>NZ_JAPEPW010000002.1 GCF_026339955.1 Streptomyces sp. NBC_01549 | reverse complement strand
TCCTTGACCTGATTCCCGGGCAAGAGCCCGGGGATCCCGCCCTTCCGGTCCCCCTCGGTGAGCAGGTTGCCGCCGTTGGCGTACATCCAGGAGGTCCAGCTGCCCCACAGCCGTTCAATGGCTCGTTGTTAACACGTGGCGCGGCATGCCCTCGCCCGGCTCCGCGCCCGCGTCGGAGTGGAGATCCCCGGCCACCGGTCACGGCGTGCCCCGCCCTCTCGGCGGGGGTCGGGTGGCCGTCCCGCGCTCCGCCGGGGCGCTGCCTGGACCTGTGCGGCCGGTGCACACCGCATCAGCGGAATATTCCGCGAGCGCCAAGGAGTGCCGACTCCGGCCGACCGCGCCTGCACCGGTGCCGGCGTGTGGGCGACCAGGCCGGCCAGACGGCTTGCGGGAGGCGGGCCTGTCGCTCACCCGGCAGACCGTCGACAGGGCACTTTCGATAAAGCCCGGGCCCCGGTAGAGCGTGGTATTGCCCGTCTGAAGTCCTGGCGGATCTTCCGCGGAGCGCGGGGAGGCCCGAATCGAATGACGGCAATCGCCGCCGCGGTCCTCACTCCGGAGCGGCAACGCCGAAGGACCTCACTGCCTCCGGCCTGCCAGGGTGACAAGCCGAAGTCGGTAGTTGATCTAGAGACGGAATGATTCACTTGTCAACCAAGCGCTAGGATCGATCCATGGATGAACCTCGATGGCTTGATGAACGCGAGCAACGGGCCTGGCGTAGCCTCATGGCCATGCAGGACGGCCTGTCGGAGTACATCGAGCGGCAGCTGCGCACCCGCTGCGGGCTCTCCAGTGCCGACTACCAGGTTCTGGCGCATCTGTCGGAGTCGGCGGACGGACGCATGCGGTCAATGGCTCTCGGCCGCGCCACCAGGTGGGAGAAGAGCCGACTGTCACAACATCTGACGCGTATGGAGAAGCGCGGCCTGGTGCGCCGTGAGCGCTGCCAGAGCGACCAGCGAGGCGCCGTCGTGATCATAACCGAGCAGGGCCGTACGCTCATCGAATCGGCTGCGCCGCTGCACTTGGCCGATGTACGCGCGGTACTGATCGATCACATCACGCCGGATCAGCTCGATCTGCTGAGCGAGCTCGGCGACCGGGTGCAAGCACGACTCGCCGAGCTCGAACACAGAGGCTGACCGGTTCCGTGAATGCCGCCGCGGCCCACGCGGCCCATGCCGTGCCGCCCGTTGTACATGCGGCCCGCTGACGCCTTCGCGCGACTGACACCGCGGCGGTCGGTCTGTCCGGAGCAGCTTCGAGGGCGTGGGCCTGTACGAACCGCGGCCGGCGTCACACACTCCTGTCCGCGTTGTGGAACCAGCGTCCTGCGCCAGATGTCCGTCTGAGATGTGCCGCGGGTACGCGCCCGGTGACGGATGTCCTCCTCCTGCGACGCAGGCTGACCGGATGGCGACACTGTCGACAGTTGCTCCGCAGAAGGCTGCGCCGCCAGACAACGGGACGCCCGCCGTGGAAGCTCCCTCTTCTCTGGACCGGCGCGTCAGTCCTGCGCAGACTGACGGGTGGTCGCGCCGTAAGCCCTATCGGGACACGTCCGCTGGCTGGGAGGCGTGTTGCACCGCGGACGGCAGCCAACGGATCAGTCTCAAGGCACGCAGCCAGTCGGGTGCCGGGTCAGACCGCCGTCCGGGACACCGACATCCTCACAGTCGGGTGCGGTCATCGTGCTGATCTCCTTCGTGACTCGACATCTCGAAGATCAGCCGGTGGCCGTTCATCTATTGCGGCCCTCAGCCAGAAGCCGGAGCAAACCCCCGGATCAGGTCGAACCCGTACACCATCTCCCTGGACGCAACCCTGGCCATCGAAGCGCACGACAACCCCTCGGACAGGACGGCTCTTGTTCCGATGGTGAAGAAGACCCCGCGCGATCACCGGGCCGCACGGCTCCCCGGCGACATCCAACTCTGGCTCGCCGACAGCGGGTACGCTTCCGGCGCGTCTTTCGAGGCCCTCGCCGACCTTCCGCTACCGGGAGTGCTCGATGTACTGCCTGACCACGGTGAGGGGGGGCGCCGCCGACGGTGCCGGCGAAGTAGGACCCGGACCAGAGTTTGTCGGCCTGCCAGTACCAGTAGTGGTGTACCAGGTCGGGGAACTCTCCCCCAGCCTTCGGCCGGGAGGTGCCCCCAGGCGCAGGCGGCGGGAGGGCTTCGGCGTAGTCGGATGACGTCCGGTTTGTGATCATCCGAGGCCGAGGAGTGCGAGGGGTCGTTGGGGTCGCGGGCGTGGCGCCGCAGGCCGGCCGCGAGGCTGGTGAGTCGACCAATCGGCGGTTGCCCTTCACTTCCGCGGGGCCATGCCAAGAGCAGCAACTCTGCGGCACGAGCCGCGTGCTGGTAGCCATAGTCCAGGCGTAGGAATCCACCCGCAGTGGGCGGTTCGGCTCCAGGTGCTGGGTCGGGTTCGATGCCCAGCCAGCGGCGCCCTGAACGGCAACAACTCCCTGTGCAGCAGTGCCGAACCTGTCGAGCTGTCCATTTCCTCGCGGCGGATGGGAGTCCGACTGTCGGTGACTTGGGGTACCACGACCGCGATCAATAGCAGCGGGCCCGCTTCTAGGCGCCCGGCATCCCCGGAGAAGTACGAGGCCAGGGGGACGACGCGCTTGGGGCGGCCGGGGGAGTCGACAAGCCGGAGAGGATCCGTCCAGCCCCCAGATCTCCGATCCCTGGGCGGTTGACCTGACGTAGAGCCTGTCGTTCGAGACCATCTGTGCGCCGGCGGCCACAGCGGCCAGGACGGTCGTCGTCTTGCAGTCCGCGACACCACCTTCGCCGAGGACGCCTCCCAGCTGCGGACCGGCAACGCACCCCGCGTGATGGCCACCTGGCGCAACCTGGCCATCGGCGCCCTGAAGCTGTCCGGCGCCACCAGCCTTGCGGCCGGCCTGCGGCGCCACGCCCGGGACCCCCGACGACCCCTCGCACTCCTCGGCTTCGGATGATCACAAACCGGACGTCATCCGACTACGCCGAAGCCCTGGCCGAACCCCGTCCCGCGTAGCGGCACAGCAACGATCGAGAAGGCCAGAATCCTCGGGCTTCAGCCCGAGGGGCAAGTCAAAGCCGGAGTCTCATCCCCTGCCGTAGAGCATCCGGGCGAGCTCCGCTTCAAGGTCGAACCCACCGGCCTCACTGCCTGAGGGCACCAGGTGATAGGTACGCTCCAGCCACCGCTCCACCACCGGGAGCGCGGCCGCGAGCCGGGCGGACCCGTACGGCGAGGCAAGAGCGAGGTTTCAGCAATGCGCCTCGCCCTGCGCCGCTGGGCCAGAGCCGCACATCGCCGTTGCTGCTGGGCGTTCGAAGGCCTTCGGCCAGCAGGTGGCGGGAGAAGGCCCACCGGACCGGGTCACCGAGTCCCGTGTGGAAGTCGATGTGCACGGCGAACGGATCGCGCGAGGTGTACAGCAAGCGTGCCGGTACCGGGACGCTTCCGCCCGAGGCAAGGGCGAGCTCCATGCGGAGCCCTTGATCTACGCAGGTGGTCATTGCTCGAATTACTCCAAGAGATCGGGTTGGCGGTGCGCGGCCGCGCCATCGGAGCAACGCGCCCGTCAGGTCCCCGCTGTCAGTCGACGGTACGGCGGGTGACACCGTGCGCGTCGCTCACCACGACAGCCCACGGGCCACGGTCCCAGCTGCAGACGGCGTGGTCGTCGTAGCGAAAGTGACCGGGTCCTCGCCGCCAACCGTGGCTGCCGTCCAGAAGCCTGTGCACGCGGTCGTCACACGCGTCACCACGGTCGCGGTTACCGTGCTGGGTGACGCTCAACGAACGGGAGTGCACGGCGACGCGGTGCCGCCCGCTGCCAGGAGGGCGCTGACAGCGATGACGAAAGTGGTGGCCGCAGTGGTGGCGCGCCAGCCGAAGTGATTCATGATCATTCTATATCTTTCCACTGAGGATCTCGGATTGGAGGGCCTCCGGACGCCCCCCCCGATCGGGGGACGGAAATGACATTACTCCAGATTGTTTAACGTTGGACTTTTCGTGGGGTGGCATACCTCACGAGTCGTTTCGAGTGGTTCGGGAGGAAACCCTGCGGCCGAGCCCGGTCCCCGCGTCCGTAGCCGATCGCGCGTATCGACCGCTTCGCTCCTTCTGTACTTGATCAGCGAATGGCGCGCTCCAAGGGTCCGGTCTTTTGACGACGTACAGGCAAAGCTGATCGTCGGAGAACCGGGCGCCTCCGCGAATCCGAGCCCATCGAGTGCGTGCCGCAGCGGCTCACAGCGCACCTCGACGACTCCGCCGACGCTCCTGTTTCGCGGGCAATGGCCGCCTTGCCGCCGTACGCAAGCGGACGTCGTCGTCATGACGCCCGGCGAAGCCCGATTCGCGGACCGGGACCGGGCCACCAGTACGACCGCCATGTGTCGAAGTCCCCGGGCGAAGGCGTGCTTCGACTCGTCGTTCCCCGTCCTGTGTTCGCCGGCCTGACGCGAGCAGGCCGGAAGGGCGACCAGCTGCGCCAGCACCCAGGTGCGAGGGTGATGCCGGCGCACCTGGGGGAGGTGTCATCGTGTCTGTCGGGCTTCGAACCCGATGTCGCGAAAGCACTGTTGGGACGGTCCGTCGGCCCGCACCGATGCGAACGCGTCGCCGACCTGCCAAGCCATGCGAGAGGCCGTCCGCACGCTGGCGGAGCTCGACGCGCGCGGAGATGTGAGAGCGGACAGCGCGAGATCCTGGTAGGCGGACACGCCGGTTCCCGCTCCACGGACAGGACAGTTGATCTCCTTGTCCAGGGGGCTGTTCGTGTGAATGCCGATCATCAATTCCGAACAGCTGATCCCTCCGGGGGGCTCGGTGCTGCCACGCACGCGCCGAGCTGTCTTCCCCTGGAGGGATCGTCGAAGAAGTCTTACAAGGAGATCACGGAAATCTTCGAGCCCCTGGATGCCACCGAGTTGACGACCAAGGCCGTGATGTCACATTGCCCCAGGCCGGGTTACCGGGCTGCCGGCCGGTTCGGTCATCGGGCGAACAGGTGCCGGAGGTCCAGCCGGCAGGCAGGGCTCTGAGTCGAGCAGGTTCCAAGGGTCATGGCGCCGGCATCGCAGCCACCACTGACATCGCAGACGGCGCAGGAGCCGCGAGTCCGACCGCAGGGACCGTACGTGCCCGAGCAGCCGAACAGGCGACAAATCGTCACACCGGGCAGGGAGATCGACTGTCCGTCAGCAAGGACTTGAGTGGTCCGCTCACCCGGATGTCCCACTGCCCGTGGACACATCACTTCTTGCGCTTGACCTACTCGCTTTCCTGGTGGCGTGCGACGACGTCACCAGGCTTCCAGGCGAGCGCTTCGTCGTCGACGCCGCCCCGGGGCGCAGGCGTTGAAGGTCTGTTCCGGCACGCTCAGGTGGCGGCCGGGAAGTCCGCGCGCCCGGGTCCGCGGACCAGCGGGATCTTCCCCTGCCGGGTGAAGGGTGGGTTTCAGGAGCCGGTCGTGCGTCGCTTGCGAGCTTTCAGCCAGATGCCGGCACCTGCGCACAGAAACGCCACGGCCCCCGCGCACATGACAGCAAGGTTGCCTGAGGCGCCGGTCTTGGCCAGGGAGTGGTACTTTGCGGACTGTGCGGTCAAACCGGACGCGGCGGCGCCGGAAGCGCTGCTTGTCGGTGTCGAGGCAGGGGCGGCTCCGCCGTTCGTGGTCGGCGTCGCCGCACCGCCCGTCGGACTTGCGGAGGACTTGGCGGGAGAAGCCGGTCCTTCCGTCACGCTCAGGAGATAGTGGAGGGTCGAGGGGCGGAAGTCGGACTGGAAGTTCCCCGACCGAGCGTCGAATTGGAACCCGGCGGGCCGAGAATTGTGTCCTCCGCAACCGTCACCCGCCACACCCACGTGCTGTGCCTCGTCCTTGTTGCCGGTCACGGTCCAGTCCCGCACGCCACTGGCCGCGTAACCGTACCCGAAGTGCGCACCGGTCAGGATGTTGTCCTTCACCGTGCCGCCGTACACGGTCTTGGTGGGGCAGTCCCACACCTGCGAGCCCATGGCGATACCCACCTTGATGAACGCGCCCTTCGCGTCGACGGTGTTGTTCCGGACCACGGTTCCGGTGTAGTTACCGTCAGTGGGGAAGTAGTCGACCATGTTGATGCCGCCCAGCAGAGTGCGCGTCAGGGCGGTGACTGTGTTGTGCTGGATGGTCGAGCCAGGAGCACCGAAGATGACGATGCCACCGTCGGTGGCATCGGTGACCGTGTTGTTCTCTACCAGGCTGTGGCCGCAGTCGAGTGAGATCCCGTCGGCCCATTTCCGGTCCTTGTCCGAGCCCGAAGGGCCGACGGTGTTGCCTACGATCCGTCCGTTCTGGCATGTCGGCGTCGAGTCGTGAATTTTTCCCCCGGCGAAGTGAATCCCCGACCAGGACCTGGTGTCGTGGACGTACACGCCCTCCACCACCTGGTTGTCGGTGCCGCCCATCTCCACCAGCGCTCCGCCTTGGGCCCACCCCAGCCGGTCGCGGTCTCCGTCGACCTCGATGTTCCGGACGGCCGCGCCCTCCTGGTAGTAGCCCATCACCGCGTTCGTCAGCGACGCGTCGGCCACCCGGAGAACAGCCCGGGAGGTGCCGGTGGGACGCCCCTGTGTGTAGAGCTGCTGACGCGGGGCGGTGAACCTGACCTCATGGTGCAGCGAGAAGACCGCCCCAGGGCACAGGACCGCCGCGGCGCCCTCTCCGACGAGCGCGGCGTTGATGGCTTCCTCGGTTCCCGACGCGATGCATCCAGGGCTCTTCTGCCCGGTGGCGGGTACGTTCCCCGGTGCCCCGTAGGCGAGTCCTGGGCCACCGGCCAGCACCGTGGCCGCGGCGACGGTGAGAAACCGCCGGAGCCTTCCGGACCTGCGGCGAGCGGCCGGGAAGATGCCTGCGTGCTGGACGCGGAGCACGGGAGGCACACGGAAGACTTCACTGAAGGAAATGTGGGACATCCCGGCAGCGTAGCCACGTACTCGAGCCCCGAAGTCGCCACAGGCGCGACGGGAGACTTTCGGGAACGCGAGATGACACCAAAGACTCTCCACACCCCTCGACCGTCACCGGGGTGCGACCGCTGGCCGGTGCGACGGCCCGTGCCGCGGCGTACGGGCGGCCGAAGTCGTCAGGTGCTCGTCGGGCGTGACAGGGCGATGTCCGCCACGGCTCGCCGGAACTGATGGCGCTGGCCGCGGCCGCCTGGAGCACGGCTTCGCAGGCCCGCCATGAGTGACCTCGCGCCCTGCCTCGGGGCATCTTCACCGACAGGCCGATGCTCCGGCTCCAGGCCGGTGAGCACACCATCGCCGCCCACCGGGACACCGCCGGACGCTGCACCGCCCCGGACACCTTGCCGCCATTCCTCGGGACAATCCGAGCACGAAACAAGGTTGTGCCGACCCGATCGGTGCGGTAACCAGCTCCACCAGGCTCCCGCCAGGACAGTCTGAGGCTGATCCTTCGGAGTGGACAACCTGCATGAAACCCGGTGTCCACTCCCGGGGATCAACCTTCAGCTGACCGCAGCGCGCGAAGCGACGTTGCCGGGCTGGCGGCAGACTGCGACGCGTCCCATGCCCGGTGTCCTGGCCCGGGGGCGGTCGCCGGTCGCGGAGCGGACAGAGGTGCGGGACAGGTCGACAGCAGACGTCGAGGCTTCTCAGCCGCCCGGGCCGGCGAACACCCCCGTGAGGCCGTCAGGGCAGCGGCTTCAGCAGGGCCGCGGCGGGGCTGCCCAGGCCGGTCACGTTGTCGTATCCCGTTTCCGCGCTGAGGGAGCTGTCCCGGCCCAGGCTGCGCAGGGAGGTAACCAGACCGTTCGCCCCGTCATAGCCGTTGGCATAGTCGACACGGGCGACACCGAGCGACACGGCGGCACCCAGGGGATGGTCGGTCACATCGTGGAAGGAAGGGGTGCCGTACCGCTCGTAGAGGGCGGGGTTGGCGAACCCCAGGGACTGCCCGCCGCGTGCCTGCTGGACAAGTGCTTGGACACCGGCGACCACAGGGGTGGCCAGTGAGGTTCCACCGGTGCGGTACTCGCTGTACTGCAGCGACCCGTCGGGGAACGTCTGGGTACGGCCCACCAGGAAACCGGTGTTCGGGTCGGCGACAGCGGATATGTCGGGAACCACGCGCTGCCTGGTCGCTCCGCCGTTGGCCAGAGCAAGCGTGTCCGGCACCACCGCGCCCTGGTAGGACGGCTGTGCCACGGTTTTGCTGGTGCCCCCACCGCCTCCGGCCGTGAAGGCACCGGGCAGCGTCTCCCAGGCGGTGCCGTCGGCGGCCAGAGAGGCCTTGGCGGTACCCCAGCCGGTCTCCCACTGGTAGGTGTCGTCCTGGCCGACCGCGAGCGAGGTACCACCGACCGCAGTCGCCCACGCAGACTTCGCAGGCGCGTTGACCTGCTTGGTCCGCGTGGAGGCGACATTGTCGCCCGCGTCACCGGAGGCGAAGTAGAAGCCGATGCCCTCGACCGCGCCGAGCTGGAAGATCTGATCGTACGCTGTGGACAGGGAAGCCGTCTGGTACCCCTCCGGAGCGCCCCAGGAGTTGGAGACGATGCTGGCCAGCCGGTTGTCCACGATGCTGTACAACGCGTCCAGCAAGTCGTTGTTCCCGCAGGAGGCGGCGCCCGCGTAGACGATCTTCGCTGCGGGAGCCACAGCGTGCACCGCCTCGATGTCGAGGGCCTGTTCGCTGTACCACTTGTCCGGCTTGCACTCGTCGAAACGTCCATAGGAAGCCGGCAGATGCTCCACCAACTGGCCGGCGCCGTAGGCGGCATCGCCGTTGCGCCTCGCGTACTCCGCGGTGTCCTTGCGCATGGTCGAAGATGTGTAGGCGCCGGTGACGGCGACCGTTACGCCTTGTCCCGTGTCACTGCCGGTGGCACCGTTGGCGCCTCGTAGCTGGGTGCCTGTGTAACCCTTGGGGGCGTACGGCTGCTGCGCGCCGTACGCGGCGGGCAGGTCGGCCCCGAGGGTGGAGCCGTAATAGCTGGAGAACGGCCCGGCGTTCCTGAACACCGCCCCCGGAGGCGGCAGGGTCGCCTCGGAGGGCGCCGTCATGGGCTGGGCATGGCTTGGACCGTCGTCGAGGCCCACGACGGTCAGCACGGCTCCCTCCAGCGAAGCCGGTACGGTGGCCGCGCGTGACGGCGCGCGGAGGACCGCACCGTTCCTGGTGTAATCGTGCAACTCGGTACCGAAAGCCTTCTCGGCCTGCGAGACACTGCCGGCCGCCGTCAGATAGTGCTGATGGCGGCCGGTCACCGTGAGCCCGGCACCCGTCAGCCAGGCCATGACCGCGGCGACCTGCTTCGGGCTCGCCCCGAAACGGCTCCGGGCCTGCTGTGCGGACAGGTATCGGCCGTACTGGGCCGAGTGCGGATCGGCCACCGCTTCGGCGTAGGCCGCCAGGCCCTGGGGATCCCGGCCGGCCAGGTAGACGCGTGCGCTGACCCTGTCCGCAGCGGTGGTACTGCCGAGGTCCGAAGCGAGGGTCGCCCAGGGGGGCTTGGTATCCCGCAGGGCATGACGGCCCTGCGGACCCGAGTCGGGCCGCGCGCTCGGCGCGCCCGCCATGAGGGAGACGGCGGCCAGTTGCAGCACGGTCGCGAGTGTCAGCGCTGAGCGCCTGCGTAAAGGGTGAGTTGTCATGTCTTCCTCCAGTGATGACGAGTGGTGACGGATCACGAACCAGCGGGTCGGCTCGGCGTACCCCGGACCTGTTGGATCCGGGGCGAGGCCGGACGGGGGGGCATGGGTTCGCGTGGTGGTCCGCCGATGTCCGCCACCCTATGGAAAGTTGAACAGTTAACAAAAATGAAGAGGTAGCCGTCCGAATGCCAGGGCGGGCTCCGATCGCGCCGCTGGGCAGCTCCCGCGGGGGTGTGCACCACCGCCCGGGACGAGGCACGTGGATGGGAGTGCCGGCCGGCTCGGCAGGTTCCCGGGGGACGCTGCGTCGACGGCAGGCCATGTCCCGGCGGAGGTCCAGGTGGGCCGACTGCTCGCCCTTTCGGACCCGGCCCTGTTCCGGGGATCGCCACGAGGCTTGCGCTCGTCCTACGGTGAGCTCTCAGGGTCCGGCTGCGCGTTACTCCCCTGACGGCATACGTGGCCGGCCCTCCGCACATGGTCCTCCGGCGGGTATCCCGCCCCCATGACAAAAGAGCCTGCCACGTGGCGACTTGCCTCTCCGTGAGACCGCGGGAGAACAACGGTGCCGGACTTGCAGAGGAAAGGGGGACCGACGTCCCTTTACCCGTACACAGCCCCTCCGACGGACGACGCGAGTGCTGTTTCCATAAATCCGGTTCGTCCGTGGCGATTCGCGCGCGTCCACCCGGCACCGGTAGGACAGCAGCTCGGTTGTCGAGGGAGGGCGGCCCCTCCGGCGTCTCGGCTGCCGGCACCTACGGGGACGGCGTCTCGACGCGGTCCTCGCCGTCTCGCTCCAGGGGGCCTGTGGGAAACATTCCGTCATCCGCCCGAAGGGCGGGCTGCACGGAGTCCGGCACGCGTCGCGGGACAGGCGGGACTTCCGCGACCGGCTTTGGGTTCGCCTGGTGGGTGCGCCGCCCGGTGGAGTACCGCCCGCGTCCGACAGGGCGGGGTGCCGGGCGTCGCCCGCCCTGTCGGACCGGCATGCCCCGCCCGGTACACCCACCGCACCATCAGTGACCAACAGGAAAGGGACTTGGAGATGGCAGAGGAACAACCTGCGGCAGAGCAGGACGACTCGTCGGACGGGCCCGCAGTGTGGCACCAGCCCCTGCCGTGGGCGCCGTCCGAGGAAGGCCCGGCACCCACGGAGTCCGCTCCCGGAAAGCCGTCGGAAGCTCGCGGCCCGGATGAAGCGGCGCCCGCGGAAGCGCTGCCGGAGACGGTCGCGGCCGTAGCCGAGCCGGGCACGAAGCGGGGCCGCCCAGCTGAGCCGCCCGCACCGGAGGAAACGAACTCCCCGGAGCAGGAGACTCCGAGGGCGGCCAAGTGGATGGGCACGGTCGCCGCCCTCGCTTCGGTACGGGCGAGGCTCAAGCCGGACGCCGCGGCTCAACCGGCCCCCTCCGCGGCGGAGGCGGGCGCGGAGGGGGCCCATGGCACGCGGCTGCTCAGCGGCCGCCTCTTCGAGCGGAAAGCCCCGGATACGGTCTCCACAGGTTCGGCCTCCGAGCCGGCCGGAGCGCCCCAGCGCTTCCTCCGTCTGCGCACCCCCCAGGCCGCCGGCGCCGTACTGCTCGGCACCATGCTGCTGGGAGCGCCGTTCGTGCTGACGTCCGTCAACGCGGGTGACGCTTCCCCGGAGAAGCACACGGCCGGCGCGGAACCCGTGAGCCCTCCGCCCGAGGCCAATGTTCCGGCGGGGCCTGAAGGTCTCCCGCCGGTTCAGCCGTCGGCGTCCGTGAGGATCTTCGACGGTGACATCAAGTCGGCGCACCCGAAGCCCGAAAGCCGGCCCCGTTCGGATCTCGCTCACGACGCGGCCCCCTCCGCGAAGCCGCACCCGGTCTCCGGACAGCGCGCCCTTGCCGGGGCGTCTCGCGCCCGCGAGGCCCGCGCCAGGCCCAGGGGAGCGACGCTGACCGTGCACCACGACAAGCAGCTCTTCCCCGGCCAGTCCTGGCACACCGACCGCATCACCCTGACCATGCAGAAGGACGGGAACTTCGTCATCTACGACAAGCACGGCCACGGACTCTGGTCGACCAGGACGAACGGCGTGGGATACCGGGCGATCATGCAGGCCGACGGCAATTTCGTGATCTACGACCGGTCGAGCCGGGGTGTCTGGAGCACCGGCACGGCCGGTCACGACGGTGCGTTTCTCGGCCTCCAGAAGAGCGGCAACGTGACCGTCCGCTACCGGGGAAGGACGCTGTGGGCCTCTGGCACCAGGGTCTGACCGGTCCGGTCACGGCGCCTCGCAGCTCAGCGCCCGGTTCCCGCGGACCAGAGAACGGCGCCCTTGTACTCGACGGTCACGTCTCCATCGGTCCGTAGGCACAGGACCGCATGGTCGTGACCGGCCGTTCCACTGCCCCAGACACCTTTCCCCGCTCGGTCATAGACGACGAAGTTGCCGTCGGCCTGCATGATCGCCCGGTAGCCGCGGCCGACTGTCCCCGACTGCCAGCGGGCCTGCCCTTTCTTGTCCCGGATGACGAGGTTGCCGTCCTGCTGCATGTTCACGGTGCCGCTGTCGCCGTACCAGGACTGTCCGGGCATGAGCTGCTGGTCGTGACGGATGTACAGCGGCTTCGAACTCGCCGACGGCAAGGGGCTGCTCGACGGAGACGGGCTGCGCGATACCGAGGTCGGTGTCGCGGAGTGCACGGTCCCGTGGGACGGTCGAGCGCCCCCGGGGCTGGGTGAGGGCGCGTTGACCGGCTTGGCCGAGACGGTCGCGCCGGCAGGTGAGTTGCTCGGCCGCGCCCCGGATGCCGACGCGTCGGCATCCGGGGAAGTGTGCGTACCGGGTTGGTCATGCATCGACAGCCCGCCCACCAGGAGAGCCACCGAGGCCCCGACGACCGCGGTGGCAACCAGGAGTCGTCGCTGCGGAGCGACGACCCTCTTGGCGTGGGCCGGCCCCGCCGTCCCCGGAAGGGCTTGTGACGTGTCGGTGGCCGGGCCGGAGGCGGGCTCGTCGTCCGATGAAGCCGCCGTCGGCTCGGTGTCAGGGGCCGGTACAGCTTCGGGCGATGGATCCGGGACGAACCGAGTGGTCACCAACTCCTCTGTGACGGAGCTGAGTTCATCAGCGAATTCGGCGGCCGAACCGAACCGCAGTTCTCGGTCGGCCTCCAAGGCGCGGCTCACAACGCCTTGCACGGCGGCGGGCAGATCCGGTCGCAGTTCGTGGAGCGGGACCATACTGCCGACCGGGCCCGGCACCTTCCCGGTGAGGAGTTCGTACGTCACCGCGCCCAGCCCGTACACGTCGGACCGGCCGTCCATCCCGGATCCGTCCGGATCGCTCTGCTCGGGAGCCATGTAGCCGACGGACCCAGCGGTCAGGGTGAGGCTCGACGCGTGGGCGAGGCTCTTGGCAAGACCGAGGTCGCCCATGAGCACCCGGTCGCGGCCGCCGGGCCCCAGCCCGACCAGGATGTTGGACGGCTTGACGTCCCGGTGCAGGACACCGGCCTCGTGCAGGGCCGCCGTTCCCCGTGCCGCTTCCGTCGCCAGCCGCAGGGCTTCGGCCGTCGGCAACGGGCCGCCGGCGGCGGCCAGCCGGTCCGCCAAGGTGCCGCGGTCGGCGTACTCCATGACGAAGTAGGGTCTGCCGTCGTCCAGTTCACCCACGTCGTAGACCTGAACCACCCGGGACGAGGCCGCCTGACGCAGCAGGCGCGCCTCGGTGAGGAATCGCTCCCGCATGTCCAGGCGGTATGACCAGTTCTCCGTCATCACCTTGACCGCGACCGGTGCGTCGAGCGAGTCGTCGTAGGCCAGCCATACGACAGCGAAGGCGCCGGTCCCCAGAAGCCGTTCGACTCGGTAGCGACCGATCTTGTAAGGGAGGTGCATGGAAACATCATGCTCCGCACGCATCTCTTTCGCCTACCTGTTCACCGGCTGATACAGCGGTGGGCGCGGTCCCTTCTGGCCGCTGGAGCCACTCAGGGCTCCGATCGACGGGCATCACCGCTGAGAGCTGCGTCTTCCGTCCTTTGACACGTCACATACCCCAGGGCCTGGCCTTCGGCCGTCAGTGGACAGCCGCGCACGCCGAGGTGGGCGACTGGTTCCATCTCCACCGCATCAGGGCCTCGCTGCCCGGGATGACCCGCCACACTCCGCTGACCTGGACCGATCGTTCCGGCCGCGGCTCCTCGGCGTCGTTCACGGCGGACCTGCACGAGCTGACCTACCGCAGGACGATCGATACCCTGTCCAGCCCGAGCGCCGAGGTGACCCGCAGCGTGGCGGTCTCCACGGCGGGCAGCACCCAGCACGGACTGCAGGGTGCGCTCGGAGGGCACGGCGGTGACGTCTTCGGCGGCGACGTCCTGGGCGAGGCCATCACGGGCGCCACCACCACGACACGGGACGGCGACCGGCAACGTGCCGCCGAACGGGTCGTGGTGGCCACCAAATACGACGTCACGATGGCCGTCTTCGACGGGTGGGTGCGGCTCGACGGCACCCTCCGCGGTCCCCTCGGCACGGTGCGGCAATCCGGACTGTTCCCGGTGCAGATCGCCGTCCCGCTCAGCGAGTCGCAGGGTTCCCGCATCCACGACGCCGCCGCGGCGCCGGTGTTCACCGCGGCACGCCCGTCGGGCTTCGTCCCGGCCCAACGGGAAGCGCGGCTGGGAAGCGCGGCCCTGGCGGTGGGAGCGGCGGCCGACACGACGACCACGGACAAGCCGGACAAGCCCTTCACGGCGTCGAACGGGGACGGGCGTGCCGGCGCGGAACCGGCCGCCGAGTCCTCCGGCGCGGGCACCCGGGACGTCAACACCGCCGACACCGTCACCAGCGCCCCCGAGGCGGGACCGTCAGGTGCGCAAGGGGCCGCCCAGGGGTCGAAGCCGGACCTCGGCCCCAAGGTGTCGGCCGGTCCGCCCAACGAAACGAAGGGTCCGTCCTCCGAGGCGAAGGACTCTGCCGACAGAGGGGGAGGCCCTTCCACTGAGACTGCGGCTCGGGGTGCCGCGCGGCCGGAGCCCGAGCCGCGGGCGCTGGACTGGGAGCCTCCGGCACGGGACGGGAACCCGCCCCCGCCGCCCCCGCACGCCCTGGCGAGTGCCTGGCACCCGTCCGACATGCTGCTGGGCGTGGACCCGGCCGACGCGCTCCTGGGCGCCCTCCGGGAGGACCTCGGCCCGGCGCTCGGGCGCTTCGCCGAGCGCGAGATGAGGCGCGTGGAGGAACAGTTAGGGCTCGCAGAGAATCAACATGCGTGTTTGATGTTGTCCGGGGATTCGGTGCCGTAGGCGTCGAGGTAGGCGGCCACGTCTGCGGGGGTGGTGAATCGTGCTGTGGAGCGGGGGACGGTGTATTCGTGCTGGTCCAGGAGGGGTTGGGTCTCCTGGATTGTGCGGGTGATGGTTTGCGAGCTGGTCTCGAAGAGTGCGCCGAGGAGGGCGTGGGTGAAGCAGCCGCGCTGATAGAGGACGGTGGCCAGGATCCGGTCGGGGTCAGTGAACGCCTGCCTGGGGCCCGCCCCGGGGGCCCGCTGTCGTTCGTGGCCGCGTCGGTGACGGCGCTGGTGTTCCCGCTGGGCGGCCTGGATTGGCGCCAACCTGCTGATCAGGGCGTCCAGTTGTGCGCGGGTGAGGCCGGTGAGTTCCGGGTCGGTGAGCCGGGCGTGCTGGCGGGCACCCCATTGCCGCGGTTCCGCTCCGTGTGGAGTGCCGGTGGTTGTGGGGCCGCGCTGCTGGGCGTCGAGCGTGTAGTTCCAGTCGCCGTGGAAGCGGTGGCGGGTCATCGCCAGCGCGTCGACCTGGGCGTCGTCGACTTTCACTCCGGTGGGGTAGGCGCCGGTGTCGAGTTCGGCGCGGACCGTCAGTCCGGTGCGGGTGGTGGTCGCCGCAATGGACTGCAGAATGACTTCATGGCTGGTCAGGGGCCTGCCGCGCCAGTTCATGGAGATGTGGGAGAACAGCCGGTGCTCAATCCGATTCCACTTCGACGTGCCCGGAGGTAGGTGACAGACGGTGATTTCAAGGCCAGTCTCGGCGGCCAGGGCGGCAAGTTCGGTCTTCCACGCCCGGGTGCGGTAGCCGTTGGAGCCTCCGGCGTCGGCGGTGATGAGCAGACGCCGGGCGTGAGGGTAGTCGCCCTGTCCGGCCCCGCGCCACCAGCGGCGGATCGAGGCGACCGCGAAAGCGGCGGTGTCGTGGTCGGTGCCGACACTGACCCAGCCGGAGTTCCCGGCGATGTCGTAAATCCCGTACGGGATCGCCTTGCCGGGCCCCTCCCGGTCCAGGAAGTCATGCGTCTTGACCTTCACTGGATCGCCCGTGGGCTGCCACTCACGCCCCGCGTTCTTGTACTCGCCGACCATCTCCTTCTTCTTGCTGTCCACGCTGACCACCGGGTCCCCGGCGCCGATGTGGTCCTTGGCCTGCTCGTTGATGTAGTGGAACTGGGCATCCCGGTCCGGGTGCTGCTTGCCCTCCAGGGTCTTGGAGTTGGCCTGCAGGCTGAAGCCCTCCTCCCGCAGCAGGTCACCGACCGTGTCGGCGCTGACCCTGTGCCCCTGGCGGGTCAGCTCGGCGGCCAGGTTCCGGGTCGACTTGGTCGTCCACCGCAGCGGCGACATCGGGTCCCCGCGCATGTCCGGCTCGACCAGGGCCAGCAGCGCGGGCCGCAGCCCCGCATCAAGGTCAGCGGCCTTCTTCCGGCCGCCACCGGGCCGGCGGACCCGCCCCAGCGGCTCTACTCCCGCCTCCAGCTCATCCACCCCCTTCCGGACCGTCGTCTCGCTGGCGTCGGCTGCCCGAGCAACGGCCCGGATCCCACCGTGGCCCAGGAGACGGGCCTCGGCTCCCATCAGCAGACGCTGCTGCCGCTCGTCCAGGTGAGGGAACAACACCTCAAACTTCACCGCGAGTTGAACACGAATCTCATCGGGGATGCGCATACCACGCCAACGAACCGAATCACGGGAGGCAACATGTTGATTCTCTGCGAGCCCTTACGACGTGGTGCGCGGTAGCTGAAACCCCGGTCTGAGCATGCGAACGGCCGTGCGGGACGATCATGATTGTGACGTCAAGAGGGGCCCGCACGGCCTTGAGCCATCGTATCTGCACCGGGATCCCGCGCCGTCGCCTGGGCAAGCTGGTCGCGGAGTTGGCCGGGCCGTGGGTGGCCGGGCAGGAGTCCCAGCTGCGTGAACGCCGGGGCCATGACCGGCAGCGCGCCGCCGGAGCGGGTCCCGACCACCAACTCGTCTTCACCGACCGGGTCGTCGCCACCCTGGTCATCCTGCGCTTCCAGCTTCCGCATGCCGTCCTCGCCCTGTTCTACGAGGTGGACCGCTCCACGATCACCCGCGCGGTCCACGAGATCCGCCCCCTGCTCGCCGCCCGCGGCTTCGCCGTCCCTGGAAGTCCCGACCTGCGCCTTCGCACCCTGGCCGATGTCTTCGCCTACGCCGCCTCCCACGGAGTGGAACTGCGGATCGACGCCACCGAGGTCCGGGTCCGACGTCCACGGGCGAACAAGCCCGGACGCCGGGCATTCATCTCCGGGAAGATGCGGCAGAACACCAAGAAGGCCACCGTCGTCACCGACGAGAAGGGCCGGACCCTGTGGGCGGGTGCCTTCCGGCCCGGCCGCCAGCACGACCAGACCGCGCTGAAGACCGAGGGCATCTGCGACCTGTTCGAGAGGTTCCCCCAGGTCAAGGCCAAGGTCGACGCCGGCTACCGGGGACTGGCCAAGCAGTTCCCCGCCCAGGTCCAAGCGCCGCCGCTGAAGCCGAAGAAGGATGCCCCGCCCGAGGACCTGGCGGCCTGGGAGGAAGCGCGCAAGCAGCAGTCCTCCGAGCGGATCTGCGTCGAGCACGCCAACGCCGAGCACAAGCAGTGGCGGCCCCTGCAACGCTGGATCGGACGCCGCGAGTACTTCGACCAGACCTACCAGGCCATCGCCGGCCTGGTCTCCGACCGCGCGGCCATGCGGTAATCAACCACCAGCCAACCCGCCAGGCCAACACGGCCCGACCTCAATCGCGCACCCCGTCGTTAGGGCCCCACGTTCTGACGGCACGGCTCACCCACGAGTCCGGGCAGGAGTGGTCGCACGACGTCACCGTGCCCGGTGGGCACATCACCGTCCGGGTGCGCCCGGTCCGCGAGGGGACGTACGCGTACGTCGGGCACTCCAGGAAGTTCGAGACCGACGTGTCCGTGGAGTCCCAGTCGTCCCACACACACCTGCACGACCGCGTGACCCGGGTCGTGGCCGGGGGCCGGCTCCAGGTTCCCGTCGCACCGCACGTCTCGGTGGCCGTCCAGGTAGCCCGTTCCACGTCACGACCGCACCTGCCGAGGCGGGAGGAACCGGGAGAAACGGGCCATCCCCGGCCCGCCTCGGCCTCCGGGACGGGTCCCGCGATCGACGATGACGCAGGCGAGGACCTGACCGGCGCAGGGACCGCGGGTGAGGGCGTGTCGGGCGAGCGGGACGACCGGACCCCGCAGCGGATCAAGAACGTGCGGCCGCACGACCTGTACCGGCAGCCGATCCGTTTCGAGATCTCCTACGAGAAGCACCTGGGCGTACGCCTCCTGCGCGGAGTGCCGGACAGCGTGCCCCCAGTGCGACTGCACGGCGTCTTCTCGTATCCGCGAGCGGCCGACGCGGCGGCGTCCCAGGCGGCAGCCGCGGCGGCACCGGGGCCCGCACCGCTGACGGCGGACCACGTGGTCGACACCGTTCGCCCGCACCGGGCAACCGACCGCCCGGGAACGGCGGGTGCGCGAGGCACGGCGGGCGCGCCGAACACGGCAGGCGTGACAGGCGCGTCCGGCGCGGTCCAGGCCGCACCCGACGCAGCCCCGTCCGCACGGCAGACGCCCGGCGAAGATCTGATCGCCGCGCACATCCTGAACTCCGTCGACGACAGCGGCTCGCGCGTCTTCGGGGAGAACTGGCGGAATGTGCGGGCCGAACTGGCCCCGCGGTTGCGGACGATGGCCGTCCAGCGGAAACTGGGCGCCCTCAGCCGCGGCGCCGTCGAGACGGTCCTGTTGAAGTCGGTGAACGGTGGCGTCGTCAAACTCGGCGTGCGTATCGACCGGTTGCAGGTGTCGGACGCCCCCGCGACCACCGAGTTCTACAGCGGTGGCCAGCGCGTCCAGGCGTCGTCGGTCGCCCATACCCGGTTCGCCGCCTGGCAGGGCTCCATCCAGGTACAGGGCGACCTCCTGCCCTCGGGCAGTCCGGTGAACGCCTCCGCGGTCGGACGGGTGGAGGGCGGGTTCGGCAAGGAGAGCCTGGACAGCCGTGGCGAGAACGCGGCCACGGGTCTCCTGCACCGCAGGAAGCTGGCACCGACAGCGCACGCGGGCGTGGCAACCGTCACCGTCCGTGTGAACCGGCCCTGGGACGGGGGGCGACCGGGTCAGACGGTGACCGGCACGGGTGAGGCGCGCGTGGAGTTCACCACCCTGCGGGCGCCCGAGGACCGCGCGGCCACGCCGCTCGTTTCGCGCGCGGGCATCGTGACGGCACCCGCGCCCGCAGATGCGGCCGGCGGTGGCGCCGCCGCCCCGGGCACCGCGGACGGCCCGCCCGCGAGGGATGCGGACGGCGAGCCGCTGCCCGCCCGTGGCTTCAGCCGGGATTCGATCGTCCGGTCGGTCTCGGGTAGCGCGGACCTGCGGTCGGAGGTCTCCACCCACCTGCGCGACACCCTCGGCTCGAAGGCGGCAGCCGCCCTGCAGAACCGGGTCGACCGGGCCCTCGACGACGCCCTGTTGGCGCGCACCCTGCCCGCGATGACCCGCGGGGAAACGGTCGAACTGCTCCGCTCCGGCGACCTGCGGGTCACTGCCACGGCCGAAACAGAGGAATTGACGTACCGTCACGTCGAGAGCAAGGGGAGTAACGCCAACGTCCTCAACGAAGTCAACCAGAGCAGGCTGCGGCGTCCTGGAGCGTTCCGTGAACTGGGGGCCCGTTTCTTCGTCGGTCCGGTCTTCAACCTGTCCCCGGTCAGGACGACTCTGCTGTTCGGCGGTGGCGCCGGCGGCAGGGAACGTTTCGGTCTGGGCGTCACGCAGAACGCGAAGGTGTCCGCCAACGCGAAATTCCCGCGGACGTACGCAGCCTTCGACGGCCGGATGCGAGTCACTCTGCACGTGACCCACGACTCCGTTACCCACGAGCTGCCTTCGGCGTCACCCGGCGCGCAGGTCCTCCTGCCGCTCGCGGAGACCCGACCGGGCCCGCCGCACGCGCCCGAGCCGAACACCTCTCTCGCCGAGCAGCCGCCACAGGATGCCTCGGAGGCGCGGAACGAGGACGCCTCGCAGTCGAACGGAGCGGAGACGAACCGGGCGCTGAGCGACGGACCGCGGACCGACGGACCGACGGAGGACGTGCCGGAGACGACCAACCTCCCGCAGACCAAGCCGGAACAGCCTCCGGTCGTTCCGCCTCGGTCCTCGGGGAGTTGGCCGTCTCGGGCGACAGAGACGCACGAGGAAGCCACCGACGACGACGTCACGGCCTGGGGAACCATCACCGACAGCGATCTCCAGGCCTGGCGCACAGGCCCGCTGTAGGAGGAGGACGCTGTGGGTTGATCCGGGGTCTGCTTCGCCCCGCTGGTCGTCGGATCGGCGGGGCGAAGTGCTGCGAAGTGGCTGGTCCGGGTGCGGGCTCGTGGGGCGCCGGTGAGGTGGGCATCGATGCGGGCGAGGTTGATCGCTGCCCGGGTGAGCTGGTGCTGGAGGCTGGTTTCGGCGTGACCTGACTCCACGCCTGGCCTACGGAGCCGACTACAACCCCGAGCAGTGGCCGCGGGAGGTGTGGGACGAGGACATCCGGCTGATGCGCGAGGCCGGCGTCACCGTCGTATCCGTGGCGATCTTCTCCTGGGCGCGCCTTCAGCCAACCGCCGACACCTGGGACTTCAGCTGGCTGGACGAGGTCATGGACCTTCTCCATCGGGCAGGCATCGGTGTCGACTTGGCGACCGCGACCGCCTCCCCGCCGCCGTGGCTGACCACCGCCCACCCCGAGATCCTCCCGGTGACGGCGAACGGCGAAACGGTGTGGCCCGGCGCCCGCCAGCACTGGCGCCCCACCTCGCCCGTCTTCCGCCAGCACGCGCTGCGCCTGGTGCGGGCGATGGCCGACCGCTACAAGGACCACCCGGCACTCGTGGCCTGGCACATCTCCAATGGGCTCGGCTGTCACAACATCTACGAGTTCTCCGACGATGCCGCCCGTGCCTTCCGTATCTGGCTTCGCGCCCGCTACGGCTCCCTTGAGGCGCTCAACCACGCCTGGGGCACGGCGTTCTGGTCGCAGCGCTACAGCGACTGGGAGCAGCTTCTGCCGCTGCGGTTTGCCGCCTCGCACCCCAACCCGACGCAACAGCTCGACTTCAAACGATTCTCCTCGGACATGCTGAAGGACTACCTCCGCGCCGAGCGCGACATCCTCCGGGAGATCACGCCCAACGTGCCGATCACCACCAACTTCATGGTGATGAACGAAACGAAGTGCATGGACTATGTGGACTGGGCCGAGGAGATCGACTTCGTCTCCAACGACCACTACGTGCAACCCGGTCCGCAGGACCGCGACGAGCTGTCTTTCTCCGCGAACCTGGTCAGTGGCATCTCCGGTGGGCACCCCTGGTTCCTGATGGAGCACTCCACCAGCGCCGTCAACTGGCAGCCGGTCAAGGTGGCCAAGAGGCCCGGCGACCTGGCCCGTGACTCACTGCTGCACGTAGCCCACGGCGCCGACGCGGTGTGCTTCTTCCAGTGGCGGCAATCGGCGGCCGGTGCCGAAAAGTACCACTCGGCGATGGTCCCGCACGCTGGTGAGGACAGCGAGCTGTTCCGCGCGGTGGCCGCCCTCGGTGCCATCCTGCGCACCCTCGCGCCGGTCGCCGGCAGCGACCGGGAGACCGCGAGCGTCGCCATCGTCTACGATTGAGCGTCCAGGTGGGGGAGCGAGCAAGGCTCCCACCCCACGGCCCTGCTGAAGTACCGCCAGGAGGCTCTCGACTGGTATTCGGTGCTTCTCGCCCTCGGAGTACGCGCCAACCTCGTCACCACTCGCGCTGAACTCGCCGGCTAGCAGGTGGTCGTGGCCCCGGTGCTGCACGTCGTACCGGCCGAGCTGGCCAAGGAGCTGAACCGCTACGCCCAGCAGGGCCACCTCATCACCACCTACTTCTCGGGTGTGGTCGACGAGAACGACCATGTCTGGCTGGGCGGTTACCCCAGCGCGCTGCGCGAGCTGCTCGGCATCCGTGTCGAGGAGTTCGGGCCGCTGTTGGCCGACCACAGTGTCCGCCTGGACGACGGCACCACAGGCGCCCTCTGGACCGACCGGGATCACCGTCACGGACGCCGACACACAGGTCCTGGCCCACTACGAGACCGGCGACCAGGTCGGCCGCCCCGCCATCACCCGCCTTACAACCGGCGCCGGTTCGGCCTCGTACGTCTCCACGCGACTCGGCGTCGACGGCCTGATCTCGCTGCTGCCCCGCTGCTGGAGCTGGCCGGAGTGCACAGCGAGCTGCCCGAGGCGCTGCGCGGGCGCGTCGAGCTCGTGGTGCGCCGCGGCGAGGGCGGCCGGTTCATCTTCCTGTTCAACCGCACCGACGAGCCGGTGCCGGTTCCCGCGGCGGGCGGTCAACTCCTGGTGCGCACCGGCGACGCCCATGGCACCGACGGCGCGGTCGTACTCGGACCGCGGGAGGTCGCCGTCCTACGGCAGCCCGTCGGCCGAGAGCCTGCCGGGTGAATTTCGACCGGAAAGCGCCCCAGCCAGGGCGCGACCGCCCGGACCTGGTCCAAGGTCACCCAAGCGCATGGTTCACCTCTTGGGGCCTTGGCCGGTCGAATCGAGGCTTATCAGCTCCATGCAGATGCACTTGAGGGCGGCGGCCTCGTCGGGGAAGTTTCCGCGGGCGCGGACGGCCCTGCGTGTTCGCGCGTTGACGCTCTCGATCAGGTTCGTGCTGCGGATGATTTTGCGGATCTCGACGTCGAAGGAAAGGAAGGGACGATCTCAGCCCAGGCCTCGGACCACAGCTTGACGATCGCCGGATACTTCCGGCCCCATGTCTCCTGGAACTCCAGGAACAGCTCCGTCGCCGCGTCCTCGCTGGGAGCCGTGTAGACGGGCTTGAGGGCTTTGGCAACCTTGTCCTAGTCCTGGCGGCTGCGTAACGGAAGCTGCTCCACCTGACCAGGGCCTCGCTCGGGCCGTCTTTGGTGCGCGACTACTCTTGAAGCTGGTCCCGGCGCTGAAGGCGATCTACACGGCTCCGACAGAAGCAGCCGCCGAGCAGGCCATCGACCTGCTCGCGGCATCTGACCTGGGCGAACGCTACCCGGCGATCGTGCGGACCTAGCGGTCGGCCCGGCCTGAATTCACGCCCTGTCCCTGGCGTTCCCGCCAGGGACAGGGAGGGTGGTCTACTCCACGAACATGCTCTAGTCGATCAACTCGCGGCTCCGCAAGGCCACCCGTAGCCGCGGCCACTTCCCTTCGGAGCAGGCCGCGTTGAAGGTTCTCTACCTCGCCATCCGCGAGCAGATCAGCCGCAAAGCGTGCGACGCCAAGCACGTTGCCGCACACTGGAATGAGGCATTAAACGCGTTTTCACTCTTCTGCGAGGACCGGCTCAGCATCCAATGAAAACCCCCGACTTGCACAAGATCCCTGCCGCGCCCGAATCCTCAGAATTCCTGGCCGGTCGTCCGCGGATTCCGAATGCGGCCCGAGTGACGTCAATCGCAGCTCTGTGGTCCTCGGAGTGGAGCGGCAGCGCTGAGAGATCTCAGTGCTGTGCCGCAGTTTGCTTCAGGTGTCGACTTGCGTCTCCCACGTGAGTTATGCGTACTCGGCGCTCCACGAAACGCCACCGCCCGTCACGGCGTTGGAAGCTGTCCTCGTACCGACCACACCCGATGGGTTGCAGCGGCAGGTCGGGCAACGCCTGAAACACGGTCACGTACGAACGTGAACTGGCCGTTCCCGTCTCTTCGGTGACTTCAATGGCGACGTTAGTCGTGACATGGTGGGTGTGCGGCGTGCCATCCGCGTAAACGATCACGGTGTCTTCGAAAAACTTCTTGATCGCGTCACGACCGCTCACTGGCCCGCGACTGCCTATGAAAGTGGCGTCGGCGAGAAGGTTCCCCAATCCTGAGAAATCGCCGTCGTCAACGAGTTGAGCGTACTGCGCAATAAGGTTCTCGACAGCACGATAACTTGTGGCCGGATCGGGGAGTATAAGGTTGCGTGCAGACACATTTTCCTCCAAGTGAGACGGTCGCCTTTGAGCACGCTGCGCTCGTTGGCATCGAGGACGCGGGCGCAGAAGCTGCGACTGACAGCTTGCCTTGTTCATGAACGCTGAAGCACCTGAGCTGGAAATAATGGCCACATCCAGCCGCCCCGGCTCGGACAGAGAGCCCGCCGTCCTAGACCGCCCTGCCGCGGCAGTTCTTGCCAACTCCATGGCGAGTGACAGTTCTTTGACCGCAGCTAATGCTCCGAAGTGTCCATGACTGGCCTCTTCGCGACCAATTCGGCCGAGCGAGCAGCGGATCATCCCACAACCGGAACACAAACGGCTGCCTTGACTGCACCATCTCACGGGACATGATCCATGGGCGCCCGTTCAGGCCTCTCAACGGGCCCAGAAGGGCCCGCTCCGCGGATGCATGCTGAGGCCGCCAACCGGAGCCCGTTAAATGGGGTCGGGGCCTGAGAGGCCCGGCGTCCGAGTTTCTGCGCCAGGGCGTCTTGGCCCGGTAGTGCGTTCCCCCGCCGCTACCGGGCCGACAGAGACAAATACCGCCGCCTTGCCTGGGACCTGGGAGTCAAGCCGGTCATCGCCCGACGTGGCACCGAGCACGGCTCCGGACTCGGTGCCGAACGCTGGGCGGTGGAGCGGGCCTTTGCGCACCTGCACTGGTTCCGCCGCCTGCGGATCCGCTGGGAGGTCCGCGACGACCTCCACGCAGCCTTCCTTGTCCTGGCCTGCGCACTCATCTGCTGGCGCCGGCTCTCAACGGCTCAGCGTCGCCACTCGTAGGCGCCGGGGGAGGTCTGCATAACTCCGGATCTCGGGGTTGCGCCCGTCATCCATCCAGACAGCATCCCGCCCGGCTGCAAGCTCTCCCAAGACCTGTGACCAGCTGTTCAAGTCCTCCGGAGCCAGACACACATCGAGACGTCCCTGGGCGAATCCGCTGGTGACGACGATCTCCGCATCGAGGTGGTCGTGCAAGGTCAACACCCCAGGCAGCGTCCGGCCCAGAACGCGAACCTCAAGACTGCTCTCCCCGTCGGCCAGACGGATGAGATCCACACTGCTGTCCTCGGCCATGCTCGCTCCCTGTCTCGCATCGACTCTCGTCATCATGCCCGCGCATCAGCACTCGGTCGCGGGCCTGTAAATCGTTCGGGTCTCTTCCGTAGTCGGGGGAGTGTCATGAATTAGGTGGGAACTTCACCGGAAGGGACACCTGATGACGATCCAGAAGACTCACTCTCTCGAGACGGTGGGCGGCGTGTCGCTTGCCACTGACGGGGCGGCCGCGGACGGTGCGGGCATGAGGAGAACGCAGGAGTCCGTGGACGGGCTGGGCCTGGACCTGCTGGACGCGCTGACGCTGCTGGCCCAGGACAGGGTCCGCGGTGGTGGGCTGAGGCTGGTCGGTGAGGACGGTCTGCTGCCCGCGATCACGCAGCACCTGATGCAGGCCGCCCTGGAGGCCGAGCTGGATGAGCATCTGGCCGCCGAGGCCGAGCGCGGCGGCGGGCGGGGCTCGCGTTCGGGCGGCAACGGCCGTAACGGGTATCGCACGAAGAAGGTGATGAGTGAGGTCGGGCCGATCACGCTGCAGATCCCCCGTGACCGGCTGGGCACTTTCCGGCCCCGCATCCTGCCCAAGGGTGCCCGTCGCACCGGTGCTCTGGACGAGATGGTGCTCTCGCTGACCGCCCGCGGCATGACCTCCGGGGAGATCGTCGCGCACCTTGAGGAGGTGTACGGGATGAAGACGTCCAAGGAGACGATCTCCACGATCACCGACAAGGCCCTGGACTCGATGAACGAGTGGCGCACCCGCCCGCTCGACGCGGTCTACCCGGTCGTCTTCGTCGACGCCATCCACGTCAAGATCAGGGACGGGCAGGTCGCCAACAGGCCGATCTACGTGGCCATCGCGGTCACCGCCGACGGCTACCGCGATATCCTCGGCCTGTGGGCCGGCGACGGTGGCGAGGGCGCCAAGTTCTGGCAGCAAGTCCTCACCGACCTGCGTAATCGCGGGGTCAGAGACGTCCTCATGCTCGTCTGTGACGGGCTGTCCGCTCTGCCGGACGCGGTCGCGAACGTGTGGCCCCAAACCGTTGTGCAGCGCTGCGTCGTTCACCTGATCCGGCAGAGCCTGCGCTACGCCTCCCGGCGGGACTGGCCCGAGGTCGCCGCCGACCTCAAGCCCGTCTACACCGCCGTCAACGAGGCCCAGGCCCGCGAGCGGCTCGACGAGTTCGACGCCAAGTGGGGCCACAAATACGGCTCGATCGCCACCGTCTGGCAGCGCGCCTGGAGCGAGTTCGTACCCTTCCTGGCCTTCCCCGACTCCATCCGCGAGGTCGTCTACACGACCAACAGCATCGAGTCCCTCAACGCCCGCTACCGCCGCGCGGCCACCGCCTGCGGACACTTCCCCAACGAACAGGCAGCACTCAAGAGGATCTACCTGGCCACCCTCGCCCTCGACCCCTCCGGCCGGGGACGCAAACGCTGGAACAACAAGTGGAAGGCAGCATTGAACGAGTTCGACCAGCTCTTCGACGGCCGCCTTACCGCCGGACGGGTATAAGCCAGTCGGACCAACCAAAAACCACTAGGCCAAAGGGCCTAAAAACACCTAAATCATGATAGACCCGTAGTCGGTGGTGACGGTGAGTGTGCTCAGCCCAGGAGGATGCGGTGACAGAGGAGGCGGAAGCTTGCCCGGCCGTACATCTGGCGCTTGATCAGCTTGGTTTTGTTGTTCACGCCTTCCGTGCCGCCGTTGTGGTGCGGCAGGGTGAAGGCGGCGTCGACTGCGGCGTGGTCTTTCTCGAGTCCCCGGGTGAATGCATGCAGGTGGGGCACACCTCGGCGTGGGCCGAGGCGATCCAGGTGCTCGGCAGGGCGGCATTGCCGCCGACGGGATCCAGCAGCACGGCGAAGTGGTGGATGAGGTCGGCCAGAGCAGTCATCTCGTGGCAGGCAGCGCGGGCGGCCTCGATACGTTCTCGCTGGTGGACCTTGCGGCGGTCGGGGCGGGTGAGCAGGTAGCGGGCCAGGCGCCGGGGCGAGAGGGCGGGCCGGTCGGCCTCGACGCGACCCTGGTTGATGTAGCGGACCAGCAGGTTCGAGCTGCCGCTGTGGCGCAGTTCCCTGATCGCCTGAAGGAGATGGGTGACGGGGACGGCCGGGTTCTCCAGCCGGCGTCGGCGCAGGTGATCGCGGTAGGGATCCACGAGGGCGGGCCGGTACTTGGGTGCGCGGATGAGGCGCTCGGGCTCGGCGACGCGGTCGTAGCGCTTGACGGGGTTGAGAGCCAGGTTGAGGCGGCACGCGCACTCCAGGAGTCCGACTCCGCGCTCGCGCAGGGCGTGGACCTGCTGCCGGCGCTTGCGGGTGGTGGCGGCCTGTCTCCCCTCGGCCGGGGGCGGCCCTGCTTTCGCCCAGCAGGTGCTGTGCGCGGCGACCTCCTTGCGGCCGGCCTCGGCGAGGTCGTGCCACAGGTGCCAGCGGTCGCTGATCTGGACCGCGTCGGGCAGGGCTCGGCGGACCGCCTCGGCGTAGGTGGCCGATCCGTCCCGGCATACGGCCTCGATGCCCGGATGTTCGCGCAGCCAGGCTTCCAGAGTGACGGCCTCGCGACCGGGCAGTACCTCGATTCGTTCACCGGTCTCAGCGTTGATGATGATCGTGGCGTAGCTCTGCCGGCGCCGCAGGGCGAAGTCGTCGACCCCGGTCACCCGCGGGATCTGCACTGCCGGCACGGGCACCCGCCGCAGCAGGCGCAGGGCGGAGGCGTACGACACGGGCATGGCCAGCGATCGGGCGAGTCGGGCGGACGCCCGGCCGCATAACTCCTTGGCCAGCCCGCGGAGCTGACTGGTCAGACGTGTGGTGCGGCGCTGATGGCGCTTCAAAAGCCCGGGGACCTGCTCTCGGAGTGTCTGCCGCCTGCAGCCCAGGACCGGACAGACCAGCCGTCGTCTCCTCACCCGGACCACGACCTGCCGGCCGTCGACCGGCACATCCCGCACCGGCCGGCCGTGATACTGGTGGACCCTCCCCGTCACCACCTTGCACACCGGACAGGGGACGGGAACATCCCGCGTCCTAGCCGAAACCCGGACTATCTCGCCACTGAGCATTTTCAGCGTTGCTTCTCCAGGGTGAGGACGGCTTTGGTGATGACGCTCATGCGGTTGGGGCTGACGCGGGATCTGCGGAAGATCTGCCAGGACTTCAGCCGTGCCATGCCTCGTTCGACGGGTGCCCGGGCCGCGGACAGGGCCCGGTTCACGGTCCGCTCGGTGAGGGTGAGTTCGCCGCCTGGCGGGCGGCGCTTGGCGGTGGTGACCCAGTCGCCCGCACCGATGGAGGCGATGTCGGCGAGGATCGGGACGCCTTGGCGCGCGCATATCCGGAGGATCTTGTGGGTGCGGGCGGCCGTCAGACACGGCAGCTGTAGTTCGTGACTCGTGAGGTTCCTGTCATGCGATGGCCACTGCTGTGACGTTGTTCCAGCGGCGGTGGCAGGCCGTCGCGCGATGCTGGTGTCGGCGACGCCAGTTCGACCAGCGCAGGGCGTGTGCCGGATCGGTGTCCTGGCGGGGCCTTGGCAGGGCGAAGACCCGCAATAGCGCGAGGAGTTCGCGCGGGCTGACGGGCACCATGGCCAACTCGTCGTCGGAGTTGGCGGGGTGGGCGCGTTGCCGCTCGTGGAGGGCGCCGACGGCCAGAAGTGCGTAGGCGATCATTGACATGAGGCTCCAGCGGTGCCAGGACGTCCAGCAGGTGACCTGGCCGGTGTCGAGGTGGGCCAGGCCCTTGGCTCCCTGGAAGTCCTCCTCGACCCGCCACCTGCGGCAGACCGCGCTGACCAGCACCGATATCGGCTGCGGGTCGGGGTGCCAGGTCCGGTAGAAGGAAAGGGTGCCGGTGCGGCGGTGGCGTCGGACCAGGACCTGGCTGTGCCCGGCGGCCTGTCCGGGCGGCGCATCGTCGGGGTTCACGTCGATCATCGCCCAGTCGTAGAGCCGCTCGGCCTTGGTGCCATGGCCGGTCCTCAGCCGCATCCAGGCCCGCTTCGGCACCCGCTCCAGCAGCGCGGTGACCTTCTTCTTCCCGGCGCCCGGGGTGGTGACCCGGTGGCTGGTGGGTACCGCGATCGCGTAGCCGTAGCCCAGCGCACGGATCCGCGCACGCAACTCCCGTCCACCGTAGACCTCGTCGGCGGCCACCCACGCGGTGTGCACCCCCGAGGCGTGGGCGTCCTCCAGCATGTCGCCGGCCAGTTGCGGCTTGGTGGCGAACACCCTCTCGTCGGGCACCCCGACCAGCTCACGGCGCTCGTCGTCCGCCGCCCATGCCTCGCCCAGGTACAGCCGACGGTCGACCAGCGCGTGCCCCTCGGCACTCACGTAGGAGAGGTGTACCGCGACCTGGCACAGCCCGATCCCGCCCAGCGCCCCGGAGTACTGCCGGGCCGCGCCGACCGCGTCGAGGGACGACTTCTCATCGCCCGTCTCGTCCACCACCAACATCACCTCCCTCTCGCCGAGTTGCTCCACCGTCCAGGCCGCGACCGACCGGCGGACTGCCTCGGTGTCGAAGCGGGCCCTCGACAAGAAGTGCTGCAGGACATGCGGACCGCTGTGGCCGATCGCCTCGGCCAACGACCAGCAGTTCGCCGATTCCTTGACCATCAGCAGCCCAGAGACCATGTTCCGGCAGGTCAGCCGGGTCTCCCGGCGCGGGAAGCAGCTCGCGAACCGGCCCATCAACCCCTCGAACAACCCGTCCCACCCGGCGTGTACTACCGTGGCCTGCGCGGCCACCGCTTCTTGATTCTTCGTCACACAAGATCACGATGCCGGTGGCCGTACCCCTGCCGCAGGCACCCCACCCACCACGCTGGCCAGCGGCGATGCCTCACGCCTCACGAACTACAGCTGCCGTGTCAGATCGTGGGTCCGGCCCGGAGTGCCGGCGACAGCCACAGAATCTCGCCGGCCGGGTCCGTGACGACCTGCACGTTCACCGCGTGCCGCTTGTGTTTCGAGGAGTAGTCGGCCCTGCCGTCGCCGACGCGGTCGCGCTCTGTGAGTGTGCCGTCCAGAAGGACGAAGTCCGGGTCGTGCGCGCGCAGCGTCGTCAGAAGGCCGGGCGCCTGTTCGGCGAGCAGACCGGTGACCGCGGTGACGTAGGCGTGGGCGGTGCCGACGGATATCCCGAAGGCCGCGGCGATACGGGCGAGGGTGTCGTGGCGACGCAGGTACACGAGTACGACGAGCGCACGGCGGTGCGGCGGGAGTTTGCACCGCCGGTCACCCTCACGGGTGACGATGAGCATCGTGACCCACTCGACCAGGGCGTGAGGCAGATCGAGTGCGGCAGGATACGGAACCAACAGGGCTCCTGTGCTGCTGAGTTGAGACGTCGAACACCTCCCTCAACGGCACGGGAGCCCTGTCCGTTGCCCATCCCGACCTCGCACCGCCCCGTCACCCCATCAATGGCCCCGCTGAAAACGCTCAGTGGGATCTGTCCCGACTGGTGGACACCTCGTCTCAGGCGCGCCGGTAGGGCGGGTAGGTCCTGGGGGGATCTCTATATGGTGCTCGCCCACCTTCAAGGCGGACGCCGCTGCCTGAGAGGCTCTGTGCGACTGGGTGCAGGGCGACCGGGCCGCCGTGGTGGTGGGGGGAGAGGCCCGCTGGGCCCCACCTCCCGCGACCGCGCGGGCGGGGGCCGTATCCCGGCCAAATGAGGCCCGTCCGCTGGAGCCGGCTCCCGGGTGACCACTCCGATCAGACGACTCCCGCACCAAGACCTCAACCCAACACAGCGGACGATCAACCGGGCTCTGTCAGCGGCACGAGCACCGGTCGGACGAAGCGTCGCGAGACTGAAGTCCCGGCGAATCTTCCGCCGGGCCCGCTGCAGCCTCAACCGCATGAGCGTCATCGCCGCCGTCGTCCTCACCCTGGAGCGTCAACGCTGAAGAAGCTCACGGAATCGAGTCTCTGCCTGGCACGGGGCGGTTCCGTCACGTACCGCGCCGGGTTCGGTGTGGTCACAGCCACCTTGGTTGACGCGTTAACCATTTTTCCTCTAGGGTTTGGTTCAAGCCTCAACCAATGAGGCGGCCGACCGTGTACTGCAGGCGCATGGCGCCGCGTACCGCAAGCGCATGACCAGATCACCGGTCGGCTTTCGAACCGCTTGGAGACATCAATGGCCACCCTTCTGCACATCGACGCGTCCGTGTTCCCCAGCGGAGCCTCCTCTTCCCGTGCCGTGACGGGGACCTTCCGCACGGTCTGGGAGGAGCAGCACCCGCAGGGCACCGTGATCTACCGCGATCTGGCCGTGAACCCCGTCCCGCACATCAGCGCTGCCGCGCACACCGCCGCTTTCGCCGACCCGGCGGCGCACACCCCGGACCAGGCGGCCGCCTTCGCCGATCGCGTCAAGCTGATCGAGGAACTCGAGCAGGCGGATGCCGTGCTGATCGGCGCTCCGATGTACAACTACTCGATTCCCTCGACGCTCAAGGCCTGGCTCGACAATGTCATTCTGATCGGCCGTACCGCCGCGGTGGAAGACTCGAAGCTCAAGGGCACTCCGGTCACCGTCGTCGCGAGCCGCGGCGGCTCCTACGCGCCGGGCACCCCCCGCGAGGGCTATGAGTACGTGCAGAACTACCTCGCGGCGATCTTCACCGACACCTTCGGCATGGACCTCGGGTTCGTCGTCCCCGAGCTCACCATGGCCCCGCACAACCCGGCCATGAGCACGCTCGTCCCCCTCTACGAGGCCTCCCACGAGCGCGCACTCCAGGACGCGGCCGCCAGGGCCAAGGAAGTGGCGCGGCGCTTCGCGGCCTGACCGCGGCCCAGGCCGTCAGCGGAACGCCCACAACCGCGGTGGACCACTCTCAGGCCGCTTGAACCGACAGCGGGGCCGCACAGCCTTCCCTGCCCTTTCGCAGCCAGGACTGTGCGGCCTTCGTCCGATCGACTGGGTTCAGCCGGTCCGATCGAAGCCGACCCATTTCACCGCCGACACCATACGACTGGAACAGGACCATGGCCACACGCACGCGATACGCAATCATCGGCACCGGTAACATCGGTTCCGCCCTGGCGATCCTCTTTGACAGGGCCGGCATCAGTGTCTCCATCGCCAACACCCGCGGACCGGATTCCATCCCCGAATTCGGAGCCACGGTGCACGCCGTGACACTCGAGGAAGCGCTCGAATCGGACATCATTTTCGTAGCCATTCCCTTCCTTGCGGTGGAAGACCTCGGCAAGAAGCTGCCGAACTGGGATGGCAAGATCGTCATTGATACCACGAACGCCTTCTACGCACCGAACGCCGAGGCAGTCCTCAAGGGCCGCCTGTCGTCGGACTTCGTCGGCGAAGTGCTGCCAGGCGCGGTCATCGTGAAGGCGTTCAACCAGCTTCCGTCGAAGACCCTCGCCGCCGAAGTCCCCAGCGGTCAGGGCAAGCGGGTGATCTTCGTCTCCAGCAATTCCGACGACGCCGGCAACGAGGTCGCACGGCTGGTCGCGGAGCTCGGTCTCGCGGCTGTCGAGCTGGGGAGGATCGACGAAGGCGGTCGCCTGATCCAGGCGCCGAACGCACTTGTCCTCAGGAACCTGGTCGAGCAGCCCTTCGCGTGACCGGCCGAACCGGCCGACTCGCACTCCGCACGCAGACGATCCGTGCTCGCGGTGAAAAAACCCCGCACCGCATAGTTTTCCCGCCACAGCAGAACCCAGCCCGAGGGGGGCACGCTCGTCCCGTACGAGCCTGCCCCCTCAAGGCGATCACTGAAAGGTCATACTCATGTACATCTCCGCCGCTGTTCTCAGCGTGATTCTCGCCTTCGTGGCACTGGCCGCTGGAATGCCCAAGACGCTGCTGAAGGGCAGCGTACCCGCACAGCTGCAGTCGCCCGGTGGGCTGAGTGCCTCGCTGGTCCGTTTCATCGGACTGGCTGAGGTGGCTGCCGCCGTCGGCCTGGTGGTCGGGCTCTTCTGGCAGCCTCTCGGCATTGCCGCAGCGGCCGGGTTCGCTGTTCTGCTCGTGGGAGCCGTGCGTTTCCACGCCAGGGCCGGTGACTACGCCAACCCCGAAACCCGCGGCAACGCCATGGCTCCGATCATCCTCACCGTCGTTGCCATCGCTGCTGCCGTGACCCTGACCCTCGCCATGTGACGCCCTCCGAATGCGCCCTGCCGTATCTGGCCCCCACAGGAAACGGCACGGGCACCCCGCCGCGCGCTCACCGGCCTTGACAGGCGCGTTGGACGTTCCTGCAGGTCACGGGAGAGGAGGCGAGGCCGAGGAAGGCTTCATCGATGTCGTCGCGTCGTTCCCAGCGGATGCGCAGGTGGCGAAAGCCGTGCATCCAGGCGCTCGTACTCTGGACGACATGACGGAAGATGCCCAGGCCCGGCCGTGAGGCTGACCGGTAGGACCTTTCACGCATCTACGCCGGGGTCGCCTGGCCCTCACCCCTGACGACCACACCCGCCCCCGAGGACGACATCGGAACACGGGCGGGCTCGGCGCCGGGAAACGGACGCGAGCCGGCGTCGTGGGCCATGGGGCGGTCGGCCGGACCAGAGGTCACCGCGCGTCCAGCCGCCACGGCCACCTGCCCGGCGCGCCCGCGGTCACGGCACCAGCGGCCCAGGCGGCTCAGCCGCCGGGATTGAGCGCCGTGCCCGTGATGACCGATCGCAACGCCGCCGACGTGCGGTCTATGTGCTGGGTCAGCAATCCCGCCGCTCTGTCGGCGTCCCGGCTCAGCACGGCGTCCAGAAGTTGCTGGTGCTCCCCGGCTATGTCCCGGTCGAGGTCGCGCCCGACAGGACGCGACCACCGACGGTACAGGGTTGCCGCATCCCGGAGGGAGACGGCGGAGCCCAGCAGTCGGTCGTTCCCGCATGCCTCCAGCAGTGACAGGTGGAACTGCTCGTGGAGGGTGAACCATTGGCTGTTCATCTCGCCCCCGGGCAGCACGGCAGGGGTGCCCACCATGTGGTGGTGGGCGGCGACGGCCACGGCTTCCCATTCCACGCCGCCACGTTCGATCGCCCGCCGCAGCACCATCGTCTCGATCTCGATCCGTGCCTCGGTGAGGTCGTTGAGATCGTCCAGCGACACCGTGACCACGCTGAAGCCCTGCTGAGGGGCCGCCAGGACCAAGCCCTGTTCGGACAGGCGTGTGAGTGCTTCGCGTACGACGGACTGACTCACATCGAAACGTTGAGCCAGTTCCACAAGCCGCAGTCGCTGGCCCGGCTGCCACTCCCCTTGGAAGATCTCCTCCCGGACCCTCGCGTACACGATTGCCGCCCGTGTCGGCTTCTCACCCGCCATGACAATGCACTCTACACGAAAACGACAGTGTGGCGGATTATCGATATTCTCTTGCTTTAACGCTAAACCATGGGAAGACTGGCAGCGAGACACCCACGCGACTCCAGGAGAAGCCTCATGCGCATGGCGAACATCAACGGGCGACTGACGATCAAGGCCCCCGACGGACATGTCGACGTCGCGATCGCCAGTGAAGGGCGATTCGGCCCCGACCCGCAGACCGCGCTCGCCGAATGGGACGAGTTCGCCGCCTGGGCCGACGCGTTCCTCGGTGCGGGCGTGGTACCGGAAGCCGCCCGGATCGGGACCGAGACCAACGTCGTGTGGGGGCCGCCGGTCCCGCGTCCTCAGCAGATCTTCGCGATCGGGCTGAACTACCGCGACCACGTGGCCGAGGGCGGTCTGCAGGTGCCGACCGAGCCGGCCGTCTTCACCAAGTTCTCGAGCAGCCTCACCGGGCACGAATGCGTGGTGACGCTGCCGGACGGCCAGGTGGACTGGGAAGCCGAGCTCGTCGTCGTCATCGGCCGGCCCTGCCACCAGGTGGGCCGGGAGGCGGCTTGGTCGTACGTCGCCGGGCTGACCGTCGGACAGGACCTGTCGGAGCGTCAGCTGCAGCTGACCGGCCCCATGCCGCAGTTCTCCCTGGGCAAGTCCTACCCCGGCTTTTCCCCGGTGGGGCCCGAGCTTGTCAGTATCGACGAGTTCGCCGACCCCGGCGACCTGGAACTCTTTTGCATGCTCGAGGGTGGCGAGGTCCTGCAGAAGAGCCGCACCTCCAGCATGGTCTTCGACGTACCCGAGCTCATCGCGCGCCTGTCCGCGGTCTGTCCGCTGCAGCCCGGAGACCTGATCTTCACGGGCACCCCTGCCGGTGTCGGCTGGGCCCGCACCCCCCAGCAGTTCCTCAGGCCTGGTGATGTTCTCGTGACCGGAATCGAAGGCATCGGCACCCTGCGCACACCGGTGTCCACCGTCTGACCCACATCGAAGGACGTTCGTAGAGCCGAAAGGATCCGCGCTGATGCCGCTGCACCGCCTGACCCAGATCGTCATGGGCGTGCCCAACGTCGAGCAGACCGCCGCCTACTACACCGACTTCGGGCTCACCCCCAGGCAGGACCACAGTCCCACTCCGCGGGAACCGCACCCCTCGCAGCACATCCTGTCGACCGTGGACGGCGGAGAGCAACTGCGCATCGTCCACTCCGCCCGCCGCCGACTCGTCGAGCTCGGCGTCGGCGCCGACCACCCTGACGACCTCGACCGTGTGGCGGTCGCCCTGGCCGGGCTGGACGTCCCGGTCCACCGCACGCCCGACAGCGTCGTCGCCACCGACCCGGGCACCGAAGTGCGGGTAAGGGTGGAACTCGCGCCGCGTTGCAAGCAAGTACCCACCCCGCCTCCCGCCTACAACACCCCTGGGGCAGACGCCCGCCTGCACGAGCGAGCCCCGGCCATTTTGCGCGAAAATAAGGTCAGGCCGCGCAAACTTGGGCATGTCCTACTCGGCTCCACCGACCAGGAGAGCTCGCAGAGGTTTTTCCAGCAGGGCATCGGCTTCAAGGTCAGCGACCTTGTCGCCGGACAGGCCGCGTTCATGCGCTGCTCCACCGACCATCACAACCTTCTGGTGCACCAGGCGCCGATCTCCTTCCTGCACCACACCTCATGGCAGGTTGACGACGTCGACGAGATCGGCCGCGGGGCCGCCGCCATGCTCGAAGCCGATCCCAGCAGGCACATCTGGGGCCTGGGCCGGCACTACGTGGGTTCGAACTTCTTCTGGTATCTGAAGGATCCGGCAGGGAACTTCTCCGAGTACTACTCCGATCTGGACTGCATCGTCGATGACGCCCTGTGGAAGCCGGGGGTCTTCGAAGCCGCCAGGTCGCTGTACGCGTGGGGTCCTACCGCACCGCCGTCTTTCCTCGCCCCCGAGGATCTGGCCGCCCTGATGACCGGCGCACACGCCCCGTCCCAGTAACAGCGGCCCCGTGCATCAGCCGGATACGCACGAAGCCCTGCGGCCGACCGCCGCTGAGCGGAACAACACCAACCGGGGCGTGAGCCAAAGCGCCGCCCCGATCCGGCACAGCCCAACAGCGCCACGGGAGACGAGTTCGACGCGCCCCGTGGCGAGGCCGGCTCATGCCCGGCACCCCGTACCGTCCGGAGGAAAACATGGACAACAACCCTACGAGTGAGCCCTCTGCCGACCAGCCGCGGCGGATCGGACGCAGGTCGGTGATCGCCGGCGCGACAGCCGCCGGCGCCATGACCGTTGTGAGCCGGACCCCGGCGCTCGCGGCTGAGCACAGCGCTGCCCGCACCACGGTCACAGATGCCCCCACCTTCTCCAAGGACCGCCCGGTACTGTTCCGGGGAGCGACGGTCATCACCATGGACAAACACCTCGGCGTGTTGCACAACGCCGACGTCCTGGTCAAGAAGAACAAGATCCGGGCCGTCGGTCACCGCCTCTCCGCGCCGGACGACGCGGCCGTCATCGAGGCCCATGGCGCCATCCTGATACCCGGGTTCGTCGACACCCACCGCCACATGTGGCAGTCCACCCTGCGAGGTGTCGGAGCCGACTGGACACTCACCGAATACATCAACTGGATCTACGGCTGGTTCAAGCACTACAGGGCACAGGACGTCTACACGGGCAACTACCTCGGCCAGGTCGAGGCCATCAGTGACGGCGTGACCACTGTCATGGACTGGTGTCACGGCGCTCAGACCCCCGAGTACGCCGACGCCGCGGTCGACGCCCACTTCGACCTTCCCGGCCGCACCCGCTTCGGCTACGGCAACCTCTTCACCAACGATCCTTCCTGGGTGTACGGCGGCGACGTGGACCGCATGCTGAACGCCAGATTCAGCTCACCCGACCAGCTCGTCACCATGCAGCTGGCCCTCGACGCCGTCAACCTGGTACCGAACCTGGCGGCCGCGTTCCGGTACGCCAAGGAGCGCAACCTGGCAGTCAGCAGCCACGTCGGCATCTTCGGCGTCACCGGGGACGACAGCATCCGCTTCCTCGCCGACAACGCCTTCCTCTCCCCCACCTCCACTCTGGTCCACGCGGCCACGCTCTCGGACGACTCCTACCGTCGTATCGCCGACAGCGGCGCTCATCTGTCCGTCTCCGCGGAGAGCGAACTCAACGCGGGTCAGGGCTATCCCCCCACCGGAGCCGCACGCCGCTTCGGTGTCCCCGTCTCGCTCTCCATGGACACGGTGGTGTGGTGGAGCGGCGACATGTTCTCCGCCATGCGCGCCACACTCGACGCCGACCGGGGACTTGCCTTCCTCCGGGCCCATGAGGCCGGCAACGGGATCGAGCGCAACGAACTGCGCGCCGCCGACGTCCTGCGCTACGCCACCCTCGGCGGCGCCGAGGCTCTCGGCATGGCTGACCTCATCGGTTCCATCACTCCCGGGAAGCTGGCGGACCTGGTCCTGCTCCGCACTGACACTCCCGCCATGACTCCGGTCAGCAATCCGATCGGCCACGTGGTCTTCCAAGCCGGCCGCGGCGACGTCGACACCGTCATGGTCAACGGCAAGGTGCTCAAGCACCAAGGCGTGCTGCTCGGCCACTACCTCGATCGGGCCCGACGCCTGGCCCATGAGTCCCTGGCCCACCTCAAGTCCGAGATCGGTGACGCCGAATGGGACAAGGCGATCGGCACCGCTGAATACTAGGGCCTGCGTGATGATGTGATCCGCCTTGCCGATCCCGGTGCCTCGGGAAGGGGAATCCGGTAGGAGGGCGGTCGTGACGCGCGGGCAACTCGCTGACGAACAGTGCAAGTTGTGCAAGTTGATCTAGCCGTTCCTGCCGGTGGGCGGGTACGGGCCGTACCGCGGGCGGCTGCGGGATCACTTCGAGGAGATGGTCCGGCGGTTCGGCACCAGCAGCCGGTGGCGGGAGACGCCCGGCGAGTTCGGCCCGTGGCCGACACGGTTGTGACCGACCCCGGTCGGTAAGAACGGCGGCACATCAGGCGACGGTGCAAGCTCCGCTTGAGCCAGGCCCTGCTCGGCGGATCTCGCGGCCTGCGCGACGCTGGGCTGACGAGCAGGATTCCTCTCGCCGCGGACGCACGTGCCGTCCCTCAGGCCTTGTCCTGACCGCAGGGCAGGCCGCCGACAGCCCGCGGTTCGTCCCGGCGCTGCGGAAGGCGCATCCGTCCACCCGTCGGGCCGGGTCCGTACCCGGCCCGACGCTGTCGCCGCGGACAAGGCCTCCTCCTCCCGCGCCAACCGCTCCTACCTGTGCGAACGCCACATCAAGGCAGTCATCCCGGAGAAGAAGGACCAGGCCGCCAACCGGAAGAAGAAGGGCACCGGGGCGGCCGCCCCACCTTTACGACGCCGATCTGTGCAGAGAATCGAACAGCGTCGAGCGTCTGATCAACACGTTGAAGGCCTGGCGGGGCATCACGACCCCATACGACAAGAAACCCGAGAGCTACCCTGCCGCCCTCCACCTCCGTGCCTCGATGATCTGGACCAACGACGTCCTGAAGGCAGCTGGTTGATCACGACATCACACAGGCCCTGGTACGTGACCGCAGGCAGTGTCCAGCCACGCCTCCCGCGTGCGGGGCCGCTTGTCACCACTGGGGCCACCCCCGTCACCACCGGAGGTGGGGGCCCTGTACGGCATCGCCCGCAACACGTCCTCGCCGCCAACAGGAATCCGGCGCAAAGGACCCACTGTGGTGATCACGGACTGTGCACGTCCGGCACGCTCCTGGGCGCCCGGGATCCCCATCCGTCACCAATCACCCCGGAACACGACCTGCTGCACACCGCAGCCTCGAAAGGAAAGCACAACCTCATGAACGCGGCACACCTGCGCGAGCGACTCATCGGTGCCTGGAGGCTCGTCTCCTACGAGACCCGCAGAGTCTCCGACGGATCGGTCGACCACCCCTTCGGAAAAGACGCCCTTGGGCTGATCCTCTATACTCCAGACGGTTACATGTCCGCGCAGCTCATGGCGCGTGGTGCTCAGCCCTTCGACCAGGCCGATCTGCACCGAGCCGGCAACGCGGAACTGGCCCAGGCCGCCCGCCACTATCTCGCCTACTCAGGACCGTTCGAGGTGAGTGAGGACGGCCGCCTGACCCACCACATGTCCGTGAGTCTCTTCCCGAACTGGCTCGGCCAGACCCAGGAGCGCGTCGTCACACTGACGGAAGGTCTTCTGCGACTGACCACCGCAGCCCCCGTCCTGAGCGAAGGCCACCTGTGCGAGCCCTGCCTCACCTGGGAGCGCGTCTGACGGCGTGACACCGTGCGGCGGCGGCGCGCGGACCTTGTCGCCGCGAGCGAGATCTACGGTCCGGCCGGCCGGACCTGCGGGGCTGCACCTGGCCGTCGACGGCCACGGTCCGTACCGCTCGACATCGCTGGCCACTTCGGCGACGCCACTCTGAAGAGTACCGACAGACAACCGAATCGGTGTGCCGCCGGCAGCCGCATCCACCAACTCGGCCCCGACCTTCGTGGTTGGTATACCGGAACTGCGGCTCCCGGTCAGGGTGTTGAGCCGCCGACCCTCGGACCTGATCGGTCGCCGGCGGTCAGGTGGGCCGGACGGATGAGGACACGGGGTCAGCGGGAGAAACACGTCGCGGATGCCGGTCGGCATTCACCGCGGTCGAGGAGGTGCCTTGAGGGGTGGGGTAGAGCGAAGGTCCGCTCGACGGAGTAGCAGACTGTGTCCAGGTCCTTGACGGGACCGGTCATCGCCGGCCGCGTCGAGTGCGACGGGCGGGACAGGTGCGGTCGGCCTGAATGCCCCAAAACGCCGTCGGTAGGGTACTTCCGAGCCCTACCGACGGTCACCAGGACCGGATCTGACAGCCCTTGGCGGTGCGACGACGTACGGGAAGCCCCGCGGGCACCGGCGGTCACATGCTCATTCCCGGCCCAGCGCGGGGAGCGGTTCAGCTCAGTTCGTACTGGTCCGAGAACAGTTGGAAGGACAAGCGCAGGTGGCCCTCGTTGAGTTCCCAGCCATGCACGCTGTTCCGGCGCACTCCCGCACGGTGGAAGGGCTCGGTCTGCGCGATCGCGATCGCTTCCTGTCTTGACCTGGCCCGCAGGATGGCGGTGCCGCTGCCGTCCCACCCCACCTCGTCCCTGTGGGCGCCTGACAGGAAGAGGGCCCCCGAACGCTCGTGATCGCGCAGCCACAGGAGATGCTCACGCAGATGCGGGGTCAATGCCGGGATGGGATCTGTGGTCTGCTCCACCATCTCCATGCGGACCATGTAGAGCTGCAGGCCCCTCAGACGTTTCATCAGGTCTTCGAGGGTGGGCTCGTCGTCGCTTGCCAATGAATTCGTCGACTCGGTCATCGCAGAACTCCCGGAGTGCTTGCCGATGAAAGGGATTGCCAAGGCGACCCAGAGCATCCGCACAGCGGACGCGGGGTGCTGAACTCCACCTCGGCGGTCGCCGCTACCGGCTTCCCGGTCGGCGTGGAACTAGAAGTGAACCCTGACTGCTTGTTCAAGAGGCATTGGCCCGGTCACAGCGCCCCCGTCGCCTGGCAGGGGAGGGGGGCCGGCGACAGGGGCGCGGTGGCCGGTGAGCCGAGAGACTCGGTCCCGCCAAGGCCGTTCTCGAATATTTTCACCCAAGTTAGCGACAGTGTCAAAGGAAATCGATTTTATTTCACGACTATGCCCTGCGGCGTTTCTTCGGCGGGCCGGCCGGGGACGGGTGCCGTCCGCTCCGCGTGTCGGCGGAGGAGGGTGCGTCTCCGACGCTTTCGGAGGCGTCCGGTCTCGCAGACTCCTCGTCGGCGATGAGGAAATCGCTGGTCAGCAGGATCTCGGTCGTCTGGCGCAGATGCTGTTCGAGCAGTTCGGCGGCGAGATCGGCGTCCCGGGACATCGCGGCGTTCACTATCGCCGTGTGCTCTCCGTGGATGTCGCGCTTCCCTCGCTGCGCGGGCATGGTCCAACGGCGGTATACCTCGGCCGCGTCGTATGGGCCCTGGCGGAGCTCCATCAGCAACGGGCTGCCACATCCCGACGCCAGTGCCTCGTGGAGCTCGGCGTGGGCGGTCGACCATGCCTCGGACACCTGGGAAGCCGCGCCCGGAACGCGGAACTCCGTCCGGCCCAGTTTGTGCAAAGCGCCGACTACCCGCGACTCCCACTCCAGATCGCCCTTCTCGATGGCCCAGCGCAACGCCAGGGTCTCAAGCTCGACCCGGACGTTCGTCAGGTCGACCAGGCCGGGGCGATCCAATGGGATCACCGAGAAGCCGAGCTGGGGCTCGGACCGGACCAGGCCCTCGGCTGACAGTCGGGTCAGCGCCTCGCGTACCACCGACAGGCTCACGGAGAAGCGATCGCACAGCGGGCTCACCTTCAGTCGCTGCCCGGGGCGGAGACGAGCCGAGAGAATGTCGGAGCGGATCTGCCTGTAGACCTCCACGACTCGGCTCGACCCCTGCTGCCGGGAGCTCATATCAACCATGCGGCCAGATCCTAGTCCGTCGGGTCATGTGTGCAGCCGTCGTCGGAGGTACAGGCTCTGCCGAACGCCGTGCTCGCGCACCTGCCCGGGCACAGACTGTGGACCTTGACGTGTGACGGCGCACCACAGACGATGGTAGCAAAATCGATCCTACAGAGGAAAAACGACAAGGGTGAAGGTTCCATGAACCAGCGTCTCGAAGCGGACGGCTTTGACGTCCCCGTCGGCGACCGCTACTTCGAGGACTACGTGGCGGGAACGATCCACGAGTACGGCGGCGTCACGGTCTCCGAACGGGAGATCGTCGACTTCGCGTCCAGGTTCGATCCCCAGTCGTTTCACGTCGACCCCGTCGCGGCAGCACACGGGCCGTTCGGTGGTCTGATCGCGAGCGGCTGGCACACCGTCGCTCTGATGATGCGGCTGTTCGCCACGCGCTACCTGTCCACGGTCGCCAGCCTCGGCAGTCCAGGAGTCGACGAGCTGCGCTGGCTGAAGCCCGTACGTCCCGGTGATCACCTGCGTCTGCGGGTGACGATCCTGGACGCTCGGCGCTCGCGGTCCGATCCACGGCGCGGGATCGTACGGACCCTCGCCGAGCTCGTCGACCTGGAGGATCGGCCCGTGCTGCGGGTGACGGTGGTCAACCTGCTAAGAACCCGTGACGGTTGCTGACCCCGCGCGCGGTGGTCGTGACCGGAGTATCCGCCAGGCCGGCCCGGAGGCCGGACGGTGATGCCGAGCAGGCGGACACGCTCAGCTATGCTGACCACCGTGTCGAGCCGTCAGCGCCCCAACGATTTCGCACCGCGAGACCTGGACGCGGCGACGCTGGCCGCCTGGCGGAATGTGCGCGACGCGGGCGAGGTGGTCGTCACCCGCGTCTCCGCCGAGATGGAGAGCCAGTCCGGGCTGTCTTTGGACTGGTACGGGATCCTCCTGCACATCTACGAAGGCGGCGAGGACGATCGCCTCCCCCAGCGTGAGCTTGAGCGTCACCTGTATCTGAGCCAGAGCGGGATCAGCCGGATGGTGTCCAAGATGCAGGACGCCGGATTGGTGCGGCGTGAACCCATCCCGCACGACCGTCGTAACGTGTACGTCGTTCTGACCGATCTCGGCCGGGACGTGTTCCTGCGGGCCACTCCCGTGCACCACGCCGCCGTGCAGAGGCACTTCGGCAGCTGGTTGTCCGACGACGAGATCACCTCGATCGGCCGCGGCCTGCAGAAGGTCCTCACCGACGGGAGCGGCCCCGAGGTCCAGTGCGGCGAAAAACTCGACCGTCTGGTCACCTTTGGTCAGAGTGTGCTGGCGATGACCTCCGACACCGTCGCCGTCAGCGACGCGATCCTCGTGCGTGACGCTCTGGAGCCGCTGCTGCTGGCTGACGCCGCCCGCCATGTCACGTCGTCGGCCGTGCAGGACATGCGGGCCGTCGTGGCCCGCATGTCGACACTGATCGACTCACCGGAGGAGTTCTTCCGCTGCGACTGGGAGCTGCACCGCCTCCTGGCCGGGTACTGCCACAACGAGCTTCTCCGCTCGATGTACCTGACCCTCCTCGACATCCTCTCCTCGCGTCTGGACAGCGTGGTGCCGACGACCAACCTCACCCCTTACCTCTACGATCGGCTGTCCGTCCATGCTCGGCTTGTGGAGGCGGTCGCGTCCGGTGACGAGGACCAGGTGGCCGAGGCCGCGCGTGCACACCACTTCACCATGGCCCGCACCCGGCTCGTCGACCCGCCCGGTGAGTGACTGCTCGGGACCGGAACGCTCCCGCCCTTGATCGAGGTGCTCCTCGGCAGGTCACACGGCGGGAGCCGGAGCCAGTGCGGCGGCGCCCGCGAAGGTGGCCGCGGAGCCCAGCCGGGCCTCGATCTCCAGCAGCCTGTTCCATTTGGCCGTGCGCTCCGAACGCATCGTGGAGCCGACCTTGATCTGCCCGGTTCGCCAGCCGACCGCGAGATCCGCCAGCCACGAGTCCTCGGTTTCGCCGGAGCGGGCGGACAGCACGGTCGCCATGGCCGCGCCGTGCGCCAGGTTTACGACCTCGTGGGCCGCGGTCAGGGTGCCGATCTGGTTCGGCTTGACCAGGACGGCGTTGGCCGCCGAGCACGCGATACCCCGGCGCAGCCGCTTCGGGTCGGTGACGAAGAGGTCGTCGCCGAGGACCTGCATCCCGGCGAGGGCCGCCGCGGCACCCGGCCAGTGCTCCCAGTCGTCCTCGGCCAGTGGGTCCTCGATGGACACGATGGGGAAGTCGGCCGCCCAGGACCGTAGTTCCTCCGTCAGCTCCACCGCGGTCAGGGCGCGCTGTTCAGCCGCGAGATCGTAGGTCCGGCCGGCCGGATCGTAGAACTCGCTCGCGGCGACGTCGATGGCGATCGCCGCGTCGGTGCCGAGGCGGAACCCGGCTTTCTCGATTCCGGCGGCCAGCAGTTCCAGAGCCGCGCGGTTGGACGGCAGTACGGGCCCGAGACCGCCCTCGTCCGCGATCAGGGCGACGTTGTGCCCTCGCGAGGCCACCACCGCGGCGGTACTTCGGCGGACCTCCCATGCGGTTTCGATCGCCTCGGCGAAGCTGCCGGCGCCGATCGGCACCACCAGGAAGTCCTGGATGTCGACGGCACGTCCGGCATGCGCACCCCCGGAGATGATGTTGACCATCGGCATCGGCAGCAGCGGGGCCGCCGATCCTTCCGCCACATAACGGTAAAGGGGTTCACCGGCCGCGTCGGCGGCAGCGCGCGCGGTGGCCACCGAGACGGCGAGCACGGCGTTGGCTCCCACCACAGAGAGGTCCGCGGTGCCGTCGGCGGCGCGCAGCGCGGTGTCGACGTCCGCCTGCGCGGTGGCGTCCAGGCCGCGCACGGCTGTGGCGAGCACACTGTTGACCTGGGCGGTCGCGGTACGCACGCCGTCGCCCCCGTAGCGTTGCCCACCGTCGCGCAGGGCCTTGGCCTCGTGGGTTCCGACCGAGGCACCGGATGGCACCATGGCGGTTCCTCTGGTACCACCGGTCAGACCGACCTCGCAGGCGACGGTCGGTGTGCCCCGGGAGTCGAGCGCCTCCCAGGCGAACACCTCGATGATGTCGGTCCGGTTCTTCACAGGACATGCCTCCACAGGTCGGTCAAGGACGGTGCGCTGCCCGCCAGCAGACCGCGCGCGAGAAGGCGGGCGTGGATCCGCTCGTTCTCACCGAGATAGGCGGCCGGCGACTTGCCGTCCACGCGGGCGAGCAGCAGACAGGCGACCTGCTCGACGAGATAGCTCTCGTCCACGGCACCGAAGTCCGCGGCGGTCTTGCCGGCGTAGCAGACCAGGAAGATGTCGGCGGCTCGCTGGAGCACCGCCGCGTCACCGGGGCGGTGCAGGGCCTTGCACACCAGGTGCGTCAACAGGAAAGCCAGGTCGAAGACCGGGTCGCCGACGTGGGCGACCTCCCAGTCGATGACCCACAGGCCGCTGTCGCCGACGAGTACGTTCTTCGGGGAGAAGTCGCCGTGCACCAGGCAGCGGTTGGTCTCCAGGAGCCTGTCGCCCAGCGAGGAGATACGGCCCGCCAGGTCCGGATGACGGGTGCCGACCCACCGGTAGAAAGGGTCCACGCGCAGCTGGCGGAATGTCTCGAGGTCGTGGAAGTCGGCCAGGACGTCCGGATCCGCCGCGGTGGCCAGGTGCCAGCCGGCGAGGATGTTGCCCAGCATCATGGGGATGCGGAGGTCCACCGTCCCGGCCAGAAGCTCGCCGCGCCATTCGCGGTGGCCGCGCGGTGCCCGGCCGATGACGGCGAGATGATGGCCGGGGTCGAGCGCGACGACCGGCGGCACCGTGCCTGGTTGCAGCCGTCCGGCCAGCCGTAGCGCTTGGGCTTCGGTGACCACCCGTTCCGGCGAGGCCAGCCATTCCTCGGTGACCCGCAACTGTGGAAGCGCGCGTTTGACCACGACGTCGATCCCGGGGGCGGTGAGGGCGAGGACGTCGTTGGAGACCCCGCCCGAGAGCACCTCGACGCCGGGGACGGGTGTGCCGTCGTCGGGGAGCACCCCGAGCCGGCGGAGACGACCCACGAGCACATCGAGGTCGGCGGGCGGCGGATCGGCGAACGTCAGGTCGTCGCCGACGGCGACGGCGGCATCATGGAGACCGCTCATCGGTCAACCGCCTTTCCGGTGCCCAGGCGTAGCCGAGGTGAGCCGAGCACATCGGGGTTGACCAGAGCGGCGGGAAGGCTTTTCCTGAGCACGGCCGCGACGTTGCGGGCGGCCGTGCGCTGCAGATCGGCGACCGCTTCATCGGATACGAACGCGGCGTGGGGGGTCAGGATCGCTGTCGGCCGGGCGCGCAGCGGATGGTCCGGCGGCGGGGGCTCGGTGCCGAGCACATCCAGTGCCGCGCCGGACAGCCGCGCGTCCCTCAGGGCGCGGACCAGAGCGGCTTCGTCGACGAGTGCGCCACGGGCGGTGTTGATCAGTACGGCTGTGGGTTTGACGAGCGCGAGTTCGCGCTCTCCGATGATGCCGCGGGTGGTGTCGGTGGACGGCAGGTGCAGAGAGATCACGTCGGCCTGGGCGAGCACATCGTCAAGCGTGGCCGCGAATGCCGCCACACCATCGGTCGCGGCACGGGTGCGCGACGGGCTGTAGGCCATGATCCGCATACCGAAGGCCACGGCGCGCACAGCTACCGCCTGGGCGATGGTGCCATAGCCGACCAGCCCGAGGACTCTGCCACGGAGCCTGTGCATGGCACCGAACTCCCGGTTGTCCCAGCCCCCGTCGGCGGTCTGGCTGTCGAACCGGGTGATGTTGCGGGCCTGGGCGAGGATCAGAGCCATGGTGTGGTCGGCGACCTCGTCGGTGCAGAAGTCCGGCACGTTGCTGACCAGGATGCCCAGTTCCGTGGCCACGTCGACGGCGATGTTGTCGATTCCAACGCCATAGCGGGCCACGGTCCTGCACTTGGGTGCGGCCCGCAGGACGGCTGGGGTCACGGGAGCCCAGCAGGTCATGACCGCATCGACGTCTGCCGCCAGTGCGCACAGTTCGTCCTCGGTTCCGGTGTCGGCGACGACGAGTTCCGCACCGGCTTCGGAGAGGATCGCGCGTTCGATGTCCAGAGACGGCCACGAGTAGTCCGTCACCAGCACCGTGGTGCTCATCCCCGGACCTCCGGGCCGGCGGTGAATGTGTGGCTCATCGTTCCGATGCGGGTGGCCCAGCTGGTGATCTCGTCGGAGGAGGTGAGGTACCGGGGCGGATCCATCAACGTGCCCACACCGGACGGAGTGCCGGTGAAGATCAGGTCGCCGGGCAGTAGCGTGAGGATGCCCGAGAGGTATTCGATCAACTGCGGAACCGAGAAGATGAGATCGCTGGTGCTGCTCTTCTGTACCTTTTGCCCGTTGAGCAGGCAGCCGAGTTCGATGTCGTCCGGGTCGTCGAACTCGTCCGGGGTTACCAGGACCGGGCCTATGGGACTGTACCCGGGATGCGATTTGCCCAGGCCGAACTGCGGATAGGTCTCCGGGCGGTTCTGGGTGTCCCGGTCGGAGATGTCCTGACCGACGGTGAGTCCGGCTACGTGTGACCAGGCGTCGGCGGCGGAGACTCGCCGAGCGGCACGCCCGATCACCACGACGACCTCGACCTCCCAGTCCACGCGCGGGCCGGACAGTTCGACGACGGCACCCGGTCCGGTGACGGAGCTGGGCCACTTGGTGAAGACCAGCGGAACCTCGGGCACCGGCCAGCCGACCTCTTCCACATGCCGCCGGTAGTTGGTGCCGATGCCGAAGGTCTGCACCGGGCGCGGGCTGGGTGCCCCCAGCTTCGACGGATCCAGGTCGGCGGCCCCTGCGAAGCTCTGTGAACCGGCCCATTCGGTGAACTCGGTCCAGGTGCTGTAGATGGCGGCGGTGTCGCTGCTGAAGCGACCCGCGCTGGCCTTCTCGACGTCGATGAACCTCTCCTCCTGTGTCAGGACCAGGCGGCCGTCGTGGTTGGCGATGCGCATGGAGACGATCTCCTCTGAGACGGGTGTTGTCGGCTCGCCCGTGCCCGGTGAGCACGGGGCGGCTGAGGTGACGGCTCTGCCTGTCAGCGGGCGGGCGCGTCCGGTCTGCGGAGCAGTTCCGCGTCGGGAACGCCCTCCCTGTGCAGACGCGCCACGTCCTCCATCTCGAACTCGATGCCGATCGGATTGGCGGCGAACTCGGGGCTGTGCATGAATGCGTTGGCCTCTTCGACGGTGTCGTAGACATCGACTTGCAGTTCGGCCTGGTTGCCATCGGGGTCGCGGTAGTACACCGACAGGGTCGGTCCGTGCCGGATCTGCCACCAGGGAAGGATGCCCTGGTCACGCAGCCGCTCGTAGGTGTGTATGAGCGCGCCCAGGTCGGCGTAGGTGAAGGCGGCGTGATGCATGCCCATGGTGTTCGGCTGGTGCGGCTGGTGGTCGCCGAACTTGGCCATGGCGATGCGGTGGTGTTCCTGGTCGAACGCCAGGAACGCGACGTTCTCGTTGCCGTACTGCACCTTGGCTTCCAGCAGGTTGCACCACCAGGCGCGCAACCGTGCCACGTCGTTGGTCTGAAAGACCACATGCGCAAGCTTCGTCGGTGACGGCATGTCATCACCTTCTGTGGAAGGGGCTCGTCGTCGTGGGGGCCGGCCCGGCTGGACCGTGTGGTACAGCCGGCCCGCATGGCGGCGTGGCCGGGCGCCACGCTCCGCCGGTTGGTGCTTGTCGCGCCGGTGCCCCGTCTCAGGGGGCCGGCGCGGGGTGAGTGGTCAGCCGTTGTCCGTCGGCGCGTCGGCAGCCGAACGGTTCTCTCGGCCCGCTGAGCACGCCGGCTGTCCGGGCCGGGGTGAGGCGTGCCCGTCCGCCGTGTTCCTGGTCCGCGAGCCCTGGGAGGGGGACGTGCCGACCCTGCGCCCGTCAGACGCTCTGAGCGGCGGAAGGGTGGACGGCGAACTCGTCGACGTCGGCGAGCCTGCCTATCTCGTGCCCGGCAGCGGTAGGCGTGAGGGTCGCCCGGGTCTCGATCAGCAGGCCGCGGAATCCTTCCGGTACGTTCTCCACCGGCCCTCGGTGCGGGAAGCCCTTGGGGGTGTGGGTCATGACGCTGTTCTGGGTGATTCCGCCGAACTGGCCCGGGCCTTCGAGGTAGACGAAGACTTCGTCGTAGTCCGCGTTGTAGTGGATCGGCGGGCGGTCGCCGGTTCGCGCGCTGAGGTCGAAAATCTGCGTGCGGGCGGTGGCGTCGTCGATGATCAGTGGCGGGACCAGCAGACCGCTGCCCATATTGATCGACCGGATGTCGTGGATGTTGACCTTGGCCAGGAGCCTGTTGCCGTCGACGCTGATCGTGGGGATCGGGTCGTAGTCCGTGAACACCGAGGTGAGCTGGTCACCGTGACGGATGAGTGTCTCGTACTCACCTGTCCGCGTGGACGGGTCGGGGAAGGGGGCCGCGGCATCCATCCTGGTGAGGGGGCCCAGGCCCGGCGACATGGCGAAGTTGAGCTCGTTCTCGGTGACGATCAGGAACTCGCGCAGCTCACCGACGATGTCGACGAACCGGTAGCTGATGGCTCGTGGGATCAGGACGATGTCGTCCTTGGCCACGGAGAGCACGCCGAACTCCGTCTCCAAGGTCGCGGAGCCGGCGAGGACCACGTGTACCTCGTCGGCGAGCACGTTGCGAGTGGCGAACGGAGCGGCCTCACGCCGGTAGGCGATCTCAAGGCTCACCGTGCCGTCGTTCATGATCGACACCGGCATCGCCCGCCGGTCGTTGAACGCCGCTTCGTCCAGGTCGTTGAGGTTGTAGATGCGGGGCGCGTAGGAACCCTTCACCCGCGTGTAGTCCGCCGAGTACTGCGACCGGAGAAGTGTCGCTGTGCGCCCCGCGAATCCGTTGCGGGTGTAGAGGACCGGGTTCGGTCCGTCGGTGCGTGTCATCATCCATCCTCGCTTTCTACTGTGCGGCTGTTCCGGCGGTCACGCCGTGTTCCCTGGTCAGGGAGCGAGCGGCGAGCTGCCCGGCGCTGACGACGTCGACGTCCGGCGCGGCCACCGCGCGGGACAGGAAGTCGCGGACGGCGGTGTATCGGTCACCGCCGTCGGTGAAGGAGACAAAAGGGTGCACGATCAGCGTGACCAGCCCGCCGGTGCGGATCGCTTCGTCGAGCCTGCTGTTGTAGTGCTCGAGCAGTTGGGCGGGGGAGCGCTCGCCGTCGGGGTGCATGTGGTACTGGTAGTAGTCGATCATGTCCCAGTGCCACGGGATCGTCACCAGGCCCTCGAGCAGGGGCCGGACCTCCAGCGGGGCGTTCTCGGTCTCTGGTTCGACGCTGCTGTCGAAGGTGTAGCCGAGTTCGCGGAGCACCTGCGCGGTGCGGCTTCCGCGGTAGCCGCCAGGGGCACGGAAACCCTTGGGCTCGATGCCGACGTTGCGCAGGGCGGCGGTGCCGTCATACAGCAGGACTTCACGTCGATCGTCGGTCAGGGTCGCCCATTTCTCGTGGACCCAGCCGTGCAGCCCGACCTCGTGCCCACGGGATGCGATCGACCGCAGGGCGTCCGGATGGTGCAGCCCGTTCCATCCCTCGACGAAGAACGTGGCGGTGATCCCGACCTCGTCGAGCAGGTTCAGCAGCCGGGGAAGGGCCTTGAGGCCGGGCTCCTCGAGGTCGGGACGAACCGCCTCGCCGGTGCCGATCTGCGCTGCCCGGCCCAGGTTGTCGACAGTCACGCACAACGTGCCGACGTAAGGCATGTCGATCACTTCCTTGTGTCGACGGACGGCGCTCATGTAAGCGCCACTCATGTAGTCAAGCACTCAACCTATGCTTGCGCAAGGATTGATTCTCGGGCCGTGTGCGTCCGAGTGCCGCACGAAGCCCTGAAGGGCGGCGTGTTCACACGGAACGGCAGGAACCAACGGGTGGGGGCTTGACCGGCGGTCGGTCGACCGGGGGACAGCGTGCGATCGGACGGCTCAAGTGCGCGGTGCCACGCACCATGTCTCTTGCGCATGTGGGTGAGCAGGGCCTTGCGGCCGAATCGCACATCGGCGAAGAGGGATGGCGTCGCGCCGGTGGCGCGGCCGAGCAGGGCACCGGAATCTCCGGGTCGGCGATGGCGGTCCGGGGGGCACCGACGAAACCCTCCTGACCAGCGGCGACGTTCCTGTCCGGGAGATCGGTTCCCACGCTGTCAAAGATCGTTTCCCGTCGGATCGCGGGTGCCGGGCCGCCTGCCTGGGCGCCCGGCCGGCGACTCACCGACGGCGGAGGACAGTTTCGTCGGTGCCCCGTCCGGCCGGACCGGGGACTCAAGTCGGCTCAGCGGGGTGCCTCGTGGCTATTGCTTCGCGCAGATCGTCACGGGCTCGCACCGGGACGGCCCAGTCCTTGATCCCCCGCCACCCGACGCGGGACACGATCCGAAGACGCCCGGCCGCCCCTGGGTCGCGCCGGCGACGGGCCGTCACACGCGGTCGGCCAGGCCGAGCCGAGAAAGCGTGCTCCGGAACGAGTACGACTGGGGCGGTGCCGGGTTGGCATCCGATCCGGCGGACGGACGACCTCGCCGTGACTCCGGAGACCGGCTGGAGCAGGACCCTCAGCAGCGGCCGACGTGCCCCGAGGCACCGGTGGCAAGGCGATGCCCTGCCTCCGGTGCCTTCTTCCACGGACGATCCGACGGCTCCGCCGGGGCCTGTCTGACAATTCGCGTCGTCGCCCGAAGGGCGGCCTCGCGGCGTCAGGTGCGTGCTCTCGGCGTGCCGGGCGTGGACCCTCGTACTGGACGTACTCGGGTCTGGGCCCGGTGCGGCGAGAGTGCGTGCATGGTGTCGCGAGGCAGACGAGAATATGGCCCTAGTAGTGCTCTTGGTCAGGTTGATATCGGTTCTGGCATGTCGCGGTGACAGGTGGGGCAGGCGCCGGTCCAGACCGCGAGGAGTAACTGCAGTTCGCGGGCGACCCGGTAGAGGCTCAGGCCGACGCCGTCTCTTTTGGGGACCGGGTGATGCGCTGGAGGGTGCAGAAGGCGTGTGCGACGGAGACGAGGGTGACGTGGTGGTGCCAGCCGCGCCAGGTGCGGCCTTCGAAGTGGGCCAGGCCCAGGGTCTGCTTCATCTCGCGGTAGTCGTGCTCGATGCGCCGGCGCAGTTTCGCGGTGCGCACGAGGGTGGCCGGCGCCGTGTCGGCGGGCAGGTTGGAGAGCCAGAACTGGACGGGGTCGGGTTCGGTGGCGGGCCATTCGGCCAGCAGCCAGCGCACGGGCAGTTCCGGGCCGTCGCAGGCTTTGCGGATCTCGCGTCCGGCGGGACGGACCCGCAGGGCCACGAAACGGGAGTACATGCGCTTGACGCCGCTGTGGCCGCTGCCGGGCCGGGAGCCTTCCCGCCACTGCACCGGCCGGGCGGCCTGCTTGCCGGCCTCGATGACCAGCTTCTTCACCGTCCTGGCCGCCTCGGGATAGACCGGCTGGGGCCTCGGGCCGCGGCCGCCGTAGGGCGGGGTGTGCGGCCGTGCCGTTTCCGGGTGGGCGGTGGTCGTGGTGGGCGGGGCGATCGGTGAGCTGATCGCCCGGGCGCCCTGTGTCGACGTCGTCGTCCGCCCCAGTATACTCCGTTGATCCCGCCGCCGGACTGATGTACGGGGCGGGTTCGCTTCTGTCAGCTCGGCGCCCCGGTCGAACGTCAGCCGCGTGTGAGCTGCTCAGGACAATGCCGCAGCTTGGTCACCGTCTCCGGTCCATCAGATTCTGCCCGTACGTTGCTGAACTGGCCCGCAGACTGGCTACCCACGCAGTACACGCAGCTTCTCACCGAAGCACCGCTTCCACCCGCCGCGCCCCACGGCGAACCGCCCCGGGAACGGCGCTCCGCCGCCCAACTCCACATGGCCGCCAACGCGACCGTCGACGGCTGCATGGTCGCCCTCACCCTTCGGGCGGCAACCAGCGGCTACCCCACCGTCGCCCTCGCTCACGTCAGCCGCCTCGACGACGCCGACCCCGATGCGAAAGCCGACGCCGCACTCCAGGCACTCAGCGAGTGGCTCACCGACAACGAGGCCGCCGACGCCGACATCCACACCACCGTAGAGAAGGTGCGCGCCGAGCGCCCTGAGGAGATCGTCTTATCTCCCGATCGGTGGAGACCCTCGCCGAAGAACTCCGACACACCCAGGGAGTCATCACCCAACGCGTCGCCGGAGCCCTCGACAACATCACCACGGCACTGGACCAACTGAACCGCGACGCCGGCCTCTTCGGCGCAAACCTGCACTACCAGATCGACCCGCCAACGGACACCGACCACAGCTGGCGCTGCTCCGTCACGCCACGGTGGCGATGCAACCCCAACGGCCCGATGCTCGCCTACGACACCGTCACCAACACCGCCCAGGAAAGGCTCTTCTCCATCCACCTCGTTCTCGCAGCCCTCCTGGCAGCCCCTCACGCCCAAGGCCGAGTGCTCGTCCTGGACGAACTAGGCGACTCCCTGGGCCAAGAACACCGACGCGAAGTGCTCGGCGCAATCACCAAAGTCGCCACCGGCCACGGCAACACCGTCCTGGGCACGTGCCAAGACACACTCATGCGAGACGCAGCCCCGGTATCGGGCAGATCCTCTAGTTCCAGTACCCGTCAAAATCCGAATACCTCAACTGGCCCACACGCATGTTCGGATACGACCCCCAGGCCGGGCGAGTGGAGCTCACCGCCGAACAACTGACCCGGCGACTCACACGCTGAGACCGACCCGGCAGCAGCACGACCCTGCTGCCGGGCACAGCGAAGACCTGGGCGGGGCGGCCTGTTCTGCGCCGTACTGCTCGGGGGGTGAGTTCGGCGGCTGGGGTAGGGGGCGGCGGGGTCGCCTTCTTGGCCCCGCCGCCGAGGGTGCGACCCGTGTGGCGGGCCGGGGGGTTCATGCGTTCGGTCATGCGGTGAGCTCCTTCATCAGCTCGTGTTACTCGCTCAGCTCGGTCGGAATCTCGCCGAGGGACTCCATGTAGTGCACCCAGGAGTGGATGGTCGTCTCGGCGAGCGGGAACGGCTCGTAACGGTCCGGGCCGATGCCCTCGCCCGGGGTGGGCTGCAGCAGTATGTCCTTCGCGGTGTGGGACAGGCTGGTGCGGTCGTCGGCCTTGACGAGGACCACGTGGGCGGTGACGTCGCGCGCGGCAGACTATGACGTGGGGCAAGACCCAGACTGCTGAACAGCTGGACGTCCCAGGACGTCTCGATGACGTCCCACAGGAACTTGGCTCCATTCGCTCACGGCAGACGAGAAAGATCCTCGAAGGACTGGAACTCGATCTGGGGCTATGTCAACGTACAACACCCCAGGTAGACAGGGCCTATCGGCGGCTCGACGGGCTCCAAGGAGGTACTCGTTTCGTTGCGACTGGCCCATTCAACTTCGACTCTCGACCCTAGTTGCCGGGCGTAGGTGGCCGCCGACCTTCGGGCCAGGTGCGAGGCGCATGTTTGTCAGGCTGAGTGTGAGCCTCGATGAGTTGTTGTCAAGGAGATGACACCGAGCCGACCCTGGGGCAGGCGATGGCGCAACATAGCTGACGATCGCCGGTTAGCCAAACCGGCGATCGCGAAGACCATTGAGGGTGTTCGCAGCGGCTGCGCTTGGCGGTGGAGCCGTGGCGGCGCAGTTGACCGTGGCGCAAAGACGCGAGTACTACAGCCGGAGATCTTGAGGGTCGGTGATCGGCGGGATCGGTCGGTGGTGCGCCCAGGGCTGTAGGCGGAGCGGAAGTGGGTCGCCGCGGCGTCGGTAGTGGCTGACCTGGGCTCGGGTCTGGTGCAGGCGGCGCCATAACTCGCAGGTCAGGATGGTTTCGACGGGGTGGTGCGGGTTGAGGCGGGTGGCGGCCAGGCAGTGCCGGATGGTGTGGACGGAGGGCCGCAGCAGCGGTCCAGGGATCAGCCAGCGGCCTCGCTCACGCCGGGGCTGTGGTCTTTTCCCAGGTCGGCCCCCTCTCCCGGCGCTGGATCGGGTTCGGGTATCTGGGCGCGTTGGACGGCCAGGAAGGCGCTGGCCAGCATGCAGGCAGTGACGTGCCGGTGCCAGGGCGTCCACTTGCGGACCTGGTACTGGGCGAGGCCGACGAGCTGCTTGTTGATCTCGTTGTCCTCCTCGATCTGCCAGCGTCCGCCGGCCCGCGCAATGATCTGCGAGACCGTGATCCCGGCCGGGGCGTGGACGAGGAAGTAGGCGACCTCGCGGTGCAGTTCGCCGTCCTTGGCGCGCCGGTTGGGGTGCAGTGAACGCCGCAGCACCAGCCAGTGGGTGAAGGTGTCGGCGGGGTCCTCGTCCTTGACGTGCACGGCGAAGGCGGTCCAGTCGTAGAGCCGTTCGCCCTTGGCGCCGTCCCCGCAGGAGCGGCGTTCCCACTGGTCACGGGTCTTTGCGTAGTGCAGCAGGTCATCGGCTCGCTTGACGGCCGGCTGACGCGGCTTGCCCGGCGGGCCGTCCAGCGGCAGGTCGACCGGGACGCCGAAGACGTACGGCGCGCTCTGCCGGTGACACCAGGTGCGCAGTTGCGGGTCCCGCCCGTAGCCGGCGTCCGCCAGGATCCAGGCGAACGGCACCTGCGCGGACCGGGCCTGCTCGAGCATGGCGATGGCCAGCTCGGGCTTGGTGGCGAAGGCGACCTTGTCGGGAATGCCGGCCTCCCGGCAGCGGTCCCGGTCGGTGGTCCAGTCCTCGGGCAGGTACAGGCGCCGGTCGATGAAGGCGTGCCCGGCGGCGGTGGCGTAGCTGAGCATCACCATGACCTGGCAGTTGCGGACGTCGCCGGTCAGTCCGCAGTGCTGGAAGGCCACGCCGACCGACTTACTGCCCTTCTTCTGGGCCTGCGTATCGTCGATGACCAGCGACGCATCCGCATCGCCCAGGTGATCCACCACATAGTCGCGGACCGCGTCGCGCAGCCGGTCCGCATCCCACACCGAGCCGTTGAGCAGCCACTGCATCCGGTCCGCAGTCACATGCCCAGCCCGCTCGGCGAGCGTCCAGCCGTTCTTCGCCGGCAGCTCCGCCAGCAGCCCCTCGATGAACTGCGCGAACACCACCCGCGGCTCCGGCCGGTTGAACAAGTACCCCAACGAACCGGTCAACACGGACAGTTCGGCATCCCACTCGGCTATCTGCTTAGCCGTCACATCCAGCAGCATGCCCGGTCAACGACGCCACCGGGAGTCCGTCACAAGATCTCCGGCTGTAGTACGAGGAGGAAATGCGCGGCTATTGGCTACTGCTGTCCTGACACACAGCACCTGCTCGCTGAAAGACAGCGATGCCCCCGCCAAGATGGCGGAGAACCAGGGCTGCTGATTCTGCCCCGTCGCCCTGCGCGCCCTTTCGCTAGGAACCCGTACCGGATGTGCCGATGCGCGATACCCCCTGCCCTTTTCGTTCCGATATGGCATCCCCCGCCGTCGGACCTTCCTGGCCTGCTGAGTGAGCCGACGGGCGCTGCACTCAGCTCGTAGCGCGGGGCCCGCCTACGACTCGTTCGGACTACCTCCTCCGGGCTCCCTGCAAGCAAGGGGTGGGCGCAGAGCCGCGCCCCATCCACCCCAGCCCGTTCCCGTTCCCACTTCACGGAAGACCGCCGATGTCTGCGCGATCCTTGCCCGTCCCCGCCGCCACACGCACTGCCTTCCTGACCGTGCGAGACGCCGCCGAGTATCTCGGCCTCTCGCCCCACACCCTCTATGTCTGGCGCCATCGCCGGCAAGGACCGCCGAGCTTCCGCATGGGTCCCCGCGGCCGCGTCATGTACCGGGTGGAAGCCCTCGACGCCTGGGTTCGCGAACAGGAACAGGCTGATTCGCGCTCCAACACGTCCCTGAGCCCGCTCAACACAGCACCACGGATGCGCTCGGACTACGACGCGAGCGCCTGAGGGGCGTCTGCCCCACCTCCCTATCACCTACTGGAAGGAGCCGCTTGGCCGGCTACATCGAAGACCGCTGGCTCACGAAGAAGAAAGACCCTGCCACCGGCAAGCGGGCACGCACGGCCCGCTACGGCAAGGGCTCCCGATACCGGGTCGCTGGTATCCCCGGGGTGCGGGACAAGTCGTTCGATGTGCTCGAAGACGCCAAGGCGTGGCTACGCAGGGCCGGTACTGACAGCGAACGGGGTGAGTTCGTCGACCCGCGCGACGGATCGATCACGCTGGACGACTACGTGACACGCTTCTGGCAGACGGGAGTCCGTGGCGCGCCAGGTACGGTCAAGCGCATCGACGAGCGGGTCCGCCTGCACATCCGGCCGCATCTTGGCACGGTTCCCCTGCGCGACATCACGCCGGCGGTCTTGCGGGGGTATATCGCCGCGCTGGAGGGCGAATGCGCGCCGCGCTACGCACGGCAGATCCTCACGTCGCTCTCGAACATCTTCGAGACGGCTATCGATGACAAGCGGCTCGTGCGTAATCCGATGCGGGCCAAGTCGGTGCGCTGGCCGAAGGCGCCGGAGGACCAGCGGGAAGCCTGGCCGTTGGAGACAGCGTTGCGGGTTCGGGACGCGATCGGCCCGCGTTACCGCATCGCTGCGGTGGTCGCGCTGGGCTGTGGGCTGCGGCAGGGGGAGGTCTTCGGGTTGTCACCTGAGGATGTCGACTTCGCCCGAGGGGCGCTGCGTATCCGCCGGCAGGTGCAGCTCCTGCATGGGCGCTTGTACTTCACACTGCCGAAGGGCGGCAAGACGCGCGTCGTCGACATGCCTCCCTCGGTTGCCTCGGCGCTGGCCGAGTATCTCCTTGAGTACCCTGCCGTCGAGGTGGAGCTGCCCTGGGGCGGTCCGGAGGGTGACCGGGAGAGGAAGAAGTTCCCGCTCATTCTCACCACGACGTACGGCAACGCCATCCGGGCGAACATCTTCAATGTCGAGGTGTGGAAGCCCGCTCTGGCCGCGGCCGGCGTCATCCCGGTGCGGAATGCGGGGGAACGCTGGACGGCGTCTCGCAAGGACGGCTTCCACGTGCTGCGGCACACCTACGCTTCGGTCATCCTGGAAGCAGGCGAGTCCGTGGTCACGCTCGCTCGGTGGCTTGGCCACTCGACCCCCACCATCACCCTCGACTTCTACGCCCACTTCATGCCCGAGGCCGGCGGGAAGGGGCGCGGTGCCATCGACGCACTCCTCAACCGAAGCGCCCGGGCCATCCAGGCCGGGTAGTGGGCACACTATTTGGACGCCTGCCAGAAGAGGGGCGCAGCACTTGCTGCGCCCCTCTTCGGCGTTCCGGTCCGGAAGCGCGGTTACCCTCCGTGATGTTCGGCGTCCGCCGTCGGTGCTGACGCCCCAAGGTTCAGCAAGACCGTTGGCCCGCGGCGGGGAGAACCGGCCGACGCGGAGCACATCTCATTCTCCCCAGATTCTCCCCAGCGGCCTTGGACGGGCCTTTTGGCGACTGCCTCGGCTCCCGCGAGGCCCTGGCGCAGGCCCCCGTCGACCGGTTACTCAGAGCCAGTCCTTCCGCTTGAAGATGAAGTACAAACTGGTGCATACGACTGCCATCAGGACGATAGCGAAGGGGTATCCGAGCACCCAGTGCAACTCCGGCATCTCCCGGAAGTTCATTCCGTAGATCGTTCCGACCAGCGTCGGAGCGAACAGAATGGCCGCCCAGGAAGAGATCTTCTTGATCTCCTCGTTCTGTTCGAAGCCCGCCTCCGCCAGCGCTCGCATCTCGGCGTTCTGTTGCTGGGTGACGAGGGTGGCGTTGACGGTGAGGATGTCGGTGAGGGCCTGGCGGAAGCCGTCGACGCGTTCGCTGGTGTGGGTGACGTGGTCGGCGACGTCGCGGAGGTAGCGCTGGAGTTCCTCGTCGGTGCCGTACTTGGCGAAACCCGCCATCAGGGCGTGCAGCATGCCCACCAAGGGGCGGGTCGCACGCTGGAACTCGACCATTTCTCGGGAGAGTTCGTAGATGCGGCGGGACACCTCGGGGTCGCCGCGGAAGACCTCGGTCTCGATCTCGTCGATGTCGTTCTGGACGCCGGAGACGACGGGGACGTAGCCGTCGACGACCGAGTCGAGGATCGCGTAGAGGACGGCTTCGGGGCCCAGCTTCAGCAGCTCCGGGGAGTCCTCCATGCGGCGACGCACCGCCGACAGGTCCGGCGCCGCGCCGTGCCTGACGGTGATCACGAAGTCGGGGCCCACGAACACGTGCAGCTCGCCGAAGTCGACCTCCTCCGGCGCGTCCAGATAGCGCGCGGCGCGCAGGACGACGAAGAGTGTGTCGCCGTAGCGCTCCAGCTTCGGACGCTGGTGTGCCTCCATCGCGTCCTCGACGGCGAGCGGATGCAGGTCGAACTCGGCGGCAAGGGAGAGGAGTTCGGCCTCCGTGGGACGGGCCAGGCCGATCCATGCCATGCCGGACGGCTGGTCGCGCAGCTCTCGGAAGGTGTCGGCGAGGGAGGCGGGGGTCGAGACCCGTACCCCGTCGCGGTACAGGGCCGCCTGTACGACGCTGTCGGCGTCGGCGGGTTCCGGCTCCGGCGGGTCGGCGCGCGGCGCCGGAGGCGTCGGGCCGGTCGCGGCCGGTGCGTTCAGAGCGCGCCGCCAGACGGACTTCCTGCCGTTTCTGGCGGCCGGACGGGGGCGTCGCTCGGACATTGCGGCTGCCTCCCATGTCGCGGGTACGTCGCTGTGATCACGGAGAAGGATATACGGGTCAAATGTCGCGGGCGGAAGAGGGCGTACCGCCCGGGCGGGCGTCCGCGTGGAGAGTTCCGTGGATCGCGGACGGAAGGTGTCCGCATGGCTCGTTAGCGTGCACACCATGACGACGAAGACGAGCGGCGGCGGCCACCCCGCCGCACCCGCTCCCGGACCTGCACCCGCACCGGGACCGGTACCGGCACTCGCACCCGTGCTCGACCCCCGCGCCCTCAACCGCGCGACCCTCGCCCGTCAGCTCCTCCTGCGCCGGTCCGCCGGTCGCAGTGCCACGGACGCCGTCCGGCACCTCGTAGGTCTTCAGGCGCAGAACGTGAAGCCGCCGTACTACGCTCTCGCCGCCCGGCTGGAGGGCTTTCGGCCCGAGGAGCTGTCGACGGCCATGGAGGACAGGGCCGTTGTCCGCATCGTGACCCTGCGCTCCACCATCCACACCCACACCGCCGACGACGCCCTCACCCTGCGACCGCTGGTGCAGGGAGCCCGCGACCGGGAGTTGAACCACTTCCGCAAGGGGCTCGCGGGGGTCGACCTCGACCGGCTCGCCGCGATCAGCAGGGAGCTGGTGGAGGCCGAGCCGCGCACGATGAAGCAGCTGCGCGAGGAACTGCTCGTCCACTGGCCGGACGCCGACCCGTTCGCGCTCTCGGTCGCCGCCCGCTGCCGGCTGCCGCTCGTGCAGGTCACCCCGCGCGGCCTGTGGGGCCGAAGCGGCCAGGTCGCGCTCACCACCGCCGAACACTGGCTGGGCCGGCCCACCGAGCCGTCCCCCGGCCCCGACGCGGCCGTGCTGCGCTACCTCGCCGCCTTCGGGCCCGCCTCCGTCAAGGACATGCAGACCTGGGCGGGGCTGACCCGGCTGCGCGAGGCCTTCGAACGCCTCCGACCGCGGCTTCTCACCTTCCGCGACGCGAACGGTGTCGAGCTCTTCGACCTGCCCGACGCGCCCCGCCCCGACGCCGACATCCCGGCCCCACCCCGCTTCCTGCCGGAGTTCGACAACCTGCTCCTCTCGCACGCCGACCGCTCCCGAGTGGTGCCCGCCGACCTCAAGGGGCGTACCTGGGCGGGCAATCAGGCGTACTGCACGCTGCTCGTCGACGGATTCCTGGCAGGCCTGTGGCGGCAGGAGGGGGAGGTGCTCACCATCGAGACCTTCGGTCGGCTCACGAAGGCCCAGCGGGACGAGGTGATGGAGGAGGCCGAGAGGCTGCTCCGGACGGTGTCCGGGACGTCGACGTCGTACGACATCCGCTTCGGGACCGTGGCCGCGTAAGTCACGTCACCGCAGGACTCAGTCTGCGCGACCCGTCACCGCCACCGTCACCCCGAGCCCGATCAGGGTGCAGCCGCCCGCACCCCCGATCAGCGACAGCCGACGGTCCGAGCTGGCGAACCAGGAGCGGGCCGCGGACGCCGTCAGCCCCCACAACGTGTCGGTGACCAGCCCGATGGAGATCGGGATCAGACCCAGCGTCAGCATCTGCGCGGGGACCCGCCCCGCCGAGTGGTCCACGAACTGCGGCAGCACGGCCGCGAAGAAGACCAGACCCTTGGGGTTGGTGAGGCCCACGAGGGCGCCGTCCAGGACGGTCCGCAGATCGCCGCGCGCCGCGGTCTCCGGGGCCTGCCGCAGCGCCGAGGCCTTCATCTCCTTGCGGTGCCGGAACGCCCGCACCCCCAGCAGGACCAGATACGCGGCACCCGCCAGCTTCACCACCAGGAAGACGGTCAGCGAACGCTCGACCAGCGAGCCGATCCCGAACGCGACGGCGGCCACCAGCAGATACGAGCCGACGACATTGCCGAGCGCCGTCATCACCGCCGTGCGCCGACCGTGCGCGAGCGCCCGCCCGATCACGAAGAGCACACTCGGCCCAGGAACCACGATCACCAGCAGCGACATCGCGGCGAAGGCCAGGAACCGGTCTGTGGACACCATGTCCATCACCCCCCAACGGTCGCCATTCAAACAGGGGGCCTACGGTCCCGACACGGAACGGCGGCAACTCGTCCACGAGGTGCCGGCGGGCAGTTGGGGCAGTGTGGGGAAGCTGACCGCCGACAAGTAAGGGGGAAGAACGGGGGAGGAAATGGATAGGGGGCGTTGCGGGCCGCTCGTGGAGGCTCGCAACGCCCCCTGGCTTTCACCTGAGGGATGCTCAGGAGACCGAGGGAGCTCGCGACGCCGGTGGCTGACGAACAGTCACTGGAGTCCGGTGAACGATGATTACGAGTTGATCTGCGTCTTCACCAGGTTCGAGAAGGTCGTCAGGCGGGTGTAGACACCCGGGTGGCCGGCCTCCGCGCAGCCCTCGCCCCAGGACGTGATGCCCGCCAGGACGCCGCCGATGAGCAGCGGGCCGCCGCTGTCGCCCTGGCAGGTGTCGACGCCGCCGGAGGTGTATCCGGCGCAGACCATGTCGTTGGCGACGAATTCGGAACCGTAGGAGCCGGCGCAGCTGGTGTTGGACACGATCGGGACGGTCGCGGTGCGCAGCTGGTTGGAGGAGCTGCCGTTCTCCGAGGTGGTGCCCCAGCCGATGATGCGGGCGGTGGCGCCCGTCGCGTACACGCCGGTGTCCGTGGAGGCGACGTACGACGCCGGGGTGTACGACATCGACGTCGACAGAGTCAGTACGGCCACGTCGTCGCCGTTGGTGGCGTCGGTGTAGTCGGGGTTGATCCAGATCTTGCTGACCTTGCTGACGGTGCCGTTCGTGCCGTTGAGGTACGTTCTGCCGCCGACGACGCGGACGCTGCTCGTGGTCTCGCCGACCATGCAGTGGGCAGCGGTGACGACCTTGTTGGCCGCGACCAGGGTGCCACCGCAGAACTGGCTCTGCGAGGCGTCGGTGATCTGCATCATGAACGGGTACGCGGTGGTGGTGGTCGTCGTGCCGCCGACGATCGGCTGGGGGGCGGCGACGGCGCCGGGTGCACACAGGAGAGCGGTCGCGGCGGCGGCAGCGGTCGCCGTACAGAGGGCGGCGGTCTTCTTGGCGCGATTGAGCCCGAACATGGATCTCCTCAGAAGTTGCCGGTGGGGGGACGCGCGGGTGTGGGGGGTGAGGCACGGCGACTGTGGGCTGACGCCGTATGCCCGAGCGAGCGGCACGACGCTCACGCTAGAAGGCGGAACGTTCGGCATCCAAGAGGGGAAGCCCCTAGGCGAGTTGCGGGAGGGAAAACCCTTGCTCGACGTACGCGGGGTTTAGGACCTGTCCGGCCGATCACGGTGGAGGGAAGCAGCGGCACCTCGTCTCCGCCGTGATCGGCCGGACAGGTCCTAGCCGCCGAACCTTCGGCTGCGGGTGAGCGTGGACTGGTCGCGCGGTTCCCCGCGCCTCTTCAGGGGCGCGGGACCCGTCGTCCCCCCGTGTCCGCACCGAAATTCACCCGCTCCGGCGCCCCGCAGCCAGCCGAACGATGTCCACCCGCGAGCGAATCCCCAGCTTCCGGTACACCCGCGTGAGCGTCGCCTCGACGGTCTTCACGCTGATGAACAGCCGCGCGGCGATCTCCCGATTGGTGGCGCCCTCCATGACCAGCGCCGCGACCTGACGCTCCGTCGCGGCGAGGCTGTCGAGCGCGGCGGGGGCCAACGGCGTCGTGGCCGTCGCCGCCGGACCGGTCGCGCTCGCGGACTCCACCTGCCGCAGCCACGGCAGCGCCCGGCAGCGGCGGAACAGCCGAGTCGCCTCGTCGTAGGAGGTCGGCCCCGGCCGGTGGGTACGCAGCCCCGCGAGGGCGTACGCGGCCCGGGCCTCCTCCAGGCCGTAGCCCAGCTTGCCCAGCCGGTCCTGAGCGGCCGTCAGCTGACGTATCGCGGGCCCCTGTTCGCCGCGCGCGGCCCGCACCAGCGCCTCCGCCCGGTCGAGCACGGCGAGCACGCTCTCCCGCCCGAGCCGCAGCGCCCGCGCCCGCGTGGCGTCGATGACGTCCTGCGCCTCGACCGGCTCACCGATCCGCACCAGGGCCTCGGCGAGGTCGCCGTGCCAGCGCCCCCGGGCCGGGTCCGTGACCCCGAGCCGCTCCTCCAGCTCCCGTACCCGGCGCAGGGACTGCACCACCGCGAGCGAGTCCCCCGCCACCAGTTGGGCGTGCCCGAGGGCGCCCAGGGCACGCGAGAGATAGACCAGGTCGCCGTCCTCCTCGGCGCGGTCCACGGCCTCCCGGGCCAGCGCCAGCGCCCGGTCGACATCGCCGCCCGCGGCCTCGGCGAGCGAGGTGAACATGGCGGTGGCCGCCTCGCCGATCCCCGTGTCGCGGGCCAGCCGCAGGCTCTCCCGGGCCAGGTCGAGCGCCCGCCCGCAGTGCCCGGAGCGCAGTTCGGTCTCGGCGAGCCCGCGCAGGAAGTGCACCTCGCTCTCGACCATCCCGCGCCGCCGCACCTCACGCAGCAGCGCGGTGATCGTGGTGCGGGCCTCGGCGAGCTGGTCGCCCATGATCAGCCAGCGGAAGCGGGCGGCGCCGGCGCCGTTGTGGTCGCAGGCCACCCGGGGGTCCTGCGGCTCGCGCATCGCCCGCTGGATGGTGGCGGGCGCGTCCGCGTGGCCCATCAGGGTCTCCATCTGGGCCTGGAAGCCCAGCGCGAGGAGTTCGGTGGGCCGGTCCCCGGCGCGGGCGGCGAGCTGCGCGGCGATCGCGGCCTCCTCGCGGGCCTTGGCCATCTCGCCCTCCATCAGCAGGGCCCGCCAGGCGAGTTGGTAGCGCACGAGCGCGAGCAGCCGAGGGTCCTCGCCCGCGTCCGCGAGGGCCTGCGGGAAGACCGCGTCTATCTCGGCCATGGCATGTCCCGCCGCGTCGATCACGACCATCCAGGCGCGGACGCGCTCCGCGGGCGCGGTCACCCGGCGGAGTACCTCGCGGGCGATGTCCCGCGCGAGGTCCGACTCCCCGGCGGTCAGCGCGTCCTCGGCGGCCTGCAAGCGCCGCTCGTCCGGGCCGGGCACGGTCTCCGGGGGAGTGTGCCGGGCCGCCAGCAGTCCGAGCCCGGCGGCGACCGAGGGCGCACCCCGGTCCCTGGCCGCGGCGGCGGCCTCGCCGAGCCGGGCGGCGACTTGCGGATCGGTACCGGTGGTAGCCAGGGCGAGATGCCGGGCCCGTTCGATGGGGTCGGAGGCCGCGGTGGAGAGCGCGGCATGGGCGGCGCGCCGATCCTGGGCGCTCGCCTCCGCGTACAGGGCGGCCGAGATCATCGGATGCGCGAACCGGATGCCCGGTGTCTCGCGCTCGGTAGCCAGCAGCCCGAGCGAGGCGGCGTGCGCGGTCTCCGCCTCGGCGTTCTCGCGCCCGGCGGCGTGCAGCAGCGCCAGCGTGGGGCGGGCGCCCGCGCTCGCGACGAGCAGGGTGCGCCGGGCCTCGGCGGAGAGCATCTCCAGACGGCTGAGGACGAGCGCGCGCAACGAGGTCGGCACGGGCAGCGGTTCGCCGGGGCTCGGCCGGGCGGGATTCTCGGCGAGCGCGCGGCCGAGCTCCAGCGCGAAGAGCGGGTTGCCGCCGCTGGTGCGGTGGATGTCGCGGACGGTCGTGCGGGGCAGGCCGGTGTAGCCGCGGTGGCCGAGGAGTTCGGCGACCTGCGCGCGGGAGAGCGGGTTGAGCCGCACGGCGAGGGTGTCCGGCGGGGACGCGCGTAGATAGCGGTCGTGCTGTTGGTCCCGTGGCTCGGTGTCGGTGCGCACCGCGCACAGCATCCGCACAGGCATCTCGCCGAGCCTGCGGGCGGCGAAGCCGAGCAGTTCGGCGCTGGCCGGATCCAGCCACTGGAGGTCGTCGGCGACGATCAGGACCGGGCCCTGGGCGGCCAGGGCCCGGAGCACGGAGAGGACCGCCAGGCGCAGGGCGAGGCCGTCCCGTTGCAGGGTCGATTCCCCGCGGCCGGTGAGGGCCGATTCCAGGGCGGTGCGCTGCGGGGCGGGCAGCCGGTCGGAGACCTCGTCCACCACCAGGCCGAGGAGGTCGGCCAGGGCGAGGAAGGGCAGATGGGATTCGGACTCGGTCGCCGAGCAACGCAACACGGTGCGTGCCGATTCGGCGCATTCCGCGGCCAACGCACGCAGGACGGTGGACTTTCCTATTCCCGCGGGGCCGTGCACCAGCACACTGCCTCCGCCGGAGAGCTGCTCGCGCGCGCCGGCGAAGAGCTCCTCCCGGCCGATGACCAGGTCGGGGCGGGGTCTCGCAGGCTCCTTGAAGTCCCCTCGCACGGTCACCGCTCCCCTCGCATGTCGTGTCCGAGCCAATATTAGGCAACGACTCTTTGAATTTCGGAGTCTCCGGGTGGTGAGGGAAATAACAGGGCGTTCGCATGGGGTATTTCAGTGCGCCCCCGCTTGAATGAAAAGCGCCAGGTGGGGGCCGCGGAGCGGCCGACATCGGGGGCCGCGAAGCGGTCAAAAGGGGCGGTCGGGTGGGAAATCGTCGCGGGGCGACGGAGAAAAGGCCGCAGAGCGGCCGAAGCCGAGGCAGTCGGAATGCTACGGCAGCAATCCGGCACGCCGCGCGGCGACCACCGCCTCCAGCCGAGTGTGCGCACCGAGCTTCCGCATGGCCGAGCACAGATACCCCTTGACCGTCTCCGGCCGCAGCCCCAATCGCTCGGCGGCACCCCCGTTGGTGGCCCCGGCCGCGACGCAGGCGAGAACGTCCACCTCGCGCGGGGCGAGGCCGACGCGAGGCGACCGGGCGTCGGACGCCGCCGCACCGGCCAGCCGCCCGCACGCTTCGAGCAGTTCGGCCCGCAGCGCCGGGTCGACGATGCGCGGCGCCAGCGCCCGCAGCGCCCCGTGCGCCTCGCGGACCTCTTCCCACGCGGGGCTCCCGGCCGCCGGTTCGGGCTCCCGGGTGACGCTCAGCAGCCCCTGCGCCTCGTCCCGTACGACCAGCGCCTGCTCCACGTCCCGGGCCGCCGCCATCGCCGCGCCGAGTGTGCGGTCACCCAGGGGCTGGGCCGTCCGTAGGGCGCCGTACAACACCCCGCGCACCCGGCGGCGTACGACGACGGGTACGGCGATCACGGAGCACAGGCCCTCCGTGGCGACCGCCACGTCGTACTCGTGGCTGATCTGCCGTGAGGTGGAGTAGTCCGTCACCGCGCAGGGCCGGGCCAGCGCGACCGCCTTGCCGCCCAGGCCGTTGCCGGAGGACACGGCGAGGGCGCTGAGCGCGGGCGTCGCCGTACCGCTGAGTTCGCTGCACACGGGCCGCTTTAACTCGATCGTGTGATGGTCGGCTCGCGGGCTTGTGGCGCCTTGAGCCGATCGGGTTAACGTGATCGTGCGATCTGGGACGCCGGGCGTGGTGTCGGCGTGCGGGGCCCCTGCTCCACCGGAGTGATGGTTCAGGGCCTCTCCGTCGCCTCTGGCCGTGCTCAAATGCCAGGTCGCGCAGGGAACTGGCCTCCCGAGACCGGACCACGCACAGGATGCGTGTCGCCGCCCCGGGGTTGAGTACGCCGGGAACCAGTGCGCCCAAGACCGTTCGGGGTGTGCGGCTGAGTGGGCTCACACCCGCTCAATCCACAGGAACGGTGGTGAGACCTCCATCACGGAGTACACGATGCTAGGGCCTGTGTCGGAGGTGGTGCCCTCCGCCAGGAGGGTGCCACCTCCGACACAGGCCCTAGGTGGTGTGCGGCAACGAGGAGGACACATGACGGTGACGAACGGCGCGACGGACGAGTTCCGCGCCGCGCGGGACTTCCTGCTGGAGCACCGTGCGGACTACGCCACGGCGTACGAGGGCTTCGAGTGGCCCCGCCCGGAGTCCTTCAACTGGGCGCTCGACTGGTTCGACGTCATCGCACAGGGCAACGACCGCACCGCCCTGCACATCGTCGAGGAGGACGGCGAGCGCGCCGAGTTCTCCTTCGCCGCGCTCTCCGAGCGCTCGAACCGGGTCGCCAACTGGCTGCGCGCGCAAGGCGTATGCGCCGAGGACCGTGTCCTGGTCATGCTCGGCAACCAGGTCGAGTTGTGGGAGACGGCCCTCGCCGCGATGAAGCTGCGCGCCGTGGTCATCCCCGCGACCACCCTGCTGGGCCCCGCCGACCTGCGCGACCGTGTCGAGCGCGGCCGCGTCCGGCATGTGGTCGTGCGCGCCGAGGACGCGGAGAAGTTCGACGAGGTGCCCGGTCGCTACACCCGGATCACGGTGGGGGGAGCGCGGCCCGGCTGGCAGTCGTACGAGGAGGCGTACGCCGCCGACGCGAACTTCGAACCCGAGGGTGTCACCCACGCGGACGACCCCCTGATGCTCTACTTCACCTCCGGCACCACCGCCCACCCCAAGCTCGTCGAGCACACCCACACCTCCTACCCGATCGGTCATCTGGCGACGATGTACTGGATCGGGCTCGAGCCCGGCGACGTGCATCTGAACATCTCCTCGCCCGGCTGGGCCAAGCACGCCTGGTCCAACCTCTTCGCGCCCTGGAACGCGGAGGCGACCGTCTTCCTCTACAACTACACGCGCTTCGACGCGGGTCGGCTGATGGCGGAGATGGACCGGGCGGGCGTCACCACCTTCTGCGCCCCGCCCACGGTGTGGCGGATGCTCATCCAGGCCGATCTCACGCAGCTGCGCACCCCGCCGCGCGAGGCCGTCGCCGCCGGTGAGCCGCTGAACCCGGAGGTCATCGAGCAGGTGCGGCGCGCCTGGGGCGTCACCATCCGGGACGGCTTCGGACAGACCGAGACGGCCGTCCAGGTCTCCAACAGCCCCGGCCAGCAGCTCAAGACGGGCTCCATGGGACGGCCCAGCCCCGGCTTCCGCGTCGAACTCCTCGACCCGGTCTCGGGCGCGCCCGGGGCGGCGGAGGGGGAGATCGCGCTCGATCTGTCGGCGCGGCCGGTGGGCGTGATGACCGGCTACCACGGCGACGCCGACCGTACGGCGGAGGCGATGGCGGGCGGCTACTACCGCACCGGTGACATCGGCGCCCGGGACGAGGACGGATACATCACCTACGTCGGCCGCGCCGACGACGTGTTCAAGGCCTCCGACTACAAGATCTCGCCCTTCGAGCTGGAGAGCGCCCTGCTGGAGCACGAGGCGGTGGCGGAGGCGGCCGTCGTCCCGGCCCCCGACGAGCTGCGGCTCGCCGTCCCCAAGGCGTACGTCGTCCTCGCGGCGGGGCACGAACCCGGCCCCGACCTGGCGAAGGTGCTCTTCGAACACTCGCGCACGGTGCTCGCGCCGTACAAGCGCATCCGCCGTCTGGAGTTCGGCACACTTCCCAAGACCATCTCCGGCAAGATCCGCCGGATCGAGCTGCGCGAGGCCACGGCCGCGGGCTCGGACGCCGAGTACCGCGAGGAGGACTTCCGGTGAGCGCACTCTCCTACACGCACGGGACCGGTGCGACGACCCTGCTCGGCGACACCATCGGGGCCAACCTGGACCGGGCGGTCGCGGCCTGGCCGGACCGGGAGGCGCTCGTCGACGTGCCGTCCGGGCGGCGCTGGACGTACGCCCGGTTCTCCGCGGACGTCGACGAGCTGGCGTACGCGCTGCTGGCCACCGGCATCGCCCGGGGCGACCGGGTGGGCATCTGGGCGGTCAACTGCCCGGAGTGGGTGCTCGTCCAGTACGCCACCGCCCGCATCGGCGCGGTCATGGTGAACATCAACCCCGCCTATCGCACCCATGAGGTCGAGTACGTCCTCCAGCAGGCCGGCATCTCGCTGCTCTTCGCCTCCCTGAGCCACAAGACCAGCGACTACCGGGCGATGGTCGAGGAAGTGCGCGGCAGATGCCCGCAGTTGCGGGAGGCCGTCTACATCGGCGACCCGAGCTGGGACGCCCTGATCGGGCGCGGGACTCCCGGCCGGGCCGAGGAACTCCGTTCGCGCGCGGGCGAGTTGTCCTGCGACGACCCCATCAACATCCAGTACACCTCCGGCACGACGGGCTTCCCCAAAGGGGCGACCCTCTCCCACCACAACATTCTCAACAACGGCTATTTCGTGGGTGAGTTGATCGCCTACAGCGAGCAGGACCGGATCTGTCTCCCCGTGCCCTTCTACCACTGCTTCGGCATGGTGATGGGCAACCTCGCGGCGACCTCGCACGGCGCGTGCATGGTCATCCCCGCGCCCTCCTTCGATTCGGCGGCGACGCTGCGCGCGGTCCAGGACGAGCGCTGCACCTCGCTGTACGGCGTACCGACCATGTTCATCGCGGAGTTGAACCTCCCCGGCTTCGCGGCGTACGACCTGTCCTCACTGCGCACCGGCATCATGGCAGGCTCGCCGTGCCCGGTCGAGGTGATGAAACGGGTGGTCGCCGAGATGCACATGGCGGAGGTCTCCATCTGCTACGGCATGACCGAGACCTCCCCCGTGTCCCTGCAGACCCGCATGGACGACGACCTGGAGCACCGCACCGGCACCGTCGGCCGGGTGCTCCCGCACCTGGAGGTGAAGGTCGTCGACCCGGTGGACGGGGTGACGCAGCCGCGCGGCACCGCCGGAGAGCTGTGCACCCGCGGCTACAGCGTGATGCTCGGCTACTGGAACGAGTCCGAGAAGACCGCCGAGGCCATCGACGCGGGGCGCTGGATGCACACGGGCGACCTCGCCGTGATGCGTGAGGACGGGTATGTCGAGATCGTCGGCCGCATCAAGGACATGATCATCCGCGGTGGCGAGAACATCTACCCGCGCGAGATCGAGGAGTTCCTCTACGCCCACCCGAAGATCGCCGACGTCCAGGTGGTCGGGGTGCCCCATGAGCGCTACGGCGAGGAGGTGCTGGCCTGTGTCATCCCGCGCGACCCGGCCGACCCCCTGACGCTGGAGGAACTGCGGGCCTTCTGCGAGGGCCGGTTGGCCCACTACAAGGTACCCAGCCGCCTTCAGGTCCTGGAGTCCTTCCCGATGACGGTGTCGGGGAAGGTCCGCAAGATCGAACTGCGGCAGACGTACGCCGAGTAGGGCCTGTCCGGGCCGGGGTTCAGGCGCCGGTGGCGACCAGTTCGTCGGCGTGGGTGTTCACCGGCTGGGGAGTGCCCGTGAGGTCGAGGACGAAGAGGGGGATCCCGAGGGCGTCGGCGCGGCGGCGGGCGCCCTCCGCGTAGCCGGCCAGGGAGAAGTAGACGCAGCCCGTGGACTCCGACATGGCCGTCAGCCACAGGCACTCCACATCGCGCAGTGAGGCCGGGCGGACGGTGGGGTCCACCTGCGCCAGGATGCCCCGGGCGGTCAGTCCGATGCCCGAAGGGGGGCGCTGGTCCGCCCGGCGGATGTCGCGGTAGCCGAGCCACCGCAGATACAGCGCGGCCGCCGTCACGGCGTCCCGGGCGGTGCGGATCGTGACCGGCTGGAACACCGGGCGCGGTGGCGGGGTGGTGTGGGGCAGCGGGACGTGGTCGGGGATGAGGGGGCTTCCCGGCGTGGCGGGGGCGGGGGCGGTCCCTGCCGTACCGGGGGGCGGCGGCGCGGTCTCGGGTTCCGGGTCCGGCTCCAGGTCTGCGGGGACGCCGGTGCCCGGCGTGATCTCCGCGCGCAGGGGGCGCCGTGCCCCTCGTACCGGAATGCGCAGCATCGCTCCGCAGGGGCAGCCCAGTTCCGGATGGGGCCACTGGTCCGCGCGGCCGCAGGTGTCGCAGGGGACCGTGACCCAGTCCTCGTCCCAGGTGCGGTGGGTGACCGGGGCGGGATCGGCGAGGCGGTCGAGCGGGGGCGTGACGGGAGCGCCGCACACGCACGGGTACGACGGCGCGGCAAAGAGATGCTCGCGACGGCAGGCCGGACACCGCACCGGCACGCTCTCGGCCATGGCCCACTCCAGGACGTCACGTCGGGACAGCCCGTCCATCGTCCTCCAGACAGGGGGCCCGCGGCAGCGAAACGCTCCCACAACCCCCACCCTCCTCCCGGCGGATCCAGCCGGGTGCGCACCCTTGACGCTCTTCGGCACGCCACCTACATTAATTCCAGATAGTAGAAGTTTATTTCCGTAATGCGGAATCACTAGGAATCGCCGGCTCTCCGCGGGGCGCGACGGGAGCACGCATCCGACAGCCGAAGCAGGAGTACTCCATGGCTCGTATGACCGCTGCCCGCGCGGCAGTCGAGATCCTCAAGCGCGAGGGCGTCTGCAACGCGTTCGGCGTTCCGGGCGCGGCGATCAACCCCTTCTACGCGGCCCTCGAGGCCTCCGGGGGGATCAGCCACACCCTCGCCCGCCATGTCGAGGGCGCCTCGCACATGGCGGAGGGCTACACCCGTACCCACCCGGGCAACATCGGCGTCTGCGTCGGTACGTCGGGACCCGCCGGCACCGACATGATCACCGGCCTCTACTCCGCCCTCGGCGACTCGATCCCGATCCTGTGCATCACGGGCCAGGCGCCGACCGCCGTGATCCACAAAGAGGACTTCCAGGCCGTCGACATCGCCTCGATCGCGAAGCCGGTGACCAAGATGGCGGTCACCGTGCTGGAGGCGGCCCAGGTCCCCGGAGTCTTCCAGCAGGCCTTCCACCTCATGCGCTCCGGCCGTCCGGGTCCGGTCCTCATCGACCTGCCCGTCGACGTCCAGCTCACCGAGATCGAGTTCGACCCGGAGACGTACGAGCCGCTCCAGGCGTACAAGCCCGCCGCCACCCGTGCCCAGATCGAGAAGGCGATCGGGTTGCTGAACGGGTCCGAGCGGCCGCTGATCGTCGCCGGTGGCGGCGTCATCAACGCCGACGCATGTGAACTCCTCGTGGAATTCGCCGAGTTGACGGGCGTCCCGGTCGTCCCGACGCTGATGGGCTGGGGCGTCCTGCCCGACGACCACGAGCTGAACGCCGGCATGGTGGGCCTGCAGACCTCGCACCGCTACGGCAACGCGACCTTCCTGGAGTCCGACTTCGTCCTCGGCATCGGCAACCGCTGGGCCAACCGCCACACCGGCAGGCTGGACGTGTACACGGCGGGCCGCACCTTCGTCCACGTCGACATCGAGCCCACCCAGATCGGCAAGATCTTCGCCCCGGACTACGGCATCGCCTCCGACGCGAAGGCCGCGCTCGAACTGTTCGTCCAGGTGGCGAAGGAACTCAGGGCCGAGGGCCGGCTGCCGGACCGTTCCGCGTGGGCCGCCTCCGCCCAGGAGCGCAGGGCGACCCTCCAGCGCCGTACGCACTTCGACGACATCCCGATCAAGCCGCAGCGCGTCTACGAGGAGATGAACAAGGCCTTCGGCCCGGAGACCCGGTACGTCTCCACCATCGGCCTCTCGCAGATCGCGGGCGCCCAGATGCTGCACGTGTACCAGCCCCGGCACTGGATCAACTGCGGCCAGGCGGGTCCGCTCGGCTGGACGATCCCGGCCGCGCTGGGTGTCGCCAAGGCCGACCCGGAGGCCGTTGTCGTCGCACTCTCCGGGGACTACGACTTCCAGTTCATGATCGAGGAACTGGCCGTCGGCGCCCAGCACCGGATCCCGTACGTCCATGTCCTGGTCAACAACTCCTACCTGGGCCTGATCCGCCAGGCGCAGCGGGCCTTCGACATCGACTTCCAGGTCAAGCTGGAGTTCGAGAACATCAACTCGCCCGAGCTCGGCGTCTACGGCGTCGACCACGTCAAGGTCGTCGAGGGCCTCGGTTGCAAGGCGATCCGCGTCACCGACCCGGCCGAGCTGGGCGCCGCCTTCGAACAGGCCAAGAAGCTCGCCGCCGAGTACCGGGTGCCGGTCGTCGTCGAGGCGATCCTGGAGCGCGTCACCAACATCTCGATGTCCACGACGAACGACATCGGCAACGTCGTGGAGTTCGAGGAGATCGCGACCGAGCCGGGCCACGCGCCCACGTCCATCAGGACGCTGAAGGTCTGAGGTACGCATCCATCACGTACCAGGGGCGGTTCACCGTTCGGGTGAGCCGCCCCCGTGTGTTCCCCCGTGATGTTCCCCCGTGTCCCCGTTATGGGGCCCGCCGCCCCCGTGCCGGCGGGCCCCGTGTGCCGAGAATGTTCCCGTCACCGGGGTGAGTTGAAGCCCCTGGGACCGTGTTCAGAGCTGGATTTGAGGATTGCGTAGCCGGCGTACGTCCACTGGAGTACGTGTCCGAGGCGTGTTCTCAGTCCTCCGGGAGCTCGAGCTCCTCGAATCCCGGCCAGTGGTCGGGGCCGCCGCCCTGCCAGTCGATGATGTCGGTCTTGTCGACCTCGATCTCGTCCAGGTCGACCTCGGCCCGTCGCAGGATCTCGACGACGTCGTCGAGGTGGTAGGCGACACCGAGCGTCTCGTCCCCCGTGGTGACTCTTCGCGAGCCGTCCAGAGCCGGGGCGTGCACGACGATGGTGGGATAGTCCATGCCTTCAGGCTGCTGTGCTCGGGCCTACTCCGCACCCTGGGGGGCACGCCGAGGCGCCGGGTACGGAGTCCGTACCCGGCGCCTCGCCCGGTGTGTGACGGGGACCGCGGCGGCCGCGACGGAACCGGGGCCGGCCTTCCCTCAGGTCGAGAAGGGGGTCCCGGGACCTTCACCACCGCACTGGCTCGCATCCGCCGCGGTCCTCGTCGTGCCCGCGGGGCACCGGCGACCACCCTCATCCGGGTCGCTCGGGTTTTCGCGGGCCGAGCGTCACCGGGCCGACCTCCTGTCTGGCCCGGTGACGCCGTCCGGGGGGCGGTCTTCGCGCAGGGCGCGGACCGCTTCCGCGTTGCCCAGGGCGTCAACAGTTCGTTGAAGTGGGTTCCGGGCGGTGCCACCGCTTGGGCGCGACAGGACAGGTGTCAGCGACGACACCGCCCGGAAGTCTCAGAGCTGCGCTGAGCGGGTGGGCTTGCGCCCGATGTGACCGTGCCGCGTTCCCTGTTTCAGAGCTGGGCGCCTGAGAGGCGGTCCACGGAGCGCAGTAGGGCCGAGTGGTCCAGGCCGCCGTCGCCCTGGGCGCGCAGTGAGGCGACGAGTTGGGCGACCAGGGAGCCCACCGGCAGTGCGGCGCCGACCGTGCGGGCGGCGTCCGTGACGATGCCCATGTCCTTGTGGTGCAGGTCGATGCGGAAGCCCGGCTTGAAGTCGCGGTTCAGGAAGTTGTCCTTCTTCCGCGTCAGCACGGTGGAGCCGGCGAGGCCGCCGCCCAGGACGTCGAGCGCGGCCTTCAGGTCCACGCCGGACTTCTCAAGGAAGACGACGGCCTCGGCGCACGCCTGGATGTTCACGGCGACGATCAACTGGTTCGCGGCCTTCACGGTCTGGCCGGAGCCTTGCGGACCGCAGAGGACGATGGTCCTGCCGAGCGCCTCGAAGATCGGCCCGGCCTCGTCGAAGTCGGCCTGCTCGCCGCCGACCATGATCGACAGCACGGCCTCGATCGCCCCGGCCTCACCGCCGGACACGGGGGCGTCCAGAACCCGGATCCCCTTCGCGGCGGCCGCCTTCGCGAGGTCCACGGAGGTCTGGGGGGTGATCGACGACATGTCGATCAGCAGCGCGCCGGACCTCACGTTCTCCAGGATGCCGTCGGGGCCGTACGCGATGGCCTCGACCTGCGGGGAGGCGGGCACCATCGTGATCACCACGTTGGCGTCCCGCACGGCTTCGGCGATCGAACCGGCGGCCGTACCGCCCGCCGCGGCCAGGCGCTCCAGCTTGTCCTGCTCCAGCGTGAAGCCGGTGACGTCGTACCCGGCCTTGACCAGGTTCTCCGACATGGGGGAGCCCATGATGCCGAGGCCGATCCACGCGATCGAGGGGCGGGTCGGGTGGGAGGAGTCTGCGGGGGTGCTGCTCATCAGGGTGCCTCTCTGACTGCTGTGATACGTCTGCTGCGATACGCCGATGAGTTGCCGCTCAGCGAGCGGCTCGGGCCTCGGTGGGCAGCCAGTCGAAGGCCTCCGCGCTCGGACGCTCGCCCGGCTTGTACTCCAGGCCGACCCAGCCCTCGTAACCGGCCTTCCTCAGCCGGCCGAGCAGCTCTTCCAGGGGGAGGGTCCCGGTGCCCGGGGCGCCGCGGCCGGGGTTGTCGGCGATCTGCACGTGGCCGGTCTTCGCGGCGTACCGCTCGATCACCGACGGCAGGTCCTCGCCGTTCATGGACAGGTGGTACAGGTCCATGAGGAACCTGGCATTGCCGAGGCCGGTCGCCTCGTTGACCCTGTCGACGACGGCGATTCCCGCCGGGGCGCTCACCAGGGGATAGAGCGGTGACTCGGGCCTGTTGAGGGTCTCGATCAGGAGGATCGCGCCGATCCGGTCGGCGGCCCGGGCCGCGAGGACCAGGTTCTCCAGCGCGAGCGCGTCCTGCTCGGCCGGGTCCACGCCCTCGACGCGGTTGCCGTACAGGGCGTTGAGGGCCTTGCAGTTCACTGACCGCGCGAAGTCGGCCACCACGTCGATGTTGGCGCGGAACCTCTCCGACTCCGCGCCGGGGATCGACAGTGCGCCCCGGTCGGGTCCGGGCAGTTGTCCGGCGTAGAAGTTCAGCCCCGTGAGCTGGACGCCCGCGTCCTCGATCGCCTTCTTCAGGGCGTCGAGTTCGGACCGCTCGGGGGTGGGGGAGTCGACCCAGGGCCACCACAGCTCGACCGCGGTGAAGCCCGCCGCGGCGGCTGCCGCGGGGCGCTCCAGGAGCGGGAGCTCCGTGAAGAGGATCGACAGGTTGACGTTGAAGCGCTGATCGGAGGCTGTGCCCCATTCAGAACCCGGCATGTGGCTCGGCGCTCCCTTCCGTATCGAGACCACTTTGAATTCCACATTGCGGAAGTTGATTTCTGCTTAATGGAAGACTGCCGTCGGGCGTCGAGGCTTGTCAAGAGGGGGTTGCCGGAAAAGCGACACCGCGCAGCAGGTTGAGCGCGTGCGATTGAGGGCGGAGTCCTGCTGGTCTGCCCGCGGGCACGCTGCTCGTGAACTCCGTACCCGACAACACGAACACCTACGGTTCATGCGGTTCGACCGGCACCGACGACGGGAGCTTCGCGTTCACGTTCAACTCCAACGGCACGTCCGGTCCCGGTCTCGGGCAGTACGAGGCGAAGGGGGACCTGTACCAGATAGGCGGCGGATACGGCGGCCACTTCTGGTACGCCCACACCCGTAATGAAGCCCACCTCGGGGACGGGGTCGACTCCAACGGGAACAAGGTCGACGGGCTCATGACGGTCAAGGGGACGTGGACCCTCGGCCAGAACCTGGACGGCTGGGCCCGGGTGTTCGTGCAGGTGCCCGACACCGGCGCCCATACCCAGCAGGCCCACTACGTCATCCACGGCGTGGAAGGCGGCGACCGGGATCGTTATCTCAACACCCACTACGGCGCGAACACCTGGGCCGAGCTCGGCGTCTATCACTTCACCGGGACGCCCCAGGTGGAGCTGTCGAACACCGCCGACGACGGCATCGGCGACGATGACGTGGCGTTCACCTCGGTCGCCTTCCAGAAGCTCCCGGGCAAGCCGCAGCACATGGTCGTCGCCATGGGCGACTCCTACACCTCGGGCGAGGGCTCGGGGGACTACTCCAGCGAGTCCGACACCTCCCACGGCACCACCGGGTGGAACGCCTGCCGACGCGGCGCCAACGGCTGGAGCCGCAAGCTCCTCCTGCCGTTCCAGGCCACATCCCTCGGTGACCTCTCCGACGCCCACTCCACGGTCGCCGACCTGCAGAACGTCAGTTGCTCCGGCGCGTCCACCTGGAACGTGCGGGGCAAGGACATCACGCAGAACGACGCGGACGTGCACCCCTCCGCCTGGGACGACCCGAGCAAGCCGCAGACGCAGGGCCAGTTCCACGAGATCGCACAGATCGACTCCGGCGTCCTCAGCGACGACACCACCTTGGTCATGCTCACCATCGGCGGCAACGACGGCGGCAACTTCACCGACGCCATCACCAAGTGCTATCTCGTCGGCGTGTGCGACAAGGACGACTACACGGCCAAGATGAACACGGCTGTCGACGCGACCGGGAGACTCCTCGACGAGATCAGCCAGAAGGCTCCCCACGCCCAGATCGTCCTCATGGGCTACCCTCACATCGTTGCCGATGATCCCTGTCTGACGGCCGACTTCGACACGCTGAACGCCCTCGCCGACGAGCTGCGGGACAAGCAGGCCGCCAAGGTCGCCGAGCTGAAGAACCAGGGGGTCAAGGTGGCGTTCGCCGACCCGATCAGCGCCTTCCACGGCCATGGCATCTGTGACAGCGACGAGTGGATCAACCGCATCGTGGCCGGACCGAACGGCGACGGCGACTATCACTCGGGCGATCCGGCCAATCCGATTCCGCGCATTCCGCTCACCGGTATCTGCGCCAGCCTGGAGTCGTTCCACCCCAAGGACCGGGGTACCACCGCCTACTCCGCGGTGATGGACCAGACCCTCGCCGACATCGGATACACGGGCAGCCAGTGATACGTACCTCCAGTTCCACGCCGGTCACGGGGCGGGGCGCCCGCGCCGTGACCGGCGGCTGCCTGGCCGCACTGGCCGCCTTGATCCTCGTCCTCGGAACCGTCCTCGCCTGGACGGCGTACGCGTTCCACCGGGCCGGCACCGGCAACGCGGACCGCCGTACGCAAGCACGGGCCGCGGTGGAGCAGCAGGCCCGGCAGGCCGCGTCGGTGACCGTCCGGGCGCTGACCGCGGCGCGGGCGTCCGTGAGCGGCACGGCCGCGCAGGACATCGTGCTGCGCGACGGGAGGGACCCCGGCCCCGGCCGGGGCACGGTGGCGTCGGACCTCGTATTCGACCGGGCCACGGGCAGACTGACCGCCGTCACACCGTTCTCCAGCGTGTACGAGGTGCGCCCCGCCCTGTGGGGAGCCGTCAGCACGGAGTCGGAGACCCGCTGCTACGCCCTGGTCTTCCGGCACGACACGGGCACCTGGCGGGCCGACGTCACCGCTCGCTCCGACGCGGACTGCGCCCGGCGGCAGCCGGTCACCGACGCGGCCCACGCCGCCCAGGACGCCCTGCGCACCCTCGTCCGACCGGCCGCCACCCGCTCGCAGGTCCAACAACTCCTCGCACCGGTCGGCAGCGCCGCCGACCACTATGCCTACGACGTGACCACCGTGACCCGCCGGGGTACCACCGTCACCGTCATCGCCCTCGTGCACGCCGCCGGACAGCAGCAGTGTTACCGGTTCGTCCGGGTCACCGATTCCCACGACAGCGACTCCGTCACCACGCTCCCCGTGGCCGCCGCGCACTGCGACGGCTGAGCGAGCGGCTTGGCCACGTGCGGGGCGGAGCGATGTCCTGGTCGGTTAGGGTCGCCTCGTGGCGGACGAAGCGGCTCCGTCCCAGAGAAATTGATCGGCCTGGGGTGCATCACGGCTGTGAAGCGGTCGACTGATGAATCCCCGTTGTGCCCTGATGTGCCCTGCGGTGGGTAATCCGGGTAAAAGTGCAGGTCAGAGGCGCATTCTGGGGGTACAGTGCGATTGAGAGTGGAGTTCACGACCGAGCCCTTCGACCTCGACGAGGCGCCCCGGCACGCGCTGGTCGCCCGTGAGGTCATCGAGGCGGCCGAACTGGACGCCGTGGACGTCGGCCCGTTCGGCAACACCGCCGAGGGGGGCGCGGACGCGGTGCTCTCCGCGGTCGACGCACTGCTGCGCCGGGCTCTGGAGGCGGGTGCCACCAGGGTCTCGCTGCAGGTGAACGTGGTCGGGGAGGGTGATAAGTGACCGGTATCGGGGACGACCCCTTCGTCGCGGCGGTCAAGCCGCTGGTCGACGCCATGGGGGGCGAGATGGTTGCGCCCGACCAGGCCGGCCCCGACGATGTCGTGCTCTCCTGGGAGGGTGCGGACGTGGTCGCCGTACGGCTGCCGCAGTTGGCCGACTCGCTCGATCACATCCTGGCCGCCCTGGAGCGCAAGCACGGCAAGCCGCTGGCCGACCTCGACCGCAAGACCAAGCAGGAGGTCGTGCGGGTGCTGGAGGCCCGCGGCGCCTTCTCGGTGCGGCACGGGGTGGAGACGGTGGCGAGCGCGCTGGGTGTCAGCCGCTTCACCGTCTACAACTACCTGAACCGCGAGAAGCAGGCCTGAGCGCGGAGGTCGGTTGTTACCTCGATTTTTCAACAAAGTGTTGACGTGGTGTTCTCGAAGGCGTTAGCTGGCCGCAGCCCGTCCAGCACAAGGCCACGGAGGCATCCCGTGACTTCGAGTACGACACCCGGCGGCCTCGCCCGGTTCAATGCCCTGGAGGAGCCCGCGGCCTACACCGCCCTCCACGAGGCGTGCGCCGCGACGGCCTGGGTGCGCACCCTGCTCGCCCGCCGCCCGTACGCCACCCCCGACGACCTCTTCGCCGCGAGCGACGCCGCGATGGCCGAGCTGACCGCCGCGGATCTGGCGGAGGCGATGGCAGGGCACCCGCCGATCGGGCGGCCGAAGTCCGGGGATCCGACCTCCTCCAGGGAGCAGCGCGGCATGGCCGGCGCCTCCGCGCAGCTCAAGGAGGAGATGCTCGAACTGAACCTGGCGTACCAGGAGAGGTTCGGCCATATCTTCCTGATCTGCGCCACCGGCCGGACCGGTGAGCAGATGCGCGACGCGGTCAAGGAACGGATCGGCAACTCGCCCGAGCGGGAGCGGGAGATCGTCCGCTCCGAACTGGGCAAGATCAACCGCATCCGGCTGACCCGTCTCGTGGAGGAGGAGAACGCATGAGCACCGACACCACCGCATCCGTGTCCACGCACATCCTGGACACCAGCGTCGGACGCCCCGCCGAGGGCGTCGCCGTCCGGCTCGCGGCCCGCGGTGGCCGTACGGCGGACTGGCGGGAGCTCGGCGGCTCCGCGACCGACGCGGACGGGCGGTGCAAGGACCTCCCGGCGCTGCCGGAGGGGACGACCCACGTACGGCTCGACTTCGAGGTCGAGGCGTACTTCGAGAAGAAGCAAGCCGATGCGCAGCAGGACGCCCCCGCGAATCGGGACAGCGGTGCGAGCGGAGTGTTCTTCCCCGAGGTGACGATCACCTTCGCCGTCAGGCCGGGCGAGCACTACCACGTACCGCTGCTGCTCAACCCGTTCGGCTACTCCGTTTACCGAGGGAGCTAGCAGACATGACTGACAATTCCCGAAGCGGCCGCCCTGTGATCCTGGGGCAGAACCAGTACGGCAAGGCCGAGAACCGCGTCGTGAAGATCACCCGCGACGGCGGCACGCACCACATCAAGGACCTGAACGTGTCCGTGGCGCTGAGCGGCGACATGGACGAGGTCCACTACTCGGGCTCCAACGCGAACGTCCTGCCGACGGACACCACCAAGAACACGGTGTACGCCTTCGCCAAGGAGTACGGCATCGAGTCCGCCGAACAGTTCGGCATCCACCTCGCCCGGCACTTCGTGACCTCGCAGGAGCCGATCAGGACGGCGCGCATCCGCGTCGAGGAGTACGCCTGGGAGCGCATCGAGACCTCCGACGCCGGCTCCGGGTCCATCGGCGCCGACGACGTCAAGCACTCCTTCGTACGCAAGGGCCAGGAGACCCGGGTCACCCAGATCACTTATGACGGCTCGTCGTGGGAGGTCATCTCGGGGCTGAAGGACCTCGTCGTGATGAACTCGACGAACTCCGAGTTCTGGGGCTACGTCAAGGACAAGTACACGACGCTCCCCGAGGCGTACGACCGCATCCTGGCCACCCAGGTCTCCGCCCGCTGGCGCTTCAACTGGACCGGCGACGAGCAGAAGATGCCCAACTGGGAGAAGTCCTACGACCAGGTCAGAAAGCACATGCTCCAGGCCTTCGCGGAGACCTACTCCCTGTCGCTGCAGCAGACCCTGTACCAGATGGGCTCGCGGATCATCGACAACCGCGGCGAGATCGACGAGGTCCGCTTCTCCCTCCCCAACAAGCACCACTTCCTCGTCGACCTGGGGCCGTTCGGGCTCGAGAACGACAATGAGGTGTACTTCGCGGCCGACCGCCCCTACGGACTGATCGAGGCCACCATCCTGCGCGACGGCTGCGAGCCGCACATCCCGGTGGACCTCACCAACCTCTGAGCCACCTGCTGAGCCACCTTCCGAGCCAACCTCCGAACCCACCTGAGGACTTGGCGAAGGTCCCCTCCTTCGGCACCCGTGGCGTCGACAGCCGCGGCACTCAAACCTCCCAGGGCCCTGCCGTGCCCACCCCTCGAAACGAAGAAGGACGCACCATGGCAGCATCGGCGGAAGACCGGCGCATCGTCATCGAGAACTGTGCGATCGCGACGGTGGACGCGGGCGACACCGAGTACGCATCGGGGCATGTCGTCGTCGCGGGCAACCGCATCGAGTCGCTCGGCGCCGGCAGGGCCCCGGAGGGCCTGGAGAACGTCGTACGCCGTATCGACGCCACGGGCCACCTGGTGACCCCCGGCCTGGTCAACACCCACCACCACTTCTACCAGTGGATCACCCGGGGCCTGGCCACCGACCACAACCTCTTCAACTGGCTCGTCGCGCTCTACCCGACCTGGGCACGCATCGACGAGCCGATGGTGTCCGCCGCCGCGCAGGGCTCCCTCGCCATGATGGCCCGCGGCGGTGTCACCACCGCCATGGACCACCACTACGTCTTCCCGGAGGGCTCCGGCGACCTGTCCGGCGCCATCATCCGGGCCGCCCGCGAGATGGGCGTCCGCTTCACCCTCGCCCGGGGCTCCATGGACCGCAGCGAGAAGGACGGCGGGTTGCCGCCGGACTTCGCCGTCGAGACCCTCGAAGGCGCCCTCGCCGCCACCGAGGCGACCGTCGACGAACACCACGACCCCTCCTTCGGTGCCATGACCCAGGTGGCCGTCGCGCCCTGCTCGCCCTTCTCCGTCTCCACCGAACTCATGCGACAGGGCGCGGAGTTGGCCCGCCGCAAGGGTGTACGGCTGCACACGCACGGCTCGGAGACCGTGGAGGAGGAGCAGTTCTGCAAGGAGCTGTTCGGCATGGGTCCGACCGAGTACTTCGAGTCCACCGGCTGGCTCGGCGAGGACGTGTGGATGGCGCACTGCGTCCACATGAACGACTCCGACATCGCCGCCTTCGCCCGTACGAAGACCGGTGTCGCCCACTGTCCCTCGTCCAACGCCCGTCTCGCGGCCGGTATCGCCCGCGTCCCCGACATGCTCGCGGCCGGCGTCCCGGTCGGCCTCGGCGTCGACGGCACCGCCTCGAACGAGTCCGGCGAACTCCACACCGAACTGCGCAACGCCCTCCTCATCAACCGCCTCGGCGCCCACCGGGAAGCCGCCCTGAACGCCCGTCAGACGCTGCGCCTGGGCACCTACGGCGGCGCCCAGGTCCTGGGCAGGGCGGCGGAGATCGGCTCCCTGGAGCCGGGCAAGCTCGCCGACCTCGTGCTGTGGAAGCTGGACACCCTCGCGCACGCCTCGATCGCCGACCCGGTCACCGCGCTGGTCTTCGGCGCGGCGGCCCCGGTCACGCTCTCACTCGTCAATGGCGAGCCGGTGGTGGAGAACAGTCGGCTCCTGCACGTCGACGAGGACGCCATCGCCCGCGCCACGCGGGAAGAGGCACAGCGCCTCGCGCGGATCGCCGCGCAGGCCTGACCGCCGTTCGCGATCTCCTTGGGCCGTAAGGCACTTGGACCCGTCCGGCACTTGATCTCCGGCCGAGGGGGACGGCCCTCGGCCGGTAGCCGTGGACCCGAGCGGGGTCCACGGCGGCCGTCTCCGGGGCGTGCATGGACGTGCGCGCCCCGGAACGGTCTCCGCTCTCTTCGAACGGCTTCCGTCATGGTGGTCGCGACGACGCGCATCCGCAGCCGGGACGACGACGAGGTCACGGCCCCGACGGAGCCGGGCGAGGAGATCGCGGACCGGCACACCGGTCCCGGCCCCGCGGTGGCGGGCGCGTAGCGGAGCGGGTCCGGCTCCGCACCCCGGGGGCCGGGTCTCGGTCTCAGCCGATGTGGTAACTGTCGCCGTACACCTTCCAGTCCAGTGGCGGATCCAGATTCAGGTTCCGCTTCTGCAGGAACACCCGCTGCTCGGTGTCGACCCGGGTGGTGTCGGAGTGGGCCTCCTCCTGCTTCATCGCCCAGACGCGCGCGTCGAGGAAGGCGTTCAGATACGTCACCTCGTTGCCGCCCTGGGCCGGCGGCTTGGCCTTGGCCAGGGCGCGCCTGCGGATGTTGCTGAAACTGGTGCTGTCGGTGCCGTCGCCGTGCATCACGATGGCGTCGTAGTAGGCGAACTGGCCGAGGACACCGATGCCGTCGGTCTTGCCCTGGGCGACGGCGGGGTTGAAGTAGACCCGGTCCCGCTCGTCGTTCTGGGCCTGCTGGAACGCCGAGTCCTGGGCGGCCTTGCGCCAGTCGGCGGGGAAGCCGGGGTCGAGGCCCTGGTGCGAGTCGCTGCCGTTCACCTGGCGCAGGGCGGGCAGGTACTTGGCGAGGACATTGCCCGGCTTGCGCTGCGTGTACAGCTCGACCAGGTCCAGCATGTCGCCGGTGCCCGAACAGAAGCCGATGATACCGGCCGTGTAGCCGCGCCCGTCACCGATGTCCTCGATGTACTTGTACTGCGCCTTCCAGTCCAGTGAGGAGTTCTCCGCGCTGGAGACCAGCTTCATGGCGATCTCCTTCTTCGCCGGGTCGTCCAGACCGCCGGCCGCGGCGGCCTGGGACTGGGCCGCGAGGAGGGGGCCTGCCACCAGCGAGGCTCCGATCAGGGTGAGCAGTGTGCGCCGTGAGGTGTGGAGCTGGGGACCTGTGTGGGGGGTGTGCACGGTACCTCCGATGAGGGGAGTGTTGCGTCCACTTACTGTTAGGAAAGTTTCCTACCAGAGATTGCAGTCGGCGTACACCCGTGCAACGGGACCGAGTTGGCGCTCTCTCCACGGCTGCCGGGTGCCCCTGGGGCAGGGTCTGAGCCGGCAGTCCTGGTCAGGTCCGGTCGCGAGGGGAAAGGCGCGTCATCGAGGGCTCGGGCCTGGCGGTGGAGACGTGCGGGACGTGTCCCCGTCCCGGCCGCAGGATCGCCGCCGCCAGCACCAGGGCCACCACCGCGATCCCCGCGGCCACCGTGAACGCCAGCCGGTAACCGTCCGCCGTGGCCGACACGGCCCCCTCGCCCCCGCCGGTCAGACGCTCCGTACGACTCGCCGCCAACGTGGTCAGCACGGCCAGCCCCAGCGAACCGCCCACCACCTGAGTGGTGTTGAAGAGCCCGGAGGCCAGCCCCGCGTCCTCCTCCCGGGTGCCCGTCATGGCGAGCCCCGTCACCGCGGGCATCGCGGCCGCGAAGCCGGCGGCGAGCAGCAGCATCGCCGGCAGTACGTCGGCGACGTACGAGCCGTCGGCCGGGGCCCGGCTCAGCAGGGCCAAGCCGCCGGTGATGAGAACGAGCCCGGCGAGCAGTACGCGGTACGGTCCGAACCGGGCGATCGTCCTCGCGGACAAGGTCAGCATCAGCACCCCGATCGCGATCGGCGCCGGAAGGAACGCGGTGCCGGTGGCCAACTCGCCGTACCCAAGGACGCGTTGGAGGTAGAGCGCGCCGATGTACTGGAAGCCGAACATCCCCGCGACCATCAGGATCTGCACCCCGTTCGCACCGCTCAGGGCGCGGGAGCGGAAGAGCCGCAACCGCAGCAGCGGACGCGCGGCCCGCGCCTGACGCAGGACGAAGCCGCCGTAGAGGCCGAGAGCGACCACGGCCAGGGTGAGCGTGGTACCCAGGGCCCGGTCGCCGGCGCCGACGATCGTGTACACCGTCAGCATCAGCGCACCCGTGACCAGTGCCGCGCCCTGATAGTCGGCGCCCTTACCGAGCCCGGCTCCCTCCTCCGGGGCGAGGATCCGGAGCGCGGCGACCCACGCCACCACTCCGATCGGCAGGTTGATCAGAAAGATCCAGTGCCAGCCGACCGTCTGGGTCAGCGCCCCGCCGAGGAACGTGCCGAGCGCCCCGCCCGCCGCGCCGACCGCGCTGAACACCGCGATGGCTCGGGCCTGTTCACGCGGTTCGGGGAAGAGCGCGACCAGCATGCCGAGGACGACGGCCCTTCTCACCCGGACCGTCCACCCGACGGTCCCGCCCAAGGTCGAGTACGAACTCACCCCGGTGGCCCACGAGTTGCATGCCACCCTGCTGTCGCTGACGGACTGGGCCGAGCGTCACCGCGTCACGATCGCCGAGTCACGCGCGGCCTACGACGCCCAGCACAGCCCGGAGCTGCTGGACGCGTAGCCCGCGCCCCGCGGGGCGGGTTCGCGAGCGCCCTGGGCCGACGGCCGTGGAGAAGGGCCGTCAGGCCCGCCGCGGTGAGGCAAGCACATACCGTGCTCCCGTACGCGGCTCCGTGTGCTCGCCGACCTGCCAGCCCGCCTTCTCCAGCGTGGCCGCACAGGCCCGCAGGGCCTCGGCGTCCGGCTCGCGCACGGCGACGGCCTCCGGCTGTGGAGTCGCCCGCACCCGATAGCCGGGCCCTTCCGCCGCCGCGGGGCGGTGCCCGGCGGCCTCCAGGGCGAGCGCGGCGGCCTGCACCAGATGCGTACGCTCCCACCCGCACGGACGGTCCACGGCCCCGTCCCGGCTGGTCATCCGCCGCAGCTCCAGCAGCCCCTGCCAGGCACTGTGCACCTCCCGCAGCCGAGAGGGTCCGCCGCCGGGGCCCTCCTCGCCACCGATCCGCGCGGTGAACACGCCCGAGTCGGAGGGGGCGGTGGGAGGCTCAGGGGCCGTCGGCGGTTCGGGCGTGTCCCGTATCCGGTGCCCGGCGGGCGTCAGAAAGTGGTCGTGCGGCGGGCGCGGATGCCGGAAGGCCAGCCCCCGCTTCACCAGCGCGGCGAGCTGTGCGTCCGTCCCCTGCAACCGCCCGGTCACCGGATCCGCCGCGTCGATGACACGCCGCTGCGCGACGGTCGGCGGTCGTGTCATGACGGCTCCCCTTTCCGTGCGTCAGCCGCCGGTTGTCGGTGGCTGAGCGCGCAGTCGAAGACTACGACGGGGGTCTGACATTCCAGCCCGCGACGACATGCCGCCGATGCTCGGTGCTCAGCCGGCTCACCGTCCCGGTGGCGAGCTGGAACAACGCGCCGTCCGAAGCCCGCAGCCCCAGCCGTCGCGCGGTCAGCACCCGCAGAAAGTGCCCGTGGGAGAAGACGACGACACTGCCCTCCGCCTCGGCGAGCGCCGCGTCGACCTTGGCGAGCATCCGCTCCGCCCGTGCCCCGACCTGCTCCGGGCTCTCCCCGGGATGCTCCGGCGGCCCCGGCGCGACACCGTCGTCGAACAGGAACCAGTCGGGCCGGGTCCGGTGGATCTCCACGGTCGTGACGCCTTCGTACCCGCCGTAGTCCCACTCGCACAGGTCCGCGTCGACCCGCGCGCCGTCGACCCCGGCCAGCCGCGCCGTCTCCCGCGCCCGCCGCATCGGGCTCACGAACGCCGCCGCGATGCGGTGCGAGGCGATCAGCGGGGCCAGCCGCTTGGCCTGCGCGCGACCGTTCTCCGTCAGCGGGATGTCGGTCGACCCGGTGTGCCGCCCGGACAAGGACCACTCGGTCTCGCCGTGCCGCACGAGGAGCAGGTCACCCATCGCAGACACACCCTTCTCCGGTCCTGTCACTCCTTCCGTACGGTGTCATCGCCCCCGGCGGTCCGCAGGTCGGAGTGCGCCATACGGCGGCTCTACTGCCGATACCCGCCCAGGAACCGCCCGATCCGGCTGATCGCCGCGTCCAGGTCGTCGGCGTGCGGGAGGGTGAGGATACGGAAGTGGTCGGGGCGGGGCCAGTTGAAGCCGGTGCCCTGGACGACCTGGATCTTCTCGCGGAGGAGGAGGTCCAGGACGAACTTCTCGTCGTCGTGGATCTTGTGGACCTCGGGGTCGATGCGGGGGAAGGCGTACAGCGCGCCCTTCGGTTTGACGCAGGAGACGCCCGGGATCTCGTTCAGCTTCTCCCAGACCCGGTTGCGCTGTTCGTGGAGGCGGCCGCCGGGCGCGGTCAGTTCGTGGATGGACTGGCGGCCGCCGAGCGCGGCCTGGATGGCGTACTGGGCGGGCGCGTTGGCGCACAGCCGCATGGAGGCCAGCATGGTCAGGCCCTCCAGGTAGTTACGGGCGTGCTGCTTAGGGCCCGTCACCACCAGCCAGCCCGAGCGGAAGCCCGCCACGCGGTAGGTCTTGGACAGGCCGCAGAAGGTGAGGACCACCAGGTCGGGGGCGAGCGCCGCGGCCGAGTGGTGGACCGCGTCGTCGTACAGGATCTGGTCGTAGATCTCGTCCGCGAAGACCATCAAGCCGTGCCGGCGGGCGAGGTCGAGGATGCCCTCGATGATCTCCTGGGGGTAGACCGCGCCGGTCGGGTTGTTGGGGTTGATGATGACGACCGCGCGGGTGCGGTCGGTGATCTTCGACTCCATGTCGGCCAGGTCCGGGTACCAGTCGGACTGTTCGTCGCAGAGGTAGTGGACCGCCTTGCCGCCCGCGAGGGTCGTGACGGCCGTCCAGAGGGGGAAGTCCGGGGCGGGGATGAGCACTTCGTCGCCGTCCTCGACCAGCGCCTGGACCGCCATGGAGACCAGTTCGGAGACGCCGTTGCCGAGGAAGACGTCGTCCACGTCGACCTCCAGGCCCCGTTCCTGGTAGCGCTGGGCGACCGCGCGGCGGGCGGAGAGGATGCCGCGCGAGTCGGTGTAGCCGTGCGCCTGCGGCAGCATCCGGATCATGTCCTGGAGGATCTCCTCCGGCGCCTCGAAACCGAAGGCCGCGGGGTTTCCGGTGTTGAGACGCAGCACGCTGTGGCCCGCCGCCTCCAGTGCGTCGGCCTGCTCGATCACCGGGCCGCGGATCTCGTAACAGACCTCGCTGAGCTTGCTCGACTGCCGGAACTCCATGCGCTGTGTCCTCCGGTTCGTGGTGTTGCTTGGTTTTACCAAGTGAGTGCTTGGAAAGTCCAACAACATGTCTAGACTGCGTCGCATGTCACCTCGCCGAAGCTACGACCAGTACTGTTCCGCGGCCCGCGCGCTCGACGCCGTCGGTGACCGCTGGACCCTCCTGATCGTCCGCGAGCTGCTCGGCGGCCCGCGCCGCTACACCGATCTGCACGCGGATCTGCCGGGCGTGAGCACGGACGTCCTCGCCTCCCGGCTCAAGGACATGGAACGCGACGGACTGACGACCCGGCGCCGACTGCCGCCGCCGGGTGCCGCGTACGTCTATGAACTCACCGGCCGGGGACGGGAGTTGCTGCCCGTGTTGCAGGCGCTGGGCGAGTGGGGCGCGCCCTCGCTGGGCGAGCGCGGGGCCACGGACGCCGTGCGTGCGCACTGGTTCGCGCTGCCACTGTTGCGGGGCCTGGCGGGGGAGGGCGGCGAAGGGCTCGTCGAAGTCCGCCTGGACGAGGGGGAGTTCCATGTGTGGCTGGGCACCGAGGAAGGGCCCGTTTACGGGGACGGGCCTGCCCCGGAGGAGCCGGACGTGCGGCTGCGCCTCGACACCGAGACCTGCACGGATGTGAGCCGCGGGATCTCGACCGTGCCGGACGCGGTACGCGCTGGACGGATCGAGGTCACGGGGGAGAGCACCCTCGCGAAGGTGCTGCGCGGGGAGTGACGCCTGTGCGCGGGTTCTCCAGCCGTGTTGTCGGCCCAGCACCTCACCGGACCGGACCGGACCGGAACGCGGACGCGGACGGGGACGGGGGACGGGGGACGAGGCCCGCCGTGCCGAGGGGGCACGGCGGGCCTTCGCCGTCATGGAGCCGTCATGGAGCCGTCATGGAGCCGTCATGGAGCCGTCATGGGCGCCTGCGTGTGCCTACGTGTGCCTAGACACCCGGCGGCACCCGGGAAGGCCGTCCCGACCCCCGGGTCAGCGCATACCCGCCGATACCCGCGAGCGCCGCGAGGATGCCGCCGATCGCGGTCCACACCCAGCGGTCGGACCACCAGCCGGAGGCCCAGCCGTCGTCGGGCTCGATGGACGACAGCGCGGCCGTCGACGAACCGGAGTCGGAGTCGGACTTCTCGGCGCTCGTCGCGATGCCGGGCACCAGCGGCTTCGCCAGCGAACCGTCCACCGCGGCCGCACCGCCGATGTCCTTGGAGCCGACCTCGACCTTGGCGTCGACGGGCAGACCCAGGTCGGAGGCCTGGAGCCCGGTGACGGTCAGCCGGACGTAGTACGTGCCCGGCAGCGGGTCGTTGGCCCAGGTCTCCGACCAGGAACGGACCGTGCGCAGGGTGCAGGCCAGTTCCACGGTGGCCGCGTCCTGCGCCGCCGTCCGTGTCTGTGCCCCGTACTGGCAGGCCTGGCGGCGCCGCAGTCCGTCGTAGACGTCGAGCTGCCAGGTCTGGCCGGCGTGCCGCGTGGAGGCCTCCGGCAGCTTCACCGTCGCCTTCACGGTGGGCCGCTGCCCGGCGTCCGCGGGGAACGACCAGTACAGGTAGTCGCCCGTGGACCCGCTGGCGGTGGCCTGCTGGCCCTGCTTGATCTCGGTCGCCGTACGGAACGACGTACCGGCCTGGGTGGGCGCGCTGCTGCCGTCCGACGGACTCGCGGAGGGGGAGGAGTCGGCCACGGCGGGCGCCGCGGCGATCCCGAGCAGCAACAGGGCGGCGCTCAAACCTCTTCTGATACGCATCAGTTGGTCCTCCAGACCGCGATCCGCAGGCGCGAGATCCAGCCCCACAGCACACCCGCCAGGAAGCCGGTGAGCACGAGGGCGCCGAGCAGCCACCAGCCGCGGCCGAGGCCGAAGGAGGCCACGTCGCTCGCTTGGTCCGGCCCGTCCACGACGTCGACCGTCAGCTCCACCGGCATGCCCGGTGTGGTCTTCACGCCGCTCGCCGCCGAGAAGGAGTTGGACACCTGCAGACACACGGTCTCGGCGGGGGCGTTCTCGTCGTCGCTCTCGGCCTTCGGATAGCGCAGACCCGTCGAGATGACGTCGGTACGGCCGTTGCCCGCCGCCTCGCCGCGTACGATCTCACGTCCGTGCACGGTGACCGCGCGCAGCAACACCCCGTAGTCCGGGTTGACCTCGCGGTCGGCCGCGACGCTCACCGAGGCGCGCAGTTCCTGGCCGGGCTTGACGTCCACGCGGTAGAAGCGGTGCTGCCCGAACTCCTCACGGTCCGTGTACAGCCCGGACTTCAGCGCCGGGGCGCTCGTGCAGGCGGTGGCGCCCTCCACGGCGACCGGGGTCACCACCGGGTCGGCGGCACGCTCGACCAACTGACCGACGCGGTCGGTGAGTTCTTCCTTGTGCTGGACCGAGGTGTACGTGCCGCCGGTCGCGTCCGCGATGCAGCTGAGCTGGTCGCGGGTCTTGGCGTCGGGCACGAGCCCGAGGGTGTCGATGGTGAGCCCGATGTCCTTGGCGGCGATCTCGCGGGCCACCTCGCACGGGTCGAGCGGCTGGCAGGTGTCCTCGCCGTCGCTGATGAGCACGATCCGCCGGGTGCCCTTGCCGCCGTCGAGGTCGTCGGCCGCCTTGAGCAGCGCGGGACCGATCGGCGTCCAGCCGGTGGGCGTGAGCGTCGCGACGGCGGTCTTCGCCTCGGTGCGGTCGAGCGTGCCCACCGGGTAGAGCTGGGCGGTGTCCTTGCAGCCTGTCTTGCGGTCGTTGCCGCGGTAGTTGGCGCCGAGGGTCCGTATGCCGAGCTGGACCTCCTCGGGTGTCGCGTCGAGCACCTCGTTGAACGCCTGCTTCGCCGCGGACATGCGCGACCCGCCGTCGATGTCGCGCGCCCGCATCGAACCGCTGACGTCCAGCACGAGTTCGACCTTGGGAGCGGCCTGCTCCGCCGTTTCGTCGGCGACCGCTCCGGTCGGGAAGGCGATCCCGGCCGTCAGGGCGGCGAGCAGGGCGCAGACTCCTGCCGCCAGCCGTTGTCTTGTGATCATCGACGGATCCTATTGATCAAAGGTGCCGGGCTTCAAAACGATCTTCGAACGATGAACTCCGAACCGGGGATGGTGAACCCCGGGCTAGGTGGTGGTGAACGGGTTGGGAAGCCGTGCCCAACTGTCCCCGCGGGTCTCCGGAGACAGCCGCATCAGGGTCAATGCCTTGGTCGGCAGCGGTTCTTCGAGCAGCGCTGTCAGGTCCGGGGTGTGCGGCAGGTCCCGTACGGCCGTCGCCAGGGCCTCCCGCAGCGCCGCCGAGGATCCCGCTGTCGCGCCCAGCGTGCCGCCGATCAGCGAGCCGAACATCTTGCGGCGCAGGGTGGTCTCGTCGTCCGTGACGATCCGGCCGGACAGTGCGGGCGCCGGGATGCCGTGCCGGGCCAGCCGGGCCGGGCTCACGCGGATGTCGGCCAGATCGCGGTAGACGAGCCGGACCGGGGCGCCAGTGGCGGACAGTACGACCAGGAGGTTCTGGCCGTGCGCCTCCAGCGCCACCCCCTGGTCGAGCAGCCGCAGACAGACGGTGAGCGCGAGGCGGGTGAAGTCGGCCAGCCAGGCGGCCGATCGGGGCAGTCCGGTGGTCACGAGGGCGGCCACCGGCAGGACGCGCTCGCCCGGGTTCGCGTACGCGTCGGGGGACTCGCGCAGCACCGCCGCCAGTTCGGGGGAGCGGGCCGTGACGGCGCCCAGGGTGCGGGTGACGTGCAGCAGGCCGTCCGTGCGGGCCGCCATGTCCTCCGCGAACGCCGACACCGTCGCCGACGTCTCGATCGAGTAGACCGAGATGTCCCGCACGGAGGAGGTCAGCCGGGCACTCAGCGCGGTCTTGACGTGCGGCCCGTCGGGCAGGGCGAGGGTACGCAGCGACATCAACGGGTGTGCGGAGACGACGTCCTGGGGCGCGGTACGCAGCACATGCTCCGTCTGCCAGGGGTGGACCGGGATCAGGAAACGGTCCTCGTCCCGCAGCCACTTGGGCCACTCGCCCCGGACGAGACAGTCGTCGACGGCCACCAGGCCCAGTTCCACCACCGGCCGGTGCTCCGGCCCGTACGCGAGCTGTTCGGCCACGGAGAAGCCGGGACGCGAACGGCAGTTGGGGTGGTACGGATGCCCGTCGACCACTCGCTGCTCCCACTTCCAGCCGGTCAGGGGCTCCCGGTCGGTGGCGGGCTGGTCGGCGCGCGAGAGGGCCAACGAGGCGACGCTGTGGTCGAGCTCGGCCGCGAAGGCCGCGGCGTGGGGGACGGCGAGGGCCGTCATGAGCCGCGCCGGACGGTCGTACGCCGTGTCGTCCAGCCGGACCTCGGTGACGTAGGCGGCGCTCGCGTACGGGTCCGGGTGCGGGCCGTGCAGCCGCCGGCCGTCGGCGAGGTGGAGCGTGAGCCCGTCGGCCCCCGGTTCCCGGCGCGCGATCCACGGCATCGGCTCATATGCCAGCGCACGCCACAGACGGGTCAGCACGGCCGCCCGGGCGCCGGGGAGCCCGGCCGCGTACGGCGCCGACAGGGCGGGGCGTACGGCGCTCAGCTCGTCGGCGAGCGCTGCCTCGGCGTCGGGCGTGGGGGGACGGTGCACGGTCGGGCTCCTTGGGTACGGGGACTGTGCGTCGCGGTCGCCCGCGCCGACAGACATACTGATCACCAGTGCACCGTATGGAATGAATGGATCGCGTGGACTCCATGCCCCCCATGCTCCCCTCGCTCGTCAGGGGCGACAGTGAAATAGAAGAGGCCGCCGACGCGTACGCCGCCGCGCCGCTGCTCAATTGTCTGCTGCGGGAGGTGGGGGAACCCGCAGAGGCACCCGCGGAGGAACCCGGTGGGCCCGCCAAGGACCCCGGCCGGGCCGCCGAGGGCTCCGGTGTGTTCCGGCTCCGTTCCAGCGGGCGGCTGCTGCGGGTGCGGGGGAGGCGCCGGCCCGCGGCGCCCGAGGTGTACGCCGACGGGTCCTGGCACCGGCTCACCCACGCCGAGCTGGTCAAGCTCACCGCCGAGGAAATGCGCGGCTTCACCGGTCTGTCCAACCCCGAGCTGCCCGCCGAGATGATCGACAGCCGGGACGCGGTGGCCGCTCTGCTCGCCGCCCGACTGCACGCGACGCCGCCGACGGACCCGTACCTCCGCTCCGAGCAGTCCCTGATCATCGGGCACCCGTACCACCCCGCTCCCAAGGCGCGCGGTGGCGGCCCCGTCGCGGACTGGCTGCCGTACGCGCCCGAGGCGTACGCCGGCTTCCCGGTGGAACTGCTCGGCGTGCGCGAGGACGCGGTCGTCGAGGAGGGCGACACCTCGGCGCTCGACGACTTCGGACCGGCCCCGGAGGGCTACCGGCTGCTCTTGGCCCACCCCTGGCAGCTCGACCTGGTCGGCGCCCGCCCGGAGATCCAGGAGGCCTTCGCGGACGGCCGGCTGATCCGCCTGGGCCGCACCGCGCGCCCGCTGTGGCCGACGGCCGCCCTCCGCACGCTGTACGCCCCCGAGGACGACGTCTTCGTCAAGTTCAGCCTCGACGTGCGCATCACCAACGACATCCGTCGACTGTGGCGCCACGACCTGCTGAAACTGCGCCGCACGGACGAGGCCACAGCCGCCGCCTTCGCGACCACGAGCACGGGCGGGCGGACCGACGCGGGCACGGGCGCCGCCTGGCTGAGCGACCGCGGCTACCGCACCGCCGACTTGGCCTTCGAGGAACTCGCCGTCCTCGTCCGCGACGGCCTGCGCGAGCACGTCGTCCCCGGCGCGACCCCGCTCCTGGCCGCCGCACTCGTCGAGGGCTTCGAGGGCAGCCCCCTCGACGGTCTCACCGACCCGTCCGCCTGGTGGACGGCGTATCTGCGTCAGGTCCTGCCGCCGGTCCTCGAGGCCTTCGCGCGCCACGGTGTCGTCATCGAGGCGCACCTGCAGAACACCCTGGTCGCGGTGGACGCCGACGGAATCCCCGTACAGGCTCTGTTCCGGGACGCGGAGGGAGTGAAGCTGCTCCAGGACGTGGACCGGGCGGCGGGATGGGAGCGGCTGGTCTACTGCCTGATCGTCAACAACGTGACGGAACTCGCCGCGCTGCTGGCCGAGGACCACCCGGGCTGGGATCCGTGGCCCGCCGTACGGACCGAGCTGACCCGGCACGGCCTTCCCGGGATCACGGCCGAGATCACGGAGCTGCTCGCCGCGCCCTGGCTCCCCGGCAAGACGAACCTCCTGCTCCGCTGGACGGGCGCGGACGGCGCCGACGCCCGCTATCTGCCGCTGCCGAACCCACTGGCCCGCGTGTAGCGCGAGACGGGGCTCTTCGGGGGCTCTATGGGGGCTCTACGGGGTGATGGAGTCGATGTAGCCGCCGTCGACGCGGAGGGCGCCACCGGTGGTCGCGGAGGCCAGGGGTGAGCTGAGGTAGACGACCATGTTGGCGATCTCTTCCGGCTCGATGAGCCTCTCGAGCAGGGACTGCGGCCGGTGCTCCCGCATGAAGGCGCGCTGGGCTTCGTCCCAGGGGAGGCCGGCGTCGACGAGCTGGTAGACGAATTCCTCCACACCCTTGGTGTGAGTGGGCCCGGCGAGAACGGAGTTGACGGTCACCCCGCTGCCGGAGGCCTGCTTGGCGAAGCCACGTGAGACGGCGAGGAGCGCGGTCTTGGTCATTCCGTAGTGGATCATCTCGACGGGTGTGACGACGGCGGAGTCGCTGGCGATGTACTGGACGCGTCCGAAGCCGCGGTCGATCATGCCGGGCAGGTACATGCGGGTGAGCCGGACAGCGGCGAGCACGTTCACCTCGAAGTAGTGCCGCCATTCGTCGTCGGTGATCTCCAGGGCGGGCCGTGCGCCGAAGATGCCGAGGTTGTTGACCAGGATGTCGACGTTCTCCAGGGCGTCCTTGATGTGCTGGGCGCCGTCGTCGGAAGCGGCGTCCGCCGCGACGGGCACGACGTCGGCGCCCGGCACGGTGGCGCGGACGTGCTCGACGGCCGCGGTGACGGTCGCCGGGGTCCGCCCGTTCACCGCCACGCGTGCGCCCGCCCGGGCCAGCCCGATGACGATGGCCTCGCCGATGCCTTGCGTGGAACCGGTCACCAGTGCGGTCGAGCCGGTGAGGTCGAGCTGCGTCATGGAGGGGACTCCCGTTCTGCGGATCGTCAGCGTGTGCCTCAATTGTCGGAATTGTTCGGGCCGGCGGAGAGCGCCACGCGGGTGACTGTCACGCTCGGGAGGCAGGTCTGCGGGCGCCGCCGTGGAGGGCGAGGACGCGGTGGCGTTCGGTGCGGGCTCGGCGGCGGGCACGGGGTCGAGCGGGACCAGAAGTCGGATCAAAAAGCGGTGGGCTCCGTGAACTTTTCCGGATGGATCCGCAACTCACCTGTCGGGGAGCGGTGTGAGCCTCTGCCTTCAAGAAGTTCAAAGGAGTGGTGTCTTGTCCATATCGCACAGACCCGTGCCACGCCGACGGAGAGGGTCGGCCGTCGGTGCCGCTCTGCTGAGTGCCGTCCTGCTGACGGTGCTCGGCGCCCAGGCCCAGGCGCGGGCCGACGTCCTTGAGAAGGCCGCGAAGCCGTCTTCGTCCACTCACGAGCCGCCCGGCCATGTCGCGCCGCTCTGCGGCCCGGCCAAGCCGCACGAGCTCACCTGCTTCGGCCTGCTGCGCACTGATGTCAAGGCACACAAGGGTCTGCGGGCCGCCGAGGACGCCCCTCAGGGATTCGGTCCGGCCGACCTGCTCAGCGCCTACGGTCTGCCCGCGGACGGCGGGGCGGGCAGGACCATCGCCATCGTCGACGCCTACGACAATCCGAACGCCGAGGCCGACCTCGCTGTCTACCGCGCACAGTACGGGCTGCCCGCCTGCACCACTGCCGACGGCTGCTTCACCAAGGTCGACCAGCGCGGCGGAACCACTTATCCCGCCCCGGACCCCGGCTGGGCCACGGAGATCTCGCTCGACCTGGACATGGTCTCCGCTGTCGCCCCCAACGCGCGGATCCTGCTGGTCGAGGCCGACGAGGCCACCGCCGACGATCTCGGGTCCGCCGTGGACCAGGCGGTGGCGCTCGGCGCCAAATACATCTCCAACTCCTACGGCACCAACTACGCCTTCTACCCCGAGGACCCCGCGGAGTCGTCGGCGGACGCGCACTACGACCACCCGGGCGTCGCGATCGTCGCCTCCTCCGGCGACAGCCGCTACGGCGTCTCCTATCCCGCGGCGTCCCCGCACGTCACGGCGGTCGGCGGCACCACGCTCACCAAGGACTCCACCGCTTCCCGCGGCTGGTCCGAGTCGGTGTGGAGCCACGACGGTGGCGGCACCGGTTCCGGCTGCTCCCTGTACGAGCCCAAGCCGGCCTTCCAGAAGGACACCGGCTGCCCCGGGCGTACCGTCGCCGATGTCTCCGCCGTGGCCGACCCGGCCACGGGTGTCGCCGTCTACGACAGCTACGGCGAGTCCGGCGGCTGGGGCGTGGCCGGCGGCACCAGCGCCTCGGCACCGATCATCGCGGGCGTGTACGCGAACGCCGGCACCCCGGTCGCCGGGACATACCCCGATGCCTACCCGTACGCCGGTGGTGGCTCGGGACTTCATGATGTGACAACGGGTTCGAACGGGAAGTGCTCACCGGCGTATCTGTGCACCGCGGGCACCGGTTACGACGGGCCCACCGGTCTCGGCACCCCTGACGGGCCGTCAAGCTTTCGCATGGGAGCGCACGGCACGCTCTCGGGAACGGTCACCGACACCGCCACGGGCGCACCGGTCGCCGCGGCCGAGGTGACAGCGGGCGTCTACACGGCGACCACCGACAGCCAGGGCCGCTACACCCTGCCCCTGCCGGCGGGCAGCCACGACGTCCAAGTCACCGTCTACGGCTATGCGTCTGGCGAGGCGGCGGACGTCCAGGTCACCGACGGCGGCGCCGTGAACCGGGACTTCGGACTGCGCAAGCTCGCCGTCCATCGTGTCTCGGGCACCGTCACCGACGGCTCGGGTCACGGCTGGCCGCTCCACGCGAAGATCACTGTGGAGGGGGTGCCGGGTCCTCCCGTGTGGTCCGACGCCTACACGGGGGCGTACCACCTGGATCTGCCCGAGAACCACACCTACACCCTGCGGGTCGTCAGTGACGACACCCACTACCAGTCCCTCATAGGGAAGGTGGCGGTGAAGGACGCGGACCAGAGCCTCGGGCTGGCGCTGCCTGTCGACACCTGGGCGGGCGGCAACCCGGCGTACACCCTGAAGGTGAACACCCTGGACACCCAGTCCTTCGACTCCGCCGCCCAGGCTCCGAAGGGCTGGAGCGTGGTCGACGTCGCGGGCACCGGGCACGGCTGGGCATTCGACGATCCGGGCGGCCGGGGCAACAACACCGGAGGTTCCGGCGGCTTCGCCGTCGCCGACAACGACCACGTCGGCTGGGACACGGCACTCGACACCCTGCTGGTCAGCCCGGTCTACGACCTCCGTCACGAGGGAGTCCCCGAGCTGGCGTTCAGCAACGACTACGAGGGGTCCGCCGAACAGACCGGGGATGTGCAGGTCACCGCCGACGGCGGCAAGACCTGGACCACGGTCTGGCACATGGACGATGCGTGGTCGTTCGACCGGGTGGAGATCCCGTTGACCGCCTATGCCGGGAAGGCCGCGGTGCAGGTGCGCTTCCACTACACCGGTCCGGGCAAGCTCTGGGCCGTCGATGACGTGACGGTCGCCGAGCGGGTCGTCACGCCCGTCCGCGGCGGTGTGCTCACGGGCACCGTCACCGACGCCAACACCGGACACGGGCTGGTGGGCGCCGTAGTGCGCACGGGTACCACGAGCGGGCCCTCGGCGACGACGGTGGCCACCACCGGTGACCCGCGGGTCGGTGACGGTCTCTACCGGATGTTCGTCCCGGGCGTCGCCCGTCACACCTTCGTGGCGTCCAAGCCTTCCTACAGTGCGGCCACCCACACGCTCGCCATGGCTGAGAACCAGGTCGCCAAGGGCTCGTTCGTCCTCAAGGCCGGTCGGCTGTCGACGCGCACCACCCGGATCGAGGCGACCACAGCGCCGCACGGCACGGTGGTACGGAAGGTGACCGTACGCAACACCGGCACCGCTCCCGCGACGCTCCGCATCGGCGAGCGCACGGGAACCGGACCTGGCACCGGCACCCCGGGCACCACCTGGCGCGGGCTGCCCGACCTGCCCGTCGTCGTGATGGACAACGCGGTGGAGAGCTACCAGGGCAAGGTCTACTCCGTTTTCGGATCGTCGGACGGCTACGAACCCATCGCCGGCCTCTACGTCTACAACCCGTCGGCGCACACCTGGACGCGCGGCACCAGTGCCCCCGAACCCCGCATGGCCACCGCTCACGGCCTCATCGGCGGCCGGCTGTACACCGTGGGCGGCCAGGGACCCGGTGAGGCGGTGAGCCGCACCATGCAGGTGTACGACCCCGCCCACAACACCTGGACCAAGGGCCCCAGCATGCCGCAGGGGCGCTTCGGAGCGGCGAGCTCCGTACTCGACGGGCGGCTCTACGCGGTCGGCGGATGCACCAACACCGCGTGCTCGAACAGGGTGTACGTCTTCGATCCGGGCTCCGGCAAGTGGTCCAGGGCCGCCGACTACCCCCAGGCGATCGGCTGGGCCTCATGCGGCGCGATCAACGGCAGGCTGTACTGCGCGGGCGGCTCCGGACCCGACTATGTCCCCACCACGGCCTCCTACGTCTACGACCCGGCGTCCAACAGCTGGCAGCCCCTGGCCGACATGCCGATGGGGCTCGCCGGAAGCACCTACGCCGCCGCCGACGGACGGCTGCTGGTGTCCGGCGGCGCCACACTGGTCGGCGCCGCCCGGGTGGCCACGCCGAAGGGCTACGCCTACGACCCGGGTAGGAACGCCTGGAGCGCGCTGTCCGACGCCCCCACCGCGGTCTACCGGGGTGGCGGCGCACTCGGCCTGTATCGGGTGGGCGGCACCACCGACACCCGCTGGTACATTCCGACGGCCACCGCGGCACTGCTTCCGGGGTACGACCAGACCGAGTCGGACGTGTCCTGGCTGTCGGAGACTCCGCACCGGCTCACACTGCGGCCGGGGCAGAGCGCTTCGTTCACGGTGACGGTGCAGGCGGGCAAGATGGGCCGGCCCGGTGACTGGACGGCATCCTTGATCCTCCGCGGCGACACCCCGTACTGGGTCCCGCCGATTCCGGTGCGCGTGCACATCGTCAAGGACCGTACCTCGTAACACTCTTCAGGCCGCACGGCCGCGCCCCCGGGCAGGCGATGTCGCCTGCCCGGGGGCGCGGTGCTTCCGAGCTTGTGACCCCGCGAGCGAAGGGCGGTTCGCACTACGCGCTCACTCCGATGGCCCGCGGGAGCGGACCATCGGAGGAGGTGACGGGTGGCGTGCCGTGGCTCTCACACCCAGGAGGGGGAGGGTCAGGCGCGGTGGGCTCCGCCGCACTTGGCGAGTGCGTTGGTCACGGCCGTCGCCATCGCCTGCTCGCCCAGCGCGTTCGGGTGGGCGGGAGCCGCCGGCGTCTGGGGAGCGAGGCTCTCGATCCAACGCTCGCCGACGGGCCGGCACATGTCGTGGCCGATGGTGGGCGTGTACGTGTCCACGTACGTGGCTCCGCCGCGCTTGGCCTGACGAGCGATCATGGAGTTGAGGGACTTCGTCTTGTCCCGGAGGTAGGCGAAGTCACCAGCGGCGAAGGGCACACTGGCACTCGTGCAACCCACTCCGCTGTCCGGGAAGAGCGAGGGGTAGCCCACCATGGCCACCCTGGCGTGCGGGGCCCGGCGGTGAATCTCGGCGATCACCCGGGAGATCTTCGATGCCGTGCCCGCGATGCTCTGCTCGACCTGGTCGGTACCGCCCTGAGTGAGGTCGTCGCGGCAGGGGCTCCCGGCCGGGTTGCTCGAGACGAGGCCCGCGCAGTGGCCGACTATGGAGGTGAAACCGATGTCGTTGCCGCCGATGGTCACGGTCACCAGGTCGGTCTTACGGGACAGGGCGTCGTACGGGGCGGGAGCCGTACCCGTGGCGAGGGCCAGGTCCGCCGTGGTCGCCCCGGAGCAACTCACATCGGTCAGAACCGCCTTGATCCGCGCGGCCACCAGGTGTGGGTAGTTGCTGTTGGAGCGGGCGCACGCGGGGTCTATCTGCTCCGGGACGCCCGGAGCGGCGGCGTAGGAGTCACCCAGGGCGACGTAGTCGAGCGATCCGACGTGCCGGGGCGCCGCGGATGCCGGCACGGACGACGCCATCGCGAAGGCGAGTGCGCCCGAGGCGACTACGGCGCCGAGCGCGACCGTGCGCCGACGAGAGATACCAAAGGAACGTGGCTTCACTTGTTTCCTTGACTTTCGGGGTGATTTTTCTTACCCGTGGATGCGCGAGCGGCGCTGTGAGCGGAAGAGCTTCTGGAAGGCCCTTTTCACCTGTCACTACGCCGTTCGTGAATCCGAGGGATCCATGCCGCACGGTGCCGGGCGGAATGCCGATTGCCCGAGAGACTTCCTCGACGGTCGGCCTGAGGAAGCAGGTCTGGTGAACGACCGGCTGACGAGCACATGGATTTCTGGGACATGCTCGCGGTAGCCGGCCAAAAGGTTGCTCCCCTCTTGGTCGGCTTCGGCGGCCCCTGTGACTGTGCAGCACATTGCGTGTGACTACTCCTTGTGCGACCTGGTTCTGAGCCCGGCCGCGGCGGGATCGGACGGTCTTCTGCGACCTCGGTGACCAGCCTGACTGTCCTCTGTCGACGAGGAGTTGATGATCCATGGAACATGCGTGTGCGTGCCCAGTGAACGAGGCGCCCCGGGGGTACGAAGTTGTCGCGTCCGAGGGCGGCGAAACGTCCACGGATCGCCATTACATGTCGTCAACCATGGGCGCGCGACGCAGTACCGAGAGCTGATGGCTCACTGCTCACAATACCGTCCGGCCGACGTATGAGATCTTCCCCCCTCTGAAGTTGCCTGCGTCGGCCGGATTCCACAACTCACTTTCTGCCCATGCCTCCTACGCCCGAACGGCCGGGGTGTTCTTCCGCCTCAACGGAGCGGTGGCGAGGTGCAGGGCGACCGTAAGCCGCTCAGGAATCGGCGAACAGGGTAGCTCCGGTTCTGATCTCCGGGAGAGTCCCGGAAGTCGGTGTGAGATCTGCGTCATGGACGGCAGCGAGAAAGGTGCGGCCGCCCCGTCGGCGTCGCCGTCCGACGCGGCGAGGACTGTCACACATTGCGACTCCACTCTGTCTTGACTGATGTAAGAAGAATCGACCGACCGCAAACGATGAGGAAGTCCGTGAGCGCCGAACACTCGCACCACATTGAGAACCCCAACGCGACCACACCGCCGCCCCAGATCGACATGATCGGGTCCGTACCCGGCGCACCGCAGATACCCGAGGGCGCCGAGGCGATGACGCTCCTGGTCACCCTCCCGCCGGGCTGCGAGGGCGCCCCGCCGCACCGCCACTCCGGCCCTGCCTACGGCTATGTCCTCAAGGGCGAGATGGTCTTCGAACTGGAGGGTGAGCCGGCGCGCGTCCTCAAGGCCGGTGAGACCTTCTGGGAGCCGGGCGGCGACGTCATCCACTACCAGGACGGCAACAACCTCGCCGACGTCGAGTCCGCGTTCGTCGTGACGATGTTCTGCGCCCCCGGCCAGCCGATGCTCATCCCGGTCAGTGCGGAGGAGCTCGAGCAGCGGCGGGACCGGCGCGCACCTCGCCCCTGACTGCGCGGGGGAGGCCGGCTCCGTGCCCGCCTCCTCCAGCATTGCGGCGTCCGAGGGTCTTGACCAGCGGATCCGACTCCGGGATCGGCCGCGCTGCACAGTCCGGCCGGCCGAAGCCGGCACGACTTCGAGACCGATCTCCATCCAGAGGTGTGGTCGGCCCACAGCGGACATGCCCTTGGAACCGGCCCGGAGCTCGTCGCGGAGCAGGTGCAGCGGTTCATGGCGGAGAATCGCGCGACGATGAAGGGTGGCCCTCAGTTGCCCGACTGAGGGCCACTTCGCACGAGTTGGCCCGCGGCGCTGGTGTGGGAGGTCGTCCGCTGGCGGTGCCAGGTAGGTAGATAGGTTTCGGGAGTGGCCGCTTTGAGCAGGCCGGGGTCTTCGGCGATGTCGAGCCCGGGTCACTGGCGGGTGGCGGCGTCCCGGCGCCGCTTGAGCCCTCTCAGATCCAGCCGCGCTTGACGACTTCGGCGCCCACCTGGAAGCGGGTGTCGAGGCCGAGCTGGGACGCGATCGCGGCGATCCGGCGGGTCACGGTGCGTGCACTCGTGCCGAGTTGTCGGGCGATCGCCTGGTCTTTGTAGCCCGCTTGGAGCATTTTCAGCAGCAGGAGATCTTCCGCGCTCGGCTGGTCTGGGGTGTTCGGGGCCGTTGAGGCGATGGGTTGTGCCCGCTGCCAGTAGGTGTCGAACAGTTCGAGGATTGCATCGAGCAGACCCGACCGATGGACGGCGACGATTCTGTCGTACCGTCCTCCGATCAGCGCGACCAGTGCGACACGACGGTCCATGATCCGCAGCCTGAACGGCAGGGACGGCAGGAGCCGGGCCTGCTCGCCGAGCGTGGACAGGCGGCTGATCAGCTCGAACCGGCCGGGTTGCGCCAGCGCCTCGGGGGTGTAGACGGACCGTATGTCGACGCCGCGGCCCAGCAGGTCCATCGTGAAGGTCTCCTCCAACTCATTGCTGTACGGGCCGAGGTACGGGGGTCGGTCAAGCACCCAGAAGTGGGTGTGGATCGATTGGGTCAGCTCGGCCACCCTCAGGGTGACCGCCGCCTCACCAGTGATCACTTCCACCAGCTCGTTCGGATTCCCCTGCAGCCGGTTGGCGCGGTACTCACTTGCCAGGTCATCGACAGTGTCCCCCACCGCGGCGAACGCCGCCTCGGTTTCGGCTCGACGCTTGGCGAGCAGCGCGCTCAACGCGGTCCGCGGGCTGACCGGCCGGTACTGGCCGTGTCGTTCTCTTCGCAGCAGGCCCAGTCCCACCAACCGGGCCACCGCGTGCTGTATCCGGCTGGGTGTGGTGCCCAGGTGTTCGGCGATCTCCCGCGCCGTCCGGTCCGGCTTGGCCAGATAAGCGCGGTAGAGCCGTTCGTCGAACTCGCTGATCCCGAGAGTACCGAGCACCGGGGTCCTCCTGGTCGTCTCCGCCCGGCGGGCCGTCGGGCCGGTAATGGCGCGATTCGCCAGCTGGCGATTTCCGACACGATTGTGATCTGTACATCTCCCGGCCACAAGCTTTAACTGTGATCGTCCACACCATCCTGCTGCGCGATCCCAGAACCTCCGTGATCGGTCCACGGCGTCGGCCTTCCGATCCTCCGCTGATTCGTCACTTCACCCGATTTGTCTGCCGCGAAGACTGTGTCGCGCCCGCATAAAGGGAGTTGAAGGTGCCTCAACTCAAGAAAGACGGTCCCTGTTGCCGGTGGTCGCATCTGTGGTGACCAACGGTGGGTTCGAGGATGGAACCACACTGTCCACACCGTTGACACTGTCGACAGGACCTCCGGCGTCCTTTCCGCCCATGGCAAGGGTGAGATCGCCTGCCCTGTGGCTGCATAACGGCATCGCCGAGGGCGGTAGCGCCGCCTACGACATGGTGGCCACCAGGGCGGTTGATCGGACCACCACGACCACAACCCGCAATGCCAGTCCCTGGGTGGCCTTTTGACGCCGTTTCGGCTTTTTTTACTTGTTCATCATAGGAGTCCCCTTTGTCAACCCCATACCCCCGCAGATCGAGGCTGATAGCTCTCGGGTCTGCCCTGGCGATCCTGACGGTCATCCCGCCGTCATTCGCCAACGCGTCGGCCACCACGTCCGGGGCGACGAACGCAGCGGATACCGCCGGAGCCCGTCCCGGCGCCGTTCGCACCGTCACCCTGATCACCGGGGACACCGTCACCACCGCCGCTGACGGCGCCGCGGCCACGGAGGTCAAGGGACCGCACGGTGAAGCCATTGACTTCGAGGTCAACAAGGTCGGAAAGGACACCTACGTCTACCCCGACTCCGCTCTGCCGTACGTCTCCGCCGGGGTCCTCGACAAGAATCTGTTCAATGTCACGCAGCTCCTCGCCGACGGCTACGACAACGCGCACAGCAGCCAACTCCCGCTGATCGTCAACTACACCAAGGCCGCTGCCCGCGAGCGCACCCAGGCGGTGCCCTCCGGGGCGTCCAAGGTCCGCACGCTCGGCAGCATCCAGGGCGCCGCACTGACGGAGAAGCACGATCGCTCGGCGGACTTCTGGTCCGCGCTCACCGCGGGCGCCGGCGTCGGCGCCCGCGCCACCGGTGGGAAGCCGACGCTCGCCGGCGGGATCGCCAAGGTGTGGCTGGACGGGAAGGTCAAGGCCGATCTGGCGGACACCACCGCGCAGGTCGGCGCCCCGGAGGTATGGGCGGGAGGCGACACCGGCAAGGGCGTCGACGTCGCCGTGCTGGACACCGGTGTGGACAACAGCCACCCGGACCTGGCGGACCGCATCGCCGGCTCGGCCAGCTTCGTGCCCGACGAGAACGTCTTCGAGGACCCCGTCGGCCACGGCACGCACGTCGCGTCCACCATCGCCGGCACCGGCGCCGCCTCGGACGGCAAGGAGAAGGGCGTCGCCCCCGGCGCCACACTGCACATCGGCAAGGTTCTCGGTACGGTGTGCAGCTACCAAGGTTGCGGCGGCATAGGCCAGATGTCCTGGATCCTGGCGGGCATGGAGTGGGCGGCCCGCGACCAGCACGCCAAGATCATCAACATGAGTCTCGGCAGTGTTCCGACCGACGGCAGCGACCCCTTGAGCCAGGCCGTCGACGAGCTCAGCGCTGAGACCGGCGCGCTCTTCGTCGTCGCGGCGGGCAACAGCGGGGCCCCGAACACCGTCAGCTCGCCCGGCGCCGCGGACGCCGCGCTCACCGTCGGCGCCGTGGACGGTTCCGACCAGCTCGCCGACTTCTCCAGCCAGGGTCCGCGGGTGGGTGACGACGGGCTCAAGCCGGAACTCACCGCACCGGGAGTCGACGTGCTCGCGGCACGTTCGCACCTGTCCGAGGGCGACGGCTATTACCGGACGCTGAGCGGCACCTCGATGGCCACGCCGCACGTCGCGGGCGCCGCCGCGCTGCTGGCCGCCGCGCACCCGGACTGGACCGGCCGGCAGCTCAAGGACGCCCTGATCAGCTCCACCAAGGCCACCCCGCAGTACACCCCCTACCAGGCCGGCTCCGGCCGCCTGGACGTCGCGGCGGCGGTACGGGACACGCTGTTCGCGACCGGCAGCGCCTACGCCGGCTTCAAGCCGTGGCCCCACCAGCCCGGTGAGAAGGAGACCAAGGAGGTGACCTACACCAACACCGCCGACGCACCCGTCACGCTCGACCTGGCCGTCGACGTCCCTGGCGCGCCCGCGGGTGTGTTCACCCTGTCCGCCCCGCGGGTCACCGTGCCCGCGCACGGCACCGGCAAGGTCACCTACACGGTCAACCTGGACAAGGCCCCGTTGGACAGCCAGTACAGCGGCATGATCAACGCCTCCGACGCCAAGGGCAGGATCCTCGCTCACACCCTCATCGGAGGGGGCAAGGAGGCCGAGCGCTACAACCTCTCCCTCACCCCGAAGGACCGCAGCGGCAAACCGCTGGGCGGGGAGGTGACCCTGACCGGGAAGGACGTCTACGGGGAGGACGTCTACAGCATTTTCGAGATCGGCGCGTCGGGCACGACCACTCTGCGGATGCCGCCCGGTACCTACTCCGTGTGGCTCAAGGCCGACGTGCAGGGCACGCACGGCCCGCACTCGCTGGGCAAGGCCCTCCTGAGCGCTCCTGAGATCAACCTGGACCGGGACCGCGCGGTCGTGCTGGACGCCAGGGCCGCCCGGCAGGTCAGCGCCGTCGTTCCCCAGGCGACCACCGACTCCGAGTTCCACATGGACGTCGAACGGGTCTTCGACGCCAACCACTACTCGATGAGCACCCTGGACATGCTGGCGTACAAGTACGACAGCATGTGGGCGCTGCCCACCGGCAAGAAGGTCTCCAAGGGTCATTTCTCCTTCAGGGCGCGCTGGCGCAAGGAGGAGCCCGCACTGGCCGTGTCCTCGGGCTCTCAGAACTTCGACGACCTGAGGGTGCAGCGGGGCTCGGCGCAGCTTCCGGACGGACGGGCCACCCTCGACGCCGTCTTCGCCGGTGAGGGCGCCGCGTCCGACTACACGGGGCTGCGGGCCCGGGGCAAGGTCGCCGTGGTGCGCCGCAGCGACACGGTCTCGGCCGAGGACCAGGCGGCCGCGGCCGTACAGGCGGGCGCGCGGCTGCTGCTCGTCGTCAACGACGGAGTGGGCCGGCTGCGCCCCTGGCCGGTGGGCTTCCAGTCCTTCGGGCTGGTGCCGCCCCTCTCGGTGGCCACCCTCACCCAGGACGAGGGCGAGGAGCTGATCGCCCGGATCCAGCACGGCAGGACCCCGCTGACCGTGGTCACCAGCCGCACCACGGACTACCTCTACGACCTGGTCCGTCAGTACGCCGACGAGGTACCCACCGACCCGACCTACCGGCCGAAGAAGAGCGACCTGGCCCGCGTCGACGTCTCCTTCCGCAACTACCAGCCGGACAGGACGGCCGAATACCGTTCGGACGTCACCTTCGGGGGACTCGAGTTGGGCTACTCCTACCTCCACGAGACTCCGGCCCAGGGCGAGCGCACCGACTGGGTCTCCGCCGGCAAGGGCAACCAGTGGATCGAACGGAACCAGATCCCGGGTGAGATCCAGGAGGCGGGGCCGACGGTCAGCTACCAGGCCGGCAGCACCAGCCACGTGGACTGGTTCGGCCCGATCGAGCGTCCTCGCCTCAACAACCAGTCGGGGTCGCAGCAGAGGATCGACAACGAGGTCATCATCGAGGTCAACGGCTGGGGCGACTCCGGCGGTGACCACGTGGGCGGCACCGTCGACAACCCGCTCGTCCGCAACGGGCTGTCCCTGTACCAGGGAACCGATCTCGTAGCCCAGGCCTTCACCGACCATCTCCAGGTCGGGGACCTCAGCCCCGAGCGACGTCCGTACCGGCTCGTCTCGGAGAACTCCCGCGGCGAGTGGACGAACCCGTACTCCACCAGCACACGGACCGAGTGGAATTTCACCTCGGCGGCCGGTGAGCCTGGCGTGGCCACGGTCCTGCCGTTGATTCAGCTCGACTACAAGGTCGACACCGACACCTCGGGCAAGGCACACCGGAACGCCGAACTCGTGGTCACTCCCTCCCACATCCCCGGGGGACCGAGCTCCAAGGCGATCAAGGCCGTCTCCCTTGACGTCTCCTACGACGACGGCACCACCTGGCAGAAGGCAACCCTCACCCACCGCGGTGACGGCTGGGCGACCATGCTCCACGCCCCCGCGCGTGCCGCGTACGCCACCCTGCGCGCCTCCGCGCACGACGACCGGGGCAACAGCGTGACCCAGAGCATCACTCGCGCCTTCGGGCTGAAGTAACCACCCCCAACCCGCCCCCGGGTGGAGCCGCGCGCCGCGGCCCCCGGGGGCGGGCCTGGTTCCAGGCCGTCGTGAACTGGGCCGCGTTCCGGGGTCTGTGCGGTGCCACAACTGATGTGCAGACGCTCGTCGCCGACTGCGAACAGCACCGCTGCATCGAGCGGAAGAAACCAGCGGTAACGCTCGGTTACTATGCTCACTTCATGCCGGAGGCCGGGAGCAAGGGGCGTACCGTCATTGACGGGATGCCCGGAGGGCGGGGAGATCGGCGGCTGGAGTGGATCGTGGAATGTAAGGCTAGAGAGTCGGGTGGCCTGGGAAAGTGCTAACTGAGGTCACTGCAACCCGCTATATTGCCCCCCTGCACGAGGGCGGCTCGTTGCCGGGTCTTGTCGAGGCCGACGACCTCGGGACGTACGTCGTGAAGTTCACGGGCTCCGCGCAGGGCCGCAAGGCGCTGGTCGCCGAGGTGATCGTCGGTGAGCTGGCGCGCGCCCTCGGGCTGCGCTTCCCCGAGCTGGTCCTCGTCCACTTCGACCCGGCCGTCGCCGAGCACGAGCCGCACCAGGAGGTCCAGGACCTGCTGCGCGCCAGCGCCGGCGTCAACCTGGGCATGGACTTTCTGCCGGGCGCCAGGGACTTCACCCCGGAGATCGCCAAGACGTTCCCCGTCGACCCGCTGGAGGCGGGCAAGGTGATCTGGCTGGACGCCCTGACGGTCAATGTGGACCGCACGGTGCACAGCTCGAACCTGATGATCTGGCCCACCCTCGGCATCGCGCCCCCGCGGCTGTGGCTGATCGACCACGGCGCGGCCCTCGTCTTCCACCACCGCTGGGACGCCTCGGCCCCGGAGAAGGCGTACGACTTCCGCCGCCACGCCCTCGGCGGCTACGCCCCGGGCACCCGCGCCGCCGACGCCGAGCTCGCGCCCAAGGTGACGGAGGAGCTGCTGCGCGAGGTCCTCGCCGAGGTGCCGGACGCCTGGCTCGCGGAGGAACCCGGGTTCGCGACCCCGGACGAGGCGCGCGAGGCGTACGTCCGCTATCTCCTCGCCCGTGTGAAGGCGTCCGCGGCCTGGCTCCCCACGGACTTCCCGAGCCGCGAGCAGCTTGCCGCCGAGGACGCGGACCGCGCGGCGAAAACCCAGCAGGGCCGCCCGAACTGGCTCAAGCGGGTACCCGACCTGCACGGCAAACCGGCGGCGGAACAGGATTGGTCGGTGCACCTCGGATGACAGACGCCCAGCGGGTCCAGATCGAATACTGCACCCAGTGCCGCTGGCTGCCCCGCGCGGCCTGGCTGGCCCAGGAGCTGCTTACCACCTTCGAGACGGAACTCACCGAGCTGTCCCTGAAGCCCGGCACCGGCGGCGTCTTCGTCGTCCGCGTGAACGACGAGGTGGTCTGGGACCGGCGCGAGCAGGGCTTCCCGGAACCGACGGCCGTGAAGAAGCTCGTACGCGACCGAGTGGCCCCGGGAAGGTCCCTGGGCCACTCGGACAAGTGAGCCGTCTCGGAGGTCAGCCCTTGAGCTGCTCGTACGCCGGCAGTGTCAGGAAGTCGGCGTAGTCCTCGTCGAGCGCGACCTCCAGGAGCAGGTCGTGGGCCTGCTGCCAGTGACCGGCCGCGAAGGCCTCCTCGCCGATCTCGGCGCGGATGTTCGCGAGCTCCCGGGCGGCGACCTCGCGGGCCAGCTCCGGGGTGGCCCTCACGGTCTTCCCCGCGTGCTCGAACTCGACGCGCGCGTTGATCCACTGCCAGATCTGCGAGCGGGAGATCTCGGCGGTGGCCGCGTCCTCCATGAGGTTGAAGATGGCGACCGCGCCGAGCCCGCGCAGCCAGGCCTCGATGTAACGGATGCCGACCTGGACGGCGTTGACCAGACCGTCGTAGGTCGGCCTGGCGTCGAGGGAGTCGACGGCGATCAGGTCCCCGGCGGCGACGGACACGTCCTCGCGCAGCCGGTCCTTCTGGTTCGGCTTGTCGCCGAGGACGGCGTCGAAGGAGGCCATCGCGATCGGGACCAGGTCCGGGTGGGCCACCCATGAGCCGTCGAAACCGTCGCCCGCCTCGCGGTCCTTGTCGGCCTTGACCTTCTCGAAGGCGACCTTGTTGACCTCTTCGTCGCGCCGGGAGGGGATGAACGCCGCCATGCCGCCGATCGCGTGCGCGCCGCGCTTGTGGCAGGTGCGGACGAGGAGTTCGGTGTACGCGCGCATGAACGGGGCCGTCATCGTCACCGCGTTGCGGTCCGGCAGCACGAACTTCTGGCCGCCGTCACGGAAGTTCTTGACGATGGAGAAGAGGTAGTCCCAGCGGCCCGCGTTCAACCCGGAGGCGTGGTCGCGGAGTTCGTAGAGGATCTCCTCCATCTCGTACGCCGCCGTGATCGTCTCGATCAGGACGGTCGCGCGGACGGTGCCTTGCGGGATGCCGACGTAGTCCTGCGCGAAGACGAAGACGTCGTTCCAGAGCCGGGCCTCCAGGTGCGACTCCGTCTTCGGGAGGTAGAAGTACGGGCCCTTGCCGAGGTCGAGCAGGCGCTGCGCGTTGTGGAAGAAGTACAGGCCGAAGTCGACGAGCGCGCCGGGGACGGGCGTGCCGTCCGCATCGACGAGGTGACGCTCGTTCAGGTGCCAGCCGCGCGGCCGCGTGACGACCGTCGCGAGCTCGTTCTCCGCCTTCAGGGCGTACGACTTCCCGGACTTCGGGTCCGTGAAGTCGATGCTGCGGGTGTACGCGTCGATCAGGTTGAGCTGACCGGTGACCACGTTCTCCCAGGTGGGGGCCGAGGCGTCCTCGAAGTCCGCGAGCCACACCTTCGCGCCCGAGTTGAGGGCGTTGATGGTCATCTTGCGGTCGGTGGGGCCGGTGATCTCGACGCGGCGGTCGTTCAGGGCGGCCGGGGCGGGGGCCACCTTCCAGGAGTCGTCCGCGCGGATGGCGGCGGTCTCGGGGAGGAAGTCGAGCGTAGAGGTGCGGGCGATCTCGGCGCGGCGCTCCGCGCGGCGGGCGAGGAGCTCGTCACGCCGGGGCGTGAACAGCCGGTGCAGCTCGGCCACGAAGGCGAGGGCCGCGTCGGTGAGGACCTCTTCCTGCCGGGGCAGGGGCTCGGCGTCGACGATGGCCAGCGGGGACGGCGCTGGTGCGGACATGAGCTGTCACTTCCTTCAGCGAGCGTGGCACCGGGTGCCAGGCGACCCGGGTAGGGCGATCGGCGCCTGGGGAGCAGCCCGGCGCTTCTGAACTGTGGATAGTAGTTTCCTCATGGTGGAAGTTCAATGGTTTGTTGATGTCGAGATTCTCCAGGTCGAGGCAAGCTGGCGCTCAGTGCCACGCCGCTCACTCAAGGTGTCCCAGATCGTCCTCCGTGTCGATGTCGTACGGCCGCGCCACGTCGCCGCACTCGACGAGCGTGATCGCCGCCTCGTGCTCCTTCAGATAGGCGCGCGCCCCCCGGTCACCGGTCGCACTCGCCGCGACAGCGGCCCAGTGGGCGGCGCCGAAGAGGACGGGATGGCCGCGCACGCCGTCGTACGCGGCCGAGGCCAGCGAGGTGTCGTCCCGGTAGGCGGCGAGCACCCGGGCGACCGCCCGCGGCCCGATGCCGGGCTGGTCGACGAGCGAGACCAGCACCGCCCGCGCGCCCGTGCCGGCGAGCGAGCCGAGCCCGGCCCGCAGCGACGAGCCCATGCCGCGCTCCCACTCCGGGTTGTCCACGAGCACACACCCGTCGAGCCGCGCCCGCTCCCGGACGGCGTCGGCGCGCGCCCCCAGCACCACGTGGACGCGTGAGCACCCGGCCGCGCGCAGCACCCCCACCGCGTACTCCACCAGGGGACGCCCCCGGTGTTCGAGCAGCGCCTTGGGCCGCCCACCGAGCCGTCGCCCCCCGCCGGCCGCGAGGAGCAGCCCGGCCACCTGGTCTTCTCTGTGCGTCATACGCCGTCTTCCCTGTCGGTCATACCTCCTGCATACCTGACCCGGCGCCGACGGCACGGTTTCGTGGGGCTGAATTTCGGTCCACCCGGTGGCGCCGCCGCATCGGGTGGCGTTTACTGGCCCGCGTCCCCCGGCGCCCGACCATCGCCATGGGGTCCGGGACAGACAGGCGAAGGGCGTGCGCACAAGGACGTGCGAGGGGGCGAGCTGTGTTGCGGAGCTTGGGGCAGAGGCCAGTGACCGGCAGCGACGAGGATCCGAGGGTGGCGGAACTACGGACCGCCGTCTCCCGGCTGCGCCGTGAACTCGCCACACATCCGGCCGAGTTCCCCGACCGGGGGATCGCCGAGGACGAGCTCGCGGCCCTCGCCGCGATGGCTCTCAGCGGTATGCCCGAGATCCCCCGGCTGCGCCGCTCCCTGCTGCTGATCGCGGGCGCGATCGGCTCGGTCAGCGCGCTGTCGACCGGCCTCGCGGACGTACGCAGCGCGGTGGAGCTGTTCGGGGAGCCGCCCCGGCGCCGCTGAGGGGGCTGGAGCCTTCGCGGGGGTGTGTCTCCGGAGCGCCGCTCACGCCACCCAATGCGGGCGGGCCGCCTCCGCCTTGGCCGCGTTGAGCCCGCTGTCCAGGGCGGTCGTGAGCCGGCGTACGGCCTCATCGAGCACCTCGGACGGCAGGGTGTACGGGAAGCGCAGCCGGTGTTCATGGGTGCCCGGGTCGGCGCCGAACCGGGAACCGCCCTCGATGCGCAGGCCCTGCGCCAGAGCCGCGCGGGCCAGCGACGAGGCGATCGGGCGGCCCAGGTCGATCCACAGCGTCAGCCCGCCGGGCGGCAACTGCCAGCGCCAGTCGGGGAGATGACGGGCCAGTGAGTCTGCGAGCGCGTCCCGCTGGGCGCGCAGTCGCGGCAGCCGCTCGCGCAGCACCTCGTCCGTGCGCGCCAGCAGCCCGAGCGCGACCAGCTGGTCCAGGACCGAACCGCCCATGTCCGCGGGCACCCGCGCGGTCGCCAGCTCCGTGATCAGCCGGGATCCCGCCCGCACCCAGCCGAGGCGCAGCCCTCCCCAGTGCGTCTTGCTCAACGACCCCACGGTCACGACCTGTTCGCCCATCCCGCGCGGCGCGAGCGAGGCGAACGGCGGGGCCCCGGGCACATCCAGCGCGATGTCCGTCATCGTCTCGTCGATCACCAGCCAGGTGCCGGTCGCGCGCGCCGACTCCATTACGGCCAGGCGCTGTTCGGGCGGCATCAGATGCCCCGTCGGATTGTGGAAGTCGGGGATCAGATACGCGAGGCGGGGCGCCGTCTGCCGCAGTGCGCAGTCGATCAGCCCCGGGTCCCAGCCCTCCGCCGTGACGGGAACGGGAGCGGTGCGCAGTCCGGCGCGGCGCATCGCGTCGAGCGCGTTCGGATAAGAGGGGTTCTCGACCAGGATCCGGTCACCGGGCCGTCCGAGCAGCCCGAGCGTGAGCGAGAGGGCCTGCTGGGCCCCGTTCGTGATGAGGATCTGGTCCGGCAGCGTCGGCAGCCCGCGCCGGGTGAACCGCTCGGCGACGGCGGCCCTCAACTCAGGGATCCCGTAGGGGTGATAGCCGGGTGTCGAGGCCCGCCCGGCCAGCAGGACGCCCGCCTCCGCGAAGGCCGCGGCGAGCTCCGGCTCGGGCGCGCCGGGCGCGGCGATCGCCAGGTCGATCACGCCTTCGTCGGCCAGGAAGGAGGCCACATTGGCCGGGCGGTGGCCGGCGGGCAGTTCCGTCCACGTCCCCGCACCCCGTCGGCTCCGCGCGAACCCGTCCTCCCGCAGCAGGTCGTACGCCGCTGTCACGGTGGCCCTGCTGACCGTGAGCGCCGAGGCCAGCTCGCGCTCGGCGGGCAGCCGGACGTGCAGCGCGATCCGGCCGTCGAGGAGCAGCCTGCGTACGCCGTCGGCCAGCGCGCGATACCCGGGACGGCCGTCGGCGTGCGGCACGGCGGACAGCAGCGCGGCGAGCTGCCGGCTTCCCAGCGTCCTGTCCATTCCATGGACCACCGATCCGTTCACCATGCCAACTCCCTCGCATTGGCCCTGTAGGGCAGGCCAATCAGCCTACAGACTCCGGGGACCAGGGGAAATCGTCCAACCGTATTGGCCTGGGAAGGGGAGCGGAGCGATGTCGATCGACGCCGGAGACGTCTGCGAGAAGGGGAGCATCAGCGAGAAGGGGAGTATCAGCGGCGAGGGAAGCATCAGCGGCGAGGGAAGCGACCGCTGCCTCACCGATCGTGGGGAGCGGGAGATGCAGCGGCGCCAGGAGGAGCGGATGCCGGGGGTGCCCGTGCGGGAGCGGGTGCGCAGACTGGTCGCGAGGCGCTCCGCCGCCCGCGCCGATGGGGGGCTCGCGGTGCCGCGCCGGGGTGAGTCCTGATGCCCCGGGGCGCGCTCCGGTCAGGCCCCCGGGCTCGAGCTGGCCAGTGCCTCCGACAGCTCCACCGCGACCTGCTGGAGCACGGGCACGATCTTCTCCGTGGCCGCGTCCGTGACCCGGCCCGCGGGGCCGGAGATCGAGATGGCGGCGGCCGTGGGGGAGTCGGGGACCGAGACGGCGAGGCAGCGCACGCCGATCTCCTGCTCGTTGTCGTCGACCGCGTAGCCGAGCCGGCGCACCTCCTCCAGCGCGGTGAGGAAGCCGTCCGGCGTGGTGATCGTCTTCTCCGTCGCGGCGGGCATGCCGGTACGGGCGAGCAGCGCGCGCACCTCGTCCGCCGGGGTGTTCGCGAGCAGGGCCTTGCCCACGCCTGTGGAGTGCGGCAGCACCCGGCGGCCCACCTCGGTGAACATGCGCATCGAGTGCTTGGAGGGCACCTGGGCCACGTAGACGATCTCGTCCCCGTCGAGCAGCGCCATGTTCGCGGTCTCGCCGGTCTCCTCGACCAGGCGGGCGAGGTAGGGGCGTGCCCAGGTGCCGAGCAGCCGGGAGGCGGACTCGCCCAGGCGGATCAACCGGGGGCCGAGCGCGTAGCGGCGGTTCGGCTGCTGGCGTACGTAACCACAGACCACCAGCGTGCGCATGAGGCGGTGGATGGTGGGCAGGGGCAGCCCGCTGCTCACGGAGAGCTCACTCAGGCCGACCTCCCCACCGGCGTCGGCCATGCGCTCGAGCAGGTCGAAGGCGCGCTCGAGGGACTGGACACCACCGCTCGGGGCGGATGACTTGGCGGCGTCGGTGGTGCTGGCGCTGGACGCAGGCACGGCGCGGTCCTTTCACGACTGACAGGCAGTGATGCAGCCTACCCGGCTGTTGGTTGACTCCTTGGGGGTACATAGTTAAGTTCTGCTTCGTGGAATTCTAATTCCGTTTTACGGAAATCTCCAGAGGACTGGATTCGGGGGCAGGGTGGAGGGGTGAGCCCTTGACGGCGTGAGGGCTTGAGTGAAGACTCCTTCAACAGAACGTTGAATTCCGTTACGCGGAAGTTAACAGCGGCAGCGGGACTCGACAGCGGCAGAGAGAGGGGTCCGGGTGTCCGACGTCGGATGGGTCGAACTGATGCTGCGCTCGACGCGCGTCATCACTCCCGAAGGGACGCGCGCCGCCACGGTCGCGGTCGCCGCGGGCAGGATCACGGCCGTGCTCGCGTACGACGCCGAGGTGCCGTCCGGCGTCCGTCTGGAGGACTTCGGTGACGACGTCCTCCTGCCGGGCCTGGTCGACACCCACGTGCACGTCAACGACCCCGGCCGCACGGAGTGGGAGGGCTTCTGGACCGCGACGCGCGCTGCCGCGGCCGGCGGCATCACCACCCTGGTCGACATGCCGCTCAACTCCCTCCCGCCGACGACCACGGTCGACCACCTCCGCACGAAGCGGGACGTCGCCCGCTCCAAGGCGCACATCGACGTCGGCTTCTGGGGCGGTGCCCTCCCCGACAACGTCAAGCACCTGCGCCCGCTGCACGACGCGGGAGTCTTCGGCTTCAAGGCCTTCCTGTCGCCGTCCGGCGTGGACGAGTTCCCCGAGCTTGACCAGGAGGGACTGGCCCGGTCCCTGGCCGAGATCGCCGCGTTCGACGGTCTGCTCATCGTGCACGCCGAGGACCCGCACCACCTCGCCGCCGCCCCTCAGAAGGGCGGCCGGAAGTACGCCGACTTCCTGGCCTCGCGCCCGCGCGACGCCGAGGACACCGCCATCGCCCACCTCATCGCGCAGGCCGAACGCCTCCACGCGCGTGTGCACGTGCTGCACCTGTCGTCCTCCGACGCGCTGCCCCTCATCGCCGAGGCCAAGCGGGCGGGCGTGCGGATCACGGTGGAGACCTGCCCCCACTACCTGACCCTGACGGCCGAGGAAGTCCCGGACGGGGCGAGCGAGTTCAAGTGCTGCCCCCCCATCCGCGAGGCCGCCAACCAGGACCTGCTGTGGCAGGCGCTGGCCGACGGCACGATCGACTGTGTCGTCACCGACCACTCGCCGTCCACGGCCGACCTGAAGACCGACGACTTCGCGACCGCCTGGGGTGGCATCTCCGGGCTCCAGCTGAGCCTGTCGGCGGTCTGGACGGAGGCCCGGGGGCGCGGCCACGACCTGGAGGACGTGGTCCGCTGGATGTCCACGCGCACGGCCCGACTGGTCGGCCTGGACTCCCGCAAGGGTGCCATCGCCGTGGGCCGTGACGCCGACTTCGCCGTCCTCGCCCCCGACGAGACCTTCACCGTGGACCCCGCCGCGCTGCAGCACCGCAACCGGGTCACGGCCTACGCCGGCCGGACGCTCAGCGGCGTCGTGAAGTCCACCTGGCTGCGGGGCGAGCGCATCGTGGCCGACGGCGAGTTCGGCGCCCCCAGGGGCGAACTCCTGACGCGCACCCCGTAGTCCTCGAACGCACCCGCACCCGCACCCGCAGCGGCCGACCTCGAAAGGCAGACCTGATCAACGTGACGGCGATTCCTCACTTCACCGGTGACGCGAACCCCTACGGAGGCGGCGACCCGTACGCGGACCACCGCACCGCCGACTTCCCCTTCACCCAGTACGCCAACCTCGCCGACCGGCAGCTCGGCGCCGGGGTCATCGCCGCCAACGACGAGTTCTTCGCCCAGCGCGAGAACCTCCTGCTGCCCGGGCGGGCCGAGTTCGACCCCGAGCACTTCGGGCACAAGGGCAAGGTCATGGACGGCTGGGAGACACGGCGGCGCCGGGGCGCCTCGGCCGAGCACCCGTGGCCGACGGCCCAGGACCACGACTGGGCGCTCGTCCGGCTCGGCGCACCCGGTGTCGTACGCGGGGTGGTGGTCGACACGGCCCATTTCCGCGGCAACTACCCCCAGGCGGTGTCGGTCGAGGGCGCCTCGGTCCCCGGCTCCCCGTCACCGGAGGAACTCCTCGCGGACGACGTGAAGTGGACGACGCTCCTGCCGCGCACGGCGGTCGGCGGCCACGCCGCCAACGGCTTCACCGTCTCCGTCGAGCAGCGCTTCACCCACCTCCGCGTCAACCAGCACCCGGACGGCGGCATCGCCCGGCTGCGCGTGTACGGCGAGGTCGTGGCCGACCCCGAGTGGCTCTCCGTGCTCGGCACCTTCGACGTCCTCGCCCTGGAGAACGGCGGCCGGGTCGAGGACGCGTCCAACCTCTTCTACTCGCCCGCCACGAACACCATCCAGCCCGGACGCTCCCGCAAGATGGACGACGGCTGGGAGACACGCCGCCGCCGCGACCAGGGCAACGACTGGATCCGCTATCAGCTGGTCGCCCAGTCCGAGATCCGCGCCCTGGAGATCGACACGGCGTACTTGAAGGGCAACAGCGCCAGCTGGGCGTCGGTGTCGGTGAAGGACGGCGACGACGGCGACTGGACGGAGATCCTGCCGCGCACCCGACTCCAGCCCGACACCAACCACCGCTTCGGCCTCGCCGCGCCGGTGACCGGGACCCACGCGCGCGTGGACATCTTCCCCGACGGAGGCATCTCCCGCCTGCGCCTGTTCGGCTCCCTCACCAAGGAGGGCGCCACGGCCCTGACGGCCAGGTACCAGGAGCTCGGCTGAGACCGCGCTGCCGCGCGGGGCCCCGGCGGGACGCGATCAGGGCTGGTCGTCGGCGGCGTCGCGGGCACGGCTGTCGCGCAGCTGCCGCCAGTGCGTGCGGTACAGCACGTAGTACAGGGCGACGGCCACGGCACCCACCTGCAGGCCCAGGCCGAACTCCAGGAAGGAGTCCTCGCTCGTCAGCCGGTTGGTCAGGTAGCCGAAGTTCATGCCGAAGAAGCCGGTCAGGAACGACAGTGGCAAGAAGACCATCGAGACGATGGTGAGTCTGTTGATCACGACGTTCTGCTGATCGGCGACGAGCGACGCGTAACTGGTCGCGGCCCGCCGGGCCGCGTCCCGCAGCGCCTCGATCTCCACGAGGACCAGCTGCATGGTGTGTTCGTGCAGCCGGTTCATCTCCTGCCGCTCCTTCGGGAGGGCGTGATTCGCCATCCTGCGGCGCACCAGGATCTCCTGGGCGACCGCGGCGTACGGCAGGAACGCGCGATGCAGACGGGCCGCGCGCCGTCGCAGCCGGGCCAGCCGGTGGACATGCTCCGGCTGCCGCCGCTCGAACATCGCCTCCTCCAGGTCCTCGACCTCCAGATGGGCCTGTGTGACGGCCCGGCGAAAGGTCTCCAGAACCCCTTGCAGAAACAGGAACATCGTCGTCACCGCGTCGGGGGGCAGGTCCTGCGGCAACTGGTCGATGAAGGTCTCGATCAGTTCGACGGGCCCGTGATGCACCGTGACGAAGCGGCGCTCGTCGGCAAGGACATGGATATGGGTGACCTCGTTCCCGCAGACCACCGGAACGACGCCGACGGCGGTGCCGTCGTGGTACTCGACCCGGACGTGCTCCTCCGCTCCGCCGAGCCACTCGCCGGCCGCGGCGTCCAGCCCGAGCCGACGGGACAGCGGCTCGTCGACGGGCGAGGGCTCGTCTTCCAGGTCGATGTCCACGATCACGAAGCCAGAGGTCACCGCGAGACGCTCCCGGGCCTGTGCCAACCCCGTGCGTACGACGACGCCCTCCGGCATCGACACCACCGTAACGATCATCGCCCCTCACCGTGGATGGCGTCGTGCGCGCACTGCGACGTCCCTCGGCACACTACCGCCGACGGCCCCGGGTGCAGCTGACCGCGCACCACGCCGTGTCCCCGGCCCACGGGCCCTCGGCCACCGGTTTTCGGGACACCGATGAGTTGTGGGTGCCGGCGGGGTCTGACCTGATGACGGCAGACCCCACCGAAGGAAGAAGGCACCCGTCATGGGCAAGCTCACCCTCACCGCATTCGTCACCCTCGACGGCGTCCACCAGGCCCCCGGCGGCCCCGAGGAGGACCGCGGTGGCGGCTTCGAGCAGGGCGGCTGGAGCGCCCCCTACGGGGACGAGGACTTCGGAGGTTTCGTGATCGACGTCTTCTCCCGCGTGGACGCGTTCCTGCTCGGCAGGCGTACGTACGAGATCTTCGCCGGCTACTGGCCGAAGGTGACCGACCCCGCCAACCTGATCGCCGCCAAGCTGAACTCCCTGCCGAAGTACGTCGCCTCGTCGAGCCTCACGAATCCCGCCTGGGAGGGGACGACGGTGATCGCGGGGGACCTGGCCAAGGAGGTCACCGCCCTCAAGGAGCGCACCGACCGCGAGCTCCAGGTCCACGGCAGCGCCGCCCTCACCAGGTCCCTGTTCGCGCTCGACCTGGTCGACACCCTGCACCTGCTGACCTTCCCTGTCGTACTCGGCGCGGGCCGGCGTCTCTTCGCCGAGGGCGCCGTCCCCACCGCGTTCCAGCACGTCTCCGGCAGCGTCACGGGCGCGGGCGTGGCGATCCACACGTACGAACTCGACGGCCGCCCGGCGTACGGCAGCTTCTGAGGCGGCCCCCGAAGCCGTGCGGCCCTCACGCCCCCGCGGGCAGCGTCCGCGGGTGCACGGGAAACAGGTGCCGTACGCCGTCCGCGCACAGATCGAGGGCGAGTTCGCAGAACATGGCGTTGGCCCAGCCGAACCAGTCCCGGGTGAACCGGCCGGGGGCGTCGACATGGAAGCTCTCGTGCATCAGGCCGGTGCCCGCGGTCGTGGCCGCCAGGGTTTCCAGCGCTCGCGCGGCGGCGTTCTCGTCGCCGGTGAGGCCGGCGGTGGCGATCGCCAGCGGCCAGACATGGCCGTCCGGCGTGTGCGTACTGCCGACGCCGGACGCGTGACTGCCGCTGAAGTACGAAGGGTTCGCCGTGGAGAGCGCGAGACGCCGGGTGGCCTGATAAAGCGGGTCCCGCGGTGCGCACCAGCCGCTCAGGGGGAGGCTCAGCAGACTCGGGAGGTTGGCGTCGTCGCCGAGCAGTACCGCCCCGAGGCCGTCGACCTCGTAGGCCAGGACGGATACGCCGTCGGCCTCGACCACCGCGTGCGCCAGGATTCCGGCGTCGATGTCGGCGGCCAACTTCTCTGATTCGCGGGCGAGTTCCGCGTCGCGGAGGGCGGACGAGGCCAGTTCGGCCAGCCCGTGCAGGCTCGCCGACGCCAGCGCGTTGGCCGGGACGAGGTAGCCGTGCCGGCAGGGATCGTCGCTCGGCCGGAAGCCCGACCAGGTCATACCGGTCCGCCGGACACTGGCTCCGCGGCCGCCCTGGGGAAGGCTGTCAGCGGCGAAGGGGCCGGACGGCCGGACGAACCAGTAGGGCGAGTGCGTGTGGGACTGCTCCGCGCGCCACAGCCGTACGATCGTCCACGCGGCGCGGTGAAAGGCGTCGTCGAGGTGGTCCTCGCGACCGGTCGCCCGCCGGATCGCGTACGCCAACTGCAACGGCGCGCAGAGGGAGTCGAGTTCGTACTTGCGCTCCCACACCCATGTTCCGGGCGTGGGCCGGTCGACGGGCTCGCCGTGCGCGCCGGTGGGGCCGTCGTTGAAGGCGTTGGCGTACGGGTCCAGCAGGACGCAGCGGATCTGACGGCGTGACACACCGACCAGGACGTCGCCGACCTCCGGATCCGTGGCCACGGCGAGGTACGGGCGGACCTGGGCCGTGCTGTCCCGCAGCCACATCGCCGGGATGTCTCCGGTCTTGACGAAGACCTCCGGGACTTCCGACGGCGCGGTGCCCCAACTCATCGACGTGGTCCATGTGTTGGTCAGGCAACTCTCGACGATGTCCGCTGCCGGGCCGCCCCGCAGCCCGGTGGCCAGTCGTCGTCCGAGCGTCCTCAGCGACTCCGGAACTGCCCACATTATTCCGGATGTTGATCCGGGAAACGTTACCGTCGCGCCTCTTGACTCCCTCATGTGGCGTGCGCCACCGTGTGATCGCCAGGGAATGGAAACGTTACCTTGAGCGGGCCGGCGGCCACCAGACGGTCGGGTCGGCCCCGGTCCGGGTCCGGGTCTTCGCCAACTCCTCGGAGGAAGAAGGTGAGCGCGTGTGACAGCCGCTCCGCACCACGAGACGCGAACCGCCGTACCGCCCGTGGACCTGCCGCCGGACCGGGGGAGCCCGGGGCGTCTCGGACGACCCTGGCGACGCAAGAGGTCCTCGGACACTCTGGCCGCATACGTGTTTCTGGCGCCGGCTCTCATCGGCTTCACGGGGTTCGTCGTCTACCCGCTGATCCGGTCGGCTTACTCCGCGCTGACCAGCTACAACGGCCTGTCGGACCCGAAGTTCATCGGCTTCGACAACTTCCGCAGGATGTTCAGCACCGACCCGTCCTTCTGGCCCTCGGTGCGCGCCACGCTGCTGCTCGTCGTCCTGTAGGTGCCGTTGTCGCTGGTCATCGGGCTGGCCCTGGCCGTGTTCTGCAACCAGCGGATGCGGGGTGTCAGCCTGCTGCGCACGCTGTGCTACCTGCCGGTCGTCCTGCCCGTGGTGGCCACGATCACGCTCTGGAAGTTCGTTTTCAACCCCCAAGTCGGCCTGGCCAACCAGGTGTTGAACTGGCTTCACCTGCCGACCAGCGAATGGCTGTCCGGGGCGGACTCGGCCATGCCCTCGATCGTGATCGTCATGCTGTGGAGCGTCGGCTCCACGATGATCATCTTTCTCGCCGCGCTCCAGGCGGTCCCCACCGAGCTCTACGAAGCGGCCAGGCTCGACGGCGCCGGTTCCCGCACGGTGTTCTTCAGGATCACCCTGCCACTGATCAGCCCGATCATGATTCTGCAGGTGGTGCTGCAGATGGTGACGGCCCTTCAGGCGTTCAACCAGCCGAAGATCCTCTCGCCGGACAACCAGGGCGGTCCCGGGTTCAGCACCCGGACGATGATGCTGTCGATCTACAACAACGGCTTCCCCAGACTCGGGCAGGTCTCCCAGTTCGGCTACGCCTCCGCCCAGGTGTGGGTGCTGTTCCTCGTCATCGTCGTCGTGATCGCCGCCACCGCCCGCTTCTCGTCGATTTGGACCTACAGTGACCACGTCTCCTGACGTCACGAGGGCGCCGACGACGGCGCCGACGACAGCCCCGGCAGCCAAGCCGCGCGGCAAGGCCGTACGGACGGCGTCCTGGTACGCCGTCGCGCTGCTGATCAGCTCGGTGATGATCCTGCCCATCCTGTGGATGCTCACCGTCGCGCTGAAGGGCCCCTCGGCGGTCTTCGAAGTCCCGCCCCGACTCCTGCCCCACCAGTTCCACTTCGAGAACTTCGTCAATGGGCCGAAGGTGATCCACTTCCCGCGGCTGCTGCTGAACTCCGTCGTCATCACCGGCCTGTCGGTGATCGGCGGCGTGATGACCTCGATGATGGCCGGATACGCCCTGGCCCGGCTGCGCTTCCCCGGCCGGAAGGTGTGGTTCTACGTCTTCGTCGGCAGCATGCTGCTGCCACCGGTGGTCGGCATCATCCCGCTGTTCCAGCTGTTCAAGGACATCGGCTGGTACGACACCTGGCTGCCGCTGATCGTCCCGGCCTTCCTGGGCGGCAATCCGCTCTTCATCTTCCTCGCCCGCCAGTACTTCCTGTCGATCCCGCACTCCATCGACGAAGCGGCCAAGGTCGACGGCGCGGGACACGTCCGCATCTTCGTCAGCGTCATGCTTCCGATCACCAAGCCGGCCTGGATAACGATGTCAATCCTGGCCTTCCAGATGTCCTGGAACGACTACCTCAACCCGCTCATCTACCTGTACTCGTCGCAGAAGTGGCCGCTGAGCGTAGGCATGGCCTCCTTCGTCACCCAGTTCGCCGGCCAGACCCCGGACTGGAACCTCTACATGGCCACCAACCTGCTCTACATGCTCCCGCCGCTGGCCGTGTTCTTCGTCGCCCAGCGCTACTTCATCCAAGGCCTGAGCGCCCTGGGCACCGTCAATCAGCGCTGATCCGCGCCACGACCCACGTACGAGCCATGTACCAGCCAGGTATCAGGAGGCCATGATGAAACGATTGATCCGTGTCGCCGGAGTGTTGCTGGCGGGCGGGGGACTGCTCGCGACGGCGGCCTGCGGCGGCTCGTCCGGGAAGCAGTCCGACGGCAAGGCGACGGTCACCCTCATGACCTGGGAGTCCGCCGCCACCAACAAGGCCATCGACCAGGCGCTGACCGGCTTCCATGACCCGAACATCACGGTCAAGCGCATCGACACACCCAACGGCAACTACAGCGACAAGCTCGCGGCCCTGACCCAAGCCAAGAAACTGCCCGACCTGTTCTGGTGCGGCAACGACACCGAGCAGCAGTACACCGGCCAGGGCCTGCTGACCGACTGGGCCTCCCGGCTCTCCGGCGCCGGCGACTTCGGCGCGAGCAGCTTCGTCTCCTCCACCATGAAGAACTGGAAGACAGCCGACGGAAAGATCGGCGGTGTTCCCTCACTGATCAACACCTACGGCATCTGGTACGACATCGACGCCTTCAAGGTCGCCGGAATAGCCGTGCCCGCCGCCGGATGGACCTGGGACCAGATGTTCGACGCCGCCGCCAAGCTGCACGCGAAGGGCGCCAAGTACGGCCTGGTCGCCGACGCCATGACCTCCACGGACGGCCCCTTCTCCCTGAGCACGTACTCGCTGTCCGCGGGTGGCGCGCCCTTCGCCGACTCCGTTCACCAGCCCACCAAGACCACCATCGACGCGACGTACACCGAAGGCGTCCGCAAGCTCGTGGCCGGCATCAAGAGCGGCGCCATCGCACCTCCCGGCTACGACATCAGCAACCAGCAGGCGCTGTTCGCCGCCGGGCAGATCCCGATGCTGTGGAGCGGCCAGTGGCTGGCCGCCGGCTTCCTCACGGACAAACCGAAGATCAAGTACGGGTTCGCGCCCCTCCCGCAGGTGAACAAGCCGGCCACGCTGTACGACGCCGTGGGCATCTGCACCCCGTCGTACACCCAGAACGCGGACGCGACGTACAAGGTCCTCAAGTACCTCGACTCCACCGTGTGGACCAAGGTGCTGCCCGGCTCCCCGGTGGCGGCCCCGGCCTATCTCTCCGCCCAGAGTGCCTACTTCGGTGCCCTCGACAAGGCCGGTCTGACGACCGTCGCGTCCACCGTCAAGGCGGGACTGAACACGTCGTCCACCATCGGCGTGCGCTTCACCACCCAGTGGGCCAGCCAGTCGAACGACCTGATCACCGCCTACTGGCCGGACATCCTCAACGGCAAGAAGCCGCTCTCCGACCTCCGGACGATGACCGACAAGATCAACGAAGTGATCAAGAGCAACAGTTAGCCACCCGGGCCGAGCGGCGGGCCGGGACCCGAAACGTATCCTGAGGGCGGTCCCGGCCCCCGGTGCGCGATGGAAGGTTGGTCTTCGACTCACGTGAGCAGTCGTCCCCCGCACCACCAGAACGCCAGGCCCACGATGCGCGATGTCGCGGAGCGGGCCGGAGTCGCCGTCGTCACCGTCTCCCGCGTCGTCAACGGCATCGGAACGGTCCGCGAGGAGACGGCCGAGCGCGTGATGGCGGCGATCAACGCCATCGGGTACCAGCGCAACGAGATCGCGCGCTCGCTGCGTCCCGGGCAGAACTCCATGACCATCGGGCTGCTGCTCGGCGACCTGACCAACCCGTTCTACGCGTCCCTGGCCAAGGCCGCCGTCGAAGTCGCCAACCGGGCCGGCTACGCGGTCCTCCTCAGCACGGCCGACGAGGACCCGGAGGTCGAGCGCCGCGCCGTGGGCGAGCTCATCGGACGGCGCGTCGCCGGGCTCATCATCGTCCCCGACCAGGGCGACCACGCCTTCCTCAACGAGATCAACGGCCACGACCACGTGCCCATCGTCTTCGTCGACCGGCCGGCCACCGGCGCCGAGGCCGACGTCGTCCTCGTCGACAACGAGGACGGCGGACGCAAGGCCACCCAGCACCTCATCGACCAGGGCCACCGCCGGATCGCGATACTCGTCGCCCCCTCCTACTACAGCACGGGCCGACGGCTGCGCGGCTACCGCAAGGCGCTGCGTCGCAGCGGCCTCACCCCCGACAACGACCTGGTCGTCACCCTGCGCCGCGGCACCACCGAGGAAGCCTCCGCCGCCACGCACACCCTGCTCACCTCCGACCATCCGCCCACCGCGGTCTTCTCCACCACGGGCTTCCTCACCGAGGGCGTCCTGCGCGCCTGCCGACAGCTCCAGGCCCCCATCGCCGTCGTCGGCTTCGACGACTTCAAACTGGCCGACATGCTCCCCACACCGGTCACCGTGGTCACCTCCGACACCGAGGAACTCGGCCGCCACGCCGCCCACCTCCTGCTGGACCGCATCAATGGCGACGACGCGCCCTCCCGCCGCATCGTCCTCCCGGTCCACCTGATCGCGCGCGGCACGGGAGAGATCGGGCACCCGTAGGCAGCGGAGCGTCCAGTCAGCGGAGCATCCAGTCAGTAGAGCGTCCGCCACTTGGCGCGGGGCCATGCGAGCACGGCGTAGATCTGCGCCAATGCCGCCTGCTGGATCGCTTGCGTACCGCCGGCCGCGTCGAAGTGCACGAGGCCGGTGGCCGGATCGCGCATCGTGGACCACACCTGGTCGGCGTAGTCGGCCATCGCCCGGTGGTACCTGTCCTTCCCGGTCACCGACTCCAGGAGCAGCAGGTTCTTGAAGAAGATCGAGTTGAAGTACACGGGCTGGGTGAACAGCCGCCCCTGCGTGACGTAGTAGTCGTACGCGGCCTCGGCGATCCGCTCGGCCCGGCGCAGATGGGCGCGGTCACGGGTGATCTCGTAGAGGAGAACGTCGACGCCGACCGGCACGCCCTGGTTGTAGGACCAGAAGGTCTTCTCGACGGTGCCCTGCGGGTCGAGGTGGTCCCAGTACAGGCCGCCGGGGCTCTGCAGATGCGCGTTCGTCCAGTCGTGGAGACGTCTCGCCCAGTCGAGACAGTCGGCCTCGCCGGTGATCTGGTGCAGGCGCAGGGCGAGTTGGGCGCCCGGCATGTTCGAGACGGTGTTGCGGTCGCGGCTCCAGGTCGCCTGGGTCCAGAAGACACCGCCGGATGCGGCATGGGTGGTGTCGGTGTCCCAGCCGGACCTGACCAGGGCGAAGATCTCCTTCGCGCGGGCCAGGGCGGCGGTGTCCCCGGTCTGCAGATGGCGCTGGACCTTCGCCAGACCGACCCACTCGTTGTCGTCGTAGAACATGTCGCCGCCCGAGCCGTACGGGGCGACGGGGTAGGAGGCGTAACCGGGAAGCCCGGTCGTGCCGCCGCCGGAATTCCAGAAGTGCTCCTGCGCCGCCGCCCGTCGGGCCAGCTCCGGCTCGTACGTCGTGTCCACGAGGGTGAGGTCGAGCGCGGCGATGTGCACCTGCGAGAAGGGCCATTCGTACGAGTACGGGTTGTCCCCGGCCGCCGCCGGAATCTGCTCGCGGACCAGCCCGGAGCCGTCGTTCGTGTCGAAGTGTCTCTTCAACGCGGAGTATGCGGCCGTGGCGCGGGACAACGCCCGGGCCGGTCCCGATCGTTGCGCTGCGGCTGCCGGCGTCGTGGCCGTCGCGGTGATCGCGGCCAGGCCGGAACCGACCATCACGCGCCGAGAGGGATGCATGGGCATGGTGAGGGCCTCCGGGGATGCGGGTATGGAAACGTTGTCATCGACTCATGAGGCCGTCAACGCCTCTGACAGCATCGGTAGTTCAGTTGCACGACAGCCTGGTCCGGACCATTGACGATGGGACCCGGCTGGTGGAATCTTCTCGATGGTTACGTTTCCAACGGTGAGTTCGTCCGGCCCCACACGGCGAAGCAGGAGACATCGAGATGACCGTCCCGTCACCCTTCACGAGACCCCTGAGTGCCGCCTTCACGATGGTGCTTCTGCTGGTCCTCGCCCCGGCCCTGCTGGTGCTGCGCGCCGCACCGCCCGCGCAGGCCCTCGACAACGGTCTGGCCAGGACGCCTCCCATGGGCTGGAACGACTGGAACGCCTTCGGCTGCAACGTGACGGAGCAGTTGGTCGAGCAGACCGCCGACTACCTCGTCTCCTCCGGTCTGAAGGACGCCGGCTACCAGTACGTCAACATCGACGACTGCTGGATGACCAAGGCCCGTGACTCCGCCGGCCGACTGGTGCCCGACCCGGTCAAGTTCCCCGACGGCATCAGCAAAACCGCCGCCTACGTCCACAGCAAGGGCCTCAGACTCGGCATCTACGAGAGCGCCGGCACCGCCACCTGCCAGGGCTACCCCGGCAGCCTCGGGCACGAGCAGACGGACGCCAACAGCTTCGCCGCCTGGGGCGTGGACTACCTCAAGTACGACAACTGCAACCACCAGAACGTGCCGGACCAGCAGCGCTACACCGCCATGCGCGACGCCCTGGTTAACACCGGCCGCCCGATCGTCTACAGCCTGTGCAACTGGGGCCTCGCCGACGTGTGGACCTGGGGCGCGGGCGTCGGCAACAGCTGGCGCACCACCGACGACATCAACGTCAACTTCTCCACGGTGGTGTCGATCTACAAGGCCGACGTCAAGCTCGCCCCGTACGCCAAGCCGGGCGCCTGGAACGACCCCGACATGCTCGAAGTGGGTAACGGCATGTCGTTCACCGAGGACCGTTCCCACTTCGGCCTCTGGTCGGAGATGGCCGCGCCGCTGATCGCCGGAACCGACCTGCGCAAGGCCTCCGCCGCCACCCTCTCCCTCTACGGCAACAAAGACGTCATCGCCGTGGACCAGGACTCCCTGGGTAAGCAGGGCACCGAGGTGTCCTCCTCCGGCGGCCTGCACGTGCTGACCAAGCCACTGGCGAACGGCGACGTGTCGGTGGTGCTCTTCAACGAGAACTCCTCGGCCGCCACCATCACCACCTCCGCCGGCGCGGTCGGTCTCCCCGCGGCATCCTCGTACCGGCTCGACAACCTCTGGTCGCACGTCGTCAGCCGCACCGGCGGAACCATCTCGGCGAGCGTCCCCGGCCACGGCTCGGTGATGTACCGGGTCTCCGCCGGCAGCGGCACCAGCGTCGGCAGCACCCACCCGCTGATCGGCGCCTCCTCCAACCGCTGCCTCGACGCCTACAACAACGAGACCACCCCCGGCACCAAGATCGAGATCTGGGACTGCGGCGGCGGCGCCAACCAGGCCGTGACCATCACCGCCGCCGGTGAACTCCGGCTCTACGGCGGCACCCAGTGCCTGGACGCCTACAACAACCAGACCAGCTCCGGCACGAAGGTGGAGCTCTACACCTGCAACGGCGGCGCCAACCAGAAGTGGAGTCTCAACCCCAACGGCGCCGTCACCGGCACCCAGTCGGGCCTCTGCCTCGACGTCACCGGCGGCGACCAGGCCTCCGGCAACGTCAACGGCACCGCGCTCGAACTCTGGACCTGCAACGGCGGCGCCAACCAGCAGTGGCGCCTGGGCTGACCGACCTCGACGGATCTGACATGCACTCAAAGACGAGAAAAATAAGCATGCTTGGGGCCGACCTGCTCGCGACCGCGGTGTCCCTGGCTCTCCTGATCCCGGCATCCGGAAGCGCCGAAGCAGCGACCACCGCGGCCCAGGCGACCGTCTGCAACAGGTACTGCGACGGCCGTGACCCGGCCCTGTCCCCGCAGGACCGCCGGCCGGTGACCACCACCATCTACTCCCGCACCATCTCCCTGCACTTCGACGACACCGATGCCATGGGCTGGGCCTCGATCACCAACGGCAGCCCCACCGACGAGGTCTGGCTCGACCGCTCCTTCGACGGCGGCCGCACCTGGACCTCCGGCAGCAAGCTCGGCGACACCACGATCCCCGCGGGCCAGACCGGCTGGCGCACCCTGATGTACAACGTCGACGACTGGAACAACCTCGGCGTCGGCGCCCTCCGCGCCTGCGGCAAGGCGGGCAACCGCACCGAGATCGCCTGCACGGCCTGGGCCCGTACGACCTGGAACGCGGGAAGCCGCCCGACCGCTGCGGCCACCGCGCTGATGCAGTCGTACAACCTCGGCACCGGCCTGTTCGACACCACCGGCTGGTGGAACTCGGCCAACGCACTGACCGCCCTCATCAACAACATCAAGGTCACCGGCATGGGCAGCTACAAGTACGCCATCGCCAAGACCTACGACCTCAACCTGTCCGCCCAGGGCGGCAACTTCACCAACGACTACATCGACGACACCGGGTGGTGGGGCCTGGCCTGGGTCGCCGCCTACGACCTGACCGGCGACAGCAGGTATCTGAACACCGCCCGCGCCGACGCCGACCACATGGCGCGGTACTGGGACTCGACCTGCGGCGGCGGAGTCTGGTGGAGCACCGCCAAGACCTACAAGAACGCCATCGCCAACTCCCTCTATCTGGAACTGAACGCCGCGCTGCACAACCGCGTCCCCGGCGACACGGCCTATCTCGCCCGTGCGAACGTGGAGTGGTCCTGGTTCCAGGGCACCGGCATGATCAACAGCTCCCATCTGGTCAACGACGGCATCAACCTCGCGACCTGCACCAACAACGGCGACACGGCCTGGTCGTACAACCAAGGCGTTCTCCTCGGCGGCCTCGCGGAGCTGTATCGCGCGACCGGGAACTCCGCGCTGCTCACCACGGGCCGCCAGATCGGTGACGCCTCGACCACCTCCACCTCGCTCAACGCCGCAGGCATCCTGCGCGAGCCCTGCGAGGCAGGAGGCTGCGGCGCCGACGGACCCTCCTTCAAGGGCGCCTACATCCGAGGCCTCAGCGCCTTCAACGCCCAGCTCTCCGACAGCCCGTACACCTCCTACATCCGCCGCCAGGCCGACTCCGCCTACGCCAACGACCGCACCCCCCTCGACACATACGGCCTGCACTGGGCCGGCCCCGTCGACACGACCGACGCCGCACGCCAGCAGTCCGCCCTCGACCTGCTGAACGCGGCATCCTGACCTCGAACCCACCGCGGCGGGCCCCGGTCAGGGAACGGGCGCCTTACTCGTCGGCCTCGTCGGTCTCGCCGGGCAGCCAGTGCAGGGCGAACCAGAGTTCCATGCGTACGCCGGGGTCGTGCAGGTCGACGTCGAGGAGTTCGCCGACCCGTGCCAGACGGTGGCGCACGGTGTTGCGGTGGACGTGCAGGGCCGCGGCGGTGCGGTCCCAGCTGCCGTGCAGGGTCAGCCAGGTTCGCAGGGTGTCGAGGAGAACCGGGGCGCCCGGCGCGCCGGCCTGGTCGAGCGGGGCGAAGCGGGTGCGGGCCAGATCCCGGGCGTCGGTACGGGGGACGATCCCGTAGACGGTGAGCGGGTCCTTGGTGTGGACGACGGCGGCCGTGGCCCCGAGCATGAGCCGTACCAGTGCGCCGGCGCTGTGGGTGTCGGTGCCCAGGGCGTGGCGGGGACTGGTGAGCAGGGCCAGCAGAACGGTTGCCGTGCTGGTGACCTGGCGATGGACCAGGGTCGGGGCCGTGGTGGCGGCCTGGCCCAGGGCGAGCGCCATGCTGCCGTCCGCTCCGGGCAGGGTGTGGACCGTCAGGTGGGTTTCGCCGTGATGATCGGCCGCCGCGGCCGGTGCGGACCGTCCGGCGGCGCCTGTGCGGAGACGGGCGGTGGTGCGTACGGCCAGGTCACGTACGCGTCCCGGCGTGGGGGACGAAGGTCGGGGACCGGCGCTGAACAGTTCGTTGCCCTGCGCGTCGTAGAGGACCGTCCAGGCGCCGGTGTGCGCGCTGAGCCGATCGAGCACGGCCTGGAGCGCGTCCGGCCGGGTGGCGGCTGTGGCCAGCGCCGACTGCGCTCGGGAGATCTCGCGCAGCTCACGGTTGCGGGCCTCCGCGATCGCGGCGTACGCGGCCTGCCCGACGGCCACGAACGGGGTGGCGGGCGGCAGCCGCAGCAGCGGGAGCCCGTGGCGGTCGCAGGCGGCGACGAGCTCGGGTGGAACCTCCTGGTGCACGGGGGCGACGCCGAACCCGAGCGCGCTCCCCCCGGCGGCGACGACCTGCCGCACGTACGTGTCGATGCCCTCCGCGTCGTGAGGAAGACGCACGCCCTGATCTTCACGCACATCTCCGTCCGGCTTCCCGGTCCGGAGCACCACTTCCTGATCAACCCCTATGGCCTGCTCTTCGAGGAGATCACCGCATCGAACCTCGTCAAGATCGACCTGGCCGGCCGCCCCGTCGAGGAGAGTCCCCACCCGGTCAACCCCGCCGGCTTCGTCATCCACGGCGCCATCCACGCCGCCCGGTCCGACGCCCGGTGCATCCTGCACACCCACACCAAGGCGGGCTGCGCCGTCGCCGCCCAGGAGCACGGCCTGCTTCCGCTCAACCAGATCTCCATGGAGTTCTACGGCAGGCTCGGCTACCACGACTACGAAGGCGTCGCCCTCAACCTCGACGAACAGCAGCGCCTCGTCGCCGACCTCGGCTCTCACCCCGCGATGATCCTGCGCAACCACGGCCTGCTCACCGTGGGCGAGACCCCCGTCCAGGCGTTCCTGCGCATGTACTACCTGGACAAGGCGTGCGAGATCCAGACCGCGGCCATGGCCGCGGGCACCGGGCTCGTCACTCCCGGTCCCGACATCTGCGAACTCACCGCACGCCAACTCGCGGGCGAGGACGACAGCTCGGACCTCCAGGACGACAAGGCATACGATCTCGCCTGGTCGGCACTGCTCCGCCTGGTCGAGCGCATCGCCCCCGACTACAGGGCCTGACCCGAAGGGCAGGCACAGCCTCGGCCTGTGCGACGGAGATGTTGCGCGAAGTCTTGACGCGCCCCGTTCCGTTGCGTAGATATGACTGCGCAGTCATGACAGCGCAGTCATAGAGCGGACTGGGGCTAGGATGCGGCTGCCGGAGATCGGGAGACTCGATGACACCAGTGGCAGGACGCGGCGCGGGGGCCGCGCCGCGCAGTGTGGATGTGGCACGCCTGGCGGGCGTGTCACAGAAGACGGTGTCCCGGGTGATGAACGACGAGCCGTACGTCTCCGACGACGTACGCCGTCGTGTCCTGGCGGCGGCCGAGGAGCTCGGCTACCGCTCGAACAACGCGGCCCGCGCCCTCGCCTCGGGACGCACCCGGTCCATCGGTGTGGTGACGCTCGGCACGGCCCTGTACGGTCCGGCCTCGCTGCTCATGGGCGTCGAGCGTGCCGTAAGAGACACCGGCTACGCGCTCCGTGTGGTCAACACCATGGAGGGCGAGACGGCGGGAATCGCCGGCGCGGTGAACTCGCTCCTGGACCAGGGCGTGGACGGCATCGTCATCTCCGAGCCGATCGACGAGGAGGACGGCACGGATCGCTCCGCCCGGGTCGACGTGCCGGTCCTCGTCCTCGGCGCACCCCCGCCCTTCGCCGCCCCTCACGTGGTGACGGCCGGGATCGTCTCCGGCCAGATGGCGCGAGCGGCCACCGAGCACTTGCTGGAACTGGGCCACACCACCGTCCACCATCTGGCGGGTCCACAGCGGTGGTACTCGGCCCGGGACCGTCTCGACGGATGGCGCACGGCGCTCGCCGCGCACGGCCGGGCCGAGCCGCCGGTCGTCGAGGGCGACTGGTCGGCGGCCTCCGGCTACGCGGCCGGCCGCGAACTGGTCGCCGATCCCGACGTGACCGCGGTGTTCGCCGCCAACGACGACATGGCCATCGGTCTGATCCGCGCGCTGACGGAAGCCGGACGGCGCGTGCCGGAGGACGTCAGCGTGGTCGGCTTCGACGACATCCCGGTCGCCGCCTATGTGACCCCACCGCTGACCACGGTGCGTCAGCCGTTCGACGCCATGGCACAGGACGGCCTGAAACTCCTGGTGCACGCCATCGAGAACCCGCAGGCGCACCCGATGCCGATGACCGACCCACCGGTCGAACTCGTCGTCCGCTCCTCGTCCGCGCCGCCGCCCCGCAAGACCCCGGGCCGCACCCGCTCCCCAGGCTCTTCGCGCACCTGAGTCACAGCAGTAATCGCAGCCGCTCCCCGGGCCTCGATCAGGCCCCGCATCGGTCGCCGTTCCCCTCGCGCCATCCCCGGCGCGACCTCTGACAGGCCCGCCCTCCCGGCCCCGCCCGTCACGCCACACAGCGCCTGACACCACCCGAACGCAGCCTCAGCACGCCGTCGCCCGGTGTGCCGGTCCTCTACACCCTTCTGCGGGAGTTCACCATGTCCGGACCCTTCTCCAGTCGCACCTTCTCCCCGTCACCCCTGAGCCGTCGGGGCTTCCTCGCCGCCACGGGCGCGCTGTCGCTGGCCGCCACGCTGTCCGCCTGCGGCGGCGACGGCGGTGGCACCAGCGGTTCCTCCGCCAAGCCGGTCAGCCAGGCCGACATCGACAAGGCCATGAAGACCCCGACCCAGCTGACGTTCTGGACCTGGGTCCCGAACATCGACAAGGAGGTCGCGCTCTTCGAGCAGAAGTACCCGGCCGTCAAGGTCAAGGTCGTCAACGCCGGTCAGGGCACACCCCAGTACACCAAGCTGCGCACCGCGCTCAAGGCGGGCAGCGGCGCCCCGGACATGGTGCAGATCGAGTTCCAGGCCATCCCGACGTTCACCATCAGCGACAGCCTGCTGGACCTTCGGCCCTACGGCGCCTCCGCACTCAAGTCCATGTTCGTGGACTGGACTTGGGGTCAGGTCAGCGGCAGCGGCGGCGAGGTCTGGGCGATCCCCCAGGACACCGGCCCGATGGGCATGCTGTACCGCGAGGACATCTTCGACAAGCACGGCATCGAAGTCCCCGGCACCTGGGACGAGTTCGCCGCCGCGGCGCGGGGGCTCCACAAGGCCGCCCCGGACGTCTACCTCACCAACCTCGCGGCCAACCAGGTCGCCGCCTGGCACGGCCTCCTCTGGCAGGCGGGCGCCAAGCCGTATGTGACCTCCGGCAAGAGCGACATCACCGTCAGCGTCGACGACGCGGTTTCCAAGAAGCTCGGCCAGTACTGGGGCGCGCTCGCGAAGGAGGGCGTGATCGGCGTCGAGCCGGACTTCACCGACTCCTGGTACGCCGCCCTCAACAAGGGCAAGTACGCCACCTGGCTCACCGGCGCCTGGGGCCCGGCCTTCCTCTCCGGCTCGGCCAAGGCCACCTCGGGCAAGTGGCGCGCGGCCCCGCTCCCGCAGTGGGACGCCGCGAAGCCCAGCTCGGGCAACTGGGGCGGCTCGACCACCGCGGTCATCCGCTCCACCAAGAACCCGATCGCGGCAGCGGTGTTCGCGCAGTTCCTCAACAGCGACCCCGTCAGCGCCAAGATGTTCGCCACCGAGCAGTTCTTCTTCCCGGCGACCAAGGCCCTGCTCGCCGAGGCGAGTTTCCTCGGGGACGCGCCCGCCTTCTACGGCGGTCAGAAGGTCAACCAGGTCTTCGCGGACATCAGCGCCCAGGTCGACCCCGCCTTCCAGTGGCCGCCGTTCCTCGACCGGGTGGCCACGGACTGGACCGAGACCGTGGGCAAGTCCCTCGCCGACAAGTCCGACACCGTCAGCGCGCTCGGTACGTGGCAGTCGCGCATCACGACCTTCGCCAAGAACCAGGGCTTCACGGTCAAGGGAGGCTGACGATGGCCACCCCCGCAGCGACCACCCCGACAGCGGTTGCCCGCACGAAGTCGCGCCCCCGTAGCCGCCACGGCACGGCCGGAGCACTCTTCATCGCCCCGTTCATGGCGCTGTTCCTCCTGCTCTTCCTCGCCCCGCTCGGCTACGCCGCCTACCTGAGCCTCTTCCAGGAACGGCTGATCGGCGGCTCGACGTTCGTCGGCCTGGACAACTACGTGACAGCCCTCAAGGACCCTCAACTCCTCAAGGGCATAGGCCGCGTAGCACTGTTCTTCGTCATCCAGGTCCCCGTCATGCTGCTGCTGGCCCTGTTCTTCGCGCTCGCGCTGGACAGCGGCCTGCTGCGGCTCGCCCGGGTGATCCGGCTCGGCATCTTCGTGCCCTACGCCGTCCCGAGCGTGATCGCCACCCTCATGTGGGGCTACCTCTACGGCCCCGACTTCGGCCCCTTCGCCCAGATCAGCCGCGATCTCCACCTGCCGGCCCCGCACTTCCTCAGCGACGGCTGGATGCTCGGCAGCCTCGCGAACATCGTGACCTGGGAGTTCGTCGGCTACAACATGATCATTCTGTACGCCGCCCTGCGTACCATCCCCGCCGAGCTGTACGAGGCGGCCGCCATGGACGGTGCCGGAGCCTGGCGGATCGCCTGGTCCATCAAACTCCCCGCGCTGCGCCCGGCGTTGACCCTCACCCTGCTGTTCTCGGTGATCGGCAGCTTCCAGCTGTTCAACGAACCGAGCCTGTTGATGAAGGTTGCCCCGGCCGTCATCGACAGCTCCTACACCGCCAACCTCTACGCCTACTCCGTCGCGTTCATCAGCCAGCAGACCAACTACGCGGCGACGGTGTCCTTCATCCTCGGGCTGGTCATCGTGATCGTGTCGTACGCCTTCCTGCTCACGGCGAACCGCAGGAGGACCTCATGACCACCGTGACACCCACAGCCACCACCACGCCGACGGTGAACCGGCTTCCCGCCGAGGCCCGCTCGCGGCGCCGGTCGCCGGCCCACCGCCGCAGCACCCCGCTCACGATCGCCATGCTGGCCGTCCTGGCGTACTTCCTGCTGCCGCTGTTCTGGCTGCTGGTCGCCTCGACCAAGAGCACCCAGGACCTGTTCAACAGCTTCGGCCTGTGGTTCTCGCACGCGCCGCAGCTGCTGTCGAACATCAAGGCCACCTTCACCCAGGACGACGGAGTGTTCGGGCGCTGGCTGCTCAACACGGTCCTGTACGCCGGGGTGAGCGCGCTCGGCGCCGCGCTGCTCGCGGCGGCGGCCGGGTACGGGTTCGCCAAGTACCGCTTCCGCGGACACGGCGCTGCCTTCAACCTCGTCCTCGGCGCGATCATGATCCCGACCACCGCCCTGGCGATCCCCACCTACCTGCTCTTCGCCAAGGCGGGCCTGGTCAACACCCCTTGGGCGGTGATCCTGCCCTCCCTCATCAGCCCCTTCGGCCTCTACCTCATGCGCATCTATGCCGAGGACGCCGTCCCGGACAGCCTCATCGAGGCCGCCCGCATGGACGGAGCCGGAGAGCTCCGGATCTTCTGCACGATCGCGCTGCGGCTGCTGGCCCCCGGCCTGGTGACCGTCGTCCTCTTCACGCTCGTCGCCACCTGGAACAACTACTTCCTGCCGCTGATCATGCTCAACGACCCGAACCTGTACCCCATTACGGTCGGGCTCTCCTCCTGGGCCGCCCAGGCCCAGAACGGCGGCGCCGGATCCAGCAGCGACATGCTCGCCCTCGTCGTGACCGGCTCCCTGATCTCGATCGTCCCGCTCGTCCTGGCCTTCCTGATGCTCCAGCGGTACTGGCAGAGCGGCCTGGCCACCGGCGGCGTCAAGCAGTAACCCCCCAATACCCCCTGCACTCCGGAGGTTTGTCCATGGCGGATCTGCCCGCCCGCGTTCTGTTCGGCGCTGCCTACTACCACGAGTACCAGCCCGGCTACGGCCCGGACGTACGGCCCGGCGAACAGCTCAAGACCGACCTCGACCTGATGGCCGATGCCCGCTTCACCGTCATCCGGATCGGCGAGTCGGTCTGGTCGACCTGGGAACCCGAGAACGGTCACTTCGAACTCGGCTGGCTCCAACCGGTGTTGGACGGCGCCCACGAACGTGGCATCTCCGTCATCCTCGGCACCCCCACGTACGCCGTACCGCCCTGGCTGGCCCGCCAGTACCCGGAGATCACCGGCGAGCGGCGCACCGGTGAGCGCATCGGCTGGGGCGCCCGGCAGGAGGCCGACTTCACCCACCCCGCCTTCCGCTTCCACGCCGAGCGGATCATCCGGAAGGTCGTCGCCCGGTACGCCGACCACCCGGCGGTCATCGGCTTCCAGGTGGACAACGAACCGGGCCTGGAGCTCTTCCACAACCACGGCGTCTTCCAGCGCTTCGTCGACCACCTGCGGGTCAAGTACGGCGACGTCGAGACCCTCAACCGCGAGTGGGGCCTGGTCTACTGGTCCCACCGGCTGTCAACGTGGGCCGACCTGTGGACCCCGGACGGCAACGCGCAGCCGCAGTACGACGTCGCCTGGCGGGAGTTCCAGGCCCGCCAGTGCACCGAGTTCATCGGCTGGCAGGCCGACATCGTCCGCGAGTACGCCCGCCCCGAGCAGTTCGTCACGACCTGTATCTCCTACACCCGCCCCGCCGTCGAGGACGACGAGCTCACCGACCGCCTCGACATCGCCACCGGCAACCCGTACTACGACATGCAGGACGGCCTGCTCCTGCCCGACCCCACACCGGACGGGCACGAGCAGAAGTGGAAGACCACCGGCGTCTGGTCGATGTACCAGACCGCCGACTGGATGTTCTCCTCCCGGCAGGAGCCGTTCCTGGTCACCGAGACGAACGCGTCGTCCATCGGCTTCGCGTGGGACAACCGCCCCGCCTACGAAGGCCAGTGGCGCCAGGCCGCCTGGGCTCTCGTCGGCCGCGGGGCCCGCATGATCGAATACTGGCAGTGGCAGACCCTGCGCTTCGGCGCGGAGACCTACTGGGGCGGAGTCTTGCCGCACAGCGGCCGACCGGGGCGCACCTACGCCGAACTCGCCCGGCTGGGCGAGGAGTTCGAGGCCGTGGGACCGCTCGTCGCCGGTCTCGAGCCGGACGCCGACATCACGATCGTCTACTCCACCCCCAGCAAGTGGCTGATGCAGAGGCACCCGCCGCTCGCGACCCCCGACGGCGAACCGGACCCGGCCGCCTACCACCGCATCCTCGACCCCTTCTACCGCGGCGCCTTCGACGCCGGCCGCCAGGTGCGCATCGTCCACGCCCGCCAGCTGCACGACCCGCGCGACGAACGGGAGGGCATGGCGCCCGAGGAGGCCGCGCGCCGCCACCCCGTCCTCGTCGTCCCCGCCCTGTACATCGTCGACGACACCACGCTCGACTGGCTCGCCGCCTACGCCCACGCCGGCGGCCACCTGGTTCTCGGCCCCCGCACGGGCTACGCCGACCACGAGGCACGGGCCCGGCACGAACCGGCTCCGGCACGCCTGGTCGACGCCGCGGGCGTCAGCTACGACGAGTTCAGCAACCTGGCGCGTGACATCCCGGTCCGCGCGGCGCCCGGGAGCGCGCTGACTCTCCCGGAGAACGCCACGGCGACGTGCTGGGCCGACGGCCTCACCGTCGCCGACGCCGAGGTCCTCGCCACGTACGAGCACCCGCACTTCGGCCGCTGGCCCGCCGTCACCACCCGCCGCCACGGAGAGGGCCGCGTCACGTACGTCGGCACCGTGCCAGGTCGCGACCTCGCCCGCACGCTGGCCGAGTGGCTGGCGCCGACCGCCCGCAGCGGCTGGCGCGACCTGCCGGCGTCCGTCACGACGACCACCGGCACGGCGCCCGACGGACGCCGTGTGCACATCGTCCACAACTGGAGCTGGGGGCCCGCCCGCGTGGACGCGCCGGTCGACCTCTCCGACGCCCTGAACGGCACGTCCCTGCCCGCGGGCACGGCGCTGGAGCTCGGCCCGTGGGACGTACGCGTACTCGTCTCCCCCAAGGAGTAGCTGTGCAACGAAGCAGAGCGGTGAAGGCGCTGGGTACGTTCCTCGCGGCATCCGCGATACTGGCGATCCCCATGACCAGTGCGCAGGCATACAACCCAACGGTGGGACCCTCTATCAGCTCGGCAGCGAACCGTGCGTCAACTACCCGGCGCTAAAGCGACGGGCTTGCACAACGGGCATCACTGGCGGTGATGTGTCGTTTGCGTCCAGCCCCGCTCCGAGGTGTTCGGGGTGGGGCGGGGGCCGTTGACGGGGCCCCGCGTCGCCACAACTCCCGCGCACGGGCGCGGATGTTGCGGGAGCCGTTCCGGTCCGCGTGATCAACGAATCCGCAGTTCCGGCAGGCGAACCAGGCCTGGGAGACCCGGTTCGCTTTGTCTACGTGGCCGCACTCGGCGCAGGTGCGGGAGGTGTACGCCGGATCGACGTGCACCACCGGTACCCCGGCCTTGCGGGCCTTGTATGCGATGAACGCTCCCAGCTGGGCGAACGACCAGCTGGAGTGGGTGGCCCGTTGGGGCTTGCGAAGCCGTACCCGTTCGCGGATCCCTGTCAGGTTTTCCAGGGCGATTCCGCGACCGGTGCGTTCTGCCTCGGCCACCACATGCTTGGCGATCTTGTGGTTGATGTCTCTCGCCCGCCGTGCTTCCTTGCGCCGCCGTTTCTTGGCGCGGCGTTTGGCGGACGGGGTGTTCTTCTTCTGCAGCTTGGCGCGCAGGCCGCGCTCCCGGGCCCGGATGCGGTTCAGCTCGCGTCCGGCCATGATCTCGCCGTGCGAGGTGGTGGCGATGTTCACGATGCCCAGGTCGATCCCGAGGAAGTCCACAGGGTCCGGGTTCAGCGGCGCTTCGGGGACCTCGCACGTGGCGTTGAGGAACCACATGCCGTCCCGCTGCAGCAGGTCGGACTCACCCCTGCGGTACAGGGCCAGCGTGGCCAGCTGTTCCGGTGAGGCGGTGAAGGCCACGTTCTTGACCCGGCCGCTGGTGGTCCAGATGGACACCGTCCGGTCCGGGATCTGCCAGGACAGCATCCGGTCGTCGTAGGGCTGCGCGCCCTGCGGGCGCAACCTCAACCCGGACGAGCCGGACCGCATCATGGACGCCAAGTTCGGCAAGACCGACGCCGGCCGAGTGCTCCTGGAGGCCGACCTCCAGATGAGGCACGACTTCTACAAGGCCATGGACCCCGATACCGACCTCGGCAAACGCTTTTGGGCGGCCCTGCCCAAGCGGAACGGCTAGCCGTGCATGCCCGGCCTGCGTAACTGGATCGAGCCGAAGACCGCGCAGGTCCGTGAGCAGGACGGCGGCGTCCCGCTCGCGGACGATGCCGATCAGTGCGGTGACGACGGGTCGGTGTTGTCGCGGCGCCAGGAGCTGACTCGGCCGTCGGCGACGACACGACGTGCCTCGCCCCGCGGCCCATGATCGTGGGGGGGGGAGCCGCGGGGCGAGGGTGGAACCGTGGAGCAGCTGGTCGGAGCTGGAGGTCCGGGTGAGCACGGACCGGACCTCTGGCTGGTCGCGCCGTTCCTTCAGCGGTCGTGCCTGATCGGTCGGTTCAGCAGTCGAAGTCGATCAGGTCGAACGTGACGTAGTGGTCCGAGGTGTAGTAGTCCTCCTCGGACTTCTTGCCGGTGACGATGCGGCGAGCTCCGCGCGTGGACGAACCAGGCGTCTTGACCGTGTACTCGTGGTAGTAGCCGGACTGCTGACTGGGCAGGACGCCCTCCGCGTTGCGGAAGACGATCCCGTCCTGCGAGTACGGGAAGGGGCCGTTCGACGCGATCAGGCCGAGCGTGTCGTACGCCTGGGACGGCAGGTCGCCGTAGCAGATGCTGCCGACCGAGGTGGCCGCGGCCTGCGACGTGGTGGCGGTGACCGTGCCGCCCACGACGAGGGCGGACAGGAGAGCGGCCGTGGCGCCGATGCGTGTTGCGCGTGGGGGGAATCTCATGGACCCATGATGACGCGCGTAGACAGTGGCATGTCAATGACAACTTCGGAGATTTTCTCGTCAAGTCCGATGAGTTTTCGTGGAGTTAACCTGGTGCGTGACGGCTCCATGGCGGCTGGGTGTTTCGGTCGCTGGAGCTCTTGGCGCGGGTCGTCGGCGCGGTCCGGCCCTCGGAGGGCTGGAGGCCCACGGATGCTCCGCGGGACCCTCGATCTTCGATCCTCGACGCTCGACCAAAGTATGCGGCGCCGCTACTTTCGTCGGTGATACCGGCCATGGGGAGGTGCCGGCCGCCAGGGCCTCGTAGATTTGTCGACCGTGAGTGGTGACAATCCGGTGCTGATGACACCCGTTCTCCCCGGGCGGCGCTGGCTGCTGCCGTCCGCCGTGGTCGCGGAGCTCGACCCCGAGCGGACAGGGCGGGGCGGACGGCCCCGGCGTACCGCACGGGACTGGGCGGTCGACTTCGGGTGCTTTCTGCTGGCCGTCGTCATCGGGGCGATGGCCGCGCACACACTGACCCGTGACCCGAACACCCCGCACGCGCTCGCCGTCGTCGACCAGTGGCTCGGCGGACTCGCCTGTCTCGCCGTGTGGTCGCGCCGCCGCCGGCCGCTGGGGCTGGCCGTGGCGATGATCCCCGTCGGAGTGCTCTCGAACACCGCGGGCGGCGCCGGCCTGGTCGCCCTCTTCACGCTCGCCGTGCACCGGCCCCTCAAGTACGTGGGCTGGGTCGGCGGTCTCCAGCTCGCACTGCTTCCGGTCTACTTCTGGCTGCGCCCCGACCCCGAACTGCCCTACGCCGCCGCCATCGCCGTCAGCGCGCTGCTGACCGTGGCGGTCGTCGGCTGGGGCATGTTCGTACGGTCCAAACGGCAGCTCATGCTGAGTCTGCGGGACCGGGCACGGCGGGCCGAGACGGAGGCCGAGCTGCGGGCCGAGCAGGCGCAGCGGCTGGCGCGCGAGGCGATCGCGCGTGAGATGCACGATGTGCTCGCGCACCGGCTGACGCTGCTGAGCGTGCACGCGGGGGCGTTGGAGTTCCGGCCGGACGCGCCCCACGAGGAGGTCGCGCGGGCCGCCGGGGTGATCCGGGAGAGCGCGCACGAGGCGCTGCAGGATCTGCGGGAGATCATCGGGGTGCTGCGGGCGGGTGACTCCGATGACGCAGGGCGGCCGCAGCCGACGCTCGGCGCGTTGGACGCGCTGGTCTCCGAGTCGCGTGAGGCGGGGATGAAGGTGGTCCTCGATCTGCGGGTCGCCGATGCCGCGGCCGTGCCCGCGTCTGTCGGGAGGACCGTGTACCGCATCGCCCAGGAGGGGCTGACGAACGCTCGCAAGCACGCTCCGGGCGCCGAGGTCACCGTCGGCGTCTCGGGCGCCCCGGGTGACGGTCTGAGCGTGTCCGTGACCAACCCCGCCCCTCCGGGGGAGGTGCCGCATGTGCCGGGTTCCGGGCAGGGGCTGATCGGGCTGACCGAGCGGTCCACTCTGGCCGGCGGACGTCTGGAGCACGGGTCCGACGGGGGTGGGGGCTTCACGGTGCGGGCATGGCTGCCGTGGGGTGGGTGACCGTGGGGTGCGCCTGCGGAGGTGTCAGGGCTTGCGGGGGATCACCCGGTGGCCCGCGGTGCCGTACACCCAGCTCGATGTCTCGTCGATGAAGTCCGTGGGGAAGCCTGTGCGGAAGGCCGTGGCCTCCTCCAGGCGCGTCAGTATGTGGTCGGGGAGGGTGAGTTCACTCGCGCCCAGGTTGTCGGTGAGCTGGGTGACGTGGCGGGCACCCACGATGGGGTGGACGGCGGGGGAGTGCGCCATGGTCCAGGCGATCGCCACCTGGGCGGGGGAGGCGCCGAGTTCGTCGGCCGCCGACTGGACCGCTTCGGCCACGGTCCGTTCGAGTTCCCCGATCGCCTCGGGGGAGAGGCGGGTCGCCGCGCCGGGGGCCACACCGCCCGGACGCGTGTACTTGCCCGACAGAACGCCGTTCTGCAGCGGGCTCCACGCGGCCACCGACATGCCGAAGGTCTCCGCCATGGGCAGGAGTTCACGCTCCGCGTCGCGGCTGAGCAGGCTGTAGGGCACCTGGAGCGCGGCGAAGGGGGACCAGCCCCGCCACTCGGCAAGGGTGTTGGCCCGTGAGACCACCCAGGCGGGCGCGTCCGAGATACCCACGTAGAGGACCTTGCCGGACCGTACGGCGTCGTCCAGGGCGCGCATGGTCTCCTCGACCGGTGTGTTCCGGTCCCAGATGTGCACCCAGTAGACGTCGACGTAGTCCGTGCCGAGGCGCCGCAGGCTCGTCTCCAGGGAGAGGGTGAGGTTCTTGCGGTGGTTCCCGGCGGCGTTCGGGTCGGTGCCGTCGCGGGAGACGGTGTACTTGGTGGAGAGGACGAAACGGTCGCGTCGGCCCTTGAGCAACTCGCCTAAGATCTCCTCGCTGGCGCCGCCGCGGTAGTTGACGGCCGTGTCCACCACGTTGCCGCCCGCCTCGGCGTATGCGTCGAGAATGCGCGCGCACTCCTCCTTCGGCGCTCCCACACCGCCCTGCTCCCCGAACGTCATGGCGCCGAGGAACAGCTCCGAGACACGCAGGCCGGTCCTGCCCAAGAGCCGATAGCGCACTGAACTCCTCACCCCCGGGAGAGACCCCGTCGAAACCGTCCTGTCGGCCGACGGTAGTCGTTCGTCGCTGCCGAGGCGTGGGTAATGCCCCGGCGGGCACCTACGGTAGGCACCATGAATGCGATCCGGCTGCTTCTCGTCGACGACGATCCGCTGGTCAGGGCCGGCCTGTCCTTCATGATGGGTGGCGCCGACGACATCGACATCGTCGGTGAGGCGGCGGACGGGGGCGAGGTCGAGGCGCTCGTCGACCGCACCCGCCCGGACGTCGTCCTGATGGACATCCGGATGCCGGTGGTCGACGGGCTCACGGCCACCGAACGGCTGCGGGGGCGCGAGGACGCGCCGCAGGTCGTTGTGCTCACCACCTTCCACGCCGACTCCCTGGTGTTGCGGGCCCTGCGCGCGGGCGCCGCCGGGTTCGTCCTCAAGGACACCCCGCCCGCCGAGATCCTTGACGCGGTACGCCGGGTCGCGGCCGGTGATCCCGTGCTCTCGCCCGCCGTCACCCGCCAGTTGATGGAGCACGCGGCCGGTGGGACGCCGGGTGGGCGGCGCACCGGCGCCCGGGACCGGATCGGCGCGCTGGGCGAGCGTGAACGCGAGGTCGCCGTGGCCGTCGGCCGGGGCTCCTCCAACGCCGAGATCGCCGCCGAGTTGTACATGAGCGTCGCCACCGTCAAGACCCATGTCTCACGGATCCTCGCCAAGCTCGGCCTCAACAACCGTGTACAGATCGCCCTGTTGACGTACGACGCGGGACTTCTGGAGGGAGACGGGCACTGAGCACGGGGCCCGCGCGTTGAAAGGACAACGGGAGGGGGACCATGATCGATCTGGGGGAGTACGGCGCGGGATTCACGAGGGACCCGTATCCGGTCTACGCGGCGCTGCGCGAGCGCGGCCCGGTCCACTGGGTGCGGACGCCGCAACCGGGTGCGTTCGAGGGCTGGCTCGTCGTCGGGTACGAGGAGGCGCGGGCGGCCCTTGTCGACCCGAGGCTCTCCAAGGACACGAGGAAAGCGGGGCCGAGCTCACCCGAAGAGGAGCTGATGGGCCGGCATGTGCTGAGCACCGACCCACCCGAGCACACCCGGCTGCGCTCCCTCGTCACGGGCGCGTTCACGATGCGGCGGGTGGAGGCGCTGCGCCCGCGCGTCCAGCAGATCACCGACGAACTGCTGGACGAGATGCTGCCGAAGGGGGGCGCCGACCTCGTCGACTCGTTCGCCTATCCACTGCCGATCACCGTCATCTGCGAGCTGCTCGGCGTCCCGGACATCGACCGGGTGGCGTTCCGCGCGATGTCGAACGAGATCGTGACGCCGACCGACGGAGATTCCGAGCGGGGCGCCTTCCGGCAGATGGCCGCCTATCTCGATGGCCTGATCGAGGACAAGCGGTGCACGGCACCCGGCGACGACCTGCTCAGCGGCCTCATCCGCACCCGGGCCGAGGACGGCGACCGGCTCTCCCGTGACGAGTTGCGCGGGATGGCGTTCATCCTGCTGGTCGCGGGCCACGAGACCACGGTCAATCTGATCACGAACGGTGTGCATGCTCTGCTCACCCACCCCGAGCAACTCGCGGCGCTGCGGGATGACATGACGCTCCTCGACGGCGCGGTGGAGGAGGTGCTGCGCTTCGAGGGACCGGTCGCGACGGCGACGTACCGCTATGCGGCGGAGCCGTTGGAGATCGGTGGCAGGGCCATCGCGGCCGGTGACCCGGTCATGATCGGGCTCGACGCCGGGAACCGGGACGCGGCGCGCTGCCCGGATCCGGACCGCTTCGACATCCACCGCGTCCCACAGGGCCATCTCTCCTTCGGGCACGGCATCCACTACTGCCTGGGCGCACCGCTGGCCCGCCTCGAAGCCCGGGTCGCGCTGCGTTCCCTGCTGGAGAGATGCCCGGACCTCGCCCTCGACGGACCCCCTGGCGACTGGCTGCCCGGCATGCTGATGCGCGGTCGGCGCAGCCTGCCCGTGCGCTGGTGAGCGGTGGTGCGGCTCGTCGGGCGGGGAGCCGCACCACCCTTTCCGCTCAGTCCTGTCTGCCGGGGATCTCCGCCAGGTACACCGGGCGCCGCTCCAGCCGCGACAGCTCGCAGGCCTCGGCGATGCGCAGCGCGTGCAGGGCCTCCTGCCCGTCGCAGGGGTTGGCGCGTTCGCCGCGCACGACATCGACGAAGGCGGCGAGCTCGGCCTCGTAGGCGGGGCCGAAGCGCTCCAGAAAACCGGTCCACGGCTTGTCGGCGGGCGGCGGTCCGGCCAGTTCGGTGGAGGCGATCGGCGTACGGTCGTCCAGGCCCACGGCGATCTGGTCCAGCTCGCCGGCCAGCTCCATGCGCACGTCGTAGCCCGCGCCGTTCAGCCGGGTCGCGGTCGCCGTGGCGAGCGTGCCGTCGTCCAGGGTGAGGACGGCGGCGGCCGTGTCGATGTCGTGTGCCTCGCGGAACATCGAGGGTCCGGCGTCGGAGCCCATCGCGTACACCTCGACGACCTCGTGGCCCGTGATCCAGCGCAGCATGTCGAAGTCGTGGACGAGGCAGTCGCGGTACATGCCGCCGGAGATCGGGAGGTACGAGGCCGGGGGCGGCGACTGGTCGGAGGTCATCGCGCGGATGGTGTGCAGCAGTCCGAGCCGCCCCGAGCGCACGGCCTCGCGCGCGGTCGTGTAGCCCGTGTCGAAGCGGCGCTGGAAACCCAGCTGCAGGACCGTGCCGGCCGCGTCGACCTCGGCGAGTGCGGACAGCGTGCCCGGCAGATCGACGGCGATGGGCTTCTCGCAGAACACCGGGAGCCCCAGGCGTGCCGCCCGACCGATCAGTTCGCCGTGCGCCGAGGTGGCCGCCGTGATGACCACGGCGTCCACGCCCCAGGTGAAGATCTCGTCCACGCTGGGCGCCGCCGTCGCGCCCAGCCGGTCCGCGACCGCATGTGCCCTCACCGAGTCCGCGTCCGTGACGATGAGGGAGCCGACCTCGCGGTGGCGGTTGAGAACGGTCGCATGAAATGTGCCGATACGGCCCGTTCCGATAAGTCCGATGCGCATGGGAACAAGCTGAGGGCCCGCCAGGTGCGCTGTCAATGCTTTGTCCGGACAACCAAACTTCACAACTTCCCGTCAACATCTCACGGAGCTACGCTCGGCGCGTGCCGAAACCAGATGAGGATCTGACCGTGTCGCTCCAGCTCAGTGTCGACCGCAGCAGTCCGGTCCCGCTGTACTTCCAGCTGTCCCAGCAGCTGGAGGCCGCGATCGAGCACGGGACCCTGACCCCGGGCAGCCTTCTCGGCAACGAGATCGAGCTCGCCGGGCGGCTCGGGCTGTCCCGGCCCACAGTCCGCCAGGCCATCCAGTCCCTCGTCGACAAGGGGCTGATGGTGCGCCGCCGCGGTGTCGGCACCCAGGTCGTGCACAGCCAGGTCAAGCGGCCCCTGGAGCTCAGCAGTCTGTACGACGACCTGGAGGCGGCAGGGCAGCGCCCCGCGACCCGGGTGCTCGTCAACACCGTCGTACCGGCGTCCGCCGAGGTCGCGGCGGCTCTGGGCGTGGCCGAGGGCAGTGACGTACACCGGGTGGAGCGGTTGCGGCTCGCCCATGGGGAGCCGATGGCGTACCTCTGCAACTATCTGCCCCCGGAGCTGCTGGAGCTGGACAGCGAGCAGATGGAGGCCACCGGGCTGTACCGGCTGATGCGGGCCGCGGGCATCACGCTGCACAGCGCCCGCCAGTCCATCGGCGCCCGCGCGGCCACCGCGGAGGAGGGGGAGCGGCTCGGTGAGCCCGAGGGGGCACCGCTGCTCACCATGCAGCGCACCACCTTCGACGACACCGGGCGCGCGGTGGAGTTCGGCAGCCATATGTACCGTGCCTCGCGTTACTCCTTCGAATTCCAGCTCCTCGTGCGGCCCTGAATGCCGAGCAGGCGGCGAGCAAGGACAACGTCGACTTCCTGTACTCGAGCGGCAAGGAAGCGGGTGGGCAGGCCCAGCTCGTCCAGGCCGCCATCCCGGTCGTCACGATCGACTCCGGTGCCGAGTTCCTGACCAGCCCCGCCGTCATCACTGAGAAGGACGCCTCGCCCCTCGAGAAATACACCGCGCGCGGGACCCGCTGGTGGGGTGCACGATCCCCGTGTTCGATAATGGGACGTTTGGGGCCGACGAGAGGTCGGCCCCCGGGGCCTGCGGAACGGCCCTCCGGGCCGCTTCGCGGGCCCCGGCGCACCAAAGAACACAGCAAGAAGGGCACGGCCTCGTGGCACGGACTCGGACCTGGGTAAGCATCGCGCTCGCAGGGGCGCTGGGGGTGTCCCTCGCGGGATGCAGCAGCACCGGCGGGAAGCGGGCCGAGGACGCCCGTAAGGCGGCGGCGGCCCAGGGCCGGGCCGCGGTGAACACGCCCAAGTGGACCTTCGCGATGATCACCCATTCGGGCGATGGCGACACGTTCTGGGACATCGTGCAGAACGGCGCGAAGCAGGCCGCGGTCAAGGACAACATCAACTTCCTGTACTCGCACAACGCCGAGGCGCAGCAGCAGGCGCAGCTCGTCGACGCCGCGGTGGACAAGCGGGTCGACGGCATCATCGTCACGCTGGCCAAGCCGGACGCGATGAAGGCGGCCGTCGCGCGCGCCGAGAAGGCCGGCATTCCCGTGATCACGGTGAACTCCGGCTCCGAGCAGTCCAAGGCGTTCGGCGCGCTCACCCACATCGGACAGGACGAGACGATCGCCGGTGAGGCGGTCGGCGACGAGCTGAACAAGCGGGGCCGCAAGAAGGCCCTGTGCATCCTGCACGAGCAGGGCAACGTCGGTCACGAGCAGCGCTGCGCGGGCGTCAAGAGCACCTTCCACGGCACCGTGGAGAACCTCTACGTCCAGGGCACCAGCATGCCCGACGTGCAGTCCTCCATCGGCGCCAAGCTGCAGGCCGACAAGTCCATCGACACGGTCGTCACGCTGGGCGCCCCGTACGCGGACACCGCGGTGAAGGCGAAGAACGACGCGGGCAGCAAGGCGGAGATCGACACCTTCGACCTGAACGCGAAGGTGGCCTCGGAGCTCAAGGACGGCACGCTCGGCTTCGCGGTCGACCAGCAGCCCTACCTCCAGGGTTACGAGGCCGTGGACCTGCTCTGGCTCTACAAGTACAACGACGATGTCCTCGGCGGGGGCAAGCCGGTCCTCACCGGCCCGCAGATCATCACCAAGGATCAGGCCGCCGCGCTCGAGGAGTACACCAAGCGGGGGACCCGATGAGCGCCACTGCGCCCGCACCCGCGCCGGCGCCCGACACCAAGGTCGACGAGCGCCTCCTGAAGACCTCGCCGCTGCGCAGACTCATGGGCCGGCCCGAGCTCGGGTCCGTGGTCGGCGCGATCGCGGTCTTCCTCTTCTTCGCGATCTTCGCGGACAGCTTCGTACGGGCCGCGAGCCTCAGCACGGTCCTGTACGCCTCGTCGACGATCGGCATCATGGCCGTACCGGTCGCGCTGCTGATGATCGGCGGCGAGTTCGACCTCTCCGCGGGTGTCATGGTGACCAGCTCCGCGCTGATCTCCTCGATGTTCAGCTACCAGATGACCGCGAACGTCTGGGTCGGTGTCGTCGTCTCGCTGATCGTCACGCTGGCGATCGGCGTCTTCAACGGCGTCATGCTGACCCGTACGGACCCGCCGAGCTTCATCATCACGCTCGGCACCTTCCTGATGCTGACCGGCATGAACCTCGGCTTCACCAAGCTGATCAGCGGCACGGTGTCCACGAAGTCGATCTCCGACATGCAGGGCTTCTCCTCGGCCAGGGACGTCTTCGCCTCGACACTCACCGTCGGCGGCGTGGACTTCAAGATCACCATCCTGTGGTGGCTGGCCCTGGTCGTCGTCGCCACCTGGATCCTGCTGCGCACTCGCTTCGGCAACTGGATCTACGCCGTCGGCGGCGGAGAGGCCGCGGCCCGCGCGGTCGGCGTTCCGGTCAACAAGACGAAGATCGGCCTCTACATGGGCGTCGCCTTCGGCGCCTGGATCTCCGGGCAGCACCTGCTGTTCTCGTTCGACGTCGTGCAGTCCGGCGAGGGCGTCGGCAACGAGCTGATCTACATCATCGCGGCCGTCATCGGCGGCTGTCTGATCACCGGCGGCTACGGCTCCGCGGTCGGCGCGGCGGTCGGCGCACTGATCTTCGGCATGGTGAGCAAGGGCATCGTGTTCGCCGAGTGGAACCCGGACTGGTTCAAGTTCTTCCTGGGAGTGATGCTGCTCCTGGCGACCCTGCTCAACCACTGGGTCCGCAAGCGCGCGGAGGCGACGGCATGACGACGGACGGCGACGGCATGACGACGGACGCGGGAAAGACGACCGGCGCGGCCGCCACGGAACGCACGGCGCTCGTCGAGCTCGACGACGTCAGCAAGTACTACGGCAACATCCGGGCCCTGGAGGGCGTCTCGCTGGTGGTGCACGCCGGGGAGATCTCCTGTGTGCTCGGCGACAACGGCGCGGGCAAGTCCACGCTGATCAAGATCATCGCTGGTCTCCACCAGCACGACGGGGGCACCCTGAGCATCGAGGGCGAGGAGACCCGGCTCACCTCGCCGCGCGAGTCCCTGGACCGCGGCATCGCCACCGTCTACCAGGACCTCGCCGTCGTCCCGCTGATGCCTGTCTGGCGGAACTTCTTCCTCGGCTCCGAGCTGTCGAAGGGCACGGGCCCCCTCAAGCGCATGGACGTCGAGCGCATGCGCAGGATCACCCACGCGGAGCTGCTGCGCATGGGAATCGACCTGCGTGACGTCGACCAGCCCATCGGCACCCTGTCCGGCGGTGAGCGCCAGTGCGTGGCGATCGCCCGCGCTGTGTACTTCGGCGCCAAGGTCCTCGTCCTCGACGAGCCCACCGCGGCGCTCGGTGTGAAGCAGTCCGGCGTCGTCCTCAAGTACGTGGCGGCCGCTCGGGACGCCGGCCTCGGCGTGGTCCTCATCACGCACAACCCGCATCACGCGTACCTGGTCGGCGACCGTTTCGTCCTCCTGAAGCGCGGTGCCATGTTCGGCAGCCACACCCGCGACGAGATCACCCTCGACGAGCTGACCCGCCAGATGGCGGGCGGCAGCGAGCTGGACGATCTCCGTCACGAGCTGGAGCGGAGCGCCCCCTGAGAGCCGCGGGGCCGTGACATTCGCGACTCCGCCGCGTGGGCGCGACCGGCCACACACGGCCCGCAGCTGACATATGTCCCAAAGCTCTCCGGGGCGCTCCAGCGGAGCGTTCCGGAGAGCTCAGGGGGACTCCGCCATGCGCCCCCCTGGCACGGTGAGGCAGAATCGGCCCGATGAGCACCTACCGCGACCTCGCACACCGCGGCTCCGCGCGGGCCACTGTCTTGCGGACCGTAGGGACGCGTGAACGGCGTTCCCACCTGACGGCTCCCCGCGTCCCCACCGTCGGTATCGACATCGGCGGCACCAAGGTGATGGCGGGCGTCGTCGACGCCGACGGCAACATCCTGGAGAAGCTCCGCGCCGAGACGCCGGACAAGTCCAAGAGCCCCAAGGTCGTCGAGGACACCATCGTGGAGCTGGTCCTGGACCTCTCCGACCGGCACGACGTGCACGCCGTCGGCATCGGTGCGGCCGGCTGGGTCGACGCCGAGCGCAACCGCGTCCTGTTCGCCCCGCACCTGTCCTGGCGCAACGAGCCGCTGCGCGACCGTCTCGCCGGGCGCCTCGCGGTCCCGGTTCTGGTCGATAACGACGCCAACGCCGCCGCCTGGGCGGAGTGGCGGTTCGGCGCGGGCCGCGGCGAGGACAACCTCGTCATGATCACGCTCGGGACCGGCATCGGTGGCGCGCTGCTCGAGGACGGCCAGGTCAAGCGCGGCAAGTTCGGCGTCGCGGGCGAGTTCGGTCATATGCAGGTGGTGCCCGGCGGACACCGCTGCCCGTGCGGCAACCGCGGCTGCTGGGAGCAGTACAGCTCCGGCAACGCGCTGGTCCGCGAGGCCCGGGAACTCGCCGCCGCGGACTCGCCGGTCGCGTACGGGATCATCGAGCACGTCAAGGGCAACATCGGCGACATCACCGGCCCGATGATCACCGAGCTGGCCCGCGAGGGCGACGCCATGTGCATCGAGCTGCTCCAGGACATCGGTCAGTGGCTCGGCGTCGGCATCGCCAACCTGGCGGCGGCCCTGGACCCCTCCTGCTTCGTCATCGGCGGCGGCGTCAGCGCGGCCGACGACCTCCTCATCGGCCCCGCGCGCGACGCCTTCCGCCGCCACCTGACCGGCCGCGGCTACCGGCCCGAGGCCCGTATCGCCCGCGCGCAGCTCGGCCCCGAGGCCGGCATGGTCGGCGCCGCCGACCTCGCCCGCCTCGTCGCCCGACGCTTCCGCCGCGCCAAGCGCCGCCGAGTGGAGCGCTACGAGCGGTACGAGCGCTACACCGAGTCCCGTCGTACGACCCAGGGGACGCTGTGACGGCCTCGCTGCCGCGCCAGGCCTCACCTCCCGACGAGCCCCGGCGGCCGCCGGAGGACCCGCGCCACAAGTTCCGCCGCCGTGCCCTGACCCTGCTGATCATCGTGCTGCTCATCGGCGTCCCGGCCGGCTACCTGGTGATCTCCGCCAACCAGAGCCGCGACAGCGGCAAGCAGAAGGAGGAGAAGTACTCGGCGACCGGCCTCACCGTGGGCTGGCCCTCGCGCGTCCAGCGCCGCCTCTACCAGGTGCCCATCCCGTTGAACGGCGTCTCCGTCGCCTACTACGAGACGAACAACTGGAAGACCAGCCGCCTCTACGTGCAGTTCGCCACCAACGGCCCGGGCCTGGAGCAGTTCCTCTCGGAGATCGGCACCAGCAGGGACAAACTGCGCAAGAACGACATCGCCATCGGCACCCGCGACCAGAAGGTCGTCGGCTGGAAGTTCACGGGCCCCGGCTCGTGGTGGGGTCTCACCCACGCACAGAAGGACCCGGCGCCCACCCAGGACATCGTCGTGAACTGGCCCCAGCCCGGGCGCGCCATGGTCTACGTCGTCTCCCGCACGGTCCCCTGAGACGCCCCGGCCCCGCGCCGGGGCCACCGCCGGGACCGATTGTCAGAGGCCGCCCGTAGAGTCGAAGACGACTGATTCGACCGAGGGGCGGGAGGTGACCGGACGTATGGGCGACGAGGCCGTGAGGACCGATACGGCTGTGCCGGTGCGGCTTGCCGCCGTCTTCCTGCCCGCTCCCCTGCCACGCGACGGGCGCGTCGCCTTCTGGGACCCGGACGGCGGGCCACTGCCGTCCGGCCACGGCGCCGGGAGCACGTCGTTCGTCGAGAGCACGTCGTCCGTCGAGCCGGTCGAGCTGACGGTGGTGCGAGCGCATGGCTCCGGAGCCCGCCGCGGCACCGTCCCCGCGCTGACCCTGCCGATCGCCGAAGCCCTGCCGCTGCTCGCCGGGGCCCGTCACGACCGCGCCGCGCATCCGGCCACGACTTGCTGGGGCGCGGCCGCGCTGCACGCGCTGCGGCTCGTCGCGCGGGGCCGGCTGCTGCCCGGACTCACCCCGGAGGGCCACGACGCCTGGCGCGCGGGCCCACTGGACCCGGACGACATCGCCCACCTCCGAGCCGTGGCCGCCGCCCTCCCGTACGAAGGGCATGCCGTCCCGCTCCCCGGCAAGGGCCCCCTCCGGCTGCCCGACCCGGAAGCGCTGATGCGCTCCTTCCTCGACGCGGTCGCCGACACCCTGCCGCGCACCCCCGCCGCTCCCCACACCTCCGGGAAACCGTTCGCGGCCAGAGAGCCGCAGCGACTGCCCGGAGCCCACGACTGGGCCGCCGAGGTCGCCGCCGGCATGGACGCGGGCGTGCGGATCTCGCTCCGTCTGGATCTTTCGGCGTACCAGCTCTTCGACGACGGCGAGAGCGCGCACCGCGCGGGCGCCGCCGTCGTCCAGGTGCACAGCCTCGCCGACCCCACCCTCGTCGTCGACGCCGCGGCCCTGTGGGCGGGCGACGCCGACGCGACCTTCGGACCCCGCGCGCGCGTCGACGCGGCGCTCGCCGTGCGCCGGGCGGCCCGCGTCTGGCCGCCCCTCGACCGGCTGTCCGAACAGGACGTGCCCGACGTCCTCGCACTCACCGAAGAGGAGCTCTCCGACCTGCTCGGCATCGCCGCGACCCGCCTCGGCGCGGCTGGCGTCGCCGTCCACTGGCCCCGCGACCTCGCCCACGACCTCAGCGCCGCCGCGGTGGTGCGCCCCGCGCCCGGCTCGGCCACGGACGGCACCGGCTTCTTCGAGAGCGAGGAACTCCTCCAGTTCCGCTGGCAGTTGGCCCTCGGCGGCGATCCGCTCACCGAGGCCGAGATGGACGCCCTCGCCGAGGCGCACCGCCCGGTCGTCCGGCTGCGCGACCAGTGGGTCCTTGTCGACCCCGTCCTCGTCCGCAAGGCCCGCAAGCGGGAGCTGGGTCTGCTCGACCCGGTCGACGCACTGTCCGTGGCGCTCACCGGCACCGCCGAGGTCGACGGCGAGACGGTCGAGGCGGTGCCGGTCGGAGCCCTCGCCGCGCTGCGCGACCGCCTGACGGCCGGCATCACCCCCGTGGAGCCGCCCCCGGGACTTCAGGCCCGGCTGCGGGACTACCAGCTGCGGGGCCTCGCCTGGCTGGACCTCATGACCTCGCTCGGCCTGGGCGGCTGTCTCGCCGACGACATGGGCCTGGGCAAGACCATCACCGTCATCGCCCTGCACCTGCGTCGGGCCCACAGCGAACCCACCCTCGTCGTCTGCCCGGCGTCGCTGCTGGGCAACTGGCAGCGGGAGATCACCCGGTTCGCGCCCGGCGTCCCCGTCCGCCGCTTCCACGGCCCCGACCGCACCCTGGAGGACCTCGACGGCGGCTTCGTCCTCACCACCTACGGCACGATGCGCTCGGCCGCGCCCCGGCTCACCCAGCAGACGTGGGGCATGGTCGTCGCGGACGAGGCCCAGCACGTCAAGAACCCCTACTCGGCGACGGCGAAAGCCCTGCGCACCATCCCGTCCCCCGCGCGCGTGGCCCTGACCGGCACCCCTGTGGAGAACAACCTCTCCGAGCTGTGGGCCCTGTTGGACTGGACGACCCCCGGCCTGCTCGGCCCCCTCAAGTCCTTCCGCGCCCGGCACGCGCGTGCGGTGGAGAACGGCGAGGACGAGGAGGCGGTCGCCCGTCTGGCCCGGCTGATCCGCCCCTTCCTGCTCCGCCGCAAGAAGTCCGACCCCGGGATCGTCCCCGAACTCCCGCCCAAGACGGAGACCGACCACCCGGTCCCGCTGACCCGCGAGCAGGCCTCCCTCTACGAGGCCGTGGTCCGCGAGTCGATGCTCGCCATCGAGACCGCCGAGGGCATCGCCCGCCGCGGCCTCGTCCTGAAGCTCCTCACCTCCCTCAAGCAGATCTGCAACCACCCGGCGCTCTTCCTGAAGGAGGACGCCAGGGCGGCCGCCCACGGCCCCTCCGCCCGCTCCGGAAAACTCGCCCTGCTCGACGAGCTGCTGGACACGCTGCTGGCCGAGGACGGCTCGGCGCTGGTCTTCACCCAGTACGTGGGGATGGCCCGGCTGATCACCGCCCACCTCACCACGCGCGCTGTCCCGGTGGAGCTCCTGCACGGCGGCACCCCGGTCGCCGAACGCGAACACATGGTGGACCGCTTCCAGAGCGGGGCCACCCCGATCCTGGTGCTGTCCCTCAAGGCCGCGGGCACCGGCCTGAACCTCACCCGGGCGGGCCACGTCGTCCACTTCGACCGCTGGTGGAACCCGGCCGTCGAGGAACAGGCCACCGACCGCGCCTACCGCATCGGCCAGACCCAGCCCGTCCAGGTCCACCGGCTCATCACCGAGGGCACGATCGAGGACCGCATCGCCGAGATGCTCGAAGCGAAGCGGGCGCTCGCCGACGCCATCCTAGGCTCTGGAGAGGCGTCCCTGACCGAGCTGACCGACCGCGAGCTGTCGGACCTGGTGTCACTGCGGAGGTCGTCGTGAGCGGTCCGGAGGAGAAGACGCGGCCGGTGAACGGGGACGCCGACGCGCCGGACACCGAGGCGTCACGTCCGGCGGCCGGGCCGCGCCCCGCCGACGAGGCGCGGCGCGCGCTGCGAGCCGCGCGGGAGCGCGACACGCGGGGTGCGGCGGCCGGGGACGAGCCGGGTTCGCGGTCCGACAGGACGGCCTCCCCGACGGCCCGACCGGGCGACGCGGCCAGGGAAGCCCTGCGCCGCGCCGCCGGGAGGGGGAGCGATACACACCCGGGCCCCAGTGCGGGTACGGACGCGGTGCCGGATCCGGAGACCGACCCAGATGCCGAACCCGACGCGGTTCGGCCGCCCGCCCAGGCGGAGGCGCCGGACGCCCCGTCCGCCGGCGCGCCCGCGACCGGCGCGCGCCCCGGTGACATCGCCCGCGAGGCACTGCGCGTGGCGCGCACGGAGGCCAGACAGGCGCGGACCGCGGCCGAAACCAAGGGAGTCGGGACCGCACACCGGTCCGCCGACCGTGCGTCGGCCGGTTCGCTGGCCCGGCGCGGCCGACCGGACCCCGACCGGGGAGGCCGGGTCCGCGACGTAGGAGAGGTGCTCGCGGAGGCCTTCGAACTGCCCGGCTCCAGGACGCCGCGCGAGGAAACCGCCACCGGACGTCCGGCGTACGCCCACGCCAGGACCGACGTCGAGACTGACGTCGAGACCGACGTCGACACCGATCTTGAGACCGGTACGGAGAGGGAAAGCCACCGTTCGGCGCACCCGGACGAGTCACGCGAGTCACCTGAGCCACCCGGGTCACCCAAGATCCTCGCGGACCCGCCACCCGCCGCCCTGCCACGCTCCATGGCATCCCCGCGCCGCGACGGCGAGCTGCGCCGCACCTTCGAAGCCCTCCCCGCCCGCACCTCGCACACGGACCCGGACGCCTTCGCGGAGACGTGGTGGGGCAACGCCTGGGTGAGCGCCCTTGAAGAGGGCGCCCTGGACGCGGCGCGGCTGGCGCGCGGACGGGCGTACGCCGACCGGGGGCATGTCGACGCCATCACGGTCACACCGGGACTGGTGCTGGCCTATGTCCACGGGAGCCGTCCACGGCCGTATCGCGTACAGGTCAGACTGCGGACGCTGGAGGACGCCGACTGGGACTGCTTCCTCGACGCGGCCGCCGAGCGCCCCGGGCACATCGCGGCGCTGCTCGACAAGGAGATGCCCAAGTCGCTCGCGGACTGCGGAGTCGATCTGCTCCCCGGCCCCGGGGATCTCGCACCGCAGTGCAGCTGCCCCGACTACGGCCATCCCTGCAAACACGCGGCCGCCCTCTGTTACCAGACGGCACGTCTGCTCGACGAGGACCCCTTCGTGCTGCTTCTGCTGCGCGGCCGGGGCGAGCGAGAGCTGCTCGACGCGCTGTCCCGCCGCAACGCGACCCGCGCGGCCCGCGCCGCCCAGGAACAGCCGTCGGCGCCGCTGCCCGGCATACGGGCCCGTGACGCCCTTGCGCTCCGGACGCTGCCGCTCCTCCCGGCACCGCTGCCCGCCCCCGCACACCCCGAGCAGCCGCCGACCTACCCGGGCGCGCCGGGCGGCCCGGATCCCTTCGCGCTGGACCAGCTGGCCATGGACGCGGCAGCCCGCGCGCACGCGCTGCTGACGACGGGCCGCGACCCGGTCGCGGAGCTGACGCTCTGGCAGGACGCGGTACGGCTCGCCGCCGCCCGCCCGGGTTCCGGTCTCACCGGCGCCACTCGCGCCCTCTACGCCTCGCTGGCCTCCGCCGCCGGACGCACCCCCGCCGACCTGGCGCGCGCGGTCGCCGCCTGGCGGCAGGGCGGACTCGAAGGGCTCTGCGTCCTGGAAGAGCCCTGGGACCCTCCGGCGGGCCGTTTCGACCGGGCCCGCCCACTCCTCCTCGCCGCCGACCTGCCCGCCTTCCGCCCCTGGCGCAATCACCTCACCCACCCCCGCGGCCACGTCCAGCTGCGCCTGGGCCACGACGGCCTCTGGTACGCCTACGAATCGGAACCGGGCCAGGAGGACTGGTGGCCCCGGGGCACCCCCGACCTCGACCCCGTCGGCGCCCTCACGGGCCTTGGCGCTCCCGGCGAGCTCTGACGCGCCCCAGGGGAGCCCGCGCGGCCGCGCGGGCGGGCCTGGGGCGGTCAGCGGGACGCGGGGAAGCCCAGGTCCGGACCGGCCGCCACCTCGGCCGGGTCCGGCCAGCGGCTCGTGATGACCTTGCCGCGCGTGTAGAAGTGGACGGCTTCGCTGCCGTACATGCGGTGGTCGCCGAAGGCCGAGTCCTTCCAGCCGCCGAAGGAGTGGTAGCCCACCGGCACCGGCATCGGCACGTTCACGCCGACCATGCCGGTCTCGACCTCCAGCTGGAACCGGCGGGCCGCGCCGCCGTCGCGGGTGAAGATCGAGCTGGCGTTGCCGAACGGGGAGCCGTTGATGATCTCCATGGCCTCCTCGTAGGTCTCCGCGCGGAGCACGCACAGGACGGGGCCGAAGATCTCGTTGCGGTGGACGTCCGAGCCCGTGCGGACCTTGTCGAGGAGCGAGACACCCATCCAGTGCCCGTTCTCCAGGCCCTCGACGGTGAAGTCCCTGCCGTCCAGTACGACGTCGGCGCCCTGGGCGGCCGCGCCCGCGACGTAGTCCGCGACCTGGTCGCGGTGCGCCTTGGTGATGAGCGGGCCCATCTCGGACGTCGGGTCGTTGCCCGGGCCGATCTTGACCTTCTTGGCCCGCTCGGCGATCCGGGACACCAGCGGGTCGCCCGCCGAGCCGACCGCGACCACCACGGAGACCGCCATGCAGCGCTGGCCCGCGGAGCCGTAGGCGGCCGTCACGGCGGCCTCGGCCGCCGCGTCGAGGTCGGCGTCGGGCAGCACCAGCATGTGGTTCTTCGCTTCGCCGAGGGCCTGGACACGCTTGCCGGCGGCGGACGCCCTGGTGTAGACGTGGCGGGCGACCGGCGTGGAGCCCACGAACGACACGGCCGCCACGTCCGGGTGGTCGAGCAGCGCGTTCACCGCGACCTCGTCGCCGTGCACGATGTTGAGCACACCGTCGGGCACGCCGGCCTCGGCCGCGAGTTCCGCGAGGAGCATGGACGCGGAGGGGGCCTTGCTGCTCGGCTTGTGGACGAAGGTGTTCCCGCAGGCGATCGCCATGGGGAACATCCACATGCTGATCATCGCGGGGAAGTTGAACGGTGAGATGCCGACGATCACGCCGAGCGGCTGGCGGATCGACGCCACGTCGACGTTGCTCGAGACCTCCGTGGACGTGTCGCCCTTGAGCGCCATGCCGAGCCCGCAGGCCAGTTCGACGATCTCCAGGCCCCGGGCCACCTCGCCCAGCGCGTCCGCGTGGACCTTGCCCTGCTCGGCGGTGATCAGCGCGGCGAGGTCGTCGCGGCGCGCGTTCAGCAGCTCCCGGTAGCGGAAGAGGATCGCGATCCGCTGGGCGAGCGAGGACGTGCGCCAGGTGGCATAGGCCTCCTTCGCCGCGGCGACCGCGGCGTCGACCTCGTCGGCGCCTGCCATCGCGACCTGTGCGGTGACCTCTCCGGTCGCGGGGTCGGTCACAGGGCCCCAGGTGCCGGAGGCGCCCGCGGCGCCTCCGAAGGGCTTGCCACCGATCCAGTGGGTGACGGTCTTCATCGGCGGAACTCCTTCAAAGGTGGGCGGCGGGCAGTGAGGTTCCTGTCGTTCACCTCACGGGCCTGGACTTCAGCCGGACGGTCCGCGGCCTCGGCCGCGGGCACGCCTCCCATGCCGGGAGGCCTGACTGCTGATATCGAAGCTACCGTTCTGATCCGCACGCACAGGCGCTTCGGAGCGTCAGGGCTCGAAGTGCCTCCCTCAGGTCCCACACTGTCGTGGCGTGGATCACTGGGTGTCGGCAGACCTGGTCGTTGTCACTTGCTGGGCTCGGTTCTGCTGTCGGTCCAGGTGAGTCGGACGCGGCGACGGCGGGCATCGCGTCGCCGGTCTCGACAGGTTCTCTGGTCGGCGCCGCCCCGATTGTGTCGGCAGTCTCTGAACCTGGCCCCCCGCCGGGTGCGACCCGAGCGCCGTTTGCCGTCCGAGGCGTTGTTGCCCGGGCAGACCCGCCCAGGAGGCAAGGTGCCCGGAGGAGGGGAAGATCGACATGTCCAGGCCGATCTCGGCCGCCAGCAGTCGGCGGGCGAGTACCCCGCGGTGTTCGACGCGGAAACGGTGCCCGAGTGCCTCCTCCAGCCTCTCCCTTGTGGACCGCAAGCGGCCCTTGACCAGCGAGGCCAGGACCTTTGGATCGCGCTCTCCCTCCACCAGTGCGTCCAGGATCGCCCGCGCGGACTTCGAGTACGCCTGGGAGGCCACCGATGCCAGCTTGATCCCGGCGTCCTGGAGCACCTTCTCCAGTCGCTGGATCATCCGAGCCCGTTCCTGCGTCATCGGTGTCCGTGACCGCGTCAGATCCCGCAGGTCCCGCAGCTCCTGGGCGTCATGCGAGCCAAGCGGACTCCTTCGGACGGGTGTGCGGTGAGCTGTCGGTGCCGCCGTGCGCGGCCGTGCGGCCCAGGTAGCGGTGCACGAAGTGGATACTCATCGCGCCTTCGCCGACCGCGGAGGCCACCCGCTTTACCGAGCCGCTACGGACGTCCCCTACCGCGAAGACCCCGGGCAGGCTGGTCTCCAGGGTCATGCACGAGCGCCCGCGGCCGTGCCACACCTCGGGGTAGGCGCAGGCTTCCTGGGCCTCCGGGCCGGTGAGGACGAAGCCGCGGGAGTCGAGGGCGATGATGCCGGCGAGCCACTCGGTGTGGGGGTCGGCGCCGGTGAAGACGAACAGGCCCCGTACCGCGAGTCGGCGGTGCCCGCCCGTGCGGTTGTCGACCACGTCGAGCCCCTCCAGCACCTCCTGGCCGATGACCTCGGTGACCTCGGTGTGCAGCATGACCTCCACCCGCGGATGGCGTTCGACCTGGTCGACCAGGTAGCGGGACATGTTGGCCTCAAGGCTGGGTCCTCGGACCAGCAGGTGCACCTTCGGCGCGTACCCGGCGAGGAACAGCACCGCCTGGCCCGCCGAGTTGCCTCCGCCGACGACGGCCACCGGGTCGGTGCGGCACTGCTGGGCCTCGTAGACGGTCGCCGAGTAGTGGACGCTCGTTCCCTCCAGGCGTTCGATGCCGGGCACCTGGAGCCGGCGGTAGCGGGCGCCCGTGGCCAGGACGACGGCGCGGGCGGCGATCTCGCTGCCGTCGGCGAACGCCACCACGTAGTGGTCCTCGTCCTTGGGATGGAGACCGGTCGCCTCCAGCGGAATGCTGATCCTGGCGCCGAACTTGTCGGCTTGGAGCACGGCGCGTTCGGTGAGTTCGGCGCCTGAGATGCCGGCGGGGAAGCCGAGCAGATTCTCGATGCGGGACGACGTGGCGGCCTGGCCGCCGGTGGCCATCGCCTCCACCACGGTGGTGCTCAGGCCCTCGGAGGCGGCGTACACCGCGGCAGCGAGGCCGGCGGGTCCGGAGCCGACGATGAGGACGTCGCCGTGACGGATTCCGGCGGGTAGTGACGGCAGGCCGATGAGCCGGGCCAGTTCCGCGTTGCTGGGGTTGCGCAACAGGGTGGTGTCCCGCCAGATGACGAGCGGTGTCTCCTCCGGGCCGACGCCGAAGCGGCGCAGCAGGTCCTCGGCCTCCTCGTCGGTCTCCAGGTCGATCCAGCGGTGCGGCAGCCGGTTGCGGATGGCGAACTCGCGCAGCCGCCGGGTGTCGGGCGAGTAGCGCGAGCCGATGATGCGGAAGCCGGCGCCCTGTCCGACGAGCAGCGCGCGACGGCCCAGACAGGCGCGCAGCACGAGGTCCCCGATGGTGGAGTCCTGGGACACCAGGTGGCGCAATTGGGCCAAGGAGACGACGAGGACCTCGCCCGGGTCCCTGGCGACAGCGGTGTAGAAGGCCACCTGTCCGTGCAGCAGCCCGAGTTCGCCGATGAAGCGACCGGGGCCGTGTACGCGCAGCACGTGTTCCGCGGGAGTGCCGTAGTCCTCGACGACGGCGACGGTACCGCTGAGGACGACGAAGAACGTCTCGCAGCGCTCCCCCTCCTGGATCAGCACGTCGTTCGGAGCCATGCTCCGGCGTTGCCCGTGCTCCGCCAGACGTGCTATCTGGTCTTCCGTAAGGCGCGGATACGCGCCGTAGATGTCCGGGGTCTCCCAGAAGACGGCCTCGTCCGCTTCCTCCGGCACCGGTTCTCCGCCCGGCAGCGGCTGGTCGCCGGACATCAGACGAACGCCTCGTGAACGTAGCACCAGCGCCATTCCTCGCCGGGCTGGAACGACTGCACGATCGGATGGGCGTCGGCAGCTGCGTGCCTACGCGCGTGCTTGTTCGGCGAGGAGTCGCAGCAGCCGACGTGCCCGCAGGTCAGGCAGAGCCTCAGGTGGACCCACGGGGAGCCGAGCAGCAGACACTCCTGACACCCTTCTGGGGTCAGCGGCTGGACCGGCCGGACAAGCGCGAGGTGGGGGTCTGCGTGCAGGGTCATCCGGATCACCCTTCCCGGGCCGTGATCGACTGTTCCACCCACTGGCGCAGAGCGGGGGCGGGTGCCGCCCCCGCCTGCCGGGCGACCGTCTCGCCCTGGTCGAGGACGAGCAGTGTCGGTACCGCCTGTACCTCGAAACGCTGCGACAGCCGCGGGTTCTTGTCGATGTCGACCTTGACGAGTTTGATGCGGCCGGCGAGGTCGGTGGCGACCTTCTCCAGCGCGGGGCTGACCATGCGGCAGGGGCCGCACCAGGTGGCCCACAGGTCGACGACGACGGGCACGGTGGCCTGCTCGACGACCTCGGTGAAGTTGTCGTCGCTCGCGTCGGCCATCCACGGTAGGGGCTGCTTGCAGTTGCCGCACCTGGGGCGGCCCTCGGCGGCCACGGGTACCCGGTTGGCGCGCCCGCAGTGCGGGCAGGTGACGTTGGTGGCTTGCAAGGTACTCATGCCGCCCTCGCTCCCTTCACGTCCCCGGGCTGGTCGTAGGTGACCACCAGCTCTGCGTGCTCGGCGTCGACGCGGACCGTCGCGCCGTCCTGGACGTCGCCGCGCAGCAGGGCGCGTCCGACCAGTGTCTCGACCTCGTGGGAGATGTAACGCCGCAGCGGCCGGGCCCCGTACACCGGGTCGTAGCCTTGGTGGGCGATCACTTCCCGGGCAGCGGCGGTGAGTTCGACGGTGATGCGGCGTTCGGCGAGCCGCTGCCGCAGTTCGTCGAACTGCAGCTCCACGATCCGCTCGATCTGCCGCTCGCCGAGCGGTTTGAACAGCACGATGTCGTCGACGCGGTTGAGGAACTCCGGGCGGAAGTGCCCGCGCAGCTCGCCCATCACCAGGGCGCGGGCGTCGGGCTTGATCTCACCTTCGGCGGTGGCGCCGTCGAGGAGGTGCTCGGAGCCGATGTTGGACGTCATGATGATCACGGTGTTGCGGAAGTCGACGGTGCGGCCCTGGGCGTCGGTGATGCGGCCGTCGTCGAGGATCTGCAGCAGGGTGTTGAAGACATCGGTGTGCGCCTTCTCGATCTCGTCGAACAGCACGACCGAGTACGGCTTGCGGCGTACGGCCTCGGTGAGCTGGCCGCCTTCCTCGTAGCCGACGTATCCGGGCGGTGCGCCCATGAGCCGGCTGACGGTGTGCCGCTCCTGGTACTCGCTCATGTCGAGGCGGACCATGTTCTCCTCGGAGTCGAACAGAGTCCGGGCGAGGGTCTTGGCCAGCTCGGTCTTCCCGACGCCGGTGGGGCCGAGGAAGATGAACGAGCCGATGGGGCGGCGAGGGTCGCGGATGCCGGAGCGGGCGCGGATGATGGCGTCGGTGACGAGTTTGACGGCTTCGTCCTGGCCGATGACGCGCTCGCGCAGGATCTCGTCGAGGCGCAGCAGTTTCTCGCGTTCGCCCTCCTGGAGGCGGGCGACGGGGATGCCGGTCCAGGCGGCGACGATCTCGGCGATCTCCTCCTCGGTGACGACCTCGCGCAGCAGCCGGTTCTGCCCTTGTTTGACGGCCAGTTGCTCCTCTTCTGCGGCGAGTCGGCGCTCCAGTTCCCGGAGTCGGCCGTAGCGGAGTTCGGCGGCGCGGTTGAGGTCGTAGGCGCGTTCGGCCTCCTCTGCCTCGTGGCGGACCTGCTCCAGTTCCTGGCGCAGTTCCTGCACGCGGCGGATCGCCTGCCGTTCGGCCTCCCACTGCGCGTGTTTGGCGTCGGCCTCGCCGCGCAGGTCGGCCAGTTCCCTGCGCAGCTCCTCCAGGCGTGTTTTGCTGGCGGGGTCGGTCTCCTTGGACAGGGCCGCCTCCTCGATCTCCAGGCGGGTGACGCGGCGGGTGATCTCGTCGAGTTCGGCGGGCATCGAGTCGATCTCGGTACGCAGCCGGGCGCACGCCTCGTCGACGAGGTCGATGGCCTTGTCGGGCAGGAACCGGTCGGAGATGTAGCGGTGGCTGAGGGTGGCCGCGGAGACCAGCGCGGTGTCCTGGATCTTCACGCCGTGGAAGACCTCGAGGCGTTCGCGCAGTCCGCGCAGGATGGAGATGGTGTCCTCCACGCTCGGCTCGTCGACCAGGACCTGCTGGAAGCGGCGTTCGAGGGCGGCGTCCTTCTCGATGTGCTTGCGGTACTCGTCGAGGGTGGTGGCGCCGATCATGTGGAGTTCGCCGCGGGCGAGCATCGGCTTGAGCATGTTGCCAGCGTCCATGGCCCCTTCGGCGGCGCCTGCGCCGACGACGGTGTGGAGTTCGTCGACGAAGAGCAGGATGCGCCCTTGGGCGGCCTTCACCTCGGACAGCACGGCCTTGAGGCGTTCCTCGAACTCGCCGCGGTACTTGGCGCCGGCGACCAGGGAGCCCATGTCGAGGGCGAACACCGTCTTGTCGCGCAGGCCCTCGGGGACATCGCCGCGGACGATACGCTGGGCGAGGCCCTCGACGATGGCGGTCTTGCCGACGCCGGGGTCGCCGATGAGGACGGGGTTGTTCTTGGTCTTGCGGCTGAGGATCTGGGTGACGCGGCGGATCTCCGCGTCACGGCCGATGACCGGGTCCAGCCGCCCGGACCGAGCCTCGAGGACCAGGTCGCGGCCGTACTTCTCCAGAGCCTCGTAGGCCACTTCAGGGTTGGCGGAGGTGACGCGCTGGTTGCCGCGGACCTGGGTGAGCGCGCTCAGGAACGAGTCCCTGGTGATGCCGGCCTGTTTGAGCAGTCGCCCGGCGGCGGTTGAAGAGCTCTCCTCAGCCAGGGCGAGCAGGAGGTGTTCCACGGACACGTACTCGTCCTTGAGGCGTTTGGCCTCCCGTTCGGCGGCGTCGAGCAGGTGGGCGAGGCGCTGGGTGACGAAGACCTGGCCGGGTGCCGCGCCGGGGCCGGTGACCTTCGGGCGGCGGGAGAGTTCCTCGCGCACGGCCGCGCGCAGTTCCTTCGGCTCGGTGCCGGCCTGTTGCAGCAACCGCGGGATCAGACCGTCCTCCTGATCGAGAAGTGCGAGCAGCAGGTGTTCCCCGTCGACCTCGGTGTGCCCCATGCGGCCGGCCGCGGTCTGGGCCTCCTGGAGGGCTTCCTGGGACTTCTGGGTGAGACGGTTCATGTCCATGGGGGTGTTTCACTCCTCATGCCGCGGCCGCGCAGGGCGGCTTCGAGCAGGCTGATGCGGTCGAGCAGGTCGAGCACCAGGCCGATGGATGCGTAGTTGAGGCAGAGTCCGGTGCGCAGCCGCTGGATGCGGGCAAGGACCGCCGGGGCCGTGGGGCCGAACACCAGGCGCCCCGCGGCGTCGCGTTCGGTGTCGATCAGGCCGAGGGCGACGAATCGGCGGATCAGATCGGGGTGGAGGCCCGAGCGACGGGCCACGGCGTTGAGGGAGAGCCTGGGGGCGGGCACGAGCGGGTACCGGACAGCCGACGAGGCGGTGAGGTCGGCGCCCGTTCGTACCGGACGGTTGCCCACGCCGGCCCGGCCGATGCCTGCCGCTCCCGCGGGTCGGTCGTTCATCGCGTCCTCCTGGGGTCGTACGAGGAGGTGGCGGCGAGCTCCTCGAACAGTTCGCGCTCCCGGTCGCTGAGCTTGGGCGGCACCATGATCCGGAGCTCGGCGTACAGGTCGCCGTTCGCGCCGCGCGGGTTCGGCATGCCCTCGCCACGCAGCCGCAGCCGCCGGCCGCTGGACGAACCCGCGGGCACCGTGACCTTGGCCGTGCCGCCGCCGGGCGTGGGCACCGGCACGGTCGCGCCCAGGGCCGCCTCCCAGGGGGCGACCGGGACCTGGACGTGCACGTCGCGGCCGTCCAGCCGGAACCGGGGGTGGGGCTGGATACGCACCCGCAGGTACAGGTCGCCCGCGGCGGCGTCACCGCTGCCCCGGCCGCCCTCGCCCGCCAGCCGGATGCGCTGCCCGTCGGTGACGCCCGGCGGCACGTCGACCTCGTACCGCCGCGGCTGCCCGGTGGGACCGGCGAGCGTGACGGTGCGACGGCCGCCTCGGTACGCCTCCTCGACGGTGAGCGGCAGCTCGGCCTCCTGGTCCGCTCCGGGGACGCCGCCTCGGGCGGCGCCGGCTCCGAACATGGAGCCGAGCAGGTCCTCGATATCGATGCCCTCCGCGCCGAAGTCGTCGCCGAAGCCGGTGGTGTACCGGACGCGAGGACCGCCACCGCCTGCGGTCCTCCGACCGCGGAAGCCGCCGCCCGCTCCGGCCGCGACCCGTTCGTCGAAGTCCTCGGGGATCTTGCGGAAGTCCTCGCCGAAGCGGTCGTAGCGGGCCCGGGTCTTGGGATCGGACAGGACGCTGTGTGCCTCGTTGAGGTCCTTGAAACGCTCCTCCGCCCCGGGGTCCTTGTTGACGTCGGGGTGGTACCTGCGGGCGAGTTTGCGATACGCCTGCTGGATCTCGTCCTGGCTCGCGCTCCGCGACACGCCCAGCACCTCGTAGTAGTCCCGTGCCATGACCGGTCACTCCCGCTTCGCGACGGTCACCGCGGCCGGCCTGAGCTGCCTCTCGCCGTCCCCGTAGCCGGGGCGCAGCACCTCGACGACCGTGCCCGGTGGGGCGTCTGGGTCCTGGACGACGCCGACCACCTCGTGCCGGGCCGGGTCGAAGGCGACGCCGGTCTCCGCGTGCCGCGGGTAGCCGAGCAGTTCCAGGACGTTCACTGCCTGGTCGCGCACGGCCCGGATGCCCTCCACGATCGCGCCCGGATCGGCGCCGGCGTGGGTCAGGGCGAGTTCGAGGTTGTCGAGGACGGGCAGGAAGGCGGCCGCCGTGCGGGACCGCTCGACCGCCCGTTCGCGCTCCAGTTCCCTGGCGTGACGCTTGCGAAGGTTGTCGAGGTCGGCGAGTGCGCGCCGCCAGCGGTCCTCCAGTTCCTGGATCGCGGTCGTGTACTCGTCCTCGGCAGGCGCGGGGCCGGCGGCGTCGGGCCCCGGCTCGCCGTTCGCCGCTTCCGGCCGGGTCGGCGGGCCCGGTTGCGGCAAATCCCCGCGAGGAGGGCGTACGGCGCCTTCCGGGACCGGTTCGACCGGATCCGACCCGGCCCGGCCGGGTTCCTGGGGGTGGGTGGGCATGGCGCGCCTCAGCCCTTGTCGAACTCGGCGTCGATGACGTCATCGGCACCGCCACTCGTGGGACCGCCGGTGGCGGCGTCCTGGCCGGGACCGCCCGTGGCAGCGGCGCCCTGATGGGCCGCCAGCCCGGCGAGCACCTGCTGGAGTTCGGAGGTCAGGGGCCGCACGCGCTCCACGCCCGCCTCTTCCTTGACCGCCGCCCGGGCGTCGGACACGAGCATCTCGGCGCGTGCCTTCTCGTGCGCCGGCGCTGCGTCGCCCAGTTCGGCGAGGCGCTTCTCGACCTGGTACGCGACGGCGTCGAGTTCGTTGCGGGCGTCGACGGCCTCGCGGAGTGCATGGTCCTGGCCCTGGTTGCGCTCGGCCTCCTGGACCATGCGTTCGACCTCACTGCGGTCCAGGTTGGAGCTCTCGCTGATGGTGATGCCCTGTTCCTTGCCGGTGTCCCGGTCGCGGGCCTTGACGTTGAGGATGCCGTTGGCGTCGATGTCGAAGGTGACCTCGACCTGCGGTTCGCCCCGCGGCGCCGGCCGGATGTCGGTGAGCTGGAACCGGCCCAGCACCCGGTTGTCGGCGGCCCGCTCGCGCTCGCCCTGGAGGACCACCACATCGACGGCCGGCTGGTTGTCCTCGGCGGTGGAGAAGGTCTCGCTGCGACGCACCGGGATGGTGGTGTTCCGCTCGATGATCTTCGTCATCACTCCGCCGCGCGTCTCCACGCCCAGCGACAAGGGTGTGACGTCGAGCAGCAGGACGTCCTTGACCTCGCCCTTGAGCACCCCGGCCTGGATCGCGGCGCCCAGGGCCACGACCTCGTCTGGGTTGACGCTCATGTTGGGTTCCTTGCCGCCGGTCAGTCGGCGGACCAGAGCCTGCACCGCCGGGATACGTGTGGAACCGCCTACGAGGATGACCTCGTCGATGTCGCTCTCGCCGACCTTGGCGTCGGCCATCGCCTGCTGCACCGGTCCCAGGCAACGTTCCACCAGGTCGCCGGTGATCTGCTCGAACGTGGACCGCATGATCGAGTCGGTGAGGTGCTTGGGGCCCGAGGCATCGGCGGTGATGAACGGCAGGCTGACCTGCGTCTGCGTCACCGAACTCAGCTCGGTCTTGGCCTTCTCCGCCGCCTCGAACAGTCGTTGCAGCGCCTGCGGGTCCTTCCGCAGGTCGATGCCGTTCGCCTTCTGGAAGTCGTCCGCGAGGTAATCCACCAGACGCCGGTCGAAGTCGTCGCCGCCCAGGTGGCTGTCGCCGGCGGTGGAGCGCACCTCCACCACGCCGTCGCCGACGTCGAGGATGCTCACGTCGAAGGTGCCACCGCCCAGGTCGAAGACGAGGACGGTCTCGTGCTGCTTCTTGTCCATGCCGTACGCGAGGGCGGCCGCCGTCGGCTCGTTGATGATCCGCAGCACCTCCAGTCCCGCGATCCGTCCGGCGTCCTTGGTGGCGGTGCGCTGAGCGTCGTTGAAGTAGGCGGGCACCGTGATGACCGCCTCCGTGACCCGCTCCCCGAGCTGCTTGGAGGCGTCGTCGGCGAGTTTCCGCAGCACCTGTGCGCTGATCTCCTCAGGCGCATAGAGCTTGTCGCGCACCTTGAAGCGGGCCGCCCCGCCGTCGCCCTCGACGACGTCGTACGCCACCGCCCTGGCCTCGTCGGAGATCTCGTCGAAGTGCCGGCCGATGAACCGCTTGGCCGAGTAGATGGTGCCCTTGGGGTTGAGGATCGCCTGGCGCCGGGCCAGCTGGCCCACCAGGCGTTCCCCGGTGTCGGTGAAGGCCACCACAGACGGTGTCGTGCGGTTGCCCTCGCTGTTGGGTACGACGGACGGCTCGCCGCCCTCCCACACGGCGATCACCGAGTTGGTGGTGCCCAGGTCGATGCCCACTGCCTTGGCCATGAGGAACTCCTCCCGGTACGGCGCCCGCGTCGACTCTCCGGATCACATTCGTTCAGGTAGGGGTGGGACCTCCGCCGGTTTCCCACCCGTGCGCACGGAGGGTCTCGCGCACTCCCCAGAGTGACGAGCCGGGTGGCTCCACGCCTGCGCCTGGCGAGTCAGGAATGCACGGGTCCGGTCGCCCCACGAGTACGAGAGGAAGAATCCGAACATCTCGGATGAGCCGGCCCAGGAGCGGGTACCACCGCTCGCCTGTAGGCTCGGGGAGAACGGAGTGATCCCATGGCCAGCAGCCGTGCGCACAACGTGTACCGCCGCTGCTCCGACCGGGAGGGCAGCCTTCGGCGGGGCAGCGGCGGGCGGCACCCCACGGCCGCGCGGAGAGGGCCCCGCCCACCCGCTCCAACCACAGCCGATCATGCCCTCCGCGAACTGATGGTGCTCTCCCGCGCCCTGTTCGACACCCCGGACGAAGGCGAGATCCTGCGCCTGGCCATGGACCACATAGCCGCCGCAGGGCCATACAGCGCCGAGGCCGGATACCTCAAGGTGGACGGCGACCTGGTCCCCAGCCCGAGGAACCGGCAGACGCATGCCTCGGCCGTGAACCGGAGGGTGCGGGAGCTGGCCGGGCAAGACGGCCCTGTGACCGTACCGGGCAGGCCCTGGGGCCGGGCCCTGGGGCTACGCGGACTTGACAGACTCCACGGCTACCTCGTGGTGACGTCCCGCTCCCGGCCCACCGAGGCCGAGCGCTCCCTGCTCGCCACACTCGTCCGGCACACCGCTGCTGCACTGTCAGTCGGCTTCGCACACCGCCGCCAACGCGAGGACGCGCTGGAGCTGCACCGGCTGAGGGACGAACGCACAGCCCTCCAGCGGCAGCTGATCTCCGTCGTCGCTGAGCTGGGATTCCAGAAGGCCGTTCACGCGCTCATGGCCGACGTCGCTGCCTCGGGCGGCGGCGAGGAAGCCATCACCCACGCACTGCACAGGCTCACTGGATTCCCCGCGCTGGTCGAGGACCGCTTCGGTCGGCTGAGGTCCTGGACCGGCCCCAGCCGCCCCGACCCCTATCCCGAGCCTGACCCCGTGCGCCAGGACGAAATGCTGCACGCCGCCGCCCGTCAGGCCGGGCCGGTGCGTATAAAGGACCGGCTGATCACCCTGGTCCGCCCGCACGGCGAGATCCTGGGCGTGCTGGCCCTGGTCGATGCCCGGGACGAGGCCGACGAGCACACCGTGCTCGCGCTGGAACACGCCGCCGCGTCGCTCGCCCCGGAGCTGGCGCACCTGCGCAATCTGGCCGAAGTGGAGCTGAGGCTGCACCGCGGGCTGGTCGACGACCTCCTGGCAGGGACGGACGAGGGGAGCGCCTACGCCCGGTCCGAGGCAGTCGGACACGACCTGCACCGCAGCCACTACATCGTCGTGGTGCAGTGGCCGAACCGGACTGCGGACGATTCCTTCGCGCAGACCGTGGGACGGGCGGCCTCTGCCGTGGGCATGCGCTCGCTGCTGACCCGACGTTCCGACCACGTGGTCTTGGTCGCCGACGACAGGCCGCACGCCCGCGCGTTGTACGAGGCGCTCGCCCGGGAGACCGGGACACGGTCCGGGACGATCGGGGTGAGCGCCCCTTGCGACTCCCTGGACGACATCCCCCACCACTACCAGGAGGCGCAGCGCGCCCTGGAAGTACGCCGCCACTCCCGCGAGCACTACGGCACGACGTTCTTCGACGAGCTCGGCCTCTACCGCATCCTGGGGCCTGGCAACGATTACCGGGAACTGGAGACGTTCGTCCAGGAGTGGCTCGGGCAGCTCATCGACTACGACTCCCGGCACCACACGGCCATGGTGGAGACCCTGTCCCGGTACTTCGACTGCGGCGGCAACTACGACGAGACCGCGGACTCCCTCGCGATCCACCGCAGCACGCTGCGCTATCGGCTCCAGCGCATCCGCGACATCAGCGGCAACGACCTCGCGAACGTCGAGGACCGGCTGAACCTCCAGGTGGCGACCCGAGTGTGGAAGATCGTGCTGGGCGGCCCCGGCTGATGCCTCGCTAGAACTTTCGTGCGATCGGTGTCAGTGACGGCAGTTGGGCGGGCTGCCCTGTTACAGAGCTGCAGTGGGTGGGTGGCCCTTCCTCGGTTGATCAACGTCGCGCCAGAAGACGGGGGCCTTGGTTCATCACCGCCATCGCGATGATCGGCGGGGCCTTCGGCACCAGCCTCGAAGGGGCCGAGAAGGTGTCCGACGCCGCCTGTGGACGACGGCAGCCTGAGCGTCAGCGGATGCTGCGGCAGATGTCGCGGCCGGAGCGAGGCGAACGCAGGGGGCCGGACACCACCGACGGGTGACGCCCGGGCCGCGGCCCGGGCGTCACAGGGCGATGACGTGGAGGTCGACCAGGTCGAGCAGCGCCCCCAGGGCCGAGCTGGGCGGCCGGTGGCGGTCGAGGGGGCCGCCGAGGCGGGCGCCGACACCCAGGTGATCGACCTCAAGCGGTTGGATCTTCCGTTCTACACGTCCGAGCACGGGATCTCTCCGTCCGCCCGCCGGCTTGCGGACACCGTTCAGGCCGCCGACGCCCTGCTGTGGAGCAGCCCGACGTACCACGGGTCGACTGTGTGGAGGGTGGTTGGGTTGTTGTGGGTGGTGTCTGGGCCGGAAGGGTCGGTGTGTGTCTGTGCTGGTTGTCCGGTCTCGCGTGTGCGGGGGATGACGTCTCTGATGGACGGCTTCACCGTCCGCGCGGTGCAGGGATCGCCGGCCTTGCGCTGCGCCTCGAGCACCCGTCGTCGTTTCGTGGTGTTCGGGTGGGTACGTGGCAGCACCATCTCCTGCACGAACGTTCCGGGGCGTGTCTGAAGAAGGACGGCTACCGCCGCCGCCCACTCTTTAGCCCGGCCCCTGCGCCGGGCCCGGTCCTGTTCCATTCTCGGCGGGGTGCCCTAATGCGGGGTGCCCTAATACAGTCCCGCTTCCCCGAGCTGGTCGCGTCGTCCGGTCAGCAATTCTCGTTCGAGGCGTTGCAACGCCGTGCAGCCTCCTGCGGACGGCCGTACGGCTGGCCGAGGGATGCCTGCGCACTTCATGCTGCTCTGCCAGGGGAAGAGGGGGTGCCCTTTTTCGGCCTGGGGTGCGGAGGCGCTCAGCAGGGGGCTGTGCGAATCTCGACCGGGTAACAGCCGATGGCGGCGCGGGCGGGAGCGAACGACGTCGTCCGTTCCCGGTGAGGAGGCGAGAGGCATGACCGTGATGGGTGTGTCGAAGTTCGAGAGGTTCTTCCGCGCTGCCGCAAGCCTCGACGTGGACAGGAACGACCTGAAGCGGTACGGCGACTTCGTCGACGCCAAGCTCTACGACCTCCTGGTCGTCGGCCAGGCGTCAGCCAAGGCCAACGGCAGGGATACCGTCGAACCGTGGGACCTGCCGATCACCAAGGGCCTCCAGGAGTGCATCCACCGGTTCCGGCGGCTCGACGAGGAGGTCGAGCTGAAGCCGATCCTGGAACAGCTCGCCGGGCATCCTCCCCTCGACAGGACACCTACCCAGGAGGCCGAAGAGCGCTACCCCGAGATCATCGGCGGTCTCAGTGTCGCCCTCGCCGAGACGTTCAAAATCATGTATCCGGATGTGAAGAACCCGCAGACCAGTCACTGGGAGGGCGTGACCGCGGTGTTCGACCGGCTGCTGTAGCAGTGCCCCGGTGCGATGCCGGACGGGGGGCGGAAGGTGGAGACTGGGAACCTTCACCGAGGCCCGGGTCGCGCCGCAGGTGCTCGGGGATTCGCGATCGCGGTTTCAGCGCGACTGGTCGCCTGGCCAGGAAATGGCCGGCGCCGCCTACGGTTTCGCCGACGTGGGTCCCTACAACGGCGGGCGGGCCGAACTGCTGCGCGTTACCTGCGGCGACCACAACTGCCTGGTGTTGCCGGAAGAGGCCAGGGAGCGGCGAACCGACTACGTGATGCTCTCCGGCATGTTCCCCACCGTCTGGCACGCCGCCGAGCTCGCCCGGCGGCCTGGTCCAGGCCGGGAAGGCCGAGCCGTCCTGGATCGTCTCCCACGAACTCATACTGGACAAGGCAGCAGACGGATACACGGATACCAGCACTTCGACGCCCGCGACGACGGCTGGACGAAGGTCGTCCGCCCACTCGGACGGCAGCTTTCACTGACCGCGCGCAGACAGTGCTCGGGGCATCTTCGGCCGGGCCTTGCAGTCCCCGGTCCGGAAAAGAGATGCGGACAGGCCCTGGCGGGTGTCCCTACCGCTCGCGTCGTACAACCAGCGACTCGTGAAGGGGCGTCGAGCGCGTGGAACTTGACGAGCCGCGCGGTGCGTTGCAGGGCGCAGGGGCGAAGACCGAGATCGTCTCGCTCCACCCCGGCGAGATCCAGGCCCGCCGGTTCGACTTCAACGCGGCCGGAACCTTCCGCGTGGACCGCCTGGTCGCCGACGCCTCCGTCGACGATTACCACGCCCTGCTCCTGCCCGGCGGCACCATGAACCCTGACCAGCTGCGCATGGACCGCGACGCGGTGCAGTTCGTCAAGGACTTCATGGCCAGCGGGAAACCGGTCGCATCGATCTGCCACGGCCCGTGGACCCTGGCGGAAGCCGACGCCGTGCGCGGCCGTCGCCTGACGTCCTGGCCCAGCATCCGCACCGACCTGCGCAACGCCGGCGCGGAGGTCGTCGCCGATCAGGAGGTGGTCGTCGACGGGCAGCTGGTCACCAGCCGCAGCCCGGCCGACCTGCCCGCCTTCTGCGCCGCCGTCGTGGAGCAGTTCGCCCGGGCGCACCACCCCATGCCCAGCTGACCCGGCGGAATGGGCCCAGACGGGGCACCTCGCGAGCGATATCCGCCACAAGCTGGAACGCAGCATCGACGCGCGCGACCCTGCGCCCCGAACCCGGCTGACCGATGCTCAGCCCCTCGCGCCGTCGTCATGAGCGCGCGAGCCGGGCCGCGAGATAGGGCGCGGTGGCGCTGGGGCGGGCCCTCGCCACCTTGGCCGGCGGGCCCGCCGCGACCACCCGCCCGCCCGCGTCGCCGCCGCCCGGCCCGAGGTCGATGACCCAGTCGGCGGTGGCGATCGTGTCCAGGTCGTGCTCGACGAGGACGACCGTGTTGCCGGCGTCGACGAGCCGGTGCAGCTGTCGCAGCAGCAGCGCGATGTCCGAGGGGTGCAGTGCCGTTCCACCTGAACCGGGTGAACGAGGCATGCCGGAGCCATGGACCCCGTCGCACCAACTCCCGGGAGTCAGGCTCGGTACGCCGTCTCCATCGCACCCGTGCTGCGGTCATGCCGCGGCACCGAAGGAAGCGATCATGAAAGCAGCGGTATATGAAGGCCCGCGAACGGTCACGGTGAAGGACGTACCGGACGCGAAGATCGAACACCCCTGCGACACTCAGCCTGGACGAGGCCCCCACCGCCTACGAGCACTTCGACGCACGTGACGAGGGCTGGACCAAGGTGGTCCTGCATCCGAGTGGACACGGGAACGGCCACAAGCGGTAGGCGACCCGGGGCCGCCGTCCCGCCCGTCCTCCGGCCGGGGCTGGGGGCAATCGCCCGCGCTCCGGTCGGACCTGAACCAACGGCGATTGCCAGCGCTCCGGCCCGGTAGGACGGACGGCGGACGCTCAGCAGTGTCCGCAGTGGCTGCACCCCGTCCAGCGGCTGCGGCCGCCGGCCTGTTCGCGGGGCGTGTGGGAGGGTTCCCTGCCCGACGGTTGCCGCACCTCAACCAGGCCGATGCGACCCGGCGGGGTGTTCCGGCTAGGCTCACACCCGTGACGTGGCTGCGGGCCTTCGGAGAGGTCGTGCGATCCGGGCTCACGATCGAGGAGACGCGGCTGGAGCCCCTGCTCGCGCTGCGCACGGCCGCTGGGGTGGCGATCGTCGTCGGGGCGGCGCTGTGGCTCGTCTCCCCTGCGTATGCCGCGTCCGCCGCCCTCGGTGCCTACTCCGCGGGTGGGGCCACCTTCCAGCGCACCTGGCGTCCACGCAAGGTGATCGCGCTCGGCGCGGGCGCGGGTCTGGCGCTCAGCACCTTCGTGGGCTACCTGGCCGCGGGGCGACTCGTCACGTTCCTCCCGCTGCTGGCCGTATGGGCCTTTGCCGCGGGAATGGCGTGGGCCGTCGGATCGACCGCTGGGATCGTCGCAGCGACGACCGTGGGCAGCATGCTGGTGACCATCACCCTGCCCACGAGCGTCGGGCGAGCCCTGGAGCACGCCGGGGTCATCGCACTCGGGGGCGTGACGCAGGCCGTGCTGATCTTGCTGTTCCCGATCCGGCGTTGGGGAGCGCATCGTGACGCGCTCGCCGACGCCCTGGCCGCCGTGGCGGACTACGCCCGCCGGTTGCGGCACGACCCGACCGCCCCGTTCGACCCGGAGCCGTTGATGACGGCCCGGGACGCGGCCGCCGTGACGCCGTCACAGGCCCGCACCCGTCCCCCCGTCCTCCACGGCCCCCGAGGACTCGCCGAGCGCATTCGGCCGGTCGTCGCCGCGCTCGCCGACCCGGACGTCGGCGCCCCGGCGGAGGGACCCGGGAGGGACCGCGCGCGGGAGTTGCTCGACGCGGCCGCCGACGTCCTGGATGCGGCCGCTCGTTCGATCCGCCGCGGCACTCCCGCCGAGGTGCGGCCCGGGAGCACGGACGTCCTGCGTGTCGACGAGGAGCACGAGGTGCTGGAGGGCCCCGCGCGGCAGGCCGCCGAGCGGCTCGTGGAACTGCTCGGCGAGGCGTTGGAGATCGCCGGGAGCGGCAGCGTCTCCGGGAGGACGCCCATGCCGCCCGGCTCGACGAGCGCCCAGTTCCTGGTGCGCCCGACAATGTTCCGGCTGGTCCCGGTCGTCGTCCGGGCGGTCCGCCGTGAGCTCCGCCGGGACTCGCCCGTGTTCCGGCACGCCGTCCGCCTGGCGGCGGTGGCCACGCTCGGCTACCTGATCGCCGCCCGGCTACCCCTGGGCCACGGCTACTGGGCGCCCATCACCTCGGTGATGGTGATGCGGCCGGACTTCCACCGGACGTACGCGCGCGCGGTGGCCCGTCTCGCCGGGACCCTGGCGGGGGTCGCGCTCGCCACCGGGATGGTGCGGGCCCTGGGCCCGGACGCCCATGTGTTCGGCGCGCTGGCGGTGGTCTCGGCGGGCCTGTCGTACACGCTGAACCGTACCGGCTACGCCTACTCCCAGTGCTTCACTGCCGCGTACGTCGTCTTCCTGCTCGGCATGGGCGGCCAGGCATGGGAGCAGACGGTCCCGGAGCGGGTGGTGCTCACCCTGCTCGGCGGGGCCCTGGCAATGCTGGCGTACGTGGTGTTCCCCGCATGGGAGACACCCCGGCTGCCGGGCCGGCTTGCGGACTGGCTCGCCGCCAACGGCCGCTACGCGGCCGCGGTGCTCCGCAGCTACGCCGAACCGACCCGGGAGCATCACGCCGACATGCGCAGGGCACTGCTGGCGAGCAGGGAGGCACGTGCCGCCTGGCAGGAGGCATACGACCGGGCAAGGCAGGAACCGGTCCGCCCCAGGGGTCTGACGTCGCGCGAGGCGCAGGAGGCGCAGGAGGCGCTCAAGGGGTTCGGCCGGGCGGCGATGCTCATGGAGAGCCACGTCCCGCGGGCCGACAGCCGTTTCGTCCCCGAGGCGGAGCGGTTCGCCGAGGCCCTGGAGGCGGACACCGCGCAGGCGGCGGTCGACGTGCGCGAGCACAGGAATCCGGACTGGGGGCGCGTGGAGGAGGCGCTCCACGCGTGGGAGGGCTCCGCCGCCGGGGACCGGAGCCCGGCGGTGCGGCGCGGGGCGGAACTGCAGAAGCAAGCCTTGGAGGACCTCGCGACGGCCGTGAGCCGCACACCCCTGGAACGGGACGTCGGCTCCGCTCGCGAGGAGCAGCGGGTGCGGGCGGCCGAGGCGGCGGAAGGTGACGGATCAGGACCCGCGCCCCGGGGTGGGTGACGGCGCCGGCGACGGGGAGCGCCGAGCCTCCAGGAGCGGGAAGTAGTCTCCCGGCCGCGTCGAGCGCCGCCACACGTACGCCGCTGTCGCCATCACGAGGATCAGCCCCGCCAGGATGAGCAGTTCGATCCCCTCGACGTTCCACCGGAAGGACTTCTCCGCCTCGGCCGTCACGATGAGCACCTTGCGGATGCCGGCAATCAGGCCGACGACGAGGAACGGCTCCGCGTCGAGGGTCTGGTTCCTGATGGTGAGGCGGACGGTGTGGAGCAGCTCGGCCACGATGAACTGCTCGCGGGGCTCCTGACCGTCGGGGTCGTCCACGACGTCATCAGGTCGGTGCAGGGTCCGTACCGCGAGGAGACGGTCGTTCTCTCCGCCCTGGACAACGGCCTTGTGCTGCGTGGCGAAGTCGACCTCACTACCGGCGCGGAGATCCAGCGCGCGCTCCTGGGCCCCGACGGCGAAGCTACCCGGCACACCGTGATGGACCTGAGTCAGGTGACCTTCATGGACTCCACGGGCATCAACGCCCTGATCGGGGCTCGCCAGGCCGCCACTGCCATCCAGGGCTGGGTACGCGTGGCCGGCCCCACCGCCTACATCCTGCGCGTCCTTCAGCTCGTTGGCCTCGACACTGTGATGCCCTGCTATCCCATGCTCCAACAGGCCCTGAGCGGCTAGAACATCGTTCCAGTCCCGGCGGCCCGAGCCCACCGGCGGTCGTCGCTTCCCTCAACATCTGGAGGCCCCGTCGAGGTCGCTCGGACGCCCTGGCTGGGAGGCTGCGCGCGGCACCGCCGACGATCAGGGCTGGCCGAGGTTCGGTGCCTGGCTCTGCCTCCGCCCTTGAGCCAGGGTGTGGTCAGCCCACCTTGTGCCTCTGGAGCGGCTCCGTGTTCGCTCCGGCTCTCTGTTGCACACCGTGGAGGAAATACCTCGAGTGGGTGGCGCGCGCCCGACGGTCGCCCGGTGGCCGGCCCGCGGCGGGTCGCCCCGAGCATGCCGGCCGGGCGGGGCGCCGGGCGCGAGCGGGGCCTCACGGGACGCCGGAGCGGTCACGGGGGCGACGCCTCGCCGCTCTCTGGGCGCGTTCATTCCGGCGGTGGGACGTCGCTGGCCTCGCCGGAGCCGCCAGGCCCGCAAGGCGGCGAAGAAGACACGGTACGCCACCGAACCGGCGCGCGCCTCGCTCGGCAAACCCGCCAAGCGGCTCGGCAAGCGCGTCAAGGCCGTACAGAAGGTGCTCGGGGACCATCAGGACACCGTCGTCGCGCGGGACGCCCTGCGGCACCTGGCTCTGGCGGCGCACGCGGCAGGCGAGCCCGGTTTCACCTGGGGCCTGCTGTACGGCCAGGAGCAAGCCGTGGCCAAAGGGCGCGAACGGGAACTGCCGGCCGCGTGGGCCGATGCATCGAAACCCGGGCTGCGCAAAGCACTCGTTCACTGAGAGGTCGTTGACTTCCCGTTTGGTGGGCCGTGAGTGCTCGGCGTCGAGGGCTGCGTACCGCCGGCCGCTGCCGTTCACCGGGCGGTCGGCGTAGAGGAGCACGCCCGGCTTTGCCCAACGTGCCTCTCGCCCTGGGCAGCGTTGATGAGATCCCGCCGACCCTCGGCCGGCTCGGCGAAGGTATCGAGCGCACCCTTCGTACGCGTGTTCAGGCGAACCAGCACGCCTCCTGGAACAGCACAGCGTCCGGTAAGGCACCGCGGGCTACGTCCGGATGCGCGGGGTGTGACTGCGGGCGATGCTTGCCGAATGACCGAACGTTCCGTGATCGTTTGCCCGCCCATCAAGGGGGAGGGGCGCCAAGCGCGCGTGGACGGGCAGAACGTGGAGGCGGCCTGCAGTCTGCGTGGTTTGGCCGAGATCATGCGGCGGCCGGGCTGGGCTGGTATGGATGAGATCGATGTGGCGGACTCACCGGTCATCGAGTGGCACGGCGGCGGGCCTGAGGTGTGGTGACGGCACGCTTGAATCTCCAGCGCCAGTTTGCGCCGAGGGCAGTGTTCCGTGAGATCGATCCCCAATCATAGGGGCGTCCGTGAGAGGCGCGGAAGCCCCGCCGTCTCACGCCGTCCTCGGAGCAAGCTTCGGCCGCCACTCGTGTCCTGGTGTATCGGTTGTCCTGCTTTGCAGTGCCAGGTGGTATGCCCCCTGCTCCCCGCTTCCACGCGTCCCGGTGCAGCTTTTCGGCGTACCTGGACGACAGAACACCATCATTGCGGCATGCAGAAAATCTGTCATGGCGGGAGTAGACATTCGGAATCACGGGGGTTAATGTCTTGCCCGTAGCCAGGAAGTCAGGAAGGCGCGGCAGACACGAAACTGCCGCGCACCAGCAGGTATTGGCACGGCAGTAGAGCGGCGGGGCCGACGGAATCTCGGGGTCCTCTCGCTGACTGCCGGGCTGGGCGGCTCACAGGGGCCGCCAGCGGTACGCAGGTGCAAGGAGATGGATCAGGAAGAGGAGAAGGAGGCAGACGCCATCAGGATCGCCCGGGCAAGGACGTAGTCGGCCCGGGTACCGCAGGCCCCGGAACGGAAGGTGGTCCCACGGTCACGCATACGCGATCCCCGCACGCATCCCCCTCTCCCGGGAGAGCGAGCGGAAACAGAAGGCCGGCACCGCAGTAGGCCGGCAGATGGTGTTATCCCTCGGGGCCCTGGTGCCGTACGGCACCAGGGCCCCCCGATGCGTTCCCACGACAGAGGTGCGAATGACCGCAGAAAACTCTCTGAGTCGTCTCGATGACGACGACTACCCTGCCTACACCATGGGACGGGCCGCCGAAATGCTCGGCACCACACCCGCCTTCCTGCGGGCGCTCGGTGAAGCCCGCCTGATCACGCCCCTGCGCTCGGAGGGCGGCCACCGCCGCTACTCCCGCTACCAGTTGAAGATCGCCGCTCGCGCCCGCGAACTCGTCGACCAGGGCACTCCGGTCGAGGCCGCCTGCCGCATCGTCATCCTCGAAGACCAGCTCGAAGAGGCCCGGCGCATCAACGAAGAACACCGGGCCGGTGTCGAACCGCGCCGCACGGCGGACGCCTGACCCGCAGGCGATGGCAGCTGGCGACAGGATTCCCAGTTGGCTTCACACGGCTGTTGGCGCCCGCACAGGGCTCCGGCGGCGACATCGCCGGAGCCCCTTCACCGTAAGCCACGTCCTGAACTACGGCTGCTGTCCCCGCTTGTTCCCACCCGGAACGGTCAGGCGGCCTGGGTGAGTTCGGCGCGGCCGAACAGGAGCGTGTATCCGGACGGGAGCTGGGTGAGGATGCGGTCCAGGAGACCGGGGCCGGCCAGGCGGCCGAGGACGGCGAGGACGGCTCCGGTGTCCCAGCGCGCGACCGCGGGGGTGGCACCCGTGCGGGTGGCCAGGTCCTTGACGAAGCCCCAGCCGGTGAGCGGTTGAAGGTCGGGGATCTGGCTGGTGAACACGAGGGCGGCCTCGGAGGGGAGACAAGCGGTGAGGTCGACGCGTTCGTCGCCGGAGAGCTGACGGCCCAGGGCCCCCAGCACGGCACGCGTGACGTCCTCGGCCCGCTCCCGGGTCGGATACGCGCCTTCGTACCGGATTCTTTCCAGCATCTGGTGAAACGTCATGCCGGGTCGGGCAGTCGCCGGTTCACGCAGCGGAAGCATCGGGAGTGGTTGCCTTTCTCGTGCAAAGGCGTTGTCGCCTGTGGGAAGAGCCGGCGGGGGTGGGCGCCGGCCGGCCCTGCTGAATTGATGAGCGGGTCACGCGTTCCTGGGCTCAGGCGCGCTCGGGACGGCCGAAGAGGAGGTCGTACCCCGGGGGGAGCTGGAGCAGGATGCGGCGGGTGAGTTCCTCGCCCGCCGCATCGGCGGTCACGCTCAGTACGGCACTGACGTCCCAGGCCGCGGTCCGTTCGGTGGCTCCCTCGATCCACGCCGCGGTCGCCCGCAGGAACCGCTCCGGCGGGAGCGGCTCGGTGGCCTGCAGCGGGTTGAGAAGAACCAGGGCGAAGGTCTCCGGGAGCCGGGCGGCCAGCTCGGCCCGGACCTCACCCACCAGATGCGCGCCCAGCAGCGCCAGAACGGTACGCGCGGCCCGCTCGGCTTCCTGGGGTGTGGCGTACTCGCCGCGTTCCTGCACGTGGTCGAGGAATGCTTCCCATCGCATGGCCACCACTGCCCCCTTCACGTCGTTGTGCGATGGACGTAGGGCGGAGGACGGGACCAGAGGGGGAGATCGATGCCCGTCCTCCGCCGTCGGCGCGGCCGGGGAACTGGCTCCTCAGCCGCTGATCTGCTTGTGCTCGGACTCCCCGCCGATCGCGATCTTGCGGGGCTTGGCGCGCTCGGCGATCGGGATCCGCAGGGTCAGCACCCCCGCTTCGTAGTCGGCCGTGATGCGGTCGGTGTCCAGGGTGTCCGCCAGCACCAGCTGGCGGGAGAAGACACCCAGGGGCCGCTCGGAGAGCTCCATCTGTACGTCGTCGGCCTTCACGACCGGGCGGCGCTCGGCCTTGACGGTGAGCATGTTCCGCTCGACATCGATGTCGATCGCGTCCTTCGCGACACCGGGCAGGTCGAGGGCGATCACGTACTCCTCGCCCTCACGGTAGGCGTCCATCGGCATCGCCGAGGGCCTGGACCAGGTACCGGTCACACCCGTCAGCTGCTGAGCGAGCCGGTCGAGTTCGCGGAACGGGTCGGTGCGCATCAACATCGCGAAAACACCTCCACAGGTCTGGCAGGAACTGCCAATGCGCTTCGTCTGACACCGTTGTAACATGTCATCCAAACGATGACAAGTGAAGTGTCGTCCAAAGGGTGACAGTCCGAGAGGATCTCCATGAACGCCTCCCCCGAGCCCCGTGACCCCACCTCGTTCTTCGCCGCCGCGGCAGCGCTGAACACGATCAACGAAGCCGTCCGCACCGCCCAGACCCCCCAGACCGGAGCGCAACCGCAGGACGGACAAGCCAGTGCGGACCAGGCCCTGGCCGCGCTCCTCCTGCTGCGTGAACTGCGCGACCAACTCGCAGGATGGGAACCTGGACTGATCGAGGCAGCCCGGGCAGCAGGCTCCAGCTGGGCAGACCTCGCCCACCCCCTGGGCGTCGCCAGCCGCCAGGCCGCCGAACGCCGCTACCTGCGTGTACGCCCCGGAATACCCGGCACCACCGGCGAACAGCGCGTACAAGCCACCCGCAACCGCCGCGCCGCCGACCGCACCATCACCGCCTGGGCCCGGACCAACGCCGCCGAACTACGCCAACTCGCCGGCCAGATCACCGCCCTCACCGACCTCCCCACTCGTGCCCGCACACCCCTGGCCCGGCTCGCCGACGCCCTCGCCGACAACGACGCCGCCAACCTCATCGCCCCACTCGCCGACACCCACCCACACCTCAAGCCCAACCACCCCGACCTCGCAGCCCGCATCGCCACCATCACCCATCACGCCGACCAACTCCGCCAGACCAGCGACGCCCACCACTGAACAGCGGACGGTGATTTCGCTGCGTGATCAGCGGCTGCCTCTGATTCGCGGACTGCCGCCAGAAGTCTGTAGCCCCGGAGGGACCAGTATCGGCGGCGGTCAAGGCTTGGGTGGCGCCTCTACTGAGCAACTCCGGCACCCCAATCAATCCATAAAGGATTGAAGAACAACTTCCTGGCGTATGGGTGGGCTGCTCGGGTGCCCGTGTGTGCGATGCCGGAACTGGAGAAGCGCGCGAGGCAGGCGCACGCCCAACGGCTGGCATATCGTCATACGTCAGAGGACGGCATACTCGTTGACCGCGCTGGCGGCCAAGGGTCCCGTCCGGCCGGATCGGACTCAAGCGCATGACGTCCGACCACGCGTGCATCACCGGCATCAAGAACCAGGCCCCGCGGATGGGAAACGCTGCGCGGAACACGGAGGCTGCCGTGGCCAAGGGGATGAGCGCGGCTCCCAGCCCGGGTGACCAGGGTGACGGCGGTCGCGTAAGCCGCGACGGCGGCCGCGTGCCCGGTCGGCAACGCCCGGGTAGCGGGCCGGGGTGGAAGCCGTTGGCCGGAGGCCGACTTGGCGGCGATGCCGACGGCGGAGGCCAGGGCGAGTGAGCTGGTGGTGCGCAGGGCGCACGGCATGCTCCACGGTTGCCGGACAGGCCCATGACGGCCCCGCCGGTCAGCCACGGCAGCTGGGTGTGGGAGGAGGCGGCGCGCGAGGGCAGCCGTGCATCGAGTGCGCGGGGTGTCTCATGCCCGACTGTGTATCTGCGGCGATGCCGACCACGCGGCCGCCGGCCTACACGAACTGGTCAACGGTGCCTGCCACGTTGCCTGTTAGGCATCCGGTTCAGACGTGACCGACCAGGGGCGTCGCCCACGGGACGCGCGGTCGGCGAACGTGGAGATAGGTCCCAGGCAGCCCGCTTTCAAACAAGCTCTGTGCCACGCAACCGCGGCTGTCCCGAGGTGCTTCGCACCGGAGGCACGCCCGCGGGAGCAGCTGTCGCTGCTCTCTTGTGTGCGGTCTGCCGGCTCCCACGGTGAGTGACGCCACCGAAGTGGGAGACACGTTGCCGGACGTACGCACGCAGGGCTTGCGGAGCGCGTGACCGCTACGACGACGCGCCGGACACCGCCGCGGCGTTCCGCCGTATCGCCGCCCTGCCGGACGGCCCGGAGAGGTCCGCGCTGCGGCAGGAGGTGGTGTGCGCCTGGATGCCGATGGCGCACGGCTCGCCCGGCGCTTCCGCCATCGCGGCGGCCTGCTGTCTGTTCGGCGCTGGCCTTGTCGTAGGTGACGGCGGCTGCCCGGGGTGTGGCGTCGGGGTCGGGCATCATCGCTGCTGGCACTGACAGCCCTTTCGGGCCCTGCCGTTCACTGCGAGCGGCGGGCCCGCCGCTCCTCCCGGCTCCCCGCGGGAGGCTTCGCGCCTGTGCTGCGCCCCGTGTTTGCCGCACCCTCGGAGGCGCGACTGCTCACTCCTGGCGAGACGAGGACGAGCAGTCGCGTGTCGTCAGCCGACCTTCTGCTTCTGCTGTTCGCGGATTTCGTGGACGGTGGCGTTGAGGGTGCCGTCCTGCTGTTCGTAGTGGGAGAGGGCGAGGCCGAGGCCGAAGAAGGTAGGCGCCCATTCGCCGACGAAGAGCCCCCACCGGTCGGCGCGGTCGAGGCCGAGGCTGGGTTCGACTTTGAGTGAGGTTACCCAGGCGGCGACGCTGAGACCGATGGATGCCATGCCGGCGAGGTAGGCGTGTTCGCTGCGGATGCCCATGTCGTGCATTGATTTGATGATCACGGCGCGCTCCGTTCATTGGATGGCTTTCCCTGGACGCAGTTCCCAGACCGGCGCGCCCTATTCAAATCTTTTGAGAGATATGCCCATTACGGTGTCAGCTCGTAGGCTGGCTGTAGGGTCTCGGGCTTCGCGGCATACGCCGATGCTGTGACCTGCGGCTTCTTGCGGCGTCTCACGCTGCTTCATCTGCGGTTGTCTCAGCTCCTGGTGCATCCCCGCCAGATTCACTGAGGTCGCTGCCGCTGACCTGCGGTGTCTCACGGTCCGCTTAATAAGTGCAGTCGATATGAGGCGGGCGGTGAGATTGTGCAGCCGACCTGATGCCGCGCCGTCGACGCCGAGGAGATGAACTCCCCGCTTCGGAAACGGAACACAACCATGCCGGGCATCGCACGCCTGCACAATCTCGCCCCGCTGACCGCGGCCTTGTCGACCTCAAGATCAGTTATGGGACAGCTCTGACTAGGATCCGGCCTTCGACAGCGCCTCGAACTCGTCGTCGGTGAGCTCGATGGGCACGAGGGCCCTTCTGTCGCCGGGCGTAGACGTCGCAATCCACACCAGGCCAGAAGGCCCTCACCCATTTCAAGATCCCTCAGCCGAGACCTGCGTCACCTGTCCACAACCTCCCGGGACAGAACACCGTCCACCGGGCCCGGGAATCGGCACTGCGCGCATCGCGCGCCGGCGTGCTGCCGGCCCCCCTGGGCCGGGTGGCAGCGCGGGCCCGGGTCTTGCCGCGTTCGGCGTGTGCGCGTTGGGAGCTGGGACGCAGGACCGAGCAGTCAAGTTTGATACTTGCCTGTCCCGGCTGCTGCTGCGCGGCGGACGGAATTTCCCCCCGCGGTTGGGTGACGATCCCGTTGCGCCTAACCCCAGCGTCATCGCTGGAAGCGCATGGACTTGTACCGCGACCGTGAATCTGCCCTGATGACCGGCCCATGGCTGACGGGCGCGTACCGGCTTGAGGTCAACGTCTGGCCTGTCCGTGGCCGGGTACCGCTCATCCGCCTCGCACAAGCGCAGGCGATTCACGCCGCTTTACGAAGATCACGTCACTGAGAAAACCTCACTCGTTTGCCGGTGGAGGCGGCAATCCGAACGCGGTAACGGGGGGGAGCCGGTCTTCCGATTGCGGTGGAGTCGACACCAACCTAGCGTTCAGATCCTCAAGCCTATCGGACAAAGACGGCATAAATTCCTATGCCGTCTTCCCGTTGATGGCCTCGAATGGAGGATTCATGTCGGCGATGACCGGTACTCAACCCATGCAGCAGGCCGGCCCGCAGATGGGTGGTCAGCAGCAGCTCGCCCAGGTGGTCCAGCAGGTGATCCAGCAGGCCTGTCAGCAGGCGAGCCAGGAGGTCGCGCAGCGAGTGGAGCAGACCTTCCACCAGATCCAGCAGATCCAGCAGCAGCTCCAGCAGCAGGGCACGGCCCAGCAGGCGCACCCATACCTCGCTCTCGCGCTGCACCGCTCGCTGCACACCGGCATCCAGCATGCGGTGGAGCAGTCCGTGCAGCAGGCGCTGCCGACAGCGATCGTGGCGCTGCTCCAGCAGGGCGGCGGGTTCGGCCAACAAGGCCAGCAGGGCGGCGGGTTCGGCCAACAAGGCCAGCAGCCGTTCGGTATCGGCTGACGCCTGGGCGGCGTGATGCGGTGTGCCCGGAACAGTTCCCGGGCACACCGCATCACCGTGGAAGCGCGAGCCTCCCCCTGTCGCCTCTGTGAACGCGCGAGCCGTCACCGGTGCTCTGCACGGGTGTCTTTCGGATCTCTTGCCTGCGCGCGCGGTGTCCGGGGTCGTGCGGTGATGCGGCGGCTATGCGGTGAGGTGGTCGTGCTGTGCGGGACTTCCGGCCGCGTAGTGGACGTACTCGCGTTCCAGTCTGAAGCCAGCGGTCCAGGCGAGCAGGCGGCTGGGGCGGTTGTCGCTGGAGCAGGACCAGCTCGGGGTGTGGCCGCGGGCCGCGATGTCCGTGCACAGGGCGGTGACGCAGGCGACGGCGAGGCGTTCGCGCCGGTGCTCGGGGACCGTGACGCAGGCGATGTCCTCGTACGTGCTGCTCAGGAAGTAGGCGCAGGCGATGGCGAGGACGCGGTCCTTGTGGAAGGCGGCCCAGCCGAGGCCGGAGGCCGCGAGCGCGGTCGGTCCGCCCCATGTGCCGTGGATCCAGGCCGCGTCGGTGCCGAGTTCGGCGAGGGCCGGGGCGTGCTCGGGTGCCAGCCGTCGCACCGTCACGCCCCACGGGAGACGGGGTGTCGAGGAGGGCGTCGTGCGCTGTACGTACACCATGCGCTCCCACGGGGTGACCTGGTCGAAGGTGGTGGCGAGGGCGGGGAGGAAGCGGTCGGGCGCGTCGATGTAGCAGTCGGCCAGCGGCGTGAGATCCCCGGTGGTGAGGGCGTCCGGGTCACCGCGCAGCAGGGCGTGGTCGGCGCAGCGTATGGCGACGGTGCGTGGGTGTACCGCCCGGTCGGCCCACCATTGCCCGGTTCCGGTGGCCAGGGCGTGCTCGGCGAGGGTGGCGGGGCCGGGTGCCGCGGCGGGGAACCATCGGGAGAGGGCGGGAAGTTGGTCGGGGAGGAGCTGGATCACGAGGTCACCCTTCACTGGTAATGGGGCGACCCCGGTGTGTGGTGGGGTCGCCCCTGGGGCTCAGCGCTGACCGGCCTTGCGGCCGTGGTTCGCCTTCTTCTTGCGGCGGGCCCTCTTCTTGCGGGCGCGCTTCGACATGGGCATCAACTCCATCGTGTGGAAGGGAAGTCAGGGAAGTTCAAGCGGCGCGGCCGATGAGCAGGTCGGCGAGTTTGTTGAGGCGCTTGATCGTGCGGTCCTCGGTGGCGGCCGGGGCTGGTTCGACGCGCTCGGCGCGGTCGTAGTACGCGCCGTTGACGATCTCGATGGCCGGGTCGCAGAGGCGGACCACGTTCGTCGCGCCCTCGGCTGGCGTGACGCCTTCGTGCGCGTACAGGGGCATCAGCGCCGTGTCGCAGATACCGGGGTGGACGGAGACCGCGGTGACGCGCGGGTCGGCGGCGAAGACGGTGAGCGCCAGCTGCGACTGGGCGTACGCGGCGAGCCGGGAGTAGCGGCGGGCGCGGTTCGGGTCGTTCCACTGGATGTTCGCGGTGCGGTGCAGGGACGACGAGACGTTGACGACTCGGCCGCCGGGGTCGCTGGTGAGCGCGGGTTCCAGCAGGCATGTCAGGAGGTAGTGGGCGAGGAAGTTGACCTGGAAGGCGATCTCGTTGCCGTCCGTGGTGACGGTGTGCCGCTCAGGTGCCGCGATGCCCGCGTTGTTGACGAGGACGTCGAGGTGCGGGTGCTCGGCGACGACCTTGTGAGCGAGTGCCTCGACCTCGTCGAGACGGGTGAAGTCGGCTGCATACGTGCACAGTCGGTCCGTGTCGACGCCGGCGATGGCGACGAGACGGTCGGCGGCGGCGCGCGCCTCCTCGGCGGTACGGCCGTGCAGCAGCACGATGGCACCGCGCTCGGCGAGTTGCCGGGAGGTCTCGTAACCGATGCCGGAGGTGGCGCCGGTGACGAGGACGGTACGGGAGGAAAGGGTGGAGTCGGGCATGGCTCATCCAGGGGTACGAGCACGCGCACAGCCCCGGCGAGGGGGCGGCGCACGTGCGGGCAGGTGAGGAGGAAAAGGGGCGCCGGATCGGATCACGACGCCCCTCGGTTCACGGAAAAGCGCGTCAGAAGGACGCGGGCGTTTCCCGGCAGCGCGGCGCACGACGGAGCGGCCGAGCGGGACTCGGCGGCCGGTCGAAGAGGAGCCAGGCGCTGTTCACAGGCTCCATCGAAACGGTTCCGCACGCTCCGGACAAGCCGGAACCCCGTTCTCTGATGTGCTTCTGACGTGCGCATACGTGTCCTTGACGGCCGGGGCGCGGGAGCGTGCGCGGTTCAGCCAAGACCCGGCACCCCGGAGATCAGCAGGTCGATCAGCTTGATACCGACGAAGGGCAGGACCAGCCCGCCGAGGCCGTACAGCATGAGGTTGCGCCGCAGCAGGTCGTGCGCCGAAGACGGCGTGTAGCGCACGCCCCGCAGTGCGAGCGGGATCAGCGCGACGATGATGAGCGCGTTGAAGATGATTGCCGAGGTGATCGCGGAGGTGGGGCTGTGCAGGCCCATGATGTTGAGCGACTTCAGACCCGGGTAGGCGCCCGCGAACATCGCCGGGATGATCGCGAAGTACTTCGCCACGTCGTTCGTGATGGAGAACGTCGTCAGCGCGCCCCGCGTGATGAGCAGTTGCTTGCCGATTTCGACGATCTCGATGAGCTTCGTCGGGTTGGAGTCCAGGTCGACCATGTTCCCGGCCTCCTTGGCGGCCGAGGTGCCGGTGTTCATGGCCACACCGACATCGGCCTGCGCCAGCGCCGGCGCGTCGTTCGTGCCGTCCCCGGTCATCGCGACAAGCTTGCCGCCCTCCTGTTCCCGTTTGATCAGCGCGAGCTTGTCCTCGGGTGTCGCCTCGGCCAAGTAGTCGTCCACGCCTGCCTCTTCGGCGATGGCGCGGGCGGTGAGCGGGTTGTCGCCGGTGATCATCACCGTGCGGATGCCCATGCGGCGCAGCTCGGCGAAGCGCTCGCGGATGCCGTCCTTGACGACGTCTTTCAGATGGATCAGGCCCAGTACCCGCGGCCCGTTCCAGTCGTGCACGGCCACCAGGAGTGGAGTGCCTCCCGAGGCGGCCACGGAATCCGCTGACCAGCGTGCCTCGGGCGGGACGTGGCCGCCGTACATCTGCACCCACTCGATCACCTGCTGGGCGGCACCCTTGCGGATCGCGCACACCGCGCCGTTGTCCCAGCGCAGGTCGACGCCGCTCATCCGGGTCTGCGCGCTGAACTTCACCCACCGGGCATGGCTCAGCTCGCCCTCGGCGGGAGCCCGTAGCCCGTACCGGTCTTTCGCCAGTACGACGACGGAGCGGCCCTCCGGTGTCTCGTCGGCCAGGGACGACAGCTGGGCGGCGCCGGCGAGTTGGTCTTCCGCGATGCCGGGCAGCGGGACGAAGGCGGCGGCCTCGCGGTTGCCGAGGGTGATGGTGCCGGTCTTGTCGAGGAGGAGGGTGCCCACGTCGCCTGCGGCCTCGACCGCACGGCCGGACATGGCGAGCACGTTGCGCTGGACGAGCCGGTCCATGCCCGCGATGCCGATCGCGGACAGCAGCGCGCCGATCGTCGTCGGGATGAGGGTGACGAGGAGGGCGACGAGGACGGTGGTGGACTGGGCGGCGTCGGCGTACTCGGCCATCGGCTGGAGGGTGACGACGACCAGGACGAAGATGATCGTGAGCGCGGCGAGCAGGATGTTCAGCGCGATCTCGTTCGGGGTCTTCTGCCGGGAAGCGCCTTCGACGAGCGCGATCATCCGGTCGAGGAAGGAGTGTCCCGGGCGGGCGCTGACGCGGACGACGATGTGGTCGGAGAGGACGGTCGTGCCGCCGGTGACGCCGCTGCGGTCGCCGCCCGACTCGCGGATGACGGGCGCGGATTCCCCTGTGACCGCGGATTCGTCGACGGCCGCGACGCCGTCGATGACATCGCCGTCTGCGGGGATGAGTTCGCCCGCCTCGACCAGGACGACGTCGAGCGGTTTGAGGTCGGTGGCGGCCACGGCCTCCGTCTCGGCGTGCCGCAGGTCGGCTCCGTAGTTCCAGTGGCGCAGGCGTAGCGCGACCGTGTCCGTACGGGCTCTGCGCAGCGACTCGGCCTGTGCCTTGCCGCGGCCTTCGGCGACGGCCTCGGCGAGGTTGGCGAAGATCACCGTCAGCCACAGCCAGGCACTGATGACCCAGGTGAAGACGGCGGGGTGGAGTACCGCGGACAGGGTCGTGAGGACGGCTCCCACAGAGACGACGAACAACACCGGGTTCTTCACCAGGACCCGCGGGTGCAGTTTGCGCAGCGCCTCGGGGAACGACTGCACGAGCTGGGCGGGTTCGAACAGCCCGCTCGGCGCCCGGCGTTTCGTCTCTCCCCCCGATCCGGGGGCGCGCTGAAGGCGGGACGGCGGGGCCTGATGGGGAGCGGCGGGAATCATCGGGACCTTCGAGCCTCGGTGGGGAACCGGCCCGAGCGCACCGGGGCACGCCGACGACCGGTCGAGCTGACACGGGAACTGGTGGCCGCCGGGCTCTGCGGTACCGGGGTTCCCGGCACCGCAGAGCTGCGCACGGACATCGGCGGCGCGATGACGACGAGAACGCCGCCGCGTGCTCGGCCGCCGGGAGGCCATTCGTACGCCTTCGGGGAGGAAGGCGTACGAGGATGCTTCCGGGGCGAAGCCGTCATGTCACTGACGTCCGAAGCCTCTCCGGCGACCGAGGGGAAATCTAGTCCGGCCGCACCTTCGAAATGCCCGGCCGCGCGCGGAATTTGCGCCTCTCTTACGGCCGGCCGGAGGGCGACGTCAAGGCGTCGTCAAGGTCACCTGAGAAAGCGTCAGGAGATCATCAACGGACGACGCCGTTGGCCGAAACCGGTCCCAGACTGAGCGACACGGGGGACACGGGCGACCGTCCGTGGCGTGACGTCGGAGGGCTTGTGGCCTCCCCCAGGTTCTCGGCTTCGCTGAACAGGGGGACTCCCATGGCCGTCACCACGCGCCGTCCTGAGGCGGGGGCCGGGACCGGCGCACAGCCACACCCCGGACCGGTCGTCCGGCCCGGGGGTGGACCCGGCCTGCGGCCCGGAGGGGGGCCGCGGCCGGGTGTCCCGGGGCGTCGTCGCCTCCGTCGCGAGGCCGTGGCCGCGTGGGCCGCTCTGCGCCGCCGCTACTGGGCTTCCCTGCCCGGGCGGCTGCGTCTCCTGCGCGTGGCCACGGTCTCGCTCGCCGCGGCCCTGGTCCTGCTGTTCGCGCTGGCCGGACTCGCCGCGGCCAGCACCTGGGACAGCGTCGCCGACAGTGACGCGCCGCGCACCACCAGCGCCGCCGACCTCGACCTCGCCCTGAACGACATGGACGCGCAGGCCGCTAACATCCTGCTGTCCAGCGGGAATGCGGGCCAAGGGCGCCTGGCGACGCCGTATGCGAAGGCGGTCGGGTTCTACGGGGACGCGCGCCGCACCATCGGCCACGATCTGCGCACGCTCGCCGTCGCCGCCCAGGGCGACCGCACCGACGAGCACACCGTGGAGTCCCTGACCGACGACTTCGCCGAGTACCAGGAGCTGATAGGACGCGCCCTGGAGAACGACGCCCGCACCGGCGGCAAACCGGCCGCACTCGCGGACTACCGCAAGGCCACCGACCTGCTGCAGAACCACCTCCTGCCAGGCGCACGGAAGTTGGTGGACTCCAACAACAGTGCGTTCAACGCGCGGTATGCACAAGCCCGTTCGACCCTGGCGACCCAGCTCGTTGTCGCCGTCGTCCTCGGCGTACTGCTCCTCGTCTCGCTCGGCGTCCTCCAGTGGTACCTGGCGCGCCGTTTCCACCGGATCCTCAACCCCGGCGTCCTGGCCGCCACGGTCTGCGCGGTGCTCGCCGTCTTCCTCGGTGTCCAGGCGCTGTCGGCCACCGCTGAGCACCTGCGCGGGGCACGGCGTGATGCGTTCGACTCCGTCGTGGCGCTCTCCCGCGCCCGCGCGATCGCCTACGACGGGAATGCCGACGAGAGCCGCTATCTCCTCGACCCCGAGCGCCGGGACCAGTACGCGCAGAGCTTCCTCACCAAGTCGCAGGAGCTGTATGGGATCAAGGGCGCGACCCTCGCGACGTACGACGACGAGCTGGCCACGACGTGGCAGTCGTACCGCTCCGACCACGGCGACCTGCGCTTCACCGGCGAGTTCCGGCGAGAACTCGACAACATCACCTTCGCCGGCGAGCGGGACGCGGCGGAGCAGACGGTTGAGACGTACGCCGTGTACGAGCGCGACGACCGCAAGATCCGCGCCCTGCTCGCGCAGGGCAAGGAACGCGAGGCCGTCGCGTTCTGTATGGGCTGGGAGGCGGGCACGTCCAACGCGCACTTCGGGGCGTGGATGACGACGCTGGACCAGGTCACCGACATCAACCGCCGGCACTTCACCGCCTCGGTCCAGGCCGGCCGCTCCGCCGTGGCGGATCTGCTGCCGGGGGCCCTGGGAGCCCTGGTCTCGGTGGCAGCGCTCACCGCCCTCGGGCTGCGGCCGCGGCTCGCCGAGTTCCGCTGAGGCGCGCGGAGCGCTCGGCGCTGACGTATGGATACGCCTTGACGGGCTGCCCCACGATTGGTTTTGAGGTGTGCCGGCCTGAGGACTGCCGGTGCCTGGCCTCAATCGCGGGGTGGCCCGTAAGGGCTCGCAGAGAATCAACATGTTGCCTCCCGTGATTCGGTTCGTTGGCGTGGTATGCGCATCCCCGATGAGATTCGTGTTCAACTCGCGGTGAAGTTTGAGGTGTTGTTCCCTCACCTGGACGAGCGGCAGCAGCGTCTGCTGATGGGAGCCGAGGCCCGTCTCCTGGGCCACGGTGGGATCCGGGCCGTTGCTCGGGCAGCCGACGCCAGCGAGACGACGGTCCGGAAGGGGGTGGATGAGCTGGAGGCGGGAGTAGAGCCGCTGGGGCGGGTCCGCCGGCCCGGTGGCGGCCGGAAGAAGGCCGCTGACCTTGATGCGGGGCTGCGGCCCGCGCTGCTGGCCCTGGTCGAGCCGGACATGCGCGGGGACCCGATGTCGCCGCTGCGGTGGACGACCAAGTCGACCCGGAACCTGGCCGCCGAGCTGACCCGCCAGGGGCACAGGGTCAGCGCCGACACGGTCGGTGACCTGCTGCGGGAGGAGGGCTTCAGCCTGCAGGCCAACTCCAAGACCCTGGAGGGCAAGCAGCACCCGGACCGGGATGCCCAGTTCCACTACATCAACGAGCAGGCCAAGGACCACATCGGCGCCGGGGACCCGGTGGTCAGCGTGGACAGCAAGAAGAAGGAGATGGTCGGCGAGTACAAGAACGCGGGGCGTGAGTGGCAGCCCACGGGCGATCCAGTGAAGGTCAAGACGCATGACTTCCTGGACCGGGAGGGGCCCGGCAAGGCGATCCCGTACGGGATTTACGACATCGCCGGGAACTCCGGCTGGGTCAGTGTCGGCACCGACCACGACACCGCCGCTTTCGCGGTCGCCTCGATCCGCCGCTGGTGGCGCGGGGCCGGACAGGGCGACTACCCTCACGCCCGGCGTCTGCTCATCACCGCCGACGCCGGAGGCTCCAACGGCTACCGCACCCGGGCGTGGAAGACCGAACTTGCCGCCCTGGCCGCCGAGACTGGCCTTGAAATCACCGTCTGTCACCTACCTCCGGGCACGTCGAAGTGGAATCGGATTGAGCACCGGCTGTTCTCCCACATCTCCATGAACTGGCGCGGCAGGCCCCTGACCAGCCATGAAGTCATTCTGCAGTCCATTGCGGCGACCACCACCCGCACCGGACTGACGGTCCGCGCCGAACTCGACACCGGCGCCTACCCCACCGGAGTGAAAGTCGACGACGCCCAGGTCGACGCGCTGGCGATGACCCGCCACCGCTTCCACGGCGACTGGAACTACACGCTCGACGCCCAGCAGCGCGGCCCCACAACCACCGGCACTCCACACGGAGCGGAACCGCGGCAATGGGGTGCCCGCCAGCACGCCCGGCTCACCGACCCGGAACTCACCGGCCTCACCCGCGCACAACTGGACGCCCTGATCAGCAGGTTGGCGCCAATCCAGGCCGCCCAGCGGGAACACCAGCGCCGTCACCGACGCGGCCACGAACGACAGCGGGCCCCCGGGGCGGGCCCCAGGCAGGCGTTCACTGACCCCGACCGGATCCTGGCCACCGTCCTCTATCAGCGCGGCTGCTTCACCCACGCCCTCCTCGGCGCACTCTTCGAGACCAGCTCGCAAACCATCACCCGCACAATCCAGGAGACCCAACCCCTCCTGGACCAGCACGAATACACCGTCCCCCGCTCCACAGCACGATTCACCACCCCCGCAGACGTGGCCGCCTACCTCGACGCCTACGGCACCGAATCCCCGGACAACATCAAACACGCATGTTGATTCTCTGCGAGCCCTAAGCGTCCGCGAGTCGGGCCTCCTCCAGGTCCAGCGAGCGTTGCAGGCGGCGGCGGGTCGTGTCGCTGATGCGGTGCTGGTCGTAGAGGCGCTGGAGCTCGGTCTCCTCGACCGTGATCAGATCGCGTCGTAGCTGGCGGTAGGTGAGGTCGGCGGATTCCGTCGGAGTGCCGTCGCCGTAGGCCTGCCCGAGGCGATCGCTCGCGTCGTCGAGGCGGGCCGTCAGGCCGCGGCGGAGCCGGTCGAGGACGACGTCGGGAACGGCTTCCAGTTCGGAGATCTCGTCCAGACGGCTCAGGCCCGCGCTCGCCAGGCTGCAGCGGGCCTGAGCCTCCTCGCGTTCGGTGTGGTCGGGTTCGAGGGCGATGCCCGAGCGGCGTACGACGGGAGCCAGTGTGAAGCCCTGGACGACGAGCGTGACGACCACCACCGAGGTGGTCAGGACGAGGACCAGCGGGCGTTCCGTGAGTGTGGCCCCATCCTTCATGGTCACTGGGATGGACAGGGCGGCTGCGAGGGGGACCACACCCCGGGTACCCGCCCAGGTCAGTACGACCGGCACTCGCCAGTTCATGCGCTGGATCCCGCCCTTGCGCTGCACCACCGCGGACAGCGGCGCCAGCCACAGCAGGCGCATGGTGATCAGCGTGGCGGCGACGGCGAGCGCGTACAGCGGCCAGGCCCGGCTGCCGTCGGACAGGGCCCGCACCTGGGCCGGCAGAGCCAATCCGATGAGCGAGAACACCACGCTCTCCAGCAGGAAGACCACCGTGCCGTAGACGGCGTGCAGCTGGAGGCGGATGCGGGCGTTGGTGAGGCGGTCGCCCCGGCCGCCCAGGACGACTCCGGCCACCACGACCGAGGTGACACCCGAGGCGTGCACGGCCTCGGCCAGGACGTACGCCGTGTACGGGGTGACGAGGGCGATCACGGTCTCCAGGACCGGGTCCTCCGTACGCCGCCGGATCAGCGTCACCACGCCGGCAACCGCGGCACCGATGACCATGCCGCCACCGGCCAGCAGCGCGAACTCACCCGCTGCCGCACCCCATCCGGCCGCTGCCGATGCCACGGCGACGCTCACCGCGACCCGAAAGAGGACGAGGGAGGTCGCGTCGTTGAAGAGGCTCTCGGCCTGGACCAGCACCTGCACCTTGGGCGGCAGCGCCAGCCGTCTGCCGAGCGCGGTCACCGCCACCGGGTCGGTGCTCGCCAGCACAGCGCCGAGCACGAACGCCATCTGCCATGACAAGGGCGTGACCAGGGAGGCGACCGCCCCGACCGCGGCAGCCGAGGCCAGGACCAGACCTATCGACAGCACTCCGACCGGTTTCCACACGGCGCGCAGTTCGCGCCAGGGCAGTTCTTCGGCGCTTGCGTACAGGAGTGGTGGCAGTACGACGAGGCCGATGATCTCGGGGCTGATCTGGATCTCAGGGGTGCCCGGCAACAGTGCGACGGCGAGGCCCGCGACCACGAGCAGGGAGGGCGCGGGGATCCGCCAACGGCGCGCGAAGGTCGCCACCACGGTGGCGAGCACCACGAGAGCCAGTACTGTCCCTACGCCACGCATGCCGTCTCCTTGGCCATGAGAAGGAGACCTTGTGGCTCCCTGCCGACCAGACTTCCCGGCACACCGCTTTCACCCTATCGGGCCAGGGCCCGTCAAAGCAGTGTCAACGTCCACGTGACCGGCGCCAAAGTTGCGTCAAGAAGCGTGCCGAGCGGCTCGGACAAGCGCTTCGGTAGGGGAAGTAACCCTTCCCCCTGGGGAATTGATCGCCAGTGAGCGGAGCGCGTCGGCTGCGATGAGTGACGTACGGACCGATATGAGTGACGTACGGACCGGCAGGGGTGAGGTGCGGCCCCTTGAGGGCGACGTAGCCTCCGGTGCGGGTGACGTACGGCAGGGTCGGCTGAAGGTCTACCTGGGGGCGGCCCCGGGGGTCGGCAAGACCTACCGCATGCTCGACGAGGCGCGCCGCCGGGCGGCGCGCGGCGCGGATGTGGTGGTGGGGTTCGTGGAGTGCCACGGGCGGCCGGGCACGGAAGCGATGCTCGACGGCCTGGAGGTCATAGGGCGTGCGCCCTGCGCCTATCGCGGCGGGGAGTTCGAGGAGATGGACCTGGCCGCGGTCCTCGCGCGCCGGCCGCAGGTCGCGCTGGTGGACGAGATCGCCCACAGCAACGTGCCGGGCGGCGGCCGCAACGCGAAGCGCTGGCAGGACATCGAGGAACTGCTCGCGGCCGGGATCGACGTCATCACGGCCCTTAACATCCAGCACCTGGAGTCCCTCAACGACGTCGTCGAGAAGATCACGCGGGTGCCGCAGCGCGAGACGGTGCCCGACGAGGTCGTACGACGGGCCCGGCAGATCGAGCTGGTGGACATCCCGCCCGAGGGGCTGCGCCGCCGGATGGCGCACGGCAACATCTACGCCCCGGAGAAGGTGGACGCGGCGCTCGCGAACTACTTCCGGCCCGGCAATCTGACCGCGCTGCGTCAGCTGGCCCTGCTGTGGGTGGCCGACCGGGTGGACGAGGCGCTCCAGTCGTACCGCTCGGAGCACGGTATCGGCGGGGTGTGGGAGATCCGGGAGCGGGTCGTGGTCGCGCTCACCGGGGGGCCCGAGGGGGACACCCTCATCCGGCGGGCCGCCCGGATCGCCGACCGGTCCGCGGGCGGCGATCTGCTCGCCGTGCACGTGACCCGCAGCGACGGCCTCGCCGCGGGTGCCTCGCACGCCTCACTCGCCCGGCAGCGGCGGCTCATCGAGGACCTGGGCGGGAGCTACCACTCGGTCGTCGGCGACGACGTGCCCAGCGCCCTGGTGGAGTTCGCCCGCGCCGAGAACGCCACCCAGCTCGTCCTCGGCACCAGCCGCCGCGGCCGCCTCGAACGCTTCGTCACCGGGCGTGGCACCGGCGAGACGGTGGTCGAACTCTCCGGCGACATCGATATTCATATGGTCACGCACGAGCGCGCCGGCCGTGGCACGCTGCTGCCCTCGCGGCGGCGCACCCTCTCGACCGCGCGCCGGGTCGCGGGCCCGGTCGCCGGACTGCTGCTGCCCGTGGCACTCACCTTCCTGCTCGATCTCGGCTGGGCCCGGGACCGGCTCAACCTCACCAGCGAGGCGCTGCTGTTCCTGCTCACCGTGGTGGGGGTGGCCTGCATAGGCGGGGTCGTCTCGGCGGTGATCGCCTCGGTGACGGCGTCCCTGCTGCTCAACTACTGGTTCATCCCGCCCGTCGGGCAGTTCACGCTGGACGACCCGAACGCGCTGCTGGCCCTGGCGGTCTTCGCGGTGGTCGCCGCCGTCGTGGCCACGGTCGTGGACCGCTCGCTGCGCCTGTCGCGGCGCTCGGCGCGGGCCACAGCGGAGGCGGAGACCATGTCGTCGCTCGCCGGCACCATCGTGCGGGGTGGAGCGACGATCCCGGCGCTGGTGGAACGCACGCGCGAGACGTTCGGCATGGACTCGGCGGAGCTGGTGGACGATCCGCCCGGAGACGATGGCGCGACGGTCGTGCCCGCAGGGCCCGGCGCCTTCCTCGTTCTGCGCGGCCGCACCCTTCCGTCGTCCGAGCGGCGCGTGCTTGCCGCCTTCGCCGCCCATGTGGGATCCGCCGTCGAACGGGCCAGGCTCGCGGAGGCGGCCGCCGAGGTCGAACCGGTCAGGGCCGCCGACCGGATGCGTACGGCGCTGCTGCGGGCGGTCGGCCACGACCTGCGCACGCCTCTCGCGGCGGGCTGGGCCGCGGTCTCCTCGCTGCGCAGCCGGGACGTCGAGTTCTCCGACGAGGACCGGGACGAACTCCTCGCCACCGCCGATGAATCGATGGCGAAGCTCAACCGGCTGGTGGAGAACCTCCTCGACCTCAGCCGCCTCCAGGCCGGCGCCCTCACCCTCAATCTGCGCGCCACCACGTTGGAGGAGGTCCTGCCGGCCGCGCTCGCGGACACCCCCGAGGTCGAGGTGGCGGACCTGGAGGAGGTTCCTGCCGTGCTGGCCGATCCGCCCTTGCTGGAGCGGGTGATCGCCAACCTCGTGGCCAACGCCCACCGGCATAGTCCGGCCGGGCGCAAGGTGCTGCTGACCGCGAGCGCGCACGCGGGCCGCGTCGAAGTGCGGGTCGTCGACCGCGGCCCTGGCCTGCCGCCTACCGACCGCGACCGGCTCTTCGAACCCTTCCAGCGACAGGGCGACACCGACAACACCACCGGCCTCGGCCTGGGCCTGGCCCTGTCCCGGGGACTGACCGAGGCGATGGACGGCACCCTCACCCCGGAGGACACTCCCGGAGGTGGCCTGACCATGGTGTTGTCCCTGCCCTTCGCCGAGCGGGCCGAGCACCTCAGTGATACGCAGAGCGTGGGAGGCGGCGTATGAGCCCCGAGAGCGGCGTACCAGGATTTGTGAGCACCAGGACGCGGGGGCTGGGAGCCGTCGCGATGAGCGCAGGAGGTGACGGCGTGATGATCGGATATCCGATGCGGGACCGGCTCGCCCTGGGGGCGGGCCTGGTGGGCCCCTTCCTGGTGGCGCTCGTCCTCGTGCCCTTCCGTACGGATCTGTCGCGTACGAACACGGCGCTGATCCTGGTCGTGGTGGTCGTCGCGGTCGCGGCGATCGGCAGCCGTACGGCGGGGGCGCTCGCGGCGCTGTCGGCGGCGGCCTGGTTCGACTTCTTCCTCACCCGCCCGTACGAGACCTTTGACATCACCGCGTCCTCGGACATCGAGACGGCTGTCCTGCTGCTGATCGTCGGCCTGATCGTGTCCCAGCTCGCGGCCCGCGCCCGCCGCCTCGAAGTGATCACCGTGACGGACGCGGGATACCTGGCGCGGATCCACGAGACGGCCGACCTCGCCCAGTCCGCCAAGTCCTCGGACACCGTGGTCGACCACGTCCGCCGCGAGCTGACCGAGCTGCTGGGCCTGCGAGGCTGCCGCTTCGAGTACGGCACCCTCATGGGGCAGCCGCCACGCCTCGAACAGGACGGGAACGTGGCGGTCGGGCGGCGGCACTGGGATCTCGACGCGAGCGGCTGGCCGGACGGCGAGATCGAGCTGCGGACGTACGGCAACGGCCGCTACCTCGGCCGATTCATGCTCGCCCCCGGACCGGGTCCCGTACCGCCGCTCCAGGCCCGCCTGGTGGCGGTCACCCTCGCCGACCAGACGGGCGCGGCCCTCGACACGGCGGGGCCGGTGAAGGACGTCTGACGGACGCATACGGGACGGGATGACGGACGCATACGGGACGGGATGCAGACGCATACGGAACGTTGACGCCGAACGGGCGCCCCCCAGGAACCGGTTGTGTCCACGCGGCCGTTCTTGACTGATGTGACGTCAACTCTCCATCTCCGCTCGGAACTTGGCCCTCGCTCCCAGCACATGGTGATCTGCGGTGACGACGGGCTCGCGCACCGGCTCGCCGTCGAACTGGACGCTGTGTGCGGCGAGGCCGTCACCGTCGTATTACCCTCCCGGCGCGACGAGCACGGCGCCGAGATCGCCGCGCTGCACCGTGACCCGCACTCGCCCATCGAGCTGCTGGTGTCGGCGCTCCCCGATGAACAGACCCTGCGGGCCGCCGGCGTGCAGCGGGCCGCGGCCCTCGCGCTGACCTACGGCGACGACCAGGTCAACATGACCGCGGCGCTCCTGGCACGGGGCCTCAACCCGTCCATACGTCTGGTCATCCGCATGTTCAACCGCGAGCGCGGCCGCCATCTGGAGCGCCTGCTCGACCGCGCGGCCGCCGAGGTCACGGGCGGGGGCGACGACGATCCCCGGCCGGACATGTCCACCACGGTGCTTTCCGACGCCGACACCGCCGTGCCCGAGCTGGTGGCCGCCGCCACGGTCGGCCACGGCCACACCCTCCAGATCGAGGGCAAGGTCTTCCGCGGCGTCGTACGGCCCGCCGGGTCGGCGTCCCGATCGACCGATCTGGCGACGCTCGCCGTGCTCTCCGGCGCGCACGAGGACGACCCGGCGAGCGAGGACAGCGCCGAAACGCCGGGCGAGGACGGCACACAACTACTGCCGGACACCCGCACCGCCTACCACCGCCAGTTCACACACGGCCGACTGATGTTCGAGGAAGTCACCCATCACCACGCGCCGGAGCCGGCCGCCAGGGAGCGGCGTGGCTCTGTCGGCGGCTGGCTGCGGGCGCGGTTCGCGCACCTGCCTTGGCGGGTCTTCCTCTCCCGCGACGTCCTCGCGGTCTTCGGGGCGCTGGCCGCGATCGTGCTGGCGCTCACGGCCGCCACGGCGCTGTTCGCCGACGAGCATCCGTGGTGGAAGAACGTCTACCTGCCGCTGCTGGACATTTTCACCATGGGTGATCCCGCCACCGGGGAGGTCGTGGCCCGCCGGGTGCTGCAACTGATCGCGGGCTTCGTCGGGCTCGCCGTACTGCCGCTGGTCGTGGCCGCGACCATGAACGCCACCGAGGCGTTCCGCACCGCCTCCGCCGGCCACCCGCCCGCCGACGACCTCACGGATCACATCGTCGTGGTCGGCCTCGGCAAGATCGGCATCCGGGTGCTCGCACAGCTGTGCACCACCGATCACGAGGTCGTCGCGGTCGAACGGGACCCGCACGCGCGCGGCGTCGCCCTCGCCCGCGAACTCGGCGTACCCCTGGTACTGGAGGACGCCGGAGCGCCGGGTGTCCTCGACCGGGCACGTATCCGGCACAGCAAGTCGCTGCTGGTCCTCACCCGTGACGACGGCGAGAACCTCGACATCGTGATGGCCGCACGGGAGACCAATCGGGGTGTACGGGTCGTGATGCGGCTGTACGACGACGACTTCGCCGCCACCGTGCAGCGCACCCTGCGCGCGTCCTACCCCGACGCGCCCACCCGCAGCCGAAGTGTGTCGGCGCTCGCCGCGCCCTCCTTCGCCGCCGCGATGATGGGCCGCCATGTGCTGGGGGTGATGCCGGTCGAGCGGGGCTCGTTGCTGTTCACGGTGGTCGATGTGGCCGGGCATCCAGAACTCGAGGGACGCTCGGTCCATGAGGCGTTCCGGGAGCACGAGTGGCGGGTCCTGGCCGTCGGCTCGACATCGGGGCACCCCGCGTCGTCCTCCGGGGACACCCTCGCCGGGATCCGGTTCCGTCGGCCCGGCTTCGACTGGCGTCCGCCGCACGGGCGGGTGCTCCGGGCGGGCGACCGAGTCGTGCTGGCGACGACGCGGCGCGGTCTGGACATCCTCATGACCGGGGTACAGCCGCATCCGGTGGACAGACGGGGATGAGGGCGGTGTGGGCTCAGTCCAGGCCGGAGACCTTGAAGACGGTGAGGGCGGTCTCGCGATCGACCCGCTCGGAGACCTGGCGCAGCGCGGTCGCTCCGCAGGTGAGTGATCCGGACGCCGCCGACTTCTGGGCGTCCTGGGCCAGGCGGTGCCACAACTCGGGGTTGCGCACCAGGACCTGGGGGTCGATCTGGACCCGTACATCGAACATGTCCCGCAGGAGGAGCCGCTGCGAGACGCCGTCCAGACAGCGCACCGACACCAACAGGTCGGTGCGTACCCGCTGCTGCCGCAGCAGCCCGTGGGAGGCCAGCCAGCCTTCGCCCGCGCTGACCCTGGGCGGGTACAGCACCAGGAACAGGAGCACGCCGAGCCCGGCCCAGAGCGCGCCGCGTAGGGCGGTGAGGGTGCCCTCTCCCCAGTCGATCAGCAGGAGAAGGGCGAGGAGTACGGCCGCGCAGCGGATCGAGCTGCGCAGATCCCCCGCCCAACGGTGGTCGTGCGCCACTTCCGCGGGCGGCTCTGCAGGAGTGTGGACCGCGTCGTCTCGCGCGTCGTTGCGGCGTCCCATACTGCCGAAGGTAGAGACCCGGGAGGCCAGGACCCCATGTCTTGACGCGACTCTGATGGGCACCCTGCTCATCCTTGACGCCCAGGGTGTGGCGCGTGCCGTGGGATACCGGCGAGCGCCACCGTCTCGCCGGCGTCACGGGTCTGGGGCCGGCACCGACGGGGGAGCAGGGGAAGGGGCGGCGGGCAAGGCTCTGCCGAGTGGTTTCGGTGCGGTGCTCACCGGTGTCTCGGCGGTCGTCGTGACGGCGACCTGGTTCGAGGAGGGCGCCTGTCTGATAGTGATCGCCGTCCCGCTGCTGGTGGCCACAGCGAGTGAAGCCGAGTGCGGGGCGGGAGGCTGAGCAGACCAGCGGGGCGCGGTCGTCGCCCACGAGGTGCGCCGTGACGCGGACGCGGTGATCTGCCGGCTGCGGTTCCGCGTCTCCTGACGCCGCACCTCGGCGGCCCGCACCTCACTGGTGCGGGCCGCCGACGTTTCAGGCGGATGGGGGCTTGGTTCCCGCAGATGGATGAGTCGGCCGTAAGAGTTCCGTCAAAGGTGTACGACGCTCCGTATGGGAGGCGTCAACGACGCTCGAATTCGGCCAGAGAGGCGGTTTCCTCTATCCGTCCGCTCCATTCATTCCGAACCTCTTCTAGGAGATCACGATGGCCGACGTGGCCTTCGTCGTCACCACGATCGCGGTGTTCGCGCTGGTGGCCCTCGTCGCCAAGGGGGTGACGAAGCTGTGACCGCCGAGAACATCGTCGGCCTGGTCGTGGCCGTCGCCCTGCTGGGCTATCTCATTGTTGCCCTCGTCTTCCCGGAGAGGTTCTGAACCTCGATATGAGTCCCGTCCTCGCCGGCGTGCTCCAGCTGCTCGCGCTCATAGCGGCGCTGGCCCTCGCCTATGTCCCCCTTGGCGACTACATGGCCAAGGTCTACTCCTCCGACAAGCACCTGCGCGTCGAGAAGTGGATCTACAAGGGCATCGGTGCCAACCCGAACACCGAGATGCGCTGGCCCGCTTACCTGCGCGGCGTCCTGGCCTTCTCCGCGGTCAGTGTCCTCTTCCTCTACCTGCTGCAGCGCCTCCAGGGCCATCTGCCCGGCTCGCTCGGCTTTGCCGCGATCGACCCGGACCAGGCGTTCAACACCGCCGCGTCCTTCGTGACGAACACCAACTGGCAGTCGTACTACGGCGAGCAGGCCATGGGCCACGTCGTGCAGACCGGCGGCCTGGCGGTGCAGAACTTCGTCTCGGCCGCGGTCGGCATCGCCGTCGCCGTGGCGCTCGTACGCGGCTTCTCCCGCTCCCGCACCGGTGAGCTCGGCAACTTCTGGGCGGACCTGGTGCGCGGTGTCGTGCGTATCCTGCTGCCGCTCTCCGTCGTCGCCGCGATCATCCTGGTCGCCTGTGGCGCGATCCAGAACTTTGCCGGGATCCACTCGGTGGGCCAGTTCATGGGCGGCTCGCAGCAGTGGAACGGCGGTGCGGTCGCTTCGCAGGAGGCCATCAAGGAGGTGGGCACCAACGGCGGCGGCTACTTCAACGCCAACAGTGCGCACCCCTTCGAGAACCCGACCCCGTTTACGAACCTCTTCGAGATCTTCCTGCTGCTGGTCATTCCGTTCGCGCTGACCCGCACCTTCGGCCGCATGGTCGGCTCGATCAGGCAGGGCTACGCGATCCTCGCGACGATGGCCACGATCTGGCTCGGCTTCATCGCCCTGATGATGTGGACCGAGTTCGCCCACCACGGTCCGGCGTTCGACATCGCCGGCGGTGCGATGGAGGGCAAGGAGAACCGCTTCGGTGTCGGCGCCTCGTCGATCTTCGCGGTCTCCACCACCCTGACCTCGACGGGTGCGGTGGACTCCTTCCATTCCTCGTTCACGGGCCTCGGCGGCGGTATCACCATCCTGGGCATGCAGCTGGGCGAGATCGCACCCGGTGGTACCGGCTCCGGTCTCTACGGCATGCTGATCATGGCAGTCATCGCGGTGTTCATCGCCGGTCTGATGGTCGGCCGCACGCCGGAGTACCTGGGCAAGAAGATCGGCACCCGCGAGATCAAGTTCGCGGCCTGCTACATCCTCATCACCCCGGCGCTGGTGCTGATCTTCACCGCGGCGGCGATGGCCCTGCCCACCCCGGGCAACTCGATGACGAACTCGGGCGCGCACGGCTTCTCCGAGATCCTGTACGCCTACTCCTCCGGCGCCAACAACAACGGCTCGGCCTTCGCGGGTCTGAACGCGGACACGCAGTGGTTCAACAGCACCATCGGTATCGCGATGCTGCTCGGCCGCTTCCTGCCGATGGTGTTCGTGCTGGCGCTGGCTGGTTCGCTCGCCGAGCAGAAGCCGGTCCCGGCGACCGCGGGCACCCTGCGCACCGAGAAGCCGCTGTTCACCGGCCTGTTGGTGGGCGCCATCCTGATCATCACCGGTCTGACCTACTTCCCGGCGCTCGCGCTGGGTCCGCTGGCCGAGGGGCTGGCGTCATGACCACACGTATAGACAACCAAGAGGACGCCGTGTCCACGACTACTCCCACTCGGGCGCCGCACAGCGATGTGCCGACCGGCCACAAGGACGAAGGAAAGGTCGGCGCCGGTCTGTTCGACCCCAAGCAGCTGATCAAGTCGCTGCCGGACGCCTTCCGCAAACTCGACCCGCGGGTGATGGTCAAGTCGCCCGTCATGTTCGTGGTCCTCATCGGCTCGGTCCTGACGACGGTCTTCTCCTTCAAGGACCCGGGTGACTGGTTCGGCTGGGCGATCAGCGCCTGGCTGTGGCTGACCGTGATCTTCGCCAACCTGGCGGAGGCGGTGGCCGAGGGCCGCGGCAAGGCGCAGGCGGACACCCTGCGCAAGGCCAAGACCGACACGGTGGCCCGCCGTCTCGTCGGAGACGTGGAAGAGCAGGTCCCCGGCACCGAACTGCGCGTCGGTGACCTGGTCGTCTGCGAGGCGGGCGACATCATCCCCGGCGACGGTGACGTCGTCGAGGGTGTGGCGAGCGTCGACGAGTCGGCCATCACCGGTGAATCGGCCCCGGTCATCCGGGAGTCCGGCGGCGACCGCAGTGCTGTGACCGGCGGTACGAAGGTCCTCTCCGACCGGATCGTCATCAAGATCACGACGAAGCCCGGTGAGACCTTCATCGACCGGATGATCGCTCTGGTCGAGGGCGCGGCTAGGCAGAAGACGCCGAACGAGATCGCGCTGAACATCTTGCTCGCGTCGCTCACGATCGTCTTCCTGCTCGCGGTCGCCACGCTGCCGCCGTTCGCGGACTACGCGGGCACGCACCTGACGATGGTCGTGCTGGTGGCCCTGCTGGTCTGCCTGATCCCGACGACGATCGGCGCGCTGCTCTCGGCGATCGGTATCGCGGGCATGGACCGGCTGGTGCAGCGCAACGTGCTGGCCATGTCCGGAAGGGCAGTTGAGGCGGCGGGTGACGTCTCGACCCTGTTGCTCGACAAGACCGGCACCATCACGCTCGGCAACCGTCAGGCGTCGGAGTTCGTGCCGGTGACCGGGACGACCGAGGCCGAGGTGGCCGACGCGGCGCAGCTGTCGTCGCTGGCCGACGAGACGCCCGAGGGCCGCTCCATCGTCGTCCTGGCGAAGGAGAAGTACGGACTGCGCGAGCGGCACCAGGGCGAACTCGCGGGGGCCGAGTGGATCGCCTTCACCGCCCAGACCCGTATGTCGGGTGTGGACGTCGACGGACGCAAGATCCGCAAGGGCGCGGCCGGTTCGGTCATCACCTGGGTCAAGGAACAGGGCGGCACTGTCTCCGAGGACGCCGACACGCTCGCCAACCGGATTTCGGAGGCCGGTGGCACCCCGCTCCTTGTCGCCATTGAGGATGGCGAAGGCGCCCGCGTCCTTGGCGTCATCCACCTCAAGGACGTCGTCAAGGAAGGCATGCGCGAGCGGTTCGACGAGCTGCGCCGGATGGGCATCAAGACCATCATGATCACGGGTGACAACCCGCTGACGGCCAAGGCGATCGCGGACGAGGCGGGCGTCGACGACTTCCTCGCGGAGGCGACTCCCGAGGACAAGATGGCGCTGATCAAGCGGGAGCAGGCGGGCGGCAAGCTCGTCGCGATGACCGGTGACGGCACCAACGACGCCCCCGCGCTGGCGCAGGCGGACGTGGGCGTGGCGATGAACACGGGTACGTCGGCCGCCAAGGAGGCCGGCAACATGGTCGACCTCGACTCGAACCCGACCAAGCTCATCGAGATCGTCGAGATCGGCAAGCAGCTGCTGATCACCCGGGGCGCGCTGACGACGTTCTCCATCGCCAACGACGTCGCGAAGTACTTCGCGATCATCCCGGCGCTGTTCGCGGCGGTGTACCCGGGCCTGGACAAGCTGAACATCATGCACCTGTCCTCGCCCGACTCGGCGATCCTGTCCGCGGTCATCTTCAACGCGCTGATCATCATCGCGCTGGTGCCGCTCGCCCTGCGGGGTGTGCAGTACCGGCCGGTGAGCGCCGACAAGATGCTGCGGCGCAACCTCGGGATCTACGGCATCGGCGGCCTGATCGCCCCCTTCATCGGCATCAAGATCATCGACCTGCTCATCTCCCTCATCCCCGGAATCGGCTGATCCCCATGAACAACTCGGTTACCAACACCGCCCGGTTGCTCTGGGCCGGACTCCGTGCCCTCCTCGTGCTCACCGTCATCTGCGGTGTGCTGTACCCGCTGGCGATCACCGGGGTGGCCCAGGGCCTGTTCTCCGACCAGGCGAACGGCTCGGAGATCAAGGCGAACGGCACTGTCGTCGGCTCCTCGCTGATCGGCCAGTCCTACAACCTGCCACTGAAGAAGGGCCAGGAGACCCCGGATGCCGACCTGAAGTGGTTCCAGGGCCGCCCCGCCAACGGACTGGGCGCCAACAGCGTCAACACGCAGTACAAGCTGATCCTGTCCGGTGCCACCAACCGTTCGGGTGACAACGCCGACCTGATCAAGTGGGTCAAGGATGCCAAGGCCGCCGTCATCAAGGACAACTCGGTGAACGGCTACACGGTCAGGCCCTCCGACGTGCCCGCCGACGCGGTGACGTCCTCCGGCTCCGGCCTGGACCCGGACATCTCCCCGGACTACGCGGACATCCAGGTGCACCGGATCGCGGAGAAGAACGGCCTGCCCGTCGCCCAGGTGCAGAAGCTGGTCGACGAGCACACCGACGGCCGCACCCTCGGCTTCATCGGCGAGCCCCGCGTCAACGTCCTCCAACTCAACATCGCGCTCAAGGAACTCGCGGCGAAGAGCTGATGGGCTTACACGCACCACGCGGGAGTCGGCGGACGGGGACACACCCCCAACCGCCGACTCCCGTGGCCATGAGGCCGGTTCCGACCGCTCCGGCCCTCCGCATGCTCAGGAAAGGCGCACACCGATGACCCGGGTACTGGTGGTGGAGGACGACCCTCAGCTCGTCCGGGCCCTCGTGATCAACCTGCAGGCCCGCAAGTACGGAGTCGACCCGGCCCCCGACGGCACCACCGCACTGCGCCTCGCCGCCGCCCGCCAGCCCGACGTGGTCCTGCTCGACCTCGGCCTGCCCGACATGGACGGCACGGACGTCATCAAGGCCCTGCGCGGCTGGACCCGCGTACCGATCCTCGTCCTGTCCGCCCGCCGGGCCTCCGACGAGAAGGTCGCGGCCCTCGACGCGGGCGCCGACGACTACATCACCAAGCCGTTCAGCATGGACGAGTTGCTCGCCCGGCTGCGCGCCGCCGTCCGCCGCACCGACGACGCTGCGCCGGCCTCCGAGACGACGCTCGTCACGACGGACGGCTTCACCATCGACCTGCTCGCCAAGAAGGCCACCCGCGCCGGGCACGACGTACGCCTCACACCGACCGAGTGGCATCTGCTGGAGATCCTGGTCACCAACCCCGGCCGGCTCATCACACAGAAGCACCTGCTGGCGGAGGTGTGGGGAGTCAGCCAGAGCAACAAGACCAACTACCTGCGGGTCTACATGGCCCAACTCCGCCGCAAACTGGAAGCGGACCCCGCCCACCCCCGCTACCTCATCACCGAACCCGGCATGGGATACCGCTTCGAAGCCTGAGTCCCTGGATGAGCCCCCGGCTGACATCCTGGCTGGATCCCCGACCGCGTCCTCGACCGAATCCCTTTCGAGACCACCGCCTGGCACCCCACGGCCCCGCCCGTAGAGACGAAGAGAAGAGAAGATGGCACGCGGCAAGCTTCGGATCTACCTCGGTGCGGCACCGGGGGTCGGCAAGACGTACGCGATGCTCTCCGAGGCGCACCGCCGGGTCGAGCGGGGCACCGACTGCGTGGTCGCGTTCGTGGAGCACCACCACCGGCCGCGCACCGAGGTGATGCTGCACGGTCTGGAGGAGATCCCGCGCAAGGAATTGGAGTACCGCGGCACCGTCTTCACGGAGATGGACGTGGACGCGGTGCTCGCACGGCAGCCCCAGGTGGCCCTGGTGGACGAGCTGCCCCACACGAACATCCCCGGCTCCCGCAACGCCAAGCGCTGGCAGGACGTCGAGGAACTGCTTGCCGCCGGCATCGACGTCATCTCCACGGTCAACATCCAGCACCTGGAGTCGCTGGGCGACGTCGTCGAGTCCATTACCGGTATCCGGCAGCAGGAGACCGTCCCGGACGAGGTCGTACGCCGGGCCGACCAGATCGAACTGGTCGACATGTCACCACCTGCGCTGCGCCGCCGGATGGCGCACGGCAACATCTACAAGCCCGACAAGGTCGACGCGGCCCTGTCCAACTACTTCCGCCCCGGCAACCTCACCGCACTGCGCGAACTCGCCCTGCTGTGGGTCGCCGACCGGGTCGACGAGTATCTGACCGAGTACCGCAGCGAGCACCGGGTCTCGAAGATCTGGGGCTCGCGCGAGCGGATCGTCGTCGGACTCACCGGCGGCCCCGAGGGACGCACCCTGATCCGCCGTGCTGTGCGGCTCGCGGAGAAGGGCGCGGGCGGCGAGGTCATGGCCGTCTACATATCCCGCAGCGACGGACTGACCAACGCATCGCCCAAGGAACTCGCCGTCCAGCGCACCCTCGTGGAGGACCTCGGCGGCACCTTCCACCACGTCATCGGCGACGACGTCCCCACGGCGCTCCTCGACTTCGCGCGCGGGGTCAACGCCACCCAGATCGTCCTCGGGGTGTCCCGCCGCAAGGGATGGCAGTACGTCTTCGGACCGGGCGTCGGCGCGACGGTGGCCCGCGACTCGGGTCCCGACCTCGACGTCCACCTGATCACCCACGACGAGGCGGGCAAGGGACGCGGACTGCCCGTGACCCGGAGTACGCGCCTCGGCAGGTCCCGCGTCATCTGGGGCTGGTTGGCCGGCGTCGTCGGCCCCGCCCTCCTCACGCTGCTGCTGACCAGCGTCACGCCCGAAGTCGGCCTGGCCAACGACATGCTGCTGTACCTGGCGATGACGGTGGCCGCCGCCCTGCTGGGCGGGCTGTACCCCGCCCTGGCCTCGGCCGTGGTCGGCTCCCTGCTGCTGAACTGGTTCTTCACCCCGCCCGTCCACACCTTTACCATCGCCGACCCCGAGAACATCGTCGCCATCGCGATCTTCGTCGGGGTCGCCGTGTCGGTGGCCTCGGTCGTCGACCTGGCGGCCCGCCGCACCCATCAGGCGGCCCGGCTGCGCGCCGAGTCGGAGATCCTGTCCTTCCTCGCGGGCAGCGTCCTGCGCGGCGAGACCAGCCTGGAGGCCCTGCTGGAGCGGGTCCGGGAGACCTTCGCCATGGAATCGGTGGCGCTGCTGGAGCGCGAGAGCGACGTGGCCCCCTGGACATGCGCCGGCAGTGTGGGCCCGCGCCCACGTGTCGAGCGGCCGGAGGACGCGGACGTCGATGTGCCAGTCGGCGACCGTATGGCGCTGGCCCTGTCGGGTCGGGTCCTGCCGGCGGAGGACCGCCGGGTGCTGGCCGCCTTCGCCGCCCAGGCGGCGGTGGTCCTGGACCGGCAGCGGCTGCAGTCCCAGGCCGACCAGTCACGTGCGCTGGCCGAGGGCAACCGCATCCGTACCGCGCTGCTCGCCGCCGTGAGCCACGACCTGCGGACCCCGCTGGCCGGGATAAAGGCGGCCGTCTCCTCCCTCAGGTCCGACGACGTGGCCTGGTCGGAGGAGGACCGGACGGAGTTGCTCGAAGGCATAGAGGAGGGCGCCGACCGCCTCGACCACCTGGTGGGCAACCTGCTCGACATGTCCCGCCTGCAGACCGGCACGGTCACCCCACTCATCCGGGAGATCGACCTCGACGAGGTGATCCCGATGGCGCTGGGCGGCGTACCCGAGGGCAGCGCCGAGCTGGACATCCCCGAGACGCTGCCCATGGTCGCCGTCGACCCCGGCCTGCTGGAGCGCGCGGTCGCCAACCTCGTCGAGAACGCCGTCAAGTACAGCCCCGCCGACGAACCGGTCCTGGTGTCCGCGAGCGCCATGGCGAACCGGGTGGAGGTACGGGTGGTGGATCGCGGCCCCGGAGTCCCGGACGAGGCCAAGGACCGCATCTTCGAGCCGTTCCAGCGGTATGGAGACGCGCCCCGTGGCGCCGGGGTCGGGCTGGGCCTGGCGGTGGCGCGCGGCTTCGCCGAGGCGATGGGCGGCACATTGAACGCCGAGGACACGCCTGGCGGCGGACTCACCATGGTGCTCACCCTCCCGGCCGTGTCCGATCTCCTGCCGGTCCGCCCTGATCTTCCGGCGACCGCCACTTCCTAGGGTCTGACCGGCAGGTAGGACTCCCTGGCGAGGCGCGAAGCCTTGGCGCGTCCGTGACGCGCCTCGTCGTGGTGGCCCGGTCACACTGGCCTCGAACAGCCCTGATCCCCCCGCTCCCTGTACCGTGAGGTCCCTGATGGCGTACGGCTTGGCCCGCCGCGAACTGCGGCCGAGAGTTCCGTTGCTGCCCGGGGAAGGTGAACGGCACCACCTGACCAGTCTTGAGGGGCTCGCCGCCTTGTCCCTGGACGCGTTGAGCTCGGTGGCGTACGGGCCCGAGGCGATCGTGCTCGTCCTGATCGCCGCCGGGACCGGGGCGCTGACCGCCACGCTGCCGGTGACATTGGTCATTGCTGCGTTGTTGGCGGTGCTCGTCGTGTCCTACGGCCAGGTGATCGCCGTTCACCCGGATGGCGGTGGCGCCTACGCGGTGGCCAAGAAGGATCTCGGCCCCAAGACGAGTTACCTCGCGGCGGCCAGTCTCGTCGTGGACTACGTGCTCACCGTGACCGTCAGCCTGGCGGCCGGAGCGGCCAGTCTCGCGTCCGCCTTTCCCTCGCTCGGCTCGCATCTGCTCGAGATCTGTCTGGCCGGGCTTGCTCTGCTCACGGTCGTGAACCTGCGGGGTGTGGCCGAGAGCGCGCGGGTGTTGATGCTGCCCACGGTGCTGTTCATCGTGAGCATCCTCGGCATCATCGTGCTCGGGCTGCTGCACTCCCACCCGGCGGCCGTCGTCGGGACCGCCCAACCCGTGCACGCGACCGAGGCGTTGGGCGTACTGCTGCTCCTGAAGGCGTTCTCCTCCGGCTGCTCCGCGCTCACCGGAGTCGAGGCCATCGCCAACGGGGTACCCGCCTTCCGCGAGCCGCGCGTCAAGCGGGCCCAGCGCACCGAGCTGATGCTGGGCGCGCTGCTCGGGCTGATGCTGATCGGGCTCGCGGTGTTGATCCGCCGCGACCATGTCGCCCCGCGCGGCGGCGTGACCGTACTCGCGCAGCTCACTGCGGGCGCGTACGGGACGGGCTGGGCGTACTACGCGACCAATCTCATCGTCACCCTGGCCCTTGCCTTCGCCGCGAACACCAGCTTCGGTGGGCTGCCCGTCCTGATGAGCCTGCTGGCCAAGGACCACCGTCTGCCCCATCTCTTCGGGCTGCGCAAGGAACGCCCTGTCTACCGCTGGGGAGTGGTGGCTCTCGCCCTGCTCGCGGCGCTGCTGCTGATCGCTGTGAACGCGGACACGCACCGGATGATCCCGCTCTTCGCGATCGGGGTGTTCATCGGCTTCACGATCAGTCAGATCGGGCTCGTACGGCACTGGGCGCGGGAGCGGCCGCCCGGCTGGCTGCGGCGCGCGGTGCTCAACGGGGTCGGCGCGGTGCTGACGGCCGTGGCGGGCATCGTTCTGCTGGCCACCAAGTTCCTGGAGGGGGCGTGGGTGGTGGTGGTCGCCATTCCGTTGCTGATGCTGTTGTTCGCCCGCGTTCAGCGGTACTACACGGCGGTCGGACTGGAACTCGGGCTGGGGGAGGTCCCGCCGCCGGTGCGTATCACCGACTCGCTTGTCATCGTGCCGGTGGGCGAGGTCAGCAAGCTCACCCAGCACGCGCTGTCGGCCGCCCGCGCCCTCGGTCACGACGTCGTCGCGGTCGCCGTGCACGGTGACCCGGCCAAGGCGCGCTCGTTGGAGGAGAGTTGGGCGCGCTGGAATCCTGGCGTACGTCTGGAGGTCATCGACAGCCCGCAGCGCTCGCTCGTGGAACCGATCGTCGACTACGTCCGCAGGGCGGAGGAGGGAGGACGGCAGATCGCCGTCCTCATCCCCGAGGTCGAGCCGCAGCACCGCCGCTACCAGATCCTCCAGAACCAGCGCGGTCTGCTCCTCGCCGCCGCGCTGAGAGCCCGTACCGATGTCGTCGTCTGCGTCGTGCCGTACCGGCTGAGTCTGTGAGGGGCCACAGGCTCAGCCGGTGCTCGGGCCGCTACATGAGTCCGTCGGCGATGGTGCCGAGGGACAGCGCCGGAAGGAAGTTGAGCAGCGCCAGGATGACGGCCGCGGCCGTGGCGAGGACGACGAAGTTGACGCCCTGGGCGCGCAGCGTGCCGACCGTGACGACGCCCGGCTGCTGTTTGGCGAGGCGTCCGGCCAGGGCCAGCACGGCAACCATCGGGAGATACCGCCCTGCCAGCATGGCGAACACCATCAGCAGGTTGTGGAAGTCGGTGGCGCCGTTGAAGCCGGCCATCGCGCTGCCGTTGCTGTTGGTGTTGCTGGTGTACGCGTAGATGAGTTCGGTCAGGCCGTGTGCTCCAGGGTTCCCCATCGAGGTCTGGCCGTCGTCGAAGGCGAGCGCGACACCCGTGCACGCGAGGATCACGGTCGGCGGGATCAGCGCGTACACGACGACCCACCGCATCTCCCCGTACCCGATCCGCTTGCGCAGGTACTCGGGCGTGCGGCCGACCATCAGGCCGCCGATGAAGACGGCCACCAGGACCACCATGATCAGGCCGTAGAGTCCGCTGCCGGTGCCGCCGGGGGCGATCTCGCCGAGCATCATCGCGGACAGCAGCACACCGCCGCCGAGGCTGGAGAAGCTGTCGTACGAGGAGTTGGCCGCGCCGTCCGCCGATCCCGTGGCCCCCACACCGAAGAGTGTCGAGCCGGGGATGCCGAAACGGGTCTCGGTGCCCTCGTACGGTCCGCCGACCGCCTGGGTGACCGTGCCGGTGTGCGCGCTCTGCGCGAGTGTGCCCGCGGCGAGGAGCAGGCCGAAGAGGATGCCGACGACCGTGAGCAGGGTCCAGCTCTGCTTCAGGCTGCCGATCATCCGGCCGAACATGCGCACGCAGGCCGTCGGGATGAGCAGCATCAGCACGATCTCGAAGGCGTTGGTCCAGGCGCTCGGGTTCTCGAAGGGGTGGGCGCTGTTGGCGTTGAAGACGCCGCCGCCGTCACCGGTGAACAGCTTGATCGGTTCCCAGGAGCCCACCGGCCCGTCGAGGATCGTCTGCTTGGCACCCGCGACCGTGGTGACGGTGTGTCCGCTGCCGAGGCTCTGGATGACACCGCCCGCCATCAGGATCAGGCCGCCGACGACCGCCATCGGGACCAGGATGCGGAAGATCGTGCGCAGCAGGTCGACCCAGAAGTTGCCGAGGTCGTCCGTGGACCGGCGGACCAGGCCCCGAACCAGGGCGAGAGCCACGCAGATGCCGACCGCCGCCGACGCGAACGCCTGGACACCCAGGCCCGCCATGACGGCGAGGTGTCCGGTGGTCGACTCACCCGCGTAGTTCTGCCAGCTGGTGTTGGTCGTGAAGGAGACGGCGGTGTGCAACGCGAGCCGCCACGGCATGCCTTCGTGCCCCGTCGACCAAGGCAGCTTGCCCTGCAAGGTGAAGAGGGCGAAGAGCGCCGCGATGCTCATGACGGAGAAGGCGAGCAGGGCGGTGAGGTAGTGCCGCCAGGTCTGTTCCTTGTCCGGGTCGATTCCGCAGACGCGGTAGAGGGTCTTCTCTCCCCGCCCGTGCTTACCCCCGTCGAGGGCGCGGGCCATGTAGTCGCCGAGCGGGACGTGCAGCCCCACGACCACGGCGAGAATGATCGATGCCTGGATCCAGGCCGCCATGATCAGGCTCCCTGCTTCGGAGACGACACGGATGTCGCGGTCGTCGGGTACTTACGGTCGAGCGCGATGTTCAGCTCGACGACATTGACGCCCGGCTCGCCGAGCACACCGAGCGCACGCCCGGTGGTGTACTTCGCGATCAGCCCTCGCACGTCGGCCACGCTCGCGCCTCGCTCACGTGCGACGCGCGGCGCCTGGAGCTTCGCGTACGCCGGGCTGATGTGCGGGTCGAGGCCGCTGCCGCTCGCGGTGACCGCGTCGGCGGAGACGACCGGGTTCGCCGAGGCGTCTCCCCGTACGGGGACGGTCACGGCGTGGCTGTAGTCCGCGCCGGGCCTGGCGCACGTGACACGAACTCCCTTGTACGTGGCGAGGAACGGCTTCGCCGGGCACGCCTGGTTGAGGCTGACGACCCGGGTGACATGGCCGCTCGTACCGCCGTCGTAGAAGACGCCGAGGACCGCTCCCACGCCGTCCGGTGTGCAGAACGGGCGGGAGCCGTCGACGCCTTCGAGGTCGCCGACCGCCTTGCTGCGCCCGCACACCAGGGTGAGCAGGCTCGGCTTGTCCAACGCGTCGACGACGGACTCGGGGCCCTGGTTTCCGGCTCCGGACGCCGTGGCGTCGTATCCCGTACCGGCGTTGGAGGGCCGGGACTGGAAGTACCGCTTGAGCGGGTTGCCCTTGGCGTCGGTGAAGGACTGGCCGATCAGGGAGGAGCCGGCGTCCTTGCCGTTGGCGGCGGTGACCTCGGACCTGCCGTCCAGGCCCGGCACTTGGGCGAAGGCCGTCATGGCCAGCGGATAGGCCAGGCCGGTCAGGAGAGTCAGGACGAGGACCACCCGGAGTGCTGCGATGTGCTGGGCGAGCCAGTGTGGGATGCGTGTCATGGTCAGATCCCCGGGATGAACTGGACGAGGGCGAAGTCGATGAACTTGATGGCCAGGAACGGGGCGATCACGCCGCCGAGTCCGTAGATCCACAGGTTGCGGGTGAGCAGGGCCGAGGCGGAGGACGGCCGGTAGCGGACACCGCGCAGGGCGAGCGGGATCAGCGCGACGATGACCACCGCGTTGAAGACGACCGCGGAGAGGATCGCGGACAGCGGTGAGTGCAGGGCCATGATGTTGAGCCGGTCGAGGCCCGGGTACACCGCGGCGAACATGGCGGGCAGGATCGCGAAGTACTTGGCGATGTCGTTGGCGATCGAGAAGGTCGTGAGCGCGCCCCGGGTGATGAGGAGTTGCTTGCCGATCTCGACGATCTCGATGATCTTCGTGGGGTCGGAGTCGAGGTCGACCATGTTGCCGGCCTCCTTGGCTGCCGACGTACCCGTGTTCATCGCCACGCCCACGTCCGCCTGTGCGAGCGCCGGTGCGTCGTTCGTTCCGTCGCCCGTCATCGCGATGAGATGACCGCCGGCCTGCTCCCGCTTGATCAGCTCCAGCTTGTCCTCGGGCGTGGCCTCGGCCAGGAAGTCGTCGACGCCCGCCTCCTCGGCGATCGCCTTGGCGGTCATCGGGTTGTCGCCGGTGATCATCACCGTACGGATGCCCATGCGGCGCAGCTCGTCGAAGCGCTCACGCAGACCGGGCTTGACGACGTCCTTGAGGTGGACGACACCGAGTACTTCGGCCCGGCCGTCGTGCGTGGACTGCGCCACGGCCAGCGGAGTACCGCCTGACGCGGAGACCTGCTGGACGGTCGCCTCCAGCGCGAGCGGAACCTCGCCGCCCTGCTCGCGCACCCACGCCGCGACCGAGGCCGCCGCGCCCTTGCGCAGCCGCTGGCCGCTGGGAAGGTCGACTCCGGACATGCGGGTGGCTGCGGTGAACGGCACCCACTCGGCGCCGTTGGCGACCCGTTCGGTCAACTCGTGCTTCTCGTAGGCGAATTCGACGATGGAACGGCCCTCGGGCGTCTCGTCGGCCAAGCTGGAAAGGAGCGCGGCCTGTGCCAGCCGCTCCATGGGGACCGCCCCGACCGGCAGGAACGCGCTCGCCCGCCGGTTGCCGAAGGTGATCGTGCCGGTCTTGTCGAGCAGCAGGGTGTTGACGTCACCGGCCGCCTCGACCGCCCTGCCGGACATGGCCAGCACGTTCCTCTGCACCAGCCGGTCCATGCCCGCGATGCCGATCGCCGAGAGCAGCGCGCCGATCGTGGTCGGGATCAGACAGACCAGCAGCGAGACGAGGACGATGGCGGTGACACCGTTCGCGGTGAGCGCCGCGGTGTCGTGCGCGGCGGCCATCGCGTCCTTGGAGAAGATCGCCATCGGCTGCAGGGTCACGACCGCGACCAGGAACACGAAGGTCAGCATGACCAGCAGCAGGTTCAGCGCCAGCTCGTTGGGGGTCTTCTGCCGGTTGGCGCCCTCGACCAGGGCGATCATCCGGTCCAGGAAGCTCTCCCCGGGCTCCTGGGTGATCCGTACGACGAGGTGGTCGGAGAGCACCCGCGTGCCGCCGGTGACCGCGCTGCGGTCGCCGCCCGACTCGCGGATGACCGGCGCGGACTCACCGGTGATCGCCGACTCGTCGACGCTCGCCGCGCCGTGGATGACGTCGCCGTCACCGGGGATCAGCTCCCCGGCCGGTACGGACACGATGTCGCCGCGCCTCAACTCGGACGCGGCGACGGCCTCTTCGAGGTAGGCGTCCTGAGTCGCCCCGGGCTCCCAGCCCGCGAGGCGCCAGGCGGTGGTCTGCTGCCGGGTCCTGCGCAGCGAGTCGGCCTGCGCCTTGCCGCGGCTCTCGGCCACGGCCTCGGCGAGGTTGGCGAAGACCACCGTCAGCCACAGCCAGCCGGTGATCAGCCACGCGAAGAGGCTGGGGTGGACGACAGCTATGCCGGTGGTGAGCGCGGCACCGACCTTGGTGACGAACATGACCGGATTGCGGAACAGGGTCACCGGATTCAGCTTGCGCAGTGCCTGGGGGAGCGCGCGCCACAGCTGCGTCGGATCGAGCATTCCGGCGCCGACCCGGCGCGGCTGCCCGGGGCCGGGCGGAGGGGAGTCCGGCACGGGCGCGGGCCGGGTCTCGGCGGGAGCGGACATCAGAACTTCTCCGGCTTGATCAGGGCTACCACTAGGTAGGCGAGCAGTGAGACGGCCACGATCAGGCCGACGGTGTTTTCGACGGTCATCGAGACCTCGTCCTCACACATAGAGGTATGCAGATAGGGGGTATTCAGAGATCTTTCGGACTGCCCGTGGCGAACAGCGGGCAGTCCTCCGCCGAGGGGAAGCTCGGCGGAGGTCCAGGGAAGGGACTCGGCGCTACAGGCCGACGTCCCGGCGGCTCATGTCGTCCAGCGACTCACGGCGTACGAGTACGCGTGCGATGCCGTCCGACACCGCGACCACCGGCGGGCGTCCTACGAGGTTGTAACCGGAGGCCATGGACAGGTGGTAGGCGCCGGCTGCCGGGACGGCGAGGAGGTCGCCGGGGCGTACGTCGCCGGGGAGGGCCACTTCGTCGGCGAGGATGTCGCCGGCTTCGCAGTGCCGGCCGACGACGGTGACGAGGCGGGGTGGTGTGGAGGAGGGGCGGCCGATGAGCCGGGGCGCGTACCGCACCCCGTACAGGGCGGGTCTGGGATTGTCGCTCATACCGCCGTCGACCGCGACGAACGTACGCCCCGCTGTCCGCTTGACCGCGAGGACCCGGTAGACGGCGACGCCCGCCGGTCCGACGATCGCCCGCCCCGGCTCCAGGGTGAGCCGGGGCACGGGCAGTTTGGCGCGGGCGCAGCCGTCCTCCAACTCGGCGCGGACCCGGCCGGCCAGCACGCCCACGTTGAGGCTCTCCTCGCCGGGGCGGTAGGCGATGGCGTGGCCGCCGCCGATGTTCAGCTGGGGGAGGGCGATGCCGTGCTGGTCGCGGATGCGGGCCATCAGCCCGACCATGCGCCGTACCGCGGCGACGTACGGCTTGACGGTGGTGACCTGTGAGCCGATGTGGCAGTGCAGGCCGACGAGTTCGAGATGCGGCTGGTCGAGTATCCGGGTGACGGCGTGCTGTGCGGAGCCGTCCGTGAGCGACAGGCCGAACTTCTGGTCGTCGGTGCCGGTGCGCACCTTGGCGTGCCCACCTGCCGCGATGCCGGGCACCACCCGCACCATGACCGGCTGGCGGGTGCCGGCCGGAGTGATCGCGGCCAGCCGGGCGATCTCCGAGGTGCTGTCCACGACGATGCGGCCGACGCCGAGCCGGAGGGCTGTACTGAGGTCCTCGGGGCTCTTGGCGTTGCCGTGCAGCACGATCTTCTCCGGTGGGAAGCCGGTGGTGACGGCGAGCGCCAGCTCTCCGGCCGAGCAGACGTCGAGGCCGAGGCCCTCTTCCTGCACCCAGTGGGCCATGGCCCGGCACAGGAACGCTTTGGCCGCGTAGACGATGTCGGCGTCGGGGAACGCGGTGCGGTAGGCACGGCAGCGCTCGCGGACCTCCTGCTCGTCGAGGACGTACACGGGGGTGCCGAAGCGGTCGGCGGCCTCGGCGAGGGAGACGCCGCCGACGGAGACGTCGCCGTGGGGTTCGGGGCGGGCGGAGCGGGGCCAGACGGACAGGCCGTCGGTGCCGCCGAGGATCCGGGACAGCTCCTGGGGATCCGAGGGCAGGGACGGCGGAAGAGAGGCCGGGATGGACGACGAAACGGAAACTGACATGGCGTCTCCTCAGCCGATCAGCAGGTTCAGGCACGCGACGACGGCGGCGGCGCCGGTCACTCGCAGGGCGCCGACGTGCTGGGGATGCCAGCGGCGCCAGGAGTTCTCGCGCTCACGGACCGTGGCCGCGGTGCGGTCGGCAGCGGGGGCGGAGAACGACGGGTCGACAGTGAGGGCGGTGACGCCCAGAGGCGCGGCGAGAGCGCGCAGCGCGGGTTCGGAGAGCCTGATACTGGCCTGGTTCGTGCCCAGAGTGGCGGTCAGCCTCGCCACCGAGGTGAAGCCGACGGCCGTACGGCCGCCCAGCGGGGTGCGGAAGAACCGGGCCGTACAGCCCGCGGGCCCCGACCGGACGGGGACGAAGAGAAGTCCGGCCGGGAAGCGTTCACAAGGCTCGGGGTCCTCGGAATGCTCGACTGGAGACATGGTGCGGCTCCTCGAAGAAGGCGACGTGCGCCGCCCGGTCGGATCGGCCGGGCGCTTCGATGAAGCTATGCCCGCCCGACCGGGTACGGGGCCCCTCACTGACGGATGCTTGACGGGAAGCCGCCGACCCATAACGCGACGCTGACGGCCAGGAGGATGCCTGGTCAGCGGCGCGTCCGAGGCTGCGGGCAGAACCGCACCAGGGCCGCCGTCGGCCGTTGACGGGCAGGACCGGCAGGACGGGGGAGCGGCCGGAAGCGAGGGGCGTGCGGAGTGCTGAATCCGGGGGTCGCGCAGGGAAGGCCGAAGGTGTGTCGGTGCGGGACTGTCAAGCAGATCACCGAGGTGCCACGGCACGACAGGGCGCCCGACGCAGTGGCCCGCAGCGCGTACGGGATCGAACCGCGGACATGTCGGCCGGAGCGTCGCCTCGCGGGCGGCATACGACGCCGCCCGCTCTCGCTTGCCTGCACCGGACAGCGGGCCCCCGCACACACGCATGGCACACACGGGTTGCCGACACGTCCGGGTCGGTCAGGGCCTGCCGTCCGTCAGCTCCCGGGCGTCGAGCGGCATCCGCAGGCTGATGCGACGGTGCACGGAGGCGAGCTCGCTCTCCAGGGGCGAAGGCGGCACCGCCAGCACGGGGCAGGCGGCGTGTGCGAGGCAGTACCGGGCGACGGACGGGAACAGAGCGCGGCGCAGCCTTCCACGGCACCCCACGCCGACCACGAGGAGGTCGTCGCCCTGGTCAGCGGTCTCGACCAGCGCGCGCCCCGGTGTGCCCCAGACGACCAGCCCCTGGTACGGAACCCCGGGCCCGGTGTCGCCGAAGGCCGTGTCGAGAGCGGCGAGCAGCCGCTGGCCCGCATCCCGCCGGAGGTCGGCCACCGACACCGGGCAGATCGAGCGCCGGTTGGCGAGGTCACCACCGGGCGGTTCCCAGGCGAGTACGACCAGCAATTCGGCATCGGTACGACGAGCCGCGTCCGCGGCCCGGTGCAGAGCCGCCAGACTCCCCAGCGAACCACTCACTCCGGCAACGACGCGCCGCCCCTCGGCATCGCTCATGGCTCGATCACCCCTCGGCATGCATCCAGACAGACATCCGAATCCCATGGAAGTGCCCGAGGACGGGCACGGACCGCTCTATTGGCGTTTGCCTGATGCCAGGGGGGCCGTTCGTAACGCTCCTCTGACGCCGCGCTCAGAGCCAGTCGTTGCGGCGGAAGGCCCGGTAGATCACGGCGCAGACGACGATGATGCCGATGAGCACCAGCGGGTAGCCGAAGGTCCAGTGGAGTTCGGGCATGTGGTCGAAGTTCATGCCGTAGACGCCGACGATGCCGATGGGTACGGCGATGAGGGCGCCGATGGCGCTGATGCGGCGCATGTCGGAGTTCTGCTGGACGCCGGTCTGCGCGAGGGTGAGGGACAGGGCGGTGTCGGTCACCTCGCAGAGTGTCGTGATGCGTTCGGCGGCCTGGGTGAGGTGGTCGTGGACGTCGCGGAGGTACTTGGCGATGTCCTTGTCCACGCCGGGCAGCCGGCCTCCGGCCAGTTCCTGCATCGGCCCCGCGAGCGGGGCCACCGCGCGGCGAAGTTGCAGGAGCTCGCGTTTGAGCTGGTAGACGCGGCGGATGTCGTGGACCTGCTGAGGCGCGAAGGTGGAGCCCTCCGCTTCGTCCACGTCCGTCTCGACGGCGGTGACGACCTCGAGGTACTGGTCGACGACGGTGTCGGCGATGGCGTGCAGCACGGCGGCGGGGCCGTGCGCGAGCAGTTCGGGACGGCTTTCCAGGGCACGGCGGACGCCCGTGAGCTGGCGGGAGGGTCCGTGGCGTACGACGACGATGAAGCCCTCGCCCATGAAGACCATGATCTCGCCGGTGTCGACGATCTCGCTGGTGGCCGTGAGGTGTTCGTGCTCGACGTAGAGCGCGGTCCGCATGACGAGGAAGAGGGTGTCGTCGTAGCGCTCGAGCTTGGGGCGCTGGTGGGCGTTCAGGGCGTCCTCGACGGCCAGGGGGTGCAGGCCGAAGGTGTGAGCGACCGGTCTGGAGCTGATCCTCGGTGGGTTCGTGCAGGCCGATCCAGACGAAGCTGTCCGGGGTGGCGTGGCAGGCGGTCATCGCCTGGTGGAGGGGGAGGAGGCCCGGTCGGCGCTTGCCGTGTTCGTAGAGGGCGCAGTCGACCACGGACTCCGGGTTCGACCGCGGCGGTGGAGGTGTCGGTGGTGTACTGCTGGCCGTCATGGCGTCTCCTCGCGACGGGCGCGGCCTGGTGCGCGTACTGCCGGTTACTAGATTTGCATGGGGACGCAAGTTACGTCGTGGGGGACGCAGCCGGTGCCGACCGGGCGGTCGCCGTGCGCAAGGCGGTGGCCGATCCGTCGCGCTACCGGCTGCTGTGCGCGCTGAGCGGCTCTCGCGGAGATACCCGGCGCGCACGTCGCTGCGCCCTCCCAACGTCTGGCGAGACTGCGGGCAGCCGGCCTGCTCGACTCCCGGCGGGAGGGTACGCGTACCTACTACCAGGCGACCGCGCGGGCGCGGGGTCTGCTGGAGGAGGCGACGCCGGTGGCGAACGCCTCCGTGGAGCCGGCTGCTGGGGAGGCCGACGCATCGCCTGAGGCCGCGGCAGTCGCGCAGAACAGCCCGCGCGCTCCCGGTGGGCGGCGCGGACTCCGCGACCGGCCACCGAGTGCGGTGCCCTGGAGGCTGTGCGGGAGTCGGCATCCGTCGATGCCACCAGGGAGAGCATCACGTCGGGCAGCGTCGCCCCGGGGACGTTCTTCGACTTCGGCCAGGTCCGTCTCGTCACCACGGCGGCCCTGGCCCGGATGCGAACCGTGTACCCCGCCGGGGATTCGACGCACGCCACTTCCGGCCGAACCCTGTCGTGAACACCCATGAAGGGCTGGGCTTTCCCGAGGGCGCCTGGCTGGGATCACGCTTGCGCGTGGGGAAGCGCTGTTCCGGGCTGTCGTGCCCACGCCTCGCTGCGTGATACCCACGCTCGGCCATGACGAACTGCCGCCGGACCCCGGCATCATGCGTGCCGTTGCGAGTGACCACCGCATACCGGTGTTCGACCTGGGTCGGCTTTCGTGCCTCGCCGTGTACCTGGACGTTCTTGAAGCAGGGACGGTCCGAGTGGGCGACTCGGTCGCGTCGCAGGAGGCTTCGTGACCACGTGCGGAGCAAGCGAGTCCCTCAGTTCACGATCAGGGGGGGCGCAGGCTCTGGTGGCACGGCGGAGCCCACCTGCGACGCCGTGCTCACCTCCACCCTCCAGGCCCACCTCGCCCAGGTGTCCGTTGCCGAGAACGAGGACACGCGGAAGATCACCGCCCAGGCCGCGATTATCGCTGGGCGCGGGTTCGACGCCTGATCTCTGACCGCACCATCGCCTATCCACCCAGCCAACTCCCGGGCTACTTCCAGATCGAGGAGGTCCACCAGGACGAGCTCAGGCGATGCCTCAACGACGCCTCGCTGCCGCTGGAGGAGCGCATCGCCGGTGCCCTGATCCGCCTCTACGCCCTTCCAGTCACCCGGAGAGTTCGACTCACCGACGGGCATCTCCACCGGGACGACCACCACGCGTACTTGACGCTCCACCGCCAGCCGGTGGTGCTGCCACCGAAGCTCGCCCGGCTCATCGAAGACCACCTCCGCGCGTCCGCGTTGCTCCATCACCAGCTGCCCGACGCCGCGGCATTTCTCCTGCCTGGCCAAACCCCAGGTCGCGCACGCAACCCGGTCGGGCTTTTCCCAGACACTTAAGCGCTTTGGCCTGCCCGTTCGCGCTGCGCGGAACACCGCCATGATGGAGGCGCTCGCAGACCTGCCGCCCATCGTGATCTCGGATTACTGCGTGGTGCTCGAGGCGCAGGGCGAACGGCCGCGGGTGCAGCGCGAGTTCCAGCCGACGATGTCGGCGGCGCGGGCCCGGCAGGCGGCACGGCGAGAACACGTCGTCGAGGTCGGGGGTGTGCACGGTCAGCTCGTCCGCCTCGATGCCGACCGAGTCCAGCCAGTCGAGGATGGAGCGCAGCTCGCGCTGAGTGCCGTCGCTGGGGATCTGCAGCGACAGCGCCTCATCGTCGCGGGTGGTCTCGCGCAAGGCGACGGCGGCGGACTGGTACGCACCCGGGTCGGAGAAGTGGAGTCGCACGTGTCCGCCGGAGATGAACCGCTTCAGCTCGTCGGCGCTCCCCTCGGCGGCGATCTTGCCGTCATTCAGTACCGCGATACGGTCGGCGAGCTCGTCGGCCTCCTCCAGGTACTGGGTGGTGAGGAAGACGGTGACCCGCCACCCGTGACCAGCTCGCGGATGATCTGCCACATGTTGTGCCGGGAGCGCGGGTCGAGGCCGGTGGTGTGCTCGTCGAGGAAGATGATCCACGGGTCGCCGACCAGGATCATGGCGATGTCGAGGCGGCGCTTCATACCGCCGGAGAAGGTGGAGGCGGGCTTCTTCGCGGCCTCGGTGAGGTCGAACCGCTCAAGGAGCTCGGCGGCGACCCGCCGCCGCCCCTCACTGCGGGAGAGGCGGTGCAGGTCCGCCTGAGGAGCATGTTCTCCTCGCCGGTGATCAGCCCGTCCACGGCGGAGAACTGCCCGGTGACCGATCGCGGCACGCACCCCGTCCGGTGACGTGGCGACGTCGTGGCCCGCGACCTGGGCCTGCCCGCCGTCGGCGGCGATGAGCGTGGACAGGATCTTCACGGCGGTGGTCTTGCCGGCGCCGTTAGCTCAACGGTCACCCCTCACCGGTCGCCGTCTCCACCGTCGGTCTGCGCAAGTCGTACGGGCGACAAGACCGTCCTCGACGGCATCGATCTGCGCATCCTGGCCGGTTCCGTGTTCGCGCTGCTCGGGCCGACGGCTGGGGGATCGGATGAGATGAGGCTGGTGCGGGGGATGAGGGTGCTCAGGCTTTGGCGCGGCGGACGTCGATGTTGCCCCAGTTGGTCCGGGCGCGGATCTTGACGGTGTCCTCGGTCTGCTCCGGGGCCTCGGACGAGGCGAGCGCGTTGCGTACCTGCCCGCGGTTGGAGCTGACGTCGAGCCAGGCGGCGGTGCCCTCGCGGATACCGACTTCGATGGAGCCGTTGGAGGTCTCCAGCTGGACGTTGCCGCGGGCGACTTCGGCGACGCGAAGGACGCCGTTGGTGGTGGTGCCGGTGACCGACGCCTCGGCGCGCGCGATGTCGATGGCGCCGTTGACGCCGTTCACCCGCAGCTCGCCGGTCACGGCGCCGACGGTCGTGGTGCCGTGCGAGTTCCTCAGGACGGCGGGGCCGTCGACGAGGCCGACGCGCACGTTGCCGGTGCTGCTGGTGATCTCGGCCATGCCCTCGACCCGGTCGATGGTGCTCGAGCCGTGCGACGCCTTCAGGTGCAGCGGACCGGTCGTGTCGAGTCGGACGTCACCCGCCGAAGTTGTCACACGGACTTCGCCGAGCCGGCCCTCGCCGAGCACCCTGGTCCCGGCGCCGGTCATGTCGATGTTCGAGCCCGTGGGCAGTTCCACCGTCACGTCGACGGTGCCGCCGCGCCCGAGCAGATTGGCCTTGGGCGTGGTGACGGTCAGGATGCCGCTCGCGTAGGCGACCTCGGCCTGGTCGGCCGTCCGTACGTCCAGGTCCTTCTTCGGGTCGCGGGGCCGCACCTCGACGACGGTGTCGAGGCGGTCGCCCGCGGTGAACTGGATGGAACCGGCGTACACGTAGGCGGTGACCGAAATCGGTTCGGGAGTGTCGAAAGAAGGCATGGCTGTCCCGTCCTCTTGAGTCTTGTCTTTGGGGCGTCCCCGCTGGTGGGACGTGGTGTGGGTAGAGTCGTCGGGCGGGGGCGCGGCTAGCGCACCCAGCCCGTGATGCTCTGTCCGACGGTCTGGGTCTTCTCCGTCGTACGCGGCCGGGTGCCGCCGTCGACCGCGGCCGACACGGCGCGCACCAGCCACGCGTTGACCGACAGGCCCTCGCGGGCCGCGGCCTCCTCGGCACGGGCCTTGAGGTGAGCCGGCAGACGCAGATTGACGCGGGCGGTGCCGCCCTCGTCGCCGTCGGCCGGGACCAGGGCCTTGAGCGGTTCGACGGGCGCGGCCGGCTCCGCGGGGGCGCCCCGGTCGGTGGGTGGCGGTGTCACCACGAAGTCGGGGTCGAGCCCGCGCAGCCGTACGTCGACCGAGCCGGGGGCGAGTTCGCGGGTGATCTCGTCCGTCGCGGCGGAGAGCACATTGAGCATGATCAGCCGGGTCGCCGACTCCAGGGGAGCGGTGAGCCTCTCTGCCAGCTCGCGGGCTTCGTCGCCGCCGGCCTCGGCGGCGACCGCGAGTTCACGGCGGAGGGTGTCGACGTATGGGGTGAGGTCCATGACGCCATAGTGGCACCACAATGGCCCCACATGCAAGCCTCGGGATGACATCTCTGGGTCGGTAACTTACGTAACCACCCTGACCTGCGAAAACATACTAGCGCCTACCTGAGTGATTGTGGCGCCATGCATGCTTACGCGCTTTTGGGGGCGTGGAATGGCGCTGGGTGGCACCGGGTGGCGCCAAGTCGCGTCATCCGACGCCATACGATGTCGCAAGGGGGTGGCCTGCCCCGCCTCGCGGTCTGCCGCTGGGCCGGGCCCACCCGAGGCGGCATGATCGAGCCCGCCTCGCCTAAAAAGGGCTGTCCCGCAAATGATCTTTGAGTCGGCTGGGGGTGCGGTCGGTCGTTGTCCGGTCCGCTCGCTTGTCCGGCGAGGATGAGGTTGTGCAGCCGCGATGCCGAGCATGACGTGGTGGACTCCATGACCATTGAGGCGGCAGTCGCGGAGGATCTGACTCGAAAATGGCTGGGCGCGAAGGTGTGCTCGACGCGGGCGCGGACCCGCTTGTGGGATTGGTTGTGCGCCTGCTCCCACTCAGGCAGGTCTTCGCCCTTGCGCTGGCGGTGGGGCATGGGCAGTCCGGTGCCGGGATAGCCGCCGTCGGCGATCGTGGTTGTCCGACCGACGGCGGCTTCACCGTGCGGCTGCGGGAAGCCGGGCTCGGAGGCATCGGCGATCTGGGCTTCACCGGCCTGGACGACGACCCGGACGTCCCGGTGATCGTCACCGGCCGTAAGGCAGTCCGCAACCACCTGTTGACCGCCCCCGAGAAGGAGGCGAACAAGCTCGTCTGGCGCGCCGCGCCGCCAACGAGTGATCACGGCTTCCCGCCGGCGGGCTCATGCCGAAACACCGCCAAACCAGGGCCTCCCACCTGCGGATTCAGAATGCAGAGTGCTCAATGAGTGAGCCCCACCGCCAGCCCCACCGGCACGGCGGTCAGGGCCAGAAGGGCGAGAATGCCCGCGGGGCGGCCGAAGTTGACGGTCCAGCCGATGCCGAACCGCTTGGGCACGAATACCGAGCTGTCGTCCCGGTTCACATAGATGAGGCCGCCTTTCCAGTAGCGGTCGTCATCGCGGTTGACGACCCGGGCCCCGCCTGCCTCGCCGACGCTGATGGGCAGGCGGCTGCCCTGCGCTCCCGTACGGACGGCCACGGCGAAGACGAACGCGACACCCGCCAGGATCGGGAGGCCGATCGCCACCGCTCCCACCGCGCGGTTCCCGTACACCTCCCACGTGATCAAGGCCGTCCCGAGGAGCGACAGGTCTACGCAGGCGGCCAGCACGAGCAGGCCGCGTGTCGTCCAGCGTACGAACGCCCGGTGTTGTGCGGCGGAGGCGCGCGGCCGTTCGGCGTCGAGTGACTGCCGACTGCGCAGCGCGAACACAGCCGTGCCGGCTAACAGTGCGCTCGACGCGATCTGCAGGAACACGGGCGTGAAGGCGATGGCGACGGTGGTGCGGACGTGCCCGTCGGCACGGCCCGCCGCGTTCCAGTGGGTAGTGAGCGTTGCGGGCAGCGACGGATAGCGCAGCGCTCCGGCGACCGCGGTCGCGGCGGTGACCAGGAGCGAGGGCAGCGCCCACAGCCAGGGAAAGCGCTCAGGGTCGGTACGGATGGAGATGTCGACGGCGACGCCCTGCCGCACGTCGTCGTACCAGCCGCCCTCGGCCTTCGCGGCGGCGACCGCCCGGTGGGCGCGGTAGTACGCGGCCCAGTCGAGCCCAGCGAGGAGCGCCGCCGCGCACGGAGGCGTGATCGCATTCGCGACGGTGGTGCGCCCGGCCAGCAGGAGGACGCCGGTGGCAGAGGCGGTAACGGCGGCTCCTGCGGTCATGACCCGGCGGCGGTAGGGGCGTACGGCTGCGGTGACGGCCGGTTCACCGGCGCGCTCTCGCGGGACGCGGACGCCGAAGGGCAGGGTGGCCTGCGCGAGCGACGGCATCGCCCATGCCATGGCGGTGAACAGCAGCAGGGCGGTCGCCTGGAGGAGGAGCAGCGCGGTCATGTGGTGGATTCCCTTCCTCTGGCGAGGAGTTCGGCGCACAGCTCCTGGATGGCGTCGGCGTCGAGACCTTGTGCGACGGCTTCGGCGAGGAGAGTGCGGGCGCGCGTTTTCCAGTCGTCGACGAAACCCGGTGGCGGGGGCCCGGTGTCGTGGTCGCGGGCGACGACGGCCCCGTGCTTGCGAGTGAGCTGGATGAGGCCTTCCTGGCGCAGCAGGTCGTAAGCCTTGTTGACCGTGTGGAAATTGATGCCGCAGTCGGCGGCGAGGCCCCGGGTGGAGGGCAGTGAAGTGCCGACGTCGGCCACCGGGCGACAGTCTCCCAGATTTGACGGTACGTCAGAATGTTGAATTCTGGGCGGAGTTACGCCACACCGATCCCGTCGTACGGGCGGACCGGCAGCCCGGAGTGCTTCGCCATCGAGGCCCGAAGAGACCGGCGGACAGCATCTGCCACAGGGCACCGGTTCGGCGCCGGCCAGGCAGGTCGACGGGCGCGAGCAGCTGGCTGCCTGGACCGCCGCCCACGAGCGCCGCATGGACGCCGCGCTCGCCGCCCTCGACGACGCCGAGCGCCTGGCGATCTCGGGCGCACTGCCGGCATTCTTCCGGCTCGCCGAGAACCTTGGTGAGCCGGCCGACGGCACGGCGGAGCACGACCCTGGAGACGATGCACTGCAGTAGACGCGCTGACGGCGGTGTGCCGCGGCCTCCGCGCAATACCGAGTTGAACGTCGGTGCGTCCTCCCTCGCCGCTCTCCTCGCCCCTGAGAGGGGCCGTGATGCTGGGGCGCCGCCCCGGCGTTCCAGCGGCTACGGGGCTTTGGCCGTCGTGTTGGCCCTGCGGCTCGCCGGCATCGTCGCGATCTACGTCGTGCTCAGCCACGTCACGATCATCTTCTGAGGAAGCGAGACCGTGGCTGCGCGTGCCACTATCGGAGTTCGAGGCGACCGCTGGTGTACGTCATGGAACGCGCCGGTGTCTGTGCGGCACCCCTCGGCCCGCTCCGTGCTGTTACGTCGGCTGCCGTCGCAGGCGTCCGCGCCGCGGTTCGCGTTCGACATGCCTGTCGGAAAGCCGGCCGCGGAGCCGTCGTAGACCTCACAGGCGTCGCCGGTGACCGCCTGGGGCAGCGGGCGGTAGCGGTTCCGGTGGCGGGGGCGATCAGGGAGTGGCCCTCGTCCCCCAATTGCTTCCCACCTGGCACTACTTCCCCTGGAACCTGTCCCAGTCCCCAGGTGTCGTCGATCAAGGGGAAGGTTCACTTCTCCAGGAAAGGCAGCACTGGACACTTTTCGTGTCGGCCCCGTGGCGTGATCGTGGACGTCTGCTTGCCCGGGGCCTTGAGGGAGGACCGATCGAGTGGTGCGCCGTGTGGGACTGTCTTGTATCACCGCACGAATCCCACGGCCCTGGGGCCCGCGCACGCTCGCAGCCAGAGTGCCCGCACACCTGACGGGTGAAGCACAGCATGGCGCACAAGAAGCTTAGTGGTCAGCTCCGGAAGTCCTTCGGGGGTGACTCTGGGGCCGTTGTCGTTTGTGGCGTGCGATTGGGTGAGACACACCGCTGTCGGAGGTAGGAGCCGGGGTGGGTCAATTGGCCGTGTCACGCTGAAGTCCGTACACACGGTTCTTGAGGGCACCGGAACGCCCCGGTCACGGAAGTGGCTGGCCAGCGATCCACTGGGTCAGCTGCAACGCGGTCGCCAAGTCCCTCGACTCGTCGGTCCGGGCGAGGAGGGGGAAGTTCTGCCGTGCACGAGGGTGCTGGAGTCGGTGGAGGGCTCTATTGACGGCATGCGGAGTGAGGACCTGACGTACCTTGGGAGGCTGAGGGTTGTGTCGGACGAGGCGGGTTCGATGGGTGCGGAGGACCGTCCGCACGCGTCGGGGGCCTCCGACCGGATTCCACCCGGCTTCCGCGCGGGGTTGGCGAAGGGCACGGATGCCGTCGATGTGGTGACATGGTCGGGTTCGGTGCCGGCTGCGGGCGGGGTGGCGCCGAGGGCGCGTCTGGGCAACCGGTGGTTCAACCTGTTGTGGCTGCTCCCGCTCGGCTTCGTTGTCTTGCTTGTGTGCGTCGCCGTGGCCAAAGGGCTGCGGGGCATGCCGTCGATCCAGCGGTTCATCACCGAGCATCCCGGCACTGGTCCCAGCGCGGGCCATCACGAATATGCGGGCCTTCCAGTGTGGGCACGCTGGTCGCACTTCTTCAATCTGTTCTTCATCCTGTTCATCCTGCGGTCGGGGCTGCAGATCCTGAGCGACCATCCGCGCCTGTACTGGACCCGGCACTGCACCCCGGGACGGGAATGGTTCCGCATCCAGAAGCCCGTGCCCACCGACCCGCTGTGGACCGCGAAGCAGGACTCGATCAGTCTGCCCGGCCAGGTCGGGCTGCCCGGGATCCGGCACTCGATCGGCCTGGCCCGGTGGTGGCACCTCGGAGTGAACACGCTGTGGATTCTCAACGGACTCGTCTTCTACGTGCTGCTCTTCACCACCCCGCAGTGGAAACGCCTCGTCCCCACGAGCTGGACGGTGTTCCCCAACGCTTTGTCGACAGCCATCCAGTACCTCTCGCTGGACTGGCCACGGAACAACAGCTGGGTGGCCTACAACGGGCTGCAACAGCTGGCCTACTTCGTCACCGTTTTCGTCGCGGCACCCCTGGCCCTGATCACTGGGCTGGGCATGTCGCCGGCGTTGTCGACCCGGTTCCGGCGGATCAGCCGGGTGCTGAGCATCCAGACCGCGCGGTCGCTGCATTTCCTGGTCTTCAGCTGGTTCCTACTGTTCATCGTGATCCACGTGAGCCTGGTTTTCACTACCGGGCTGCTCACCAACCTCAACCTCGCCAGCAGCGGCCGCAACGACAACAGCTGGCTGGGATTTTGGATCTTCGTCGGATGGATGGCGGTGGTCGTTGCCGGATGGGTCGCGGCAACACCGTTCACTCTGCGCCATCCGCGGGTCGTGCAGCGCGTCGGATACGCCCTAATCGGCGGCGTGCAACGCTGGTTCGAGCATGTGGACGTCCGCCCCGGCGCCTACACCACCAAAGACATCTCCACCTATTTCTGGCACAACGGCCGCTACCCCGACTCCGCCGAGTACAAGGCTCTGCAAGAAGGCGGGTTCGCCGACTACCGGCTGCGCATCGGCGGCCTGGTTGCCCACCCGGCCGAGCTGTCCCTCGATGACTTGCGGAAACTGCCCGTCCATGAGCAGATTACGCAGCACTTCTGCATTCAGGGATGGTCGGGAGTCGCCAAATGGACGGGCGTTTCCATGTCCGTGATCCTCGACCTGGTCACGCCCGATCCGCAGGCCAGGTGGGTGGTGTTCTACTCCTTGGGGGAAGGCGCCGACGGCGGTACCTACTACGACGCCCATCCCATTGAGCACATGCGCAGCCAACTCACCATGCTCGCCTACGGCATGAACGACCGGGCGCTGCCATTCGGTCACGGCGCCCCGCTGCGGCTGCGCAACGAGATCGAACTCGGCTTCAAGCAGGTCAAGTGGATCAAGGCGATCGAGTTCGTCGCCGACTTCTGCGACATCGGCTGCGGATTCGGCGGCTACAACGAGGACCACGAGTTCTTTGGTTACCGGCAGTCTCTCTGACGCTGATGATCGATAGGCTGCCGAGCGCTGCGGCAAACTGCGGCCGGATCCCAGGCGGTGGCGAGCGCAACATAGACCATGATCGCCGGTTGGCCAAACCGGCGATGGTGACGACCATTGAAGGTGTTCGCATTCGGCTGAGCTCGGCAGGGGAGCCGTACCGGACAGGGTGGACAGAGCCGCGGGCCCATGGGAGAAGCGAACGGTCCTGTCGCCTGTTGCCCTGATGACCGCGGCGCCCTTCGCTGAAACGCAGCGGCGCCTATGCCTGCGTGGAAGTTTTCCACGCCCTCAAGGAGAGTGAGCAATTCTGTCCGTTTCGATCAAGAAGCTCCCCCCGAATACGAAGGGGCAGGCCCGGTATCGGTTTGTGGTCGATGTAGGGAGCGATCCCGCTACCGGGAAGCGCAAGCAGTTGACCCGTACCTTCGGCACGCTGAGGGAAGCGAAGGTCGAGTACGCCCGCATCACGAACCATCGCTACGAGGGGACGTTCGTCGAGCCCAACAAGATCACGGTGAACGAATGGATCGATCAGTGGCTCGCGAAGAAGGCGGATGACCTGGAGGAGAGCACCGTCTACAGCTACACGATGACCGTGGGTCGTGTCCGGGGGAAGCTTGGGCACATCCGGCTACAGGAACTGACCGAGGACCACGTCGAGGCGTGGATGAGGTGGGCGCTTCGGGAGGGCCGTGGTGCCAAGACGGGGGTGGGCCTGGGGGTGACCTCGGTGGAGATGTCCCTGGCGCGGCTGAAGGAGGCACTGAACCGGGCGGTGGCCCGGCGCCTGGTCGCCGTGAACGTTGCCCAGGAGGTCACGATCCCTCGGAACGTACGCAAGGCCGAGCGCAGGGCCAAGGCAGTGGTGCAGCCCTGGAACGTCGAGGAGGTTCATGCCTTCGTGCGCGCGGTGAAGGACGACCGCCTCTACGCCCCTTTCCTTCTCTCCCTGATGGGCCTGCGGCCGGCGGAGATCTGCGGCATGCGCTGGGCCGACGTCGACCTGGGCAAGGGAACCCTGGCCGTTGCCAACACGCGGACGCTGATGGGGAACAAGACCGTGGTGGAGAAGGACACGAAGTCTCTGGCCGCTGAGCGGCAGCTTCCCCTGCCCGATCTGGTCGGGGAGGCGCTGACGTGTTTCAGGGCCATGCAGGTGGCCGAGACGCTGACGGCGGGGGAGAGGTACGAGGACAGCGGGTACGTACTCGTGGACGAACTCGGCAGGGCGCTCAACGGGCGGCAGCTGCGTGAGCGGGCGTACAAGGTCATGGACGAGCACGGGCTGCGGCGGGTGCGGTTGTACGACGCTCGCGCGAGCTGTTTCACGTACCTCGCGAACAACGGGGTGCCGGATCACCTGCTGGCCCGGTGGGCCGGGCACACCAACGTCAAGACCACGAAGCGCTGGTATGTGAAGCCGGATGTGGAGGATCTTCGTCCGGCGGCGGATACCTGGGGAGGTCTGGCGAGTGTCTCCACCCCCGCTCCTGCATAGGGTGTGAGATGTGGGAGCGTAAGCGGGTGAGTGAGAAGAACGTCGAAACCCTGCAATACCGCTTTGACGGGCCAGAACAGGCTCCGGTCCTGGTCATGGGATGCTCCCTCGGTGCTACATGGCACATGTGGGACCGGCAGATACCCGAGCTGTCCAAGAACTGGCGGATCTTCCGGTTCGACCTGCCGGGCCACGGCGGCGCCCCCGCCTACCCGACGGGTTCCATCACCGAACTCGCGGGTCGGCTGCTCGCCACCCTCGACGCGCTCGGCGTGCAGCGCTTCGGTTACGCCGGCTGCGCGTTCAGCGGCGCCATCGGCATCGAACTGGCCCTGCGCCATCCGGAGCGGATCGCCTCGCTCGCCGTGATCGCCGCCTCGCCCCGCTTCGGTTCGGCCGACGAGTTCCGGCAGCGTGGAGTGATCGTGCGCAGCAACGGGCTGGACCCGATCGCGCGATCCTCGCCCGAGCGCTGGTTCACGAGCGGCTTCGCCGCCGCGCAGCCCGCGATCACCGAGTGGGCCGTGCAGATGGTGCGCACCACCGACCCCGGCTGCTACATCGCCGCCTGCGAGGCGCTCGCCGCCTTCGACGTACGCGCCGAACTGGGCCGCATCGGCGTGCCCAGTCTCGTCCTCGTCGGCTCCGACGACCAGGTCACCGGGCCCGCCGAGGCCCGCACGCTGGTCGCGGGGATACCGGACGCCCGCCTCGCCGTCGTACCCGGCGCCTCGCACCTGGTCCCCGTGGAGCAGCCCGCGGCGGTCACCGACCTGCTGGTACGGCACTTCTCCACCGCCTGGCAGCCCGCCTACGACTCGACCACAGGCCAGATGGCCATCCTCGCCGCCCCAGTCAAGCCGGTGCTCACGGCGCCGCCGCCGGTCGCGCCTGTCGCCGAGATCGCCCCGGCCGTCGTACAGCCCGAGGCCCTGGGCAGGCCGGACCCCTACGACGCCGGGATCAAGGTGCGCCGCGAGGTGCTGGGCGACGCGCATGTGGATCGGGCGCTGGCCTCGGCGGACGCGTTCTCCGGGGACTTCCAGGAGTTCATCACGCGCTACGCGTGGGGCGAGATCTGGGACCGGCCCGGCCTCGACCGGCGTGCGCGCAGCTGTGTCACGCTCACCGCGCTGGTCGCGGGCGGCCATCTCGACGAGCTCGCCTTCCACACCCGCGCCGCCCTCCGTAACGGCCTCACCCCGGACGAGATCAAGGAGGTGCTCCTCCAGGCGGCCGTCTACTGCGGTGTCCCGGCCGCCAACAGCGCCTTCAAGGTGGCGCAGCAGGTCATCCGGGAGGAGACCACCCCCCAGGAGTGATCTTGAGCCTGGTACCGGGAGCACCTGTCTCAGCGGCCCTCGGTGGCACCGGGAGGGGGAGGATGGACCCATGAAGCTCACGAAGAAGTCGCATGCCTGCATCCGCCTCGAGAAGGACGGGCGCGCGCTCGTCATCGACCCGGGGACCTTCACCGAGGAGGACGCGGCCGTCGGCGCGGACGCGATCCTGGTCACGCACGAGCACCTCGACCACTTCAACGAGGACCGGCTGCGGGCAGGGCTGGAGTCCAACCCGGGCGCCGAGATCTGGACCCTGAAGTCGGTCGCGGAGAAGATCTCCGCGGCCTTCCCGGGCCGGGTGCACACCGTCGGCCACGGTGACACGTTCACCGCCGCGGGCTTCGACGTCCAGGTGCACGGCGAACTGCATGCCGTGATCCACCCGGACATCCCGCGCATCACGAACGTCGGCTATCTCATCGACGGCGGCCGCGTCTTCCACCCGGGCGACGCCCTCACCGTCCCCGAGCAGCCGGTCGAGACGCTGATGCTCCCGGTCATGGCGCCGTGGAACAAGATCGCCGAGGTCATCGACTACGTCCGCGAGGTGAAGCCGCAGCGCGCCTACGACATTCACGACGCGCTCCTGACGGACCTCGCGCGCCCGATCTACGACCACCAGATCGGCTCCCTGGGCGGCTCCGAGCACCTGCGGCTCGCACCGGGGGCGTCGGCGGAGCTCTGAGCATCCGCGGATGGGGGCACCGGGCGGGCACGGCGACCCGTTGTCGTACCCGCCCGGTAGGTTGTGAGGCATGCGCATCGCGACCTGGAACGTGAACTCGATCACCGCTCGCCTCCCGAGGCTGCTGGCCTGGCTGGAGAGCAGCGGCACGGATGTGCTGTGCCTCCAGGAGGCCAAGGTCGCCGCCGAGCAGTTCCCCGTCGACGAGCTGCGTGAGCTGGGCTACGAGACGGCGGTCCACGCGACCGGGCGGTGGAACGGCGTGGCGGTGATCTCCCGCGTCGGCCTCGAGGACGTGGTCAAGGGGCTGCCCGGCGGCCCCGGTTACGAGGGCGTCGAGGAGCCCCGGGCGGTCTCCGCCACCTGCGGCCCGGTCCGCGTCTGGTCGGTGTACGTGCCGAACGGACGCGAGGTGGACCACCCCCACTACGCCTACAAGATCCAGTGGTTCGAGGCCCTCAAGGCCGCGGTCGCGGGCGACGCGGCGGGCAGCCGGCCCTTCGCCGTGCTGGGTGACTACAACGTGGCGCCGACGGACGACGACGTCTGGGACATCTCCCTCTTCGAGGGGGCCACCCACGTCACCCCGGCCGAGCGCGCCGCCCTCGCCTCGCTGCGTGAGTCGGGCCTGTCGGACGTGGTTCCGCGGCCCCTCAAGTACGACCACCCGTTCACGTACTGGGACTACCGTCAGCTCGGCTTCCCCAAGAACCGCGGTATGCGCATCGACCTGGTCTACGGCAACGAGCCGTTCGCCAAGGCGGTCACCGACGCCTATGTGGACCGCGAGGAGCGCAAGGGCAAGGGGGCGTCGGACCACGCGCCCGTCGTGGTGGACCTCGACGTGTGAGGGCCCGCCGGGGCGCGCCTGTGGTGCGACCTGGAGTGCGAATGTCACGCTGGGCGTATGAACATCCCTTTCCTGGGCACCTGGCGCAAGAAGCACGGTCCCGCCTTCGGCGTCGCGGTGTTCTCCGACGGTGATCATGACTTCGAGGGCGTCGCCGAACTCCTCTCCGAATGCGAGCTGCTGCGCTCGCAGGCGTATCAGGCGGGTGTCGAACTCGACGACTCCGTGGCCTCGTTGGAGGCGCTGGACCAGTTGCTGCCGCGTTGGCGCGACGACGAGGAGAGCCTGCCGTGGCTCGGCAACGACGCGGGGCTCTATCTGGGTTCGGTCATCGTGCGCACGGTCACCGGCGCCCGCTGGGAGATCTGGCCCAACGGCCACCCGGCGGTGCGGCTGGCCTCCGGCCGGGAGATCGATGTCGTCGCCTCCGGCCACACCTGGGCGTCCAGCGGCGCCCCCGAACTCTCGCAGCTGTACGCGGAGGTGGCGGAGGGATAACCCACCGACCGTGACGCCATAAACCATAAACTTCATAAATACGGCTAATGCCCGAAAAGTGCGTGTCGTGTATTTGGCTACTCCTTACCCGGATAGTTTGCGGCTTCTGCGACACAGCTGAGAGTGGGTGGGGCCGGGCATGGCTGTCGATCCTTTGATCGAACTCCAGGACGTGAACAAGCACTTCGGCGAGCTCCATGTCCTCCGGGACATCAACCTCACCGTCGGCAAGGGGGAGGTGGTCGTGGTCATCGGCCCCTCGGGGTCGGGCAAGTCAACCCTGTGCAGGGCGATCAACCGGCTGGAGACCATCGAGTCCGGAGCCATCAGGCTCGACGGGCAGCCGCTGCCGGACGAGGGCAAGGCACTCGCCAGGCTCCGTGCCGAGGTCGGGATGGTCTTCCAGTCCTTCAACCTCTTCGCCCACAAGACGGTCCTGCAGAACGTCTCGCTGGCCCAGATCAAGGTCCGCGGCCGCAAGAAGGACGAGGCCGACCGGCGCTCCCTCGAACTCCTGGACCGCGTGGGCCTCGCCTCCCAGGCCCCGAAGTACCCGGCGCAGCTCTCCGGCGGCCAGCAGCAGCGTGTGGCCATCGCCCGCGCCCTCGCCATGGACCCCAAGGCCCTGCTGTTCGACGAGCCGACCTCGGCACTCGACCCCGAGATGATCAACGAGGTCCTCGAAGTCATGCAGCAGCTCGCGCGCGACGGCATGACCATGGTCGTCGTCACCCACGAGATGGGCTTCGCGCGCTCCGCCGCCAACCGCGTCGTCTTCATGGCGGACGGCCGTGTCGTCGAGGACCGCGCCCCCGAGGAGTTCTTCACCAATCCGCGCAGCGACCGCGCCAAGGACTTCCTCTCCAAGATCCTCAAGCACTAGGCGGGGGAGTACGACCATGATCCGTACGACACGTACGCGCCTCGCCGTGGCCGTCCTCGTGTGCATCGCGCTGCTGACGGCCGCCTGCGGCAAGGAGGGCAGCCCGCCCACCAAGGGACCCGCCGCCGGCAAACTGCCCCACTACCAGGTGGCAGAGGGCTTCGAGCTCCCCTCCTCGCCCACCTGGCAGAGGGCCAGGAAGCGCGGCTACCTCAACATCGGCGTCAAGGAGGACCAGCCGTACCTGGGCGAGAAGGACCCGGCGAGCGGCACCTACTCCGGCTTCGACATCGAGATCGCCAGGATGATGTCGGCCTCGCTCGGCTTCGACCCGAGCACCATCCGCTTCAAGACGATCGCCTCGGCCAACCGCGAAACCGCCCTGCAGAACGGCCAGATCGACTTCTACGTCGGCACCTACACCATCAACGACAACCGCAAGAAGCTCGTCGGCTTCGCGGGCCCCTACTACATGGCCGGTCAGTCGTTGCTCGTACGCAAGGACGAGAACGACATCCACGGCCCCCAGGACCTCGCCGGCAAACGCGTCTGCTCGGCGGCCGGTTCGACGCCGTACCAGCGCATCCAGACCGACTACCCGAAGGCGACGCTCGTCGCCTACGACACCTACTCGGTCTGCGTCGACAACCTGCTCACCTACCAGGTCGACGCCGTCACCACCGACGACGCGATCCTGATCGGCTACGCGGCGAAGGTGCCCGACGAACTCAAGGTCGTCGGCAAACCGTTCTCGAAGGAGCCGTACGGCATCGGCGTGCCGCGAGACGACAACGCGCTGCGGTTCGCGCTCGACGACGCGTTGGCGGCCCGCGAGAAGAACGGCGACTGGAAGAGGGCGTACGAGGCGACGCTCGGGCTCTCCGGAGTGCCTGCGCCCACCCCGCCCGCCATCGACCGCTACCCGGCGAGCTGAGCGAGGCCGATGTGAACGTACTGATCGACAACTTCCGCACCTTCGCCGAGGGATTCCTCGGCACGGTCGAACTCACCGTCTACGCGAGCGTGCTGGCCCTCGTGCTCGGCTTCCTGATGGCGTCGTTCCGGGTCGCGCCGGTCGGCTCCCTGCGGGCCTTCGGCACGGTGTGGGTGACCGTGCTGCGCAACACCCCGCTCACCCTGCTGTTCTTCGCCGTGCTGCTCGGGCTGCCCCGGTTCGGACTCGTGCTGCCCTTCAAGGTGTTCGCGGTCCTGGCGCTCGGCTGCTACACCTCCGCGTTCATCTGCGAGGCGCTGCGCTCGGGCATCAACACCGTGCCCAAGGGGCAGGGCGAGGCGGCCCGCAGCCTCGGCATGACCTTCAGCCAGACGCTGTCCGTGGTGGTCCTTCCGCAGGCCTTCCGCTCCGTCATCCCGCCGATCGGCTCCACGCTGATCGCCCTCGCCAAGAACTCGGCGATCGCCGGGGCGTTCAGCGTCAGCGAACTGCTCGGCACCTACAAGACGCTGAGCGAGCTCGGCTACAACATCGTCTGGACCTTCGTCTGGATCGCCGTCGGCTATCTGATCATCACCCTCACCATCAGCGCGATCTTCAACTACCTCGAACAGCGCTGGGGAGTCGCCCGATGACCGCCACCGCCCCCGAATCCACCGCCCTGTACGACGTCCCCGGACCCAGGACCCGGCAACGGCACCGGCTCTACGCGGCCGTGTCCACCGTCCTGATCCTCGCCCTGGTCGGCTGGATCCTCTATCTCCTCTTCGACACCGATCAGTTCACCTACACGAAGTGGATGCCGTTCGAGTACAAGGGCATCCAGGAACTGCTGCTACGGGGACTGGGCAACACGCTGAAGGCCTTCGCGATGGCCGCGGTGCTCTCGCTGGCGCTGGGCACCGTGCTCGCGACGGGGCGCCTGTCCGACCACCGTCCGGTGCGCTGGGTCTCCGCGCTGGTCGTCGAGTTCTTCCGCGCCATGCCCGTACTGGTGATGATCTTCTTCATCTTCGTGGCGCTGAAGGTGCAGCCGCTGCCCGCGCTGGTCGCGGGGCTGACCCTCTACAACGGCTCGGTGCTCGCCGAGGTCTTCCGCTCCGGCGTCAATTCGGTCGAACGCGGTCAGCGGGAGGCCGCGTTCGCGCTCGGCATGCGCAAGACCCAGGTCATGACGTACGTCCTCGTCCCGCAGGCCGTGCGGGCCATGCTGCCCGCCATCATCAGCCAACTCGTGGTGGCCCTGAAGGACACCTCGCTCGGTTATCTCATCACCTACGAGGAGTTCCTCCACGCCGGGAAACTGATCGCCTCCAACCTCGACTACGATTTGCCGTTCATCCCCGTGGTGATGGTGATCTCGCCGATCTACATCGGGATGTGCATGCTGCTCTCCTGGTTCGCCCAGTGGGTGTCCCGGCGGGAGCAGCGCAGTCCCAAGACCGAGGCCGTGCATGTGGCACCGGCCGAACCAGGGACGCTGCTGCCGGGTGGGGGTCCCCCCACAGCCCCGAGACCGTAGGGGGACCAGCAGCTCACAGGGACAGCCCCGGCCGGCAGCAGCCGGAGATCACTGCTCGCGCAGGGGAACGGACACGTAGGACGGGTCGTTCGCCGGTGAGGAGAAGGTCAGCTGCGCGCCGGACGGGTTGTGCTCGATGTAGAGCGGGTCGACCGTGTCGACGACCAGGGCGAGCCGATGCCCTGCCGGGACGTCGTAGGCCGTGGAGTACAGCTCCAGGTCGACGCCGAACGGCTCTCCGGGCGTCTGCCCGTGGAAGGTGTACGGCGCGTTGCTGACCAGCTTGCCGAGGCCGAGCGGGCCCACGTCGTAGAGGTAGGCGACGAGGGTGCCGCTCTCCTTGGTCGGAGTGAGCGTGGTGTGCAGCGTGGTGGTTCCACGCACTCGCTGGACGCTCGGGTACTTCTCCGACTGCCAGACGGCCGCCCAGCGGCGCGGCAGCAGCGGGATCGACGCCATCGGGGGCACCTGGGCGATCTGGTCGAGGATGCTGGAGAGGAAGATGATCCCGCCGTCCGCGCCCGAGTCGACGTTGGTGTGGATCGTGGTGGTGCCCGCGAGGGCGATCTTCTTCCTGGTCGCGCCGACCGACTTCCAGTCGGGGTAGCCCTCGTAGGCGCCGGTGGTGCGGGGTTTGAGCTGGACGGGCTGCTCACGGTCGATGCCGTTGTCGACGCCCCTGAGGTAGTGGTCGAACCAGCGGCCGGTGTCCGTCCACACGTCGTTGGGGAGTCCGAACAGGCCGGTCACCTCGGCGGTGGCGTGGTCGCCGGGGCGGAACTCCAGCCGCTTGGGGCCGGTCAGCTCCTCGTAGAACCTGGCGTACTGGTTGGGCGGGAAGATCGTGTCGCCCCAGCCGTTGGCCATGAAGACGGCCGCGCCGTTCTTGTTGAGCTGGTCGACATAGGTCTCGGGGGAACGTTTCTTCCCCCAGGCGATCATCTCCTGCTCCTTCGACATGTTCGAGGCGAAGAAGTCCAGAAGCGTCTGTTGGAGTTCGGCGCTCGGGCGTCCGGTGATGGTCCCCGCGACGCCGAGCAGGGCGGTGGCCTGGGAGTGCTGGGTGCGGCCCGAGTAGATCGAGTCGATGAGGTCGGCCCAGCCGCTCATGGCGGAGACGGCCTTGATCCTCTTGTCGTGCGCGGCGGCGAGCAGACTGATTCCGGCGCCGTACGAGACGCCTGCCATGCCGACCTTCTGGGCGTCGGCCGGGGTGTTCGCCAGCGCCCAGTCGATCACCTTGGAGGCGTCGGCCACGTCGGGTGGTCCCGCCACTTCTATCTCGCCGCCGGACTGCCAGAAGCCGCGCACGTTGTACGTGAGCACCACATAGCCGGAGTCGGCGAGCTTCTGGGCCTGGGCGAGGTACTCGACCTGGGGCAGGCCCCAGCTCGTCGGCATGACGAGGAGCGGGTACCTGCGGCTGCCGTCGGCGCCCGCGGGGGTGACGACGTTGGCCTTGAGGACCGTGCCGCCGTCTCCGGCGATGTCGACGAAGCGGACGCCGGCGGAGGCCGCCTGGGCGGTGGGGGCGAGCCCGAGGGCGGTACCGGCGATCAGGGCCGCGGACACGGCACCGACGGCGGATGTGCGCAGGGCATGGCGATGCTGTCCCACGGGCCACTCCTCACTCGTGTCAGTAGAATGTGACCCGACGGTAACCTCGCCGCCTTACCGGAAGTAACCCGTCGGTAAGTTACGCACGGGTAAAGATTGTCGGAGGACGGTGAAATCTGCGACGCGTGGTGAAATCTACGAGGCGCGATGGGAGTTGTGGGCCGGCGCCGGTGTGGGCAGCGGGGTCTGGGCGGCCCGGGTCACGTCCGCGACGAGTTCGACGACATCGGGCCCGTACGCGTGCGAGTTCACCACCTTCAGCAGCAGTACGAAGGAGTTGCCGCCATGCTTGCGTGCCAGCCGTTCGTGGTTGCGGGCGAGATAGCGGGTCGCCGCCTGGTTGGTGATCGCGCGCTGCCCGCAGAAGAGGAAGACGGGCCGCGTCCCGCGCTCCTGTCCCGCGATCAGCCGGGCGAGGATCACGTACTCGCCCTTCCCCGACTCCAGGCGGTAGCGCTCGCTGCCGATCTGGAAGGCGCCGCGGTCCGGGCCCGGTTCGGCGTCGGTGTTGACCTGGATGCCCGGGAGCAGGCTGTGAAGATGCGCGGCCATGCGGCGATTCGACGACGGCCCGCCCACGCAGAACTCGGTCCGCTCCCCGAACCCCTGCTGCGCGGCGTCGTGCGCGACGACCTGGGCGTGTGCGCCGCAGTCCTTGATCAGCGCGGCGAGTTCGAGCAGCGCGAACACGTCGTAGCGCATCACCGTGAGCTCCGGGCCGCCCGCCTCGCGGTTCACCACCAGGAGCGACTCGGAGTTGTCGGGCAGCCCGAAGAACGCCTGCTTGCGCCGGAGTCTGCGCTTCCAGAGGTAGGTGCGGGCGAGCCAGCCGAGCGCGGCGCTGATGGCGGCGGCGACCACGCCGAGAACGATGTTGCGCACGTCGTCATTCATGGGCGCGCATGGTAGCGGGAGTGCGGACCGGTGTTCGAGGGGGTCCTGACGGAAGGGCCGCGGTGAAGTTACGCTGCGCGGACGGCTGTTGACTGGAGGTACGGATGCGTCGCCCTGTTGCGTGGAATCTGGCGGTCTTGGCGGTTTCGGTCGCGGTGGTGTCGGTCGGCGCGGCGGCGCCACCCACCGCCGTGACGGCCTCCTCCCGTACCACCCCGGCGAAGGTGCCGGTCGCCGTCGGCTACGGCGGCGCCGTGGCCAGCGTCGACGCCGACGCCTCCGCCGCCGGGATCGAGGTCCTGAAGAAGGGCGGCAACGCGGTGGACGCGGCGGTCGCCACGGCGGCGGCCCTCGGCGTCACCGAGCCGTACTCCTCCGGCGTCGGCGGGGGCGGCTACTTCGTCTACTACGACGCCAAGTCCCGTACGGTGCACACGATCGACGGCCGTGAGACGGCGCCGCTGACCGCCGACTCGGGGCTCTTCCTGGAGAACGGCCGGCCGCTCGCCTTCGCGGACGCCGTCACCAGCGGGCTGGGCGTGGGCACACCGGGCACGCCCGCCACCTGGCAGACGGCACTGGACAGCTGGGGCAGCAAGCGGCTCGGGAGCGTACTGAAGCCCGCCGAGCGGATCGCGCGCGACGGGTTCACGGTCGACGCGACCTTCCGCTCGCAGACCGAGTCCAACCAGGCCCGCTTCAAGAACTTCCCCGACACCGCGAAACTGTTCCTGCCCGGGGGCTCGCTCCCCGTGGTCGGCTCGACCTTCACCAACCCCGATCTCGCCCGCACGTACGAGGAGTTGGGCAAGAAGGGCGTCGGCGCGATCTACCACGGCGACCTCGGCAAGGACATCGTCGCCACCGTGAACAAGCCCCCGGTGGACCCGGGTTCGGGCTACAACGCCCGCCCCGGCAAGCTGTCCTCGAAGGACCTGGCGGCCTACCGGGCGAAGCGGCAGGCGCCCACGGAGACGTCGTACCGCGACCTGAAGGTCTACTCGATCGCTCCCTCCTCCTCCGGCGGCACGACGGTCGGCGAGGCGCTCAACATCCTTGAGAAGACGGACCTTTCGAAGGCGAGCGAGGTCCAGTACCTGCACCACTACATCGAGGCCAGCCGGATCGCGTTCGCGGACCGGGGGCGCTGGGTGGGTGACCCCGCCTTCGAGGACGTCCCCACGAAGGAACTCCTCTCACAGAAGTACGCCGACTCGCGCGCCTGCCTGATCAAGGACGACGCGGTCCTGACGAGCCCGCTCGCGCCGGGCGACCCGCGTCATCCGGCGGCCTGCTCCACCGGCGGCACGGCCGCCCCGACGACGTACGAGGGCGAGAACACCACCCATCTCACGGTGGCCGACAAGTGGGGCAACGTCGTCTCCTACACCCTCACCATCGAGCAGACCGGCGGCAGCGGGATCACCGTCCCGGGACGCGGATTCCTCCTCAACAACGAGCTGACCGACTTCTCCTTCACCCCGGCCAACCCGGCCGTCCACGACCCGAACCTGCCCGGCCCCGGCAAGCGCCCGCGCTCGTCGATCTCCCCGACGATCGTCCTGGACCGGCACAACCGGCCCGTGGTGGCGCTCGGTTCGCCCGGCGGCGCGACCATCATCACCACCGTCCTGCAGACGCTCACGGAGTTCCTGGACCGGGGACTGCCCCTGGTGGACGCCATCGCCGCCCCGCGCGCGAGCCAGCGCAACGCGGCCCAGACCGAACTCGAACCCGGCCTGTACGACAGCGCCCTGCGGACCCAGCTCGAGTCCCTCGGCCACTCCTTCAAGCTCAACCCCGAGATCGGCGCCGCGACAGGCGTCCAACGCCTCCCGAACGGCCAGTGGCTGGCAGCGGCCGAGAAGGTGCGGCGCGGCGGCGGCTCGGCGATGGTGGTGCGACCGGCGTCGTAGAGCGGCGCCCGCGCGCTCGTCGACGCCGGTGCGCCGGTGGGGATCAGCGTGCCGTGAGGATGCGCGGGCCCGTCCGGGTGATGGCCACGGTGTGTTCGATGTGGGCCGCGCGGGAGCCGTCGTCGGTGCGCAGGGTCCAGCCGTCGGGGGCCGCGTGGAAGCCGTCGCTGCCGCCGCCGATGAGCATGGGCTCGATCGCGAGCACCATGCCGTGGCGGAGGGGGAGGCCGCGGCCCGGGCGGCCCTCGTTCGGGACGGGCGGGTCCTCGTGCATGCGGCGGCCCACGCCGTGGCCTCCGAAGCCGTCCGGGACGCCGTACCCCGCCGCGCGGCACACCGTGCCGACGGCGTGTGCGATGTCCCCGATTCGGTTGCCGACGACGGCCGCCTCGATGCCCGCCGCGAGGGCCCGCTCCGCGGTCTCCACGAGCCGCACGTCGGCCACACGCGGCTCGCCCACGATGAAGCTGATCGCCGAGTCGCCGACCCAGCCGTCCAGTTCGGCCCCGAAGTCGATGGAGACCAGGTCGCCGTCCCGCAACCGGTAGCCGGTCGGGATGCCGTGCACGATCGCGTCGTTCACCGAGGCGCAGATGACCGCGGGGAAAGGGGTGGGCGCGAAGGAGGGCCGGTAGCCGAGGAAGGGGGAGCCGGCGCCCGCCTCGCGCAGCACCTGGTGGGCGACCTCGTCCAGCTCCAGCAACGAGGCGCCCACGTCCGCCGCCTCACGCACCGCCGTGAGCGCCCGGCCCACGACCTGCCCCGCCTCGTACATCGCGTCGATCGACGTGTCCGTCTTGAGTTCCACCATGCCAATTACTATACCGGTATTAGAATGGGGCCATGGTACGTAACCCCCTGACTCCCGAAGAGCGCGAACGCGGCGAGTGCCTCGGGCGGTTGCTGCGCGAGGCGCGCGGCGGCCGCAGCATGGTGGAGGTCGCGGCGACCGCCGGGATCTCGGCCGAGACCCTGCGCAAGATCGAGACGGGACGGGCTCCCACCCCCGCCTTCTTCACTGTCGCGGCGCTGGCGAGGGCGCTCGGGCTGTCCATGGATGACCTGGATCACAGGACTCTGCGTTCGGTCCGAAAACTCCCCGTAGCGATTCCGTAACACGGAGGGTGTTTTCTACCCGACCGGAGCACTCCAGTCGGGCGGGGAGTTGTGTGATGGTGGTGGAACAACTCCCGGATCAAGTACGGGAGTTCGCGAATTACCTGAGCGGGCTGATGAAACGGCTCGATCAGGACGGCGGCTGGTGCGCGGTCTTCTGGCAGCGTGACCCCGACGGCATGCGAGCCTGTCTGGACGGTTGGGAAGTGCCACCGTGGGACGTCGTGGAGTCGCTCCTCCAGGACCTCACCGCGGAGCAGGGCCCCCAGATCGCGGCCCAGGAGGCCCAGCGCGCCCGTTCCCTGCACGGCGCCTCGCTCGCCGCGTACGACGGCCGCCCGGGCGGCCGGGACGCCCTCGGTGACCGTCTCGACGTCATGCTCCGCGAACAGCGCTACGCGACGGAGCGCCAGGCCGAACTGAGCCGACAGCTCCAAACGGCCACCATCCACGAGGAGGCCGACGCCGTCCGGCTCGACCTGGCCTGGGCCCACGACGACCACGAACGGGCCACCGCCCGATGCGTCGAACTCCGCCACCGGATGGAGAACCTGGACCGCCGCGCCCTGCGTACCCACGCATCGGGCGCGTTCGACTTTTCCGGGGGCGCGGGCGGCGGTGTCGTCCGCGTGGCGCCGCCGGACCCGGCGCCCCCCGGTTCCGGGCCGTACGATCCGGCGGCCGCCCGATCCGCCCGAAGCGACTCGGCAGCCGCCCGTCCCGGTCCGTACGACCAGGCAGGTACCAGCACCAGTGCTGGTACCGGTGCCGGTGCCGGTACCGCCCTCGGCCCGGGCGCCGAACCCACCCCGACTGCCACCCCCGTCCCCAAACAGCGCTCCAGGCGTCGCCCCCGCGGCGGCGCCCGCTTCGCCGGGATGACGGAGGCCGAGGCGGCCCCTGTGGCCGTCCCGGAGGCGGCGACCCCGCCCGTGTCCGCCCCGGCCGCGCCGGGCGGCCGTACCCCCCGTGGCGCCCGTTTCGCGGGTGCTGCCGAGGCGTCGGCGCAACCGCGGACCGAGGGACGGGCCGAGGCGCTGGACGAGGACGCGCGGCGGGTCACCGCCGAGACCGTGCAGACCCTGATCCGGCTGCGTCGCGAGGGCCGCGGCGGCGAGGCGCACGGCGTGCTCGTGGAGGCCGCGTACTGGCCCTCCGACCGCTTCCCGCTGCTCGCCGCCGAACTGCACCGGGCGGGCCTCGACGCGGACTGGGCCACCCTGCTGTGGGAGGCCGCCTCGCTCCCCGCCGACCGGCTGGTCGGCGCCGCGGACGCGCTCGTCGCGGCCGGCCGCGACGCCGACGGCCGGCAGATGCTGCGCCAGGGCGTCGCCCGCCCCGCTCCCGAGATCGGGACCGCCGTGCTGAGCCTGGCGGAAGAGGGGCGGCAGCGTGAGATCCGGGCGCTGCTCGACGCGTACGTCCGCGTCCGCACCCCGGGGGAGGCGGCCCGCAGCGCGGAGGCCGACCCGGGGCGTCTGGTACCGCTGCTGCTGGCGGCCGCCAAGGGTGTCTCCGAGGAGCGCCACTGGGACCTGGTGCACGCGTTGAGGGTGGCCGGGTTCACGGCCTGAGAGCGTGAGGGCGTGGCCGGTTTCGCCGCCCGATTGATCCGGGAAGGCATTCCTGAGCCCGTCGAGCCGCGGCCCACCGGATCGACCGCTCACCCACAGGGGTGCGAAACGTGATCGACTCAGCGGGTTAACGGCGATGGTCTTGGCAAGGCTGTCCGCTGGGCTTACTTTCGAGCCTCTACCGCCTTTGTCTACGGGCGTAGAGGCTCTCTGACGTCTCGTCGAAGGAGCAGCTCATGGCCAACGTCGTACGCGCCGCTCTGGTCCAGGCCACCTGGACCGGCGACACCGCATCCATGGTCGCCAAGCACGAGGAGCACGCCCGCGAGGCGGCCCGGCAGGGCGCCAAGGTGATCGGATTCCAGGAAGTCTTCAACGCCCCCTACTTCTGCCAGGTCCAGGAACCCGAGCACTACGGCTGGGCGGAGCCGGTGCCCGACGGGCCCACTGTCACTCGTATGCGGGAGCTCGCGCGCGAGACCGGCATGGTCATCGTGGTGCCCGTGTTCGAGGTCGAGCAGTCCGGCTTCTACTTCAACACCGCGGCCGTGATCGACGCCGACGGCACCTACCTCGGCAAGTACCGCAAGCACCACATCCCGCAGGTGAAGGGATTCTGGGAGAAGTACTACTTCAAACCGGGCAACCTGGGCTGGCCCGTCTTCGACACCGCGGTGGGCAGGATCGGCGTGTACATCTGCTACGACCGCCACTTCCCCGAGGGCTGGCGACAGCTCGGCCTGAACGGCGCCCAGCTCGTCTACAACCCCTCCGCCACCTCCCGTGGCCTGTCCGCCCACCTCTGGCAGCTGGAACAGCCCGCCGCGGCCGTCGCCAACGAGTACTTCATCGCCGCGATCAACCGGGTCGGGCAGGAGGAGTACGGCGACAACGACTTCTACGGGACCTCGTACTTCGTTGACCCGCGCGGCCAGTTCGTGGGGGAGACGGCCAGCGACAAGGCTGAGGAACTGATCGTCCGCGACCTCGACTTCGACCTGATCGAGGAGGTCCGCCAACAATGGGCGTTCTACCGCGACCGGCGGCCCGACGCATACGAGGGGCTGGTGCAGCCGTGAGCGACCTGTACGCACGTCACAAGGCCGTCCTGCCCGACTGGCTGGCCCTCTACTACGAGAACCCGATCGAGATCACCCACGGCGAGGGCCGCCACGTCTGGGACGCCGAGGGCAACAAGTACCTCGACTTCTTCGGCGGCATCCTGACGACGATGACCGCGCACGCCCTGCCCGAGGTGACGAAGGCCGTCAGCGAGCAGGCCGGACGGATCATCCACACCTCCACGCTCTACCTCAACCGGCCGATGGTCGACCTCGCCGAGCGGATCGCCCAGCTGTCCGGCATCCCCGACGCCCGCGTCTTCTTCACCACCTCCGGCACCGAGGCCAACGACACGGCCCTGCTGCTCGCCACCGCCTACCGGCAGAGCAACCAGATCCTGGCGATGCGCAACAGCTACCACGGCCGTTCCTTCAGTTCGGTCGGCATCACCGGCAACAAGGGCTGGTCGCCGACCTCCCTCTCGCCGCTCCAGACGCTGTACGTCCACGGCGGCGTCCGCACCCGCGGCCCCTACGCCGAGCTCGGCGACGCCGAGTTCATCGCGGCCTGCGTCGACGACCTCAAGGACCTGCTCGGACACGTCCGCCCGCCCGCCGCCCTCATCGCCGAACCCATCCAGGGCGTCGGCGGCTTCACCACCCCGCCCGACGGCCTGTACGCGGCCTTCCGCGAGGTCCTGGACCAGCACGGCATCTTGTGGATCGCCGACGAGGTGCAGACCGGCTGGGGCCGCACCGGCGAGCACTTCTGGGGCTGGCAGGCGCACGCCGCCGCCGGCCCGCCGGACATGCTCACCTTCGCCAAGGGCATCGGCAACGGCATGTCCATCGGCGGCGTCGTCGCCCGCGCCGAGATCATGAACTGCCTCGACTCCAACTCCATCTCGACCTTCGGCGGCTCGCCGGTCACGATGGCCGCGGGCCTGGCGAACCTCACGTACCTCCTCGAACACGACCTCCAGGGCAACGCCCGGCGCGTCGGCGGCCTGCTCGGCGAGCGGCTGCGAGCGATCTCCGTACCGCTCGACCACGTACGGGAGGTACGCGGGCGCGGGTTGATGATCGGCGTCGAGCTGGTCAAGCCCGGCACCGACGAGGCGAACCCCGAAGGTGCCGCCGCCGTGCTCGAAGCGGCCCGCCAGGAAGGCCTGTTGATCGGCAAGGGCGGCGGTCACAACACCAGCGTGCTGCGCCTCGCACCGCCGCTCTCCCTCACCGTCGCGGAGGCGGAGGAGGGCGCGGCGATCCTCGAGCACGCGCTGAGGTGTCTCCAGTAAGAAGTTCTGAGCAAGGGAACGTGTCATGACCACCGCCACCGCCTTGGAACCCGCCCTGTCGGTACGCCAGGTCCTCGCCCTGGACCGGGTGCTCGCCGGAGAGCCCGAGGTGGTGGCCGGTGCGGGCCACCTCGACCGGTCCGTGCGCTGGGTGCACGTCGCCGAGGCCGCCGACGTGGGTGTGATGCTCAGCGGCGGCGAGATGGTGCTCACCACCGGGGTCCTGCTCGCCGGCGACCCGGACGCGCAGGCCGAGTACATCCGTTCGCTGCACCGCGCGGAGGCGGCGGCCGTGGTCCTCGGACTCGGCCGGGCCTTCCCGACCCCGCCGGACGTGATGCGCCGGGCCGCCGAGCGCTGCGGACTGCCCATGGTGGTGCTCCACCGGCCGTTCCCCTTCGCCGAGCTGACGGAGGAGGTCCAGTCCCGGCTGGTCAGCAGCAAGTTCGCGGCCGTGAGCCTCTCCGAGGCCGTACGGACCGCGCTCACCGGGCTCATCACCACGGGCGCGCCCCTGCAGCGGATGCTCGACGAGATCGCCGTGCACGCCGCCTGCCCGGTCGTCGTCACCAACCTCGCCCATCGCGTCCTCGCCACGGCGGGGGAGCGGTCCGCGGTCGACGACGTGCTGCGTGACTGGGAGCGCATCGCCCGGCAGGCGGGCGGCAGCGAGGGCGACGGCTGGATCCGCGCCGAACTGGGCGGGCGCGGCGAGCGATGGGGCCGCATCGTGCTGTGCGGCTACCGGGGCGACGCCGCCACCGGGCGGCTGCTCGCCGACCGCGCCGCCGAGGCCCTGGTCCTGCACCGGATGCTCGGCGGCTCGGTGCACACCTGGGAGGAGGAGTCCGCGCAGAGCCTGCTGACCGACCTGGTGAGCGGGGTCGTACCAGCGCGCCAGCTGCTCCCGCGGGCCAGGGCGGCCGGGCTGCCCGTCAACCGGCGGGCCTTCGTGCCGCTGGTGGTGCGGGACGGCGAACCGAGCCAACTCGATCGTGTACTACGTCTGTTGGGGCTCCCCGGACTGGTCGCCGAGCTCGCCGACGGGGCCACCGCCGTGCTGCTCAGCCTCGCCCGCGACCAGGACGCGGAGGCGCTGGCTGCCCACTTCGCCCTGCGGCTGCGCCATGAGACCGGCACCCGTGCGACCGTGGCCGCGGCCTCGCCCCGTACCGCCTGGGACGACGTCCCCGGCGGCCTGCGCGAGGCCCTGCACGTCGCCGAGGCCGCCGCCGACGCACCCGCCGACCAGGACCAGCCGGTGCTCGTACGGCTGCGTGACGTCCATCTGCGGGGCCTGATACGGCTGTTGCGCGACGACCCGAACGTCCAGTCCTTCGCCGAACGGGAGCTGGACGGACTGCTGTGCGGAGCCGACGCCGAGTCGGAGCTGCTGCCCGTGCTGCGGACCTATCTCGCGACCGGCCGCAACAAGTCCCGCACCGCACAGCTCCACCACGTCAGCAGGCCCGCGCTCTACCGCCGGCTGGAGGCCATAGAGGCCCGGCTCGGCGTCGACCTCGACGACTTCGAGCAGGCCGCCTCCGTACACATCGCACTGCTCGCACACGACGCGCAACAACGGTGAAACACGGGACGACTCAGGTGAAACATGCGACAACGCGGGGGTGACACCGTGGAACGGCACAGCGCCTCAGACGTGACACGGTGCAACTCAATGCGGCCGTCCGGGCTTCCTAGGCTCCTCGCACACCGAGCGACCGGAGGTCCCGATGAGCAGAGTGATCCGCGCCGCCGTCTTCCAGACTGCCTGGACCGGCGACAAGGAGTCGATGATCCAGGTGCACGAGCAGGCGGCCCGCGACGCGGCCGCGCAGGGCGCACAGGTGCTGTGCTTCCAGGAGCTCTTCTACGGGCCCTATTTCTGCCAGGTCCAGGACAAGGCGTTCTACGAGTACGCCGAGCAGATCCCCGAAGGTCCGATCGTCCGGCGCTTCCAGGCGCTCGCCAAGGAACTCGGCATCGTCCTCGTGCTGCCGATGTACGAGGAGGAGCAGCCCGGCGTCCTCTACAACACGGCCGCCGTGATCGACGCGGACGGCTCGTACCTCGGCAAGTACCGCAAGCACCACATCCCGCAGGTCGAGGGCTTCTGGGAGAAGTTCTACTTCCGTCCCGGCAACGCCGACTGGCCGGTCTTCGACACCGCCGTCGGCAAGATCGGCGTCTACATCTGCTACGACCGGCACTTCCCGGAGGGCTGGCGTGCGCTGGGCCTCGCGGGCGCCGAGATCGTGTTCAACCCGTCGGCCACCTCGCGCGGACTGTCCTCCTACATCTGGCAGTTGGAGCAGCCGGCGGCGGCCGTCGCCAACGAGTACTTCGTGGGCGCCATCAACCGCGTGGGCGTGGAGGAGCTGGGCGACAACGACTTCTACGGAACGTCGTACTTCGTCGACCCGGAGGCCCAGTTCGTCGGGGAGGTGGCCAGCGACAAGGAGACCGAACTCGTCGTCCGCGACCTCGACATGGCCAAGCTGCGAGAGGTACGCGACCGCTGGCAGTTCTACCGGGACCGCCGTCCCGACGCGTACGAGCCGCTGACCGCGCCGTAGCCCGGCGGCGCCCTGGGGTCCGCCGGGGTTCCCGCGCCCCCGAAGGGGCGCGGGGCCGTGGCATCGCGCCGCTTCGCCGCGTGGGCGCGACCGGCCACGAGTGACCCGCAGTTTTCAGCGCACGGCAGGAGAGAGAGGGAGCATGAGCAGCCGTACCGTCATCCGTAATGGCCTCGTCATCACCGCGTCCGACGAGATCCACGCCGACGTCCTGATCGAGGACGGCCGGGTCGTCGCCCTCGCCGCGACCGGCACCCCGGCGGCCGAGTCGTGGACGGCCGAGAAGACCATCGACGCCACCGGCAAGTACGTCATCCCGGGCGGCGTCGACGCCCACACCCACATGGAGCTGCCCTTCGGCGGCACCTTCGCCTCGGACACCTTCGAGACGGGCACCCGGGCCGCGGCCTGGGGCGGCACCACCACCATCGTCGACTTCGCGGTGCAGAGCGTCGGCCACTCGCTGCGCGAGGGCCTCGACACCTGGAACGCCAAGGCCGACGGCAACTGCGCCATCGACTACGCCTTTCACATGATCGTCTCCGACGTCAACCAGGAGACGCTCAAGGAGATGGATCTGCTGGTCCAGGAGGGCGTCACCTCCTTCAAGCAGTTCATGGCCTACCCCGGCGTCTTCTACAGCGACGACGGCCAGATCCTGCGCGCCATGCAGCGCTCCGCCGAGAACGGCGGCCTGATCATGATGCACGCGGAGAACGGCATCGCGATCGACGTCCTCGTGGAACAGGCGCTGGCGCGCGGCGAGACCGACCCGCGCTTCCACGGCGAGGTGCGCAAGGCGCTCCTGGAGGCCGAGGCCACCCACCGGGCCATCAAGCTCGCCCAGGTCGCGGGTGCCCCGCTGTACGTCGTGCACGTCTCGGCGCAGGAGGCGGTCGCCGAGATCGCACGGGCGCGTGACGAGGGCCTGAACGTCTTCGGCGAGACCTGCCCGCAGTACCTTTTCCTGTCGACCGACAACCTCGCGGAACCGGACTTCGAGGGCTCGAAGTACGTGTGCAGCACACCCCTTCGGCCCAAGGAGCACCAGGCCGCCCTGTGGCGGGGCCTGCGCACCAACGACCTCCAGGTCGTGTCGACGGACCACTGCCCCTTCTGCTTCGTGGGCCAGAAGGAGCTGGGCCGGGGCGACTTCTCGAAGATCCCCAACGGCCTCCCGGGCGTCGAGAACCGCATGGACCTGCTCCACCAGGCCGTCGTCGACGGGCACATCTCGCGTCGCCGCTGGATCGAGATCGCCTGCGCCACCCCGGCCCGGATGTTCGGCCTGTACCCGAAGAAGGGCACCATCGCGCCGGGCGCCGACGCCGACATCGTCATCTACGACCCGCACGCCGAGCAGGTCATGTCGGTCGAGACCCACCACATGAACGTCGACTACTCGGCGTACGAGGGCAAGCGCGTCACCGGGCAGGTCGAGACCGTGCTCTCGCGCGGCGAACCGGTCATCACCGAGCGGGAGTTCACCGGACGCGCGGGTCACGGCGTCTACACCCCCCGCTCCACCTGTCAGTACCTTCTCTGAGCGACTAGGAGTGGCGCCATGGACTTCGGACTCGTCCTGCAGACCGACCCCCCGGCCTCCCGCGTCATCGACCTGATGAAGCGCGCCGAGGGCAACGGCTTCACGTACGGCTGGACCTTCGACTCGGCCGTGCTGTGGCAGGAACCCTTCGTGATCTACAGTCAGATCCTCGCGAACACCGAGAAGTTGACGGTCGGACCGATGGTCACCAACCCGGGCACCCGCACCTGGGAGGTCACCGCCTCCACCTTCGCGACGCTCAACGACATGTACGGCAACCGCACGGTGTGCGGCATCGGGCGCGGCGACTCGGCGATGCGCGTCGCCGGGCGCAAGCCCAACACCCTCGCCCGGATCAGCGGTGCGATGAAGGTCATCCGCGCCCTCGGCCGTGGCGACGAGGCCGACCTCGGCGGCACCGTCGTCAAGTTCCCCTGGGTCAAGCCGGGCGCCGAACTCCCGGTCTGGATGGCCGCGTACGGCCCCAAGGCCCTGAAGATGACCGGTGAGGAGGCCGACGGGTTCATCCTCCAGCTCGCCGACCTCTACCTCACCGAGTACATGGTCAAAGCCGTGAAGGACGCGGCCGTCGAGGCGGGGCGCGACCCCTCCGAGGTGAAGATCTGCGTGGCCGCGCCCGCGTACATCACCGAGGACGACTCGCCGGAGGCGCTCGCCCACGCGCGCGAGCAGTGCCGCTGGTTCGGCGGCATGGTCGGCAACCACGTCGCCGACCTGGTCTCCAAGTACGGCGAGCACTCCGCCGCCGTGCCCGAGGAACTCACCGACTACATCAAGGCCCGCGAGGGCTACGACTACTCCCACCACGGGCGCAGCGACAACCCCGACACCAAGTTCGTGCCGGACGAGATCGTCGACCGGTTCTGTCTGATCGGCACGGCCGAGCGGCACATCGAGAAGCTGAAGGCGCTGCGCGCGCTGGGCGTGGACCAGTTCGCGGTGTACGACATGCACGACGCGCAGGAGGCCGTGATCGACGCGTACGGGTCGAAGGTCATCCCGGCCGTCAACGGCTGACAGCGCCGCCCCGGGCGGCCGACCCCCGGCCGCCCACCGCACCACCGGCCGCACCCAGGCCTCCGCTCCCCCTCCCCATACGTCCCCTTCCCCCCGTCCGGGGAGGGGGATCACCGCACCACCGCACCCGCACAACCCCCCACGGCGTCACCCGCACGGCCTCTCCGTCACTCCTCACTTGATTGGCCTGCCCATGACCGAGACCGTCCCCAGCGAGGGCCCGCCCGTCGCTCAAGTCACGCTCGCCGACGGCCGGGTGGAGATCGCGCCCGACACGCCCGCGCCCACTGGCCCCTACGCCAACGAGGACCTGCTGCCGGTCCCGGTCGAGAAGCGCACGTGGACCACGTACAACTTCTCGGCGCTCTGGGTCGGCATGGCCCACAACACCGCTTCCTGGACCCTGGCTTCCGGCCTGATAGCCGTCGGCATGGACTGGAAGCAGGCCGTGCTCACCATCGCCCTGGCCAACCTGATCGTGCTGGTCCCGATGCTGCTCACCGGGCACGCCGGACCCAAGTACGGCATACCCTTCCCGGTCTTCGCCCGCGCCTCCTTCGGTGTGCGCGGGGCCAACCTGCCCGCTGTCGTACGGGCGTTGGTGGCCTGCGGCTGGTTCGGCATCCAGACCTGGATCGGCGGCGAGGCGATCTACTTCCTCGCCGGGAAGCTCTTCGGTGACGGCTGGAAGGACGCCTCGCACATCGGCGGCTACGCGTGGACCATGTGGCTGTCGTTCGCGATCTTCTGGGTGCTCCAGGTCGCCATCATCTACCGGGGCATGGAGACGATCCGCCGCTTCGAGAACTGGGCGGCGCCCTTCGTGCTCCTGGGCGCCGGCGTGATGCTGTGGTGGATGAGCGGCAAGGCGGGCGGCTTCGGCCCGCTGCTCGACCAGCCTTCGAAGCTCGGCTGGGGCGGCGACTTCTGGAAGCTGTTCTGGCCCTCGCTCATGGGCATGATCGGCTTCTGGTCCACGCTGTCGCTGAACATCCCGGACTTCACCCGGTACGGCAAGAGCCAGAAGGCGCAGACCTGGGGTCAGGCGCTCGGTCTGCCCACCACGATGACGCTCTTCGCGTTCCTGTCCGTCATGGTCACCTCGGGCTCGCAGGCCGTGTACGGCGAGGCCATCTGGGACCCGGTCCAGCTGGCCGCCAAGACCGACAACGTCTTCGGCCTCCTCTACGCGCTGGTCACCGTGCTGGTCGCGACCCTGTCCGTGAACATCGCGGCCAACCTGGTCTCGCCGGCCTTCGACTTCTCCAACCTCGCACCACGGAAGATCAACTTCCGTACCGGCGCACTCGCCACCTGCGTCCTCGGCGTGCTGATCTTCCCCTGGAAGCTGTACTCCGACCCGCAGGGCTACATCTTCACCTGGCTCGGCCTCGTCGGCGGTCTGCTCGGCACCGTCGCCGGCATCCTCATCGCCGACTACTGGATCCTGCGCCGCACCAAGCTCGACCTCGCCGACCTGTACCGCACGGGCGGCCGCTACTGGTACGACGGCGGCTGGAACTGGCGGGCCGTCGTCGCCTTCCTCACCGGCGGCGTCCTGGCGGTCGGCGGCGCCGACTTCCACCCGCTGATCGACGGGCGGCCCATCCCGGCGCTGAAGTCGCTGGCCGACTACGGCTGGGCGGTCGGACTCGGTACGTCGATGGTGCTGTACCTGGTGCTGATGCTGCTGCGAGGCAAGGAGAAGACCGCCGTCTGACCCGTGCGGCAGGACAGCCGTCGGACAACGGCGGATCGACAGCGGCCGCCGGAGCGGCGCGGCGGTGGGAGAACGGTCAGCCCTTCTGGCCGTTCTCCAGCGTCGCCACCACGTCCTTGGCGGCCTTGATGGCGCCCTTGTTGATCTCGTCCGTACTGGGCGCCTTCTTCGTCTCGAAGTCGCTGCCGTTGTACGTGACGACCACCAGCGCGTTGGACGCGCGGACGATCACCACCCCCTCGCGGGTCTGCTGCTTGTCCGTGGTGGTGAGGTTCACGACGGAGTAGGCCGAGTCGCCGAGGCCGGGAACCACCCCTCCGCCGCTCTTGTCCGCGACGCGCCCTGTATAGGACTTCTGTGCCGCTTCGGCTGAATCCTTGATCTCGTACGAGACGTCCAGCCAGTGGTAGTCGAAGCCCTTGAGCGCGTTCCAGGAGCAGGTGCGGCGTACCGACTTGTCCGTCGACGGAATCTCCTGACCGGCCGTCTTGGCGCCCGGGACAAGGGCCTTGACCGTCTTCTCCGTCACGCCGGTGCAGGGCGCGGGAGCCACGGTGTACTTCCTCGCGACCGCCGTCGCCGAGGGTCCTGAGGTGGCCTCCTGCGTCTTCTGCGGCGACTTGGGGGCGGTGGCGGCCGGCGTCGTCGTCGAGGGACCGGACGACATGGCCCAGCCCGTGCAGGCGAGCACCGCGACCGGCAACAGGCGTGCGGTGAGAGCGAGTGGCAGAGGAAGAGAATGCACGGCGCACTTCTCGTGGGGGACGGTGGGGAGCGAGTCCACACTGTGGACGGAACGCCAGTGTCACATGACTCCCTGTGGGGCGGAAGTGCCAACTCGCTCCGTGGCTGTGCGGTGACAGTGGCTCACCGGTGAGGGCCCCCGCCCCACTTCGCCGTCACCAGCCACACCGCCGCCCGGAGCCGAACACCGCGATCCGTCTCATAAGGACGCAAGGTGTCCTCCAGGGCCGCGCGCGTGGCGGCGTCGGCCGTCCGGCCGGGCGTGCGGGAGAGGACGAAGCCGACGGCGTCCGCGGCGTCGCGCCCCCATGTCGTCTCCGCCGCGACCGCGGCCACCGTCACGTCGTCCCACCCGTGCAGCACCTCGCGGATGCGCGCCGGGTCGGACAGGGATGCCATGGCGGCCTGGACGGCGACCGTCGCGGCGTCGGGTTCGTCCAGGAGTTGTCCGAAAAGACTCAGGGCGCGTGACTCCTCCCCCTCGGGACCGGCGGGCTGCGGACAGACGAACGCGAGCCGCCCGCCCGGCCGCAGCGACCGTGCCAGGTTCCGGAACGCCGCCACGTGGTCCGCGAAGAACATCACCCCGCCGCGGCTGATCAGGACGTCGTATCCGGCGGGCGGGAAGGGGTGGGTCTGGGCGTCGGCGAACTCGTACGCGACGTTGGTGACCCCCTCCACGGTGGTCGTGGCCCGGGCCAGGTCGAGCAGGGGCGCCGAGATGTCGACCCCGACGGCGTGCCCGTGCGCCGCCAGTCGGCCCGCGATCCGGGTCGTCGCACCGGCCCCGCAACCGACGTCCAGGACCCGCTCGCCCGCGGTGATCGCCGCCGCGTCGAAGAGCGCGGCGTTCAGACCCGACACGAGCGTGTCATAGCGCTCGCGATGGCTCGCCCAGTGGTTGCCGACAGCGCCGTTCCAGGCCCGTGCCTGATCAAAGTTGGCGATCTGTGTCATGAGGTCTCCTCGGTCGTGCGGACGGGCAGCGCGCTCTCGATCCGGTCGACGGCGGCGAACGCGCCGTACGCCACGAGATGCACCAGGCAGTGATCGGTATGCATGGGTTTGCGCCAGGCCGTCACGTCCTCGTCCGTGATCCGGTACGGGGCCAGCGCGGCCAGCAGCGCGAGACGTGCCCCGGGCCGCGAATGGCCGGGGAGCCCGTCCCACGCGAGCGGCGGGTGCGAGCCGTCCCAGTCCCGGAGCGTCTCCCGTACGAGGAAGCGGTCGGCCTCGTCGAGAAGACCCTCCCCCTCGGTGGCGGCGGCCCGCAGCGCGGCGTAGGCCGGTCCGACGGTGGTCCCGCGCGCCCAGTGCGGACCGGGCCCGGCGTCGTCGAGGAGTTCCAGGCCCGCACCCGGCGCGGGGCGCCGGCGCACCGTCCGGGCGACGGACCGTCCGGCCAGACTTCGCACCGCCCGGAACCGTTGCATGTTGCCGGGCAGCAGATTCTCGGTGAGCAGCGCCGACACCACACGGTTGATGAAGTGGAAGGACAGGGCGGTGCCGATGTAGGCGGGGGCGTGCGCGACGGGGAAGGGGTACGGCGTCAACTCCGGCGCCCCCGGACTCCGGGTCGCCCCGCCCCACGCCAGCACGCGCGCGTGCTCCTCGTCGGCGGGCGTCTCACCGCGCGCCGCCGTCTCCGCGAGCCGGTGGTCCCCGGTCGCGTGCAGCAACATCGTGTGCGCGTCCACGCAGAACGGGCACCGATTGGCGACGGACACCCCGAGCGCCGCGAGTTCCTTCCCCGTCCGGCTTCCCTCGCCCGCGATCAGCGACTCGCGCATCAACGCCCAGGCGGAGGCCATGAGATCGGGTGCAGACGAGAGCACGACGAAGGTCACCGCGCGCTCGATGCCGAAGTCGTCGGCGAGCTGGGCGTAGACGCCCGCGACCCGGCCGGTGGCCGACTTGGGTGGAGAGGGGGTGGTGAAACGGAAGGGAGTGGGCATGGGACGCCTCCTCGTGGGGAATGTGCGCGGGGCCACCGCTCGGCCGCCGTCGCCACCCTCCTTCAGGAAGGCGTCCACGGACGTCGTCCACCCGAAGGCAATCCGAGCTACCCCCACCCGGCCCCCGCACGCCGCGGTCTACTCCAGCCGGAGTATGCCGGTCCCCCTCCACAGGTCTGACGCCACTGCCCGAACGGCCGTCTATCGTGCGGAACATGACGCTGGACCAGGTCACCCGCAGACACCTGGCCGACACCACCCTCGCGGTCGTCGTCGGCGCCCTCGTCATGACCGCGGCCGCGATCGACCACCGCGCGACCCCCGCCGACTACGCCCTGATCACCGTCGGCTCCCTCGCCCTGGCGGCCTACCGCCGCGCCCCGCGCCGGGTACTCGCGGTCAGTACGGTCGCCACGACGGCGTACGTCCTGCACGCCCACCCCGGCACCCTCGCCGCCCTCCCCGTGCTGAGCGCCGTCCACACGGCGGCCCGAGCGGGCCACCGAGGCGTGGCGGCCCTCGCGAGCGCCCTGTTCCTCGCGGGCTTCGTGACCACGGACCTCGCGGCGCGAGGAAGCGTCGAACGATCGCTCCTGCTCGCCGGGTGGTTCCTGTGCGCCCTGGTGACAGGTCTCGCCGACCGTAACTGGCAGGCCTATCTGCGCCAGACGGAACAACGCGCGATGGAGGCGGAACGCACCCGCGAGGAGGCCGCCCTGCGTCGCGCGGGCGAGGAACGGCTCAGGATCGCACGCGAGTTGCACGACTCACTCACCCACAGCATCTCGATCGTCAAGCTCCAGGCCGGCGTCGCCGTCCACCTCGCCCGCAAACGCGGTGAGGAGGTGTCGCCCGCGCTGCTCGCCATCCAGGAGGCGGGCGGCGAGGCGATGCGCGAACTGCGAGCCACCCTCGAGGTGTTGCGCACCGACGAGCCGACCGGAACCCCCGCGCTACTCGTGGAGCGGGCCCGCGCGGCCGGCCTCGCCGTGGAGTTGACGGTGAACGGCGACGAGCGGCCCCTCACGGCGACGGTGGACCGTGCCGCGTACCGCATCGTCCAGGAGGCCCTGACGAACGCCGCGCGCCACGCGGGCCCCGCCAAGGTGGCCGTCCAACTCCACTACAGTCCTGACGAGCTGACGATATCGGTGGACGACGACGGCGGCGCCGACCCGTCCTGTCCGCCCACCCCCGGAATCGGCCTCACCGGCATGCGTGAACGCGTCATGGCCCTCGGCGGCACCCTGCACGCCGCACCGCGTACGGAGGGCGGCTTCTCGGTGCGCGCCGAACTGCCGCTGGGCATACCGGAGGAGGTGTCGTGATCAGGATCGCGCTCGTCGACGACCAGGCACTGATGCGCGCCGGCTTCCGCGCTCTGCTCGACGCCGAGGACGGCATCGAGGTCGTGGGCGAGGCCCCCGACGGGAAGCAGGGCCTCGCGCTCGTGCGCGCCTGTGTGCCGGACATCGCCCTCGTCGACGTACAGATGCCGGTGATGTCGGGCATCGAGGCCACCCGCCGCATCGCCGCCGACCCGGAGCTGTCCGCCGTACGCGTCATCATGCTCACCAACTACGGCCTGGACGAGTACGTCTTCGAGGCGCTGCGCGCCGGGGCCAGCGGCTTCCTGCTCAAGGACACCGAGCCCGCCGACCTGCTCCAGGCCATCGAGGTCGTCGCGCACGGAGAGGCGCTGCTGTCCCCGTCCGTGACCCGCACCCTGATCAGCGAGTTCGTCGCCCGGCCACCGGACCGGGCCACAGCGCCCGGCCTGGAGTGCCTCACCCGCCGCGAACGCGAGGTCACCGCGCTCGCCGCGCGCGGTCTGACCAACGAGGAGATCGCCGCGCACATGGTCATCAGCCCGTTCACCGCCAAGACGCACATCAGCCGGGCGATGACGAAGCTCGGCGCCCGCGACCGGGCCCAACTGGTCGTGTTCGCCTACGAGTCGGGCTTGGTGACGGCGCGGGGGAGTGTGATCTGAGGGATGCGTCGGAGGTGGTCGCGGCGGCAGGAAGGGCGGAGGTGGCGTGGAATGATCAGCGGATGATCGTGTTACGTCCCAGGCCGTCCCGCAACGCCGTTCTCGCCGGTGTGCTGACGCTCGCCGTGAGCGGCTGCGGCTTGTTCACCGAACCGGAACACCGGCCCAGGGCGGCCCGCTCACCCGCCGTCACGGTCCAACAGGCGCGCGGCTGCCCGCCGTCCGGGGTGCGGCTCGCCACCGGCCCCGTTGACGGGGCCATGGGGCTGCGGGCCATGGCACTCACCCTCACCAACTGCTCCGAGCGACCGTACGAGGTGAACGGCTACCCGGCCGTCCGTGTCCTCGACGAGAAGGGCACCCCGCTCACGGGCGTACGCACCGTCGAGGGGACGGACGAGGTGCCCATGGCGCCGGACGACCCCGGCGCCGCGCCGCTCACCCTCGACCCGGGCGAGAGCGCGCGGGCGGGTCTGTACTGGCGCATGGCCACCGAGGACGGCACCTATCTCCGGGTCGTCCCGGAGCGGGGACGCAAGGCCCAGAACGTAAGACCGGCCGAGCCCCTCGATATCGGCCCGGAGAACACGCTCGGGACGACGGCGTGGGCGTCCGTGTCGTGAGGGCTCTGCTGGCCGTTGGCGACGAGCTTCCGCTCGCCTCCTTCCCGGACGCCGTACACCTCCAACTGGCACACGGTCAGGGTGCGTCCGGACTTCAGGACGGTGCCGATCGCTTCGAGGTGGTTGCCGGCGGCGGGCGCGAGAAGGCCAGGGCCCGCGCCAGCACCTTGCCCAGTATCCGCACCGCGCGCGTCGGCAGCGGCCCGCAGGCCACGACCGCCTCGGCCAGCGACGGACCCGGCACGAACGCCGTGGCCAGCCACGGTGCGCCGGCCTCGGTGTCGGCGCCCACCACCGGCACCACCCAGGGGCTGTCCACCCGTCGGGCGGAGACCACTTCCCGGTGGAACCGGGCCCGGAACTCCGCCTGGTCGGCGTACTCCGGCTGGATGACCTTCACCGCGGCCAGGTCCCCGGCCTCGGTACGGGCCAGGTAGACCACGCCCATGCCGCCCGGCACCCAGCCGTCCCAGCAGCCGGTGGCCGCCGAGGCGGGACGGATCGGAGGGAAGCAGCCGCTCCATCACGCACCCCACTCCGGGTCCGAGTTCGTCCACGGCGTCGACGCGCCCTCGCCGGCCGAGGTATCCGGCTCCGGCGAGGCGGATCCCGACCCGGCGGCGAAGGTCGGCGAGGCAGTCGGCGTGGCGCCCCCGCCTGTGCTCGCGTCCGCGGCTGCCCCGGTCTGCGTGTCGCCGCCGCTTTCGCCCTCTGCGCAGCCGACCAGGAGTAACCCGCACATCACCAGGGCCCCGCACATGTGCAGGCCTCTCGCATACCCCACGTTCCCGCCCCTTGTCCGGTGCTCGCCGTACCCCGCGACGCGGGGGAAACTGCCGAGTCGACGTGTGTCCCGCCCCTGTACCGATGCCACTTGGGCATCCGGTGGTTCCCGGACTTCCGTTTCCGGTTTCGTGGGCGACGACGACTTGTGGAGCCGATCGGATCGTAACCGGTTCACGAACGCGCACGGTTCAACTCACAATGAATGAAGGGTAGTTGGAGAGGACCGGAGGGAACCCGTGCCGTCTGCCCAACCGGGCCGGGCGTTGGCGCGAAGGGCAGGTGAGGCCTCGCCGGGTTCCCGGGCCCGCGGGTACTCCGGAGCCGCCGCCGCCCGGACCGCATCGGTTGTACTGGCTGGAATCGGTCAGCTGCGGCGAGGGGCTGCTGCGGCTGTCGGCACAGCCGGTCGACACCGCGGGGCCCACGCCGCCCTGGCGTGGCGGGACGAAGTAGCTCCCAGCCGCCATCGCCGAGGAAGACCAGCACGGCACCGCCCACACCACCGGTGACAAGCGGGCTGCGTCCCCATCCCCAGACAAACGCGAGAGCCAGACCCGGCACGGTGAGGCAGGCAACCACCGTCGGCACTGCCTCTCCGACGAGCGTCATCCGAAACACCGAGGCGGAGCGCTACGTGTCACAACCGTGCCAGACGCAGGGGTCAGCCACGGTCAGGAAGTGCTGTGGGTGCTCGCCGAGCGGCTCCTCCCACTCGCCCGCCCCGGGACCGTTGGTCTCCGCTCCGATCATTCGCTCGGGCCGGCGACCGGGCTTTCCTTGGTATCCGCGGCAGCGGCATCGGTACGCAGTTCAGGCCGACCCAGCCAGGACACGAACAGCCCGTCGGGGTCCCATCCGGCGCGGAGGGCGTCGAGCCTTAGGAGGTTCTCGTCGGTCACGAAGCGATACGGGCGGTTGACCAGGTTCTCGTCAGCCAGCTGGATGCCGCTGGCATACGGCTCCCACGCTCGCATGTGGTTGGTCACCCAGTTCGTGTAAGTCCGGCTGTCGACCGGATCGGTCCAGGCCGCATACAGCCCGTAGTACAGCTCGTCCTCCACCGAGTACGCCATCGACGGACGTTCGGGCTGTCTCTCGTATCCTCCCCAGTTGAACACCACCAGGTGCGACGGCGTCGGCGGCCAGGTCTTCAGCATGGCCTCGAAGTTGGGCCACAGGTCATCGAAGGAGGCATGGGTCCACATATTGTCGGCCAGGTAGCGCTTGGTCTCGTCGTAATGTGGATCAGTGCCGTATTGGCTGAGGGTTCCGGTGTCCGTCACCTCGTTGAGCCGAGTCGTGAGCACGTGAGGGCGTGCGGGACAGGACTCGAAGATCGACAGTTGTTCCCTGGCCTCCTCCTCCGTATCGGTGAAGGCCGTCGCATTGAGCGAGATGAGAGGCTCGCCGTCCGTCATCGGGTCGCGGCAGCACAAGAGATTGATCTCGGTCGGGGTCTGACGGCCGATCTCATGGACGAACCGGTAGACGTCTTGTGCGGCCGAGGCCGGCCAGAAGTAGCCGCTGTTCATCGTGACCCGCATGCGCGGATACAGCTTGACGTAGAACCTGGTCACCACGGCGAAGAAGCCGGGACCGGCGCCGCGGGCCGCCCAGAACAGGTCGGCGTTCCGCGTCTCGTCGGCGTGGATCCGTTCGCCGCTCGCCGTGACCACGTCGATACCGGTCACCGACATGCACGCCGGTCCGTAGTCCCGGCCGGCCCAGCCGAACCCGCCTTGCAGCAGGTACCCGCCGATGGAGACACCCGTGCAGTGGCCGGTAGGAAAGAACAGGTTCTGCTCGGCCAACATCGCGTTGAGTTCCGACCCCTTGATTCCGGGCTGGGCGGTGCCGGTCATCGCCTCCCTGTCGACCGCCACGTGCCGCAGGTTCGACAGGTCGATCAGCACCGTGCCGTCACGCAGGTGCGACCCGGACCAGCTGTGGCCACCGGACCGCACCGCGATCCGCAGGCCCTCCTCCCTGGCGAGCCGTACCGCCGCGACGACGTCGTCCTCGTTGTTGGCCAGCACGATCACCTCTGGGTAGCGGTCCGGTACGCCCGCGTGCCAGCACGCCTCACGGCGCCGACTCTCGTAACGGTAGTCACCGCGCCGCAACACCCTGCCTTCGGTCCGGGTCGACATGCCCTCTCCTTTCGGGAATCTTCGTGAACCGGCGCAACCGTGACGGACTGAATTCGGACGAGAATCAGATGCCGACGGTTTGAGGCACCCGACCGAACTGGCGCGAGCGGCAGAGCAGGCCCTGCCGGCCGGCGAGCCTATTCAGATCTTTGGAACTCGTCGAAAATATCCGGGAGAAACGCTGCGAGATGGTTCATCTCCCGTGAGCAATGCACGACCATGGCGCGGGCGTGTCCGTCCCCGAGACGCCGCAGACCCTCTGCGACTGTTTCGAGTTCGTCGGTCAGGGAGGCTCCCGTGCGGAGTGCGACATATTTCCCGCCCATCCAAAAGCGCGAACGCATCTCGGCGCCGCCCTTCACCCGGCGTACGTAGTGGACCAGGTGGCCCCAATCGAGCGGAACGCTGGACAACCCGACCGTGGCGCAGATCGCGGTGGCTTCGTCCGGATCGAGGCTGTCGTCGCTGAATCCCAGCCTGCCGGGATGGACGAACCGGATGGCGAGCTCGCCGAGCGAACTGCCGACGTACTCGTCGACGAACGATGTACCCCCGATATACCTGTCACGGTAGGGAGCACTCTGGTCCACCGTGCCTCCGGACCATTCCGCGTACAGGTGAGCACGCGGATGCCACAGCTTGTACCGTTGGGTCTCCGTGGCCTGCCACCAGAACCACCAGTCCACCATGACCGGAGACACTCTCGGCATGCGGGTCAGTGTGGCGACGTGCATGGATCCGTCGCTGAAGAGGCTGTATCCGTTCTCGAACTCCTGATAGCCGGTGTCGCTCAGCGTTGCCGCGTTGTCCGGACTCAGGCACAAGGGGGGCGCCTGAGGGCCGAGATCGATCGCCTCCTTGATGTGCTCCGGCAGTGGTGCCATCACCGGGTTCCAGTACTTGGCGTACCACTTGCCGTCGAGTTCGCCGGCGTGCATCCCCAGGTGGGGTCGGCGAGCGGGGTCCGGGCGCAGTTCTCTCACCTCCGTCATGCCGTGACTTCCCCATGGTCCCCCCGTCAAAGGTCAGCCGGAGAGTTTCACCACGCGGGATTCCCCGATGACCCTGCCCTTCGCATCCAGCGCCCTGACCTTGAAGTACGGTCCTGGTGTGGGCGTGGTGACGGCGGTCTCGAATCCGGACCGTGGGGCGTGTCCGACGACGACCGACAGGGATTTGGGGTCGGATCCGGCGAGTACTTGCCATGCTTCGGTCCGTGTCGAGCCGTTCCAGGAGGCGTAGACGACGCTGTGCCCGCCGGCGGACCGTGCCGCCGCACTCGGTGGGTAGTAGGGCGTGCCGATCCATTTGTCGCGGAAGGCTCGGTAAGAGATGTCGGAGCCCGGCAGTTTCGCGTCGTAGAGCAGGTTCCGCGAGCCGTTGCCCTCGGTGTTCCCCGCACCCGCGTACTCCGAGTAGTACGGGCTCTGACCCCACCCGATGAATTCGTTGCCGTTGGGGAGGGCCTGGGTATTTCCCTGGGTCGGTGACTCCAACGGCGGCTGGTGGTAGTAGGTCTTGTCCACCGTCGCTTTGTGGCCGCGGAAATCAAGGTTGAGGATCAGGCCGTGCGAACGCTGTTCGGGGGCGCCGTCGGGAAGGTCGCAGCAGCCGTCGTCGAACATGCTGATCCGGTTTCCTGGCCGGAATCGGGCATCATGCTGCCAGTAGAAGTCCGCGTTCGGACCGAAGGTGAAGTCGCTCTTCTTTCCCCCGATCTGATAGCGGACCTTCCCGGATTTCTTGGTGACGTCGTAGATCGCCCACATGTTCCGGGCCGAGATCAACAGCCGGCCGTCAGGGCCCTCGTCGACGGAGTTGATGTGAAAGGCATCCCACACTCCGCCGGACGACGAAGCGCTGGAGGCTGCCTCCTCGGAATCGGCGGGGTCGATATGCTCCAGCGCGTTCCATGAGTAGAGGAGTTTCCCCGTGGCGAGGTCGACCTCCTGGATCTCGCTGTTCTCGATGGCTCCGTTCTTCGGACCCCCAAAGGGTGTGAGGTCCATGGGCACCGGTTTGGAGGCGATGAACAGTGCGGTGCCCCTGCGGGTCAGGGTGAATTCATGCTCGTCCGGGTAGTAGCCGTGATGCGCGAAGACCGTTTTGAGCAGGCGGTAGTGGGTGTCGTAGATGTAGTAGCACCCGCCCGGTTCCGGCGCACCGGCCGGCAGGTTCGTATACGCCGGGGGAAGGGCGAGAGTCCCCTGCCACCAGGTCAGCACCGGTTGTCCGCGGCCTCCGCGACCGTCGTAATAGGTCTGGACCTTGAAGTCGGCGTTCTGGAGGTTCGCGGAAGGCAGTGGGCGGAACCAGACCGGATCCCCCGAGCCGTCGTTGACCAGCGCCCCCGTCTGGCCGACCATCTGGTCCGCGCTGAACGGGGCGACAAAGATGTCTCCGTGAGCCGTTCCCGGTTTGTTCGCGGTCACGGTCACCCGCATGGGGTGAAGGCTCGGTTCGGAGACGAAACTCCACACGTCGCTGCCCGACAGGATCGGGGGTGGAGTACTTTCCGATGGAGGGAAGGGTTTCGTCGCGCACCGGCGGGACGCGCCCCCTTGGGGACTCGCCGTGGCCGACGGCACGCAGTTCGCGAAGAGACACCCCGCAGCGAGCACGCAGGCTCCGACGGCGCGACGGGTCCTTCTCCGGGTCCGGCGGACCCCCGGCTCTCGCGTCACCATCGCCGACCTCCTTGGCACCCGGAACCCTTCTCCGATGGCGGTGCCGCTCGTCATCGAAATCTGTTCGGTCCACCCCTCCGACCCGGAACGATCAAGACCGGGAGTTGTTCCTCTGGCGACGGTATGCAGCAAGGGAGGCCCGCGCCTGCTGAAGGCCACTCAGGTAGGCCGTTCGGCAGGTGCGGCCTCACCCGGACATGCGGCAGCTCCAGTGCGGCGGGGTGATGACGAGCCGGCCTTCCGACAGCCCGGTCCGGTAGCCGTTGGGCATGTTCTTGCCCGAGTGTGATCCGCGTCCGCCACGCTCCGCCGCCGTCCTCCGGGGACCTGGGTCTGGTCCGAGCCGAGCAGGATGCGAGCCGCCGCGAGAATCTCCTTGTCCTCCTCCACCCCGGAGCCCGTGAGCACGTTGATCGGCCGACTCTGCCACACCGCCGGGGCTCACGACGGCACGTCAGCCGAGGACCCGGACCGGGGCGCCGTCGAGGTAGGCCTGGATGTCCTCCACGGCCTGGCCGTAGTAGCGCGCGTAGTTGGCGCGGGACACATAGCCGAGATGAGGGGTGGCGAGCAGCCGCGGTGCGGAGCGCATCGGGTGGTTGTCCGGCAGCGGTTCGACGTCGAAGACGTCGACGCCGGCGCCGGCGATACGGCCCTCGTGCAATGCCGCGAGCAGGGCGTCCTGGTCGACGATCGCGGCCCGCGAGGTGTTGATCAGGTAGGCGGTGGGCTTGAGCAGGGCGAGCTCGGCGGCGCCGAGCAGGCCCCGGGTGCGGTCGCTCAGCGCGAGGTGGACGGAGATGAAGTCGCTGTTCGCCAGCAACTCCTCCTGGGAGGAGGCGAGTTCGACGCCGACCTCGTCAGCGCGTTCCTTGGTGAGGTGCTGGCTCCAGGCGGTGACCTCCATGCCGAAGGCGAGTCCGACCTGGGCCACCCGGCTGCCGATTTTGCCGAGACCGAGCAGGCCGAGCGTGCGGCCGTGCAGGTCGGCGCCGACGGTGGACTGCCAGGGGCCGCCGTCGCGCAGGGCGTTGTTCTCCTGGACGATGCCGCGGGCGAGTCCGAGCAGCAGGGCCCAGGTGAGTTCGACCGGCGGCGTCGAGGAGCTCTGGGTGCCGCACACCGTGACGCCGCCCGCCTTCGCGGCCGCGTAGTCGATCACCGAGTTGCGCATGCCGGAGGCGATCAGCAGCTTCAGGCGGGGCAGCCGGTCCAGCAGTGAGTCCGGGAAAGGCACCCGCTCGCGCAGGGTGACCACGAAGTCGAAGTCGAGGAGGGCCGCGGCGAGTTCGTCCTCGGTGGCGAAGTGCTCGGCGAAGGAGACGACCTCGACCCGATCGCTCAGCGTCGACCAGTCGGCACATGTGCTCGCCACGTTCTGGAAGTCGTCGAGTACGGCGCATCGGAATCGCATGTCATTTCTCCCAGGTGTTCACGCTGTCGGGGCGCGGGCAGGCGCCCAGTCCGGGGGTCGCCCGGCAGCACGATCCTGCCCCGGTCGATCACGGCACCGGAGAACGGGTCGCCCACCGGGCCGAGATGGCCGCCATGCTGCGGGCCGCGGGACCACGAAGGAGTGACGGGATGAACAAGTTCGTCAACGACTCGAAGGACTACGGTGCGGAGATGCTGGAGGGGCTGGCCCTGGCCAACCCCTACACGCTGAAGTACGGGTCCCCGAGTACACCCTGATCATGCGCGGCGATGCCCCGCTACGTGGGCGAGTACCGCACCTCGCTCGACATGGCCGGCGTCTCCGCCAGACGACGATTTCCCGTTTCAGCGGCTCAGAGCGGACGTTTCAGCAGCTCAGAGCCGAGTGGAAGGGGCGTCACCGGAGGTTTCGATGACGCCCCTGATGTGTCGGTCGGCAGGGCCGCTTTCCCCCGTTCTCCGGTTCAGGCCGTGGACAGTGCGCACTTGCCCCGATCGGCCTTCATCGGGCCGGCGGCGGTCGGCCGGACGTCGAAGTCAAACATGGCGGTGGGTACGTACAGCGAGCAGCAGGCGTTGGGGATGTCGACGATGCCGCTGATGCGTCCCTCTATGGGGGAGGAGCCGAGCAGCAGGTAGGCCTGCTCTCCGCTGTAGCCGAACTTCTTGAAGTACTCGACGGCGTTGAGGCAGGCCCGTCGGTAGGCCAGCGTCGCGTCCAGGTAGTAGTTCGTGCCCGTGTCGTGGTCGACGGAGATCCCGATGAAGGTGAGGAACTCCGTGTACCTCGGCTCGACGTTGCCCGGAATGAACACGGGGTTGGTGGAGATGCCGTACGTCTCCATGCCGCCCTTGATCAGGTCGACGTGGAAGTCGATGAAGCCGCCCATCTCGATGGCGCCGCAGAAAGTGATCTCTCCGTCGCCCTGGCTGAAGTGCAGGTCGCCTCCGGACAGCTTCGCGTCCTTGACGTGTACGGGGTAGAAGACTCTCGATCCCCGCGTGAAGTTCTTGATGTCGTGGTTGCCTCCGTTCTCGCGGGCCGGCACGGTGCGTGCGCCTTCCTCGCCGATGCGCCGTGCGAGGTCTCCGGTGGCTGTGCCGGCGAGCGCGTTGGTGGCGTCCGGCGGTACGGCGAGCGGGGGGACCCGGTTCGGGTCGGTGTCGATCAGCGCCTGCTCGCGGGTGTTCCAGCGGGCGAGCAACTCGGCGGACGGGGCGGTTCCGAACAGCCCGGGGTGGGTGATTCCGGTGAAGCGGATCCCGGGAAGGTGGCGGGAGACGGCCTGCTGCCCGTGGAAGTCCCATACCGCCTTGTAGGCGTCCGGGAAGTAGTCGGTCAGGAAGCCTCCGCCGTTGGCCTTGGCGAAGATGCCGGTGTAGCCCCAGCCCTGTCCTGCCGCGTCCCCGGTCTGCTGCGGCACGGGGCCGAGGTCGAGGATGTCGACGACGAGCAGGTCACCGGGTTCGGCGCCCTCCACGCCTATCGGGCCGCTGAGCATGTGAGGGATGGTCAGGTCGATGTCGCGTACGTCGTTGGCGGAGTCGTTGTTGCCGACCTGACAGTCGGTCCAGTCACGGCACTCCATGCGGAACTCCGCTCCCGGCTTCACCATGGCGACGGTGGGGACGTCCGGGTGCCACCTGTTGTGGCCGGGCACGGCCTGGTCACGCATCGACTTGCTGTGGTCCACAGTGAAGAGAATTTCAGGCATGACAGCCTCTCATTTTTTGATCCGGTCAGGATGTTGTGCCTGTACTTCCGGCCGATTCCGTCGGGGCCGACTGCCGCGGTTTCCTGGTGAGCGGCCACAGCGCCGCGAACACGACGACACCGAGGGCTCCGAGGGCGATGGCGATCTCCGTGGTGTGCTTCCAGTAACCGGAAAGCAGCAGCGCCGCGGGAATGACACCCGTGACCCAGCCCTCGATCGCCGTCACCCAGCCCGTGTAGTCGGACAACCCCGTCTTCTTGAGACCGAGCAGCAGGAAGAACAGGAACCACAGGAAGGCCCAGTACAGCCAAATGACTCCGAACGGGTAGTCCTTGAAGAGGTGGAAGTTGACGAACGAATACCCAAGGGCCACGATCGCCACGAAGAGGGAGTAGTAGCCGACACAGATGTTGTCGATTCCGGCGAGCAGGACGATGCCTACATAGAGGTAGGTGAATCCGAACAGATAGATTCCGGATGCCGCCAGAATCTTCAGGTGGTCATCGCCGGCCGTGAAGATGAGGTAGGTCGGCGTCAGCACCTGCAGTCCGCCCACGAAGAGGTTGAACACTGCTGCGGACTTGGCGTCGACCTTCCCCAGCAGCAACAGCCCGTTCAAGAACAGCACAGCACCGACAAAGAGTAGTCCCACGTTTCCCACGGGGACACACCTCCTAAGTCCGCGTGGGGGACGTAATCGCGTGGCGCCCTGGCCGTCGATGAGTTGCCGAGCACACGGCTCGGCACCCGGCCCGCGTCGCGTGATTCCGCATTCCGCGCACCGCTACGGGAACGACGTCGTGTTCCGATGCCGAAACCCGCATGAGACGTTCTGCCTTGTCGACCACCGCCCTCAGAGACGCGGCAGCCGCGGGAGTGCGGGGTGCGGGTGCCGTGGCACCCCTCTGCGTGGCGGCACTTGGGAGACTACTGCCGGGGCTTCACGCGCCTGCTCCTCCCGGAAATGGAGGGCGGCGACCGCGTTCGGGGTCAGCGAGAGACCGGGCGAGGAATACACACGTCTCGCAGCGCCTGCGCAAACAGGGCAACCATAAGCTTTGGGCGCCGTCCCGATTTCCAACTTCACATCGAAGGGCCCACAGCGGCTGCATAGATATTCATAGATTGCCATCAACAGCCTCCGGATGTCGGTGGCTGGCCGACCCGAGCGCCTGTGGCGTGCCCGGATAGGCGTACGCCACAGCATGTTTCCTACATTCAAGGAGACGTCTCGTAGATCCACGTGTCAAGTCCCTGACGGCTGGGCCTGTCCTTTCTCAGAACGACCCGATGGCGAGCCCCGCCGCTGCCGCCGACAGACCCACCACGAGGCTCGAAGCGCCGTACAGAGGGGACTTTCTGACGTGTCCCTTCTCGCGCAGGTGGACCAACTCGTAACTGAATGTGGAGAACGTCGTATAGGCGCCGCAGAATCCGACCCCGGCAATGTGTACAGCCTGGTCCGACAGTCCGTGCCGGGCGCCGAGGCCCATCACGATGCCCAGCACGTACGAACCGGTGATGTTGATCAGCCACGTGCCGCGCGGGAACAGGCCCGGGCGTCGGTACTGCACGTACTGGTCGAGGACGTAACGTGTGACTGCCCCGACCGCGGCCGCGGCACCGACGGCGAGCAGGGTGATCACCGGACCCACCAGCCGTACCGGCGGGCGTGGCCGTGCCGCGCGGCGAGCCGCAACCGTCGGGCCAGGGCCACTCTGCCGATCGCCGGGCCCAGAACGGTGGCGGCCAGGCCGGCGGACAGACTGCCGAAGACGTTCAACGCCGCGACCGTGTAATGGCCGTGACCCAGAAGGCGATCGGTGTCGACCATCCATGTCGAGAAAGTGGTGAAGGCGCCGAGGAACCCGACGCCGGCGAACGGTCGTCGCACGTACCGGGTCGGCGGCCAGATCTCGAGTACGTACACGAGCAGCAGCGCCAACAGGAACGCACCGGACACGTTGATGGCGAACGTCGTCAACGGAAACGTCCCCCGAGGAGTGGGAAACGTCAGTCCCAGTACGTAACGGGCCGACCCGCCCAGAACGCCGCCGACCGCGACCGCCGCCAGGACGCCCTTGCGCAGACGTGAGCGGAACGGCTCGCGTGACGGTGTGGGACCGCCTCCCGGCTGGGGCTCGGCGAGGTGAGGCTTTCCCTCTCGGGCCCGGATTCGTTCGCCCGCATCAGAAGCCTACGTACAGAACACGGGTCGGTACACACTGCCGCCCGAACTCCTGCCGCAGGCCTCGCCGAATATCCGCATCCTTATCCACTGGCTCACCTCGATAATATCCGCGGGGATTGCCGCGGCAACGGGTGCTCAACTAAAATTCAAGATCATCGGTACCCGATCGGTTCAGCCGGAGCGACGGCCCCACCGATGGAGGACGGCCATGGCAAAGATCCTTGCGGTGCTCTATCCCGACCCCGTGGGCGGTTATCCTCCCGACTACGCCCGCGACGAGATTCCGGCCATCACCGGATATCCGGGCGGTCAGACAGCGCCGACCCCACAAACCAAAGATTTCACCCCGGGACAGCTCCTCGGCTGCGTCTCGGGAGAACTGGGACTACGCCGGTTCCTGGAGGACCGAGGCGACACCTATGTCGTCACCAGCGACAAGGAAGCGCCGGACTCCACCCTGGACCGCGAGCTGCCCGATGCGGACGTGGTGATCTCGCAGCCCTTCTGGCCCGCGTATCTGACCCCCGAGCGGATCGCCTTCGCCCCCCGGCTCAAACTCGCGATCACTGCTGGGATCGGGTCGGACCATGTCGACCTGCCGAGCGCCATCGCCCACGGCATGACAGTGGCGGAGGTGACCTACAGCAACAGCATCAGCGTGTCCGAGCACGCCGTCATGCAGATCCTCACCCTGGTGCACAACTACATGCCGGCCCACGACTGGGTGACCGCGAAGAAGGGGTGGAACATCGCCGACAGCGTCTCGCGCGCCTACGACCTCGAAGGCATGGACGTCGGCGTCCTCGGCTCCGGCCGTATCGGCCAGGCGGTACTGCGCCGCCTCAAGCCGTTCGACGTCAAGCTGCACTACTACGACGTGCACCGGCTGCCCAAGGAGGTCGAAGAGGAGCTGGAGCTGACCTGGCATCCCGACGTGCGTTCGCTGGCCTCCTCGGTCGACGTGCTCTCGATCCACACTCCGCTGCATCCCCAGACGCAGAACCTCTTCGACGACGACCTGATCGGCGCCATGAAGCGCGGCGCGTACATCGTCAACACCGCACGCGCGCTCATCGTCGACCGGGACGCCGTGGTGCGGGCCCTCAACAGCGGCCAACTGGCCGGTTACGCCGGTGACGTCTGGTATCCGCAGCCGCCGCCGCCCGACCATCCCTGGCGCACCATGCCGTACGAGGCGATGACGCCGCACGTGTCCGGTTCGACCCTCTCGGCGCAGGCCCGCTACGCGGCCGGTACCCGGGAGATCCTGGAATGCTGGTTCGACGGGCGCCCCATCCGCCCGGAGTACCTGATCGTCGACGGTGGTGGGCTTGCCGGGACAGGAGCGCGCTCCTACACGGTCGCCGGATAACGCATATTGAGCCGGAACGGAGCGGTTGCCGCCAGTAACAGCGACGCCTCTGATCAGGGCCTTACGGACAGGCAGCCTGTTAATTCCGGCTCAATAACAGACGGCGGTCAGGAAATCAGCAGAAGATCAATGGGAAGACGCGGCCGAAGATCCATCACTGAGTGGGCAATGGACCTTCGGCCGTGTCGTGCCTGTTGTGAGCCCATGACTCCTGTGAGCGGACTCACCCCGAATCTGCTGGCAGGACGCGACCGAGACCTTTAGTTTGCTAAATAGACAAATTTTTTCTATGCGGAGGCATCGGCGCCACGCATACTGTTTCGCAAGATAATCAAGGCGAACGCCGGAAAGGTGGATCAGTGAGCAGCATGGACGCCGTGTGGGTCCGGGGCGTGAACGGCATTCAGTTGCATCACGTGACCGATCTTCAGGATGCCGGCCGGTTTTTGGGCAACGCGGCGATGGCACTGCGGGCCGCACACGTAAGGACCGGCGCCGACCGGTACTCCAGCATCGCCACCGAGCTGAAGAGTCTGGTGGAGCGGGTGCGGAAGCTGGAGGACGAGGCGCGGTCGAGCATGCACGACCTGCACTCCACCGACCCCGAGCGGTTCGCCCGCTGCCGGGACGGTCACGAGCCGTGGCCCGGTGAGATCCCGGCGGGATTCATCCCGCGTCACACCTGCAAGGACGAATGCCTCTACCACGATCGCGACGTCCTCGAAGCCATCACGCAGTGCACCTGCGGCCGACCGCCGTGCCAGGCATGCGAGATCGGCGGGAAGCTCTGAGGAGCCCGAGCCCGAGTCCGAGACGGTGCGGAGGGAGCCTGCGGTCCCCGTGGGCTCCCTCCGCACTCGCGTATGCGCGGCGGCGCGTGTGTCTTCCTTCACGCGGCACCAGGTGGCGCGGCTCGACGCGCTCAGCCGAGGCACACCAGAAGCAGGCAGATGTGCGAGGGTGAAGTCGCTGTCGGCGAGGGGCTCGCCTGCGGTGTTCCCGGCGCCGTGTCATCCGCGCCAGTAGACGTGGACGTCTGGTTCGCCCCCGTACCGGCGTGGTGGGGCACCGCTGCGACGGAGGACGGGGAGACGGTCCGAGGTTGAGAGGTCACCGACGTCGTCGTTGGATCAGGAGAGGCGGCGGCGAACGGCCGAGCGCTCCGCGACGTGCTGTGGGGCAGGGTGGCGGCGGGCTGCCGGCGCGTGAGCTCGGCCACGGGCGACTGCGCGGGGGGAGTGGGCGAGGACCGGTGACGTTCGGGTTGTACCGACGACGCTGGGGGCTGCTCGGTCGCCTGTTCGTCCGCGGTGCCCATGGTCGTGATGTCCGGCGCGGTGGCCGCCTCTGCCCGGCCGGCGGAGTGCCGGTCCATCCCGGCGACGGTCAGGCCGCCTCCGACGAGTGCGACGGCGGTCGCGACCACCGCCCGGCGCTGGTTCTTCTTCCAGCGGGCCATCTGGCGACGCCGCGCCGCCCGCCCTCGCGGTGCGGGCGTCGCGCCCTCGAAGCCGTCGTACGGGTCGGTCTGCGGGGTCTCCTCCAGGTCGGCCTCGCCCGCTGCCTCGTCGCGAAAGCGGCCGTCGTGCCACATGTCCGAGGCCGTGGACTCCCACGGCACCGATGCGCTCACCGTCGTGCCCGTTGTCGCCATGCCGGCCCAGGTCGGGACGATGCCATCGTCGGCGGTGGCCGGTGCGATGTCCGGTGCGTAGGCACCGCACCCGGGACACACCAGAGCGCCATTGAGATGCCGGCGACACGAGGAGCAGTAGTCCATTTGCGGTCTTCCTGAGTTGGCATGCCGTCGCCCTGCGGGGGCAGGGTCACGTCCGTACGTGGGATCGAACAGCCAGCAACCTAACGAGGCTTTCGAAAGCCTGTGTGCAGCCCGTGTGGCACTCTTGTGCGGATTCTCCGGGCCCCTCGCGCGTGGGGGAGTTGAGGGAAGGTCACGCGAGAGGGGACGCGGGGCGATCGATAGCCTGCCGGGGGAGCGCAGGGAGGAGACTTCCGGCCCGAACTCCCCAGATTCACCCCAGGACCGGTCCCGAGCGCCGACCGATCCGTCCGATGAGCGGAAACAGTGAGGTGAGAGGCCGTATGTTCACGACCCGTCCCACCCTCCAGGGCACCTTCGGCATGGTGTCCTCCACGCACTGGCTCGCCTCGCAGTCGGCGATGGCCGTGCTGGAGGACGGCGGCAACGCCTACGACGCCGCCGTCGCCGCGGGCTTCGTGCTGCACGTGGTAGAGCCGCACCTCAACGGACCCGCCGGCGAGGTCCCGATCATCCTCGCCCCGGCGGTCGGCGAGGTGCGTGTGCTGTGCGGGCAGGGCGTCGCGCCCGCCGGGGCGACGATCGCCCACTACAGGGGACTCGGTTTGGATCTCGTACCCGGTACCGGGCCACTCGCCGCCGCCGTGCCCGGCGCCTTCGACGCGTGGATGCTGCTCCTGCGCGACCACGGCACGAGGTCCCTCGCCGACGTCATGAAGTACGCCATCGGATACGCGCAGGACGGGCACCCGCCCGTCGAGCGGGTCGGCGAGACCGTGGAGTCGGTGCGTGAACTCTTCGAGACCGAGTGGACCTCGTCGGCCGAGGTGTATCTGCCCGGCGGGAAGGCGCCGGGCCCCGGCGAACTGTTCCGCAACCCCGCCCTCGCCGCGACCTGGCGCCGGCTGCTCGACGAGGTCTCCAAAGAGGCCGGCCGCGTCGCGCAGATCGAGGCCGCGCGCCGCGTCTGGCGCTCGGGCTTCATCGCCGAGGCCCTGGTGCGGCAGGCCCGGCGGCCCACCATGGACACCAGCGGAAAGCACCACACCGGCACCCTGACGGCCACCGACCTGGCTTCCTGGTCCGCGAGCTACGAGGCTCCCGCTACGTACGACTGGCGCGGCTGGACCCTGTGCAAGGCCGGCCCCTGGAGCCAGGGCCCGGTCCTCCTCCAGCAGCTCGCCCTGCTCCCGCCTCAGCTGCCGCGGTACGGCTCCGCGGAGTACGTCCACCTGCTCGTCGAGGGCTGCAAGCTCGCCATGGCCGACCGGGAGGCCTGGTACGGCGACGCGGCCGAGGTGCCCCTCGACGAGCTGTTGTCGCCGGAGTACAACGCCGAGCGGCGCGCCCTCATCGGGCACAAGGCCTCCCGCGAGCTGCGCCCCGGCAGCCCCGGAGGGCGCACCCCCGCGATGAGCGGCCACGCGCGCGGGGTGGCCACCGGGGAGCCCGGATTCGACGCGCTGGCGGTGCCGGGCGCGGGCGAGCCCACCGTCGCCAGGACCGCCGGGGAACCCGAAGTGGCCCGGGACGGCGGCACCCGGGGCGACACCTGCCACCTCGACGTCGTCGACCGCTGGGGCAACATGGTCGCGGCCACCCCCAGCGGCGGCTGGCTGCAGTCCAACCCGGTCGTCCCCGAGCTGGGCTTCCCGCTCGGCACCCGGCTCCAGATGGCCTGGCTGGACGAGGGGCTGCCCAACTCCCTCACCCCCGGTCGGCGTCCCCGTACGACGCTGACACCCTCGCTGGCACTGCGTGACGGAGTGCCGGTCATGGCGTTCGGAACCCCGGGCGGCGACCAGCAGGACCAGTGGCAGACCCACTTCTTCCTCGCCGTGGCGTTGCGCGCCGAGGTACGCGGCGGGCTCGACCTCCAAGGCGCGATCGACGCCCCGAACTGGCACAACGACAGCTTCCCGGGCTCGTTCTACCCACGCGGCATGCGGCCCGGCAGCCTCACGGTCGAGTCCCGCACGGACGAGGCGGTCGTCGAGGAGCTGCGCCGTCGCGGCCATGACGTCCAGGTCGCCGAGGCCTGGTCCGAGGGCCGGCTGTGCGCGGTCGCCCGGGATCCGCAGACCGGTGTGCTGTCGGCGGCGGCGAACCCGCGAGGGATGCAGGGGTACGCGGTGGGACGCTGAGCAGCGCACTCCGGGAATTCACGGCGATTCCACCCGGAGTGCACCGGAGGGGTGGGGATTGTCAGTGGCGCGTGCTGTCATGGAGCCATGATCGAAGAATTCGAAACCATCGACGAGTTTCTCGCGCACCGCACGTCCGACGTCGAAGAAGCGGTCCGGCAGGCGGCCGCCGCCGAGATCATGCCGCGCTTCAGGCAGCTGACCGCGGACGAGATCGACGAGAAGAGCGGCCCGCACGACCTGGTCACGGACGCCGACCGCAAGGCCGAGGCGTACCTCACCGAGGCGCTCGCCAAGCTGCTGCCCGGCTCGGTCGTGGTCGGCGAGGAGGCGGTCCACGCCAATCCGGCGACGTACGAGGCGATCCAGGGCCAGGCCCCGGTCTGGATCGTCGACCCGGTCGACGGCACTCGCCAGTTCGTGCACGGCGACACCGGTTTCTGCACGCTCGTCGCGCTCGCGGTGGGCGGAGTCGTCCACGCGTCCTGGACCTATGCGCCGGCCCGCGACCAGCTCGCCGTCGCCGTCCGCGGCCGGGGCGCCCGCCTCGACGGCGAGCTGCTGCGCCCGGGTCCGCCCACGCCGGGCCGTGACCTCGAGATAGCCACCTCGCACCCGGACTACACCACCGACGAGCAGAAGCGCGCCCTCCTCGGCCTGCGCACCGAGGGCGTGCGGCCGCGCCCCTGCGGTTCGGCGGGCCTGGAGTATCTGGCCATCGCCCGCGGCGAGTTGGATGCCACGGCCTTCTCATGGGAGGCGGCCTGGGATCACGCGGCGGGCCTGCTCCTGGTCGAGGAGGCGGGCGGCGCCCACCTGACCCTCACGGGCGAACCCTTCCGCATCACGGGAGGCAACGCGCTGCCCTTCACTGCGGCCCGCGACGAGACCACGGCCCGACGGGTACGGGGACTGCTGACCGCCGGCCTCTGACCCCGCCGACGCCCGCATGAGCCGACCGGGGGCGCGGCCGGGGCGGGGTCCGCACGACCTCGCCGCCCCCGTGGTTCCAGGAACCCGGTGCGGGCCGCCACCGGCGAAGCCCGGTGCTGTCGGGCAACGGTGCCTTGGCAAAAGCCCCCGTCCGTCGGACGACTCCCCGGTTCCCAACCCCCCGCGCCATCAAGGCTGTCAGTCCCCCGGCATATCCTGATGTCCAGTGGCCGTCGGCTGACAAAGGAGTCCGAAGGTGCCGTCGATGCTCGATGCGGTCGTGGTGGGTGCGGGGCCGAACGGACTGACGGCTGCCGTGGAGCTGGCGCGCCGCGGCTTCTCCGTGGCCGTGTTCGAAGCACGGGACACCGTCGGCGGCGGCGCCCGCACCGAAGAGCTGACCCTCCCCGGCTTCCGGCACGACCCCTGTTCCGCGGCCCACCCCCTGGGCATCAATTCACCCGCCTTCCGAGCGATGCCCCTGGAGCGGTACGGCCTGGAGTGGCTGCACGCGAAGCTCCCGATGGCACACCCGTTCCCCGACGGCACCGCGGCGGTGCTCGCCCGTTCCGTGGCCGAGACGGCGGCCTCGTTCGGCCCCCGCGACGCCGGTGCGTACCGCAGGCTGATCGCCCCCTTCCTCCCCAAGTGGGACACGCTGGTCCACGACTTCATGTCGCTGCCCCTGACCGCGCTGCCCCGCGACCCCGTCACCCTGGCCCGCTTCGGCCTGACCGGGCTGCCGCCCTCGACCTGGCTGATGCGGCGCTTCCGCGACGAGCGGGCCCAGGCGCTGTTCTCCGGTCTCGTCGCGCACGTCATCGCCCCGCTCGACGGCGTCGCCACCGGCGCCGTCGGCCTGGTCTTCGCGCTGGCCGCGCACGCCCGCGGCTGGCCCGTACCCCGCGGCGGCTCCCAGTCCATCTCCGACGCGCTCACCGCGTACCTCAAGGACCTCGGCGGCACCGTCCACACCGACTACGAGGTCAAGCGTCTCGACGACCTGCCGCCCGCGCGCGCCTACGTCTTCGACACCTCACCCACCGCGCTGTCCCGGATCGCGGGCTTCGGGCGGTACTACGAGGACTATCGCTACGGGGCGGCGGTCTTCAAGGTCGACTACGCCCTGGACGGCCCCGTCCCCTGGACGGCCGAGGAGGCACGCACCGCCGGGACCGTGCAGGTGGGTGCGAGCCGCGCCGAGATCGCCACCGCCCTGCACGCGGCCTCGCGCGAGGGCCGGGCGCCGGACGCACCCTTCCTGATCACGGTGCAGCCCAGCGTCGTCGACCCCTCCCGCGCCCCCGAGGGCAAGCACGTCTTCTGGGCGTACGGACACGTGCCGAACGGCTGGACGGGTGACCTCACGGATGCGATCGAGCGGCAGTTGGAGCGGTTCGCGCCCGGCTTCCGCGACCGCGTGCTGGCCCGCGCCACCGCCGGCCCACGCGAACTCGCCGCGCGCAACGCCAATTACGTGGGCGGCGACATCGCCTGCGGCGCCGCCTCCGGACTCCAGCTCCTGCTGCGCCCCAAGCTCTCCCTGTTCCCGTACAGCACGCCGCATCCGGCCGTCTTCATCTGCTCCTCGGCCACCCCGCCGGGCCCCGGTGTGCACGGCATGTCGGGGCACAACGCGGCGAAGGCCGTGTGGCGGCGCCTGCGCCAGTCCTGAGCAGGGGCGGCCGCCAGTCGTGACCAAGGGTGGCCGCCATTCTGACCAGGGGCGACGCAAGCCCTCGCATCCGTACCTCTTTTCACAGGAAGAAAGCGCTGTCACGCGTCTCGACAACGTTCCGCCGCGGCCCGATCATGCGATGGGGCCGTGGCATGACCGTGACAGGAGACTTCCACATGATCAAGCGCAGATCGGTGCTGGCCGCGGCGGGTGGTGCGTTGCTCGGCAGTGCGCTGGCCACGGGCACCGCTCGGGCCGACGCGACGATCGGGGTCAACCCCGGTACCTCGTACGGCAGTTGGGAGGGTTGGGGCACCTCCCTCGCCTGGTGGGCCAACGTGTTCGGCGCCCGGGACGACTTCGCCGACATCTTCTTCACCACCAAGTCCGTCGCCTACGGCGGCAAGACGCTGCCGGGCCTCGGCCTCAACATCGCCCGTTACAACCTGGGCGCGTGCAGCTGGAACACCGTGAGCGGCGAGAGCATGGTCGCCTCCGCCAACATCCCGGCGTTCAAGCAGATCGAGGGGTACTGGCAGGACTGGAACAACGAGGACCCCACCTCCTCCGCCTGGGACTGGACGGCCGACGCCAACCAGCGGGCGGCCCTGGTCAAGGCGACCCAACGCGGCGCTGTCAGCGAGCTGTTCGCCAACTCGCCGATGTGGTGGATGTGCCTCAACCACAACCCGTCCGGCGCGTCCGGCGGCGGCAACAACCTCCAGTCCTGGAACTACCGTCAGCACGCCTCCCACCTGGCCGCGGTGGCGCTCTACGCGAAGAACAACTGGGGTGTGAACTTCAGCTCCGTCGACGCGTTCAACGAGCCCTCCTCCAGCTGGTGGACGGCGACGGGCACCCAGGAGGGCTGCCACATGGACGCCACCGTCCAGGCGGCCGTCCTCCCGTATCTGCGCAGCGAACTCGACAAGCGCGGCCTGACCGGCACCCTGATCTCCGCGTCCGACGAGACGAGCTACGACCTGGCCCGTACGACGTGGAGTTCCTTCAGCTCGACGACGAAGGCTCAGGTCAACCGGGTCAACGTGCACGGTTACCAGGGCTCCGGCGGCCGCCGCGACCTCCTTTACACCGATGTCGTCACCACGGCGGGCAAGCGGCTGTGGAACTCCGAGACCGGCGACGCCGACGCCACCGGCCTCACCCTGGCGAGCAACCTCTGCCTGGACTTCCGCTGGCTGCACCCGACCGCGTGGGTCTACTGGCAGGTGATGGACCCCAGCACCGGCTGGGCGATGATCGCCTACGACCAGAGCACCCTCCAGCCGACCACCGTCCAGACCAAGTACTACGTGATGGCCCAGTTCAGCCGGCACATCCGTCCCGGCATGACCATCATCGACACCGGTGTCGGATACGCCGCGGCGGCTTACGACGCGAGCGCGAAGCGCCTGGTCATCGTGGCCGTCAACACCGGCGCCGCGCAGAACCTCACCTTCGACCTGTCCAAGTTCAGCCAGGTCACCGGGGGCAGCGGCGGACTCGTACGACGCTGGAACACCGTCATCTCCGGCAGCGGCGACCTCTACACGGCCCACTCGGACACCTATCTGAGCGGCAAGACACTGACGGCGGCCTTCTCCGCCGCATCGGTGCAGACCTTCGAGATCGACGGAGTGGTCGTCTGACGGTCGGATATCGGCGTGGCGGCCGGAGCGCGATGCGGCGAAGATCGAAGACCGCACACGAGGAAGCCGAGGCCGTCATGACCGCCATCACCCTGGTCCAGGGAGACATCACCCGCCAGAGCGTCGACGCGATCGTCAACGCGGCGAACTCGTCGCTGCTCGGCGGGGGAGGTGTGGACGGGGCCATCCACCGTCGTGGTGGCCCCGCCATCCTCGCCGACTGCCGCAGGCTCCGCGCCTCCCACTACGGCAAGGGCCTGCCCACGGGCCGCGCGGTCTCCACCACCGCGGGCGAGTTGGACGCACGGTGGGTGATCCACACGGTCGGCCCGCGGTTCTCCCACGAGGAGGACCGGTCGGAGCTGCTGGCTTCGTGCTACCGGGAGTCGTTGCGGGTGGCGGATGAGCTGGGCGCCCGTACGGTCGCCTTTCCGGCGGTCTCAGCGGGCATCTACGGATGGCCGATGGACGACGCGGCGCGGATCGCGGTGGAGACGGTACGGGCGGCGAAGACGTCGGTCGAGGAGGTCAGGTTCGTCCTCTTCGACGAGCGGGCGTACGAGGCGTTCGCCCGGCAGATCCGCTGACGACGGTCGGGGCCCGTCTGCCCGCGTAGCGATACGGATCTCCGCCCCACTGGATTCCGTCCAGTGGGGCGGAGCCGTGAAGACGCGGCGCGGCCGAGGATCAGAACTGTTGGACGAAGTACGGGGACACCGTCATCCAGCCGTTGCCCCGGGCACCGTTCACGCGGCCGGACGAGGACTGCGCGAGGGTGTACCAGGAGTCCACGTAGTCCGCGTCGTTGGTGTACCAGGACGTGGGGAGCGCGGCGAGGATCGCGTCCACCAGTGGGATGTACGTACCTTGGTCGGTGATGGTCAGCAGCGCGTCGGCGAGGGCCTTCGCCAAGGTCGCGTAGTTGGTGTCGCCGTCGTCCTCCATCATGACGACGTCGGCTTCGTTGTACTTGTAGTTGGACCAGTTGACGAGGATCTGGTTCGGGTAATAGGTGGTGTGGTCGTCGTCCAGATACGGCATGGTGACCGTGTCGACGCGGACATTTCCGTCCAGGCCGAATCCGCTGACGATCGAGTAGATCTCGGCGTCCCCGAGGACCCAGGGCTCTTCGTCGTCGTTGAGGTAGACCGAATCGACCTTGGTGGTCCAGTACCCGGCATTGCCGGCCGCGGCCTTCATCGGCGCCCGCAGGCCCGCCTTCTCGAAGGCCTTGTTCACCTGCGCGAGGCCGAGGGACACGGCCTTCGACACGTCGATGTCGATGACGTACACCGGCTGCTTCGGCGTCTGCCCGGCGCTCAGTGTGTGGGCCCGGCCGGCACTGTCGTAGGCGGTGACGGCGGTCGCGGAGTCGTCGTTGGCGGCGACCGCCACCAGCGGTTTGACCTTCGTGGTCAGCGCGCCCCGCATGGAGTCCGCGCCCAGACGCAGGCGCAGGAGTGAACCGGTGGTCGCGGGCAGTCCCTTGGCGGTGGCGATGCGGCGGTCGGCCGTGCTGACCGCCGAGTTCAGTGCGGTGGGTGCCGAGGCCCGGGCGGTGAGCGTTGCGAGGTCCACCTGTCTCGAACCCAGCGCGGCGGTACGTATCTGTGCCCGCCAGTCGGCGTTGCCGAGTGAGCGGGCCACGGCGCGTGCGGTGGCGGCTTCGATGCCGCCCACCGTGGCGGAGTCGGAAGGCGCCGATGACGCCGCGGGGGTCGAAGCGTGGGCGGAGGGAAGGGCGAGGCCTTGGAGAGCGAGGGCGGATACCGCACTGAGGGCGACGGCGACAGCCGTACGCCGGGTGACGGTGAGCTGCACGGGGTTCCTCCTGGATGCGTTGCCACCGCTGTGGGGCGGTCGGGCGACGGATGGGGACGATCAGGATGGAGCCGAAATCTATGCGGGTAGATTTGCCGCACGACCGCAATGATGTCCGGGCCATGCCAATCACCGCAAGAGTCTCGTCCGCCTCGGCGAGAACCCGAGCGCTGGGCGTTGGCCGAGCCGGTGATCACCGCGTTGCGGCTCTCGTGCAGCGGCGCGTTGACGATCTCCCGCATCTCGTAGGTGCCCCGGCTGGCCTTCGGTTGCGGTGCGGAGCTGTGGCAGCCTCGGGCATCCGTTCACACCGTGAGCCCGGTCTTCAGCCAAGGGCGGGATCGCTCGGAACCGCTCGCCTCCTGCTACCGGGAGTCGCCGAGGGTGGCAGAAGAACTAGGCGCCCACACGGTCAGGGCCTGTCCGGCAGGATCCGCCGGACGGGGCCTAGGATGCCGGGATGCGGCGGATCTTGGTGGTGGGGAGCACAGGTGCGGGTAAGTCCACGCTCGCCCGGGGTCTGAGCGGTCGCCTCGGCCTGCCCTACCACGAGATGGACGCGCTGTACTTCACAGGTGCCGGGTGGGCCGTGAACGAGAAGTTGAGCGAGGACGTTCTCCGGATCACCGCCGAATCCCGCTGGGCCATCGACTCCATCGGCTATCCGGAGGTCCGTGACCTGATGTGGGAACAGGCCGACACGGTGATATGGCTGGACTATCCCAAACGCATCGTCCTGCCCCGGGTCCTGCGCCGTTCCGTTCGCCGCACTGTCACACGTGAGCCGCTGTTCGGCGGCAACAGGGAAACCTGGACCGGCTGGCTGAGCCGGGAACACCCCCTGTGGTGGTCCTGGTCCCAGCACGCGAACCGGCGCCGCGAGATCGCCCGCCGCACCGGCGACCCCCGCTTCGCGCATCTCGACACGCTTCGCTTCGGCCGCCCGGGCGACACCGCGGCTTGGGTGAACTCCCTGTAAGGAACTCCCTGTAAGGAACTTCCTGTAAGGGAGCCGGACTATTCGAGCCGGGACACCTGGTAGTGGCCGATGTGCCAGGTCCCCTGCACGCGCTGCACCAGTACGCCGAGTTTGACGTTGAGGGTGGGGCGGTCCGTGAAGGAGAAGTCGACGCTCAGATATCCGAGGACGAGGTCGTCGGTGAGGCGCCTGGTCTCGAGAATCTGGTACGCGGCGGCCATCCCGATGGGCTGGGAGGCGTAGTAGGCCGCGACGCCGGGCCTTCCGACGCTGTAGGGGTGCAGCCCCTGGAAGATGGCGTCCTCGGTGAACTGGGCGGCGACCTGCTCCGGTTCGTGCGCGTCGACCGCGGCCTTCCACCGGTCGAGGACGTCCCGCAGGGCCGCCTCGTTGTCCGTTGTACGGTTCATGGAAGTTCTCCGTCGTCGTGTTCTGTCGTCGTGCTCCGTCAGTGGCCGGCGCTCTGGCCGCCGTCGACGTGGAGGATCTCGCCGGTGACGAACGGGGCGTTCTCCAGGTAGATCACCGCGTCGGCGATGTCGCTGATCGCGCCCATCCGGCCGACCGGGTGCAGTCCGGCGAGCGCCTCGTGGGTCTCCACGGGGTGCATGGGGGTCTTGATGATGCCCGGCGAAACGGCGTTGACGCGGATGCCACGCGTGGCGTACTCGATCGCGAGGGACTTGGTGGCGGACTGCAGGCCGCCCTTGGTCAGCGAGGCGAGTACGGAGGGGACGTTGGCGTCGGCGTTGTCGACCAGGCTGGTGGTGATGTTGACGATGTGTCCGCCGCCCTGGGCGAGCATGCGCTCGACGGCCAGCTGGGTGATGCGGAAGAAGCCGACCAGGTTCACGCCGGTCGCCGCGGCGTAGTCCTCCTGGGTGTACAGGTGGAAGGGCTTGGCGAGGAAGATGCCCGCGTTGTTGACCAGGGTGTCGACACGGCCGAACCGCTCGACGGCGGCGGCGATGACGCGTTCGGCGGTGGCGGGGTCGGCGATGTCACCCTGGACGGTCACGATGCCCGCGTCGTTGCCGGGGGCGATCGTGCGCGAGGTGGCGACGACGGCGTACCCGAGCTTGCGGTAGCCCTCCACGATGCCTGCGCCGAGGCCCTGCGAGGCTCCGGTGACGACTGCGACCTTCTGGTTCTGAGAGCTCACGATGATCTTCTCCGTGTTCCGGGATTCTGAGGTTCGAGATGAAGCGGGGGCTTCTTCGCCGGCCGCCGTTTCCTACTAGCCGACTGGTCGACTATTTGAAGGTAGGCGGGATGGAGAGGAGAAGTCAAAGGACGGCGGGGTCCTGGCCAGGACCGAATTCCTCCCTGCTGGAAGGCGCAGCCTCCCAGTGCAGGTCAGTGGGCCGGCATCGCTATCGGTGCGGGTCCCCGTCGGGCAGCCAGGCGTCCGGGGCGTGGAGGCCGAGGTCGCCCACGCCGTGACAGAGGGCGTCGACGACGGCGAGGACGGCCGGGCGGTCCTCGCTCTCGCGCCAGACCAGCGACCAGGTCCAGTAGACCTCCGGTGCCGTGACCGGGCGCTGGACCAGGTCGGGCGGCAGGGGGGTGGTCTGGCCCTTGGGGGAGTTGACGACCGGGCGGCTGGAGTGGCGGACGTGATCGAAGAACGCCGGTCCGGTGATGCCGCCGTCGGAGATGCGTATCGCGCGGGCCCCGGTGTCCTCGGCCAGCTGCTCCGCGTAGACGTTCCAGGACGACCAGGAGGTGGTGTCGTTGTCGAGGAGTACGGCGGTCTCCCGGGCGGCCACATCGCTCGTGTCGCCGCCGGTGGTGACGGCGTAGAGCCGGTCGGCGCCGATGAGCCGGGCGCGCAGGCCGAGCTCTTCCAGGTCCTTGGTCCGCACCCAGCACACCGCGAGGTCCAGACCGCCTGCGGCGACCCGGGCGGCCTGGGTGTGCGAGGGTGCGACCCAGGCGTCGAGGTGGAGTTGGGCCACCGTGGCGGTGCGGGCGGTCAGGTCCGACGGGAGCCAGTTGACGTAGCCGAGCCGTACCGGTTCCGATCCGGACAGCCGACCGGCCCGCCGCTGGAGGTCGTCGGCCCGCTCGAGCAGGGCGCGGGTGTGGGGGAGCAGGGCCGAACCGGCCGGGGTGAGGGCCACCGAGCGGCGGTCGCGATCGAACAGGCGTACGCCAAGATCCCGTTCGAGTGCCTTGATCTGCTGGGACAGGGATGGTCCCGCGATCAGGAGGCGCTCGGCGGCCCGGCCGAAGTTCAGCTCCTCGGCGACCGCGACGAAATACCGTAGTTGGCGCAGCTCCACGCTGGTCATGCTACGTCGGTGCGAGGCCGCGCCTCTCAGCAGGGAGCAAGCCTGTCGTGGCGCCGACCCGTCGGCAGGCGGACGATGGAGGCCATGCAGGCCCCCGACGGCAGATGACCGCAGTGGTCCTCTCCGACAGTCGGCGGACGGTCGGGTTCGACACCCGGCAGACGTTCTGGCCGCGATCGAACGCCGGACCGACGGGCCACCGTCACCCCACCCGGCGTTCCGGTTCCCGCCGGACGTCCCAGCGAGCGGAGCAGGACCATGCGAGAGTTCCTCGTCGAGATCACCACCACGATCCCCGAGGGCACCACCCAGGACGAGGTCGACCGGCGACGCGCCGCCGAAGCCGTCCGCGCCCGGGAACTGGCATCCACCGGCAACCTGGCGCGGCTGTGGCGCCCGGTTGGCGAACTGCGCAGCATCGGCATCTGGCGGGCCGGTGACGAGGACGAGCTCCACGAGAAGGTGCTCGGCACGCTGCCGCTGCGCCCGTGGATGAGCCTCACCGTCACCGCCCTCGAGTCCCACCCCAACGACCCCGGCCGCACCGACGCCACGACGTGACGGCGGGCCTCGCTCGCACTGACAGCCGCCGAGCGGGCGGTGGGTCGGGCCCGCCCCCGACACCCGCACGACCCGACACCCGCACGACCTGACACGTGCCAGGGCCTCACATGGACCAGGACCTGGGAAGGATCACGAACGGACATGGACTTCGTCATACCCGTACGACCCCTGCGGGCCTCCCCGGTCCGAGACGGCGGCAGGCCGCACTCGCCCTGGGCGCACGTGGCCCAGGCCGCCGCGGCACTCGCCGCGGGCATGGGGGTCGGCCGGTTCGTCTACACCCCGATCCTCCCGCTGATGCACGCCGGGGCGGGGCTGTCGGCGGGCGCCGGTGCGAACCTGGCCACAGCCAACTACATCGGCTACCTCGTCGGCGCGCTCGCCGGCATCCTGGCGCCCGCGCTGGTTCGCTCGCGCGCCCTCCTGCGCACCTCCCTCGTCGTGCTGACCGGCACCCTGGCCGCGATGCCCGCCACGCACGACACCGCCGTGTGGTTCGCGCTGCGGCTGCTGGCCGGGGCGACCAGCGCTCTGATCTTCGTCATCGCGGTCAGCTCGCTCCTCAGCCACCTGCGGGAGTACCCGGCTCACCTTCCCGGATGGGCGTTCGGCGGAGTCGGCGCGGGCATCGCCCTGTCCGGTCTGCTCGTCCTGGTGCTGGGCCCCGTCGCGGACTGGCGGGCCGCCTGGTGGGCCTCGGCCGCACTCGCCGCGGTCCTCGCCGTGGCCGCGTGGAACCTCCGCCCCGAAGCTCCTCGCGCGACAACACCGGCCACCACGGCGACCACAGTCACCACGGCCACCACAGTCACCGAGGCCACCGCGGATTCCGGCCGCGGGTCGCACACGGGCGCGGGCACGCGCATCCGCACGCACCGCTGGTTCACCGCCCTGTTCGCCTCCTACACCCTGGAAGGCATCGGCTACATCATCGCGGGCACCTTCCTGGTCGCCGCGATCGAACAGAGCTCCCCGGGACCGCTCGGCGGCGGCGCCTGGGTGCTGGTCGGGCTGGCGGCCGTACCCTCCTCCGCGCTGTGGGCCCGGCTCGGGCGCCGTTGGTCCCGTCCCGACCTGCTGCTCGCCGCGCTCGTCGTCCAGGCGGTGGGCATCGCCCTGCCCGCCCTGATCGGCGGAGCCCCGGCCGCCCTGCTCTCCGCGGCGCTGTTCGGCGCGACGTTCATCGGTGTCAGCACCCTCGCCCTCGCCACCGGCGCTCACCTGGAGTTTCCCCGCTCCGTCGCACTGCTGACCGCCGGGTACTCCGTCGGGCAGATCCTCGGCCCGCTGGTGGTCGCGCCCCTGCTCCACCACGGCTACCAGCAGGCCCTGATCCTGGCCGCCTCCGTGGTTCTCGTGGCCGCCGCGGCCGCCGCCGTGCTGCGCGTCGGCTTTCCGCACCACATGGTGGTAGTGCGACCTACCGTCCCGGTACGACAGCCCGCACCGGCGGAATCCGCGCCGGACGCGGGCAGCCACCGATGACTCACACGTGGAGCCCGTCATGACCACACCGCGGGACCTGTTGATGATCGCCATGGACGTCCCGTCCAGCCGGCCCGTCGAGCAGGGCGACCTGTCGCTGGCCCTCGCGGGAGCCGAACTGGTCGACCTCATCGAGGCCCAGGTCATCACGCTGGAGGACGACCGCATCGTGCCCGGCGCGCAGTGGACCATGGGCGACCGCCTGTTGGACGGGGCCGTGTCGTCGCTGGTCCGGCAGACGCCGTACGAGTCCGTCGACGACTGGCTGTGGCGACGGGGCCGTGGGCTGTCCGCGGCCTATCGCGCGGACCTGGAGGCGGAAGGACGGCTCACCCGGCCACGCCACAGCTGGAACCCCTTCCGCGGCGGCCGCACGGAAGCGGCCGACTCGCCGGACCGCAACCACGCGGCCGAACGCTGGACCTCGGGCGAGCCCGTCCTGACCGTTCTCGCGGCCGCCGTGGGCATCCACGACGAGTCGACCGAGGAGGCCGCGGATCTCGTCGAAGACGCGGTCCTGACCGTGTTGGCCGCGGTCAACGACGCGGTGACGGAACTGGAAGCGGTACGGCAACGGCGAAGCATCGAGGACGCGGCCTTCGACAACATCTGGCGAGGCGCTGACGGCCCCTGACATCTGGGCCATGTTGATTTCCCTACCATCCGCGCACCGGTCGAGAAAGGGGAATGTCATCGACAGGCGCACGTTTTCCCGGATTCTCACCATAGGAACAGCCGGAGCCTCACTGCCGGCACTCCCGGTGTCCTCGGCATCTGCCTCGGCCCCGACATCGGCCTCCGCGGCCGAGGGGAAAAGGTCCGCGATTCCGCTCGCGGCCGAGCTCGGAACGCACACCTCTTTCGGCCCGCTGAAGCAGATTCGTGCCGGAGAGCTGAATGTGGGGTATGCGGAGGCCGGCCCCGCGCACGGCCCCGTGGTCGTCCTTCTGCACGGCTGGCCCTACGACATTCACAGCTATGTCGATGTGGCTCCCGGGCTCGCCGCGGCGGGCTATCGGGTGATCGTGCCGTATCTGCGCGGCCATGGCACCACACGGTTCCGTTCGGGCAAGACGTTCCGCAACGCCCAGCAGTCGGTGATCGCGCTCGACATCATCGCGCTCATGGACGCGCTGAAGATCGAGAAGGCGATCCTCGCCGGTTTCGACTGGGGAGCGCGGACGGCCGACATCATCGCGGTGCTCTGGCCGGAGCGCTGCAAGGCCCTGGTCTCCGTGACCGGCTATCTCATCACCAACCTCGAACGCAATAAGGCGCCCCTGCCGCCCCAGGCCGAATGGGCGTGGTGGTACCAGTACTATTTCGCCACCGAAAGGGGGCAACTGGGCCTCGAACAGTACAAGCACGATTTCGCGAAACTCATCTGGAAGAACGTCTCCCCGACATGGCACTTCGACGACGCCACATTCGACCGCACCGCGGCGGCCTTCGACAATCCGGACTGGGTCGCCATCGTGATCCACAACTACCGGTGGCGACTGAGTCTGGCCAAGGGGGACCCGCGATACGACCATCTGGAAAAGCGACTTGCCCAGAGTCCCGCCATCTCGCTGCCGACGATCACCCTTGACGGGGAGTTGGATCCCTTCACGCCGCCCGGAGACGGTGCCTCGTATCGCGGTCACTTCACGGGCGCGTACGACCACCGGACGCTGAAGGGCATCGGCCACAACTTGCCACAGGAAGCCCCTGAGGCATTCGCCCAGGCGGTCATCGACGTCAACGCCTTCTGAACGGTGTCGCGGCGGGGTTCAGACGCCTGCCACGGCCTCCTGTGGCGCGCGGGCACCGAGCAGGGCCAGGCAGTTCGCCCACAGGGGGCTGAGCCGACGGGTGTTGTTGTAGAGCTTGGCGAACAACACCTGCCCCTCCAGCTGGGCGACCACCGCCCGTGCGGCTTCCCGGGTGTCCAGCGCGGTGACCTCCTCGCGCTCACGGGCCTCGGTGATGACCGACTCGACCATCTCGACCTGTGCGTCGAAGATCTCCTGCAGGCGGGTGCGGACGAGCTCGGTGTGGTTGCTCATCTCCAGGGTGAGGTTCCCGAACAGGCAGCCCGACACGGTGCCGCAGCTCTGCTGGCCGGCGTGCAGCTCGTTCTCCGTCTCCTCGAACAGCCGGTACAGGCGCCGCAGGGGTTCCTCGCCGCTGTTCAGGACGCGTGCCCAGGCGCTCTTCTGGGCGGCCCAGTGCTCGTCGAGCACGGCCAGGGCGAGGGCCTCCTTGGACTCGAAGAAGTAGTAGAAACTGCCCTTGGGCACACCGGCCGTCTTGCAGATCTCGGCCACCCCCAGCGCCGAGTAGCCGCGCAGCTCGATGAGTGCTTGCGCGGCGCTGAGGATCTTCTCCCTGGCATCGCTGGTACGTCCCATGCCGTCATTGTACGACCAGTCGACTATCTCGGGCTATGGCCGCGCCCCTGACGCGTCCGCAGGGGCTGGAGGCATGATCGCGCGTTCAGGATGCGTTCAGGTTGGGACTGCCACGTCGACCGGCGTGGCGCGCGGGCATGCGCGACACTGAGCCGTCGGACACGCGCCCTCCTTGGGCCGTGGCCCTGGGGGGGGATGTCGACGCACCCCCCCCAGGAGCGAACGTTGGACAAGACGGAAGTCGTCGCCGGCCACGAAGTCGCCGACCGCGGCACCTTCGTGATGAAGAAGCTGCCAGAGGTGACCCTGGCCTTCTGGATCATGAAGATCGCCGCGACGACACTCGGCGAGACCGCGGGAGACCTCTTCGCACAGACCCTCAAGCTGGGCTACTTCCTCACCACGATCCTGCTGTTCGTGGTCTTCGTGGTCACGCTGGTCGTGCAGCTCAGGTCGCGCCGGTACAACCCCTTCTTCTACTGGACCGTGATCCTGTCCACCAGCATGGCGGGCACCACGCTGTCCGACTTCATGAACCGTGACGCCGGCCCCGAGTACCTCTCCGGCGGGGCCACCTCGCTGGGCTGGGGTCCGCAGGGCCTGGGACTCGGGTACCCCGCGGGCGCCGCGATCCTGGTCTCGCTGCTGGTCGTGATCTTCACTGTCTGGAAGTTCACCGGGATGACGTTCGTCATCCGCGACATCGTGACCTTCCGGGCCGAGGCCCTGTTCTGGTCGGCGATCCTGGTGTCGAACACCCTCGGCACCTCGATGGGCGATTTCCTGTCGGACAGCTCCGGGCTCGGTTACGCGGGCGGCGCGCTGCTCGTCACCGGGCTGCTCGCGGTCCTCGTCGCGTTGATGCCCGTCCCCGCGGTGCCGAACGTGGTGCTGTTCTGGATCGCCTTCGTCCTCACCCGCCCGCTGGGCGCGACCGCGGGCGACTTCCTCACCAAGCCGACCGCCAAGGGCGGTCTCGACCTCGGTACGGCGGGTTCGTCGGCCGTGCTGTTCGCGGTGCTTGTCGCACTCATGGGCTACGCACACCTGCGGGAGCGCAGGACGCTCGGCACCTGAGGCGCGCGACCCGGGCCTCACCCGAAAACAGGCCCCAACCCCGGCAGACTCTCGCCGAGCAGGCGGAGCAGATCGCCGGTGGCGTCCAGCGCGCCGAGCGCGGGCAGGGCGCCGAGGACGAGGACGGCCACGCCGATGGGCCACAGGTCCGGCGGCGGGGCCGTCTGCAGCGCGGCGATCCGGCGGGTGATCGCGTGTTCCGAGAAACTCAGAGCGCAGCCCGGCCGGGCGCGCTGGGCGACGAGGGCGGCCCGGGCGAGGGCGCGGGCGGTGGTACGACGGTCCCCGACACGCCGCGCGGCCTCCTCGTCGGCCCAGCGCTCCACCAGGAAGGTGACGGTGGTGCGCACCGGCGCGAGCACCGGGTTGGCGGCGGCGGCCAGGGTCACCGCGGTCGACAGCACGGAGTGGCGGTGGGCGAGATGGGCGCGCTCGTGGGCCAGCAGTACGCGTCGCTCCGCCGGTTCCAGCGCGCCGAGCATGGCGGCCGTGACCAGGATCCGGCCCGGCGGGCCGGGGATCGCGAAGGCCCGGGGCGTCGAGGAGGCGGCGACGATGAGTTCGCTGTCGGGCGGGTGTCCCTCGCACAGCCGCTTCAGGACGCGGCGGGTCGCGTAGTGGGCGCGCAGGGCGCGGACGAGCCGGAAGCCGATCAGCCACAGGAGCGTGATGGCGGCGAAGGCGATCGCCACCGGGACCGGTTCCGGCAGGCGCCTACCGTTCTCGCCGGCCTCCGTGGCCACGTGCGGCGCCTCGTTGACCAGGGTGGCGGCGAGCAGCAGCAGCGCCCAGGTGGAGGCGGCCGCGGTCAGTACGGCGGCGATGGTGAGGACCCGGGTGGCCACCGCCGGGGAGACCCGGAGACCCACCTGCGGCGCGACGGCCGTCAGCAGCAGCGGCAGGACGAGGGGGATGTAGACGTCGATCCTCACATCCCGCTCCCCCTGAGGAGATCCCGCAGGGCCTCTTCCTCTCGGGGGCTCAGGCCGGTGACGAACTGCTGGAGGGCCGCGATCGGGTCGGGCCCCCGGTCCAGCGCCTCGTGCATGGCCTCGGCGGTCAGTTCGGCGGCGTTCTTGGCGGGCCGGTACGCGCCGCGCCGGCCGTCGACGTCACGCAGGACCAGACCCTTGTCGTACAGGCGTTTGAGGATGGTGTGAACGGTGTTGTAGGCGAGGTTGCCGCCGATCTCGGCCTGGATGTCGGCGGGGGTGAGGGCCTGGTCGGTGGCCCAGAGGGCGGCGAGGACCTCGCTCTCCAACTCGCCGGCGCTGCGTCGTTCGGCTCTGCCGCGGGGGCCTGTGCCAGCCATGTCCGTCACCTTACAGCGCGTAGGGGTACGGGGGGTGGTGAGGGCGTACGAGTGCGCCCGGGGTGGTGCGAGGGTGTGCCCGCCGGACTGCAACACCGGTCGTTCCACTGTAATTTGGCCGTGTTTTGCGCAACTTTCTCCTTCACCCTACGTCTTGTAGGGTGACGAACCCTACGGAATGTAGGGCGAAGGGTAGGCGATGGCCAAAACTGTGAACCTTCCGCTCGTCGGCGCCGGTCGCCGCAGCCCGCCCCCGACGGGGCGCGCTTCCAGACGGCCGCACGGCCCGCAGTGGCTGGCGCTGGTCGCGGGAGCCTTTACTCTGGCCCAACTGATCCTGGTGCGGCCGGACATGGGGCTCGGCTGGGACGAGACCGTCTACGTCAGCCAGGTCGGCTCGCACGCCCCGGCCGCCTTCTTCAGCGCCCCGCGCGCCCGCGGAATCTCCCTGCTGGTGGCACCGATCGCGTCCTGGTCGTCGTCCACCGCCCTGCTGCGCGTCTATCTGGCCGTGCTCTCCGGAGTCGGCCTGTTCCTGGCGCTGCGCGTCTGGCGCGGACTGTTCCCCATACGGGTACTGGCGACGGCGGGCGCTCTGTTCTCCACGCTCTGGGTGACCCTCTTCTACGGCCCGCAGGCCATGCCCAACTACTGGGTCGCGATCGGTGCCCTGGCCTGCGTCGGCTGCTTCCTGCGTGGCCAGGCCGACCGCTTCGACCGGGCGGCGCCGTGGGGCGTGGGCCTGAGCGCCGCGCTGATGGCGTGGATGCGGCCCACCGACGCGGTCTACGCCACCCTGCCGCTGCTCTTCCTCGTTGTGTGCGTACGCCGCTGGCGGCGCCCGAGGCTGCTGGTCGCGCTCGTCACGGGCCTGGTCGCCGGCGCGGGCGAGTGGGTCGTCGAGGCGTACGTCAGTTACGGCGGCCTCGCCCAGCGGCTCTCCGACGGGTCCAGGATCCAGGGCGGCCTGGGCTGGAACTTGGCCTTCGGCGACCAGATGCGCAGCCTCGGCGGGCGCGCCCTGTGCCGCCCCTGCACCGGGGACATGCCCGCCCCGCCGGTGCTGCTGTGGTGGTTCGCGCTGCCCGTGGTGGCCGTCCTCGGAGCGGTGATCGCCGTCAGGGCCCGACGCGGGGTGGCCACCTTGCTGCTTCTGGCCTGCGCCGCGACGGTGGGCTTCCCGTACCTCTTCATGATCGGATACGCGGCGCCGCGCTTCCTGCTGCCCGTGTACATCCTGCTGGTCATCCCGGTCGCCGACGCCCTGATCCACCTGGTGACCGCGCCCGGCGGCGGTCGGCGACCGGTGGCCGTCACCCTGGTGGCGCTCGGCCTGGCCGGGCATCTCGTGGTGCAGTTCGCGGTGCTGGAGCACACCGTGCACGGCGCCACCGTCTCCCACCAGGGCTGGGCCGACACCGCGACCCGGCTGCACCGGCTGGGGGTGACGCCGCCCTGCATGCTGACCGGCTACGAGGACGTCCCGATCGCCTTCTACACCGGGTGCTCCTCCGTCGACACCGGCGGACACAACGCCAACACCACCGCCGATGCCCTAGTGCGGGCAGGACAGCGGATCCCGGTCGGCGTGCTGACCACACCGGGCGACAAGCCACCCGCGTACGCCCGCACGTGGGAAGCGCACCGCGTCGGCCGTCTGATGGTGTACGTGGCCCCCGCCGTCCAGGGAGGCGACGCGACATGACCATTCTTCCGCCCGGCGCACCGACGACGGCCGTGAGCAGGCGGGTCTCCCTGCATGCCGCGCTGACCCTCGCCGTGATGGTGTGCGCGGTCCATCTCGCCCAGCGCCACTGGCCGGTGATCGTCACCGGCGTCGACCGGCTGGCCGTCGCCGACCGCGGCTGGCTGCTCGTGGCGGCCGTCGCCACCGCGGCGACCTGGGTGTGCTCGGCGCTCGCCCAGCAAGGGGCGGTGACCCGGCCGTTGCCCGCCCGGCAGCTGGTCGCCGTCCAGTTCGCGGCCTCCGCCGCCAACCACGTACTGCCCGCGGGCCTCGGCGCCGGTGCGGTCAACCTCCGCTTCCTGACCCGGTGCGGTCTGCCGGTCGTCCGGTCGGCGACCGCGCTCGGTGTGAAGGCGACCGCCGGGGCCGTCTCGCGGGGCTTCCTGATCGCCGTGCTCGCGCTGGCGTGTCCCGGCCTGCTCCGCCTGCCGCACATCTCGGCGACGGTGATCGTGATCGCGTTCGCCGTGGTGGTCACCGCCGTCGTACTGCTGCGCGGACCTCTGCGGCGCGCGCTGCGGGCCGTGCTGGCCGACGTCCGCGCCGTGCACGAGGTCCCGGCGCGCGCGGCCGCGCTGTGGGGCGGCTCGCTGGCCTTCGCCGCGCTGCACGCCACGGTGGTCGTCGCGGTCGCCCAGGCCCTCGAACTGCCGCTGCCCCCGGCCCAGGTGGCGCTGGCCTACCTGGCAGCGAGCAGCGCCGCCGTACTCCTGCCCACGCCCGGTGGCATCGGTTCCCTGGACGCGGCGCTCGCCATGGCCCTCAGGCTGGCCGGAGCGCCGGGCAGCGCCGCGGCGTCGGCGGTCCTCGGCTACCGGCTGCTGACGGTGTGGCTGCCCCTGGTCCCAGGGCTGCTGGCGCTGGCCGTACTGGCCCGCCGCAAGGTCCTCTGAACGACGCTCGCGCTGTTCGTCCCTGTCGCCCCCCCATCGGTAGTCAGGATGTGTTCAGAGTCCCGCTGGCAGGGTCGGGCCCCATGACCGAGATTTCTGAGACGACCGGGGCTCATGTCCGCAGCGGGGCGGCCCCCGGCCACCACCTCCGCTGGAACAAGGTTCCCGAAGTCACCGCGTACTTCTGGATCATCAAGGTGCTGTGCACCACGGTCGGCGAGACCGCGGCGGACCTCCTGAACTCGAACCTGGGCATGGGCCTGACCGGTGTGTCGCTGCTGATGAGCGCGCTGCTGATCGTGGTCCTCGTTGCCCAGTTCCGCACGAAGGCCTACCGGCCCGGCGTGTACTGGCTCGCCGTGGCCCTCATCAGCGTCGTCGGCACCCTGATCAGCGACAACCTCACCGACAACCTGGGCGTGCCGCTGACGACCAGCACCTCCGTGTTCGCCGTCGCACTCGCCGTCGTCTTCGCCATCTGGTACCGCCGCGAGGGAACGCTGTCCATCCACAGCATCGACACGGTGTCCCGCGAGGCCTACTACTGGCTGGCCGTGCTGTTCACCTTCGCGCTGGGCACCGCGGCCGGTGACCTCGTCGCGGAGAAGATGGCCCTCGGATACTGGGTGTCCGCCGTCCTCTTCGGCCTCGCCATCGCCGCGGTCGCGGTCGCGCACTTCGCCCTCGGCCTGAACGCCGTGCTGAGCTTCTGGATCGCGTACATCCTGACCCGTCCTCTGGGTGCCTCGATGGGCGACTACCTCTCGCAACCGACCGGCGACGGCGGCCTGGGCTTCGGCACCGTGGTCACCAGCGTGCTGTTCCTGACGGTCATCCTCGCGCTGGTGGTGTACCTCACGCTGACCCGCAAGGACGTCACCGACAAGGAAGGCGTGCTCAACCCGCGGGAAGCGTGACCACGAACGTCGCGCCGGAGGTGCACCGACCGTCGAGGTCCACCTCCCCGCCGACGGAGCGGGCCAGGCGTCGTGCCAGCGGCAGCCCGAGGCCCGCTCCGCCGTGTCCGTCGCCGGGATCGGCGCGCCGGCCCGGCTGGAAGAGCTGCGCCACGAACGACGCCGGTACGCCGGGGCCGTCGTCCCGGACCTCGACGCGTACGCCGCCGGGCTGAGCGCGGGCAAGGATCTCGACCCGGGTGCGCGCGTGCCTCACCGCGTTGTCGAGCAGCGGGCTGACGATGCGCTCCAGGAGGGCGTCGGGCACCCCTGCCGACAACCGCGCGTCCCGGGCGGTGACGACGACCTCCACCCCCTTCTTCGCCGGGTCGAGGCGGTCCACCAGACGGTCCGCCAGGCGGCCCAGCACCGGCAGCACGTCGGCCGTGCCGGGCGCGGTGGCCGCGCTGTCGCGGGCTTCGTCGAGCAGGGTGTCGCAGATCGTGCGCATGGACAGGGCCGCGTCGGCGATCGCCGCGTGGGTGGCCTCGGTGTCGGCGTCGGAGCGGGGGCGGGCCCCCCACCAGTCGAGCTCGGCGATGATCCGGGCGAGCGGGTTGCGCAGCTCGTGCGACAGCTCCCGGGTGAGCTGCCGCTCGTGTCGCAACAGGGCGCGGATGCGGTCGAGGAGGGCGTCCAGCGAACCGCCCAGCTGGGCGAGTTCGGTGGGGCGGGTCACTGAGCCGAAGCGCTCCGGGGACGCTATCGCGCTCCACCGGGTGGCGTGTTCGGTCATCGAGTGCACGGGACGCAGGGCGCGGCCCACCGCCAGCCGCGTCAGCGCGTAGGTGCAGGCGAGCATCGCGGCGTCGAGGGCGAGGGACGCGAAGAGCATCGTGTCGGCCGAGCCGCGGTAGGGCGAGAGGTCCAGCGCGGTGACGACGGCGGCGCCCTTGCCGCCGGGCACCGGGCGCGAGCACAGCCGGACCTCGTCGTGACCGTGCGCGGTGACGCAGTGCCGGCCGTCGCGCGCCACGAGCCGGGCGGCGGCGCGGGTCAGCGGGCCGTCGGCGGTGGCGGACGAGGGCTTCTCGAGCAGCCGGTCGCCGGAGTAGATCCACGCGTTCGTGTCGAGCAGTTCCTCACCCGGCGTCTCCAGGACCCGCACACGGGAGCCGTCGGTGACGACGGTCGCGGCGACGGCGGCGGCCCGGGTGCGCAGCTCGTCGTCCGCCTGGTGCTGGAGGTGCCGGCGTACGACGGTGTTGAACGCGACCGTGAGGATCACCATGAGGATCGTCGCCGTGGTGAGCGCGACCAGGGAGAGCCTGCCCCGCAGGGTGCGCGGCCACCAGCGGGAGGCGAACGCCCTCATGACCGTGCCCTCCGTGCCCTCGCGCCGGCTGACACGGCCGTCATGGCACCGGCTGACGCGCCGGCTGACAGGGCCCTCATGACAGGCGGTGGCCTATGCCGCGTGCCGTGGTGATGGTCAGCGCGCTGCCGCTGTCCCGGAGCTTGCGGCGCAGCCGGGTCAGATACTGGTCCAGCGTGTTGTCGCTGACCCGGGCGCCTTCCGGCCATCCGGCCCTGATCAGCTCGTGTCTGCGGACGATGTCCCCGGACCCCGCCATGAGCACCGCCAGCAGCCGGAACTCCGTCGGGGTGAGGCCGACCCGGGTGTCCTGGACGGTGAGGCCGTGCCCGACCGGGTCCAGGACCAGGTCCCCGGACGTGGTGGCCGGGAGCGGTCCGCTGCGTTTGAGTGCCGCCCGCAGCCGGGCGGCCAGCTCCGTCAGGTGGAACGGCTTGGGCAGATAGTCGTCGCCGCCGGCCGAGAAGCCCGCCAGCCGGTCCGTGAGGTGGTGATGAGCGGTCAGGAAGATGACGGGATAGAGGAATCCATTGGCTCTGATCGCCTGGCACACGTCCCGTCCGTCCGCGTCGGGCAGCCCGACATCCAGCACGGCCGCGTCGACGTCGTCCCCGGCCAGCCGCAGCGCGGTCGCCCCGTCCCGGGCGGGCACGGTGTCGAAGCCCTCGTCACGCAGCCCCCGCAGCAGGACGTCACGCAGGGCGTGATCGTCCTCGACGACCAGGATCGTGTGCCGCATGGTCCTCCTTCAGCCGCTCCGGAAGAGTGTTTGCCGGCTTCCCGTGGCGGTCGCCGCCGGTCTACGCCGAGATCAGCAACGGCCGCAGCCGCGAGTCCGTCAGCCGGCTCGCCAGCGGGTCGGAGAGTCTGCGCAGGACGGTCGTCAGCAGCATCGCGATCAGCGTGCCGACCAGGACACCGGCGACCACGTCGTGCGGATAGTGCGCGCCGACCCAGACCCGGGAGACGGCCATCAGGCAGGCGGCCAGCAGGGCGATGGTGCCGAGGCGGCGGGAGACGTAGAGCAGGGCCACGGCGGCCGCGGCGGCGATGACCGTGTGATTGCTGGGGAACGACCAGTCGCCCGGCGCGGGACACGCCTCCAGCGTCTTCACGCGCAGGCTCTGACAGGGGCGGTCCTCGCGGACGAGCATCTTGAACACGGAGTTCACCCCGAAGGCCACGACGACGATCACCGGCACCGCGAGCGAGACCATCGCCGCCTGGGCGCTGCTGCGACGGGCCTGCCACCAGCCCACGAGCATGAGAAGGGCGAACAGTGCCAGCCCGTACGTGGACCAGGCGGACACCAGGCTGTCCAGCCAGGACGGGGCGTGTTGGGCGAGATCCACCACGTAGGTGTAGGCGGAGCCGTCGATCGACGACCCGTCGAACGCGAGGATCATCCCTGGGCACCCTTCTCCGTGGTCGCGGTCGCGGCCTTGCGGGAGCGGCGGAGCTCGGCGGCCAGAGGCGTCAGCGACACGATGACGATCACGGCGATGATCGGGAGCAGATAGCGGTCGACGTTCGGGATCGAGGAGCCCAGTGCGTAGCCCGCGAGGGTGAGGCCGACACTCCAGACGAGACCGCCGACGACCTGCCACACGGTGAACGTGCGGGCGGGGACCTGGAGGGCGCCCGCCATCGGGTTGAGCACCGTGCGCACCACCGGGACGAAGCGGGCCAGCAAGATCGCCTTCGCATGGCCGTAGCGCTCCAGCAGCTCCTCGGCGCGCTTGGCTCCCTCGTGCAGCCGGGGTGAGCCGCTGCGGGCGAGCAGGGCGCCGCCCGCCTTGCGCCCGATGAGATAGCCGCACTGTGAGCCGGCCAGCGCGCCCACCGCGGCGCAGACCAGGAGCGGTCCCAGGGAGAGCTTCAGACTGCCGTGGCCCGACCCCGTGCACAGCAGGCCCGCCGTGAACAGCAGCGAGTCACCGGGCAGGAAGAAGCCGATCAGCAGCCCCGTCTCCGCGAACATCACCACGCCGACGCCCAGCACGCCGAAGGCGGCGAGCAGGGACTGGGCGCTGAGGACGTTCACCGCCAGCTCCGACCCGAGCTGTGACCCGAGCTGTGACGCTGCGAACAAAGGTGCGGCCATCGCCGGGAGCCCTCTCATACTGGACGGGCGGGCGCAGCCGTGACGGCACCCGAGTGACTACAATCCTGTAGACGGTCTACTGAACTGTAGACGATACCGGGGTGAGGATCGTTCCCATGACCAGCGCGAAGGACGAACGCCGACCGGCGGGTGAGCTCGAGGCCTCCGTCATGGCCGCCCTCTGGGCCGCCGACGCACCCCTCACGCCGGGCCGCGTCCAGACGGAACTCGGCTCGGGCCTCGCCCGTACGACGGTGACGACGATCCTGTCGAGGCTGCACGAGAAGGGGATCGTCGGCCGGGAGCGGCAGGGCCGCGGCTTCGCCTACTTCCCCGTCCAGGACCCGCACGGCCTCACCGCCCGCCGTATGCACACCGAACTCGACCGGGACGAGGACCGGGAGACGGCGCTGGCCCGGTTCGTCGCCCAGCTCAGCCCCGACGACGAGCGCCTCCTGCGTGATCTGCTGGAATCGGGTGAGCAACTGGAATCGGGTGAGCAATGACCACTCCGCTAATCATCTTGCTGCTCATCCCGATTCTGCTGCCCTTCGCCGTACCGACGCTGGCCCGCCGCTGCCTCGACCACCTCGCACCGGTCACCGCACTGTGGGCACTCACCCTCACGGTCCTCGTGCTGGCCGGCGCCTCCGTGGCCGCACTCGGTGCGCTGCTGCTCACCGGCCTGCTCAAGCTGCCGGTCCTGGCGGGCCTGGGTGAACTCGTCCACCCCCTGCGCACCCCGCCCAACCTGGTCGTCGTGCCCCTGGCGACAGCGGCCACCGGCCTCCTGACCGTCGGTGCCGCGACCCTCGTACGCTCCGCCCTGCGCCAGCTGCGCGCCTTTCGCGTCGCCCGCACCCAGGCCGACCGCCGACCCGCCGCGGGCGACCTGTGTGTGATCGAGTCGCCGCATCCGGACGCCTACGCGCTGCCGGGCCGTCCGCACCGCATCGTCGTCACCACCGCGATGCTCCGCAGTCTCGGCCCCGACGAGCGCGAGGCGCTCTTCGCCCACGAGCGGGCCCACAACGCGGGCGGCCACCACCGCTTCCTCGTCGCGGCGGAGATCGCCGCGCACTGCCATCCGGGGCTGCGCCCGGTCCGCGCCAGCATCGCGCTGGCCGCCGAGCGTGCCGCGGACGAGGCCGCCGCCACCGCGGTGGGGGACCGGCGGCTGACCGCGCGCGCCATCGCCCGCGCCGCCCTCGCCATCACGTCCGCCCGCTCCACCCGCCCCGACTTCGCCGCCGCCGCGACCACCGGACCCGTACCCCAGCGGGTCGCGGCCCTCCTCGCGGCTCCCGGGCACCGCCCCCGCGCCGCCTCCTGGATCGCCCTCCTCCTCGTCGCCTGCGCGACCGTCTCGGCCTCCGCGGCGGCGACCGGCGTCCTCACCTTCCATCACGAGGTGGAGATCGCCCAGGGCGAGGAGACCCGCTGACTGCGCGGCCCGCCGCCTGTCCGCAGCCGTGAGGTTGATGTCGGATTCTCGCCAGCCCCGACCCCGCGCGTGCCCGATGCTTGAGGCATGCGGAACGGGATGCACACCGACATGGCGCGCTGTGTGCGCGCCGTCCAGTCGAAGGACGCACGCTTCGACGGATGGTTCTTCACGGCGGTCCTGACCACACGGATCTACTGCCGGCCGAGCTGCCCGGTGGTGCCGCCGAAACCCGAGAACATGACGTTCTACCCGAGCGCGGCGGCCTGCCAGCAGGCCGGGTTCCGGGCCTGCAAGCGCTGCCGTCCGGACACCAGCCCCGGTTCGCCCGAGTGGAACCAGCGAGCCGACCTCGTCGCCCGCGCGATGCGCCTGATCGGCGACGGGGTCGTGGACCGCGAGGGCGTTCCGGGCCTGGCCGTCCGACTCGGCTACAGCATCCGTCAGGTCGAGCGGCAGCTGCTGGCCGAGCTGGGCGCGGGACCACTCGCGCTCGCCCGGGCCCAGCGCGCCCAGACCGCCCGGCTGCTCATCGAGACCACCGCGCTCCCGATGGCGGAGATCGCCTTCGCGGCCGGGTTCTCCTCCATCCGCACCTTCAACGACACCGTGCGCGAGGTCTTCGCCCTCGCCCCGAGCGAGCTGCGCGACCGGGTGCCGAAGAAACGCGCCCCGGCCACACCGGGCGTCCTGAGCCTTCGGCTCCCCTTCCGCGCCCCGCTCAACCCCGACAACCTCTTCGGCCACCTCGCGGCGACCGCCGTACCCGGGGTCGAGGAGTGGCGCGACGGCGCCTACCGGCGCACCCTGCGCCTGCCCTACGGCCACGGGATCGTCGGGCTCACCCCGCACGTCGACCACATCGCCTGCCGTCTCACCCTCAGCGACCTGCGCGACCTGCCCGTGGCGATCAGCCGCTGCCGCCGCATGCTCGACCTGGACGCCGACCCGGTCGCGGTCGACGACCAGCTGCGGACGGATCCCGTGCTGGCGCCCCTGGTGGAGAAGGCCCCCGGCCGCCGGGTGCCGCGCACGGTCGACGAGGCCGAGTTCGCCGTACGGGCCGTCCTGGGCCAGCAGGTCTCCACGGCCGCCGCCCGTACGCACGCGGCCCGCCTGGTCACCGCGCACGGCGAACCCGTCGAGGACCCCGAGGGCGGCCTCACCCACCTCTTCCCCTCCCCTCAGGCGCTCGCGGCGCTGGACCCGTCGTCACTCGCCATGCCGAGCACCCGCCGCACCACCTTCACCACCCTCGTAGGTCAACTCGCGGACGGCACACTTCACTTGGGGGTGGAGAGCGACTGGTCCGAGGCACGCGCCCGACTCCTCGCCCTCCCCGGCTTCGGCCCCTGGACGGTCGACGTCATCGGCATGCGCGCCCTCGGCGACCCCGACGCCTTCCTCCCCACCGACCTCGGAATACGGCGCGCGGCCCAGGAGCTGGGCCTGCCGTCGACCCCCGCCGCCCTCACGGCGCGCGCGTCGGCGTGGCGCCCATGGCGGGCTTACGCGGTCCAGTACCTGTGGGCGACGGACAGTCACCCGATCAACTTCCTCCCCGTATAAGCGACTTCAAGCAAACGCGCATGGATTCAAGCGACTCGAAGGTACGAACTGTGAAACAGCACACGGTCATCGACAGCCCGTACGGCCCCCTCACCCTCGTCGCCGAGGAAGGCGTCCTGTGCGGCCTCTACATGGTCGGCCAACGCCACCGTCCGCCGGAGGAGACCTTCGGCGAACGCGACGAGGCGCCCTTCGGCGAGGTCACCGACCAGTTGAAGGCCTATTTCGGGGGCGAGTTGAAGGAGTTCACCCTCCAACTGCGGATGTCCGGCACCCCCTTCCAGCGCGGCGTCTGGGATCAGCTGCGCCGGATCCCCTACGGCGAGACCCGCTCCTACGGCGAACTGGCCGAAGCCCTGGGCAACGCGGGCGCCTCCCGCGCGGTCGGCCTGGCCAACGGCAAGAACCCCATCGGCATCATCGTGCCCTGTCACCGCGTGGTCGGCGCGAACGGAAGTCTCACCGGATACGGCGGCGGCCTGGACCGCAAGCAGCGCCTGCTGGACTTCGAGAGCGGTACGGCTCTCTTCTAGCCCACTGCCCAGGCCCTAACTCTCCTCGCCCAGCGTTCGCAGCAGCTTCGGCAGGGCGGTACCGATCGGTTCCCGTACGACCTCGTCGGCCCGCTCGTCGTACGGCGTCGGCTCGGCGTTGACGATGATCAACTGCGCCCCGTGGTCGGCGGCGAGGCCCGCGAGCCCGGCGGCGGGCTGCACCTGAAGGCTGCTGCCGACCGCGATGAACACCTGGCACGCCTTGGTGATCGCCATCGCCTCACCGAGCACCACCGGATCGAGGCGCTGCCCGAACATCACCGTCGCCGACTTCAGGATCCCGCCGCACTCCAGGCACGGCGGGTCCTCTTCGCCGGCCTCGACCCGCGCGAGCGCGTCCTCCATCGGCCCCTTGGCATGACACTTGGTGCACACGACGGTACGCGCGGTGCCATGCAGCTCGATCACCTTGCGGGCCGGCATCCCGGCGAGCTGGTGCAACCCGTCCACGTTCTGCGTGATCACCCGCACCGGCACCCCGGACCGCTCCAGCTCGGCCACCGCCCGGTGGGCCGCGTTCGGCTCCGCCCGCAGTGTCCGGTTCTTGCGCCGCATCTGCCACGACCGCTGCCGGATCTCCGGATCATCCATGTAGAAGTCGTACGTCACGAGCTTCTCGGCCTCCGGATCCCGCCGCCACAGCCCGTTCGGGCCGCGATAGTCGGGGATCCCGGAATCGGTGGAGATACCGGCGCCACTGAGGATGGCGACGAGGGGCTTGTTCATGGGCCGAGGGTAGGCCGCCTGCCCGGTCAGGGCGAGTGGATATCGGGGGCGGCCGAAGCCAGACACCGCGTCGCTGGGCCGGCGACGCGGACGCTCTCCGTCGCGGTGAACGGCAGTCGAAAATCAGTGACCGCCTGAAACTGCTTACCGACGTGGGCGAGGCCGCAGCCAAGTCGCTCGCTCCGAGGCTCGCCCGACGCCATCTGGTCGCCGTGTTCAGCAGCCCGCTGAGCCGCGCTGTGCGGACGGCCGAGTTGGCGGTCCTGACCGGTGTCAGACCCGATTCCGACCTGATGGAGTGGGACTACGGCGGCTATGAGGGCCTGACCGCGGCGCAAATCCAGGAGACGAGGCCGGGCTGGGACCTGTGGCGGGACGGCGTCATTCCCGGCGACGCCGCCCATCCTGGCGAGCAGCTCCAGCAGGTGGCCGCGCGCACGGACGCGGTGCTGGACCGGATCCGGCCGCTGTTGGACGATGGCGACGTCGCCGTCGTCGCGCACGGTCATCTGGCACGCGTGCTCACCGTGCGCTGGCTCGGCCTCGACGCGTCCGCCAGCCGACTGCTCGGCCACCCACATCCAGGCACCCTCAGCTTCCTGGCCACCGAGGACGAGCAGCCCTTCATCGCCCCGCCTGGAACGTCCCGTAGCGGCAGCGCGCTGCTTCACGCCTGCTGCGAGAGGCGCCGGAAGCAAATGAGCGCCGCGGCGATGCCGGCGAAGGCCAGGAAGTGTTCCGCCTTGAGCTCGTAACGGCGGTGCAGGCGGCGGCACCCCGGCCAGCCACGCCACCGTCCGCTCCACGGTCCAATTCCTAGACGACCGGATGTCGGCTTCTGGTGCCGCGGTTGTCACGGGCCAGCAGTAGTCCCGCCAGAGGGTTGTGAGCGAGGCTTGACGTGGATCATCAAGCCGCGTTCATGGCCTCTTCCATGGCAGATCCCCCCACGCGCAGCAGTGCGCTGAACGGGTGCCGTGGGCGAAGCTGGGGCGGCACGCGCGCGGTGGTCGCCTCACCGGTCGGTCTCAGGTACACGGCGAGCCGCCTTGCGCTGTGACAGCCATAGGGCGACCGCCTCCGCGATCGGCTGACCGGTCTCCAGTTCGACGAAACCGAACTGGCCGCCCTGGTTGCACTCCAGGAACCACCACAGGCCCTCCTCGTCCTCGGCGAAGTCGAAGGCGGCGTACGCCAGTCCGGCAAGGGAGACGTACTCGTGCACCGACTTGCCGATGCGATCGGGTACCGAGACCACCTCCCAGGAGTGCTCGGTGTCGCCGTAGCGCCCGTCCACCTGGCCGGGCCCGGCAGCCTTCCGCGCGGCGAACAGCCGAGTGCCGACACAGGTCAGACGAATGTCGGCGCGCTTGGGTATGTAACGCTGCAGCAGCGCAGGGCCGGCCGCGACGGCGGAGAAGTCCGCGTCGGGTCGGATCAGGGTGGTGGGCAGGGTCAGCGCGGGATCACCGGGCGGCGGTCCCGAGGCGGACTTCACCACCACGTCTCGGTGCTCCTCGGCGAACTGCTGTGCCAGGCGCGGGGCCGCGGTGAAGACGGTCGGCGGTACGGCGAAGCCGCTGAGGTGAGCGACCCTCAACTGCCATGGTTTCAGGCGGGCCCGGTCGGCGTTGGGCGGATGGTTCATCCATCGCGTGGAAGCGGAGAAGAGCATTCCGAACAGCGCCTGACGGGTCTCGGCGGTCAACCACGGCGAGGGGTGTGTCGCGTGCGCCGCCGGTTCGCCGGGCCTGCGCACCCATACCGAGCGCAAGCCTCCCATGCCGAGTACATGTCCGTTCACCGACAGGTGGCCGTCGAAGTCGCCGTGGGCGTAGTGAGCGGACAATACGACCTTGTCCGGCACGTCGGCGGGGTCCAGCCGCATGACGGGTGTCCCCATCTCGTGCAACTTGGCCACCACCATGTCGGCGGTCACGTCCTCTTCGGACGTGAGGATCAGCGCAGTCATTCGGTTACGGGGCGTCAGTCATCGAAGTGCGTCTGGGAACCGGCGGTGGATGCGGTCGTGCCGACAGCCAGCAGCAGGTCCGGGTCACTGACGGCCGGGCGGCCGTCGGGAAGCACGTTCAACTGACGCGACTCGTCGAAGTGGTACGGCGTCACCACGGTCGGAAGCCCTTTGGGGAAGGCGTAGTTAAGGGTGAACGGTCGCACTCGAAACCTCCACAAATGCACATAGCCTGCATGCGGTCCCCACGCGCCCTTGCGTAAGGAACTCTCGCTTTCTGTCACATCGTGGTGAAGGTCATCACAGGTGCGCCGCATGATTCGCATCGCGCGCATCAACAGCATCACTGTTCTCACCTTCCCCACAAGTCACACATCGAATGGAGCGTCAGAACTGTCACAGGGGTACGAACGGTGACTGCTTCCTCACTCACAGAGGGTCTTCACGGCCCCTTTCATGCGCAAATCAGTGGTCATCCAGCAGTGAAGTGGGCTGGGGGGCGAAAAGGTCTGCGAAAACGGATTGACCTGGATCAAGCCGTCCTTTCTGTGGATGATGTACCGCTGCGGCTGGGCGACGAAGGCCGGGCAGGAGACCGTCCTGGCCATCGAGATCACCCGCGACGGTTTCGAATGGGTGTTGCGCCACGCCTGCCTGTCGAGCTACGTACGCGGGCTGCACCCCGACCGCAGCACCTGGCAACGTCAGCTCAAGCGCGCACCGGCCCGGGTTCAGTGGGACCCCGAGCGTGACCTGCACCTGCGGCCCCTGACGTATCGTTCACTCCAACTCGGCCTCTCCGGCGAGGCCGTAGGGCGATACGCGGACGAGTGGACGGTGGCCATCAGCGACGTGACTCCGCTCGCCCGAGAGGTCCACGACCTCGTAAGCCGCAGCGAGCTGGACGCTGCCGCGGGACTGCTGCCCCAGAAACGCCCCTACCCCGCCGGGGACGAACTCCTGGCCATCCTGCGCCCGTGACCGACAAGTTCACCGAACGGCCGACTGCCGCCTACGGGTCACACGGCAGCACAGGCCCGCCGGAACGGGGGTCAAGCTAAGTACCCCATTCGAAACCAACTGGGGTGCCTCGTGCCCGACGGGCATCGCTCCGGCCCCCGACGCCGAATAGCAGCAGGCAGGTCCTCAGCGATCAGTCCAGCGGCTCACGGCGCGGTTCCGGTGGGTGGATGCGATGGGCCGGGTCGGGGGGCTGGGTGGATTTGCCCGTTCGCCACAACAACAGGCAGCACAGGGCTGTCACTGTCAGACCGAGCAGCCATACGACTACCAGGCCGACCGTCGCACCGAGTGACCGTTGGCCATGGTCCGCCGCGAACGTTGCGGGAGCTGCCGCTCCGAGAGCGAGCACTGCCACCCCCGGGTAGGTGACGAAGTACGCATAGATCCACAACAACCCCGGAATGCCGAACCTCGCCGGGTTCTGGGCGACCCAGGATTCCCAGCCGAGGCCTCCCGGTATGCGTGGACTCAGATACTCGCGGATGTAACGGCCCAACTGTCCGATGCCGAGATGATCCTCGACAAAGCGCGAGCACAGCATGTACGTGCTGACCGGGACGATCAGCAAGAACCCGCTCCGGGACGTACCGGTGAGGGCGAAACTGAACACCGCGCCGGAGATGGTCAGTTGCAACGCAAGGATGTTGTGCTGAGTGGCCTGACGCTGAATGATCTCCTGTCTCAGGGCGGCGAATTCCGCCAGCGGCCCTTCGGTCCCGTGATCCGTTGATGTGCTCACCCAGTACCCCCGATTGTCCACCCGACAGCTCACTCTGATCGCACAGACGTCAGCATCACCAGATAGACGCAGGCCCGCAATACCAGCCGCTGCCGAACCGGATACGCATCCGTCACGTTCGAGTGCGCCCGCTGAAGGGCAGCAGGGGGAAGCAACAGTCCTCACCGAAAAAGGCTTGCCTCGACTCCAGGCGTGCGGCAGGTCCAGCCGCTGAAGGGATGTCGCTCACGCCCACGCTCCATGGCACGGCCGACAGGCCATGTGACAGCACAGACCTGACGGGACCGGTGTGTCATGCCCCATCGGGGTCGCGAAGTTCACCGAAGAGTGAGTGACTCGCTTCCGGGAGATCAAGCGGTACGGCTTGATCTCCCGGATCTGCCGGCGGACATCCGGCGGCGCCCCGGCGCCTACGGCCTGGACGGCACTTTCTGGTGCTACGCGGCCTATCTCAACGGGTGCCACGAGGGCAGCGGACGTACGGCGCTCGCCGGTTTCCGCGAGTGGCTGGCCGAAGAGCTGGGCCATGGCACCAACCTCATCTGGGAAGCACTCGCCCTCCGCCCCGTACTGCCGGCGGTCGACGCATCGCGCTTCCGGTCGCTGACCGCAGACGAAGACGCAGCCGCGGTGACTGGGCTCTTCAACCTGCTCGGGCAGTTCCGTGAGTCCAGGACGCCGAGCGATCAAACCGGGACGTACGACTCGACGCGCATCGCTCCGGCCCGCGAAGTCACCAACGACTAGGGCCTGTCCGGTCGATCATGGTGGAGGGGAGCAGCGCGCGCCCTGTCGATGCCGGTGAGCGGGGTGTGGTGCGTGCAGCTGCAAGGCGGAGGAGGGCGTCGACGTGATGGGGGTCCCCCCGCTCGAGCGAAGTCGAGAGTGGGGGAGTCGGTGACCGACGACAATGCCGCAGATGTGCGCCCGCCGCGGAGCGGCTGATGTCACCGCCACCCCGCGTCTCCGCCGTGATCGACCGGACAGGCCCTAGGTGTATTGACCCGTGAGGTTGGGGACGCGGCTGGCGGGTGGCTGGCCCTTGAGCGCGGTGTGTCCGCGGTGGTGATTGTAGGTGTGCAGCCAGTGCGGGTAGGCGTCGCGTCGTTCGCTCTCGGTTCGGTAGGGCGTCGCGTAGGCCCATTCGTCGAGCAGGGTGCGGTTGAAGCGCTCCACCTTGCCGTTCGTCTGGGGCCGGTAGGGCCGGGTTCGCTTGTGGGTGATCCCGGCTGCGGCGAGCGCGTCGCGCCAGAGGAACGACTTGTAGCAGGAGCCGTTGTCGGTCAGGACGCGCCGCACGGTGATCCCGCAGGAGGCGAAGTAGGCGTGGGCCCGCTGCCAGAACGCGGTGGCGGTCTCCTTCTTCTCGTCGGTGAGTATCTCGCTGTAGGCCAGGCGGGAATGGTCGTCGACAGCGTTGTGCAGGTAGCTCACGCCGGCGTTGGCGCGGTTCCTGCGGCCTGCCTGACGGCCGAGGACCTTGTGGCCGCCGCCGTCAGGGATGTTGCCGAGTTTCTTGATGTCGACGTGGACCAGGTCGCCGGGTGCCGGGTGTTCGTAGCGGCGGATGACCCGGCCTGTGGCGCGGTCGAGGTGGGAGAGGCGGGACAGGCGGTAGCGGGTCAGGATGCGGTGGACGGTGGCCGGGTTCAGCCCGAGGAGGTAGGCGATACGAGCCGGCCCCCAGCGGCGCAGGACGCGGACCTTGATGACCCTGCGCTCGGTGCGTGTCGGGGTCCGGCGCGGGCTGTGGTGCGGGCGGGAGGAACGGTCGGCCATGCCCGCCTCGCCGAGCAGGCGGTAACGCCCCGCCCAGCGGGCAGCGGTGGTGACCGATACCTGAAACCGTTCCGCGGCCCGGCGGAGCGGCCATCGGTCCTCGACGACGCAGCGGGCCAGACGCAGGCGGCCGGTCTCGGTCAGGGGTGCATTACGGTGGGGCATGAGGGCCTTCTTGTCGTTCGTGTGTAGACGTCGCAATCCACACCGAACCCGGAAGGCCCTCACTCGTTCAAGATCACCCAACCGTGATCACTGTCACCAACCTCCGTGGACAGAACACCTAGTCCGCCCGGGCGGCCGTGAGGTGGGCTTCCACGGCGACGACACCGTCGACGCCCTGGCACAGGCCCACGACCACCGGGCCGAGACGCGGTTCCGGGACGTGACCCCGCAGGGTAACGGCACCGTCCCGGACCTCGACCGCGACGGTGCCCTCTTCCAGGCCGAGGATGCGCCCCAGGACGTCCCGCTCGACCTCGCCGCGGATCTCAACGTCGGAGCGGATGAAGGTGTCCAACAGGTCACTGCGGCTGACGATGCCGGTGAGGAGCCCGTGGTCGCCGACCACCGGCAGCTGCTTGACGTGCCGCCTGCGGAGTTCCCGCGCGGCCCGGGGGATCGTCCAGTCGGCACGGGCGGTGACGACGGGGCTGCTCATGAGCGCGCTCGCGGTCCTGGCCCGGGCCTTGCCCCAGGCGCGCTCGTCGTTCCCGTCCTGCCCTTGCGGTTCGGGCATGCCGGTCTCGTGCCGCAGCACGTCTGACGCGGACACGACGCCGATGGGGGCGCCCTCGTCGTCGATGACCGGGGCCGCGGCGATGTCGTTCGCGTCCAGCAGGGCGGCGATCTCGTGGAACGGTGTGTTGGGGCGGAGGGTGATGACCTCCTCGGTCATCACGTCACCGACCGTGCGGCGGTACAGCATGGCATCGGCCTCCTCCGCTTCGTGACGGGGCGGCGCCCCGGCCTCCGCGGCCGTTCGTCCACCGTCTCCCCTACCCATGACAGCACCGCGCCGCTCCGGCGGCCAGTGACGTTCGGCCTTGCGGGGAGGGCCGGCGGTCCCACGGCGGCGTCCAGCGAGCCGATTACTGCATGGCCGACTCGCTTCGTCGAGCGCTGAGCAGCCGACAGCGCGGGCCAAAACACCCACCCTGGTCAAGCGAGAGCAGTCACCAGCAGTATCTTGCCCGCAACAGAAACGGGTACTGCGGGATCGGCGGGACGGGGGTCAAGCTAAGTACCCCGTTCGGCACGAACTGGGGGGCGTCTTGCCCGACGGGGGTCGCCCCCGCGCCGAACGCTGAATAGCAGCAGGGTGTGACCTTCTGAGCCCCTTCCTTGATCAAGGAAGGGGCTCAGTGCTGCTGTCCCTCGCAACTGCGAGTCAGTCCCGCTCGGCCCGCTTCGGTTATTTCCGAGTTACAACTTCCTCTACGGCTTCAAGGCGGCTCGCTCCGCTCTCCGCGCGCGGCCCGGCCCCCGGCCGGGCCTGCGCTCCTGTCTCCGCCCCGCTCCAGCCCGGCCGACGCCCGTGCCGTGCGCACAGCAATCAGCCGCCTGATGTCAGAGAAGGGGCACGTCGTGGCTGGGGCACGGCCCCGGCGTAGTTGATCTTTGATGGGTTTTGGGTCGTTTGCCCAGGGGGAGGGGTGTGAGTTGCCAGACGAGCGCGGCCTCTGATGATCTTTCAGGTTCCTACGCCAGAAGATCGTCTCAGGAGCCGCGCTCGTGTCCGCATCCTCCCTGATCAGCCCTGTCCTTGGCCAGCTCACCGATCTCGCGCTGTGGGAGGCCGAGCTCGCCGCCGACCCTGTGGCAGTGGAATCCGCGCTGGTCAGCAGGTTGCGGCAGGTCCCTGACCGGCGTGCGGAGCGTGGGCGGCGGCATCCCCTGGTGGTGATCCTGGTGCTGGCCGCGTGCGCGACGCTGGTGGTCGGTGGTGACTCCATGACCGCGATCTGGCAGTGGTCCGCCCGCGCCCCGCAGGTCAAACTGGCCCGCCTCGGCGCCCGGTACGACCCGCTGGCCGGCCAGTACCTTGTGCCCAGCGAGCGCACCTTCCGCCGCGTGCTCGCCGACCTGGATGCCGACGTGCTGGACGCGGCGACCTGCGCATACGTCACCGACGTCGCGACCGGAAAGGCACCGACGCCCGAGGTCCCGGACACCCCGGGGCCCATCGAGCGCGAACAGCGCCGCGCCGCCCAGCGGGCCGTGGAACACCCGGCGCCGGCCGGGCTGCTGCCCGCTGCGGCTCTCGACGGCAAGGCCCTGACCGGCGCCCGCACCGAATCGGGGCGGGTCTTCCTGGTCGGGGCGGTCGACCACGCCAGCGGCGCGGTCCTCGGCCAGAGGCAGGTTCCGGACAAGCGCGGCGAGGGCGAGGCGGCCCGCATGCTGCTGGCCCAACTCGCCTTGTCCGGCCGGGTGTTCACCCTGGACGCCCTGCACACCACGAAGAAGACCGCCCACCTGATCACGGACCGGCTCGACGCCCACTACGTCCTGATCCTGAAGGGGAACCAGCCGCTGGCCCGCGCCGCCGCCCAGGCGCTGCTGGCCGGTACCGACGCCGAGTGGACCGAGACCACCGAGGCCGAGGACGACCGTGGGCACGGGCGCACCGAGCGTCGCACGATCCGCACCGCCCAAGCCGACGACGCCCTCTTCCCCGGCGCGGGACAGGTCTTCCGCCTGCGCCGTGACACCGGCGGCCTCGACGGAACCTGGACCGGGAAGGAGATCGTCTTCGGCGTCACCAGCCTGCCCGCCCACCTCGCAGGCCCCGCTCACCTCAACCACTACGAGAGGGTCCACTGGTCCATAGAAAACAAGATCCACTGGGTGCGGGACGTCACCTTCCATGAGGACAACTCCCAGGTCAGGACCGGCACCGCACCCCGAGCACTGGCCAGCTTCCGCAACCTGGGCATCAGCACGCTCCGCCTGGCCGGACGAGCCAACATCGCCCACGCCCGCCGCGATCTCCTCAACCACAACGACGCCTTCGCCGTCTACGGCATCTGATCAACTACCACGAAGCCGGACACAACCGAACAACGCCGGGGCCGTGGGTGACCTCCGAGCGCCAGTCGGGCCACAACTCGTACATGTCGGCTGGGCCGCCCGCCAGCAGCGCGGGGACGGCGGGGCGGCGCCCGCCCTTGCTGCCCTTGGCCTCGGCGGCGCGCAGTCCGTCTTAAGTCAGTTCACGCTGGAGGTCACGCTGGAGTTCGCCGGCGGCGGCGAGTGTCTGCACCATGAACTTCACGGTAGCTGATCGTGAACGCTCGCGAACGAGTCAGTCTGGGCAGCAAATTCTGCGGTTCCGGCGTCGTCTGCTACCGGAGCATCACGGTCTCTGTCGGTGTCCACGCCAAAGATGGCAGGCGAGGGAGGCGTATGTTGGTTACTTTTCGCGCTATCTGCCCCACCTATCTCAGCCTCGACCGCATCAACACCGATTTCGATAATGTTTACCAGCAGTTCTTCATTGTACTGCCTGGCGTGTTGAAGTATACGGTCGCGGTCATTTTCTGCAGCCGTACGCCATCCCTGAGGGTAGCGAATTAGGATTCGTTGCACATCAGACCAGGATAGGTCTCCATGTATTTGGGCTTCAAAATACTCTTGGGTTCCCGCTCCGGATGCAATAATATCCCGCAACTCTGGATCGAAAGAAAATTCTGTGGCCTCTGCAAATGCAAGACGCACTACATCGTCATGACCGTGTGCTATAAGCGGATACAGATTTTCCTTTCCCGTGATCCCACTAGCCCCCTCCGCTGCATCTCTCCAGTCCATACTATCCATAGGCGTGAATGTGGTGCGATTCATGGTCTCTTTCTTCCACGTAAAAACCACATCGCCGTACATGGACAGCCCCTCAGGCCTCAACCGTGAGGTGAGTGCGGCATACTTAGGCATTTCACGTCCCGCCAGGCCGTTGGGGGGAAAGGAAGAACGAGATCTTCCCAGCGAAGATGCGTATCCCATGAGTTCTTCGGCGTCAGCTCGCGCCTCCTGCGCAGGAGAAGCTTGAGATGTTCCTGTCTCCCAGAAATTTCGGAACCTCCCCTCAGTATCAGACAAGAGTCGGTCGATTCGATCCACCGGCATATTGGTGGTGAGATCCATTGCGTGGAGCAAATGATTATGTACGCGTTCAACCAGGTCCTCTGGAGAAACCTCCGCGTACAGACGCTCCCAACCATCGCGGCGCATGCGAGAAACAGCACTCATTCTTTCTCGCTCAGCATACAGATGCGCCCTGCGTTGAATAACAACCAAAGCTGCTATCTGAGACTCTTTCAGCCTGGTCCAGGTCTGCGGTGGTCGAGTCCCCATGGTTTCAAGAATCGCTAGATTCTGTTCCACCTGACGTGCTCGTTCCTCATAAAAAACAGAAATGTCTTTCTCTCCCCCAAGGTGGGAGCGAAGTCGCTTTACTTCCCTTTTCATGTCTCTGACGGTTTCGCGGTAACTGCCACCACTGAGGGCATTTACTATCTCAAGATCACTCGAACTTGGGATCATGGCCTGAGTTGAGATTTTCTGGATTCCATCCTCATAATCCGAAGGATGGTTTGCCACAATCATTGGGCTGCCGCCAATAATTCTGGAATTTTCATCCCCTTCTGGCATGATGAGGGAAATATTTTTGAGATTTTCCTCCGCATCCCGAAGGTTCCTCTCCGAATGGGCCCTTAGGGCGGAGTCACCGTCAAGAGCATCGTTGCTGCGTGTATTGTTCCACTGTTTCAGAGCATCGCCGTAGGCGAAAATTAGCTCGTCGATCATCTGAGAAGTATTTTGGGGAATTAGATGATCGCTCGCTGGAGAAATATTGAGAAGTTCATACGCCCTATTGCGCAACTGCGTCACATCAATCAAGCCGTTTTCAAAATCTTCGAATTGGCGCAAAACTGATGCTCTCAAAAGATCCCGATCACCGTCGCTTGACTGGTCTTGCAATAGAGCATCTGGCAACGCCTTGGTGACGCCAGTGTCAAATTCAAAACTTTGCTCCGTCGCAGGATTCGGCCGTCCTGCGGATCTGAGGCGCACGTCTTCTTGTTCGGCGGTGAGTTGAGGCAGATCGCTGCCGTCGTGCCCGGTCACCGTGGAGTGAGCGAGCGTGGTCGTGAGGCCGAGTTGAGTCTTGGCATGTTCAAGCTCATTGAGTAGTCGTGTATATGATTCCAGCTTTTCAGAGATGAGGTTCGCGTGGACAGCGGCTTGGCGCTCGGTATCGAGTCGTGCAGCGAGTGCGTGGAAGCCGCTGCGTTGAGCAGCGGTGATGCCTGCCGACACTGGCAGCGTGCCGCTGCGCAGGTCGGTGGCCAGGGAACGGGCCTCGTGGGCCGCAGCGCTTGTGCTGATCGTCCCGAGTGTCGCGGTCTGGCTGTTCACGGTGTAGGCAAGCCCGAAGTTCTGGGCGAGGTCGAGCACCTCGTGCAGGGTGTGGTACGCAGGCTTTGTGGTGTGGTCGTAGTGCAGCCGCCAGAAGGCGAACACTCCGTAGGCCACTGCGCCGATCTCGTACCTTGAGCCGCCGAACCAGTCAGTCAGCTTGAACATCCTGACGGCGGTATACGACGGCCCGGCCCACACGGGTATCCGTCGCTCGCGCGCCAGAATGGTCCAGGCGGCGTTCTCGTTGCTGGTTTGCTGATGGTCTTTGGTGGTGCCGTCGGAGCGCACAATCGGGTTGCGGACACGGTCGGTCAACGAGGCCACGCGGTAGCCGTGCGCGTTGACCTCCGTTGTGCTCTGCTTCACGCCCGGCGTATCGGGCAGCATGCCGCTACCGTGCGTGCGGGGGGTGTGCTTGGGGATGTCGAAGTAATCGGCAAGGTCGTGCAGGACCATGACCTTCTCCCGCAGGTCGAACCGCGTGGGCTCGCGGAGCACCGCCAGCACGTGGTCCGGCTCGCGCCAGGTCGCGGCCTCAAGGTGCTCCAGGTGCGGTGGGAGGTTGTCGGAGTGGAAATAGGGCACGTACTGGCCAAGGCGCCGGCCCGGCTCGAATGAGGAGACGCCGCTGGCCAGCTCACTCCTGATGAGATCGGCGTTCGGTAGATCCGGAAGCCGATGCCAGATCCGGGCCAGGAGCACGTCTATCAGCTCTTCGACCTGGCCGTCTGCGAAGATCTGCTGCGCGAGCAGCTTCTCATTGTGCCTGTTCCCCTTCGCCTCGACCCAGCCGCTCAACCCTCGGGCCAACTCCGTGGCGTTGTTGTACTTCGCCTCAAACATCTTCGCGCCGAAATCCGGGTGTCGGCCGATGCTCCGTTCGAGCAGTTCGTGATGACCGCGGTGGCCGGTGGGCTCGACAATCATCTTCCTGAGCTTGACCTCGACCCGTGAGAGGTTCTCCTTGAACCCGTCCAGTTCGCGCTGACTCAAAGGACGCACGCCGGGCGCCGCGCCCGTCTGCTCCGTGGCGAGCCTCTGTTTCAGTCCGTCGATGAGCTCGACGAGACAGCTGCGCTGACGTGAAAGGATTTCGACGGGCGCTTGGCGTTTCATTTCCGCGATCTCCAGCTCGGCCGATTCCTTTCCAGCGTCCGCGGTCTGCGCGGCGAGGCTGTGCTCGCGCTTGCTGATCGCGTCCTGCACCTCGCTCTCGATCGTGCGGCTCTGCTCCCGGAATACCTCGGTCAGGTTTTGGCCCGCCACTTCCAGCGCGCCGCCGGCCAGGCCGCTTTTGGTGAAGAGGTCCGGCCCCAACGCCTCGGCCCGGTGGCCCGATCGAATCTGCTCAGCGACCAGTTCCCGGACACGCTGCTGGGCTTCGCGGATGCGCTCAGACTTGTCGTCGGTGCCTATCACGATCCGCGCACGGCCCAATAGTCCGTCGGCCTCCCGCATGGCGTCGCGTTTCCCCGCCGGATCCAAGTCGTGCTCGTCGGCCGGTCGAGCCAGGCCCAGCGCCACGAGTCTGCTGCTGCGGACGTCCAAGTACGTCTCGGCCACAGTGAGGCGGTCCCGCGCCTGCGCGAGGCGAAGTTCCGCCGCAGCGTATATCTGCGGGCTCAGGGAGCTTCCCGGCCCGTCCACCAACCCACGCGCCCGGCCCAGTTGCACATACGCCTGAATCAAGTCGCCGACCGCCGCGACAAGGTCCTCGCTGGAGCGCGCAAAGTCGTGCACGGCATCAGACCTCTCACGCCAAGCCGCCTCATCGAACGGTGTGACAGGCCTCTCACTTCGATCCGCCGCTCCCGTTGCGACGGTGAGCAGCAGGTCGGCCCGCAGGGTCTTCTCGGCCGTCTGCACCCCGGCTCCCAGGACATCGGGCGCCGGGGACAGTGTTACGGAGCTGCCCTGAGAAGTTGTGCGGGTCCACTTTGGTACGACGGTGGTCCCGTGGGTGCCAGGCAGCAGCGCGATGCGTGCCCGGGAAACGCCGGGTTCCTGATCCTTGTCGGGGGACAGGGCCGACGGCATGTTCACGGTGATCAGCTCCGGGCCGCCGAGTCCGCGCGCGACTTCTCTGCGTGCGCTGCCGGGTACCGCATCGCAGTCAGTCAGCAGCAGCACGCTCCTCGGAGACGGTCCCCAGGCAGGCCCGCCGGCCTGGGCCGCGGCCAGGTCCTTGCGCAGGCGCAGGCCGAAGGCCTCAGGGGTCTCCCAGTAGCTGACGTCCTGCTCCTCGTCGTAGACGGCGAACAGGCCGCCGTCGAAGTAGCACGCCACTATGGCCACGCCGTCGAGACTGAAGGGCAGCTCGCCCAGGTCCCGGCTGTGCCAGGGCCGGGATACCGCGCGCAGCAGCCCGGCGACCGGGTCGGTATGCGCCGTCGCCGCTGGCCTGTAGGCGTCGTTCGGCGTCCACTCCACGTGCGTGGACCCCAGCACCGCTGCGTTCAGGACGGACGCGCGGGATGCGCGGTCGCGTAGGTCGAAGTAGCACAGGCCCAGGGCACGCTTGCCGCCGAACATGTAGGGGCGCAGCCCTGCCGGAGCCCGGGTAGCGGAGGCCGAGCGTTCGACCAGCCAGTGCGCGGGACTGGAGGTGAAGCGGGATCGGTAGGCCCATCGCACCCGGTCACCGGCAGGTCCTTGGGGGTAGGCCGACCTGAACTGCCCGCCAAGGCCATCCGTGGTGCCGCGGACGCCCAGTCTCACCTTGCTCCCGGCGGTACGGCCGACCCCGTCGAGTGGTTTGACACCCACTGTCGTCTCACCGTGCGCCACCCAGGAGAGGCGCCCGAGCAGGTCGGCGAGCTGCTGTCGCGCACCCAGGCCGCAGGTTAAGAGCACCACCGGGTCCTCCAGCGCCCGCTCCGAGGTACTCAGCTCCGGCCTCGTCCCCAGCCACGAGCCCAGCGCCTGATCCGTGACCGGGTGCATCAGGCCGTCCACCATCAGACACATCTGGCCCTCTGGGGTCGAATGCGCCATGAGGAAAAACGGGTCAAGGCCCGGCGGCCACGGCCATGTCCGCCAGTCCGCAAGCACCGGCCACCGACTCGGCCAAAGGCCCAGAAGGTAGTAACCGGTGACATCGACCGCCGCCCCGTCAGAGGCCAGCTGCCCCGCGATCGGATCCCCGGCCGCGGCAGTACCCGCTGCCAACCCAGGCAAGGAGGCGTGTACGACACCGCCGTGCCCAGGTAAAGAACGCAGAGTGATATCCCTGCCGTCCAGTTTCGTCAAAAGCGGAGCATCTGTTTGAAACACCGAAAGTCCGTATCAGGTCGGGGTAGTTACGATTCAGCACTCCATCATGCCTTCCCCTCCTCAGGCGTGCGGGCCCCGGAGTCCTAGCCCAGACATCAGCCCCAAAGGGGGCAGGGTCTGACGCTTTGAGTGCCGGGGCACCCCGGCCAAGGCCGCACGCTGCCATTGCAGCACGCGGCTGGGAAGTGGAACAGCCGCTACCGCCAACGGCTGCACAATGAGGTTCCCCCGGGATGCGGGAGAGGCGGATCAGCTGGTCAGCTGCTTCGCGGGTGGGGCACTACCAGGGCCGACCGCCGTCCCCGGTGCCCGGTTTGCAGGTTCCGGCGGATCCGCCGGAACCGTCGAGCTAGTGACCTGCTCGTTTCGGACTGCCAGGTGGTTCAAGCAGCTGGGATCCGTTCCTCCTCCAGGGTACTGAGTCGACGTCGAGGCGGGTGTCGTAGTCCTCCGGGGTGATCCCGATCTCGTGTGTGGAGTACGCGCCGAACCGGTTGATGTGCTCGGTCAGGTACGGCGAGATCTCGGCCAGGTCCAGCGGGTCGATCTCCCAGCCCTCGGCCTGGAGCTGCCGCGCCACGTCGGCGATGTCCAGGGTGTTGTGGAAGGTCACCAGGTTGGCCAGCAGCGAGGTGAACTTCACCCACGGCGTTCCTCGCCGCGCTCACCGGCCACTGGCACCGCAACGCCCGCAAGCCCGCACCCCCCGGCGCACCCGGACTGCGCGCCTACCAGCACCGCGCCACCGCCGCCGGTCTCGCCCTGATCGGCTACCGCCTGAGCTGAACCATGGCGGCGTCCCGTTCATGCTGGTGGCCCCGACGCCGGGGCATCGGGGCCAGGGGCCACCAGCCCTACTCCTCCGCGGCGTCCGGATCCCGCAGTGGGCGCAGCGAGCCGTCGCCGTGGCTGCGGACGATCGGATACCGGCCGTGGAAATTTATGTGTTCATGGACCAGCGGAGAGAGCCGGGAACGGATCTCCTTGGAGACCGTGACACCGCCGATCTCCAACTCCCGTACGGCAGCGTCCATGTAGAGCGTATTCCACCAAACCACAGCATTCAGCGCCATACCCAGTGCACCGAGCTGATCCTCCATCCCCTCGCGGTACCCGTGCCGAAGCTCTCCGAGCCGCCCGAAAAAGATCCGGCGGGCCAGCGCGTGGCGGCCCTCGCCGATATTCAGCTGCACTCCGATCATCCTGCGGTACGCCTCGGAGTCGATGAACTGGAGCAGATGGAGAGTCTTGAAGATGCGCCCGTAGTGCGCGAACGCGTCGCCCAGACCGGTCATCCGGTCGCCGCTGGTCATCATTCGCAGCAGGTCGTACGCCCGTACCTTCCCCGTCTGCAAGGAGCCGGCGACGCGGAGCATGTCCTCCCAGTTCTGCCGGATCCGCTCCACCTGCACCCGTTGCCGGGAGACGGGCTGAAGCGGCCCGTAATCCCTGGCCAGGTCGAAACGCCACAATCGGGCATCGGAGATGTCCGCGATCCTCGGGGAGAACTGGTAGCCGCAGATCGCGAACAAACCAAAGACCAGGTCGCTGTACGAACCGGTATCCGTGATCACGATCTCCGGGCGGACTGGACCGTCGAGGTTGAACATCGCGTCCAGGATGCCCAGCGAGTCGCGCAACGTGCCCGGCATCACGATGCCGCCCAGACCCATCACCCGGTCCGAGACCACGTTGAGCCAGGTCGCCCCGCGCCCGGTCGAGAAGTACTTCCGGTTGGGGCGGCTGTGGATGGACCGCAGCGGCACGGTGAAGCGCATCCCGTCGGCGGAGGCAACGTGCCCGCCGCCCCAGTCCGAGGCGAGGGGGATGTCGCCCTGCCGGCCGACCAGCAGCCCGGAGGCTGCGCTCATACCGGGCAGGTGGAAGTAACCCCAGTCGGCAGCCGCCAGCCGCGAGCGGGTCAGCGCCTTCTCGCCGGGCTTGATGACCGGCTCCAGCCCGATATTCGTCGATTTCGACACCAGCAGCGCGGTCAGCGTGAGGTCGAGATCGGCCGGGCGGGCGACCTTCCCGCCGATGTGCTCGAACGGGTCGAACATGCCGGTCCGGGCATGGACCTCCAGCAACAGCTCCGGATAGTCCACCTTCGGCAGCATCTCGGCCACCGCGTCCCGCACCAACTGGTATCCGGCGGGCTCGGGGTCCGCCTCCAGTCTGTCCAGACGGATCTTCCCGTCCACGATGTCCACCGCCGCGTTGCCCGGCAGCCCCTCCGCGACGTGCGCGTACATCTCGTCCAGCAGCACCTCAAGCTCGCCCAGGTGCTCATCCGCAACTCCCGACAGCTCCAGCGCGGTCAGTACCCGGGGCCGGTTGACCTGCCAGTCCGGCCCGGACAGCAACCGGGCGCGCGGGTCACCCCAGTTGTCCGCACCTCTGGCGAACACATCCCGGCGCCTGAGCGCATTGTGCAAGGCCTCCAGCACACAAAACGTCCACGCGTGCTTGTCAATCAGCCCGTTCACCGCCAGCAGCGGATTGCCCAGCACCAGGCGCCGCCACGTCCCGTCCAGCATTGAGACGTCGATGTGCTCCGGGCCCGGCTTACGCCGCGCCTGCACCTTCGGCAGCTCCTTCAGCGCCTGAACGATCGGCGCGCCGGCCTTCGTCGCGCCCCACGGCACCACCTCAGCCAGCAGCGACGTGAACGGCCGCACCGTCGCGTACCGGTCCAGCAACTGCCTGCGCCACGAGGCATCCGCATCCTCACCACCGCCATCCGGCAGGAGTTCGGCAAGGTCCACGATCGCCTTGGCCAGCTCCTCACGGGTCACCAGCCGCTCGACCCGCTCCCACGCCTGCGCGAAACTCAACAGCACCGGCCCGTCGTCCCCCTCGGCCTCGACCTCGATGGGAACGTCCAGGAGTACGGAGACGGCGCCACGCAGCTTCGCCGCCGCCTTCCGCAGCTTCGGCAGCCCCTTCAACTGCGCCTTGCCGTCCTCGCGCTCCGCGCGGGCTAGCAGCTTCGTGGCCATCAGCACGTCGAACAGCGTCAGCGCGTCGTCGATCGAAGAGCCCTCCAGGCGCCGCATCGTCGCCAGCACCGTCGCCGTACGCCGCGGCTCGGCCAGCCGCCGCAACGTCGGCGCGTGCGCGCCCATCCCGTACCGGGCCAGCTCCGCCAGCTTCACCGGCGGCACCCGCCACAGATCCAGCCCACCCGCCCCAACGCCGCCGATGTCCCGGACCCGTTCCAGCGCGGCCTTCTGCCCCCGCCCGGACACATCACGAGGCCCCTTCCGCCACCGCTCCAGCACGGAGGTCTGCGCGCCGTCCGGCACGGTCAGCAGTTCCAGCAGCTCACGGCGGAACTCCGGCTCGACGGGTGCGTCCACCACCGAGTAAATCAATGCCTGCTCACCGGCACGGACCTCGCCGACCAGACGGGCCAACTGCGTGAGCCCAGGCAGCAGCACCCGGTTGCGCAGCAGCCACGTCACCGCCCGGTCGAACAATGCCCGCGGCCCCTCGCCCGAGACCCACACACGGCCCGCGATGTGCTCCCGCAAGGCCAGGTCGCCGTCCTCGAAGTCGCGGACCTTCAACAGCTCCCGGATCTCCCGAGCGTGCTCGTGCTGCGTCGGCAACCGCTCCGGATACGCCTTCAGACACGACGGATCATCGATCCCCAACTGCTCCGCCACGAACGCGGCCACACCCGGCGGCACCTCAGCCGGCACCTTCAGGAACGTGCCCAGCATCCGCACCGTGCCCCACTGCACCGCCCAGCCCGCACGATTATGCGCACGTCGCTTGGACGCCGCCTTCTCCAGCGCCACCGCGTCCAACCGGAAGAACTCCTCCAGCTCCTGAACCGACGGCTCCCCGGCAAAGCGTCCATACCGGCCTATCTGATCCTCTGAGAGGTACTCAACTGTCACAGATCGTCACGCTAAGCAGCGGAGATCACAGCCGTCCCACCAATGACCGAACCGAGACCATGATCAAGTCCTTAACGTTCAATCCAGCAGCATTACCGGCCGGACCCCAGCACCTGGGCGAGCTGGAGGTGCTCCTGGATGAGATGTACCGGCATGTCGCCGACAGCCTGCCCGGCAACGCGGCCGTTGACATCGTGGACGGGAAGATCAGTCTGAACCGACTGGAAGCGGACCCGCTGCCGGCCGGCTACCAGGTGGTCCACGACGCGGTCCAGGCGATGATGCCGCGGGTGGACTACCCCGAGCTGCTGCTGGAGGTCCACGCACGTACCGGGATGTACGACGCGATCGAGCACATCAGCGGCCAGGTCGCCCGCCCCGAGGATCTGGACCTGACGCTGACCGCGCTCCTGGTCCATAAGTCCACGAACATCGGCATGGAGCCGGTCATCAAGCCCGGCGAGCGGGCGCTGACCCGCAGCCGGCTGGTCAGCGCGGACCACGGCTACTTCCACCTGCCTGGACTGCGCGCCGCGTCGGGGCTACTGGTCGGCGCTCAGGACGGTATCGGGATCACCGAGGACTGGGGTGGCGGGCACGTCGCCTCGGCCGACGGCATGCGCTTCACCGTGCCGGTGCGCTCCATCCACACTCGGCCCAACCCCAAATACTTCTCGACCGGGCGCGGCGTGACCTGGTTGAACGTCGTCTCGGACCGCTTCATGGGCCTGGGCGGGATCGTCATGCCGGGCACCCTGCGCGACTCGCTGGGCATCCTGGACGCGGTCTTCAACCTGGACGGCCCGATCCGCCCCGAGATGGTCATCACCGACACCGGGTCCGTCAGCGACCTGGTGTTCGGGCTGTTCGCGATCTGCGGCTACCAGTTCTCCCCGCGCATCGCGGACATCTCCGACGCCCGGCTGTGGCGCTTTGACATGGCGGCACACTACGGGCCGCTGGAGCCCCTCTCGCGCCAGCGGGTCCAGGCCGCCCGGATCCGCGACCACTGGGAGGACATGCTCCGTGTGGCCGGCTCTTTGACCACCGGCACGGTCCGCGCCTACGACCTGCTGCGGATGATGAACAACGGCGACCGGATGACCGGCCTGGGCGACGCCTTCGCCGCGTACGGGCGGATCTTCAAGACCCTGCACCTGCTGCAGTTCATCGACTCCGAGGTGTACCGGCGCATGATCGGTGTGCAGCTGAACATCGGCGAGGGCCGCCACGCGCTGGCCCGTGCGATGTTCTTCGGCCGCTTGGGCGAGATACGCCATGCCTATAGGGACGGAATGGAAAACCAGCTCGGCGCCCTGGGCATGGCCCTGAACGCAGTAATTTTCTGGAACAGCCTCTACATCGACGCCGCCGTGAAGGAGTTGGAGGCCGGCGGTGTCAGCGTCTCTGCGGAGATCCGCTCCCGGCTTTCCCCGTTGATGCATGAGCACGTCAACTTTCACGGTCGTTACCCGATCGTCCGCTCGCACCCGGGCCAGGCCCTGCGCCCGCTGCGCGACCCGCACGCCGAGCAGGGCACAGGCTGACCGACTGCCTGATGCCCTTGCTCCGGTTCGCCCGACCAAGGGCATCAGGCGCGGGGCCCCAGGGCGTCCAGCGCCTGGGTGTACTGCTCCAGGCCGGGCGCCTGGCCGGGTGCGGCCCGCAGGACTTGGTTCAGATGTCCGGACAGTACGTCCGCCAGTCGGTCCAGGACCTGTTCTCGGGACAGGCCGGCGTCGCGCAGCCGCTGAGCGGCCGGCCACAGTTGGGCCGGGTTGTCCAGCCAGAGCTGGTTGGCGAGTACCTCGTGCACCGGGTGCAGGCGTCGGGGTACTTTCCGGGCTCGCATCTCCTCCTGGACGATCAGCGCGCGTTCCTCCTCGTCGGCGGGGTCGAGGTCGTCCACCTCGTCCGAGTCGATGTCGCGCGGGACCCAGCGGTGCCCGGGTTCGGGGACGGCGAAGATGCGCCGGTCGATGACGGCCTGCAGGACATCGCCGTCGTGCCCGTTGTGGTCGATGTCGGCGATGTATGCCCGCAGCGGGTGCGCCGGGAACGCTGCGAGTGTCCGCGGTAGGGCGGCTATCCGGCGGCGCAGTGTCCTGAGCACCTCCTTGCGGTCCTGCTTGGGCAGGTACTGCTCGGCCACCCAGGTGTAGTAGCTGCTGATCGCGGCGGACGCTTCGTCCAGCAAGGCGTCAGGCAGGAGGAGAGAGCCGGGCAGGGCATCGGTGAAGATCCGGGTGAGGGTGCCCGGTCCGATCCGGCGCGGGTCCCGGCCCAGAACATCCACGGACAGCCCGATGAGCAGCTTGGGTGCCACCCGTGCGGTCGCGGTAGCCTGCGCGGCCCCGGCCGGGGAGGCGAGATACTCGCTGGCCAGCGCATCGCGGGCTGTCTCGTCCCAGATTTCGGCCAGTGGCCGCCTGTCGGGTTCGCAGGTGCCGGGATCGAGTTGCCGGCTGCGGGCGACGGCGAAAGCAGTGGTCTCGAAGAACTCTGAGTCCGGTCGGACATCGGGCCGGGCGGGGCTTGCCAGCCCGTGGGCCAGGAAGGCGGTCAAGGCGTCCTTGACGGCGTGGTGAGCCGCCGTGTGCGTCAGCGGCAGCAGCTCGCTTCCGTCCTTGCGGGCGGTCTTGGCCAGGTGTTTACGGCATCCCTCGGTGTCGTCGACGACGGTGATGTCGGTGGCGGCCCCGTGCCAGGAGTCGTCCCGCTCGATGAGGATGCCGTGCAGGCGGTCGCCGTCGCGGTGAACGAAGGTGCACAGGATCTGCTCAAGCTCGCCGTAGCGGTCCACGGTATGCCAGCAGTCACCGGGCATGGCCTGCCCGAGCAGGTCGAGCCAGCGTGGCTGCGGCCAGGACCGGCCCTGCCGCGCGGCAGCAGCGGACATCCGGTCGGCGGCCGAGACCGCGGGCTCGTGAAGCGCTGCCGGCCCGACAGCCGCCAAGCCGCGGAGCATCGCGCACGCCTCGGGGCGCCCAGCCCGCTCCAGCTCCTCGACCAAATCCAGCAACGCTGTCGCCAGACTCGCCGGGTGAGGGCTACGTTCCTGCAGCAGCCCGAGGTGGGTGCTGATCCACAGTTCCGCTTCGAGAGCATCAGGCAGGGCGGCGAAGTCCGGGCCCGCGTCGCAGAACGCTCGGTACACCGGCTTCAGCCCCGGCAGCCGCAACCGGGCGGTGCCACCAGAGCGTCGGGACGGCCGTCGGGCGCTGCTGCCGGACTTCTTACGCGGCTTGCTCACTGGACTCACCCGAGCATTGTGGTGCATCCGCAGAAAATGCCCCACCGGCTTCACCGAACACACCCCATGGCGGCGCAGTCGGCGGGCCGCTGGAGTCGCGGGAGAAGCAGCATGCGAAAGAGGCAAGCCTCCACCAGGCCCGGCGACGCCGGCTCAGGTCGTCTTGCGGGCGTTGTCGGTGGCACACTGCCGGGCATGGCCCCGATCACGATCGATGAAGCGCTGAGCCGGTTCCTGGACGAACAGCGGGAGCGGCTGGCCCCACGTACTTTCCGTAACTATGACGATGTGATCGGCCTGCTGCGGGACTGCATGAACGGATACGGCCCCAACCTGCTGTCGGGAGCGGACCACGACCGCTGGCGGCGCGCCTATGACGACGGCGATGAGGACGCGTTCTGCACGCAGATGGACGCCTCCTACATCGACAGCATGCTGGATGAGTTCCTCGGCTACTTCATGATCCGTAAGGTCATGGCCGGGCAGGAACTGCTGCAGGCGTCGGGCACGGTGACCAAGAAGCTGGTCGGCTGGCTCGCCGAACACGGTGTGATCGACCAAGCGGCCGCGGCGAGCGGGACCGAGCGCGCCACCGAAGCCGCCCGCGATCTGCCCAAGGCCGAACGTCTCGCCGACGCTCTCTACCAGCTCACCCTCAACTGCCCAGTCCGTAGCCCGGAAGCCGCGGGGCGGTGGATCGATGACGGCATCCCCATGCAGATCACCAAGGTCGAGCCCGGGAAGCTGTGGTTCCAGGGCGACATCGGACCGCTCCCCGTCCCCCGCAAGGCCAGCGAACTGGCGCAGCCCGGCTGGCGGGTCACGGTGGTGCTGGCCTTCGCGCAAAACCGGTGGTGGCTGGTCGAGGTTGGCAACGTCTACCCGTAGCGTCCCAAGATCAAAACGGGGGTTCCGCAGCGGAGTCGTCTGCGTCGTCGACGGGAGCTGCCGGCCGCACGGGGCTGGCTGTGGCCCACGGGTCGTCGGGCGCGGTCTCACGCGGCGGGGCGGGGCGGGTGGTACGGGTGATCGTGACGGTCGCGAACGTCATCGAGGCGCCCACGTCGTCGACGTCCAGCACCATCCGGGAGCGCTTCTCTCCCTCCGGGGTCTCCCACCGGTCGGTCCGCAGCCGGCCTGCCGCCACCACGCGGGCGCCCTTCGACAGAGACCCGGCCAGGTTCTCCGCCAGCTGCCTCCAGGCGCTGCAGTCCAGGAACGTCGGCTCCCCATCCCGCCAGGTGTTCGTATCACGGTCGAACGTACGCGGGGTCGAGGCCACCGTGAAGCGAGCGACGGGGACCCCCGCAGGCGTGAACCGCAACTCCGGGTCGTCCACAAGGTTCCCGATCACCGTCAACGGAAGCTCATTTCGCATGCAGGAAGCCTCCCACACACCAGTGACAACGCTCCCGGCATCTCCTTGCCGGCTGCGCCGCACGTGGTCATCCCACACGGCCTTCCCCTCGGAGGTGCCCCACCCCACTGGATCGGTAACGATCGTTCGCGATACACGAAGATCTATCTGACGTTCCCCCAGGTCGCGTATGTAACGCTACCCACGTACGCGTCTATGTCACGCATACCCCTGTTTGCGTTACAGTTCTCGCCATGAGAATCGGCGTCGCTCGGGTATCTAAACGGGATCAAAACCCTGAAGCGCAGCAAGATGCCCTGAAGGCCGCGGGGTGTGAACAGATCTTCACCGACAAGGCATCCGGCAAGCTCGCCCGCCGCCCCGAACTCGGCAAAGCCCTCCTCGTCGCCCGCGAGGGCGACCAACTCGTGGTCACCAAGCTCGACCGCCTTGGCCGCTCCCTGGAGAACCTCATCGAGCTGTCCAAGGACCTCCAGGCCCGCGGCGTCGACCTGGTCGTGATCGACCAGGGCATCGATACCTCCACCGCCGTCGGCAGGATGTTCTTCCAGATTCTCGGCGCGGTGGCCGAGTTCGAGCACGCCCTGATGTCGGAGCGCACAGTGGACGGTCTGGAGGCCGCCCGCGCCCGAGGCCGCACCGGAGGGCAAAAACCCAAGCTCGGCCCCCGTCAGGTAAAGCTGGCGCGGGAGATGTACGACTCCGGCGAACTAACCGTCCAGCAGATCGCTGACGAGTTCGGCGTCACCCGACCCACCATCTACCGCCACCTCGGCAAGACCACAGCACCATGATCAATCCTTAACGCGCAATCCTGGAGCGATATCGGCGTCACCCCAAGCCCGTGTCCGAGTTCCTCAACCCGTCGCAGGCCCCCAGCGGCCCGACTTTCCACGTGAAGATCGACGGGTCGCAGAACGTTGCAGTCGGAACGCAGAGCAACTTTACGCAGAACAACACTTCGGGCGTTGATCCGGCAGTACTTGCTCAGCTCGTTCACTTCGCGACGGTGGCTCGGCAGAGCCTGCCCAGCTCCACGGCCCCGGCGTTGTTCGGTTGTGTCCGGCTTCGTGGTAGTTGATCAGATGCCGTAGACGGCGAAGGCGTCGTTGTGGTTGAGGAGATCGCGGCGGGCGTGGGCGATGTTGGCTCGTCCGGCCAGGCGGAGCGTGCTGATGCCCAGGTTGCGGAAGCTGGCCAGTGCTCGGGGTGCGGTGCCGGTCCTGACCTGGGAGTTGTCCTCATGGAAGGTGACGTCCCGCACCCAGTGGATCTTGTTTTCTATGGACCAGTGGACCCTCTCGTAGTGGTTGAGGTGAGCGGGGCCTGCGAGGTGGGCGGGCAGGCTGGTGACGCCGAAGACGATCTCCTTCCCGGTCCAGGTTCCGTCGAGGCCGCCGGTGTCACGGCGCAGGCGGAAGACCTGTCCCGCGCCGGGGAAGAGGGCGTCGTCGGCTTGGGCGGTGCGGATCGTGCGACGCTCGGTGCGCCCGTGCCCACGGTCGTCCTCGGCCTCGGTGGTCTCGGTCCACTCGGCGTCGGTACCGGCCAGCAGCGCCTGGGCGGCGGCGCGGGCCAGCGGCTGGTTCCCCTTCAGGATCAGGACGTAGTGGGCGTCGAGCCGGTCCGTGATCAGGTGGGCGGTCTTCTTCGTGGTGTGCAGGGCGTCCAGGGTGAACACCCGGCCGGACAAGGCGAGTTGGGCCAGCAGCATGCGGGCCGCCTCGCCCTCGCCGCGCTTGTCCGGAACCTGCCTCTGGCCGAGGACCGCGCCGCTGGCGTGGTCGACCGCCCCGACCAGGAAGACCCGCCCCGATTCGGTGCGGGCGCCGGTCAGGGCCTTGCCGTCGAGAGCCGCAGCGGGCAGCAGCCCGGCCGGCGCCGGGTGTTCCACGGCCCGCTGGGCGGCGCGGCGCTGTTCGCGCTCGATGGGCCCCGGGGTGTCCGGGACCTCGGGCGTCGGTGCCTTTCCGGTCGCGACGTCGGTGACGTATGCGCAGGTCGCCGCGTCCAGCACGTCGGCATCCAGGTCGGCGAGCACGCGGCGGAAGGTGCGCTCGCTGGGCACAAGGTACTGGCCGGCCAGCGGGTCGTACCGGGCGCCGAGGCGGGCCAGTTTGACCTGCGGGGCGCGGGCGGACCACTGCCAGATCGCGGTCATGGAGTCACCACCGACCACCAGCTCGACCATCTGCGCTCCGCCGGTCAGTGGAGTGTCCGGCTCGGCGGGATGCGGCTATCGGCACAGCGGCGGGTCGCATCCCCGCACATCCGACGGAGCCGGTTCGCCCGGTCGGCTGACGATGCCTCCAAGACGCACGGACGCGGTCTGCCTCGGATGGAACCGGTCGCTCACGTCGTATTGGTGCAGATCGCCGGTTCGCGGACCACCACCGCTCCTCGAACACGCCGGGCCGGTCGTCCACAGCGCCCTTGCCGCACCACAAGCGCACCAGACAGAGCGGGGAACAGCGGGGAATCACGGTGAAAGCAGCCGAGCCCGACGAAGCCGCGCTGTGGCCGTTCAGCCAGGTCAGCGTCCGAACCGGCCACAAGTGATCGCAGCTTCCCAAGCTGAGTGCTCTGGACATCGAGTCTCATCAGCAGCGGACGCACCCTCACGAGTAGAAGCCGGTCCCGTACTCGTCACGGGTGCATACGAAATCGTCTGGACGTTCCACCCTCAGCACCTCGTACCTGGCGGCAAAAACGTCCAGGGCCTCATGAAGCGAGCAGCCCAGGTGGTCACGGAGTGTCTTGAGGCCGCGGATGATCTGGTTGCTGAGGATGTGGTCGTCGGCAACGTTGACTGCGACACCATCGGTCACGGCTGTGATCGAAGCTGATCGGTGGCTCGTCGACAACAGGGTTTGCCGCCATGGACTGCCCGACGGGGACGAGTAAGGCATCACCGCCTCGTGGCGTGCTCCGCATCCAGTCGGCGGCCCGCCCAATCTTGGGCCGTCTCTGGGCCGTCCGACGCCGCTCGACAGCAGCCGACAACGACCAAATGGCGACCACTCAGGGGCTCACGTCCACCGCCCTGACCAGCAAAAACCCAGGTCATCAAGATCCCCGGCAAGACCCAGGGCAAGAAGAAGCCGAGGCCACAACGGCAATCGGCTGGTCAGGACGTCTCATCGCCTCCACCATTGGCCCATCGATCGGTTGCAGCACAGCGCTTGGCAGTACGTAGCGGAGGTACTCCGACCCGAGGAGCTCCCGATGCTCGCTGCGCATGCGCTCGTCGACGGGCGTGATTCCCCTGCCCTGCGCGAGCTCGCCGGACTGCCGAGCAGGAGCGACGAGACCGAGATCCGTGAGCTGTATGTTCAAGCCCTGCACGAACTCGGCATACCTCTTCCCGACGAGGAGGCAGCCGGCCGATGCCTCCTCGTGAGACTCGCGTTCGGTCTTGCGAAAGACGAGCTGAGCCCCAAGGGCGTAGCCGACCGGTTGTCAATGACGGTCGCGGCCCGCACCCAGGAGGAAACACGGTTCCTCTCCGTCGCAGCGGACTACAGCGAATGGATCGGCCCTGACGACCTCCCGGGATGGGAGAACGATCTGAGAGTGCGGAACGTGGGCTCTTGTCCGTTTCGTGGTTGAGGTTGTGGAAGGACCGCTGGTCGCGGGTGGGGGGTGGTCCTCAGGCGCCGGGGCAGGCGAACAGGCCGGGTTCGGGTTCGATGAGGATGCCCCGGCTGACCAGGCGTTTCAGTTTGCAGCGGATGCCTTCGGTGTTCTTCGGGAGGATCGGCAGGTCGAGGGCCTGGCAGAGGTCGCGGGCGCGTATCGGCCGGCCCGCGTCGGTCAGGGCGGTAAGGATCTGCTGGTAGGCGGGGTGGTCCGGGATGTCGGGGCGGTCCGGCCCGGTGGAGGGTGAGGGCAGCGGGAGAGTGAGGAGGGTCTTGCGGGTGATGCGCAGGTTCTCGCTCTCCGCGTCGAGTTCGCCGAGCTGCCGGGTGAGCTCTTCGATGCGGGCCCGGAACTGCCCGGCCTGGTCGTCCAGTTCGCGTTCGCGGGTCTCGATGTGTTCCAGGATGACTTTGACCTGCGGGTTCTCGCTCATGCGGTCCTCCAGGAGGCGCTGGTGGCTCCGGTGAGGCGACGGCTCATGACGGAGGCCATCGCCCACAGAACGCGGGAGCGGGAGGAGGCGGGGCGGTGTTCGTAGTCGCGTACGAGACGGCGGTAGAACATTAGGATCCCGTTCGTCTGCTCCACGATCCACCGTTTGGCCTGTGGAACGAAGCCCTTGTCGTCCGGGTTGCGCTCGACGATCTCGACGTCGATACCCACGTTCTTGCCGTGCTCGACGACCTTCTTCTTGAAGCCCTGGTCGACCAGGGCCTTTTTCACCGTGTCGCACTGCTCGGTGACAGCGTCCAGCAGGGCGATGCCGGCGGTGTTCTCGTGCGCGGAGGCGGGCAGGACGACGCAGTCAATGACGAGGCCCAGCACGTCCACGGCCAGGCATCTCTTCCTGCCCGGCACCCTTTTCGCGGCGTCCCGGCCCGTCGTCGTGGCCGGGACGCCGACGGCGGCGTGGATGCTCTGTGTGTCCAGGACCACCAGGCTCGGGTCGGCTAATCGTTTCCGCTTCTCCCGCAGCTGCCAGCGCAGCAGGTCGTGAATGTCCTGGTCGGTGCCCTCGTCGCGCCAGAGGTAGAAGTAGTACTTCACCGCTCCGGGCGGGGGCATGTCATGGGGCAGGAACTCCCACTGACAACCCGTGCGGTTCTGGTAGAGGATGGCGTTCACGATCTCCCGCATCGCGTACTTCCCCTGATGCCCGCTGACTGACGGATGCCGGGCCTTCCATGCCGTGATCACGGGTTCGAGGAGCTCCCACTGCTCGTCGGTGAGATCACTCGGGTACGGCTTGCGCATGCTCATGCCACAACTCAAGCGAACCCCGAACTCCTGACCACCAGCGATGCCCCAACATCACACCATCGAGCGATGACAAGACCGACGGAACGCCACATCCCGCACTCTGAGAACCGCGGCCCACTCGTTGACCGCCTCTACCGACCTCGGCGCCGACATCGGCGTGCCGAGTTCGCGGCGCGACTGACTCACCCGCCTGAACGTGCTCCCGTGCCAATCCCGTGGCAGATACTGCGGGGAACCACGGGGAACAGCAGTCACCCCACCCAGCACACCCTCAGGCCATGACGCCGCTCAGCAGCAGGTCAGCAAGCCTCTCGGCGCCGTAGAACCCGAGCTTCCCAAGCTGAGAGCCCGGTGGGTTGTGCCCGGTCGCGAGGCGTGTGGTGCCGCTTCGACCTCGACGGCACGACGTAAGAGATCTCCGGGCCACCTCCCCTGTCTACTCCCACGCGATCGGGAGTGGAAGGCGGGCCGGACGCTGGCCGGAGTCTGACCACTCCGGCCACAAGAGGCGCGGCTCCTCGGACCATCCCGGGGGCTCCCCTCCCGAGCGAGGGGCCGCGCTTCACAACCTCATACCGAGACCGGACCACCCCCGCGCCTGGCAGCAACTGGGGTGGTCCGGGAGGGGACACGACGGTCCCCGGTGCCTGATGGTACCGGGGCCGTCGTGCTGCATATCGGCCCTGGAGCGCATGCGTGCCTGCCGCACGGCGGGGGTCCGCTCCATCTGGGAGCTCCCCGACAAGCTGCGTCCCATGCCGGTCGTCGTGATCGTCGACGAGATCGCGGAGCTCCACCTCTCCGATGGCCGGCGTGAGAGCAAGGCGGAAGCCGAACAGTGCTCCACGCCCCTGCTCCGCCTGGCCCAGCTCGGTGCCGCGCTCGGCATGTACCTCGGCCAGACCCCCGTCAGCCTCACCATCAACGGCTTCCTCACCTGGGTGCTGAGCGGCTTCTCCCACTTCTAGACCGGCAGGAAGGACCAACGCCATGCCCATGCCCGGCGTGAGGTGCCCCCACTGCAAGGGCGACGGAGCCCGCAGAACCTGGACCGGACGGCTCCACCGCTGCCGCGTCTGCCGCGGCACCGGAACCATCCGCTGACCCAGCCCATCCCCGCCCGACCACCCAAGGAGTGATCCCCATGGACGACTGCGCGCCACCCACCATCACCCGAGCCGCTTCGGCGGCCCACCCCGGAAGGTCACCACCATCACACCCGAGTTCACCCCGGCTGACAGGCGCGCCGCCCTGAACCGCGCGGCGCGCCTGCGTCAGCTCACCGAAACCGACCGAGACGCGATCCGCATCGCCCAAGATCCGAAGTTCACCCGCTGGCTGGAGCAGATCACCGCAATCGGCGGCTGCTCCCACCCCGTCCACCTCTCCGGCTCGACCACCACCCTGGACGGCACAACCGGCGAGATCATCCACCGCTACGACACCCGTACCGAAGCCGGCGAACGGCTCCTCGTCCGCTGCCGCAACCGACGCGCGACCGTCTGCGCACCGTGCTCGCGCCTCCACGCCGGGGACACCTTCCACCTCGTCCGCGCGGGCCTCCTGGGCGGCAAGAACATCTCTGCCAACGTCCGTCATCGGCCCCGGCTCTTCGTCACCCTGACCGCTCCGTCCTTCGGGCCCGTGCACGGTGCCGGGGAGCGCTACCGTCCCCGTCGCGACCGGTCCGAGTGAGACCACGGGCGCCCTCTCGGCTGCGGGGCCGTCCACGACGCGACCGATTCCCTCGTCGGCCAACCCCTGTGCGCCGACTGCTACGACTACACGGGCCATGTGCTGTGGCACGCACACGCGTCCAAGCTGTGGGACCGGTTCGTCATCGACGTCCGGCGGCGCCTGGCCTCCTCGGTCGGCGTCGTACAGTCCCGATTCGCCCGGCACGCCCGGCTGTCCTTCGCCCGCGTCGCCGAGTACCAGAAACGGGCGGCCGTCCACGTGCACGCCGTCGTCCGCCTCGACGGCCCGAACGGACCCGACGACGAACCCCCGGCCTGGGGGACCGCGGAACTGCTCATCGATGCCGTGCGCGCCTCCGCCCGGCGGGTCCTGGTCCGCACGCCGTACAGCCCGGCCGTGGGTGAGCTGGCCCTCCGCTGGGGAGTCCAGATCGACGCCCGTCCACTGCACACCGATGGCGACGGACCCGACGACGACGCTGTCGCCGCGTACGTTGCCAAGTACGTCACGAAGGGCGCGACCGAGACAGGCTCCGGCACCGACCACCCGCTCGCCAGCTGGGGCGAAATCGAGACGGCACCCGTGAGCGACCACGTCCGCACCCTCATGCGCACCTGCTGGCACCTCGGCGGCCTCCCCGAGTACGAGCCCCTCCGCCTCCGGGCCTGGGCTCACGCACTCGGCTACCGCGGCCACATCCTCCGACATACCCGACGCAGTCACCGAACGGCAGTGGCGCTACGTCGGCTCCGGCCACACCCCCGGCGCGGCACTCATCGCTTCGGGCATCGCGGCGGACTTGGCTGCCAGCCGAGAGGCGGCCCGGGAAGCGACAGGCGATTTCGTAGGGGGCGCCCTTGGTGCCGGATGAGCTTCGGAAGCGGGTAACCGCGTCTCGTGCCCGGCAAGGGCTGCCCCCGGTAATCGAGGATCTCGCCGTGATCGAGCGTGTAGCGCAGGTTTTCGAGCTCGTTGATCCAGTACGGCTCGACGGCTCGCCTAGCCCTGGGCGACCCAATCGAAGACGAAGCGATCGGGGTCCCACCGCTTGTGCGGGTCCGCCGGACGCACTTCGATCGAGCGGACGCACGCCGTAATGATGGCTCGGCGCTGAGAGTTATTCATCCGCTTCCACCTCGCTTGCATGTCCTCGAAAGTGCCAACGAACCCCGAGAGCACAGCCACACGGGAAACCTTCGCCAAGCTCGCGCGGTTCCGCTCCAACCGCTCCTCGATCGGCTGCCGCGCGATCATCCATTCCTTGCGGCTGGTACGTCGCTCTCCCATGTCGCGGGCCAGTTCTTCGAGCTCCTGCTCATCGGCCCGTACGTCGTCGTACAGATCGGTGCCCGCCGTGTCCTGCTCTCGCAGCCTCTCCACAAACGTGGGTGATTCAAGGGCGGCGAGCACCATGTCACGTACGTGGTCGTCCGTGCGCTCGGCGTTCGTGGCCGTACCGGCGCATGCGTTCGTACCTGGCGTGTTCGGGCACACGTAGCGCGGTACACCGCTCCTCGGGCGACCGCTCATCCCCCATCCGCAAGGCTTGCCATCGGCCTTGGGCTTGCCGCAGCGCAGTACCCCGGAGAGCAGATAGCTCCGCTTCGTGGAGCCCTCCACGTTCCTACGTCGCGTCGGGTCGCTCAGAACCTTCCGGACGCGATCCGAGTCCTCGTGGCTAATGATCTCCGGCCAGACAGCATCGGCGACGATCTCACCAAGCAGCGGGCGCGTTGTCTCCCATGAGCTTCGGGGCGTGTGTTCACGTCGTCCGCTGATCCGCGCGGAAGCGAACAAGCGGCGCAGCCCGCCGGGCTTCCACGGTTGGCCAGCCGGACTGACGATCTTCCGCTCCTGTCAGTCCCGGCAGATGCTCGACAGACTCTCATTGGCGAGTACGCGCCGGACCCCTTCACGGATCATCTCGGCCTCGCTCTCACGGATGGTGAGTCGGTCCTCCTCGTAGCCATAGGGGCGTTTACCTCCCCCGGCTATGCGCCCGGCCTCGGCGGCCTGGCGCCGCTGCCGCTTCTGGCGCTCGGCCTTGTGCTCGGCCTCGTGACGGGCTGCGGCACCCAGCATGCGGGCCACCATGCGGCCGGTCGGTGTCGCGAGGTCGATCTCCCCGCTGACCGTGGCGAGCTCGACGCCATGGCGGTCGGCAAGGTCAATGACGTCCTCCAACTCGCGCGGGGACCGGGTCAGTCGGTCGACGTGCCAGACGGCCACCGCACCTTTTACGGTCAGGATCCAGCGTGCGCCGCGTTCGGCGAGGTAGGTGACGGCTCGCGCTGGCAGCGCAGCGCGTCCGCGGTGATCACGGTGTGTCGCGCAGGTCGCCGATCTGGTCCAGCAGCGGACGGAACCGGGTGATCTCGTTGGTCCTGCCGTCGACGTCAGTGTCGGCAAGCACCGCGGCGGTGACCTGATCGCAGGCCGCCATCACGTGCCGGGCGGCAGTGTCGACGGTGCGAGATCCGTGTAACGCCTTGCCGTCGGCGGTGATCGCCCGCTGGCCTGTCGCATCGCTTTGTCGACTTTGGACGATGGGGTGGCGGCCGGCGCCGGCGCGGAGCAACGCCGCGATCATCGCGGCCGGGACCCTGCGGTAGCTGACTGTGGACATCGACATTCTTCCTCGCGAACCACCGACGGCATACGCATCGCCGTCGATTCTTGGCACGCGGGAGGCGCCGCAACGTGAATGAGCGGGGGCGCAAGACAGACACGGCGAAGCTCCGCCACGAATGTGTCAGCCGTGCGGCACGCCTGCTATCGGTTTGCCACCGAGGAAGTCCTCCAGGATCTCGGTAAACCGCGCCGGCTGCTCCTCGGCCACGTAATGGCCGCAATCGTCGAGGACCACCCCGGTGACATCGTCGGCCGCCAGCCGCATCGTCTCGGCGACCATCGCGCCGCTGTACCGCGCGCCGCCGATGGCGAGCACCGGCAGCGTCAGCCGGGTCTTCTTGCGCTGCTCGTTCTGCGCGATCGTCTCGTCCAGCGCCCGGTAGTACGCGAAGCTCGCCCGCAGCCCGCGAGGATCCGCAACGATCGCATCGACGTAGACGTCGACGGCGTACGCGGGGATCGCGTCCGGGGTGGCTGCCTTCTTGGCGAACTGGTAGCCGAAGAAGAGCCGCTCCCGCCCCCGGACCAGCTCCTCGTTGAGGTCGGTGAGCCGGTTGAAGCCGAAGTGCCAGAGCCGCTGGTTGACCGCGGCCGGGCTGAAGACCGATGGGGTCGGCGTGAGACCGGGGATAATGGCGTCGACGACGGCGAGCCGGCCCACCCGCTCGGGGTGATCGGCAGCGAGGGCGTATCCGGTCCACATGCCGATGTCGTGGCCGACCACGTCGAACCGGTCGTGCCTGAGCGCGGCCATCAGAGCGACCAGATCGGCGGCCAGCGTGCCGGCGTCGTAACCGTCGTCGGGCTTGTCGGAGAGCCCGGCCCCGCGCGAGTCGACGGCGACGACGGTGTGTTCGCGGGCGAGCGCGGGCATCACTTCCCGCCAGGCGTACCAGGTCTGTGGCCACCCGCCGACCAGCAGCAGCGGTGGGCCGTCCCCGCCGGTGACCGCGTGCAGCCGCAGCCCGTTCAGCTCCACGAGCCGGCTAGTGAAGACGTCGGTGAACCCGTCGGGCAGCCGCAGTGAACTCAAGCTTGTCGTGCCGTCGGCCGTACTCATCATGGAACGATCAGTGCAACTTGTCATGTCGGCGACCATACACATCTTGAAACGATCGGTGCAAGATGTGTAGGCTGACGAACCATGGCGGGCCGCAAGCAATTCGACGTGGACGAGGCGCTACGACGCGCGATGCACGTCTTCTGGCGCTGGGGCTATTCGGAGGCCTCGATCGACCGCCTGACCGAGGGCACGGGCCTGGGCCGGAGCTCGCTCTACGGCACCTTCGGCGACAAGAGCACCCTCTTCCGGAAAAGCCTCCAACGGTACGCGCAGACCTACCACCCGCTGTACGACCAGGCACTGTCAGGCCCCCACCCGAGCCCGAGCGCCGTTGTGGCCGCCTACCTGCAGGTCACCCTGAACCGCATCGCCGACCCGACGGTCCCGGATGGCTGCCTGCTCACGGTGTCGGCAACGCAGTTCCCGGCCCTCGACGCGGAGGGCCGGGCGATGGTCCGCGCCATGATCGACGGTTTGCGGGCGATGCTGGAGCAGGCGTTGCTGGCGGCGGGGGCCGATGATCAGGAGGCGGCAGAGCTGGCGTTGTGCACGCTGGCAACGAACAAATCCCTGGCGGTGCTGAGCCGCGCCGGCTTCTCGAGCGAAGACCTGGCAACCGTCGCCGCAGCCGCCGCCCGTATCCCCGGGAGACGACATCCACTACCTTGAGTAGTGCGATGGACACCCAGGGCCCCGGCAAAATCGTTAGATGATGCCGAGTAGTGCCAGTGGTCGGGTGCTGTCGCGGGCGTGGTGGCGGTTGGCGGCGGCGATGTTGGTGACGCCGGTGATGCGGAGTGCGCCGATGGCGGCGTTGCGTAGGGCGGCCATGACGTGTGGTCCGGTGCCGGTGCGGATTTGGGAGCGGTCTTCGTCGTAAGTGACATCGCGGACCCAGTGGATCTGGTTCTCGATGTGCCAGTGGCGGCGGATCCACGCGGCGAGCTGTGCTGGCCGGGCCTGGTGCACGTGCAGGTTCGTGATCGCGTAGACGGTCTCGGTGGTGAAGCGTCTCGGCTGGACCAAACGGTGCCGCCGGCGGCGGATCTGGATGGCCTGGGCGGCGTGCGGGAAGTCGATGCCGGTGGAGACGTTCAGGATCTTCAGGGTGCGGATCTCGCGGCGGCCGTGTCCGCGGCCGGCCTCGCGGGTGACGTCCGGGACGGCCCGCCAGGGCAGGCCGGCCAATTGCTGGTGCAGGGTGGGCTGGTTGCCTTTGACGGTCAGCATCCAGTCGGCGCCGCGTTCGGCGAGGTAGGTGACGTGATCACGGTGCCGCGCAGGTCACTGATCTGGTCGAGCAGCGGTGCGAAGCGAGTGATCTCGTTGGTCTTGCGGTCGACGTCGGTGCTCGCGAGGACGACGCTGGCAACTGCTTGCACGGCACGGACGGGGCGCCGAGGCCATCGAGGTGATGCGCGCGCTGGACAGTGCCGAGGACTGGGTCGTCGACCTGCTGTGCGGGCTGTTCGCCGCCGAGGGCCGCGCCGAGGAGGGGCTCGCCCACCTGGACGCTGTCAAGGCCCGGCGGGGCAAGGAGGAGTGGGAGCTGTTCCGGCTGCGGGGCCCGCTGCTGGTCGCCTGCGGACGGCTGGACGAGGCAGTGGAGGAGGCCCGGGCGCACCCCGAGGGCGGGAGCCCGTACGCGATGGAGAGCCTGGCCACCCTGTTGGCCGACGCCGGACGCCCGGAGGAAGCTGTCGCCGTCCTGGATACGGACCGCCTGGACCACCGACGGGCTCTCGGTCCGCTACTGGTGGAGCTGGGCCGGGCCGAGGAGGCCGTGGTGCTGCTGCGGACGCCGCGCCCCTCCGTACCCCTGCCGGAGCCGACGGGGTACAGCGACTGTCCGCCGTTCTAGGCAGGCACTTGCATCTGTCGCATCCGGCCACCCCTCGGTGGAACCTCCCGGAGTGGATGCGCGACACCTCCCGAGCGTGGTCCCTGACCCGGTGGGAACGGGACTGGACGGATGATCCTGAATCCGGCCCCTGACTGATCTGCGGGTTACAGGACCTTGCCTTCTGCACCCGGCAAGGTCTGATTCCGCCAGCTTCTCTGGACCGGGAAGTCATCTTCCCGGTGCCCCAGGCCCACGATTTCCCCGGCGGTATGTGCGTCGCGTGCGGGGACGGAAACTGAACCGGTTATCCGATACCGGTCGCCAAGTGGCTCTACCGGTTCCTGATCGAGCAGGACATGGCGGGATGCAGAAGCGCGGCGTATGACCCCGGCCCCGTAGTGCCGGAGTACCTGCCGATGGCGCCCGATGAGCGCACACGCGTCAGCCATGGCCCGGAACGCGGCATGTAGACCGGCAACGCCGAACGAGATGTCCCCCCAAGGTCCGTGAACACGGCTTGACTTGGATCACCAAGGCGCGTTCACAGCCCGATGCGGGGTCGTAAGCTCTCCCGCTGGTGGTCGACACAGCTTGTGGGGGGCGAACATGGAGAGACCGGACGACCGCATCGCATCGGTCCTGCGCTTCGCTGCTGAACTCGTCGCCTGGGTGGCCACTCCCTGGGCCTTGTCCACGTACTCATGGCTGCTTGCCGTCTTGGCGGTGGTGGTACTGATCGGCCTCCCGACCGTCTTCTCCACTCCGGGAGACAAGGCGCAGGTGATCATCCCTGTCTCGGGTACGGTCACGATCCTGCTCGTGCTGCTCCAGCTCGCTGCTGCCGCGATCGCCGCATGGTTGGCATGGCCCATCTATGCGGCAGTCCTCGTGTCTCTCCTGGTGGCCGCCACCCTCGTCACGGAACGTCAACGCTGGCAGTGGCTACTCTCCACGGACCGGCACACCGGCTGAGTCGCGGAGGGATGACACCGGAGTGCGTTCGCTCTCCGGGCGGGCCCGCCACTTCCCGGCCTCTCCCTACCCTTCAGCGAAGTAGGTATACGGCGCCACCGAGACTCCTTCGGAGACCGCGCGTTCGTCGTCCTCGCCGGCTTCCGGGTCGAGGTCGCGCGCCCACAACGAATGCATGGACCACACGGAGAAGCCGGCGTGGAAGTCGTGGCCGATGTCCGAGGGTGTACTCGAGTGCCCCAGGGCGTGGAGGTCCGCGACGACGTCATCCAGAAAGCGATGGGTCAGCTGAACCCCGTCGTAGTGCGCTTCGGCATCGCCGCCTTCGCCGCTGTAGCCGATCTCCACGAGTTCGACCGTCTCGTCAGCCGCGTAGGTGATCACCAGCGTGGGTGAGGTGGTGTAGACGGCCCGCTGTCCGCCCGGGCCGTGATACGGCGACCCGACGCGCTCCTCGACCTGCGAGCGCGGATCGCCGATCCTGACGAGGGCCACGCCTTGCCCTGGGATGATCTCCATGGTGACCATCCTGCCAGCCAGGACAACCATTCGGGAGTCCGCAGAGAGACCAGAGCGCTCCAGGTTTTTCCGGTCGCTGGTCGCCTCCGATCACCAAACGCGGCGACCAAACGCCCACTCACCGGGTTGGCATGCCTCCGTGCGGGCTGTTGACCACCAAGGGCAGTGACCCTTCGGCGAGGTAGCGGTGCCCGGGGAAATAGTCGATGTGGAGGTGGCCGCCGTCCTCGGCCGTGGCCATGTCCCGCAGATTCTCCGCGAGTACTGCTCTGCCGGCGGAGTCACCGCTGATCACAAGGATCTGCCGCTCGGCGTCCCGGTGGATGAGGACGCCGGGACCGGAAGTACCTCTGACCTCGACCCCGGCCAAGTCGTTGCCGCCCGGCGAAAAGATGGAGTTGAACAGCCCCTCGCCCTGGGCCACCGCGCTCGCCAACCCCGTCAGCTCTTCGGCCGAGGCGGAGAGATCCACTTCGCCGTACCCGGGGTCTGAGACCAGTCTCAAGGGTGTCACTCCTCCAACGTCGGACTCCCATGATGCCTGCCTGTCGAGCTATGTACGCGGGCTGCACCCCGACCGCAGCACCTGGCAACGTCAGCTCAAGCGCGCACCGGCCCGCGTCCAGTGGGACCGACTGCCGGCCCATCTCCGTCCACGGCGCGCGGCTCCTCGGCAGATGGCCTTCCACCGCGCCGTACGTCCGCAGATGGATACGGCCATACAAATCGGCCCGACCGGGGCGCTGTTGAGTCCTCAATGCCGCCGGGTTTCACGACCACGTGGTCCAGCTGCCCGACCAAGCGCGATCGCTTGACCGGATACTGCCAGGCGGCCTTCTGCTGGATCTTGGTCGTCCGGATGGCCTGTTCGCTGTTCTTGTCGAAGGGCACCCGCCAGTCGAAGGCGAACGGGAGCACGTGGTCGCGTTCGGTGAGGCGTCGAGGGCGCCCTGGGCCTGCCCTGTTTGCGGCGAGTTGTCTTGCTCATGCAGTGGGCCGTTGCTAAGCCTTGGGCACTCGACTCCACGGAGGACGCTGTGTATCAAGAGCCCCCTCTTCTCGTTCCTCCGCGTTCACGTGTCCGGGGATTCACCTGCGCCGTCGCGGCCATCGCCCTCGTGACGCTCACCGCCGCGACAAGCCCCCACGACGCGGACACCCGGACCGCGGCGGCCCCGGCAGCCGTGGTCCGCGAGTGGAACGCCATCGCCACCGACACGATCAAGACCAGCCTTGGCCCACGCCCCTCCGGACAGGCGGCGATCTGGGAGGGGTTCGTCTCCGTCGCCGTGTACAACGCCGTGGTGGGGATCGAAGGCGGCTACGCCCTGTACAAATGGCACGAGCGCGGTCCGGCCAAGGCATCCTCCGCGGCGGCCGCCGCCACTGCGGCCCACGACGTGCTGCTCACCTACTTCCCTGCCTTCAAGGAACGGCTCGACACCGCCTACGCGGACTCGCTCGCCGCTCTTCCGGCCGGTCAGGCCAGAGACCGGGGCGTTGACTACGGAAAGCGCGCCGCCGCCCGCATCATCGAACTACGGGAAGGCGACGGAAGGTTCGCGGACGTTCCTTTCACCGCTTCCCCGGCACCGGGGGTCTGGCGGCCCACCCGGCCCGCGTTCCAGCCCTTCATCGACACCTGGCTCGCCAGGCTCCGCCCCCTCCTGCTCGCCTCCCCGCAGCAGTTCCGCCCCGGCGGACCACCCGCCATCTCCTCGGCCGCCTACGCCGAGGATGTCCAGGAGTTGAAGGCCATGGGCGGGAAGACCGGCTCAGGCAGGAGCGCGCAGCAGACCGAGACCGCCCTCTTCTTCAGCGGCAACCTGGTCGAACAGGTCCAGACAGCCGTACGCGACCACGCCACCCGGCACCGGCTCGGCATCGCCGAGACGGCCCGGCTGTTCGCCGCGGTGAACGCGTCGGCGACCGATGCCGTCGTCACGGCATGGGACGCCAAGCTCCACTACGGCACCTGGCGGCCGATCACCGCCATCCGCCTCGCCGACACCGACGGCAACCCCGCGACGACGGCAGACCCGGCCTGGGAGCCGCTGCTCCTCACCCCACCACACCCGGACTACATCGCGGGCCACACGACCGTCGCCGCCGCCGTTGCACGCGCCCTGACCGGCGTCCTCGGCACCTCGCGCATCGACCTCCACGTCCCCTCCGAGGTCACCGGCACCACGCGGTTCTACGGGTCCGCCGACGGCCTCAACCGGGACGTCGTCGATGCCCGTGTGTGGGGCGGCGTCCACTCCCGCACGGCGGACGCGGTCGGCTGCCGGGCCGGCACTCGCATGGCCGCCTGGGCGCTGGACCACTACTTCCAGCCGGTCTCCAAGGACGGCACCCAGCCGTCCGCGCCGACACGAACGGCTCGGCAGGACAGGCCCGTCGGTGGGGCTACGGCGGCCTCTTCGCGGTGACCGACGGGACCGTGCAGATAGTGGCAGGCCTGTCCCAAGGCTCGGCGCCCGGCGGCGGACCGTTGCAGATCACGGTCACTCACCCCTGAAATCGCAAGCCCGGACGCGTGGCTGTCGGACAGAGCGTTCGGAGCACTCGCCGCAGGACCATATGGGTAGGTCGACGCAGCCATGGCCCTAGACGGCTTGACCGCCTGTCACCCATCGGATCACCGCGATCACACCCAACAGCACGGCGGGGCCCACCCACCACCACCCCATGATCCGTCGCACCGACGGCAGCAGCCACAGCACCGCCACCGCACCGGCAGCCCCGATGGTCAGGACGCACGAGAGAACGATGCCCGCATACGCGTCGTCGTCCCAGGGCCCGGACGGACGGATGGTCAGTGCCGTCCAGCAGAAGTACGCAGCGACAAGGGTGAGCAGGATCAGTGGAACGGCGAGGACCAGGCGCAGGCAGCCGCGGTGGTTGTCCACGTGGGAAGGGCTGGTCATCAGCGCAGTGCGTTCCTTACCTCGTCCAGATTGTTCGTAAAGCCACGCCCGTAGGCCTGGGCGTCGTCGGTCTGCCAGTACGGGCCACCGTTGTAACGCGCGGCGAGTTCCTGATACTGGGCGGGCGTCATCTCCTCCGCAGGCACGTTGGCGAACTCGCTCTCCGCCTTGAGCTGGGCCAGGTACTCCGAGGCGATGAAGATGTTCCGCGCAGGGTCCTGGAGAGAATCCTCCACCATGCCGCATGCCGCGTTGCTGGTCGGTGAGGTGGTTGGGGTCGTAGCCGAGGACCTCGGCTACGCGTCGCACCTGGATGGCGATGGGCCCCATGGACGTGTTGTCGGGATCGCAGCCGAGACGCCAGGGGAGGCTCTCGGGGGCGATCGGACTGAGTGGGGAATCGGCCTGTTCGCGGAGGGTGTCGGTGATGTCGTCCAGGATGCCGGGCTGTCCGTCGATCTCCTGCCAGGCGATACCGGCGACCATGTCCGGCGGGAGCCCCGAGTTCTGAGCCGCCGCCTTGATGATGTCCTTGTTCGCCGCGATCCAGTCGGCGCGCTCCCGGGCGTTGGAGGGCGGGCTGCAGTAACTGTCCTTCGCTCCCGAGAGGTTGGCGACCTGGAGGCGGATGTCGCGCAGGGTCGGGGAGACGATGTCGTTCCCAGCGATGGGGTAGTAGTCCTGCTTGGGACCGCTGCCGGGCAGATGCGGATTCGTGCGCGCCTCGGCTGCCTCTCGCCACAAGTCGGCGAACGGGGCCGCCGACGTCTCCCCCGCGGCCGAGAGTTCGAGCCGTAGTGCGGCGCACGGGAATTGTGCCGATCAATGCCCAGTAAAGGTAGGGAAGCCGCCGAATCCGACAGAGCCAACCGGCCACTAGCCCATCCGGTGGCCGTTCTCCAGCTCCGCGGTTCCCTCGCCCTCGGCCAGCACGTCCAGCGCGGCGAGGACCCGGCGGCCGAGTGCGCTCGGCAGATACTCGGCCAGCTCCTCCCGTGGCACCAGCCGCCACGACAGGAGTTCCTCCTCCTGCAACCGGATCGCCTTGAGTTCCTGTTCGCCGAGGACTCCGCCGTCGTACAGGTAGGCGACCAGCGGGGGCCGCGCCGTCCCGTGTACCCAGTCGACCGCGAGCAGCGGGCCGAGCACGATGTCGAGACCGATCTCCTCGGCGGTCTCGCGGCGCGCGCCCTGGCGCGGGGTCTCCCCGTCGTCCGACTCGATGGTGCCGCCGTTATGAACAGTTCGCATGTCTCAACCCCTCAACCGTCTCAGCAGGCGCGCTGCACGGCGCGACTCAAGGAGGTATGGATGAGGGCGGTGTGTCTCAGCGGCGACTCCAGAATCCTGCAGGTTCGGCTTCCCCCTGTACTGGGCGGAGAGGGGCTGCATACAGCCGAGCCGGTCTCAGACATCCCGGCGCCGCACGACGACCACGGCGACGGCCACCGAGACGAGCGCCCAGGCCGCGAGCGCTATCCAGGAGCCCGTGATCGTGGCGGGGAATGCGCCCAGGCTGGTTTGGGAGTCGGGGTTCAGCGTCAGCCGGCCCTGGGCGGCGAGCGGCAGGTGGTTGCCGATCTCCTTCAAGAACCTGTACCTCTCGCCACCGAAGAGCATGGGCAGGATGAAGAGCATGCCTACTGCTGAGACGATCGAGGCCGTGGCGTGTCGTAGGACGGCGCCGAGCGCCATGCCGATGAGTGCGCATACCGGGATGACCAGCGCGTATGCCGCAACGGCCCGCAGACAGCCGGGGTCGTGGATCGAGAGGCCGACGTGGCGTGAGGCCAGCATCGCGTTGGTGGTGAAGAACGACGTCACGGAGACGATCACACCGAGAACGAGCGTGATCGCCGTGACGAGAACCACCTTGGCCGTGATCACCGCACGCCGGTCGGGGGCGGCGGCGAGCGTGGTACGGATCATTCCGGTGGCGTACTCGCCGAAGACCGTAATGGCACCGAAACTGGCCGCGGCCAGTGCCATGACGTCGGCGGCGATGCTGCCCAGGCCGTGAAACAGCGGGTCGTACTTGAAGGGCGGGAAACCGGGCAGCGGGGGATGCGGCTGGTCGATGTACGTCAGGTCGGAGCGGACGGCGTTCACGTTGATCGCGATGGCGACGACGGCACTGAGGGTGAGCACCCAGTAGGTGGACCGGAGCGACCGCATCTTGATCCACTCAGCGGCAAGCAGGTCGACGAACCTGGCCACCGGTTCGGCGGCGCGCTCGGACGGACTGGTGCCGGAGAACGTCGTTGTGCTCATCGGGCTTCTCCTGCGAGGTATTCGACGCTGTCGGCGGTGAGGGACATGAACGCCGACTCCAGGGACGAGGTGTGGGTGGCGAGTTCGTGCAGCACCAGGCGGTGCCGGTGGGCAAGGTCGCCGATCCGGGCCGAGGTCAGACCGGTGACCCGGACTGCCTGGTCGCTCTCCCGGCGCACCGACGCACCCTCGGCGATCAGCACGGCCTCCAGGGCCTCCAGGTTGGGCGAGTGCACGGTCACGCCCAGGGAGGTGTTGCGGGCCGAGAAGTCCTCCAGGGTCTGGTCGGCGATCAGCCGGCCCTGGCCGATGACGATGAGCCGGTCGGCGGTGTGCTCCATCTCGGCCATCATGTGACTGGAGACGAACACGGTGCGGCCCTCGGACGCCAGACGACGGAACAGACCACGCACCCACAGCACGCCCTCGGGGTCCAGACCGTTCAGGGGCTCATCGAACAGGAGCACTGGCGGATCGCCGAGCAGAGCCCCCGCGATGCCGAGACGCTGCTTCATCCCGAGGGAGAACCCCCCGATCCGGCGCCGCGCAACCTTCGCCAGCCCGACCTCTTGGAGGACCTCGTCCACGCGGGACAACGGGATGCGGTTGCTACGGGCCAGAGCGGACAGGTGCGCCTGTGCGCTGCGTCCGCCGTGGACGTCTTGAGCGTCCAACAGCGCGCCGACGTGGCGCAGTCCGCGGGGGCGGTGCGAGAAGGGAACCCCGTCCACGGTGACGGTCCCACTGGTGGGGGCGTTCAGGCCCAGGATCATCCGCAGCGTGGTGGATTTGCCTGCGCCGTTCGGGCCGAGGAAGCCGGTGACCTTGCCCGGTTCCACGGTGAAGGTCAGGTTGTCGACGGCGACGGTGTCGCCGTATCGCTTGGTCAGTCGGGTGGATTCGATCACGGGGTCCAAGCTGCCGGGGAGGGCGCGGAGCCGGCATCGGCCGGTGGTTCACACTTATGAGCCCGGCTGGTAGCCCGGGGGATTACGCCCGTGGGCCAATGCCCCGGCGGACGGGCATCGATAGGATCGATCGATGATCGCGACTCCTCATCCACCCCGGCTCAAACGCGTGCCACCGGGTGTGTGGGTGGCGGCCTTCTGGTCGGCCCTCATCCTGGTGCGTATGTTCCAACGACCGGACGAGCTGCTGCGTCTGCTCCGGTACAACGGCAACATCGAAGACGCACCGCTCCTGGTCACCGCCGTCGTCACGACCGTGGGCGCGCTGCTGCTGTTCCGCGCCCCGCTGGCGGCCGTGGCCATCGCGCTCGCGGGCACCGTCTTCTCCCTCGGGATGCCGGTGCGGGAGACACCCTTCGTACTCTTCCTCCTGGCCGACGCGGCAGTGGGCTACACCGCTGCGACCCGCTCACGGCGCGCCTCGGTACTCGCCGCCGCGCTGCCGGCCGGCACGCTGGCCGGCTACACGCTCTGGCGGCTTGCTAGTGGTTACTTCTTCAACCTCGCGGTCCCGGCCGCCCTTGCGTCGACCGTCGTCATCGCCTGGCTGATTGGCAACACGATCCATCAGAACCGGGCGCACGCAGACACGGTGCGCGCCCAGGCCACGCAGCAGGCGGTCACGGCCGAGCGGCTGCGGATCGCCCGGGAGCTGCACGACATGGTCGCGCACAACATCGGTATCATCGCCATCCAGGCCGGCGTGGGCAGCCGGGTCATGGACACCCAGCCCGCCGAGACGCGCAACGCGCTCAACGCCATCGAGGCCACCAGCAGGGAGACCCTCTTCGGCCTGCGGCGGATGCTCGGCGCGCTCCGGCAGAGCGACCAGGAGTCCGCGCCGCTCGACCCGACCCCGGGTCTGGCCGCGCTTGATCAACTGGTTGGGAAGACCGCAGCCGCCGGGGTCCGGGTCGACGTCCGATGGCGGGGGGACCGACGTGATCTGCCCTCCGACGTCGACCTCGCGGCCTTCCGTATCGTCCAGGAGGCGGTCACCAACGTGGTGCGGCATTCCGGCACCCGGGACTGCAGCGTGACGGTCGACTACCGCCTCGACGAACTGTCCGTCGATATCGTCGACCTCGGTTGCGGCGGCACCGTCGCAGATTCCGGATACGGCATCGCCGGTATGCGTGAACGGGTCAGTCTGCTGCAGGGCGAATTCAGCGCCGGGCCGCGCCAGGAAGGCGGCTTCCGCGTGGCAGCGCGGCTGCCGGTACCCGTGGAGGCGGGACAATGATCCGTGTCGTTCTGATTGACGACCAGCCCCTGATCCGCACCGGCCTGCGTGTCCTTATCGCCGACACCCCCGACCTGCAGGTAGCAGGGGAGGCTGGGAACGGCACCGAGGCGGTGGAGCTGGTCCAACGGCTACGGCCGGACGTCGCCATCATGGACATCCGCATGCCCGAAATGGATGGCATCGAGGCCACTCGCCGGATCAACGCGGATCCGGAGTCGAAGACCCGTGTACTCGTCCTCACCACCTTTGACGACGACGAGTACGTCTACGGCGCGCTGCGCGCCGGAGCGAGCGGTTTCCTCGTCAAGGACATGCCGCTGGAGACCATCCTCGACGGGATCAGGATCGTCGCCGCCGGTGACGCTCTCATAGCTCCGAGCGTCACCCGCCGTCTCATTGGGGAGTTCGCCGCACGGCCCGAGCACACCCTCGCCAGCCGGGTTGTAGTCGACAGCATCACCGGCCGGGAACGCGAGGTCCTGACCCTCGTCGGCCGCGGCCTGTCCAACACCGAGATCGCCGAGGAGCTCTCCATCAGCGTGGCCACGGCCAAGGCGCACCTCGCACGGCTCTTCACCAAACTCGACGCACGCGACAGGGTCCACCTCGTCATCCTCGCTTATGAGATCGGCCTGGTCGCGCCCACACGGTGAGGTCCACCCGCAGATGTCCCCTCGGCCGCAGTGATCCGCCCAATCCGGTTCCCGAGCCCTTTGCCGTCGTGCTTCTCGGCTACATACGCACCTCAGCGTGCGCATCCCGACTCGTCATACTCCGCCGTTGAGAACGGTGAGGCGGCTCTGCTGCTGCTTACTCAGCTTCTTCTTCAGATCGATGTTCTCGTGGTAGAGGTTGGCCGTCACCGTGGCCAGGGCGTCAAGCTTGCTCTGCAGCTCGGTGACCTTCAGGTTGGCCTTCCTGAGCTTCGCCTTGAGTTCAGCGATGGTTTCGTCACGCTGAACCTCGCCAGGCGTACGGAGGACAGGTTGCGGGATGCGGGCGTTCCACTCGGCCAGGATGTCCTCGGCCCGATGGACACTGGCATGGCTGACCTGGGCTTCGCGGGCCAGATTCTCCTTGGTCAGCGCGCCGTCACTGTGCAGAGGCTCTCCGGCAAGGAGCCGGGCCATGGCTTCCCGGAGTTTGACGGCAGTAGCGGCGGACACCGGCATCAGAGGTTCTCCTTCAGCTTGTCGATCTGCGCGGTGGCGGTGCGGACCTCGTCGAGCCGGGTCTGGGCCTGCTCGCGCAGCGGCTTGGAGAGCTTCTTCTTCAGGAACTCCATCAAGTCGGACTCCTCCATGCGCCAGATCCGCTCGTGCGACAAGGTGAGGACGGAATTGCGGCAACGCGATGGTTGGCAGGCGCCCAGCAGTGGGGCCTGGCCGCGCTGAGCAGGCGGGAGTTGGTTGTGGCACTCTGCGGTGGGAGCGTTCCAGAGGCAGTGGTTGACCGTGCCCAGGTGGAGGTTCGCGAACTCGTCCCGCAGGAGGGTGATCTCCAGTCGCTCGTCTGCGACTTGGGCCCGCAGCGTCGAGTTCGCCTCGATGGCGGCGTTGACCTTGTCGAGCCCGGCGTGAAAACGGGCGGCACCGGGGCCGACCGCGATGGTGGCCCCGCTTCGGCGGGCCTTGAGGAGTCCGGCCAGCTTCTGGGCCGCCGCGGTCTGCAGATCGGTGTCGAACTCCTTCGCCCACTTGGCATCGGTCTTGCCGTAGGCACCGGTAAGGCGATTGGCCAGCGCCCGGCGCGCGGCGTGCTTGAGCTGAATGCCCAGGGCGATGTCGCCGTCCGGCTGCTGGCTGGCGATGATTGACATGGTCCTGCGGAACATGTGCGGGCGTACCCGCCCAGGAGGGATCTCCTCCAGACCAGTGAGGTGCCGGGTGGTATTCACCGTCTCGATAAAGAAGTCGATGTCGTCGGCCGCCGAGATCCCGGCGCGTGCTCGTCCGGCAGGCCCGTCCTCGCTGGGAGGCGCCATCGAGGCGAAGATGTGCGTGTCGTGCCAGGTCAACCGTTCGGCCACTGCCAAGGCCTGCGCGACCGGCTCGATGATCCACCAGTTGGCGCGTGGCCTTGAAAGATCTCCCTTGGATTTCTGGGAGCCGATCGCCGGTGCTCCGTAGTGCTGGGTGAGCGCACCGCGCTGGATTTCCTGGATTTCGCTGTCTCGCATCGCACTCAACGCCGCCACGAAGATGTAGCAGGATGCCCGGAGCATCCGCAGATCCCTGTCCAGTTGCCTGTCCGAGTACACGGTCCGGCGCTCGCCGACTGCGGCTTGTAGCACCAGATCGCGTCGACGGCGCCCCTGTTTGCTGCCGCTGCCGAAGACATCCACCCGCTCCGAGGTGTCATAGAGCAGGGATTCCAGTGCCGACCACACCGGCTCTCCGGGAGCGAGCCGACTCGTTTCAGCGTGAACGGGGATGAGATTTGCCGGGTTGGCAAGCCATTTCTGGAGCGTGGCATCCATGGACGGTGATGAGCGGCGGCGTGTCGCGTAGTCGGCGTAGTCCGATTCGAACTGCTTGGCGGCGGTGGGGCGGACAGGCCGGATCCGGCCAGTGCTTTCGATCATCCGCGTGACCTTCTGCCGACGTTCCGTGCCTTGCCGGTTGTTCTTGGTGGCGAAGACTGTCGAGCTGGCTCCTGCCGTCACCGCTCGGCTCAAGGAGCTCCAGATGGGTGAGCCCTTCGGGTTGACCCTGTTCTCGCGGTCGCTGACGGGTACCAGGTTGGCCGGGTTGGTCAGCCACAACTCCAGCTTTTCGTTGATGACTTCGGCACTGAGGGTGGCTTGGGTCAGCCGGGGTGCTGATGCCCGCTCTGCTTCGCGGTCGCGTTGATCCAGGATGCTCGCGGAATATCGATCGATATAGGACCAGGCGGCCCGTAGAAGCGGCCACCAGACTTCCGGTGCGATCGAGGGTGTAGCCAGCTCGTCACCAGTGGCGACCTTGGCCACGTCGCTGTCTGTCCGACCTGGCCAGGGGTCTTCCAGTGGGGCGGTGCCTGTGAGGACGGCGGAGAAGCGGACCAGGTGGCGTACGGCTCCCACCGCGCTGCGCACGGACTCCGGTTTTGTACTTGACGCACAGTGGTCGACGTAGGCCTGCCAGTCCTCGAGCGACCAGAAGTGCAAGCTGTCCGGCATCTTTTCGCGACGCGCCCAGGCCCCGAGCTGCGACACGCTGAAGCAGACCTTGATGACCGTGGCGGTGGCCCACTTCTTTCTGGGCAGGAAGATTCCGGCGTTCCGCAAAGCTTGGTGATTGGGGTTGAGCATGCTGAATGCCACTTCCCGTACGCGCAAGTTCCAGACCGGATCGATCGGGAACACACACTTCCACTGTGCCGGGATCTTGTTCGCCGGCCGTCGGAGGCAATCGCAGGGCCACTCATCGATGCGACCGAAGGCCGGCCCCCGAACGCCGGGGAGCTGCCCCGGCATACTGGCGTAGACGGGTTCATCGTCAGCGAAGGTCCGAGAGACCGGCCTGTCCATCGCGGCGGGAATGGTCATCGGTCGTACTCCGTTCGCATGCCCAACGACAGATTCAGTCGGATGTCCTGCTCCTGGATGGCCCGGCGCGCTGCGGGAATGTGCTCAGCGCATTCCTCGAACACTTCGGCCAGCGCCTTGGCCTGGCGGCCCCACACCGCATCCCAGACCGGCGGTGGCTGCGTCAGGCGCATCCGTTCGATGTGATCGGACAGCAACAACTGCTGCGGCAGTTGGGAGACGAACACGACCGCATTGGTGCAGACCATGCACATGGCCGGGGCGACATGACAGAGCTTGCCGGGAGTGCTGTGCGGCGAGTCATGAGGGTTCTTGCAGTTGGTGACGCCCATGTCGAGCTCGCCGGCACTCAGGGCGGCCCCCTGTTCAGGACTCACCCCCAGCGCGTGGGCGACTTCGGGCTCACCGAGGCGGGACTGTACATCCGACCACCCTGCGGCCTGGCGAGCGGCCAAGTCCGCGTACGTGCGGTCCTGATCGTTCCAGTCCTTCACCGCACGGGAGACGAGCAGGTTCGTCTTCCGCTTGTAGGTCAGATATCGCATGGTCGATTCGGGACGGCGATGCCCGAGGAGCCGCATGACGGTCAGGAACGGGTTACGGGACACGTGATCTGCCGCATAGGCGTGCAGGCGGCCGGTGAGGCGCTGCTGTTCCTCGTCCTGGGCGCGGACCAACTCGGTCAGTTGCTCCAGCATGTATACGGCGAAGGTATGGCGAAGATCATGGATCCGGACCTGCCCCGGCATCTCCAGCGGCAGATTGTGTTCGGCCGCGACCCGCACCGCTCTCGCGTGCGCGTCGGCAAAGACCTGCTCCCAGCGCTGGCTGCTGATCATCCGTCCGTTGCGCCCGACGAACAGAGCCATAGACTCCAGCCCGTGCTCGCCCTCAATGACTGTGATCCGCCGTAGTGGCGCCTTCATCGCTTTGATCCTGTACGTGCGTCGCCGGCCGTCCTGGACGCCGCTGACCTTCATCGCGCGCGTGTCGATGTCATCGACTACGAACAACTCATCTCGCTGCCGGTGCAGGTTCTTCGCGGCCTTGCGAAGGAAACCGGCCCGCTCGGTCCGTCGGTACCAGTCCAGTTCGCGCAGCGTGGAGTCCTGGATTTCAGTGGTTCTGGGAAGGCCGAACTTCGCGATCGCCTGCAGTTCGACTTCCTTGGTCGAGCCGTCCCGACGAGGAGAGCCGACTTCGATGTCGAGCAACGCGCTGAACTCCCGCAGCCGCAGGCCCGTCGTGATGGAGAGATTCCCGCCGCAGCTGTCCCGCAGAGCATGGCCGGAGCGGAAGGCGGGATCCGCCGTGCCGTCGGGTAGCAGCCCACGCAGGCCGACCCGGTCCAGGAACCACCATTGCTCGAACGTCAGATGGCGTACATCGAGTTCGCTGGTCGCTCCCCAGTTGAGGATGTCGCGGCCGTTCTTCTTGCGATAGTACGGGCGCCGGTCGAGGAGCCGGGCTTCATCGACGGCCCAGTCGTAGAACCTGTTGATTGTGGCTCTGCGGCGCTTCCAGGTAGCCGGCGCCATCGGCTCGTCGCGGTACTCGATGCAGTAATCGCGGTAGGCGATCAGATCGTCCTCGGTGGCAGACAGCAGGTCGGACGGGGGATCCAGGCGTGCGAGGAAGTCGTCCAGGTCGAGGAAGTCGTAGGTGTAGTCCCGCAGCGACTTGGCCTCAAGGGTCTTGGCGAGCTCGTAGAAGAACGAGCAGTGCGGCTCCAGCGGTCGCATGTCCGCGCCGAGGAAGAAGGGAGTTCCGTCCTTGAGAGCCCTGCTCCGGCTCGTGTACGTGGCCCCGTCCAGAGCCACTCCGGGCACTGCCTGGTAGTGACGACGGGCGGTGACGCGTGACGTGAAGAAGTAGTCCATGGCTCTCCCTGAGACAACGAGGTGACCATGTGGCTAACGACTCTCCAGCGAAAAGGTAGCTGCCGGGCCGATGCTCTGAGACATCTAGGGATGCTTTGCCTAACCGCCGGGAAGGGCCCAGCCCTCGCGGTAGTTCGGCTCGACGAGCAGCACCCGGCCGTCACCGTCGCGGAAGAGCGCGGCGGCTCCGGCGAGGACACGGGGGAGGCCCGCGATGTACGTGGCGAAGTCTGGAGTGGTCATCCCCGAAGCGTAACGAGCCCCCGCACCCGTTCCTCGGACGTGCCGCCCGGCTCCGCGCAGTGGCAGATCAGGCTGAGCAGGGGTGCCACCTCCAACGCCAGCCGTACGTACGGGACTTCGAGGGCGCCGACGACAGGACCTAGGACCGGCCCCGGACATCGCGACCCGCATCGGACGGATGCCGGGCCTCGGCCTTCGACTCCGTCAGCGCGAGCGTCCGCGCGGCCAGCTCACTGATCCGTACGCCGTCGAAGCCGAACACCGCGCTGCGTACGGTGTCCTCCAGCGGGTCCTTCCACTGCGCGGGAATGGCCGCGGCCCCGCACAGGACCCCGGCCACTGAGCCCGCCGTCGCGCCGTTCGAGTCGGTGTCCAGGCCGCCGCGGACGGTCAGTGTGATGGTCCGGGTGAAGTCGCCGTCGCCGTACAGCAGCCCGGCCGTGAGGACGGCGGCGTTGGGGATCGTGTGGATCCAGCCGAGCCCGGCGGTCTCCTCGGACACCGTGGTCAGCGTGTCCTCCCAGGTCATCCGGGTCTCGTGGAGTGTGAGCACCCGGCGTACGGTGCGGGCGAGGCGGCTGCTCGCGGGGATGACGGTCAGCGCCGTGTCCAGTGCCTGCCGGACCGTGGGCGCGGTGAACGCGGCCGAGACGAGCGCGGCCGCCCACATCGCCCCGTACACGCCGTTGCCGGTGTGGGACAGCACGGCGTCTCGACGGGCGAGCGAGGCCGCCCGGCTCGGCGCCCCCGGACAGGTCCACCCGTAGACATCGGCTCGGATCAGGGCGCCGATCCACTCCTGATAGGGATTGTCGTACGTCGCTGTCAGTGGCGGTTTGATGCCGTTGGCGAGGTTGCGGTACGCGGCCCGCTCCGCGGTGAACGTCTGCAGATACGGCAGCCGCAGCAGCCACAGGTCGCCGACCTGCTCGGTGCTGAAACCGAAACCGTGCGTCTCCAGCAGATGTAGGCCCAGGATCGCGTAGTCGACGTCGTCGTCACGACAGCTGCCGTGGATCCGGCCGCGCACGCAACTTCGCCACTCGGGCCGCAGCTCGAACTCGTCGCCGTCGCCGTCGGTGACGGGCTCGGGAAGATAGTCGGTGAGCGGCAGGGCGGCGGCCTGTCGCAGATAGCGGTCGATGCGGTCCCGCGTCCAGTGGTCGCCCTGCTCGACCGGTTTGCCGAGCATGTTGCCCGCGATCCGGCCCAGCCAGCCCCCGAGGACGCGGTCCGCGAGCTCAGTGCCCACAGAGGTCATAGTTCCGGTTTACCCGATTCCGGGCATGAGCGTGCGGTGTTCCACCGTCCGGTCGGGGCATGACGACGGGGGCGTCCGCCGGTTAACGACGTGGTGCGCGGTAGCTGAAACCCCGGTCTGAGCATGCGAACGGCCGTGCGGGACGATCATGATTGTGACGTCAAGAGGGGCCCGCACGGCCTTGAGCCATCGTATCTGCACCGGGATCCCGCGCCGTCGCCTGGGCAAGCTGGTCGCGGAGTTGGCCGGGCCGTGGGTGGCCGGGCAGGAGTCCCAGCTGCGTGAACGCCGGGGCCATGACCGGCAGCGCGCCGCCGGAGCGGGTCCCGACCACCAACTCGTCTTCACCGACCGGGTCGTCGCCACCCTGGTCATCCTGCGCTTCCAGCTTCCGCATGCCGTCCTCGCCCTGTTCTACGAGGTGGACCGCTCCACGATCACCCGCGCGGTCCACGAGATCCGCCCCCTGCTCGCCGCCCGCGGCTTCGCCGTCCCTGGAAGTCCCGACCTGCGCCTTCGCACCCTGGCCGATGTCTTCGCCTACGCCGCCTCCCACGGAGTGGAACTGCGGATCGACGCCACCGAGGTCCGGGTCCGACGTCCACGGGCGAACAAGCCCGGACGCCGGGCATTCATCTCCGGGAAGATGCGGCAGAACACCAAGAAGGCCACCGTCGTCACCGACGAGAAGGGCCGGACCCTGTGGGCGGGTGCCTTCCGGCCCGGCCGCCAGCACGACCAGACCGCGCTGAAGACCGAGGGCATCTGCGACCTGTTCGAGAGGTTCCCCCAGGTCAAGGCCAAGGTCGACGCCGGCTACCGGGGACTGGCCAAGCAGTTCCCCGCCCAGGTCCAAGCGCCGCCGCTGAAGCCGAAGAAGGATGCCCCGCCCGAGGACCTGGCGGCCTGGGAGGAAGCGCGCAAGCAGCAGTCCTCCGAGCGGATCTGCGTCGAGCACGCCAACGCCGAGCACAAGCAGTGGCGGCCCCTGCAACGCTGGATCGGACGCCGCGAGTACTTCGACCAGACCTACCAGGCCATCGCCGGCCTGGTCTCCGACCGCGCGGCCATGCGGTAATCAACCACCAGCCAACCCGCCAGGCCAACACGGCCCGACCTCAATCGCGCACCCCGTCGTAAGGTCGCAGCGGCGCGACTGCCTTGACGTGTGCGAGGCCGGAAAGCAAGGGGAATGCAAGGTGGCGGACTCTGCTGTGAAGACGACACGTGCGGGCACCGGGCGTGTTCCGCGGGTGCTGATCGCCGCGGACAAGTTCAAGGGGTCGCTGACCGCCGTACAGGTCGCGGAGCGCGTCACGGCCGGGTTGCGCCGCGTCGCGCCGGATGTCGAGATCGAGGCGCTGCCGGTGGCCGACGGCGGCGACGGGACCGTGGACGCGGCGGTCGCGGCCGGGTTCGAACGGCGGGAGGTACGGGTCGCCGGCCCGCTGGGCCACGAGCTCACCGCCGCCTTCGCGCTGCGCGGCGACACCGCGGTGGTGGAGATGGCGGAGGCGAGCGGGTTGCAGCGGCTGCCCGCCGGGGTGTTCGCGCCGCTGACGTCGTCCACGTACGGGTCCGGGGAGCTCTTGCGGGCCGCCCTGGACGCCGGGGCCCGGACGATCGTGTTCGGTGTGGGCGGGAGCGCGACGACGGACGGTGGTGCGGGGATGCTGTCCGCGCTCGGGGCGCGGTTCGCGGACGTGGAGGGGGAGCCGGTGGCTCCCGGCGGTGCGGCGCTGAGTGACGTGGCGACCGCGGACCTGTCCGGACTGGACCCCCGTCTGGCCTCCGTGGACTTCGTCCTCGCCAGCGATGTGGACAACCCGCTCACCGGACCGAAGGGCGCGCCCGCCGTGTACGGCCCCCAGAAGGGGGCGAGCCCCGACGACGTGGAGATCCTGGACGCGGCTCTCGGGCACTTCGCCGCGGTTCTGGAGCAGTCGATCGGGTCCAGGGCCACGGAGTACGCCGCGGCGCCGGGAGCGGGGGCCGCGGGCGGTATCGGCTACGGTGCGCTGGTCCTGGGCGCCCGGTTCCGTCCCGGTATCGAGGTGATGCTCGATGTCCTCGGCTTCGCGCCCGCGCTGGCCAGGGCCACCCTGGTGATCACCGGTGAGGGATCCCTCGACGAACAGACCCTGCACGGCAAGGCTCCGGCGGGGGTGGCCGCGGCCGCCCGTGCCGCGGGCAAGGAGGTCGTCGCGGTGTGCGGGCGCCTGGCGCTGCGCCCGGAGGCGCTCGGCAGGGCCGGCATCCGGCGTGCGTACCCCCTCACGGAGGCCGAGCCCGATATCGCGCGGTGCATCTCCGACGCGGGGCCGATCCTGGAAACGGTGGCCCAGAACATCGCCCACGACTTCCTGACCTGACCCCGTTCTTTCCGCCGGAGAACCCGTTTCGAGAGAACCGTTTAGAGAGAACCCGTTGCGGCGGATACAGCGAAGGGGCCCGAACCGGATTTCCGGTTCGGGCCCCTTCGAGCGTGTACGAGGAAACGCTACGGCAGCTGCGCCGCCCGCGCCTCACGCCGGTTGTCCCGGAAGTTGTTCACGCGCCGAGCCGTCGCGAACAGCGGAATCACCGCACCCATGACGAGCTGCAGCGCACAGCCGGTCTGGAGGAGGAGCTGACCGCTGGGGGCGTCGAAGGCCCACGCCGCCAGGAGGCCCATGGCCAGGACGAGCCAGGAGAGCACCGCCACCGCGAGGCGCCCCCGCGGCTTCGGGTACTCCACCCGGCTCACCATCAGCCAGGCCGTGCCGAGGATCGCCATCAGCGTCGCCGCGAAGGGAAGCTCCAGGAGCACGATCGAGACCACCGTCAGCGCTCCGAAGGGCGACGGCATGCCCTGGAACGTGCCGTCCTTCACCGTGACGCAGGAGAAGCGGGCGAGGCGGAGGACGACCGCGAGCAACACCACGATCGCGCCGAGCGCCGCCACTCTCTGGTGGGCGTCGTCCGCGACCATGCCGTAGACGAGGACGAAGTACGCCGGGGCCAGGCCAAAGCTGATCAGGTCGGACAGGTTGTCCAGTTCCGCGCCCATGGGGGAGGAGCGCAGCTTGCGGGCGACGAGGCCGTCGAACAGGTCGAAGACCGCGGCGCAGAGCATCAGGATGACGGCCGTGGCGGCGCTGTGGCGCCCCATGCCCGACTCCTGGCTGCCGGTGAGGTGCGGGATCAGAATGCCCGTGGTGGTGAAGTACACCGCCATGAAGCCGCACGTGGCGTTGCCGAGGGTGAGGGTGTCCGCTATTGAGAGGCGGAGAGAGAGGGGCATCTCCTCCTCGTCGCCCACCTCGTCGGCCTCCGGCACCCAGCCGGCCTGTGTCTCAGGATCAATCACGGTCAATTCGAGTCACCCCAGCCACGGTCTTCTGACCAACTTCCACATCGACCTCGACACCCTCGGGGAGGTAGATGTCGACGCGCGAGCCGAAGCGGATGAGACCGATCCGGTCGCCCTGCTCGACCTTCGTACCCTGCGGGATATAAGGAACGATACGGCGGGCGACCGCGCCGGCGATCTGGATCATCTCGATGTCGCCGAGTTCGGTGTCGAAATGCCAGACGACGCGTTCGTTGTTCTCGCTCTCCTTGTTGAACGCCGGAACGAACCCACCGGGGATGTGCTCGACCGAGGTCACCGTGCCGGAGAGCGGCGCGCGGTTCACGTGGACGTTCAGAGGGCTCATGAAGATCGCGACGCGGGTGCGTCCGTCCTTCCACGGCATGATGCTCTGCACCACACCGTCGGCGGGCGAGATGACCCGGCCCGGGGCGATCTCGCGCTCGGGGTCGCGGAAGAACCACAGCATGCCGGCCGCGAGCGCGGTGGCAGGTACGGCCACGGCCTTGGCGGCGCCGGAGCGGCGTGCCTTGGCCAGGCTGAGTGCTGCGGTGGCAACGGTCGGGAGAAGCCACGGCGATGCTCCGCGCGCGAGGCGGACCCGGCCGCGAGGTGCAGAGGTTTGGCTGTGGGGCATGGATGACCTTCGTAGCGGATGATGCCGCGCTGGAACGGGGGACGGCGGCTTTCCCGGGATCGTACCGGTCATGGGCCACAACTGGGCAAGCCAAGAAGTCGAGTCGGCGGCCCAAGAGTGTTGACGGGGTGTGATCTTGTTCTCGAAGAAAACACCCCGAACCCGGACATCAAACCCCGCTCAACCCTGAAGTCGATACTCTTCGAGCAGTCGGCGCCCGATGATCATTTTCTGGATTTCGGCGGTACCTTCGCCGATCAGCAGCATCGGTGCCTCGCGGTAGAGACGCTCGATCTCGTACTCCTTGGAGAAGCCGTAGCCGCCGTGGATCCGGAAAGCGTCCTCGACGACTTCCTTGCAGTATTCGGAGGCGAGGTACTTCGCCATCCCTGCTTCGAGGTCGTTTCGTTCTCCGGAGTCCTTTTTGCGAGCCGCGTTCACCATCATTGCATGGGCCGCTTCGACCTTGGTGGCCATTTCGGCCAGCTTGAACTGGATGGCCTGGTGCTGTGCGATCGCCTTGCCGAAAGTGTGACGCTGCTGGGCATAGGAGACACCCAGCTCGAAGGCGCGCTGTGCGACACCGCAGCCACGTGCCGCCACATTGACGCGGCCGACCTCGACTCCGTCCATCATTTGGTAAAACCCTCGGCCCGTGGTGCCGCCGAGTACACGATTGGCCGGAACGCGCAGTCCGTCCATGATGAGCTCGGTCGTGTCGACGCCCTTGTAGCCCATCTTGTCGATCTTCCCGGGAATGGTGAGGCCGGGGCGGACCTCTCCGAAGCCGGGCTCCTTCTCGACGAGGAAGGTCGTCATTGACTTGTGCGGCGCGGTGCCCTCGGGGTGTCCTTCGTCACTTCGTACGAGCACGGCAACCAGGTTCGACGAGCCGCCGTTCGTCAGCCACATCTTCTGACCGTTCAGGACGTACTCGTCGCCGTCCTTGACCGCCTTCGAGGTGATCGCGGAGACGTCCGAGCCGAGACCCGGCTCCGACATCGAGAACGCGCCGCGCACCTCGCCCAGGGCCATCCGGGGCAGGAAGTGGTCCTTCTGCTCCTGTGTGCCGTGCTGCTTGAGCATGTACGCCACGATGAAGTGCGTGTTGATGATGCCGGAGACCGACATCCAGCCGCGGGCGATCTCCTCGACGCAGAGCGCGTAGGTGAGGAGGGACTCGCCCAGGCCCCCGTACTCCTCGGGGATCATCAGGCCGAACAGGCCCAACTCCTTGAGGCCGTCGACGATCTGCTGGGGGTACTCGTCGCGGTGCTCCAGCTCGGTCGCGACCGGGATGATCTCCTTGTCCACGAAGTCGCGGACGGTGGAGAGGATCTCCTGCTGGACGTCGGTGAGACCGGCGGTCTGGGCGAGTCGCGCCATGGCTACTTCTCCGTCTTCTTTTCCGCAGGTGCGGTGAGCTCCGGGCGGCCGGGCTGCTCGCCGCCGCGCTCCTTGATGTACGTCTCGGTGGGGACCATGACCTTGCGGCGGAACACGCACACCAGCGTGCCGTCCTGCTTGTAGCCCTTGGTCTCGACGTAGACGATCCCGCGGTCGCTCTTCGACTTCGAGGGCGTCTTGTCGAGGACCGTGGTCTCGCCGTAGATCGTGTCGCCGTGGAAGGTCGGCGCCACGTGCTTCAGCGACTCGACCTCCAGGTTGGCGATGGCCTTCCCCGAGACGTCCGGGACGGACATGCCGAGCAGCAGCGAGTAGATGTAGTTGCCCACGACGACGTTCTTGCCGAAGTCCGTCGTCTTCTCCGCATAGTTCGAGTCCATGTGGAGGGGGTGGTGGTTCATGGTCAGGAGACAGAAGAGGTGGTCGTCGTACTCCGTGACCGTCTTTCCGGGCCAGTGCTTGTAGACCGCGCCGACCTCGAACTCCTCGTACGTGCGTCCGAACTGCATGCCGCTCAGGCCTCCGGGGCTTCGAACTTGCTGGTGCGCTGCATGCCGGCCGCCCGGCCCTTGCCCGAGATGACCAGGGCCATCTTGCGGCTGGCCTCGTCGATCATCTCGTCGCCGAGCATCGCGGAGCCCTTCTTGCCGCCCGCCTCGGACGTGTAGTACTCGTACGCGTCGAGGATGAGCTCCGCGTGGTCGAAGTCCTCCTGGGAGGGCGAGAAGATCTCGTTGGCCGCGGCGACCTGGTCCGGGTGCAGCACCCACTTGCCGTCGAAACCGAGGGCGGCGGCGCGCCGGGCGACCTCGCGGTAGCCCTCCTGGTTGCGGATCTGCAGGTAGGGGCCGTCGATCGCCTGGAGGTCGTGCGTACGGGCGGCCATCAGGATGCGCATCAGGATGTAGTGGTAGGCGTCCGCCGGGTAGCCCGGCGGCTGCTCGCCCACGACCAGCGACTTCATGTTGATGGAGGCCATGAAGTCGGCCGGGCCGAAGATGATGGTCTCTACACGCGGTGAGGCGGCCGCGATCTCGTCGACGTTGACGAGCCCCTTCGCGTTCTCGATCTGCGCCTCGATGCCGATCTTGCCGACCTCGAAGCCCATCGTCTTCTCGATCTGCGTCAGCAGCAGGTCGAGCGCGACGACCTGCTGGGCGTCCTGCACCTTCGGCAGCATGATGCAGTCGAGGTTCTGGCCGGCGCCCTCGACGACCGTGACGACATCGCGGTACGTCCAGTGCGTCGTCCAGTCGTTCACCCGTACGACCCGCGTCTTGCCGGTCCAGTCGCCCTCGTTCAGGAACTTCACGATGGTGTGCCGCGCCTCGGGCTTGGCGAGCGGGGCGCAGGCGTCCTCCAGGTCCAGGAAGACCTGGTCCGCGGGGAGGCCCTGGGCCTTCTCCAGGAAGCGGGGGTTCGAGCCGGGCACGGCCAGGCAGGAACGCCGCGGGCGAAGGCGGTTGACGGGCGTGGTCATGCGGGGACCTCCAGGGGGTCGAGCTTGTTCGCTTTCCGGATCTCGTCGACGATACGACCGATGATTCCGGTGATGTCGAAGTCCTTCGGTGTGAAGACCGCGGCCACTCCCGCGGCCCGCAGCTGTTCGGCGTCGGCGTTCGGGATGATCCCGCCGGCGATCACCGGGATGTCGGCCGCACCGGCCTCGCGCAGCCGTTCCAGCACGTCCGGTACCAACTGGGCGTGCGAGCCGGACAGGATGGACAGGCCGACGCCGTGCACGTCCTCGGCGACGGCCGCGTCCACGATCTGCTCGGGCGTGAGCCGGATGCCCTGGTACACCACCTCGAACCCGGCGTCGCGGGCTCGCACCGCTATCTGCTCGGCGCCGTTGGAGTGCCCGTCCAGGCCCGGCTTGCCCACCAGGAAGCGGAGCTTGCCGACGCCGAGTTCGCGGGCGGTCTCCTCGACCTTGCGGCGGACCAGTGCCAGCGCGGTGCCCTCCTCGGCGGTGACCGCGACGGGCGCGGACGAGACGCCGGTCGGGGCGCGGAACTCGCCGAACACCTCACGCAGGGCCTCGGACCACTCGCCGGTCGTGACCCCGGCGCGGGCGCACTCCAAGGTGGCTTCCATCAGATTGGCGTCGGTGGCGGCTGAGTCTCTCAGCCGCCCCAACGCCCTGCATCGCCGCGAGTGGTTGAACGGCGGCCCTTGCCGATCCCCGAAGGGCGCGGTCTTACACAAGCCTCCACAGGCGTCACTTTCCGCCTGCCCGGCGGTAGGTCCTTCAACTGCGTTGTCGGACAAGGCGAGTTTATCAGCGTTGCGGCGCCAATCATGCAGAGCCTGCACGACACGGGCCTCGACCGCCGGGTCGACGGTCTGGATCGCCGCGTCCAGGTCGGCGGTGAGCGGGTTCGGCTCGGTCGACTCGAAGATGTTGACGCCGACGATCTTCTCGGTGCCACCCTCGATCCGGGCCCGGCGCTCGGCGTGCGAGGAGACCAGCTGCGACTTCAGGTAACCCGACTCGACGGCGGCCATCGCCCCGCCCATCTCGTCGATCCGGTCCATCTCGGCGAGCGACTCCTCGACGAGCGCCGCGACCTTCGCCTCGATGACGTGCGAGCCCTCGAAGATGTCCTCGTACTCGAGCAGGTCGCTCTCGTGCGCCAGCACCTGCTGGATGCGCAACGACCACTGCTGGTCCCAGGGCCGGGGCAGCCCCAGCGCCTCGTTCCAGGCGGGCAGTTGCACGGCACGCGCGCGTGCGTCCTTCGACAGCGTCACGGCCAGCATTTCGAGGACGATCCGCTGGACGTTGTTCTCCGGCTGCGCCTCGGTCAGACCGAGGGAGTTGACCTGGACGCCGTACCGGAAGCGCCGCTGCTTGGCATCCTGGATGCCGTACCGCTCGCGCGTGACCTGGTCCCAGATCCGCCCGAAAGCCCGCATCTTGCACATCTCCTCGATGAACCGGACACCCGCGTTCACGAAGAAGGAGATGCGGGCGACGACGTCACCGAACTTCTCGGCGGGCACCTGCCCCGAGTCGCGGACGGCGTCCAGCACGGCGATGGCCGTCGACATCGCGTACGCGATCTCCTGGACCGGGGTCGCCCCCGCCTCCTGGAGGTGGTACGAGCAGATGTTGATCGGGTTCCACTTGGGGATGTGGGAGACCGTGTACGCGATCATGTCCGTCGTCAGCCGGAGCGAGGGCACTGGCGGGAAGACGTGCGTCCCGCGTGACAGGTACTCCTTGACGATGTCGTTCTGCGTCGTCCCCTGGAGCTTGGTGATGTCGGCGCCCTGCTCCTCGGCGACGACCTGGTAGAGCGCCAGCAGCCACATGGCGGTGGCGTTGATGGTCATCGAGGTGTTCATCTGCTCCAGGGGGATGTCCTGGAACAGCCGGCGCATGTCACCGAGGTGCGAGACCGGCACGCCGACCCGGCCGACCTCGCCGCGGGCGAGGATGTGGTCGGGGTCGTACCCGGTCTGCGTGGGCAGGTCGAAGGCCACGGAGAGGCCCGTCTGCCCCTTGGCGAGGTTGCGCCGGTACAGCTCGTTGGACGCCTCGGCCGTGGAGTGACCGGCGTACGTGCGCATGAGCCACGGCCGGTCCTTCTGACGCTGACGCTCTGTCATCTGGGGACCTCAGACGTTCCGGAAGCGGTTGATGGCGTCGATGTGCTGGGCGCGCTTCTCCTCGTCGCGCACGCCCAGGCCCTCGCGGGGCGCCAGCGCGAGCACGCCGACCTTGCCCTGGTGGAGGTTGCGGTGGACGTCGTATGCGGCCTGCCCGGTCTCCTCCAGGGAGTACACCTTGGAGAGCGTCGGGTGGATCTTGCCCTTGGCGACCAGCCGGTTGGCCTCCCAGGCCTCGCGGTAGTTGGCGAAGTGCGAGCCGATGATGCGCTTCAGGGACATCCACAGGTAGCGGTTGTCGTACTCGTGGTTGTAGCCCGAGGTCGAGGCGCAGGTGACGATGGTGCCGCCCTTGCGGGTGACGTAGACGGAGGCGCCGAAGGTCTCGCGGCCCGGGTGCTCGAAGACGATGTCGACGTCCTCGCCGCCGGTCAGCTCACGGATCCGCTTCCCGAACCGCTTCCACTCCTTCGGGTCCTGGTTGTGCTCGTCCTTCCAGAACTTGAAGTCCTCGGCGTTGCGGTCGATGATCGCCTCGGCGCCCATCGCCCGGCAGATGTCGGCCTTCTGCTCGCTGCTGACGACACAGATGGGGTTGGCGCCACCGGCGAGCGCGAACTGCGTGGCGTACGAGCCGAGTCCGCCGCTCGCGCCCCAGATGAGGACGTTGTCGCCCTGCTTCATGCCGGCGCCGTTCCTCGACACCAGCTGCCGGTACGCGGTGGAGTTCACGAGCCCCGGGGCGGCGGCCTCCTCCCACGACAGGTGGTCGGGCTTGGGCATCAGCTGGTTGGACTTGACGAGGGCTATCTCGGCGAGGCCGCCGAAGTTGGTCTCGAAGCCCCAGATGCGCTGCTCGGGGTCGAGCATCGTGTCGTTGTGTCCGTCGCTGGACTCCAGCTCGACGGACAGGCAGTGCGCGACGACCTCGTCACCGGGCTTCCAGGCGTTGACGCCGGGGCCGGTGCGCAGGACGACGCCCGCGAGGTCGGAACCGATGATGTGGTACGGCAGGTCGTGGCGCTTGGTGAGCTCGCTGAGCTTGCCGTAGCGCTCCAGGAAACCGAAGGTCGACAGCGGCTCGAAGATCGAGGTCCAGACCGAGTTGTAGTTGACGGAGGAGGCCATGACGGCCACCAGGGCCTCGCCCGGGCCGAGCTCCGGCACCGGCACGTCGTCCAGGTGGATCGACTTGCGGGGGTCCTTGTCGCGGGTGGTGAGCCCCGCGAACATCTCCGTCTCGTCCTTGTGCACGGTGATCGCGCGGTACGACTCGGGGAGCGGAAGAGCGGCGAAGTCGGCGGACGTGGCGGTCTGCGACTGAATCGCGTCCAGGATGTCCTTCACGGTATTGCCTCCGGCGATGAGCGTCTCGAGGGAAGACGCTGAGGGTTACGTCGGTGCTGCTGCTGGGAGTGAGGGGTGTGCCGTCGGTTCGGCGGAGGTGGTGGTGCGGTGGCAGCGCCGGGTTGGCGCAAAAGGTTGCCTGTGACGCAGGCGTCCGGGCGCGCTCGCCGTGGCTTGCGGGGACAGCCGGCGTACGAATGGTCTCTGCACGCCGGCCGCCCGGACAACATCAACGTATGGCACGCCGTGTCACCTCGCAAGGCACGGAGTGCCATGAGTTTCGCTCAGGTGAAATCTTTACGTAACACGTGAGCGATGATCGATCAGAACGACCGATGATCGATCAAAAAGCACTGGTCAGAGGCGGTACCGCGGGCCGTTCTGGGGGCCGGGACGGCGGGGTCGCGGGCCGGTGTCGGAGAACGTCCGGTGTCGGTGGCGCGACGTGAGGGTGCCGGTGTGGAGGTGTGGAAGGGGCGGAGAGTGTTCCCGTGTATGGCCGGCCGTCGTGCCGTCGCGATCAACTGCGGCACCCGCCGGCCCCGCGCCGTGCCGCGCGCCGAGAAGATCGGTCAACTCCACGCATCGCGGGAGGAGTTCGGCGGGAACCCGGGGCGCCCCGTGCGGCACCCTCGGAACGGGGCTCGGCCTCTCGGCCGGGAACAGAGGTACGAGGATGAGCGGCGGAGCCGCGGTTCCGTGGCGGAAGGCCCCTGCGGCCCGCGTTCTACGACCGTTCCCGCAGCGCCTGCTCGATGGTCCGCATCACCTGATCCAGGGGCGCGTCGACCCGGGCCACGGTCACCAGGACGTCACCCTCCGTGAAGGCGGACGCGGGCGTCGACCGGGGCGTGGTCTCCCGGCCGGCGCCGATCCCCGTCCCGAAGGTCTTGCGCACGATGGAGAAGGCGTGGTCCAGCTGCGCCTCGACGTCACCCTGACCCCCCGCCCGCAGCCAGCGCCGTAGGACATGGTTGTGCGCCGTGACCACGGCCGATGCGGCGACCTCCGCGAGCAGCGGATCGTCGTTCGCGTCGTCGTCGTGCGCGTGCTCGTCGAAGTGGCCGAGGAGATAGCGGGTGAAGAGCCGCTCGTAGCGGGCCACGGAGGCGATCTCGGCCTCCCGGAGCGTGGGTACCTCGCGGGTCAGCTTGTAGCGCGAGACGGAGATCTCGGGTTGGGCCGCGTACATCGTCATGACTTCCTTGATGCCGCGGCACACCGTGTCGAGCGGGTGCTCGTGCGCCGGCGCCGCGTTGAGGACCGCCTCCGCGCGGATCAGAGTGTCGTCGTGATCGGGGAAGATCGCCTCTTCCTTGGAGCGGAAGTGGCGGAAGAACGTGCGGCGGGCCACCCCGGCCCGGGCCGCGATCTCGTCGACGGTGGTCGCCTCGTACCCCTTGGTCGCGAACAGCTCCATGGCCGCGGCCGCCAGTTCTCGGCGCATCTTGAGCCGTTGGGCGGCGGCACGACTGCCCGCGGCGCTCTCCGGCGCGTCGGGCGTGGCTGGTGTACGTGAGGACTTGGCGGGCTGGGACATGACCCGAACGTACTGCATGTGCGCAGGAGAACGCGCATGTCCGGGGAACCCCCCGCCCTCGACGGGCGGGGGGCCTGCGGCCGGGCCGAGCAGTCCGCCCCAGTCGGCGGTGTCGTGCAGCCGGTCGCCGGGACGCTCAGCGGCGGGCATATTCGCGGAAGCCGCGGCCCGTCTTGCGGCCGAGGCAGCCCGCGGCCACCAGGTGCTCCAGGAGCGGCGCCGGGGCGAGACCCGGGTCGCGGAACTCGCGGTGCAGCACCTTCTCGATGGCGAGCGAGACGTCCAGACCGACGACGTCGAGGAGCTCGAACGGCCCCATCGGGTAGCCGCCGCCCAGCCTCATCGCGGCGTCGATGTCGTCCAGGGAGGCGTAGTGCTCCTGGACCATCTTGATCGCGTTGTTCAGGTACGGGAAGAGCAGCGCGTTCACGATGAAACCGGCCCGGTCCCCGCAGTCCACCGGGTGCTTGCGGATCTTCCCGCACAGCTCGCGGACCGTGGCGTGCACGTCGTCCGCGGTCAGGACGGTCCGGACCACCTCGACCAGCTTCATCGCCGGGGCCGGGTTGAAGAAGTGCATGCCGATCACGTCCTGGGGGCGTGAGGTGGCACGGGCGCAGGCGACGACGGGCAGCGAGGAGGTGGTCGTGGCGAGGATCGCGCCGGGCTTGCAGACCTTGTCGAACACCCCGAACAGCTGCTGCTTGACCTCCAGGTCCTCGGCCACCGCCTCCAGCGCGAGATCGACGTCGGCGAAGGCGTCGTAGGAGCCCGCCGGGACGACCAGGTCCAGGGTGCTCGCGGCGGCCTCGGCGGTCATCCGGCCCTTGTCGACCGAGCGGGCCAGGGACTTGCCGATGCGGGCCTTGGCGGCCTGTGCCTTCTCCTCGGTGCGGGCGGCGAGGACGACCTCGTACCCGGCCTTCGCGAAGACCTCGGCGATGCCGGAGGCCATGGTCCCGGAGCCCGCGACGCCGACGGAGCGGATCGTCCGGCCGGGGGCCTCGGGGCCGCCGGAGAGGGGAGTCAGCGCGTCCCGCACGACCGTCGCGCTGCCGGGCGCTTCGTAGGAGTAGAAGCCGCGCCCCGACTTGCGGCCGGTCAGGCCCGCCTCGCTGAGCTGCTTGAGGATGGGCGCGGGGGCGTGCAGCCGGTCGCGGGACTCGGCGTACATGGCCTCCAGGACCGTACGCGCGGTGTCGACGCCGATCAGGTCGAGCAGCGCGAGCGGGCCCATGGGCAGTCCGCAGCCGAGCTTCATCGCGGCGTCGATGTCCTCGCGGGAGGCGTACTTGGCCTCGTACATCGCGGCGGCCTGGTTGAGGTAGCCGAACAGCAGCCCGTCGGCGACGAAACCGGGCCGGTCGCCGACCGCGACGGGCTCCTTGCCGAGGTCGAGCGCGAGGTTGGTGACCGCGGAGACGGCCGTGGGTGCGGTGAGCACCGAGGAGACGACCTCGACCAGCTTCATCGCGGGCGCCGGGTTGAAGAAGTGCAGGCCGAGGACGCGCTCGGGGCGGGCCGAGTCGGCGGCCAGGCGCGTCACCGAGAGGGCGTTGGTGCCGGTGGCCAGGATGGTGTCCGGGCGCACGATGCCGTCCAGCGCGCGGAAGACCTGCTGCTTGATGTCGTACGACTCCGGGGTCACCTCGATGACCAGATCGGCGTCGGCGGCGGCCGCGAGGTCGGTGAAGGTGCGGAAGCGGGCCAGGGCGTCGGCGCGCTCCTGCTCGCTGAGGCGCTCGCGTCGCACACCGCGGGCGGTGGAGGCTTCGAGGGCGGAGACGGCCTGGGCGGCCGCGGCCTCACTGATGTCGATGCCGATGACCTCGCGGCCGGCCCGGACGAGGACCTCGGCGATGCCGGTGCCCATCGTGCCGAGGCCGACGACGGCAACGGTCTTGAGCGGGGACAGAGGGGTGTCGGACAGGGGAGTTGCCATCGCGGGACTCCAGGAAGAGGGTGACGACTGAGGAGCGCACGCAGGTACGCCCGAGAGGCGCACGGAGTGCGGAGAGTGCGGGTGTTGCCGGGCTGACGAGCGCACAGGCTCGGTGCCGTCCGAAGGGGGGTGCCCGTGAGGGCGCACCCGGGGAACGGTGAAGCCGACCGGCCCTGTCCCGGAGCCGTGTCGTACTGAGGTACCTGAGGTACCGAACCGACTGCTCTCACGGCGGCTGCGTCACCAGGCCACCGCAAGCAAGACACGAGTGGGTAACTCGCTCGTCTGAGCTTAACCCGCGGGTAACGAGCGCGCCAGCCCCCCCCCGACTTTGTGATGTACGTCCCGGACCCATAATGCCGCGCCTAGGCTCGGCGTTATGAACGAAGAGTTGCGATCACTCACGGAGCGTTTACGGAGCGAGGCCGGGGCGTCGTCGACGTACGAGCGGCTCGTGACGGCCGAGGACCCGGATGTGCTGGCGGCCGCGCTGACCGCGCCCGGACAGCCCTTGTGGGCGCGGGAGTTGGTCGCCTTCCGGCTCGGACTCGCCGGGGACCGGCGGGCCTTCGAGGCACTCGTCCTGTTGCTGAACCACCGCGACCCGCAGCGCTGCGCCTCCGCGGCGCACGCGCTCGCCCGGCTCGGCGATCCGCGCACGGCCCGCGCGGCGGCCGCGCTCGCCACCAACGAACTGCGCGTCGCCTACGCGCTCCATCCCGTCCGGCTCCTGGTCGAGCTGCGCGCCCCCGAGGCCGTACCGGCGCTGATCACCACCCTGGGGCGCAGGCTGCGCCCCCATGACCCCTACCGCAGAGTCGCCCTGGCCTGTGTGGAGGGGCTCGGGACCCTGGGCGACGTACGCGCGAGCCCCGTCCTGAACGAGGCGCTCGCCCATCCGGCACTCGCCGAGGCGGCGGTGCACGCGCTGGCCCGACTGCCCGGGTGACACGGCGGGCGGCCGACGGGTCGCCTCCCGCAGCGCCTCGTCGACCGTGCTCACCGTGCCGTCGCGCTCCAGACCGAGCCCTACGAGCCTAGTCCGCGGCGTCCACGCGGGAGCGGTCCGAACCGCAAAGATGTTCCCGCGTTACCGCCGCGCCCCGGTGCCGGGGCCCGGGTACGTGAGGGTGCGGGCGTACCGGACCTCGGGCACCGCGACACCGTCCACCTCGAACGGCTCCTCGGCGCCGTCGGGACCGAACCCGGCCCCTTCGTAGAACCGACGCGCCCTCGTGTTCCCCTTGAGCACCCACAGCAGCATCCGCGCGTGCCCCGTGGCGGTGCAGCGGGCGAGCGATTCCCTGAGGAGCGCGCGGCCCACTCCGGCCCCGACCCGCTCGGGATCGACGTAGATCGCGTACAACTCGGCCGAGCCCACGCCGTCGCCGCGGGCTTCGTCGTCCCGGTACGGGCCGTGACAGGCCCAGCCGACCACCTCGCCGTCCCGCTCCGCGACCAGATTCACGATCACTGCGCCGCCCCGGCCGAAACGCTCGCGCCGCCGGGCCGCGTCCTCAGCCACGCTGAGTGCGGCGAGGTAAGACGCGGGCATCAGCCCCCGGTACGCGGTCTGCCAGCCGCGGACACGGATCTCGGCCACCCGGTCGCAGTCCGAGAGGACCATCTCCCGGATCCGGACCGGGACCGCGCTCACTCGCCCACCACCGCGTACGCCTCGATCTCCATCAGGAACTCGGGGCGGATCAGCGCGGCGACCTGGACCGCCGACGCGGCCGGGAGGTGGTCCGCGCGTATGTGGGCGTCGCGGGCCGCGCGGACGGCCGGCATGTGGGCCATGTCCGTGACGAAGAAGGTGAGTTTGACGACGTCGTCGAAGGTCGCCCCGGCGGCGGCCAGACAGCGGCGCAGGTTCTCGAACACCTGGCGGGCCTGCGCCGCCGGGTCGCCCGCGCCGACGAGCTTGCCGTCCTCGTCCAGGGCGAGCTGCCCGGAGACCGCGACGAAGCGGCCCGTACCGAGGACGACATGCGAGTACGCGGCGGCGGGGGCGACCCCGTCGGGGGCGGGAATGCGGGTCAGCTCACTCATGCGTCCATGGTGGACCATGGGTCCGACAACGCCCCCGACGGGCCGTCAAGGCGTGCTCAGCCGCGGGAGCCGAGCAGCTTGTGCAGCGTCGCGCCTCCCGTGGCCGCACCGTCCGAGGCGGGGGACAACGCCGCCTTCGTGCTCTGCGGCTCCGGGTCCGGCAGCTTCTTGCACACCGCGTCGGCCACACCGCTGCCGTGCGGCACCTTGCCGTTGGTGAGATACGCCGCCAGGTACTTGTCCAGGCAGGCGTTCCCGCTCAGCGTGATGCCGTGGTTCCCGCCGCCCTGCTCGACCACCAGGCTGGAGCCGCGCAGTGCGTGATGGACCGTCACGCCCCCCTGATAGGGAGTGGCCGCGTCGTTCGTGGCCTGGAAGAGCAGCGTCGGCGGCAGCGCCTTGTTGGCGATGTTCACCGGCCGCAGAGTCTTCGTCGGCCAGAACGCGCACGGCGCGTTGTACCAGGCGTTGCTCCAGGCCATGAACGGCGCCTTGTCGTACACCGCCCAGTTGTCCTTGCGCCACTGGTTCCAGTCGCGCGGCCAGGACGCGTCACGGCACTGCACCGCGGTGTAGATGCTGTAGCCGTTGTCGCCGGAGGCGTCGATGGCGCCGAGGTTCTCGTAGGCCGCGACGAGCGGGGCCGTCTTCTTGTCGTTCACGTAGGCCGCGAACGCCTGGGCGAGGGAGGGCCAGTAGCCGTTGTAGTAGCCGCCCGGGATGAAGGTGTCCTCGAGTTCGGAGGCGCCCACCTTCTTGCCCGCGGGGTTCTTGGCGAGCGCCCCCCGCATGGCGTACCACTTGGCCTCGACCTTGGCCGGATCCGTGCCGAGCTTGTAGGTCGCGTCGTGCTTGGCGACCCACGCCATGAACGCCTGGTGGCGGTCGTTGAAGGCGTAGTCCTGGCCGATGTTGTCCTCGTACCAGACACCGCTCGGGTCGACGATGGAGTCGAGGACCAGCCGGCGTACGCGCTGCGGGTAGAGCTTCGCGTACACGGCGCCCAGGTAGGTGCCGTACGAGTAACCGAAGTAGTTGATCTTCTTGGCGCCGAGCGCGGCACGGATCGAGTCCATGTCCCGGACCGCGCTCACCGTGTCGATGTACGGCAGCAGGTCGGCGTACTTCTTGCCGCACGCCTTCACGAAGGACTTGGCGCGGTCGAGGTTGGCCTTCTCGATCGCGGGGGTGCTGGGCACGGAGTCCGGACGCACCGGGTTGAAGTACCCGGGCCTGCAGTCCAGCGCGGGCTTGCTGGCGCCGACACCGCGCGGGTCGAAGCCGATGACGTCGTACTGCGCCGCCACCGCCTTCGGCAGTGAGGAGGCGACGAAACCGGCCAGTGAGAGCCCGCTGCCGCCGGGACCGCCAGGGTTCACCAGCAGCGGTCCCTGGTACGTCTTCGCGGTGTGCGGGACGCGTGAGAGGGCGAGGGTGATCTGCCGGCCGTGGGGCTTGGAGTGGTTCAGCGGCACCTTCAGGGACGCGCATTGGAGCGTCGGATGGCTGCTGGTCCCGCACTTCTTCCAGGTGGGTTTCGCGGTGGTGAGGGTGGTGCGCGGTGCGGTCGCGGAACCGGCGCTCGCGTCGGCGGGGATCGAGGTGATCATCCCGGCCAGTACGGCGGCCGCCCCGCACAGAGCAGCTGCGCGTTTCTTCACAGAGCCTCCCGAGGACGGAGGATTTTGAGCCGTGCACGCCACGGCCTTCGCCGCATCGTCCCGGAAAGGGGCCTCGGAAGAACTCGTTCTGGAAAGTCTTGACCCAATTGAGCCGTGTGATGCGCCCGGATGCCGTCAGGAACGGTCTGGTCGACGGCCGTTCGCCGTGGTCAGAGCAGGGTGAGCTGGGTCGGTTGCGGCATGGCGGGCGCCATGGGCCCGTCGGGCTCGGCAGGTGCGGTGATCCTGCGGGGCATCCCCGCGCGCGTGGGACCGATGCCGTACTCCTGGGCCAGCTCGTGGACCTGACGGGTGATCCGGCGCTGGTACCACTTCGGGGCGTACGCGCCCTCCGCGTACAGCCGCTCGTAACGCCGTACGAGATACGGGTGGTGGTGCTCCAGCCAGGCCATGAACCACTCGCGGGCGCCGGGCCGCAGATGCAGCACGAGCGGGGTCACCGAGGTGGCCCCGGAGGCCGCTATCGCCCGTACGGTGTCCCGCAGTTGGGCCGGGCTGTCGCCGAGGAAGGGGATCACGGGGGCCATCAGGACCCCGCAGTCGATGCCGTGGTCCGTGAGGGTGCGCACGGCGTCGAGGCGGCGCTCCGGGGCCGGGGTGCCCGGCTCGACGGTGCGCCACAGCCGGGAGTCGGTGAAGCCCACGGACACCGAGATCCCGACGTCGGTGACCTCGGAGGCCTGCTTCAGGAGGTCGAGGTCGCGCAGGATCAGCGTGCCCTTCGTCAGGATCGAGAAGGGGTTCGCGTGGTCGCGCAGGGCCGCGATGATGCCGGGCATCAGCCGGTAGCGGCCCTCGGCCCGCTGGTAGCAGTCGACGTTGGTGCCCATCGCGATGTGCTCGCCCTGCCAGCGGCGCGAGCCGAGCTGGCGGCGCAGCAGCTCCGGCGCGTTGACCTTCACCACGATCTGGGAGTCGAAGTCGAGTCCCGTGTCGAGGTCCAGATAGCTGTGGGTCTTGCGCGCGAAGCAGTACACACACGCGTGTGTGCAGCCCCGATAGGGGTTGACCGTCCACTCGAAGGGCATGCGTGAGGCCCCCGGTACCCGGTTCACGATCGAGCGGGCCCGGATCTCGTGGAACGTGACACCACGGAACTCCGGGCTGTCGAACGTACGGGTGGTGACCGCGTCCGCGCCGAACAGCGCGGCGTCCCGGGCGCGGTCCCCGGCGGGGTCCGCTGTGAGGTTGTCCCAGCGCATGACGCCTCCTCGGTAGCACTGACCACAGAATAGAACACATGTTCCCTTGATCGTGCGACCCGGTTTTCCGCGCACGTCGGAGCACCCCTCCCGCGCCTCGGCGGGACCCCTTTCCGTGCCCCGTGGAGGCCCCGATTTGGGGGGTCGGGCCGCCTGGTGGTTGGCTTGCCGCACACCCCGAGTCACCAAGTGCTGGAGGAAGTGCAATGGCGCAGGTCGAGGCCACGACGGAGCGGGTCATCGCGGCGGACGCGGAGGCGGTGTTCGACGCCCTGGCCGACTACAGCGGCACGCGCGCGAAGCTGCTGCCCGAGCACTTCAGCGAGTACGAGGTGCGCGAGGGCGGCGACGGCGAGGGCACCCTCGTCCACTGGAAGCTCCAGGCCACCAGCAAGCGCGTGCGCGACTGCCTGCTCGAGGTCACCGAGCCCACCGACGGTGAGCTCGTCGAGAAGGACCGCAACTCCTCCATGGTCACCACCTGGCGGGTCACCCCGGCCGGCGAGGGCAAGTCCCGCGTCGTCGTCACCACCGTCTGGGACGGCGCGGGCGGCATCGGCGGCTTCTTCGAGAAGACCTTCGCGCCCAAGGGCCTCGGCAGGATCTACGACCTGGTGCTCGACAAGCTCGCCACCGAGACGCAGAAGTAGCCCGGGCACACGCCTCTTTGACGGCCGCTTGGCCCAAGAGGCAACTCTCCGGGGCGCGTTGCCACCCTCACCGGTTCGAGTGGAACTCCTCGCGACGCGGCGGTACGCCGTAACTCGTCGCGCTTGCTCACAGTTGTCGCGATAAGCGGGAATTGTGCGGTGGGCGCGACGAGGGGAGCGGTACGTGGGCGGGATCACTCTGGTGCAGGACGAGCCGGCTGCCGCGCCCCCGCGGCACTCCCCTCCACCCGCCCCCGGGACCGCACGGCTGAGCCCGCGTCGGGTGCGGCTGGTCTTCGTCGGGCTCATGTCCGCGCTGCTGCTCGCCGCCCTCGACCAGATGATCGTGGCCACCGCGCTCCCGAAGATCGTCGGTGAGCTGCACGGCCTGGACAGAATGTCCTGGGCGATCACCGCCTATCTGCTCACCTCCACCGTTGGACTCCCCGTCTACGGCAAGCTCGGCGACCTCTTCGGACGCAAGGGCGTCTTCCAGTTCGCGATCGTCGTCTTCGTGGCCGGTTCGGCATGCTCGGGGCGCGCCCAGAGCATGGACCAGCTGATCGCCTTCCGGGCGATCCAGGGCGTCGGTGCGGGCGGCCTCATGATCGGCGTACAGGCGATCATCGCGGACATCGTGCCGCCCCGCGAGCGCGGCCGCTTCATGGGCCTGATCGGTGCCGCCTTCGGCCTCGCCTCGGTCGCCGGGCCCCTCCTGGGCGGCTACTTCACCGACCACATCTCCTGGCGTTGGTGCTTCTACATCAACGTGCCCTTCGGCCTGCTCACCCTGGCCGTCGTCACCGTCGTGCTGAAGCTGCCCAGGCCGACCGCGCGCGGACGTGTGGACGTACTCGGTGTGCTGCTGCTGGCCGCCGCGTCGACCTGCCTCGTCCTGCTGACCAGCTGGGGCGGCACCGAGTACGCCTGGGGCTCACGGGTCATCATGGGGCTCGGCGCGGGCGCGCTCGTCGCGACCGTCCTCTTCTTCGTCGCCGAGCGCTTCGCCACCGAACCCCTCATCCCGCCACGGCTGTTCAGGGACGGCGTCTTCAACATCACCGCACTGGTGGGGCTCGTCATCGGCGTCGCCCTCTTCGGGGCGGCCAGTTATCTGCCGACCTTCCTGCAGATGGTCGACGGGGCCAGCGCCACCGAGTCCGGACTCCTGATGCTCCCCATGATGGGCGGCATCGTCGGCGCCTCCGTCGTCTGCGGACAGCTCATCAGCCGCACCGGCCGCTACAAGATCTATCCGGTCCTCGGCAGCGCCCTGTCGGCGCTCGGCATGTGGCTGCTGTCCCGGCTCGAAGTCGACACGCCCCGCCTGCAGTACAGCATCTGGATGGCCGTCCTCGGCGCGGGCATCGGCATGGTGATGCCGGTCCTGGTCCTCGCCGTGCAGAACTCCGTGCGCCCCGCCGACCTCGGCACCGCGACCAGCGCCAACAACTACTTCCGGCAGATCGGCGGCAGCGTCGGCGCCGCCATCTTCGGCACGCTGTTCGCCCACCGGCTCTCGGACGCGCTCGCCGACCGCCTGCCCGCGCACACGGGCACCGGCCTGCCGGACCCCGATTCCATCACCCCGCAACTCGTCCACTCCCTGCCCGGGGCCCTGCGCGACGACTACATCCGTGCCTACGCGGACGCCATGCCGCGGATCTTCCTCTACCTCGTCCCCGTGCTCGTCCTGGGCCTACTGATCGCCTGCTTCCTCAAGGAGAAACCGCTGGTGTCCCACAACGCCCCCACCGCCGACCCGGCAACCGCACCGGTGAACGCCCCGATCCCGCAGGCCCGTTCGTCCTACGCCGCGGGAATCCCCGTCTGCGGCACCGTGCAGCACCCCGACGGGACCGTCGTGCCGCGCGCCGCGCTCACCCTCATCGACATCGCCGGACAGCAGATCGGACGGGGCGCCAGCGGCGAGGACGGGCGGTACGCGCTGTCCACGCCCGGATCGGGGTCGTACGTCCTGATCGCCGCGGCCGGCGGCCACCAGCCGCAGGCCGTCTCGGTGACGATCGGCGAGCGCCCTGTGGAACTGGACGTCGTCCTCGGCGGCGCCGGACGCCTCGCCGGCAGCGTGCTGACCGCGGACGGCACTCCCGTGCGCGACGCCACCGTCACGCTCACCAACGTCCACGGGGAGGTCGTGGCCACCACCCGCAGCGGACGCGAAGGCGGCTATGTCATCACGGAGCTGGTGGCGGGCGAGTACACCCTCGCCGCCAGTGCGCCCGCGTTCCGCCCGGCCGCCCTCCCCGTCAGCGTGCAGGCCTCCCGCGAGACCCGCCAGGACGTAGAACTCGCGGGCGGCGCCGTCCTGCGCGGCACCGTGCGGGCAGGCGGCGGCCGACCCGTCGAGGACGCGCGTGTGACGCTCCTGGACGCCGCGGGCAACGTGGTGGACACACTCACCACCCGCGCGGACGGGACGTTCCGGTTCGTCGACCTCTCCTCCGGTGAGTACACCGTCATCGCGGCGGGCTACCCGCCAGTGGCCACCGTGCTCCAAGTGGCCGGTGGGGGGCGCACGGAGCGGGATCTGCAGCTCGGCCACGAAGACTGAACGGCCGCCGCGGGAACCTTCCCGGAGGCGGCCGTGCGCCGGAGCCGCCCCCTGGGAAGGTCAATTCCCGTATTGCCACACATCGCGACGGGCCGCAGCCGTACGGTAGTGAAGGCGGCACAGATCTTGCGGAGCCGTGGGGAGAAGGGGCCTCGGCCATGGAGAGCGGCACAGCAAGCGGCACGGAAAGTGGCACCGAAGTGGGCGCACCTCTCAGCCGCGGAGCTGGGAACGGCGTGGTGGAACACACCGACGCCGGACGTATCCCGCTGGCCGTGGTCGTCGTCGACCGCGACGGACTGGTGTCCCACTGGAGCACGGGCGCCCGGCGACAGTTCGGCGTACCCAAGGAGGACGCGGTGGGCCGCCCCGCCGTCGACCTGCTCCCCGTCGCCGGTGCGCTCCCCGAAGAGGACGAGACCGCGCCCTACGGGGCGTACGCGGCGTACGACGGACTCGGCCCAGGCCTGGAGTCCTCCATCGACGGACGGTTCTCCTACCCGGCCGCCGGGCGCGCCCGGCTCACCGTGCCCGAGCGGGATCGCGTGGACGTCCTGTGGTGGGCGTACCCGCTGATCGGCCCCGGACCGGAGCGGCTGCTCGTGCTCGCCGCCGACGCGGACGCGCTGCGCCACGAGGACGAAGAGCTGGCGATCGAGCGGATCGCGCCCGGCTTCGCGCTGCACACCGACTTCCCCGGCGCCGAGGAACTGGCCCGCAGACTGCCCGAGATCCTGCCCAGCATGAGCGTGGGCGAGGGTGCCCGTATCGTCTCCCAGGTACTCGAACTGGGTTACCCCGTCCTGGAGTTCAGCCAGAGCGACCGGGTCCCGGTGACTCCCGACTGGGGTGTGCCCCGGCGCGCCGAACGCAAGGCACGCCGTGAGCGCGCGGCGCGCGCGACGGCCATGGGCGAGCCCCTGCCGCAGGAGCTCCAGGACGAGGAGGGCGAGGACCTCGAGTACGTCGCCGTCCGCGAACGCCTGGAGTTCCTCAACGAGGTCAGCGGGCGCATAGGCACCTCGCTCGACCTCGCGCAGACGATCCTCGAAGTCAGCCGGGCCGTGGTGCCGCGCTTCACGGACGTGGCGGGCACCTATCTGCGCGAACAGGTCATCGCCGGTGAGGGCTTCCCCGACGGTGTGCCCGACACGACCACCATGTGGCACCGCGTCGCCATCGAGCACACCGACGAGCCGGGCCGCTGGGACGACGTCGTGCCGGTCGGCGAGGCCATGCCGTTCCCCGCGCACACACCGTTCTTCCAGTGCATGACCACCGGCGATCCCGTCCTCGTGCCGCGTATCAGCGAGCAGATGGGGCACATGATCGCCGCGCAGTTCGAGAAGCGCGACATCAGGCCGCTGATCACCAACCGCTCGATGCTGGTCGTGCCCCTGAAGGCCCGCAACGTGGTCCTCGGGTTCATGATCCTGCTGCGTCACCCCGAGCGCGTCGAGTTCAACGACATGGACCGGGTCACCGGCGCCGAACTCGCGGCCCGTGCGGGCCTCGTCCTCGACAACGCGCGCATGTACACCTACCAGGAGAGCGTCGCCGAGACCCTCCAGGACAGCATGCTGCCGCACATCGCGCCCCGCATGGCCGGCTGTGACATCGCCACCCGCTATCTGCCCGGCACCCTGTTGGGACGCGTCGGCGGCGACTGGTTCGACTCGGTGAAGCTGCCCGGCTCCCGCACCGCCCTCGTTGTCGGCGACGTGATGGGCCACGGCCTCAACTCCGCCGCGATGATGGGCCAGTTGCGTACGGCGGTACAGACGATGGCGGCGCTCGACCTGCCGCCCGCCCAACTCCTGCGCAGCCTCGACGATCTGGCCCAGCGGCTCGGCGAGCACTACCTCGCGACCTGTCTGTACGCGGTCTACGACCCCATCGCCGGCGAGCTGCGGATCGCCAACGCGGGCCACATCCCGCCCGTCCTGGTCCGTGCCGCGGACGGCCACAGCGAGCTGCTGGACCTGCCGACCGGCGCGCCCATCGGGGTCGGCGGCGTGCCCTTCGAGGCGGTACGTGTGCCGGTGGCGCCCGGCGACCGGCTCGTGATGTGCACCGACGGACTGGTCGAGGTGCGCGGCGAGGACATCGGCGTCGGCCTCGCCACGCTCTGCGAGTCCGCCGCCCACCCGGCCGCGTCCATGGACGACGCCTGCGACACGATCATCCGTGCCCTCAACACCCGCGGCGGCCGCAAGGACGACGTGGCGCTGCTGATGGCCCGGCTGGGCGGCATCGAACCCGAGGACGTCGCCGAGTGGCGGCTCTCACTCGACCCGGTCGAGGCCGGCCGGGCCCGCGCCGTGGTCCGCGAACAGCTCCACGACTGGGGCCTGGCCCGGCTGGCCGACCCCGCCGAGTCGATGGTCAGCGAGCTGGTGACCAACGCCGTACGGCACGCGCACAGCCGCCACATCGAACTGCGGCTCGTGCGCGGCGACACCCTGATGTGCGAGGTCGCCGACGACGACCACACCCTGCCGACGCTGCTCAGCGCGGGCCCCGACGACGAGTCCGGCCGGGGTCTGCGTGTCGTGAGCACGCTGGCCCGCGAGTGGGGCGCGAGCCGCACCAGCGCCGGCAAGACCGTGTGGTTCGAACTGACCCTGCCGAGGCGCCGACCCGGGGCGCGTATCGGCGTACACGGATCGAAATGAACCGCGCGGGAATGTGCCTCATGCTTGTCGCCGCACGCCGGGCGCGATAGACCGATCTCGCCCGCCACCCTCGGCGGGCCACGGTGGCGACCTGGGGAGCGGGCATGAGCGTGACACGTCGGTACAGGGAGGCCTGGGAGGGCTTCTGGCGCGAGGCTCCCGAGGAGCAGGGAGCCGTCTTCTGGGATGCGGACCCCGCACTGACCGCCGGCGTCCATCTCGCCCTCTTCGAGCCGTACCTGTCGGCTCACGATCTGCCGGTCGTGGACCTGGGCTGCGGCAACGGCACCCAGACCCGCTTTCTGGCCGACCGCTTCCGGCATGTGCTCGGCGCCGACCTCGCGCCCGCCGCGCTCGAGCACGCCCGTCTCGCCGATCCCGCGGGCCAGGCGACGTACCGGCTGCTCGACGCGGCCGAGAAGACCGAGGCACAGACCCTGCACGCGGAGCTGGGTGACGCCAACGTCTATATGCGGGGTGTGCTCCACCAGTGCGAGCCGGACGACCGCCAGCCGCTGGTGGACGGTCTCGCCACCCTGGTGGGGGAGCGCGGCCGGGTCTTTCTCGTGGAACTCTCCGAAGCCGCCCGGCCGGTCCTGATGGGCCTGGCCCAGAGCTCGGACGGACCGCCGGCCAAGCTGGCCCCCGTCTTCCGGCACGGCATCGCGCCCGGTGAGGTGTCCGACGACGCGGTCCCCGACTACCTTCGCGCAGCGGGCCTGACCGTCCTCGCGAGCGGTGAACTGCCGCTGGTGACCACCGAGTTCACGCCCGACGGCGGGCGGATCGAGCTGCCGTCGAAGTGGCTGGTGGCAGGGCGCACGGCCGGCTGAGCCAGGCGCGCGGGTACGGCGTCACCTGCCGGTCGGTGACGCCGTACCCCTTCACGGTGGCCGTTGGGTCAGTGGCCGGGCCAGCCGTCCAGGTGACGGTGGACCGCGACGGCGGGCGCGTCCGGGGCCTTCGGCGCGCCTGCCACCGCGTCGTGCAGGACGTCGGTGACCTCCGCGGCCAGTGAATCGACCTTCGTCTTGAGGTCGGTGGCCGGGATCTTGGACCGGGTCAGGTCGTCCAGCCTGCGGTGGATGTCGGTGAGCTTGCGCTGCGCGGTGGCGTCCAGGGTGAACGGACGGGCGGTGGACACCACGAACTGGTAGGCACCGGCGAGGGTTTGGCAGCCGTCGCAGTGCTCGTTGGCCGCGTCGCTGAGGTTCACCGCGTTCAGGTGGGTGTTCTGGCCCGCCAGCGTGACGATCTGGAAGGACAGCGCGACCGACCGGCAGTGCGCGTCGACCGAGCAGCCGACGGAGGCCGCGTTGGCCTGGTTGCGCACGCCCACGGCTTTCGCCGTGCCGAGCTGCCGCACGGTGAAAGAGTCCTTGACCTGGGTCGGATGCGCCCGGTCGGCGTGACTGAAGGTGTGGTCCTCCGCGACGGCATGCCGGGCGACGGCGCCCGCCGCCGCGGTCGCGGCCTGGGCCGGGACGGCGGTGGCGATACCGGCCGCGCCGGCCGCGAACAGGCCTATGCGCATGGCTCGTTGGGAGAGGCTCCGGCCGACTGGGCGAGGCTTGCGGTGCGTGTTCGGATGGGTACTCACATGGGTCTCCTGCGGTCGTGGTTCGTCGGGACGACGGCCACCGGGCGGTGATCGCCGAGGGCGGTCACGGGGTGGCCGGGCTCGGTGCGCCGGTCGCGCTGACGGATTCGGTCGGCGTCGGCGGATCCGTCGTGGGCGCCGGTGCGGACGACGGGGCGGACGGCGACGATGCGGGCGGCTCGGACGGACCGGCGGGCGGACCGGCCGAGGCGGAACCCGTCGTGCCCGGACCGCCGGCCGGTGTGGTGGGCTTCTTGGACGGGGAGGCGCCGGGTGACGTGGAGGCCGAGGCGTCCGGGCTTGGCGAGGACGACACGCTCGGCGTGGTGGTGGCCGTGGAGCCGGGGGACGCGGCACCGGACGGCTGGGCCGCCGAGGTGTCGGACGGGGACGTGTGCGGCCGGGGCACGCTGGCGTGCCGGGCGGGCGGCTCGGCCGTGGACACGCCGGGCTGGAGGATCGGCGCGATCGGCGGACGCTTCGGCAGCGGCTCCGGTGTCACACCGGACACCCACGCGTAGCTCAGCGTGCCGAGGCCCAGCAGTGCCAGCGCGCACAGCCCCACCCGTAGCGTGGGCTTGTCCGCCGTCGAGCGTTTCGCGGCGCGGAAGACCCGGCCGCCCAGCTTGAGCGACAGATAGATCACGCCGACCATCGGGCACAGCAGCATGAAGCAGCCGATGACGCCCATCAGGGCCGCGGCGACCTGACCGCCCGCGAAGGCGTCCCCGGTTCCCACGACCTGGTCGGTGAGCGAGCGGACCATCGTCGCGACGATCCGCGGCAGGTTCCACAGCGCGTACCCGAGCTCGCCGATCAGCAGCGGGACCATGGTGAGGACCCAGGTGGTGATGATGGTCCGGGACGACTTCTTGAGCCCGACGACCTCGGCGCGCGCCGCCTTGCCGCGCCGGCCCGGCACCGTGCTGAGCAGAATCGGTTTGATCTTGCCGTAGAGGTCCGGGACGCCGGCCAGGTCACCCAGGATGTAGTAGCCGTCCAGCCGGACGGCCGGCATCAGCTGCTCCAGGATCTCGAAGTGCCCGAGATAGACCGCGGCCAGGAAGAACTGCTGCCCGGTGGCGAAGTACGCGCCCGCCATCCCGAGCATGAACACGACGTTGAAGTACACCCCGCCCAGGTCGGTACGGAGCCGTCCGGCCCGGCCGATCCGGTAGATGTCCGTCACGTCGGTGTACATGGACGGCCAGATGAGGAAGAGTCCGCAGCCGATGCAGCCCGGCCGTGCGCCCCCGTATCTGCACGCCGAGGCGTGGCCGAACTCGTGGAAGACCAGCGAGGCCACGGTGAGCGCGAACACGACGAGCATCAGGAGCGGCTGGTCGAGGACCTGGAGCACGGGTTCCACCGCGCCGAAGAAGCCGAACAGCCAGACGTCCATGGCCACGGCCGCCGCCAGCATCAGCACGACCACCGTGGGGCGGTGCAGCCAGGCCAGCGAGCGGGCGATCCGGCCGGCCCTGCGCTCGTTGAAGATGATCCGGTGCCCCTTGAGGGCGAGGAGCAGGTCGGAGCGCGGCGCGGAGACCTCGTCCTCCCCCTTGCCCTCCGGCACGGTGACGCCGAGCGGGTCGAGTTTCTCCTCGACCAGGAAACGCACGTTGTCGGCGCTGAGCTCACGGCCGTAGCGGGCGCTGACCCGGTGCGAGATGGTCTCGATGTCGTTCACGCCGTCGATCGCGGAGGCGACCAGGTACAGCAGCCGTGACAGCTGCACGACCTGGCCGTCTCCGCGGCGCGCGATGTACTTCGGCTCGGTGAAACCCGAACCCTGGTACTCCCCGTGCAGTTTGAGCCCGGAGCTCAGCCGAGGCACCGGCAGCGCCTCGACGCCGGCGCCGAAGACCGGCAGGCTTCCCGTGGCGAACTGCTCGTAGGTGACCGGGATTCCTCCCGGTCCCGGCACCGGCGACCCGGTGTCGTACAGCAACGTGGGCCCGTCCCCCAGCGCCGTCATTTCTGGTCCTTCCCCCCCCAAGGGCGGACCGCGCCCGCCCCCGGGCGCGGTCCGCCGAACTGCCGTTGTGCGCGGCGGGTGTTACTGCGTGACGTTGATCGCCTGGTTGGCGCTGGACTCGGCCACCGACCAGCTGGAGTGGTCGTTCAGGGCGGCCGACTCGTTGTGGGCGCTGATGTTGGCGACGTGCTTGGTCACGTTGGTCGTACGGCCGAAGCTGAACTTCAGGCGGCCCAGGGCCTCGCGGCCGGGGAGCAGCTCGGCGGACTCGGACTGCAGCTCGTTCATGTCCATGCTCATGGGATGTCCTTTCGGGACGTGGTTCGTTGATGCGGGTGTGGTGATGGCACAGAGGCGGATGCGGGCGAGCATCCGGTGACGCGGAGGCGGGCGAGCCTCCGGTGCCGGTTACTGGTGGACGTTGATGGCCTGTGAGGCGCCCGAGGACGCGTCCGACCAGCTGGAGTGGTCGTTCAGGGCGGCCGACTGGTTGGAGGCGTCGATGTTGGCGACGTGCTTGGTCACGTTGACGGTCTTGCCGAAGCTGAACTTCAGCCGACCGAGGGCCTCGCGACCCGGCAGCAGCTCGGCGGTCTCGGTGTCGAGCTCACGGTTGTCCATCATGATCAATTCCCCCTCAGGGATGGGCATTTCCGATCGGACAGAGGCTGGTTCCCCCCAAGCTCTGTCCAATCTGGTCGGACGTGCTGTCCAACGAGATTGGACAGTAGTCGCCTCGAAGCTCGCCGCGCAAGCGGTTCGGGGAAAGACTTCTGGGGCCGGAGCGAAGCCCCCCGTAGAATCGATCCCGCTTGGAAGAGTTCCGCCCGGCGGCGAGCAGGAAGTGACCATCGGTGGCCAACGCACTGCAGCAGATCATCAGAGATCGCCTCGACCGCGAAGGCTGGTCCTACGGCGAGGTGGCACGTCGGGGCGGCATTCCGCGCTCCACGGTCCACCACCTGGCCACGGCCGAGCGGGTGGTGCGCATGCCCCAGCCCAGCACGCTCGAAGGACTGTCCAAGGGGCTTGGACTGTCGTTGGACACCGTGCGGAGGGCCGCCGCGGAGGCGTGCGGGATCCATGTCTACGCGGCCGACGCCCCGCCCGCCGAAGGCAGGCCCGGCACACCCGCCGACCCCGAGGTCGACCTGCTCATCGCCAGCGTCCAGCAACTCTCGGCCGACGACCGCCGCCATGTCGCCGCCCTGGTCGAATCCCTGCTGGGCCGCGACGCGCGACGCGGCTAGGACCTGCCGGGGAGTGATACCGGGTGGCGGTGGACAGTGGCCGTCGGTCCGTCGGTGAGGAGCGCAGGGGTTGCCCGGAGCCGGTGGGCACCGGCGCCGCCCGGCCGGTGCGATGCGTGGCGTGTGTCCGCGTCTACGGCGGTGGCTCGCATTCGGGTGATGGGGGACGGTGTGGTGCCGTAGGGCTGGGTGGACTTGGGTGGCGGTGGTGTTCCGTGGGTGTGCGTCGGATGTCGGATGGCCTCGTCAAGGGGACGCTGACCTCGGTTCGGTCCGTACGGTCGCTTCGCCGAAGGCGCCCTATGGGCTTTGGCCCCGGTCAACGGCCGTACGGCGAAGACGCCCGTCCGAGTGCTCCGGTTCCGCTTTCCGGGGTTCCCGGTAAAAGAATCCAGAACGGCCGAAACCCCCAAGATCCGCAGATAGTCTCTCGTTCTGCTCGGGGCACGTGAGCCGCACGACCCCTGTGTCACCCAGGGGGACATGTGCTGTTCGTGCACGGAGGACCCACCACCGCCGTGGTCCGGGGCAGTACGGGCGAGTCCGTCGTCCTCCTCTCCGGTGAGCTGCCCGACATACTGACCGAGAGTGCACTCGGCGAACTTCTCGACCTCGCGGCGGCCGTCCTCGACGAGGAGGAGCTGAAACTCTTCCGGCGCTGCCTCGACGCCCTCGTCCGGGGCGAGGGCGGTACCCCGCGCCGCATCGAACTCGACGGTGTCGTACTGACCGTTTTCGAGGACTGATCCGGACAGGCCTTGGTTCTCTGAGTCGCATGAGGTTCTGGAACGAGAACGCCACCCCGCGGATCACCGCTCGCGGCCGCGCCAAGACCACCGCCTTCTTCGACGGCCTGGAACCCTGACGAGGCCCGTCGGCGCCGGTCGGGGCGGGTCGGGCTGGTGACGTCCGTGGACGGCCTCCTGGCCCGGCCGTGCGTCGCCACGTAACGTGACACGACATGGAGACAGCCGCTGACCTGTGCCGGAAGGGTGTGTCGTGAAGATCCTCATCAGCGCCGACATGGAGGGCGCCACCGGGGTGACCTGGCCCGCCGACGTGTTGCCGGGGACACCGCAGTGGGAACGCTGCCGGTCGATGTTCACCTCGGACGTCAACGCCGCCGTCCTCGGCTTCTTCGACGGCGGGGCCGACCAGGTGCTGATCAACGAGGCCCACTGGTCCATGCGGAACCTGCTGCTGGAGCGGCTCGACGAGCGGGCCGAGCTGCTCATCGGACGGCACAAGACGCTGTCCATGGTGGAGGGCGTGCAGCACGGCGACATCGACGGGATCGCCTTCGTCGGCTACCACACGGGCGCCGGCACGGAGGGCGTCCTCGCACACACCTACCTCGCCAACTCCATCACCGGCGTGTGGGTGAACGACGTACGCGCCAGCGAGGGACTGCTCAACTCGCATGTCGTCGCCGAGTTCGGGGTACCCGTCGTGCTTGTCACCGGCGACGACCTGACCTGCGAGGACGCGCTCGGCTACGCACCCGAGGCACTCAAGGTCGCCGTCAAGGACCATGTGTCGCGGTACGCGGCGGTCTGCCGTACGCCCGCGAGGACCGCCGCCGACATCCGGGCCGCGGCCAAGGAGGCGGCCGCCCTGGCGGTACGTCAGGAACCGCTCGTGGGAGGCCCGTTCACCGTGGCGCTCGAATTCGACGCCGAGCACCTGTCGATGGCGGCCACCGTCGTGCCGGGCGTGCGGCGCATCGGAGAGCGGAAGGTGGCGTACACCAACGACACCATGTACGAGGGGATTCGCACCTTCAAGGCGGTCACCACGATCGTCTCGGCCGCGGTGGAGGAGCAGTATGGCTGACCAGAGGGTCACGAGCGAGCGGGCTGTGGAAGAACGGGCCATGGAAGAACGGGTCGTGGACGAGCGGGCGTTGCACGAGGTCGTACGGTTCACCTCCGACCTCATCCGTATCGACACCACCAATAGGGGCGGCGGCGACTGCCAGGAGCGCCCCGCCGCCGAGTACGCCGCCGCGCGGCTCGCGGAAGCGGGCCTCGAACCCACGCTGCTGGAGCGCACCAAGGGCCGTACGAACGTCGTCGCCCGGCTCGAAGGCACCGACCCGTCCGCCGACGCGCTGCTCGTCCACGGTCACCTCGACGTGGTGCCCGCGCAGGCCGACGACTGGAGCGTGCACCCGTTCTCCGGGGAGGTCCGCGACGGGGTTGTGTGGGGGCGCGGTGCGGTAGACATGAAGAACATGGACGCGATGATCCTTGCGGTCGTACGCCTGTGGGCGCGCCTCGGCGTCAGGCCCCGGCGCGACCTGGTGATCGCGTTCACGGCCGACGAGGAGGCGAGCGCGGAGGACGGCTCCGGGTTCCTCGCCGACCACCATCCGGGACTGTTCGAGGGCTGCACCGAGGGCATCAGCGAGTCCGGGGCGTTCACCTTCCACGACGGCGCGGGCCGGGAGCTGTACCCGATCGCGGCGGGGGAGCGCGGCACCGGCTGGCTCAAGCTCACCGCGCGCGGGCGGGCGGGCCACGGCTCCAAGGTGAACCGGGCGAACGCGGTGACCCGGCTGGCCGAGGCGATCGCCCGGATCGGCGCGTACGAATGGCCCCTCAGACTCACTCCGACGGTCAGCGCCGCCCTCACCGAACTCGCCACGCTGTACGGCGTCGACGCGGACCTGGACGACGTCGACGGGCTCCTCGACAAGCTCGGGCCCGCCGCGAAGCTCGTCGAGGCGACGGTCCGCAACAGCGCCAACCCGACCATGCTCAGCGCCGGTTACAAGGTCAACGTGATTCCGGGAGAGGCCGTCGCCCATGTGGACGGCCGCTATCTGCCGGGCGGCGAGGAGGAGTTCCGCACCACCCTCGACCGGCTCACCGGACCGGACGTGGAGTGGGAGTTCCACCACCACGAGGTCGCCCTCCAGTCGCCGTTGGACTCGCCGACGTACGCCAGGATGCGCGCCGCCGTCGAGGAGTTCGCGCCGGAGGGGCATGTGGTGCCGTACTGCATGTCGGGCGGCACGGACGCCAAGCAGTTCTCACGCCTCGGCATCACCGGTTACGGCTTCGCCCCGCTCAAGCTCCCCGAGGGCTTCGACTACCAGGCCCTCTTCCACGGTGTCGACGAACGCGTTCCCGTCGAGGCGCTGCACTTCGGCGTCCGCGTCCTCGACCGCTTCCTGCGCACGACCTAGAGAGGACAGGATGCAGAAGCTGCCGTACGGATCGTGGCCCTCGCCCATCAACGCGGCGCTCGCCGCCGCGCACGACGGGCACCCCGAGTTCGTCGGCTTCGTCGGCGACGAGGCGTGGTGGACCGAACCCCGGCCCGCGGAGGGCGGACGGCGCACGCTCGTACGCCGACGCGCCGACGGCACGGAGGAGCCGGTGCTGCCGGCCCCCTGGAACGTGCGCAGCCGGGTGATCGAGTACGGCGGACAGCCCTGGGCCGGCGAGATGCGCCCCGAGGGGCCGTTCGTCGTGTTCGTGAACTTCGCCGACCAGCGACTCTACGCGTACGAGCCCGACGCCCCGGACGCGCGGCCGCGCCCGCTGACCCCCGTGTCCCCGGTGGGCGGCGGACTGCGCTGGGTGGACCCGCGGTTGCGCTCCGAACGGGGCGAAGTGTGGTGCGTGCTGGAGGAGTTCACCGGGGACGGACCCACCGACGTACGACGGGTCGTGGCCGCGGTGCCGCTCGACGGGTCGGCGGCGCAGGACCGCGACGCGGTGCGCGAACTCACCGACGGCAGGCACCGGTTCGTCACCGGCCCCCGGCTCTCGCCCGACGGCGCGCAGGCGGCCTGGCTCGCCTGGGACCACCCGCGCATGCCCTGGGACGGCACCGAACTGATCCTCGCCGACGTCACCGAGCACGGCATCCTGCGCGGCGCGCGGTCCGTCGCGGGCGGACCTGAGGAGTCGATCGCCCAGGCGGACTGGACCTCCGACGGCACCCTCCTGTACGCCAGTGACCGCACCGGCTGGTGGAACCTCTACCGGCTCGGGGAGGACACGCCCGTCTGCCCCCGGGAGGAGGAGTTCGGCGGGCCGCTGTGGAAGATCGGGTACCGCTGGTTCGCGCCGCTGGAGAGCGGACTCGTCGCCGTCGTGCACGGCCGCGGCGCCACCGCCCTCGGGATAGTGGACCCGGAGACCGGCGAGGTCGTCGACGCGGCAGGCCCCTGGACCGAGTTCACCCCGACGCTCGACGCCCACGGCAGCCGGATCGTGGGCGTCGCCGCCAGCCCCCGCAGCGCCCACGAGGTCGTCGAGCTGGACGCCCGCACCGGCCGCGCCCGGGTGATCGGAGCCGGCCACGCCGACCCGGTGGACCCCGCGCACTACCCGGAGCCGCAGATCCGCACCTTCACCGGCCCCGCCGGGCGCGAGGTCCACGCCCACATCTACCCGCCGCACCACCCCGACCACGTGGCACCCGGCGACGAACTGCCGCCCTACGTCGTGTGGGCGCACGGCGGACCCACGGGCCGGGCGCCCCTCGTCCTCGACCTGGAGATCGCCTACTTCACCTCGCGCGGCATCGGCGTCGCCGAGGTCAACTACGGGGGATCGGCGGGACACGGGCGGGAGTACCGCAACCGGCTGCGCGAACAGTGGGGCATCGTCGACGTCGAGGACTGCGCGGCCGTCGCGCTCGCGCTCGCCGAGGAGGGCACCGCCGACCGGCAGCGGCTCGCCATCCGCGGCGGCAGCGCGGGCGGCTGGACCACCGCCGCCTCCCTGACCAGCACCGACGTCTACGCCTGCGGCACGATCCTCTATCCGGTCCTCGACCTCAGCGAATGGGGCTCGGGGGAGACCCACGACTTCGAGTCGCGGTACCTGGAGACGCTGATCGGCCCGCTCGCCGAGGTGCCGGGCCGGTACGTGGAACGCTCGCCCAGCGAGCGCGCCGACCGCATCACCGCGCCCTTCCTGCTCCTGCAGGGCCTGGACGACGTCATCTGTCCGCCCGCACAGTGCGAACGGTTCCTCGCCAGGCTGGCCCGGTCGACCGGGCGACGCGTACCGCACGCCTACCTCACCTTCGAGGGAGAAGGGCACGGATTCCGGCGGGCCGACACCATGGTGCGGGCCCTGGAGGCCGAACTCTCCCTGTACGCCCAGGTCTTCGGTCTGCATCCGCCCGGCGTCCCCACCCTGCACCTCACCGCCCTAGAAGAGCCCGTCACAGCGCCGACGGGATCCGCCCCACCGATCGTGGAGTCCACCCAGTGAAAGCCCTGACCCGTCCCACCCGTCTCGCCCCCGGGGCCCGCGTCGCCGTCGTCGCCCCCAGCGGGCCCGTGCCCGAGGAGCGGCTGGCGGCAGGCCTCGACATCCTGCGCGGCTGGGACCTCGACCCCGTCGTGGCACCGCATGTCCTGGACCGCCACCCCGAGTTCACCTACCTCGCGGGCACCGACGCCGACCGGGCCGCCGACCTCCAGACCGCCTGGTGCGACCCGGACGTGGCCGCGGTGCTGTGCGCCCGCGGCGGCTACGGCGCCCAACGCATGGTCGACCTCCTCGACTGGGACGCGATACGGGCCGCCGGGCCCAAGGTGTTCCTCGGCTTCAGCGACATCACGGCGCTGCACGAGGCGTTCGCGAACCGCGCGGGCCTGGTGACCCTGCACGGGCCCATGGTCGCGGCCGTCGACTTCATCAAGAACACGCGGGCACAGGAGCACCTCCGGGCGACCCTCTTCGAACCGGAGACGGTACGGGTGATCGAGTCCGGCGGGGGCGCGCCGCCTCTCGTACCCGGCCACGCCACGGGAGTTGTGCTCGGCGGCTGCCTGAGCCTGCTCGCAGCCGACCTGGGCACCCCGCACGCCCGGACCTCCGCGCGTGGCGGGCTGCTCTGCCTGGAGGACGTGGGCGAGGAGACGTACCGCCTGGACCGGGCGCTCACCCAACTCCTGCGGGCCGGCTGGCTGGACGGGGTCACCGGGGTCCTGCTCGGCTCCTGGGCGCGCTGCTCGCCGTACGAGCAAGTGCGCACGCTGCTCACCGACCGGCTCGCCAGGCTCGGGGTGCCGGTCGTCGAGGAGTTCGGATTCGGGCACGGTGAAGGTGCGTTGACGATCCCCTTCGGGGTACGGGCCGAACTCGACGCGGACGCCGGGACCCTGACGCTGGAGCAGCCGGCTCTTGTCTAGCGGCGCCGTCGCGTAGTGTGTCGGGATGCCTGAGAACGCCTCCGCCTATCTCGCCGAGGGCCCCCGCGTGGGCATCCGGCACTTCACCTACGAGGACGCCGCCGAGTTCACCGCGCGAGTCCGGGAGAGCAAGGCGCTGCACCAGCCCTGGCTCTTCCCGCCCGGCAGCGTCGACGCGTACGCCGCGTACGCGGGGCGGCTCATCGAGGACCGGACGAAGGCCGGGTTTTTGGTCTGCGAACGGGACAGCGGGGCCATCGCGGGCTTCATCAACATCAACAACATCGTCGAGGGCGGCTTCCTGTGCGGGGCGCTGGGCTACGGCGCCTTCGCACACGCCACGGGGCGCGGGCTCATGGCCGAGGGGCTGGGGCTCGTGGTCCGCCACGCCTTCGGGCCGATGGGGCTGCACCGGCTGGAGATCAACGTCCAGCCCCGGAACTCGGCCTCGATCGCCCTTGCCCGGCGCTGCGGGTTCCGGCTGGAGGGGTTCTCGCCGGACTTCATCTACATCGACGGGGCGTGGCGCGACCACGAGCGATGGGCGATCACCTCGGAGATGCTCCGCGCGAGCTGAACCTCCCTTCGAACACCAGCGTCGTCTTCCACCGATGCCGTCGTCGCCTTTGCGGAATCCTGACCGGATCCTGACGAGCGGACACCCTGGTCAGGTGGTCGATGTCGCTGTTCCATGGTCATCGTGACGACGATCCGACGTGACGTACTGACCCTGCCGGTAGCGGAGTTGGGCCAGGACAACCCGCTGCCACCCCTGCGGCCGCTCGACGAGACACACCGTGTCGACGACCGCGAAGACGCCCACCTGCCGCGCGACATGGCCCGCCAGATCCGCTACGAACCACTGCGCAGCATCCTGCCCGAGCGCATCCGGGACGGGTACGACAGACGGCGCGAGCAGCACGGGATCGACACGATCGTGATCGAGAACGACCGGCTGCGGGCGGTGGTGCTGCCGGGCTACGGCGGCAGGGTGGTCTCGCTGTTCCACAAGCCCTCACAGCGCGAACTCCTCTACCGCAACCCGGTGGTGCAGCCCGCCTGCTTCGCCCTCAACGGAGCCTGGATCTCCGGCGGCATCGAGTGGAACATCGGCGCGACCGGCCACACCACCCTGTCCTGCGCCCCCGTGCACGCCGCCCGCGTCCCCGCCCCCGACGGCTGGGGGCACCGCCCACGCCGTTCAGGCAGTGGGGGAGAGATGCTCCGCCTGTGGGAGTGGGAACGGCTGCGCGACCTGCCCTTCCAGGTCGACCTGTGGCTCCCGGACGGATCCGACTTCCTCCACGTCGGCGTCCGTGTCCGCAATCCGCACGAGAAGCCCGCGCCCCTGTACTGGTGGTCCAACATCGCCGTCCCCGAGGAACGCAGGGTGCTGGCTCCCGCGGACGAGGCCTGGCACTTCGGGTACGAGCGGCGGCTGCGGAAGGTGCCGGTACCCGAGCACGAGGGAGTGGACCGCACATATCCGCCGCGCGGCGTCTTCCCCGCCGACTACTTCTACGAGGTGCCCGACGGGCAGCGCCGCTGGATCGCCGCGCTCGACGACGCGGGCGACGGGCTCGTGCAGACGTCCACCGACGTGCTGCGCGGGCGCAAGCTGTTCGTCTGGGGCTCAGGTCCGGGCGGACGGCGCTGGCAGGAATGGCTCACCGAGCCCGGCACCGGCGGCTACTGCGAGATCCAGGCCGGGCTCGCCCGCACCCAGCTGGAGCACGTCCGGCTGGAGGCGGAGAGCGAGGTGTCCTGGCTGGAGGCGTACGGGCCGCTGGCGACGGATGCGGGGGCGGTGCACGGGGCGGACTGGGCGGTCGCGCGGGCCGAGGTGGAACGCGGGCTGTCGGGCGTTCTGCCTCGGGAGGACGTCGACACGGCGTACGAGGCGTGGTTGCCGCACGCCGACACCGAGCCCGGTGAGGTGCTGGCCGTCGGGTCCGGCTGGGGTGCGCTCGAAGTGCTGCGCACCTCCTACAAGCTGCCCGGGACGCCGTTCGAGGAGTCCACGCTCGGGGAGGCGCAGGCGCCCTGGGTGGAGCTCCTGCGGACCGGCGCCTTCCCGGAGCCGCGGCGGGTCGGGCCACCCGGCGAGAGTCTGGTCGCCCCGCACTGGCGGGACATGCTGGAGACCGCGCCCGCGAAACCGCTCACCGAGTACCACCTCGGCGTCGCGCAGTGGCACGCCGGGGACCTGGCGCAGGCCGTGCGCAGCTGGGAGCGGGCGCTCGAACTCGCCCCGTCGCTGTGGCCGTTGCTGCGGTGCCTGGCCGTCGCCGACCAGGAGGCCGGCAACCGGGAACGGGCCGCCGACCGGTACGCCGAGGCCTTCGACGACCTGTGTCAGGAGCGGCGTGACGACGGTCCGGCCTGGACCGCGGCGACGGCGGCGCTCGGGCGGGAGGCGGTGGGGGCGTTGCTCGCGGTGCGGCGTACCGGGGAGGCGCGGCGGGTCTGGGATCGGTTGCGACCCGGCACGCGTGCGCGTGGGCGGTTCCGTCTGCTTGAGGTGGAGTTGCTTCTCGGGGAGGGGGATCGGGACGGGGCGCGGGCCGTCTTCGACGAGGCGTTCGAAGTCGCTGACCTGCGGGAGGGGGCGGAGACCATCACCGCCCTGTGGGCCCGTCTGACGGACGAGCCACTCCCGCCCCACTACGACTTCCGCATGCGCGAAACCCCCAACTAGCTTTTCCTCGCCCCCGCCGCCCCTACCCGTCCCATCCGCACCTGGGGGCTCCGCCCCCAGCCCCCCTTCAGGGGCGCGGGGAACTGCGCGACAAGCCTCCACCGGCCCGCAGCCGAGCGATTCGGGGCGGGGCTGGTCAGTGTGATGTGGCTCCGCGGTCGACGTACTCGTACACGACCCCGTCCGGATGCATGGCGATCAGATTGCGCCCCGCCGGCGTCCCCACCGGCCCCGCCAGAATCCGCGCCCCCAGCTCAGTGAGCACCCGGTGCGCGTCCTCGACGTCCTTGACGGCGATGGTCGCGGAGACCTTCCGCAGGACCTCCAGATCGGCCTCGGGTCCACTCATGAGCAGGAAACAGCCCACCGCCGCCACCGACACACCGCCGCGCTCGAACCGCAGGGCCTGCCCACCCGCAAGTCTTTCGTAGAAGGGGACCGAAGCCTCCAGGTCGTCGACGCAGATCCGCAACGTGGCTCCCAGAATCTCCATGCGGACGAGCTTAGTTGGGCACGACGGTGGACGAGATCGTTTCGGACGTCTCCTCCGGACAGCCGAGTCACGCCCGGAGACGAGGGTGAAACACCGGAGCCCCGGGGTTTGGGTGCCCCGGCCAGGGGGACGCGGAAAGCCCCGTACGACGTACGAGCGACATCGCCGGAGGCGAACATGAGTCGACCCCGCAGCGTGATCGTCGGTGCCGGCTTCGCCGCGTACCGAACCGCTCGCACGCCGGCGCGGCCGCCCCGGCACGAGGCCGGCATCACCCTTCTCGATCCGACCGACTACTTTCCGTATCCGCCCCTGCTGCCCCAGGTCGCCGTCGGCGTCCTGGAACCACGCCGTGTCACCGTCTCGCTCTCTGGCACGCTGACGTACGATCGTTTCGTGCTGGCCGTCGGCGGCGTGAACAAGCTGCTGCCCGTGCCCGGTGTAGCCGAGTACGCGCACGGCTACCGTGGACTGCCCGAGGCGCTGTACCTCCGGGACCACGTGACCCGGCAGGTGGAGCCGGCCCCCACGTCCGACGACCCGAAGTGCTGGTACGCAAGCAGCCGCCGCGGGAGGGCGTACCGGGCCGTCCCGAGGTGTTCGCAACCGCGTCCGCGCCGCGGCCGACTGGCCGCTGGACACCGCATCGCCGGAACCCGAACGGGTCGCCGGTTCCCCGGTGTCTTCGCGAGCCGTCCGGAAGGAGAGACATGAATACCACCGTGAACCCCATGAAGACCCGTCACCTCACCGAACTGGCCCAGCAGTTGCGGGTCGACAGTGTGCGCGCTGCCGCCGCCGCGGGATCCGGGCACCCCACGTCCTCGATGTCCGCCGCCGACCTGATGGCGGTGCTCCTGGCCAAGCACATGCGCTACGACTTCGAGCGCCCCCAGCATCACGGCAATGACCGTTTCGTCCTCTCCAAGGGGCATGCCTCACCTCTCCTGTACGCCGCGTACCGGGCGGCCGGGGCCATCAGCGAGGCCGAACTGCTCACCTTCCGCAAGCTCGGCAGCCGGCTCGAAGGGCATCCGACACCCCGGCGGCTGCCGTGGGTCGAGACCGCCACCGGCTCGCTCGGCCAGGGGCTGCCCGTGGGGGTCGGTATCGCCCTGGCCGGCAAGCGGCTCGACCACACCGGCTATCGGGTGTGGGTGCTGTGCGGCGACAGCGAACTCGCCGAGGGGTCGGTCTGGGAGGGCGCCGAGTACGCCGGATACGAGCACCTCGACAACCTCGTCGCGATCATCGACGTCAACCGGCTGGGCCAGCGCGGCCCGACCCGGCACGGCCACGACCTGGACGCGTACGCGCGCCGCTTCCAGGCGTTCGGCTGGCACACCGTGGAGATCGACGGACACGACGTCGAGGCGATCGACCGCGCGTACGCCGAGGCCGAGTCCACCGCGGGACAGCCGACCGCGATCATCGCCCGCACCCTCAAGGGCAAGGGCGTCGAGTCCGTCCAGGACCGCGAGGGCCTGCACGGCAAGCCGCTGCCGGACGCCGAGGAGGCGATCACCGAACTCGGCGGAGTACGCAACCTGCACGTGGAGGTCCAACAGCCGCCTCCGGCAAGGGTGTTGCACGCCGTCCGCTCCGGCCACCTCGAACTGCCCCGCTACGACACCGGGGACAAGGCCGCCACCCGCGACGCCTACGGGCAGGCGCTCGCCGCGCTCGGCACCGCCCGCGGTGACGTCGTCGTCCTGGACGGCGAGGTGAGCGACTCCACCCGTGCCGAGTTCTTCGCCAAGGAACACCCCGACCGCTTCTTCGAGTGCTACATCGCCGAACAGCAACTCGTCGCGACCGCCGTCGGCATGGCCGCGCGCGACTGGGTGCCGTACGCCTCCACGTTCGCGGCGTTCCTCACCCGTGCCCACGACTTCATCCGGATGGCCGCGATCAGCGGCTCCGGCATCAACCTCGTCGGCTCGCACGCGGGCGTCTCGATCGGCCAGGACGGCCCCTCGCAGATGGCACTGGAGGATCTGGCGATGTTCCGGGCGCTGTACGGCACGACCGTGCTCTACCCGTGCGACGCCAACCAGACGGCGAAACTCGTCGCCACGATGGCGGACTGCGAGGGCATCCGCTATTTGCGCACCTCGCGCGGGGACACCCCGGTGATCTACAGCCCCACCGAGGAGTTCCCCGTCGGCGGCAGCAAGGTATTGCGCGCCGGTGACGAGGACCGGCTGACGCTCGTCGCCGCGGGCGTCACCGTCCACGAGGCGCTGGCCGCCGCGGAGTCGCTCGACCGCGAGGGCATCCAGGTCCGGGTCATCGACCTCTACTCGGTCAAGCCCGTCGACCTCCGCACCCTGCGTGAGGCCGCCGAACAGACCGGATGCCTCGTGACCGTCGAGGACCACCGTGAGGAGGGCGGCATCGGCGACGCGATCCTCGACGCGTTCCTCGACGGCCGCCCGGTGCCGCGGCTGGTCCGCCTCGCCGTCCGTACGATGCCGGGTTCGGCGACCCCCGCCGAGCAACTGCACGCCGCGGGCATCGACGCGGAGTCGATCGCGGCGGCGGCGCGGCTACTGGTGGAGACGGCGGTCGTGCGCTGAGCCGCACCCGCTGAATCCGATGCCGAATTCGAATGATTCTGAATTCGAAGCTGAATTCGAATTCGGCGTGCCGCGCAATGCTTGTGGTGCCTGTTAAATTCCTGCGGCCCGAGACCTGAAACCAGGTCTCGGGCCGCCTCCGTGAATTGCTTTACGGGAATGGCATCACCAGCGGTACCATCGGCCCCTGCTCCCCGAGGTGCTCGTACCGCGCACCAGGAATCCCAGCAGCCACAGGACAATTACCACCAGCGCCACCCACCAGAGCAGCTTCACTGCGAATCCGGCGCCGAAGAGAACCAGGGCCAGCAGTAGTACCAGAAGAATCGGAACCATAATGTGTACCTCCTGCTGTCCGTGTTTCCCGAAGCGGGCGGATCACGCTTCCTTTCGGCAGAGAATCTCTCCGTGCAGGACGGAGAACCAGCCGTCCTCCTGCCGCGCCCACTCCCGCCACGCCTCCGACACGGCCCGCAGCTGCGCGGCGGTCGCGTGTCCGCCCTCCGTGGCGCGGTCCGCGTACGCCGAGGCCAGCGTGCGGTCGGCCCACAGCCCGCCCCACCACTCCCGCTCGTCCTCGGTGGCGAAGGTCCAGGTGCCGGACGTCGCCGTGATGTCCTTGATCCCGGCCGCCAGTGCCCACGACTTGAGACGGCGGCCCGCCTCCGGTTCGCCCCCGTTGGCGCGGGCGACGCGCAGGTACAGGTCCTGCCAGTCGCGCAGGCCCGGTACCTCGGGATACCAGGGCATCGCCGAGTAGTCCGCGTCGCGGGCGGCGATGAAACCGCCCGGCTTGGTGACCCGGTACATCTCGCGCAGCGCCTGCACCGGGTCGCCCACGTGCTGCAGTACCTGATGGGCGTGGACCACGCAGAAGGTGTCGTCGGGGAAGTCCAGGGCGTGCACGTCCGCGACTCCGAACTCGACGTTGTCCAGGCCGCGTTCGGCGGCCACCGCGCGGGCCTGGTCCAGGATTCCCGGGGCGTGGTCGACGGCGGTGACATGGCCGTCGGGGGCCAGCTCCGCCAGGTCGGCGGTGATGGTGCCCGGTCCGCAGCCGATGTCCAGGATCTTCATGTGGGGCTTCAGCGAGTCGAGGAGGTAGGCGGCCGAGTTGGCGGCCGTGCGCCAGGTGTGCGAGCGCAGCACGGACTCGTGGTGGCCGTGTGTGTAGACGGCGGTCTCCTGCGACTTCGACATGACCGTTTCCCCTTCGCGTCGTCTCGTCGGTTGTGCATCACCGTACGCCCGCATGTCGAATGGTGAGACCCATGTCTTGCCATATGGACGGCCGTTGGGTGTTGAGAGGTGAGGGGTGGGTGTGGGTGTGGGTGTTGGGCGCTGATGGGGGGCGAGGCGTCTGGACGAGTCACGGTCGGTGGCGTGTCAGCAGGCCTCGTACGGCGTAGGCGGCGGCCGTGCCCAGGGCCGCGCCGGCGAGGACGTCGCTCGGGAAGTGGGCGCCGGTGTAGACGCGGGACAGGGCCACGGCGGAGGCGAGCGGTACCACCGCGGCGCCCCAGCCACGCGACTCCAGTGCCACGCCCGTGGCGAAGGCGGCGGCCGACGCGGAGTGGCCCGAGGGGAACGAGGTGGTGATCGGCTGCCGCTTGAGCCGGCGGGTCAGGGGGACCGGGGTGAGGGGTGGGCGGGGGCGGCGCACCGAGCGCTTGCCCACCGTGTTGATCGTGGCGGAGGCGAGGGTGAGCGAGGCGAGGCCGCTCGCGGCGGCTCGGCGGGCGTGGGGGGTGCGGCTCGCGGCCACGGCCGCGGCTGTGGCGAACCACAGGAGGCCGTGGTTCGCGCTGCGGCTCAGTCTGGGCAGGAGGGGGTCGCAGCCAGGCCAGTGGCGGGCCGCGACGGCTTCGAAGAGGCGGGAGTCGGCCGCGAGGAGGCGGTTTCGCAGGGCGTGGTGGTTCGGGAGTCGGGCGGTGAGGTCGATGTCCGGGGTGACGGTGTCCGGGGTGACGGTCATGAGCTCCCCGTACCCGCCGATCCGCCGTTTCCTCGTCCCCGCCGCCCCTACCCGTCCCATCTCGAACCTGGGGGCTCCACCCCCAGGCCCCCGCGTGGGTTTGTCGGCTGCGGGTGGGTGGGGGCTGGTCGCGCAGTTCCCCTCGCCCCTTAAAGGCCTCCACCGCGGCCCGCGTCACTCAGCCCGTCCGGCGTGTGAGGACGAGGCCGGGGGCTTGCTGGGGATATGCGTTTGCTCGTGGAGCCGGGTGGCCGGAGAATGCCTCCCCATGGGACATCTCGAAGCCGCGCATCTTGAGTACTACCTTCCCGACGGGAGGGCGCTGCTCGGCGATGTGTCGTTTCGGGTGGGGGAAGGGGCCGTCGTCGCGCTGGTGGGGCCCAACGGCGCGGGCAAGACCACGCTGCTGCGGCTGATCTCGGGGGAGCTGAAGCCGCACGGCGGCACCGTCACCGTGGGGGGCGGGCTGGGCGTGATGCGGCAGTTCGTGGGGTCCGTGAGAGACGACACGACGGTGCGGGAGCTGCTCGTCTCCGTGGCGCCGCCCCGCATAGAGGAGGCCGCCAAGGCCGTCGACGCGGCCGAGCACGCCATGATGACCGTGGACGACGAGGCCGCCCAGCTCCGCTACGCGCAGGCGCTCTCCGACTGGGCCGAGGTACGCGGCTACGAGTCCGAGACACTCTGGGACATGTGCACGATGGCCGCGCTCGGCGTCCCCTACGAGAAGGCGCAGTGGCGACTGGTGCGCACCCTCTCCGGAGGAGAGCAGAAGCGGCTGGTGCTGGAGGCGCTGCTGCGCGGCACCGACGAGGTCCTGCTCCTCGACGAGCCGGACAACTACCTCGACGTCCCGGGCAAGCGCTGGCTGGAGGAGCGGCTCAAGGAAACCCGCAAGACCGTGCTCTTCGTGTCCCACGACCGGGAGCTGCTGGCCCGCGCCGCCGAGAAGATCGTCAGTGTCGAGCCCAGCCCCACCGGCGCCGACGCATGGGTGCACGGCGGCGGCTTCGCGACCTACCACGAGGCGCGACAGGAGCGGTTCGCCCGGTTCGAGGAACTGCGCAGGCGCTGGGACGAGAAGCACGCCCAGCTGAAGAAACTCGTGCTGAATCTGCGGCAGGCGGCCTCCATCAGCCATGAGTTGGCGTCCCGGTACGCGGCGGCGCAGACCCGGCTGCGGAAGTTCGAGGAGGCCGGCCCGCCGCCGGAGCCGCCGCGCGAGCAGGACATCAAGATGCGTCTGCACGGCGGGCGTACCGGCGTACGGGCCATCACCTGCAAGGGACTTGAGCTCACCGGGCTGATGAACCCGTTCGACCTGGAGGTCTTCTACGGCGAGCGGGTCGCCGTGCTCGGCTCCAACGGCTCCGGCAAGTCGCACTTCCTGCGCCTGCTCGCCGGTGACACCGTCGCGCACACGGGCGAGTGGAAGCTCGGCGCGCGCGTCGTGGCCGGACACTTCGCCCAGACGCACGCCCACCCGGAGCTCCAAGGCCGCACGCTTCTCGACATCCTGTGGAGCGAGCACTCGCAGGACCGGGGCGCCGCCATGTCCCGGCTGCGCCGTTACGAGCTGACCGCCCAGGCCGAGCAGCGCTTCGAGAAGCTCTCCGGCGGCCAGCAGGCACGCTTCCAGATCCTGCTGCTGGAGCTGGAGGGCTCCACGGCCCTGCTGCTGGACGAGCCCACCGACAACCTTGACCTGGAGTCGGCCGAGGCTCTCCAGGAGGGACTGGAGGCGTACGAGGGGACGGTCCTCGCGGTCACCCACGACCGCTGGTTCGCACGCTCCTTCGACCGCTATCTGGTCTTCGGCTCGGACGGCAGGATCCGGGAGACGGCGGAGCCGGTGTGGGACGAGCGGCGCGTGGAGCGGGCCCGGTAGGACTCCGGTCCGGTAGGACTCGGTCCCGGTCCGGCTCCTGGTCCTGCTTGTCCGGTGCTTCCCGGAGGACCGGGGGCCCGGAAGTTCGTAGAGTGGAGGGAGGACGGCGAGATCCATGGCTCCCTCCTGGACGCCGCTCGGGCGCCGCGCACGGCAGCGCCTGCCCGGCGGATACCCGGACCGCGCCGCAGGACACGACGAGCGGGGTACCACCATGACCGGAGTCGACCCGGACCGGCTGGACGACCAGCAGCTGATGAAAGAGCTGCAGACGATCCACCGCACCCGCCACGACACACTGCTGCACGGTTCGAACGACGCTCTGCGGACGCACAACATGCGCATGGCGCAACTGGAGGGCGAGTACCTGCGCCGCCATCCGCGCCGCCCCATCGCCGCGGGCCGTACCCGAGACGGAGCCCGGGAGCGAGGCCTCGCGGCGGAGTGCTGAACGAGCGGCGGAGTGCTGAACGACGGGCCGGGTCGAACTCGCCCGGTCCGCCCACCCGTTGAGGACCACCCCCGCCGTCCCCGGTCCCCGCTGTCGCCGGTGAACCGAGGTGCGCCGGATGGTGCCGCGTCCCGCGAGGGCGGACACTCCGTCAGGCGGCCTGCCGGGCGAACACCTCCAGGAGCGCCTCGTCGAAGGCCTTGAGGTCGCCGGGCTTGCGGCTGGTGACCAGGGTGAGAACCGTCGAAGGACTCGGCCGACACCGAGCGGTGGTGCGCACGGCACGTGCGCTGTTCACGGTGTCCGCCGGGCGCGTACGACCGATTCGGCCAGCTCGTGCACCGTGGCGTAGCGCGCCTTGTGCGGGCGTCGCTGCACGGCCTCGACCAGGGGGTCGGGCGCGTGTTTGTCGCGCAGGGTGTCGGCCAGGTCGCGGGGACCCGCGGGGAAGGCGGTACGGGTCAGGAACCGGGCCAGTTCCAGGCGCACCGTCTTGATGGAGTCGGGCGCGCGGTTCGGCGCCACGGGGCCGCGCGCGATCTCCGGGTCGTCGTCGGCGGTCGGCTCCGGGTCGTGCCACTCCTCGGTGCGGGTGGGGTGACCCGACCTGAGCAGGCCCCGCAGTTCGTGTTTCATCTCTTCGTCCCGGTGGACGCTCAGCCGGTCGCTGCCTCGCTGCATGACTCCCTCCAGGGGATCGGGGATGGTGATCGCGTACCCATGGACCCGGGGTCGACACGTCCGTGGGAAATCGGCACGACGCGATCCACCGCCGGACGGCATGATGACGGCCGGAGAACCGGTTCTCCGAGGTCATGGGGGTGGAAGTGACGGGGATGTCGATCGAGGCGCTGGACGCGGTGCCGTGGGACCGGCTCGAGTCGGCACTGCCCCAGCACCCGGTCGAGGAGGTGCCTCGCGCGCTGCGGCGACTGGCGCTCGCGGGCGGGGCCGCGACGGAGGAGCACTGCTCCCCGCTGTACTGGTGCCTGGCCGCCGGCAACGGCCGGGTGCCCTCCGCGGCGACCGCCGCACTGCCCTTCGTGGTCGCGCTCGCCGCCGATCCGGGGCCGGGCGCGCGTGTCGACCTCGTAGGACTGCTGGTGTCCCTGAAGCGGGCGGCCAAGAGGGCCCGGCCGGACCTGGTGGACGAGGGATGGCACGCGGAGTGGAGACGTCACCGTGACACGGTCCTCGCGCTGCTCGGGGACCCGGACCCTGACGTGCGGCGGGAGGCCGTTCCCCTCGCGGACGGTGTCGTACCGCTCCTGGCGCGTTGGCGGGCCGAGACGGACCCGGCGATGCGGCTGCCGGTGCTGCTCAAGCTGGGCGAGACGGCGGGGGAGGAAGATGCCGGGGCGGTCGAGGAGGTGCGGACGGTGCTCGGCGGCGTCCTGCGTGACGGCGAGCCCGTCATGAAGGTCGCGGCCTTGATCTCCTGGGCACGGCTCGATCCGCAGGAGCCGGTCCGGCGGATCGACCTGCTGGTGGAGACACTCTCCGACCTCGCCGTACGGCCCAGGTTCGAGGAGATCTGGTACGTGTCGGACGTCGAGGAACCCTTCCCCCGCGAAGCGGTCGTCACCTGGGCCGCCGAGCTGTTCGACCACGACGCCCGGACGGCCGCCTCCTTCGTGGTCCGGCTGGCCGACGCGGCGGCCCGCACCGGGGACGCCAAGCTGTCCGAGGCCGTACTGGACGAGGCGTGGCGGCTGCTGGTGCTCAGGCCGTCCGCGGCGCCCGCGCTGCTGCCGGTGGCGGGCCGACTGCTGGACGACCCGGCCGACCCCGTGCGCCTGCGGGCGGCGCACCTCCTGGCGGTGCTCGGTCGAGAGTCGGCCCGGTACGCCGACCGGCTCGCCACGCTGATCGACGACGCGGGCGAAGACTCTTACCTGGAAGGGACCGTCGGTGACTACGCGCGCTGGGCGCTCACCCGGATCGGTGACCCGCGTGCGCTGCCGGGGCTCGTCGAGCGGCTCTACGAGCCCTATCGGGAGCACTACGGACGTGGCTACCGCATCAGCGACCCGCGACTTCCGGACGTCGACGCCGTGCTGGTTCCGCTGCGGGCGCACGCCGACGTCCTGCTGCCCGCACTGCGGGAGGTGATGCGGCACCACGCGGCGCACAACGGCGGCCACGGCCCGCTGACCGGCGCCTTCCTGAAGGTCCTGAAGGCGTGGGGGCCGGACGCGCTGCCCGCGCTGCCGGAGGTCGTGGCGCTGCTGGACGACGCGAGGGGCTCGCTGTCGACCGTCGAGGTGCTGGCGGCGATGGGGCCGGGCGCCGCGTCCGCCGAGCCCGCCCTGCGCGCCTGTAAGCCGCTCAACTGGCCGGGGCACCACTGGAACGCGGCGTGGGCCGCCTCGCACATGGGCGGGGACCGTACGGCGGCGCTGCGGCTCATCGGCGACGCGGTGCTGACCGAGGAGGGCCCTTACTACGGGCCCGTCCACCTGCTGGCCGACTTCGGTACCTCTGCCGCGCCGTACGCCGACCGGGTGCGGCACATCATGGAGGACACCCAGGGCCTTCGCCGGGCAGAGGCCGCGCTCGCCCTGTGGTCGGGCACGGGCGAGCCCAAGCCGAGCATCTCCGTTTTGGAGGAGTTCGTCCTGCCGATCGCCGACGGCGGCGAGGACTATGAGCTCTTCGGAGAGGCACTGCGGGCCCTGGTCCGGATCGGCACACTCACCCCGGCGACACGCGCCGCACTGCGGACGGTACGGGGCTTCGACGGTCGCCTGGCACGGGAACGGAACTACGAGGCCTTCCTCCAGGACGAGGAGCTGCGCGCCGCGATCGAGTACCTGCTCGCCCTTCCCTGAGCCCAACGCACCGACAGGCGCGGGTGGTTGCCCCAGTGTTTGCCTCGCACAGACCGGGGCAGGCGGAATTCAAGTGCTTCGGACAGGAGGCACGTCCGTGGGAGCGGGGAAGTCCTCGCCACGGGTGTGCCGTTCGACGCACCCGTGCGCTCCCTCGGTGACCGTCCAACCCAAGGCACCTGCAAGGGAGTTGCGACGCACCATGCGAAACCAAGTGAGCGCGAAACGCCATCCGCACGACGACGCCCCCGACACCACGGAGGCATTCCGCAGGCTCGCCTCGCTCCCTCCGGGCCGGCCGCACGACTCGCTCCGCGAGCAGATCGTCGAGGCCTGGCTGCCGATGGCCAACCGGCTCGCGGGCCGGTTCCGCAACCGCGGTGAGAGCCTGGAGGACCTGCGCCAGGTCGCGGCGCTCGGTCTGGTCAAGGCCGTGGACCGGTACGACCCCGAGCTCGGCAACGCCTTCGAGAGCTACGCCGTGCCGACCGTCACCGGCGAGATCAAACGGCACTTCCGCGACCACATGTGGACCCTGCACGTGCCGCGCCGCGTCCAGGACCTGCGCAACCGTGTGCGGTTCGCCGTCCAGGAACTCTCGGGGACCATCTCGGGCCGCAGGCCCACCGTCGCCGAGATCGCCGTGCACGCCCGGATGAGCGAGGAGGACGTCCGGGCCGGCCTGGAGGCCCTGGAGAGCTTCACCGCGCTCTCCCTGGACGCCGAGGTCTCCGGCAGCGACGACGGTTACTCGCTCGGCGACGTCCTCGGCTCGGCCGACCCCGCGCTCGACGTCGTCATCGACCGCGAGGCTGTCAAGCCCCGGCTGCGGGCCCTGCCCGAGCGTGAACGCACCATCCTCTACATGCGGTTCTTCGGCGACATGACGCAGAGCCGGATCGCCGACGAACTCGGCATCTCGCAGATGCACGTGTCGCGGCTGATCAGCCGGTGCTGCCACCGGCTGCGCGACCAGGTGATGCGCGACGCGGCGTAGCCCCTACCGGGGCGCGTTCATCGCCAGGGCCACATGGCGGGACATCATGTCCATCGCCTGCGCCTCCGCCAGCGAGAACGCCCGGCGGGCGCCGCTGCGGAACAGGGTCAGCACGCCCTGTACGGGTCCGGGCGCGGCGGTCAGGGGCACACACAGCAGCGATGTCACGTTCGCGCGTACGAGGATCGGGGCGCCCGAGGTGTCACGGCCGAAGGCGTCCGGATCCTCGGGGCGTACCCGCGGCGCCGTGGATCCGCCACGGACCGCCTCGACGACGAGCGGGCACGCGGCAGGGTCCTGCGAGGCCACCTCCCGTGCCGCCTCCGCACTGTCGGAGGGGGCGAGCACCGTCGTACGGGACAGCCGCGCCACCCCCGCCGCGTCGGCCACCACCCAGTCGGCGAACCGCCCGTGCAGCACCCCGGCCGCCCGCTCCAGCACCTCGGACGGATCACCGGCCCGGCCGCTGAGCAGTGCCGTGGTCATCGCGTCCACCAGGTCCATCAAGGCCGCGTGCCGGGTCGTCTCGGTCAGGTTCGGTACCGGGACCGGCACGCGCTCGTCGGACGGCACCCGGCTGCCCGCGGGCTGCAGTACGACGAGGACGGCGGTGCGGGGTTCGCCGCTGGGCCGCAGCGCGGCGAGCGTCGCCCGCACCGGCACCGCGGGCTGCTGCTGGAGGTGCACGGTGAGACTGCGGTCGCCCTCGCCTCGCGCCACCGCCGCCGCCTGGGAGCGGAACGCGGCACGGTCGGCGTGCGCGAGGAATCCGGTGAGCGGCCGGCCCGTCGCGTAGCCGGCCCGGACGCCGGTGAACGAGGTCGCCGCGAAGTTCAGCCTGCGCACCACCGTTTCGCGGTCCACCAGCGCGACGGGCACCGGCACCCGCTGGAAGAGCGCCTTGAGAAGCTGTTGCTCCTGGCGGTCGACCGAGGCGACGCCGGACGGGCCCGTCGAGGACAGACGCTCGTACCAGGGCCACAACTGGCCCGCCACATGGTCGAGTTCGAAGATCGCCGCGTCGAGCACCATCGGCAGGCTGTCGGCCGGTACCGAACGAGCTGCCTTGAGCTCCGCCACGCGGCGTACGAAATCCGCGAGTTCTTCACCGAATTCGTCCGTCTGCGCCATGCGATGAACGTAACCCGAAGGGTTGGTTCCAGGTGTGGCGGGGGTGTAACGCACCGCGCCCGTTTTTCGCGCGGGTGAGCGGGAAGGCGCGGAGGGAGGAGGGGTGAAACATGCCGGATTCGGGGCGACTTGGGCAACGTGGCCAAAACGACGGGCGCGGTCAAGGCGGTCAAGGCGGTCATGGCAGTCATGGCGGCCGAGGCGGCCAAGGCAGGCAAGACAGCCAGCTCGGGCACCTGGGCGCGCGGTCGCCGGAATCCACCCTTCCGGGAAGGCGGCTCTCGGAGCTCGCCGAGCAGGCCGCCCGCTGCACCACCGACTGCTGCGGCGCCAGTTGCATGGTTTCCGAGGGCGGCCCGGAACGCCCCGCCGCGGTGACCCACCCCGACCTCGCCGGACTCGTCTCGGTCCAGCTCCGCTCCGGCGACGGTCCCATCCCCGTCGCGCTGGAACGCGGCGAGCCCGTCGACTCGTCGGACCTGCTGAGCGAGGAGCGCTGGCCGGCGTACCGCGCGATGGCCCTCGACTCGGGAGTCCGCTCCAGCGTCACGATCCCCTTCCGGCGCTCCGGGCTGACCGTGACCCTCAGCCTCTACAGTTTCCGGCCCGGCGCCCTGGAGGACGCCCCGCACGGACCCGCCCGCGCGCTCGGCGACCTCGCCGTCACCTGCCTGGTCCGCGACCGCTCCTACCGGGCCGCGCTCACCGAGCTCGATCAGCTCGGCGCAGCGCTGCGCACCCGGCCCGTCGTCGACCAGGCGTGCGGGATCGTCATGCACGTACTGGGCTGCGACGCGGACGCGGCGTTCGGCGTACTGCGCCGCATCTCGCAGGCGACCCAGCGCAAACTCTCCGACGTCGCCTCGGCGGTCGTGGACAAGCGCGGACGCGGCCTGGAACGAGAGCTCGTCTCCCTGTCGGACTGACCCGGCCGGCCGAGCCCTCGCTGTCACCCGCTCGGGTGCCCGTGTCCCGCGAATGGTGTCCGGCCGCGCGCGCCCTGGGCGGGGGCGGGCTGTGATGAGGCGGGGGCGCGACGGCCGTGCCCCCTTCAGACAGTGTCTGTCCGAAGGAGCCCGTCCCATGCGCCGTACCGCCCCTGTCTTGTCCGCCACCGCCTTGGCCTGTGCCGCCCTGGGTGCGGTCGCTACGGCCGCGTCCGCGGATCCGGGCGCGGAGGTCGATCCCCGTTCCGTGGGCCCCGGCGGTCTGCTCTCCATCTCCGTCACCTGCGACGCGACCGGCGGCACCCCGCCCGAGTCCATCGACGCCCACTCCCAGGGCTTCGAGGGGGGAAAGGTCCAGCTGCACCGGGTCACCGGCGGCGACGCGAAGACGGGCGGCGCCGCCTCGTACCACGGGACGGCCCGGATCCCGTCCGGTGGGACTTCGGACAGTGGATCCGGTGTGGCCGGCGCGGTTGGTGCCGTCGGGGCAGGCGGGCAGTTCAACAGCGGGTCCGACGCCGGGGGCCGTGAGGGCGAATGGGGTGTCAACGGTGTCTGTCCCGTCGAGCCGGGCGGCACTGAGCGGCCCTGGAACGCCTCGTACACCGTGTCCCAGGGCGCCGGCATCGGGACCGGCACCGGCGTCGGGCGCGACACGGGGCGTGAGACGGGTGCGGCTCATGACGGTGGTTCGCCGCGCGAGACCGGCGCGGCTCATGACAGCGGTACGGGGCGCGAGACGGGCGCGGCTCCTGACATGGGCGTGGGTCATGACACGGGTGCGGCTCATGACGGTGGTTCGCCACGCGAGACCGGCGCGGCTCATGACAGCGGTACGGGGCGCGACACAGGTACGACTCACGACACGGCGACTCACGACACCGGCACAGGGCATGACACCGGCGCTGGGCGTGACACTGGCACAGGGCGTGACACCGGCACGGGGCGTGATACCGACGCCGGGCATGACAGCGGCGCCGGGCGTGACACCGGTGCGGACGACGACACCGTGGAGCGCCCCGCCGGTGCCCAGTACGGGGTGCAGGGTGGCGAGGGCGGCGCCTTCACCGACTCCGTCCCGGCCCTGATCATCGGCGGCGTCCTGATCGTGGGCGGGCTGGGCGCGGCCGTCCACCGCCTGCGCCAAAGGGGCTCCTCCGGCCGCTGACGCTGTGACGGGCGCATCCGGCCGGGCGCCCACGGCGGGGCGGGAGCCCGGGTAACGACAGGGCACGGCACTACGGACTGCACGGAGGCACGGATGCGGCGGACGGTACCGGAAGGGCACGGTCCGGTCCGCTACGGCCCGCCCCTTCCCGATCAGGGCCTGCCGGTACTGCCCGAACTGCGCGCCGTACTCGCCGACGCGGCGGGCCACGCCCATGCCGAGCCCTCCGGCGGCGGCCCCGCGCTCCTCGACGCGGCCTGCGGCTACTGGACCCGGCGGGGCCTGGCCGCCGACCGAGACCGGGTGGTCGCCGCCCCCGGCGCCCCCGCACTGCTCCTCGCGCTGACCGGCGCACTCGGCGGCGACGTCCTGGTGCCACGCCCCTGTGCCGCCTGGTGGGCACCACAGGTCCGCCTGCTGGGCCGGTCCGTGTTCCACGCGGCGACGCCCGCGGAGTGCGGCGGCCTGCCGGATCCGTACGCCCTTCTGGAGACCGTCCGCCGGGTCCGAGCCGAGGGCGGCGACCCGCGCCTGCTCGTGCTCTCCGTCGCCGACGATCCCACCGCGACCGTCGCACCCCCCGAGGTGGTGCACGAGACCGTGGAGGCCGCGGTGGGCGAGGGACTGCACGTGGTCAGCGACGAGACCTGGCGCGACACCCTGCACCGGCCGCACGACACCGTGCTGCTCAGCCCCGCCGAAATGCTCCCCGGCGAGGTCACCGTGGTCGCGGACCTCGCGGGTGCCTTCCTGCCGCAGGGCTGGCCGGCCGCTGTCGCCCGCTTCCCGGACACCGACGAGGGCCTTCGGCTGCGCGCCCGCGTCCTCGACGTGCTCACCGTGCTCGGCGCCCGGGTCGCCGAACCGGTCGCCGCGGCGGCCGCGTACGCGCTCGGCGAGCCGGACCCGGTCACCGAGCGGCTGACCGCCGCCGTACGCCTGCACGCGCGCGTGGCTCTCGCCGCGCACCGCGCGGTGGTCGGGTCGGGCGCTCTCGCGCGGCCGCCGCAGGCCGGCCGGCATCTGTACGTGGATCTCGGCCCGTTGAGCTCCGCGCTGACCGCCCTCGGTGTCGGGGACGCACAGGAACTGGAGGACTTCCTCACCGCCCGGCTCGGCATGCCCGCGCCGGGCGGCCACCGCTTCGGGGACGACCTCGAGGCGCTGCGCGTGCGGTTGGAGACCGGACCGCTGCTCGGTGCCACCGACGAGGAGCGGGCGGAATGCCTCAGTTCACCCTCGCCGTTGGAACTGCCGCAGACGCAACGCGCGTTGACCCTCCTGGGGTCGGCGTTCGACGATCTCCGTGACGACGCTCAGCGATGGGAGCCTCCTCGATGACGCAGCAGTCCCAGTCGACCACGAGCACGAGTACGTCCCCGAGCACGTCCATGTCCACGTCCCTGAGCACGTCCACGAGTACGCAGGACGCCGAGGAGCCGGCGTCCTCCATGGCCCCCACGGTGGGCCGTTCCTCACCTGTCGTTCCGCTCCGTCCGCTCGTCGAGCCCCCTCCTCTCGCCGAACCTCGTCCGCTCGGCGAGCGCCGTGTGTGGCCGCGGTCGTTCGTCGACCGGCTGACCGCGCCACTGCCGGGGCTGCGGGCCTTCGCGCGGTTCGCCCGCGAGGGGGCGCTGCGGCCGGGGCCCGAGGGGCTCACCGACATCCCACTGCTGCCCTTCGAACCGGGGCCGCTGCCGCGGGTGGGCGTCCGTACCGTCGCCGTCTCCTGGGCGGGGCACGCGAGTTGGGTGATCCGCATAGGCGGGCTCACCGTCCTCACCGACCCGGTCTGGTCCCGCAAGATCCTCGGCACCCCGGCCCGGATCACCCCCGTCGGCGTGGCCTGGAGCGCGCTGCCGAGCGTCGACGCGGTCGTCATCAGTCACAACCACTACGACCATCTGGACGCGCCGACGCTGCGCAGGCTCCCGCGGGACACACCGGTGTTCGTGCCGGCCGGACTCGGACGCTGGTTCCGGCGCCGCCGGTTCACCCGGGTCACCGAGCTGGACTGGTGGGAGGCGGTCGAACTCGACGGGGTGCGCTTCGACCTCGTCCCCGCCCACCACTGGTCCAAGCGCAGCCTCGCCGACACCTGCCGCACGCTGTGGGGCGGCTGGATGCTGACGGCGCCCGAAGGGCAGCGGGTGTACTTCGCGGGGGACACGGGGTACGGGCACTGGTTCACGGCCATCGGGCAGCGCTACCCGGGGATAGACCTGGCCCTGCTTCCCATCGGTGCGTACGACCCCCGGTGGTGGTTGAGCGACGTCCACTGTGACCCGGAAGAGGCTGTTCGAGCGGCCGTTGACCTGGGGGCTCGTCGAATGGCGCCGATGCACTGGGGGACGTTCGTGCTGTCCGCGGAACCGGTGCTGGAGCCGCTGACCCGGGTGAAGGTGGCCTGGGAGCGGACGGGGTTGGAGCGGGGAGACCTGTGGGATCTGGCGGTGGGGGGTTCTCGGGTTCTGGGGTGAGGGCGTTGGCGGGGTGCCCGCGGGTGGGTCGCGGTGGCTCGCGCCCACGCGGCGGAGCCGCGGATGCCCCCTCCGGGCGTCCCTTCCAGGACCGCTTCTATCGCGGCGCGGTTCTGCGCACCCTCCGCCACACTCCCGGCGCCGCACTGATCGCGAGTGTCAGGACGACCGCCGCCACCACGCCCTCCCACGGCTCGTCGAAGAGGGAGCCGCCGAGGATGCCGATGACCTGGTAGGTGGCCGCCCAGGCGAGGCAGGCGGGGATGTCGCCGCGGGCGAAGGTGCGCAGGGGCATCTTCGCCAGCAGACAGGCGAGCATCACCGGTATGCGGCCCGCCGGGACGAGGCGGGACAGGACGAGGACGGCGACGCCGTGGTCGTCCAGCTTCTCCTGGGCCTGGGCGAGACGGTCCTCTGGGGCGCGCACACGGATCGCCTCCAGCCAGCGCGAGCCGTTCTTGGAGCCCATGCCGCGCCGGCCGAGCCAGTAGAGCGCCACGTCTCCGAGGAACGCCGCGAACGAGCCCACCACGAAGACCAGCAGCAGCGAGAACGGCGCCGTCTGGTGGAAGGCCACCACGGCCGCCGAACTGACCAGCGCGCCGGTCGGCACCACGGGAACCAGCGCGCCGATCAGCACCAGGACGAACAGCGACGGATAGCCGATCGCCTGCTGTGTGCTCTCCGGTGTCACGGCCGCGCCCGCGGCGGCCAGGAACACGGTCGGGGCGCTGCTCTTGGCGGACAGGAATATCGCCGGGGCCGCGCCCATGGCGGTCAGAGGCGTCACCGTGCGACCTCCGGGCGCACGCTCTCGCCGTGCTCGAGCCGGTGCACCGCCACCTGGGGCGCATGCTCCCCAGCCAGGCGCACGAACTCCTCACCCGGCGCATGGAATTCATGGGGGCGCACGCTGTCCATGCCGATGGGCCAGTACGTGCCGTAGTGCACCGGCACCGCGCTCCTCGGCGCCAGCCGGGCCAGCGCCTCGGCGGCCCGCCCCGCGTCCAGATGTCCCTCCCCGAGGAAGGGGCCCCAGCCGCCGACCGGCAGCAGCGCCACGTCGACCGGTCCGACCTCCTCGGCCATCGACTCGAACAGCCCGGTGTCCCCGGCGAAATACGTCCGCGCCTCACCCTCCACCACGAAGCCCAGAGCGGGGGAGCGGTGCGGTCCGACCGGCAGCCGTCGGCCGTCGTGCCGCGCGGACACCGTACGTACCACCAGGTCACCGACCTCGGTCAGGTCCCCGGGCGCCACCTCGACGAACCGCAGATGGTCCAGCCTGCGCAGCGCCGGCACCACGCGGGGCGCGCCCTTCGGCACCAGCACCAGGGTGCCCGGCGCGAGCCTCTGCAACGAGGGCAGATGGAGATGGTCGGCGTGCAGATGCGAGACCAGCGCCACGTCCGCGACCGCCGCCTCGGGAGGGGGCGGCGCCCCGCGCCTGCGCCGCAGGTGCGCGAGCCGGCGCGCGAAGAGCGGATCGGTGAGGACGCGTGTGCCGGAGTCCTCCAGCGTGCAAGTGGCGTGCCCCCACCAGGTGATCTCCACCGGCACTTCTTTGCCTCCTCCGTGCGACTCCCCCCGAGCCTACGTGCAGGAGTAGGGTCGGCGGCGAAACCCGGAGGTGAGGGGGGACGCCATGGGACACGCGCGCAGCGCCTCCGCCGCGGCGACCACAGTCCGCGTCACGGCCATCGCGAGCCTGACGCCCCTGGAGGAGCTCGACGCGGACCCCTTCCTCGTGGACTCCCGCAGCCAGTACGCGATGTGCGCCCGCTGGGCCGCCGAGCGCGGTTACGTCGTCACCCGCGAGCTCCTCGTCCGCGGTCTGCGCCCCGACCACCGCACCTTGTGGGCGGACGTCGAGGCGGGCCTCGTCGACCTGTTCGTCGCGCCGAGCCGTCGTGTCCTGGAGCGCGCCCTCGCCTCCGTGGACGAGTTCACCGCCGAGTGCGCCCGCCGCGGCGTACGGATCGAGACGGTCGGGTGTGCGGAACCGTCGTACGACGCCCAGATGAAGGCCCGGGTCCACCGCCGCCTGTCGATGCCGACCGCCGGCTACGACGGCCGCTGAGGGGGACACCGGGGGCCGCTCGACCGTTGTGACAGGGTGGGAGCAGGCCTCGCGCACCGGGCGGGCCGGGACGTGAGGTGGACGGGGCGTGGGCGGAAGGCGTTGGCGGCGACTTCTCAGCGGAGTGTGGCGGAGTGTCGCGGTGTGGGCCGTGTCCACGGTCACCATGCTCGTCCTCGCCGGTGCGCTGCCCGACTTCCAGCTGGAGTCCAGCAACGGGGACAGTGCCACGCGGATCGCCGTCACCGCCGGGGTGGGCGCGGCCGTCTTCGGTCTGCTCTCCTCGCTCGTGTGGCCACTGCTCGTACGGGCACTGCTCCTGGTGCCCGCCCTCGTGCTCGGTCTGCTCGTCTTCTTCCTGAACGGGTCCCTGCTGCTGATAGCCCTGCGCATCAACCCCTCAGGGCAGGGCGAGGCCGCCCCGGAGACCGCCGTGGTCGTCGCCGCCGTGATGTCCGCGGTCGCCTCGGCCACCGGGGGTGCTCTCGCGGTCCGGGACGACGACGCCTACGGGCGCAGGCTCTACCGGCTCGCCGACCGGCGCCGCAGACGCGGTGACGGGCAGGTGGGGTCCTCGACCCCCGGTACCGTCTTCCTCCAACTCGACGGCGTGGGCCACGACGTGCTGGAGGAGGCGGTCGGCAAGGGGCTGATGCCCACCGTCGCGCGGTGGCTCGGCAGCCCGGTGAGCAGCGGCCGCCCCACCCACCGGCTCACGCCCTGGCGCACCGACTGGTCCAGCCAGACCGGCGCCAGCCAGCTCGGCATCCTGCACGGCAGCAACCACGACGTGCCGGCCTTCCGCTGGTACGAGAAGGACACGCACGAGGTCATGGTGTGCAACCGGCCCTCCAGCGCCGCCGAACTCCAGCGCCGTGCCATCGAGTACACCGGCGACGGGGGCCTGCTCACCGTCGACGGCGCCAGCCGCGGCAACCTCTTCAGCGGCGGCGCCGACCAGCTGGCCCTCGTACTGTCCATCGCCGCGCGAAGGGGTCGGGAGAACCGCTCCCGCTCGGGCTACTTCGCGTACTTCAGCGACCCCGCCAACGCCGTCCGTACGGCCATGTCCTTCGTCGCCGAGGTCCTGCGCGAGATGGGCCAGTCCACGTGGGCCCGGATGGAGAAGCGGCGGCCACGGGTCAAGCGTGGCGGGCTGTACCCCTTCGTACGCGCCTTCGCGACCGTCGTCGAGCGGGACGTCGTCGTCGCCGCGGTGATCGGCGACATGCTCGCCGGGCGCAACGCGGTCTACGCGGACCTGGTGGCGTACGACGAGGTGGCCCACCACTCCGGGCCGCGCAGCCGGGACGCCGAGAAGGTCCTGGAGCGCCTCGACCGCTCCCTCGCCCTGGTGGCCAAGGTCGCCGAGCACGCCCCGCGGCCCTACCGGATCGTGGTGCTGTCGGACCACGGCCAGAGCCCCGGCGAGACCTTCCTGACCCGCTACGGCCTCAGCCTCGGCAACCTGGTCCGGGCCGGCTGCGGCCTGCCCGTGCCGCGCAAGGTACAGCACACGCACAGCGGCACCGAGGCGCGGGCCGCGGTCCGGGCCGCGCTGCGCAGACCCGTCGAGGAGCGCGGCGAGCACCACCGTCCCTCGCGCCGCTCCGAGCCCATCGTGCTGGCCTCCGGCAACCTCGGCCTTGTCTCCTTCCCCGACGTGCCGCACCGGATGAGCCGGGAGGAGATAGACCGCCGTCACCCCGCGCTGCTGTCCACCCTCGCCAACCACCCAGGCGTCGGCTTCGTGCTGGTCCGCAGCGAGGAGTACGGCGGACTCGTGCTGGGTGCGAACGGCGCCGAGGTACCGGTCGACAAGCTCGACGACGCGCGGCCGGGCCCGCTCGCCGACTTCGGTCCCGGCGCCGCCGACGCCGTACGACGAACGCACTCCTTCCCGCACGTCGCCGACATCATGGTCAACTCCTCGTACGACCCGCAGGAGGGCGAAGTCCTCGCCTTCGAGGAGCAGATCGGTTCGCACGGCGGACTCGGCGGGGCCCAGGCACGTCCCTTCCTGCTGTCGCCCGTGGCCCTGTCCGCGCCGGTCGAGGACGACGCGGATCTCGTGGGCGCCGAGCAGGTGCACCGCGTGCTGCGGCGCTGGCTGCGCGAGTGCCACGGCCCGCAAGTACCGCTGGCGGCGCCCGCTGACGAGCGCGCCGCCTGAGCCACGGCCAGGTGGCCGGGCCCGCGCGACGGAAAATGGACCGCGCCCGGCAAGCCCCGCGCACACACAAATCGCATGGAGGACGGGCACCGGCGGGACACTTCCCGAGCCCCTTCGCGGCTGTGGTGCCCGGCCAGGCGGTCCCGGCGGACTGTCATTCTGGGTGAGTTGGGCACGGGTGTGATCGGATGGTGCGTACGGACCCCGAAAACGGGACCTCATCGAAGGGAATCATCGTGGCAACCACGCGCACCGCACACACCGTGTGGGAAGGCAACCTGCTCGAGGGCAGCGGCGTCGTCACCTTCGACTCCTCCGGCATCGGCCAGCAGCCGGTGACGTGGGCGTCGCGGGCGCAGGACGCGAACGGCAAGACCAGCCCCGAGGAGCTGATCGCCGCCGCCCACTCCAGCTGCTTCTCCATGGCGCTGTCGCACGCCCTCGCGGGCGCGGGCACCCCGCCCACCAAGCTCGTCACCAACGCCGACGTCACCTTCCAGCCCGGCGAGGGCATCACCGGAATCCACCTCACGGTGGAGGGCACGGTGCCGGGCCTCGACAACGACGGCTTCGTCGCGGCGGCCGAGGACGCGAAGAAGAACTGCCCGGTCAGCGCGGCGCTGACCGGCACGACGATCACCCTGACGGCCAAGCTGGCCTGACGTCCGGGAGCAGTACGGCGCCGCGGTCCCGCGTAGGGCCCGCGGCGCTGTCATGTCCGGGCCGCCCTGGCCCGGCCGCCCCCTTGGCCAGCGCGCCCCATTGACAAGAAAGCACTCAAGTTTTGTGCTTGAAGGTGGGCAGCGCCCTGGCGGAAGGGGACGGACATGGCACGTGCGGTCGGGATCGACCTCGGTACGACGAACTCGGTGGTGGCCCTCCTCGAAGGCGGCGACCCCACCGTCGTGACCAACGCGGAGGGCGCGCGCACCACCCCCTCCGTGGTGGCCTTCGCCAAGAACGGCGAGGTGCTCGTCGGCGACGTCGCCAAACGTCAGGCCGTGACGAACGTGGAGCGCACCGCGCGCTCGGTCAAACGCCACATGGGCGACGCGAGCTGGCGCTTCCCGGAGAAGGGCTCCGTCGACGGCACCCGCTACCGTGCCCAGGAGCTGTCGGCGCGCGTCCTGCAGAAGCTGAAGCGGGACGCGGAGGCCTACCTCGGCGAGGACGTCACGGACGCCGTGATCACCGTGCCCGCCTACTTCGACGACGCGCAACGCCAGGCCACCAAGGAGGCGGGCGAGATCGCGGGCCTGAAGGTCCTGCGGATCATCAACGAGCCGACGGCCGCCGCCCTCGCCTACGGCCTCGACCGGGGCGAGGAGCAGACCGTCCTCGTCTTCGACCTGGGCGGCGGCACCTTCGACGTCTCGCTCCTGGAGATCGGCGACGGCGTCATCGAGGTCAAGGCGACCAACGGCGACACCCGGCTCGGCGGCGACGACTGGGACCAGCGGATCGTCGAACACCTCGCGCAACGCTTCAAGGCCTCGCACGGCATCGATCTCGGCCACGACAAGATGGCGCTCCAGCGACTGCGCGAGAGCGCCGAGAAGGCCAAGATCGAACTGTCCAGCTCCTCCGAGACCACCGTCAACCTGCCCTACATCACCGCCACCGCCGACGGCCCCCTGCACCTCGAGGAGAAACTGACGCGCGCCCAGTTCCAGGAGCTGACCGCCGATCTGCTCGACCGCTGCAAGACCCCCTTCCACCAGGCGGTCAAGGACGCGGGCGTCAAGCTCGCGGCGATCGACCACGTCATCCTGGTCGGCGGCTCGACCCGGATGCCCGCCGTGACGGACCTGGTCAAGGAACTCACCGGAAAGGACCCGCACAAGGGCGTCAACCCGGACGAGGTCGTGGCGCTCGGCGCGGCCCTCCAGGCGGGTGTCATCCGGGGGGACGTGAAGGACGTCCTGCTCCTCGACGTCACCCCGCTGTCCCTCGGCATCGAGACCAAGGGCGGCATCATGACCAAGCTCATCGAGCGCAACACCACGATCCCGACCCGCCGTTCGGAGATCTTCACCACGGCCGTGGACAACCAGCCCTCGGTGGGCATCCAGGTCTACCAGGGCGAACGCGAGATCGCCGCGTACAACAAGAAGCTCGGCGTCTTCGACCTCACCGGGCTGCCTCCCGCGCCGCGCGGGGTGCCGCAGATCGAGGTCGCCTTCGACATCGACGCCAACGGGATCATGCACGTCTCCGCGAAGGACCTCGCCACCGGGCGCGAACAGAAGATGACCGTCACCGGCGGCTCCGCGCTCCCCAAGAACGACATCGACCGCATGATGCGTGAGGCCGAGCAGTACGCCGAGGAGGACCGCGCGCGCCGCGAGGGCGCCGAGACCCGCAACCAGGCCGAACAACTCGTCTACCAGACCGAGAAGTTCCTCCGCGAGAACGACGAGCGCATCCCCTCCGGGACGAAACCCGAGGTCGAGTCCGCCGTCGCCGACCTCAAGCGCCTCCTGGAGGACTCCGCCACCGACACCACCGCCCTGCGCACCGGCGTCGAGAAACTGGGCTCGGTGAGCCAGAAGATGGGCCAGGCCATGTACGCCCAGGCCCAGCAGACACCCGGCCAGGAGCCGGCCGCCGAGCACACCGCGGCGGAGGAGGACGGTGTGGTGGACGCCGAGATCGTGGACGACGAGAGGGAGACGAGGGGCGGCGCGGCGTAGCGGCCCTGAGCGGGAGCATTCCTGGAGCTCCTCCCTGGAGCCCCTCCCTTGGAGTTCCTGCTTGGGAACCCTCTCCGGGAATCCTCAGTAGGAGTCCCGGATCTCCCGCAGGATCTCCATGGTGCGCGGCACGGAGGCGGCATGGGCCGACATGTGGTCCAGAACCTCCAGGTGCGTGACCACCTCGGAGCGCGAGTCGAGGTAGACGGCACCGGTCAGATACTCGCTGTAGACCATGTCGGGCAGCTCCGGCTCCGCGAAGCGGAACAGCGCGAAGGAGGTGTACGTCCCCGGGTGCGGGCCGCTCGCGTACTCCGCGACCTGGACGGAGATGTCGTCGCTCTCCATCTCGCGCAGCAGCCGGTCGATCTGGTCCCGCATGACCTCGCCGCGTGTGCTCACCGGGCGCCGCAGCGCGGTCTCGTCCATGATCACCCAGAGGTGTGGCCGGTTCTCGCGCCCCAGCAGCAGCTTCTGCCGCGTCATACGCAGCGTCACATGCCGCTCGACGGCTTCGGGCCCCGCCTGGCCCACCGTTCCGGCCTCCAGCACGGCGCGCGCGTACTCCTCGGTCTGCAGCAGCCCGGGCACGAAGTGCGGCTCGTAGGAGCGGATCAGACGGGCGGCGCCCTCCAGGCTGACGTGCATGCTGAACCAGTCCGGCAGCACATCGTGGAACCGCTGCCACCAGCCCGGCTGGTTCGCCTCCTCGGCGAGCGCGACGAACGCGGCCACCTCGTCGTCGGCCACGCCGTACGTCGTCAGCAACACCTGGAGGTACGGGATCTTGAGGGCGACCTCGGCCATCTCCATCCGCCGCACCGTCGCCGGGGCGACACGCAGGACTCGCGCGGCCTCTTCCCGCTTCAGCCCGGTGGCCTCCCGCAATTCCTGCAGCCGCCGCCCGAGCACTACTTGCCCCACGGTGGGCGCAGCCCGCCGCTCACTCACGCCACGCCCTCCCCAAGCGCCGAAGCCCCTACTCAAACGGATCAGCGACGCTCCGTCAAGACACCAGTGACTGAAGGTATTTGACCGTCGCCGGGTCCGCGGGCAGAAACGTCTCGATGGCCAGCTCGGCGACGGTGACGTCCATGGGGGTGTTGAAGGTGGAGATGGAGGAGATGAACGACAGCACGCGCCCGCCGTGCTCGATCTGAAGGGGGAGCGCGAAATAGGGAACGGGCTCGAGTTCCTGGTCCTCGGCCGAGGAGATGGCCTTCGTCTCCGGTTCGGGTACTGGATAGGCCGCGACCTCCTCGTACAGCGCGCGCAGTGGCTCGGAGCGGTCCAGGGCGATCTGTCGTTCCATCTGCGCGAGCAGGTGGTCGCGCCACTCGCGGTGGTTGCGGATCCGAGGCGCCAGGCCCTCCGGGTGGAGGGTCAGCCGCATCGCGTTGAGCGGCGGCGTCAGCAGCGACTCGCCGACGCCCTCCAGGAGCATGGTGATGCCACGGTTGGCGGCGAGCACGGTGTACGTGGCGTCGACCACCAGCGCCGGGTAGGGCTCGTAGCCCTGGATCAGCCGCTCCATGCCCTGGCGCAGGGCGTCCATCGACGGATCGTCGAGCGAGGTCTCCGGGTAGTGGGGCGCGTAGCCGGCGGCCAGGAGCAGCGCGTTGCGTTCCCGTACGGGGACGTCGAGGTGTTCGGCCAGCCGCAGCACCATGTCCTCGCTCGGACGGGAGCGGCCGGTCTCGATGAAGCTGATATGGCGGGCCGAGGAGTCGGCACGCAGCGCCAGTTCCAGCTGGCTGACCCGACGCTGTTCGCGCCAGCCCCGCAGCAGCGGGCCGACGCCCTTGCCGGCAGGGTTGGTTGAGGGCCTGGTCGGACCGGACGCGACGATGGACATACGCCGACCGTAGCCGAGGAACGCCCCGCTTTCAGGGGCGCGGGGAGCCGCGCGGCCGGCCCCCCGCCCACCCGCAGTCGAAGAAACACCCCCGGGGGTCCGGGGGCGGAATCCCCAGGTTGAGGAGGGGGCGGGTAGGGGCGGCGGGGGCGAGGAACCCCTCGGGGCGCCGGAGAGCCCAGGTCGGGGGACTGTGGCAGGCTGAGGAACAGCCCCACGGCACCCCCCCGTACGAATGGAGTGAGGCCATGCCCGTCGAACCCCTGTCGCAGAAGGAGATCGAGGAACGGCTCGCGGAGCTGCCCGGCTGGTCGCTGGACGGCGACCACCTGGCCCGCTCCTATCACCTCCCCTCCCACTTCGCCGCGACCGCGATGGTCGTCCACATCGCCCAGGTACAGGAGGAGCTCGACCACCACTCCGACCTCACCCTCGGCTACAACACGATCTCCCTCACCGTGAACACCCACAGCATCGGCGGCGCCGTCACCGAGCTGGACCTCAAGCTCGCCCGCAGAGTGGAGGCACTCGCTCCGGGACATGGCGCACACTGATCCGCATGCTGGACTACGACAAGGAAGCCGAGGCGTACGACTCCACCAGGGGCGGTGAGCCCAGGGCCACCGCGGCCGCGGGCGCCGTACTCGGCCTCGTCCCCGACGGCGTACAGGACCTGCTCGACGTCGCCTGCGGCACCGGAATCGTCACGCGCCGGCTCACGGCCGCCCGCCCGGCACTCCGGGTGACGGGCGCGGACGCCGCGCACGGCATGGCCCGGATGGCGGCGGCGAGGCTCCCCGGCGCGGTGATCCAAGCCGACAGCCGCCGACTGCCCTTCCCCGATGCCTCGTTCGACGCCGTCACCAGCGTCTGGCTGCTCCATCTGGTCGACGGCGCAGAGGACGTCCGCGCCATCGTCGCCGAGTGCGCGCGGGTCCTGCGCCCTGGCGGGGTGTACGTCACCACCGTGGACAAGGCCGCCGCGCACGACGTGGGCAGTGACATAGACGCCGTACTCGCCGACCGTCCGCGCCGCCCCGCCCAGGACCGCGCCGAGGACGTCGCGGCGTACGCCGTGGAGCACGGGCTCACCCCGGCCGGGCGGGCCCGTTTCCGGGGCCACGGCCAGGGCCGCAGCCCGCGCAGCACGGTGGCGGACCTGCGCCGTGGCTGGTTCACCCGGATCGCCCCGGACGACCCGCTGGCCGAGCGTTTCGTCGCGCTGCTCGAAGCGCTGCCCGATCAGGAAGTCCCGCGCCCCGACCCGCGGTTCGCCCTCCGTGCGTTCAGGAAGATCCCCGCCGCGCGAACTCCATGACCCAGTTGGTCACCCATGTCCTCTCTCCGTCCACGGAGAAGGCCTGCTCCCAGCGGGCGGTGCTCGCGGAGATCCCCGACCACACGAACCGCACCCGCACGTCCTTCCCGTCGTGTGTGTCGTCACCGTGGAACTCACCGCGCCCGTCGGGCCCGAACCGCCCCACCACCGGCGGAAACAGCTTCCCGCTGCGGCTCGACGACCAGTTCAGTGACCACTCCAGGGCCGCGGGGTCGAAGAGCCGCAAGGTGAGGCCCTTCCATCCCTGACCGGGCACGGTCATCTCGTCGAGGTTCGCGGCCCCGTCGAACAGGCTCCAGCAGCGGCTCGTGGCCCCGAACTCCTCCCAGCCGCTGTCGGCGTCGAGGAAGTCGGTCAGACGCCTGTTGCGGACGTCCCACTCCCCGTGGAGGAAGTCGAAGTCGTGCGGGCTGCTCATGAGCGGTCTCCCGTCGTGCCCTCGGGGAGGGAGTCGGCAAGGTAGGCGTCGAGGTCGGGTGCGTCGGGCGTGAGCATGTGCCGCACCCAGGCGTCGCGTTCGTGCAGGATCGGCGGCAGCTCCCAGACGCAGCCGATCCAGGGGAGGTCGGGTGTCATGAAGTGCGTCGGATCCCGGTCCGGGCAGCCCAGGACCGGCTGGCCCGCCGACGCGCCCCGGAAGTGCAGGACGTTGTCCCACACCCAGCTGTACGCGTTGAGGTAGGCGCCGTCGTCGCCGCCTCGGTGCAGTACGACGAAGGTCGCGGGCGGCGTGCCGTCGGGCTCCGGCAGCAGCTTCGGCAGCATCGCGTACGCCGCCGCCTCGACGTCGGGCGCGATACCGGCCGGGTCCGCGGTGACGTGGTAGCGCTTGATCCGTCGCCCCGCCACCTCGATGGGCGGCGGCACGGTCAGCAGTTTCTCCCTGAAGTTGCGGGAGTTCGGGTCGTTCGGGTCGTTCGGGTCGTTCGAGGAGTTTGTGGAGTTCGGGAAGTTCGTCGAAGCCATGACGCGCACGCTAGGCCGACTTCACTGACACCCTATGTCAGTGAAGTCCAGCCGGCTCGTCTCGATCCTCCTGCTGCTCCAGACTCGTGGCCGGATGACCGCCGCCGACCTCGCCGAGGAGCTCGATGTCTCGGTACGCACGGTCTACCGGGACGTCGAGGCGCTGAGCGCGGCGGGCGTCCCGCTGTACGGCGACGCGGGGCACGCCGGCGGCTACCGCCTCCTCGACGGCTACCGCACCCGTCTCACCGGCTTCACGGAGGGGGAGGCCGAGGCCCTCTTCCTCGCCGGTGTCCCCGGCCCCGCCGCCGAGCTGGGCCTCGGCCCGGTCCTGGCCGCCGCGCAGCTGAAGGTGCGCGCCGCCCTCCCGCGCGAGCTGCGCGAGCACGCCGACCGGATCAGCGGCCGCTTCCACCTGGACGCCCCCGGCTGGTACGCGGACGCCGACGACATCCCGTACCTCCCCGCCGTCGCCGACGCCGTCTGGAACGCGCGGGTGCTGCACGTCCTGTACCGCCGCTGGCGCGAGCCCACCGATGTGCGGCGCCGCCTGGAGCCGTACGGTCTGGTTCTCAAGGCGGGCCGCTGGTATGTCGTCGCGGGCCCCGGGCCGCGCACGTTCCGCGTCGACCAGATCCTCGAACTAACCGCCACGGATGAGGAGTTCAGCCCACAGGAGACGTTCGACCTGGCCGCGTACTGGGCGTCGTACCAACGGGACTTCCACGACCGTCTGCACCGTGCCGAGGCCGTGATACGGGTGGCACCGGGAACTCGTCTCACCGGCCCGGCGGCCCAGGCCGCGGAGTCCAACGGTCGTACAGAGCACGACGGTTGGACCCGGGCCATCGTCCCCATCGAGTCCGTCGACCAGGCCCACGACGAGTTCCTGCGCCTGGGCGCGGCGATCGAGGTGCTGGAGCCCGCCGAGCTCCGGGACCGTATCGCGCGCACGGTGGCGGGAATGGCCCGCTTGTACGGGTAGAGAGCGCTTGCGAATGCTTGCCGAGGGACGGCAACCTCCCTGCCCGCGGCGGCAACTGAGGGAACAGAAGCAGTCTGTCCTCTCAGGAGGTAACCATCGTGCAGCACCCGCACAGGCAGCACCGCAGACGCGCCATCGGCTCGGTGCTAGCGGGATCGCGTCGCCCTGCGTGTAGACCGTGCCCGCGGCCGGGCTGGTCAGCACGGTGACCGGCGGCTGATGGGCGCCGGTGCAGGTGGTGCCGTTGATTGCGAAGGAGGCGGGCGCCGTGTTGGTGCCGCTGTAGGTGAACTGCGCGCCGGTGGAGACCGCGGCTCCGTCGCGGTCGTCCCGTTCCAGGAGGCGTTCTTCGCGGTGACCGTCCTGCCGGACTGCGACCAGGTGCCGTTCCAGCCGCTGGTCAGGGTCTGGTTGCCCGTGTGGTCGTACGTCAGGGTCCAGCCGTTGATCGGGTCCGTGCTCCGGTTGGTGAGCGTGAGATCCGTGGTGAAGCCGGAGTCCCAGTCATTGGTCTTGTAGTCGACACTGTACTGAACTCCGGGTACCTGAGCGAGAGTTGAATTATTCGCCAGCATCGTGAGGGGAAGTGCGAGGGCCGCCACCGCGGCGGTCTGCAGTCGCCGGGTGGTCCGGCGTCTCCTTCTGCAACTGGGGTGCATGTGCTGGTTCCTCCTTGCGGCTCGGAGAAGTGAGCGCGGAGCAGCAACAAGCGTCTCTAGAACTCTGTGTGTGCCTGTGGTTTCCGGGCTTTTCAGGCGCGGCGTGGCCGTGTGCGGTCGCTGTCCGGTGGTCCGAACCTCGGGGTGAGGGGGTGGACCTGGGTGGCGTGCAGGTGGTGGAAGCCGGTCCGCTCGGCGGCGCGGGTGCGCCGTCGACAGGTTCTGCGTGAGAGCCGCACCCGGCGGGCCGTGAGAAGGTCTTCCGGCCGGTGGGGTGCGGGTACTCCATGACCTGGCACCGGCCTGGATACGGCGGCTGGTGTCTGGGTGTCATGCCCCGCCGGACGCTGGACTGCCCCCGTGGTGGGGGTGGTGGCGGGGACCGTACGCACATCGGGCATACGGCGGGAAGTCGTGTGGCCCGGGGCTTGTCACGGGGCAGCAGACCGGGCACCTCGGTGCCGGGCGCTGCTCGGCCTGCTGGGGGTGGGGTGCCCCTTGCCCGGGGTGGTCTTCGGTCCACGTGGCCGGGGCGGGGCCTGCTCTGTGTGGCGCTGTCGGCGCAGGCGGCGGGTAGACTTCTTCGGGCGGCGGGCCGAAGCCACTGTGCCCTCCACCGTGGCGCGGATGGTCCGGGCGCCGGTGGCGCGGTCGGTGACGGTGTGGGCCTGGGCGAGCAGGCCGCGGGAGACGATCCGGCGGGCGGCGGCATGATCCCGGTCCATCGACAGCCCGCAGTCCGCGCAGTGTGCCCACTTCCAGCCGCGTTCGGTGAGCCGGTCGGGGGCGGGGTGGTGGGTGAGGGTGTTCAGGCAGCCGGGGCACAGTTTGGAGGTGCCCCGGGCCGGGACGGTGACCACCGCGATCCCCGCCCTCGCTCCCAGGTGCCGGATCGCCTCGGCCACCGTGCCGCGCACCTGCCCGGACAGGCGGGCGTTGCCCTTGCGGTGGCCGCGGGCTTCCAGGGTGGTCAGGTCTTCGAGGTAGATGATGTTCGCGCCGAGTGCTGCGGCCTGGTCGACGGCCCAGCGGGCCGCCGCCCAGGCCAGCGCGGCATTCAGCTGCCGGATCCGGGCACACACCCGCCCGTGCTCGACCTCCAGCACCCGGGCCCGGTCGAGGTGTTCGCCCCAGGCCGGGTGCGGGGAGCCGAGCCCGGCAGCCAGGGCTTGGTAGTGGTCGCGCTTGGCGGCGAGGTGCTCGCGATGGCCGCGCAGCCGGTGCAGGGCGGCACTGACCGTGGCGGCGTCGAAGACGAGGGGACGGCCATCGGTGACCACCCGGCGAGTCGGCCCTCTTCCGGTCAGGCGGCCCAGGGTTCCGGTGAGCAGGGTATTGACACCCCAGTCGAAACCCAGCCCCACCCGATGGCCAGTCGTTTTGGTGGCTGGGGCGGGCCGGGAGTGGGGCAGGTCGACGGCGATCCTTCTGGCCCGGGTGGGGCGCAGGGTCGGGGTGTGCAGCGCCGCGTCCGGCGCGATGGTGCCGGGCAGCCGGATGTCGATCACGTGCCAGGCCCAGTCCCGCCCCGTGGCCGGGGCCGCGCACAGGGGGAGTTTGACCCGCAGCCGGGCGGTGGCCGCATCCACTCGGGCCAGGGTGACCTGCTGGCGGTCCATCGCCGCCAGCAACACCAGCGGGGCCACCTGCGGCGGGCCCTCCAGGACGCACAATCCGGCGGGCACATGCCCGTGCTCGGCCACATACGCACGCACCTGCCGGGTGCGGTTGCGGATCTCCGCACCATTCACCCCGGCGGGCAGCGCCGCTCGCAACGCTGTCCACTCCGCATTGGTGCGCCGCCGCGGATCATCCGGCCAGGTGGCCAGGACGGCGGCTACGATGCTGCGCCGGTGCAGGGCCAGCCGCAGGGTGCGGGCCGCGTACTCCTCCACGCCCCGGCGCACCCGGTCCGGGACATACACTCCCGCCGGGGGCGTGACAGCCTGCGACCAGTTCAGGCGCCGCATCGCCATCCACCCCTTGGACGGCAACGCCTTGCCCCGCTCGTCCACCCCGGCAGCCAGCATGTCCAGCCAGCCCTCATCCCACCGGGAAGCCACCAGAGCACCCGTCAGCTCCCGGCACAACTCCGTCAGAAAGCCCACCCGTTCCAGCAGGACACGCTGTCCGACCTGCTCACCGGTGTCCTCCAGCTTGCCGGAGAAGGCGGTGCACGTGGCCGTCGCCATCAGCCTGGCCACGACCACCACCCCGCTTTCTGGCACGTGTCCGGTCATCTTCACAAGCGGCCGCATCCCGGCACTCTGATCGGCCTAACGACTGACATCACACAAGGACACGGCCTTCCCGTACCCCGACGGTGCGGGAAGGTCGGGGAAAGTACGGAAAGAGCACAACCGTCGGCATCCGACGAGGACGAGACGGGGAACACCCGCGTCTCTCAAAGCCGACAGAAACCATAATCAACCAGGATGAAAGCAGTGGTGGATCCCGAGGATCCGCACCGATGACACGAAGCAGCATCAATCAACCTGCTCAAGCCAAACACTCAACAGTTGAAGACCCTTGAACCAGTGGGAGCGCTCCCATATTGGAGAGGGGGGTCGAAGGGGTCAAGGTGCTTGAAGAGTCGAAATTGTTCGATTGATCAACAGTGCGACGCCTCTGTCCTTTACCGACACTTGGCGCTAACTTCATTCGCACCAGTGGGAGCGGTTCCATCAGTCGACGCGTCCGTCACGACGCGCCCGAGCTGCAAGGAGTCGCTCATGCGACACCCTCCGCGTTCAGGACTTTTAGTGGTCGGCGCCGCGGTCGCCCTCGTGGGAACCGCGATCGCGCCGGTCGTCACGGCTTCAGGAGCCACACCCGCGTGCACGGTGGACTACTCCGTCACGAGCCAGTGGGACACCGGCTTCCAGGGCGGCGTGAAGATCACCAACAACAGAGCCGCGCTCAGTGGTTGGAGTCTCACCTTCGACTTCGCGGGCGGTCAGAAGGTCAGCCAGGGCTGGAACGCCAAGTGGTCCCAGTCCGCCACGACGGTCACCGCGGCCAACGAGAGCTGGAACGGTTCGCTCGGCTCAGGGGCCAGTGTCAGCGCCGGGTTCCTCGCCTCGTGGTCGGGGAGCAACGCCGTACCGACGTCGTTCAAGCTCAACGGGACGACATGCAATGTGGACACGGAGCCGTCGCCGACCCCGACGGATCCGCCGCCCACGACCGGCACCGCGCCCAAGCTGCACGTCTCCGGGAACAAGCTCGTCGACGCCGACGGCACGACGCGGCGGCTGCTCGGCGTCAACCGCTCCGGCGGCGAGTTCATGTGCGTCCAGGGCTACGGCATCTTCGACGGCCCGGTCGACGACGCCTCGGTCAAGGCGATCGCCGACTGGAAGGCCAACACGGTCCGCATTCCGCTCAACGAGGAGTGCTGGCTCGGCCTGTCCAACATCAAACCGGAGTACGCCGGCGCCAACTACATCGCCGCCGTCAAGGACCTGGTCGCCAAGGTCGAGGCGCACGGGATGACCCCGCTCGTCGAACTGCACTGGAACTACGGCCAGTACACCGGAAACTCGGCGGGCTGCTCGGACGTCCACGCCACCTGCCAGAAGCCGATGCCGGACGCGCAGTACAGCCCGGCGTTCTGGTCCTCGGTCGCCAGCACGTTCAAGGACGACCAGGCCGTCGCCTTCGACTTGTTCAACGAGCCCTATCCGGACCGCGCGACCTCCACCACCGCCCAGGCGTGGGCCTGCTGGAAGGACGGCGGCACCTGCCCGGGCATCGGCTACGAGGTCGCCGGTATGCAGGACCTGGTCGACGCGGTTCGCGGCACCGGCGCCAAGAACCTGATCCTGGCCGGCGGGCTGGCGTACTCCAACGACCTGAGCCAGTGGCTGATGTACAAGCCGAGCGATCCGACGGGCAACCTCGTCGCCGCCTTCCACACCTACAACTTCAACACCTGCGCCGGCGAGAGCTGCTGGAACTCGACGCTCGCCCCGGTGGCGGCCCAAGTCCCGCTCGTGGCGGGCGAGATCGGTGAGAACACCTGCTCCCACGGCTTCGTCGACACCGCGATGAAGTGGTTCGACGACCGGGGGCTGTCCTACCTCGGCTGGACCTGGAACACCTGGGACTGCTCCTCAGGTCCCTCCCTGATCTCCGACTACGACGGCACTCCCACGTCGTACGGAGTCGGGCTGCGTGATCATCTGCGCGCCCTCAACGGATAGCCGGCGCAGGAATCAGACGCACACCCGCGCAGGAATCAGACGCACACCCGCGCCGGAATCAGACGCACACCCGCGCCGGAATCAGACGCACACCCGCGCCGGAATCAGACGCACACCCGCGCCGGAATCAGACGCACGCCCGCGCCGGAGTCAAGCGCACACCCGCGCAGGAATCAGTCATGCACCCGCGCGAGAAGTCAACGGACACCCGCACAAGAAGAGATGGGAACCCGCACTCATGAGTCGTGCCAAATCCGCGCTCTTAGGAGCGCTCGTCCTGCTCGCCGGCGCCTCGGGAACCGCCGTGGCGGCCGTTCCCGCGGACCCCGCCGGGATCGCCGCCATCCCCTGCACCGTCGACTACAAGGTGCAGAACCAGTGGGACACCGGCTTCACCGCCGCCGTCACGGTCACCAACAACAGTGCCGCCAAGACCTCCTGGGCGGTGAAGTGGGCGTACGCCGGAAACCAGAAGGTGACCTCGGGCTGGAACGCGAAGATCAGCCAGAGCGGCACCGCCGTCACCGCGGCCAACGAGACCTACAACGGGACGCTGGCGACCGGCGGTTCGGTCAGCTTCGGCTTCAACGCCTCCTACAGCGGCACCAACGCGTTGCCCACGGCCTTCACCCTCGACGGGGTGACCTGCAACGTCGACGACGGAAGCGGTGGCGGAGGCGGCGGAGGGGGCAGTGACCCCTCCGGGAGAGTCGACAACCCGTACGCCGGAGCCAAGGTGTACGTGAACCCGGAGTGGTCCGCGAAGGCGGCAGCGGAGACCGGCGGCAGCCGGATCTCCAACCAGCCCACCGGTGTCTGGCTCGATCGGATCGCCGCGATCAACGGGGCGAGCGGCAGCATGGGCCTGCGCGCCCACCTTGATGCGGCGCTCGCGCAGAAGGGCAGCGGCGAGGAGGTCGTCCAGCTGGTCGTCTACGATCTGCCCGGACGTGACTGCGCGGCCCTCGCCTCCAACGGAGAGCTCGGCCCGACGGAGATCGACAAGTACAAGACGCAGTTCATCGACCCGATCGCGGCGATCCTCGCGGACAGCAAGTACGCCTCGCTGCGGATCGTCACGACCATCGAGATCGACTCGCTGCCGAACCTCGTCACCAACACCGGCAGCCGGGCCACCGCCACCCCGCAGTGCGACACCATGCTCGCCAACGGCAACTACGTGAAGGGCGTGGGCTACGCGCTCGCCAAGCTCGGCGCGATCCCGAACGTCTACAACTACCTGGACGCCGGCCATCACGGCTGGATCGGCTGGGACGACAACTTCGCCCCGTCCGCCACCCTGTTCAAGCAGGCGGCCACCAGCGAGGGCGCCACGGTCGACGACGTCGCCGGGTTCATCACCAACACGGCGAACTACAGTGCCCTGAAGGAGAACAACTTCACCATCAACGACACGGTGAACGGCACCTCCGTCCGCCAGTCCAAGTGGGTCGACTGGAACCGCTATGTCGACGAGCTGTCCTTCGCCCAGGCCTTCCGCAACCAGCTCGTGTCGGTCGGCTTCAACTCCGGCATCGGCATGCTGATCGACACCTCCAGGAACGGCTGGGGCGGCACCGCACGGCCCACCGGCCCCGGCGCGACGACCAGCGTCGACACCTACGTCGACGGCGGGCGCTACGACCGCCGTATCCACGTCGGGAACTGGTGCAACCAGGCCGGTGCCGGTCTTGGCGAGCGCCCGCAGGCCTCCCCGGCCACCGGGATCGACGCCTATGTGTGGATGAAGCCCCCGGGTGAGTCCGACGGCTCCAGCTCCGCCATCGCCAACGACGAGGGCAAGGGCTTCGACCGGATGTGCGACCCGACCTACACGGGCAACCCCCGGAACAACAACAACATGTCCGGCGCGCTGCCGAACGCCCCCCTGTCGGGGCACTGGTTCTCGGCGCAGTTCCAGCAGCTGATGACGAACGCGTATCCGCCGCTGTAGGGTGCCCGACCTGGCGATCCGCCGGGGGTCAGGCCTCCTGGGCCAGCCCCCGGCGGATCGCGAACTCCACCGCCGAGTAGTCGCCGTCCGCCCGCTCCAGCTCGTAGGGCACCGCCGGATACAGCGGCGGCTGCGCCATGAAACGCGGACGCGTGCCGTGGTGCGGCTGCGCCGCGTGCACCAGGAACGGGTGGCAGAGATACACGTCTCCGGGCCGGCCGGTGGCGTAGGTGAGCGGGCGGTGCGCGGAGGCCGGGGCCACCTTCGGACCGAGTTCGAGGAACGAGGCACCCGCCTCGCCGTATGGCTCCAGGACCGGCGGCACATCGAGGTGCGAGCCCACCCTGATACGGGTCGGGGCGTCGGCCTCCGTCACCTCGCTGAACAGGAAGAGCATCAGCAGCGCCCGGCCCCGCGAGCGGAGATTGGAGTGGTACAGCGACTCACCGTCGGGGAGGTAGCTCCCTTCGATGTGCCAGCCCGCGTCGTCCGGCTCCTCCGTGTGCGGGAACCGCAGCGGGAAGCTGCCCAGCGCGTAACGCGGCTCCCAGCGTCTCTCGCCGACCAGCAGATCGAAGGCCTGGTGAAGAGCGGGGGAGTTGGCCGCGGCGGCGAACGGGCCCTGGGCCATGGCGCTCACCCAGTGCACGGGGTCCTTCCAGGTGCCGGGGTCGTCCGGGTCGTACCCCGTCTCCTTCCACAGCAGCCAGGCGCAGCTCTCGGCGACGCGCGGCGGGAACGCGCCCTCGATCTTCACGAACCCGTCCTCGAGGAACCGCTCCACCATCTCGTCGTCCATGGGGCCATGCTCGGGGACGGACCGCTTCGGACGCATCAGATTTTCCGACCGCCGTTTTTGCTGTTCGCGCAACATCGTTGGCCGTTTCCGGGAGCTGAGGAGCACGCTGTGAACGCACCCGGACGAGAGGCTGACCACCATGGCACACGACCACCACCACAACCACGACAGTACCCGGCACGCCCACGACCACACCCACATGGACTTCGGCCAGATGATCCCCATGCTGGAGCAGGAGGCGGAGCTCTTCAGCCCCCAGTACACCGAGGCGGCGGGCTGGCTGCGGGACCAGCGGTCCGGGACCGGGCTGATCGTGGACGCGGGCAGTGGCCCCGGTGTCATCTCCTGTCTCCTCGCGGACGTCTTCCCCGCGGCGCGGGTGGTCGCCGTGGACGAGGTGGAACCCCTGCTGGAGCGGGCCCGCGCCCGCGCCGACCGGCTCGGCGTCGGCGACCGCTTCAGCACCCTGCGCGCCGAACTCGGGAGCGGGCTAGGCGACTTGGAGTATCCGGCCGACCTGCTGTGGGCGAGCAGGTCCCTGCACCACGTCGGCGACCAGCGCGCCGCGCTCACCGGTTTCGTACGCGCCCTCGCGCCCGGTGGCACGCTCGCCCTCATGGAAGGCGGCCTGCCCATGCGCTACTTCCCGCGCGAGATCGGCATCGGCCGCCCCGGCCTTCAGTCCCGGATCGACGCGGTCCACGACGAATGGTTCGGCCGGATGCGGGACGAGTTGCCCGGAGCGGTGGCGGAGACGGAGGACTGGCCCGCCCTGCTGAGCGCCGTCGGCCTGCGCCACACCGCGACCCGCACCTTCCTCGTCGACCTCCCCGCCCCGGTCTCGGACGAGACGCGCGCCTTCGTCGTCACCTCCCTCACCCACCGCCGCGACGCCCTCGCCCCCGGCCTCGACGCCGACGACCTCGCCACCCTCGACCGTCTCCTCGACCCGGACGACAAGGCGAGCGTGTACCACCGGCCGGACGTCTTCCTGCTGACGGCGCACACCATGCACGTCGCGGTGAAGCCGGAGTAGTTCCGGCCGGTCAGCACGTGCCCGGGCGCGCGTACACGGTGACCCGGGCGCCCTGGACCCGGCGCGTGCCGCACTCCTCGAAGTACGTGGCCAGGACCCGCCGTTTGACGATCTCCCCCTGAGTCGCGTCGAGCGGCTGCCCCGCGGGATCGCTCACCGCGACGATACGGGCCGCCGTGATCATGCGGGAGCGGATGACCGGCGCCGGAACCTCGGTGCCGTACAAGGTGTGCGAGGCGGCCGGCGCACGGTCGAGGGCCAGATCGCGCAGCCCGCGCACGGAGCCGGGGTCGGGCAGGGACCACACCCGGCGCCGCGCCGGGAGATACAGGACCCCGTCACCCGGCGCACCGGCCTGGGCCACGGCGCGGGCGATCGCGCTCACGTCGTCGACCCGGCTCTGCGTCGTACGCAGGTGCCGGGTGACGGGGAGCAGCGCGAGGACCGCTGCGCCCGCGCAGGCCAGCGCCGCCGTGCGGGTCCGCCTGGCCCGGGCGAGCCGGTCCAGCGCCGCGCCGATCAGCAGGGCGGTGCCGCTCTGCCCGTAGAGCACATAGCGGTCCACGTACAAAGGTGCCGGCAGGCTCCGGGCCCGCCTGACCTCCATGGCCGACACCACCGGCATCACCATCATCGCCGTGGACCCGGCCTACACCTCCCGATGGGGCGCCCAGCACTGGCAAAAGCCCCTCACCTCGAAGAACCGCACCATCACCCGGCACGATGCGGCAAGCATCGCGATCGGAAGGCGCGCCCAAGGACATCCGGTCCGGCTGGGGTACCCCCAGGCCCTTAAGGCACTGGGGGAGGACGGCACCGCCCCACACCCACCAGAGCGATGGCTGTGGGCATCGGACCGTCCAGGCCCGACCGGATGCCCTTGGGCGTGAGGAACCCCGCCCCCGCATTCCCGGACCACGCACACGATGCGCGCCGCCCGGACACGGAGCGAACGCGGGCAACCAGCACGCCCAACACCGTTCGGGACGTGCGGCTGAGCATGAGTTCTGGCGACAGGACTCACTCCCGCTCAGTCTTTAGAAACGGTTCGAGGGTGAGGATCTCCTGCGCACCGCTGCCTTCAGCCCTGACGGACGCTTCCTGGCCGCCGCCGACATCCAGGGGCGCCTCACCCTGTGGGACGCGGACGGGCAGCACCAGATCGCCGTCCTGGCAGCCGCCGACTCCACCGTGGAGCGACCCGCCCTGGCTTTCTCGGCCGACGGGTCGCTGCTGGCCGCGAGCCGGGCCGACGGCTCGGTCCGCGTGTGGGAGACGGCGTCCCCGCGGCTGCCGGGAGCGACCGTGCCGGCCGGTGACGGACCCGTCCTCGCGATCGGATTCACCTCCGACGATGGCGAGTTGCGCATCGCGACTTCTCATCTGGCCGTGCGTTCAGCGCGGTTGGCGCCGGACCGTGCGGCGACCGAAGTGTGCGCCCGGGCGGGGGGCAGGGCGACCCGGGCCGAGTGGCGCAGATATCTGGCCGACGTGCCCTACCGGCTTACGTGTTGAGGGAGTTCGGCGGGGCCGGCCTTGACTTCGAGAGCGCTTCAAATGATGTACTCCCGCGAGTCATCGCAGAAATACGGGGGTTTCCATGACCGACTCACCTGTCGCACTCATCACCGGCGGCGGAAGCGGTATCGGCGCCGCGGTCGCGCGGCGACTGCTCGACTCCGGGCACCGGGTCACCGTCACCGGGCGCGGTGAGGAGCGGTTGCGCGCCTTCGCCGAGGAACTCGGCAGTCCGGAGGGGCTGTTGACCGTCGTCGGACACGCCGCCGAGTACGACGAGGTGCGGTCCGCGGTCGAGGCGACGCTCAAGGAGTTCGGTCGCCTCGACACCGTCGTCGCCAACGCCGGCTTCGCCACGCACGACACCGTCGCCGGCGGTGACCCGGCCGGCTGGTCCGAGATGGTGCTGACCAATGTGCTCGGTCCCGCGCTGCTGATCAGGGCCTCCATCGACGCCTTGAAGGAGACGCGGGGCCGGATCGTGCTGGTCGGGAGTGTGGCGGGCCACGTCCACACCCCCGGCAACATTTACGGCGCCACCAAGTGGGCCGTGACCGGGCTCGCCGAGAACGCCCGCCGCGAGGTGACCGAGTTCGGTGTCGGCGTCACCCTGATCTCGCCGGGCCGGGTGGAGACCCCGTTCTGGGACAGCAACGGGAGCCTGCCACCCGGTCAGCTGCTGACGGCGGATCAGCTCGCCGAGTCGATCGTCTGGGCCATCGGACAGCCGGCGGGCGTCGATGTGAACACCGTGGTGGTACGTCCGATCGGCCAGCCCAACTGACGTCGGATCCGGGGGGCCTCAGTTGTTCTGCAGGAACTGCTGTGCCAGCGAGTCCCCGAGCGACACCGCCGCACTGTGACTCTCGATCGGCGACACCTGGGAGTTCTTGAACAGGATGTACGTCACCCCGGAGTCGGCTCCGCCCGTGGCAGGGTCGGGGTCGATGCCGAGGGCCTTCGCCGTGGCGTACGACGCCTCACCGATGATCTGCGTGGGCCCGGTGTCGCCGACCACCGCGTACTCGACCTTGTTGTTGTAGATCACGGCGACGACACCGCCGCCCTTGATGCCGTAGCTCGTGTACTTCCAGATGCTGCTGGTGCTGGGCACGACCACATACGGCAGTGACTCGGCGCGCAGCGGCTTCCCGTCGGACTGGTGGAACGCCGTGTCGTCCTGGAACCAGGGGTCGGCGTCGCCGTTGCACTTGCTGGTGACCTGACCGTCGCAGTCGATGTCCATGTCGGCCTTCCAGAACACCGCGCCGTTCTTGCCGCACACGGGGATGGTGGCCGAGGTCTCGTCGTCGGTCTTGTACTTGCCGCTCGATATCTGCGAACAGGATGTCACCTTGGCGAGCAGGGCGGCCGCGCTGACCGAACCCTCCTGGGCGGAACGGGGGGTGGCGGTGCCCGACGCGCTGGCCGGGAGTGCGGCGGTGGCGAGGAGCGCGGCACCGGCGACGGCCGCGAGGGTCAGTGTTCGAGAGCGCACTGTGGGGGACCCTTCTGTTAGGAAAGTTTCCTTACCGGGTTGCCGTACAAGGTGGCCCTGCTTGCATGACCGCGTCAAGCCCTCCAGCGGAGTTGGTCCGGTCCAGGAGCTGAAACCGGCGGGGAAACGTCGCCGGCCCGGACACGCGGTGCGCGTCCGGGCCGGCGGTGGGGGCGGGGCGGGTCAGCCCATGGGGATCAGGCTCAGCCCATGTCGAACGTCGCCGGGTCGGGCCCCAGGCGACGGTCCTCGTTCAGCGCGCTGATCGCCGCGATGTCCTCGGCGTCGAGCGAGAAGTCGAAGACGTCGATGTTCTCCCTGATCCGGGACGGGGTCACGGACTTGGGGATCACGACGTTGCCCTGCTGGATGTGCCAGCGCAGCACGATCTGGGCCGGAGTGCGGTTGTGCTTCTGGGCGATGGCGACGATCGCCGGAACCTCCAGCAGACCCTTGCCCGAGCCGAGCGGGGACCAGGCCTCGGTGGCGATGCCCTGCTGTGCGTGGTACTCGCGCGCCGCGTGCTGCTGAAGCTGCGGGTGCAGCTCGATCTGGTTGACGGCCGGGATGACGGACGTCGCCTCGATCAGCTTCTCCAGGTACTCCGGGTAGAAGTTGGAGACACCGATGGCCTTGACCCGGCCGTCCGAGTAGAGCTTCTCGAAGGCCTTGTACGTGTCGATGTACTTGCCCCGGGACGGCAGGGGCCAGTGGATCAGATACAGGTCGAGGTAGTCCAGGCCGAGCTTCTCCAGGGAGGTGTCGAACGCGCGGAGCGTCGAGTCGTATCCCTGGTCGCTGTTCCAGAGCTTGGTGGTGACGAAGAGGTCCTCGCGGGGGATGCCGGAGGTGGCGATGGCCTTGCCGGTGCCCTCCTCGTTGCCGTAGATCGCCGCGGTGTCGATGCTGCGGTATCCGGACTCCAGCGCCGTGGCGACGGCCTGCTCCGCCTCGTCGTCCGGGACCTGCCAGACACCGAAGCCCAGCTGCGGCATCTCGATGCCGTTGTTCAGGATGATCGGGGGGACCTTGCTCACGAGCTCTCGATCCTTCAGTCGTCGGTTGGTACTCCCATCGTCAACGATCACCGGCCGTTATGCATTCCTGACCGGTGGATTCGCTGTGGATTCCCGGTGAGGGTCGGAGATTGGCCGGAAATGGATCCGACCTTATGGGTCCGGACCATTGACCGAGTGCCGTCATCCGACCACTCTGTAGGGCGTCACCGAACGGGTTCATGAACTCGGTGCATCCATGTGAACACCAGCACCTGTCTGGGCTCTACACCCCCCACCCATCAGGAAAGCAGGTACGCGCACATGAACAAGAGCGTCTTCGAAGGTCGCCGCGCGGAGCAGGTCATTCGGGAAACATCGGAGGAAAGGGTCTGGGAGACCCCTGGATATCTGGTCGTCGAAACCGCCCTCGAGGTCACCGCGTACGCCCTCGGCGAGCGCCTGGGCGCGGAGGCCGAACGGGCACCCGCCGGGCAACGCCTGGCACGTACCGCCTAGCCCCGCGGTCGTCGAACCGTGACCGCGACACCGGTACCCGACGACGGTGCCGCGGCCCCTTGGGGAACCGCCGAGTTCACCGAGCGGCTGCGCGCCGTCGCCGAGGACCGCTACCACGACCGTCATCCCTTCAACGTCCGTATGCACGAGGGTGAGTTGACCCCGTCTGAGCTGCGCCGCTGGATCGCCAACCGCTTCCACTACCAGCGCCACATCCCCGTCAAGGACGCCCTGATCCTCGCCAAGTTCGACGAACCCGCACTGCGGCGGGTCTGGGTCCGCAGGATCCAGGACCACGACGGCACGGCGGTCGGGCAGGGCGGCATCGAACGCTGGCTGCGGCTGGGCGAGGCCGCCGGCCTCGAACGGCCGAGGCTGTGGGACGCCTCCCGGGTGCTGCCCGGCGTCCGGCTCGCGGTCGAGGGTTACGTCAATTTCTGCCGCCTGCGGCCGGTGCTCGACGCGGTCGCCGCCTCCCTCACGGAGCTGTCCGCACCGGGGCTGATGCGCACGCGGATCGCCGCGTTCGAGCGGTACTACCCGTGGATCGAGACCGAGGGCCTCGCGTACTTCCGTACCCGCATCGGGCAGGGCGGCCGCGACAGCGCGGAGGCACTCGCCCTGGTCCAGGGCTGGGCCCGCACCCGTGAGCAGCAGGAACGGGCCGTGGCGGCGCTGACGTTCAAGTGCGAGGTGCTGTGGGCGCTCCTGGACGCGGTGGACCGGGCGAGCGACACCGTACCGACGGGCGCAAGCGCGTCGGCCGGTGTGTCGGGCGCCGCCGCCGGAGTCGGCGCCCTGCCGCGCGCGCCGGGCACGTCGTCTGCCGTACCGGGAGATGCCTCGGCCTTGGTGTCAGGGCAGGCGTCGGGGGACGCGTTGTCCCTCGCGTCCGAGTGGGCGTCAGGAGATGCCTCACCCGGAGCCGTCCCGCCGGGGCCGTCGGATCATTCGGCGGCCCCGCGTGTGCCCGGCCCCGCGGGAGGCCCGCCATGACCTGGCGCCCCGCCCTCACCCGTCCTGTGATGTTCCGTCATGATCCCGTCCGCCAGGCCGACTTGCTGCTCGTGCCCGAACGGGTCGTGGTCCTGCGCGGCCACGCCGGGAGTGTCGTCCGGCTCTGCGACGGCCACCGCGAGGTGTCCGAGATCGTCGCCACGCTCGCCGAACGGTTCCCCGGCGCGCCCGTCGCCGACGAAGTACCCCGCTTCCTCGCGGCGTTGCGCAAGGAGGGCTGGCTCCGATGACCGCGACCGTCGATCCCCCCTGGGCTCTGCTGGCCGAACTCACCCACGGCTGCCCGCTGCGCTGCGCGTATTGCTCCAATCCCGTCGAACTGATCAGTCGGTCAAGAGAGCTGACCGCAGGGCAATGGGCCGACGTGTTATGTCAGGCCGCTGACCTGGGCGTTGTCCAGATCCATCTGTCCGGCGGCGAACCCCTTCTCAGGCGCGATCTCGTTCGGATCGTCGCCGCCGCCGACGCCGCGGGCCTCTACACCCAGCTCGTCACCAGCGGTGTGGGCCTGCACGAGCGAAGGCTCGCGGAGCTGGTGGACGCGGGACTGCGCAGCGTCCAGCTCTCCGTGCAGCACACCGATCCCCGGGTTGCCGAACTCATCGCGGGGGCCCGCGCGTTCACCGCCAAGGAGCGCGCCGCACGGTTGGTGCGGGCGGCCGGGCTGCCACTCGGCCTGAACGCCGTCCTGCACCGGGCCAACATCGACGCCGTCGACGACCTGATCACACTCGCCCTCTCCTGGGGTGCCGACCGGATCGAGCTCGCCAACACGCAGTACTACGGTTGGGCCGCCCGCAACCGCACCGCTCTCCTGCCGACCCGGGACCAGGTCGAACGGGCCCGCGTCACGGTGCGCCGACGGCGCGAACAACTCACCGGCTCCCTCGAACTGGTCTGGGTCGCCCCCGACCTTCTCGACGCCATCGCGAAACCTTGCATGGGCGGCTGGGGTGCCGTCTCCCTCACCGTCGCCCCGGACGGCACCGCGCTCCCGTGCCCCTCCGCCGCGACGCTCCCCGCACTCGACGCGCCGAACGTGCGCGCACACCGGCTCGACTGGATCTGGCGCGATTCCAAGGCCTTCAACGCCTACCGGGGCGAGGCCTGGATGCCGGACCCCTGCCGCGGCTGCGCCCTGCGCACGACGGACTTCGGTGGCTGTCGCTGCCAGGCGTACGCGCTCACCGGCGACGCCTCCCGCACCGACCCGGCCTGCCGCCACGCACCCGACCACCACCTCGTCCGCGCGCTCGTCGACGAGGCCCCGCTCAGGAACTCCGCCTACGCCTACCGAGAGGGAGGAACATGAGACGACGACTGCGGGCAGCGCTGATGGCGGGCGTGCTCACCACCGCCGGCCTGACCACGGTGGCCGCCACCGCACCCCCGACACCTTTGTCCCAAGCGCCTGCGGGAAGGCCCGCCGCCGCCCAGGACTGGTCCGTCGCCCTGATCGACTCGACCATGGCCCGCTACACCCCGAGCACGATCGGCGGCTGGTCGTACCCGGTCGGGCTGTATCTCTACGGCCAGTACCTCACGTACCAGCGCACGCACGACGCCCGCTATCTCACCTACATCAAGAGCTACGTCGACCGCTTCGTGTCGAGCGACGGTTCGATCGGCCAGAGCTTCAACAGCCTCGACAGCATGCAGGCGGGCCGGCTGCTGACGATCCTGCACCACGAGACGGGCCAGGACCGCTACCGCAAGGCGGCCCTGAAGATCCGAAGCCGTCTGAACACCTACCCACGCACCTCCGACGGCGGTTTCTGGCATGCCGACACCAGCAGCCGGGCCCACCAACTCTGGTCGGACGGCGTCTACATGGTGAACCCGTTCCTGGTCGAGTACGGCAAGGAGTTCGGGGACACGACCTACGCGAACGACGAGGCCGCCAAGCAGCTCTATGTCTACGGCAACCATCTCCAGGTGACGAACGGCCTGCTGAAGCACGCCTACGACGAGTCGAAGACGGCGAGCTGGGCCGACCCGGCTACCGGTCTCGCCCCGGAACACTGGTGCCGGGCGGTCGGCTGGTACGCGATGGCGATCGTCAACGTGCTCGACGCGATCCCGGTCGACCACCCACGACGACCCCAACTGGTCGGCATTTTCCGAAGGTTGGCGGCAGGTCTGGATAAGACCCAGGACCCGGCCACCGGCCGCTGGTTCCAGGTGATCGACAAGGGTGGCCGCAGCGACAACTGGACCGAGACGTCCTGCTCCAGCATGTTCACCTACGCCCTCTCGCGTGGCGCCCAGCAGGGCTACCTCGACCCGCACTACGCGTCCGTCGCGCAGCGCGGTTACCAGGGCGTCCTCGCCAGGATCTCGGTCGGCTCCGACGGCCGCACCAACCTCACCGACATCTCCATCGGCACCAACGTCGGCGACTACGCGTACTACATCGCCCGTGACCGGGCCACGAACGACTTCCACGGCCTCGGCGCCTTCCTGATCATGAACGAACAGCTCACAGCCCACCCACTCAGGACGAGGTGAGTCAGCCATGAGCACCACGAGAAGGACCCTGCTCGGCGCGGCGCTCGGCGGCGCCGCCGGGGCCGCGGTCGGCATCCCGGCGACGGGCACCGCCGCGCACGCCGCCTCCTGGCAGCTGAAGTGGTCCCCGTCGGCGAGCGGTGACAAGCTCGGCGCCTTCGAGACGATCGAGGACGACCGTGCCGACTCGCATCCCGCGGGCCAGCCGCACATCTTCGCCACCGGCGACAACTGGCGCTTCAACATGCACACCGTCGACCGCGACACCTCGACGGACCGCCAGCGCCAGGAAGTCACGGGCCTGCGTAACGGCAGCGGCAGTGACTACCTCAAGTGGACCGTCGGCCAGACCTGGCGGGTCACGTACTCGATGTACATCCCGAGCTCGCTGAAGGCGACCACCACCTTCACCCACATCATGCAGATGAAGCAGCCCGGCACCGGCACCTCGCCGATCGTCGTGCAGTCACTGCGCCGGGTGAACGGGGTGCAGACCATCGAGCTGAAGCTCGCGATCGACGACATCCTCGTCGGCCGCACCGATCTGGAGCCGCTGCAGAACAAATGGATCGACGTCGACTTCCAGATCAAGGTCGGCAACGGCTCCGCGGGTACCCTCCGCTGGATCCTCAAGAACGGTTCCACCACCGTCATCGACGCGTCCAAGTCGGGCGTCGACACCTTCCTCGCCGACCGGGTGCGCCCCAAGTGGGGCATCTACCGGTCCCTCGGCGACACCTCCGGGTCCCTGCAGGACTGCTACCTGCTGCTGACCAACCTGCGCGGCTACCAACTGGTGTGAGGAGCCGTTCCATGAAACCACCCATGAGAAAACGGAGTTGGGCGGCGAGTGTCTTCTTCGCCTTCGCCGTCGTACTGGGCCTGACCCACCCCGCGGCCCTCGCCGCTCCCCGGAGCGCCACCGCTCCCACGTCCACCACCGCGCCCCACGCCGCCGCCGTGTTCGACGTCCACGACTACGGAGCCAAGGGCGACGGCTCCACCAATGACAGCCCGGCCATCAACAAGGCCATCACCGCTGCGAACGCGGCGGGCGGCGGTACCGTCCGCTTCTCCGCCGGCCAGTACAAGTCCAAGAACACCATCCACTTGAAGAGCGAGGTCACTCTTCAAGTGGACAAGGGCGCCACGGTCCAGGGTTCCAGTGCGGACACCTACGACCCGCCCGAGACCAACCCCAACGACGCCTACCAGGACTACGGGCACAGTCACTTCCACAACGCGATGATCTACGGCGACAAGCTGAAGAACATCGGCTTCGTGGGCGAGGGTGTCATCGACGGACTCGGCAACCTCATCACCGGCAACCCCAAGTCCGGCGAGGCCGACAAGATCCTCTCCCTGACCCGCTGCGACGGTCTGCGCCTCGGTGACGGCCTCACCCTGCGGCGCGGCGGGCACTTCGCGGCCCTCATCAACGGCTGTACGAACGTCACCTCGGACCACCTGACCATCGACACGGCCGGCGACCGCGACGGCTGGAACATCATCAGCACCACCAATGTCACGGTCACCAATGCCAACATCAAGGCCAACGACGACGCCCTCGTCTTCAAGAGCGACTACGCGCTCGGGGCCAAGCTCCATAACGGCCATGTGCGGGTGAGCGACTCGTATCTGTCGGCGGCGTGCTGCAACGCCCTGATGTTCGGCTCCGAGACCTGTGGCGACTTCTCCGACTACCAGTTCGCCAAGATCCGCATCGAGGGCGCGGACAAGTCCGGGCTCGGCATGGTCTCCATGGACGGTGCGAAGATCTCCGACGTCCACTACCGCGACATCACCATGACCGGCGTCCACTCGCCGATCATGCAGAAGATCGGTACCCGGAAGCGCTGCGGCAACAGTCCCGGCGTCGGCTCGATCAGCGACGTCACGTACGACAACATCACGGCGACCGGGGTGAGTCCGTCCTTCAGCCCGACGCTGTGGGGCGAGAACGGCCACCGGATCAGCGGGGTCACCTTCACCAACGTCAACATCACCGTCCCCGGCGGCAACGGCACCATGTCCACCGCCGTGCCGAGCAACGACCCGGGCGACTACAACCCCAAGGCCATCGGCACGCGGCCCGCGTACGGCTGGTACCTCCACAACGCCGACAACATCACCTTCACGGACAGCTCGGTGAAGTACGCGGCCGACGACGGACGCCCGGCCGTCATCGCGAACGCCGCGAACGGGATCAGGTTCACCCGGTTCACGGCCCAGCGGGGGAGCGACTCACCCCACGACATGGGCTTCCAGAACGTCACCGGCTACTGCCTGACGGACAGTCACAACACCACGGGCGGCACGCTGCGGGTCTCCAGCAGCGGCTCCAGCGAGAACTGCGGTACGCCGGCCGAGAGCACGGCGGTGACGACCCGAGCTGCGCGGCGGCCGCACACAGGTGTGAAGCCGCTCGACCTCGAAAACCCCCGCCAGGCGTTCCTGCGTGGCTCCGTCGGCGGACTCTTCCTGCACTGGGGCGAACGCACCGCCCCCGCCCACACCAGCTGCACCGCCTGGGAGAACGACGTCACCAACGGCGGCTGGACCCCCGACTACTGGGTGAACGAGGCCCAGAAGCTGCACACCCAGTACCTCGTCCTCGCCAGCTTCCACAGCCGCCTCGGCTACGCCCGGCCCTGGCCCTCGAAGATCCCCGGCAGCTGCTCCACCAAGCGGGACTTCCTCGGTGAGCTGATCACGGCAGCCAAGGCCAAGGGGCTCAAGGTCATCCTCTATATGACCGACGACCCCCAGTGGCACGACGAGGGCGGTCACGAGTGGCTCGACTCGGCCGCGTACTCCGCCTACAAGGGTGCTGACGTCGACCTCACCACCCGCGACGGCTTCGGCCGCTTCAGCTACGACAACTTCTTCGAGGTCATGGACCGCTATCCGGACCTCGGCGGCTTCTGGATCGACAACGACAACGCGTACTGGGAGAGCCACGACCTCTACGCGCAGATCCAGCAGAAGCGCCCGAGTTACACGCTCAGCAACAACAACGAAGACACGTCGATCATGGACATGATCAGCAACGAGCAGAAGACGGGCATGACCCCGTCCTACGACTACCCCCAGGCCGTCTACACGGCCGGGCCCCGCCTCACCGAGGCCGACTTCAAGCTGCCGTCGAGCGGGGCGTGGTGGTACGACGGCTCCAACCCCTCCGTCGACAAGACGCTCACCCTCGGCCGCCTGATCACTAACGCGGGCTCGTCCGTGAAGGCGCTGATGGCCGAGACCGCGCAGGTCAACGGCAGGTTCCCGGCGAACCAGGAGGCCTTCAACAACTTCGCCGACTCCTACCTCGGCCCCATCTGGCAGTCACTGCACGGAACCGAGGGCGGCGGCTACATGTACGGCGGCCTGAAGCCCGGCTTCTGGAACGACGGGGCCCACGGCGTCACCACGGTCAGCAAGACCGACCCCAACCTCCAGTACGTCCATGTGCTGACCCCGCCCAGCACCAGCACCCTGCGCATCCGTGACAACGGCTACCGCATCGCTTCCGTCACCAACCTCCGTACGGGCGCGGCCGTTTCGTGGACGCAGTCAGGTGGCGTGCTCACTCTCAACGACCTGGCGAACTGGGACCCGTACGACACCGTCTTCAAGGTCACCACGGCCGGCCGCCAGGGCATCGCCTCCGGCGTCACGATGTCCGCGAGCGCCTCGGCGAGCGGTCACGGCGCGGCCGCCGCGGGCGACGGCGACTACCTCACCTACTGGGACAGCAACAAGACGCTGCCCGTCAACCTCACCTTCGACCTCGGCAGCGCCAAGAAGGTGCAGTACATCGGCCTCAACCAGCGCGAGGACTCCGTCGCCTACGCACGCTCCGACACCGAGCAGTCCGCCCGCATCAAGGACTACAAGGTGTTCCTCAGCAACGACGGGTCCACCTGGGGCAGCGCGGTCAAGACCGGACAGCTCCCCAGCCGACGCGGCATCCAGGGAATCGACCTGACCGCCGCCAACGCCCGGTACGTACGCCTCGAAGTCGACTCCACCTGGGCCGCGTCCACCGACACCACCCGCTACAAGCGGCTGCGGATCGACGAGGCCTGGATCGGCACGTCGTACGCCACCCCCACGGCCACCTCGGGAACCTACTCGGACAACGGTCAGTCGCTGCGCCCCGCCATGGGCTGGAGCAGCTGGAGCTTCGTGCGCCGGTGGCCGACCGAGGCGAAGATCAAGGCGCAGGCCGACGCGCTCATCGCGGGCGGACTCAAGGACCACGGCTTCGTGTACGTCAACCTCGACGACTTCTGGCAGAAGTGCGACGCGAACGGATTCGTCGTCGACTCCTACGGGCGCTGGACCGTCGACACCGCCAAGTTCCCCGCCGGGATCAAGGCGTTGGCCGACTACATCCACTCCAAGGGGCTCAAGTTCGGCTTCTATGTGACGCCGGGCATCGCCAAGAACGCCGTCACCAAGAACACACCGATCGAGGGGACCTCTTACCACGCGGCCGACATCGCGGACACCTCGAAGACCGAGAAGAACTACAACTGCAAGAACATGTACTACATCGACTACGGGAAGCCCGGCGCCCAGGAGTTCGTGAACTCATGGGCCAAGCAGTTCGCCTCCTGGGGAGTCGACTACCTGAAGATCGACGGCGTGGGCAGCGCCGACATCCCCGACGTCCAGGCCTGGGACAAGGCGCTGCGGGCCACCGGCCGGCCCATCACCTTCGCCCTCTCCAACAACCTTCCGATCGCCAATGCCTCCACCTGGAAGTCACTGGCGAACAGCTGGCGCACCCAGGGCGACGTCGAGTGCTACTGCGGCTCCGGCGACAACGGCAGCGGCTATCCGCTGACCGACTGGTCGCACGTCTCCGCCCGCTTCACCTCGGCGGCCAACTGGCAGCAGTACGCGGGCCCGGGCGGCTGGAACGACCTGGACTCACTGGAGATCGGCAACGGCGACCAGGCGGGTCTCACCGCCGACCAGCGCCGCTCGCACCTCACCCTGTGGGCGATGGCGGGCGCACCCCTGCTGCTCGGCACGGACCTGACGAACCTCGACTCCGTCGACAAACCGATGCTGACCAACGACCGGCTCATCGGTGTCGACCAGGACGGCGTCGCCGCGAAGCGGATCGTGAGCAGTGGCGTCAAGCAGGTCTGGAGCAAGAAGGAGAGCGACGGCCAGTATGTCGTCGCCCTCTTCAACACCGGCACGTCCGGCAACTCCACGGTCAGCGTGAACTGGTCGCAGGTCGGCTTCACCGGCTCCGGTGATGTCACCGACCTGTGGTCGGGCTCTCACAAGGGCACGATCGCGGACTCGTACAGCGCGACCCTGCGCCCGGGCGAGACGCGTCTGATCCGTGTGAAGCCGGTGAGCACCGCCCTGAAGACCGCCGCGGCCTCACCGGGCATGGCGGTGGCGCCCTATGAGTACCTCGGCTGGGGCAGCCCGCAGAACCCGACGTCGGTCATGTCGGCGACCGGGGTGAAGTGGTTCACGCTCGCGTTCGTTCTCTCCGACGGCTCCTGCAACCCGAAGTGGGACGGCTCCCGCCCGCTGACCGGCGGCAACGACCAGTCGAAGATCAACGCGATCCGCGCGGCCGGCGGCGATGTCGTGGTCTCCGTCGGCGGCTGGAGCGGCGCCAAGCTCGGCGAGAAGTGTTCCAGCGCCTCGGCGCTCGCGGGCGCCTACCAGAAGATCATCAACGCCTATGGCCTCAAGGTCATCGACATCGACATCGAGAACACGGAGTGGAGCAACGCCACCGTCCGGCAACGCGTGATCGACGCGCTGAAGATCGTGAAGGCCGGCAACTCCGGCCTCAAGACGATCATCACCTTCGGCACGACGACCGGTGGCCCGGACTCCACCGGGGTCGACATGATCAAGCGGGCCGCCACCTCGGGGCTCGCCAATGACATCTGGTGCATCATGCCGTTCGACTTCGGCGGCGGCACCACCAACATGGGCACCCTCACCACCCAGGCCATGGAGGGCCTCAAGGCGCGGGTCAAGTCGGCCTATGGATACAGCGACGCGACGGCGTACGCGCACATCGGCCTGTCGTCCATGAACGGCAAGACCGACGACTCCGGCGAACTGGTCCGCGTCGCCGACTTCAAGACCATGCTCGCCTACGCCCAACAGCACCACATCGGGCGCCTCACCTACTGGTCCGTGAACCGCGACCGGGCCTGCGGCTCCGGATCCGACGGTGACTCCTGCAGCGGCGTGTCGCAGCAGCCGTACGACTACCTCAAGGTCTTCGCCCAGTACACGGGCTGAGGGGACGAACCCATGAAACTCAACAGAGCGCTGCCCTGGTGCCTCTCGCTCGCCCTGGCCGTGCCGCTCGTCGCGCTGACCGGCACGGCGGCGCAGGCGGCCACCGACTACCAGGCCGAGGACGCCACGATCTCGCAGGGCGCCGTCGCCACCAACCACACCGGCTACACAGGCACCGGCTTCGTCGACTACACCAACATCACCGGCTCGTACGTGGAGTTCACAGTGAGCGCGGTCACGGCCGGCACCTCCTCGCTGGCTCTGCGCTACGCCAACGGAACGAGCGTCGACCGCCCGATGGACCTCTCCGTCAACGGCACGGTCGTCGCCTCCGGGGTCTCCTTCCCGGCCACCACCGACTGGAACACCTGGGCGACGAAGAGTCTGAACGTCCAGCTCAATGCGGGCTCCAACAAGATCCGCGCGACCGCCACCACGGCGAACGGCGGCCCCAACCTCGACCGCGTCAGCGTCGGCGCCGCCGCCGACACCCAGGCACCGTCGCGGCCGGGCCAGCCGAGTTGCTCAGCCATCGGCGAGGACGGCCTCACCCTCTCCTGGGGCGCGTCGACCGACAACGTCGGCGTGGCCGCGTACGACCTCTACGAGCACGGCAACAAGCTCGGCGAGGCGGCGGGCGACGCGACCTCCAAGGTGCTCACCGGACTGAGTCCGAACACCACCTACAACCTCACCGTCATCGCGCGCGACGCGGCCGGCAACGCCTCCCAGGCCAGCCCGGTCGTCGACTGCACGACCCGGCCCAGCTCCGACACCACCCCACCCACCAAACCCGGCACCCTCACCTCGTCGAACGTCACGGCCACCAGCGCCGACCTGAGCTGGGGTGCCTCGACCGACGACAAGGCGGTCGCCGGCTACGACGTGCGCAGCGACACCACGGTGTACAAGAGCGTCACCGGCACGTCGACCACGCTCACCGGGCTCGCCTGCAACAGCCCGTACACCCTGAACGTGGTGGCGCGGGACGCGGCCGGCAACGTGTCTGCGCAGAGCGACACGGTCACCTTCACGACGAAGGCGTGTGCCACCGACGGCGGGGTCCCCTCGTCCATCGGGACCGTCTCCAGCGGCTGGACGATCCCGTGGGGCACGTACTGGATGCCCGACGGACAGACGGCGCTGGTCACCGAGCGGGACGACTTCCGTGTCTGGAAGGTCACCAAGGGCGGCACGAAGACCCAGGTCGGAACCGTACCGAACGCCGTCACCACGAACGGCGAGGGCGGACTGCTGGGCGTGGCCGTCGACCCGAAGTGGGCGACCAACCACTACGTGTACTTCATGCACACGGCCTCCGAGGGCAACCGCGTCGTCCGCATGACCTACGACGGCAGCTCCCTCACCAACTACACGATCCTCCTCCAGGGCATCAAGAAGAACCGCTACCACAACGGCGGACGGCTGCTCTTCGGCCCCGACGGCTATCTGTACGTCTCCACCGGCGAGGCCCAGACACCCGAACTGGCCCAGGACAAGACGTCGCTGAACGGCAAGATCCTGCGGATGACGACGGACGGAAAGGCCGCCCCCGGCAACCCGTTCGGCAACTACGTCTACAGCTACGGGCACCGCAATCCGCAGGGCCTCGCCTTCGACCGCAACGGCCGCCTGTGGGAGGCCGAGTTCGGCAACAGCTCCAAGGACGAACTCAACCTCATCAAGCCGGGTGCCAACTACGGCTGGCCGACCTGCGAGGGCAGCTGCGGCGTCTCCGGGATGACCAACCCGAAGGCGACCTGGAACGTCTCCGAGGCGTCCCCCAGCGGCATCGCGATCGTGCGCAACGTCGTCTACATGGCGTCCCTGCGCGGTGAACGCCTGTGGCGGATCCCCATCACCGGCGACACGGAGAACGTCGGCACGCCGACGGCGTACTACGTCGGCACCTACGGCCGTCTGCGCACGGTCACCAAGGTGCCCGGCGCCGACCAGCTCTGGCTCTCCACCACCAACTGCGACAACAACGGAGGAGCGGCGGACGGCTCGGACAAGATCTTCAAGGTGAGCATCGACTAGGCCGACGACCAGGCCGACCGAGGCGTTGTACCGGGGAGCGGGCTCACGCCCGGTACAACGCCTCCACCTCGGTCTCGTACGCGCTCTCGATGGCCTTCCGCTTCAACTTCAGCGAAGGCGTCAGCAACCCGTGCTCCTCGGTGAACTGGTTCGCCAGTATCCGGAACGTACGGATCGACTCGGCCTGTGAGACCAGGGTGTTCGCGGCTACCACCGCCCGCCGCACCTCGGTCTCCAGGTCCGGGTCGCGCACCAGGTCGGAGGAGGACAGCCGCGGCTTGCCCCGCATCTGGAGCCAGTGGTCGACGGCCTCGGAGTCGAGGGTGACGAGCGCCGCGATGTACGGCCGGTCGTTGCCGACCACGATGCACTGCGCGACCAGCGGATGGTCGCGCACACGCTCCTCCAGGACACCCGGCGAGACGCTCTTGCCGCCGGAGGTCACCAGGATCTCCTTCTTGCGCCCGGTGATGGTGAGAAAGCCGTCCTCATCGAGGGTGCCGAGGTCGCCGGTGGCGAGCCAGCCGTCGTGCAGTGCGGCGTCGGTGGCCTTGGGGTCGTTCAGATAGCCCTGGAAGATGTTGTCGCCGTGCAGCCAGATCTCGCCGTCGTCCGCGATGTGCACGGTCATGCCCGGGATGGCCTGGCCGACCGTCCCGTACCGGGTCCGCTCGGGCGGAGTGACGACCGCGGCGGCGGTGGTCTCGGTGAGCCCGTATCCCTCGTAGATCTGGATGCCCGCGCCGGCGAAGAACAGCCCGAGCCGACGGTCCATCGCGGAGCCGCCCGACACCGCGTGTCTGACCCGGCCGCCCATGGCGGCGCGCATCTTGGTGTAGACGACCTTGTCGAAGAACTGGTGCTGCATCCGCAGGCTCGCCGACGGCCCGGCGCCGATCCCCCACGCCTTCGCCTCGATCGCGTCCGCGTAGCGGACCGCGACCTCCACGGCCTTCTCGAAGGCACCGGACTTTCCGTCCTTCTCGGCCTTGCGGCGGGCCGCGTTGAAGACCTTCTCGAAGATGTACGGCACCGCCAGGATGAACGTCGGCTGGAACGCGGCCAGGTCGGGCAGCAGCACGGCGGCGTGCATCTGCGGCTGATGGCCCAGCTTGACCTTCCCGAGGACGCCCGCGACCTGGACCATCCGCCCGAAGACATGCGCGAGCGGCAGGAACAGCAGCGTGGACGCCCCGTTGTCGCGCTTGGAGGTGAAGATCGGTTCCATGAGCCCGATGACCGTGCTCGCCTCGGCCATGAAGTTGGCGTGCGAGATGACGCAGCCCTTGGGGCGGCCCGTGGTGCCCGAGGTGTAGATGATCGTCGCGATCGACTCGGGGGTGACGGCGCGCCGGTGCCGGTGCACCACCTCGTCGTCGATGCCCGCGCCCGCCTCGTAGAGCTCTTGCACCGCGCCCGAGTCCAGTTGCCAGAGCTTGTGCAGCTGGGGCAGCCGGTCGATCACCGTGGCGATGGTCATCGCGTGGTCCTCGTGCTCGACCACCGCGGCCGACACCTGCGCGTCGTGCAGCATCCAGAAGACCTGCTCGGCCGAGGACGTCGAGTACATGGGGACGACGTGGGCGCCGATCGTCCACAATGCGTAGTCGAAGAGTGTCCATTCGTAGCGGGTGCGGGACATGATCGCGACCCGGTCGCCGAATCGGATTCCCTGGGCGAGCAGTCCCTTGGCAAGTGCGAGGACCTCGTCACGGAACTCGGCGGCCGTCACATCGCGCCACTGTTCGTTGTCGTCCTTGCGGCCGAACGCGGCCCGCAGCGGGTCTTCCTGGGCATGGTCGAACACGACGTCGGCCAGGCCGCCCACCGGCGGCGCCGACGCCAACGGAGGGTTGGTGAACTCGCGCAATCCCGCTCCTAGTGGCGCTCCGCACAGCGCCGTGAAAGCTACCCCACCGCGCCGTCGGGCGGGAGGGGTGCCGGAGCCGGGGTGTGTGCGGCATATGCACAGGTCAGCCGAGAAAATGCCCGCACATGGGGAAGGGTCGGACAGAATCCCTTACGGTTGCGTAGGTTTCGATCCCGTAATCTCCACGGAATCTGTACGACCCTGCTACTGGGCTCGGGACGCCGAATACCGGACATGGAGGTTCCGATTCCGTGCCGCGCGGCTACCGCCGGAGCCGGTCCCGGTGGTTTCGGGACCGGCTCCGCCGGTGTCATGACCGGGCCCTCACCGGTGTCATGCGCGGGACGCCGCCGCCCGCTTCGCCGGTGCCTGGGCCGTGTCCGTCACAGCGCGCGGCGTCCGCACCAACACCAGTACCAGCGCACCGGCGACCATCCCCGTCACGCCCGCCGCCACCGACGCCGAGTCGAGTCCCGAGGCGAACGCGCCCCGCAGGGTGTGCTCGGAGAGGGGACCGCGCAGTGCCCCGGCGCCACCGCCGGCCAGGGTGTGGGCCGCGTCGTGCGAGAGCGTGTCCTGCATGCGGGAGGTCAGCATCAATCACCGCGGCCCCGGCGGCCCTGCACTCCGTCGGAGAGGCCCTCGCCACCCACGACGAGATCGCCTTCGCCGCGGCGACGGCCGGCCCCTCCAACATCGTCGTCACCGCCGTCGTCCGTGACACGGCGGGCCTCTACGCCTACCTCAGCGGCCGCCTCGGCACCCTCGAAGGGGTCCAGCACGTCGAGACGACACCGTTCCTGCGCAGGGTCAAGCAACTCACGTACGCGAGACCGACCCGCTAGTCCCGCCACCCCGGAGCAGCCGGTCCCCGCCGCTCAGGATCGCGGCTGCGAGCGCCTCCGCCGCCCCTTGCGCGGGCGTACGCCGTTGCGCGTGCACCAGGACGAAGTCGACCTCGCCGAGTTCCGGGAGGCCCGCCCGGTCCGGGACGCGGACGAGGCCCGGGGGGATCAGTCCGCGTGAGTGGGCCATCACACCGAGGCCCGCGCGGGCCGCCGCGACGAGGGCGTTCAGGCTGCCGCTGGTGCAGGCGATGCGCCATGCGCGGCCCTGTCGTTCCAGGGCTTCGAAGGCGAGGGCGCGGGTGATGCCCGGGGGCGGGTAGACGATCAGGGGGACGGGGCGGTCGGGGTCGAGCCGCAGGCGTTCCGCGCCGATCCACACCAGGCGGTCGTGCCAGACCAGCTCGCCGCGCGGGTCCTCGGGCCGGCGTTTCGCCAGCACCAGGTCCAGCTTGCCCGCCGCGAGCTGTTCGTGCAGCGTGCCGGACAGCTCGACCGTGAGCTCCAGGTCCACCTCCGGATGGTCGTACCGGAAGCCTTCCAGGATCTCCGGGAGCCGGGTCAGCACGAAGTCCTCGGAGGCGCCGAAGCGCAGCCGGCCGCGCAGGCGGGTGCCCGCGAAGAAGGCGGTCGCCTGTTCGTGCACCGCCAGGATGCGGCGCGCGAAGCCGAGCATCGCCTCGCCGTCCTCGGTGAGCTCCACGGAGTGCGTGTCCCGCGAGAACAGCTGCCGTCCCGCCGCGTCCTCGAGGCGGCGTACGTGCTGGCTGACGGTGGACTGGCGCAGCCCGAGCCGCCGGGCGGCCTGGGTGAAGCTCAGAGTCTGGGCCACCGCCAGGAAGGTACGCAGTTGGGAGGGGTCGTACACACCCTCACGTTATCGCGGAACGTGATGACAGTCAGAACGGTATGACGGATTCCCGATCGCGGGCCGGAAGAGGACGATGGAGAGGGCACGAACCGCCCCGAGGCCGCCCCTCTCCTCGGGACCGCCCCGTACGACGTCTGAGCAGTGGAGCACCGTGAAACGCCTGCAGTGGCCGAGTTGGATGCCGATCGACCCCTACATCCTGCTGTTGCTCGGGACGGTGGGCCTCGCGGCCCTGCTCCCGGCGCGGGGTACGGGCGCCGACATCGCGTCGGGCGCGTCCACGGCCGCCATCGCCTTTCTCTTCTTCCTGTACGGGGCCCGGCTCTCCACCCGTGAGGCGGTCGAGGGGTTCAAGCACTGGCGGCTCCACATCACCGTCCTGGCCTGCACCTTCGTCGTCTTCCCGTTGCTGGGCCTGGCCGCTCGCGGCCTCGAACCGGTGCTCCTGACCCACAACCTCTACACCGGTCTGCTCTTCCTCACGCTCGTCCCGTCGACCATCCAGTCGTCGATCGCGTTCACCTCCATGGCCCGCGGCAACGTGCCCGCCGCGATCTGCGCCGGATCCTTCTCCTCGCTCGCGGGCATCGTCGTCACCCCGCTGCTCGCCGCGGCGCTGCTGGGCAACAGCGGCGGCGGATTCTCCGCGGACTCGCTGGTCAAGATCGTGCTGCAACTGCTGGTGCCGTTCCTGGCCGGGCAGGTGCTGCGCCGCTGGATCGGGGGGTTCATCACGCGCCACAAGAAGGTCCTCGGATATGTCGACCGCGGCTCGATCCTGCTCGTCGTCTACACGGCGTTCAGCGAGGGCATGGTGCGGGGCATCTGGCACCAGGTGAGCGCCGTGCGACTGGCGGGACTGCTCGCGGTCGAGGCCGTGCTGCTCGCGGTGATGCTGACGCTCACCTGGTACGGGGGGAAGGCGCTGGGCTTCCACCGCGAGGACCGCATCGCGATCCAGTTCGCCGGGTCGAAGAAGTCCCTCGCCTCGGGGCTTCCCATGGCCAGCGTGCTGTTCGGCGCGCACGCCTCGCTCGCCGTACTGCCGCTGATGCTCTTCCACCAGATGCAGCTGATGGTGTGCGCGGTGATCGCCAAGCGCCGCGCCCGCGACCCCGAGGTGGCTACGGCCCCGGTTTCCCCAGTCGCAGCGTCACGAATCGCGGTCGGTACAGCGCCACGTTCCGACTGAGGTTCGCCTGCGCGGCGACACCACCCGTCGTGTCCAGCCAGTTCACGTCGTAGCTGAGGACGAGCCGGTCGCCGTCGCTCAGCGCCGCGTGCACCTGCGGGTTGTAGGCGGCCACCTGCCCCTGTGGCAGGGACGGACTGAAGCTCCGGGTCGGCCCGTGCCAAGGACCGGTCGGCGCGCACGCCCAGTAGGAGGTGATCGTCGTCAGGCCCGCGGTGCCCGCCGCCATCGTGAACAGGACGTACGTCCCGCCGTCCCGCACCACCGTGTACGCGCTGCCGACCCCCGTCCGCCGCCCGTCCCCGAGCACCGGGCTCGGCCGCGTCCGCACCCCCCATCCGGTGCCGTCCCAGTACTCCCAGGCCGCCGGCTGCCCGAGCCGGCCGCGCGGCACCCGCGCCAGGTACGCCTGCGAGGCGGGGCGCGAGGCGGCCTGGCCGTCGTCGCCGCCGAAGACGTACGTCCACGCGCCCGCGTCGACCGTCGAGGTGCCGAACAGCACCCGCCGGGAGGGGTCCGTCACGGAACTCTGGTCCAAGGCCGTGGTGATGCCTTCGAGCCGCAGGTCGGGCAGCGAGAGCGTGGCGACCTCGGTGGACGTGGGCACGCCGTAGATCCAGGGAGCCTGGCCGGCGGTACGGGTCCACAGCAGGACACGGACGACCTGCTCCGAGGAGCCGGGGGAGCGGGGTTCGACACGGGCCGCGACCGGCCACCGCCACCGCCCCGGCCCCGGGTCGGGGAACACCGGCGTCGGCAGCGTCGTCTCCAGCCGCCTGTCCCTCGACATCACCACGGCCGAGTTCCGCACCAGGGGCGCGCTCGTGTCGCGCCACGCGTACGACTCGCCGACCGGGTTCGGCGGTCCGTGCACCTGGCCCAGATACGTGTCCGAGAACAGCCACAGCACCCGCCCGTCCGGCAGCCGCACCGAGTGCGTTCCGTCGCCGCCGGTCCAGTCGTCGACACGGCTCGCGTCGTCCCCGTATCGCGCGAACTCACCCGTGAGCCGAGCGTCCGCGCTCCAGGACCGCAGCGTGCGGGCCGTGCACGCGCCGCCGCCGTCCCGGTCGTGGTCGGGGAGGGCGGTGAGCAGCACGGCCGCGCAGACCAGGGCGAGCAGGACACCGAGGCCGGCCCCGGCCCGCCGTCGTCGTGCTCGTGTGTCGTCGGGCACGGACGGGACGTTAGTGTCCACCGCGCACTTGGTCCATGGGCAGATACAGGACGGTGTCCCGGGTCACTTCCCGGGAGGGCGGCGTGTTCACGCCGAATGCGGGCTCGGCTGTCAGGGGCGCAGCACCACTTTCCCCAGGTTGCTCCGCGACTCGATCGCCGTGTGCGCCTTCGCCGCGTCCTGCAGTGCGAACTCCCCGTGCACGGCGGGCCGCAACGCGCCCTCCGTGAACAGGTGCCACAGCTCCTCGCGCCACCGCTCGTGCAACCGCGGCTCGTTCCGGGCGATCCGTGCCATCTGGAAGCCGATCACGGACTTGGCGCCCATCAGGAGGTCGTGCGCCCGCACGGTCCCGCCGCCCGAGCTGTAGGCGACGAGCCGCCCGCCCGGGGTGAGGGCGGCGACGGCGGGAGTGAGCAGGTCACCGCCGACCGCGTCGAGGGCGTAGTCGACCGGCTCGCCCCAGTGCTCGGAGTCGTACGCGACGACCTCGTCGGCGCCGAGTCCGCGCACGAACTCCGCCTTTCCGAGACCGAGGGTGGACACGGCTGCGACCACACGTGACGCGCCCCGCGACCGGGCGAGTTGGACGGCGAGATGGCCGACCCCGCTCGCCGCGCCGGTGATCAGCGCCGCCTCGCCGGGAGTGGGGCGCGCCGCCTCCAGGGCGCCGAGCGCGACCAGTCCGCTGCGGACGAGGGCGACGGCGTCGACCGCGCTCGCGCCCGCTGGGACGGGGGAGGCCATGGTCTCGTTCAGGAGGGCGTAGTCGGCGTACCCGTGCCCGAAGCAGAGTCCGGTGACGCGATCGCCCTCCCTGAAGCGGGTGACGCCCGCGCCGACGGCGACGACCTCGCCGGCGGTCTCGCCGCCGAGCGGGATCGGCTCCGCGGCCTCGATGACCTTGCGGACGACGGGAAGGGTGACGCCGACCGCCTCGGTGCGCACCAGCAGCTCGCCGGGCCCGGCGACGGGTACGGGAACGTCCTCCAGGAACAGGGGGCCGCCGGTGTGCTCGTATCGGACGCGACGCATCGCACCTCCAGGGGTGAGGGGGGAGACCCTCAGGTCGTTGGGGGTTCCAACGGTATCCTGGATTCATTGGGATACCCAATGGTTATTCGCTACGCTGGCCCCATGTCCGCCCCCCTTCCCGCCATCCGCTCCCTCCCCAGCTGGCTCCTCGGTCGTGCCGCTGCCCGCGGCCGATCCCTCGTCGCGGAGGCGCTGGCCGCCGAAGGCATGAAGATGTGGCATCACGTGGTGCTCTCCGCCGTCTCCGATCTCGGACCCGTCGCCCAGGCCGAACTGGGCCGCAGCATCCAGCTCGACCCCAAGGACATGGTCGGTGTCCTCAACGACCTCCAGGGCGCCGGCCTGGTCCTGCGCGAACCCGACCCCAAGGACCGTCGCAAGAACGCGGTGTCCATCACCGAGGAGGGCGCACACCTCCTCGAGCGCTGCGAACAGGTGGCGCGCGAGGCCAATGACGCGCTCCTCTCACCACTCTCGGAGGCCGAGCGGGAGCAGTTCATGGGCCTGTTGATCCGGATTTCCGGTACGGACGGCTAGGGCGGGCTAACGTTCCGTCATGACCGCACCCGAAACCGAACCCCGACTCGCCCTCGACCCCGCGCGCACCGCCCTGGTGCTCGTGGATCTGATGGAGCGCATCGTGGGGCTGCCCGTGGAACCCCGCAAGGGCACCGAAGTCCTCGCCGCCGCCGAGGAGCTGGCGGCCGCCTTCCGCAAGGCGGGCGCGCTCGTCGTGCTCGTCAGGGGCGAACGGCCCGGGCTGCCCGAGCAGCCGCCCGGCAGCGGACTCGTCGCCGGGCTCGCGGCGGAGGGAGACCTCGAGATCGTGAAGCGGACCATCGGTGGGTTCCAGGGCAGCGGTCTCGACGAGCGGCTGCGGGAACACGGCATCTCCACACTGGTGTTCGGCGGGATCGCCACCAACCTCGGCGTCGAGTCCACCGCCCGCGCCGCCGGCGACCTCGGCTACGACCTCGTCTTCGCCGAGGACGCGATGGCCGCCCTCACCGCACCCGAACACGAGGCCTCCGTCCGCCTCGACTTCCCACGCCTGGGTACGGTCGTGACCGCCGCGCAGGTGCACTTCAGCGCAGCCTGATCCCCCCGGCGAGTGAGCCGAAGGGGCGCGCCTGTGTCGAGAGGTCATGGGGGTCCCCCCGCTCGAGCGGAGCCGAGAGCGGGGGAGCGCGGAGGCCCGACGAAGGAGGGTCGAGCACGGTCGCGCTCTCGACACAGGCTTTGCCGCCCCGGAAACGAACCGAGCCCTAAAAAAAGGGGGGTCGGGGCCCCTACGGCGCAGGGGGCGCTCCCCGCCGGTCGGGGCCCCGCCGCCGTGTCGCGGGGAGCCGGTCAGCCCTGGGCGGCCGCGGCCCGCAGGGCGATGCGGTGCTCGCCCGCGTACACGTTCATGGAGGGGCCGCGCAGGAAGCCCACCAGGGTCAGCCCGGTCTCGGCGGCCAGGTCCACCGCCAGCGAGGACGGTGCCGAGACGGCCGCCAGTACGGGGATGCCCGCCATGACCGCCTTCTGCGCCAGCTCGAAGGAGGCACGGCCCGACACCAGCAGGATCGTGCGGGAGAGCGGGAGGTCGCCGCGTTGCAGGGCACGCCCGACCAGCTTGTCGACCGCGTTGTGCCGGCCCACGTCCTCCCGCACGTCGAGCAGCTCCCCGTCCTCGGTGAACAGGGCCGCCGCGTGCAGACCCCCGGTCCGGTCGAAGACCCGCTGGGCCGCGCGCAGCCGGTCGGGGAGGCCGGCGAGGAGAGCCGGCTCCAGCCGGACCGGGGGAGCCTCGGCGCCGTCGTCGATGGCCCAGCGGGCCGTCGTGCGGACCGCGTCCAGGCTCGCCTTGCCGCACAGGCCGCAGGAGGAGGTCGTGTAGACGTTGCGCTCCAGGGTGATGTCGGGCATCACGACGCCCGGCGCGGTCCGGACGTCCACGATGTTGTACGTGTTCGACCCGTCCACCGTGGCGCCCGCACAGTAGACGATGTTCTGCAGCTCGTCGGCCCTGCCGAACACCCCCTCGCTGACGAGGAAGCCCGCCGCGAGCGCGAAGTCGTCGCCCGGGGTCCGCATGGTGATCGCGAGCGGTTTCCCGTTGAGGCGGATCTCCAGTGGCTCCTCGGCGACGAGCGTGTCCGGGCGGGTGGAGACCGCCCCGTCCCGGATGCGGATCACCTTGCGTCGTTCCGTGACTCGTCCCATGTCCTGATCAGTCCCGGTTCTGTACGTGCTGGTAGCCGAAGCGGCCCTTGATGCAGAGATTGCCGTGGGTCACCGGGTTGTCGTGCGGGGAGGTGACCTTGACGATCTCATTGTCCTGCACGTGCAGGGTGAGGTTGCAGCCCACACCGCAGTACGCGCACACCGTCGTCGTCTCGGTCTGCGCCGACTCGTCCCATGTACCCGCGGCCCGCATGTCGAACTCCGACTTGAACGACAGCGCCCCCGTCGGGCACACCTCGATGCAGTTGCCGCAGTACACGCACGCCGAGTCGGTCAGCGGGGCGTCGTGCTCGACGGCGATCCGGGCGTCGAAACCGCGCCCCGCGACCGAGATCGCGAAGGTGTTCTGCCACTGGTCGCCACACGCGTCGACGCACTTGTAGCAGAGGATGCACTTGTCGTAGTCGCGGACGTAGAGGTCGTTGTCGATCTTCGGTTCCTCGTCGAGGCGCGCCGCGTCGGGGCCGAAACGGTCCGGTTTGGCCTCGTACTCCTTGATCCACCCGGCCACCTTCGGGGTGGTCGACAGGTCGACCGAGGAGGCGAGGAGCTCGATGACGATCTTGCGGCTGTGGCGGGCCCGCTCGGTGTCCGTCCGCACTTCCATGCCCGGCTCCGCCTTGCGGGAGCAGGCCGGGACGAGGGTCCGGGCGCCCTCGAGCTCGACGACACAGACCCGGCAGGCGTTCTTGGGGGTGAGCGTGTCGCCCTGGCAGAGGGTGGGGACGTCCTTGCCCGCCGCCCGGCAGGCGTCCAGGATCGTCGAGCCCTCGGGAACCCTGGTCTCCTGCCCGTCGAGGGTGAACTCGACGAGCCGACGCGGCACTCCCAGCGGTATCGCGGTCATTCGTAGGCCCCCAAGCGGTCGATCGCGGACTCCACGGCGTTCCACGCGGTCTGCCCGAGACCGCAGATCGAGGCGTCCCGCATCGCGCGGCCGACCTCTCTGAGCAGGGCGATGTCGTCAGCGGCCGCCGCGCCGGTCCGCTCGGCGATCCGGTGCAGCGCCTCCTCCTGCCGTACGGTCCCGACCCGGCACGGCACGCACTGCCCGCACGACTCGTCGCGGAAGAACTCGGCGATGCGCAGCAGGAGGCGGGGGAGCGGGACCGTGTCGTCGAAGGCCATGACCACGCCCGAGCCGAGGGTCGTGCCCGCCGCCCGGGTGCCCTCGAAGGTGAGCGGGATGTCCAGCTCGTCGGGGCGTACGAAGCCGCCCGCCGCGCCGCCGAGCAGCACCGCGCGCAGCCGCTCACGTACGCCCGCCAGTGCGAGCAGCTCGCCCAGGGTCGATCCGAACGGCAGTTCGTAGATCCCAGGCCGGTCCACGGTGCCCGACACGCAGTACAGCTTCGGACCGGTGGAGCCCGGGGTGCCGATCGCCGCGTACGCCTCGGCCCCCCTCGTCAGGATCGGCAGGACGTTCACCAGGGTCTCGACGTTGTTCTCGGCAGTGGGTTTGCCGAACAAACCCTTCTCCACAGGGAAGGGCGGTTTGGAACGCGGCTCTCCTCTGTACCCCTCGATCGAGTTGAACAGGGCGGTCTCCTCGCCGCAGATGTACGCACCCGCGCCCCGCCGGATCTCGATGTCGAAGGCGTACCCGTGGCCGAGGACGTCGTCGCCGAGCAGGCCACGCGCGCGTGCCTGCCCGATGGCGTGCTCCATGCGGTGCAGGGCGCGCGGGTACTCGCCGCGCAGATAGAGGTAACCCTTGTGCGCGCCGATCGCGTACGCCGCGACCGTCATCGCCTCGACGAGCGCGTACGGGTCGCCCTCCATGACGACCCGGTCCTTGAAGGTGCCCGGCTCGGACTCGTCGGCATTGCACACCAGGTAGTGCGGACGGTCGGGCTGGGACGCCGTGGCCTGCCATTTGCGGCCGGTGGGGAAGGCAGCGCCGCCACGTCCGACCAGGCCCGCGTCGGTGACCTCGCGGATGACCCCGGCCGGCCCGAGTGCGAAGGCCCGCCGCAGCGCCGCGTACCCGCCGTGCGCCCGGTAGTCGTCGAGCGAGGCGGGGTCGACCACGCCGACACGGCTCAGCAGCACGAGGGAGGGATCGCCCGCCTGGGGCACCGCGAAGGCCGCGGGGGGCTCCTCGGGCGCCGAGTCGGGGGCGCTCGCCGCCTCCGTCGCCCACGCGACGGTGGTGGGCGCCGAGACGGCCGTACGCACCGGATCGCCCGCCCTGACCGCGAGAGCCGCCGGAGCGCGCTCGCACAGACCCAGGCAGGGGCTGCGTTCGACGCCGACGCCGCTGCCGGGCCCGAGGCGGGCCTCGACCCCGGCGCACAGCTCCGCCGCTCCCGCCGCCGCGCACGCGAGGTCCGTGCACACGTGGAGCACGGTCGCGGGGCGCGGCTTCACCGAGAACATCGCGTAGAAGGTCGCGACCCCGTACGCCTCCGCCGGCGGCACGGTCAGCCGGCGGCACAGATAGTCGAGCGCACCCTCGCTGATCCAGCCGATCCGGTCGTTGACGGCGTGCAGCCCCGGCAACAGCAGGTCGCGGCGCTCCCGTGCCTCCCGGCCGCCGCGCGCCCACCTGAGGTCGGCGGCCCTCATCTCATCGCGGGCGGCGCCCTCCCACGAGGACTGCGGAGGGCCGAGCAGAGCGTCGACCGCCGCCCGCTCCTCGTCCGTCGGCTTGCTGTCACCGAAGTGCAGATCCACCACATCACCTCACTTGAATCGCGACCGGCAGCTTCTCGATCCGGATGGCCGACGCCTTGAACTCCGCCGTCCCCGCGATCGGGCAGTTCGCCTCGATCGTCAGCTGGTTGGTGTCCACCTCGTCGGGAAAGTGCATGGTCATGAACGCGAGTCCGGGCCGCAGCGCCGTGTCGATCCACACGGGTGCCACGACCGATCCCCGGCGCGAGGAGACCTGGACCTTCTCGCCCACCACGACCCCGTAGCGCTCCGCGTCCTCCGGGCAGAGCTCGACGTATTCGCCGCGCCGCAGCGGCGAGGCGAAACCGCCGCTCTGCACCCCGGTGTTGTACGAGTCGAGCCGCCGCCCGGTGGTGAGCCGGATCGGGTACCGCTCGTCCGTCAGGTCGACGGGCGGGTCGTGCTGGACCAGCCCGAAGGGTGCGGGCCGTCCGCGCTCGGCGGGGTCGGACGCCCACAACCGGCCGTGCAGGTAGGTGGGTTCGAGGCGCGCGGTGTCGGGGCAGGGCCACTGGATGCCCTGGTGCTTTGCCAGGCGTTCGTACGTCATCCCGTAGTGGTCCGGCGACACCGACCGCAGCTCGTTCCAGACGGCCTCGGCGTCGGCGTACTTCCAGTCGTGGCCGAGGCGCGCGGCGAGGTCACAGAGGATGTCGATGTCCTCACGGGCCTCACCGGGCGGAGTCACCGCGGCGCGTACGCGCTGCACGCGCCGTTCGCTGTTGGTGGTCGTACCCTCCGTCTCCGCCCATCCGGCGGTCGCGGGCAGCACGACGTCCGCCAACTGGGCTGTCTTCGTGAGGAATATGTCCTGCACGACGAGGAAGTCGAGGGCACCGAGCCGCCGTACCGCCTGCTCGCTGTCCGCCTCCGACTGCGCCGGGTTCTCACCGATGCAGTAGACGGCCTTGAGCGTGCCCTCCTCCATGGCGTCGAACATCTCCGTCAGGTTCAGCCCGTAGTGCGGCTGGATGACGGTGTCCCAGGCGGACTCGAACTTCATCCGCGCCCCGGGGTCGAGGATGTCCTGGAAGCCGGGGAGGCGGTTGGGGATGGCGCCCATGTCGCCGCCGCCCTGCACGTTGTTCTGCCCGCGCAGGGGCTGGAGTCCGGAGCCGTGGCGGCCGACATGCCCCGTCAGCAGGGACAGGTTGATCAGCGCGCGGACGTTGTCGGTGCCGTTGTGATGCTCGGTGATGCCGAGGGTCCAGCACAGCTGGGCGCGCTCGGCCCGTGCGTAGGCGTGCGCCAACTGCCGTATCGCCGCCGCCGGTACGCCCGTCACCTTCTCGGCCAGCGACAGCGTCCAGGGCTCGACGAGCGCCTTGTACTCCTCGAAGCCGCTGGTGGCCCGCTCGATGAAGGCGTGGTTGGCGAGGCCCGCGTGGATGATCTCGCGGCCGATCGCGTGCGCCATCGGGATGTCGGTGCCGACGTTCAGCCCGAGCCAGCTCTCCGCCCACTCGGCCGTGGACGTACGGCGCGGGTCGACCGCGTACATCCGGGCGCCGTTCCTGATCCCCTTCAGCACGTGCTGGAAGAAGATCGGGTGCGCGAAGCGGGCGTTGGAGCCCCACATCACGATGAGGTCGGTCTCCTCCGCCTCCGCGTACGAGGAGGTGCCGCCGCCGGAGCCGAAGGCGGCGGAGAGGCCGGCGACGCTCGGGGCGTGGCAGGTGCGGTTGCAGGAGTCGACGTTGTTCGTGCCCATCACGACCCGGGCGAACTTCTGGGCCACGTAGTTCATCTCGTTGGTCGCGCGGGCGCACGAGAACAGGCCGAAGGCGCCCCGGGCGGCACTCAGCCCCGCCGCCGCGCGGGTCAGGGCCTCGTCCCAGGTGGCCCGCCGGAAGGGCTCGTCGCGCGCGTCACGCACCAGGGGGTGCGTGAGCCGGGTGTAGATCTTCGATTCACGTTTCCTCATGCGGCGCTCCTCAGCGCGAGCAGGTCCGAGATGGCGTGGACGGTGCGCAGGGTGGGCACCTCGACGCCGGTGATGTCCGCCAGCTCGACGACCGCCGCCAGCAGTACGTCCAGTTCGAGCGGCTTGCCGCGCTCCAGGTCCTGGAGCGTGGAGGTGCGGTGGTCACCGACGCGCTCGGCGCCGGCCAGCCGCCGTTCGATGGAGACGCCCACCTCACAACCGAGCGCCTCGGCGACCGCGAGCGTCTCGGTCATCATGATCTCGATGACCTTGCGGGTGCCGCCGTGCAGACACATCTGCCGCATCGTCGCGCGGGCCAGCGCGCTGATCGGGTTGAAGGAGATGTTGCCGAGCAGCTTGAGCCAGATGTCGTTGCGCAGGTCCCGTTCGACGGGGCACTTGAGGCCCCCGGCCGTCATGGCCTCGCTGAACGCCGTGCACCGCTCGGACAGGGAACGGTCGGGCTCACCGACGGAGAACCTGGTGCCCTCCAAGTGCCGTACGACTCCCGGTCCTTCCAGCTCGGTCGCGGCGTACACGACGCACCCGATGGCCCGTTCGGGCGCGAGCACCGCACTGACCGCGCCGTCCGGGTCCACGCTCTCCACACGGTGGCCGTCGTGCGGGCCGCCGTGCCGGTGGAAGTACCACCAGGGGATGCCGTTCTGGGCGGCGATCACCGCCGTGGTGTCGTGCAGCAGAGGCTCGATCAGCGGCCCGCACGCCGCGTACGAGTTGGCCTTGAGGCCGAGCAGGACGTAGTCGACCGGGCCGACCTCGGCCGGGTCGTCGGTGGCATGGGCGCGCGCGGCGAAGTCGCCGCGCGGGCTGAGGACTTGGACTCCGTGCTGCCTCATGGCCGCAAGATGCGGTCCACGGGCGATGAGGTGCACATCGGCGCCGGCGCGGTGCAGCGCGGCGCCGACGTAGGCGCCGATCGCACCGGCGCCGAGAACGGCGACTTTCACTGTGGCTCGCTCCGTTCGGTCGAGGGTACCGAGGAACTGCCGAACTCTGTCGACGAAATATTGTCTACAGTATGTGACTTGGGGCAGCAAGACTTCGCGCAGCACCTTGGCAGGCCTCCGTGAGGACCGACCGACCGTTCGTCGCGCGATGGATACCGCTCACCGCATACCGTCGACGAGTTGGTGTCGAACGGCTTCACAACCGGGCAACCGCTTCCTATCGTCCGGGATCATGAGTCCCCCTGTCGCGCCACCCGGCTGGAGCCGCTGGCTCGTCCCGCCCGCCGCGCTGTCCGTCCACCTCTCCATCGGCCAGGCCTACGCCTGGAGCGTCTTCAAGCCGCCGCTCGAATCCGCGCTCGGCCTCAGCGGGACCCAGAGCGCGCTGCCCTTCCAGCTCGGCATCGTCATGCTCGGACTGTCCGCCGCGTTCGGCGGCACCCTCGTCGAGCGCAACGGACCGCGCTGGGCGATGACCGTCGCCCTGGTCTGCTTCTCCACCGGCTTCCTGATCGCCTCGCTCGGCGCCGCCACCGAGCAGTACTGGCTGATCGTCTTCGGCTACGGCTTCGTCGGCGGGATCGGCCTCGGCATCGGCTACATCTCCCCCGTCTCGACCCTGATCAAGTGGTTCCCGGACCGGCCCGGCATGGCCACCGGCATCGCGATCATGGGCTTCGGCGGAGGTGCGCTCATCGCCTCGCCGTGGTCCGCGCAGATGCTCAAGTCCTTCGGCTCCGACTCCTCCGGCATCGCGCTCGCCTTCCTCGTGCACGGGCTGTCGTACGCCGTCTTCATGACGCTCGGCGTCCTGCTGGTACGGGTACCGCGCGGCGACAAGGCGCCGGTGAAGGCCGCGCCCGGGCCCCTGGACGGGGTGCAGGTGTCCGCCAACAGCGCCGTGCGGACCCCGCAGTTCTGGTACCTGTGGGTCGTGCTCTGCATGAACGTGACCGCGGGCATCGGCATCCTGGAGAAGGCCGCCCCGATGATCACGGACTTCTTCGCGGACACCTCCACCCCGGTGTCGGTCTCCGCCGCCGCGGGCTTCGTGGCGCTGCTCTCGGCCGCGAACATGGCGGGCCGGATCGGCTGGTCCTCGACCTCCGACCTGATCGGCCGCAAGAACATCTACCGCGTCTACCTCGGCGTGGGCGCGATCATGTATCTGCTGATCTCCCAGTTCGGGGACTCCTCCAAGCCCCTGTTCATCATCTGCGCCCTGGTGATCCTCTCTTTCTACGGCGGCGGCTTCGCGACCGTCCCCGCCTACCTGAAGGACCTCTTCGGCACCTACCAGGTCGGCGCCATCCACGGCCGACTGCTCACCGCCTGGTCCACGGCCGGCGTCCTCGGTCCGCTGATCGTCAACTGGATCGCGGACCGGCAGAAGGAGGCGGGCAAGCACGGCGCGGCGCTCTACGACACCTCGTTCCTGATCATGATCGGGCTGCTGGTCGTCGGGTTCGTCGCCAACGAGCTGGTGCGACCCGTCGATGCCCGCCACCACATCCCCGCCCCGAGGGAGGCCGCCGATGACGACTCCGTCCAGCCCCAGCAGTCCGCCTGACCGCCGTCCACTCATCGCCTTCGCCTGGCTGTGGGTGGGGGCGCCCCTGTGCTACGGCCTGTATGAGCTCGTACTCAAGGCGAAGCAGCTGTTCACGGGGTGAGGGGCGTACGCGTGCGGACGGTGTTCGGGCGTCCGAGGGTCTGACAGAAGCCGACAAGCCTGATGCCGCTTTCCTGTGGCAACACCTGCCGTCGTACCCGTGAGTCACTGATCAGACTGGAGGATCCCCCTACCCAAGGCATCGAGGGAGACCCCCCAATGAACGGCTCACGCATCGCGGCCGTCGGCCACTACCAGCCCGCCAAGGTACTCACCAACGAGGACCTGGCGGGCCTGGTCGACACCAGTGACGAGTGGATCACCAGCCGGGTGGGCATCCGCACGCGCCACATCGCCGGTCCCGACGAGCCCGTCGACGAGCTGGCCACGCACGCCGCGGCCAAGGCGCTCGCGGCGGCGGGTCTGACCGCGGGTGACATCGACCTGGTGCTGGTCGCCACGTCCACGGCGATCGACCGCTCCCCGAACATGGCCGCCCGGGTCGCCGCCCGCCTCGGCGTGCCCTCCCCGGCCGCCATGGACGTCAACGTGGTCTGCGCGGGCTTCACGCACGCGCTCGCCACCGCCGACCACGCCGTGCGCGCGGGGGCGGCGACCCGTGCCCTCGTCATCGGCGCGGACAAGATGTCCGAGGTCACGGACTGGAGCGACCGTACGACCTGTGTCCTGGTCGGGGACGGGGCGGGAGCCGCGGTGGTCGAGGCCGCCGCCCCGGGCACCGAGCCGGGGATCGGGCCGGTGCTGTGGGGATCGGTGCCCGAGATGGGGCGCGCCGTGCGCATCGAGGGCACGCCCCCGCGGTTCGCGCAGGAGGGGCAGAGCGTCTACCGCTGGGCGACGACACGGCTCCCGGTGATCGCCCGGCAGGCCTGCGAGCGGGGCGGGCTCGCGCCGGAGGACCTCGCCGCGGTCGTGCTGCACCAGGCGAACCTGCGCATCATCGAACCCCTCGCCGCGAAGATCGGCGCCGTGAACGCCGTCGTCGCGCGCGATGTCGTCGACTCCGGCAACACCTCCGCCGCCAGCATCCCGCTCGCCTTCTCCAAGCTCGTCGAACGCGGCGAGATCAGCACCGGCGACCCGGTGCTCCTCTTCGGCTTCGGCGGCAACCTCTCGTACGCGGGACAGGTCGTCCGCTGCCCCTGACGTGCACTGACAACCCGGTGTGACGAGTCCGACTCTCCCTGGGCCTGGCCACGGTGCGCCGTAGACTGTAGACGAAAGACAATCGATACTGTCTTTTGACACGTGCTTTCCGGCGACAGCGACGGTGACGGTGGCAGTGGCAGTGGCGGGATGGCTCGGCAGGAGGGGACCATGATGTTGTCGACAGGACTGCCGCCGGGGGCGGTGCCCAAGCTCGAACGGCCCGGCCCGCTGCGCGACCGCGTCTATGAGGCGTTGCTCGAACTCATCACGACCCGCGCCCTCCAGCCGGGCCAGCACCTGGTCGAGAGCGAGCTCGCCGGGCACCTCGGGGTCTCCCGGCAGCCGGTCCGCGAGGCGCTGCAGCGGCTGAACACGGAGGGGTGGGTCGATCTTCGGCCCGCCCAGGGCGCCTTCGTGCACGAGCCGACCGAGGAGGAGGCCGACCAGCTCCTCACGGTCCGTACGCTGCTCGAGGCCGAGGCCGCCCGGCTCGCCGCCGCCAACGCGGGCACCGCCGGCATCACCGCCCTCGAGGAGCTCTGCGCCGAGGGTGAGCGCGCGGTCGCCGCCGACGACGTGGACGGCGCGGTCGCGTTGAACGCCCGCTTCCACGCGAAGGTCATGGAGCTCGCCGGCAACACCGTCCTTGCCGAGCTGGCCCACCAGGTCGACCGCCGGGTCCGCTGGTACTACACCCCGGTCGCCCGGCAGCGCGGCCACCAGTCCTGGATCGAGCACCGCGACCTCATCGCGGCCATCGCCGCCCGTGACGAACCCCGAGCCACCCAGGTGATGCGCGCCCACACGGAGCACACGCGCAAGACGTACCACGAGCGCGAGAAGTAGCCCACCCGAGAAGTAGCCCCCAAGAAGTAACCCACCTCATTCGGGTGTCCGCCCTGTGAGCCGGCCTCGTCGTGTCCCGGACCCCGCTTTGTCCACTCAGTGGAGAAAGTTGAGGGCAATCTCTGCGTGACTTCTTCCCACTCCCGGCAGCCGCTGCTACGTTCCCATCGAAAGCAAGCCACAGTGATGTGGCCAAAATCCGTTGGACGCTGGCCGATTGAGGCGGGGAGGGGCTCGTGAGACGCATGACGGCACGACCCGCGAACGCGCACCAGGCGCGACTGCTGCGCCTGCTGCGCGACGGCGGACCCAACTCCCGTGCCCAGCTCGGCGATCAGGTCGACCTCTCCCGGTCGAAGCTGGCCGTCGAGGTGGAACGGCTCCTGGAGACCGGGCTCGTGGTCGCCGACGGCCTCGCCGCATCCCGCGGCGGCCGCCGCTCCCACAACATCCGGCTCGCCCCGGCGCTGCGCTTCCTCGGCGTCGACATCGGGGCGACCTCGATCGACGTGGCCGTCACCAACGCGGAACTGGAGGTCCTGGGGCACATCAACCAGCCCATGGACGTACGCGAGGGCCCGGTCGCCGTCTTCGAGCAAGTCCTGGCCATGGCGGCCAAGTTGAGGTCATCGGGGCTCGCGGAGGGATTCGACGGCGCCGGGATCGGTGTCCCGGGCCCGGTCCGCTTCCCCGAGGGAGTTCCCGTCGCACCGCCGATCATGCCCGGCTGGGACGGCTTCCCCGTCCGTGAGGCGCTCAGCCAGGACCTGGGCTGCCCCGTCATGGTCGACAACGACGTGAACCTGATGGCGATGGGGGAGCAGCACGCGGGCGTCGCCCGTTCCGTGGGCGACTTCCTCTGCGTCAAGATCGGTACCGGCATCGGCTGCGGCATCGTCGTCGGCGGTGAGGTCTACCGCGGTACGACGGGCAGCGCCGGCGACATCGGACACATCCAGGCCGTGCCCGACGGGCGTCCGTGCGCCTGCGGCAACCGGGGTTGCCTGGAGGCCCACTTCAGCGGGGCCGCGCTCGCCCGAGACGCCACGGAGGCCGCCCAGCAGGGGCTTTCGGCGGAGCTCGCCGCGCGGCTGGAGGCGGCGGGCACACTGAGCGCCGTCGACGTCGCCGCCGCGGCCGCCGCGGGCGACGCCACCGCCCTCGGGCTGATCCGCGAGGGCGGCAACCGCACGGGGCAGGTCATCGCCGGCCTCGTCTCGTTCTTCAACCCGGGTCTGGTGGTGATCGGCGGCGGCGTCACCGGCCTCGGCCATACGCTGCTCGCCGCGATCCGCACGCAGGTGTACCGCCAGTCGCTGCCACTGGCGACCGGCAACCTTCCCATCGTGCTGGGGGAGTTGGGGCCGGCCGCCGGGGTCATCGGCGCGGCCCGGCTCATCAGCGACCACTTGTTCTCGCCCGCGTAACCCTGCCGGAGCCACACGAAGCACTCCTGCCAGAGCCGCACCAAAAGTCGCTTGACCAAAGGTCACCACACCAGAAGTCACCTCACCAAAGTCGCCCCAGCTGTACAGCGCCCTGCTCTGCCCTGCCCGAAAACGCCCGCTCCGCGGGCGCATCACCCTGAAACCGGCCCGCACGCCCGCCAAGGGGAACCGTCATGGCACCAGAACCACCGCTGCTCACCATGTCCGGCATCACCAAGTCGTTCCCCGGAGTCCGGGCCCTCGACGGCGTCGACCTCGACGTCCAGGCCGGCGAGGTCCACTGTCTGCTCGGCCAGAACGGGGCCGGGAAGTCCACCCTCATCAAGGTCCTGGCCGGCGCCCACCAGCCCGACGGCGGCACCATCGGCTGGCGCGGCGAACCCGTCACGCTGCGCTCCCCGATCGCCGCCATGCGCCTCGGCATTGCCACCATCTACCAGGAACTGGACCTGGTGGAGGGCCTGTCGGTGGCCGAGAACGTCCACCTCGGCCATGAACCCACCGCGGCCGGTTTCGTCGTACGGGGAAAGGCGGCCAAGGCGTCAACGGCGCAGCTGCTACGCCGACTCGGCCACCCGGAGATCGACCCGGCGCGCCTCGTCGGTGAGCTGTCGGCCGCCCAGCAGCAGATCGTCTCCATGGCACGGGCACTCTCCCACGACGTACGCCTCATCGTCATGGACGAGCCGTCCGCGGCCCTCGACCCCGACGAGGTCGACAACCTCTTCCGTATCGTCGGCGACCTCACCGCGGACGGCGTCGCCGTCGTCTACATCTCGCACCGGCTGGAGGAGATCCGCCGCATCGGCGACCGGGTGACCGTACTGAAGGACGGCCGCGCGGTGGCCGGCGGGCTGCCCGCGAAGTCCACCCCCACCCGCGAGGTGGTGGCGCTCATGACGGGCCGCAACGTCGAGTACCTCTTCCCGCAGCGGCCCACGCGAGGGCCCACGTCCGAGCCGGTGCTTACGGTCCAAGGACTGAGACGGGCGGGCGAGTTCGAGCCCCTCGACCTCGAACTGCGCCCCGGCGAGATCGTCGGCCTGGCCGGGCTCGTCGGCTCCGGGCGCTCCGAGATCCTGGAGACGATCTACGGGGCCCGAAAGTCGACGGCCGGTCGAGTCAGCGTCGATGGCAGGGTGTTGCGGCCCGGAAGTGTACGCGCCGCCGTCCGCGCCGGACTCGGACTCGCCCCCGAGGAGCGCAAGGCACAGGGCCTGCTCATGCTGGAGTCCGTCACCCGCAATGTGTCCGTGTCCTCCATGTCGCGCTTCTCACGTGGGGGTTGGATCGACCGGAGCGCAGAGCGAGGCGCCGCCCGTGCCGCGACACGCGAGCTGTCGCTGCGCCCCAACAACCCGTCCGTCCCGATCCGGACGCTGTCCGGCGGCAACCAGCAGAAGGCCGTCCTGGCCCGCTGGCTGCTGCGTGGCTGCCGCGTCCTGCTGCTCGACGAACCGACCCGCGGTGTCGACGTCGGCGCCCGCGCCGAGCTGTACGCGGTCATCCGCCGCCTCGCCGACGAAGGCCTCGCCGTGCTGCTCGTGTCGAGCGAGGTGCCCGAGGTGCTGGGGCTCGCCGACCGCGTGCTGGTGCTCAGGGAGGGCCGCGTCGTGCACACGGCGCCCGCCCAGGAGCTCGACGAACACCGCGTACTCGACCTTGTCATGGAAGGAAGCCCGGCGTCATGACGCAGCCCGTGTCCCCGCCCCGGGGCAGCACCGACAAGATGTCGCCGATGGGCGAACTCCCCGCGTGGCGCTCCCTCGCGGCCCGCGCCGACGTCCGCACCCTCTCACTTCTCGGAGTGCTCGTCGCCCTGATCGTCATCGGAGGCATCACCAAGCCCGACGAGTTCCTCGACACCCGCAACCTCCAACTCGTCCTCACCCAGGCCTCGGTGATCGGCGTGGTCACTGTCGGCATGACCTTCGTCATCACCTCCGGAGGCATCGACCTGTCGGTCGGCGCGATCGTCGCGCTGTCCTCGGTGTGGGCCACGACGGTCGCCACCCAGGAGTACGGCTTCGCGGGCGTCCTCTTCACCGCGGTACTCGTCGGTGTGGGGTGCGGCCTGGTCAACGGCCTGCTCATCGCATACGGCGGGATGGTCCCGTTCATCGCGACGCTCGCCATGCTCGCCTCCGCCCGCGGCCTCGCCCTGCAGATCACCGACGGCAAGACCCAGATCGTCAGCATCGACGGGATCCTGAAGCTCGGCGAACGTGACTCGTACATTCTCGGTATCCCACCGCTGGTACTGGTCTTCGCCGTCGTCACGATCATCGGCTGGCTGATTCTCAACCGCACCACCTTCGGCCGCCGCACGGTCGCGGTCGGCGGCAACGCGGAGGCGGCCCGGCTCGCCGGCATCGACGTACGACGCCAGCGGCTGTACCTCTACCTGCTCTCCGGACTGTGCTGCGGCATCGCCGCCTTCCTGCTGATCATCCTGTCCGGCTCCGGCCAGAACACCAACGGCAACCTGTACGAACTCGACGCCATCGCCGCCGCGATCATCGGCGGGACCCTGCTCAGCGGGGGCCGCGGCACCATCACCGGCTCGGTGCTCGGTGTCCTGATCTTCACCACGATCACCGACATCTTCGCGCTGAACAACCTGCAGAGCGACGTCCAGCAGATCGCCAAGGGAGCGATCATCGTCGCCGCGGTCCTGGTCCAGCGGCGCACGGCAGCAAGCACCACCTGACACGGGAAGGGCCCACCGCCATGCCAGAATCCACGAGCTCCACCAGCTTCACGAGCCGCAGAGGACTCCTCTTCACAACCGCCGCCGCCTCGGCCGGCGCCCTCCTGGTCGGCTGCACCAGCAACGACACCAAGGACGAGAAGCCGGCCGCGGACAGTCGGCCGGCCGCCGACGACAAGCCCGGCAAGCACGTCACCATCGGCTTCGCGGGCCCGCAGGCCGACCACGGCTGGCTCAACGCGATCAACGACAACGCCAAGAGCCGCGCCAAGAAGTACTCGGACGTGACGCTGGAGATCACCGAGGGTTCCAACGACACGGCCGCGCAGATCGGCCAGATCGAGACACTGATCAACAAGAAGGTCGACGTGCTGGTGGTACTGCCCGCCGACGGCAAGGCCCTCACCCAGGTCGGTCTGAAGGCGATGCGCGCGGGCATCCCGGTCGTCAACCTCGACCGCATCTTCAACACCCCGCAGGCGTACCGCTGTTGGATCGGCGGCGACAACTACGGCATGGGCCTCAGCGCCGGCCACTACATCGGTGAGAAGCTGAAGGACAAGCAGGACGCCAAGGTCATCGAACTCGCCGGGCTCGACAACCTGGAACTCACCAAGCAGCGCACCCAGGGCTTCGACGCGGCCCTGAAGAACTATCCCAACATCAAGAAGGTCGCCCGTCAGGCAGCCGACTTCACCGTCGAGTCCGGACAGGCCAAGATGGCTCAACTCCTGCAGGCGCAGTCGAAGTTCGACGCCCTGTGGAACCACGACGACGACCAGGGCGTGGGCGCGCTGCGTGCCATCAAGCAGGCCGGGCGCGACGACTTCCTGATGGTCGGCGGGGCGGGCGCGCTCTCCGCCTTCCAGGCCATCGACGCCGACAACAGCGTCCTGAAGGCCACCGTCCTCTACCCGCCGACGATGGCCGCCTCCGCGATCGACCTCGCTCGCGCGCTGGGCCAGGGCAAGGGGATCGGCGGTCTCGCCGAGTTCGAGATCCCGGCCTCGCTCACGCTCTACTCGGCCGTCGTCGACAAGGACAACGTCGGCCAGTACATGTCCACCGGCTTCAGGTGATCCGTCCCGCTCACACCCCCCACAGCGTCACGACGACGAGGAGGACATCCGTATGGGACAGCCGCACCAGGGCGAGGCAGCCGGGGTGGAGGCGGGGCTCGCACCCGGGGCCGAGGCGGCCGGGTCGAACGCGGGCAAGCCGACGCTCGGCGTGGGCATGGTCGGTTACGCCTTCATGGGCGCCGCCCACTCCCAGGGCTGGCGCACCGTGGGCCGCGTCTTCGACCTGCCGCGCCGCCCGGTCCTCGCCGCCGTCTGCGGCCGGGACGCGAGCGCGGTGCGGGCCATGGCCGACCGGCACGGCTGGGCGGCGGCCGAGACCGACTGGCGGGCCCTGATCGCCCGGGACGACGTCGACCTCGTCGACATCTGCACCCCTGGTGACAGCCATGCCGAGATCGCCCTCGCCGCCCTGGCCGCCGGCAAACACGTACTGTGCGAGAAGCCCCTCGCGAACACGGTCGAGGAGGCGCGGGCGATGACGGAGGCCGCAGAGGCGGCCTTCGCCCGCGGCCAGATGTCCATGGTCGGCTTCAACTACCGCCGACTCCCCGCGACTTCACTCGCCCGGAAGATGGTCGCCGAGGGGCGGCTCGGAGACCTGCGGCACGTACGGGTGACGTACCTTCAGGACTGGCTGGTGGACCGGGAGTTCCCGCTCACCTGGCGGTTGCGCAAGGAGCTCGCGGGATCGGGTGCGCTCGGCGACCTCGGGGCCCACATCGTCGACCTCGCCCAGTATCTGGCGGGCGAGCCGGTCGTCGGGGTCTCGGCGCTCACCGAGACGTTCGTACGGGAGCGCCCGCGGCCCGCCGGAGCGTCGAGCGGTCTGTCCGCGGTGTCGGAGACGAGCCCGCGGGCGGGCGGAGTCGGCACGGTCACCGTCGATGACGCCGCCCTGTTCACCGGCCGCTTCGCCTCCGGTGCCCTCGCCTCCTTCGAGGCGTCCCGCTTCGCGACCGGGCGCAAGAACTCGCTGCGCATCGAACTCAACGGCGAGCGCGGCTCGCTCGCCTTCGACCTGGAACGGCTCAACGAACTCTCGTACCACGACCACACCGAGCCCGGCACACACGCGGGCTTCCGCCGCATCCTCGTCACCGAGCCCGACCACCCCTACCTGGACGCCTGGTGGCCGCCGGGCCACGGACTCGGCTACGAGCACACCTTCACCCACCAGGCCCGCGACCTGGTGCGGGCCATCGGCGAGGGCCGGCGACCCGAACCGTCCTTCGCCGACGGGCTGCGGGTGCAGCGCGTCCTCGCGGCGGTGGAGGAGAGCGCCGAGAAGAACTCCGTCTACACACCCATCGCGGTCTGAGGAGGCCCCGGACATGCCGCGCACCTTCACACTCTTCACCGGCCAGTGGGCCGACCTGCCCCTCGAGGACGTCTGCCACCTCGCCCGTGACTTCGGCTATGACGGGCTCGAACTCGCGTGCTGGGGCGACCACTTCGAGGTCGACAAGGCGCTCGCGGACCCCTCGTACATCCACTCCCGGCACGCGCTCCTAGACAAGTACGGCCTCAAGTGCTGGGCGATCTCCAACCATCTGGTCGGCCAGGCCGTCTGCGACGCCATCATCGACGAGCGGCACCAGGCGATCCTGCCCGCCCGGATCTGGGGCGACGGCGAGCCCGAAGGCGTACGGCAGCGGGCCGCCGCCGAGATCGCCGACACCGCGCGCGCCGCGGCGGCCTTCGGCGTCGACACCGTCATCGGCTTCACCGGCTCGGCGATCTGGCACCTGGTCGCGATGTTCCCGCCCGCCCCCGAGTCGATGATCGCGCGCGGCTACGAGGACTTCGCGACGCGCTGGAACCCCATCCTGGACGTCTTCGACGCGCAGGGCGTCCGGTTCGCGCACGAGGTCCACCCGAGCGAGATCGCCTACGACTACTGGACGACGCAGCTCGCCCTGAAGGCAGTTGACCACCGTCCGGCGTTCGGTCTGAACTTCGACCCCTCGCACTTCGTGTGGCAGGACCTGGACCCGGTCGGCTTCCTCTACGACTTCCGCGACCGCATCTACCACGTCGACTGCAAGGAAGCCCGCAAGCGTCTCGACGGCCGCAACGGGCGCCTCGGCTCGCACCTGCCCTGGGGCGACCCCCGGCGCGGCTGGGACTTCGTGTCGGCGGGACACGGCGACGTCCCCTGGGAGGACGTCTTCCGCATGCTCCGCTCCATCGACTACACCGGCCCCGTCTCCGTCGAGTGGGAGGACGCCGGCATGGACCGGCTCCAGGGCGCACCCGAGGCCCTGACCCGCCTCAAGGCGTACGACTTCGAGCCGCCGTCGGCATCCTTCGACGCGGCGTTCGGCGGCAACGACTGACTTCTCCTGTGTCTCCGGGGTGACGGCGCACCCCGGCGCAAGCACCCGCTCGTACAACCAGCCCCTTTCTGGAGGCATTCGTGCACGGGAAAGACCGCGCCACCCGCACCGACAGAACCGAGACCCACAGACGACGCTCCGTATTCCGCCGAGCGCTCGCCCTGCTGAGCGGCGCGCTGCTCGCGGCCGCCTCGCTCACCCTCACCGCACCCCCGGCCGGCGCAGCCGTCGCCGACCCGGGGAACGCGGCGGCGGCAGAGGACTTCCAGCAGGTCACGCTCGCCAAGGGCGAGCCCGAGGTCGGCGAGCCCATGTCGCTCGCCGTGCTCCCCGACCGCTCGGTCCTGCACACCTCGCGCGACGGCGAACTCCGCCTCACCGACGCGGCCGGAAACACCAGGCTCGCCGGCAAGCTCGACGTCTACACGCACGACGAGGAAGGTCTGCAGGGCGTCGGCATAGACCCGGGGTTCGCCAGTAACCGCTTCATCTACCTCTACTACGCGCCGCCCCTGAACACCCCGGCGGGCGACGCCCCCGAGACGGGCACGGCGGCCGACTTCGCGCCCTTCGACGGCGTCAACCGTCTCTCCCGCTTCGTCCTCAAGACGGACGGCACCCTCGACACCGCCAGTGAGAAGAAGATCCTCGACGTCCAGGCCACCCGCGGCATCTGCTGCCACGTCGGCGGCGACATCGACTTCGACGCGGCGGGCAACCTGTACCTGTCGACCGGGGACGACTCCAACCCCTTCCAGTCCGACGGCTTCACACCCATCGACGAGCGCCCCGACCGCAACCCGGTCTTCGACGCCCAGCGCTCGGCCGGCAACACCAACGACCTGCGCGGCAAGATCCTGCGCATCAAGGTGAACACCGACGGGTCGTACTCCATCCCCGACGGAAACCTCTTCCCGCCCGGCACGGACGATACGAATAAGACACGGCCCGAGATCTACGCGATGGGCTTCCGCAACCCGTTCCGCTTCAGCGTCGACAAGGCGACGGGCATCGTCTACGTCGGTGACTACGGCCCCGACGCGGGCGCGGCCGACCCGGCGCGCGGCCCCGGCGGCCAGGTCGAGTTCGCCCGCGTCACCGGCCCCGGCAACTTCGGCTGGCCGTACTGCACGGGCAAGAACGACGCCTACGTGGACTACGACTTCGCGACGAAGACCTCCGGCGCCGCCTTCGACTGCGACGCCCCGAAGAACACCTCCCCGCACAACACGGGGCTGACGGACCTGCCCCCGGCCCAGCCCGCGTGGATCCCCTACGACGGCGCCTCCGTCCCGGAGTTCGGCAGCGGCTCGGAGTCCCCGATGGGCGGCCCGGTCTACCACTACGACGCCACGCTCGACTCGCCCGTGAAGTTCCCACAGGCGTACGACGGGAACTTCTTCGCCGGAGAGTTCGGCCGCCGCTGGATCAAGCGCATCGCGAGCGATTCCACCGGCACGGTGCAGTCCATCAACTCCGTACCGTGGACCGGCACGCAGGTGATGGACATGGCGTTCGGCCCGGACGGCGCCCTGTACGTCCTCGACTACGGCACCGCCTGGTTCGGCGGCGACGAGAACTCGGGCCTTTACCGCATCGAGAACGCCACCGACGGCCACTCGCCCGTCGCACAGGCCGCGGCCGACCGAACCTCGGGGCAGGCCGCTCTCAAGGTCAGCTTCTCCTCGGCCGGTTCGTCCGACGCGGACGGCGACGCCCTCACCTACACCTGGGACTTCGGCGACGGCGGCACGTCGACGGCGGCGAACCCGTCCCACAAGTACAGGACGAACGGCACCTACACGGCGACGGTGACCGCCAAGGACGTGACCGGTCGCACCGGCAGCGCGAGCGTGCAGATCGTGGTCGGCAACACCGCGCCCAAGGTCGTGATCGAACAACCGCGTGACGGCCAGCTGTTCAGCTTCGGTGACCCGGTGCCGTTCAAGGTGAAGGTCACCGACCCCGAGGACGGCCGCGCGATCGACTGCGCCAAGGTGAAGGTCACCTTCATCCTCGGCCACGACAGCCACGGCCACCCCCTCACCTCGGCGAACGGCTGCTCCGGCACCCTCCAGACCAGCGCCGACGGCGGCCACGACGAGGACGCCAACATCTTCGGAGTCCTCGACGCCGAGTACACCGACGGCGGAGGCGGCGGCCAGGCCCCGCTGACCACCCACGACCAGAACGTGCTCCAGCCCAAGCACCGCCAGGCCGAGCACTATGGCGAGGCCTCCGGCATCACCGTCCAGTCCAAGGCCACCACGCACGGCGGCAAGACCGTCGGCGACATCGACAACGGCGACTGGATCTCCTTCACGCCCTACTCCCTGAGCGACGCCAAGAAGATCACGGCACGCGTCTCCTCCGCCGGCGCGGGCGGCACCCTCGAGATCCGCGCGGGCTCCCCGACCGGCCGCACGCTGGGCCGGGCGACCGTACCGGTGACGGGCGGCTGGGACACCTTCCAGGACGTGAGCGCCGATCTCGCACACGCCCCGCGCGGCACCACCACGCTCTACCTCGTCTTCAAGGGGAGCGGCACCGGAGCGCTCTACGACGTGGACGACTTCACCTTCACGACGAGCTGACGGGGGGTGACGGTCATGCGCACATCGGTACGCATGCTGACCGTGGGTGCCGCTGCCGCCCTGCTCCTCGGCTGTGTGTCGGGACCGGCGGCGTCGAAGGGCGCGCACGGTCCCGACAGGAGCCGGGTGCTGGTCTTCTCGAAGACCGCGGGCTTCCGGCACGACTCGATCCCCGAGGGGATCGCGGCCGTACGGGAGCTGGGTGCCACGGGCGGCTTCACGGTCGACACCACGGAGGACGCAGGCGCCTTCACCGCACGCAACCTGGCGCGGTACGACGCCGTCGTCTTCCTCTCGACGACCGGTGACGTCCTCGACACCACCCAACAGGCCGCCTTCGAGCGGTACATCAAGCGGGGCGGCGGCTATGTGGGCATCCACGCGGCCGCCGACACCGAGTACGACTGGGCTTTCTACGGCGGCCTCGCGGGCGCGTACTTCCAGTCGCACCCCGCGATCCAGCCCGCGACGGTCACCGTCGAGGACCGGTCCCACCCGGCGACCTCGCAGCTCCCGAGATCCTGGGAGCGCACGGACGAGTGGTACAACTACCGCTCGAATCCGCGCGAGCGGGCCCACGTCCTCGCCTCGCTCGACGAGTCCTCGTACACCGGCGGCACGATGAGCGGCGACCATCCGATCGCCTGGTGCCAGGAGTACCGGGGCGGCCGCGCCTTCTACACCGGGGGCGGCCACACCAAGGAGTCCTACGCCGAACCCGCCTTCCGGCAGCACCTGCTGGGCGGCATCCGGTACGCCATCGGCGCCGCCCAGGCCGACTGCCGCCCGGAGAACGGCTACCGGCCGCTCTTCGACGGCACGGCCGGGTCGCTGGCGGCGTGGAAACAGGCGGGCCCTGGTTCGTTCTCGCTGAGCGACGACGGCACGCTGACGTCGCACGACGGCCTGGGGATGCTCTGGTACGCCGGTTCCGGGTTCGGCTCGTACTCGCTGAAGCTGGACTGGCGGGTGGCCGGGGACGACAACTCCGGAGTGTTCGTCGGGTTCCCGGAGTCCGACGACCCCTGGTCGGCCGTCGACAACGGCTACGAGATCCAGATCGACGCGACCGACGCCCCCGACCGCACCACCGGGGCCGTGTACAGCTTCCAGTCCGCCGACCTCAAGAAGCGCGACCGCGCGCTGAACCCGCCGGGGGAGTGGAACACGTACGAGATCCGCGTGGAGGGCGAGCGCCTCCGCGTCTGGCTCAACGGCGTGAAGATCAACGATTTCACCAACACCGATCCGGTACGAAGCCTGCGCGACGGACACATCGGCCTCCAGAACCACGGAGCCGACGACCAGGTGTCCTTCCGCGACGTCCGGATCAAGGAACTGCCCGCGAAGGGCGACTGACCGGCGGCGGGCGGGGGACGCCGGACCCCCGCCCGCCGTCTCGCTCCACCGCGATTCTCTCTCCTCCCCCCTGTGTGGCTGACGTACGACAAGGAGGCTGCCCATGTCACCCATGCCCGCGTCGCTTTCCGAACCTCGGGTGGGGGTGTGGCTGATCGGAGCCCGCGGCTCCGTCGCCACCACCGTCATCGCGGGCTGCGCGGCTCTCACCGCAGGCCTGCACCCCCCGACGGGCATGGTCACCGAGACATCCCTCTTCGCCGAGTGCGGCCTGCCCACCCTGTCCTCCCTCGTCTTCGGCGGCCACGACACCATCGACTGCCCCCTGCCGAAACGGGCCGAGGCACTGGCCGCCGGCGGTGTCCTCCCGCACGGCCTCCCCGCGGCGATCGCGGCCGAACTGGAGGCCGCCGACGCGGAGATCCGCCCCGGCGGCCCCGCCCCCGGCGACACACGGGACGAGTCCGAACTGGTGGACGCCTTCGCGGCCGACCTGCGCGACTTCGTACGACGACGGGACCTGACCCGGGCGGTCGTGGTGAACGTGGCCTCCACCGAACCGGCACCGGTGGGCCCCGCCCTGCCCCCGAGCTCGCTCTACGCGGCGGCAGCGCTGGCGGTCGGCTGCCCCTACGTGAACTTCACCCCGTCCACCGGCCTGCACCACCCGGCGTTGGCCTCGCCGGCACGCTCCAGCCGCCTCCCGTACGCCGGCCGCGACGGCAAGACGGGCCAGACCCTGCTGCGGTCGGTGCTCGGCCCGATGTTCGCGCAGCGCGCGCTGGCGGTCCGCGCCTGGTCCGGCACCAACCTGCTCGGCGGCGGTGACGGCGCCTCCCTCGCCGACCCGGCCGCCGCCGCGGCCAAGAACGCCGGCAAGGAACGCGTCCTCGCGGACACCCTGGGCGGTGCCCCGCAGGGCGAGGTCCACATCGACGACGTACCGGCCCTCGGCGACTGGAAGACCGCCTGGGACCACATCGCCTTCGACGGCTTCCTCGGCACCCGGATGATCCTCCAGACCACCTGGCAGGGCTGCGACTCCGCACTGGCGGCGCCCCTGGTCCTCGACCTCGCCCGCCTGGTGTCCCGCGCGCACGAGGCCGGTCTCTCGGGCCCTCTGAGCGAACTCGGCTTCTACTTCAAGGACCCGGTGGGAGACGGGCCCGCGGCGCTGGGTGAGCAGTACGCGGCCCTCGCGGGTCTCGCGGGGCGGCTCCGCACACTCCCCGGGGAGACCCGATGACGCCGCACTCCCGCAGACCGGACCGACCGTCCACGACGAGCCCGACGCCGAACCGGAGCCCGCGAGCGAGTAGACCCGCCAGGGCCTGGGCCGAACTCCTACGCCTGCCCGCCCTGTTCACCGTCCCGGGCGACGCCCTCGCCGGAGCCGCGACCACCGGTGCCCGCCCCGACCCCCGCACCCTGCTCGCCATCGCCTCCTCCCTCTGCCTGTACGAGGCGGGCATGGCCCTCAACGACTGGGCCGACCGGACCGAGGACGCCCTCGAACGCCCGCACCGCCCGCTGCCGTCCGGACGCATCCGACCATCCGCGGCCCTGGCCGCCGCAGGCGCCCTCACGGCGGCGGGCCTGGCCCTGGCGGCACGCGCCGGACGCCCGGCCCTCACGGTCGCGGCCCCTCTCGCGGCCACCGTGTGGGCGTACGACCTCGCGCTCAAGCGAACCCCCGCCGGGCCGGCGGCGATGGCCACCGCGCGCGGCCTGGACCTGCTCCTCGGCGCGACGGCCACCGGCGGCAGCGCCCGCCCCGCCCTGCCCGCGGCGCTGACCCTGGCCACCCACACCCTCGCGGTGACCACGGTGTCCCGCGGCGAGACCCGCGGAGGTTCGCCGCTCGCACCGCTGGCCGCGCTCGCCACGACGGGCACGCTGGCCTGGAGGCTGACGAAGGCTCCGCAGGCTCTGCGGACCCAGAGGGCCTCGGGGACAGTCCCCTCCCGGCGCCCCGCCGCGGACGCCCTGCACACCGCCCTCACCGCCGCCTTCGTCACCACCTCGGGCCGCCCCCTCCTCCACGCCGCCCTCAACCCCTCACCCCCGCTCACCCAGCGAGCCGTCGGCGGCGGAATCCGCGCCATGATCCCCCTCCAGGCCGCCCTCGCGGCCCGCTCCGGCGCCCTGACCTCCGCCCTTCTCACGGCCGCCCTCGCCCCGGCGGCCCGCCACTTCGCGAGAAGGGTGAGCGTCACATGACCACAACACCCCGGCCCACGAACCCCGGCCCCCACCCCCTCCGCTTCGGCTACGGCACCAACGGCCTCGCCGACCTCCGCCTCGACGACGCCCTCGCACTCCTCGCGGACCTCGGCTACGACGGCGTCGGCCTGACCCTCGACCACATGCACCTGGACCCCCTGGCCCCGGACCTCGCCGCCCGCACCCGGAAGGTGGCCCGGAGACTGGACACCCTCGGTCTCGGCGTCACCGTGGAAACCGGCGCCCGCTATGTCCTCGATCCGCGCCGCAAGCACGGCCCCTCGCTCCTCGACCCGGACCCGGCCGACCGGGCCCGCCGCGTCGACCTGCTCATCCGCGCCGTCCGGATCGCCGCCGACCTCGGCGCCCACGCCGTCCACTGCTTCAGCGGGGTACTCCCGGCCGATATGGCCGCGACGGCCAACCCACCCAACACGGCCGAGGCAGCCAACCCGGCCGCCACGGCCAACCCGGCCGAGGACATCGCCTGGAAGCACCTCGCCGAGGCACTCACCCCCGTGCTGGACGCGGCCACCCACGCCGGCATCCCGCTCGCCGTCGAACCCGAACCCGGCCATCTCCTCGCCACCCTCGCCGACTTCCACCACCTCCGCCGTCTCCTCGGCGACCCGCCCGCTCTCGGCCTCACCCTCGACATCGGCCACTGCCAGTGCCTGGAGCCCCTGCCGCCCGCCGACTGCGTCCGCGCCGCCGCGCCCTTGCTGCGGCACGTCCAGATCGAGGACATGCGCCGCGGCCACCACGAACACCTCCCGTTCGGGGACGGGGAGATCGACTTCCCGCCCGTACTCGAAGCCCTGGCCGCCACCGGCTACCAGGCGCTGACCGTCGTCGAACTGCCCCGCCACTCCCACGCGGGCCCCCACTTCGCCGCACAGTCCCTCCCGTTCCTCCACCGCGCGGCCCGGGCGATCCCCGACGGCGCCGAAGGGAGCACCCCGTGAACCACCACCCACACGCACCTCACGGCAGCACGGCGAGCCACCCGGCCGAACCCGCCCTCGCCGCCCTGCACGCCCGCCTGAACACCTCCCTCGCGCCCACCGCCCGCGCCTGGCTGGACCAGGCCCTCGACGAGGCCGCCGACCACCCCGGCACCCACGGACCCATCTCCATCTGGGAGTTGCGCATCGCCGAGGCTGGCCGCCGCTGCGGTCCCGAGCACGCCGACGCCGCCCGCGTGCTCCTCCTGCACGCCGCCCGCGCCGACCCGGACGCACTCGCCCGCGTCTACCGGCAGGGCACGGCCGCCGAACGCCGGGCCGTCCTGCACGCCCTGCCCCACCTCGTGCCCGGCCCCGACGCACTGCCCCTCGTCGAGGACGCCCTGCGTACCAACGACACCCGGCTCGTCGCCGCCGCCCTCGGCCCCTACGCCGCCCGCCACCTGGACGCCCACACCTGGCGGCACGCCGTCCTCAAATGCCTGTTCACCGGCGTACCCGTGGACGTCGTGGCCGACCTCGCGCCGCGCGCCCACGCGGACGCCGAACTCGCCCGGATGCTCGGCGACTACGCGCGCGAACGCACCGCCGCGGACCGTCCCGTCCCCGAGGACCTGTACCGCGTCCTGGCACTGACCGAGCCCACCGCCGCCCCCGCCGGCCCGTGCGGCGGCTCCCGCACAGCCCGCAAGGAGTCCTGATGCGCATCTTCGACCCCCACATCCACATGACGTCACGAACCACCGACGACTACGAGGCCATGTACACCGCCGGTGTCCGCGCCCTCGTCGAGCCCTCCTTCTGGCTCGGCCAGCCCCGCACCTCGGTCGCCTCCTTCCTCGACTACTTCGACTCCCTTCTCGGCTGGGAACCCTTCCGCGCCGCCCAGTACGGCATCGCCCACCACTGCGCGCTCGCCCTCAACCCCAAGGAGGCGAACGACCCCCGCTGCGTCCCCGTCCTCGACGAACTGCCCCGCTATCTCGTCAAGGACCAGGTCGTGGCCGTGGGCGAGATCGGCTACGACTCGATGACCCCCGCCGAGGACACCGCCCTCGCCGCCCAGCTGCAACTCGCCGCCGACCACGAGCTCCCCGCGCTCGTCCACACCCCGCACCGCGACAAGCAGGCTGGCCTGCGCCGCACCCTCGACGTCGTCCGGGAGTCCGCCCTCTCTCCGGACCGCGTCCTGGTCGACCACCTCAACGAGAACACCGTCAAGGAGGCCAAGGACAGCGGCTGCTGGCTGGGCTTCTCCGTCTACCCCGACACCAAGATGGACGAGGAACGCATGGTCGCCGTCCTGAGGGAGTACGGGCCGGAGCAGGTACTCGTCAACTCGGCCGCGGACTGGGGCAGAAGCGACCCCCTCAAGACCCGCCGCGTCGCCGACGCCCTGCTGGCCACCGGGTTCACCGACGACGACGTCGACCAAGTGCTGTGGCGCAACCCCCTCGCCTTCTACGGCCTCAGCGGACGGCTGAACCTCGACGTCACCACCCCCGACATCACCCACGCAGGCAACTCCATCCTCCGCGGCGGGGAGTGAGCGATGCGCTTCCGCCATCCCGACGGCTCCACCGTCCACCTCGCCTATTGCACCAACGTCCACCCGGCCGAGACCCTCGACGGCGTCCTCGCCCAACTCCGAGACCACTGCGAACCCGTCCGCCGTCGGCTCGGCCGCGACCGGCTCGGCATCGGCCTGTGGCTGGCCAAGGACGCCGCCCACGCCCTCGTCACCGACCCCTTCGCCCTGCGTGGCCTGCGCACCGAACTCGAACGCCGCGGCCTCGAAGTGGTCACCCTCAACGGCTTCCCCTACGAAGGCTTCGGCGCCGAAGAGGTCAAGTACCGCGTCTACCAGCCGGACTGGGCCGACCCCAGACGGCTCGCCCACACCACCGACCTGGCCCGAGTCCTCGCCCAGCTCCTGCCCGACGACGTCACCGAGGGCAGCATCTCCACCCTGCCGCTCGCCTGGCGCACCGCCTACGGCCAGGAGCGGGCGACGGCAGCGCACACCGCTCTGACCACGCTCGCCGAACGCCTCGACGCCCTCCACGAACTCACCGGCCGCTCCCTGCGCATCGGCCTGGAACCGGAACCCGGCTGCACCGTCGAGACCACCCGCGACGCCCTCGCCCCACTCACCGCGATCGGTCACGACCGCATCGGCATCTGCGTCGACACCTGCCATCTCGCCACCTCCTTCGAAGACCCGCGCACCGCCCTGGACGCGCTCACACAGGCCCGCGTCCCCATCGTCAAATCCCAGCTCTCAGCCGCCCTGCACGCTGAACACCCCCATCTCCCCGAAGTCCGTACGGCCCTCGCCGCCTTCGACGAACCCCGCTTCCTGCACCAGACCCGCACCCGCACCGCCGCGGGCCTGCGCGGCACCGACGACCTCGGCGAGGCCCTCGCCGGTGACGCCCTGCCCGACGCCTCCCCGTGGCGCGCCCACTTCCACGTCCCGCTGCACGCGGCCCCCGCCGCGCCCCTCACCTCCACATTCCCCGTCCTGCGGGCCGCACTGACCCGCCTTGTCGGCGGCCCGGACCCCCTCACCCGCCACCTGGAGGTCGAGACCTACACCTGGCAGGCCCTCCCGCCGGATCTGCGCCCCCGTGCCCGTGCCCAGCTCGCCGACGGCATCGCCGCCGAACTCACCCTCGCCCGGGACCTGTTGACGGACCTCGGCCTCAAGGAGCTGCCGTGACCCCACCACCACAGGAGCCGGCCCGCCCCACTCCTCTCCTCGTCCTGGACGTCGTCGGACTCACCCCCCGTCTCCTCGGCCACATGCCCCATCTCCAGGCCCTCGGCCAGTCCGGCTTCCGCGCCCCGCTCGGCACCGTCCTGCCCGCCGTCACCTGCGCCGCCCAGTCCACCTTCCTCACCGGCACCCACCCGTCCGAGCACGGCATCGTCGGCAACGGCTGGTACTTCCGCGAACTGGGCGACGTACTGCTGTGGCGGCAGCACAACGGTCTGGTGTCCGGCGACAAGCTGTGGGACGCCGCCCGGCGCGCGCACCCCGGCTACACGGTCGCCAATATCTGCTGGTGGTACGCCATGGGCGCCGACACCGACATCACCGTCACTCCCCGTCCCGTCTACTACGCCGACGGCCGCAAGGAACCCGACTGCTACACCAGGCCCCCGGCCCTGCACGACGAACTCACCGAGAAATTCGGCACGTTCCCCCTGTTCCACTTCTGGGGTCCGGGCGCCGACCTCGTCTCCAGCCGCTGGATCATCGACGCGACCCGCCACATCAACCGCACCCGCCGACCGGACCTGACCCTCTGCTACCTCCCTCACCTCGACTACGACCTCCAGCGCTTCGGCCCCGACGACCCGCGCTCCCTCCAGGCGGCCGCGGACCTCGACGCGGCCATGGCTCCCCTCCTCGACGACGCGAAGACGGAAGGCCGCACCGTCGTCGCGCTCTCCGAGTACGGCATCACCCGCGTGGACCGCCCCGTCGACATCAACCGCGCTCTGCGCCGCGCCGGACTCCTCGAAGTGCACACGCAGGACGGCATGGAGTACCTCGACCCGATGGCGTCCCGAGCCTTCGCGGTCGCCGACCACCAGATCGCCCATGTCTACGTGCGCCGCCCCGAGGACCTGGAGGCCACCAAGGCAGCCCTCGCCGACCTGCCCGGCATCGAGCGGCTGCTCGACGACGAGGGCAAGAAGACCCACCACCTCGACCATCCGCGTTCCGGCGAACTTGTCGCCGTCGCGGAGCCGGACGCCTGGTTCACGTATTACTACTGGCTCGACGACGCCCGCGTGCCCGACTTCGCGCAGCTCGTCGAGATCCACCGCAAACCCGGCTACGACCCGGTCGAACTCTTCATGGATCCCCTCGACCCCTACGTCAAGGTGAAGGCGGCCACGGCACTGGCCCGCAAGAAGCTCGGCCTGCGCTACCGCATGGCGGTCGTGCCGCTGGATCCCTCACCTATTCGCGGCAGCCACGGGCGCCTTCCCACGAGCGACGACGAAGGTCCGCTCCTCATCTGCTCCACCCCCCACACCGCTCCCGGCCGCGTCGCGGCCACCGAAGTGAAATCCCTGCTGCTCGACCTGGCCGGCCTCACCTGACGAGACCTGACAAGGCGTGACGAGCAACTACAGAAAGTGAAGCACGCGCCACTGACAACGCGTCCGGCGAACGCTTCGCACGCCTCTGACCTGCGCACGAGCAGCAGACCGCCGGGCACCCGACACCGCCGTACACCGATCCGAAAGAGAGAAACCGTGACCGCGTTCAACGACGAATCCCCCGCCGGCGACGCCCTGCGCCGCACTCTCGGCATCAACCGCCGCCGTTTCCTCAGCACCTGCACCGCCGTCGCGACCGCGGCGATCGCCGCACCCGTCCTCGGCGCCTCACCAGCCCTGGCCCAGGACCGGGACAGAGGCCACGGCCACGACCACGGCGGTGACGTCCTCGTCCCCGCGAACAAGCGCGGCATCATCCTCTACACCGTCCGGGACGCCACGGGCCGCGACCCGCTCGCCACCGACCTGCCCTCCGGTTTCCGCGAGGTCTTCAAGCAGCTCTCGCGCTTCGGCTACCGGCAGGTGGAGTTCGCCGGATACGGCCAGCACGCCAACGCTCAGGGCGGCGCGAACCTGGAGTCCGTGCAGGGCGCCAAGCTGCTGCGTTCCTGGCTCGACGAGTACGGGCTGCGGGCGCAGGGCAACCACGGCTTCATACCCTCGTCCTGGCCCTTCACCGTGGCCGACCTGGACACCTTCAAGAAGCACCTGGAGATCGCCAACATCCTCGGCATGGCGCACATGGGCACCGGTGGCGACCCCACCGGCAGCGCCTACCGCGCCGACTGGGACGTGGCCGCCGACAAGTGGAACGCGCTCGGCGAGATCGCCCGCCGCGAGGGCATCAAGCTGTACACCCACAACCACGACGCGGCGTACGGCTTCCTGCTCGACGGGGGCCCGCTGGACGCCCAGGGCAACCCGACCCGCAGCTCCGGCATCCGCAAGTTGGAGTACTTCCTGAAGAACACCGACCCGAAGGTGGTCTGGCTGGAGATGGACATCTTCTGGGCGCACGTGGCCCAGTACAAGTTCCACACGTACACGGCCCACGACGGCGCCACCCGGGAGAAGGTGTTCGATCCCGCCGGGCTCGTCGTCCGCAACAACAAGCGTTACCCGCTCTTCCACGCCAAGGACGGCGTCGTGAACACGACGAACGGCATGGGCTACGACATGGTGCCGTTCGGCACCGGCGTCATCGACTACACCACGTTCTTCTCGCGCGTCGGCGCCCGGAACTACCACAACCCGATGGTCGAGCAGGACAACGCCCCGAGCGCCACGGACCCCGGGCAGTCACTCACGCACGCGAAGATCGGCTACGACAACCTCGCGGCCCTCCGCAAGCGGTGTCACTAGCATCGCGGGAGTGCACCTGCACCGGGCGGCCCTCCCCACAACGCGCCACGTGGGGAGGGCCGCCCGATTCTGTGCTCCGTGCTCAGTGTCGGTAAGAGACCTTTCAACCCGTTGGCCAGGGGACCTCTCAGCCCGCGGGCTGCGGCTGGGGAGTGAGCACCTCGCCCTCGCGCCCGGGCTGCTTCAGCAGCAACGCGATCGCCGCCGCCAGCATCGAGATACCGCCGGCCAGTGCGTAGGCGCCGTTGTATCCCCAGGCCGCGACCACCATCGAGCCGAGACCGCCGCCGAACAGGCCGCTGATCAGCTTGCCGCTGTACACCAGGCCGTAGTTGGTGGCGTTGTAGTTCTCGCCGAAGTAGTCCGGGGTCAGTGCCGCGAACATCGGGTAGAACGCGCCGCCGCCGAATCCGGAGAGGAAAGCGAAGAACAGGAACAACCACTCGCTCTTGATGTTCCCGGCCCAGATCACGCCGAACTGCGCGAGCCCCAGCACGACGATGACGAACACCAGGGTCAGTTTGCGGCCCCAGGTGTCGGACAGCCAGCCCACCACGGCCCGCCCGATGCCGTTGATGACGGCCATGATGCCCATGGAGGACGCCGCCACCAGCGGTCCGAAGCCCACCTCCTTGGCGAAGTCGACCTGGAAGGAGATCCCGAAGATCGACACGCCCGCTGTCATGACCAGCGTGATCCACATCAGGGGCAGCACACCCGTCCTGATGGCCTCCTTGGGCGTGTACTGCTTCACCGCGGGAGGGTTCTTGGCGAGGGCGGCGGAAGTCTTGCTGTTGCCGCCGTACGTCAGCGGGTCGATGTCCGCGGGCCACCAGTTCTTGGGCGGGTCCTTGAAGAAGAACGCGCAGGACAGCACGACGATCATCACGTAGCAGCCGATGAGGTCCAGGACACGGTGGTAGTTCCCGGTGTCGAACGCGTAGTTGAAGATGAAGATGAACGGCAGCGAGCCGTACGCGAATCCGCCGTTGACGAATCCGGTCCGCGCGCCCCGGCGTTCGGGGAACCACTTGCCGACCATGTTGATGCAGGTCGCGTACACCAGGCCGGAGCCGAGACCGCCGATGACACCGAAGCCCAGGATGGCCAGGAGCACGTTGCTCAGGTGCGAGAGGGCCAGGAAGCCGATCACACACATGACCGCGCCGACGTACATGGCCCTTCGGGCGGTGAGGATGCCCCGCTCCCGCAGCCAGCCCGCCGGGAAGGCTATGCCGGCCTGGAAGAAGACCCAGACGCTCAATATCCAGAAGGTGTTGCTCTGGGTCCAGCCATGGGCGTGGGACAGGGTGTCCTCGGCCGAGCCATACGCGTATTCGAAGACGCTGATGGCCATCATGGCGATCCACGGCAGATACACCATGAACTTCCGGGAGTGGCCCAGGATGTCCCGGTCGGACTCACCGATCCGGTAGACACGGCCCCGGGTGTCGGTGACTTCGCGGTACGAGCGGTTCGAGGCGTCGGCTGAGGCCGACGCGCCCTGGGTGGCGATGGGTTCTGTCGTCATGTCACGCCATCTCCTCGCCGAGCGGTTGCGGGTTGGGGACGATGCTCCGGGCTTTCGGCCGGCCCGGTGATTTGAGGAACAGCGCCAGCACGGCGGAGGCGAGGCCGATGGAGCCCGCGAGGACGAAGGCTCCGTGGTAGTCCCACGCGCCGACGACGACCGCGCCCATGCCCGAGCCCACAAGGCCCGAGATCAGCTTCGAGCTGTAGACCATTCCGTAGTTGGACGCGTTGTTGTTCTCGCCGAAGTAGTCCGCCGTCATGGCCGCGAACAGCGGGAAGATCGCCCCGCCGCCGAATCCGGAGACCATGGAGCAGAACAGGAAGAACGGCATGCTGCCCATCTGGCCGGAGACCAGGACCCCGAACTGCGCGGAGCCCAGCACCAGACAGACGATGATCAATGTGTTGCGGCGTCCGCAGCGGTCGGAGATCCAGCCGATCACGCCGCGTCCCGTGCCGTTGACGATCGCCTTCAGGGACATCGCGGTGGCCACGATCCCGCCCGCGAATCCCATGTCCTTGCCGAACGGCACCTGGAAGGCGATGCCGAAGATGTTGATCCCGGCGGTGCACAGCAGACAGAACCACATCATCCACAGGACGGGTGTACGGGCGGCCTCCTTGGGGGTGTACTGCTTCACGGCGGGTGGGTTCTTCTCCAGCGCCCGGCGGATCCTCGGGTCGTCGGACACCTTCAGCGGGTCCACGTGCGGGGGCCACCACCCCTTGGGCGGGTCCTTGAAGAACCAGCCGGCGAAGGCGACCACGGCACAGCAGACCAGGCCCACCGTCACCAGGACGCCCTGATAGTTCCCGAGGTCCATGTACGAGGTGAACAGGAAGACGAAGGGCACCGAGCCGTAGGCGAAACCGCCGTTGACCAGGCCCGTCTTGCCGCCCTTGCGCTCCGGGTACCACTTGCCGACCATGTTCACGCAGGTCGCGTAGACCAGGCCGGCGCCGATGCCGCTGAACATGCCGAAGCCGATGTACGCGACGGTCACATGCGGCGCGAACGCCAGGGAGAGGTACCCCAGGACCGTGCCCAGCGCGCCGAGCATCATGGCGTACCGCGCGGGCAGCCGTCCGCTCTCCCGCAGTTGCCCGGCGGGGAAGGCGACGGCGGCCTGGAAGAAGATCCAGACGCCCATCAGCCAGAAGATGTGCCCACTGCCCCAGAGATGGGCGTCGTGCAGGGTGTCCTCGGCGGAGGTGAACGCGTACTCCGAGGAACTGATGCCCAGCATCCCCATCCAGGGGAAGAGCACCATGGTCCAGCGTGGTCGCCCCATGATGTCCCGATCGGTCTCGCCGACGCGGTACAGGCGGCCGTTGCGATCCGTCACCTCCCTGTAGGGGACGGATGTCGATAGGTCGGTGGTTGTCATGTCGGTTCAGCACCCCTCGCGTCGAAAGATCTGGCCAGCGCCCCCTGTCCAAATGCCTTTCGTGTGCGCACGGGTCCTGGGGGCGGCCGACGCGCACCGTCGGCCGCCCCCGCCCTGGTTCACCTCATGAACCGCCCCCCAACAGGCCCGCCGCCCGCGCCCAGCGATACTTCGCGCCGAGCACGGCCACCGGCTTCTCCGTCGTGTACGGGTACGCCACGACCCCCCGCTCGTACAGGTACTGGCAGGCCTCCTCGACCTCGACATCGCCCGCGAGCGACGCCACCACGGGCTTCTCGATGCCGCGCGCACGGAATTCGGCCACCACGCGCGCGGTGAGCTCGGCGAAGACCATGGGCGGGGTCACGATGGTGTGCCAGTAGCCGAGGACGAGCGCGTGGATGCGCGGGTCCTCCAGGCCCAGCCGGATCGTCGCCTCGTACGTCGACGGCGGCTCGCCCCCGGTGATGTCCACCGGGTTACCCGCGGCCCCGAAGGGCGGGATGAAGGCCTTGAAGGACGCGTCCAGGTCCGGCGGGATCTCCATCAGGGACAGGCCGTTGTCCGTCACCGCGTCGGACAGGAGCACACCGCTGCCGCCCGCGCCCGTGATGATGACGACGTTGTCGCCCTTGGGGGTGGGAAGTACGGGCAACGCGCGCGCGTACTCCAGCATTTCGTTCAGCCCCGGAGCCCGGATCACGCCGGCCTGCTTCAGGATGTCCTCGTACACGGCGTCGTCGCCCGCGAGCGCGCCCGTGTGCGAGCCGGCGGCCTTCGCCCCGGCTGCCGTACGACCCGCCTTCAGGACGACGACCGGCTTCTTCGGGACCGTCGCGCGCGCCGCCGCCACGAAGGCACGGCCGTCCTTCAGGTCCTCCAGGTGCATCGCGATGCACTCGGTGTGCGGGTCCTCGCCGAACCAGGTGAGCAGGTCGTCCTCGTCGAGGTCCGACTTGTTGCCGAGCCCGACGATCGCGGAGACACCCGTCTTCGTAGTGCGCGCGAAGCCCAGGATGGCCATCCCTATGCCGCCTGACTGCGAGGTGAGCGCGACGCCGCCCTTCACGTCGTACGGTGTGCAGAACGTGGCACACAGGTCCTGCCACGTCGAGTAGTAGCCGTAGATGTTGGGCCCGAGCAGCCGGATGCCGTGCCGCTCGGCGATGGCCACGATCTCGTCCTGGAGTTCGTGCTCGCCGGTCTCCGCGAACCCGGAGGGGATCAGTACGGCGTTGGGGATCCCCTTGCGTCCCACCTCCTCCAGGGCCGAGGCCACGAACTTGGCGGGGATCGCGAAGACCGCCACATCCACCTCACCGGGAACGTCGGTGACACTCTTGTACGCCTTGCGGCCCTGAATGTCATCGGCCTTGGGGTTCACCGGATGGATCTCGCCGGAGAAGCCGCCGTCGACGAGGTTGCGCATGACCGAGTTCCCGATCTTGCCCTGCTCGTTGGAGGCACCGATCACCGCCACGGACGAGGGCTCCATCAGCCGGCGCATGGAGGTGAGGATCTCCTCGCGCGTGTACTTGCGCCGCTCCTTGGGGACCGAGTCCGCCAGGATCACGCGGATGTCCGCAGCGACCGCCCCCTCCGGGGTGGCGATCACCGGATTGAGGTCCACCTCGGCGATCTCGGGGAAGTCCGCGACGAGTTCGGAGACCCGGCGGATCTGCTCGGCGATCGCCCACCGGTCCACCGGCGGGGCCCCGCGCACCCCGCGCAGGATCTCGGCCGCCCTGATCGAGTCCAGCATCGACAGCGCCTCGTCGGCGTCCACGGGGGCGAGCCGGAAGGTGACGTCCTTCAGGACCTCCACCAGCACCCCGCCGAGTCCGAAGGCGACGACCTTCCCGAACGTCGGGTCGGTCACCGCGCCGACGATGACCTCCTGCCCCTGGGGGAGCAGTTCCTGGACCTGGACGCCCTCGATACGGGCCCGCGGGTCGTAGGCCCGCGCGTTCTCGACGATCTTGTGGAAGGCGGCGCGTACGTCCGCCGCGCCTTCCACGCCCACGATCACACCACCGGCGTCGGTCTTGTGCAGGATGTCCGGCGAGACGATCTTCATCACGACGGGCCCGCCGAAGCGCGCCGCGTACGCCACCGCCTCGTCGACGTCCGTCGCGAGCTCCTCGCCCGGTACGGCGATCGCGTACGCGTCGGCGATCACCTTCCCCTCGGGCGCGGTGAGCGCGGCCCGTCCCTCGGCCCGCACGGCGTCGAGGAGCGCGCGCACCCTCAGCACCCGGTCTTCGGCCATCACTCAGATCACTCCGTTCGACTTGAGCAGGCGCAGCTCCTCGTCGCCGAGGCCGAGCTCGCCGATGTAGACCTCTTCGTTGTGCTCACCGAGCAGGGGCGAACTGGTCACGTCCACGGGGGAGTCGGAGAGCTTCAGCGGGCTGCCCACGGTCATGAACTCGCCCCGCTCGGGGTGTGGCACCGTCACGACCATCTCGTTGGCGACCAGCGACTCGTCCTCGATGATCTCCTTGGTGGACAGGATCGGGCCGCACGGGATGTTGTGGGCGTTGAGCCTCTCCAGCACCTCCCATTTGGGGAGCGTGGCCGACCACTCCTCGATGAGCTGGAACATCTTGGTGAGCTGGGGCAGGCGGGCCTCAGGGGTCGTCCAGTCGGGGTCGTCCGCCAGTTCCGGCCGCCCGATGAGCTCGGTGATCGGCTTCCAGCCCACGGGCTGCACGATGACGTACACATAGTCGTTGGGGCCGCCCGGCGCGCACTTGACCGCCCAGCCCGGCTGGCCGCCGCCGGACGCGTTGCCGGACCGGGGAACCTCGACGCCGAAGTCGTCGTTGGGATATTCGGCGAGCGGTCCATGTGTCAGTCGCTGCTGATCGCGCAACTTCACCCGGCAGAGGTTGAGCACGGCATGCTGCATGGCCACGTTGACCCGCTGCCCGCGCCCGGTGTTCTCCCGCTGGTACAGCGCCGCGAGAATCCCCGCCACGGCGTGGATGCCCGTGCCCGAGTCCCCGATCTGGGCCCCCGTAGCCAGCGGTGGCCCGTCCTCGAAACCGGTGGTCGACATCGACCCGCCCATGGCCTGCGCGACGACCTCGTACGCCTTGAAGTTGGTGTACGGGCCGTCCCCGAACCCCTTGATGGAGGCATAGACGATTCGCGGATTGATCTCCTGGATGCGGTCCCAGGTGAAGCCCATACGGTCGACCGCGCCCGGTCCGAAGTTCTCGACCATGACGTCGGAGCGCCGGATCAGCTCGGTGAGGATCTCCTTGCCGCGCTCGGTCTTGGTGTTGAGGGTGATGCTCCGCTTGTTGCAGTTGAGCATCGTGAAGTAGAGGGAGTCGACGTCGGGGAGGTCGCGTAGTTGCTTGCGGGTGATGTCACCGGTCGGCGCCTCCAGCTTGACGACGTCCGCGCCCAGCCAGGCGAGCAGCTGTGTGGCGGACGGGCCCGACTGGACGTGCGTCATGTCGAGGACGCGGATGCCTTCGAGAGCCTTGGTCATGCCAGGGTCACCTCACTTGTACATCGTCTGGTTCATGGTTCCGGGGGCGTACGCGTCCGGGTCGACCCAGACGTTGATCAGCGACGGCTTGCCCGACTCCCGGGCGCGCCGCAGCGCAGGGCCGATGTCGGCGGGGTCGCGGACCTCCTCGCCGTAACCGCCCAGCATCTGCGCGAACTTGTCGTAGTGGACGTCGCCGAGGGTGTTGCCGATCCGCTCGCGCTCCAGACCGTATTTCTGGGCCTGGCCGTAACGGATCTGGTTCATGGAGGAGTTGTTGCCGACGATGCCGACGAAGGGGAGGTTGTAGCGGACGAGAGTCTCGAAGTCCCAGCCGGTCAGGGAGAACGCGCCGTCCCCGAAGAGGGCGACGACCTCCTTGTCGGGCCGTGCCTGCTTGGCCGCGAGGACGAACGGGATGCCGACGCCGAGCGTGCCGAGCGGGCCCGGGTCCATCCAGTGCCCGGGTGACTTGGGCTGGACGACCTGCCCGGAGAAGGTGACGATGTCGCCGCCGTCCCCGATGTAGATCGAGTCCTCGGTGAGGAAGTCGTTGATCTCGCTGACCAGGCGGTACGGGTGGATCGGCGAGGCGTCCGACTTCAGGCTGGGCAGCCGCTTCTCGAGGGCCGTCTGCTCGGCGGCGCGCAGTTCGTCCAGCCACTCCTTGCGCTTCGACGCGCCTCCGTTGAGGCGCCCGGAGGCCGCCTCGGTGACCGACTTCAGGATCAGCCCCGCGTCGCCGACGATCCCGAGGTCGATGTCCCGGTTCTTGCCGACGGTCCGGTAGTCGAGGTCGATCTGCACGACGGTCGCGTCCGGGGAGAGACGCTTGCCGTAGCCCATGCGGAAGTCGAAGGGCGTACCCACGATGACGATGACATCGGCGTTGGAGAAGGCGTACCGGCGCGAGAGCTGGAAGTGGTGCGGGTCCCCGGGCGGCAGGGTGCCGCGCCCGGCGCCGTTCATGTACGCCGGGATGTTGAGGGTGCGGACGAGCTCGATGGCGGACGCGGTGCCGCGCGTCGTCCACACCTGGCTGCCGAGCAGGATCGCGGGCTTCTCGGCGTGGACGAGGAGGTCGGCGAGCTTCTCGACCGCCTCGGGGTCACCGGCCGAGCGGGTCGAGGCCCGGTAGTGGCCGGCGGCCGGGATCCGGGCCTTCTCCACCGGGACCTTGGCGTCCAGGACATCGCGCGGGATCTCCAGGAAGGAGGGGCCGGGGGCGCCGTGATAGCACTCCCGGAACGCCATCGACACCATGTCGGCGGCGCGCGCCGTGTCCGGCACGGTCGCCGCGAACTTGGTGATCGGGGTCATCATGTCGACGTGCGGCAGGTCCTGCAGGGACCCCATCTTGTGCTGGGTGTGCGCCCCCTGGCCGCCGATGAGCAGCATGGGGGACTCGGCGCGGAAGGCGTTCGCGACGCCGGTCACGGCGTCGGTCGTACCGGGACCCGCCGTGACGACGGCGCATCCGGGCTTGCCGGTGATGCGTGCGTAGCCGTCGGCGGCGTGGGCGGCGACCTGCTCGTGTCGGACGTCGACGACCTCTATGCCTTCGTCGACGCAGCCGTCGTAGATGTCGATGATGTGGCCGCCGCACAGGGTGTAGATGACCTCCACACCTTCTGCTTTGAGTGCCTTGGCGACCAGATGCCCACCGGAGATGGAGTCCTGGCTGATGTCGTCGGGCATGGCGAAGTCCTGTCCCTTCGTAGGGGGTTGGAACGCTCTCGCGGTACATTGCATACAGTCGACGAATACTGTATGAAGCTTGTTATCCCGCATCCGGTGGGTGGTGTCCAGGGGGCGTGCGGCACTTTTCGGGGGGCCGGGCGTCGCTCCCCGGACAGACACAGCAGTCAGGAGCCGGTGATGGACCTGTACGAGCACCAGGCAAGGGAACTCTTCGAGGAATACGGCATCTTGGTGCCGAGGGCCGAGGTCACGGACTCGCCCAAGGAAGCACGCGCGATCGCCCGCCGACTCGGCGGCCGAGTCGTGGTGAAAGCCCAGGTGAAGACCGGTGGACGCGGCAAGGCGGGCGGGGTCAAACTCGCCGCCGACCCGGCCGCAGCCGAACTCACGGCACGTCAGATCCTCGGCATGGACATCAAGGGCCACACGGTCGGCAAGGTGATGCTGGCCCAACCGGTCGACATCGAGAGCGAGTTCTACGTCAGTTACGTCCTCGACCGCGCAGCCGGACGCTTCCTCGCGATCGCCTCGGCGGAGGGTGGCATGGAGATCGAGGAGGTGGCCGCGAGCCGCCCGGAAGCGGTGGCGCGTGTCCCCGTCGACCCGACCGAGGGTGTCACCTCGGCGAAGGCGACCGAGATCGCCGAGGCCGCGGGACTGCCCCCGGAGACCGTCGACGTCCTCGTACGCCTCTGGGGAGTGCTGACCCACGAGGACGCCGTGCTCGTCGAGGTGAACCCCCTCGTACGCACGGCCAGAGGGCAGATCCTCGCCCTGGACGGCAAGGTCACCCTGGACGACAACGCCCGCTTCCGCCAGGCACGTTGGGGGGAACAGGAGGTCGCGCACGACGACCCGCTCGAGGCGGCGGCCGCGGCCAAGGGCCTCAACTACGTCAAGCTGAACGGCGAGGTGGGCATCATCGGCAACGGCGCGGGCCTCGTCATGTCGACACTCGACGTGGTCGCGGGCTGCGGCGCCCGCCCCGCCAACTTCCTCGACATCGGCGGCGGGGCCTCCGCCCAGATCATGGCCGACGGCCTCTCCGTGATCCTGTCCGACCCGGCCGTGAATTCGGTCTTCGTCAACGTCTTCGGCGGCATCACGGCCTGCGACGCGGTCGCCGACGGCATCGTGCGGGCGCTGGAGACCGTCCGGCTGACCAGACCGCTCGTGGTCCGCCTCGACGGCAACAACGCCGTCCACGGCCGCGCCATCCTCGACGGCCGCGCGCACCCCCTGGTCGAGCAGGCCACCACCATGGACGACGCCGCGCGCCGCGCGGCCCGACTCGCCACCGCCGGCTGAAGGAGGAACAGGACATGGCCATCTTTCTCACCAAGGAGAGCAAGGTTCTCGTCCAGGGCATGACCGGCGGCGAGGGCATGAAGCACACCCGGCGGATGCTCGCCGCCGGCACGGACGTCGTCGGCGGGGTCAACCCGCGCAAGGCGGGGCAGGCCGTCGACTTCGACGACCGGGTGGTGCCCGTCTTCGGTTCGGTCCGCGAGGGAATGGCGGCGACCGGCGCCGACGTCACCGTCGTGTTCGTTCCGCCCGCGTTCGCCAAGGCCGCGGTGATCGAGGCCGCCGACGCGGGCATCGGGCTCGCCGTCGTCATCACCGAGGGCATCCCCGTCCACGACTCCGTCGCCTTCCACGCGTACGCCACCACGAAGGGCACCCGCGTCATCGGCCCCAACTGCCCGGGCCTGATCACTCCGGGGCAGTCGAACGCGGGCATCATCCCCGCCGACATCACCAAGCCGGGGCGCATCGGTCTGGTGTCCAAGTCGGGCACGCTGACGTACCAACTCATGTACGAACTCCGCGACATCGGCTTCTCGACATGCGTGGGCATCGGCGGCGACCCCGTCGTCGGCACCACCCACATCGACTGCCTGGCCGCCTTCCAGAACGACCCCGACACCGAACTCGTCGTCCTCATCGGCGAGATCGGCGGCGATGCCGAGGAGCGGGCGGCCGCGTACGTCCGCGATCACGTCACCAAGCCCGTCGTCGCCTACGTCGCCGGTTTCACCGCGCCCGAGGGCAGGACGATGGGCCACGCGGGCGCGATCGTCTCCGGCTCGGCGGGCACCGCACAGGCCAAGAAGGAGGCCCTCGAAGCGGCCGGCGTACGGGTGGGCGGCACACCGACCGAGACGGCCCGGCTGGTGCTGACCCGATGGGAATCGGAGCGTGTCGCCGCACAGGAGTGAGATGAGACGTCACTCATAGTTGATGTGAGGTGACTGTCACGAGCGGAGCCTCCTCAGTACCTTCCTCCGTACGTACGCGACCACCCACCCGCGTACGGACCCTTCCCTCCGTACGTACGCGACCACCCACCCGCGTACGGACCCTTCCCTCCGTACGTACGCGACCACCCACCCGCGTACGGACCCTTCCCTCCGTGCGGACGCGACCACCGTCCTCCTCCGCACGGATGCGACCACTCCTCGTCCGGGCCCGTGCACCATGCAGCTCGGCAGGAGCCAGGCACCTCCCGCCCCCGACTGTGCACCGAGAGCGGAGACATCCGAATGGCATCCACCCTCAACACCCCCCTCGTTCTGAAGTCCGGTACGTCCTGGGCCGACGCCTGGCAGCGCTGCCTCGCCGTCGCCCCCGAGGCGTTCCAGGAGGACCGCGTCCTCAATCTCTGGGACGCCTCCTGGCGGGCGGACGGCCGGGCACTGCCCGCCACCAGTCCGGTCGACGGAAGCCCCATCGCGGGCCCGCCCCGCCTGAACGCCGCAACCGCCCACCAGGCCGTACGGGCCTCACTCGACCAGCACCGGGCCTGGCGCCACGTCCCGCTCGCCGAACGACGGGCGCGCGTCGCGGCCACCCTCGACGCCCTGACCGAGCACCGCGAGCTGCTCGCCCTCCTCCTCGTCTGGGAGATCGGCAAGCCCTGGCGACTCGCGCAGGCCGACGTGGACCGGGCGATCGACGGCGTGCGCTGGTACGTCGACGGCATCGAGCCCATGGTGGACGGCCGGGCTCCGCTCGAGGGGCCCGTGTCCAACATCGCGAGCTGGAACTACCCGATGAGCGTGCTCGTTCACGCAATGCTGGTACAGGCATTGGCAGGGAACGCGGTCATCGCCAAGACCCCCACCGACGGCGGCGTCGCCTGCCTCACCCTGGCCGGCGCGCTCGCCGCACGCGAAGGGATCCCCGTCACCCTCGTCAGCGGCAGCGGAGGCGAGCTGTCGGAGGCGCTGGTCCGCGCGCCCGAGATCGGCTGCGTCTCCTTCGTCGGCGGCCGTGACACGGGTGCCGCGGTGGCCACCGCCGTCGCCGACCTGGGCAAGCGGCATGTACTCGAACAGGAGGGACTCAACACCTGGGGCATCTGGAACCACACGGACTGGGACGCACTGACAGCCGTCATCCCCAAGCTGTTCGACTACGGCAAGCAGCGCTGCACCGCCTACCCGCGCTTCGTCGTCCAGCGCACGCTGTTCGACGAGTTCCTCGCCGCCTACCTCCCCGCCGTCCGCACCCTGCGGGTCGGTCACCCGCTGGCCGTCGAGCACCCCGAAGACCCCTACCCCGCGCTGGACTTCGGGCCCGTCATCAACGCCGCCAAGGCGAAGGAGCTGCACGACCAGGTGGCGGAGGCCATCGACCGCGGCGCCGTCCCGCTGCACCGCGGCAAGCTGACCGACGCACGCTTCCTGCCCGGCCAGGACACGGCGGCGTACGTCCAACCGGTCACGCTCCTGAACCCGCCGCCGTCCTCACCACTGCACCACGCGGAGCCCTTCGGCCCGGTCGACACCATCGTCCTGGTCGACACCGAGGCGGAGCTGCTCGCCGCGATGAACGCGTCGAACGGCGCGCTCGTCGCCACGCTGTCCACGGACGACGAGGCGACGTACGCCCGACTGGCCCCGCAGATCCGCGCGTTCAAGGTCGGCCGCGGCAAGCCCCGCTCCCGCGGCGACCGCGACGAGCTCTTCGGCGGCCTCGGCGCGTCCTGGCGCGGCGCCTTCGTCGGCGGCGAGCTGCTCGTGCGCGCCGTCACGCAGGGGCCGGCGGGGGAGCGGCTGCCGGGCAACTTCCCCGAGTACCAGCTCGTTCCGTGAGGTGGGGGTGGGCGGTACCCGCTTCAGGGTGCCGCCCGCTCTCTCGGACTCTCGAGATGATCTCGTCCACCAGCCAGTGGGCGACACCCGGTGGGTAGGGCTGGGGCAGGCCCAGCACGACATGGTTCACGCCGATGCCGATGAGCTCGGCGACGGTGGCGCGGGTGGCGGCGGGATCGTCGTACGAGACGACGACCTGTACGGAACGGGTGATCTCGCGCGGATCCCGTCCGATGTCCGCGCAGTGCGCGTCCAGCACCCGACCGCGCTCGGCGACGAACTCCACACTGTGGTGCGGCGGCCCGGGGATGTTCCAGATGTCGGCCCGCTCGGCGACGAGCCGCAACAGTCGAGTCCCCCAGCCGCCGATCAGCAGGGGTGGCCCAGGCCGCTGCACCGGCTTGGGCTCGTTGCGCGTGCCCCGCAGCCGGTAGTAGCGCCCCTCGAAGTCGAAGGGGTCGTCCTCCGTCCACATCCGGCGCAGGATCTCGACCGTCTCGCCGAGCCGGGCGACCCCCTCGCCGGGCGGGACGAGGGAGAGCCCGTACGCCTCGTACTCGGCGATCGCCGGATTCTCACCGGCGATCCCGCCCGCGCCGGGCGGCTGATGGGTGCCGCCGACACCGATGCCCATGACCAGCCGACCGCCGGAGATCACGTCCACGGTCGAGGCGATCTTCCCGAGGACGGCGGGCGGGCGGATGCGGTTGCTGGTGACGAGGAGCCCGAGCCGCAGCCGCTCGGTCTGGGCGGCCAGGGCGCTGAGCAGCGTCCAACTCTCATGGATCTGGCCGTCCTTGGGGCCACGGAGCGGAAGCAGATGGTCCCAGAGCCAGGCGTCCTCGATCTCTGGCAGGGCGTCGGCCTCCTGCCAGACGCGGCGGATGTCGTCGTAGGAGACGTGCATGGGGGTGGTCTTGATACCGAAGCGCACACGCTGATCGCTCATATCGATCACCGTAGACAATCATCAGCTCAGCTGACAATCAGTTTTGGGTACAGTTCCCGGCATGACCGGTGAGCGCCCTCCCGTACCTCCCGTACCTCCCGCACGTCATGTCCCTCCCGTGCCCCTTGAGTCCCGGCTCGGCTATCTGCTCAAGCACGCCCAGCAGCGGCTGGCGCGGGCGTCCGCACAGGCGCTGGCGCCCATCGGGATCGACGGCCACGAGCTCGCGGTGCTGGCGGTACTCGCCGCCGAGTACCCGTTGTCGCAGGTCGAGGTGGCCGGACTGCTCGGTGTCGACCGCACCACGATGGTCGCGCTCATCGACGGCCTGGAGGATCAGGGGCTGGTCGAGCGGCGCCGCAGTCCGCAGGACCGGCGCAAGAACATCGTCGAGCTGACGCCCGCGGGCCGGGACTGCCTCGACCGGGCCGAGCGCGCGCGCCTCGCGATGGAGCGGCACTTCCTCGACCCGCTGGGTGAGGAAGCGGCGGCCGCGCTTGTGCGGGCCTTGCGGATCCTGGTGGTGGAGGAGCGTCGGATCGCGGAGTGACGGTGCGGGTCCGGGGCCCTTCGGCCCCCCGTTCCGGGAACCCTCGGTGGCCGTCTTGTCACCTGCCGTTATCGGCTTCGCGCCCCCTCGTTCGGCCTCGCGCAGCCGCTCCCGCAGCCTGGATATGCAGGTGAAAGGCACTCTGAAACCTTGGTATTGTTGTCCATGTCGCCGCGGGGAACACCTCCGGCCAGGCGGCAGACACCTAGTCCGGGTGGCGGAATGGCAGACGCGCTAGCTTGAGGTGCTAGTGCCCTTTATCGGGCGTGGGGGTTCAAGTCCCCCCTCGGACACTCGCTGGGACGTTCACGAGATCGTCCCCGATGCGTTCACGAATTACCGGTTGAGTCATGTGACTCACCGGTTTTTCGTCGTTCCGGAGGCCTTCGGGTCGCGTGATCGGCTCGGTGAGGGGTTGGTGCGGTGGCGGTCCGGGTGCTGCACCTCTCACCTGCAGAAACAGGACATGCCTGTGCGACGACTCGTGGCCGTGGCGCAGGCACGTGGGGCTTTCAGGGGATGGAGTGCGGCGGGGGCGCGTCACTCACGTGGCGGAGGCTCGGCCGGCCCGGTCGGAAGCGGTTGCGACCGAGATGGCTCGATGGGCTGGCCGCTTGTGGGTGCTGTAACTCGCTATAGCGATACGCGGACAAGGGCCTCGACCTAGCGGTCGCGGCCCTACCTGCGTGTTCGTAACTGATCGTGATCCCGAGTGCTTCGTAGAGCGGGCTCTTCTTCTCTGCGTCGACGGCCTGCACGCGTTGTGCGATGTCTCCGAGTCTCTCAGTGATCTCCCGGATCTGGTCGGCGCTGAGGGGAGATTTCTTCTTTCGAGTGGCGGCAGGTGGGGTGTCGAGCTTCTTGCGTGCTGTCTCCTTGTCCGCCTGCGCTTCGTTGATCCATTGGGTGACGACGGCGGGGTCGGCGCCGGCTTCGAGGGCGGCCTGGTAGCGGGCGAGACGCCGCTCGCACTCCTTGACGATTTTGCGAGCCTGAGCCTGCTCCGGCGTGAGTGTCTCTGCCGCGTTTGCTGCCGCGCTGGCTTGGGCGAGGGCGGTGATGGTGGCGGTGAGCCGGTCGGGGGCGAAGGCTTTCGCGATCCTGTGGGGCTCGTAAAGTCATCGCTGCACCCATGAGGGCCGGGGTTGTCAAGGCGCGTGAGCCCCCTCCCCGGTGAGGTTGTGGCCTGGTTCACCGGGCTGTCGTGGCTGGTGGGTGGGGATGTCCAGGCGGTGGTCCCCCGGTTTGTGGTCCTGCGGAGGGAAGCCTCCACGCACCCATTCGATCCCGGCCGGCCGGGCCGGATCATGACCTTGCTTCGGGGGCCGGGCTGCTCATTCAGGTCATCGAGCGCGGCATGGCCGGCTCATGCAGCGATGCGAGCTCGCCCGGGGCTTGGTGTTCCACTCTTTGGATGTGGTCGTCACGCGGGGGTGCACGGCTTTGTTGGCTGGCGTGCCGCCTCGGCGTCGCGCATCAGGTGATAGGCGTGGGTGAGGAGTTTGCGGGCGATCGCGATGGTGGCGATCTTCTTCCCGCGGCGGTGCGCGATCTGCTCGTAGTGGGCCGCGAACTGCGGGGAGCGTTTCGCGGTCTGTGCCCCCTCGTTCATGATCCAGCGGAGCCAGGGGTCACCCTGTTTGGAGATGTGCCCGTAGCGCACGGTGCGGTCCGAGCCTCGGACGGTGGGAGTGAGCCCGGCCCAGGAGGCGAGCTTGCGGGCGGAGGGGAAACGCGCGATGTCGCCGACCTCGGCCACGATGATCTGGGCGGTAAGCCGGCCGACGCCGGGCAGTGTGGTGAGCGCCTTCACCCGCGGATCCGTCCTGGCCGTCTCGGTCAAGTCCTGGTCGGTCCGGTCGATGACCTGCTGGAGTGCGTCGATGATCTCCAGCAGGTCGGCCACCACGTGCCGGGAGGCTTCCGGCAGCGGCAGTTCGTCCAGCCAGGCCCGGCCCGGTGCGCTCCAGCAGCTGGACGCACGGTCGCAGCCATGGTGGGCCAGCACGGCGTGGATCCGGTTGCGCAACAGCGTGCGCAGTCGCACGAGTTGGGCGCGGTGGCGCAGCACGGCCCGCTGCTCACGCACGTGCGCTGGGGCGATCCACGCCTCCGGCAGCAGGTCCTCGCGCAGCAGATGGGCCAGGGTCGCGGCGTCGACCTTGTCGTTCTTCAGCCGCGCCGAGGCGATCGCCTTGCACTGCAGCGGATGTGCCATGTGCGCCTCGAAGCCGTAATCCTGGAGCAGCTCGATCAGCCAGCCCCACCCGAACGCTGCCTCGAACGCCACCGGTGTGCCCACCGGCAGCTCTCCGATCACCCCCAGCACCGGCTCCCGACCGTTCGGCACGTTCCGGTTCACCGCAATCTTCCCGCCCTCGTCCGTTACGGCGATCTGTGACCGACGGCGGTGTACATCAATCCCGACACAAGCCTGCATCCCGGGCCTCCTCCCCGAGTCCGAACCATCCGTAACCGATGATCCTCCGAGCCCGCCGCGATGGGGCCCCGGCCCTCATAGGGTCAGGTCATGCGGCGTATCGGTACTCGTTGATGAGGCCGCCGAGGATTCGGGTGCGCAGCAGTCTGCGGGTGCCGATGTTTGTTGCCGTGGGTTGTTCGTGGGCGTTTGGTGGTATCTGGTTGCGGGCCTGGTGGGGACGGTGTTCGTTGTGGTGCTGCTGGTACGCCGCGAGGACCTGTCGAGCATGCGCTTCGTTCAGGATGAGGACGTGGTCCAGGGCCTCGCGGCGGATGCTTCCGATGATGCGCTCGCAGTGCGCGTTCATCCGCGGCGCCCGCGCTGCACTCTTGATCACGTCCAGTTCTTCGGCCTCGAAGACGGCGTCGAACGCCGTGCCGTACTTGCCGTCCCGGTCGCGAAGCAGGAAGCGCAGGGACTCCATACGCATACCGAGGCCCGCGGTGAGATTCCTCGCCTGCTGCAGCGTCCACTGCCGCGTGGGGTTGGCGGTGACGCCGGTGATGTGCAGGCGCCTCGTGCAGTGCTCGAGGAAGGTCAGTGCGTACAGCCGTCTGCCGAGCGCCGTATCGATATGGAAGAAATCGACTGCGAGGATGCCCTCGGCCTGGGCAGTGAGGAACTCGCGCCATGTGGGGCCGGAACGACGTGGCGCCGGGTCGACGCCTGCTGCGTGGAGAATCTCCCACACTGTCGAGGCGGCGATCCGGTGGCCCAGTCGAGCCAACTCGCCTTGGATCCTCCTGTGCCCCCACCGCGGGTTCTCGCTGGCGAGTCGTAGTACGAGCTTCTTCAGTGCTGCGTCGGTCGGTGGCCGACCGGTGCGCCTGCGTGCGCTGTAGTCCCACTTCGCGGCGACGAATCGGCGGTGCCAGCCGAGCAGGGTGCCGGGCGTGACCGGGAAGGCCTCGTGCCAGCGACGCCGGGGTATGAGCCCCGAGAGAGCAGCGAACCAGAACCGATCGTCTGCCTCGTAGCGGACCGGAACGGCCAGCTGTCGGCGCAGCACCGCGTTCTGGTGCCGCAACACAAGAAGCTCCGCGTCTTTCGCCGCGTCGCTGCGCAGCAGCACCGATGGTAGGGAGAGTAGCTTCCGGGTCAGCTTGTACAGCATGGACACGATCACCCGGCCATGCTCCCAGTTGACGAGCTGTCACCGCGCCGACCTGCGGCGATGACTTTTCGAGCGCCACACCCTGCGCCCATGGTTCCCTGCTGTTCCCCCTTCGTTCCGGCATGCACGTGGCACGATGTCATGACCTTGATCGCGCGGAGGCCACCCTGCATGGCATGGACACGCCGTGCGCTGACTGGATTAATATTGTGGCCCACGAGAACCAGCCCGGCCGCCTCCAGCCGATGGCGGCCGACCCCGACCGTGCGGAGCTGCCGGGAGTCCGACACCGGCGTCGGGCAGAGCGGGAACGGATTCGGCAAACCCCCCGCCAAACAGACCAGTTGATCGGCATCATGGTCATGTGACGTATTTCGCCGAGATACTACTGCCCGATGAAACCTCCGTGCGCATGGAGCTGGCGCCCGTGGGGGCTGTTGGCAACGGTACGGGCGGGGACCTGCCCGGGGGCATCGACGGGGTCACTCCGGTCGGGCGGAGCGACCGGGCCGCCACCGTCGCCACCGACACGCTGCGCGCCGTGCTGCGTCCCCTCGGTCCGCTGCTGCAGGAGGTGCACGACGCGGTAGGCACCGCGCACGACCGGCCGCAGGAGATCACGGTGCAGTTCGGCGTGCAAGTCGGGCAGGATCTCAAACTGGGGATCGTCGGGGCAGGTGCCCAGGCCAACCTCAGCGTTTCGGCGACCTGGCGAATGCCGAACAGTACGGAGTGACCGTGGGGTGGTTCCGCAGCGTGGGCGCCGACTCGCGTCCCCCCGCCGTTTCGATTCTGAGCCGGGCGGACGGCGAGCCCACCGGCTCGGGCGTGCTGATGCCCGGTCAGCACATACTGACCTGCGCCCACGTGGTCAACTGTGCCGTCGGCTGCGAGATGTTGGCTGTGCAGCACCCCGGACCGGTCTCGTTGCCGATCCGGGTGTACGGGCCGGACAGCACCCACATGTGCCAGGCCGAGCTGACGGCGTGGATAGCTCCACGCCCGGGGGACGGGGGGCTCGGGGCGTATGAGTGGAACGGCGACCTCGCCGTGCTCCGCCTCGACTCCGCACTGCCCCACAACATCCAGCCGCCGCGCTGGCGTCCCATGGTGGAAAAGCAGCTCGTGCGCGCCTGGCACGGCGGCGCGGAACGCGGCTCCTTCGCCGACGTCGAAGTGACCGAGTGCAACGGCCGCTTCGGCTACGTGGACGCACTGCGCGACAAACTCGCCGTCGGCCGCGGTTACAGCGGCGGCCCCCTGTGGTCGGGCCACGAGCGGGCTGTCGTCGGTCTCGTGACGGCGAAGCTCAACACCGACGGCGCGCTGCGGCGTGCCTGGGGTATTCCCTGGCAGCGGATCCGCGACGAACTGGCCTGTGCGGGTCTGGCAGATCTCACCACGCAGCCCGACGACAACGTGCGCGGGGATCCCTTCTACGCACAACTCGTCGCCCTCCTGGACCGGAGGCTGCCCCATCCCGAGGACTGGGCCCGCTGCGGGAGAGCCGTGGCCTGGGAGTGCGGGCTGGAGCACAGCGGAGACGGGGAACCGTCCGCCGAGGAATTCGCTCACCTGATGCTCACGCACGAACGCGCTTTGCCGACACTGGTCGGAGCGTTGCGCCACGCCGCCCCGCATCTGGCGGACGAACTCCTGCGCACCGGCCGTGGCACCCGTTTTCCGCGGCTGCTCACCCCCGGCGAGTACGACCTGCTGGTGCGGCGCCTGGAGTCGCTGGACGCGGCCTCCACAGTCCGCGTACCGGCAGCCCTGCGGGCGGCGCTGCCGCTGGCCGTCGTGCCCGAGCCGCTGGTCTCCCAGGCGTCACGGGGGCAGGGCATCGGGGATCTCGTCGGATACCTCGAACGCCTTCCCGGCCCCCGCGTGTCTTCCTTCGGTCGCCCCGGGGAGACGGTCCCGGTCCCGGGCCTGGTGCGCGCCGTCGAGTTCCTGGCCGCGGGCTGCCCTCCGGAGCAGCGGGACGCGCTGCGCCAATGGGGCGCGCGGGTCGTCGCGCGGCTGGCCATCCACCAGTCCGCACTGGAGGACCGCCTGTGGGGCTCGTAAAGTCATCGCTGCAGGTAGGTGAACGCGGTGCCGGAGATCGTCAACCCAAATCATGGTTGCCTCAAGCGAGGCTTTCCGCCAAGCCGTGATCATTCCGGCAGCGAAGCCGAAGACAAGCGTGCTCCCGTCGCGCCGGTAGGCTGCCGGGCCGTGAGCGAGTACCAGTACTACGAGTTCCTGGCCGTCGACCGCCCGCTGACCAAGGCCGAGATCGCCCAGGTGAGAGCGCTGTCTACGCGGGCCCGGATCACCTCCACCAGCTTCGTCAACGAATATCACTGGGGTGACTTCCACGGCGATCCCGCCAAGCTCGTCGAGCAGCTTTACGACGCCCACCTGTACTACGCGAACTGGGGCAGCCGCCGCCTTCTGCTGCGTATCCCCGCCTCCGTGCTCCCGGCCAAGACCGCGCAGGGCTACGCGCTTCAGGAGACACTCGCGGTGTGGACGCGCGGCGGCCATACCCTGCTGGACTTCTCCCTGAGCGCCGAGGACGGCGGCGAGTGGGATTTCGAGACCTCCTTCGAGCTCGCCTCGTTCGCCGGGCTCCGCGCCGAGCTCGCGGCTGGGGACCTTCGCCCGTTGTACCTGGGCTGGCTGGCCGCCATCGCCGTCTGGGAGCTCGCGGACGATGACGAAGAGGAGTACCGGCGCGAAACGGAGCCATCCGTCCCCGCCGGGCTGGCCGAGCTGACCGGGCCGCAGCGAGCCCTCGCGGACTTCCTGCGCGTCCCGCAGGACCTGCTCGCCGTCGCAGCGTCCAACAGCGCTCCGGCCACCGAGTCGGCGGCCGCCACGGACAGGCTCGCCGCCTTCATCGCCGGACTTCCGGCGCCCGAGAAGGACACCCTGCTGCTCCAGGCAGCCCTCGGCACAGCCCCCCAGCTCGGCCCCGGACTCCTGGCCCGCTTCCGGCAATCCCTACGCCCCAGCGAGGGCAGCCCCGGGGCACGCCGCAGCGCGGCCCAGCTCCTGGACGCGGCCCACCGCCACCGCACCGTGAGCGCCCAGCGGGAACGGGCCGCACGCGGGGCAGCGGAGCAAGCCCGAGTACGGGCAGTTGCCGAGGCCCGCGACGCGCGCCTGGACCACTTGGCTCGCGACCAGGCGACCGCCTGGCGCACCGTCGACGACCTCATCGCCCAGCGCAAACCGGCCGCCTACGATCAGGCCGTCGCGCTGCTCAGCGACCTGCGCGCACTCCACGCACGTCAGGGCAGCGCCGCCGACTTCGACCGCAGATTTGGCGAACTGCGCACAGCCCACCGAGGAAAGCCCTCGCTCATGCGCCGATTCGACGCCCTGGGCTTCCCCAACCCCTGACCGTCCGGCCGGGAACGAGCCGAGCCAAGACGCCTTCATACAGGGGTGTGCGCCAAAGCCACCCACTAGAAGCCGGGCGGCTTCGGCACGGAGTTGGGGACGGCCAGAGGCGGGCGCGTGCGGCACGTCCAGGCACAGCCCGACCGCAGCGCGGCGATGTCGGCCGTCGATACCACATGGCCCGTCCCGGTGTCAGGCCTGTACACGCAAGGGGAGTTCGGCTGCCGGTCCTCGGTAGGGTCGCGCTATGAGCAGCGCATCCCCTTCGCCTATCCGAGCCGTCGACTTCCCGTACGAGCAGTTCCTCGCGACGGTGGGCAGGCAGCCGACGGCGGCGCAGTGTGAACAGTGGGCCGACGAGCACCCCGGGGATCCGGACCAGGGCCGCGCCCTGGTGCACGCCGGATGGCTGACCGCCCGCGGCAAGCAGGGCCAGGGCGACGACGCAAAGGCGCTGGAGCTGTTCACTCGGGCGACGAAACTCAGCGGCGCGGCCGGCCGACAGGCGCAGGTCGGGGTGGTGGAGACGCTCTACGCGCAGGACCGCGAGCGGGACGCCGAACAGGCCGAGCAAGCCCTACGCGAGGAGCTGACCGAGCAGCCCGATGAGGCCGTGGCCGATCTGCAGGTCTTCGACGACATGGTCGACATGCTCGGGGAGATCGGCAGGTCCGAACGGGCCCTTGACTGGTGTCTGGCCGCCCTGGCACATCCCGCAGCGCGGGAGAACAAGGGGACCGTTGGTGGCGAGGCCGCCCGACTGCGCCGCGGGCTGCGCATCAGCCGGGCTCTCCTGCGCCGGGACCTCGGTCTGGAGCCGACCGACGACGACCTGGCCGCCGAAGCCGAGACTGACGCCGAACTACGGGAATTCGGCGAAGAGTTGGACCGGGCGCTGAGTGGGCTGCCGTCGGGGAGGCCGGTGGAGGTGCCCGAGGACACAGCGGCCTTCGACGGGATCGTGCTGCGCTGGGTACGCGAGGACTTCGCCGCGGTACGCACCCGCTGGCCCGAGTCGACCGACTCCTACGGGGACGACTACACCGCCTACATACAGCGGCTGCAGACCGACGCGCGCACCTACGCGGAGGCCGGCGCCGCCCGGGTGCACATCGTCAGCGCCACCCTGGCCGCGTACGAGGAGTTCGCCGTCCGGGAAGGGCGTGATGCCGACACCCCGGACACCCGCCGCGCGTTCAGCAGGCATGTGGTGCGCGCCCACCCGGACGAGTCGCTGGCCTGGCCCCCGCCGCGGAACGGGCCATGCTGGTGCGACTCGGGCCGAAAATACAAGAAGTGCTGCGGCGCCCCGGCCAGGAACTGATCTCGCAGGGAAGGACCACACAGTGGAGGGTCTGTCGGACCAGGACCTCGACGCCATGATCGCCGAGGCGCTCGTTGACGCCTACGGCGAGGACGAAGAGCTGGTCGGCTTCCATGCCGTGCTCAGCGACCGCGTTACCGTGCCCTTCACCACCGAAGTGTTGGGAGTCGACGTCATCGTCGAGGAGATCGACCTGCGACCAGGCAGCGGAGTGGTAGCGATCTGCCGCCGCGGACGGATCCTCCAACCCATAGGTCTTCGAGACCTCCCGCTGCCCGACCCTCCGCCCGAGGGCGCCGAATGGATCGAAGCTTTCCGCCACTGGGCCCTGTGAAGCCCTTCGGTGAAAAGCGTCCCGTAGAGGGAGGGATTCGTGCTCCGGTATCAACAGGGCCCTTGACCCTGCCCCTCGACAAGGCCGGAGCCAGAGAGCGCCACCCCTGTGAGGGATGTCGACCGGCGTCCAAGCTCAATGCGCTGAGTGCTATCTGCCCTACACCGATAGCTCAAGTACCGCGGTGAGACACGCATTCCGAAGACTCTCGGTATCGATCCCCCCTCGGACACAACGTTTACACACACGGATGGTGCTGGCCGACTCTCGGTCGGCACCATCCGTGTTTCGTGCCCCACGGTGAGGTCATGGAGGGGAACCCCGGCAAGGGTGGGCCCAGGTGGTCCCGGCAGTGCCTCGGTCGGCTCGTCGAGGGATGTCTCAGCGCCGCAGGTGCTCCAGGACGGATCGCACCGCTCGCTCCACGGCGTCGCGCGCCTGCTCGGTATGGTCGATCGTCTCGAAACCATGGTGACCGAGCGGAACGTCGATCACCTCGACATCGGCGTCGCACTTCTCGGCGGCGGCCAGGAATTCCTCGACCGTCACCGCGATCTCCGCGCGCTCCAGCTCCACCCGGGTCAAGACGATCGGCAACCGCCCCGCGGTACGCACCGCGTCCGCCGGGCGGAACCGGGAATCGACAAGCCCCCAGTTCGGCAGCGGTGCGAGTATCGGATAGCTCGCCGCGACGCACCGCAACCACGGCGGGGGCGCCGCGAGCCGGTCCGCCGACAACAGCCCGCCACTGGAGAAGTACCACAGCGCCACGCGGTCCCCGTCGACGCGCGGATCGGCCCGTACGAGGTCGACCGCTTCGGCTATGTCCTCGGCGGCCCGACCGTAGTCGGCGAGATCGTGCAGTCGATGGTCCAGCGTCACGCCGACGACCCCCATACCCGCCACGTACCGGCCGTAGCCGACGAAGCCCGGCCAGTCCCGGGGAGTCGGCCGCACGTCGGGGTGGACCGGGCCACCGTGGACGAACACCACCGCCGGCCGCGGGCGGTCGGCTTCAGCGAGGTCGTCGGGGAGGTGGAGATCGACCCGTCCCACCCGCTCGCGAGGCCGCTCCGGTACATCCAGCAGGAAGGGGCGAAGATGCGCCGGTTGTTCGTTCACCGCCGCGGCCACCCGGTGCCCTTCTCTCGCGGCGGCCCGCACCAGTGTCTCGGCCACCTCGTCGGGGCAGGAGAGCATCGGCCAGTGCCCGGTGTCGAGTTCGAAGAAGCTCACCCGGGGGTCGGTGAGCACCTGGAAGCGCGGGTCCCCCAGTCCCACCAGGGCCTCGACCATGGCGATGCTCGAACCGTTGGCGGTGCACAGGACGCCGGTCTTCGGCAGCTCGGAGACCGCTTTCGACAGGCGGAGCGGCTGGGTGAGCGTGCGGGCCGGCTGCGGTACGGCGTCTCCCGCCAGCCGAGCCAGCACGGCGGGCGAGAGGCCGGCGACGCTGCCCCAGCGCTGCCACGCCTGAAGTGGCGGCGGGGGAATCCGCCAGTCGTCCTCGGCCGGCCCGGCCCGGTGCAGCAGCCGGTCGCGGACCGCCTGGTCGGGCACCAGGGTGAGGGCCTGGTCGCCGTGCTGGGGCATGCCCGCATCCAGGTGGACGATCCGGGCGATCCGTTCCGGGCGCCGGTCGGCGGCGCCGAGCACCGGGTAGATGCCGTAGCAGTGACCGACCAACACCACCTCAGCCGCGTCCGTCCGGTCGATCACCCGCAGCAGATCGTGGATGTGTGTCTCCAGGTCCGTGTCAGGTCCCGCCGCATGGCCGCGCTCACCCATGCCGGTGAGCGTCACCGGATACGCCTGCGCCCCCGACTCCCGCAGCCGATCGGCCACCGCCTGCCATATCCAGCTGCCGGTGTGGGCGCCCGCCACCAGGATGAATGCCGTCATCGATGTCTCCTCGCACGCCGTGGTCGCAGGGCCGTCCGTACCGGCCGTCCGCGCTCGTGGGTACGGTAGGAACTCCCCCTGAGGGAGGTTCAAGTCGTGCGCCCTGAAAGCACATGGAGCATCGGAGAGCTCGCCGAGCACGCGGGCGTCACCGTCAAGACCGTCCGCTTCTACTCGGACCGCGGTCTGCTGCCCGAAGCCGCCCGCAGCGCGGGCGGCCACCGCCGCTATGGCCCCGAGGCACTCGACCGGCTCCACCTGATCCGCTCCCTGCGCACCCTCGACCTGCCGCTCCCCGAAGTAGGCCGGGTCCTCGACCAGGAGGACACGCTGGAGGACGTCGTCGCGGGGCAGCTGCGGCAGATCGGCTCGCGGCTGGCTGCCCTGCGCTGGCAGGAGGCGGCCCTCCAGCTGGTCCAGGAGTGTGCCCCGGAGGAACGCGCCGAGCGGCTGCGGCTGATCGGCGCCGTGTCCGTCCCGCCCAGCACGGCCGCATTGGCACGCTTCTGGCGGCGCTGGCTGCCGCCGCGGCTCCCGGCCCGGCTGGTCTCCGTCATCGTCGAACACGCGGTTCCGCAGCTTCCCGACGGTCCGACCCCGGCCCAGGTGCTGGCCTTCACCCGGCTGCACGCCCTCGTCTCCGCCCCCTGCCCCGGCACCGGACACGGCCAGCCCGCGGCACACCAGCCCGACGGGGGCCGCCCGGCCGTGCTCTACGACGGCCTCGTCGAGGCGTACGCGCTGGCATCGCCGCAGCTGCGGGCGCAGCGGCCACCGCACGAGGGCGAGGCACTCGACTGCTTCGTCTCCGCCTATGCCCGCTCACGCGGCACGCGGGACACTCCCGCCTTCCGCCGCGGACTCATCCGGCTGCTGGCCGCGGATCCCCGTATCGACCGCTACTGGGAACTCACCGCCGAGCTGTCCGGCCCGTCGGAACCGACTGCAGGCGCCGCCCACGACTGGCTCTGCGCCGCGCTGGACACCCAGACCGCCCGGTCGGCGCACTGAACCGGGTGCCTTCACCCGGCGTCCGGGGAGTAGGGCGTTGCCCGTCCCGGGCGACGGTCGGCACGGGCGCCCTGCGGGGCCCCGCCAACCAGGACGCACCATCCGCCGACTGAAGCGCGACGCCTCACGGTGCAGGTCGCGCGGCTATGCCCGTTCCCACAGCCGGCGTCTGTCCGACGTGGCCCGCGCCTTCATCGATGACTCCGAACGCCTTCCCGGCCTGGGCGCCTGACCACCCGGGCCCGCTACTGTTCTGCGCGGTCCTCGATCAAACGGCTGTGGAGTTCCGTGGTCATGGCGTGGATCGCCCGGGTCAGCTCGGTGTTGGTCTTGAGCTCCAACTCCTGCTCGACGAAATCGTGATCGGCCTTGATCTGCTGGAAGGCGGCCTGCCGGTTCTGGCCGATCATGACGAACGCCGACAGGAAGATCGCCTCCAGTGACACCACGAGCGTCAGCGTGGGCCAGGGGCCGGCCTCGAAGAACAGCATCCACAACGCGAAAGCGATCGCGTGGATGTAGACGAACGGCATTGAACCGGCGAACTTGGTGATGGCGTCGGCGATACGCAGTTGGACGTCCCCGGCGCGGCTCTGGTGGTGAGCGACCACTGCGGGATGGTGCATGGCCTGGTTGTCCCGCGCTCATCGCAGCGTGCCTCTCGCAGATAGGAGTGCCTTTGGAGTCAGCCGACGGCACCAGCGGCCTTATCGCCCCGGCAGCCCGATTCTCCTGTTCGCAGCCTTCCCGGACATGGTCCTACAGGTCCCCCTGTGCCGTCCCCCTCATCCCTGAGGCGTCGAGGACAATCAGCCCGGTCGCCGCCCGTGCAGCCGGGATGTCGTCACGATGCCCTCCTCGGATCGTGGGTGTCGGCCATCACCTGGTCGCGCAGGAGTGCGCAGGTGCGGGTGATCAGTCGGGAGACGTGCATCTGAGAGACACCGAGCTGTAGGCCGATGCGGGCCTGTGTCATCTCGCAGAAGAACCTCATGTACAGGATCTGCCGTTCGCGATCGGGCAGTGCCCGCAGCAGGGGTCGGAGCGCCTCACGGTTGACGACGCGGTCGAAGCCGGGCTCCATGCCACCGAGGGTGTCGGCCAGAGGGTGGCTGTCCTCGGAGTGGCCGGGCACGGCGTCCAAGGACCGGGCGGTGAAGGGTTCCGGTGCCCCCTGACCCAGCCGTACCTCGGCCTCGGTCAGCCCGGTGTGTGCGGCGATCTCGTGGACGGCGGGTGTACGCCCGCCCAGCGAAGAGCACAGCTCATGGTCGGCGGAGCGGACCTGGCTGCGCAGCTCCTGTAGGCGCCGCGGCACATGCACGACCCAGAGTTCGTCACGGAAGTGCCGCTTCACCTCGCCGAGGATCGTCGGTATGGCAAAGCCCTGGAAGGCGGTGCCGAGACTTGGGTCGAAGCGGGATACCGCCTTGACCAGGCCCAGTTGGGCGACCTGCTTGAGGTCTTCGAAGGTCTCACCGCGGTGGCGGAAGCGCCGGGCCAGCCGTACGGCCATCGGCATCCAGGCGCATACCACCTCCTGCCGCAGCGCGGACCTCTCCGGGCCGTCCGGCAGGGCGGCGATACGGCGGAACGCGGCGGCGGTGTCCGGTGCGTCGTCGGAAAGACGTGTGCTTCGTGCGCTCTGCGTGCGTTGATACGTCACGGGCACGTGCCTCCCTGATCAGTGGCATCACTCACCGTGGGAGCCGATCGACCGCAGCGCACTGGGGAGCAGCGAAGGCTGCTCCCACGGGCGTGCCTCCGGTCCGAAGCACACCGGACGGCTTCCCGGACAGCCCGCTTTCAAACAGGGTCTCCGCCACTCAGGGCCACCTACGGGGCGCGGGCAGAGAACATGGAGGGCGCGGCAGCGGACTCGGCCGAACGAGAGAACCCGACAGACGGCCCGTTGCAACCACGGCGCACGCCGTGTCGCACTGCGCGCCACCGGCTCCCTGGCCTTGGCCTCCGGCGCCGTCGACATCGCCCCCCCAGGTCGGCCTCCACTCATCGGCTTCTGCCTCGGCCCGCGACCCGGGCGTTGCCGTCCGGGCACGTGGCCGCCGTCGCCGCCCTTACCACCGACGCCGCGCTCCGCCAGAGTCCCTCCTGGTCAACAGCCGCGGGAGCACGGGAGAGACCGGCCGGTGTTTGAGAGCCACGAGGCGGGCTACACAGGAGAGGCGTCCGACGGCCGGCCTGGACGAAGGCACCGGAGGGTTGAGCTCACAGCTCCCGGTGCCGGCCACAGGGCGTGCCCGACGTCACCGCCGGTCTGCCGCATGAGCACGTCGCAGCGCCCGGCGCAGCTCCCGCTGAAGCTGCTCCGGGAGGGCCTCGCCCGTCGTCGTGGCGACGAGGGCCGCGGCCACGTCTCTGAGTTTGACGTTGCAGTGCTGCGACACGTCCACCAGCAGATCCCAGGCCCTCGCGGTGCTGCACGGCGCCAGAGCCATCACCATGCCGCGCGCCTGGTCGATCACCGCTCGGCTCGCCAGAGCCTGCCCCAACTGCTCATTTGTGGCGCGCAGTTCAAGGACTTCTGCAGCCAAGGCCGTTTCCCCCGCCGAAGCCGCAACCGTCAACAACAACTGATCTTCACGGGGCCTGGTCACCTGATGCATGACGCGTACCTCACAACGCGGAGCTTGAAGATCGCTTCCTCCTGGTCGGCGGGCAGCACGTCGTGGGGGGTGGTGTCGGCGAGGGCCGCCTCGAAGACACCGGACTTGCGCGGCTCGGTATCGACGGCGTCGAGGTTGCGCCACTCGCGGACACCGGCTGCGTGAATCATGACCTTCTCCTTTTCGACGGCTCATCTGCCGAGGGTGAGTCGCACCTCCGGTCTTCCGTGTGAAGCCGCCGCAGCGCATATCGCAGCGCCCGCTGTATAGGCCGCGCGACATCGACCAGCAGGCCCAGGACCGCCCCATGGCGGCAGGGGGTCAGGACCCACGAGGAGAATGAGAAGCGAGACGAACACGGCGGGCCTTCCCGGAGCGGAACAAGGCATCACTGCCGGGGGCTGGGGCCTGTTCGAACAGCCTAGCCCTGCCCAGAGGTTACGGACAGCGCCCCACGTCGACGTCTTCCGCCGTAACCGGATGGCCACTTGGCGCCTGTTCAGGGAGTGCGGAAAGGGCTAGCGTGCCTGGTGCGGCCCGTGCCCCCGGCAGCGTCGATCACCTCTCTCGCGCTCCCTCGAGGGCGCACCTCGCGCATCAGCGCCGGAACCTGCCCGGCCACCAACGGGCGGCTCCCGCACTCGCCGTCGCTACGCGATCCCGGCGCAGCCTCGATGCGCCCCATGCGGGCAACGATCCACTGCCCGCCGCGTCGCACGCATCCCATCGCAGGCGGTACGCATGTACGCGCTGATTGTTCCGGCTTCGACCCCCCTTCGTTCTGCTTGCCACCGTCATGGGCCTGTCTTGGTGGGAGGACCATGTCCTGCCGTCGGCCGAACCGGCCGAAGCCTCCGCCGAGGCTCCGTTCACCCCAGCGGCCTCTGCCCAGTACCCAGAACTCCTCCGTGTCGACACTACGTTGACAAGGGAAGTTGCCAGGCGTTGACTGACAGCAGGCGTGGGGCTGTACCGCTCCGGAAATCTCCGGGCAAGGCCTTCCGCCTCCCGCTTCGCCCGGCCCCCGCGGAACGCAGGACCTGTCCCTGTGACCGTGTGGAGGCCCGGCCATGCCGCTTCTGATTCCTCTCCTTCCGCCGGTCTTCGAGGCCGTCGACTTCGCCCCGCATGGTCGCAGCCGTGGCGGCCGCCGGCACAACCGCACGTAATCCACGCCGGGGCCCGATACCACCCCCGTGGGAATGACCGCCCGCACACGAGTCGGGCGGGATCCCGTCCCAACAGACAGCCGAGGGCGGCCAGGACAAGGACGCCTTGGGCGCCGACCACGGACGCCCGATGGCACTGACGTCGCGTGGACGCCACTCGGCGGCACCGACGCTCAATGAACCGACAGGAACTGACGGCAACGCAGCAGACCGACCAGCGAACCAAGAGCCAAAGAAGGCAGCCATGATCACCGTCCTAGTCATCGCCGTACTCGTCATAGGCCTGGCCACCCTTCTCTACACCGGACGTGGACGAGCCCGGGGCAGCGGCGGGCGCGGGCTCAAACGGCAGTTCGGGCCCGAGTACGAGTGTGTCGTCACCCGCCAGAACGGTGATGTCCGGGCTGCGGAGCGGGAACTCGCCGAGCGCGTGCAGCGCCACGGCGCACTCCGGGAACAGCCGCTGTCGCCCGAGGCCCGCGAGCGGTACGTGGCTCAGTGGGCCGCCGTCCAGGAGCAGTTCGTCGACTCACCGCAGAAGGCCGCCACCGAGGCGGATGCGTTGTTGGCACGCCTGGTAAGGGACCGTGGCTTCCCGGACGGCGAGCAGTTCGAGGAGCAGCTGGCTGCCCTCTCCGTCCACCACGCCTACTTCGTCGAGGGCTACCGCAGCCTGCATGCCGCAGCCCGCGACCAGAGCGGCACCGAGGAAATGCGGGAGGCCATGGTCGAAGCCCGAAGCCTCTTCGAGTCACTCGTCGCCGAACAGCAGGTCGACCCGAACCGGCGCCGCCCGCCGTCTCCCGACGGCCAGGGCCACGCGCCGTGGCCACTGACGACCCGACGTCATGCGAAGGGAAGCAGCACCTGATGTCGCACAACGCCGAACACGCACCGCGTGAGCACGCCATCAGCGTCGGCCGCCGTGTTCGCCCGCCAGGTGTGGCACTGGTCCCGCAAGGCGAACGGGACAAGCTCGCCCTGCGCCTCCAAGGGGCCCTCAGCACCTTCGTGGACAGCCCACGGCGGGCAGTGGAAGAGGCCGATGCGGCCTTCGACGATGTCGTCACCCAGTTCATCGACACCCTCGTAGAACAGCGGCGCGTTCTCCGTACAAGCTGGGAGGACCCGGACACCGATACGCAGACCGAGGAACTACGGCTCGCGCTGCAGCAGTACCGGGAGATCACCGAACGGCTACTGCAGATGTGAGCGCCTGCCGGTCAGTGACACTGCCACCGCTGCTCCTCCAGGTGCTCGCGGCGTCGTTGTCCACCACGCCGCGACCAGTACGCGCAGTACGCGGCGAGGACAGCTGTTTGCGTCCGCTCCACTCCTGGCTCGACTCCAGCAGACCGCCCGTCAATCGCACCCACCACGCCGATGCCGTACCCACCCACCGTCGACGAGGCGCAGCTCGAGACCCCGGCCGCACTGTCGTCACCGAGGTCAAGGACCACCCATGTCTTTCCAGTCCCTCCATTCCCCGTCCGCCGCCGCGCCGGAAAGCACCCTGCCGCCCCCGGAGTACGACGGGAGGACACCCTTCCCGCGCGACGCAACGGGCCCCGAGCGCACCGGCAGCGAGCGGCTGTCCCTAGCGATCACGGCATTGATCGTCTTCCTGCCGTTCCTGGCACTCGTGCCGGCCTGCTGGTTGCTGTGGGGGCGTCTGATCCATCCCGTCGATGTCCTGCTTGCCGCGGTGCTCTACACGGTCACGGGCCTCGGTGTCACGGTCGGCTTCCACCGGGGCCTGACCCACGGCAGCTACCGGGCCGTACGGCCGCTGCGCATCGCGCTCGCGGTGGCCGGGTCGATGAGTTTCCAGGGTGACGTGATCGGCTGGGTCGCCATTCACCGCCGCCACCACGCCTTCACCGACCGGCCGGGCGATCCGCACTCCCCGTACCGGTACGGCACGTCCGTAGGCGGCCAGTTGCGGGGTCTGGTGGACGCCCACGTCGGCTGGCTGTTCCGCAACGACGCCACGTCCGCGGCGCGTTACGCTCCCGATCTCATCGCCGACCGCGACATCCGGACCGTGTCCCGGGCCTTCCCGGCCCTTTGTGTGCTCACCCTCGCCCTGCCCTTCGTCGCGGGCCGGCTGATCGGCGGCACCTGGGTGTCCGCCCTGGCCGCCCTGCTGTGGGCGGGACTTGTCCGCATCGCCCTGCTCCACCACGTCACCTGGAGCGTGAACTCCCTCTGCCATGTGATCGGTGAGCGCCCGTTCCGCACCCGTCGCCACGATCGCGCCACCAACCTGTGGCCCCTGGCCCTGCTCTCCTTCGGCGAGAGCTGGCACAACCTCCACCACGCCGACCCCACCAGCGCCCGGCACGGCGTCGACCGCGGCCAGGTCGACCCGTCCGCCGCCGTCATCCGCCTCTTCGAACGTCTCGGCTGGGTCAGAGACGTGCGCTGGCCCACCCCGGACCATATCGCCGCCCGTCGCGCGTGAACCGGATCGACCGCGTCCCCTACAGGAGTTCTCATGACACTCGCCCCGCCGCCCCCGCTCTCCTCATTGTCCGCCGTCCGCCTGCGCCTGTTGGCCCAGCCGGCACAGGGCCACATGCCCCGGCGCATCGACGGCGCATGGTGGCCCCGCTCGCCCGATCTGACGTCCGAACTGCCCTGGCTGCTGGGCGGACTGCCGCATGCCTGGGGGCAGGTCAGCAGTGTCCTGGTGGACGGGGCAGTATGGTTTCCGTTCCCGGGCCGGGTGCTCGTCGCGGACCAGGTGGTACGCCTGCGCCGGACGACCACCCAACACACCCCGCCCACCGTCTGCCTGCTGGCGCCCGGCCGAGGTCGGTGGGACCTGCTGGTGGTACCGCCCGCGGCCACGGAGGCGGAGGCCGGGCGGCTCATGGACAGTGTGGACACCGCCGTGAAGGACAGCGTGGGGTTGTGAACCGCAATTCCCGTGAGCCCGCCTTCCTCTCCGTCTTTCGGGACGATTTCTGCTCCCTTTCGTACCTCGCGGACGGCCGTGCTCGATCCGCGGTGGGGTCGGATCACCGGGGGCCTGGCGAGCCACCCGTGTTGGCCGACTCTCCCGGGCGCCGTACCCGTCGGTGGGCAGGTACAGCTGACTCCCGTCTCGGCCGTCTGGTTGATGGCCGCCGGGAGGCACTGCCTGCGCACCTCGCACATGGGCGGGCTGATGGTGGAGGCGGCGCGTCTGCGCACGGTGTCGGAGACCGACCGGGCCGTTCAGGCGGCCTGGGACTCCGAAGGGGACCACGAAGTCCGCGATCCGGCAGCACGCCCGCAGATCCCGGCCGTTTCCGTTGAGTAGACCGCACCGCCGACGGTGAGGTGAGGACCGTGGAAACGCAGGTGCGGCCGTCGCCGGTGGTCGCGCACGCGGTGCTGGCCGTCTCCTCGGAGTTGGGCGGGATGGTGGTCTCCTTCGACGACCTCTGGGGCCGCGACGCCGCACGAACCCAAGAGCGACAGCGCGCTGCCGGGTCATGGGACGACCGGTTCGCGATCGCGGAGGCGGCGCTTGTCCGACGACACGAGGCAGGCCGAGCGATCGAGCCCGAAGTCGCCGTCGTGTGGCGGCAGATGGTGACGAACCTGGGAGGGGTTCGGGTCGAGCGGCTGGCAGCCGAGGTCGGCTGGAGTCGTAAGCGACTGTGGTCCCGGTTCCGAGCCCGGATCGGTCTCCACCCCAAGCGCGCTGCGGTTGCGCCGTGGCTCAGACCTGACTCGACGGCCACGGGGGAACATTCCTACAAGACGCCCGGCAGTTGAGCTTGTGACACTGCGCGTATGTCCATGAACCGGGATGACTCCCCCCTGCCGCACCGCCGGCGGCCGCGATACGGCGTCGACGCTCCAGCGTTCCCAGCGGTACTCGGCGCCGCCGGCACGGCCTGCTGTCTGGCCGCCGGCCGGTGGCGGCCGGGACGGAACGCGATGATGACCGCGGGGACGGTACTGCTTGCCGGCACCCGGCCAGGCGGCTGCCGACGGGACGCGCCGTGGGCGTGGACCTGTGGTCCGGAAAGGATCAGAGCGGCAACCGGCCCGAAGCCACGCTCGCCAACGCCGCCGCGGCAGGAGTCGCCGACCGGGTGGAAGTGCGTACGGCCGACATGACCGCGTTGCCGTTCGCGGACGGCTCCTTCGACGTCGTGACGAGCGCACTGGCGATCCACAACATCCCCTCGCCCGAGGGGCGATACCGCGCGGACTCGGCCCCGAGTACTGGTACAGCGGCCCGTGGCTCGGCATCACATTGCTGCGTGCCGTTAAGGAGCACTGAGCATGTCGCACAGCTCCTGAGCTGAGCATCTTTCCCTCCGCACGCGGAAGCGCGACAGATCAGCCGTCTACTATGGCGCTACGTACTCGGCGGCGAGAGGGAGTCGGGCCATGCGGCGGCTGGGGGACCTGGAGGCGGAGATCATGGATCGCCTCTGGACGTGGGACCGTCCGGCGACCGTGCGCGAGGTCGTCGACGACATCAACAGGACCCGCCCCCTCGCGTACACCACGGTGATGACCGTCACGAACATCCTCTACACGAAGGGCTGGCTGCTGCGGGGCAAGCAGGGCCGCGCGTGGCTGTACGCGCCGGTCCGCAGCCGGGAGGCCTACGCCGCCGCACTCATGGAGGACGGCCTGGGGGAGAGCAAGGACCGCTCGGCCGCGCTGCTCCACTTCGTGGAGAACATGTCGGAGGAAGAAGTGGCCGCTCTGCGCAGGGCTCTGCGGAACGTGGGACGACAGGCGAAGCAGTGAACGCCGTCCCCGTCGTGGTCGGCTACACGGCGGCCGTCCGTGACCTCGCTCCGGAGCAGCTCGGCGCCGTGGCGGTCCCGATGCTTCCGCTGCTGGTCGCTGCCCGACAGGGGCTTCTCCACCGCCGACGGTCAAGGCTTCGCCATGTGGCACCGGTCGCTGAGCGGACGGGAGTTGTCCTACGTACTAAGGGAGTAAGTAGTACGACCGGCGAAGGGAAACTCCGTGATCCAGCGACGCATCGTCCTCCTCTCGGCCGCAGGGCTCGCCTCCGCGTTCCTTCTGGCGGCATGCGGCGGCTCGACGGAGAACACGTCCACCGGTATGGGCCCCGGCAGCGCCGTTCCGGTCGCCACGGCCGCGTCGGACTCCGCGTCCCCCGTACCGACCGCCCCGCAGTCCGTGACCTCCGCACCGGCCGGCAGCGGGGACACGGCCACGACCACCACGGTGGTGGCCAGGGCGGTCCAGGGCGTGGGCAGCGTGGTGACCGACGACAAAGGGATGACCCTCTACCGCTACGACAAGGACCAGGCGAACCCGTCCAAGTGGACGTGCGCCGGCGAGTGCACGAAGACGTGGATTCCCGTCATAGTGCAGGACTCCGTACAGACCACGGGGGTGGAGAAGAGCCTTCTCGGCACGGTCCACCGGAACGGCGAGAAGCAGCTCACCCTTGGTGGCTGGCCGCTGTACCGATACGTGGGTGACACGCAGGCCGGACAGCTGAACGGCCAGGCCAAGGGCGGGATGTGGTACGCCGTCACTCCCTCCGGGGCGAAGTCCACCACGACGGGCTGAGCGCAGACGGGTCTCGGTGCGGCAGCCGGTCCACGTCGTCACCGCCGCACTGGTCGTAGTCGGGGAGCGTTTCGGTCTGGGTGCGCCCGCAGGGAAATGCGAAGTTCCCGGGCCTGGTTGGTCGGGGCCGTCATCCGTCGGCCCGGCCGGCTGGGACTGCCTCAATCGCCTGAGTAACCGAAGATCCCCAGGTGGGTCGGCTCTCCCAGGTTGAGCCGAAGGGCTGTAGCAGGCGGCGCGAGGCCGAGTTGAGCGTCGTAGGCCAGGAGCCGGGATGAAGCACGCCGGTAGCGGCGTCACCTCCGTCATCGATGGTGGCGACGGGCGCCGCGGGGAGCGAATCGGCACCCTAGGCTTCGACCCGGCACCGCCCTCGATCCCAGGAGCGCACACCATGTTCGACCCCGCACCGGAGTATCCGTACCCCGACGTCCATCGACCGGATGAGATGCCCGCCCCGCACGCGCTTCTCGCACCGGTGATCGGACTCCTGGGTACCTGGCACGGGCGGGGCCACGGCGGGTATCCCACGCTCCCCGGAGATTTCGCGTACGCGCAGGAGGTCACCTTCAGCCACGACGGCCGCCCCTTCCTTCGCTACGAGGCCCGAGCCTGGTTGCTGGACGCCGACGACGCACCACTGCGCCCGTCCGCTCGGGAGAGCGGCTGGTGGCGGCTTCAGCCCGAAGGACGGGTGGAGGCGCTGATCACCCAGCCCACCGGCATCGCCGAGATCGCCGTCGGCCGTGCGGCCGACGACACGGTCGAGCTCTCCACCCGCGAGGTGGCCCTTACGCCCACGGCCAAGGAAGTCAATGCCACCCGCCGGACCTACTCACTGATCGACGACACGCTCACGTTCGTCCACGACCTCGCGGCGATGGGGCAGCCGTTGCAGCACCACCTCTCTGCGACGCTGCGGCGCAGGGGGTAGGCCCGCACCCGCCGTCACGTGCATGGACGTCGCCGTTTTCCATGACGAATCGTCTCCAGGCTTGCCCGCCATGCGGCTGGATCCTCCGCCGGTCGACCCTGTCCGGTGCTGGCCGCACCGGGACTGGGCGTCGGCGTCAGATGTCGGGTGCCTGGGGCGCTGTCGGCCGCAATCCGTCCAAGGTGAGGTCCAGGAGGCGTTCCGCCTGCTCGCGTTGTTCGGGGCGGGCCGAGGTGAGGGCGATGCCGGCGAGGGCGGCGAACATGTCGGTCGGGCTGATGTCGGTCCGGATCGCGCCGGTGGCGGTGCCGGCGTTCATGAGGGAGGTGAGGGCGGCCTGAATCAGCTCGTGGCTCTCGGCGTAGGGGTTGGTTCCCGAGGCGACGACAGCCCTTAGGGCGTCGGCCATGCCGAGTTTGGCGGTGGCGTAGTCGATGAAGCGACGCGTCCAGGCGCGCAGGGCCTCACGGGGCGGCATGGTCGCCAGGAGCCCGGGGACGGCCTCGCACAGCCGGGCCACCTCGTTGCGGTACGCGGCCTCGATCAGGGCCTCACGGGTCGGGAAGTTGCGGTAGAGGGTGCCGGTTCCCACACCCGCTTCCCTGGCGATGCGTTCGAAGTGCGCGTCCAGTCCCTCCTCGGTGAACACACGCACCGCGGCGGCCAGGATCTTGTCCCGGTTGCGCTGTGCGTCCGCCCTGAGTGGACGTCCTGCATCGCGGGCCATCGTCGTCGTTCCTCCCTGTCCGATTGCTAAGTGGAGGGACCTCCGCTTAGAGTCCATGAAGTGGAGGCTCCTCCACTTCTACTTTAGGGCATGCGTGTGACCCGCCCTGGTTCCTGCTGCGAGAGGACTGTCGATCATGTCTGGAATCGAAGGCAAGGTAGTGGCGATCACGGGTGCCGGCAGCGGTATCGGTGAGGCGACCGCGGTCCTGCTCGCCGAGCGCGGCGCCCGCGTCGTTCTCGGCGCGCGCCGTGCGGAGCGTCTCGAGGCCCTGGCCGCCCGTATCGAAAAGGCGGGCGGTGAAGCCGCCTGGGTCCGTACGGACGTGACGCGCCGCGAGGATCTGTCCGGGCTCGTGCGACTGGCGCGCCAGCGCTACGGCAAGCTCGACGTCCTCGTCAGCAACGCCGGAGTCGGTCTGATCTCTCCCCTGGACGACCTCCGTGTCGAGGACTGGGAGGAGATGATCGACGTCAACCTCAAAGGGGTGCTGTACGGGATCGCCGAGGCCCTGCCGCTCTTCCGGGAACAGGGCTTCGGGCACTTCGTCAACATCGTGTCCACCGCCGGACTGTGCGTCGTTCCGCTCCAAGCGGTGTACGCCGGTACGAAGAACGCCGTCCGTACTATCTCCGAGGGCCTGCGCCAGGAGGCCGGCGAGGGTCTGCGCGTCACCGTCGTCTCGCCGGGGTTCGTCCGCACGGACTTCGCCGACCGTATGGATTCCGAGATGAAGGTCCAGATCGTCGAAAAGATGGACAGCATCGCGATTCCGCCGGCCGCGGTGGCCCGCGCCATCGCCTTCGCCGTCGAGCAGCCGGACGGTGTCGACGTGGGTGACATCGTGGTGCGTCCCACCGCGCAGGATTGAGGTCCGTTCGCCGCCGGACTGTCGCCTGCCGACGTCGGGGTGCAGGGTGTGCGCGTGATCTGAGTCACGTCAGGTTCCCGTCAGTGAAGTGACCCGTAGCTGTCAGTCCGCTCCGATCTCATGCGAGCAGGACCGTGAGTCGAGCGTCGCGCTCGGCGAGTACCTGGCCCGGCAGATCCACGCCACGCGTACGGCGTCGCCGCGCTGCCGGTCACCTGGTAGCCCGCGGCTTTCCGGGCAGGCGGCATGGCGGGTGGTGTCACGCACCACTCCGGCTGCGCTATGATTGATCTTGAGCAGCCCGCCGGAACATCTCGGCGGTAGGCCTCGCGTTGGTGGTCCAAGGAAAGACGCCCCGCTTCCTGCGGGGAGATGCAGGTGCAAGGCCTGCCCGGCGCTCCACAGCCCCGCCTCCTGTGTTCCGGAGGCGGGGCTTGTTTCATTTCGCCTCCGGCCTCGGGCTCCCTGTGCTCCTGCCTTTCACCCGCGGGAATGCGCCGACCATGTCCGCTGTTACAGCACACGTAGCTGACATGCGCGAGTCAAGATCGCGTGATGTGGGCGGAAGGAGGACCTCATGGCACGCAGCAGCGCGCGACCCGTCGTCACGTTGAGGTCGACAGCCGGGACCGGCGTCACCTACGTGACGCGGAAGAACCGCGCGAACGACCCCGACCGACTCGTCCTGCGTAAGTACGACCCGGTGGTCGGTGAGCACGTCCCGTTCCGGGAGGAGCGCTGAGCCGAGCCCGGCGCCACCGGGCGGAGCATCACGACCGTCGACCGTCACAAGGGAGGAAACCTCATGAAGCCTCGCATCCACCCCGAATCCCGTCCCGTCGTCTTCCGTGACCGGGCCGCGGACGTCGCGTTTCTGACCCGATCGACCGCCCACTCGTCGAAGACGATCGAGTGGGAGGACGGGAGTGTCTACCCGCTGGTCGACGTCGAGATCTCGTCCGCGAGCCATCCGTTCTACACCGGGACCTCGCGGGTCCTGGACACCGCCGGCCGTGTGGAGCGCTTCGAGCGCCGTTACGGCCGTACGGCCTCGCCGCGGCACTGACGGGGGCCGGTCCCCAGCGGGATGCTGTTGGCGAATCCGCCGCTGGGGACACCCTCCTCGGAAACCGTGAACACTTAAGCGGTTAAGTGTTCAGGGTTTCTGGCACGCATGGGGTGGGACCGACATCACCAAATGGATTCGCCCACGAGGAGGACAGATTCATGAAGGTGCGCAAGTCCTTGCGTTCACTGAAGTCCAAGCCGGGGGCTCAGGTGGTCCGTCGACGAGGCGTGGTCTTCGTCGTCAACAAGAAGAACCCGCGTTTCAAGGCCCGACAGGGCTGACGGGACCCGGGGGACGACCGGCACACACCACGCCCGTACCGCATGCCCGAAGTCGGCGTGCGGTACGGGCGTGAGTCTTGTCCCGACGCGTACGGACCAGGGCGTCGCGCTCAGTCCGCGTCGGTCGGGATGCGGAGCGTCACGCGGTAGCCGCCGTCGAGGGTGGGGCCGGATTCGAAGGTGCCGTCCAGGAGTTCGGCGCGCTCCCGAAGGCCGACGAGGCCGTGCTGGGAGCCGGGTAGGGGCAGGGAGGGCCGGGTGGGGGCGTTGTTGGTCACGGTGACGCCGAAGCGGTCGCCGGTGTGCCAGAGGCGGACGTCGGCGGCCGCGCCGGGCGCGTGTTTGCGTACATTGGTCAGGGATTCCTGCACGGTGCGGTAGAGGGCGCGTTGCGCGGGGGTGCCGATGGCGGAGGGGAGCTCGCCGGTCAGCGTCGTCTCGATGCCGCTGGTCGACACGAGCTTGTGCAGGTCGGCGAGTGTGGGCTGTGGGCTGAGTTCGCCGACGCGGCCCCCGGAGGCCCGCAACAGCGCGACCATGTGGCGCAGCTCGTCGAGTGTGTCGACGCTCAGCGAACGGATGATGCGGGCGCCCTCCTTGAAGTCAGGGTCCTTGGCGGCGACCTGAAGAGCGCCCGCCTGTACGGCGATCAGGCTCACCTGGTGGGAGACGACGTCGTGCATCTCGCGGGCGAGCTGGGCGCGTTCCCGGGCCAGGACGGCCTGGGAGTGCAGCAGCCGTTCGTGTTCGCGTGCCTTCTCGATCTCCGCGAGCCGGTCGGCCAAGTCCCGCCGGGCCTGGACGAGTTGGCCGAGCAGGACGGGGGCGGCGGCCGTGGCCAGGGTGTAGAGGAAGTAGATCAGCGTCCAGGCGCGTTCGTGTGAGCCGACGTTGCCCAGGGGCCAGGGCACGGCGGAGGCGCCGGCGAACAGAAAGGCGCCCGCGATCAGGAGCCGACGGTCGCGAGAGTGCTCGGCGAGGGTGAACAGTGCGGCGAACGAGGCGAAGACGATGTCCACCATCAGGCTGGCCGGGAGCGTGAGCAGGAACACCGTGAGCGGAAAGCGGCGGCGGAGGGCGAGCGCGCCACAGGCGACCGCTGCCGTCGCCGTCGCGAGGCGGCTCGCGTTCCCCAGGTTGATCAAGACGTCCACGGCGGCTACGGCGACGACCACCGCGTCGACGACCGGGTCCGGGATCCGCGCCCACCACGGCCTGCCCGCCCTCATCGCTGGTCCTCCGACCCGTTCCGCCCGTCCAGCAGGCCCGCCCGCTGGGCGAGCAGCGCGGCCCGCACCCGGCTGTTCACGCGCAGCTTGGTGAGGATCGCACTGACATGGTCCTTGACGGTGCCCGCGCTGAGGTGGACGCGACTGCCGATGTCCGCGTTGGACAGGCCCTCCGCGATGAGCACCAGTACTTCGCGCTCCCGCTCGGTGAGCCGTCCGACGCGCGCGGCCTCCTCGTCGTCCGGGGCGGTCGCGCCCGGGTGGCTCTGCCATACGGCACGGGACGCCTTCGGCGACATCACGACACCGCCGGCGCGCAACGTCCGTACGAGTTGCGCGAGTTGGTCAGGCTCGGTGTCCTTGAGCAGAAAGCCGGCCGCGCCGGAGCGCAGCGCGGTGAGGATGTACTCGTCGGCGTCGAACGTCGTCAGCATCGCCACCACGGGCGCGTCCGGCAGTGCCCGCAACTGCCGCAGTACGGTCAGACCGTCGACGTCCGGCATCCGGATGTCCAGCAGCACGACGTCCGGTCCCTCCCGCCGTACGGCGTCCACCGCCTCGGCGCCCGTCGTGGTCGCGACGACCTCGATGTCGTCGGCCGCACCGAGGATGAGCTCGAAGCCGGACCGCACCAGGGCCTCGTCGTCCACCACCACTACCCGGATCACGTACGTTCCGCCTCGTCCTTGATGTCATTGATGTCGTCGATGTCGATTGTCGTCACTGCGACCGTAGAACGGGGAAAGCCCGGTGCGGCGCGCTGGCGGGACGGCCCAGCCACCTGGCGGGTAGGTTCCAGTCGTCCGGGGGGCGTTGACTGGACGCCTGCCGGATAGCGCGTGATCGGCGCCCTCTCCAGCCTGTGGGCCATGACGCTGAACGCAGACGACACGGCGCTCGTTGCACGGCCTCGACCGGCCCGGAGGCTCGCGGTCTTCGGAATGTACGCGGCGCACGTCGGCCCCGATCCCTCCGACGGCGGATCGACCGGCTTCTTCAATCATGTCGGCATGGTGGTCCGACACCGCGGGCTACCCGACCGGCACCACCCCGGCCTGGCTGCTGGCGGCCTCGCCGCACAGCGAGACGACTCTCTCGATCGTGGCCAATACCGGCGTCGCCATCGTGGTCCTGGCCGCGTGCCTCGCCGCCACCGACGCCTTCCCGTACTTTCGCCGACTGGCCGCTCCGGTCATCGCGGTGGGCACGATGTCCTTGACCGCGTACGTCTTCCACATCGTCGGCATCCACGTCCTGGGCATAGAGGAACTGCCCGGCGCTCCGCTGCACGTGCTGTTCGCCTTCGTCGTGGCCGTGACGGCGTTCGCGACCCTCTGGTCCCGGTTCTTCGCCCGCGGACCGCTGGAGTGGCTGCTCGGCCAGGCCACCAGGGTCGCGGAGCGCGTCCGGTGAGGCCCCGTCGAACGGCCGTCAGGAGCCCTGGCCCCTGACGGCCGCCGCCCTGAGCGAGGCTCTCAGCCCGCCGCTGTCACTCGGGAACGTGACGGTCTTCGACGTGCCCACGGTGACGTTTCCGCCGCCGTTGACGACGGTCTTCACGACCCGGACGTCGCCTCTTCCCTCGGCGTGCGCGCCGGTCGCCGTCAGCAGCACCAGGACCGCCGCCCCGCCCGCCGTGGCCCAGCTCCCGCCCGGTCTGAGACGTGTTCTTCCCCGCATGGTCCTCCCCTGTTCGTCGGTCCCCGGTTTCCGTACGGCGTCGACAAACCAAGATGGGGGCGCCCCTTCGTGGCGGGCTCTCAGAAGGGTTCCGGGAGAGGCACCCGGCCCGACCTGCTGCGTACCTGTTCGATGAGCGCGGCGTACGCGGCGATCATCCGGGTGCGGCTGAACCGTTCGCGGCTGAGGGCCAGCGCCGGTGCGAACTCGGGGCCACGCGCCACCGCCTCGGACCAGGCCAGGGCGATCGCTTCGGGGTCGGGCGGGGTGAGGAAGCCCTGCCCGGTCACGATCGAGGCGCTGTCGCCGACGTCGGTGGCGACCGGCACGGCCCCGCACATCATGCCCTCGATCAGGCACAGCGGAGCCGCCTCGCCGCTGGAGGAGGTCAGCGACACCACGTCGGCGGCGGCGTAGACGGTCTCCATGTCGTGCCGCACGCCGAGCAGCGAGAGGCGGTCGGCGAGCGGGGCGTCGTCGCCGAACGCGGTGGCGATGTCCTCACGCAGGCAGCCGTTGGCCCGCGTCATGCCCGCGCCGCACATCAGTACATGGCCGTCGGGCTGTCGGCGCAGCCAGGCCCGGGCGGCCCGGAGGAACAGCGGCACGTTCTTCATCGCGGCGTAGCGTGCCGCGAAGACGATCACGGGCGCACCCTCCGGGATGCCCAGGGAGGTCCGCAGCTGGGCGCGTCTGAACGGGTCGGGGCGAAACCGCAGCAGATCCACGCCGTTCGGGATGACGTGCAGCAGTCCGGCCGGGATCCCGGCCGCGGCGTACGCCGCGCGCGTCGACTCCGCGCAACAGATCCCGGCGGCGATCCGGCCGTCGGCGACCGCGGTCCGCAGCTCGTCCAGCGCCGCGCCCTGGTTCTCCGGGTCGGAGCGGTGCAGGCAGACCACGACGGGCCGGCGGGGCAGTCCGGCCTGGTTGAGCAGGCCGAGCGGTTGCTCCTTGAGGGACAGGATGACGTCCGCGGCCGCCACCGCCCGCGTGGTGGATGCCAGTTCCGGTCCGGTGAAGGTCTCCGGGGCGCCGGGAGTCCCGGGGGTGCGGCCCAGCGAGGTGACCGGCACGCCTGCCGCGGTCAGTGACCGGTAGCAGGCGTCGTCCTCCATCCGCTGCCGGGTCTCCTCCCGATACATTTCGCCATTCACGCTCAGCACCACATGCCGCTGGCCACCCTCGTGGAGCCCCAGCACCACATCGCTGTGCACGATCCGGGCCCCGCCCGAGAAGAATCCTTCATAGATCGACAGCACACGCAGTTCGTCCATCACGCGCACCTCTTGGCCTGTCTCGCAGAAAGGGAGGAAACCTTTTCAACCCCTGTGATCTGCGGGTTCTCCGCTATGGACACAGGGGAAACTTGCGGGCTCGTGAACTCGTCGTTTCGAATTCGGACACGATTGGTTACGGCGTACTGTTCGGGTGATCAGCCGAATGGAGAGGCGGAGGTCGCGGGCCTGACGGCCGTTCTCACACCAACCGGACGGTAAAAAACAGGCCAGAAATTTCCTGTCCCGGGGATGCGCGGCACGTACAATCCACCGGCCCCTCCGCCGGGCAGGCCGGCCGTGCGGTCAACGGCGTCGGAACGCGAGCTCGGCTGAAGCGGAAGGGTGAATGTCTGGGGTAGCCATGACGCCCGCGCCGGTGAGATCGAGCCGGGCGAGTCCCGCCAGGCGCAGTCGCGGGCACAGCGGGGCGCTCGGGGGGAACGCCATGCGCCACGGCCGGTTCCGCTCCCGTTCCAGGCCGAGCCTTCCGTGGCCACCGCCCCGGTGCCGCCCGACGAGCTCGACGAGGTGCACCCGGGCCTGGGCTTCGGATTCGCGTACCGCGGCGGTCAGGACGTGCACCAGGATGTCGGACACATCGGCGATCACATCGGCACTGCCCACCGCGACCACCCCCTGAGTGTGCCCGGGGCTTCGTACACCGCCCAGGCCGATCACCTGCGAGGTTAGGGCGGAGGCACACCCCGGCTCTTCGGGGAAATCCCTGGGTCCCTCCCTAGGGCTTCCCCAGGGCTGTCCTAGGGCCTGTCCTGGGCGACGAACAGGCGTGAGAGCAGGCCTTCGAGGGTGGCCCGCTCGGCGTCGCTGAGGGAGTCGAGGGCCTGGTGCGTGCCGTGCATGCCGTCACGGATGCTCGACACGGCGGCCGCCCCGTCCTCCGAGAGGACGACGTTCTTGACGCGGCGGTCGGTGGGGCTGGGCTCGCGGTAGACGAGGCCGCGGGCCTCCAGCCGATCGACGATCCCCGTTATGTTCGAGGCGTCGCAGCGCAGTGTGCCCGCCAGCGCCCGCATCGGGGCCGGGCCCTGGCGCAGCACGTTGAGCGCCTTGGCCTGACTGTAGGTGAGGCCGTGTGCGGCGGCGGAGCTGGTGAGATCCGCGTAGAGGCTGACCATCGACGCCCACAGGGTGTCGAGGAGCATGACGTTGGAGACGGCGAGGGGGCCGGCGTCGGACGCCTCGGTGGAGCGGGTCGTTCCAGGTGTCGCGGACATGGAGCCAGCGTAACCCGAAACTTGACTACCTCAATCTTCGATGCTTACCTCTATCGAGTTACTTGAGGACCTCAAACTTCTATGCTCTACAGCTTTGCGACTTCAAGTTTCCGTCCAGTAGTCCCTCGCCTCGTTCGACCTATGGAAGAGACCGTGACACCCACTGATCGCGTGGCGCCCGGGCGCCCCACCGGCGACCTCTCGCTTGTCCTGGTTCTCGGCCTCGCGGCCATGATCGTCTCGATGATGCAGACCCTCGTCGTGCCGATCCTGAGCATCATCCAGAGCGACCTCGGTACCACCACCGCCAACGTCAGCTGGGTCACCACCGCGACCCTGCTGTCCGCCGCGGTCTTCACCCCGCTGTTCGGCCGGTTCGGCGACATGCACGGCAAGAAGCCCACGTTGATCGGGGTTCTGCTGCTGATGATCGCCGGTTCGGTCCTGGCGGCCACCACCACCTCGCTGCTGTGGCTGATCGTCGGCAGGGTGCTCCAGGGCGCGGCCACCGCGATCTTCCCGCTCGCCCTCTCGGTCCTGCGCGAGGAGATACCCCCGGCGAAGCTGCACGGCGCGATGGCGCTGGTGAGCGGCACGCTCGCGGTCGGCAGCGGACTCGCCCTGGTGGCGGCCGGACTGCTCACGCGGGGCTCGGACCCCGACTACCACCGGGTGTTCTGGCTCGCCGTGGTGCTCGCGGCCCTCGCCCTGGTCGGCGTCGTCCTGCGCGTCCCCTCCGCACGCTCGACGACCGGCGGCCGTACCGACTGGCTCGGCGCGGGGACGCTCGCCGCGCTCCTCGTACTGCTCCTGCTGCCGATCTCGCAGGGGCACGAGTGGGGCTGGTCCTCCGCCCGTACCATCGGCCTGTTCGTCGCCGCGGTCGTCATGGCGGCCGTCTGGGTCCTGGTCGAGCGCAAGGTCCGCGCGCCGATGGTGGACATGGGGATGTTCGCCCACCGTCCGGTGCTCTTCACGAACCTCGCCGGCCTCTTCCTCGGCTTCGCGATGTTCTCCCAGTTCATCGGTGTCGCGTACCTGGCGCAGATGCCCAAGGAACTCACCGGGTACGGATTTGGTGCCTCGGTGCTGCGCGCCTCCGTCGAGTATCTGCTGCCGACCACGCTGATCTCGCTGCTCGCCGCACAGTTCGGCGGGATCCTCGTCGGGCGGATCGGGGCGCGGTTCACCCTCGCCGTGGGTGCGGCGTTCGGCGTCGCCGGCTTCGCGTGGCTGACCCTGGCGCACGACACCTCGGCGTCGGTCATCCTGGCGGGCCTGCTGATCGGTGTCGCCATCAGCTTCGGCTACGCCGCCATGCCCGCGCTCATCGTGGCGAGCGTGCCGCACCACCAGACCGGCATCGCCAACGGCCTCAACTCCATCTCCCGATCCGTCGGCAGCGCCATCGCCAGCGCCGTGATTACCTCGCTGCTCGCGTCCAAGTCCATCCAGCACCTGCCGGCCGGTGTGCCCGCGCTGCCCGCCGAGAGCCAGTTCACCCTGAGCTTCGCGATCGCCGGGGTCGCGTGCGTGCTGATCGTGGCCGTGGCGCTGGTCGGTCTGACCCGGGGTGCGGCGCAGGAGTACACGGTCGAGAAGAAGGCCGCCGCCACCGACGATGCCGCCGCCATCGGCGGCGCCGCGGCGGACGAGGCCGTCGTGGAGACGGCGGGCACCTCGTCCTGATCGGTGCGCGGGCGACGGTTCGCCCTTAGTGCGCAGGTAACGGCTCGCCCCGTCCGTCGGGGCGAGCCGTTTTCGTGTCCGCTCCTTGCCCCGCCTTGCCCCGTCTCGCCTCGCCCCCGCCTTGCCCTTGGAAACCGATCGGTTTACTCTTCGAATGAACGGAAACCGATCGGTTTCCCGTAGCTTCGGGAGTTCTCATGACATCCATCGAAGGTTCGGTCGCCCTGGTCACCGGCGGCAGCCGCGGTATCGGCCGGTCGCTGGTGCAGGCCCTCTACGAGCGCGGCGCGTCGAAGGTGTACGCCACCGCACGCGACCCCCGGACCGTCACGCACCCCGACGCGGTGCCGCTGGCGCTGGAAGTGAGCGACCCCGCGTCCGTCGCCGCGGCCGCCGAGCGCGCGCAGGACGTCACCGTCCTGATCAACAACGCGGGCGCGTCCGTGAACGCGAACTTCCTGGACTCGCCCGTCGAGGACGTCCGCCGCGAGTTCGAGACGAACTTCTTCGGCCCGCTCCTCGTCACGCGCGCCTTCGTGCCGATCATCGAGCGCAACGGCGGCGGCCACATCCTCAACGTCCACTCGGTGCTGTCGTGGATCGGACTCCTGGGCTCCTACAGCGCCTCCAAGGCGGCCTTCTGGTCGCAGACCAACTCCCTGCGCCTCGATCTGAAGCCGCGCGGCATCGACGTCACCGGCCTGCATGTCGGCTACGTCGACACCGACATGGCCGCGCACGTGGACGCGCCGAAGTCGTCGCCCGAGAGCGTCGCGGCCCAGGCCCTCGACGGCATCCAGTCCGGTGCCTTCGAGGTGCTGGCCGACGACCTCTCCCGGCACGTCAAGGCCCAGCTGTCCGAGGACCTGGGCGCGATGTACCCGCAGTTGGTCGCGTAGGGGAGAAGGGGGAGGCGCGGAGACGGGGCGATGGGGCGATGGGGAGATCGCTCCCGTCACCCGGTGGTCAGACCGGCAGCAGGCGGCCGATCAGCTCGCTGAGCTGTCGTACGTTGCGGCACTCGTGCATCTCGACGAGCCCGGCGTACTCGGGCGCCGCCGAGTCGCCCGTGCCCCACTGGGAGAGCGGCTCGGGGTTCAGCCAGTAGACGCGGCGGGCCCGTTCGGACAACCGCCGGACGGCCGGCAGATTCGGGTCCCCCATGTTCGTACGGGCGTCGCCGAGGACGAACACGGTCGAGCGCGGCCCCACCGCGTCGACATACCGCTCGGCGAACTCGCCGAACGCGGCGCCGTAGTCGCTGCTGTCGTGCCAGCCCGTCAGCGTCGCCTCCGAGCGGATCCGGGCACCCAGCCCCTCCGGATCGGCCGCACCGTGCACGAGCAGCCCGGTCACCTCGTCGATCCGGTTGACGAAGGCGAACACCCGTACCTTGCTGAACTGGTCGTGCAGCGCCTGCACCAACAACATCGTGAAGTCGGAGAAGCCCGCCACCGAGCCCGACACATCGCACAGCAGCACCAGTTCGGGCCGGACAGGGCGGCGCCTGCGCAGCACCGGCCGCATCGGCACCCCGCCCGTGGACAGCGAACCGCGCAGGGTCCGCCGCAGGTCGATGGTGCCGCGCGCGGCCCGGCGACGGCGTGCGGCGATCCGGGTGGCCAGCTTGCGCGCGAGCGGTTGAGCCGTCCTGCGCAGCTCGGCGAGCCGGTCCCGCCCGGCGAACAGGAAGTCGACCCGGTCGGCGGTCGGGGCCACCGCCCGCCGCGCCAACTCGTCCCGGCCGCGCCGCTCGGCGACCCGGCGCCGCGCCTCCGTGGCGACCAGCGCGCGGAACATCTCGATGCGCCGCCGGATCTCGTCCTCCAGCAACCGGTCGGCGAACCCCGCCGCTCCGTCCTGCCGCGCCCGGACGCTGTCACGGACGCGCGCCATCAGCGTCTGCGGGCGGAGCCGGTCGAGTGTCTGGTAGGACGACCAGCCGTCCGACGCCGGCGAGGAGCCGTAGCCCCCGAAGCCGTCCACCGCCTCGATCGCCAGCCGCTCCAGCATCTCCCGGTCGCCCGCGGCGAGCGCGGCCGCGAGCCGGTCGCGCAGCTCCTCCCGGTCGGCGGCGGGAGCGTCGCTCTCCCGCCCGTCGGACCTCGGCGACCCGACGAGACGCGGGAAGTACAGGTCGAAGACGGGGTCGAACACCCGGCGCTGCCCCGTGCTGTGCAGCAGCGTGGCGGCGAGGCCCTCGCGCAGCCGTTCCCGGTCGGCCAGGCCGAGCGTCTCCACCGCCTGCGCGGCGTCCACCGTCTCACCGGTGCCGATCCGCACGCCGTGCGCCCGCAACGCGCCGACCAGTCCCGTCAGCCGCTCGGCGACGCCCGTCGGCGCGTTCACATGGCGTCCAGGTCGAGCTTGGCGGCCGCCTTGAGGATGTCGTCCTGGTGCTTGAGGAGCACACCGAGGCTGTCGCGCACGACGGCCGCGTCGAGGGTGTCGGCCCCGAGCGCGAGCAGGGTGCGGGCCCAGTCGATCGTCTCGGCGACGGAGGGGACCTTCCGCAGGTCCATCTCGCGCAGCGCGCCGACCACCCGCACCACCGACGCCGTCAGCGCCGCGTCCAGACCCGGCACCTTCAGCCGTACGATGCGACGCTCCAACTCCTCCTCCGGGAAACCGATGTGGAGGAAGAGGCAGCGGCGGCGCAGCGCCTCGGACAGCTCACGGCTCGCGTTGGAGGTGAGGACCACGAACGGGCGGCTGGTCGCGGTGATCGTGCCGAGCTCCGGGACGGTGACCTGGAAGTCGCTCAGCACTCCCAGCAACAGCCCCTCCACCTCGACGTCGGCCTTGTCGGTCTCGTCGATCAGCAGCACCTTGGGATCGTCGCCGCGGATGGCGGTCAACAGGGGGCGCGGCAGCAGGAACTCCTCGCTGAAGATGTCCGTGCGCGCCTCGTCCCACGTCTCGTCGCGGCCCGCGCTGATGCGCAGCAGCTGCTTGGCGTGGTTCCACTCGTAGAGCGCCCGGGACTCGTCCACGCCCTCGTAGCACTGCAGGCGGACCAGTCGCGCCCCGGCCACCTGGGCGACGGCCTTGGCGAGTTCGGTCTTGCCGACCCCGGCGGGGCCCTCCACCAGCAGCGGCTTGCCCAGGCGGTCGGCCAGGAAGACCGTGGTCGCGACCGCGGGCGAGGCCAGATAGCCGGTCTCGGCGAGACGCGCGGAGACATCGTCGACGGATGTGAACAGCAACGGGGCCTCCAACGCGGCACGGCGGGGTGGGACACACGGTCCGAACGTCACTTTCCAAGCGCTTGTTCAGTCGCTGTGTCACGTGTGATTGCGCCCACGCGGCCTGGGGAGACCGATCGGTTTCCTTGTTTCGTCCCGCGCGGTAACCTGCCCTCATGGCCACTACAGACAAGGCGTCCACGAGGGACCGGCTGCTGGACGCGGCGGCCGACCTCGTCTACCACGAGGGCGTATCCGTCGGCATCGAGGCGCTGTGCCGGTCGGCCGGTGTCTCGAAGCGGTCGATGTACCAGCTCTTCGAGAGCAAGGACGAGGTCATCGCGGCGAGCCTGGAACGGCGGATTCCGCTGTACGAGAAGCAGCTCGCGCCGGATCCGGAGGATGCCGGGACGCCGCGCGAGCGCATCCTGGGCATCTTCGAGCGGATGGAGGCGGCCTCGGTCCGGCCCGAGTACCGCGGCTGTCTGTTCCTCGCCGCGCTCGTCGAACTCAAGGACCCCGGGCACCCGGCGTCGGTGGTCGCGGGCGGCGCGAAGGACCGTATGAAAGAGGTGTTCCGTGTGCAGGCCGAGCTGGGTGGTGCACGTGATCCCGAGTTTCTCGCCCGGCAGTTGATGCTGGTCTTCGACGGCGCGAGCGCCCGGGCCGGTGCCGGGATCGAGACGCTGGAAGGGCTGACCACGACGACGGTGACGGCGCTGCTGGATGCGGGCGGGGTGAAGTAGGGCCTGTCCGGCGGATCAAGTCGCAGGAAACAGGCGGCGCCTCAACGCCGCAGATGGGCGTGCCAAGCCCCGCGTCTGCGGCATGATCCGCCGGACAGGCCCTAGGCGGGACCCTCCGGGCGTCGGCTTCAGGCGCTGGGCGCGGTACCGGGGAACGGCTGGCGGAGCCTGTGGACGACGTGGCCCATGAAGGCGGCGTTCGCGAGGGCGGCGAGGGCGATCCCCACGAGGTAGAGCGCGGTGAACAGGCCGGTGCTCGTGCCGGAGAGGGCGCCGTCGGGCAGGAGGGTGTACAGCAGGCTCAGCGGGGAGGCCAGCAGCCAGGGCACCACGGCGGCCATGGAGGCGTCGGGGTGGTCGACGAAGAGCGCGTCGAAGAGGAAGTAGCCGGTCGCGCCGGTGACGGCGGCCAGGTAGACACGGGAGAGCCAGTTGTCCGTGGCCCGGATGAGCGCGGTACGTATGCGGCGAGAGATGTTCATGATGTCCTCCGTCGGATGAAGCCGGTGGTGCGGTCCCCCTCTCCGCGAGGCTGCCGGAGGGGCGTTGACATCACGATGGCGGCTGTGTCCGCGCGCGGGCATGAGTACGACTACTCATTCGATACGACTGATCCACTCAGGCGGCATACGGGGTCACGGCTGCCGCCGGTTCTGACAGGGTACCGGCGAGGGAGCCGGGACCGCGGTCGGCCGGCGTGCGGCGGGGACCGGAAGGGGTCGGTGGACCGGCACCGCGGCCGGCCAGGACAGGGCGATGGAACCCCAGGTCAGGCCACCGCCGAAGGCGGTGAGCAGGCTGCGCTCGCCAGGTCGTACGAGGTCACGTGCGGCGGTGTCCGCGAGGGCGAGGGGGATGGAGGCGGCGGCGGTGTTGCCGACCTCCGCGATGTTCCCGAAGCGGTGCGGGGTGCCGATGCCCAGCCGGTCACCCACGGCGTCGAGGATCCGCTGGTTGGCCTGGTGACCGACGAAGGCACGCACCGACTGGGGCGACCAGCCGGCCCGCTCCAGCACGAGCCGCGAGGAGGCGGTCATCCGGTGCACCGCGTGCCGGTACACCGTACGGCCCTGCATCCGGAAGTACCGTTGCGAGCGCGGGAGTTCGCCGTCGGCACGAGGGTGACGGGAGCCGCCCGCGGCCACCGTGATCAACTCGCCGCCCGAGCCGTCACTGCCGAGGTCGACGGCGCGCAGTGCTCCCGGCTCCGTGGCCCCGCCCTCGCGCAGCACGACCGCCCCGGCCCCGTCGCCGAAGATCACGGCGGTGTCCCGGTCCAGCGGGTCGATGATCGACGTGTACACCTCGGCACCGATCACGAGCGGGCGGGCGCAGGTCCCGGACGCCATCAGGGATCTCGCCACCGCGACCGCGTACACGAATCCCGAGCACACCGCCGAGACGTCCATCGCCGGTACCTCGCCGAGCCCCAGGCGGTGTGCCACCTCGGGCGCGGTCGCCGGACAGGGGCGGTCCGGGGTCGTCGTCGCCAGCAGCACGAAGTCGGCGCCGTGCCCCGCGGAGTCCAGCGCGGCCCGGCCGGCGGCCACCGCGAGATCGCCTGTGCTGGTGCCCGGCTCCACGATCCGTCGCCGCGCGACGCCGGTTCGGGAACGGATCCAGAGGTCCGAGGTGTCCAGCCGGGCCGCCAGGTCGTCATTGCCGACGACACGCTCCGGCAGACACGTGCCGATCCCACAGACCACAGCAGCTGACATCACAACCACCTCTCCACGCGTCAACTGCCGGTCAGCAGCATGGTGTTCACCTAACCGGTTGTGGATCAACAAGGACAAGTGCGCTCAGGGGGCGTGCGCTTCAGTGAAGAAGCACTCCGTCGTCGTGCCGCGCATCCGATGGACGAAGTGCGGAACGCCTCCCTCCGGGCGCCCTTCGCACACCACACGTGCCCACCGGACGAGGTGTTTGCCGGGGGTGCACGGCGACCGCCGGGCGATGTCAGTGCCTCGGTCCATACTCGGTCCCGCGGAGCACCTGGGCTGCGCGCCGACGGAGGAGGCCGACATGGCTGAAGTACTGCTGTTCCATCACGCGCAGGGACTGACGTCCGGCGTGCACGCGTTCGCCGAGTCACTCAGGGAAGCGGGGCACGCCGTCCATGTCCCGGATCTGTACGAAGGGCGGGTCTTCGAGAACCTGGAAGAGGGCGCCGCGCACGCACAGGGCGTCGGGTTCGGCACCCTCGTCGAGCGCGGACGGGCCGCCGCGGCCGAGCTGCCCGCCGAACTCGTGTACGCCGGGTTCTCGCTGGGCGTCCTGCCGGCGCAGCACCTCGCCCAGACCCGGGCCGGCGCGAAGGGCGCGCTGTTCTTCCACTCATGCGTCCCGACCTCGGAGTTTGGCGGCGGCTGGCCGCAGGAGGTGCCGGTCCAGATCCACGGCATGGACGCGGACGAGTACTTCGTCGACGAGGGCGACCTCGAGGCGGCCCGCGCCCTCGTCGAGTCGGCCCCCGACACCGCCGAACTGTTCCTCTACCCCGGCAAGCAGCACCTGTTCGCCGACAACAGCCTGCCGTCGTACGACGAACACGCCGCCACCCTGCTCACCCGGCGCGTGCTCGGCTTCCTCGACGGCATCGAGTAGGGGCCGCCCGGCCCGCCCATGGCGGCGGCACAGCTCGGTCCACGGCTCGGCGTCCCCCGGACCGCGTCTGCGCGCGCGGACGCGGTGGCCCTCGGGGACGGCGAGCCCGAAGATCCCGAGCTTCTTCATCCGCTCGGTCAGCAGGGGAGGCGTGGGGCCGGGGATTCAGACGACGCCGTCGGCCCGGAGGGCGTCGATGTCGGCCGCGCTGTGTCCCAGTGCGGCCAGGATCGCGTCGGTGTGCTCGCCCACGGCGGGAACGGCGTCCATACGGGGAGTGACCCCGGCCAGGTCGACGGGCGGCAGCAGCGCGGGCACGGGCCCCGCGCCGCCGGGCAGCCGTACGTCCTGCCAGCGGTCGCGCTGCTCGAGCACGGGGTGGGTGAGGAACTCCTCGACGGTGTTGACGCCGGAGTTGGCGATGCCCGCCGCGTCCAGCAGTTTCATCGCCTCCTGGCTGTCCAGCACGCGAAACCGCTCGGCCACGATCGCGTTCAGCTCCTCCCGGTGGGCCACGCGGTCCGAGCCGATGGCGAAACGCGGGTCGTCGACGAGGTCCGGGCGCTCCAGGAACCGCTCGCACAGTGCGGCCCATTCGCGCTCGTTCTGGATGGAGAAGAGCACGTCCTTGCCGTCGGCCGCGGGGTAGGCACCGTAGGGGGCGATGGTGGCGTGCTGGGTGCCGAGCCGCGGCGGCTGGGTGCCGCCGTGGCGCGTGTAGTACGCGGGCTGGCCCATCCACTCCGCCAGCGCCTCGAACAGCGACACCTCCACCGCGCGGGCGACTCCCGTGGTGGCGCGCGTGAACAGGGCGGTGAGGACGCCCGAGTAGGCGTACATCCCGGCCGCGATGTCGGCGACCGACACCCCGGCCCGGGCGGACCCGTGCTCGTTCCCCGTCAGGGAGACCAGTCCCGTCTGGCACTGCACGAGCAGGTCGTACGCCTTGCGGTCGGCCCAGGGCCCGCTGGTCCCGTATCCGGAGACGGTGCAGGGGATCAGGGTCGGATACCGCCCCTGCAGCGCCGGGGCGTCCAGCCCGAGCCGGGTGGCCGCTCCCGGCGCCAGGTTCTGTACGAAGACGTCGGCACCGGCGAGCAGTTGCTCCAGGATGTTCCGGCCCCGGGCCGACTTCAGGTCCAGGGTCAGGGACTCCTTGGAGCGGTTGAGCCACACGAAGTAGCTGGACTCGCCGTGCACGGTGGTGTCGTAGCGACGGGCGAAGTCGCCGCCTCCCGGGCGTTCCACCTTGATCACCCGGGCGCCGAGGTCGGCCAGCTGACGGGTGGCGTAGGGCGCCGCCACCGCCTGCTCGACACTGACGACGGTGATGCCGGAGAGCGGAAGCACTTCGGAGAGCTCGGTCATGGGGCGACCTCCAGAGGCTGGCCGGGAGGCCGCGGCGACGCGGCCGTGATGCCATCATGGTCGCTCATGGAGACCTCGGCGGGCCTCCTGGAGAGCGCGACCCGACCTGCTCGGAGCCTGCTGTCCGCCCTCGCCCGCGACCGGCCCGGCATCGAACCGCGCCTGATGACCGCGTACTCCGGACATCCGCGACAGTGGCTCCACGACGGCGACCTGGACCTGAGCCTGCGCTACAACCCGGCCGCCACCCCGTCGCCGAACGCCCGTCTCCTCGTCCGCGAGCGTGGTGCACGGCGCCTCTTCGTCGCCGGGTATCCCGATCAGGGTGTGGTTGGCCCTCGCGGGGGAGCCCAATACTCGGCGCATGGACGGAAAACGACAGCTGGGTGAGTTTCTGCGGGCGCGCCGCTCGCAGGTGCGGCCCGAAGACCTCGGCGTGGTGACGTACGGGGAACGCCGTCGCGTGCCGGGGCTGCGGCGCGAGGAACTGGCCCGGCTCGCCGGGGTCAGCGAGTCGTACTACGCGCGGCTGGAGCAGGGGTAGTCCCAGGCCTCCCCGGACGTCCTGGACGCGATCGCCCAAGCACTGCGGCTGAGCGAGGCCGAAGGGCGCCACCTGCGGGAGCTGTCCGCCGGCGCCCGGCGCCGGACCCGCTCGCGCCGCCCGGCGCCGGAACGCCTCTCACCGGCGATCGCCCAACTCCTGGGCATGCTCACGGAGGTGCCCGTGGTGGTGACGGGCCGGTACGGCGACGTACTGGCGTGGAACCGCGCCGGCCACGCGCTGTACGCCGGACACTTCGACCCGGACGCCCCGGACCGGCCGGGCGAACGACCCAACATGACCCGGCTGGTGTTCCTCGACGCCCACACACGCGATCTGTACGCGGACTGGCCGGCCAAGGCCAGAGCCGTCGTGGGCACGTTGCGCCTGGCGTCCGGCCAGTACCCCGACGATCCGGGACTCGCCTCGCTCGTCGGTGAACTGACCGTCAACAGCGCGGAGTTCGCGGCGATGTGGGCCGACCACCGGGTCAAGACCAGCGACGTCGCGGTCCACAAGATGCGGCATCCGCTGGTGGGCGCCATGCACGTCACCCAGCAGACGCTGCACACCGAACAGGGGCAGAACGTCGTCGTCGCGACCACCGAGGCCGACTCACCGTCGCGGGCCGCCATGACCCTCCTCACCCACAGCACGGCGGCGCCCGGACTGTCCGCCGGGCGCCCGAAAACCATCGCGAAGCAAACAGTGAAGGAAACGGCGAAGGAAACATGAGAGAGAAACTGACCGCACTTGCCTACACAGTCACGGCCGCCGCAATGACGGCCGTGACCGCGCTCACCGCGTCCCCCGTGGTGGCGGCCACCGGGCCGCTCGCGAAGCCCCGTATCGCCGCTCACTTCGACCTGGCCCGGGGGCAGATGCCGGAGAACATCGCGCTGGAGCCCGACGGGACGGCCGACGTCACCTTCGCGGCCGCCCGACAGGTGGCCTCCGTCAGCACGGCGGGCGTGACCCGCGTCCTGGCGACCCTGCTGGCGCCCGCCGACGGCGGGGTGCACACCCCGGTCCTCGGCTTCGCCCTGACCACCGGCATAGCCCGGGCCCACGACGGCACGCTGTACTTCCTCTACGCCACCGGCACTTCGGACCTGACCGGCCTGTGGCGGCTGCGCCCGGGCGGCACCCCGCAGCGCGTCGCCGCCCTGCCCGCGGACGGCCTGCCCAACGGACTGGTGCTGGACGAACACCGCGGCAGGCTCTACATCGCCGACTCCGTACTGGGAAAGATCTACACCGTCTCCACGAAGGCTTCCACCGGCAGCGAACCGGCCACCTGGTCCGCCGCCCCCGACCTCTCCTCGACCGGCTTCCTCGGCGTCAACGGTCTGAAGATCCACGACAACGCGCTGTGGGCGACCAACCTCGACCGGGGCACCGTGCTGCGCATCCCGTTCGGCCCCGACGGCGGGCCCGTGCCCGTCCGGATCCGGGCGACGGGTCTCACCGGCATAGACGACTTCGCCTTCACCGGCCGCGGCGACGAGATCCTGGCCGCGCTCAACGGCCCCGACACGGTCGTACGCATCCGGCGAGACGGTACCTCGACGACGGTACTCACCGCCGCCGACGGCCTGCAGAACCCGACCTCCCTCGCGTTGCGCCGAGGCACGCTCTACGTCCTTAGCGCCGCCTACACCACGGCCACCGACCCCAACCTCCTGCTGGCCCCCGCGTCGATCGGAAGGAGTCGGAGGTAGCCCGTCCGGTTCACCGGTCAACGCGCCCGCGCCCCGGGATCTCTGAGGGGCGCGGGCGCGTTGACCAGCCCCCACGCACCCGCACCCGACAGACCGACTACCGCTCGTCGTCGAAGGTCACGACGACCTTCTCCGCCGCACCCGGCGTCAACGCGAGCTCGAACGCGTGCTTGGCGTCACCGAAGGGAACACGGTGGCTGATGAGCTTGGCGAAGCGCTCGTGGTGCTCGATGAGTTCGGGGGTGACCTCGAAGATCTCGGTGGGGTAGCCCTGCGAGGCGATGAGGGTCAGCTCACTGCGGAGCATCCCGCCGAGATCGATCGCGTCGGACTTCTTCTGTACGGCCACCATGACCAGCCTGGCCCCCCACTTCGCCGACTCGACCGCGGTGTTGATGACGGCGGCGACACCGGCCGCGTCGATGTAGATGTCGGTGTCGGGACGGGGCTGGCCGAGTGCGTTCGCGGCCTGCCCGTGCAACTCGGTCAGCCGCTCGGTCACATTCTCCTCGGCGGAGTCGATGACGGCGTCGGCACCGATGGCGAGGGCGGTCTCCAAGCGCTCGGGGATGACGTCGGCGACCGTGACGTGCCGCACGCCCCGCAGCTTCAGCCAGATCGCCGCGCCGAGCCCGATCGGCCCGGCGCCGAAGATCACGACCTTGTCGGTGGGCTTGGCCTCGGACCGGTTGACGCAGTGGCGGGCGACGGCCATGGGCTCGTTGAGGGCGGCGACGTCGAAGGGAACGGACCCGGGGAAGACGGCGACGCTCTTGCCGGCCTCGGCGTTCTCGATGAGGAGGTACTCGCTGAGCCCGCCGAACCTGCCGCCGCAGCCGATGATGCCGGAGGGGGCGTCCTGGGGGTTGACCACCACACGGTCACCCACCTTCAGGCCCTCGACCTCGGCGCCGACCTCGACGATCTCACCCGCGGGCTCGTGCCCGAGGGGGATGGAGACCATGGAGCCGTCGGGGCCGAAAGGAGCGCCGCCGAGGTGGAGGAAGAAGGTGTCGGTTCCACAGATGCCGCAGGCACGGATGCGCATGAGGACGTCCTTGGGACCGGGGACGGGGCGCTCGACCTCGACGACGTCGATGGCGTCGACGGGGCCGGTCTGTACGGACTTCATGGTGGCCATGGAGGGATTCACTTTCTCAAGACGCTGCGGCGGTTGCTTGCTTCTGGCTCGGACGAGCCGTGGATGACGCCGCGCCCTTCAGGGCCGGTGCCGCTCAAGCCGTGCTCCTTCGCTCGGTACGCGCGGTGGACGCCGACCTCGGTGGACAGGGGAGAGATGACGCGGGTCGGTGCCCTCGGGCCCGGCGGCGGACGGGGGAGTGAACCGGCCGCCGGGCCCGGGACCGCGCCGTCCCCCGTCCCCACGGGTTCGGCGTGGCGAGGCCGCCTCCGCTCGAGGAGGCCCCGGTCTGCGTGCCGGCTACTGGCTTACTTGAGTCAGGCAAGCATATGTGAAGTACTTGAGTCAAGCAAGTGGTTGCTAAGTTACTTGACTCAGGCAATTAGATGCTAGACTTGGGCCATGCCCACACCGCCGCCCGCAGAGGTTCCCGTCTCGGCCGCCATGCAGGAGATCGAGCGCGCCCTGAGCCGCGTCACCTACCTGGCCAGAGGGATCCGCCAGCACGATCGGCTGATGGCGCTGGCCGGGGTGGCGCTGGACCGTGCCGCCACGGCGCTGCTGCGGCAGATCGCCGACTCCGAGCCCATGCGCCCCGGTGAGCTCGCGGCCCGGCTGGCCGTGGAGGCTTCTCATGTCACCCGCCAGGTGCAGCAGTTGCAGAAGGCCGGTCTCGTGACCCGGGTGCCGGACCCCGACGACCGCCGTGCGCAGCGCATCCAGATCACCCCGGCGGGCGAGGAGGCGGTCAACCGCATTCGCGAGGCGAGCACGCGGGGTATGCAGATGGCTCTGGCGGACTGGTCGCCGCAGGAACTGCAGCAGCTCGCCACCCTGTTCCACCGGATGGTGGACGACTTCCTCTCCTACGCCATCGAGGACGAGGAGGCCCCCCGCCAGCCGGCCGGGGCTGCCCACTCGGCCTGATCCAGCGGTGGGTCCGGTGTGGAACGGAGGGCTCCCCGGTCCGGGCGAAGGGGAGTCGCCTGCGCGGCTCGGCCAGGCTGACGCCCGCCGGGCCGGAGGTGAGGAGGGGTGCGGCCGGTCTGACCGAACGAACGGAAGGTCGCACCGGGGGCACCCCGAGCCGACCGCCGTGGGCTGCGACGCCGGAGGGGAGGAGGCGGCGGCCGAGCGCAAGGCCTCGAAGAAGGCCGGCGCCGTCGAGGTGGTGGCGCCCGCGGACGTCGAGGTGCTCGCGAACCTCACCGGATGCAAGGTCACGATCCGCATCGAGGCGAGGGAACTCCGCGAGGGTGCCTGCCACACGGAGACCGGCGACTACCTCATCACGACGTTCCCCGAAGAGCGGTACAAACTGACCTGGCTGGACAGCGCCGCCTACGGCGGGACGTTTCTCGTCGGCCCGCGCTGGGCGATCAGCGCACAGCCGGAGGTCCTGGAACCGTTGCGTGCGAAGGTCGGCGGAACCGTCCGGCGCCTGCGGGACCCGAACGCCACGACCGGATCCTGACGAGGACTCGCCCCGTGACGTCCCGCGGGATCAGGCGGGCTGAGGGGTGAAGCGGTGCAGTCCCTTGCGGTCGTAGTAGCGGGTCATGGCGTGGCCGAAGAGGAGGGCGAGGGCGGAGCCGACGGCGATCATGATCCAGGCGCGGGTGAGACCGGCGTCGCCGCGGGCGTCGAAGAAGAGGATGGCCCGGACACCGACGCTGAGTTGGCGCATCGGTTCGAAGACGCTCAGGAAACGGTAGAAGCCGGGTACGGCTTCGAGGGGGACGGTGGATCCGGAGGACGGCAGGCCCAGGACGATGAACACGAACATCGAGACGAGCTGGCCGATGCCCCCGAAGGCGGCGTTGATGGCCTGTACGCCGAGGCCGATGGCGAGTGACGCGCAGTAGGAGTAGACCCACAACAGCGGCAGGTGCGAGGCGTCCATGCCGAGGATGCCGACGGTCGCGATCATGACCAGCGTGGTGGTGAGGACGGTGATGCCCGCGGTCATGGCCATCTTCAGCAGCAGTGTCTGGGTACGGCTGATGGGCACGGTGGGACGGCGGGTGTGCCAGGGGCCGATCTCGTTGTCGGCGTAGCCGAGGGCGGTGTCGACGCCGTTGTTGATGACGTTGCCGCCGAGGAATCCGGCGAGGACGAGGAGCAGGGTGTAGTAGAAGGCGCTCAGACCCAGGCCGCTGTGGTCACCGATGGGGTGGCCGACCTGGGTGGTGACGGCGACGGGGTCGGCCAGCACGAGTCGGGTGGTGGCGTCGGCCTGTGCGGTGGCGGGGGAATCCATCAGCTGCTTGCCGACGGCCAGGGAGGCCTGCTCGGCGGCCTGTTGGGTGATCCGGCCGGCGAGCGAGGAGCCGAGGCTGCCCATGCCGGGGTTGGTGAGCACCATCAGGGTGGGCCGGGTGGTGGCGTTCGCGGTGGTGAGGGCGGCGGTGGTGGTGGTGAAGTCGGCGGGGACGACCAGGGCGCCGTAGATCTTGCCGGAGGCCAGTTTCTCCTGGGTCTGGGCGCGGGTGAGGGGTTGCCAGTCGGCCTTGCCGGAGGTGTCGGCGATGACGGAGCGGGTGATCTGTGTGCCGAGGTTCGTGGTCTGCCCGGGCAGGGGTCTGCCCTGGTCGGCGTTGACGATGCCGATGGGCAGGTGGTGCAGCTCCCCGTTCGGGTTGACGATGCCGCCCATGTAGAGCAGCGACAGCAGGAACGCCAGCAGCGCGCACAGCACGGTCGGCACCAGCCACAGCCTGGGGCGACGCAGGAGCGCGGCGGCGCGTGCCCGGACGGGGGTGTCGTCGGCGGTGGACGTGCTGTCGGCGGCCATGGTTCTCCGTGGGTGGGGTGGCGGCGCGGGACCTGCGTGGGCGGGTACGGGCGCCCGCACCAGGCCAGGATGCGGGCTGCGACGATACGACGGTCAGCGACGCGCCGCGCGTGGAGCGCCACGGAGCGCCGCGCCCACGAGGACGCCCACGACGCCGACCCGCACCGCCGGGTGTGCGGCGAGCGGCACCGCGCCGCCCGGGAACGCCGGGAGAACGAGTCGGCACGGGGCGGTCGCCGCTGACCGCCTGCCCGAAGGCGAACTCGGCCCCGAAGGGGCTACTTCCCCGGTTGCTCGGAGGTCGTGTCGTCCCCCTGGGTCGGCCCGGAGTCCGCACTGGGATGGGGTGCGGGCGGCAACAGGTCGTGCAGTGCCTCGTACCGCTGCGCGCAGGCCGTCTGCGCGATGGCCTGCGAGACGGCTTCGGCCAGCGGCCCCGTGGACTCGCGCAGCAGCCGCCGCGCCTTGTCCGTGAGGGCCACCTCGATACCGCGCCGGTCGCCGCACGCCGAGCGCCGTGTGATCAGTCCCGCGTGCTGCAGACAGGCCACCTGATAGGTCAGCCGTGTCTTGGGGCGGCCCAGCAGTTCCGCGATCTGGGTCATCCGCAGGCTGGACCCGGGCTGGTCGGCCAGCAGGCACAGCACCAGGAACTCGTCGTGCGAGACGTCGAGGGTGTCCTTGACGCGGGCACGCAGCTGCTGCTCGATCGCCCCGGCCGCCGCCAGCAGACGCATCCAGGCCCGCAGTGGGGTGGGCAGCAGCTCACCGTCGCCCGACGGCTCATGTTCGGGCAGGTCAGTGGGGGCGGAAGGGTCGGCCATAGTGTCCAAGTCTACCGGTTGTCCAAATTTGAAGAACCGGCTAGCGTGGAGTCATCCAAATTTGGATAACCACGTTGTCCCCACAGTCCCCGTGCGCCGCGCGCCCCTGTGCGTCGCGCACCCCTGCGCACTGCCCGTAACCGTCTGGAGAACTCACATGACCGTCGCCGTCGAAACCGGCCTCTGGCAGCTCGACCCCGCCCGTACCGTCGTCGCCATCCAGCACAAGACGATGTGGGGCATGGTCAACGTGAAGGGCACCTTCACCGGAGTCACCGGAGAGGGTGAGGTACAGCCCGACGGGACCGCCCGCGGCACCATCACCCTGGACGTCGCGTCCCTGGACACCAAGAACGCCAAGCGGGACAAGCACCTCCGCTCCGCCGACCTCTTCGACGCCGACCGCCACCCCGCGATCACCTTCGCCGTCCGCGACGCCACCCTCGGTCAGGACGACACGGTGGAGATCAATGGGCAGCTGACCGTGCGCGGCATCAGCCGGCCGCAGCCCGTCACCGGCCGGGTGACCGGGGCGAGCGCCGACACCGTCACGCTCACCGCGGAGTTCACCGTGGACCGCGACCAGTTCGACATGGGCTGGAACCAGATGGGCATGATCCGCGGTCTGACGACGGTCACCAGCACGCTCGTCTTCACCCGCGCCAAGGCCTGAGCCGACGCGGCGCCGGGGCCCTGCGGCCCTACCGGCCCCGGCGGCCTTGGCGTACGCGCTCAGCGCACCTTGCCGTGAAAGGCCGGGTGGGCGTCGAGCCGATGTACGTAATCCCGGAGTCGACCGTACCCAGAGAGGGATTCCGTCGGGCCGAGCTGGGTCAGGGCCACCCAGAGGTCGACGTCCGCGGCCGTCAGCTCGTCGCCCAACGCGTAGGCGCTCGCCGCGAGTTGGCGGTCCAGCGCCTCGAGTGCCGTCGTGCGCGCCTGCGGTGGTGCGGTGGGGGTGACGTCCCGGTCGAGGAGTTCGCGCAAGACGTCGATGTCCGCGACGAGGGCCGGTGGGTGCAGCCGGGGGAGGCGGGCGTCGTCCCGGCAGGTCGGCAGCCCGGCGAGGTCGCGCAGGATGTCGGGCGTGTGGTTGCTCACGATCCTTCCGCTCCAACGGTCACACAGTGCGGGCGCGATGAGCGGACCGTCGTAGTGGTGCCAGGTGGCCTCGTACGCGCCGCGCAGTGCGGCGAACGCACCGGGTGTCTCGGCGGGAAGAGTCAGCAGCGTGATGGCGACCGAGTCGTGGAGACCGAGCAGCTCCAGGGTGATCGAGATGCGCAGCGAACGCGGACAGCCCTCGCAGAGGTACAGCTGATAGCGGTGCGGCGCCGGGTAGAAACCGCCGGCCAGGCCCACGCCGATGCGGCTGTTGATGCGGTGGGGGCGAGGGGCCCCGAGCGAAACTGTCTTGGGCATGACTCTCCAGGGAACGTCGAAGCCCCGCAGCCGACAGGGCGGCGGTGGCGGAACGGAGTGACTGCGCTGACGTACGGACCGGTCCGGATCGTGGGACATGCCGGACTCGACGGACGGACCGTGTGACTAGTAGGCGCTGGAGACCCGCTGCAGATCGATGTGCAGGCGCCTGGTCAGACCGCTGGTGCTCCTCCTGGCCATTCCCATCGCTCCCGTGTCCGGGGCTCGCGAGAGGCGAGACCACGCTTGTCCCGCCGCTCCGGCGGGACCCGGTCGTCACCCGGGGCACCCCGTCGCGGTGGAAGGGTTGCCTGTCAGCGGGCCGGGGCCGATAACCGCGTCGAACGGGAGAACCCCGCACGACGGGCGCTGACAATCGTGACCGTCCCTGTCAGTCTCGGTGTGGTCCGCGGAGCCGTCAAGAAGGCATATGCGCGGTCTCACGACGTGGTCATTCCGGCCGGTGCGCGTTGACATTCGTTTGGGGCCGTGTCTAACTTACGCCGCATCGGGCCGGATCGATTCCGGTACGTGTGAGGCCCAACGAGGCGGAATGGTGACGGTGAACGCGATGTACGCAGCTGACGGGACGACCGCTCCGCGGCGCCACGGCTGCTCCGCCGCCGCACTGTGTTGTACCGCCCGTGGCGCCCGCTGTCTCTGTCAGGGCTGACCGCTTCCGCCTTTTGCGGCGTTGAACGTCCGCACGGCTCAACCTCCCTCGCCCGCCGCCCTGTCGGCGCTCCGTCGGTGAGCCTCCCCCTCCGTCCCCCCTGACATCCGTCTGTCCCCGCGCGCACCGCCGTCGTACGGGCCGCGGCGGCGGTGTGTCCGCATTCGTTGGAGCCCTCCATGAGTGAATCCCTGGGCTCCGCCGTGCCGTTGAGCACGACGGAGCCCCGCCTCACCACGACCCAGCGCGTACTGCCCCTGCGCCACCCCGGCCGCTGGATCGCCTCGGCGATCGTGCTCGTCGTGGTCGCCCAGATCGTCCACGGGCTGGCGACCAACCCGTTCTTCCAGTGGGACCGGTTCCAGTACTGGTTCCTGCGTCCCACGATCCTCGACGGTCTGCTCATCACCCTCGAAGTGACCCTCTACAGCGCCGCGTTGGGCCTGCTCGGCGGCATCCTGCTCGCACTGGCCAGACTCTCCAGGAGCCCCGTACTGCGCGCGGTGAGCTGGGTCTACATCTGGCTGTTCCGCTCGGTGCCGCTCATCGTCGTCCTGCTCTTCCTCTACAACTTCAGCGCGCTCTACAAGACGCTGAGCCTCGGCGTCCCCTTCGGCCCCGCCTTCCTCACCTTCGACGAGTCCCGGCTCGCCACCGACATGGTCGTCGCGGTTGTCGGACTGAGCCTCAACGAGGCGGCGTACGCGGCGGAAGTGGTCCGCGGCGGCATCCTCTCCGTCGACCAGGGCCAGCACGAAGCGGCCTCCGCACTCGGTCTGCCCAAGGGCTACCAGTTCACGAGGATCGTGTTCCCGCAGGCACTGCGCTCCATCACCCCCAACTACGTCAACCAGCTGATCGGCCTGATCAAGGGAACCTCGCTGGTCTTCTACGTCTCGCTGCTCGACCTCTTCGGCTCGGTGCAGAGCATGGGCTCCACCTACCCCGGCGACATCGTGCCGCTGCTGCTTGTCGCCACCGCCTGGTATCTGATCCTCACGAGCGTCGTGTCCGTCATCCAGTTCTATGTCGAGCGGTACTACTCGCGGGGCGCGCTGCGCTCCCTCCCGCCTACCCCGTTGCAGAAGGTCCGCACCGGTCTGCGTGACCTGCGGGCGCGGGTCCGCAAGGAGGCGGCGATATGACCGACGAGACGCTCGCGATCCGGCCGGCCGCCGTCGAGGTGCGTGATGTGCACAAGTGGTACGGCACCCAACGCGTTCTGAACGGGGTGGAGTTGACCGTACCGCCGGGTGAGGTCACCGTGATCCTCGGCCCGTCCGGCTCCGGCAAGTCCACCCTCCTCAGGGTGATCAACCACCTGGAGAAGCCCGAGATCGGCCATGTCAGCCTGAACGGCGAGCTCATCGGCGTACGCAGGCACGGCGAGCGAAGCGAGATGGGGGTCCCCCCGGCCGAAGGCTGGGGGAGGCTCAAGGAGCTGACCGAGCGGGCGATCCTGGCCCAGCGCGGCCGGATCGGGTTCGTCTTCCAGAACTTCAACCTGTTCCCGCATCTGACGGTGCTGGACAACGTGGCGGCCGCTCCGGTGGCGACCCGACGGCTGAAGAGGCCCGAGGCCCGGGAACTCGCGCGCACCCTCCTCCACCGAGTGGGTCTGGCCGACAAGGCCGACGCCTATCCACGGCAGTTGTCGGGCGGCCAGCAGCAGCGGGTCGCCATCGCCCGTGCCCTCGCGCTGCGGCCCGGCGTCATCCTCTTCGACGAACCCACCTCAGCCCTCGACCCCGAGCTGGTCGGCGAGGTGCTGGCCGTCATCAAGGACCTGGCGACCAGCGGCACCACCCTGGTCATCGTGACCCACGAGATCGGCTTCGCCCGTGAGGTGGCCGACCGGATCGTCTTCCTCGACGAGGGCCGGGTGGTGGAACAGGGTTCGCCCACCGAGGTGCTGGACCACCCCGTACACGAGCGGACCAGGGACTTCCTGAGCAAGGTCCTCTGAACCTCCTTCATCCTCCGCGCCTTCGTCCCGCGCGCCTTCACCCACCTCACCTTCACCCACCTCACCTTCACCCACCTCACCTTCACCCACCTCACCTTCACTCACGAACATCGGACAAGGACAGCCATGCGCACCCTCACCCTCCGCAGCAGACTCCTCCGTGGCCTCACCGCCTCCACCGCCGTCGCCACCCTCGCCGCCGGTCTCGCCGCGTGCGGGGGAGAGAGCGACGCGGCCACCACCTCCGGCAGCGCGGCCTCCGGCACCGTCACCGTCGGCGCGCTCTCCAACGGCGCCGCACGGCAGACCGACCTCAAGGTGTCCGAGGTCAAGTCCATCAGCGCCGAACTGCCCAAGTCGGTCGCCAAGAGGGGCAAGCTGGTCATCGGCGTCGGCGCGCTGCCCGCCGGGTTCCCGCCGCTGGCGTACGTGGGCCAGGACCAGAAGACCCTCACCGGTGCCGAACCCGACCTCGGCCGACTGGTCGCCGCCGTCCTCGGACTGAAGCCGGAGGTGAAGAACTCGACCTGGGAGAACCTGTTCGTCGGTATCGACAGCGGCAAGGTCGACGTCGCCTTCACGAACGTCACGGACACCGAGGAACGCAAGAAGAAGTACGAGTTCGCCTCCTACCGGCAGGACAACCTCGCCTTCGAGGTGCCGACGAAGAGCACCTGGAACTTCGCCGGCGACTACGAGAACCTGGCCGGCCGGACCGTCTCCGTGGGCGCCGGAACCAACCAGGAGAAGCTCCTGCTGGAGTGGAAGGCGAAGCTCGCGAAGGAGGGCAAGAAGCTCACCGTCAAGTACTTCCAGGACAACAACAGCGTCTATCTGGCGCTGTCCAGCGGGAAGATCGACGCCTACTTCGGACCCAACCCCGGTATCTCGTACCACATCACCCAGACGGCGAAGACGCCCAACCCGACCCGCAACGCGGGCAAGTTCTCCGGCGCGGGCGCGACGCTCCAGGGGCTGATCGCGGCCACCGCGAAGAAGGACAGCGGGCTGGCCAAGCCGGTCGCCGACGCGATCAACCACCTCATCAAGAACGGTCAGTACGCCAAGTGGCTCGCCGCCTGGAACCTCTCCAACGAGGCCGTCAGCACCTCGCAGATCAACCCGCCCGGCCTGCCGCTCGACAACTCCTGACCGCGCCCAGGAGGTCCGACACCACCATGTCCACCGTTGCCCGACCTGCCCCGCCGCAGAGCCCTGCGGCGCCCCACATCCTGGACAACGCCGCCTGGGCCGCGCTGACCGGCCCGCACGCCCACCTCGCCGAGCGCGTCGGCCGCGCCGCCCGCTACCCCCTGGACGTCTCCCCGTTCACCGCCCTCGCCGACCCGGCCGACCCACGCGCCTGGGACGACCTCGCCGCACTCGTCGGCCCCGGCACCGTCACCCCCGTGACCGGGGCGAAGTCGGTGCCCGAGGGCTGGGAGACGGTGCAGCACGGCCAGGGCGTACAACTGGTCGACACCGCGCTGCGCGCCGAGCCCGCCCCCGAAGCGGTGCGGCTCGGGCCGGACGACGTGCCCGAGATCCTGGACCTGATCGCCCTGACCGAGCCGGGGCCCTTCCTGCCCCGCACGGTCGAACTCGGCACCTACCTCGGCATCCGGCACCGCGGCCGGCTCATCGCCCTGGCCGGCGAGCGAAGCGAGATGGGGGTCCCCCGGCCGGAGGCTGGGGGAGGCTGCGCCCGCCCGGCTGGACCGAGATCAGCGCGGTCTGCACCGCCCCGGACCACCGCGGCAAGGGCCTGGCCACGCGACTGGTCCGCGCCGTCGCCGCAGGCATCAGGGAGCGCGGAGACACGCCCTTCCTGCACGCCTCCGCGACCAACACCGGCGCGATCCGGCTCTACGAGTCGATCGGCTTCACCCTGCGCCGCCGCTCGGAGTTCCTCCTCGTCCGAACTCCGGGCGCCCAGCAGGAACAGACGGCGTAGGCGGGCCGTTGTGTTGAAGGGATGCACGATGTCGGCGCGGCCACGAGCCCGCCGGGACGCAAGGGCGGAGGTGAGCGACGTGCGAGTCGGGTCCGGTCTCCGCGTCATGGTGCTCACCCCGCGCCGCCGTGTACGTCTTTACTCCCGGCCGCACATCGATCTGCAGCGCGTGGCCGGCGCGCTCTGTCGTCCCTGACCTGTCACCCCGCCGCCCCGCCCTCCGCGTAGAGGGCCGCGCTCTCGTACGGTCGACCAGGAAGGCAACCCCTCCGTGTCCGCATCATCTTCGCTGCCCGATTCCTCCCCCTCGTCCCCCCTTCTTCACCTCGCCGTCGCGCTCGACGGCGCCGGCTGGCACCCGGCCGCCTGGCGCGAGCCGGTGGCCCGCCCTCATGAGCTGCTCACCGCCGGGTACTGGACGGACCTGGTCACCGAGGCCGAGCGCGGTCTCCTCGACTTCGTGACCATCGAGGACGCCCTCGGGCTCCAGTCCTCGCACCTCACCGAGCCCGACGACCGCACCGACCAGGTCCGCGGGCGTCTGGACGCCGTCCTGATCGCCGCCCGCGTCGCCCCGCTCACCAGCCACATAGGACTGGTCCCGACAGCCGTGGTCACCCACACCGAGCCCTTCCACCTCTCCAAGGCGATCGCCACGCTCGACTACGTGAGCACGGGCCGTGCGGGCGTACGGGTGCAGGTGTCGGCCCGCACCCACGAGGCCGCGCACTTCGGCCGCCGTACGTTCCCGCCGCTGCGCATCGAGGACTTCGACAGCCCGGCCGTGCGGGAGCTGACGACCGACCTCTTCGACGAGGCCGCGGACTACGTGGAAGCGGTGCGCCGGCTCTGGGACAGCTGGGAGGACGACGCGGAGATCCGTGACGTCGCCACCGGCCGTTTCCTCGACCGCGACAAACTGCACTACATCGACTTCGAGGGCAAGCACTTCAGCGTCAAGGGCCCCTCGATCACCCCCCGCCCACCGCAGGGCCAGCCGATCGTCAGCGCCCTGGCCCACGCGACCGTCCCCTACCGGCTGGTGGCCCAGGCCGCCGACCTCGGTTACGTGACCCCGCATGACACCGACCAGGCCCGTGCCATAGTCGAGGAGATCCGTGCCGAGCGGACGGCGGCCGGCCGCACCGACGAACCCCTGCACCTCTTCGGCGACCTCGTGGTGTTCCTGGACGACGACCCGGCCGCCGCCGCGGCCCGCCGCGAGCGCCTCGACGCCCTCGCCGGCCACGCCTACACCAGCGACGCGCGGATCTTCACCGGCACACCCGCACAACTGGCCGATCTGCTCCAGGAGTTGGGGGATGCAGGGCTGTCCGGTTTCCGGCTGCGTCCCGCCGTCGTCGGCCACGACCTGCCCGCGATCACCCGGGGCCTCGTGCCCGAACTCCAGCGCCGGGGCGTCTTCCGGCAGTCCTACGAGGCCGACACCCTGCGCGGGCTGCTCGGGCTCTCCCGCCCCGCCAACCGCTACGCCGCCACCGCCTGAGCCGGAGGGACCCACGCATGAGCAGCACGTCACAGGACAAGCCCCGCAAGCAGATCCACCTCGCGGCGCACTTCCCCGGCGTCAACAACACCACCGTGTGGAGCGACCCCGAGGCCGGCAGCCACATCGAGTTCAGCTCCTTCGCCCACTTCGCGCGCACCGCCGAGCGCGCCAAGTTCGACTTCCTGTTCCTCGCCGAGGGACTGCGACTTCGCGAACAGGGCGGCAAGATCTACGACTTGGACGTCGTCGGCCGCCCCGACACCTTCACGATCCTCACCGCGCTCGCTGCCGTCACCGAACACCTCGGCCTGACCGGCACCATCAACTCCACCTTCAACGAGCCCTACGAAGTGGCCCGTCAGTTCGCCAGCCTCGACCACCTCTCCGACGGCCGCGCCGCCTGGAACGTGGTCACCTCCTGGGACGCCTTCACCGGCGAGAACTTCCGCCGCGGCGGCTTCCTCCCGCAGGAGGAGCGCTACACCCGGGCCAAGGAGTTCCTGACCACGGCGAACGAGCTCTTCGACTCCTGGCACGGGGACGAGATCGTCGCCGATCAGCGGACCGGCACCTTCCTGCGCGACGCGAAGGCCGGAGCCTTCGTGCACCAGGGCCAACACTTCGACATCCAGGGGCAGTTCAACGTCCCGCGCAGCCCGCAGGGACGCCCGGTCGTCTTCCAGGCCGGAGACTCCGAGGAGGGGCGCGAGTTCGCCGCCTCCGGCGCCGACGCGATCTTCAGCCGGTACGCCACCCTCAAGGAGGGCCAGGCGTTCTACAAGGACGTCAAGGGACGCCTCGCCCGCTACGGCCGTACGCGCGACCAACTGCTGATCCTGCCCGCCGCGACCTTCGTCCTCGGCGACACGGACGCCGAGGCGGAGGAGATCTCCCGCGAGGTGCGCCGCCAGCAGGTCAGCGGCGCCACCGCGATCAAGCACCTGGAGTTCGTCTGGAACCGCGACCTGTCCGCGTACGACCCGGACGGCCCGCTGCCCGACATCGACCCGGACCTCGGCGAGCACACCATCGCCCGGGGCCGCGCCCAGGTACGGATGTACCGTGACCCGCTGGCCACCGCCCGGGAGTGGCGCGAGCTCGCGGCCGCCAACAAGTGGTCCATCCGCGATCTGGTCATCGAGACCGGCAACCGGCAGACCTTCGTCGGCTCCCCGGCCACCGTCGCCGACACCATCGACTCCTTCGTGCAGGCCGACGCCAGTGACGGCTTCATCCTCGTCCCGCACATCACCCCCGGCGGCCTCGACACCTTCGCCGACACGGTGGTCCCGCTGCTCCAGGAGCGCGGGGTGTACCGCACGGAGTACGAGGGCACGACCCTGCGCGACCACCTCGGCCTCGCCCACCCGGACACCGTGCGCGACGAACGAGCGGCGTCATGAAATTCCTGGCCATCACCCTGATCGTGCACCGGCCCGACCCGATCACCGGCGTACGGAAGCCCACGCACGACCGCTTCCGCGAGGTCCTCGACAACGCGCTGCTCGCCGAGGAACTGGGCTTCGACGGCTTCGGCGTGGGGGAGCGGCACGAGCGGCCGTTCATCTCCTCCTCACCGCCCGTCGTGCTCAGCCACGTCGCCGCGCTCACCAAGCGCATCCGCCTGTTCACGGCCGTGACGACGCTCAGCCTTCTCGACCCGGTACGCGCGTACGAGGACTACGCGACCCTCGACCACCTCTCCGACGGTCGCCTGGACCTGATCATCGGCAAGGGCAACGGGGTAGCCCAGCGCGACCTCTTCGACGTCACCCCCGAGGACCAGTGGGACCGCAACGCCGAGAGCTACGAGGTGTTCCGGACGATCTGGCGCCAGGACAAGGTGACCGCCGAGACCCGCTTCCGCCCGGGACTCAAGGACGCGGAGGTGTGGCCCCGGCCGTACCAGCAGCCGATCCGGGTCTGGCACGGCAGCGCGACCAGCAAGGAGTCGGTCGACCTGGCCGCCCGCTACGGCGACCCCCTCTTCTCCGCCAACGTCACCAACCCCATAGAGCCCTACGCCGAGTTGATCCGCTACTACCGCGAGCGCTGGGAGCACTACGGCCACGACCCGGCCGACATCGCGGTGGGCGCGGGCACGGCGGGCCTCTACGTGGCCCGTACGTCGCAGGAGGCACTGACCGCGTACCGCCCGGTGTTCGAGGGGAACCTGGCCTTCCAGAAGAGCCTCGGCCTGGAGCCCGTCTTCCCCACCCTGGAGGACTTCGTCGAGCGCAGCTCGGCCCTCATCGGCAGCCCCCAGCAGATCATCGACAAGGTGCACCGCTACCACGAGCGGTTCGGGCACACGGTGCTGCATCTGCACGCGGACGCGAGCGGTCTCGGCGACGCCCAGCACCGCGACTCCCTTGAGCGTTTCCAGTCGGAGGTCGCACCGGTGCTGCGCCGCGAGATCCCCGATCCACCGTTTTCGTGGGGCCCGGTCCGCGCGGAGCCCGCGTCCGTCCCCGCCGACCGCTGAGGAGCCCCGCCCCATGTCCGACATCCCCCTGGGTGTCCTCGACCTCGTCCCGATCTCCTCCGGCTCCACCGCGACCGAGGCCCTGCGCAACTCCGTCGACCTGGCCCGGCAGGCGGAGCGGTTCGGGTACGCCCGCTACTGGTTCGCCGAGCACCACCTCAACCCGGGAGTCGCCGGCACCTCTCCCGCGGTGGTCCTCGCCCTGACCGCCTCCGCCACCTCCACCATCAGGCTCGGTTCGGGCGCCGTACAGCTCGGGCACCGCACCGCGCTGTCCACGGTCGAGGAGTTCGGTCTGCTCGACGCCCTGCACCCCGGCCGCCTCGACCTGGGCCTCGGCCGCTCCGGCGGGCGCCCGCCGGGAGGGCCCACCGCCTCGCTGCCGACCGCGACCCCCGTGGTCGACGGCCGCGCCCCGGGCGGTCTGCGCATCCCGCCCCGGTTCTCCTTCGAGTATCTGCTCGGCTCACCCCGCGTCGCCCTCCAGCGCACGCTGCTCCAACAGCCGCACGCCCGGTCGCAGGACTACGGCGAGCAGATCGACGACATCCTCGCGCTGCTCGCGGGGACGTACCGGTCGGCGGACGGTGTCGAGGCGCATGTCGTCCCGGGTGAGGGCGCGGACGTACAGGTGTGGATCCTGGGCAGCAGCGGCGGTCAGAGCGCCACGGTCGCCGGCCGCAACGGGCTGCGGTTCGCGGCGAACTACCACGTCAGTCCGGCCACGGTGCTGGAGGCGGCGGAGGGCTACCGCGCCGCCTTCCAGCCGTCCGACGTCCTCGACAAGCCGTACCTCAGCGTGTCCGCGGACGTGGTCGTCGCCGAGGACGACGACACCGCGCGCGAACTCGCCACCGGCTACGGCCTCTGGGTCCGCAGCATCCGCACCGCCGAGGGCGCCATCGAGTTCCCGACCCCGAAGGAGGCCCGCGCCCACGTGTGGAGCGACGAGGACCGGGCGCTGGTCGCGGATCGCGTCGAGACCCAGTTCGTGGGCTCCCCGGGACACGTCGCCGACCAGTTGGAACAGCTCCAGGAGGCCACCGGGGCCGACGAGTTGTTGATCACGACCATCACCCACAGGCATGCGGACCGGGTGCGCTCGTACGAACTGCTGGCCGAGGAGTGGCGACGCAGGTGACCGCATCCGGGTGACGGGGGTGTCGCAGCCGCCCGAGCCCACCGGCGGCTGCGTGGGCTCGACATGGCCGATGCGTGGGCAATGCGTGGGCAGTGCCCGGATTCAGTTCACGGTGAAGTAGTAGTAATAGGGCGACAGTTGGATGCCGGAGCTGGTCGTCGCGTAGACCTGGAGCTCGTTGGAGCCGTCCGAGGTCGGGGTCCAGTCGACGCTCGCGGTGTCGTGGGCTCCCGCGGCGACCGTGACCTCCGGGTCCCCGTTGAAGGAGTAGGTGTAGCTCGCGATGCCCTTCACCTTCGGCGTGAACGTGAAGGTGCCCGGGACGCCCACGCCGCCGCCGGAATCGTTCTCGGGGTAGACGTCGGAAGCGACGGTGGGGGTGGTGTCGTAGTAGATGTCCCACGACGCCGCGTCACTGAGCCAGCCGTTCGCGCTCTTGCTGGTCACCTGGAGATGCTCGCCGTCGATGCCGTCCATCGTGAGCTCTGTCGTCGCCGTGCCGTCCGCCGCCGCCGCGACGTCGACGGTCTTGTCGCCGTGCGGACCGCCGAAGGTATGCACGGAGTAGCTGACGACCGGGCTCTTCGACTGGAGCGTGGCGTCGGGCCGGAACGTGAACGTGGTCGTGTCGCCGAACTCGGGTGCCGGGTCCGCCGGGGTGACGGTGGGCGGCGTGGGACTGACGTGGAACTGGTAGCTGGTGGTTTCCGACGGGTGGAAGGCCCGGTCGAGGCTGCGCACCCACAGGGTCATGAAACCGCCGCCGTACGGCGGAATCAGGTTGACCGTGGCCGAACCGCCGGGGGCGTCGGCGCGCGTGAAGTGTCCCGGGTCCGCGTACGGGTCGTTGGGCTGCGGGATGCCGTGGTCGCCGATGTGCGCGAGAACGATGGTCTCGAGGGACCCTGTCCAGGAATACTGGAACCCGGCGACATCGTCGGCGCCGTTGGCGTTCAACGTGATCGTGACCGGGTCGCCGCCCTGGTTCCACCGGTCCGGCGGGTAGTTCGGCGACGAGATGGTGGGCACGCTCGCCGGGAAGGTGTCGTCGATCGTGACGTAACAGGGGACGGACCAGTCCGAGGCCGCGTCCCCGGCCACCGTCTGGGCCCGCCAGGCGTAGGTCTGCCCGTCGACGAGCATGTCGTTGGGCAGGAGGCTGGTGGCCTCGAACCCGGGGGTGGCGCGGTCGTGGGTGACCGTCGTGGTCTGCGACGGGTCGGTGACCGGCCAGACCTGATACCGCGCGGTGAGCGGGGAGTTGTCGGTCGTGTCGGTGGTCCCGGGGATGCCCTCGACGACAACGTTGCTACGGGACGGCAGATACGTGGGCCGGTCCGCGTCGGTCGAGCAGTTCCGGTAGCCGTTGAAGAGCTGGGTGGGCGTGATGGGCGTTCCCCCGGCCGCACTCGCGGGCGACACGGCGGCGGCCAGTAACAGGCCGAGGGTTCCCAGAGAAGCGAGGACGGCACGCGGGCGCGCGCCGAAGGACATGGTCAAGTGGTCCCTCCCGGTTGGATGCCCGCACACGGTGCCCGGATACGCACTGGTGTACGAGCGGCGAGGGGATCGTATGGGGTGACGCAGGCCGAACGCATGAGAATTAAGGAGAGTTGAGCGAACCGTGCGCTTTGCCGGCCGGACAGGGGATCGCCAGTGTCGGCGTCGGCGCTACCGGTCGTCGTTCGAGCCGGCGGGGGGCCGTGAGCGGAAAGTTCGGCGATAGGTGTCCGGAGGCACGCCGACCGTGCGGTTGAAGTGTCGGCGCAGCGTCGTGGCGGTGCCCATGCCGGTGGCTGTCGCGATGACTTCGACAACGTCGTCGGTGGTCTCCAGCAACTCCTGGGCGCGGCGGATCCGTTGTGTCAGCAGCCACTGCAGTGGAGTGGTACCGGTTACCGCCCTGAAGTGGCGGCCCAGATTGCGCGAGCTCATGCGTGCCTGGTGTGCCAGGTCCTCCACGGTGAGCGGGTGGTCGAGGCGTTCGATCACCCAGGGGAGCAGCGCGGCGAGCGGGTGGTCGTCCCGGGTGGGCACCGGGGCGGCGACGAACTGGGCCTGGCCACCGGCTCGGTGCGGCGGCACCACCAGGCGGCGGGCGACGGCGTTGGCGACGGACGAGCCGTGGTCGAGACGGACGAGGTGCAGGCACAGGTCCATCGCGGCGGCCTTGCCCGCGGAGGTGAGCACGCTGCCGTTGTCCACGTAGAGCACATCCGGATCGACCTCCACGCGCGGGTAGCGGGTGGTCAGCACCTCGGTGTGCGCCCAGTGCGTGGTCGCGCGCTTGCCGTCCAGCAGGCCGGCGGCGGCCAGCACGAACGCGCCCGTGCACAGGGAGGCCACGCGCGCCCCCGCCTCGTGGGCCGCGCGCACCGCGCCGACGAGATCGGCGGGCGGGTCCACGTCGATGTCCGCCCAGCCGGGGACGATCACGGTGTCGGCATGCCGGAGGCGGTCGAGCCCATGGTCGGGCTCCAGCCGGAACCGCCCGACCCGCACGGCGTCCGACCCGCAGACCTCGACGTCGTACCAGGGGACGGCCACGTCGACCGGAGCGGCGCCGAACACCTCGTACGCCATGGACAGTTCGAAGTGCAGCATCCCGTCGGTGACGGCCAGCGCGACAGTACCCATGTCCGAAACTGTACGGGGTACGTCGTTCCGGACACTCACGGCAGAGCGCCCACCCTCGCCAGGATGTTCTCAGCGGATCATTCGGGCACAGGGGAGAACTCATGGGATCAGTAGAGACGGTGACGGTGTTCGGCGCTTACGGGCACACCGGACGCTTTGTGGTGGCAGAGCTGCGAGATCGCGGGTTCGTCCCGGTGCTCTCCGGCCGCGACGCAGGCAAGCTGCGCGCGCTGGCGGCATCCGCCCCCGGACTCGAGGTCCGGCCGGCGTCGGTCGACGACCCTGCCTCGCTCGACCGCGCCCTGGACGGTGCGAACGCGGTGATCAACTGCGCCGGGCCCTTCGCCATGACCGCGGCTCCTGTGATCGAGGCGGCACTGCGCGCCGGGATCCCGTACATCGATGTGGCGGCCGAGATCGAGGCCAACCTCGACACGTTCACGCACTTCGCGGACCGCGCCCGCGCGGCGGGAGCCGTGATCGTCCCCGCGATGGCCTTCTACGGAGGCCTCGGCGACCTGCTGGCCACCGCCGCGATGGGGGACTGGACGGTCGCCGACGAAGTGAACATCGCCTACGGACTGAGCAGTTGGCGCCCCACCTCCGGGACACGCACTGCGGGCACGGTCTCCCAGGAGCGGCGAGGCGGCCGGCGCGTCCGCTACACGAACGGGCGGTTGGAGTACCACGACGACAAGCCGACGCTCCTGAAGTGGCCCTTCCCCGACCCGATGGGCACCAGGGAGGTCGTCGGGGAGTTCACGATGACCGACGTGGTCACCCTTCCCAGCCACCTCTCCATCCCCGAGGTACGCACCCATATGACGATCGAAGCGGCCAGGGACCTCTCGGCCCCGGACACACCGGCCCCGACCGCGGCCGACGAGAACGGGCGGTCGGACCAGACCTTCGTCGTCGACGCCGTCGTACGCTCCGGCGGCACCGAACGGCGTGCTGTGGCAAGCGGCCGGGACATCTACGCCGTCAGCGCGCCGCTCGCGGTGGAAGCGGTCCACCGCGTCCTCACCGGCCGGACCCGCATGGTCGGAGTCGCCTCCGCCGGTGAAATCTTCGACGCGCCCGACTTCCTCCGCGCGCTGTCCCCGCACATCTCCTTCGAACTGCTCCGGCAGCGGACGGCCTCCTGACCGTCGGAGTGGGCGTTGCGGCCAACGCCCACGCACGCGCTGTCCTCGCTCCAAGGGTGAGGCCCGTGACACGGGCCGCCGCCCAGCTCATCGGGGAGCCGAGTCGTGGCCGTGCGGGCTTCCGGGTCTCCCCCCATGCTGGAAGTGAGGGGGTGAGGCCACGGAGGAGGTGGTGAGGATGCAGACCGTTGTGGATCTCACGCGCTGCCAGGGTTATGCGCAGTGCGTGTTCCTCGCGCCGGAGGTGTTCGAGCTGCACGGCGAGGAGGGGCTGCTGTACGCCACCGCCGTCCCGGACGACCAGGTCGAGCGCGTGCGTCAGGCCGCGGCGGCATGCCCGGTCCAGGCCATCCTCCTCGGCGCGGAGGTGAGCGCCGGTGCCCGGTGATCTGCGCGACGGCCGCATCGTGATCGTCGGCGCGTCGCTGGCCGGGCTGAGGGCCGCGGAGACGCTGCGCGAGCAGGGCTTCACCGGCTCACTCACCGTAGTGGGGGACGAGCCTCATCCGCCCTACGACCGCCCACCCCTGTCCAAGCAGGTACTGCTCGGCAAGACCCCGGCGGATACCACGGCGCTGCCGATGCGCCGGGACCCGGACGCCGACTGGCGGCTGGGTGTGGCCGCCACCGGTCTGGACCCCCTGGAGAAACGGGTGACGCTGGCCGACGGTGAGTCGCTGCCGTTCGACCGGCTGCTGATCGCCACCGGGACCCGGGCGCGCCCCTGGCCCAACCCGGACGAGGCCTCCCTGGACGGGGTGTTCACCCTGCGCACCAGTGACGAGGCCGGGGAGTTGGCCGAGCGGCTGGGCGCCGGGCCGGGGCGGGTGCTGGTGATCGGTGCCGGTTTCACCGGTTCGGAGATCGCCTCGGCCTGCCGGGAGCGCGGAATCGAGGTCACGGTCGCGGAACGCGGCCCCGCACCCCTGGTGGGCGCGCTGGGCGGCACCCTGTCGCAACTGGCGGCCGCCATGCACCGCAATCACGGCGTGGACCTGCGCTGCGGGGTGACGGTCACCGCTCTGCGCGGGGACGGGAACGGCCGGTTCATTGGTGCGGACCTGTCCGACGGCAGTCGTGTCGACGCGGATGTGTGCGTCGTGGCGTTGGGGGCGGTCCGCAACGTCGAGTGGTTGGCGGAGTCCGGGCTGGCGGCGGGTCCGCGCGGAATCGCGTGCGACGCCGGGTGCCGGGCCTTCGACATGTACGGGATCGTCACCGACGACGTCTTCGTGGCCGGTGACGTCTCCCGGTTCCCGCACCCGCTGTTCGGGTACCAGATGCTCTCGCTGGAGCACTGGGGCAACGCGGTCGCGCAGGCCGAGGTGGCGGCCCACAACATGGTCAGTCCGGGGCCGCTGCGGCGTCCGCACCTCGCCGTCCCGTCGTTCTGGTCGACCCAGTTCGGGCTCAACATCAAGTCGGTGGGCGTGCCCACCTACTCCGACCATGTGGTCATCGCCCAAGGTTCTCTGGAGGCCCGCCGTCTGGCCGTGGTCTACGGCTACCAGGGACGGGTCACCGCCGCGGTCACCGTCGACATGGCCAAGTCGCTCGACTACTACAAGCACTTGATCGAGACGGCTGCTCCGTTCCCGCCCCCGCCCGGCGCGGCGGACCGTGCGGTCGCGGCCGACCTCACGATTCCGTCCGACGTGCCGGACCCGAGCGGGCTGTCGCACGGCCCCACCGTGGCGCTCACCGGTTATATGCCCGATCGACGACTGACGCTGGTGCAGCCCACCGGCTGACTCACGTTCCGCCCAACCACGAGGAGCCACCATGGACTCCGAGACCTTGCTGGCACGGATCTCCGACTACGCGAACCGTCCCGACCCCTACCCGCTGTACGCGGAACTCCGCGAGGCCGGTCCCGTGGTGTGGCAGGCGGACGGCAGTTGTCTGATCGGCACCTACCACGAAATCGCCGCTCTGCTCCATGACCCGCGGATGAGCGCCGATCCGCGCAGCCGCACCGGCTCGGCGCCGTCCGAGGAGCCGGGGCGGCTGCCGTTCCTGCGGCTCGACGACCCCGAGCACCACAGACTGCGCACCCTGACCATGCGGCCGTTCGGGCCGCCGCACAGCCCGGGCCGGGTCGACGCCATGCGCGGCGAGATCACCCGCATCACCGACGACCTGATCGAGGCGCTCCGGGACCGCGAGCAGATCGACGTCGTCGACGACTTCGCCTACCCCCTGCCCATCACCGTCATCTGCCGGTTGATGGGCGTCCCGCGCGAGGACGAGTCGCTGTTCCAGGGATGGACCGACGCGATCGTCGCGTCCGCCGACATCGGGCCCGAGGAAGACACCACCGAACGGGACAAGGCGGGCCTGCAGGGCCAGCAGGAAATGGGCCGGTACCTGATCAACCTCGCCGAACAGCGTCGCGGCCGTCCCACCGGCGACATGCTCTCCGACCTCATCAACGAACCGGACCCCGCCCTGCGGCTCTCCGTCGAGGAACTGGCGCAAACCACCATCCTGTTGTTCATCGCCGGACACGAGACCACGGTCAACCTGATCACCAACGGCGTCCTCACCCTGCTGCGCCGGCCCGACGAGCTGGACCGGCTGCGCCGCGACCCCGGCCTGCTGCCGCGCGCGGTGGAGGAACTGCTGCGCTACGAACCCCCGGTCCACATGCGCGAGAGGTTCCCTCTCGCCGACATCGACGTCGCCGGCACCACGATCCCCCAGGGCACGTCCGTCGTACTGGCGCTGGCCTCGGGCAGCCGCGACCCCAAGCGGTTCCACGAGCCCGACCGCTTCGACCCCACCCGCCCCGACAACGAACACTTCGGCTTCGGCAGCGGTATCCACCTCTGCTACGGCGCGCCACTCGCCCGCATCGAAGCGGAGACCGCGCTCGGCGCGCTGCTCCCCCGCCTCGCCACGGCCCGCCTGGTCCAGGACCCGCCCCCCTATCGGCAGAACGCCATGCTCCGCGGACCCCGCCATCTGTCCGTCCAACTGCCGACGGGGTAGATGAGGTCAGCTGACGTCGAGGTAGTCCCGTAGGGCCTGGGAGCGGGAGGGGTGGCGCAGCTTGGACATCGTCTTGGACTCGATCTGGCGGATGCGCTCGCGTGTCACCCCGTACACCTGCCCGATCTCCTCCAGGGTCCTGGTCTGCCCGTCGATCAGGCCGTAGCGCAGCGAGATGATCCCGGCCTCGCGTGCGGTCATGTTCGCGAGGACGGCCTGGATGGCGTCCTTGAGGAGGAGGAAGGTGACCATGTCCGAGGGGGAGATGGTCTCGCTGTCTTCCAGGATGTCACCGAGTTCCGTGCCACCGTCCTCGCCCAGCGGGGTGTGGAGCGAGACGGGCTGTTTGCTGTAGCCCTCGATCTCGGTGATCTTCTCCACGGGGACGTCCAGCTTGTTCGCGAGTTGTTCCGGTGTGGGCTCGGCGCCGGTGTCCTGGAGTATTTCCCGGCGGACCTTGGCCATACGGTTGATGATCTCGACCATGTGGACGGGGATGCGTATGGTGCGGCTCTGGTCGGCCAGAGCCCGTGAGATCGCCTGCCGGATCCACCAGGTCGCATAGGTCGAGAACTTGAACCCTTTGGTGTAGTCGAATTTCTCCACCGCGCGGATCAGTCCCGTGTTTCCCTCCTGGATCAGGTCCAGGAACAACATTCCGCGCCTGCTGTACCGCTTGGCGATGGAGACGACCAGCCGCAGGTTCGCCTCGACGAGATGGGATTTCGCCACGTGCCCGTCCGCGGCGAGGATCTCCAGTTCCCGCCGGAACTCCGGGCCGAGGTGCGGCTCCTCCGTGAGCCGCCGCTCAGCGAACAGACCCGCTTCTATCCGCTTCGCCAGCTCCACCTCCTTCTCGGCGTCGAGGAGGGAGACCCGGGCGATCTGCTTGAGGTAGTCACGTACTTGGTCGACCGAGGCGCCGCCGGAGGTGAGCCGGGGGCTGGGCGCGTCGTCGTCCTCTTCCATGGCGGCAACGGGCGGCTCCGCATCCCACGCCTGGGCATCCGTCTCCATGGCGCTCAACTCCTCTCCAGAAGCGGTCGGAGGAACTGCCCGGTGTGGGAAGGGTTCTACCTTTGGTGCGTTTCTGCAGTTCGGAGGCGAGCTTGACGCGTTGTGCCTCGCCGCCGGAGAGCGTCGTGGCGGGCCGGCCGAGTTTCACATGGCCCAGAACGCCGACGATGGACCTGTCCTTGAAGTGTACGTCCAGGGTCTCCCGGTTGTACTGCGCTCCGTGACAGACCTCACACGGCACGTAGACGTCAGGGCCGCCCGGCGTCGTGCGCGGTGAAGTGCTCGGCGCCGCTGGTGTCCGTCCACGGCGCGACGGCGCCCTCGGACAGCGACTTCTCCTCGTCCGGCACGCCGAGTTCGGCGTCGACCTCCATCCGCGAGCCCAGGCCGGTGCACTCGGGGCAGGTCATCCGCTCCGGGGGCCGCACCTCACGTTCCGGGCCAAAGGCGTCGAGAACCACGGAGTCGACGCAGACGGAATGCGATTCGGCGTAACACCGCCGGCCTGTGCGGTTGCCGAGTCGGCATCAACTGTTCCTCGTCGGGCGCACCTGGGTCGAGCGGTATGCGGGGACCTCGTGCCGGGCGGGACCACCGGCGGGAACCCGCATGGGCGACGGGCACGGGCGACGGGCACGGGCGACGGGCACGGGCGACGGGCTGACGTGTCGGCGTCGCCGCCGCGGCATCACGCTTCGACGAGCTCGCGGACGCTGTCCTGCGCGCACGCCTGCGCCGGCTCCGGGGCCTGCTCCTGCACGGGGTGGCGGTGGCGGTACAGCCAGGTGATGTCACGGCCGAACGACCAGACCAGCGAGGCGAGCGCGAGGAGCACCGCGGCGGCGTTGCCCTCCAGGGGCATGATCCCGGCGCCCGCGACGAGCAGCACGATTCCCTGCAGGGCCGCCACGGTCTTGCGCGCCATGCTGTGCGGCAGCGCGGCGTTCAGCCAGGGCAGCACCCGGGCCGCCGCCACGAACGCGTACCGCATGGTGCCGATCAGCAGTACCCACGGGCCGAGCGACATCGAGACGTACACGCTCAGCACCAGGATCAGGAACGCGTCGACCTCCATGTCGAAGCGGGCGCCCAGCGCGGTCGAGGTGCCGGTGCGGCGGGCGACCTTGCCGTCCACCCCGTCGAGGATCAGGGCGACCGCCGTGAGACCGACGAGCAGGCTGACCGGGGGCGAGCTCTCGAAGGAGTCCGCGACGAGGGCGGTGACCCCGCCGACCAGGATGGCCCGGCCGAGCGTCACCCGATTGGCCGGTCCGAAGGAACGGGGCCGTGAGCGGCGCAGGGCACGGGTCAGAACCGCCCAGGTGACGATCGCGAAGGCCAGACCGGTCAGCCAGCCCGCGGGCCCCAAACCGATCGCCGTGCCCAGCAGAGCCAGCACCAGGAGCTGCAGACCAGCTCCCACCGTGGTCTCCTGCGCCAAGAGCCTCGCGTCGTACGTGTTGTTCAGGGCCACCGCACATCCTCCGGCCGTATGACAGAGTCGATCAACGCCGCGTACAGTGCGCGGCTTGTCACCGGTCCGTACGTGAAGATCTGCTGAATCGTTCAGGGGGATGCTCATGGAACTCACAGCTCGCGCCTTTTGGCTGAGCTCGCCCGGCCACGCCGAGATACGCGAGGTGGCCCTCCCTGCGCCGGCCGAGGGGGAGGTGCTGGTGCGCACGCTCTACTCGGGGGTGAGCCGGGGCACCGAGACCCTCGTCTTCCGTGGCGGCGTACCGGAAAGCCAGCATGCCTCGATGCGTGCACCGTTCCAGGACGGGGATTTCCCCGCGCCGGTGAAATACGGCTATTTGAGCGTCGGCCAGGTAGAGGAAGGCCCAGCGGGTCTGCGCGGCCGGACCGTCTTCTGCCTGTATCCGCACCAGACGCGGTACGTCGTCCCGGTGAGCGCCGTGACCGTCGTACCGGACTCCGTCCCCGCCCCGCGCGCCGTGCTCGCCGGGACCGTGGAGACCGCGGTGAACGCACTGTGGGACGCGGCCCCGCTGGTCGGTGACCGGATCGCCGTGGTGGGCGGCGGCATGGTCGGCTGCTCCGTCGCCGCGCTCCTCGCCCGCTTCCCGGGCGTACGCGTCCAGCTCGTCGACGCCGACCCCGCGCGCGCCGACATCGCCCGCGCCCTGGGCGTCGATTTCGCACTTCCCGCGGACGCCGCCGACGAGTGCGACCTCGTCGTGCACGCCAGCGCCACCGAGGCCGGGCTCACCCGGTCGCTGGAGCTGCTCGCCCACGAGGGCACCGTCCTGGAGATGAGCTGGTACGGCGACCGGCGGGTCAGCCTGCCGCTGGGCGAGGCCTTCCACTCCCGGCGCCTGGTCGTGCGCAGCAGCCAGGTCGGTTCCGTTTCTCCGGCGCGGCGCGCCAGTCGGACGTACGCCGATCGGCTGGCGCTCGCCCTGGAACTGCTCGCCGAGCCCGCCTTCGACGCGCTCGTGACCGGTGAGTGCGGCTTCGACGAACTGCCCGACGTGATGCCGAAGTTGGCCTCCGGATCGATACCCGGCATGTGCCATCGCGTTGTCTACGAAGGCGTTTGAGCACTGAACAACCTGTCTGACCTCCAAAGACTGCAAAGAAAGGGGAACGGGCGGCTGAACAAGGAGAACGGGGCAGCCGTACTACACGGCATGGTCCCGGCAGGGGACCAGACGTGCCGCACCTGGAGGGTCGTCCGTTGTTCAGCATCACCGTCCGCGATCACCTGATGATCGCCCACAGCTTCCGTGGCGAGGTCTTCGGGCCCGCGCAACGTCTGCACGGGGCGACGTTCCTGGTGGACGCCACGTTTCGCCGGGCCGAGCTGGACGACGACAACATCGTCGTCGACATCGGTCTGGCCACGCAGGAACTCGGCGCCGTCGTGAGCGCGCTGAACTACCGCAACCTCGACAACGAGCCGGACTTCAAGAACACCAACACCTCGACGGAGTTCCTGGCCAAGGTCATCGCCGACCGCCTCGCCGAGCGCGTGCACGCCGGGGGTCTGGGCGAGGGCGCCCACGGCCTCGCGGGCATCACGGTCACCCTGCACGAGTCGCACATCGCCTGGGCGAGTTACGAGCGTGCGCTGTGACCGACACGACCATGGACCAGACGTCCCCGAACAGCGACCAGGCTTCCCTGAACTACGTGCCCGTACAGCACACGGCTCTCAAGAACGCCGAGATCATCCCCATGTCCCTGCGCTCCGTGCACTTCGTGATGCCGGGCGGTGTCGACGACCCGTCCGCGCCCAGCGGCGGTAACGCCTACGACCGGCGGCTCTGCCTGGACCTGCCCGGCTTCGGCTGGCAGGTCCACAAGCACGCCGTCGCGGGCAGCTGGCCCCGGCCGTCGGCCTCCGCCCGTACGGAGCTGGCCCGCACGCTCAGTGAGTTCCCGGACGACACGGTCGTCCTTCTCGACGGACTCGTCGCCTGCGGCGTCCCCGAGATCATCGTCCCCGAGGCCGAACGGCTGCGTCTCGCCGTCCTGGTGCACCTGCCGCTCGGTGACGAGACGGGGCTCGCGCCCGCCGTGGCCGCCGAACTGGACGCCAAGGAACGGGAGACGCTGCGGGCCGTGTCCGCCGTCGTCGCCACCAGCGACTGGGCCGTCCGCCGGCTGGTCGCTCACCACGGGCTCGCCCCCGAACGGGTGCACGTGGCCGCCCCCGGCGCCGACATCTCGCCCCTTGCCTCCGGCACGGACGGCGTCTCCCGGCTGCTGTGCGTCGCCGCGGTCACCCCGCGCAAGGGCCAGCACCGGCTGATCGAGGCCCTCGCCACCGTCACCGACCTGCCCTGGAGCTGTGTCTGCGTCGGCGGACTCACCCAGGACCCGGCGTACGTCGCCCAGCTGCGCGGCCTGATCGAGAAGTACGGGCTCGGCGACCGGCTGCACCTCGCCGGACCGCAGGCGGGCGCGGAACTCGACGCGAGCTACGCGGCGGCCGACCTCATGGTCCTCACCTCGTACGCCGAGACGTACGGCATGGCCGTCACGGAGGCGCTCGCGCGCGGGATTCCGGTGCTGGCGACCGATGTCGGCGGTCTGCCCGAAGCGGTCGGACGCGCGCCCGACGGAGGCGTCCCCGGCATTCTCGTACCCCCGGAGAACCCGGCGGCGCTCGCCGCGGAACTGCGCGGCTGGTTCGGCGAGGCCGATGTGCGCCGTCGGCTGAAGGCGGCCGCGCGCGGCCGCCGGGCCGCGCTGGACGGCTGGGCGACCACCGCCCGCAGCCTGGCCGGTGTGCTGGGACGTCTTCCGCAGCGGCCTCGGAGGGCGGCATGAGCATGACTACGACTCCGTCGGGAGTTCCGGAACAGGGTGTGTCGGAGGTGGGCGTGCAGGGTGGTGTGTCCGGGGTTCCGGGGCAGCGTGTGAGCGCGCCCGACGACGACGTGCCCCGCTACGCCCCCCAGTGGCTTCAGCTGCGGGAGCCGGCGGACGCCGCCGCACGGGCGCCCGAACTGCTCGACCCGCTGCGCATCCGGCTGGCGAACCGGCCGGGCCGCGGCGGCGACCTGGTGATCCACGACCTCGGCTGCGGCACCGGCTCCATGGGCCGCTGGCTCGCTCCCCGGCTCGACGGTGCCCAGCACTGGGTCCTGCACGACCGGGACCCGTATCTGCTGCACTTCGCGACCGTGGGCGCACCGAGCGCGGCCGCCGACGGCAGCCGGGTCGCAGCCACCACCCAGCGCGGTGACATCGGCCGGCTGACCGCGGACGCGCTCACCGGGGCCTCACTGGTGACGGCCTCCGCCCTGCTCGACGTACTGACCCGCGAGGAGATCGACCGGCTCGCGGCGGCCTGCGCGGGCGCCGGAGTGCCGGCCCTGCTGACGCTCTCCGTCGTGGGGCGCGTCGAGTTCACGCCGGCGGATCCGCTGGACGCCGAGATCGCCGAGGCGTTCAACGCCCACCAGCGGCGCGGCGACCTGCTCGGACCCGACGCGATCACGGTGGCCTGCGAGGCCTTCGACCGGCACGGCGCGACGGTACGGGTGCATCCGAGCCCCTGGCGGCTCGGCGCCGACGAGGCCGAACTCACGGCGGAGTGGCTGCGCGGCTGGGTCGGCGCGGCCGTCGAGGAGCGGCCCGCGCTGGCGGCCCGTGCGGAGTCGTATCTGGAGTCCCGCCTCGCGGCCTGCGCCGCGGGTGAGCTGCGTGTACGGGTCCACCACAGCGACGTACTGGCGCTCCCGCACCCGACAGGTGGTGTGGTGTGAGTACCGGGGTGGAGACGGCGGAGCCGGTCGCCGTGGACGCGCCGGAGGCGGTGTCCGACCCCGACGTGCCGGAGCTCCACCGCTCGGGCCCCGCCGTGGAAGCCGACCCGACCACCACCCGACGCAAGGGGGGCTCCCTCCGCAAGCACATCGGTTCCGTCGCCGGTGTCCTCATCCTCGGCGTGCTGCTCTGGCGGCTCGGTACCGGTGTCTTCCTCGACGGGCTGCGGCGGGTCGACGGACCGACCCTGCTGGCGGGGCTGGGGCTGGGCCTGCTGACCACCGTGTTCAGCGCCTGGCGCTGGTGCCTGGTGGCGCGCGGGCTGCGCATCCGGCTGCCGCTGGGCGACGCCGTCGCGGACTACTACCGCGCGCTGTTCCTGAACGCGGCGCTGCCCGGCGGTGTCCTCGGCGACGTGCACCGCGCCGTACGGCACGGCCAGAGTGCCGGTGACGTCGGCCGCGGCGTACGCGCCGTGGTCCTCGAACGGACCGCGGGTCAGGCGGTCCTGGTGGCCGTCGGCGCGGTGGTCCTGCTCACTCTGCCGTCACCGGTCCTCGGGGACGCCCGCCAACTCGCACTCGTCCTGGCGATCGTCTTGGTGTGCGGAGTCGTCACGGCGGCCGCGGTCCGCAAGGGCAGGGCGTCGTCCGGTCCGTCGCGGCGCTCCGGAGCCGCCCGTGCCGCGCTCACCGAGGCGCGCGGCGCGCTGCTCGCCCGCGGCAACTGGCCGGGCGTGCTCATCTCGTCGGTCGTGGTGCTGGCGGGACATCTGGCGATGTTCCTGCTCGCCGCCCGCGTCGCCGGATCCCACGCCTCCGCCACCGTACTGCTGCCGCTCGCCCTGCTGGCCCTGCTCGCCATGGGCCTGCCGCTGAACATCGGCGGCTGGGGCCCCAGGGAAGGCGTCATGGCCTGGGCCTTCGGTGCCGCCGGGCTGGGCGCCGGCATGGGCCTGAGCGTCGCGGTGATCTACGGAGTGCTCAGCTTCGCCGCCGCCTTGCCCGGCGTCGCGGTCCTGGTCGTCCGGTGGGTCGCCGCGCTGCGGCGCCCCCGGGAGGAGAACGCAGGAGGGCACGATCTATGCCGAGCGTCAGAGACCGCCGAAGTTCACGCGTCGGAAGTCCCCTTGGCCGGGGTCGCGTCCGAGGCGGTGGGCAGCGTCTTCGCCGTCACCAAGGAGAAGTACGCCCCGAAGGCCTCGGTCAGCCCCGCCAGGAGCTCCTTCCCCTTTTCGGCGGACGCCTTCGAGGGACGGCCGATGACGCCGGACTCGGTATAGCCGGCCATTCCGAGGGTGAGCAGATGACGCCGGTCGTCCGCGACGAAGTCGGAGGTCTCGTAACCGGGCCGGACCAATTCAGGATGCGTGTGCAGAAGAATGGAGGTCTCGATTTCACCGGCGTGCATATCGGTGAGCAACGAGGTCTCCACACCTGCCCGTTCCAGCGCCGCCTCCCAGTCCTCCATGGCCGGGAAAAGCGCCATACGCGTACCGGTGCCGACGGATTCCTGAACCACATTGCCCAGCACGTAATTTCCGCCGTGCCCGTTGACCAGCACCAGGGTGTCGACGCCGGAATGCCGCAGCGACGCGGCTATGTCCCGCACCACCGCGTGCAGCGTGACGGCGGAAATGCTGACGGTACCCGGCCAGGCCGCGTGCTCGTGCGAGCAGGAGATCGTCACCGGAGGGAGGAGATGGACCGGATGAGCGGCGGCGATCCGTTCCGCGACGGCGCACGCGACCAGGGTGTCCGTCGCCAACGGAAGATAGGCACCGTGCTGTTCGAAACTCCCGACGGGAAGCACGGCGACCTCACGGGCGACACCGGCCCCCCGCTCGCGCACATCCTCCGTGGTGTCCGCCGGCAACAGACCGGATACCGCCGAGCGCGTTCCCGAACCACTCATGTTTCACGGCCTTTCGACTCTGCTTTCGACTCTGCTTAGGAACCAGATCATGACAGATAACTTTGGAGTACTCGCCGGGACCGCACGCCTCACAGGTGTCGAACGAGTCGTCAATGCCCCTTTGCCCACCGTGTACGGCGACTTCCAGGCGGTCGGCTTCCTGGACCACGATCGCGGAGAGGAGCAAGTGGCCCTGGTTTACGGCGAGGTCGGCAACCTCAGCAAGAGCGGGGAAGGCGCCACGAAGGAAGGTGTCCTCACCCGGCTCCATTCGGAGTGCCTCACCGGGGACGCCTTCGGCTCCACCCACTGCGAGTGCGGCGATCAGCTCGCCGCCGCGCTGCGCGCCATCGTCGCGGAGGGCCGGGGCGTCCTCGTCTACCTCCGCGGCCACGAGGGCCGGGGCATCGGTCTGCTCGCCAAGCTGCAGGCGATGAAGCTCCAGTCGGAGGGCCTCGACACCGTCGAGGCGAACGTCGCCCTCGGCCTCCCGGTCGACGCCCGTGACTACGGGGTCGCGGCGGACATCCTGCACGACCTCGGCGTCCGGTCCGTACGCCTCCTCTCGAACAACCCGCGCAAGCGGGAGTCGCTCCAGCGCAACGGCATCAAGGTCGCCGAGCAGGTCCCGCTGCTCATACCGCCGTGCCCGCAGAACATCACCTATCTGCGCACCAAGCGGGAGCGTCTCGACCACTTCCTGCCGCACCTGGACGTGGTGGTCTCCCACTCCTCCTGAGCGCGTGCGCCCGAGGACGTCACCCGGAGGCGTCGGCTGTGGTGAGAGAGGCGCGTGCGGGGAAAGGTACAAGGAATGACCGACGACGTCCTGTACCTCTCCCGGGAGCGGGTGACGGAGCTGTTGGACACCGATGCGGCGATCGCCTCGCAGCGCGCGGCGTTCACCGCGCTCGGTGACGGCACCGCCGAGCTCCCCGGCAAGATCATGCACGCCGGCCGATTCGACGACAGCGTCGTCTTCGCCTACCTCGCCCGGCTGTCCGCGGGCACCGGGGCCGTCGCCAAGTTCGGCAGCGTCAACCCGGCCAACGCGGCGGCCGGGCTGCCGACGGTGCACGCCGTGATCAACGCGCTCGATCCGGTGACCGGGCAACTCGCCGCCGTCATGGACGGCACGGCGGTCACGACCCTGCGTACCGCCGCGGCGAGCGCCGTCGCCCTCGACGCGCTGGCCACCGCCGACAGCGCGGAGCTGGGCCTTCTGGGCTCCGGCACCCAGGCCCTCGCCCATGCGCGGGCCGTCGCCCGGGTACGGGACCTCAGGTCCGTACGGGTGTGGAGCCCGAACCCAGCCCGACGGGCGCGGGCGGCGCGGCGCCTCGCGACGGAACTCGGCGTCGCGACCAAGGCCGTCGAGACGGCCGAGGAAGCCGTCACGGGCCTGCCCATGGTCGCCGCCTGCACGCTCAGCAGCACACCCGTCGTACGGGGCGCATGGCTGACGCCCGGGTGCACGGTCGTCAGCGTCGGCTCCTTCGAGCCCACCCGGAGCGAGGTCGACAGAGAGGTCCTACGGCGGGCCGCGGCGGTCGTGGTCGACGACCCGGAGACGGCGGCGGAGCACGCCGGACCGATCGTGGACGCACTGCGGGACGGAGCACTCACCCGCTCCGACCTGATCCCGCTCGGTGGCGTCCTCACCGGCAGCCACCAGGCCCGCACCCACCCCGACGACATCGTCTTCTACAACAGCGTCGGGCTCGGCATCCAGGACGCCGCCGCGGCCTGGGCCGTGATCGAGGCCGCTCGCGCCCGGGAGGCGGGCCGATGACCGGGCGCGCACGGGTCGTCGTCATCGGCGGCGGGGTGATGGGCGCGAGCATCGCCTACCACCTGGCCCGGGCGGGCGTACCGGACGTGGTGCTCGTCGAGCGCGACGAACTCGCCTCCGGGTCCACCTCGCGGGCCGCGGGCGGAATCCGGGCCCAGTTCTCCGACGAGCTGAACATCCAGCTGGGCGCCCGGAGTCTGGAGGCGTTCGCCCGTTTCGGTGAGGAACTCGGCCAGGACATCGGGCTGCACCGGGTCGGCTATCTGTTCCTCCTCTCCACGCCCGAGGAGGTCGCCGCCTTCGAGGACGGCGTACGGCTGCAGAACGCGCTCGGGGTGCCCAGCCGCCTGATCGACCCGGCCGAGGCACGGCGGCTGTCCCCGCTGATCACCACCGACGGGCTGCTGGCTGCGGCCTTCTCCCCGGACGACGGGCACTGCACGCCCGAGTCGGTCGTCCAGGGCTACGCGGCCGGGGCCCGCCGGCACGGCGCGACGGTGCTGCGGCACCGCGAGGTCACCGGCATCGAGACCCGCGGTGACGAGATCACCGCGGTCGTCACCAACCAGGGACGGATCGCCACCGACACGGTCGTCTGCGCGGCCGGTGCCTGGTCGCGGGCGGTGGGCGCGATGGTGGGCGTGGACCTGCCGGTGCAGCCGCTGCGCCGTCAGATCGCCGTCACCGAAGCCGTCCCGGGACTGCCGCCCGACCTCCCCATGACCATCGACTTCACCACCAGTCTTTACTTCCACACCGAGGGCCCCGGCCTCCTCCTCGGCATGTCCGACCCCGACGAGATCCCCGGCTTCGCCACCAGTACCCACGACCGCTGGATCCCCCGCCTGTCCGAGGCGATGGAGCGCCGCGCCCCCGCCCTGCTCGACCTGCGCCGGACGGGCGGCTGGGCGGGCCTGTACGAGATCACCCCGGATCACAATGCGCTGATCGGCGAGGCGCGTTCGTGCTCACGCTTCCTGTACGCGACCGGTTTCTCCGGCCACGGCTTCCTCCAGGGACCGGCGGTCGGCGAGGTGGTCCGTGATCTGTATCTGGGCCGCGTACCCTTCGTCGACATCAGCCCCCTGAGCGTCGAGCGCTTCGCCGCAGACGCCCCGCGCCCGGAGGTCAACCTCGTATGACCGAACTCCACTTGTGGCTGCGCCACGAGACCCGTACGACCGAACGGCGCACCCCGATCGTGCCCGCGGACGCCCGACGGCTCGTCGAGAGCGGTGTGACGCTCACGGTCGAGGAGTCGCCGCAGCGGGTCTTCCCGATCGAGGCGTACGAGGAGGCCGGGTGCCGGGTCGCGAAGGCCGGCTCCTGGGTGTCGGCGCCGCCGGACGCGGTCGTCGTAGGACTGAAGGAACTCCCGGACGCGCCAGCCAAACTGACACACCGCCATGTCTTCTTCGGGCATGCCTACAAGCGGCAGCCGGGGGCCGCCGCCCTGCTCCGCAGGTTCCTCGCCGGGGGCGGGGCCCTGCTCGACCTCGAGTACCTGGTGGACGAGGACGGGCGCAGGCTCGCCGCGTTCGGCTACTGGGCCGGATACCTGGGCGCGACCCTGGCGGTGCTGCACCATCGGGGCAGCCTCAAGGCCCCGTTGCGGCCCACGTCGAAAGAGGAGTTGGACGCCGAACTCGCGTCAGAGAAGGGGGAGCTGCGAGCCCTCGTCATCGGCGCACTCGGCCGCAGTGGCCGGGGTGCCCGCGTGGCGCTGGGGGTGGCCGGGGTCGAGCCCACCTGCTGGGACCTCGCCGAGACCCGTGAGCTGGACCGACCGGCGCTGCTGGCACACGAGTTGATGATCAACACCGTGCTCACCACCCGGCCGATCCCGCCCTTCCTCACGGACCAGGACCTCGACGAGCCCGGCCGCCGGCTGCGCACCTTGTGCGACGTCACCTGCGACGTCGGCTCCCCTCTGAACGTGCTGCCGATCTACGACACCACGACGGACTGGACGCACCCCGCCCGCCGCATCCGCGAGCGGCCCGCCCTGGACCTGATCGCCATCGACAATCTGCCGTCGCTGCTGCCGCGGGAGGCGAGCGTCGACTTCTCGGCGGCGCTGGTGCCCCAGCTGCTGGAGTTCGAGGTCGGCGGACCGTGGGGGCGCTGCCTGGACCGCTTCCACGAGGCGTGCCACGCCCTCGAAGCCGAGGAAGCCGGGGAAGTAGTAGAGGAAGCCGAGAAAGCAGAGGAAGGGGAGTCGCGTGATGCCTGAGGTGACGGCCGTGAGCGGCACCGTCCACTGGATCGGCGCGGGCCTGTCCACCGGCAGCGGTCTCGCCGCGACCTGCGACGCCGTCGACCGCGTACGCCTGTGGCACCGCACCGAGGAGCGTGCCGCGCGCAGCCTTGAGGCGCTGGGCCTGACCGGGCGGGCCGAGCCCCGTGCGTACACACGGGAGGCCCTCGCCGCCGAGCTCGCCCCCGGAGACGTCGTCGTCTCCATGTTGCCCGCACCCGAACACGCCCCGCTGCTCGCCGTCTGTGTCGAGCGCGGCGCCCACTTCGCCTGCTCCAGCTATGTGTCGGACGCGGTCCTCGACCAGGTGCCCGCGGCCGAGGCGGCGGGAGTGGTGGTGCTGACCGAGTGCGGGCTCGACCCGGGCATCGACCACCTCTTCGCGCACAGTCTGATCGGCAGGGCCGAGGCCGCGATCGGCGCCGGGTCGGCCGCCTCGTACCGCCTCACCTCGTACTGCGGCGGCATCCCCGCCGTGCCCAACGACTTCAGGTACCGCTTCAGCTGGGCACCCGCGGGCGTGCTCAACGCCCTCCGCTCGCCCGCCCGTTACGTCGAGGACGGCGCCGAGACCACCGCCGACCGCCCCTGGGAGGCCACCCGCCCCCACGTCATCGACGGCGAGGCCTTCGAGGTCTACCCCAACCGCGACAGCGTGCCCTTCATCGAGCAGTACGGGCTTCCCGGCACCTGGAAGCCCGAGACCTTCGTACGCGGCACCCTGCGCCTCGACGGCTGGCTGCGGGCCTGGGACGCCGTCTTCGAAGAGCTGAAGGCGGGCGACGACCGCCGGATCGCCGCCCTCGCCCAGGAGCTGGCGAAGACGTATCCAACCACCGACGCGGACCGTGACCGGGTCGTTCTCGCCGTCTCGCTGGATGTGCGCGGCGGGTCCGGCGCGACCTGGTCGGGCCGTTACCTCCTCGACCTCGTGGGCACCGCCCAGGAGAGCGCCATGGCCCGCTGTGTCTCCCGCACGCTCGCCCTCGGCGTCCGGCACATCCTGGACGGTTCGCTCCCGCCCGGCCTCGGGCGCGCCGCGGAGACGGCGGAGCGCTCCGAGGCGTGGCTGGCCGAACTCGCCCGGGAGGGAGTGCCTTTCAGCCTGCGGGCGGGGTAGCCGGGCTCAGTCGAGCACCGCCTCGTGCACGAGCCGCTTGAGCTCGGGATAGATCGAGTGGGACGACGTCGGGCGGACCTGGGTGTAGAACTGCACGGTCAGGTCATGGCGCGGGTCGACCCAGAAGGTCGTACTGGCCACCCCGCTCCAGCCGAACGCGCCCTCACTGGACGGCGACCGGGTGATCTCGGGGTCCACCACGACGGAGACCCCGAGCCCGAAGCCGAGCCCCGCGTTGCCGGGTTCCCGGTGCAGCGCGCTGCCGAAGGTGCGGCGGTCGGCACCGCCCGGGAGGTGGTTGGCGGCCATGGTGTCCACGGTCTCGGGCTTCAGCAGCCGGGCGCCGTCGAGTTCGCCGCGGCGGCGGAGCATCTCCATGAAGCGGTGGTAGTCGTGCGCGGAGGCCACCATGCCGCCGCTCCCGGAGAGGAAGCGGGGGCGGCCATGCAGCGGGAGCCCGGCGATCGGGGTGATCCGACCCTCGGCGTCCTCCCCGTAGAGCTCGGCGAGCCGCCCGGCCTGCTCGTCGGTGACACAGAACCCGGCGTCCGTCATCCCCAGCGGCCCGAAGATTCGCTCGGCGAGGAACACGTCGAGGTCCTGTCCCGACACCACTTCGATCAGGCGGCCGAGCACATTGGTGGAGACCGAGTAGTTCCACTCGGTGCCCGGCTCGAACTGCAGGGGCAGTCCGGCGTACACGTCGCAGGTCCCGGCCAGGTCCGTGCCCGGCGCCACCGAAGACTCCAGACCTGCGTCGCGGTAGAGCGCGTCGACGGGGTGGGAGTGGTAGAAGCCGAAGGTCAGACCCGAGGTGTGGGTCAACAGGTGCCGGATCAGGAGGCGTTGCTCGGCCGGGCGGGTCTTCATCTCGGCGCCGGACCCGCTGACGTACACCTGGGGATCGGCGAAGGCGGGAAGGAAGCGGGCGACGGGGTCGTCGAGCCGGAAGCGTCCCTCCTCCAGGAGCATCAGCGCGGCGACCGAGGTGACCGGCTTCGTCATCGAGTAGATCCGCCACAAGGTGTCGGTCTCGACGGGGAGCCGGGCCTCGCGGTCGCGGTGGCCGTACGTGGTGAGGTGCGCGACCTTGCCGTGCCGGGACACGGACACGAGGTAGCCGGGCAGCCGGAGGTCGTCGACCAGGTGGGAGAAGTGCTGGTCCAGGCGGGCCAGCGCCTTCGGATCAAGACCGGCCTCGCTCGGCTCGATCTCTTGTCGCAGATGTCCCATGGCTCTCCTCCGGACTGCGGCTCTCGGACTCGCTCGCCCTCATCGTCCCGCTCACCCTCATCGTCTCGTACGGACTTCACAGGGGGCGTCGGTGGGTGGGGGACCGGCGGTCGGGGCTCGGTGCCCAGGGCATCGCCGCGACCCGGGAGCCGTAGTGCCGACAGCGCGCCGATCGCCGTGACAGCCGCGAGGACGGTCAGCGCGGGGCCCATGTCGTCGCCGGCCAGGCCGACCAGCGTGGTCGCGACGGCCACCCCCACCGTCGGTCCGATGTTCATCGCCGTCCGCTGGAGGCCGCCCGCCACCCCGGCCGACCCGGCGGACGCGCAGCGCACCACGACGGCCGTCGCGCTCACCATCACCGCGACGAACCCCGCGCCCAGGAGCAGGAAACCGGCGCCGATGGCCAGGTCCGTCGAGGACCGGTCGAGCCGGGACAGCAGCAGGACACCGAGGAGGAGCAGCGTCATCGCGGCTCCGACGACGCTGTTGGTCAGCGTGAGACGGCGACGTACCGACGGGTTCACCGTTCCTCCGGCCCGAGGTGCGCGTCCAGCGCGGTGTTCAACAGGGGTACGAAGTCGATGGCTCCCGTGGCGAGTTGGAGGCTGCCCCAGCCCCACAGCTGGGCGATCCCGTGCAGGTTCGCCCACAGGGCGCTCGCAACGAGGGTGGCGTCGGCCTCCGGGCGCGCCCGGCCGACCAGGTCCACGAGGAGGCCGAACAGCGGAAGACTTGTCTCCCGCAGTCCCAGTCGCCCACTCTCCAGCAGATCATGACGGAACATCAGCTCGTACATTCCGGGCTGGGTGAAGGCGAAGTCGAGGTAGACCCTCCCCAGGGTCGTGAGCTGGGCGCGGGGACTCGCCCCGCCGTCGCCCAGTGCCGCCGCCGCCCGGGCCCCCAGGTCGGCGAAGCCCCGGTGCGCGATGGCGGACAGCAGCTCCAGGTGGGTCGAGAAGTAGCGGCGCGGGGCGCCGTGGGAGACGCCCGCGCGACGGGCGATCTCCCGCAGGGTCAGAACCTGCGCGCCCTGCGTGGTCACCAGGTCCACGCCCACCTCGATCAACCGGGCTCGCAGCCCGGTTTCGCTTTCACTCATAGACGCTGTCTACCAGTCTGCGTAGACACTGTCTACGTGACGGGAATGGTCATGTGTCCCCCGGGGTTGAGCGATACATGACCCAGGACGCGACGCAGGACGCACTCCTCAAGCTGCTCTCCGAGTACGACGGCGGGGTGCTGGTCACCCTCAAGAAGGACGGCCGGCCCCAGCTGTCCAACGTGAACCACGCCTACGATCCCGACGAGCGGATCGTCCGGGTCTCGATCACGGACGACCGGGCCAAGACCCGCAATCTGCGCCGGGACCCGCGGGCCTCCTACCATGTGACGGCCGAGGACCGCTGGGCGTACACGGTCGCCGAGGGCACCGCCGAACTGACCCCCGTCGCCCAGGACCCCCATGACGAGACCGTCGAGGAGCTCGTCCGGCTCTACCGGGACGTCCTGGGCGAGCACCCCGACTGGGACGACTTCCGGGCCGCGATGGTCCGCGACGGCCGGCTCGTCCTACGGCTCCATGTGGAGCGCGCGTACGGCATCCCTCGCGAGCGCTGAGCCCGCTCGAGCGACAGGATCTCCGCGCACACCGGCCGCCCCTGAACCCGGCCGGGGTGCGCGGAGTGGCTCTGTGTAATCGCGCAGTTTCTTTCCGCTTGTTCCGGCTGATCTTCTTGCCGAAAGCGTCAGCTGTCAACCGTGTGCCGACCGCGCCGGCCCGAGAACCGCCAAGTCCCCGACAGCCTGGGGCTGCCGGGGACTTGAGTGACCGGAGTGAGGAGCGCGGTCAGCGGTCAGGCGGTCACGGCCTCGCGCCTCGCGGCGTCCTGGGGCACCCGCTCGCCCAGATCCTCCGTCGGCACCTTGTGCGTCTCCCGGGCGGTGAGCGCGGCGAGCACCGGCGGGATGCACAGGGCCGCGGTGAACAGCGCCACGGACGACCAGTCGTTGCCGCCCGGACCCGCGATCTGCGCGGCGAAGGTGACCGCGAACCCGGCGACGGCGAAGCCGATCTGCGTGCCGATCGCCATACCGGAGAGCCGGACGCGGGTGGAGAACATCTCGCCGTAGAAGGACGGCCAGACACCGTTCGCCGCGCTGTACACGACGCCGAAGGCGAGGATGCCGAAGAGGAGGACGAGGGGGTACGAGCCGGTGGAGATGGCCCACAGGTAGGCGAACATCAGCACGGCGCTGCCCGTGGCGCCGATCAGAAAGACCGGACGGCGGCCGATGCGGTCGGAGAGCGTGGCCCAGGCGGGGATCGCGCCGAGGGCGACGACGTTGGCGAGCGCGCCCACCCACAGCATCTGCGTGCGCGACAGCCCGACCGAGTCGCTCGTCCCGTAGGCCAGCGCCCACACCGTGAAGATCGTGCTGACCGAGGCGATCAGGGCGCCCGCGACGACCCTCAGGACGTCCGCCCAGTGCTCGCGCAGGAGCACGACGAGGGGCAGCTTGGGGACGCCCTCACTCGCGGCCTGCTGGGTGAAGGCCGGGGTCTCCTGCAGGGTGCGGCGGATGACGTAGCCGACCGCGGTGACCGCGACGCTCGCCCAGAACGGTACGCGCCAGCCCCAGGAGAGCAGCTGGTCCTCGGGCAGCGCGGCGATCGGCAGGAACACCAGGGTCGCCAGGAGCTGGCCGCCCTGGGTGCCACTGAGGGTGAAACTGGTGAAGAAGCCCCGGCGGTTCGGCGGCGCGTGCTCCAGTGTCATGGAGTTGGCGCTCGCCTGCTCACCGGCCGCGGAGATGCCTTGCAGGACGCGGCAGAGCACGAGCAGGACCGGGGCGATACCGCCGACCTGGGCGCGGGTGGGCAGACAGCCGATGAGGAACGTCGACAGGCCCATCAGCATCAGCGTGAAGACCATGATCTTCTTGCGGCCGACCCGGTCGCCGAAGTGGCCGAGGAAGAGCGCGCCGATCGGGCGGGCCGCGTAGGCGACACCGAACGTGGCCAGGGAGAGGAGGGTCGCGGTGGCCGGGTCCGAATCGTCGAAGAAGACCTTCGGGAAGATCAGGGCGGCGGCGCTGCCGTAGATGAAGAAGTCGTAGTACTCCAGGGCGCTGCCGATCCAGGCGGCCATGGCTGCCTTCCGGGGCTGGCCGGATGGCGCGTCGAGCGGGGCGGCGGGGACGGACACGGCGTGCTCCTTCGAAGGAACTCCGGGGGAGGGAGTGACGGAGTGGCGGAGGGGAGAGGTGCCGGGGCCCTGGGGTGTACGGGTCGGCCGTGCCGGATGCGACGAGTCTGCTTGACGGTGATAGGTCTGCTCAACGTTACGCGCCCGGCTAATTAACCCACTGGATAGTTAGTAGCGGATGGCTACGGATGTTGCGCCCACGTTTCCCAGGTGTCAAGAGGTTGCGCTGAAGGTGCTTTCCCCGCCGTGCCTCACGCCTGCCCCGGGAGCGGGGCGCGGAGCGCGGTCCCGGTCCTCCGGTTCTCAGTCCTCCGTGCGGTCCGCCGTCAGATAGGCGATGACCATGTCACCGAGCATGGTCCGGTAGTGCTCGCGCTGGTCGGGGGCGACCAGGTCACGGCCGAAGAGGGCGCCGAAGGTGTGCCGGTTGGAGACCCGGAAGAAGCAGAACGAGCTGATCATCGCGTGCAGGTCCACGGCGTCGACGTCGGCCGTGAACAGCCCCGACCTCCGGCCGGTCTCCAGGATCCGGCGGATCACCTCCAGCGCGGGGGAACCGATCGTCCCGAGCTCCTCGGAAGCGGCGATGTGCTCCGCCTCGTGGATGTTCTCGATGCTGACCAGCCGGATGAAGTCCGGGTGGGCCTCGTGGTGGTCGAAGGTCAGCTCGGCGAGCCTGCGGATGGCCGCGACCGGGTCCAAGTGCTCGACGTCCAGCTCCTGTTCGGCCATCCGGATCTCGGAGTACGCACGCTCCAGAACGGCTGTGAACAGCTGCTCCTTGCCGCCGAAGTAGTAATAGATCATCCGCTTGGTGGTGCGGGTGCGAGCCGCGATCTCGTCGACGCGGGCACCGGCGAAGCCGGCGCGCGAGAACTCCTGGGTCGCCACGTCGAGAATCTCGGCCTTGGTCCGGGCGGCGTCGCGGGTGCGCCCGATGGGCCGGGCAGGTTCTTCGACGCTGGTCATCGGCTTCCTTCGGGCGAGGGGGTCGGTGCCCGCGATTCTAGAAGCAGGGTCTGTCGCGGTGGTCCCGGGTTCCTGGGCGGGCCTTCCCGTGGGCTCGGGATGCTGATATAGCTAACGTACTAGTTCGTACATTAGTAAGTCGCTCAGGAGGTCCGCCGTGACCATGGATACCTATCTCGTCGGCCTCATCGGTTCCGGCATCGGCCCCTCGCTCAGCCCCGCGCTGCACGAGCGGGAGGCCGACCGGCAGGGACTGCGCTATCTGTACCGGCTGATCGACATCGACATGCTCGGCGTCGGACCGGAGGCGGTGGGCGACCTCGTACGTGCCGCGCGGGACCTCGGCTTCGACGGGCTGAACATCACGCACCCCTGCAAGCAGCTGGTCATCGACCACCTCGACGAGCTCGCTCCGCAGGCAGCGGCCCTCGGCGCGGTCAACACCGTCGTCTTCGAGGGCGGCCGTGCGATCGGGCACAACACCGATGTCACCGGGTTCGCGGCGTCCTTCGCGCGCGGGCTGCCCGATGTCTCGCTCGAGCGGGTCGTGCAGCTGGGCGCGGGCGGGGCGGGGGCGGCCGTCGCCCATGCCGTACTGACGCTGGGCGCGGGGCACGTCACCGTCGTGGACGCGATGCCGGACCGGGCGGCGGATCTCGCCGCCGGGCTGAACCTGCACTTCGGCGCGGGGCGGGCACAGGCCGCCACGCCGGATGCGCTGGGGGAGCTTCTCGGTCGTGCCGACGGTGTGGTGCACGCGACGCCCACCGGGATGGCGGCCCATCCCGGGCTCCCCTTCCCGGCCGAGCTGCTGCATCCCGGTCTGTGGGTTGCCGAGGTGGTGTACCGGCCGCTCGAGACCGAGTTGCTGCGTACGGCCCGGGCGCTGGGGTGCGCGACGTTGGACGGTGGGGGCATGGCCGTGTTCCAGGCCGCGGACGCGTTTCGGCTGTTCACGGGGCGGGAGCCGGACGCGGTTCGGATGCTGGCGGACATCTCTGAGCTGGCGAGTGCGGCGGGTGTTCGTGGCTGAGGGCGCCTCATGGGTGGGGTGGCTCCGGTTGTGGAGCGATTGCTAAGGAGTATCGACGTGCGTACGTCCATTGCCACTGTCTCGCTCAGTGGGTCCCTGACCGAGAAGCTCACGGCCGCGGCGCGGGCGGGGTTCGACGGGGTGGAGATCTTCGAGAACGATCTGCTCGCGAGCCCCCTCACGCCCGAGGAGATCCGGGCCCGCACCGCCGACCTCGGTCTGAGCATCGATCTGTACCAGCCGATGCGGGACATCGAAGCGGTGCCCGAGGAGGAGTTCGCCCGCAATCTGCGCCGCGCCCGGCACAAGTTCGAACTCATGCGGCGCCTCGGGGCCGACACGGTCCTGGTGTGCTCCAGCGTCTCCCCGCGCGCCGTGGACGACGACGCGCTCGCGGCCGACCAACTGCGCCGGCTCGCCGACCTCGCACAGGACTTCGGCATGCGCGTCGCCTACGAGGCGCTCGCGTGGGGCCGCCATGTGAGTACGTACGACCACGCCTGGAGCATCGTCGAAGCCGCGGACCACCCCGCCCTCGGCACATGCCTGGACAGCTTCCACATCCTCGCCCGGGGCGGCGACCCCAAGGGCATCGAGGACATCCCCGGCGAGAAGATCTTCTTCCTGCAGTTGGCCGACGCCCCGCTGATGGCGATGGACGTCCTGCAGTGGAGCCGCCACTACCGTTGCTTCCCGGGCCAGGGCGGCTTCGACATCGCGGGGTTCCTCGGACACGTCCTGCGTGCCGGATACCGCGGACCACTCTCCCTCGAGGTCTTCAACGACGTCTTCCGGCAGGCCGAGGCAGGCCCGACCGCCGTGGACGCGCGCCGTTCCCTTCTCGTCCTCCAGGAGGCGACGGGACTCGCGACCCCGCCCGTGCCCGTGGTGCCGACCGGTGTCGCCTTCGCCGAACTCGTCACCCCCGACGCCGAACCCGTCACCGGGCTCCTCGGCGCCCTCGGTTTCACCCGCAGGGCCAGGCACCGCAGCAAGCCGGTGGACCTCTGGCAGCAGGGCGAGGCCCGCGTCCTGGTCAACACCGGTCCGGCCGCCCGGCGCGACGGCACCTCCCTTGCCGCCGTAGGCCTGGAGTCCCCGGACCCGGCCGCCGCGGCCCGGCGCGCCGAATCCCTCCTGGCCCCGGCCCTGCCCCGCCGCCGTGCCCCCGAGGACGCCCTGTTGGACGCGGTGGCCGCCCCCGACGGCACCGAACTCTTCTTCTGCGTCACGGATCACCCCGGGCGCCCCGAACTCACGAGCTGGACGGGCGACTTCGTGGCGGTCGTACACGAACGACTTCCGCAGCACGTGGCCCGCATCGACCACCTGGCCCTCACCCAGCCCTGGCACCAGTTCGACGAGGCGGCCCTCTTCCATCGCAGCGTGCTCGGCCTGAGCGCGCAGGACAGCGTCGATGTCGCCGACCCGTACGGACTGCACCGCAGCCGCGCGGTCACCAACGCCGACGGCAGCGTCCGGATCGCCCTCGGTGTGGGCCCCGCCCCCACCGACGAGGGTGCTCGCGCCCAGCACATCGCCCTCGCCACGGACGACGTGGTCGCCGCGGCCCGCCGCTTCCGCGAGGCCGGCGGCCGGCTGCTGCCGATACCCGCGAACTACTACGACGACCTGGCCGCCCGCTATGAGTTCGCCGACGGCGAGCTGGCGGCGTACCGGGAACTCGGCATCCTCTACGACCGCGACGCGGAGGGCGAGTTCCGCCACTGCTACACGGAGACGGTCGGCCGTGTCTTCTTCGAACTCGTCCAGCGGGACGGCGGTTACCGGGGCTACGGAGCCCAGAACGCCCCGGTGCGGCTGGCCGCGCAGCACAGGGTGCGCCGACCAGGGCGCTGACAGACAGCACAGTCATGTCATGAGGCCGCTCATCTGAGCCCCGCGCGGCGCATATTACCCGTCAGTTGACATTGAAACATCAATGACCACCGCTATCATCGCACCACCCGCGGAACACCTCTGCGGAGCGACCGTCGGCCGATCACAGCGGCAGCGCGGCATCGCCCCCAGTCTGCCGCCCAGGACGTGGAGCAATCGGCCTCCGGCTCCGAGGCCGGTTTCAGTGCTTCACGTTCTGAGAGGGAGTCCATGCCGGGAGACCGCTTCACCCCCGACTTCGACCCCGACTACGGGGATGCGCGCCTCACCACCGCACGCAAGGACATCGCCAACGGCCGCTGGCAGGGCCTGCGTGATCTGCTGCGGGTGACCGGTCCCGCGTGGTCCGTGCGCGGCCACCGGATCCGGCTGCTCGCGCCGGCGTGCGCGGGCAACTCGCTGGTCGAGTCCTGGCTCGCCGCGGAGCCCCGCAGCGCCGACGCGCTGGTCCTGCGGGCCGCGACCGAGGTGGCCAGGGCCTTCACCCTCGCCGCCGCGGGCGGGCACGTACCCGTCGAACAGCGCCGCGTCGACCAGGCGGTGATGGCCTGTCTCCAGGGCGCCGAGGCCTGCCCCGAGGACCCCACACCCTGGATCTGTCTCATCTCCGTCGCCCGGCTCTACACCGCCGGGGTGCGCCGCCAGGAACTCGGCCGCTGGTGGGACGAGTTGCATGCCCGCGACCCCTACACGATGGAGGGCCACCTCCATGTGCTGCGCTACTACTCGGCGCGCTGGCACGGCACCCACGGCTTGATGTACGACTTCGCCCGTGACGCCGCGGCCGTCGCCCCGCCGGGCTGCGCGCTGCCGGTTCTGGTGCAGTTCGCCCGCGTCGAGGAGTACCGCTCTCTTCAGGACGGGGCGAACGGCAGGGGGGAGGCGCCCGGCGATCTCGACCGGCACTGGAACAACGACGGAGCCGTCGACGACGTACGGCGCACCTGGCAGCGCTGGATCACCGCGCGCCCGGACGGCCAGCCCGCACCGGAGGAGGTGCGTGACCTCAACTACCTGGCGCACGCCGCCGGCTACGCGGGCCTGCCCGACCTCGCGGCCCCGCTCTTCCGGATCCTCGGGGTGCGCGCCAGCCGGATGCCCTGGTCGTGCACCGGCGACCCGGAGGCGGAGTTCGTGAAGTGGCGCAGGCGCTCCTCGCGCGGCGCCTGAGCCACCTCACGTGTCCCGGCCGCAGAGGTGGCACGGCCGGGACCGGTGGGGAACCGACGCGGACTCCTTGATGCGGTCCCACAGGGCCATGAGAACTCCATACGTTGGGAGAGGCCCGGTCCGCCCCGGAGGGCGGACCATGACCTCTTCGATTTCTACAGCAATGTAGAAACTAGCGAACCGCCGCGGAAGTTCCGGTGGTGTTCCACTCGGCGATCACAGGATGCCCGTGCTCGGTGGACAACCGGCTGACGGTGCCCGTCGCGAGCTGGAACAGTCGCCCGTCCGCGGGGGACAGCCCGAGCCGACGGGCCGTCAGCACGCGCAGGAAGTGGCCGTGTGCCACGAGGATCACGTCGCCGTCGGCGAGCGCCGGCCCGACGCGGGACAGCACACGGTCGGCGCGCTCCGCCACCTCCGCCGGTGACTCGCCGGGACGGCCGTCGGGGCCGGGCGGCACGCCGTCGTTCCACAGGAACCAGTCGGGCCGGGTGCGGTGTATCTCGACGGTCGTGATGCCTTCGTACGCGCCGTAGTCCCACTCGTGCAGATCGGGGTCGGCCACGGCCCCGTACACGCCCGCGAGTTCTGCCGTGCGTACCGCGCGGCCGAGCGGGCTGGTCAGGGCCAGGGCGAAGGTCCGGCCGGCGAGCAGCGGTGCGAGGGACTTGGCCTGTTCCTCGCCGCGCTGGGTGAGGGGCAGGTCGGTCCAGCTGGTGTGCTGGCCCGACACGCTCCACTCGGTCTCACCGTGACGGACCAACAGGAGGTCGCCCATGGTCGTTACTTCGCCGACTCGACGGCGTGGCCGCCGAACTGGTTGCGCAGCGCCGCGATCATCTTCATCTGCGGGGAGTCGTCCTGACGGGAGGCGAACCGCGCGAAGAGGGAGGCGGTGATGGCGGGCAGCGGGACGGCGTTGTCGATGGCGGCCTCGACGGTCCAGCGGCCCTCGCCGGAGTCGTCCGCGTAGCCGCGCAGCTTCTCCAGGTGCTCGTCGTCGTCCAGCGCGTTGACGGCGAGGTCGAGCAGCCAGGAGCGGATGACGGTGCCTTCCTGCCAGGAGCGGAAGACCTCACGCACGTCGGTGACGGAGTGGACCTTCTCCAGGAGCTCCCAGCCCTCGGCGTAGGCCTGCATCATGGCGTACTCGATGCCGTTGTGGACCATCTTGGAGAAGTGGCCCGCGCCGACCTTGCCGGCGTGCACGAAGCCGGCGTCGCCCTCGGGCTTGAGGGCGTCGAAGATGGGCTGCACCTTCGCGATGTGCTCGGCGTCGCCGCCGACCATCAGCGCGTAGCCGTTCTTGAGGCCCCAGACGCCGCCGGAGACGCCCGCGTCGACGAAGCCGATGCCCTTGGCGGCCAGTTCCTCCGCGTGCTTCTCGTCGTCCGTCCAGCGGGAGTTGCCGCCGTCGACGACGGTGTCACCCGGCTCCAGCAGGTCGCCGAGCTCGTCGATGACCGACTGGGTCGGGGCGCCGGCGGGGACCATCACCCACACCACGCGCGGGCCTTCGAGCGCGCTCACGAGTTCGGTGAGGCTGCTCACGTCCGAGACCTCGGGGTTACGGTCGTAGCCGACGACCGTGTGGCCCGCGCGGCGGATCCGCTCGCGCATGTTGCCGCCCATCTTGCCGAGGCCGATGAGTCCGAGCTGCATGTTGTTCACTTCGCGGTGCTCCAGAGTGTGATGTAGATTACGTGCCTCAACATGCGAGAACTTGGCATGTTGCCGGGCAGGTTTCGACCCGGCTGGCGTTGATCGTGTAAGACCTGACGGAACGGTGTTCCGCTGGGCTGTGTGAGCCAGGAATCAACCCTGTTCGCAAGGGTGAGGATTCAATTCTTTCGGAGAGTGCGGTACGCGGCCACGAGGGCGGCGGTGGAGGGGTCGAGGCCCCTCACGTCGGCGCCCTCGGTCAGCGCTGGTTCCACCCGCTTGGCTAGGACCTTGCCCAGCTCGACTCCCCACTGGTCGAAGGAGTCGATGTTCCAGATCGCGCCCTGGACGAACACCTTGTGCTCGTAGAGGGCGATGAGCTGGCCGAGGACCGACGGCGTCAGCTCGCTCGCGAGGATCGTGGTCGTCGGGTGGTTGCCCTTGAACGTCTTGTGCGCCACCAGTTCCTCGGGCACGCCCTCGGCGCGCACCTCGTCCGGCGTCTTGCCGAAGGCGAGGGCCTGGGTCTGTGCGAAGAAGTTCGCCATCAACAGGTCGTGCTGGGCTGCGAGTTCGGGCTCCAGCTCGTCGACCGGGTTGGCGAAGCCGATGAAGTCGGCCGGGATCAGCTTCGTACCCTGGTGGATGAGCTGGTAGTACGCGTGCTGCCCGTTGGTGCCGGGCGTGCCCCACACCACCGGACCGGTCTGCCACTCCACCGGCTCGCCGTCGCGGTCCACCGACTTGCCGTTGGACTCCATGTCCAGCTGCTGCAGGTAGGCGGTGAACTTGGACAGATAGTGCGAGTACGGCAGCACGGCGTGCGACTGGGCGTCGAAGAAGTTGCCGTACCAGATGCCCAACAGGCCTAGCAGCAAAGGAGCGTTGGCCTCGGCAGGAGCCGTACGGAAGTGCTCGTCGACGATCCTGAACCCGTCGAGCAGCTCACGGAAGCGGTCCGGGCCGATCGCGATCATCAACGACAGGCCGATCGCCGAGTCGAAGGAGTAGCGTCCGCCGACCCAGTCCCAGAACCCGAACATGTTGGCCGTGTCGATACCGAAGTCCGCCACCTTGTCGGCGTTCGTCGACAGCGCCACGAAGTGCTTGGCGACGGCCTTCTCGTCGCCGTCGAACCTGTCCAGCAGCCAAGTCCGAGCCGAGGTGGCGTTGGTGATGGTCTCGATGGTGGTGAACGTCTTGGAGGCGACGATGAACAGCGTCTCGGCCGGGTCGAGGTCGCGGACGGCCTCGTGCAGATCGGCGCCGTCCACGTTCGACACGAACCGCACGGTCAGCGAACGGTCCGTGAAGGCGCGCAGCGCCTCGTAGGCCATCGCCGGACCGAGGTCGGAGCCGCCGATACCGATGTTGACGACATTGCGGAGAGGACGACCCGTGTGACCGGTCCACTCGCCGGCGCGGACCCGCTCGGCGAAGTCGGCCATCTTGTCGAGCACGGTGTGCACGCCGGGGACGACGTTCTCGCCGTCGACCTCGATCACGGCGTTCCGCGGGGCCCGCAGCGCGGTGTGCAGCACGGCCCGGTCCTCGGTGGCGTTGATCCTCTCGCCGCGGAACATCGCGTCCCGCAGCCCGAACACATCGGTGGCGGTGGCCAGTTCCTGGAGGAGGGCGAGGGTCTCGTCCGTGATCAGGTGCTTGGAGTAGTCGATCCGCAGATCGCCGACCCGTACGACATAGCGCTCCGCGCGGGCGGGATCGGCGGCGAACAGCTCACGCAGCCGCGGGTGGAGCAGACCGTCCGCGCGGTGGTCCTCCAGGGCCACCCACTCCGGACGCCGCGTGAGCTTGGGGGAGTCAGACATGACGGGGGGTCTCCTTGGTGGCCTCGCCCCGCAGGGCGACGGCGTACATCTCGTCCGCGTCGAGGCGGCGGAGCTCCTCGGCGATCAGCTCGGAAGTGCTGCGCACCTTCAGGGCGAGGGTGCGGGAGGGCTGCCCGGGCAGCGACAGCGTGGCCAGCGGGCCCTCGGGCCGGTCGATCACGATCTCGCCGTTCTCCGTGCCGAGCCGTACCGCGGTCACCACCGGGCCGGCGGTGACGACCCGCTCGACCGGGACTTCGAGCCGGGCGCCCAGCCAGCGGGCGAGCAGCTCGGCGCTCGGGTTGTCGGCCTCGCTCTCGACGGCGGCCGAGATCACCTTCGTACGGGCCTGGTCGAGTGCGGCGGCCAGCATGGAGCGCCACGGTGTCAGCCGGGTCCACGCCAGGTCGGTGTCGCCGGGCGCGTACGAGTTGACGCGGGCCTCCAGGGCCGTGAGCGGCGCCTCGACGGCGTACATGTCGGTGATCCTGCGCTGCGCGAGGGCGCCCAGCGGGTCCTTGGCGGGTACGTCGGGGGCGTTCACCGGCCACCAGACCACGACGGGCGCGTCCGGCAGCAGCAGCGGCAGGACCACGGAGTCGGCGTGGTCGGTCACCTCTCCGTAGGTCCGCAGCACGATGGTCTCACCGGCGCCGGAGTCGGTGCCCACCCGGACCTCGGCGTCGAGGCGCGAGGTGGTGCGGTCGCGCGGGGTGCGGGCGTGCCGCTTGATGACGACCAGGGTGCGCGAGGGGTGCTCGCGCGAGGCCTCCTCGGCGGCCTTGATCGAGTCGTACGCGTTCTCTTCGTCGGTGACGATGACCATCGTCAGGACCATGCCCACGGCGGGGGTGCCGATGGCACGGCGCCCCTGCACGAGCGCCTTGTTGATCTTGCTTGCCGTGGTGTCGGTCAGGTCGATCTTCATGGCCTGCGCCAGCTCCGTCCGTCTCGTGCGAGCATCTCGTCGGCTTCCTTCGGACCCCAGCTGCCCGAGGGGTACTGCGCGGGCTTGCCGTGGGTCTCCCAGAACTCCTCGATCGGGTCGAGGATCTTCCAGGACTCTTCCACCTCCTGGTGACGGGGGAAGAGATTGGCGTCGCCGAGCAGGACATCCAGGATCAGGCGTTCGTACGCCTCCGGGCTGGACTCGGTGAACGACTCGCCGTAGGCGAAGTCCATCGTGACGTCCCGGATCTCCATCGACGTACCCGGGACCTTCGATCCGAAGCGCACCGTCATGCCCTCGTCGGGCTGGACGCGGATGACGATCGCGTTCTGGCCGAGCTCCTCGGTGGCGGTCGAGTCGAACGGGGAGTGCGGGGCGCGCTGGAAGACCACCGCGATCTCCGTCACCCGCCGGCCCAGGCGCTTGCCGGTGCGCAGATAGAAGGGGACGCCCGCCCAGCGACGGTTGTCGACCTCCAGCTTGACGGCCGCGTAGGTGTCGGTCGTCGAGTGGGGGTCGATGCCCTCCTCCTGCAGATAGCCGGGCACCTTCTCGCCGCCCTGCCAGCTCGCCGCGTACTGGCCGCGGACGGTGTGCTCGCCCAGGCTCTCCGGCAGCTTCACCGACTTGAGGACCTTGAGCTTCTCGGTCAGCAGCGACTCGGCGTCGAAGGCGATCGGCTCCTCCATGGCGGTCAGCGCCATCAGCTGGAGCAGGTGGTTCTGGATGACGTCACGGGCCGAGCCGATGCCGTCGTAGTAGCCGGCCCGGCCGCCGATGCCGATGTCCTCGGCCATGGTGATCTGCACGTGGTCGACGTACGACCGGTTCCAGATCGGCTCGTACATCTGGTTGGCGAAGCGGAGCGCCAGGATGTTCTGGACGGTCTCCTTGCCGAGGTAGTGGTCGATGCGGAAGACCTGCTCCGGGTCGAACACGTCGTGCACCAGCGCGTTCAGCTCGCGCGCGCTCTCCAGGTCGTGGCCGAACGGCTTCTCGATGACCGCGCGCCGCCAGGAACCCTCCGGCGGGCTCGCGAGCCCGTGCTTCTTGAGCTGCCGGACGACCTTCGGGAAGAATTTCGGCGGTACGGAGAGGTAGAAGGCGTAGTTGCCGCTGGTGCCGCGGGCCGCGTCGAGCTCCTCGATGGCCGAGCGCAGCTGCTTGAACGCCGTGTCGTCGTCGAAGGTGCCCGGGACGAACCGCATGCCCTCGGCGAGCTGCTGCCAGACCTCCTCCCGGAACTCCGTCCGCGCGTGGTCACGGACCGAGTCGTGCACGATCTGGGCGAAGTCCTCGTCCTCCCAGTCGCGGCGGGCGAATCCGACGAGCGAGAAGCCCGGCGGCAGCAGACCACGGTTGGCGAGGTCGTAGACGGCCGGCATCAGCTTCTTGCGGGACAGGTCGCCGGTGACACCGAAGATGACGAGTCCTGAGGGACCCGCGATCAGGGGGAGGCGGCGGTCACGGCGGTCACGGAGCGGGTTGTCCCATTCCGTCACCGGAACGGGTCCGTCGCCCTTGGCCTCCGCCTTCACACCGACCGGTTCCACGGTCGTGTCACCAGGTCCCTCCGGCGCGGCGGCCGCATCCTGCGGGATACCGTCGGGAAGCGATTCACTGGAGTCCACCTCACGAGCACGCTCCGGCTGACTCGTCGGACCTGCTTTTTCGGCCGGGGGTCCGGGGGTTGCCCCCCGGGAAGGCACAGTACGCTTGGTCATTCCCCTTCAACTCCCTTGCCGCTCAGCGAGGTCGCGACCGCGTCGAGCAGGTCGCCCCAGGCCGCCTCGAACTTCGAGACACCCTCGTCCTCCAACAGGCCGACCACCTCGTCGTAGGAGATTCCGAGCTTCTCCACGGCGGCCAGGTCGGCGCGCGCCTGGGCGTAGCCGCCGGTCACCGCGTCGCCGTGGATGTCACCGTGGTCGGCGGTGGCGTTGAGCGTCGCCTCCGGCATGGTGTTGACCGTGCCCGGCGCGACCAGCTCGTCGACGTACAGCGTGTCCTTGTACGAGGGGTCCTTGACGCCCGTCGAGGCCCACAGGGGGCGCTGCTTGTTGGCGCCGGCCGGAGCGAGCGCGGTCCAGCGGCCGGAGGCGAACACCTCTTCGTACGCCTCGTAGGCGAGTCGCGCGTTGGCGAGCGCCGCCCTGCCCTTGAGGGCGAGGGCCTCGTCGGTGCCGACCTTCGTCAGCCGCTTGTCGATCTCGCTGTCGACGCGGGAGACGAAGAAGGAGGCGACGGAGTGGACGGTGGCGAGGTCGATGCCCGCCGCCTTGGCCTTCTCCAGGCCCGCCAGGTAGGCGTCCATCACCTCGCGGTAGCGCTCCAGGGAGAAGATCAGCGTGACGTTGACGCTGATGCCGAGGCCGATGACCTCGGTGATCGCCGGGAGGCCGGCCTTCGTCGCCGGGATCTTGATCATCACGTTCGGGCGGTCGACGAGCCAGGCGAGCTGCTTGGCCTCGGCGATGGTCGCGGTGGTGTTGTGGGCGAGGCGCGGGTCGACCTCGATGGAGACCCGGCCGTCACGGCCGGCGGTCGCGTCGTACACCGGGCGCAGGATGTCGGCCGCGGCGCGGACGTCGGCCGTGGTCATCATCCGGACGGCCTCGTCGACCGTCACGCCGCGCTCGGCCAGGTCGGCGAGCTGCTCCTCGTACCCCTCACCGGAGCCGATGGCGGCCTGGAAGATGGAGGGGTTGGTGGTGACGCCCACCACGTGCCTGGTCTCGACGAGTTCGGCGAGGTTGCCGGAGGCGATGCGCTTGCGGGAGAGGTCGTCCAGCCAGATGGAGACGCCTTCGTCGGAGAGGCGCTTGAGGGTTACCGCGGTCGCGGTTGCTTCGGTCACAGTGATCATCTTCTTTCGTGCGATCGGATCAACCGCGGGCGGCGGCGAGGGATTCCCGCGCGGCGGCGGCGACGTTCTCGGCGGTGAAACCGAATTCGGCGAACAGGGTGTTGGCGTCGGCGGAAGCGCCGAAGTGCTCGAGCGAAACGATGCGTCCCGCGTCACCGACGTACCGGTACCAGGTCAGGCCGATGCCCGCCTCGACCGCCACGCGGGCCTTCACGGACGGCGGAAGGACACTCGCCCGGTACTCCGGGGACTGCTCCTCGAACCACTCCACGGACGGCATCGACACGACCCGGGTGCCGATCCCCTCGGCCTCCAGCAGTTCGCGCGCCTCGACGGCGAGGTGCACCTCGGAGCCGGTGGCGATCAGGACCAGGTCGGGCGTCCCGGTGGAGGCGTCACGCAGGACGTAACCACCCTTGACAGCCTCGGAGTTGGCCTCGTAGGTGGGCACGCCCTGGCGGGTCAGGGCCAGGCCGTGGGGGGCGGGGTTGGTGGCGTGCCGCTTGAGGATCTCGGCCCAGGCGATCGCGGTCTCGTTGGCGTCGGCCGGGCGGACGATGTTCAGGCCGGGGATGGCGCGCAGCGAGGCGAGGTGTTCGACCGGCTGGTGGGTGGGGCCGTCCTCGCCCAGGCCGATGGAGTCGTGGGTCCAGACGTAGGTGACGGGCAGTTGCATCAGCGCCGACAGACGCACGGCGTTGCGCATGTAGTCGGAGAAGACCAGGAAGGTGCCGCCGTAGATACGGGTGTTGCCGTGCAGCGCGATGCCGTTCATCTCCGCGGCCATGGAGTGCTCGCGGATGCCGAAGTGGACGGTACGGCCGTACGGGTCGGCCTCCGGCAGAGGGTTGCCCTTCGGCAGGAAGGAGGACGTCTTGTCGATGGTGGTGTTGTTCGAGCCGGCCAGGTCGGCGGAGCCGCCCCACAGCTCGGGGATGACCGAGCCGAGCGCCTGCAGGACCTTGCCGGAGGCGGCGCGGGTCGCGACGGACGTGCCCGCCTCGAACGCCGGCAGCTTCTCCTCCCAGCCCTCGGGAAGCTGGCCGGCGACGATCCGGTCGAACAGCGTGGCCCGTTCGGGCTGCGCCGTGCGCCACTCGGCGATCCGCTTGTCCCAGGCGGCGTGCGCCTCGGCACCCCGGTCCAGGGCCGCACGGGCGTGGGCGAGGACCTCGCCCGCGACCTCGAAGGTCTGCTCCGGGTCGAAGCCCAGGATCCGCTTGGTGGCGGCGACCTCGTCCGCGCCGAGCGCGGAGCCGTGCGAGGCCTCGGTGTTCCGGGCGTTCGGCGCGGGCCAGGCGATGATCGTGCGCATCGCGATGATCGAGGGCCGTTCGGTCTCGGCCTGAGCCGCCTTCAGCGCCGTGTACAGCGCGCGGACGTCGATGTCGCCGTCGGCCGAGGGCTCGATGCGCTGCACGTGCCAGCCGTAGGCCTCGTAGCGCTTCAGCACGTCCTCGGAGAAGGCGGTGGCGGTGTCGCCCTCGATGGAGATGTGGTTGTCGTCGTAGACGAAGACCAGGTTGCCCAGCTTCTGGTGGCCCGCGAGCGAGGAGGCCTCGGCGGAGATGCCCTCCTCCAGGTCGCCGTCCGAGACGATGCCCCAGATGGTGTGGTCGAAGGGCGACTCGCCGTCCGGCGCCTCGGGGTCGAACAGACCGCGCTCGTAGCGGGCGGCCATCGCCATGCCCACCGCGTTCGCGACACCCTGCCCGAGCGGACCGGTCGTGGTCTCCACGCCCGCGGTGTGCCCGTACTCGGGGTGACCCGGCGTCTTCGAACCGTGCGTGCGGAACGCCTTCAGGTCGTCCAGTCCGAGCTCGTAGCCGGAGAGGAAGAGCTGGGTGTACAGGGTCAGCGAGGTGTGACCGGGGGAGAGGACGAACCGGTCGCGGCCGGTCCACTCCGGGTCGGCGGGGTCGTGTCGCATCACCTTCTGAAAGATCGTGTACGCCGCCGGGGCCAGGCTCATCGCGGTGCCCGGGTGGCCGTTTCCGACCTTCTGCACGGCGTCAGCAGCCAGGATGCGAGCGGTGTCGACGGCTCGGCGGTCGAGTTCGGTCCATTCGAAGCCGTCGGGGCTCTGCGTACTCATCTTCAAGAAGTCCTCACTGGATCTGGAATCGCTGGTGGAACGCCTTCAAACCTAAAAGTCTGACTTTTGCCGGGGAAGGTGCCCGTGTGTCAGCCTTCGGTGAAAGTGGGACACGGAGTGCTGGAGCGAGCCGACGCGAGAGGGACATGACAGACAGAACCACCCAAGGCGGTGTCCAGGGCGAAGACGGCACCCAGGACGGGATCAGGACCTTCCCCTTCCCGGTCGATCTGAGCCTGTCCGGCGTCGGTATGCAGGTCGGCGAGATGGGGACCGGGCGCGTCTGGCACGCGGACGCCCCGCTGGAACGGGTGCACCGCATCGACTTCCACATCGTGATGCTCTTTCACGAGGGCCCGGTGAGACACATGATCGACTTCGCCGAGTACGACGTGTCCGCCGGCGACATCCTGTGGATCCGCCCCGGCCAGGTGCACCGCTTCTCCCGCACCGACCGCTACCGCGGCACCGTCCTGATCATGCAGCCCGGCTTCCTCCCCCGGACCACCGTCGAGGCGACCGGTCTCTACCGCTACGACCAGCCCCCGCTGCTGCGCCCAGACGCCGCCCAGCTGGCCGCCCTGGAGCACTCGCTCGCCCAGCTGGAACGCGAGTACGTCGACACCACCACGCTGCCGCTCAGCCTGCACACCTCGGTGCTGCGGCACTCCCTCACCGCGTTCCTGCTGCGCCTCGCCCATCTCGCGGCCAGCTCGGCCGAGGCGGCCCGCGAGCAGACCGACACCACGTTCACGCGCTTCCGGGACGCGGTCGAGAAGGACTTCGCCACCAACCACAGCGTCAGCGCCTACGCCGACGCGCTCGGTTACTCCCGCCGCACCCTGGTGCGCGCGGTGCGCGCGGCCACCGGTGAGACCCCCAAGGGTTTCATCGACAAGCGGGTGGTCCTGGAGGCCAAGCGGCTGCTGGCCCACACGGAGATGCCCATCGGCCGCATCGGCGTCGCCGTGGGCTTCCCGGACTCGGCGAACTTCTCCAAGTTCTTCCACCAGCACACGGGGACGAGCCCGGTGGTGTTCCGGGCGGAGCTGCGCTGAGTCGGTGCCCAAGAAAAGGGTCCGTACCGAAGAAAAGGGGCGGGCCCGCGGGCCCGCCCCTTCACTCCTCGTACCGCTCGCCGAGGAACCTCCTCGTCAGTGGCCGAAGTCGAACCAGTTGACGTTCACGAAGTCGGCCGGCTGGCCGCTGGTGAAGGTCAGATAGACGTCATGGGTGCCGGTGACGCCGCTGATGTTGGCCGGGACCGTCCGCCAGCTCTGCCAGCCGCCGGTGTTGCCCACCGCGAAACTGCCGATGGGCGTGCTCGTACGGTTGTCGAGGCGCACCTCGACCAGGCCGCTGACGCCGCTCGCCGCACCGCTCGCCACGCGCCCGATGAACTGCGTGGCCGCCGTGGAGCCGAAATTGACGCCCTTGTACAGCGCCCAGTCCCCGTTGGCCAGTGAGCCGATGTCCTGGCCGCCGCCGGTGTCCGTGGTGGCCTCGGTGCTGGTGCCCGACTGGCTGTCGTACGACTCGGCCTGGATGGCGCTGTAGGCGTCACGGTTGCCGGTCGGAGGGGGCGTGGTACCGCTCCCACTGGCCTGCAGCACCTGGACGTAGTCCACGACCAGCGGGTGGCCGGGCTCGGTGCCGCTGTCCGGACCGCCGCCGAACGCGTCGGGGAAACCGCCGCCCATCGCCACGTTCAGGATGACGAAGTAGCCGTGGTTGGTGGCGTTCGCCCAGGTGGTCGCGTCGACCTGGTTCGCCTTGACCGTGTGGAAGTTGACGCCGTCGAGGTAGAAGCGGATCTCCTCGGGGCTCGTGGAGCGGTCCCACTCCATGGCGTAGGTGTGGAAGCCGGCCTGACAGGTGGTGCCGGCGCACGGGGTGTTGCCGCCGATACCGCTGGTCTCGTTGCACGGGCCGCCCGGGTTGGTGCCGCAGTGCATGGTGGCCCACTCGGTGTTGAGGCCCTGGACGTTCTCCATGATGTCCAGCTCGCCGACGCTCGGCCAGTTCTGGTAGTTGCCGCGGTAGGGCGCGCCCAGCGTCCAAAAGGCGGGCCAGTAGCCCTTGGCGGCAGCGCCGGTCACGTTCGGCATCTGCAGCCGCGCCTCGACGCGGAGTTTGCCGCCCGCGGGCGGCTGGAAGTCGGTGCGGGTGGTCTCGATACGGCCCGAGGTCCAGTTGCCGGAGGCGTCCCGGCGCGGGGTGATCAAAAGGTTGCCGTTGCCGTCGAGCGCCACGTTGTTGGTGCTGGAGGTCATCGTCTCGACCTCGCCGGTGCCCCAGTTGGCGGCGCCGCCCGGATAGCTGGTGCCCGTGTCGTACTGCCAGTTGGAGGTGTTGACGCCGGAGCCGGCCGCCCCGGTGAAGTCGTCGACGAAGACCTGGGACCAGCCGGCCGGGGCAGTGGGCGCGGACGCGTTCGCGGGGAGGACCGCGGCCACGGCCAGGGACAGCGTGCCGACGGCGGCCAGGATGACGCGCCGCAGGGGGCCACGTCTGACAGGTGTGCCGGAGGGTTCACTCATGAATGCCTCTTCGGTACGGAGTGGGGGTGCGCGGGTGCTGCTGAGAGCGCTCTCAAGCAAGGTGCGCGGCCAATGTGCTCTCTGCTACTCCGACCGTCAAGAGGTAAAGCCGAGAAACTCCTTTCCCTGTACGGGAGTTCAGGCATTGAAGCTGGGACGGCCGAGGCTGCGCCGACAGGGCCTAAGGGCTGTCCCGTAATCCCCGGTGGATCAGCGCGCGGCGTCAGATGCGGTGCATCGCAAGGCGGAGGGTCGTCCTCATACCGGGCGTATTCGGGCGATCCGGCAACGCGGCGAGGTGCCGTAGCTGTCGTCGTGCGCCCGCCGGGGATTACGGGACAGCCCTTAGAGGGCGCTCCCCGCCTTCCAGTCCGCCCAGGACAGGTTCCAGCCGTTGAGGCCGTTGGACGCCTCGACGGTCTTCTCGCCCGAGTTCTTGACGACGACGACATCGCCGAGCATCGAGGCGGCGTAGAACTTGTAGCCCGGTACGGAGCTGTCGTTCGCTCCCTTGGCGTCGTGCAGACCGACGCAGCCGTGGCTGGTGTTGGTGGAGCCGAAGACCGAGGTCGAGGCCCAGTAGTTGCCGTGGATGAAGGTGCCGGAGGTGGTCAGGCGCTGGGCGTGCGGGACGTCCGAGATGTCGTACTCGTCGCCGAGCCCGACGGTCGAGGACTCCATCCGGGTCTGCTTGAAGCGCTCGCTGATCACCATGATCCCGGACCAGGTGGTGTGGTCGGCGTCGCCGCCGCTCACCGGGTAGGAGGCGAGGGTGGAGCCGTCGCGCTCGACGGTCATGGTCTTCTTCGCCAGGTCGACCGTGCTGATCTGACGGCGGCCGATGTGGAAGGTGACGTCCTTGGACTGGGTGCCGTAGACGCCGGTCGTGCCCTCGACGTCCTTCAGGCGCAGGCTCAGCGTGATCTTCGTGCCCGCGGCCCAGTACTCCTCGGGCCGGAAGTCGAGCCGTGTGTCGCTGAACCAGTGGCCGACCACCTCGACCGAGGGCTCCGCCGTCACTGTGATCGCCTTTTCCACGGCGGCCCGGTCCTTCACGGCCTCGGTGAAGTTGATGGAGACGGGCATACCGACACCGGAGGTCGAATTCGCCTCGGGCGTGAAATAGCCCACGAACGTGTCCGAGGGCTGCTTCGTGACGAAGCTCGCGCTCTGCGCGGCGGCGCCCTTGGGCGTGGCCGTGACCGTGTATTTGGTGCCCGAGTAAGGGTTTTTCGTGGACGTCCATTTCGTACGGGCGTCATTGAAGGATCCCGCCAGGGTGGAGCCGTCGTTTCCGCTGACCTCGACGCTCGCGAGCGTGCCGTCGCTGACGGTGACCTCGACCGGGCTCGTGAAACCGGCCTTCTTCGTGCCGTCGGCCGGGGTGACGGTCACGGTCGGAGTCTTGACCTCGGCTTTTGTGCTCGCGCCCGCCTTCGCGTCCGTTCCCTCCGAGGCGTCCGCGGAGCCGCTGCAGCCTGTCAGTACAGCTGCCGGCACAGTACCGAGCACGGCCAGGACCCCACGACGCGACATTCGCCCAGGCCGTCTGTCGGCCCGCTCGGACCGGTTCGATATCTCAGAGACGCCCAGAGCATGCCTTCCTGTGTTGACCACCAGTGCGATCGCATGGTGCGCCTCTTTCCTGGGGTGATTCTGTCAACTACCTGTCAAGAAGTGACGGGCTTGCGCAACGGACATCGCTGGCTGTGATGCTACGTTCGCGTCCAGTCCCACGGAGGCGTGATCGCCAGTTGGGACAGGGGCCGTTGACTCGACCCCGCGTCGCCACAACTCCCACGCACGGGCGCGGATGTTGCGGGAGCCATTCCGATCTGCATGATCAACGAATCCGCAGGACCGGCACACGAAGCGGGCCTGTGAGACCCGGTTCGCCTTGGCTGCGTGCCCGCACTCGGCGCAGGTGCGGGACGTGTACGCCGGATCGACGTACACCACTGGCACCCCGGCTTTGCGAGCTTTGTACGCGATGAACGTCCCCAGCTGGGCGAAGGCCCAGCTGCAGTGGGTGGCCCGTTGGGGCTTGCGAAGCCGTACCCGCTCGCGGATGCCTGTGAGGTCTTCCAGGGCAATACCGCGACCGGTGCGTTCTGCCTCAGCCACCACGTGTTTCGCGATCTTGTGGTTGATGTCTTTCGCACGCCGTGCCTCCTTGTGCCGCCGCTTCTTCAGGCGTCGCTTGGAGGACGGGGTGCTCTTCTTCTGTAGTTTGGCCCGCAAGCCGCGTTCGCGCAGACGGGTGCGATTGAGTTCGCGTCCGGCCATGATCTCGCCGTCGCTGGTGGTGGCGATGTTCACAATGCCCAGGTCAATACCAAGAAAGTCCACCGGGGTGGTGTTCAGCTCGGCCTCGGGCACCTCGCAGGTGGCGTTGAGGAACCATGTGCCATCCCGGTACAGCAGATCCGACTCACCGCGACGGTGCAGCGCCAAGTGGGCAAGTTGCTCCGGCGAGGCGGTGAAGGACACGTTCTTGACCCGACCAGCCACGGTCCAGATGGATACCATTCGGTCGGGGATCTGCCATGACAGGCAGCGGTCGTCGAACGGCTGGGCCGCGCCCAACCGGAAGACGATCGGTTTGCCCGTCGCCTTCTCGTGCCGCTTCGAGCCGGGCCTGCCCAGGTTCCCGGCCTTCAGGTTCGCCCGAAGCGTGGCATACGCGTCCGCAACCTTCCGCAGCACATGCAGGGCGGGCTGTGCCGAGAGGCCGCGAGCCCGCAGGTCGGCATATGCGAAACCCTGCAGGGCCCTGCGGGAGGCCACCTCGCGCGTGAACGCTTGCTCCGACAGCCAGTTCGCTGCCTCATTGCAGACAGCAAGGGTTGCCTCAAGTGCCGCTGCCTGCACGGGCGTCGGCTCCAGCTTGACCTGCACCACCAGCTTCACGATCACCGAACGTACACACCTGCACGAGACGCCACCGCAGGTTCGAGATCGATCACTGGATCGGGTGACGGATCGATCGTGCGTCGCAAGTTCTCCAACCAGTCTGAAATTCAGGCCGGTTGGGTCATCGACACTCCGGACTCGACCAGGTCCTGAAGGCTCGGGCCGGAGCCGAGGACGCCTTCGGGCGCGCGGTCGCCCTCGACCCTGGCTTCGCGCCGGGGTACGCGGTGGCGGGCTGTGACGGGTTCGATGCCTAGGCGTCCAGGCCGGGCCGCGGTGCCGTCCACCGCGCGCACTTCTCCTGGCACAAGGCGCTGGACGACCCCGTCGCCGTACGAAAACGGTGGTCCGCGCAGCTCGTCCCGGGCGGGTGACCGGGGTGCGGGCCCCGGTCGACTCGGGGGCGCTGCAGCGGCGGGCCAGGCTGAGCACCAGCCGGAGCGGGAAGGTGCCCGCGGCGGACGCCATCGACACTGTCGCGCGAGGTCGTGGAGCGGCCCGCGGGCGCCGATCCCGTACAGCGCGAGGTCGTCGAGGAGTCGCTGCTGTAAGGCCCGGTGGCGGCAGGCTTGTGTGACGTGGCCAGGCGACTCCTGGACGCGCGCCTCGACAGCGCAGCGACGCCACGGGACCGACGGCTGCTGGCGGCGCTTTCCAGCTGACGGGTCCGGCTCGCGCGAGGCCCGGCTCGATCATCTGTCCATACGGGCCCGCCGCGGAGGATGGTCGGTGTCCAACTCGGCGCGTGCCTCCGGCTGCCAGCCGAGTGCCCGGGAGATTCCCCGCGCCGCCAGCCGTACCGCCGGAATCAACGCCGGTACCTGGGCATCGTGTTCGGGGACCACGACGGAGATCGCGGCTGCCACCGTGCCGACCGCGCCGCGCACCGGAGCGGCGACCGACAGGGCGTCGTCGGTGACCTGACGGCTGCTCACCGCGACGCCGGTGCGCCGGACTTCGGCGAGTGCGCGGCGCAGGCGGGCCCCGTCGGTGATGGTGTGCGGGGTGAATGCGGCCAGCGGCCTCGAACAGTAGGCCTCTTGGAACGCCGGGTCACCGTGGGCCAGCAGTGCGAGGCCCACGCCCGTCGCGTGCAGCGGCCAGCGGGCGCCCACCTGGATGCGTACGCCGACCGCGGAGCGTCCGGAGATCCACTCGATGTAGACGACCTCGGAGCCGTCGCGGACCGCCATCTGCACGTTCTCGTGCGTGGCCTCGTAGAGGTCTTCCAGGTACGGCAGCGCGATCTGACGGAGAGCGAGGCCGCGGGGTGCGAGGGCCGCGACCTCCCACAGGCGCAGGCCCACGTGGTAGACGCCGTCGGCATCCCGCTCCAGCGCGCCCCAGTCGGTGAGGGCGCCCACCAGCCGGTGCGCGGTGGTGAGGGACAGTCCGGCCCGGCGGCTGATTCCCGTCAGGGAGAGTGCCGGGTGCTCGTGGTCGAAGGAGGCGAGCACCGCGAGCAGACGGTCGGGCGCGGACAGTGTGGTCATGAGTTCAGTTCGGCTTCCGCGACCCGTTGCAGGAGCGTGTGCAGGACGGCCCGCTCGGCGGGGTCGAGCGGCTGGAGGAGGTCGTTCGTGACGCGCAGGCCCGCCTCGTCCGTGTCGCGCAAAAACGCCCGGCCGGCCTCCGTGAGGACCACGATCCGGCTGCGCCGGTCGTCCGGCGACGGGCGGCGCTCGGCGAAACCGAGTTTCTCCAGGTCGTCGACGAGTCCGACGATCGCGCTCGGGTCGTAGCCGAGCCGCGAGCTCAACTCCCGCTGGAGCGCGCCCTCGGAGGTGGCCAGGAAGCGCAGCAGCGCGTAGTGGCGCAACCGCAGCCCCGACTCCTCGAGGAAGGTGTTGAACAGTTGCCCGGAGCGAAGGCCCAGCCGGTACAGCAGATAGCCGGTGTCCGCGTGCAGTCCGCGCATCCACGGCTCCTGGGCGTCGATGGGGGCGGGACCGGTGGCCGGGCTGGTGGCGTGCTGCTGGCCTGCGATGACGGGCTCCCTGGGCCGGGCCCCGGGCGGGGCGGTTCTTTCGTGCCGGGCACGTGATGCCGTACCGCGTACAGCATCACGTCGTACTCCGCACAGCATGCCGCACGGACGAGACGGCAACAACTATTGACGTCAACAATTATTGTCCTTAGCTTCGATCCCGTAGCCGCAGCCCGGCGTCGCAAGCCGCGCTCTGGACCCTCAGCGTCGAAGGGACCTCTCGTGCCCAGCATCGATCTCACCGGCAAGGTGGCCGTCGTCACCGGCAGCGGCCGTGGCCTCGGCCTGGCCTACGCACGCGCCCTCGCGGCCGTCGGTGCCCGCGTGGTCGTCAACGACGTCGACGAGGCGGTGGCGGAGCAGGCCGTGAAGTCCATCACCGGGGCGGGCGGCAAGGCCGTGGCCGAGGTGGTCCCGGTCGGTACCACCGAGGCGGCCGACCGGCTCGTCGCCCGCGCGGTTCAGGAGTTCGGGCGGCTCGACATCCTGGTCACCAACGCGGGCATCCTGCGCGACAAGGTGCTGTGGAAGATGACCGACGAGGACTTCGACGCGGTGATCACCACCCATCTGAAGGGCACCTTCACCTGCGCCCGCGCCGCCGCCGTGCGCATGCGCGAGCAGGGCGAGGGCGGCAGCCTGATCCTGGTCGGCTCGCCGGCCGGACAGCGCGGCAACTTCGGCCAGACGAACTACGCCGCAGCGAAGGCCGGCATCGCCGCCATGGCCCGTACCTGGTCGATGGAGCTGGGCCGCGCGGGCATCACCGTCAACGCGATCGTGCCGGTCGCCGCCACCGCGATGACCGAGACCATCCCCGCCTTCGCCCCCTACGTCGAGGCCATGAGGAACGGCGAGCCGCTGCCCGACTTCCTGCGCAAGGGCGAGGGCTTCGGCTCCCCCGAGGACTGCGCCGCCCTCGTCCCGTTTCTCGCCTCCGACGCCGCCCGCGGGGTCACCGGCCAGGCCATCGGCATCGGCGGTGACAAGGTGACGCTCTGGTCGCACCCGCAGGAGATCAGGGCGGCGTACGCGGACGGCGGCTGGACCCCCGACACCCTGGCCGACGCCTGGGCCACGTCGGTCGGCGCCGAGCCGCAGACCGTCGGGATCCCCGCGCCGAAGCTCCCGGAGGCGTGATGGACCTGAACGAACTCGTCGCGATCGACGTCCACACCCACGCGGAGGTGTCCTCGCAGGGCCAGGCCTCGCTCGACGACGATCTGCACGCGGCCTCCAGCGCCTACTTCAAGGTCGAGGGCAAGCGGAAACCCACCCTGGAGGAGACAGCCGCGTACTACCGCGAGCGCAGGATGGCCGCTGTGATCTTCACGGTGGACGCCGAATCCGCCACCGGAACAGCGCCCGTCCCGAACGAGGAGGTCGCCGAGGCCGCCGCCGCCCACCCCGACGTGCTGATCCCCTTCGCCTCCATCGACCCCTTCCGCGGCAGAGCCGGCGTGAAGCGGGCCCGGCGGCTGGTCGAGGAGTACGGGGTGAAGGGCTTCAAGTTCCACCCCAGCATCCAGGGCTTCTTCCCCAACGACAGGTCGGTGGCGTACGAGCTGTACGAGGTGATCGAGGAGACCGGCACCATCGCCCTCTTCCACACCGGGCAGACGGGGATCGGGGCCGGGGTTCCGGGCGGCGGCGGTATCCGCCTGAAGTACTCCAACCCCCTGCACGTCGACGACGTCGCCGCCGACTTCCCGCACCTCAAGATCATCCTGGCGCACCCCTCCTTCCCCTGGCAGGACGAGGCGCTGGCCGTCGCCACCCACAAACCGGGTGTGCACATCGACCTGTCCGGCTGGTCACCCAAGTACTTCCCGCCCCAGCTCGTCCAGTACGCCAACACGCTGCTCAAGGACAAGGTGCTCTTCGGCTCCGACTACCCCGTGCTCACCCCCGACCGCTGGCTCGCCGACTTCGACAAGCTGACGATCAAGGACGAGGTCAAGCCGAAGATCCTCAAGGAGAACGCCGCCCGTCTGCTCGGGCTGACACCGTAAGGGGCCACAGATGCGCAACGAGGGACTGGGGTCGTGGCCCGCACGCCGGGCCCGCAAGACCCCGCACCGCACCGCCCTGATCCACCGCGACACCAGCGTCAGCTACGCCGAGCTGTACTCCCGCACCACCCGCCTCGCCCACGCGCTGCGCGCGCTCGGCCTGCGCCGTGGCGACCGCATCGCCTACCTCGGCCCCAACCATCCCTCCTACCTCGAAACCCTCTTCGCGGCGGGCACGCTCGGCGCGGTCTTCGTGCCGCTCAACCCCCGTCTCGCCGGACCCGAGATCGCCTACCAGCTCAGCGACTCGGGCGCCAAGGCCCTCGTGTACGCACCGTCGACGGCCGGGCTCGTGGCGGGGCTGCCGGGCAACGCGCACGTCCGGACGTTCGTCGAAGTCGGCTCCTGGTACGAGGAGTTGATCGACGGGGCCGCCCAGGAGCCGATCGACCAGCCCGTCACCGCCGACGACATGTGCATCATCATGTACACCTCGGGCACGACGGGCCGGCCCAAGGGCGCGGTGCTCACCCACGCCAACGTGACCTGGAACGCGGTCAACGTCCTCGTCGACCACGACCTGACCGCCGACGAACGCGCCCTGGTCTCGGCCCCGTTGTTCCACACGGCCGGGCTGAACATGCTGACCCTGCCGGTGCTGCTCAAGGGCGGCACCTGCGTCTTGGTCGAATCCTTCGACGCGGCGGCCACCCTCGACCTGATCGAACGGCACCGGATCACCTTCATGTTCGGGGTGCCGACCATGTTCGACCAGGTGGCCCGCCATGCCCGGTGGGCCGGCGCCGACCTGTCCTCGCTGCGCATCCTCACCTGCGGCGGCTCACCCGTACCGACCCCGCTCATCGCCGCCTATCAACAGCGCGGGCTCACCTTCCTCCAGGGCTACGGCATGACCGAGGCGTCGCCCGGCACCCTCTTCCTGGACGCGGAGCACGCGGTCGGCAAGGCGGGCTCGGCGGGCGTGCCGCACTTCTTCAGCGATGTACGGGTCGTACGCCCCGACCTCACGCCGGTCGACGTCGGGGAGAGGGGCGAGGTGATCGTCCGCGGGCCGCACGTCATGCCCGGGTACTGGGGGCTGCCCGACGAGACGGCCGCCGTGTTCGCCGACGGCTGGTTCCGCAGCGGGGACGCCGCCCGGGTCGACGAGGACGGCTATGTCTTCATCGTCGACCGCATCAAGGACGTGATCATCTCGGGCGGCGAGAACATCTATCCCGCCGAGATCGAGGACCTGCTCCTCGGCCACCCCGGCATCGTCGAGTGCGCCGTCATCGGCGTCGCCGACGACAAGTGGGGCGAGGTGCCGCGCGCGGTCGTCGTCCCCCGGGAGGGCGTCGAGCTCGACCCCGACGAGGTCCTCGCCTCGCTCGCCGGACGCCTCGCCAAGTACAAGATCCCGAAGTCGGTGGTCGTCGTGGACGAACTCCCGCGCACCGCCTCCGGAAAGCTCCTCAAGGCCCGTGTCCGTACGCGGTACGGCACCACCCACTCGTGAGCAGGGAAGTACGCATGAGCATCACCGTGAACGGTCTCGACGAACTGAAGAAGCTCGCCGGCGGCGACCTCGGCACCAGCGAGTGGATCGAGGTCACCCAGGAGCGGATCAACACCTTCGCCGACGCCACCGGCGACCACCAGTGGATCCACGTCGACCCTCAGAAGGCGGCCGAAGGCCCCTTCGGCGCGCCCGTCGCGCACGGCTATCTGACCCTCTCCCTCTTCATCCCGCTCTTCACCGAGCTGCTGGAGGTCGAGGGCGTGTCGACGAAGGTCAACTACGGTCTGAACAAGGTGCGTTTCCCGGCCCCGGTGAAGGTCGGCTCGCGCATCCGGCTGGTCGCGCGGCTCGCCTCGGTCGAGGACGTGCCGGGCGGGGTGCAGATCGCCGTCGACGGGACGGTGGAGATCGACGGCGGCGGGAAGCCCGCCGCCGTCCTCCAGAGCCTGTCGCGCTTCTACGCCTGACGGTTCATGCCGGACAGACCTTCCGCCGGCCCTTACCGGCCGCCCACCACATCGACGAACACGGGGTTCGCGTAGAACCACGTGTCGACCCACGGGTCACCGTTTCCGGGCACGTGCGGAATCGGGCCGTGCGGGTCGATCGAGGCACCCAGGTAGCCCGTGCCGTTGCGGTTGCCGTCGCTGCCGCGCAGCCGGACGTAGAAGGACTCGTCACCGGCGACCAGCGGGATGCGCAGGGTGTACGTGCCCTTGCGGCCGCTCACGTCCACCGTGCGGACGACCTTGGTGTCGGGCGCGCGCCAGTCGTCGCGGTCGGCGGCAGATCCGCGCACCGCGCCACGGATCACGTCGACGTGCGCCAACTCCGGCAGGATTCCGTGGGGGTTGGCGCGCGAGGCGGTCGTCACGGTGACCGACAGGGTGAGCTTCTCGCCCTTGCGGACGCGGATCCGGCCGCCCATGGTGACACCCGGGCCGTGGTCGCAGTCCCGCTTCACGCGGACGTCGAGCCCGTCGAGCAGATGTCCGTGGTCGAGCCAGACGCGGCCTGCCCGCAGGCCCGCCATCACGGCGCGGTAGCCGATGGGGGCACCTCCCACACTGTTTAGGTAGTGGGGGAGGGTCACGCCCACATGGGTGCGGCTGAACTGGCCGGGCCAGAAGTCGCCGCCCGGCTGCTGGGAGTCGGTGTTCACCGGGTCGGGGATGTGCCCGGTGTTGTCGAAGTTCTGCCCGGGTGCCCAGTCGCCGTTCTTCCAGGTGTCGAAGACGACGCGGTGCACATCGGAGTTGGTGGTGATGGTGAACAGCCTGCCCTCGGCGAGCATCGCGTCCCACATGCCGCCGACGGTCGCCGTCATCCAGTCGAAGCCGCCGTACAGGACGTACGCGTTCTCCGGGTACCCGGCGAAGGAGTTCTCGGACGGCTTGTTGGTGTACTCGCCGCGCTGCTGGCCCGAGCCGACCCAGCCGGGGATGCCGCCGCCCTGGGCGCCGGGCGCGCCCTCCATGCCGATCACGATCTCGGGCGCCGCGTCCCGCCAGTTGCGCATCTCGTGGGGGGAGTCGATGCCCAGGCGCGTGGGGTGGTTGGCGAGGACGAGCACGTCGTCGACGTAACCGGTGCGGCGCTGCTCCGCGAGCCACTTGATGGCCTTCACCGCGTGGGCCTCGTTGCGGGCCGTGTCGGGGCTGGTCGGGGAGCCCGCCGTGTAGCCCAACAGCTTGCCGTCGTAGGCGAGTTCGAACTTCGTGAGCAGATCCACCTCGTGGCGGCCGGGCGCCGCGAAGACCGTGGCGTGCTCGGCGCCCGGGATGTACCACTCCAGACCCTGGAAGATCAGCTGGCGCGGGTTCTCGGCGCGCGCCTTCAGGATCTCCTGGTGCTCCAGCTGGGCGCCGTAGTTCGCGTGCCCGAAGTTGGAGTGCTCGTTGAAGACCATCCAGTCCAGGCCGTACTTGGCGCTCGCCTGGGCCAGTTGGGAGAACGTGTACTTCGCGTCGTGGCTGTACACGGAGTGGATGTGGTGGTCGCCGACGAGATAGGCGAGGCGCGGGTCGTCGCCGCCGAGGCGCCGGGAGTCGGCCGTCGCGGGCGTGGCGAGGGAGCCCACCGCGAAGGCCGCCCCGAACAGACCGGCACTGCGCAGCAGCCCACGCCGTGACACGCCCTGCGGGTCCAGCGCGGCGGGGGAGACGGACGGATCGGCCCAGTCGGGCAGTTGCTGCTCGGACATGCGGAAGTTCTCCCTCGGGGAGTCGGAAGGTCTGGGGGTCACCGGTGGCCGGGACGGCTCAGTGGTTCATGAACTGCGAGACGGACAGCGCCCGTTCGACGACGCGCACGTCGCCGAGCCGTCCGTGCAGGATCTGGTCGATCCTGCCCGCGTACTCGTAGCCGCCGAGCAGCCAGGGCAGCCCGAGCGAGGTGAGGCCGACCGCGACGGTGTGCGGATTGCGGGCGACCGGGCAGCCCTGGACGTACATCGTGGTGTGCGAGCCGTCGTTGACGACGGCGACGTGCCACCACTGCTCGCGGGCCGTCTCGTCGCCCCAGTTGGTGACGATGCCCTGCTGGTTGAGCGGTCGGACGGCCCACTGCGGGCCGGGTCCGTCGGAGAGGGAGAGCGTGGCGAGCGGCTCGTCCGGGTCGTCGGCGGTCTTGCCCGCGCCACCGCCCGTACCGGTACGGCTGATCAGCGAGGCCCACGCGTGGTGCGAGGCGTCCCAGTCGGCGGGGACCTGGTAGAAGGCCTCGATGGTGTATCCGCGTTTGAACGTCGCGGAGTTGAGGGGAGCGCCGTCGACCGTACGCAGATACGCGCCCTTCAGCGGGGGCTTGCCGCCCTGGAAGACGAGGCTGCCGTGGCCGGGCTGGTCGGGGTGGTGGGCGGACGACCAAGTGAGTGCGCCGTCGCCGACCTTGACCACGGTCAGGTCGTTGCCGTGCCCGGACCGGTCACGGACCGTGCCCTCGGCCACCGTACCGTCCGCGTGCCCGTCGAAGCGCCAGTACGCGACCGTGCCCCGCACCAGCATCTCGGACACCGGCCGCGACGCGCGGGCGGGCACCGGAGCGAAGCCCGAGAAGCGCTTCTCGAAGTCGACGGCGACCGAGAACCGGTCGGCGTCGCCGCTGAGTTCGCTCTCCTGCCGCTCCAGCTCGTTGAGTCCTTTGGCCGCCCGGCCCAGGATCCACGGCGAGACGGTCTCGACGTCGATGGTGTCGCGGTCGAGGTCGAAGCGGTAGAGGCGGATCATCGCCGCGCCGCCGTAGTAACGGTTCTGATAGTTCGTCAGGTGCAGATGGACGTCGTTGCCGGCCGCGTTGGTGCGGGTGGCGCGGGCGGCGGGCCAGTAGTGCCCGTTCAGGGTCAGGAAGATCTGGTCGTGGTCGTGGATCAGCTGGTCCCAGAGCTGCTGCCCGTACGAGGACAGGGCGTCGTCCTCGACGACCAGCTCGTGCGTGGTGAGGATGACGGGCGTCTTCGGGTGCCGGGCGATGACGTCCTTCGCCCATGCGTAGCCCCGCGCCGACAGCCGCCAGTCCAGCGCGAGGACGAGCCACTGGATGCCCGCCGCCCGGAACAGGTGGAAGGTGTTGTAGCCGTCCGGCGAGGCGCCGCCGAAGGTGCGCTTGCTCTGGAAGCGCTGCGGGCCGAAGACGTCCAGGTACGGGCTCGCGCCCCGCTGGTCGTCCGTGGACGACCTGATGTCGTGGTTGCCCGCGAGCACGCTGTAGCCGACGCCGCGCCGGTCGAGCAGGTCGAACGCCTTGCCCGCCGCCTCGAATTCGGCCTGCGCGCCGTTCTGCGTGAGGTCGCCCAGGTGCGAGAGGAAGACGATGTTCTCGTCCTTGCCGTGCTCCAGGAGATAGCGCAGCGAGGCCTCGATCGGCGCGGGGTTGATGCTCGGTCCGTCGAAGAGGTACTGCGTGTCGGGCATGACGGCGAGCGTGAAGCGACGGCTGTCGGCGTCGGGCCGCCAGTTCGTCTCACGCGCCGCCGCCTGCGCCGTCACCGCGGGCAGGGCCACCGTGGTGGTGGCCGCCGCGCCGATCAGAGCCGTGGCCCGAAGGAAGTTGCGTCTTCCGGCGCCGGCCTGCTCGGCCTCCGTCGCCTGGTCATGCGAAGTACACACGTCTGCTCCATGAAGGTGCGCAAAGGTCAGTGAGGAGGTCGAGTCAGGTCGAGCGTCGAGTCAGGTGGGACAGGTGGGACGGTTGGGGCCGCGCGCGGGTCAGAGCACGCGCAGCGTCCAGGACCAGCGGTGGGTGCCGGCCGGGACGAGATAGCCGGGCGAGGTGTCGGGCCCGCACGAGGCCGTACCCACCCCCCGGTGCGCGGCGTCGAGGTGCACCACGCAGCCGGGCCGCGCCACCAGCTCGTCGTGATGGGCGGCGGCCGCCAGGTCCCCGGCCCGGTAGCGGGTCACGCTGACCTGGCGCGGTTCGTCGAGCGCGACCGCGAGGCCCGTGGCGTCCGGCGCCGAGAGCGTGAAGCGGCGTACACCGTGCCGCCCGCCGCTCTCCTGCGGACGCAGATAGGGGGTGAACAACTCGTCCACGGGAAGGGAGTGGTGGCCCACCGGCGCGCCCGCGCTGCGGTCCGGGTAGGACTCCCAGGGGCCCTGCCCGTACCACTCCAGGACATCGAGCCCGGCGACCGTCTCGAAGACCGAGCCCACCCGCGGTACGTCGTCGAGCGCGACCGGCAGCTGTGCCGTCTCCTCGATCCGCACGCCGCCCTCGACACGGGTGAACACCTGCTCGTGGCGTACGGGGCCGGCGAGGGTCGCGTACTCGGCGACCACGGTGACCCTCCCCCAGCCTCCGGCCGGGGGGACCCCCATCTCGCTCCGCTCGCTCTCACGGTGTACGTCCACGAGCTTGCGCTCCAGCGCGTCGAGCCCCCAGGCCCGCCAGCGCGCCGCCATGCCGCCGATCTCGTCGTTGTCGGTCGGCGTCCGCCACAGCGACAGCACGGGGGCCGCGGTGAGCAGCGGATGGACGAGCAGCCCGTCCTCGTCGACCTCGACGGGGGAGTCCGGCAGCGCGACGGGGACCATGGGGGTGGCCGCCCTGAGCCGCACCTGCGGCACACACACCTCCGCGCCGCGCGGCGCCCATGCCTCCTCGTCCGCCGTGGTCACCCGCAGCGTCAGCCAGGCCTCGCCGCCGTCCTGCGGCAGCGTGAACGGCATCGGCACGGCCACGGATTCGCCCGCTGTCATGTCGGGCAGTTCGGCCGGAGCCGTCAGCGTGCCGCCGTCCGCGAGCGACAGCTCCCATTCGGCGGTCAGCCACTCCAGGCCCCGGAAGTGCTGGTGGTTGGTGAGCCGCAGCTCGCCCCCGACATACGTGAAGCGCACCGGCGCCGCGATCTCCCGGTGCTCGTACATCACCGGCTTGGGCGTGCGGTCGGGGAAGACGACCCCGTCGGCGATGAAGGCGCCATCGTGGATCGTCTCGCCGAAGTCACCGCCGTAGGCCCAGCGGTGGCCCGGCGCGGTGACACCGTTGTCATACAGCCCGGCGCCACCGCGCCCGGCCGGTCTTCCGTCGTTCACGCGTTGAAGGATGCCGTGGTCCCAGAACTCCCAGATGAAACCGCCCTGAAGTCCCGGGGTTGACTCGATGGCTGCCCAGTGGTCGGCCAGCGTGCCGTTGCTGTTGCCCATGGCGTGCGAGTACTCGCACTGGATGAGCGGCTTGGTCTGCTCCCCGGAGAGGGCGTGCGCGACACAGTCCTCAAGGGGCGCGTACATGGGGCAGGCGATGTCGGAGGCGACCTTCGGGTCGGCCCAGCCGAGCTTGGCCGCGCCCTCGTACTGGAGCGGCCGGCTCGGGTCGTGACGGCGCACCCAGCCCGCGGCGGCGTCGTGGTTGGCGCCGTAGTCGGACTCGTTGCCCAGCGACCAGATGATCACCGAGGGGTGGTTCTTGTCGCGCAGGACCATACGGGAGACGCGGTCCACGAAGGCGCCGAGGTAGCGCGGGTCGTCGGCGATCTCGTGCGCGTGGTCGTGCGACTCGATGTTCGCCTCGTCCACGACGTAGAAGCCGAGCTCGTCGGCGAGGTCGAGCAGGGAGGGGTCATTGGGATAGTGGGCGGCACGGATCGCGTTGAAGCCGAAGCGCTTCAGCGCCACCAGATCCGCGCGCATGTCGTCGTACGACACCGTCCGGCCCGTCAACGGGTGGAAGTCGTGCCGGTTGACGCCCCGGATGTAGACCCTCTCGCCGTTGAGGAGCAGGTCCCGGCCGCGGATCTCCACCTCGCGGAAGCCGACGCGGTGGTGCGAGGTGTCGGCGACCGAGCCGTCGCCGCGGTGCAGCCGTACGGTCAGGTCGTACAGCTCGGGCGTCTCGGCGGTCCAGGTACGGACGCCCTCGACGACCGTGGTGAGGCGGGCCTCGCCGAGGAAGTCGGAGACCCGCTCGTCCTCCTCCTTGAACCGCTCGAACTCGGCGTCCTGGGTGAGCAGGTGGCCGTCCAGTTCCCCGGTGACGTACCAGCCCTCCGGCAGCGCGCCCCCGGCGTCCCGCACCTGGCAGTCGATCCGCAGCCCGCCGTCGCACCGTGTGTGCACGCCCACGTCGGCGAGCCGCAGCGGATCGGTCGCGTACAGCAGCACCGAGCGGGTGATTCCGGCGTGCCACCACTGGTCCTGGTCCTCGAGGTGCGAGGCGTCCGACCACTTGACGACGGTGAGCCGTAGCGAGGCGCGCTCTCCGGGACGTACGACGTCGGAGAGGTCGAACTCGGCCGCGAGGTGCGAGTCCTTGGACACGCCGACCGGCCGGCCGTCCACATGGACCAGCAGCACGCTCTCGGCGGCGCCGACCTGGAGCACGATCCGGCGCCCGGCCCACTCGGCGGGGACGTCGACCTCACGCTCGTACACGCCCGTCGGATTCGCCGCGGGGGAGGTGGGTGGGAACTCGCCCCAAGGCATCGTGAAGTTGGTGTACTGCGGCAGGTCGTCGGTGTCCTGGGTGGTCCAGGAGCCGGGTACCTGGAGCGAGGACCAGGCGAGACCGGGGGCCGAGGTGGGCGTGGGCAGCAACTGGAAGCGCCAGGAGCCGTCCAGCGAGAGGGCACCGGACCGGCGGTCGACGGCGTTCATGGGCAACCGCCCCCAGGAGGTCACCTCAGGTGACTCCCAGGGGCGGAGCGCGAGCAGGGGGTCCGTCATCAGCGGATGGCCCCCTTGCCGAGGTCCCCGATGATCTGCTTGGCGCCGATCGCGAAGACGATCAGCAGCGGTATGAGGGCGAGAAGTGCGCCGGTCATGACCATTCCGTAGTCGGTGGTGCCGTGGACACCGTTCAGCTGGGAGAGCGCGACCTGGAGGGTCACGTTGTGCGGGTTGGTGAGGGCGATCAGCGGCCAGGCGTAGTCGTTCCACTGGCCCATGAAGGTGAAGATGCCGAGGAAGGCGAGGCCCGGCCTGACCACCGGGAGCGCCACGTGCCAGTACTGGCGCAGGAAGCCGGCTCCGTCGAGCTTCGAGGCGTCGATCAGCTCGTCGTGGATCGCGGTCTTCATGTACTGGCGCATCCAGAAGATGCCGAACGCGTTGGCCGCCGCCGGAACGATCAGCGCGGTCATCGAGCCGATCCAGCCCAGCTTCGCCATGATCACGAACTGCGGGATCGCCTGGAGCTGGCCCGGGACCATGAAGATCCCCATCATCAGCGCGAACAGCAACCGGCGGCCCGGGAACTCGAACTTGGCGAACACGAACGCGGCCAGCGAGTCGAAGAACAGGACCAGGAAGGTCACCGAGCACGCGACCAGCAGCGAGTTGAACATCGACCCGAAGAAGTCGACGTTGTCGAAGAGATTCCGGACGTTCTCGAAGAAGTGCGAGCCGGGCAGCAGCTTCGGCGGGTAGGAGAAGATCTCGGTCGACGAGTGCGTCGACATGATCACGGCCCAGTAGAACGGGAAGACCGAGAGCAGCAGACCGAGGATCAGGGTGACGTGGAGGGCGATGCCCCGGCGCTGTGTCCCCTTGATGGACGACCTGCGCCGCGCCTGCTTCGTGGAGGCCGGTGAATCCTTGAGAATTGCCATGGTGGGGCCTCCTAGTCTTCGCCCCGGCGCTGCACCAGCCGCCAGTTGATGATCGAGAAGATGATGACGACGAGGAAGATGCCCCAGGCCACCGCGGCGCCGTAGCCGAAGTCGTTGTTGTCGAAGGTCTGCTGGAAGAAGTAGAGGACCATGGTCTGGCCGGAGTGGCCGGGACCGCCCGCGAACGACGAGTTGTTGTCCGTGGTCTGCAGCAGCACCTGTGGTTCGGAGAAGGTCTGCAGGCCCGTGACGGTCGAGATGATGAGCACGAACAGCAGCACCGGCCGCATCATCGGCAGGGTGATCCGGAAGAAGGTCTGGATGGGTCCGGCGCCGTCCATGCGCGCCGCCTCGTACAGCTCGCCGGGAATCGTCTGCAGGCCGGCGAGGAAGATGATCGCGTTGTAGCCGGTCCACTGCCAGGTCATCAGGACGGCGATGGCGACCTTGATGCCCCACGGTGTGTTCAGCCAGGCCACCTGGTCCAGGCCGATCGCCTGAAGGAAGGCGTTCGCCAGGCCGAAGTTGGTGGAGAAGACCGAGCCGAAGATGATCGCGACCGCGACGATCGAGGTGACGTTCGGCAGGAAGTAGGCGAAGCGGTAGATGTTCTTGAAGCGGACGGCCGAGTTGAGCATCACGGCCGTGACCATCGCCAGGAAGATCATCGGGAAGGTGGCCAGCGCCCAGATGATGAGCGTGTTCCCGATCGAGGTCCAGAACTGGGTGTCCGACAGCAGATAGCGGTACTGGGAGAGTCCCGCGAACTCCATCGAGCCGAGGCCGTCCCAGCGGTGGAACGACAGATAGAGCGAGAAGCCGACGGGGATCAGACCGAAGGCGAGGAAGAGCAGATAGAAGGGGGAGATCGCGGCGTACAGCCGCCAGTAGCTGCTTATGCCCTTCTTGGGGTGGGTCACGGGGGTCTCGGCGAGGGCCGCGGGGGGCGTGTCGACCACGGGTGCGGTAGCCATCAGTAACTCACCCCCAGGTGGTCCGCGATGCGCCGGCACTTGCTCATGGCGTCCCTCCAGGCCTTGTCCGGGTCCTTGCCGAGGACGGAGAAGTTCCGCAGCTCGTCGTTGATCGGGGTACTCAGCGCGATGTCGTACGGGCTGTTGAAGGCGACCGGGATGTTCTGCGCCGCCGGACCGAAGACGTCCATGGTGATCTGGTCGCCGAAGAACTCGTCGGGCTGACGCAGCTTCTTCATGTCGTACGACGCCGGGGTGGACGGGAAGAGCACCGAGTCGACGAAGCCCTGCGCCTGGTTGCCCGCGTCGAGCATCCAGGTGATCATCTCGAAGGCCTTCTCCGGCTCCCGGCACGCCTTGGTGATCGCCAGGAACGAACCGCCGATGTTCGAGGGCCCGCCCGGACAGGCGGCCACCCGCCACTTGCCCTTGGTCTTCGGTACGTTGAGCTTGATGTCACCGGCCGCCCAGGAGGCGTTCAGCTGGCTGGGCAGCAGACCCCGCTCGGTGGCCGAGGTGTTGTCGGCCGTACCGTTGATGATCTTCGAGACCAGTCCGCGACGGGTGGCCTCGACAGAACGGTCCCAGGCGGTGCGCACATGCTCCTGGTCACCGATGAAGTGCCGGTCCTTGTCGACGAACCGCTTCGTCGTCTGGTTGACCGAGATGCCGAAGACGCTGAGGGCGTCGGTCAGGATGAACGTGCCGGGGAGGCGCTTCTTCAGCTGCTCGCCGGCCGCGAAGAACTGGTCCCAGGTGGCCAGCTCCTTGGACACGTCCTCCGGCTCGTAGGCCAGTCCGGCCTTCTCGAAGACGGCGGGCTGGTAGTAGTGCGCGACCGGACCGCAGTCGATGGGGAAGCCCACCATCGAGCCGTCCTCGGCGATGCCCTGTTCCCACTTCCAGGGCAGGTACTGGTCCTTCAGTTTGTCGGCGCCGAGTGTGCGCAGGTCCACGAACTGGTCGGAGTTGGGCAGATACGAGGCCATGTCCTCGCCCTTGAGCCCGGCGATGTCCGGGATGTGGGCCCGTCCGGTCATCGTGGTCAGCAGCTTCGAGCGGTAGTAGCCGCCGATCTGGATGGCCTGCAGGTTCACCGCGCTGTCGTAGCGGGTCTTGGCGTCCTGGACGACCTTCGGGCTCAGCCCGCCGCTCCAGTACCACAGGACCATGTTCCGCCCGGTCGAGCCGGTCGGAACGCCGCAGCCGGTCGCCAGGCCGCCCAGCGCCGTGGCAGCCGTACCGGCCAGGCCAGCGCGCAGCAGGCCCCTTCGTGAGAGCCGCACTGCTCCCACCGCCTTTCGGATCTTTTCGGTCTTCGCGTACGAGGGGTGTTACGTGGGGTCATGAAAGAGGTGTTACGTGGGGTGCAAGGGGTGTTTCGTGGGGTCATCGGGGTGTGCCCGGCCGGCGACTGGCGTCGGGCGGGGTCACGGGGGCGGGGTGGACGGGCGGGCCCGGGTCCGCCGGGATGCGGTCGGCCAGGAAGCCGTACGCACGCCGCAGTTCACGGTCCTCGAGCGACTGCCACCAGCGGTGGACGCCGTACCAGCCGGGCGCGGCAAGGGCACCGCCGTGCTTCTGGACCGACAGGCCCGCGGCCAGCACCGCGAAGCGCAGCCGTTCCTCCAGCGGCCAGCCGCCGAGCGAGGCCGCGACGAAGCTCGCGCCGAAGACGTCTCCGGCGCCCGTCGCGTCGAGGACGTCGACGGGGAGGGCGGGGACCTCCGCGTACTCGCCCGTCGTCTGGTCCACCGCGACCGCTCCGTCGCCGCCCCGGGTGATCACGGCGACCGGCACCAGCTCGGTCAGCGAGCCCAGGGCCGCGACCGCGCTCTCGGTGCGCGTGTACGCCATCGCCTCGCCCTCGTTCGGGAGGAAGGCGTGGCACAGGGAAAGCTGGTCGAGGAGGTCCCGGGACCACCGTTGTGTGGGGTCCCAGCCGACGTCCGCGTAGATCTGGGTGCCGGCCGCGGCGGCCTTGGCGAGCCAGGCACGGGGTTCGGCCTCGATGTGCACCAGCGCCGTGCGCGCCTCGGGCGGGTCGCCCATCAGCTCGTCCTGCGAGTACGGCGGTTCCTGGCCGTGGGTGACCAGCGCCCGGTCGTTGCCGTGGGCCAGCGAGACGGTGACAGGAGTGTGCCAGCCGTCCGCGGTGCGGGACAGGGAGAGGTCGATGCGCTCCTGGTCGGCGAGGACCTCACGGCAGTACGCGCCGTAGTGGTCGTCGCCGAAGACCGTGGCCAGGGAGGTGCGCAGGCCGAAGCGCGAGGCCGCGACCGCCAGGTTGGCGATGCCGCCGGGGCTCACGCCCATGCCCTCGGTCCAGATCTCCTCACCGGCCGTCGGAGGCTTCCCCAGGCCGGTGAGGACGAGGTCGTAGAAGAGCAGCCCGGTCAGCAGTACATCGGGCCGTTCGTCACCCACGAGCACATCCTCTCGTCAAAACTCTGCAAGCGGTGCACAGGATCGTGCGCGCATCCAACGAATTTGGCAAGAGTTGAGCAGAGCTGAGCATGGAAATGATTGGGAATGACGAGTACTGTTCACAGGGTGCTGGCAGAGCGACGACATCAACTCATCCTGCGGGCCCTGCGCTCCGGCGGGCCCGCAGCCGTGACCGATCTCTCCGAACAGCTGGGTGTGAGCCCCGCCACGGTCCGCCGTGACCTGCTGAAACTGGAGGAGGAAGGCCTGCTCACGCGGGTGCACGGCGGGGCGGTCGTGGAGGAGGGCGACCAGCCCTTCGCCGAGGTCGCCGAGGTCCGCGTGCTCGAGAAGGACGCCATCGCGGCGCGCGCCGCCTCGATGGTCCAGGACGGCCAGTCCGTCCTGCTGGACATCGGCACCACCGCCTACCGGCTGGCCCGGCAGCTGCACGGCCGCCGGATCACCGTGATCACCAGCAACCTGGTGGTCTACGAGGAGCTGGTGGACGACGAGGGCATAGAGCTGGTGCTGCTCGGCGGGATGGTCCGCCGCGAGTACCGCTCCCTGGTCGGCTTCCTCACCGAGGACAACCTGCGACAACTGCATGCCGACTGGCTGTTCCTCGGTACCAGCGGGGTGCGGCCCGGCGGGCAGGTGATGGACACCACCGTCGTCGAGGTGCCGGTCAAGCGGGCGATGATCAAGGCGGGCGACAAGGTCGTCCTGCTCGCCGACCGCGCGAAGTTCCCGGGTACGGGGATGGCGCGGGTCTGCGGACCCGAGGAGCTGGACGTGGTGGTGACGAACGGTCCGCTGGACCCGGCGACGCGGTCGTCGTTGGAGGAAGCGGGCGTGCAAGTGGTCGTGACAGGAAAGGCGGAAACGGCGTGAAGCTGACGATTCTGGGTGGCGGCGGGTTCCGGGTGCCGCTCGTGTACGGGGCGCTCCTCGGGGACCGCGCCGAGGGCCGCGTCACCCATGTCGTGCTGCACGACGTGGACGCCGGCCGGCTGACGGCCGTCGCCCGGGTGCTGACGGAGCAGGCGAAGGACCTGCCGGACGCCCCCGAGGTGTCCTTCACCACCGACCTCGACGACGCCCTGCGCGGCGCCGACTTCATCTTCTCCGCGATCCGCGTCGGCGGCCTGGAGGGACGGGCCGACGACGAGCGGGTGGCGCTCGCCGAGGGCGTCCTCGGCCAGGAGACGGTCGGCGCCGGCGGCATCGCGTACGGACTGCGCACGGTCCCGGTGGCCGTGGACATCGCCCAGCGGGTGGCCCGGCTGGCCCCCGACGCCTGGGTCATCAACTTCACCAACCCGGCCGGACTGGTCACCGAGGCCATGTCCCGCCACCTCGGCGACCGGGTGATCGGCATCTGCGACTCGCCGGTCGGCCTCGGCCGCCGGATCGCCACCGTGCTGGGCGCCGACCCCCGCGAGGCCTGGATCGACTACGTCGGCCTCAACCACCTCGGGTGGGTGCGCGGGCTGCGCGTCCAGGGCCGCGACGAACTGCCGCGGCTGCTCGCCGACCCCGAACTGCTCGGCTCCTTCGAGGAGGGCAAGCTCTTCGGCGTCGACTGGCTGCAGTCCCTGGGCGCTGTTCCGAACGAGTACCTGCACTACTACTACTTCAACCGGGAGGCCGTCCGGGCCTACCAGCAGGCGGAGAAGACGCGCGGCGCGTTCCTGCGCGACCAGCAGGAGCAGTTCTACGCCGAGATGAAGCGCCCGGACACCGCCGCGCTGACCGCCTGGGACCGTACGCGGGCCGAGCGTGAGGCCACCTACATGGCGGAGAACCGGGACGCGGCGGGCGCGGGCGAGCGCGACGCCGACGACCTGTCCGGCGGCTACGAGAAGGTGGCGCTCGCCCTGATGCGGGCCATCGCCCGCGACGAGCGCACCACGCTCATCCTCAACGTCCGCAACCGCGGCACCCTGGGCGTGCTCGACACGGAGGCCGTCATCGAGGTGCCCTGCCTCGTCGACGCCAACGGCGCCCACCCGGTCGCCGTCGACCCGCTGCCCGACCACGCCAGTGGACTGGTCTGCGCGGTCAAGGCGGTGGAACGCGAGGTCCTGTCCGCCGCAGAGTCCGGCTCGCGCACGACCGCCGTCAAGGCCTTCGCCCTGCACCCGCTCGTCGACTCCGTGAACGTGGCCCGTCGTCTGGTCGAGGGGTACACGTCGGTCCATCCCGGCCTGGCGTACCTTAAGTAAGCGCTTTCCACCTTCTTGGCTCCAGGAGACCTCACATGCACGACGAACGCCGCCGGATCGAGGAGCGCGTCGCACGCGTCCACGACCAGCGCATCAAGCCCGCGATCCACGCCACCTCGGTGCCTTTCGAGGTCGAGGCCTGGCAGGCGCCCGGTGAGCCGGTCCCCTTCGAGGAGGCCGCCGCGGCGCCCTACAAGCCCTTCGTGATGGACACCCCCTGGGGTCCGCCGTGGGGCACCACCTGGTTCCGGATGCGCGGATCGGTCCCCGCGGACTGGGCGGGCAAGCGGGTCGAGGCCGTCTTCGACCTCGGCTTCGTGGGCGACTGGCCCGGCAATCAGGCCGAGGCGCTCGTGCACCTCCCGGACGGGGTGCCGCTGAAGGCGGTCAACCCGCAGAACCAGTACGTGCCGATCGCCAACCCGGCCACGGGCGGCGAGGAGATCCACTACCTGGTCGAGGCGGCCTCGAACCCCGACATCCTCGCCAACGACTTCGCGGCCCCGACCCCGCTCGGTGACCGCCTCACCGCCGGCGACAAGCCGCTCTACACGTTCAAGCGCGCCGACATCGCCGTCCTCGACGAGAACGTCTGGCACCTCGACCTCGACATCCAGGTGCTGCGCGAGCTGATGCTGGAGCTGGGCGAGCTCGACCCGCGCCGCCACGAGATCATGATCGCGCTGGACCAGGCGATGGACGCTCTCGACCTGGACGACATCTCGGGGACGGCCGCCGCCGCCCGCGCGGTGCTGGCCCCCACCCTGGCCAAGCCCGCGCACGCCAGCGCCCACACCCTCTCCGCCGCCGGCCACGCGCACATCGACTCCGCGTGGCTGTGGCCGATCCGCGAGACCAAGCGCAAGACCTCCCGTACCTTCTCGAACGTCACCGCGCTCGCCGAGGAGTACGAGGAGCTGGTCTTCGCCTGCTCGCAGGCCCAGCAGTACGAGTGGGTGCGCGACAACTACCCGCACGTCTGGGAGCGCATCAAGAAGGCCGTCGCCGACGGGAACTGGGCGCCGGTCGGCGGCATGTGGGTGGAGGCCGACGGCAACCTGCCCGGCGGCGAGGCGCTGGCCCGCCAGCTCATCCACGGCAAGCGGTTCTTCATCGAGCACTTCGGCATCGAGACCAAGGGCGTCTGGCTGCCGGACTCCTTCGGCTACAACGCGGCGTACCCGCAGCTCGCCAAGCTCGCCGGCAACGACTGGTTCCTGACCCAGAAGCTGTCCTGGAACCAGACCAACAAGCTGCCCCACCACAGCTTCTGGTGGGAGGGCCTTGACGGCACCCGCATCTTCACGCACTTCCCGCCCGTCGACACCTACAACGTCGAGTTCTCCGGCAAGGAGATGGCGCACGCCGTCCGCAACTTCCAGGACAAGGGCCGCGGTACGACCTCGCTGGCGCCCTTCGGCCACGGTGACGGCGGTGGTGGCCCCACCCGCGAGATGATGGAGCGCGCCCGCCGACTGGCGGACCTGGAGGGTTCGGCGAAGGTCCGTGTCGAGCACCCGGACGCCTTCTTCGCCACCGCCCGTGAGGAGATTCCCAAGGACCAGGTCTGGTCGGGTGAGCTGTACCTGGAGCTGCACCGCGCCACCTACACCTCGCAGGCCCGTACCAAGCAGGGGAACCGGCGCAGCGAACACCGCATGCGTGAGGCCGAGTTGTGGGCGACCACCGCAGCGCTGAACGCGCCGGGCTACTCCTACCCGTACGAGAAGCTCGACCGCCTGTGGAAGACGGTCCTGCTCCACCAGTTCCACGACATCCTGCCCGGTTCGTCCATCGCCTGGGTGCACCGGGAGGCCGAGGCGGAGTACGCGCGGGTGGCGAAGGAGGTCGAGGCGATCACGGCCGAGGCCGTGGCCGCGCTGGGCACGGGTCAGACCCGGGTGTTCAACACCAGCCCGGTCGACCGCGCCGAGGTGGTCCGCACCTCCGTCGGCATCCCGATGTACGCCGAGGTCCCCGCGAACGGCAGCGCGTTGCTCGACGCGGCGGAGCCCCCGCGGCCGGTGACCGTCGAAGGCCGCGTCCTCGACAACGGACTGGTCCGTGTCGAGCTGGCCGAGGACGGCACGCTGGCCTCCGTACGGGACCTGACGGCCGGCCGTGAGGTTCTCGCCGACAAGGGCAACCTGCTCCGTCTGCACAGCGACCTCCCGAACTACTGGGACGCCTGGGACATCGACAAGCACTACAAGAACCGCTACACCGACCTGCTCGACGCCGAGTCCGTCACGGTCGTCGAGGAGGGCCCGCTGCTCGGCGCGCTGAAGGTGGAGCGCGCCTTCGGCAAGGGCTCCCGGATCGTGCAGACGATCACCGTGCGGGCGGGCAGCCGCCGGATCGACGTCGAGACCGAGATCGACTGGCACGAGGCGGAGAAGATCCTCAAGGCGGCCTTCCCGGTCGACATTCGGGCCCCGCACTCCTCCGCGGAGATCCAGTTCGGGCATGTCCAGCGGCCCACGCACACGAACACCAGCTGGGAGTCGGCCCGTTTCGAGGTCTACGGCCACCGCTGGGTGCACATCGCCGAGCCCGGCTACGGCGTCGCGGTCATCAACGACTCGACCTACGGCCACGACGTCTCCCGCACGGTCCGCGAGGACGGCGGCACGACGACGACCGTCCGGCTGTCGCTGGTGCGCGCCCCGCGGGTGCCGGACCCCGAGGCCGACCAGGGCAAGCACCGCTTCACCTATGCGCTGCTGCCGGGGGCGAGCATCGAGGACGCGATCGCGGAGGGCTACGCGCTCAACCTGCCGCTGCGGGTGGCGGATTCGGCCGGTCCGGCCGAGCCCGTCGTCTCCGTCGACGGGGAGGGCGTGACCATCGAGGCGGTCAAGCTCGCCGACGACGCCTCGGGCGATGTCGTCGTACGCCTCTACGAGTCCCGCGGTGGCCGCGCCACCGGCACCCTGCGTACGGGCTTCCCGCTCGCGGGGGCCCAGGTGACCGACCTCCTGGAGCGTCCGCTGACGACGGTGGACACGGACGGGAACGCGGTCGCGGTGGCGCTGCGCCCCTTCGAGGTGCAGACGTTGCGGCTGGCCGTGGCGAAGGCGTGACCCCAGTTCCCGTGAAGTATTAAGGAAACGGTAAAAGGCCTGGTCGCGGCGGGTTTCGTGCCCGCCGTGACCACGGCGCTTCTTCTGCGTGACACCTGGAGTTCGCCCTTCCCCCTTGTGATGCGGGGACCTGCGAGAAAGAGGTGTCACGGTGCGAGATCCGCGTATGTCCGCGATCGGCAAGGGACTGAAGCGCCGGGGGAGGCTGATGGCGGAGGCGGTACGTCCGCCGCGGCGAACCCTCGACGGGATGCCGTCGCCCCGGAGTCCCGAGGGGCCCGACGCAGGGCCGTACGTCGCCCCGCCCGCCCCGCGGCTGGTGGACTCGCCCGTCTTCGTGCTCTCGTCCGTGCGCTCCGGCTCGACCCTGCTGCGGGTGCTGCTCAACAGTCACAGCCAGATCCGCGCCCCGCACGAGATGCATCTGCGCACCGTCCACGTGCACCTGTCCCGGGACTTCACCGCGGACGCCATGCGGGCCCTCGAACTCGACAAGGACGAGTTGGAGCACGCCCTGTGGGACCGGCTGCTGCCCCTCGAACTCACCCGCAGCGGCAAGCGGATCATCGTCGACAAGACCCCGCCGAACACCCTCGTCTGGCCCCGCCTGCACCGTTGTTGGCCCAGCGCCCGTTACATCGTGCTGCTGCGTCACCCCGGGGCGGTCATCGCCTCGCTGACGAACCGCCGCTCGGACCCCGGCCTCGAGGCCATCCACGAGGAGGTGCTCGGCTACAGCGAGAAGCTGGAGGAGGCCCGGCAGAACCTCGACGCGCACGTGATCACGTACGAGGAACTCACCGCCGATCCCGAGCGGACCACCCGGGGCCTGTGCGATTACCTCGGTGTCCCCTGGGAGAGCGGCATGCTCGACTACGGCCGTCAGGACCACGGAGCCTTCCGCCCCCAGCTCGGCGACTGGAGCGACACCATCAGGTCGGGCCGTATCCAGCCCGCCAAGGCCGCCGGATCTACTGTCGAACTCCCGCCCAGGCTGGCCGAGTTGGCGCGGGCGTGGGGGTACCCGACCGTCTGACGGCCGGATACCCCCACGCTCGGTGGTGTCAGCCGGTGAACCCGGCCGTGATGGAGGTGAACTGCCAGTTGTTCTGGCTGATGCCGGAGCAGTTGCTCACCACGCCGCCGCCGGGGCAGGGCCGGTCACGGTTGACCGCCCAGTAGGCGAGGCGGGCGATGTGGTGCGAGTTCGCCCAGTCGCGGATCTGGGTCCAGATCGCCGGGGTGGTGTTCTCCTGCTGGTCGGACAGACCGTTCATGCCGGAGATGCCGATGTGGGAGTAGGCCGTGGCGTCGCCCCAGCCGAAGGTGGACTTCAGCTTGGCCTTCAGCCCCTCGGCGGCGTTGACGGTGTTGCCGTACATGTCGGAGCCGCCGCCGAAGTCGAAGGGCATGATGGTGAAGACGTCGATGCCCGCGTTCAGCGACTGCGCCTGCTCGATGAGCCGGTTGCCGTAGTAGGTCGGGCCGGTTGTCGAGGTGCCGAAGGTGACGATCGTCTTCAGGCCCGGGTTGTTGGCCTTGACGGTCTTCAGCGCGGTCAGGATCTTGGCCTGGACGGCCTCGTTCTCGAACTCGTCCGTGTTCTCGATGTCCATGTCGATCGCCTTGAGGCCATAGGCGTCGATGACCTTCTGCAGCGCACCGGCGAGCGCGCTCGCCGAGGAGCAGTTGGCGCCGAGCTTGCTGCCCTGCCAGCCGCCGAACGACGGGACGATGTCACCGCCGGCCGAGCGGATCTGGTTGATGACGGTCTGGTCGTTGCCACCGGTGAGCGCCCTGCTGCCGTCCCAGGCGGGGTTGCAGCCGCCCGAGTCCAGCATGAACGCCATCGTGAACCACTTGACCCCGGTCGAGCTCATCACCGAGGTCGCGCTCGGCGGGTCGCCCCAGCCGAGGTAGAGGTACGGTGCCGCCTGCTTGAAGCCGGTGCCGCCGCCGCTGCCCGCGTCCGTGGTCACGGACACGGAGTTGGAGGCCCCGGAGGTGTTCCCGGCCGCGTCCCGTGCCTTCACCGTGAAGGTGTAGGCGGTGCTCGACGAGAGGCCGCTGACTGTCGCGCTCGTACCCGACACGCTCAGCACCTGGTTCGAGCCGCTGTAGATGTCGTACGCGGTGACGCCCACGTTGTCGCTCGACGCGCCCCACGACAGCGACACGCTGGAGGAGGTCTTGCCGGTGGAGGTCAGGTTCGTCGGCGCGGTCGGTGCCTGGGTGTCGGCGCCGCCTCCGCCGCCCGGACCGTCCAGGCTGACGTCGTCGGCGTAGTAGGTGCCCTGCGCGTACCAGCCGTGGACGTAGATCTTGGCGCTGGTCTGCGCGGCGCCGGTCGTGAAGGAGACGCTGAGCTGGCTGTACGCCGACGGGGACGACGTCCACGTCGAGGCACCGCCGTCCACGCCCAGGTAGACATAGCTGCCGCGCACCCAGCCCGAGAGGCTGTACGTGGTGTTCGGCTGGACCGAGACGGTCTGGCTGCACTGGGCGATGTCACTCGAACTCACCGCCCCCGCCAGGGCCTTGGAGCCGCCGTGTACGGGGCTGGAGACGACCGAGCCGAGGTTCCCGGTGCAGGACCAGGGGGAGAGGCTGCCCGACTCGAAGCCGGGGTTGGACAGGATGTTGGCCGCCTGGGCCGTGGTGGGTAGGGCGACCGCCCCGGCCAGGGCCAGGGCGGCGGTGCCGAGCAGTGCGAGGACGCGATGTCTGGAGCGCCTGAGGTCTGTTCTGAGGTCGGTGATGCGCACGCGATCTCCCTGAAGGAATGGGGATGTTCGGGAGTGCTTCGGGAGTGCTGAGAGGTGCGCATCCAAGTTGGTATGGACCAATCCCGGTGTCAAGGCATTGCGGGGAATTGGTCCAGACCGGTGAGTGGATGGTGGGGGTGTGACGTGAGGGGCGGGGCCGGGAGGTGGGTGCGGGGGTCAGGCGGGGGCGATGGCCGCCGTCGCCGCGTTGGAGGCCTTGGGCGCATGGGCGGGCACGGGCTCCGAAGCCGGGGCGGGCACGGCGGGCAGCGTGGACGCGGGAGTTTCGGTGCGCTGCTGCGGCAGCGATACCGGACGCACCGGACGCGGTCCCGCGAGCACGGTGTAGTCCTGTCCGAGCAGCGGCGGCACCATCTCGCCCGGCTCCTCACCGAGCGCCAACTGCACCGCAGCCCAGGGCGCGTTGATTCCGCACTGGGAGAGCTGGTGCAGGCCGCCCGCCGGGCGGGTGTTGACGTCCATGAGGACCGGATCGTCACCGAACATCCGGAACTGAATGTTCGTCAGATAGTGCAGTCCGAACGCCTCCGCGAGCAGCCGCGCGGGCTCGATGAACGAAGGGTGCAGCGTGAAACCGCGACGCCGTCCGTTCTTGGTGCGGCCCACCGCCATACGGACCCGGCCGTCCGGCGCCGTGAGGCAGTCGACGGACACCTCCGGCTGCCCCAGGAGCGGCATGACCAGCCAGTCGACGGGCTCGTCCGCCGTCCGCAGCGCCTCCACGACCAGATCGAGCGGCACGTACGGGCTCGGAAATCCGTTGAGGTGCGCGAGCGAGAAGGGGGCGCGCGTGATCACGCGGAAGCCCACTCCGCCCGCCCCTGCCGCCGGCTTGAAGCAGGCCTTGTGACCCTCGGCCTCCAGCGCCTCGACCGCGGCGACGAGCTCCTCCTCGGTGCGCACCCGCCACCACGGCGGCACCGGCACGCCGACCGCCTGCACCGCCTGGTACGCGGTGGCCTTGTCCTGGAAGACGGCCACGGCCTCGGAGGGCGGCGCCAGCAGGGCCGTGCCGAGCGCCGTGAACTCGGCGCGGTGCGCCACGATCGCCGCCTGGTGCAGGACCGGCACGAACACGTCGACGGAGTGGCGCGCGCACTGGTCCAGGGCGTACTCGACGTACGCGGCCGGGGAGAGACCCTCCGGCTCCATGGCTGCGGTGTCGGCGGCGGCCAGCACGGGGGAGTCGGGATCGCCGTGGGTGGCATGGATCTCGACCGGGCGCAGCTGCGGATTACTTCGCAGCTGGTCCATGAAGAACACGTTCTCCGCGTACGTGCGGTTGAGCCAGACGCGTACGCGAGAACCCATGCAGGCCGCCTTTCAGGGTTCCGGGCACGGCGGAGCAGGCCGTGCCCGGCCAGGGGAGAGGGAGGAACAGCAAACCGCCATACGTCGAGAAAGGTTCGTGGCGGTTGTGTTGGGGCGATCATAAGGGGCGCGAGGCCGGTGTGACGCTACGGGCGTGTTACGGATTTCCCGAGACCCCGAAAACACGCCCGACGCGCCGGGGCGCGGAGACCGGCGCGCGGGCCGTCCTTGTCCCGCGGAGGCGAATGTGTTCTTGTGTTTCCAGTCCTTTTCTCGGAGGTGGCGAGGGTGCGGTCGACGGCCGGCGGACACGGAAACCTGCTGGCCATCAGCGACCTGCACATCGGGTACGAGGAGAACCGCGCCCTGGTCGAGAAGATGCGCCCCCACACCGACGACGACTGGCTCCTCGTGGCCGGTGACGTCTCGGAGACCGTGGACGACATCCGCTGGGCCCTCGAAACCCTCAGCGGACGCTTCCGCAAGGTCGTCTGGGCGCCCGGCAACCACGAGCTGTGGACCCATCCCAAGGACTCCGTGCAACTGCGCGGTGTCGCCCGCTACGAGCATCTCGTTTCCCTGTGCCGGGAATTGGGCGTCACGACCCCCGAGGACCCCTACCCCGTCTGGGACGGACCGGGCGGCCCCGCGGTCGTCGCACCGCTCTTCCTGCTCTACGACTACTCGTTCCTGCCGCCGGGCTGTGCGACCAAGGACGAGGGCATGGCGTACGCCGAGGGGACCGGGGTGATCTGCACCGACGAACACATCCTGCACCCCGACCCCTACCCGAGCCGCGAGGCCTGGTGCCGGGCCCGGGTCGCCGAGACCGAGCGCAGACTCGCCGAACTGCCCGAGGACCTGCCCACCGTCCTGGTCAACCACTACCCGTTGGACCGCCACCCGACCGACGTCCTGCACTACCCCGAGTTCGCCATGTGGTGCGGCACCCGGCTGACCTCGGACTGGCACCGCCGCTTCCGCGTACAGGTCATGGTCTACGGTCATCTGCACATCCCGCGGACCACCCACCACGAGGGCGTCCGCTTCGAAGAGGTCTCGGTGGGATACCCCCGCGAGTGGCGCCCCCGCCCCGGCCCGCCGGACACCCTGCGCCGCATACTGCCGATGGAGGTCGGAACCGGTGATCGAGGAGCTGCTCCCGGATTCGGTCGTGACCGTGGAGACACACGGTGACGACCAGGACCGGGGCGCGCCGCTGTACCCCGGGGAGCAGCAGCTCGTGGCGAGGTCCGTGGAGAAGCGGCGCCATGAGTTCGCCGCCGTACGCGCCTGCGCCCGCCGGGCCATGGAGAAGCTCGGTGTGCCCGCGCAGGCCGTCCTGCGCGGCGAACACGGGGCGCCCGTCTGGCCCGCCGGACTGATCGGCAGCATGACGCACTGCGAGGGCTACTGCGCCGCCTCCCTCGCCCGCGCCACCGACCTGGCCTCCCTGGGCATCGACGCCGAACCCCACGAGGAGCTCCCGGACGACGTCATCGTCTCCGTGGCGCTGCCCACGGAGCACGACCGGCTGCGCGAGCTGGCGGAACGGGACGCCTCCGTGCACTGGGACCGGCTGCTGTTCAGCGCCAAGGAGTCCGTCTACAAGGCGTGGTACCCCCTCACCGGAAAGTGGCTGGACTTCTTCGAGGCGGACATCGAACTCCGCGCGGACGGCGGCTCCGCGCGCTCCGGCGCTCTGCGCGCCGAACTCCTGGTGCCGGGACCACTGGTGAACGGGCGACGCATCCAGTCCTTCGAAGGACGCTGGACCGTGCGACGAGGCCTGCTGGCCACGGCCGTCACCGTCCCGCACACCGAGGCCGACGGCGTCTAGCCAAGTCGCCCTCCGGGCTCCGGGCACCAGCTGTGCAGGAGATGGAAGAACTCCTCCTCGTTGCCCGCGAGCCCGGCCGCCGCCAGCGCCTGCTCCGCCTCGGCGAGCGCGGAGGGCGGCACGACGGGTGGTCGACTCCCGTCCGGCGGACCGTCGAACGCTGCTCGAACGGTCTGCAGGAGACGCAGATAGGCCTGCACGGCGGCGCGTTCGCGGTCGGTCAGTACGGCGGTCGGCATCGGACGGCTCTCCCCGGGTCGGCTGGTGGAAGCGGTACATGGCGGTACGTGCCTCCAGCTTGCCAACCGCCACTGACAATCCGGTTTCGATGCGCGGAGGTTCGCCCGCTTAGCCGAGGCGAAACATCACGGAAATCCCTTGTGGGACAGGGGCCCTACGCTGGTGAGAAGAGCCGGGAAGCGCCATCTCGGCGGCCCGGAACGGGAGGTGAGCCCATGGTCGACGTACCGCCTCGGCGTCCACGGCGCAACCTGCGGCTGCGCTCAGTCGGCGGCGCGGAGCCGCGCCTGCGGCACCGCGTCGTGCACGGCTACCGCCGTGCCTACCGCGTGGCCGGTGAGGGCCCCGCGCTCGTCCTGATCCACGGCATCGGCGACTCCTCGGCGACCTGGGCGGACCTGATCCCCGACCTCGCCCGCTCCCACACGGTGATCGCGCCCGACCTCCTAGGCCACGGCTCCTCCGACAAGCCGCGCGCCGACTACTCGGTGGCCGCGTACGCCAACGGGGTCCGTGATCTGCTCACCACGCTCGACATCGAGTCCGCCACCCTGGTCGGGCACTCGCTCGGCGGCGGTGTCGCCATGCAGTTCGCCTACCAGTTCCCGGAGCGCACCGAGCGGCTGATCCTGGTCAGCGCGGGCGGCGTCGGCGGCGAGGTCAACCCCGTACTGCGGGCTGTCTCGCTGCCGGGCGCCCACCTGATGCTCTCCTTGCTGCGACTGCCCGGCATGCGGCTCCAAGTCGGCCTGTTCCTGCGCATGATGAGACTCCTGGACACCGATCTGGGACAGGACGCGCCGGAGTTGCTCAACCTCGTCGACGCGCTGCCCGACGCGACCTCCCGCAGCGCGTTCATCCGCTCCCTGCGGGCGGTCGTCGACTGGCGCGGTCAGGCGGTGACCATGCTCGACCGCTGTTATCTGACCGAAGGCATGCCCACGATGCTGCTCTGGGGCGACCGGGACAGCGTGGTGCCGGTGCGGCACGCGTACGGCGCGCACCAGGCCATGCCGGGCAGCCGGCTGGAGATCTTCGGGGGCGCGGGCCACTTCCCCTTCCACAGTGACCCGGCCCGTTTCCTCGCCCTCGTCGAGGAGTTCACCAGCACCACCAGCCCGGCCGACTGGAGCCGTGAGCACTGGCGCGAACTGCTGCGCGCGGGCCGCCCCGGGACGACGGCCGGCCGACCGGACACGGCCCACAACCGGGCGGTGGAACGCGACCTGCGTGAGGCGAGCGAACGCAGCGCGACGTGACGCCTGCCGCCGACGCCTGTCTCCGCCGACGGTGGCCGGCGCCACTCGACGCCCGCCCTCGGCTCAGCCGGGTGTCGGTGCTCCCGACGCCTCCGGGGCGCCCAGTACCGTTTCCCGTTCCTCGGCCGTGAGGGGCGGCGCGGTCAGGGGAGGGCGGCGCGGGCCGCGCAGCACGGCGACGACGACCTCCGGCCTGAGCAGCGTGGTCAGGGGTGCGGAGAGGGTGGCAGCGGCCAGGAACGCCTGGGCGACCAGGGGGCGTCCCGCCGCCGTGCGCAGGAGCCGGTCGACATAGCGCCCCAGCAACTTCCTGGTGGCCCTGGGCTGCTCGCCGATCGCGCCCGGGTAGCGGATGTCCGTGCCCGTGGCCAGCTCCCAGGCGATGGTCACCGGAAGCGCCACCGCCCGCTGCACCCGCCGCGCGAGCCCCGGCGCCGCGATCCCGTGCTCGGCGAGCTGCCCGCGCAGCGCCAGCGCGCCCTGCGCGGCCACCGACATGCCGTGCCCGTAGACCGGGTTGTACGTGGCGACGGCGTCGCCGAGCGCGACGAACCCCTCCGGCCAGCCCTTGACCTTCTCGAAGAAGCGCCGCCGGTTGATCGTGCTGCGGCTGATGGCGACGTCCGTCAGCGGCTGCGCGTGCGCGATCAGCTCGCCCACCACGGGGTGCCGCAAGCCGCGCGCGAACGGCTCGAACTCCTCGGCGGAGTCCGTCGGCTGTCCCTCGCGGGTGCCCGACAGCGTCACCAGCCAGCGCCCGCCTTCGAGGGGCACGATCGTCGCGGACCGCCCCGGCACGGGCTGCGCCGGGTCGGGCTGCACACCGACGACGGGATAGTTCTCGGTGCCCGCCGGAGCCCGGAAGACGCGGCTGGCGTAGGTGAGTCCGGAGTCGACCTCGTCCAGCGGCGCCGGCGCGACGCCCAGCGCGTCGAGCCAGACGGAGGATCGTGAGCCGCGCCCCGAGGCGTCCACCACCAGGTCGGCCGGCAGCACCCGCTGCTCGCCGTCGCGCGTCCGTACGCGCACGCCCGTCACCCGGGAGGCGTCGCCCTCCAGACTGAGCAGCTCGGTGCCGTCCACGACGGTCACCCGGTCCTTCCCGGCGACCTGGTCGCGCAGCACCGAGTCGAGCAGATCACGGCTGCACGAGATCATGAACTCCATCTCGGGCCAGCGACGCAGCCAGCCCTGCGCCGTCAGTGAGACGAATCCGGTGGGCATCGGGATCCGGCGGGCGCCCGCGGCGAGCCAGGCGGCGGTCACCCCCGGCAGCAGCTCCTCCATCGCACGGGCGCCGCCGGACAGCAGCAGATGGGCGTGCCGGGCCTGCGGCAGACCCTTGCGCGGCACGGGCCCGTCCGGCAGGACGTCGCGTTCGACGACGGTGACCTCGGCGTACGGGTCCAGGGCTGCGGCGGCCAGCAGGCCGGCCGTCCCCGCGCCGATGACGACGGCCCGACGGGGGGCCGTACCTCTGTCGTCCGGTGCCGATCTAGCGGGATTGCTCATGGAAGTCGCTCTCTGACCTGGTCGCGGCCCGTCCTCGGACGGCCGCGACGACGGGTGACTGACGCAGGGCCATCGACATCCGTACGAGGTCGCGTGGACCCTCGGCGGAAGCGGCGCTGGCGGTGGCGGCCTCAGCGGCGCTGATGACCCTGCCCTCCGGGTCGGCCGCCCTGGCCCGCACCGCCGCCGTCACCATCGCCGCGTCGGCCTCGGCCTGCGCCTGGGCGGGCTCGGAGCCGGCCGTCACGGCCGCGTCGTAGGCGAGGGAGCGTACCTCGGAGTCGAAGTAGGGGTACAGGCTGAGCATGCCGTCGTGGATGTCGGACTCCCGCTGGGTGACCTGGAGTTCGGCGGAGGACCACCAGGAGATCGGCACCGCGTGGTCCGCGTGGGCCGAGACCGTCCTCAGCTCGCGCCACAGTGGTCCGAGCCGCCGGTACGTCGACCAGGTGGTCATACTGTCCCCGATACGCTGACCGGCCAGCGGGAGCAGGAAGCCGACCGCGCTGACCTGCGCTCCGACGGAGGCCAGGACGGGGGCCACGTCGGTGCTCAGACCGTCCAGGTTCGCGCCGTTCCAGCGGGCCGCCACGGCGATGAACTTGGCCGCCGCGTAGGGGACGTTGAAGAGGAAGCCGACCGCGATCGTCAGCAGCCCGGCGCGCAGCCAGCCGTCCACCTGCCGGGCCCAGCGCCAGCACATGACGTTCATCGCGACGCCCGCGACGGTCAGTGCGGCGAGGTAGAGGACGATCATCTCGCGGATGAACGGGGTGTTCGCGTAGTAGGTGTCGAGGTCCCGCAGGCGCTCCTCGGGGCAGTCCCCGAGCAGGTAGAGCACGACCAGCGCCACGCTGACGACGCCGTACCCGGTGATCCAGCGGCGGGAGAGCCGGCGGGTGACCTCGGGGGGTCCGCCGCGCCAGTGGATGATCAGCACCAGGCAGGACGCGCTGAAGACGCTCAACAGGCAGTAGACCAGGGGCGCCGAGACGTTGGGGATACCGGTGAGGTCGTTGACCTCGGCGATGGTGGGCGGGGCTGCGAAGAGGAACACCAGGCTGGCCAGCGCCAGCAGGACGCCCACCGATCGCAGCAGCGGGTCGCGCCAGCCGCGGATCAGGGTGGGCGCCTTGACGGCGAGGGCGGCGCCCATGGCGGCGGCTGGGACGTAGTAGCTGGGTCCGTCCATGTCCGGGAAGGCGCCTCAGCCCTGCGGTCCGCGGTACCCCAGGGACGCCTCGATGCGGCCGGCCAGACCGTCCCGGCTCACCGGCCCGCGCAGCGGCGAACCGGCCAGCCACGTACGGCACTTGCTGGCGAGCAGCAGACCGAAGCTCTCGGCCTCCTTCTCGTTCGCGAGGTCGAAACGGGTGCGTGCGGCGACCCTCAGGACGGTCGCCTGCAGATCGGCGGTGTCGCTGAGTAAACGGGCCGCGACGGCCGCGCCCTCGACATGGTGACTGCAGTGCCCGGCCTTCATGTGCCACAGCTCATGGCCGAGGATCACCAACTGGTGGTCGGGGGCGGTGCGTTCCTCGATGACGACGAGGTCCTGGTCGGCCATGTCGAGCCACAGTCCGCTGGCGGTGCCGGGCGGGAAGGCGGCCGTACGGAACTGGACGGGACGGCCGCGGCGTCTGCTCATGGCGTCACACAGGGCGGCGTACAGGGCGGCGGGTTCCGCCGGCGCCGGGAGCGACAGCTCCGCGACCAACTCGCCGCACAGGCGGCGCATGTCCTTTCCGATGCCCACAGTTCTCCCCCGGATCACGACTCGGGCCGCTTGACGCTCTCCAGGAGCATGTCCAGCCACTCGGCGACCTTGTCGCGGTGCTGGTCGGTGGGCAACTGCGCGGCACGCCAGGCGATTCCGCGGACGCCGTGGTCCTGCAGCAGCCGCTCCAGCGGGTCGCCGGCGGCCGCGGCCGCCTCGCGCTCGCGGCCGGCGAGCTGTTGCAGCAGCTCCTGCTCCGAGCGCTGCAGGGCGCCCACGAGTGCCTCGGAGTCCTCGGCCGTCAGGAACCCGGCGTGCACCCGGAAGAAGCGCTGGATGGCGTCGCAGTGCTCCATGGTGGGGCGCCGGTCGCCATTGATCAGGGCGCCCGCCTGTTGACGCGACATTCCGGCGCCGTCGGCGATCTCCTGTTGGGTGTATTTGCGCCCGTTGGGCTTGAGCCGGGTGCGGCGCAACAGATCCAGGCGCTGGAGGAAGCGGGCCTGCAGATCGGGTTCCCCGGCGGGGCGACCGCTCAGCAGGGCCCGCACCACGGGTTGGGGGACGCCGGACTCGGCCGACAGGCGCTGGACGTCGAAAACCTCGGACTGCTGCACATCGAGCCGGTCGGCGAGTGCGGTGACCCGGGCCACGACGGCCGGCAGTAGAACCGTCGCCGTGGCGCCCGGAACTTCGAAGCCATCCGTCACCGACTGATCTCCTACGTCTCTCTCAGTCTCGCTCAGGTCTCTCAGGTTTCTCAGGTCTCCCTCGCAAGGCTCAGGGACCAACTGGAGAGTAGCCGCTCGTTCGAACTCACATCCAGCTGTCGCCACAACTGTGGCGCGAATCAGCCGTCAACAAGCGCCAAATGCCACGATAGTTGACATGGCTGAGCTTCGGGCAGCAGGATCGGGGCGCCGCGTGAAGGCCGCAGAGGCAAGAGGGGTGACCTCCCGATGGCGTACCAGGCAGGATGGCAGCGGTCCCAGCCGCGACCTGTCCCCGAGAGTCTCGAGGCTCAGGCGTATCTCCAGGACTACGCCGCTCTTCTGGAGGCCGTCGCGTTCCCGTCGGTCGTCTTCGACCACCGCTGGGACGTCGTGTTGTCCAACGCCGCGTTCGAGACACTTTTCGGCGGGGTCGGCCCCCATCCGACCGCGATGCCGGGTGACAACTTCCTCCGGTTCGTCCTGTTTCACCCGGACGCGGCAACGGTCCTCGGTGAGCACGAGTCGCGCTGGTGCCTGCCGATGCTGGCCCACTTCGCCGCGGCCATGGAGCGCCACGGCCAGGACCGCGGGCTGCAGTCGATCCGCCGGGACATCGCCCAGGATCCGATCATGGAAGCCGCCTACCGGCAGGGCCTGCCGCACTGGATCCGCGCCGTCGGCCCGGACGCCGTCGAGCACGACGGCGCCGTACGGCCGCTGATGCACCCCGATCCCCGCTGGGGCCGAACGGACTGTCGGATCGTCGGCGAGACCCCCAAGACCCTTCAGGGCATGGGCTATACGCGGATGACCCTGGTCCTGCGCGAGGCGCGGCACATGACGGCCGGACCGCGCAGGACACGCAACGGCGCGGCGGAGCTGCGCGTGGTGTGAGCCCGCTCGGCGGTCCGGGGTGTGGGCCCGCTCAGGGGTCCACCACAACGAGCACGAGGGGCACTCCGTCGCACGGGATCAGCCGCATCCCGTCGTGGCGCGCGGTCCGCGCCCCTGCCAGTACGGCCCCGAAGTCCGGGCCCTTGGTGAGCGATCCGGCCAGATGCGCGGGATCGGCGGACGCGGCCACCCGCCCGCGCCCGTTGACCAAGTGGGCGGCCCCGGGCAGTTGTTGGAGCAGCGGAACGATCGCCGCCTCGAAGTGCCGCAGATAGACGTCGGCCGCGGCGACCCCCACGAACCGGCCCTCCACCTGCACGGGTGCGGACAGTGTCAGGCTGTACTCGTCGGAGCAGAGGTAGTCCACATAGGGCCCGGCGACCGCCCGCTGCCCGGTGTCACGGGGGAGGGTGAACCAGTCCCAGTGCGTGTAGTCGGAGTACGCGGAGTGCGCGGGGTCGAGGTCGAGCAGCAGCGGCCGTACGTCCCCGTCGGAGCCGGTCTGCCACCACTCCAGCCACGCCGGTACGTCACTCAGCAGTCCCGGCGCGGCGACGAACCCGACGCCCGACACCAACTCCTGCCGGGTGAGCCGGAGATGAAGCCCTGGGCGCAGCGCGGCCAGGTCGACGGTCGCGGGGCGACGGCCCTGCGCGGCGACCCCGGTGAGCCGGGCCGTGGTGTCGGCGCGGGTCTCGGCGACCGCCTCGAACACGGCCTCGAGGGTGGAGCGGACCTGGGCGGCGACGGCCGCCTCCGGTGTCGCGTCAAGCGTCGCCGTGGCGCCGGCCGGACCGGGGCTCCTGCTCATGGGTGCCCTCCAGCGGACGGGGACCGGACGTGGCGCGCGGCATCGCGAGGCGGAGGGCGATGAGCCGTGCCGTCGAGGCCTGGACGCACCGCTCGGCCAGCGCTCTGGCCGATGCGTGGGCTCCATCTTGCACGGCCGAGATTACGGAGCGGTGACGGTCTGCGACTTCTTCACGATATGCGTCGTCCCCGAACACGAGGCACAACAGTGCCCCCACCTCTGTCTGGAGCGCGACCTGCTCGCGGGTCAGCCGGGCGGACTGGGCCGCCGCGGCGAGCTCGACATGGAACCGGCCGTAGATCCGGCTGCGCGCCGCGGCGTCCTCGGCGGACGCCAACTCATGCAGGGTGCGGCGCAATTGCCGTAGGTCGCCCGGCTCCGTGCGCTCCGCGGCCAGCTGGGCGGCCGCGCCCGACAGGGCGGCCCAGTGGTCGCCCAGATCGCGCAGCTCCTCCGTGCTCCAGCCGGCCAGCCGCATCCTGAGCCGCTCCTCGCCGGGGACCTCGGGAAGGGAGACGAAGCTGCCGCCGCCGCGCCCCCTGCGGGTGGTGACCAGCCCTTGCTGGCGCAGCGCCATCAGCGCCTCGCGCAGGGTGACCGTGGACACGCCGAGCTGACCGGCCAGCTCCGTCTCACCGGGCAGCTGCTCCCCGTCGGCGAGCAGGCCGAGCTCGATGGCGTCGCTGAGCCTGCGGATGACCGTGTCCACCCGGGCGCGATTGTCCACGGGGGTGAAAACGGCTCTGCGGGCACCCTCGGCGTTGTTGTTCACGTACTGCTTCACGGCCACCACCTTGTGCGTTGACTCAACCTTTTCTTCCGCTCGGTCGTGGTATCGATGGTGCTGCCGTCCGTGGCGGCCGGCTCGGTCTTCACCTTCTCGCTCAGTCTGGGGGACTACATCACCGTGCAGATCGTCGGCGGCAAGACCCAGCTGATCGGCAATCTCGTCTACTCCAACATCGAACTGAACCTGCCCATGGCCGCCGCGCTCGGCACGGTCCCCGTCGTCGTCATCGTGCTCTACCTGCTCGCGATGCGCCGCACGGGCGCCCTGAGCAGTCTCTGAGGAGCCCGCCGTGCAACTCTCCCGTTCCGCGCGCATCGCGCTCCGCGTCGCCGCCGGGGTCGGCTTCGCGTTCATCTACGTCCCGCTCGCGCTGGTCCTGGTCAACTCCTTCAACCCGGACCGCAGCGCGAGCTGGCCACCGTCTGGACTCACCTTCCGCTGGTGGTCGGTCGCCTGGGAGAACGAGGGGGCCCGCGCGGCGCTCTGGGTCTCGGTGAAGGCGGGCCTCGGCGCCACGGGCATCGCCCTGGTGCTGGGCACGCTGATCGCCTTCGCCGTGGCCCGGCACCGGTTCTTCGGCCGCGGCGCCATCTCGTTCGTGGTCGTCCTGCCGATCGCGCTGCCCGGCATCGTCACGGGCATCGCGCTCAACTCGGCGTTCAGTACGGTGCTTGAGCCACTCGGCGTCGGTCTCGGCCTGTTCACCGTGATCGTCGGCCACGCCACCTTCTGCATCGTGGTCGTCTTCAACAACGTCGTCGCGAGGCTTCGGCGTACCTCGGGCTCGTACGAGGAAGCGGCGATGGATCTGGGCGCGGACACCTTCCGGGCCTTCGCCGACGTCACCTTCCCGCTGGTGCGCTCGGCCCTGCTGGCGGGCGGACTGCTCGCCTTCGCGCTCTCCTTCGACGAGATCGTGGTGACGACGTTCACGGCCGGGCCCGGCATCGAGACCCTGCCGATCTGGATCTTCAACAACATGACGCGGCCCCAGCAGGCACCGGTCGTGAACGTCGTGGCGGCGGTGCTCGTCCTGCTCTCCGTGCTCCCGATCTACGCGGCCCAGCGGCTGTCCGCCGACACGGCGTCCGGGAGCCGGGTGTGAACGGGAGCGGGATGCGGTGCGGGCCCGCCACCCGGCTGTCCCTGCCGTGCTTCCCGAGGAAAGAAGTGTGTGACATATTACTGATGTGAGCGTGCGGCTGACCTGTGATGTCGTGATCGTCGGAGCCGGAATGGTCGGCGCGGCCTGCGCGTTGTACATGGCCCGGGCGGGCCTCGACGTCGCTCTGCTGGACCGTGGCCCGGTGGCCGGCGGGACCACCGGCGCGGGTGAGGGCGATCTGCTCGTCTCCGACAAGGGACCCGGTCCCGAACTCGACCTCGCCCTGCTGTCGGGGCGCCTGTGGGCCGATCTCGGGGAGGAACTGGGCGAGGCCGTCGAGTACGAGGCCAAAGGGGGCGTCGTCGTGGCCGCCACGCCCGAGGGGCTCACCGCGCTGGAGACCTTCGCGGCGGGACAACGAGCCGCCGGGGTCGAGGCGGTGCCCGTCGCCGCCGATCAACTCCACTCCCTGGAACCCCATTTGGCGTCCGGCCTCGCGGGCGCCGTGCACTACCCCCAGGACACCCAGGTGATGCCGGCGCTCGCCGCGGCGCACCTGGTACGGGCCTCGGGGGCGCGGCTCCTGACAGGGCGGACCGTGACCGAGGTGCTGCGCGGGGCGGACGGGGCGGTACGCGGCGTCCGGACCGACCGGGGTGACGTCCACGCCCCGGCGGTCGTCAACGCGGCCGGCACCTGGGGTGCCGCCGTGGCCGGCCTCGCGGGCGTCTTCCTGCCCGTGCTGCCACGACGCGGCTTCGTGCTGGTGACCGAACCACTGCCGCGCCGGGTGCGGCACAAGGTGTACGCCGCGGACCGACCCATGCCCGCCACGCGCAGCAGCGCACCCTCCGCCGCTCCCGCCGCCCTGCCCAGTCTCGGCGGCAAGAAGCGCAGCTACCGTGAGCCCGTCGCCGACGCCCTGCGGGCCGCGCTGATCGCGGGCGAACTGCGGGCGGGCGAGGTGTACTCCGCGCCGACGCTCGCCGCCCGCTTCGGGGTCTCGGCGACACCGGTGCGCGAGGCCATGCTCGACCTCGCCAAGGAGGGCCTCGTCGACACGGTGCCCAACAAGGGATTCCGGGTCACCGCCGTCTCCGAGAAGCAGCTCGACGAGTACACCCACATCCGCTCGCTGATCGAGATCCCCACCACCGTGCAGCTGGCCACCACCGCGGATCCGGTCTCCCTGGAGGCGCTGCGTCCGGCCGCCCGCGAGATCGTGACCGCGGCGGCGGCCGGCGACCTCATCGCCTACGTCGAGGCGGACATCCGCTTCCATCTCGGTCTGCTCGCCCTCGCGGGCAACGCGCACCTGGTCGAGGTGGTCGGCGACCTCCGCAAGCGCTCGCGCCTCTACGGCCTCAACGCCCTGGTCGAGGCGGGCCGCCTCCAGGACTCGGCCGAGGAGCACCTCGAACTCCTCGACGCCCTCATGGACCGCGACCCCGAGGCCGTACGCAGGGTCATGACCCGGCACCTGGGCCATGTCCGAGGTCTGTGGGCGGCCCACTAGGTTCAACTGAGCCAAGTTGCTGTTACGCAAGCTGCTTGCATTTCTTGCGCTATTCTTGCGCGCATGACGCGACGACTTGCTCAGGTGGCGAAGAAGGTCGGGGTCAGTGAGGCCACGGTCAGCCGGGTGCTCAACGGAAAGCCCGGCGTCTCCGACTCCACCCGGCAGGCGGTGCTTTCCGCGCTGGACGTGCTCGGCTACGAGCGGCCCACCCAGCTGCGCGGTGAACGCGCGCGGCTCGTGGGGCTCGTCCTGCCCGAGCTGCAGAACCCGATCTTCCCGGCGTTCGCCGAAGTGATCGGCGGGGCGCTCGCACAGCTGGGGCTGACGCCGGTGCTCTGCACCCAGACCAAGGGCGGCGTCTCCGAGGCCGACTACGTGGAGCTGCTGCTCCAACAGCAGGTCTCCGGTGTGGTGTTCGCGGGCGGACTGTACGCGCAGGCCGACGCCCCGCACGAGCACTACAGGCAGCTCGCGGATCGCAACATCCCGGTGGTGCTGGTCAATGCGGCCATCGAGCACCTCGGCTTCCCGTGCGTCTCCTGCGACGACGCCGTGGCGGTCGAACAGGCCTGGCGCCACCTCGTCTCGCTCGGTCACGAGCGCATCGGTCTGGTGCTCGGGCCCGCCGACCACATGCCCTCGGCGCGGAAGCTGGCGGCGGTCCGCGCACTCGCCCCCGAGCTGCCCGACGCGCACATCGCGCGGGCCATGTTCTCGATCGAGGGCGGCCACGCGGCGGCCGCCCGGCTCATCGACCGCGGGGTCACCGGCTTCATCTGCGCCAGTGACCCGCTCGCCCTCGGTGTCGTGCGCGCCGCCCGTCGCAAGGGGCTCGGCGTGCCCTCACAGGTGTCCGTCGTCGGCTACGACGACTCCGCGCTGATGAACTGCACCGAGCCGCCCCTGACCACCGTCCGTCAGCCCATCGAGTCGATGGGCCGGGCCGCTGTCGAGCTGCTGAACGCCCAGATCGGCGGGAGCAGCGTCACCGCCGAAGAGCTGTTGTTCGAGCCGGAGCTGGTGGTCCGGGGGTCCACCGCGCAAGCGCCCCGCGATTGAGCTCCACACGACTGTCAAATAATTACAGACTCTGCGCGACATCTTGCGGACCCTTGTCGGCGGTGCTTGAGTGTGCGGCGCCAGCACACGACGGTGCGCCAGATCAAGGTGGCGCGCTGCCGTGGGCCTTCCTCGCTCCTGCCCAAAGGGGTCCACCGATGAGAAGTACCGGGTTCCGCCGTACCTTCGTCGTGTTCACGGCGTCCGCCCTCGCCCTCACCGCCGCCGCCTGCGGTGGCAGCGACGACGGCTCCGCGGGTGGCAAGACCCGCATCACGGTCAACTGCATGCCTCCGAAGAGCGCCAAGGTCGACCGCTCGTTCTTCGAGGCCGACATCAAGGCGTTCGAGAAGCAGAACCCGGACATCGACGTCGTCGCGCACGACGCGTTCCCCTGTCAGGACCCCAAGACGTTCGACGCCAAGCTCGCCGGCGCCCAGATGGAGGACGTCTTCTACACGTACTTCACCGACGCCAAACACGTCGTCGACATCAACCAGGCCGCCGACATCACGTCGTACGTCAAGGACCTCAAGAGCTACGGCACCATCCAGCAGCAACTGCGCGACATCTACACCGTCGACGGCAAGATCTACGGAGTGCCGCGCACCGGCTACTCGATGGGCCTCATCTACAACCGCAAGCTCTTCCAGAAGGCCGGTCTCGACCCCGACAAGCCCCCGGCGACCTGGGAGGAAGTGCGCGCGGACGCCAAGAAGATAGCGGCGCTCGGCGGCGGCACCGTCGGCTACGCCGACTACAGCGCCCAGAACCAGGGCGGCTGGCACTTCACCGCCGAGATGTACTCGCAGGGCGGCGACGTCGTCTCGTCGGACGGCAAGAAAGCCGCCGTCGACACCCCGGAGGGCAAGGCCGTCCTGCAGAACCTGCACGACATGCGCTGGACCGACAACTCCATGGGCAGCAAGCAGCTCCTCGTCATCAACGACGTCCAGCAGCTGATGGGCTCCGGCAAGCTCGGCATGTACCTCTCCGCGCCCGACAACATCCCGATCCTCGTCAAGGAGAAGGGCGGCAACTACAAGGACCTCGCCCTCGCGCCGATGCCCGGCGGCAAGGGGACGCTCATCGGCGGCGACGGCTACATGTTCAACAAGAAGGACAGCCCCGAGCAGATCAAGGCCGGCCTGAAGTGGCTGGACCACATGTTCCTCACGCCCGGCACGGGCTTCCTCGGCGACTACGCCCGCGCCAAGCAGAACGACGCCCCCGTCGGCCTGCCCGAGCCCCGGCTCTTCACGGGCGCCGCGGACGCCAAGGACCAGCAGGTCAAGAAGGCCAACGCCAATGTGCCCGTGGAGAACTACCAGGCCTTCCTGGACGGCAACCAGAGCCTGCAGATGAAGATCGAGCCGCCCCAGGCCCAGCAGATCTACTCGGTCCTCGACGGCGCCGTCTCCGCGGTCCTCACCAAGAAGGACGCGGACATCGACCAGCTCCTCAAGGACGCCTCCGGGAAGATCGACTCCATCCTGGCCCGGGGCTGACCACGCGTATGAAGACCGCATCGAAGCCCGTGGTGCTCCCTCCGGCCGCCGTCGGCGCGGCGGAGGTACCGCGGTCGGCCGGGCGCCGGGCGGGAGGCCCGTGGCGCCGGCGCCTGGCCGACCAGTCCCGCGCGTACGCCTTCCTCGTCGGCGGCCTGCTCTGCTTCGCGCTGTTCTCCTGGTACCCCGCGATCCGCGCGGTCGTGATCGCCTTCCAGAAGTACACGCCGGGCTCACCGCCCCAGTGGGTCGGCACCGCCAACTTCACCCGGGTCTTCCACGACCCGGAGTTCACCGCGGCCTGGCGCAACACGTTCACCTTCACACTCCTCGCCCTGCTCATCGGCTTCGCCGTCCCGTTCGTGATGGCCCTGGTGCTCAACGAACTCCGGCACGCGAAGGCCTTCTTCAGGGTCGTGGTGTATCTGCCGGTGATGATCCCGCCGGTGGTCAGCGCCTTGCTGTGGAAGTGGTTCTACGATCCCGGAGCGGGCCTCGCCAACGAGGCACTGCGCTTTCTGCACCTGCCCACCTCGAACTGGTCCAACGGCGCTGACACCGCGCTCGTCTCCCTGGTCATCGTGGCCACCTGGGCCAACATGGGCGGCACGGTCCTGATCTACCTGGCCGCGCTCCAGGGCATCCCGGGGGAGCTGTACGAGGCGGCGGAGCTGGACGGCGCGAACATCCTCCAGCGCATCCGGTATGTGACGATCCCGCAGACCCGGTTCATAGTCCTCATGCTGATGCTCCTTCAGATCATCGCCACGATGCAGGTCTTCACCGAGCCGTTCGTCATCACCGGCGGCGGCCCCGAGAACGCCACGGTCACCGTCCTCTACCTCATCTACAAGTACGCCTTCCTCTACAACGACTTCGGCGGCGCGTGCGCGCTGAGCGTCATGCTCCTCGTGCTGCTCGGCCTCTTCTCCGCGGTCTATCTGCGGCTGACCCGCTCGTCGGGGGAGGAGTACTCATGAGCAGCGGCACCCGCACCCTGGTCTCCCCGCTCACCCTCGCCCGCCCCCGCGGCAAGGCCGTCTACTGGACCGTCTTCACGGCCGTCGTCCTGCTCTTCGCGCTCGCCTTCCTGTTCCCGGTCTACTGGATGGTCACCGGCGCGATGAAGTCCCCGGACGAGGTGACGCGGACCCCGCCGACCCTCGTGCCCAAGGCCTGGCATCTCAGCGGCTACACCGACGCCTGGGACCTGATGGACCTGCCCACCCACCTGTGGAACACGGTGGTGCAGGCCGCCGGAGCCTGGCTGCTCCAGCTCGTGTTCTGTACGGCCGCCGCGTACGCCCTCTCCAAGCTGAAGCCCGCGTTCGGCAAGGTGATCCTCGGCGGCATCCTCGCCACCCTGATGGTCCCGGCGCAGGCGCTGGTCGTACCGAAGTACCTGACCGTCGCCGACCTTCCGCTGATCCACACCAGCCTGCTCAACGACCCGCTCGGCATCTGGCTGCCCGCCGTGGCCAACGCCTTCAACCTCTATCTCCTCAAGCGCTTCTTCGACCAGATCCCCCGCGATGTCCTGGAGGCCGCCGAGATCGACGGCGCCGGACGGCTGCGCACCCTCTGGTCCATCGTGCTGCCCATGTCCCGCCCCGTCCTCGGAGTCGTGTCGATCTTCGCCCTGGTCGCCGTCTGGCAGGACTTCCTCTGGCCGTTGATGGTCTTCTCCGACACCGACAAGCAGCCGATCAGCGTGGCCCTCGTCCAGTTGTCGCAGAACATCCAGCTGACCGTGCTCATCGCCGCGATGGTGATCGCCAGCATCCCCATGGTCGTGATGTTCCTCGTGTTCCAGCGGCACATCATCGCCGGGATCAGCGCGGGCAGCACGAAGGGCTGACACCGACCCCGCAACCGAAAGGCAGGCACCGTGGGACAGCCCACCCATGCCCAGAACTGGTGGCGTTCCGCCGTCATCTACCAGGTGTACGTCCGCAGCTTCGCGGACGGCGACGGCGACGGCACCGGAGACCTGGCGGGCGTCCGCGCCAGACTCCCGTATCTCGCCGAACTCGGCGTAAACGCGCTGTGGTTCAACCCCTGGTATCTGTCCCCGATGAAGGACGGCGGCTACGACGTCGCCGACTACCGGGTCATCGACCCGGTCTTCGGGACGCTCGCCGAGGCGGAGAAGCTCATCGCCGAGGCGAAGGAGCTGGGCATCCGCACGCTCGTCGACATCGTGCCCAACCATGTCTCCGACCAGCACCCGTGGTTCCAGGCCGCCCTGGCCGGGGGGCCCGAGCGTGAGCTCTTCCACTTCCGTCGCGGACGCGGCGCACACGGCGAACTCCCGCCCAACGACTGGCCGTCCCAGTTCGCCGGCTCAGCCGAACCCGTCTGGACCCGGCTGCCCGACGGCACCTGGTACCTCCACCTGTTCACCCCCGAGCAGCCCGACCTCAACTGGGCGCACCCCGCTGTCCGTCAGGAACACGAGGAGATCCTGCGGTTCTGGTTCGAGCGCGGCGTTGCGGGCGTCCGCATCGACTCGGCCGCCCTGCTGGCCAAGGACCCGGACCTCCCCGACTTCGTCGAGGGCCGCGACCCGCATCCGTACGTCGACCGCGACGAGCTCCATGACATCTACCGCTCCTGGCGCGCGGTCGCCGACGCCTACGACGGCATCTTCGTCGGCGAGGTCTGGCTCCCCGACACCGAGCGTTTCGCCCGCTATCTGCGCCCCGACGAACTGCACACCGCCTTCAACTTCTCCTTCCTGTCCTGCCCCTGGGACGCCGGACGCCTGCGGACGTCCATCGACGAGACCCTCGCCGAACACGCCCCGGTCGGCGCTCCCGCCACCTGGGTGCTGTGCAACCACGACGTGACCCGCACGGTCACCCGCTACGGCCGCACCGACACCGGCTTCGACTTCGCCACCAAGGCCTTCGGCACCCCGACCGACCTCGCCCTCGGCACCCGCCGCGCCCGCGCCGCCGCCCTGCTCTCGCTCGCGCTGCCCGGCGCCGTCTACCTCTACCAGGGCGAGGAACTGGGCCTGCCCGAGGCCGAGATACCCCGCGACCGCATCCAGGACCCGATGCACTTCCGCTCCGGCGGCACCGACCCGGGGCGGGACGGCTGCCGGGTCCCGCTCCCGTGGACGGGCGACGCGCCGTACGCGGGCTTCGGCGGCGAGCCCTGGCTGCCGCAGCCCAGCGGCTGGTCCGCGTACGCCGCCGACCTCCAGGCCGCCGACCCCGGCTCGATGCTCTCCCTCTACCGCGCGGCCCTGAAGATCAGGCCGGAGTTCGGCGACGGCCCGCTCACCTGGCTGCCCGCGCCCGAGGGCGTACTCGCCTTCGCCCGGCCCGGGCAGGAGGGGCGGCTGCTGTGCGTCGTGAACCTCGCCGACACCCCCACCGACCTCCCCGCCCACTCCCGACTCCTCCTCGGCAGCGGCCCCCTGGACCCACAGGGGCGACTGCCCAAGGACACGGCGGTCTGGCTGCGCGGCTGAGACCGCGTCGACAGCATCCCGCTATAGGCAGTTGACTGAGATGGAGGCGTGACTCAGGTGAGCGTCTTTTCGGGGGGACCGGTATCGGTTCCCCCGCGCTTCGCCGCCTGGATCTGCTCGTACACATGGGTCCGCAGCTCGGCGAAGCGCGGGGCGACCCGGGTGTGCAACTGGTCCCGCTCGTCCGGGAGATCGACCTTCAGCTGTTCCTGTACGACGGTGGGGGAGGCGGAGAGGATCAGGACCCGCTCGCCGAGGTGCACAGCCTCGTCGATGTCGTGGGTGACGAACAGGATCGTGATGCCGCGCTCCCGCCACAGGCCCCGCACCAGGTCCTCCAGATCGGCCCGGGTCTGCGCGTCGACCGCCGCGAACGGCTCGTCCATCAGCAGGACTTCGGGCTCGTACGCGAGCGCGCGGGCGATCGCGACGCGCTGTTGCATCCCGCCGGACAGCTGCCACGGGTAGGCCCCGGCGGCATCCGTGAGCCCGACCGACGCCAGCGCGTCGGCCACCAACTCCCGGCGTCGCTCCTTGCTCAACGGCTTCTGTTTCAAGGGCAGTTCGATGTTCTCTCGCACCCGCATCCAAGGGAACAGGCTGCGTCCGTACTCCTGGAACACGAACGCCATCCCCGGCGGCGGACCGCTCACCGGGCGGTCGCCCAGCCGTACTTCGCCCGCCGTCGGCGTCAGCAGCCCGCCCATGCACTTCAGAAGCGTGGTCTTGCCGCACCCTGACGGACCGACGAGACACACGAGTTCACCCGCCTCGACGGTGAAGGTGAGATCCCGCACCGCCTCCACCCGGCGGCCGGAACCCTCGTAGACCTTGTTCAGGCCGGATACGACAAGAGACGCGTGCATGGACCGCCCTTTCGCGAGCTTCACGGGGACCGCCGGGACACCGCGCGTAGACCGTGGTACCAGCCGAGCACCCGGCGCTCGACCACGTGGAAGACGACCGAGAGAAGGAAACCGAGCAGACCCAGGACGAGGATTCCGGTCCACATGTCGGGGATCGCGAAGCTCCGCTGGAACTGGACGATGGTGAAACCGAGCCCGTTGCTGGCCGCGAACATCTCGCTGATGACCATCAGGATGATCCCGATGGACAGGGCCTGGCGCAGACCCGCGAAGATCTGCGGGCTCGCCGCGCGCAGCACCACGCTGCGCAGCCGGGCGAGGCCCGTGATGCCGTACGAGCGTGCCGTCTCCGCCATCACCGAGTCGACCGCCCGTACCCCCTCGACCGTGTTGAGCAGGATCGGCCAGACACAGCCGCTCGCGATCACGGCGATCTTCATCGTGTCGCCGATGCCGGCGAACAGCATGATGACGGGGACCAGGACGGGCGGCGGCAGCGCGCGCAGGAACTCGAGGACCGGTTCGCACACGGCCCGCACCCGCCGGTACGAGCCGATGACCGTGCCCAGCGCCACGCCCACGACGGCCGCCGCCGCGTAACCGGTGAGCAGGCGCAGCACGCTGGGCACGAGGTCGGAGCGCAGCCGCTCGCTCGTCCAGATGTCCGGGAAGGTCCTGAGGATCGTGCGCAGCGGCGGCCAGTACACGTTCGTACTGCCGTCGGTCGCCAGCCACCAGCCCGCGACGAGCAGCGCGGGCAACGCGAAGACGAAGAGCAGCCGCGACAGGAACAGCCTCACACCATCACCTCCCCGCGCACCGACTGGTGCCAGGCCAGCGCCCGGCGCTCCACCGTGCGGGCGCCCACGTTGATGACGAGGCCGAGCAGACCGGTGACCACCACCAGCGCGTACATGTCGGGAACCGCCTGTGAGGACTCGGCGACCGCGATTCGCGCCCCCAACCCCGGGGCTCCGATGACGAGTTCGGCGGTCACGGCGAGGATGAGGGCCACCGCGGCGGCGAGCCGGACGCCGGTCATGACGTACGGCAGCGCCGTGGGCCACAGGACGTGCCGGACGCGTGCCCATGGGCCGAGACCGTACGAGCGTGCCGTCTCCTCGGCGACCGGGTCGACGTCCTGGACGCCGTACAGGACCTGGACGAGGACCTGCCAGAACGAGGCGTACACGACGAGGAGGAGGACGGAGCGCAGTTCGGTGCCGTAGAGCAGGACGGCGAGGGGGATCAGGGCGACGGAGGGGATCGGGCGCAGGAACTCGATCGTCGAGGCGGTGGCCTTGCGCAGATACGGCACGACCGAGACGACCAGCCCCACCACGACGCCCGCGCCGACCGCGATCGCCAGACCCAGCGCCCAGCCGGTGAGGGTGTCGCCGAGCGCCGTCCAGAAAGCGCGGTCGGTGACCTCCTGGCCGAGCGCGTCGGCGATGCGGCTGGTCGGCGGGAAGTACGCCTCCTTGACGAGACCGAGCCGCGGCACCGCCTCGCCCAGCGCGAGGAAGGCCGCGAGCCCGGCGGCGCCCAGGGCGGCGTTCGCACCCCTCACGGCAGCAGCTTGTCGAGGTCGGGCGCGGACTTGAAGAGCCCGTCCTGCTCGCCCAGCTTCTCCAGCGCCTCGATCGACGCGCGGTTCGGCTCGGCGGGCCACTTCGGAAGGGTGACCTGGGCCAGCGTCGCCGCCGGGATTTTCGTGTACGTGGTGACGACCTGGCGGACCTCGTCCGGGTGGGCGTCGGCGTAGGCGAGGGACTCCGCGGTCGCCTCCCGGAACCTCTTCACCACGTCGGGGTTCTTCTGCTCGTACTGCGTCGAGGTGAAGTACGTCGCCACGGTGAGGTCCTTGGCGACGTCGACCAGGGACGAGGCGATCTCCGTGGCGCCCTGGCTCTTGACGGTGGCGAGCGCGGGCTCGACCACCATCGCGGCGTCGATCTGACCGTTGTCGAGGGCGGCGGGCATCTGGTCGAAGGCCAGCTCGACGAACTTCACCTTGGACGGGTCACCGCCCGCCTTGCGCACCGACTCGCGCACCGCCGTCTCGTTGATGTTCTTCAGCGTGTTGACCGCGACCTTCTTCCCCTCGAGTTCCTTGGGGGACTTGATCGGGCTGCCCTTCTTCACGGTGATGGCGCCGAAGTCCTTGCCCGCCACGCCCGTCGAGGCGACCCCGTTGACGACGGCCTTCACGGGCACGTTCTGGCTCTGGGCGATCATCAGCGAGGTCATGTTGCTGAACCCGAACTGGAACTGGCCGCTGACCACTCCCGGCACGATCGCCGCGCCGCCCTGCGCGGTCGTCATGGACAGCTTGAGGCCTCGATTGCCGAAGAAGCCCTTCTGCTGGCCCAGGTAGAGCGGCGCGACATCGACGATGGGGATGACCCCGACCTTGACCGTGGTGGTACCGCCGGACGACGCGTTCTTGTCCGAGGCGTCACCGCCGCCGGACGAACCGCAGGCCGACGCGGCGACCAGAAAGGATCCGACCGCGAGACCGGCGAGCAGACGACGCATGGCTCCTCCTGTGCAGACGACATTGTTCCGACAGGCTGTGCGCACACCGCGAATTGGTGTTCAGCGGGAAGGTAGAGCCCCCGTACTGCGGGGGTCAATGCCTTTGGCTAACAATATTGTTGACAGTTGATGCTCGGCCCTCCGGACCCTGCGGCTCACAAGTCCAGCACGAGCCGCTTCCCGAGGCACCGGGAGACGCAGATGAGCATGGTCTCGCCCGCCTCCCGCTCCTCGTCCGTGAGCACCGAGTCCCGGTGGTCCGGGGTCCCTTCGAGGACATCCGTCTCGCAGGTCCCGCAGGTGCCCTCGGTACAGGAGAAGAGCACCTCGACGCCCGCGCCCCGCACGGTGTCGAGCACGGAGACGTCCGCGGGAACGGTCAGTGTCCGGCCGCTACGAGCGAGCTCCACCTCGAACTCGCCGTCACCGCCCCTCTCCTGGGCCTTTGGCTGGAAACGCTCGACGCGCAGCAGCCCGGCGGGGCAGCGCGCCTCCACCGCGTCCAGCAGCGGTCCGGGACCGCAGCAGTAGACGAGCGTACCCTCGGGGACCCCGGTGAGGACCGGGTCTAGGTCCAACAGCCCGCACTCGTCCTGGGGAGCGACCCTCACCCGATCCCCGTACCGCTCCAACTCCTTCGTGAAGGCCATGGAGTCGCGTGTCCGTCCGCCGTACAGCAGCGTCCACTCGGCGCCCGCCGCCTGTGCCGCGGCGAGCATCGGCAGGATCGGGGTGATGCCGATGCCGCCCGCGACGAAGCGGTAGCGGGGGGCGGGTGCGAGGGCGAAGTGGTTGCGCGGGCCGCGCACCCGGACCTGGTCGCCCACGCCCAACTGCCCATGCACGTAGGAGGATCCGCCGCGCCCGTCCGGCTCCCGCAGCACCGCGATCCGCCACGCCCTGCGGTCCGCCGGATCCCCGCACAGCGAGTACTGCCGCTCGAGGCCGGCCCCGAGCACGACGTCGACGTGGGCGCCGGGCTCCCAGGCGGGGAGTTCCTCGCCGAGCGGGTGGCGCAGCGTGAGAGCGAGCACGCCATCGGCGGCGAACTCCACCCGCTCGACGACGAGTTCGGATTCGTACGAGCTCATGATCCAAGTCCTCGTGACGCGTGTCCTGGTGGCTGGTGGCCTCGCGGTCGGTGTCCTTCGGGGTGGCCGAGCATCCACTCCCACATCGCGACCGGGTCCTGGGCGCTGTGCTCGGCCCCGCAGTGACAGGTGCCGTGCAGCACGTCGGTGCCCGGGATCCAGTCGACGCGGTAGATCTCGCGGGCCGCGAGGCGGGGAGGCGTGGTCACAGGACCTTCTCCATCGGCTTGTCGCCCTCCTCGACCAGCCGGGCGAGGATGCGGCGGGCCGCGAGACCGCCGGTGTCGATGTTGATGCTCAGCTCCTGGTAGCCCGTCCGCTCGGTGCCGAGCGTCTTCTGCAGCAGGTTGAGCGCGTCGACGTCCTGCATCACGACGGTGTGGTTGAAGTCCCGCAGGAACGTGGTGACTTCCTCGTCCTGCTTCGCGAAGTCCCGGGAGACCGCCCAGAAGTCGTAGACATGACCGTCGCTCGACGGAGTGATCGCGTAGGTGATCTCGGTGTGGAAACCGTTCGGGTCGCTGCCGTCCGCCTCGGGCAGCACCCCGACCGGGGCGATCCTGCTGTGCAGCAGATACAGGCACGGGGCGTGGTACTCGATGTCCTGCCAGCGGGTGATCCGGCCCTCGATGCCGGTCGAACGGGCGTAGAACGGCGGACACTCGGCGTCGTCCATGTGCCGGCTGACCCGCACGATGCCCGCGCCCTCGTCGACCTCGGTGCTGATCGGCGTCTCGGCCACCTCGGGGGTGCCGATGTAGCCGCCGTGCAGATACGTCTCGTGCGAGAGGTCGAGCAGGTTGTCGACCAGCAGCCCGTAGTCGGCGTCGATGGGCTCCATGCCGCTGACGGTGGTCCAGTCCGGCGAGTCCATGTGCCGGGCGCGGGGGATGGTCCCCGGGTCGGCGAGCGCCGGGTCGCCGATCCAGACCCAGACGAAGGAGTCCCGCTCGACCACCGGGTACGAGGCGACCCGGGCCGTGCGGGGAATGCGTTTCTGGCCCGGCACGTACACGCAGCTGCCGGTCGTGTCGTACGTGAACCCGTGGTACCCGCACACGATCCTGTCGCCGTCGAGCCGGCTCTCCGAGAGCGGGAAGCGGCGGTGCACACAGCGGTCCGCCAGGGCCACGGCCGTCCCGTCGTCCTCGCTCCGGTAGAAGACGAGCGGTTCACCGAGGATCGTCCGCCCGAGCAGTTCACGCCCGACCTCGTGCGAGTAGGCGGCTACGTACCACTGGTTCCTGGCGAAGGCGGTCATGTGAGGCATCTGGGTCCCGTCCCTGTCGGCGGGGCGTCGTCGCCCCGCGGTCGTGGTTGGAGTTAGCGTCCTGACGCTGGCGGTGGCTCCGCAAGGCGGCTTCTGCCAGACGGAAGAACTTCCGCAAAGAGGCTGGTCAGAGCGCTGTTGCGTCAACCCGTGGTCACCGGAGTGGAGGACTGAGTGGTGCTGCTGTTCGGTTCGCACCTGAGGTAGCCGCAGACGGCGACGGCGAGTGCGGCTACTCGCTGCGCGGCATTAATCGCCCTAATATGTCCACTTAGTTCCAGCTGTGGGATTCTTCTGTCGACGGATGTCCGGTACGGCGGCAAGAATCAGCATTACTGCAGGTCAACTACTGCTCTTTTTGGAGCCCGCGGCCCTCGGGTCGAATCCGGGTCGAATCCGTCCCCTTTAAGGCTGTTGAGGGTGTCGTCGCTGGTCAGAGTGGTGTGAAGCCATGTGCTGGTTCGCCTCGCGTAGGGGGGCGGCGCGACGAGCAGTCGGACCGATGAGCCGCTGAAGGCGCGCTGAGTTGCTATCGCCGGCGGCCAGGGGCAGGGAACTCGGCAGGAGATTCTTCGCAGCTGGTGGTGCACGCCTTTCGTGATCACGACCTGCGGAAGTACCTTCAGGCGGACAACTGGTGGACGAAGGCCCGGGAATGGCGGATCTTGGCCGGGAGCGACCTGGCGAGCATCAGAGGCCATACGGGGGATGAGCGGTGGGCCGGCTGCGTGGCCGCCGCCTCGCGCGGCGGCCGGCGCTCTCACGCCATCCGGTACAAGCCGGAACCGCGATTCCTCGGCGCCGACATCAGCACAACCTCGGTCGACGTCGCCGTCACCAACGCCGAACTGGATATCTCGGTCACCTCAACGAGTCCATGGACGTCCGCGAGGGCTCGTGCGCGGTGCTCGAGCAAGTCCTCCCCATGGCTACGAAGTTGAGGGAGTTCAGCATCCTCTGTGTCAAGACCGGCACCGGCACCGTCGGCGGCGGTGAGGTCCATCGCGGGGTGACGGACGCCCGTGCGCCTGCGGCAAACGGGGCTGCCTGGAAGCCCGCTTCAGCGGGGCGGCCCTCGCACGGGACGCCGTGGAGGCGGCCGAGCAGGGTCGGTCGGCGGAACTCGCCTCGCAGCTCGATGCGAACGACACCCTGACCGCCGCCGGCGACGCCATCGCGCTCGACCTGATCCGCGAGGGCGGCAACCGCACCGGCCAGGTCATCGTCGGCCTGGTCTGTTTCTTCAACCCGGGCCTGGTGGCGATCGGCGGCGGGGTGACCGGCCTCGGCACACCCTGCTCTTCGCGGTCCGCACCCAGCTCTACCGCCAGTGGCTGCCCCTCGCCACGGGCAACCTGCCCACCGTGCTGGGGGAGTTGGGGCCTACCGCGGGAGTCATCGGCGCGCCCCGCCTCATCAGCGACCACCTCTTCTCACCCGCGTAACCAGCCACTTCGGTACAGCTCACCGTGTTTGGCGCCCTGCTCCGCCGTGCCTCGAACCCGCCTGCCCGAAAGCACCCTGCAGCCGGCCCGCACGCCCGCCAAGGTCTACTGCCCATGCGACATACCCGGGCATTCCGGGTGTCAAATGTGGTCCAGTGCCGCTCTGTAGCAGACATCTCGGATTCTGATGCACTCGGAAGTACTTGTACGAGGCGTCCTCTTGCCGACCTGCTCTGGCTGAACTTGAGCACCGATGGTGCGTCCTCCAGCGAGCCGTGCCCGGGTCGGGGTAGGTGACACCGCTTCGAGACAAGCTGCCAATGGCGCCCTCTCGGGTGTCGCGGGACGCGCCGGACTGAACCCCCGTGTGGCGGTGAAGGCTGCCGTGAATGGACATGGGCGCTTGTGCGCGGCACGGACTTGGTGCGGCGGTGGTGGTCAGGCTCTCCCTATGCGACCGCGGAGACCTGCCCGTCTCTGCGCTGCCTTCGTTGTGGCATGGCTCCGAGGATGTGGCGCGCAGGCGTCGGTTTGCCTCCCGCCGCGTGGTCACCAGCCCGGCGGCCCGCATAGGTCGCAGCAGGTCCGTCGCGTCGGCATGCCCACATCACACGCCAGCCGGGCGTGGGCGAGGATGCGTATCGCGTGCGGATGCCGCTTCGCGCTGTGGCCGCGAACGAGGCCGGGTCGGGCGTCTGCGTGGGCGTTGGCGCGTTTGAGGTCAGGGCATTCCGCGGACCCTGCGAGACGTGGTCCGGCTCATGGGTTGACACCCGCTTTTCGGGCGCCCATCATCGGTGCGAACTTCGGCGAGTCATCTCGCACACCCGTTGCCGTTTCGACCCCAGGCCCCCACGGTCAATCATTTTGAATCGATTCAAGCGACTGGTCGTCGAGTCGAGCGGCTGGTTCCCCACCGATCCGGGAGGTACTCATGCGCCGTCGCCGGCCATCGCTGAACCGAAAACCCAGACCAGGGCGGCTAGTTGGGCTCACCATGGTGGTGGCCGCCGCGCTGGCCGCGACCCCCGCGCTGTCCGCCGTGGCGGCGCCGGTGACCGCGACGCCCGCACCCAGGGCGGCACTTGACGCCCTGAACTACTCGCCGACCTCCCGCACTCTCAAGCCGACCGCCGTCTACCGCACGTCCGGCAGCGTCGCGAACCCGCAGAACGTCCTCAGTGGACAGGCGACGCGGATCTCCGGCTCGCAGTCGGCCATCACCCTCGACTTCGGGAAAGAAGTCGGTGGCGTGACAACGTTGTCCTTCGGCAGTGCCAGCAGCAGCGGCCAACGGGTCGGCCTGGCCTTCAGTGAGTCGTCCCTGTACGTGGGCAACAACAGCGACCGCAGCAGCGGCCGCGACGGCGAGGACGGCGCCCTCTACGCCACGGCCTCCGCCAACGGCACCTACACGGTGCCCACCGCTCAACTGCGGGGCGGTTTCAGCTACTTGACCGTCTTCCTGGACAGCTCGGGCTGGGTGGACCTCAACGGCGTCAGCCTCACCTTCACCGCGGCACCGGGCAAGGCCAACCCGGCCGACTACGCCAACTACTTCTCCTCCAGCGACGACCTGCTGAACAGCATCTGGTACGCCGGGGCGTACACCGTGCAGCTCAACACGATCGCCTCCAACCAGGGCCGTGCCTGGCCCCCGCCCAGCTCGGCGTGGGACAACGGCGCCACCGTGGGCGTGGGTGACTCCGTCCTGGTCGACGGGGCCAAGCGCGACCGTACGGTGTGGCCCGGCGACCTGGGCATCGCCGTACCCACGCAGTACGCGTACTCGGGCGACCTCGCCTCGACCCGCAACGCGCTCACCACGATGTACAACGCGCAGTCCGCGGCGGGCGAAATCCCCTGGTCGGGCCCACCGTTCAACCTCACCGGCTCGGACACCTACCACACCTGGACGCTGCTGGGCACGTCCACGTACTACACCTACTCGGCCGACCGGACGTGGCTGGACTCCGAATGGGCCAACTACAAGCGCGGGATGGCCTTCATCACCAACAAGATCGACGGCAACAACCTCCTCAATGTGACCCGCACCCAGGACTGGGCCCGGGTCGGCCAGGGGGGCGAGAACATCTCCGCCAACGCGCTGCTGTACGGCGCGCTCAAGGGCGGCGCCACCCTGGCCACGGTCGAGGGCGACAGTGCGCTCGCCGCGAGCTGGAACAGCAAGGCGGCCGCCATCAAGACCGCCGCCAACTCCCTGCTGTGGGACGCCTCGAAGGGCATGTACAAGGACAACCCCACCAGCGGTCTGTACCCGCAGGACGGCAACTCCCTTGCCGTCTGGTACGGGTTGACCGACTCCACGGCCAAGTCGAAGAGCATTGCCGCGGGACTCGGGAAGAACTGGGGCATTTACGGCCCCACCACCCCCGAGTGGGGCGGCAACGTCTCCCCCTTCGCCGGCGGCATGGAGCTGAACGCCCGCTTCACCGCCAATGACGACTACACCGCCCTGGACCAGATCCGCCGTACCTGGGGCCACATGCTGACCAGCGACATCGGCACCAAGAGCACCTTCTGGGAGGGCGTCAAGGCCGACGGCGGTCTCGCCTACGGCGGCTCGTTCATGAGCCTGGCCCACGGCTGGTCCACCGCGCCCACCTCCACACTCACCTTCGACGTGCTGGGCACCGCACCGGAGTCGTCGACCGGCGCGTACCGCTTCGTCCCGCACCCCGGCGACCTGACCAGCGCCGAGGGCCGCATCACCATGTCCCAGGGCGCCATCAACGCGTCCTGGTCCCGCGACCCCGCCGCCGGCACCTACTCGGCGCACCTGACCAGCCCGTCCGGCACCACCGGCCGCATCGGCGTCCCGAAGTTCGGCGGCGGCAACATCTCGGTCTCCGTGAACGGCACCGTCGTATGGCGGAACGGAACCTTCACGCCCACCTCCGGCATCACCGGAGCGAGCCAGGACGACACCTACGTCTACCTGACCGGCGTCGCCCCGGGCAGCTACACCGTGACCGCCACCGGACTGGGCAATCCGGCGCCACCCGCCGACCCCGGAGCCGGCGCCCTGCGACCGGGCTTCACCCGGTGCGCGGGCGAGGGCGGCACCTGCTCCTTCAGCGGCACCCGCTCGGTGGCCTACGGCGCCGGGACGTACACGTACAAGACGGTGACCGGCAGCACCGCCTGCACCAACGACTCCTTCGGCGGCGACCCGGCGTCCAATCTCGTCAAGTCCTGCTACGTCGCCGACGCGGGCGGGCCGCCCGGATACACCGCCTGCGCGGCCGAGAACGGCACCTGCGCCGTACCCGGCTACAACCGGGACGTCGCCTACGGCGCCAACGGCAACTTCGTCCACCAGGTCACCAACGGCTCCGTCGCCTGCACCAACGCCCACTTCGGCGATCCCATCGACGGCGTCGCCAAGTCCTGCTACCTGCCGCCCGACGGAGCCCCGGCCGGCGGTTGGGCCAAGTGCGCTTCCCAGAACGGTACTTGCTCGGCCGCAGCGGGACAGCCGGTGATGGACGGCGCCTTCGGAGCCTTCACCACGGCCACCGCCACCGGCGACACCCCGTGCACCGACGCCACGTTCGGCGACCCGATCCCCGGCGAGTCGAAGGCCTGCTACACCGCGACCGGCGCCCCGGTCGGCTACGCCACCACCTGCTCCGCCGAAGGCGGCACCTGCTCCTTCAGCGGACAGCAGACCGTCGCCTACGGTGCCCGGGGCCGCTTCCTCTACAAGGCGTTCACCGGCGGCACCGGCTGCACGACGGCGGCGTTCGGCACCGATCCGCTGCCCGGCGTGAGCAAGTCCTGCTACCTCACGTCCTGAGCGGCGCGACGCCTCCGGCAGCCTCCGCCTCCCCGCGTGTTCGGGGGCTGCCGGATCACTCCGGATGCGCGACCGCCTCCTTCTGCAGTTGCACCGCCGCCAACAGGCTCAGTTTCGGTTCCGCCTGGCGCAGCGCCTTCACCGCCGCGACCGAGGTGATGTCCCCCGTGAAGCCGACGGCGGCCAGCCGGGAGCGGACCCAGCGGGCACGCAGCTGGGTCTCGGTGGCGGCGGCGGTGGACTCCACCAGCGCGGCGGCGCGTTCCAGGCCGGGGCGCTCCTGAGGCGAGGCCCCGGCCAGTGCCTGGCGCAGGGCCGCCGCGACGACGTCCGCGTCCCGGATGGCCAGCACGAAGTTGTTCTTCTTGCTCAGTCCCGTGATTCCTGTCATGCGGACCAGCCTGACGATCATGTTCGGCGCGCGCCAAGCGACTTGAGGAGATTCAGAGCTCGGCCACTCGTCGAAGTCGGTCCAGGCTCCGGTCGGCGGGGCGGCCGCGCACCCGGTGCGTGTCTGCGCGCCGACGTGCGCGGTCGCCCTCGCCCCCGTCATCGGGCGGGGATCAGCTGCTGGGGACGGTGTCCTCGAACGTGGTGCCCGCGCCGCGGTACGCCGCCACCTTCGCGGCGCTCGTCTCGGGCCAGCAGACCATGACGGTGCCTCAGGCCTCCGGGGCCTGGTCGAGTCGCCTGCTGGAGTTCACCACCATCCCGGCGGGCGCGCGCGTGGGCCGCAAGCTGCGCATCTCGCCCGCTGTCGAGATCGTGTATGTGGCACGGCTGCGCCTGGTGGACGGCGCCCCGATGGCCATCGAGCATCTGCACATCAGGGCCGATCTGGTCCCCACCCTGTCCGCCCAGGAACTGGAAACCGGCGACCTGTACGAGCACCTGCGCGAACAGCACGGCGTGCATGTCCAGGAAGCCGTACAGGCGATCGAGCCGACCGTCGTCACCCGGGCGGAGGCCGAGCTGCTCGACGTGCCCGAGCTGTCCCCGGCGCTGCTCTTCGAGCGGCTCACCTCGGACACCACGGGGCAGCCCGTCGAATACGTCCACTCGATCTACCGCGGCGACCGCTACCGCATCGTCTCCCGGCTCACCCTCGGCCCCTCGGCCGCGGTGCCGCCGGCCCGGCTCGGACACCACCCCGGCATCCCCCCGGGCGACTTCGCCCACCGCGACACCATCGCGTCCTCCACGCGGGGGGACATCCAGTCGGCCCCCTGATTTCGTTGGTCAATCAACAAAATATCCCCAATGTTGTCATGCCAACCAATGTGCAGGGCGGGGGAGGAACAGCCGAGCGCTGTTCCTCCCCCGCCATGACGGGAGGGACTTCAGATGGCCTGGGCGGTGGGCATGATGGTGATTTCGGTGAGGTTGACGTGGCGGGGGACGGCGGCCATGAAGGCGATGGTTTCGGCGATGTCGGCGTTCTGGAGGCAGTCGATGTCGTGGATGAGGTCGGCCATCAGCTTGGAGGCGTCGGGGTCGGTGACGTGGTCGGGCAGTTCGGTGTCGACCATGCCGGGTTCGATGGTGGCGACGCGGACCATCTTGGGGCCGAGTTCGACGCGGAGGAGCCTGGTGAGGTGGCTGATGTAGGCCTTGGTGCCGGAGTAGATCGAGAACTTCGCGAGGGTGCGGGTGGCCGCGATGGAGGAGGTGTTGATCAGGTCGGCGGGTTTGCCGTGGGTGGCGGAGTCGGTCAGGTGGGGGAGGAAGGCGGCGATGACGTTCATCAGGCCGCTGATGTTGAGGTCGATCTGGCGCTGCCAGTCGTCGACCTTGAGTTCCTCGATGCCGGAGATGAGCTGGACGCCGGCGTTGTTGAACACGAGGTCGGCCTTGCCGAAGTGCTCGGCGACCTGGTCGGCGGCGGTCTGGACGGCGGCGCGGTCGGTGACGTCGACGGCCAGGGCGAGTGCGGTTCCGCCGGAGGCCTCGATGCTTTTGACGACGTTCTCCAGTTTGTCCTTGCGCCGGGCGAGTACGACCACGGTGGCACCGAGTTCGGCGAGGCGTTCGGCGGTGACGGCACCCATGCCGCTGGAGGCGCCGGTGTGGTACACCTGCTTGACGTCGTAGGGCGGGACCCGGGTGTACTCGCGGGCCCACAGGGAGCGGAACTCGCCGCTGCGCACCGACAGTTCCCCGACGAGCTCCAGGACGCGGGGGATCCTCGGGGGTGCTTGCGGCGGTCTGCTGGAGGTCGGCGACCGCACGATGCCCGGCCTGCTCCGCGTTCCTGTAGAAGGTCTTCGCCGCGGGGTCCAGGAAGAGCATGCGCAGCACGTTGTCGTGCCGGGCGAAGTCGCGGTAGAGGGCGTCGGCCAAGGCGTTGGTGGCCAGCAGGTCCTGGGCGTGGCCGACGACGAAGGCCGGCGTCCTGGTCCAGCCGTCGATCAGTTGCCGCAGGTGTGGGCGGACACGCTCGACCCGGAAGGGCGACTTCGTGCGGCGGGTTGTCGGCCGGGCGAGCCGGAAGAGTTCCCGCTTGTCCTCGTCCCCGAGTCGCAGCACGCGGGCCAGGGCCTCCAGCACCTGGAGGGAGGGACTGAGTTCACGGCCCTGCTCGAGCCGGCTGTAGTAGCTCAGGCTGACACCTGCGAGCGTCGCGACCTCGTCGCGCCGCAAGCCGGGCACTCTTCGCCGGCCGGAGCCGGGCAGTCCCGCGTCCGCGGGGCTGAGGCATGCCCTGCGCGAGCGGAGGAACTGACCCAGCCCTTCAACCGAGTCAGGGCGGGTGTCGTTGTACTTGCTGCCGAGGCTAAGGGCTGTCCCGTAATCCCCGGCGGGCGCACGACGACAGCTACGGCACCTCGCCGCGTTGTCGGATCGCCCGAATACGCCCGGTATGAGGACGACCCTCCGCCTTGCGATGCACCGTGCACCGCATCTGACGCCGCGCGCTGGTCCACCGGGGATTACGGGACAGCCCTTAGGCGGAAAACGCCCGGCAGAGTTCCGCCGACGGTGGGTGCATTACACCCAGGATTGCGGCTGTGCGGGTGGCGCGGAGGCCTGACGGCCGGCGAGAAGACTCCGGGGGCCTGGAAAGTCCCAGAGATCTCGAGGGTAAATTACTCTGAGTGAGAGTAGCGCGACTTGGTGCCATATTACGAAACCCGCGCTTCTCATCGGCCGGAAAGCATCTAGTCTTGCCGCATGAGCAATGGGACACCTTTGGGTGATTTCCTCAGAGCCCGTCGAGAGGCATTGAAGCCACACGACGTCGGTCTGCCCGAACATGGGCGGCGTCGGGTGCAGGGACTGCGCAGAGAGGAAGTCGCGCTGCTCGCCGGAGTCAGTTCCGACTACTACGTCAGACTGGAACAAGGGCGCGAGAACAGTCCCTCCCCGCAGGTGCTCGAGGCCGTGGCGCAAGCGCTGAAACTGGATCCGGAGGCCATCGACCATCTCAACCGCCTCTGCCTCGATGGACAGATGGGAGCACACTCCGGCCTTCGTCATCGGCCCGGCCCTCGACATCATGGTGGGCAACTCCCTCGCCACGGCTCTCCACAGCGGGTTCGACCAGTTCGACAACCTCGCCCGTATGGTGTTCGTCGACCCGGCAGGACGCGAGTTCTACCAGGAATGGGAGCGAGCCGCGCACTCCTGTGTCGCCGAAATCAGGGCCGCCTACGGCCACGATCCCGAATCGGCGCGCATCGCCGAGGTCGTGGCGGAACTGTCCTCCCAAAGCGAGGATTTCGCCGAGATTTGGCAGATGCACGAGGTCAAGAGCAAATCCCAGGAAGGCAAGCATCTCAAGCACTCCCTGGTCGGGGATTTGCGCATCAAGTTCGCGGCCTTCACGGTCAATGGGGCACCGCATCAGCAGCTGGTGGTCTATCAGGCCGAACCGGCCAGCCCGACGGCGGCCGCCTTCGAGACGCTGAGGGCCATGGCCACCGAGCCGAAGCAGGCCCAGGCGGCTGTGCCCGTGCCCGACCTCGCCGTCACGGAGCGGTAGCGGCGAACGTGGGCGTGTGATCCCTGGGTGGCGGCTGGTCCTGCCACACCCAGGGACCGACGCGGCCTTCATGGCGGGGTGCCCATCTGCCCTCCTGTAGGCGAGCGCGAACCGACCCGCGGTACACAAGACGACATCGGTTGTTGGCGAGTCAACAAATGCCTGGGGTTCTCGCGCCACGGTGGCCGACGCGGAGCGGAGGTCACGCCCGCGAGGCGCCAAAGATCGCGCCGCCGCGCCCGGCACGGGCATACTCAGGCACTGCGGGCGCATCGGCACCCGCGAGCAGCGGGAGGTGCGCGATGGTGTCGTCGTCGGGGACGGAACCCCGGAAGATCACGATCAATGACGTCGCCAGGTCCGCCGGGGTGTCTCGGCAGACCGTGTCGCGGGCGCTCAACGACAAGGACGAGATCGACGGCTCCACCAAGCAGCGTGTGCTCGACGCGGCCCGCGAGCTCGGCTACCGGCCGAGCCGGTTCGCCCGCGGTCTGGTCCGGCAGGACACCACCACCATCGGGCTGGTGATCCCGGACCTGCTCAACCCGTTCTTCACCGAGGTCGCCGCGTCCGCGCTGGAGGCGGCCAGGGCCCTTGGCTGGCATGTCGTCGTATACGACACCGCGGACAGGCCCGACGAGGAACTCGGCACGCTGCAGGTGATCGCCTCGCAAGTCGACGCGGTCGTCGGCTACTTCAGCTGCTCCGAGGACGAACTCGAGCTGTTCACTCGTGGTCTTCCGGTGGTGCTCATCGGCCGCGAGCACCACAGCGCGCGGTTCAGCTCGATCCGGATCGACGGCGAGGAAGGCGTCCAGGCCGCGGTCGCGCACCTGGTCGCCGCGGGCCACGAACGCATCGGCATGCTCGACCACGACCGCCGTGCCGAGCCGAGCATCCGGCGCGAGTGGTTCACGACGGCCGCGGCGGCGTGCGGGATCGACGCCGGCATGGTGGTCGGCGCCGGCCAGTCGGCCGACGGCGGGGGAGCGGCGCTCAAGACCTTGCTCACCGCCCATCCCGATGTCACCGCGGTCTTCACCTTCAACGACATCATCGCGATCGGCGTCCTGCGCGAGGCGCGCCGGCTCGGCAGGAGCGTCCCGCGGGATCTCGCCGTGATCGGCTTCGACGGCCTGCAGTTCGGCACCCTCGTCGAGCCCCCGCTCACCAGCGTCGCCCTCGACACGCGAAAGCTCGGCGCGCTCGCCATCGACCAGGTCGCACGGCTGCTGACCGGGGCGAACCCGCTCGGGCCCGACGACCTCGTCGTCCGCGCCAAGCTGCGATCGGGCGGGTCCGCGTAACCTGCCGGACTCGTGCGCGACCTGAAAGTCTTGACACTCGACCGCACCGGAGCGCACACTTCCGAACAATTCGCAATGCCCCCATGAGCACTCCCGTGAGCGCTCCCGTGAACGTTCACGGGAGCGCTCACGGGAACGCTCACGGGAACAGGTTCGCAAGGTGGGCCAACCCCCGCCGCGGCGCTCGGTGCTTGCACCGACACCGCTGTGTCCTGTCGATTCCGACCAGAAGGCGTCCCGCCTGAGGTGTCAACGTCGACCCGTCCAGCGACGTCGCTGGACGTTCTCTGGCAAGGAAGATATGAGCCACACAGTCACGCGCATCCGCCTCGCCGTCATCGCCGCGGCAGCCGGCGTCGCCGTACTCGCCGGGTGCTCGTCGCCCGCTCCGTCGGGGAAGGCATCCGTAGCCTCCTGTGCGCCGGCGAAGGGCAAAGTCACCCTCCAGTACTGGAACACCGTTCCGGGTATGGATCAGGTCGTCGCCCTGTGGAACAAGAAGAACCCGAACATCCAGGTGACGACGAAGAACATCTCCAACGACCAGTACGGCACCCTCGGCAACGCCCTCAAGGCGGGCAAGGCGCCGGCCCTCGCTCAGGTCGGTTACGACGAGCTCCCCAACCTGCGCACCCAGAACGCCTTCGTGGACGCCTCGGCCTGCTCGGCGGCCACCGCGGCCAAGTCGAAGTTCGCGCCGTGGACCTGGTCGCAGACCAGCTTCGCCGGCACCGGCGTGTTCGCCTTCCCGCAGGACACCGGCCCGATGGCCCTCTATGTGCGCAGCGACATCTTCAAGCAGCACGGCCTCAAGATCCCGACGACCTGGGACGAGTACGCGGCGGACGCGCAGAAGTTGCACGACGCGGACGCCAACCTCAGCATGACGTTCTTCGACCCGAACAACGCCGAGTGGTTCAACGGACTCCTCTGGCAGAACAACGCCGAGATGTACGGCTACTCCGCCGACAAGTGGCACGTCACCGTCGCGTCCGACCAGAGCAAGCAGGTCGCCGAGTACTGGCAGAAGCTGATCGCCGCCAAGCTCGTCCGCACCGACCTCGCCAACGGTTCGACCCAGATGTACGCCGCGTACCAGAAGAACCAGATCGCCAGCTACGTCGGCGCCGCCTGGGGTTACAGCATGTTCCGCGACAACCTGCCCAAGCAGGCCGGCAAGTGGACGATCGTCCCGATGCCGACATGGGGCTCGAACGCCGCCTCCGGCGACTGGGGCGGATCCACCGTCGCGTTCATGAAGGGCAACACGCACCTGTACGAGTCGGTCAAGTTCAACTCCTGGCTGAACACCGACCCGGAAGCCCTCGCGCTGGAGAACAAGCTGGGCGGCCTCTACCCGGCAGCCACCGCCGGTTCGGAGCTTCCCGCACTCTCGCAGGGCGTCCCCTACTACAACAACGAGAAGATCTTCGACGTCTTCGCCGACTCGTCCAAGAACATCGACACCAGCTTCTCCTGGGGGCCCACCCAGAAGACGGTGAACCTGGCGCTGCAGGACGCGATGGCCAAGGCGGCAGCCGGCAGCGGCACGCTCACCGACGCGCTCTCCGCCGCCCAGGCGGCCGCACTGAAGTCGATGAAGGAACAGGCGATCCCGGCTGTAGCGGGCAAGTGACCGCAGCATGACTGACATCGCAACCCGAGCAACCCGCGCGACCCGCGTGGCGCCGTCGACGGGAGGCCGCCGTCGTCGCCACGGCGGCGGCCCCCGGGCGGGAACCATCGCCGCGTTCCTGATCCCGTTCTTCCTGCCGTTCGTGCTGTTCTACCTGGTGCCGGTCGGCTACGCGATCTGGCAGAGCTTCCTCGTCGTGCGCCGCACCGGCGGCCAGTACGGCACGTCGTACACGACCTTCGGGGGTTTCGAACAGTACGTGCAGGTGTTCCAGAACAACGAGTTCTGGAACAGCATCGGGCGCATCGCGCTGTTCGGCATCGTGCAGGTGCCGGTCATGCTCTTCGTCGCGCTGATCATGGCGCTGCTGCTCGACACGCCCCTGCTGAAGGCCAAGTCGTTCTTCCGCGTCGCGGCGTTCATGCCGTATGCCGTGCCCGGCGTCATCGCCGCGATCATGTGGTCGTACCTCTACTCGCCGCAGCTCAGCCCTCTCGTCGACCTGCTGAAAAGCATCGGCCTCCAGCCCGACTTCCTCGGCCCGGGCGCCGTGCTGTGGTCGGCGGCGAACGTCTCCACCTGGCTCTGGACCGGCTACAACATGCTGATCATGTTCTCGGCGCTGCAGTCGATCCCGCAGGAACTCTACGAAGCCGCCAAGCTCGACGGTGCGAGCAACTGGACCATCGCGTGGCAGATCAAGGTCCCGATCATCGCCCCGTCGATCATCCTCACGACGGTGTTCTCGATCATCGGTACGCTGCAGCTCTACGCCGAGCCGGCCGTGCTGCGCCAGATCTCCTCGAACATCTCGAGCACGTACACACCGAACATGCTCGCGTATGCGGTGGCCTCCGGAAACAACTACCAGCAGGCAGCGGCGATCTCCGTGGTCATCGCCGTCATCACCTTCGTCTTGAGCTTCGGGTTCATGCGACTGACCACGAAGAGGGCCGGACTGTGAGCAACCAGCCCCTGATCCGCGAAAGCCGCGTCAGCCGCACGGCCGCCATGGCTCTGATGTTCCTCCTGGCGATCTACTTCCTGCTGCCGATCTACTTTCTGATCGTCGCGGCGACGAAACCGCAGGGCGACCTCGCCTCCACCAACGGTCTGGCGGTCTCGCACTTCAACCTGTTCGACAACCTCGGCACCCTGTTCAGCCGCAGCGACGGCATCTTCGGGCGGTGGGCTCTGAACAGCGTGATCTACGCCGTGCTGGGCGCGGCCGTCGGAACCCTGATCTCCGCGCTGTGCGGCTACGCGCTCGCCAAGTTCCCTTTCCGGGGCCGCGAGTTCCTGTTCTCCGTCATCCTCGGCGGCGTCCTCGTTCCCACCACCGCGCTCGCGCTCCCGCTGTTCCTTCTGTTCTCGGCGACCGGGATCGTCAACACCTACCTCGCGGTGTTCCTCCCCAGCATCGTCAGTCCGTTCGGCGTCTACCTCGCCCGCATCTTCGCCTCCGCCGCCGTCCCCCAGGAGATCCTCGAGTCGGCGCGCCTGGACGGCGCCGGCGAGTTCCGCACGTTCTTCTCGGTGGCGTTCAGGCTGATGACGCCGTCGCTGGTGACCATCTTCCTCTTCCAGTTCGTCGCCATCTGGAACAACTTCTTCCTGCCGATGGTGATGCTGCAGAAGGAGTCGCTCTTCCCGATCACGCTCGGCCTCTACGAGTGGAACGGTCAGACCGCCCGCGCCCCGCTCCTTCAGGAATCCGTGATCACCGGCTCGCTGGTCTCGATCGTGCCCGTGATCATCGTGTTCATCCTCCTCCAGCGGTTCTGGCGCACCGGGCTCGCCTCAGGCTCCCTCAAGTGACTCCGTTCCCCCGCCGACAGAAAGTCGCTCTCCCGATGCAGAACTCCGCCGTCTTCGTACCCCATTTCCATTGGGACCGGGAATGGTACGAGCCTTTCCAGGTGTTCCGGCACCGCCTTGTCGCCGCTCTCGACACCGTGCTGGAGACGGCCGAGGCGAACCCGGACTTCCGGTTCACCGTCGACGGGCAGATGGCCGCGATCGAGGACTACCTGGAGATGCGACCGGAGAACCGCGATCGAGTCGTGGCCCTGGTCGCCGGCGGCCAACTCGCCATCGGACCCTGGCTCATCCTGCTCGACGAGTTCCTCTGCTCCGGCGAGACCATCGTGCGCAACCTGCAGATGGGATGGGCGGCCGCGGCGGACCTCGGCGGCTCGATGCCCATCGGCTACCTGCCGGACATGTTCGGCCACGTCGCGCAGATGCCACAGATCCTGACGCGCGCCGGAATCGAGCATGCGGCGCTGTGGCGCGGTGTTCCCGGCTCTGTCGACGGTCACGCCTTCCGCTGGCGCGCTCCCGACGGCTCCGAAGTGCGCACCGAGTTCCTCTTCGACGGCTACGACAACGGCCTCGACGTCCTGCTGGTGCCCGACCAGATCGGGCGCGCGCTCGGCGAGTACGCGGAGATGACGGCCGAGCGGTGGGGCGAGGACCCGGTGCTCGCGATGGCCGGCACCGACCACAACGCACCCGACCCGCACCTCGTGACCTGGCTGCGGCGCGCCTCCAGCGACGAGCGCGCCATCACCATCGCGACGCTCGACGAGTACATCCGCGAGCACGTGCGCGACGAGGTCTCCGCCGTCGTCACCGGTGAGCTGCGCAGCCACGTGCGCGGCAACATCCTCCCGGGCGTGCTCTCCGTGCGGCTCGCGCTCAAGCAGCGGATGGCCGTCGCCGAGCGCACCATCGACCACGCCGAGCGGATGAACGCGCTGTGGTCCCAGCGCGACGACTCGCCGTTCCTCTCACTCGCGTGGCACAAGATCATCGAGTCTTCCGCGCACGACTCGGTCGTCGGTTCCGGCACCGACGAGACCTGCGATCAGGTCGAAGCGCGCCTCGCCGAAGCCGCGCACACCGCGCGGGCGGTTCGGGACGCGGCCCTCGCCGAGCCCGCCGCCCTGGTGCCGAGCGACGGCTACCTGGTCGCCAACCCGCTGCCGTTCCCGCGCACGGCACTGGTCGAGGTGGATGTCGTGGCCCCGCCCGAGGGAACCGCTCTGGTCGCGACCGCCGCCGACGGCTCGGCGCATGCCGTTCAGCTGATCTCCACGGCCCCGACCGTGCTCAGCGACGAGCGCATGGACGCCTCGCAGCTCGAACGGGTGCTGCGCCGCATCCACCGCCGCGAGCTCTTCGGCCGTCTGATCGACCACTACGAACTCACCCCCGGGTCGCTGGTCTTCCACCTCGCCGAGGTGCCGGCCGACGGACCGTTCGACCTGTTGATCCTGCGCCGAGAGGTCGCTGCCGCGGCCGCCGCGCATCCCGGTGAGTGGAGGGTGCTGACGCTGGAGGAAGCCCGCGCGACCGCGCTGGTGGCCGTGGACGTCCCAGGCTCCGGGCTTGCGAGTTTCCGGGTCGAACCGAGCGACCGCCCCGCCGCGCCGTCGACGGCGTTCGCACCGGCGACGGCGACGGCCCGCGCGCTGTCCAACGGACTCGTCGAGGTCGCGATCGCCGCCGACGGCACCCTGGACGTGACCGGGGCCGACGGCACCGAACTGCACGGAGTCGGCCGACTCGTCGACGGTGGTGACCGCGGCGACAGTTACAACTACGCGCCGCCGGCGCGGGACGTGCTCGTGTCGGAGCCGACGGAGGTCGCCGTCGAACTCCTCGAGAACGGCCCGCTGCGTTCGAGGACGCGTGTCACCCGCGTCTACGAATGGCCCACCACGCTCTCCTCCGAGCGCGACCTGCGCAGCGGCCGGACCGTGCCGACCCCGGTGGAGACACTCGTGGAGGTACGCGCAGGCGAGCCGTTCGTGCGTATCTTCACGTCCTTCGTGAACCAGTCCGCCGACCACCGACTGCGCTTTCACGTGCCGCTGCCCGAGCCGGCCGCCGTGTCCGCGTCCGCCGGGCAGTTCGCCGTCACCGAGCGTGGGCTCACCGCCGAAGGTGGCTGGGGCGAATACCCGATCCCGACCTTCCCCGCGAGTTCGTTCGTGTCGGCCGGCGCCGCCAACGTCCTGCTCGACCACGCCACCGAGTACGAACTCGTCGGCGACGGCTCCGAACTCGCCCTCACTCTGCTGCGCGCGATCGGCTCGATCAGCGTCAACATCCATCCACTCCGTGACGAGCCCGCGGCGAGCGAGATCCCCACACCGGGCGCGCAAGATCTCGGTGTACGCATCGAGAACCGCTTGGCCGTCGTGCCCGCGGCGGCCGGCTGGCAGGGTGCGCACGCGGTCGCGCTCGCCGAAGACTTCCGCAACGACGTACTGGTCGCCCGTGGCACCGCGCCCGCCGCGGGTCAACTGCCCCCCGACACGACCGGCGTACAGGTCGACGGTGCGGACATCCTCGTCTCGAGCATCCGCCGCGTCGCCGACGACGATCGCGGTGCCGGCACCGAAGTGCGGCTGACCGCGATGAGCGACACGGGATCGACCGCCCGCGTGACGGGCGCGTTCACAGAAGCCACCACGGTCGACCTGCTCGGCCGGCCGCTCTCCACGGTGCCAGTCACGGACGGACTCGAACTCGCCCTCGGCCCGTGGGAGATCCGAACGTTCGTGGTCCGGTAGAGCGCCGATCGCTCGTGTCGGCGCATGCGGCCGGCATTCGGATCCCCTTTGTCAGCAAGAAAGAGTTGTGACCTCGTGCCCTCCCCATCTTCCGCGTATGTTTCGGACCCCACACCGTGGCGTGGCGCGCTGCGCGCCGCGCGCTCGTGGCTGCACTCCGACGCCCCTTCTCTTTCGCTGAACGGGCTTTGGAGTTTCCGTCTGTCGCAAACGGCGTCCGCGGCAGAGGATTTCGCGGCCGAAGGCTTCGACGACAGCGGCTGGGCCACCATCCCCGTGCCATCCCATTGGGTGCTCCAGGACGACGGAGCCCACGGCCGGCCGATCTACACGAACGTGCAGTTCCCGTTCCCGATCGACCCACCCCATGTCCCGGACGAGAACCCCACCGGCGACTATCGCCGCCACTTCGACATGCCCGCCGACTGGTCGGAGGCCGACCGCGTCGTGCTGCGGTTCGACGGGGTCGAGTCGCTCTTCAGGCTGTGGGTGAACGGCGACGAGATCGGCAGCGCCAGTGGCAGCCGGCTCGCCCACGAATTCGACGTGACATCGTCCGTACGCCCGGGCGACAACGTCATCGCTGTGCGAGTGCACCAGTGGTCGGCGGCCAGCTATCTCGAAGACCAGGACCAGTGGTGGCTGCCAGGCATCTTCCGCGATGTCACCGTGATCGCACGGCCGGCCGGAGGCATCGAGGACGTCTGGCTGCGCACCGGGTTCGACCATGGCCATGGACGGATCGAGCCGGAGGTCACCGCCGACGCGGCGGCGTTCCCGGTCACCCTTCGCCTGCCCGAACTCGGCATCGAGCGGGTCTGGGCGACAGCGGCCGACGTGGCCCCGCTCGATGTCGATGGCGTGGAGCCCTGGTCGGCCGAGCAGCCGCGCCTGTACAACGCCACCGTGTCGACGGCCGCCGAGAGCATCGCCGTACGGGTGGGTTTCCGCACGGTCGAGATCCGCGGCGACCAGTTCCTGGTCAACGGCCGTCGTGTCGTGTTCCACGGGATGAATCGCCACGAGACCCACCCCGAGCGCGGCCGCGTCTTCGACGAGGAGCACGCCCGCGAGGACCTGGCCCGCATGAAGCGGTTCAACGTGAACGCGATCCGCACCAGCCACTACCCGCCCCATCCACGGCTGCTCGACCTTGCCGACGAACTCGGATTCTGGGTCATCCTCGAATGCGACCTCGAGACGCACGGCTTCGACAAAATCGACTGGGTCGGGAATCCGAGCGACGACCCGACGTGGCGTGCGGCGTACCTCGACCGCATCCAGCGCACCGTCGAACGAGACAAGAACCATCCCAGTGTCGTGATCTGGTCGCTCGGCAACGAAGCGGGAACCGGCGGCAACCTCGCCGCGATGTCGGCGTGGGTCCACGCCCGTGACGCCGGACGACCTGTGCACTACGAAGGCGACCACGCCGGCGAATACACCGACGTCTACTCGCGTATGTACTCGTCGGTGCTCGAGACCGAGCAGATCGGAACCGACGGCTCACGCTCGCCGCTGCTGAACTGCACTCCCGCGCAGGGTGCCCGGCAGCGCACCAAGCCGTTCCTGCTCTGCGAGTACGCCCACGCGATGGGCAACGGGCCGGGAGCGCTCGACCAGTACGAGGCGCTCGTGCACGAACATCCGCGGCTGCACGGCGGCTTCGTCTGGGAATGGCGCGATCACGGCATCCTGACGACGACCCCGGACGGTACGCCCTACTACGCGTACGGTGGTGACTTCGGGGAGGTCGTACACGACGGCAATTTCGTGATGGACGGAATGCTGTTGAGCAACGACGTCCCGACTCCCAGCCTCCACGAGTACAAGGCGGTCGCGCAGCCCGTCCGTTTCACCTTCGACGGTGACGAACTCGCGATCATCAACCTGCGGCACTCGGCCGACACCTCCGACCTGCGCTTCCGCTGGCGCGTCGAGCACGACGGGACGCTCGCGGATTCCGGAGACCTGGAGGTCCCCGTCGTCGCGGCGGGCGCGTCGGCGCGGGTGCCGCTGCCACGGGTCCCGGTGTCGCGGGACTCGGAGACATGGCTCACCGTGAATGCCGTATTGGCTGCCGGGACCGCTTGGGCGCGCGAGGGGCATGTGATCGCGACCGCCCAGCTGGACCGCTCGACACGTCGTCCCGCGCCTGCTGTCCGACCCCGAACCGACTGGCGGCAGAGCGACGGAACGCTGACGCTCGGCATCGCCGAGTTCGTCGACGGGTCCCTCGTGCGCCTCGCCGGCCGCGCTGTGGCGGGTCCGCGGTTGGAACTGTTTCGTGCCCCGACCGACAACGACGAAGGCGCGTCCGAGGAAGTCGCGGAGAGCGACGCCGGCATCGCCGGGGTGTCCAACGCCGAACTGTGGCGTCGCGACGGTCTCGACCGGCTGACCGCGCGGCGAGTGTCCGTGGAGCGCACCGCGGAGGCCCTGCGCACGATCGACAAGGTCTCCGCGGCGAACTCCGCCGTGTCGGTGATGGTGGAGTCGATCTGGTCGATCGAGGGCGACCAGATCGAACTGCGTGTGGAGATCGAGCCCTCGCGCGGTTGGCTCACGGTGTGGCCGCGGATCGGGATTCGTTTCGATCTGCCCGATGGCGCGGCTCCCATCGATGGCGCCGAGTGGTTCGGCCTCGGCCCGCTCGAGTCCTACCCCGACAGTCTCCGCGCGGCCCGCACCGGCCGTTTCTCCTCCACCATCCGCGACCTCTCCGTCGACTACGCGCGACCCCAGGAGACGGGGCACCGCTCCCAGCTGCGACAGCTGGCGCTGACGAGTGCCGGCACCGAGGTGCTGCGCCTCGTGGCATTCCCGGACACCCGCGGACGGCGCCCCGGCTTCACGCTCAGCCGCCACACCCCACAGCAGATCGCGCAAGCCGACCACCCCTTCGAGCTTCCGGATTCGACGACGAGCCACCTGATCGTCGACGCGGCCCAGCACGGGCTCGGTTCACGGTCCTGTGGTCCGGATGTGTGGCCCGAGTTCGCGCTTCGCCCTGAATCCCGCACGATCAGGCTTCGTATAGCGGCTGGCTAGGGCCGCGTCTCCGCCGTGAGCGGCCGGACAGGTCCTGGGACCTGTCCGGACAGGACCTAGTCCGAGACCACGGCGGTGTTCAGGCCCCTGTCGTAGTGGTTGTGCGCGATTCGGATGCCTGAACTCCCGTGGAAGACGAACAGCGGGGAGGTGTACGGCGGGTGATCCGGCTCGTCCAGTCGTCGCACCGTGTTGCCGGCGAATCCGAACCCACCGACGCTCTTGGCGTTGACGACGGTGACGTCACCGATGTCGAACGTGTTGTGCTCGACCGAGATGTTGTGATGCACCGGGTTTGCCGGGGCGATCACCTGGTTGGTCGGCTCCACGAAGATGACCGGACCGGTGGGCCTGGTGAACGAGTTCCCACGGATCGTGAGATCGGCGACCGGTCCGGACTCGTACCACTGGTAGGCGTCGGCGGAGACGTAGATGCTGGCCATGGACATCCCGTCGAACCGGTTGCCCGTGATCAGGACAGGCCTCAGGGTGGTGACCAGCACGCCGCGGGTCGGTACGTCGCGGAACACGTTGCCGGAAATGACGACCGACGGCGTGGCCGTGATGTTCTCGACGACCGTGCCGCCGGTCTCGACGCCGGTGGGAACCGGCCGGTCGAAGGTGACGGTCATCGTGGTCAACGGCTTGTCGTGGACCATCCCGCTCGGCCCGTCGACCGCGCGGCCAGCAGGTCGTCGGTGGAGAAGACCGGCGCCTCTTCGCCGCCCTCGAACTGGCCGTTGACCCCGACGAACGGGATCCGGCGGGAGCGCAGGAGTTCGTACGCCTCCGGGTCCGCGCCCTCGATCGTGTTGCTGGCCGAGAGGAAGACGACGGCGGCGACGCCCCGGTCGGCGAGAGAGGTCACGAAGTCCAGCTCCTGCACTCCGCCGGGGAAGCACGGGCACGGGATCGTCTTGAGACCGTGGGGCGCGAGGGTGGACTCGATCCGCTCGCAGACGTCGGCGAAGAACGGGTTGGAGACGTACTCGGTGATGACCGCGATGAGCTGACCCCGCGTCTGCCGCTCGTACCAAGACGGTCGGCGGCGTGACGTACACGTACGCGACGCCGACGGTGCGGGCGGGGGCGACGGCGGTGGTGCAGGTGGCGGACTGACGCGAGCGCCGCTTCCTCGTCAGCCCTGAGCCGTTCGCGGGCGTTGTGCGGGTTGCCGGAGCCCTTTGCGACGACTGGCTGATGATCCGTCCGTCACCGTTCGCCTCACGTACCGCCGACTTTCACATCGGCGTCACAGGACCCTTCCCTGAGGTTTGGTGCTCTTGGAACACTCCAAACGCGCACGTTCCATCAGCACCCGGCCATCCCTGGCCCGTCAGGACAAGAGGTCACTCACCCATGCCTCAAGTGAACCGACGCCGCTTCCTCCAACTCGCGGGCGGCACCGCGGCGTTCACCGCGCTGTCCGACAGCATCGCCAAGGCCGCCTCGATCCCCGCGGGGCATCGAAGCGGCACGATCGACGACGTCGAGCACATAGTCGTGCTGATGCAGGAGAACCGGTCCTTCGACCACTATTTCGGCTCACTCAGAGGCGTCCGCGGCTTCGGTGACCCCCGCCCCTCCACGCTGCCCAGCGGCAAGTCGGTCTGGCACCAGTCGGACGGCACCAAGGACGTGCTGCCCTTCCGGCCCACCGCCGACGACCTGGGCCTGCAGTTCATCCAGGACCTCCCGCACGGCTGGAGCGACGGGCACACCGCGTTCAACGCGGGCAAGTACGACAAGTGGGTGCCCGCCAAGTCGTCGACGACGATGGCGTACCTGACGCGTGAGGACATCCCGTTCCACTACGCGCTCGCCGACGCGTTCACCATCTGCGACGCGTACCACTGCTCGTTCATCGGCTCCACCGACCCGAACCGCTACTACATGTGGACGGGATACACGGGCAACGACGGCAAGGGCGGCGGCCCGGTCCTCGGCAACGACGAGGCGGGCTACGACTGGACGACGTACCCGGAGCGGCTGGAGGCGGCCGGGGTCTCCTGGAAGATCTACCAGGACGTCGGTGACGGCCTCGACGCGAACGGCTCCTGGGGCTGGATCCCGGACGCCTACCGCGGCAACTACGGGGACAACTCGCTGCTGTACTTTAACCAGTACCGCAATGCCAAGCCCGGCGACCCGCTCTACGACAAGGCCCGCACCGGCACCGACGCCCGCAAGGGCGAGGGCTTCTTCGACCAGCTGAAGGCCGACGTCAAGGGCGGGAAGCTGCCCAAGATCTCGTGGATCGTCGCGCCCGAGGCCTTCACCGAGCACCCCAACTGGCCCGCGAACTACGGTGCTTGGTACATCGCTCAGGCCCTGGACGCGCTGACCTCCGACCCCAAGGTGTGGGCGAAGACGGCCCTGTTCATCACCTATGACGAGAACGACGGCTTCTTCGACCACCTCGTGCCGCCGTTCCCCCCGCAGTCCGCCGCGCAGGGCAAGTCCACCGTCGACGTCGGCCCGGACCTCCACAAGGGCGACGCGAGCCACGCCGCCGGCCCGTACGGGCTCGGCCAGCGGGTCCCGATGCTCGTCGTCTCGCCCTGGAGCAAGGGCGGTTTCGTCTGCTCCGAGACCCTCGACCACACCTCGATCATCCGGTTCATGGAGCGCCGCTTCGGCGTGCACGAACCCAACATCTCGCCCTGGCGGCGCGCGATCAGCGGCGACCTCACCGCCGCCTTCGACTTCTCGTGCAAGGACGCCAAGCCGGTCGCGCTGCCGGACACCGACGGCTACCAGCCGCCGGACCACGACCGGCACCCCGACTATGTGCCGACCCCGCCGGCGAACCCCGTCCTGCCCCGGCAGGAGCGCGGCTCGCGCCCGGCCCGCCCGCTCAAGTACGCGCCCCTCGTGGACGGTTCGGCGGACGCGGCGGCCGGGAAGTTCACGCTCACCTTCGGGTCGGGCGCCCAGGCCGGTGCCGCCTTCTTCGTCACCTCCGGCAACCGCACCGACGGCCCCTGGACGTACACGACCGAGGTCGGCAAGACCGTCTCGGACACCTGGAACTCGGCGTACTCCAGCGGCTCGTACGACCTGACGGTGCACGGCCCCAACGGCTTCCTGCGCGTCTTCAAGGGCCCCGGCAAGACCGCCGGACCCGAGGTCACCGCGCGCCACGTCGGCGGGAACGTGGAGCTGACCTTCACCAACAAGGGCTCCGCCACCGTCGAGCTCAAACTCACCAACGGCTACGGAGGGCGGCCGAGTTCCTTCAAGGTGCGGGCCGGCGCGACCGTGCGGCACACGGTGGACCTGCGCGCGAGCCGGCGCTGGTACGACCTGACCGTCGTGTCCACCGCGGACGCGGGGTTCTTGCGGCGGTTCGCCGGACATGTCGAGAACGGTCGACCGGGTGTGAGTGACCCGGCAATCGTCACCGTCTGATGGATATCTCGGCTCTGGTCAATTTCCAGCCAACTCACGGTAGTGTGCCCCGGTGACCACGCATTCGAACACTCCTGCAGGTTGGTACCCGGATCCGCACGGGGCGCCCCAGACGTTGCGTTACTGGGACGGCTCGCAGTGGACCGAGCACACCAACGGGGACCAGGCGGCCCCGGCCGGGCAGACGGTTCCGCAGCAGGGCCAGCAGCCGTACGGACAGCCGACGGCCGGTCCCGACCCTCGCGTGCAGAAGCAGGTGCAGCAGCAGGCGGGTGTCGCGGGTGGCGGTGCCGGTGGCGGCACCCTGTTCACCGAGCCGGTCCTGGTGGTGAACCAGAAGGCCAAGCTGATCGAGCTGACCAACGAGTACAAGGTCATGGACCAGCAGGGCAACCAGCTCGGCGCGGTCGTCGAGGTCGGTCAGAGTGGCCTGAAGAAGGTGCTCCGCTTCGTCTCCAGCCTCGACCAGTACATGACGCACAAGCTGGAGATCCGTGACGCCCACGGGCAGCCGGTACTGCGGCTCACGCGGCCCGCGAAGCTCATCAAGTCGCGGGTGATCGTGGAGCGTCCGGACGGACAGCTCGTCGGCGAGATCGTGCAGCAGAACATGATCGGGAAGATCAACTTCGCGATCAACGTCAACGGCCAGCAGGTCGGCGCGATCAAGGCGGAGAACTGGCGCGCCTGGAACTTCGCCATCGTCGACCACACGGACAACGAGGTCGCCCGGATCACCAAGACCTGGGAAGGTCTCGCCAAGACGATGTTCACCACGGCGGACAACTACGTCCTCCAGATCCACCGCCAGCTCCCCGAGCCCCTTCTGAGTCTCGTCGTCGCGACGGCGCTCACCGTCGACACGGCGCTCAAGCAGGACGCCCGCGGGCTGGGCTGAACCGGCGCACAACAAGGCTGAACCGCCGTAAGACAAGGCTGAACCGCCGTAAGACAAGGCTGAACCGCCGTAAGACAAGAAGGGCGGCCGCGGAGAGTTCCGCGGCCGCCCTTCTTGTCTTACGTTCTCCAGGAGACCTAGAGGGACGTGAGCTGACCCGAGCCGGACTGTTTCGGCAGCAACGACGGCTCGTACGCCGCCGATCCGGGCTCCAGCGCCAGCACCGCCGCGACGGGGTGCTCGTCCGTCGCGTCGACGTCGATCAGGGGTTCGGGCAGCGCCGGCTGAGGCACCGAACGCGACAGCGTCACCACACCCCACGACGCCACGCCCGCACCCACGGCCGCCAGCAGCAGGCCCGCCGCACCGCCCTGCAACTGCTCCCCGAGCAGGAAGAGGCCGATCGCCGCGGCGGCGACCGGATTGGCGAGCGTCACGACGGCGAGCGGAGCGCCCAGACCGCCTCGGTAGGCGGTCTGCGACAGGAGCAGTCCGCCCGTCGCGAACGCGGCGACGAGCAGGGCCACCACGATCACCTGGGCGCTGAGCAGGGAGCCGGAGCGATCCGTCACCGCCACCGTCACCGTCTGCGTGAGCGCGGAGGCGACACCCGAGGCGAACCCGGAGGCGGTCGCGTGCCGCAGTCCGGGCCGGGCGCCGGGCCGCGAGAGCATACCTATCAGGGCGGCCGTCGTGGCGGCCACGCCCAGCGCCTGCGGCACGCTCAGCTCATTGTCGGGCGCGGGCCCGGAGGCCGTGACCAGTACCGCGGACAGTCCGATCAGGGTGAGCGCGGTACCGCGCCACTCGACCGCGCTGACCCGCCGTCCGGCGACCCGCGCGCCGAGCGGCACCGCGGCCACCAGCGTGAGCGCGCCGAGCGGCTGCACGAGCGTGAGCGTGCCGTACTTCAGTGCGGCGACGTGCAGCAGCGCGGCGGAGCAGTTCAGCACGACGGTCCACCACCAGGCCCCGCTGCTCAGCAGCCGCAGCGTGCCCGAGTCGGTGGTCCGGGAGGCCAGTCGCTCCTGGGCCACGGCCGCGGCGGCGTATGCCACGGCTGAGAAGAGCGAGAGGACCACCGCGGCGAGAGTGGCGTTCATCGTCCTGCCCCCACGAGCTCCGGTAGAGATTCCTTTTCACCAGCCCCGCCGGCCCCGCTGGAATTCCCGGCTTCTCCGTCGGCTTCCCCGGAAACTTCATCGGCGGCGGCACGCCAGGGCGCCCAGGCCCCGTGCGGCAGACGGATCACGGCCAGTGCGAGGCCCAGCAGCGCGGTCGCCACGATCGCGTCGAGCCAGTAGTGGTTCGCCGTACCGACGATCACCAGCAGGGTGAGCAGCGGATGCAGCAGCCACAGCCAGCGCCCGCGGGAGCGGGTCGCGGCGATCAGGCCGATCGCCACCATCAGCGCCCAGCCGAAGTGCAGCGAGGGCATCGCCGCGAACTGGTTCGCCATCCTGTCGGTCGCCGGGTGTGCCCCGTACACGGTGGGCCCGTACACCTGTCCGGTGTCCACCAGGCCCGCAGCGGCCAGCAGCCGGGGCGGGGCGAGCGGGAAGGTGAGGTGCAGCGCGAGGGCGGCGGTGGTGACCGCGGCCAGGATCCGGCGGGCCCACACGTAGTGGACCGGGCGCCGCAGGTACATCCAGACCAGGAAGGCCACGGTGGCCGGGAAGTGCACGGTCGCGTAGTAGGTGTTCGCGAGGTGCACCAGGGTGTCGCCGTGCAGCAGTGCGTCCTGCACGGACCCTTCGCTCGGCAAGTGGAGCGTCCGCTCCCAGTCCCACACGTGGTTCGCGTTGCGGAAGGCCTCGGCGGTGTGGCCGTCGGCCAGTTGTCGGCCGACCTTGTATATGACGAAGAGCCCTACGACGAGCAGGAGCTCACGTATGAGAGGCGGCCGTGTCGCGGTGTTCGGCGGCGAGGGCCGCCGTATGGCCGCGGCCGGATCTGGTTCTGCTTCGGCAGGCTCGGTTCGGGATTCCATCCCCCGGCCCCTTTACTGACGGTGTTGCTTGGGGTGGTGCGCGGTGAGCCCAGGACAGAATCCACTCGGTCGCTCGAGACTCACTCGAGAGCGGAGTGGGTCCTGTCCAAGGCTCATCGATACGGAAGTGTACCGATACGGAAGTGTACCGATACGACGGTGTGCCGATACGCCACTGTACCGATACGGCGACGTACCGGTACAGTGGCGTATCGATTAGACTGTGTGAAGCGGAACACCCGGCGAGCCACCCACACGAGCGAGGAGATGAACCATGACGTCGCAGGCCGCGGACGAACCGGAGACGGTCGTCGCCTCGCGCCGCTCCAAGATCACGCCCGAGCGTGAGCAGGAGTTCTACGACGCCGTGCTCGAACAGATCCGCCAGTGCGGATATGACTCGCTCACCATGGAGGGTGTGGCCGCGAGCACCCGCTGCAGCAAGTCCACGCTGTATCGCCAGTGGAAGACGAAGCCGCAGTTCGTGGCGGCCGCGCTGCGCGCCAACAGCTGCCCGCGCTTCTCGGGCGTCGACACCGGCACACTCGCGGGGGACCTGCGCGCGATGGCGCAGGCGGCGGGGGACTGGTCGGGTCGCGACAGTCAGCTGCACCAGGCGCTCGGACACGCCGTGTTCCAGGACAAGGAACTGCAGGAGGCGCTGCGCGACGCGCTCATCGAGCCCGAGATCGGCGCGGTCAAGGAGATCCTCGCCCGCGGGGTCGCCCGGGGCGAGGTCGCCGCCGACCACCCGGCGCTGGAGTTCATCCCGGCGCAGCTGTTCGGTGTGGTGCGGGTACGTCCCGTGATGGAAGGACGGAACGCCGATGCGGCGTATCTCACACAATTCATCGAGGCCATCGTGATTCCGGCCCTCGGCCTGACCTGAGACTCAGGTCGCCGTCCGCGGGATGACCGGACGACGGCCTGCTGGCGCCGCACCGTGGGGACGGGGGCGGCGCACACCCCCGGCCGGGTGGGGTTCCTCTTGAGCGGAGGGGCGCCCCACCCGGCCGCATTCGTGTCCGGGGCTGCGTGGCTCAGGGCCTCGCGTCTCCGGGATGATCCGCCGGACAGGTCCTGGGTGTCCCCTGGACGTCCGGACCGCCTAGACGTTCTGCCCGTTGCCGCTCAGGCCGGACGCCACCTTGATGCCCTTGGTGATGTCGTCGATCACAACTCGCCTAGCACCGGCAACTCGCTGAACTGCGGCGGAACACCCCCGTCAGGAGCAGATGGGAGAGGAGTGGGAAACGGCGGAGTCCACAACCCCCGCGCCACAACATGCTTCTCCCAGACCGCCTGCAGGTACTCGACGATACGCATCTCCATGCCGATCGTCACCTTCGAGTAAACGCCCTCCATGCCGGCCACCTCGTGGCCCATACGGGCCTCCTTCGCCACGGTCGAGATGTCCGCCCCCGGCTCGTCCAGCAGCTCGCGATGCCAGTGCCGCAGCCGGTACACGTCCTGCCCGGCCATCTCCGGCACCGCCGGGATCTCGGGGCGCACGTGCCGCATGTACTGGGGGCGCGGCTTGCGCTCCTTTGCCCCGTCGCGGATCGGCCGCCAATAGTTCTGCGTGAACTCCGTCGTCAGCAGATGGCCGCCCGTCATCGCCGGGAACACCCACGGCGAGGCGTGCGACGCCAGCAGCGCCTCATGGATCTCATGAAGGAATGGAGGCATCACCAAGGTTCTATAGCTGTCGTACTTCGGCCCGGCCAGCGTCGGCACGTGGTCCACGTAGTACGACTGGTGCTGCACCCGTAGCGCGTGCATCCCCTTATACCGCTTCGCCGCCTCCCGGCCCCGCGCCGCAACAGGGTCTGCCGCGGGCCAGTTGGGCGACGCGAACCTGCGCTGCAGCCCCACCATTTCGCCGGGAGGACGCATCCCGGTAAAGGCGATGGTCCAGATGTAGGCCCAGCCGGTGAAACCCCACACGTGATAGGCGTTGACGGCGAGCTGGTGGACAGCCGCGAACGGCAGCTCCTGCTTGATCCGCCGGATCTGCCTCTTGGAATAGCGTCCACGCCTGCGCTGCTCGATGACCGGGGACTCGCCGCGCAGCTTGTACTTGATGACCGCGTCGTCCATGAGCATCTTGAACAGGCTGAGCAGGTTGCTCGAATAGTTGTCGGAGTACTGCGCCTTGATCTGGCGCTTCCATACGTCGTAGTCGACGGCAGTGATCTCACCGACCGTCCACCGCGCCCAGTACGGCACGATGACCGTCTTCAGCATGGACTTGTATCTGCGTTCGGAGTTGGGCCGCAGATCGGCCGCCTCGTGCCAGGTCCAGCAGTACTCACCCATCGGCGTCCGGCCGCCTGCCCGCGGTGTGTGCTTGCCGTGGCGAACCTCGTGCTCGCGGTCCAGGCCGAAGTCGTGGGCCTCGCCCTCGTCTTCGAAGGGCACGCCGGCTGAGGGACCGGAGGCGGACTCGTACTTCTTCTTCCGTGTCGGTCTGCCGTCGGCGTCGAGAATATATTCGCCGCCCCACCACTTCACGCGGATCGAGCTGCCGCGTACCTCCACGTAAGGCATGCCTGCCCCCTTGGGTGAATATCGGTCGCGGTAGTCCGGCAGGTACTCCTACCACCAGGACTTCCGCGTCCGTCCGCTCAGGTGCCGAGCCAGCAGTTCCGGCATCCTTCGCAATCTCCTCCTACACGCCTCACGATCTCTCGCATCGAGCGCTGCGCTTCCTCGCTCGTCTCGATCTCGGGAGGCGCTACACAGATCATTCTCCCATTGGTTGGACCGGCCCATCCGGTGAACTCGGGACCGATGGCGACTATGGACAGAGTGCTCTGCACAACTGGTTCCCCCTTCCGGGTACTAACGGGGAACCCCCAAGGTGTGACACCGAGTCTGCCACGTTCTGGGCTACTTGGGGCCGTGTGGGACCAAAGAGGGTAAGAGGAAGTTGAGTGACAACGCCTGGGTTGCAAATGGTTGTACGCAGATCGGCTGAACTTTGGTCAGACGACGCCCCGCTTACGCAGCTCCTCCAGTACGCGCTGGTTGAGGTCGAGGATCTGGTCGGCCGTCAAGTCTCCCTTGAAGCCGATCGCCGCACTGTTGACGGCGTCTCCCACCTGACGCTTCAGATCTTCCTTCGGGATGACCGCGATCCCGCTGCCGGTGCCGGCCGGGGAGGTCTCGGAGATGACGGGCTCACCGCCCTCGAGGACGCGCAGGCAGCTACCGGACGCCCATTGCAGTGCGCGCTCGATGCCGGTGTAGGAGGTCGCCCGGACATCCTCGCGGGCTGCCTCGACCTTTTTCCAGGTGTCCTTACTCATGCCGGCGAGCCGTGCGGCCGGTTCGATGCCCAGCTTGAGCTCCAGGCGACGCCCCCGCACGAGGTGCGCCAGACGTTCGAGGTCATTACCCATGGGACACATCCTGCCAGGACCCGCTAGGACCAGCTAGGAGCGGGGCAAGCGAGTCCGGAACGCGACGGGTCTGTTGCGCAAAGTGATCGGTCATTCGTCCGACCGTCAAGCCTTGGGGATGGCTTCACGCTGCGTCGAACCGCTAAAACACGCTAGTAGCCGCTAGACGTGGCCGCTAGAAGCCGCTAAATTAGCGGCATGGAACAACCCCCTCCCACCTACCAGGTGAAAGGGGCGGAAATCCGCAAGCTCCGCATGCAGGCAGGGCTGAGCACCGACGAGATGGCCCGAATAGCCCTCATCAGCAGGCGCTACCTCAACCACCTCGAAAACGGATACCGCACCCGCATGAGACCAGGTCCCTACCAGCGGCTCCGCACTGCGCTCGGCCTGTCGGCCGACTCCGAACAGATCATCCATCCCCCCGAAACCCCCTCAGAGAAGAGGTGACATGTCCTCCCGAAAGCCCGCCCCCACCCCGCAGGGCTACTACCGGGTCGAAGCGGCCGTCGTGCAGCTCGGACTCGCGAAGGACGAGAACGACACGACCGGCCGGCGGTGGCTCCGCGACGGCGCGAACCGCAAGCCGGGCGACAAGCGAGGCAAGGCCTTCCCCCACAGTCGACTGAACGGGCTGCTCGTCTTCAGCGACGCGGACCTCGCCGAGATCTACGCGATGCACCGCAATGCCCCGAACCACAGGGGCCGCCAGCGCGGCAGCCGCGTCATCGGGCGAACCGTCATCGCGCCGCAGGACACCGCAGACGCCGGACGCCACGAACTCCAGTCCGCCGCTTAACGCGGCAAGCCCCCACCGCCGGGCTTCCACACACCGGCAGCAGGGGCCTCGCGGCCCGAGAGCCGCGCGATCCACCACTCACCACTCCGAAGAGAAGAGGCAGATCGGTGCCTACATTCAAGCAGAACCGCCCTCCGGAGATCGTCCGGCAGACGCCGGTGACGACCGGCACGAAGAACCTTCTCGTCTCCACGGTCCGCATCGGCGGCGGCTACTACGACACGGTCATCTTCGACGAGAGCGACGACAAGCAGCACGCCGGGTTCTTCCTCGGTGGCTACGTCATCAACAGCTCTTCCAAGAAGGCGGGCAATCGCGAAGCCGCCATGGACGACCACCGCGAGGCCGTGCACGCCGCCCGCACCGACAAGCCCTTCCCGCCCAACGGCGGCCACGACTCGGGCTGCGCCTACGTCGGCGGCATCAGCTCCAACTGCACCTGCTCGCCCGAGGGTGGTGCGGCGTGAAGTGCGGCGAGCCGAAGCCCGGCGGTATCTACGAGGACTGCGACAAGGAACTCAGGCACGGGGGCGATCACAGCTACCTCGGTCGACGCTGGCCGCGCGTCACACCGGCCGAGGGCGACTGGGACGTCAACGAGCTCCTCGACAACCAGACACCCCGCGAAGCGTGGGGCGTGATGGAGCGCAGCTTCCCGATCATCGTCACCGAGACCACCACCCGCGTCATCTGGGTCGAGGCGGAAGACGAGGACCGGGCGCTCGCCTACTACGGCGACGACTGGTCTGAGGTTCCGCTGAAGAACGCGGAAGTCCTCTGTGCCGACCTGGAGTTCGAGCGCCCCGACCGGCACCAGCGCCAGGAAGCGATCACCGCCAGCGGCTACGGCAGGAAGATCGGCCCCCTGGTCTCGTGCCCCGGCTGCGGCGCGGAAGCCTTCCGCCGCGAGTGGATGCACAAGCCGCTGCGGAAGTGCCACGGCCCGATCGAATGGCGCGAGACCTCGAACACCAACCCGCAGTGGCGGTGGCGTCGCGAGTACCGGACGACGCCGGTGTACGGCAGCACCCCGGCGGCGGTGACGGCGTGACCATCATCAACCCGGCCCTGGCCGCCGCGATCGCCGCGAAGCGCGTCCCGCTGTCGGCGGACTACGCGCCGCAGCCCGCCCACCGCTGGCAGCAGCCCCGCACGGACCTGATCCGCACACTCCGCGACTACATGCCGGAGACGGCCGCGACCAAGGCAGTCGACAAGCTCGACGAGGTGATCGCCGAGGCGCTGCTGGAGGGCGCGAGGAAGCGCCCGACCGCGCTGCTCGGCTTCACCAACGAGGAGGCCGGGCGATGACGACGACCCCGCGCTCGATCCGCGACCTGGACGTGCCGCTGGAGACCGTGCAGGCCCTCGTCGCCCGGCAGAAAGTCCAGGCCCGCACCGAACGTCTGCGGGAAATCCTCGCCCACCCGGAGATCGCGGAGAAGCCCGGTACCCGCGGTGAGCTCGCCGAGTACCGGCACCTGCTGCTCGACGCCGACCCCGACTCCACCACCCGCCAGTTCGTCGACCTCGCCAAAGGCAAGCCCTGGAGGGCACTGTGAGCCAGACCCGCGTATCGCAGACGGCCATCTTCCTCGGTGACGAGGCCGACGACATCAGCCTCGACGTCCACGACGGCCACCTCACGATCGGCCTCGGCGCGGCTGCATCGATCGGCCTGGACCTGGCATCCGAGGCGGCATTGGCGAAGCTCGCCGAAGCCGCTCAGAACGCCCTGCACATCGTGCAGTTGCGGAACGCGCTGGCGGTCGCGTCATGACCGGCTTCCTCGACGGCATAGCGATCGACCTGGATCGGGTGCAGGTGGCTCTGGACGGCAGCCGCTGGCTGTGGACCTGCGACCACACCGAGTCTGGCGAGCCGCTGATGCTGCGCCTCGACCCGGCCGGCGCCGGAACGCTGCCCCTGCCGGTCGTGTACGCGGGCCACGGACCGCTCCTGGCCGAGACCCAGCCGACGACCGCCGCCATGTACCGGCAAGTCCTGGAGGCGGCCTGATGGGCATGGAGCTCGCCGACTACGGCCCGAAGCCGACCACCGCGAAGGCCGTCGAGCAGCGCAAGGCCGCGATCCGCATCGCCGACCAGATCGGCAAGGAACACCCGCACCCGCTCGACGACGAGGACCCGGCCCAAGCCGGACGGGAGCTGGCCAAAGACCCGGCGATCGCCGCCGGGGTCCTCGAACTCGCCGACCAGCTCGGCATCCGACCCGACCAGATCCGGAGGCCGGCATGACCGCCTACGACGCCTACCTGACCGCCCGCACGCTCGCCGCGAACGGCCGCCTCGACTCGGACGCGGTCACCCACGCCGACATCGACACCGCAGCCGACCTCGCCGGAGCCCAGCGCCCCGCCGGCTCCGACGACCGGCACACCGTCCGCCTCGCCCTCGACGCCATCGGGGAGACGCGATGACGACCACGACCACCGTGACCGAGATAGCGGACGTCCTCGACCAGGCCCGCGCCCACATTGTCCGCGTCGGGTTCTGCAAGAAGTACCTGTACAGCACGCCGCAGGCCCGGAACGGACTCCCGCTTGACCGCTGCGAAGTCGACCTGATCGGCGCGATCAACGTGGTCGTCCATGGAACGCCCCTCCACCCCGTTACGCCACTCACCACGGCCGTCGAGAAGGCGATCGAAGCCCGCATCGAAGCCCCTTCCCTGGCCACCTGGTGCGACTACAAGGGCAACGGCAAGCAGCAGGCCCTCGACCTGCTGCGGGAGACCGCAGACCGGCTCCGCAGGACGGAGGCGCCGGCATGAGCATCACCATCCCGTTCGTCAGCCGCCGCGAGAAGCCGCGCAAGGCGAACCGCGTCGAGGTGAAGCTGGCCCGCACCAGGGAGCAGCTCGCCGCCGTCCGGCAGGACAACGTCAAGCTCCTCAACCGGCAGGCCGAAGCCGACGACTTCTTCGCGCTCCTCATGAACGACGTCGTCACCACCAATGAGGCCTGGCAGCAGGAGAAGAAGGCGCGGACCCTGCTGGAGGACATCAACCGCAGCCTGCGCAGCGAAGTCGACGCCTGGCAGGAACTAGCCGACGACCTTCGCGCTCAACTGGCGCCGTTCCTGGCCGCCGAAGCCAACGCGAACCGCGTTGACGTGCCGCCGATGGTCCGCCCAATCGACGGCCCGGAGGACCAGGCGACAGGGCCGATCTACGTGAAGCCGCTCTGGGAAGCGCTCGGCGTCCACTACGCCGGACCCGGCGCCGCCAGCCCGGCACACGTCCCGGCGTGGGCCGTGGCCGACGAGCCCGCCGCCACCTGACCTGCCGGCCGGGCGGCGATCCGCTCCCGCCCGGTCGGCGGCCCAACGCAAGAACCCCCGAGCGCTCGGAAGGAGAGACGGATGTCCGCATGGAACTGCGAAGACTGCAGGCGTGAGGTGATCGGAAAGATCCGCCGCGGGCGCTGCCAGCCCTGCTATCGAAAGCACCTTGCGCAGCTACGCGAAAGCGGATCGGAAGCGCCAGCGCAGCCAAGGAAATACCGGCCCCGAAAGCCCCTACCTCGGTTGACTGTTGTAGATCGCATTTTCCGGCACACCACCCCCGGCTGGGGCGGCTGCGTCCTCTACACCGGCCACCTGAGCGCGCAGGGATACGGAGTCTCGACCGTCGCTGGGCAGCCCGCCGGAGCGCACCGCCTGGTCTACCTCAGCCTCGTCGGCGAGATACCTGACGGACTGATGCTCGACCACGTCTGCCACTCCAGCGACGCGGACTGCGTCGGTGGCCCGACCTGCATCCACCGGCGCTGCGTGAACCCGAACCACCTGGAGCCGGTGACTCCGGCCGAGAACAACATGCGCGGCCGGAGCCGAAGCGCCGAGAACTTCCTCAAGACGCACTGCATGCACGGCCACCCGTTCACGCCGGAGAACACGCAGCTGTTGAAGCGGCTTCGACACGACGGTCAGCCCCAACGGCGCTGCCGCGAGTGTCGCCGCATCGCCAACAGGAAGTGGGCTCGCGGCACCAGGAAGCAACGCCGGCGTCAAGGCGCATAGCCCAAAACACAAACGCCCCGCCGGGCGAATCGGCGGGGCATCCGACACCGATCATCCCACGGAGAAGAACATGAAGGTCCCCACCGACGTCATCGCGGTCCTCGGCCACGCCGAGACGGACGGTCCGCGGCTCATCCTCACCGGCGCCCTCGACCGGAAGCTGTACCTGGACACCGCCAAGGTCATCGAAGCGGCGGGCGGGAAGTGGAGCCGCAAGGAGCGCGTCCACCTGTTCGACGGCGACGCCATCGACGCCGTCGAGCAGGTCATCCTCACCGGTGAAGTCGTCAGCAAGAAGCAGCAGTTCGGCTATTTCCCCACCCCGCCGCTCGTCGTGAAGCGACTCATCGAGTTCGCCAAGCTGGAGCCTGGCATGGAGGTGCTGGAGCCGTCCGCAGGCCGTGGGGCGATCGCCGGGCCGATCGCTGAGCTCGGTTGCCACGTCGACTGCGTCGAACTGCAGCGGGAGAACGCGCTCGCCATCAGCGACGCGGGCATCGGACGCGATCTGGCGGTCGCCGACTTCCTGATGGTCGAGCCGTTCGAGTCCTACGACCGGGTGGTGATGAACCCGCCGTTCGCCCGGCAGGACGACATCCGGCACGTCATGCATGCGCACCGATTCCTGAAGGACGGGGGCTTGCTGGTCGCGGTCATGTCGAACGGTGTCACCTTCCGCAGCACGCCTTTGACGCGCGAGTTCCAGGCGATGCTCGCGGCCGAGGGCGGCGGGCTGCACGGCCTGCCGGAGGGCGCGTTCAAGGAGTCCGGCACCGGCGTGAACACGGTGATCGCCGTGATTCCCAAGGGCGCCGAGTGACACGCCGCAAGCCGGAGCCAGTCGACCCGGCGACGCTCCCGCCGCCCGCGGTCATCGCCCGGCAGATCGAAGCCGATCTCGCCAAGGCCTTGCATGAGATCCGGGCCGTCGCCCGAAGCCTCGAAGGCCCGCCGCCGGAGACGCCCGACGGGCAACTGGCCCTCGACCTCTGACCACAACTCATAGCCGCCGCGGTGTAGCGCCCCCCTCGCTCCCGCGGCACCCAGGGCCGCCGCCTCGCGGCACCCCCCAACCAACAGGCGGCGGCCCGCCCTTAGTGCACCCAGGAACCGGAGATATGCGATGGAAGAACGGATCTGCATCGACTGCGACAAGGAGGTCGAGGGGCCGTATACCCGCAACCGGTGTCGCCCCTGCTACCGCCGGCACATGCGAGCGCTCAAGGCTGCGACCCGCGTGTTCATCTCACGCGCAGAGCATCCCGGCAAACGAGCGCTGGCCAAGACGACCCCCGGACCTTCTGGTTGCGTGATCTACACGGGCACCGTCAATAAGGACGGATACGGAGAGATCCGCTCCGATCGCGCCCGCCGCTACAGGCCGATGCCTGCATACCGCGCTGCTTATGAACTGCTGATCGGCGAGGTACCGCAGGGGCTGGATCTGGACCACAGCTGCCACACGGAGGACAGCTCCTGTCCTGGGGGCGCCTCATGCCTCCACCGCAGGTGCGTGAACCCTCACCATCTCCAACCTGTCACCCGCGCCGAAAATCTTCGTCGGGCCCGGAACGCGTCCTGGCACAACCGCCAAAAGACGCACTGCAGCCGAGGTCATGAGTTCACGCCCGAGAACACGATCGCCCAGAAGGGCTCGCGCCCGGACGGCCCACCTCGTCGCCAATGCCGGGCGTGCCGCATAGCCACGAACCGCGCCTGGCGTGAGCGGAGCCGGCGTAAGGCCGACGCAGCCGAGTAGTTCACCGCACTCCAGGTCAACGCCTTCCATCAACACGCCCTTTGGAGAACCGCATGAGCACCAACAGCCCCACCATTCCGCCGGACATCGCCGCGCACGTCCTGTTCCACTACGGCCGCGAGGGCGGCTACCAGGCGGGCGGGTTCACCGAGAGCCTCGTCACGGCCATCGACCGGGCCGACCCGCCCAACCGTGACCGGCTAGCCCTCGGCTTCCCCGAGTACGTCGCCGCCGTCGTTGCCATCCAGTACGACCCCAACGGCGTCGAGCGGCTGCAGGCCATCGTCCGGGGCGAGGTCGCCGCGTGACTACCGCCCTCTCCTACCCGTCTGGCGCCGTCCTCGCCCTCAGCCCCGACGCGCCTCGAAACGAGTGGCACGCCGTCCGCAAGACCGGTATCGGCGGCTCCGACATCGCTGCGATCTGCGGCCTGAACAAGTGGACGTCTCCGCTCGAGATCTGGCTGAAGAAGACCGGCCAGAGCGTTCCTCGCCGCGACAACCCGGCGCTCGACGAGGCCGCAGAGATGGGTCACGAGCTCGAGCCCGTCACCGCCCGCCGCTTCACCAAGAAGACCGGCCTGCCGATCTACGACAACCCGGGCACCCTGCGCCTGCCCGACATCCCGTGGGCGATCGTCAACCTCGACCGCACCACCGAAGAGGCGGGCCTGCCCGGCGTCGTCGAGCTGAAGTCCCGCTCGAGCTATGCCCTCGCCGACTGGGAAGACGACACGCCCGTCGACGTGCAGGTACAGACCCAGTGGCAACTCCTGCTCACCGGCTGGTCCTTCGGCTACAGCGCCGCACTGATCGGCGGACAGCGCACCATCGTCCACCGCATCGAACGCGACGAGAAGCTCATCAACGACCTCCTCGCCATCGCCGCCGAATTCTGGGGCTGGGTCGAGACCGGAACGCAGCCGCCCCTCGACGGATCCCACGCCACCGGCGAACTCCTCGACCGGATCCACGCCAACCCGAATCGCATCGACACCACCGCCGACCCGGCTGAAGTCGAGAAGTGGCTGACCGCGCGACGCCTCGCCAAAGCCCAGCTCGAGGCCGCCGACAGCGCGCTCACCGAGGCCGACAACCACCTCAAGCAGATCGCCGGCGACGCCACCGACGTCTACATCCGCGGCGAACTCGCCTACACGTGGCGGCCCCGACGCGGCCAGATCAGCTGGAAGACCGCCGCCCTCGAGGCCAACCCGGACCTCGACCCCGAGCCCTATCGGGGCGAAGACACCCGCACCCTCAACGTCGTCATGGAGCAGCAGTGACCAACGATGCCCGCAATGCCGTCGCCCGCCGCGCCGAAAACGTCGGCCAGGTCCAGAAGAACGAAGCCGATCAGCAGCCGACCCTGGCCCAGCAGATCGAGCGGATGAAGCCCGAGATGGAACGCGCTCTGCCCAAGCACATGAGCGCCGACCGCATGGCGCGCATCGCGCTGACGCTGATCCGCAAGAACCCTGACCTGGCGAGCTGCACCACGCAGTCGTTCCTCGGTGCGCTCATGACCTGCTCGCAGCTCGGCTTCGAGCCCGGCTCCCCGACGCAGGAGGCGTACATCATCCCCCGCAAGGGGCAGGCCGAGTTCCAGCTCGGCTATCAGGGCATGGTCACGCTCTTCTACCAGCACCCGATGGCGTCGTCGGTGAAGGTCGAGACCGTCCGCGAGAACGACTACTTCGAGCACGAGGAAGGCCTCGAGGAGAAGCTCGTCCACCGCCCCTGCAGGACCGGGCCTCGAGGACGCGCCATCGCCTACTACTCCGTCGCCCAACTGGTCAACGGCGGGCGGACCTTCAAGGTCATGTACCCGGCCGAGGTTGAAGAGCGGCGCCAGAAGTCCTCCCACCCCAGCTCCAAGGCGTGGAAGGAGAACTACGACGAGATGGCCAAGAAGACCGTCCTGCGCAACCACTTCAAGGCCCTGCCGAAGAGCGCCGTACTGGCCCGCGCCATGGCCCACGACGGCACCGTCCGCACCGACCTTGCGGCCGACGCCATCGACGTTCCGCCCGAGTACCTGAGCGAGCCGCAGCGCCCTGAACTCGGCGCCGGCGGCACCGACTAGCCCGCACACGACGGGCCGCCCCGCGGGCATTGCGGGGCGGCCACCCCAAAGGAGATCACACATGACCACGTTCGAGACCCCGAAGACGCCCCGCGAGTTCGTCAAGACGATGCTCCGCTCGGCGATCGAAGCCGACCGTCTCGCCGACGAGAACATCAACGACCACTGCATCCGCGAAGCCCACATCCACGCTGCCGTCAACGGCCTCGTCGCCGCCATGGCCATGGAAATGCTCAGCCGCTTTGCCACCACCTCCGCCGAGTCCTCAGCCAACCAGCTTGACCAGATCCTCACCGCAGGCGACCTCGCCGGGCCGCTCTACCGCATGGCCCAGAACCTCGATTTCGACCCCAACCAGTGGATCGCCGACTTCAACGAGCGGGCCGCACGACGGGGCGCCAAGCCCGAGGCCGGACGCCGTGCCGCACACATCGCGCTAACCACCCTCGCCGACCGGTGGGAGCAGATGGCTGGTCCCGCCCCGGACCCGAGCGAGGGCCTGTTCGTCGACGAGGTCACGCCCGCCGAGTCCGCGCGGGTCGAGCGCGCCAACACCTACCGCACCGCGGCCTCCGATCTGCGGGACGTCCTGCGCACCGGCCGGATCCCGCACCCGCTCATGACCGACGCCGAGCTCGAGCAGCACGGCACGCCCGAGGAGGCAGCCTCATGAGCTACATCCAGCCCGCCTTCGACGGCTCCCACCTCGCCGCCGCGGCCCCCGCCGTCTCCCGCCGCATAGTCGACGACTACGAGGCGTGGATCGACGAGGTCACCCCCTACTACGTGGCCGCGGCCGACTCCCGCGAGCCGTTCACCATCGACGAGGTCGCCCGCAAGCACCAGCTGCCGGATCCGCCGAAGCCGAAGTCGATGTGGGGGAGCCTCCCGATCCGCCTCCAGAACGAGGGGATCATCCGCCACCACGGCGGCAGCACCAGCGCACGCGCCGGACACAGCATGGTCCACGAATGGATCGGCGTCCCCGCCCCGATGCGGGAGCTGGTCGCCGCACAGCGCCGCAAAGAACGCGCCGCACGACGAGCCGCCCGGGCAGCCGAGAGGCGGGCCGCGTGATGGCTCTCTTCCTCGCCTGCCTCGCACTCATGACGGGCATCGCTGCCCTCGCCTACCGGGCCATCACCCGGGCCGCATCCAAGACCGGGAGGCGGACGTGACTCCCGAGCAGATCGACGCCGTTGCCCACGCCTACGTGTGGATCGACGACAAGGTCCGCACCTACGGGCCCGGCCTCGCCGTCGCCAGCGGCCTCGGCGGCACCTGGTGGACCACCCGCCAGATCCGCATCCGCCTCACCATCTGGCGGCTCGAACGCCACGCCAACGGCCGCGGGATACGCGCCCTGCTCGACGAAATCAACAACCCGCCCCGAGAGGAGAAGCCATGACCACCGTCCGCCAGCCGCCCCAGCACGGTGAGCGCCGCTGCTACCTCCGCGGATGCCGACGCCCCGAATGCGTGCAAGCCAACCGCAGGTACTGCAAGCAGTACCGCATCGCCACCATCCGGCAACCCGTCCGGGTCGACGCCACCCCCGTAAGGCAGCGCGTCGAGGGATGGTCCAGCCAGGGCTACAGCCACGTACAGATCGCGCAGGCCGTCGGCGGCAACAGCGGCGACATCAGCAAACTCCTCAGCGGACAGCCCACGATCGCACCCCGAGTCGCCGCCCGATACCTCACCTCGCCCGGCCCTACCGGCATCCCCTTCCACGCCACCACGGACAGCACGGGAACGGTCCGCCGCGGCCGGGCACTGCACGCCATCGGATACCCGCTGTACGAGATCGCCCGCGGGCTACCCGTGAACAGCAACTACCTCGGCCGCATCCTCGACGGCCAGCACCCCACCATCCGCGCCGCCGTCGCCGAGGCCATGACCGCCCGATACCGGCAGCTGCAATGGAAGCCCGGCCCGTCCCACTTCGCCGTCCACGGTGCGGCCCGCCGTAACTGGCACGGCCCTCTCGCCTGGGACGACAACATCGACGACCCGCAGGCGCAGCCAGAAAAGACCAAGCCGTACAAGCCGGTCGCCAAGAACGGCCGCGACTCGATGCGCAAAGCCGAGATCGAACACCTCTACCTGCTCGGCGAATCCATCACCTCGATCGCCAAGCAGCTCGGCGGCAACGAGAAGTACATCACCGACCAGCTCGCAGCCGTCCTCCGCGACCGCGCACGCCGAGCCCAGCAGGAGAAGACCGCCTCGCGCGACCACATCCAGCAGGAACTCCTGGATCACCCCGACACCGAGAAAGCAGCCGCCTGATGGACCGCAACGACAACGTGCCCCACCTGTACGACATGTCCCCGCGGCAGGCTGAGGAGTTCCTTCGGCAAGCCGAAGACCGTCGACGGGCCGCAGGATGGACCACGGACGGCGACCTCACCGTCATGGACTGGTTCTGCGGCGCAGGCGGCTCCAGCCAGGGCATGCACTCCATCCCCGGCGTCCGGATGGCGAGGGCGGCAAACCACTGGGAGCGGGCGATCGAGTCGCACGCCGCGAATTTCCCGGAGGTCGACCACTACCGCGGCGACATCCGCGAAGCGCCCGTCGACAAGTGGCCCGTCACCGACATCTTCTGGGCTTCCCCGGAATGCCCGCAGTGGTCGAACGCCCGCGGCAAGAAGCGGGACTTCGACGCCAGCCTCCAGGGCGACCTCTTCGACGGCTTCGGTCCGTCCGAGGAAGTCGAGCGCTCCCGAGCGCTCATGGAGGAAGTCCCCATGTACCTGCGCGGCGTGCAGCAGCGCGGCGGCCTCGTCAAGGCGGGGGTCGTCGAGAACGTCGTCGACGTGAGGGCCTGGGACCAGTGGGACCGGTGGATCGGCGAGATCAAGAAACTCGGCTACCACACGCGGGTCATTGCCCTGAACTCAATGCACGCGGACCCGCGGACCGTCCACAAGGCGCCGCAGTCCCGGGACCGCCTGTACGTCGCCTATTGGCACAAGAGTTTGGGTCGGACGCCGGACTGGGACAAGTGGCTGCGACCGCGCGCCTGGTGCACCGGCTGCGAGACGTGGGTGCAGGCCGTACAGCGGTTCAAGCAGCCCGGCCGCGACATGGGCCGCTACCGCCAGCAGTACGTCTACCGCTGCCCCAACGCCACCTGCCGGAACCAGATCGTCGAACCCGAGACGCTGCCCGCCGCCGTCGCCATCGACTGGACGATCCCGGGTCAGCGCATCGGCGACCGGACGAAGCCGCTCGCGGATAAGACCCTCGCCCGCATTCAGGCCGGCCTCGACAAGTTCGCCCGCCCGATCACCCTCGAAGCCGCAGGCAACACCTTCGAGCGCAGGCCCGGCGTGCGGACCTGGCCCGTCGACGCACCGCTCACCACGCAGACCACGACGGCGACGAAGGCCATGGCCTACGAGCCGTTCATGGTTCCAGCCGGAGGAACCTGGCGCACCGATCCGTCGAGCGTTCTGGATCCCATGGCGTGCCGCACCACCCGCGAGAACGACGGCCTCGCCATCCCGCCCCTCCTCATCCCCGTCGAGGGCCGCGACGGCAAGGAGCCGCGCTCAGCGAACGATCCGCTCCGCACCCAGACCGCCCGCAACGAGACCGGTCTCGCCTGGCTCCCGTTCATGGTCACCATGCGCGGCGGCGGCGACCAACTCCGCGGCCGATCCATCGGCGAGCCCGTCGGCACTGTGTCCGCAAACGGCAACCACCACGGCCTCGTCACCCCGAACCTGCCCGCCATGGTCATGCGGAACAACGGCTCGAAGGGGAACGGCGGCGAGCACTGCACCAGTGCTGCCGAGTACCTCCGCACGATGACGACGGCCGGCCACCAGTCTCTCGTCAGCTGGGAGCACCTGCTCGTCCCCTACTACGGCAACGGCACAGCGAAGACGGTCCGTGAGCCCGTCGGCACGCTGTCGACCCGTGACCGGTACGCCCTCGTCCAGGGCGACGTCGACATCAACGACGTCCTCTTCCGGATGTTGGAGCCGCACGAGATCGGCCGCGCAATGTCCTTCGCCGACGCGTACATCGTCCTCGGCTCCAAGCGCGAGCGGGTCCGCCAGTACGGCAATGCCGTCACCCCCAACTGCGCCGAGGTCATCGTCTCCGCGCTCGTCGAAGCGATCACCGGCGAGGACATCGAGAGGCACGCAGAGCCCGAACTCGCCGTAGCCGCCTAGCCCGGACACGACAACGGCCCCGCCGTACAGGCGGGGCCGGAGAGGAGAGGGACGTGACGTCAGTCGGAGTCTGTGGCCGGCGCGAGGACGCGCTCCTCGCCGAGGGCTGCGAGCGCGCGCTCGTAAAAGTCCATGCCGACCAGGACGGCGACGCGCTTTCCACGGCTGGTCAGCACGGTCGTCTCGTCGAAGTAGCGAGCCTTCTCGATCGCGTCGGCGAGCGAGTTGCGGAACTCCGCGATCTTCTCCTGGTGCTCCTTCTTGGGCGCGGTCATGTCGGGAGTGTACCTCAGGATCATGGTGTACTTCACCGCGTTCACCGCTATGATGTACACGAAGCGCCACGAAGGTCGCCGCGAATTGCAAACCCGCCATGAGGCGCGCCGATTTCAATTCGCGCCCCGACCAATTCGAATCGTCCGAAAGAAGATCAATGGCCGTCTCCAAGCGCCTCCGGTACGAGATCCTCCGCAGGGATCAGCACACGTGCAGGTACTGCGGCGCGGGTGCGCCCGAGGTTCCGCTGCGCGTCGATCACGTCACCCCCGTGGCGCTCGGCGGCACCGACACACCCGACAACCTCGTCACCAGCTGCGAGCCCTGCAACAGCGGCAAGAGCAGCGCCACCGTCGACTCCGCGGTCGTCGCCAACGTCAGCGACGACGCACTCCGCTGGGCCGCGGCGATGACGCAGGCCGCCGCCAACCTCCAGGAACTGGAGAAGCCGAAGGACGAGTACCGCGACGCCTTCCTCACCGAGTGGAACCGCTGGACCGTCGGCAAGGAGGCAAAGCCCGTCGAGCTCCCCGTCGACTGGAAGCTGAGTGTCGAGCGGTTCCGCGTCGCTGGCATCCCCGCCTGGATGTGGGCAGACATCGTCGACATCGGCATGGCCAACCAGAAGGTCAAGCCGGAGAACACCTTCAAGTACTGCTGCGGCGTCGCCTGGAACAAGGTCGACGAACTGCACTCAGAAGCTGGCCGCATCGTCGGCGCAAAGCCGACGCCGGCGAACCTGGACGTTCGCGCATCCGTGCTCGACGCGGCTCACGCGATCTGGCACTGCGGCATGGTCGACAACGCGGAAGCGCCAACTGCCGAGCAGGAGGCGGAGTTCCGGAGCAGCCTCGCGAACCTCTCCGGCCTGGACCTTGAAGCGCCCGAGCGGATCATCGGCGCCGCTCTGCATGCCACCTACTTCGCGATGTGCGACATCGCGGAGGCGCTCCGCGACATGGACCGGGACACCGTCTGGACCGCATGGCATACGGCGTGGCCCACCGTCTACGTGCCGAGCGAGGACCCGAACGAGCCCTGGGGCGGCAAGGTACTCGGCGGCCCGACCGACGATCAGAACGAGTGGGTCAAGAAGCAGATCAACTCACTCCTCGACGCTGGCGTCTACGTTCGTCGACTCACGCGAGCAGCCAGCCACGCCGGGACTCACAAGTCCGCCCGCCTCTACCTCGGCCTGTCCGAGGACGAGCTCGCCATCACGCGTATCTCCCCCTGGCAGTCTCGGGCGTCGGAGATCTGGCGGGTCGCCTTTATGGCGTCGGGGATGACCGAGCCGACCACCGAAGAGCGGCAGGCGTTCTTCGCCAGCCTCTACCGAATCGGGATCGACGGGGACTTCATCCTCTCCGACGTGTACGAGGCGGCAGCGGCAGCCGGTAGCTACAAGGACCCCGACCTTTCCACGTGCCTTCCCCGCTATTTGTCAGCCATCAAGGCCGCGGCGGCGCCGCTGGGCGGTGAGAACTGATGGCTCGCATCCGCTCCATCAAGCCGGAGATGCGCACCTCGATCACGGTGTCGCTGTGGCCGCGCGAGGTCCGCTACTTCTTCATCCTCCTGTGGGGCTACCTCGACGACTACGGCCGCGGCGTCGACGACGAACTCCTCATCGCCTCCGACTGCTTCCCCCGGGACCGCGACGTCACCCCCGAGGTAATCGACGGCTGGCTGGAGACCATCGCGGAGGCTGGCCCGTTGTGCCGGTACGAGGTCGACGGCCGCACCTACCTGCACGCGCCGAACTGGCGTGAGCACCAGAAGCCGTCGCACCCGACCCGCTCGAAGATCCCGCCGTGCCCGGACGACGAGCCGGACGACTTCAAGCGGTGGCGCGACGTCAATCCTCAGCGTCTCCGGAATCGTTCGCGAAAGTCTCGCGAGGAGTTCGCGAAGATCCCCGAGACTCCCGCAGCACCCTCCGGAAGGGCTTCCGGAAGCCCTTCCGAGGGCCCCTTCGGTGTGCGTGTACATGGCGAACCGGCGACTGCCCCGGATGAGGTGGTCGAGCCAGACGAGGACGAAGAAACCGCAGCTCACGCCTGGTACGACGACGCTCCCGAATCTCTCCCGAATTCCTCCGGAGACGCTCCGGAGTATTTCGCCCCTGAGCAAGGGAGCAAGGGAGCAAGGGAGCAAGGGAGCAAGGGAGAGGGGGGTGTGGGGGGAAACGGCCGTCGCGAAGTCGAGCGGCAGTCGACTCCGCCCGCCTCCCGGTCTGACGACCGACCCCCTCTCCACGAGCTCCCCGAGAACTTCGCGCTCACCGACGCCATGCGCGGCTGGGCCCGCAACACCTACCCGCGCGTCGACGTCGACCACGAAACCGACAAGTTCATCTACCACCACCGCGACGAAGGGCGCCGCAAGCGCAATTGGTACGGCGCCTGGCAGAAGTGGATCGCCGGCGCCAATCAGCACCTGAACAAGCACGGCGTCACGCACTCGAACGTGATCGACCTCGCATCTGGCCAGCCGCTTCCCGGCACTGACTCAACGGTGTCCGGCTGGGGCGCTGTTGCCGCCGCTCTCGACACTGGAGATCCCGCATGAATCCGCGCGAAGCAGCCCACCTGTTGGGCCATTGCGCCGCCTTCGATAACCGAAAGCCCTCCCAGGCCGCCGCCATTGCTTGGGCCGCTGCCCTCCATGACGTCCCGCTGGACGACGACGCGAAGGCTGCTGTCGCCAGCTACTACACGACCCCGCCGAAGGATCCGGAAGCGAAGCTGTGGATCCTGCCCCACCACGTCCGCACCCTCCGCAGCAAGATCCGGTCCGCCCGGCTGGAGAACTTCCAGTACGAGCCGATCGCTGACGAGACGGTTCCCGAGTACCTGGCCCGCCTCCGCGGCCAGACGCAGGCCATCGCCTCCGGCCGAGTTCCGGCGCCCACTGGCCGGCTGGCGCTTGAGGGCGGTCCGTCGAAGCAGTTCGTCGCCGAGCTCGAGGCCCGCGGGTGGAGCGTCGGGCAGGACGTGCCCGACGAGAACACCGTCGAGGCGGAGTTGATCGACACGGTTCGCCGGTCTGGCCCGCTCGGCATCGAGTGCCCGTCCTGCCATGCGGCGATAGGCAAGCCGTGCAAGACCCCGGGCGGCGGCGACAAGCAGCCGCTGGGCAAGCCGCGCGCCAACCCCCACAGCGCCCGCCTGCGGGCCGCCAACGGTGAGGGCGAACTCACCGCCGAGCAGCGGGCCGCCGAAGAGCAGCGGGTCCGCGCCCGCACCGAGCAGTACTTCGCCCGCATCGAAGCCGGCGAGATCCCGGACGCCGTGATCGTCGACGAGGAGGCCGCGTCGTGAGCGACTTCGAGATCGACGGCGACGGCATCCAGATCGACGACGTGAAGGCCGTCCGCCGGGAGGGCCGCAGCGAACTGCGGGCCCTGATGCGGGCGCAGATCCAGATCGGCCAGGCCCGCCGTGAGCCGGCCGCCAAACCCGCGGCGCCGAAGCCGCCCGGTCACCGGCCCGGCGCCTGGCCCGTCGGTACGAGCCCGCCCGGCCCGCCCCCCGAGCGGCAGATCCCCAAGCACGTCTGGGATGCCGCCGTCCGGCACTACCGCAACACCGAGCACTTCCCCGACCAGCCGTGCGACTGCGGCAACTGCCCCGAGGAGACCCGATGACGATCCACGCTGGCGCCCCGATGCCCGAGTCCCTCCGTCACGGAATGCGTGCCAAGCAGCATCCGGCCCGCTCCGTGCCGTGCTCGCACTGTGGGGCCGCCGCTCATCGGCCGTGCGTCCTGCGCACCACCGGGCGGCAGTTGCCGCAGCCGCACCCGCAGCGGGTGTCCGACTGGGCGAAGACCACGGCCTGCTGCCCCGACTGCCAGGTCACGCCCGAGGTGCCCTGCCACGACGAGGGCCGCGCCCGCACCACCGTCCACGCCCGCCGCTACCAGGAAGCCGAGGCCACCGCAGCGTGAAGCCGACCGCGGGCCGCGACGCCGATGGCCCCGTCACGTGCGTGTGCGGGCGCCTCCTGCGCGATCCGGCGTCACGGGTCCGCGGCCTCGGCCCCGTCTGCGCCAGACGCCTACAGGGCCGCACAGCGCCCCGACCGTCAATCGCCAGCCCCACCAACCGGTCCGAACCCATCCCCGGCCAGACCGAACTCCCGCTCGTCGAACACCAACCCACCCTTTGGAGCATCTGATGCAACCCCGAACCAACACCCCCGACGAGATCACATACGGCGATGACGGCCAGTCCGTCACCCGCACCATCACGATGAAGCGCTGCTGCAACGGCTGCGGCGAGTACCTCGGCGACGTCGACAATCGGGACGTTGACGAGCACGGCAACCTCACCGACGTCCGCGGCGAGTGCTCGAACTGCGCCCCGCTCGTCGAGTTGGAGGCCGCGGGCTGCAAGACGTGGCAGCTCACCCCGCGCAGCTACGGGCTCATCGACTGGCAGCTCGACCGGGACGGCGTCTTCACGAAGCAGTTCACCGAGGTCGTTGACAAGAAGATCACGACGGTCGGCATGCGTATCGGCGTGAAGCCCGGCCACGTTGTCGCCCGCTTCGGGGACTGGATCATCCGCCACCCCGACGGCGGGTTCACCGTGCACAAGGCGCCCGAGGAGGTGGCCGCGTGAAGGTCCGTGCCGACATCGCCGCTCTGATCCGCGAGGGCCACACGAACGCGTCCATCGCCCGCCGCCTGTACTGCGACCCGCAGACAGTCGCCCGGGCCCGGAAGGCTCTCCGCTACCCGCCCGCGGGCGTCCTCGGCCGCCTGTACGCCGAAGCCGTCCCCACCGGCCGCGTCACCGCACCTGTCGGCCGGCTGCCGCTCAGCCCCGAACGGCAGGCCGCCAACCGGGCCGCACTCCTCGCCGCGCTCCGAGATGCCGCCTGACCACCCGCACCACCAACCCCGAGAAGGAGAAACCGCGTAATGGCCGACACCAGCAAGATCGAGTGGACTGACGCGACTTGGAACGTCGTCACCGGCTGCGAGAAGGTCTCGCCCGGCTGCGACAACTGCTACGCCGAGACCTTCGCCGAAAGGTGGCGGGGCATCCCCGGCCACCACTTCGAGACTGGCTTCGACGTCACCCTCCGCCCCGAGCGGCTGACGCTCCCGCTGAAGTGGCGGAAGCCGAAGCGAGTCTTCGTCAACTCGATGTCCGACCTGTTCCACAAGGACATCCCGGACGAGTTCATCGCCCGCACGTTCGCCGTCATGGCGCTGACCCCACAGCACACGTACCAGATCCTCACGAAGCGCCACGGGCGGATGCGATCCCTGCTCGGCGACCCGGAGTTCGAGAAGCAGGTCGACTACGAGCTGCTGCACTTCCCGCCGTTCGCTGACCCGAAGCTGATCCGCCGCTCGTGGCCGCTGCCCAAGCCGGGCTGGCCGCTGCCGAACGTCTGGCTGGGCGTCAGCGTCGAGGACCAGAAGCGCGCCGACCTCCGCATCCCCGCACTCGTCGACACCCCGGCCGCGGTGCGCTTCCTGTCCTGCGAGCCGCTCCTCGGGCCCGTCTGGATCAGCGACCACGTCTGGCAGGCCTGCGCCTGCTGTGAGGGCGAAGGACACGACGAAGCCTGCGCCAGGTGCGCCGACAGCCACTGCGAGAACGGCCACGTCCGAAAGCTCCACTGGGTCATCGTCGGCGGCGAGTCCGGCCGAGGCGCACGCCCCATGGCACCCCAGTGGGCCACCAGCCTCCGCGACCAGTGCAAGCAAGATCACGTGCCGTTCTTCTTCAAGCAGTACGGCGAGTACGCGCCCACCGGCTACCTCGTCATCGGAGCCACCAGCAAGGGCACGCTCCTCGCCGGCGACCCCGTCGACGACATGGGCCACCGCGTCGAACTCGCCCGCGTCGGCAAGAAGAACGCCGGCCGCGAACTGGACGGCCGCACGCACGACGCCTTCCCCGCCGCCTGACCCCGTCGCGCGTTGTTCCCCGCCCGACGTCGCCGACCGGCCCGAAACCGGCGGCGCACCCCACCCCACCACCCGAGATGCCATGGAGGCACCAGATGACCAGCCAGCCCGAACGCCCGCTCACCGAGCAGCAGCTCACCGAAATCGAGACCCGCGCCAACGCCGCCACCCCCGGCCCGTGGTGCACCGACAGCTGGGAGATCTACCAGGGCACCGAGTACGAGGCAGGCGCCGAGTGGATCGGTGAGACCTGCCGAGCCGGTGAGATGGACGACAGTCGCGCAGACGCCGAGTTCGTGGCCGCCGCCCGGACCGACGTACCGCTGCTGCTCGCCGAAGTCCGGCGCCTGACCGCCGCTCTCGACGAGATGACCCACTGCCGCGACAACGCCCTCCGCGCCCTCTACCGCGACGACGTCGACACCGACATCGACCTCGAAGAGACCATCGCGGCCCCGTTCTACGGGCCCGGCTGGGACTGGGACGAGAGCGACCTCCAGCGCGTCGTCCGTGAGGCCGCCGCTGCGGTGCGGCCCGCGTTCGGGAAGCTCACCCAGCAGCGAGACAAGGTCCGCGACCAGGTCGCCGATCTCGAAGGCGTGCTCACGCAGATCCGGCACCTGCACAAGGACTCCCCGATGGGCCCCTGCCCGGTCTGCATCGACGCTGACGCCATCGCGGCCGGCGGGGACGGGCTGATGTCGTACCCGTGCCCGACGGCCCGTCTGGCGGGGGCGACGGACTGCGAGCCGCCGCACGTGCGCGCTGCTGCTGCCGAGGAGCAGCCGGCCGTTGCGGCGTCCGAGGCGTGCGGCAAGTGCAAGCAGCCGTTCGTCCCCGCCGTCACCGGCTTCGAGGAGCAAGCCCAGTACGCGGCGTCCCCGTACTGCCGCGGCCGTGTCGACCGCTGCCACGACACGGAGATCGCGGATCACCGGTGCGTCATCTGCGCCTGACCACAGGGCCGGCCGCCCGCGTTGGAGCCGCGGGCGGCCGGCCCGTCCATCATCCCGCACCGATCAAGGAGCAGCACATGTCCACCGACCCGCGTATCGCCGTCCTCTCCGCACTCTCCAGCCCCGGCTGGCATCCCGTCCCTGAAGCGCACGGCATGCCGTGGGACGAGGCCGAGCAGCTGCTCACCGCCTATGACGCCTCCCGGGCTGCTGCCGCGCCCGCCGTGCCGTCTGCGCCCGCCGACCGGGCGTCGCTCGTTGAGGGCCCGCAGACCGTGACCCACAACGCCAACGAGCTGCTCAGGAAGCTGGCCACCGCCGAGCGCATCCGCGAGAACGCCGACTTCCACCTCGGGCAGGAGATGGCCCGCCGTCAGTTGGCCGAGAAGGAGGTTGCCCGCCTGACCACAGGCCGGGCCGCGGTCCTCAACGGTGCCGCGCAGCACCTGTACACGGCGCTCTTCCCTGCGGTCTACGACGACATGGGGCAGAAGGCAGCGGAGGGCGTCAACCGTGCCGTGTCCGAGCTGCGCCGCCTGGCCGACGAACCCGCGTCCACCCCGAGCCGTGTGGCTGGCGAGGCGCCCCAGCCCGAGACGCAGGTCACGCCGTGCAGTCAGCCGAACCCCTGCGAGGACGGCGGCGACCCGTGCGCGACCCACGAGCGGGAGCAGGCCCACGCCGAGGGGGACCACGGCCTCTGTGGACCCGACTGCACTGCCGACCGGTGCACGTGCGACAGCGAGGACCACACGCACGACGGCGGATGCCCCGCCGCCGTGTCCCAGCCCGGCAAGGAGGGCTGACATGGCCGACGTCTGGGAGACGCCCTGCACCAACGAGAGTTACCTCGCCCACTTCGGCCTTCAGGTCGACCCCTGGAACCTCGACCAGTGCACCGAGTGCGAGTTCTGCGGCAGCTGCGTGGCGCACATCTGCTACCGAAGCGACGCCGACACGCTGCTGCACCTCGACTGGTTCAAGGACTTCGCCAACCCGGGCGAGCCCGAGTGCGGGTCGATCGGCGGACCGAAGCACCTGCTGCCCGAGTACGAGCCTCGCCCCTGCAACCTTCCGCCCGGGCACGGCGCCAAGCATCGGGCGCGGATGGGCTGGTCGTGGCCGGTCGTCCGTGAGGGGCAGCCCTCGTGATCGCCGAGGCCATCCACACCGCGACCGCGATCGGCTGGGCCATCGTCGCGTGGATCGTCCTCACGTCGGCCGCAGCCTGCCTCGCCCTGTACGCGGTTGTGGTCACGGTCGCCACACCCATACGGGCCGCGTGCCGGGCGCTCACGGCCGCTCTCGCCGCCTGGCGCGCCCTCACCGCACTCGCCGAGCACCCCGACCGGTACAAGCCCCGACAGCGCCCGCTGTGGGCCGCCGCCTGACCCCCCGCCGCCCCCGTCCCGCCGCGGGGGCGGCATCCGCACCGCGAAAGGAACCACCGTGACCACACCCGCTGATGAACTCCGGACCGCCGCGCAGACGCTGCTCGACCTGGCCAAGGCCGCGACGCCCGGACCATGGCGCCAACACGACACCCACCTCGGCCAGTACGGCTACACCGCGACCGTCCTGTCAGGCGAAGGCAACGACACCGACCTGCGCGCCTGGCTGCCGTCGATGTCGCAGAAGCCGTGGGACGAGACCCGCAACGTGTGGCCCGACGCCGCGTACATTGCCGCCGTGCACCCCGGCGTCGGTCTCGCGCTCGCCGACCTTCTGCAAGCCGTCGCCAACGACCCCGACGACGAGACGCTGAACGAACCCGGCTCCGCCCGGCACGGCGGATGCGACCGCACCACATGCCCGGCCGCCGCCACCCTCGCCGTGGCCCGCGCGATCAACGGGACCGCGTCGTGAGCCCGGCCCGTGCCCCGCTGGTCATGGTCGACCCGCAGACGGCGGAGATCCTGTCCCGCTGCTACCGCGGCCAGATCCCGGGCGACGTGCTGGCCCGCGCGGTGCGGATGCTCGCCACCGCCGACGGTCACCTCGACGCGGCAGGGCGGATCAAACGCGGGGCTGGCGGGCGGAACGAAGTGCGGAGGCCGGCGTGAAGGCGCTGACGGCCCGGCAGCGGCAGGTGATGGTCCTCGTCGCCAACGGCAACACCAACGCGGCGATCGGCAGCCAGCTCGGGATCACCCGGGTCACCGTCGACCGGCATCTCGCCGACGCGTACAGCGCCTTGGGCGCCCGTGACCGGGCCAACGCTGTCGGGCTCGCCATCCGCTACGGGGAGATCGACGCCGACAGTGACATCCGGGTGCCGGGGGTCCCGCAGGCCCCTGAGGGGCGCCAGGAGGCGCCAGGCGGCCCTCAGGGCGCCCGGGAGGCCGCGAACGGCGCTCGGGACGTCCGGGGTACTCCCGGAGCCGCAGAGAGGCGCACAGGGCTTCGAGGGGAGGCGGCGGCGTGAGCGACTTCGTCCGTGCGACGTGCCACGGCTGCGGCCAACCCCGACAGGTCACTGTCGCTGGAGTCTTCCGCCGCCACCGCTGTGGCCAGATCACCTGTCCCGGCGCCGGGCAGCGCCCACGTGAATCCGTGACGTCACCCGCCTCTCAGCGCGGGCCGTCCGGCCTCACCGGACCGCCCGCGCCCGACGAGCCCGCCGACGGCCGCTCCTGCGACGCCGGGCACTGCGATCGGCCCTCCATCGGCTGGCGCCTGTTCCGTGGCCAGCGCGAATGGCTGCCCGTCTGCGGCCTCCACATGGAAGGCCCAGCCGGACGAACCCGCATCTACGACCCCGAGGAGACCGACCATGCATGACCCGCTGACCGTCGCGTTCGAGATCCGCCGCCCGTGGCCCCAGGTCGCCGACTGGCGCACCGATCAGGCCGCCCGCACGGGAGTCCGATGGAGGCTCAGCGCTCCCTACGTAGTGCTCGCCGGGCGCGGCCTGTACTTCCCGGGCTTGATCACGGTCTGGCATCGGGACCCGTCCGGCTACGACGACACCACCTGTCGCCGCACCCACTGGCGTCTTCACATCCACCACTGGAAACTCCAGATCCACCCGCTCCAGCATCTGCGCCGCCGCCTGCTCACCCGCTGCGCCTGGTGCGGAGGCCGCAGCGTCAAGGGCGACCGGGTCTGCGTATCCGACTCGTGGGACGGGCCACGCGAACGCTGGTGGCAAGGCGAACGAGGCCTGTTCCACGCCGACTGCTCATCGATCAAGCGAGCCCACTCCACCTGCGTCTGCGAGGTGCCCGTCCTCGAACACGGCAACTACGGACGCTGCGCCGCCTGTGACCGCTTCCGGCCCTGCGGCTTCACCGCCGCCAACCTCGCCCGAGTCCGCGACCTCCACTCGATTCCGCAGGGCGGACGCCGCGACAGCGCCAAGGAGACCGCCGCATGACCGACTTCGATCGTGATCCAGAAGCCCTCGCCTGGGCGCGCCGGAAGATCCAGAACGAGATCGACCGTGCCGACAAGTTCGTTGCCGACGCCAAGCAGGCCCGCAACGAGAAAGCCGAACTCACCTGGCGCGTCATCGGCAACCACCTCCGCCGCAGCTTCATCGGCGGCACCGGCTGCGTCATCGCCGCCTTCGACGAACGGCGGCCCGAGCACCTTGCCCGACTCGACACTGCCCGACCCGCCACCGAGGAGACCCCGTGACCGACCAGATCCGTGCCCCGTGGACGCCCGAGCAGGTGGCCGCCCTGAATCGCTTTCAGGCGAAGGGCGGCATGCACCCGTTCACCTGCGGCAACGACCACGCCACGGGCGCCCTGCACCTCGTCGCTCACGAGGACGGCTGGCACTGCTGGCTGCCCGACTGCGACTACCGACAGGACTGGGCGCACCGATTCATGGCCGACCCGAACGCGTGGCCGAAGCCGTTCGAGGATCTCCGGCAAGCGGCAGCGACCGAAGCGACCGAAACCGCCACCATCACCAACCCGGAATGGCTCCACCAGCAGTACGCCGCCGCCATCCAACCGCTGCTCATGGACAATCTGCCCAAGCCCATAGCCGCCGCCCGCGCACGGGAGATCGCCGACACGGTCCTCAACGTCCGGGACCGGCACCTCGTCCAACTTCGGCAGCGCCTCCAACTTGCCGACGCCGACCCCGGCCGCCTTCGCCGTCTCCGTGACCAGCTCGCCACCGAACACGCGAAAACGGTGGCCGCCGACCAGGCCGCCACCCAACGCGCCGACCTCCTCGTCAGCCCGCACAACGCGATGGCCGCCGGGCTGGAGATCGCGGTCGGGCTCGCCGAACACCACCTCCGGGAAGCCGGCGAGCAGGCCCGGACAACCCCGGACAACAGTGCGACCAGCGGGGGTGCGGCGGACAACTCGCTGCGGGAGCAGATCGCCGAGTCGCTGGCCGGTCACGCCGGATCGAAAGCGTTCCTCGCCGACGGCACCGAATGGGAGCACGCTCGCGCCGCCTGGTACGCGCACGCCGACGCCGTCCTGCCGATCGTCCAGGATGCCCTTCGCGACCAGCGCGACCGGCAGGTCACCCAGAGCGTCGTCCTCGTGCAGCGCAACGTCGATCTACAGATCACCCTCCGTGAAGTCCTCGATGCGTTCGAGGCGTACTGGGCGCGCGCCAGCTACTGCGGGCCCGGCGAGACCGCCGTCCAGCCCGAACACCTCCAGGGCTGGCGCGCTGTCCTCGACGGCAAGGAGCAGCAGTGACACGCGACCCCTTCAACACGCAACTGTCCGGTTCGCGACCTTGCCGCCGTCATGTCCCACCCCCACCCTGACCAGGTTGGTCGACAATCGAGGGGGGCTCGTGGCATTCGGCAACGGCGATCTGTTACGGCAGATCAGCAACCAGCTCGGGCAGGTCTTGACGGACCTTGCCGCGGTGAAACAGCAGCTCGCAGATCAGCAGCACGCCATCGATCAGATCCGGTTCGACACCACTGCGGCCATCAATACCGGGCTCACCGAGAACCGGGCCGTCATCCGCGACGGTCTCACCCGCGCCAACGAGACGATCAGCGACCCGCTCACCCAGATCGGCTCCGAACTCGTCGCCATCCGCGGCGGCATCGGGCAGCTCGACAACCAGATCAGGACGGCAGCAGCGCAGTCCGTCCAGCGGCCGGCGCCGGAGCCGGAGCCCGTGCCGGTCGAGGATCAGGCGTCCCCGTCGCCCGAGCCTGACCCTGTTCCCGAACCCGAGCCGGAGAAGTCGCAGTTGACCGACGACGACCTCAAGACCCTCCGTGCCGCGGCCGGCATCTCCGCCGCCACCCTCCACGCCCACCGCGACACCTGGGAGTTCCTGGTCAAGCACGCCGGACCCGACCGGCACTTCCACGTCCCCGGCGAAGTCCAAGACGCTGTCGGTACCGTCCTCGCCAAAATCTCCGGCCCGAGTCTCGTCGCCGTGCTCACCAGCCTCGGCAGCGTCAAAGACGATCCCGCCGCCGACCCCGGCACCCGGGCCATCGCCCACCACCTGCACGAACGCATCGGCAACATCGTTAACGAGATCGCCGCCGCACCCCACAGCGGAGGCGACGTCGAACCCGTAAAGATCGTGATCGATGACCGGCTCAAACCGGAAGACGACCAGCCTCCGGCCGACGAGGACTGACAGCACAACGCCCCCGCTCCAGTTCGGAGCGGGGGCGCCTTCGTGTGTGCGGCTACTCGCCCGGGATCTCCGCCCACACCTGCGCGGCGATCAGATCCGCCTCATCCTGCGACAGGCCGGGCTTCACTGCGGCGACCACCCGCGCGCCATCCGGCAGCGTCGCCTCCCGCATCTCCGTACCCAACGGGCCCGGCATCGGCTCCTCCGGCATCACGGCCTCCATCCATCGACTTCCGGACACGCTAGAGGGCCCCCACCTCGAAAGGCAGAGACCCTCAGCCGAATGGGCTACAGCTCGGTCAACTGGTAGGGCGGGGGAAGCTCCGGCATCGGCACCCTGAGCGCCGCACCCAGCATCGCGCGGGCCATCATTTCCCACTCGGCAGTCGGCCGTCCGGCAGGCTTCACGAACAGGAGACTGCCGTCGTCGCGGACATACGTGCCGCCCGTGAAGCCGGGGTCCGCCTCCAGGACCGAGACGTCCACGCGGAACTCGGCGAGGAGGTCGGGGAGTGGCGTGTCCAACAGGTGATCGGCGGTGATTGTGCATCGTGCGGCGGGCGCTAAGGCAGTAGCATTCACGCGGGCTCCTTTTGACGAGGCGAGCTTGAAGATCAGCGGACGGACATCCGCTGGTCGAACTGGCCGGGGTGTTGACGCACCTCGGCCGTTCGCGTTCCCGGGGCGCTACCTGCGCCCACTGATGAACCTAAGGCACGGGCGGGGAAATTCGGCCCGGCCCATTCGTCGATCTCATCCCTCTTTCGGGGGAGGCGGCCAACGCCTCAGTGAGGCAGGACGCCGTCGAGGTACTCCTGCACCGGCTCGAACAGGCCGTAGGGCACCAGGCCGGGGAGCTCCGAGTGGGCCGCCCACGTGATTGCGTCGAGCTCCTCGTCGTCCGCGACGTGCGCCTCGCCCGAGATCGGCTCGCACGCCGTGTACGACATCAGCCGGCCCGTCTTCGGATGGACGCGCTCCCCGAGCAGCCGTAGCGCCTTCACCGTCAGGCCCGTCTCCTCTGCCGTCTCCCGCACTGCGGCATCTTCGGCGCCCTCGCCCGCCTCGATGGCGCCCGCGGGGAACTGCCACATGAGCTCACCCTCGGAGATCCGGCGGCGGACCATGAGGACACGACCCTCGCTGACGATGATCGCGGCGGAAATGCCGGGCTTCTGGGTGATGGTCTCGGTCATGCAGCTGCCTCCAGTGCGTCCAGGATGGGCGGGAAGATCTGGTCCTGCGGAATGAAGCGGGTCAGTGCGGTGCGGGGCACCCAGGTGACGTCGACGTTCTCCAGCGAGTCCAAGTTCGACGCCTCGCCCGCGAGGTGGTCGGCGAGGTAGTACGAGGCGACGACACCGGTCACCGGGTGGACGCGTTCGCCGAGGTGCTCGCGGACGGTGCAGTGGACGCCCGTCTCCCCGTGCGTCTCCTGAACGGCCACGGTCTCCGCGGCTGCGCCCGGCTTGACCATGCCAGCCGGGAACTGCCAGCGGAGCGCACCGTCCCCGCGTCGACAGACGAGCAAGACATCGTCGCCGCGGACCACGATCGCGATCGCCACACGCAGAGACTGCGCCTGCGGCTGCCCGTGATCGGTGGGTGGCCGGATCAGGAGACCGAACCGTCGGTGCACCGCCTCACCTGCCCCTTCGTATGCCAGATCGAGGATCTGCTGAACTTCGGTTCGATGGATCAGTTCCGGGCTGGCATGCCACCGGGTGATCGTCCGGGCGGAGATTCCGAGGCGTTCCGCGAACGCGTCGTTCGTCATCCGCATGGCCTCCTGGAGGAGGCAAGCCGTTCGGCCCGTCCAGGTACCAACGACATCCACAATGAGGCTCCCGTGCTCGCTGCGCTCGGGTCTGGCTTGGCGGTGACTAGGCGATGTCACCGCCGTGTCTACCTACGGCTGATCTGGCGTGCTCGTGTCGGGAGAGTGGCCTTCTGCCGCGCCCGCGTGAGGCGTTGACTCGGCGTCATGACGAAGTGGCCCCCGCCCCTTGGCGATCTGTTCGGCGCGAGAGCCGGAGACGCCCAACAGTTCTCCGACCTCGCGCCAGGGTCGGTCCTTCTTGAGCTCGTTGACGACGGCCCGTTCCAGTGCCTTGCCGCCGCGGTCGCCATCCGCCAGGGCTTGCCGGAACTTGCGGACCGCATGGAAGCGCTCGACGAGGTCGGTGATCTCTGCGAGCCGACCCGTCTCGGACTCGATGGCGGAGGTGAGCGCTTCTGTCATGGACGTAGCGTATGGGCCATTTGCCGCCACTTCAAGACGCCCCTTGACAGTCGGGTCCGGCTCGCTACAGGATGTACCTCAGCGGCTACAAGGACCCCCTTGAAGGCGTCAGTCGTCCACTCCTACCGGACCCAGTCCGCGGACGGCACCCCACAAATGAAGACGGGCCGGACACCGCGACTCCTACATCGCAGGCCGGCCCTCACCACGAGGAATCTCTGAAGGGTCCCCTCATGGCTACGACAGATCTTATCGGTGCGCCCGTGCGCCCCGACCGCACCGTCCCCACCGCCCGCTCCCACTACGCGGCGATGCGCTACTACGAGACCGCTTCCCGGTCCCTGTCGGTGCAGCTGTCCGTCCGTGGCTTCATCGGCGGGTTCGCCGGTGAGATCTCGGACGACGAGATCGCCACGATGAAGGCGCAGCGGGACAGCTACCACCGTCTGGCCGTCGCCTACCGGAACGCTGGCCGGCGCCGGGAGCGCGCCGAGAAGCTGTGGGCGACCCGTCCGGGCACGATCCTTCGCATCACCCTCCGCGGCATCCGCAACGCGCGGGCGGCGGTGACGGCATGAGCACCACGACCCCGATGTCGCCGGCCGACCGCCTGGCCCATGACCTCGCGTCCTACGTCCGCCGCAGCTGCTCGGTGCGTACTGCCCGCGGTATGCGCACCCCGACCGGCGACTACATGACCTGCGCTGGCGGCCATTCGGCCGGCGACCCGCACGGCGCCCCGTTCGGCAAGTCCGGATGGTTCTCGTGGACCGACCAGCCGAGCGCGACGGCGGTGCAGTGATGGCACCCAAGATTCTCGCCGAGACGCAGGCTGGCCACCCCCGCGGTCAGTTCCCCGCAGAGGAGCAGGCGCAGGAGTTCCGCGACCAGGGCATTCCGGCGACCGTCGTGCAGGACTTGCCCGGCGACCGCTTCCTCGTCATCGCGGACGAGGCGGAGGGCCAGCGATGACCCGCCTCGACGACGCCGGCCACAAGGAGCTGTCGAAGAAGCTCGCCCAGGTCAACAAGCGCTCCGAGACCCGGCCCCGCTAGACCCAAGACCGCCGCGCTGGCGGGGAAGCCCAATCCCCCGCGGCCTCCGTCAGCGCGGCTTTCCACCCCATCCCCATTCCTGATTGACCACGTGAAGGGCACCCCCATGTCTCCGTTCATCTTCAGCGCCGATCTCCACGCCGTCTCCGACACCGTGCGGGAGATCCGTGCCGGTCTGTTCGTCGACCAGGTCGAGGCCTCCTGGGAGGAGGTGCGCGGCGACGAGTCCGCCGAGCTGACCCTCCGGGCGATCGCCGCCGACCGGGCCGGCGACGGCCGGGCGCTGGACGCCATCTTCGAGCGGGCCCGGGAGATCGACGCGGCGAACCCGTTCGGGGAGCGGCTCGTCGACCAGCTCGCCGCGCTCACCGACCGGGCCGCAGCGGCCTGACCCCTGATCGCCGTGGCGGTGGGATTCGTCCCCCGCGGCCCCGCCGCCACGGCCCAGCCCCGGCACCGGTCACCACGGACGTCGCCGCGAACGCATCCCGGGGCGCGCACCACCACCCGTCCACCGCATCGAGGGAGACCCATGGCGATTGAGAAGCGCACCCGGGTGACCGTCACGTCCAGCCCGGACGCGCCCGGCCTGGTCGGGCGGACCGGCGAGGCGTGGCCGACCGGCGACGGGCGGGTGGAGGTCGACGGCATCCGCGACCCGCACCTCGACCTGGCGCTCGGCACGCCGACGTTCACCGAAGACCAGCTCCGCAAAGCCTGACCGACCAACCCGACCACCCCCAACCCGAGAGGACTGATCCACATGCGCAGCAATCTGACCAAGGCCGAGAAGGACGCCCTGTACACGGCGGCTATCGGCCTCGAGATGAAGGCAGGCCGGGAGGCCGACAAGCGCCCGCTCGTCGGCTTCGAGCTGGCCGGCTTCAACGCCGACCAGGCCGCCGCCCGGCGTCTCGGTTTCACCGACGCCGACATTCGCGCCTACCAGCGCAGCCTCCCGGCGGCGTGATCGGGATGGGTCGCCCTATCGCCACTGTCGTTCCCGGTGATCGCCTGTCGCCGTCGGATCCGCCCGTCTGCTGCCGCCAGTCCATGACCTTCGCCGAGGGCATCCTCGGCCCGCTGTACGAGTGCCCGGTCTGCGAGGACGGGATCTACGTCACCGCAGACGGGCGCGTCCTCGACGTGATGAGGAGCGCCTGATGCCGACCTGGATCCTCACCGCGACCTCCCGTATCGGAGCGAAGGTCGACCCGGTCTCTGGCGCTTCGTTCGACTCGATCGCGGTCTACGACGAGGACGACCTGCAGCAGCGGATCGCAGCCGCGAGGACCGACCCGCGCGACCTGATCGTCACCGTCGACCGCATCGACTAGCCCCCATCGCAAGCCACCCCGTACCCCCACCAAGTCCAGGAAGGACACCAGCGCCATGACTGCCAGTCCGCCGAAGGTGAACGGCCACACCCGGCCGCCTGCCCCGCTTGTGATGGGGGACTGGCAGCCCATAGGGGCCACTCCCACCCAGGCCGAGAACATCGAACCGCCCACCGCTCAGCCAGCCGCCGTCGAGTCCGAGGTGGTTGCCCAGGCCAAGGCCGAGGCCATTCGTGCCGAGGCGTGGGCCAAGTCCGAAGAGCAGCGCATCGCCGCCGAAGCTGAAGCCGAGGAGCGCCGAATCAAGGCTGAGGCCGAAGCCGACGCCACCCGCATCAAGGCCGAGGAAGACGCCCGCAAGCAGCGGCTGCTCAACGACAAGGCTGAGCGCCGGGGCCGCGAGGAAGAAGCTGCCAGCGAGGCCCGGATCGCCGAGTCCAACCGCAAGCGCGACGAAGCCAACCGGGCGCGCGCCGAGGCCAACGAGGCGGCCACGGAGGGGAAGGCGGCCGAGCAGAAGGCCGCTCAGGAGATCGCCGAGGCCGATGACAAGTGGCGGTCCTACGCGATCCGCTTCGCCGTCGTCTGCGGCATCGTCTCCCTGCCCGTCCAGATGTCGTTCTTCTGGAACCCGCACGCGCCCTGGATGGCTGCCGCCCCGGTCATGCTCGAAGGTTCCGCCTGGGTCGTCCACCGCGGCGCCCGTGCTGCCGCCGTCAGCAAGCGGCCGGTCTGGCACTACCGGGCGATCGTCTGGCTGCTCGCCCTGATCGCCGCCGCGATCAACCTGTACCACGGCCTCCACAGCTTCGACCCCGGTACAGCCCTGGCGACCGCGTTCGCCTCGATCGCCGGCCCCGGCGTGTGGGACCTCCACGAGCACGGCCGCATCCGGCGACGGGACGGCGCTCTGACTCGTCGGGAGCGGAAGGCGGCCAAGAGGGAAGCCGAGCGGATCGCGGCCGAGAAGGCGGAATCGGAGAGGCGTGACGCCGAGCGTTTGGCCTACCGAGAGAAGGCCGCCCGGGAAGCCGCTGAAGAGCTCGACCGGCAGCGCGCCGAGGAGTTCCCGAAGGTCCACCAGCACGCCAGGAGGCTTGCCGCAGACCTCGGCGAGACGACCATCACCGAGGCGATCTGGAAGCGCGCCAAGCTCGACGTCGATGGGGCGCTCCCGGGCGAGTCTGCAGAGGTCTTCCGGATGCGGAACGCCGCCGAGATGAGGGTCGAAGCAGCCCGCCTGAAGAGGCCCGTCAGCACCCTCAGCAAGACCACGAACGCGCAGCGTGTTCCACATCTACCCCCCGGCTTTGGAAGGGGCTCGAAGACCGGGCCCAAGGTGCGCGGCGTGCGCCGATCTGGAGACGCTCCGAAGTTCTCTGACGTCGCCCGCAAGCAGGCCCGCATCGAGCGGACCGAGACCGCCAAGAACGACCGCCCGAGCGACAACTAACCCACCCCTCAGGAGAGATCGTCATGAACACCACCATCCGCCGGATCGCCGTCTCGGGCAGCGCGGCCGTAGCCCTCCTCGGGGGCGCCGCCGCCATCACCACCGTGACCGCGCCGTCAGCGTCCGCCGCCGACATGCAGGCCGCCATCACCCGGGCCACCGGAGCGCCGGTGAACATGCCGGACGGCCGGGTCGTCCACGTCCGCGGGCTGGACGCCGCCGCCTACAAGGCCAGCCCCGAGCACACGTCGACGGTCGTTCTCGCCGCCGCGAAGTCGGACACCACCGACCCGGCCGGTATCACCACCGGCCTCACCACCGACGGCGGGCAGGGCGCCGCCATCCAGAACCCCGTCACCGGCCAGCAGACCGGCTACAACCAGCAGATCACCACGCAGGCAGGCGGCGGGACCATCAGCCTCACCGTCGCCATGGGCGTCGGCCTCCTGATCGTCGTGATCGTCATGGTCCGCAAGGGGCACGTCAAGTTCGTCCAGGCTGCAGCCTGCGTCGCCCTCGGCGTCTACCTCGCCCCCACCTTCTTCGGTCCGCTCGTCCAGCAGCTCGGCGGATCCGTCGGCAGCAGCCTCGGCAACGTCTGGTCCGGCCTCTAAACCACTAGCCCACGGGGCCCGCACGCCGCGGGCCCCGCCCCAACCCACGGAAGGAACCCGGCCAGTGGCCACCGAAGCGCAGCCCGAGCCGACCGAAGAGCAGCCCACCGAGAAGGTCGCCGAGCCCGAAGAGCCCACCCTCGTGGACCGGATGAAGGCCGGATTCGCCGTGCAGCGAGGCCACCTGGTCGCCCGCGTGAAGGACTGGATGGCCACCGGCGACCTCGACCACGTCGACGTCATCCAGGGTGCCACCGAAGCGAAGACCCGTAAGCACGCGGAGAAGATCTCCCGCCAGCAGCAGCGTGTTGCCGAAGCGCACGCCCACTTCGCCGTCGCCAAGACCCGCGCCGACCAGGACGAGAACGGCGGCAACGCCAACACCCTCGCAGCGCTCGCCGGCCGCGTCGCAGCCGAGGAGGGCAAGCTCGCCGAGCTGCAGGCCATCCCGGTCATGCCCCCCACCGAGCGAGAGATCGCCAACTTCCGGCACGGCAAGAGGGCTGGCCGGTCGGCACTCGTCATAGGCGGTGGAGTCGCCACCGTGCCCGCCTTCGGCATGGCGGCGACTCAGGCCGCGACGGGGCAGCCCGCCCTCCTCGTCGTCGTGCTCGGCGCCGGGGGATGGGCGTACCACGTCCTGTCCCGCCCGTTCACCGCCCGGAGCGTGGAGGGCCAGGCCCCTTTCCCTCTGGCCCCGGTCAGCCTGCCCGCCACGTTCCAGGCGGATCCGACCGGGGGAGCGACGCCGATCGTCGGCGGGAACGTCGTCATGTCCGTCGAGCAGCTGCCCGAAGGCGCCAAGCCGTTCCCGCTCAGGAGCGCGCGCACCCCTGACCAGCTCGCCCAGTGCGTGCTGCTGGCGGCGCGAGCGGAGGGCGTGCCGATCGTCGAGGTGTCGGACGTGCAGCGGCAGCCGTGGGGCTGGCAGTGCATCGTCCGCGTCGGCGAAGGAACCCCCGAGGCAATCATCGAGAAGAGCGGCGATCTGGAGACCAGGTTCGATCTACCCACGAACGGAGTCAAGCCGCAGCCCATCAAGGCGAGGCGGGCCTGCGCGTTCCTCCGTCTCGTCGAGGGCGATCCGTTCGCCACCGCCCCCGGCCTGCCCTATCGCGCCCCCAAGTCCATGTCGATCACTGACAAGTTCCGCATCGGGACCTCGGTTGGCGGCGACCCGCTGGAACTGTCCCTGGCCGGCGTGATGGGCCTGTGGGTGGCCGCGTCCGGTGGCGGCAAGACCGGCATTCTCCAGGCCCTCGCCGAGGGTACGACTGCCTGCTACGACAACATCACCATCGACTGTGATCCGCACGGTGACGGCCTCGAAGACCTTGGTGACGCGGTCCGGATCACCGCACGCACCACCGAGCAGATCGAAGCCGTCCTGCTGTTCTTCCTGGTCATGTCGAAGGCGCGCGCCCGGCTGCGGGCCAAGCTCGGCATGGGCAAGAAGTGGAAGGCCAGCGCCTCCCACCCCGCCTTCACGATCTTCATTGACGAGTTCCCGAAGCTGTCCAACCTCGCCAAGCTGCTCTCCTTCGACCTGCTTCTCGTAGGTCGCAAGGAACTCATCCAGGTGGAATACGCCTCCCAGGGCGGCACCAGCCGGTACCTCGGCGAGAACATCGCCCAGATGATGGCGCTCAAGGCCGTCGGACCGTGCAAGGTCGGCGACACCCGCGCAGTTTTCGGTGACGGCTCCGTCAAGGAGGGCTACCTGCCGCACAAGCTGTCCCCGGCCACCGACACCGACCCGAAGGACGCTGGCCACATCTTCATCCAGGGCGTGCCTGGCATGGCGGACGAGCCGATCGAGTACGCGATTCACGAAGCGGACTCGGCCGCGCTACGGAAACTCGCCCAAGAGCGCGCCGAAGCCGGGCTGCTCGAGCCCGACCAGGACAGCCTCGACGGCATGCGCAACGTAGACCTGCCCGAGTACGTCGAGGCGACCTACGACAACGACGGCAACATCAAGAAGGATGCCCCGGTCGAGCTCCTCACCTGGGACCAGCTGCTGCGCCTGTGTGGCGCCCAGCCCGTTGAGCGCGGCCCGCTCGAGGACGGGGCTCCGCGGCGGGCGGTCGAGGACTCGGTCGCGGTCATGGAGAAGGCGGACGTCGACCGGATGAAGACCGAGACGCTCCTCGCTGCCGTGCAGGACTACGAGCCTGACGTCTATGGCCAGATGACGGCCGAGGAGTTCAAGGCGCTGATGAAGAAGGCCGGCGCCGGTGCTCCGATCACGCTCGGTCCGATCGGCGAGGAGAAGAGTCCGCGCGGCTTCAAGCGTGATCGACTCCGCCACCTGCTGTGACCGTTACGCGAAGTATGTACCCCTGATTAGGGCCTGCTCAGGCCTGCTCACGCCACAAAGCCGCAGGTCACAGCTGCTCAGCCTGCTGCTCAGGGCCTGCTCAACCTCTGCTCTGAGCAGCACGTGAGCAGGCCCGTGAGCAGCCCTGACCTGCACGTTTGCCCGCTGAGCAGGCCTGAGCAGCAAGAATAAACCACAACAAACCGGAACGGAGTCCCTGCGTGGACCAGAACCTGCACAACCAGATCATCAGCGCCTACGAGCGCACCGTCCAGCCCCACATGGCCCGCGGCAACAACAAGGCAGCCGCCGCCGGGATCCAGGCCCTCGTCAACCGCTTCGGCGGCCCCGCGGTCGAGACCGCCATCGAAGACCTGGTCCTCCAATACGAGCTCAACGGCCACTGACCCCAACCCCGCCACCCCTAAGGAGATCCGCTATGCCCAAGACCTGGAGCCCCGGTCAGGCGAAGAAGTTCGCCAAGGAAGCCCGGCTCAACACCCGCTACTACACGGTCAACAAGCACGCCCGGAACCTCGGCCCCTACGAGGACACCCACACCTACAGCGAGCACGTCTTCGACGCCCGGCGTCCGATCACCGGCACCCCGTGCTCCGGCTCGGTCGACGCCGTCACCCTGTGCCAGCGGTTCGGCCCCGTCTATGAGCAGCCGCCCGCAGGGCTCCGCAACCTGGATGGGCCTGCCCCGCAGGTCGCCGGACCGCTCGGAGGCAACTACGAGGGCGTTCTCGACGAGGCCGAACTCCGTGGTCTGGAGAAGCACGCCGCGCAGGGTTCCGACCCCCGCAAGCGCCGCCCGCTCGGGTCCTGGCGCGTCTGACACCAATCGAGGAGGAACCCGATGTCTGACCTGAAGATCACCCATCAGTCCGTGCACGACTACATCGCCGCGAAGCGCCGCGGCGACCGCAAGACCACCGACCGGATCATCGCCGAGGTGAATGCCCGCTTCGCCACCCGAACCACCGACGGCAGCGAGGCCGCCCAGCTGCTCCACGCCACCATGCACGTCCGCTTCGGCGAAGACCTTTAGCTCAGCCGGGGCGCCCCTCGAATGCCTGGAAGCGACCAGGGGCGCCCCTTCTACCCAGCGCACGCGAACGCGCAGAAGGGCACCAGGAGATGACCACGCGAACCCTACCCAAAGCAAGCCCGAAGGCCGCAGCCCCGGCCGAACTCGACCTCGACGCCCGGATGGCGCTGCGCCTGGCCGAGATGGACGGACGGTGCCGCACCGCCGTCCTCGCCGTCGACATCAACAGCGCCCACATCCCCATCGACACCCTCGAGATCGCGGCGCCCCTGCCGCTCACCCCCACCCTGGCGCCCAACCCCTACAGCACGCCGATCGCCGGCCTGCTCCACCGGGCGCGCAACCGGATCGTTGTCGACGGATGGTGCCGCGACGCCCTGCACGACGACCAGGGCGCCATCTGCCCGATCCGGGCGATCCGCCTCGAAGCCGCCAGCCGGGATGCGGCCGATGACGCCTGCGTACTCCTCCTTGAATCCATTCAGCGCCACTGGCAGGCGGCGACGATCCCGTCCTGGAACAAGCAGCAGACCAGCGCCGCGCCCGTACTGCTCGCCTTCGACCGGGCCGCCGAACTCGCCCACAACCGCAGCCTCTAACCCGAAAGGACCCGCATGGGAATCAGCATCAGTCACGGCGTCCCCTCCACCCGATCCGCCCTCACCATCAGCAACCTCGGCCAGCACCTCGCCCACACCCTCACCAGCAGCGAATGGCGGGAGCTCGCCCACCTCTTCGACGGCCGCCTCTACACCCCGGTGTACACGCCGCCCGCCGAAGCCGGACGCATCGGCGACCTCCTCCACAAGGCCGCCGCGCACCGAGCCATGGAGCCTGGCTGGGGGGACCTCGCAATCCTCCTCGGAGACGCCGCCAACCGGGCAGCCCGCGCAGGCCAGACCTGGGAGTGGAGCTGACCGTGGACATCTACGACCCCGCGCAGCCCGACGGGCAGCCGAAGAACGTCATCCGTGGCCGCGAACCCAGTCGCGGCAGTCAGATCTGCGGCTATCAGTTCCCCGGCACGCACTCCTACTGCGGTGAGCGCAAAGTTGTGGGCCTGTACTGGTGCCAGCCGCATCATGACTGGCTGGTGCTCGACGAGCCCGACGGGATCATCCGCATGGCCCCCGGCAACGCCATCGGACGATGACCGCCATACCGTTCCACAGCAGCACTCGCGGCGTGTGGGCCAAAACCAACAACCGGCAGTAGGAGGACACTCGGATCTATGAGCATCGACGAGCGTTACGTTGCCGAAGCCGACCACGACGAGGACGAACAGCGGGCGTGCGGGGAGTCCGGCTGCCTCTGCTACGGCGTCGGCCCGGAGCACGCCGACTGCGCGTGCGGCTGCGACTGCCCCCGCTGTGACGACTGTCAGCAGAAGGAAGAGAACTGCGACTGCTGACCTACCCCGAAACGCCAGGGCCCCGACCGCCATCCGCGGTCGGGGCCTTCGTCGTGCGGGCGGGGACAGCGCGGGCGACCCAGTCGCGTCCGGCTGCGTCCGTCGGGCTCGTCACCGGTACCGCCCCCATGCGCTCGCAGATCAGGTCCAGTTCCCGCTGGCAGGAGGCCTCGCTCTTCGCCCGCACCATGTAGACGACGTCGCTCATACCCGCAGTGTGCCCGGGGTGGTGGGGGAGACGGGGCGGAATCCGGGAAGCGGGCTACTCGGCAGGGGGCGGGTCCTCTGTCGATTTGGCTTCGTCGCGCAGATCGGTGCGTGCGCCTTGACCGGGGCGAACGAAGTTGATGATCGTTACTGGCCTCCAGAGCGGGGTGCGTCCGTAGACGCGGTCGGGGTCGGGCAGTTCGCCGCGCTTGCGTGAGCGGTAGCTGCGCACCGTCTGCTCTTTGACGCCCCAGTACTCGGCGATTTCAGCGACGGTCCAGTACTCGGCGTTCGGGTCGGCCACCCATGCTCCCTTGTCATCTTGACGTCGACAAAGTCTAGCGGCCCACCACTCTTCCAACTTCACTGCGTTCATATTGACAAGGTTCCTCCGTGGCGCCTAACCTTGTCAATGTCAACGAGGCGAAGTTATCGCCAGGGAGACCAGCAGGGGAGACGGCAATGGCCACCACCGACATCACCATCAGCGCCGAGGACCTCGTCAAGGGCGACGAGATCGTGGCCTACACCGCCTGGAACTTCGACCACGGAACCCAGGCCATCACCGGGTCCTGGGTCGTCGACTCCGTCCACTGGATGGCCTCCGACCGACTCGCCGACGTCTACACCAACCGCGGCCTCCTCGGATTCCGGCGCGGCGGCAAAGTGACCGTCCGCCGGGAGACCGCATCCGAGCCGCAGGCCGAGACGGTCGAACAGCCGACCAAGGGCCAGCAGTTCGCGAAGACCATGCGGTACTTCCTCTCCATCGGCACCCGCACCCGCCGCGACCGCAACGGCCACGACCTCCACCGCGAAATCGCCGAATGGACCGTCACAGCCGCCATGCATCGCGGAACCTTCCCGCCCGCCGAGGAAGCCGTCTTCGCCGCAGCCTTCGACGCCGCTTCCACCTGGGCCAAGGACATCAAGAACGGACGCGGCTCCTGGATCGTGATCGAGCACATCGACCAGATGAGCCCCTGGCAGTTCTGCAAGCTCCTCGGCGACATGGTCGACGCCGGAGTCAACACCACCAGCGCAGGCGCCCAGTACTTCGCACGGATGCGCACCCAGCTCCTCGCACAAGCTGCCTGAGCCACCCCGCCCGGCCTTTCGGGGCCGGGCTTCACCACCGAACCACCGCCGCCCGCCTCAAGGCGCAAGGAGAACCGTCATGCCGTTCCACCCCGGACAGCGCGTCCGAACCACCGTTGACGACAGCCGAGCCCCCGCCGGTTCCCCCGGGACCGTCATCCACCCCCTCGACAAGTGGGGGGACTACGGAGTCCTCGTCGACGACGGCAAGTCCGAGGTGATGCGCGCCTACGGCGAAGACGAACTCGCCCTGATCGCCGACATCCCGGACTGAATGCAAGACCTGATCTAACGGCACAAGCCCGACAGCTTTGCCCGCCCACCGAACCACCGCACCAAGGGGGACCCGATGGACACCACGCTCACTCCCGCCGGGCAGGCGATCTACCTGTCTGAGCTGCCCACCGGGTCTCTCGTCACCCCACACGACGCGCAGGCGATGCGCAAAGCGGCGGTCGACGAGTACGGCTTCGACGGCCTGCGCCGCGCTCAACTCATCGCGGCATTCCGCAACGCGACGCTGATGCCCGACGGGCACGGCGACCGCCACCAGTGGGCGCGCACCGCCGCCCTGTTCGCCGACCCGGAAGGCCTGCTGTGACCGCCCCCGCATACCCCGACTCGGCGGTGCCCGCAGCCTTCGACCGTGGCCACCTCTACAGCCCCACCCTCACCCAGACCCGTTGGGCCCTCAACCCCGGCTACGCCTACGACTACCGGCCCGGCAACGACTTCGAGCCCATGCCCGACAGCCCGCGCGGCGACGGCAAGGCCTGGGGCTGGTGGCGCAGGAACGTCGCCATGATCCCCACCGCCGACTTCCTCGGCCTGCGCGCCGGTGACGAGATCACCATTCACCACGTCAGCGGACCCCCCAGTCCCGCCACCGTGCTGGCCACCTACCGGCATCACGCCGTCATCCGCTACCCGATGCCCGAGGGTGCCAGCGAGCCCTACGCCGAGAGCTGGGTCAACACCCGCAACGCCGACGGCCACTGGTACTGAGCCGCCGCAGTCCGCCGTCACCACCCCGTAAGGAGCCTGTTGTGTCCAACCCCGAAGCCCACCCGTTCACCCTGGACGTCAACTCCGCCCGGCTCGGCCGCTACGCCACCGCCGAAGAGGCCTACAAGACGGCCCGCTCGTACCTGGAAGCGGCGGAGGCAGGCGCCCCTGTCGCGTTCACCGACGAGTTCGGGCACGCCCGATCCTTCACCCGCATCTCAATCATCGAGATCTTCCGCTGGAACCCGATCCTCGGCGAACGTGTCCGGCATGCGCGCAGCTGGCGGCGCACCTGGCCGGCGCCCTGCTCCGCCGACGCCGAGCCCCTCGCACCGCTGCCCGCGGACTGGCACCTGTGCGAGCTGCCCGCCGACTGGTACGACGGGGCCCCGCAGTGATCACCCGCCGGCGCGCCAAGCGCAGCGAGCGCAACAGCTGGAAGCGTGCCACCCGCCGCACCGTCTGACCTGCCGCCTCACCGGCCCGAACCGAAGGAGCCAGCCGTGGACTTCCGCGACGCCCTCAACACCGTCACCGCCGAACTCACCCCCCAGCCCTGGGACTACACCACCCCCGACGGGGCGACGCTCACCGTCATCCCCGCCGGCCTGCGTGAGGACCCGGGCTGCGCCGAGGTGTACCTCCGCGTCACCAGGGACAAGGCCCACGCCGCGCAGGCCGCCATCACCACCACCGACCTCCCGGCCCTGCTCACCGTCCTCGGCGAGCCCGTCACATCGCACTGGGAGCACGAGCCGCACTACACGGACGGCACGGCGAAGGGCCGTATCGGGACCTGGCTCGGCGACGACAGCGGACTCGCGCTCAACCCGATGGCGGACGCATTCACGCTCACCGCGATCGAGGACACCGACACTGGCACCGTGGCCGCGTCCGTGACCCTGCCGGAAGCCCAGCGTCTCCCGCTCGCGTCCGCGCTGCGCCGGGCGCTGGACGTCGCCCGCGGCTGGGAGGGGTGAAGGGCCGACCAGCACGCGCAAGGCCCGCCCTGAGTTCGGGGCGGGCCTCCGCTATGACATCGACCCGCGGTGTCAACCCCATGGGGCAATATTGGCTCAGTAGTGCCCCCGCTTCCCGTACCACCGCCGAGGAGCAGCAGCATGCACGACCACACCCCCGACGACGACGGCTACAACTGGCCGGTCTGCAACCCCTGCGGACGCGAACTCTGGACTGACGAGCTCGACCGGCAAGCCTGCCGGCCCTGCGAAGACCGGACGGCCACCCGCATAGCCGAACTCCCCGTCCTCTTCCGGCAGCTGAACACGACTGCGGCCCTCATGCGTGGCGCACGGCGCCCCGGCGGCGGCTCGTCCGGCTCGAAGACTCCGCCGATACCGCCCCGGCTCGAAGTCCTCGCGCTCGTCGGGCCTGGCGGTGCAGCCGCCCGGCTGCGGGATATTGAGGACTCGTGGCGGAAGGCGCTCGGATGGACCGTCGCCCCCTGGCGCGGCTCCCCAACACAAGCCGTCCCCGAGCACGTCACGTTCCTCGCCAACAACCTGCCGTGGGCGTGCGACGCCTACGAGTCGGTGGGCCAGGACATCGACGACCTGCGCCGCCTGCACGGCGAATGCACCGCCATAGTCAACGACGAGCGCAAGCCGGGCCGTGTCCAGATCGGCGCCTGCCCCGGACGGCTCGAAGCAGGCCTGTGCGGGCAGCCATTGACCGCCTCGGCCGCCAGCCACCGGGTTCGTTGCGGGGCGTGCGGCAGCCGGTGGGAGACGCTGGGGGAGTGGCGGGAGTTGCGGGCCGCGCAGGAGGCTGTGGCTGCCGAGCAGATTCAGCAGACGGGTGCGGCAGCGTAGTGGCCGACGACCGAGGACGGAGCTATGCCGAAGCATCGCACTGAGGACCAGGTAGAGGTCTCGGACCTCGTTGGATCGCGCGTGAAGACCGTCCGCGAAGGAAGAAGCTGGAGCCGGAAGCGACTGGCCAGCGAATGCATTTCTCGTGGGTACGCCTGGCTCAACTACTTGACCTTGACCCAGATCGAGCGGAACGCCAGGCCCGAAGGGCTTCGCAGGAACCTGACCGTGGACGAACTCTCCATCATCGCCGCAGTGTTGGAAGTCGACGCGATGGAGTTCATGCGCCCCCGCATGGAAGAGCCGTTCGAGCGTCATCACTTTTTCGAAGCCGGGTACCGGCTACGCATGCGGGAGCGGCGGGAAGCGGCATCCATCCTGACCTGCGCGAACCCCGACGAATAGATCGAAAAGCCGGTAGAATTGGGGTAGTTGAGACCCCGGCGATCGTGCGACCGATCCCGGGGCGTGGCCGACGCTACGAAGGAGCGCCGACATGATTCAGAGTAGCCGCAAGATCCCTCTCGCCAGGCCCTACGGGATGGTCCGTGAAGGGTCGTCTGGGGTCCGCCCCGGCGTCCAGGTCCTGGTGGACGCAGTCGATCAGGACGAACCCGCCTTCGTGCTCATCGCTGCCGAGCTCCAACGGATACGACGCACGGGCGGAGACCTCGACGCCGAGACGATCAACCAGGCAATCGCCGATGGTCGACGGAAGTACGCGCAGCACCTTCAGGACGAAGAAGATCGCCGCCCCGGGCGCATCCCCTCCTCGATCGTGTACTACGCGCGGCGAGGGAAGCTCGTGAAGATCGGCTACACCTCGAAGCCGCACAAGCGATTCGGTGGATTCCTGCCTGACGAAATCCTCGCCTGGGAACCCGGCGGGCGAGCAGAGGAAGCTGAGAGGCACCAGCAGTTCCGCGCCCTCCGGCTCAGTAACGCCGCAGAGTACTTCCGCCGCGACGACGCGCTCGAAGCGCACATCGCAAGCGTCCGCGAGGAGCACGGCGCGCCAAACCCGACATGGCCAACGCTTCAGAACCTCTCACGGCGCCCCAGTCGCGCTCGACTTCCTGAACTGCCCGTCACCACGCATCTGGTCACCCTGGAAGCCGGGACCCGCCAACTCGGCATTCGATTGGGAACGGCGCGCGTGTGGGTCCACCGCAAGAAGCTGCACCACGTCCTCCACGACGAGAACGGCATCCAGTTGTACTTCCTGTCAGATCTGAAGTCCCTCGCGAATCGAGGGCGCAAGGCGGCGTAAGCGTTGGTTGTGGCCAACGATGTTGACAAACGCCGATAACCGAAGCGATCATCTGCTTAGATCGCACGACTTTCGCGCTAAGGCCACCCGCCACCCGGGTGGCCTTCGTCGTATCTGGAGGTGGACGTGCCCTCCATCGCGCTCGCCACTGCGGCCGACGTCGCCTACTGGACCGGACGCCCGATCGGCACGATCTGGCGCTGGGCATCCGAAGGACGGATCACCGTCTACGGCACGGGCAAGAACGCTCGGTACGACCTCATGGAGATCGACCCAGCCGAGCGCGACAGGGAGACCCGAGAGGTCACCACGCCGACCCCGCCACCAAAGGTCAAGGGGCGCGTCCGCATCGCCCACGCCGCCTGAAAGCCCCTGCGTCGGTGGTGGCGCAGGCTCGGGCCTCGCAGCGCCCAGCGCTCGGCTCACCGTCCGCCCGGCCCTATGGGGGGCCGGGCGGACGCAAAACCCCCAGCCGGGTCCTGCCGCTCATCAGGCCCCGACGTCCCGCCGCCTCACATTCCCCCCGTCGGGCGGCGGGACAGCCAAACGTCCGCCGCCTGGCGATGAGGCCCAAGAAGCCTCCGTCCGGAAGCCTGCCGGTGCACCGCGACGAGCGCAGCGCCCAGGCGGCGGACCCGCAACCCGAGGAGACCCGTGCGCCGCCCTGTCATCACCGCCCTGTTCGTCGCCGCGTTCCTCGTCGGACCCGTCGCCTGCACCCACGACAGCCCGAGCCCGGCGCCAAGCAGCACGACGGCCACGCCGAGCAAGCCGCCGAGCAGGACGCCCAGCACGGCGCCATCCGCGACACCCGAGCCGACGCCGTCCGTGACCGCCACGCCCACTCCGACGACCACGCCCAGCGTGTCGGACCCCACGCCCAGCGGCACCGCATAGACCTGGGGGTGCCATGCGCCGCATCCTCACAGCCGCCGCACTCGCCGCCGGCCTCCTACTCGCCGGGCTCACCGCACCCACCGCGGAAGCAGCCCCCACCTGGCACCTGCGCTACGCCGACGGATTCAACACGGCAGTGACCAAAGGCCGCTTCACCGACTGCAACCACAACGCGGACACCAAGGCGGCGTACTGCGGCGGCCTCACCGGCTCGGTGCGCGCCAGCTGGTGGGCGTACCCGGCAGGCTGGCCCGACACGGCCACCCAGTGGCACTACCCGGTCGGCGGCTACTACGACCCGGCCACCACGCTGTGGATCTCCGGCGGGCAACTGCACATCCGCATGTGGCGAGGGGCTACCGGCAACATCCACTCCGCGACCATCGTCCCCAAGGCGATGATGGGCCAGCGGTACGGACGGTACGAGGAACGCTTCCGCGTCAGCAAAGTCGCCACCGGCTACAAGTCGGCGCACCTTCTGTGGCCCGTCAACGATGCGGGCTGCCCGAACTGCGAGGTTGACTTCCCCGAGTTGGAGTGGAACGGGAAGATCGCCGCGTTCGCGCACCACAAGAACAGCATCGGCGGCGACCAGGACGGCTACGACACCGGCAAGACGTGGGGCGCCTGGCGAACCTCCGTCATCGAGTGGCGGCCCGGTGACGTCCGCTTCTACCTCGACGGCAAGCTCGTCGGCCACAGCACCACCGCCGTGCCCGACAAGCCGATGAGCTGGGACATCCAAAACGAGTCCGCGCTCAACGGCGACAAGGCCGCACCGAACACCAGCGCCCAGATGGACATCGAATACGTGCGCGGCTGGTCCTGGAGCTGACCACCCCACCCCATACACCTGCGGCTTGATCACCGCAGGAAGGAAGCCCCGAGTCCTCCTGGCTCGGGGCTTCCGCACACCCAGGAGGAAGCATGGAATTCCGGATCATCATCACTGGCACTGCCGAACTGCTGATGCCAGCGCCCGGCTGGCCAACCCGCTCGACCCGATGGCCAAAGCTATGAAGGCGGTCAGTTCCAAGCGGACCAAGACCGACGAGGACTACGAGAAGCTGGCGCGGCTGGAGCACGCTGGAGGGCTCTACATCGACCCCGATGTCGGCCCGTTCATCCCCGGCGAGAACATCCAGCGCTGCCTGATCGATGCAGCGAAGGTCACGCGCGCTGGAGTGAAGGTGACACGCGGCGTGTTCATCTCCACGGACGTGAACCCGCTCGGCTACCAGGGTCCGCGAGACGTAGACGGGCTGTGGGCGGACGAGAACTTCCGGCATATGAAGTCCGTGAAGGTTCAGACGAACCGGGTCATGCGCTGCCGCCCCAGGTTCCGCCAGTGGACCGTAGAGGCAGACGGAACGCTGGATACGGCGCTGCTGTCGCTGGAGGAGTTCAAGGACATCGCGGACACGGCAGGCTCGATGATCGGCCTCGGCGACTACCGGCCGCGCTTCGGCCGCTTCACCGCGCAGGTGGTGAAGCTGTGACCGCGCCGTTCGAAGCGGTCGGCGACCTGGCTCGCTGGCGCACGATCTACGACGCGCTCAAGCCGCTCAACGTGGACGACGTACTCACCTACGAGCAGGCAGCTGAAGTGCTGGAACTCAACGCGGTCACGGACCGGTCCACGATCCAAGCGGCCGTGCGACGAGCCGCTCGCACTTTCGAGACTGTGGACAAGCACGCACTCGTCGCCGTTCCGAACGTCGGCTACCGCGTCGTCCGCGCAGACGAGCACGTGGTCCTTGCTCGCGGGCAGCAGCGCAGGTCGAGCCGGGCTCTCACGCGTGGGCATTCGAAGGTCGTGAACATCGACCTCAACGGCCTCTCGCCCGAAGTGCGGGCCTTGACCGAGGCCACGGCGCGGGCCCTGTCGCTCCAGATGGACTTCAACCGCAGATTCGATGTCCGGCAACAGCGGCTGGAGTCGGTCGTTAGTGAGGTCTCGGAACGGACTGAGCGCAGCGAAGCGGAGATCGCCGAACTGAAGGCACGGCTCGCCCGGCTGGAGCAGGCGGGATAGTCTCCACACAGCAAGGATCGGCTCGGCCGGGTTCGGCATGACCGGGCTTGGCAAGGCTCGGCTCGGCTAGGCGAGGCAACGCTCGGCGAGGTCGGGCTTGGCGGGGCAAGGCTATTCATGGGGGCCGCCTCTACGGGGGCGGCCCACCCCCTAGCCCAGCGACGCGGCGAACCTGCCAGCCTTGGCTTCCGCCGAAGACACGGTGATCTTCCCGCGGTGGGAGACCTCGACCTGGTAGAACTTCGAACCCTCCGGCACGCCAGCCACCGAGACCGGGAACACGCACGCCGCCGACTTCGGCTTGCCCGTACCGAGCGAGCCCGTCGCCACGACCTTCCCCGCCGAGTCGTACACCGTCACCCCGGCACCCTTGGCAATGTCGTCAAAGCCGCTGTAGCCCGTGCAGTCCTCGCTCGTCTCCCCAGACGGCACGTTGTCGCCCGTCAGGGTCATCGCCCCGCTCAGCGTGAACGTCTTCGGCGCGCTCGACCCGCTACTGGACAGACCCCATGCCAGGCCAACGGCGCCCGCCCCAACGACGAGACCGACAAGCCCGGTCATCAGCGGGTGCGGCCAACGCCTCCCCGCAGCAGGCGGATTCTCCGGCATCGGCGGCACGGCAGGCGCATCGGTCGTGTCAGACATGCGCCGAATGATGACAGGCCGCACACGCCGCGTACACGGCAACGACCAGATCGATACCGACGCAGGTGACGGGAGGTGCTTCCCTTGACCTTCCCGACCGGCGCCACAACGATCACGGTCACCATCAACCGGCCCGTCCCGGCAGGCGGCGCAGGCAACAGCGGACGCATCATCTTCACCCCGTCCACCGTCCTCGTCGACGCCACCCACAAAGCGATCTACAGCGGCTCCGGGCCCGCCACCCTCGACACCAACGGCGCGGCCAGCATCGACCTCCTCACCACCGACGCCCCTGGAGTCCTCCCCACCGGATGGCGCTGGCACGTCGACGAGCAACTCCCCGGCGCCCGCCGCACCTACTACATCGGCCTGCCGTCCACCCTCGGCGCCACCATCGACCTGTCCGCGCTCTCACCCATCTCCGCCCCCGACAGTCGCGGCCAGAGCATCCCCCCGAGCGGACCAGCAGGCGGAGCACTCGCCGGCACCTACCCCAACCCGCAACTCTCGACGGCGACCATCGCCTCCTTCGACGCGGCTGGGGCCGCTTCCGCCGCGCTGGCCTCTGCCGTGGTGTACGCCGACGGCAAACTCGCCAAGACGGCGAACCTGTCCGACCTCGGCAGCGCCAACACGGCCCGCACAAACCTCGGCCTCGGCAACGCCGCCACCCGCAACATCGGCACTACTACCGGCACCGTGGCAGCAGGCGACGACGCCCGGATCACCGGAGCCCTCCAAACGGGAACCGCGGCAGGAGGCGACCTCGGCGGCACGCTCCCCAACCCGCAGGTCGTCACCACCCACCTGGCCGCACCGCTGCCTGTCGCCCAAGGCGGAACCGGATCGGCCACGCAGCCGTTCGTCGACCTCACCGCGGACCAGACGGTCGCCGGGAACAAGACGTTCAGCTACTACACGACGCTGCAGACCGGCCAAGTCAACGGCCCGTTCAACCTGCTCGGCACCGTCGGCTTCTACGGCGCCGCCGCCACAGGCCAGCAGACCATTGCGGGCAGCCGATCCGACGGCACCGCACTGGCCAGCCTCCTCGCCGCACTCAACCTCCAGGGCCTGGTAGCCGACACCTCCACCGCCGGACCCGGCACGATGACCGTCCTCGGCGGAACCACCCAGCTCACCCCCACCGGCAACCCGACAACCGACGCTGCCGCGATCAACACGGCGATCCTCACCGTGTCGCAGCGCGGCGGAGGCCGCGTCCTGCTGTCCGGGGATACCTGGACGGTATCGTCGTCGATCACCCCCCGGTCGAACGTCACCCTCGCCGGCGTCCCCGGCACGGTGATCACCCACACCGGCAACAGCAACATCATCTACGGCAGCACGATCACCTTCACCGACTTCACCCTCGAAGGAATCACCTTCCTCGGGCCCGTCAACGAGTTCCCGGCAGCACCCAAGCGAGCCCGCACCACGTCCGGCGCAGGCGCGCAGACTGCGGTGTTCCTCAGCGGCGACCTCGACACCACCGGCTCCGGCCAGGCGCAGCTCACGAACTTCACCATGCGGAACTGCGCGGTACGCAACATGTCCGCCCTGCCCATCCGTATCGGCGGCGTCCGCGGCAAGGTATCCGTCACCGGCTGCGAGTTCACGAACAATCAGGACTGCGGCTTCCTCTTCTGCCAAGAAGTGATCTACAACGGCAACCATGTGATGCAGGGCGCCGACAACGGCGTCAGCCTCTCCCGCGGCTGCCAAAAGATCACCTGCACGGGCAACACGATCGAGAACGTCGCCTACAACGGCATCTGGGTCGCAGGCTTCGGCACCGACAAGGGCCCCACCAGCTTTGCCGTGACCGGCAACGTCGTAAAAAACGTCGGCCTCAACGGCGTGTACATCGACTACGCGGCCAAGCACGGCGCCGTCGTCGGCAACGAGATCGACTGCGGTCTCTTCCGAGGGCCGAGCGACCAGCCCAGCGATGCCAACGGGGCAGGCGTCTACATCGGCGGCTTCCCGACCACGGACCGCGCCAACCCGACCGACTGGGCAACCGGCATCACCGTCGTCGGCAACCACATCCGACAGGCCGCCCGCGCTGGCGTCTATCTCAACGGCGCCAGGCGTGTTCAGGTCACCGGCAACGTGATCGTTGACATCGGCACGCAGTTCCTCGCCGACGGCACCACCGCCATCTCCAGCGCGGACGCCACCCAGAACGTCGGCATCCTCATGGAGAACGCGTCAACATCGGCGAACGTGACCGTCGCCCTCAACGATGTCATCGACAGTCGAGGCACCGCATACTGCAACTTCGGCCTCGTCCCGCAGAACACGGCGGGAATCAACGCCTACCTCAACACAATGATCGGCACCCGGCAGGCATCCAACCTGCTGGAAACCGGACCCGCCCGCACCTGGCAGAGCACACAGATCTTCAACCAGGACATCAAGGCCACAGCTGGCGTCACATCCGGATCGAACGCAGGCTCCGGCACGATCGAGGGCGCGCGCGTCAACGGTGCCTCCGGCAGCGTCCGCGCCTTCGTCTGGCAAACCGCAGGCGTCAAGCGGTGGTACATGCGCGCCAACGGCACCGCAGAGGGCGGCTCCAATGCGGGCTCCGACTGGGAACTCAACTCCTACGACGACTCCGGCAACCTGCTCGCGACTCCGATCCGAGTGACCCGTTCCAGTGGGCAGGTCGCAGTCAACGGGACCCTCGCACAGAACGCCCACCGCGTATCCGGAGCCAGCGCGGCAACCATCGCGGCAGGAGCCCAGTCCGCGAGCGCCACCGCGGCCAGCAACGGAGCCAACGACTCCTCCGGGACCGTCAACACCACGGCGGTCGCCTCACCAGCAGCGGGAACGATCGCGACCGTCACCTACGCGTCGGCATACGCGGCCGTCCCCAAGGTGACGCTCACGCCTCGCAATGCGGCCACCGCATCGGCAGGCCTGTACGCCACGGCAGAAGGAACCGGCGGCTTCAGCGTGGCAACCGCCAACGCCCCCGGTGCCAGCGCATCTCTGTCGTTCACGTACCACGTGGAGGGGTGATGCCCAGACATACACACACGGAAGGCGACTACCGCGTCTACGTGTCCTTCGACCCACCCGGATCCGAGAACATCGTGCGGCTGTCCGGCTACCTCGGCATCACGTGACGGGAAGGCACCGCATGGAACCCCGTCGATACGCAGGCGAGGCCATCCTGTTCGACAAGCCCTACCGCTGGATGAAGGACGCCGACGGCAAGCTCACGCTGCGACCGGCTCCGAGACTCAGCAAGGCACGAACGCCCGACGCCCCCTTCACCTGGGATCACGCCAAGGCCGCTGTCCGCCGTCTCGCCACCCGAAGCTGAACGGGAGGCCGCCATGCCCAGACGTACAGGCTGGCGAGTCTGCTCCGTGCCCGGCTGCCCCGAGTTCAGCGATCGCGGCAGCAAGTGCGACGACCATCGACGTGAAGCGGAACAACGGCGCGGCACAGCGAGACAGCGCGGGTACGGACGAGAACACGAGACCCGCTTCCGGCCGGCAGTCCTGGCCCGCGATCCCATCTGCGTCTGCCCCGGCTGCCCCAAGTGCAGCGACCCGGACTCCGCATGCGCCCGACCAAGCGAGCACGCAGACCACTGGCCGCTGAGCAAGCGCGACCTCATCGAACGAGGGCTCGACCACAACGACCCCACGCGCGGGCGCGGACTCTGCGGTCTCTGCCACGCCAGCAGCACGGCGCGAGAGCAGCCCGGCACCTTCGGCCTGCACTGACCAACCCACCAGCACTCGCCTCTGATCCCGGCGAGTAGAAGCCCCCGACCCATCCGGGTGTCGGGGGCTTCGCCATACCCGGAGACCGACATGCCAACGCTCACCCCCGCGCGCGCCAAGACCTGCACCGAACCTGGATGCCCGAACAAGCACCGTGCTCTCGGCCTGTGCTCCACGCACTACAACCGCAAGCACCAGCCCAACAGACACGCCCCTGTGTCGACCGCGTGCACCGCGTGCGGTACCTCGATCCGGCGCCCGTACAAGGCAGACCGCAGGCCCACCTGCTCCATAGCGTGCCGTCGCATCGTGCAGTTCGGACCAGTAGCCGCACACACGGGCAGCTACGACTGGAGCACCGACGCGATGAAGCGGGCAGAGCTTGCCGGCGCGACGGTCATCGACCGGTTCGACCGGCTCCAGGTCTTCGAGCGTGACGGCTGGGTCTGCTACCGCTGCGAGCGGCCGACCGACCCGGATGCCTCACCGTTCGATCCGATCAGCCCGACCGTCGACCACGTGGTTCCGCTGTCGAGGGGCGGCGACCACACCCTGGCCAACGTCCGCTGCTGCTGCCTGGGCTGCAACAGCTCCAAGCAGGATCACGCTGCGTGACTTCGCGCGCCCCGACCCAGGGGGCGAAGGGTCATTGGATCATGAGATCCGGACCTACGGGGAGGGCTACCGGGTCCCATACGGGTCACAGGATTTCGGGCCCCGGAAATCGATCTTCGCGACGTAACCCTGTGTAGCTAACGGCGTGCCGCAATGGCCGCCGGTTTGATGCCGCAACGGCACCAACAGAGGTGATCACAATGCCTGGAAACGGACCCCTGCCGAAGGATGCGTCTCAGCGGCGCCGGCGCAACGCCGACGCGGTCACGACGACAATCCTCCCGGCTGACGGACCCGACGGACCTACGCCGGAACTTCCCGGCGGACACGACTACGACAGCCGCACACTCGCCTGGTACGAGACATGGCGCAGCAGCCCGCAGGCGGCGACGTTCCTGCCGACGGACTGGCAGCGCCTGCACATGCTCGCCGAACTCGTGCAGGAGTACTGGAGTGAGCCGAGGAAGGATCTGCTGGCGGAGATCCGGCTGAACGAGGCGTCTCTCGGCGGCACGGCGGCGGACCGGGTACGGCTGCGCTGGACGGTGGCCGAGCCGGACATCGAGCCTGCGGCCCGGCGTTCAGCAAGCCCCCGCGGTGGAACCTCGCGCAGGGACCGCGTTCTGAAGGTCGTCGATGGCCAGGCGGATAGCTGACCCGGACCGCTTCGTCTCCCTCGGCTTCGAGGCCATCGACTGGATCGAGCACTACCTGTGCCACGGGCCGGGCGATGTCCAGGGCGAGCCTCTGATCATCGACGACGAGATGGCCGCGTTCATCGTCAAGGCGTACCAACTCGACCCGGTGACGGGACGGCGGAAGGTCAACCGTGCGTTTCTGTCCCGGCCGAAGGGCAGGGCGAAGAGCGAGCTCGCGGGCGCGCTGGTGTGCTTCGAGGCGTTGGGCCCGTGCCGGTTCGACGGCTGGGACGCCGCCGGTGACCCGGTAGGCCGCACACAGGTGTACCCGTTCATTCGCTGCCTGGCGACGGAGGAAAACCAGTCCGGCAACACCTACGACAACGTCACGGCAATGCTCGAGCACCTCGTCGAGTACTCCGGTGACGAGTTCCCGGGGATCGACCTGGGGCGTTCGGCGCAGACGTCGAGCCGCATCTTCCTCGAAGGTGGCGGCGAGATCGTCCCGTCGACGTCGTCCGGTGCTGCGAAGGATGGTGGCAAGGAGACGTTCAGCGTCTTCGACGAGACGCACCTGTACGTGCTGCCCGAGCTGCGGGCGATGCACAAGACGGTGCGCCGCAACCTGGTGAAGCGGCGGGCTGCTGAACCGTGGTCGCTGGAGACGTCGACGATGTACGCGGTCGGCGAGAACTCGGTGGCCGAGGCGACGCACGAGTACCACAAGGCGGTCGTCTCGGGCCGGGTGCGTGACGGCGGCCTGCTCTTCGATCATCGTGAGGCCCCGCACGTCGAGGACTTGCACGATGACGATCAGCTGCTTCCCGCGCTGGAGTTCGTGTATGGCGATGCAGCTCAGTGGATGGATCTGGAGCGGATCGCCAGCGACATGCGGGAGCCGGACACCGATCCGGCAGACGCCCGACGCTACTTCCTGAACCAGCCCGGCACCGCCTCAGCGAAGGCGTTCGACCCGGGCCGCTGGCGCGAGCTGGCGGACTCGAGCTTCGTCGTTCCGGACAAGGAAGCGATCGCGATCGGCTTCGACGGTTCGAAGTGGAGCGACTCAACAGGCTTCGTAGCGACCCATCTCGACACGGGACACCAATGGGTGCTCGGCGTGTGGGAGTCGCCAGCGAACAAGCAAGAAGCCGAGGCCTGGGAAGTCCCCGAGGCCGAGGTGAACGCCGTCCTGGACGAGGCGATGCGGACGTGGCGGGTAGTACGCCTCTACGCGGACCCGGCCTACTGGGAAGAGACCATCGCCGCCTGGGCCGGCAAGTACGGCCCCAAGGTCGTCACCGAGTGGTGGACGCACCGGCGCCGCCAGATGGCGTTCGCCCTACGCGCCTACAAGACGGCAATGACGGGCGGCGAGCTGTCGCACGACGGCAGCGATGCCTTTGCCCGGCACATCGCGAACGCGGTGAAGCGCAACGCCGGCGTGAAGGACGACGAGGGCAAGCCGATGTGGGTGATCCAGAAGGACCGCCACGACTCGCCCCGAAAGATCGACCTTTCCATGGCGGGCTGCCTGTCCTGGGAAGCCCGGCGGGACGCGATCAAGGCGGGCGGCAACGAGCCGCCGCGCTCCCGGAAAACGACCGTAATGCGATGAGGAACGGGGGTGGCTTGTGGCCCTCGACCTCGAACCGGATGCGTGGCTGAAGCGGCTGATCCAGTGCCATGACCGGGATCTGCCTGAGTTGCGGTTGATGGACAGCTACTACGAGGGCACGCAGCCGATCAGCTATCTGGCGCCGGAGCTTCAGTCGGAGTTGTCGGACCGGATGCGGCAGTTGGTCATCAACTGGCCGCAGCTCGTCGTGGATGCGCTCGATGAGCGGCTGGACGTTGAGGGTTTCCGGTACGCGGACAGTGAGACGACTGCGGAGGATCTGTGGTCGGTGTGGCAGGCCTCCGACATGGACGAGGGCAGCCAGCAGGCTCACGTCGACGCGTTGGCGCTGAAGCGCTCGTATGTGATCGTCGGCGCGAATGAGGGCGACGAGTCGATGCCGATCGTCACCGCAGAGAGCGCCCTGGAGGTGTTCGCGGAGCGGGATCCCCGCACCCGTCAGGTGACGGCAGCCGTCAAGCGGTGGGACGAGCCGTCCGCGGGGGCTGCCCCGGTGAAGTGGGCGACGCTGTATCTGCCTTCGATGCGGTGCACGTTTGAGCAGCAGAAGGGTTCCTGGGTCGAGGTTGACCGGGACGAGCACAAGCTGGGCCAGGTGCTGGTGGTTCCGCTGGCGAACCGGCCGCGGCTTCGCCACCTGGACGGCACATCTGAGCTGCGTTCGGTGATTCCGATCTCGGATGCGGCATGCAAGATCGCCTCGGACATGATGGTCAGCGCCGAGTTCCATGCAATGCCGCGCCGTTGGGCGACGGGCATGAGCAGGGACGACTTCGCCGACGAGAACGGGCAGCCGTTGGGTGCCATGTCGTCGCTGGCGGGCCGTCTATGGGCGAACGAGAGTTCCGAGGTGAAGTTCGGTCAGTTCCAAGAGGCGCAGCTGTCGAACTTCCACGAGACGATCAACGTGCTGGCGCGCCTGGTGGCAGCCCTGACTGGTCTGCCGCCTGCGTTCCTCGGTTTGGCCACGGACCAGCCCCCGTCGGCGGATGCGATCCGCGCGAGCGAGGCCCGACTGGTGAAGCGTGCGGAGCGCAGGCAGAGGGCGTTCGGCGAGGCGTGGGAGCGCGTGATGAGGCTCGTCCTGCTGGTGCGGGACGGCGACCTGGACCCGCGGACCCGCAAGTTGGAGACCGTCTGGCGGGATCCGGCGACCCCGACCTACGCACAGAAGGCTGACGCGGTCGTCAAGCTGCACGCCAGCGGCATCCTGCCGACGGAGCAGGCGTGGGAAGACCTCGGCTACTCAGCGGTGCAGCGGGACCGGATGCGGGGCATGCAGGACGAGGCTCTGACCCGCATGACGGCCATGGATCTGCACCAGCTGAGCACCGCCCAGCCGGAGCCGCAGCCCGTCGAGGCGCCTGCGGGAGGCTGACGTGGCCGTTGTGACGCAAGCTCACGCGGCCATCGTCGACGCCTACGGCCGGTCTCAGCAGCGGGCCGTCATCCAGACGACGGTCACGATGGAGAGGCTGTGGAAGCGGCTCGCCGCAGCAGACCTGTCCGCGTCGTGGCTGCAAGGCCTGGGCGCGGCGATGGTCCGGGCCGTATCCGCCGGCCAGTTGGTCGCGGCGTCCACGGGCCAGCCGTACATCGAGGCGATGGTCCGCATGGACGGCCTGAGTAACGACTACCTGGAGCAGGCGGCGCGTGTTGATGCCCGCTCGTTCTCGGGTGTCGCGGCGGATGGCCGGACGCTGGACAGCCTGCTGTATCTGCCGGTGATCCGCACGAAGACGCTGATCGGCGGCGGCCTGACGCTGCAGGAGGCGATGCTCTCCGGCCAGGCGCAGTTGCTGCGGATGGCGACGTCGGAAGTGGCCGATGCGGGCCGCGGCGCGGCCGGTGTGGCGATGGTCGCGAACCGTTCGGTGACGGGCTACGTGCGGCAAGTCCGGGCGGGGGCGTGTGCGCGTTGTGCGATCCTCGCGGGCCGCTGGTACCGCTGGAACGCCGACTTCCAACGGCATAAGCGCTGCCAGTGCTATGGCGTCCCTGCGACGGAAGCCCGCCCTGGGCGCCATACGAATCCGATGTCCTTCTTCAACGGCCTGTCCCGCGCGGAGCAGGATCGGCGGTTCACGATCGGTGGCGCGGAGGCGATCCGGAACGGCGCCGACATCTACAAGGTCGTCAACGCAGGCCGGTCCACGATGACGCTGGACGCCTACGGCAAGAAGGTCGTGTCGACGCTCGAGGGCACGACGCGCCGCGGAGAGTTCTACCAGCAGATGCGTCGCGAGGCTGAGCAGAAGACCGGACAGCGGTTCGCCCGCACCGGCGCTGACGTCGAGCAGGGCCTGCCCCGGTTTCACCTGAAGACGCCGCGGCTCACGCCGGGCGAGATCCTCCGACTGTCCGAGGACCGCGACGAGCTGATCAGGATGCTCAAGCGCTTCGGCTATCTGTCCTAGCTGCTTTCAGTAGGGCCGACCGTCGACCAACACCGAGGGGTCCCGCAATGGGGCCCCTTCCGCATGTCCACAACTGAAGGGGCGGACGCAATGTCCACCGAGATCACGAAGGTTCCGGCAACCGGAGCCGCATGGTTCAACCTGTCCCGACACGACGACCCCGAGCCTGACCCGGAGCCCGCTCCGGACCCGGCGGACGACCCCGCAGACCCCGAGCCCGAGCCGGATCCGGTAGACGATCCGGCAGACCCCGAGCCTGAGCCGGAGCCCGACGACGCGAGCGCCCTCGGCGAGGCCGGCAAGAAGGCTCTCGACCGCATGAAGGCCGAGAAGGCTGCGGCGAAGAAGGAAGCCGCGGCTGCGAAGAAGCAGCTCGCTGAGCTCACCCGCAAAGTCGAGGCCTTCGAGGACCGCGACAAGTCCGAGCTGGAGAAGGCATCCAACCAGGCGGAGCGAGCCCAGAAGCAGGCAGCGAAGGCCGTGGCGCGCGCTGTGTCGTCGGAAGTGAAGGTGCTCGCCGTCGGACAGTTCGCCGATCCGTCGGATGCCGTGGACGTGCTGATGCGCGACCCCAGCAAGTACGTCGACGCTGACGGCGAGATCGACACCGACGCGATCGAAGCCGATCTCACAGATCTGCTGGAGCGGAAGCCGCACTGGGGCAGGCCCGAGCCTGTGGCGGCCGAGCCCGAGAAGAAGTCGAAGCCGAAGCCCGATCCGGGCCAAGGCAGTCGCGGGGCCCCCGTCAAGGTCGATTTCCGTAACGCCTCGGATGAAGAGGTTGCCGCGGAGATGGCCAGGTACGGCGTGCGGAAGCGCTACTGAAGTGATCGTCGTCCGTGCCCGGTTGGGCGACGGGCGCACCTCGATCGAGGTGGCCGGTCACGAAGAGCGTCATGCCGCTGGGGGTCGCGCCTGCGCTGCCGTGTCGGCCATTACCCAAACCGCGCTGCTGGGCCTGGAACAGGTCGCGCAGCAATACCCGGACCTTGTGTCCGTAGAGATCATCGAGGAGACAACGTGACCTCCACCATGTCCGCGGCCCGCCCGCGGCTCAACCGCACGCCGCGGTCGTGGTTCCGCATCGACCGGCACGCCATCGGTGTCCGCGGGAACCTGCCCGCGCAGATCCAGGCGATGCTGCAGAACGGTCTGCTGGACCGGACGTTCAAGGACGCTCTCGTCCCGCAGTTCCTCTTCCCTCAGGTCGCGGACTCCGAGCCGTGGATGGGCGGCCTGGGTGACACCAAGACCTTCACGAGGAAGGGCTTGCTCGCTCCGGCCACCGCGCCGGTGACCGGCAACGACCCGTCCGCGTCGACCTACAGCCTCGAGCAGTGGTCCGTGACGATGGACCAGTACGGCAACTCGATGGACACGAACATGCTCGGCAGCGCGATGGCGCTGGCCAGCAAGTTCCTCGCCGACTCGGCCACGCTCGGCATCAACGCGGGCCAGTCCATCAACCAGGTGGCCCGCAACAAGCTGTTCAAGGCGTATGCGGGCGGCCGGTCCTGGTGCACCACGGCCGGTTCGTCGGACACTGCGATGATCGTGCAGTCGACGAACGGCTTCGAGTACAACTCGGTCAACGGTGTGCCGGTGGCCGTGTCCGGCGCGAACCCTCTCAACGTCACGATCGCGGGCGTCGCGAACACCGTCGTCGGTGTCACCCCGGGCACCCCGGGCACGCTGACCCTGGGCACGGCCCGCGTGGACGTCGCTGGCGACTACGTGGTGGCGGCGAATGCCCCCGTGTCGATCCGGGCGACCGGCAACTCGGCCTACGACCTGTCGTCGTCGAACGTCGTCACGTTCGCCAACTTCCGTTCCGCGGTGGCGCGTCTGCGGAAGATGAACGTTCCGACGCTGCCGGGCGGCTACTACGCCGCGCACATCGACGCGGACACCGAGGCGCAACTGTTCAACGACACGCAGTTCCTGCAGGCCCTGCAGGGCCGCGTCGACTCCCCGATCTTCCGCGACCTCAGCATCGGCCGGTTCGGCGGTATCGACTGGGTCAGGAACATCGAGGCCCCGACAGTCCTGGGTGGCTCGGCGGGCAACCTGACGGTGCACCGCCCGGTCGTGCTGGGTGCGAACGCCCTGGTCAACGCGCCGTTCGACGGATCGGCCAGTCTCCTGACGGGCACCGGCGTGGAAGAGGTCCCGGAGATCCGCACCATCAACGCGGCTCCCGGCGTGGACGTCGAGCTGATCGTCCGCCCGCCCCAGGACCGCTTCCAGCAGGTGCTGGCCACGACCTGGTCGTGGGTCGGCGACTTCGGTGTCCCGTCCGACGCAGGCTCTGGCGACGCGGCGCTGTACAAGCGCGCCGTCGTCATCGAGCACGCCTGACACCGTCTCCCGTCGGCGCGGACGCATCCCTGTCCGTCCGCGCCGACGGGCCTTCAAGGAGGAGATGAGTCATGCGCGTGCGCGTGCTCAAGCAGTTCACGGCGTACTGGAACTATGCCGTCACACAGTTCAACGAGGGTGCTGAGCTGGACGGCGATCAGGCCCGCCACTTCGCCGACAATGCCCCCGAGGGGTCGGTGAAGATTCTGGAGGCCGACCCGGAGCCCGAACCCGTCCGGGAGCCGGAGTCCCCGGCTGAGCCTGCGCAGCAGAGCGAGGACGACGGGCCGCCCGTGGACGGCACGATCGACGCCCTGATGGCGTGGGTCGGCGACGACAAGGACCGGGCCGTCCAAGCCCTTGAGGCGGAGCAGGCCAAGGACAAGCCGCGCAGCACCGTGGTGAAGCGGCTCACCTCCATGGCTGAAGCCGACACCGAGGAGTAGAGGGGGCCCGCATGTCCCCGACCCCTCTGGCCACGCAGGCGGACCTCGAGGCCGCGCTGCAGCGGTCGTTGGATCCGGCGCAGGCGGCGATGGCGATCCGCCGCGCCTCTGCGCGGGTCCGGAAGTACTGCCGCCAGCAGTTCACGCTGGTGGAGAACGAGACGGTCACCCTGCCCGGGAACGGGCGGATCCTGCGACTGCCGCAGCGTCCCGTCGTCGTCGACGACACGCACCCACTGACGGTCGTTGAACTCTTCGGGATCTCTGATCAGGAGTACACGGCCGTGGAGGGCCGGGACTTCACGCGGATCGGCACCGAGCTGACCCGCGGCGAGCAGTGGTGGGCGCCGACCCGCCTGATGGGCTGGCCGTTCATGCGGCCTCAGGGGATTTGGGCCCAGCGGGTCCGGGTGACCTACAGCCACGGCTACGCGGAGGTCCCGGACGACGTCGTGGACGTCGTGCTCGATCTGGCCCAGATGTCGATGACGAATCCGCAGGGCCTCAGGAGCGAGTCGATCGACGACTACTCCCGCACGTTCGCGGCGGAGACGATCGGCGGGGCGCAGCTCATGCCTGAGCACAAGGAAGCGCTGCGGCAGTACCGCGGCGGATCGTTCTCTGTGGCGCCGGTGACGTGATGAACGCGATCGACATTCAGCCGCTGCTCGCGGCGGGCCGCGCCGCCCACGACCAGCTGCTGGTGGACACCTGCACGATCAGCCGGCCCGGGGCGTCGACCCTGGACCGCTCTACGAGCGTCCTCACACCAGGGACGCCGACGGTTCTCTATTCGGGTGCGTGCCGCCTGAAACCGCAGCGCGTGCCTCGCAATGAGGAAGCGGGAGAGCGGCTGACGATCGTGGCCCGCTACGAGCTGGCGCTGCCGTTCGCATCGCTGGCATCGGACGAGCTACAGGTCGGTGACGCGGTCGTCATCACGGCTTCCGGTGACACCAGGCTCGTCGACCAGCCGTTCGCGGTGATGGCCGTCGATTTCAGCAGCACGGCGACCGCCTGGCGGATCACCGTCGAAGGCGCCACGTGAGGGGAGGGCGGCGATGACGGCCCCCGCGGTCCTTCCTCACGTCGACGCGGTCACGACGGCCCTCACCGGGGCCGGGCTGACCGTCTACCTCGGCGGGGTGCCCTCGGGCGTCTCGCCAACACCCGCCGCACCGTATGTGGTGCTCTACCCCGACCCGGGCCGGGCGGAGACTGCGTCTCTCGCCGACGACCGGGTCAACTTCTCCGGCGTCATCCAACTGACCTGCGTGGGATTGACGGCAGAGCAGGCCATGTCTGTATCTGACCGGGCCATGGCCGCCCTCTCCGTGGTCCTGACGGTCGCCGGACGTGCGTCCTGGAAGCCGGAGTCCCTCGACGGGCAGCCGGTACAGCGCGACGACGATGTCGTCCCGCCCTGTTTCTACGCAGCAAGCCGCTACCGGCTGCGCTCCGTCCCCCAGTAAGGAGAACCCCATGGCAGTCCTGAGCCTTCAGTCGATCACGGCGGCTGGTCTGGCCGCGACCTACTCGACGGCCGCGGGCGGCGGCGACAAGATCCCGCTCGGCGCGTCCAACATCTTCCTGCACGTGAAGAACGGCGGCGCGTCCCCCGTGACCGTCACCATCACGACGCAGGCCAACAGCTACAAGGGCCTGACGGTGCCCGACCGGACCGTCACCGTCGCGAACGCCACCGACAAGTTCATCGGCCCGATCGACTCCAGCCTGCACGCGGACATCAACCAGCAGGCGTCGGTGGGCTACTCCGCCGTCACGTCGGTGACCGTCGCCGCGCTGCGCATCTGACCCTGCCCGCCCCCAGTCTCGCCCCGCCCCGCTGACCGGGGCTTTTTTCATGCCCCCGAGGAGGGTTCATGTCTGACCTGATCAGCGATGGCAACACGAAGGTCGCGTTCGCGACCAGCATCGCGAACCTGAGCGCACCGACGGTCGCGGAGCTGACCGCCGCGAACGACTGGACGACCCGGTTGACCCCGGACGGCCTCAAGGCCGACCCGGCGACGGCGGACGTCGACACGTCGTCGCTGGCCAGCACGTTCACCACCAACCAGCCCGGCCGACGCTCCTACACGGTCGAGCTGACGTTCAAGCGCGGCAGTACCCCGACCGAGGACCAGCCGTACACCACGCTGACGTATGGGGCGACGGGCTACGTCATCGTGCGCCGCGGCGTGGCCTACGCGACCGCGTTCGCCACCGGCGACAAGGTCGAGGTGTACCCGGTCGCGGCGGGCGAGGCGCAGAACATCGCCCCGGCGGCCAACGAGGTCTCCAAGTTCATGGCGCCGCTGAAGGTCACGTCGGACCCGGCAACGAGGGCTGTCGTCGCCTGATGCCGGACATCTCGGAGCTGCTGGCAGGGGCGTCGCCTCGCGAGGTCACCATTCCGGTGTGTCTCGCGGGCGGCGCGGGCGCCGAGCTGGAGGCCCTCGAGGCCGAGCTGGGCCAACTGGGGGAGTGGCAGCCGACATCGCTCGCCGAGACGAACCCGGCGTTCGAACTCCAGGAGCGCATCGCCGCAGCCCGGGAGCGAGTGCGGGAGACAGCGGTCGACTTCCGCTTCCGAGCGCTCGGGCACCGCGCCTACAGCAACCTGCTCGCCGCCCACCCCGCACCGAAGGACTCGAAAGAGCCCTACGACGCGGGGACGTTCCTGCCCGCGGTTCTCGCCGCCTGCTGTGTCGAGCCGTCGCTGACGCCGGCGCAGGTCGACAGGCTGCTGGACGTGGTGAACGACGGGACGGCCAGGACGCTGTTCGCTGCCGCCCTGGCGGTGAACGAGGAGCCGTCGCCGATCCCTTTCTCGTAGCCCGCCTGCGGGATCACCGGCTCCCGTACCGGCGGGAAGTAGAGGCGGCACGGGCGTGGAGCATCCCGCGCAGCATCCTCCTCGGGAGGCCGCAGCCCGCCCCTGGTGAGCCGCTGTGGCTGCCGGAAGACCGCTGGTGGGCGATGGCGCTGATGGAGGCCGAATCGGGGCTGTGCGGGGACTGCGGGCATGCGCTGTCCGAGACCACGCAGGCCGAGGCCGAGTTCGCCTACGACGCGTCGATCACCAAATGCCACGCCTGCCTGGCCGGGGCGCGGCGCGTGGCGGCGCACCAGGAGAAAAACGGCAAGACCGAGGGCCTGAAGGTCAGCGTGTTCCGGAGGGAGTCGTAATGGCGGGTATCGACGTGATCGGCCTCACCGTGGTGGTGGACGACCTGGGCACTTTCGCTGAGCGGCTGCGGGTGAACGCGGCGAAGGCCGTGAAGGTCACCTCGCAGAAGGTCCGGGACGACGCCCGCAACCGGATCAAGGGCCACAAGTACTTGCCCGCCTACCCGTATTCGATCACCTACGACGTCAAGGTCACCGCCGAAGGCATCGAGGGCGAGATCGGCCCCGACAAGGGCAGGGCGCAGGGGCCGCTCGGCAACATCGTCGAGTACGGCACCAGCAAGAACGCCCCCCTCCCACACCTCGGCCCCGCGCTGGACGCGAACGCCGAAGACCTGGTCGCCGGGCTTGAGATCGCCGTCCGCCAGGCCATGTAACAGCACGTCAAGGACAGGGAACCCATGACCACTACGAGCAGGAAGCCGCCCGCACGCCGGGCCGCGAAGCCCCCGACGACGTTTGCCGACATCCGCGCGAAGATCCAGCGCCCCCGGCACATCGTCGACATGGTGCTGGACGCCGAAGCGTCCGCCGAGATCGACAACCTTGAGCGGCTACTCGAGCGCGCACAACGTCACGACGACGCCAACGGCACAGAGACCGCCCGGGACGTCGCCAAGCACCTCCAGGAGGTCGAGGCGCAGGCCGAGGCGTCGCGGGTGCGGTTCACCCTCGAGGCCATCACGCACCGCGCCTACCAGAAGCTCCGGGCGGACCATCCGCCGACGAAGGAGCAGATCGAGGCGGCGGCGGCCCGCGGCGGCAGCGAGGAACCGGCGTTCGACGCGGACGCCTTCGCTCCGGCGCTCGTCGAGGCCCAGCTGATCGAACCGAAGCCCGAGACGCCGGAGGAATTCGCGGCGTTCTGGGACGACCTGTCGGACGGCCAGCTCAGCCAGTTGTGGGGCGCCGCCATCCAAATCCAGTTCCAGACCGGCGAGCTCGGCCCGCCCTCGCAGGCCGCGGCTGACATCCTCCGCTCCTTCGGGATGGCCACCAGCTGACCTGCCCCTATGCGCAACAACTGAAGATCGGGGGCTGCCGTGGCCGACCGTACCGTGCGCGTCCGCGTCATTGCCGAGATGCCGGGCTTCGGCACCATCGTGCGCACCGGCACTGGCGAACTGCTGGCCCTCGGCGAGGCCTCCCTTGTCGCCGGGCGCGGGATCCGCGCGCTCGGTGCGGACGGAGCGGTAGCCCGCACCGGCCTCATGGCCATGGGCACGGGTGCGCGCGGCGGCGCGGCGGGAGTTCGGGAGGGCGAGGCTGCCGCACTGGCTGCAGGTCGTGGTGCCCGCACTCTGCGGAACGAAGCCGCCCTGACGTCGCCCGCTTTCGGACGGATGGGGGCTGCGGCCCGCACCGGCATGGGCTCGGTCCGGTCCGGCGTCGAGTCGGTCCTCGGCCCGGTGAAGCACCTCGGCGCCCTACTGGCGGGCGGGGCGATCATCTTCGGCCTGCACGACATCGTCCACTCGGGCAACGAGTACACCGACGCGATGAACAAGTTCCTCGAGGTCACACGCGCCTCGGGGGCGCAGATGGCGGCGGCCGGCCGGGAGGCGCAGGCCCTCGGCGCGGACATGAAGCTGCCGTCGGCGAACGCGGCGGAGGCCGCGGACGCGATGGTGGAGCTGTCGAAGGCGGGCCTGTCTGCACAGGACGCGATCAGGGCTGCTCGGGGCACGATCCAGCTGTCGGCTGCTGCTCGAACTGACGTCGCAACCGCGGCGAAGATCGAGGGCGACATCATGGACCAGTTCGCCCTCAAGAGCACTGAGGCGACGCACGTTGCGGACGTCCTCGCGAATACGTCCAACAGCGCCTCGGGCGAGCTGATGGACATCTACTACGCCATGAAATACGTGGGTCCGATCGCCCACACCATGGGCGTCTCCATCAAGGACACGGCCACCGCCGTCGGCCTGCTCGGCAAGTCCGGCATCATCGGTGAGACCGCCGGTACTGCGCTGCGGTCCGCCCTGGTCAACATGGCCAAGCCGACGAAGCTCGCGTCGAAGGGCCTGCACGAACTCGGCATCGAAGCCTTCGACAACAACGGCAAGTTCAAGGGCCTCCAGTACGTCATCGAGAAACTCGGCACGGCCAGCGAGCACCTCACCACCCAGCAGTTCACCGCCGCCGCGGCGATGGCGTTCGGCAAGCCCGCCCTTGCGGGCATGGTGGCCCTGGCGCACCAGGGCGGTACGGCCTTCGAGCAGTTCGGCGTACAGGTCGGCCGCGTGGGCGGTGCCGCGGCGCTGGCGGCCGCCGAGTCGAAGGGGCTGGGCGGCGCGATGCGCGGCCTCGGCAAGCAGATCTCTTCCGCGTTCCTGCAGATCTACCTGGGTATCGCCCCGGGCTTGGAGGGAATCACGCGGTCGATGACGAAGGGCGTCTCGGACGCCATCCCGTACATCAAGTCGGGCATCCGCATCGCCGGAGACCTGTGGGACATCTACGGGCCGTCCGTCGAGGCGAAACTCCGCGCCGCGACAAGCGGCATTGGCCGGGCCGCGTCGAGCCTCGCCGCCCCGCTGAAGGCTGCGATCACGTCGGCGGCGGTCGCCTCCGTGCCGCTGGCCATCACCTCCGTACACTCCCTCGGCCAGGCTTTTGACAACGCAGGGGCAGCCGCTCAGCCGCTGCTGGGCGGCCTGCACGACATGTTCTCGTCCGTCTCCTCGGGGGCGGGCGCCCTTGGCGTGCTCACGGGCCGCCTCCAGGTCGGCGTCAGCCTCATGGGCAGCATGACCGGGGTTCTGCGCCCGCTCGGCGCACTGGTAGGCGGCATCGCGCACGCATTCGCCGGACTTCCCGGCCCGATCCAGCTGTCGGTCCTCGCCATGCTCGCCATGCGGCCGTTCCGCGGCCAGATCCAGGGCATGCAGGCCGCAGTCGCCGGCTACGGCCGGTCGGCGGTCGCGTCGTTCAATGGCGTGCGCGGCGCCATGCAGACGCAGACGATCCTTGCCAGCCGGGCCGGGGTGTCTCTCGGTCGCTGGGGTTCCGGGCTCGCCGCACTCGAGGCCCGCTCCCCGACGATCGCCGCGATGGGTACCAGCTTCCGTACCGCCTCTACTGGCATCCAGGAGGCCGGCGGGCGGCTGGTCGGCTTCCGGTCGGCGGCCGGTGGCGCGCTGGCCGCGATCGGCACGGGTGCCGGCCGTGGCCTGATGGGCGCTGCCCGCGGGCTGTACGGGTTCCTCGGTGGACCGTGGGGTGTTGCGATCGGCGCCGCCATGATCGGCCTTGACCTGCTGGCCAAGAAGCAGCAGGAAGCAGCAGCCGCGGCGGCCGCCCACCAGCAGCGGATCTCCGGCCTCACCCAGGCTTTGCAGCAGTCCGCCGGTGTGGCGGACGGCAGTGTTCGCGCTGCCGCCGTGCAGACCCTCGCGGACGCGAAGCTGAAGGACGGCAAGACGGCCCTGCTGGACGTCATGCAGCGGGCGCACATCGGCACCACCGAGCTGACCGACGCCTACCTCGGGCAGGGCACGAGCATCGACGCGCTGCGCAAGCGGCTGTCTGCTGCCGCCGAGGACAACACCCGGTTCGTCACCGCGGGCCGCACGGCCGGCAAGGTGTACACGCCGCAGGGGCAGATCTACAAGAACGCCGCTGACGCCCTCGGATCGCTCTCTGGCGAGTTTGAGTCGGCCAGCAAGCGGCAGAAGGATCTCGCTGCTGCCACGAAGGGCTCCGGAGCGGCCGCGCTGGACGCCACCGACCCGACGGGCCGACTGCAGGGTGCGATCAAGACGCTCGGCGATTCGGCGAGCGACGCAGACACGAAGGCGCGTGCGCTGCACACGGCTTTGGATCTGCTGTCGGGCGGCGAGCTGGACGTACAGGCGGCGGTCGCCAACCAGAACCAGGCGCTGCTCGACCTCAACAACAGCTATAAGGACGGCACCGATCACGCGAAGGGTTACGGCAAGGCGCTCCTTCAGGTCGACGGCAGTCTGAACACGACGTCGGAGAACGGACAGAGCCTCTGGACCAAGTTGCAGGGCCTCAACGAGCAGACGGCCAGTGCGGCACAGGCCACCTACGATTTCGCGCGGGCGAACAAGACAGGGGTAGTCCCGGCCTTGCAGCAGGCCGAGGCCCGCATGGAGTCATCGTGGAAGGCCGCGGTCACGGCCGGCCAGAAGTTCGGACTCACGGCGGACCAGGCCAAAGTCCTCGCCAACCAGATGGGTTTCATCCCGTCGTCGCTGGCCATCACCATGTCCACGCCGGGCCTGTCGGACACCCAGAAGCAGCTGCTGTACGTGCAGGGTCTCGCTGGTCACATGCCGAAGGGCTCCACGATCCGGGTGTCGGCGCTAACTGCCGATGCCAAGAAAGCCATCGAGGACGTCGGCTTCAAAGTGAAGACGCTGCCGGGCGGCCGGCAGATGGAGATCACCGCCCCGACTGGCAAAGCGGCTGCCGCCCTGGATGCGCTGATCGCGAAGAGGCTGCCCGGCAAGACTGTGGGCGTCAACGCCCTCACGGCGTCGGCGATCGCGGAACTGAACGGGGTGCAGGCGAAGGTCCGCGCGACCAAGGGCAAGTCGATCACGGTCAGCGCCCTGACCGGGGCCGCCCAGAGCGCCCTGCGCACCCTCGGTTTCAAGGTGCAGACGCTCCCCAACCATCAGATCCGGGTGACCCTTCCGACCGGGAGCGCGGCTGCGGCTGCGAGCGCCATCCAGGGCTACGTCAACAACCTCCACGGTAAGACTGTCGCGATCAACGTCGTCACCACACACACGGACCATGGCACGGTCGCGCACGAGGGCGGCAAGTACGCGCGCGGCGGCCTCATCCGGGGCTACGCAGACGGCGGCGCCATCCAGTACATGCCGTTCGGCGGCCGGGTCGTCGGCCCCGGCACGGGCACCTCGGACAGCATCCCGGCGCTCGTCTCCAACGGCGAGTACGTCATCAAGGCAGACGCCGTCCGCAAGTACGGCACCCACATGTTCGACCGGCTCAACGCCAAGCGGTTCGCTGGCGGAGGGCTCGCCGGCTTCACCTACACGCCGACCGGGCAGGCGGTGCTTGGCGGCCCGTCGGATCCGAAGAGCCGGTACGACAAGGCCGTGCAGGATCTGAAGGACGCGTGGGACAAGCTAAACAGCGCCCTGAAGGAGGCCAAGAAGAAGGCTGATGACCTGGGCAATGCAGAGAAGAACTTGTCTCGGGTGCGTCATGGTCACCACACGGCAACCCAGCTGCGGGCTGCCGAGTCGCGGGTCGACAAGGCGCGGTCTGCGAAGAAGTCCGCCGACAAGACGGTCAGCGCTGACCGTCAGGGCGTCTACAAGGCGGATGCGGCCCTCGGGGTGAAGAAGGGCGCCAAGGCACCCACCGGATTCGACCTCAAGGCCTATGAGGCGCAGCTCAACAAGAGCGTCGCGGCGACAGACAAGTGGCGCGGCAACCTCGCGAAGATCTCCAAGCGGGGTGGCGCCGAAGTCGAATCGCTGCTCGAAGGCATGGGCGAGGACGGCTACGCCCTCGTCAACTCGCTGGCCGGAGCCTCGAACAAGCAGTTCAACGACATCGTCAAGAAGCTCCAGAAGACCGGCGACGTCGCGAAGGCCACGCTCGCCGACTTCACCAAGCAGCTCGGCGCCGCGACGACTACGAACCAGCAGTTCGCCAAGGATCTCCAGACGCTGGCCTCGCAAGGGTTCGGGGATCTGGCGTCCGCGCTCGCCGCGCAGGGCGACTCCAACGCTCAGGTGCTCGCCCATCAGGCGGTCGGCAGCAAAACGCAGGCGGCGAAAGCCAACCAGGCAGTCGGCAAGGCTGAGGGCACGCTCACCGGCGACGACCTCACCAACAGCCTCATCCTGCTGTCCACGCTGCGGGGCGGCACGGGGCGAGGCTACGCCGACCTCATCGCCGCAGGTCTGGGCACCGACGTCATCAAGGCCCTCGTGCCGAAGATGACCGGGGCGATCGGCGCGCTACCGGCACCGAACAAGGACGTCTTCGTCCGACAGTGGGTGTCCCAAGGCGGAAAGGCCATGGCGCTCGGCGGGATCCTCAGCCGGGCCACACCGGTTCTGGCCGGGGAGGCGGGGCCGGAGGCGTTCATCCCGCTCACCGCGACCGCCCGCAGCCGTGCTCTTCTGGCGGCTTCTGCCGCGGCTCTCGGCTACCACCTGGTCCCGGCCAGCCGGTACGCGAGCAGCGGCTACGGCACCCCTTGGGGCGGAGGGGGCGGCGACCGCATTACCAACATCACCCTGAACGGCGCCAAGCAGTCCAGCGCCGAGCAGGCCGCCGACATCGCCCGCCACATGAACTTCGTGGGCTGACGGGGAGGGGGAGGGGTGCCGTTCACTACAGGGCAAGACCTCGGCGGGGTGTGGGCGGACCTCGGGGCCATCCCGCTCGGCCGGGTCGACTCCAACGGGGTCGCCTGGGCGTTGCAGGATCTCCAGGGCTGGGACGGCTCCGAGGTTCGCTCCGAATACACCGACCGGGAAGCCGACCATGGGTCGTGGGCCAGCCCCGCCTACCTGGGTTCACGGCCCATCACGCTGGGCGGCAAGGTCACGGCGCCGGACCGCACCACCCTTGAGGGCGCACTGGAGCAGCTGCGATCTGCGGCTGCTCTGACCGACACCACGTTGGTGGTGTACGAGCTGACGGGTTCGAAGCAGGCGACGGTGCGCCGCTCAGGGAAGCCGCTGTTCGGCTACGAAACGGACCGGATCGCGACCTATAGCGTGCTCGTCACGGCAGGGGATCCGCGCCGCTACAGCACCACCCTGCAGACCGGAACGACCGGGCTACCCTCCACGACCGGCGGCCTGGCCTTCCCGATCACCTTCCCAATCACCTGGTCGGCGACGACCGTGTCCGGACAGATCAACGCCGTCAACTCCGGCTCCATGGACACCCGACCGGTCCTGACGATCACGGGCCCCGTGGTGGCGCCCACCGTGTCCGCCCTCTACCCGGACGGCACAGTGCGGCAGCTCGTCTACTCGCTGGACCTGGCATCCGGCGACGTCCTGACCATCGACACCGACGCCCACACCGTCCTCCTCAACGGCGGAGTGAGCAGGCGCCGATTCATGACCGTCTCCTCCGGATGGCCCACCATCCCGGCGAACTCGTCGGTCAACTACCAGTTCCAGAGCTCGACCTACAACGCGACCGCGACGCTGACCGCCACCTGGCGCTCCGCCTGGATGTGAGGAGGCCGCCGTGCCCGTAGACCCGTGGGCAATCGACACGCTGGTGTTCTCCGGTCTCGAAGCCCGCAACAACGACTCCATGTTCATCATGGGCAACGGCAGCGCCCTGGGCGCGACTTCGGGCGTCCGCCCCGGCGACCCGGGCCTGACCGTCACCCTGGCCGGCACCACCATCAACTGTTCGGCTGGCGTCGCCGCGGTCGCCTACAGCGGGCAGGGCGTATACCGGGCCGCGTTCCCGTCGTCGGTGTCACCGGGCACCTATACGGCTGCGCACGCCACCCTGAACCGCATCGACCTCGTCTACCTGCGTGTCTGGGACAACTCGGTCGACGCGTCCGGCCTGAACAAGGCGGACATCGTCTACCTGGCGGGCACCCCGTCGGCGTCCCCGGTCGCCCCGACCCCGGCGGGCACACAGATCTACATGCCGCTGGCCACGATCAGCGTCCTATCCGTGGCGAACGGCGGCACCGCATCGGTGAGCACTGCGGTCCGACCGTCGACGGTCGCGCCGGGCGGCATCTTGCCGTCGCCAACCGCCCCGTCCAGCCCGTACACGGGACAGTTCTACGACAACGGCACCGACCTGCTGCGATGGAACGGCGCCTCCTGGGACACCTACTACAAGGTGCCGGGCGCCTGGACGTCGTACACGCCGACATGGACGGCGACCACCACCAACCCCGTCGTCAACAACGGCACCCTCGTCGGCCGCTACAGCAAGATCGGGCGGCAGGTGACCGTCCACATCAACCTGGTGCCCGGCTCCACCACGACCTACGGCAGCGGCAACTACAACTGGGCGCTGCCGTTCGCCGCCGCCAACAACGGCTGCAGCTACATCCTTCAGGCGCATCTCCTCGGCAGTGACCGCTGGATGGGCCAGATGGTCATCTCGCCGGGCGCGTCCACCACCAGCGCATTCTTCAACCTGTCAACGACAAACACGCGTATCGACTTCATGACCCCGGCCCGGCCCGAGACGTTCGCCAACGGATCCCAGCTTCGCATCACCGGCACCTACGAGTCCGTCTGATGACAGAGACGGCCTACCAACTCGCCTGGTACGGCTGCGACCTGGGCTCGGGCGGCATCGTCGAAGACCTCACCTCTCTTAAGCCGACCGGATCGCTCACACGGAAACTCGGCGACTCGACGACACTCCAGTTCGAGCTCGCCCTGCCCGGCGCTCCGGGCGGTTGGACCGAGGCGACTACACCAGGCCAGTCCGCGATCGTGGCCGTCGACACGGCCACCGACACGCCACTCTGGGCGGGCGCGGTACTGACCCGCGGCGGCGGAAGCTCGCAGACGCTGCCCCTTGGGGCCATCACCCTCGAGGCCTACCTCGACGCCCGGTTCCCCGGCGACCAGACCCTCATCGGTGTCGACCAGGCCGCCGTCGTATCCGCGCTCGTCACCCCGGCCCTCACGAACGGGCCGCCGATCGTCATCGACGCACCGAACACCGGCGTCACCATGACCTACCTGACGCAGGACGGCGACGACAAAACGATCCTGTCCTGCCTCAAAGAGATCATGAGCTTGGACGGCGGCCCCGAGTGGGCGATCGACGTCACTTGGAACGCCAGCCACAGCGGCTTCCAGTTCCCGCTGCGCGTCCGCCCGGCCATCGGCGTCCAGGCGGCGACACCCGAGGCCACATTCGACTTTCCGGGCTGCGTCTCCTCGTACACCCTCGCCGAGTCCTACGAGCAGGGCAAAGGCGCCACCGTCGTCCTCGCCCGCGGTGAGGGTGAAGGCTCGTCCCGGCTCACTTCCAGCCCGCACGAGGCGACCGCGCTCATCGCCGCCGGCTGGCCGCGCTGGGAGTACCGCTACACCCCGGCGACCGGCGTCACCGACCCGGACCAGCTGAACGCCCACGCCGCACAGTCGCTGACGCTCATGCAGCAAGGCGCCCAGGTGTGGTCCATCGAAGCCGTCGCCTCCCGCGCCCCACGCCTCAATCGCGACTGGGCGCTCGGCGACACCGTCCGCATGGCCGTCGAACGCTCACCGCGGCACCCCCAAGGCGCCAACGTCGTCGCCCGCTGCTGGTCCTGGGAGCTCGACCCGGACGCCGACCGCGTCCGGCCCATCCTGGTAGAGGAGAGCTGAATGCCCCGCCAGATCGACCAACTCCCGCCGGACGCCACCTCGCTGGCCCGCCGCCTGGCCGCTCTCGAACGCGAGGTACGGGAGATGCGGGCCGCACGCCGCATGACGGCCGCGTCCGTCGGAACCCTCCGCGTGTACGCAGACGACGGCACGACCCTGCTGGCAGAACTGGGCCCGGACGCCGGCAACGGCGGGGGCGGGCTGTGGACGCGCGGCATGCAGGACCCGATCAACATGAGCGGGTACCTGAGCAGCGGGCAGCTGCAGTTCCGGCCTGTGGAAAACAACCTGGTCGCGGATCCTGCGAGCATCTACTACGACAGCGATGCCTTCCAGTACAGCGACCTCGTCCTCACCTCGGGAGCCGTCAACCCGAGTGACCACCGGGCGCTGCTCATCCTGGAGTCCCTGTTCGACGGCACGGCACACGCGTCCATCCAGGGCGAGGACTCCTCCCCGTGCACGTTCGACGTCCTCGGGATCCTGACAGCCTCGAACATCGCCTACGGCACGATCAACATCACCCCGGTCGCGAACACGCCGACTTCGTTCACCATCAACGGCCTGAACTTGATGGGCACCACGTTCACCGCGTTCGCCACGGCACAGACGACGCTGCCCGGCACCCAGGTCACCGGCGTCGGCGTCACCAGCGTCAGCGCAACAGGCCTCACGGTGTGGCTGACCCGCACCAACACGACCTCGACCGGAATCAGCTGGATGGTGATGGGGATATGAGCACGCCCGTTTTCGAACCCGGCCTGTACTACGCCATCACCGTCCGCGACAACAACGAGGCGTGCCGCAACTTCGGGGAGACCTTCGACGTCAACCCGTTCTATTCCAATGACGGCGTGCACTGCTACGTGCAGTGCGGTATCTGCGGCCAGCTGATGGAGATCCTCACCGCAACGCTGCTGGACCCGCAGCCCGAATTCTCCTGACCCAGCCCGCCACGTCGACGCCCGCGCCCTCCGGCCGGGCTTTTTTCATGCCCTGGAGGGCTCGTTGACCAGCACCATCCGCAAGTACGGCCGCCGCGCCCCGAAGCAGGTCCCGGCCCTCAAGTTCGCCCGGCTCTTCACCGGCAAGGTCCCCGCGCACCCGGCCGCAGCCGACTACCTTGCGCGGCTCGCCGCCTGGGAGATGCGCGGCAACGACGTCGCCGGTGACTGTGTCGCGGTCACGTGGGCCAACGTCCGCCGCCTGCTCACCTTCATCCTCGGCGCCGAGTACTACCCGACGCAGGACGAGGTCTGGGCCGTCTACAAGACGCAAAACCCGGGCTTCGACCCGAACGGCACCGCCGAGACCAACGGGCCGGGCTCGTCGCACGACAACGGCATGGACATCCAGACCCTGCTTGAGTACCTCGTCAAGCACGGCGGCCCGGACGGGAAGAAGGCGGTCGCGTTCGCCAAGGTCGACCCGTCCAGCCCGGACGAGGTCAAGGCCGCCATAGCGGTCTTCGGATTCGTGTGGACCGGCATCGTCGTCCAGGACGCCAACATGACCGACTTCGACAACGGAAAGCCCTGGGACTATCACCGCGCCAGCCCGGACGACGGCGGCCACTCCGTCATCACCGGCGGATACGGCGCAGCCGGCCCGGGCCCCCTCGGTGGCGACGAACGGTTCATCACCTGGGCCGAAGAGACGTCGTTCACCGACGCCTACTGGCGGCGCAAGGTCGAAGAGGCCTGGGTCGTCATCTTCCCTGAGCACCTCCAGCACCCCGCGTTCCTGGCGGGCGTCGACCTGGCGGCGCTCGCCGCGGACTACACCGCTCTCACCGGCAAGCCGTTCCCGGCCATCGTGCCGCCCGCGCCAACGCCGGTGCCTACCCCTCCTCCGTCGCCCACCCCTGCTCCAGTTGATCCTCGCCTGGCTCAGGCGCTGGATCTGATGACGGCGTGGGCGCACGACAACCACGTGAACGGAGCCTGACCATGGCCAAGCCCACCGTCGGACGCATCGTGCACTACACCAGCCGCGCAACGGGTGAGCCCGTGTGCCGAGCGGCCATTATCACCGAGGTGGGCGCGTACCCGCCGGGCATCTCGGATGGCGACAAGGCGAACATCGCCGTCCCGGTCAGCGTGACCGTCTTCCTGCCGGATACGACGTTCCACGACTGCGTCATGCAGAGCGAGATCGGCCGCGAGGGCGGTACCTGGCACTGGCCCGAGCGTGAGGAGTCCTGACCATGGTTGACCTGTGGATGCCCGGCGCGGCCCGGCACGCCCTCGGCAACGAGGGAGCGATGAACGGCGGTCCCGCACGCGCCGTCTGGCACATCACCAGCAACGCCACCGACTGGACGTTCGCCCGCGAGCTGGGCTGGTTCACCGGCGGCGGCGCAGACGTTGCGCCGCACCTGCTGTGGGACCCGTGGACTGGGGAGATAGCCCAGTTCTTCCCCGCGGACAGCCGTAGCCTCTCGCTGCAGAACGCGGGCGACGTCCGCACCAACCGGACCGGCAAGTACTGCGTGCAGATCGAGATCGTCTTCACCGCGAACGAGACCGTCGGCGGCAAGCGGTACGCCACTGTCCGGGACACGCCCTGCAAGGGCCTCGACGGCATCATGACGTGGCTGCGGAGCCTCGGCATCCCCGACGTGTGGCCCGGCGGCGCCCCGACGGGCTTCGTCCGCGACACCGTCTCCCTCGACGCCTGGACGAAACTCGGCGGGCACTACGGGCACAACCAGATCCCTGCCAACAGCCATGTCGACCCCGGACCGATGCCGGATCTCTTCGCGCACGCCCCGGTCACCCCGCCGAAGCCGCCCACCCCGGCAAAGCCGAAGGTCAGCCTCGCGCACGTCATATACGCCGCGAAGCACGACCCGGCGGCAGCGCAGGGCCACACCAGCTACAAGGGCGAGGTGCTGCTCGTCGAGAAGGCGCTCCATGCTGAGGGCCTCCTTGACGGCCAGTACGTCGACGGGTCCTTCGGTTCGAAGAGCGTCGACGCCTACAAGGCGTGGCAGCGGCATCTCGGCTACAGCGGATCCGGCGCCGACGGCATCCCCGGCCAGACGTCCCTCGCGAAGCTGGGCGCCAAGCACGGCTTCCAGGTCATCACATGACCGCGCTGGACTACGATCTGGAATTTCTGGAGGACGGCCGCACCATCGAGCTGATCTCCATCGGCATGGTGTGCGACGACGGCCGCGAGTACTACGCCGTCAACCGGGATATGTCAGTGCGGCGCATCCGCAAGCACAAGTGGCTGATGGAAAACGTCGTCCCGCACCTCCCCAAGGGGCACGGTGACGCCAAGATTCACATGCCGAAGCGATGGCTGTTCCACTACGCCGACCCGGCAGTGAAACACCGGGAGCGGATCGCCAACGAGGTCATGGACTTCATCCGCGCCGCCGGACCCGACGTCCAGCTCTGGGCGAACTATGGCGCCTACGACCACGTGGCGCTCGCCCAACTCTGGGGTCGGATGATCGACCTCCCCGAGGGCGTGCCGATGTTCACGCACGACATCCAGCAGGAGCGAGCCCGCCTCGGTCTCGCCTGGGACGACCTTCCCCAGCAGGAGTCCGGCGAACACAACGCGCTCGCTGACGCCCGCCACAACCAAACCGTCCGGCGCTGGCTCGCCGAACAGGAAGCGAGAACACCGTGAAGATCTTCGGCCGCGAACCGGTCTACATCCTTGGCTTCATCGCCGCGCTCCTCCAGGCCCTGTCCGCGTTCGGCGTCGACATCTCCGACGGCACCCAGACCGCGATCAACGCCGTCTCCGCCGCCGCCGTCGGCGTCATCACCGCGATCGTCCTCAAGAACGGCGCGCTCGCCGCAATGATCGTCCAGTTCGCTCAGGCCGTCATGGCCCTGTGCGTCGGCCTCGGCCTCGACTGGTCCGCCGACCACCAGAGCAAGGTCATGGCCGCGATCGCCGCACTCGTCACCCTGTGGCTGCGCGAACGGGTCACCGCACCCGTGCCGTCCGTGCGGCTGGAGCAGTCCAGCCCGGTCGAGCCTGCCGCACCGCAGGGCGCCTGATCGGAGCAGCACGTGGCGGATGAGCCGACGCTCGGGGAGGTCGTCAGACGCCTGGAGGCCATTCACGCCGACCTCAAGGAAGACCTCCGCGAGTACGGGGCCCGGCTCGACAAAAAGGTTTCCGTCGAACGGTACGAGCTCGAGCGCCGCGCCGCCGATGACGTACACCGACAGGTGATCGAGCGGGTGGCGGCGATCGAAGCAGAACGCGTACAGGAGAAACGGGAGGCGGAGGCGGAGCGGCGGAAGCGGGAGGACGAACGGCGCGCCGACCGGCGGCTGGTGTTCTCCTGCCTGGTCGCGCCAGTCCTCCTCCTCATCCTGCAAGCCTATTTGGCGGCGAGAGGGGCGGGCGCGTGAGGGCACACAACTCCCGGGCGAAGGATCGGCGGCGCGGCGACGTATGGTTCGCCCTCGCCGCCACCCTCGGCGTAGCCGTACTCGCCTGGGTGTTCATCACCATGCAGCAGCTCAGCCACGACCTGCACACCGCCAACGAAGCACGCGACCAACTGGCCCGCCAAGTGCAGCAACTCGGGCACAAGCCCGTTGCTGGACCTCCCGGAAGCCGGGGCGCAGCCGGCCAGTCCATCACTGGGCCCCGCGGACCACAGGGCAGCCCGGGGCCGACAGGTCCACCGGGCTTGATCGGGCCAGTCGGCCCATCGGGATCGCCCGGCAAGAACGGCATCAACGGCACCGACGGCAGCAACGGCGTCGGCCAGACCGGAGCGCCAGGAGCCGCAGGCAGCAACGGCGTAGCCGGACCGACCGGACCCCAGGGCGAACCAGGCCCTGCCGGACCGTCGGGACCGCCCGGCGCCGACGGCAAGGACGGGACTAACGGCCGTGACGGGCAGACCTGCCCGGACGGCTACTCCATGCAGGCCCCGGCCTACGACCCGGACGCACTCGTGTGCCGGAAAGACGGCGCACCGCAGCCGTCGCAGAAGCAGGGCGGCCTGCTGTCGATGGGCTTGGACCCCGGCCGCCGCCAGTACGAGTAGGAGGATTCATGGCCGACGACGAAGACCCGCCGCCGTTCTGGCTGTCACCTCGACCATTCCGCGAGCCTCAACTGCCGCCGGTCGACGACACGGAGCCCGCATGACGACGGCCAGGGAGCTGGTCGTCGTCGACGGCCGAGTGCTGCTACGGGCCTGCTCCCTATATAAGGGGCACGCCTGCGCGGTCATCGAGCAGCACCACCTGGCGCCCAAATCCTGGTGGCTAGCCGCGGGCAAGGCGATCGACACACCGCTCGTCGGGATCTGCCCCAACTGTCATTACGGGGCCCACGCTGCCCTGGATGGGTTGATCGCAGGCCGGGACGTGTCCGCGCTCCCGCCCCGCGTGGTTGCCCTCGCACGGCAAGGCCTCGCCATCGCCGCCGCCCACGGGCTCACACCAGCACCCACCCTGTGACCATGAAGCCCCCGCTGTCGCCCCTTCCTGGGGTGGTGGCGGGGGCGTTCTGACGTGTCGGGCCGGGTAGTTGCGGTATCCGGTGGACGAGTTACCGTCTGATGCAGCTATGGTGGTAACACAACTTCATGCACCTCCCGGTGCGCAGGGCAACCTCGGCTACTTCTTCTGGTGAATCACGCCGAACCGCCCACCTTGATCTCGGGAGGCACAGCATCGGGGGTGCCCGGTGCGCAGGCAGCGGATACTTCACTGCTAATCCATAGGTCGCGGGTTCGAGTCCCGCCCGGCGCCTGACGTCGGTAGCTCAGTTGGTAGAGCACTGGAACAAGGACCGCAGCCGACCTTGATCTCGGGCACCCCACTGCTGGACCTCCCCTCCACGTGAGGGGCTTTTTCATGGCCAGGTTCAACCAGCGCAACGTCCGTCCCGCCGTCAGCTCGCCCGTGACCACGACCGGGGAGAAGACCGTCACCCACGAAGGCGCCACCGGGTATCTCCGGGACGCGAAGTCCGAGCTCTTCCTGCTGTCGGTCTCCAACTTCGTTGGCCAGGACGCGTTCTACGAGAAGGGCGGCGACCGCGACGACCGGTACACGCAGCTCGTCCGGCAGCTCGCGGTCGAAGACCCGGCATGGACTGCGGGCCTGCTCGGCTGGCTCCGCGGCGAGGGCAACATGCGCACCGCGGCGCTCGTCGGCGCGGCCGAGTTCACTGCCGAACGGCTACTCCACGAGGCGCCCGGCTACTCCCGGCAGGTCATCGACTCCGTCCTCCAGCGCCCGGATGAGCCGGGGGAGATGCTCGGCTACTGGACCAGCAAGTACGGACGCCGCCTGCCGAAGCCGGTGAAGCGCGGCATCGCCGACGCCGTCCAGCGGCTGTACACGGAGCGGTCGCTCCTCAAGTACGACACGGCCTCCAAGGGCTACCGCTTCGGCGACGTACTCAACCTCGTCCACGCCAGCCCCGCCGACGACGAGCCCTGGCAGGGCGACCTGTTCAAGCACGCCCTCGACCGACGGCACGGCAGCGACGAGGACATCCCGGCCAGGCTGTCGACTCTGCTGGCCCGCGAGCAGCTGATGGCGACGCCCGTCGACCAGCGGCGCCAGGTGCTCGCCGACCACACCGACCTGCTGCACCGCGCCGGAATGACGTGGGAGGCGCTGGCCGGCTGGCTGCAGGGCCCGATGGACAAGCCGGCCTGGGAAGCGATCATCCCGTCCATGGGCGTGATGGCGATCGCCCGGAATCTTCGCAACTTCGACGAGGCGGGAGTCTCCGATGCGGTGGCCGCGCAGATCTGCGCCCGGTTCGCCGATGCCGACGAGGTGCGGCGCTCCCGCATGTTCCCGTTCCGCTGGTGGGCCGCCTACAAGCACGCCCCGTCCCTGCGATGGGCTCACGCCCTCGAGCAGGCGCTCGGGCACTCCCTCACCAACGTGCCACGCCTGTCCGGCAGCACGCTGATCCTGGTGGACCGGTCGCCGTCGATGTTCCCCGGCTACCACTTCTCCACCCCGAACAGCTCGGACATCACGCTCGCCGAGCAGGCCGCGGTCTTCGGCTCCGCCCTCGCGCTGCGGGCCGAGGCGCCGACGCTCGTCGAGTTCGGCGGCAGCTCCAAGCAGCTGGCCGTACCGAAGGGCGGCAGCATCCTGAAGCTCATCGAGCAGTACGGGCAGGACGACGGCACCGACATCCCGTCCGCCATCAAGAAGCACTTCGACCTTCTCCGCCACAACCGGATCATCATCGTCACCGACGAACAGACGCGGCCCGGATGGCTCCCCTCCAACATGGACCGCTACGGCGGCATGCAGGAAACCCAGATCGACGACCTTGTACCGAAGCACGTGCCGGTCTACATGTGGAACATGGCCGGCTACAAGCCGGGCGCCATGCCGTCCGGGGCTGCGGGCCGACACACGCTCGGCGGCCTCACCGATCACGCCTTCCGGATGGTGCCGCTCCTGGAAGCCGGGCGCGACTGCGACTGGCCATGGATGCAGACGACCGCCTGAGCCGCACGACGACGCCCCCGTTCCCTTGCTGCCTCACGACGGCGGGGGAGCGGGGGCGGTTCGGTGCTTCCTGGCTCAGGAGCGCCCGCCGACTCTTTAGCAACCCGTTACCGAGCCTCGGAGGGCCACTAGATCCCCGCATGCGCACGCGTCCCTATAGGGGTGAGTTCGCATGACTTGCTGGGGATTGCGAGCAACGCGAGGAACCGGGCAGCATCATGCCAACCCGCTTCGCACGCCGAGGAGTTCACCCATGACTCGCGCCCCCGCCCGCCGCACACCCCGACCCCGAACCGAGAACCCGCCGACCAGCCCAGGCTCACCGGTCGAGATCCGGCTCGTCGGCCACAAGGCGGACGTGCGCCGCCTGGTCGCCGCCATACAGGGAGCCGCAGACGGATCCGCTGGCCCGGTGTCGTACCGGCTCAGCCGGTACACCGAGGGCGCGCTCCGCGCCTACCTCACCGTCGTCATCCCGCCCGCCGAGGAGCAGCTGTGACCGTCATCTACCAGGAACTTCCCGTCTACAGCACCGGCTCCGCACCCGCGGAACTCCTGACCCGCGCCCAACTCGGCGCCGCACGCCGCCGACTGCGCCCCGGGCAGAAGAGCCGGCCCCGGGCGTGGCTGTACTGCATGCCCCGGCATCACCACGCCCCGCTGTACGCGCTCGAGCAGACGACGGCACAGCCTGAGCCGACCTCGGCGCAACTCGCCGCGCTCACCGCAGGACGGCAGTCGTGGTGGAAGCAACGCGCCTGCGCGCACTGCGATGAGATCCACAAGGGCTGGTGCGATCAGGAGATGTTCGCGATGCTGCGCCAGGACCGCGAGGCCGCATCCGAGTGGGCGCGCCGGGTCATCGGCGATCCGACTAGCGTCGTCCTAGACACGGAGACCACTGGCCTCCACGATGGTGCGCGCATTGTCGAGATCGCCGTTCTTGGCGTTGACGGCGAGGTTCTCCTCGACAGCCTCGTCAACCCGGGCGTGCCTATCCCCGCCGAGGCCACCCGCATCCACGGCATCACCGACCATATGGTCCAGGCGGCGCCAAACTTCAGCGATCTCCTCGTCCCGCTCACGGAAGCTCTCCACGGCCGCAAGGTCGTCATCTACAACCAGCAGTTCGACAAGCGCCGTCTGGCGGTCGAACTCCACCGCCACTACCGCACACGCTTCGTCAACCTGGAGAAGCCGCGCTGCGGTCGTCGGCGCATCCATCCTGCAGCCCGGGCGTGGCTGGCCGCCCAAAGCTGGGAGGCGTGCGCGATGGAGAGTTACGCCGAATGGTGCGGCGACTGGACGTGGGACTACGAGGCGCGAGACGACGAACCGCTGTACCGACAGGGCGACTACAAGTGGCAGCCTCTGCCCAGCGCCGGCCACCGTGCAGCCGACGACTGCCGGGCAGTGATCCACGTACTCAAGGAGATGACGGGTAGCGCATAACGTTCCCTGAAGCGCGCCCGGTTGGGAGGCGGCACTCTCGATAACATGCCATATCGCGGGCGTCATTTGGGGCGATTGTCCGACTCTCCATCGGCTCGCTTACCCGTCGTGCGCCCCTCGGCGATCTGCTGGGCACGCGCCCTGCTGATGCCAAGCTCGGCGGCAACCTGGGCGTGGCTGAGTCCGTCGTCGCGCATCTCAAGAACGGCGTCGTGTCGGATCTCGCGCAGCCACTTTTGCAAGTCGGGGATGGCTTGCAGCGCCGCGCCCACATCCTTGGCGCGCTGGGTGGCGGCGCCCTGCTCAGCGAGGTGCTTCAGGTTCTCGAAGGGGCTCGGCGGGTTCGTCATGGATTCAGTGTAAGGGGTGGGTTGACATCCGTAAGGGGTCCCCTTACATTGGATGTGTCGGGGGAACCCGGCAACAACTCCACAGGGAGCGGACACTCCGAGGAGCAGCTACGGAGGGGAACGGGCCGGGGCAACCCGGTACATGACCTCCAACCGAAAACCGCGTCAGGCGGAATAAGGGCTGCGAACGCGTTGGGCTTAGACCTATCGACGGGGCCAGACCCCGGCTGTAAACGGCGAAGTACCCGAAGCCTTCCCGCGAGGATGGACGGACGACTCGGTACCCCCGCTCTCTGTGGAATCACCACGACAGATCAGCCGAGGGGGGCACGATGGCCACGACGTACACCATCAAGTGCCGCCGGTGCAGCGGAACCGGCGTCTACACCGGATGGACTGTCGCCGGTCGCGGCGGCGAGTGCTTCGGCTGCGACGGCACGGGATCCAAGCTGATCACGCGCTACACGGCAGCCGAGAAGGCCGCCATCCAGGAGCGCACGCAGCGTCGGTCCCGCTCCCTGAAGCTCATCAGCTCCCGTGGCCGCGAGTTGGGCACTGCCGCCAAGGACGCCGAGCTGATGTGGGACGCAGAGTACGGCTTCGCCGCCCTCGAAGACCGCGAGCCGGACCGGTTCGCCGTGATGCTCGACGCCGTCGAAGCAGGCCGCCTGGACGCCGTCATCCACGCGCTAGTTGCGTACTACCGAAACCCCTAGGAGAGCTGACCATGACCACCCGCATTCCCCGGAACGCCAAGAGGGTCTACTACGCGACCGAGACCGTGGTCCGGGACGGCAGCCGTTTCGCTGGTCGTGAGCAGAAGTCCACGACGTTCCGCGAGGCCCGCACCTTCCTTGACGAGCTGAACGCCCCTGGCGGCGTGGCCGTCTGGAACGAAGGGAGCAGGAACGGCAATCACGACGCTGTGGCACGCCGCCACGAGGATGGATCCTGGACCCGGCTCGACAGGTTCACGGGCAACTGGGAGCCCATGGAGTGACAGCAACCCACGCAACACGATGCCCCGGCTGAGGAAAGCAGCCGGGGCGCCGCCCGTACCGTACCCGAACGGAGAGCCCATGACCGACCTCGTCCCGCGTCAGCCGGACGCCACCCCGGCCGCCTATGACGCTGCGACGCTCGCCGTCCTGGCCGCCATGGAAGAGGCCGCCGAGAAGCATCTCGACGCCATCCGGCCCCACAACACCAAACGCGGCTACGCCAACGACTGGGCGCTCTGGGAAGAGTTCCACGGATGGCTGGCCGAACGTACCGGCCAGCCGCTGCCGCTGACCGCCGTCACCAAAGGCACGCTCGTCGGGTTCGTCGTCTGGCTCGACACCATCAAGCTCGCTGCACCCAACTCGATCGACCGCAGGATCACCGGGGTCACCGTCACCGCCCGGAGCGAGCACGGCATCGAGGTACCCAAGGCCGCGACGGTCGCCGCGCGGCAGGCGCTGAAGCCGCTAAAGAACGACCCCGAGCGGCAGGCGCGCGGACGGGGCAAGGCGGCAGCCGTCACCCCCGAGCAACTCCGGCAGATGAACGCCGCCGTCGCCGACGGACTCACCGGACTCCGCGACCGCGCCCTCTGGCTCATGGCGTTCGGGATCGCCGGGCGGTCCGCCGAGGTCGCCGCGCTCCGATCCGACTCGATCGTCCACGTCAGCCAGGGCCTGGAAGTCCACGTGCCCGCCGTGAAGGGCCGCCCACCCCGAGACGTCGTCGTCAGCTATGGCAAGAACGTCGACACCTGCCCCGTCCGCGCCTGGCTCACCTGGCGAGCCGCCGCAGGCATCACTGCAGGACCAGCCTTCCTGCCCATCACCGTCTGGGGCCAGGTCGGCGACCGCACCCTCTCCCCGGAAGCCGTCCGCGAGATCATTGCCCGCAACGCCGAACGCGCAGGCGTCGCGGTCCGCCTCACCGGACACTCGATGCGTGCCGGATTCATCACCACGTCGCGCCGAGCAGGCAAGCGCGAAGAGAAGATCCGCGCCCAGTCCGGCCACGCCGAGAACAGCCCCGCCTTCTGGGGCTACATTCGGGAGGCCGACAAGTGGACCGATGCCGCCTCAGAGGACATCGGCTTGTGAGTATCCGCCCCCACGCTGGGCGACTGCCGACGAAAGTAGCCCCTGATGACAGATGATGACCGCTTCGAAAACGAGATCCTCTCCATGACAACCGCCCTGCCGGGCTGGGTAGTCCGCGTACAGATCAAGGCTCACAAGCCGGGAACCAGTGAGCGTTGGGTGGAGGAGGAAAACGTGTTTCCCGTGGTGGGGTGGGCTGTTGTCGCCTGCCGCTACCGGGACGGAGGTGTCAGCAACAAGGTCGAGCCCGTCTTCGTGACGAGCACTGGTGGGCTGGAGCACGAGTCGCTGTACAGGTGGCAGTACTCCGAGCTGGAGCCCAAGGCGGGCGAGCCGAGGATCACGGTCTCCTTTGAGATCCTCGCGCCCTCAGCTGCGTAGCTCGGCACTGGAGGCTGGGCCTTCCAGGAGCTTTCTCAGCCGCGCGGCAGCCGCTGCGAGACCGTCGGTCGCATCAAGGGCGGGGAGGGCGTGGCCGGCTTCCGTGGTGGTGAGGTAGAGGGTATAGATGCCCTCGCCCTCGGCGATCCGGTGTTCCGCTTCGGTGAAGTCCACGCGACCCCAACGCGGGACGTCCAGGCCCGTTACGGCTCCTCCGCCAACTAGGCGACGCACGAACGCCCCCGCAGCCGAAGCTGCGGGGGCATTCTGCTGTGAGGGCTCATCCCCAGGCGGTGTCGCTCATGTCCCCTCCTACGTCAGGTGCGGCCACGGTAGGAGAAGTCCGCCCCGCCTGTCAGCCCCTCGTGCCAGACTGGCTGCGGCAGTGCGGCCCCCTGGGGCCGTCCGATCGGCTGCCGCTGCTGGCGTCATGAACCAGCGTCCAGCCTTGCGCCCCGCCCTCCATGGTTGAGGACGGGGCGCTCGTGCGTCCGGCGTCGGGATGCCCGCGCGGCCCGGCCTACTTGTAGAAGACGGCCACGCCTCCGTGGTGCGAGCAAGCCCCCTGGTGATGCGCGGCGAAGGAGTAGGTGCCGTCATTGCAGAGAGCGGTAGCGCCGTTTCCGGCAGCGCTGGAGCCGCCGCTCCCGGATGACCCGCCGGATGTTCCGCCGGACGAACTGCCGCCGCTGCTGCTGGAGCCGCTGCCCGCCGCGGAGGCCGCCTCCGCGGTGACGGTCACCTTCACCTTGGCCGTCTGCGTCTCGGTGACGGTTGGCGCCGGCTCGGGGGCGGCGGTCGCAGTGGCTGTCGCTGTAGCCGTGACCGTCACCTTCGGGGCCGGGTTCGCGGCAGCTGCATCCTTGCCAGACTGCGTGCCCCACATGACGCCGAGGGTGAAGATGGCCAGGCCGCCAACCCAGACTCGCTTGCGCTTGTGCAGCTTGCGAGAGTCGGCAGCTGGAGCGGCGGATGGTTGGGGCGTGGTGTACGGGTTGGCCATGCGTCCCCCCAGGGATAATTCGAGTGGGGTGACGGTAGCGCCGCGGAGCTGGCGGTGTGTAGTGGTCCCGCAGGGTTACCGGGACACGGAGCGGCCCCGGCCGGGGATGATCCGGCCGGGGCCTCGTCATGCTAGGCGCCGCTGTGCGTCAGGGGCCTGGATAGTCCGGGTCGTCTTCGGCTCGCGGAAGAACGGTGGACCCCTGCGACCAGTGATTGACCCAGCCGCAGAGCCCGCAGGCGTAGCGCCCGTTCAGGCCGTGCACCTCTGCACCGCACTCACGGCATTCCGTCGCTGTGATCTCGGAGCTGCCCGGGGCTGCGGCCGTGTCAGTGGGCGGCACGGCTTCCGGTGGCCATTCCTGCTTCATGCACCGAGACTACCTGCGGGGCAGGCGCGCACCCTGTCTGCCATCCGCAGTTACCGCACGACCAGCCTCCGTTGGGCCCCTGCGAGGTTGCTGCACCACAGTTCGGACAGTTCATAGCTGCCTCCTAATCCCGGGCTGAACCCGGTTTCCCAACCGCAATGGTTGGAGCAGATCCATCGGCCTCGGTTGTCCTGATAGGTCCAAGCCCCGCAGTTCGGGCAGTTCATCGACGCGCCTTCCGCGTGAGCTGGTACAGGCCGCGGACTTGCTGCTCGGACAGGCCGGTCAGGGACGGGAGCGCCAGGACGTCGACCACTGGGGGCGATGGGTGGTGGGCTGTACCTTGCTGCATGTCGACTCCTGCTAGTCGGCCACGCCCCGGGGCCGTTCACGCGGTCGCCGGGGTCTGTCTTGAAAAGAGTCGGCTGACGTGCGGGACGTATCTGCCCACCGTGCAGGGACAGTTCGCCCCTCTGGGCGCTACCGTGGAAAAGGCCCAAACGTCCGCTGGGGGACCCTTGAATACAGCGCTCAGAACAGCTATGGATGCGGCCGGACTGTCACCCCGGCAACTCGCCGTGCGTACCGGCGTGACGAGCAAGACTGTTGAGCGATGGCTCGCGGACGCCGAACTCACCCCGCACGCGCGGAACCGCGATGACGCCTGCCGGGCGCTTGGAGTTGACGAAGACATGCTGTGGCCGAAAGTCGTGAAGGACCGCATCAAGAGCGGTGGGGACCTGGAGATCACGCAGACGTACCCGTACCGGTCCGCGGCCCCATCGGCACTGTGGGCAGACCTGACGGAAGACGCCACACAAGACATTCTGCTCGCTGGCTACACGGGGTACTTCTTGTGGTCGCAGGTCCCGCGGTTCTCGGAGGTGCTGAGCCGCAAGGTCCAGTCGGGGTGCCGGGTCCGGTTTCTCATCGGCGACCCCGAAGGCGAGGTGACGCGGCAGCGTGAGGTCGTCGAGGCGACAGCGCTGTCGGTCTCCACTCGCATCCGCATCACTCTTGAGCACCTCGCCCGCCTCGCCCCGCTGGAAGGGCTTGAGGCGCGGTACAGCGCCCCAGAGGACGCCGTGAACCACGTCAGTCTGTCGGTGTTCCGATTCGACGACGACGCCCTGGTGACACCCCACCTCGCGCGCCTGGTCGGCCACGACTCCCCGCTCTTGCATCTGCGCCGCCGCAGCGAGGGCGGAATGTTCGACCGCTTCGCAGAACACGCTGAAGAGCTGTGGGGCCGAGGCCTGCCCATCGGCAACTGATCCGCGCCCTCGGCGCCCGGACGGCGCTCGCACTTGCGGCCCGGTGGATATTTCAGGTCACGCATCTATCCCGCTGGCTGGTTTGTGGTGCATCGTTGATCGCGCGGGTCCTCCACCCCCAGGTGGGAACCCCTATCGGGCCCCGCCGCGTGCTGCGCGCTGGCGGGGCCCGCCGCTCCTCCCGGCTCCCCACGGGAGGCCATGCGGCTGTCCTGGTGACACCCCCGTCTTTGCCGGTTCCTCACAGGTTGCTGGCGTCCGCAACGGGCGGTTGCGCGGTAGCGGCCTTGTGCTGTTCCCGGATTTCGTGGACGGTGGCGTTGAGGGTGCCGTCCTGCTGTTCGTAGTGGGAGAGGGCAAGGCCGAGGCCGAAGAAGGTGGGCGCCCATTCGCCGACGAAGAGTCCCCACCGGTCGGCGCGGTCGAGGCCGAGGCCCGGTTCGACGCTGAGCGAGGTGGCCCAGGCGGCGACGCTGAGGCCGATGGATGCCATGCCGGCGAGGTAGGCGTGTTCGCTGCGGATGCCCATGTCGTGCATTGATTTGATGATCACGGCGCGCTCCGTTCGATTCGATGGATGGCTTTCCCTGGACGGAGTTCCCAGACTGGGGCGCCCTATTCGGGCATTTAGTCGTGTATGCCGTTTTCTGTACAGGCTCGTAGGCTGGTCTTCTCGGGGCTGTCGCGGAGGTCTGCCATGCCCCGAACTATTTGGAGCGGCGCCATCAGCTTTGGCCTGGTCTCGGTGCCGATCCATGTCGTGAGCGCCACCGAGGATCACAGCGTCCGCTTTCACCAGGTGCACCTCGACGACATGGCCCGCGTGCGCGTCCGGAAGTACTGCGAGATCGAGGACCGTCAGGTCACCCAGGGCGAAATCGGGAAGGGCTATGAGCTGTCCAAGGACACCGTGATCCCGGTACTCGACGAGGAGCTGCAGCAGATGCCGCTGCCGACGGCGAAGGCGATCGAGCTGGTGGCGTTCATGCCGGCGGAGAGCATCGACCCGATCCGCGTGGGGGACGGCTACTACCTGCAGCCGGATGGCCAGGTCGCGGCGAAGCCGTACAAGCTCTTGGCGCAGGCCCTCGAGCGGAGCAGCAAGGTGGCGGTGGCGAAGTTCGCCTGGTCCGGCCGCGAGCGCCTCGGCCTGCTGCGGGTTCGCGACGGCGTGATCGTGCTGCATGCGATGCGCTGGGATGACGAGATCCGCGACCCGTCCGAGCTGGCGCTGGACGCGGTGGAGCTCACCGACGAGGAGATCGTCGAAGCGGAGCTCCTGATCGACCGCCTCACGCGTGACGAACTCAAGGGCCCCGAGTTCACCGACCGGTACACGGAGGCGGTGGAGCAGCTCATCGAGGCGAAGCGCGAGGGCAAGGAGCCAGCGGCGGGCGTGGAGGGAGAGGCCCCGGCCGGGAAGGTCGTGGACCTGATGGCCGCACTCCAGGAGTCCGTCGCCAAGGCCCGGACTGCGCGCGGCGAGGACGCCACCGTCCACGACATGCCGAAGAAGACCGCGGCCAAGAAGACGGCGAAGAAGCAGCCCGCCAAGAAGGCGGCGGCGAAGAAGACGACCAAGGCGCGGAGGTCGAGCGCCTGACGTCAGCCGTCGATGAACCCAAGCTCGCTGTCCGGCCGGCAGTGCGTACAGGCATCCACCCCTTCGGCGAGTGCCCGCAGTGCCTGGTCCCGCGCCACGCCTCGACTGCGCTTCCCCGCCATATGGCAGCCGCCGACGTGCACGTACACGGCGTCACGTCCGCTGAGCCCCTGCTCGACAACCCAGTCCGGCTGCGGCGGCCGGGCCTGCTCGCCGTACCGGCGCTCGGCTTCCCGCTGCTCGACTGCCGCGATCTGCTGCCGAACCCGGTCGAGGGTGTGGGCGAGCCAGGTCTCCAGGGTGCGGAGTCTGGGCAGGTCGGGCGGCAGGTCTTGCATCCCTCCAGCTTGCACCATAATTCGAACACGCGCTCTAATCGCTGTATGGCCAGACATCGCGTCGACTACCTCACCGACACCCAGGAGCGGATCCTCCGCTGCATCCGCCAGGCCATCGTCGACGGCGGCGAAGCTCCAACCGTGCAGGAGATCGGGGACCGGGTCGGCATGCGCAGCCGTGCGTCCGTCCACTACCAGCTGGGGGAGCTGGAGACGAAGGGCGCGATCGTGCGGGAACGCGGCCGCCGGCGCGGGATCAGGCTCGCATGATGGACGACCAGCGCTATCACCTCACCCTGTCGACCGGCGGTCGGCCAGTCATGCACGGCTGGTGGGCCGACCTGGCGACGGCGGAGCGGAAGCTCTCCGGGTGGATCGGCGAGCACGGTTCCGTCACCGGCGCCCGCATCACCCTCGTCGACGAGCAGGAGCAGCGGGTCCTCGAGTCCTGGCCCGACGAGGCGGACCGCCTGCCAGACTGATCCTGCCTCTCGTCGCAATCCCCCGTCGGCGGGAGGCGCCTCGTTGTCAGTGGCCGCCCGTAAAGTGGACGTCAACATCCCAACGATCTAGTCGGGTTGTTGCTGATGCCCTGCCCGGAGTGATGCCCGGGCAGGGCTCGCTGCTGTCAGGCCGCCGTCTCGTACCGCACGAGTGTCTTGAGCCCGAGCTCGACGTCCATCCGTCGCAGCCCGGCCTGTTCGGCGAACGCGGCCACGGCCTCGTGCACCTTGCGGGCGGTCGCCACGGTCAGCTCGCCGCGCTGAATCTGCGCCCAGGCGGAACGTTCCAGCTCGATCAGATCTTCAGGAAATTCGATGGATGCCACCGGGAGATCCTAAGCGGCCTTCACGACGTCCCCGCGCATCCGCTCTGCCGCGACCGCGACCGTCCACTCGGCGACGAGCACTTCGTACCGCCGCCGCGTCTCCCCGTACAGCCAGCCGCCTGCCCGCACGACCAGGGCGCGGATCTCCTCATTCACCACGGCAGACGGGCGCACGGGGCCGCGGTCCGGGGGAGTGGGAGGCATAGATCAAAGCCTAGCCGCCCGGTCTGACAGCGGTCAGCCCTCTGCCGCGGTGGCTACTCGTCGCCAGCCTTCTTGCGTGGCGTCCTGCTGTGTCCGCGCGCGATGCCGCTGACACGCTCGGGCTTGACGCCGAGGGCGGGCGCCATGTCGGTGTAGCTGATGCCGTCGCGTTCATGGAGGGTGCGGACGACGTGCTGCCGCTGCTCCCGTAGCCACTTCTGCAAGTCGGGGATGGCGGCCAGCGCGGCGGTGAGGGCGACGGCTTGGGCGAGGGTCTCTTTGCTGGCGACGAGGTCTGCAAGCTGCTCGAAGGGCACGGGTGGCTTGTCCATGCGGTGAGGGTAGTGGGTACCCGCTAAAGAATCTAGGGGGTACCCACTTGTGGAATTGATGGGTACCCACTAAATTGGACTCATCGAGGACAATCAGCAGGCAGGGGAGACGGCAATGACCGGCACCGTTCGTCAGGTTCAGCACCGCGTCAGCATCGACCTCGACGCGCCGCAGGAGTTCACCGACCTCGTCGGCCGCACCCGCAAGGTCTACGCCGTCCGCATCGAATACGGGCTCAGCTCCATCGCCGACCGCGTCGACGTCGTCGTCGAGTACGCCGACTCCGCCGCCCTTGTACCCCCGGTCGCTGACAGGCCGGACTGGATGCAGGCGCTCATCGCCGAACACAAGCCCGCTGGACCCACCTACCGCCTCACCTGATCACCTCGTGCTCCGCCGTCGCGCGAGGACAGCGCCATGCCTGGTTCCGCGAGAGCCTGGAAACCGCCCCAACAGCCCAACGGAGGCCATCGAGATGACACGGCACGCCGCCACCCTCGCCATCACCGTCACCGCACCCACCGCCGAGAACGCCGACGCCTGGGCGGAAACCCTCTACGACCACCTACACGCCGAATACGGCGGCACCATGCGCCTCGACATCACTGTCAACCCGCCCACCCTGCCGAGCAGCGGCGACTGGAAGGTCACCCGCGGAGGCGTCACCGTGCACACGGCAGCCACCCAGGCGGAAGCACAAGCGGTCGGCACCTACGCGATCCGGCAGGAGACCGATCCGAACGCACGCGTTGAGTGGATCTGCCCAGCCTGTTACGGCGATGACCAGGAGTGTCAGGACTGCTCGGACGGCACGCAGTGGTATTTCGCCGCGTCCGGGGTGTGGACGGAAGCCGATTACGCCATCCAGCGAGCCCCCGCAGCCCCGGCCGAGACGGGCAAGTGACCGCCATGATCCGCGAGACCAAGTTCCTCATCAGCCGCAAGCCGTTCGCCATCAACCTCGCCACCGTCACCGTGGAAGCCAGCGAGCACGACGGCGCGTACTGGCTGAACGGAGACTGCCAAGCCGTCTGGTATCGGCGCAAGAACGGCGTCACCTACGCCTGCCTCGGGCGCCTACACCTGTGGGCGCAGTGGCGCCGCGAGAAGCCCGACCTGTCCAGCCCCGAGGCCATGCTAGGCAACGACCTGGACAGCCGCTACGGAGGCGACCCGGACGGCCGCTGGGACGGCACCGGCTACTGGGGCTCCGAGGTCCCGGACGTCCAGGAACGACACCTCGCGGTCCTGCGGCCGATGCTCGCCAATTGCCCGGCGATCCCCGACGGCTGGTGGCGGTTTTGAAGCTGCCCGACAGATACGGCACCCCGGCCGTCTACGACGCTGTGACGCTCGCCGTCTAGAACCGAGGCCCCGCCGCGTGCGGGGCTTCGGCACGTCAGCCCTCGGCGGGCGGCTGCGGCAGCTCGGTGACGAACGTCCCGATCCCCGGCTGCATGTACGCCAGCCCTGCCTTCCGCAGCTCCGTCAACACGCGCTTCGCGGTCACCGGGCTGATATCGAACTCGTCGCAGATCGCCATCCCCGAGGGGAGCCTGCCGCCGGGCTCGTAGGTGCCGTCAACGATCCGCTCCGTCATCACGGCGTACACCTGCCGCCACCTCGGCACTTCCGGCTCCCACTTCATGATCCGGACGGTAGGTGGACCTACCCCGACATGCGAGACCAGTCGACCTATACGGCCTATACCACCTATCCCACGGCGGTAGCCTGCAATTGCAAGAGCCCCCGAGGCCACGCCCCACGCAGCCCCGGAGGCAGCCGACGAACGGAGCGTCGACGTGGACGAGCGTAGAGAACCCCCACCACAACCCGTAACCCGCCCGCCGGTCATAACCTCGGCCGCGGGGAAACTCTCCCCGCTCCAGCAGGCCTACAGCCGCTACGTCACCCACACCACGAACTGCGACGTCTGCCGAGACATCGACCGCGGGCGATGCGAAGACTCCGAGCGGCTGTGGAACGCCTACCGGGCGCAGGGGGACGAGGCGTACCGGCGGCTGTCCGAAGAGGCTCCGTAACCGCGCCCGGTCTGGACCTTGCCTGTTACCCGGGGGAACGTTTGGCCATTGCCTGACCTGCGGTTACAGAAACGTGCGGGGTGCACAGAAAGCGCAAAAATATCTGTAATCCTCATCTTCCCTTGAGGTACCGGACTGTTGTTGAATCTGGTTCAAGCCGCAACGGAACAGCACCTTCCGGCGGGTACCCCTAGCCGTGAAGGAGGTCGGTCACGTGCACCCTCAACGCGTGAGCGATCAGCAGCAGATCCGAAAACTGCGGATCCCGCACGGCGTTCTCGTAACGCTGGATGCTCCGCCGCTCCATGCCGGCGAGGTGGGCGAGCTGCTCCTGCGATAGCTCGGCCTGCCGCCGCAGGTCGGCTATGCGGTGGCCGAGGGCGATGCGTCGTTGCATGACCCAGTCGGGTCGGGGATTGCGGCGGGCTGGCACCCGGGACACGTTTCGGCGTCAGTGATCTTGTGTCAGTACCCAAGTGGTCGCCACTCGAGAAAGTTCGGAACTGATACGACGGACCATCAGCCTCCCGCCGTAGAGCAGGAGTAGGAGCCGCTCCACGGAGGCGGCACCTCAGCTACACAACGTGCGAGCCCTGCGACGCACTGGCATATGCCGCAGGGCTCCAGGTGGTGTTCTCGAATCGAACGTGCGTTCGGAAGACAGCTGAACAGTGAAGCTTCGGCGCTACGGGGTTCAGGTCCCCGAGGCGCCGATGGGCTCACCGCGTGGCCCTGTACCCCTTTGGCGGCCATGCGGCGAGTCGCCCCGCACCCGGCAGCGCCTGCCGGGTAACCGATCGAACGAGTGAACGAACGCCCGTGATTGATGCACCGGACACTCGTTGCACAGAAGCCGGAGCCGGAGTCGGTCCCTCACCCCCAAGGTGTGCAAGACGACTCCGGCTCCGGTCTTTCCATTACGGCCACTACGCGCCGAACACTCAAGGGTGTGCGCCGAAAACGCGGGAATGGGAGACGGATGGGAAATGATCAACGCGAGCAAACGCAAGATTTCGCTAGAACGCGCTAGAACCCGCCATGTCATGACTAGGCTTCCGCAGGTCAATCCGCTGGCCAGCAGCTCCAGACCCCGCCACCTTGATGCCCTTGGTGATGTCGTCGATCACGGACTCCTTGGGCGCCTTGGAGCTGATGTCGATGCCGAAGCGGACGACGATCAGTGACTTGGAGTCGGCGGGGGACGGGAAGACCAGAGACTCGACGTAGCCGTCGTCACCCTTGCTGGTGACGACCTTCCAGCGGACGAGATAGCCCTTCTCGCCGGCCACGGTGACCGCCTTGGAAGCGAGCTCCGTGTGCGAGGTGATCGTGCCGTAGCCCTTGCCGTACGACTCGGTGGCGTTCTTGGAGATGTCCTCCTTGGCCGCCGCCTCCGCCGTGGTGGACTTCAGTTTCTGTTCTGCGGCGGTTGCCGAGTACGCCCCGCCCCGCTGACAGTCCTGCGCGGTATCGCCGGGGCACTTGTAGGTGTCCTTGGTCGACAGCACGGCGCCCGTGGTGGTGCTTCCGCCGGTCCAGTTGTCGGGCACCGGCATGCTGATGCCACTGATCAGGTCGGTGGCGTAGCCGTCCTCGAGCTGCGGCTGCGCGGACTGGCCCGGTGCCGGGGTCTGGCCCCCGGAACCGCCCGAGCCGCCGGGAGCGCCGCCCGGTCCGCCCTCGAGGCCGCCGTTGCCGCCGCCCTGGCCGCCGAATCCGCCCTGGCCGCCGTTCTGCCCGCCGGGGCCCTGGGACGTGGCGCTGCTCCCGCCGTTGCCGTCGCTCTTGGTCAGGGCGTACACCCCGCCTCCGACACCCGCGAGGACCGCGATCGCGGCGGCGACGGCTATGCCGGTGCGCAGTCCGCGCCGCGGGGCGCCCGGAGCGAGTGTCGGATACGGGCCGGCGGCCGGAGGGTGCGTCGGGGGACCCCATGCGGCGGCGGACCCGACGGGGCGGGTCTGGTCCGTCCATGTCTTGCCGTCCCACCAGCGTTCGGTGGCGGGACTGTCACTTGTCTGCCCGGGGTCGGGATACCAGCCGGGAGGAGTCACCTGCGTCATGGACCTACCGTATGAGCCGTGGGTGAAAGGCGGATGAGAGGGATCCGGAAGATTCGTTTCGGGAACGCCCCAAAAGCGCCACCGAGTGTCATGTCACCACCAGTCGCACCGGCGCCGCTCCCGCTCTCGGCGGCAGCCGCAGCCCGCCACGTCCCGGCGTGATCGAGCCGAGCACACTCGGATGCCGGGCCCCGGTGCTCACCGGATCGGTGCCCGCGAGACCGTGCAGGGTCAGGAAACCCAGCACGGCGAAGGCGTACGCCTCCTTGGCGGCCGCGGGCAGGCCCAGCGCGTCGGAGGTGCGCAGGGCCACTCCCGGCAACTCCGCGTCCAGCATCGCCATCAGCGCCGGATTGCGGGTGCCGCCGCCGGACGCGATCACCTCCGTGGCACCCACCGAGCGCACCGCGTCGGCGACCGTACGGGCGGTGAGCCGGGTGAGGGTCGCGATGACGTCCTCGGCGGTGAGCGTGCCGAAGCCGGTCAGCGCGTCGCGCAGATGACCGAGGTGGAAGAGCTCCTTGCCGGTGGTCTTGGGCGCGGGCAGCGCGTAGTACGGCTCCGTGAGCAGGCGCTTCAGCAACGGCTCGTGCACGGTCCCGCGGACGGCGAGGGCGCCGTCCGCGTCATAGCGCAGACGGCCGCCGGTCAGCCCCTGCACGGCCGCGTCGACGAGGGCGCACCCGGGCCCGGTGTCGAAGGCGGTGCCGTCCGGCGCGGTGAGGTTGGCGATGCCGCCGAGGTTCAGCGCCACCGGTGTCCCCGCCCTGCCGCGCAGCCACAGCAGGTCGACCAGGCTCACCAGGGGCGCGCCCTGACCGCCGGCGGCGATGTCCCGGGGACGGAAGTCGGCGACCACCGGCAGCCCGGTCGCCTCGGCGATCCACGCGGGCTGCCCGAGCTGGAGCGTGCCGTGCACCCGGCCGTCCTCGGCCCAGTGGTAGACGGTCTGCCCGTGCGAGGCGACCAACTCGGCTCTGCCGTCGCACAGTTCACGGTCGGCCCGGACCGCGGTCGCCGCGAACGCCCGCCCGATCAGGGTGTCCAGGCGGCACACCTCGGCCAGTGTGGTGGCCGCCGGGGGCAGCGCCGCCGCGAGCGCCTCGCGAAGTTCGCCGTCGTACGCCTCGCCGACCAGCCCGAGCGGCCGCAGGGCGAGGTCCTCGCCCTCGAGGGTCAGCTCGGCCGCCGCCGCGTCGATCGCGTCGTACGACGTCCCGGACATCAGGCCGATCACCCGCACGTGCTCAACTCCCTCGGTTGTCGGGCAGCGTGGCCAGGGCGAGCGCACTGACGGCGCACGTCGCCGCCGCGTAGTACGCGGGGATGTCCACGCTTCCGGTTCGTTTCATCGTCTCGGTGATGATGAGCCCGGCGCAGCCCGAGAACACGGCATTGGACAGGGCGTAGGCGAGTCCCAGGCCGGATTGGCGGACGCTCGTGGGAAACATCTCGGAGAGCATGGCGGGCCCCGGCCCCGCCATCAGCCCGACGACGGCACCCGCCCCGAACACGGCGGCGCCCTTCACCGCGTTTGAACTACCCGTGTCCTGAAGGAGGTTGAACAGCGGAACGGCCAGGACCACGACCAGGCCCGCGCCGGTGAGCAGCACGGGGCGCCGCCCGATCCGGTCGCTGAGCAGACCCGCCGGGACGATCGTGGCCGCGAAGCCGAGGTCGGCGAGGACCGTGGCGAGCAGCGCCTGCCGGAAGCCCGTGTGCAGGGCGCTCTGGAGGTACGAGGGGAGCACGACCAGGAAGGTGTATCCGGCCGCCGACCAGCCCATCACGCGCCCCGCCCCGAGGGTGACGGCCCGGGCGACCTCGCGTCCGGGCGGGCGCTCCCACGTTCTCTCGTGCCGGAAGACCGGCGTCTCGTCCAGCCGCAGCCGCAACCACAGCGCGACCAGCCCCAGCGGCAGTGTCAGCAGGAACGGCAACCGCCAGCCCCAGTCGCCCAACTGCCCCTCGCTCAGCACCGTCGCCAACAGCGCCGCGACACCCGCACCACCGAGCAGCCCCAGAGCCACGGTGAACGACTGCCACGACCCGTACAGCCCCCGCCTGCCCGGCGGCGCGAACTCCGTCATGACCGAGACCGCGCCCCCGAACTCCCCACCCGCGGAAAGACCTTGGACCGCCCGGAGGAAGGTCAGCAGCCACGGCGCGAGGGCGCCGGCCGTGGCGTAGGTCGGCAGCGCGCCGATGAGCGTCGTGGCGGCCGTCATCAGCGAGATCACCAGGATCAGCACCGGGCGGCGCCCGATCCGGTCGCCCAGCCGTCCGAACAGCGCGGCGCCCACCGGCCGGAAGAAGAACGCCAGAGCGAAGGACGCGTACGTCCGCACCAGCCCCTCGGCATCGCTGCCGCCCTCAGGGGTGAAGAACCGCGCCGCGATCACGGTCGCGAAGTAGCCGTAGACCCCGAACTCGTACCACTCGATCAAGTTGCCGACCGAGCCGGCCAGCAAGGCCCCACGCCTCGGGCGCGGCGGATGGGCGGCGCGCGGGACGGAGTCGTGGACGCGGGCACTCATGGGTTTCTCCTGCTCGCTCATCCTTGGAAAATTAGCGCCATTTTCATCGCTTTTGACTGTCCGCAACTTTCACCACGGCCGGTCGGCGCCCCACCGCGTCGCCCGCGCACACCTTCCGTCACCCGTCCCGGCAACAGGTGAGCGACCCGCCTCCGCATCGGCTTCCGGACGGCTAGGCTCGACGTCTGTACGTCGTACGGGCGACCTGGGGAGGTAGCGGCATGCCGGAGGCACGGCCGGGACCGGCCGCCTCGTCCTCCCTGTGGGAGCGCGACACGGAGATCGCGGATGTCGTGGAGGCGGTCAAGGTCCTGCGCGCGGACTCCTCGTCCTCCGGCAGTCTGCTGGTGTTCAGCGGCGAGGCCGGCATCGGCAAGACCGCGCTGCTCGCCGAGGCACGCCGGATCGCGGAGGCCCACGGCTGCACGGTGTGGTCGGCCCGCGGCGGCGAGACCGTCACCTCCGTTCCCTTCCACGTCATACGGCAACTCCTGCAGCCCGCCATCGTCTCGCTGATGCCCGAAGAGGCCCGCGAATACCTGGGCGACTGGTACGACATCGCGGGACCCGCGCTCGGCATCGCCGAACCGGGCGACCGCCAGGCCGACCCGCAGGGCGTGTGCGACGGACTGGTCGCGGCGGTACGACGGCTGGCCAAGCGCGAGTGGCCTCTCGTCCTGATCGTCGACGACGCGCACTGGGCCGACCAGGAGACCCTGCAGTGGCTGGCCGCGTTCGCCGAGCGCCTCGACGACCTGCCCGTCCTCGTCGTGGTCGCCCGCAGGCCGGGTGACGTCAGCGGCGAACGCGCCCGGCAGCTCGAGGCCGTCGCCGCCGGGGCCCGCCCGGTCGTCACACTCAGCGCGCTGACCCCCGACGCCACCGCCGGACTGACCCGCGCCACGCTCGGGGAGCACGCGGACGCCCCGTTCTGCCGCGAGGTGTGGGCGGTCACCGGCGGCAACCCGTACGAGACCGTCGAACTCCTCGCCAAGGTGCAGGACAGCGAGCTGGAACCGGTCGAGAACGCGGCCGCCGAGCTGCGCGCCCTGAACCGCTCGGCACGCGGCCGTGGACTCGTCGCCCGCCTCGAAGGGCTCGGCATCGACGCCACCCGCTTCGCCTGGGCGGCCGCGATCCTCGGCACCGGCATCGGCCTCGACCTCGCCGCCCAACTCGCGGGGATGCAGCACGACGAGGCCGTGCACTGCGCCGAACTGCTCGGCGCGGCCCGCATCCTCACCACGACCGGACCGGCGAGCCGTGAACTGAGCGGCGGCGGGGACCTGGAGTTCGTACACCCCCTCATCGCCAGTGCCGTCTACCGCTCGATCCCCGACGCGCTGCGCACCGCGATGCACGGCCAGGCCGCCTGGGCGGTCACCGAATCGGGGCGCGGAGCCGCTGCCGCCTCCCGCCACCTCCTCGAAGTACACCCGGACGACGACCCCGAACTCGTCGACCAGATGCGCGACGCCGCCCGCGAACACCTCGCCGTCGGCGCGCCCGCCGCGGCCAGGCGCTGCCTGGAGCGCGCCCTCGCGGAACCCCCGCTTCCGGAGGTCCACGCGCGCGTGCTCTACGAACTGGGCTGCGCCACCCTCCTGACCGCTCCCGCCACCACGATCAACCATCTGCGCACCGCGCTCGACCAGTCCGGCCTCGACGGCGATCTGCGCGTGGACGCCGTCTTCCGCCTCTCCCAGGCCCTGGTCCACAACGACCAGCTGGACGAGGCCGTCCGCACGGTCGACACCGAGACCGCCCGCCTCGACCCGGGCCCCGCCCGGATGCGACTGCAGGCCGTCCACTACATGTGGGAGGGCATCCACGCGGGCGAGAACCACGTCCCGGGACGCTCCAGGAGCCTCGCCGAACTCGTCAAGACCTGTACCGGACGCGACAACTCCGAGCGCGCTCTGCTGATACTGCGCGGCTTCGACGCGATGACCCGGGGCGAGAGCGCCGAGGAGGTCGTGGAACTCTGCGACCGCGCCCTCGTCAACGGCCGCCTCGCGCCCGGACTCGGCTGGACCGACACCGAGTGGGGCATCGAACTCCTCATGATGCTGGGCAGTTCGTACGCCTACGCGGACCGGCTCGACCGGGCCGAGAGTCTCTTCTCCGAGGCGCTGCGCTCATACACGAGCGCCGGATGGAGCGGCGGCCACCTCGCCCTGGCACACGCCTTCCTCGGTCTCGCCCACCGCAGGCGGGGCCGCCTCAGGGACGCCGAGACCGCCCTGCGCGAGTCGCTGCGCATCGCCGAGCGGGTCGGGCGTGGGCTGCCCCTCTACTGGTCGGCCACCTGCGGCCTCGTCGACACGCTGCTCGCCCGCGGCGATGTCCAGGAGGCCTGGGCGATCGCCGAGCAGTACGACTTCGAACCGCCGTACCCGTCCACCATCGTGCTGCCCGACACCCGTTCCGTACGCGGCCGGCTGCTGCTCGCCGTCGGCCGCGTCAAGGACGGCATCAACGAACTCGAGGCAGCCGAGAAGGCCGCCGCCGCGCGCGGCCACCACAACACGGTGATGGCGCCCTGGGCGTTCGACCTCGCCCGCGCGCTCGCCTCGGACGACCCGGCCCGCGCCGCCGCGCTGGCCACCGACGCCCGCCGCCAGGCGGAGCGCTTCGGCACGGACACGGCGATCGGCGAGGCCCTGCGCTGCGCGGCGGCCCTCGAATCGGGCCAGCGCGCGGTGCGCCTGGCCGCCCAGGCCGTCACCTACCTGGAGGCCTCGCCCTGCCAGTACGAACACGCGGCGGCCCGCGTCGAGTACGGCATCGCGGCGCGCTCGGTCTCGGAGCTGGGCAAGGGCCTGACGCTGGCGCGCTCGTGCGGGGCGGACGGACTGGTGGCGAGGGCGGAGGAGGTCCTGGCGACGGGGAGAGGGCTGAGGTAGTCGCCAGGCCGGGCGCGAGGACGAGGTGTCCGCGGCGGACGGGCAGGCTCAGCCTGTGGCACCGTCGTCTCCTTCCTCCTCGGCGAGCACCCGCTGAGCCGTCGCGAACGCCGAGTTCGCCGCTGGGACACCGCAGTACACGGCCGTCTGCAGCAGTACGGCGCCGATCTCCTCCGGCGTCAGCCCGCCTCGCCGCGCGGCCCGGACGTGCATGGCCAGCTCGTCGTAGTGACCGTGCGCGACCAGCGCGGTCAGGGTGATCATGCTGCGTTCGCGGCGTGAGAGCGTCGGGTCGGTCCAGATCTCGCCCCAGGCGTAGCGCGAGATGAAGTCCTGGAAGCGGGCGGTGAAGGGGGTCTGCCGGGCCTGCGCCCGGTCCACGTGGGCATCGCCCAGCACCTCGCGGCGCACCTCCATGCCCCGCTTGGCGCCCCCGCCGAAGTGGGCCCGCAGTGCGGTCAGGACCGCCGCCGGACACTGGGCGGGCGCGAGGTGCGAGGCTCCCGGGAGCTCGACGAGCGTGGCGCTCGCCACCGCGTCCGCGATCTCCCGCAGATGGGCGGGCGGCGTCGCCGGGTCCTGGCGGCCCGCGATCAGCAGGGTGGGCGCGGAGATCTCGGGGAGCCGGTCGCGGAGGTCGAAGGCGGCGAGCGCGTCACAGCAGGCGGCGTACGCCTCCGGGTCCGCGTTCCGGTGGTCCTCGACCAACCGCGGCACGGTGAAACCCGCCGTGAACCAACGGGAGTTCGCGTTCTCGGCGAGCGCGGTAAGCCCCTCCCGGCGTACCAGCTGCGCACGCTCCTGCCACGGCTTGGAGCCGTTGAAGTGCGCCGAGGAGCAGATCACGGCGAGGGACGACACACGCTCCGGGTGGTGGACGGCGAGGTACAGACCGACCGCGCCGCCGAGCGAGACGCCCGCACAGGCGAAACGGTCGATGCCGAGCGAGTCGGCGAGGTCGAGGACCAGGGCGGCGAGGTCGCCGACGGTGGCCCCCGGTCCGATCAGGTCCGGCGCCGACCCCCCGTGCCCGGGCAGATCCCAGCGAACCACCCGGTGGGTGACGGACAGCTCGGGCGCGACCTGGTCCCACAGGGCGTAGGACGTACCGAGCGAGGGTCCCAGGAGCAGGGCGGGAGCGGTCCCGGGGCCCTCGACGAGGTGGTTGAGCAGTTTGCGGGTCACGTTCGCTCCAGAGCACGGTCGGTGAGGGCTCCCGCGGAGCCCGTGTAGCGGGTGGGGTCGGTGAGGTCCACGAGGTCGAGATCCTTGAGCTCCGGCTCCTCGCCGAGTACGTCCACGAGGGGCCGGTTCTCGGTGACGGCCCGCTCGGCGGCCCGGGTCAGCAACTCCTTGGCGCGGGCCCGCCCGAGCACCGGAGCGAGTTCGACGGCCAGGCGCTCGGAGATGATCAACCCATGGGTGAGACCGAGGTGTTCGCGCATGGCGTCCGCGTTCACCCGGAGCCCTTCGACCAACTCGACGGCGTGGTGGGCGGTGCCTCCGACCAGCCGCAGCAGCTCGCGCAATGGCTCCCACTCGGCGTGCCAGGCACCGGCCGGCCGCTCGTCCTCGGCGACCATCGACGCGTAGAGCGTGGCGGCGAGCCCCGGCGCGCGCCGGGCGGAGGCGGCGATCACGGTGGCCGCCACCGGGTTGGCCTTGTGCGGCATGGCGGACGACCCGCCACCGCTCCCCTCCGAGACCTCGGCGATCTCCGTGCGGGAGAGAGTGAGCGCGTCGGCCGCCATCTTGCCGAGGGCCCCGGCCGTGAAGGCCAGTCCACCGGCCAGGTCGGCGATCGGTGTCCGCAGGGTGTGCCAGGGCAACATCGGTTTCGGGAGCCCGAGTTCACCGGCGTACGCCGCCACGAGCGCGCCCGGATCCTCGGTGCCGAACGCCGTGAAGGCGGCCAACGTCCCGGCGGCGCCGCCCAGTTGGGCGGGGAGGCGGAGATCGTCGAGCCGGTCCCGCGCGTCCAGCACGAGCGACCGCCACCCCGCCGCCTTCAGCCCGAAGGTCGTCGGCACGGCGTGCTGCGTGAGGGTCCGGCCCGGCATCACCGTGTCCCGGTGCGCGGCGGCGAGCCGGCCCAGCGCTCGCGCCGTCCGCTCCAGGTCCGCCAGGACCAGCTCCAGTGTGCGGCGGGCGACCAGCATCAGCGCCGTGTCCAGGATGTCCTGGCTGGTCGCGCCCCGGTGGACATACGGCCCGTACTCCTCGCCGACCGCCGCCGTCAGATCCGCGACCAGCGGAATCACCGGATTGCCGCCCCCTCGGGAGCGCAGCGCGATCGACCGGATGTCGAGGTCCGTCGCGGCGACGGCGGACACCGCCGACGCCGCCGCGGCCGGGGCGAGCCCGAGTCCCGCCTGAGCACGGGCCAGCGCCGTCTCGGCGTCGAGGAGCGCCCCCAGAAACGCGCCGTCCGAGGTCGCCGACGCCGCGGGGGAGCCCGCCCACCCGGGGGCGAGCAGCCCGGCGTCCGCGTCGGACTCGGGACGGACCGGGTCGGCAGCTGTCACTGGAACTCCAGGAAGACCGTTTCGCCTTCGCCCTGAAGGCGGATGTCGAAACGGTACGTCCGGTTCGTGCCCTCGGCCGCGATCAGCGTGGCGCGCCGGTCGGCCGGGAGCGAGTCGAGCAGCGGGTCGGCACCGTCGGTGAGGTACGCGCGGGTGAAGAGGTGATGCACCAGACCGCGCGCGAACACACACACGCTGATGTACGGAAGCCCGGCATTGCCGGGCGGCAGGGTGCGCAGCGCGTACTGGCCGTCGGCGTCCGTGGCGACCCGGCCGAAGCCCGTGAAGTCGACGCCGTTACGGCCGAGGAAACCGCCCGTCGACGGGTCGCGGCGCATCGAACCGGGGGCACCGTTGAGGGAGCCGTCGGGCGCGGCCTGCCAGAAGTCCAGGAGGGCGTCCGGGATCACGTTGCCCGCGCCGTCGAACACGTACCCGTGCAGGGTGATCGCCTCGGAGTGCCCCTGCGGCGCGACCTCGCCGCCGCCGGGAAAGGGCAGCGCGTGGCCGTAGAAGGGGCCGATGGTGTGGGAGGGGGTGGGGAGCAGTCGCTCGCTCATGCGGGGCGGCCTTCCTCGATCCAGGTGGCGGAGGGACCGTCGAGGACGATGTCCCACTCGTACCCCATGGAGAACTCGGGCTGGGAGAGATCGTGCTGGTAGGTGGCTATCAGACGGTCGCGGGCCGCCTGGTCCGTCACGGACTGCAGGATCGGGTCGTAGCGGAACAGCGGGTCGCTCGGGAAGTACATCTGCGTGATCAGCCGCTGGGTGAACGCCGTACCGAAGACCGAGAAGTGGATGTGTGCGGGCCGCCACGCGTTCATGTGGTTGCCCCACGGGTACGGGCCCGGCTTGATCGTGGTGAATCTGTACCGGCCCTGATCATCCGTCAGAGTCCGGCCGACACCGGTGAAGTTGGGGTCCAGCGGCGCCGGGTGCTGCTCGCGCAGATGGGCGTACCGACCGGCGGCGTTGGCCTGCCAGATCTCGATGAGCTGACCGCGTACGGGACGTCCGTCGCGGTCGAGCAGCCGGCCCGAGACGGTCATGCGCTCGCCGATCGGCTCGCCCCGGTGCTGGATGGTCAGGTCGCTGTCGTGCTCGGTGATGTCGGTGACGCCGAACACCGGACCCGACAGCTCGACCGTCTCCGGGTCGCCGCCGTCGACGGCGACCAGCGGCTGCTTGGGGTGGCGCAGCAGGGAACTGCGGTACGGGGGGTAGTCGCGTGACGGGTGGTTTCGAACCGGCGCTCCGCCGGCGACCGCCTTGTCGTACGCGTCCCGGAGATCCTTGATCTCGACGTCGATGTCCGACTGAGTGAGGGCCATGGTCGACTTCCTATCGTTCGAGGACGAGGGCGAGGCCCTGGCCGACGCCGATGCAGAGGGTGGCGATGCCGACTCCGCTGCCCTTGCGGGCGAGTTGGTGGGCGACGGTGCCGGCGAGGCGGGCGCCGGAGGCGCCCAGGGGGTGACCGAGGGCGATCGCGCCGCCCCGCGGGTTGAGGATCGCGGGGTCGAACTCGGGCCATTCGGCGAGGCAGCCGAGGACCTGCGCGGCGAAAGCCTCGTTCAGCTCCAGGACGGACAGGTCGTCGAAGCTCTTGCCCGCCTTGGCGAGGGCCCGGTTGACGGCCTCTACGGGGGCGAGACCGAAGTACTGCGGGTCGATCGCGGAGACACCGGTGGCCGAGACGCGGGCGAGCGGCTCGCGGCCGGTGGCCTTGAGGCCTTCCTCGTCGGTGAGGAGGAGGGCGGCGGCGCCGTCGTTCAACGGCGACGCGTTGCCCGCGGTCACGGTGCCGTTCTCGGTACGGAAGGACGGCTTGAGTCTGGCCATGGCGGTGGGGGAGGTGTCGGGGCGGACGGATTCGTCGGCGGTGAAGAGCACCGGGTCGCCCTTGCGCTGCGGGACCGGCACGGGGGTGATCTCGGCGTCGAACAGGCCGTCGTTGTGTGCCTGGGCGGCCTTTTGGTGGCTGCTGAGGGCGAACTCGTCCTGCTGTTCGCGGCTGATCTTGTGCTTGTCGGCGATGAGTTCGGCGGACTCGCCGAGCGGGATGGTCCACTGGGGGTCCATCTTCGGGTTGACCATGCGCCAGCCGAGGGTGGTGGAGTACAGCTCGGTGTGTCCGGCGGGGAAGGGCCGGTCGTTCTTGGGCAGGACGTAGGGGGCGCGGGTCATCGACTCGACGCCGCCGGCCAGGGCGATGTGGGCGTCGCCGACGGCGATGGCGCGGGCGGCCTGGATGACGGCTTCGAGTCCAGAGGCACAGAGCCGGTTGACGCTCACCCCGGGTACGGAGGTGGGCAGACCGGCGAGCAGGGCCGCCATGCGGGCGACGTTGCGGTTCTCCTCACCGGCGCCGTTGGCGTTGCCGAGGTAGACGTCCTCGATCCGGGCGGGGTCCAGGTCCGGGGTACGGGCGAGGAGTTCGCGGATCGCGTGCGCGGCGAGGTCGTCCGGGCGGACGGAGGCCAGCGCCCCGTTGTAGCGGCCGATCGGGGTGCGGACCGCATCGACGACATAGACGTCCTTCACGGCTGGATCTCCTCCGGGATGCGGATCTTGGCTGCGGTCTTGGCGACGATCTCCCCGACCGTGACGCCGGGCGCGCACTCGACCAGTTCCAGTCCATCGTCGGTGATGTCGAGGACGCCGAGGTCGGTGATGATCCGGTTGACGCACGCTTTGCCGGTGAGCGGCAGCGCGCAGTCCTGGAGGATCTTCGCCGCGCCGTCCTTGGCGGTGTGGGTCATGACGACGATGACGGTGCGGGCGCCGTGCACGAGGTCCATCGCCCCGCCGATCCCGGTGATCATCTTCCCGGGGATGGCCCAGTTGGCCAGGTCACCGCCCGCGGAGACCTGCATGGCGCCGAGCACGGCCACATCGATGTGGCCGCCGCGGATCATCGAGAACGACAGCGCCGAGTCGAAGAAGGAGGCACCCGGCAGGACCGTCACGGTCTCCTTGCCGGCGTTGATGAGGTCCGGGTCGACCTGCTCCTCGGTGGGATACGGGCCGGTGCCCAGGATCCCGTTCTCGGATTCGAGGATCACCTCGACGCCGGGCGGCAGGTAGTTGGGGATCAGGGTCGGCAGCCCGATGCCGAGATTGACGTACTGCCCGTCCTGGAGTTCGCGGGCCGCACGGGCCGCCATCTCCTCACGCGTCCACGCCATCAGCTGCTCACCGTCCGCTGCTCGATCCGCTTGTCTGCTGCCTGTTCCGGCGTGAGAGCCACCACCCGCTGCACGAAGATCCCCGGCAGATGCACCGCGTCCGGATCGATCGCGCCGGGCTCGACCAGCTCCTCCACCTCGGCGATCGTCACCCGCCCGGCCATCGCGGCGAGGGGGTTGAAGTTCCGGGTCGACTTGTTGAAGACGAGGTTGCCGTGCCGGTCGCCCTTCGCGGCCCGCACCAGCGCGAAGTCGGTGCGGATGCTGCGCTCCAGCACGTACTCGGTGCCGTCGAAGTCGCGTACCTCCTTCGGCGGTGACGCGAGCGCGACCCCGCCGGAGCCGTCGTAGCGCCAGGGCAGCCCGCCGTCCGCGACCTGGGTGCCCACCCCCGCCGGGGTGTAGAACGCCGGGATCCCGGCGCCGCCCGCCCGCAACCGCTCCGCGAGCGTGCCCTGCGGGATCAGCTCCACCTCCAGCTCACCGGCCAGATACTGCCGCGCGAACTCCTTGTTCGCCCCGATGTAGGAGCCGGTCACCCGCCCGATCCGCCCGGCGGACAGCAGCACCGCGAGTCCGGACTCCATCGCCCCGCAGTTGTTGGACACCACGCCCAGACCGCCGACCCCGCGCTCGTACAGCGCCTCGATCAGTACGTTCGGCACACCGCTCAGCCCGAAACCACCGACCGCGAGGGTCGCGCCGTCCGGCACATCGGCCACCGCCTCCAGGGCTGTGGCGACCACCTTGTCCATCCGTGAAGCCCCATCTCTTCCAAGCGTCCAGACCCTCAATTACTCAGGGCACTGATTATTTCTGCGAGGTCTCCCTCACGCTGCCACCAGCGGCCAGGGCCGTCAAGCCCTCCGATGAAACCGCAGATGGGCGGCCTGGAGTGGATGGGTACGCATTCCGGCGCTGCGCGGTATTGTTCAGTGCACAAACGAAATGACGAACTCATCCAGGGGGAGCGCACATGGCCGCGGTGGACCTCACCACCCACCCCGGGCACCTCGCCCGGCGACTCCAGCAGGCGCACTATCTGCTGTGGAACACGATGGTCTCCGAGGAGATCACCTCGCCGCAGTTCGCGGTCCTGAACGCGCTGGTCGCGGAGCCGGGACTGGATCAGCGCACGGTGGGGGAGCGGGTGGGCCTGGACCGGTCGACCATCGCCGAGGTCATCAGCCGGCTCAGTCGCCGGGGCCTGCTCGACAAGGTGCGCGACCCGCAGGACGGCCGCCGCTTCCTGCTGCGCCTCACCGACGAGGGGATGCGTACGCACCGCAAGCTGACCGTGCGCACGGCGCGGATGAACCAGGTCTTCCTGGCCCCGCTCTCCGCCGAGGAGCGGACCGTCTTCTTCGACCTCATCCAGCGTGTCTCGGACGCCGCGGAGGGGCTGCGCAACCCGACGGAACCCCTCACCACGCAACGCCAGGCGTCCCTTCAGGAGACGACGCCAGGCGAAAACATCTGACAGATCACGGTCAGGAGCGCTAGGCTCCGCGCGATGATGACTCACTCTGTCGGCAGAATGGGGGTCCCGTCCGCGCAAGGTGAGTGCTGATGCTCACTCAGACCGCGAATGGGGATTCCCGCCTTTCCTTCTGGCTGCCCGTGCGAGAGTTCGCCGTGCCGCCCTCCATGATCGAGACTGCGACCGCCCGCCGCCTTGCCGGGGACTGGGCGGGGGCGTGCGCCGCCGCAGGCATCGACGTCGATCTCAACCTGCGTTCCGTGGCGCGTACTTACGGCCACGACCTCGCCGCTCGAGTCCGGGCCGATCTCCGCCATCTGGCTCCCGACCTGCTGCGCTGGCACATGCCGAGGATCGCTCCGCACGGGCTGCTGCGCCCGGGTCTGACCATCGCCCTGGCTCGGTACGACGCCCAAGGGCGTGACGACGTAGGCCCGGTGCACCTCGTGGTCCGCACTCCTCCGGCCTGGGCGGACGGCGGCCAGCGGATCAGCCTCGCCCTGTGGGCCGGACCGCACGATGGACTCCGCGACGGATCTCACGACCGCTTTCACGACCCCTCCCCCTTCGGGGCCGGTGTCCGCCGGTATCCGCACCCCCGTCCCAGCCGTCGGTTCCGCCTCGACCTGCACCGCCATCTGTGGGACGCGCGCAGGACCGATGAGCTGCGGCCGCGGTCCGGGGCCGGTCGGCTGGCCGCCGACGGCCGCCCCGAGAATCCGGATCCGCTGGGGATCGTGCCGCGAGGGCGCGGATGTGCCGTGGACCGTTGGGCGGCCGAGGCGGGGATTCTGCTCCGCGCCGAGGGGCGGACGACCGGTACCGTCGCCGTGCGGCTCGGGGCCCGGGACCGGCTGGTGCTGGACGTGGTCGTGGAAAGGGACGGCGTCGGGCCACCGGGTGTGCGGGTCGCGGCGGCGCCCACGGACGGCAGCGTCTCCGCGCTGCCCGTCCTGCCCGACGCGGCCACCTGGCGGCTGCCCGACCTGGAACTGATCCGCACCGGTTCGATCGAGGTCGATCGGCTGCATCCGCTGGTCGCCTCGGCGCTGGTGCCGGATCATTCGCCGACCGATTCCTCCCGGGGGCCGGAGCATGTCCCGACCGGTGCCTCCCGGACACCGGACCGGGCCGGGCAGCCGCACCTCGTGGAGTGCCGGGGAGCCCAGCACCGTATCGGCCTGGTCGACGGGGTACTGGCGCCGCTGGACCACGACCCGGCCGAGATCCACCGGGAGGAACTGCTGGTCGCACTGACCGGTACGCCGCTTCCCTGCCTGCGGGCCATCGATGAGGCCCACCGGCGTCCGGACTGCCTCACCGGTGTCCGCGAACGGCTGATCCACGGGGACACCGCCGGTGCGCTGGACGTCGTCGAGGGCCTGCTGGGTCCCGGCGCGGTGCTGCGCGGCGGCCCTCTACGGGACGAACTGGAGGCGGCCGCGCTGCGGCGGATCACCTACGGACTGTTCAGGGCGGGCATGACCGGCCCAGGCCCGCGATCCGGCCGACTGCGCCCAGGTACCGACCGCCCCCGAGGGCACCGCTCGCACCCGCGCCACACGACCGGCCGCTGACCCGGAGACCTCCGACTCCACGCCCGCCCGGCCGACCCCCGCGCCCACCCGGCCCTCATGCACCCATCAAGTACCCCTTGAGCACCCACCAAGCCCTCACTCACTCGTTCCACCACGACCCAAAGGTGATGAAATATGCCCACATGTACCCCGTTCGTCGTGACCGACACCCCTTCCGACCCGGTCCACGCCTCTCAGATGGACGTCGCCGGCGCGTTGCTGGCGCTGCTGCGTGACGCCACCACCGAACCGCGCCCCGACATTCAGCTGGAGGCACTGACACTGGCCGTGGCCGCCGACCTGCCCGTGCTGCTGTGGGGTGAGCCGGGGATCGGCAAGACCGCGGCCCTGACACAGCTCGCCGCGGCCCTGGACCTTCCGCTGACCACCGTCATCGCCAGCGTGCACGAGCCGTCCGACTTCTCGGGACTGCCCATCGTCGGAGACGATCCCGCGCAGCAGGGCGTCCCGATGGCTCCGCCGGACTGGGCCGTGCGACTGGTACGGGCGGGCCGGGGGCTGCTGTTCCTGGACGAGCTGTCCACCGCCCCACCGGCCGTCCAAGCCGCCCTGCTCCGCCTCGTCCTGGAGCGGCGCATCGGCGCCCTGCGGCTGCCGCCCGAGGTCCGGATCGTGGCTGCCGCCAATCCGCGGTCCTCGGCCGCCGACGGCTGGGAGCTGAGCCCGCCGCTCGCCAACCGGTTCGTCCATCTTCAGTGGACCCACGACCACGAGGTCGTGGTACGCGGCCTCGGCGGAACATGGCCGCGGGCGACACTGCCCCGGCTCGACCCGGAGCGGTTGCCGCAGGCCGTGGACTTCGCACGCCGCGCGGTGTGCGGGCTGCTCTCCGCCCGCCCTGGGCTCGTGCACCGGCTGCCCAGCAACGAGACGCGCCGGGGCGGTCCCTGGCCGTCGCCCCGAAGCTGGGAGATGACCTTGGGCCTCGTCGCCTTCGCCACTGCGGCCGGCTCCTCCCGGGAAGTGCTTTCCCTGCTGGTCAGGGGCACAGTGGGGGACGGTCCTGGGCTGGAACTGCTGGCAAGCCTGGACCGGATGGACCTCCCGGACCCCGAGACGCTTCTCGCCGACCCGGCGGGTGCCGAGCTGCCCGAGCGAGGGGACCTCCGGCAAGCAGTGCTCGACGGTGTGGTGGCCGCGGTCCGCGGGCGCCCGGAGAAGTCCCGCTGGGACGCGGCATGGGCGCTCCTGGTGCGGGCGCTGGAGACCGGAGCCCCGGACCTGGTGGTCGTCCCCGCGACCACACTCGCCTCGCTGCGCCAGGAGGACTGGGATGTTCCGGCGGCGATCGAGCGGCTCGCCGGAGCGGTGTCCCTGTCCCGGCGGGCGGACCAGGCGGCGGCTCGGACCGCGGCCGCGGTGAAGGCTGGCCGATGACGGCGCCCGCGTCCGCACCGGGGACGCTGGACCGCGACAAGCTCTTCGCCGCCCGACTGCACGCCGCCCGGGTCCGGCCCTACCTGGCCACGGCGCTGTTCGCCCTGCACACCGTGGAGTCGCGGCGTGTACCGACGATGGCCGTCGACCGGCACTGGCGCTGCTACGTCTCGCCGGCTTTCGTGGACCGGACCCTGGTGGAGGAACTGGCCGGGGTGTGGGTGCACGAGGTGTCGCACCTTCTGCGCGACCATCACGGGCGCGGCGACAGGGTCGCGCGGGAGCGCGGACTGACCGGCCCGGGGGAACGGCTGCGGATGAACATCGCCGCGGACTGCGAGATCAACGACGACGCGTTCGGCGACGGACTGCTCCGGCCCGAAGGCGTCGTCACGCCAGGGTTCTTGAAGCTGCCGGAGGGACAGCTCATGGAGGACTACCTGCGCCAGTTCCGCCTCGGGGCGCTCACCCAGAGCCTGGCCTGGCTGGACTGCGGAAGCGGCGCCGACGGACTCGAACGGGAGTGGGACCTCGGCCCGGACGGCGCGCACGGCCTCAGCCCACAGGAACGGGACGCGGTCCGGTTCCGGGTGGCGCAGGGCATCACGGCCCGTCCGGGGGACACTCCGAACGGGTGGCGGCGGTGGGCGGAGGACGCGTTCCATCCGCCACAGCCGTGGCGCGAGTTGCTGGGCGCGGCGGTTCGCTCGGCGGCCTCGGCCTCCGGCGTGGGGGAGGACTACACGTACGGCCGGCCGTCGCGGCGCTCGGCCGGGGTGCCCGGCACCGTGCTGCCGAGCCTGCGGCGAAGGCCGCCGCGGGTCTGCGTGGTCATCGACACCTCCGGGTCGGTCAGTGACGCCGAACTGGGCAGCGCACTCCTCGAGGTCACCGCCATCTCCCGCGCCGTAGGCGGCCGCCGCGACCTGGTCACCGTGGTGCCCTGCGACGCGGCGGCCCCGATCGCGCACCCGCTGTGCCGTGCCGAGGGGATACCGCTGATGGGCGGTGGGGGTACGGATCTGCGCACGGGCTTCGCCAAGGCGCTCCGAGCGCAGCCCCGACCGGACGTCGTCGTGGTCCTGACGGACGGGCAGACGCCCTGGCCCGACCGACCACCGTGCCGGACGGTGGTCGGTCTGTTCCCCCGGGAGCGGGCGGCCGGGGCGCAGGACGAGGACGACCCCGACTACGTACCGGACTCGCCGCCCGCGTGGGCACGAGTGGTGGTCATCGGGTAGTCCCCGCCGCCCGATGAGCCCGACAGCTCCCGTTCGCCCGCCGCGGTCATGGCTTCGTCGGCAGGACCGTCACGGCTTCGTCATCACGGTCACGTCGTCATGCCTTGGCGAAGACCACCCACACCTGCCCCTTCGCGAAGTTCATCGGCGAACCGTCGGCAGTCGTGAAGTCCGTGCCGTCGGTGGCGGTCGGGCGCTTCCAGTCGACGTCGAAGACCTTGCCGTCGCGCAGTACCTTCGCCGTCCCCGAGCCCACCGTCTCCGTGTACGGCGTGTTGTTGCCGAGGACGTCGTGGTACTTGGAGTCGCGCACCTTCACGTACTGCACGACGACGGTCGCGGGCGCCACCCGTTTCCCGTCCGTCGTCACCGTCGGCGTCCCGTCCATCGACACCAGCCAGCGGTGCTTGCTCGCCGACCAGGTGAAGGTGAAGCGGGCCGCGGGGAAGCGCACCGTGCGGGAGGTCTCCGGGCTGCCGCCCGCCGGGGCGGCACCGAAGTGGAACCCGGTGGTGAGGGCGGCGGCTCCCGGCGCGGAGCGCATGAGCTGCTTCGGGTGCACAAAGAGGTTGTGGGGGGCGACCTTGGAGGCACTGCGGTAGTACGCGCTGGAGCCCTGATCGGCCGACACCGCGTGCAGGGGTGCCTTGTCGATGACCGGCAGCAGCTTGTGCTGGGCACCCGAGAAGGCGAGCGTCGGCTCGTCGAACTGGCGCAGCAGCTCCAGGTCCGACTCGCGCGCACTGCGCACCGGCCCGACGGCCTTGGGCAGCTCGCTCGCGTAGATGGCCATCAGTCGGCTCAGACCGCCCTCGACCTGTTCCGCGTAGACGACGTCCGCCGCGTCGAGACCCGTCTGAGGGCGCGCCGCACCCACGTTGTCGATCTTCACAGCAAGCACGGGACCGGCGTGAGCGGTACTGGAGGGGCTCTGGGCCGGACCCGTCTCCTTCACTTGGCTGCGGCTCGGCGCCGGGGGGCGTCCGTCGTCGCCGACGCTCCTGCCCGAGGAACAGCCCGTCATCAGAGAGCCCGCCGCGGCGACGGTCAGCAGCGCCGCCGTCATCGCGCCGCACCGCGTTCGCGCCATCTGTCGCATACTCAACGTGCCACCCTGTTCCGTGCCATCGATTGTGCGCTCATAGGTTCATCGGTGGCCATACCCGCCCACTTCTGTTCGCGCGCGCGTCCAGTTGGGCCGATCAGCCCACTTATTGGATCGATCGGACCGCGGGTCGGTTGTGCGGGTGACGGTGTCAGTTCTGCGGGCCGAGGATCTCCGCGAGGTCGTACCCGACGGGCTCGTCCAACTGGCTGTACGTACAGCTCTCCGCGGTCCGGTCCGGGCGCCAGCGGCGGAAGCGGGCCGTGTGACGGAACCGCACGCCGTTCTCCATGTGGTCGTACGCCACCTCCGCCACTCGCTCGGGCCGCAGCGGTACCCAGGAGAAGTCCTTCTTCGTCGACCACCGGCTGGGCGCTCCCGGCAGCCGCGCGGACTCGTGCGCCGACTCCTGCGACCAGGCCGCCCAGGGATGCCGCCCGACGTCCTCCAGGCGCAGCGGCTCCAACTCCTCCACCAGCTCCGCCCGCCGCTTCATCGGGAAGGCCGCGCTCACCCCCACGTGCTGGAGGGTGCCCCCGTCGTCGTACAGACCGAGCAGCAGGGAACCGACGACGGGCCCGCTCTTGTGGAGGCGGTACCCCGCGACGACGACGTCCGCGGTGCGCTCGTGCTTGATCTTGAACATGGCCCGCTCGTCCTGCCGGTAGCGCAGGTTGAGCGGTTTGGCGATGACCCCGTCGAGGCCGGCGCCCTCGTACTGCTCGAACCACCGCTCCGCCACCTCGCGGTCCGTGGTCGCCGGTGCCAGGTGAACCGGAGCCGTCACCTCGGACAGTGCCATCGTCAGCAGGGCGCGCCGGTCGCCGAGGGATACGTCGAGCAGCGACTCGTCGGCCAGCGCCAGCAGATCGAAGGCCACGAAGGAGGCGGGAGTCTTCTCCGCCAGCATCCGCACCCGGGAGTCCGCGGGGTGGATGCGCTCGGTGAGCGCGTCGAAGTCGAGCCGGCCCTCCCTGGCGATCACGATCTCGCCGTCCATCACACAGCGCTCCGGCAGCCGCTCCCGCAACGCCTCCACCAGCTCGGGGAAGTACCTGGTCAACGTCTTGCCGGTGCGACTGCCGAGCTCGACCTCGTCGCCGTCGCGGAACACGATCGCGCGGAACCCGTCCCACTTCGCCTCGTACTGCATGTCCGGCGGGATCTTCGCCACGGACTTGGCGAGCATCGGCTTCACGGGCGGCATCAGCGGCAGATCCATGCTTCGATTCTGCGGCGACACGATGCCTTTCGCCCGGTGTGCGAGCTGTGCGCGCTACGCCTACCGTGGCTCGCATGGCCGATGCGGTGGAACTCGACGCAGCCGGGAGGACCGTACGTCTGTCCAGCCCGGGCAAGATCTTCTTTCCGGAGCGCGGCTTCACGAAGCTGGACCTCGCCCAGTACTACCTGTCCGTCGGCGAAGGCGTCCTCCGTGCCCTGCGCAACCGCCCCACCACCCTGGAGCGGTACCCGGAGGGCGTCACGGGCGAGAGTTTCTTCCAGAAGCGGGCGCCCAAGAACATGCCCGACTGGATCCCGACCGCGCACATCACCTTTCCCAGCGGGCGCACGGCCGACGAGATGTGCCCCACCGAGGTCGCGGCCGTGGTGTGGGCCGCGCAGTTCGGCACCCTCACCTTCCACCCGTGGCCGGTGCGCCGCGACGACGTCGACCACCCCGACGAACTCCGCATCGACCTCGACCCACAGCCCGGCACGGACTACGACGACGCGGTGCGCGCCGCCCATGAGCTGCGCGAGGTCCTGCACGAGTACGGCGATCTGCGCGGCTGGCCCAAGACCTCCGGCGGACGCGGGCTGCACGTGTTCGTCCCGATCGCCCCGCGCTGGACCTTCACCCAGGTCCGCCGGGCCGCGATCGCCGCAGGGCGCGAACTCGAACGCCGGATGCCCGACCAGGTGACCACCGCCTGGTGGAAGGAGGAACGCGGCGAGAAGATATTCGTCGATTACAACCAGGCCGCGAGGGACCGCACGATCGCCTCCGCCTATTCGGTACGGCCCGGCCCGCACGCTCCCGTCTCCGCGCCCCTGCGCTGGGACGAGGTCGGCGAAGCACACCCCCGGGACTTCGACCTGGCGACCATGCCCAAGCGCTTCGCCGAACTCGGCGATGTGCACGCGGACATGGACGACCACGCCTTCTCCCTCGAAGCGCTCCTGGAGCTGGCCAGCCGCGACGAACACGACCACGGCCTCGGGGACCTGCCGTATCCCCCCGAGTACCCGAAGATGCCGGGCGAGCCCAAACGGGTACAGCCGAGCCGAGCCAAGCGCGAGGACGGCTAGGGCACGGCTAGAGCCTGTCCGGCGGATCGGCACCCGTGCCGGGGGCGGTCGATGGCTGGGCGTGGTGGCGCCGTGTCACCCGTCGAGCGCCGCCACCAGCCGGCGGCAGTCCCTCAGCAGGGCCTCGTCGGAGGCGACGTCGTAGCGCATGTTCCCTTGGGAGTTGTCGTTGCGGTGGCGGCGCGGCGATGCCAACTCCCGGCGTATGAGGGGCAGTGCCGGTGCCGCGGCCGGACCCATCTCGACCAGGCAGGCCGCCGTTTCCGGGCGGCCGGCAGGGGTCGCCGTCCATGCCTCGATCAGCACCGGTAGCACTTCGTCGGCGTCGCCGGTCACTCTCCACAGGGCGACGGCCGCAGGGGCACCGCCGGCAGCGGCTGTCATCAGCTCCCGCAAGCGCGGCGCCAGCGGGGCGGCCGCCGGGCCGAGCGCGGCAATGATCCGCAACGCCGCGGACCTCCCGGACCACCAGTCCAAGTCGAGTCCCTCGCGTACGACGGGCAGCACGGGTCCGGATTCGCCGCTCACCGCCCAGAGCGCCTCCGCCGCGTCCAGCCGGGCGTCGGCCGAGAGAGCGCCGTCGGTCACCAACTCCCGTATGCGCGGAATCGCTCCGTCAGCCGACCGTCCGTACCGCGCGAGAACACGGAGAGCTCGCCAGTGTGTCGTGCGGCCCGACTCCTCTTCCAGCATTCCGAGGAAGAGCGGCAACGCCTCGGGCGGCGCGAGCACACGGAGCGCGTCGATCAGGCGGTCCTTCTCACGGCTCCACTCACCGGGCGGCAGAGCGGACAGCCTGCGGTGCAGCACCGGCCCCAGTGCTGCCGCCGTGTCGGAACCGATCGCCTCGATCCATCCGGCCAGATACTCCGGGACGTCGCCGCCCTCCTCCAGCACCTCGACCAGCGCCGGAACCGCCCGCGCATCCCCCTGCCGGGCCAGTGCCTCGCGCGTCCTGCCGAAGAGCGTCCACTGCCACCCCACGGGCTCCCACTCGTCGGCCCACACCTCTGCGCACGCCGCGAGCATGTCCCCGACGACCTGGGCGATCGGCGCCACGTACCCCAGCTCGCTCAGCGCGCTCTGCGAGAGGCGGTCGTCCTCCTCGATGAGCTGGCGCGCGAGCAGGAACACCGGAAGATCGTTCGGCGCGCGCCAGCCCGTCAGCAGCATTCCGCCCATCCGGACGGCCGCCATGCGCTGGCCCCAGTCCTGGCTGCACAACTGCTTGTTGAGCAGCTCGAAGCGTGTCTCCGTGCGGTCGCCGAGTGCCCGGTGCAGGTCCTCCAGGAGATCGTCGGCGACATCGGCGTCGATGCTCTCGCGATGCTCGGCCTCCAGCTCCCGCAGATACGACACCATCGTGTCCGTACGCGGCCGCTCCGGCTCCGTCTCCGTTTCCGCGTCCCCGTCGGGGCCGTGCTTGGCCTCGCAGGCCAGCCGCATCACCTCCAACGCCAGCTCCGTGGTGTTCCGCGGCAGCGAGTCCGGTGCGCAGAGCGCCAGTTGGGCCAAGGCGGTCAGGCGCAGCTCGGGATCGGACGTGCGGTCTACGAGGTCCCGCAGCACCGGTCCCGCCTCGGCGCCGAGCGTCCTCGCGTGATCGACGGACAGTCTGCCGAGCGCGCGAGCCAGGCAGCGAACGGCCTCGGGGTCCTCCTCGACGGGCAGCCGCCCGCGCAGCGCCGCGAACACCCGCACCGGGTCGGAGTGCATATGCGCCAGCGCGCCCGGAAGCGCCGCACGCAACTGGGGACCGGGGTCGTCCAGCAGTTCGAGGAAGGAACCGGCGCGCCCGCGGATCAGCTCCGACGCCCCGATGAAGGGCCGGATCCACGCGGCGTCCTCCTCCTCGTCCTCGAAGACGCCGCCCAACTCCTCCGGGTCCGGCTCCTTCTCTCCCGCGATGCTGCGCAGCAGTCCGACGATCGAGCCCCGGTCGGCCACCGTCGGTGTGGCGACCAGCTCGAAGAGGAACGGCACGCACGCGACCGTGCTGTCGTACACATCCCCCTGGTGGTGGACCGCCCCGTACATCCCGTCCAGCGCGATGTCCCGCCGGGCAGGGTCGTCCGAGGCGAGACCCCACAGCAGCTCCGGGACGTCCGTCGCCGAGTCCGTATAGGCGTGTCCCATCGACGCCCAGTCGACATCCTCGATCCCCGTGAACACATGAACCTCCCCCGTGGTCAGTGGCGTACGGCTGCCACTGATCACAGCATGCCGCACGCCACTGACAACGGGTCCCGCGGAGCCGGGAGGGCGCTTCAGATGACGTTGATGTCCAGCACCGCCCAGTCGCTGGAGGACTCGTTCCGCACGTAGAGACGCGGGCCCCGGCAGACGATCCGGTGGTGGCTGCCGAGGTCACCGCCGTCAGGGCGGAGCAGGCGGCCGTGTGCGACCTGTTCCACCGTCTTCTCGGTCAGACGACAGTCGACGATCCGGTCGGGTTCGCCGTACGGGCCGAGGAACACCACGCGGTCGGCATGGACGGCGAACGCGTGCGCGCCCCGCACCGGGTTCGCGCGGGCGCGCACCACGTGGTTGTCGCGGATCTCCAGGAGAGGGAAGTCGGTGTAGGGACAGGCCCAGACGGCCCGGGTGCCGACGTTCAGGGCGTAGCAGTCGCAGATCTCGTCGTGGTCGGGACCGGGCTTGTACGCCCAGAGCGGTTCGCCGGCGCTGCTCCAGCGTCGCAGGCCCGGCCGGCTCAACTCGTCGTCACCGAAGACGCCTTCGTCGAAGTAGCCGACCCAGATGTCTCCGGCCTCGTCGACCAGGAGATCCTCGATGGCGTCACCCACGCGGAAGGTGTGCGAAGTGCGTCCCAGGACGTCGAACACCTGGACATGCTCCTCGCCACGCCGGCTGCGGGCGTTCGCGAGGACGAAGCCGCCGTCCGGCAGCGCGTCGAACCGGGCGAACCGTGCTCGTACCGCACTGAGTTGTGTCTCGTACGGCCGCCCGCCCTCCTCGACCGTGACGACGAGCGCGTCGTACGGATTCTCGCGGAGGGGGTCGGGCGGTCGCTCGGTGAGCAGCCAGTGGACGCGTCCGTAGGCGTCGACCGTGCTGTGCAGGACATGCCGGTCCCGGTAGACACGCGGGAGACGGGCGTACGGAGCCAGGCGGGTGGCCGGCCGGTCAGGCGACATGGGCCTTTCTCATGGTCATGGCGTGATCCTCGCCCGGGGGAGCTGCCCGCGCAACGGACTTTCGGCGGGGTGGACGTCGGTCGGGGAGCGCTCTCATCGCGTGCGGCCTGGGGCTATCCTTCTCGGCAACCGCCGAGGAGGAGCCCTGAGGTGACCGAGACAGTGTCGCGCCCCACGCTGGAGGCCGTGGCCGCGCGGGCCGGGGTCTCACGGGCCACCGCCTCGCGCGTGGTCAACGGCGGCGACGGGGTGCGCGAACCGCTCGTCGAGCGGGTCAGGCGGGCCGTCGAGGAGCTCGGTTACGTCCCGAACCAGGCCGCCCGCAGCCTGGTCACCCGCCGCCACGACGCCGTCGCCGTCGTCATCGCCGAACCGGAGACCAGGGTCTTCGCCGACCCCTTCTTCGCCCTCCAGCTCCGCGGCATCAGCAAGGAGCTGACCGCGCACGACTCGCAGCTCGTCCTGCTGCTCACCGAGGGCCGCGACGACCACACGCGCGTCGGCCGTTATCTGGCCGGCGGCCACGTCGACGGCGCACTCGTCTTCTCGCTGCACCTCGACGACCCGCTGCCGGAGCTGATCCACGGCGCGGGCGTGCCGACCGTGTTCGGCGGGCGACCCGGCTGGGGCGACGGCGCGCGGCCGGCCGTCTACGTCGACAGTGACAACCGGGGTGGTGCCCGCGAGGCCGTACGCCATCTCGTCGGACTCGGCCGTACGCGTATCGCGCACATCACCGGCGCCCTCGACCAGACGTCCGCGGTCGACCGGCTCGACGGCTTCCGGGACGTCATGGGCGAGGCCGATCCACGGCTCGTCGTCGAGGGAGACTTCACGCCCGCGGGCGGCGAGCGCGCTATGAGGGAGCTGCTGGAGCGCTGCCCGGACGTCGACGCGGTGTTCGCGGCGAACGACCTGACGGCCTCGGGAGTCCTTCGGGTGCTGCGCGAGCGGGGGCGGCGGGTGCCGGACGACGTCGCTGTGATCGGGTTCGACGACATGCTGCCGGTCGCCGAACAGACCGACCCACCGCTCACGACGGTCCGTCAGGACATAGAGGAAATGGGCCGGTTGATGGCCCGTCTGCTGCTGCGCGACCTCGATCGCCGGACGGGCAAGCAGGGGCTGGACGGCGGCCCCGCCGGCGTCGTGCTGCCGACGACGTTGGTACGGCGGGCTTCCGCGTAGGACCGCTGCCCTCGCGGCGCGCCCACGCGCTTCCGTTCGCGCCCGCTTGCTTCCGTCAGTCCCGGTGTGGTCCCAAGTTGCCCAGGAACGCTCCGAGTTGGATCGGCGTGAGCGACGGCTCGGGCAGCGGGGTGACGGTGGGGGAGGCGCGCAGGCCGCTCAGGAGGAGGGCGAGCGGGCGGCGCCAGGCGTCCGGGGCCGTGCTGGTGAGGGCCGGGACGGCGCGGCCGAGTACTGCCAGCGCGACGAGGAGGTCCTCGGTGGTGAGATCGTCGCGGATCGTGCCCTGTTCCCGGCCGCGGCGCAGGAGTACCTCCAGCGTCTCCCGGTTGTGGGCGTGCACGGAGTCGAGGGAGTGGACGCCCTCCAGGTGGGTGGTCATCAGATCGTTGGCACCGCGGTCCGCGGCGAGACCCTCGAAAACCTCTTCGACGTATCCCAGCAGACCCGCCCAGGCGTCCTCGGAGGTCCGGGCCCGGTCCCCGGCATCCATGGTCTGCGTGAGCGAGTCGCGGAAGACCTCGTCGACCAGTGCGGCGCGGCTGGGGAAGTGCCGGTAGAGCGTGGCGTTTCCGACACCGGCGCGGCGTGCGATCACATCGAGCGGCGCGTCCAGGCCCTGCGCGGCGAAGACCTCGCGAGCCGCCTCGACCAGCAGCTCGCGGTTGCGCCGCGCGTCGCGCCGCCGCACCGGATCGGGTCTGTTCACGTCGACCGTCATCATGTCGCCTCTCGGAAGTACCGGGGAGCACTCCCCGGAACTGATGATATCGCCGAATCGGGAACTGGGGAGTGTTCCCCGTTTTCCGGGAGGCGGGGAGGGCTGGGAGGGGCAGGGAGGGGTGTGACGGACGGAGGCCCGGCGTCTCCGGTCCTGAGGAGGTCGGTGGGGTCCATGCGCGGGGCCCCACCGAATCGGTCCGTATTTCAGCTCTGCGGCGTCGCGCTCTTGATCACCGCGAAGCGCGCCCCGTACGGATCGGCGAGCTTCGCCATGCGGCCGACGCCCTCCAGGTCCGTGGCGGGCATGCGGACCGTGCCGCCGAGCTCCTGGGCCTTACTGACGGCGGCGTCCGCGTCGGTGACCTCGAAGTACGGCAGCCAGTACGCGCCCGACCGGGCCTCGGTCGGGTCGTCGGCCAGCGGGACGACGCCGCCGAACATGTCCGACTCCTCCGCCCCGGCGGGGTTGATGCAGGTGTACGTGCCTCCGGGGAACGCAACGGCCGAGGTCTCCCAGCCGAACACGGAGTTGTAGAACGCGGCGGCCGCCGGCTCGTCCGGGGTGTAGAGCTCGACCCAGCACAGCGAACCCGGGTCCCCCGCCACGTCGATGCCCTTGGTCAGGGCCGGTTGCCAGATACCGAAGGGCACACCCGCCTCGTCCCCGAGAATCGCCATGTGACCCTGGCCCATGACATCCATGGGCTGGACGATCACACTGCCGCCGGCCTGCTCGGCCGCCTTGGCCGTGGCCTGCGCGTCGGGGCTCTGGAAGTACACCGTCCAGGAGGGTGGGCCCTGCTCCTCGGTGGTCTGCATACCGCCCGCGGCGGTCTTTCCGGCGAGCTGGAAGAAACCGTAGCCGCCGGCGTCGGGGCCTGCCGACTGGAACTGCCAGCCGAAAAGGCCGCCATAGAAGGATGACGCGCCTTCGATGTCCGGGGTGCCGACATCGAGCCAGTTCGGAGCGCCGGTGACAAAGCGGGTGGTGAGCATGTTGTGCCCTCCTTTGAGGGGTCCCGTTGCCTGTACTGCCGAGTCTGGCACCGCCCACTGACAATCGCTGCCAGGACTCCCACCACCGGCAGGAGAGACCATGGTGATTACCCTGGGTGATCGGTTATGTTTGTTTTGTTTTCATACTTTGCGGCGAGCCGCCTGGCGCCTCGGAACGTGGCGTTGATCCCGCGTTGATCGAACGTTTTTCGCCGCGCGGCACGATCGTCGTCATGCACACCGACACCATCACCCCGGCCGACTCCGCCTGGCAGGAGCAGGCGTTGTGCGCGCAGACCGGGGCCGATTTCTTCTTTCCCGAGCCGGGCAGCTCGGTGCGTGAGGCCAAGCGCATCTGCGCGATGTGCGAGATGCGCTCCGTCTGCCTCGAGTACGCGCTGAACAACGACGAACGCTTCGGAGTCTGGGGCGGCCTGTCCGAGAAGGAACGGCTCAGCCTCCGGCGCTCGGACCAGAACTGACCCCTACGACGCCGAACTGCCCCCTACGGCGCAGGGCCTCGCGCCGGACGCCGTGAACAGCCGCGTCCGGGCGGTACCTTGCCCCGGTCCGGTGCCCTGTCGTGATGCGGTGCCCTGCCGTAATTCGGTGGGGCCATCCGGCGTGCGGTGGTTACGATCCCCGTGGCGCACCCGGGCGTAGAGCAGAGGCAGACTCGCCGCCTTGGCAAGGCGGATACGCCGGTTCGAATCCGGTCGTCCGGGCTGCGTCCGGCCGGACGGACCGGGACAGCAGGGTCCTGTAGAGCAGAGGCAGACTCGCCGCCCTCTCAAGGCGGATACGCCGGTTCGAATCCGGTCAGGACCACGGCGGCGCACACGCGGGGCGGGGACACATGGGTGACGGCGGCGCGATCACGCAGGACGAACTGGCGGCATTCCATCGTACGGTCGGCAAGCTGCGGGCGCTGCCCGTCGACGACCCGGTGAGGCTGCGCGCCGAACAGGTCGCCGCGTCCTTCGCGCGGGACGGGCGGGTGCGCAGGCGCAAGGTGCGCGGCGCCGAACTCTCCGCCGCCGACGCGGCCGTGATGGCCGCGACCGCGACGGGAGCGCTCGACCGGCGGGAGGATGCACCGCTCGACCGTCCCGGGGGCGGCGGTGTCTTCGTGAAGCCCCGTTCCTGCTATGTCTGCAAGACGCCCTATCGACAGGTCGACGCCTTCTACCACCGGCTGTGCCCGGACTGCGCCTCGGACAACACCGCCCGGCGTGCGCTCGCCACCGACCTGAGCGGCCGTCGCGCGCTGCTCACCGGAGGCCGGGTCAAGATCGGCTTCCAGCTGGCCCTGATGATGCTGCGCGACGGCGCCGAACTCCTGGTCACCAGCCGCTTCCCGCACGACACCATGCGTCGCTTCCGCGTCGAACCGGGCAGCGCGAAGTGGCTGGACCGGCTGACGGTGCTGGCGGTGGACCTCCGTGATCCTCGTCAGGTACTGGGGATCTGCGAGCAGCTGAGGCAGGAGGGTGAGCCCCTCGACATCCTGGTCAACAACGCCGCGCAGACGGTGCGGCGGCCCGCCGAGTCGTACGCGCTGCTGGCCGGTGGGGAGCGCGCCGGGCTGCCCGAAGGGGCTCGGGAGGCGCCGGGGTTCACGCCGATGCGGGCGCTGGCGAGTGGTTCCTCGGCGCTCCCCGCGGCGTTGCGGGAGGCCGACGAGGCCGGGCTGCTGCCCGATCCCTCCCCGGAGAACTCCTGGTCGGCGCGGCTGGGCGAACTCGACCCGGCCGAGGTCCTGGAGACCCAGTTGGTCAACGCGCTCGCCCCGGCACTGCTCTGCGACCGGCTGCTGCCCCTGCTGCTCGCCTCGTCCCACCCGCGTCGATATGTCGTCAACGTGACCGCCGTCGAGGGCCGCTTCGCCGTACGGAACAAGACGGCGGGCCATCCGCACACCAACATGGCCAAGGCCGCCCTCAACATGCTCACGCGCACCAGCGCCACCGAACTTGCCGAGCAGGGCGTGCACATGTGTGCCGTCGACACCGGCTGGATCACCGACGAGAACCCCGCCCCCAAGAAGGAGCGGATGGCGGGCGCGGGGTTCCGCACCCCCCTCGACATCGTGGACGGAGCGGCCCGGGTGTACGACCCGATCGTGCGGGGCGAGGCGGGCGCACCCGTGTCCGGGGTGTTCCTCAAGGACTACCAGGAGGCGGAATGGTGAGCGAGCCGGAGTGGAAGCCGGACCCGCGGTTCGCGGGCGTACCGGCGGTCGTACCGCGCCCTTTGACCGAACTCGCCCCGTTGCTCGACTGGTTGCGCGACGGCCGCCCGGCCGGCGAGCGGCTGGACTTCACGGGCGGTACGGCGCTGCCCGACGGGCGCCTCGACCTGTGCAAGCAGGGACTCGGAGCGCGGGGCGCGGCGCTGGTCGCCGAGGCCCTCTCCGAGATGTCCACTGTCTCGGACGGACCCTCTCCCGTACGGCACTTGCTGCTCGGCACCGACGCGCTCGGCGACGAGGGCGCCGCCGCGTTCGCCGCGCGTGCCGAGGTCGAGACGCTGTACCTCGGCTGCAACGGGATCACCGCGGGCGGCGCCTGCCGCATCGCCGACAACCTCCGCGCCTCACCGCGGGTCGTCACGGGCGTCTGGCTCAAACGCAACCCGCTCGGCAGCGGGGGAGGGCGTGCCGCACGGACGGCCCGGGAGCTCGGGGAGCGGCTGCGGCGGCAGGCGCACGAGGGGGATCCCGACGTCCTGCTGGCCGTGGTGCGGCGGCTGGGTGCGCACGGCGGACACGGCGAGGGACTGCTCGCGGCGGCCGTGACCGGGGCGATCGGCGCCCGCACGGGCTGGGCCGCGCCCTGGCGGGAGCGGCTGAGAGCCACTGCGCCGCCACCCGGTGGCCGACGTGTGGGACGTGGCGCTGGACCAGGTGACGGCGTACGAGTGAAGCGGCTTCGGCCGGAGAGGGTCAGCCGGCGGCGCGCGCGGCCATCCGCGCCTTGCGGGCCGCGAGCTTCTCGTCGAACTTCGAGGCCTCCGCGTTCAGGCCGCCCATGAAGAAGCCGAGCTCCTCCTGGGCCTGCAGGCCCTCGGGGCCGAGGCCGTCCATCTCCAGGACCTTCAGGTGACGCAGCACCGGCTGCAGCACGTCGTCGTGGTGGATGCGCATGTTGTAGACCTCGCCGATGGCCATCTGCGCGGCGGCGCGCTCGAAGCCGGGCATACCGTGTCCGGGCATCCGGAAGTCGACGACGACGTCGCGCACGGACTGCATGGTCAGGTCGGGGGCCAGCTCGAACGCGGCCTTGAGCAGGTTCCGGTAGAAGACCATGTGCAGGTTCTCGTCGGTCGCGATGCGCGCCAGCATGCGGTCGCAGACCGGGTCGCCCGACTGGTGACCGGTGTTGCGGTGCGAGACGCGGGTCGCGAGCTCCTGGAAGGCGACGTACGCGACCGTGTGCAGCATCGAGTGGCGGTTGTCCGACTCGAAGCCCTCGTTCATGTGCGCCATACGGAACGCCTCGAGCTTGTCGGGGTCGACGGCGCGCGAGGCGAGCAGGTAGTCGCGCATCACGATGCCGTGCCGGCCCTCCTCCGCGGTCCAGCGGTGCACCCAGGTGCCCCAGGCGCCGTCACGGCCGAAGAGCGCGGCGATCTCGTGATGGTAGCTCGGCAGGTTGTCCTCGGTGAGCAGGTTGACGACCAGCGCGATCCGGCCGATCTCCGTGACCTTGGACTGCTCCTTGTCCCAGGCCTCGCCGTCCTCGAAGAAGCCGGGGAAGTTGCGGGCGTCGCTGAACGGCACGTACTCGTGCGGCATCCAGTCCTTGGCCACCTTGAGGTGGCGGTTGAGCTCGGTCTCGACCACTTCTTCCAGCGCGTAGAGCAGCCGAGCGTCGGTCCAGGCGGCGGGCGGGCTGCCAAGGTGGGGAGAAGTGATCGTCACGGGTGCTCCAGGGGGACGTGAAAAGCGAGTTGCTGAGCGGGTTACTCGGCTGGTTTCCGAGCGGAATCGAAACCTACGGCATCGTAGGCTACGTATCCGTAGGTTACGAAACCGTAGGTTAAGTTCGCTGTAAAGAGCGCCTGATCAGTGGGGGTCTCGGCGGGGAGCGGGCACATTCAGAGGTACAGCTCCCGGAGTCGTACTGAGAGGCAGGTCACGCAGCCCTCGAGCTTCTCGAACTCGCTGATGTCCACGAGCACGGGCTCGTGACCGAGGCCCGCGAGCAGCTCCGCCGTCCTCGGGGCGCTCGCCGCCATCAGCAGCTTTTCGCCGCCGAGCAGCACGACATGCGCCCCGGACTCCTCCGGCACCGGCAGGAAGCGTGGGAACAGCGAGGCCGTGTCCACCAGCGGCTCATGGCCGATCACGGTCCCGTCGGGCAGCGCGGTGACCGCCGACTTCAGATGCAGCACCTTGCTCACGGGTACGGCCACGACTCGCGCCCCGAGCGGTTCGAGGGCCGCCCGCAGCTGCTGGACCCCGGCCGCGTTGGTGCGCCCGCCGCGGCCCACGTACACCGTGTCGCCGACCTTCAGGACGTCACCGCCGTCGAGGGTGCCCGGCTCCCAGATCCAGTTCACCGAGCAGCCCAGCCGGGCCACTGCCTCCTCGACCCCGGCGGTCTCGGCACGCCGGGACTCGGCGCCGGGGCGGGAGATCAGCGCGACATTGCGGAAGACGACCACGGCGTCCTCGACGAAGACGGAGTCGGGGCAGTCGTCCGCCGGATCGACCTCGACGGTCTCCCAGCCGTGTGTGCGCAGCGCCTCCGCATACGCCTCCCACTGCTCTACGGCCAGGTCGACGTCCACCTTCTCGCGCTCGATGTGCGTCACCAGCCCCTCGGCGAGACGGGGACTGGGCCTGCGGATGAGGGCTTTCTGGCTGGGCACGGTGCGGTCTCCGAATCGGCAGGGTGCGTCGGCGCACATCATGCAGCGCCGTTCGCGCGCACAACAGCCCCCGAATCGGCGCGGGCGGCTCCCGGGCCTCGGCAGCGGAGTGCCGACGCCCGAGAGTGACGTTAGTCAGCCTCCGGGACCGGCGCTATGTCGGATACCCGACAGGTTCCTGCGTCGTTTCTTTCAGTTCTCCTCCTTCCAGCAGCAGCCGGCGTGTGATTCCGATCGACTCCAGGAACGGCAGGTCATGGCTGGCGACGATCAGCGCGCCCTCGTAGGACTCGAGCGCCGTGGTGAGCTGGCGGACGCTCGCCAGATCGAGGTTGTTCGTCGGCTCGTCGAGCATCAGAAGCTGCGGTGCGGGCTCGGCGAGCATCAGCGCGGCGAGCGCCGCCCGAAAGCGTTCGCCGCCGGAGAGCGTCGCCGCCCGCTGGTCGGCCTTCGCCCCCTTGAACAGGAAGCGGGCGAGTCGCGCCCGGATCCGGTTGTTGGTGGCGGAAGGCGCGAACCGGACCACGTTCTCGACCACGGTCCTCTCCCCGTCGAGCACATCGAGCCGCTGGGGCAGAAACCGCAGCGGCACATGGACCCGCGCCAGACCGGACACGGCCTCCAGCTCTCCGGCGATCGTCCGCAGCAGCGTCGTCTTGCCCGCGCCGTTGCGCCCGATCAGCGCCACCCGCTCGGGCCCGCGCAGATCGAACACACCGTCCACGCGCGTGCCGTACCGCAGCACCAGGTTCTCCAGCGTGAGGACGGTACGGCCCGGCGGCACGGCCGTGTACGGCAGGTCGACACGGATCTCGTCGTCGTCCCGTACGGCCTCCACCGCGTCGTCGAGCCGTTCCTTCGCCTCGGCGAGCTTCTCCTCGTGCATGACGCGGTGCTTGCCCGCGGACTCCTGGGCGGCCCGCTTGCGCGCACCCATGACGATCTTCGGCTCGCGCTTCTGGTCGAACATCTTCTGGCCGTAGCGCCCTCGACGGGCGAGCTTGACCTGCGCGTCGACCAGTTCGCGCCTCTGCTTCTTCAGGTCGGCCTCGGCGACGCGCACCATGCGTTCCGCCGCCTCCTGTTCGCCGGCGAGGACCTCTTCGTACGCGGAGAAGTTGCCCCCGTACCAGGTGACCTCTCCCGAGCGCAGATCGGCGATCTGGTCGACCAGGTCCAGCAGTTCACGGTCGTGGCTGACCACGACCATGACCCCGGACCAGGCCTCGACGGCCGCGTACAGCCGCCTGCGCGCGTACAGGTCGAGGTTGTTCGTGGGTTCGTCCAGCAGCAGGACGTCCGGGCGGCGCAGCAGCAGCGCGGCCAGGCGCAGCAGTACCGACTCGCCGCCCGAGACCTCGCCGATGGTGCGGTCCAACTCGACGTGTCCGAGCCCGAGTTCACCGAGCATCGCGAGTGCCCGCTCCTCGACGTCCCAGTCGTCGCCGACGACCTCGAAGTGCTCCTCGGCCGTGTCGCCCCTCTCGATGGCGTGCAGCGCGGCACGCGTGGCGGCGATGCCGAGCGCCTCGTCGACCCGCAGGGCGGTGTCGAGCGTGACGTTCTGCGGCAGGTACCCGACCTCGCCGTTGACGCGGATCGTGCCCTCGTCCGGGGTGAGTTCGCCCGCGATCAGCTTCAGCAGGGTCGACTTCCCTGATCCGTTGACGCCGACGAGCCCGGTCCTGCCGGGGCCGAAGGAGATCTGGAGGTCGTCGAAGACGGCGGTCCCGTCGGGCCAGGCGAAGGAGAGGGAGGTACAGCTGAGGGAGGTGGGGAAAGTAGACATGAAGGCCTCGCGGTTACTGGGTGCGGTCAGGGGCACGCGTTCGGGACACCGCGAGGTGACGACGATCCGGTCGGGAGGGCGGAAACAAGGCCCCGCACCGGAGGACGGCTCATACGCCGAGGTCGCACGCTACGCACACGGGGGTGGAAAGAACCCACCGTGTGACGCGGTGTCTCAGACCTCAGACGAGCAACGTCCTTCTCCGATCGACGACAACAGGACCGCTGTACACCGTAGGAACGGCCCTGAACGCTGTCAACGCATTAACGTGGCCCCGACCTCGACCCCGCGTGGCCCCGATCTCGACCCCGCGTGGCCCCGGCCTCGACCCCGAAGGAGACGCCCGTGCCCAACGGCTCGCTGTCGCTGCCCGCCCGGCTCTATCTGCTGGCCTGGGACACCACGAGGCTCAAGGTCACCGGCGCGACCCATCTCCACCACCTGGTGCGCGCCGGCGCCCTCACGGAGCTCGCCCAGCGAGGGCTGCTCGCCGACGTGGACGGCATCGCCACGCCGGTCGACGCCGACGCCCGTACAGGGGACCTGGTCCTCGACGGGCTGCTGGAGCTGGTGGAGGAGTCCCGGCCCCGGAAGTGGAAGGCGTGGGTGACCCTGCGGGCGCGCGTCACCCTGGACGCGGTCCGCGCGCAGCTCGCCGCCGAGGGGTACCTGCGGGCCGAGAAGAAGCGGGTGCTCGGACTCTTCCCGTCCGTGGAGTACGAACTGGATCGGGTGTCCGCGGCGGTGGCGCTCCAGGAGGAGGCACGGACCGTGCTGCAAGGGCCCCTGCCCGTCGTGGAAGTCTCCGACCGCGACGCGGCCCTCGTCGCTCTCGCCGCCGCGGCCGAGCTGCGCACCCTGGCGTCCGGGAAGGACCGCAAGCTGTACAAGCAGCGCATCGAGGAGCTGACCGACCGGAGCGGAGCGGCGGCCCCGGCGCTGAAGAAGGTCATCCAGGAGGTCCGCACCGCGATCGTCGTCGCGGCCACGGCGGCATCGACCTCGGGGGCGGCAACGGGGGGATGAAGCGTCCGGCAAGGGGCGCGGGGAACCGCGCGCCGGCCGCCCCCGGCTACGCTTCCCGGTTCCGCACGCACATGTCGCATTCCTGCCAGCCTCCACCCCGCCCCCGGTGATGGGATCGTCCCCATGACGAACCAGAACCCCACCCACGAAGCCGCCCTCGCCTTCCGCGCCCTGCACACCCCCGGCCGCCCCCTGATCGTCCCGAACGCCTGGGACACGGCGAGCGCGCTCCTGGTCGAGGAGGCAGGAGCGGCCGCCGTCGCGACGACCAGCGCGGGGCTCGCCTGGGACCTGGGAACGGCCGACGGGGACCGGCTGGATCGGGACCGGGCCCTCGGCGCGGTCGCACGCATCGCCGCCGCGGTCCGGGTCCCGGTGAGCGCGGACATCGAGAGCGGCTACGCGAAGGACGCCACGGGCGTCGGGGACACGATCCGCGCGGCGCTCGCGGCCGGCGCCGTGGGCGTGAACCTCGAGGACGCGCTGTACGACGGCGAGGGTGACGACGTCGGCGGCGGCCGTGGCCCGCTGCGCCCGGTCGCCGAGCAGGCGGAACGTATCGCCGCGGCCCGCGCCGCAGCCGATGCGGCGGGCGTTCCGCTGTTCATCAACGCCCGCATCGACACTGTTCTGAGGGGCGCCGGAGGGGTCGAGGAGACCCTGGAGCGAGCCGCGGCCTTCCTCGCCGCCGGAGCCGACGGGATCTTCGTCCCCGGGGCCGTCGACCCGGAGACGGTGAAGTCGCTCGTGGCGGGTGTCGAGGGCCCGCTCAACGTGCTGGTCGGCCCTGGTGCGCCGTCCGTCGCCGAGCTGGCCGCGCTCGGGGTCGCCCGGATCAGCGCGGGCTCGAGCATCGCGCAGGCCGCGCACGCCGTGGTCCGCCGTGCCGCGCGGGAGCTGCTGAGCGCGGGGACCTACGACTCGCTGACCGGTGGACTCGACTACGCCGAGCTCAACACCGTGCTGGGCGGCGGTCGCTGAGGACGGGGGCGCCGCTCAGCAGGTGCCCCGCATCAGCTCCGCCAGGTCGTGGTCCAGGTCGACCTGGAGATGCTCGAGCCCGACGGGCACCAGCTCGGTCGTGCGCTGCAGGAACGTCCGCATCTCGCCCGAGCGCACATGCACCACGGCGGTGCCCTCGGGGGCGTGGAACTCCAGAACGGTGCGGTCGTAGCCGTACGGCCGCACCCGTACGTCGCCGTACCCCACCGAGTCCTCCATGCCGGACGTGAGCAGCTCGCGTGCGAACGTCCAGCAGACCTCCACGCCTTCCAGCGTGGCCGGGGCGGGGAAGGTCATACGGACGGCGAAGGGGTCGCTCCGGTCGTAGTGGAGTGTGGCGGGAATGCTCGGCATCCGCGGGGCGGCGGCGACGAGACGGGCCTCTACGGGCTGCTCGATGACGGTGGACAACGCCTTGCTCCCTTGTGACGGCTGGACGAACTCCGGGCGGATGAGGCCAGGCAATGTAGGAGACGACGGAATGAGCCATTCAGTGCACCTGAAACCCAGTGACCTCTGTCACCGAGTTCATTCACCTCGGTGACACGTAGTGATCCGTTTCTCGTTCCGACATGCCCGCGATACCGGAGAGGACACCAACCGCGGCCCCCGGGTTCCCGCCGAAGGCCATCTGGACGGCGCCAAGGGAGTGGGCTAGCTTCGCCCGCCATGAGGGGCTTGGGGAAGTCGAGACGTACGAGTCGGGCGGTCACCGTGGGACTGTGCGCGGCGGCGTTCGCCGCCGCGCTGACGGCGGCGCCCGCGCAGGCACACGAGGCGGGGAAGGCGGCCCACTGGGCGCTCAAGGACAGCAGCAGCGACGTTCGCTTCCGCGGACTGTCGGCCGTCAGCCGGGACACCGCCTGGGTGGCGGGTTCCCAGGGCACTGTCCTGCGGACCACCGACGGCGGCGCGAAGTGGCGGAACGTGTCGCCGCCCGGCGCCGCCGACCTGGAGTTCCGCGACATCGAGGCGTTCGACGCGCGGCGCGCGGTGGTCCTCGCCATCGGTGAGGGCGAGGCCTCCCGGGTCTTCAGGACCGACGACGGCGGCGCGACCTGGACCGAGTCCTTCCGCAACACCGACGCGAAGGCCTTCTACGACTGTCTGACCTTCTTCGACCGGCGCCACGGCCTTGCGCTGAGCGACCCCGTGGACGGCAGGTTCCGCATCCTGTCCACCAGCGACGGCGGACGGTCCTGGAAGGTGCTGCCCAACGACGGCATGCCCGCCGCACAGGACGGCGAGGCGGGCTTCGCCGCCAGTGGACAGTGCCTCGTCAGCGCGGGATCGCACGATGCCTGGCTGGCCACCGGCGGGGGCGCACACGCACGTGTGCTGCACTCCACCGACCGGGGACTGACCTGGAAGGCGGCCGAGACGCCGATCCCGGCGGGCGACCCGGCGCGTGGCGTCTTCGCCCTCGCCTTCCGGGACCGCGCCCACGGCCTCGCGGTCGGCGGCGACTACCGCGCCGACCAGGCATCGCCCCAGGCGGCCGCCCTCACCCCCGACGGCGGGCGCACCTGGACGCCGGCCGTCCAGCCGCCGCCCGCCTACCGCTCCGGTGTCGCCTGGCTCCCGCACAGCCGCACCTCCGCGCTCGCGGTCGGCCCGACCGGCACCGATCTCACGACCGACGGCGGCCGCACCTGGCACGCCCTGGACACCGGCTCGTACGACACCGTGGACTGCACCCCCGACCTGGGCTGCTGGGCGTCCGGGGAGAAGGGCCGGGTGGCACGTCTGGAGCGGTGATCGCCGCGTGCCCCGCGACGAGTGGGGTACCCGTGTCGCCGAGACGCAATGAAGAGATCGGCGACACGGAAGCGATCCGCGACACGGAAGGAAGTGAGCCGTCATGCCTCGTGGCTCCAGCCCCAAGCGCGAACGCCAGTACGAGCACATCAAGGAGAGCGCACTCGACCGGGGAGAGAGCAGGGATCGCGCCGAGGAGATCGCCGCGCGCACCGTCAACAAGGAGCGCGCCCGGTCCGGCGAGTCGAAGACCGCGAGCCGCACGTCCACCCAGGACATCTCCTCCGGCAGGCGCGGCGGCCTGCGCTCCCACCAGGGCGCCCAGGGACCCACCTACGACCAGCTGTACGAGGAGGCCAAGCGCCGCGACATCCACGGCCGTTCGGACATGAACAAGGAGGAGCTGAGGCGCGCGCTGGGCGGCAAGTGACCGGCCGGGGATCTCCTCGGGTGCCGGGGGTCTAGTCTCGTCAGCACCATGAACACCACGTCGAACACGGTACCGATTCCTGCGGGTTGGCCCGTGACCGAGGAGCAGGCCCGCGCCGTGCAGGACGAGCTGCGGGGGCGCGTGGTCCTCGACGAGCCAGGGCCGCCGCCGGGCACCGGCAGGGTGACGGGCGTCGACGTGGCGTACGACGACGAGCGGGACGTCGTCGTGGCCGCGGCCGTCGTGCTCGACGTGGCGACCCTCGTCGTCGTCGCCGAGGCGACCGCCGTCGGACAGGTCTCCTTCCCCTACGTTCCCGGGCTGCTCGCCTTCCGCGAGATCCCGGCCGTGCTGGCCGTGCTCGACGCGCTGCCGTGCGCGCCGGGTCTCGTGGTCTGCGACGGCTACGGGCGCGCCCACCCCCGCCGTTTCGGCCTCGCAAGCCACCTCGGCGTACTCACCGGGTTCCCCACGATCGGGGTGGCCAAGAACCCGTTCACCTTCTCCTACGAGGAACCCGGCGCGCGGCGCGGCAGCGCCTCCCCGCTGCTCGCGGGCGAACCGACGGGCCCGGAGGAGGTCGGCCGCGCACTGCGCACCCAGGACGGCGTCAAGCCGGTCTTCGTCTCGGTCGGCCACCGCATGAGCCTCGACAACGCCTGTGCGCACACCCTCGGGCTCGCCCCGAAGTACCGCCTCCCGGAGACCACCCGAAGCGCGGACTCCCTGTGCCGGCGGGCCCTGAAGGAGACAACTCCCTCGGAAGCCCCACCCGTTGACTGAGTACGTGCCCTGAGTAGTTGTTCTGAGTACCTGTACGGATGCGGGGGCGCCGTCATGATCGGCAGGCTGTTCCGCATGACGACGCACCGCTCCCCGAAGCCCGCCGCCGGCACCACCCAGCCCGTCGAGCGCACCGTGATGGCCGCGCTGGTCCTCTCCGTCCTCGCCGGGGTCGGCTGGATCGGCGGGATGATCTATACGGTGCTGGGCTGGCCCCTCTAGGGACCTTCCGGACGGTTCTACCGGGTCGCGGCCACCCGGAAGGTGATCCCCGCCCCGCGCAGCCGGTCGATGAGCGCGTCGCCCATCGCCACCGCCGTCGTGACCTGTCCCGCCGTCTTGGGCAGGTCGTCGAAGGCGAGGGACAGCGCGGACTCCGCGAACATCTTGGCGGTCTCGCCGTAGCCGGGGTCGCCGCCCGCGACCTCGGTGTACACGCGCCGCCCGCCGCCCTCGCCCACGAACCGCACCGAGAACCAGCTCTTCGCCCGCAGGGAGGCACTGGGGCCCTCGCCCGGCTTGATCCGGTCGGACAGCCAGCGTCGCGCGGGCGGCACCTGGGCCGCCGCGAACACCGCGCCGACGGCGGTGACCCCGCCCAGCGCGACCGGCAGCCGTTCGACGGCCGCGTAGTGGCGGTAGCGGAAGTCGGGCCCGTAGCGCTCCAGCGCCCGCGCCGAGCGCTGCACGACCTGGGCGTCGATCGTGGGCAGCGGCAGCGCCCACGCCCCGACCTCCTTGGCGAACCGCGGCGCGCTCAGCGGCGCGTACGCCCGCCGCCCCACCAGCCGCGGTTCGTGCCGCCCGCGATCCCGCGCCGCGGCCAGGATCTGCCGCCCGCGTGCGAACTGGGTGAGCGCGGAGGTGAAGGTGCCGCCCGAGAACATCGCCCGGGTGCGGACGAAACCGTCGACCCGCAGCGGCACACCCTCGGGCAGCTGCCGCACCGTGAAGTAGGCGCCCAGGTCGTGCGGTATCGAGTCGAAACCGCAGGCGTGCACAAGGCGCGCCCCGGTCTCCCGCGCGCGTGCGTCGTGCCGGACGTACATCAGGTCCACGAATTCGGGCTCGCCGGTGAGGTCCAGATAGTCGGTGCCCGCGTCGGCGCAGGCGGCGACCAGTTCCTCGCCGTGCAGGACGTACGGCCCGACCGTACTGGCCACCACGCGCGCGCTGCGGGCGAGTTCGCGCAGTGACGCCGGATCGGCGACATCCGCCCGCAGCACGTCGGGGGCACCGGACAACCGCTCCCGCAGCCGCTCCAGCTTCTCCTCGCCGCGGCCCGCGATCGCCCAGCGCAGCCCTTCGGGCGCGTGCGCGGCGAGGTACTCCGCGGTGAGGGCCCCGACGAACCCGGTGGCTCCGAAGAGCACGATGTCGTACGTGCGAGCCGTCTCGTTCAGCCTGCTCATGACACCCCTCTGTCGGGCGCGAAGCGCCGTTGTCGGTGGCTGAGGCTAGCGTGAGGTACGAGCAGCCGAACGATTGAGGTCGACGTAGAGGTCGGAGGTGGCCATGACCGTGCCGGGGAATGCCCTGAAAAAGCGGGAGAAGGCGTGTGACCTCACCCTCGGCCCGAAGGCGATAGCCCCGGCCGGGCGAGGCACGTCGGCCACGCGGCGGCATACCCGCTGACATGCCCTGTTTCGTCACTTTTCATCACGATACGCCACCCGGGATTTAACTAAGCGCTTGCTCGCTGGGGGCTTGCCCGGCGTGGTACACGTTCTTAACATCACTGATGTCACATCAGTGGTGTCACAGTGCTGGGGGTTCGATGGCAGTGGCAGGGACGCCGGCGCACGGCCCGCTGGCCGGAGTGCGGGTGGTGGAGCTGGCGGGCATCGGCCCCGGCCCGTTCGCCGCCATGCTCCTCGCCGACCTCGGCGCGGACGTGGTCCGCGTGGACCGGCCCGGCGGCACGGGGCTCGCCGTCAACCCGGAGTACGACATCACCAACCGCAACAAGCGGTCGGTCGTGATCGACCTGAAGGTCGAGGACGGTCCCGCGCGCGTCCTCGACCTGGTCGAACGCGCGGACATCCTCGTCGAGGGGTACCGCCCCGGCGTCGCCGAGCGTCTCGGCGTCGGCCCCGAGACCTGCCACGCCCGCAACCCCCGACTCGTCTACGGCCGGATGACCGGCTGGGGCCAGCAGGGCCCGCTCGCGCCGCGTGCCGGGCACGACATCGCGTACATCGCCCTCACCGGCACCCTCGGCATGATCGGCAGGCCGGACGAGCCGCCCACGGTCCCCGCGAACCTCGTCGGCGACTACGCGGGCGGCTCGCTCTACCTCGTCGTCGGCGTCCTCGCCGCGCTCCACCACGCGCGCGCCACCGGCGTCGGGCAGGTCGTGGACACGGCGATCGTCGACGGCGCCGCGCACCTGGCCTCGATGATCCACGGCATGCTCGCCGCGGGCGGCTGGCAGGACCGGCGCGGCGCCAACCTCCTGGACGGCGGCTGCCCGTACTACGGCACGTACGAGACGGCCGACGGGAAGTACATGGCGGTGGGCGCCCTGGAGCAGCAGTTCTACGCCGAGTTCGTGGAACTGCTCGGCATCGAGGAGTACGCCGACGCCCGCAAGGACCTGGCCCGCTGGGGCGAGCTGCGCGAGGCGGTCGCGGCCCGCTTCAAGACCCGCACCAGGGACGAGTGGAGCGCGGTCTTCGAGGGTTCCGACGCCTGCGTGGCCCCCGTCCTGTCGCTGCGGGAGGCCCCGGCCCATCCCCACCTCGCCGCCCGCGGCACCTTCACCGACCACGGCGGCATCACCCAGCCCGCCCCCGCACCCCGCTTCTCCCTGACCCGCACCTCCGTCCGCACCGGCCCCGCCCTGCCCGGCGCCGACACCGCGGACGTGGCCCGCGACTGGGACGTACCACGGCTGACGGGGCACGGCCTCATGAAGGACGACTCGATGAAGGACGGCGACTGATGGAGCTCTCCCTCCCGCTCGACTACGCCGGCGACCCCCGGCAGGCCGCCGACGAGGTCGCCGCCCTGGAGTCCGCGGGTCTGGACGCCGTCTGGGTCGCGGAGGCCTACGGCTTCGACGCGCCCACGATCATGGGCTATCTGGCCGCCCGCACCGAGCGCATGAAGATCGGCTCCGGGATCCTCAACGTCTACTCGCGCACCCCGGCGCTCCTCGCGCAGACCGCCGCCGGACTCGACGCGCTCTCGGGCGGCCGCGCCATGCTGGGGCTCGGTGCCTCGGGCCCGCAGGTCGTCGAGGGCTGGCACGGGAAGGCGTACGACAAGCCGCTGGGCCGCACCCGCGAGGCCATCGAACTGACCCGCCGCATCCTGCGCCGCGAGGTCATCGACCACCACGGCATCACCGACATGCCCCGCCCCGGCGGCCCGGGCAAGCCCCTGAAGCTCCTCACCAAGCCGGTGCGCCCCGACATCCCGCTTTACGTGGCGTCCCTGGGCCCCGCCAACGTCCGGATGACCGCCGAAGTCGCCGACGGCTGGCTGCCCACCCTCTTCATCCCGGAGAAGGCCCACCAGGTGTGGGGCGGCCCCCTCGCGGAGGGCGCCGCACTGCGGGACCCGGCGCTCGGCCCGCTGCGGACCGTCGCCGGCGGCCTGCTCGCCATCGGCGAGGACGCGGCGGCCGTACGGGAACTCGCGCGACCCAAAATCGCCCTCTACGTAGGCGGCATGGGCGCCCCCGGCAAGAACTTCTACAACGACCTCGCGGTGGCCTACGGCTACGAGAAGGAGGCCCGGCTCATCCAGGAGCTGTACCTCTCCGGTCGTAAGAAGGAGGCCGAGGCCGCCGTACCGGCCGAGTTCTGCGAGCTGATCTCGCTGTGCGGGCCGGAGAGCTATGTGCGCGAGCGGGTCGAGGCCTTCCGGGAGGCCGGGGTCGACATGCTCAACATCACTCCCGTGGGGCCCGAGCCGACCCGGCTGGTCGAGACCGTCAAGAGCTGGCTCTAGGAGGGCATTCGCGCATGAAGCGGCAGATTTTCGGCGCCGAGCACGACGCGTTCCGTGAGACCGTGCGCACCTTCCTCGGCAAGGAGGTGACGCCGTACTACGAACAGTGGGAGAAGGACGGCATCGTCTCGCGCGAGGCCTGGCGCGCGGCCGGCAGGCAGGGGCTGCTCGGCCTCGCCGTACCGGAGGAGTACGGAGGCGGCGGCAACGCCGACTTCCGCTACAGCGCCGTACTCGCCGAGGAGTTCACGCGCGCGGGGGCCGCGGGTCTCGCCCTCGGGCTGCACAACGACATCATCGGGCCGTATCTGACGGACCTGGCCACCGAGGAGCAGAAGCGGCGCTGGCTGCCCGGGTTCTGCGACGGCTCGCTCATCACGGCGATCGCGATGACGGAGCCCGGCGCCGGATCCGACCTCCAGGGCATCAGGACGCACGCCGAGGACCGGGGCGAGCACTGGCTGCTCAACGGCTCCAAGACCTTCATCTCGAACGGGATCCTGGCCGACCTGGTGATCGTCGTCGCGAAGACGACCCCGGAAGGCGGCGCTCACGGTCTGTCTCTGCTCGTCGTGGAGCGCGGCATGGCAGGCTTCGAACGTGGCCGCAACCTCGACAAGATCGGTCAGAAGGCACAGGACACGGCCGAGCTGTTCTTCCACGACGTACGCGTCCCCAAGGAGAACCTGCTCGGGGAGCTCAACGGCGCCTTCGTGCACCTCATGACGAACCTCGCGCAGGAACGCATGGGCATCGCCGTCGCCGGGATCGCGGCGGCCGAGCACCTGCTGGAGATCACCACCCAGTACGTCAAGGAGCGCGAGGCCTTCGGACGGCCGCTCTCCAAGCTCCAGCACATCCGCTTCGAGATAGCCGAGATGGCGACCGAGTGCGCCGTCACCCGTACGTTCCTCGACCGCTGCGTCGTCGACCACACGAACGGGGAACTCGACGCCGTGCACGCCTCGATGGCCAAGTGGTGGGCCACCGAACTGCAGAAACGCGTCGCGGACCGCTGCCTCCAGTTGCACGGCGGCTACGGCTACATGGCGGAGTACCGCGTCGCCAGGGCCTTCACGGACGGCCGCATCCAGACCATCTACGGCGGGACCACAGAGATCATGAAGGAGATCATCGGCCGCTCCCTGCTCGGCTGATCCTCCGCACCCTCCCCGAAAGGCTTATCAGTGAGCACCGAAGCGTACGTGTACGACGCGATCCGCACCCCGCGCGGGCGCGGCAAGGCGAACGGCGCCCTGCACGGCACCAAGCCCATCGACCTGGTCGTCGGGCTCATCCACGAGATCCAGCGCCGCTTCCCGGGCCTGGACCCGGCCGCGATCGACGACATCGTGCTCGGTGTCGTGGGCCCGGTCGGCGACCAGGGCTCCGACATCGCGCGGATCGCAGCCATCGCCGCCGGACTGCCCGACACGGTCGCCGGAGTCCAGGAGAACCGCTTCTGCGCCTCGGGCTTGGAAGCCGTCAACCTGGCCGCGATGAAGGTCCGCTCCGGCTGGGAGGACCTGGTGCTCGCGGGCGGCGTCGAGTCGATGTCCCGCGTGCCCATGGCCTCGGACGGCGGCGCCTGGTTCGCCGACCCGATGACCAACATCGCCACCAACTTCGTGCCGCAGGGCATCGGCGCCGACCTCATCGCCACCATCGAGGGCTTCTCACGGCGTGACGTCGACGAGTACGCGGCCCTCTCCCAGGAGCGCGCGGCCGCCGCCTGGAAGGACGGCCGCTTCGACCGGTCCGTCGTCCCCGTGAAGGACCGCAGCGGACTCGTCGTCCTCGACCACGACGAGCACATGCGCCCCGGCACCACCGCCGACTCACTCGGCAAGCTGAAGGCCTCGTTCGCGGACATCGGCGAGCTGGGAGGCTTCGACGCCGTGGCGCTGCAGAAGTACCACTGGGTCGAGGAGATCGACCACGTCCACCACGCGGGCAACTCCTCCGGCATCGTCGACGGCGCCTCCCTGGTCGCCATCGGCTCCAAGGGGGTCGGCGAGCGCTACGGCCTCACTCCCCGCGCGCGGATCGTCGCCGCGGCCGTCTCCGGCTCCGAGCCCACCATCATGCTCACCGGCCCCGCGCCCGCGACCCGCAAGGCGCTCGCCAAGGCCGGACTGACCATCGACGACATCGACCTCGTGGAGATCAACGAGGCCTTCGCCGCCGTCGTCCTGCGCTTCGTGAAGGACATGGGCCTGTCCCTGGACAAGGTCAACGTCAACGGTGGCGCGATCGCACTCGGCCACCCGCTGGGCGCCACCGGCGCGATGATCCTCGGCAGCCTCGTCGACGAACTGGAGCGCCAGGACAAGCGCTACGGCCTCGCCACGCTGTGCGTGGGCGGCGGCATGGGCATCGCGACCATCGTCGAGCGCCTGTAACCCCCGGCGGACCCCCAGACTTCCACGGCTTAAACGGCTTCTACGGAGACCCTCCTCATGACCGAGAGCACCACCATCCGCTGGGAACAGGACGAGACCGGTGTCGTCACCCTCGTCCTCGACGACCCCAACCAGTCCGCCAACACCATGAACCAGGCCTTCAAGGACTCGATCGCGGCGATCGCCGAACGCGCCGAGGCCGAGAAGGACTCCATCCGGGGCATCATCTACACCTCCGCCAAGAAGACCTTCTTCGCGGGCGGCGACCTCAAGGACATGATCAAGGCAGGTCCGGAGAACGCCCAGGACGCCTTCGACACCGGCATGGCCATCAAGTCCTCCCTGCGCCGCATCGAGACCTTGGGCAAGCCGGTCGTCGCCGCGATCAACGGCGCGGCCCTCGGCGGCGGCTACGAGATCGCCCTCGCCTCGCACCACCGCGTCGCCCTGGACGCCCCCGGCTCCAAGATCGGCCTGCCCGAGGTCACCCTCGGCCTGCTGCCCGCGGGCGGCGGCGTCACCCGCACCGTCCGCCTCATGGGCATCACCGACGCGCTGCTGAAGGTGCTCCTCCAGGGCACCCAGTACTCCCCGCAGCGGGCCCTGGAGAACGGGCTCGTCCACGAAGTGGCGGCCACCTCCGAGGAGATGCTCGCCAAGGCGCGCGCCTTCATCGACGCCAACCCCGAGTCGCAGCAGCCCTGGGACAAGCCCGGCTACAAGATCCCGGGCGGCACGCCGTCGAACCCGAAGTTCGCCGCCAACCTGCCCGCCTTCCCGGCCAACCTGAGGAAGCAGCTGAACGGCGCCCCCTACCCGGCCCCGCGCAACATCATGGCGGCCGCCGTCGAGGGCTCCCAGGTCGACTTCGAGACCGCGCAGGTCATCGAGGCCCGCTACTTCACCGAGCTGGTCACCGGGCAGACCTCGAAGAACATGATCCAGGCGTTCTTCTTCGACCTCCAGGCGGTCAACTCCGGTGCCAACCGCCCCCAGGGCATCGAGCCGCGCCCGGTCCGCAAGGTCGCCGTCCTTGGCGCCGGGATGATGGGCGCGGGCATCGCCTACTCCTGCGCCCGCGCGGGCATCGACGTCGTTCTGAAGGACGTGTCGGCGGACGCGGCGGCCAAGGGCAAGGCCTACTCCGAGAAGCTCTGCGCGAAGGCCGTCTCCCGGGGCCGTACGACCCAGGCGAAGGCCGACGAACTGCTCGCCCGCATCACGCCCACCGCCGACCCGAACGACCTGGCCGGCTGCGACGCCGTGATCGAGGCCGTCTTCGAGGACACGGCCCTCAAGCACAAGGTGTTCCAGGAGATCCAGAACGTCGTCGAGCCCGACGCGCTGCTGTGCTCCAACACCTCGACCCTGCCGATCACCGTGCTCGCCGAGGGCGTGGAGCGGCAGGACGACTTCATCGGACTGCACTTCTTCTCGCCCGTCGACAAGATGCCGCTCGTCGAGATCATCAAGGGCGAGCGGACCGGTGACGAGGCACTGGCGCGCGCCTTCGACCTCGTACGACAGATCAAGAAGACCCCGATCGTCGTCAACGACTCGCGCGGCTTCTTCACCTCCCGTGTCATCGGCCACTTCATCAACGAGGGCGTCGCGATGGTCGGCGAGGGCATCGAGCCCGCCTCCGTCGAGCAGGCGGCGGCCCAGGCCGGCTATCCCGCCAAGGTCCTCTCCCTGATGGACGAGCTGACGCTCACCCTGCCCCGCAAGATCCGCAAGGAGTCCAAGCAGGCCGTCGAGGAGGCGGGCGGCACCTGGCAGACGCATCCGGCGGAGGCGGTCATCGACCGCATGGTCGACGAGTTCGGCCGCACCGGGCGCAGCGGCGGCGCGGGCTTCTACGAGTACGCCGAGGACGGCAAGCGCGGCAAGCTCTGGCCCGGGTTGCGCGAGCACTACACCAAGCCCGGCTACGAGATCCCGTTCGAGGACATGCAGGAGCGCATGCTCTTCTCCGAGGCGCTGGACACCGTCCGGCTCCTGGAGGAGGGCGTCCTGACGTCCGTCGCCGACGCCAACATCGGGTCCATCTTCGGGATCGGCTTCCCGGGCTGGACCGGCGGCGTGCTGCAGTACATCAACGGCTATGACGGCGGTCTGTCCGGATTCGTGGCGCGCGCGCGTGAACTCGCCGAGCGCTACGGGGAGCGGTTCACGCCGCCCGCGCTGCTCGTCGAGAAGGCGGAGAAGAGCGAGGGCGAGAGGTTCGGCGACAATTGACTTGCTCCGTGGGCTGAAGCCCGAGGGTTCTGGCCTTCCCGCCCGGAACCCCGTGCCGCTACGCGGCACGGGGTCCCGGCGGGGATCCGTGGCTTCCTGTTTCTTCGCGCTGTGCCGGGACGAGTCCTGGTCTTACCTGCGCTCCGCAGGCTGTCACCGCCAGTCCGGCGGCCGTTTTGACGTTCTTCGCGGCGTTGTGGTCCCGGTCGTGGAGGGTGCCGCAGGCGGTGCAGGTCCATTCCCGGACGTTCAGGGGTTTGGGTCCGCCTTTGATGCCGCAGGCCGAGCAGGTCTGGGAGGTCGGCTCGAACCGGCCGATCCTGACCAGGGTCCGGCCGTACCGGGCGGCCTTGTATTCCAGCATGTGGACGAATGCCGACCATCCGGCGTCGTGAACGCTCTTGGCCAGCCTGGTGCGCGCGAGTCCTTTGACCGCCAGGTCTTCCACGCCGATCGCTTGGTTGTCGCGGATCATCGTGGTGGAGAGCTGGTGGTGGAACTCACGGCGGGCGTCGGTCACCTTCGCGTGGGCGCGGGCGACCTTGAGGCGGGCCTTCTCCCGGTTCTTGGATCCCTTCTGCTTGCGGGAGAGCTCCCGCTGGGCCTTCTTCAGCTTCTTCTCCGCCCGGCGCAGAAACCGCGGCGAGTCGATCTTCGTCCCGTCGGAGAGGACCGCGAAATGGGAAAGGCCCAGGTCGACGCCGACAGCCTGGTCGGTACCGGGCATCCGGGCGGCGTCCGCGGCCGGGTCGGTGTCGACGACAAACGAGGCGAAATACCGTCCGGCCGCGTCCTTGACCACGGTGACCGACGAGGGCTGCGCGGGCAGGGACCGGGACCACTTCACCTTCACCGCACCGATCTTCGGAAGGTTCAGCCTCCCGGAACCGGTGAGCGACCAGCGGGCATTGGCCGTGAAGCGGATCGACTGACGGCTGTCCTTGCGGGACTTGAAGCGGGGCGCACCGCTCTTCGCACCTTTCCGCTCGCCCTTGAGGGAGGCGAAGAAGTTCTTGTAGGCGGCCTCCGCGTCGCGCAGGGACTGCTGGAGGACGACCGCGGAGACCTCGCCCAGCCAGGACCGCTCGGGTGTCTGCTTCGCCTGGGTGATCAGCTTCCGGGACAGCACACCCGCCGTGGGGAAGGGTTCGCCCGCCCTGCGGGCGTCCTCACGGCACGCACGGCGTCGTTGTACACGACGCGGGCGCACCCGAACGCCCTGGCCGGCGCAAGGCGTTGGCCCGGTTCCGAGTACAGCCTGAAGGCATACCGAAGCTGCATGCGGTGATCGTACGAACGAGCGCCACCCACTACCAGAGGGAACGTATGAACGGTCAGTACTCCCTTGAACCGGGGGAGTGGAACGGGCCGAACGGGATAGGCGTCGCCCGGCTCGTCGGACCGGGCCCCGTGACGCTCCGCGTCGGCCATGGTGACGCCTGCCCTCTCATGCTCCGCAGGACAGCATCCGTGACGCTCCGCGCCACCATGACAGATTCGCTTCACCACCGGCCTGAAGGCCGATGCACTGCGAATGAATCCCGGTAGCGCCGACACGTCAGTGAGCGGGGAGAGTGGCTCAGGACTCCTTGAGCCACTCCCGCAGCTCCTCCTTCAGGGAGCGCTGGAACGTGGTCAGCAGCGCCTGCACCACCAGCGGCTGCATGTGCGCCGACAGGGACTTCACCGCCGCCACCGACTCGTGCTCGCCCACCGCCTCGCGCAGCAGCGCGGACAGCTCGCGTGCCGCCGCGCGGGAGTGCTCCAGCAGGACGCCGCGCGCGGCGAGGATCGACTCGTGCGCGAGCGGGACGTCGAGGAGCTGGACGCCGAGGGCCAGCAGCGCCGGGTCCACTCGGAAGGAGACCGGTGAGCCCGGAGAGACCGAGGAGCCTGGGCAGTCCATGGAGCCCATCGTCTCCGGGGCGCCCTCGGCGCCGTCGATGACGTTCATCGCGACCAGCCGCTCCAGATCCTCCTCGCCCAGGGGGCGGCCGGCCCGCCGTTCCAGTTCCTCGCGTGTCACGTCCTCCGCGGCGTCCGGCGCCCAGGAGGCGACCACGGCGCGGTGGAGGGCGAGATCCTGGGCGCTCAGGTCGGCAGGCAGCTGCTGAAGATGGCGCTCGATCGCGGCCAGCGTCATGCCCTGGCGCTGCAGCTCCTCGATCAGCGCGAGCCGGGCCAGATGTTCCTGGCTGTAGTGCCCCACCCGGCGGGGTCCGATCACGGGCGGCGGGAGCAGCCCCTTGGAACTGTAGAAGCGGACGGTACGGACCGTGACGCCCGCGCGTGCGGCCAGCTCGTCGACGGTGAGCGTCGGCTCGTCGGTGTCCGTCGTCATGGCAGGTCCTTGCCTCTTCGATGGTGCGGTGATCGGGTGCAACAGTATTGCTGTCTCACCGGTCCTGTGAAAGCGCTGTCGAGGATTTATGCACTCTTTGATCACCATGTGAGATGTTTCGCGATACCCTGCTCCTCGTCCCGGTGATCGCGGCCCTGCTGATCGGCGGCTGGTTCGCGATCCGCCACCGCGTCTCGACGACCACGGACCAGGAACTGAGAGAGCTGACGAAGTAGCGGGCCGGACGCCGTTGTCAGTGGCTGCACCTACGGTGGCGTCATGTCGGAGATCACGTATGTCCGGGGTGATGCCACCGCTCCGTCGGGCAAGGGCGTCAAGCTGATCGCCCATGTCTGCAATGACATCGGGGGCTGGGGGAAGGGCTTCGTCCTGGCCCTCTCCCGCCGTTGGACCGAGCCCGAGGCGGCGTACCGGGCGTGGCACCGGGACCGCGCCCACAACGACTTCGGGCTGGGCGCGGCTCAGTTCGTCCAGGTCGAGAAGTACGTGTGGGTGGCGAACCTGATAGGCCAGCGGGGCATACGGACGGGCAGCAAGGGGGTCCCTGTCCGCTACGAGGCGATCGACATGGGCCTCGCCCACCTCGCGACCAAGGCCGCCGAGCTCGACGCATCCGTCCACATGCCTCGCATCGGCTGCGGTCTGGCCGGCGGTCACTGGTCCCGCGTGGAGCCGCTCGTCACGCGACGGCTGGTGGAGCAGGGGGTGGCGGTGACGGTGTACGACCACGGGGAGTGAGCGGTGCCCGAAACCCGGCCGCGGGCTCGCGCGACGGCGTTGTCGGGTACGGGGTCCGTCGGTGGCCGGGAGCGCGGTTCCCCGCGCCTGTGACAGGGCGCCGGGGTCGGCTGGAAGGGCTACTTTCGGTCAACTCTGGCGCAGATGCGCGTTGGTTCGCACGCATGAGCGGGTAAGTCACGGCCATGGAACTCATCCCCTACCCGATAGGTCCACTCAACCCGAAGGTTCAGGACGTCGGCTACGCCCTGGCGCTGTTCGCCTTCATCTATGTGTGCGTCACCCGCGTACTCCCGCGGATGAACCGGGCGCTCGAACTGCGGGACGACGCGATCAACGGCACCAAGGAGCGTGCCGAAGCCGTGCGCGCCCGCGCCGAGAGTGAGCGTGCCGCGACCGAGGTCCTGTTGGCCGAGGCCCGCCACGACGCCGCCCGGATCCGCCAGCAGGCCCTCGAACAGGGCTCCGCCCTGATCGCCGAGGCCCGCGCGGACGGGCAGCGCGAACGTGACGCCGTCGTGGCCGACGGCCGCGCCCGCATCGAGTCCGAGTGTGCGGCGGCCGAGGTCGAACTCCGTATGTCCGTCTCGGAGTTGGCCTCGGAGCTGGCGAGCCGCATCGTGGGCGAGCGGATCGCGGCCCCGGTGGAGCAGGGCAACTGACGCCCGTACGGGAACGGCCCCCACTCGCCCGCCCCGAAAGGGAGAAGGGCGGACGAGTGGGCGAAGGCCCGGCTCACGGGCCCGGGGTGGGTGCCGGTTCAGCCGGAGTGGACGGAGTCGGTCGCCGCGATCTTCTTCCATGACCTGGGTTGCGCCGGGGTACCCGTGGTGGCCGGGGCCACCGCGATCGACGCACCCCGCGCCGCGGGCGCCGCCGGCTTCGACGGTTCGAACAGCCAGGTGTCGAAGAGCGTGGCGAGCGACGTGCCGGACACCTTCTCCGCGTACTTCTGGAAGTCCCCGACCGACGCGTTCCCGTAGGCGTGCTCCTGGGGCCACCCCTTCAGGATGGCGAAGAACGTGTCGTCCCCGACCTCGTTGCGCAGTGCCTGGATCGCCAACGCGCCCCGGTCGTAGACCGCGATGTCGAACTGGTTGTCCGGACCGGGGTCACCGGGCGCGACCGTCCAGAAGGCGTCGCCCGCCGGGTGCGAGGCGTACACATAGTCCGCGAGTTCCTGAGCCGTCCCCTCGCCCTCGTGCTCGGACCACAGCCACTGCGCGTAGCGCGCGAAGCCCTCGTTGATCCAGATGTCCTTCCAGCCCTTAAGGGACACGTCGTCGCCGTACCACTGGTGCGCCAACTCATGGACGGCCACGGAGGTGTTGGCGCCGTTCGCGAACTGCCGGGGGCTGTAGTACACGCGGGTCTGGGTCTCCAGCGCGTACCCGGTGGTGGTGTTCGGCACGTATCCGCCCACCGAGCTGAAGGGGTAGGGGCCGAAGTAGCCGGTCAGCCAGTCGACGATCTCCCCGGTCCGCTCGACGCTCGCCCGCGCGGCCCCGTCGTTGTCGCCGAGGTCCTTGCTGTACGCGTTGACGACGGGGACGCCGTCGGACGTCTTTCCCGTCGTGATGTCGAACCTGCCGATGGCGAGCGTGGTGAGATAGGTCGCCTGTGGCCTGTTGGAGCGCCAGTTGTAGCGGGTCCAGCCCAGCTGTGAAGTCGTCGACTGGAGCGTGCCGTTGGAGATCGCCTGCGTACCGTTCGGCACGGCTACCGAGACGTCGTAGGTGGCCTTGTCACTGGGGTGGTCGTTGCTGGGGAACCACCACCAGGCCGACTCGGGCTCGTCCGCCGCGACGGCCCCGTCCGGAGTGCGGTGCCAGGTCGAGAAGCCGTACGCGCTCTTCGTCGAGGGCACCCCGCTGTACCGGACGACGACCGTGACGGGTGTGCCCTTCGGCAGCGGGGTCGCCGGAGTGATCTCCAGCTCGTGCTGGCCCGAACGGGTGAACGAGGCCTTCGCCCCGTTGACCCGCACCTCGCTCACATCGAGCAGGAAGTCCAGGTCGAACCGTGAGAGATCCTGCGTGGTGGTGGCCAGGAGGGTCGCCGTTCCCTGCAACTCGTCGGTCGCGGGCTGGTACTGGAGTCGCAGGTCGTAGTGCGAGACGTCGTATCCGCCGTTGCCGTAGGCCGGGTAGTAGGGGTCGCCGATACCGGGCGCCCCGGGGGTGTAGTCCGCCGCCGATGCCGGGATCGCCAGCAGGAGAGAGGCGGCGAGAGCGCCCGGGGCGATGAGTCTGCGGTGCACGGAGAGCTCCAAGTCATGGGGGAACGAGGACGGTTCGGAGCCTATTGACTCCCTGTGCCGTCACCCTGTCCATCGCCCCTCCTGTCACACGATCGCCATTCGGCCGACATGACCCATTCGGGCCTGGCTGCCTCCACAGACCCTCTTTTGCACGGGAGTTGGCCGGGGTACCTTCCGCGCATGCCGAAACCAGCGCGCCGTATGCGCTTCACGACCTGGAGAGCGCTCGTGACGGCGGCCACCGCCGTCCTGATGGCCGTCTTCCTCGCCCCCGTCGCCGCACACGGCGCGCCCCGGGAGAGCACCCCGGTCTACTCGTACGAGAACGCGATCCGCGAATCCGTCTGGGTGGACACCGGCCTCGACGGCGACGGCGACGGGAAGACCGACCGCGTCGCCGTCGACATCGTCCGGCCCCGCGAACTCGCCCAGCAGGGCCGCAAGGTTCCCGTGATCATGGACGCCAGCCCGTACTACTCCTGCTGCGGGCGCGGCAACGAGAGCCAGCTCAAGACGTACGACGCGAACGGCAACGTCGTCCAGATGCCGCTGTTCTACGACAACTACTTCGTGCCGCGCGGCTACGCCTTCGTCGGCGTCGACCTGGCCGGAACCAATCGGTCCGACGGCTGTGTGGATGTCGGCGGCCGCTCCGACATCCAGTCCGCGAAGTCCGTGATCGACTGGCTCAACGGCCGGGCCAAGGGCTACACCACGCGCACCGGCGCGGACCGGGCCAAGGCGACCTGGACCAACGGCAGCACCGGCATGATCGGCAAGAGCTGGGACGGCACCATCGCCAACGGTGTCGCCGCGACCGGCGTCAAGGGCCTGAAGACCATCGTGCCGATCAGCGCCATCTCCTCCTGGTACGACTACTACTTCGCCAAGGGCGCCCCGCTGTACGACTCGGGCCCGGACTGGCTCTCCGGCTACGTCGACAGCCCCGAGGCCACCGCCAAGTGCGCCGCCGTGCAGCAGAAGCTCGTCGACGGGGCGCCGCGCACCGGTGACTGGACCAAGTTCTGGACCGAACGCGACTACGTGAAGGACGCGAGCAAGGTCAAGGCGAGCGTCTTCCTGGTGCACGGCATGCAGGACCTCAACGTCCGCACCAAGAACTTCGGCCAGTGGTGGAGCGCCCTCGCCAAGAACGGCGTCGAGCGCAAGATCTGGCTCTCCCAGACCGGCCATGTCGACCCCTTCGACTTCCGTCGCACCGCCTGGGTCGACACCCTGCACCGCTGGTTCGACCACGAACTCCTCGGCTACGACAACGGCATCGACGACGAGCCCATGGCCGACATCGAGCGCCACCCCGACCAGTGGGTCACCTCCAGCGTCTGGCCGCCCCGCGGGACGCGGACGACGACACTCCGTCCGGGCACGGGCACCCAGGCAGGCGTCGGCACCCTCGGCCTGCGTACGGGCTCCGGAACCGAGACCTTCACCGACGACCCGCGGCTGAGCGAGACCGACTGGGCCGCGGACATCGACCGGTCCACCCCCGGGAAGGCCGGGTTCGTCACCAAGGCGCTGACCAGGGACGTGCGGCTGTCCGGTTCCTCCAAGGTGACCGTCACCGCCACGCCGACGACCTCGACGGCCCACCTCTCCGCGGTCCTGGTCGACCTGGGCCCGGACACCATCCGCGACTACGCCGACGGCGGCGAGGGCATCACCACCCTCACCGACCGCACCTGCTGGGGTGCGAGCACGACCGGCGACAGCTCCTGCTACAAGGTCACCCAGGCGAAGAAGACCGACGTCGGGGCCACGGTCTTCAGCCGCGGCTGGGCCGACCTCGGCAACTACGCCTCCGACCTCAAGGGCGTCCCGCTCTCCCCGGGCAAGGCGTACACGATCACGCTCGACCTGGCCGCCACCGACCACGTCGTCCCGGCGGGCCACCGGCTCGCCCTGATCGTCGCGGGCACCGACAAGGACCTCATCGACCCGCCGTCGACCACTCCGACCCTCACCCTGGACCTGTCCCGTACGTCGGCCCGCGTGCCGTTCGTCGGCGGCGCCGAGGCCTTCGCCAGGGCGACCGCGGGATCCGCCGCAGCCGCGTCCACGGCCGGCCGCGACGGCGTACGCGATCCGAGCGGTGCCCGGCGGGTGCCGGGGGAGACCCGCTGATCCACTGACGCCCTCACGGGTGCACGGCGGCCGGTTCCTCGCCCAGCGCGAGGCCGGCCGCCTCCCGCGCACAGCCCCAGGCCACCGTGACGCCCGCGCCGCCATGGCCGTAGTGGTGCACCAACACCCGCCCGCCCGGCAGTACTTCGCGCTCCAGCCGGACCGTGTCGCGCACCGGGCGCAGCCCCACCCGATGGCCGAGCACGCGCGCCCCGGCGATCTCCGGCCGCAGCGCCGCACACCGTTCGACGATCGCCCCGGCCGCCACCGGATCCGGCGTGAGCGACCAGTCGTCCTCGTCGGTCGTGCCACCCAGCACGAGCCGGTCCGGGTGCGGGAAGACATAGGTGGTCGTCCCGGCGTCCGGGTCCGTCGACACGAGCCAGGTGCGGATCCCCGGGTTCTCCACGATCACGAGCTGCCCGCGCACGGGCCGTACTGCCGCATCCGGTACGAGCGAGTGGGCGCCCAGCCCCGTGCAGTTGACGACGACCGGCGCCTCGACCTCCGCGAGATCCGTCACCGTCCGTATCTCGATGACCCCGCCCGCCTCGAGGAACCGCTCGCGCAGCCACCGCAGATGCACCGGCATGTCGATCAGCGGCAGCCGCGCCCACAGCCCCGTACCCGCGTACTCCTCGGCCGTCGCCGCCCGCAGCCCCGGCACCCGGGCGGCCCACGGCTCCAGCTCGTCCAGCCGTGTCTCACCCTGTACGCCCTCGACCACGCGTACGCCCGTCTCCTCCGGCCGGGCCGCCAACTCCTCGTACACGGAGAGTGACTGGAGGGCCCATTCGCCCGCGAGCGCCTTCGGCCGAATGCGGTACGGCCACCACAGCGCGCCGGCAACGGCCGAGGTGGTCAGCTCGCCGGGCTCCCGCGACCACACCCGTACCCGTCTGCCGCGCTCGGCCAGGACCACGGCCGTCGTCAGCCCGACGACACCGCTGCCGACCACGATCACATCATCGCCGCGCCCGTTGTCCATGCCGGGACGTTAGCGGAATATGTCATGCCGTGCTCACATCACTCCCAGTCTGGGGATACTCACAGCATGTCTGCCGAATACGCGACCTTCGGCCTGGCACCGGCGATGCGTGCCGGTGGAGTCCTCGCCAACGGTGACTACCAAGTACACCGGGACTTCGTCGACTTCATCGTCGACGGCCGCCCGCTGCTGTACCAGCTCTCCGACCTCGACGCGGTGTCCCCGCTCGCCTCCGACGTACCACCCGCCATCTTCACCGCCCAGGTCCGAAGCCTCCTCCTGGAGGTCGAGGCTCCGCTCGACGACGGCCGCTACGTGATCTACGGCTGTCCCGAGTGCGAGGGCATCGAATGCGGTGCCGTGACCGCCGTCATCGAGAAGGACGACCCCGCCGACGACTACGTGTGGCGCGACTTCGCCTGGCAGACCGGCGACCACGCCGATCTGGAGCTCAACGGCTACCACGGGATAGGGCCGTTCCGCTTCCACGGCGCCGAGTACCGCAGCGCCCTGAACTCACTCCTCCTCAGCGACCCCGGGGCACGCCGCCGGGTCCTGCTCATCGGCGCCCGGGTCGCCGTGCTTGCCAAGCTCGCCGCCGCCCTGCGCGCCATCGGCATCGGCACCGACATCACCCGCGACGCCACCGACGTCCCGGCCGAGGAACTCTGCGAGTACGGCGCGGTGGCCTTCGGGCGCGCCATCGGCGAGCAGGAGCGCGCGGCCGTACGGCGGTCCTTCGAGCGGGCCGGGGTCGAGGTCGCCTACGTCGACGGACTGGCCCCGATCATCCCGCTCCTCGTCGCCCAGATCGAGCACGCCCTGGCCCGGGGCCCGCACGAGCTGCGCCGGCTCACCCGCCTGGTCGCCGCCGACGGCGAGGCGGGCATCGAGGTCACCTCCACCTGCCGGGTCCAGATCACCGCGTACCGCCTCGACCGCCTGTACCGTACCCACACGCGGGAGGTCTTCGACGGGATCCTGGAGGCGGGCAGACACCGGATCGCGCTGGACGCCAAGGCCGTGAAGGGGGAGTCCTTCCTCGTGGCGCGGACCTCGGGGAGCGTGCTGGTGGAGGCGATGGCCCACTGAGCGGACCGCACAGGACAGGGGGTGCGGCCCCGCACGGAAACGCGGGCGCAGCCGGGGCGGCCGGGCCGTTAGGATCGGCCTCCTGATGACTGCCACTCTCGTCGCCAAGAACCTCGCCGCCGGACACGGCGACCGCTCGCTCTTCTCCGGGCTCGACCTCGTGGTCGCGCCCGGCGATGTGATCGGACTCGTCGGTGCCAACGGCGCGGGCAAGTCCACCCTGCTGCGGATGCTCGCCGGACTGCTCACGCCCGAGGAGGGGGAGCTGCGGCTGTCCCCGCCGTCGGCGACCGTCGGCCATCTGCCGCAGGAGCCGGAGCGGCGCGAGGGCGAGAGCGTCCGGGAGTTCCTGGCCCGGCGCACCGGTGTGGCCGAGGCCCAGCGCGTGATGGACGAGGCGACGCAGGCACTCGTCGACGGCGCGCCGGGCGCGGACGACGCGTACGCGGAGAGCCTGGAGCGCTGGCTCGACCTGGGCGGCGCCGACCTCGACGAGCGCGCCGAGGAGGTCGCCGACACCCTCGGGCTCGGCGTCGACCTCGACCAGCCGATGACGTCGCTGTCCGGCGGCCAGGCGGCCCGCGCCGGACTCGCCTCGCTCCTCCTCTCCCGCTACGACGTCTTCCTCCTCGACGAGCCCACCAACGACCTGGACCTGGAGGGCCTGGAGCGGCTCGAACGCTTCGTCTCCGGGCTGCGCGCGGGCACCGTCGTCGTCAGCCACGACCGCGAGTTCCTGACCCGTACGGTCACCAAGGTGCTCGAACTCGACCTCGCCCAGCAGCAGATCACCCTGTACGGCGGCGGCTACGAGGCCTACCTGGAGGAGCGCGACACCGCCCGCCGACACGCCCGCGACGACTACGAGGAGTACGCCGACAAGCGCTCCGCCCTCGAAGGCCGCGCCCAGATGCAGCGCTCCTGGATGGACAAGGGCGTCAAGAACGCCCGGCGCAAGGCGAACAACGACAACGACAAGATCGGCCGCAAGTTCCGCAGCGAGGCCAGCGAGAAGCAGGCGTCCAAGGCCCGCCAGACCCAGCGCATGATCGAGCGCCTGGACGTCGTCGACGAGCCGCGCAAGGAGTGGGAGCTGCGGATGGAGATCGCGGCCGCTCCGCGCTCCGGCGCCGTCGTCGCCACCCTGCGTGACGCCGAGGTACGGCGCGGCGATTTCACCTTCGGCCCCGCGACCCTCCAGATCGACTGGGCGGACCGGGTTGCCGTCACGGGCGCCAACGGCGCGGGCAAGTCGACCCTGCTCGGCGCCCTGCTCGGCAGGGTTCCGCTGGACGCCGGTCACGCGACCCTCGGTTCCGGGGTGGTCGTGGGCGAGGTCGACCAGGCCCGCAAGCTCTTCCACGGCTCCGAGTCCCTGCTCGACGCGTTCAGCACCGCCGTCCCCGACACCGAACCCGCCGAGGTGCGCACCCTGCTGGCCAAGTTCGGCCTCAAAGCGGAACACGTCCTGCGCCCTGCGGCCACCCTCTCCCCGGGCGAGCGCACCCGCTCGGCCCTCGCCCTGCTTCAGGGCCGGGGCGTCAACCTCCTCGTCCTCGACGAGCCGACCAACCACCTCGACCTTCCCGCGATCGAACAGCTGGAGTCGGCGCTCGACTCGTACGAGGGCACCCTGCTGCTCGTGACCCACGACCGCCGGATGCTCGACGCGGTCCACACCACGCGCCGGCTGGAAGTGGCGGCGGGCAAGGTGACGGAACGCTGACGCTCGGGAATGGCACGCGAGCCGACCTTACGGTCGCTTAGGAGTGTAGGCGCAGCCCCGCGCCCCTTCAGGGGCGCGGGGAACTGCGCGACCAGCCACGATTCACCCGCGGCTCAACGACGGCCCTTCTTCGGATCTACAAGCCCCGCCCGCCGCAAGGCGTCGGCCATCGCACTGTTGGCCGGCGGCGGAGCGGCCTGCCGCGAACCGCCGCCGCTCGCCCCGCCCCGCGGCTGACGCTGCTGCTGGCGCTGCTGCGGGGGCCGGCCACCCCGCTGCGGACGCCCACCCCCACCCTGCTGATCCGCCGGAGCCGCCTCGTCGTCGAGCCGCAGGGTGAGCGAGATCCGCTTGCGCGGGATGTCGATCTCGAGCACCTTCACCTTGACGATGTCGCCCGGCTTCACCACATCGCGCGGGTCCTTCACGAACGTCTTCGACATCGCCGAGACATGCACCAGACCGTCCTGGTGGACGCCGATGTCCACGAACGCCCCGAACGCGGCCACGTTCGTGACGACCCCTTCGAGCACCATCCCGGAGGCCAGGTCGGAGATCTTCTCGACGCCCTCCTTGAAGGTGGCCGTCTTGAAGGCGGGCCGCGGGTCGCGCCCGGGCTTCTCCAGCTCCTTCAGGATGTCCGTGACGGTCGGCAGACCGAACGTCTCGTCCACGAAGTCGGTCGGCCTGAGCGAGCGCAGCACACCGGTGTTGCCGATCAGGGAGGCGACCTCGTTGCCCGCCGTCTTCACCATCCGCCGCACCACGGGGTACGCCTCCGGGTGCACGCTGGACGCGTCCAACGGGTCGTCCCCGCCCCGGATGCGCAGGAAGCCCGCGCACTGCTCGTACGCCTTCGGGCCGAGCCGGGCCACCTTCTTGAGGGCGGTACGGGACGTGAAGGGGCCGTTGGCGTCGCGGTGCGCCACGATGTTCTCCGCGAGCCCGGAGGTGATGCCGGAGACGCGGGCGAGCAGCGGGGCGGACGCCGTGTTCACGTCCACGCCCACGCCGTTCACACAGTCCTCGACCACCGCGTCCAGAGACCGGGAGAGCTTCACCTCGGACAGGTCGTGCTGGTACTGCCCGACACCGATGGACTTCGGGTCGATCTTCACCAGCTCCGCGAGGGGGTCCTGGAGTCGGCGCGCGATGGAGACGGCGCCGCGCAGCGACACGTCCATGTCGGGCAGCTCCTGCGAGGCGAACGCGGACGCCGAGTACACCGACGCCCCCGCCTCGGACACCATCACCTTGGTGAGGTTCAACTCCGGGTGCTTGGTGATGAGTTCACCGGCGAGCTTGTCGGTCTCGCGGGATGCCGTGCCGTTGCCGATCGCGATCAGCTCGACCGCGTGCTCCTTGGCGAGGCGGGCGAGCTTGGCGATGGCCTCGTCCCACTTGTTGGCCGGGACGTGCGGGTAGATCACGTCCGTCGCGACGACCTTGCCGGTCGCGTCGACCACGGCGACCTTCACACCCGTACGGAAACCGGGGTCGAGTCCGAGCGTCGCGCGGGTGCCCGCCGGGGCGGCGAGCAGCAGGTCCCGCAGGTTCGCCGCGAAGACGTTCACCGCCTCGTCCTCGGCGGCCGTACGCAGCCGAAGACGCAGGTCGATGCCGAGGTGCACCAGGATGCGGGTACGCCAGGCCCAGCGGACGGTGTCGGTGAGCCACTTGTCGGCAGGACGGCCGCGGTCGGCGATCTGGAAGCGGTGGGCGACGATTCCCTCGTACGAGGAGGGACCGGGCTGCTCGGAGGGCTCCTCGGGTTCCAGGACGAGGTCGAGGACCTCCTCCTTCTCGCCGCGCAGCATGGCGAGGACGCGGTGCGAGGGCAGCTCCTTGAAGGGCTCGGCGAAGTCGAAGTAGTCGGCGAACTTGGCGCCGGCCTCCTCCTTGCCGTCCCGCACCTTGGCGGCCAGGCGGCCGCGCACCCACATGCGCTCGCGCAGCTCGCCGATCAGGTCGGCGTCCTCCGAGAACCGCTCCGTGAGGATCGACCGGGCGCCGTCCAGCGCGGCCTGCGGGTCGGCGACGCCCTTGTCGGCGTCGACGAAGGCCGCCGCGGCGGCGAGCGGGTCGACCGACGCGTCGCCGAGCAGGCCCTCGGCCAGCGGTTCCAGGCCCGCCTCGCGCGCGATCTGCGCCTTCGTGCGCCGCTTCGGCTTGAACGGCAGATAGATGTCCTCGAGCCGCGCCTTCGTCTCGGCGCCCTGGATCTGCGCCTCGACCTCCTCGGTGAGCTTGCCCTGCTCGCGCACCGATTCGAGGATCGCCGTGCGCCGCTCCTCCAGCTCCCGCAGATAGCGCAGCCGCTCCTCGAGGGTGCGCAGCTGCGCATCGTCGAGCATCTCGGTCGCTTCCTTGCGGTAGCGGGCGATGAAGGGCACCGTCGACCCGCCGTCGAGCAAGTCGACGGCGGCCTTGACCTGCCGCTCCCGTACGCCGAGCTCCTCGGCGATCCTGCCTTCGATGGACCCTACGAGGGGTGTCGTCACGATCCCGTACCGCCTTCTCCACTGAGGTTGCGCGGCAATTGTGGCAGGTGACACCGACAACGGGGGCTCAGGGCGCCGATCGGCGCTGTCAGCCCTTGCCGGTCATGCCTTCGGGGAACGCGCCGGCGGCCAGCGCCCGCATCAGGACGCCCCGTGCCAGCTCGGTCAGACGTTCCACTCCCGCGGCACCGAGATGCTCGTACGGGGCACGGTCCAGCCGGTCCGTGCGGTCCTCGATCTCCTGGCGCAGGGCCACCCCCGCCTCGGTCAACTCGCCCTCCGCGTCGAGCAGTCCGCGCTCGCGCAGCCGCTCGACCGCCGCGTCCCAGTGCGTGCGCGACCAGCCGCGCGTGCCCAGTGCCCATTTCGGGGCCATGCCCTTGCCGGTCGCGGTGTGGCTCACCAGGGCCTCGACGGGGTCGAGCTCCGCGTCGAGCAGCGCCGCGAGATGACCGTCGCCCCGGTGCTCGCGCAGCAGCGTGGCGCCGTGCCAGAAGGCGAGGTGCGGCGCGTCGGGCACCGGCAGGTCGGCGTGCGCCGCGTACAGCGGCCGGGCGGTCCTCGTGCAGGCCTCCGCGGCCCGCAGGGCGAGCTCCGCCGCCTCGGCGACCTCCTTGGAGGCGAGGACGTCCTCGCCGAGGAGCCGGCGCCAGGTCGCGTCGACGGCACGCGCGCGTGCCGCGAGGACGGTCTCCGGGGAGGCCTTCTTCCACACCTCGGGCACATGCCGGGCCACCAGCTCGTGGCGGAAGTTGTAGAACGTCGCCGTCACCGTGCCAGGGCCCACCGGCCCCATGGCGGCGGCCCGCACGGCGAAGTAGGCGCCGTTGCTGTCTTCGATCCCGACGTCGGCCATCTCCCGTCCCAGATCCGGCGAGAAGTAGTGCGTCGAGTGCAGCGGGTTGAGGACGTTGTGGCAGCGCCGCCCGGCGCGCTCCGGCAGAGGTGTGGTCATACCCGAATGTTACCGACTGGTCGGTACGCCGGGAAGACGGGAGGGGCGATGGCAGGAAAGGTGGGGCACTCGTCATTGCGGCCATCGCCCCGCCCGCCAAGAATCGATTCCATGCGAACCGTCCTTGTCGTCCTCTTCGACGACGTGCAGAGCCTTGACGTCACGGGCCCCGTGGAGGTCTTCGCGGGCGCCGAGACCCTCCGGGGCGGCTCGTACCGCATCCACACCGCCTCCCTGGACGGCGCACCCGTGCGCACGACCAGCGGCCTGACCCTCGTCCCGGACCACGCCCTCGCCGACGCGCCCGCCGCGCACACCCTGCTCGTCCCGGGCGGCCTGGGCACCCGGCGCCCCGACCCCCGGCTGACCGACTGGCTGCGCGCGTACGGGCCGCGCGCCGAGCGCCTGGTCTCCGTCTGCACCGGCGCCATCCCGCTCGCCGAGGCGGGCCTTCTGGACGGTCGCCGCGCGACGACCCACTGGGCGTACTGCGACGCACTCGCCCGCGATCACCCGGCCGTCGAGGTCGACCCCGACCCCATCTATGTGCGGGACGGACAGGTGTCCACCTCGGCCGGTGTCACCTCCGGCATCGACCTCGCCCTCGCGCTCGTGGAGGAGGACCTCGGCCGCGAGGCCGCCCTGACGGTCGCCCGCCACCTCGTCGTCTTCCTGCGCCGCCCGGGCAACCAGGCCCAGTTCAGCGCGCAGCTGGCCGCGCAGACGGCGCAGCGCGAACCGCTCCGCGAGGTACAGCAATGGATCACCGAGCATCCCGGCGACGACCTGTCCGTCGAGTCGCTCGCCGCCCGTGCCCGGCTCTCGCCCCGGCACTTCGCCCGCGCCTTCCAGACCGAGACGGGCATGACCCCGGGCCGGTACGTCGACCGGGTGCGCCTCGAACACGCCCGGCGCCTCCTGGAGGACACCGCCGACGGCATAGAGGAGATCTCCCGCGCCTGCGGCTACGGCACTCCCGAGGCGATGCGCCGCGCCTTCGTGAAGGCGCTCGGCACGGCACCGGCGGAGTACCGGCGCCGCTTCCGCCCCGCCCCCGCGCGTTGACCGGCCCTCACCTGACGCCCCTGCCCCACCCGCCCGTGGAAAGGAACCCGATGCAGATCGCCATCGTCCTCTTCGACCGCTTCACCGCCCTGGACGCCGTGGGACCCTACGAGACCCTCGGCCGCCTGCCCGACGCGGAGACCGTCTTCGTCGCGGAGCACACCGGCCCCGTCCGCAACGACAGCGGCAACCTGGCCCTGACCGCCGACAGGACCCTGGCCGAGGTATTGCACCCGGACATCGTCGTGGTCCCCGGCGGACCGGGCCAGACCCCGCAGATGGAGAACCGGGTCCTGCTGGACTGGCTGCGTGCCGCCGACGCCACGAGCACCTGGACGACCTCCGTGTGCACCGGCTCCCTGCTGCTGGCCGCCGCCGGGCTGCTCGAGGGCCGCCGGGCCACCTCGCACTGGCTGGCCCTGGACCACCTCAAGCGGTTCGGTGCCGAGCCGACGGGGGAGCGGGTCGTGTTCGACGGGAAGTACGTGACCGCGGCCGGCGTGTCGTCCGGCATCGACATGGGGCTCGGCCTGCTCGGACGGATCGCGGGCGACGAACACGCACAGGCCGTACAGCTGCTGACGGAATACGATCCGCAGCCGCCCTACGACGCCGGGTCACCCGAGAAGGCTCCCGCACATCTCGTGGAGGAGTTCCGGGCGAAGAGCCGCTTCATCATGGAGTAGTCGCGGAGGGCGACGGAGTGGTCGCGGTGGACGCCGGAGCGGTCGTGGTGGCCGGCTGACTGGTCGCGGTGGACGCCGGCGTGGTCCAGGTGAAGCGCGGCGGCCGGCGCTCAAGGAACGCGGCGACGCCCTCCGCGGTGTCGTCGCTTCCGCGCGCCTGCTCGGCCCAGTACGCGTCCCGGTCGGTCCGCCCATTGGCGAATTCCTTGGCGGACGCCTGCGTCAGCAGCGACCGCGCGGCCAGGACGCGGGTGAACTCGCCGACCCGCTTGCCGAGTTCGCCCTCGGGCAGCACCTCGTCCACCAGCCCCGTGCGCAGCGCCCGTTCGGCGTCGATCAGCTCGCCCGAGAACAACAGGTACTTGGCCGTCGCCGGGCCCACCAGCGACACCAGCCGCCGGGTGGCCGAGGCCGCGTAGACGATCCCCAGCTTCGCCGGCGTCACTCCGAACCCCGCCCCCTCCTCCGCGAAGCGCACGTCGCAGGCCGCCGCGAGCTGGGACCCGCCGCCGACGCAGTACCCGCGGATCGCCGCGAGCGTCGGCTTGGGAAACGTGGCGAGCGCCTCCTCTGCGCGCACGGCGAGCCCCTGCGCCTCGTCCGAGGAGCCCCGCAGCGTCGAGATGTCGGCCCCCGCGCGGAAGGTGCCGCCCTCGCCGGTGAGGACGAGTACACGGACGTCCGGGTCGGCGGCGAGCCCGTCGAGCAGGGGTGGCAGCGCTCTCCACATGTCGGCCGTCATGGCGTTGCGCTTGGCCGGGTGGTGGATGACGACGGTGGCGACCCCGTCGCCGACGCTGTGCAGCAGCTGCGGCTCCATACGCCGGATGCTATCCGCAACCCTCGAACGTACGATCAAGAAGGGGCCGCTGGTCTCGGGGCGCGGCCGTTGACGGACGAATCGGGCGAGCCCGGCGCCCAACCCGTACAACCCGAATAGTTCTCGAAGCAGACACCACACGGGCAGGAGTGGTCGCACGGCTGACTGTGTCATGCGTCAACGGTCAGAAGCCGTCGATAATCGCTGACTTCCGTTCAGCGATGCGGTCCGGACCAGCGCGTTACCAACACTCGACGTGTGGTGACAATCGAGCGCAAGGGTGGCGACCGGACGATGGAGAACCACGGGCGGGGGTTCGACTCCCGCCCTGAAGGCGCCGGGGACGTGTCTCCCGATCGGAGACCGCCGGGTCCGCTGCCGTACGAGGGGGTGTGGCGGTTCACCGCTCCCGCCATCGACGCCTCGGTTCCGCAGGCGCGACACGCTGTTCGTGACCTGCTCTTCCGTCAACAAGTACCCGTCTCGGACGACCTCGCCCACGGGCTCTTGCTGATCGTCTCCGAACTGGTCACGAACGCCGTACGGCACGCGGCACTGCTGTCCCCGATGCTCGCCGTGGAGGTGGCCGTCGGCGCCGAGTGGGTGCGGGTCTCGGTGGAGGACAACCACCCCTATCGCCCGACCGCCCTGGAGGCCGACCACGGCCAGACCGGCGGCCGTGGGCTGCTGCTGGTGCGGGAGGTCGCCAGGGAGTCGGGCGGGGTGTGCGACGTCGAGCACACGGCGAGTGGCGGCAAGGTGATCTGGGCAGCCCTGCCGCTCACCGCGAGCATCCTCTAGAGCCCTCGGGAGAACCTTACGAGGACGGGGCCGTCACCAGCCGGCGGACGGACCCGTCAGCTCCCTGATCGCCGGACGGGCCGCGTCCAGGACCGTCATGAACCACGCCGAGAAGGGGTCCTTCGCGTGCCGCTCCATGAGCTCGGCGGCGGTCACGAACGCGGTGTCCCCGACTTCCTCCGGATCGGGGTGCAGCGACGCCTGCACCATACCGACGAAGAGGTGGTTGTACTCCTGTTCCACCAGGCCCGACTCCGGGTCCGGGTGGTTGTAGCGGACCGTGCCCGCCTCCGCGAGCAGGGAGGGCGAGACACCGAGCTCCTCGTACGTCCGCCGGGCCGCCGCCGCGAAGGGCGCCTCGGCGGGGTAGGGGTGGCCGCAGCAGGTGTTGGACCAGACACCGGGGGAGTGGTACTTGCCCAGGGCGCGCTGCTGGAGCAGCAGCCGGCCGTGCTCGTCGAAGAGGAACACGGAGAAGGCCCGGTGCAGCTGTCCGGGTGGCTGATGGGCGGCGAGCTTCTCCGCCGTGCCGATCGTGTTGCCGTCCTCGTCGACCAACTCGAGCAAGATCGCTTCAACGGTGCCGTTCGACGAACTGTGCGTCGCGGTGGCAGGTGTGATCGGCATACCCATCCTTCGCATCGGTCTTCGAGCCCCAAGTCTGCCGTACGAATCCGGCACTCCCGGCACTTCGCGGCTCCCCGCATGTCCCGCTCCGGGAGCCCGGAGCGGGATACGCGGCCGACGTGTGTCAGTCACCGAAAGCGGCCGGACACTTGATCGTGCCCGGTGCCACGGACGGGGAATCGTCCAGGACAGGGGCCATCAGGTGTTCGCCCGGCGCGTTGGACCCGATGTTCGGCCGGCCCGTCGGACCCGGGCCGGATGCCGCAGTGCGCGGCGGGTTCACCGCGGTGCGCGGCGCACCCGTCGTGCGGCGCCGGACGCAGGCGTCGCCGCGGGTTGCGGGCGGGCAGGACGGGTCAGGCGCCCATGGCGACCGGACGCAGGACATAGCCCACGTAGCCGTACTCCCTCCCGTGCTCGCGGCGCATGGCGATCTCCGCGCGGGCGCCCGCCACCGCCTCGGCCATACCGGGCCGGGTGACATCGGCCACGTCGGCGTGAATGTCGAGCGCGTCGTAGTACTCGTCCCAGTCGGACTCCGGCTGGAGGTACACACCCAGTACGGAGTATCCGGCCTCGCGCGCGACCCGGGTGTCCTCGTCGGTCGAGCGCAACGAATCGTCCCGCCAGAACGCGCGGGCCTGGTCGGACGGCGTGTCGGTGGTCCACACGCAGTGGGTGAGGACCAGCGTGCCGCCGGGGGCGAGCAGTCGGCGCCAATCGCGCAGGGCGGTGTCGAAACCGATGAGATAGGCCGATCCCTCGGCCCAGATCAGGTCGAACGAGCCGTCGGGGTGGGCGAGCTCACCCATGTCCCCGTGGACGATGTCGATCGACGCGGCAAGACCCCGGGCCTCGGCGGCCGTCCGCAGTTCGTCGAGGAACGGTTCGTGCAGATCGACGGCCGTCACCTCGGCCGCGGCCTCGGCGGCCAGGAGCAGCGCCGAGCGGCCGGGGCCGCAGCCCAGGTCGAGCGCGCGGGGACGGGCGGGCAGCGGGCCCGCCAGGGAGAGCAGGTGACGGGTGGTGGCGTCGGAGCCGGGGCCCTGCCGGGGCAGTCGGTGGCGCAGGGTGAAGAAGGCCTCGTGGAGAGCGCTGTGGTCGGACGAGTCGTGATGCTCTGACAACGTGGGAAACCTTTGGATGCGGGGGCCCGGGCCGCCGCGCACGCCGCTCGGCGTGGGTCAGCCGTGGACCCGGAGGACGGGGACGCACCTGTCGCCGCGTACAGCGGCACCGAACGCGACAGTCATCAACCCACCTCTTCCTCGTGTCTTCGGCCACGCTAGCAGCGGAGGTGCCGGCCATGCCCGCGAATTAAGAGCCTGCCGGATCGGGAGCTTCCCGACGGCGTCGCTCAGTGGCAGAGCTTCGCCTCGTGCTCCGCGTGCCCGCTCGGTTCCAGCTGGAAGGTGCAGTGCTCCACGTCGAAGTGGTGGCCCAGGCAGCCCTGGAGCTCGTGGAGCATCTTCTCGTGGCCGATGGCGTTCAGGACGTCGGAGCTGACGACGACATGGGCGGAGAGGACCGGCATGCCCGAGGTGATGGTCCAGGCGTGCAGGTCGTGGACGTCCTCGACGCCGGGCAGGGCCACGATGTGGGCGCGCACCTCCGCCATGTCGACGTTCTTGGGCGCCGCCTCCAGGAGCACGTCGAGCGTCTCGTGGAGCAGCTTCCAGGTACGCGGGACGATCATGACGCTGATGAGGATCGAGGCGATCGGGTCGGCCGCCTGCCAACCTGTGCTCATGATCACAACGGCGGAGATAATCACCGCCACCGAGCCCAGCGCGTCCGCCACCACCTCCAGGAAGGCGCCGCGCACGTTGAGGCTGTCCTTCTGGCCGCGCAGCAGCAGGGTGAGGGAGATCGTGTTGGCGACCAGACCGATCAGACCGAAGACGATGGTCAGACCGCCCTCGGTGTCCGTGGGCGTCACGAAGCGGTGGATCGCCTCGTACAGGACGTAGCCGCCGACGCCGAGCAGCAGCAGACAGTTGGCGAGGGCGGCGAGGATCTCGGCCCGCGCGTAGCCGAAGGTGCGGTTGTCGCTGGGCGGGCGGTTGGCGAAGTGGATCGCGAGCAGCGCCATGCCCAGCCCCACCGCGTCCGTCGCCATGTGCGCCGCGTCCGCGACGAGCGCGAGCGAATCGGCCATGAGGCCGCCGACGATCTCGACCACCATCACCGTGAGCGTGATCGACAGCGCGACCCGCAGTCTCCCGCGGTACGCGGCTGCCGCCGTACCGCTGGTGGGAGCGCCGTGGGCGTGCCCGTGATCGTGTCCAGCCCCCATGGAAGCCGCCTCCTGTGCGCTGCGCGGGATCACAGTGAACTACGGGTGGGGGGTATCCGGCAACGCCGCACTGAACATCGTTGTCATATGCTCTGACCTGCGGAAACGATCCGCAGGTCAGAGCATGGTCAAGATCGTTAACCCTGCGTCCGGGGGTGATGCAGCAGCCACCCCTGCCACGCCGAGTCCACCATCTCCCGCACCCCGCGCCGTGCGCTCCAGTCGAGTTCCCGCGCGGCCAGCCCGGCCGAGGCGACCGCGCGCGGCGCGTCCCCCGGGCGGCGCGGCTCCACGACCGGCCGCCGGGTGTCCCCGCTGACCTCCCCGATCAGCGTGAGCAGTTCACGTACCGAAACCCCTTCCTCGCGGCCGATGTTCACCGTGAGGTCGCCCGTCGCACCGCCGGCCAGCCGCCGGGCCGCCGCGAGGTGTGCCTCGGCGAGGTCGGCGACGTGAATGTAGTCACGGACGCAGGTGCCGTCCGGTGTCGGATAGTCGTCGCCGAAGATCCGCGGGGCCTCGTCGCGGGTGAGGCGGTCGAAGACCATCGGGATCACGTTGAACACACCGGTGTCGGCCAGCTCGGGTGTGGCCGCGCCCGCCACGTTGAAGTAACGCAGGCACACGGTCGCGATGCCGTGCGCCCGGCCCGCCGCGCGGACCAGCCACTCCCCGGCGAGCTTCGTCTCGCCGTACGGGCTCATCGGCGCACAGGGGGTGTCCTCCGTGATGAGGTCCACATCCGGGTTGCCGTAGACAGCCGCGGACGAGGAGAAGAGGAAACGCTTGACGCCCGCCCCGGCGACCGCCTCCAGGAGCGTCGCGAGTCCGCCCACGTTCTCCTGGTAATAGCGCGTCGGCTCGGCCACGGACTCGCCGACCTGCTTGCGCGCGGCGAGATGCACCACACCCGTCACCGCGTGCTCGGCGAGGACCCGCTTGAGCAGATCCCCGTCCAGTGACGAGCCCTGCACCAGCGGGATGCTCTCCGGAAGCCGGTTGGGAACGCCGGCCGAGAGGTCGTCGAGGGCGACGACGCGCTCCCCGGCCTCCGCCATCGCCCGCGCCACGTGTGCCCCGATGTATCCGGCCCCGCCTGTGATCAGCCATGTCATGGACGACCACCCTATGCCGGTGCGCCGCCGGCGGCGCCGGGGCCGGCTCCCGATCCGACCGTCCTGCCCCACTACGGGAGGGTGCGTAGGGTGTCGTGATCAATAGCGCGAATAGTGCGTTCTGTACGTGCGGGTTTGTGGCACAGCCCCCGGATCACCGATGATGATCGCGGCGGAGGCGGTACGCAGATGTGGTTGATCGCGCAGTGAACGGGCGGTGAACGCCCGCTTCTCATCATCCGATAGCCTCTGCCGACATGCCGCCCAGCGGCCTGAGCCCTCCGCGGGCCTGGGGCCGGGGCCTTCCCACCACGTACATGCCCGGCGCGACGCCGCGTCGGCACTCAGGGAGTGAGTTCGCTGTCGACCGCCATCCTCACCGGCCAGCCGGTCCCCGGATCGTCGCTCGAGAGCGATCTGCGGTCGCTCGGCTTCGACGTGCGGCTCGCCGACGAAGCCGGTGACGCCGAGACGCTGCTGGCCGCCGTACCGGCGGACCAGCGGGTCGCCGTCGTCGACGCCCGCTTCGTGGGGCACCTGCACGCACTGCGCCTCGGCCTCACGGACCCACGGTTCGCGGCCTCCGCGCTGCCCGGCGCCGTATCGGTGCAGCCCGAGGCCCGCCGGGCGCTGACCCGGGCCGTGGCCCGTGAGGGCTCCGCCTCCGGCGGTCTCGCCGTCGCCACCGACAACCTCGCCGAGCGCCTCACCGCGGCCCTCGACGCGGACGGCGTCGCCGTGTTCCGCCCCGAGCTCGGCACCCTCGTCGCCGCGGTTCCCGCCGACCCGCAGGAGCGCAACGAGGTCCGGCAGGCCGTCTCCGCCGTGGACGACGAAGCCGTACGCCTGCGCAGCGCCGTGAAGGCCCGCGACGGCTTCTTCACCACGTACTGCATCAGCCCGTACTCGCGCTACATCGCCCGCTGGTGCGCCCGCCGCGGCCTGACCCCGAACCAGGTCACCACCGCCTCTCTGCTCACCGCGCTCATCGCCGCGGGTTGCGCCGCCACCGGCACCCGCGCCGGATTCGTCGCGGCCGGGCTGCTGCTCCTGTTCTCCTTCGTCCTGGACTGCACGGACGGGCAGCTCGCCCGCTACTCGCTGCAGTACTCGACGCTCGGTGCCTGGCTGGACGCGACCTTCGACCGCGCCAAGGAGTACGCCTACTACGCGGGCCTCGCCCTCGGAGCGGCCCGCGGCGGCGACGACGTATGGGCCCTCGCGCTCGGCGCGATGATCCTGCAGACCTGCCGGCACGTCGTGGACTTCTCCTTCAACGAGGCGAACCACGACGCCACCGCCAACACCAGCCCCACCGCCGCGCTCTCGGACAAGCTCGACAGCGTCGGCTGGACGGTCTGGGTGCGCCGGATGATAGTCCTGCCCATCGGCGAACGATGGGCGATGATCGCCGTCCTCACGGCGCTGACGACCCCCCGCATCACCTTCTACGCGCTGCTCGTCGGCTGCGCGTTCGCCGCGACGTACACCACGGCGGGCCGCGTACTGCGCTCGCTCACCCGCAAGGCCCGGCGCACGGACCGGGCGGCGCAGGCGCTGGCGGACCTCGCGGACAGCGGACCGCTCGTCGAACCGCTGGTACGTCTCGCGCGCGGCACGGTCCGTATCGCGGCGCCCGTCAGCGCGGCCGTCGGCGGCGTCCTCGTGGTGACCTCGACCCTGCTGTGGGGCGCGGGCTGGCAGACCGTCCTGTGCGCCGTCGGCTACGTGCTCCTGTCCGCCCTCGCCGTCGCCCGCCCCCTCAAGGGCGCCCTCGACTGGCTGGTGCCCCCCTTCTTCCGCGCCGCCGAATACCTCACCGTTCTGGTACTGGCGGCCAAAGCCGATGTGAACGGAGCACTTCCCGCGGCTTTCGGCCTGGTGGCGGCCGTCGCCTACCATCACTACGACACGGTGTACCGCATCCGCGGCAACGCCGGAGCTCCCCCGCACTGGCTGGTGCGGGCGATCGGCGGGCACGAAGGCAGGACGCTGTTGGTCACCGTCCTGGCAGCGCTGCTCACCGCCGCACAGTTCAAGGTCGCGCTCACGGCGCTCGCCGTGGCCGTGGCGCTGCTGGTGCTCGTCGAGAGCATCCGCTTCTGGGTGTCCTCCGGGGCCCCCGCCGTACACGATGAAGGAGAACCCGCATGATCGGCCTCGTGCTGGCGGCCGGCGCCGGACGGCGTCTGCGTCCCTACACCGACAGCCTCCCCAAGGCTCTCGTGCCGGTGGGCCCCGCGGGCATAGAGGACAGCATCACGGTCCTGGACCTGACGCTCGGCAACTTCGCCGAGATCGGTCTGACCGAGGTCGGGATCATCGTCGGCTACCGCAAGGAAGCCGTGTACGACCGCAAGGACGCCCTGGAGGCCAAGTACGGCCTCAAGATCACCCTCATCGACAACGACAAGGCCGAGGAGTGGAACAACGCCTACTCCCTGTGGTGCGGGCGTGACGCCCTCAAGGACGGTGTGATCCTCGCCAACGGCGACACCGTGCACCCGGTCTCCGTCGAGAGGACGCTGCTGGCCGCGCGCGGCGACGGCAAGAGGATCATCCTCGCCCTCGACACGGTGAAGAAGCTCGCCGACGAGGAGATGAAGGTCGTCGTGCACCCCGACAAGGGTGTCCAGAAGATCACCAAGCTGATGGAGCCCGCCGAGGCCACCGGCGAGTACATCGGTGTCACCCTCATCGAGGGCGACGCGGCCGCCGACCTGGCCGACGCCCTGAAGACGGTGTGGGAGACGGACCCGCAGCAGTTCTACGAGCACGGCTACCAGGAGCTCGTCAACCGCGGCTTCAAGATCGACGTGGCGCCGATCGGTGAGGTCAAGTGGGTCGAGATCGACAACCACGACGACCTCGCCAAGGGACGGGAGATCGCGTGCCAGTACTGACGAGGCTCATTCCCTCGCCGGTCGTCGTCGACATCCGCCCGGGTGCCCTGGACGACCTGGCGAGCGTGCTCTCCGACGAGCGGATCTCGCACTCCGGGAAGCTGGCCGTCGCCGTGAGCAACGGCTCCGGCGCGAAACTGCGCGAACGGATCGCCCCTGCCCTGCCCGGCGCCACCTGGTACGAGGTCGGCGGCGGCACCCTCGACGACGCGATCCAGCTGGCCGGTGCCATAAAGGCGGGCCACTACGACGCGGTCGTGGGCCTGGGCGGCGGCAAGATCATCGACTGCGCCAAGTTCGCCGCGGCGCGGGTCGGGCTTCCGCTGGTCGCCGTGCCGACCAACCTCGCGCACGACGGCCTGTGCTCGCCCGTCGCGACCCTCGACAACGACGCGGGCCGCGGCTCCTACGGTGTGCCGAACCCGATCGCGGTCGTCATTGACCTGGACGTGATCCGCGACGCACCGGCGCGCTTCGTGCGGGCCGGCATCGGCGACGCGATCTCCAACATCAACTCGATCGCGGACTGGGAACTCTCCAACCGCGTCAACGGCGAAAAGATCGACGGCCTCGCCTCCGCGATGGCCCGCCAGGCCGGCGAGGCGGTGCTCCGGCATCCGGGCGGCATCGGGGACAACGGCTTCCTCCAGGTGCTGGCCGAGGCGCTGGTCCTCACCGGCATCGCGATGTCGATCTCGGGCGACTCACGGCCCGCCTCGGGCTCCTGCCACGAGATCAACCACGCCTTCGACCTCCTCTTCCCCAAGCGCGCGGCGAGCCACGGCGAGCAGTGCGGTCTGGGCGCGGCCTTCGCGATGTACCTGCGGGGGGCGCACGAGGAGTCGGCGTACACGGCCGAGGTGCTGCGCCGACACGGGCTGCCGGTACTGCCCGAGGAGATCGGGTTCACCGTGGACGAGTTCGTACAGGTCGTGGAGTTCGCTCCGCAGACCCGGCCGGGCCGTTACACGATCCTCGAACACCTCGACCTGAAACCCAACCAGATCAAGGACATCTACTCCGACTATGCCAAGGCCATCAGTAGCTGAACTCCGCCCCGTCGTTCATCCCGCAGGGGTGAAGGACCGGCGCAGCGGTGAGCATTGGGCGGGACGCCTCTACATGCGAGAGATCTCGCTGCGCTGCGACCGCTACCTGGTGAACACCAGGGTCACGCCCAACCAGCTCACGTACCTGATGACTGTCTTCGGCGTGCTCGCTGCCCCGGCCCTGCTGGTGCCGGGGATCCCGGGCGCCGTGCTCGGCGTGATCATGGTCCAGCTCTATCTGCTGCTCGACTGCGTCGACGGCGAGATAGCGCGCTGGAAGAAGCAGTTCTCGCTCGGCGGGGTCTACCTGGACCGGGTCGGTGCCTATCTGACGGACGCCGCGGTGCTCGTCGGCTTCGGCCTGCGTGCCGCCGATCCCTGGGGTTCCGGGCGGATCGACTGGCTCTGGGCCTTCCTCGGCACCCTGGCGGCCCTCGGCGCGATCCTGATCAAGGCCGAGACCGACCTCGTCGGCGTCGCCCGTCACCAGGGCGGCCTGCCACCGGTCAAGGAGTCGGCGTCCGAGCCGCGCTCGTCCGGCATGGCGCTGGCCCGCAAGGCCGCCGCGGCGCTGAAGTTCCACCGGCTGGTGCTCGGCATCGAGGCGTCCCTGCTGATCCTGGTGCTGGCCATCGTGGACTCGGTGCGCGGAGACCTGTTCTTCACCCGCCTCGGCGTCGCGGTCCTGGCCGGCATCGCGCTCCTGCAGACCGTGCTGCACCTCGTGTCCATCCTCGCCTCCAGCAGGCTGAAGTGAGTACGGCGATGAAGGTCGGCGCGGTCATCATCACCATGGGCAACCGCCCCGACGAACTGCGAGCCCTGCTGGACTCCGTCGCCAAGCAGGACGGCGACCGGGTCGAGGTGGTCGTGGTCGGCAACGGCTCGCCCGTCCCGGACGTCCCCGACGGCATACGCACCGTCGAGCTGCCCGAGAACCTCGGCATACCCGGCGGCCGCAACGTGGGCATCGAGGCCTTCGGCCCCGGCGGCACGGACGTCGACATCCTGCTCTTCCTCGACGACGACGGCCTCCTCGCCACCCACGACACCGCCGAGCTGTGCCGCCGGGCCTTCACCTCCGACCCCGATCTCGGCATCATCAGCTTCCGGATCGCGGACCCCGAGACCAAGGAGACCCAGCGCCGCCACGTACCGCGGCTGCGCGCCTCCGACCCGATGCGCTCCTCGCGCGTGACCACCTTCCTCGGCGGCGCCAACGCGGTCCGTACGAAGGTCTTCGCCGAGGTCGGCGGACTTCCGGACGAGTTCTTCTACGCCCACGAGGAAACCGACCTGGCATGGCGGGCCCTCGACTCGGGCTGGATGATCGACTACCGGTCCGACATGGTGCTGTACCACCCCACGACCGCCCCTTCGCGGCACGCGGTCTACCACCGCATGGTGGCCCGCAACCGCGTCTGGCTCGCGCGCCGAAACCTTCCCGCGCCGCTCGTCCCCGTGTACCTCGGTGTCTGGATGCTCCTCACCTTGGCCCGCCGTCCCTCGGGACCTGCCCTGAAGGCGTGGTTCGGCGGTTTCAAGGAGGGCTGGACCAGTCCCTGCGGCCCTCGGCGTCCGATGAGGTGGCGTACGGTGTGGCGGCTTACCCGCCTCGGTCGTCCTCCCGTCATCTGACAAGCTCCCACACCATCTGACAAGCTCGGTACCGGGAGCACGTTAGCCGTACCGCGATCCGTGCCCCAGCCTCTGCCCGACCAGGCCGTGCGCATCATGAAGACGAAAGTTTCCATTTGTGAGTGAGACAACGCATGACGGAGCTGTCGCGGTGAGCGATCGTCCGTCCCCCGATGACGGGCTCTCCGCGGCCGACGTGGCCGCCAAGTACGGGCTCGCGGTCAGCGGTGCCCGGCCCGGGCTCGTCGAGTACGTGCGTCAGCTGTGGGGGCGACGGCACTTCATCCTCGCCTTCTCGCAGGCGAAGCTCACCGCCCAGTACAGCCAGGCCAAGCTCGGCCAGCTGTGGCAGGTGGCGACGCCGCTGCTGAACGCGGCCGTGTACTACTTCATCTTCGGCGTGATCCTCAAGGCCAGCCGAGGCATGTCCCACGACACCTACATCCCGTTCCTGGTGACCGGTGTCTTCGTCTTCACCTTCACGCAGAGCTCGATCATGGCGGGCGTCCGCGCGATCTCGGGCAACCTCGGGCTGGTGCGCGCGCTGCACTTCCCGCGCGCCTCGCTGCCCATCTCCTTCGCGCTCCAGCAGCTCCAGCAACTGCTCTTCTCGATGCTCGTGCTGTTCGTCGTGGTGATCGGCTTCGGCAGTGTTCCGGGTCTGTCCTGGCTGCTGATCGTCCCGGTGCTGGTGCTGCAGTTCCTCTTCAACACCGGCCTCGCGCTGATCGTCGCGCGCATGGGCTCCAAGACGCCGGACCTCGCCCAGCTGATGCCGTTCATCGTGCGCACCTGGATGTACACCTCGGGCGTCATGTTCTCCATCAGCAACATGCTGGTCGGGCGGCCGGAGTGGTTCATCCGCGCGCTCCAGGTGAACCCGGCCGCGATCTACATGGACCTGATGCGCTTCGCTCTCATCGACGGCTACGGCGCCTCCAACCTGCCGCCCCATGTGTGGGCCATCGCCGCCTTCTGGGCCGTGGTCGTCGCCGGCGGCGGGTTCGTGTACTTCTGGAAGGCGGAAGAGAGGTACGGCCGTGGCTGAGCAGACATCCCACATCCCGACCGTCATCGCGGACGAGCTGCACATCGTCTACCGCGTGAACGGCGCCAAGACCGGAAAGGGCAGCGCCACCGCCGCCCTCAGCCGCATCATCAAGCGCGGCGAGGAGCGGGGCGTGCGCAAGGTGCACGCCGTCAGGGGCGTCTCCTTCACGGCCTACCGCGGCGAGGCCATCGGCCTGATCGGCTCCAACGGCTCCGGCAAGTCCACGCTCCTGCGGGCCATCGCCGGGCTGCTGCCCGCCGAGAAGGGCAAGGTCTACACCGACGGTCAGCCCTCGCTGCTCGGCGTGAACGCGGCCCTGATGAACGACCTCACGGGCGAACGGAACGTCATATTGGGCGGGCTCGCGATGGGCATGTCCCGCGAGCAGATCCGGGAGCGCTACCAGGAGATCGTGGACTTCTCGGGCATCAACGAGAAGGGCGACTTCATCACCCTCCCGATGCGCACCTACTCCTCCGGCATGGCCGCGCGGCTGCGGTTCTCCATCGCGGCCGCCAAGGACCACGACGTCCTGATGATCGACGAGGCCCTCGCCACCGGAGACCGCTCCTTCCAGAAGCGCTCCGAGGCCCGCATCCGCGAGCTGCGCAAGAGCGCGGGCACGGTGTTTCTGGTCAGCCACAACAACAAGTCGATCCGCGACACCTGCGACCGTGTGCTCTGGCTGGAGCGCGGTGAGCTGCGGATGGACGGTCCGACCGAAGAGGTCCTCAAGGAGTACGAGAAGTTCACGGGCAAGTAGCCCGCAACGCCCAGGGCCCCGCCGCAACGATTCGGCGGGGCCCTGCGTCTGCAAAGGAAACGCCAACTCCTGCTGGCCTTAGGAATCTTGACACCAATCGGTGTGTTGTTGTGATGTGCAGGACACCCCGACGAACCTCGCTGCGTTGTACAACGTAAGCTGTACCGGTGCTGAATCGCGGCAAGTGGGGCGATACCGCGCGACATCCGGCACCGGCGCGCCGCGCGGAATCCCGGGCGGCGTGTCCGAAATGGGCACTATTGGGTCGGCAGTGTAGAACGGGAGATGTGACGGCAATGGCTACGGAAACTCTCCAGCTCCGCGACGCGTGTGCCGTCCCCGCGCCGGGCGGCGAGCGGTGACCCAAGCCGGTACGGCGCGCACTGGTGAGACGGAGCGCGGAACGCTCGACAAGGCCGCGGGCGAGAACTTCCCCGTGGCCCCCTTCTTCCTGCCCCGGGCCTGGCGCGACGACCTGATGGCCGTCTACGGCTTCGCGCGCCTCGTCGACGACATCGGTGACGGCGACCTCGCCCCGGGCGGCGCGGACGCCAGGCTGCTCGGCGTGTCGCCCGAAGAGGCCGAGGACCGCCTCGCACTCCTGGACGCCTTCGAGGCCGACCTGCACCGAGTGTTCGACTCGACGCCGGGGCACCCGCTGCTGCGACGCCTGCAGCCCACGGTCCGCCGCGCGGGCCTCACCCCCGAACCCTTCCTCGGCCTGATCGCGGCCAACCGCCAGGACCAGCTGATCAAGCGCTACGAGACCTACGACGATCTCGTGGCCTACTGCGAACTGTCCGCCAACCCCGTCGGCCGCCTGGTGCTGTCCGTCACCGGCACCTCGACGCCCGAGCGGATCCGCCGCTCGGACGCGGTCTGCACGGCGTTGCAGATCGTCGAGCACCTCCAGGACGTCGCCGAGGATCTCGGCCGCGACCGCATCTACCTGCCGGCCGAGGACATGAAGCGCTTCCATGTCCAGGAGACGGATCTCGCCACGGCCACAGCAGGCGCATCGGTGCGCGCGCTGGTTGCCTACGAATCAGAACGCGCGCTCCACCTCCTGAATGAAGGCACCCCCCTCGTGGGTAGCGTCCACGGCAGGTTGAAGCTGCTGCTCGCGGGGTTCGTGGCAGGGGGAAGGGCGGCGATCCGTGCGATCGCCGCCGCCGAATACGACGTACTTCCCGGCCCGCCCAAGCCCGGCAAGCTCCAGTTGCTGCGCGAGGTGGGAGTGACTCTGCGAGGAAAGGGGTGATCCGGACCGTGGAGTCGGAACAACACGTGTCTGCACCGGTACTCGCCGCTTACAGCTACTGCGAGGCAGTGACCGGTCAGCAGGCCCGTAATTTCGCCTATGGCATCAGACTTCTGCCGACGCCCAAGCGTCGCGCGATGTCGGCGCTCTACGCGTTCTCGCGCCGTGTCGACGACATCGGCGACGGCACGCTGGCACCGGATGTGAAGGCGGCGCGGCTCGAGGACACCCGGGCGCTGCTTGCCCGGGTCCGCGAGGGCGGTGTGGCTGAGGACGACACCGACCCGGTCGCGGTCGCCCTCAGCCACACCGCCGCGTACTTCCCGGTGCCGCTGGGCGGCCTCGATGAACTCATCGACGGCGTCCTGATGGACGTACACGGTGAGACGTACGAGACCTGGGACGACCTGAAGGTGTACTGCCGGTGCGTGGCCGGGGCGATCGGGCGGCTCTCGCTCGGCGTGTTCGGTACGGAACCGGGGGCGCGTGGCGCCGAGCGCGCGCCGGAGTATGCGGACACGCTCGGGCTCGCGCTTCAGCTCACCAACATCCTGCGGGACGTACGGGAGGACGCCGCCGGCGGGCGCACCTATCTGCCCGCGGACGACCTCGCGAAGTTCGGCTGCTCGGCCGGGTTCAACGGCCCGACTCCACCCGAGGGCTCCGACTTCGCGGGCCTCGTCCACTTCGAAGTGCGACGGGCCCGCACTCTTTTCGCCGAGGGCTACCGACTGCTGCCCATGCTCGACCGGCGCAGCGGCGCCTGTGTCGCGGCCATGGCCGGCATTTACCGGCGGCTCCTCGACCGCATCGAGCGCGAGCCGGAGGCCGTGCTGCGCGGCCGCGTCTCGTTGCCGGGGCGTGAGAAGGCGTACGTCGCCGTGCGCGGCCTCTCCGGTCTGGACGCCCGGCATGTCTCCCGGCGCACTGTCAGGAGGCGCGCCTGATGGACAATATGGGCCAAGGTGATTCCACCGGCGAAAAGCGGCACGCAACCCTCCGGGACCGGGTGGCGTCCCTGACTGCGATGGCCTGCCGTGCACCGTTCAATCACCGCGGCACGGCCGCTGGGGAGGGTGCACGATGAGCGAGGAGACGCAGCCCGCGGAGACCGCGGGCAGCCCGGGAGGGGCCGGCGCCGTAGTGGTCGGCGGCGGGCTGGCCGGAATCACGGCCGCGCTCGCACTGGCGGACGCCGGGGTGCGGGTCACCCTGCTCGAAGGCCGACCGCGGCTCGGCGGGCTCGCCTTCTCCTTCCAGCGCGGCGAGCTCACCGTGGACAACGGACAGCATGTGTATCTGCGCTGCTGCACCGCATACCGCTGGTTCCTCGACCGCGTCGACGGGGCCTCGCTCGCGCCACTGCAGGATCGTCTCGACGTGCCCGTTCTCGACGCCGAGGCGAAACCCGGGCGGCGTCTCGGCAGAATCGGCCGCAGCGCGCTGCCTGTTCCCCTGCATCTCGCGCGCAGCCTGGCGACGTATCAGCATCTGTCGCTCGCGGAACGCGCCAAGGTCGGACGTGCCGCACTGGCGCTCAAAGCGCTCGATCTCGACGATCCGGCCCTCGACGACCAGAACTTCGGCCAATGGCTCGCCGAACACGGTCAGTCGGAGCGTGCCGTCGAGGCACTGTGGGACCTGGTGGGGGTCGCCACCCTCAACGCGGTGGCCGGCGATTCCTCGCTCGGGCTCGCCGCGATGGTGTTCAAGACCGGTCTGCTGTCCGACCCGGGCGCGGCCGACATCGGCTGGGCACGCGTCCCGCTGGGCGAACTGCATGACACGCTGGCCCGCAAGGCGCTCGACTCCGCGGGCGTGCGTACCGAAGTCCGTACACGCGTCACCTCCATCTCCCTTAACGAGAACGGGCGTTGGAGCGTTCAGGTTCCCGGTGAAACGCTGGACGCCGACACCGTCGTCCTCGCCGTACCCCAGCGCGAGGCCCACGAGCTGCTGCCCGAGGGAGCGCTCGACGCCCCCGAGCGGCTCCTGGAGATCGGCACCGCGCCGATCCTCAACGTCCATGTCGTCTACGACCGGAAGGTGCTGGCGCGACCGTTCTTCGCGGCGCTCGGCTCCCCGGTGCAGTGGGTCTTCGACCGCACCGACGCGTCCGGACTGCGCGAAGGGCAGTACCTCGCCCTCTCGCAGTCGGCCGCCCAGGACGAGATCGACGAGCCCGTCGCCGTGCTGCGCGAGCGCTATCTGCCGGAGCTGGAGCGGCTGCTGCCCGCCGCGCGCGGCGCGCAGGTGAAGGACTTCTTCGTGACCAGGGAGCGCACGGCGACGTTCGCCCCCACCCCAGGCGTCGGGCGGCTGCGGCCCGGCGTCCGCACCAGAGCCCCCGGCCTGTATCTGGCCGGCGCGTGGACCGCCACCGGGTGGCCCGCGACCATGGAGAGTGCGGTCCGCAGCGGTGTCGGTGCGGCGCGAGCCGCACTGAGCGCCCTGGGTCGGCCCCGCGACCACCTCCTCGCGTTCGAGGAGGCGGCCTGATGCTCGACGAGCGCGCGGCAGACCCCCGCACCCCCGGTACCGCAACAAGAGGAGAGATTGTGCCCACTGTGCCCCCGGCCGACAAGGCTGCCGACGCGGTGGACGTGACCGCGCTCCTGGAGCGCGGCCGGACCCTGGCCACACCGGTGCTGAAGGCGGCGGTCGACCGCCTGGCGTCACCCATGGACACCGTCGCCGCCTACCACTTCGGCTGGATCGACGCCCAGGGCAACCCCGCGGACGGCGACGGCGGCAAGGCCGTGCGCCCCGCGCTGGCCGTGCTCTCCGCGCAGGTCGCGGGTGCCGCCCCCGAGGTCGGCGTGCCCGGCGCGGTCGCGGTCGAGCTGGTGCACAACTTCTCCCTGCTGCACGACGACCTGATGGACGGCGACGAGCAGCGCCGCCACCGCGACACCGTCTGGAAGGTGCACGGTCCCGCCCAGGCGATCCTCGTCGGCGACGCCCTGTTCGCGCTGGGCAACGAGATCCTCCTCGAACTCGGCACCGTCGAGGCCGGCCGCGCCACCCGCAGGCTGACCACCGCCACCCGCGCCCTCATCGACGGGCAGGCCCAGGACATCTCCTACGAGCACCGCGACCGCGTCAGCGTCGAGGAGTGCCTGGAGATGGAGGGCAACAAGACGGGCGCCCTGCTCGCCTGCGCCTGCTCCATCGGCGCGGTCCTCGGCGGCGCGGACGACCGGACCGCCGACACGCTGGAGAAGTACGGCTACCACCTCGGCCTGGCCTTCCAGGCCGTCGACGACCTCCTCGGCATCTGGGGCGACCCGGAGGCCACCGGCAAGCAGACCTGGAGCGATCTGCGCCAGCGCAAGAAGTCACTGCCGGTCGTGGCCGCGCTCGCCGCGGGCGGGCCCGCCTCCGAGCGGCTCGGGGAACTGCTCGCCGAGGACGCCAAGGCCAGCGACTTCGAGAACTTCTCCGAGGAGGAGTTCGCCGCGCGCGCCGCGCTCATCGAGGAGGCGGGCGGCCGCGAGTGGACCGCCCAGGAGGCACGCCGCCAGCACACCATCGCCATCGAGGCCCTGAACGCCGTCGACATGCCCGACCAGGTGCGGGCCCAGCTCGTGGCGCTCGCCGACTTCGTCGTCGTACGGAAGAGATGATCACTATCGGTCGAATAAACCTCGCGTAGTCGCCGGCCGGTGTCGCGGGACAACGACGCACCGGCCGACGGCGGACCCAGCAGAGACGTACCACTGCACGAAGGGGAAGCCATGACAGCGACGACCGACGGAAGCACCGGGGCTCTGCCGCCCCGGGCTGCCGCGGCCAGCGAAATCCAGGAACAGACGACTCCCGTGGCGGCCGGGACAGTCGAGACCCGAGACGTCGCCACGCACGCCATACAGCGAGCCACCGATTTCCTGCTCTCGCGGCAGGACGCGGAGGGCTGGTGGAAGGGCGACCTCGAGACGAACGTCACGATGGACGCCGAGGATCTGCTCCTTCGTCAGTTCCTGGGAATCCGCGACGAGACGACCACACGCGCCGCCGGACTGTTCATCCGTGGCGAGCAGCGCGAGGACGGCACCTGGGCCACCTTCTACGGCGGCCCCGGCGAGCTCTCCGCCACCATCGAGGCGTACGTCGCCCTGCGGCTGGCCGGGGACGGCACGGACGAGCCGCACATGGCGAGGGCGGCCGCCTGGATCCGCGAGCGGGGCGGCATCGCCTCGGCCCGTGTCTTCACCCGGATCTGGCTCGCCCTGTTCGGCTGGTGGAAATGGGACGACCTGCCCGAACTCCCGCCGGAACTCATCTACTTCCCGAAGTGGATGCCGCTCAACATCTACGACTTCGGCTGCTGGGCACGGCAGACGATCGTGCCGCTGACCGTCGTCTCGGCGAAGCGCCCGGTGCGGCCCGCGCCGTTCCCGCTCGACGAGCTGCACGTCGACGCCCGGGACCCCAACCCGGTCAAACCCCTCGCCCCCGCGGCGAGTTGGGACGGGGTCTTCCAGCGTCTGGACAAGGTCCTGCATCAGTACCGCAAGGTCGCGCCGCGCAGGCTGCGCCGGTCCGCGATGAACGCGGCGGCGCGCTGGATCATCGAACGGCAGGAGAACGACGGCTGCTGGGGCGGCATCCAGCCGCCCGCGGTGTACTCGGTCATCGCGCTGCACCTGCTCGGCTACGACCTCCAACACCCCGTGATGCGCGAGGGGCTGGCCTCACTGGACCGGTTCGCCGTCTGGCGCGAGGACGGCGCCCGGATGATCGAGGCCTGCCAGTCGCCCGTCTGGGACACCTGCCTCGCCACCATCGCGCTCGCCGACGCGGGCCTGCCCGCCGACCATCCACAGTTGGTGAAGGCCGCGGACTGGATGCTCGGCGAGGAGATCGTGCGGCCCGGGGACTGGGCGGTGAAGCGGCCCCACCTTCCGCCCGGGGGTTGGGCCTTCGAGTTCCACAACGACAACTACCCCGACATCGACGACACCGCCGAGGTCGCCCTCGCGCTGCGCCGCGTCCGCCACCACGACCCGGAGCGCGTCGAGCACGCCATCGGGCGCGGGGTGCGCTGGAACCTCGGTATGCAGTCCAAGGACGGCGGCTGGGGCGCCTTCGACGTCGACAACACCAGCGCCTTCCCCAACCGGCTCCCGTTCTGCGACTTCGGGGAGGTCATCGACCCGCCGTCCGCCGACGTCACCGCCCATGTGGTGGAGATGCTCGCGGTCGAGGGGCTCTCGCACGACCCGCGCACCCGCCGGGGCATCGAGTGGCTGCTCGCTCACCAGGAGCCGGACGGCTCGTGGTTCGGCCGCTGGGGCGTCAACTACGTCTACGGAACGGGCTCGGTACTCCCGGCGCTCGTGGCCGCCGGACTGCCCGCCTCCCACCCGGCGATCCGCCGGGCCGTCGCCTGGCTGGAAACCGTCCAGAACGACGACGGCGGCTGGGGCGAGGACCTGCGCTCCTACCACGAGGTCGCCGAGTGGAGCGGACGCGGCGCCTCGACCGCCTCCCAGACCGGCTGGGCACTGCTCGCCCTGCTGGCCGCGGGGGAGCGGGAGTCCAAGGCGGTGGAGCGCGGGATCGCCTGGCTCGCGGAGACCCAGCTGGCGGACGGCTCCTGGGACGAGCCGTACTTCACCGGCACCGGGTTCCCGTGGGACTTCTCGATCAACTACCACCTCTACCGGCAGGTCTTCCCGCTCACCGCGCTCGGCCGCTATGTCCACGGAGAGCCGAGCTTCGTCCATGGCGAGTCGTTCGCCGAGGTCAAGGGGGGTTGATGAGCACGAAGCCCGATCGGGCCCCGCTGCTGATCGCCTGCGCGCTGGGCATCGAGCACCTCGCCCTGCGCATCGGCGACCGTACCGGGGCCGACGGGCCCGTCACCGTCCTGCGCACCGGCATGGGTCCCAAGGCCGCCGAGCGCTCGCTCACCCGGATCCTCGCAGACCCGGCGCTGAGCGAGGCCGCCGTCCTGGCCACGGGTTTCTGCGCGGGGCTCGCCCCGGGCATGCACCCCGGTGACCTCGTGGTCGCCGAGGAGACCCGGGACCCGCGCGGCAGCACCCCGTGCGTGGGCACCGAACTGCTCGTCAAGGAACTCGTGCGTACCGTGCCCGGGCGCACCGTCCACACCGGGCCGCTCACCGGCTCCGACCACGTCGTGCGCGGTCACGAACGGTCGGATCTGTTCGCGACCGGCGCGATCGCGGTCGACATGGAATCCGCGGCCACGCTCCACAGCGCCGTGCGAGCGGGCGCGCGCCCGGTTGCGGCCGTGCGGGTGGTCGTGGACGCTCCTGAACATGAGCTCGTCCGAATCGGCACAGTGCACGGTGGAATATCAGCATTCCGTGTTCTTCGTGCCGTTCTTCCCGCTTTCTTTGAATGGCACCGTTCTTTGTTGCTCCCTCGGAGGTGAGCCAGATGGCTATGCCGCTTCGGCAGTCCATGAAGGTCGCTGCGTACCTGTTTGAACAGAAGCTCAGGAAGCGGGACAAATTCGCGCTGCTGGTCGAGTTGGAACCCCTCTTCGCCTGCAATCTCAAGTGCGAGGGCTGCGGCAAGATCCAGCACCCGGCGGGGGTGCTCAAGCAGCGCATGCCGGTTGCCCAGGCCGTGGGAGCGGTCCTCGAATCCGGTGCGCCGATGGTGTCCATCGCCGGCGGCGAGCCGTTGATGCACCCGCAGATCGACGAGATCGTGCGGCAGTTGGTGGCCAAGAAGAAATTCGTCTTCCTGTGCACGAACGCGCTGTTGATGCGCAAGAAGATGGACAAGTTCAAGCCCTCGCCGTATTTCGCCTGGGCCGTGCACATCGACGGGCTGCGCGAGCGGCACGACGAGTCGGTGGCCAAGGAGGGCACCTTCGACGAGGCGGTCGCGGCCATCAAGGAGGCCAAGCGGCGCGGCTTCCGGGTCACCACCAACTCGACCTTCTTCAACACCGACACCCCGCAGACCGTCATCGAGGTCCTCAACTTCCTCAATGACGACCTGAAGGTGGACGAGATGATGCTCTCGCCCGCCTACGCCTACGAGAAGGCGCCCGACCAGGAGCACTTCCTCGGCGTCCAGCAGACCCGGGAGCTGTTCAAGAAGGCCTTCTCGGGCGGCAACCGGCGCCGCTGGCGGCTCAACCAGAGCCCGCTCTTCCTGGACTTCCTGGAAGGCAAGGTCGACTTCCCGTGCACCGCGTGGGCGATCCCCAGCTACTCGCTCTTCGGCTGGCAGCGGCCCTGCTACCTGATGAGCGACGGGTACGTGCAGACGTACAGGCAGCTCCTGGAGGAGACCGACTGGGACTCCTACGGGCGCGGCAAGGACGAGCGGTGCGCGAACTGCATGGCGCACTGCGGCTACGAGCCGACCGCCGTCCTCGCCACCATGGGCTCCCTCAAGGAGTCGCTGCGCGCCGCCCGAGAGACCTTCACGGAAAGCCGCGGGTGACGACATGACCGCCGTTTCCTTGGGCCTCCCCGAGGTGCCGGTCCGACCGATCGCCGAGCGACGTGTGTCGCGGCGGATCCAGGTCGGAGCGGTGGCGGTCGGGGGCGGAGCACCCGTTTCGGTGCAGTCGATGACGACGACGCGTACGTCGGACATCGGTGCCACCCTGCAGCAGATCGCGGAACTCACCGCGTCCGGCTGCCAGATCGTCCGCGTCGCCTGCCCCACGCAGGACGACGCGGACGCCCTCGCGACCATCGCCCGCAAGTCCCAGATCCCGGTGATCGCCGACATCCACTTCCAGCCCAAGTACGTGTTCGCCGCCATCGACGCGGGCTGTGCGGCGGTGCGGGTGAACCCGGGCAACATCAAGCAGTTCGACGACAAGGTCCGCGAGATCGCGCGGGCCGCCTCGGACGCCGGGACCCCGATCCGGATCGGGGTCAACGCCGGGTCGCTCGACCGGAGGCTGCTGCAGAAGTACGGCAAGGCGACGCCGGAGGCGCTGGTCGAGTCGGCGTTGTGGGAGGCGTCCCTCTTCGAGGAGCACGGGTTCCGGGACATCAAGATCTCGGTGAAGCACAACGACCCGGTGGTGATGGTCAACGCCTACCGGCAGCTCGCCGCCCAGTGCGACTACCCGCTGCATCTCGGCGTGACGGAGGCCGGCCCGGCCTTCCAGGGCACGATCAAGTCCGCCGTCGCCTTCGGGGCGCTGCTCAGCGAGGGCATCGGGGACACCATCCGGGTCTCCCTCAGCGCCCCGCCCGCCCAGGAGGTCAAGGTCGGCCTCCAGATCCTGGAGTCGCTGAACCTGAAGCAGCGCCGCCTGGAGATCGTCTCGTGTCCGTCCTGCGGACGCGCCCAGGTCGACGTCTACAAGCTGGCCGACGAGGTCACGGCCGGCCTGGAGGGGATGGAGGTCCCGTTGCGCGTCGCGGTCATGGGCTGTGTCGTCAACGGCCCCGGCGAGGCGCGGGAGGCGGACCTGGGGGTCGCCTCCGGCAACGGCAAGGGGCAGATCTTCGTCAAGGGCGAGGTCATCAAGACCGTGCCCGAGTCGAAGATCGTCGAGACCCTCATCGAGGAGGCGATGAAGATCGCCGAGCAGATGGAGAAGGACGGCGTCGCCTCCGGCGAACCCGCCGTCACCGTGAGCTGATCAGCACGGACCGAGAGGGGGCCCGAGCGTGACGATTCTGGAGAGCATCCGGGGACCACGCGACCTGAAGGCGCTGTCCGAGGCGGACGTCGGTGTACTGGCGGATGAGATCAGGGAGTTCTTGGTGCACGCGGTCGCCAGGACCGGCGGTCACCTCGGGCCCAATCTGGGGGTGGTGGAACTCTCCATCGCGCTCCACCGGGTCTTCGAGTCACCCGTCGACCGCATCCTGTGGGACACCGGCCATCAGAGTTACGTACACAAGCTGCTGACCGGACGCCAGGACTTCTCCAAGCTGCGGGGAAAGGGCGGCCTGTCCGGCTATCCCTCGCGCGAGGAGTCCGAGCACGACATCATCGAGAACAGCCACGCCTCCACGGCGCTCGGCTGGGCGGACGGGCTCGCCAAGGCCCGTCAGGTGCAGGGCGAGAAGGGCCATGTCGTCGCGGTCATCGGCGACGGCGCGCTGACCGGCGGCATGGCGTGGGAGGCGCTGAACAACATCGCCGCCGCCAAGGACCGCCCGCTGATCATCGTCGTCAACGACAACGAACGCTCGTACGCGCCGACCATAGGTGGCCTCGCCAACCACCTCGCGACCCTGCGGACGACCGACAGTTACGAGAAGGTCCTCGCCTGGGGCAAGGACGTACTGCTGCGCACGCCCGTCGTCGGACACACGATCTACGAGTCGCTGCACGGCGCGAAGAAGGGGTTCAAGGACGCCTTCGCACCGCAGGGCATGTTCGAGGACCTGGGGCTCAAGTACGTCGGGCCGATCGACGGACACGACGTCGGGGCCATGGAGTCCGCGCTGCGCCGCGCGAAACGTTTCCACGGGCCGGTGCTGGTGCACTGCCTGACCGAGAAGGGGCGCGGTTACGAGCCCGCGCTCGCCCACGAGGAGGACCACTTCCACACGGTCGGTGTGATGGACCCGCTGACGTGCGAGCCGCTCGCGCCCTCGGGCGGGCCGTCCTGGACCTCGGTGTTCGGCGACGAGATCGTCCGGATCGGTGAGGAACGGGAAGACGTCGTGGCGATCACGGCGGCCATGCTGCATCCGGTGGGGCTCGGGAAGTTCGCCGAGCGGTTCCCCGACCGGGTGTGGGACGTAGGGATCGCCGAACAGCACGCCACGGTGTCGGCGGCAGGGCTCGCCACCGGCGGCCTGCACCCCGTCGTCGCCGTCTACGCCACGTTCCTCAACCGGGCCTTCGACCAGCTCCTCATGGACGTCGCCCTGCACCGCTGCGGAGTGACCTTCGTGCTGGACCGGGCGGGGGTCACCGGCGTCGACGGTGCCTCGCACAACGGCATGTGGGACATGTCGATCCTCCAGGTCGTGCCGGGCCTCAGGATCGCCGCGCCGCGCGACGCCGACCAGCTGCGGGCCCAGCTGCGGGAGGCGGTCGCCGTCGACGACGCGCCGACGTTGATCCGCTTCCCGAAGGAGTCGGTGGGCCCCGAGATCGAGGCGGTCGACCATCTGGGCGGACTCGACGTCCTGCACCGCTCCGACGACACCCCGCAGGTCCTCCTGGTCGCCGTCGGCGTCATGGCGCCGGTCTGCCTCCAGGCGGCCGAGCTGCTGGAGGCCCGTGGGGTCGGCTGCACGGTCGTCGACCCGCGCTGGGTCAAACCCGTCGACCCGGCGCTGCCCGGCCTCGCCGCCGAGCACCGGCTCGTCGCGGTCGTCGAGGACAACAGCCGGGCGGCCGGCGTCGGCGCGGCGGTCGCGCTGGCGCTCGGGGACGCCGAGGTCGACGTGCCCGTACGGCGCTTCGGCATCCCGGAGCAATTCCTCGCGCACGCCAAGCGCGGGGAGGTGCTGGCCGACATAGGTCTCACGCCCGTCGAGATCGCCGGGCGGATCAGCGCCGGTCTGGCCGTCAAGGACGCGCTGTCGAAGGACGTGCCGTTCGAGGATGAGTTGTCCAAGGAGAAACAGGAATGACCGACCCTGTGGAGAAGGGGGAGTTCGACCTCGGCGCGCTCCTCGCCGAGCGCGGAGCCGAGCGCTACGAGCTGCATACCAAGTACCTGAACCACCAGCTTCCGCGCATGCTGCACACCATCGGCTTCGACAAGGTGTACGAGAAGGCCGAGGGGGCGCACTTCTGGGACGCGGACGGCAACGACTACCTGGACATGCTCGCCGGGTTCGGGGTGATGGGCCTGGGCCGCCACCACCCCGTCGTTCGCAAGGCGCTGCACGATGTCCTGGACGCCTCGCTCGCCGACCTCACCCGCTTCGACTGCCAGCCCCTGCCGGGGCTCCTCGCGGAGAGGCTGCTCACCCACAGTCCGCACCTGGACCGGGTGTTCTTCGGCAACAGTGGTACCGAGGCGGTGGAGACCGCGCTCAAGTTCGCCCGGTACGCCACCGGGAGGCCGAGGATCCTCTACTGCTCCCACGCCTTCCACGGGCTGACCACCGGCTCGCTGTCCGTGAACGGCGAGGACGGCTTCCGCGACGGCTTCGCCCCGCTGCTGCCCGACACCGCCGTTCCGCTCGGCGATCTCGACGCTCTGGCCCAGGAGCTGAAGAAGGGCGATGTCGCCGGGCTGATCGTCGAGCCCATCCAGGGCAAGGGCGTGCACGAGGCCCCGCCCGGATATCTGCGCGCCGCGCAGGAACTGCTGCACCGGCACAAGGCGCTGCTCATCGCGGACGAGGTGCAGACGGGCCTCGGGCGGACCGGGGACTTCTACGCCTACCAGCACGAGGAGGGCGTCGAACCGGACCTGGTGTGTGTGGCGAAGGCGCTGTCCGGCGGCTATGTGCCGGTCGGCGCGACACTCGGCAAGGACTGGATCTTCAAGAAGGTCTACTCGTCCATGGACCGGGTCCTCGTTCACTCGGCGAGCTTCGGCTCGAACGCGCAGGCCATGGCGGCGGGGCTCGCCGTGCTCTCCGTGATGGAGAACGAACAGATCGTGGCGAACGCCCGGGCCACGGGAGAACAACTCAGGTCCCGGCTCACGGCACTCATCGACAAGTACGAACTGCTGAGCGACGTACGCGGCCGGGGCCTGATGATCGGCATCGAGTTCGGGCGGCCCAAGTCGCTCAAGCTGCGCAGCCGGTGGACCATGCTGCAGGCCGCGCGCAAGGGCCTGTTCGCGCAGATGGTCGTCGTCCCACTGCTTCAGCGGCACCGGATCCTCACCCAGGTCTCCGGCGACCACCTGGAGGTGATCAAGCTGATCCCGCCGCTGATCATCGGTGAGGCCGACGTGGACCGGTTCGTGGAGGCCTTCACCGCGGTGATGGACGACGCGCACAGCGGCGGCGGTCTGATGTGGGACTTCGGAAAGACACTGGTCAAGCAGGCGGTGGCCAACCGCTAGACCCAAGGCACGAAGGGGCGGGACGGGCTCGGAGTACGGGCCCGCCCTCGTCGCGACGGAGGGGTTTGCCTCTGTGGCAAGAAATTTGCCCGAGAGGCAAGGATGCGGCTCAATGGAGTACATGAGCCCTGTCGAACCGGGGGCGGCCGCCACGCCGCCCGAGTCCGCAGCAGCCGAGGCGCTGCCCGCCGTCGCACCGCAACTGCGTGCGCTGCGCCGTCGCGCCTCGCTCACCCTGGAGGCCGCGGCCCGCGCCGCCGGTCTCTCGGCCGCCCACCTCTCCCGACTGGAGACGGGGCAGCGCCAGCCCTCGCTGCCGATGCTGCTCGCACTCGCTCGCATCTACGGTACGACGGTCTCGGAACTGCTGGGCGAGACGGTCGCCGAACGGGACGCGATCGTCCGGGCCGCCGACATGGAGCCGACGCAGGCGGGCGGCTGGACCTACTGGCAGTCCGGTGCCCCGGGCCACGGGATGCAGGCCCTTCGGGTGCACGTCCCGTACGGCTCTCAGGGCGACATCGTGCGCGTCCACCCCGGCGAGGAGTGGCTCTACGTCCTCCAGGGGCGGCTGCGGCTGCGCCTCGGGGATACCACCCAGGTGCTCGCGCCCGGGGACAGCGCGCACTTCGACTCGCTGACCCCGCACCGCATCGCGGCCGCCGATCAGTCGGGGGCCGAGCTCCTCTTCGTACACACCCTGCTGCAGAGCCCCACCGCCGCGCTGTGCCTCGGCCCGGCGGCAGGGCACCCGACGACCGGAGAGCTGTCATGACGGAATCCACGCGATCCACCGAGTCCACGGAGCCCACCGAGTCCACGGAGCCCACCGAGTCCACGGAGCCCACCGAGTCCACGGAGCCCACCGAGTCCACGGAGCCCACCGAGCCCACCGAATCCGGTGCACCCGCCACTCGGCGGCGCATGGTCGAGAAGTTCCCCCGCGCCCTGTGGGTACGCCTCATCATCTACATCGCCGTCGGCCACCTCTTCGCGGCCTTCATCTTTCTGCTGTTCGAACTGGGCGCGAAGCACCAATAGCCCAGGGTTCCGTCCCCCAGGGTTCCGCCCCCGGGGATCAGTCCAGCAGGCGCTCGCGCAGCCGCTCCCGCTGCTCGGGTGTGACCCCCAGCCCCTGCTCCAGGTAGGCGTCGACGCCGCCCCAGGTCTCCTCGATCGTCTCGAAGGCCGCGGTCAGATACTCGGCGCGGGCGTCGAACAGGGGGCTCAGCAGCTCCATGACCTCGGGGGAGCGGGCCTCTTCCGAGGAGCCGTTGCGACGCACCTTGTAGCGACGGTGCGTCGCGTTCGACTCTAGGTAGTCGGCCACGATCGCGTCGCGCTCGATATCGAGGGCGAGGAGCGTCACGGCTATGGAGAGGCCCGCGCGGTCCTTGCCGGCCGCGCAGTGCATCAGCGCGGGCACGCTGTCCTCGGCCAGGGCGTGCAGCACGTGCGCGTGCTCGGCCGTGCGGTCCCTGACGATCGTGCGGTAGGAATTGATCATCCGGTTCGCAGCCTTGCCGTCGCCGAGGTGTCCGCGCAACTGGTCGACGTCGCCGTCGCGGACCATCTTCCAGAACTCACTGCCATCGGCAGGGTCGGTGAGCGGAAGGTTCACGTTCCGTACACCCGGCAGCTCGACGTCCGGCCCCTCCAGCTTCTGGTCCGCGGCATTGCGGAAGTCGAAGATCGTGTGCAGCCCGAGCGAGGAGAGGAACGCCGCGTCCTCCTCCGTGGCGTGCGCGAGATGGCCACTGCGGAACAGCTGTCCGTGGCGCACCCGCCGGCCGTCCACGGTGGGCAGGCCGCCCACGTCTCGGAAGTTGCGCACTCCGGCCAGCTCCGGCTCGGTCGACGGGACCTGCTGCGTCACGGGGGCTCCTCCCATTGGACCGTCGGCGCTGCTCGGCGACGCTCGCCGACGGGAATCGCGGTTTCGACGATACGACATGGGTTCCTCAGGCAATGAAGTTGTCCACAGCCGTTGCCTCCCGGGTGAGACGCCGTTGAGGATGTTGGTGATTGAGTGCGGCTGTTTGAATCTGTGAGGGTTTGATGATCGAAATCGGCGGAGATGGTCGTACGTGGCTTCTTTCGGGTCCCACGAGCGGCTACGCCCTACGGCTGACCGACCTCGACGAACTGCTCCACCTCCACTGGGGGCCACGGATCACCCTCGCCGACGCCGAGTCACTGGCCGCCCTGCCCGGCCCGCCGTACCGGCCCTTCGAGTCCCGGCTCGACGGGCGCGAGGAATATCCCGTCGAGGGCGGCCCCCGCTTCGTACGCCCGGCGCTGTCCGTCCGGACACAGGAGCGGCGCGGCACCGAATGGCGCTTCGAGGCGTACGAGGCGGACGGCGACGAACTGCGGCTGCGTTTCGAGGACGACGGGCTCGGCATCACCCTCCACTACCGGATGCGCGGCGACGTCGTCGAGCGTTGGGTGACCCTGGCCAACGCGGGACGCTCCCTGGAGTTGCTGCGCGCGGACTCCGCGACCTGGACCCTGCCCGAGCGCGACGGCTGGCGCCTCTCCCAGCTGCACGGACGGTGGGCGGCCGAGTCCCGGCTCGCGCGCTCCCCCCTCACCTACGGTGAGAAGGTCATCGGCAGCCGCCGTGGGCACACCGGGCACCAGCACCTGCCATGGGTCGCGCTCGACAGCGGGGCGGGTGAGGAGAGTGGCGAGGTCTACGGGTGCGCGCTCGGCTGGTCGGGCTCGTGGCGGATCTGCGTGGCCCAACTCCCCGACGCGCGTGTGCAGATCTCCGGCGGCGCCGGGTACGACGACTCCGGGCTGTTGCGCCTGGAGCCGGGGGAGTCGTTCACCACCCCCGTCTTCGCGGGGCTGTGGAGCGACGGCGGCTTCGGCGCGGCGAGCCGGACGTGGCACGCGTACCAGCGGTCGTACGTGATCCCGGACGCGGAGCTGGACCGGCCGGTGCTGTTCAACTCCTGGGAGGCCACCCACTTCGACATCTCGGAGGAGCGGCAGCGGGAGCTGGCCCGGCGCGCCGCGGCGATGGGCGTCGAGCTGTTCGTCGTCGACGACGGCTGGTTCGGGGCGCGGACGAGCGACCGTGCCGGGCTCGGTGACTGGACCCCCAACCCGGACCGCTTCCCGCAGGGGCTGAAGCCGCTCGCCGACGACGTGCACGCGCTCGGCATGCAGTTCGGGATCTGGGTCGAGCCGGAGATGGTCAATCCGGACAGCGAGCTGTACCGCGCACACCCCGACTGGGTGCAGTTCCAGCCGGGGCGGACCAGGACGGAGTTCCGCAACCAGCTCGTACTCAACCTCGCCCGTCCGGACGTACAGGAGTACCTGTGGGAGCAGCTCGACAGTCTGCTCTCGAGCGCCCCGATCGACTATGTGAAGTGGGACTTCAACCGCTGTTTCACGGACGCCGGTTGGCCCGGTGAGCCGTACCCGCAGAAGCTGTGGGTCGAGCACGTGGAGGCTCTGTACGGGCTTCTGGACCGGCTGCGGGCCGAGCACCCGGGGGTCGCCTTCGAGTCCTGCTCGGGCGGTGGCGGCCGGATCGACCTCGGCGTCATGGCGCGTACGGACCAGGTGTGGACCTCCGACAACACCGACCCGCTCGACCGGCTCGCCATCCAGCACGGCTTCAGCCAGATCCACCCGGCCCGGATCATGGCCGCCTGGGTCACGGACAGTCCGAACGCGCAGCTCAACGGGCGAGTCAGCTCGTTGCGCTTCCGGTTTGTGAGCGCCATGGCTGGGGTGCTCGGGGTCGGCGGCGACCTGGCCGACTGGAGTGAGGCGGAGCTCGTCGAGGCGCGGGAGTGGGTGGACCTCTACAAGGAGATCCGGCCGGTCGTGCAGCGCGGCGACCTCTACCGGCTGCGGCCTCCGGAGGGCGGGCTGAGTGCGGTGCAGTACGTTCGTGGCGACGAGACCGTCGTCCTCGCGCTGCTCCAGGCCCAGCACCACGGCGAGCCGGTCGCCCCGCTTCGGCTGCGTGGGCTCGATCCGAGCGCCGCGTACGAATGCCGCGTAACGGGCGAGGTGCACCGGGGTGCGGTGCTGCTGCATCACGGATTGCGGACGGGGCTGCGCGGGGACTTCGATGCGGCAGTTATCCGATTGCGTCGCATGTGAGCGTTCTGTCCGTATTGCTACCTTCGTTCCAACTGGCCCTGGAATGAAGCGCCGTGGTGTGACGTGCGTGAGCAGCGTCATATTCGTGACGATGCGTTGCGGGCCCGCTTTCTCAATCCGCCCGAATTTCTGGGCGGATTGGAGGGCGGGGGAGATCGTTTTCCACGGAGGGTGACCGGAATTCCGGCATGGATCAAGAAAGGCACGCGCACAGAAAAGCCGCATGGTTGGCGATGTGCCCCCGTCTCGCTTACGTTCGCCCTCAATCCGGACGGACGCCCAATCCTGCCGCCGCCCGGTATCCGCACACCCACCCGTACCTGGCAGGAGCGGGGGACCCACAGGTACCGCGCCTGTTCCGGTCTCCGGAACGGCTAGGGGTATAGCCGCGCAGCCGCGTGGCCGGGCATCTCCAGCCCGCACCCGACAGCTCACCTCGCCGGCGCCGGAGAGGAATTCGTCATGCCCGCGAAGGGTAAGCACCGCCGTCCCAAGACCAAGCGTTTCACCCGCTCGATCGCCGCGGCCGGAACCGGCGGCGCCGCGCTCGCGCTGCCGCTGATGGGGGCCACCGGCGCCCATGCCGTGACGCCGAAGGCCGCGGTTTCGTCCACTCCCGAAAAGACCGCGACGATTTTCGGCGCGACGGTTTCCGAAAAGTCCGCGGCTGTTTCGGAAAAGACCACGACGATCTCCACGGTCTCGACGAAGACCTATTCGGTGAAGGCCGGCGACTGGCTCGCCAAGATCGCCGAGCGGCAGCACGTCAGCGGCGGCTGGCAGAAGCTCTACTCCGACAACCGCCAGGCCATCGGCAGCGACCCCTCGCTGATCCACCCGGGTCTGAAGCTCACGATCGGTGAGAAGGCCGCGTCGACCGCCGACAGCAAGCCTTCGACCGAGTCGTCGACGCAGCCGTCGACACGGTCCTCCGCCAAGCCGTCCACGCGGTCGTCGGCGCAGCCGGGCGCCGGGTCGTCCAGCGCGGCAGCCGCGCCCAAGCCCCAGGCCGCGGCCCCCACCAATGACACCGGTTACACCCTGCCGGTCACGGGCGCCACCATCGGCACCGGCTACAAGGTGGCCGGCAGCATGTGGTCCAGCGGCTACCACACCGGCGTGGACTTCGTGGTCCCGACCGGCACCACCATCAAGGCCATCGCCGCCGGCACGGTCGTCTCGGCCGGCTGGGGTGGTGCCTACGGCAACCAGGTCGTCATCCAGCACGCCGACGGCCGGTACTCGCAGTACGCCCACATGTCCGCCCTCTCCGTCTCGGCGGGGCAGACCGTGACCGAGGGCCAGCAGATCGGCCTCTCCGGCGCGACCGGCAATGTCACCGGTCCGCACCTGCACTTCGAGATCCGCACCACCCCGAACTACGGCTCGGACATGGACCCGGTCGCGTACCTGCGCTCGCACGGTGTCGCCGTCGGCTGACGCCGGCCGCACCTCTCACGTCTTTGAGGGCCGGACCTCCGCAATCGCGGGGGTCCGGCCTTCGGCGTTTTCCACGCGTTCCGGCGTGGTCATTTCATGATCGGCACATTGCGGTCCTGTGGCACCGGTGCACGAGGTATCGACACCGGGCGCGTGTGGCTGCACAGTGATCTCCGCAAGCGCTTTCTACTCCTTCGGCGGCAGCACGGGGGCCGTCGTCGTCACCGCAGGGAGCACGCGATCGCTTTCAACGTGTACAAGGACGGACGGCCGCTCGACCACACGCCGGGCACCCGGTCGACCACATGCCGGGACGACAGCCGGGGCACCGGTACCTGCACCGTGCGTGCCGTCGTCAACGGCCATGACTGGAAGCCGAGTTCGGCGGCGCTCGACTGCGCGAAGGGCCACCGAGCCGACGAAGACCTGTATCCGCACGCCCGCCCAGAACCCCGGACACCGCCTCGGCCGGACCGTGCGCGGCTGTCTCCGGTCGACGTACACGGACTGCTGCCTGGGCACCGAGACCCGGCGGGTGCCGACGCCCGCCATCACCACCACCGCTCACACGGAAGGAACCACCCTTGAAAGGTAGGACCCCATGACCACCCGCAGAGCCTTCGCGACCCTCGCCGCCGGTGCCGCCCTGGCCACGCTCGTCCCGGCCACCACCGCGAGCGCCTCGCCGCGGCACCGTCGCGGCCGACTCATCGCCCGCGACGGCTTCCGCCGCGGCCTCGGCCAGTGGGCCACCGAACTGCAGGACGGCGGCACGGTCACCGCCTCGCGCGGCGTCCTGGAGATCGACGTACCGAGCGGTGCGACGGTCTGGTTCAAGAAGAGGCTCGAGGGGCCCTACGTCATCGAGTACACCGCCACACCCGTCTTTGCGGGCGGCGTCAACGACCGGGTCTCCGACCTCAACAACTTCTGGAACGCCGTCGACGTCCGCTCCCCTGACGACCTCTTCGCCACGCCGCGCGGCGGTGCCCTCGACGAATACGACTACCTGAAGACGTACTACGTCGGATACGGCGCCAACACCAACACGACCACGCGGCTGCGCCGGTACGTCGGGGAGCCGGGCGTCCGCCCGCTCGTCTACGACTACACGGAGCCGCTGCTCACGGCCAACGAGCCCAATCGTGTGCGGATCGTCTCGGACGGCTCCACGGTCCGCTGGTGGAACAACGGACGGCTGGTCTTCGACTACAGCGACCCGGAGCCGTACACGAGTGGGCACTTCGCGTTCCGGACCACATGGAGCCACTTCCGGATCGAGGACTTCCAGGTGTGGCGGCGGTTCAACCACTTCTGACAGGGCCTTATTCCGGGTTCACTCACACTTTACGAGTGGCTTATCTCACCACCCGTCAACCCTTTCCTACGGTCGCGTAGCTCACATCGAAAGGTGAATGATGGGCCGACGTGGCAGACGATTCGAAGAGTGACAACAGATCAGTGATCGGGTCGTACGTGGCGGTGGGGGACAGCTTCACCGAAGGCGTCGGCGACCCCGGCCCCGACGGGGCCTTCGTCGGGTGGGCCGACCGGTTCGCGGTGCTGCTGGCGGACCGGCGGCCCGAGGGCGACTTCACCTACACCAACCTCGCCGTACGCGGAAAACTGCTCGACCAGATCGTCGAAGACCAGCTCCGGAGCGCCAAGGAACTCGCCCCCGACCTGGTCTCCTTCTGTGCGGGCGGCAACGACATCATCCGGCCCGGCACCGATCCCGACGAGGTCGCCGAGCGCTTCGAGCGCGCGGTCGCCGACCTCACCTCGGCCGTCGGCACCGTCCTGGTGACGACCGGCTTCGACACCCGCACCGTCCCGCTGCTGAGGCATCTGCGCGGCAAGATCGCCACGTACAACGGGCACGTACGGGCCATCGCGGACCGGTACGGCTGTCCCGTCCTCGATCTGTGGTCCCTGAAGACGATCCAGGACCGTCGTGCCTGGGACGGCGACCGGCTGCACCTCTCGCCCGAGGGTCACACCCGGGTCGCGCTGCGCGCCGGGCAGGTCCTCGGCCTCGAAGTGCCCGCCGACCCCGACCAGCCCTGGCCTCCGCTGCCGCCCCGCGGCACGCTCGAGGTCCGGCGCGACGACATCCATTGGGCGCGCGAGTACCTCGTCCCGTGGATCGGGCGCCGGCTGCGCGGGGAGTCCTCCGGCGACCACGTGGCCGCCAAGGGCAGCCTCTCACCGGACGACATCAAGATGCGGATCGATTGGGTGGCCTGAACCACGGGCGTCCGACGCGCCGTTGGCCTGGACGGGGCGTCCCCCCGTCACCGAGACCGCCTCGGCGGCGTGCCCGGGAGTCGCGGGCCGAACCGGCCGCCGCGCCTGTGGGCACCGTCGGGCGGCGGCGTGGTGCGGTGCGTGGTGCGTCGGCTGTCACCGGGTCGGCCTGGCAGTGCCCCGTAGACGCCTCGGAAGTGGCTCGAGGGCGGGCGCGAGCCGACCCGCGTGGCAGTGAGCCGACGGCCGCCGAGGTGCGCGGCCCGGCGGTGGTCCGGCAGTCGCCGCGCCGACCCGCTCGGTGGGTGGTGGGGTGAGTGCGAGCCGAACCGTCCGGCTGCGCGCGCAGGCGTGCGCCTCAGCGTACCGCCGCTGCCAACGCCTCGCGTGCGAGCCCCAGTTCCCGGGCGAGCGCCTCGTCCACCCATTCCTGGGCGCGTGCCCGTGACACCGCACCCGTGTAGGCGGTCATCTGCACGGCCAGCCCGTCGAGGAGCGCCGTCAGTCGTAGGGCGGCCCCCGTGGGATCCGGGCACTCGAACTCGCCGCCGGCCACTCCCTCCGCGATCACCTCGGTGATCGCGGCCTTCCACTGTCTGTCGAGACCACGGGTGACCTCCTGCAGCGCGGGTTCACGCAGCGCGGCCGCCCAGCCCTCGATCCACAGCCGCCAGCCCTTGGCCTGGCCGGTCGGCGCGTACCAGCGCACGGCGGCGCGCAGCCTGCGCAGCGCCGACGTACGACGGCCGAGCAGCTTGCGCAGACGGGCGAGGTCGTCCTCGGCCGCGTACGTGAACGCGGCGGCGACCAGCTTCTCCTTGGTCGAGAAGTGGTACAGCACCAACGCGTTGCTCACGCCGAGCGCCGAGGCCACGTCGGCGATCCGAACCGCCGCCACGCCCCGCGCCTCGATCTGCTCGATGGCGGCGCGCAGCAACTCCTCGCGCCGTTCCGCCACGCTCAACCGCACCCTTGCCACGCGGTAACCCTAATGCTCACCGAGGTCAGTCGACGAACTGGTGGTCAAACAGGATGCGGGCGGCGGATCTCAAAGGAGGGCCGAGCGGTGGGTGCCCGTCAGCGGTACCACCCGAACCGCTCCGCGATCACCGGCAGCCGGTCGGCGACGATGGAGTGCGCCGCGGCCCGCGGCGTGGTCCCGTCGGCCTCCGCGCGGGCCAGCATCCGGTCGATCAGGTCGCGCATGGAGCGCCGGGTGTACGCGAACGCCTCCTCCGCGTCCGCGCCGATGTCGCCGAAGAGCGTCCACCACCACCAGGCGTTCGTCCCGGAGTTGACCACGACGTCCGGCAGCACGACGACCCCGCGCGCGGCCAGCAGCTCCTCCGCCCGGGGCAGTACGGGCATGTTGGCCGCCTCGACGATCCAGCGGGCGCCGATCTGCCGCTGGTTCTCGGTGTCGATGGCGTACGAGACCGCTGCCGGAACCAGCACCTCCGCGTCCACGGACAGCCAGGCGTCGCCCGGAAGTTCCTGGTCGGCCGGGCGCAGTGCCCCGCGGTCGACCGTCCCGTAGGTGTCCCGCGCCGCGAGGAGCGCGTCGACGTCGAGTCCGTCCGGGTTCGCGATCGTGCCCTTGACGTCCGCGACGGCGACGATGGCGAGGCCCGCGCGGGAGAGGAAGCGGGCCGTGGCTCCGCCCATGGTGCCCAGGCCCTGCACGGCCACGCGCGTCCCCGCGTGCGTCACCCCGGCGCGGTCCAGGGCCGCGAGCACCGACTCGGCGACACCGCAGCCGCCGACCAGTTCGTCGAGCCCGATCCCGTCCACGTCGACCGCGAAGGCGTCCGCGAGCCGCCGACGGGCCGTCGCCTCGTCGTCGAGCAGCGGGTACACGGCCTGGATGGACGAGACGAGCCCCGCCTCCTCGGCGGCCCGGTCGACCAGGTCCTGGGTGAGCCCGAGGTCCTCACCCGTGGTCCACAAACTCTCGATGTAGGGGCGCATGGCGCGCAGATACCGCACCAGCAGGCCGTACGCCGCCGGGTCCTGGGGATCGCAGTCGATGCCGCCCTTGGCGCCGCCCAGCGGGATGTAGCGGCCCTCGGGGTTGTAGTGCAGGGCCTCCTTCATCGTCATTCCGCGGGCGAGCCCGGCGACCTCGTCCAGGGTGCAGCCTTCGCGCATCCGCAGCCCGCCGCTGGAGACCCCGCGGACGAGCCGGTCGACCACCAGATAGCCGGGTCTGCCCGTGACATGGTCGGTCCAGGTGAGCGTGATCAGGGGCGTGGTCGAAGACGTGGTGAGCGGCGTGGCCGGTGGGGTGGTCAGGGGCGTGGTCATCAGGACTCCTCGGGGACGGCGATCAGGGTGGGACCGGGCGTGCGCAGCGCCTCGGTGAGGGCGAGGGCCAGCTCGTCGGGGTGGCACACGCGTGTGCCCTGTCCTCCGTAGGCGCGGGCCAGGGCGGGCAGGTCGACCGGAGCGAGGTCCACCTCGGTGGGGCGGTCGCCGCGGGCGGCCATCTCGTCGCGGATCTCTCCGTAGCCGCCGTTGTCGAACACCACGACGGGCAGCGGGAGTCGCAGCTGCGCGGCGGTCGCCAGCTCCTGCACCGTGAACTGGAGGCCGCCGTCCCCGCTCAGCGCCACCACCTGGCGCTCCGGGCACGCCACCTTGGCACCGATCGCCGCGGGCAGCGCGTAGCCGAGGGTGCCGAAGCCGGTCGGGTGAAGATAGCGTCCCGCAGGGCCCAGCGGGAGGTGCGGGAGCGCGCCGTAGTAGCAGCACTGGGCGCTGTCCGAGGTGAGGACCGCGTCGTCGGCCAGGACGCCGCGGATCGCCCGCAGGTACGGGATCCAGCGCGCGTCGCGCGTGGCACTCCCGGCGTACCGCGCGTCCCGCACCGCGTCGACCTCGTCGACGTCGACTCCGCCTCGTGGGTCGGGGATGTCGTGCCGCACGCGCGCGTGGAGGCCCATTTCCGACAACAGCCCCTCCAGGGAGGCCCGCGCGTCGCCGACGAGCGCGATGTCCGTGGGCGGCCCGGAGTGCATCTGGTCCGGGTCGAGATCGGCTCGGACGAGCGTGCCCCCGAGGGCGGTCGGAGGCGACCAGAAATCGGACTCGGCCAGCTCCGTGCCCACGGCGAGGACGACATCGCGACCCGCCAGCCACTTCTGCACCGCCTCAGTGTGCAGCGAGACGCCGAGGGAGAGCGGATGCCGCTCGGGAACGATCCCCTTGCCGTTGGCGGTCGTCACGACGGGCGCGCCGCAGGCCTCCGCGAGGGCGAGACAGGAGGCCGCGGCGCCACGCGCGCCACCGCCGAGCACCAACGCGGGCCGCCGCGCCTCCCATAGGGTGCGCGCGGCCCGTCGTACGGCCTCGGCGTCCGGCACCGGCCCCGCGGTGGCGGCCGGGGCGAGCCGCACCGGCCCCGCGGTCTCGGCCGCCGTCAGCAGATCCAGCGGTACCTCGAGGTGCACCGGCCGTGGCCGCCGCGTACGGAAGAGCGTGAACGCGCGCGCCACGGCGGCGCCGATCTCAGCCACCGAGGACACCCGGTGGCTGAACGCGGCGACGCCCCGCAGCGCCTCGGTCTGGCTGCGCATCTCGTGCAGCAGCCCGGTCGCCAGCCGGGGATGGCGCAGCGGCATCCCCGGGGAGACGACCAGCAGGGGCACGCTGTCCGAGTAGGCCTGCCCGACGGCGGCCGTGACGTTGAGCAGCGCGGGGCCGGTGGTCGTGATCACGACACCGGGGCGGCCCGTCACGCGCGCGTACCCGTCGGCGGCGTACCCGGCGCCCTGTTCGTGGCGCGGGGTCGTGTGCCGGACGCCGTACGCCGCCAAGTGCCGGTAGATCTCCAGGTTGTGCGTGCCGGGGATGCCGAACGCCTGTGTCACGTCATGCGCGGCGAGCGCCCTGACGAGCGCCTCGCCACCGGTGCGCACATTGCTACGCGGGTCGGCCTCCATGGTGCCTCCAAGTGCGGAACCATCGGCGCGACCGAAGACCCACCGGAACCTTTACTGAATCGCCAGTCAGTATCGGGAGCGGCTCGTGAGTCTGTCAATTTACTGAACGGATCATCAGTAGTGGGACCCCGGAGCGCCGCCCGTCCGGCCCGTCGAACCCGCCCCACATGATGTCGTACGGCGGTTTCCGCTGACTCTGGCCGTGCATCCGCTGTCCGGGCTCGGCCAGGGCTTCGCGATGGGCCCGCTGGTTGGCACGATCATCGTGTGCGTCGAGCCGCGCGACGCCTGGAGGAGGCGCCCTCCGGCTACGGCGACTTCCCGCGCACGGTGGGCGAGGCCGTGGGGAACGCGGCGCGGGAGCGGCGGGGGGGCCCGCCTGGCCCGGGCTGGACGGGCCCGGGCTGGACGGGCCCGAGGCGGACGGGCCCGAGGCGGACGGGCCCGAGGCCGGCTTCCCCGGGCCCCGCGGGTGTCCGCTACTTCGCCGAAGGCGCCTGGTGCGCGGCGGCCGGCAGGTCGCACGAGTCCTTGAATCCCTGACTGGTCAGGCCCAGTGCCGAGTTGATGCGCGAGCGCAGGTTCTCCACCGCCACCATGGCCGTCAGTTCGACGAGGGCGGGCTCGCCCAGGCGGTCGCGCAGCCGGTCGGCCAACTCGTCCCGCACGGCGGGCGGGGTGGCCGTCATGGCCTCCGCGTACTCCAGGACGTCCCGCTCCAGCGGCGTGTACACCTCGCTCTCGCGCCAACGCGGCACGTCCAGCAGCTTCTCGCGGGCCATGCCGCGCTCCCGGCCGACCCAGTAGCCGAAGTCCATGCACCAGGAGCACCCGATCGACGCGGACGCCGCCATCTCCGCGAGTGCCTTGAGGTCGGGGTCCAGCGCGTTCCATTTCGCGACCGAGCGCTCGAAGGCCAGATCGGACCGCAGAACGCGGGGATTGTGCGCGAGGGCCCTGCCGGGGTCGAGGACCTTCCCGTAGGTGCGCTTCGAGTACCACTCCATGACGCGGAAGAAGAGCGTGCGCCGCGGGGTTAGGGAAATGCGGGCCATGGGGCCACCTCCGGTTGTCCGGCCGGGGCGCCAGGTTTCGGCGCCCTCGCCGATACGACGGACCGGCACCCGCGGATGTGACATCGGCCCGCCGTGGGGGCACACCGGGGCGCCGGGCGTCGCGGTGTGTACCGGGGACATCGCACTGTGACACCGCCGACCCGGCGCTGTCAGAGGGGCCGACCATAATGGAAAGCCTGACCGACTCCACTTGGAGGTACCGTGACCGGATTCCGTACGTTGAGCTCCGGGCTCCGCGCGTTGCAGCCCGCCGCCTTCGGCGCGGACCCCGGCGGTGAGCGCATGGAGCGCATTCGCAGATCGCCGAATTTCGCGGACGGTGTCTTCCAGAACCCGGTGAGCGCCCGTACCAGCCCCGACGGCTCCATGCTCGAGTTCGCGAAGGTCTTCTTCCGCAAGGAGGAGCGCGTCCACCGCTCCCCCGCGGGCACGGTGCCGGTGTACCCCACCACGCTCGCCGACCTTGCCAAGCCCGCGGCGAGCGGGCTGCGGATCACCTGGATGGGGCACTCCAGCGTGCTCGCCGAGATAGACGGGCACCGGGTGCTGTTCGACCCCGTCTGGGGCGAGCGCTGTTCCCCCTTCAACTTCGTCGGGCCCAAGCGGCTGCACCCGGTGCCCCTGCCGCTGGCCGCGCTCGGCCCGGTCGACGTCGTCGTCATCTCGCACGACCACTACGACCACCTCGACCTGCCCACCATCAAGGCACTGGCCGACACGGACACGGTCTTCGCGGTGCCGCTCGGCGTCGGCGCCCACCTGGAGCACTGGGGCGTCTCGCCCGACCGGCTGCGCGAACTGGACTGGAACGAGACCACCAAGGTCGGCGGCATCTCCCTGACCGCGACACCCGCCCGGCACTTCTGCGGCCGGGGCCTGCGCAACACCCAGCACACGCTGTGGGCCTCCTGGGCGGTGGCGGGCGACGAGCACCGGATCTACCACAGCGGGGACACCGGCTATTTCGAGGGCTTCAAGGACATCGGCGCCTCGCACGGCCCGTTCGACATCACGATGATCCAGGTCGGGGCGTACAGCGAGTTCTGGCCCGACATCCACATGACGCCCGAGGAGGGCATGCGCACCCACCTGGACCTCCAGGGCGGGCGGCCCACCGGCGTGACGCTGCCCATCCACTGGGCCACCTTCAACCTGGCGACGCACCCCTGGGTGGAGCCCGGCGAGGGCATGATGGCCGCCGCACACGCGGTGGGCGCCCGCGTCGCGCTGCCCCGCCCCGGCCAGCCCTTCGAACCCACCACCGAGACCGTCCCGGCCGAGCCCTGGTGGCGCGGTGTGGCCGTGCCGCCGAAGGGCGGCTGGCCCGCCGTCGAGAGGACCGGAGCGGAGATCTCCGCTTCCAGCACTCCGGGTGACGTCGTGGGCGAAGCTTCGGAGGGCACCGGAGAGCCGGAGACGGTGTCCGCGAGCTGAATTTCCTGAATGTCCGATCGACGGCGAGGGTCGGGGAGCGAACTGCTCCCCGACCCTCGCCGTTTGTTCTGGACCGGTTCTGACCAGCTCTGATCGGATCGGTGACGCAGGGGAACGTGCGTCCGAGGGGGATTTCGGTCTGCCGTGCGAGGCCTCATACCAGAGCGGGACGCCTTCCGGGGGAGTTTGTCAACTGCCCACCGCACATGATGGCTTGGCGACTACTGTCAGTTGCCGTCGGGCGACGCAGGGCCGAATTCTTCGGCTCTCTCGACCGGCATCGCGATGGCGCACGCCCGAGTCGCGCAGACCCGCGGGAGCCCCCGTGGCCCCCGACGCACCAGTACGAGGACGCAGATGTCTCACCTCCGCGCACCGGCCGCACGCGCAGACCGCCGTGAGGGCGGGCGGCACGGGCGGCCGGTCGCCCGCACGGTCACCCCGCAGCCCGAGCCCCACCTACGGCCCCAGCTGCTGCGCCTGGCGGTCCTGCCGCCGATCGCGGTGGCGCTCAGCGCGTGCGCGGCCGTGCTGTTCACCGTCCGCTCCACCGGCGCGCGCCCCGGCGCCATCCTGTGGTCGGTGCTCGCCGGCGCCGGGTGCGTCGCTCTCGCGGGCATCCTGATCGCCGCCGTCGGCGCCGACCGGGCCGCCACGTCCGTACGGGAACGCATCGGTGCCCTGCGCCGCGGCAGCGCCCGCACCGAGGCCGATCTGCGCGCCGTCGTCGAGGGCCTGCGCCGGGGCGAGAGCCCGCCCGCGCCCAAGCCGCGCCGCCGGCCGGGGCCGGACGCCGACGAGTTCGAGCTGCTCGCCGCCGACCTCTCCCGCGCGCACGACGGCGCCGTCACCGCCGTCGTGCAGGCAGCCCAACTCTCCAGCCAGGCGGGCAGCGAGCAGAAGGTCGAGGTCTTCGTCAACCTCGCCCGACGGCTTCAGTCCCTCGTGCACCGCGAGATCTCGATCCTCGACGAGCTGGAGAACGAGATCGAGGACCCGGATCTGCTCAAGGGCCTCTTCCACGTCGACCACCTCGCCACCCGCATCCGTCGGCACGCTGAAAATCTCGCCGTGCTCGGCGGCGCCGTCTCGCGCCGCCAGTGGAGCAACCCCGTCTCCATGACCGAGGTGCTGCGGTCGGCGATCGCCGAGGTCGAGCAGTACTCGCGGGTCAAGCTGGTGCCCCCGATCGACGGCACCCTGCGCGGGCACGCCGTCGCCGACGTCATCCACCTGCTGGCCGAACTCGTCGAGAACGCGACGGTGTTCTCCGCCCCGCACACCCAAGTGCTGCTGCGCGTCAACCTCGTCACGTCAGGCCTCGCCGTCGAGGTCGAGGACCGGGGCCTGGGCATGCCCCTGGGCGAGCAGAGCAAGATGAACGCGCTGCTCACCGACCCCGATCAGGTGAATGTCGCAAGCCTCCTCCAGGACGGCCGGATCGGCCTGTTCGTGGTGTCGCAGCTCGCCCGGAGGCACGGCATCCACGTACGGCTCCAGACCAACATCTACGGCGGTGTCCAGGCCGTACTGGTCGTACCGCAGGCGCTGTTGGGCGCGGCGCCGGGCGCCCCCGGGGACGTATCGCAGGCACAGACCCAGCAGACACAGCAGTCCAAGGCCGGCGGCTCGCGTCCGTCCGCCGGAGCTCAGGCCGGGCCGACCGCGCCCGTGCCCTCCGCCGACGCGACGGCGTCCTCCGTGCCGCGGCAGCGGGACCAGGTGCCGCCCGCCGCGCCGGGCACGGGCGGCAGCGGCCCGGCGCCGCTCCCCGTGCGCGGCGCCCGCGCGGAGCGGCCCAACCCGGCCGAGGCCCTGCCCGGCATCCGCCCCGACGACCGGCCCGTGGTGGCGGAGAACGCGGCCATGCCGCCCACCCCGCGCAACGGCGCGGTGCGCGGCACCATGGGCAAGCCCCAACTGCCCAAGCGACGCGCCCAGGAGCACATCGCACCCCAACTGCGAGACGGACCCGTGCCCCGTCAGGACCCGGAGCACGTCGTCGGCCACGACCCCGGCCTGATGGCGGCGTTCCAGCGAGGGATCGGGCTCGCGGAGGCCCAGCATGCCGAGGAGCGGCGCGTGGAGCCACTGCCCAGCGGAGAACCGCACATGGAGCGGCCGCACTTCGATCTGCCGCACCCAGACTTGTCGCACTCCGATCTGCCGTACCCGGACCTGCGGCACCTGGATCCGTTGCCGCCGCTCGACGTGATCCGCGTCGACCAGACGTCCACGGGCGCGCCCCCCATAGCCGACATCCACCCGGCGCACGCGCCCGCCCCGCACGAGACGCACGGGACCCGCGACACAGCCGCACCCGCGCCCGGACACGACCTCACGGCCCGGCACGACGGGAGCACAACGGCCGGATGACCACCCCCCTGACACCCCCCACGCACACCCCCACACCCTCCGCTCCGGCAGACCTTCGTACCTCAAGGAGTCGATCCACCATGGCGAGCGACGCGCCGACCGCCCATGTATCCGATCTCGACTGGCTGATGAGCGGCCTCGTACAGCGCGTACCGCACACCACCAGCGCGGTACTCCTCTCTTGCGACGGACTCGTGAAGTCGGTCCACGGACTCGACCCGGACAGCGCCGACCACATGGCGGCGCTCGCCTCCGGCCTCTACTCGCTCGGCCGCAGCGCGGGCATGGGCTTCGGCGACGGCGGAGACGTGCGCCAGGTCGTCGTCGAACTCGACTCGACCCTGCTGTTCGTCTCCACCGCGGGCTCCGGCACCTGTCTCGCGGTGCTCGCCGGCCGCGAGGCCGACGCGGCGGTGCTCGGCTACGAGATGGCGATGCTGGTCAAGAGCGTTCGTCCGTATCTGATGACCGCGCCCCGGCAGGGCGTCGTGGAACCGCCGGCGATGAGGCCTTGAGGGTGGCCGCGGCCGGCGACGGGCCCTGGCTCGACGACGCGGCCGGGCGGCTGGTGCGCCCCTACACGGTCAGCAACGGCCGGACCCGGCCGACCACCGCCCTCGACCTGCTGTCGCAGGTGATGGCGACCGGGGCCACACCTCTGGGCTACCTCGGCCCCGAGCACACCCAGGCACTCGAACTGTGCCGGGCGCCCGTCTCGGTCGCGGAGATCGCCGCACACCTGAAGCTGCCCGCGGCGGTCACCAAGGTGCTGCTCTCCGACCTCGTCGACTGCGGGGCACTGACCACCAAGCCGCCCGAGTTCCACCACAACCCCACTGACCGGTCTCTTCTGGAGGCAGTGCTCGATGGACTACGACGACAGCTCTGATCCCTTCCCCACCGCGCTCAAGATCCTGGTGGCGGGAGGGTTCGGGGTCGGCAAGACGACCTTCGTGGGCGCGGTGAGCGAGATCGCGCCGCTCAGCACGGAGGAGCTGCTCACCACGGTCAGCGCCGCGACCGACAATCTCGACGGCATCGAGAACAAGGTCGAGACCACCGTGGCGATGGACTTCGGCCGCATCACCCTCGATCCGGAACACGTCCTGTACCTGTTCGGTACCCCCGGGCAGCAGCGGTTCTGGTTCATGTGGGACGAGCTGTCCGAGGGCGCGCTCGGTGCGGTGATCCTCGCCGACACCCGCCGCCTGGAGGACTGTTTCGCGGCCGTCGACTTCTTCGAGCAGCGCGGTCTTGGCTTCATCGTCGCCGTCAACGAGTTCGACGGTGCCTACCGCTACGACCCCGAGGAGGTGCGCGCGGCCATCGACCTCGACCCCGAGATCCCCATCGTGCGCTGTGACGCCCGGATCTCCAGTTCGGGCGTGCAGACCCTGCTCACCCTGGTCCGCCACCTTCTCGCCCACGCACCGACGCACGCCCCCAGCCGCTGAGCCCGCACCCGACCCACGTCCCCGCCACGGAGCCCACACACCATGACGCCCGCCCCACACCAGGGAGCCCATAGATGAGTTACGACCCGCCGCGCCCGGCCGGTCGTCTGCTGCTGACCCCGGAGGACAAGGACGCCCCCGCCCGGGTCCGCCGACTGCGCCGACTAGGCCTGGGAGAACGCACGGAACCCGCCTTCGACGCCTTCGCGGACCGGCTCGCCGAAATCGCCGCGGTGCCGTACTCGATGGTCAACTTCATCGACGAGAACCGGCAGTTCTTCGCGGGCCTGCACACCCCGGACGGCAGCGTGTCGGCCGCCCGGCCGCTCCCGGCCGCCTCGGACGGCACCGGCAAGGGCATCGGGCGCTACCTGACCCGCGACTACGGGTTCTGCCCCCATGTGGTCGTCCGCCGCAAGGCGCTGGTCCTGGAAGACGTCTGCGACTACCCGCGTTTCGCCGGCAACCCGGTCGTCGACGAGATCGGCGTCCGCTCCTACCTGGGCGCCCCGCTGATCGACCACACCGGCATCGCCCTCGGCACGATCTGCGTCGTCGACCTCGAACCGCGCCCGTGGGGGAAAGCGGGCCTGGAAACCATCAAGGCGATGGCGGCGGAACTGGTCGAGCAGTTGGAGCGCCGCGAGGACACCGGGGGGATCTGACGCCCGCGGCCGGAGGCGTGAAGGAAAGCTGCGGCCGCGCTTAAGAAATCCTCGATGGACCAACGGCGCCCCCGTGCGGCAGATTTCTCCGGGAAATCACCCCTCTCCCCGGTACGGGCTCCTTCGGCGTGCCCTGCTCCGGGACCTCACCACGGGAGCCACAGCTTGAAGGCGCTGGTCAAGGAGAAGGCGGAGCCCGGGCTCTGGCTCACGGACGTCCCGGAACCGGAGATCGGCCCCGGCGACGTACTGATCAAGGTCCTCAGGACCGGGATCTGCGGCACCGACCTGCACATCCGCAGCTGGGACGGCTGGGCGCGGCAGGCCATCCGCACGCCGCTCGTCCTCGGCCACGAGTTCGTCGGAGAGGTCGTGGAGACCGGCCGCGACGTCGTCGACATCAAGGCGGGCGACCGGGTCAGCGGCGAGGGCCACCTGGTGTGCGGCAAGTGCCGCAACTGCCTGGCCGGCCGCCGCCACCTGTGCCGGGCCACGGTCGGCCTCGGCGTCGGCCGCGACGGCGCGTTCGCCGAGTACGTGGCCCTGCCCGCCGCCAACGTGTGGGTGCACCGCGTCCCCGTCGACCTCGACGTCGCCGCGATCTTCGACCCGTTCGGCAACGCCGTGCACACGGCGCTGTCCTTCCCCCTGGTCGGCGAGGACGTCCTCATCACGGGCGCGGGCCCGATTGGTCTGATGGCCGCGGCCGTGGCCCGGCACGCGGGCGCCCGCAACGTCGTCATCACCGACGTCAGCGAGGAGCGCCTCGACCTCGCCCGCAAGATCGGCGCCAGCCTCGCGCTGAACGTCGCGGAGTCGACCATCGGCGACGGCCAGCGCGCCCTCGGCCTGCGCGAGGGCTTCGACATCGGCCTGGAGATGTCCGGCCGCCCCGAGGCGATGCGCGACATGATCGCCAACATGACGCACGGCGGCCGGATCGCGATGCTCGGCCTGCCCGCCGAGGAGTTCCCGGTCGACTGGTCCCGGATCGTCACCTCCATGATCACGATCAAGGGCATCTACGGCCGTGAGATGTTCGAGACCTGGTACGCGATGTCCGTCCTTCTCGAAGGCGGCCTCGACCTCGCACCGGTCATCACCGGTCGCTACGACTACCGCGACTACGAGGCCGCCTTCGCGGACGCCGCGAGCGGCCGCGGCGGCAAGATCATCCTCGACTGGAGCGCGTGAGCGTCCGCAGGAACCCCTCCGAACCGCGTAATCCCCTAGGAGCCCTTTCCATGTTCGACTCCGTGCGCGACGACCTCCGCACCACCCTCGACGAGATCCGTGCCGCCGGTCTCCACAAGCCCGAGCGCGTCATCGGCACCCCGCAGTCCGCGACCGTGACCGTCACCGCGGGCGGCCGCCCCGGCGAGGTCCTCAACTTCTGCGCGAACAACTACCTCGGCCTCGCCGACCACCCCGAGGTCGTCGCCGCCGCCCACGAGGCCCTCGACCGCTGGGGCTACGGCATGGCGTCCGTGCGCTTCATCTGCGGTACGCAGGAGGTGCACAAGGAGCTGGAGGCGCGTCTGTCCGCGTTCCTCGGCCAGGAGGACACGATCCTCTACTCCTCCTGCTTCGACGCCAACGGCGGCGTCTTCGAGACCCTCCTCGGCGCCGAGGACGCGGTCATCTCCGACACCCTCAACCACGCCTCGATCATCGACGGCATCCGTCTGTCCAAGGCGCGCCGCTTCCGCTACGCCAACCGTGACATGGCCGACCTGGAGGCCCAGCTCAAGGAGGCGTCCGGCGCGCGCCGCCGTCTGATCGTCACTGACGGCGTCTTCTCGATGGACGGCTATGTCGCGCCCCTCAAGGAGATCTGCGACCTGGCCGACCGCTACGACGCCATGGTCATGGTCGACGACTCGCACGCCGTCGGCTTCGTCGGCCCCGGCGGCCGCGGCACCCCCGAACTGCACGGCGTCATGGACCGCGTCGACATCATCACCGGCACCCTCGGCAAGGCGCTCGGCGGCGCCTCCGGCGGTTATGTCGCCGCCCGCGCCGAGATCGTCGCCCTGCTGCGCCAGCGCTCCCGCCCGTACCTCTTCTCGAACACGCTCGCGCCGGTGATCGCGGCGGCCTCCCTGAAGGTGCTCGACCTGCTGGAGTCGGCCGACGACCTGCGCATCCGACTTGCACAGAACACCGCGCTGTTCCGTTCCCGGATGACCGCGGAGGGCTTCGACATCCTCCCCGGCGACCACGCGATCGCTCCCGTCATGATCGGCGACGCGACCGTCGCCGGACGCATGGCGGAGCTGCTCCTGGAGCGCGGCGTGTACGTGATCGGCTTCTCGTACCCGGTCGTCCCGCAGGGCCAGGCACGGATCCGGGTGCAGCTGTCCGCCGCGCATTCCACGGACGACGTGAACCGGGCGGTGGACGCGTTCGTGTCCGCCCGCGCGGAGCTCGAGGGCTGAAAGACGCCTGTGACCTGAGAGAATCGGTCGCATGATCGAAGCGCGGCGGCTCCACATCCTCCGTGCGGTGGCCGACCACCGCACGGTCACGGCGGCGGCCGCCGCGCTCTATCTCACCCCCTCCGCCGTCTCCCAGCAGCTGACCGCGCTGGAGCAGGAGACCGGCCACCGGCTCGTCGAGCGCGGCGCCAAGGGCGTCCGACTGACTCCGGCCGGCGAGATCCTGCTCAGCCACACCAACGAGGTCCTGGCCCAACTGGAGCGCGCCGAGGCGGAGTTGGCCGCGTACAGCGGGGGCTCGGCGGGCACGGTCACCGTTGCCGCCTTCGCGACCGGTATCGGCCTGGTCGTGGCCCCCGCGCTGGCCCGCCTCGCCCGCACGGCCCCCGGCATCCACGTCCGCGTCCAGGACGCCGAGGGTGACGCCAGTCTGCCGATGGTGCTCGACCGGCTGGTCGACATCGCGGTCGCCGTCGAGTATCGGGGCGCCCCCGACGCGGACGACCCGCGGCTGACCCCCGTACCTCTGTACGCCGAGCCCTTCGACGCGGTCGTCCCGCTCGGCCACCGGCTCGCCGACGCCGCCGAGGTCCCGCTCGCCGAGCTGGCCAAGGATCCGTGGATCGGCCCGTACCCAGGCAACCCCTGCCATGACGTGGTCGTCCTGGCCTGCGAGAACGCCGGATTCCAACCTCGACTCGAACACTCCTCCGACGACTTCCGTGCCGTCGTCGCCCTCGCCTCGGCCGACGCGGGCGTCGCCCTGGTGCCCCGCTCGGCCCTGCGTGGCATGGACCTCACGGGCGTGCTGGTCCGCCCGGTCGACGGCGTCGCGCCCACGCGCCGGGTCTTCGCGGCCGTACGCCGGGGCGCGGAGGGGCACCCGCTGATCCGTCCGGTGTTGGAGGCGCTGGCCCAGGCCGCGACGGTCGACTGAGGGGAGCGCTCGGAGGGACTCCTGCCGTCCGTTTCACATCTGGGATAGTCCCATATTCGGGATAGCATCCCGAATATGGGAAACGATGGGGAGCTTGACCTCGTGGATGTCCGGCTCGGGGCCCGGCTGGCCGAGCTGCGGTCCGAACGCGGCTGGTCCCTGGGGGAGTTGGCGGAGCGCAGTGGGGTCAGTCGCTCGACACTGTCCCGTGCCGAGCGGGCCGAGATCAGCCCCACGGCCGCGCTCCTGAACCGGTTGTGCGCCGTGTACGGACGCACCATGTCGCAGCTGCTCAGCGAGGTCGAGGTGGAACCCGTCCCGGTGATGCGGGCGGCCGACCAGGCGGTCTGGACCGACGAAGCCTCCGGATTCGTACGACGATCGGTGTCCCCGCCGCACGCGGGGCTGCGCGGCGAACTGGGCGAGGGGTGCCTCGGGGCCGGGGCCGACATCGCCTACGACCGGCCTCCCGTGCCCGGCCTGGAGCAGCACATCTGGGTCCTCGACGGAACGCTGGAGGTGACCGCGCAGAACGTCGAACACCGGCTCGACGCCGGGGATTGTCTGCGGCTGCGGGTCTGGGGGCCCACACGCTTCCGGTGTCCCGGCCCCGCGGACGTACGGTACGCGCTGGTGGTGGTGCTGCCGTGATCACCGTCTCCCGGCTGGACGCCGAGCGCCTTCGCGCCTCGGCGGGGGAGTTGGCCGAGCTGCTGGCCGACACCGTGGAGGGCGGGGCCTCGATCGGGTTCCTCGCCCCGTTGGAGCGGGCGGCGGCCGTCGCCTGGTGGGAGGAGCGCGTGGACGCGGTGTCGGCCGGGCGCCTCGCCGTGTGGGTGGCGCACACCGCCGACCGGATCCTGGGCACCGTGAGCCTCGCCTTCCCGGACAAACCCAACAGCCGCCACCGCGCCGAGCTGGTGAAGCTGATGGTGCACCGCGACGGCCGCGGGCAGGGCCTCGGCCGGGAACTCCTGACCGCCGCCGAGCATGCCGCCGCCACCGCCGGGATCACCCTCCTGCACCTGGACACCGAGACCGACAGCCCCGCCGAGTCCCTCTACCGCTCCGCGGGCTGGACCCGGCTCGGGGCGATCCCCGACTACGCGGTGACGCCGGCGGGCGAGCTGCGCCCGACGACGATCTTCTACAAGCGGGTGGGAGCGGAGATCCCCGGAGGCGAGTGACTGTCAGTGCCATTGGCTACGGTGCGTCTCATGCCGGATGCCGAAGACGTACGTCGTATCGCCCTCTCCCTGCCGGACACCACGGAGAAGATCGCCTGGAGCATGCCCACCTTCCGGGTCGCGGGGAAGATGTTCGCCACGTTGCCCGAAGAGGAGACCTCCATCGCGGTGCGCTGCCCCAAGGAGGAGCGCGACGAACTCGTCCTGGCCGAGCCCGGGAAGTTCTGGATCGCCGACCACGAGGCGGGTTTCGCCTGGGTCCGGGTCCGGCTCGCCGCTCTGGAGGACGGCGACGAGCTCCGCGACATCCTGGCCGACTCCTGGCGCCAGGCGGCTCCGTCCCGGCTGCTGGACGCCTACCCGGAGCTGGGACTTCCGACGGCCGGCTGACACGCGTATCCGCGCGAGGGAGCGCGGGGGCGGATTCAGGGGCGCGGCCGGCCCGAAGTGCTCAGGAAGCCGCCGATCCGCTCCCGCAGAGACGCCGCGTCGAGGCCGTGCGCCGCCAGGTGTTCGTCGATGGTTCCGTACCGGCGCAGCTCACGCCGGCCGACGCCGAGGCCGAGGACACGGTGGGACACCTCGGCGAGCGCGTCGCCCGCGGCGGCCGTGGACGTACCGGCCAGATACGGCTCGACGAGGACGACGTCGGTGCCTGCCGCCGCTGTGGCACGGCGCAGGGCCGCCCCGTCGAAGGGCCGCACGGTGGTCGCGTACAGGACGGTGACGTCGAGCCCCTCCGTGGCGGCGACGACGGCGTCGAGCATCGGTCCGACGGCGACGACGACCCCTGCGCGCCCTTCGCGCACGGTACGGAAGCGGGCACCGTCGACCGGCAGGCCCTGTGCGTTGGACTGCGCGGACAACCGCACGTACACCTTGTCCTCCCCGGCGGCGACCGCGTGCCGCAGCAGCTTCTCGGCCTCGTCCGGATGGCCGGGAACGTGCACGGTCCAGCCGTCCAGCGTGTCGAGCAGGGCCACGTCACCGGGTGCCATGTGGGTGAAGCCTCCGGCGGGCCAGTCGAAGGACGCGGCCGCGCTCACCAGCACCGCGCCCACGTCCTGATGCCCGAGGTCCAGCTTGACCTGCTCGAACGGCCGCTCGACGAGGAAGCTGGCGAAGGTGTGCACGACGGGCCGCAGGCCGGTCAGGGCCAGGCCCGCGCCCGCCCCGACCAGGAGCTGCTCGCGGATCCCGACGTTGATCACCCGATCCGGATGCCTGCGCCGGGCGTCCGTGAAGCCGTCCTTGCCGATCTCGGCGAGAACGACCGCGACCCGCGGGTCCTCGTCGAGCAACCGCGTCACGACAGGGGCGAAACGATCACGCATCGTGTCCATGGAAGGGGGTCCTTTCAGGGGGCGTACGGGACGAGAGCGAGAGAGGGGGAAGTGTCGAGTGGCGCAGGTGCCTCCTGTGCCTCCTGTGCCTCGGGTGCCTCAGGCGGACTTCGGCTCGACCCGGGCGACGACCACGTGCGGGCGACCCGGGTGGGGTGCGGTGAAGGCGGCGTACAGCGCCTCGTGGTCACGGCCGTCGACGGTCAGGGCGGACCAGCCCGCGGCCTCGAACCGGGCGGCGATACCGCCGGGCCTGGCATGACTGGCGGAGGAGTTGTCGATCACTACGGTGTGCAGCCGGTCGAGACGGGCCGGCCCGGCGTACGCGATCGCCTCGTGGTTGCTGCCCTCGTCCAGCTCCGCGTCGCCGATCAGCACCCACACGCGCGGCTCGTCCAGCCCCTGTGCGCGCAGGCCCAGCGCGGTGCCGACCGCGATCGGCAGCCCGTGCCCCAGTGAGCCGCTGCCGATCTCGGCGCCGGGTACCAGGACCCGGTCCGGGTGGTGCCCGAGCGGTGAGTCGTACGCGCCGAAGTCCGGCAGCCACTCCAAGGGCACGAAGCCCTTGGCCGCCAGCACCGCGTAGTAGGCCATCGGCCCGTGCCCCTTGGAGAGCAGGAACCGGTCGCGCTCCGGATCGTCCACCCGCTCGGGCCCGACCCCTAGCACCCGGTCGTAGAGCACCCACAGCGCGTCCAGCGTGGACGTCGCCGCGGGGCCGTGCTTCTCGTCGCCGGTCATCAGCCCCATCAGGTGGGGCAGGTCCTGGTACCGGTGGTGTCGTTCCGCCTCGATGATCGTCATGCCGACGATCGTGCAACCTCAAGCAAGCTTCAGGTCAAGCATCGGCTCCGAGCCTTCCCTTGCGGCCCCCGGTTCCCGTCGACCCCGGATAAACCGATGCGCGACCATCGGCTCGAGTGCGGTATTGTTTCCGTGCACGTTCGGCCAGGGGAAACCCCAGGTCAGGCGGGCAACGGGACGTGGCGCAGCTTGGTAGCGCACTTGACTGGGGGTCAAGGGGTCGCAGGTTCAAATCCTGTCGTCCCGACCAGCTTCACAGCAGGTCGGAGGCCGTCTTCTCGGTGACGAGGAGACGGCCTTTTTCGTGTCCTGGGAACAGCGTGCTGAACACGACATGGTGCGCCGCGCGAGCGCGCGGAAACAGAGACTCGGGCGCATCGAGGGCACGCCTGTTCGGCCATGTCGCCCAGGCGTGCGACGCGCACCGTTGGCCGAGAAAAACGCTTGGACTGCGCGGGCGGCGTCGCGGGACACTGCGATTCCTGGCCCGCCGTACTCGCACATGGGTGTCGCCGCGGGCCGCGCGGGGCCCGTCGTCGTACCCCGGCTGCCGGAGGACGACCCGAGCGAGCGCACTCACCCGAAACCGAAGCTCCACACGGCCACCGAGGCAACGGAATCTCCCCGGAGAAGCACGCGGCAGGCTGCCGCACGACAACACAGGGTTGGGATGGGAACGCCTGAATCGCGCGAGGGCACACCGGGCAAAGGCTCGGTACTCCTCGCCCTTCGTTATTACGGACGGGAGTTGGCCCGGCTTCGACGGCTGACGGCCCCCGCGATGCTGCTGCCGGCGCTCGGCAACATCGGCATCAACTACATCGCGCCGCTGATCATCGCGAAGCTCGTCGGCCGGATCGCCGGCGACGCCGGTATCTCCATCGGCTCGACGCTGCCGTACGTCCTCGGCTTCGCCGGTGTCCTGCTGCTCGCGGAGATACTGTGGCGCCTCGGCCTGCACTGCCTGAACCGCCTCGACGCCCTCGGCATCGAGCAGTTGTACGTCATCGGCATGGATGAACTGTTCGCCAAGGACGCCGCGTTCTTCCACGACAACTTCGCCGGGTCACTGACCAAGCGGGTGCTGAGCTTCGCCTCTCGCTTCGAGGAGTTCGTCGACACGATGACGTTCCAGGTCATGGGCAGCTTCGTGCCGCTGGTGTTCGGGGCGGTGGTGCTGTGGCGCTACGAACCGCTGCTCGTCGTCGGACTTCTGGCGATGATCGCGCTGACGGCGCTGTGCGTGCTGCCCCTCATCCGCCGCCGCCAGGCGCTCGTCGATCAGCGCGAGGAGGCGATCGCCCGGGTGTCGGGCCATGTCGCCGACAGCCTGATGAACATGGACACGGTCCGGGCGTTCGCCGCCGAGGAGCGCGAGGCCGCCGAGCACCGGTCCCGTGTCGCGGTCTCGAGGCGGCTCATGCTGAGGTCGTGGGACTACGGCAACCTGCGCATCGACACCCTGGTCGCGCCGATGTCCGTGCTGACCAACGCGCTGGGCCTGCTGCTCGCGGTCGCGCTCGGCGGCGGCAGTCACGGCGTCGAGGCGGTCGTGGTCGCCTTCACGTACTACAGCAACGCGACGCGGATCATGTTCGAGTTCAACCAGATCTACCGTCGTCTGGAGAGCTCGATGACGGAGGCCGCGCAGTTCACCGAACTGCTGCTGAAGCCGCCGACCGTGCTCGACCCGAAGGTGCCGGAGTCGCTGCTGTCCCGGGCCGCCGACGTCCGTTTCGAGCAGGTGACGTTCGCCCACGCGGGCGCGCAGCCGCTCTTCGAGGGACTCGACCTGGCGGTGCCCAGCGGGGCGAAGATCGGTCTCGTCGGCCGGTCCGGCGGGGGCAAGACCACGCTCGCCCGGCTGCTGCTGCGGATGACGGACATCGACTCGGGCCGCATCCTGATCGGAGGGCAGGACATCAGCAGACTGCGCCAGGCCGACCTGCGCAGCCAGATGGCCTACGTACCGCAGGACCCGGCGATGTTCCACCGCACACTGCGGGACAACATCGCCTTCGCCCGGCCGGAGGCCACCGAGGCGGAGATCCGCCGCGCGGCCGAGGCGGCGCATGTCACGGAGTTCGCCGACGCGCTGCCGGACGGCTTCGACACCATGGTGGGTGAGCGCGGGGTCAAACTGTCCGGTGGCCAGCGCCAGCGGGTCGCACTCGCCAGGGCGATCCTGCGCGACGCACCGATCCTGCTGCTCGACGAGGCGACCAGCGCGCTGGACTCCGAGAGCGAGATCCTCGTCCAGGAGGCGCTGTGGCGACTCATGGAGGGGCGGACGGCGCTCGTCGTGGCGCACCGACTGAGCACGGTCGCCACCATGGACCGGCTCGTCGTCCTCGACCGCGGACGGATCCTCGAGCAGGGCACGCATCAGGAACTGCTCGCGGCGGAGGGCGCCTACGCGAAGCTGTGGCAACACCAGTCCGGCGGTTTCCTCGACGACAGCCAGGAGCCGGCCGACCTGCGCTGAACGCGAGCCCGGTGGGCGCGGGTTCCCCCGCGCCCACCGGGCTCGGACCCGCTGCCCGATGACCACTCCGGGCACTGATTGACGAAAGCCGCAGAGCCCCCTTATCGGATATCCCCTCAGGGGAACTGTCCACAGTTGAACTGACCACCCGTCAATGTTCGCAAGTACTCCCCATATTGACGGTCCGTCATGACTTGGGGCGATGATACGATCGCCGCACTTGCCGAGCGGGCTACGGGCACAAAACCACTCTTCTGGCCAACTGCGCGGCCCGGACGGTAAACCTTGCGCAGTGGGCTGTCGGCCCGCCGCGCTGACGGAATTCAGTAGCTGGCTGTCATTCGCTTGAAGAGAGTCTTATGACGCAATACATGCAGGACCCGGCTCTCTGGGCTCTTATCGCTGGTACTCCGCTTGCAGCTACCGCCATTATTCGTGGGAAGCGGTCTGCGCGGAGTTTAAGGCAGGAAAATCAAGGGCTCAGAGATCACTATGCTGAGCTTGAGAATCAATATTCGGCCTCGGTGAAGAAAGCTCAGGAGCAAGCCGAAGAAGCAACGAGAACCGCGCTCAAATCGGCGATGCGGACGCTTCAGGGTCTCGCCGCCGAACAGCAGCTGGCCATTTCCAAACTGCAGAGCAAGTATGGCGAGTCGGTGATTCTCCAGGATCTCCTGGAGATCGACCACATGAACTCGCAGTTCGGGCGGCGCGCCCAGTCCATCGCGGTGCTCTGCGAAGGCTGGCTCGGACGGCAGCGTGACGTCGCGTCGGTCTACGACGTGGTCCGCAGCGCGCAGGGCAGGATCCGGCACTTCCAGCGCGTCGAGATTCTTTCGCAGGTCGATTTCGCGGTCACCAACCGGGCCGTCGAACCGGTGGCTCTTGCCCTTGCCGAACTGCTCGACAACGCCACCAGTTACTCGGCACCGGAAACCAGTGTCGAGATCAATGTCCGTGCCGTGCCCAAGGGCATCTGCATCGTCGTCGACGATGCCGGTGTCGGCATGAACGAGGAGGAAAAAGCCCGAGCGGCGAAACTCCTTTCGAGTGAGCGGGCCTCGGGTGTCTCCGGGCTCGGTAATCCTCCGCAGTTCGGCTTCGCCGTGATCGGTGTGCTCTGTGAGCGCTACGGCTTCACGGTGTCCGTCGACTCGACCTCTCCCTACGGGGGTGTGCGAGCGGTGGTGCTGCTGCCGGACGAGCTGCTCACCAGCATGCCGGAACCAAAGGAGCGAGCACAGACTGTGAGCACTGTTCCCTCGCTGAACCCGAGCGGCCCGGAACCCACAGCGGCCGTGTCCACGACCGCCGACGGTCTTCCGAAGCGCCGCCGCAGGCGGGCCATGGCCATCGTGCCGCCGAGTTCCGAAACCACGGGCGCCCCCATGACCACGGGCGCCCCCATGACCACGGGCACCCCCATGACCACGGGCACCCCCATGACCACGGGCACCCCGATGCGCTCCGAAGAGGAGACCGCCTCGATCATGGGTGCCTTCCAGCGCGGCACGCAGTCCGGTCGAGCCGCGCACCCGGAGCCCGCGGGCCGCACGAGCAACGCACATGACGCAAGCAGCGAAGGGCATGAGGTTTCGTGAACAACGATCTGTCATGGATGCTTGACGGCGTCCTGGAGATTCCCGGGGCTCTGCACGCGGTCCTGGTCTCCGCCGACGGGCTCTTGATGGCCTCCTCGAAGGGGGTCGGCAGGGACCACGCGGACACCGTCGCCGCCGCGATGAGCGGTGTGCAGTCGCTGAGCCGCTCGATCGGGTTCTTCTGCGACGGGTCCGATCTGAAGTGGCGGCAGACGCTCGTCGAGTTCGACGGTGGCTGGGTCTTCCTGATCTCCGCCGGTGACGGCGCGTACCTCGCGGTCTCGGCCTCTCCCAACGTCGAGATGGGGGAGATCACCTTCCGCATGCAGCAGCTCGTCGGCCAGCTGGGCAAGGCGCTGACGACTCCGCCGCGCGAGAACATCGGCGCACGCCAGTGACCGATTCCGAGCGGCAGGAGCCCGAGGCCGCGGAGTTAGTGCGGCCGTACGTCATCACCAATGGCCGCGACCTTCCCGACGGGGACCAGTTCTCCCTGATCACGCTGGTCACGGCGGCGGCCGACCACCAGCAGCGGCCGGCCCGGCTCTCCCCCGAGGAGCAGAGCCTGCTGGAGATGTGCTCCGGCGGCTACCTCTCGGTCGCCGAGATCGCGGGACACCTGCGCCTGCCCATGGGTGTGGTGAAGATCCTTCTCAATGCCCTCGCCGAAGGCGGATACCTCATCACGCGCGCACCGGTCGCGCGCGCCCGCCTGGTCGACGAGCAGATTCTTCAGGAGGTGCTGGATGGTCTCCGGGCCCGTTTTGGATGAGAAGGCCTACGTCCGCGGCGGAGCGGCACAGACCGCCGTGAAGATCCTGATCGTCGGGCACTTCGCGGTGGGCAAGACCACCTTCGTCGGGACCATGTCCGAGATTCCTCCGCTGACCACGGAGGAGACGATGACGCAGGCCGGCGAGGACATCGACGACCTCAAGGGCGTCCGCGGCAAGACCACCACCACGGTGGCCATGGACTTCGGGCGCCTCACGATCAGTGATCACGTCGTGCTGTACCTGTTCGGTACGCCGGGCCAGCAGCGGTTCGTGCAGATGTGGGAGGACATGGCGCGCGGCGCTCTCGGAGCGCTCGTGCTGGTCGACCCCGAGCGGCTGGCGGACTCCTTCGCCGTCATCGACCTGATCGAGCAGTACGGACTCGCCTACGCCATTGCCGTGAACCACTTCGACGGTACGCCGCTTCGTGGCGAAGAGGCGCTGCGCGAGGCGCTGGATCTGCTCCCCGACACTCCGGTCGTCACCTGCGACGCTCGCGACGAGAATTCATCAGCAAGCGCCCTGATCACCCTCGTTCACTATTTGCGGACCGTGCCCGCTAGGAGCAAACATGAACACTGAATCTACCGTCCCTGTGCCACCACCCGGCTGCCCGGCTCATGCCACGGGTGAGCCGGTGCCGTTGCACGGGTCGGAGTTCGCGGCCGATCCGCAAGCCTATTACGAGTACATGCGTCACTACGGGCCGACCGCTCCGGTGGAACTCGCCCCCGGTGTCGAGGCGACCCTGGTCACGGATTACTCGGTGGCGCTCCAGTTGCTCCAGAACGCGGGTGCCTTCCGGAAGGACTCGCGCCGTTGGCGGGATTTCAACGAAGGTGTGATCAGTCCGGACAGTCCGGTGCTTCCGCTTCTGGCGTACCGGCCCAACGCCATGTTCAGTGACGGGGCCGACCACATGCGGCTGCGGCAGGCGATCACGGACAGTTTCGCGCGGGTCGACTCGCATTGGCTGAGCCAGAGTGCCGAGCGGGTCTCCAATTACCTCATCGCCCAGTTCCACACCCGTGGTTCGGCCGATCTGCTCAACGACTACGCCAAGCTGCTGCCCCTTTTCGTGTTCAACGAACTCTTCGGCTGCCCCGCGGAGATCGGCGACCGGGTCCTCTTCGGTATATCCGGCATTTTCGACGGTGTGAACGCCGAGAAGGCGAACGAGGTGCTGGGCCAGGCCGTGGGCGAGCTGGTGGCCCTCAAGCGGTCCCGGCCCGGCGACGACGTCACCTCCTGGCTGATGCAGCATCAGGCGCGCCTGACCAACGAGGAGATGGCCCACCAGCTCGTCCTGCTCCTGGGCGCGGGCGCGGAGCCGCTGCGCAACCTCATCTCCAACACCCTGCACCTGCTGCTGACCAACGACCGTTACGCGGCGGGCGGGTTGATCGACGAGGCCATCGACACCACGCTGTGGAAGAACCCGCCCATGGCGAACTACGCGCCGCACTACCCGGCGGCCGACATGGAGTTCGGGGGACAGAAGCTGGCGGCGGGCGACCTGGTCCTGGTCAGTTTCGCGGCCGCCAACACCGACCCGGCGCTCGCGGCATCCCGTCATGCCTCCAGCAACCGCTCCCACCTGGCGTGGAGCGCGGGACCGCATGCCTGCCCGGCCAAGGACCCCGCCCGGCTCATCACCGTGACGGCCATCGAGAACCTCTTCAACCGGCTGCCCGATGTCGAACTGGCGGTGCCCGAGGACAGTCTGACCTGGCGTCCCGGCCCCTTCAACCGGGCGCTGGCCGCGCTTCCGGCCCGCTTCACCCCCGCACGGGCCACCCGGCAGCCCGACTCGCAGCAGCGTCCGGAGACCTCGGCGCGCGGCGACCAAGGAGGCGCGCAGGGCCGGCACGATCGTGGCGGGCTGTGGAGTTCGTTCCTGTCCTGGTGGAAAGCGTGAGCTACGCAACAGCCACCAACATCCTCGCACTGCATCAATATTCAACCGGAGGGGTAGGGAAGAGCGCGGCAATCGTGTTGATCACAAGTTAAGGAGGTGTCGTGGAGCCCTCGACCACTGACGCCACTTCAGCACAGCACTTCGCAGCCACGCTCCGTCCCCGACGACAGACCTACCGGGGGCGCTTCGACCTCCGCGTCATACCCGTCGCACCACCCACGCCGGATGGCGAGATACCCGCCCGTACGGGCGGGTATCTTTTTGCCCTCCTCCCCGGGCCCACCCGCGCGGTGGGGCGATGATCACCTCCCGCACAGGGGGTGGACCGGTCTCGGCGACGCAACCGCTCGGCGGTTACGTGGCCGACCAGTTACTCCGGCTGTGCCAAGCCATGGGTCTCGAACCGTCCGACGGTGAGATCTACGCGCGTGTCCTGACCGACTGTCTCGGTCCCGTGGCGGAGCGTCCGTTGGGCGAACCGCCGTCCTACCCGAGTTTCCTGTCCGACGACCACACGCCGGTGGAGTACTCCCTCGCCTTCGTGCCGGACGCGCCCCCGACCCTGCGCGTGCTGCTGGAACCGGGGTACGGCGCCGAAGGCCTGGCGGAGAACGGCCGCGCCGGACTGCGTGTGGTCCGGGACATGGCGGAGCGCTGGGGCTTCGCCACCGACCAACTCGACCGGCTGGAGGACCTGTTCTTCCCGCCGGTACCCGAGGGCCCGCTGGCGCTCTGGCTGGCCCTGGAGCTGCGGCCCGGCGGAGTCCCCAAGGTCAAGGTCTATCTCAACCCGGCGGCGTCCGGGGCGGATCGGGCCGCCGAGACGGTCCGTGAGGCGCTGGACAGGCTCGGCCACCGGCAGGCGTTCGCCGCACTGCCCCGGGCCGACGGCTATCCGTTCCTCGCCCTCGACCTCGGGGACTGGGAGACACCCCGGGTCAAGGTCTACGTCACCCATCGGAACCTGGCCGCCGCCGACGCCGGTGAGCTGCCACGCACGGACCCCGGCCCCCGGCCCGAGACCGTACGGGAGTTCCTGCGGGTCGCGGCGGGGCTCGACAGCTCGGCGCAGCACCCCGGTGCCGCGGAAGGCGTACGGCTGGAGGGGCGCCCCGTGCTCTCCTGCCACTCCTTCACGGAGTCCGCGACCGGCCTGCCGAGCGGCTTCACCCTCCACGTGCCGGTCAGGGACTACGTCCGGCACGACGGGGAGGCCTACGCGCGAGCGGTGGCCGTGCTGCGCCGACACGGCATGGACACCGCGGCGCTCGACCGGTCGCTGGCCACCGTCACCTCGCGACTGCTGCACGACGGCGTGGGACTCATCGCCTATCTGGCGCTGGTCCACGAGCGTGGCCGACCGCCGCGCGTGACCGCGTACATCTCCTCGGAGGCGTACGAGGTACGACCGCCGGTGCGGGCCCAGTCGCCCCATCAGACGTTCTTCCCCCATCGCGCGGCGGGCACCGAGCCGCGCGAGACCCTCCACTCAGTAGGAAACGGAAAGGCAGGCGCAGAAATCAGGATGGAGCCGTACCGGATCAAGGTCGTCGAACCTATCCCGCTCACCACCCCCCAGCAGCGCAAAGCGGCAGTCGAACGAGTGCACTACAACCTGTTCGATCTGCGTGCGGAAGAGGTGACCATCGATCTGCTGAGCGACTCGGGGACCGGTGCGCTGTCCGCGGCGCAGCTCGCCGTGGGCATGGCCGGTGACGAGTCCTACGCGGGCTCGCGCTCCTTCTACCGTTTCCGTGACACGGTGACGGAACTGACCGGCTACAGCCACATCCTGCCGGCTCACCAAGGGCGCGCGGCGGAGCGACTTCTGTTCTCCAACCTCCTCAAGCCCGGCGACACCGTCCTGTCCAACACGCACTTCGACACCACCCGTGCCAACGTGGAGCTGGCGGGCTGTGTGGCGCGCGACCTGCCCTGCGCCGAGGCGCGGGACCTGGACAGCCTGGAACCCTTCAAGGGGAACATCGACCTCGAGGCCCTGGAGCGGGGGCTGACCGAGACGACCGGCTCGCGGGTCGCCGCGGTGGTCATGACCATTACCAACAACGGCGGTGGCGGTCAGCCCGTCTCCATGGAGAACCTGCGGCGGACCTCCGAACTCTGCCGTCGGCACGGCGTCCCCCTGATCCTGGACGCCGCCCGGTTCGCCGAGAACGCCTGGCTGGTCACCCGGCACGAGGCGGCGTACAAGGACCGCACCCCGCGTCAGGTCGCCGAAGAGGCGTTCCGTCTGGCCGACGGCTGTGTGATGAGCGCCAAGAAGGACGGCATCGTCCACATCGGCGGTTTCATCGGACTGAACGATCCGGAACTCGCCCAGAAGTGCCAACTCCTCCTCATCGCCACCGAGGGGTTCCCCACCTACGGGGGTCTGGCCGGACGCGACCTCGACATGATCGCCCAGGGTCTGCAGGAGGTGACCGAACCTTCCTACCTCGCGGAGCGGGCGGAGATCGCCGACCACCTGGCCCAGCGGGTCCGCGCCGCCGGCGTGGACATCCTCGAGCCACCCGGTCTGCACGCCATCTACCTCAACGCCGGCCGGCTGCTGCCCCACATACCGCCCCACCAGTACCCCGGCCACGCCCTCGCCTGCCGGCTCTACCTGGAGGGCGGCATCCGGTCGGCCGAACTGGGCTCGCTGTACCTCGGTGAGGAGGACGAGGACGGGAACCCGGTGAAGAGTCCCCCGTACGAGCTGGTGAGGCTGGCGCTGCCGCGTCGCGTCTACACCCGCAGCCACTACGACCACGTCGGCAGAACCCTGGAGACCATCGCCAAGAACGCGGACTCCGTGCACGGCTACCGGATCGTGGAACAGTCCCCGATCCTGCGGCACTTCAGCGCCAAGCTCCAGCCGGTGACCGTCTAGCGGGCAGGGGCGACAGCGCTCCGAGGCCGATGCCGGGTCACGTCGTTCGACGTGACCCGGCATCGGCTCGTCGGCGGCCTCTACCCGAAGTGGCTGTCGGTGATCTCCCCGTCCTCCGTGGCCGCGTGGGCGACACAGCGGAAGACCCGGAGTCCGTCGGCCCACTGCTGGGCGGTCGGCGGCAGGATGTCCGTGCTCCACCGGCTTGTGACGGCCCGTCCGGTGGCGGTCCTGGACTTCAGCATGACCTTGCGCGAGCACAGTGCCTGGACGGTGGGGTGTTTGATCAGGTCCCGGGCGTTGTTCGTCGTGCCGTCCTTGGGAAGCGGGGCGATGGCGAAGGTCTCCCACACGTGCTTCACCCGGCAGTCCGCGAGGCTGACGGTGATCGTGCCCGAGACGTCGGTGATGCCGCTCCAGCACTCGGGGGTGGTGACGCACTGGCCGTCCGCGCCGTCGACCGCGGCGGCGGGGCAGTCCCGGATGGTGGTCGACACCCCGCCGAACCCCGCGTTCACGGCGGACGGGGTGACGGACGGCCGGGAGGCGGTCGAGGGGGACTTGGGGGTTTCCGACCCCCGGCCCTGGGAGGTGATCACGGTGACCGACACGCTCACCGAGACCGCCATCGCGGCCACCGCGGCGATCAGTTGGGGGCGCCGCCCCTTCTTCTTCGGATCCGGCGGCCTCGGCACGGTGGTCGTGCCCGGCGGACCGGGCTCGGGCGGCGGTGGGGTGTCCCGGTGCGCGGGTACGGTGGTGGTCCGGCAGGGCACGGGGCCTGAGCCGACCCGGTCCGCGCTGTCCACGTCGACGGCGGCGAGCGCGTCACGCAGTGCCCCGGCATCGGACAGCCGGCGCGCCGGGTCCGCCACCAGGGCCTGCCCGAGCATCTCGTTGAGGGCCGTCGGCACTCCGGGCAGATCGGGGTAGGGCGCCAGGTGCGCCGCACGATGAGTTCCGCGAGACTGATCTGGGTGCCGTCCTCCGGGAAGTGCGGCGGGCGGCCCCGCAGCAGGGCGTAGACCGTGGCGGCGAGCGAGTACACATCGCCTGCCGGGGTCGGTTCGGCCAGGTGGAAGGCCTCAGGCGGGGCGTACGCCGGGGTCAATGCCTCCCGGGTGACCGACAGTTCCCGGTCCGGCCGGGGCATGGCCGGCAGGCCGAAGTCGGCGAGGGCGACACCGCCGTACCGGTTGATCATGATGTTGCCGGGTTTGATGTCCCGGTGCAGCACCCCGGCGGTGTGCGCCGCGGCCACCGCGTCGGCTATGCCCACGCCTATGTCGCGGGCCTCCTTGACGGACACGGGGCCCTGGAGGTGTAGACGCCGGTCCGACGGGGGACCGTGCCGACTCCAGCGGAGGCCTGAGGTCAGGACAGCCGGCCCACATGGGCCAGGGCCTGCTTGAGGAGGGCTCCGTGGCCGCCCGGCATCTCGTCCAGGACCGCGGGTGACGAGGCCTCCTCGGGGGTGAACCAGACCAGGTCGAGGGCGTCCTGCCGGGGGCGGCAGTCACCGGTCACCGGGACGATGTAGGCGAGGGAGACCGCGTGCTGGCGGGGGTCGTGGAACGGTGTGACGCCCACCGTGGGGAAGTACTCGGCGACGGTGAAGGGCTGCAGGGAGGTCGGGATACGGGGGAGTGCCACCGGGCCGAGGTCCTTCTCCAGATGACGCAGGAGGGCGTCCCTGACCCGCTCGTGGTGCAGTACCCGGCCCGAGACGACGGTGCGGCTGACCGTCCCGTCCGGCCCTATGCGCAGCAGCAGTCCGATGCTGGTGACTTCGCCGTTGTCGTCGACGCGGACCGGCACGGCCTCGACGTACAGGATCGGCATGCGTGCGCGCGCGCTTTCGAGTTCGTCGGGCGTCAGCCAGCCCGGCGTGGTCTCGGTCATGTCAGACATTGGGTGATCATACTTTCAACCCTTCCGGATCCGCGCGCGGTGTTCGCCGTGGTGTCTGGTGGCCATTGTCATCACCCACAACGTGCGCGCGGCGGAACGGATACGCCGGCCGACGGGATCAGTGGGGCAGCCGTCGTATCAGTAAGGCAGCAGGCGACCTGACGGTGTCCTGCGGTCGATCGTCACCTCGCGCTCGGTGGTGGGGCGGCGGCTGGGGCGAATGCGGATCTGGCGGTTCATGGTGGCCTCCTCGGATTCGTACGACCAGCTTCCACGCCGCCGCGCTCACGCGCGTCGTGCTCACGGGTCACCCGCCCCTCTCCCTGAGGAGCAGGCGTGAGACCCGGTCGTACTACCAGGGAGGGATGCCGACCCCTGGGGCACGGTTCGGCGCGATGCCGTGCTCTTTGGGGTTATCCCCGTTCCGCCTTCGCGTACTCCGCCGCCATGGCTCCGGTGAAGTCGAGGCCGGTGAGGTGGACGACCTCGAGGTGGCCGCGCGGGAAATCGCGCCGCTCTTCAGGCTTTTCGGCCGTCTTGACCTCCCTCATGACGGCTCACTCCCATCTGGCCGTGCACACCCCCTTCATCTCATCCTGTGCCTGTCCACCGGGTGCCGCCATTCGAGTGACACCACTTCGCCCGCGCCCCGCGTGAACGTCGTACGTGCGCCCCACGTGTACGTCGTCGAGGGTTAACCCTCGATTGCCCCCGGTCCGCATGACATGCCTTGGTCAAGCTGCCATTCTTCTTCCTCACCTGCCGGACAGGCCTCACACGGTCTGCGCAGGGGCCCCGCACCGCACTGCTCAGCTCGTCCCGGTCAGCACATCCCGTCTGCCCGGGTCTGTCACCGGCCGTCGACGCGCGGCCGCAGCAGTAGGAGTACGAGTGAGACGAATCCCCCGTCAGGCGGCCGCAGCCGGAGCGCTGGCGGTCACCGCCGCGTTCCTGGCCGTCGGCATACAGACGGTCCCCGCCGCCGCCAAGCCTGCCGCCCCCCACCCCAGTCCGCTGCGCACCGGAGGCCTGGAGGCCAAGCTCACCCCCGCCCAGCACTCGGCACTGCTGAAGAGCGCGGCGCAGCAGACCACGGCGACCGCCGGCACGCTGGGCCTCGGGGCCAAGGAGAAGCTGGTCGTCAAGGACGTCGTCAAGGACCAGGACGGCACGCTCCACACCCGCTACGAGCGCACCTACGCCGGCCTGCCGGTGCTGGGCGGCGACGTGATCGTCCACACCCCGCCGGCCTCTCTCGCCGCCGGCACGGTGAGCAGCACCTTCAACAACAAGCGGACCATCAAGGTCGCCTCCACCACCGCGACCTTCACCAAGTCCGCCGCCGCGAGCAAGGCGCTGAAGGCAGCCAAGTCCCTGGCCACCGAGAAGCCCACCACGGACAGCGCCCGCAAGGTGATCTGGGCCGGCAGCGGCACCCCGAAACTTGCCTGGGAGACCGTGATCGGCGGCCTCCAGGACGACGGCACCCCGAGCCAGCTGCACGTCATCACCGACGCCACCGGCGGCCAGGAGCTCTACCGCTACCAGGGCATCAAGACCGGCACGGGCAACACCCAGTACAGCGGCACGGTCACGCTGAACACCACGCTGTCCGGTTCGACGTACCAGCTGTACGACACCACGCGCGGCGGCCACAAGACGTACAGCCTCAACAACGGCACGTCGGGCACGGGCACGTTGATGACCGACGCCGACGACACGTGGGGCACCGGATCCGGCTCGAACACCCAGACCGCCGGCGCGGACGCCGCCTACGGCGCCCAGGAGACCTGGGACTTCTACAAGAACACCTTCGGCCGCAGCGGCATCAAGAACGACGGCGTCGCCGCCTACTCGCGCGTCCACTACAGCACGGCGTACGTCAACGCCTTCTGGGACGACGACTGCTTCTGCATGACCTATGGCGACGGCACCAGCAGCACCCATGCCCTGACCTCGCTCGACGTCGCAGGGCACGAGATGAGCCACGGCGTCACCTCCAACACCGCCGGGCTCGACTACAGCGGTGAATCAGGCGGCCTGAACGAGGCGACCTCCGACATCTTCGGCACGGGCGTGGAGTTCTACGCGGCGAACTCCACCGACGTCGGTGACTACCTCATCGGCGAGAAGATCGACATCAACGGCGACGGTACGCCGCTGCGTTACATGGACGAGCCCGGCAAGGACGGCGGCTCCGCCGACAGTTGGTACTCCGGCGTCGGCAACCTCGACGTGCACTACTCGTCCGGCCCCGCGAACCACATGTTCTACCTGCTCTCCGAGGGCAGCGGCACCAAGACCATCAACGGCGTCACCTACAACAGCCCGACCTCCGACGGCGTGGCCGTCGCCGGCATCGGCCGGGCCGCCGCCCTGCAGATCTGGTACAAGGCGCTGACGACGTACATGACGTCCAGCACCAACTACGCCGGAGCGCGCACCGCCGCGCTCAGCGCCGCCGCGGCCCTGTACGGCACAAGTTCCGCCCAGTACGCGGGAGTCGGCAACGCTTTCGCCGGCATCAACGTCGGCAGCCACATCACCGTGCCGACCACCGGCGTTACGGTCACCAACCCGGGCAGCCAGTCCTCCACCGTCGGCACGGCGGTGAGCCTGCAGGTCTCGGCCAGCAGCACCAACAGCGGCACCCTGACATACGCCGCCACCGGACTGCCGACCGGCCTGTCGATCAGCAGCTCCACGGGCGCCATCACCGGCACCCCGACGACCGCGGGCACCTACAGCTCCACCGTGACCGTCACCGACAGCACCGGGGCGACCGGTACCGCGTCCTTCACCTGGACCGTGAGTTCCAGCGGCGGAGGCGGCACCTGCACCTCGACGCAGCTGCTGGGCAACGCGGGCTTCGAGTCGGGCAACACCACCTGGACCGCGACCAGCGGTGTCATCACCAACTCCAGCAGCGAGGCGGCGCACGCCGGTTCGTACAAGGCCTGGCTGGACGGCTACGGCTCGACGCACACCGACACGCTCTCCCAGTCGGTGACGATCCCGTCCGGCTGCAAGGCCAGCTTCACCTTCTACCTGCACATCGACACCGCGGAGACCACCACCAGCACGCAGTACGACAAGCTGACGGTCACCGCCGGATCCACCACCCTGGCGACGTACTCAAACCTCAACGCCGCCTCCGGCTACGCGCAGAAGACCTTCGACCTGTCCTCGTTCGCCGGTACCACCGTCGCCCTGAAGTTCAGCGGCGTCGAGGACTCCTCGCTCCAGACCAGCTTCGTCGTGGACGACACCGCCGTCACGACCAGCTGACCGATCCGATCGACACCGTCTGACGCCTCCCCGGCAACAGCAGCGACGTGGGTCACCCGCCGGGTGACCCACGTCGCTGCGGTATGTCGTCGGACCGTCCCGGATCAGGCGAGGGCGAGGAAGAGCTTCTCGAGTTCGGCCTCGGACATCGGGGGTGTTTCGCCGTCGGCCGCCGCCATGCACTGGCGCATCCCGCTGGCGACGATCTTGAAGCCGGCGCGGTCGAGGGCGCGGGAGACGGCGGCGAGCTGGGTGACCACGTCCTTGCAGTCGCGGCCCGCCTCGATCATGGCGATGACGCCGGCGAGCTGCCCCTGGGCGCGGCGCAGGCGGTTGAGGATCGCGGTACTGGCTTCCTCGTCGACGGACATGGCCATGGGGTGGGTCCTCCTCGGGTCGTGCTGCTCAGTTTACCCCCTGGGGTATCAATGATCCGAGGTTGTCCCAGGGCCATCGATGCCGGGGCGGTCCCGGGGTCACCGATACCGGGGCGGTCCGATGGCCTTCTTTATCGCGGGATCGTCAACCGGGTTCGGTTCACCCGGCTGCCCCTTGGTGGGAGGTCACCGAGGGACGAGGGTGTCGGGCCCGGTGGCGAGAACGAGCCAGAGTACCGCGACGACTCTGGGAGCGGCGGCGGCCCCTCGGAGTGGCCTGGCCCGTTCCCAGGCCCTCACCGTGGTTCGGGGCCGGCCTTCGGGTGTCCGTCCGCGGCCGGGGATTTTGGCGCGATCGCCCCGCGCGCCGCTGAGGCGGATGTGATTTCGGCGCCCTTTTGGTGCGGCCCCGCTTATGGCGTGACGTTTCCGCAGGCGTGAGGTGCCGCAGAGGTATGTGTGAAATGTGTAGCACGGTACGGGGTGCGCCGGAACATGATCCTCCGTTTTCCATGCGGATGAGTGGTACACATTCTCTTTGGTTTGTTGGTGTGTTGACTCGGAAAAGAACCTTCGCGACGGGTGGGGGATAGGCCGTGCGAATATTTCGATTCGCACCAAGAAATCAATCTCGGGGTCATGGATCACAGGGAATTGCTAGACCACTTAGATGAGCGCGGAATCGTCGATCGACCGACTGATCGAGCAAGCCACGAACCCCAGGAAGAGGCGCGTCGGGAGTTCTCCTGGGATGTGATCGCCAGTCACCGGGAGCGCCTGATGAGGCTGGTCCGCCGCCGGCTGCCGAATGCTCAGGACGCGGAGGACTGCGTTCAGGAAGCGATGCTCAGAGCGGCCGCCCACGGCAACCTCGACCGGGACCGGATCGGTCCCTTTCTGACCTCGGTCGCCCTGCGTCTTTGCGTGGACCACTACCGCGAACTGGAGCGGAGGCGGCGGCTGTTGCGCCGCGCGGCGGACGTGGGCGGGCCCGAGCTGCCGGATGAAGGCGTGTGCGACCAGGACTTCGGGCGCTGGCTGCTCGGCCAGGTCCACCTCCTGCGGGGCCGGGAGCGGCAGGTGGTCCTCGCCCGCGCCCATGGGATCTCCACGCTGGAATTCGCCCGCATGCACCAGATCTCGGTCAAGGCGGCCGAAGGCGCGTTCACCCGGGGGCGGGCTCGGTTGCGGCTGCTCTGCGCCAGGGCGCTCGACGGCGCAGCGGCATAACGGATTTCCGCCTTCCTTCCGTGCCCGGCGCGCGCCGGGCGCGGGGACGAAAACGGCTCCCGAATTACGGGAGTGCGGATGAGATGGAAAGGGTAGTGACCGTGAGCAAGAATAACACCCAGGACACCATCAAGGATTTCATCGGCGATATCGCCGACAGCACCAAGAAGGCATTCGACGAAATTCTCGACCGGAAGGGTGATGATTCGCATTCCACGGACTGGCTCACCCCGGGAAATCCGTATCAGGCGCTGAACGGACTCCCCGGCGATGTGCTGCGGACGGTCAGCGCGCTGTCCGCTCTCGGCGGCGTAGCCAACCCCGTGGCCGCACTCGCCAACGCGGCCAACGCCGCGGCCGGCATCGGCGCCGCCAACCCGCTGGCCGCACTGGCCGGCGGAGCGCCCAATCCGCTCGCGGCCCTCACGGGCGGCGGCGTGAACCCGCTCGGCGCCCTCGGCGGTGCCAATCCGCTGGGCGCCCTCGGTCAGGTCGCCGGCGGGGCGGCTTCGGCGGTCTCGGGAGCGGCCGACATGGCGGAGGGCCTGGCCGCGCTGCCCCGGCAGATCGCCCAGCTCTCCGAGCTCGTCGCCTCCCTGGTGAACGTGCTGGAGGGCGTCCAGGGGGTGGCCGGCGCCATGACGGGCGCCGGGCGGGCACCGGCGGCGAGGAAGAGCGGCTGAGCCGCCGCTGATCCGGGGCTCACCGGGCGCGTACCGCCTCACCCCGGGTGAGTGATCGCGCTGCATGACCCACGTGCGTGGGCGATCGCACGGATGACCGACGGAACTCGTCAGGCACAGGAGGTTGTGACACATGGGTGCCATGCTCGGCAGTCGGCTCCGGCTGGTTGTGAAGGTGCTGGGAAGCCTCGTCGCCGACGAGGTCGGCCAGGTGACGCGGGAGCGTCGGCGGTCCCGGCAGGATCCGAACTCCCCGGCGGAAGCCGAGGCCTCCGCCGGGGACGGGACCACCTCCGTGGACGGGGTACGCCGTGCGAAGGCGGTGCGGCACGCTCTGGAGAGCCTCGGCCCGTTCTACGTGAAGCTCGGCCAGATCCTCTCCACCCGGCCCGACATGGTGCCCGCCTCCATGATCGGCGAACTGCAGAACCTCCACGACCAGGTCGACGTCCAGCCCTTCGCCCTCTTCGAGCCCGTGCTCCAGGAGGAGTTGGGAACGGACTGGAAACGCCGCTTCGACGACATCGAGACGGTCCGCCCGCTCGGCGCGGCCTCGCTGGCCCAGGTCTACCGGGTGACCCTGCCCGGCGGCCGGCCCGCCGTGGTGAAGATCCAGCGGCCCGGCATCCGGGACACCGTCCGCGCGGACATGGCCCTGATGCGCAAGGCGTCCCGGATCGTCGCCCGCACCGCGCCCCGCTTCAACGAGGTCATCGACGTCGAGGCGATGCTCGGCTCCATCTTCGACGCGATGGAACCCGAGCTGGACTTCACCGGCGAGGCCCGCAACATGGACGAGGCCCGCGAGAACATCCGCCGCTTTCCGTCACTGTCCGTGCCCCGGGTCGTCCACGCCACCCCCAAGGTACTGATCCAGTCGCTGGCTCCCGGCACCTCCGTACGCCATCTCGACCGCCGCTCGTTCAGCGACCGCGAGCGCACGGACATCGGCAAGGACCTGCTGCGGTTCATGTACCGCGGGTACTTCGTCGACCGGATGTTCCACGCCGACCCGCACGCGGGCAACGTCTTCGCGCTGCCCGGCGGTCCGGCCACGCTCATCGACTGGGGCATGGTCGGCCGCCTCGACCGGCGCACCAGCCTCCAGCTGCTCCCGCTGCTCATGGCCATCGCCCAGAACGACGGCCACGGCCTCGCCCACGCGTGGGCGGACATGGGCCGGGTCACCGCCTGGTCGAACCTGCCCGCGTTCGCCGCCGACATGGCCGCGCTGGTCCCCAAGGTCGCCACCGCCTCCCTGGAGGACATCAACTTCGGGGTGTCCCTGACCACCGTCCTGGAGAAGGCGACCCGGCGGGGCATCGGCTCGGCGCCCGCCATCTCCCTGCTCGGCAAGTCCTTCGCGAACCTGGAGGGTTCGGTGCGCTGCCTCGCGCCGGACATCGCCCTCGCGGAGGTCTTCAAGGCGGAGGCACGCGGGATCATCCTGGCCCTGATCCGCGAGTACTTCTCCGTGGACCAGGTCGCCCGCAACACGATGGATCTGCTCTCGGCCGCCGCGTCCGCCCCCGAACAGTGGCGCGGGCTGCTCTCCGACGCGGCCAACCGTCAGTTCGCGCTCCAGCTCCACGAGCCGCACACGCCCTCCTCTATGGGCGGACAGCGGCCCTGGTCACCCTCGCGCGGCCTGATGGCGCTGGGCGCCGCGGCCCTGTTCCTCGACCGCCGCCGCGCACCCCGCTGACCCACCCCCGCCCCCCGATCCACCGTCAGCGGCCCCACATCCACCGCCCATGTCAACCGTACGCACAAAGGAATCACCCATGCCCATGCAGCAACACGACGCTCAGCGCGAAGCGGCTCCCGGCGCCCTGGACGGGGTCTCGGAGACGGCCCTGTGGACCGTCCGCATGCGGGCCCAGGAGTCCGCGCGGACGGACGCCCTCTTCGACGACCGGCTCGCGGGCGAGTTCCTGGACGCGGCCGGGGCGGTCGGCGCCCCGCCGGGAGCCGGCGTCCTGCAGCGGGTGCTGCCCGACTGGCTGGCCGTGCGCACCCGCTTCTTCGACGACCACCTGCTCGCCACGACCCGGGAGGGGCGCGCGCAGGTCGTCCTGCTGGGAGCGGGGCTCGACACCCGGGCCTTCCGGCTCGACTGGCCCGCCGGAACCCATGTCTTCGAGGTCGACCTGCCGGCCGTACAGACCTTCAAGGAACGGGTCGTCGAGGGACGTACGCCGGACACCGCCCGGCGCACCACGGTCGCCGCCGACCTGCTCGGCGACTGGCGCGGCGCGCTGCTCGCCGCCGGGTTCGACCCCGGCCGGCCCACCGCCTGGCTGTGCGAGGGGCTGCTCTTCTACCTGGCCCCGGAGGCGGTGGAGCGCCTGATCGGCACGGTGAGCGCGCTCTCCGCGCCGGGCAGCAGCCTCGGCGCCGAGTGCCTCAACGCGGACACCGCCGACTCGCCCTTCGTGAAGCCCTGGCTGGAGGCCCTGTCCGGCTCGGGGACCCCGTGGGTGTGGCACCTCGCGGACGCGGAGCGCTGGTGGGGCGGCTACGGCTGGCAGGCAAGGGTCGCGGACCTGCTGGCCCTGCCGTACGCCGTCGAGCGGTTCGCCCCGCATCTGGCCGCGTTCTCGGGGGTCGAGACGGACAGCATGATCCTGGTCACCGCGACGATCCCGGACAGCGGGGCGACCTCGGACGACGGGACGAGCCCGGCCGGCGGGCGGTGACCGTGGACGGCCACAATCTCTGCCAGACCCCCACCACCTACCGGCTGCTGCGCCTCGAATACCTGCTCGGACTCCTGGTGGCGGCAGGATTCTTCCTCGCGCACCTGGCCGAGGTGCGCTGGTGGGTCGCCGTCGCCCTGTTCGCCTACGTCGACGTCATCGGCTATCTGCCGGGCGCGCTCGCCTACCACCGCAGCCCCGACCAGCGGGTCTCCCGCGTCTACTACGTGCTCTACAACACCATGCACAGCCTGAGCGTGCAGGGCGCGGTCCTCGGCGCCTGGGTCCTGGCGTACGGCTGGGAGTGGGCGCTGCTGGTGCTGCCCATCCATCTCTTCGGGGACCGGGCGCTGTTCGGCAACTTCGCCAAGTCGTTCACCGTGTCCTTCGAGCCGGTTCCGCACCCCGCCGTCCAGGGCCCGCTGCGGGACTTCGCCACCGTCCCCTGGCACGAGGCGGCGGTGCGGTGAGCGCCGCCCAGGCTCCGGCCGACACGGAGGCGTACGAGATGCTGCGCAGGTACGGCAGCCACAGCAGCGCCTTCCTCGCGATGAACAGCGGCAACCACCGCTTCCGTAGGGACGGTGTCGACGGATTCGTCCCCTACCGGGAAGCCGGCCGGCGGCACCTGTTCCAACTGGGCGGACCGGTATGCGCGGTGCGGGACCAGCCGAGCCTGCTGACCGCGCTGCTCGCCCGGGCCGGCAGCGAGCGACGCCGGGTCGCCGCCGTCCAGCTCTCTCGCCAGCAGGCCGAACTGCACGCCGGACACGGCTTCGTCGTCAACCAGTTCGGCGCCTCCTTCAGTATCGCGCTCGACGGGTACAGCCTCGGCGGCCAGCGCATGGTCAAGGTGCGCAACATGGTCAACCGGGCCCGCAGAGAAAGGGTTTCGGTAGCCGAGGTGCCCGCCGGGGAGCGGGACGGCGAGGACGTCACCGCGGCCCTCGACGCGGTGGACGCCGCCTGGCTGCGCGCCAAGGGCCGGCACGTCAAGGAGCTCGAGTTCCTGATCGGCGAGCGCGGCGGCCCCGGCGCACCGCACCGGCGCCTGTTCACCGCCGTCCACGAGGGACGGACGGTCGGCTATGTGTCGTACTCACCGGTCTTCGGCCAACACGCCGGCTGGCTGTACGACCTCACGCGGCGGCTTCCGGACGCGCCGCCCGGCACGGTGGAGCTGCTGTTCGCCACCGCTCTGCGCCAGTTCCAGGACGAGGGCTGCGGCTGGCTGCACCTCGGCTTCACCCCGTTCGTCCAGCTCGGTTCGGACACGGCCGCGCCCGGCCCGACCAGCACCTTCCTGCACCGCTGCGTGGAGGTGCTGGCGGCCAAGGGGCGCGCCATCTATCCGGCGGCCGCCCAGGAGTCCTTCAAGCTCAAATGGCGCCCGCAGCTCATCGAACCGGAGTACCTGGCCTTCCAGGGCCGGGTGAGCCCCGGCGCCGTCTGGCAGCTGATGCGCCTCACCAAGTCGGTCTGACCCGCTCCCGGGCCCCGGCCGTCCTTCCGTGATTCAGAAAGGCTGAAATGACCACATCCATCGAGAAGTTCCCGGCGGAGGCCGACCGGCACCGCGCCCCAGGTCTCCTGGAAGGCGCGCTGCGCACCGAGCTGACACCGGAGGGTTGCGACCTCGGCTACTGGTTCCGGGCCGTGCCGGAAGGCACCCTCGGCGGCGATCCCCTGGGCCGCTCCCCGGACGTACCGGTGCCGGCCCACATGATGGTGGACGGGCCGCTGCGCCAGGCCGTCATGCAGGAGCTCGCCTTCCGCTCGATGGCGGAGGAGAAGGCGGCCCGCGCCATCGCCTTCCTCGTCGCGTACGCCCCCGACCTCGCCGGGATGGACTTCTACACCTCCCAGTTGATGGACGAGGCCCGCCACGCCTACGCGTTCCGCGGCCACCTGCTCGAACTGGGCGTGACGCTGAACGAGTTGGAAGCCACCATGGAGTCGCTCGCAGGGGTTCACCGGGACGCCGTCCTGAATCCCCTGGAGGAGTTCGGGCTGGCCGTCATGGAGAAGGAACGCGACTACATCGGCGGCGTGATCACCCTCACCGTCCTGGTCGAAGGAGTCCTCGCGCCCACCGCCGAGCTGAGCGAGCGCAAATGGCGGCCCTTCGACCCGCCCGCCGCCGAGATCGAACGCGCCGCGGGCATCGACGAGATCCGGCATCTGTCCGTGGGCACCACGATCGTCCGCCGCCATGTCCGGCAGCACCCCGAGGATCTGGAGCGGATCGGTGAACTGGTCCGGCGCGGGATGCGGTTGTGGTCCGAGCTCCCGGTGCAGCAGATGACCTTCCGCCGTGAACAGCTCTACCAGCAGGGGCTGGACCAGCACCGCGACATCCCCGGCGACTACGAGCTGTGGCCGGGGCGCCGCCTGGTCGACACCACCCCCGAGGAACGGATGCTCGCCGCCGCGGAATGGTCGCGTGTCACCCAGGAAGCGCGCCTCGCCGACATGGGCCTGACCCCGTGAACAGGCCACGCAGGCCCGCCCGCATCGCCGACGTCCAACAACGAAGGGGTCGGTGGCACACCGATGACCGACAGCCCGGCACTCAACTCCTCACCGCATGAACCGGCTTCGGACGAGGACTTCCGCGAACTGACCCGGCGCGTCCAGGCCGCCGGGCTCATGCGGCCCCGCACGGGCCAGTACGTGACCGGGATCGCGGTGGTCTGGCTGATGAACGCCCTCGGCTGGGCCGCGCTGGCCTTCTCCGGCGGCACCTGGTGGAAGGTGGTCCTGGCCGCGGTCTGGCTCGCCGTCTGGCACGAGCAGCTCGCCTTCCTCGTGCACGACGCGGGACACCGTCAGATCACCCGGTCCCGGAAGTTCATCCAGGCCCTCGGCCTGGTCCACGGCAACCTGATGCTCGGGGTCTGCTTCGGCTGGTGGGTGCAGCACCACAACCGGCACCACAACCACCCCAACCACCTGGAGCTCGACCCCGACATCCTGCGCCGCGTGGCCATCTTCGCGCCCGAACAAGCCCAGGACCGCAAGGGATTCGCCCGCTTCCTCGCCGCCAACCAGCGCTACCTGTTCTTCCCGCTGCTGGGTCTGGAGGCCCTGGTGCTGCGCATCGCCGGCGTCATCGCCCTGCGCCGCAGGGCCCTGCGCAAGCCCCTCATCGAGGGCGGTCTGATGGTGCTGCACGCGGTGCTGTTCTTCGGCGCGCTCTTCGTGCTCCTGCCCTGGCCGTCCGTCCTGCTCTTCCTGGCCGTCCACCAGGTCCTCCTCGGCTATCTGCTCGGCCTCGCCTTCGCCGTCAACCACAAGGGCCTGCCGACCCGGGTGGGCAAGGAGTGGAGCTGGCTGGAGCGCCAGGTCCTCACCTCGCGCACCCTGCCCACCGGCTACATCGGCGACTTCTTCTACGGCGGCCTCAACTACCAGATCGAGCACCACCTCTTCCCCGGCATGCCCAGGGCGGCGCTGCGCCGCGCCTATCCCCTCGTCAAGCAGTTCTGCGTCGAGCGGGAGATCCCGTACGTCGAGACGGGCGTCCTGGAGTCGTACCGCGACCTCGCCGAGCATCTCGGCTCCGCGAGCGAAGTTCTCCGTGGCACCACGGCCACGGCGTGAAGGAAAGGAACCAGAGACCGTGACGTTCTCAGTGAAGGCGAAAGCGAAGATGTCCCCGCTGTCCCGCCTTGGCTGGAGGTCGGTGCTGGCCGCCGCCCTCCTCGCGGGGACTGCCCTGGCCGCCCCCGCGGCCCAGGCCGAACCGGCCGGGGTACGGGCCGCACCGGTGCCCGACCTCGTGTGCCGCCTCGACGCCGAGGTGAACTTCAGTCCGCCGCTCAGTGTGCGGGTCAAGGAGGCCGAGGTGACCGGGCACATCGGGTACCTGGACTGCCGCTCGCCCAGCGGGGCGGCGCCGCAGCTGACCGACATCGTCTTCGGCGTCAACGGCACCGGAAGATTCGGTGTGTTCCCGCCGACCTTCTCCGTGGAGGGCAACGGCGTGGGCACCTGGAACACGGGTGAGGTCGGCAGCCTCTACTTCAAGGGTGATCTCAAGCAGGGCAGCCCCGTGCCCGAGCGCACCGTGACGAGCGGGCCGCTCGCCGGCGACGGGATCAACGGACTGCAGATCCCCACACCCCGGTTCGACAAGATCACCCCGGACGGCGTCGCGGGCTTCGGCGTCATCGGCCAGGTCTGCTTCTGGCCCGGTGAGAAGGGCCGCTGCACGGCGTTCTGAGCCGACCACGCGAAGGAGGGGGTGGTGCGGCGGGGCCCGCACCACCCCCTCCCTTTCGTCCGCTCCGTCGTCGTACGGGTTCCTCGTCGTCGTACGGGACTCAGTCGGCCAGCGCCTTGAGCGTCTCCCGCACCACGATCGGGTCGTACGGCATGGCCAGGTGGGTGGTCCGGTTCTGCGGGGCGAGGAGTTGAAGGCAGGTGTTGGTGACCGGGTGCTCCGGCCGGACGGGCTTCAGCTGCTGGGCCTCGGGGGGCTGGACCAGCTCGTCCCGGGTCGACCAGATGACGGTGTAGTCGACCCCGTCCACCGTGTCGCCCGGAGCCACCAGCTCACCCACGAACTCCGAGTCGTGCAGCAGCTGGGTGAAGGCCGGGCTGATCCGGAAGAGCACCTTGTCCTCCACGACGGCCTGAACGCCCGGGACTTGGCGGACCAGCTTCGTCAGGCCCGCCACCTCGACCCCGTGGTTGCTGGGCGCGATCCCGACGACTCGGCGCACCTTCCCGGCCCCGCCGAGGTACTTGAGGTAGTAGTGCGGGAGCATCCCGCCCTGCGAGTGGCCCACGAGGTCCACCTTCGACGCCTTGGTGTCCACCAGCACCCGGTCCACGAAGTCCGCGAGCTCCTGGGAGGACTTCCGCATGTCGCCGAGACCGTACAGACGAGGGAGCGTGGGCAGTTCACCATAGTTGAGGCGGAAGATGCGGTGCCCGGCCGTTCGGAGCGCGGGCGCCAGCTTCCGCCAGACGGACTCCCGGTCGCCGAGCGTGCCGTGCACGAGGACGACCGGGTGCGGACGCTCCGGTGTCGGGGGCAGGCCCCAGTCGTCCGTCTCGGGGTCGCCGTCGAGGCCGGCGACCAGCCGGTGCGTGGCGGACTGGGTGTTGCCGGCCAGCCGCTCGGGCGTCCTGAGCAGTTCGGTAGCGGCGCTCTCGGAGTTCACGCCGGGAATGCGGGGCAGGGGCATGGGGCCTCCTTGGCCTCGGTTCTGTGTGCGGAACGGTCGTGAATACGGGGAGGCCCGGCCGGGGAAAAGCCCCGGCCGGGCCTCCGTCCTGACTTCTGGTGGGCTCAGTCGGTGGTCGCCGCGGGCAGCGCGTGGAACGCTCGGTCGTGCCAGAGCAGCGGCCGTCCGCCGTTCACCTCCACCGCCATCACCCGTCCGACGACGGCGTGGTGATCCCCGTACGGTCGTACGTCCTCGACCAGGCACACCGACCACGCGAGCGCTTCGACGAGTACGGGCAGGCCGAGCACCCGGCGCACCGGGCTGCCGTCGAACCGCCTGGCGGGCGGCACGGTGGAGTCGGCGAAGAGTTCGGCGACCGATTTCTGACCTTCCGTCAACACATTTACGGCGAAGGCGCCTTGCTCCCGCAGGGCGGTCAACGTGCGGGAACTGCCCCGCAGACACGCGAGGACCAGCGGCGGCCGCGCCGACAGGGAGGTCAGCGCGGAGACCGTCATCCCGGTCGGGCCCGCCCCGTCCAGCGCCGTGACGACCGTGACGCCGGCCGTCAGCTTGGCGTAGAGACCGAGACAGCGGACCGTGTCGGGGCCGGGCTCGTCCCGCAGTGTGTCCCAGCCCGCGGCGGACGGGCCGTGGGGACGGGGCTGACGGGGCGCGAGAGTGACCTCAGCCATGCGCGGAGGCGACGCTGTCGGCGAGTTGGGCCGGGGTGGTGGGGGTGACCCTGCCGAGCAGCCCGCGCAGGATCCGCTCGATGTTGCTGCGCAGCGTCGAGTCGGCGACCGGGTCGAGGAGTTCCGCCAGGGTCGGGATGCCCAGGTCGAAGACGGCGTCGAAGGTCACCGCCGTACCGTCCTCGCCCGACGCGCACCGCCATGTGCCCTCGAACAGCTCGAAGTCGCCCGTGAGTTGGGTGAAACCGATGGTTCGTGTCTTCGGGAAGAACGCGTCCCGTTCCGACCAGCGCATCAGACCGTTCCTGAAGCGCACGGTCCAGTCCGACACCACCGTGCCGTCGTCATGGGGCGGATGGACCACGACCTCGCGGACGGTCTCGGTGACTTCGGGATACCGGCGGAAGTCACGGATCCGCTGGTAGGCGGTCTCGGGGTCGACGTCGTGGGCGGTCAGCCGTACGGTCACGTGACGCATGGGAGGTGTTGCCTTTCCACGGTAGGGACGGGTCGGCGGTAGCGGACGGGTCAGCCGATGTGGGTCGCGACGACGCGCAGCGCCTCGGTCAGCGCGGTGAGGAACAGCCGCACCTCCTCCTCGCCGACGATCGCGGGCGGCGTCAGCCGCAGCACCCGGGTGGCGTTGAGGGAGTGGTTCACGAGGACGCCGCGCCCGACCAGTTCCAGGATCAGTTCGCCGACGGCCTGCTCCTCGGCGAACTCCAGGCCGATCAGCAGCCCCCGCCCGCGGACGTCGCGCACCAGGCCGCCGGTGTACGGGGCACAGGCGGCCCGGACGTCCGCGAGCAGCCGCTCGCCCAGGGTTCTGGCGCGCGGGACGACCTCCTCACTCTCCAGGGCCTCGACCGCGGCGAGCGCGGCGGCGCAGGCGATCGGGGAGGCCGCGAAGGTGGAGGTGTGCAGATAGGGGTCGCGGGAGAACGGCGCGTAGGCCGCCGGGGTCGCGACCATCGCGGCGACGGGCACGACGCCGCCGCTGAGACCCTTGCCGACGAGTAGTACGTCGGGCTGCGGGGGCGAGCCGCCCTCGGCGTCCATGCCCCACCACGAGCCCAGTCGTCCCAGGCCCGTCTGGATCTCGTCGAGGATCAGGAAGGCCCCGTACGTCCGGCACAGCCGGCTCACCTCCGCCAGATAGTCCGGCGGTGGAATGCGTACGCCGCCCTCGCCCTGCACCGGCTCGACGATCACGCAGGCCCGGCGGCCGAGTTCGGCGAGCGTGGCGTCCAGCGCGGCGGCGTCCCCGTACGGGACGGCCGTGCTGTCGGGCAGCAGCGGCCGGAAGGGCTGCTGGTACTTCGGGTTGGCGGTGGCGGTCAGCGCGCCCAGGGTCTTGCCGTGGTATCCGCCGAGGGTGGAGACGAGGGCGGTGTGGCCGTGCGCCCGGGCCAGTTTCAGACCGGCCTCGGTGGCCTCCGCGCCGGAGTTCACGAAGTGGACGTGGTGGAGGCCCGGTGGGGTCCGTGCGGCCAGCGCCTCGGCGGCGAGGGCCGCGACGGGCTCCAGGAAGACCCGCCCGGCCAGCGGATGGGTGTCCACCTGGCGGTGCACGGCCGCGGTCACGTGAGGGTGCCGGTGGCCGAGGATGAAGACCCCGTAACCGCCGAAGTCGAGGTAGCGGCGGCCGTCCTCGGTGAACACCCACGCGCCGTCGGACGCCGTCTCCAGCATGCCGCCGAGCACCGTGCCGAGGACCGAGCGGCCGGAGGAGAGGTGCTCGCGGTAGAGCCGGGCGATGTGCGCACGGTCCGTGGCGGGGTCGGTGACCGGCGCCACGGATCCGGTGACCGGCGCCACGGCGGGGGCCGCGGTCATGACGCCAGTTCCTGGGTGTGCGTGGCCTGCGAGGGCTGGCTCCTCGCCGCCGTGTCCTGCGCTGGCCCCGGACGCAGGCGGGTGCGCATGCCGCCACGCCCGGTGGACCAGGCGGCCAGATTGCGGACCAGGGCCCGCCGGAGGGCGTCCTTCGAGAGGGCCGTGCCGCAGTGCGGCGACCCCAGCGACGATTCGAAGGGGAGGGCCCGCTGGAAGACCAGCAGCAGTTCCGCGTACGTCTGGAAGCGGCGGCGCAGCGACTCCGGGAACGTGGGGCCCTCGATCAGCGGCAGCAGCAGCCGGTGCACCGACTCCAGCGGGATGAGCCGGGGCGGATGCGGACGCGGTCCCCACTGGTTGGCGAACTCCAGGCAGGTGTCGACCACTTCACGCTGCAGCAGCGCCTCCGTGCCGGCCGTCAGCCAGTACTCGCCGCCCGTGACACCGGCCCGCACCAGATCGCCCACGGCACGCGCGACGATGTCCTGGGGCACCATGTCGATCCGTGCGTCCGGCGCTCCCGGCAGCACCGGCACCTGCCCCTTCACGATGGCGCCCAGCGCCCGGGTCAGTCCCTGCATCCCGGCGATCCGACCGGTGACGGAGTCACCCATCACCACCGACGGGCGCATGATCACGCCCGGCACCGGGGCGTCGCGCACGACCTGTTCGGCCGCCGTCTTGGAGGCGAGGTACGCGGCGGCGCCGGGGAAGCGCTCCTGCTCCTCCGGAGCCAGCGGGTTGGCGACGAAGGCCGTGCTCATGTGGAAGAACGGGGCCTCGGCGCGAGCGGCGAGGTCGAGCATCGCGATCGTGCCGTCGAGGTTGGCCCGCCGGATCTGGTCCGGCTCCGCCTTCCAGTTGGTGGCGGCGGCGGAGTGCACCACCAGGTCCACTTCGGCGATGAGCTGGGTGAAGTCCGCCTGGGTCAGGCCGAGTCCGGGTTCCAGCAGATCGGCGCGGACCTCGCGGACCCGGTGGTCGTTCACCGGCGTGCGATGGCGCAGGCAGACGATTCTGAAGTCCGGCGACAGCTCCTCGATCAGGGCTCTGCCGAGTACTCCGGCGCCGCCGGTGAGCAGAATCGTGGGGCGTTTCGCGGGCGGTTGCGGGCTGGTCGGAGCGCTGGGCCGGGGCCGGGACAGAGGCATGGCGGTGATCCCCTCGGTCGAGTGAGCGTAGGTCCTGCCGGACGGGCGGGCGGCTGTCCGGGTGGGTGGGTGTTCGGGTGCTGGGGTTTTGCGCGCGCCGGGCGCCTATGAGCTCGGTTCTTGTTGTTCGACGGCGACTGCGGGGTGTTCGTGGCTGGTCGCGCCGTTCCTCGCGCCCCTCTCGGGGCGCTCGGGCCGGCCGGGGTTACGCGATGGTCAGCGGCTCGTCGGCGAGGTAGGCGGACAGCGGGCCGGTCATCCGCGAGCGCGACGGGGGGTGCAGGGCGAGGCCGTTGGCACAGGCGGCGAGATATCCGACCTCGTCCGAGGTCATGAAGTTGAGCCCGCCGAGCAGTTCGACGGACCGGGGCACGATCCGGGCGAGGGCGTCCTGCACGGTGTAGCGCGCGTAGAGCGAGTCGGCGAGCGCGGACTCGTCGGGCGCGTCCTCGTCCACCCGGCGGGCGAGGCCCTCGACCGCCGCCGTCGCGCCCTCGATCTCCACCAGCAGCCGGACCCGCTCGGCGTCGGGCACCCGGTCGTTGAGCAGCACCCGCTCGACGAGGGCGCTCGCGGCGCCGAGGTAGCTGCCGGTCATCAGCAGCTCGAACCAGACCAGACCGGCGGTCTGCACCTCGTCGAGACGGGCCCCGGCCGGCGAGGCCGTGCGCACCAGGAGCTCCTTGGGGACCAGTACGTTGTCCAATGTCACCTGGTCGCTCTCGGCGCCCGCCAGGAAGGTGCTCGACCAGAAGCCGCTGACGCTCAGCCCCTCGCTCTCGGCGGGAACCAGCGCCACGGCCAGTTCCTCTCCTTCACCCTCCTCGCACGGCACCATCACGCTCGCGGTGAGCAGATCCATGGAACGGGCGAGGCTGCACGGCCGTTTCACGCCGGTGATCCGCACCCCTTCGGGCGTCACCGTGGCGGACATGGAGGGCGACAGGATGCCGGTGCCGCTGCGTCCTTCGGCGAAGCCGGACGCCATCAGCCGGTTCTCGGACGCGACGCCCTGGACGAGCATCCACTCCAGCCCCTCGCCGGAGTCGCTCAGCCCGACCAGCGTGGCCATCGAGAAGTGGTGCATCGTCGTCGCCACCGCGAGCGAGGGCGAACGACTGCCGAGCGCGCGCTGCACCCGCAGGGTCTCCAGCGCGGTGGCACCCCGGCCCTGGAAGGCGGTCGGGGCCAGCAGACCCGGCCCGCCCGCCTCCCGGAACAACCCGATGCCGGGGCTCTTCGGCCCTTCAAGTGTCATCAGCGGTACGGCCCTCAGACTCTCGTCGAGGCCGGGCAGCAGTTTGGCGAGGGCCGCGCGCTCACGCTCCAGGAATCTCATGTCGTCCCCTGCTCCTTGATTCTCAGGTGTCGCCGGCAGCGTCGTTTCTGTTTACGCGCGAACCGGCGGAACCCCTCGGGGCAAAAGGGATGTTGGAGCGTTCGGCGGTCAGTGGTTCGGCTGCCGGGCAGGGTCCCGTACGACGACGAGGCGGGTGGGTCTGGCCTGGGTCAGTTCCACCCAGCGGGCGAGCTCGTGCTCGTGCGAACCGCTGCGCGTCGCCCGCGCCACGAGGGTCGCCGCCGCGTCGTCGGCGCGGCCGTCGCGGGTCAGGAGACTGAGCGGCCAGGCGGGTTCCGACGGCTCCTGACCGTCGAACGGGTGCCAGTCCCACGGCGCGTCGAACCGCCAGGCGCGCCCCGCGGCATCCACGACCTCGTCACCTGCCACAAGGCAGGCGTACGGACGGAACAGCAGGTCCAGGGCGACGGGGATCCCGTCGTCGGGGGCGATCTCGTAGCCCTGCCACTCCAGGTCGGGATCGTGCGACTGCCCCGCGCGCAGCACCATGACCTGCGTTCCCAGACGAGGGAGTCGTCCTGTCTCCAGCGGTGGATCCATCCGTTCGACGCTCATCACATGCACCACCGTGGGAGGGATGCCGACCTGGCACACCGCGCCGACCTCGAGGTGCGGGGGCGGCGGGTCGGTGCGGAACAGCTCCAAGTCCCAGTCGTACGAGGCCGGATCGCCGGCCAGGGCCACCTGGCCGTTCCACTCGATCCAGTCGCACTCCGGGTCCACCTCCCACCACGGCCACTCGACGACCACTTCCCGCTGGGTGAGACGGGTGACCCGTGCGTCGGTGTACGGGCACGAGACCAACAGGACATCCCCCACACGGTGATCCGCTCCCACAGCCGCCTCCCGATTCCCCGGTCGCCACCGCTCGCACGGTACAAGCTGAAGGTCATCGCCGGTTCACCAGGAGGTGCGGGCCCGTCGGCTGAGGGTGCGGCCGCCTCCGCGACCGTCCTGCACGCCCTGGTCGACACGGGACGCGTACCTCCGCCCGGACGCGTCACCGGGCGCCTTCACGCTCCAACTCATCGGCGAGGACCTGGACTTGATCCAGGCCCTCGCCGAGCGGGCTACGCCGAACGGGACCTCAGCGCGACGGCCGAGTTCCTCAGGAACGAGGAGACTTGAAACCGACCGCGCCGTACAGCGGGACCGGCGCGTCGCCGACCTCGTCCTTGTTCAGCGCGAGCTCGGGATGCCACTCCGACACCGACACCACTCCGGGGTCGACGAGCTCGAGCCCCCGGAAGAAGCGGCCGACCTCGGTGTGCGAGCGGGCCACCAGCGTCACGCCGCCCGCCGCGTACGCCGCTATACCGGTCGCGACCTTCACCGGGTCGTAGTCGCCGGTCAGCGCGGACAGGACCAGGCAACTGCCCGGCGCCAGCGCGTCGACCAGGGTGTCCACCAGGTCGTACGCGCCGTCCTCCTCGGCGATGAAGTGCATCAGGGCGATGAGCGACAGCGCGACGGGCTGGTCGAAGTCGAGAACGCGGGCGGCCTGCTCGAGTATCTTCTCCGGTTCCCGCGCGTCGGCCTGGACGTACTCCGTCACGCCCTCGGGGGTGCCGCGCAGCAGGGCCTCGGCGTGAGCGAGGACGATCGGGTCGTTGTCCACGTAGACGACCCGCGCCTGCGGGACGGCGGCCTGGGCGATCTGGTGGAGGTTCGGCTCGGTGGGGATGCCGGTGCCGATGTCGAGGAACTGGCGGATGCCCATCTCCCGGACCAGCCAGCGGGTGGCGCGCTGCATGAACCAGCGGTTGCTGCGGGCCGAGCGAGGGGCGCTCGGGTCCGTGGCCATGATTCTTCGCCCGAGCTCCTCGTCGACCGGATAGTTGTCCTTTCCGCCGAGGAACCAGTCGTACATCCGTGCCGGGTGCGGCCTGCTGGTGTCGATCCGCTGGGCGGAAGGCCCGGTCGCGGTCATGCGGCACTCCTCTGCTCACGCTCGTGTCGATGTTCGAGCAGTCTGCCACGGGAGTTGGGCGGTGCGGGGGGTTTCTCCGGGCCCCGCACCCCCCGTCGACCGGCCCGATCCCACCAGCGGCGCCGGCGCCCTCGCCGCGAGTCGTGTCGGCGCCGGACACGGCGGCTCGCGGCGCGGGCCGAACACCCCTGACCCACTGGTTCACCCGCCGTGCAGGGGTCACCTGGCGAGACGGTCCTTACGTGAGGAGATGCGTGCGCCTAGCATCGGTTCCCGCATGAACACAATGACGCTCTGGCACATATCCATCTGGGAGTTCGCCGCGCTCGCCGCCGCGGCCCTGCTCGTCGGCTTCTCGAAGACCGCCGTGAGCGGCGCCAACACGGTCAGCCTGGCGATCTTCGCCGCCGTGCTGCCCGCCCGCGCCTCGACCGGCGTACTCCTGCCCCTCCTCATCGTCGGGAACGTGCTCGCCGTGCTCACCTACCGGCGGCACGCGCACTGGCCCACACTGTGGCGGCTGTTCCCGGCGGTCGCCGCGGGCGTCGTGTTCGGCACGCTGTTCCTGGTGTGGGCCGACGACGCGATCGTACGGACCTCCATCGGCGCGATCCTGCTGCTGATGGCGGCGGTGACGATGTGGCGCCGCCGGGCGGCCGCCCAGGACGAGGAGCCCGACTCGGTGTCGACCCGGACCGGTCGGGTCAAGGCCGGCTCGTACGGCGTCCTCGGCGGCTTCACCACCATGGTCGCCAACGCGGGCGGCCCGGTGATGTCGATGTACCTCCTGTCGGCCGGCTTCCGCAAACTCGGCTTCCTGGGCACCTCAGCCTTCTTCTTCCTGATCGTGAACGTCTCCAAGGTGCCCTTCAGCGTCGGCCTCGGTCTCATCGACTGGCATTCGCTGCTCCTGGACGCGGCGCTCGCGATCTTCGTCGTGCCGGGGGCGTTCCTCGGCAAATGGGCCGTGCACCGCATCAACCAGCTCCTGTTCGAGCGGCTGGTCATCGCGGCGACGGTGGTGGGCGGGGCGCAACTCCTGCTGCGCTGACCACCTCGTAGGCTCGACGGTATGTCCTGCCACGTCCTGGTCCTCGGCGGCACCACCGAGGCACGCCGACTCGCCGCCGAACTGGCGGCGCGCCCCGGTGTCCGCGTCACGACGTCCCTGGCGGGGCGCGTCTCCCGGCCGGGGACGCTCGACGGGGACGTTCGCATCGGGGGCTTCGGCGGGGCGGACGGGCTGACGCGGTGGCTGCGCGAGCACCACGTGGACGCCGTGGTCGACGCCACGCACCCCTTCGCCGCCGCCATCACGGCGAACGCGGCGCGCGCCGCCGAGGCCACCGGAATCCCGGCCGTGGTGCTGCGCCGTCCCGGCTGGACCCCCGGCCCCGACGACCGCTGGCACTGGGCCGCCTCCCTCCCCGAAGCCGCCGCGATCCTCCCGTCCCTGGGCCGTCGTGTCTTCCTCACCACGGGCCGCCTGGGCCTCGCGGCCTTCGCCCACCTCCCCGAGCTCCACTTCCTCGTGCGGACGGTGGAGCCCCCCGAGCCGCCGATGCCCCAGGACATGGAAGTACTGCTGACCCGGGGCCCCTTCACACCGGACGACGAGAAGTACCTGCTGCGCGCACACCGCATCGACGTGCTGGTGACCAAGGACAGTGGCGCAGAGGCGACAGCAGCCAAACTGACGGCCGCACGCGATCTGGCTCTCCCCGTGGTGGTCGTACGCCGCCCTCCGCTCCCGGCGGACGTGACCACCGCGCCGGACGTGCCGTCGGCGCTGGCCCTGCTGGATCTCGGCCCCGGGTGACGGAACACGGCGCGCCGACGCACTCTGTTGGCGGGTGGAGAGACCCGTCCGGCCGATCCCCCTACCCGCGCGGGTGTCTGCGCAGCAGATATGTGTCCATGATCCAGCCCTTGCGTTCGCGCGCCTCGGCCCGCAGCCGCTCGATGCGTGGGGCCGTCTCGGCTATCGGACCGGAGGCCAGGATCTCGTCCGGCGTACCGATGTAGGCGCCCCAGTAGATGTCGATGTCCTCGTCGGCGTACTGCCGGAAGGTCTGGTGGGCGTCGAGCATGACGACCACGTCGTCGACACCCTCCGGGAAGCCCTCCGCGAGCCGTCGTCCCGTGGTGATCTGAACGGGATGGGCCACCCGGTTCAGCCCGGTCCGATGCCGGGCGACGAGCGCGGAGACGCTGCTGATGCCGGGCACGACCTCGTACGTGAACGCCACCGCGCCCCGCTCCAGGATCTCCTCCAGGATCCCGAGCGTGCTGTCGTACAGCGCGGGATCCCCCCACACCAGGAACGCGCCGCTCTCGTCCTCGCCCAGCTCCTCGGCGATCAGCCGCTGGTAGATGTCGGCGCGGGCACTGCGCCAGTCCCCGACGGCGGGGGAGTAGGCGGCGCCCCCGGCCGACCGGTCGCGATCCGGGTCGCGCGCCTCGACCAGGCGGTAGGACCCCTGCGGTATGTGTGCGTCGAGGATGTCACGGCGCAGCTGGACGAGGTCCGACTTCACCTCGCCCTTGTCCAGGATGAAGAACACGTCCGTGCTCCTCAGCGCCTTGACGGCCTGCAAGGTGAGCTGGTCGGGGTCGCCCGCGCCGATGCCGATGACATGAATCTTTCGCACACCCCGAGTCTGCCGCACGCCACTGACAGCGCACGCACCGCACCCGGGTGACGCCGCACGTACCGCGCGCCGATCGGCGGCACCGCACCCGTCAGTCCCGGCGCCCCCGCAGCCGGGGTGCCCACGCCACCGCGCTGATCGCGGCGCCCTCACGCTCCACGACCGCCGCCAGCTCCCGTGCCCAGGAGGCGAGTTCGGCGAGGTCCAGCTCATGCGGACGGGCCCGGCCGCCCGCCCCCGCCGCGCACTCCTCGACCGCCCCGGCCCCGCGCCGCAACAGCCGGGCACCGCCCGTCGTGTTCCCACGGGCCGCGTGCGTGAGCCCCACCGCGAGCTGCGCCAGCCCCCGCCAGAGCGTGCGCTCACTCTCGGGGCCCGACTTCCAGGCGTCCTCGAAGACCTCGTGGGCATGGAAAGGCTTTCCCGCGTCCAACAGCGCCTGCGCCTCCGTGACCGTCTCCTCCGGGCTGCGGACGACCCCTTCCGGCTGTCGTTCCACGCCATCGGTGCCGTACGGCAGCGGCCGACCCAGCCCGTCCCGCGGCCGGGCGTTCCGCGCCCGCCCCGCCGTGTCCCGATCCCGCCCGTCGTCCCGCCGACCTCCGGATGCTGCGCTCATGCCCCTATTGTCTCGCGCCCCGCGCCCCCTCCGGAGCAGCCTCCGACGTGGGGTAAAGTTCTGTTCGCACGATCACGCGGAACACCGCGGGTGAACGCATCGGGACGTGGCGCAGCTTGGTAGCGCACTTGACTGGGGGTCAAGGGGTCGCAGGTTCAAATCCTGTCGTCCCGACTCGAACGAGTCGCAGGTCAGGGGCGGTTTCGGAGTGATCCGAAACCGCCCTTTGATCATTCCTGGGGGCCGGTCGGCGGCCAGTCGGGGACCAACGCTTTACCGGTCTCCGGTGACCTGACCGTCGGTACCGTCCGCGACAGCGGGGCGCCGGCGTCGGCAGCCCCGGTCCTTCCCTCGGTGACGGCGCGTCGGAATTTCCGTGCACTTCACGAGACCCAATGGAATGTCCCGAATTCCCCTGTCCCGCAATTGTCCTTCGCGAGGATACCTTGCGCCGTACGCCGCTCCGGGATAATTTGATGCGCCGTCACGCGGATCGCGAATGCCCTGATGGCTCAGGAGAGATTCCTTTTCTTTGTGTTTCTTGAGGAGTTGGTATGCGCGGTACGCAGACACCGGCCACGAATTCCGGAGAAGTGGACTCCCGTCCGAAGCGTCCGCGCAGGACGCGCCGGTCCGCTCTCCTGGGCGCGCTCGGTGCGCTGACACTGGTCATGGCACTGCCCGCCGAGGCGAACGCCGACGTTCTGCAACTCTTGCCGCAGAACGCCGACGGCCTTGAGCAGACCTTCTCGCCCGCCTACGACTACGACACGGACGGCTGCTACGCCACGGCAGCCATCGGCGCCGACGGCACCATCAACCCCGGGCTGCGGCTGGGCGGTGACGTCAACGGCCATTGCCACGACAGCGCGCAACTGGCAAACGCCAACACGTATTCACGCGAGAAGTGCAACAACGGCTGGTGCGCCGTCGTGTACGCCAGCTACTTCGAGAAGGACCAGGCCACGCTCGGGCCCGCGGCCATCGGGCATACCCACGACTGGGAGCACGTCGTGGTGTGGATCAACAACAACCAGGTCCAGTACGTCTCGGTGTCCCAGCACTCCAGTTACCAGGTGGCGTCCAGTTCGTCGGTGCGCTTTGACGGCACCCATCCCAAGATCGTGTATCACAAGGACGGCGTTTCCACTCATGACTTCCGGTTCGCCAACACCAACGACGAGCCTCCGGAGAACGTCACTGGCGGCTGGTTCTTTCCTCGCCTCGTCGGGTGGAACGGATATCCCGACGGTTTCCGGGACAAACTCATGAACGCGGATTTCGGCGAAGCCACGATCAAGATCAAGGACGGGGATTTCGAGTACGCCCTCGCCCATTCCATGCCCGTGGGAATCTCGTTCGACCCCAATGCCTGAGAGGTACGTGGCAAAGGCGCTGACGGACGCATGCCCGGCACTGATGTCGCCCGGCTCCTTGTTCTCCGCCCCGCCGAGGTTCTCCGCCCCGCCGAGCAGGAGTCACCGCATGTGAAGTCGTGAGTCAGAGGCTGTATCGGACATACCGATACAGCCTCTTGACCGTTCTCGGGGGTCGTCCCGGGCTCAGCGGTAGTACGAGGCGACGGCCCGCTGACCGGTGTAGTTGGGGCCGGCGTGCGGGTCGGCGCCGAGGTAGGTGAAGGGCAGGGTGACGGGGCGGCCGCCCCGCAGACTGAGGCGGTGATGGCGGGCCGAGTAGTGGAAGCCGGCGGCCCGCAGCGCTGCCAGGACCGGGCGGGAGGCGTCGCTTCCGTCGGGGCGCCGCAGCGTCGAGGGATCGAGATGGGCGACCAGCAGACCGGTGCCGGTGAGCCAGGAGGCGGCCCGCTCCAGCAGGGCGAGCCGGTCGCCGATGTAGTGCAGCCCGTGGACGCAGGTGATGAGGTCGTAGCGGCGGCCCGGCGACCACTGGCCGAGGTCGGCGGTGATGAGTTCGAGGCCGTCGGGCAGCGGGGTCCGCCGCAGCGGGCCGACCAGGTCCACGCCCGTGATGACGGCCCGGGGCAGTTGCCGCGCCGCCTCGCGGAGGGCGAGTCCCTCTCCGCTGCACAGGTCCAGCCACGACGGGGCGGGGCCGTGTTCGTTCAGGAACTCGGCGGGGGAGAAGCCGAGTTCGCGGGCGTAGCTGTTGACGCCTGCCAGGACCCGTTCGCGGTTCATGGTGCTGTTGGCCACCACGGAATGGCCGGTCAGCTCGTCGTCCTCGATCAACCCGGGTGGAGGTGGGGTGGTTGTCGGCGAAGTACCGTCGATCATCGCCCCATTGTGCGGCAGGACCGTCGAGAGCATCCGGTGGCCGTTGGTGTTCGCGCGTTCATCGACATACCAGGACCGCTTGGACGTTTCGAGTGTCGTCGAAAGATGTTCCGCCCCGGGCGTCGGGCCTGCAAGGTGGGCCTGGGCGTGACCGAGTCGGGCCGCACGGCCCGGCCCGGGAACACACCCGGACTCCACCACGGGGAAGGACAGCATGACCATGAGGATGAGGACCAAGGCTTCGCCACGGCGGGGGTCGGCGCGCTGGCCACCGGACTGCTGCTGACCGGCGCGGCCGGGGCGCAGGCCGCGGCGGCGGGACTGCCCTACGCCGTCACGCCGTACGTGAACGTCAACGTCCGCTACGGGCCCTCGACCACCACCGGCATCGCCGGGCACGTCACCGCCGGGCAGCCGCGTGGCGCCTCCTGCTGGACCCACGGCGAGACCATCCGCGACAACGGCTACGTCAACGACGTCTGGGTACGACTGGCCGAGGGCTATGTGAGCGCCGTCTACCTCAAGGGCGACCAGTACGGCGGCCTGCCGGCCTCGGCCACCTGCTGACCGACCACTCGCGGTGCCCGACCCCGACCCGGGGTCGGGCACCGCACTGCGTCCAGGAGCCGTCATGTCGCTCATTCCTGTTCCAGTACGAGCACCGGGCCGTCGAGGCGGCGCGCGCGGCGGGCGCCGACGGCTGTGTCGCGGTCGGCGGCGGCTCGGCGATCGGTCTGGGCGACCCCGGTCTGGGGCCTCACCGAGCACGGCGCCAAGCGCACCGACCCGCGCGAGCTCACTGTGGACGGTGTGCCGGCGCTGCTGACGGTGGCCTACGAGGGCGTGGAGCCGAGCGCCGGCGCCTAGGGCGCGGGGCCGTACGGGCCGTGCGGACCCCTCCCCACTGCGGCGTACGCGTCTGCCGGGCTATCCTGACCGCCGAACCGGACACGGGGTGCCCCGCACGAGGGCTGAGATCACACCCGTCGAACCTGAACCAGTTAGGACTGGCGGAGGGATGTCTCATGTCGTTGCCGTATGCCCGTAACGCTCGCGGCGAGGTGGCCGTCGGAGGCCCGCAGGGCGTCTTCGACGGGCGGATGCCCACCGCCCCGGGGGATCTGCATGTCGAGGCGCGCGGAATCGCCCCGGTCCCGGAGGACCACCGCTACGGCGGCCCGGGCCGTCTGTTCACCGTGTGGTTCGCCCCCAACCTGACCATGACCGGCGTGTTCACCGGCACCGTTGGCATCGCGCTCGGCCTGGACTTCTCCACCGCGCTCGCCGCCGTCGTGCTGGGCACCCTCCTGGGGGCGGTACCGACCGCGTACCTCGGCACCTGGGGGAGCCGGACCGGCGCCGGACAGCTGCCGCTCGCCCGGCTCGCGTTCGGCCGGGCCGTGGTCGTCCCCGGTGCCCTGCAGTGGCTGTCGTCCATCGCCTGGGACGCGTTGATCGGCCTCTTCGGCGGGGACGCGCTGGCCCAGTTGTGCGGCTGGCCGTTCTGGCTGGGCGTGCTCGTCATGATGGCGGTGCAGGGGGCGCTCGGCGTCCTCGGCTACGAGGTGATCCACCGGCTCCAGACCGTGATGACCTTCGCCCTCGGCGCCGCGTTCGTGGCCCTGACCGTGAAGCTCCTGAGCGGCGCCCACACTGCCCCCGCCGCCACCGCGCACGGCGCCGACCAGGCCGGTGCCTTCGTCCTGACCTGCACGATCGCCCTCAGCCTGGCACTGTCGTGGGCGCCGTACGCGAGCGACTTCAGCCGCTACCTCCCGCCCACGGCGTCCCGCCCGCGCATGTTCTGGTACACCCTGGCCGGCATCAGCGTGTCCTTCGTGGCCGTCCAGGCGCTCGGACTGTGGGGCGCGGCCGTCTTCACCGACCAGACCGCCCGCGGCGTCGACACCCTGCTCGGCGGCGGCGCCCTCGGCGCGTTCGGCCTGCTCGCCGTGGCGCTCGCCGCGCTGAGCAGCAACGCCATGAACGACTACAGCGGCTCCCTCGCCCTGCAGACCATGGGCGTACGGCTGCCGCGCCCGGCCGCCGCCGCGCTGGCCGCCGTCCTCGGCTTCCCGCTCGTGCTGTGGATGCACGCGGCCGACACCACGGCCCGCTTCCAGAACGTCCTGCTGTTCGTCGGCTACTGGATTCCCGGGTTCGTCGCGATCGTCGCCGTCGACTGGCGCGCCCGGGCCAGGGCCCGCGGCCGTGGCTCCGTGGACCTGGCCGTCGAGAGCGCCCGTCCGCAGCCGTGGTGGCCCGCGCTCGTGGCGTTCGCCGCCGCCTTCGCCGCGGCGGTGCCGTTCATGAGCACCAGCCTGTACGTCGGCCCGGTCGCGCATGCCCTGCACGGCGCCGACCTCGCCTACGGGGTGGCGTTCGTCGCGGCCCTGCTGGTCTACGCCCCCCTGCGCCTGCGCCGCTGACCCCGCCCCCTCTCACCCCCTTCGTACGGAGTGACACCCACTATGCTCGCGAACACGCCCACTGCCCCTCCCCGGGTCCTGACCATCGCCGGATCGGACTCCGGGGGCGGCGCCGGCATCCAGGCCGACCTGAAGACCATGCTCGCGCTGGGCGCGCACGGGATGAGCGTGCTCACCGCCGTCACCGCGCAGAACTCCCTCGGCGTACAAGGAGCCTGGGAGCTTCCCGCCGAGGCGGTGCGCGCGCAGTACCGCAGCGTCGTGGACGACATCGGTGTACAGGCCGTGAAGACCGGCATGCTCGCCTCCCCGCTGCTCGTCGAGACCGTGGCCGAACTGCTCTCGGACGTCGGCGCGCCCGTGGTGGTGGATCCGGTGAGCGTTTCCAAGCACGGCGACCGGCTGCTGGCGGACGACGCGCTGGACGCCGTACGGACCGCCCTGCTGCCGCTGGCGACGGTGGCCACCCCGAATCTCGACGAGACCGCCGAGCTGACCGGGATCAAGGCCACCGGTGAGCAGGACATGTCCCGGGCCGCGGAGCGACTGCTGTCGTACGGGCCCCGCTGGGTCCTGGTGAAGGGCGGCCACCTGCCCGGCGAGGCCGTCGACCTGCTGACCGACGGCACCGAACAGCACTGGTTCCGGGCCCCGCGCCACGACAACCGCCATACGCACGGCACCGGCTGCACCCTGGCCTCGGCCATCGCGGTGGGCCTGGCGCAGGGGCGGGCGGTGCCGGAGGCGGTACGGCTGGCGAAGGAGTACGTCACGGGCGCGATCGCGGCGGGATTCGCCCTGGGCTCGGGCCTGGGACCGGTCGACCACGGCTGGCGTACGCGCACCTGACGCCGTGAGTCCGGCCGCGGGGCGGCGCGATCGGGCGAGGGCGGTCACCGTCATGCTCATGCGGAATCGGGTACGACGACCCACCGCGTCCGAGTACGCGTACTCATGATCGATTCCCTCGCCTCGCGCAGGCTGGTCCCACAAGCCGTCCAGAGGGAGTCAGCCGTGCGTATGACAAGCCGAGTTCACCGCCCGTCGTCCGTGGTCAACAGGGGCCCGGTGCGGTCCGTCCTGGGCCTCGCGCTGGCCTGCGCGACCGTCGCGATACTGACCGGCTGCTCCTCCGAGGACGCGAGTTGCGGCGGTGGCGAGTACCCGGTCATGGCCGTGGGGAGCACCGGCAGCGCCTGCGTGTCCAAAGGTGAGGAGCCGCCGAAGGGGTACGTCCGCTATCCCGAAGGAAAGGTCCCCCAGCATGTCGGCGACAAGTGGGACACCTACTGGAGCACTCACACGATCGACGAGAACGGCAAGATCATCAAGGCTCCCGACGCCCAGTGACGGGTGGCCGTGCGCCGGAAATCGAACACGTGATTGAATTCGGGTATGACGTACCCACATTTCCAGGGCCGGGATGCAGGTCGGGACCGGAGAGGCGAGGCTGGATCCATGTCCGAACCGTTGCCTGTCATCGTGGCTCCGCCGAGTGACACCGGTGGCCGCCGAGTCCGAGTCCACGGCGAGAACCTCGGGTTGGCCTACAACCTGGAGGACCTTTCCGAATTCCTGCGTCGCGCGGGTCTCGATGTGGACCCCGTGACCGCGGCGGTGTCCCCCCTCATCGACTGGCGGGGGGTCGGCCCGGAGTACTGGGGCCCCGAGACCCGCGGATGAGGGCGCCCGTGTGGCCACCCCGCGGAGGCGGTTGCTCGCACGGTCGCCGCACTTCCGCATCGACCACGTGTCCGCCCGGGCGGCCTGCCCCTGATCCGTGAGATTCCTGTGCTTCTGGCCGTGCTGCCGGTCGTGCCGCTGACCGTGCGTCTTGTCGTGTCCGATCGGTGACCCGTAGGTAGGACGGGAGGGGGACCGCCCCATTCGCCCCACGCCCCGGGAGTGGGGTCCCCGGCCGCCGCGTCGGAGAGAGACCGGTGGACCAAGGGGTCGGCCGGAGGCTTCTTCGCGGTCGCCGCGGCTTTCGCGATCGTGCAGGCACTGGTCTTCGAACCCGTCAGCCAGTGGCTTCTCTTTGAACCCGTCAGCCAGTGGCTTCCCGACCACGAGCACAGCGTCACCGCCCTGGCGGGAATCCTGGCCGCGACGCTCGCCTGCCCACTCGCCAAGCGCCGGCTCAAGCGCCTACCCTCGTCGGCTCCGAAGAAGTGAAGTCGGGGCGAGGGCGCTTGGCGCGTGGGTGACCCGGACGTCCGGGTCGTAGCCGTGGCCGCGGGCCACCGTCGAGGAAAACCCGCCGGGTGAAGCCGACTCGGGCGGGAAGCGCTGCTCAACGGCCGGATTCGCGAGGGGGGGCCGGGTGGCGGGACAGGGTCTCGAAGCGTAGCCACAACGGGCGCCGCGCCCGAAGAGGCGCTCGCCCGGGGGTGCTTGCCGGGCCCTGATCCCGTGCGGCAGTCGCCGGGCGGCCGTCGGACAGCCGCCGCATGACGGCGTCGTACACGCGACACGACTTCCGCGCCTCCGCACTTCCGCGCCTCCGCACTTCCGCGCCTCCGCACTTCCGCACCTCCGCACCTCCGCGCCCTGGCGGCGGGGCGCGGAGTCGTGCCCAACTCCGCCTCCGTACCAGTTGGTTGGCCCTTCATCATTCCGACACCACCTGACGCTTGCGTTGTCGTCGAGAGGGGGAATGGTGATCTGGGCATGCCAATTCGACCGGGGTGTGCCCGACCTGCCCCCACATCACGGTCGATCAGGAGGACGCAGTGAAGAGAAGCTCGCGCATCCGCAGGATCTCGCTCATCCTCGGCAGCGCGGTCGCCCTGGTCGTAGCCTTCCCCGGCAGCGCCCTCGCCGCCCCGCCCCAGGCCCTGCCCGCCAACGCGGACGGACTGGAGCAGACGTTTCAGCCGGCCTTCGACTACGACACGGACGGCTGCTATCCCACCCCCGCCATCGGTCCCGACGGGACGATCAACCCTGGCCTCAACCCGTCCGGCGCACTCAACGGCCAGTGCCACGACGCCTCGGATCTCGACAACACCAACGGCTATTCGCGCGAGAAGTGCAACAACGGCTGGTGCGCCATCATGTACGGCCTCTACTTCGAGAAGGACCAGGCCGTGCTCGGCAGCGGTCTCGGCGGGCACCGCAGCGACTGGGAGCATGTCGTCGTGTGGGTGCAGAACAACCAGGCCCAGTACGTCTCCACCTCCGCCCACGGCAACTTCAACATCTACGGCCGTGACCAGATCCGTTGGGACGGCACGCACCCCAAGGTCGTTTACCACAAGGACGGTCTGAGCACGCACTGCTTCCGTCCCGCGAACAGCAACGACGAGCCGCCGGAGAACCACTACCACGGGTGGCAGTTCCCCGACTTGGTCGGCTGGGAGGGCTACCCCGCCGGTCTGCGCGACAAGCTGAGCGCCTACGACTTCGGCAGCGCCGTCTTCGGCCTCAAGGACGGCAATTTCAACTACCACCTGGAGAAGGCGAAGCCGGCCGGCATCCCGTTCGACCCCAACGCGTGATGATGCGTCAAATAGAGTGCTACGCGGGTGAGTTGGTGGGGTTTTTGGCCGCTCTCGACGCGTGATCGTGGCACACATCACCCTGGAGGGGGTGGATAGGTGAAGCGGGGCTTCACGTCTTCATGGCATGCTCACATCTAGTTACTCGCTGGTAATCCCATGCCACCCCACCCCCACCCCCCTCAGGACTGATCTTGCGCATCCGCAAGCGGCCCTCGCGTGCCTTCGTGCCCGCGCTCGCCGCCTCCGCCCTCTTCCTGGCCGCCGGCTGCTCCGCAGACCCCGGCCGGAGCTCCGCCGCCGAACGGACCCCGGACGCCGGCGCGTCCGCGACGGCTGCGGCGAACAGCGGCCAACCGCTCGCCGTCGCCGCCGCCCCCGCCGCGGCGGCCACCTCGACCGCCGTCGCCCGGCCCGGCACGGCCGGCGGTAAGGCCCGCAAGACCTCGCTCAAGGTGAAGTCGTACGACAGCCATACCCGACGAGCCGTCATATCCGCTGTCAGCAAGGGGACTTCGTCGCCCTCCCCGGACGGCACCCCGACCCCCGGAGGCAGCGCGACGGCGGGCCGCACCGCCGTCGGGGACGTCATCGCCAGTGCCCCCGCGCCCGGCGCCCCGGAGGGACTCCTCGCCAAGGTCACCAAGGTGATCGGTGAGACGGCCGACGGCACCGAGGTCCAGACCGCGCCGACGACCCTGGACACGCTGCTGGGCGACGACGACGCGAAGGGCACCGTCCCGGTCGACCCCGCCTCCTTCGACGTCGAGCGACTGCTGCCCGATGTGAAGGTCTCCTGGGCGAAGACGGGAGACATCCACTCCGGTGCCGAGGGGACGAAGGTCCCGCTCGGCAGCCTGCGGGTCGATGTCGCGACGAAGGTCGCCACGGCGGAGGGCGCACCGGCCGCGGCGGCGGCGTCCGTGTCCGGCTTCGTCCAGGTCAAGCCCGAGGTGGACTTCTCCTACGGTGGCGGCGCCCCAGCCGGTTCCACGGCTTCCACGGCTTCCACCGCTTCCGGTCCGGGGACGGCCCACCTCGGCGTCTCCGGCGACTGGACCTCGCAGTGGGCGCTCAAGGGGCGCGCCGCGGCCTCCGCCAAGCCGGTCCGGCTACCGTTCGCGAAGCTGCACGCCGACCCCGTCCTCCAGGTCGGCCCCATCCCCGTCGTCGTGAACCTCGACCTGACCTGCTACTTCGAGATCAGCGGCGACGGCAGCGTCACCGTCGACGTCGAGCAGGACCTCAAGGGTGACTTCAAGGTGGGCGGCACCTTCGGTACGGCGGCCGGCTGGACGCCGGTCAACGAGTCCCACATGGAAAGCTCTCCGGTCCGTACGTCCGTCACCACCGCCGGAAGCGTGAAGGCGGCCCTCGGCGCACAGGCCACCGTCGGTCTGTACGGCACCGTGGGCGTCACCGCCGACCTGGCCCCGTACCTGCGCGGTGAGGCCGCGGGCACGGTCACCGCGACCACCCCGGTCGCCTCCGACGCGAAGTCCGACGTCGCGGCGAGTGGTTCCTGGGCCCTCTACGGCGGCCTCGACCTGAGTGGCACCCTGCGGATCCAGCTGGCCGTCTTCGGCACCCCCGTCATCCAGCACCCCATCCCCCTGGGCACACTGCACCGGGAGTGGAAGCTCGCCGACGGCAAGATGTAGCCGACCGGCCGCTCTCCGAGCGGCCGGTCCCATCGGCGTCACCGTGAGGGGCCGCGCCCAGCGCGTGTGCGGACCCGCCCCCTCACGTGCGGTAGGGTTTGCCTGCACGATCACGCGGAACACCGCGGGTGAACGCAACGGGACGTGGCGCAGCTTGGTAGCGCACTTGACTGGGGGTCAAGGGGTCGCAGGTTCAAATCCTGTCGTCCCGACTGGAGACAGTCGCAGGTCAGGGCCGGTTTCGGAGATATCCGAAACCGGCCCTTGACCGTTCTTGGGGACCAGTTGGGGACCAGCGTCCTTGACCGAGGTCAGCGGGTCACGACGATCGGACTCGGCAGCGAGCGCGGTGCGCGCAGCACGCTGAAGTATGCGGAGAGCGCCGCCCCGGCGGCCGTGATCTTGTGTACGTCCGGGTTCAGGTAGCGCTGGGTGGTGGTCAGCGACCCGTGGCCGGCGATCCTGCGTAGGACGTGCACTTGGACTCCGGCGTCGGCAAACCAGGTCAGTCCGGTGTGCCGGAGGTCATGGCGGCGCAGGTGTTCGTAGCCGAGTTTGGTAACCACGTCGTCCCAGTGCGGTCGCGCAGGACGGCGGTGGAGATGCGTCCGCCGCGCGGACCGGTGAACAGGCGGGCGTCGGGATGGGGGCCGGCGGAGACAGGATGCGCTGGGCGACGAGGGGGCGGATCTCCTCGACGATGGGAACCTTGCCGGCCCGCTTGCCCTTGGTGCCCTTGTCGGTCAGCCCGCCGGGCGCGGGTGTGGTCTGACGCCGCACGGTCCAGATCCACTGGGTGGTGTCGATGTCTCCGACGCGGCAGCCTGAGACCTCGCCGATCCGTGCGGCGGTGCACGCGGCGAAGATGACCACGTTTCCCCAGCCGCGGTACTGGTCGTGGGAGGCGGCCACGAGCGCGTTGGCCAGTGCGAGGAGGGTCTCCCAGTCGGGCAGGGCCAGCGCGCGTGGGTCGAGGAGTTCGTCCTCGGCCTGCTTGTAGAGTTTCTGCCAGCCGGTCACCCGGGCGGGGTTGACCTTGATGATGCCGTCGCGGACTGCCTGCTCCATGACGCGGACCAGGACGGCGATGGTGTTCTTCACCGTCGAGCGGCTGTGCTCGTCGGCGATCCAGTTCTGCACGGTGCGGTCGACGACGCCGTTGGTGATCATCCGTACCGCGAGGTGGCCCAGCGCGGGGACGACACGCATCCGCCACCCCGAGAGGTAGGGGTCCAGCGTCTTCAACTCCAGGCCGCGCAGGGCGAGGTCCAAGTTCGCTTCGCCGTATTCGGCGAGCTTCATGGTGGCCAGCGACGGGGTCAGGCCGGCCTGTGCGGCCTCGATGATGGCCTGGAGCCATTCCTGGGCTTCTTCTTCGCTGTCCTTTCCCTCGGACAGTGACTGGCGGCGCTTGCTGGCCGGATCGGTCCACCGGACGCGTGCCCGATACGGAGTGGGGCGGTCAGGACGGTACTCGATATCGGTGGAGAGCCGGACTCCGACAGGAACGTTGGTCTTATCGGCCATTGAGCTCCTTGGCCGGGACGGTGCGTCGGCGGCGCAGCCATTCCTCGACGTCGAGGGCGCTGTACATGACGACGCGTTCCGAGATTGCGACGAAAGGCGGCCCCTGAGGTGGCTGAGCAGAGCGCCAGCGGCGCAGGGTTGAGGCATCCACTCCCAGACAAGCGGCGAGGTCACTGGTTGAATACCAGGCGTTGGTCAGGAGAAGTGCTTGGTTATCAGGTGAGACGACATGATGGCGAGGAGCTGCAGGGTACGCTGCGGCCTCCTTCTCGTGATGCGGTTCGGCGTTGGCGATAGTTGCTATCGGTTCATTGGGCAAGTACGGCTATTCTCCGGGGAGTACGGAACACTAGACGGATCTGTGGAAGAGTCCCGACGGCCATGTCGATCGGACGCACCCTCTCGCGGGTACCGGCGCCTTCGGCCGTCGTTATGGAGAGCGCCCCACAGCCCTTACCGTGCTGTCGCAATCACCTTGGCGGGATGCGAACTCCTGGCACCGGCTACGACGAAGGGTGCGGTGGCAGCCCACCCCGTTTGCGGCCGCCGCGCAGCAACGCTGCCTGCCGACGAAGATCCGGACGGTCAGCGGGCCGCGCAGATGGTCTCGACGAAATGGTCCACCTGTACCTCGGGCAGGTGACGTGCGAGGTTCGCCTCGCTAATCACGCCGGCGAGGCGATGGCCGTCGACCAGCCCCGTTTTCGAAGCCCGGGTCACAACTGACGGATCTAGCGCGGGGCCCGGCACGCCCACCCGCACGGATCAACTCTCCGCCAGCACGAGCGTGCACGTCTCCCCGGGCGCGATGGTCACGGCGCGGTCGGCCAGCACCACGCGGATCGGTTTTTCCTCCGAGTCGGGCACACCGATCTCCAACTGCCCGCCGCGACGCCGTACGCCCACACCCCAGTGACCGCGGTAGCGCAGCGAGAACCCGTACTCGGAGAGCGCGGGAAGAGGCACCGGGTCCAGCCACAGGGCGTCCTCGCGCGTCTCCAGTCCCGTCAGGCCGCGCTGGACCAGGTCGAGGGTCCCGGCCATGGCCCCGAGATGGATGCCTTCGCCGGTCGTTCCGCCCTGGATATCAGCTATGTCCGCTTCCAGGGCCTCCTGGACGTACTGCCATGCCTCGGCTCGTCTGGCCCTGGCGAGGACCAGGCCGTGGACGAGTCCGCTGAGCGTGGAGCCGTGGCTGGTGCGCTGCAGGTAGTAGTCGACGGTTCTGCGCCAGGCCTCGTCGTCCAGGTCGTACCCGAGACGCAGGAACAGCTGCCGCAGCTCGGTGGGCGAGAAGAGGTAGTCGAGCATGAGGACATCGGCTTGCTTGGACGCTTTGTAGCGGTTGACCGTGTCGCCCTCGGCCTCGAGGATCCGGTCCAGCCGCCGGATGCTGCCGTAGCGCGTGCGGTATGCGTCCCAGTCGAGCTCGGCGAGGTCGCCGTAGCCCTCGAACTGGCTGATGACGCCCTGGTGGAACGGCACCCGCAACCGACGGGAGATCTCGTCCCACTTGGTGAGCTCGTTGCCATCCATCCGGACGCGTTCGAACAGTTCCTCGCGGCGCCACGCGGGAAGGCGCCGCAGCAGGTCCAAGGTGCGGGTGAGGACCCAGGCGGCGGTCACGTTGGTGTACGCGTTGTCGTCCAGCCCGGGCAGGGCGGCACCCGGGTAGCTGTCGTGGTACTCGTCGGGGCCGACGACACCGCGGATCCGGTAGCGTCCGAGGCCGGGGTCGAAGACGGCGAGGTCCGTCCAGAAGCGGGCGATCTGCACCAGCATCTCCGCGCCCTTGGTGTGCAGGTACTCCGTGTCGCCGGTGGCCTCGCAGTACTGCCACACGTTGTAGGCGATCGCCGAGCCCACGTGGTGCTGGAGCCGGGAGTGGTCGGGCAGCCAGTGCCCCGAGTGGGGGTTGAGATGCCACTCCTGGGTCTCCTCGCGGCCGTCGCTGCCGCTCTGCCAGGGGTACATCGCCCCGGCCCGGCCAATCGCGGCTGCTGCCCGGCAGGCCCGCGGGAGGCGCCGGTAGCGGTAGTTCAGCAACCCAAGGGAGACCTCCGGGAAGTGCAGGTTGAGATACGGCAGGACGAAGAGCTCGTCCCAGAAGACATGACCGCGATACGCCTCGCCATGCAGCCCCCGCGCGGGGACGCCCACGTCCAGGTCCGCGGTGTGTGGTGACAGCGTCTGCAGGACGTGGAAGAGGTGGAAGCGCAGGATACGACCGGCTTCGCCGGGTACCTGGATGTCCGCACGCTGCCACAACCGCTCCCACGCGGCGACATGAGAGTCCAGCAGGCCGGGAAAGTCCTCCGCTGTGGACAGCCGGTCGACTGCTTCGCCGAGCGGGTCGCTGATTGCGGTGTCCCGCGAGGTGTGCAGTGTCACGGTCTTCTCCACAGTGACGGGCTGACGGGGAGCGATCGGGACCACCAGGCGGTGGACGGCGTGGTGGCGGCCCGGACGAAGCTCCGATGAGACCGGGGCCAGGTCGGCTACGACCGTCGTTCGGGCGGCCATGGCGACAGCAATGTCCGACGTGCTGGTCCGGCAGCTCAGCCAGACCGTGTGGGGCTCCTCTGTCCCAGTCCGCAGCTGGGTCACATGGCGGCGATTGAGGGCGCGGTAACGGTGAACATTGCCGTTGATCACCTCTCCGTCGAGACAGGACTCGATCTCGACCTCTCCCGACCAGTCATCGGCAGTGAAGACCGTCCGCAGCGCGGCCAGGTGAGGATCCCCCATGTGCACCAGGCGGGTCTGCTCGACGCCGAGCACGCATGCCTCGTCGCCCCGGTGGCGGAAGGCACGGGTGAGCGTGGCGCGGCGCAGATCCAGGGTGTGCCGGTGGTCCAGGAGAGCGTGTCTGTCCGGGGAGAACCACGGGCCCCACGCTCCCTCGGTGCGGCGCAGACGGAACCGGAGAAGCAGCCAGTTCGGGAGGTTGACCAAGTCCTCGTTCACCACCTGCCGCCCCGCCACAGCCGACTCCAGGCGGTTGTAGCACCCGGCCGCGTAGGTTCCCGGGCAGTGGACCAGGCCCGCCCGGCACTCGGGCACCGCGCCCCGCGTGGCGAAGTAGCCGTTTCCGAGCGTGCACAGCGATTCACGCAACCGTTCGGCGGCAGGGTCGTAGCCCGTCCACTCCCATGTCCACTCCGACATCCTGAGCCCTCATCTCTCCTCCGGGGCCCCTGCAGTCCCAGGCCCGCAGTCCAGGGCCTCAGGCCGGCTGGGGGACGACGGCGACCGGGCACTCAGAGTGGTGCAGCAGGGCGTGGGCGGTCCTGCCGAGCTGCAGCCCGAAGTGGCCGTGCCGGCGCACAGCGCCGACGACGATCAGGTCGTCCTGGGCGGATGCCTCCAACAGGACGCGGTGGACGGGGCCTTCGACCGGCTGGCGATGGACATCGACCGCATCGTCGGGGAGTATCTCGCCCGATGCCTTCACCTCGGGATTGCGAAGCCGGGCTCGTTCCACGCAGGAAGCGATGATGTGCTGCGCCGTGACCTTCTCAGCAGGACGGTCAGTGGTGAAGGACGGTTGGGCTCGTTCGTAACGTTCCCAGAGGGAGGCGTGCACCAGACGCAGCGGCAGCCTGCGCCGAGCCGCTTCGTCCACCGCCCAGTCGACTGCCAGCAGACTGGAGTCCGATCCGTCGATGCCCACGATCAGCGGGAGTGCCATCGCCGTCACCGCCTTCTTCGTCTGGCTGCCGAAAGGTCCACCTGTGAATACCGTCGCACCGTCCCAGTACCGGCGCGACGTACCAACCGGGTCCCGGAGCGGGATGCCTTCGGCCGGATTGCGGCACGCTGGGTCTCGGTGATGCTGGAGGCATACGGCCGAACCAGTTGATTCGGCACGCCCCTGAAGGACCAGGACATGCCTGAAGCTCCGCACATCGTGAGCGATGTGATGACCCTGCCGGTGGTGGCCGTCGGGCGCGACGCGCGGTTCAAGGAGATCGTGCGGGCCATGGAGCAGCGGCAGGTCAGTGCCGTGCCGGTCGTGGAGGGCGAGGGGCGGGTGGTCGGCGTCGTCTCCGAGGCCGACTTGCTGCCCAAGGAGGAGTTCCGGGAATGCGGACTCACCCGCCACGATCGGATCCGTCGTCGGTCCGCCCTGGCCAAGGCTGAGGCGCTGACCGCTGAGGAGCTCATGAGTACGCCCGCTGCCACGGTTCGCCCCGACGTGACCTTGGCCCAGGCAGCCCAGATCATGGCCAAGAAGCACGTCAAGCTGCTGCCCGTGGTCGATGACGAGGACAGGCTTTGCGGCATCGTCAGCCGAGGCGACCTGTTGAAGGTTTTCCTGCGCTCAGACGCGGACATCGAGGAGGAAGTCCGCCGTACCGTGGTGTCCTACCTGTTCCCCACGGTCAGTCACGCCATCCACGTGTCCGTGCGGGACGGGGTCGTCACACTCCGCGGACGCGTGCACGACACCTCGCTCATCTGGGTTGCCGAGCGCCTCGTCCACGCTCTGGAGGGCGTGGTGGGCGTCGAGTCCCGGCTCAGCGGCGAGGATGCCGCCCCGAGTGGACCCGAGACCACGCAGTGAGCAGCGGCTCCTGTGCCGCTGGTGGATCACCGGGTACAGCGCGTCGAGAGCGCTGTCGACGTTGTGTCGCCGATCAACCGCTCGCTCGCGAGCAGCGCCTGGCCGGCAGAGCCGAGCGGCAGCCGGGATTCCGGGTGCCGGCCTTCGTGGACCACGGCGACCCTCAGGTTCAACGGGGGCTGCGGTCGAGGTGAAGGATGCGGATGTTGGGGTCGGAGTGCGGTAGGGCGCGCTCGAAGTCAGCGCGCAGCACGAAAGTGGGGCTGCGGCGGAAATACCGGAGGCGCAAAGGCTGCGCGTTGTGCATCGATGGGCGGGGAGACCCCTGGGCCGTTGATCAGGGCCGCACCCGTTCGTCGGATTGGGTGTGCCGGCTTACCGGAGCCTCCCCTCTAGGGTCGGTGGAGGGGCCAGTACTTCACCAGCGCATCGGCGTCTACTGATCGGCCGGAGTGATGCGACGGCCCGTGAGGCTCGTGGGCCGGATCGCCACCCACATCTCGCGTTCGCCGCCGGGCCATGGCGTGGTGTGGGCGCGTTGGGTGAGACGGCGCACGGCGTCGGGCTCCGTCACGACGCTCGCGGGGCCGACGGCGAGCACGCTCCAGCCCTGGCGCAGAGCCTCGTCCACGTGGTCGACCTCGAAGGCGACTTCCGTTTCCAGAGCAGATGCGGCTACGGAGTCGGGCGCGGTGCGGAAGACGATGGCTTCATCGACGACCTCGTAGTTGACCGGTACGACCGCCGGGCGGCCGTCGGACGCCGATACTGCGACGCGCCCGACGCCGTGCGTGGAGAGCAGAGTGCGGCATTCGTCCGGGCTGAGGTCCAACAGCTGAGGGTTCAGCAGTGCGTGGCCTTGTCCGGGCGGGAGATCGATGCCTCCGCCGAGCAGAGCGGTGACCGTGGTACCCAGCGCGTCGGCCAGCCTGATGAGAGCCGCCATCGTGGGGTTGGCGGGCCGTTCCTCCAGGTATGCCAGGTAGTGGGGCGACATTCGGGCGCGGCGGGCTGTTTCCTCCCGGCTGAGCCCCTGTCTCCGGCGTTCGACGCCCACACGCCGGCCGATGTCGCCAGGATGGGCTGCATCGGTTGGTGGGGCAGCCGCGGGCAGGGCCTCCGCCTCACCCGTGCCCTGCTGTGACGCGTGGGTGGTCCCGGGCCGTTCGTGCTCGAGATGGCGGATGTGCGCGTCGGGGCCCGGGGAAGACGAACGTCACTTCGTCCGTGTCCGACCAGTGCAAGTCGTAGGGAGGCGTTCCGTCCTCGTGGTGGAGCCCGACGATCTCGCCGTCGCGCTTGGCGCCGCCAGTGGTCGGGCTTTCGATGACGAGTTGGTCGCCGAGGTGAGCTCGCATGATCGCCGCCCTCTGCTCAGAATGGTGGTGTATCCAACCTGCCACGCGGGACACGCCGCCGCATGGGACGAGAGCCCTGCTGTCCGCGAGGTGGGCGGCCCGTATCCGGGAGGCGACATGCACCACCGAACGGTCGAAGAGCTCATGACCCGGGGCGTCGTCCGGGCGCGGCGTGACACGCCGTTCAAAGAGCTCGTCAGGCTGCTGGCGGAGAACGACGTCACCGCCGTGCCCGTGGTGGACGATCTGAACCGTCCCATGGGTCTGGTGTCCGAGGCCGACCTGCTGCGCAAGAGCGCAGACCAGGCCGATCCGTCAGGCAGGATCCCCGTTCCGCACCTGGAGGCCTGGGAGCGGGCCAAGGCCGAGGGTTCCCGCGCCGAGGAACTGATGTCGGCTCCCGCGGTCTGCGCACGTCCGGAGTGGAGTGTGGTCGAGGCTGCGCGCCTCATGGAGGCCCAGCACGTCAAGCGGCTGCCTGTGGTGGACGAGGCGGACCGGCTCCTGGGCATCGTCAGTCGTGGTGATCTGCTGCGGATCTTCCTGCGCCGTGACGACGCCATCCGCGACGAGATCGCGGCGGACGTGCTGCGGCGCACGATGAGGCTCGGTCCCTCGGAGGTGACGGTCGAGGTGCGCGACGGGAGGGTCGCCCTCGGCGGGTCCGTGGAGTTCCGGAGTCTGATCCCTGTCATCGAGGAGCTGTGCCGCCGCGTCGACGGCGTTGTCTCGGTCGCCGACCACATCGCGTACCGGACGGATGACGCCAGCCCTTCCCCCACCGGCGCCTGACGAGGGCAGGCAGGCACGGCAGCCGGCCTCCGACGTTGTACGCGGGATCTGTCATGGATGATCCCTCTGGAATCCGCCGGGTTTCACATGGGCCATCCAGCTGGCTGACGGGTGCTCACCGGGGCAGCACCCATGCCTTGGATGTCGTGCCCGGCGGCGTTCAGCAGCTGGTGGGCGAGGTCGTTCATGGCCCGGCCTGCCGCCAGTTCGTCACCGATTTCCGGCAGGTTCGTATCCGCCGGATGGCAGTGCGCGGTTCCGTGGCCGGTGAGCGGAAGGTTCGTCTCCACCTCTTCGAACGACATTGCCTTCCTCCTCGTTCCAGTCCGGGCCGATATGATCCGAACCAGTTGGTTTCGGGCTCGGGAGATCCTGCGCAGAAATCATCGACCGCACTTCCTCGGCACCCGTCCGGTCGTGCGCGTCACTGGCGGAAGCGCTCGGACCACAGCGGCTCCACCAGGTCCCATTCGACGTCCCACTGCGCGTACCTTTTCCGGTCCAACGCGAGGCGCATGGCTGCTCGTGCCGTGTAGAACCCGGCGACCACACAGAGTGCCGTCATGCCACCCACGAACCAGCCGTTGCCCATTGCGCTGACCGCGTTCATTGGTGCACCGGTGATGGTTCCGTCCCGGTCCACCCACACCCGCATGGTGGCGCCCTTGGGTGTTCCCGGTTCCACGAGGGTGCCTCCCGTGCGCACGATGCCGTTCCGCTCGGTCCAGCGGATCTGCGCCGGTTGCTTCGACACACGGTCGTCGCCCGGCATGTTCGACGTCACTCGGGCGGTGACCTCGTGTCGTTCCGCAGCCTGGGCCTGCACGGTGCGCATGGATGACTCGTACGCCGTCAGCCCCGCGCTGAGCGCGGCCACCGGCAGTCCGAGAACGAGGAGGAGCATCAGGACGCGGCGGAACCAGGATTCGAACCTGTCGGACGTACGCCTCAGAGGGTTCGCCCCATGTGACGCGTTGCCTTTGCGCGGCCGGGGCGGACCGGATGCGGACGACGAACCTTGTGCGCTCATGATGCGGCCTCCAGCACGTTGCTGGTCCGTTCCCCCACCTCGTCCCACAATCGACCGACAGTGGGCTTCGGTCACGGGGCCGAAAGTCCCTTCGGGAACGGCGTCCGGCCCCGAAGACGGTCCATCTCAGCCTTGTGGCGGTCATATTTGTGGTACGACCGCAGTGGGACACGGCGCGTGATGCAGTACCGCATGATTGATCAGGCCCAGTTGCAGGCCCCGATGCACCAGCCGAGGGCGGGCGCCGACGATCAGAAGGTCCGCTCCTGACGCCGCTTCCAGCAGTGCCTGGCGTGCCGGTGTCTCGATCAGCCGCCGCTCGACCAGGACGTCGCGGTGCCGCTCCGCCAACCCGCGCAGGGCGTCGTCGAGCACCTGCGCTGGCGAGCGGAGGTGCGCCTCCAGCGGCCACGACGGGGCCTGAGGTGTGCTGAAAATACCGACCGGTGCGCTCCAGGCGTGCACTGCCACCAGCCGACAGCGCCGCACCTGGGCCTCGCGGAAAGCGAACCCCAGGGCCGTGCCGCTGCTCTTTTCGTCCTCGACTCCGACGACGACGCTTCCGAACCGGGCCTCCCGGTGCGTCACTGCGCCGCGGACCACGACGACCGGGCAGTCGGCTCGCGCTGCCACGGCGAGGCTGACCGACCCCAGGAGCAGTTCGTCGAGGTCTCCAAGCCCTCTGGACCCGAGAACCAAGGCGAAGGCGTTGCGCCCGATGTCGATCAGGGCGGAGGCCGCGTCCTCATACGACACCTCGCTCGACAGCCGCACCGTGGGAGTGCCCTGCCTGGCCCGTTCCGAGGCAGTGGTGATCAGGCCCGACGCTTCGTGGCCCCCAGTCGCAGCGTGCAGGATATGGAGCGGCACCCCGTGCCGGACCGCCTCGTCGGCGGCCCAGTCGACCGCCTCCAGGCTCGCCTCGGATCCGTCGACGCCGACCACCACGGGAATCGTCACCGCCCCTGTCTCCTCTCGTGCCGGATTCGACGCGTCCGGCCCTCCTCCACAGATCCACATGCGCCGAGGAATCGATCGGGGTGATCCTCGAATGAGAGAACGCACCGCGCTCGGCATACAGGCGAGGTCCGGACCCTCCATCCGATCGGACTCGTCCACGGTCATTTCCAGCTTCTTACTAGATGGAGGCCGCCGCCATGCAACCAGCCGTCACCGTGGGCCTCGACGGCTCGCCCGAGAGCCTTGCCGCTGCCCGCTGGGCCGCCGACGAGGCCGAGAAGCGCAAGCTCACCCTGCGCCTGCTGCACGCGTGGCCGCTGCTGGCGCCGGAACCGCCCCGCGTCCCCGCGGAAGTCGATCAGAACTACTGGGCGAAGCGTCTCGTCCGCCCGAGCGCTGGCCGCCAACGGCCTCGTGCCCGACGGAGTGTCGGAGGTCGAGAGTCTCGCGCGCCGCTACCTCGCCGGTCGCAAGCGGTTGTTCGACTCCCGCATCGAGCAGCGGAGGGTGGTCGACGGCCACGGCGACCTGCTCGCCGAGGACATCTTCTGCCTCGAGGACGGTCCCCGCGTCCTGGACTGCCTGGAGTTCGACGATCAGCTCCGCTACGTCGACGGCCTGGACGACGCCGCCTTCCTTGCCATGGACCTGGAACAGCTGGGCGCCCCGGAGGCCGCAGCGTACTTCCTCGCCCGGTACGGCGAGTACTCCGGCGACCCCGCGCCCCCGTCCTTGTGGCACGCCACACCAAGGGGTTCTCCTGCGCGATTGCGCAGCCGGAACGCCGATAGGGAGAACAGATGTTCTCCCTGTCGATCGGCGGGCGGATAGCCTGGCTGGACGAAGTCGATGACTGGCTCGCCCGTGCTCAGGACGTGCCGCAGCAAATGCTCGACGGTGTCGGTCACCACGGTGGGCGCGACCTCGCGCGCCGGTCTCCCGATGACGTCCTCGGCGCGTACGTCGCGCATTCCTGGCGAGGCCGTGTTGAACCGCACCAGACGCAGTTCGGTGTCGAGAACGTGCAGTCCCACCGGTGACTCGGTCAGCAACGCGTCCAGCACCGCCCGGTCGAAGTCACCCGGATCTGCACCGCGCGTGGCGGCGAGGAACACCGCCCAGGTCGCCGGGCCCTTGGGGCTGATGTGCGGCCACATCCACCACTCGACGTCCACCGGCAGACCGGACCGGTCCCGCAGGCGCACCCGGCAGCCGCCGCTGACCGGCGGCGCCTGCGGAACGCCTCCCTCCCCGTCCGGCTCCGGCCGGACGAGGAGCGGCGACAGCGGTCGGCCCACCATCTCCTCGCGCCGGTGACCGAGCAATGCCTCGGCTTCCCCGCTCCACTCCATGATCACCCCGTCAGCGTCCAAGAGGACCCTGGCCTGCGATGTTGCCGGTGCGTCACCGCCCGGCCCCTTGCCTGAAGTGGTCATGGCAGCACTCCCGTCCCCCGGGGTCCGCGGCGTCCGCTCGGTAGGCACCGCCCCACCGGGACCACGCCGGGCCGGTGTCACTCCTTCAGGGTGGCAGGCGACCGGGCCGCTCGGCATCTCGAGTCCCGGCATGATGTGGGGATGTTCCGAACCCGACTGGACAGCGCGCCACGAAGGCTGACCGCAGCGCCATCCGTCATGCGCCAGGAGCTGCATCTCTCGCGGTGTGGTGATGCCTCGCGCAGCGTGGAGGTGAAGGTACTACCGGTCGGGCGGCGTGAGGGCCGTAGGAGAGGTGGGACAGATGGACACGGATGTCTCCCAGCCGAAGATCGTGGTAGGTGTCGACGGGTCGACGTCTTCGTACGCGGCACTGCGATGGGCCGTTCGCTACGCGGGCCTTGTGGGCGGCACCGTGGACGCGGTCGCTGTGTGGGAGCTGCCGGGGCTGTACGGCTGGTCGGCGCCCGCCGTGGACGTGGACGTCGACGAGGACGATGCCAGGCAGCGGATGCGGCAAGAGCTCATCGACGTGCTGGGCGCGGACGCGGCCGGGTCGGTAAGGACACACGTGGTGCACGGCAATGCCGTCGATGTCCTGCTGCGGTCCGCCGAGGGAGCTGAGGTCCTGGTGGTGGGCAGCCGCGGGAGGGGCGGGTTTGCCCGCGCCCTGCTCGGTTCCGTCAGCCAGCATGTGTCGCAGCACGCGAGCTGCCCGGTCGTGATCGTGCGCTCCGGGACGTCGTGACCTGAGCCGGGGTCCGGGACGGCCCGGGCCGGTCACTGGAAGGACGCGTGGATCTCCTGCTCGGTGGCCTCGTGCGAGACGAGCAGGAGTTCGTCCCCCGGCAGGAGCCGCACCTCGGGGCTCGGCACCGTCGGATGCCCGTCGCGTACGACGGTGGCGACGACGGTGCCGGCCGGCAGCGTGATCTCGCCCAGCAAGTGCCCCGCGGCGCGGGACTCCTGGGTGATCGCTGTCTCGATGACTTCGACGCCCGCCTTGCTCAGCCGCAGCATCGCCACCGTGTCCGTGGCACCGGTGGCCTCCTCGATGAGGGAGATCAGCGGGGTGGCCGCGGGCACGGCGACGTCCACGCCCCACCGTGAGTCGAAGAGCCAGGCGTTCTCCGCGTCGTTGACACGCGCCGCCACTCGCCCCACGTCGAACCGGCGCTTGGCAAGCAGGCTGATGACGAGGTTGTCCTCGTCCCGGCCGGTGGCGGCGACGACGAGGTCGCAGGTCAGCGCACCCGCGCGCTCCAGCAGTGCGGGCTCGCAGGCGTCCCCGGCCACCAGGTGTACGTACGGCATGCCTTCTAGTTCGGCGAAGCGGTCCTCGTCGCGTTCGACAAGGGTGACGTCGTTGCGTGCGGCGGAGAGCACCTGGGCGATCTGGGTGCCGAGACGGCCCGCGCCCGCGATCAGGACCTTCACGTTCCCAGCTCCTTGTCGAGGAAGCCCCGCAGACGGCCCAGTGCGGTCGCTGCGACGGCGAAGGTGACCAGGTCGCCGGGTTCGGCGAGGACACCATGGGCGGGCAGCAGCGAGCGTCCGGCGCGGGTGATCTCCACGACATGGATCTCCCCCTCGACATCGAATGCGGTCAGCTGCCGTCCGGTGAGATAGGCGGGCAGTTGGGAGCGGATCAGGAGTGTCTCGCCGTTGCCGAAGGAGAGTTCCGGGGTGAGGTGGCGGTGCAGCAGCATCTGGTGGATGCGGCTGACGGCCCAGCGGACGCTGGAGATCGTCGGGATGCCCAGGTCCCGGTAGATGTCGGCGCGGCTCGGGTCGTGGATACGGGCGAGGACGACCGGAACCCGGTACGTCTCCTTGGCCGTCCGGGCACTCACGATGTTGCTGTTGTCTCCCGACGTGACCGCGACGCACGCGTCCGCGTGGACGATCCCGGCCGCTTCCAGCACGGGGCGGTTGAAGCCGTTGCCCACGTGGAAGGTGCCGGGGAAGGCCGGCGGCAGACGCCTGCGTGCCTTGGGCCGCCGGTCGACGAGACGTACGTCGTGGCCTTCGGTCACAAGCTGTGCCGCGAGGGTGGCACCGACCCGGCCGCAGCCCACGATGACCACTCTCATCATGTTCCTCCCTTCGGGGCCCCGCTCCGGTGCCGCAGCACCCACTTACGGGCTTCCTCGGCGGCCAGCAACAATGCCCCGAACCCGGCGAGAACCGCCCAGTCGGCGGGGGCCAGCGGCGCGGTGTTGAAGATCGCCTGGAGCGGAGGCGCGTAACTGATGGCGGCCATCAGTGCGATGCCGACGCAACCGGCGCCGATCAGCCAGGGGTTGGACAGCAGACCTGCCCGGAAGACGCTCTGCCGGTCGGTGCGCACCGCGAGGGCGTTGAAGAACTGGCTGACGACGATGCCGGCCTGGACCATGGTGATCGCCTCCCGGTAGACGGGGTTGTCCCTGGTGAAGTCCGCGTACGGTGAGCCGGAAGATCCTCCCGAACTCGGTGGCCGTCCCGGTGGCGGACACGACCGCCTTGCCCGTGCCCGCGACCACGTCGGTGCCCATGAACACGCAGTTGCGTGCCTCCAGCGTGGGCACCGCCGGAATCGGTCCGGCGACCCGCGGGACGGCGTCACTCTCGCCCGTGAGTGCCGCGTTGTTGACGGCGACTTCGTGTGCCTCGACCAGCCGGCAGTCGGCCGACACCGCGTCCCCGGCCTCCAGAAGCACGACATCGCCGGGAACCAGATCCCGAGCGGGCAGTTCCCGCGGTTCACCGTCCCGCAGCACCCGGCAGGTGTGCGGCACCATCGCTTGCAGGGACTCCGCCGTGCGCTCGGCGGAGTACTCCTGCGCGAAACCGATGCCAGCGTTCAGGAGGACCACGCCGAGGATCGCCAGGGCCAGTTGGAGTGTTGCCGGATCTCGGGGCTGCTCCAGGGCGTACGCGAGGAAGGTGATCGCCGAGGAGACGAGCAGTACCACCGCGAAAAGGTCGGTGAACTGCGCGATCAGCCGCATCCACACATGCCCGCGGCCCACGCCGGGCAGCTCGTTGGGGCCGTAGCGGGTCTGCCGTGCGGCGGCCTCAGCCGACGTGAGGCCGCGCGGGGAAGCGTCCAGGGCGGTGAAGACGTCCGAGACGGCCAGGGACGGGATGGACGGGCAGGGGGCGCCGGGCTGGTCCCGGGGCGGGCCGGTGGTCGAAGCCATGACATCAGTCGGTGGCCCGCCGTCACACAGCTCGGTCGGCCGGGGCGCGTGATGGGAGATCGCTCCCCGCTCGGCCGGTTCAGGGCTCATACCGGGCTCCAGCCGCCGAGGGCCGCCCGGGCGGCTCCTGGAGCATGCTCCAGGCGATGGGTCCGAGGAGGTCGGCCAGCCGACGGAAGACGTCCAGGAACAGGTCGTCGATCGTCAGCACCCCCACCACGCGGCCACCGTCGAGGACAGGAAGGCGGCGAACGCCGGTGCGGCGGAACGTCCGGTAGGCCACCTGGAGGTCGTCGCCCGCGTCGACGGTGACCACCCGTGCCGACATCACCGCGTCCACTCGCGTCTCCCGGTCCAGCCCTCCGCCCACGCCGCGTATGGCGAGGTCGCGGTCGGTGACGATGCCGCGCAGCACTCCGTCCTCGACAACGAGGACGGAGCCGACGGCGGACTCGGTCATCCGCCGGATCACCTCGAGCAGGGAGACGTGAGGCGCGACGGATATCGGCGGAGCGGTCATCACCTCGGACACCTTCATGCGACTACTCCTCGCAGCCGGGTTGTGGCCGTGCACGGATTCGGATTCGCTGCTACGCGAGTGCCAGGATGGTGTCCCATGGCCGATTCTCCCTCCCCGCTTCCTTCATGCCATGCGGAGCCGCCGACACGCCCTGCCTCAGACGATGTCGAGCAGTTCGGCCACCGGTCGCCGCGGGCTCGGGTGGCCTTCGGGGCCGTAGCCGAGCCGGAGCACCATCTGCACGTGGGCCATGCCCGAGAGGGGGTCGCGAGCCGTCCACCGGAGTTCCGGCCACTCCAGGGGCTGGGAGGTCACCGACGCGACCAGCCCGTCCGCGGTGGCCTGGAGCAGGACCCGCTCCAGTGCCTGACCTGCGCGCAGCCAGTCCGCGGACCCGTCGCGGGCCGTGCCCAGCAGAGCGATGTGAGGGTTCTTCTCGAAGTTCGCCCAGCCACGCCCCGGCATCGGACGGCCGGCGGCGAAGTCGCGCACGGGGGCTGCGGTACCACGTTGGCGAGGGCCGAACGCCTCGGCAGGGATGCCATCGGGTGCCGCCACGGTGCCCGGCGGTTCCGTCCGCGCCCACTGCGCCGTCTCAGCGAGGACACCTGGGTCCAGCGCCTCCCGGCCCTCAGCGTCCTGCACCAGTTCCAAAATCGACCTCACGTGCCAGGCGCCGGGGAACAACAGCTGGGCGCCCTCGGCCTGGGCCGCGTCGCACAGCCGCTCCGCCACGGCGACCGGGATCTCCTCGTCGCGGAAGGGGAGACGGCTGGAGTGACGGCGGGAAATCGCCGGGTGCAGTCGCGCGAGCGTCTCGTCGGGTGGCGCGGAGCCGCGCAGGCCCACCTCGGCGAGCAACTTCGCATCGCCCGGGTCGGGCAGCAGTCGCACGACTGGCGCCAGCCCCGTCGCAGCGGCGGCCACTCGCAAGTTGAAGAGCGCGGCGCCGCAGCCGAGATGCAGGCCTCGCTTGTCCGGGTCGGTGCGCGGCAGTGATCGCTCCAGGTCGCCGTACAGGCGTAGGACGGCGCTGTCGCGCAGGAAGCGGAATCTCCAGGGCTGCGCGTTGTGCAGCGAGGGTGCTGCCGCGGACTCCGCCACGAGCGCGGAGACGGTGTTCACGTCCAGGGGTTGTGCAGTCACCGTGGCTTCCCTTCGCGGCAGGGTGTGCCGACCTCGGCCAGGGAGACCCCGCCCTTGCTCGGACGACAGGCCGAGGGCTCCTCCTCGAATCCCGTTTCCAGCATGTGCGCGCGGACCGTCGCGGGGCAGGGGCCGTCTGGACCCTGAGTGGGGCCGAATGGGCTTCCCGCGCCTCCTGCCCGCCGCCCGCTCGGGACTTCTCACTCCGGCCTCGACGGAACGGCGATGACAGGGCAGCGGGCATAGTGCAGTACGCCCTGGCTGACCGCGCCCAGCAACATGCCGGTGAATCCTCCGTGACCCCGGGTCCCCACCACCAGGCCCAGCGCGTGGGCCGAGGCGTCGGTGAGCACCTGCACGGGATGCCCGACGAGCAGTTCGTGGCGCAGGTCCACCTCTGGGTAGCGGGCCTGGCGGCTGGCCACGGTCTCGGAGAGCAACCGGCGGGCCTCCTGCTGTCTCGCTCGCCTCCTCCCTGTGGTGGCGCGGAGCAGCGCCGCCGATCTCATGGAAGACCTGGCGCGGTCAGGGTTCCGGGGGCCATTGGTCCTCGCCTCGTCCCCGTCGGCCCCACCGCCGGGCCCCTCATGGTGCGCCGGCCGACAACGTCGAGGAGTGGGAGGCAGCCGTGCCGGAGGGAGCGGCGAGGTGGTCCGGGCGGAACCGTGCTTCGATGCTCGCACGTACTGTGGCTGTCAGCTTCTGCAGAGCCTGGGACCAAACCGGTAGGACCGGTTCGGGGTCCTCGATCCGGAGCGTCGGGCCGGGCAGATCGGCGATGTCCCCGCGGAACCGGTCGCGGGCGTCCTGCCAGCGGTCCGGCGGCCCCGTCCGACGGCCACCGCGCATCACCGTGCGCAGCAGCGGCCGTGCCGAGTCCGGCGGTTCCTCTCGCCACAGGGCGATGACGTCGGGCTTCCCGGCGCGGCGGAAGACCTGCTTGCGGCCCGGTGCCGTGACCTTCGCCGAGGACAGCTTCATGACCGGGCGGCCGTCGTACTCGACGAGCTTGTACGCCGCGTCCAGGTACGGGGCGTCCGCGGCCACGCCCACACGCGTGCCCACGGCGTACACGTCGATCGGGGCACCGGCGCGCACCAGCCGGGCGACGCCGTACTCGTCGAGTCCGCCGCTGGCCACGATCCGTACGTCGGTCAGCCCCGCGGCGTCCAGAATGGCGCGTGCCCGGCGCGAGAGTGCGTCGAGGTCTCCGCTGTCCAGCCGGATCGCGCAGCCGGGACCGTGCCCCAGGTCTCTCAGCACCCGCGCCGCGATCCGCACGCCTTCCTCGGTGTCGTAGGTGTCGACGAGGAAGGTGACCGGGCCGGGGTGACTGCGTGCGAAGGCGTGGAACGCTTCCTCCTCGCCGGGGAACGCCTCGATGTACGAATGGGCCATGGTGCCCGAGGCCGGCACGGCCAGCGCGGTGGCGGCGGCGACGTTGCTGGTGCCGGCGAAGCCGACCAGGACGCCCAGCCGGGCCGCTTGGTATCCGGCCCCGGGGCCGTGCGTGCGGCGCAGCGAGAAGTCCACCACGGGCCGCCCGGCGGCGGCTAGGACGCAGCGTGCAGCCTTGGACGCCACCACCGTCTGGTGGCAGACCTGGTTCAGCAGGTACGTCTCGACCAGCTGGGCCTGTGGCAGCGGGGCGGTCACCTCCAGCAGCGGCTCCTCGGCGAACACCGTACGGCCCTCCGGCACGGCGCGCACCTCGCCTTCGAAGGCGAGGCCGAGGAGCGGTTCGAGGTCCCGTACCGGACGGTGCAGGGCGGCCGCGAACTCCTCGACGTCCTCCCGCTCCACGCGGTAGTCGGCAAGAAAGTCCAGGGCGGGCTCCAGTCCTGCGGCGACCAGGAAGCCCCGGCCGGGCGGGAGGTCGCGGACGAAGAGGCTGAAGGTGGACGGGGCCCACATGTCCTCCCGGAGGTAGGACAGGGCCATGGTCACTTCGTAGAGATCGGTGGTCGTGACGTCGGACATGATGATCGCCGCCGAATGTGGTCGTCCCTTCTCTCACCAGTCTGACCGCGCACGCGCAGGAGGAAAGGGACTTCTGGGACCCCTGGCATGGGCTGTTCGGCCTTAGCGGTACGAGCCCATGGGCGCTGGACTGGAAGTGCCGGCAGGCTGGACAACAGCGGAGGAGGCACCGCGATGGCCACACTGACACGCAAGCAGAGGTTCGCGTTCCCGGAGGTGCCGGACTGGTTCGAGAACCTTCCGGCCCGGTTCGCGATGCCCAGGATGGGTGACCTGTACACGGTCCGCGTCGAGGACTACACGGAGGGCGGCCGCTACGTGATGCGAGCGGAACTTCCGGGCATGTCCCCCAAGGACATCGACGTCCTCATCAGTGACGGGGTGCTGACCGTCCAGGCCGAACGCACCGAGAAGGACGTCACGAAGACTCACAGCGAGGTCCGGTACGGCGCGATGAGCCGCAGCGTGACGCTGCCGCCGGGCGCCGACGAGGACGACGTCACCGCCGACTACACCGACGGCATGCTCACCGTCAGCGTCGGCCTGGGCGCCGAGAAGGCGGAGGCCAAGCACGTCGAGATCCAGCACGGCAGCTGACTGGTGTGGGGCGGCATCTGTTCCGCCGGGGAGCGGACGGGGGCGGTCCAGGCCACGGCGGCAGGATGGCGTACGCCCATCAGCGCTGCCCATTCGACGTCGATGCAGGCTCGGTCCACGGGCACCGCCTGGGCCAGTGCTCGTTCGCCGCCGAGCAGCACTCCGCGGAGCAGCCAGGTGTCGGCGGCGGCCAGTTCTTCCCGCCACACCGAACCCGCATCCTCCGCAGCCCGTCGTTGCACATGCTCCCGGTCCAGCAGGAGCCGGAGTTTGCGTTCCAGCAGGTCGGCTCCGCGCTGCGCGGTGGCGAGGTTGCAGCGAAGCCGCAACCGCCCGGCCCGTCCCACCGGCACCCGGCGTCCGTGCGTGCTCACGGCGGCCCCTCGTCGTCGAACGTGCCACATTCGGCGATCTTCCGCGCCCCACCGGCACCTGGGTAGCGGCCGACGAGGGCCTTGGCCCGTACCGCCCCGGCGACCCAACCGGCACTCATGGCGCTTCGCCTTCGCCGGGGCCCCGTGCCAGTCGCAGCGCGTCGGCCACCGCACGGTCCACCAGATCCGGCATGCGCTCCCCGGCCCGCTCCCGGACGGCCGAAGTGGCGCGGCCCGCGGCGACGCGCAGGGCCTCCGCCTCCCGCCGCGCCTCCCGGAGGACGGGTTCCGCGGCCAGTCGCCGGATCTCGGGAGCACGCTCGCGGGCGGCCGCCACGAGCTCTGCCGCCTGCCGCACGGCGTCCTGCCGTAGGCTGGGGCCGCCGCGTCCGCCGCGGCCCGGATCCGTTCCGCCTGATGCTGCACATCCGTCAGCTGTGCGAGGGCGGGCTCCAGTTCCGCGGCCCGTTCTGCCGTACGGTCGGCGGGCACGCCAATGGCGGACGCTCCCGGCGTCCCCACCGGACGGAACCGCTCCAGGAAGTCCCGCAGGCTCACCGGCGGCCTCCTGCCGGCCGGCTGCTCTCTCAGTCTCACCGTTCTCCTTCCGCCCCGCACCGGATAGGGCCGTAACGCCGTCGATCAGGGTCGTTCGGCTCTTGGCAACGGCGACCAGAGCGAAAGACTGGGACGGTAGGCAACTCGACGGTGTCCGGAGGCGGCCGTGAACGACCATGAGAACTTCTCCGCGGAGGCCGAGGCCCGGCAGGACTTGCCCTCCCAACCCTGGAGCCCCGGCGAGGCGGGCCGACAGGACATGCTGATTCGCTACCTGGGAGCCGTGGCCACAGCCGCGGCCGAACACGCACATGCCGAAGAGCAGGCCCCTGCACGCGGCACCGCACGCCCGGCTGCCTCGCCCTCGCGACAACCTTCGCCGCCCGAAGCCGGGGTCCCGCTGGTGAGGGACGTGATGGACGTACCCGCTGCCTCCCTGCGCGACGACCTGCCGTACCGCGACATCGCCCGTCTGCTGGCGCGTGAGCAGGTCGGCGCCCTCCCGGTCGTGGACGGCGAGGGCCACGTGGTCGGCGTCGTCTCGGAGTCCGACCTGCTGGCGAAGGTGGCCTTCGAGGCTTCCGGCCATCGGCCCGGACGCATCGGAAGACTGCGCGAGCGACGGATCTACAGCAAGGCCCGCGGCGAGACGGCCGCCGACCTGATGACGAGCCCCGCGGTCACGGTGCTCCCGGGCGCGACCGTCGCCGAGGCCGCCTGGCTGGCCGCACTGTCCCGGCTCAAGCGGCTTCCGGTCACCGATGGCTTGGGCCGCTTGGTCGGAGTCGTGCCCCGCGACGCGCTGCTCCAGGCCCTCATCAGGGACGACGCAGGGATACGGGCAGAGGTCGAGGCCAGGATGGAGGCCTGTTGCCAGCCGGGAGACCGGGCCACCGTGGAGGTAGCCGTCCATGACGGCATCGTGGAGCTGACGGGACGGATGCCGTCGGCCACCACGGCCCGGCTGGTGGCGGAGGTGGAAGACATCGCCGATGTCGTCGAGGTGAAGAACCTCCTCACCGCCGCCTGACCCAGGGTTCATTGATCGCGATCAATGCGCTGAGTGGTCGGTGAGGTCGCACTCCACGTTCACCACTCCTTCTACGGCCCGCACCAGACGAGCGGCCACGGGGATCAGGGCGGAGTCGCGGACCTTGCCTGTCAGGGTGGCCACTCCGTCGTGCACCTCCACCTGGATGACCGAGGACGACAGGGGGAAGAGGTTTGCCACGATGTCGCGCCGGACCTCCTCGGCGATGTCCTCGTCGTCGCGCAGGAAGACCTTGAGCAGGTCGGCGCGGCTGATCACGCCCTCCAGCAGACCGGTCTCGTCGACCACGGGCAGCCGCTTGACCCTTTCGCGAGCCATGATTCGCGCGGCCTCGGCCAGGATGGCGTTCGCCCGGACGGTGATTGCGGGCGAGGACATCAGATCCCCTGCGGTCAGTGCGCCGACCTTCGCCACGTCGGCGGGGCGGCGCAGCAGTGCGTAGCCCTCCTCGGGGCTGTCCCGGAGTTCCTCCGTGGGCAGCAGGTCGGCTTCCGAGACCACGCCGACGACCCGGCCCTCGCCTTCGAGCACGGGCAAGGCGCTGACCTGCCAGTCCTGCATCATCCCGACGATCACCCTGAACGAGGCCCACCGGCCGACGGAGGCGACCGTGTGGGTCATCACATCGCTGACGATGTGCGGGGTGCCGTACATGATGACTCCCTATGGTCGTCGGTGAGCGGTCCTGCCGCTTCCAGCCTGCGCCGGTACGGAAGGGTGGAAAAGGGGCCCCTCGGCCCTCGGACGGGCCGTTGGGCCTCCCGTCGGCCCGGCACGAGAATTCACCGGTCGCAGCACCAGGCCCGGTACGCGGCCACCACGGTGGGCAGCGTCGGGAAGATGCGGTCGGCGCCGACGGAGCCGCGAGGCCGTAGGCCCGCAGGTCTTCCAGCAAGTCCTGCTTGACCCGAGCCAGGGCGAAAAGGATGCCGCGGGACGTGAGCTCCCGGCGCAGGTCGTCCACGGCGTCCAGGGCGGTGATGTCGACCTCCACGTTGGCCTCGGTATTCAGAACGCACCAGCGAACCGGCTCCGTCTGTTCGTCGACCGCGGCCAGTGCCCGGCGCCGGAAGTCCTCCGCGTTGGCGAAGAACAGGGGCGAGTCCTAGCGGTACACGAGCAGGGCGAGCGCCGGAAGGATCGACCAGAGTCCGGTGACCGGCGGCAGACCGGCCACACCCGCGTATGCCATGACCTGCGGCACGAGGTACGCGGCCACCGTCACACCCGCGACCAGGTCGCCCCGGAGCCACTCCCGTGGGACGAACAGGGCGCCGAGCCCGGGCATGAGGAACGACCTCCCTGACATCTGCTTGCCCGAGCCTTGGGCCATGAGCTCGTCATCCGCCGTCCGCTCTCAGGATCCACCGTCGTACAGGCCCCGCAAGCCGCTCACATCCCCCGCACCCGCACTGCCCGCCCACCGACCGGCACGGCAGGGCCGTTCGGTCTCACGGAGACAGGCCTCCGATATCCGGCACGCCTAGTACCTGCGGTACGACCAGCGGGTGAGGGACACCGCGGCCCCGTGCACCCCGGGCCACCGCCGTTCCTGTGGACCGGTTGGCCCCGCTCAGGGACGTGTGGCCCCTGACCTCAGACACGACCGCGTCATCATGCTGGAATCGAACCCTCACCCGTGAGGTGGAGACCATGTCCCGAACCGTCACCGTAGGCCTCGACGGATCGCCCGAGAGCCGGGCTGCCGCCGAATGGGCGGCGCGTGAAGCCCTGCTGCGCGCCCTGCCGCTGAAGATCGTCCACGTCTGGGAGCCGGTGCCCGAGTACACGGCTCACCTTCTGCACGGTTCCGATACCGACCAGCACTGGATCGAGCAGATGACGTGCGAGTCCGCCGAGGGTCTGCGCTTGGGCCACCCCGGTCTCGAGGTGATCAGCGAGCAGCTCACAGGGGGGACCGTGGTCGACATCCTGTGCGAGGCGGCGGGCTTCGCAGAGCTGTTGGCGCTGGGCTCGCGGGGCTTCGGTGGGATCGGCGGGTTCATGTTCGGCTCGGTGAGTCTGTCCGTCGTCGCCCGCGCCGAGCGGCCGGTGGTACTCGTGCGGGCGGAGGAGCAGGCCGCGGACGAGCGCAAGATGGACCCGACAGGTGTGCCCTCCGCTTCGGCACCCTTCCGACCCGTGGTGCTCGGCCTCGACACCGATGCTCCGGACGACACCCTGCTGGAGTTCGCCTTCGACGCCGCCGCGCGCCGGGAAGCGTCCCTGCGTGTCGTGCACGCCTGGCCCGAGCCGCCCACCTCCTTCTACCGGTTCTCCGGCGACGCCGAACTCTACGACTCTCTCGAGCGTCAGCAGGCCGCTGCCCTGACCGAGGTTCTGCGTCCCTGGCGGCAGAAGTTCCCGGGTGTCGAAGTGATCGAGGCTAGGAGCGTGTCTGAGTAACGGGCAACTGGCCGGGAGGTCGTGATGGGCGGGATCGGTCGTGGTCGCTCGGTCAGCGCCTGTGGGGCCGATGAGCGGGTCGGTCGGAGGGGGATTTCGGCCCGCTGAGGCCGGTGTGGCCGGATGGTCAGCCGGCCAGGACGGCGAGTCCTGCGGTTCCGGCGTGTCGGAAGATCTTGCGGAGGTTGTGGCAGGCGGCCAGCAGTCGCCACTCGCCGCGGGCTCCGTCCTCGCCGCGGAGGAGGAGTTGGCGGCCGTTCTGGCAGGTCATGATCTGGCCGAAGACGGGTTCGACGATCGCTTTGCGGCGGCTGTAGGCGGCCTTGCCGGGCTTCGTCCGCAGTGTGCGGGCCATGCGCTCCTTGAGGGTGGCGCTGGCGGGGATGCGTCCGCGGGGTGCGGGCGGGACCTGTTCGTCGTGGCCGAGTCGGCCGGTGGCCATGAACGTATCGGTGCCGCAGGCGAGTTGGCGCTCTTTGGAGGCCTGCAGGTTGGTCTCGGAGCAGTAGCCGGCATCGACGAGGGCCTGCCCCGGGTGGACGCCGGTGTTCTGCGCGGACTGGTCGAGCATCGGGGTGTAGTTCAGCGCGTCCGAGGCGTTGGTGGTGATGTCGGCGGCCGTGATGACCTGGTGCTCTTCATCGACGACGGCCTGGGCGTTGTAGGCCTGGATGTAGGCGCCGTCGCTGTTCTTCATGATCCGCGAGTCGGGGTCGGTGAAGTTGGCCTGGGCCTTGGGCTTGGGCCGGGCCTTGGCTGCTGCCTGCTCGCCCGCGTCGGTGACGGCCCGCTCGTCGCTGGTCCCGGCGCGTTCCTGACGGCGGCGTTCCTTGTCTTCGGCGTGAGCGCGGGCCTTGTCGGCGGCCTCGGTCTCGATCTGCGCGCGGGCGGCCTGCAGCCTGGCCAGGCGCTTCTCGCGCCGGTCCAGCTCGGCGGGCAGGTCGGCCTCTTTGCCGTCCACGCCGAACCGGGCATCTTCGGCGGTATCGACTGCTTCGGCGTCGTCCAGCAGGGACCGGGCCGTGGCCTCCAGGGCGGCGATCTCGGCTTCGATCTGCTCTTCCTTGCCGATCAGGCGGCCGTAGCTCATCGCCTTGTGCTTGGATGCGCTGGCCTCCAGCTTGGTGCCGTCCAGCGCGACGCGGCCCATCTTGACCATGTCCAGCTTCCGCGCCAGGTGCAGCGACTGCAGGAACAGGCCGGCGAGCGCGTCCAGGTGGCGGCGGCGGAACCGGGCGATCGAGCGGAAGTCCGGAGCCTGGTCGGCGGCCAGGAACCGGAACGCGACGTCATCGACACACTTACGCGTGATCGCCCGCGAGGAGCGCACCCCGGTGGTGTAGCCGTAGATCAGCAGCCGCACCATCAGCCGCGGATCGTAGGGCGGGTAGCCGCGCTTTTCGGTGTAGTCCGCCAGGATCGGCGACAGGTCGAGCACCTCGTCGACCAGGTCGGCAACGAACCGGGCCAGGTGATCCTCGGGCAGCCAGTCGTCCAGCGACGGCGGCAGCAGCAGGACCTGGTGCGGGTCGAACGCCCGGAACGTCTTGTCCACCGCCGCCGGACGACCCTGCGGCTGCTCCTTCTCACCCGGCTCGATCTCGAACAGACCATCCCGATCACGCATACCGAGATCATCCCGCATGAATCATCACGAACCGCAAGCGGGGTGTCCGTTACTGAGACACGCTCCTAGCCGGTGCGGCAGCGCCGGACAGGTTCTCGTCAGCGCCTCACACGACGCATCACTGGCTGTCGTCGGCCGGCGTATCCGCACCAGCCCCCTCGGTGCTCATATCGGCCACGTCACGCACGCGGCTCTGCACCACATCACCGCCCCTGTCGCCGTCGTGGCGCACGGCTGACCCGGCACTCCGAGCGGGAAAACCCACTACGGCAGCGCTCGGCCACGACGATCAAGGGTGCCGGCAGCCGGCGGAACAACGAACTGCGCTTCGCCCGTGCGGTGCTGCTCCTCCACCACGAGCAGCGCGATACTCACAGCGGGCTGCGGGCCCGCGTCGTCCGCGCGGTGGGAGAGGCGAGCACGACGCTGGGTTTCACTCCCAGCGTGCGCATGGAAGGCCTCGTCGACACCAATGTGCCACGTGAGATCGCCGACCACGTCGTGGCCGTGCTCTCCGAGGCCCTCACCAACATCGCACGGCACGCCCACGCCGACCGGGCCCAAGTGGTCCTGACGGCTGACGGCCACGAGGCGTCTTTGACGGTCTGGGACGACGGTGTGGGAATCACGCCCGGCGGACGCCGCAGTGGACTGCGCAACATGGCCGAGCGAGCGGAGCAGCTGGGCGGCCGGTTCGAGGTGAGCAGCCCCGAGGGGGGCGGCACACTTCCGGCCTGGTGGGTTCCGCTGCCCGTCGAGGAGGACTCGCCTTCCGGAACCGCGCGGACACCCCTCGCACGCAGCGTCACCCGCCGCGCCGTAACCCCGGTCGGCCCCGTGACAGGGACCGGGGAGACGGGCCACTCGGCCCATGCCGTGAACGTGTCCGTTGCCTCAGGCTGAAGGTGTCGTGGGACGGCATCCGAAACCAATGGAGGACGCCATGGACGGCACTGCGACTGTGGTGGACGACGTGATGACCCACCGGGTCGTTGCCCTGCGCACGGGAGCGACCTTCAAGGACATCGTGAAGACCATGGGGGAGTGGCGGGTCAGCGCCCTCCCGGTGCTGGATGACGCCGGACGCGTCGTCGGTGTCGTCTCCGAGGCCGACATGCTGCTTAAGGAGGAGTACCGGCGAAGCGATCTCGACCGGTATGGCCAGCTACAGCATCCCGCCGACGTGTACAAGGCCGGCGCGGTGACAGCCGGCGAGCTGATGACCGCCCCAGCCGTCACCGTGACACCTGACGCCACCCTCGCCCGCGCCGCGCGCGTCATGGCACGCCACGGGGTCAAGCGGCTGCCGGTCGTCGGGCACGATGGGGCGCTCAAGGGGATCGTCAGCCGCTCCGACCTGCTGAAGGTGTTCCTGCGGGATGACGAGGACATCGCCGAGGAGGTCCGGCGCGAGGTCGTCGAACCGCTCTTCGGTACACACGCCGAAGCGCTCCGGATCGAGGTGCGCGACGGTGTCGTGACGCTCTCGGGCCTGGTGCACGACACCGCGCTCGTCCCGCTCGCCGCCCTGCTGGTGCGGGCCGTGGAGGGCGTGGTGGACGTGCAGTGCGCGCTGACCGGCCCGGCGCGCCATCCGGACCTCGACCCTGACCTGCCGGACACACGCCGGACGTCGGCCTCCACCTGACGGCGGCCGGCGTCCGGCGAGAGGAGGCGCCGACCATGACGCAGACACCTCCCACGACTCCCACGACGGTGAAACCCGTACGGCTGTGGCGCTGGCGGCGCAACCCGCTCCGACGGCACAGCGATGTCGTCGAAGCGTGGATCGTGCTCGCCACCTGGATCTGTGCCCTTTCCGGCGGGACCCTGGCGGGCGCGGCCGCGGCCCAGGCGACGGACTCGGCGTTCGCCGCGCGGCAGGCTCAGGTCCACGCCGTGTCCGCCGTCCTCACCGACGACGCGGCGAGGACGCCGCTCGGCGGGAGCGGACAGGACGACGGCCGGGTATGGGCGGTCGTGCGCTGGACGACAGCGGACGGAACCGTGCACACAGACCGGGCGAAGGTGCTCCCTGGTGCTCCGGCCGGCACCCGGATCACCGTGTGGACGGACCATACGGGTCGCGTGGTGTCCGCACCCGTCACGGGTGCAGCGGCAACCCTGCAGGCGGCCCTGACCGGAGCCCTCGTGGCCCCCTCGGCGGGCGCCGCGGTCTGGACCGTTGGACGGGTGGTTCGCAGCCGGCTCATCCGGCGGCGCATGGCCGAATGGGACCAGGAATGGAAGCAGGTCGGACCTCGGTGGGGGAACCTGAGCGCTTGAGTGGGGGTAGGCAGACGCTGAACAGCGGGCTCTTCCACACGGCATGCTGTCTGTCAACGCTCGCAGGAGCTCGGCCAGTTGTTCTCATGGCGAGGGCGAGGGCCACTACTCATTGGCCGCGGTGAGTCGGCAGTCCACGCCCACCACGCCCTCGACGCCCCGCACGAGGCGGACGGCGAGAGGAATCCGGGTGGCGTCCGGCACTCGTCCGGTCAGCGTCGCGACGCCTTCGGTGACCGTGATGTGCACGGGCTCGACCGGGGCCGGGAAGAGGAGGTCGACCACGTCGCGGCGGATCTCGTTGGCAAGATCATTGTCCCGGCGCAGGAACACCTTGAGCAGGTCCCCGCGGCTGACGACGCCCTCAAGCAGACCCTCGGCGTTCACCACGGGCAGTCGCTTGACGCGGCGCAGGGCCATGATGCGGGCTGCTTCGGCGAGCGTCGCGTCGGCGTGGACGGTGACGGCCGGGGTGCTCATGAGCTCCTCCGCGTTCATCGCCCCGGCCTTGGCCAGGTCGGGCAGCCGGCGCAGCTGGGTGAACCGGTCCGGATTGCTGTCCCGGAACTCCTCCTTGGGCAGCAGATCGGCCTCCGACACCACCCCGATCACCCGGCCGTCGCCCTCCAGCACGGGAAGGGCACTGACCTTCCACTGCTCCATGCGCTCGACGATGTCCTTGAACAGAGCCTCGCGGCCCACCGCGACGACGGCACCCGTCATCACGTCACTCACTCGATGCGGGCTACTGTGCATGCTGTCCTCCTGAAGCCGGGCGGTCACGTCAGGCCACCGCTGCCGTAGGGGGCGTAAAGGTCGAGCAGCCGGACCCGGGAGGCGTGCAGCCGCTGGGCGACCACACGGCCGACCCAGACCGCGATCGCCCGGCCGAACTCGGCGTCCTCGGCGCACATCGCCCGGACCGCCTCGGCGTCGAACTCCCAGGCCCGCACCGGGCTCATCGCCTCGGCGCCCAACTGCCAGAGGTATGGCGGGAAATGCCAGGACCAGCCAACCAGTTCGCCGTGACCGAGCGACTCGATGACGGCGGGACGGCAGCCGGGCACGTACAGGTCCAGCGCGACGGTCCCGGTACGGACGATCCAGAAGCGATCGGCGCGCCGGCCCTCCTCGAACAGGCGGGCCCCGGCCTCGAAGGAGACCTCGCGGGCAAGACGCATCAGCCGTTCGCGGTACTCGGCAGGCAAGGCCGTGGCCATGGTGGTCGCGGAGGTCATCGCACCGGCTCCCTTCATGGTTCCTGATGGTTCCTGCTTCCAGCGTGGGCGCGTCCGTGCCCCGCCGCCACGGGCCGCTCGGATCCGACCAGGGCCCTTCGGCCCATGGAACCCGGTGTCCGCCGACCCGCCCGCTGGAAACACCCGCTGTGGGGGGAGAGACACCATGAGCGTCTCCACGCGTATCGCGTTCGTCGCCGTCGGTAACCTGTCCCGGCACGACCAAGGTGTTGGCAGGGCGGTGCTGGGCCGCCTGCGCGAGAGGGCGCTGGAGAGGCCCTTCCCGCCCGGCACCGGCCTCGCGGAATGTGACCTTGATCAGGGCGGCTGATCAGGTTGTGAGACCACACGGAGCCGACTGTGGTTCTGTATGCGACGCACGCCCGGCCGAGTCACGCAGGCCGGATCCAGCGCCTCGCACTGGGCGCCCGCGGACCGGCCCGGCCAGGGCACTCGGCCCGCGCGGACTCGGTGAAGCCGTCGAGGCGGCGTGGGGAGCTGAACCGGCTGCCCGGCTGCCTGGTGGCGTGCGCCGTCGAGACCGCGGACACGTCACTCGGATCGGGACTTTCCCCCCTCTGTGGCCGTCGCCGCCGCCGTCGACATCCTCGTCACGCGAATCGAGGACGAGATCGTCCGGCACGGATTGCCGCTGCTTGAGGAGTCACCGACCTGGTCACGGCATGACAGGACGGGAAGGGCCATCCACTTCTCGCGGATCCGGATTGCGTGGTGCGCGGCTGTCGGCCGCTTCCCCGCGTCTCCAACGGGTCCCTCCCGCCACTACCAGCACACCACGGGAACCGCCAGTCCGCCAGGGCTGACCGGCCCCAATCCAGTGACATGGGTGAGGAGTCGAGAACATGACCACCGCGATTCCCGGGCCTGCAGCCCGGCCATTCGGAGGGCCACTGCCCACGCTGCTCACGTTCCTCGGCTGCCTAGAAGATCACTGAAAATGTTGGGGCTTCTGGCTCCGGATCTTGCAGTGCGGGGCCAGTCTGGTGGGTATACAGGGCGGGAGTTGATCCCGCCGGGCAGTGTGTTCGCGTTCCTGGCCGAGCACCGCGACGTGCTCTTCCCGCCAGTGATGTTCGCCGATATGTATCCCTCGTCCAACGGCCGACCGTCCATGCCGCCGCAGGTACTGGCCGCCGCGGTGGTGCTTCAGAGCTTGCACGGCCTGTCGGACTTCGTACACGAATCGCTACTCAGCGGAGTACAAGCGGGACGCGGTCGAGCTCGTGCGGTCGTCGGGCCGGACGGTGACCGAGGTGGCCCGGGAGCTCGGGATCAGTTCGGAGTCGTTGCGGGGCTGGGTTAAGAAGGCCCACGCCCAGGAGGCCGGGACCGGGCCCGATGCTGTGCCAGCCGGGCAAGGTGTGGATGACCGGGACGGCACCCCTGGCCCGTGAACGAAGAAGCCAAGGCTCGCATCACCATGACGGCGCGTCCTCGGCCAAGCTCAGGAAGTCACCGCCGTCGGCCCTTCCCGCCGTCTGACCGGTCGCCGGGCGGTCGCCCGCGCCATCAAAAGCCAGACCGTGCGTCATCGTTGCATGCGAGCGGACGGAGGCGATCATCTCGACGAGTTGTTCACGCAGCAACTGGCAGACATCGGGGGCGCCTCCCGTCGCAGCCGCGCCCGGCCTTTCCGTACTGTTCATGCTCACCTTAACCGGGTGTCTCGAACCAGGCACTTTCAACTTTTCCAACTCTCAGGTGAGCCGGCCCGCAACGGCCAGCACTACAGCGGCCGCAGCCGTTACCGCTGAGCAGATGTCCCTCATGGTCCGGCCCCACCCGCCTTCGTGATGGACGACGACGTCCTGGTGGCCCCGCTCGGACGATTGGAGCCGGTGAAGCTCCGAGCAGGGCCCGTCGCGCACAGGATCATCACCATGAGCTTCCACACCCGCCCAACGCGCGCTCAAGGCCCCCGGTAACAGCACTAACGCCGATATCACTTCTTTGGCCCACATATCGGCCATCCCCAGACGCTTGACCGTGCAGTTCGCGGTGGCGGCTGGTGTCGCCCGGCCCGCTCGGCGCGGTGTCAGCGGCCGAGCCGGGTACACGGCATGCCGCATTTGGGCGCCCGCCGAGGTGACCATCACGCTGGCTATGACGGAGCATTCTTACTGCCCTCTCGGGGCCGATGGGGTCGCCTCAAGGATCACGCGGGCCAGGAGGTCGGGTGCGTCGTTCATGGGTACGTGGCCGCAGTCGGGCAGCTGCACGAGCCGGGCTCCGGGGATCATGGCCTGGACACGAGCGGCCTGCCAGGGCGGCAGGATGCGGTCACAGGTGCCCCAGACGATGGTGACCGGCACATCGGGGATGTCCCCGGTGAACAGGCCCGGTTCCCGCCCGGCCCGCAGGGTCGCGCCGAAGGCGGTGGCGTCTCGCAGCGCCCGCAGATCGGCAATCAGAGTCTCGGGTGGGCACCTGTCCGGCCGACCGTAGAGTGTGGCGGCCATCGCGGTCCGGGCAGCCGCCGTGTGCGCCAGGCGGACCATGGCCGTATCCGGCAGCAGCCGCACGCTGTATCGGGCCGCGGCCAGCATGGTGTAGGTGTACCGCCGCTCGACATCGGTCCAGAACCCCGCAGGCGCCAGGGCCGTCACGCTGCGCGCGAGCTCGGCCTGACCCAGATGCAGCGCGATCAGTCCGCCCAGCGAATGTCCGACCACGTGCGGCCGCTCCACACCCAGCTCAGCGAGCACGGCACCCAGCCAGACCACAGCCGTATCCAGATCGCGCGGCACGGCCGGATCCAGGTCGGGAGACTCTCCGAACCCGGGCAGGTCCATGGTGATCGTCTCCCGCTGCCCGGTCAGCAGCGGCACGATCGCATCCCAGGCTTGCCGACGGTGCCCAACCCCGTGCAGCAGGACCAGCGGTTCCCCGGTCCCCTGCTGCTCGTACGCCACTGTCACCGGCCCCAGACCCGCAGGACGGCCTTTCACGAACGACGCCGTCCTTGCCGGGACAAGGACCTCTCCGCTGTCGCGTCGACGCCCGTCCTCGGACTTCGGCTGTGCGGTGGCCAACCGGTGGAGATAACCCGCCGCCGCCCGCACGGAGCGGCCCGGCCGGTCTGCGGCGGCGATGAACGAAGAGATCAGGGCCATCGTCAGGCACCTACCTCACGGTAGAGCACTCCTTCATCAGAAGTCAGCGCTAGGACAAATCGTATGCCAGCGCCGCATTCCCTGCCGTGCAGCGAACCCCTGCCAGGGGAATCGGGCCATCGCGGCTGCGGCTGTCGGCCACCGTGGGGATCGATACCCGGCTGCGGACCATGTGCGGAGAGTGCTTCGTCAGGTACTCATGGGGGGACCGGTGGAAGCCGCCCGACACCGCACAGGCGGCGATCGGCCTGTGCACGGGGCTGTCGGCCGTGTCGCCGCGTTCCGGATGGTGCGACAGTGGTTGCACGCCGCGTTCGCGGCAGGAGGAGGCGATCCTCATGGACAGGAGCGGCATCGGTCATCCGGTCGTGGACCCGCCGGAGCCCAGGCCGGGGCTGCTCAGCTTTCTCGGCGGGGTCGGCACGGTGACCGGATCCAAGTTCCTGGTGGAGACCGACCACGCGCGGGTCATGGTGGACTGCGGGCACTTCCAGGGCTTCGCGGAGCTGAGGCGCCGCAACTGGCGGCGGTTGCCGGCTGATGCCGACACGGTCCATGCGGTGGTGGTCACCCACGCCCATCTGGACCACTGCGGTTACCTTCCCCGACTGGTCCGCCAAGGCTTCAAGGGGCCGGTGTTCGCCACCGGGAACAGCGCCCGGATCGCCGAGATCGTCCTGCGCTTCAGTGCCCACCTGCTGCAGGAGCAGGCGGACCATGCCAACCGGTACGGCTGGTCCAGACACCAGCCGGCCGAACCGCTGTACGACGACAGGGACGTCCGGTCTCTTCGAGCCGGTCCCCCTCGGCGCGGAGACCGTCATCGCGAACGACACCGTGCTGCGGCTCCACCGCGCCGGCCACATCCTCGGATCGTCCTGGGTGCATCTGACCCTGGAGGACGGCCACACCCTGACCGTCGCGGTGATCTGGGCCGCCCCGTGCATCCCCTGCTCCGCCCGCCCGGCGCGTTCATTGGTGCCGATATCCTGCTGATGGAGTCCCCGTACGGCAACCGGCGCCATGACCGCACGGAGAGTCGGGAACGGTTCGCCCGCGCCGTCGCCCGCACTCTGTTGCGGGGCGGGACGGTGGTCGTCCAGTCGTTCGCCGTCGACCGCACTGAGGTGGTGCTCTGCGGCGGCGCGCCTGCCCCCTTTGCCGCCTACCTCGTGCACGGCGAGCCGGACGCCGCCCAGGCCCTCCGCGACCGGATCGACGATCAACTGGGCTGGAACGCGGTGGTGCCACGCTCCGGCGAACGCGTGCTCGTCCGGTAGCCCGGAACCAGTGTGTGTTCGAGGGCTGCTACTCGGCGGGGGTGATCAGGTCCAGGTCGGCCGTAGTGGCCGTCGTAGCGGTGGTACAGGACGTTGCCGCGTCCGGTGCTGTCGTCGGCGAAGAAACGAACGGGAACCCGGTGATGTCCAGCCGTTGTTGTGCTTCGGCCACGTCTATCCTGGGCGCCGGAAGTTCGCTGACGGTCAGGGTACGGACACGTTGTCGGCCAGGTGCGGGCGGGGATGCACCTGGGCGAGCCGGTAGCCGGTCGACTCCGAGCGGTACCGAGCAACTCCCCGAAGCCGAGCGGCACCTGTACACCGAGAGCTACCTGACCGACCTGCTCACCGTGCGGCTCGGCGGCCGGGCCGCACGACTGGTCGTCTTCGGTGAGGGCTCGACCGGCGCCTTCGAGGACCTGGCCGGCGCCACCCAGATCGCCGCCCGCATGGTCCGTGAATTCGGCCTGTCCCCGGCCCTCGGTCCCATCGGATACGGCTCCGGCGCCCCCACTACCTCGGCGGCGAGAGCACCGAGGACACGCTGCGGCGGCCCTACTCCGAGCAGACCCAGTGCATCGTCGACGAGGAGACCGTCCGCCTGCTGCGCCAGGCCGAGAAACGCGCCGTGGACCTGCTCCGTGACCACGGGGCCGCCATGGACACCCTGGCAGACCTGCTCACCGCCCGCGAGATCATCGACGGAGCCGTCGTACTTGACGTACTACTCCTTCCAGCAGCAGCAGCAGCAGCAGCAGCAGCAGCAGCAACAACAGCGGCAGGACGGCCACCACCCCGCCGAGGCAGGGAAACCGATGCCCTCCCCGTGACGCCGCGGCGACGCCCCGCGAACAAGAAGGAGGCAGCCATGGAACAGCAGCAGGCGGTCCACGATGAGCAGGAGGTCTTGGCGTGGACGGTTGCCGTCGTGATGCGCACCGCTGTGGTCACGATCGCTGTGGACGAGACCGTGCTCGTGGCCTGGGAGTTGTTGGAGCGATCCGGCTCCCGTTACCTTCCGGTCGTACGTCCGGACGGTCGCTGTGTTGGCCTGCTGGACAGGGCCGATGTGGCGGTCGCCTGTGCGGCACCGGCCGCCTCGCTGTCCGGCCTGCGCGTGGGCGACCTCTTGCCCGGCCGCAAGCCGGCGCTCATACACGTGGAGCAGACCGTACGTCACGCAGCCGACCTCATGAGCTACACCGAAGCCGATGCCCTCCTGGTGCTGCGGGAGGACGGGCGTTTCGCCGGGGTGCTGACCGCGGCCGACATCGTCGCGGCCCTCGCCGGGCGTCCGGTGAAGGAGGAACCCGCCGACACGCGGCGGCGGGCCCCGTCCACGGTGCTGCCCGGGCTCCCGCCTCGGCGGGGCTACCGCGGAACGGCGGTTCCCTGACCGCCCACCACTGGGCAGCAACGGCGCCTGCACCAGGGGCGGACGAGCAGCGTCAGGGCCCAATGGTGACGCCCCATGGACCTTCCTCTCGAAGGCGGTGATTGCGGCAGTGACCTCGTCCTCGGCGCGGAGGCGGTCAGCGCCGTGGTGTGTCGGCTGTCGTGTCGGTCTCGGCGCGGAGGTGATTCGTGACGTTGACGACCCCGTCGACGCTTTCGGACAGGCGTACTGCGATGGGGATGAGACTTTCCTGCGGCAGGGTGCCGCTGAGCGTCACCCGTCCGGCGGTGACCTGGGCCGTGACCGCGCCGGGGTCCAGGCCGAGGGTCCGGGTCAGGACATCCGTCGTGATCTCCTCCCGGATCGTGAGGTCTCGCCGCAGGAAGACGTGCACGAGGTCACCTCGGCTGACGATGCCCAGCAACCGGTCGGCGTCGTCCACGACGGGCAGCCGTTTGACGTGGTGTTGGGCCATGGCACGGGCCGCCTCCACGACCGACCACTGCGGCCGCGCCGTGACGGCTGGGCTGGTCATCAGCCCCTCGGCGGTCAGCGCGCGGGCCTTGGCGCGTTCTGTGGGCAGCAGGTGCGCGGCGGTCAGATGTCCGCCCGGATCCACCTGGCTCTCCTGTTTGCGCAGCAGGTCCGCCTCCGACACCACGCCGACCGGACGGCCCTGGTCGTCGACGACGGGTACCGCGGTGATGTCGTGCTCCGCGAGGTGCTGGGCTATGTCCTTGAAGCCCGTGTCCCGCCTCACACTCACCACGGCCGTGGTCATGAGGTCTTCGACCATTCGATGCAGCATGTCACCGCTCCCTCCTCGGACGCTCGCGGCACTGGTTCTCTCTCCACTGTCCGCCCCTTGGAGAGCCCGCGCACCGCTCACGTGTCCTGGGCGCACCTGGCGGGACGGGCGCGAGGACCGCGCCCCGGCCGCCTCCGCCGAGTGGCGCCGGCCCGGGCTCGTGGCCCGGCGCCTCGCAGGGGGCCGATTCGATCACCGGTGTCATCGGCGCCGCTGCCTGACTGGTTGCCTGTCCGCCATAACGGGCGGCCACGGCCGCTGGCGGAGGGAACGCCTTCCCCAGGGCTGACACCTGGCGCTCGGCGTTGCCCCAGAGATCCGGGAATTGCAGTCGTTCGGGATCTGGAGTACACCATGATGCCCGGCATCGAGGCCCGGCTCGCCGACCGCTGGCAGTTCGTCGCCGGCGGTTCGGAACCGGTGCATCGGGAGCGCCGGGAGGAGCCTGTGCCTGTCCGGGCAGGGACGACAAGGGGGATCCCCGGCTGAACCGGATCATCGCCGGGCACCGCGCGCTTCGCTACTGCTGCCGGGCTACTGCCCTCGGTACAGCCGGTCGAGGTCGACGAGTACCACATGTCCGTCGGCTTCGGCCGCGCGGAGCGCGGGAGTGAAGCCGACGCCGCTGTAGCAGGCGGGCCGGGTGCGGGTGACATCCTCACCACGGGCGGCGAGCAGGGTGAGGAGGTGACGGAGCCGTTCCAGGTGGTGCAGGTCCATGACCTCGTCCCAGCGCGCCACTCCCACCGAAAGCAGGGGCCCGTAACGGGCGTCGGCCCGGCCGCGTACGACCACTTCCGCTGCTGCGTCTTCTGCCTCCGGACCGGCACGGCGTGCCGGGTCGGGAACCGAGCCGTGCGCCGCGGTCGCGGGGTGCGCGCCGAAGACGGTGGGGTCGGCGAAGTCCATGACCCAGTCCCGGCAGATCTGGGCGAAGTGGGGACGAGCCACCGCGGAGTCGAAGACGGGACGTACATGCCGCCAGACCTCGACGGCGTCCTGTTGCGCCAGCGCCGAGCGATGGGGCCAGACAGCCGCGTGCTCGAAGGCCAGCAGCGGCTCCGCGAGGCGCAGCCGGATGAGGTTCGGACGGAAGGCATCGGGCTCGCTGAACAGCAGACCGTTTGCTTGCAGGAGCGCGAGGCAGTGGGAGGCGTCGGTGAGCGGAGCGCCTAGACATTCGGCGATCTCGCCCTGTGTCGAGCAGCCCGCGGCGATGGCGGCGAGCGCGGAATGGCACAGCGCCCGGTCCCAGTGGTCGGTCTCCTCCTGGAGCAGGTGATGTGCCTCCAGGAACAGGGGGATCTGGGGGTTGAGGACGGTTCTGGACACCCAGGCGTCGAAGTCGTCCAGCCTGCTGGGGGCGTCGTCTCCGGCGTAGCGCCGGTAGGCGGGGGTTCCGCCCACCACGGCGTGGACCAGGAGGGCGAGGCCTGGGTCGTCGATGCCCCAGAACCGCGCGGCCTGCCGGAAGTCCAGCGGACGAAGGGTGAGTTCCAGATCGGCCAGCCCGCGCAGCGGTGAGGACGTACTGAACAGCCGGTGCATCACCGGCAGGGCACTGCCGCTCAGCAGCAGGCGTGAGCGGTTGTCCCGCCCCGCGTCGCGCAGGCGGCGGTAGGCGCTGTGGATGACGGAGGGCAGCGCGGGACTCTGCCGCACGAGGTCGGGGAACTCGTCGACGACGACCGGGACAGGACGTCGGTCGCCCAGCACGAGCAGGGCGTCGATGGCGTCCTCCCAGCCGCGCCAGTGACTCGGCGGCGCTGTGCGCTCGTACCGGGCGAGCTCGTCGCCAAGGCTGTGCAGGGAATCGGCCTGAGCGGCCTGTTGCGCCCCGAAGTAGAAGCCGCCCAGGGCCGCGGTGAGTGCCTCCAGGAGGTACGTCTTGCCCTGCCGCAACCGTCCCGACACGACAGCGAGGCTGGCTCCGGGCCGGGTGTCACAGGCGAAGGCGACAAGTGCGTCCCACTCGGCGTCACGGTCGAAGACCGTCTCAGGCTTCGCGGGACGAGAAACGTTGGGAGCCGACACGGCTGCTCCCCTCGGTCGGCAGCGCTCCTGCCACCAGTACAACGTCGAATGCCGGACGCCGCGACATGTAAGGCCACGCACGGTCAGGTCCCATGGTCCCCCTTCCCCCGTCTGTGGCCTCAGTCCGTCAATCCCGTGTCCATGACCTGGCGGCACCTGAACCATGCGCCGCACGCCCTGGCGCTAGGCTCGACGACATCCGCGCTGCTGCGGGCGCGGGCTGCGGTGATTTCGTTGTCTTGCCTCTGGTGCCCTGTGGCTGCCCGGTTCCGGCAGGGGGTGCGGCGGCTCTTCCGGCTTCCTCTTCGACGAAGCGGGTCACGGCTCGGGCGCTTTCGAGGAACTGGGCGGGGAAGACGATCGTGGAGTTCTTCTCCGCAGCGATCTCGGCGAGGATCTGCAGGTTGCGCAGTTGAAGGGCGATGGGGTGGTCGCTGATGACGTCGGCGGCCTCGGCGAGGCGGTCGGCGCTCAGGGTTTCCCCCTCGGCGGCAATGATCTTGGCGCGCTTCTCGCGTTCGGCCTCTCCAGACGCGGCCCGCGCCGTGGCAGCAGGAGTCGAAGGCCGGGTTGCCGGTGCTGCCGGTCATGACGTACGAGGCGGTGCTCATCGTGCCGGGCACGAACACCGGCTGGCCGAAGGGGCGCAGTGCGTCCGGCAGGTCCGGGTGGCGCCCTTGCGGTGGACGCACAGCAGTGGCGGGGCGGCCCCGGCATCGGGGTGGCGTTCCGGTTTGGCGAGGTTGTGCGATACGTCGGAGAGCAGGTCCAGGCCCGCGCCGGTGGCCTCGCGGAAGACGCCGCGGCATTGGCGAGCAGTTGGCGGTTGGTGCGGGCGAAGTTCGCGGCTGCGGCCATCGCGCCCAGGTAGGCGCGGCCCTCGGGCGAGTCGACGGGCGCACAGGCGAGTTGCGGGTCGGGTACGTCGATGCCGTACCGCCGCATCACGGCGTCCATCGCCCGTCCAGCGTCACCCGGCAAGCCCACCCGTGCGCCCCCGGCGCCAGCGCAAGTCCGTGCAGTGAGACGGCCTTGGGCACCGCCCCGATCTGTGTGGCCGCCGAGCTGTCGGCCATCGTGAAACGCAGGCCCACCCCGCCCGGCCCCCGCGTCACGGCGACGCCCACGGGAAGCTCGCTTGCGGCGTCCATGCGGTGGATAACCTCCTCGAGCACGGCGGCGAGGAGCCGTCCGGCGTCCACGGCGGACACCGCGCACTCCCGGGTGACGCCGGAGGCGCCCGGGGGCAGGTCGGCGAAGCTGCCGACCATGCCCCGCACCGCCTCGGCGATGCACTCCTCACGCGTCGGCGCCCATGCCTCGATGCAGAGATCTCCGGTGTGCGGAAGGCTTCAATGGCCGCGCGGCGACAGCCCGTGCTTCAGCGCCGGTCACCATGCCCCCGGCCGGACGCACGATCCCGAGCTGTCGGTGAACCGAAGCGTCTCGCGGGGGACGGGCCACGGCGCCAACGTCGGTTCCTGAGGCGCGAGTTCATGGCTTGTGGTGGCGGGGGCCGCGCGCGACGACGACGGGACACGGGGCGTGCTGGACGCAGTGCTGGCTGACCGAGCCGAGCAGCGCCTCGGCGAATCCGCCGTGGCCTCGGTTGCCCAAGACCAGCAGCCGTGCCCCGGCGGCGGCATCCAGCAAGACGGCGGCTGCGTGCCCTTGGGCCGAGCGGGGATGGATCTCGACTGTGCGTTCCGGCCCGATGACCTCGTCGATCACCCGGTCGAGAAGCTTCCGCGCCTGCTCCTGGTAGTCGGCCAGCTTCGTGTCCACGGGCGGTGCCAGGCCGTACCAGCTCGACGGGAGCTCCCAGGCGAAGATCGCGTCAACCACACCACCCGTCAGCTCGGCCTGGTCGACCGCCAACCGCAGTGCTGCCTTCGACGGCTCGGAGCCGTCGACGCCCACCACGATCCGCGGAGCGGACGTTGCGTTGTTGCTCATTCGCCCACCTGCCTCATCTCGAGTGGTTCCGCTTCCCACCCTCCCTTGACCAGCAGCAGTCCGCCACCCAGTCGGCGGGGCGTGCGAACCATCGCCAGCCCTCTCCCACTGCCTGTTCCCAGAACGACGGCCCGACCTGCAACGCGGCCGCCGACGGGTCGCGTTCTGCCACCACTCGCCGCCCCGGCCCCATCCCAGGCGACAACGGCCTACGGGCCACCTCACTCGTGCGCCACGTCCGAGGCCGCTGGGCAGCGTCGACCTTGCGGGCGCAGCCGTACCGGGCCTGCGCTTCACAGCTGCTGGTACGGGCACAGGGGCCGGCCCCTCGAACTCGGCGAGAAAGGAATTCGAGCGGGCGGCGAGCCGGGCGAACGCTTCCGCCTCCAGGCGAGGGAAAGGGATCGAGACTGTCTGCTTCTTCCATCCTGCGCCGTGGCGATGGTCCCGAATGTCGGCGACATCCCGGGGGATGCGGAGGTCGCCACCCTTACCGGACTGCTTCGGGACGCCAACTCGAAGAGCGACGCGGGCTGGTTCTCTCCCTGCGACAAGCGTCACGCGATCTCCGGTGACCTTCGCTGTGAGCGCTGTTCATCGGCCCGACCGGTAAGAAGCTGCTGCCGCTGACGGTCGAGAACGCCGCACCCACTCCCAGCGGGCACGCGCACTGAGGTGAGCGAGGCAACCGATCGGGTGGTTGAGGCGCTGGTGGGGCGAGCGGGGACGAGGTGATCGGTGCGTTGGCTACTATCGGGACGCCGAGGGCCCCGGCAGCTGGCCGCGGAGCGCGGGCCTCGCGCACCTCTGCCGTGTTCTGGAGGTGCCTCGGACATCCACTCAGAAGTGGAGTGGGCCTGAGCCTGCTGTGGGCCTCACGTTCGGTGGTGCGCACTGGACCCCGTCTTTGTATGGAGGGGGCTCCAGTGGTTTCTGAATATCAGCAGGACACAGAGGCAGACCAAGAACGATGCGGCAACGAGAGTGGGGCCACACGCTCCGTCGGGTACAGCGGGCCACTTTTATGGACAATGTTAGTGTTCGGTACATTTGTGTTGTGTCGTGCCGCAGTCTTGTTTGATCAGGCCGTGTCAGGAGGCCGAGGGTCGGCTGCTGTCGGCCGAAGGCCTCGAAATCGAACACCGCACCGCCGGCGGCCGTGATGAGTGAGCGCATTCAAGAGGGCAAGCCGCCGCCTGTATCCAGGCTGCGGCTGGGCACTGAGTTGGAGCGGATCGCCGAGCAGCTCAAATTGCTGGCCCGCGCCCAGGACGAGTTGCACGAGCTGTATGAGGCCGTCCTGAGCCGGGAGGTGGAGCTGTCCGTCGTGCTGGAGTTGATCGTGTCCACCGCGATGGAACTGGTCGGCGCCCGCTACGGTGCGCTCGGCGTACTTGACGCGAACGGCGAGAACCTCGCGTTGTTCGTCCCGGTGGGTCTGTCGGAACAGGAAAGGGCGGACCTGGCCGGAGTGGAGCACCCTCGAGGGCGCGGCTTGCTCGGGCATCTGATCACCCATCCCGCACCGCTGCGCGTCGACGGGATCTCCGGCCACCCGGACTCGGCAGGCTTCCCGCCTGGCCACCCGGCGATGCGCACCCTGCTGGGGGCCCCGATCAGCATCCGCGGGAAGATCTACGGCGATCTGTATCTCTCCGAGCGGCGCGACGGGCGCCCCTTCGACGGTCGTGACGAAGGCCTGATCGTCGCGCTGGCTGGCGCCGCGGCCCTGGCCATTGACGATGCCCGCCTGTATGAGCAGACCCGTCGCGACGCCGAACGGTTCCAGCGCCTCCTGCTGCCGCGCCTGCCCGACGACCTGGAGCCCTTCGAAGCCGCTGCCGCCTACTCGCCTGCGACCACCCCCGGCCACGTGGGCGGAGACTGGTACGACGCGTTGCTGGTCCCCGAGAAAGCCTGCGCCGCAGTCATCGGCGACGTCGTCGGACACGATCTCCAGGCCGCCGCCGCCATGGCTCAGACTCGCAACATGCTGCGCGCCCTGCTCTATGACCGCCGCACCTCGCCCAGCGTCGTCCTCACCCACCTCGACCGCACCCTCCAGGCCATCACCGAGAATCCCGTGACCACCGCGTGCCTTGCTCGCATCGAACCCGCCCCATCGGCCGGCTGGACGCTGCGCTGGAGCACAGCAGGACATCCCCCGCCTCTGCTGATCACACCCGATCGCTGGGCCCGCTACCTGCCCGCGGAACCCGACCTGCCCCTCGGCATCGACACCTCCCGGCGACGCCACGATCACACGCACCCCTTGCCCACGGACGCCACCGTGGTCTTCTTCACCGACGGGCTTGTCGAACACCGCGACCACTCATTCGAGGTGGGCCTGCAACGTCTCGCCGTCATCGCCACTGCCCACGCCAACAGTCCCCTTGCGGACCTGGTCCACACACTGATTGACGAGCACCCCAGCGATGGACACGACGACATGGCGGTCCTCGCCATTCGCACCCCGCACACCTGACCCTCAAAGTCCTGGCAGGTCGGCGCTTCGAGCTGTCGGCAGCCAACTCGGCAAAGTGGCCTCAAATGCCCTGAGGTACCCCCGCGAGACGGATAGGCTTCTTGTCCACGTATGCGACGGCTGACTTGTTCAGAAGCGGCGGGGTTGCAGCACAGGCCCGGTGGCGTCCCGTACGGGCATCAATGGCGCCGCGGTGACTTCTCCTTTTCCCTGCCCAGAGCTCCGTGCCAGGGTGGGGGAACCGATCGGTAGCCGCACCGCCGCACGGCACCACCAGGCCATGAGCTGACGACCACTGGGGTTTTCTGCCGGGCGAGGTGCGACGACAGGGTAACCACCAGCCCCTGGCCTTATGCCGTCATTACGGCCTGATTTCCCCGTCGAGTAGCGGCCCGTCACCTGAACCCGATGCCGTGCCCGGGCCGGAAGCCCGGCTGAGTGGGTCGGAAGTACAGGTGTCGCTCGCGTCTGGTCAGCAGGTGTGCCACGCCGCCTGATTCGGTTCCGGGGCGAGCGATGTAGTGGGCAGCAGGCGCAGGGTTTGTGCCGCCGCACTTGAGCAGCCGCCCGTTAGCGGCTGGCGCGTTCAGAATCGGGCCGCCCTGTGAGCAGCCGGGGCCATGTGGTCGCTGAACCAGTTACGGGCCAGATCGGTGACCTGCTCCAGGGCACCGGGCTCCTCGAAGAGGTGAGTGGTCGCGATTGAGCTCGAGTACCAGCTGGTCGTGGCCCCCGACGATCAGCAGCGTGGGCGCCGTCATCGTCGGCAGCCGCGGCCCGGCCAGGTCGGGCCTGCCGCCCCGGGAGACGACCGCGGCGATCCGCGCGCCCCGCTCGGCGGCGGCCCACAGCGCGGGGGCCGCGCCGGTGCTGGCGCCGAAGTAGCCTACGGCCGGCCCTTCGCACTCAGGATGTCCGCGCAGCCCGCCGGTGTCGTCCGCCGGACGCCGGGCCAGCAGGTCGGTGTCGAAGACGTTGGCCCGGTCGATCTCTTCTTCCTCGGTGAGCAGGTCGAACAGCAGGGGCCGAGCCTGGTCCGGTTCAGCCCGGCCGCGACGAACCGGTTGCGCGGGCTGTGCCGACTGCTGCCGCTGCCGTGCGCGAACACCACGACCCCGATCGAGTCCTCCGGCACCGTCAATTGCCCACGCGTCACCGTCGCACCGGCCCGCACCTCCACCTCCCGGTCCTCCGGCACGGCATGACGCGACTCAGTCCGGTGGGTGTTTCACCGGGCGGGCGACCGCCTCTTCCAGACAGGCGACGACCTCATCGTCGTCGATCTGGGAGAAGTCGATTTTGTAAAACTGTCCGATCGCAAAGAAGTTCCGCGGGGAGTGCAGGCATATCAGTTCGTCTGCGTCCTCGCCCAGCCGCTCGGTCCAGTCGTGCGGTGCAACGGGGACGGCGAGCACGATCCGTGCGGCCCCGCGGGCGCGGGCGATCCGGCAGACCGCGCGGGCCGTCGAACCCGTGGCCACCCCGTCGTCGACGATCAGCACCGTGCGACCCTTGAGAGCGGCCAGTGCCCGCCCGCCCGGTAGTGTCGGGCACGGCTCTCCAGGACCTCCCGCTCGCGGGCCTCCACCTCGGTCAGCTCATCCTGGGTGATACCCGCGGTGCGCACCACCTCGTCGTTGATCACGCGGACGCCGCCCTCGCCGATCGCTCCCATACCCGACTCCGGCTGGAACGGCACCCCCAGCTTGCGCACCAGGCAGACATCCAGCGGCGCGCCCAGCGCCTCGGCGACGTCGGCGGCGACCGGCACCCGTCCCCGCGGCAAGCCCAGGACGACGACCTCGGCGTCCTTGAGGTGCTCGAGGTGGGCAGCCAGCCGTCGGCCGGCATCACGACGATCCATGAAGAACACGATCCGGCCTCCTTGCCCCGGTGGGGAGTACGGCGGGCAACGCGATGTGCCCCGTACCTCCATCCTTAAATCCGGCGGAGAACGAATGCGCACCGCTGCGAGGCGTGCTCCTTCCTTGTCTTGGATCCGAGGTGTGCCCTCCAGTTCAGGCGCCGTAGGAAGCCATCACTGTTGTGCCGATCGCTGTCAGTGTGCGGCGGCGACGACAAGTTGTAACAGGATCCAACCGATCGCGACATCGCGGTGAAGTGTCTGACTGCCGTAGGGCCACTCGACAGAGACCGAGGTGCTGAGACCCTTACCACCATGTAAGGGTGACAGTCCGTCATTGCCGGGCGTTGATCCACCGTCCGGCGCACGCGGTTGCCAGGTGCATCCCGAAGATCCAAGTTTGCCGGCACAACCACGTGACCATGGTGCACAGTTCACGGATCGACGAGAGCGGCGGTATGTGCCCGGTACGCAGTGGCCGCTTCGCCGGCGCATTCGGGAGTAGCCGCAGACGGCGGCGTGGCCAAGTGGGCCTTTGCGGTCGAGTCGCCCGACCTGCCGGGCCAGTCTCGTACGGGCAGGGTCGTCGCGTCGTCGAGGCAGAACTTCCCCGGCGTCAAGCGCGACGACATCGACATCGAGATCAGCGAGCGGGAACTGCGTATCACCGGGGAGTACGAGGAATGGGAACGCGTGCTGCGCCGCAGCGCCCGACACACCGGGCACTTCGAGTACAACTCCCTTCTCCCCACCGATGTCAAGGCCGACGTCAACGCGACCCTCAGCGACGGCGTACTGACCGTCACCGTGCCCAAGGCGCAGGCCGCCAAGCCGCGGCACATCGAAATCGCTGAGCCCTGACGGGCAAGGTCCGGTCTGTCATGGCGTGCTCTGCTGCGGGCTGGCCAAGCGCGGACCGCCGCATCGGCGCCAGCATCCCGCGGCAGCAGGCCGGACCGGCCGTGTCAACCGAAGAGGCGGCGCACCCGTATCGTGTCGACGCGCCTCCAGCCGGACTTGGGAAGCAACAACCACCCGCGCTCGTCCTCGCGGTCCCTGCCGCTCCCCAACCCTGTCGCGGCCGCGCCTTGCGCCGCCCGGCGCCACGGCAGCCTGGCTCCGCACACAGGCCGCGCGGACCCGTTCCCGCCTCCGGCGAGTCCGGTCACCGCCTCTCCCGATGCGGATGCCCGAACGAGGCATCGGGTGCCGGATGGGTCTCGATCACGCATCCGGGGCCGGGATAGATCTCCGTCTTGTGACCGTCGTCGTAGCGCACCCGATAGGGCGGTTCGCCGTTTTGGCCGAGCACCTTCACGACGGTGGCATGGTGTTCGGGCGTTCCCACGATTCTGCCGGTGAACCGCAGCACGTCACCTTCATGCGCCTTCATCGTGACTCACCTCGTTCCCTGCCATCTTTCCCTGTCTTCGTTCAGGATGACTCCGGGAGGTGGCTCGCGCAGAAGGGCCGTTCGGGCACCTCCGGGGGGCTATGCGCCCCGTGACCAGCACAGCGCATGGTGTGCAGTTTCGGCGCCCAGCCTGCGGACGCACGTCGTCGACATCGGCGACCGGCAACGTGAGACAGCCCTGTGCGCCTTGCCGCACTGTGAGGTGGCTCCTACGCGACCTTGTCCCGTATGTGGAGGATATGACTTTTCGCTCTGTTGCCGGATCGGCAGGCTCGTGGGACGGAGGTTTGGCCATGTCTGAGCATGTGCACGTGCGCATCAACCAGGGGCTGGGAGTCACCGAGAATGGTGAGCTCGTGGAGCACTCCTACTGCCGTTGCGGGGCCACCTGGACCAAGACGTATCGGGTCCGGGAGGAAGATCCCGAGTAGTCCGGGGGCTCACGCTAGCCCAGGTCGCGGACCGCTCGACCAGCCCTTCGTGGACGAATGCCGCGCCGGCGCGCGTGAGTCTCATGTCGGCGTGCGCGAAGGCCTCCCGGCCGTTCGCGGCCGGACCGCTGCTCCACCAGGGCCGTTCGGTCTTGTCCACGGGTGGAGGAGGGCAAGACTGGGACGGTAGGCAAACCGACGGACTCCGGAGGCTGCCGTGAACAACCGGGAGAACTTCTCCATCGGCGCGGAAGGCCGCCGTGCCGTGCTGTCGCGCAGCTGGCGTCCAGGCGAGGAACACCGGCAGGATTGTTCCTGCGCTATCTGGGCGCCCTCGCCACTGTCGCGGTCAAGTACGCGGCGAGCGAGCGACCTGCCCCGTCGGTTCCGGTTGGCCCCGCCACGCCGACCCCTCCGCAGGCCGGAGCGGCGGCCGCCGTACCCTCGGAACGGCCGTCGCGGCCCGCCGCCGGGCCCGCGGCCCCGCTGGTGCAGGACGTGGTGGACGTGCCCGCCGTGTCCACATGGGACGACCTGTCGCACCGCGATATCGCACGCCTGCTGGCACGCGAACACATCGGCGCCGTCCCGGTGGTCGACGCCGACTACCGGGTGGTCGGCGTGGTGTCGGAGTCCGACCTGCTGGCGAAGGTCGCCGTCGAGGCATCCGGCCACCGACCCGCTCGGCCTGCTGCGGGAGCGCCGGCTGCAAGACAAGGCCCGGGGTGAGACGAGGCGGACTTGATGACCAGCCCCGCCACCATGGTGCTACCGGGGGCGACCGTCGCGGAGACCGCTTACATCGCGGCGCTGTCGCGCCTGAAGCGGCTCCCGGTCCCGACCACGACGGGTGCCTGGTCGGGGTGGTGCGGCGCAATGCGATGCTTCAGGCGCTCATCAGGGACGATGCCGGGATACAGAAGGAGATCGAGGCGTAGATCCTCGTCTTCTGCTCTCCGGTCAGCCGTGACGCCGTCGCGGTGCAGGTCCGGCGCGTTGGAGAGCAAGGATGCCGTGCTGCTGGCCGACATCTTCCCCACCGCCTACGAGGTGGGTGTGCTGAACGGGCGGGTACGGCCCGGAGACACCGTGGTCGGGGCCGGGCTCATCGGGCTCGCCGCGATCGCCACGGCGCGGCTCTACGCCCCCGAGAAGATCATCACCGTGGACCTCGCACCTGCCCGGCTGGATGCGGCCAAACGCCTTGGTGCCGACGCCGTGGCTCTGGCCGGGGAGGAGGCCGAACAACTGGTGGCCGACCTCACGCAGGGCCTCGGTGTCGACGTGGTCATCGAAGCGGTCGGGGTGCCGGAGAGCTTCGAGGTGCACGCGCATGGTGCGGCCCGGCGGCCACGTGGCCAACGTTGGCGTCCACGGCAAGCCCGCGACACTGCACCTCGAAGACCTGTGGATCAAGAACGTGACGAACACCACCGGCCTGGTCGACACGTACTCCACGCCCACCCTGCTGCGCATGATGGCCGCGCGCCACCTGCCCGCCTCGGCGATGGTCACCCACACCTTCCCACTGGACGCCATGAAGGAGGCGTACGACGTCTTCTCGCGGGCCGCCGACACCGGCGCGCTCAAGGTCGTCCTCGGCGAGCAGCAGCACGACGCCCTGACGGTCAGGACGTCCTGACAAGAAGAAGTGAAAGGCATGTCCGAACAGACAACGCCGAATGCGGTGTCCGCGGCAGCGGGCAGCGCACACGGCGACATCGGGCGTCGCATCGCCCAACAACGCGAAGAACTTGGCCTGACCCGGGAGGAGACGGCCGACAGGGCAGGTACGGTCGCCGGTTACATCCAAACCTGGAGGAACAGTCCACCGCCATGCCAGGCATCGGCCTGCTGTACGCGATCAATGGCGGCCCGGCCTTTGAGGATTCGAGCGCAGTCGGCATGAGTACGGGAGCGTCCTTGGGGAAGTCGCGCTGCGGCGGTCGGTCGGCCGGACAGGGATCCGTTTCGACAATGCCATGGCCGAATCGTTCGTCGGTGTTCTGAAGAAAGAATGAGTGTCATGCGGGAGTTACCCCACCCGCGAGGCCGCTCGAAGAGGCATCACTAGGTACATCGAATTCTGGTGCACTCCCTAACGTCCTCACCGGGCAGTAGGTAACCGGCCTCCGTGCGGCAGTTGGACACGGGAGCACGCTGCTCTTGAGCTGGTGCACTCCGCTGGTGACGGCAGCGGCGGCCTTGTTGCTGAACGATTGGTACCGCTCGCCGTCCAGATGGGTCCCGCCGGCCCTCGCGTCCCGTGGGCTGGGCAGGGAGACTGGTATGGGAGCGCCAGCATTGGGACGACGCTGGCCGTCCGGGGAGTCGGTCTGCGACGCGTGGACGCAGTGGGCGCCAATGACGCTCCCATCGAAAGGGGAAGACGACATGAATCGGCGCGTCGTAGCAGCAATCGATGGTTCTCCGGCCAGCGTGGCGGCGGCGGACTGGGCGGCGCGGCAAGCTTTGTGCCGCAATCTGCCGCTGTCCTTGGTGTACGTGAGTCCCGAGCGTCCCTCAGGAGAGGCAATACCCGTCTCGACCGCCGCGCCCCGGGGCGGGGTGTCCCGGCTGATCTCTGAAGAGGCTCATCGGGACATGGTCCACAGCGAGCTGGAAATCTTGACGGTCCAGTTGGAGGGGAATCCGCGCAAGGTGCTTCTCCGTGAGGCGGCCGGTGCTGAAATGCTGGTACTCGGTTCGCGACCTCTCGGGAGTTCAGGGGGCTTCGTTCTTGGGGGCCTGGGGCTGCACCTGGCTGCTCACGCGGACCAGCCGGTGATCATCGTTCGACAGCGGGAGGAGGCCGAGGGGGGCCGTGTGGGGGAGCCCGTCCATGCCCCGATCATGCTGCTGGGCCTCGATACGGAGAATCGGGCCGACGACTTGATCGACTTCGCCTTCCGCGCAGCACAGGCAGCTGGGGCCGGCCTCCGCATCGTTGGCGCGGCGGCTCCTCCGGTCTTCCCGCTTCACCATTTCGTGCCGGTGAGCCCCGAGGAGAGGGTGCGGCTGGAGGAGCGCGAGCGCCCGGCGCTGGAACGGGCGCTTGAGGGTTGGGCTGAGAAGTTCCCAGAGGTGCAGGTCGACACCGCGATCGTCGTGGGACATGCCGATGAGGTGCTCGTCGACGAGTCCCGGGGCGCCGACCTTGTCATTGTGGGACGTCGGCGAACCGTTGGCCCGCATCATCTCGGAGCCGTCGCTCACGCGGTGGTCCATCACGCGCCGTGCTCGGTGGCGGTGGTTCCGCACAACTGAGTACGACACCGTTCAACTACCGACCAGTACCACTGCGCGATACTGAACTGACCCGTGGGAGCGAACGGGGCCCGTCTGGAGAGCAGCGCATGGCCGGCCTCCAAGGGGGCGAGGGGACGCGGAACGGCGAGCAGGAGATGTGGTTAAGCCCGGCGGCATGGAAGAAGCGCACCGAGTCGGGGTTGTCGCCGTGCTCGCGGTAGACACCCGATGGTTAGCCCCGCTCCGAGCGGGCCATCGCCCAACACACGGACCCCGACACCGTGACGGCGGCCGCGGAGGGCAGCAAGGTGGCGTTCGAGGTGGATCACGTGCGAGAGGCCAGCGGAAGCCAGGGGCTCATGGCCTATTAGGCCTGAGGGCGTCGGCGACGGGCGGGTAGGGCGGGGCGGGCGCCATTGAAGCCCAGGAGCCCCGAGCCCTTGCGTGCAGGCCCACCCGGGACCCCGTGGGGCCTTCCGGACCAATGACGCGTGGCGGGCTCAGACGCGGGCTGGAGGACACGTAGTGGAGGAGAGAACCATGGGATCTCGGCTGAGCTGACGCGGGCGCTCGTACCACTGCTCGGTCACCCGGCGACAAGGCCGGACTGGAGGTTGCCCACGACCGGATCCTGCTCGGTGCGGGAGCCCCTTCCACCGGTGTGGAGGCGGTGCGGTTCGCCTTCCGCGAGGCCGAGGCGTGCAAGTACACGCTCGATGTCGTACGTGCCTGGCGCTGTCCCTCGTACGAGACAACCGACCATCCCCGGCTCGCCGACGAACCGCAGCGCTACCACGAGGAGCGAGCATCGGCCCTGCTCGACGCCGCGCTCCACGACGCAGTGGCAGACCATCCGGGTGTCCGGGTACACCGGACGACGGGCGAAGGGCCGGCCCGCAAGGTGCGCCTGCACCGCTCTGCCGCTGCAGACCTTGTGGTCATCAGGCGAGGCGCACAAACAGGTGTCCTGTTCGTCCCGTCACGTACACCTCCTGCAGCACACCAGGTGCCCGGTGGTTGTGGTGCCGTCGCAACGCGGCGGGGGCGAGACGTCCACCACCCGTAGCCGCAGCTCGCGCAGCAGGGCCTCGTGCGCTGCCCTATCCGCCGCGGCTCGAATGCGCGTCGATCGGTCGACTTCTACAACGAGCAGTCGCTCCACAACAGTTCGCCTTCTGAGCCGGAGGAGCAGGGGTGCGGCGAGTCGGTGCTCGGCGCCGTTGCCCTCGGCCTGGGCTCCGAGGTCTTCGCCGCGTACGCCGCCGACCACGGGCGCAGCCTCACGCACTCCTGACCGCCGCCCCGGGCGACTGACTCGGTGCTGTCGTCTTCCCGGCATGCGTACGGGATACGAAGAACCCAGACTGGCCTCAAGGACAACCTGTCGGGGCGGGGCCAGCTCCAGGGGCCTGCCCCGCGCGCGTCGCGAGGCTCGAAGGAGACGGCCATGACCATTGCACGGGAGATCATGCACGCCGGTACCACCTGCGTGCAGGAGAACGAGACGCTGGAGGACGCGGCACGCCGGATGAGTGAGCTGGATGTCGGAGCCCTCCCGATCTGCGGGCCGGACGACCGGCTGCACGGGATCATCACCGACCGTGACATCGTGGTGAAGTGCCTCGCCAAGGGTAAAGACCCCAGGACCATGACGGCGGGCCAACTCGCGCAGGGCAAGCCCATCACGATCGACGCGGAAGCCGATACGGGCCAGGTACTCCAGGCCATGGAAGAGCACAGGATCCGGCGACTGCCGGTCATCGACAACCATCGCCTGGTCGGCATGATCAGCGAGGCGGACCTCGCACGTCGTCTACCGGAGGAACAGGTCGGCCACTTCGTCGAGGTGGTCTGCGCGACCACCTGACCTCTCGACCCCGCCCTGGTACAGCCGTCATTGGAAGGCGGCGTGGATCTCCTGTTCGGTGGCGGCGTGGGAGACGACGAGGAGTTCGTCGCCCGGCTGGAGCCGCGTCTCGGGGGTGGGGACGTTGGGCTGGCCGTCGCGGACGACCGTGGCGATGAGGGCGCCCGCGGGGAGCGTGATCTCGGCGAGCGTGCGGCCCGCGGCGAGGGAGCGCGGTGTGATGGCGGTTTCGGTGACGTCGACACCCGCCTTGCTCAGCCTCAGCAGGGCAACGGTGTCCGTGGCGCCGGTCGCCTCCTCGATGAGGGAGATCAGAGGCGTGGCGGCCGGAACGGCGGTGTCGACGCCCCATCGCCGGTCGAAGAGCCAGGCGTTCTCGGCGTCGTTGACGCGGGCGGCGACACGGGGCACGGCGAACTGTCGCTTGGCGAGGAGGCTGACGACGAGGTTGTCCTCGTCGTTGCCTGTGGCGGCGATGAGGAGGTCTGAGGTGAGCACGTCGGCGTGCTTGACGAGGGTGGGGTCGATGTCGACGGCCTCGACGACGCCGTCTTCCTCGCCATGGACCTGGAACAGCTGGGCGTCCCGGAGGCCGCGGCGTTCTTCCTCACCGAGTACAGCGAGTACTCCGGCGACCCGGCACCGCTCTCCCTCCGGCACCACTGCGTCGCCTACCGCGCGTTCGTCCGTGCCAAGGTCGCGCTGATCCAGTCACGCCAGTGCGCGCCAGGCGCGGAGGCGACGGCACGCCGACCGATCACAACCACCCTGCGCCACCTACGTACGTCCGCTGTCAGCCTGACGCTCGTCGGCGGGCTACCGGGCAGCGGGAAGTCAACGCTCTCCGGCGCACTGGCCGACCGCCTGGGAGTCACACTGCTCAGCAGCGACCGCCTCCGCAAGGAGCTGGCGGGCATCCCGGCCGAGGAGCCCGCAGCCGCCGGCTATGGCGAAGGCCTGTACACACCGGAGTGGACCAACAAGACCTACGCGGCTTTGCTCGACCGCGCATCCGCCCTGCTGTCCTGCGGCGAGTCCGTCGTCCTGGACGCCATCTGGTCCGGTGCGAGACGGCGTGAAGCCGCTCTACGCATGGCCGGACACACCAGTGTCGACCTGGTGGCCCTGCACTGCCGGGTTCCGAGTGAGGTGGCGGCGGCCCGCACCCGCACGCCGGGTGCATCCGACGCCGGCCTCGAGGTGTCCACCAAGATGGCGGCCACGGAACCGCCCTGGCCGGAAGCCGTCGTCGTTGACACGAGCGGCTCCCTGGAGGCCGCGGTCGTCCGGGCGCTGGCAGCCGTACGCCCTTGCGCCACCGACCAGGCTCCAGTCTTTCGCCGCCCCTACATGGAGCCGGATTAGGAGGCGAGCTGCGAACGTGCGGGCCGCGGCCGGTGCGCCGGAATGGACGGCCTGCTCAGGAGGGCCCGGACAACCTGAGCGGCTGCTGTCCTCGAAAGGGAGGCGCACCATGCGAGCATTCGTCTACCACGGCCCCGAAGAGACCTCATGGGACACGGTCACGGATCCGGTGATCGAGGACCCGACCGACGTCATCGTGCGGGTCGACGCCACCACCGTCTGCGCTACTTGATCTGCACATCGTGCGCGGTGAGCAGCCGCGACTCCTGGTCGAGTTCCGGTCGGGGCCGGCCGCCGTGCGGGCGGGGCCGGGCTCGGCGATTCTGGAAGGAGAGGTAGGCGTCGGGAGGAACGCCCATGCGTTGGGAGACGATCCACAAGGGCGCCGCATCGGGTGTCAGCGCCACACCGAATCTCGCCGACTACGACCAGGCTCATTCCGATTTCACCTGGGCGAAGGCGCGCACCGCGCTGGCCGGGCTGCCCGACGGCGGGCTGAACATGGCGCACGAGGCGGTCGACCGGCACGCGGGTTCGGCATCACGGGACAAGGTCGCGCTGCGGTGCATCGCCCGCGACAACGCCGTTACGACAGTCACCTACGCTGAGCTGGCCCGCCGTACGGCCCGTTTCGCCAACGCCTTGCGGTCCCTCGGCGTCGGCCATGAGGACCGGGTGTTCACCCTGCTCGGCCGGTGTCCCGAGCTCTACACGGCGGTGCTGGGCACGCTGAAGAACACCAGTGTGCTGTGCCCGCTCTTCTCCGCCTTCGGCCCCGACCCGGTCGAGCAGCGGCTGCGTCTCGGCGACGCTCGGGTCCTGGTCACCACCGCGGCACTGTACCGGCGCAAAGTAGCCGAGCGCCGGGCGTCGCTGCCCGGGCTTGAGCAGGTGCTCCTCGTCGGGCCGGGTGCCGAGGAGCTGCCTGGCACGGTCTCCTTCGACGAGTTGATGTCCGCTGCCTCCGACACCTTCACTATCCCGCCGACCTCGCCCGAGGACATGGCGCTGCTGCACTTCACCAGCGGCACCACTGGGACCCCCAAGGGCGCGATCCATGTCCACGAAGCGGTCGTCGCCCATCACGCCACGGCCGCGTGCGCGCTCGATCTGCACCCCGAGGACGTGTACTGGTGCACTGCCGACCCTGGCTGGGTCACTGGCATGTCGTACGGCATCGTGGCCCCGCTCGTGCACGGCGTAACAGTCGTGGTCGACGAGGGCGACTATGACGCCCGGCGCTGGTACCGCATCCTCGGCGAACAGGAGGTCAGCGTCTGGTACACCGCGCCCACGGCCTTGCGGATGCTCATGCGCAGCACACCGCGTGAGGGCCCGTACGACCTGCCGCGCTCGCACGACCTGTCGGCCCTGCGCTTCATCGCCTCCGTCGGTGAACCGCTCAACCCCGAGGCCGTGGTGTGGGGCCAGGAGGTGCTTGGCCTGCCGGTCCACGACAACTGGTGGCAGACCGAGACCGGCTGCATCATGATCGCGAACTTCGCGGCCTGCGACATCCGGCCCGGCTCGATGGGGCGGCCGCTGCCCGGTGTCGAGGCGACCGTGCTGAAGCAAGGCGAGGACGGCCGTGCACTGATCACCGCTGGCAGGGTGACGCAGGTGGAGAGCCCGGACAGCGAAGGGGAGTTGGCGCTGCGTCCGGGCTGGCCTTCGATGTTCCGCGGCTATCTGAACGACAAGAAGCGTTACGAGGCCGCGTTCGCCGACGGCTGGTATCTGACCGGCGACCTGGTCAGGCGTGACGAGGACGGCTGGTACTGGTTCGTGGGGCGCGCCGACGACGTCATCAAATCGGCGGGGCATCTGATAGGCCCGTTCGAGGTGGAGAGCGCACTCATGGAACACCCGGCGGTCGCCGAAGCCGGAGTGATCGGACGGCCGGACCCTGTCGCGGGAAACATCGTCAAGGCGTTCGTATCGCTGCGCCCCGGCATTGAGCCGACCCCTGATCTGGAACGGGAATTGCTGGCCTTCGCACGCCGCAGGCTGGGCCCTGCCGTCGCGCCCCGGGAGATCGCCTTCGACCAGAACCTGCCCAAGACCCGGAGCGGCAAGGTCATGCGTCGACTGCTGCGTGCGCGTGAACTCGGCCTGCCCACCGGTGACTTGTCCACGTTGGAGGGACCCGCATGAACCTCGCCCGCTCCACCCGCACCCGGAAGACTCCCGAGCCGTCGAAGCCTGCGAAGAAGGCCACGACGAGCAAGCAGAGCACGAAGACCAAGTCGTCCCCCGGCCGACCGGGCAGCGAGCACAAAGTGGATCTCCTGGAGTCCATGCTGCACATCCGGCGCTTCGAGGAGCGATGCGTCGAGCTGTACAGCGCTGCGAAGATCCGCGGCTTCGTACACCTCTACATCGGCGAGGAGGCCGTCGCCGTCGGCGTCAACCAGGCTCTCACCCCACAGGATGCGGTGGTCTCCACCTACCGCGAGCACGGCCACGCACTCGCCCGCGGCATCCCGGCCGAGGCTGTCATGGCCGAGATGTACGGCAAGACGACCGGCTGCAGCGGGGGACGCGGCGGATCCATGCACCTGTTCGACGCCAGCCGCCGCTTCTACGGCGGCAACGCGATCGTCGCCGGCGGCCTCCCACTGGCCGCAGGGCTCGCCCTCGCCGACCACATGCGCGGACAGACCCGTGTCACGTGCTGCTTCTTCGGCGACGGTGCCTTCGCCGAAGGCGAGTTCCACGAGACGGCGAACCTCGCCGCCCTGTGGAATCTGCCGTTGCTGCTCGTCTGCGAAAACAACCTCTACGCCATGGGCACAGCCATCGAGCGACACGAGGCACAGACCGATCTGGCCATGCGCGCCGCTTCGTACGGCATGGTCGCCTGGGCCGTGGACGGCATGGACGTCGAGGCCGTGGAGCAGGCCGCTCGCCGGGCCGCCGAGAGCATCCGGGCAGGGACCGGACCGCACTTCCTGGAGCTGCGTACCTACCGCTTCAGAGCCCACTCCATGTACGACCCGGACCGCTACCGGGACAAGGCGGAGATCGAGCAGTGGAAGGGACGCGACCCGATCGCCCGGCTCATGGACCGCATGCGCGAAGACGGCGAGCTGGGGAAGAAGGAGCTCGCCGGGATCGAGCGCCGGGTCACCGAGGAGATCGACCGCGCCGTCGAGGCAGCCGAGAAGGCGCCCGAGGAACCGGTCGAAGACCTGCTCCGCCACGTGACCGGCGCTCCGGTGGGGGTGAGCTGACGATGGGAACCGCCGAGCAGCCGCAGGAGCGGAAGACGACCTACCGGGAGGCGATGCGTGAGGCCCTGCGTGAGGCCCTGCGCTCCGACGAACGCGTCTTCCTCATGGGCGAGGACGTGGGCCGGTACGGCGGCTGCTTCGGCGTCAGCCTCGGTCTGCTGGAAGAGTTCGGACCGGAGCGGGTGCGCGACACCCCCCTGTCGGAGTCTGCGTTCGTAGGCGCCGGGATCGGCGCGGCCCTGGCCGGGATGCGGCCCATCGTCGAGATCATGACCGTCAACTTCAGCCTGCTCGCCCTCGACCAGATCCTCAACAACGCCGCCACCCTGCGGCACATGTCGGGCGGCCAGCTGGGCGTACCGCTGGTGATCCGCATGACGACGGGCGCGGGTCGACAGCTCGCCGCACAACACTCGCACAGCCTGGAAGGCTGGTACGCGCACATCCCCGGAATCCGCGTCCTCGCACCCGCCACCATCGAGGACGCACGCCACATGCTGGCCCCGGCACTGGCCGACCCCGACCCAGTACTGATCTTCGAACACGGAAGTCTCTACAACGCCGCAGGTGAACTCGGTCCGTCCACCGCCCCGGTAGACCTGGACCATGCTGCGATCCGCACGCCCGGCACCGACATTTCCCTGATCACATACGGGGGTTCGCTGCCCAAGGCACTCGCGGCGGCGGACGAGCTGTCCACCGAAGGCATAAGCGCCGAGGTGATCGACCTGCGCACACTCCGGCCGCTCGACGACGCGGCCATCACCGCATCCGTCGCCCGTACGCACCGCGTCGTGATCATCGATGAGGCCTGGCGCACCGGAAGCCTCGCAGGGGAGGTGTCTGCCCGCATCGCGGAGCGATCGTTCTACGAACTGGACGCGCCCGTGGAGCGGGTGTGCAGCGCCGAGGTGCCCATTCCGTATGCCCGGCGGCTCGAGGAGGCGGCCCTGCCACAGACGGCCGACATCGTCGCGGCGGCGCACCGGGCGGTGGGCTGACCATGGCCGAGTTCACCATGCCGTCCCTGGGCGCCGACATGGACGAGGGCACGCTCCAGGAATGGCTGGTGCAGCCAGGCGACACGGTCCGAAAGGGCGATGCGGTCGCGGTCGTCGAAACCGCGAAGTCCACGATCGAGGTGGAGTGCTTCGAAACCGGGAAGATGGGAAAGCTGCTCGTCGAGCCGGGCAGAACAGTGCCGGTCGGCACGGCGCTCGCGCTGATCGAGCCGACCGCGGAAGGGCCAAAGAAGCGCGCCCCTCGTCGAAAGCCCGAGAAGCCCGAGAAGCCCCAGAAGGCCGAGCCGAAACGAGCGAAGCCGCCACCCCTGCCCGAACCCGCCCGAGTTCCGGTGTCGTCCCCCGACCACGAACGAGGGCACACCGAAGCGGGGCCCTTGATCCGTCACCTTGCGGAGCGCAGCGACATCGACCTGGAGAGCCTCCATGGGTCCGGGCCCGGAGGGCGTGTCACCCGCACAGACGTCGAGCGGGCAGCGGCTGCCGCGACCGCTGCTCAGCCGCTGCGCGTAAGGGCGACCCCCCTCGCCCGGCGGCTCGCCGCCGAACTGGACGTCGACTTGGCCGCGGTGACGGGGACTGGCAAAGACTCCGCCGTCCGTGCCACGGACGTGCGCAAGGCGGCCCCCGGCCCGGCAACCGCGGCCCCGCCCTCGCGCCACGTCGCCGCCCCTGCACGACCCTCCGAGGACCGGGCGGCGGCCATGCGCCAGGCGATTGCAGGGCTGATGACCCGCGCCAACCGGGACATCCCGCACTACTACCTGTCCACGACCGTTGACATGGCCGCAGCCAGCGACTGGCTGCACGAGCACAATCGGCGCAGCCCGGTCGCCGATCGACTGCTTCCCGCGGCCCTGCTGCTCAAGGCCGCGGCCCGCGCAGCGCGGGAGGTCTCTGAGCTCAATGGCTTCTGGCTCGACGACCGCTTCACGGCCGGCGACGGCGTACACCTCGGGGTGGCGGTGTCCCTGCGCGGCGGCGGGCTCGTCGCCCCCGCACTGCATGACGCCGACGCCCTCGCACTCCCTCAACTGATGGCCGCCTTGAAAGACCTGGTCGTGCGTGCTCGCACGGGTCGGCTGCGCGGCTCCGAAGTGTCAGACTCCACGATCACGGTCACCAATCTCGGCGATCAGGGCGTGGAAGCCGTCTTCGGCGTGATCTACCCACCCCAGGTGGCACTCGTCGGCTTCGGGCGGATCATCGACCGGCCATGCGCAGTCGACGGCCTGCTGGGAGTACGGCCCGTCGTCACGGCCACCCTGTCGGCGGACCACCGGGCGACGGACGGGGCCATCGGAGCCCGCTATCTGACCGCGGTCGACCGCCTCTTGCAGAACCCGGAGCAGCTGTGAATCGAACCGAAGCGCTGGATGTGGTCAAGGAGTCGATCGCCCGCGTCATCCCTGACGCCGACTTCGATACCTTGGGGCCCGACGACGCGTTCCGCGAAGCACTGGAGATGGACTCACTGGATTTCCTGAGTTTCATCGAGACCCTCAGCGAACGGACCGGTGTCCGCATCGAGGACGAGGACACGCCACAGCTCACCACGCTGTCCGCCGGCGCCGACTTTCTCGTCGCCCGTACGGCGTGAGTACCACGGCCGAACGTGCCAGCGAGCTCGGGATCGCGTTGACCAAGGGTTTGCCACCGATGGGCTGGGCTCCTCACCGGGCCGAACGGCAGACGTCGGCTTCTGCCGATGCATGTGGACGGGTGACGCTCGAACGGGCCGATCAGGTGCCCGGCCGACTTGATGACGTTGTCGGCGCGTCCTACGCGATGAATGCCCGGTGGCGGGTGATCACGTCGTCCGAGTAGATCGCGGAATAGGGCAGATCGTGTTCACGTAGTTATAGCCGGAGGTGGAAAGGACCAGACGGTCAGCCCCGCCGACGACCTGAGCGAGACCGGGGGCGATTCTCATCGTGGCCTGGCTGGTGGCACGCGATCCAGCCCTGCCTGAACCCGCCCAGCCCCGACTCCGCAATGCGGCCAGACGCCCTGAGACCGGAGGAGGCCGTCAGGAGGACGGCATGACGTTGCGGCAACCCGCCGTGATGCCCTCAGTCAACGCTCGAGAGCGCCTCGGTGTTCAGGTCCAGAAAGTGGGCCGAGCACGAGATGCACGGGTCGTGGTTCCGGATGGCCCGTTCACACAGACGGGCGAGTTCGGCGTCGGATGCCTGCCCACGGACCAGGGCGTCCTGGACAAGTAGGCGCAGATCTTCCTCGATCGCGCCCTGGTTCTGTGCGGTCGGCGGGACGAGGCAGGCGTCGGTGATCCGCCCGTCGCCGTCGAGGTGGTAGCGGTGATAGAGCAGGCCTCGTGGTGCCTCGGTGGCGCCGTGTCCCACGCCTGCCCTGGGAGGCACCTCGATGTATGGGCGGGGCGGAGGCTCGTACGCGTCGATGATCCGGAGGGCTTCCTCGACGGCGTACAGGACCTCCACGGCCCGGACGAGGATACTGCGGTAAGGGTTTCTGCAGACCTCGCCCCGCGCGGTGCCTTCGGCGCGGAAGGAGGCCAGAGGGGGGTCGCCCAGTCCGGCCTCTCGTGCGGCCTGAAGGGCTGTCGGCGAGAGCAGGTGGCCGCTGACGGCGTAGCGGGCGAGGGAGCCGGTGAGGTGTCTGCGGCCGTCCAGTCGGGCGTGGAGTGCGGTGGAGTGCGGGGCCTGCTGCTCGGTGACGTGATCGGAGAAGTGGCGTACGGGGAAGCTACGGGGCGGCAGCGTCGGGTCTGCCGGGAGAACGGTGGGTACGCCCGATTCGATGGCGTACGTGCCGGGCTCGGCCAGGGCGAGCAGGTCGGCGTCGCACTTGGCCTGGGGGAAGTCGAAACCGGCGACCCAGCGCACGGTGTCCCAGGCATCGTCAAGGGCCACGCGCAGGCGCTCTTCGAGGGGGCGGAGTTCGGAGCGGGTGGGGGTGCGATGGAACCCGCCGAGGCGGATGTTGACGGGGTGGATCGCGCGTCCGCCTAGCAGCTCCATGATGGCGTTTCCGGTCTGCTTCAGGCGCAGTCCGCGTTGGACGTGCTCCGGATGTGTGCGGGCCATGGCGATCAGGTCCGCGTGGCCGAGGAAGTCGGGAGCGTGCAGCAGATACATGTGCAGGGTTTGGCTCTCGATCCACTCCCCGCAGTACAGCAGGCGACGCAGGGCCGCCAGTTGGCCGTCCACCACGGCTCCGCACGCGTCCTCGACGGCACGGCAGGCGCTCAGTTGGTAGGCGACGGGACAGATCCCGCAGACGCGTGAGGTGATGTCGGGAGGCTCGGTGTGGGCGCGGCCCCGGAGGAAGGCCTCGAAGAACCGTGGCGGCTCGTAGATCTTCAGCCGGGCCTCGGTGACGGTGCCGTCGAGGATCCGCAGTCGCAGCGCGGCCTCGCCCTCGACGCGGGTGAGTGCCGGGATGCGCAGGACACGCGATGGGGCGGCGGGGTCTGTCACGGCCGGTCCTCCTCTTCCACCGCGGTGAAGGCGGTGACGTTGAAGGTGTGCAGGAATCTCGCGATGTCCTCCTCGTCCATCCCGTCGCGTTGCAGGACCGGGATGACGGCAGGCAGATTCGTGGTTCCGGCGGGTCCGAAGCAGCCGTAGCAACCGCGCCCGTAGGTGGGGCAGAGGGCTCCGCACCCGGCGTGGGTGACGGGGCCGAGGCAGGGCGTGCCGTGAGCGACGAGGACGCAGACGTTGCCACGTTGCTTGCAGGAGAAGCAGACGCTGTGGTTCGGGATGCCGGGTTTGCGGCCGACGACGAAAGCGGTGATGACCTCCAGGAGCTGAGTGCGGTCGATGGGGCAGCCACGCAGCTCGAAGTCGACGGGCACATGGGCGGAGATCGGTGTGGAGGTGGCGAGGGTTTCGATGTAGTCGGGGCGGGCGTACACCGTCGCCATGTACTCCGTCACGTCGGCGTAGTTGCGGAGCGCCTGGACACCGCCGGCCGTGGCACAGGCACCGATGGTGACGAGGTACCGGGACTCGGCGCGGATACGCCGGATACGTTCCACATGTTCGGGGGTGGAGACCGACCCCTCGACGAGCGACAGGTCGTACGGCCCGGGTGCCACATCGCTGGATGCCTCCAGGAAGTGGGCGATCTCCAGCTCGTGGGCGATGCCCAGCAGTTCGTCCTCGCAGTCGAGAAGGGTGAGCTGACAGCCGTCGCACGAGGCGAACTTGAACACGCCGAGCCGGGGACGGGCGCGCCTCGGGGGCGGGGTGGGATCCGTCATCTCAAAGCTCCCGTACGGCGAGAAGCGGCTGTGCCAGGTCGTAACCGACGACGGGGCCGTCGCGGCAGAGCAGCAGAGGGCCGAGCTGGCAGTGTCCGCAGTGGCCGGTGGCGCAGCGCATGTTGCGTTCGAGGGAGACCCGGACACGGTCGGCGGGAACGCCCCGGTGGATCAGCTCGCGGGCGGTGGCGCGGATCATGACCTCCGGACCACAGACGAACGCCGTGGTGTGGGCCGGTCTGAAGTGCGCTTCGTCCAGCAGCGTGGTGACGATACCGACCCGGCCGGTCCAGGCGCCGGCGGGGCGGTCCACCGTGACGGCGCCGAACGGCTGTCTCCAGGCGGGGAACTCGTCCTGATACAGCAGATCGTCGGGGGTCCGGGCTCCGGCGAGGACGTTCAGCTGCCCATACGCGTGAGGTTCGGCCAGGACGGCGTCGATCAGGGGACGCAGCGGGGCGAGACCGATGCCACCGGCGATGACGAGCACATCGTGTCCCCGCGCGTCCGTTACGTTCCAGCTGGTACCGAACGGACCGCGTACACCGACCGAGGCACCCGTCGGCAGAGCGCACAGCGCGCGCGACACGGCACCTACCGCGCGGATGGTGTGCCTGAGCCGCTGGTCCCCGGCCGTGCCGGACACCGAGACCGGGATCTCGCCGACGCCGAATGCGTAGACCATGGCGAACTGACCGGGGGCGAAGGGCTGCAGGGGCTCTCCGGCGGGTTCCAGGTCGAGCGTGACCGTATCGGCCGTCTCCCGGCGACGGCCCACGAGGCGGTAGGGGAGAGGGACGGTCGTCATGGCCTGGGTCCGCTTCCCTGAGGTCCGTACAGGTCGAGCAGCCGGGTGCGCGTGGCGCGCAGCCGGTGGCCGATCGTCTCGGCGACGAGGGTGACCAGTACCAGGCCGAACGTGGGGTTCGCGGCGCACAGCTCGCGTACTTCGGTGGCGTCGAACTCCCAGGCGGACACGGGGTTCCTGGTCTCGGCCCCGAGGTGCCACTGTCGCGGCGGGCACAGCCATGACCACCCGAGGAGGCTACCCGCCCCGATCGTCTCGACTACGGTGCGGCCGCGGCCGGGAATCTGGACGTCGAGGGCGACGATGCCCGTCTGGATGATCCAGAAGCGGTCGGCCGTTGCGCCTTCCTCGAAGAGCCGAGTGGCCTGAGGGAAGTTGACCTCGTGTGCGAGGCCCATGAGCCGCTTGCGGTGCTCCGCCGGTAGTACCGCGAGGATGCTCGTCCCCGGATGCGCGCTCGCCTGCGATGTCATAGCGCGGTTCCCTTCTCCGTAGCCTCCCGGTGCAGTGCGTGTGCTTCTTCCGTGAGGTCGATGCCGGTGGGGCACCAGACGATGCAGCGGCCGCAACCGACGCACCCGGAGCTGTCGAACTGGTCATGCCAGGTGCCGAGCTTGTGGGTGAGCCACTGGCGGTAGCGGCTGCGCGCAGAGGCGCGGACCGGGCCGCCGTGCAGGAGGGAGAAGTCCAGGTCATAGCAGGAGTCCCAGCGGCTCCAGCGCTCGGCGTGGTCGCCGGTCAGATCGGTGACGTCCTCGGTGGTGGTGCAGAAGCAGGTGGGGCAGACCATGGTGCAGTTGCCGCAGCTCAGGCAGCGGGAGGTGACGTCGTCCCAGCGCTCGGCCTCCAGGTTGTCGCGCATCAGGGTGCGCAGGTCGACCGGCGGCATCGACCGGCCCATCCGCTCGGCGGCCTGACTCACGGCCCCGGTCGCCGCGGTGCGGGTGGCGTCGTCGGATTGCCGGCGCGGGAGTTCCGCGAGCACGGCCGCGCCTTCCTCGCTCCCGCTCCGGCACAGGAAGCGGTGCCCGCCGTGGTCCAGCACTTCGGTGAGCGCGAGGTCGTATCCCGCGTCCACGGCGGGCCCCGCGCCCATGGAGACGCAGAAGCAGGTGGCCCCCGGCTCCGTGCACTCGGCCGCGATCAGGAACGCTCCGGAGCGTCGGGAGCGATACGCCGGATCCTCGTATCGGCCGCCGCTCATCACACGGTCGAGGATCTGGATGGCCCGCAGATCGCAGGGCCTCACCCCGAGGAACGCGTACGAGACGCTTCGTGGCTCCTCCTGGTGCACCGTCAACTCGCCGCCGCTCCCACGCTCAGCGGTCCACTGTCGGACACGCTCGGGATGCAGGAACGACTTCCATGACTGCGGCCCGGCACTGTGCGCGAACACGGCGCCGTCGTCCCTCTCGCGGAGCCGGTACTGCCCTGCCTCCAGCTCGACGCCCCAGCCGTGGGGGAGCTCGTCAGCACAGTCCAACTCGGCCAGAACGATGGCGCGGTCGCGTACGGTCGGGCCGATCACGGTCCGGCCGCGTTGTTTGAGGACACGTACGAGCGCGTCGAGACCGTCGCGATCGAGGACCGCTTCGATCCGGCCGTCGAGGGCCGTTCCGGTGTCCCTGGGGTCAGTCATCCTCATTCCCCTCTGCACAGGCTTTCTGGGACCGGGAGGCATCCGCTCTGCCGACGACGGGTCCACGGCGCCATCACACCGCGTGATCCGCAGGCTGGTCACTGACAGACTGTCAGGTGTCCACGTCTCATGGTTTGACGCAGTCCGGCGTGTCCCGCCGGGTGCCGGCCTCGGAAGCGGCCGAGGGGGAGTCATGCAGCGCGGCCGCGGTGTGCCATATGACGTCCGCCTCAACGCGCTCGGCCAGAGGCCGCACCACTCTGGCCACCGGGGGAGTCAGCCCCGTGCCCAGCGACTGGCTGGCTCCTTCGACTGCGTACACGACGAGACGGCCGGGACACCGTCCGAGGCTGTGGGCGAGGCGGACCGTCTCGACGAGACCGAGCCCGTGCGTACTGTGTCGCCCGGGGGTAAGGGCCCCAACGGAGCCCGGGTCCGGGCACCAACGGTGAATCCGCCCAAGACGTACGGGAGAGGGGAAGCAAGCGTCGATGACCACCGTCAGGCCGGTGCCTTCCCACAGCCCGATCAGTCGGCCGGGGTCCCCATCGCACTCCTGAAGCACGGTGCCCGGTGGCAACGGCTGAGCTATTGCTCGCTCCCTCAACAGCGCGACCACGGCCGGCCCGACACCGTCGTCCCGCCGGAACTCATTGCCGATCCCGATGACCGCCGTACTGATGAACGCCGTCACGCGTATGCCTTTCCACCTCGTCTCCAGGCGCGGGTGGCCCGTCCCGCATGCCCACGGCCCCTTCGGTCCGTGCTTCCTCAGTGTCAGCGGCGGCGCATCGAGGCCGACGACGACACGCGCCGCGTCCTCGCCGAGGTGGGTCCGACTGCAGCATTCGTCGTCACGCGGCGAGCCGGAGTTCGTAGGGCGGCTGGGACCGGGGCGGATGGCAGAGGCGTGAACGGGTGGGCGCCGGGGATGAGTGGCCCGGCCTCCGCGGCACCAGCCGAACAGACGGCACACCTGCATCATGTCGACGCGCCTCCATTCGGCCCTGGGCAGAGAGCCCCGATCGTCCGCCGTCTTTCGACCGTTTCCCCTGTCCCCGGCGCTCCCCGTCCGGGCCGCGCCACGCGCCGCCCGGCGCGGCAGCTTGGCACCACACGTGGCACGCTCAGCCGTCTTTCCGGCTGCGGCGAGTTCGACCACCCCTTGCGCACAGGCCTGGTGGAGGCATCGAATGCCGGTCGGGTCTCGTTCACTCATCCGGACCCGCACCGTCGATCACGCCCTATCTGCTTCTGACGTTGTGCAACACCTCTAGCGATGCCCGGGGGCAGCCGACCGCAGCGCGCTCGCACCAGTACCGGTCGGCCGGTGGAGATCGAGCGGGCGAGCGCGCACGCGCCGTGAAGTGGTGGGCGACGACAGCCTCGTCGCGTGTATCGCGCCCTTGGACGCACCGGTTGTGTCGCTGGTGAAGTGCACCAGCGCTGGCTCGTCGGGATCGGTGGGTGGCACGGAGAAGTCCCCGTCGGCCAGTGCCACCAGCGCGTCGAAGTGAGTGCCCGGGAAGGTCCTGGCCTTGTCCACCGACAATCAGGAACCTATCGTCGCCCGCCTGCTGCCTACCGCGTTGGTTCACGTGCCATACGAAGAACTGTTCTCCGACGGTGGGCCCTGTGGCTCATCGAGGACGCTCCAGGCAACGGGCCCGAGAAGGTCGGCCAGTCGTTGGAAGACGTCGAGGAGAAGGTCGTCCACCGTCAGCATTCCCACAGCGCGGTGTTCGTCGAGGACCGGCAGGCGGCGCATACCGGATCGACGGAAGGTGCGATACGTCATGTGCACGTCGTCGGATACGTCCAAGGTGACGACCTGCGGTGACATCATCTCCTCCACCGGCACCTTCGCGTCGAGGCCTCGGCCCAGCCCACGGACAGCAAGGTCGCGGTCGGTGACGATGCCGCGGAGCGCCCCGCTCTCGACGACGAGCACCGAACCGACCCCGTATTCATCCATCTGACGTGCCGCCTCCGCCAGGGAGGTCTGTGGGGGTACGACGACCGCTGGAGCGCTCATCGCTTCGGAAACGTTCATACGGCGGCTCCGTCAGGGGGGCCCGGAGTACGAGTGCACCGCGTACGCGGTGCACTCGTACTCCGGGCACGGCGCGCGCCACTCCTACGAGACCAACGGCCGGCCGACGCTCGGGTGGGGTTCCCTTTCGGGTGACGACGCAGTTCTCGATCTGTACGTCGAGGCCGGGGGAACCAGCCAGGGGTGTGGCCATGAGTCCGCTCCTCACCTCCCCATGATGTCGTCGTCCGGGCGCGAATGGTTCTTGAGTTGCTCCCCGCGGCCGACCGTCGCCCACAAGGTGCCCCTCGGCGTCGGCCACGGGCCGTCGCTTCAGGTGTCTGTGAGCCGTCAGATGTGCCACACCAGTGATCGTGGCGTTGTTCGGGACGATGACAGTGGGGCACGCTCATCGGGCTTCCGGCGGTCAGGTGCTCCGGAGGTGTTGTCTCCACCATCTCCCAGAACGGCGCCGCACGGCCAAAAGAGACGACAGTGTGCGTCATCACGGCACGCCCACGGTGCGCACATGCTTCACGACCATCCTCTCCCGTCCCACGCAGCCGCGGCGGCTCCAGGCCGGAGCCCAGGCCGTAGGTGTGACCGATCGACTGGTGGACGGCGACGACGTCGACGGAGCGGTGCAGGCGTTCGATGACCGGGATGAGCGTCCGTGTCCGTCGCTCCGGCCGACGATTCCGATGAGTTCGCCGGTCTCGTCGACCACGGGAAGCCGCACGGACAGTCCGCAGCGGAGGTCTGCGGGTCCCTGGGCGACTCCCGGACGCCTTCCGGTGCCGAAAGGCGAACTGCGCCGAAACGCTGCGGCGGACGCCATCACTGCCCCTTCGGAAGCGATTACTGCTTATTTGGGATGGCTTAGGTTAAATATTCCAACAAGGGACGAACTATCGTTCGCGCAGCCTCCTGGTAGGCGTGACGGTGGCAGTAGGCCTGCGCTGATGCAGGCATGGGAAGCCGGATGAAAGGCGGTGGGGCCATGCAGCTGCCCCTGGTCGTAGGCGTGGACGGATCGGAATCCAGCCTCGTGGCGCTGGACTGGGCGATCGACGAGGCCGCCCGGCACGGCCTGCCGCTGCGGCTCGTGTACGCGTCCCGGTGGGAACGTTACGAAGGCATCATGCCCTCGGGCAGCGTACAGCGCCCGTCACACCAGGTGATGGCGGACAACATCGTCGCCACCGCGACGGAACGCGCACGGCGCCGCAACCCGACAGTGAAGGTCACCGGCGACGTCCTGCCCGAGGACCCGGTGTACGCGCTCCTGCGTGAAGGCGACAACGCCAGGGCCGTGGTGACGGGATCTCGTGGTCGTGGTGAGCTGAAGGGGCTGCTCCTCGGCTCAACCAGTCTCACCGTGGCCGGCCGCGCTTCCGGGCCGGTGATCGTGGTCCGCGGCGACGAGGCAGGGCTGGAGGGCACACACGAGCGGATCGTGCTCGGCGCCGGCGAATCCGGTACGTGCGGCGCGGCCGTGCGGTTCGCCCTCCGTGAGGCGGAGGCGCGGCACTGCTCCCTGGAGGTGGTCCGCACTTGGCGCCGCCCCACGCACGAGTCCGTCGAACACCCTCTGCTTGCCGGAGATCCGGCGCGCTATTACGAGGAGCGGGCGTCCACGCTGATCGATGCTCTGCTTCTCGACGCCGTGGCGGACCACCCGGATGTCCGGGTGATCCGGTCCACGGTCGAAGGGCCCGCCCACAGGGTTCTCGTGCACCGCTCGGCCGCCGCGGATCTCATGATCATCGGCGTGCGTCGCAGCCGCGATTCGGGAGGACTCCAGATGGGCCGGGTGGGACACACGCTGCTGCACCACGCCGAGTGCCCGGTGGCAGTCGTACCGCAAGTGCCGTGAGCCGTGGAGTACAGCTGATTCCACTGCGGCGGCCGCCTCGTACCCCCGGTTCCGCGCGATCGGCGTAGTACTGCCGTGTCCGAGGGATCATGGAATGAGTTCGTCCCGCAGATCCGGCGCCGCCAGACGGTGTGTGGGTGCATGACGGCAGGCTTGTCGGAGGAGGCGGTGCGTCGTGATCACACGAACGCGGATGCCGCACCTGCATCTCACACCACCGCCGGCTAAGTCCCGGCCGCCGAGGGAGCCGCCGAGGCCGCCTACCCAGCAGCAGTCGCGATCGGGCCGGCAGTGGTGGATTCTTCCGTTGCTCTGGGTGGTCATCCTCTCCGTCCTCCTCCTCGTGCGCGCCCCGTCGGGGACCCCACGGGCGCACCTGTCCTACAGTGACTTCGTCGCCAAGGTCGGCGTCGGCCAGGTGAAGACCATCGACATCAACGACAAGGGCGCGGTCAGCGGCGGTCGGCGGGCGGACCGGCGGCAACGCGACCTGCTGGTCGCCCGCGAGACGGTCGACGGCTCCGCCGTCCTCGACGTACTCCGGCAGGAGCAGGGAGAGGGGGCATGCCGCCCGCCGCACTCTGCACCGTGATCCAGCGCGCGGTCGGCGATCTTCATCGCGTTTATCGCGTCGGCGAGGCGGCCGACACGGTCTGTGGACAGGGCGATGTCGTCGGCCCCCGAAGCCGAGGTGGCACGCCGCCCATGTCGACCCCGACGTCGGCCGCGGCGAGGGCGGTGGCGCCGTTGGCACGTCCGAGCGGGGGCTCGCGCGAAGGCATGGGCCGACCGGCCCTCCAAGGGCACGAATATCGATCGCATGAACCTCATGTGGACTGGTCGCATGGAAGGGACTTCTGGGACCCCGAAGATGGGCCATTCGGCCTCAGCGCACTCCCAGCGCACGAGGTGCACTGGGGGTGTCAAAGCCGCAACCACGACAAGGAGACACAGCGATGACCACACTCACACGAAGGCAGAGGTTCCCGTTCCCGGAGCTTCCCGAGTGGTTCGAGACGTTCCCCGCGCGCTTCGCGATGCCCACGATGGGCGACCTCTACACGGTCCGCATCGAGGACTACATGGAGGACGATCGGTACGTCATGCGGGCGGAGCTTCCAGGGGTCTCACCCGAGGACATCGATGTCGTCATCAGTGACGGGGTGTTGACCGTCAAGGCCGAGCGCACCGAACGCGAGGTGGACAAGAACCGCAGCGAGATCCGTTACGGCTCCATGAGCCGCAGCGTGCCCATGCCGCCGGGCGCCAACGAGGACGACGTCAAAGCCGGCTACGCCGACGGGATGCTCACCGTCAGTGTGGGCCTCCGAAGCGAGAAGGCCGAGGAGAAGCACATCGACGTCAAGCACGGTGGGTGACCTCCGTACCCGCTGGGTCCCGGACGGGCGGCCACATGCCCGCCCGAGCCCGCAGGTTCGCGGTCGGCCCCTGTTGTGCAGGGACGGCGTCTCGTTCCTGTGCAGGGGAACTGCTGCAGATGCGGAAGGGGTTCCGAGCGATGAAGCACCGCAGCGTGGGCGATCTGATGACGCCCGCCGCCGTGAGTGTGCGACCGGGTACGACGTTCAAGGAACTCGGACGACTCCTCGACGAGTACGACATCACCGCCGTCCCGGTGGTCGACGACGACGGTCGGCCAGTTGGGGTGGTGTCCGAGGCGGACCTGCTGCACAAGCAGACGTTCGCCAGAGTCGGGAGCGGCGCCGGGGATCTGATGACGAGCCCCGCCGTGGTGGCAGAGCCGGGGTGGAACGTTGTCCGTGCCGCGCGGACAATGGAGAGATACAAGGTCAAACGCCTGCCCGTGGTCGACGATGCGGGTCGGCTGATCGGTGTGATCAGTCGCAGCGACCTGGTGCAGTTGTTCCTCCGCAGGGACCACGCTATCGAGGAGGAGATCCTCGAGGACGTCATCGTTCAGACCTTGGGACTTCCGCAGTCGGCGCTGACCGTCGAGGTCACCGACGGCAGGGTCACGCTGAGCGGCAGCGTGGAGCGCAAGAGCCTGATCCCGGTCGTTGTGCGGCTGTGCGCCGGCGTCGACGGAGTGGTGGACGTCGTCAACCGGCTCGGCTTCGACCAGGACGAGAGGACTGCTCCGGTCCGCAGGGATCCGTGACGACCCCTAGTGGTAGGGCTTGGTCAGGTTCACTTTGTAGCTGGCGTGTCTGTTTACTGGTGGGTGTCGTCGGGGTGGTATGCCCCCTGGAGAGACGACCGTCCGGTAGGGCCTGGAGGCGTTCACGGCGGAGAAGTTTGACGGGTTCGGGCGTGCTGGCCAGTGGCGCTGGGGGAGGTGTGTGTGGGGCTGCTGTTGGACGGGCGGCGCAAGTCGGTGGAGCCGATGGCGGCCGGGCCGGGTGAGAACGTTGACCGGCAGGCTTTGGCGCATTTCGTGACGTCGAGTCCGTGTGATGCGGCGTATGTGCGGGCCCGTCTGGCGTGGATGATGCAGGACGCGTCCCGGCCGGAGGCGTTGATCGTGGACGACACCGCATTCCTCAAGAAGGCCCGGTCTGTCACGGCGCCCGTTGCGGAGGGCTGGCCGAGCGCGGCCCGCCGAAGCGGCGTCGGCATGCCTACGGTAGCGGGCGGGACCGCACGTGTCAGCCGAACAGGCGGCGCACCCGTAGCGTGTCGACGCGCCTCCAGCCGGACTTGGGCAGCAGCAGCCACCCGCGCCCGTCCTCGTGGTCTCTGCCGCTCGCCAACCCTGTCACGGGATCCGGTTCACCCAGGTTCGGGAGCGTGGTGGGTATGCCTGTGGACGTGCAGGACAGGGCCGTACACATCGGCCGTGGAAGCCTCGGGTCCGCAGTGGCCGGCCCACCGGGCGATCTTCGGCCACCTCCCCCAGGATGGGACCCGGTCGCCCGGCCAGGGCGACGGACTTCGGGCGGCCTGTCTTCGTACGCGGCGGCGAGGTCGCACCGACCCCAGGAGGCAGCTCATGGCAGCAGCGACAGATGTGCTCATACCTGTGCTGGAAGACGTCCGTGAAGCTCATGCCGCGGTCGTCGCCCGGTTCCGGGCGGATGCGGCCAGCACGCCGCCAGGCGCCGACCGGCACAGAGTCGAACGCCGAGCCGCCGAAGTCCAGGGCCATCTCGCGCGCATCGAGGACCGCGTGCGCGCGATACGCCCTTCCCGTGGACCGCTGGCCGCCACTGCGCAGTTGCTGCGGTTCGTCGCTCTCGGTGCGGTACGGGCGACCACGCTCCCACTGGAGGCCACGGTGTCGGCCGTCACGGAGATCGTGCGCAGCCAGCAGCCGGGCGATCAGCACACCCTGCTGAAGCACGCCGAAGACGAGTACGCGGCCGCAGCCCGGGCGGTGGCGACCTGTCAGGCAGGCGAGAACATCGCCGAACAGCTCAACGACCGGGAATCCGCCGACCTGCTTCACATGCTGCGCCGTCAGGACGAGCAGCTGCTGGAAAGCATCGAGGAGAACGTCACCCAGCGGGCGGGGGCCGTGGCAGCGGCCACCAACGGCCACCGCCCGCCACAGGCCGAAGCCATCCGGGCCGCCGACGGCGGCAGTCTGCTGGATACAGTCATGGGCACGATGCGCGTGGCCGTGGCACGGGTCGGAGCGGTCCTGCAAAAGAGCATCAGGCTCGTGACAGACACGGCTGAGGGCGTCCTGCGGGAGAGGCCCTACACCCACCGCGCGGCCGAGGAGGCCCATGGCGCGCTCACCCGCGAGCAGGACCTGCCCATCCCTGGCTTCGGCGGGCTCGGCGTCCCGGAGATCCAGCAGCACCTGTGCGACCTGTCCCAGATGCAGCTGACGGTGGTCGAGGGCTACGAACGTGCCCACGCGAGGCGATCCGCAGTGCTGAACGCCATCACGCAACTGCGCGAAGCCGAACCACTGGCTGGCTACGACACGATGAGCCCCGAAGAGATCAAGGAGCAGTTGCCCGAGGTCTGCGACGACGCGGCCCGGCAGGTACTGGAGTATGAGCGACGCCACCGACGGCGCGAGATGGTGATCGACGCGGCGGAGGTCGCGCTCCATGTTCCGCCCGAGGCCACCCACAGAACTGAGGGGGACGTCCGCGACACCGCCACCCGAGAAGGATCTGCCCATCCCTGACTACGGCCAACTCGGCGTCACGGAGATCCAGCAGCGCCTGCGCTGTCTCTCCCGGTCGGACTTGACGCTGATCGAGAACCACGAGCGAACACATGCCAACCGTCCGGGGGTTCTGGACGCCGTGGAGGGGCGGCGCGGCCCTGAACCCTGGGTCGGTTACGACAACATGGACATGGATGAGATCACTGAATGCCTTGATCAGGTCCCCTCCGGCGTGGCCCGGCAGGCACTGGATTACGAACAGCGCCATCTGCAGCGTAAGAGAGTCATCTCCGTAGCCGAGACACGGTGCCAGGGGGCACCGCCGCCTCCTGGAGTGGGTACGCGCGCTGGGTACTTCGCACCGGTTTGGGGCGGAGGGCACAGATGCCTATGGCGCCGGGCTGACCCGCTACCTGCGCCGTCAGGGCATGGACGTGGTGGAGGTCATCCGGCCGATCCGCCAGACCCGGCGTCGGGCCGACGGCAAGAACGACGCCATCGACGCCGAAGCAGCAGGTCGGCCTCGGAGACCACACCGATGACGCGTCCCTCGTCCTCCAGTACCGGCATGGGACTGACCTTCCACTGCTGTATGGCTTCGACGATTTCCTTGAAGGGCGCGTCGCGTCCCACAGTCACGACCGTCTGGGGCATCACGTCGCTCACGATAAGCGGGGTCTCAGGCACTTGCGGCCACCTCGTCCCTCCTCGTCACGGCACCTCGCCCGCACCGTGGGGCGCGTACAGGTCGAGCAGTCGCCCCCGGGTGGACCTGAGCCGGCGAGCCAGCACGCCGGCGACGTAGGTGCACACCTCGTGATCCAGCACCGGGTCCTTCGCGCACATCTCACGCACCGCCGCCGCGTCGAACTCGTAGGCCCGTACCGGACTGCTGGCCTCGGCCCCCAGATGCCACACATGGGGAGGGACCAGCCAGGACCAGCCCAGCAGTCTTCCGGAACCGAGGGTCTCGATGACCGCTGCGCGCTGGCCGGGCACCTGAAGATCGAGAGCGACCGTGCCTGTGTGGATGATCCAGAAGTGGTCGGCCGTTCCGCCCTCGTGGAAGATGCGCTCGCCCGTCGCGAACGACACCTCACGAGCGAGCGACATCAGCTGATCGCGATGTTCCTTCGTCATGGCGCCGAAAACACCGGCTCTGGCAACCACAGTGGTCGTCCTTTCTCCGTGACCTCGAAGTGGAGGCGGGCTCCTGTCCGGTCAGGGACGTCTCGGCGCGCGGCTGATGCTCAACTTATGGCGGCGGGGTGGTGGTTCTCCACGCCGGCTCCCTTCCGACCGCATGACTCCACGATCGCCGCAAACCGGCGTGGCGCAACCCGGGCCGAGGCACTCCGCGAGTTGATCCGCGTGTCGCGGTGGGGCCAGCGCGGTGGGACGGTATTCACAGGGCGTTCTCGCATGGCCTGACAGAGAGGCGGTGGCGTCGTTGGGGCTTCTGCTGGTCGTGGAGATGACGGGTGGGATGCCAGCCTGCAGGCGTGGACGAGGCGGTGCGACGCGGGCTGCCTTCGCGGGTCGTCCACGCCTCCCCGTGGGAGCTCTGCCGGTCACCACCTACATCGGCCGGGAACCTGCGCGGAGTGAGGCCCGGCTATGCTGAGCCGAACTTCGGGGAGCGGCTGTCCGATCCGGTGTTCTGCCTTCTCGCCGACTAGCCCGGGCGGGGCGCGTGGAACCTGGTCCTGTAGAAGATGTTCACGGATCCGTTCAACACGGCCGGACCGATCATCGACTCGAAGACGCACGACGGGTTCGTGTTCGAGGCCTGCCCCTGTTCGAGAGAGGCGGATCTTCTCCGCCAGCCCCGGTGACCTGTACGACCTGCTGACGTACACCGGGGCTCCGACCCGATGTGTGGTCCACCGCGTGCGACCCACGGCGCTGGGGAAGATCGCGGCGGCGACGAGGCCTCAGCGGCTGTCACCGATCGCGGGGAAGCACGCGGGCCAGGGCGACCCGGTTTCGAGGACGCGCGCCGCCAGGCGAATGCGGTCATGGACCATCGGCCCCTCCGAGTCGCACCGACTGCCGCTGGAGGGTCTGAAGTGTATCGAGCAACCCCCTTCGGAGCGCAGTCCCTGAGTCGCCGTGCCGTCGGCCTACCGACCCCGGTACAGCCGGTCGAGTCCGACGAGCAGCACAGCTCCGTCGGCCTCGGCCGCGCGCAAGGCGGGAGCGAAGCCGACGCCGTTGTAGCAGGCGGGCCGAGTGTGGGTGACGTCCTCGCCGCGGGTGGCGAGCAGGGTGAGGAGATGACGAAGCTGTTGCAGGTGGTGCGGGTCGGGCGTCGACCGGTAGAAGCCGCCCAGGACTGCTGTAAGTGCCTCCAGAAGGGCCGTCTTACCCCGCCGCAGCCGTCCCGACACGACCTCGAGGCCGGTTCCGGGGCGGGTGTCACCGGCGAGGGCGACGAGCGCGTCCCACGAGGGGGCGCGGTCGGAAATCGTCTCCGGCTTCGCGGGACGACAAACGTCGGACGGCGACATGGCTGCTCTCATTGCTCGGCAGAGCTCCTGCCACCGGCACAACGTCGAATGCCGGACGCCGCGACATCCGTGGCCAGCCACGGTCAGGCCCGTCGAGGCTGAGCACGCAGGCGCGGATTCGTGCTCTCCCAGTCGTCGGCCGCGGGTCTCGGTCCGTCGGTTCCCTGTCCATGGCTTGGCCGCGCGTGCACCGCGCGCCATGTGCCCTGATGCTGGGCTCGATGTATGTCGGCGGCCTCTGAATCGTGAATACCACCTGGAAACTGGTCCGCCGCCTTGGATTCGAAGGGGATGTGTTGGGTCCTGGACGGTTGCCGTGCGCTCTTTCGGGGCGATGTCCACGATGGTTTGTACCCCGGACTGTGGTGTCAGTCCGGGGCCATCGCGCGTACGACAGATCGCGTTCGGTGACGATGCCGACCACTTGGGCGCGTCCCGTAGCGGGCGCACCTGTTCCCTGCTGGGGCGAGCATGGAAGCACTGGGTGTCGCGTTGCTCACCGTGTTCCCCGGAGGCGAGGAGGTCGGATCGTGTTCTTCATGGATCGTCGTGATGCCGGCCGGCAGCTGGCGGCCCGGCTGGGGCACTTCAAGGAAGCTGGGGTTGTGGTGCTGGGCCTGCCCCGTGGCGGGGTTCCGGTCGCTGCGGAGGTTGCCGAGGCGCTGGGCGCGCCGCTGGATGTCTGTCTGGTGCGGAAGCTGGGCGTGCCCTTTCAGCCGGAGCTGGGGATGGGAGCGATCGGCGAGGGCGGCGTACGCGTGATCAACGATGACGTGGTGCGCACGGCTCGCGTCACCCCGGATGAACTGGCAGAGGTCGAGGCCCGTGAGCGGGTGGTGCTCCAGAGCCGTGCCCGGCAGTACCGGGGCGGGCGGGAACCGATCGAGCTCGAAGGCCGCACGGTGCTGGTGGTTGACGACGGGGTGGCCACGGGGTCGACGGCGCGCGTGGCCTGCCGGATCGCCCGCGCCCGCGGGGCCGCGCGGATCGTGCTCGCGGTCCCCGTGGCACCGCACGACTGGACCGCACGGCTCAATGAGGACGCCGACGAACTGGTATGCCTGCACACCCCGCGGAACTTCTTCGCGGTCGGACAGTTCTACACCATCGACTTCTCCCAGGTCGACGACGCTGAAGTCGTGGCCTGTCTGGAAGCGGCCGCAGCCCGCCTGGCGAGCAACCGCCCGACTGAGCCGGGTCACGCCGGGCCCGAGGACCGGGAGGTGGACGTGCGGGTCGGCGCGACGGTGCTGCGCGGGCAGTTGACGGTGCCAGAGGCCGCGAGGGGGGTCGTGGTGTTCGCGCACGGCAGTGGCAGCAGTCGGCACAGCCCGTGCAACCGGTTCGTGGCCGTCGGACTGAATCGGGCAGGGCTGGGCACTCTGCTGTTCGACCTGCTCACCGAGGAGGAGATCGACCGAGCCAACGTCTTCGACACCGGACTTGTGGCCCGGCGTCTGGCGGATGTCACCGGCTGGGTGCGGAGGCAGCCCGAGACCGCAGGGCTTGCTGTCGGGTACTTCGGTGCCAGCACCGGCTCGGCAGCCGCGTTGTGGGCGGCCGCCGAGCCGGGCGCGCGGATCGCCGCGATCGTCTCTCTGGGTGGCAGGCCTGACCTGGCCGGGCCACGGCTGTCGGCGGTGACGGCGCCCACGCTGCTGATCGTCGGGGGCGACGACCAACTGGTGCTCGACCTCGATCGCGAAGCACAAGCCCGGCTGCGTTGCGGGAACCGGCTCGCGATCGTCCCCGGCGCCACTCACCTCTTCGAGGAGCGCGGTGCCCTGGAGAAGGCCAGGGATCTGGCCCGAGATTGGTTCACCGACCACATGGCCACGGCTTCCCGTGCGGCGGCCCCAGGCTGAACGCGTGCTCCAGGCGCTGCTCAGGTGCAGCGGCACGACTGTGTGCCGCCTCATGCCTCGTCGATAAGCTTGGCGGCGCAAGGGACTGCCGAACTACCGGCTGGTGCAATGCGCGGACGACTTCGTCGTGTTGTTGGTGCAGTGCACCGGGTCCAAGGCCCAGAAGTTCAGGGCGGAGGTGGGGGGACTACCCGGCCCGCAGGCTGACGGTGACCCTCTGGGCCGGGAAGATTCATATCGCTCGTATCGACGACGGCTTCGTCTGCCTGGGCATCCGCATTCAGCGAAGGGGCTGGTGCGATGGTCGTTGCGTCGTGCCCACCATGCCGGCCAAGCCCGCTTTGGCCTCGGTGGCGGTCGGTCAACCCGGTCCTCCGGGGTTGGGCCGTCCATTGCGCTACGGCGCGACCAGGAGAACGTTCTCCTGCCTCGGCTGCTCCGCGTGGTGGAGACTGCTTTTCTGGAACCGCAACATGCACCTGACCTGGAGGCCTCCGCGGCGCCGCTACTACCAGCCAGGCGTGCCTGACCACACGGTTCGAGGGCGGGCGGTCCCGACAGGCGTAGCAGCCGGGCTCTGCCACCTTCAGCGCCCGGCGGGCCATCCGAACCGGCTGGTGTTCACGGCCATCACGCGGATGGCTTCGAAACACCTTTTGGGGAAGTCACCTTGCCCAGGCGTTCGGCGGCCCGCCGGTGGATGGCCAATTCGGCTTCCAACTCGGCGATGCGCTTGCGGGCCGCGGCCGGCTCGGGCAGATCAAAGCTGATCGCACCGGGCAACTGCCCAGCATCGATCTCCTTCCAGATACGACAAGGTCGAGGACCTTAAGGCGGAACTCGGGTGGATAGCTGCGGGGCATCGATGGATCGTCAATTCTCCAGCGACCCGACTCCATCAGACCCAGGGCATACCTGAAGTGGCCGTACAGATCCTGGGCCCCGGCAATGGCGAGCGCTGCCGCTGCGGCTACCGTCGGCCGGCCCTCGCTCGCCGATGTCATCAACCGCTTGCACACGGCAGCGAGCACCCTGACGTTTCGCTGCTATATGCCTGACACGTGCGGCGGAGAGCCGCAGCGCCTGCCTACTGGTTGTGCGGATACGGGACGGTGATGACCGGACACTGCGCATGGTGAAGTACCCCTTGACTGACCGAGCCCAGCAGCATGCCGGTGAAGCCGCCGTGCCCGCGTGTGCCCACGGTCAGGCCGAGGGCGTGTTCCGATGCCTTGGTGAGGACCTGGACGGGGTGGCCGAGCGCGACCTCCTGGTGCAGTTCTACGTCCGGATGGGCGACGGTACGCCCGGCAAGCGTCTCCGACAGCAACCGGCGGCACTCCTGGACGGCCGCGTCCTCGTCCAGGACTCCGAGCCGCGGAGAGTGCCACACATACAGGGCCCGCAGGATTGCGCCGTGGAGGGCGGCTTCCTCGAAGGCAAAGTCGACGGCGGCGGATGACTGAGGGCTCCCGTCGACCCCCACCACAAGGTACGGCGGCTGCTGGGTGATGTGCTCCGCCTCCGGTACGACCACCACGGGGCAGGGGGCATGGGCGATGAGCGGCAGGGTGACGGCGGCGGAGGTGAACAGTTCCTGGACAGCGCTCAGATGCCAGGAACCGAGTACGACCTCTGTGGCGTTCTGCCCCTGCTCGCGCAGTACCCACGCCGGATGCCCCTCCGCCAGCAGCCCGGACACCCGTGCCTGTGGGTGCCTGGATTCGACGAAGGCCACCGCCTTCCGCAGCACTTGATCCCCCGTCGCGTGCAGTGCGTCGTTCCACTCCTCCCAGGACGGCCGCCCGGCTGTCGGCCGGTACCCAGGGGTCGGCACGTTCTGCGCGAGGACCAGCAGTAGGGGCAGGCCGCGCTTGTCCGCTTCGTCGGCTGCCCAGGCGAGACCCGCGCGTTTGCCGGGATCGGGGTCGACGCCGACCACGACTGGTCGACGTGCTTCCGTACGCGTCATCGCCGCTCCCAAGCGGTGTCTTCGAACGGCCCATGGGCTCGGTGCCGACCGGTGGTGTACCGACCATGGCGGCTGCCCGCGCCCCTTCCGGCGTGACGACGCGCCTACAACCCCTGGGAGAGCAGGAGCTCGTGGGCGAGTCGTGCGCCGCGTGCTGCGTCTTCGGGGGGAACGTCCTCTGATGGGATGTTCTCCAGTCCATTGACCAGTGCACGCACGGCCTCGGCCAGGGTCGCGACCTGTACTTCAAGCCGACTCAACCGGGCTTCCGGTCCGGGCGTCGCGTCGGGTTCAGGGGACTCGTTCTGCCTCATGTTGCGCTTCCTTAGGGCGGGCTGGAGACCTTCGCGGCCTGGTTCACTCTGTTGTTCGTCATCGGACTGTTGGTTCAGCACGGTCTGAGGTGCGGCCACTGGTGGCGGTACAGGTCGCGCGGCATCAGCACTGGGCGGTGTATGGGTGCCTGGCCAGGACGAGGACGTAAAAGGGCGGAGTCGCGGGAGACTGCTCTCAGGCGGCCTGCCAGGAAATGCGGGTCCGGTGGGTGCCGCGAGCAGACCGGTGCCGACTGTCACGATGAGGTGCTCTCGGTATCCCGGGATACGGTGGTCGGGATGTCGTGAAGGAACCGCTGTTCTGATTCGGGTAGGTCGCACAAAAGCGTTTGTCCAGAGTCGGGAGCGGTTGGGCAGCCGGTGATGGCCAGGGCGCCGACGTTTTGGTCCGAGCCACCGGGGGTGGGCGCGAGCTGACTGGCAACGTGCTTCGGCGGATATGCGTCGCCAACCAGAACGGAGGTGTCGGCGACTTGACCGTGCACGCCGTTCCCGCCCCAGGCAGCCCGCTGGACAGCGAAGACGAGGAGTAATCGTGGTGCGGATCAGCGTCTTCGCATATCTGCTCCGGGGTACCGTTGCGGAACTCCAGTCCGCCCCCGGGACGGGTCAGCGCTGGTCGCCAGGCATCTTGTGGGCGTTCGGCCCGCCCCGAATGCTGTGGGGTGGGCGGGGTGGTCCGATCGTGTTCGCAGACCGTCACGATGACGATTCCCGGGCGGATGGGGTCTGATAGGCCTTCCCGCGGCCGGGTGTCCCGGAGACCGCCTGGCAGCGGGATGTCCTCCCATGCGGTGGGGCGGGCGACATCACCCGTTCCACCACCGTGCCGCGGCTCAGGCTTGGGTGATTTCGATGTGCCGTGGCTTGGCCGCTTGGGCCTTGGGGACCATGACGGTCAGCACCCCGTCGGCCAGCGTCGCTTTGATCTCGTCCGTCTTGACATCGGTAGGCAGCAGGGCCCGGTACTCGAAGCGGCCGGTGCGCCGGGTGCTGCGGCGCAGGACGCCTTCATGCTCGCGTGCTTTGTATTCTCCGGTGATCAGCAGTTCCCGCTCGTTGATCTCGACTTCGATGTCCTCGCGTTTGATCCCGGGCAGTTCCACCTCGACCGCGTAGGCGTTGTCCGTCTCCTTCAGGTCGGCCAGGGGTGAGAAGGACCCGACGGCGGGTGCGGTACTGGCGGCCTCCAGGAAGCGATTCATCCGCTCGAAGAGGTCGTCGAACTCGGCAGCGATCGGCTCGCCCCAGCCCAGGCTGGAGAAGGGATGTTCCAGGAGCCGACCGGGTCGGTGGTGTACAGGCAGGGTCATTGCGGTTCGCCTCCGCGAAACGACGGCAATCCGGTCACTTCCATGCTGCCCGTCCCCACCTCCCCTGGCGAATCGGGCACCGAACTCCCGCACCAGGGAGACCAAACCGCAAGCCCCAGACACCGCGCGAAGTTCGCCCCGCTCCTCGCCAGCGCAAGGCGGATCTCACGCGTATCGGCACATTCTACTGGCGGATCCTGTCGGGGTGGAGCGTGCGCCCGTACAAGACCGGCAGCCGGGCGGTCCTCGAACAGGACATGGTGGCTCGCAAGGCGCTCATCCGCCGACTCGAGGTGCCGTTTCGCCCGCTGTTCCGCGCCAACCACTATCTCCTGACGTACCGGGGACACCGTGGTCTGCGGGCATGGCTGGACGGCGGTCAGGAGGTCCGGCGCGCACGCCAGGAGGACCGGCCGTCGGGTACCCGTTCCGAGTGAGTCCCTCGGCTCACCCGGAACGGGTACCGGCTGGCCGACGCGGACGTCGGGGTCACGGTGTGAACGGAGTCGTCAGCTCCGGTCCAGGATCGCCGTGAGGGCCTCCCTCAGTGCCGTTTCGGGGCTCGCGGACGGGCCTTCGGAGCGCCAGGCGACGAAACCGTCGGGGCGGACCAGCACCGCTCCGTCGTCGGTGACGCCGTGCACCTCCGCCCAGTCCGTGTCGCTCGCGGGGGAGAGTTCCGCGTCGGGGCCGCTGCCGATCCGGTACGCGTCGAGCGGGACGGACAGAAGCTGGGCGACGGCCTTGGCCGCGCTGTGCCACTTGTCCGCCGAGGTCAGGAGCACCATGGACCGCTCGTACAGGTCGAGGGTGGAGACCCGGGTGCCGGAGCGGGTCAGCCACATGTGCGGCGCCCGGCTGCCGGGTTCGCCCGTCAGGCGCAGGCCGTCGGGGACGATCGGCGCCGACTGGTCGGCGCCGAGGACCGCGCCGCGCGGATAGCGGTAGGCCAGCGCCACGTTGAGGATGCCGCCCTTCTTGCCGCCGGGGCCGGCGGCGCCCGGGGCGGGGATGTACCCGGGGTGGCTGTGCTCGACCGAACGCGACGAGGCACGGGCGCTGGTCGCCTCCGCGACCGGGCGGCGCTCGGCGTCGTAGGACTTCAGCAGTCCCGGCCCGGCCCAGCCGCCCAGCACCGCGGCCAGTTTCCAGGCGAGGTTGTGCGCGTCCTGGATACCGGTGTTGGAGCCGAACGCGCCGGTGGGGGACATCTCGTGGGCCGAGTCGCCGGCCAGGAACACCCTGCCGTCCGAGTAGCGCTCGGCGACCCGCTCGGCGGCGTGCCAGGCGGCCCTGCCGGTGATCCGCACATCGAGATCGGGTACGCCCACGGCGCGTCGGATGTGGTCCGCGCACCGCTCGTCGGTGAACTCCTCCAGGGTCTCGCCGTGTTCGGGGTGCCAGGGCGCGTGGAAGACCCAGTGCTCCTCGTTGTCGACCGGCAGGAGCGCCCCGTCGGCCTCCGGGTTGGTCAGGTAGCAGACGATGAAGCGTCGGTCACCGACGACGTCCGCGAGAGCCCGGGAGGTGAACGTGACGCTCACGTTGTGGAACAGGTCGCCCGGTCCGCTCTGCCCGATGGCGAGCCGCTCGCGGATGGGGCTGCGCGGACCGTCCGCCGCGACCAGGTAGTCCGCGCGGACGGTGCTGTGCTCTCCCGTCTCCCGGCTCTTGAGCCGCGCCGTGATCCCCTGGGCGCCCTGCTCGAACGACATCAGCTCGGTGGAGAAGCGCAGGTCTCCGCCGAGTTCCCGGGCGCTCTTCAGCAGCACCGGCTCCAGGTCGTTCTGGCTGCACAGACACCACGCACTGGGGCTGAAGCGGGCCAGTCCGCCGCCCGGGTCGATCTCCTTGAACAGCCATTCACCGGCGTCGCCCACCAGCGTCGGGGTCTGCATGATGCCGTGGTTGTCCGCCAGGACCGAAGCGGCCTCCTCGATGCGTCGCTGCACTTCGGCGACTCGGAACAGCTCCATCGTGCGCACGTTGTTGCCACGCCCACGCGGATGGATCGAGGTGCCCGAGTGGCGTTCGACGAGCAGGTGCGGCACTCCGAGCCGGCCCAGGAACAGCGAGGTGGACAGGCCCACCAGGGAGCCGCCGACGATGAGCACCGGTGTGTGCTGACCGACCTCGCCGGCCTCTTCCGATCGGTTCATTGATTGCCTCCAGCGTCACCTGCGAGGTGAGTCAGGGATGGGATGCCGACCGCCTTGAACGGCCATCAGTTTCCATGCCCTGTGCGGAGAGGATCGCGCGCTCCGGACACCCGGATGGCACACAGTTCACTCGTCCGCACCGGCGGGCTCGCGCGCCTCGGGGGTCGAGTCAACGATCGGCTCATGGCGACCCCGGCCTTTGGGACACGGCGGTCGTTCCTGACCTTCCGTGAAGAAGAGAAGAGGTGTGCCGGATGACTACTTCGGGACGTATATCGCAATCGGCGTTCGACGGCTCCAGGCTTCGGGTGATCCTGCTGCTCGACCTGTTCGAAGGAGCACAGGAGCAGTTCCTCGACGCGTACGAGCACATGCGCAATCAGGTCGCGTCCGTCCCCGGACATCTCAGTGACCAGCTCTGCCAGTCGATCGAGAACCCCTCGCAGTGGCTCATCACCAGCGAATGGGAGAGCGCCCCGCCCTTCCTGGCCTGGGTGAACAGCGAGGAGCACGTCCAGACGGTCCGGCCGATGCACAACTGCGTCCGGGACACCCGTTCGATGCGCTACAGCATCCTTCGGGAGACAACCCCGGATCAGCCGCTCGGCAACGAGGCGGCGACGACGGATCTGCAGGTCGAGGCCCGGGTGGGCGAAGGTGTGGCACGCCATGCCCTCACCTTCACCGTGAAGCCGGGTTCCGAGTCGAAGGTCGCGGAGATCCTCGCCGGGTACGAGTCCCCCCAGCCCCAGGTCGACGACACCACGCGGCTGCGGCGCACCTCGCTCTTCATGCACGGCAACCGTGTCGTGCGTGCGGTGGAGGTGGAGGGCGACCTCATGGCGGCACTGCGTCACGTCGCCCGCCAGCCCGAGGTACGGGCGGTCGAGGAGGCCATCAACCCGTACCTGGAGCAGGACCGGGACCTGAGGGACCCCGACTCGGCGCGGGTCTTCTTCACCCGGGCCGCGCTGCCGTCCGTGCATCACGTGGCGTCCGGCAGCAAGGCACCCGAGGACCTGCGCCGCCACGCGCTCTACTACCCGGCCAAGCCAGGCTGCGGGATGGAGCTGGCCAGGTTGCTCGCCCACCAGGACGAGGCCGCGGCGGAGGACCCGAAGAGCCCGGTGTACCGGAGCACGGTCTTCCAGCGTGACGACATCGTGGTGCGTCTCATCGACGTGACGGGCGAGCTGGACGCGGACCCCGTCGCCGCGCTCGGTGTCAAGGGCGCGAAGAAGGCCGCGGAGCTGGAGCGCCTCATCGACGGTGCCGCGATCGGCGTCGAGGGCTCCCTGGAGACGGAACGCAACATCAACCGCCTCCTGTCGCACGTCGACATGATGCCCGTCACCGACCGCTCGGCGGATTCCTGACGGAGGGCCGCGGCTCCGTCCGCGGCCTTCCCTCCCCGGACGTCACTGCCCCACCCGGAGGTATCAAGCATGTTCAAGAAGCATCCACGCATCGTGGACCTGAGCGAGACGGAACCCAACCGCAGGCGCGGAGGCGACATCCGGGCCATGCTCACGCCCGCCACGGCGGGATCCACCAGCGGCTTCATGGGCCTGGCCATCATCCAGCCCGGCGAGCGCATCGGCGAGCACTACCACCCGTACTCCGAGGAGTTTGTGTTCGTCGTCAACGGCGCACTCGAGGTGGACCTGGACGGCGAATCGCACGCCCTGCAGCCCGATCAGGGTCTGCTGATCCCGATCAACATGCGGCACCGCTTCCGCAACGTCGGCGACACGGAAGCCCGCATGGTCTTCCACCTGGGCCCGCTCGCCCCGCGTCCGAGCCTCGGCCACGTCGACACGGAGGTGACCGACGACACCGCGCCCGGCCCCGAGTTCGCCACTGCCGGAGCGGACCTGTCCGCGCCGGACCACGGACGGCCGTCCGAGCGAAGTGGGGCCATAAAGTGACCCGGCGGGTGGCCGTCACCGGTATCGGTGTGGTCGCTCCGGGCGGCACCGGGGCGACGGCGTTCTGGGACCTCCTGTCCAATGGCCGCACCGCGACCCGCGGCATCTCGCTGTTCGACCCGGCGGGTCTGCGCTCCCGGATAGCCGCCGAATGCGACTTCGACCCGCTCACGCACGGCCTCGACCCGGAGCTGAGCGAACACGCCGACCGGTACATCCAGTTCGCCGTGGTCGCGGCCGGAGAAGCCGTACGCGACTCCGGACTCGACACCGGCAGGGAGGACCCCTGGCGGGTCGCGGTCTCCCTGGGCAGCGCCGTCGGCGGCACCACCCGCCTGGAACACGACTACGTCCAGGTCAGCGAGGGGGGCCGGCGGTGGGACGTGGACCACCGCGCGGCCGACCCGCAGCTGCACCTGGCGTTCGCGCCCAGCACGCTGGCCTCGGTCGTCGCAGAGCAGTTCGGTGCCCAGGGACCGGTGCAGACCGTCTCCACCGGCTGCACCTCCGGACTCGACGCGGTGGGCTACGCCTTCCACACCATCGAGGAGGGCCGGGCGGACGTCTGCATAGCCGGGGCGTCGGACTCGCCGATATCCCCGATCACCATGGCCTGCTTCGACGCCATCAAGGCCACCTCACCCAACAACGACGACCCCGAGCACGCCTCCCGGCCCTTCGACGCCAACCGCAACGGATTCGTCATGGGCGAGGGCGCCGCGGTACTGGTCCTGGAGGAGTACGAGCACGCCCGAGCCCGCGGCGCGCACATCTACTGCGAGATCAGCGGCTACGCCACCTACGGCAACGCCTACCACATGACCGGTCTGACCAGTGAGGGGCTGGAGATGGCCCGGGCGATCGATACCTCGCTCGGCCAGGCCCGCCTCGACCCCACCCTGATCGACTACGTCAACGCGCACGGCTCGGGCACCCGGCAGAACGACCGGCACGAGACCGCCGCGGTCAAGCGGTCCCTGGGCGAGCACGCCTACAAGACGCCCATGAGCTCCATCAAATCCATGGTGGGGCACTCCCTGGGCGCGATCGGTGCGATAGAGGTCGTCGCCTGCGTCCTCGCCCTGAAGCACCAAGTCGTGCCGCCCACGGCGAACTACGAAACTCCCGACCCCGAGTGCGACCTGGACTACGTGCCGTGCACCGCACGCCCGCGGAAGCTGAACAACGTGCTCTCCGTGGGCAGCGGATTCGGCGGATTCCAGTCCGCGGTGCTCCTGACCGGGCCGGGTGGGAGGAACCGATGACCACTCAGCGCACTCAGCGTCCCCGGCGTGCGGCCATCACCGGCATCGGTGTGATCGCGCCCAACGGACTGCGCGCCGACGCGTACTGGAAGTCCGTCAGGGAAGGCCTCGTCGTCCTGGACCGGATCACCCGCGAGGGATGCGAGCACCTGCCGCTCCGTATCGCGGGCGAGGTCCGGTCCTTCGACGCCGCGGCCCTCATCGAGGAGCGGTTCCTCGTCCAGACGGACCGCTTCAGCCACTTCGCGATGGCTGCGACCGTACTCGCCCTCGACGACGCCGGCCTCGGCCAAGGTGACCCCGCGGACCCGTACGACATCGGCGTGATCACCGCCGCCGGATCCGGCGGTGGCGAGTTCGGGCAGCGGGAGCTCCAGAAGCTGTGGGGCCAGGGATCCCGGTACGTGGGCCCGTACCAGTCCATCGCGTGGTTCTACGCCGCCAGCACCGGCCAGATCTCCATCCGCGGCGGCTTCAAGGGGCCCTGTGGAGTGGTCGCGAGCGACGAGGCGGGTGGCCTGGACGCCATCGCGCTCGCCGCCCGGGGAGTACGACGCGGCACCGGCGCGGTGATCGTCGGATCCGCGGAGGCGCCCCTCGCCCCGTACTCGATGGTGTGCCAGCTCGGATACCCCGAGATCAGCACAGCCGAGGAACCCGGTCGCGCCTATCGGCCCTTCACCGCGGGAGCGTGCGGCTTCGCTCCCGCGGAGGGGGGCGCCATGCTCGTCGTGGAGGACGAGGCCCGCGCCCGCGAGCGTGGGGCGGCCGTCCGGGCCACCGTGGCCGGTCACGGGGCCACGTTCACCGGCGCCTCCCGCTGGGAGCGGTCCAGAGAGGGGCTCGCCCACGCGATCCGTGGCGCCCTCGACGAGGCCGGCTGCGCTCCGGAGGAGATCGACGTCGTGTTCGCCGACGCCCTGGGTGTTCCGGAGGCGGACCGCGCCGAAGCCCTGGCCATCGCCGACGCCCTGGGGGCGCACGGCACCCGCGTCCCCGTCACGGCACCCAAGACGGGCATCGGGCGGGCCTACTGCGGGGCACCCGTGCTGGACACCGCGGCCGCGGTGCTCGCCATGGAGAACGGCCAGGTACCCCCCACCCCCAACGTGTTCGACATCTGCCACGACCTCGACCTGGTGATGTCGAGCGCTCGCCCCGCCGAGCTGCACACGGCCCTGGTCCTCAGCAGGGGACTGATGGGCTCCAACGCGGCGCTGGTAGTGCGCCGCGGCGGCGACTCCGCCCGATAGGACCGGGCGGGAAGGAGAACAGACCCATGATCACCACCGAAGTGACCCTCATCGAACTGGCCTCCCTGATGAAGAAGGCGGCCGGAATCACCGTCGAACCCGAGGACCTCGAGAAGTCGTCGGACTCCCCGTTCGGCGTCCTCGGCCTCGACTCCCTCGGCCTGCTGGGCATCGTCGGTGAGCTGGAGAACCGTTACAGCCAGCCGCTGCCCCCCGACGCCGAGCGCTGCAAGACCCCCCGTGAGTTCCTCGACCTCGTCAACAACACCCTCAAGTCTGGAGCCTGAAAGTGGCAGGACACACCGAGAACAGCATCACCATCGACGCCCCTCTCGACCTCGTCTGGGACATGACCAACGACATCGAGAACTGGCCGCAGCTCTTCAGCGAGTACGCGTCCCTGGAGGTGCTCTCCCGGGACGGCGACACGACGAAGTTCCGCCTGACCATGCACCCGGACGAGAACGACAAGATCTGGAGCTGGGTCTCGGAGCGGACCGTGGACCGTGCCAAGCGGACCGTCCGCGCCCGCCGCGTCGAGACGGGCCCCTTCGACCACATGAACATCCGGTGGGAGTACAAGGAGACCCCTCAGGGCACCCACATGCACTGGGTGCAGGACTTCGCGATGAAGCCCGAGGCTCCGGTCGACGACGCCTGGATGACGGACAACATCAACCGCAACTCCCGCGTCCAGATGGAGCTCATCCGGGACCGGATCGAGAAGGTCGCCCGCGACCGTCAGAACGCGCCGATGCCCGGCTGACCGCCGGAGCTCAGGAAGGACAACCGATGCACCACGCCCTGATCGTCGCGCGCATGGCGCCCGACTCGGCCCCGGCGATCGCCGATGTGTTCGCCGCCTCCGACCGCGGTGAACTCCCGCACCTGATCGGCGTCAAGCGCCGCAGCCTCTTCCAGTTCGGTGATGTGTACATGCACCTCATCGAAGCCGACCAGGACCCGTCACCCGCCATCGCGAAGGTGGTCGGGCACCCCGAGTTCCGCAGTGTCAGCGGGCAGCTGGCGGCGTACGTCAGCGCCTACGACCCGAAGACGTGGCGCAGCCCCAAGGACGCCATGGCCCAGTGCTTCTACCGCTGGGAGCGGGACGCCGGCTCCTGAGGCGAGCGCCCGGACACAACCCGAGGCCGCCGACCCCGCGACAGACGCGGAGCCGGCGGCCTCGGGTTTTTCCCGGTGGACCGGGAGGGGCCGGATCAGCCCGGGATCGTGCACTCGAAGGCGTGCAGATACGGGTTGACCGGACGGAACTCGTCGATGACGAGCCCCGCGGCGGTCAGCCGGTCGACCATGCTCTGCCGGGTGTGCTTCGCACCGCCGACATTGAGGAGCAGCAGCAGGTCCATGGCTGTGGTGAACCGCATCGACGGGGTGTCGTCCACGAGGTTCTCGATGACGACGACGCGGGCACCGGGCCGCGCCGCCTTGCGGACGTTCGCCAGCGCCCTGCGGGTACTGTCGTCGTCCCACTCCAGGATGTTCTTGATGATGTACACGTCCGCCTGGACCGGGATGTCCTCACGGCAGTCCCCGGGCACCACGCGCACCCGTTCGGCCAGTGAACCGCCTTCGCGCAGCCGGGGATCGGCGTTCCTCACCACTCCCGGCAGGTCGAGCAGCGTGCCGTGCATAGCGGGGTGCTTCTCCAGCAGGCTGACCAGGACCTGGCCCTGACCGCCGCCGATGTCCGCGACCGAGGACACACCACGCAGATCGAGAAGGTTCGCCACGTCCCGCGCCGACTGCTCGCTGGACGTCGTCATGGCCCGGTTGAACACGTACGCCGACTCCGGGGCCTCTTCGTTGAGGTAGTCGAAGAACTCCCGCTCGTACACGTCCTCGAAGACGTTCCGGCCGGAGCGCACCGCCTCGTCGAGCTTCGGCCAGACGTTCCACGTCCACGGCTCGGTGCACCACAGGGCGATGTAGCGGAGGCTGTGCGGGTCGTCCTCGCGCAGCAGCCGGGACATCTCCGTGTGCGTGAAGGTACCGTCCGGGAGTTCGGTGAAGACCCCCTGGCAGGACAGCGCCCGCAGCAGCCGGCGCAGGGTCTTCGGCTGGGTCTTCACCGCCGCCGCCAGGTCCTCCACGCTCATGGGCGTGTCACCCAGGGTGTCCGCCACGCCGAGGCGGGCGGCCGCGCGTACGGCGGCGGCGCAGGCCGCTCCGAAGACGAGCTCCCGCAGCCGCATGGGCGGTGGGGGAGCCGGATCGACCGTGGCCGGGGGGGCCGGATCAACAGTGGTCATTGTCGTGCCTCGCTTCTGGGATCGTGCTGGTGGGGGAGGAGGGGTCAGCACAGTCCGGCGGGCTCGGAGTGCGCGCAGGTGTTGTCGTGGAAGGTGTTGCGCTTGCCCTTGGCGCGGTCGCGGTTGGCGAGGTCGGCCTTGCCGTTGCGCTGCGCCACGTTGTTGCGGATCTCGTTGTGCTCGTTGACGGCGCCCACGAAGCTCTTGTAGAGAACGATGCCGCCGGACAGCGGGGAGGTGCCCACGTTGTCCTCGACCCTGTTCTCCGCCACCAGCGTCTTCTCGGCTCCGGTGAGGACGATTCCGGAGCCCTGCAGGAAGGGCAGCCGGGGGGTCTTGGGACAGAACTTGTTGTTGGCGTGGATGTAGTTGCGGACCACGCTCAGCGCCCCGACGTGCGGCTTGTTCTCGTCGCCCACGACGAACACCGCGGCGCAGTTGCCGGTCGCCTCGTTGTGATCGACGGTCAGGTTCCGCAGCCGTCGGACCGTGACGCCGATCCGGTTGCCGGCCAGAACGTTGTGGCTGACGACCGTCCCCAGGGAGTCCCGGGCGCCCTCCTCGGTGCTGACCGTGTTGGACAGGAACAGTCCGGCGTCGCCGTTCTTCTGGGCGAGGTTGTAGCGGAACACCCCGCGTACGGAGCGCTCCTGGGCGATGCCCCACTGGCCGTTCTTCTCGGCGACCACTCCCTGGACCGTCAGCCGGTCGGTGCCCGACGCCCACAGGCCGTGCTTGGCGAAGCCTCTGAGGGTCAGTGAGCTGACGGTGACGTCCTTGACGCGCTTTTTGTCCGTTCCGGTGACGCAGATCCCGTTGCCGGCCTTGGCGCAGCTGCCGGAGGCCTTACCCGGCACGATGACGGTGGAGCGGGCACCGTAGCCGCGCAGCGTCAGGTTCGACACCGTGACGCGGACGCTCTCGTGGTACGTGCCGGGGGAGAGGAGGACGGTGTCCCCCGGGTGTGCGGAATTCACGGCCTGCTGGATCGACCCGCCGGGTTTGACCCAGTGCACCGTCCGGTGCTCGGCCGACGGGGCGGCACCCAGCACCGACGCTGTGACGGCTGCGGTGCAGGCGAGGTAGGCCATCTGTCGTTTCGTCATAGGCCGAAGCTAAGAGCGGGTGTTCCGGCCCGCCACCGCTGATCACCCAGGTGGACCGCCGGTGTCACCTGCCTGCGCGCGTACGGGTGAGCCGTCGGCGGACATGCGACCGCCCCGGCCGGAGAGCCCGGCCGGGGCGGTGCGGTGGCGACGCGTGGGCGCCGACGGTGTGTCAGGCGAGGGTCGCGAGCGTCTCGTTCCAGGTGGCCGAGGGGCGCATGACGGTCGCGGCCTTGGCCGGGTCGGGCTGGTAGTAGCCGCCGATGTCGGCGGGCTTGCCCTGGACCGAGAGCAGCTCGTCGACGATCGTCCGCTCCTGCGCTGTCAGCGTCTCGGCGAGCGGGGCGAACGCCTTGGCGAGGTCCGCGTCGTCGGTCTGCTTGGCCAACTCCTGCGCCCAGTACAGGCCCAGGTAGAAGTGGCTGCCGCGGTTGTCGATGCCGCCGACACGACGGGTCGGCGACTTGTCCTCGTTGAGGAAGGTCGCCGTCGCGCGGTCGAGGGTGTCGGCGAGCACCTGGGCGCGCGCGTTGCCCGTGGTCTGCGCGAGGTGCTCGAAGCTCGCCGCGAGGGCGAAGAACTCGCCGAGGCTGTCCCAGCGCAGGTAGTTTTCCTTGACCAGCTGCTGGACGTGCTTCGGGGCGGAGCCGCCGGCACCCGTCTCGAAGAGGCCGCCGCCCGCCATCAGCGGAACGACGGAGAGCATCTTGGCGCTGGTGCCCAGCTCCAGGATCGGGAACAGGTCGGTCAGGTAGTCACGCAGGACGTTGCCGGTGACCGAGATCGTGTTCAGGCCCTTGCGGATGCGCTCCAGGGAGAACTTCGTCGCCTCGACCGGGGAGAGGATCTTGATGTCCAGGCCCTCGGTGTCGTGCTCCGGCAGGTACGCGTTGACCTTCTCGATCAGCTGCGCGTCGTGGGCGCGGGTCTCGTCCAGCCAGAACACCGCCGGGTCGCCGGTGGCGCGGGCGCGGGTGACGGCCAGCTTCACCCAGTCCTTGATCGGGTCGTCCTTGGTCTGGCAGGCGCGGAAGATGTCGCCCGCGCCGACGGCCTGCTCCAGGACCACGTTGCCGGCCTGGTCGACGAGGCGGACCGTGCCGGTGGTGGGGATCTCGAAGGTCTTGTCGTGGCTGCCGTACTCCTCGGCCTTCTGCGCCATCAGACCGACGTTCGGCACCGAGCCCATGGTGGACGGGTCGAAGGCGCCGTGGGCGCGGCAGTCGTCGATGACGACCTGGTAGACGCCGGAGTAGCTGCTGTCCGGGAGGACGGCGAGGGTGTCGGCCTCCTGGCCGTCCGGGCCCCACATGTGGCCGGAGGTGCGGATCATCGCCGGCATGGAGGCGTCGACGATCACGTCGGAGGGGACGTGCAGGTTGGTGATGCCCTTGTCCGAGTCGACCATCGCGAGGGCCGGGCCCTCGGCGAGCTCGGCGTCGAAGGACGCCTTGATCTCGGCGCCCTCGGGCAGCGACTCGAGGCCCTTGAAGATGCCGCCCAGACCGTCGTTCGGGGTCAGACCGGCGGCGGCGAACGTCTCGCCGTACTTCGCGAACGTCTTGGGGAAGAAGGCGCGTACGACGTGGCCGAAGACGATCGGGTCGGAGACCTTCATCATCGTGGCCTTGAGGTGCACGGAGAACAGCACGTCCTCGGCCTTGGCACGGGCGATCTGCGCCGTGAGGAACTCGCGCAGCGGCGCGACGTGCATGACGGACGCGTCGACGACCTCGCCCGCGAGGACGGGTACCGACTCGCGCAGCACGGTGGTGGAGCCGTCGTCGCCCGCCAGCTCGATGCGCAGCGAGCCCGCCTCGGAGATCACCGCGGACTTCTCGGTGGAGCGGAAGTCGTCGACGCCCATGGTGGCGACGTTGGTCTTGGACTCGGGGGTCCAGGCGCCCATGCGGTGCGGGTGGGTCTTGGCGTAGTTCTTGACCGACGCGGGGGCGCGGCGGTCGGAGTTGCCCTCGCGCAGCACCGGGTTCACAGCGGAGCCCTTGACCTTGTCGTAACGGGAGCGGATGTCGCGCTCCTCGTCCGACTTCGGGTCATCCGGGTAGGCCGGCAGCGCGTAGCCCTGCTCCTGCAGCTCGGCGACCGCGGCCTTCAGCTGCGGGATCGAGGCCGAGACGTTCGGCAGCTTGATGATGTTCGCCTCGGGCGTCTTCGCCAGCTCACCGAGCTCCGCGAGGGCGTCGGGAATGCGCTGACCCTCCTGGAGGAACTCGGGGAAGAGCGCGAGGATGCGCCCGGCCAGCGAGATGTCACGGGTCTCCACAGTGACACCCGCCTGCGAGGCGTACGCCTGGACCACCGGCAGGAACGAATACGTCGCCAGGGCCGGGGCCTCGTCAGTGTGCGTGTAAATGATGGTCGAGTCAGTCACCGGGTGCTCCGCTCCACGTCTGCAACATTGCTCGACATCAAGATATCTCGTGAGCGACCCCGACTCGACAGGGGTCTGTCCGCCATCGCCGTGAACAAGAAGTGGCGCGCCCCAGGCAACCGCCTTCCAGGCTCTCGTACTCCTGCTGGACGAACGCCCACCTGGACCAGCTCGTCCTCGCGAACGAAAGCGAACCATGAGATATCGCACGAGAGTGACGGCCCCCGCGGCCGCCCTGACCGGAACGGCCGCGGTGCTCACTGCGGGCACCCCGGCGGCCTCCGCCCAGACCCCGGCCTTACGGGGTGGGGGCACCCCCGGCGCGGAGACCCTGCCCGAGCCCGACCCCGTCTTCCCGGCCCTCGGCAACGACGGCTACCGCGTCACCGCGTACCACCTCGACTTCTCGTACGACGCGACGAACCGCCTGGTCGACGCCATCGCGACCCTGACTCTGCGCGCGACCCCGGACCTCTCCCGCTTCTCGCTCGACGCGCTCGGTCTGGACATCCGTTCCGTGCGGGTCGGCGGTCGCACGGCTATATTCGAACAAATAGACGAAAAGTTGCGGGTCACCCCGGCGTGCCCCCTGCCGGAGCGCGCCCGGGTGACCGTCCGCATCGAGTACTCCGCCGACCCGAGCCGCTCGCTCGCGCACACGGCTGGGTCGTCACCCCCGACGGATTCGCGGTCTGCGCCCAGCCGAACTCGGCGCACACCGTCTTCCCCTGCAACGACCACCCCACGGACAAGGCGGCCTTCAGCTTCCGCGTCACCGTCCCGCGCGGTCTGCGCGGCGTCGCGAACGGCACCCTGGTCCGCGCCGAGAACCTGGACGGCGACCGGACCGCGTACACCTACCGTTCGCGGCACCCCATGGCCACGGAGCTGGTGCAGATCACGGTCGGTGACTACACGGTGAAGGACCGGCGGGGGCCGCACGGGCTGCCCCTTCGGGACGTCGTCCCGACCGCGCGGGCCGCCGCCCTCGAACCCGCGCTCAGCCTCACTCCCGGCCTGGTCGAGTGGGTGGAGCGGCGGCTCGGGGCGTTCCCCTTCGAGACGTACGGTCTGCTGCCCTGCAACTCCGACGATCCGAAGGCCTTCGACTTCACGGGCCTGGAGACCCAGACCCTCACGCTCTACAAGCCGGCCTTCCTGCTCCAGGAGGAGCAGAAGATCGGCGCGCACCTGATGCACGAGCTGGTCCACTCCTGGTTCGGCAACAGCGTCAGTCCCGCCGGCTGGGCGGACCTGTGGCTGAACGAGTGGCACGCCGACTTCTACGGGCTGCTGTACCGCTTCGAGCGCGGCTGGCCCGACTCGCTCGGCCTGACCAGCATGGAGGCCCGGATGAAGGACACGTACGCCAGGGGAGACCTGTGGCGGCGGACCTCGGGGCCGGTCGCGGCGCCGAACGCCGTGAACCTCTTCGACAACCAGCGCTACCTGGGTGGCGTCCTGGTGCTGTACGCGCTGCGCGAGCTGGTCGGCGAGGACGTGTTCCGTCGCATCGAGCGCACCTTCCTGGGGTGCCATCGGGGCTCCTCCGCGAGCACCGAGGACTACATCGCCATCGCCTCCGAGGTCTCGGGGCAGGACCTGTCCGGCTTCCTGCGGGACTGGCTGTACGGCACGAAGACGCCCCGTTTGCCGGGCCACCCCGACTGGACGGTCGTCCCGGTGCCCCCGGGCCTTCTCGCGTCCCGTAACCGCGAGCCCGGCCACTACCCCGACTCGACCGCCACCCTCTGACGGTACGGCAGGGGAGCCGGGCGGACTCGCTTCGCCCGGTTCTACCTCCCCGACGTGGCCTCGCGCTGGTGCGGGATGCCCGCCTCCAGCAGCTCCGCCCCGCCCGGCTGCAGCGCCACCGTCCGGGTGGGCGCCGGAATCCGGATGCCCTCGTCCCGGTACCGCCTGTGCAGGCGTTTGATGAACTCGTGCTTGATCCGGTACTGGTCGCTGAACTCGCCCACGCCGAGGATGACGCTGAAGCTGATGCGGGAGTCGCCGAAGGTGTGGAAGCGCACGGCGGGCTCGTGGTCCGGGACGGCGCCGGTGATCCCGGTCATCGTCTCGGTGACGACCTCGGTGGTCACACGCTCGACATGGTCCAGGTCGCTGTCGTAGCCGACTCCGACCTGGACGATGAGGGTCATCTGCTGCTCGGGGCGGTTGAAGTTGGTCATGTTGGTGCCCGCGAGCTGGGCGTTGGGGATGATGACCAGGTTGTTGGAGAGCTGACGGACCGTCGTGTTGCGCCAGTTGATGTCCACGACGTAGCCCTCCTCACCGCTGCTGAGACGGATGTAGTCGCCGGGCTGGACCGTCTTCGAGGCGAGGATGTGGACGCCCGCGAAGAGGTTGGCGAGGGTGTCCTGCAGGGCGAGCGCCACCGCCAGACCGCCCACACCCAGGGCCGTGAGCAGCGGGGCTATGGAGATGCCCAGCGTCTGCAGCATGACGAGGAAGCCCATCGCCAGCACCACGACCCGGGTGATGTTGACGAAGATGGTGGCCGAACCCGCCACCCCGGACCGGGACTGGGCCAGCGAGCGGACGAGGCCGGTGATGACCCGGGCCGCGGTCAGCGTCGCCACGAAGATGAGGACGACGGTCAGGACCTTGTTGACGTTGCGCCCGACCGGAGCCGTCAGCGGAAGCACCGCGCCCGCCGCCGAGACACCGGCGGCGATCGCGCCCCAGGGGACGAGTGTGCGCAGCGCGTCGACGATGAAGTCGTCACCGCTCCACCGGGTGCGCGAGGCGTGCTTGCCGAGCCAGCGCAGCAGGATGCGCAGCAGGAACGCCGCCAGCAGACCCGCCACCACGGGAATCCCGGCCATCATCAGGTCGTCCAGTGTGAGGGAGTGTTTCACCGGCCGCCTCCCGTGCGGCGGAGGGGAAGGCCCGTGGGCCGGATGTGCTGTGTCGTCACTTGCCACCTGCTCGAATCCGGGAATGCACGATCACGCCCGGACGTGTGTTCGTCGTCCGGGGTGAGGCCTCATCCTGCCGTACTCACAGGTACGTCCGTTACCGGGCCCGCACGATTCCGGCACACCTGTCGACCCGTCACCAGGGTCTCGGCCGAGGCCGATCCGGTCGGGGCCGATCCGGTCGCGCCGAGGAGCCGCGACACCGCACAGGCCGTCGCCCCTACTTCGCCGTGAACGAGCCGTGCCGCCCGGCTCCCGAGGCGAAGCGGGCGGCGCCCTCCATGCCCTCGGCCAACACGTCCAAGCCGTAACGGAGTTCGACGCGCATGGCCGCCTCTTCGATCAGTCCCTCCTGGTCGAGGACCGACGCGCGGTCGCTGCGCAGGCAAGACTGGGGGAAATCGGCGATCGCCGCGGCGAGTTCCTCGGCCTCGGCACGGGCGCGGCCGGTCGGGACCAGCCGGTTGGCGAGGCCCATCTCGTACGCCTCGGCCGCCGGCACCGCGCGGCCGGTGAGGATCAGGTCCATCGCGCGACTGGTGCCGATGAGGCGGGGGAGCCGTACGGTGCCGCCGTCGATGAGCGGGACGCCCCAGCGGCGGCAGAAGACACCGAAGACGGCGTCCTCCTCGGCGACCCGCAGATCGCACCAGAGCGCCAGTTCCAGGCCGCCCGCGACGGCGTGCCCCGCGACCGCCGCGATGACGGGCTTGGACAGCCGCAGCCGGGTGGGACCCATCGGCCCGTCACCGTCCCGCTCGACCCGGTTGCCGTGTTCGGTGCCGATCGCCTTGAGGTCCGCGCCGGCGCAGAACGTGCCGCCCTCGCCCCAGAGCACCGCGACCCGGGCCGTCTCGTCCGCCTCGAACTCCCGGAAGGCGTCGACGAGTTCGGTGGCGGTCGGCCCGTCCACGGCGTTGCGGGCGGCGGGACGGGAGAGGACGACCGTGGTGACGTAACCCTGACGTTCGATCCGGACCGACATCGTGCTGTCCCCTTCTCCCGACCGTGTACGCCTTCTCGTGACCGGCGTACGGCGAGGCTACTCCGGGGTGTCACGCCGGGCGCAGCGCGCTGTGGATCGCTTTCTGTCCGGCGAAGAAGATCGACTCTTCGCGTATCGAGGCACCCGGGCTGGGGGCGTGGATCATCATGCCGTTGCCGGTGTAGAAGCCGACGTGGCTGACGTTGTCGTGGAAGAAGATCAGGTCGCCGAACTGGATGTCGGTCAGGGGAATCGCCGTGCCGGCGGTCGCCTGGCCGTGCACGGTGCGCGGGAGCGCGACCCCGGCGGCCCTCCAGGCGGCCTGGGTGAGGCTGGAGGAGTCGTACGAGTCCGGTCCGGTCGCGCCCCAGACACACGGCTTGCCGATCTGCGCGCGAGCGAAGGCGAGGGCCTTGGCGGCCTTTCCGCCGTACCCCGACTCCGAGGCGCCGACCATGCCGACGGGGCCGGCCATGTAGACCGCGCCGATGGAAGCACCGGTGCCTACGGTCATGCCCGCGCCGAGGGACACGTCCGCGCCGGGGGGCATGCCTGCGGCCATGGGTATATCCGCGGTCAGGGGCGTGTTCGCGCCGGGGGACATCTCCCGGGCGGGAGGCATGCCCGCGCCGAGGGACATGTCCGCGGTCAGGGGGATGCCGGCGCCGTTGGACATGTTCGGGCCGGGGGGCATGCCTGCGGCCATGGGTATATCCGCGGTCAGGGGCGTGTTCGCGCCGGGGGACATCTCCCGGACGGGAAGCATCCCCGCCCCCATGGACATGTCCCGGCCGAGAGGCATCCCCGCGCCGAGGGACATGTCCGGGCCGAGTGCGGTCGGCTGCTGGCGCTGCCACTCCTCGGCGGCCTGGTGGCGAGCCTGGTCCTGCGGGGCGGGCCAGGCCACCTCGGCCGGACGCGACTCGATCGTCGCGGGCCCAGGGTTCCACTGTGCGGCGTGCTTGGACACCACCTCACGGGCCAGCGCCAGTTTCCGCTGGATCTTCTCCTTGGACGTCTTCAGCGAGGACTGCCCGGGCCCGGCGGGCAGCGCGGGCAGCAGGGCCGCGGCGGCCTGCTGCACAGGCTGTGGCGCGGGCGGCAGCGCGGCGACGGCTCTGGCCGTCAACTCGGCCACGGGACCGGCGGCCGCCTCGGCGGCAGGCCCGGCGGTCAGCTCCAGGACGGGGCGGGCGGTCAACTCCCGCCCACCGTTGGTGAGCCCGTCCTCCGGACGCCTGGCCGGGCTCGCGGGCCGCGCGGCCGGGGGGTCCGGCATCCGGTCGGCCGGCAGCCTGGCCGGCGCGGACGGACCCAGCCGTGAGCGTGCCGCGTCGAACCAGGTCTTGGTGATGTCGTCGAGGGCGGGATCGCTGCGCCTGCGCGCGGTTTCCGGCGTCGGGTTGCCGCGGCCTCGGCTCCCCGTGGTCATCGCGCGGGTCCCGTTGACGAACCCGACGGCGTTCTCGGCCTGGTCGTAGAGGGAGCTGATGCGCTGCTGCACCTCTTCGCGACTCGGACCGTCCGCGCCGTTGAGGGCCGCCGCGCGTGCGGAGTCTGGCATGCCAGGGAGGCTGGTGCCTCCAGGGCGCGGCGTTCGTTCCGGCGCCATGGGAGCCGTACTCCTTCCGTACTCCGCCTACCGAGTCGGCTGTCGGGTTCGGGCGCAAGATTCCGGAAGGCCAGCCCTACGGCCCTTGCCCGGTCGGGCGGTTGGGCCGATTCACCCCAAGGTCGGTTGGGTCCCCGGTTCCGGTTGCCACGGGGGCACCGGATTCGGCGGAGGTCGCGCGACCCGGCGAGGTTCGCCGGAGGGAGTCGTGCGTCCTGCCGCCAACTTAGCCAATTTGTGTGCCTGGTGTGAAGATTGCAGCTCGAACTGTCCGATATGTAATTGTGACCTTCGTCTACGTGTCCCCGGCGCGACCAGGATGTCGTACCACCGCCGTTCGCCCCATGGTCGCCGCGAGCGTGCCCAACCGGCGCCAGTCCAAGGGGGGTTGGGACTCGGGTACACCAGGCCGCTCCTTGGGGACGCGGACGCGCAGGGCGCCGGGTTCGACGCGGCAGTGAACCGGTACCGGCAGGACCAGGGCCTCACCGTCGATGCCGGCCTCGATCTCCGCGCGGTCGGCATCGATGACCACCTCACGGGTGGTCAGGACCGCGAGCCCGTCCGGCGCGGGGTCCAGTACGAGCGCGGCGGCCTCGGCCGCGCTGTCCACCGTGACGCCGAGGACGCCCAGGAGTCCGGAGTCGAGCCGTTCGCGGCGGCCGAGGCCGACCGGATCGTTGGTGCGGTACGGGTTGTTGCTCACCAGTACGGCCTGTGGGGCGTCGAGTGTCGTGTCGGCGGCGCGGACGGTCAGCCGCGGCCCGCGCTGACGGGTGAGCAGGTCGGGCAGGAGGCCCAGGACGGTGCCGATCTTGTCGTCGCGGTACGCGGGGCTCTGGACGACCGCCGCGTACGCGCCGAAGGAGGCGTTGTTGACGAACGGATGCCCGCCGGCGAAACCCAGGTCCACGCGGAGTTCCACGCCGTCGGTGAGAGCGTCCAGGCAGGTCGCCGGGTCGTCGCGGTCGAGGCCGAGATCCATGGCGAAGTGATTGCGGGTGCCGGCGGAGACCACCAGGAACGGCAGACCGTGCTCGGCGGCGACGGCCGCGACCAGCGCCTGGGTCCCGTCACCCCCGGCGACGCCCAGCAGGTCCGCGCCGTCCGCGACGGCGGCCCGGGCCAGCGCGGTGACGTCCTGGTGCTTCTCGGGGTCGAGGAGCACGACCCGCGCGCCGAGCCGCTCCGCCTTCTCCCGCAGTCCGAACTTCGCCACCTTGCCGCCGCCGGAGTGCGGGTTCATGAGGAGGAAGGCGCGCCGCGGTGGCGGGGCCCTGCGTTCCTTCGGGCGCGGGGCGCGCGTCCGATCGCTCCGCAGGGCGTACCGGCCGCTCCAGACGGCCATGGCCCACAGTGCCAGGGACACGGGAACGGCCCAGAGCAGCCCGGCCACGGCGAACAGGGTGAGCACGGCGCAGGGCGCGACCGCCGCCAGCACGGCCGCCACCCAGCGGAGCGGGCCGCGCCGGGTCAGCGCCCACCACAGCGCCGCCGCCGTGACCGCCACGCCGAGGAGCGCGGCAAAGAGCAGCAGTACGCCGTCCACGCCTCCGTAACCGAGCGGCAGCAGCACCGCCAGCGCCGCCGCGAGCAGCGCGGCCCTGGCCGTCCACCGTTTCCCGTGGCCGGCCTGTCCGCTCGCGTCCACACCCATCGCTCCTCCACGGACGTCATAGGTCCGGCCCTGGTGGCCGCGGCCACACGGTGACGAGGGCCCGCGAACGGCGGCACCGTCCGGGGAGGGGGCCTGGTTCGGCGGGCCGTCGCTGTGTGCGGCGTCGGGTATCGACGACACAGTCGTATGCAACCGCCGGGTCGCACCCCGCGCAACCGCCACGTTCCACCAGGGCGCGCGCCGACCGGACAGCCGCGGCTCCGGCCTCGGACCGAACCTGGTCGCCATGGCCCGGGAGTGAGGTCAGCGGTCCATCGACGGGGGCGCTCCACGGGGGTGGAACCGGTGGTGGCCCTCGACGGGGCGGGTGGTGACGTGCGGTCGATGCGGATGGGGGGAGGCGGTGCGTTCGATGATCAGGAGGGCGGCGTCGTCGCCGGGGTGGCCGCCGACGTGTGCGAGGAGGTCGGCGTGGATGTGGCGCAGCAGGGAGTCGGGGCTGGAGGCCGGGAAGGAGGCGACCCGATCGAGGAGCGGGTAGAAGGCGCCCGACGGTGAGCGGGCTTCGACGACGCCGTCGGTGTAGAGCAGCAGGATGTCGCCGGTTTGGAAGGTGAGCGGGTCGGGAGAGTGGCTCGCGCCGGGCAGCCCGCACATGCCGAGCGGGGGGACGGGGTGGCGCGCGTTCAGGACCGTGACCTCGTGGTTGCGCAGAAGCAGAGGCGGTGGATGACCGTGGTTGATCATCCAGCCCTGTGGACCCTCGTCGGGGATGTCGAGCACGAGCGCGGTGACGAAGTGCTCGCCCGGGTCGTGCTTCGTGTCGGCCACGTCCTCCAGGTCGCGGCACACGCTGACCTCCAGCGCCGCCGCCAGCTCGGGGAGCGTGGAGTACCGGTGAGCGCCCTCGCGGAACGCGCCCAGCACCACCGAGGCCTCGCCGATGGAGGCCAGGCCCTTGCCGCGTACGTCACCGATGATCACCCGGGTCGAGGACTGGGCGGCGCGGGAGATCGCGAACAGGTCGCCGCCGATCTGGGTCTCGTCCTCGGCGGCCAGATACAGCCAGGCCACGCGCAAGGGCCCGATCCGGCGGGGTGGCGGTCTGAGCAGAACCCGCTGCGCCGTCTCGGCCACCGACCGCGCCCGGCTCAGCTCCCGGTCGCGCCGCTCCCGTACATGGCAGACGAAGACCACCAGCGCCGAGAGCACGGTCAGGGCGATGATCTGCGCGACGTGGTTGGCGGTGGTCAGCCCGCCGTGGAACATCGCGATGAAGACCTGGGCGGCCACGGCCAGTATACCGACCAGCGCGGTCAGCCGCGGCCCGGCCAGGGAGGCGGTGAGGGCGGGTGCGATGACGAGCAACGGACCCAGGTGGACATCGGTCGGGGAGTGGAGGTCCACCACGGTGATCACCACGATCAGCGCGAGGGGGATCGCCACCAGTCCGCGGCCCGAGGGCTGCTCCACGAGGCGGTCCACTGACACGCGCCGGACACCCACATATCCCATTTTGCCCCCGATCATGAGGCGTCTGCCGTCCGGTGACCGACTCATAAGATCGGTTTATGGGGTCATAGATCCAGCCCGACTACTGACTAAGGTTTGCCTTAGTTTAGGCTTCCCGACGAGCCACCCTGCCACCGTTCGAAGGGAACCTGATCATGCCTCGCCCTCTGCGGGTAGCCATTGTCGGAGCCGGCCCCGCCGGGATCTACGCTGCCGACGCGCTGCTGAAGTCCGCAGTGGCGGTCGAGCCCGGTGTGTCCATCGACCTCTTTGAGCGGATGCCGGCCCCCTTCGGTCTGATCCGCTACGGCGTGGCCCCCGACCACCCGCGGATCAAGGGCATCATCACGGCCCTGCACCAGGTGCTCGACAAGCCTCAGATACGTCTCTTCGGCAACGTCGACTACCCGGGGGACATCAACCTCGACGACCTGCGCACCTTCTACGACGCGGTGATCTTCTCCACGGGGGCGACGGCCGACCGGGCCCTCGACATACCCGGCATCGGCCTTGACGGCTCGTACGGTGCGGCGGACTTCGTCTCCTGGTACGACGGCCACCCGGACGTGGAGCGGACCTGGCCGCTCGAAGCGGAGAAGGTCGCCGTCCTCGGTGTCGGCAATGTCGCCCTCGACGTCGCGCGCATCCTCGCCAAGACCGCCGACGAACTGCTGCCGACCGAGATCCCGCAGAACGTCTACGACGGCCTCAAGGCCAACAAGGCCCTGGAGGTCCACGTCTTCGGCCGCCGCGGTCCGGCGCAGGCGAAGTTCAGCCCGATGGAGCTGCGGGAGCTGGACCACTCCCCGAACATCGAGGTCATCGTCGACCCCGAGGACATCGACTACGACGAGGGCTCGATCGCGACCCGGCGCGGCAACAAGCAGGCCGACATGGTCGCCAAGACCCTGGAGAACTGGGCCATCCGCGACGCCGGTGACCGCCCGCACAAGCTCTTCCTGCACTTCTTCGAGTCCCCGACCGAGATCCTCGGCGAGAACGGCCGGGTCGTCGGCCTGCGCACCGAGCGCACCGCCCTCGACGGCACCGGCAACGTCAAGGGAACCGGCGAGTTCAAGGACTGGGACCTCGGTGCGGTCTACCGCGCCGTGGGCTACCTGTCCGACGAACTGCCCAAGCTCCCCTGGGACGCCGATTCGGGCACGGTCCCGGACCAGGGCGGCCGGGTGATCGAGGAGACCGGCGAGCACCTGCAGTCGACGTACGTCACCGGCTGGATCCGGCGCGGCCCCGTGGGTCTGATCGGCCACACCAAGGGCGACGCCAACGAGACCGTCGCCAGCCTGCTCGACGACCACACGAACGGACGTCTGCACACGCCCGCCTCGCCCGACCCGGAGGCCGTGGACGCGTTCCTCGGCGAGCGGAACGTCCGCTTCACCACCTGGGAGGGCTGGTACCGCCTGGACGCCGCGGAGAAGGCGCTGGGCGAACCGCAGGAACGGGAACGCGTGAAGATCGTCGAGCGCGAGGACATGCTCGACGCGAGCGGCGCCTAGTCCTCGGCGTGCGGTCGCCCTCGATGGCGACCGCACGCTGCCGCGTCGCGTCACGCCGGCGTCGGCCGTCAAGGGTCAGTCGGCCGTCAAGGATCAGTCGACGTAGTCGGCGACCAGGACCGCGAACTCGTCGGGGGTGGCCAGCCGGATGCCGAGGCCCTCGGCCTTGGCGCGCTTGGATCCGGCACCCTCGCCGGCGACGACCAGCGTGGTCTTCTTGGAGACGCTTGAGGAGGAGCGGCCACCGGCGCGTTCGATGAGTTCGTTCATCTGGTTGCGGCTGAGCTTCTCCAACGGGCCCGTCATGGCCCCGGTGACGACGACCGCCATCCCGGTCAGCGGACCGCCCGTCGGCTCCGCGCCCTGGGTGGCGCCGCCGGTGTCGTCGGTGGGGACGGGCGGGGTGGCGCCGGGTTCGGTCATGTTGACCCCGGCCGCGGCGAGCTTGTCGATGAGCGGAGCCAGTTCGGCCAGTTCGGCGACGATGGACGGGGCCTTCTCCGTGCCGATGCCCTCGACCCGCTGCATCGCTTCGGCGTCGGCGGCACGGATGTGCTCCATCGCGGCGAAGTACCGGGCGATACGACGGGACATGGAGCGGCCCGTACCGCGGACGCCGAGCGCGCACAGTACCCGCGACAAGGGTTGCCCCTTGGCCGCGTCGATCGCCGCGAGGAGATTGTCGGTGCTGGTCTCACCCATCCGTTCCAGGACGAGGAGCTGGTCGCGGGTGAGGGCGAACACGTCGGCCAGATCGGCGACCAGGCCGGCCTCGACGAGCTGGACGACACGGGTGTGGCCCAGCCCCTCGATGTCGAGCTGGTCACGGCCCGCGGCGTACGAGAGGGCGGCGACCAGGTGACAGTTGCGGCCGTTCGCGCAGCGCCAGCGCTGCTCGCTGGTGTCGATGGCGGAGCCGCACCGCGGGCACACCTCGGGGAAGACGATCGGCCGCTCCTCGCCGGTGCGCAGATGGGCGACGGGGGCCTCGACGCGGGGAATGACGTCCCCGGCGCGGTGGACCATGACATGGTCGCCCAGCCGCAGGTCGCGGCGGGTGATGTCGGCCGGGTTGTGGAGGGTGGCGTAGGTGATGGTGGAGCCGTCGATCTCGACCGGTTCGAGGACCGCGCGCGGAGCGATGATGCCGGTGCGGCCCACGTTCCACTCCACCTCCAGGAGCCGGGTGATCTTCTCCACGGCCGGCAGCTTGTAGGCGATCGCCCAGCGAGGGGCACGCGAACCGGATCCGGCGACGGCCTGATCGGCGGCCAGGTCGGCCTTGATGACGATCCCGTCGATTCCGAACGGCAACTCCGCCCGCAGCGCGGCGACCTCCTTCACCCGGTCCAGGACCTGCTCGGCGGTCTCCGCCGTGGTGCCGGGCACGGCGGTGGAGGCGGTGATGTTCACACCGAGCTCGCCGCACCGCGCCATCAGCTCGCTGTGCGCGGCTTCGCCCAGCCGCGCCGCGAGGTCCTCCTGTGTACCGGGCAGCGCCAGCACGCCGTAGCCGAAGAAGGTCATCGGCACGGTGTAGGCGCGGTCCTTGGCACGCAGCGTGCCCGCCGCGGCGTTGCGCGGGTTCGCGAACGGCTGCCCGCCGTGCGCGGTGCGCACCTCGTTGGCGTGCTCGAACTGGGCGGTGGTCATCAGGACTTCGCCGCGCACCTCCACCGTGACCGGTTCGGCGAGTTCGGCCGGGAGCCCTTCGACGGTGCCGATGGCGTGCGAGACGTCCTCCCCGGCCGTCCCGTCGCCACGGGTGATCAGCCGGGTGAGGCGGCCATGGGTGTAACGGGCGGCGATCGCGAGCCCGTCGAGCTTGGGCTCGACGCTGAACCGCGCGACGTCATGGCCGATTCGCCGGGCCAGCGACGAGGTCCAGGCGGTGAACTCCTCCGGCGAGAACACATTGTCCAGGCTCAGCATGGGCACCGTGTGCGGGACATCGCCCTCCACGGCACCACCGGCGACCTTCCCGGTCGGTGAGTCGGGCAGCACCTCGCCGGGATGAGCGGCCTCCCACGCCGCGATGCCCCGTACCAGCCGGTCGTAGGTGTCGTCGTCCAGCACTGACGTGCCGCCCGCGTAGTAGGCGGCCGAAGCCTTCACGGCGTCCTCGACCGCCTGCGCGTAGGCGGCGGCATCCACGATCACTGCAGCTGGTGTTGTCATGCTCGCCATCCTGCACGCCACCACTGACAACGCCCCGATACGCGTCTGCCGCACGCCGAAATCCAGATGACCGCGACGGCGGCCACCACTACGGTGGACCTCGTTCAGGTGCGAAGGTTTCGGCTACTTCTCCTGTCAAGAGAGAGACGCGGGTTCGAATCCCGTCGCCCGCCTCGGCGGGTGTCGTCCAGCGGCCCAGGACACTTACGTCGCCGACACCGATCCCGATCTCTGAACACCACGACACGAGCCGTCCGCCACGGGGGAGTTACAGGCGGACGGCTTCGTCGCGCGCGTTCGAGGCGGCAGGCGCGCCCACCCGTAGGCCGTCCATGACGAAGTCCAGAAGGCGGGTGGCGCGCGGCTGCCAGTCCCCGCCCGCGTCGATCTGCCAGAGACCGGCGATGACGAGGAAGAAGTCCTCGGGGGTCAGCCCGGGGCGGATGGTTCCGGCCTCGTCGTTCGCCGTCAGGAGCAGTGCGGCGGCCGAGGACATCGCGCCGTGTCCCAGTCTGGCCAGGGTGCCGTGCGCGAGGGTGGTCGCGCGCAGCGCCTCGGCCAGGCCGACCTTGGTCATGGCGAACTGGGCGAGGCGGTCCATCCACTCCCGCAGGGCCCGGTCCGGCGCGCGGGTCTCCAGCAACTGGGCCGCGGCGGCGGCGACCTGCTGCACCTCGTGGCGGTAGATCTCCAGGAGAAGGGCCTCGCGGTTCGGGAAGTTGCGGTAGAACGTTCCCTGCCCGACCCCCGCCTTCTTGGCGATCGTGCTGAGCGGGGTGTCCGCCGACCGCGTCAGCTCGGCCAGGGCCACTTCGAGGATGCGCTCGCGATTGCGTTGCGCGTCGGAGCGCAGTGGCGTGGCCTTCTTCTCCTGCACTCGGTCCTCCTTCGTCCTCCACGGCCTGCCGGGTGAACGCCTTGCTAACCGGACAGCTGTCCGGTAGGTTCACGATTAACGGACAGCTGTCCGTTTAGGGCTCCACCATACCGTCGGATTCGGCCAGTGTGGACTGTCGGAGTCCCCCTTTTCCCGGCCCTCTCGCGACTTCCTTCCCCCTCAGACAGGCGAAAGAAGGCTGATCATGGCCCCTACGACGTCCAGCGGTACGACCTCGACGTCCAGCGCCATCACCCTGCACATCAACGGCGAGAAGCACACGCTGCCCGTCGACCATCGCACCACCCTGCTCGACGCGCTGCGTGAGCGTCTCGATCTCACCGGAACCAAGAAAGGCTGTGATCAGGGCCAGTGCGGCGCCTGTACGGTGCTCCTCGACGGACGACGGGCCGTTTCCTGTCTGCAACTCGCCGTCGCCGCCGAGGGGCGTGAGATCACCACCATCGAAGGGGTGGCGGACGGTGATCGGCTGCATCCCGTACAGCAGGCCTTCCTCGACCTCGACGGCTACCAGTGCGGCTACTGCACGCCCGGTCAGATCTGTTCGGCCCTCGCGGTGATCGAGGAGCACGCGGCGGGCTGGCCGAGCGCCGTGACCGCCGACATACGGCCCGAAGCGGGGGTTTCGCAGCTCACGCCCGAGGAGATCCGCGAGCGGATGAGCGGCAACCTGTGCCGGTGCGGCGCGTATGTGTCGATCGTGGAGGCCGTGGCGAGGGCGGCGCGGGGACGGGTGCCCGACGCGTACGTGGCCGATACGCGGTCGTCCGATACGCGGTCGTCCGAGACCAAGGAGGCGGCGGCATGAGGGAGTTCGGCTATGAGCGCGCCTTCGACGTCTCAGGTGCGGTCGCCCTGCTGGGCGCCGATCCCGACGCGCGCTATCTCGGCGGCGGCACCAATCTCGTCGACCTGATGAAGAGCGGGGTGGAGCGGCCCGCGCGCCTCGTCGACGTACGTGAACTCCCCCTTGACCGCGTCGAGTTCACGAACAGCGGCGAGCTGCGAATCGGCGCGACCGTGACCAACAGCGACCTCGCCGTCCATCCCGACGTGCGGCGTCACTACCCGGCGTTGACCCAGGCCGTCCTGGCGGGCGCCTCCGGTCAGTTGCGCAACATGGCCACGGTCGGCGGAAACCTGCTCCAGCGCACCCGCTGCGGCTACTTCACCGACCTGGCGAAGCCCTGCAACAAGCGTGTCCCCGGCAGCGGTTGCCCCGCCGTCGAGGGCGAGCACCACAACCACGCGATCCTCGGCGCCTCCACGCAGTGCGTGGCCACGCATCCTTCGGACATGGCCGTGGCCCTCACCGCCTTCGACGCCGTCGTCTCGTACGAAACGGCTGACGGGCCGGGGGCGTTGCCCCTCGCGGAGTTCTATCTGCCGGTGGGTGACACACCGCACCTGGAGACCGCCCTGCCGCCCGGCGCGCTGATCACCGGCGTCACCCTGCCGGCCGCCCCGGTCGCCGCCCGCTCCCGCTACCGCAAGGTGCGCGAGCGCGCCTCGTACGCGTTCGCGATCGGCTCGATCGCCGCCGCGCTCGACGTCCGCGACGGTGTCGTACGCGAAGTGCGCCTGGCCTTCGGTGCGGTGGCCTCCCGGCCGTGGCGGGCCCGGGCGGCCGAGCGGGCGCTGACTGGGGGACCGGCGAGCGCCGAGGCCTTCACGGCCGCCGCCGACGCCGAGTTGGCGGCGGCCCGGACGCTGCCCCACAACGGATACAAGGTGCCCCTGATGCGCAATCTCGTCGTGGCGATGCTGACCGAACTCACCGAGGAGGCGGCCCGATGACCAGCACGACCACGACCACGACCACGACGGCGGCGGCGACCGCGACGTCCGGAGCCGTCGGCGTCGCGCACACCCGCGTGGAGGGCGTGGCCAAGGTCACCGGGGCGGCGCGCTACGCGGGTGAGGTCCCGTATCCCGAACTCGCCCACGGCTGGCTGGTGTTGTCCACCGTGGCGCGTGGCCGGATCCGCGCGGTGGAGTCCGCGCCCGTCCTCGCGATGCCGGGCGTCCTCGCCGTCCTGCACCACGAGAACGCCCCGCGCCTCAACGGCGACTACACGAACGCCTTCGGGCTGCCCGACCCGATCGCCCAGATCTTCCAGCACGACCGAGTCCCGTTCGTCGGCTGGCCGGTGGCGCTGGTCGTGGCCGAGACGCCCGAGCAGGCCCGGGAGGCCGCCGAGGCCCTTGTCGTCGAGTACGACGAGGAGCCGCACAACGTCGTGTTCGCCGCCGGGCTTCCCGGTGTGTACGCGCCGGAAAGTGCCCCCGCCGCGCAGAAGGGGGACCTGGAGGCCGAACTCGCCGCGTCCGCCGTCGTCGTGGACGCCGAGTACAGCACTCCGGAGGAGCACCACAGCCCCATGGAGCCGCACGCGGCGATCGCGCGCTGGGACGGCGGCCGGCTCGAGGTCGTCGACTCCAACCAGGGCAGCAGGTTCGTGGCGGACGAGCTGGCGAAGCTGTTCTCGCTCGACCCCCAGTCGGTCCGGGTGCGCTCGGAACACGTCGGTGGCGGCTTCGGCTCCAAGGGCACCCGCCCGCACTCGGTCGCCGCCGCGATGGCCGCGACCGTCCTGCACCGACCCGTCCGCGTCATACTGACCCGCCGCCAGATGTTCTCGCTGGTCGGCTACCGCAGCCCCACGGCCCAGCGGATCAGGCTCGGCGCCGACGCGGACGGCCGGCTGCGCGCGTTCGACCACCGGGCCGAGAGCCTCACCTCGACCGTCCACGAGTTCGTCGAGCGGTGTGCCGAGTTCGGGCGCGCGATGTACGCCTCTGACGCGCACTACTCGCAGAGCCGTGTCGTACCGCTCGACGTGCCGACCCCGAGCTGGATGCGGGCCCCGGGCGAGGCACCGGGCTCGTTCGCGCTGGAGTCCGCGCTCGACGAACTCGCCGAGCGGTGCGGCCTCGACCCGATCGCGCTGCGCGCCCGCAACGAACCGGCCGTCGGCCCCGTCTCCGGGCTGCCGTTCAGCGGCCGCAATCTGCTCGCGTGCTTCGAGGAGGGGGCCCGCCGGTTCGGCTGGGCCGACCGCGACCCGCGTCCCGGCATCCGCCGTGAGGGCCGCTGGCTGCTCGGGACCGGCACGGCCGCGTCCACGTTCCCCGTGTTGTCCGCCCCGTCCACGGCGGCCGTGACGGCCGAGCCGGACGGCACCTTCACCGTACGGATCACCGCGTCCGACATCGGGACCGGGGCACGGACCGCGCTCACCCTGATCGCCGCCGACGCGCTGGAGGTCCAGCCGGAACGCATCCGGATGCGGATCGCGGACAGCGACTTCGGCTTCGCGATGATCGCCGGCGGTTCGATGGGCACCCGCTCCTGGGCCTGGGCGATCCGGGTCGCGGCGGGTGAACTGCGCGAGCGACTCGCCCTGGGCGGTGGCATTCCGCCGGAGGGGATCACGGCACGCTCGGACACCTCCCAGGCGGTCGGCGCGCTGGAGCAGAAGGAACGGCACTCGTTCGGGGCACAGTTCGCCGAGGTCGCCGTCGACGTCACCAGCGGAGAGGTGCGGGTGCGGCGGATGCTCGGCATCTTCGCCGCCGGCCGGATCGTCAACCCGCTGACCGCGCGCGGTCAGTTCATCGGAGGCATGATCTGGGGCCTGTCCATGGCCCTGCACGAGGAGGCTCACAGGGACCGGGCCAGTGGCGGCCATGTCGGCGCCGACCTCGCGGGCTATCACTTCTCCGCGCACGCCGACGTGCCCCACATCGAGGCGGACTGGGTGGACGACCCCGACCCCGGGGATCCGGTCGGCATCAAGGGCATCGGAGAGATCGGGGTCGTCGGCGCGGCGGCGGCGATCGCCAACGCGGTCTGGCACGCGACGGGTGTACGGCACCGGAATCTGCCGATCCGCCCGGACCGGGTGCTGCTGGCCGGCGCGCGAGGGGACCAGGATGCTTGACATCGCCGACGAGCTGAACCGGTGGGCCGAGGAGGGCCGGGACTTCGCCGTCGCCACCGTGGTGAGCGTCGGCGGCAGCGCCCCGCGCGGCCCCGGCGCGGCCCTCGCGGTCGACAGCGGAGGCACGGCCGTCGGCTCGGTCTCCGGAGGCTGCGTGGAAGGCGCCGTGTACGACCTATGTGTCCAGGCGCTCCAGGACGGCCACACGGTGCTGGAGCGGTTCGGCTACAGCGATGAGGACGCCTTCGCGGTGGGGCTGACCTGCGGTGGGGTCATCGAGGTGCTGGTCACGCCGGTGCGCGCGGACGCGCCGGACCGGGCGGTGTACGCGGCGGCGCTGGCGGCCGCGGCCCGGGGCGAGGCGGCGGCCGTCGCCCGGGTCGTCCGGGGGCCGGTGGAACTGCTGGGGCGGATGCTGCTCGTCCGCCCCGACAACTCGTCCGACACCTGCCGGGGGAGCCTCGGCGGTCGCCCGGAGCTGGACCGCACCGCGGTGGGGGAGGCGCGCGCCCTGCTGGCGGCGGGCCGCACCGGCACTCTCGAACTCTCCGAGGACGGTGCGCGCTGCCCCGGCGGTGTGACCCTGCTCGTCGAGTCGAGCGTGCCGCCGCCCCGCATGATCGTCTTCGGCGCCGTGGACTTCGCGACGGCGCTGGTGAGGGTGGGCAAGTTCCTCGGCTACCACGTGACCGTGTGCGACGCCCGCCCGGTCTTCGCCACCCGGGTCCGCTTCCCCGACGCGGACGACATCGTGGTCGACTGGCCGCACCGCTATCTCCGGCGCACCGTGACCGACGACCGCACGGTCCTGTGTGTGCTCACCCACGACGCGAAGTTCGACGTACCGCTGCTGGAGGCGGCCCTGCGGATGCCGATGGCGTTCGTCGGCGCCATGGGCTCGCGCCGCACCCACGAGGACCGCGAGCGGCGGCTGCGCGAAGTCGGCCTCGGTGAGCGGGAGTTGGCCCGACTGAGGTCGCCGATCGGACTCGACCTCGGGGCCCGTACGCCCGAGGAGACCGCGCTGTCCATCGCGGCGGAGATCGTCGCGGCACGGGAGGGCGGGACGGGCGCTCCGCTGACCGGTTCCAGGACACCGATCCACCGTGACGGGGGCGGGCGGGGGACTGGCGCGGTGGCGGCGCGTGAGGCTGCCTGAGTCAGGCGCATGAAGTCGAATGACTCAAGCGCGAGGTGCCCGGGTCGACCACTCTGGAGGTATCGCCGGTTCCCGGCCGGCGCGACCTGGGAGGTTGGAATGGACACCATGCACGCGGTGCGCGGCCACCGACGGGGCGGCCCGGAGCAACTGACGTACGAGATCGCCCCGCGCCCGGTGCCCGGCCCGGGCGAGGTCCTGGTCGGGGTGCGATCCGCGTCCATCACGCCGGGTGAACTCGACTGGGACGCGACCTGGACCGACAGCTTCGACGGCAGCGGCGGCGAGCGGGTGCCCGTCGTGCCGTCCAAGGAGGTGTCGGGTGTGGTCGTCGAGCTCGGCGACGAGGTGTCGGACTGGAAGGTAGGCGACGAGGTGTACGGGTTGATCCCGTTCACCCGGGACGGGGCCGCGGCGGAGTTCGTCGCCGTACCCGCGGCCGTGCTCGCCGCCAAGCCGGCCAGGCTCGACCACGACCACGCGGCGGCGCTGCCGCTGGCCGGGCTGACGGCCTGGCAGGGCCTGGTCCTGCACGGCGGCCTGCGCCCCGGTGCCCGGGTGCTGGTGCAGGGTGGCGCGGGCGGGGTCGGCTCCTTCGCGGTGCAGGTCGCGGCCGCGCTCGGCGCCTCCGTCACCGCGACGGCCGACGCCGCGGCCGCCGATTTCGTACGCGAGCTGGGCGCCGAGCAGGTCATCGACTACCGGAGCGAGCGCTTCGAGGAGCAGGTCAAGGACGTCAACCTGGTCTTCGACACGGTCGGCGGCGACACCCAGGAGCGCTCCTGGCAGGTGCTGCGTCCCGGGGGCCGACTGGTGAGCATCGTCGCCCCGCCCGACGCCACCAGGGAGGGCGGCAGGTTCTTCGTCGTGGAACCGGACCGCTCCGGACTGGAGGAGCTGTCCCGCCTGGTCGCGGACGGCGAACTGGCTCCGCCCGTCGACCGCGTGTTCCCCCTCGCCGAGACCGCGCGGGCGTACGCGGCACTGGAGCAGGGCCATCGCCGGGGCAAGACCGTGCTGCACGTCTCCTGACCCGACGGGGTCGGGGCGACGGTCGTGGCTCAGGAACCTAGGCCGAGCGTGCGAGCCAGTCGTAGGTGGCCTGCGCGGTGAACTCGCCCTGTCCGCCGCGCAGCAGCAGCCCCGCCGTGGCGAACGCCGGGTCGTCGGCCTGCGCGGCGACATACGGGATCGCGACGCAGCGCATCCCGGCCGCGTGCGCGGCGGCGGCGCCCGGAGCGGCGTCCTCGAGGACCACGCAGTCCGCCGGGTCGGCCCCGAGGCGGCGCGCCGCTTCGAGGAACACGTCCGGGGCGGGCTTGCCGTGCGCGACCTCGTCGGCCGAGACGACGGTCGTCAGGTGGGCGGCCAGGCCGGTGCCCGTGAGGATCGCCTCGATGGCGGCGGGTGAGGAGCCCGAGGCCACGGCCATCGGAACACCCTCGGCGGCCAGCAGTTCCACGAACTTCCGATCGAAGACGAACGAAGTGCGGCCCAGAGTGCTCATGGGGTCCAGGATGCCAAGTGAGGGCCGAATGCGGTCGATCGCCCCTGTGCCGCCGGTGAGACCCTGAGTGGACACCCGTCAGCTTCTGGGCGCTCGCCCGATCGACTCCACCAGCGGCAGCACCCTGTGCGCGACCCGCTCGCGCAGCGCCACCTCCGTGCGGGTGCGGACGACGCCGGGCATGCTGATGAGCGCCTGGATCACGTCCTCCAGGTGCGCGTTGTCACGTGCCACGACCCGGGTGAGCAGATCGCCGCCGCCCGTGATCGAGAACGCCTCGATGATCTCCGGTACGGCGGCCAGCGCGTCGCCGACCTCGTCGAGGTGGCCCTGCGTGACCTCGATGTGCACGAAGGCGAGGACGGGGTGGCCGAGTGCCGCGGGGGACAGCGAGGGGCCCGTACCGGTGATCACCCCGTCCCGTTCCAGTCGGTCGAGGCGGGCCTGGAGCGTGCCGCGGGCGACACCGAGCATGCGGGCGTACTCGCGCACGCTGGTACGCGGCTGCTCCAGCAGCAGCCGCAGGATGCGGGTGTCGAGTTCGTCCACGGCCATGATCCACCGGTCTCCTCGCCGCCTTGGATGATCTTCGTCGACCGTACCAATGGCTCGGCCCGTCGTGAGACCGGTGGGCCGGTTCACCCTCCCCGCTCACCTGGTCCGCCGCGCCGCGTTTGCCGGTGCGGCGCCCACCGCGTTACCTGGATGGGGTGGCGCAAGGCTCGAGGAGCGGCGAGGAGCGACGATGATCACGCAGGAGCAGGTCGACCGAATTCTCCGGCTCGGCGGGAACGGGCTCCCGTTGGTCTCCCTCTACCTTCCGGTGGAACCGGACCAGCCCGGCCGTCGTACGTACCGTGCCCGACTGGACGGTCTGCTGGACCGCATCCGGCCGCTCGCGGACGACGACTCGCTGGAGCACCCCGTACGGCTCTCGCTCCGCGACGACCTCGCGAAGATCGAGCGTAGGCTCGGCGAGGAACCCCGGCGGGCCGGGACCGTCGCCGTCTTCTCCTGCAGCGGCAACGGCGTCTACGAGGAGGTGTGGCTGCCGCGCGGCACCCACGAACGCGTCGTGGTGGACGCGGACCCCTACGTCCGTCCGATGCTGGCGGTGCTCGACGAGTCCTACCGCACCTGCGCGGTCGTCGTGGACGAGGGCACCGCCCAGATCTGGGAGTACCACCTCGACGAGGTCCGGGAGCTGGAGGCGGTCCGCGACCGTGTGCTGCGCAGGCCCGACCACGCCGCGGGGCCCGCCGAGGACCGGGTCCGTGACAAGGCCGACGAGGTGAGCAAACGGCACTACCGGCGGCTCGTCGGCGAGCTCAAGCGGCTCTTCCGGGAGGGGGGCTTCGATCTGCTGGCCATCGGCGGGCACCCGCACGAGGTGCCGGCCTTCATCGACTTCCTCACCCGTGACCTGCACGACCGGCTCGTCGGTCGCTTCACCGTCGACCGCGACACCGTGACCGCCACCGACATCCGGGACAAGGTGCGGGGCCTCGTCGCCGACCGCGCGTACCAGGAGCAGGAGCGACTGGTCGGCGAGATCCTCGAGGCCGTGGCGACCAAGCATCACGCGACGGTCGGGCTCGACGACACCCTGTGGGCGGGGTCGCTGGCCGCGATCCGGACGCTGGCCGTGGACACGGACGCGGTGGCCCCGGGAGTCGTCTGCGACCGTGACGGGCTGCTCGCCGCCGCGGGGGTGCACTGCCCGCTCTGCGCAGACGCCCTGCGCGAGGTCCCCGACGTCATCGACGAACTGGTGAAGACCGTCATCGAGGACGGCGGCGAGGTCCGCCACATCGAGGTGGAGTCGGACCTGCGTACGCATCTGACCGGGGCCCTGCTGCGCTTCGAACTCCCCCCGCACCCGATCGACATGGAGTGATGCCAATGGCATCCACATGGCTCACCCATCCGCTCAGTGACTGTGCCAATGGCTCAGTGTTCCGGGAGCCACTTGAGCCAACAGCTCCGATGATGCTGTGATGGGCAGGTCGATGGCGCTGCGGGACCCCCGCGGCGCCTTTTGCGTGCCTGAGGCACAGGCTGAGCTCAAGGGGCGGGGAAACAGTGAAGAGGGTGTTCGTGGCACCGGACCCGGGCCGGCTGCGGCTGCGCGGCGCCACCCGGGCCGTCCTCGGTATCGGCCTGGCGGTGGCCCTGTGCGGCGCCATCGGTGCCTCCCTCGCGGGTGCGGTCGCGGGAGGTCTCGCGGCGCTGCTCGCCCTCTTCACGGTCACCGACGCCACCGTGCGCGGACAGCTGGCGACGACGGCGGCGCTGCCCGTGGTGGGCCTTCCGGTACTGGCTCTCGCGGCCGTCCTGCACGACCACCCGGCGGCGAGGGACGCGGCCTTCCTCGCCCTCGTCGGTGCGGGTGTGTACGCCCGGCGCTGGGGGCCGCGCGGCCATGCCCTCGGCGTCTTCGGGTTCATGGCGTTCTTCATGGCGCAGTTCCTGCACACCGAGCCGGCCGAACTGCCCGAGGTGTACGGCGCGGTACTGCTCGCCCTTCTCGCGTCCTCGGCCGTCCGATTCGGACTGTGGTGCTACGAGCGCCGGATGCCGCCCGCCGGCGTCATCGCCCCTTCGCCGGGCCGGGGCCTCGCCCGTCCCACCACCCGCCAGGCGGTCCAGGCCGTCGTGGCCGCCGCCTTCGCCCTGGGCGTGGGAAGCCTGCTGTCCCAGGAGCGGTGGTACTGGGCCGTCGGGGCCACCTGGTGGATCTTCGTCAACACCACCTCGCGCGGCGAGACCCTGATCCGCGGCTACCGCCGGGTCCTCGGAACGGTGATCGGTATCGTCCTCGGGGTGTCGGTCGTCGTCCCGCTGCACGGCGCGCCCGTACCGACCGCGGCCCTGCTCGCCGTGTGTGTGTCCGTCATCTTCTACAGTGCGGCGGTCTCCTACACCTGGATGATGCTCGCGGTGACGGTGATGGCCGAGCTGCTGTACGGGATGTTCGGCGTGCTGGACCGGCATCTGGTCGTCCTGCGGCTGGCGGAGACCGGCATCGGGGCGGTCGGCGCCGCGCTGGCGGTGCTGTTCGTGCTGCCGATCACCACGCACGCCACGACGGACGCCTGGATCGTACGGGCGATCCAGTGCGTCCACGCCTGCACGACCGAGGCCGCCGCCCGCCTGAACGGCTCCGCCGCCGCCGACCCCGCCGCCCGCGTCGCGGAGCTGGAGACGCTGCTGAACAAGGTGCGACTCTCGCTCACGCCCCTTCTGCACCCCCTCAACCCCCTGCGTGCCCGCGGCCGGAGGGCGCGCCAGGTACTCGCGTCCCTGAACACCTGCGCGCGGGAGGTTCGGGGGCTCGCCGTCATCGCGTCGGACCCCGTGGCCTCCTGCGACGCCCGCCTCATCGTCGCGTGCGAGCGTGTGGAGCGGGCCGTCGAGGCGCTGACCTCTCCCGGACCGCGGCGGATCGAGGTCCAGGCCGACGCACCTCCCCTGGAGGAGCCCGCCCTCGCACACCTGCACGGGCTCGAGCGGGCGCTCGCCGAACTCTCCGCGCCCCTCCTGTACCCCCGTGCTTCGAGTCCCGTGAGCGCCTGACGTCCGCGAGCCGCGTGCAAGGACCACTCGGAGGGTGGATCACCGCCCGGGCGGGGTAACCCCGCGGCTATCAGACGCACGGAGCCCGCGGACCGTGCGGGGGCGGCCCGCGGGCGGAGCCGCTTGGGGGTGGCACCATGCGGGACTTCCCGCGAGGAACCGGACGGACAGAACGATTCGGCGACGACGGGAGCGCGTGGTGTCCGGCACCGTGGGCCGAGGGGCCGGGCGGCTGGCTGGACCGTGTTCCGGCAGGTCGCGGGGCGCAGGGAGCGGCCCCGACCACACTGCCTTACGCAATCGGTTCCCGGAAGGCGGAGCTGTCCGTCCCGGGCCTCGGGGGACACCTGACACCCGTCACGGATGGTCCCGCCGCCCCGATGCCGTGCGACGAGTCCACGCCGTACGAACTCCTGGGCGCCGCCGCCGAGTTCCTCACCCTCCACCACACCGAGCGGCGCCTCGGCGACCCTGCCCGGCGTATCGCCGCCGCGCGGGCCGAGATCGCGGAGACCGGCACGTACCGCCACACCACCGAGGAACTCGCCTTCGGCGCCCGCGTCGCCTGGCGCAACGCCAACCGGTGCATCGGGCGCCTGTACTGGCACTCCCTGTCCGTCCGTGACCGCAGGGACGTGCGGACGGCCGAAGAAGTCGCCGAGGCGTCGGCGGATCATCTGTGGGAGGCCACCCGCGAGGGCCGGATCAGGGCGCTCGTCACCGTCTTCGCGCCCGACCGGCCGGGCCGCCCCGGCCCACGGATCTGGAACGAACAGCTCATCCGGTACGCCGGCTACACGCGTCCGGACGGCGGTGTGACCGGCGACCCGCGCAACGCGGGGCTCACCGCGCTGGCCCGGAGGCTCGGCTGGCCCGGCGGCCCCGGCACCCCGTTCGACGTCCTGCCGCTGGTGATCCAGGGAGCCGACGACAAGCCCCACGACGAGCCCCGCTGGTTCGCGCTGCCGGACGACACGGTGCTCGAAGTGGAGCTCGCCCACCCCGAGTACACCTGGTGGCGCTCGCTCGGACTGCGCTGGCACGCCGTACCCGCGCTCGCCAACATGTGCCTGGAGATCGGCGGCGTCTGCTACCCGGCGGCCCCGTTCAACGGCTGGTACATGGGCACCGAGATAGGCGCCCGCAACCTCGCCGACACCGACCGCTACAACCTTCTGCCGTATCTCGCCGACCGCCTCGGCCTCGACACCCGCACCGACCGCTCGCTGTGGAAGGACCGCGCGCTCGTCGAACTCAACCGTTCCGTCCTGCACTCCTTCGACCGCGCGGGCGTCACCGTCACCGACCACCACACCGAGTCCCGGCGCTTCCTCACCCACCTCGGCCGCGAGGAGCGCAAGGGCCGTCGGGTCGGCGCGGACTGGTCGTGGATCGTGCCGCCGATCTCCGGCAGCGCCACGCCCGTCTTCCACCGCACCTACGAGACCGTGGAACGGCGTCCCGCGTACGTCCACCACCCCGACGCACGCGCACGGGCGCTCGGGGAGACCGGCGGGACCTTGGTCTAGACCGATGGCCGTCGACTGCTACCGTCGGCCCCGGACAGCGCGGGACCGAGAGGGGAACGGCAGTGGCAGACGGCGGCAGGCGGGAACAGCGGGCGTTCATCGGCTCGTTCACGGCGGCGGGAGGCCCGGGCGTCCTCACCGCGGCCATGGACCGCGGCAGCGGCGCGCTCACCCTCCTGAGCGTGGTCGACGGGGTACCCGATCCCTCGTACCTCGCCCTGTCGCCCGCCCGCGACATGCTCTACGCGGTCAGCGAGACGGCCGACGGCGCGGTGGTCGCGTACCGCGTGGACGGCGACCAGCCGGAGTCCGTCGGGCCCCTGGTCTCCGTCGGAGGCAGCGGCCCCACCCACCTCAGCGTGTTCGGGGGACACGTCCTTACCGCGAACTACGGCTCCGGCAGTGTCACCGCCCTGCCCGTGCGCGACGACGGCGCCCTCGTCGGCGCCGCCTCCAGCGTGTTCCAGCACAAGGGTTCCGGCCCCCACACCCGGCGCCAGCAGAGCCCACACGCCCACCAGGTGCAGCCCGACCCGAGCGGGCGCTGGGCTGTCAGCGTCGACCTCGGCACGGACTCCGTGCGGGTGTGCGCGCTGGACGGCGGTCGGCTCACGCTGCACCGCGAGATCGCGCTGCGCCCCGGCTCCGGGCCCCGCCATCTGGCCTTCCATCCGCGCGGCGAACACGCGTACGTGCTCAACGAACTCGCGCCCACGGTCACCGTCTGCCGCTGGAACGCCCTGGAAGGCTCCTTGCGGCCCGTCGGCGAGACGCCGGTGCTGTCCGGGGTCCCGGACGGTGACGCGTACCCCTCGGGCATCGTGGTGTCGCCCGACGGACGCTTCGTGTGGACCGCCACCCGCGGGCAGGACGTCGTCTCCGTGCTCACGCCCGACGCCGTGGGCGAGGGGCTGCGACTGGTCGCCACGGTGCCCTGCGGCGGCACGTGGCCGCGCGCGCTGGCCCTCGAGCCCTCGGGGCGGTTCCTGTACATCGCCAACGAGCGCTCCGGGGACGTGACCTGGTTCGCGGTCGACCCGGACACCGGAGTGCCGCGACGGGGCGGCTCGGTGGAGGTTCCGGCGGCCTCCTGCGTGGTCTTCGGCTGACCCGCCCGGTGACGGCTCGCGACTGACGTGCGAGCCGCGGTTGTACGAGCCGCTGTCGTACGAGAGAAGGGCCCGTTCCTGTGAGAGGAGCGGGCCCTTCGGCGTGCGAGGGGTGGTGACGGGGCGGGTCAGCGGACCGGCGTGCCCTGCGGCTGCGGCGGGGCGATGCCCAGCGCCGCCGTGTACTTGGCCAGCGCGAGCTTGCCGATCGCCGGGTATGGGCCGAGCGCCTCGGCGGCGGAGCAGCCCGCCTCCTTGGCGGCCGCGTCCAGCAGACCGGCGTCGATCTCAGGGCCGATCAGGTACGGAGCCAGGGCGAGCTGCTGGGAGCCGGAGCCGCGCAGCTGCTCGGCGGTGGCCGCGATCGCGCCCTCCTCGTCCAGCGCCGCCGCCATCACCGGCACGGCGAGCCGCGCGGCGAGCAGCATGCCGGTGATCCCGGCCGCCTGTACGGCCTCCTCGCCACCCACGGAGGCGAGGATGATGCCGTCGGCGGCCGTCGCCACGGTGAACAGCCGGGCTCGGTCCGCGCGCGCCAGACCCGCCTCGGACAGGCGCACGTGCAGCGCCTCCGCGAGCAGCGGGTGGGGGCCGAGCACGTCGGTCAGGTCGGCCGCGATCCGGCTCTCCATGACGGCCTGGCGGACCCGGCGCAGCAGCGCGTTGTCCGGGCCGGCGAGCAGGGGCACGGCGACGGCGACGGGGCCGTCGGGCTGGGGCACGTCCGCACCGGCGGCACGGGCCTGCTCATAACGGGCGGTGCGCTCCTCGGCGGCGCGCGTGAGCACGGACTGCAGCGTGGGGAACTCGGCGTCGTCCCCGTCGAGGTACCCGATCCGGGCGTCGAGGCCGGGCAGCTCGGAGCGCGCGATGCTCACGACCTCCTCGGCGAGGCTGCGCGTGGCCGCGCTGGAGGTGCCCGGCACCGCGAGGACGAGCGCGGGCGCGCCCTCGGGAGCCGCCAGCGGCTCGGGTCGGCGGTGCCGCCCGGGCTGGCGAGGTCGCGGCATTCGTACTGGCAGGCCGGACGCGGGTCCAGTGGGGGAGCTCATGGCGACGCATGTTACTGGCTTCTTGGGCTCCCCTGTTCGGGGAGGGTGCAGGTGAGCGGTATCCGTCCGCTTTTGTCTGATGAGTTACGCGTGGATCAGAAATGATCGGTGTGGCTGGACTTGACAGTGCCGTGGTGCTCCTGTGCCGACCGGTGCGACAACCGGTGCGACAGTCGACTTCACTTGTCCGACAGGGCGGATGAATCCCCCTATCAGGTCATGGATGGCGAGGTTGTGCCCTTTTCGGTCATCACGTACAGCATGTGCGCGTCGCGAGGGAGAGTGAGCCGGTCGCTCGCCAGATCGGCGGCGATGCGTACGGCGCCGTCCAAAGGGGTGCCCGCGGCCGGCACCTGCCGCGCGTGCGGCAGTCGCTCCGCCAGTTCCTCGCGCAGCGGTACGAGGAGAGGGTCGCCCATCTTGAACAGGCCCCCGGTGAGGGCGACTTGGTCCGTGCCGGTGTCCGGGCAGACGGCGGACGCGGACTCGGCCAGGTGCCGGGCGGCGGCGCGCAGCACGTCACGTGCGACGGGGTCGCCGATGGCGGACGCGGCGCACGCGGCCACTTCGGGCGCGAAGGCGGCCAGTACGGCGGGCCGGTCGGTGCGTGGGTACAGCTTGCCGGGCAACCCCGCCACCGGCCCGAACATCTCCTCGGCCCGCGCCAGCAACTGCGCCGACCCACCGGGGCGCCCGTCGAAGGCGCGTAGGGCCGCCTCGAGCCCGGCGCGGCCGATCCATGCCCCGCCACCGCAGTCGCCGAGCAGGTGGCCCCAGCCGTCCGCCCTGCGCCAGCTCCCCAGGTCGGTGCCGACCGCGATCATGCCGGTGCCCGCGGCGATCACCGCGCCCGGCCGGGGACCGAGCGCGCCCACGTACGCGGTCACCGCGTCGGCGGCCAACGCGAGCCGCCGCACGCCGAGTTCGCGCTCCAGCGCGGACGGCAGTTCGGCGCGCAGTGCGTCGCCGAGGGTGGCGAGACCTGCCGCCCCGACGGCGACGGCCCCGAGTTCCTCCGTCCCGGCGGAGGTCATCAACTCCCGTGCCATCGGCAGCAGTTGCTCCAGCAGGTGTTCGGCGTCGATGCCGCGCGGGCCGGTGCGGACCGGCTCCTTGGACATCAGTGGAACACCGACGACATGCCCGTGCACGGCCAGTGCTGCCCGCAGTCCCGAGCCGCCCGAGTCCACCGCCAGCACACCGGCCGGCCCGGCCGGCCCGCCGAAGCAAGTCACGGAAGACGCCGGTGCGCGGATCCGGAACGAGAAGGTGAACAGGCATGATGGCGACAGCGGAGTCGCTCGACCAGGGGACGCAACAAGCTCCCCTCCTCCCTGCTGACCGGCTGAGCGATCGGTTGGACCGGCTCGATGATCTCGGCGAGGAGGAAGACTAGCGTCGAGAGGCGGGTCCGCGCGCGGCGCTCGTCCGTATGAATCGGGTCACCGCGTGTGCCAGTAGAGTGGCGCGTCGTGGCACCACGACCCTTGCATGAACTCATCGAAGCAGGTTGGGCGAAGGCTCTGGAACCTGCGGCCGAACGCATCGCCGCCATGGGGGACTTCCTCCGGGCCGAGATAGCGGCAGGCCGGACCTATCTCCCGGCCGGGGCGAATGTCCTGCGGGCCTTCCAGCAGCCTTTCGACGACGTCCGCGTCCTGATCGTCGGCCAGGATCCCTACCCCACACCGGGGATGGCCATCGGGCTGAGCTTCGCCGTGTCGCCCGAGGTGCGTTCGCTGCCCGGCAGCCTGGAGAACATCTTCCGGGAACTGCACACGGACCTGGGCCTGCCCAGGCCGTCCAACGGCGATCTGACGCCCTGGACCGAGCAGGGCGTGCTGCTGCTCAACAGGGCACTGACGACGGCGCCCCGCAAGCCCGCGGCGCACCGGGGCAAGGGCTGGGAAGAAGTCACGGAGCAGGCGATCCGGGCGCTGGTCGCGCGGGAAAAGCCGCTGGTGTCGATCCTGTGGGGGCGTGACGCCCGCAATCTTCGGCCGCTGCTCGGGGATCTCCCGGCCATCGAGTCCGCCCACCCCTCACCGATGTCGGCCGATCGCGGGTTCTTCGGCTCACGTCCGTTCAGCCGGGCCAACGAGTTGTTGGTGAAGCAGGGCGTGCAACCGGTGGACTGGCGCCTGCCGTAGAACAGGGCCGTCGCGGCGGCCGCGGTGGTCGGGCGGCACCGCGCAACCCCGCGACCGCCGAGCGCGTCGACGTGCACGACACTGTGCTCCGCGAGCGTATTTCGCCGCTCGTCCACACTGACCCGGGAGGGGACCAACAGCATGATCATTTTTGGCACCAGGGGATACCTGTACCAGCTCGCGATACTGACGCTGGTGTGCGGCCGCTGCGGCAATCCTTCCGCGCACACACTCCGCAAGCGTGTCACGAAGTTCACGCTGTTCTTCGTGCCGCTGTTCCCGATCTCGTCGAAGTACTCGACGCAGTGCACCTTCTGCGGTGCGGAGCAGAAGGCGACCAAGGAGCAGGCGGAGCAGCTGCAGGCCCAGGCGGCGAGCGGTCAGGCCGGCCAGCAGTACGGCCAGCCCCAGCAGCCCCAGCAGCCCTACCAGGCCTGAGGCGGGGGCGGGGACCGGCGCGGCAGTACGTCGACGGCGCCGCTGCGCCGTCGGTCCCTTCCGTACGAGCCACCCAGGCCGCGTTCCGCGCCGTACCGGCCGGAAATGCTCCTCTCAGGGCAATGATGGACCACCTGGGCATGGCGTATCGACGGAAGGGAACCTCTCATGGGTCTGATCGGATCGATCGGCCTGATCCTGCATCCCCGGCGCAATCCGGGACCGGTCATCGATTCGGTGGTGCAGTGGGCCCGTAAGAACGAGGCCGAGGTGCTGGGGCTGCCGGACGAGGTGGGCCGTATCGACTGCAGCGCGGTCTCCGTGTCGGCGGAGGCCCTGGTCGCCCGGGCCGGTCTGATCGTCAGTCTCGGCGGGGACGGGACCATGCTCCGTTCGATGCGGCTGCTCTCCGGAAGTCCCACCCCGGTGCTCGGCGTCAACCTGGGCCGGCTGGGCTTCCTCGCCGAGGTCGACGTCGACGAACTGCCGTCGGCGCTGGACCGGATCGACGGCGGTCAGTTCACCACCGAGGCCCGGATGGCCGTACGGACGCGCCTCCCGGACGGGCGCGAGGTCCGCGCGTTCAACGACATCGCCCTCGTACGGGTACCCGGCAGCGGCATGGCCGCCATCGCGATCCGCCTCCAGGGCGACGAGTTCATCCGGTACTCGGCCGACGCCGTCGTGGTCTCCACGTCGACCGGTTCGACGGCGTACAGCTTCGCCGCGGGAGGCCCGATCCTCTCGCCCCGGGTGGAGGCCATCCTGGTCGTGCCCGCCAGCGCGCACTCGTCGTTCGACCGAGCGCTCGTCCTGCCCGCGGACGAGGACGTCACCCTGGAACTCCTCCCCACGACCGGGCGGTTGGCGGTCGAGGTCGACGGCGAAGTGGTCGGCTACCTCGACGCGGACGACCAGATCACCGTGACGGCATGCCCCGCGGCGGCTCATGTCGTGCGTCTCGGCGGTACGACGTTCTACCAGCGCGCACGCAGAAAACTCGGTATCAAAGGAAGCGTCGAAGCGGGCCGCCGTACCTCCCATGATCACGCCGACCCCTCGACGGGGCCCTGACCCGCGGGCCGGGGCACTCGCCATCAGCGGCTCAGCGGCCGACCGGGTCTCAGTCCTGGCGGGCGACCCCTTGCAGCGCGGCCCGTTGCCGCGCCGCCCGCACCGCGGCCGACAGCGAGGCGATGTCGTAGGCGCCGTAGTGACGACGGCCGTTGACGAAGAACGTCGGCGTGCCCGAAACGCCGCTGAGGTCCGCGGACTCCACGTCCGCCGCGATCCGGGCCACCCCTGTGCCTTCGCGGAGATCCTTGCGGAAGCGCTCGGTGTCGAGGCCGATCTCCTCGGCGTAGCGGAGCAGGTCCTTCGGCCGCAGGTCACCCTGGTGCTCCATCAGCAGGTCGTGCATCTCCCAGTACCCGTCCTGGTGGGCCGCGGCCTCGGCGGCCTCCGCGGCGAACTGGGCGTTCGGATGGACGTCGGTCAGCGGCAGATGCCGCCACACGTACCGCACGTCGCCGAAGTCGGCGAGCAACTCGCGCACCACGGGCTCGGCCAGGCCGCAGTACGAGCACTCGAAGTCCCCGTACTCGACGAGCGTCACGGGCGCCTCCAGCGGGCCGCGTACGTGATCGCGGTCCACGTCGACGGGATCGCTGAGATCGACGATGGAGGTGCCCGTGCCGAGCAGGGCCCGGACGCGGGACCGCCTGGGAAGGGCGCCGATCACCCAGGTGACCAGCCAGGTGAGGAGGAACGAGCAGACCACGGCGGCGAGGATGCCGATCTTCGCCTCGGCCAGCCGGGCCCCGTTGAAGGCGAGCGTCGCGATCAGCAGGGACACGGTGAACCCCACCCCTGCCAGGGTGCCGCCCGCGGTGATGGCGCCCCAGCCGACCGACGGGTGCAGACGCCCGCGGCTGACGCGTGTGGTGAGCCAGGTGGCGCCGATGATGCCGAGCGGCTTGCCGAGCACATAGCCGAGGAGGATGCCGAGGGCGATCGGTGAGGTGAAGGCATGCGCCAACTGGCTGCCGCTGATGGTGATGCCGGCGTTGGCGAGCGCGAACAGCGGCACGATCGCATAGCTCGTCCAGGGGTGGAACATCTGCTGGAGCCGGTCGTTGGGCGAGAGCGTGGAGGAGATCCCGCGCCGTACGGAGCGTTCGAGTTCCGGGGTCGGCTGCTCGCGGAAGCGCAGGAACAGACGGCTCGCCCGTTCCAGGTCGCCCCGCTCGGCCGGGTAGGCGTAGGTCAGCAGGCCCATCGCGAGGCCGGTCACGACCGGGTCCACCCCCGACTTGAGCAGCGCGACCCACACCGCCACGCCCAGCACCGCGTACAGAGCGGGAATCCGCATGCCGAGGGTGCGCCGCACCAGCACGACGCCGGCGAAGAGGCCGAGCGCCGTCAGTAGTGCGGGCAGGGCCAGGGCGCCGCTGTAGACGACGACGATCACGGCCAGTGCCAGGAAGTCGTCCACGACGGAGATGGTGAGGATGAAGACCCGAAGACTGTCGGGCAGCCGTGCCCCGAAGAGGGCGAGCATGCCCAGGGCGAAGGCCGTGTCCGTCGACATGGCCGCGCCCCAGCCGTGCAGGGAGTCATGGCCCGCGTTGAGGGTCAGGTAGATCACGACGGGGACGACCATGCCGCTGAGCCCGGCGAGCAGCGGCAGCGTCACCCTTCGGCGCTCCCGCAGCTCGCCCAGGTCGAACTCCCGGCGCGCCTCCAGTCCCACCACGAAGAAGAACAGCGTCATCAGCCCGCTGTTCACCCACTCCCGCAAATCCAACGAGACTCCGCCCGCCCCGAGACGGACCGACAACTCGGTGCGCCAGACGGCCTCGTACGTGCCCGGCCCGATGTTGGCCCAGGCGAGGGCCGCGAGCGTGGCGGTCAGCAGGACGGCGGCACTGCCGGTCTCCGTCCGCAGGAAGGCACGCAGCGGACCGTGCGCCTCCTTGCCGCACACGGTCTGCCCCGACAGGGGCGAGGTCTCAGGTGGCACAGTCATCCCCTGATTCTCACCCGGCGCGTGGTCCGGCACGCGGCGAAACGGTACGGGGGCGGAGGAGATCCGCTCAGGTGCTGGGGGACGAGATCCCGTCGGGGGTCAGCGGTTGGCGGTCGGTGGTCAGCGGTCGGCGAGGAGGTCCCGGACGGCCTTGACGACCTCGGCGGGGGCTTCCTCGGCCATGAAGTGACCGCAGGAGACGGTGGTGTGCCGCAGGTCGGGTGCCCAGGCGCGCCACCGGGCGGCGGCGTCGAAGCCGAGAGCCGCACCCCAGTCCTGCTGCAGAACGGCCACGGGCATCCGCAGCCGGTTCCCGGCAGCGCGGTCGGCCCGGTCGTGCTCGACGTCGATGCCGGCCGAGGCACGGTAGTCGGCGACGATGGAAGGGACCGCCGCGCGGGAAGCGGCCAGGTAGGCGGCTCGGATCTCGTCCGGGATCGCCCGCGGGTCCCGCGTCCAGACGTCGAGGAAGTGACCGAAGAAGACGTCCGCCGCGGCGTGGATCATCCGCTCGGGCAGACCCGGCGGCTGGGCCATCAGATAGAGGTGGAAGCCGACGGCCGCGCCGGTGCCGTGCATCACGTCCCACATGTCCAGCGTGGGCAGCACGTCGAGCGAGGCGAGATGGGTGATCGCCTCCGGGTGGTCGAGGCCGGCCCTGATGGCGACCAGCGCGCCCCGGTCGTGCCCCGCCAGCGCGAAACGCTCGTGGCCCAGGGCGCGGGCGAGCGAGACGATGTCGGCGGCCATGGTGCGCTTGGCGTACGCGTTCCCGTCGGCGCTGGTGTCGACGGGCTTGTCGCTGGCACCGTAGCCCCGCAGATCGGGACAGACGACGGTGTGATCGGCCGCGAGGTCGGCGGCCACGTGCCGCCACATCAGATGGGTCTGCGGGAAACCGTGCAGCAGCACGATCGGGCTGCCGGATCCGGCGACGGCGACGTTGAGCGCGACATCGTCGGTGACAGGGACACGCCGGTAGTCGAAACCGGGGAGGGTCGGTGGCATGGTTCGCCCTTTCTGGAAGGCGGAAGCGGAAGGTGACGGACACGACGAGCCTGCCGGGCGTGAATCAGCGGGTGATCAGCACGTCGTCGGCGCAGTACCGTGGCGAGGGTGTCGGGAGAGGCGGGAAGGGTGCGGGTCGCGTTCGGTGTGCTCGGGCCGACCGTGGCCGAGAGCGACGGCCGCGCGCTCGCGCTGAAGGGACCGAGACACCGGGCCGTGCTGGCGCGGCTGGTGGTGGCCCGCCGCCGGGTCGTCCCGGTCGCCCACCTGGTGGACGACCTCTGGGCGGACCCCCCGCCCGGCGCCGTGGGTGCCCTGCAGACCTTTGTCGCCGCGCTGCGACGCGTCCTGGAGCCGGACCGTCCGCCCCGGGCCCCGGCCCGTCTGCTCGTCACGGACGGCCCTGGGTACGCGCTGCGCCCGGAGCCGGACGCCGTGGACGCCTGGCGCTTCGAGACAGCCGTCGGCGCCGCCGCGAAGCTGCCGGCCACACGAGCGCTGCCACGACTGGAGGAGGCACTGACCCTGTGGCGTGGGCCCGCCTTCGCCGAGTTCGAGGAGGAGGACTGGGCACGGGGCGAGCGCTCTCGACTCGCCGAGCTGCGGCTGCAGGCGGTGGAGCGGCGGGCCCGGACACAACTGGCCCTCGGCCTGGCCGCCGAGGCGGTGCCCGACCTGGACGTACACCTCGCCGCCCACCCCTGGCGCGAGGACGCCTGGTGGCTGCTGGCGCTGGCGCTGTACCGGCAGGACCGTCAGGGGGACGCGCTGGGCGTGCTGCGCAGAGCCCGGGCGGTTCTGGCCGACCAGCTGGGTGTGGACCCCGGGCCCCGGCTGCGCCGCCTGGAAGCGGACATCCTCGCCCAGGAGCCCGGGCTCGATCCTCCGGCCGAGCCGACGGCGACCGCGGCCCGGCTGTGGACACGGACGGCGGCGGCCTACGACCGTACGGTCGCCGCCGGGGCCCGGGCCCGATTGGAGACGACGGTGAGCCTGATCCGGAACCTCGCGGTGACCAGTGGGGGTGGACTGGCGGCAGCGAGGCAGCACCGTATGGAGGCCATCGTCGCCGCGGAGGAGTTCGGCGACCCGGATCTGACCGCGCGGGTGATCGGCGCCTACGACGTCCCCGCGATCTGGACGCGCGGCGATGATCCGGAGCTCGCCCAACGGATCGTCGGGGCAGCCGAGCGCGCCCTCACCGCTCTGCCGGGCGACGCGCACGACGCCGCGCGGTGCCGCCTGCTGGCCACGATCGCCCTGGAGACGCGCGGCAGCAGAGCACCACGCGGCCCGCGGGCCGCCCACGAAGCGGAGGGGATCGCCCGTCGTCTCGACGATCCCGCGCTGTTGGCGTTCGCGCTGAACGGGGCGTTCATGCAGTCCTTCACCCGCGCGGGCCTGGCCGCACGGCGTGACGAGATCGGCGCGGAGCTGGTCGAACTGGCCGCCCGGCACGACCTGGTGACCTATGAGGTACTCGGCCACCTCATCCGGCTCCAGGCCCGCGGCGCGCTCGCCGACTTCGCCGCGGCAGACCGCCATGCCGCCGCCGTGGACCGGCTGGCCGAGCGCCACGAGCTGCCGCTGGCCGGGGTCTTCACCCATTGGTACCGGGCGCTGCGGCTGGCCACGTCCGGGCAACCGGAGGGGGCCGAGACCGCCTACCGGGAGGCCGCCGCACGGCTGGACGGCGCCGGTATGCCGGGCCTGGAGCGCGGTCTTCTCCCGCTCGCCCTGCTGTGCCTGCGGCTGGAGCACAAGAGGACGCGGTCCGAGCGTGATCCAGGCCCGGTCGAGATCGACCCGGGGGCCGACTGGGGCCCGTACCGCCCCTGGGCGGCACCCTTCGCCATGCTGGCGTCCGGTCGCCGTGCCGAGGCACGGGCGGCACTGCGCGCGCTGCCGGAGCCGCCGGGCGACCTGATGTACGAGGCGTGCTGCTGCCTGGAGGCCGTTGTCGCGCTGGAGGTCGGTGACCGGAGTGTGCTGGAGCGCGCCCGCATCCGCCTGCTGCCGGCCGCCGGAGAACTCGCCGGCGCGGGAAGCGGTCTGATCACCCTCGGCCCCGTCAAGGACCACCTCGCCGGCATCACCGCCGCGCTGGGGATGACGTGACCGTGCCGTGGTCGGACGCCGTCGGGTGGTGCGCGCTGTCTTCGCCTACGAGTCCAGTTCCGCCCAGATGATCTTTCCCTCGTGGGTGTACCGGGTGCCCCAGCGGTGGGCGAGCTGGGCGACGAGGAAGAGGCCGCGGCCCCCTTCGTCGGTGGTCCGGGCGTGCCGCAGCCGGGGAGAGCTGTTGCTGGTGTCGGTGACCTCGCAGATCAGTCGGGACGCGCGCAGCAGCCGGAGGCGGACCGCGCCCGGGGCGTAGCGCACGGCGTTGGTGACCAACTCGCTGACGACGAGTTCGGTCTGCATGGTCAGCTCTTCCATTCCCCATTCCCGGAGTTGGCGGGTGGCGAGGGCCCGGGCCCCGGCCACCGCGGCGGGATCGCAGGCCACGTCCCACGAGGCGACACGGTCGGCGCTGAGTGCGTGGGTGCGCGCCACGAGGAACGCAACGTCGTCGGACTGCGGTGTGGAGGTCAGGCCCCTCACGTCGGCGCAGAGCGTCTCGAGCGGGAGATCGCAACGGGCCAGGACGTCCCCGAGGCGGGCCATTCCGACGTCGACGTCCTGCGCGCCGTCTTCGATGAGGCCGTTGGTGTAGAGCCCGATCAGACTGTTCTCGGCGAGCTCGATGTCGACTGCCTCGAAGGGGAGACCACCCAGCCCCAGTGGCGGACCGGGCGGCAGTTCGGGGAAACTGACACCGCCCTGCGGAGTGACGAGGACCGGCGGCGGATGGCCGGCCCGGGCCAGCGTGCAGTTCCGTGTGACCGGATCGTAGATGGCGTACAGGCAGGTGGCACCCATCACCGTCGTCCGGATCAGGTCGGCCGACGCGTCATGGGACTCCTCCTCGCTGAGGCGGAGCACCAGGTCGTCGAGGTGGGCCAGGAGCTCGTCGGGGGGCAGGTCCATGTCGGCGAGCGTCTGCACCGCGGTACGCAGCCGGCCCATCGTGGCGGCCGCACTCAGACCGTGGCCGACCACATCGCCCACGACGAGGCCGACTCGGGCTCCGGACAGCGGGATCACGTCGAACCAGTCCCCGCCCACACCGTCCTTGGCGTCCGCGGGCAGATACATGGAGGCCACGTCCACGGCCATACCGCCCTCCAGCGTATGGGGCAGCAGGCTGTGCTGGAGCGTCAGCGTGGCGTGGTGCTCCCTCGTGTAGCGGCGCGCGTTGTCGACGCAGACGGCCGCTCGTGCGACGAGTTCCCGGGCGAGCAGTACGTCGTCCGATGTGAAGGGAGCCGGGTTCTGCGAGCGGATGAAGGTGGTGAGGCCGAGGACGGTGTCGCGCGCCCGCATCGGTACGGAGATGAGTGAGTGAAGTCCGAACTCGCGAATGGTCGAGGTCCTGGACGGCTGTTCGACGATCCATTGAGGGTTGTCGGGGTTCAGTACCGGTATGAGGACGGGGTCGCCGTTCGCGAGGAGGCCGAGATCGTGCGGGGGAGGGATGAAGTCCACCGGGTCGCCGACCTGGGCGACCGCCTCCGGACACCCGTCCCGGACGGAACTCATGCCCGCCCGCCGCATCAGCGGCGGCGCCGTCGGCGGACCCGCGTCGGACAGCCAGGTCCCGTGCCGCTCGGTGCTGAGGACCGGCTCCAGCAGATCCACGACGGTGAAGTCGGCGAACCGGGGTACCGCGAAGTCGGCCAGCTCCTGGGCCGTCCTCATGACGTCCAAGGTGCTGCCCACACAGGCTCCCGCGTCATTGACCATGGAGAGCAGTTGGCGGGCGTTCCACCGGTCGGTGACGTCGAGAACCATGTAGCAGATGCCCGTGACGGTGCCCTCGGCGTCCACCAGAGGGAAGAACGACGTGGAGTAGGCGTGCTGCCGATGCGGGTCGGCCCAGCTCCAGCCCAGGTACTCGAAGTCGCTGACCGGCTCGCCGGTCCGCAGTACCTTGCGCATCACGCCCTCGATGGTCTCCCCCTCCAGGCCCGGGAGCAGGTCGCTCAGGCGTCGGCCCAGACGCTGCTCACGGGGTACGCCGCCGATGCTCTCCAGGATGCTGTTGCACCAGACGCAGCGAAGGTCCATGTCCACGATGGCCATGCCCACGGGCGAACGGGTCAGAAAACCGTCCAGCACGGACTGCCCTATGGCCCACCGCGTGATCCGCTCCCGTGCCGAGACGAGAAAGCATTCGACGCCGCCGACCTCGAACGACGCGGAAACCCGCAGGTTCACTTCGATACGACGACCGTCGCCGTGCCACAGCGTGACCATTCCGCTCCACGGCCGGCCGCCACGGCAGCGCTTCACGATCTCCGTCAGACGGTGGGGGTCTTCCGGCATGGCGAGCAGACGGCCCACAGAGCCGCCGACGACCTCGTGTGCCGCACGGCCCAGGAGCTCCTCCGCGCTTCTGGTCCAGCCGATCACCGTGCCGGCCAGGGTGACGATCGCCGCCGCGTCCGAGGCTTCTTCTTCCGTCCCGATACAGGGCTCTGTGCCTGGGCCTTCGCCGGATTCCGGAATCGCAGGCGTCACGTCTTCACCGCCATCCCCATACCTCCATGCTCACGCCTCCTGTCACGGCGCGCCAGCGGCGCGGGAGACGGCCCGACGCGGTGAACCCGCTACCGGCCGGGTCGGCACCGCCACCCGTGATGATCGGCGCCGGAGGTCGTCCGAGAGGCGGCTCCCGGCCTCAGCCGACGACCGCGGCGCGTACGCACAGCACGTCCGGCAGATGGGAGGCCAGTTGCCGCCAGCTGTCCCCGTCGTCCGCCGACGCGTACACCTCGCCGTTGCGATTGCCGAAGTACACGCCCGCCGGGTCCGCGCCGTCCGTGCAGAGCGCGTCGCGCAGCACCGTGCCGTAGTGGTCCTCCGTGGGCAGCCCCGCCGTCAGCGGATCCCAGGTCCTGCCCGCGTCCTCCGTGCGGAAGACACGACAACGCCGGTCGGCCGGGACGCGATCGGCGTCGGCGTTGATCGGGAAGACGTACGCCGTGTCGCCGCGGTGCGGATGCGCGGCCACCGCGAACCCGAAGGTGGACGGCAGGTCCGCGCCGATGTCGGTCCATGCGCCGCCCGCGTCGTCGCTGCGGTACACACCCCAGTGGTTCTGCAGATAGAGCCGGTCCGGAGTCGAGGCGTCCTGTGCGATCTTGTGCACGCACTGACCGAACTCCGGGTTCGGATCCGGCAGGAACACCGCGGAGACACCGGAGTTGGACGGCTCCCAGCTCGCCCCGCCGTCGTGCGTACGGAACACCCCCGCCGTGGAGACGGCGACCGTGACGGCCCGTGGGTCGCGCTGGTCGGTGAGAACGGTGTGCAGTCCTTCGCCACCGCCGCCCGGCACCCACTTCGACCGGGTGGGGTGCTCCCACAAGGGGCGGACCAGCTCGAAGGACTCGCCTCTGTCCTCGGAGCGGTACAACGCGGCCGGCTCGGTGCCCGCGTACACCACGTCCGGCTCGGCCGCCGCGGGGTGCAACTGCCACACCCGCTCCAGCGAAGCCCCGGTGTCCTTGGGGAACCTGACGGCCGGCTGCGCCGGTTCGGTCCACGTCCGCCCCAGGTCGTCGGAGTGGAAGACGGACGGACCCCAGTGCGCGCTGTCCCCTCCGGCCAGCAGCCGTGGTGTCTCGCCGCGGGTGTCGATCGCGACCGAGTACACGGCCTGCGCGTTGAAGTACGGACTCTCGTCGAACTCCCAGACGGCGCCGCGCCGCCGCCCGATGAAGAGCCCCTTGCGTGTACCTACGGTGAGCAGTACCTCGCCCATGCCGATCACCTCCGCGACGTCGTCGTCCCAGCATCGGCCAGTCTGCACCCCGGCACTGACACTCTCCCTTGTATGCCGCATCGCCACAGGTCAGCGGGGTGGCGTCGATCTTCGGCGGCGCCTCGCCGCGGTCTACGCGTGCACGGCGGAGGGGTGGCCGGACTCCTGGAACGCACGGGTCGTGGGACTCGTTGTGAGCATCGGAGGGACCGATCCCGTATGGGAGGGCGATGTGGCATGTCCGTGCGGTCGTGAGGAGGATGCCATCGATGGCGGCATTCCGTGGTCCGAAGGTTTCGAAGGTGTGGTTGTGGCGATGGCGGCGCAATCCGCTGCGGCGTCGCAGTGACGCGCTGGAGGCCTGGATCGTGCTCGCCGCCTGGGCGCTCACCGTGATGGGCGGGGTCCTCACCGGCGTGCTGGCGACGCAGTCCGTGGAGAGCGGCCTTGCCCGGCAGCGGGCCGAGTGGCACTCCGTCCCGGCGTTGCTCAACGACGACGTGCCGAAGTCGACCGCGTCGGCGAACGACGCCGACATGGTCTGGGCGAAGGTCCACTGGACCGCGGCGGACGGCTCGCCGCACGCCGGCCAGGCCCGGGTGACCGTCGGCACCCCCGCGGGCACCCCGGTGACGGTGTGGACGGACGCCGACGGCCGACTCGTCACCAGGCCCGCCACGCCCTCCCAGGCCCGGCTGCGTGCCGCTCTGGTGGGCGTCCTGGTCGGGGTGAGCGTAGCGGGTGTGCCGTTCATCGGCGGACGGCTGGTACGCGGACGCATGGAACGGCGGCGCATGGCGCAGTGGGACGAGGACTGGCAACGGGTGGGGCCCTTGTGGGGGCGGAAGACAGGCTGAGGGGAGCGGAGTCAGGCGGTACCGTCGTCCCCCTCAAGTGCCCACGCGGCCGTGAGGAGGGACGCTGTGGCGGCCGCGGTATAGGCGGACGACGCGAGCCAGGCGCGGGCGTACGCGTCCGGGTCGGCCGGCCGCAGGCGGCCCAGCGCGTCGTGGCGGCGGTCCGACGCGGTGTCCACCAGCGCCCGCGCGCACGCGGCCCCCGTGGTCAGACCCACTGCACCGAGCCGACGGGGGAGTTCGCCGCCGGCCACGGCGGCGGTGACGGCACGCCCACCCGCGACCGCGCGGTCCACGGCCCGCCGCAGGAGGTCGAGTTCCGTGGGAAGCGCGGGTGTCGGGGTGGCGGGTATGACGGCCGTCCCGGTCCTGGGCAGGTGGGTGCGGTTGAGGCGGCGCAGGCCGAGGTCCGCGCGGATCGTGTCACCTTCGGCGCTCCGCCAGGCCGCGGCGAGGGCGCGTACACCGCTCGGCCGGTCCGGTGCGAGCCGGGCCACGAGGCGCAGGGACAGACCGTGGGCTCCCGTGAGGAGCCGGAGGTTCTCGGCGTAGGCGAGTTCGGGACGCTCGTCCGGCGCCAGGAGGCGCACGGTGGGACCGCCGTCCACGACGAACCCCCCGCCGGTGATCGTCCCGGTGAGAAAGAGCAGGTCACCACCCGCGTCCCGGTCATCGGCGGGTTCCGCCGACCACCGCAGCGCGGCTGACACCTGGTCGGCAGGGGAACGCCGCCAGAGGGTGTCGAGCGGTTCCTCGTGCCAACGCGCCCCCGACGCCCGTACGGAACGGACCGCTCCGCCACCCCCGATCCGCCCGTCCGGCGAGACGGTCGGGTCGGTGAGGATCGCCCCGCCGTGGTCGCCCAGTTCCCGCAGGGAGAGGGCGCTGCCGCCGGGGACCGCGGAGCCCGCGGCCTGTCGAGCCCGGTCGGCGTCACCCGGCGCCACGTCCGACAGCGAGCGGAGTCGGCCGTCCTGCGCGAGGGCGTACGTGACCGCCCCGGCGTACCCCGAAGCGGTCACCACCGGCTCGGTGAACAGACCGTGCAGCCGCAGCGAACCGTTCGCCACATAGGCACGACGTGCGATGCCGATCAGCTCCGGGTCCGGAACGCGGCCCAGTCCGCCCGCGACGGCCAGCAACTCCGCCAGTTCCGAGGTCAGTTCCGAGAGCCGGAACGCCGGGTCCCCGGTGCCCGCCTCGGAGAGCCGCCGCGCCACCCGCACGGCCGCGGCCGCGACACGGTGGAGTCCGGCGACGCGTGCCGAGTGGGCGGCGTGCAGGAGCGTGGCGCGGTGCACGGCACCGGCGCCGGTCACTCCCGCCGCCAGTACGGCGGTCGCGGCCGCCTGGAGGGCCCCGACCGCCGCGGACTGCGGGGGAGTGAGCTGGAAGGCCCCGGTCTCCTGAGGGTCGGTGGCGGCTGGTATCCCCTCCTGAACCTGGTCGATCTCAACGGCTGTTGAGGCCTGAAGGTCCTGCGCGCGGGCGGAGGCCCCGGCGTCCGACGGGACGACGGTCGTCGCCTCCGGCCCGTCCGTCTCCTGCGCCAGCGGTGCCAGCGTCAGGACCGCCGCGCGATGCAGACACGCGGGCGCGAGCAGACAACTGCACACGGCGTCCTCGGCGGACGTCACGACGCCGGCCGTGGTGGTCAGGGTGACCGTCGTCGCGTCGTCGACCCGCACCACGACCGTCGCGTCCGTAGTGGCGACGGGCCAGTTCGCCGCCTTGGACGCGGCCGAGTCGGCACGCTTGCGCAGCCGGGTCGGGAGCGAATCCAGCGCGGCGGCCGCCACCTCGGCCGTCACCGGGGGAAGTGTGGTCATCGGTGCGTACCTCCCATGCGTTCGCCCACCCAACGCGCCAGTTCCAGCGGGCTGAGGGCCGCCACCGGCATGCCCGCGGCCACCAACTGCCCCGCCACACCGGCCGAGTAGCGCGGTCGGCCCGCGTCGTCGAGCGAGGCGCAACCGAGGACATGGCAGCCCGAGTCGACGAGCGCCCGCACCTCGGACAGCAGCGGGCCCACCGGACCCCCCTCCTCGAAGTCGCTGATCAGGACGACCAGCGTGCGGGACGGAACCGTCACCAGCGAGCGCGCGTGCCGCAGCCCCCGGGCGATGCTCGTCCCGCCGCCGACCCGCACCTCGAGCAGCAGCCCGAGGGGATCGTCCACCTGGTCGGTGAGGTCCATCACCTCCGTCGAGAACGCCACGAAGTGCGTACTCAGAGCCGGGACCCCGGCGACCACGGACGCGGTGAGCGCCGCCCAGATCGTCGAGGCCTCCATGGACCCGGACACATCGACGACCAGTACGAGCCGCCAGTCCGCCGCCTTGCGGGCCCGGGTGCGGAACACCGGTCGCTCGGGCAGCACCGTCACCGCTCCCGTCGCCGGATCGCGGCGCGCCGTCGCGAGATTCGCGCGCACGGTGCGGGCGAGGTCCAGGGGGCCGCCCGGTCTACGGGTGGGCCGCGGATGTGTGAGACCGGCGAGCGCGGGCCGCAGCCTGTGCGCGAGAGCGTCAGTGAGCTCCTTGACGAGCCGGGCCACCAGCGGCCGGAGCCGCGCCAGTTGCCGCTCGGGCATGCCTCCCGCGTAGGAGAGGACCGTCCGCAGGAGTTCGACCGAGGGACGGGCCGAGGCGGGGTCGAGTTCCCGCAGGGCGTCGACGCGTCCGGCGTCGGCGGCCGCGGCCAGCACCTCTTCCCGTACCCCGGGTCCGAAGAGCGCCGCGAGCTCCTCGGACCAGCTCCGCACATCCGGGAACGACGCCTCGCTCCCGCCGCCGGCACCCGCGTCGCCGGGCTCCCCGACCCCTTCGCCGCGCCCGCTCCCGTACAACTCGTCGAGTGCGCGTGCGATCCGTCCGGCCCGCCCCGTCAACTGCCGCGCCCTGCCCAGCAGGAGCCGCCAGCGGTCGCCGGGGCCGAGACTGTCGGGCACGGCGAGACTGTCGGGCACGGCGACATTGTCGGGTACGGCGACACGGTTGGGGATGGCGAGACGGTTGGGCATGGCGAGGCCGTTTGGCACGGCGGGGTTGGTCCGAGGGGCGTGATCCGAGGTCGGAGACGGCTCCGCGCCCGACGGGCCCAACCCCGCCGTCGCCAACGCCACACGCCCCGCCAGGTCCGCCGCCGCCATCCGTGCCAGGAACCCCGGCTCCGCCACCGCGTCCGTCAACTCGCCCACCGCGCGACCGGTGCGGTCCTCCACCGCCGCGAGCATCCGGGACCGGGCCGCCGGCGCCAGGACGTCGAAACCGGCGCGCAGGGCGGGCAGTCGGTCGAGGAAGGCCCGGTCGGTGAGGGACTCGACGCGCTCCAGGAGCGGGTCCACGGCCTCGCCCGTCTCCAGCAGCGGACCGGCGGCGAGCAGTGTGCCGCGCAGGAACGCGGCGAGATCGGACCGGAGTTCGGGAGTCACCGCACCGTCGACGCGGGAAGCGAGCCGGGTACCGAACTCCGTGGCCTCCCGCAGCCCCAGCAGCACCCGGGCGGCTCCCGCGGCGCCCCGGATCAGCGGCGTACCGTCCTCGTCCAGGCGGGTGAGGGCGTCCGCGAGCCGGAGCCCGCCGCCCGCGCCGTCCACCCGGGTCGCGAGGTCCACCAGAGCGCGGGCGTCGGCGGCGTCCGTGGAACCGGTCAGCCCGTCGAGCGCGCGGACACCGGCGGCGCCCAGCTCCTCGTACGCCGCCTCCACCCGCTCCTTCTCCCACGGGGCGGGCAGCCCGGGCACATGTCCGGCGCCGATCCTGCTCAGCAGGTCGAGTCCGCCGAGGAGTTCGGGCAGGGTGCCGGACGCGGGCAGCAGTTCCGCGACTTCCGCGAGGCGCTCCGAAGCGAGCCCCGGTACGGCGCAGCGAGCCGCGTCCTCGAGTCCGGTGAGCACCTGGGCCGCGGTCGGACCGCCGTCGCGCCGCTCCGCCGCCCGCCGCCGTGCGAGTACGCCGCCGGCCGCCTGCTCCAGCGTCACTCCGTGAACCCCGGTCACATCCAGCATCGCAGCGGTCGACGGCGTCCAGGCCGCCGTCCACCGCGTGGTGAGCGCGGCGCCCTCGCCGACCCCGGCGACGCCGGCCTCCTCGCCGTAGGGAACACGGCAGACCGCCATCCTGCGCAGACAGATCTCGCGCCGGCGGTCGAGTTCGGACCGCAGCGCGTCGAGCCGCAGGTCACGACGGGCGGGAGCGGTGGGGGACGGCAGTGAGAGTTCCGCGAGGAGGCCCTCCACCGCCGGGCCAAGGCCGGAGCGCGGCGTCCCCGGGGCGAGTCTCCCCTGCCGGTCACCGACAAGCACCCGCTCCATGGCCGCGGCCACCACCCGCCCCCGCCCCAGCAACTGGCCCTGCGTGAGCACCGTCTGCACCGCCTCGACCAGCTCTCCGCGGCCCGCGGCGGGCAGCCCGCGCAGCGTGGCCAGGTCCCGCGCCACCCGCACCACCTCCCGGGCGTCCGCGGGTCCACTGGGATGCCCCGTTTCGCGGACGGCGGCGCAGATCCGCACGGCCGTCGCCGTCAGCAACTCGTCCAGCCGCCCTGGTTCCCCGGCCGCCCGGAACACTCCCCGCTGCCACTCCGGATCACGGATTCCGGCCGGATAGCCCGACCGCTCGTCGAGCAGCGGGTACGAGTAGGGCACGAGGGAGGTGATGACCGAGGGGACATCCTCCCCGGGACCGGCACCCGAACCCTCCGGACCGGCGCCCGACCCCTCCGGACCGGCGCCCGACCCCTCAAGACCGGCAGCCGAACCCACCGGACCGGCAGCCGAACCCACCGGACCGGATTTCGCCCGCAGCAGCGCCGGCGCGTGAAACGCCCCGATCACCGCCGCCGTACGCCGCCCCGTGTACTCGGCCAGCCGTCGCCGCATGTTGGACTCACGCCGCAGGTCGTACGGGTCCACGGCGCCCTCTCCCGGGTCTGTCCGCAAGGCCCAGCCGACGAGCAGCGCGGCGCGACGCAACTCCTCCGCCGCAGCACCCGGCGCGGCCGACTCCACCAGCCGGGCCCACAGGTCGTCCTCCGCCCGGCCTCCGGCGCGCGCCCGCAGGGCGGCGGTCAGCCGACCTCGCCCGCCTCCCGCACGGCCCGAATCCGATTCCTCGGCCTTCTCCCGCGCCGCCTCCCGCACGTCCCGCGCGGCCAGGGGCAGATCGAACGGCACGACCGGCACCCCCGCCTGCCTCGCCCACCGGATCGCCGCCAGCTCAGGGGAGAACTCGGCGAAGGGCAGAAAGACCACCCCGCCGTGCTCCCGGCTCCCCGCCAGTGCCACCGGTGGCACCGTCGCCGGATCCCCCAGGTGTTCCAGCCAAGGCGCGAACTCCTCCGGAAGCTCGATGAAGAGCACTTCGGGCGCCGCCGCCGACAGCATCCCCGGTACGGCCGCCGCGAGCGCCGGTGAATGGTGCCGCACGCCGATCAGGAACGGCTCCCGGCACGCGGACAGCGCCTCGAGAGCCGCCTCGGGCGACGCCGCCGAGTCGGCCGCGGCCTCACGCGAGGTCATCGCGCAGCTCCCACAGCGTCCGCCACAGCGCGGCGCCCTGCTCCGCGCGCCGCCGCACCGGACCGTCCCAGTAGCCCAGCAGCCGTGCGTGATCGGCCGGGTCGTCCTTGCGCACCGTGCCGAGCAGATGCCCGGGCAGGGTGCGCACGACATCCCTGCCGTCCCCGAGATACGCGGCGCCGAGGCCCATCGACGTGGCGACCTGAACCGCCTCCGCCGTCGACATCACCGTGGTGGGCCGCTCGACCTCCCAGCCCTCCGCGCTGCGGCCCGAGCGCAGGTCCCGGAAGGCCGTGACCAGCGCCTCCAGCACCGCGTCGTCCACGGAGAAACGGGCACCCGAGCGGGCGAGCGCAGCCGTGGCCTGGCCGCGCACCAACTCCGTCTCCGCGTCGAGGTCGTCGATCGGTCCGACGGTCTCGAAGTTGAAGCGGCGCTTGAGGGCGGCCGACATCTCGGAGACGCCACGGTCACGGAGGTTGGCCGTCGCGATCAGCGTGAACCCCGGTACGGCGTGCACCGTGCCGTCCCCGTTCGGTCCGCCCGCCAACTCCGGTACGGCCATCCGCCGTTCGGACAGCAGGGACACCAGCGCGTCCTGTACCTCGGGCAGACAGCGTGTGACCTCCTCGATCCGGGCGACGGCTCCCCGGGTCATCGCCGTCAGCACGGGAGAGGGCACCAGGGCCGCGCGGCTCGGCCCCGCGGCGAGCAGCATCGCGTAGTTCCAGCCGTATCTGAGCTGGTCCTCCGTGGTGCCCGCGGTGCCCTGCACGGTGAGCGCGCTGGTGCCGCACACGGCGGCGGCCAGCAGCTCGGAGAGCATCGACTTGGCGGTGCCCGGCTCGCCGACCAGCAGCAGACCCCGCTCGCCCGCGAGGGTCACCACACAGCGCTCGACCAGTCCCCGGTCACCCACGAACTTCCGTGACACGACGAGCCGCTGCCCCTGCGCGCCGCTCAGCGTCTCGCCGTCCGAACCGCACACGAACGTCACCACGGCACGCGGCGTCAGGCGCCAGCCCGGCGGCCGGGGCCCCTCGTCGTACGCCGCGAGAAACGCCAGCTCCTCGGCGTGACGGTCCTCAGGCAGCTCGATCTGCCGCGCGCCCGTCACGCCCGTGACGTCCGTCGCCTCCGTCATGTCCGTCACACCCGTCACCGTCATCCCGCTCTTCGTGTTCCGCCCGCCGCTCATGCCCTGCCTCCACTACGGCCGCCCCGGCCACCTCCGCCGCCCCGGCCACCGCGCCCGGCGAACTCCTCGAACCCGGGTGCGTCGCCGTCGACGACCCTCTGCCAGGCCCGCGCGAACAACGCCGGCACCGGGCAGTCCGGCACCACGAAACCGTGTCCCGTCTCCGGCAGCAGCGGGGCCTTCCAGCGCTCGAGGGGCAACCGCGGCGCCTTGTGCTCCAGCCAGCCGCCGGGCAGGAACTGCGCTCGCCCGGCCCTGGACCGCTTCGCCTCCACCACCAGCCCCGCGGCGGCCATTTCGGCCCTGGCCCGCTTCAGCCGCGCGGGCTTCCAGCCGGTCCAGGCCGCCTGGTTGCGGTCCGTCGGGTCCGGGAGCGCGAGCAGCATCAGATAGAGCCCGGCCGCGTCCTCGGAGAGCCCGCACCGCTGCGCCGCCTCGGCCACCAGCTCCGGCACGCTGTGGGCCGGGTTCTGCGTGGCTCCGGGAGGGCCGTCCGCCGTGATCAGGGCGGTGAACTCCTCGCTCAGCAGGGTGCGCAGCGACCGCAGTTGCCCGCTGTCCCGGCTCAGCGCCGCGAGCAGCCGCAGCGCCGGGTGATCGGGTCCGCCCTCCTCGCCCGCCTGCGGCAGCACGGCCGACGGCCTTAGCCATACGGTGTCCCACTCCGAGCGGTGCCGCATCGGCGCCAGCACGATCGCCGGGCCCGCCCGCAGCACGCCCTCCGCGTCACCGCCCCCTTGGGCGGGCAGCCCGAACGTCTCCCGTATCCGGGTCGACACCATGTCCCCGTCATGTCCCCAGGTCACCCCGAGGTCGAGCAGCAGTCCGGGGTCGGTGAGACGTTCGCGGAGCATGCGCAGGGTCTCGGGCAGCATCGCGCGCAGCGGATCGCCGTACGGGAGCCGATAAGCGAGCCAGCGCAGCATGCTGACGTACGCGGCCAGGGTGGAGCCGGTGAACAGGGCCGGCGCGTCCAGCGGTTCGAGTCCGTTGCCCCGCATCCGCTGCTCGGTGCGACCGGTCAGCTCAGGGCGCGCCTGGGGGTTGAGGACGGCGTCGAGCATCCGGCCCGGACCGATCTCGCTCACCATCCGCGCGATCAGCTCGGGCGGCGCCGCCCGCCGCTGCCCGCGCCGGTCGATCCAGAGCCGTACGACGGGCTCCAGGTCGAAACCGTCGGTCCACAGTCGCTCCATGTGCCCGGGATCCAAGGGGATCAGGGCGGCAGCGAACAACTGCCGCTCCCCGACCGCGAGTTCGCTGAGTGCGCTCCGAGCGGCCTGCGCCTCCGCGCTCTTCGCGCCCAGCGGCTCGAGCCGCTCCGCGGGCAGGAGCCCCTCCTTGCCGTACGAGTTGAGCCCGGGCAGCCCCAGGAGCAGCAGCGCTCCGGCCACCGCGCTCACCCCGACCCGCTCGGCGAACACCCGTGCCTGCTCCGGCCGGTAGGGCAGCGGTCCCCGCTCCCTGACGAGCGCCACCAACCGTCGCACGGCGGGCGCCACCGTCTCGTCCCCGGACGTGCCCCGGATCTCGGACTCGATGAGCGCGAAGCCCTCCCAGGGACCGAACTCGCCTGCCGGGTCGTACTCGACGGCGCTCCAATACGCGTCGTCCGCGTCGACCCTCTGGCAGGACAGGATCAGCAGTCGCCGGTCGCCCGAGGCCAGTACCTCCCCGACCCGCTCCGGCCGCTCCGACCGGGAGGCCTTGAGCTGCGCGACCCGCAGCCGTCCGCGGGGATCGACCAGCACGCCGTCGCCGACCGACAGGACGACGTCGAGGAATTCCAGCAGCGCGGCGCGCTGGTCCTCGGGCGTGGTGGGCGCGGCGGCGCGCAGGGCGGCCGCCGCCGTGCCGGGACCGGTCAGTGAGAGCCAGGCGACTCCGGTGCCGACGAACGGGAACTTCGCGGGCGGTGTGCCCGGGGCCAACAGCGAGCGCAAGGCCCTGAGCTGGTCGACCGCGGTGGTGGCGTGCTGCTCGTTGCCGTAGTAACCGTAGAAGTGTCCGGGAGCGGTGAGCTCGCGCAACGCCTCGCGCAGGACGTGGTCGTACGCGTGCCGGACTTCCTTCTCTTCGTCCCGCGGCATGGCGACCGGCCGCTCGGCCCGCTCGGCGAGCCTGGCGATCCGCTGGGCGCAGCGGGCCGTCTCCTCGACCAACCCGGCCACGCCGAGGGCGAGCCGCTCGTCGGTGACGGCGGGCAGCAGCCGGGCCACGGCCTCCCGCGGGCTCTCGCCGTCCCGGACGGCGGCCAGCAGGGCGGTGGCGTCGGCGTCGGTCACGGCCCGCAGTGCGGCCGAGCCGTGCTCGTCGCGCGGGCGCAGCGCGTGCCAGTACCACAGCGGCGGCAGGAAGCGGGTGCCCGCCGCGTGTGCGCTGCCGCGGTCGCCCAGCTGGACGCGGGCCACCGACAGGCCGTCTTTGTCGCACAGCGCGACGATCGTGCGGTTCCAGCCCTCCTGTACGGGGTGTAGGAGGGCGCCGCCCGGCAGGCGCAGGGGCGGGGCCGGAATGCCCTTGGTGGTCGCCGGACTGCGGCTCCCGTCGACCGAACAGGCCGTCCAGGCACCGGAGTTCTGATCATGCGTCACCCACCAGCCGAGCAGCCCGTCCTTGCTGCCGAACGGTGAGCCCTCCAGACCCGGCTGGACCGGCAGCAGCCGGCAGTCCGGCTGGGTGAGGACGATGCCCGGGCGGGCGTCGGCGAGCGCCGAGTCGAAGAACGCCGGTACCGACGCCCGGCCGCGCTTGGCGGTGGCGGGGTCGTACTCGTGCCAGTGGTTCTCGTGCAGCACCCAGTACGAGATGCCGTCCGAGGCGATCTCGCGGTGCTGCTCGGCGAACGTGGTGTCCCCGGCGTGCACGGGCCGGCCGCCGAAGCAGCGGCCTCCGTCGGGCAGCGCGAGCGACACCGGGTGGCCGCCGTACCAGCCGCCCGGCAGGCCCGTCGGCTTGAACACGTCGGCGGGGCGTCCGGACCAGACGGCCCGCTGCTCGTTCCCGTATCCGGACGCGATGAGCCACTGGCCGTCCACATGACGCACCGTCGGCTCGCCGTACTGGCGCCCCTGGGACGGCAGGGTGAGCGTGCGCGCGTCGAGCAGGACGTCGGGGCCGGCCAGCGCGACCTGGGTCTCGACACGGACGATCAGCGCGGGCCAGGCGTCCGCGTACTGGTACGACCGGCCGTGCTGGTGCTGCCACGGGTGCGATCCACTCGGCGGGGGAGTGACCTGACCAAGGGTGTCCAGGGCCTCTTCGAGTGCGGGCCAGCCCAGTTCGTCGAGGATGCCCGTGCGCAGGGTGCGGCCCAGGACCGGGCCGGGATCGAAGTCGACGATCCGCCGGACGGCCTCCGGTGCCGTCGCCAGTGCGGCGGGTGCCGAGAAGCGGGAGACCTTAATCAGCAGCTCTTTGAGCCCCGGCAGGCCGATCGGCCCGGCCAGTTCGTCGGCACGGTCCCGAAGCCAGCCCGCCACGGCCGTGCGCAGCGTCGGATGGTCCGCGAGCCGCCGCACGCGTGGCGAAGGCCCGGACCCCGGTCCGTCCCCGATCGACAGGCTCTCCACCGCCCTGCGCAACAGGGGAGCGAAGCGCGGGTCGGTGGTGACCGCGGCCAGGTCCCGGCGGCCCGGGCGCTCGTCGTCCGTCCAGTAGCGCAGTTCCAGGCCCTCGGTCCCCGGCGAGGGGTCGGCGACCGGCACCCCCGTCGCGAGGGCGGTGTCCAGCAGGTCGAGATCCACGTAGGAGTTCCAGCCCTGCTCGCGCAGCAGTCGCACCGGCTTGCCGTCGGCGATCAGCCGGGGCGCCAGCCGCTCCACCAGGGCGAGTTCCTCGACGAGCCGCTTGCGCTGCCGCCAGCCGCGCTGACGGTGCCGGTCCCAGGAGCTCAGCCAGTCCGCCGCGTCGACCGTGCCGTCGAGCAGCAGACCGGTCGCCCCGCAGGCGTCGAGCAGCGCGAGCCACGCCGCGTCGAACTCCTCGCGCTGATCACCGCCCGTGGACGGCATCAGCGTCAACAACCGCTCCCGTACCGCCGGATCCTCGTGCGTCAGCTCCGCCAGAGCGGGCAGCGCGGACTTCCAGAAGCTCCCGGCCGCCCGGTTCATGGCCCCCGAGGGGAGGATCTCGGCGAGCAGCGCACGCTCCTCGGCACGCGGATCGAGCCCCGCCCTCTTCGCCAGCCGCCGCAGATCCTCCAGCATGCCCGCGTAGGGGGCGATCCCGGCCGCGCAGCGCTGCGACGACAGCGTCCTGAACTGCTCGTACGCGTCTGCCCCGGACAGCCGCGCCGCCAGCCCCTTGGCGTGGTCGCGCAGCGCCTTCCCGCTCAGCGCGCCCGCCCCGGCGAACTCCAGGAACACCTCCCGCAGCCGGTCCTCGTCCACGTCGAGGGCGTGGCGCTGCTCGGCGGCCCGGGCCTTGCCGAAGAACGACGCGGCGTGCTGGCGCGACTCCGCCGCCAGGAACAGCCGGGCTACCTGCTCGTAGTAGGTCGGCAGGAAGTGCGGCACCGAGCGGTCCAGCCGGGTGCCGATCTCGTCGAAGCCGTCCTTGGCGTGCCCCGGCTTGCTTGCCACCATGCGGGTGAGCCGCTCCATCTCCTTGACCACGGCGAGCGCATGGTGCCCGTTCACCGGGTCGTTGACCAGCGCCCAGGCGGGGAAGCCCAGCGACCGGCGCTTCACCCGGCCCACCGGCGCCGAGTCGGCGGTGCCGAAGCCCAGGTACTCCAGGGCGAGGTCCTCGGCGGCCCCGATCGCCTCGGGCACCAGCCGCACCACCGTGCGCCCCTCCAGCACGGGATGCCCGTACGTCCGTGCCGTCAGCACGTCGCCGGCACCCTCGCCCAGCGGCAGTACCGCTCCCGACTCCATCAGCTGATCCCCGCTCACAGCTCCCCCTCCTCGTCCTCGCCGTTCACCACACGCCCCGCGTACACCAAGGCCGCCATCCGAACCCCCTCCGACCAGGCCACCGGCCCCACCTCCCGCAGCGGCAGTCGGCGTCCGCCCGCGGCCCGCCACTCCAGGCCGCCGGTGCGGGTCTCGGACTCCGGGTAGTCGGCGCCGATCCAGTACGCCGCCTCCACCGCGACCCCGCTCTCGATCAGCGGGCACACCGCGTACCCGCCGCGCACGCGATAGCCGTAGGAGCCCGCCCGTGCCGTCGCGTGCCGCAGTTCCTCGAACTTCCCGCCGGCGTAGGCGCTCCACTCGAACGCGGCGCCGTCCCTCTCGTCCGGCCGCGGCCAGACCTCCCGGAACAGCTGGCCCGCACCCTGCTCGACGCCGAGCTCCGCGGCGAACTCCCGCAGCTCCTCCAGGTCTTCGAGGAGCACCGGATGGGGTATCACCACCGTCCGCGCCGTGAGCCGGACCGAGTCGCCGTCCAGGTCGACCACGCCGAGGCCCTGATCCGGGTCCGCGTCCCGCAGGAACCCGGCGCTCTCCAAGGAGACCGTGCCGTCCGTGTTCACCGGTGCCACCACCAGGTCGCGCAGCGCCGCCTGCCAGGCGGCGTCGGGCCACACCCGGGCCAGCAGGTCCGTCGGCACGGGCAGGGAGCGGACGATCCAGGTGTCCACCTGGGAGCGGCACTCCTGCTCGTGGCGCTCCAGCCACTCGGCCAACTGCCGCAGTCGGATGACCTCCACGTCGTCCCGCAGCTTCCCGGGCACCTGCTTCAGCGTGCGCCCCGCCGCGTTGCGGCACCGCACCTGCGTGCCGTCCAACGTGACGGCGTACCCACTGGATGTCTCGATCCAACCCATGACAGGACCCCTCCCGAACCCACCTGCCGACGATGGTGATCACAGTAGGGGAGGGGTCTGACAATGCCCCGAGGCGTTGTGCTCAACTGGCCTTGAGCTGCGGTTTCTACGCGGCGTCCAGGGCGGCGCGGCAGGCACGCAGGAGCTGTTCGTCCTCGTCGATGTCATGGCTGCCGTATCCGCCGGCGCGCGCCTGGTGCCGCCGGGGTGTGGCGAGTTCCGTACGGAGCAGATCGTGGGCGGGTGCGCCCGCCGGACCCATCCGGGTCAGACAGTCGGCGAGGACGGCGTGGGTGTCCGCGTTCTGCTCCCAGGCGGAGCGGAGCGCCGGGAGGACCGGCCCGGGATCCCCGGCGATGTCCCACAGGGCGGCCGTGGCGATCGCGCGCCGCCACACCTTCCCGGAGTCGGCCATGCGGCGCAGCGTCGGCAGGGCGGGTCGGGCCGCGGGCCCCAGTCGGCCCAGGGCCTTGGCCGCGTTGCGTGCGTGGAGCGGGTCCTCCACCAATTCTCTTCGCAGAGTCGGCAGTACGGCCTCCGCGTCTCCCTCCACCGACCAGAGGGCACCGGCCGCCGCTACCGCGCATTCCCCGTCCAGCAGCTCGCGCAGGGCCGGTATCGCCTCCCGAGCGTCCGGGCCGCATCCGCCGAGCGCGTCGGCGATCGCCCGCACGAGCCACCCCCGGCTTCGCAGCCCCTCCGGCACACCGTGCAGCAGCCGCAGCATCTCCGGTACCGCCGGGGCGTGTTCCAGCCTGCCGAGCGCGAACAGCAACGGCACGGCGCGGTCGTACGTATCGAGCGCGTCGAGGGGAAGCTCGCCGAGCCGCTCGCGCAGCAGTGGAGCGAGCGGGGCCGCCGCGGGGCCCAAGTGCTGGACCTCGTAGCCCGTTTCGGGCGGCACGACCGGACCGTCCAGCACCTCGGCGAGCGCCGCCACCGCGCGTGGATCGCCGGCCCTGGCGAGCGCCTTGAGCGGGGCGGCGAGGGTGGGTACGCCGCGCTCCCACTGGCGTACGCGGTGCTCTGGACCCATCGCCACCAGGGCGGCCAGATGGTCGCTGGCCGGGGTGGCCAGACCGAAGAGGGACTCCAGGACGGAGGCCGCGGCGTCGCGCAACCGCTGCTCCTCCGTGCCGAGCTGATCGCCGATCAACACGACCAGCTCTTCGTAGGAGCCCCGCCATTCACGGAAGAGCCCCGCCGACATCCACACGGCATTGCACCGGTCGGCCGATTCGGCGCTGGTCAACTGACCCTTGAGGAGGGCGATCCGGTCGGCCGTCCGGCTGCCGAGAGCGGTGTGCAGGGTCCGCAGGAGATGACCCCCCTCTTCGTCTGCGGGGCGCAGGCGTCGCAGGTGGCCGATGAGTGTGTCGGTGTCGGGCCGCTCGGGCTGGTCCGGCACCCGAGGGCGTCGCGATCTGGCCCGGAGCAGCGCGACGACGGTGGGCACGAGGTCGGAGGGCAGGCGGTCGGGCGCGCAGCTGGCGAGTTGGCCGAGCGCGGCGAGCCGCAGCCCGGGGTCGTGCGGAGCGGCACAGAGTTCGACCAGGCACTCCACCGCGGGAGCGGCGGACGCGGTGTGCAGGCGCGCGAACAGTCCCAGGCCCTCGGCCAGGGCCGGCCGGACCTGCTCCTCCTCTTCCTCCTCGAGCCGTCCCGTCAACAGTCCCAGTACCCGCTCCGGTTGGCCGAGGAAGCGCACAAGCGCCGTCGGTGCCGCCCGGCGCACCTCCGGGTCCCGGTCCGCGAGCAGGCCTATGAAGGCCGTCGCACCCGCCCGTATCGCCGTCCGGGCCATGGCGTAGTTGCCTTCGGCGCCGTCCTCGCCTTCGAGCGGACCGTCGTCGAAGGCGTCCCCACCGCCGATGCTGACGAGCAGCTCCACGATGCCGCCCCGGTCGGGGAGTTCCGAGTGCCCGACGAGCTCGAACAGGAAGGGGACGCACGCGAGCGTCGAGTCGTACACATCGCCCTGGTGATGCACGGCCCCGTACATCCCGTCGAGCGCTCTCTCACGCTCCTGCGCGCAGGAGGAGGCCAGTCCCCGGAGCAACTCCGGGACGTCCTCGGCACTTCCATAGGCGTGTTTCATCGAGGCCCAGCCGACCTCGTCCATCCCCGCGAACACAGCGTCCTCCCCAGGCGTACGGCAACTCATCGCGAGTGTGCACCACGGCACTGACAGTCACGGGTGCCATGGGGGCGTGTTGCGGACGGGGGGTGGACGGGGATCCGGCGGGACGCGTCAGACTCCGACGCCGAAGTCGGAGGCGATCCCGGACAGACCCGAGGCGTACCCCTGGCCCACCGCGCGGAACTTCCACTCCGCGCCGTTGCGGTACAACTCGCCGAAGATCATCGCGGTTTCGGACGCGGCGTCCTCCGACAGGTCATAGCGCGCGAGTTCGGTGCCGCCGGCCTGGTTGACGACGCGGATGAACGCGTTGCGGACCTGGCCGAAGCTCTGTCCGCGGGCGTCGGCGTCGTGGATCGAGACCGGGAACACGATCTTGGCGACCTCGGCCGGTACGCCGGCCAGGTTCACCTTGATCGACTCGTCGTCGCCCTCGCCCTCACCGGTCAGGTTGTCTCCGGTGTGCTCGGCCGAACCGTCCGGGCTCTTCAGGTTGTTGTAGAAGACGAAGTGCTGGTCCGAGAGGACCTTGCCCGACTCGTCGACCAGCAGCGCGGACGCGTCGAGGTCGTAGTCGGTGCCCGTCGTGGTCCGCACGTCCCAGCCCAGGCCGACCAGGACCGCGGTCAGGCCCGGCGCTTCCTTGCTGAGCGAGACATTGCCGCCTTTGGACAGGGAAACTCCCACGCTGCTCTCCTCCGTGCTGCCGTCGGCCGGGTGACTGGACACCCGGTGCTGGATGGATCGACATCAGAAACTACATCACTGTAGAAATTGAGCGGGAGTTGCCGACGGAAAATCGTCGGTCCTACGCGCTCTCCGCCACGGTGCCGGGTGTGACCAGGCCCGTCTCGTACGCCGTGACGACCGCCTGGACGCGGTCACGGAGGCCTAGTTTGGCGAGGATGCGGGCGACATGGGTCTTGACCGTCGCCTCGGCGAGGTGGAGGTGAGCGGCGAGTTCGGTGTTGCTCAGGCCCTGGGCGAGCAGACGCAGGACTTCGAGTTCGCGCGGGGTCAGGGGGGCCAGGTCACGATGGAGCGCGGCCGTCTCGGGGGACCGACGGGCATGGCGTTCGACCAGGCGGCGGGTGATCGCCGGGGCCAGGAGCGCGTCACCGGAGCGGACCAGGCGGACGGCGGAGACGAGGTGCTCGGGGGTGACGTCCTTGAGGAGGAACCCGCTGGCTCCGGCGGTCAGTGCCGCGTACACCAGGTCGTCGAGATCGAATGTCGTCAGGATGATCACGCGAGGTGGGTCGGACGCGCCGGTCAGGATGCGGCGAGTGGCCTCCAGGCCGTCGAGTTCCGGCATCCGGATGTCCATCAGCACCACGTCGGGGCGGGTGCGACGGACCGCCTCCACGGCCTCGGCGCCGTCGGCCGCCTCCGCGACCACGTCGATGCCGTCGGCCATGAGGATCATCCGGAAGCCCGTACGGGCGAGGGTCTGGTCGTCGGCGACCACCACCCGAAGCGGTGACGTCATCACGCCTCCAGGGGGATCAGCGCGGTGACACGGTAGCCGCCGGTCGGACGTCGTCCGGTGTCCAAGGTGCCTCCGTACACGGCCAGTCGCTCGCGCAGACCGAGCAGGCCGCGGCCGTTTCCGGTGGTCGTCGCGGAGGCGTCCGGGGTGCCTCCGGTGTCCTTGACGTCGACGCGGAGGCGGTCGGCGCCGTACTCGACCGTCACTGTCGCCTTGGCGCCGACAGCGTGCTTCACCGTGTTCGTCAACGCTTCCTGCACCACCCGGTACGCGGCCAGATCGACCCCTGACGGCAGCGCACGGGCCGGCCCCGTCATCGTCAGTTCCACGGATACACCGGATTCGCGCACCCGTCCGACCAGGGACTCCAACCGGTCCAGTCCCGGCTGCGGCGCGAGATCCACCGCGGCGGCCGGTTCCGGCCCCTCGGCCTCCATCGTCAACAGCCCTATGGCGTGCCGCAGTTCGGCCATCGTCGCCCGGCCCCCCGCCTCGACCGCGAGCAGGGCCTCGCGGGCCTGGTCGGGCGCGACGTCCATGACCTTGCGGGCTGCCCCGGCCTGGATGACCATCACGCTGACGTTGTGGGTGACGACGTCGTGCAACTCACGGGCGATTCGGGCGCGTTCGTGCTCGGCGGCGCGGCGCAGCTCCGCGGCCCGCTCACGTTCCAGCGCCGACATCCGTGCCCGGCTCTCGTCGGCCCGCAGCTTCCACATCCGCAGCCCGCTCGCCGCCACCACGAGCGGGACGAGGATCAGCAGCGTGACGTACTGGGTGGGCACCGTGGGCGGCACGTACCGAGAAGTCGGCCCCGAGGACATCGATGTCCCGATCGTGGCGACCGAGACCGCCGTCACCGGCAGACTCGCCAACGTGGCCACGCGGTAGGGGCCGTATGCAGCCGCGCTGTAGGCGGCGACGACACACGGGTAGAAGACGAGCCGCTGCGCGTCGTGCGGTGTCAGCGCCGCGGCGCCCGTCACGACCCACAGCACGGCCAGTGGGTAACGGCGGCGCAGCGCCAGGGGCAGCGTGGCGACGCCCGCCAGCGCGAGCGCCACGATCACACTGCCCGTCTCTGTCGAGCCGACGAACGGGGCGATGCCGTCGTGTGCGTGGCGCACCCGACCGGCACCGGATTCCACGGCCCACTCGGTCAAGGCGCCCGCGAGGACGAGCGTCAGCATGACGTCGAAGGCGAGGTTTCGGCGGGTCGGTCGCGGGAGCGGACCCGTCTGAAGGCTCAGGTGCTCGAGGGCCGTGCGGAACGGCCGGGAGTGGGTGAAGAGGCCCTTGCGCAGGCCGATCACCCGCTCCAGCAGGTGCCTTGGGCGCAGGAGGCGTTCCGGCGGTTCGGCCGCGTCCGACCGCGGATGGTCCAGGACCCCCACCGGGTCGGGCGCGGAGTGCCCGATCGACGCGTTCATCACCGGGCCATTCTCGCCGCGCGCCGCCCACCGCGGCATCCTCCTTGCCGACCCCGGCGCGACCTGCCCCTACATCGCTCGCCTACATCGCAGGGATGACCCGGTACGGCTTCATCCGGACGCGGTAGCGGAAATGACTCGGCCGACCGACGCGCCCGGAGCGGCGGCGCGCCTAGCGTCCGGGCAGACCGGCCGACCGGCGGGCGGGACCGAGGGAGACTCCATGACCACACCCCTGATCGAACTGCGCGAGGTGAGCCGGAAGTACGACGACGGGCCGCCCGCACTGCACGACACGTCGCTGACCGTCCGGGCCGGCGAGGCGGTCGCGATCCTCGGACCGTCCGGCAGCGGCAAGTCCACCCTGCTCAACCTGATCGCCGGCCTGGACCGACCGGACACCGGGACGGTCACCGTGGACGGTGTACGGGTCGACGGACTCGGCGAGGCCGCCTCGGCGCGCTACCGGCGGGACAGGATCGGGATGGTCTTCCAGTTCTTCAACCTGCTCGACGACCTGACCGTCGCCGACAACGTCGTCCTGCCCGCCCAACTCGCCGGAATGCCACGCGCCGAGGCGCACCGGCGCGCCGCGGAACTGCTCGAGACGCTCGGTGTCGACCGGCACGCCCGTGCCTACCCCGGGCGGCTGTCCGGCGGCGAACGCCAGCGCGTCGCCGTGGCCAGAGCCCTGATGAACCGTCCGTCCCTGCTACTGGCCGACGAACCGACCGGCGCCTTGGACAGCGCCTCCGGGGAGGACGTCGGCCAACTGCTCACCGACCTCAACGCCGATGGCCAGACCATCGTGGTCGTCACCCACGACCTCGCGCTGGCCCGGTCCTGCACCAGCCGCACCGTTCGGCTCGTCGACGGCCGGATCGCCGAGGACGTCAGGCCGGAGGCGGTCCGATGAGCGCGCTGGACCGGGTCGTCCGCTCGGGCGTCGGCCGCCGCCGGGTGCAGACCCTCGTGATCGGGCTGACCATGATGATGGCCGTGACCGCGGCGGTCCTCGGCGGATCGCTCCTGGTGGCCTCCAGCGCGCCCTTCGACCACGCCTTCGCCCGGGAGCACGGGGCGCACCTGTCTGTGCAGTTCGACGCGCGCCGGGCCACGGCGGCGCGGTTGTCCGCCTCGGCGGACGCCACGGGGGTGGCCGAGGCGTCCGGCCCGTTCGGGACCGTGACGCTCACCCCGCACACCGAGATCGAAGGCGTGGCCGGCGGCATCGACGGGGTGCCGATGACGGTCGTCGGCCGCGCCGAGCCGCACACCGGCGTCGACCGGGTCGCACTGACCGAGGGACGGTGGGCCGAGCGCCCCGGCGAGATCGTGGTCTCCGACGGATCCCAGCCCTTCCCGAGCCTCGGGCGGCGGCTCACGTTCCCCGGACTGCCCGGGGGGCCGACGCTGAAGGTGGTCGGCCTGGCCCGGTCGGCGAGCCGCACCGGTGACGCCTGGGTCGTCCCCGCCCAGATCGCCGCGCTGACGCCGAAGGGCCGGAACGCCGGTTACGAGATGCTCTACCGCCTCACCAGGCCGGACACCGCCACGCAGGTCGCCGTGGGCCGCCGCGCGGTGACCGCGGTCGTTCCTGCGGGGGCGGTGACCGGGGCGCAGTCCTGGCTGACGGTCAAGAAGACGGCCGACCGGGAGACCGCGCTGTTCGTCCCCTTCCTGCTCGCGTTCGGCGTCCTCGGCCTGATCATGTCGGTGCTCATCGTCGGCAACGTGGTCGCGGGTACGGTCGGCGCGGGGCTGCGGCGCATCGGCATCCTCAAGGCCATCGGATTCACCCCGCACCAGGTGGTACGGGCGTACGTCGGCCAGGCCCTGGTCCCGGCCGCGATCGGCACCGCCCTCGGTGTCGTCGCGGGCAATCTCGCCGCCGTCCCGGTGCTGTCCGATTCCGCGAACGTCTACGGAACGGGCGGCCTGGCGGTCACCCCCTGGGTCGACCTCGCTGTGATCGCGGGGGCGCTGGGCTTGGTGGCGGTCACCGCCTGGGCTGCCGCGTGGCGGGCGGGACGGCTGCGCACGGTGGACGCGCTCGCCGTCGGCCGTACGGCGTTCCCAAGGCGTGGACGGCCGGCGGCCCGGGTGAGCGCTCTGCTGCCGCTCCCGAGGCCGGTCGGCCTCGGGCTGGCGCGTCCCTTCGCCCGCCCGGCCCGCTCGGCCGCCATGGGCGCGGCCGTCGTGTTCGGCGCGGTGGCCGTCACCTTCGCCGTCGGCCTCTCCTCGTCGCTCGCCGAGGTGATGGCCGCGCGGGCGCACGACGCCGCCGACGTCACCGTCGGAGTCCGGGAACCGCAGGGCCCCGAGGCACCGGGCGCCAGGAGTCCGGGTGCCGCGGGATCGGCCGCGGCCGATCCCGCCGCGATCACGGCGGCCATCGACTCCCAGCCGGGCACCGGGAAGTACTACGGCGTCGCCACGACCCAGGCCACCGTCTCGGGGGCGGCCGGTGTCGTCAACGTCGTCGCGTTCACCGGGGACGCCTCCTGGGGCGGCTACGCGATGGTGTCGGGGCGGTGGATCGCGAGGTCGGGTGAGGCCGTTGTGCCGACCCCCTTCCTGACCGCGACCGGCACCCGGGTCGGCGACACCGTCTCCTTGAACGACCATGGCACGGCCGTCACGGTCCGGATCGTCGGCGAGGTCCTCGACACCCACCACCAGGGCATGGAGGTCTTCACCGACCGCGCGACCCTCGCCGCCGCCGAACCGGACCTCCAGGTCGAGAGCCACCAGATCGCGGTGAGATCCGGCACGGACGTGGCGGCCTACGCCACCCGGCTGAACGCCGTACTGCGGCCGCTGGGCGTCACCGCCGAGACCGGTCGGGTGGGCGACAACAGCAGCACGGTCACCGTCCTGAACTCACTGACCGCCGTCCTCACCCTGATGCTCGTCGCGGTCGCCGGACTCGGCGTGCTCAACGGAGTCGTCCTCGACACCCGTGAACGGGTCCGCGACCTGGGCATCCACAAGGCCCTCGGGATGACCCCGCGACAGACCGTCGCCATGGTCGTCACCTCGGTCGTCGTGACCGGACTCGTCGGCGGCGCCCTCGGGGTGCCGCTCGGTGTCGCCCTGCACGGCTGGGTCATGCCGGCCATGGGGCACAGCGCCGGGCTGGAGCTGCCCGAGTCCGTCATCGCCGTCTACCGCACGCCCGAACTGATCCTGCTCGCCCTCGGCGGCCTGCTGATCGCCGTCCTGGGCGCGCTGCTGCCCGCGGGCTGGGCCGCTCGGACGCGAACCGCCACCGCGCTGCGCACGGAATAGCGTCGGAACAGGAGAGGAACAAGAGCAGAAGGGGGAGCCGGGAGACGTCCGATCCGACCCCATGGTTGTACTGTTGCGCAAAGCAGCAATCTTCAAGCGGGTGGCGGCCAGTGGGACGCGCGCCCTCGACCGAGGCGAAGAAGGGCGGGCGCGCGATGCTCCGCAACGGACTGGAACCCTGGCACCTCCTGATCGTGGCGATCTTGTTCATCGTGCTGTTCGGCTCGAAGAAGCTGCCGGACACCGCCCGGGCACTGGGCAAGTCGATGCGCATCCTCAAGAGCGAGACCAAGGCGATGAAGGACGAGAACCCCACGTCCGCCGCCACCGCCGAGAAGGACGCGGCTGCGGTGACCCCCACGGCGGTCATCAGGAACTCCGCCGAGCAGGACGCCCCGCGCGTGACGACCGAGGTTCCGGGCGCCGCGCACTGAGCCCCCGGGGTCCGTGTCCTGGGACGGCGCGCACCGCACCAGGACACGGACCCGACTGAGGACTCAGTCCTCTTCGCCGCCTTCGTCGTCCTCGTCGCCCTCGAAGAAGTCGCCCACCTCGTCGACGACTTCGGCCGCGACCAGGCCGCCGACCACCCCCACCGCGAGCCCCGCCGCGCCGACCGCGACCGCGGTACCGACGCCGGGCCCGGAGCGGTGGCTCTCATGGCCCGACTCATGGCCCGAGTGATGCCCGTACGAGCTCCCCCCGGCATACGGATCGGCGTGACCGTACGTGGCGTGGGAGCCGTACGACGCCCGGTGCTCGACCAACTGCCTGATCCAGCCGTCGACTTCGCCGTTCCAGTCGCGGGCCTCGACATCGTGATGGCTCACCGTGAAGCGGGTGAGCGCGTCCTGCCCGGACTCGAAGAGCCCGCCACGCTTGTCGGCCTCCAGGACGATCTCCATACCTGCGGGGGTGGCGAGGAAGGTCAGCTCGATCTCGTTCACCACATGCGCGTACTGCGGCGCTGGGGTCAGCTCGATCTCCTGGTAGAAGGGCAACTGCTGCCCCGTACCCCCGATGTGGCCGTACTCGAGGTCGGCGGACCTGAAGCCGAAGCCCAGCTGACCCAGCGCCTCCAGGACCGCTTCCTGGACGGGCAGCGGACGCACCGCGAGCGGATCCAGGTCGCCCTTGTCCCTCGCACCGGCCACCGCGAGCTCGGTACGCACGCCGAGGACAATGCCCAGCGGCTGCCCGTACAGCTCGCTGACCGGTGTCTCCCAGGGCAGGGACACACGGAACGGAACGCTGTACCGCTCCTCCTCGGCGAGACGGAAACCGCCGCCGACCGTGAACCTTTCGAAGACGACGACGCCCTCGCTCTCCCCGTCCTCGTGCTCGGCCTCCACCCGGGCGATCAGCTCGAGCCCGATGTGCTCGATCTGCACGTCCGCGCTGCCACCCTGGAGATGGACCTGCCCGGACAGGATCCCGCCGGGCGCCACCGCGCCGCCGTCGAGAACCGTGTCCACCGAGGGGCCGCCTGCACCCATCGCCCCGAGCAGCCGTTTGAACACCATGTCGGTGTGGCTCCTTCACTGATTGCACTCATCGCTTCGAACCGGCTCGGAGCGAGCATCGAGCCGGTGTGATCAGAACTGACGGAATCCGTAAAGAAGTTCCCAAGTCACCTGGAAGAAGGCACCTTTCACGACTTCGTGCGCCCGAAGCAGCGCTCCAGCTCGGCCAGGTCGTAGAAGGCGCTGCCCTTCGCCACGGGCGCGCAGACCGCCTTGAACGCGGTCTCCTTCTCGTTGTAGAGCATCCGCACCAGGTAGGTGTCGCCCTTGCGGAACACGTCCCACTGGACGTTCGCGGCCATCGGAGCCACCGAGCCGCCCCGCCAGGGGTTGTCCGCATAGGTGTACGGCTCAGTCGTCGTCACCGGCTTCGTGCTGCCCGGCAGGCGCATGAGAGCGGCGAGCGGGATGATCTCCTCGGCGTGGGTGAAGCGCAGCTCGGCGCCCAGGTCGCTGGTCCCGTCACGCTTGGCCTCGACCTTCTTGAAGAAGTCGTCGAGCACGACGTCCGCCATCTTGTACGTGATGTCGCTGTCCGCGAAGCCTGGCCCCTTCTCGTAGAAGTCCTCGGCGTCGCCGAGATAGGCGAACCAGGCGGCGTCGCGCGGAGCGAGGTAGCGCTCCAGGTGCCAGCTGCCCTCGTCGCTCATGGACGGGGCGATGCTGTACAGGTTGTAGACCGCCTGGGCCGCGTCCACCTCGCTGCCGATGGCGGCGAACTCCCCGGCCGAGATCCGCCGGACGAAGGCCGGGGTGAAGATCTTCCTCAGGACGTCGCGGGCGGCGCGGTGGGTGGCCGGCTGCTCGGTGATGCTCTTGAGGGTGGTGGCCAGTCGCTGGTCGTTCGCGATGTAGTCGCGGTAGGCGGCACCGCCCGCGGACTTGTGGAAGTAGAGCAGGTCGGGGTCGGTGCGCGCCGGGCCGATGAGGGGGCCGAGGGCCGGGTCGGCGTCCGCGAGGGCCGAGGCGAAGAGGGTGCCGCTGTCGACGGCGCGGCCCTGGCCCGAGCTGACCACGTCGATCGGTTCGGAGTCCTCGGCGATGCGTGTGAACAGTCCGGGCAGCCGCCGCTCCATACGCCGTGCCGTGTTCTGGATCTCCCGCTTGCCCCGACCGCTGAGGTTGCCGTACCCGACCTTCTCCATCGCCGCCAGCAGCGAGCGCACCCGCGGTCCGAACTTAGCACCGGCCCGGGCGAGTTCGCCCTCGCTCTCGGCCTTGTCCCACAGCTGGAGGATCAGTTGGCCGTCCTCGCCGCTCGTCGCCGCGCGTGAACCGTGCCGGGACACGTTCTCCGTGAAGACCGGGACGAAGCCCTTCGGCGCCCGTTGGTACGTACGGGCGTCCTGCCGCGGCGCGTACGGCGTCTTCGACCCATAACTCCCCGACGCCCCGCCGGCGGCCCGCGCCGGGAGCGGGGACACGAGGAGGACGGAGAGCGCGGAGAGGGCGAGAGCCAGGGCGGGGGCGGCCGCGATGCGTTTCATGGGGGAGTCGATTCGTCCGGGGGCGGGCTCGGTGATCGGCCGCATCGTTTCCGCACGACGTGAACGTCGGGTGACCATGACATGGCGGGTACCGGGTGGGGGCGCCGCTCTAAGAGGTGGTGGTGGACGAGGTGTTGGTCTGCGCGCCGCTTCGGGCGTCCGGAGTCGTCTCGCCGTCCGTGCGCGTCTGTTGTCTGGGGATCAGCCCGCCCTCGTGCGGTGGCTGTGTCCGTCCACCCGGTGCCCGCAGGAGGGGGCGGCGGCCGAGCGCGGGCAGGGCGGGCGGGGTGAGGAAGCCCTCCGCACGGGCGGCGGCGACGCCGATGCGGGGGAGGTCGCTGCTCTTCTCGAACAGGAGGTAGCGGGGTTCCCAGACGGGCCGGTACTTGGCGTTGGCCCGGTAGAGGGACTCGAGTTGCCACCAGCGGGAGAGGAAGGTCAGCACCGTGCACCACAGACGCAGCACGGGGCCGGCGCCCAGCCGGGAGCCGCGTTCGAAGACGGAACGGAACATGGCGAAGTTCAGCGAGACCCGTTGCACCCCGATCTCCTGGGCGCGCAGCAGGAGTTCGATGACCATGAACTCCATGAGTCCGTTCTCGGAGTTCCGGTCCCGGCGCATCAGGTCGAGCGACAGCCCCTTCTCGCCCCACGGCACGAAGCTCAGCACGGCCCGCGGTTCGTCCTGGCTGTCGCGGCACTCCAGCATGACGCACCGGCCGTCGCCCGGGTCGCCGAGCCGGCCGAGCGCCATGGAGAACCCGCGCTCGGTCTCGCCGTCCCGCCAGTGGTCCGCCTTGTCGATCAGCGTAGTCATCTCGGCCTCGGGGATGTCCTCGTGGCGACGGATGCCGACGGTGTACCCGGCCCGGCGGATGCGGTTGTGCGCCTGGCGCACTCCGCGCATCGCGCGCCCTTCGAGGGTGAAGTCGGCGCGGTCCACGATGGCTTCGTCGCCGAGTTCGAGGGCGTCGAGGCCGTGCCGGGCGTAGATGGTGCCGGCCTCCTCACTGGCGCCCATCACGGCAGGCGTCCAGGCGTGCCGTCGCGCCTCGTGCAGCCACGCCTCGATGGCGCCCGGCCAGGCCTCGGGGTCGCCGATCGGGTCGCCGGAGGCCAGGGTCACCCCGCCGACCACCCGGTAGGCGATCGCCGCCTTGCCGCTCGGGGACCACATGACGGCCTTGTCGCGGCGCAGCGCGAAGTAGCCCAGTGAGTCCCGTTCACCGTGTTTGGCGAGGAGCTCGCGCAGCCGTCGTTCGTCGTCCTCGCCGAGGAGTTCACGCCCACGCGGCGCGCGGAAGCAGGCGTAGAGCACGAACAGGAAGGACGCCGCCATCAGGATGTTGATGATGACGTCCACCCAGCGGGGTGCGACCACGGAGTCGAGGTGGTCGGCGAGCGGGCCGACGCTGATTCCGCGCAGCAGCGTGTACGCGATCCGGTCGCTCAGCGGCGAGCCGGACACCTTGTTGGTGGCGCTCACCAGCAGCGTTCCGAGGGTGCCGCTGACCAGGATGCCGCCGGCGCCGACGGCCAGCGCCAGCCGGGGGTTGGAGCGGTCCCCGACGGCCTGGAACTCCCTCCGTCCCACGAGTAGCGCGACGACGAAGAGCCCGGTGAACAGGGTCGAGAACCAGTTGAAGCCGTGCCTTCGGCACTGCTCCTGCGTGAGGGCCAGGACGTACAGCCCGAAGAGCGGTCCCGCCAGCAGCATGTTGAAGATCCACGCGGCCCGTTTGCGGCGCCGCATGACCAGGGCCAGGAACAGTGCCAGCGCGGCCGAGACCAGCCCGGCGGTGGCCAGGTAGGGGGTGAAGAACTCACCTCCGTTGTGTTCGTGCACCTCTTCGCGGAACGGCAGCGAGGTGACCGCCACCACGTTGAGCAGCGCGAGCAGTCGCAGGTACCAGACCGTGGCCGTGGCCGCCCGTGGTCGCAGCCGGGCGCCGATGGCCCGCCGTCCGGTCGGGTCCGTCCGGCGCGATTTCGAGTTCCGCTGTTCCGGGACGAGTACTGGCTGTTGGGCAGACACGGTGGAGCATCACCTTGGGGAGAGGGCGGTGGGGGAGGGCCGCGGGAGCGGAGGTGGGGAAACCCTGTGCGTTCCCTACGAAGGGCAGAGCGGGGAAACCCTACATGCTGTAAGGGAAAGGAGAGTTGTGGTCGCGGTGAGGATTGCCGCCGAGGGTCTTAACGAACGGTGGTCGACGGCGTTGCGGGGAAAGACTGCCTGGTCCGGGCGGTGCCGTGCGGTAAGGGGCTGGTAAGAATCGCAGCGCGGAGAGAAGGTCCCGGGCGGGGGTGTGGTCACGCCGCCGGGCCGTCGCGGTGCGCCCCGTGAATGGCCGCGGACGCCGCGTTCATTTCCCTTCCGTCCTCGCATAGCCACAGGTCAGAGGTGTGAAGTCGGCCCTGTGCGGCTGTCGCGTCGGCTGATCGGCCGATCCGCCCTCGATGCGGCCGACGCGGTCCGGGGCCGCGGATCACGTCCACTGTGTCGCGATTTGTGTGCTCTCTTGACGCTTAGTTAGGCATGCCTACACTAAGCCCCGCCCTTGGCCGCCCGGCCTGGTATTCGCTGTATCGGAGAGAGGCCCGAGGTGTGGGACGACGCGTTTCCCAGCTTTCTGATCGGTCTGCGTGAGGGGTTGGAAGCGGGACTGATCGTCTCGGTTCTGGTCGCCACACTCGTACGGTCCGACCAGCGTGCCCGACTGCCCCATGTGTGGACGGGAGTTGCCGCCGCCATCGGGTTGTCGACGAGCTTCGGCGCGGTCCTGACGTTCACCGCGGCGAACCTGTCCGGGAAGTCGCAGGAGGCGTTCGGCGGCACGCTCAGTCTGGTCGCGGTCGTGTTCGTCACCGCCATGGTGTTCTGGATGCGGCGCTCGGCCCGTACGTTCTCCGGAGAGATCAGGCAGAAGGTCACCGCCGCGCTGGGCATGGGCACGGGGGTACTGATCGCCACGTCGTTCCTCGCCGTCGGCCGTGAGGGCCTGGAGACCGCGCTGTTCCTGTGGACCACCGCGCAGGCCGCCGGGAGTTCCTCGGGTCCGCTGGCCGGAGCGGCGGCCGGGCTGCTGATCGCCGCGGCGCTGTGTTGGGGCCTGTACCGGCGTGTACTGCACATCAACCTCACGCGCTTCTTCACCATCACCGGCGCCGTGCTCATCGTCATCGCCGCGGGCGTTCTCGGCTACGGCATGCGCGACCTCCAGGAAGCCACGGTGATCCCGGGCGGCACGTCGTACGCCTTCGATCTTTCGGCGCATCTCGACCCGGCCTCCTGGTACGTCACCGTCGTCCAGGGCACGCTCAACCTCACCCCGCAGATGACCTGGCTTCAGGTCGGCGTCTACGGCGCGTACCTGGCGATCGTGATGACGCTGTTCGTGCGCGGCGTCCCCGGGTCCGCCGTTGTGCGGGCCCGGTCGTCGGACGGCTCCGTGCCCGCGGGGGTCGCTGGCGCGGTGGCCGACGAGCCTGCCGAGGGCGCGAACGCCGCGGTGCTCGCCGCGACGGACGTCGCGAGAGCGACCAAGCTCATGTCCGCGCCGCCGCTCGACTCCGCAGAGGCGGAGAAGACCGCGGAACCCGCCGCCACGCAGGGCGCTGCGGTCGCCGCCCCCGGCGCCGGAAGTGGCTCCGCGTCGACTGTCGTCGAGGCCGAGCGGTCCACCGCGCCCGCTCCGGTCGGGGACGAGGCCGGATCTGTTTCCTCGGGCGCCGACAAGTCCGCCGCGCCGACCGCGTCGTCCGTGACCGAGGCTGAGCACTCCGCCACGCTCGCCACCGAGGGCGAGAAGCCCGCCGAGCCCGCTTCCTCCGGCCCCGATAAGGCGTCCGCTCCCACCGAGCCCCCCGCGGCCAAGCCGTCCACCCCTCGTCGCTTCCCCCGCTGGACGGTCCCCGCCGCTCTCGTCGCCGCGCCCGCGCTCATCGCGGGGATCACCATCGCCGCCAGCGGCGGAAAGCCCGCGTCCGGGACACCTGTCGTCGAGGTGTCCGCGACCGACTGTGGCAGGGGCTTCACCGCGCCCAAGCCGGGCCGGCAGACCTTCCAGGTGCGCAACACCGGCTCCCGTACCTCCGAGATCTATCTGATCGACCCGGTCAGCAACGCCGTCTACGGCGAGGTCGAGGGCATAGCCCCCGGCACCACCCGCGCCCTGATCGCCACCGTCGGGACGGGCTCGTACGCCTGGCGCTGTGTACCCAACGGCGGGAAGGCCGTCACCTCGGCGGCCGTGCGCGTCAGCGCGGGCGGCGGCTCCGTCCAGGCCGTGCTGCCGGTCTCCGAGAAGGACCTCGCCGCACCGCTGGCCGCCTACCGGGCCTATGTCGACCAGGGCCTGGCCGACCTGCAGACCAAGACGCGCACCCTGCGGAGCGACATCGACGCCGGCAAGCTCGACCGGGCCCGCGAGGACTGGCTGGCCGCGCACACGCGGTACGCCTCGCTCGGCGCCGCCTACGGCACCTTCGCCGACTTCGACGCGAAGATCAACGGCCGTACGGCCGGACTCGCGGGCGGGGTCGAGGACCCGGCCTTCACCGGCTTCCACCGCATCGAGTACGGCCTGTGGCACGGCCGGTCCGCCGCCACGCTCGCGCCGTACACCAAGCGGCTCGCCGCCGACGTGGACGCCCTGCGCAAGGACTTCCCGAAGCAGGACTTCGACCCGGCCGACCTCCCGCTGCGCACCCACGAGATCCTCGAGAACACCCTGCACCGCGAACTGAGCGGCACCGCCGACTACGGCAGCGGTACCGAGCTCGCCACCACCGAGGCCAACCTCGACGGCACCCGCGAACTGCTCACCCTGCTCCGCCCGCTGATCGACAAGCGCAACGCCGAGGTGCTCCCCGCCGTCGACACGTGGATGCGGCGCACCGAGCAACTGGTGCTCGCCCAGCGGGCCGAGGACGGCACCTGGACGCCGCTGGACAAGCTGTCCGACACCGACCGGCAGCGCCTCGACGGCACGGTCAGCCAGCTACTGGAAGACCTCGCCCCGATCCCGGACCTCCTGGAGATCCGCAAGGCCGCGTGAGCCGCCAAGGGCCGCTTGAGCAGCCCAGCGGCGCCGACCCCAACGCGTCGGCCCACCCGTGCCGTACCACCGCCCCCGCTGTACCGGGACCATGTGCCCACAGGAGAGGACCTCCCCGATGACGACTCCGAGCCAGGACGACCAGGCCGCGCCGGGCGGCTGCCCCTTCGGCCGCCGTACGTTCACCAAGACCGCTGTCGGTGTCGGCGTGGCCGGAGCCGCCCTGGCGGGCGCCGGGCTCGTCGGGGTCCAGGCGGCCGCGGGCAGCACCCCCGCCGCGGCGGTCGACTCGGGCGGCGGCGAAGTGTCTTTCCACGGCGCCCACCAGGCCGGCATCACCACTCCCGCGCCCAGAGCCGCCGTCTTCGTCTCCTTCGACGTCATCGCCAAGGACAGGGGCGAACTGGCCGCCCTGCTGCGCACGATCACCGAACGGGCCCGCTTCCTGACCATCGGCGGCACCCCGGTCGACCTCGGCGTGGGCGCACCGCCCTCCGACAGCGGCCTGCTGGGGCCGGACCTGCCCGCGGACGACCTCACCGTCACCGTGGGCGTCGGCGCCTCGCTCTTCGACGGCCGCTACGGACTCGCCGACCGCATACCGCGCCACCTGGGGCCGATGCGCACCTTCCCCAACGACAACCTCGACGCCGCCGAGTGCCACGGCGACCTGTCCTTGCAGTTGTGCGCCGCCAACTCCGACACGGTGCTGCACGCCCTGCGCGACATCACCCGGCACACGCGCGGCGCGATGCAGGTCAAGTGGCGCATCGACGGCTTCCAGAACCCGTCGCGTCCGACTGGCGCGCAGCGCAACTTCCTCGGGTTCAAGGACGGCATCGCCAACCCGGACACGACCTCGTCCCGCGAGATGGACGAATTGGTCTGGGTCACCGCGGCCGACGGCGAACCGTCCTGGGCGGTCGGTGGCAGCTACCAGGTCATCCGGATCATCCGCATGCTGGTCGAGTTCTGGGACCGGGTCTCGCTCACCGAGCAGGAGAAGATGATCGGCCGCCGCCGTGACACCGGCGCTCCGCTGGACGGCGCCCAGGAGACCGACCTCCCGCGCTACACCAAGGACCCCAAGGGCGAGGCGATCCCGCTGGACGCCCACATCCGGCTCGCCAACCCCCGTACGGCGAAGACCGACACGACCCGGATCCTGCGCCGCGGCTACAACTACGACCGGGGTGTCGACAAGGCGGGCAACCTCGACATGGGCCTGGCCTTCTGCTCCTACCAGCAGGACGTGGTACGTCAGTTCGAGGCGACGCAGACACGTCTGATCGACGAGCCGCTCGTCGACTACATCAGCCCCACCGGGGGTGGCTACTTCTTCGCGCTGCCCGGTGCGAAGGACAAGTCCGACTGGCTGGGCCGCTCCCTCGTCGAGGGCTGAAGCGAAGGTTGAAGAGCGGGCTGGAGCGGGGACTGGAGCGGGGGCTGGACCGAGACCGTCCCCTCCAGCCGGCCGAGCAGAAACGGCATCACTCCCCGCTCCAGCAGGGTCAGTTGCCACTCCTCATGGGCGTGTCTGAGCTCGGGATCGCGGTCCTCCGGGGTGGGGCGGCCGCGCGTCGCCAGCGACCAGAGAAGGTCGCCCAGCGCCGCGCCCGCCGTCACGGCGGCCAGGATCACCACCACCATGATCAGTCCGTCGTTCAGATGTGGGCGTACATCGAGGGCGTGCAGATCGAACCCGCTCAGGACGTACACGCCCGCGGCGACGACACCGAGACTCGACGCGAGCAGCGCCGAGACGGACACGGACCCATCTTCCGTATCGGCAGCATCCTTTGAGGGGCCGTCATCTCGCCCGGACGTGCGTAGCCGGAGGTACTGGTCGTACTCGACCGCAGCGGCCCGGGAGAGCGCGGGGCGCGCCTGAAGGGCTTCGGCGCGCAGGCGCTCGCGCGTGTCCGCCACGCCCACGTGCTCCATGGCTGCCATGATCTCGGGGGAATCGAGAGCGCGGTCCAGGATCCGCTCGAAGACGCCGTCCCTCGGCGCCGCCGGACCGTCGTCACGTTCCTTCATTGGGGTCCCCCGAGACGTAAGAGGCTCACGATGTGCCAAACCCTACAGTATGTAGGGTTTCCGTTCGTCGACCGGTTCACTGTCGGGTCTTCGTCGCGTCGCGGATCTGTGTCATCCCGGTCACGTCATGGCGCAAGAACTGCTCAGGCGTTTCGCCTCTCCGCGTCAGCAACTGCTTGGAGCACGCCGGTCGGGCCGTTCGACATCCAAAGGGGCATCAAGCGGGCCCGTGTCTTCCACGCCACCGTCACCGTCGCCGTGATCCGGCTCTGGCCTCGTCCCTGATCCGCCGGACAGAACCTGGCGGTGAGGAGCTCGAAAACCAGTGGAGCGGCGCCGCTGCGCGCCATTACCGTGCTGCCGAACCAAGTCGTCTGGTCAAGGACGTGCCGTTGTACACCCTGTGAGACCTCCCGAGCGCTGAATCGTCGCGCGTCGCGCATGTGCGCCGCGCTCCTTTTTGCTGCGGACTTCTCACTGAAACCGGTGTACTTCTGTGCTCGAAAACTGGGTGGTCATGCCCACCTGCCTGCCGCTCGTTCTCCGCCGTTGCCACACGTGCGCGTCCGAGCGCTTCCGGGCAAGCGGAAAATTTCGCGTCAACGCAAACCACAAGCTCATCGACGCCTGGCTCCTCGCGCTCTGTACCGCTTGCGGGGAAACCGCGAAGCTCACGGTCCTGGAGCGGATGAATGTGCGCTCCGTACGACCTGAGCTGCTGGACCGGCTGCATGACAACGACCTTGGCCTGACAGCTGAGCTGCTCCAGGATCCGGTCGTGCGGCGCCGTAATCGCATCGCCCTCGACTGGGACAACGCCTGGCGCCTCGACACCGGCGGATCGGATCACCTGGACCGCGAGGTGAGCGATGTGATCGACGTATCGGTCCGCTTTGCGGCGCGGATCCCTGTCCGGCCGGTGCGACTGATCGCTGAAGGTTGCGGTCTTTCGCGGGCCGAGGTCGAGAGACTGATCACGGAGGGGAAAGTCGTTTCGGCAGTCCGGCTGAGCGGCAAGCTCTCCGGCGACTTCACCTTCACGCTCAAACGCTGAGCCCTCCTCGGGCCCAGGGGGCTGTCCGGCAAGACCCGCCGGACAGGCCCCTGGCCTGTCGGCATTCGCTGACGCGCGGGGAACAGTCGAGATGAACGCCTTACGCAAACCCGACCTGGACAGCCTGTTCCCCGGGCTCCTCGACAGCGTCCTCGCCGCGATCGAACGGCCGACCGACTGAGCGCCCGGCGGGGCTCAGGCTGAGGCGGCCTCCGGTTCGGTGGCGACATCGGCCGAACCCGGCTTCCCCGGCAGGTGGTTGAAGAGCAGGTTCAAGACGACCGCCGTCAGGCATCCGGCGCTGATCCCGCTGTTCATCACCGTCTGGAACCAGTCCGGGAACTTCGCGTACACCGTCGGTACCCCGACCGGCAGCATGCCCACGGCGACCGAGACGGCCACCACCGTCAGGTTGTTGTTGCCCTTGAAGTCCACCTCGGCCAGCGTCCGCAGCCCGCTGGCGGCGACCGTCCCGAACATCACCAGACCCGCGCCGCCCAGCACCGGCGCCGGCACCGCCGCGACCACCGCGCCCAGCTTGGGCAGCAGACCGAGCAGGACGAGGATGCCGCCCGCGGTCGCGACCACCCAGCGGCTGCGCACCCGGGTCATGCCGACCAGACCCACGTTCTGCGCGAACGCGGTGTAGGGGAAGGTGTTGAACACACCGCCGAGCACCGTGGAGAGACCGTCGGCGCGCAGACCGTCGGCCAGCGTGCGCGGCTCGACCCTCCGGTCGGTCATCTCGCCGACCGCGATGAGGTCACCGGTCGTCTCCGTCATCGTCACCAGCGCCACGACCAGCATCGACACGATCGCGGAGGCGTGGAACGTCGGCGCGCCGAAGTGGAACGGCGTGCTGATCCCGACCCAGTCGGCGTCCCCGACCCCACCGAAGTCCGTGAATCCGAACGGCACCGCCACGGCGAGGCCCACCGCGATGCCGACCAACACCGCGATCCGGCTCAGGAAGGCCGGCGCGAACCGCTGTACACCCACCACCACGGCCAGGACGAAGCCCGCGAGCGCCAGGTTCTTCGGCTCCCCGAAATCCTTCGCGCCCACGCCGCCGGCCGCCCAGTTGCCCGCCACCGGCAGCAGCGAGACCCCGATGATCAGGATGACGGTGCCCGTGACCAGAGGCGGGAAGAAGTGCAGCAGCCTGCCGAAGACCGGCGCCAGCAACATGATCGCGAGCCCCGCGACGATCACCGATCCGTAGATCGCGGGCAGTCCGCCTCCGGTCGTCCCGATCAGGACCATCGGTGAGACTGCCGCGAAGGTGCAGCCCTGCATGATCGGCAGTCGTACACCGAACCGCCAGAAGCCCACGCACTGGATGAGGGTCGCGATACCGCAGACCAGCAGGTCCGCGGTGATCAGATACGCGAGATCGGCGGGCGAGAGCTTCATCGCACCGCCCACGATCAGTGGCACGGCCACCGCTCCCGCGTACATCGCGAGTACGTGCTGCAGCCCGAAGGCGGCCAGGTGGCGTACGGGTGGGACCTCGTCGACGGGATGCACGGGTGCGGTGGTCGCCATGGGCACTCCAGGAGCGGCGGGTGGGGACGGGAACAGCCGGACGGCGCGAGGTACGTCCGGACAGCACGAGACCGTAAGCGGCTTGAACAGTTTGTTGATTTCCGGCCTGTTGCCGCTATGTGTCATGCCCACGGAGTCGCACTCGACTCCGCTAGGACCCGCCCGCCGGACAGGACCTAGGTGTTCTGTCCACGGAGGTTGGTGACAGTGATCACGGTTGGGTGATCTTGAACGAGTGAGGGCCTTCCGGGTTCGGTGTGGATTGCGACGTCTACACACGAACGACAAGAAGGCCCTCATGCCCCACCGTAATGCACCCCTGACCGAGACCGGCCGCCTGCGTCTGGCCCGCTGCGTCGTCGAGGACCGATGGCCGCTCCGCCGGGCCGCGGAACGGTTTCAGGTATCGGTCACCACCGCTGCCCGCTGGGCGGGGCGTTACCGCCTGCTCGGCGAGGCGGGCATGGCCGACCGTTCCTCCCGCCCGCACCACAGCCCGCGCCGGACCCCGACACGCACCGAGCGCAGGGTCATCAAGGTCCGCGTCCTGCGCCGCTGGGGGCCGGCTCGTATCGCCTACCTCCTCGGGCTGAACCCGGCCACCGTCCACCGCATCCTGACCCGCTACCGCCTGTCCCGCCTCTCCCACCTCGACCGCGCCACAGGCCGGGTCATCCGCCGCTACGAACACCCGGCACCCGGCGACCTGGTCCACGTCGACATCAAGAAACTCGGCAACATCCCTGACGGCGGCGGCCACAAGGTCCTCGGCCGTCAGGCAGGCCGCAGGAACCGCGCCAACGCCGGCGTGAGCTACCTGCACAACGCTGTCGACGACCATTCCCGCCTGGCCTACAGCGAGATACTCACCGACGAGAAGAAGGAGACCGCCACCGCGTTCTGGCAGCGGGCCCACGCCTACTTCGCCTCCTGCGGGATCACCGTGCGGCGCGTCCTGACCGACAACGGCTCCTGCTACAAGTCGTTCCTCTGGCGCGACGCGCTCGCCGCAGCCGGGATCACCCACAAGCGAACCCGGCCCTACCGGCCCCAGACGAACGGCAAGGTGGAGCGCTTCAACCGCACCCTGCTCGACGAATGGGCCTACGCGACGCCCTACCGAACCGAGAGCGAACGACGCGACGCCTACCCGCACTGGCTGCACACCTACAATCACCACCGCGGACACACCGCGCTCAAGGGCCAGCCACCCGCCAGCCGCGTCCCCAACCTCACGGGTCAATACACCTAGGGCGTGTTTCGAAAGTAGCGTCGTCCGCCCGAAGGGCGGGGTCCGCGGCGTCTGGTGCGGTGCATCGCAAGGCGGAGGGTCGTCCGCGTACTGGGCGTACGCGGACGATCCCGACAACGCGGCGAGGCGCCGTGCCAGGCGTCGCGGACCAGACGGGACTTTCGAAACACGCCCTAGGACGAAGTCGCCGTCCGCGCCGCCGCCAGCAGTGACGTCCAGTCGGGCAGCTTGACCACACGCCGACCGAGCGAGGCCCCGAGTTCCGCCTCCGCCCGCTCGATCGCCTCCCACCCGGCCCATGGGACCGGCGCCGCCCCGGCCGCCCGCAGCGCCGCGAGAGGCTCCTGCGCCACGTCCCGTCGTACGAGCTCGGGGGCGTCCTCGAGCAGCGAGGTCACGGTCTCCTTGGCGCACGGCCGGTTGGTGCCGATGACGCCGGTCGGGCCCCGCTTGATCCAGCCCGCCACATACTCGCCCGGGGTGACCATGCCGTCCCGCAGCACCCGACCCGCGAGGTGCGGCACCGTGCCGTGGTCCGTGTCGAAGGGCAGCCCTTCGAGCGGGACGCCCCGATAGCCGACCGAGCGCAGCACCAACTGCGCCTCGATGTCCTCGTACCGTCCCGTCCCGACGACCCCGCCGCGTCCGTCGGGCGCCGTACGTTCGAAGCGCACCGCGCCTACCCGGGTGCGGTCGCCCTCGTCGGGAAGCAGCTCGACCGGGCGCAGGAAGAAGCGCAGCCGGATCCGGCGGGGCCGGTCCTGGGGCGGCGCGGCGGCCCACCCCCGCAGCACCTCCACATTGCGGCGCTGCGCGGCGGGCAGGGCCGACGGGTCGACGTACTGCGGATCGAGTGCCAACTCCTCGGAGTCCACCACGACTTCGGTGTCCGGCAGCGCGCCCAGCTCGCGCAGCTCCTTGGTGGTGAACCGGGCCTGCGAGGGTCCGCGCCGCCCGATCATGCTGATCTCCGTCACGTTGCTCTCGGCCAGCGCGCTCAGCGCCGCCTGCGGCATGTCGGTGGGGCTCAGCTCGGTGGCGCCGCGGGCCAGCATCCGGGTCACGTCGACGGCGACGTTCCCGACGCCGACGACCACGGCCGAGTGCGCGCCGAGCGCGAAGCCGCCGGTGACGGAATCGGGGTGCGCGCTGTACCAGGACACGAAGTCGGTCGCCGACCAGCTGCCCGACAGCTCCTCGCCCGGCACTCCGAGGTGGCGGTCGGTGGCGGCGCCCACGCAGTAGACCACCGCGTGGTACAGCTCCCGCAGCCGGGCCACCGGCACCCCGCCCGGGCCGACCTGGACACCGCCCAGGAACCGGACCCGCTCGTCCTCCAGGACCGCCCGCAGATTGTTCTGCAGCGACTTGATCTTCTCGTGGTCGGGTGCCACGCCGTAGCGCACCAGGCCGTACGGGCACGGCAGCCGGTCCAGAACGTCCACCCGGACCTCGGACAGCCCGCTCTGGACGAGGCACTGGGCGGTGTAGACCCCACTGGGCCCCGATCCGACAACGGCGACATGCAGCACGGCGGAACTCCCAATCCGAAACCCAACAGCTCGAGGAGATCGCTGATGGCTCCAGCATCGCACCACCGACGCCCCGCTGACAGGGTTCGGCGCGCGGCACACGTGTGCGTGTTCATCCGTACGGAAAATCACGACGCGAACGCGTGGGGTGATCGGCCGAGTGGCCCCCGGGCGCTTCGCCGGGCGTGGCTACATCTCGCGCATCCTGCTGATCTCGCTCGTCTGCTGGGCGATCACGTCGTCGGCCATCTCCTCGATCTGGATGTTGTTGCCCTGGGCCTTCACGTCCGTGGCCATCGAGATCGCCCCGTCGTGATGTGTGATCATCAGCTTCAGGAAGAGTGTGTCGAAGGCCTTGCCCCGCGCTGCGCGCAACTGCTTCAGCTGCGCCTCGGTCGCCATGCCGGGCATCGCCTCGTGCCGGTGCTCCGTGGCCCGCTTGTCGCCGCCGTGGGCCGTGAGCCAGGCCTTCATCGTGGTGATCTCCGGCCCCTGTGCGGCGGCGATCCGCGCGGCGAGCCGCTTCACCTGGCCCGACGCGGCCTGCTTCGCGGCGAGACCGGTCATCTCCAGGGCCTGGGTGTGGTGCTCGATCATCATCCGCGCGTACGCGAAGTCCGCCGTGTTGGGGGAGTCGTCCTCGCCGCGCCGCTTCGCGGCGTCCGCGGCGGAGAGCGTCTCGGCCGCCTCGCCCGGCTTGCCGGGGGCGATCACCGAAGGCCCGCTAGTCCCGGCGGACTTGGGTGTGGAAGCCGATCCGGAATCGCAGGCCCCGAGCGCGAGCACGGCAGCCGTCAGTGACGCCACGGCCAGGAGCGCACGGCGAGTGCGGGGCGTACGGGACGCGCGGGACGTACGACGGGGCAGCACATCGACCTCCTGGGGGCACATGAATCGCCGGACACCTCACGGGTGTTCATGACCGTCCTAGCACGTCGGCGAACGTTACTGATCAAAAACTTTCATTACGAGTGCGTTGCCATCTGTTGATCAGCGCATGGGGCAGACGATACTTCTGGGGTCCGTGAACCGTTCAACTGCGAACGGCTACAAGGGAGGACGCAGTGACCCTGTTGATCGACCCCCGAACGCGGCGCAGACGCCTGGGAGTTGCCGCGGCCGCGGCCGGACTCCTGGCCACGCTGCTCACGGCCGGCCCGGCGGCCGCCACCCCCGACCCCGGGGACGGCCCCGCCGTGCAGGAGAAGGTGTCCAGGAGTGACTCCGCCGAGGCGAAGGCGGCGATCGCGAGCGGTGAGATACCCGGAGTGGACGAGATCGTCCACTCCGACAACATCGAGCACCTCGCCAATGTCCCCAAGGAGGCCTTCACCGGTCTCAATTCGGACCTCGCCTTCCAGGGCAAGTACGCCTTCGCCGGCAACTACGACGGCTTCCGCATCTTCGACATCAGCAACCCGAAGGCGCCCAGGACGGTGTCGCAGGTGCTCTGCCCGGGCTCGCAGAACGACGTGTCCGTCTCCGGCAACCTGCTCTTCCTGTCCACCGACTCCTCGCGCAGCGACAACTCCTGCAACAGCACCACGCAGCCCGCGACCGAGAAGTCCTCGTGGGAGGGCATGAAGGTCTTCGACATCACCGACAAGGCGAACCCGAAGTACGTCGCCGCCGTCGAGACCGCCTGCGGCTCACACACCCACACGCTGGTGCCCGAGCGCAAGAACGTCTACATCTACGTCGCCTCGTACTCGCCGACCGCCACCTTCCCCGACTGCCAGCCCCCGCACGACGGCATCTCGGTCATCAAGGTGCCGCGGGGCGCCCCTGAGAAGGCGGCCGTGGTGAACTTCCCGGTGCTGTTCCCGGGTGAGGGACCGGACGGCGGCGGCAACCCGGGCGCGCCCACCAACCCGGGCGTCTCCAAGACCACCGGCTGCCACGACATCACGGTCCTGCCCTCCAAGGACCTGGCCGCCGGCGCCTGCATGGGCGACGGCATCCTGTTCTCCATCAAGGACCCGGAGCACCCGAAGGTCATCGACCAGGTCGAGGACAACGTCAACTTCGCGTTCTGGCACTCGGCGACCTTCAACCAGAAGGCCGACAAGGTCGTGTTCACCGACGAGTTGGGCGGCGGTGGCGCGGCCACCTGCAACGCGGCCATCGGTCCGAACCGGGGCGCCGACGGCATCTACGACATCGTCGGCAAGGGCGACAGGCGCAAGCTCGTCTTCAAGAGCTACTACAAGATCCCCCGCCACCAGGCCGACACCGAGAACTGCGTGGCCCACAACGGCTCGCTGATCCCCGTCAAGGGCAAGGACCTCATGGTCCAGGCCTGGTACCAGGGCGGCGTCTCCGTCTGGGACTTCACCGACTCCTCGAACCCGAAGGAGATCGCCTACTTCGAGCGCGGACCACTGACCACCGACAAGCTCACGGTCGGCGGCTCCTGGTCGGCGTACTACTACAACGGCTACATCTACTCGAACGACATCGCCAAGGGCTTCGACGTCCTCAAGCTCAGCGACCGGCGCACCGACCCGGCCAAGCGGGTCCATCTGCGCGAACTCAACGTCCAGACGCAGCCGGACTACTTCGACTGATCCTCCGGCCGCCGGTCGTCCGGCCCCTGTTCATCCGGTCGCCGACCGGTCGCGAAGAACCGTGACAGATCGCTCTCACACGTCCCGCCGGGCACCTCGGTGTCCGGCGGGACACCCATCTCCCAGTCGAGGTGGTAGCGCTCGAACAGCTCGGCCCGCAGCCTCGGGACCGGCATCGGCGCACCCGGCACCAGAGCCGCGTACACCGCGCCCATGAGTACCGCCCGCAGCATCGGGTAGTCGGTGTCGGCGTCCTGGGAGCCGTACCGGGCGACGGTCTCCCGCAGGAGCTGCGCGAGACGCTGCTGCTCCGGGCACTGCACGAATCCCTCGCCCTGCAGTATCCCGGCCATGTGCTGACGCATCAGCACGGGCCGGTCCCGGGCCAGGCCCAGAATCGCGTCGATGGCCCGCGCCATCCGCTCCCGGCCGTCCTCGGTGAGCGGCTCGCGCTCCAGTCCCTCCTCCAGGGTGCGGTGCATCATGCGATGCACGGCGGACTGCAGGAGCTGGCGTTTGCCGGGGAAGTAGTACGACACGAGTCCGCGTGCGGATCCCGCGCGATCCGCGATGTCCCCGAGCGTCGTCGCCTCGTAGCCGCGCTCGTTCACCAGCTCCACCGCGGCCTGCAGCAGCCGCTCCCGGGAACGCCGCCGCAACTCTTCATTGACCGACGGGCTGCGCGGGGACATGCTGAAACTCCTGTGTTGACTGGCTGCCAGCCAACTATACTCAGAGCGTCCGGGCCATGACCCTTCGCGGGGGAGGCCCCGGGCTGCCGTCCGCCTGGGGCGACGCGGGGGATCGTCTCAGGCGGACGGGCGAGATTCCTGGGCGATCAATTCGCCTCCAGGTGCACAGTCGGCTCAGTAGTGGCGTCACTTCGGTCGCGACCACGCTTCGGGCCCGCCGCCGTGCCACTCGATCAGCTCCGAGTTGGCCACGTCGACCTCGTCGTATCCCTCCAGCCCGGCGTAGCGGAGGAAGGCGGCCAGGTCGCGCAGTGAGTGTGCGGTGCCGAGGAGCTCCCCGTTGACGCGCACCTGCCGGCTGCCGTCGGTCAGGGATGGCGGGAGCACGATCACGTGCAGCTCTCCAGGCATGGTTTCAGACTCGCCCGGCTTGCCCGGATACGCATCCTGAGTGGTGCGGCACCGTGGGGGACGGGCACGAGTCGAGCGGGATTCCCCGAGCGAGTCGCACAGCCGCCGTGGCCTCCTTAGAGTGGGCTGGAGTGGCGAGGGAGGCGGGCGGACATGGATCAAGAGCAGATCCTGGCCAGGATCGCGGCGATGGTGGACGACGAACGACGGCTGCGCGACGCCGTCGCATCGGGGCGGATCGACAGTGCCACGGAGCACGAACGGCTCGGGGAGCTGGAGCGGGCGCTCGACCAGTGCTGGGACCTGCTGCGTCAGCGGCGCGCGAAGTCGGAGTTCGGGGAGAACCCGGACGAGGCGCGCGTACGACCGTCTTCGCAGGTCGAGGACTATCAAGGCTGACGTCGAGCGGTGTCCGGGCCGGCATCGACGGCTGTCGGGACCGCGGGCGTTGCGGGGGCCGGGCGGGTCAGCCGACCAGGTCCAGCACCGGCCGCAGCCCGTCCGGGCGCTGCGCCGTGGGCAGGTGGTCCACGAAGTGCACCGCGCAGCCCAGCGCCGCCGCACCCCCGTCCGCGCGGCGGTCGTCCCCGACCATCAGCGTGTCCTCGGGGGCGACGCCCAGCGCGTCACAGGCGGTCGCGAACAGTCGCGTGTCCGGCTTCTGGATGCCGTGCTCGTACGACAGCACGTACGCGCCCACGTACGGGTCGAGGCCGTGCTCACGGAAGACGGGCCGCAGATCCCAGCCGATGTTGCTGACCACCCCGACCGCGACCCCCCGCTCACGCAGCGTACCGAGCACCTCGGTCGCGTCGGGGTAGGGCCCCCAGGCGGCCGGGAGCATGTGCCGGTCGTACAGCGCGTCGTGCAGCCGGGGATCGGGCAGCCGCACCTGGCGGGAGATCGCGGTGAACATGGCCCGGTGCCGCTCGGCGCTCTCGTCCCGCCTGCGCCACAACTCCTCCGAGCCCTCCGGGAGTCGGGGCGCGACGCCACTGCCGGGCAGGGCGCCCACCGTCTCCAGGGAGCCCGCCGCCTCCGTCAACTCCCGCTCCGGCAGGGTGAGATCGGCATCCTTGAGCACCGCGCGCAGCCAGGACTCGGTCGGTTCGGCACGGAACAGGGTCCCGGAGAAGTCGAAGAGCACGGCTTTGATCGTCATGAGGGAGATCCTCCGGGGCGCGGAACGGCCGGTCAAGCACGCTCCGGGCCGAACCGGCGCTCGTAGGCCGCCACGGGGAGCGCATACGGAGGTCCTAGCCGAGCGCCCGCAGGCCCGGTACGAACGTCACCAGCAGGGGGATCACCGGCACCAGCGTGGCCGCCGCCGTCAGTCGCAGCCGATGCGACGGCGTCAGCCGGTCCGGGGGAGTGAGCAGGCGGTTCACACGGTGGGGGACGTGGGCCTGCGGCGTGGCGCCGGGGCCGAACACACCCCGGTCCTCGTTCAGTTCCACCAGGGCGAGGGCGATCGTCAGGCGGCCGAAGCGGCGGGAGGCCATGTCGTCGGCGGCCAGTTCGACCAGGCGGTGCATCTCGTCGCGGAACGCGGCGAACACGGGCACCTGCGGGAAACCCACGGCGAGCGCGGCCGAGCAGTGCAGCAGCCAGTCGTGCCGAGCCCGCGCGTGTCCCTGCTCATGGGCGAGTACGGCATCCAGCTGACGCCCCTTGAGACGGCGCAACGCGGCCGTGGTGACGACCAGTTGGGGAGCGGTTCCGGGCAGCCACCAGGCGTTTGGACGCTCGCCCTCCAGTACCACCAGCCGGCCGCTGTCGGGCTCCTCGCCGGGCAACAGCGGTGCCCGTACGAGGAGTTCGTCACGGCTGTGCCGACGGTGGGCCCGGGCCCGCAGCACCTCGCGGACCAGCATCGCCGCGGTCCAGGCACCGCCGCACGCGAGCGCCACGGCGGTCGTCGCGGCCCAGGGACTTCCGTCGCTCAGCGCGTAGGCGTCCACCACGGAGTGCGGGGCGGGACCGAAGACATGGCCGCGTACCGCCACCCACGCGGCGGCCGCGCTGAGCGTCATCGACAGCACGCAGCACAGCAGAACGGCCGCCACCACGCACTGCCACACCCACAGGGCGACCACGGGTTCACGGTCCGGCCAGTCCGCCCGGGCGAGCAGCCGTGGGGCAACCACGGCGGCCAGGGCGCCGAGCAGCAACAGTGCCGCGGGGACCATCATGGGGTGAAGCCTATGAGCGGAGCGTCGCCGGGGGATACGGCCCGCGACGGCAAAGTGACGTACGCCACGGTTTCGCGCGGGTGGTGCCGGAGTGGTTCTCAGAGCGTGACGAGCATGGCCACCATGGCGATCCCCATGGACAAACGGCATGCCTGCGACAACTCGGGGCGGTCGCCCCAGCCGAGGGCACGGGGAGTGCCGCCGAGCGTTCCCGAGCCCCCGGCCGTGGCCGCGGCCGGCAACAGCCGGGCCCCGGAGCGCAGCACGTACCCGGCGAAGTAGAGCAGGAGCGCCCCGGTCATCAGGGGAATCCCGGAACCGCCGGCGTGCCCGTGGTGCCCGGGGGAGGCGGCCATCGCGACGGCCATGTAGACCATGGCGCAGGCCCCGACCAGATGGTGCAGATGGTGCGGGCTCGTGCGGGCCGACCACAGCGCGCGCACGGCGGCCGCGCCGAACACCGCGGCGTACGCGAACCAGGTCCAGCGCGGCGGAGTGGCCGCCGCCGCGGGCACGGCCATCGCGGCCATGCCGAATCCCATGAGCGCCTCGGCGCCCGCGGTGCGGCGCTGCTCCTCGACGGGACTGCGCATCCGCAACAGGCAGTAGGCCCCTGTCGCCGCGCACAGCGCGACGAGCAGCCAGCCTGGTGACGCCGGTCCGTGCACCGCGTACCTCCCGCTCGACGGAGTCGGACAGTCGTTGATGTCGGACAGTCACTGAAGGAATGCCCGGGCCGGGCGGTGCGCAAGCGAGCGCAAAGGTGTACGCGGGGGAGCGTGCGGGAGTGCACCGCAGGTGGGCGCCGGTGGACGGTGACCGGGAAGGTATATTTCACGAGTAAAACACCTGCTAATCTTGTAGCTATGAGTAGTGCGACACCCCGGATTCCCCGTGCACACCGCCGCCCTCGTGGACGTCGCCTGCCGCTGGTCGGCGTGCTGCGGCTCGGCCGACCCGCCGACATCTGGTTCAAGCCCGCGCTGAGCGTGGTCGCCTCGGTCGCCCCGCCGAATCTGACGCTCCTCGCGCTCGGCCGCCTGGATCTGGCGATGTACACCATGGCCGGGTCGCTCTGCGCGCTCTACGCCCACAACCGTCCCTACGCCGCCCGCGCCCGCGCGCTCGCCTGGGTCGTCCTCGGCATGCTCGGCGGCCTCGCCGTCGCGCTGACCGCGGCCGCCCTCACGACGAACGCGGTCGTGCTGGTCACCGTCGGCGCACTGCTGGCCGCCACGCAGAAGGCGCTGTGCGACGCCACGCGCATCGGGCCGCCCGCCCACGTGGTCCTCGCCTTCATCAGCTCCGCGTCCCTGTTCGTGCCGCAGACACTCGGCCAGGTTCCCGGCCATCTCGCGCTGGGCGCCGCCGCGGGCGCCTGGGCGTGGATCGTCGGCATGGCCCCCGGGCTCGTCCGACCGCACGGGCCCGAGCGCCGCGCGACGGCGCACGCGCTGAACGCCGCCGCCGCGTACGCCGAGACGGAAGGCGGCGGCGACGGGGCCGCCCGGGCCCGCGCCGCCGCGGCCGCCGCCGTCCACGGGGCCTGGCAGTCGCTGCTCTCCACCGGCGCCCGCACCGTGCCCCGGCGCGCCCTGGAACGACTCGTCGTACGCGCCGAGGTCGCGATCGCCGCGCCCGCCGACACGGAGCCCGAGCGGCTGCGGGCGTGGGCGCGCGAGGTACGGGGCACGGGGCCCGTACCCCGTCCGGGCGACCTCGGGGAAGCCGCCGACGAACTCCTCGGCGTGGAAGTCGAACTCGCCTGCACGCCAAGCCCGTTGTTCCGACGCCTGCGTCCACTCGCCCCCGTCGCCCTGCGCACCGCGCTGGGCTGCGCCCTCGCCGGATACGCCTCGCTCGCGCTCGGTGTGGGCCGCCCCTACTGGGCGCTGGTCACCGCCGCCTCGATCTACCAGGCCAACGTCACCCTGACCTGGAGCCGGGGAGTACAGCGCGTCGTCGGCAACCTGATCGGCGTCCTCGTCTTCGCCGCGCTCGCCCCGCTGGCCCATGTCGACCAGGCGGTCCTCGTTATGCTCTGCCTCGCCCTCAACTTCGGCGCCGAGGCCCTGATGAGCAGCAACTACTGGCTCGGCAGCATCTGCGTGACCCCCATGGCGCTGCTGGTCACCGAGTTCGCCCGTGTCCAGCAGTCCGGCGAACTGATGACCGACCGGGTCGCCGACACCCTGGTGGGCGCACTGGTCGGTTTCGCCGCGGCGGTCGCGGTCACCAACCGGCGGGCCGGCGACCGTATCGAGGACGCCCTCGACGCCGTCGAGCGGGCCCGCGAACGCGCCGCGGGCCTGCTGGACGCCGAGTGCCCCGAGCCCGGCGCCCTGGAGTCCGCGCGCCGCGGGCTGTCCGCCGCCGTCGTCGAACTGCGCGCCACCGCCGACGCCGCCGCCGGCGAATGGTGGCAACGCGCCCTGCCGGAGGAGCGGGTGATGCGGGCCGAGCAGTCCGGACACCGTACGCTCGCGGCGACGGTACGACGGCAGGGACTGCACTCCTTGGAGGGCGCACAGGCATGACGGCAGCGGATGGGCGCGCGACGGACGCGGCACTCGGCGAAAGCGGTACTCCGACGCCGGCGACCCCTCGGCGCGGTGCGCCGCGAGGGCAGACGATCCCGGCGGGCACCTCCGCGGTGGGTCCGGCCGCGTCGACGGAGTCGGGTTCCGCGTCCGCACGCGCGGGGGACGCCGGTGTCCGGGTTGGGGCAGTGGCGGATGCGGACGGATCGCCGCGGGGGTCTGCCCCGGCGCAGGGTCACGCGGGCATGTCCGCCGAGTCCGGCACCGGTGTCCCGGCCGGCGGAGACGGAGGCGGGAATCCCCCGGCTCGACGGCCTGCTGCCGCACCCACGGGCACCCTGGCACCCACGGGCACCCCGGCCCTTGCGGGCACCCCAGCCCCCCACGGCGCCCCGGCCTTCCAAGGCACCCCCACCGCGGCGCCCGCCGGCACCCCGCCCCCGGTCGACACCATGGCCGCCGTGGTGCGGCAGTGGCAGGCCGTACACCCCGGGATCGACACCGGGCCGATGGAGATCATCGGCCGCATCAACCGCTCGGCCGCGCTGCTCCAGCAGGCCGAGGACGCCCCGTTGCGCCGGGCCGGGCTCACCCGTCCGGAGTTCGACGTCCTCGGGACCCTGCGCCGCACCGGTCACGAGCTGACCCCCAGCGAGATCGCCCGGGAGACGTTCGCCTCCGGCGCCGCCGTCACCAAGCGCCTCAAGCAACTGACGGAGCGCGGCCTGGTCGAGCGCCGCGGTGACACCCGCGACCGCCGGGTCGCGCACGTCCGGCTCACCGACGCGGGGCGCGACCTCGTCGACGCCGTCCTGCCCCAGCAGCTCGCCTACGAGACGACGGCCCTGTCCGGGATCGACCTCGCCCGCCAACGTGAACTCGCCCACCTGCTGGGTGAGTTGCTCGGCCAGCTCGAAGGCCGTCTGGGGATGCCACACGTCTGAGCCGAGCCCGGGGCCCCGCGTACTTCGCGGTCGTTCGCCGTTGACACGACCCGCGCGCCGCTCCTACGTTCAGCTCGCCTGGTTCGTGGTTCCGGCTGACGCACGGAATATCGAACAATGAGAGCGACCGCGGAGGCGCAGTGGCAGCAGACACCGAGACGCTCACCATCGACCTCGGCACCGACACCGGCGCCTTCCACGGCGGGGCGAGCGGCACGCTCTACGGCCTGTACGGCGACGGAGTCCCCAGCCGCAACGTGGTCGAGGGCATGTACGTCCGTACGGTGTCGACCAAGGCCCAGGACGGCACCCAGCACCCCGGCGCCGACGCCCTCGAAATCCTGCCCTCCTTCGTGGAAGGCGGTGGCAGGGACGTCTACCTCTACATGACCGACATCTACCGCGGCTTCCCCTACCAGTGGCCCGGCGCCACCGGCGAGGAACGCCTCGCCGACTACCGGGCCAGGGTGGAGAAGCAGGTCAGGCAGGTCCTGACGATGGGCGCCCTCAAGTCCCACATCGTCTACGTCCCCTTCAACGAACCCGAAGGGAACATGTTCGGCACGGGGGAGTGGAGCTACGACCAGACCTCCTGGCACACCGACCCGCGGCACTACTTCGCCGCCTGGAAGGACCTCCACCACCTCATCAAGGGCCTCGACCCACACGCGCGCATCGCGGGTCCCAACACCTGCGTCCTCTACGACGAGGTACGGGGCTTCCTGGAGTTCGCCAAGTCCCACGACGTCCTCCCGGACGTGGTGACCTGGCACGAACTGTCCACGCCCGCCGCGATCCGTACGAACGTCGCCAAGTACCGCGCCATGGAGCGGGACCTGGGAATCGGTCCCCTCCCCGTCAACATCAACGAGTACGCGCACAACTACCACCTCTCCGTGCCCGGGCAGATGATCCAGTGGATCTCCGCCATCGAGGAGTCGAAGATCGACGCCGACATGGCGTACTGGAACATCGACGGCAACCTCAACGACTCCGCGGTCGAGGCGAACAAGGGCAACGGCCAGTGGTGGCTGTTCCACACCTACGGCCGGATGTCCGGCCGCACGGTCCAGGTGCGGGCGCCGCACCCCAACGTCCAGTACACCCTGCAGGGCGTCGCCACCCTCGACCGCGACAAGCGTCAGGCCCGCGCCCTGTTCGGCGGCGGCGCCGGCGCCGCGGACATCGTCTTCGAGAACATCGCCGCCGAGATCTTCGGCAGCACGGTGCACGCCAGACTCCACGAGATCCCGTGGACCGGCCAGGTCGGCGCCTCGGCACAGCCGTTGCGCGTCAAGGACCTCGAACTGCCGGTCGACGTAGGCAGGGTGGTTCTCCCCCTCGCCGACCTCGACGAGATGTCCGCCTACGAGCTCATCCTCTCGCCCGGCGGCGACAGGGTCCTCGCGCCGCCCTCGATTGGCTGGCGCCGGTCGTACCACGCGCAGGACGCGAGCCACACGGGCGAGGGTCACTCGAGGAACGGGCCCGAGGGATCCCCCTCCGACGTCGACAGGTTCGCCACCTCGGGCACCCACCACGTCGGCGGCCTGCGCACAGGTTCCGAACTCGTCCTCGCCTTCTCCGTCGAGGTCCCGCAGGACGGGACGTACGACCTCGGCGTCTTCGCCAACTCCCACAACCTCCACGAACTGGTGAAGGAGCAGGGCCCCACCAACGTGTTCCTGCGTGTCGACGGCGCGGACCCCCAGGAGCTGCGCCTGCCCCTCGGCTACAAGCCGGTCGTCTGGGGGCACACCGACACCCGGGTGGAGCTGACGGCGGGCGCGCACACCCTCACCCTGTCCGCACGGGACCCGGCGCTCGGCGCCACCAAGGGCGACGCGATCATCGACCGGATCGACCTCGTCCTCCGGGACACCCACGTGACCGCGCCGGCGCTGTACGAGGCCGCGTACGCGAGCCTCGGCGCCGGCGCCCATGTGACGTACGAGCATCGCGGCGCCTGCGGACCGGGGGCCGCGCTGCTGCCGCGCGGAGGTACCGCCACGTTCTGGGCGCACGCCACCACCGACGGCGAGGCACTTGTGACGGTCGATCAGCTCGACGCGGGAGACGGGGTGTTGACGGTCAACGGGGAAGAGATGGGGGGCCTCGACCGGGGCGGGCTCCCACTGTTCCTCTCCGGCGGCATCAACAAGCTGACGGTGACAGGCGCTTCGGAGCGCCTCGTCCTCGACCGGCTGCGCGTGGGGCCGGGCACCGGGCACCTCAGGACCACCGTGTACCCCGCCGAAGAAGGGACGGTGACGGGCGAGGCCAGGGTCACGGGCGCCCACACCTTCGCCACCGGCGGCAAGGCGGTCGAGGGAATCGGCAGGGGGCCGGACAACGCCCTCACCCTGACCGTCGCGGCGGCGCACACCGGACGCCATGCCCTGACCGTCCGCTACTCCAACGGCGAGCAGCCCCCGGCCACCCACTACAACCCTGATCCGGTCTGCCGTCACGCGGACCTGTCCGTCAACGGAGCGCCGGCGCGGCGGATCCTCTTCCCCACCACCTTCCACTTCAACAACTTCTGGGACCTCACCGTCCCCGTCACCCTGAACGAGGGCACCAACACCCTCACCTTCACCGCCGACGAACGGCCCGACTTCGACGGCGACACCACCAACGCCCACCAACAGCGCTCCGCGTACGCGCCCGTCATCGACCAGGTGGCGGTGACACCCCTGGCATGAGTTCCGCTCGAGGGTCCGGCTAGCCCTCCTCGCCCGCCACGTGAACCCCGAAGAACGCCCCTTGCGGGTCCCGCAGTACGGCGATCCGGGGGCCGTCCGGCACGGACGTGGGCTCCATGAGAATGCTGCCGCCCGCCCCGACGGCGGCGTTCGCGGTGGCGTCCACGTCCTCGACGGCGAAGTAGGGCAGCCAGTGCGGCGGCACCGCGTGCGGGAAGTTGTCGTCCATCGTCACCATGCCGCCGAAGTCGGCCCCGTCGATGCCCCACTGCGTGTAGTGCTCGGAGGGGTTCACGGTCCAGCCGAACACCGTGGTGTAGAACTCGACGGCCCGGTCCGGGGCGCGCGTCAGCAACTCCACCCAGCCGAGCGCGCCGGGCGCGTTGAACAGTCCCGCGCCCGGGAATGCCCGCGCCTGCCACAGCTGGAAGGCCGCGCCGGTCGGGTCGAACGCCACCGCGAAACGACCCACGTCGAACACGTCCATCGGGCCCAGGACGACCGTGCCGCCCGCGGCCTGCACCGCGTCCACGGCAGCATCCGCGTCGGCCACCGCGAACGACACGTTCCAGGCCACCGGCTGCGACTCCTGGTACAGCGGGGAGATCGCCGCGACCGGCGCGTCGCCGAGGTGCGCGACCGTGTACCCGCCCGCCTCCTGGCGTGGATCGGTCTCCGGGCGCCAGCCGAACAGATCGGCGTAGAAGCGCTTGGCGGCCTCCAGATCACTGGTCCCGAGCTCGGTCCAGCACGGCCCGCCGGTCACCGGCTTGTCGAGCTTCATGACGTTCCTCCGCCCTTCCGCCAGGCCAGGCCCCCTCCAGCACGCTATGCCCGTGCCCCGGCCGTGGCTATTCGGCGGAGGGCTCCGCGCTCTCAGATTCCGGGGCGGTAGCGCAGCGGATGATCCGCCGGGATCTCCACGAGCACGATCTCGGTACCGTCCGGATCCGCGATCCACATCTCGATCAGCCCCCACGGCTCCTTCAGCGGCGGACGGAGGATGTCGACCCCGGCCGCCACCAGCTCCTCGTACGCCGCGTCGGCGTCGGCCACCTGGAGCCACAGCTTGAGCGCGGGCGAGGGCGGGGTCTCGGAGCGGCCCGAGACCTCCAGGAAACCGCCGCCCAGGAAGTAGACCGTGCCGCGCTCGGGGCCGGTCCCGAACTCCCGGTGGACGGCGAGGCCCAGCCGCTCGCCGTAGAAGGACCGGGAGCGCTCCGGGTCGGTGGGCCGCAGAAGGATCCGGCTGCTCAGTACATGCACCATGCCCCGGAGCCTAGGGGGTCGACAACAGGGGCGTTACGCTCAGCGGTGCCCGTGCCGCGCCTGAGATTTCGGAGAACCGTTCCATGGACACCGCCGCCTCCACCGGACTGACCTTCCGCGCCGCCACCGACGCCGATGTGGACGCCCTCGTCGTGCTGATCGAGTCGGCCTACCGCGGGGACTCCAGCCGGACCGGCTGGACCACGGAGGCGGACATCCTGGAAGGGCAGCGGACCGACCCGGAGGGCGTGCTCGCCGTCATCAAGTCGCCGGACAGCCGCCTGCTGACCGTGGAGCGCGACGGCGTCGTCGCCGCCTGCTGCCAGCTCGAACACCGCGGCGACCACGCCTACTTCGGCATGTTCGCGGTCAGCCCCGCTCTCCAGGGCGGCGGCCTCGGCAAGGTCATCATCGCCGAGGCGGAGCGGCACGCCCGCGAGACGTGGGGGGTCGCGGAGATGCACATGACCGTGATCTCCGTACGCGACGACCTCATCGCCTGGTACGAGCGCCGCGGCTACCGCCGTACGGGACAGATGACGCCCTTCCCGTACGGCGACGAGCGCTTCGGCATTCCGCAGCGCGCCGACCTGCAGTTCGAGCTGCTGGTCAAGCCCCTGGCGTAACCGCCGGAGTGATCCTCAGGCCGTGAAGCGGCCGGTGCGTTTGATCTGGGGGTAGTCGGTGGTCGCGCCGTCCAGTTCCAGGGCGCGTACCAGCCGCAGGTGGTCCTGGGTGTTCACCACCCAGCCGATGATCCTGAGATCGGCCTTACGGGCGTGCTCGACGACCTCCAGGGTCAGCCGGCGGATGTTGAGGCAGACGGTGGCGGCCCCGGCCTCCACGGCGCGGTCCACGACATCGGTGCCATAGCGGCTCGCGATGAGCGCCGTGCGGACGCCCGGTACGAGCCGGGTGATCTCGGTGATCGCCTCGTCGTGGAACGACGACACCTCGACACGCCCCACCAGATCGCGCCGGTGCATCACCTCGGCGAGCGCCCGCGCCGCCGCCGTGTCCTTGATCTCGGCCTGCAGCGGCGCGCTGACGGCGTCCAGGACCTCTTCGAAGACGGGCACGCGCTCACCGTGCCCGGTGTCCAGGGTGCGCAGCTCGGCGAGGGTCAACTCGGCGATCGGCCCCGAACCGTCGGTCGTACGGTCCACGTCCGCGTCGTGCATGACGACCAGCGCGCCGTCCTTGCTCAGATGCAGATCGAGTTCGATCAGGTCGAGGCCCGCGTGCTGGGCGGCGATGAAGGAACGGAGGGTGTTCTCGGGTTCGACACCCATCACTCCGCGATGACCGATGGTGAGGAAGTTCAAGATTCGACTCGCTTCCGTCGACGGCGGCTCGGCTCGCGCGTGGTTTCGGCGGCACCCACGCGGCAAGGCCGCAGCCTAATCGTCCCGCCACTGGATGTACCCGCTCGTACGCCGGGCAGGGCGTGTCTGCCGCAAGGGGAGAGCGGGCCGGTGCCGCCGCGGTGTGTCACCCGGGCGTGGGCGAGTCTCCCGGCGGTTGACCTCGAGCGTCCCCGAGTCGTTGCTCCTGCCACTTCCCGGTGCTTGCACGGATGCCCGTTTACCCGGCGGCGCACAGCGGAAGTAATCGACTCTACGGTGTCAGACAGGAAAAAGAGCGGTGAAGGTAGGGGTGGTGCAGGATAATCTATCGAGTCTCCCCTTGCGGGAAGGAACCTCGTATACATACGGTGTGCATACGCGAGGTTCTCCCGTGGAGGGTGAGAGATGACGGAAATTCTTGTGCCAGTGGGTGTGGAGGAGCAGGTTCCTCCCGTGGGCAGGGTGGTGGAGCACCCGGCTTGGCCCGTGCTCAAGGATGCCGTGGAGGAGATCCGGCCCTGGCAGTCCAAGGACGGGTCGATCGACTTCGAGGCCGAGGGTGCCCCGGACACGGCCGATGTCGATCTGGCCGTACGCCGTGCCATAGACGCCGTCGAGCGGCTCGCCCCGCTGCTGCCGCATGACGCCGAGTACCACGAGGCGCTCGTGAAGGACCTGCGCCGCTGGGCCGACGGCGGGTTCCAGGTGCCCGACTTCCTGGACTCCCTGCTGGCCTTCCAGCCCGCGGCGCACCGCGAGGACGGCCTCCAGCACCTGGTCGTCTTCCCGATGTACACGCAGAACGGCAACCTGGACCGCAACTTCGAGGCGGTCGTGCTGCGCATGGTCTGGCCGGAGTGGCTGGCGGAGCTGGAGCGCACCCGCTACGACAACCCGCTGTTCTGCGGTATCACCTTCGAGGACTTCACGGCGGGCTACGACACCAACTCGGCCGTCCTCTTCCCGGAGACGATCGCCGTGCGCGAGGCGCCGGAACGATTCTCCTGGGGTGGCATCTTCTGCGACCGGGAGGCCGCCCGCTTCCGCGCCGTCACCGACGCGGCCGTGGACGTCCTGGGCCTTCAGCTGCCCGAGGACATCGCCGCGATGGTCCATGACCAGGAGCGCTGCGAGCAGGCCTTCGTGCTGTGGGACATGGTCCACGACCGCACCCACAGCCACGGCGACCTGCCGTTCGACCCGTTCATGATCAAGCAGCGCCAGCCGTTCTGGATGTACGGCCTCGAGGAGCTGCGCTGCGACCTCACCGCCTTCAAGGAGGCCGTGAAGCTGGAGGCCGAGGGACACCAGCACGGCCGTGACGTGCAGTACGCGGTGCTCTTCGACCGGATGTTCCGCTTCCCCGTCACCGGCGACCGCGTCCGCAACTACGACGGTCTCGGCGGCCAGCTCCTCTTCGCTTATCTGCACCAGCACGACGTCGTCCGCTGGACCGACAACAAGCTGCACATCGACTGGCAGCGCGCCCCGCAGATCACCAACCAGCTGTGCGCCGAGATCGAGGACCTCTACCGGGCGGGCATCGACCGTCCCAAGCTCGTCCACTGGTTCAAGGCGTACGAGCTCGTCTCCACCTATCTCGCCCCGCACCCCGGCTCGCGCTGGGCCAAGGGCCCCGATGCCCTCGACCTGACCCAGCCGCCCCGTAAGCTCGTCGACGACGTGCTTCCGGACGAGTTTCCGCTGAGCATGTTCTATGAGGCGCTCTCCAAGAAGCTGAAGAACGTGATCGCCTCCACCAAGGGCATCACCGCGACGAGCGCCCAGCGGGCCGCCGCGTGAGCGCTCGTACCGGGGATGTTCAGGAGGCGAAGGCGATGTCACACGGAAACGGCAACGGACCTCTCAGCGGCGCGGTGATCGCGGTCGCCGGAGCGGGTGGACCCGCCGGGCGCGCGACGCTGGCCCGGCTCGCCGACGCGGGCGCGACCGTCATCGGCTCGGACAACGACCCCGAGCGGCTCGCGGAGGCCGTGGACGCGGCTCGCTACGGGCACGGCGGCGCCACCGTCGTCGGCGACACGGTCGACCTGCTCGACCTGCAGTCGACCCGCGACTGGGCCATCCGCGTCGAGAAGGACTTCGGCCACGTCGACGGCCTGGTCCACCTGGTCGGCGGCTGGCGGGGCAGCGAGACCTTCACCAGGACGAGCCTCGACGACTGGGACTTCCTCGAGCTGCTGCTCATCCGCACGGTGCAGAACACCTCCCTCGCCTTCCACGAGGCGCTGCAGCGCAGCGACCGCGGCCGGTACCTCCTGATCAGCGCCGCCGGCGCGAGCAAGCCCACCGCGGGCAACGCCGCCTACTCCGCCGCCAAGGCCGCGGCCGAGGCGTGGACGCTGGCCATGGCCGACTACTTCCGCAAGGCCGGGGGCGAGCAGGGCCCGACTTCCGCGGCTGCCATCCTGGTGGTCAAGGCACTGGTGCACGACGCGATGCGCGCCGAGCGCCCGAACGCGAAGTTCGCGGGCTTCACGGACGTCGAGGATCTGGCCGAGGCCATCGCCGGCGTCTGGTCGCGGCCCGCCAGTGAAGTGAACGGAAACCGTCTGTGGCTGACCGAGAAGCCGTGAACCCTGCGAAGACCGACGCCCGGCGTCACCATGACCCGACCGTCCGCGGCTTCGCCAGCGACAACTACGCGGGGGCCCACCCCGAGGTGCTCGCCGCCGTGGCCCTGGCCAACGGCGGGCACCAGGTCGCGTACGGCGAGGACGACTACACGGCGAACCTCCAACGGATCATCCGCAGCCACTTCGGCGCCACCGCCGAGGCCTTCCCGGTCTTCAACGGCACCGGCGCGAACGTGGTCGCGCTCCAGGCGGTGACCGACCGCTGGGGCGCGGTGATCTGTGCGGAGAGCGCGCACATCAACGTCGACGAGGGTGGCGCCCCCGAGCGCATGGGCGGCCTCAAGCTGCTCAGCGTGCCCACGCCCGACGGCAAGCTCACCCCCGAACTGATCGACCGTCAGGCCTACGGCTGGGACGACGAGCACCGTGCGATGCCACAGGTCGTCTCGATCACCCAGAGCACCGAACTGGGCACCCTCTACACGCCCGACGAGATCCGCGCGATCTGCGACCACGCCCACGCGCACGGCATGAAGGTGCACCTGGACGGGTCCCGGATAGCCAACGCGGCCGCCTCCCTGGACGTCCCCATGCGGACGTTCACCAACGCGGTGGGCGTCGACCTCCTGAGTCTCGGCGGGACGAAGAACGGCGCGCTGTACGGCGAGGCCGTCGTGGTCCTCAACCAGGACGCGGTCAGTCATATGAAGCACCTGCGCAAGCTGTCCATGCAGCTGGCCTCCAAGATGCGCTTCGTCTCCGTGCAGTTGGAGGCGCTGCTCGCCAAGGACCTGTGGCTGCGCAACGCCCGCCACTCCAACCAGATGGCCCAGCGGCTGGCCGAGGGCGTGCGCGCGGTGCACGGCGTGGAGATCCTCCACCCGGTCCAGGCCAACGCGGTCTTCGCACGCCTCCCGCACGACGTGAGCGAGCGGCTCCAGAAGCGCTATCGCTTCTACTTCTGGGACGAGGCGGCGGGCGACGTCCGCTGGATGTGCTCCTTCGACACCACCGAGGACGACGTCGACGGGTTCGTGGCGGCGCTCAAGGAGGAGATGGCTCACGCGTAGCCCGAACATCAGTGAGTGCATAGATATGCGATCACCTGAAAAGTCATTGACTCTCGGGTGATCGCATTCCTATGCTCTACGGGCATGGAGCTGATCCAGAACACCGCTGACCTGTCCGCCTATTTGGCCGCCGACGAGGTCGTCGACCATCACCATCCGCTGGTGCGGGAGACGGCCGCGCGGCTCGCCAAGGACGCCGCCGACTCGTATGCCTATGCGCGAGCGGCCTTCGAATTCGTGCGTGACGGCATCCCGCACTCGCACGACTTTGGCGATCTGCGGGTCACCTGGCGCGCCTCCGACGTGCTGGAGCGGCGCACCGGCATCTGCTATGCCAAGGCCCACGCCCTTGCCGCGCTGCTGCGGGCCGAGGGCATCCCGACGGCGTTCTGCTATCAGAAGTTCGACGAGGTGCACGGGCTCGTCGCCGTACGGTTCAACGGCGCCTGGCACCGGCAGGACCCCCGCGGCAACAAGCCGGGGGTGGACGCGCAGTTCTCCCTGGACGGTGAGCGGCTGGCCTTCACGCCCGATCCCGAGTTCAATGAGTTGGACTATCCAGTCCTGTACACTGAACCTCATCCGGCCGTGCTGAGCGTCCTCAAGGCCGCCCCCGACCGGCCGCACCTGTGGGAGACGCTCCCCACCACGCTCTGAGACAAGGCAGGCCAGGCACACCATGACGCTCACACTCACCGTGTCCGACGAGGTGCGCGCTCTCGCGCCTGGTTTCACCCACGTCGCCATCGAGGCGTACGGGCTGGTCAACGGGCCCAGCACCGAAGGCACTTCGGTGCTGCTCGACGACGCGGCCCGCCGGCTCGCCGTACGGCTGGACGGGCGCGCCCCGCACGAGGACCCGCATATGGCGGCCTGGCGGGAGGTCTACACGTCGTTCGGGTCGAAGCCCTCGCGCACCCGCAACTCGGCGGAGGCGCTGGCCAGGCGGGCGCTCTCGGACGCCGGACTGCCCCGGATCAACGTGCTGGTCGACGTCTACAACGCGATCAGCGTCGCCCATCTGATCCCGGTCGGCGGCGAGGACGTCGACCAGGTCCGGGGCGGGATGCGGCTCGTGCGCGCCACGGGCGAGGAGGACTTCGTGACCGTCGCGGGCGGTGAGGAGAGCGTCGAACACCCCGACGCGGGCGAGGTGGTGTGGCGCGACGAGGCGGGCGTGACCTGCCGTCGCTGGAACTGGCGCCAGGGTCCGCGCACCCGGCTCACGGAGGAGTCCACCTCCGCGATCTTCCTGCTGGAGGGGCTGGCGCCGATGCCGGTGGCCGACATCGAGCGCGCGGGAGCCGAACTCGCCGAACTCCTGGAGAAGTTCAGTCCCGGGGCGCGGATCACCGTCCACGCCCCGGTGTGACGGTTCAGCGGGCCTCGGCCGCCTTCACCTCTTCGGGGGTCGGCGCCGTGCCGCCGAGGTGTGCGGGCATCCACCAAGTGTCGTCCGGGTCCTTGGGGCGGACCGGATAGGCGCGCTGCGCGGCCTCCAGGAGCTCCTGGACGCGCTCACGCAGCCGCCGGGTGATGGCGCCCGCGTACTGGTCCTGCGGAGCCTCCACCGGCTCGCCGACCCGGATGGTGATCGGGGTGTGGCTGCGCTTGAAGTTGCGCGGGTGGCCCTTGGTCCACAGCCGCTGGGTGCCCCACAGTGCCATCGGGATCAGCGGGACGCCGGCCTCCTGGGCCATGCGCGCGGCACCGGACTTGAAGCTCTTCAGGGTGAAGGACTGGGAGATGGTCGCTTCGGGAAAGACGCCGACGATCTCGCCGGACCGCAACGAATCCAGCGCGTGCTGATACGCCGTCTCGCCCTGCGTGCGGTCCACCGGGATGTGCCTCATGCCCCGCATCAGCGGACCGGAGATCCTGTGCCGGAAGACCGACTCCTTCGCCATGAAACGCACCAGGCGCTTCTGTGGCAGGGCGGCCAGACCGTCGAAGATGAAGTCGAGATAGCTGATGTGGTTGCTGACCAGCACGGCCCCGCCCGAGCGCGGAATGTTCTCCGTTCCCTTGCAGTCGATCTTGAGGTCCCAGGCCTTGAACAACACTTGGGCGAGACCGACGACGGGACGGTAGACAAGCTCTGCCATGGACGGGGTGGACCCTTTCTCTCTGGTCGGGAAGGGGTCTCCCGGCGGGAAAGTTACGCAGCCGTAGGTTTACGGCATTGCGCAGATGGTGCCCCAAGAACGGACGAGGGGCCAGTCCTGGTGCCGCGATGCGGCGAGATCCTCGTCACGTGTCCCCTGATCGACCTCGGACTTCTCACTCACCGTCACCGGGCGCGTACCGTCACCCGACGTACGAGCACGTACATCTCGCAGCCCAGGCAGTACCCGAACGCCGCGTTGAGGAACGCGGCCGCCAGTGCGCAGCCGGTCGCCGCGAGCCCCAGCCAGTCGGGCCCCGCCGTGAAGCCGATGAGACCCACCACGGCGAACACGAGCCCGACGGCCTGCGCGAACTGCGGCGGCTGTGGCGACTCGAACTGTGCTGGCGGTCCGAGCCGGGGGCGTACGACCTTCCGGAACAGCCAGCCGTACGGAGAGCGCGCCACGCCGCCCGAGGCGCCCAGCGCGAACGCCAGCACCTGCCAGGCCAACAGCCAGGTGCCGCCGGTGATGAGAACGGCCGCCAGTACGACGGTCGTCACGGCCGCACCGAACCGCGGCCCTCTTGCGTCAATGTCCATGAATCAAGCATTCCGTATGAAGGGCGGTTCACGAACCCGGGAATCTTTGCGGTCTCGTGAATGCTTGTGCTGGAGATGACCGGACTTGCGGTGTGCGTGGTGGTGCTCGTGGCGGCGAGCGCGTTCGGAGTGCTGCAACGGCGGCGGAACGGGAGGGTGAGAGTGCGCGGGCGTGACGGTGGAAAGCGGCTCGGCGCGGCGGAGTTGGGGGAAGGTCTCGGTGAACGGGCCACGCTCGTCCAGTTCTCCAGCGCCTTCTGCGCCCCCTGCCGGGCCACCCGGCGGGTACTCACCGAGGTGGCCGGCATGGTCCCGGGGGTGCGCCACGTGGAGATCGACGCCGAGGACCGGCTCGAGCTCGTCCGTGAACTCGAGATCCTCAAGACCCCGACCGTGCTCGTCCTCGACGCCGACGGACGGATCGTGCGGCGCGCGACCGGGCAGCCGCGCAAGGCGGATGTGATCGCGGCGCTGGGAGAGGCCGTCTGACCCGTGGCGATCATGGTGAGGCATCTCGCAGATGACCGGACGTACTTGACTGCACGCACCACCTATCGTCAACCTGACCGTATGCCCCCGGAACTCCTTCTCTTCGAGCGTGTCCACGTGGACCTGGCCCGCACCGCGAGTGCGCGCTGTCCGGTCTGTTGAGCACTGACGGACCTGCTCGCTACCACTCGCAGAAGGACGACTCCATGACGGCCACGCCCGACCTGGACACTTTTCGACTCGCCTCTCCCGATGCGCAACTCGCCTCACCCGACCTGCTGCGCTCCGTCTTCCGGCAGCACGCGGCCGGTGTCGCCGTGATCACGGCCCAGGGCGACGGGGGCCCCGTCGGCTTCACCGCCACCTCGCTCACCTCGGTCTCCGCCGAGCCCCCGATCGTCTCCTTCGGGGTCGGCGTCGGCGCCTCCAGCTGGCCCGCGATCTCCGAGTCCGACCACGTCGGCATCCACATACTCGGCGAGCACCAGCAGGAACTCGCCGCCACCTTCGCCCGCAGCGGCGCCGACCGCTTCGGCGCGCCCACCCGTTGGCGTAAGGGCCCGGAAAGTGTTCCCGTCCTCGACGACGTGCTGGCCTGGCTCGTCTGCCGGGTCGTGGCGCGGGTGCCGGCCGGGGACCATCGCATCGTGCTGGCCGAGGTCGTCCTCGGTGCCCCGTCGGGGGCGGGCCGTCCACTGCTGTACCACCAGGGACGCTTCAACGGCCTGCGCGACTGAAGCTACTCGCCGGTCCTACCGGTGAGTCCTACTCGCCGGTTACGCAGCGTTGCCAAGGTCACAGTTCAAAGCGCTTGCTTAGTGGGCAGGAACTGGGTGTACTGGCGAGTAATATTTCGTTCGGAGCGCGGGCCGCCCCGACCGGGATCGGCCGCTTCAGGCGCCTATGCTGCCTGAAAGAAGGCAGCCCAGAAATGACGATGCAGTAGGAGAGCCGGCGTGAGCTTGAGGATCGTTGTCACTGTGAAGTACGTGCCCGACGCCACTGGCGACCGGCACTTCGCCGATGACCTGACCGTGGACCGTGACGACGTGGACGGTCTGCTCTCGGAGCTCGACGAATACGCGGTGGAGCAGGCGCTGCAGATCGCCGACGAAGCGGACGACGCCGAGATCACCGTGCTGACCGTCGGCCCCGAGGATGCCAAGGACGCGCTGCGCAAGGCGCTTTCCATGGGTGCGGACAAGGCCATCCACGTCGAGGACGACGACCTGCACGGCACCGACGCGATCGGTACGTCGCTGGTGCTCGCGAAGGCGATCGAGAAGGCCGGCTACGACCTGGTCATCTCCGGTATGGCCTCGACGGACGGCACCGCCGGTATCGTCCCCGCCCTGCTGGCCGAGCGCCTGGGCGTCCCGCAGGTCACCCTGCTCTCCGAGGTCTCCGTCGAGGACGGGGTCGTCAAGGGCCGCCGTGACGGCGACAGCGCCTCCGAGCAGTTGGAGGCCTCCCTCCCGGCGGTCGTGTCGGTGACCGACCAGTCGGGTGAGGCGCGCTACCCGTCCTTCAAGGGCATCATGGCCGCCAAGAAGAAGCCGGTTCAGTCCTGGGACCTGGAGGACCTCGAGATCGAGGCGGACGAGGTCGGTCTCGAGGGCGCCTGGACCAAGGTCGACTCCGCGACCGAGCGCCCGGCGCGCACCGCCGGCACGATCGTCAAGGACGAGGGCGAGGGCGGCAAGCAGCTCGCCGAGTTCCTCGCGGGCCAGAAGTTCATCTAAAGGCCCGTTCGAGGCTCGTCGAACCTCCACTCGCTGACCGCCCCTCATCTTTCGTAAGCAGGAGAGAAGAAGTCTCATGGCTGAAGTTCTCGTCTACGTCGACCACGTGGACGGCGCCGTCCGCAAGCCCACCCTGGAGCTGCTGACGCTGGCCCGCCGCATCGGTGAGCCCGTCGCCGTCGCCCTCGGCTCCGGTGCCGAGGCCACCGCCGCCGCGCTCGCCGAGCACGGTGCGGTCAAGGTCCTCACGCACGACGCCGCCGAGTACGCCGACTACCTGGTCGTCCCGAAGGTGGACGCCCTGCAGGCCGCGTGCGAGGCCGTCTCCCCGGCCGCCGTGCTCGTCCCGTCCTCCGCCGAGGGCAAGGAGATCGCGGCCCGCCTCGCGGTCCGCATCGGCTCCGGCATCATCACCGACGCCGTCGACATCGAGGCCGGCGACGAGGGCCCGGTGGCCACGCAGTCCGCGTTCGCCGCCTCCTTCACCACCAAGTCCCGTGTCGCCAAGGGCACCCCGGTCATCACGGTCAAGCCGAACTCGGCCGCCGTGGAGGCCGCCCCGGCCACGGGCGCCGTCGAGGCCCTCGCGGTCTCCTTCTCCGAGAAGGCCACCGGCACCAAGGTCACCGCGCGTACCCCGCGCGAGTCGACCGGCCGTCCCGAGCTGACCGAGGCCGCGATCGTGGTCTCCGGCGGCCGTGGCGTCAACGGCGCCGAGAACTTCTCGATCATCGAGGCGCTCGCCGACTCCCTCGGCGCGGCCGTGGGCGCCTCGCGTGCCGCGGTGGACGCCGGCTGGTACCCGCACACCAACCAGGTCGGCCAGACCGGCAAGTCCGTCTCGCCGCAGCTGTACATCGCCTCCGGCATCTCCGGCGCGATCCAGCACCGCGCCGGTATGCAGACGTCGAAGACGATCGTGGCGATCAACAAGGACGCCGAGGCGCCCATCTTCGACCTGGTCGACTACGGCGTGGTCGGTGACCTCTTCGAGGTCGTCCCGCAGCTCACCGAGGAGATCAAGACCCGCAAGGGCTGATCGAGTCCGGCTCCGGCCGTACGAGGCCCCCGTGACCGCCCGCGCGGTCACGGGGGCCTCGCTCATGTCAGGCTCAGTGAGGCCTGTACGGGCAGATGGTCGCTGGGGAACTGGCCGTCCACCGAGAAGGTGTTGACGGCCGCCCGGTGCACGGGCACTCCGGGTCCGACCAGGATCCAGTCGATGCGGTCGCCGTCCGGCGTCAACGGCTGGTAGCCGTGGAAGGTCCCGTAGAGCGTGCCGCGCTCGGCCGCCGTGTCCCAGGTGTCGACGAGCCCGGCGCCCAGCATCGCCCCGTACACCGGGTTCTGGTGGGCGACGGCATTGAAGTCGCCGGTCACGACGAGCGGCAGAGCGCGGTCGAAGCGTGCGATGCGTTCGGAAATCAGACTCGCGGCACGCATGCGCGCGTACTGACTCGCGTGGTCCAGATGGGTGTTGAGGGCGTAGAACTCCCGTGCGTCCCGCAGGTCGCGGAAGCGGACCCAGGTGACGATGCGGGGGAAGGCGGCGCCCCAGGTGTTCGAGCCGATCAGCTCGGGGGTGTCGGAGAGCCAGAAGCTGTCGTGCTCGACCGGGGCCAGCCGGCGGGTGTCGAAGAAGATCGCCACCGACTCGTCATGGCTGCCGCCCTTGCGGCCCGTGCCGATCCAGTCGTAGTGCGGTCCGAGGTCGGATCCGATGTCACGCAGTTGCTGGTAGACGCCCTCCTGGGTGCCGATGACGTGGGGCGACTCCTGGCGTAACAACTCGCGCATCACCGGGCGGCGCACGGCCCAGCTGTTGGGCTCGGCGGTGCTCGCGAAGCGCAGGTTGAACGTCATGACCTCCAGACGGTGGCCACCGCGTCGGCTGGCGGAGGCGGACGCCGTGGTGAGCAGGGGTATGGCGACCGCGGCGGCCACCACCGTCCGCAGGCCCATGCGCCGGGTCACTCTGTGGGTGTTCGACATGTGTGATCCCCTCCCCTCGGGGCCAGCATGAGGGGTGTGCCCCGTGACGCGAAAGAAGGCGTGGGGCAGGAGTACCCCCGACGGACCACGCCGCGGACAGGTGTTGACCACCGGGAAGCACCATGGATAACTTCACTCTGCGGATTGTTGATTCCGTGGAGCGGAAAGCTGGAGGGTGTGGGATGGGTCAGGGCCAGCAGGAGCACGTGGCGACGACCCTCGCGGGCGCCGTCAGCGAGGAGATCAGCGCCTCTCTCGCCCCGGTCGACGCCGAGCTGGCGCGGCGTTACCCAGGAGACCCCGGCACCCGCCAGCCCGTCCACACCGTGTACGTCCCCGGCGACGTGTTCGCCGCCGACACCATCCGCTCCTGGGGCGACCGGGCCCTCGCGGCCCTCGACGAACACGCCCCCGACGCCGCGTCCTTCGCCGCCGTCCTCGGCCTCACCGACGACCTCGCCGAGCCCGTGTACGACCGCGTACGGGCCAAGCTGGAGCGCGAACCCGTCGAGGACCTGCGGGTCGACTTCGAGGACGGCTACGGCCCGCGCCCGGACGCCGAGGAGGACGAGGCGGCGGCCCGCGCGGCCCGACTGATCACCGAGGCGTACGAGAACGGCACGGCTGCCCCGTACATGGGCATCCGCATGAAGTGCATGGAGGCGCCGGTACGAGACCGGGGGATCCGTACGCTCGACATCTTCCTGACGGGACTGATGGAGGCGGGAGGCCTGCCCGGGGGGCTCGTGCTGACCCTGCCGAAGGTGACGTACGCCGAGCAGGTCACGGCGATGGTGCGGCTCCTGGAGGAGTTCGAGAAGGCACGCGGCCTGGAGCCCGGCCGCATCGGCTTCGAGATCCAGATCGAGACCAGCCAGTCCATCCTCGCGACCGACGGCACCGCGACCGTCGCCCGGATGATCCAGGCCGCCGAGGGCCGCGCCACCGGTCTGCACTACGGCACCTTCGACTACAGTGCCTGCCTCGGCGTCAGCGCCGCCTACCAGGCCAGCGACCACCCGGCCGCCGACCACGCCAAGGCGATCATGCAGGTCGCCGCCGCGGGCACCGGCGTACGCGTCTCGGACGGCTCCACCAACGTCCTGCCGATCGGCCCCACCGAGAAGGTCCACGACGCCTGGCGCCTCCACTACGGACTCACCCGCCGAGCCCTGGCCCGCGCCTACTACCAGGGCTGGGACATGCACCCCGGCCACATCCTGACCCGCTACGCCGCCGTCTTCGCCTTCTACCGCGAGGGCTTCGAACAGGCCGCCGCCCGCCTCGCGCGCTACGCCAGCCACACCGACGGCGACGTCATGGACGAGCCCGCCACCGCCAAGGCCCTCAGCAGCTACCTCCTGCGCGGCCTGGACTGCGGTGCCCTGGACATCGCGGAGGTGGCGAGGGCGACGGGTCTGACGAGGGCGGACCTGGAGGGTTTCGCCGTGCCGAGGCGCGGCGATCTGACCATCTCGGCGAAGTAGAGCGCCCCGAAAGGGGCACGGGACTGTGACACTGTGCGGCTCCGCCGCGAGCCCGCGTGCAGAACTCCTCCCGCGTCTCCCCGAACAACTCGCGCAGCCGCGCCGACCCGGCGAGGAGCGAGGCGAGCAGCGGGCGCTCGCCGGGGTGCGGGCGAGGTGTACCGGAGCCGTTGTGGAGCACTCCGCGGCGGTTGACGTACAGGTAGGCGCCCGGCACGTGGAAGGGCGACGCGGACACATATCCCATGAGACTCACATGGAGTGCACGGGTCCGGCTCGGCCACGGCTCAGTCCGCGGGCGGCAGTTCGCCCGAGCCGCGGGTGATCAGACGGGTCGGGAGTTCGATGCGTTCCGGGGTGATGAGGGTGCCCTCCAGCTGGCGGAAGAGGCGCTCGGCGGCGGTGCGGCCGAGGGCGGCGGCGTCCTGGGCGACCACGGTGACGCCGGGCTCGAGGAGGTCGGCGAGCTCGATGTCGTCGAAGCCGACGAGGGCGACCGGCCGGCCGCGCTCGGCGATGACACGGACGACCGTGACGGTGACGCGGTTGTTGCCGGCGAAGACCGCGGTGACGGGAGAGGGGCCGGACAGCATGTCCTCGGCCGCCTTGCGCACCCGCTGCGGGTCGGTGACGCCCAGGGACATCCAGTCGTCCTCGACGGGTATGCCCGCCTCCTCCATGGCCGCCCGGTAGCCGCGCAGCCGCTCGGCGGCGGTGTGGATACGCGGCATGTCGCCGATGAAGCCGATCCGGCGGTGGCCGTGGGCGATCAGATGGGCGACGCCGTCGCGGGCCCCGCCGAAGCTGTCGGACAGCACCACGTCGGCGTCGATCTGTCCCGCCGGACGGTCCACGAACACCGTGGCGACGCCCGCCTTGATCTCGGGCTCCAGATAGCGGTGGTCATCACCGGCCGGGATGATCACCAGCCCGTCCACGCGGCGTGCGCACAGGGCGAGGGCCAGCTCCTGTTCGCGGTCCGGGTCCTCGGCGCTGGAGCCGTTGATGAGCAGCGCGCCGTGGGCGCGGGCCACCTCCTCGACCGCGCGGCTGAGGGGGCCGTAGAAGGGGTCGGCGAGGTCCTCCAGGACGAGGCCGATGCTCGCGGTGCGGCCCTTGCGCAGGACCCGGGCGCTGTCGTTGCGGCGGAAGCCCAGCGCGTCGATGGCCTCCTGGACGCGGCGTTCGGTGTCCGGAGTGACGCCGGGCTCACCGTTGACGACTCGCGAGACCGTCTTGAGGCCCACCCCGGCTCGTGCCGCCACATCCTTCATGGTCGGACGGTTGCCGTAGCGGTTCTCGGGTCGGCGGGCGGTCTCTGCCACGATGCGCTGTCCTGTCCTGTCGTCCACGGTTCCCGTCGTCCACGGGTCCTGTTGTTTACGGGGGCGCGGCGGTCCATGGAGGTGTATGAGGATGTGGCGTCGAGCATAGAGCCTGGACAACGTTGTCAGATGCGGGAGACACTGTCCACCGCATTCTCCGGCCTGCGCCCCCCACCGCGAGACCGGTCTGCCCCTTTCACCAGGTTCACCGGGAGAACTGACACTGATGCACACCGACCTCGTGGCCGCGCTCGACATCGGCGGCACCAAGATCGCCGGAGCGCTGGTGGACGACCACGGCCGCATCCTTCTGCGCGCGCAGCGCGCGACGCCCGCGCGGGAGGACGGCGACACCGTGATGGGGGCCGTCGAGGAGGTGCTCGGCGAGCTGACCGGGTCACCGCTGTGGGGCCGTGCGGGGACCGTCGGCATCGGCAGCGCGGGCCCGGTGGACGCCTCCGCGGGCACCGTGAGCCCGGTGAACGTGCCGGGCTGGCGCGACTACCCGCTCGTCGAGCGGGTCCGTGCGGCGACCGGGGGCCTGCCGGTCGAGCTGATCGGCGACGGGGTGGCCATCACCGCCGCCGAGCACTGGCAGGGTGCCGCGCGCGGCCACGACAACGCGCTGTGCATGGTGGTCTCGACGGGTGTCGGTGGCGGACTGGTCCTGAACGGTCAGCTGCACCCCGGCCCCACGGGCAACGCGGGCCACATCGGGCACATCAGCGTGGACCTCGACGGTGACTCCTGCCCGTGCGGTTCGCGCGGTTGCGTGGAGCGCATCGCGAGCGGTCCGAACATCGCGCGGCGGGCGCTGGAGGGCGGCTGGCAGCCGGGGCCCGACGGCGACACCTCGGCGGCCGCGGTGGCCGCCGCGGCGCGCGAGGGCGACCCGGTGGCGGTGGCCTCGTTCGAACGCGCGGCGAAGGCGCTGGCGGCGGGCATCGCGGCGACCGCGACCCTCGTCGAGATCGACATCGCCGTCATCGGCGGGGGAGTGGGCAAGGCAGGGGACGTGCTCTTCGCCCCGCTCCGCAAGGCGCTGGCCGACTACGCCACCCTGTCCTTCGTGCAACGGCTGACCGTGGCGCCCGCGCTGATGGGCACGGACGCGGGTCTGGTCGGCGCGGCGGCCGCCGCACTCAGCAGGCAGCCGAGCGCGACCGCGGAGCGGGTCGCGGGCTGAGAGCCACCCCGGGCCGCCGTTGATCGGTCGGGGCCGGGTCGCCGCCCGCTGCCGAGCCGGAGGAGACCCCGGCTCGGCGCACCGATCAGCAGGTCAGCTGGGCGTTCGCCCAGTCCGCGTGGTCCGAGTCGACACCGTCGCCGCCGTCGGTGACCACGAGGCGGACCACCTCGGCGCCGGTCACGTCGGCCGAGACCGGCTGGGCCGGCATCGCGTTGGTGAGGACCCCGGTCGAGGCGACCAACGTGCCGTCCGCCCAGATCTCGAACGCGACCGTACCGTTGGCGCCCTTCTCGTCGTCGACGCCGACGTCCGCGGTGACGGTCCGGCACCGTTTGCCGGTGTAGTACTCGACGGCGCTCGGGGCGTGCGCACCGAGCCCCTTGGCGTAGACGACACCGCCGAGAGTGATCGGATGACCGTCACCTGCGGCGCTCTCGCCGTTACTGGTGTTGCGCTCGACCGGCCCGAATCCATTGGTCGTCGACAACCAGGGCAGGTCGCCGAGGTAGGAGACGCCCGACGGGGGAGCCGCCGCCACCGACACCGTCAGCGGGAGCACGCTCGTGGCGTGCGTCCCGGTCGGTGAGCGGTACGTGGCCTTGAGCGTCAGGTCGTACGATCCCGGGGCCGTGCCCTCGGGTGCGGTGACCCGCCACTTCGTACGCAGGGAACGGCCCGTGCGTACCGTGCCCGCCGTGGTCGGTGAGGTGGCCGCGACCGTCCATCCCGTCGGCCCGCTCAGCGCCACCGAGATGCGCCTCGCGGACGTACGGCCGAGGTCGGTGACGTACGACGTCAGGGAGACCGGCTTGCCCGCCTCGACCAGCTGGCTGCCGTCCAGGCCGAGTTCGACGGCGGGCGGGTTCTTGGCCCAGTGGCGGTCGGCCGAGACACGGACGAGGACGGTGCCGTGTGCGGGGACGGTGGCGGAGATGGCGCCCGCGGTGTTGTAGCTCCGGCGCTGCCACAGGTCGCGCAGGGTGTAGGCGGGGGCGGCCGGCAGTCCCACGGCCCGCGCGGTCGTGGCGATGTGCTGGGCGCTGCCGGTCTCGTTGAACAGTGCCACCGCTTGGCTGCCGTCCTTCATCTCCTTGGCGACGACCCAGCGCCCGCCCTCGGAGGAGAGCACGGTCCCCTGCTTGCCCAGCGGGTCCTGGTCGACCGCGATGACTTCCTTGTTGTCGAGGATGTCGAAGGTGGCCGGGGACGCCTTGCGCAGGTCCGAGCCGATGAGGAGCGGAGCCGCCATGACCGACCACATCGAGAAGTGCGAGCGGTACTCGGTGTCGGTCATGCCGCCGTTGCCGACCTCCAGCATGTCCGGGTCGTTCCAGTGACCGGGACCGGCGTACGGGGCGAGGGGCAGGTTCTGCTTGAGGATCGACAGCATCGAGCCCCAGCTGTCGTTGATGTCACCGGTCGTGCGCCACAGATGTCCGACGTCCGAGGCCCACTCCCAGGGCTTGTTCTCGCCCCATTCGCAGAGGCTGTAGACGATGGGCCGCCCGGTCGCCTTCAGCGCGTCCCGCATGGTCGTGTAGCGCAGCTTGGCGTCCACGCCCTGGTTGTTGCAGTTGTCGTACTTGAGGTAGTCGACGCCCCAGTCCGCGAACTGCCGGGCGTCGCTGTACTCGTGGCCGAGGGCCCCTGGGAAGCCGACGCTGTCGCACGTCTTCGTGCCCGCGCTGGTGTAGATGCCGAGCTTGAGCCCCTTGGCGTGCACATAGTCGGCGACCGCCTTGATCCCGTTCGGGAAGCGCGCCGGGTCGGGCACCAGCTTGCCGTCGGCGTTCCGGTTCGGCAGGGCCCAGCAGTCGTCCAGATTGACGTACTGGTACCCGGCGTCCTTGAGACCCTTCTCCACGAAGAGGTCCGCGATTCCCTTGACCATGCTCTCGTTGAACTCGGCACGGCAGTGCGTGGAGTTCCAGTTGTTGAATCCCATTGGAGGGGTGAGCGCGAGGCCGCCGGTCAGGGCCGGGGTCGCGGGGGCGGCGGGGGTGGGGGCGGCCAGGGCCTCCGGGGCGGCCAGGGCGGTCGTACACAACAGGGCCGTCGTGAGTGCTCCGACCACTCTTCGGCGGGTTGTGCGGGTGTGAAGGTGACGCATCGTCACGTTCCTCCGAACTCGCGAAAGATAGGATGACATCATGTCCGCGACAAGGGTGCGCGCTTACGGTAGGACCTGTCCAACTCTGTTGGAAGAGAAGTGGTAACGGTTGTTCGATATCCCGTCAGAACCCTTGACGACACTCCGACATGGGAGTGAGATCCAAGCCTCGCGTTCGGTTGTGTTAGGTGACACCCCGAGGAGGGGGACATGGCACAGTCATCGTTGAAGGGGACCGTCATGCCCGAAGGCACATCAGGTCATCGGATGTCCCGGCGAAATCTCTTGCGCGGTGCGGCCGTCGGGGCCGGCGCGCTCACGCTCCCCGCCCTGCTGTCCGCGTGCGGCGACGGACCCGGCGGAAACAAGAACGAAGTCACCGTGGGGTCCAACGCCTCGGACCCGGTCCCCAAGAAGGCGTACGCGGCGGCCTTCTCGGCGTACGAGAAGAAGTCCGGCAAGAAGGTCAAGGTCAACACCAAGGACCACAACGACTTCCAGGAGAACATCAACCGCTATCTCCAGGGCACGCCCGACGACGTCTTCATGTGGTTCGCGGGGTATCGCATGCAGTACTTCGCGGAGAAGGGGCTCCTGCACGAGATCAGCGACGTGTGGAGCGGCTTCACCGGCTTCTCCGACGCCCTGAAGGAGCAGTCCACCCACTCCGGCAAGCAGTACTTCGTGCCGTACTACTACTATCCGTGGGCCGTTTTCCACCGCAAGAGCCTCTTCCAGTCCAAGGGCTACCAACAGCCCAGGACCTGGGACGACTTCATCGCGCTGGCCAAGCGGATGTCGAAGGACGGGACGCCCGTCGCCTTCTGCGACAAGGACGGCTGGCCCGCGATGGGCACCTTCGACTACATCAACATGCGCCTGAACGGATACGACTTCCACAAGTCCCTGATGGCCGGCACGGAGTCCTGGACCGACACCAAGGTCAAGAACGTCTTCGACACCTGGCGCGAGGTCATGCCGTACTACCAGAAGGGCGCCCTCGGCCGCACCTGGGAGGAGGCAGGGCAGAGCCTGCAACAGCGCAAGACGGGGATGGCGGTCTTCGGAATGCCGCACCCGGGCACCCAGTTCCCCGAGAACGAACGCGACGACATCGACTTCTTCGCCTTCCCCGAGATCGACCCCCAGTACGCGCAGGACGCCGTGGAAGCGCCCATCGACGGATTCCTGGTCGCCAAGAAGTCGAAGAACCTCACCGGCGCCAAGGCCCTGCTGACCTGGCTGGGCACCCCCACCGCCGAGAACACCTATCTCGCCCTCGACCCCAACAACGTGGCCGTCAACGACGGCGCCGACACCGCCAAGTACAGCGCCCTGCAGAAAAAGTCGGCTCAGCTCGTCTCCGGCGCCAAGCAGATCTCGCAGTTCATGGACCGCGACACCCGTCCGGACTTCGCCTCGACCGTGATGATCAAGGCGATCCAGGACTTCATCGGCAACCCGAAGGACGTCGACGGTCTCTGCAACAGCATCGAACGACAGAAGAAGACCATCTTCTCGTCGCCCGTCGGCTGAACATCTGGGGGAAGACGTTCCGTGGCGCTCAACATCCCACGGCGCGCCGGGCGACGACGGCTGCGGCGGTTCTCCCGCCGCGACGCCGTCGTCCTCGGCGTGCTCCTCGGTATACCCGTCCTGCTCGACATCGTCATCGTCTGGGGCCCGACCCTCGCCTCCATCGGGCTCTCCTTCACCTCCTGGGACGGCGTCGGCGACGTCCACTGGGCCGGCGGCGACAACTACAAGAACCTCTTCGAGAACTACCCGGCGTTCTGGCCCGCCGTCCGCCACAACGTCCTGTGGCTGCTCTTCCTCGGCCTGATCGCCACCCCGTTCGGACTGTTCCTCGCCGTGCTCATCGACCGCGGAGTGCGCTTCAGCCGCTTCTACCAGTCCGTGATCTACCTGCCGGTCGTGCTCTCGCTCGCCATCGTCGGCTTCATCGCCCAGCTGATCCTCGGCACCGACCAGGGCGTGGTCAACACGATCCTCAACAACCACGAGAACCCGGTCGACTGGCTCGGCGACGCGCACCTCAACATCTGGATGATGATGATCGCGGCGAGCTGGCGGCACACGGGATACGTCATGATCCTCTACCTCGCCGGACTCAAGTCCGTCGACCCGCAGCTGAAGGAAGCCGCCGCGATCGACGGCGCCAACGCCCGCCAGACCTTCTTCCGCGTCGTCTTCCCGACCCTGCGCCCGGTCAACGTCATCGTCGGTGTCATCACCGTCATCGAGGCGCTGCGCGCGTTCGACATCGTCTACGCGGTCAACAAGGGCCGCAACGGCCTGGAACTGCTCTCCGTCCTGATCACCGACAACATCATCGGGGAAGCCAGCCGGATCGGATTCGGCTCCGCCATCGCGGTCGTCCTGCTCACCGTCTCCCTGGGGTTCATCGTGACGTTCCTGGTCCAAGAGCTGCGAGGTGCGCGCGAACGATGACCGCCGACATCCGCACCGGTGCCCCCGTGCGCCCCGCTCCCGTTCCGGACGAGACGCCCGCTCCCCGCCGCCGGCCGCGTCCCGGACGCTTCGGCGTCCACATCTTCCTGATGGGCGTCTCGCTCGCCTTCCTCGCGCCGCTCCTGCTCGCTGTCTACGCCTCGCTGCGGCCCTACGAGGAGACGGCGCAGAACGGCTACTTCTCCTTCCCGAAGCACCTGTCCTTCGAGTACTACCGCCGCGCCTACAGCGAATCCGGTATGGGCAAGTACTTCACCAACACCCTGCTCATCGCTGTGCCCGCCGTCCTGGTGACCCTCTTCCTCGCCTCGTTCGTGGCCTTCGCCGTGTCCCGGCTGAAGCTGCGCGGGGGCCTGGTCCTGCTGATGTTCTTCACCGCGGGCAACCTGCTGCCCCAACAGGTCATCGTCACCCCGCTGTACGTCCTGTTCAACAAGGTCCCGCTGCCGTGGTGGATGTCCGACTCGCTGACGATGTACGACTCCTACTGGGCCGTCATCATCGTCAACATCGGCTTCCAGATGGGCTTCTGCGTCTTCGTGCTGGCCAATTTCATGAGGACGCTGCCGCAGGAGATCCTCGAGGCCGCGATCGTCGACGGCGCGGGCGTGTGGACCCAGTTCTGGCGCATCACGCTCCCGCTGTGCCGCCCGGCCCTCGCGGCCCTCGGCACCCTCGAGTTCACCTGGATCTACAACGACTTCCTCTGGGCCCTGATCTTCATCTCCAACCCCGACAAGCTCCCGGTCACGTCATCCCTCAACAACCTCCGCGGCCAGTTCTTCACGGACTACAACCTGCTGGCGGCGGGCTCTGTCCTGGTCGCCCTCCCCACGATCCTGGTCTTCCTGCTCCTGCAACGGCACTTCGTCGCGGGCCTGACACTGGGGTCCACCAAGGGCTGATCCGGACGGGGAGTGGGAGTTGCGTTACCCACCCGTGACTCCTCGCCGCATTCGGAGTTGAACCGGGCATGAAGAAGCGCAGCATGCTCGCCATCGCCTCCCTCGCCACCGGGTTCGTCGTCGCGGCGATCACCCCGTCCCACGCCGTCGACGGCGACTCCCTGGGCGACCTGCCCGTCAAGGACACGCTCAGCAGCCTCGACCACACGCTCAGCAGCGACAACCTGGGCGTGGACGACACCGCGCTCGGCCAGAACGGCTGAGGCGCGGGGCGGACACGCGGCGCCGGTGACCCCCTTTTTTTTGGGACGGGGCACCGGCGCCACGCCGTCGGCTCTTTCATCAGCGGCTGGTTTCCGTGGCAGGGTGAAGCGGGCAAGCCACAGGGGGCCAACAGAAGAGGGGGAACCGTGATCGTCTGGATCAAGAGCGTCTCTCGGGTTGAGGCTGGTCAGGGCGGTATGCACTGATATGGCTCGGTGAATGTTAGCCAGAGTTAGGCTCGGTTAGCCTGAGTTAGCTTTGGCGAGCAAGATCTATCTCCCATCTGTCTCCCACGGGAACAACGAAGAGCCCCCGGCGCACCCTTGGGTTCTAGTGGTCGTCGCAACACCCCAGCTGAAGGGGTGCGATGGACTTCGAGATCCGTAAGGACCGGAAGCCGCAGGGACGGAAGAAGCTGACTCTGGAGCGGGCGGCATACTTCCAGCTCATGCAGCAGGGCTACAGCAGCAGGGAGGCCTGTCGGATCGTCGGTATCGACGTCCGGACCGGCAAGAAGTGGCGCAACGGCCGCCACGCCCACAAAGGCCGCGAGAAGGCGGCGCCTCCGATCTATCAGGAGGCGCCGCCTTCGTCGGGTCTGTCCCGCTACCTGGGCGAGGCCGACCGCATCCACATAGCCGACCGGCTGCGGGAGAAGGCCACGGTGCGCGCTATCGCCGCCGAGCTGGGCCGCAGCCCGTCCACCATCAGCCGCGAGATCCGCCGCAACCGGCACCCGGTCAACGGCCAGTACCGGCCGCACGCCGCCCACGCCCGACTCAGGCCCGCCGGCCCCGCCCCAAGCCCGGGAAGATCGGCCAGAACCCCGAACTCCGGGGCTTCATCCACCCTGGGCACCTTCCTGCGCTCCTTCACCCACGGTCACGCCCTCCAACTGCACGCGGTACACCGCAGGTTCCTGCGCGAACTGGCCGCGCACACCCCGTTGCTGCCCGGCTGTGGCGAGAAGGCGTTCATCGACGTCGACTCCACCCACAAACGCGTCTACGGCCGCACCAAACAGGGCGCCGAATACGGCCGGTTCAAGGGCATCCGCACCCTGCACCCCCTGCTCGCCACCATCTGCACCCCCACCTCCCGGCCGGTGATCGCCGCCGTGCGGATGCGCCGCGGCAAAGCGGCCGACTCCCGCGGTGCCCCGAAACTCGTCCGGCTTCCCGGATGCACTGCACGATGTACTCGGTGTGGTCGGCGGGCCTCATGCGGCGTTCCCTTCGGGCTGCTCGGTGGTGTCGGCCGTGGAGCGGACCTGCAGGCAGTCGAGAGCGAGAGAATTCACTCTCGGCACGGTCACGCCACGGCGTGCGGGCGAGGACGTGCCCGTCCTCGTCGGCTACAGCTCCCAGCTCGCGGTGCTGGATCGCTGGTAGTCCTCCGTCGGAGCCTGCCCGGCCTGTGGAGGACGGTCAGAAGCCTGGCAAGGAGGGGCCGGAGCGGTCGGGTGGGTCGGGGTGGTGCGGCCGGTCGTAGCGCGGGTGGGCGTCTCGACTGGGGTGGGTGATGTCTCGTTCGGCGCGGTCGAAGAGTTGGTCGGGGACTATTACTGCAACCGCATCTGGAGAATGTGGCCTCGGCGTTTATAGTGGGAGCGGCGGGCTCGGGCTTGGCTGCGTCGTCGGAAGCGTGACCAGTGCAGATGGTGCTCGTTGCTGTGACAGTGGCGCGTGACGACGACGTGGCCCATCAACCGGCGGATCTCCGGGACGCTGAGGGGTATGAGGTCTTGCTCGTCGTCGAGAGTGCCCCTTTTGTGGCTTCTGCGGCGCGGACGGCGGTCAGGTAGGCAAGGGCGGCCATGGCCAGGGTGATGTGGCGGTACCAGGCCCGGTAGAGCCGCACCTGGTAGTGGTCCAGACCGCACTCTCCCTTCGCGGTCTGGAAGCACTCCTCGACCGCCCACCTCGCGGCAGCTACTTTGACCAGGTCTTTCAGTCGGGAGGCGACCGGGCCGTAGCAGACGTAGTAGGCGATCTCGCTCGGGTCGCTGACGCTGCGTCGGGCCAGCACCCAGTGCCCGAAGCCGTTTTCCCAGGACGGGCGGATCGCGACACGCGCCCAGTCGTAGATCCGCTCACCGTGCGCGCCGGCCCCGCCGGAGATTCGTTTCCACCGCTGGCGGGGCAGCGCGGCGACCAACTGGTCCACCCGCGTGTCCGCCCCGTGCGTGGTGATCACAGTGTCGTTGACCTTCGTAGCCAGCACGTGCGCGACCCGACGTTCCTCCAGCCACACTCGCAGGTGCTTGACCTGCCCGTATGCCTCGTCAGCGGTGACCCACGCGAACGGGACACCCGCGTCGATGGCGCGTTGCAGCATCCACTTGAAGTGCTCGTTCTTGGTCGCGAAGGGGACCTCGTCGTCGATCCCGGCCGCGCGGCAGCGGTCACGGTCATCCGTCCAGGAGACGGGGATGTAGAGCTCGCGGTCGATCAACGCCCGCCCCCTGGCGGAGGCGTAGGCCAGGAATGTTCCGATCTGGCTGTTCTCCGTGCGGCCGGCTGTGCCGGTGTACTGCCGCTGGACGCCGGCGGACTTGGTGCCCTTCTTCAGGAAGCCGGTGTCGTCGCCGATCAGCACCGCGTCCTTGGCGCCGATGGTCTCCACGACGAAGTCCCGGACATCGTCGCGGACCGCGTTCTCGTCCCAGTCGGAGTGGTTGAGCAGGCGCTGGACGCCGTCGGGGCGCAACTGCCCGACCTGCTCCGACAGCGTCCACCCGTTCTTCTTCTCAAGCGGCGCGAGCAACCCGTTCAGGTAGTCCGACGCCCGCTCGCGGGGCTCCGACCTGCCGAAACGGTGGGCGAACCGGGCATGGAACCCGGCTATCCCCTCGGACCACGACTCGACCTGCTCAACCGTCAACGATTCATCGCACAGTCGGAACAACGAGCCAACCCAGCACCTGTCACGGCAGATGCGGTTGCAGTACTATTCGTGTCGGACGTGAGGTTGTCCGGCGACGGCTTCGGGAGGCAGGGCTGTTGGGTGTGACGTCGGGATCGCGTGTGAGGCGGGGGTCGGGGACGGATGGCGTCGTGGTCGGTTCAGCGGAGGCAGGTTCGTCGCGTGTCTGACGCTTCGCGGTTTGCTCGGCTCGGTCGGCTTGCTGTATTGCCTGACGGTTGGCGGCGCGTTTGAGGCGATCCTTTTCGTGGTTCAGGAGGGCCTCTACGCGGTTACGGCGCATTGAAGAGGTGACTTCGCGGGTGTAAGTCGCCTGGTTGTCGCGGCCGTAGGAGACTCCGTCTGCTCCTTCGACGCACGTGCGTCGGAAATCGTGGACCACACGCCCGAAGCGTGCCGGATCGGGAATGCCGTTAAGAGCGTTGTCGATCTCCCCCCACACCGTGGGCGGGGTGGAGGCGGGGCTGTACTCGGTGATCATGTCGACGATGGCTTCGGCGAGTTCGGGCCGGGCGGCCACGAGCTCCCGCTCATTGATCCGGGATCCATGGCAGGGGTAGAGGAATTCATTGTGCTGCACGCATCGGTCGCCCGCCTGGACGCCTTCACAGTCGCGGACGAGTACGTAGTCGCCAGGGGGCTGAGCCGCGCTGCGCGGTCGGCCGGCGGGGGTGCGCTCGACTCGTCCGAGGTCGATGGGCGTCTTGCGCAGGAGGTAGGCGCGCTCTGCACAGAGCTCGTGCATCACATCGGCTCGAAGGATTTCGCTGTCGGGTTTCAGCATCAGTTTGATGAGGGCGTCCTTGACCGGGCGGCTGCGCAGCAGCGTCGCGAAGTCCACGACACGGGTGCTCAACCGGTATTCGTACCGGTTGTACTGCTTGTTGCGGTCGCCTAGTTGGACTCCCCGGCATCCGACGATGAGGACCTTCTCGCGGGCCTCGCCCAGGCCGGTTTCGCCTTCCCTCGCTGCCGGTTGCTGACGGGATGCAGGGGGCAGCGCGGGAGGAACCCACGACCAGACGGGTCCGCGGTCGCCGGGGGATACGGGACGTCCGCGGGGCACAGGATCCGGTACCCGTCGCGGAAGCTGACCGAACACAGCTTGGTCGCGCGCGGCGCCCGGCAGGCGGCACGCGGTGCCGAGCAGACCCGTGACCTCGCCCGGGTCTCGCTCGACCGCGCGCGGGAGGCCGTCGCCGCGGCCGAAACCGCCGAAACGGCTGCCGAGACGGCCCTCGGGCCCGCCCGCGAACAGGCCCGTACGGCGCTCGGTCAGTGGACGCGGGCACACGGCGCGCTCCTGGCCGAAGCGGAGCGAGAGGGGGTCCCCGGTCGAAGGCTGGGGGAGGGGGCGGGCCGACTCGCCGAAGCGCTCGAACTCACCGGCGAGGCCGATGCGGTCACGCTCGCCGACGCCTTCACGGAGACCACCGCTCCCACCATGCAGGAACTGCGCGACACCCTCGCCTCCCTGCGCGCGCAGCGCACCGACGTCGAGCGCCGCGGCGCCGAGGCGGAAGCCGAACGCGACCGGATCGCCGCCGAACACGACGACGTCCCGCCCCCGGCCCGCGGACGCGCCGCCGAGCGACACGAGATGGGGTCCCCCTGAGGACGGCCGGGGGAGGGCGCCCGGCGACGGCGTTCCGCTGTGGCAACTCGTCGACTTCGACGGCAGGCTGACGGATCGTCAGCGTGCGGGTCTGGAGGCGTCGGGCCTCCTCGACGCCTGCGTCACCGCCGAGGACACCCTCGTGACGGTCAGGCACAGCGAGGGCTATCTCCGTGCCGGTGCCCAGGTGAGCGGTCCGAGCCTTGCCGATCTCATGAGGCCCGAGAACCACGAGAACCCCGAGACCCCCGACAACCTCGGGGACCCCAAGGACAACGCCGCGATCCCGGCCGCGCGGGTTACCGCCGTACTGCGCTCCGTCGCTGTCGCTGTCGCCGGCGACCTCGACACCGGGACCCCGCGGCTCAGCCCGGACGGCCGGTACGCCGCCGGTGTCCTGGTCGGTGCCCACACCAAGGAGCACGCCCAGTATGTCGGTGCCACCGTCCGCGTATATCGGCCGCCACCGCCCGCGCGCGCCGGATCGCCGCCCGCGAGGCGCTGCTGGCCGAACTCGCCAGCCGAATCAACGAGTTGGCGCACACGCAGGCCCGTACGGAAGCCGCCCTGGAGGCGTACGCCGCCGTCCGCGCCGCCCTGCCCCGCATCACCGGCATCACGCAGGCCCCGCGCGAACTCGACAGGGCCGCGGCGAGGCTGCGTGCCACCCGCGACGCTGCCGACGGCTCGTACGACGAGTCCGTGGCCGCCTGCTCGGTCGCCGAGTGCGCCCTGCGTCGTATCGCGGCCGGGCACGCCATCGAGCCCCAGCGCGTCGACGTCGCCGAGACCGCCACCCGCGCGAAGGCCGGGCGGGCGCTTCGACCGGTTCATGCCGCGAGGGAGGCGGCAAGCCTTGGCGCGGGCGTCGGTTTCGTGGCGGAAGACGGCGGCGATGAGGTCCGAGCGCCGTCGGAAGTGCCGGTGGAGCGTACCGCCCCGGCTCCCGTCCTGGCGGTCTGCCGCGTACCTCAGCCCGGCCAGGGGCCTTCCGCCCCCTCGGCCTCCCGGCGACGCCGCTGGCCCGCGCCGAAGGCTCGACGCCAGGCGTCGTCGACGGCCTCGGCGACACCGCCGATGACGGTGGCGTCCTCTCCGACGGTGGACACCGCGAGTTCGGGCAGCGGCAGCGGAACCAGCTCGGCGAGTCGGCGCCCGAGGGGTTCCAGCAGGAACTCCGCGTGGCGGCCGACCCCGCCGCCTAGGACGACGAGCTGTGGGTCGATCAACGCCACCACGGCGACCAGGGCCCTGGCGAGCAGGTCGACCTCACGGTCCACGATCGCCGACGCGACGCTGTGGTGGGCCCGGGCCGCCGTGAAGACGTCCTCGACCGTGCAGTTCTCCCCCATCCCTGCGTACCGAGCGGCAGCGACGATCGCATCGGCGGCCGCGGCGCTCTCGAAGGCGCCGCGCGACCTGACCTCCTCCGGGGGTTCTCCCCCGCTGTCGCCGACCAGGAGGAAGGCGATCTCGCCGGCCGCGCCGCGGGCACCCCGGTGCAGTCGGCCGCCGGTGATCGTCCCCATCCCGACGCCGCTGCCCACGGAGAGGTAGACGAAGTCGGGGATGCCGCAGCCGAGTCCTGCCGCCTGTTCCCCCAGGGCCGCCAGGTCGATGTCGTTCTCGAACCTGATGCTGTCGCCGAACTCGTCGGTGAGCAGGCCGACGATGGTCGGGCGGTCCCAGCCGGGCAGGTTGGAGGCATGGCGCAGCCGTTGGGACGCGGGGTCGTAGATGCCGGGGCTGCCGACGACGGTGCTGAGCAGCCGCTCCCGGGTGACCTCGTTGCTCTCCAGCAGTTCGGCCACCAGCCGTGAGATCTGGTGGACCAGATCGGTCGCGCTCAGGGCGCGGGACGGCTCCCGGCGCCGGTCGAGCACCCTCCCGCCCAGGTCGGCGAGGGCCAGCCGGACCCACTGCGCGCCGACGTCGACACTGATCACCCGGCCGGTGTCGACATGGGGCTCCCACAGCCGGGCGGACCGACCGGCGTTCCCGGTACGCCGCCCAGTCTGCCGGACGAGTCTGTCCTCCTCCAACCGGGCGAGGGCCAGGTTCACGGTGGGCCGGGAGAGTCCGGTCACGGAGGACAGTTCGGGGGCCGAGGCCGGGGCGTGCGACCGCAGCCTCTCCAGGACGACCCACTCGTTGGCCCGGCGCATGCTGCCAGGCCCGCGCAGCGCCGCGCTATGTGAGGGACCGCCCAACATCGTCGTCATGGCCGCCATCCTCCCACCGCCGCGGAAGCCGTGGTCCGGCACCCCTTGTATTCATAAAGAAAGACTCGTTACATTTACCCAACTCCCGCCCCCTCCCCGAAGGCGCAACCGTGTCCACTTCCCCCGGCGGCGGCCTGGCCCGCCGTATAGGCCTGCTTCAGGCCACCGCTTTGAACATGAGCCAGATGGTCGGTGTCGGCCCGTTCATCACCATCCCTTTGATGGTCGCCGCGTTCGGCGGCCCCCAGGCCATCATCGGCTGGATCGCCGGCGCCCTGCTCGCCCTGGTCGACGGCCTGGTGTGGGCGGAGCTCGGCGCCGCCATGCCGGGCGCTGGCGGCACCTACGTCTACCTCCGCGAGGCGTTCCAGTACCGCACCGGCAAGCTGATGCCCTTCCTCTTCGTGTGGACGGCCATCCTCTTCGTCCCCCTGATCATGTCCACCGGCATCGTCGGCCTGGTGCAGTACCTGGGCTACCTGTGGCCGTCGATGGGCTCGAACTCGGGAGACCTCGTCGGACTCGCCCTGATCGTCCTCATCGTGGGACTGCTGTGGCGCAGGGTCGACTCCATCGCCCGGCTGACCACGGCCATGTGGGTCGTCATGCTGCTCGCGGTGGCGCTCGTCCTGGTCGCCGCGTACTCGCACTTCCACGCCGACAACGCGTTCAGCTACCCGGCCGGCGCCTTCGACCTGCTCGGCGGCAAGTTCTGGACCGGTTTCGGGGCCGGCCTCGCGGTGGGCGTGTACGACTACCTCGGCTACAACACTGCCGCCTACCTCGGCAGCGAGCTGAAGAACCCCGGCCGCACCCTGCCGCGCTCCACGGTCACCGCCATCTTCGGTGTCATGGTCATCTATCTGCTGCTGCAAGTCGGCGTGCTGGGCGCGGTCGACTGGCACCGGATGCTCGATCCCAACTCCGCCGTCTACCAGTCGATGGCCTCGGTGGTCCTGGAGCAGGCCTGGGGCCGCGGCCCGGCGGAGGCCGTCACCACCCTCATCCTGGTCACCGCCTTCGCCTCCGTCCTGGCGGGCCTGCTGGCCGGCTCCCGAGTGCCGTACGACGCGGCGCGCGACGGCGTCTTCTTCCGCTCCTTCGCACGGCTGCACCCCAGGCACGGCTTCCCGACCGTGGGCCTGGTCACCATGGGCGTCATCACCGCCGTCGGCTTCATGATCGGCCGTCACACCGACATGGGCACCCTCATCCAGCTGCTCACCACCGTGATGGTGCTGGTCCAAACGCTGTCCCAGATCGTCGCGCTCACCGTGCTGCGCAGACGGCAGCCGCAGTTGCACCGCCCGTACAGGATGTGGCTGTACCCGCTGCCCAGCGTCCTGGCCTTCGCCGGGTGGGTCTACATCTATGTGTGCGCCGATCACAACGCCCCCGGTCGCCGCCCCATCGAGTGGTCGCTGGCCTGGGTCGCCCTGGGCGGGCTGGTCTTCCTGGCGTGGGCCCGCAAGGAGCGCATCTGGCCGTTCGGCGACAAGCAGATCCGCGAGCAGTACGCCGACGCGGCCGACGACGCCGACAAGGAGCCCGCCACCGTATGACCACCACCGTCAGCGCCGCCCCCGCACCCGGGGGCGGCCCGGCTCCGTACCACGTCCTGGCCGTGGACCTGGGTGGCACCAAGACCGCCCTGGCCACCGCCGCCCCGGACGGCACCATCCTGCGCCGCGACGCCATACCCACCCTCGCCAGCCAAGGCGTCGACCAAGTCATGCGACGGGTCGTCGAGCGCGGCCGCGATATGACCGCGCGCACCGTCGCCGACGGCCACGGCGCGCTGCGGGCAGTCGCCGCCGCATCGCCCGGCATCGTCCTGGAAGACCGCATCCTGCTGGCGCCCAACAACCCCGGCTGGGAGCGGCTCGCCCTGGCCGCGACCCTGCGGGAGAGCTTCGGGACCGACACGGTCGCCGTCGAGACCGACGTCAAGGCCGCGGCCCTGGCCGAGGCCCGCTGGGGCGCACTGGCCGGGTCCGCCTGCGGGATCTTCCTCAACCTCGGCACCGGGCTGTCCGCCGCGACCGTGGTCGACGGACGGGTGCTGCGCGGTGCCCACCAGGCCGCCGGCGAGATCGGCTCCCAGCTGCTGGGGACCGCCGACACCCGCAGTGCGGCCGACGGCCGCGCCCCGCTCGAGGAGTACGTGTCCGGGCGGGCCATCGGCGACCGGGGCTCGGCACTCCTCGGCCGCCCGGTGACCACCACCGAGGTCTTCGCCCTCGCCGAGCGGGACGCCGAGGTGGCCCGCTTCCTCGACGACGCCCTGGACACCCTCGGCGTGCACCTCGCCAATCTGGCGATCGCCCTGGACCCGGACACCATCGCGGCCGGAGGCGGTCTGACCCGCGCCGCGGACCGGATCCTGCCCCGCCTCAGGCGGATCGTCGAGCGGTCCGTGCCCTTCCCGCCCAGGCTGGTCCCCGCGCACTTCACCGAGAGCGCACCGCTCACCGGAGCCGTCATCCTGGCACTGGACGCGGTCGCCGCACAGGCCACCGATGTCTGAGAACCACCGACAGGAGTCCCCCCTCATGCCCACCGAGAACCGGCCAGAGCAGCACCGACCGGGCCGGACGATGTCCGCCGAGATGGCGCAGCAACCCGCGGTGCTGCGGCGCATCCTGGCCGACGGCGCACCGCAGATCCACCGCACCGCCGATCTGATCGCAGCCCGCAAACCCCGCTTCGTCCTGCTCACCGCGCGCGGTACCTCCGACAATGCGGCGCTGTACGCGAAGTACCTGATCGAGGTACTGCTGGGGATGCCGGCCGGCCTCACCTCGATGTCCACCACCACGGCCTACGGCGCACAGCAGGACCTGACCGATGTCCTGGTCGTCACGGTCAGCCAGTCCGGCGGCTCGCCCGATCTGGTGGCGTCGACCAGGGCAGCCCGGGAGGCGGGGGCGATCACCCTGGCGGTGACCAACAACCCCGGCTCCCCCCTCGCCGAGGTCTCCGAGTTCCACATCGACGTCCTGGCCGGTCCGGAGAAGGCGCTCCCGGCCACCAAGACGTACACCGCCGAGCTGCTGTCGCTGTACCTGCTCGTCGACCGTCTTCGCGACGGGGCGAAGTCCCGGGGCACCGCCGTCGCCGCGCAGCTGCCGGACCTCGCCGAGCGGATCCTCGCCCGGCAGGCCGACGTGGCCCGGCTGGCCGCGCGGTACCGCTTCGCCGAGCGGCTGATCCTCACCTCCCGGGGCTACGGCTACCCAACGGCCAAGGAGGCGGCACTGAAGCTGATGGAGACCAGCTACATCCCCGCGCTCTCCTTCTCCGGCGCGGACCTGCTGCACGGCCCGCTCGCCATGGTCGACAACGTCTCGCCGATCATCGCCGTGGTACCCGAGGGCAGCGGCGGCCAGATCCTGCAGCCAGTACTCGACCGGCTGCGCGACCGCGGCGCCGACCTGGTCGTGGTCGGGAACAGGTCCGCGGTCGACGCCGCCTCCGCAGGCTTCGTACTGCCGACCTCGGGGGTACCCGAGGAGATCCAGCCGATCCTGCAGATCCTGCCGCTGCAGCTGTTGGCCTACGAGATCACCACGGCGCGCGGCCAGGACCCAGACGCCCCACGTGCCCTGGCGAAGGTCACCGAGACCCACTGAGCCCGAATCCACCAGCTGTTCTCTCGGGGGCCGACCAGCCGCCGAGGTCTGTCGGCGGTGCGGGGCAGGAGTGTGAGGGTGGGTGGCACCCGCCGCACGCGGGTGCCACTCTCGAACACGACGCTCACGCCACAGCCGCAGCCGAGCTGGTTCCGCTCAGCAGCTTCGAACTCCTTCAGTGGTGTTCCACGGTTTCATCTGGGGTGCCCCGCCATCACCCCAATGGCCAGACTCTGTTGGTGATCTTCTGGCGTCATGCGGTGGTGGTGCAGAGGGCGTGGAAACGTGTTGATCTGCGGCGGGTGGTCGGTGGCTCGGCAATTGTGCGACATCCCGGGAGTTCCCCTGAGGCTTGGTGGGTGTCCGCTGATTGGGTCAGGGGCCTTCGCGGCGGACGGGTCCGCGAAGGTGGTGCGGTCTTTGCGACGCAGCCGCAGACCGGCCAGGCCGGTCTGACGCATGATGCGGGCGATCTTCTTGTGGTTGACCCGCTCACCGTCGGCGCATAGTTCGGCGGTAATCCGGGGGACGCCGTAGGTGCCGTCCGAGTCCTGGTGAACCTTGCGTATCCGGGCGGCGGGCCTGGCGTCGGCGGCCCGGCGCTTAGCTGGCGCTTGCTCAGCCCCTGCTGCTCCGCGCCGCCACCCTATTTTAGTTGACGATTCAACCTGTGGCCCGTACCGTCGGGGTGACGCATCAACGCGATGGGTCGGACGGAAGGACCCCATCGTGGACGTGCTACACGGCGCTGTGGAACGGAGCGTCGCCCGAGTCCAGGACAAGATGCAGTCCGGGCCGGATGCGCAGGTCGACGACCGGTACGTGATCATCGCGCCAACGCGGCCGGAGCTCACCGACCCGTTCCTGCTGTTGAGCGAGGACTGGTTCTCCTCGCCCGGCTTCGAGTGGCACCCCCACCGGGGCGTCGAGACCGTGACGTTTGTTGTCGACGGCGTCCTGGAACACGGCGACAACGCCGGCCATGTCGGCGCACTGGGCGCAGGCGACGTGCAGTGGATGACCGCGGGGCGCGGAATCATCCACCGCGAGCTCGCATTTCGCAACGAACGGGCGCACACCCTGCAGCTGTGGGTGAACCTGCCGGGCCAGATGAAGATGGTCGACACTCGCTACCAGGACGTGCTTGCCGCTCGGCGGCCCGTCATTGAGGGGGAGGGCACCCGCATCGACCTCATCTCGGGCGAGGCCGGCGGTGTCCGAGGACATGCACTGAACAACTGGCCGATCTCCGGAGCGGTGATCACCCTGGAGCCGAACCGGCGTCTGACCCATCTGCTTCCCGGCCGTGACCGTGCGTTCCTCCATGTCCTGTCAGGTACGGTGACCGTCGCCGGACGATCCGTTCGCGCGGGGCAAACCGCCTGGTCCGATCCCCTTCCTCACGCGCCTGCCTCGACCATCGAGCTGGAAACGGGCGACGGAGGCGAGCACAGCGTGGTCATGGTCTACAGCGGTGAGCCGATCGGCCAGTCCGTCGTGATGGGTGGGCCCTTCGTCATGAACAGCAAGGCCGAGATCGAGCAGGCCTTCCGCGACTTTCACTGCGGCGACTTCGGCCGAATTCCCCACCAGGCCCGCCTGCAGTACCGCTGACCCCGGGACGCGGCCCTGTCCCGGGGCGATCGCTGCCAAGCCGCGAACGAGGTGGCTGCCGTGGTCCGACATGAGGTCGGGCGGCAGCCCCGGCAATTCGGGCGAGAGCGCTGGGCGGACGCTTCCCGCATTCCTTGCGAATGTCGGCCGCCCGGGCGCGCCCGCGTACGAAAGGACACACCCATGCCCGACTACGGACACGACCTGCGCTTCGGAGCCTTCCTCACCCCCACCGCCGAAGACCACAACGAGGTCATACGCCTGGCGCGCCTCACCGACGGCATCGGCCTGGACCTCATCGGCATCCAGGACCACCCCTACCAGCCGGCGTTCCTCGACACCTGGACCTTGCTGACACACCTTGCGGCCCACACCGACCGCGTCACCCTCTTCCCGCACGTCGCCAACCTGCCGCTGCGCCCGCCCGCCGTCCTCGCCCGGTCCGCCGCCACCCTGGACATCCTCAGCGGCGGCCGGACCGAACTCGGCATCGGAGCTGGTGCCTTCTGGGACGCGATCACCGCGCTCGGTGGACCGCGCCGCACACCGGCCGAGGCCGTCGACGCCCTGGAGGAGGCCATCGCGGTGATCCGCGCGATGTGGACCCCCGGTCCTGCCGCCGACATCCCGGGCCGTCACTACCGCCTCGACGGAGCCCACCCCGGTCCCTTCCCCGCCCACCCCCTCGGCATTTGGATCGGCTCGTACAAGAAGCGCATGCTGGAACTCACCGGCCGCCTCGGCGACGGCTGGCTCCCCTCCTCGGCCTACGCACCCCCGGGCGACCTCGCGGCGATGAGCCAGACCCTCGACGACGCCGCCCGCGCCGCAGGCCGCGATCCCGCCCAGATCCAGCGGATCTACACCGTCAGCGGACGCTTCTCCCACCTCACCTCGGACCGCTTCCTTGACGGGCCCCCCGAGCAGTGGGCTCGCGGGCTGACCGAACTCGCCCTCGCTCATGGCATCAGCGGCTTCGTCCTCGCTCCCTCGGGAGCCGACCCCGAGCGCGAACTGCGCACCTTCACCGAAGAGGTGGCACCACAGGTGCGGGAGGCGATCGCCGCCGCACGCGGCGTGCAGCCCGTCACGGACACGCGATCCGCCGTCCCGCCCTTCGCCCCTGCACGAACACCGGAGAGCGTCGGCCTCTGGTCGGCCGACCCCCTGGATGAAGCGACCCGCCCCCGGGCCCCCAAGCAGCAGCCGGGCCCGGCCCTGGGGAACACCGGTGCCCGGCTCACCCGCATCCACGACAACCTGCGCGACGAGATGCGGCAGATCACCGACGCCGTCGCCCAGGTCGCCGTCGGACAGCGGGACGCCGCCTCCGCCCGCTCGATGATCAACAGCCTCACGCTGCGCCAGAACTACTGGACCCTCGGCACCTTCTGCACCGCCTACAGTCGCACCCTCACCACGCACCACACCATCGAGGACCAGTACATGTTCCCCGAACTGCGCGAGAAACAGGTATCCCTGGGCCCGGTGGTGGAGCGGCTGGAACACGAACACGAGATCATCGCCGAGGCTCTGGCCCGGCTCGATGCCGCCCTGGTCACCCTCGTGCAGGACGACGGCCACATCGGCGAGGTTCAGGACCTGACCGATGTCCTGGAGCGAATTCTCCTCTCCCACCTCGGCTACGAGGAGGAAGAGCTGGTGGAGCCGCTGGACCGGCTCGGCATCAACGTCTGACCCGGCCGGCAGCGGAGAACCGCGACAGCGGCTCCCTGCCCGGGCATGCATGCGGAAGGGTCCCGGCGACGCCGGGGCCCGCAGGAAGTCGACAGCTCGGCCCTAACTCCTCTTTTTTGTTTGCATTCTCAACCAGGAGTTAGGGTGCGTGGTATGTCAACGGAACCGAGGTGGCTCGCCCCCCGTGAGGACCGTGCCTGGCGGACGTTCGTGCACGCTCACCACCAGCTCGGTGTCCGTCTGCAGCGGCATCTTCTCCAGGACTCCGGGCTGACTGAGGCCGACTACGAGATCCTCGCGGTGCTGTCGGAGTACCCCACGGGACGCATACCGGCGCAAGAACTATGCGGTCTGCTGGTCTGGGAGAAGAGCCGGCTCTCCCATCAGGTACGGCGTATGCAGGAGCGAGGGCTGATCACTCGTGAACCCAACCCCGCCGACGCCCGCAGCACCCTGATCTGCCTCCTGCCCGCCGGACGCCACGCCATCGTAGAGGCCGCACCCCAGCACGTGCACAACGTCCGCAACCACTTCATCGACCTCCTCACCCCCGATGAACTCGACACCCTCATCGCCGTCAACGAGCGCATCCTCCGCCGCCTCGATGAGGAACCCGCTCGCGACGACGGCACTCTGGCGGACTGAACGGCCCAGCCGGACAGCTGCGGCCGAGTCGACAAGAGCGAAGTGCCGACAGCCGGGTTTCCCTGTCCGGCCGCGCAGGACGTCCCAGCGCATCGGAGCACCGTTTTGGTTGCACTCCGAAGAGCTCGCTGTCCAGAATTACCTGCGGTCTACGGGTACCGGCACTGCACATGACCAGCCGAGTGGCCACCTGCACCGAGACCCTCGGGTGTCCGAGGGGGTGCGTTTCCGCTTGAGTGACGTGTCTTCAAGATCCGTTGCTTGATGCGGTGACGGCTCGTTGCGGTTGCTGGTGATCAACTGGCGTGGAGAGGCCGTTCGATGAGTTGCGATGTTGTACTGCAGCAGCTGGATGAGCGGTCGGCGGCGTACCGGGCCGAGACGGAACGGCTGCGTGCGGAAGCGGAGCGGATCGCGGGACTGCTGGCGGTGTGCGAGGCGGAGTTGGAGCGGCTGGTCACGGCCCGGCAGGTGGTCGGTGAACTTCCGGCGGTGCACGCGGCGGAGGCCGTTCCCGACCGGCCGCCGCCGCGCACCGGATCGGCCGGGGTGCGCGACACGGGCAGGATGCGGCCGCCTCGTTCGCCGAGCAGATGCTCAGGGTGCTGGCCGGTCATGCGGGCCCGGTGCGGTGCCGGCGGGTCGCCGAGGAGCTGGGCCTGGAGATCACGGCACGCAGCGTGGAGCGGGTACGCCAGCGCTTGAAGAAGGCCGCCGCCGCAGGGGTGGTGGTGAAGACGCCCGGGGGCCTGTTCACCCTGGCGCGTGTGCCGGCCGCGGCAGGCGGGTGAACTGCCGTGCGTGGACGGGTCCTTCTTGTGTTGCCCGGGTGAATGAAAGCCGCTCAGCACAAGAAGGAACCCGGTGGCAACCTACCCCCAGCCAGCCCCCGCTCATGACGACTACGCGGCCTCACGCGCCCAACTCGAGACGATGATCGCCCGTTTGAGTGACACGGACATGGCCGCATGCACCCAGGAGCGGCTCGAGGACTACCTCACCCGGTCCGGACGCGAGCTCCAGCGCATCGCGATGCAGGACTACCTGGACGCCGCCGCCCGCCGGGAGGAACGCCTCGCCGTGGTGACCGGCGCCGACCAGGTGGCCCGCAGGAGGGCCGAGCCCGGACACACCCGCCAACTCCTCACCACGGTGGGCCCGGTGGAAGTCTCCCGCATCGCCTACCGCGCCCCGAAGGCCGCGAACCTGCACCCCGCCGACGCCGTGCTGGCCCTGCCCGCCCGCCTGCACTCCGCCCCGCTGCAGCGGGCAGTGGTGCACGAAGTCGCCGACGGACCCCTGCGCTCCGCCCGCGAAGCACTCGCCCGTACCACCGGTCAACACCTGGGCACCCGCCAACTGCAGGAGATCGCCATCGAGGCCGCCCGCGATGTCCGCGACTTCTACGATCAGCGCACCGGGAGTGCCGCCGAACCCACGGCCGTGGTCGGGCCCCAGGGACGCCACCTGCTGGTGCTGAGCATCGACGCCACCGGCGTCAACATGATCCCCTCCGGTCTGCGCACCCCGGCCCCGCCACGTCCGACCGGCCCGCAGCCGCCCTCGGCCCAGCTCTCCAGCAAGGAACGCACCGGACGCACCCGCATGGCCTGCGTCACCGCCTGCTACGACGCCGCCCCCGCACCCCGCACCGCCGCCGACATCCTGCCCCGCGACGCACCCGAACGCGCCGAGCGGAAGAAGGGACCGGCCGCGAAGAACCGGCACATGGACGCCTCACTCGAGCACTCCACCGCCACCATGGTTACCACCCTGTTCGACGAGGCCGAACGCCGTGACCCCGAACACCTGCGCCGCTGGGTCGTGCTCGTGGACGGCGCCAACCACCAACTCGACTGCCTGACCCAGGAAGCGGCACGGCGCGGCGTGAGCATCGACATCATCGTCGATTTCGTTCACGTGCTCGAATATTTGTGGAAGGCCGCCGACGACCTCCACCCCACCCAGCCCACCCGCGCCGCCTTCGTCCAGCAAGCCGCCCGCGATCTGCTCGAAGGCCACGCCCCCCGCGTGATCGCCGACCTGCACGCCCACCAACGCGCCCACGCCGGCCAGAACCGGCCGGCCCCCGGCCTGGACCGCGCCGCCGCCTACCTGGAAGCCAAACAGCCCTACCTGAACTACCACATCGCCCTCACTCTGGGCTGGCCGATCGCCACCGGCGTCATCGAGGGCAGCTGCCGCTACCTCGTGAAAGAACGTCTCGATGTGACCGGGGCACGATGGAGCCTGCCCGGCGGCGAAGCCGTCCTGCTCTTGCGCGCCGTCATCGCCAACGGCGACTTCACCGAGTACTGGCAGCACCACATGCGCTGCGACTACCAGCGCACCCACGCGGCCCTCTACCAGGAACAACTCGACATCGCCGCATGACCGTTCGAAGCCTACTCACTCAAGCAGAAACGCACCCCCCTGCAAAGACGCCGACGTCCAGCTCAGCACCGGCGTCCACGGCAGACCCCTACGTCATCCAAGCTACTGCGGTCATCCAACCGGGCCAGTCCATCGAGTACGGCAAGGCCACTTTGACCATGACCTCCTCCGGCGACCTTGTCGTCACCGATGAGCGACACGTGACACGCTGGGCGACGCATACCTCCGGCTCCGACCTCCAAGCGGTGTTCCAGAACGACGGCCTCCTCGCGATCTATGACGCGCAGCACAAAGTCCATTGGTCGTCGTACACCAGCGGGAATCCGGGAGCGGTCCTAGCGATCACCTACGACGGCAACGTGCAGATCCGGCTCGGAAACACCGTGCTCTGGCAGACGGGCACCGGGCATTGAGCCAGCGCTCGGGGGCGGAGCGCATCGCGTTTGCGGCTCCACCGAAGCATGCCTACGGAACACGAGAAGCGACCGACGCATCGGTGACAGCACCGCCGCCAAGCGCCCGGAAATCGCCGAGGACGCCCCGCATGGTGGCCCGGCGCGCCGGTGAGGCCTGGCTCGTTCATCCTGTCGGTGCGCTCGATCACCGGTCTTGGATGTACGCCGCCGGCCTGGCTCGGGACGCCGAGTTCACCGTGGTGGTGATCGACATTCCTGAGGAAGGTTCCCAGGACGTCTTGGACGCCGTCGCACGCGCTCTGCCGCCCGGGCGGACCGGGCTGCGGCTGCTGTTCGGCCGGACGCCTGTCGGTGGCAGCGCGCGGGCCGCGCAGTGGCTGGCCGTCCGGACGGGACGGGACGTGGTGATCGCGGACGGTCGTCCGTGGCCTACCGCTGAGGGTGCCCTGTTCGTCAGTCCGGACAGAGGCTCGGGATGGACCCGCTACGCTCCGACCGGTGACACCGAATGGATGGGATGGCGTTTTCCTCACCCCGTCTGGGAAAGCGGTCTCGGCGACTTGCCTGCCCACATATCGGAGTGGACGCACGCCGAACCCCTCGCAGCCGGCCTTTGGCTGCGTCCGAGCGCGGCATCGGACTCCCTCCGCACGCACCGCTCGTTTCTGATGACGCGTCTGCGAAGCAGACCGGAGGCCCTCACCGTGGTCGTCGGCGCTCCCGGCTCGCTAGCCGTTCCCCTTGCGGACATCGCCCGGTTCTGGACAGGGCTGCCAGAACACCTGCGGCCCCATACCTGGTTCACCTGTTTCGGCCCGGTCGTTCTGCCGGCCGGAACCGCCTTTGGGGAGGCGTTGGCCGCCGCGGTGGGAGCGACAGTGCGGTCGTACACCGGGCTGCCCGTCAGTTCCACGGCACACATCCCCACCGAGGAACCCGTCGTCGTAGTGCGCCCCGACGGCACGTTGGGCCGGACACTGATGACCCGGGAGGTTGCCCATTTCCCGCCGTCGCAGGATGGCGGACCCACTTCCCCGGTAGTGACGAATCACCGGTGGCCGGTCGACGCCCTGACCCTGATCCGTCCCGGCGTCTACCAGCACGGGCCCGACGCTGTGGTGGAGGTGCTGCGCTGTGGTCTGTGGGTACGCAACGCCGTCGAGCCCGTGGACGCCGAGCCGCATTCCCTGCCGGTAGACGAGGCGAACGAGATGGTCCTGTACGACAGCGGGGACCCCCAGACCGCTCCGTCGTTGCGGGAACTTGCCCAGGACATCGCGCGCCAAGTGGCCGCCGACAACACGGTCCCTCTCCAGGTGACCGGTATCCACTCGGCGGCACGCCGAAACGAGCCCGAACCGTTCGGTGACATCCGACCCACCGTCCGGGGCGCGGCTGACCGAACGGGTATCGCCACGGCACGGGCGGGCTCCGAGCGGCACGAGCCGTCCCGGGCGGAAACCGCGCGAGCCGCTCCCCTCACCGTCTCCGAACACTTCAGGGCCGTATGGGGCGAACAATACGACTCCTGCGTCGCCTTCGCCGTGGAGCTATTGCGCCGGCACCCGGCCCTGCGTGGCGATCAGTCATCCGGGGACCCGGTCGTGGAACTGGCAGTGCTGCGTCTGTACCTTCTGCGGGACGGGGACCTTCCCATCCTTCTTTCCGAGGCCGGCGCCGGCCGCACCGCGGCTCAGGAACTCGGCCGACTGCTGGCGTCGGGGCTGCACAGACTTCCCGCCTACGCCGGGCCTGTGACCCTGCGTACCGAGCTCGACCAAAGCGACCTGGCCCGGTACAGGACAGGCGGCACGGTCACGGCGTCAAACTGGTTCGCCTGCACCATGACCGGATGGTCGGGACGGTCGGGCAACACGGATCTCGTCATCCTCTCGTCCGGCGGGCGCCGCACGGCGCTCCTGGAGGCCGGTGACCCAGATGTGGTGATGTTCACTCCCGGGGTTCGCTTCGCGCCGCTGGCCGTGGAAGCCGGGGCGCGCAACGCCGTCCTTCTCCGGGAACTCGGCCCGAGCGAGGTTGCCACGGCCGACCCGGACGCCTGTCGCCGAGCTGTGCGGCAACTGAGTCGCGCCCTCACCGACTGGCGACGGGACGAGGGCTTCGAGGTCGTACGCACGGGCATGCTGAGCGCGTTCTTTCAGCCTCCCTTTCCGGGCACAACAGTGCGACCTACGGCGGACGGAGCAGGGGCGTCGAGGGATCTGAACTCAGCGGCGCCGACGAATGGTTGAGCCCTCCCCGCGATCCTGATCTTCTCCGAGCACAGGCGCGTGCCCATCGGTGCGAGGACCGCTGCACTGCCCCGCAGAGCACTCCGCAGTACTCGCGGATTCCAGGCGCGTAGTGGTGGGAGTGGAGGGAGTCGAACCCTTATACCCGCAAGGACACCGGGAACCACTGGGCACTGGGTGGTTCCGTTCATCATGGCCTTCATGACCCGGCGCCCAGAGCGCGGGGGTTCCGGGGCGGCGTCGGGCTCCGCTGCGGGAGACAGTCGGGCGCGCAGGACAGGGGCGGCGCATTAGCCGTAGCCGGGAGCCGGCTGTTTCGATGCGGCGTCCGCGCTCGGCGGCTATGGACTTCGGCCCCAACTTCGCCCGCAACGGGCTGAGCAGCTCATCGAAACGGCTCATACCGCATCAACGAACGCAAGTCCTGGAAGTAGCCCGTAAATTCGTGATGCCCCTGCCTGACCGCGGGCCTGTTGGGGTACTTCCCCGGGGGCGGAAAGGCACGCTGCGCCCGGGATGGTGGGGTGGCGGTGGTTCGGGTGGTTAGGTGGCGGGAGCGTGCTCTGTCGAGGGGTGGTTGGTGATGAGTGAGACGGTCAGGAATGACGCTGAGGGGATGGCCCGGGTGGGGGCGGCTCTGGGTGAGCTGGGTGAGCAGTGGGGGGAGCTCGCGGGCCGGCTCCGGGCGCGGACGCGGGAGCTGGGCGATGGGGATGTGTTTGGTGATGGTGAGGAGGGGCGGCAGTTGAGGGAGAGTTTTCTGCCGGCTCAGCAGGGGCTGGTGGAGGCAATACAGGGTCTGGGTCCGCTGGGTGTGGGTTCGGCGGACGCGGCGCATGGCACGGCGGGTGTGTTCCAGCAGGTGGATGAGACGACTGGGGCGATCGCCGACAAGCTTCGGGGTGCCTGACCATCGATACCATCGAGTTGCCGGGGGCGTTGGCCTGGCTGGCGCCGTTTGTGATCGGTGACCGGTGGCCGAAGGTCAAGGAGGGGCTCCTGTGGGAGCTGGGGCAGCTGGATCAGGAGGCGGCCCGGCTGCTGGGTGAGATTCTTGAGGCGTTGCGGCGTGTGATTCCTGGTGCGGCTGCCAGTGCGACCGGTCCGGCTGGTGAGGCGATGACGGATCTGCTGGACCGGTTGTCGTCCGTGATACCGGATCTGGTGGAGACGGCGACCGCGTTGGGGGATTCGGCGAAGTCGACCGCGGCGGAGATCCAGTACGGCAAGTTGATGATCATCGCGGTGATGATCTGGCTGGCGGCGGAGCTGGCGGCGTTGCTGCCGTGGTCGTGGGTGCCGGGTGTTTCGGCGTTGATCGAGGCGGTGGAGGCCGCGGCGGCGGTGGTGGCCAGGACGCTGCTGGGCCGGATTTTGCGTTCGGTGGCCGCGCGTGCGTCGTTCTCGCGTGCGTTGCAGGCGGCGGGTGCGGCTTCGGCGAGCCGGATCGCGCAGTTGCTGGAGCGGCTGGGTGTGGAGAAGGGTGTGGCGCGTTCGGCGGGTGAGCTGGGCGGCAGGATGGTCAACGGCGCGCTGGCGGGCACGGCTTTCAACGTGGGTCTGGACGTGGGGATCCAGGCCGGTCAGATGGCGGCGGGGACGCGGCAGTCGTGGAACACGCAGAGCACGGCGTTCGGCGCGTTGACGGGTGTGGCCGGTGGCATGCTGGGCGCGGGTCTGATCCATGGGGTGCAGTCCGCGGTGGGCAGGCTGGGGGAGAAGTTCGGGGCGCGCAGGGCTGACGCGGAGGGCCTCAAGGGCGAGGAGCGGGTCATCCGTGTGGCCGAGGTCCAGGCGGAGATGACGAGCTGGGTGACGCCGCCGGCGGTGACGCGGCCGGCGTGGAAGGCGGAGAACTTCACGGAGTGGAAGAGTGCCGCGGGGCTGAGGTCGTTGCCGGCCAGGGCCGCGGTGGGCGGGGCGGCGGGGCTGGGTGCCACGGTCCTGGGCAATGTCGTGTCGGGGTATGACAGCAGTCTGCCGTTCGGGTTCATCTCCGGTGCCATCGGTGTCATGGCGGAACGGCCCCACATCCACGTTCCTCACATCGACCTCCCCCATGGTGAGGGCGGTGGCGGGTTTACGGACCAGGACTTCAAGACCGGCGACACGAAGGAGAAGCCGGAGGCGGCGGGGACCGGGCTGACGGTCCCGGATACGGGAACGACGGGGTCGGCGGGAGCGGGGTCGGCGGGAACGGGCCTGGCTGGAGCGGGGTCGGCGGGAGCGGGGTCGGCTGGAACGGGCCCGGCCGCTGGAACGGGAACGGCGGGGTCGGCCGGCGCGGGGTCGGCGGGAACGGGAGCGGCGGGGTCGGCTGGCACGTCGCGGTTCGCGTCGCCCGGTGTATCCGTGAATGCCGATGCCTCCTCCGGCCTGGCCGGGCCTCCGCAGGCGCAGTCGCAGGCGGGGCCGGTGGCGGCGGGCGGGACGAGTCCGGTCGCCGCTGCGGGAGCCGGGGCTGGGGCCGGGGATGTCACGGCGTCCGGGCAGGTTCGGGCTGAATCGGGACTGCCGCGAGCCGGGACGTCCGCGACCGGGCCGGTCGCGGCGGGTGGCGCGGCCGTGCCCGGTGGACTGCCCGGTTTCCACACGGTGCTGCGCAGCGATCATCCCGGGACGGAGGCGGCCGCTCCCGCTCTTGCCCCCACTGTCGATCCCGGTACCGCGCCTGGTGCCGGTACCCCTGCCGGTACCCCTGCCGGTACCCCTGCCGGTACCTCTGCCGGTGTCTCTGCCGGTGCCGGTACCCCTGCCGGTACCCCTGCCGGTACCTCTGCCGGTGTCTCGGGCGCCGGTGCTGCTGGTGTTGTTCCGGCTGCGGTGCGGACCGCGGCGGGTGTGGGGTCCTCTGGTGCGGTTGCTGGGACCGAGGGTGCGGGTGCGGGCGGGGCGGCGGCGTCCGGGAGCGCGGGCGGGGCGGTGGTGTCCGGCGGAGTCCGTGCCGCGGGGGCCGGCGTCGCGGGCGTTTCCGGCGCTGATCCGAAGAGTGCCGGCGGGGTGTCCACCGTGGCGGCCGGGGCCGGCGGGACCGCGGCGGGCCGGCCACAGCCGTCGGCTGCCGGTGCCCCTGTTTCCTCCGGTGCCTCCGGTGCTTCTGGTGTCCTCGCTGCCGGGCGTGGCTCGGACGGGCCGTCGGTGACGGGTGGTGTTCCCGGGCGGGAAGGTGCTGCCGCGGCTGTGCTGGCCGGCGGGTCGGACCGGGCCGGCGGGGTGGCCGCTGCGGGCGGGCCGGACCGGGCCTCCGAGGTGAGCGCGACCGGCGGGGTGTTCTCGTCCGGTGGCACGGTTCACAGCAGTCCGGGTGAGGGTGCCGGTGTGGGCGGGCAGGCCGTCGTGGGGCCGGAGCGGGCGGCGGACGCGGGTCCTGGCCCGGCCGCCGGCAGTCCCGGGGAGTCCGTCAGGCGGACCCCGGCCGGTGACGGCTCCGGTGGTGGTGCCGGACGGCCCGCTGACGGGCCCGTAGACGGTGCGGGGCGGTCTGGGGAAGGGTCCGGTGGTGGTGCCGTCCCGGAGGATCGTCGGTCGCGGGGTGCGACTGAGTCCGCTACCGTTCCCGACGGTGTCCGTGGTCCGTCCGTGGATGAGCTGGTGGATCGTCTGGTCCGGGCACGGGAGGGGGGAACGCCTGATGGTGTGCCGTTGGTGCGGCTGACGGCGGACCAGCGGCAGGAGTGGATCGGCCGGCGGGTGCTGGATGCCGCCACCGGCGAGCACGCTGCCGCAGCCGGCGAGCACGCTGCAGGCGCCGGTGAGCATGCTGCAGGCGGCGGTGAAGCGGCCGGGGACCGGGCGCGGGCTGAGGCCACGGAGTTCCTGCGGAAGCTGCACCAGGATCTTGACCCCCTTTTCGCGGTGCCGCGGGGGGCGGAGGCGTTCTTCTCACCGGTCCACGAGGGGGCGCCGGACGCTGCGGGGAACGCCGGGCCGTGGCAGTCCGCGCAGGCGCGCATGGCGGGCGAGCGCGGGGCCGAGATGGTCGAGGCGGAGCGGGGCGCGGGGCGTCTGCGGCGTTTCGAGGAGCGCTTCGGGCAGTGGGCCAATGAGCGTTTCGCCACCGAGCGGGAGCCGTTGTCGTGGCCGGCGGCCGGTAGTGGTGGGCTGGAGCACCGGATCGGCGGGGGCCCGGCGCCGTCCCTGTCGGCGGCGGGCATGTCCCACGAGACCCTCGGCCGGGTTTACGAGATGGCGACGCGTCAGGTGGGGCGGGACCTGGACGACGGCAGCGGCCTGGACCGGCTCGACACCGAGGGGGGTCTGCACCGTTACCTCGATGGGCTGTGGGTGAGTGCCCACACCGTCACCGAGGCCGGCCGGGTCCTGCGTGAGGAGTTCGCGCGGTGGCGGGACTCCGCCGGCCCCGACGAGCGGGCCTGGCTGGACGGCGGCCCCGGGCCGGGTCCCACTCCCGGTCCCGCTTTCTTCGGTGTCGGTGTCGGTGTCGGTTCCACTCCCGGTGCCGGTGCCACTCCCGGTGCCGGTGCCGGTGCCGGTGCCGGTGCCGGTGTGGGCCGGGAGAGGCTGGAGGGCGGTGGCGGGGGTGCGTGGTCCGGTGGGGAGAAACCGCCGGCCGACCGGGTTTTCGAGGCGGCTGAGCGTGCGTTCGAGCGGATGGTGCGCCGTGAGGTGGAGCCGTTGCTCACGTCCGCGGCGATGAGTGCCGGGCCGCGGCTGCTGGCCGGGGAGATCACCCGGGCGGTGGACCGCCTGCTCGGAGGCGGCGGGCGTGCGGTGGGGGAGAGTCCCGCGGCCGTGCCGGGGGTGCGCCGGGCGGTGGAGCGGGCGGTGCGCGGGCTGGGTTCCCGGCTGCCGCGGGTGCGGGAGGTCTTCGAGCGGGCCGCTGCGGATGAGCGGGCCCGGCAGGCGGCGGCGGATCACTTCGAGGTGGTCGCGGACCGCCTCACGTACGGGCCGCGGGGCTGGGCTCGGCTGCCGGACCCGGCGTCATCGTCGGGCGGGCCGGGCTGGGAGCTGTCCGCCGGAGGCCGGGAGCGGCTGCGGCGGGAGTGGCTGGACGAGGCCGACACCGACCGGCAGAAGATCTTCGGTGACCCCGGTGACCCCGGTGACCCCGGTGACCCCGGTGACCCCGGTGGCCCCGGTGGCCTTGGTGGCCCCGGTGGCCTTGGTGGCCTTGGTGGCCTTGGTGTTGTGGGCTCGGACGGCGGGCGGGGCCGAGCCGGCGCGGAGCGGCGCTGGCAGGAGGTGCGGGCGGTCCGGGAGCGGGAACTGCCGGGCCGGCTGGAGCTGCAGAGCCGTAAGGAGGACGCCGCTCACCAGGTGGTCGACGCGGTCAGGGAAGCGGCGGAGTCCGGAGGCTGGCGGAGGGCGCTGAACGGTCTGGGCCGGGAGTTCCGTGACCTGTTCCCGCTGGGGGACCACGCGGCCGGTGTGGAGGTGCGGCGGGATGCCGCCCGGAGCCTGGGGGAGACACTGCACCAGGCTCTGGACCGGTGGGCGGCGGACGGCCCGGCCGGGCGTGAGTCCGGCGCGGCGGACCGGATCATCGCCCGTCATCTGCGGCCCGAGGACGTCGGGCGGCGCGTCGCGCTGAACGCGGTCCGCCGTTCGCAGACGGACAAGGCCCGGGCGGAGGCCGTCGCCGCGGCGGCCGTCGCTGCGGCGGCCGGTGACCCGCGGGCGGTGGGTGACGCGGTGGACCGGTTCGTCGACACGCACGCCGACCGTGTCGGCGAACTGTTCGACCGGCACTTCGCCGCCGGCCAGGCGTCCGGCCGTATCGACGCGGTGGCCGTGGCCGGCTGGCGGGCCGGCCGGAAGCGTCTGACCGAAGGCCTCGGACACCACCTGGCCTTCGAGTTCGACGCCACCCACGGCATCGGCCGGTGGGCGCAGGGCACGCGGGAGGCGGCGGACGGCCGCCACATCGACGACGACAACTACGGCCGGATCGCGGCCGCCACCCGCAAGGACTGGTTCGAGACCTACAACCGGCTCTTCGCCGGCCACCTCGGACCAAACGGCCTGAACACCGGGAAATGGCTCCTTCACGAAGAGACCAACGCGAACCGTTTCCGCCGCGGCCCCGACGCACCCGAGCCTCCCCACAACGCTGCCCCGCTGGCCGCCGTCCCGCACCGGGACACCGGCCGAACCGCGTGGGAACAAGGCCCTGTCCGACCGCGCGATGCGGCAGCGGTCAGGGAACCGGATGAGGGCCCGGACACCCGTGCCCAGGTCAGGGAACCGGATCCGGGCACGGACACCGGGGCCCGGCGTCCGGTCGTAACCCCCCAGCATGCCGCGGCCGTGGAAAACTTCCGCCGCGGCCATCCGGTCCTCGACGCCGGCACCGCCCTGACCCCTCAGGCGCTGAACCGGGTGGCTGACGATGTCATCGGCTGGGTGGCCTCGGGGAATGCCGGTGGTGGCCGCGCGGTGGGCCGGGATGAGGATGCCGGGCTGTGTGTCACGCTGCTGGAGGGTTTCGTGCGGGCGGTGGCGCCCGGTGTGCGGCTGCGGCCGGAACGGGACGACCTGGCTCTGGACGGTGCGGATGCCGCACGGCACCTGAGCGACCGGCTGCGGCCGGTGGACAGCTGGCAGGCCCTGGCCGACTCGGTCCGCCAGGCCGCTGCCGCCCACCCGGCCGGCGAGGGCGTCCCGCGCACGGCGTACGCGATGGTGTACGGGCAGCGGCGCACCGGGATCGGGCACGCCTTCGCGGCAGCCAGCGACGGGACGACCGTATGGTTCGTGGACCTGCGCGCGGCACCCGGCAATCGCGTCTCCCGGACCCAGCCGTCATGGTCACCCCTGTACGCCCGGGCCGCGGTCTTCACCCCGGCCGGCGAACACGCCCCCACGGCACAAACGCAAACCCCGCAGCACCCCGCCGAGTCCCACTCCACCGCCCGCGCACTCCTGGACCCACCAGCAGACCACCGCTTCGGAGGGATCGGGGCCGAGGTAGAACTCCGGTACCCACTCGAGTTTCGCGAGCCTGACGGCACACCCATCGCTTCCCCCCTTGCTGCCACCGTTTTGGCCGAGCATTACCCCACGGGGTTCAAGATCGTGGTGGACTGGCACGCTTTCTGGGCGGCGCGGGACGGGACACTGTACTCGACTTTCCGGCCAGGGCTCAGCTCGCGCAAGTCGCCGATTCTCGAGGTAGTCACTCCTCCATTCGCGGTGCTGCCGGGAGACACCGGACGGCTGTCAGCTTCCACGGGTCTCGACTTTCTCAGCGAAATCCGGCGCTTGCTCGGGCAAGTGCATGAGCAGGGTCAGCCTCTGCCGCTTTCCCGGATTCTTCCGAAGTTGAAGATGGTAAAGACAGACGGGCAGCGTCAGCGGAAAGGATGGATCATTACCGAGGACGGCGACAAGGCCACGGTCTTGGTGTCGGCGGGCGATGCCAACCATCCGGCATACACCCAGATCACGGTCGGCATTCCTGCCGCCAGAATGCTCGATATCTTGGAGTACGCGGCATCGAGGCTACCCGATGTTTTTGGGAAAAATATGCCGCTTTTTGCTGCGGCTCGTTCATTCGGTATGGACATAGCGGCCAAGTATGCGAGCGTGCTTGCCCGTCGGCCGGTCAATGCCGCGGATGTCGATCTCCTGCTGGGGATCGAGGGCGTTACGGAGGTCTGGGGGTATGCCTGGCTGCTTTTCACTCATGTTGCCGCTGCACCATGGGCTCGCAGGCTAGACCTACCGGGATTGACAAAGAATATGCTGCCAGTGGCTTCGCGGGCGTCCTTCTCGAAGATCCATGCACAGCTCAGCTCCGACGTTCGCGGCTATCTCGACCGGGATCACGACTGGATTCGGGACCGCTTCGTCTCCGTTTCTCAGTCGGAGCTCAGCAGGCTCGGAGGAAAGGAAGACGGAAATGGCATCCTGGACGAGGAAATCGAAAAGGGGAACGACAAATCGGGTAATTCCGGTGGCTTCCTGACGACTGCGCTGCGTGGCCGCAACCCGCGAGGGATCGAGTTCGGACCGTCCGAGACCGTCGGCATGGGCGACAACGGTCTGCTTGCGAACGGCGGTGTGGATTCCAACGGTGGTGATCTGGTGCGGCCGTTGGTACTGCTGGAGCTGCGGCACCTGGTGACTTCCTCGGGGATGATGAGCCATGAGGAGCTGCGGCAGGTGTCCCGTGAGGTTATGGATGTGGCGCGTCAGGCGGATGAGCGTGCCGCGCGCCCGCAGGCCATGCCCGATGGCATCTCCAGCGCCGCGGCGATCAATGCGATCCTCGACCACCGGCGGAAGGCCGCCTTCTCCGCCGTCCAGCAGCTGGCCAATCCTTCGCACGTGAGGTGGCACGGGCTGAGCCGGCGGTTCCCGGTAAACCTCGAGGAGACCGGTCGAGCGCAGGACGCGTTTTTCTCGTTCTTGCGGGGAGACGGGCCAGGCCGGCGGTTCCCGCTCGGGAAGCGTGAGGAGATCAACCGGGCGCTCGCCCTCTTCGCCCTGGACGGCCGTCCCCTGGCGGAGGACGTCTACGACAGCATCGAGGGCCTCGTCTCCGCGGCGAGCATCGAGGGCCTCGTCTCCTCGATGAGGGGACTCCTCTCGGCTCCGGCGGCACCGTCTTCGGACACGTTCGCCGCCGTGGCGCCCGGCCAGGTGGCGGAAGCCGCACGCCTCCTGCCGTTCCTGCGCGGACAGTCCGATGACGCGCGGGAAACGCATGCGTCGGAGACCGCCGACGCCGCCGACTGGAGTCGTCTGAGTGAGCGGGCGCTCACGTTCACGAGGGATCAAGCGGCGGCGGAGTGGGCCAAGAAGCACTTCGGCGCCCTTGAAGAACTGAGCCCGACGGTCAGGAAATCCGTGTGGGCCTATGCAACCGAGGACGACGATTCTGAGACTGACCTCGTGTTGCCGTTCGATGCCGGTTTCGTGCCCGTCAACGGCCAGCTCAACGAGACTTTCCAAGAGACCATGGAGCGGGTGCACGACGTCCGCATCGGGCCGCACACCGAGCATGACGTCGAGCTGGGCGAGGGTTCCGAAGAGCCTGTGACCGTCCGCATGCGTGGCGACGTGTATCTGGAGAAGGCGAAGGGCTACGTCCTGCAGCGCATCGCCGATCTCGACTCTGCGGTCCGGCGCCGGCGGACACCTGAGCATGTGGTGGTGCAGAGCCTGGTTCCCAGGGACCAATTCCCCGATGTGCCGCCGGAGCAGCTGGCTGGGCGGGATATCAATGAGCGCGGATTCCTGCGCGTGTCCCTCGGCGCTGTGTACGAGCCTGACCCCGACAGCGAGTACTTCCTGCATCTGTTCGTGCCCGAGGGGACCAACGCCGCCTATGCGGGCAGTGGCAGGGGTCACGAGGACCTCGGCACGACACTGCTTCTTGCACGTGGGCAAAGATGGAAGGTACTTCACGTCGTACAGGCAGAGGACGACGCGTGGCACCTCTACGGCCGGCTGCTGTCGTCCCCGTCGGAGGTCACGCCGCGTCAGGCGGCGGATGCGCGGCCCTCCGTTGCCTCTGTCTCGGTGCCGAACCGAGGCGCGGCTGCGACGCGGCACGGTCCGGAATTTCCGCGGGACCCGAATCGGCACGCGCCGGCGGCTGCGGGGCCGCCCGTACCACACAGTTTGGATACCCGGAGGCACTCCGGTGAGCCGCAGGGAGTGTCACGGGCGGCTGCCGGCCCCGGTGGCCGGCACCTCGCCACACCGTCGCCTACGGGGAGTTTGGCCTTCCCCGGCGGGTACCAGTCTCTTGGCGCGGCGGGTCGAGCAATGGTCGATCCCGCCCTACGTTCCCGCGTGGAGGACAGCGGATACCGGGTCCCCGGAGGGCAGCGGTCCGCCAGTCCGGCAGTCCCGGACCGGGGTGTGGGGACATCCGCCGGACCGTCGGGCGGGCGGGGTGCGGGCGGGGCACTCCCGTACAGTGCCCGTCAGCCTTCGCCTGCCCCGGCTCTGAGGTGGCCGGTTGGGAGTGACACCAGCGGTGGAAGCGGGCCGGTACCCGCGGCTTCCCGGTTCCCGGTGGCGGCGCGGCCGACCGGGCGGGGTGGGGCGGCTGAACGGATTCCGTCGGCGGCGCGACGGCCCGGGACGGGAACGGTCGCGGGTATACGCCGCATGTCCGTCGACGGCAGGAGCCTGCCACCTGTGCCGGCGGCCCCGTCCACCCCCTCGGCCCCGCCACGGGAAAGGCGGCTCAGCACCGGACGGGGGGAACCTTGGCGGCCGGCCGGCGGCGGGTTCGGCGCCGCGGGCGCGTCCGTGGCCGGCGGCAGTGGTGCCTTCTTCTCCACCCGCCCCCGCTCAACCAGCCACAGCAGCGGCTTTTCCCCGCCGTCCGTACCGGCTCCCCCGGCTCCCGCTGCCCGTCCTGGCGCGACGCCTTCGGCCTTTTCCTCGGCCTTCCCGCAGGCCCCCACACCCCGCGATGGGGGCGCTTCCGCGACCGGCGCCGGCTCTTCCCTCTTCGCCCGCACTCGCCGCGACAGCTACAGCAGCGGTTCCCTGCCGCCGCGCGCTTCGGGCACCCCGGCTCCCACGACCCGTCCCGTCCAGGGCGGTGGCGGCAAGAGGCTCTCCACAGGGCTGCGGGCCTGGTTCGGCAAGAGCGCCGCCCCAGTACCAACGGGATCACCACGACCGCCTCAGCCGCTGCGCCGGCCGCTGCTGGGCCCTTTCTCCGGTGAGGCACCCCCCGAGTCGCAGTTCGTTCTCGGTGGTGGCCCTGGGCCGCTCGTGGAGGTACCCCGAGAATTGCAGGGGCCGAGCCAGGGCCATCTACCAGGCGCGTCGCGTAGCCGCGGCGGGGCCGTACGCGCGCCCTCAGCTGGCTTTGCGTCATCCTCCTCTGCGGGCGAGGACAAATCACCGCTGCGCCTGAAGGGTGGCAGCAGCGGCGGGAGCGGTGACGGTCCGTCGCTGCGTGGTGTCGTGGACCGGCTCCAGGCGCGTATCTCCGGTCCGGGCCGTCCGGCGGCAGGTTCTTCCGGTGGGCGGGATGCCGGCGCACCGGTGCCGGGGCGGAGTTCCGCCTTTCCTGAGGGCTATCGGGGTGTTGGTGATGCCGGTCGTGGTGTGGCCGGCGGGGGCGTGGGCTCTTTGGCGGGGGGAAGTGGCCACCCCGTCTCCGGGGGGCGGCGGTCGACCAGTCCGGCCCCGGGCCGGGGCGGTGCGGCGCCGGTGGCAGCGTCGGGAGAGCGGCCTGGCGCGGGCGGGACACCCACTCGGTACCTTCGCACGCCCCCTCCTACCCTGACGACGCGCGGACTGGTTTCTTCGGACGACAGCCGGAGGGGGGCGGTACCCCCGCCTTCGGGCCTGCCCGGTTCCGCTGTGCGCGGCACTTCACGCGACGGCAGGCGCGTGACGCCTTCGCCGTTCCCCTCGCCCCTCCCGCCGACTCCCACGGCCCGCAATGCGGGCGCTTCCACAACCGGCGCCAGCCCTTCCTCCCTCTCCCGTACTCGCGGGGACAGTTACAGCAGCGGTCTCCCGCAGCCGCCCGCTTCGGACACCCCGGCTCCCATGATCCGTCCCGTTTCGGGCGCCCCGACTCCCGCGGTCCGCCCCGCTTCAGCCCTGCGCCCATCCCGTCCCGGGCAACCGGCCCGCACCGCCGGCCTAGAGCCGCCGACCTCCGGCCACCCGCTGCGTCCCCGTGCAGATTCCCTGTCCCGTCCCGGCCGCGGCCGGACACCAGGACCGACGCCACCGGCAGTGATCGCTCCCAGCAATACAGGTAATCGGTCCAGCCTCCTGACGGCCTTGCACGACAGCGTCCGTATCGGGAACGTGAACGAGCAGCCGGATGCCGGCCCGCTGGGTCCGGACCTGTTCGGGCTGCTGAAGCCCTATCCCACGCCAGCGTTCCTGGTGGACCCCAGGACCCGGCGGCCCTACGACCACACCACACTGACCGCTGAGCAACAGGTCCATTACCTGCGGCTGTTGGACCTGACCAAACCCCGTCCTGACGCGGCGGCCATGAACCCTGCCCGGTGGCAAGTGCCCGAAGGCCACAGCGTCAGCAACACACTCGACTCCACCCGTTGGGCTCCCACGACCAGGGACCACGAGCGGTTGGCCTCACGCACGGTCAGCGTGCCCCTTCTGGTCCACGCGATCTGGGTGGGCAGCCCGCTGCGCGACCATGGGCCCTCGGCCGGGTTCTGGGAGAACTACAAAGAGGCCGCCGCACACTTCGGCGAAGAAGCGACGTTCGTGCTGTGGACCGATGTGCCGCGCGACGACTTCACCGACGTGCGACACCTGACCGATGAGCCGGCCGAGCCGCACCGCCGGGATGTGTGGCGTATGGCCCACTGGGCCGATGAGGCGGGCATCGTCCTGGTCAACCCCTTCGAGGTCTTCCACCGGGGCCGACCCATGCTGCTGCACCGCGAAATGCTCACCGAACTCGCCAAGCAGAACCCGCGTGGCTGGGTCGCCTTCAGGGACGGCCTACGCCTTGAAATCCTGCACGCCATAGGTGGTCTGTACAGCGACGGCGACAATACAATCGAAAATTTGAACAGTTTCGACCAAGTGATCGAGAATCCTAACTTCGTTGCTCACGTAAACCGCGAGATTCTGAACAACTCTGCGTTCGTCGCGCCCGCTGGCCACCCCTTTATCAAGCATCTCCTGAATCGGCTTGCGCAGAACTATCGGAAATCACAGACCGAACTGTATGGACCTCTAGAGATTTCATTGGGTCCGGAGGTTTACCTCACACCATTCGCCCATGCACGCCGCAATTCGGTAATCCTCAGAACTGGTCCGGAAAACTTGCGTCCCGTCGCCACGCACTTCGGCTACAGCAGCGTGCGGGCACTCCCCTCGATCGACGGCATCTACATGGGCGGTGACCTCAGCTGGCTCCAATCGCCAGTGCGTCGGCCTGAGCCGACATGGACATCCGCCGCGACACTCGCGTTCGCCCAGCGCGTCGTCCATACCATGGTCCGCAGCCTGTACAACCGCAACGGCGACCTGCACCTGACCGAGATCGACTCGGCAGTCCGCCGACACCCACGGTCGGCAGAAATCTGGGAGGCCGCGCTCGGCTTCATCGCCGACCGTGACGATCTGCGCTCTCGGGTACGCAGTATCACCACCGAGCGAATGACAGCGCGCGGACAATCCACAACCATCCAACTGCCCGACAGGGTTGCCGAATTCTTCCAGCCGCGCCGACCCCAACTCGGTGACGCCGACGGTTGGTGGCTGGGCGATCGAGCCAGGCCAGTGGACATGATCACCCCGGACGGCCGGACGCCCGCAGGCAGGGACGGCCGACCTCACGACGACTTCCCACGCCGCGGTACCGGTACGGCCCCGGGCACGGCTGGGCCGCTCCCCCGCCCAGGCACGCGCGCGGGCGTAGCGCCGGGTGTGGGGGTGCGGGCGGTAGGCGAGACCGGACTGCGGCGCTCTGCGACACCGGACACCTCAAGACGCCCGGTCTTCCCCGGTGGGTATGGCGCCGGCAGCGGGCGGGACGGCTTTGTTCCTGGTCCCTCGGTGTCGGATGGCACCAGCGGCCGTTCGTCGGTGGGGTGGCGAGCTCCGAGTCCCGTTTCGGCGGTGGGCCGAGCGACAGCGCCGGATACGCGCGCGCCCTCGGCCGGGCCATCCCGCCCACCGGCTCCCGCAACCCGAGAGGTCGCCCGGCCCATCGGCGATTGGCCAAGGGGCGGGACGACCGGTCGTCAGGCTCCTGATCCGAGGCGCGGCACCTTCGACCAGGACTACCGGGATGTGGCCGAGTCTGGCGATTTCTTCCTCCTTATCGGCGCATCACACTCAAGGTGGAATGTGTGGGGCATCGGGCTGGATGAGAAGCCCGAGGACAGCGTATTTGCCGCGGAGATCCCAAGCCTCGGTCTGCGGGGCTGGTACGCGACGGGAGGTACTCCCGACGGCGTAAGGTTCGCGGATTCGAGCGGAAGGCTGCACAACAGGGGGCCGCACTGGGTCTGGTACCGGCCGAGCGGAGGCCCGGTCTCCGTGTCAGAGTTCCGGGTCGAATCGCTGCGTGATGGGGTTCCGGGCAGATCCACCCGGCCCTTCCCGGAGTTCCCCGCAGCGGCGAGGAGCATCGCAAATGTCCCCGACGAACTTCTGAATTCGATTGTGTGGCGCACGGACGAGGATCGACTGTACCGGTTCACCTACCTGCCTGTTGAAGAGATTTTCCGTGACGGCCTGCTGCCACGTGGCGGCAATCCTGTTTCCCTGCTGAACTATGTTTACGACTCCCCGCTGGACTCGGCGTGGGTGAGTACCACGAGAAATCCGAACTACGTTCGTGACTCCGCGATGAATAACCCGACGCAGGCCCCCGCTCTATATGCGCGTTACGAGCGACGCGTGGATGTTCAGCTTCCAGGTGGCGCCTTGGTGAACGAGACCCTTGGCATCGCCTCCCCTTTCCCGGATCAACAGGAGGTCGCTTTTCTCGGTGGCATTCGACCGGAATACATCGTCGGGGTCCAGGAGTACGCATCCGGGATGCCCTTGCGCCGGTACACGACCAATCCCGGGTTCAATCCGAGCAGATAGGCAGCAACAGGACGGAAAGCCCCCTACGGGAATATTATAAGAATCCGCTTTCCGCTGGATCCGTGACGTAGTTTATCGATGAATTCCCGCGGCCGGCGGCCTCTGTGCACGTTGAGGTTGCCAGACGAGCACGATCGGCGCGCGGAGTTGTCGGTGGGCGTTCCCGCACACCCCCGTGTGATCGAGTCGGGGCAGCGGCGTACGAAGGAACCGCCGATGACGTTCCGGCCAGACCGCTCCGATCTGCTGCGGGCCTGGCTTGACGAGGAGCCCGGCAACGACGTCCGCCCGCTCGGGGTCGTGAAGAGCGGGTATCAACCTACGAACCGTCGCGTTCAAGGGGGCACCGACGAACTGTCGTCCGTCGGCGGCGCGTTGGCGGTCGGGGCGCCCAGGTGGGCGGCCCGCACCGCCCACCCCGGCGGGAGACGATCTCCGTGCTGTGCGCCGTCCTCGTCGTCCTGCTCGTCCCCGGGCGTTCGTCGCTCGACCGGCCTCGCCGGCCGGTGAGCGCACAAGAACTTCTGCGCTCACTGCGGCCGCCGTCGGACAAAGACTTCTGGCTGGCCTTCGCCGGACGCTTCTTGTTCATATTTTCCTAATTCGTGAGTAGCCAGTTCCAGGTCAGCCCCGGGGAGGGCTGCTGGACGGACTGATGTGGATGCGGTTCGCGGTGGCCGCGTGGGCGTCGGATGGACTCCTGATGTCTCCCGGCCCTTCGAGGTCTTATGAAAGAGCGGTTGCCTCCGGCGTCTTCGGGCCACCGCGAAACCCATCCCGGCCACTCGCACGTTGATCGTCGTGGTGCGAGCCCGCCGCAGGGTGACCTCCCGTTTCCTCCCGAGCCTTCGAGCTCTGCCCGAGACTGAGGCCCCTGCGGTGCGCTGGTGTCACGAACGGCTGGTGAGATGGCGGACCCGAGAGTCCTGGAATTAGGTCGCCGCGTGGCCCACACAGGCTTGTCACCTGCACGAACGGACAGGACTAGGAGTACGGATTGAACGTGTACTGCGGGATCGACTGGGCCGAACGCCACCATGACGTCGCTCTGGTCGACGACACCGGCACCCAACTCGCCAAGAAGAGGATCACCGACGACGCGGCCGGCTACCGGGAGTTGTTGGACCTGCTCGCCGAGCACGGCGACACCCCCGAAGACCTGATACCGATAGCCATCGAGACCAGCCATGGCCTGCTGGTCGCAGCCCTGCGCACGGGGAACAGGCAGATCTACGCGGTCAACCCGCTGTCCGCCGCCCGCTACCGCGACCGGCACGGCGTCAGCCGCAAGAAGTCCGACCCAGGCGATGCCCTGGTCCTGGCGAACATCCTGCGCACCGACATGCACGCCCACCGGCCGCTTCCCGCCGACAGCGACCTGGCCCGCGCCATCACCGTGCTCGCCCGCGCCCAGCAGGACGCCGTCTGGCACCGCCAGCAGCTGGTCAACCAGGTCCGCTCGCTGCTGAAGACGTTCTACCCGGCCGCCCTGGACGCCTTCCAGGGCAAGCAGCACGGCCTCGCCCGACCTGAAGCCCGCACCGTCTTGGCCACGGCACCGACCCCGGCCCGCGCCGCGAAGCTCTCGCTCCCGCAACTCCAGGCCGCGCTGCGGCGTGCCGGCCGCGTCCGCGGCATCGAAGCCGAGGCCCGGCGCCTCAAGGAGGTCTTCCGCGCCGACTGCGCTCGCCAACCGCAGGCCGTCGAGGATGCCATGGGGCAGCAACTGGGCGCCCTCATCGTCCAGTTGGACGCCGCCTGTCGGGCGGCCGACGAGCTCGCCAAGGCGGTGGAGGAGTCTTTTCGCAAGCACCCGGACGCTGACGTGCTGCTCAGCTTCCCCGGCCTCGGTGTCCAGCTCGGCGCCCGGGTGCTCGCCGAGATCGGAGACGACCACGGCCGCTTCGCCGACGCCCGCGCACTGAAGGCATACGCCGGCTCGGCCCCCATCACCAGAGCTTCGGGCAGGAAGAAGTTCGTCGGCCGCCGCTTCATCAAGAACGACCGGCTGATCACCGCCGGATTCCTCTGGGCCTTCGCAGCCCTGACCAGCTCGCCCGGAGCCGATGCGCACTACCGTCGTCGGCGAGATGCCGGGGACTGGCATGCCCAGGCCCAGCGGCACCTGTTCAACCGACTGCTCGGCCAGCTCTACCACTGCCTGCAGACCGGACAGCTCTTCGACGAACAACGCGCGTTCACCCCCTTCCCGACCGAACTGGCCGTCGCGGCTTGACTTCTTAAGCACGTGAGATGTCTTTCAGGTGGTCTTGGCGTACAACCTCTATCTCGTCACCGACTACCTGGGCCTGACCACCAAGGCGGCAGGCGGACTCATGTCAGCGGCGATCCTGGTGTTCGTGATCGCCGCCGCAGTCGCCGCGGCGACCACCGGACGGTGGTCGGACCGGTGGGCGCGGCGCAAGCCGTTCGTGGCCGGCGCATCGCTCCTGATGCTGCTCGCCGTGCTGGCCCCGGCGGCTGCCCCCGAGACCTGGGCCTACCTGCTGTTCTTCCTCGCCGCCGGCGTGGCGTTCGGCACCTACACCGCGGTGGACCAGGCGCTCATGGTGGAGGTGCTTCCCGGAGGCAGCGAGGGCGCGAAGGACCTCGCGTTCCTCAACGCCGCCAACGCCCTGCCTCAGATCCTCGCTCCCGGCGCCGCCGGACTGCTCGTCACCCTCCTCGGGTACCCCGGCATGTTCCTGTGCGGGGGGCTGGCCGCCGCCGTGGGAGCCGTCCTGATCCTGCTGATCAAGCGGGTCCGGTAGCGCACTTCGGGCTACCGGACACAGCAATCGCCATCACGAACGAAGGAGATCTCCCTTGACCCGCTTCCCCCAAGGCTTCCTGTGGGGAGCCTCGACCTCGGCCCACCAGACCGAGGCGGCAACGTCGCCAGCGACTGGTGGTATCTGGAGCACAAGCCCGACACCTTCTGCCAGGAGCCCAGCGGGGACGCCGTCGACAGCTACCACCGCTGGGACGAGGACATGGACCTCATGGCCCAGGCCGGACTGACCGACTACCGCTTCAGCATCGAGTGGGCTCGGATCGAGCCCACCGAGGGAACGTTCTCCCCGGCCGCACTGCACCACTACCGGCAGATGATCGAGGGAGCTCTGCAGCGCGGCCTGCGCCCCATGATCACACTGCACCATTTCAGCAACCCGCTCTGGTTCAGCGCTCGCGGGAGCTGGAACGCCGCCGGCGCCGTGGACCGCTTCACACGCTACGTCCGCAACGTCCTCGGCATTCTGCATGGCGTGGGACATGTGTGCACCATCAATGAGCCGAACATGGTGGCCGCGTTCCGTGCGATCGCCGAGCGGGGACCGGAAACGCTGAACGACGGGATACCGGAACCGGAACCGGACCCGGGCTGCGCCGAGGCCCTCATCGAGGCCCACCACCAAGCGCGGAGGATCCTCAAGGAGGCGTATCCCGATCTGCAGGTCGGCTGGTCCGTGGCCGTCCAGGACTTCCAGATCGCAGCCGGCGCGGAGCAGGAAGCAGCCGAATACGTCCGGCGCCGCCAGACGGTGTTCGTCGAAGCGGCCCGCGACGACGACTGGATCGGAGTGCAGACCTATACCCGTGCCCGCCTGGACACCGAAGCCGGTCAGGTCGTGCGGCGAAGCCCGGACCCGTCGGCGGAACGCACCCTGACCGGCTGGGAGTACTACCCCGCCGCCCTGGGCGGTGCCGTCCGCCAGACCGCGTCGGCCGTCGGCACGGTCCCCGTCATCGTCACCGAGAACGGGGTAGCCACCAGCGACGACACACTCCGCGTCCGCTACACGCACGCCGCCCTGAGCGCCCTGCTCGAGGCGATGGACGACGGCGTCGACGTGCGCGGCTATTTCCACTGGAGCCTGCTGGACAACTACGAGTGGGGCAGTTGGGAACCGACCTTCGGCCTTGTCGCGGTCGACCGCACCACCTTCGCGCGCAGCCCGAAGCCATCGCTGGCCTGGCTGGGGTCCCTGGCCCGGTCAGGGCACCTTCCCCAGGCGGTCGACGTCCGTGCCGGTGAGGGGAGCTGACCGCCGAGGTCAGCGGTCCGCCCCTATGAGCTACGGTGCCCGACCGGGCGGTCAAGCGCGAGGGCCGTAAATGGTTCGTCGTGCTGACCGCCGAGCAGGACACACATAAGGCACACGGATCGCACCTGGAGCAGGAACCGTGTGAGTTCGGCCACCACTTCCGGGGAGGAGCGGCACTACTTCGGCAGTCGCGACGAGCTGCTGGTCGCGGTCCTGGCGGCCAGAGACGCAGCCGGGGCGCTCGCCGGGAGTGCTCCGGAGGATTTCCTGGAGACGGCGAGCCAGGTCATCACCCACAACACCAGGACACCATGGGACGGTCGAGTTGCCTCTGCACGTCGCCTGGTCTGCGCGTCTCCCTTACGGCCTGAACCAACCGCACTCGCTCGTGAGCTTGTACCGCACGGTACTGGCGGAGGGCTGGCGTGGTGACCTGATTGCTTTCCTCAACCAGGATCTTCTCGTCGCGCGGTGGCCGATCCCGCGGACGCTGATCGGTCGGCAGCTGCCCGCTCCCGCGGCCTGACCGACAGCACCCTCATCGGATCTGTGCCCTTAGGGGATCGAGCTGATCCGACCGGGCCCGAGCGGCAGTTCAAGGGTGAATACGGCGCCGCGGCCCCGGCGGGCGGTTGTCGTGAGCGTGCCACCGTGCTGCCGGGCCAGGTCCCGGGCGATGGCCAGGCCGAGGCCGGTTCCCCCGTCGTCGCGGCTGCGGGCGCCATCGAGCCGTACGAACCGCTCGAAGATCCGCTCGCGCTGGTCCTCGGGCACTCCGTCGCCGTCGTCGGCGACCTCCAGCACCGCCCTGCCGTCACCGGTGGCCCGTACGGACACGACCACCTCGGTCGCGGCGTGCCGCTGGGCATTGTCGATCAGGTTCGCCAGTATGCGGGCCAGTTGCCGCCCAGAACCGGTGACTTCGGCATCGGCCAGCGGGCCGGTACGCACCGGCACCCGGCCACCGTCGCCCGTCGGACGGGCCAGGGCCACCTGCTCACCGGCCAGTTCCCCCAAATCCACCCGGGCCTGGGCGGGCGGACGCTCACCGGCGTCCAGGCGGGCCAGCAGCAGCAGGTCGGTGGCCAGCTGCTGAAGCCGTGCCACGTCCTTGACCGCGCCGGAAAGGTCCAGCAACACAGGGTGCGCGGCGCCGACTTCGAGCTGGGTGCGTCCCGAATCGGCCCAGGGGTCTACCAGCAGCACATTCCCACGCTAGGACACCAGAGCTCGCGTTGCGACCCAAGCGATGTTATACGAGCCGCCCAGCACAACGGCCAAGGGGTGTCCAAATTGCCGCAGCACATGTACAGTTTGGCATTTCAAGATCGAATTCGGTAGGCACCGGCCCTGTAATTGATCAAAGCGCGTCAGGCGTGGCCTGCGGCGATGCCGGGACCGGACTTCAGCGTCATGGCGCTCCCACGGTGGGTTGCGCAGCGAACCATCTCCCGAACGGATGATGAGGCGCTGGTGTGCAGCCCAATGGCGGCCAGGCTCATCAACGCATCTGCGCCCGCGATCCTCGGGATCGCGGGCGCAGATGGGCGGGTCTGATCAGGCGAGCAGGTTGGAGCGAAGGGCGTCCAGATCGGTCGCCGTGACCCCGTAAGGTGCCAGGTAGGCGGGGATGGAGCCGAACCCGGTCAGGATCGTGTCCATTGCCGAAGCCAGCAGCGCCTCGCTGACCGGGTGCGAGCACCGGGTAACCCCTGCCTCGTCCAGGAAGGACGTCGGCCCGGCCGCTCGGGTGTACGGCATCGGGTCCAGCACCGACTCGGCCCGCTACCGGCTCACCCTCGCCATTCACCACCGAGTCCCGGCCGCCGCCGTACGCGGCTGGGTGATCGGCGAGCACGGCGACGGCGCGGTCATCTGCGCCTCGACCACCACGGTCAACGGCCGTGCTGCCGACGTGCCGTTGGAGTACGTCCGGGCCCAACTGGCGGCACGGCCGCGCCAGATCAACGCCGGGATCGGCCGCACCCGCTGCGGCCCGGCCGGCGCGATCCTCGGCGCGCTGCGCAAGACGCTCGGCATCAGCGACGGCACCGAGGTGCTCTCCGTCAACCACGACGGCGTGTGGCTCGGAATCTCGTTGCAGTTCTCCGCGGGCCGCCCGACCGTGGCCCTGCCCGACCTCGATCCTGATGAACAGCGGCAGTTCACCGCCGCCCGTACCAAGCTCGACTCCGCCTACCAGCAGACCCTCCAAGGAGAGACCGCGTGCTGAGCGCCACCCGCATCCACGCCGACGAGGCGACCGTCACAGTCGTCAGCGACACCAAGGACATCACCGACTGGGCCCTGCGCTACTTCGGCGGCTGGTGGAACGCCACCGCCGAGGCTGCCCCCGTCGCGCCCGGCGGCAGCATCGCCGAAGGCGGCGCCCTGCTCCTGGCCGACGTCGACATGGACCGCCTGGCGGACATCGAGACCCTGGTCGGCGACTACGAGCACGACGAAGTCGACTACGCGAACGCCCGCACCCTGGTCGCCCGGCACGAGGGCGGCGCGATCTACGCCATCCAGCCCGCCGAACGCCTCGCCTACCACTACGACCCGGCCACCAGCCGGCTCGTCATCGTCGGCGCCCACACGGAGCCGGTCGCCGTTGCCGCCTCCCGCCTCGCCCGCGAACTCATCCGCGGCCAGCTGCTGCGCGCCGGGTTCCACATCCTGCACGCCTCCTGCGTCGTCCGCGACGGCCGCGCCCTCCTCACCTTCGGGCACAAGGGCGCCGGCAAGACCACCACGGCCCTCCTGCTCGCCCGCGAAGGGTACGAACTCCTCGCCAACGACCGGCTGTTCGTCCGTCCCGAGGACGAGGGCCTGCGGATCCTGCCCTGGCCGTCGGCCGCCGCGATCGGCTTCGGCCTACTGGAGTCCACCGGCCTGTACGAGCCGCTGCGTGCCCGCGTCCTGGACGGCGAGCAGATGCACCCCACCCAAGACCAGCGCGTCACCGACGCCCTGCATGCCGGCAGCACCAAGCCGATCTGGAACGCCAAGGGCAGGGAACTGAAGCCGCAGTTCTTCCCCGACCAGCTCTCCTCGATCCTCGGCATGACGCTCGCTCCACAGGCCCGCGCCACCGCGCTGCTCTTCCCCCGCGTCGCGAAGGACGCCGAGCCCCAACTCGTCCCGGCGCCGCGCGCGCTGGAGGAAGAGGACTTCTTCACCAGCAAGACCGAGGACCGCTACCCGGACATCTTCCGCCTCGCGCCGGACAAGGAGGCCCCGGCCACCGACCTCGCCGACCAGCTCGCCCTGCTGCCGCGCCGCGCCCTGGTCCTGACCCACGACAGCCGTGCCTCCACCGAGCTACTCGCCAAGACCGCCGAGGCCTGCTGTCCGAGTAAAAGCGCCCCCGAATTGGCCGGTCTCCTTCCTTCGAAGGGGCGGCCGGTCCACCGTGGAACACGACCGAAGGGAACGGCCCGTGACGATCGCACCCGAAGCACCGACGACAACGCCCCTTATCCCCACCTTCCTGGAGCTGGAGGTTACCGACCGCTGTCAGCTCACGTGCCCGACGCTCTGCTTCGTCAAGGCGGGTCCGACCCAGGGACACGGCACTATGGCGGTCGAGGACTGGAAGCGGGTCATCAGCGAGGCCGCCGCCCTCGGCGTCAAGAAGATCCAGCTGATCGGCGGGGAAGCCACGCTCCACCCGGGCTTCGTCGAGATCGTGGAACACGCCCTGGGCGAAGGGCACAAGGTAGAGGTGTTCTCCAACCTGTACCGCGTCCGCCGCGACCACTGGACGCGAGCGGCCCGGTGTCTCCCTAGCGACGTCCTACTACGCCGACACGGACGAGGGGCACGACGCAGTCACGGGGCGCGAGGGCTCCCACGCCGCGACCCGCGCGAACATCATCGAAGCGCACCGCCGCCGGATCCGCGTGCGGGTCGGCATCGTGGACGTGCTGGACGGACAGCGTGTCGCAGAAGCCCGCGCGGAGCTGGAAGGGCTCGGTATCACGGAAGTCCACGTCGACCGAGTCCGAGCCATCGGCAACGCGGTCAAGGGCGAGGGGCTGCCGTCCACGTCAGAGCTGTGCGGCCGGTGCGCGAGAGGGACCGCCGCGATCCTGTCGGACGGTACCGTGACCCCCTGCGTGATCGGCCGCTTCCTTTCGGCCGGGCACGTCCAAGGCACGCCGCTGGAGCGGGTGTTCGCCTCGCCGCAGTGGCAGCAGGTCGCCGCGAGCATCCCGGCCGGCCGCCTCGACCCGTGCGGCCCCGACTGCGGTCCCAACGACGACAGCCAGGGCGGTGGCGGAACCTGTGGCCCCGCCGACGACAGCGTCATCCCGAACTCTGCGGGCTGAAAGGCAGGACCCTTTGAAGGACTGGGAAGCAGCAGCACAGCGGTTGGCCGCCGGTACCGTGATCCGGCCCGAGTCACGCTGGTATCAGCCGCTGGCCACGACCCCGCGGCACCTGTTCGTGCCGCGGTGGTGGACCAAGGCCACGAGCAGCGACGGCGAGGCCGTGTGGAAGCTGCGCGATGGCGCGAGCGACCCCGAGGCGTGGCTGCGGGATACCTACGCCGACACCACGCTCGTCACCCGCGTCGGAAACCTCCACGCCGACCACGCCGAGGCGGGCCAGACGCCTGCCCGGGGACGAGCGGGCCGCTCCACCTCGTCCTCCACGCTGCCCGCGCTGGTCCTGACGATGTACCGGGCGGCGTGGATCACCGACACCTCCCGCGTGCTGGTGACCTGTGGCAGCGGCTACGGCACCGCCCTGGCCTGCGCTCGGCTCGGTGAGGAGCAAGTCACGAGCGTGGACGTCGATCCGTATCTCGTACAGGTAGCACGGAAACGGCTGGCCGAGGCCGGCCACCATCCGCGTGTCGAAGTCTGCGACCTGACTGGCGACCTGCCCAAGGGCACCTACGACCGGATCATCTCCACCGTCGCCGTGCCAGCCGTGCCCACGTCGTGGCTCGAGGCGCTCGCCCCCGACGGACGCCTCGTGACCACCATCACCGACACCGGGCTGGTCATCATCGCGGACAAGACCTCCGACGGCGGCGCCGTCGGCCGCGTCGCACCGGAGGCGGCCGGGTTCATGTCCGCGCGCCACGGCGAGGACTACGACAACACCTTCCCGGAGAACCCGCCACTGTGGCAGACCGCCCAGCACGCCGACGGCGAGAGCATCACCACCAGCCGCTACCCGCTGATGTACGTGCCGGACACCTGGGACGTGCGCTCCACCCTCGAACTCCTCGCGCCCGGCATCGACCACCGCCAGCACACGGCGGACGACGGCACCCGCACCGTCTACATGCTTCACACGGACGGCTCGTGGGCACGCGCCACGGCCGCCGGGCGCAAGGACTCCCCGACCGTGCACCAGGGCGGGCCCCGGCGGCTGTGGGACGAGCTGGACCGCATCCGCACCTGGCTCGTCGTGGACGGCGACCTTCCCATCCGCGGCGCCAAGGTGACCATCACCCCCGACGGAACGGCCACGTTCTCCCGGAAGGGCTGGTCGTCCACCATCATCGGCGCGGCCAGCATGTCCGCCCCGTAGAGCCCTTTCGGAAGATCCAGTGTCGCGTACGCCGAGGTCCGTCAAGGCACCCCAAGACCGTCACGGCCATGAACGCTGAGCTCGCGCTACAACACGGCCGCCGCGCGGCACCTCACCGGCGAACCAACTGGTCTGTGGAGCGACGGTGTCCACCTGACCGAGCTCGGCGACACCATCTTGCTCCAGCAGACGGAACGGCTCCTCGCCGATCACCGCATCGTCGAACAGCTCCTGGCTACCTGCTCCCGTAGCCTCTCCATCTTGCAGACCTGGGACGGGGACACGCACTGGGCATTTCGGCGCTGGCGGCTGGTGCTCGCATAGGACACCGGCTCCATTGCGGGATGGCGCCGGCCGGACTGGTCTCAAGCGAGGGCTGCGGCGCGACTTCTGAGTTCTTGTGCTTTGGGATTGTTCGGGAGGCGGCGTAGTCGAACGGACATGTCCTGAACGGCCGAGCGAACTTTGATGGAGCGGATGCCCTCAGCGCAGTCGAGGAACTCGGACCACGTCGTGAGAGCGCCGTCCGTGTTTCCTCGGCGCAGGCGGACCCCCGCGAGGTCGGCTGTGACGATGGCGCGGGTACGTCGGCGGTCGACCCCGTGGAAGTTGAGGGCGAGGAGAAGGTGTTCCTCGGCGGCGGTGAGGTCGCCGAGGCGGTTGAGGATCATGCCGGTTTCGTGGGCCCAGCGGCCTGGGGAGTAGTGGGCGGCCCAGGAGTCGGTGGGGCCGGTCTGGGGGCGGCCGATGGCGGTTTCGGCAAGGGCGAGGTGCTGGGAGGCAAGGCGACGGTCGTTGTCCTGAGCGGCGGCGTTGGCCAGTGTGGCGTTGTAGTAGGCCACGGCGCGCGGATTGTCGAGGTCGCGTCCGTAGGTGACGCAGGCTTCGCTGAGCTGGACGGCTTCGGCGTGGTAGCCCAGGTCGATGCAGTGGACCGCGAGCCCTCGCAAGGCGGTGGCTGCGAGTTCGCGGTCGCCGGCTTCGGCGGCGAGCCCGTAGGCGTGGGCGTAGTAGCCCTGGGCGAGGCCTTGAAGCTCGGGGGAGTCGCCTTCGTCCTGCGCCATCCAGCCGGCGAGGTGGGCGAGCTGGGAAGCGGCAGCGAACAGCTCTCTGCCAGTGGCCTCCGTGTACTTTCCGTTCAGCCACGGTGCGACGTCTTCAGTGAGGTAGCGCACGGCGAGGTGGCGCGCGTGTCCGCCGCCGAGCTCGGACGCGGAGTCGCCGAGGCTCTTCACCATGATCTTGACGGCGGCCACTTCGCCGCGCCCGACGCGGACGGCTCCAGCGGGTGCCCTGTGGACACGACGGGTGATGCTGTCGGGGTCGGGCAGGCCGAGGGCGGCGAGGGCGTAGCCGCTGGACGCGGTGAGGAACTTCCGGCGGTCCACCTCGAGGTCGCTCCTTCCCAGCTGGATGACTGAGGCCACGGTATCGGCGGGGGCCGGTGTGAGGGGCGGTTGCGGGACGCCTCTGGCGTCGGGGTCGAGTTCGAGGACGCGGGCGACGTAGGGCCACCAGTAGTCGGGCGTACGTTCGCCGGTCATCCACTTGCGCGCGTACTGACGTTGTAATCGGTCGGGTCCGCTGCCCTCGGCCCGGCCCACAGCGCGTGCCAGCTGGGTCGGTCCCCAGCCACGTTTCCGGCAGGCTGAGCTGATCAGGTACGCGAGGTGCTGTGCGTGCGGTGCAGGGGTCATCCCGTCACCCCGTCCCTGGACTACGCGGGACTACGGAGGACTACATCTTCCCCTCTTCCGGGGGCGCGCACGCGGAGCTTGACTGAACTTTCCCTCCGCCCGAACAGCGTTCCTGAACAAGGATGTTGACACGCTCATGACCCGGCTTCCGGCCGAGGACGTTCGCGTGAGCCAGGTGGAGCGGGCCGCCCGCGTCGGTGCGGACGGCCCGGCCCGATCAGCTGGTACTGGAGAGGAGTCTCGGTGACCGCCCCTGTGGTGATCTTGGACTGCTACACCGTCGAGCCCAGCGGCCTGGGCGTCCCCCCTTACTTGTCCGCATACGTGCGGCAGGCGTATGCGGCCCTGCGCCGGGCCAGGCCCGACGCCGAGGTGAAGTACGTGACGATCGACGATGTCCGCTGGTGCCTGGCCGGCGGCCGTCCCGCGGTGGAGCCGCCGCTGAGCGACCGGCTGACGTACTCGGCGACCGTCAACCGCGACAAGGCGGTGGAGCTGCTGCGCGACGCCGACATGGTGGTCGTGGTGGCGGGCGACAAGGTCCCGTCGGTGCACCTGCACGCCGTCAACGCCGGACAGGACGACATCGCCCGCGCGATGGCCTGCGTGCGGGGCCGCCGTTACCTGCTTGGTCCGATGGCCACGTGGGCCCTGTCGGAGCCGGCTTCCTGGGCCGGGCTGTTCGACGCGGTCCACACCCACACCGTCACCGCGTCCACCCTGGCCCTGGGGAGCCGCGAGCCCGCCCCGTACGGGCAGCTGGCGACGGACCGCGACTCGTTCGCCGAGTTGATCGGACAGATGCCCTGGGCGCCCGTTGCCGAGCTGGAGCTGTACCGCGGCTGCACCCGCAAGGCGTTCTGCCGGTTTTGCAACGAGCCGGCCAAGGCGCCGACGGTCGCGCACCGGGCGGTCGAAGACGTCCTGGCCGAGGCCGGGCAACTGTACGACGCGGGGGTGCGGCACTTCCGGCTCGGCCAGCAGACGTGCTTCTTCTCCTACCAGGGCCGCAGCGAGGAGGCGATCCGGGCCCTGCTGGGCGGAATCCGGGAGCTCGGCCCGGACCTTCAGATGCTGCACATCGACAACGCCGACCCGTTGGCCGTGGCAGCGCCGGTAGGCAAGCGGATCGCGGTCACGGTCGCCGAGTTCTGCACTGAGGGCAACTGCGCCCCGATGGGGATCGAGTCGTTCGACCCGGCCGTGATCGAACGCAACACCCTGACGTGCACCGAGGACATCCTGCTGCGCGCCGTCGAGCACGTGAACGAGGCCGGCGCCGAGCGCGGGCCGGACGGGCTGCCCAAGCTGTTGCCCGGTCTCAACCTGATCTACGGCCTGCCGGGCGAGACCCACGCCACGCACCTGGCCAACCTCACCGCCCTGCGGCGGATCTACGACGCGGGGCTGATGTGCCACCGCACCAACGTCCGCCTGGCCCGCGCGTTCCCAGGCACTCCGCTCGCGGAGGAAGAGGCGAGCCTGGAGGGACTGCCGTCCGCGGAGCACTTCGCCACCTGGAAGGCTGACATCGACCAGCTGTGGGACCGGCCGATGAAGGAACGCGTCTACCCGGCCGACCTGGAGATTCCCGGCGTGCACGCCTATTTCGTCGACGAGCGCGGCACCTGGTTCCGCCGCCTGGGCTCCTACGCGATCCAGATCGTCGATCCCGGCGCCGTCGTCCCGGTGGGCACGCCGGCCGACATCACCGTCACCGGGCACGCCCCGCGCGTCATCTACGGCACCCACCGTGCCCGCTGATCCCGCAGTCACCGGCAGGGCGGTGCGGCGTCATGTGGGCGTGTTGCTGCCGTGGGCCAACGTGGCGGTGGAGGAGGAGTTGCCGCAACTCGGCGAGCCGGGCGTGGTCTTCCACTACGCTCGGCTCGTGCCGGCCTCCCGCACGACCGCCGTCGACGACTCCTTCTGGCACGGGCTGCGGGCCGCCGCCACCGGTGCCGTCGACTCCATGCGCCACCTGCCGTTGGACGCCACCGTGCTGGCGTGCACCTCCGCCGGTTTCACCGGCGGGCCGGAGCTGCCGCCGGGCGTGATCACCGCCTTCGACGCCCTCACCACCACCCTGCACCAGCGCCACGTGGCCAGCGTCGCACTGGCCACCCCCTACCCCGAGCAAGTCGCCCAGACCGAAGCCGAAGCCCTCGCAGCCCACGGCATCGAGGTAACCGGCAACGCCAGCCTCGGCCTCGACGACGGCTACCCCCACATCACCACCGCGCAGATCCTCACGCTGTGCGACGGCCTTCCGCCGGCCGCGCTGGCCGAGGCCGACGCACTCGTGCTGTCGTGCACCGGTTGGCGGACTCTGACCGCTGCGGCCGCCCTACAGGCACGGCTGCGCATCCCCGTGATCTCCTCCAACCTCGCCCTCGCCCTCGCCCTTGCCACCCACACCCACTCGCCCGCTCCAGGAGCAGCGCCGTGACCGTCACCAGACCCACCAAACGCAGCGACGACCGCGTCCTGGCGTTCGTCACCCGCGCAGCCGCCCTCGACGACGTCCGCGCCGAGGTGGAGGCCAACCACGACCACAACCGCTGGTGGCCGCCCACCATCACCGACCCGCGCATGCGGATGCTCGCGGCCGGCTGGTCCACCCGGATCAACTACCGCATGGTCGACACCTACGCGGCCGTCCTCGCACACGCCGACACCATCGGCTTCGACGCCCTCACCGACCTCGATGACGACCAGGCCCGCGACCTGGTCGCCCCGCTCGGCCTGACCGAAGCCCGCCTGACCTACCTCTACTCCCTGGCCGACACCCTGGCTCGCTGGGACAAGGACGGCACCGACCCGGCCGCCTGGGACGCCAAGGTCTTCATCGCTGCCTTCGCCCGCGAGGTGCGCGGAGCCTCCTACAAGGTCGCCCAGTGCGCCGCCCTGTACGCCCGCGGCTACCACTGCGGCATCATCCCCGTCGACTCCGGCATGGTCACCACGCTCGCCCCCGCCCTCGGCTTCACCCTCCCCTCCGGCCCCGCCGCCCACGAACACCTGCGCACCCTGCTGGAGCACGCCGTCGCCCGCCACACCGACGCCCTGCGGACCCTGGCCGCGGGCCAGGATGTCACCATCCCGGTCGAGGCGGCGCCGGCCTGGTGGACCCACCTCGTGTTGATCTACTTCAAACGCCTCTACCTCAACCGGCCACCCGCCCGCCTGTGCACGCGCCGTCCTACTTGCGCCGCTCTGACCGACTGCACGCACACCCGGACCTGACCGAGGAGAGAGCCGCGATGCAGCGCACCATCGTGATCGGCAACATCTCCCTCGACCACATCCACCGTCCCGGCCACCGGCCGGTACACCAACTCGGCGGCGCCGCCCTCCACTTGGCCGCCGCGGCCGCCCGCGCCGGACTGACGGCCGCGCCCGCCGCCGCCGTCGGAGACGACCTTTCCACTCTGGCCGACGACACGCGTCTTCCCAGCCTGGACTGGAGCCTCCTCTACCACGCCTCCGAGCCGTCGGCCGCGTTCACCATCCACTACGACGAAACGGAAACCGTCACGGACGTCGACACCGACTACGGGGCCGCCGGGCACCTCACCGCCCACGCCATCCACGTGATCGACCGCCATCCCCGGGCCGTCTTCCACGTCAGCTGCCGCCACCCCCTTGACGTCCCCACGGTCCTCGAAGCACTGACCGCACAGGGCTGCGCCTTCAGCCTGGACTTCCACCTCCCCAGTGCCCCCCAGCTCATCCCCGCCGCCATCCCCTGGCTTCACCACGCGACCACGATCTTCGTCAACGCTCAGGAACACGCGCTCCTCAGCCACCACACCGGCCGCCCAAGCCCGTGCCTGGAGACCGTCATCACCGACGGCCCCCGCCCCGCCCGCGTGCTCGCGCACCGCCACGCTCCACGACCTGTCGCTCCCGCCACCGTTCCCACCGTCCGGCAGATCACCGGTGCCGGGGACACCCTGGCCGGCGCCTACCTCGCGCACCGCGCGCGACACCTTCCACCAGCAGCCGCCCTCGACCTCGCAGTCCAGGCCGCCACCCGCCACACGGCCCGGTTCCCTCTTACCGTCCCCGCACCACGCCGCGCCACGTCCTGACCCGTAGCAGGAGGCCGCCCGATGCACTACGTCGCACACCGTCTCTTCGCCGCCCACGACCGCGCCCTCGCCGCCGACCTGGCCGACCGCCTCGCCGTCAAGCTCGGCGAAGACCAGGTCTTCCTCCCCTTCTGCGACACCGACGAAGAGGACCTCATCGCCGACATCAAGGGCAAGCGCCTGTTCGAACTCGACCGCGACCGCCTCCGCCGCATCCGCGCCCTCATCGCCATCGTCCACGGCCCCAGCCCGGACGACGGCGTCTGCATGGAGATCGGCTACGCCGCAGCCCTCGGCGCACCCGTGATCGTGATGACCACCGACTTCCAGGACCACTCCGCCACCCTCCACGGCCCACGCTCCGTGTTCCCCGATCCTCTCTTGGACGCCCTCGCCACCCGCATTGTCCGCGTCCCCCGTCTCGGCACCCCCGGCGAGCCGACGGGCGGCAGCCGCTTCGCAGACTTCGCCGCCCGCAACCACACCCAGATCCAGGAGGCCACCGAGGCCTGCGTCGACGCCGTCGTCCAACTCCCCTCCCCGGCCGCGGCAACATCCCGCCCATCCCGAGACGCCCACACGGTGTTCGTCGAACCCAGCCCGTACACCCCAGCACGCGCCGGACTTCCCGCCACCACGGGGACCACGGTCCTCCATCCGACCCGCTTCGACGCCGGCGACCCCTTCACGGCCGCGCGCCACGACTGGGCCACCGCTCTCCGCTCCACCCGCATCGTCGTCGACACCTCCGGCCCCGAGACCCCGCCCGGAGCCGCCCTTCTCATAGGGGCCGCCTGCGCCACGGGCCAGCCGGTCGCCGCGTATCTGCCACACAGCACTTACACCCACGCGGCAGGCCGCGAGCCCAACTTCCGCAACCTGATGATCCAGTACGGCGTCGACGCCGTGCTCCGCACACCGGACGAGGTGACCGCGTGGCTCGGCGGATGACTCTGCAGGAGATCGCCGGCCACCGCACGGTCGTACTCGAAGGCGGCGACGGCGTCGGCAAGAGCACGCTGGCCGACCTCCTCGTCACCCAGCACGACTTCACCGCAGCTCACTCACCCCGCACGCCCGACCATCAGGACCTGACCAGCCGCTACCGTGATCTCCTCGCCCAGCCCGGCCGGCTCGTCCTGGACCGCAGCTTCGTCAGCGAGCTCGTCTACGGCCCTCTTTACCGCGACCGCTCCCGCCTCACCTGGGACCAGGCACTCGAACTCGCCGGCCTCGTCACCACCCGCGACGGAGTCTTCCTCCACCTCACCGCCCCCGCGGCCATCGTGCACAGCCGTCTCAAGGCCCGCGACGGTCAGGCACCCGATCTGGAGGCGATCGCCGAACTATCCCGCGCCTACCAGCGCGTCTTCCGGCTCCTGGACAGTCATGCGACGGTTTTCACCTACAAGACGGCGCCAGAAGCTGGCTGCCGCCCCACCGGCTGACTCCTGTCCCGTTCTTGCCTCTCCGGCGCCTGAGCCTCGCTACTGTTCCCCGAGAACGCCGCACTGCACCGTCAAGGGGATCTGCCGTGGACATCGCCGAGGCACAGAAGCTCGCCTGGGAGAACAAACTCGCCAAAGGCTTCAACACCACCGACATCGCTATGGAGTTCGGTTTGCTCACGGCCGAGGTCGGCGAGGCATTCACGGCGTGGCGCAAAGGCCTGCCCGACCACGGCGAAGAACTCGCCGACGTCTTCCTCTACCTGACGGCGATCGCGGAGATGCAGGGTGTCGACCTCGCCGACGCCGTCAGGCAAAAGATCGCGAAGAACACACGTCGCGAGTACGCCCCCGGCTCCAATGGCGCACTGATGCGTACCAGTCAAGATTGAACCTGAGCGCGGAGAACTCCAGCCGCTGCGCGGGGAGCGGCAGGTCGACGATGACCAGCGATCCGGCGCAGGAGACCAGTGAGCCGCCGTACATGCTGCGCATGCCCGGGGGGTCATGCCGCCAGATGCGGCCCTTGCTGGGGCGTCCCGCGACCATACCGGCGGCGACCTGCCGCTGACAGGACCCGCACTCAACTCGGGGCAACTTCCTACAAACCAGTGTGACCGGGCCAGGCCCGACATGCAGCAGGTTTCGGAGGTCTATCGCCGGAGGCGCTGGGGTCTCACCAGCGCAGGGCGACTCCCCTGCCATTGCTGCGGCGCCCGAGGGCGCGGAGTTTCTCCATCTTGTCGATCTGGTAGGAGACTGATCCCGTACTCGCCAGTCCTACGTCCTGGGCGATCTGCCGCAGCGTGGGCGCCTCACCGTGCTCGGCCACCCAGTGCCTGATGCTCGTGAGGATTCGCCGTTGCTGATCCGTGAGGCGTTCCTCAGCCTCCTGCAGTTCCCGGACCCGTCGGCGCAGGTCGACTCGCGCCGAGGGGCTCCGGCCGGCCTCCGTCTCCCAGAAGGGATGGGCGGCCAGCCTGACCGACAAGGTCTGAAGTCGTCGACGCAGCGCGGTCGTCTTGACCGGTCTGCGCTCCAGGGCGGAGTAGGTCCGGTTCCAGTCGTACTGAGCCTGGAGTAGGTCGATCGGAAACGTCGTGCGAGCCATACGTTGAATTAGAGCACGCGTTCGAATTCTATCGCTAGGGCAGGGACTCGGCAGGTCTCGGCGGGCGAGGTCGAGCCCCGCTGGATTTGACTCAGCAGACTTGGAGGACCTCGTTGCGTAGGGCACGCAGCAGGGTCAGGGCGTCCTTAGAACTCCTAACAAAGTGAGAGGTTCCTCAGTCGTCGCCAGCAGATGATGCTGCAGGCCAGGCGGAGGAAGGCTTCGTGGATGTCGTCGCGTATCTCCCAGCGGATACGTAACCGGCGGAACCAGTGCAGCAGCGCGAAGCTCTGCTCGACCACCCATCGGTGGATGCCCAGTCCTGAGCCGTGTTCGGTGCCGCGGCGGGCGATGACCGGGGTGATCCCGACCGCCCGGACCTGCCGACGGTACTTGTCATGGTCGTATCCCCGGTCGGCGTAGAGCCTGACGGGGCGCCGGCGGGGCCGTCCGCGTCGCCCGCGCACTGGCGGAATGGCCTCAATCAGCGGCATGAGCTGGGTGACGTCGTTGCGGTTACCGCCGGTCAGCGACGCGGCCAGCGGGATACCGTGCGCTTCGGTGATCAGATGATGCTTGGAGCCTGTTCGGGCACGGTCGACCGGGCTCGGTCCGGTTTTGGGCCCCCCTTCATGGCCCGCACGTGGGAGCCGTCGATCACCGCCGTCGACCAGTCCAGGGCGCCTGCGGCATTCAGCTCGGCCAGCAGCGATTCGTGTAGACGCTGCCAGACACCCGCGTCGTTCCAGTCACGCAGACGCCGCCAGCAGGTCATGCCGGAGCCGAATCCCAGTTCCTGGGGCAGGAACTCCCACGGAATGCCGGTGTAGAGCACGAACAGGATGCCCGACAGCACCTTGCGGTCGTCCAGACGCTTGCGCCCCGGGTGATCGGTGCGGCGCGGCACAACCGGCAGCAACGGCTCGATCCGCGCCCACAGTTCATCGGACACGATCCACGGCAGCTGCTCACCACTTCTCACATGAAGGCAAACACTCCGTCAGATACATACATTCCGAGGGCAGAAGCGTCTTTTTGTTAGGAGTTCTTAGTGTCGGCGTCGGTGAACGCATGGATCGCCAGAAGGACGGATTGGCCAACTGATTGTGCAGGGCATCGGTCAGGACGTAAGTGATGCGGGCCGCCGGGTCCCCATTCATCTCCGCGACCAGCCGGCACGTCTCGGCGTGGTCCATGGTGGCGTCGATACCGAAGACAGAGAGCAGGATGTGGTGGAGTGTGTGCTTCCCGTAGGCAGCCAGCAGCGCGGGCAGCGGCCGTTCACCGGCGCCGCCCGCCAGGGCCGTCAGGGCTCCGTCGTCGTTTCCGACAACGGCCTCCAGGGCGGCCAGTGTTCGCCCACGCCCCCAGCCACCGCCGAGGAACTGGAACAGTCCCTCGCCCACGTCTGGATCGTCGCCGTCGAGATCAAGGTCGAGGAGCGCGTCGCCAAGCGCACCGATTTCCGCGGCAGCTTCACCACCGTCGCGGGCACGCGCGTCGACGCCTCCGGGGTCTACTGCCGCGCGTGCCGACGCCCGTACGAAGACGTGGCCGCTGCCGACTGCGAGGCGCTGATCGACAACCGGCACCTCATCGGCGGCGACCAGAGCGTGCGCGCGAAGAGAGAGGTGCCCACCCCGCCGCCGAACGCGTACCACGGCAAGCACAGAGCCCTGAACCGCTACACCCGGGGTACCCGCAAGCCGCCAACCCGATCACCGGGAAGAGCGTCGGGAAGGCTAGACGCGCCCGCAGCTGGGCAGCATCATGACCAAGGACCCGACGATGGCGGTCGTCCTCTCCCTCGACGCCTTCGACATCGGCACGAGCCAGTCGAAGATGGCGTCCGTCTTCAGCAAGCGGCAGCCGTCCACCGCACCATCGCGGGTCGCGCGGACTCGCCCGAAGACGCCATGGCCCTCGTCATGGAGGAGCATGGCCGGCTCGACGACCGGCGCGGCGCATCAGCCCTGAAGAGGAAGCGGCGATCTTCGCTCGGGTCGACGAGCTCAACGCCCGCATCGCCGAGATCATCGAGCAGTACGGTCTAGGCTCGTCGGCATGGGTATCGACTGGGAGAACATGCTCGGCACAAGCGGCAACAGCCTCAACGGCGCATACGACAGCGCGGTCTGTGGAACGTCGCGTAATTCCCCAGCCGGAACTTCACGGAATGGGCCGGGTCCATCGCGGTGCCGATGCCTTCGTCCTCATGCGGACGCCGGAGCTGCTCCTCGTTCCCCACGGTCGCCAGGGTTTCCGGGCCGCCTGATAGCCGCCGATCATCAGGGCTGGTCAGGGCGGTCAAGGGTGGGCGAATGCCCAGCGCGAAGCGCCGCCGCAGGCGCCCTTGAGGGCACTGTCCAGCCCCACACTCAGCAGTCGGGCGGCCCGTCACCGGCCGCAACCAACTGGGGAATTACGTGGGGTCGACGGTGCCTCTGATGGGGAATTGCATGAACGCTCACACGGTCTCTGCGGTCATCTACAGCGAGGACCCCGGGGACGGCGGTCGGCCACTCCCAGTCGGCGAAGAGCACGACGACGCAGACGGCCTGCGCTGACCTGAACGCACACACGGAGACACCCCGGTGAGACAGAGCCCTGAGGATGTCGATCTCCTCGAAAACGAGGAGAAGTCCGCCCCTCCGGTCCCTGACGATCGCCTCGTCCGCTTGCTCTGCTCGGTGATCACGGACATGGTTTACAGCAGAGCCGCAACAATGCCGTCGAGTCGGCCCAGGCAGCTGCGGACCGCATCTACGACCCGGGGTACCGGGGGGACATGAGGACGCACGCTGCGTCGATCTGCCCCTGCGAGTCCGGGTCGGTCTGCTGCCAGTGACACAGCTCCTCTCTCAGGTCGCGGTGGTGGTGAGTGGGCTGGTCCTCCGTCGAAGGCTTCCGGAGAATGGTGCCGTGGAACGGCGGATCGACTTCTCGCGCGAGCGGCAGATGCTCTGTGGGCGCTGCGATCATCGGTGGCGCGTCGATCTGGACTGGATCGGTCGGTGGGAGCAGGCGGAGGAGACCTGCCCCGCCTGTGGCATGACCTGCGAGCACGAGGACTCGCCTCGGGTGACGCTCGACTCCGGCGACCCGGCGCTCGACGACGACAGGGTCGCGCAGTTCTCCTGGTACCACACGAGCACGCAGCCGGACTGGCCGACGCGGCACTTCGACCCGGCAGCCGTCCTGACCCCCGAGACCCGCAGGATGATGGGCGGCGAGCAGCAGGTTTCCGCGTGGGCCGTGCGCCGACGGGCGTTGGCCCTCCATGTCGGCACGTACGAGGCCGCTGTCCACAACATGCTGCGTCGGATCCGCGACCAGGCCGACCAGAGCAGCCAGTTCTATCTGTATCGGGTCCGTCTGAAGCCATCCGTCGTGGTGCGGCAGGGGTGGCTCGTCGACCCCGGCAACTTCGTCGGCGACGTCGTGCTCGACGAGGTCTGCCCGCCAGGCGTCGACGTCGCCCGCTACCTGAACTACCACGAGGATCCGGGAGGGCTCTCGCTCGCGCTGGGGAGGGATACGATCGCCAGCGTTCAGCGGATCGCTGTTCCGCTCCCCGACACCGGGGATGGCGGCTGGGTGCGCGATGCTGTTGCGGCTCTCGAGGGCGTGAGCGGCTCCGCCGTTCCGGCGACCGGCGAGCTGGCCCGTTTCATGCGGCCGTCTTCGTCGCGAGCCGTCCTGGGCCGAGAGCTCGGTGTGTCCCTGGCTGGCAGACTGCCGGTCAACCTCCAGGACCAGTTCGCGTCGGCCGCGGCGTTCGCGGAGGGAGAGGATCCTGAGCAGTGGGCGCGACGGACCAGCGGCCTGTTCGATCTGATCGACGATCCGACTCGCGTGCTGGCTGCGCTCGACCGGCAAGATTCCCGGGAGGTCTGAGAACGGCCTGTCCGTTCCTGAGGGGCAGGAAGCTCGGAGGTTGCTGTCGGACTTCCAGGTTGGCGGCGCCCTGAGTCGGGAGAGCGGGAGCAGGGGCTTTGGGGTTGGCTGCCGTGGCCGAGACACTGTCGCTGTCCGGCCTCGTACCCGTCAAGGGCGCTGCTCGGTTCGGTAAGGCGGGTGAGGCCGGGGGTGTAAGCGCCCGTCGAGTGGCTGCAGTTGGGATGCTGCAACCCTGCCTGTCGTGCCTCGTCGAGGGGTCCGGCGACGTCCACGCGGACCATGCGGCCGTCCTCGATGGCGCGCTCAACCTCGACCGTGCGGGCGCCGGCCGAATCGGACAGGGACAACACCTTGCCTTCCCGCCTGCGACACTGTGGGCGCTCGCGCGAGGCATCGGAGACGATGACCAGACCGATCCCAGCGTCGGTGAGGGTCCGGGCGTGCGCTTCGGTCGCTCTCCGTCCGACGGACGTCCGGGCGGCCATCTCTGCGTACGACGTGATTTTCCAACGGCGGCAGGCGCGGTCCGCGAACGACGTGATGCCGCGGTCGGCCCTTGCGCGCATGGCGTCCTGCGTGGCGTGTCGGCGGGTACCGGTACCGAGCAGGGGCGGTGCGGTGACCTCGGCTACCACGGAGCGGTAGCCGTCCTCGACGGTCCGCAGAATCGACGGGTGCCGGTCGGTCAACAGGGTGACGGTCTGCTCGACGAGGCGGTCGACGGCCTGCGCGTTCGGGGTGACGTCGTTGACCAGACGGCGCGCGTCGTCGCACAGGGCGCCCAACTCGGCTACGGCGGCCGGTGACCGTTGTTGTACGCCTCGGTCACGGCATCGAGCACGTCGGGGGTGACGGCCTTGCCCGCCTCGTCGACAACGGCCTGTGAGGCGGTGCGTAGGGCCTGCACGGCAGGCGGCTTGCGCTCGGCCCAACCGGGTGCGTCGAGGCCGGCGGCGAATTGCCGGGCGATGATGCCGAGTAGGCGTTCCTCGGTCTGGGCGTACAAGTCGCGGGTGCCTGCGACGAGGTCTTCGACCATGACCGGGTGAATCGGCACTGTTCACGCCCAAACGGAGACTCCAGGTTGCGTGAGCTGGCATGCTCGACGCGTCGAGAGGGGTTCCGGTGGGGGACGAAGTACAGAGCGACCAAGAGCAACACGAAGTTGTGCTCAACGATGTCAAGGTGGGTGGGCAGCTCTCCCACGCGCACAACGTCGCGACCATGATGATGGAGGCCGGTGGTGTAATCGCGGCAACGTCGTTCTTGCAGTCGCTCGCACAGCACTTCGGCACGCGGCTCGCTGGCACTCTTGACGGCGGCACGCGTGCCGCCCTGCGCCGCTTCCTGCGCGGCCAACAGGAAGAGGTCGGAAGTCCCGGACTTGCGGGGTTCGACCTGCGGACGGAACAGGGTTGGCGGGTCTCGATGACGCCCGATCTTCCTGCGGAAGCGCTCGTGCAGTTGCGTGACCTTTGCGAGGCTGCGCCCCCCACCCCGGAGACTTCTACGCTCCTGATCAACTATGGAAGACGCGGATGGGAAGCTTGGGGCGCCGCCGATGGTGAGTTCGCCCGCTACATCTGGGAGCCAGCAGAAAGGCGCTGGGCTACTAGGCAGCCGGGCTGATCGGGAAATTGCCGACCGGATCCGGAGCGCCCGTCCCGGTCTCGGTGAGGATGAGCGCCCCTCGGCCTTAACAGCTGTGCCGTCCCACTCCGGGTGCAGAACCTTGACTTTCGTCGCTGCGCGGGTCGTCCCGACCGACTGCATCGCCTCGGCAACGCCCGATCCGAACTCGACCGTGGGGCGCTGGGGCATGACTCTGCTGCCGAACAACAGCCGGTCGAGGCTGAATTGTACGTGCAGTTGCTCGGCGAGGGCGTGCCGCCAGTGTCCGGCCTTCTCCGTCCGCGTGCGCGTGCTGCGCTGCGTGCGGGCGTCCACCTCGGTGGCCGCCGCTGGCTGTCTGTCTCGTCGATGGGCTGCGGCCACCGGATTTGCGGGCGGACCTGACGCACGGCCAGGTGATCGAGGTACTGGTGGCGAACCGGCTGACCGTTCCCGCGCCGCTGTTCCGCGTCGGGGACTGGGCGTACTCGTGTGAGGCCGTCACGGGTCTTGGTGGAGGCCGATGCGTGTCCCGGCTGGTGCATTGACAGATCTCATCGGTGTCTTGCTGGGGGCTTCGGCGATCAGCGGCGTTGTCGCGTCCGGCCGGTGGCAGCAAAACGTCTCCTCAGGGACACCACCGGAACTCGAAGATGTCCATGGCGAGACGCCGACGTGTCAATCGGGTAGGAGGGCCGCTGCGTGCCGTCCACGGGCTCGGGCAGCACAGCGTCCTGGTCCAGCAACACCCGCAGACAGCCGTGACTGCTCGGCTCGAACAGCACCTCGCCGGCCACCCGTTCGGCGTCCTCGGGCAGGCGCGCGGCGGCCGCGAGGCCCTGGTCGGCCAGCGCGGCAGCGTTGGTGGTCGCAGAGTGGGCCCCGGACTCCAGCACTGCGCGCAGGCGCGGGGGAGTCCACGCCCTCCACGCAGAACTGGCCGACGGCGAGTTGCTGGACACGCTGCGGGTCCACGTCGTAGCCGACGAGACGGTGACCCACCTTGGCGGCGCATACGGCCAGGGGAAGCCCCACGTAGCCCTGGCCAGCGACGATTATCTGTATGTCAGCTCCTACCCGATAGCGGTGCTTGAATGGACGGACTGTCGTTCTTGAACCGGCTAGGAGAAGCGTCGTGGCCCTGGTGTCCGTCGTGATGCCCGTGTACAACTCGGCAGCGACGTTGAGCGCCGCGGTCCGGTCGATGCTCACACAGACCCACAGCGACCTGGAGCTGTTGGTCACCGACGACCAGTCCTGCGATGGCTCCATGGACCTGCATCAGGGTGCAGGGACGAAACTGCGGAACCTGCGGCGGCTGTCCCCGTCGGCCGTGCATCGTAGGAACCGCAATCACTGAGGAGGTCGGCGGAAGAAGCACCCGCCGACGCTCCCGCACCATCACTTCGATCATCTGGGGGATGACGAATGCCCTATGTGGAAACCCGCGGGAACTCGATCCGCGTCAAATGGTGGAGCGGCGAATACCGCCTCGACGACAATGGCAAGCCGACGAAGAAGAAGTGGTACGAGTCGGCCAGCGGGCCGGAGGCGGGCGTGCCGTTCGCCGACGAGAACGAGGCCTACAACTACGGGCTCGACCGCGAGTCCGACGTCCGCAACAAGCGGGCCGGGCGCAAGTCTGCCGACCGTACGAGCATGGCGGACTACATCGACCGCTGGTTCGAAGAGAACAAGCTGCGCGCCAATTCCAACCGGACCAACGGCTCACGCCTGAATGCGGTGATCAAGCCCTATTGGGTGCAGTGGGCTGTCGATGAGATCACGCCCATCGACTACGACGCCTTCCGTCGGTACGTCACCAAGAAGTACTCGCACAACTACAGCAAAAACATCCTCGGCCTGTTCAAGATGCTGATGGATGACGCGGTGGTGAAGTACAAACTCCGCGAGGAGAGCCCGATCGTGGAACAGCGGCGCCGCGGTGTGTACAAGAAGAAGCAGACCCGCCGCGTGAAGCGGAAACTTTCCATTCAGTCCGTTCACCAACTGGCCGTCAACGCCCATACCGTGTGGGGCTTCACCGGCTGGGCGTACATCTGGACCATCGCTTTCACCGGTGCCCGGCCTCCCGGCGAGACGTTCGGTCTCCAGCGCGGCTACTCGTCGCCGTACTGGCCGGCGTCCGAGCCTGACGCCGAACTCCGCGAAGAGGCCGGCCTGCGGTACGAGACCATGCATGCGATGCGGGTGCGATACCAGACGTATATTGCCGACAAGCAGCCGGTGCTGGCAGCCCCGAAGTACGACAGCTGGAGGACGCTGGTGATGCCGCCCTTCCTCCACGAGATACACAGTGCGTTGCTGGCGTCGCACGATCAGCCGTGGACGTTCCTGTCCGTCATGGGCAAGCCGCTGCTGAGTACGAACTTCGACGACAACTACTGGTACCCGATCCGGGACGGCGCCGAGGAGCGGGACTCGGGGCCGCGGTACAGGCGGTGGGCACGGCCTGCGATGCCGGCCGTGGAGGAGATGGCCGGCGAGGACATCTACCGCCTGCGGCACTGGCACAAGGCGAAGCTGGATGAGGCAGGGGATATCCCGCGTGTGGCGGTTGAGGACCGAATGGGGCACGAGCTTCCTGGGGTGGAGGGGGTCTACAGCGAGGTAACGGTCGCGATGGAGGAGCGGATCGTGGCTTATCTACAGGGAGTCTGGGAGAAGGAAGTAGTGGGTGCGGGTCTATGGACACCGTCTTTTCCCACGCCGCTCCCAGATGACCTTGTGAAAGCGGCTCCGCCGCTGTTCAGCGGCCTTCCTGTTCTGGAGTATGAATGATCGTCTGGATCAACGGTGCGTTCGGTGCGGGGAAGACCACCACCGCACGGGAACTGATCGACCTGATCCCGAACAGCACGCTCTTCGACCCCGAGGTGATCGGCGGCGAACTCACGCACCTGCTGCCCGCCAAACGCCTCGCCGAGGTCGGCGACTTCCAGGACCTGCCGATCTGGCGGCGCCTGGTGGTCGACACCGCGGCCGCCCTGCTCGCGGAGCTCGGCGGCGTTCTCGTGGTTCCCATGACCGTACTGCGCCAGGAGTACCGTGACGAGATCTTCGGCGGCCTCGCCTCGCGCCGGATCGAAGTACGCCATGTCCTCCTCGCCCCGGCGGAAACGATCCTGCGGGCGCGTATAGCCGACCGGGAGATACCCGAGGGCCTCCCCGACGGGGAGATACGGGTGCGCCAGTGGTCCTACGACCACATCGAGCCCTACCGTGCGGCGCTCGCCTCCTGGCTCACCGCCGACGCCCACCCCGTCGACACCAGCGACCTCACCCCGTACGACAGCGCACTGCGCATCGCCGAAGCCGTACGCACCGGTGACGCGTCCGCGTGCGACATCGTGCAGACCCCCGAACCGACGTCCGAGACCGTCGCCGCCGGAGTCCTCCTTTTCGACGAGGAGGACCGGGTGCTGCTCGTCGATCCCACCTACAAGGCGGGCTGGGAGTTTCCCGGCGGCGTCGTCGAGCCGGGGGAGGCTCCCGCGCGCGCGGGCATGCGCGAGGTCGCCGAGGAGACCGGCATACGGCTGGAAGACGTTCCCGGCCTGCTGGTGGTGGACTGGGAGCCGCCCGCACCCCCCGGCTACGGCGGTCTGCGCCTCCTCTTCGACGGAGGCCGCCTCGACTCCGCCGAGGCCCGCCGACTGCTGCTTCCCGGCCCCGAACTGCGCGCCTGGCGCTTCGCGACCGAACAGGAGGCGGCGGACCTGCTGCCGCCGGTGCGCTACGAACGGCTGCGCTGGGCCCTGCGGGCGCGGGAGCGTGGCGCCGCGCTCTATCTGGAGGCCGGGACACCTCTCGGGTGATGTCGATGGTGGACGGCCGGAGGCCCAAGTACGGGCGGCGGGAACCTGGTCGCCCGCCACTACGCGAAGACGGTCGAACTGCTCTGACCGAAGCGGCGCAGCTCGTCGCCCGGGAACGGAGTCCGCCGGCTCTCCCCCCGGAGCCTGCGGTTGAAATCCCCCATCGCGGCGGCGAGGGGCGCGTGGCGGGTGAGCAGGGCGGCGGCGGCCGGGGGAACGCCCTGGGGCCGCTCACCCTCGGCGCAGGCACGCACGAACGCCTGCCGCTCGTCCCTGCCGTATCCGTAGAGGGCGGCAGCCAGCCAGTTCACCAGATACGTCACCGTGTAGACCCGGTCGTAGGACGCGTGCCGGTCGAAGAACTCGCGCTCCTCGCCAGACAGACGGAAACGGGAGGAGAGCGCGAGGCCGTAGTCGGCGAAGTAGAGCCGGTGGCCGTCGGTGAGGATGTTCTCGAAGTGCGCGTCGAAGTGCAGGAGCCCGCGCGCGTTCATGAAGGAGACTGCCGCGTCCAGCTCCCGTGTCACCAGGGAGAGGGCCTGCTCGTCGTCCCGTACCCGGGCGCCCAGCCAGTCGTGGACGTTGTGCGGGAAGTACTCCAGGAACAGCGCGACGCTCGCCGTGGCGTCGCGCAGGGCCTCGATCCGGTCGCGTACCTGCGAAGAGCCGTCCCAGTAGGCCACGACTCCGTCCACCTCGGCCAGTTCCTCGGGCAGCGGCTGTACCTCGTCGGGCAGCACCCGCCAGTGGTACATCAGCGGAAAGCCTTCGAACCGGTCGGACAGCACCCAGTTCGTCGTCATCGTGTGCACGGCCAACTCGCGCCACGCACCGAATCCCGGCCCGCCGATGGGGTACTGGCAGAACATCGGCAGACCGAAGAGATTCGCCGTGGACCGGACGTTCTGCGGCAGCGACTCCCGCTCGGTGAGCGGCACCCGCTTCACGAAGACGGGCGTCCCGTCGACGTCCAGCAGCGCCGATCTCCCCCCGATGCCCCGGCCGAGCGGCGTCGCGCCGGCGACGAGCTCCGCCAGCTCGTGATCGCCGTACAGGGCGAGTGCGGTGGAGACGTCGCCGTACGTCCCGGCACGTAACGCGCTTGTCGCTTCAGGGCTGTCCACCGGGCCAAGCTACCGCCCCGGCACGCGGAGAGGGCCCACGCCGTGTGGCGAGGACCCTCTCGGCCCGTGCTCCCGGCCGGGTGGTCAGCTCGCCGCGTACTTCTGGAGGAACAGCGCCTCCGTGACCGAGAGGCGCTCCAGTTCGTCCGGGGAGACGCTCTCGTTCACGGCGTGGATCTGCGCCTGCGGCTCACTCAGCCCGATGAGGAGGATCTCCGCCTGCGGGTAGAGCGAGGCGAGGGTGTTGCACAGCGGGATGGAGCCGCCCTGGCCCGCCGACTGCATCTCCTCGCCCGGGTAGGCGACCGCCATCGCCTCGGCCATCGCCGTGTACGCCGGGCTGGAGGTGTCGGCGCGGAACGGCTGGCCCTGGCCGATCTGTTCGGTGCTCACCCGCGCGCCCCACGGCGTGTGCGCCTCCAGATGGGCCTGCAGCAGCTTGGTCGCCTCGACCGCGTCCACGCCCGGCGGCACCCGCAGGCTCACCAGCGCCCGCGCGCCCGCCTGCACCGACGGGGTGGCACCGACGACCGGCGGGCAGTCGATGCCGAGCACGGTGACGGCCGGACGCGCCCAGATGCGGTCGGCGACCGTGCCGGAGCCGATCAGCTCGACCCCGTCCAACACCTTGGCGTCCTTGCGGAACGCCTCCTCCTCGTACTGAAGCCCGTCCCAGCGCGCGTCCCCGGTCAGCCCGTCGACGGTCGTCGAACCGTCCTCCGCGCGCAGCGAGTCCAGTACGCGGATCAGCGCGCCCAGCGCGTCGGGCGCCGCCCCGCCGAACTGGCCCGAGTGCAGGTTGCCCTCCAGGGTGTCGATCCGCACCCGTACGAGCGTCATCCCGCGCAGGGTCGCGGTGACCGTCGGCAGACCCAGCCGGAAGTTGCCGACGTCGCCGATGACGATGGTGTCGGCGGTCAGCAGCTCCGGGTGCTCCTCGGCGTACCGCTCCAGACCGCCCGTACCCTGCTCCTCCGAACCCTCGACGATCACCTTGACGCCCACCGGAACGCCACCGTTCGCCTTCAGCGCCCGCAGCGCGAGCAGGTGCATGATGAACCCGCCCTTGCAGTCGGCGGTACCGCGCCCGTACCAGCGGCCGTCGCGCTCCGTCAGCTCGAACGGCGGGGTCGTCCAGGCCGCCTCGTCCAGCGGCGGCTGCACGTCGTAGTGCGCGTACAGCAGCACCGTCTTGGCGCCCTCGGGCCCGGGCAGGAAGCCGTACACCGACTGCGTGCCGTCCGGGGTGTCCAGCAGCGCCACGTCCAGGAAGCCCTCGGCGCGCAGCGCGTCGGCGACCCAGTTCGCGGCGCCCTCGCTCTCGCTCCTGGGGAACTGGTCGAAGTCCGCCACCGACTTGAAGGCCACCAGCTCGGTGAGCTCCGCCTGCGCCCTGGGCATGAGCGAGGCGACGGTCTCGGCGACCGGATTCGACGACATGGGCACGCTCCTTGTAGGTGCGACGTTGTGCTTCTGTGTACAAGTGATCGGGTGGTGCGTACGCGCGTCTTGGTGTGCAGGGCGCATACGCCCCCGATCCTCCCACAGTGGCCTGCGGCGATGCCCGCCGTAGGATGCTCGGGACAGGTGCGGCAGACGGCTGGACTGGGAGCAGTAGACCATCGTGAGCAGCGAGAACTCTTCGGCGGACGACGAACAGCGGGTGTGGGACGTCGTCGTGGTCGGCGCGGGGCCGGCGGGCGCCTCGGCCGCCTATGCGGCAGCGGTCGCGGGACGCAGCGTCCTGCTGCTGGAGAAGGCGGAGCTGCCCCGCTACAAGACGTGTGGCGGCGGCATCATCGGCCCCTCGCGCGACGCTCTGCCGCCGGGCTTCGAGCTACCGTTCCGGGACCGGGTGCACGCGGTCACGTTCTCGCTCGACGGCAAGTTCACCCGCACCCGGCGCTCCAAGCAGATGCTGTTCGGGCTCATCAACCGGCCCGAGTTCGACCAGCAACTCGTCGAACACGCCCAGAAGGCGGGCGCCGAGCTGCGCACGGGCGTCACGGTCTCGCGGGTCGAGCAGCACGGGTCCGCCGTGCCCGACCGGCGCACCGTCGCCGTCGTCCTGCAGGGCGGCGAGACCGTGCTGGCCCGGGCGGTCGTCGGCGCGGACGGCAGTGCCAGCCGGATAGGGGCGCACGTCGGGGTGAAGCTCGACCAGGTCGACCTCGGTCTGGAGGCGGAGATCCCGGTGCCCGAGACGGTCGCGGAGGACTGGCAGGGACGGGTCCTGATCGACTGGGGCCCCATGCCGGGCAGTTACGGCTGGGTGTTCCCCAAGGGGGACACACTCACCGTCGGCGTGATCTCCGCGCGCGGCGAAGGCGCCGCCACCAAGCGGTACTTGGAGGACTTCATCGCCCGGCTCGGGCTCGCCGGCTTCGAGCCGAGCATCTCGTCTGGACACCTGACGCGCTGCCGCGCCGACGACTCCCCGCTGTCACGGGGGCGCGTGCTGGTCTGCGGCGACGCGGCGGGGTTGCTCGAACCCTGGACCCGCGAGGGCATCTCCTTCGCGCTGCGCTCCGGGCGGCTCGCGGGGGAGTGGGCGGTTCGGATCGCCGAGGCGCACGACGCGGTGGACACCCGGCGCCAGGCACTCAACTACGCCTTCGCCATCAAGGCGGGGCTCGGCGTGGAGATGGCCGTCGGCAAGAGCATGCTCGCGGCCTTCGAGCGCCGCCCGGGCATGCTCCACGCGGCGATCACCAGCTTCCGGCCCGCCTGGAAGGCGTTCGCCAGGATCACCCGCGGTTCGACCACGCTGGGCGAGCTGGTGCGGTCCCACCCGATGGCCGGGCGCGCCCTGTCCGCGCTCGACAGCCGATCGGCTGCCGTCCCCGCGCCGACCGCCGACGAGAGCGCTCCGGCCACGGAGTGACGGTGACCCGTGGCCGTGGGGCCGTGGCCGAGGTGTGTCCGGTGGCCGCGGACGCGTGGTGGGGGAGTGCACCGGTGGCCGACGGGGGTGACCGTCGGCTCCTGGCCGGTCAGCTCTCGACCGTGATCCGGAAGACCGGGTGGTCGGGGGCGATGCGCCGCAGCTCCTCGGGGGACGAGTCGGGGCCGACGCCACCGAAGAAGACACCTACCTCCGCCTTCCAGCGCTTGAGGTAGGCGCGCAGCAGCGGAACCTTGTCGTCGTCGCCGACCTCGGTCGCGGTGAACGTGTCCACCTTCTTGCCGAGGCGCAGCTCGCCGCCGCCCGCGGCCCGCATGTTGTGCGTCCACTGGACGTGGCCGCGGGGGGCGAGCAGGTACTGCTGCCCGTCCACAGTGAGCAGGTTGACCGGGGTGGTGCGCCACTCGCCGCTCTTGCGGCCGCGGACGGCCAGGACCCGGGAGCCCCAGATGCTGAGGCCGCGGCGGGTCATGAAGGCCACGGAGCGGTTGAAGACGTTGACGGTGAACCAGCCCGGCTTCTGGACGTGCGTGGACATGATGACCCCCATCGGTTACGAGAGCGCCGCTCTCTGGGCGTGAGCGCTGCTCGCTTTTGTGAGCACTGCTCTCGCTTGAGAGCAGTCTGCATGAGGTCGGTGATCCAATGCAAGAGCGGTGCTCACGTTTGTGTGCACCGATCTTTTTAGCATGCACCGCTCTCGTTAATGTGCAGTGCTCTCGTTTGTGTGCACTGCTCTGAAAACGTGGCACACTTCCCCGCATGAGTACCGCACGAGGAGCACGCGCCCGAGCCAGGATCGAGGTCAGCGCGGCCATCAAGGACGAGGCACGCAGACAACTCGCCGCGGAGGGCGCCGCCAAGCTCTCGCTCAGAGCCGTCGCCCGCGAACTCGGCATGGTCTCCTCGGCGCTCTACCGCTACTTCCCCAGTCGCGACGACCTGCTGACCGCCCTCATCATTGACGCCTACGACTCCCTCGGCGAGAGCGCGGAGGGGGCGCACGAACAGGTCGCGGGCACCGGGCCGCGTGAGCGCTGGATCGCCGTGTGCGTGGCGGCGCGCCGCTGGGCCTTGGCGCATCCGCACGAGTACGCGCTCATCTACGGTTCACCCGTGCCCGGCTACACCGCGCCGGACACGACCGTCCCGGCCGCCTCCCGCGTGGGGCTGCTGCTGTTGGGCATCGTGCGTGACGCGTATCGGGGCAAAGGGATGGCCCGCACCCCGCTGCCAGCCGAGCTGAAAGCCGAGGCGCGGCGGATGGCCGCCGACCTCGCTCCCGACCTGCCGCCCGAGGCGGTCGCGGCGCTCGTGGCCGCCTGGGCCCAGCTCTACGGGCTGATCGGTTTCGAGCTCTTCGGCCAGTTCAACCGGGTCGTCGAGGACCGCGAACCGTTCTTCCGGCACGCGGTGGACCAACTCGCCCACGGCGTGGGACTGGTGTACCCCGAGCCGGCCGGGACCCGGGGCAAGGGGAACGGCACGGCGGGTTCCTGACGACGATCGGGCGGTACTCCGTGGGGAGTACGCGTGATCACCTCGCCCGGCTGACGCCCCGGGCGGCCCGTGCCGTCTAGCGTGACCGTCATGGAAGAGCAGCGAACCCCCAGGTCCCCGGTGTGGTCCGGGGTACCGCCGTGGTGGCGGCACGGGCCGGCGGGGTGGCACCGATGGAGCGGCGAGCACCGCGGCGAGCACCTCGGTGAGCACGTCGGGCGCGGTGACCGGTGGCCGTGGCGTTCCACCCTGCTGCTGACCGTCTTCGTGCTGGGCGGCTCCCAGTTCGCGGCGCACGCCCAGGGCGGCGGGCGCGCCCACCTGGACCTCTTCGCGAGGGCGCTGCTGATCCTCGGCACGGGCCTGCTGCTGTGGCGGCAGCGGCACCCGGTGTTCGTCGCCTTCGGTACGGCCGTGACGGCGCTGGTCTATCTGGGCGCCGGATATCCGTACGGGCCCGTCTTCGTCACCGTGGCCGTCGGCTGTTTCGGCGCGATCGTCGCCGGGCATCGCTGGGCCGCCTGGACGGCAGTCGGCGTGCTGTGGGCCGGCCATCTGTTGGTGGGGCACTGGCTCTACCGCCGGCTGCCGCCCACGGGCGACCAAGCCGTCTCCTGGAGCCAGGAAATCGGCATCATCACCTGGGGCGTGGTGATCATGGTGGTGTCGGAACTGGCCCGGGTACGCCGTGAACAGTGGGCCCGCGAGCGTGCCGAACGCGCGCGGGCCGCCGCCCGGCGCGCCGACGAGGAGCGGCTGCGGATCGCCCGTGAACTGCACGACGTCCTCGCCCACAGCATCTCCGTGATCAACGTTCAGGCGGGTGTCGGCCTCGCGCTCCTCGACTCCGACCCGGAGCAGGCGCGTACGGCGCTCACCACCATCAAGGAGGCCAGCAAGGAGGCGCTCGGCGAGGTCCGCCAGGTGCTCGACACGCTGCGTACGCCGGGGGAGGCGCCGCGCGCACCGGCGCCCGGTCTCGACCGGCTCCCCGAACTGGTCGAGCAGGCGGCGAGCGCGGGTCTGACGGTCGCGATCGAGAACGCCGGAGGCTTGCCGAGGCTTCCGCCGGGTACCGACCTGGCCGCGTTCCGGATCGTCCAGGAGGCGCTCACCAATGTCGTACGGCACTCGGGGTCGCGGCACGCGCGTGTGCGGCTCGAATCCGCGCGGGGCGCACTGCGGCTGCGGATCGACGACGACGGGCCCGCGACCGGCGCCGAGGCGGGCGGCAGCGGCAACGGTCTGGCCGGGATGCGGGAGCGGGCCGTCGCCCTCGGTGGCACGATCGAGGCGGGCGCGCGCGACGACGGAGGCTTCCGGGTGCTGGCCGTGCTCCCGTTGAAGGTCGAGGAGGACCGGTGAACGGTGCGGGAGAGCCGGTGGACGGCGAAGGGGGACCGGTGATCCGCGTCCTGCTCGCCGACGACCAGTCACTGGTCAGGGCGGGCTTCAAGGCGCTGCTCGACGCGCAGCCGGACCTGGAGGTGGCCGGTGAGGCGGCCGACGGCGAGGAGGCGGTGCGCAAGGTACGGGAACTGCGTCCCGACGTCGTTCTGATGGACATCCGCATGCCGATGCTCGACGGCCTCGCCGCGACCCGTCGGCTCACCGACGACCCGGACCTGAAGGACGTGAAGGTGGTCATGCTCACCACCTTCGAGCTCGACGAGTACGTCTTCGAGGCGATCCGCTCCGGTGCCTCCGGCTTCCTCGTCAAGGACACCGAGCCTGACGAACTCCTGCGCGCGGTACGGGCGGTGGTCGGCGGTGACGCGCTGCTGTCACCAGGGGTGACGCGCCGTCTGATCGCGGAGTTCGCGGCCCGCTCCAAAGAGCCCGCGGCCGCGGAGTCACTCGCTCGGCTCACCGAGCGGGAGCGGGAGGTGATGGCCCTGGTCGGTATCGGACTGTCCAACGACGAGATCGCGCGGCGCCTGGTCGTCAGCCCGCTCACGGCCAAGACCCACGTCAGCCGGACCATGGTGAAGCTCGGCGCCCGGGACCGGGCCCAACTGGTCGTGCTGGCCTATGAGTCGGGGTTGGTGCGGCCGGGGTGGCTCGGGTGAGTGCCGGCCGCGCGGCCGAAGCGGACGAGCACCGTGACCACACGTACCGCGAAGAGCGCGGTGGCCAGCAGGACCCCCGAGGTGATCAGGCCCTTTTCGACGGGGAGCGGGAGATCGAAGAGCAGCGCGGGGCCGGACACGGCACCCAGCGCCAAGCCCGCCGCGAAGGTGGCGCTGACGAGCGCGTACCCGATCTCGATCGTCATCGCGTCCCGCTGCTCCTGCGTGCGTCTCCCCATGGAGCGAGTCTGTCACGACGGCGTGCCCGGCAGGCAAGGGGCTGCCTGCCGGGCGCGTCGGGGCGAAGCGCCGGGACGACGCCGGGAGTTGAGGTCGCCGGCGAACCGGATCAGTCGCCGATCACCACCCGCTCCTCCGCGTCCTGCCGTACGGAGTCCTCCCGTGCGGACCGTGCGACCACGACGGTGTCCTGCGGGCGTCGGGTCCGCAGCCCGGGCAGCGTGATCAGCAGCCCCGCCACGGCGATGCCCGTCACCACGATCAGACCGGGCCGGTAGCTGTCGAGGACGGCCTGGGGCGAGGCGTCCGCCGAGGAGTTCGCGGTCACGACGGCCGTCACCACGGCGAGGAAGAGGGCGCCGCCCACCTGGACCGAGGTGTTGAGCAGACCCGAGACCATGCCCTGCTCGTGGTCGTCGACGCCGTTGGTGGCCTGGATGTTGAGCGAGGGGAAGATCAGCGCGCAGGCCGCGCCGATCAGCAGCATGGTCGGCAGGATCACGGCCGCGTACCCCGGGTCGAGGCTGATGCGCAGGAAGAACGCGTAGCCGACGACCATCAGTACGAAGCCCACCGCGATGAGCCGTGGGGTCCCGAAGCGGTCGACGACGGCACCGACCTTCGTGGAGGAGAGCGCGACCAGCGCTCCGGCGGGCAGGAAGGCGAGCGCGGTGTGCAGGGCGGACCAGCCGAGCAGCGACTGCATGTAGAGCGTCACCAGGAACTGGAATCCGACGTAAGAGCCGAAGAACGCCATCGCGCCGAGCTGGGCGCGGATCTGACTGCCGGAGCGGAGCACGCCGAGCCGGATCAGCGGCCCCGCCGAGCGCCGCTCGACGCGGACGAAGACGGTGAGCAGGACGGCCACGGCGAGGAAGGACAGGAGCGTACGGGTCGAGGCCCAGCCGGCCTCGGGGGCCTGGACGACGGTGAACACCAGCAGCAGCATCGACGCCGTGCCGAGGACGGCGCCGGGGATGTCGTAGCCGTTGTGGTCCTTCTCGCGTTCGCTGCGCGGCAGGAGCTTGAGGCCGACGAGCAGGGCGAGCAGCGCGATGGGCGCGGGCAGCAGCATGGTCAGGCGCCAACTGGCCTCGGTGAGCAGGCCGGACAGCACGAGGCCCATCGAGAAACCGGTGGCCGCGCAGGTGGTGTAGATCGACAGGGCGCGGTTGCGCAGGGGGCCCTCGGCGAAGGTCGTGGTGATGATCGACAGGCCCGCCGGGGCGGTGAACGCCGCGCTCAGGCCCTTGATGAAGCGGCTGGCGATCAGCAGCGGGCCCGAGTCGACGAGCCCGCCGAGCAGCGAGGCGAGCGCGAAGACACCCAGGGCCACCAGGAAGACCTGGCGGCGGCCCAGCAGGTCGGCGGTGCGGCCGCCGAGGAGGAGCAGTCCGCCGTATCCCAGGATGTAGCCGCTGACGATCCATTGCAGCGTCGAGGTGGAGAGGTCGAGTTCGGAGCCGATGGACGGCAGCGCGACGCCGACCATCGACACGTCCAGCGCGTCCAGGAACATCGCGGCGCAGAGCACCAGCAGGGTGCCCCACAGCCGTGGTGTCCAGCGTCCTTCGGTGGTGGGAGTGGTGAGCGGAGAGGTCATGCGGAAGACAGTACATGCACGTGCATCGAATGCAAATGCATTTAATTCCGATGCAACAAACTCGATTCTTTGCTACGGTGCGCCCATGGCGGCGAAGAAGGCCGAGCAGGTGCTCGTGGACCAATGGCGTGACATCCTCGCGGTGCATGCGCGCACCCTGTGCGAGCTCGACCGTGAGCTGCACCGACACGGGCTGGGCGCAAGCGACTTCGAGGTGCTGGACGTGCTGGCCGGGGGTGCCGCGTCCGGCGGTGACCGCTCCTACCGCGTTCAGGAGATCTCCGACCGCGTCCATCTGAGCCAGAGCGCCCTGTCCCGGCTGATCGCCCGCCTGGAGAAGAACGGTCTCGTGACCCGCGGCATGTGCCCGGAGGACCGGCGAGGGGTGTCCGTCTGCCTCACCCCGAAGGGGCGAGCGCTCCATGCCGAGGTGCTGCCGGTGCAGCGGGCGGTGCTGACGCGGATGCTGGCGGGCGGTACGGCGGCCCGCGACTGACACCGCGGGCCGCAGGCCGCGGAATGCCGAAAAGCCGAAAAGTCGAAAAGCGGTGTTCCGGCTCGGCGGGCAATGAGAAGCCCCGACTGGACGGGGGAGACCAGCCGGGGCCGTATGTCGTGGCCGACGGAGGGCGGTCGCCTCGCGGCGAAGTGCTCCATGGGGCATCAGCCGGACGATCGTCCCCATGGGCTTTGTGTGAGACCCGGGGACACTGTCCCCTCCGCAGCCACGTACGAGTCAACCGCCGAAAGATGTGGGTTGTTCCCGCCCCTCCACCTCGCCCGCTGTGAGGTGGAGCACGCTGTCAGTGCCCTCTGCCATGATCCCGCGCATGCTCTACGACACCCTCGTGGCCGAATCCCGTAAGAACGACTCGCTCGACGACGTGAGGTCGGCCGCGCTGGGCCGGGTCCGCTGGCTCGTCGACCTTCTGGAACGCCATCGGGCGGAGTCCCGGTGGGACGCCGTCCCGTTGGCGGGGGAGGACGCGTACGAGCGGTACCAGGCGGCACGCGCGGCGACCCAGGCCGAGCTCGACGGGCGGCTCGCGGCCTGCGGGGAGGAGGAGAGCCGGGCCGCGGTCCTGTGCTTCCTCCTGGCCGCCCGCTTCGACCGCACCGGCTTCTGGCAGTACGACACCGAGACGGAGGCACTGATCTCACGGGTGCGCGGCTGGACTTCGGACGAGGTCGCCGTGATGTTGTCTCGCGTCACCGAGTACGACATGCGCCACTGGTTCGGCGAATCGCTCAAGACAGCGCTGAACGCGGCCGAACGTCTCGACGCCGACGGCCGCCGCGCGGTCGCGCCCTGGCTGCGGCGCGCCCACGCGGAGCTCAGGAACACCGATGTCGGGGCGCGCCTGCGCGGGCCGCTCGCCAAGCGTCTGCGCGCGCTGCTCGAAAGCGTGGACGAGGCTCACATCCCCGAGGGGCTGATCCCCCCCCGTACGCCCCGTGGGCCGCCCCGCTGCGCGAGCGCGCGAAGACATCGCCGACGCCGGAGCTGGCCGCCCTCGTCCGGCATCTGGCGAGCCTGTCGGGGCCGCGTCCCGCGCAGCGGTGGCGGCGGACGTGCCGCGCGCTCGCGGACGCGGCGGCGGTGGGCGACCTCGCGGTAGAGGTCCTGCGAGGACTGGCCGAGGGGGATCCGCTGTGCAGCAGCGGACATGGTCCGCACATCCGCTGGGCGGGCGAGTTCCACTACCACTACGTCGTTCACCAGAGAGACGGTGACCTGGCCCGCGGCGTCGTCTGGGCGGCCGCGCTCACCGGCGGCCCGGCCGCGGTGCCCCACCTCGGCGCGCTCGCCCTGCGGGCCGGCGGCCCCGGATCCGAGGTGATCGAGGACCTCAAGCTCGCGGGCGCGGCGATCAACGCGCTGGCCGAGACCGACGATCCGGCGGCCCTGGAATCTCTGTGGCGGCTGCGGTCCCGGATCAAGCACCGGGCTCTGCGCAAGCAGCTCGACACCGCTCTGGTGACGGCCGCCGGTCGACAGGGCATCACGGCGGAGCAGCTCGTCGAGCGCAGCGTGCCGAACCACGGCCTGGCGCGGGACGGCTCGCTGGAACAGGAGTGGGGCGGATACCGGGTACGGGTGGCGATCGAGGACGCGGTGACGGTGCGGCTCACCTTCACCGGCCCCGGCGGGCGCCCGTCGCGTACCGCCCCGGCGGCGGTGAAGGACGGGTTTCCGGACGAGCTCAAGCAGCTGAAGGCCCTGGCCAAAGAGGTGCGGGGCACGCTGTCGGGCGAGCGGGCCCGCGTCGAGGCGCTGATGTCGGCCGGGCGTGAGTGGCCGTACGACGAGTGGCGCCGCCACTACCGCGATCATCCGGTCACCGGGGTCCTCGTCCGCGGCCTCATCTGGGAGTTCCAGGACGCGGACGGCCAGTGGCGTGCGGCGGCGCCGATGACCGAACCGCACGGCGAGCCCGGGCGTGTGCGCCTGTGGCATCCGATCAGGGCGTCGACGCAGGAGATCGGGGCGTGGCGGGAGCGGATCGTCGCCGAGCGGCTGCGGCAGCCGTTCAAACAGGCGTTCAGGGAGATCTACCTGCTCACCCCGGCAGAGGAGGAGACCGGCGTCTACTCCAACCGGTTCGCCGCTCACATCGTTCACTACCGCCGGCTCTACGCGCTGTTCAAGGAACGCGGATGGCAGGCCAACTTCCTCGGCCGGTACGACGGCGGCTACGAGGGGAAGGCGTGGGCAGATTTCGGCGACGGTGAGTGGCGGGCGTACTTCTTCCACGAACCTGCCACGGAGGACTATGGAGACTACGCGCCCGACCATGCCGCGACGGACCAGGTCCGGTTCGAGCGGCGTGAGGGCCGACGCCTGCGGGAGGTTCCGCTGGCCGAGGTGGAGCCACTGGTGTTCAGCGAAGCGATGCGGGACGTCGATCTGTTCGTGGGTGTGACCTCGATCGCGGCCGATCCCGAGTGGGCCGACCGGGGAGAGGACCGCTATGGCGCGTACTGGCGGGCGGCCACGTTCGCTGAGCTGACGGCGAGCTCGGAGGTCCGGCGCGAGGCGCTGGAACGGATTCTGCCGCGCTTGAAGATCGCCGACCGCTGTTCGCTGAACGGCCGATATCTGGTGGTCCGGGGTGACCGGCGCACCTACAAGATCCATCTGAGCTCGGCCAACATCCTCATGGAGCCGGACGACGCCTACCTGTGCATCGTCCCGTCGGGCCGCAGGGGTGACGGCAAGGTGTTCCTGCCGTTCGAGGACGACCGGCTCTCGCTGATCCTCAGCAAGGCGTTCCTGCTCGCCGCCGACACCGAGATCACCGACCGGACCATCCTCAGGCAGATCGAGCGAGGTGTCTGATGGCCACCGTGACGTTCCGGGACGAGACGGCGACGGGCAAGCCCGTCACGGAGTTCGAGGTCGCCGGGCTGCCGGAACACCTGACCGTACGGGAACTGATCAGGCTCCGGGTCCGCGAGGAGGTCGCCCGGCACAACGACCGCCCCGGCGACCGTTCAACGGTCTCGTCCGCCCCGACGACGCGGAGGCGGTCCTGAACGGCTACCGCCTCCGTGAGTCCCGCCGTATCGACTGGGAGCGCCAGGCCGAGATCGCCGAGCGCGCCTTCCTGTCCAACGGGTTCTTCGTGCTGGCCGGGGGGGGCGCCAGGTCGAGGACCTCGACGAAGTCGTGGATCTCACCGCCGATCCGGGCCTGGTCTTCATCAAGCTCGTCGCCCTCGTCGGCGGTTGAGAGACCGGGCGCCGAGACCGGGCGATCCAATCCCCACCCTTCCGTTACGACAGACACCCTTGACAGCTTGCGTACTGATTCGCGACGTTTGAGCCTCGCGGAACAGTTGGAGACGCGTCATGGGGGAATGGGGGCGGTCGGCCGTGCGATCGATGAACAACGATCATCACGCCTTAGGGGTCCGGGCTGCGAACGGTACGTCCCTCGCGGAGCCCGCGGAAGGGCGGTTGATCTGAGGTGGAGATCACGATCCACAGACCGGAGGAGCTGAACAGCTCGCTCCTCCTGGCCTGGCACCGGGTGATGGACGAGTCGCCCGACTACGCCAATCCGTTCCTGTCCCCGGAGTTCGCGACGGGGATCGACAGGTACCGAGGCGGGACGCATGTGGCGGTCCTCCACGAGAGAGGGGAGCCTGTCGGCTTCTTCCCGTACGAGCGGAACTCCTTGGGCGTCGGCCGGGCCATCGGTCTCGGCCTCTCCGACTGCCAGGCGCTGGTCCACAGACCCGGGATCACCTGGGACACGCAGGAACTGCTGCGGGCCTGCGGGCTGTCCGTCTTCGAGTTCGATCACCTGGTCGAGGAGCAGAAACCCTTCGGCAGACATGTCACCGGAACGTTCGCCTCACCGGTGATAGACCTGAAGGTCGGCGACGGGACCTACGCCGAGTGGCTGCGCGGCGCGTACCCGGGACTGGCCAAGACGACGCTGAAGAAGGAACGCCGGCTGGGGCGCGACCTGGGCGAGATGCGGTTCGTCTACGACGAGCGCGACCCGAGGGTGCTGCGCACCCTCATGCGCTGGAAGTCCGCCCAGTACCGCAGGACGGGACGGATGGACCGGTTCGCGCGGCCCTGGATAGTGGACCTGGTGGATCATCTCTTCCGGGTCCGCGAGGAGCACTTCACCGGCGTGATGTCCGTGCTGTACGCCGGCGACCGGCCGGTGGCCGCACACTTCGGACCGACCTCGCGCACGCTCTTCGCGGCCTGGTTCACCGCTTACGACCCCGAACTCCGTTACTACTCACCCGGGTTGATCATGCACCTCCGGATGGCCGAGGCCGCCGGACGCGAGGGCGTACGGCTCATGGATCTGGGCCGCGGCGACAAGGAGTGGAAGGACTGGCTCAAGACCCGGGAGCTGCGCGTGGGCGAGGGGTTCGCGACCCGTCCCCACCCGGTGGCGACGGCGCACCGGCTCTGGCGCAGGCCGGTGCGGGGCCTGCGCAACACGGTCCTGGCCCATCCCAGGTTGCGCGATCCGGCCGACCGGCTACTGAAGACGGTCGGCACGCTGCGCACATCGGGCCGACCGGACTCCGGCGCTCCGGGCCCCCGCGCCCGCTGAGCCGGCTCTCCCACGCGTCCACCCGGAGGGTTTCCGGGTGGTGTCGCGTGGCTTGGAGGGGCATGGCCGACGTGGTGACCACCGAACTGCCGCCGCAGGGGCGGGGGATCCCGGAGTTCAGTGGTGGAGCGCGTCGAGCGCCTCGTTCAGCGTCGTCGCGGCCATGATGAGGGAGAGATGGGTGAAGGCCTGCGGGAAGTTGCCGAGTTGCTCCCCGCTGGGGCCGATCTCCTCGGCGAACAGGCCGACATGGTTCGCGTACGTCTGCATCTTCTCGAAGGCATAGCGGGCCTGCGGGAGGCGCCCCGCGCGGGCGAGGGCGTCGACGTACAGGAAGGTGCACAGACTGAAGGTCCCTTCGGAGCCGCGCAGTCCGTCGGGCGAGGCCGCGGGGTCGTAGCGGTAGACCAGGCTGTCGGAGACGAGGACGCGGTCCATGGCGTCGAGGGTGTTGAGCCAGCCGGGGCTCCGGGGGGCCAGGAAACCGACCCTGGGGACGAGGAGCAGAGAGGCGTCCAGGACGTCGCCGCCGTAGTACTGGACGAGGGCCTGCTCCTTGTCGTTCCAGCCGCGCTCCATGACCTGTTCGAGGATCGCGTCCCGGGCCCGGGTCCAGCGCACGGTGTCGGCCGGTCTGCTGAACTCGCGTGCCAGCTTCAGGCCACGGTCGAACGCGGCCCAGCACATCACCCGGCTGTAGGTGAAGTCCTTGCGCCCGCCCCGGGTCTCCCAGATGCCCTCGTCGGGCCGGTCCCAGGAGTCGGCCAGCCAGTCGAGGGTGGCGGCGAGGCCCTTCCAGCCGTGGTAGCCCGTCTGTTCGCCGACCTCGCGGCCCTCGGCCAGGGCGTAGAGGGCCTCGCCGTAGATGTCGAGCTGCAGTTGATCGGAGGCGGCGTTGCCGGCCCGGACCGGGTGAGAGCCGCGGTAGCCCTCGAAGTGCTCCAGGATCTCCTCCGTCAGATGGGGGTCGCCGTCGACCCGGTACATGATCTGGAGGGGTTCGTCGTCGGGGCCCTCACGGTCGCCCAGCCGGTCGCCCAGCCAGCGGGTGAAGCGGGTGGCCTCCTCCACGAAGCCGAGGTCGAGCAGGGCCCGCACCGACAGGGAGCCGTCCCGTACCCAGGTGTACCGGTAGTCCCAGTTGCGCTCGCCGCCGACCTGCTCGGGAAGACCCATGGTGGCGGCGGCGACCGGCGCGCCCGTGGGGGCGTACGTGAGGAGCTTGAGGGTGATCGCGGAGCGGTGCACCATGTCCGTCCAGCGGCCGTGGTAGCGCGAGGTGCGCACCCACTTCTGCCAGAAGTCGATGTTCTCCCAGAGATCCTCGGTGATCCCTTCGGTGGTGGGGGGCGGTGGCGCCTCCCCGTCCGGTGCGCAGACGGTGAACACCACGACCGCCGCCTCCCCTGTGTTGAGGGTGATGGCGCCTCGGACGTCCTGCCCGTCCCGTTCGAGCGGGATGCCGCCCTGGAGGTAGGCGGTCATCCCGGGAGCCCGGAACGTCGCCGTCTCCTGCATCGGCCTGTCGTGCGTCAGGTCGAGTTCGTGGGTGGCCCGCGCGTAGTCGAACCGCGGCCGGCATTCGAGGGTGAAACGCACGGTGCCGCGCACCGAGCGGACGACGCGCACCAGGCTGTGCCGGTCGGTCGCCGTCGGGCCCGGCTGGACCGGCATGTGGTCGACGATCTCGCCGACTCCGTCGGGTGACATGAAGCGGGTCACCACGACGGCGGTGTCCGGGTAGTAGAGCTGCCTCCAGGTGCCCTCGGGGTGTTCGGGCGCGAGGAGGAAATGGCCGCCGGCGTCGTGGTCGAGCAGCGCGGCGAAGATGCTCGGTGAGTCGAAGCGCGGTGCCGCGAACCAGTCGATGACTCCCTGGGACGAGACCAGAGCCGCGGTCTGAAGGTCCCCGACGAGCCCATGGTCGGCGATGGGCGGATAGCGATCCATGCTGCTCTCCTTGTCAGGCCTGTCAGGCGGCTTCAGCCTTGACCCGCCCGGAACGGACGGCGTCGACGAGTGCCCGGTGGTGCTGCTCGTTCTGGTCGGCACAGCGCTCGGCGATGCCCTTCCAGTCCCGCGACTGCCGTACGTGGAAGCCGCGTCGACGCCGTCGGTCCGGTCCCGGGAGTGTCGCCGTCGGTCGGGTGGTTCGTGGTCATGGCAGTCGGTCCGCGATGCGATCACCGACACGCAGGGCGTTGGCCATGGCCGTCAGGGAGGGATTGACCGCTCCGATGCTCGGGAAGAAGCTCGTGTCGACGGCGTACAGGTTGTCGAGGTCGTGGGCCTTGCAGTCGACGTCGAGGGCGAAGTCGGCGGGGTCGTGGCCGAAGCGGACGGTGCCCGCCTGATGCGCCGTGGCGCCGATGGGCATGCCCTTGTGCAGGTAGATGCTGTGCGACAGGAGATGGTGTTCGTGCATGCCCAGGTGGCTGAGCATGCCCCGCAGTTTGTGCCGCAGGCGGTTCAGCCCGGCGATGTTGTTCTTCTCGTCGAGGGCCAGGTGGATGCCGCCGTCCTGGTCCAGGGTGACGCGGTTGTCGGGCGCGGGCAGGTCCTCGCCGCACAGCCAGAAGTCGACCGCGTGGTGGGCCAGTACCTCGAAGGGCATGTCGGGACAGACGGCTCCGGCCCAGCGGGGCGCCTCGCCGTGGATCTGTTCGGAGTCGGACTTGCCGAGCATCTGGATGCCGCCGAGGGGGTACTCCCAGTCGTCGGATCCCAGGTACCAGTCGTGCACGGCCAGGGTTTTCTGGAACCTGGTGTCGTTCGGTTCCTTGGACACGGCCATCAGGGCGAGGTTGTTGTGCCGCATGTAGTGCCGGCCCACGACGTCCGAGCTGTTGGCCAGGCCCCGCGGATGCCGTTCGTTCGCCGAACGCAGCAGCAGGACGGCGGAGTTGACGGCGCCGCAGGCGACGACCACGATGTCCGCGCTGAACTGCACGGTCGAGCCCTCGCCGCCCCCGTTCCCGACCGTCGCGACGACCGAGGTGACGCTGCGGCCGGTCGGGTCCGTCTTCAGGCGCCGCACGTCCGCGTGGGTGACCATCTCGACGTTGTCGTGTTCCAGGGCGGGGTCGACACAGATGACCTGCGTGTCGGACTTCGCGCCGACCAAGCAGGGGAAGCCGTCGACACGGTCGCAGCGGATGCAGGCGCTGGCGTGGGTGGCCCGGCCCCGGTCGTCCTGGGTGAGGTTCACCCCGATCGGCAGGTGGAAGGGGTGCAGTCCCTGCTTCTCCAGGTCGTGGCTCAGTTGCTGGATGCGCGGCTCGTGCTGGACCGGCGGATACGCGTACTGGGCGCTGGTGGGACCCTCGGTCGGATCCTCGCCGTGCCGGCCGTGGACGAGGTAGAGGTGCTCGGCCTGGGTGTAGTACGGCTCGAGTTCCTCGTAGCTCAGCGGCCAGGCGGGGGAGAGGCCGTCGTGGTGGCGGAGCTCGCCGAAGTCCTCGGGACGCATACGGAAGAGCGCGGCGCCGTAGAACTTGGTGTTGCCGCCCACGTAGTAATTGACCTCGGGCGGGAACTGGTTTCCGTGTTTGTCGTACCAGAATTCCGGTGCGCGGTATTTCCCTTTGACGAAGACGGCGGTGGAATCCCAGTTGTCGCGTTCACGAGGAAGATAGTCCCCGCGTTCGAGAAGGAGAATTCGTTTCCCCGTGGGCGCCAGTCGGTGGGCGATCGTGCCACCACCCGCACCGGTGCCGACAACGATGACGTCGTAATGCTGCGCCTCGGTCATGCAGGCCACCGTCCCCACTGCCCAGCGTGGGCATCTGCCCCGACGTCCAAGATATCTCTGGGGGATAACCCCGGCGAGTTGGTCTATTCGGGTGAGCCGAGGCGTCGGGACACGGCGCGTTCCCGCGCGATGACCGCGCCGGCGGTGATACCGGCGGCGATGACGACACAGAGCCCGATCAGCCATGACAGCACCGTGAAGACCGCACCCAGTGACCCGTAGCGGTCCAGGCTGCGGTTGAGCGCGGTGGGCACGTACAGCTTGGCGACCACCGAGAGCGCGGTCATGGCCACCCCGGTCAGGAGCGCGCCGGGCAGCAGGGGCAGCCAGGGGACGCGCGCGGCCAGCAGCAGGTGCTGGGTCCACCACCAGACGCCCACCTGAGCGACCAGCTGGAGCGGCACGCCCAGCCACGCCCCCGCGCCGAATCCGGTGCGCAGCGGTCCCTGCAGGGCGAGGATGACCAGCCAGGCCGCGATCCACACGAGCCATCTCCAGGCGGCGATCCGCGCGCTCGCACTCGGCAGCCGCCAGGCGCGTTGGCACAGGCGCTGCATCGCCCGGCTGCACGCGGTGGCGGAGAGCAGCACCATCAGCGAACTGACCACTCCGGCGCTCTGCTGCAGCTCCTCGGGATCGGCGGCGAAGACCTTCTTCAGCTCCTGTTCGGAGGAGCCGTTGATACCGAAGACGTCGTGCAGGGAGGAGAGGAACTCCTCGCGCACCGCCCGGGGGGCGAAGGAGGCGACCACGAAGATCAGTGGAACCGCGGTCAGGAAGACCTGGGCCGCGAGCCGGGTCGCCGAATCCAGCAGGTTCACCGCGATCAGGTGCGAGGTGAGGCGAGTGATCACCGGGAACCGCTCCTCGACGGTGGCGCGCAGCCGCCGCAGTCGCGCCCCCAGCTCCGCCGCCCGCCCGCGCAGGCGGTCCGCCCTGCCATCGGTGGGCGAGCCGGATCCTCTGCCTGCGCGCATTCCGCTCCCCGGGTCGGGACTGGTCTCCACGCCCCGAGGCGTGACCACGCCACCAGGGTGCCGTCCCGTGGGGCCGCCCGCCTGCGGCGCGAGCGCCGTTGCACCGTACGGGGGGAGAGGCCGCCCGAGGAGTTCCGGACGCCACCGCTGAATTGTGGGGGCGGGCGGGAGCGGTGACGATGGGGCCATGCGCGCATCCGGCGCCGCCCCGAGCCCGGCCCGGCCGTGCGGGGGCAGCGATGGTCCTTGACTTGGTCCTCATCGGTCTGGCGATCGCCGTGAACCCGTTCTCGGTCACCGCGTTCGTGCTGGTGCTGTCCGCGCGGGGAGGTATCTGGAACGGACTGGCCTTCGTCCTCACCTGGCTGGCCAGTTTCGTCGCGATCATCGCCGTCGTGCTGCTGATGACCGGCGGGAAACCGCCGCCGCCCAAGTCATCGCCCTCCACGGCCGCCCTGGCCGCCAAACTGGCCATCGGCGTCGGCCTCGTCTGGTACGGGGAGCGCACCCGCCGCAGGAGGGGCAGGCGGCACAAGTCCCCCGGGATGATGTCCCGGCTCGACCGGATCTCCCCATGGACGGCGGCCGGACTGGCGCTGTTCCTCCAGCCCTGGGGGCTGGTGGCCGCCGGTGCCGCCACCGCGGTGGAGGCGGACCTCTCCCACGTCGCCTCGTACGCGGCGTTGATGGGCTACTGCCTGCTGGCCAGCTCCAGCCTGCTGGCCATGGAGATCTACGCGACCTTCGCCCCCGACTCGGCCCGCGTACGGCTCGGGCGGCTGCGGACGTGGCTGGAGGGCCATCAGGACCAGGCGATCGTGACGGTGTGCCTGCTGCTGGGGTTGTGGCTGGTGGGCAAGAGCATCTACCAGCTGACCACCTGACCCTGACCGGACGTCACAGGATCGCCAGGGGATTGACGGGGGAGCCGGTGGCCGCGGGCAGCCGGAGCGGGGCGATCACGCACAGGAACGACCAGCGGCCTTCCCGCGCGCAGATCGGCGCGAGGTCCTCGAACCGCAGATAGTCGAGCAGATGCAGTCCCATGGCGTGGACGGCGAGCACATGCACCGGGAACGCGATGCCTCGCACCGCGCTCGGGGCCGTGTCGTTGTTGCCGTCACTGCCGAGCACCGCCACCTCCCGGTCGGCCACAAACTCCATCGCGGTCGGATGGAGTCCGGCACGGGCGGCGGCCACGTCCCAGGGGCCCAGCTCCTCGCGGCGCCGGCGGTGTCCGACCCGTACGAGCAGGATGTCGCCCCGGCGGACCCGCAGCCCCTGCCGGGTCTCGGCGGCGGCCAGGTCCTCGGCGGTCACATTCCGACCGGGTTCGAGCCAGGAGACGCCGTGCACCCGGGGTATGTCGAGGAGGACCCCGCGTCCGACGATGCCGTCATGGGCCAGCTCGACGGACAGGACGCTCGCGCCCTCCGGCGACAGCGCGTCCGCCGCCGGTATGCCGCCGTGCAGCGTGCCGTCGTAGATGACATGGCACAGCGCGTCGAGGTGACTGTCCACATCGCCGTGAACGTTCATGGCGAAGCGGTCCCGCGCGAAGTCCAGGCCCTTGGGGTCCGGTTCGCCGCCGGCCGGAGCGGTGAGCCCGTGCTCGGCCGGTTCGGCGTCGTCGGGCTCGGTACGGGTCTCCACGGGGGCGGCGAGCGACACCGTACGACCCGACCGCACCTCGCGGATGGCCGCCAGCACCTGTTCCGCCGTGATCATGTCCAGGGCGCCCCGGCGCGTGCCGCCCCCGGGGGCCGTGCCGCGCAGTTGGCGGTAGAGCGACCGGAACTCGGCCTCGCTCAGCTCGTCGGGCATCGGCATGTCCCCAGCCTCCGACAGAAGCCGCATTCCGGCACGCCGAGTTGCCTGGGGCAGGTGCCGCCGCGTTAATGAAGGAGCGACCCGTCCACGTCACGCGCCGGCGCACCGCACCGAAACGCGGAGGTCCGGATGGACATGATCCATGTCCGCGCGGTGTGCCCGCCGGACCTCACGGAACGCACCATGGCCCTGCTGGGCGGCGAGCCGTGCGCCTTGAACGTGGTCCTTCAGACGGGCAGTGTGCGCAACCCCGACGGTGACGCCGTCGAGTGCGACGTCCTGACCGGAGCCGCGAACGAGGTGTTGCGCGGCCTGCGGGACCTGGGGCTTGAACGCCGCGGCTCCATCGTCCTCGAGCCGGTGGACACGGTGTTCTCGGAACACGCCGCGAGGACCGGGGCCGAGCAGTTGGGGGCCCTGCCGCGCGCACCGGTGTGGGCGCAGGTGGAGGCGCGGATCCGGGCCGAGGGCAGATACCCCCCGAGCTTCTATCTCTTCCTGGTCATCGCCGGGCTCATCGGCGCGGTGGGCATCATCACCAACTCCCAGATCCTCATCGTCGCGGCCATGGTCGTCGGACCCGAGTACGGCGCCATCACCAGCGTCGCCCTCGCGATCGACCACGGCTCCCGGCCGCGCATCCGGCAGGGCCTCATGGCCCTGCTCGTGGGCTTCGCGCTGGCCGTCGCAGCGACCTTCCTCTTCTCGCTGCTCGTCCGGGGCTTCGAACTGCAGCCGAGGGCCTTCGAACTGGGTGTCAGGCCCGTCTCGAACCTGATCAACACCCCCAACTTCTTCTCGGCCGTGGTGGCGGTGCTGGCCGGCGTCGTCGGCATCGTCTCGCTGGCCGAGGCCCGGACCAGCGCGCTGCTCGGCGTCTTCATCTCGGTGACGACCATTCCGGCCGGGGCCGACATCGGGGTCTCGTGCGCGTTCACCAGCTGGGACGAGGCCTGGGGTTCGCTGCTCCAACTGCTGCTCAACATCGTCGTACTGATCGTGGTCGGGACCGGCACGCTCAAGATCCAGCGGACGATGTGGCGGCGGGTGAGCGAACGCCGGAACCGGCGCGAGGTCAGGCGGACGGTGTAGGGGCGGACGGCGCGGGAGGGGACGGAGGTGAAGCGGCCGCCGTCCCAGCGGGGCCGGTGTCCAGGAACTCGCGGATCGCGAAGGCGACCAGCACGATCACCACGGTCCACACCACGACCCACGTGGTCGGGTAGCTCCAGGTGAACAGCACGACCGCGGCGACCGCCAGGATCGCGGCGCCGATCCACCGCTTGAAGCGGTGCACGAACCGGCCGACCGCGCCCAGCGGGAGCCCCGCCGACACGGTGACGTCGCGCAGGGCGCCGATGCCCCGGCGGCAGCCCGTGCGGATGAGGACGGCGATCCGGGACGGCCCGACGAGGAAGGCACCGACGGCCGTCACGAGCGCGAGCGCGCTGACCGCGCGTACACCCGCGCGCAGAAACCTGACCAGCGAGTCGAACACCACGGCGGCGGCGTCCTCGGAGGCCCCGACGGGCAGGTGGTCGAGGTAGATCGCCCGGGCTAGGGCGAGGGCGATGCCGAGTACGAGCATCGCGGCGAACACCCCGAGCGCGGCCCCGATCAGGGCCCGGCGGCGGTTGACGGCCAGGTACACGCCCACGGCGGCGATCAGCACGGCGATGACGGGGAGCCAGCCGCCGATGATGTCCAGCACTCTCAGATACGTCTTGACCTTGCCGATGTCCTTGGACTCGAACACCACGAAGTCCGTGTGGACGGCCGGGATCCGAGCGGCCGGCTTGAATCCGGCGCTGACCAGTCGGTCCTTGACCTGGGCCACGATCGGTGCCACGTCGATGGTGACCTGACCGTTCTTGGCGGACACCGCACCGGTGGCGTTGCCCGTGAGGGCCTTGTCCAGCGCGCTGTGGGCCCGGCGGTTCGCGTCCACCCAGACGGTGTCGAAGGCCTTGCTGGAGACCACCCGCTGCACGGTGTCACCGACCAGGCTCTTCAGGCCGCTGGTGATCGGGCCGTCCAGGTCGCCGAGCAGCTTGGCGACCCTCGGCGGAGCACCCTTCTCCGAGGCCGCCCGCTCCAGGTCCTTGACCAGCGCGTCCACGTCGATCCGCGCCAGAACCGCGGTGGTGACCCGGTTGGTGACCGCCTTCTGCACCGCCGGATCGCTCGCCAACGGCCCCACGGTGGCGACATAGCGGTCCGTGTTCCGGACGATGCTGTTCGCCCAGACCGCGACGACGGCAGGCAAGGACAGCAGCGCGGCGAGGAGGATCAGCAGGACCGAACCCGTCGAGCGGAGCCAGTGGTGCCGCGCGGCCCCCGGCGGCCCGCCGCTCTCCAGGGCGCTCACCCGGTGCCGCAGCTCGTCCAGTTCGTTGCGCTCCCGTGCCGAGTGCCGCTGCCCGCCGGACGGTTCGGGGGGCTTCTCGTCCGGGTCCGGTGGAGGCGGGCTGCTCATCATGGTTACAGGAGAGGCGTACGCGTCCGATCCCGCGACCCGGACCGGCCCGGCGGGTGAATGCCGCCGCGGGGTGCGGCGCTTTCCGTCCGATGCTGCAATGGAATTCGGGTCAGTGGATGCGAGCGCATTCGGCGGCAGGTCATTTCGGGACAGGTCATTCGGGGGGCAGGGGGAATTCCATGAACACCCAGAGGTGAAGCCGTGAGCGATTCAGCCGTGCGCGATGAATTCGTCGAAATGGGCCCGATCGGGTGGCAGCGGTCCGGCGGAGTTATATGGTCTACGAGAACCTGTGGGCGGCCCCCTTCGCCACCGTCCTGCGCCGCGGCGGTGCGCAGCTGGTCGCCTCCCGGCGGATCCCGGTGCCGGCCGTGCTCGCCGCGCTGGACGCGACGGAGTAGGGACTTGGGGGTCCCACGCCACGGACCGGAGACGTCGCCGTGCTCCTGAGCGCCCGATCCCTCATTGGCCCGGGTGTTTGGCGCAGCGCTCGGCGGCTGCCCGTACCCGGGCGATATTCGCCGGAAGGGCGGCCGTGGCGTCCAGGGTCATGCCCGGCTCGTCCGGCTCCAACGGCTCCAGCGTTTCGAACTGGGAGTCGACCAGCCCGGCTGGCATGAAGTGGCCGATGCGCCGCGACACGCGCTCCCGGGCCGTCTCCCGGTCCAGAGCGAGGTACAGGTAGCGGAGCGCCGGGCCCCCGGCCTCCCGGAGCTCGTCGCGGTAGGCGCGCTTGAGGGCGGAACAGGCGAGGACGAGTCCCTCACCGGCCCCGACGGCGCGACGGACGCGGCCGGCGAGGGCACGCAGCCAGGGCGCGCGGTCGGCGTCGTCCAGGGCATGGCCCGCGGTCATCTTCGCGATGTTCGCGGCGGGATGGAAGTCGTCGCCTTCGACGAAGGACAGGCGCAGTTGCTCGGCGAGGGCCTTGCCGAAGGTGGTCTTCCCGGACCCCGACACGCCCAGGACCACCATGACCGGTGGCCTCTTCCCGTACCCGCCCCAGGCCTGGAGCCTGGCCTTGTCCCTGTCCGGGCTACCGATCCTGTCCCGGCCCCCGGTCCTGTCCCCGGTCCTGTCCCTGTCCCCGGTCATGGATTCTCGGGTTCTCGTCCGGGTGCCGACTGCCGCAGGTCCGCCTCGGTGAGGGGCTGGAGGGCCCCGCGGGTGTCCAGCCGGTAGAGCAGGACGAGCGGCGGTCCGACGAGCACCACCGCGATGACCGTGACCAGCATCAGCCAGCGCAGTGTCGTCGACGCGCCGGCCGCCTGGGACACGGTCAGTGAGGTGGGGATGAGATAGGGCCGCTGGGCCAGCCCCCAGGCCACGACGACGAGGGCCACGCTGCCGACCGCGGTGACCCTCGCCCATCCCGTAGTGCCGCGGTACAGCAGCCAGGCGGTGGTCAACGCGCTGACGACGGCGATGAGCACGAGGACCAGACCGATTCCACCGGTCAGTCCGTCGTGGACGTAGGGCGCGTCGTCGTGGGTCACGGCGAGGCCGACGATCGCCAGCACGGCGAGGACGACGAGACCGCACCAGGCCCGCAGCCGGAAGTAACGCACGAGGTCGGGGGCGTCGAAGCGGCGGGCGTCCGCGGCCAGGAACACCGCCCCGAGGAACGCGGTCGCGGCGACGGTGAGCAGCCCGGCGATGACGGAGGTCCCGTTGGACCATGCGTCGGCGGACGCCTGTGTGCCGGGAGCCACCCGGCCCGTGGCGATCCCCCCGACCGCCGCGCCGAGGAAGAAGGGGGTCAGCAACGAGGAGATGGCGAAGACGGCGCCGTAGACCCTGCGTCGGGCCAGGCGCCGCATGGGTTTGCGCAGGGCGAAGCCCGCGCCGCGCAGGACGAGTCCCACGGCCGCGAGTGCCAGCGGGAGCCACATGGCGGAGAAGACCGTCTGGAACAGGACCGGGAACCCGGTCCACATGATGACCAGGACGAAGATGAGCCAGACGTTGTTGGTCTCCCACACCGGTTCCATGGCGTGGTCGATGAGCCACCGGGGGCGTTTGCCGCGTTCGGCGCCGCCCGCGGCGAGGTCCCAGAATCCGGCGCCGTAGTCCGTGCCACCGGCGCACGCGTAGGCGGCCACCGCGGCCAGCAGCACCCAGGCGACGACATCCTCGATCATTCGTCTCCCCTGTCCCCGCCCGCGGAGGTCGACAACGGGCGGGGCCCGTAGGGGGCGCTGCCCTCCAGGTCCTCGGCGGTGGTGTCCGCGGGCGCGACGCCCTCGTCGGCCAGCCGCCACCGGCGGCTCATCTTCACAAGGACGGTCAGGAAGGAGCCGAGGACGAGGACGTAGACCACCACGACGATGCCGAACATCGTCCACAGGGACGCGGCTCGGGTGCCCGTCACCGCCTCGGAGACCCGCATGTTCTGGTAGACGATCCAGGGCTGCCGGCCCACCTCGGTCGTGATCCAGCCACACTCCACGGTCAGCAGACAGGCGGCGCCGGCGAGGGCGGCACACCGGAAGAACCAGGCCGACCGGGGCAGTTCACGGCGCCGCAGCCGGCACCAGCCGTACCAGAGTGCGAGCAGGACGAGCAGGCTTCCGATGGTGACCATGATGTCGAACGCCCAGTGGGCGATGGTGGCCTGAGTCGCCGTCGGCCGGTCGCTCGCGGGGACCGAGGTCAGTCCCGCCACCTTGGTGGCCGGACTGAATCCGGCGAGGATCGAGTCCAGCTGGGGGATCTTGATCCCGCCGGAGATCGAACCATCGGCGTGCAGCCGCCCGAACATGTACTCCGGTACGTGGGTGTCCGTCTTCCAGACGATCTCGGTGGCCGCGAACTTCACCGGCTGTTTGTGGAAGACCGAGCGCGCGATCGAGTCCCCGAGCACGAACTGCACGGGGGTGAGGATCGCGGCGACGGTGAACGGCACGGTGAAGCCGAGCCGGTGGTAGCGGTCCCGGCGGCCGCGCAGCAGGCCGACCGCGTACACCCCGGCGACGACGTATCCGGCGGTCAGGACCACACCGACGACGAAGTGCCAGTACTCCGGGCCGAACGTCGGTGTGAAGACCGCCTGGCGCACATGGACGTTCACCGGCTTGCCGGACGCGTCGAGGGTGAAGCCGCGCGGGGTGTTCATCCAGGCGTTCGCGGCCACGATGCCGAACGCCCCCATCAGGGCGGTCAGCGGCAGGGGCAGGCCGAGCCAGAAGTGCGTCCACGGCTTGAGCCGGCGCCAACCGTACAGGTAGATGGCGATGAGGATCGCCTCCAGGAAGAACGCCCAGGCCTCGATCCCGAAGCCGAGGCCGAAGACATCGCCCCACCGGCCCATCATTCCCGGCCACAGCAGACCGAACTCGAAGGACAGCACGGTGCCCGTCACGATGCCGATGGCGAACTGGACGGCCATGACCGCCGACCAGCGCCGTGCGAGCAGCAGGGCGACGGCGTCGCCCTTGCGCAGTCCGCGGTAGTGCATCAGGAGCGTGATGGCGGGCAGGGCCACGCCGAACGGTACGAGCAGGATGTGGGAGGCCAGGGTGAAGGCCATCAGCTCCCGGGCGGGGAGGAGTTGTGGTGGGCCGTCCGCGAGAAAGTGGCCGATTGCGCTGTTCACATGACCTCGGGGGCTCGTACGGGGATGGCTCAGGGGCCCTGAGGCTCAGCCGCCGGTGGCGAAACCGGGGAACAGCGTCATTCCGCCGTCCACGTAGATCGTGGTGCCCACGACGTAGTCGAAGAGGTCGGACGCGAGTGCGGCCACCGCGTTCGCGATGTCTTCCGGGTCGCCCACGCGGCGGTAGGGGATGAGCCGGAGGAGGTCGGCCTCGGCCTCGGGGGTGTCCCAGGCGGCACGGTTGATGGGCGTGCGGATCGCGCCCGGAGCGACGGCGTTCACCCGGATCCCCTGCGGCGCGAGCTCCTGCGCGAGGGTCGCCATGAGCATCTGCACCCCGCCCTTGGACGCCGCGTAGTTCACATGGCCCGCCCAGGGGATGATCTGGTGGACCGAACTCATGCAGATGATCTTCCCGGCCGAGCGGGAGACCTCGGGGACGACGCCCCGCCGCAGGAACTCCTTGGTCGCCTCACGGGCGCACAGGAACTGTCCGGTCAGATTGACGTCCAGCACCTTCTGCCACTGGGCCATGGTCATCTCGGTGACGGGGGCGTCGCGCTGGAGCCCGGCGTTCGCCACCATGACGTCGATGGTCCCGAACTCCTCGACCATGCGGGACACCATGTCGACGACCTGGTCCTCCTGCGACACGTCCGCCTCGTGCGCGTAGGCGCGAACTCCGAACCCCTCGATCTCCCGTACGACCTCTTCCGCGGCGTCCCGTCCGGCCACGTAGTTCACCACCACGTCGGCGCCCACCCGCCCCAGGCCGATGGCCGTGGCCTTGCCGATGCCGGAGTTCGCGCCCGTCACCAGCGCCTTCTGCCCCTTGAGGAGCGGGAAGGCAAGGGGTTGGCGACCGTCACTGCCGCTGGTTTCCACTCGTGTCTCCCGGGGGTGCCGACGCGGACTTCGGAAGGATCCGCTTTTCGGAGGAATCCGCCCCACAACGAAAACACCGGTGAGTGGGGACGGCTCGTCGGCACGTCCGCCGTCAGCCGGTCGGGGTGCCGGTCCGGGCTGAACGGCCCAACGCCGACCCGTCGGGTCGTCCGGGACGGCGCGCTCGGCTACTCGGTGCGGGGCTGTCGGCTGATTCCGACGCACAGCGCCCAGATGACGAAGGCGTCCACGGCGATCAGCACGATGGCCCAGACGGGGTAGTACGGCAGCCACATGAAGTTGGCGATCATCGACAGGCCTGCCAGGGTGATTCCGACCACGCGTGCCCACATCGCTCCAGTGAACAGGGCGGCGCCCGCGAGGACGACCAGGACGCCGAGGGAGAGGTGGATCCAGCCCCAACTCGTCAGATTGAAGTTGTAGGCGTAGTTGCGGGTGACGACGAATACGTCGTCCTCGGCGATGGCGGAGATTCCCTCGAATATCGCCATCACTCCGCCGAAGATCATCATGACCGCGGCGAAGGCGGTCCAGCTGGACGCCCACGCTCCGCCGCCCCTCCCGGTCTCGGGGTGGTGGTGCATTCCAGTCGTGGTCATATCGAGCTCCTCCCACGTAGACCTCACCACTGACCTGTGACAGGTCCGTGGTCCACATTTCAGCTTGCCACGAGAATCGCCGACCGGCAGAACGGCGGAATTCACGCAGGATGGCGCCGATGCCGATGTGCGAGGGAATCCGGGCGGTGCTCCAATAGAGGTATTTCCTGATCCACCAGCTTCCCGCGAGAAGGGGAACCGTCGTGCCAGGTCTCCTTCGCGGGGTCGCCCGCACGGCCGTGGTGGCCGGTACCGCGACCGCCGTGTCGAACCGTGTGTCACGCCGTCAGCAGGGGCGATGGGCCCAGCAGGAGTACCAGGAGGCCCCGCCGCCGCACGCCGCGACGCCTCCGCCTTCGCCCGCGACCGCGCCCGCCCCGTCGGCCGACGACATGAGCGGCAGGATCGATCAGCTGAGGCAGCTCGGGGAACTCAAGGCCCAGGGTGTCCTGACCGAGGCCGAATTCGAGGAGCGGAAGCGCCGGATTCTCGGGCCATGAGGATCCACGAACTCCGCGCCTTCTCCGGCGTAACCTCGTGAGGGACGCGAAGGGAGAGCCGGCCATGAGCGCATTCCCCACCGCACGGGCCGTCAGGACAACCCTGGAAGGCCTTCTGTGGGAGCCCAGTGAGCGCTGGGTGCGCGGGTGCAAGGGCGAAGTCACCGTCGTCGACAGTCGGCACCCCGTCCTCGTCTGGGAGCCCGAAGTACCCGTTCCGCTGTACGCGTTCCCGCGCGAGGAGGTCCGTGAGGACCTGCTCCGCCCGGCGAAGAACCCGCTGACCGGCACGCACAGCGGATCGCGGATCTTCTACGACCTCGAAGTCGACGGCGAGCTGCTGGAGAACGCGGCCTGGACGTTCCCCGCCGACGACCTGGCCGGCCACATCGCCTTCGAGTGGCTTTGCCGCAGCGGCCGGGGACTCGACCACTGGTACGAGGAGGACGAGGAGATCTTCATCCACCCCCGCGATCCGCACAAGCGGGTGGACGCCCTCCCGAGCAGCCGCCATGTCCGCGTCGAGATCGACGGCACGGTCGTCGCGGACACCCGCCGTCCGGTGCTGCTCTTCGAGACCGGCCTGCCGACGCGGTACTACATTCCGCGCGAGGACGTCCGCCTCGATCTGTTCGTCCCCAGCGACCTCAGCACGGGGTGCCCCTACAAGGGCACCGCCGAGTACTGGTCGTGGCGGGGCGGCGACGACCCAGCGAACCTCGTGTGGAGCTACCCGGAGCCACTGCCCGCGGTGGGCGCCGTCAAAGGCCTCCTGGCCTTCTACAACGAAGCGGTCGACATCACCGTGGACGGGGAACGCCTGGAGCGCCCCGTCACCCCGTTCACCTCGACACTCTCGGCGCGACCGGCGACGTGACGGCGGCGCGGGCCGCTACTCGGCCTTGTTGACGAAGTCGTTGGTGTACGTCTTGGACAGATCGACGCTGTGACCCTTGACCGTCGGGTCGAAGGTGGCGAGGACCTTGTAGACGGTCCTGGGACCGTCGGCGGGCATCAGACCGTCGGGGGAGTACATGCCCTTCTCGTTCTGGAGCGCCTTGGCGTAAACGGCCTTGCCGACGCCCGCGTAGTAGTCGGCCGGCATCCTGTCGGCGATCTCGGCGGCGGAGTGGGCCTGGATCCACTTGAGCGTCTCGACGTAGACGTTGACCAGCTTCTGTACCACCTCCGGGTTCTTCCGGACGTACCCGGTGGTGAGGTAGAGACAGGAGGCGGGGTAGGTGCCGCCGAGCGTGGCCTTCGCGCCCGCGGCCGTGCGCAGGTCGATCAGCGGCTCGGCCAGCTTCTTCCGCTCCAGCAGCGAGACGGTCGGCTCGGTGGTCATACCGGCATCGATCTGTTTGTTCTGCATCGCCGCCACGAAGGTGGAGCCGGCGCCGACGGCGACCGACGTGGCGCTGCTCGCTTTGACGCCGTTCTTCTCCTCCAGGTACTGGGTGAGGAAGTTGGTGGAGGAGCCGAGGCCGGTCACGCCCAGGTGCTTGCCGCCGAAGTCCGCCGGGCTCTTGACGCTGCCCGTCTCGTCGGTGCGGACCATCTCGACCTCGCCGGGGGCACGGAGCAGTTGCACGACGGACTCGGTGGACTTGCCCTTGGACCGCAGGTCGACGGTGTGGTCGTAGAACCCGACCACCGCGTCCACCTGGCCGGAGATCACGGCGGTCTCGGCCTCGACCCCGTCCGGCTCGTCGTAGAACCGGACATCCAGGCCCTGCGCCTTGTAGTAGCCGAGCTCCCGGGCGAGCATCACCGGCAGATAGATCTGCTTGTCGAGGCCGCCGGTCATGATCCGCACCGCGGGCGTACCGTCGGCGTTCCCGGACGCGACCGCGGCGCTGGAGCTGCCCCCTCCGCTGCAGGCGGGCACGGCCAGTGCGAGGGTGACGCAGACGGCCCTGGCGAGCAAGGACGTGGTGACCGGCTTCATCACTGGTCTCCTTCGCGAGCGGGTGGGCGGGGACATGCGGGCGTGGCGCAGAAGGTACCCGCCCGAGTGCTCGTGCTCACGGCCCGGGGCCGCCCAGGTGGCAGGCACCTGGGCGGCCCCGTGACAGGCGAGGCTCAGCCGTTCGGCCCTGCCGGGGTCGTGGTGGTCTTGAAGCCCTCGGTCTTGTTGGCCTGGAGGGCGAAGTCATTGGTGAACGTCTTGCTGAGGTCCACCGACCCCTTCACATTGCCGACCAACTGCTCTGTCGCCAGAGAGGTCTTCGGACCGCCGGCCGGCATGAGACCGTCCGGGAGGAACTGACCCTTGTCCTCGGTCAGGGCCGAGATGTAGTCGGCCTTGGTAACCAACTGGTTCGACACGAACGACGCGGGCAGCTTGTTCGCGATGTCGGCCGCGCTGTGCGTGTTGATCCAGTGCATGGTGGCGACGAGCGCGTCGACGACCTTCTGCGTCGCGTCCTTGTGCGAGTTCACCCAGTCGGTGCGGGCGATCACACTGGCCGCGGGATAGGCACCGCCCATCGCCTGCGTGGCGCCGGCCGTGGTGGCCAGGTCGATCGCGGAGGCACCGACACCCTTCTTCTGGATCGCGGCGACCGTCGGCTGCGTCGTCATGACACAGTCGACCTTGCCGTTCTGCAGCGCGGCGATGGCCGTGGACCCCGCGCCGACCCCGATCCGGTGGTACTGGCTGGTCTTGACGCCCTTCTTGGCGGCCAGGAACTGGGTGAGGGTGTCGGTGCCCGAACCCAGGTCGGTGACGCCGAGGGTCTTGCCCTTCAAGTCGGCGCCCGAGGTGACGCCCGACTTCTTGGTGCACATCTCACGCTCGCCCGGCGCGCCGGAGAGCTGGACGACGTCCTCGACCGCCTTCCCCTTCGCCTGGAACTCGATCGTGTGGTTGTACCAGGCACCCGCCATGTCCACCTGCCCCGAGGCCATGGCTTCCTCGGCGCCGACACCGCCGTCCTGCTCGGTGCTCAGCTGGACGTTGACGCCGTACTTCTTGTAGAAGCCGAGCTGCTGGGCGAGTTGGTACGGCAGGTAGATCTGCTTGTCGAGGCCGCCGGCCATGAGCCTGACCGTCGGCGTGGAGCCCGAACCGCCGCTCGCGGCGGACGAGTTGCCGGAACAGGCGCTGACCGCGCCGAGGGCGAGAACGGTGAGCAGAGACGCGGCGACGGCGACGGGTCGTCTGGACATGGCTGACCACATTCCTTTGCTGAGGGTTCTGAGATGAAGCTGAGGGTTCTGAGATGAAGCTGAGGGTTCTGAGATGAAGCTGAGGGTTCTGAGATGAAGGAGGGGGGAAGTGCCGGGGAGTCAGAGGGAGTTCGCCTCGGTCGGCGCCGGCGGGCGCCACGACAGCAGCCGGTGCTCCAGCTTGCTGATCAGCCACTCGGCGCCGAGCACGATGACCGAGATGACGAGCATCGTCGCGAACACGCCGTTGGGGTCGAACTGGTTCTGCGCGGTCTTGATGACCAGGCCGAGCCCGCTCTGCGCGCCGAGCACCTCGCCGACCAGCGCGCCGACGATGGCGAAGCCGAAGGCGCTGTGCAGGCTGGCGATGATCCAGGTGAGAGCGGAGGGCACGGTGACGTGCCGGATGATCTGCGCCTGCGAGGCGCCGAGCACCTTGGCGTTGGCGAGGATGTTGCGGTCGACCTCACGGACGCCCTGGAAGGCGTTGAAGAAGACGATGAAGAACACCAGCACCGCGGCGAGCAGGATCTTCGGCAGCACACCGATGCCGAACGCGACGATGAAGATCGAGCCGAGGACGATACGCGGGATCGCGTTGACCACCTTGATGTAGGGGCCGAGCACATCGGCGAGGAACCGGCTCTGGCCGAGTGCGACGCCGAAGATCACGCCGGCCACAGCCCCGAGGGCGAAGCCGGCGAGCGCCTCCTGGATCGTTGTCCAGATGTTCGAGTAGAAGGATCCGAACTCGGTGCCGTGCCGGAAGAGGTCGACCAGCCGCTTGGCGATGCCCGACGGCTGCCCGAAGAAGAACGGGTCGACGATCCCCCAGGTGGTGAACGCCTGCCAGCCGCCGATGACGAAGGCCGCGAGGCCGATACGGCCCGCCCACACCAGCGCGGTGCGCCGCCGGGCGGCCCGCTTCGCGGTGGCCGCGGCCGAGGACGGTGCGCCGTCCTTGACCAGCGGGGCGGAAACTGCGGACGTCGTGCTCATGCCGTACCTCCTGCGGTGCGTGCGTAGGCGCGCTCCACCTCCTCGCGCAGCGTTTCCCAGATCTGGTGCTGGAGTTCGATGAAGCGGGGCTGGAAGCGGATCTCCTGGACCGCGCCGCGGGGGCGGGGCAGGTCGATGTCGAAGACCGCCTTGACCGATCCGGGGCTGGACGTCATGACGACGACCCGGTCGGCGAGCGCCACGGCCTCGTCGAGGTCGTGGGTGATGAAGATGACCGACGGACGGATCTGCTCCCACAGGCCCAGCAGCTCGGTCGACATGATCGCCTTGGTCTGCACGTCCAGGGCGCCGAACGGCTCGTCCATGATCAGGATCTTCGGTTCGTTGATCAGCGCCGCGGCCATCGCCACGCGCTTGCGCATACCGCCGGAGAGCTGGTGCGGGTAGCGGTCCTCGAACCCGGACAGGCCCACCCGGCGCAGCCAGTCGCGCGCCGAGACCTGGGCCTTCTGCTTGGGGACGCCGCGGAAGACCGGGCCCATCAGCACATTCCCGAGGACCGTCTTCCAGGGCAGCAGCGCGTCGGTCTGGAACATGAAGCTGACGCCGTCGGTGACGCCGTCCACCTCACGGCCGCCGACCTTGACCGAGCCCTCGCTGGGCCGGTCGAGCCCGGAGACCATGCTCAGGGTCGTCGACTTGCCGCAGCCCGTCGGGCCCACCACCGCGCAGAACTGGCCAGGCTCCACGGTGAACGAAACGTCCTGCAGCGCCGTGAACACCTCACCCGCGGGAGTCAGAAATCGTTTGGTGAGCCCTGAAATCTCGACTCGCGCGCTGTCCTGGCCGCTTTTGTCGGCGACCGTGCTCAACGCGGCATCGTTTCGCGAAGCCATCTGAGGCCGTCTCCTTCCCTAACCTCGGGGTCGAGGAAGGCAGACGCTAGAGGCCGCCCCGTATTACGTCGCTGTTTCAGACGTATCTCGCGTTAGTTGTGTTAACCGGAGTTCTGCACGTTCTGCTCAGTGGGCCAGGGGTGGGCATGGTGTCCCTGGTGGGGCACAATCACGCCACCACGGGTTACGGCGAAGGGGCCGGGCCCGGCAGCAAGACAAGGGCGAAGGCACCTGTGATGCCCATCCGAATCCGGATCGGCCGCGCCGGGAAGGGGAGGCTCTCCGCGCGGATTCTGGCCAACCAGTTGGCCATCCTGGCCCTCTCCGGAGCCATCGGTTTCGTACTGTTCGCGTTCGCTCAGCGGGCCGAGATCGACCGCTCCTACGAGCAGCGGGCGCTGGCCATCGCGCAGACCACGGCCGCCGAGCCGCAGATCCAGCAGGCCATGGAGTACGGCGGTGGCGGCGACATCGTGCAGACCGTGGCCGAACGGATCCGGAACGCGTCGGGGGCGTCGTACGTGGTCGTGATCGACCTGCACGGCATCCGCCACTCGCACCCCACCCCGGCACTGATCGGCGAGCCGGTGGGCGATCCGATCGCGGTGCTCGACGGCCTTCCCCACGTCGGCTCCGACCACGGCGCGACCGGGTGGTCCGCCAATGGCAAGGCTCCGCTGAAGGGGCCCACGGGCACGCTGGTCGGCGAGGTGTCGGTCGGTATCCCGGAACGCGACGTACTCGGCGAGCTGTGGCGGGAGCTGCCCACCTTCGGTCTGTATGCCACGATCGCCACCGCGCTCGGCTCGGTGGCCGCGTTCCTGCTGGCCAGACGCCTGAAGCGGACGACGTTCGGGCTGGAGCTGGAGGAGATCGCCGGGCTGCTGCAGGACCGGGAGGCGATGCTGCACGGCATCCGGGAGGGCGTGGTCGCCTTCGACCCGGAGGGCAGGGTCACCGTCATCAACGACGAGGCCCGCCACCTGCTCGGTCTGGGCACGGCACTGGGCAGCCGGCTGGACGAACTCCTGCCCGAGGGGCGGCTGCGCCGGGCACTGGGCGGCAGCCTCACCGGGACCGACATCACGGTCCTCACCGACGACCACTGCCTGGCCGTCAACCGGATGCCGGTGACGCTGCACGGCCGCGCGCTGGGAGCGGTGGTCACCGTGCGGGATCGCACCGAGCTGGTCGGACTGCTCAGGGAGCTGGACTCGGTGCGCGGGCTGACGGACGCGCTGCGGGCCCAGCAGCACGAGTTCACCAACCGGATGCACACCCTGGCCGGGCTGCTGGACGTGGGCGAGTACGAGTCCGCTTACGAGTACGCCGTCGAGTTGGCCGGAGCCGATCAGGAGCTGACCGAGTCGGTGCGCGAGCACATCGGCAACGCCCTGATGGTGGGTCTGGTCGTGGCCAAGACGACGGTCGCCGCAGAGCGGGGCGTACGGATCGTGCTGGGCGAGGACTCCGCGCTCGGCGAGCAGCCGCCGCATCTGCACCGGCTGCTGACCATCGTCGGCAACCTGCTGGAGAACGCCCTCGACGCCGCGGTCGGCGGACCGGCCCCGGCGGGCGGCCGGGAGGTACGGCTCACGGTCGTCGAGGCCACCACGGAGGTACTGGTGCGGGTGGCCGACACCGGACCCGGCATCCCGCCGGGTGCGGCCGAGTCCATCTTCGAGGACGGCTGGTCGACCCGGCCGGACCGTGGCACCGCCCGGCGCGGCCTCGGACTGGCCCTGGTCCACCGGCTGGTCCAGCGGCACGGCGGCATCATCACGGTCAGCGAGGGGCCCGGGGCGGTCTTCACCGTAACGCTGCCCCTGCCGGACGTCGCGCCCGCGCCGCAGGGCGCACTGTTCACGACGGCCCCGCTGGTACCGGCGGGCGCCCTGGCCGCGGCCGATGGAGGGAAGCGCTGGTGATACGGACCCTGGTGGTGGACGACGACTTCCGGGTGAACGGACTCCACTGCACATACGTGGCCCGCGTCGAGGGCTTCGAGGTCGTCGGCCAGGTGGCGAACGTGGCCGAGGCGCTGGACGCCGTCCACACGCTCCACCCGGAACTGCTGCTCCTCGACATCTTCCTGCCCGACGGCAGCGGCCTCGACGTGCTGCGACAGCTGACCGGCGACGCGGGTGGCGCCCGCCCCGACGCCATCGTGATCACGGCCGACCGGGACATCACCTCCGTACGGACCGCGATGAAGCTCGGAGCCGTCGGATACCTCGTCAAGCCCTTCGGCGCCGACGCCCTGGCCGAGCGGCTCGCCGCCTACCGCGCGCTCCAGCACCGGGTGGACGTCCTGGGCCCGGAGGCGGAGACCGACCAGGCCGACGTGGACGCCCTGTTCAGCGTCGTCCGCCCCACCGCCCTGCCCGCCGTACCGGCCAAGGGCCACTCCGCGCCGACCCTCGCCCTGCTCCACGAGGCGGTCCGCACCGCCCGCCGGGACGTGTCGGCGGCCGAGGCGGCGGAACTCACCGGCGTCTCCCGCGCCACGGCCCAGCGCTACCTGTCCTACCTCGTCCGGGAGGGCATGGTCCGACTGGAGCTCCGCTACGGCGCGACCGGCCGCCCCGAACACCGCTACCGCACCGTGTCCTGACATCGCGACCGGTGCCTGCGGAGCACACTGAAGGCATGCTCACGGCGGGCCGCTCCCGCCCCGCCTCCACCCACAGGAGTCACGCATGCCCCTGCTGCGTACAGGCGACCTGGACCTCTACCACCAGGTCGTCGGAGAGGGCGACCCGCTCGTCCTCGTCCACGGTTCGTGGAGCGACCACACCTCGTGGCAGCCCGCGATCGAGGCCGACCTCCGTGCGTCGTTCCGGGTGGTCACCTATGACCGCCGTGGTCACGGGAAGAGCGAAGCGGGGCCGGGCCCGGGCACCCGCCGACAGGACGAGGACGGCCTCGAGGCCCTGATCGAGCGGCTCGGACCCGCGCCCGCGCACGTGGCGGGCAGTTCCTTCGGCGGGTCGATCGCAATGGGGCTTGCGGCGCGCCGGCCGGAGTTGTTCCGCAGCATCATGGTCCACGAGCCCCCGCTCGTCGCGATCGTGGTCGACGACCCGGACGAGCTGGGACAACTGCGCCCGACGCAAGCCTCGATGGACGCCGTGCTCGCCCATCTCCGCAAGGGCGAGCACCGGCAGGGCGCACGGCAGTTCGTGGAGGAGGTCGCCATGGGACCCGGCACCTGGGACCGGCTGCCCGCCGCCGTGCGCGAGACGTTCGTGCACAACGCGCCCACCTGGCTGGACGAACAGTCCGACCCCGACTGGGCGCAGATCGATACCGACGCCCTCGCCCGGTGCGCCGCACCGGTACTGCTCAGCGGAGGCACCCAGAGCCCGGTGTGGTTGGCGACGATCCTCGACCGGCTGGCCGCGGCCCTGCCACGGGCGCGACGGCAGACCGTCGAAGGGGCGGGACACATTCCCCACGTCACCCATCCGCGGCGGTACGTCGCCGCCCTCACCCGCTTCGTCCGGGCGTCCTGAGGCGCGGGCCCCGCCGCTCGTCGGTACTGTCGGAAGTGATCGCCGCTCGCTCTCCGCTCCTGGTTCCCCGACCGGGCGGCGGAGTGAAGGAGGCAGGGTGTCGTGACCGTGATCTCCCTGAAGTCCGCCGAGGTGCGGGAAGGACTCACGCTGCCCTACGCCGAGGCCGGCTACCCCAGTGGCACACCGGTCGTCTTCGTGCACGGGCTCGGTGACTCCTGGTGGGCCTTCGAGCCCCTCCTCAGGCGCCTTCCGGCCGCCCTGCGCGGTTACGCGCCCACCCAGCGCGGCCATGGCGACGCCGACCGCCCTCCCGAGGGCTACACGCCCGAGGACTACGCCGCCGACCTCGTCGCCTTCCTGGACGCCGTCGCCATCGACCGCGCCGTGCTCGTCGCGTCCTCGAGCGGCGGCGTGGCCGCCCGGATGGTCGCGGGCAGCCACCCCGACCGGATCTCGGGGCTGGTGCTGATCGGCGTACCCGGCACGCTCGAGGACAAGCCGGCGGTGACCGGGATGCGGGAGGCCGTCGAGGGGCTCTCCGACCCCGTACCCCGGGAGTTCGTAGAGGAGTTCGTCTCCGGCGCGGTGGACCGGCCCGTCGCCAGGGGCCTCGTCGAGACGATGATCGAAGAAAACCTCAAGGTCCCCGCGTACGTCTGGCAGGAGACCCTGCGCGGACTGCTCGACACCGATCTGCGCGCGACCCTCGCGGGCATCCTGGTGCCCACCCTCGTCATCTGGGGTGACCAGGACGACCTGCTGCCCGGCGACGACCAGCAGACCATCCTGGACGCCATCCACGGTTCACGCCTGATCGCCTACGAGGGCGCCGGGCACGACATCCACTGGGAGCAGCCCGACCGCGTGGTCGCCGACCTCGCCGCCTTCGTCGCGCACCTCGAACACCCCGCGACTCCCGGCCCGTCATGAAGGCGTGCAGGACGGCCGATTGGCCAGTTACTTATTGAATACCCGCGGTTACATCCATCTGGCCGACAAGACTTGCTATCGTGTTACTCGTTGGTAGCAAGCCGAACGAGGGTCACGAGGGGCCGGCGTATGCATCGCCGCTGCTCCTCGGGCGGGTTGGTCGAGACGGACTGTCCGGCAAGGGGGCCGGGCGGCCACGGCGCCTGCGCATACGCACCCCGCGGCCTTTGAACTCCAGTTTTCTCGCTCACTCATTCGAACAGGTGAGACTCCTCATATGGCTCGTTCCCTGGTCGACTTACTGACCACGCATGCCTCGCAACAGCCGGAGCGGACGGCATACCGCTACCTCGTCACGGGCGACTGCGACGGAGAGATCCAGGACATCTCGTACGGGCGTCTGGCCCGTCGGTCCCGAGCCGTCGCCGCCTGGCTGCAGGAACGCGGTCTGGCCGGATCCCGCGCACTGCTGCTGTACCCGCCCGGCCTGGAGTTCATCTCCGGCTACCTGGGCTGTCTTTCGGCCGGGGTCGTCGCCGTGCCGGGCGTTCCCCCGCAGGGGCGGTCGCAGAACCACCGTGCTCTGACCCGCATGAAGCGCCTGATCGCCGACGCGGACGCCAAGGTGATCCTGGGCGGCCGTGAGGTGCTCGCCACCCTGGCCGCCCAGGGGGAGCACCTGCCCGAACTGGACGCGATCGCCTGCGTCGCCACCGAGGACATACCCGACGAGGCGGCCGACTCCTGGCGTGAACCCGACCTCACCGACGACTCGGTCGCCTTCCTCCAGTACACCTCCGGCTCCACCTCCGCCCCGCGCGGCGTGATGGTGACGCACGGGAACCTGCTGGACAACCAGCGGGCGATCACCGAGCGGATGGGCCACACCCCGGACACGCTCGCGGAGTACGACCACGAACTGTTCGTCAGCTGGCTGCCCGTGTACCACGACATGGGCCTCATCGGCCCGGTCCTGAACACCGTCCACCTCGGCGCCACCGCCACGCTCTTCTCACCCCTGCACTTCCTCCAGCGGCCCGCGCGCTGGCTGACCGCCCTCAGCCGCTACCGCCCGCACACCAGCGGCGGCCCCAACTTCGCCTACGAGCTGTGCCTCAAGCACGCCACCCCCGAACTCCTCGACGGACTCGACCTCGCCCGGTGGAAGGTCGCCTTCAACGGCGCCGAACCGGTACGGGCCGCCACCCTGCGGCGCTTCACCGAGACCTTCGGCCCGGCCGGCTTCCGGCATGAAGCCCTGTATCCGTGCTACGGCCTCGCCGAAGCCACGCTCATCGTCACCGGCGGCTCGGCCGACACCCCGCCCACCCTCGCCGCGGCCCCCGGGTCAAGTCCGCACGCGGGCGCGGCCGCCGTCGGCTCCGGGCGGCCGATCCCCGGTACGACCGTGGTGATCGCCGACGCCGAGCGGCGGGAGGAGCTGCCCGAAGGAGAGGTCGGCGAGATCTGGGTGAGCGGCGCGAGCGTCGCCAAGGGCTACTGGCGCAACACCCTCGCCACCCGCGAGACCTTCCGGGCCACGCTGAAAGACCGTACGGACCGTTTCCTGCGAACCGGAGACCTCGGATTCCTGCGCGAGGGCGAACTGTTCGTCACCGGCCGCCTCAAGGACCTGATGGTCATCGACGGACGCAACCACTACCCGCAGGACCTGGAGCTGTCCGCCGAGATGTCCCACGGCGCGCTCCGGCCGGGCTGCACCGCCGCGTTCTCCGTGGACGGCGGTGCCGAGGGCGAACAGCCCGTCATCGTCGCCGAGACGGCCCCGGACGCGGCGGCCGACTCCGAGCGGATCACCGAGGTGATCCGCAGCGCGATCGGCGAGGCCCACGACCTCGCGGTGCGTGACGTCGTGCTAGTCCACCCCGGCACCATCCCGAAGACGTCCAGCGGGAAGATCCAGCGCCACGCCTCCCGGGCGGCGTACCTCGCCGACGCCCTCGCGGTGGTCGGCGCGCCCGCCGCGAGATGAGGTAGACGAGGTCACCCCGCCGTCGGCGCGGCACCCGCGCCGACGGGCACCCCGGTCGTACCGGCCGTACACCAGGGGTTCCTCAGTCGCGCGCCGGTGCCTCCGCCGCCCACCGGTCGCCGTACCCGTCGTACGGAATCCGTCTGAATCCGAGTTCACGAGGACACCTTTCCCCGATGCATGCGAGCGAGTCCCCGAAGCAGTTCCCCGAGATGTCCGTCACGACCTCCGAGGACGTGCGGGCCTGGCTGGCGTCGGCCGTCGCCGAGGCGGCCGGGCTCGCCCCGTCGGCTGTCGATCCCGAGCGGCCGATCGCCGAATTCGGCCTGGGATCACGCCAGTTGGTGACCCTGGCCGCGGAGCTCTCCGGCCGGATCGGCCGCCCCGTGGAGCCGTCCCTCGTCTTCGACCACCCCACCATCGCGGCGCTCGCCGCGGTGGTCCTCGGCGAAGGGCCCGTCGGCGCGGCGGCGCCGGTGCCGGCGGCCGCGCCGATACGCGGCGACGAGGACATCGCCGTCATCTCCATGGGCTGCCGCTACCCCGGCGGCGCCGACGACCCCGAGGCGCTGTGGCGGCTGCTCGCCGCGGGCGAGGACGCCATCACCGAGGTTCCCGCGGGCCGTTGGGACACTCAGGACCTCTACGACCCCGATCCGGAGGCCCCCGGCAAGGCGTACACCCTGCGCGGCGGCTTCCTGTCCGACATCGACCGCTTCGACGCGCCGTTCTTCGGGATCTCGCCGCGCGAGGCCGCGGCCATGGACCCCCAGCAGCGGCTGCTGCTGAGGACCGCCTGGGAGACGATCGAGCGCGCCGGGATCGTCCCGGACACGCTGAACGGCAGCTCCACGGGCGTCTACATCGGGCTGTACGACAGCGGCTATCTGGCCTCGGCCGCACTCGGCCGACTCGACGGGCACGTGGGCACCGGCTCGGCGTCCAGCGTGGCCTCCGGACGCATCGCCTACACCCTCGGCCTCCAGGGCCCGGCGGTCACCGTCGACACCGCCTGCTCCTCCTCGCTCGTCGCCCTGCACCTGGCCGCGCGGGCGCTGGCCGGCGGCGAGTGCGACCTCGCGCTGGCGGGCGGCGCGACGCTCCTTGTCACCCCGCGCGGACACGTCGAGTTCAGCCGGCTGCGCGGGCTCTCGCCGACCGGGCGGTGCAGCCCGTTCTCCGCCGACGCCGACGGCGTGGTGTGGGCCGAGGGCTGTGGTCTCGTCCTGCTCAAGCGGCTCGCGGACGCGCGCCGTGACGGCGACCGGGTCCTCGCCGTCGTCAAGGGGTCGGCCATCAACCAGGACGGCCGCAGCCAGGGCCTGAGCGCCCCGAGCGGCCCGGCGCAGGAACGGGTGGTGCGCGCCGCCCTCGACGCGGCCGGACTCCGCCCGTACGACCTGGACCACGTCGAGGCGCACGGCACGGGCACCCGGCTCGGCGACCCCATCGAGGGCCGGGCGCTCGCCGCCGTCTTCGGGCCGGGGCGCCCGGCCGACCGGCCGCTCGGCGTCGGCTCCCTCAAGTCCCACATCGGTCACACCCAGGCCGCGGCCGGCATCGGCGGCGTCATCAAGACGGTTCTGGCCCTCGGCCACGAACTGCTCCCGGCCTCGCTGCACGCCGGCACCCCGACCGAGCACGTCGACTGGGCGGGCGGCGGCCTGCGGGTGCACAGCGGAGCCCGGGCATGGCCGCGGGGCGGCGACCGGGTGCGGCGGGCCGGGGTGAGCGCGTTCGGGATCAGCGGTACGAACGCGCACGTGGTGCTGGAGGAGGCGCCGCGGGACCTGGTACGGCCGGCCACCGGGACGCCCCCGGCGGAGTTCCCCGGCGCGGCCCTCTTCCCGCTGTCCGCCCGTACCCTCCCCGCCCTCCGGGGCCAGGCCGCCCGCCTTCTCGAAGCGCTCGACGAACAGCCGCGGCCGCCGCTGCCCGGTGTGGCCGCGACGCTGGCCCACCACCGCACGCACTTCGAGCACCGGGCCGTCGTGCGGGCGGCCGACCGCGACGACCTGCTGACCGCCCTGCGCGCACTCGCGGAGGGCCGAACCGACAGCGGCACCGACGGCGGTACCGCTATCGGTACCGACAGCGGCAGCGATACGGTCGTCGGACCCCAACAGGTCATTCCCACAGGCAAGTTGGCCTTCGTCTTCCCCGGTCAGGGCTCCCAGTGGACCGGCATGGCCCGCGATCTGCTCGACCGCGACCCGGTGTTCGCGGACGAACTCGACCGCTGCGACGCCGTCCTGCGCCCTTTCACCACCTGGTCGGTGGCCGCCGTGCTGCGCGGTACCGCGGGCGCCCCGCCCCTGGACCGCGTGGACGTCGTGCAGCCGGTCCTGTTCGCCGTGATGGTGTCCCTGGCCGCGGTGTGGCGGGCCCGGGGCGTACGGCCGGACGCCGTGATCGGGCACAGCCAGGGCGAGGTCGCCGCGGCCTGCGTCGCGGGCGCGCTCAGCCTGAGCGACGCCGCCGCGGTGGTCGCCCTGCGCAGTCAGGCCCTGACCGGGCTGTCGGGCACCGGCACCATGGCCGTCGTCGCCCTCCCGCACACCGAGGTCGAGGACCGCCTCACCGACCTCGACGGACGGGTCTCGGTCGCCGCCGTGAACAGCGGCCGCTCGACGGTGATCACCGGGGACGTCGAGCCGCTGGAGGCCCTGCTCGCCGACCTCGACCGCGAACAGGTCTTCGCCCGCCGCCTCGACGTCGACTACGCCTCCCACAGCCCCCGGGTCGAGCCGGTCCGCGCGACGGTCCTCGACGAACTCGACGGCGTCACCACCTGCCCGACCTCCGTCGCCTGGTACTCCACCGTCACCGGCGAGCCGGTCACCGAGGAGCTGGAAGCCGACTACTGGTACACCAATCTGCGCGAACCCGTCCGCTTCGCAGCCACCGTGGAGCGCATGGCGGCCGACGGCTACCGCTGGTTCGTCGAACTCGGCCCCCACCCCTCCCTCGTCACCGCCCTGCGCACCGTCGCCGAGGACTCCGGCCACGAGAACCTGGTCGCCGTCGGCTCGCTGCGCCGGGACGAGGACGGGCCCGCCTGCCTGGCACGGGCCGCCGCCGAACTCCACGTCCACGGGCGGCGGATCGACTGGCGTCGGCTGGTCCCCGACACCGCCCCCGCCGACCTGCCGACCTACGCCTGGGATCCGCGGCGCCACTGGATCGAGCCCGAGTCCACCACCGACGCCCCCGGCCTCTTCGAACGCGCCGCGCACCCCCTGCTCGGCATCCAGCTCCAGTCGCCGGACGAGACCCGCTGGACCTTCCGGGGCGAGTGGTCCCGGGCCACCGCCGACTGGCTGCCCGACCACGCCGTGTTCGGCCGGACCGTCGTCTCCGGCACCACCCTGATGGAACTGTGCCGCGCCGCCCTCGCCGTGGCCCGCCCGGACGACCCGGCCGACCTCACCGACCTGCTCCTCCTCAGCCCTCTCACCCTCCCCGGCTCCGGAACGGTCGAGGTGTCCGTCGAGGTGGTCACCGCCGGTCCCGTACCGGAGATCACCGTGCACAGCCGCCCGCGCGCCCAAGAGGCCACGGGCTGGACCCTGCACGCCACCGCGTCAGCGTCCGCGCCTGTCGCGCCCACGGCGGATCGGCCCCCGGCGTGGCCGGAGGCGGCCGAACCGGCCTGGACCCCGGGGACGTACGAGCGGCTCGCCGAGCTGGGCCTCGGCTACGGGCCGGCCTTCCAGGGCGTACGGTCGGCGGTCGCGACCGGCGACGGTGAACTGCTGGCCCGGCTCTCGCTGCCGTCCACGGCCCGCGACGCGGCCGACCCGTACCCCCTCCACCCGGCCCTGCTGGACGCCGTACTGCACGTGGCCGCCGTGTTCGACACGTCCGACGGCCGGGTGCTGCTCCCGGTCGCGGTGGGCCGCTGCGTCCTGCCGCCCGGTGGCGCGAGGGACCTCACCGCGGCCGTACGACGCACGGGCGGCTCCGACACGGACCTCACCCTGGACATCACGCTGTGGGACGCCGACGGCCTCCCGGCCGGTCGTCTGGAGGGCGTACGACTGCGGGCCGCGGACCCGGCGGACCTGAACGGCGCCTCGGAGAACGCCCGGCACCTGTACGAGGTGGTCTGGACGGCCGTACCCGAACAGCCCGCCGAGGCGCCGGGCACCGAGTGGGCCGTCGTCGGGGACCCCTCGGACCCGGAGGTCGCCGGGGCCCTGCGCGGCCTCGCGGCGGCGGGGATCCACGTCCGGAGCGGGACGGGCGACGCGGACGTGAGCGGGACGGGCGGTGCCGACGTGCTCGTACGGTTCTGGCCGCGCACGGCGACGGACGCCGAACCGGCCGCCGCGGCACAAGAATTGGCGGCCACGGCCCTGGCCGAACTGCGCGCCCTGATCGCCCTTCCGCGGGACGAGGCACCCGCCCGGACCGTGTGGGTGACGCGCGGAGCGGTCGGGGCCGTCGACGAGGACACCGTGCCCGGCCTCGCCCAGTCGGTGCTGTGGGGGCTCGCCCGCAGCGCCCGCGCCGAACACCCGGACCTCGGCCTGACCCTGCTCGACCTCGACGACTCCGACCCGGCGGATGCGCTCCTGGCCGCCACCGCATACGCCGAGGAGCCCGAACTCGCCTTCCGCACGGGCGCTCTGCTCGCGCCACGGCTCGTACGGGCCCGTGACCGGGACGCGCTGCGGATACCGGCGGGGGACCGGTACGAGCTGACCGGCCTTCCGGCGAACCCGACCCTGCGCGTGGTGGAGCCCCAGGAGGTGCCGGCCTCCGGGCAGGTGCGGATCCGGGTGCACGCGGCCGCCCTGCCCGGCGCCCCCGGCGACGCGACGCCGCGCGCCGGAGTGCTCACCGAAGCAGGCGCCGACGTCGAGGGTCTTGTCCCCGGCCTGCGAGTCGCCGTCCTCTCCGACACCCCCATCGGCTCCGAGCTGATCGCCGACGCGGGCGGGGTCGAAGTGCTCGCGGACGACCAGCCGTTCACGACCGCGGCCGCCGGACCGGACCGCCCCCACCACCAGGTCCTGCCCGTCACCGCCGCGCACGAGGCGACACGGCGGCGGCACGCGTCCGGCGTCCCCGTCGTCCTCGACCTGGCCGGCGGCCGTCCCGCCCTCGTACCCATCGACGGCACGGTGCTGATCACCGGCGGTCTCGGTGCCGTCGGGCGGCACATCGCCCGGCTCCTCGCCGAACACGGCGTTCCCCGCCTCCTGCTGACGTCTCGTCGCGGATCCGACGACCCGCGCGCCGCCGAGGTCACCGCCGAACTGACCGCGCTCGGCGCCGAGGTCGAGGTCGCGTCCTGTGACATCGCGGACGCGACGGCCGTGGCCGACCTGCTCGGCCGTATCGGCGAGGAGTCGCCGCTGCGCGGTGTCGTGCACTGCGCCGGCGTCCTGGCCGACGGGGTGGTCGCCGAGCTGACACCCGAACGCCTCGCACAGGTACTGCGCCCCAAGGTCGACGGCGCCGCCCACCTGCACCGGCTCACCGCCGACGCCCGACTCGACCTCTTCCTGCTGGTCTCCTCCGCCGCCGGAGTCGTCGGCAACGCGGGGCAGGCCAACTACGCGGCGGCCAACGTCTACCTCGACCAACTCGCCCACCACCGGCGGGCCCTGGGCCTGCCTGGCACCTCCCTCTCCTTCGGCGCCTGGGCGGGCGAGGGTCTCGCCGCCGCACACGCCGACCTGGAGCGCATGGCCCGCCTCGGTCACCGCGCCCTCACCCCCGAACAGGGCCGCGAACTCGTCGAACTCGCCCTGCGCCGGGGCGCCCCGCACCTGGTCGCCTGGGCCCTGGACCTGCCGCGCCTGCGCGACAGCGCGGCCGCCACGGGCGACGCCACGGCGGCGGTGTGGCGCTCGCTGCTGCCCGCGCCCCGCACCGGCCGAGGCGACGGCGAGGCTCTCGCCGACCGCCTGGCCCGACTGCCCGAGGCCGAACGCGCCGAACGCGTCCTGGCCCTGGTCCGCGAGGAGGTCGCCCGCGCCCTCGGCCTGCGCTGCGCGGAGTCCGTCCGCCCCGACCAGCCGCTGCGCGAACTCGGCATGGACTCGGTGACGGCGGTCGAACTCCGCAACCGCATCGGCGCCCGGATCGGGGCCGGACTCCCGGCCACCCTGCTGTTCGACCACCCCACCGCGGCCCGGCTCACCGCGTACCTGCTGTCCACCGCCCTCGCGGCGGGCGGCCGCACCATGCCCGCCGCGCGGCCCACACGCGCCACGACGACGGCCTCCGACGAACCGGTGGCCCTCGTCGCCATGGCCTGCCGGCTGCCGGGCGGAGTGAGCGATCCGGAAGGCCTGTGGAACCTGGTCGCGGAGGGGCGCGACGTGGTGGGCCCCTTCCCGGCGGGACGCTGGGACGTGGCGGCGCTGTACGACCCCGACCCGGACGCCATCGGCAAGTCGTACGCCCGTGAGGGCGGCTTCCTGAACGACCACGACCTCGAGTCCTTCGACGCGGGCTTCTTCGGGATCACCCCGAAGGAGGCGGCCGCGATGGACCCGCAGCAACGGCTGCTGATGGAGACGGCGTGGGAGGCGCTGGAACGCGCCGGAATCGTGCCCGCCGAACTCGCGGGCAGCACCACCGGTGTGTACGTCGGCATGTTCGGCAGCGACTATCTGGCGGGCTCCCGCCTCGACCAGTTGGACGGGTATGTCGGTACGGGCTCGGCGCTGAGCGTGGCCTCGGGGCGGCTCGCCTACGCGCTCGGGCTCAATGGTCCCGCGCTGACAGTGGACACGGCGTGCTCCTCGTCGCTGGTCGCGCTGCACCTGGCGGCGCAGGCGCTGCGGTCCGGGGAGTGCGACCTCGCGCTCGCCGGCGGTGTGACGGTGATGGTGACCCCGGGGACGTTCGTGGAGTTCAGCCGGCTGCGGGGCCTGTCCCCGACCGGCCGCTGCCGCTCCTTCTCCGACGACGCCGACGGCGCCATCTGGGCCGAGGGCGCCGGCATGGTCGTACTGAAGCGACTGAGCGACGCCCGGCGCGACGGTGACGAGGTGCTGGCCGTGCTGCGTGGCACGGCCGTCAACCAGGACGGCCGCAGTCAGGGGCTGTCCGCGCCGAACGGTCCGGCGCAGGAGCAGGTGATCCGGCGGGCGCTGGAGCTGTCCGGGCTGGAACCCGCCGACCTCGACTACGTGGAGGCGCACGGCACGGGCACCACCCTGGGCGACCCGATCGAGGCGAACGCCCTGGCGGAGGTCTTCGGCGACTCACGCCCACAGGGCCGCCCCCTGTACCTGGGCTCGCTCAAGTCCAACATCGGTCACACGCAGGCCGCTTCGGGTGTGATCGGGCTCGTCAAGGTGGTGCAGTCACTGCGCCACCGGACTCTGCCGCGCACCCTGCACGCCGACACCCCCAGCAGGCACGTCGACTGGGAGCACAGCGGGCTGCGGCTGGTGCGGGACACGGCGGCCTGGCCGTCGTCACCCGGGCGGACACGGCGGGCAGGAGTGAGCGCCTTCGGGATCAGCGGAACCAACGCGCATGTGATCGTGGAGGAGGCCCCGCCGGTCGAGCGGGCGGATCCGACGGGGGAAGTCGCCCCGGAGGACAGGCTGTTCGTGCTGTCGGGGCGCAGCGAGGCCGCCGTGCGGGGGCAGGCCGCGCGACTGGCGCACTACGTGACCGGGGAGAGCGCCGCGGACATAGCTCTCCCCGATGTCGCCCACACCCTGGCCCGGCACCGTAGCCACTTCGAACGGCGTGCCGCGGTCGTCGCGGGTGACCGGGACGGACTGCTGGCCCGGCTCGGCGCGCTGGCGAGCGGGCGGGCGCCCCTCACCGCGCCCCGTGAGGACCGGACGGGCAAGGTTGCCTTCGTCTTCGCCGGGCACGGCGGTCAATGGCCCGGCATGGGCCTGGAGCTGATGGCCGGGTCGGAGGCGTTCCGCGAGGAACTGGTCCGCGTCGACGATGCCGTTCGCCGACGCGTCGGCTGGTCGGTGCTCAACGTGCTGCGGGCGCCGGAGGAGTTCGCCCCGTTCGGCCGCACCGAGTTCCTGCAGCCGGTGCTGTTCGCGGTCAACGCGTCGCTGGCCGCGGCCTGGCGCGCGCTCGGCATCGCCCCGGACGCCGTCGTCGGGCACAGCCTGGGCGAGATCGCCGCCGCGTACAGCGCGGGCGCCCTCACCCTCGACGAGGCCGTGACCGTGGTGACCGGACGCGGGCAGGCGGTCGTACCGCTGGTGGGTGAGGGCGGCATGCTGTCCTTGGAACTGCCGCCCGCACACGTCGAGGAGCTGCTGACGCCCTTCCCCGGTCGGTTGTTCGTCGCGGCCGTCAACAGCGCGCGCTCCACGGCCGTCTCCGGTGAGAGCGACGCCCTGGCCGAGCTGCGTCAGCGCCTCGACGAGCAGGGGATCGCCGCACGCCCGCTGTCGACACCGTTCGCCTCGCACACGCCCCTGATGGACCCGCTTCGCGCGCAACTGCTCGACCGCTTCTCCGGAGTCCGGGGCGTTCGGGCGCCGACCCCGCTGTATTCGGCGGTGCTCGCCGAACCCGTCTCCGGCGACCGGCTCGACGCGGACCACTGGTACGCCAACCTCAGGGAGCCCGTCCGGTTCGCGGACACGATCCGACGGATGCTGGACGACGGCTACCGCTACTTCGTCGAGCTGAGCCCGCACCCCTCCCTGACCTCGTCGATCGAGGCGGTGGCGGCGGAGGCCGGGATCGACGCGGTCGCCGTCGGCTCGCTGCGCCGGCAGCGCGACGGACGCGACGTACTGCTGCGCGGGCTGGGGGAGTTGTACACGGCCGGGCACACGCCCGACTGGCCGGCGCTGTTCCCGCGGGGCCGCCGGGTCGACCTGCCGACGTACGCCTTCGCCCGCGAACGCCACTGGCTCGCGCCCGCCCGGGCCGGCGCCTCGGCCGGCGGTTCGCCGCTCCTCGACACTCATCTCGAGGCCAGCGACGAGTCCGACCGGCACCTCTTCCAGGCCGACATCGACCTCGACGACAGCCGCTTCGCCTATCTGACCGACCACCGGGTGACCGGAGAGGTCTGGCTGCCCGGCGCCGCCTTCCTCGACATGGCCCTGGAGGCCGCTTCCGAACTGGGGGACGGGGGCGAAGTACGGCTGGCCGACGTCAGGTTCGTACAGCCGCTGTCCCTGGACGCGAACAGACCCGTACGCCTGCAACTGGTCCTGCGGCCCGCCGAGGGCGGTTTTCGGGACTTCACCATCGCCTCGACGCCCGCCGGCGGACCCGGCGCGTCGTGGGAGCGGCACGTCAGCGGACGCGTCGCGGTCACCACCGAACCCGCGGCCGATGACGACGAGCGGCTCGCCACCGTGCGCGAACGCTGCGACGAACAGGTCGATCTGCCGGCCGTCTACACCGGGCTCGCCGCCCTGGGTATCGAGTACGGCCCCGCCTTCCGGGGACTGGAGGAGGGCCACCGCGCGGACGCGGCGGCCCTCGGTCGCCTGACGCGGACGCCCGCCGCCGGTCATCTGCTGCATCCCGCCGTCCTCGACGCGGCCTTCCACGCGGCCGCTCTGCCGGGCGGCGCGCCCGAGGACCGGGCGTTCGTGCCCGCGGCCGTCGGGCGGCTGAGGTTCACCGGACGGCGCACGGCGCCCGTGTGGGTGACCTGCCGACTGCGTTCAGTGGACGGCGACACCGCGAGCGTGGACCTGCGGCTGTGGGACGAGGACGAACAACTGGTCCTGGAAGCATCGGAGTTCGAGCTGGCCGCACTCTCGCCACTGGACGGCGCGCTCTTCGAGACCCGCTGGCAGCCGCGCCCGGCCGCGCAGCAGCCGCCCGCCGACGGCAGCTGGCTGATCCTGGCGGACGACACCGGCGTCGCGGCCGAACTGAGGGAGCGGCTCGGCTCGGCCGAGCCGAGCGTGATCGCCCGCAGGGGTGAGTCGTTCGCCACGGAGGGACCCGGTCGTTACGTACTCGACCCCGCCGATCCGCGGCACCTGGCCCGCCTCCTGGACGAGGCCTTCCCCGACGGGCCGCCCGAGCGAGTGGTCCAGCTGTCCGCGCTCGACGCCCCGGCGATCACGGATGCCGACGCTGCCGAGGAGGCGGCGCGGCTGTGCTGCCTGAGCACGCTGCATCTGGTACGGGCGCTGGCGGACCGGCCGCGGGGCAGGGCTCCCCGCCTGTTCGTCGTCGCACGGGGCAGCCAGGCCGCCGGTGACAGCGCGCGGGTGACGCACCCTCAGCAGGCCCTCGCCTGGGGCTTCGGCCTCGCGGTGGCGCAGGAGTACCCGGAGCTGTCGACCACCCTGATCGACCTGCCGCCCGCCGACGGTGTCGACGCCCTGTGGACACAGTTGCGGCACGCGGACGACGAACGGCTCGTCGCGCTCGGGGAGTCGGGCCGACTGGTGCCGCGCCTGGCTCGCACCCGCCCCGACGACGGAGGCAACGGCGAGGTCACCCCCGACGGCATGTACCTGATCACCGGCGGTCTGGGCGGCCTCGGCCGGGTCGTCGCCGAACGACTGGTCCGCCGCGGCGCCCGCCGACTGGCCCTGATCAGCCGGGGCGAGCCCGACGCGCACACCACGAGCTGGATCAAGGGCCTCGAAGAACTCGGCGTCACCGTGTGCCTCGCCCGCGCCGACGTCGCCGACCGCGAGGCTCTGACGGCCGCCCTGGACGCCGTACGACGGGCAGCGGGGCCGATCGCCGGAGTCGTCCACGCGGCCGGTGTCCTCGACGACGCGACGGTGGCGAACCTGACCGACGAGCGCGTCCTGCGCGTGCTCGCCCCCAAGGTCCTGGGCACCACCCTGCTCACCGAACTGATCCCGGAGGCCGGGACCCTCGTCCTGTTCGCGTCGGCGGCCGGTCTCCTCGGCTCCGCGGGGCAGAGCCCGTACGCGGCGGCGAACGCCTTCCTCGACGCCTGGGCGCACCACCTCGCCCACGCCGACCGCCGGGCGCTGAGCCTGGACTGGGGCGCGTGGGCCGGCGTGGGCATGGTCGCCGAGTCCAGCACACGGGCCGCCGGGACCAGCAGGTCCGGGCTCATCGCGCTCTCCCCACAGGACGGCGGCGAACTGTTCGAACGCGTGCTGACCACCTCCCGCCGCCAACTCGCCCCCATTGCCCTGGACTGGGAGACCCTCGCGCTCGACCCGGACGCGGCACGCACCCGCCCGATCCTCGGCGACCTGATCACCGTCCCGACCGGCGGCGAGGACGCGGACGACCTCGTCGCGCGGGTGTTCGCGGCGACGACGGACCAGGACCGCGCGGAGCGCCTCGAAGCGTATGTACGGGCCAGGGTCGGCCAGGTCTCCGAAGGCACGACGGACCTCTCCGCGACCACGGCCCTGAAGGAACTCGGCCTGGACTCCCTCATGCTCGTCCGGCTGCGCAACACCTTCGCCCGCGAACTGGGCGCCGAACTCCCGGCCGCCACCGTGTTCGCCGCCTCCGACATCCGCGGCCTGGCACGGGCCCTCGGCGAGGTGCTGCCCGAACGAGACACGGTCGCGCAAGCTGTCGAGCGGCGGCCGGAGGCCACCGTCGAGGTGCCCGAGAGCGAACCGCGACCCGTGACCCGCGATGTCGTACGGCTGTTGCGCAGCGCCCAGCCGGGCATGCCGGACGGGGCCCACGCCGTCGGCCTGGCCGTCCGGCTCACCACACCGACCACCCGCGAGGCGCTCACCGACATCCTCACCCGCCTCGCCGGACGGCACGCCGCGCTGCGTACCGCGATCGTGTCCGGCGCCGGCGGCGGATCCGGGCGGCAGTTGCGGGTGGACCGGGAGCCGGCACGACCGTTGCTGCGGTGGACGGACGTGGCCGCCGAAGGCGAACCCGACGCGGCCGACCGGCTGCGCCGGCTGCTGGAACCGCGGTTCGACCTGGAGAACCCTCCGCTGTGGCGGTTCGAGCTGCTCGATGCCGGTGCCCGGGGCCAGGTCCTGGCGTTCGGCGCGCACCACGCGGTGAGCGATCTGCAGTCGCTGCTGCTCGTGGCGGGGGAGCTCGACGCCGAACTGTCCGGCACCCCGCTCGGCGACGCCGTCACCAACCGGGACATCGACCTCCTGATCGAGGCGCAACAGACGGACGACACCCCCGACGAGGACGCGGCCGCATGGCGCGAGGCCTTCCGGGGCAGTGCCCGGCTCGATCTGACGCTCGCCCGGCCCCGCCCGGCGACGCACTCGTACCGAGCCGGCACCGTGAGCGTGACGATCCCCGACGGGCTCATGCAACGGGTCTCGGCCGCGGCGAGCGGGCTCGCGATCACACCCGCCGCCTTCTGCCTCGGCACCCTGACCGTGCTGCTGGCCAGGATGCGGCAGAAGGAGCGTTTCGTCCTCGCCGTGCCCGTGGACACCCGCATCCACGTCGACGCGTACGACGCCGTGGGCTTCTTCGGAGTGCCGGTGCCGTTCCCGGCCGAAGTCGGGGCGGGCGAACGGATCGAGCAGATACTGCGCCGCACCGACGGCCGCCTCCACCGCGTCCTGGCGAAGGGCACCATGTTCTCGGACGTGCTGGCGACCCTCGCCAAAGAGGGCCTGCACAGGGCGAACGCGCCGCTCGTGGAGGTGTACTTCAACTACGTACGCTCCTCGGCGGGCCGCCTCGCCCACCTGGAGGTGCTGCCCGCCGGGACGGGCTACTCCGACCTCGACCTGATGGTCACCATGACGCCCGACGCGGGCCGGATCCGGCTCGACCACAACCTCGACATCCTCGACGCGACGACCTCTCTCGAACTGGGGGAGGAGTTCCTGCGACTGCTCGCGGAGGCGGCGGAGGATCCGACGGTGGCGGTCGAGGTGACCCCGGCGTCGACCGAGGACACCCGCCCCTCTTCGCGCGGTTCGCTCGCCCTCGCCGCCACCTTCGCCCTCGGCGATCTGGCCCTGCTGTGCGAGGCGGCGGTCGAGGAGGGCGCGCGGGACGGCGGTCTGACGGTCGCGGAAGCTCCGTACCACCAGGTGCTGGCCGGCCTGCGCGACCCCTCCGGCGTCTTCGCCGACCCCACCGCGGCGGTGGGCGTGGTGCTGCTGCGGGCGGCGGATCTGGAACGGTTCGGCCCGGTGGACGACGCGCTGCTCGCCGAGTTGCGCACCGCGTACCCGGCCGCGCTGCGGGCCCTGTCCGAACGGACCCGCAAACCGCTGATCGTCGGCTTCCCGCCGTCCGCGCACGCGCAGGACCGCTTCGCGCGGTGGGAGCGGGAGATCGCCGACGAAGTGGCCGAGGTGCCCGGCATCGCGGTGCTCCGCCCCGACGACTGGACCCGGTGCCACGCCGTCGAGGAACGCTTCGACGAGCGGACCGAGCGGATCGCGCACCTCCCCTTCACCCCGCGCTTCCAGGCGGCGGTGGCGCTGTGCCTCGCCGATGTCGTACGTGCGGTACGGCGTCCCGTGCCCAAGGTGATCGCGGTGGACGGCGACGAGACACTGTGGGGTGGAGTGGCCGGGGAGATCGGCCCGGAGGCAGTGGACCTGACCGGCCCGCGTGCCCTGCTCGCGCGCCGGCTCCTTCAGTGGCGTGCGGCGGGCGTGCTGCTGGCGCTGGTCAGCAACAACGACGAGGACACGGTACGGGCCGTCCTGGACCGCCCGGACAGCCTGCTCAAGGCGGAACACTTCAGCGTGCTCTCCGCGACCTGGGGCCCGAAGTCCGGCCGGCTCGCCGAGGCGGCCCGGGAACTCGGCCTCGGCCCGGACAGCTTCCTGTTCCTCGACGACAACCCCGTCGAGATCGCCGGAGTGCGGTCCGCGCTGCCGGAGGTGCTGTCGGTGACCTGCCCGCCGTCGTCCGTACTGCGGGACTTCCTGGGCCGGTTGTGGCCGCTCGTGCCGGCCGCGGCGACGGCCGAGGACGCGCTGCGGGCGCGGTTCTACGAACAGGAGCGGGACCGGGACGCCGTGCGCGCGCAGGCCGGATTCGAGGAGTTCCTCGCGCGATTGGAACTCGAGGTCGACATCCGGGCCCTGTCCGAGGCCGACGTCGAGCGGGCCGAGCAACTCGTCCGCCGCACCAACCAGTTCACCCTGCGCGCCCGGTCCGCCGACGGCGCCGATCTCGCACGGTGGCGGGAGCGCGGCGAGGTGTGGACGGCCGCGGCCCGGGACCGGTTCGGTGACTACGGCCAGATCGGACTGCTCGCACTGCGTGCGGACGGTGACCAACTCGACGTACCGGCCTGGCTGATGAGCTGCCGGGCGCTCGGCCGGGGAGTCGAGGAACGCCTGTTGCGGTGGCTGGCCAACCGCGCCGAGGAACTGGGCTGCGCCAAGGTCCGGTTGACCGCGGAGCGCACCCCGCGCAACGTACCGGCCCGCCGCCTGCTCGCCGCCCTCGGTGGCGGTGACCAGGACGACGAGCGCCTGGAGACCGTGGTCACGCCGGAGCACCTGCGGGCCTTCCGGTCCTGGCGGCGGGGGTGAACCGGCGGCGCCGACGGGTGAAGGCGGTGGCAGTGGTGGCAGTGAGCGAAGGGACAAGTCACGGGGTGAAGGGTTCTCATGCGTGAAGTGAACGAGGGCGCGCCGACATACGCCGGACAGCGGGCGACGGCTGAGACGATCGAGCGGGGTGACGGCGGCGGGCTGAGCGTGGACGCCCTGCTGGCGAAGGTGAGGACGGCCACGGCGTCGACGCCGCACGGTACCGACGTGGCCACTCCGGCGGCGGTGGTCCCGGACGTGGTCCTGGACGTGGTCCCGCACGTGGGCCTGAACGTGGGTCCGCACGTGGAGGGTCTGGCCGCCGCTATCGCCGCCGCGGCGGGCCGCCACCTTCCCGAGGGGCACCTGGCGCCCGACGCCGACTTCTTCGACGCCGGGGGCACCTCGGTGGGCGCCGTGGAGCTCGTCGCGACGCTGGAGGACGAGCTGGGCATCGAGATCGCCCTCGACGACGTCTTCGCCGACGCCCGGCCCACCAGCCTCGCCCACCGCTGGCTGTCGATCGCGGGCACCCGGCCGGCGCCCGCACCCGGCGTTCTTCCCGCCCCGGTCTCCCGCACCCCCGTCACCCCCGCCCCGTACTCCACGGCCCGGCCCGAGGACCTCGACCAGATCCTGGCCGACCTGGCGCTCGCCGACCGGCTGCCCTGGACCGACGACCCCGAGCCGGTGCCGCCCCGCCGGATCCTGCTGACCGGCGCCACCGGCTTCCTCGGCAGCCATATGCTCCTCGACCTGCTGCGGCACAGCGACGCCCACGTCTACTGCCTGGTCCGTGCCGCCGACGAGGAGGCGGCCGTCGCGCGGCTCGGCGAGGCGCTCAAGAGCTATGAGCTGCCCTGGTCGTCCGAGGTCCGCCGCCGGGTGACCGTGCTTCCCGGCGACATCCGGCGCCCGCACCTGGGCCTGTCCGACGAACTCTGGACCACGCTCACCCACGAGCTGGACAGCGTCGTCGGCGTGGCGGCCGCCGTGGACTTCCTGCGCGGCTACCAGTCGTTGCGGCAGAGCAACGTCATCGGCTCCCTCACCCTCGCCGAGCTCGCGGCGACCGGCCGGCCGAAGCCGCTGCACCACATCTCCTCCATCGCGGTCTTCAACGAGGTCGGCATCACCGCGATGGGTGAGGACGACCCGCTCGCCCACGTCGACCGCCTTGTCGCGGGCTACGACCAGACCAAGTGGGCGGCCGAGGTCGCCCTGCGACGGGCCCGCGACCACGGCCTGATCGTCACGGCCCTGCGCCCCGGCGGCATCGGCGGCCACACCAGGACCGGCGCCTACAACCCGCAGGACCTCAGCAGTGGCCTCATCTCGGCCTTCGGCCGCTTCCGCACGGTCCCCGCGTTCAACCACCTCAACGCGGCCCCGGTGGACTGGGTGAGCCGGGTCGCGGTCGCCGTCATCTGCGAACCCGACGCGTGGGGCTACGACTACAACCTGACCGGCGTTCCCCACACCCTCGACGACGTCGTGCGGGACATGGCCCTCGGCGGGATGCACGTACGCGTACAGGACTGGGACGAGTGGCGGACGCATGCCCTGGCCCGGCTGGATGCCGAACCGGTGCCCGAACTTGCCTTTCTCGCACGGGTGTTGCAGAGCCCGACCGCGCTCAAACTCTGCGAGGCGACCCTGAAGGGTCCGGCGGCCGCCGCCGAGCGCACCGCCGCGCTCGTCGAGGCGCTCGGGCTGCGGCCCGCCGCCCGCTACGACGCCCAGGCCCAGCTGAGGACGTTCGAGCGGCTCGCCGAGGACGGCCTGGCCCGGTTGCCGCACCGGGACGACCAGCCCTACCTGTGGTTCTCCGAGACGACCGAAGGCGGTGTCGGCCCCGTCGGAGCCCCCGCCGACACCCCCTGCTCGATGGCGCTCACCCTCTCCCTCGCGAGCATGTACCAGCTGGTGAAGGAGCGCCGGGTCGATGTCACCGGCGAGTTGGCGTGCGCGGCGGTGCATCCCGAACCGCTGGTCGTCGAGCGCGGCGACGTCTGGATCCGGCCCGAGGAGGGCATCCCGCAGCGGCACGGTATGCGCCACCGGCTCCTCAGCTACCGCCTGACGTTGCGTGACGCGGATGGTGGTCGCTGGTGGCTGGAGGGCCACAAGTACGCCCGGGCCCGCCGAGACGTGTGGCGCCAGACCCGGGCACTCACCGTCGAGATCGGCCACGAGGGCGCACCGGCGGCCCTGGCGGGCGAGCTCGTCGTGCCCGCCGACAGCTACCTGCGCGACCAGATCGACGGCATCAAGGTCGACCCGCGCCTGACCAGCCAGGAGAAGCGGGCCGCCAAGCTGACCTGGCTCGCCTGGTTCGGCCTGGAGATGGGCCGCGGTCTGCTCGGCCCGTTCGCCCGGGCCGCCGCCGACCTCCTCGACCTGCGCCGCACCCCGACCCCCTCGGAGCAGCACCGATGATCCTCCGGACCACCGACTCCCGTACCAGGCCGACGCTCCGCAGGGTCAGGAGCACCACGGCCCTGCGCCCCCTCCACCACCGCCTCGACCCGGCGCGGGTCGAGGAGATCCCCTTCCGTGCCGACGACGGCGTACGCCTCGGTCTGACCCGCGTCGACAGCGGCGACACGGACCGCCCCGCCGTGCTGCTCCTGCACGGGCACACCGCGTCCGCCGACATGTTCCTGCTGCCCGAGACCCGCAACCTGGTCGACGTCCTGCTCGACGACGGCTACGAGCCCTGGCTGCTCGACTGGCGGGGCAGCTGCCGGCTGCCGTACAACGAGACCGGCCAGAAGTACACGTACGACGACGTCGCCCTGTACGACATCCCCGCGGCCGTCGCCCACGTCCGCGGCCGCATCGGCGACCGGTCGCTGTTCGTGGTCGCCCACTGCGTCGGCTCCCTCACACTGTCGCTCAGCATGACGGCGGGGCTGGTCCCGGGCCTCGCGGGCGTGGTGTCCCAGGGCGTGTTCCTGACGCCGAAGCTCGCGGGCCGCACCTCGCTGCGGATGTCGCTGGCGGGGGAGCTGCTCAGGTCCCGTCTCGATCACATACCGGTCGACATCCGCAAGGCCGGCCTGTGGTCGAAGTACACCCCGCTGTTCGCCCTCGCCTCCCGCGGGGCGAGCTGCCCGGATCCGACCTGTCAGATCCTGCACAACTCGGCGTGGGGGACGGGCGCCTCGCTGTTCGTGCACGAGCACCTGTCCGAGGCCACCCACCACCGGCTCGCCGAACTGCTCGGCCCCGCCCCGCTGTGGATCCTGCCGCATCTGCGCCGCATCGAGCTGGCCCGCACCGTGGTGCGCTGGCACGACGGCGACCATCGCTACCGGGCGCTGCCGCAGAACGCGCTCGACGCGGCGGCCCGTATCGACACCCCCGTCCTGCTGCTCGCCGGCAGCGAGAACGGCCTGTGGCTCGACTCCCAGAAGCTCTGCCACGACGTACTCGCCCGCAGACAGCCGCAGTTGGACGTCACCTACACCGAGATTCCCGGCTACGGCCATCTGGACACGTTCCTCGGCCGGGGCGCCGCCCTCGACGTGTTCGGGCACATCCTCGAATTCCTCGGCGAACGACGGTGACGGCGGCCGGGGCGGCCGGTTACCGTACCCGTCAGTAACCGGACCGCACCGCAGGAGGCCACCCATGCCGCAGCTCGAAGTCGACGGCGCCACACTGACGTACGACGACGAGGGCCCCCACGACGGTGCGGGCGCGCCCCTGGTGTTCATCCACGGCTGGACCGCCAACCGGCACCGCTGGGACCACCAGCTGGCGCACTTCTCCGCCACACGGCGGGTCATACGTGTCGATCTGCGCGGACACGGCGAGAGCGGCGGGTCGGGACGGCGGAGCATCGGGGAGCTGGCCGGGGACGTCCTCGCCGTCCTCGACCACCTGAAGGTCGACCGGTTCGTCCCCGTCGGCCACTCGATGGGCGGGATGATCGCGCAGACCCTGGCGCTGGGCCACCCGGACCGGATCGAGCGCATGGTCCTGGTGAACTCGATCAGCCGGATGACGTACAGCCGGGGGAGGGGCCTGCTGATGGCGGTGTCCACGCGGGTGCCGTTCAAGCTGTTCGTCGCCACCAACATCCAGCGGGCGTTCGCCCCCGGCTACCCGCGCGAGGAGATCAAGGAGTACATCCGGACCTCCGCGTCCACACCGCGGGAGGTGGTCATGACCTGCTACGGCGCGATGCGGTCCTTCGACGTCCTCGACCGGGTCGGGGAGATCCGTGTCCCCACCCTCATGATCCACGGCTACTACGACATCCAGCTGCCCGTCTCCCAGATGCTGCGGATGGCGAAGGCGTACCCGGACGCGGAGGTGCGCATCCTGGACGCCGGCCACGAACTCCCGGTGGAGAAGCCCGAGGAACTCACCTCGACCATCGACCGGTTCCTGACCGAACGCCCCTGAGACGCTCGCGACCCTACGAGGGCGTCGCGATCGGCAGCGGGCGACGGGCGACCTCGTGGGCGTCCTCGGGGGACAGCCCCAGCATGCGCAGGATGAGTTCGGCCATCTCCTCGTCGGCGCCGGGGCCCGACTGCTCGGACCTGGCGGACGACTTCAGCTGGAGGAGTCCGAGGAGGGAGCCGCCGACGGCGCTGAGGGCGACGAGGGGGCTGTCCACCTGGAAGCGGCCGGAGGCGTTGCCCTCCTCGATGTCCCGCAGGGCGCGGGGGCCCAGGCCGAAGTCGGCGTGGATGTAGGGGAGGCCGCCGTAGCGCAGGACGCGGGTGAGTTCCGGGTGCGTGTCGGCGAGCCGGAAGGTCAGCCGGACGCTCACCGCGAACACCTCGGCCGGGTCGTCGAGGTCGCCGGTGATCGAGTCGATCAGATTGCCGTACTCCTCCAGCGCGTCGACGACCGCCGCCTCGAAGAGCTCCGCCTTCGTCTGGAAGTGGTTGTAGAAGGAGCCGAACCCGACGTCGGCGCACTCGGCGATCTGCTGGATGCTGACCTCGCTCGTGCCCTGCTCGGCCAGGATCCGCTGGGCGGCGGCGATCAGGGCGCGGCGGGTCTGGGCGCGCCTGCGTTCGAAGCGGTTGGCGGGCTGGGCGGCGGCTTGATCGGGCATGGGGTCATCCTATCCGCGGCCCCTTCAGAACTGATGAGGAGATCAGCCGGCGGGGGCCGCGGGTCAAGAGGCGAGGGTCAGGTGCTCATCGCCTTCCGCAGCGCCGCGAGACGCGCGGGGTCGAGTTCGTTCTCCTCGCGCGGGGCCGCGACGACCTGCCGCAGCAGGGCCGGGGAGGGGGCGGCGCCGAGGAAGTCGCGGGTGGCCGGCGGGCCCCACTGCGCGAGCCCGGAGGCGGACATCGCGGCCCCGCCCGGTTCGACGGTGCGGTGGAAGAGGTCTCCGTCGGTGAAGGCCGGGGTGGGGAGCGGGCGGCGTGCGGGACGCGGGCGAGCCTGGGCGGTCGCGGCGCGGTGGTGTTCTCGCGGCGACGGGCCGGGACGCGCGCAGGGCGCCGCCCGGCCTTCAGGGATGCGCAAAGGCCGGAGCGGACGCCCGCTCCGGCCTTTGCGCATCCGTCAGAGCTACAGTCCGGCGGTCGACAGCCAGGTCTTGGCCACGTCCAGCGGGTCCTTGTTGTCGTTCTGCACCTGGGCGTTGAGCTTGACCAGGGTGTCCGTGTCGAGCTTCGCCGATACGGCGTTGAGCGCGGAAACTCCGGCGGAGGAGAGACCGCTCTTGTAGGCCAACGGCGTCACATTCTCAAAGCCGAAGAGATTCTTCGGGTCTTGAAGGACCACGAACTTGTTCTTGGTGATTCCGGGGTCGGTCGTGAAAAGATCCGCGGCCTGAATGTTGTTGCCCTTCAGGGCCGCCACGGTGAGCGGACCGCCCGCGTCCAGCGCCTTGAACGACTTGAATTCAAGGCCGTATTCGGACTTGAGGCCCAGCAGCCCCTGCTTGCGCGTCTGGAACTCCGGCGATCCACCGATGGTCACGTCCTTGGCCAGGTCGGCGAGGTCGGCGATGGTCGACGAGGTCGTGAGCTTGTACTTCTTGGCGGTCGCCTCGTTGACCGCGATCGCGTCCTTGTCCTCCGCCTTGGAGGGCTCGAGCAGGGTCAGCTTGGAATCGAGCGCGGCCGTGATGGCCTTGCTGGTGTCCTCGACCGTGGTCGGGGCCGCCTTGGCGTTCAGGTAGGCCAGCAGTGCGCCGTTGTACTCGGGCAGGACCGTGATCGTGCCGTTCTTGATCAGCCCGTAGGTGGTCTCGCGGCTACCGATGTTCAACTTGTAACTGACCTTGACGCCCTTGGCCTTCAGGGCCTCGCCGTAGATGTCGGCGAGCAGGATGCTCTCGGGGAAGTTGTTGGAGCCGACCACGACCGTGCCGCCCTTGGCGGAGTCGCCCTTCAGCGGGTCCTTGCTGCCGGAGTCGTCGGAGGAGCCGCAGCCCGTGAGGGCGGCCGCGGCCACGACCAGCAGGGATGCAGCGTACGTTGCGGTCGTTTTGGTGCTTCTGGCGTGGGTCACGTTGGTCATCCAGACTTCTGCATGGGCGGTCGACGGCCGGAAGGCATGGCGTGATGACGATCCAATCGAGCCCAGTAACGCACCGTCAAGACACGAATAGATCACCGATGGAGACCGCACGGCTTCGACGCGTGGGCGCAACCTGACCGAAACGGCAGCGAATCCGACGTATCACCACGTCACTTTTTGGTTGATCATGGCCGTACTCTTGCGGCAGCCGCTAATGTTGGCCGAGTCGGGGGACCTGGTTCCACTTGCTCGGCCCGAGCGTGCTGACGTGACCCGAGTCAACGCAGCCCGGGCTGCGGGCTTCCAATTGGGAATGAAGTCAAGGAGGTTTGGTGCCCGCGCACAGGAAAGCCGCCCGGGGGCCGCAGACCACGGCTCCCCGAATAGGCCGGACGCCCTCCCTCCTCGACCGTTGGCCTTTCCGTCGGAAACTCAACGTCCTGGTGATTGTTCCGCTCGCCGTCGTTTCGGCGATGATGGCCTACATCACCTACTCCGAGATCGACTTGGCCCGTTCCGCCGCCGAGACCACCCGGCTCGTCCAGGACAGCGCGCAGGTCACCAAGCTCATCGACGGTGTCCAGACCGAACACCGGCAGGCGCTCCTCGTCTCCCTGCGCTACGAGGCGGCCCGCTCCGGCGAAAAGGCGCCCGACACCTCCGCCTTCCTTCAGGCGCAGCAGAAGGTCACCGCCCAGGCGGAGGCCGTACGGTCCACCTACGGAGACCGACTGCCCGACGCCGAGGCCCAGGCGCTCAAGGAGTTGGAGGGCCTCGACAGCCTCCGCAAGACCATCGAAGAGGGCCCGATCCCCGCCGACAACATCGACCCGGCCTACGGATCGGTCATCGAGGGCCTCATCAACGGCCTCGGCCTCGGTCAGTCGGGCGGCGAGTCGTCGGAGTCCGCGGGCAATCTGCTCGACGCGCTGCTGCGCGCCGACACCGCCCACGCGTCCTTCGAGACCAGCGTGTTCGCGGCCCGGACCCGTGACCCCAACGCGCTCATCGAGTACACCGGAGCCGTCGGCGACTACGAGCAGTACACCTACCAGGCCGAGCGGTTCACCCGGTTCGCCAGCCAGGAGCAGGGCGCCGAGCTCGCCTCGATCGAGCACAGCCCGTACCAGAGCGTCGTCGCCCAGCACTACGCCGCGCTGCAGGTCGACCCCAGCGGTCTGGTCGCCGAGAGCGACTCGCAGTTGCGTGCCGCGCTCGACGACGCCCTGGCCGCCGACCCGACGTACCAGCGGCAGGCACAGAACCGGCTGAAGATCACCGAGTCGCTCATCCACCAGATCGCCGCCGACACCCAGAAAGCGTCCAGCGACGCCTGGTGGCAGGTGCTGTGGCTGGTGGGCGCCAACCTCGCCGCCTTCGCGGCCTGGATCCTGTTCTCCGTGCTGATGCGGCGTTCCGTGGTGCGGACCGTGAAGACCCTCACCGAGGCGGCGCAGCACGTGGCCGCCGCGGCCGAGAGCGAACTCGCCCGGGTCGCCGACGACGACGCCGACGACGCGAGCCCGCCGCGCCTCGAAGCCGTACCCGTGCCGGTCCGCGACGAGATCGGTGAACTCGCCGAAGCCTTCAACCAGGTGCAGGTCACGGCCACCGCCCTGCTGGAGCGCCAGGTCATCAGCCGCCGCAACATCGCCGAGATGTTCGGCAACGTCGGCCACCGTGTCAGCAACCTGACCGCTCGTCAGCTCGTGCTGATCGACTCGGTGGAGCGCGGCGAGACCGACCCGGAGGTACTGGACCGGCTCTACCGCATCGACCACATCGCGGTACGCCTCCAGCGCAACGCCGACAGCCTGATGCTGCTCGCCGGCATCCGCGAGACGGGCCTCAGCACCGGGCCCATGCGGCTCAGCAACATCGTCCGTGCCGCGCTCGGCCAGATCGAGGGATACCAGCGGGTCACCCCGCACGCCGAGGGCGATGTCACCGTCGCCCCCGACATCGTCGGTGACCTCACACTGATGCTCGCCGAACTGCTGGAGAACGCGGTGACGTTCTCCCCGGCGTCCAGCAGTGTCGAAGTGGTCCTGCGGCCCCGGCACGGCTCCGGCGGCCACGCCCTGATCGAGATCATCGACCACGGGCTCGGGATGAGCGCGGAGCGGCTGGAGGAGGAGAACGCCCGCCTGATCCGCCGTGAGCGGCTCGACCTGGCCCCGACCGAGGTCCTCGGCCTCTTCGTGGTCGGCGGTCTGTCCCGGCGCTGGGGCATCGAGGTCGTCCTGACCCGCACCCCGGGCGGCGGCGTCACCGCCACCGTCGCGGTGCCCGGCTCGCATCTGCTGCTCGCCGACCCCACCGGAGCCGCGACGCGAGCCCCGCACATCCTGCCGCCGCCGCGCCGCTCCGGCGGGCTCGAACCACGCCCCGCGGAGGTCGACCCGGAGCCCGGCCCGTCGTCCCTGCCCCGCAGGATCCCGGCACGCAACCGGGGAGCCGACGGCCACACGGGCCGTCAGGACCCGACCGGCGACGGCGCCATGGGCGGCTACGGCGGCCTCGCCGCATCCCGGCCCAGGCCGGGTGGCACACCCGCCACCACGACCCCGGCGGCCGCGCGGCGCACGGGCGCCGCGGAGCGCGAGACAGCGGGACGCGGCGCGCCTCAGGGCGCGGCCGGCGGCCCGGACCACCAGCGTGGCACCGGCCCCGGCAGCGGGCTCGGACAGCCGCCCCGTGGCGCGGGCACCCCTCGCGGCTCCGGTACGGCCCCCTCGGCGCCCGGCAGCGCCCCGGCGCGACCGGGCGAGGGCGGCCCCAGTCCGCTCAGGCGGCGTGTGCGCGGCGCGACCCTGCAGGCCACCACCGCCTCGACCCGGCTTCCCAAACAGACCATCACCAACCCACGGCCGCCCGCCTGGCAGACCGCCGACGCGGAAGCGGCACGATCCGAGATCGACGAGTTGGAGGAAGCCGTCCTGCGGGCCGAGCGCGAGAGCGCGGCACAGGCCCGTCGTACCGGCTTCGGGTCGGCCCGTTCAGGGGGCCGTCCCGACACCTCCGGCGAGTCCAGCACAGAGAACAGACCCTCATTCCCGGAAGGCACGAGCAAGTGACCATGTGGACAGGTGAACCGGAGTCCGCGGCCGTGGAACCGGCGACGGACGTGAAGACAGCCGCTGCCGACTTCAATTGGCTGCTCAATCGTTTCGCCACCGAGACCGCCGGCGTCGTCGACGTGATCGGGGTGTCCTCCGACGGTCTGCTGATCGCGGTGTCCCAACTGCGCGGCAAGGCGGACTCGGAGCGGCTCGCGGCCATCGTCTCCGGGATCACCAGCCTCGCCATGGGCGCGTCCGGCAACTACGGCCTCGGCGGGCTCAACAAGGTCATCATCGACCTGGAGGAAGGGCACGTCCTGGTGTCCGCGCTCGGCGCGGGCGCGGTGCTCGGCGTGGTCGCCTCCAAGGAGGCGAAGCTCGGGAACATCGCGTACGAGATGACCCTGTTCGCCAACCGCGCCGGTGCCGCTCTGAGCCCGCAACTGGTCATGGAGCTCAAGAACACCGTGGGGATCGCGCCGACCGGTTGACGGTCGGCGGGGGCGTCACGAAGGCCGGGACGACCCGCGAGGTGAAGGGTGAGGACGAGATGACGGCCGGCGAGCCATCAGCCGCCGACGACGACGCATGGGGAGCGGAGCACCCCCCGTCGATCGTTCGGCCATTCCTGCTGACCGCGGGGCGGATCGCCGGCGGTGACAGCCTGGTACCGACGATTCCGATCGAGACGCAGGTCGTCGCGACCGATCTCGGTCTGGCGACGCTGGACGCCTTCGTCTTCGACCAGCACCGCGACATCATCACGGTCTGCCGTCAGCCGCTGTCGCTGGCGGAGATCGCGGCGAAGCTGCGGATGCATTTGAATGTGATCAGGGTGCTCGCCGACGATCTGCGCGCCGACGGTCAACTGGCCTTGTACGCACCGCAGGCCGAATCCGCCCGCGACGCCACCGTATTGCGAAGGGTTATCGATGGTCTCCGAGCTATCCCCGACTCCCGGGGCGCGATCCGTGAGCGCTGACACCGAGGGTCCCCGGCCGCCGATGCCGGTCAAGATGGTGATCGCGGGCGGCTTCGGCGTGGGCAAGACCACCACCGTGGGTGCCATCTCCGAAATCGAGCCGCTCACCACCGAGGCGTCCATCACCTCGGTCGCCGCGGGCATCGACGACCTCTCCCACACCCCGGAGAAGATGACGACCACCGTCGCCATGGACTTCGGCTGTGTCACGCTCGACCCGACCCTGAAGCTCTATCTGTTCGGCACCCCCGGCCAGGAGCGCTTCGGGTTCATGTGGGACGACCTGGTCGAGGGCGCCCTCGGCGGGCTCGTCATCGTCGACACCCGTCGGCTCGACGACTGCTACGCGGCCGTCGACTACTTCGAGCACCGCGAGATCCCCTTCGCGGTGGCCGTCAACGCCTTCGACGGCAAGGTCGAACACGATCTGAACGACGTGCGGTGGGCCCTCGACGTGGGCGACCACGTGCCGCTCACCGTGTTCGACGCCCGCGAGCGCGGGTCCGTACGGGACGCGCTCCTCGTCGTCCTCGAACACGCCCTGGCGACCGCGGAACAGTGAACAAGAGAAGAAGGGGGGACGGGCCCGCCGCCCGTCCCCCCTTCTTCTTGGCTCTCCTCGAGGCCGTGAGACCTCCTCAGGCCGTACGGCGCCTGCGCACCCCGGGGGACACCGCCACTCGGGTCACGGCCCAGAACAGGACGAGGACGAGCAGCGCCAGGATCGCGGTGAGAGCCGCGCCGCCCACGACCTTCTCGTAGTCGCGCTGGTAGAGGCCGTCCAGGATGTAACGGCCGACCCCGCCCAGGCTCACATAGGCCGCGATCGTCGCCGTGGACACGATCTGGATCGCCGCCGAACGCAGACCGCTGAGGATCAGCGGCAGCGCCGCCGGCACTTCGACCTGGAACAGGACCTTCCCCTCCGGCATGCCCATTCCACGGGCGGCGTCGACGGGGGAGGGATCCAGGGTGCGGATCGCCTCGTACGTGGTGATGAGGATGGGCGGGATCGCCAGCACCACGAGTGGGATCATCACCGGCACGATGCCGAGGCCGAGCCAGACGAACATCAGCACCAGCAGGCCGAAGGTGGGCAGCGCCCGGGCACCCGCCGACACGAAGGCCAGCGCGTTGCCGCCGCGGCCCGTGTGTCCGGTGACCAGGCCGATAGGCAGCCCGACAGCCGCGGCGATCGCGAGCGCCCCGGCGGTGTACTGGAGGTGTTCCCACACGCGCTGCGGGATCCCGTCGTACCCGTGCCAGTGAGACCCGTCGGTGAAGAAGGACTGAATGAAGTCGAGTACGTTCACGAGACGCTCTCCGGTGTGCGGGCGGCGCCCGCGATCGTGGACGTACGGCGTGCGGCCTTGCGGCCGGAGGCCGGCTGCCAGGGGGTGAGCACGCGGCGCAGCAGGACGAGCACGGCGTCGACCAGTACCGCGAGAACGGCGGTGGTGACCACCGAGTTCACGGCGAGGAGAGGGCGGTGGTAGAGCATTGCCGTGGTGAGCAGGTTGCCCAGCGCTCCCTGGTTGCCGATCAGCGAGCCGACGCTTACCAGACTGATGCTGGACGCGGTCGCCACGCGCAGCCCGGCCATGATCGCGGGTACGGCGATGGGCAGTTGGACCTGGAGGTAGCGCCGCAGCGAACCGATGCCCATGGCCGCGGCGGCGGCGTTCGTCTCCTCGGGGACCGAGCGGACGCCGTCGACGACCGCCGGGACGAGGACCACCAGACTGTAGAGGGTCAGCGGGATCATCACGGTGGTCTTGCTCAGCCCGGTGTAGTCGATGAGCACCACGAAGAAGGCGATCGACGGGATCGCGTAGAGCACCGTGGTGGTCCAGAGGACCGGCGGATAGACCCAGTTGACGCGGACGCACAGCAGGCCGATCGGCAGCGCCAGCAGAAGGCCGATGAGAACAGGGACCAGTGCCTCCTGCATGTGTGTGGAGATCAGGCCGAGATAGCTGCTCTGGAGGTCGCTCGGGATGTCGAAGAAGCCGTTCATCGCGTGGCCTTCACCGTGGAGACGCCCTCGGAGTCCGCGGCACGGCGCTGCCTGGCCGCGCGGATCGCCGTGGCGACCGACTCCTGCCCGGCGAGCCCCAGTACGCGTCCCGCCCCGTCCACGGCGACCGCGTGACCGGTGGGCGAGAGCACCGCCCGGTCCAGCGCGACCCGCAGCGAGTCCTTGCCGACCTCGAAGGCCTGCCCGTACGGCTCCAGTGCGCGCATTTCACCGGCCCACACCGTCAGGTCGGCCCAGCCCAGCGGCTTTCCGTCCGCGTCGGTGACCAGGACCGGTTCCGTGCCGCCCGGCTTCCCGGCGAGCTGCTTCCAGTCGGTGCCGACCGGGAAGACCCGGGAGCGGTCGAGCTCGAGGTCGCGGGTGGACAGGAAGGACAGCCCGCGGATGCCCCGGTCGCCGCCGAGGAACTCCTCCACGAACGCGTCGGCGGGCGCCGACAACAGCTCGTCGGGGGCGGCGAACTGGGCGAGCTTGCCACCGGTGCGCAGTACGGCGACGCGGTCACCGATCGTGATGGCCTCGTCCATGTCGTGGGTGACGAACACGATGGCCTTGCCCAGCTCGCCCTGGATGCGCAGCAACTCCTCCTGCAGACCGCGGCGGACGACCGGGTCGACGGCGGAGAAGGGCTCGTCCATCAACAGGATCGGCGGGTCGGCGGCGAGTGCGCGGGCGACACCGACGCGCTGCTGCTGGCCGCCGGAGAGCTGGTAGGGGTAGCGGCGGGCCATGGCCGGGTCCAGGCCCACCCGTTCCATCAGTTCCGCCGCGCGGGCGCGGGCACGCTGCTTGGACCAGCCGAGCAGCCGCGGCACCGTGGCGATGTTGTCGAGGATGGTGCGGTGCTGGAAGAGCCCCGCGTTCTGGATGACGTAACCCATCGACTGGCGCAGGGCGTTGACCGGCTTGCGGAGGATGTCCTCGCCGTCGACGCGGATCGTGCCGCTGCTGGGCTCGATCATGCGGTTGATCATCCGCAGTGTGGTGGTCTTGCCGCACCCCGAAGGCCCGACGAGCACGGTGATCGAGTGGTTCGGTATCTGCAGGGAGAGGCGATCGACGGCCACCGTGCCGTCGGCATATCGCTTGCTGACATCTTCGATGGCTATCAAGCGTCGAAACCCTTCGGGAACGGCTGTGATCGGACGTGACCGGATCACATGCACGAGGGTGCGTAGTCTAGCCAGTTGGCGCATGCGTTCGGGTATTGCGGGGTGGCCGGTTGTGGTGGGTGCGCAGGTGGAGCCCGTCGCGTCGTACGTGGCGGCCGGGTGAAACCGGGCGCCCCGCCGTGCGGGTGATTTCCGGGCGTGGCGGCCCGGAGGCGATGACGTCCGCGGTGAGACTGTCGCCCTCGTACCCTGTCGCCCCTCCCGCCACAGCCCGGAGAGACCCACTTGCGATTCCCCTTCCGCCGGGCCGCGCTGGCCGGCGCCGCCGCGCTCGTCGTGTCGTCCGCGCCGGCCGCACCCGCCGCCGCGGACTACACGGTGGCCGACCCGGCCCAGTACGTGAACCCCTTCGTCGGTACCGCGCCCGGAGGGGCCGATTTCGGCCATGGCGGTGGTGCCGGAAACACCTTCCCCGGCGCGACCGCGCCGCTCGGCGGGGTGCAGTGGAGCCCTGACACGGTGACCTACCAGCACGGCGGGTACGCGTACGGGGACAACCGGATCAGAGGGTTCAGCCTCACTCACCTCTCCGGGGCCGGCTGCAAGGGCTACGGCAATGTGCCCTTCATGCCCACGCTCGCCGGCGACACCACCGGGCAGGCGACCTTCTCGCACGCCAACGAGCGGGCGACACCCGGAAACTACCGGGTCACCTTCGACAACGGCATCGGCAGCGAACTCACCGCCACCCAGCGCTCCGGCATCGCCCGTTTCACCTACCCGGCCACCGACGACCGTCCCGCCGCGCTGAGCGTCGACGCGGGCAGGGCGTTCAACAAGGCCACCGGAACGGTCGACATCGGAACCGACACCCTGTCCGGCTTCACCGACAGCGGCGGCTTCTGCAAATCCGCCAACCGCTACCGGCTCTACTTCCACGCGGTGTTCGACCACCCCTTCGCCCACGCCGCCCATCCGGACGGCAGACCGGGCGCCGCGCAGGTCTCCTTCGGTCCCGACGTACGCACGGTGACCGTACGCGTCGGCGTCTCCTTCGTCAGCGTCGACGGCGCCCGCCGCAACATCGCCGCTGAGCAGCACACGAACTCCTACGACCAGATCCGGCGGGCCGCCCGCGCCCGGTGGAACGACTGGCTCGGCCGTATCAGTGTCGGCGGCGGCACCGACACCCAGCGCCGGGTCTTCTACACCGCCCTGTACCACTCGCTCCTGCACCCCAGCGCCTTCAGCGACGCCGACGGCCGCTACCCCGGCATGGACGGCCACATCCACACCACTGCCTCCGGACACGTCCAGTACGCGAACTTCTCCGGCTGGGACGTCTACCGCTCCCAGGTCCAACTGCTCGCACTGCTGGCCCCCCACGAAGCCTCCGACATCGCGCGGTCCGTCCTCAACCAGGGCATCCAGGCGGGCTACTTCGACCGCTGGACCCTCGCCAACGGCGGCACCGGCGTCATGGTCGGCGACCCGCTGCCCGTCATCGCCTCAGCCGTCCACGCCTTCGGCGCCACCGACTTCGACGCCCGCGGCCTGCTGCGCGCCGCCATGGCGGGCCGCAAGGACAAGCGCCAGCGGCCCGGACACGCGCAGTACGACTCCCTCGGCTACATCCCCGCCGGCACCAAGGGAGTGTGGGGCTCGGCGGCCACCACCCTCGAATACGCCGTCTGTGACTACGCGTTGGCCCAGCTCGCCCACCGTCTCGGCGACACGGCGGCCTACGCCACCCTGCTGAAGGCCTCCGGGAACTGGCGCAACCTCTTCAACCCCGCCACCGGCTACCTCCAGCCGCGCGCGGCCGACGGCACCTGGCCGGCCTTCACCCCCGCGCAGACCAAGGAGTACGTCGAGGGCAACGCCGCCCAGTACACCTGGATGGTCCCGCACGACCTGCCCGGCCTCTTCACCCTGATGGGCGGGCACGCCGCCGTCACCGCCCGCCTCGACACCTTCTTCACCCGGCTCAACGCGGGCGGCACCCAGCCCTACGCCTACCTCGGCAACGAGCCCTCCTTCGACACCCCTTGGGCGTACGACTTCGCGGGCCGCCCCGACCGCGCCCGCGACACCGTCCGCCGCGCCCTGGCCACCCTGTTCAGCGACCGCCCCGACGGCCTCGTCGGCAACGACGACCTCGGCGCGATGTCCTCCTGGGCCGTGTGGGCGAGCCTCGGCATGTACCCGCAAGCCGCCGGCACGGGGCAACTCGCCCTGGCCGAACCGGCCTTCCCCAGCACCGTCGTGCACCGCCCCGGCGGCCCCAGGGTGGTGCTCGCCGCGCCCGACGCCTCCGCCACCAGCCGCGACATCCGCACGCTCACCGTCACCGCGCCGCAGCGGACGGGTTCGTGAAACCGGCGTCGCGGCAGCGGGGTCGGGGTCGTCAGACGGCGACGACCCCGACCCCCGCCTCCGTGAACCGCCGCACCGTCTCCTCGTCCACCGCCGAGTCGGTGACCAGCGTGTCCACCGACTCGGTCGCGCAGATCCGGGCGAAGGCGCGCCGTCCCAGCTTGCTGGAGTCGGCGGCGACGATCACACGCTCGGCGCGCTCGCACAGCAGCCGGTTGATCGCCGCCTCGGCCTCGTCGTGGGCGGCCGCCCCGTGCGTCACATCGAAGGCGACCACGCCCAGGACGGCGACGTCCATGGTGATCTGGCTGAGCACACCGTCCGCGAGGGGCCCGACCAGCTCGTACGACTGCGGGCGGGCCACCCCGCCGGTCAGCACGATCTTGAACTGAGGCCGCACGGCGAGTTCATTGGCGATGTTGAGCGCGTTCGTCACGATGGTCAGCGCGGGCGACCCCGAGGTGAGATCGGAGCGTACCGCCAGTGCGCGGGCCACCTCGGTGGTGGTCGTGCCGCCGGTGAGGCCCACCGCCTCGCCGGGCGCGACGAGATCGGCCACCGCCTTCGCGATGCGCTGCTTCTCCGAGGCGTGCCGGGCGGTCTTGTAGCGCAGCGGCAGTTCGTACGACACCCCGTGCACGACCGCGCCGCCCCGGGTGCGTACGAGCATCTGCTGCTCGGCGAGCTGGTCGAAGTCGCGCCGGATGGTCGCGGCCGACACTTCCAGCTCGGCCGCGGCCTGCTCGACCTCCAGCCGGCCCCGCTCCACGAGCAGTTCCAGCAGCGCCTTCCAGCGGGCGTCGCGCGACATCCGCACCCTCCGTTCCTCGATCCTTCGCGACCCTAGCGCACCCCCGGCGTACGGCATTCCCCGGCATTTCCGACGTCGACATGCTTGATTATGCTCGAAAGTCAGCCCTAACTTGCACTATCTTGCATGAAGGACGTCAGTGGGAGGGGTACCGCATGACCTATGTCGAGCACGAGCTGAACAGCCAGCCCGAGTGCTGGATCCGCGCCGCCGAGCAGGCCGAGGCACACGACGACGCACTGCCGGAAGCGGGGGAGCGGGTCGCGATCGTGGGCTGCGGAACCTCCTTCTTCATGGCGCAGGCCGTCGCCGCGCTGCGCGAAGGGTCCGGGCAGGGCGAGACGGACGCCTTCGCCGCGTCGGAGTTCCCGGAGAGCCGCCCCTACGACCGCGTGATCGCTCTCACCCGCTCCGGCACCACCACCGAGGTGCTCGAAATCCTCGGGCGGCTGCGCGGACGTACCCGGACGACCGCGATCACCGCCGACCCCGAAACCCCCGTGATGGACCGCGCGGACGACCTCGTCGTCCTCGAATTCGCGGACGAACGCTCCGTGGTGCAGACCCGCTTCGCGACCACCGCGCTCACCCTGCTCCGCGCCCACCTCGGACTGCACACCGACGCCGTCGTCGCCGACGCGCGCACCGCGCTCGCGACCCCGCTGCCCGAAGGGCTCGTCGAATGCGAGCAGTTCACCTTCCTCGGCCGCGGGTGGACCGTCGGGCTCGCCAACGAGGCCGGGCTCAAGATGCGCGAAGCCTCCCTGGCCTGGACCGAGGCGTACCCGGCGATGGAGTACCGGCACGGGCCCATCAGCATCACCACCGCCGGCACCGCCACCTGGATGCTCGGCGAGGCTCCCGAAGGGCTGGCCGAGCAGGTACGGGCCACGGGGGGACGGTGGGTGGCGGGTGAGCTCGACCCGCTCGCCGAGCTCGTCCGCGCCCAGCGGCTCGCGGTCGCCGTCGCCGCGGCCCGCGGACTCGACCCCGACCGGCCGCGCCATCTGACCCGCTCGGTCGTCCTCGCCCCGTCGGCCCGCTGAGCCGGCGGGCCGCGCAGCCAGAAGGAGGAGTTGTGCCACTCGCAGCCACCGGTGACCTGGTCACCGCCGCGGCCGAGGCGCGGACCGCCGTCGCCGCGTTCAACATCATCACCCTGGAGCACGTCGAGGCCGTCATCGCGGGCGCCGAGTCCGTGGCCGCCCCCGTGGTCCTCCAAGTCAGCGAGAACGCCGTGAAGTTCCGCTACGGACGGCTGCTGCCACTGGCCCGCGCCGCCGCAGCGGCCGCCGAAAGCGCCTCGGTGCCCGTCGCGCTCCATCTCGACCACGTCCAGAGTGACGACCTGCTCCGCCAGGCGTCCGGCGCCGGATTCAGCTCGGTGATGTACGACGCGGCCCGGCTGCCGTACGAGGAGAACCTCGCCGCCACCCGGGCCGCCGCCGACTGGGCACACGCCCAAGGCCTGTGGATCGAGGCCGAGTTGGGGGCGGTGGGAGGCAAGAACGGTGAGCCGCCGCTCGACGCGCACGCGCCCGGAGCCCGCACCGACCCCGCCGAAGCATGCGCCTTCGTGGCCGACTCCGGCGTGGACGCCCTGGCCGTCGCGATCGGCAGCTCGCACGCGATGACCACCCGCACCGCCGCCCTCGACCACGACCGGCTCAAACGGCTGACCGCGGCGCTCGGCGTGCCGCTCGTCCTGCACGGCTCCTCCGGCGTGCCGGACGACGAACTGGTGGCGGCCGTCGCCGGCGGCATCGCCAAGGTCAACGTCGGCACCGCCCTGAACATCGCGATGACCGGCGCCGTCCGGGAGTTCCTCGCCGCCCACCCCGAAGCCGTCGACTCCCGCAAGTACCTCAGTGTCGGACGGGAGGCGATGGCGCGGACGGTGGCACGCCTGATCCGCGTACTGAGCGCCTGACGTCAAGGGGCCTCGGCAAAGGCTCCGACGTCGACCAGCTTCTCGAAGAAGAACTCGTGCTTGAGGAACGACACGTCGTACTCGCCCCCGGGATACGGCGGGATCAGCTGCGCCGCCTGGAACAGCCGCCAGCCGTCCTTCAAGGCGTCCACGCCCGACGCGTACGGCGGCTCGTCGCTGTCCCCGGTCGTGGGGGACGTACGGCCGGTCCCGTCGTAGACCGACCAGCCCACCACCTCCGCGTCCAGGGCGGAGGTGGCCAGGTAGAGGACCAGAACCTGCTGACGGACACTCATACGGCCTCCTCCTGAGGACGGTTGGAGACCCGGGTCACCCAGTGGTCCAGGTCGAAGGAGTCGTCCCCGGTGAGCGCGCGCCACAGCAGGACCCGCTGATAGATCTCCAGGCGGCCGGTGGCGGGCTCGTACCAGGGAAACGTCGTGGACAGTTCCTCGGCGACCCGCGGGTCACCGAGGTCCGAGGTGTCCCACAGCCGGCGCTGCCGCACGGTCGGGTTGAAGCGGATCTTGAACATGAAGCGGACCACGTCGCTGTCGTTGCGCCGCCCACCGTGCCACAGGCCATGGTGCAGAAACACCACGGTGCCCGCCGGGCAGACCAGCCGGCTCTGCCCGCGCAGATTCTGGTAGCGCCCGGTGTCCGTCTCGTTGGTGCGGCGCAGATGGCTGCCCGGCACACTGAGCGTGCCGCCCATGTCGAGAGTGACGTCCTGCGGGTAGTACATCAGCTGGACGTCGAAGGCGTCGGTGCGCACGTCGATGATCGCGTCACCGTGCAGCGGCTGCGCCCGGCCCTCGCGCGGCTCGCGGATGTGGACGAAGTGGTGGTCGACGGCGGGGCCGGGCCCGACGAGGCTGCGCAGGGCCCCGGCCACGGCGGGGAGTTCCAGCAGCCGACGGACGAAGGAACCCGCCGGGTAGGCGGCCTGCACCGGGCTGCCGTACGGCACCTCGGGTACGCCCGCCCGCAGTACCTCCATGCCCTCGGCGTTCATCTCCGGCGGCACCACGGCGTCCAGCCGCAGCGAGCCGTGGGCCACGAAGTGCGCCATCCGGACCGAACTCAGGAGTGGGGCGCCCGTGGTGCGCTCCGACGTGTTGGTCATGCGACTCAACGTAGGGTCCGCGCCGCCGTCGGCGCGTTGGCGCGGCTCACCACTGCTGGTAGCTTTTCACCATGCGGGAGACGGAACTGCACCTCGGCGAGCCGCCCGCCGTCGTCAACATCGGCGTCGGCGTGCACGGCGTGGCGAGCCGCACGGACGTCTTCCGGCTGCCGGAGCTGTGGCAACTGCACCTGTACCAGTACGACGCCGAGCTGACCGTCGACGGCACCGCGCACACCATCCGCCCCGGCCGCGTGAGCCTCGTACCGCCCGGCGCCACGGTCCGCTACCGCTACCAGGGCCGCTCCGAACACCTCTACGCCCATCTGCGCATCGCCCCCGTCGGCCCGCCCCGCACGGTCCCCGTGGCGCAGGACGCGGGTCCCGAATTCCCCATGCTCTCCAGCCTGCTGCTGAACGCGATCGCGGCGGCCCCCGGAGCACCCGAGCACACCCGGGCCGAGATCTGGACCGCCCTGTGGCGCGTGGCCCGGCTCACCCCGCCCACCGCCACGAGCCGCGGCCCGCACCCGGCAGTCGGCACGGCCATCGCCCACATCGAGGCGCGCCTGGCCGCGCCGCTCACCATTCCGGAGATCGCCCGCGCCGCCGGGATCTCCCACAACCACCTCACCCGGCTCTTCCGCGCCGAGACCGGTACCACGGTCGTGGCCTACATCCGCCGCCGCAGACTTCAGCGCGCCCACCATCTGCTGCGCGCCTCGACACTCTCCATCCCGGCGGTCGCCGCGTCCGTCGGCATCCCCGACCTGCAGGCCTTCAACAAGGCGTGCCGCCGGGAACTCGGCGCCTCGCCCCGCGTGCTGCGCGGGGCTACTTCTTGACGGCCCTCAGGACGACGAACTTCGCGTCACTCGCCACGAGTTCACTGTTGCCGAAGAGACGGCGCAGCTTCAGGTGGTAGCCGAGATGACGGTTCCCGATGACCCACAGCTCGCCACCCGGCCGCAGCGCGCGCCGCGCCCCCGAGAACATCCGCCAGGCGGTGGTGTCGGTCGTCGCCTGGTGCGAGTGGAACGGCGGATTGTTCAGGACGAGGTCCACGCTCCCGGCGGGGACGTCCGCGAGTCCGTCGCCCACGCGGAACTCCGCGGCGCCGCCCTCGGCATTCGCCCCGTACGTCTCCTCGGCCGAGGCGACCGCCTGGTACGACTCGTCCACGAACAGCACCTCCGCCTCGGGGTTGGCCAGCGCCATCGCCGTACCGACGACTCCGTTGCCGCAGCCCAGGTCCACGATCCGCTCGGGGCCGCGGCTGCGCGGCAGGTGCTGGAGGAGGAAGCGGGTGCCGATGTCGAGACGGTCGGCGCAGAACACGCCGGCGTGGTTGACGACGGTACGGCCGGAAACCGGTCCGATGTCGTCGGGGAGCCGGTAGCTGAGCGGCCAGGGGTTGGTGGCGCGGGCGATCCCAGGGTACGGAGTGCAGAAGATCAGCCGGGCCTTCTTCTCGGCCAGCGAGGTCCGGGTCGGGCCGAGGATCCGCTCGAAGAGGTGCAGCGTCGAGGTGTGGATCTCCTTGACCATGCCGGTGCCCACGATCACGGTCCCCTCGTGCACACCGGGCGCCAGCCGGTGCAGCTGGTCCTCCAGCAGGGCGAGGCTCTTCGGCACCCGGACGAGCAGCACGTCGATGCGGTCGGGCGGCGTGTCCCGCGTGGTCAGCAGCCGCACCGCGGCCGCCTCGACCCCGTTGCGGGCCAGGTTCGCGCGGGTCGCCTCCTGCGCGAGGTAGGAGTCGGTGATCTGCGTCGGCCGGTGCTCCGACAGCGCGGTGGCGAGCGCTCCCCAGCGGTCGCCGACCACCACGACCGACCCGGACAGCGGGGTTCCGCTCTCCGCGAGGTGCCGCAGCAGATAGGTGTCGGCGGCGTCCCAGGCACGGAGCTGGTCGCGGGGGTCCTCGGGGAAGCGGGCCAGCGCGTACTCGGCCCAGGGCGCGGTCATCCGGTCGTTCATCGTGGGTCAAGGCTAGCCGAGCCGCAGCTCAGCCGGGTGCGGGCCGGGTCTTGATCAGGTGCGCGGACGGGATGGGCGGGGTGCGCGAGGATGGTGGCATGTCCATGGATGAGGAGCTGTTCCCCCGGAGCCGGGCGGAGGTCGCGCCGGGCGCGGTGCATCTGCCGGACTGGCTGGACCCGGACGCCCAGCGGGAACTCCTCGAGGCCTGCCGCGCGTGGGCCCTCCCACCGGCCGGAATGCGTACCGTGCGCACGCCCGGCGGCGGCACGATGACCTCCCGGCAGGTGTGCCTGGGTTGGCACTGGTACCCGTACCGGTACGCGCGCACGGTCGTCGACGGCGACGGCACCCCGGTGAAGCCCTTCCCGGCCTGGCTGGACGAGCTCGGCCGCCGCGCGGTCGCGGACACCCTCGGCCCCGAGGCCGCCACGGCCCCGTACGACATCGCACTCATCAACTTCTACGACGCCGACGCGCGCATGGGCATGCACCGCGACAGCGACGAGAAGTCGGATGCGCCGGTGGTGTCGCTGAGCCTCGGCGACACCTGCGTCTTCCGCTTCGGGAACACCGGGTCGCGCTCGCGCCCGTACACGGATGTCGAGCTGCGCAGCGGGGACCTGTTCGTGTTCGGCGGGCCCTCCCGGCTCGCCTACCACGGCGTTCCGCGCGTGCGGGCCGGCACGGCGCCGCACGAACTGGGCCTGACCGGCCGTCTGAACGTGACACTACGGGTGAGTGGCTTCCAGGCGCCTTCGGACGGGGCACCGCACGAGCGGATCATGGGAGACTCGCCCTCATGAACGGCAAGGCGGGCCCCCGGACGGCGGGGGAAGGGAACACGCGGACGCGGCTGGACCGGGGGCGCGGGGCGCTCGGACCCGCGCTGGAACTCGTGCACACCGGGCGTGCGCCGACGCGTGCCGTACTCACCGCGGAGCTGGGCGTCACCCGGGCCACCGCGGGCGCGGTGGCCGCGGAGTTGGAGGCGCTGGGACTGATCCGGGTCGACGCCCGGCCCGGCGCGGCGGCCGGTTCGCAGGGACGGCCCTCGCACCGCCTGGAGGTCGCCGAGGACGGTCCTGTCGCGCTGGCCGCGCAGGTGCACGCCGACGGATTCCGCGCCGCGCTGGTCGGGCTCGGCGGCCGGATCGTCGCCACCGCGCCCAGCTGCGAGACCGTCGACGCCGACCCGTCGAAGGTGCTGGGCGCCGTCGTCGAGACCGGCGCGGAGCTGCTCCGCGAGACCGGGCGGCGCTGCGTGGGCGCCGGACTCGCCGTGCCGTCCGCCGTCGCCGAACCGGACGGGCTCGCCCTCAACCCCCTCCACCTGGCTTGGCCCGCAGGCGCCCCCGTACGCCGGATCTTCGCCGAACGGGTGCGCGCGGCGGGCATAGAGGGCCCGGCTTTCGCCGCGAACGACGTCAACCTGGCCGCCCTCGCCGAGCACCGCCACGGCGCCGGGCGCGGCTCCCGCGACCTGCTGTGCGTGGCCACCGGGCACCGGGGCGTCGGCGGCGCGCTCGTGCTCGACGGGAGACTGCACACGGGCAGCTCGGGCCTCGCCCTCGAAGTCGGCCACCTCACCGTCAACCCCGAGGGCCGCCCCTGCTACTGCGGCAGCCGCGGCTGCCTCGACGTCGAGGCGGACCCCCTGGCCTTCCTCATGGCGGCGGGCCGCGACCCCGGCCCCGAGGTGTCCCTCCTCCAGCAGGCCAACGACCTGATCCGCACCCGATACGACCAGGACCCCTCCGTCCGCACGGCCACCGAGGCGCTGATCGACCGCCTCGGCCTGGGACTCGCCGGACTCGTCAACATCCTCAACCCCGACCGGATCATTCTCGGCGGCCTGCACCGCAGCCTCCTCGACGCCGACCCCGGCCGCCTGCGCGCCGTCGTCGCCGACCGCAGCCTGTGGGGCCAGAGCGGTGGCGTACCGATCCTCGCCTGCACCCTGGACCACAACACTCTGGTGGGCGCGGCGGAGTTGGCCTGGCAGCCGGTCCTGGACGACCCACCGGCGGCCCTCGCCCAGGTCTGAGTCGAGGCCGTCGACGCGGTGGGGGAGCACGAAGGGGGGCTCGCCCGCCGGGGTGTTCATCGCCACCTCGACGGCCCAGATCGACGAGTTCGCCGAGCGCGGCCGGCCCTAGGGCCGGTCCGGCAGTCGCGGCGGACGGGGTGGCGCATCGTGCCACTGCACGGCGAGCGCCCGGGCGGGGTTCTCCGTGAAGACGCGCTCCACGAGTTCCGCACCCAGAGCCAGTGCGAGCCGTGGGCGCACCCGGCGCAGCAGATACGGCATCCCGGGGCCGCCGTTGACCGAGCGCGCCGCAGCGGTCGTCGTGTCGGCGCCGAGGAGCAGACGGTGGCCGAAACCCGCGTCGGCCAGGGCGCGTACGGCGTCGGGCATGCGCCAGTCGGTGGCGTGGTTCGCGCGGGAGGGGCCGTCGAAGGCGAGGTAGGCGCCCGCCTCGGCGGCCTGGCGCTGCACCACGAGGTCCGGGGAGCGGTTGAGGTGGCCCAGGATCACCCGGTGCGGCGGCACCTCCAACGCGCCGCACAGCAGGTCGAGTACGTCGAGCGCGGCCGTCCCCAGCTCCAGGTGCACGGCGATCGGCGCGCCCGTGGCGTGGTGGGCCTCGGCCGCCGCGGTCATCGTCCAGCGGGCGTGCGCGTCGAGCGCGTGGAAGCCGCCCGCGACCTTGACGAGTCCGGCCCGGACCCCGGACGTGCCGATGCCCGACGTGAGTTCGGAGACGAAGACGTCCGCCAGCCTGCCGCGCAGTTCGGTGAGCGACTCCGGTGTGTAGTGGACCGCTTGGTGCAGACCCGTCGCGGCGACCACATGGACGCCGGTGTCACGGGAGAGGAGCGGCAGGTCCGCGGCGCGCCGGCCCAGTCCGTACGGCGTCCACTGCACCACACTCCCGCCGCCCTGCTCGCGGAACGCGGCCAGTTCGGCCCGCGCGGCGGACGCGTCACGCAGTTCCTGGCCGGGGAGCGCGGGGCTGCCGAAGAAGAGGTGGTCATGGGCGTCGCACACCCCGAGGTGCTCGGGCGGGACGTCCCCGAGGACCGTACGGACTCTCGCGGGGACCGTGCTTCCGAGGCTCGTGGGGTCAGGGCTCACCACTGTCGGCCCCGGGGGAGCCGGTCGCGCCCGGGCGCCGACACATGCAGCACCTGGAAGACCTCGCCGGGAGCCTTGGGCGTGTCGTGGTCCCAGAGGGAGAAGTGCACCAGCTCCCAGTGGCGCGGGTCGACGGCGGCGGCCGCGCAGACCGCTCCGTCGAGTGAGGCCAGCCGCTCCGCCTCCGCCACGGCCCGCGCCGTCACCTCGGCCAGGTCGGCGCCCTCCGGCACGGACTGCCGTCGCCGCACCGCGACGTGGGCCGGAGCACCGGCGGCGGAGCCCTCCTCGTACGCGAGGCCCGTCCAGTTCTGCACCACCGGCCGCCCGAAGTCATTGACGAGTCCCTGGAAGGCACCGCCCCAGAGGGAGGAGTTCATGCCCTCGACGGTGTTCCAGAGGTAGAAGGGCGCGTACTGGTTGACCGGCGAGCCGTGCACCCCACGCTCACGCATCAGGAATGTCTTGAAGCGGAGCCCCTCCCAGTCGTCGAGGAGGTGCCCGATACGGGACACCCGGGCGCGAATGATCCCCATGTCGTAGTCGGCGGGGAACGTCAGTTCGTACTGCATCGCGTGCATCGCAGACCTCCTTGAGGGGCCTTCAGACCTTCAGACCTCCAGGCTTTCAGTCGAGGCCCCGACGGGTGGGGGAGAGCAGGGCGAGCAGCCCGCGGACGGCCGTGTCGAAGGCGGCCGGGGAGCCGGAGGCCCGCGCGAGCACATAGCCCCCCTGCACGGTCGCGAGGATCGTCGCTGCGATCTCCTCGGAGTCGAGCGACGGCGCGAACTGCCCCTGCTCCTTGCCCTCTTCGACGATCCCGGCCAGTCGCTCGCGCAGCCAGTCGATCGTCTCGTCGACGGGGGCACGGAGCTCCGCACTGGCGATCACGTCCGGGTCCATCGTCAGCCGACCGACCGGACAGCCACGCAGAACGTCACGCTCCCGTCGCAGATACGCCTCGACGCGTTCGTACGGTGAGCCGGGCGCGTCGAGTACGTCCTCGGCAGTGGCCCGCAACTCCTCGGCGGTGCGTCGGATCGCGGCCAGGGCGAGATCGGGCTTGCCCTTGAAGTGGTGGTACATGCTGCCCTGCCCGGCGCCCGCGTGCTGCTGGATCGCCCTGGGGCTGGTGCCCACGTAACCGCGCTCCCACAACAGCTCGCGCGTGGACTCGATCAGCCGCTCCGGAGTGCTCATGATCTCACTATACATACTAGTAGGTACAGAGTCGAGCGTCTTGATGGCGGGCTGGGGAAGCAGGCGGCGGAGCCCCGTGTACTCCCGCGGAGGTACGGGAACGGCCGCTGGCCGTACGACGACTCACACCCCTTCCGAAGCGAGTCTCGATGTATCGCAACAGCTCCCACCCACCTAGGAGATGACCCGAGATGCAGACGCTGGCGAACTGGGACGGCGGCCCCGGCCCGTGGATCCTGTTCTTCCCGCTGATCTGGGCGGCCGTCGTGATCGGCGTCGTGACGGTCCTGCGCCGCACCGTGGGGCGCGGGCGCCGCGGACCGTGGCGCGCCATGGGCGACTTCGGTCCGCCCCGCGACTCCCGTGCGGCGGGAGACTCGCCGATCGCGCTGCTCGGCCGCCGCTTCGCCACCGGTGAGATCGACGAGGACGAGTACTGGCGCCGGCTCTCCGTCCTGGACGAGCAGTTCGGCCGCCCGGGCAAGGGAGGAGCGGCATGACGACCGCGACCACGACGCGTCGTGCAGCGGGCGTCGCCGACGCCGTGAAGGTGTACGCGGCAGCGGCGACACCGCCGTCAGGGCCCTGGACGGGGTGAGCGTCGGCTTCCCGGCACCCTGATGCGCCGCCGTCCCGCCGAACTCTCCGGCAGACAGCGGCAACGCGTCGCCGTCGTCCGGGCAAGGCCTCCGACGGCGCGTCGGACAGCGCCTTCGCCTTCGCGGTCCCGCCCGGGCGGCTCGTGGTGGTGGTGGCGCTCGTGGGCCTCGCGGGACTGTGCCCGGCCCGGCGGGCGGCACGCCTGGACGTGCTGCGCGCCATCGCCAAGAGAAGGGGGGCACCGCCCGGTCAGCCGGCAACGGCGGACCGGGCGGGAGCGTGTTCGGGCCGGCGTTCGTCGAGCGGGGCGACGGTGTGTCGGCGCGTGGTCTCGCGAGGGGGTTCGTAAGGCGGAAGCACGGGCTGCGCCACCGCGGGCGAGGTCGCCGGCAGGGTGAACCACACGACCTTGCCCGACTCGCCGTCCGGACGCACGCCCCAGCTCTCGCTCACCGCGGCGATCATCGCGAGACCGCGTCCGCAGGTGGCCGTGGGGTCCACGTCCTGTACCTCGGGCAGACGGGGGTCGTGGTCGTGCACCGAGACCGTGAGCCGGTCGAGCAGCAGCTCGATCTCCACGGTGCACAGCTTGTCCGGCTGGGCGTGCTGGTGGACGTTGGTCAGCAGCTCGGTCACTCCGAGCGCGGCCTGGTCTATCAAGGGGTCCTGGTGCCAGTAGCGCAATTGCGCAGAAAGGATTCTGCGGACCTGGCCGATCCGCGACGGCAGGGCTTGGAGCTCCACCGTGCAATGCCTGCTTGGCTGGCTGATCACGGCTGCGACTCCCCGAATTGAGGTCCGGAAGAAGACGGAGATCGGATCCAGCAGAGTGGCTGAGTGGAACGGCCGCCTGCTGCGGTGACCGGCGGGATGGTTCGTAGCGTTATCGCCGGTAAACTCAGAGTGATGATGTGAGAACAGCGTGACTCAGGGGGTGTGGTCCCGCAACTCGCGGTGCGGTCCGCTCCGGCCCCAGCCATCGCGGAGTGCGGGGCGGAGGCCTTGCCTGAGCGGCGGCGTTCGCCGGGCGAGGGTTCATCGTGCACCGTCGCGGGGTGCGGGCGGATTGCTCGTGTGCCTTGCTCGTGTGCCCACCGGCGCCGATCGCGCGCGGGGGCTCCTGCGCCGACGGCGCCGGTCCAGGGTCGGGCTCCCCTCGGCCGTAGCCGCCCGAGGGCCTCGACACCGGACCCCGCCGGACGCGCCCCGGATGCCCCCGGCCGGAGCACGGCCGCCCACGAGCCCCGCCCTTCGTGGCCGGCCGTCGCCGGTCGAGAACTCGGGGCTTCGTCGCCGACGGTCGGCGGCCGAGGGCCCAGGGCTGTTCCGTCGATGGTCGGCGGTTGTGGGCGCGTGGTTGCCGTTTCGGGGTTCGCCGTACGTGAGTTGGAGGTTGCCGGTCAGGGTGCCGCCTGCTGTGAGCCCAACGCTCCGTTGTGGGTCGCCGCCGGCTGCGTGGCGGTGGCTGTCGCACCTGGTCCCCCACGCCGCTTCGCCGGCCGCGGGTTCGAGGCCCGGCTTCGGCCCTCGTCGACCAGGGGCCCCGGCATCGGGACGCGCCGGCCGCGAGCGCGGTGCTCCCGGTCCGGCCGTCGCCGACTGCGAGCCCGGGGCTTGTCTGTCGGCTGTTGCCGGCCGTGGTGAACGCGCCCGTGTCGACCGTCGCCGGTGCGCAGCCCGAGGCCTGTCCGTCCGCCGTCGCCGGTTGCCGGTCGAGGTCCCCCGTGCCGGCCACCTGGGGGTGCGGGCCTGGGCCCCCGTACCGATCGCCGCCACGTGCGAGCACCGCTGGTCGCGCGCCCGGGGCTGACCCGTCGGCGGTCGTCGGCCGGGGGCCGACGGCTCGCGCGCGGGGCGTCTGTGGTCGCGCGTGGACGACTCCCGCGCGGGGCGTCGTCGGTCGCGTGTCGTGGGTGCCTGTGTCGGCCCTTGCCGGTGGCGAACCGAAGGCTCCCGTGTCGGTTGCCGCGCGGCCGACTCAGCCGTTGCGCCCCGCCGCCCTGCGAACCGCCTCTATGAACCGGCGTGCCGAGGGTGGCCCCGGCTTGCCGGGCGCCGGATCGTGCTCGCCGAGCGTGAGCGAATAGCGGGTGCCGTTGACGTCCGCCAACGCCCGGTCCTCGGGCGCGAACCACGGCTTCGACGCCCGCACCGCCTGCACCGGCGCACTGTCGATCTCGCTGCCGTAACTCGTCAGCAACTCCAGCCTGCCGTCACTGATCCGGACCTGCCCGGCCCGGGTGAGCGACCGCAGCCTCTTTCCGATCCGCACGCCCGTGGCCGTGAACTCCGGCTCCGCCATGATGCTCCGCCCCCTTGTGCGCGTCGGCTGTGCTCCGTCCCGCCTCCCGGCCCCGGATCCCGCGCGGGTCGTGATCCGGTGTGCGTGACCACTCCGGGAGTGCCACCCCGTGCTGCGCGGCCGGACGCGGGCGGCGTCCCATGCGGTGCAGTCTGCCCGCAGGCAGCGGCGAGCACCAGTGCACATGGCGAGGTGACGGCGGGGACGGGAGCACTCGCCCGGGTGCGCCCCCGTCGCTTCGGACACCCATGGTCCAGGGGTGCCTTTGAGGTGCTCAAAGGTGTGTTTATGCAGGTGAGAAGCGTGCGCAAGGTGTTTATGATCGAGGCGTCCGACCATCTGAACCGGCGTCGGCGCGATGCGTAAGGAGCCCTGCCGTGAGCACCCCTCAGCAGATCCGGACCGGCGAAACCCTCGACGTCGACCACAGTGACGCGCGCTACCGGAGCTGGCTCAAAGAGGCCGTCCGCAAGGTCCAGGCCGACGCCCGCCGCTCGGCGGACACCCATCTGCTGTGCTTCCCGCTGCCCGAGGCATGGGGTATCGACCTCTACCTGAAGGACGAGTCGACCCACCCCACCGGCAGCCTCAAGCACCGCCTCGCCCGGTCGCTCTTCCTGTACGGGCTCTGCAATGGTTGGATCCGGCCGGGCCGCCCGGTGATCGAGGCGTCCAGCGGCTCGACGGCGGTCTCCGAGGCGTACTTCGCGAAGCTGATCGGCGTGCCCTTCATCGCGGTCATGCCGCGCACCACGAGCGCCGAGAAGTGCCGGCTGATCGAGTTCCACGGCGGGCAGTGCCACTTCGTGGACGACTCCCGCAGGATGTACGAGGAGTCCGCCGCTCTCGCGGTCGAGACGGGCGGCCACTACATGGACCAGTTCACCTACGCGGAACGGGCCACGGACTGGCGCGGCAACAACAACATCGCCGAATCCATCTTCCGCCAGCTGGAGTTGGAGCGTTTCCCGGAGCCCGCGTGGATCGTCGCCACGGCCGGCACCGGCGGCACCTCGGCGACCCTCGCGCGCTACGTCCACTACATGCAGGCCGACACCCGCATCTGCGTCGCCGACCCGGAGAACTCGTGCTTCTTCGAGGGCTGGACCACCGGCGATCCGGACGTCACCTGCGACTGCGGCTCGCGTATCGAGGGCATCGGCAGGCCCCGCATGGAGCCGAGCTTCGTGCCGGGCGCGATCGACCGGATGATGAAGGTGCCGGACGCCGCGAGCGTCGCGGCCGTACGGGCACTGGAACAGGCCATCGGCCGCAAGGCGGGCGGCTCTACCGGCACCGGTCTGTGGAGCGCGCTGAAGATCGTCGCCGAGATGGTGACGGAGGGGCACAAGGGGAGCGTGGTGACACTGCTCTGCGACCCCGGAGACCGCTATCTCGACAAGTACTACTCGGACGCGTGGCTGGCCGAACAGGGGCTGGACATCGCGCCCTACACGGCGGCGATCGCGTCCCTGCTGCAGACGGGCGTCTGGCCGGAGTGACGGCCGGACGGCAGGGCACGAGGCGCGTCAGCGCGCGGACTCGCCGTCACGCGTGTGTCGACGCCAGCCGTCGGTCCAGCGCCGTCACCGCCTGACGGAAGGCGCGGCCCAGACCCGACCGGCCCAGTTTCAGAGCCAGTCGGAACGGGGTCGCGCCGTCGGCGGCGAAGGTCCACTGGACCCGGGTGCCCTTCCCGGCCGGGGTCAGCCGCCACTCCTCGACCAGCGCACGGGGGCCGGGCGTGTTCGTGACGTCCACCCGGTACGCGTACACCTCGGGGGCCTCGGCCACGAGGACCGTCTCCTGGAAGCGTGTACCGCCCCGGAGCCGGACCTCCCGCCCGGCGCCGTCCCCGGTCGGCCGGGCGAGCGTCACCGCCGAGAACCACTCGCTCCAGCCGGGTACGTCCTCGGCCAGCGCCCGGAAGACAGCCTCCGGAGGGGCAGCCACCTCACGGGCGAACACCAGACGTAGGGGAGCGGTCTCGGCGAAGTCGGGTCCCACCGGGCGCAGACGGCGTGCCATGGACGAAACCCCCACCTGGGATCGGAGCCGCGGGCAGCGTCACCATAGCTGGCGGACCGTCAGATGTCTGTACCGTCCTCGGACTCTCCGGCCACCATCAGGCGCCGCAGGTGTTCGGAGACCTCCGCCCGCGCCTCGGCCGGCAGCCCGGCGTCGGTGACCAGCGTGTCGACCTGGGCCAGCGCGGCGAACGAACTCAGACCCACCGTGCCCCACTTGGTGTGGTCGGCGACCACGACGACCCGCCGCGCGGACTGCACCAGTCGCCGGTTGGTCTCGGCCTCCGCCAGGTTCGGCGTCGACAGGCCCGCCTCGACCGATATCCCGTGCACCCCGAGGAACAGCACGTCGAAGTGGAGCGCCGCGATGGCCTGGTCGGCCACCGGGCCGACCAGGGAGTCCGACGGGGTGCGCACCCCGCCCGTCAGCACGACCGTGGCCGCGCCCTGCCGCTGTCCGGAGAGGCGCTGCGCCGCGTGGAAGACGTCGGCCACCCGCACCGAGTTGGTGACCACGGTCAGGTCCGGCACGTCAAGGAGCTGATGGGCCAGCGCGTATGTCGTCGTACCGCCCGAGAGCGCGATCGCCGTGCCCGGCGCGACCAGTTCGGCGGCGGCCCGCGCGATGTCCTCCTTGGCGGTCAGTTCCAGACCCGACTTGGCCTCGAAGCCCGGCTCGTGCGTACTCGCCTCGACCACCGGCACCGCGCCGCCGTGCACCTTCTCCACCACGCCCTGGCGGGCGAGGGCGTCGAGGTCACGACGGACCGTCATGTCCGAGACGCCGAGCTTGCGGGTCAGCTCGTTCACCCGGACGCCGCCCCGACGCCGTACCTCGTCGAGAATCAGGGCGCGACGCTGCTCCGCGAGAAGGTTCTGATTCTCACTCACGTCCGCTCCGGTCCTTTCGCCACAAGCTGCCCGACACTCCGTCCGAACCCACTCCCACGTGGACATTCTCCTTGTCCTAGGCCTGGAGGACGACCCATCCTCGCACGGGCCACCGACACGTGTGCCACTCACCGCGAGGACACCGCTTTCCTTCCGCCGCGTCACTGTCACACGTATCGGGGAGATTTCGTGACCACCGGTGTGCGGGCACCCCTGAGAGGAGATCCTTGTACCTGCACATGACACATGCCAGACGCGCGGCACGGGGGAAGTGCAGAACAGTGGAACGTGCACGGGAACACGCCTCGGCGGGAGAGCTCAGCGGCCCCGCACAGCGGCCCGAAGCGGCCGACACCGCCCTCGAACTCCTGGTCCATGGAGTCGGCGGCACCACACCCGAGAAGATGCTGGACGATCCGCGGACGGTCCGGATCAGCGGCGACGACACGGCGGCCGTCCACCGGCGCGTCGACGACGCCGACGCGGAGCGGCGCCCCGACGACTACCGGGGCAAACCGGTCCCCGAGGCCTATGTGTGGTGCAACCTCACCTCCGGCAACGGCACCAGGGCCCTGTGGCTGTTGCTGCTGCCCTTCATGGTTGTCAACCTCGCGCACTGGATGCGTCCCGCCACCCGCGGCCGCACCCGGACGGTCCGCCTGTACGGCCTGCTGGTGCGGCTGGCCGGGCTCACCCTCACCGTGCTGCTGGTCGCCGCGGCCTGCGAGGTCGCCCTCGACCTGACCGCCTGGCAGTGCGCGGGCACACGCGCGTGCGCCGAGGCGCACTCCTGGCTGGGCTTCCTCTCCCCGGACCTGTCCGACAACGGCTGGTGGAGCCGGCCCGGCCGGCGTCTCGCCCTGGCCGCCCTGGTGCCCGCGGGGCTCACCTGCCTGCTCTGGTACCTCTCGCACCGCACCTGGAGCGCGTACGAGTCCCAGCAGCCCGTCTCGCGCGGGCCCGAGCCCGCCGAGGAGACCGGCCGCACCGGGCTCGGCAGACCCGGCTTCTGGTACGGGCGCCGCCTGGTGGCCCGGCTGCGCGCCGCGCACACCGCGGCGGGATTCCTCACCGTCACCGCCGCCGTCGGCGGCCCCGCGGCCCGCTTCGACCGGGGGAGCGAAGGCCCCGTCGCACTGGAGACCCTGGGCCTGCTGCTGTACGCGTCCCTCGCCGTGGGCGCGGTCGTGGTGCTGTGGGTGGTCTGTCGACGCGGGCGCAGCGAACACCGGCTGGACCGGGAACTGGACGCCACCCTGGTGCGCCTGCTGCCTCTGGGCTCGATCAGCCTGTTCGCCCTGACCCTGCTGTACGCCGGATGGCCACGGCCCGGCTGGCACTCGGCGGGGCGACTGCCGGGCGACGGGATCTTCGGCGGCCTCGCGCTCGCGCAGGGACTGCTCGTCATCGCGCTCGGCGTGGTGGCCCGTGTCCTGTACCGCACACGGCCCGATCCGCGCACCGCCCTGCGCGGTCTGGCCGGGCCCGCCGTCGCGATGCTGGCCTGCGCTCTGGGCGGCGTGATGTCCGGCGGAGTCGCCCAGCGCGTCGCCGACTGGCTGGACGGCACCCGGGGTTCGCTGCCCGGCCCGCCCGTTCTGCTGACCTGGCAGGCGTCCGTGATCCCGCCGACGCTTCTTGTGCTCCTCGGCCTGTGCGGCAGGCTGGCCCGGCGCACCTGGCGGCTGCGCCGCCTCGAGATGCGCGCGGTAGAACTCGACTACCGGGGCGAGGCCAAGGACACCACCCGCACCCGCCGTATCGCGAGCACCCGTGCGATGGCCGCCCTCACCGACCGGGCACCCCTCATGGTCGGCGTCATCTCGTTCGTCACCCTGCTGCTCGGCGCCGGAGCCCTGGTGGGCGCCCTGACGACCGGTGACACCCCGACCGAGGCCGCGCGAGGGTCGTACGCCTTCGTCCGGGGCGCCGCCGAAGCCGCGCAGGCGCTCGGGTCCTGGCTGATCGGCCTCGGCTTCATCCTTCTCGTCACCTCGGGTCGGCGCGCCTACAAGGACCCGGCGGCCCGCCGCACCATCGGCATCCTCTGGGACGTCGGCACCTTCTGGCCGCGGGCCGCCCACCCCTTCGCGCCGCCCTGCTACGCCGAGCGTGCCGTGCCCGACCTGACCTGGCGCATGGTCACCTGGACCCGCGCCACCGGCGGGCGCCTGGTGCTCTCCGGGCACTCCCAGGGCAGTGTGCTGGCCGCCGCCGCGGCCTGGCAGTTGAAGCCCTCCGTACGCAAGCGGGTCGCCCTGCTCACCTACGGCTCTCCCCTGGAACGGCTCTACGGGCGCTGGTTCCCGGCCCACTTCGGCCCGGCCGCCCTCACCTCCCTGCACCGAGAGGTGGACTGCTGGCGCAACCTGTACCGTCTCACCGACCCCATCGGCGGCCCCGTACGGCTGCCCGGTGACTGCGGCCCCCAGGTCGACCGAGCGGCCCTGCACGACCCGCTCGCCTACGGGCGCACCCAGGAGCATCCGCTGCCCGCGCCGATCCTCGGACACGGGGACTACCAGGCGGACCCGGCCTTCGCCGAGGAACGCGAACGACTGCTGGCGCGGCTACGGCGGGAGGCGGTACCGAGCCCCCGCCCCGAAGGCGACGCCACGACCTGAGGGCGCACGATCCGAGGGCGACCACCCGTCCCACAGGGCGATGGTCAGGGCAGCTCCGGCAGGTCCTCCGGGTAGAGCAGCGTGAGGTCGTCCGTGCTCGGCTCGTCGAGCTGGGCGACCCGCCCCGCGTGCCGCTCGACCATCGCCTCGAAGGTCTGCCGCGCGGTGCGGCCGTTGCCGAACGCCGGGCCCTTGGGGATCGCCGTGAAGTACTTCAGCAGCGCCTCGGGCGCGCCGGGCGCCAGGCTGTACTCGTGCTCCTCGGCCTGCTGCTCCACGATCCGCAGCAACTCCTCGGGGATGTAGTCGCTGAAGGTGATGGTCCGTGAGAAGCGGGACGCCACACCGGGGTTGACGGTGAGGAACCGCTCCATCTCGGCCGTGTAGCCCGCGACGATCACGACGACCGCGTCCCGGTGGTCCTCCATCAGCTTCACGAGTGTGTCGATGGCCTCGCGGCCGAAGTCACGGCCCGAGTCCTCCGGCGACAGCGCGTACGCCTCGTCGATGAACAGGACGCCGCCGCGGGCCCGGTCGAACGCCTCCTGGGTGCGGATCGCCGTGGATCCGATGTGCTCGCCGACCAGGTCGACGCGGGACACCTCCACGAGATGTCCCTTCTCCAGGACACCGAGCGAGGCCAGGATCTCGCCGTACAGCCGGGCGACCGTCGTCTTGCCGGTGCCGGGGGAGCCGGTGAAGACCAGATGGCGGCGGGCGGAGGCCGCCTTGAGGCCCGCCTGCTGTCTGCGGCGGCCCACCTCGATCATGTCGGTGAGGGCGCGCACCTCGCGCTTGACGCTGTCCAGGCCCACCAGCCCGTCGAGTTCGCCGAGGACGACCTTCGACGTGCGGGCCGGCTGCGCGGGCTCGGGCTCGGTGGTGGTGACGAGCGGTTCCTGCTCGGTGCTGCGCTGGCCCGGGATCGCGCCGAGCAGGCCCGAGGACGGGTTGGACGTCTGGACGGCCGTCTCGTGTGCCGGGGGGCGCACTCCGGCGCTCTCGTCGCTCGTGCAGTCCTCGACGACCGGGCCGCCGCCCGGTGCGTTGCCGCCGTCGGCGAACTCGTAACCCCCGCGCGCGCAGCGCTCCGTACGGCACTTCTTCAGCGTCGCCCGGCAGCCGTCGATGACGTGGAAGCCGTAGCCCCCGCTGCCCGTCACGCGGCAGTTGTGGAAACTCCCGCGGCCGCCCGCAGACACGTAGAAACCGGCCTCCGCGGGCGAGTCGACCGTGCAGCGCTCGAAGGTGGGGTCGGCGCCCTTGGTGACGATCACGCCGGTCTGGGTGCCGTCCACGGTGCAGCCGGACAGGGTGCCGCCGCTTCCGTGGTCACGGAACCAGGCGCCGGTCGCGGCGTCGCGGATCCGGCAGTCGTCGAGCTGCGCGGTGGCGCCGTCGCTCACCGAGACGGCGGTGTTGCGCACTTGGGAGAGGTCACTGTCGACGACGTCCACGCGTGAACCGCGGTCGAGGACGAACAGGGCGTCGGGCACGTCGTGCACCCGGCAGGACTCGAGCACCGCGGTCGCGCCGTCGCTGACCCACACCGCGGGGTAGTCGCCCGTGCTGTCGAAGATCTCGCACTGGTTGGCGTCCACGCGTGTGCCCGGGTCCCAGACCGACAGGCCGTTGCGCCCGAACTGCCGCACGGTGGTGCGGGTCAGGGTGAGGACCGAGCGGGAACGCAGGTCCACCGCGTTCTCCGGGATGTCGTGGATGCGGCAGTCGGCGAGCGTGAGTACGGCGTCCGTGTCCAGCGTGACACCGTCCGACGTCGTGCGGTGCACATCGCAGTCGGTGAGATGGGCCGCGGCGCGTGCGGTGATCTGCACGCCGGAGCCCTTGACCTCGTACACCTCGCAACCGACCGCCTCGAGCGAGGAGTTCTCGCCGGTCACCGACAGGCCCGCACCGGAGGCGTGGCGCACCCGGCAGCGCTCCAGACGGGGATGGGCGCCCCCGCGCACCGCGATGCCGGACTGCCCGGAGGCGACGACCTCGCACTCCTCGAACACCCCACCGCCGCCGTCCAGTACGGCGATGCCGACACCGGCCGGATTGTCGACCGTGCAGCGCCGCACGGTCGGACGGGCGCCGCCGCGCACCTCGATGCCGGCCGCGGAGCGCGTGACGATCCGCAGGTCGAGGAGCTCCGGGGTGCCCTCCTCGACGAGCAGCGCGGGGGCGGCCGAGTCCTGGCCCTCCACGTGCAGATCCTGGACCACGGCCGAGGCACGCACCGTCAGCGGCACCCCGTCCACCGGCGCGATGCGCACGGAGCCGGGGGAGCCTTCCGGTCCGCGCAGCGTCACCGCGCGCTGGACCACGAGATTCTCCCGGTAGGTGCCGGGGGCGACGGTGAGCACGTCCCCGTCGGCCGCGGCCTCCAGGGCGGCGGCCAGCGATGCGTACTCTCCTGTGCGGCGCCGCCACCGCGAGGTGCCGGTGTGCGTCACCTGGACCGTGCCCTGTGCCATGGCGCTGTTGTGCCCCCACCTCGTCGTACGCGGGTCCTGCGAGGCCGTGCTGAAACCCCGTCGCGATCAAGAACAGTTTCTCACGACGGTGCCGAACGGTTCGGTCGGTCCACCGTAGCGTGCGCGGGGACGGTGGGTTGACCGGAGCCGGAAGGCGGTCAGCTGCCGGTGCCCGTCCTGCCCCAGTCCGGGCCCGCCCTGTCCCATGCCTGATCCCAACGGGCGTACCGGCGCAGGACCATGCGCCACACGATCAGACGTCTGCCGCTGTCGAGGAGCCCGGCGGTCAGCAGGGCCGCGCCGAGGCCCGCCAGCACGGCATGCGTCGTCGCGGTGGCCGAATCCAGCGGGCGGCCGACTATGTCACCGTGCTCGTCGGTCCAGAGGGAGAAGTGGTCGCCCTTGTGCGGTGATTCGAGAGCGGCTATCACCTTGGCGTGATGGGCCGTGCCGTCCGGGGCGGTCCAGTCGGCGAGCACGCGGCTGTGCACATCGTGCGCCGACGAGGCCTCGGGGTCGGGGTCCAGCGGGGCCCGGTCCGCCTTGCCGACGACGGTGGCCGTCACTTCGTGGCGGGCCAGGCGCTGGTCCCGAACGGCCTGTTGGAGGGCGTTCTGCGCCGTCGCTCCGGTGAGGACGCCGATCAGGGGCGCGAGGGTGAGGATCAGCAGGACGGCCAGCAGGGCCAGCCACGCCTCGACCAGATCGGTCGTGCGGCGCAGCGGATTGTGTCGCCAGCGCCAGAGTCCGCCGATAGCTCGCACCGTCCCGCACCCCCTTTCGCCTCCGTGATAACCCCCGGCGGAGCCGTTCATATGCGAGCCTCGGAAAAGAGAGAGCGAAATCACCCTTTCCCATGGCCTCTCATGAACTTCTCACGCGGTCTCAACGACCGTGCCCGGGGCCCGGGTTCCCCGTGGGCACGTCATTCGAGGACTGTGACCGGATCGCCGATCCGCACCGTGCCGCTGGACTCCGGAACCAGGTTCTGTCCGAAGACGAGCTGGGAGCCGAAGCGGCGGTGGCGTCCGAGCGTGCGCAGCGGCTCCTTGCCGCGCTGGGCGGTGTCCTGGTCGGTGGTGGTCACGACGCAGCGGCCGCACATCTTGGGCACTCGGAAGGTGACCTCGCCGATGGCGATCCGCCGCCAGTCGTCCTCGGCCCATGCCGCCGTGCCCGCCACCACCACGTTCGGCCGGAAGCGGTTCATCGGGAGGGGGCCCTCATCGGCGCGGTCGCCCCGCGCGATCCAGGTGTTGAGCGCGTCCAGCGAGGCGAGTGTGGTGACCAGCAGGGGATAGCCGTCGGCGAAGCTGACGGTCTCGCCCGGACGTGCGTACTCCGGGTCCACGGGCCTGCGCGTGGCGGGATCGTCCATGTGGAGGAGACGCACCTCGGTCCCCAGGTAGTCACTGCACCAGGCGTGCGCGGCCGTGTCCGCGAGGACGGCCTCCACCTTGTCGCCGAAGAGGTCCAGCGGTGTCGTGCCGGCCGGCTGGGGCACGGGGACGGTCAGCGGCTCACGGCCGGGCGCGGACAGACGTATGCCGCCGCCGGGCAGCAGCTCGGCGGCGGCCAGTGCCAGCCGCGGTTGCTGGCGCTGGGTGACGACCTTTCCCCCGTCGTCGATCAGTACCCAGCGTCGGTCTCCGGCCAGTCCCCAGGGCTCCACGACGGCCTCCCGGGGCGAGAGAGCCCGGAAGGCTTTGACCGGATGGACATGGATCGAGTAAAGCTCCGCATTCCCCATGACTCCATCGTGCCAGCAGGCACCGACATTCCGTTCCGAATGGGGCGGTGCCTGCCTGCCTCAGCCCCTCAGTACCCGCGGTACTGCTGGTTGTTGTACGGCTCCTGGTACGGAGCCGGTGCGGGGCGGGGAGCCGCGGGGCGCATCGCCTCGTAGCCGGTGCCGGCCGCCATCGGGCGCTGCGGCTGTTGCTGGGGTCCCGGGTAGCCACGCGGAGCGCCGGCCTGCTGCGGGATGTACGGCGCCGGGGCCTGCTGCAGCGGCGCGGGCTGCTGGGCCTGCGGGTAGCCGCCGTACATGGGGGCCTGCTGTGAGGGTCCGGCCGGCAGGGCGGGAAGTGCCGACGGAAGCGCGGGAAGGTAGCTGTTGCCCGTGTCGTAGGCGGCGGGGACCCTGATCGGGGCGATCTGGGGAGTGCCCCGCTCGGCGACCAAGGAGTCGTAGATCGGGGTGTCCGGGAAGGACGGCGCGGAGTAGTAACCGCCGCCATAGGTGGAGCGGGGGGAGGTCATGGCACATAAGTTAAGCCCACGATGTGCTGGTTGGGGAGACCGATAAGAGGGTTGTTTTTCGTGTCGGCAGTGACGCGGGATCCCCAATGCGAGCGAACTCGGCAAAAAAGGGCGTCAAGCGGGGTTCAGATCGCGTAAAGGCCGAGTTCCGAGGGGGTTACCGGCGGTTGACCGGCAGTCTTCGGGGCTCTTCCTGGGGCCTTCCGAGGTACCTCACAGGAGTTCGGAGTCCTGGGGGAATAGGTTGGTCGGGGAAAGGGTCCGAGGGGCGGCCCGAGGCGTGGCCTGGCGCGGTGACACGTGATGGGGGCGGACATGACAATGCCTAAAGGTTCGAATGTTCCTGTGCCGACGCGTGCGTTGCGCGTCGAAATGGGGTGGCGTTCGGGGCCCGGGGTGCCCGACGCGGACGCATCCGCGCTGTTGCTGGTGTCCGGAAAGGTCCGCTCCGACGGCGACTTCGTGTTCTACAACCGGCCGGCACACGCCTCCGGCGCCGTGCGGCACGAGGGCAAGCGGGGCGACGGCGGCCAGGTGACCGACACGCTGTTCGTCGACCTCGCGCGCGTGGAGGGCGCAATCGAGACCGTGGTGCTGGCCGCCTCCGCGGACGGCGGCACCTTCGGGCAGGTGCCCGGTCTGTACATCCGTGTGCTCGACGCGGGGCAGGGCACGGAGATCGCGCGCTTCGACAGCAAGGACGCGACCGTCGAGACCGCCTTCGTGCTCGGCGAGTTCTACCGGCGCCAGGGTGCCTGGAAGTTCCGCGCGGTCGGACAGGGCTACGGCAGCGGACTGGAAGGGCTGGCGAAGGACTACGGCATCACGGTGGACGAGCCGCAGCACGCGGCACCGCCCGCGCCGACCGTCGCCACGCCGATCACCCCCGCACCGCCTGCTCCCGCACCGCCCGGCCGCACGCCCCACGCCGTCATGCCGCCCGCGCCCGGCACACGTGTGGCCGGTCCGCCGGTGAACCTGCCCCCGCCCCTCGCCGCGCCCGTCACCGTGCCGCCCCCCACCACGGCTCCGTCGCCCGCCCCGTCGGGGGCCCCGGTCCGCCTCTCCAAGGTCACGCTCACCAAGGAGGCGCCGTCGGTCTCGCTGACCAAGCAGGGCGGCACGTCCGGCGCCATGCGCGTCAACCTCAACTGGCAGGTGCGCAAGCAGTTCTCGGGATGGGGCAGCAAGCGGGGCCGGGCCGTCGCGACGCACAGGGACCTCGACCTCGACCTCTGCGCCCTCTACGAGCTGTCCGACGGCCGCAAGGGAGTCGTCCAGGCGCTCGGCAACGCCTTCGGGGCGCTGCATCAGCCTCCGTACATCCACCTCGACGGCGACGACCGCACCGGCGCCGTGGCGAGCGGCGAGAACCTCACCGTCAACCTCGACCACAAGCGGAGTTTCCGGCGCATCCTCATCTTCGTCACCATCTACGAAGGGGAGCGTTCGTTCGCGGACCTGCACGCCACGGTCACCCTGCAACCACTGAACGGCGCCCCGGTCGACTTCTCGCTCGACGAGTGCACGGTGCCCTCGACGGTCTGCGCCCTCGCCCTCATCACCAACGACGGCGGCGACCTGATCGTCCAGCGCGAAGCCCGCTACCTGGTCCCCGAGCGCGGCGTGAGCCCGCAGCGCACCGTGGACCGCGTCTACGGGTGGGGCATGAACTGGACTCCCGGCAGGAAATGACCTGGCGGAAGCGGCCCGAACGACCCGCGGGAAGTGACCGGTCAGCGCTCGTCGAGCGCGGTGTCCGGGCGCGCGTAGGTGCGGCCCTTCCAGGCCGCGCCGCGCCCCCTGTAGTGCTGCACCGCGGAATCGACCGTCATGAGGAGGTACAGGAACGCGGTCACCGGCAGCGACGCCGCGAGCCACAAGGGCTGCCGGTAGTAGCGCAGCATCGGCAGATACGTCGCCGTCATCAGCAGCCACGCGAGCCCTCCGGCCGCCGCGATCCCCGTATGCCCCGCGACGAGACCTGTGAAGAGGGCGACCGGCGGCACCAGGTACACCACGGCGAGGCCGAGGACCGTACCGAGGAGCAGCAGCGGGTTGTGCCGCAGCTGGGCGTACGCGCTGCGCGAGACCATGCGCCACAGGTCGTGCAGCCGGGGATAAGGACGCACGCTGTCGACCCGCTCGGCCAGCCCCAGCCAGATGTGCCCCCCGCTCCCCTTGACAGCCCTCGCGAGCGCCACGTCGTCGATCACGGCGTGCCGGATGGCGTCCGGAATCCGCGCCCGTTGTGCGGCGTCCGCGCGCAGCAGCACGCAGCCGCCCGCAGCGGCCGCCGTCCGTGAGCCCTTCACCGCGATCCATCGGAAGGGATAGAGCTGTGCGAAGAAGTAGACGAAGGCGGGGACGACGAGCCTCTCCCACACGCTCTCCACCCGCAGCCGGGCCATCTGCGAGACCAGGTCGAAGCCGCCGGTGCGCGCCGCGGCGACCAGCGTCCGCAGGCTGTCTGGAGCGTGCGCGATGTCCGCGTCCGTCAGGAGCAGGTATTCGGGGCCACGCGCGCGTGCGAGGCCGATGCCGTGGCGTACGGCCCAGAGCTTGCCGGTCCAGCCCGCGGGCGGCTCTCCGGGCGAGCCGACGGTGAGCGGCAGCCCGCCGTGCGTGCGGGCCAGCTCACGGGCCAGCTCCCCGGTGCCGTCCGAGCTGCCGTCGTCGACGAGGAAGACCTCGGCCCGCCCCGGATAGTCCTGGGCGAGCAGCGACGGCAGGCTCTCGGGCAACACGGCGGCCTCGTCCCGCGCCGGTACGACGACACAGACGGACGGCCAGTCGTCGGGTTCCCGACGCGGCGGCAGCCGCAGATCCGTACGCCAGAAGAAGCCCTGGCCGAGCAGCAGCCACAGCCAGGCGGCCAGTGATCCCACGGCGGTCCACGCGACGGCACCCACCCGCCGCAGTCTGCCCCACCCCGGGGGCCTGCCGGGGCGGATCGTCTATGGTGACCGGGTGAAGATCGCGCTCATGGACTCCGGAATCGGACTGCTCGCTGCTGCCGCCGTGGTACGTCGACTGCGGCCGGACGCCGATCTCGTGCTCTCCTCGGACCCCGGCAGCATGCCCTGGGGACCGCGTACGCCCGAGGACGTGACCGCCCGCGCCCTCGCCGTCGCCGAGGCCGCCGCGCAGTACCGTCCCGACGCCCTGATCGTCGCCTGCAACACCGCCTCCGTACGAGCCCTGACGGCCCTGCGCGCCCGTCTGGAGCCGGAGGTGCCCGTCATCGGCACGGTCCCGGCGATCAAGCCGGCCGCGGCCGGTGGGGGACCCGTCGCGATCTGGGCCACGCCCGCCACCACCGGCAGCCCCTATCAGCGTGGACTCATCGGTGAGTTCGCCGACGGGGTGTCCGTGACCGAAGTGGCCTGCCCCGGGCTCGCCGACGCCGTGGAACACGGGGACCAGGAGGGCATCGACGCCGCGATCGCGGCGGCGGCCGAGCGCACCCCCGACGACGTAAGGGCCGTCGTCCTGGGCTGCACCCATTACGAGCTGGTCGCCGAACGCATCCGTGCCGCGGTGCAGCAGCCCGGCCTCCCGCCGCTCGCGTTGCACGGCTCCGCCGGGGCGGTCGCCGCGCAGGCACTGCGCAGGATCGGCGAGCTCCCGGACCCCGAGGCCCCTGCCGAGGGCTCCCTCACCGTGCTCCTCAGCGGCAGCGAGGGCAGCCTGTCGGCGACCGCGCTGGCGTACGAGGAAGGCCGCCTTCTGCAGGCGGTCAGCCCCGCCCACTGATCCCGACGCCGGGCGGGGGCCTTCGTACGGCCGAACCGCGCCGCCGGGCGGGGGCCACCGTACGGCGACCGCCCGTCACCGGCCGAACGCCCTGCGTGGGCCGAGCGCCCACTCGGAGCAGTGACCGCCCGCGACCCGGTGCCCGCGGTGCGGAACCTGAGTAGTCTCGTAAACATGAGGGACCACCCCCGCGGCGAAAGCTCCTCGCACCCTGAAGTCTGGACCGGGCGTGCGACCAATCGCATCCAGTGGCTGCCCGCCATAGGCGGGGCCGCCTGCATCGCGCTGGGCGTCGAACTGGCCGTCGACTCGACGTGGACGTCGGGCGTCGCGGCGCTGGCCATGTCCGTCGTCGGGTGCATCGCGGCGGGACTGCTCATCATGTTCGGCACGCTCGCGTTCGTGCATGTCGCCGTGAGGGTCGACAAGGACTGCCTCGAAGTGCGCTGCGGACACATCGGTCTGCCCCGCCGCCGTATCCCGCTCTCGAGCGTCGTCGGCGCCGACTTCGCGCCCCGGGTCACCCCACGGCAGTGGGGCGGCTGGGGCTACCGCTGGCGTCCCGGCAAGGGCACCGCGGTCATCGTCCGGCGCGGCGAGGGCGTGGTGCTCCAGCTCGGCGACGGCCACACGTTCACCATCACGGTGGACAACGCGGAGTCCATGGTCCGGATCATCCGCGACCGGCTGCGGCCGGCCACGCCCGGCGCGGTCATCTGACCGCCACGGATTCACGGCTCCAGCTGGTTCCCCAGGGGTTCGTTTCCCGCGTTCAGGACGCTCTCCAGGTCCTCGTCGACCAAGGGGTGTGCCGTCGCGAGCCCCGCGAGCAGCCCCGCACCCGCCGTCACCGTGGTGAAACTCAGCGCGTTGCCCAGCGAGGCGATCACGGCCAGCGCGGTGAGGGCCGCGCCCGTCGTCAGCGCGATCGTCGTGGCCCGCGGTGAACGCCAGAGCGAGTAGAGGATCCAGCAGAACACCGCGGCGAGCAGGGCGACGCCGAGCAGACCCTGCTCGGCCGCCTGCTGCCACGGGGCCGAGTGGGGCTTGCCGTCGGGCAGCAGCGACTGCGTGACCGTAGGGCTGAGCTCCCCGTACCGCCCGGGCCCCACCCCCAGGGCGGGATGGTGGCCGGCCATGCGGAGCGCGTCGCGCCAGAGCAGGACCCGGTGCTCGGTGAGCTGCCCCTCCAGGGAGGCGGTCAGACCGTCCGGAAGCACGTTCTCCGCGATCGCCCAGGTGGCCCCCGCCACCAGCGCCGCGGCGAACGCGAGGCCTCCGAGTCCCAGAGCGCGTCGGCGCATACGGTCGGCGGCGAGCGAGCACAGCAGCACTCCGGCACCCGCGGCGCATCCCGTGGTCGAGCCGAGCGCCGCCGCGGTCACCACGATCCCTACGGCGAGCAGACGCAGCGCGAGCCGCTGCGCCGGCCGGCGCGCCGCCCAGGCCGCGCAGCACGCCGCTCCGCTGGACAGGGCGAGCAGCGCGGCCGTGGCACCGCCGTGCCCGAGCGGCGCCGTGAGCTGCGGGCCCGGGGTGGTGTGGGCGGCGGTGAGCGCGAGGCCCAGTCCGGCGAGGGCCCCGGCGGACGGTGCCGCGACCGGCAGGAGAGCGCCGAGGATCCGGCCCGAGGCATAACCGGCGGCCACGGCCAGCACCGCCAGGAGCACGCCCTCGGGCCGCCCGTCGTGTGCGGTCGCCGTGATCAGGGACCACACCGCGCAGGCCCCGAGCACGATCACACCCGCGGCATCCGAAACGTTTCGTCTCTCGCCTTCGGCCGCCGAACCGGCCGCGGTCCTCGTCCCCGTGGATCCCACCCGTCGCCCCCCGACCTGTGCCGGGCCTCGACCGTCACGGCCGCATACGGCCGCACGTCAGAGGCTCGGGCACACCGTAACGGCTGATGCGCCGGTTTGTGGATGAGTTGCGCAGGAACGGTGCGTCAGGCGGGCATACGGCGGTCTGCCGGGCGCACGAACCACCCCGGGGCGCCGGGAGGTTCATGGTGCGGACCGTGCTGTCGGCGCCCAGGTCACGCGCCGTACACTCCCCGGGTGACCGCCACCGCAACCTCCGTAGACGAGCCGGATCAGCTCGAACCCCAGGCCGCGCCCGCATCGCGCGGGGCCAGACTGGCGCGACGGTACGCCCCGGCCGCCGCCGCGGCGCTCTCCGGAGTGCTGCTCTACCTCAGTTTCCCGCCGCGCACCGTCTCGTGGCTGGCCCTCCCGGCCTTCGCGGTCCTCGGGTGGCTCCTGCGCGGTCGCTCCTGGAAGGCGGGCCTCGGCCTCGGCTATCTGTTCGGCCTCGGCTTCCTGCTGCCACTGCTCGTGTGGACCGGTGTCGAGGTCGGCCCCGGCCCGTGGCTGGCGCTCGCCGCAGTCGAAGCGGTGTACGTGGCGCTCGTCGGCGCGGGCATCACCCTCGTGTCCCGGCTGCCCGGCTGGCCGCTGTGGGCGGCGGCGATCTGGATCGCGGGCGAGGCGGCACGCGCGCGTGCGCCGTTCGGCGGCTTCCCCTGGGGCAAGATCGCCTTCGGCCAGGCGGATGGCGTCTTCCTTCCGCTGGCCGCGGTGGGCGGCACTCCGGTGCTCGGCTTCGCGGTCGTGCTCTGCGGCTTCGGGCTGTACGAGGTCGTACGCCAGGTCGTCGAGGGCCGGCGCACCGGTGTCGTACGTCGTGGGGCCGCCGCTGCGGCGCTGCTCAGCGCGGCCGTCCCCGTCGTGGGGGCGCTCGCCGCGCGGTCGCTGGTGAGCGACAAGGCCGAGAACGGCACGGCGACCGTCGCCGTCATCCAGGGCAATGTGCCGCGCGCGGGGCTCGACTTCAACTCCCAGCGGCGCGCCGTGCTCGACTACCACGCACGGGAGACCGAGCGGCTGGCCGCCGAGGTCAAGGCGGGCAAGGTCGCTCGGCCCGACTTCGTGCTGTGGCCGGAGAACTCCTCCGATGTCGACCCCTTCACCAACGCCGACGCCCGCCTCGTGATCGACAACGCCGCGAAGGCCATCGGCGCGCCCATCTCGGTCGGCGGTGTCGTCGAGCGCGACGGCAAGCTCTACAACGAGCAGATCCTGTGGGACCCGGTCAAGGGCCCCCTCGACACGTACGACAAGCGACAGGTACAGCCCTTCGGCGAGTACCTTCCGCTGCGCTCGCTGCTCGGCGCGATCAACAAGAACTGGACGTCGATGGTCCGCCAGGACTTCAGCCGGGGCCACGAGCCGGGCGTGTTCACCATGGACGGCTCCAAGGTCGGACTCGTCACCTGCTACGAGGCGGCCTTCGACTGGGCCGTGCGCAGCACCGTCACCGACGGCGCGCAGCTGATCTCGGTGCCGAGCAACAACGCGACCTTCGACCGCAGCGAGATGACCTACCAGCAGCTGGCCATGTCACGCGTCCGCGCCGTCGAGCACAGTCGTACCGTCACGGTGCCGGTGACCAGTGGCGTCAGCGCCGTGATCATGCCGGACGGGAGGATCACCCAGCGGACCGGGATGTTCGTGGCGGACTCGCTGGTCCAGAAGGTGCCGCTGCGCTCCTCCCGGACCCCCGCCACGCGGCTCGGCATCCTGCCGGAGGTGCTGCTGGTCCTGGTAGCGGCGGGCGGCCTCGGCTGGGCGGGCACGAGGGTGGTCCGCGGGCGCCGGGACGGCGTCGTTCGGGGCGATCTTGCCTGACCGCTGCCGGGTCGCGGAATCCGCCCGTTAGGGTCGGTCCATGGCTACCCCTGACTTCATCCGCACTATCCGGGCCTCCGCGGGTCACCAGCTGCTCTGGCTCCCCGGAGTCAGCGCCGTCGTCTTCGACGACGAGGGCAGAGTGCTGCTGGGCCGGCGCAGCGACACCCGGAAGTGGTCGATCATCGGCGGCATTCCGGACCCGGGTGAGCAGCCCGCGGAGTGCGCCGTGCGGGAGGTCTTCGAGGAGACGAACGTGCGCTGTGTCGTCGAGCGCGTGGTGCTGGTCCAGGCCCTGGAGCCGGTTACCTACGAGAACGGCGACACCTGCCAGTTCATGGACACCACGTTCCGGTGCCGGGCCGTCGGCGGCGAGGCGCGGGTCAACGACGACGAGTCGCTGGACGTCGGCTGGTTCGCGGTCGACGCCCTGCCCGCACTGCACGAGTTCGGGGTGCTCCGGATCAAGCAGGCCCTGTCGGACGCGCCCACGTGGTTCGCCCCCACGACCTGAGGACGGAGACCGTCGCCGCCGGTCTTCTTGCCCGGCGCAATGCTCGGAAGGATGATGGAAGAAGGGTCGCAGAGCCCCCAACAGGCCCGTACTCACCAAAGAACGAGGTGGGGACATGAACTGTTACGACTGCCTCGGGACTCCTGGTCCCGCGGTCGCCGTATGCATCCGCTGCGGCGCGGCGCTCTGCCGCACGCATGTGCACGAAAGCCACCCACCGACCCAGGACATCAGCGGAACCGGCCGGGCCATCCACGAGAAACCGGCCCGCCACATCACCTGCGGATCCTGCCGCGCGGCGGAGACCAGCTGAGTCGGCGGGCGTCCTTCGTCAGTCGCGCCCGGTGCCCCGGTAGAGGTCCAGTTCGCCCTCCAGCTCGACGGCGAGCACGGTGGCGTACTCGTCGAGGTCGGCCGCGGAGGGTGCGTCGATCCAGGTCACGCCCGGGACGGCGTCGAGGCCGCCGGTGACGTGGTGGCCCAGTTCGGTGCCGGTGCCCAGGACCGTGACGCGCTTGACCTCGTTGCGCAGCCCGCGCAGCGAGACGTTGTCACGGGGGGCGTCGAAGCAGATCAGGTACAGCGTGCGCCGGTCGGCGGACAGGGTGCTGGGACCGTAGTGGTGACCGGCGGGCAGTCCGGCGACCGTCCCGTACACCGCGTCCGTGTGCCGCCCGATCCACGCGCCGAGCCCTTCCAGGCGTTCGATCTGCTCCTCGGGGATGGTCCCGTCCTCGCGGGGCCCGGCGCCGAGCAGCAGATTGCCGCCCATGCCGATCGTCTCCGTGAAGTAGCGCACCAGCTGGCGCACCGACTTGAAGTCGCGGTCCTGCGGCCGGTAGCTCCACGAGTCGTTGATCGTCAGGCAGAGCTCCCACGGGCCGTCCGGGGCCTGGAGCGGGGTGCCCTGCTCAGGAGTGGCGTAGTCGCCGTGGCTGAGCATCCGCGCGTTGAGGACGGCGTCGGGGTTGCCCGCGAGGATCAGCTCGGCGAGCTCGCCCATCCGCCACTGCTCATCGGTGCGCTCCCACTCGCCGTCGAACCAGAGCAGGTCGGGGCGGAAGCGGTCCATCAGCTCGCCGACCTGGCCGTCGCGGTAGGCGAGGTAGCGCTCCCAGGCCGCCGGGTCCTCCTTGCCGGGCTCGGCGTGCGAGTAGGGGCTCGGCGTCTCGCCCGGTCTGACGTGCCGGATGCTCGGGTAGTCGGGGTGGTTCCAGTCGGAGTGCGAGTAGTAGAGCCCGACCTTCAGGCCCCGCTCGCGCAGCGCGTCGACGAAACCGGTGACCAGGTCGTGGCCGGCCGGGGTGTCCCGGACGACGTCGAGATTGCGGTGGTCGGCGTCCCAGAGGGCGACGCCGTCGTGGTGCTTGGTGGTGAGGACCGCGTACCGGGCGCCGATGCGGGCGAACAGCTCGGCCCAGGCGTCCGGATCGTACTTCGACGCGGTGAAGCCTTCGAGCTGTTTCATGTACTGCTCGTGGGTCATCTCGCCCGTGTAGAACGACCAGGACTCGGCCGCTCCGCCCACGGCGTAGACACCGTAGTGGATGAAGACGCCCAGCTTGGCGTCGGGAAACCAGGGTTGCATCGGCATGCGCCCACGGTAGGCGGCGGGGCCCGCGGGGCGCGTGGGCGCCGGTCACCATTACTGGTTCGTTTTCACCCTGGCCATCGTCTTGAGACACCGGCCGACGGGTGGGAAAGGCGCTCCCTTCGCGCCCCCGGGCGGGCAGGCAAAGGCTTCAACCGGTGGGCGGATCTGCGTACTTGGCGTTATCCGGTGGTACATCGTGGCGGATCTGAGTGTTCAATCACTGGTATTGCCACACGTACGGACAGTCCCACCCGTCAGGAGGCCCCGTGATCGCCGCTCCCGAACCGGAACTCACCGAACGCGAACTGATCGAGCGGGCCGTGGCGATGCGGCCCGCGCTGCTCGAACGGCAGCCGGAGACAGAGCGACTGACGATCTACCCCAAGGACACCCACGAGGAGTTCCTGCGGGCCGGTTTCTACCGGATGCTGCAACCGCGCAGGTACGGCGGTTACGCCTTCGGCCTGCCGACCTTCTACCGTGTCGTGACCGAGGTGGCGCGCGGCTGCCCCTCCACCGGCTGGGCCCTGTCGCTCACCGCCGCTCATGTCCTCCAGGTCGCCTCGGTCTTCGAGGAGAAGACGCAGGACGAACTCTTCGGCGACGAGGGCGACTTCCGGGCCGCCTCCACCGCGATCCCCGTCGGCGTGGCCCGGCCCGACGGCGACGCTCACGTGGTGCTCGACGGCACCTGGTCCTATTCCTCCGGCTCCCCGTACTCCACCCACTACGTCGGTCAGACCCTGCGCGCCCCCGAGAAGCCGGAGGACCCGCCGGGACCGCTCGTGCTGTTCGTGGCGCCGCGCTCCGCCTGGACCCTGCTCGACGACTGGCAGGGCGTCCTCGGCCTGCGCGGCAGCGGCTCCCACAGCATCCGCTTCGACCAGGCGCGCATCCCCGCGCACTTCACCCGGGAGGCGAGCCTGCTCGATCTGCCCGTGGAGGGCGGCTCCCTCGGCTCGAAGCTGCACGGCCACCCCATGTACGCGGGTCGCGCGGCGAGCTTCTTCCATGGTGAGCTGGCCGCCCTCATGATCGGCACCGCGTACGCGGCCGCCGACGAGTACGCCCGGATCATCGCCGAACGGCCGCTCGTCCTGGACCCCGGCCGCACCCGCGCCGACCTCCACGACTACCAGCGTCATCTGGGGGAGGCGCTGGCGGCGATCCGTACGGCGGACGCGGCGCTGCGGGCCACCGCCGACGACTGGATGGAGGCCTGCTGCGACAACGTCTCGGGCCGTGCTCCCTTCACCACCGCCGTCGACAACCGGCTCGCGCTCGTCTTCGTCACCGCCGGGCGCCTGGCCTGGGACGCGCTGCAGAGCGTTCTCTTCCGCACGGCTGGCTCCCGGCACGCCCGCGACGGCGCGCGGATGCAGCGCTACTTCCGGGACGCCGCCACGATCTGGTCGCACCTCGGCCCCACGATGGCCGAACCGCTGGCCCGCCGTGTCGGCCGCGACCGCCTCGGCCTGCCGTCGGACGACATCCCGCTGATCTCCTGAGCGCCGGCCGACGTGTGGAATGCCCCGGCCACGAGTGGGTACGCGCGACAGGAGCCGCGCCCGGGGCGAGTCCCGGCCCGGGCGGACTGTCCGCCACTACCTGGGATCTGCCATGAACACACCCTTGAACAACCACCACTACCTGCCGACGGCCACGACACCGGCCCAGGAGGCACTGAACGCGCTCGCCACGAACACCGAGGACGCGGCGGCGCTGGACACCCTGGCCGGCAGCGAGGTGCTGGTCCCCGTGCCGGACGACGCGAGCGACGAGGACGCGCGCGATCCCGGCGCCGTGGCGCTGCCCGTGCTGGAGCAGCCGGGCGGGGAGCAGGTGGTGCCGGTGTTCACCTCGGAGCCGGCGATGGCCGAACTGCTGCCGTTCGTCTCCCGCTACCGGTTGGTTCCGCTGGGCGCGCTCGCCTCCCAGTGGCCGACCGGTGACCTGTCGCTCACCATCGACCCGAGTTCGCCGAACGGCCTGACGCTCACCTCGGAGGGCGTTCGCAGCCTGTTGGTCCGCCCGCGGGCCTGACCGTCGTCGGGTCCTACAGGCACTTGCCCGGATTGAGGATGCCCCGCGGGTCGAACGCCTCCTTGAGCCGGCGCTGCAACGCGTGTGCCGCGGGACCCAGTTCGTCCGCCACCCACTGCCGCTTGAGCACGCCCACACCGTGCTCACCGGTCAGTGTGCCACCCAGCCGCAGGGCCAGCGCGAAGATCTCACCCGCCGCCTCCCAGGCCGCGTCGGGCAGGCCGGGCAGCGCCGGGTCCACGACGATGATCGGGTGGAGGTTCCCGTCCGCCGCGTGCGCGAGGGTGAAGACGGGTACGTCATGGCGTACGGAGACGGCGCGGATCTCCCGCACCGCCTCCGCCAGCCGGGAGCGGGGCACCGCGATGTCCTCGATCAGCGGACGGCCGAGGCGCTCCAGCGCGGGCAGCGCGAGACGGCGGGCGGCGAGCAGCGCTTCCGCCTCCGCCGGATCCGCCGTCGTCTCGACCGTCGTGGCCAGCGGTGCGAGCAGCCGGGAGACGGCCTCCGCCTCGATCGCCGCGTCCGTGCGCGATCCGCCGCCGGGCCATCGCCACCCTCGCCGCGCACGGCGTCGCGGCCACCGTCGTCGGCGACGCCGGCTATCTGGCGGGCGTCCTCGACATCGCCCGCACCGGCCAGGGCGTGGCCCTGCTCGCCGCCGTCGGACCCGCCCCCGACGGCCTCACCCCCTACGACCGGCTGCCCCCCGTCACCCCCATCCCCATGAGCGCGCTGGCCCGCCCCGGCGCCGACCCGGCGACCGTCACGGCCGCCTTCGAGGCCGTACGGGACCTGCTGCGCTGAAGACGTCGGCGCCGGGCGTGAGAATGACCGCATGAAATGGATCTCGGGCGTGGCCGGAGGCCTGCTCCTGCTGCTGGTGTTCGCCAGCATCCTGCGCACCCTCGTCGTGCCCCGTGGGCTGTACTCCGCGATGGTGATCCGCTGGTGGCGCTCCCTGCGCCTCCTGCTGCGTCTCGCCGCCCCCGACGGCAGCTACCGCGCCATCGACCGCGCACAGACCTGGCTCGCCCCGCTCATACTGATAGGCACGCTCGTGAGCTGGCTCGGCGGCGCCCTGGTCGGATTCGGACTGCTGCTGCACGCCATCTCCTCACTGACCTGGACCCAGTCGGTCCGGGAGGCGGGTTCCAGCCTGTTCACGCTCGGCTTCGCCAGCGGCGACCGCCTGCACCTGTCCGCGGTGGACTTCATCGCCGCCGTCACCGGACCGGTCGTGATCGCCCTGCAGATCGCCTACCTGCCCACCCTGTACGCCGCCTACAACCGCCGCGAGCTGGAGGTGACCCTGCTCCAGTCGCGCGCGGGCGAACCCGCCTGGGGACCGGAGATCCTCGCCCGGCAGTGGCTGGTCGACACCGAGACCGCGCTGCCCGAGCTGTACCGCTCCTGGGAACGGCTCGCCTCCGACATCGGCGAGAGCCACTCCACGTACCCCGTCCTGCTCGCGTTCCGCTCGCCGCGGCCCCACCGCAGCTGGATCGTCGGCCTCGTCGCCGTCATGGACGCGGCCGCCATGCAACTCGCCCTCACCCCGAGCAGCGCCCCGCCCGAGGCCCGCCTGATGCTGCGCGCCGGATTCAGCGCACTGCGCGACATCGCCCACTCCCTGCGTTTCCCGTACGACCCCGACCCCGCTCCCGAGACCCCGATCCAGCTCACCTACCTGGAGTTCGACGCCGCCGTCGCGATGGTGGAGGCGGCCGGCTTCCCCGCGGAGCGGACAGCCGAACAGGCATGGCCGCACTTCCACGGCTGGCGGGTCAACTACGAGACGATCGCCTACGAGTTGTGCCGCCGCGGCGACGCGGTCCCCGCGCTGTGGACCGGGCCGCGGGACTTCCTCTCGACACCGATCCCGCCCGCGCGCCCCGCGGACCGGCGCCCCGGCGAAGACCGTCCGGAACTGCCCCCGGCCGCCGGGTAGTTCGGGCCGCCGCATGGGGAAGATCCCCCGGGTACGGTTCGTGCGGAGGGATGGGGGTCCCCGTGAAAGTAGTCCTGCTGGGTACGGCCGCCGGTGGCGGTTTCCCGCAGTGGAACTGCGCCTGCGCGCTCTGCGGGGCCGCCCGCGACGGAAAGATCCCCGCGCGGACCCAGGAGTCCGTCGCCCTCAGCGGCAACTCCCGCGACTGGTGGCTGCTCAACGCCTCACCCGACATCCGTACGCAGCTGATCACCACCCCCGCGCTCGCACCCGGACCGGGGCCACGGGACACACCGGTGCGGGGCGTGCTCCTGACCGACGCCGAGGCCGACCACGTCGCCGGGCTGACCGTGCTGCGCGGCGGCACCGGGCTCAAGGTCTACGCCGCACCGCCCGTCCTCGCCACGCTGGCCCCGCTGCGCGGCCTGCTGGACCGCTACGCCCCCTGGGAGTGGGCGGACAGCCTGACCGAGGGCGGGTTCGTGCTCTCCGGCGGGCTGGTCGTCACCGCGCACCCCGTCGGTCCCAAGGCGCCGAAGTACGTCGCCGGACCCGACCCGGACGAGCGCTGGGTGACCGCGTACCGGATCGAGGACCTGGCGGGCGGTGGAGTGCTCCTGTACGCGCCCTGTCTGGGAGCCTGGACCCCGGTGCTGGACGACCTGCTCGCCTCGGCGGACTGCGCACTGCTCGACGGCACGTTCTACGCGGCCGACGAGATGGGCACGGTCGTGCGCTCGCGGGGCGGGCGGCAGGCCGCGATGGGGCATCTTCCGGTGGCGGGCGCGCGCGGCAGTCTCGCGGCGCTCACCCATCATCCCGGTCCCCGACGGATCTACACCCACCTCAACAACACGAACCCACTGCTCGACCCGGACTCGGACGCCCGTGCGCGGGTGAGCGCGGCGGGGGTCGAAGTGCTGCCGGACGGGGCGGAGTTCGTGGTGTAGTGGAGAGGCTAGGCGTTCAGCATGCGGGTCAGCACGGCGCGTTGCAGCGGGCGCACCTCGGTGTGCAGGTCGCGTCCCTTGCGGGTGAGCGCGACCCACACGCCGCGCCGGTCCTCCAGGCAGCCGGTGCGTTCCACCAGGCCGTCCTTCTCCAGCCGCCCGATCAGGCGGGACAGGGCGCTCTGGCTCAGATGGACACGATCGGCGATGTTCTGCACCCGGCAGTGCTCGCCCTCGTGCGCGAGCTCGCTCGAGACGAGGACGTCCAGCACCTCGAAGTCGCTGGCCCCGAGACCGTGCGGGTGCAGCGCGCGGTCGATCTCGCACATCGTGCGCGCGTGCACCGACAGGATCTCCCGCCACCGGTCCTCGAGCGCGGCCTCGCTCGCCGTGTTCACTGCCATATGTGCACGGTAACAGAGGTCCGGGATTTTATTGAGTGTGCAACTAGTGCGGTTGCAACAGACCGGCGGGGCTACTCGCCGGAGGTGTCCTGGAGGAGCCCGACGAGGTTTCCGTCCGCGTCCTTGACCGAGGCGATCAGCCTGCCGCCGCCCACGTCCTGGACGTCCTGGAGCGGCTCGGCGCCGGCCTCCAGCAGGCCCGCCAGGGTGGCCCGGATGTCGTCGACATGCCAGTACGGAACCGGTCCGGTCATCCCCTTGGCGTGACCGTTGGGGTCGAGGCCGACGTCCTGCCCGGCGTCCTTGAATCCGACGTAGTACGCGGCGTCCGCGTACGGCTCCGTTCCGAGCAACGCGCTGAACAGGGCCTTTGCCCGTGCGAGGTCCTTGACGGGGTAGATGATGGTCTGCAGCCCTGCGGTCATGGTGACTCCTCCGTGGTGTGTTGCGGTGCTTTCACGGTAGGGCGGGGGAGGGCCGGGAGGCTTCTCGAATCCTGACCGGTCCCACCCCCTCGGAGTCGAGGGCGTGGCTCAGGTCGAGTCGCGTCGTACCAGTTCCGTCGGCAGGATCACCGCCGCCGGCTCCTCGCCCCCTATCTGCGCCAGCAGGACGCGGACCATCTCGGTGCTGATGCGGTCGTACGGCTGCCGGATGGTGGTGAGGGCGGGGGTCGCCGAGATCGCGGCGGTGGAGTCGTCGAAGCCGCCGACCGAGACGTCCTCCGGGACCCGGCGGCCCGCCTTGTGCAGAGCGGTCAGTGCGCCTTGTGCCATCAGGTCGGAGGCGACGAAGACGGCGTCCATGTCCGGGGCACGTTCAAGGAGCTGTTCGGCGCCCGCCTCACCACTGGCCCGGCTGTAGTCGCCGGAGGCGATCAGCCGGTCGTCGGCCTCGATGCCCGCCTCGGCGAGCACCTCCCGATAGCCCGCGAGCCGCTCGACACCGCCCGGGGTGTCGAGCGGACCCGTGACCATGCCGATGCGGCGACGGCCCAGGGAGACCAGGTGCTTGACCATGTCCCGGGCGCCGTCGCGGTCGTCCGCGGCGACGTAGCTCACCTTGGAGCCCATGCCGATGGGCTTGCCGCAGGCGACCAGCGGGACGCCCGCCTCGCGCAGCTGCTCGGCGACCGGATCGCCGGAGTGGCTGGAGACCAGCAGTACTCCGTCGACATGGCCCGCGGTGATGTACCGCGTGATGCGCCGCCGCTCGTCCTCGGTGCCGGCGAGCATGAGCAGGAGGGGGATGTCGTGCGCGGCGAGCGCTTGTGTGCAGCCGCGCAGCAGGACGTTGAAGTTCGGGTCCTCGAAGAACCGCTCCTGCGGTTCGGTGAGCAGGAAGCCGATGGAGTCGGAGCGGCCGGTGATCAGCGACCGGGCGTGCCGGTTCACGACGTAGCCCGTTCTGCGGATGGCGGCGTTGACCGCCTCCTGTGCCGCGGGGCTCACGTAGTGCCCGCCGTTGAGTACCCGGGACACCGTGCCCCGGGACACGCCCGCCTCCCGCGCGACGTCATGGATCGTCGGCGGTCTGCGCCGGCCCCCCGCGTTGGTCATAGTCACGACTTTACGGCTCCCGAGAGCAGATCGAGGCTCCAGAAGCGCTGGATGACCAGGAAGAGGGCGATGAGCGGAACGATCGCGAGCAGCGCGCCGGTGATCACCAGCGTGTACAGCGCCGGGGTGTTGGAGCCCTGTTCGAGGAGGGTGAACAGACCCAGCGTGATCGGGAACTTCTCGTCGTCGCTGAGCATGATGTAGGGCAACAGGAAGTTGTTCCACACGGCGACGAACTGGAAGAGGAACACCGTCACCAGTCCGGGCACCATCATCGGCAGCGCGATCCGGGTGAAGATCCGCCACTCGCCGGCCCCGTCCATCCGCCCGGCCTCGACCACGTCCTCGGGCACGGCCGCGGAGGCGTAGATCCGGGCGAGGTAGACGCCGTACGGGGAGAGGACGAGGGGCAGGAGGACGGACGCGTAGGAGTCCGTGAGGTCGGCCTTCGCCAACAGGAGGTACTGCGGGATCGCCAGGATCACCGGCGGCATGAGCACGCCCGCCATCAGGACGCTGAAGACGGTCTCGCGGCCCCGGAAGCGGTAGATCGCGAGGGCGTAGCCGCTGAGCGCCGAGACGGCCGTCGACAGGAGGGCGCCGAGGCCCGCGTAGAGGGCGGAGTTGCCCATCCACTTCCAGTAGATGCCGTCGCGGTAGGCGTTGAGGTCCTTGACGTTCTGCGTGAAGCCGGAGCCCGGCAGGAACGTGAAGGTCGAGAACAGCTCACGGCCCGACTTGGTGGCCGCGATCACCACCCAGGCGACGGGCAGCAGACAGTAGAGCGCGCCGAGCAGCAGCGTGAGGGTGGGGACCAGGGCGATCCGGCGGCGCAGGGGCGGCCCCTGGGCGGTGCCTGGGGTGGTACCCGCGGCCGGCGCTGCCTTGCGTACGGCAAGAGAACTCATCGTGCTTCCTCCTGCTTGTTACGGGAGTTCGCGGCCCGCAGGAAGCCGAAGGACAGGACGAGGGTGACGACGGCGATGAGCGCCGCCTCCGCGGCGGCCGAGTAGATGTCGCCCTTGCCGAAGGCGTCCTGGTACACCTTCATCAGCGGACTCCAGGTCGTGGAGACGGAGTTGGTGAGGGGTTTGAGGGTGGTCGGCTCGCTGAACACCTGGAGTGTCGCGATGATCGAGAAGAAGAAGGTGAGCACCAGCGAGGGCGCCACCATCGGGATCTTGATCTTCAGCGCGATCTGCAGGGGCGTGGCGCCGTCCAGCTTCGCCGCCTCGTACACCTCGGCCGGGATGGCCCGCAGCGAGGTGTAGATGACGATCATGTTGAAGCCGGTGCCGCCCCAGACCGCGATGTTGGACAGGGCGAGGTACAGCGGGCCGCCGTCCAGCAGGTTCGGCTGCGGCATCCCCAGCTTGCCGAGGACGAAGTAGAACGGGCTGACGTCGGGGAGGTACAGGAAGCCCCACAGCAGCGCGGCGACGACGCCGGGAATGGCGTACGGCAGGAAGATCGCGAGCCGGGTGAAGGGGGTCAGGCGCACCTTGTCCGTGTCCAGCATCAGCGCGAACAGCAGCGCGAGGCCGAGCATCACCGGGATCACGATGGCGCCGTAGCCCACCACGCGCACCGCGCCGCTCAGCAGCTCGGAGTCGGAGAGGGCGTCCTTGTAGTTCTCCAGCCCCGCCCAGACTTCCTTGCGGGCGCCGGAGCCCAGGCCCAGGCCCTTGACCTGCGCCTTGTGCAGGCTCAGCCAGAGGGCGTAGCCGATGGGCAGCGCGAAGAAGAGGGCGAAGAGGATCGTCGCGGGGAGGAGGAAAGCGTACGGGGCCCCCTTGACCCCGTACGACTTTCGACGTGCGGTGGTCACTGAGCGACCCCGAAGCCCTGCTTCTTGAGGTCGGCGACCGTGTCGTCCTGCATCTTCTTCAGGGCGGCGGCGAAGTCCGACTTGTCCTTGGCGGCGGCCCCGAACGCGTCCTTGAAGGTCGTGTAGGCGACGTTCCCGTTCGGGCCCCAGGCGGAGGGCGCGGTGGTCTTGGCGATCTCCGCGGCCTTCGTGTAGAAGTCCGGCTGGTTGGAGAAGAACGCCGGCGGCTGGGAGAAGGCGTCACTGGTCTGCGCGGTGGTGGCGGCCGGGTAGATGCCACCCTCCTTCGCCAGCGCGGCCACCGCCTGCGGGTCCGTGTTCAGCCAGGTGGCGAACTTCGCGGCGGCCGCCTTGTGCTGCGAGTCCGTGGTGACGGCCGTCGAGGAGCCACCCCAGCTGCCGGTGACGTCCGTGCTGTTGTCCCACTGCGGCAGCGGGGCCATCGCCCACTTGCCCTTGGTGTCGGGGGCCGCGGTGGTGAGGGTGCCGGGCGCCCAGACCGCGCTGACCCAGGCGATCTGCTTGCCGGTGTCCAGCGCCTTGTTCCAGGACGGCGTGTACATCGGCTGGTTGTCGATCGCGCCCTCCTTGACGAGACCGCCCCAGAAGTCGGCGACCTTCTCCGAGGCCGCGTCGTCGATGCCGACCTTCCACTTCTCGCCCGAGGCGGTCCACCACTTGGCGCCCGCCTGCTGGGCGAGACCGGCGAAGAGGCCGGAGTCGTTGGCGGAGAAGGTGGTCAGGTCCTTGTCCGGGGCTTTCTTCTTCAGCGCGCGGGCGGTCTCGGCGAACTGCTCCCAGGTCGTGGGAACCGTCAGGCCGTACTTCTTGAAGAGGTCCTGGCGGTAGTAGAACATCATCGGGCCGATGTCCTGCGGGATCGCGTACACGGCGTCCGAGCCCAGGGTCGTCTGCTGCCAGACACCGTCGGCGAACTTGCTCTTCGCGTCCTGCGACTCGCTCGCTATGTCCGCGAGCGCGTCATTGCTGACCAGGGTCGGCAGCGCCTGGTACTCGGCCTGGACCAGGTCCGGGGCCTTCTTCGTTTTGTGCGCGGTGAGGATCTTGGTGACCAGCGTGTCGCCCGACGCCTGCTTCTTCACCGTGACCGTGATCTTCTGCTGCTTGCCCGGCCCCTTGTTCCAGAGGTCGACCACCTTGTCCATGCCCGGAGTCCAGGACCAGTACGTCAGGGACGCCGGACCCGACTCGGACGAGCTCTTGTCGTCCGACGAGCCGCAGGCGGCGAGTGCGGTGCCGCCGAGCGTGACGGCGATGGAGGTGGCCACGAGGCGACGCAGCTTCGTGTTTGGCATGGATCTTTCTCCCCTGACCTGGGCCCCCGCCTGCTGCGGCGACCGTGCCATGCTTCTGTGAGCGTTCACAGTAGAGAAACATCCTGGACACTTGTCAATGGTTGTTGCTGTGCGGTTATGTTGGGCTCGCGCCGCTGATCGAGTGTGTGCACGTTCCCAAATGATCGATTAAACGGGAGAAGATCCATGCCGGAGACCACACCCAAGGGCCTCACCGGGCTCGCCTTCGGTGGGGACTACAACCCCGAGCAGTGGCCGGAAAGCGTCTGGCACGAGGACGTCCGGCTGATGCGCGAGGCGGGGGTCACGATGGTGAGCGTCGGGATCTTCTCCTGGGCGCTGCTCGAACCCGCCCGGGGGACTCACGACTTCGGCTGGCTGGACCGACTGCTGGACCTGCTGCACGAGAACGGCATCCGCGTCGACCTCGGCACCCCGACCGTCGCGCCCCCCGCCTGGTTCTACCGCGAGCATCCCGAGGCGCTGCCCGTGGCCGCCGACGGCACCCGCTACGAGTTCGGCTCGCGCGGCGCCATCTGCCACAGCAACAGTGACTACCGCGCCGCCGCGGCGAGCGTCACCACCGCCCTCGCCACCCGGTACGCCGACCACCCCGCGCTCGCACTGTGGCACGTCCACAACGAGTACGGCGTCCCCGTCTCGGCCTGCTACTGCGCGTCCTGCGCCGCCCACTTCCGCCGCTGGCTGGCCCGCGCGTACGGGACCGTCGACGCGGTCAACGAGGCATGGGGCACCGCCTTCTGGGGCCAGCACTACGCGGACTTCGAGCAGATCAACCCGCCGCGCGTCACCCCCACAGTCGGCAACCCGGCCCAGGCCCTCGACTACAAGCGCTTCGCCGACGAGACCATGCGCGAGAACTTCGTCGCCGAGCGGGACATCCTGCACCGCCTCGCCCCCGGCGTCCCGGTCACCACGAACTTCATGACCGCCCTCAGCCAGTGCGACTCCGTCGACTACTGGGCCTGGGGCCGCGAGGTCGACCTCGTGACCAACGACCACTACCTGATCACCGACGGCCGCCGCACCCACGTCAACCTCGCGATGGCCGCCGACCTCACCCGCTCCGTCTCGGGCGGCGCCCCCTGGCTGCTGCTCGAACACTCCACCTCGGGCGTCAACTGGCAGCCCCGCAACCCCGCGAAGGCCCCGGGTCAGATGGCCCGCAACTCCCTGGCGCACGTGGCGCGCGGCTCCGAGGGCGCCATGTTCTTCCAGTGGCGGCAGTCCCGGCGCGGCGCCGAGAAGTTCCACTCGGCGATGCTGCCGCACGCCGGCACCGACTCCCGGGTCTGGCGCGAGGTCGTAGAACTCGGCGCGTCCATCGACTCGCTGACCTCGGTCAAGGACAGCCGCACCGTCGCCGACGCGGCCGTGCTGTGGGACTGGCACTCCTGGTGGGCGCAGACCCTCGACTGGCGCCCCAGCGAGGACCACGACCCGCGCGAGCGCGCCGACGCGTTCTACGAGGCGCTCTACGACCGCCACCTCACGGTCGACTTCGCCCACCCGGAAGCCGACTTGTCGGCCTATCCCCTTGTCGTCGTCCCCGCGCTCTATCTGATGACCGAGGCCGCAGGGAACAACCTCCGGGAGTACGTCGGACACGGCGGCACCCTCGTCGTCTCGTACTTCTCCGGCATCGTCGACGAGCACGACGCCGTGCACGAGGGCGCCTACCCCGGCGCGCTGCGGGACGTGCTCGGCCTCACCGTCGAGGAGTTCTCACCGCTCCTGAAGGACGACCAGGTCCGGATCACTGGCCCCGACGGCTCCGAGCTGACCGGCGACGTGTGGACCGAGTTCGTGGTGCCGCGCGGCGCCGAGACCGTGTGGACGTACGCCGACGGGCTCACCGCGGGCCACCCGGCCGTCACCCGCCACCGCCTCGGCGAGGGCTCCGCCTGGTACGTCTCCACCCGTCTCGGCGTCCAGGGTCTGGACGCCCTGATCGGCTGGGCGTCCGACGACGCGCGGGTCCCGCCGCGCGCCGACCTGCCCCGCGATGTCGAAGTGGTGCGCCGCAGCGGTGAGTCGGGCACCTTCCTGTTCGCGATCAACCACACCTCGTCGGACGCCAAGGTGCCGCTGGACGCGGCCGGCACCGAGCTGCTGACGGGCGAACGCGCCGCGGGCCGCCTCGCGGTACCCGCCGGAGCCGTCCGGGTCGTACGACTCGACGGCTGAGCCGACGGGCGTCCGGGGTCCAGGATCCGGCGGCCGAGCCGAACTCCCCTCCGCCCGTGAGTGCCACGAGAGCCGCGGGCGGAGGGGCCGCCCCCCCCAGAGCCACTGCGGGGGCGCCCCCATCCCCATCACGTCGAAGGGACGACGGACGAAGATGTTCCATCCCAGACGCACACTCAGGGCCCTGCTGCTGCCGCTTGCGGCCGGGCTCGCCCTCACCGCCCTGCCCGTGCAGACGGCACAGGCGGCGAGCACCCTGACCAACGCCGGATTCGAGGCCGACGGCGCCGGAACGGCCACGCCCAGCGGCTGGTCGGAGTACGGCGACACCGGCGCCTCCTATGTGGAGGCCGGGGGCCACGGCGGAAGCTACCGCCTCACGCAGTACTCCTCCGCCGCCTACAAGGTGGAGACGTACCAGTACCTCTCCGGGCTGACCAACGGCAACTACCGGCTCACCGCCTGGGTGCGTTCGGGAGGCGGCCAGAACTCCGCCTACCTTGCGCTGAAGAACTGCGGCGGCACCGAGCAGCGCACCGACCTGCCGGTCTCCAGCAGCGGATGGATACACCTCGTCGTCCCCGTCGCGGTGTCCAACAGCCAGTGCACGATCAGCGTCAACTCCGATGCCAACGCGGGCAACTGGATCAATGTCGACGACCTGACGTTCACCTCGGGCAGCGCCACCGGGCTGTCCGTCAAGGGCTCCGACATCTCCTCCCTCGCCAAGAGCGAGGCCCTCGGCGGCGTGTACAGGACCAGCACCGGCACCACCGGTGACGCGCTCGCCATCCTCAAGTCCTCCGGCATGAACTACGCGCGCCTGAAGGTCTGGGTGAACCCGGCCGACGGCTACAACAACAAGACGCGCGTCCTGGCGATGGCCAAGCGCATCAAGGCGCAGGGCATGAAGCTCCTGGTCGACTTCCACTACTCGGACACCTGGGCCGACCCCGGCGCCCAGACCAAGCCGGCCGCCTGGGCGGGCCACTCCTACAGCCAGCTGAAGACGGACGTCTACAACCACACCTACGACGTCCGCAACGCGCTGAAGGCGCAGGGCACCACCGCCGACATGGTCCAGGTCGGCAACGAGATCAACGGCGGCATGCTGTGGTCCGAGGGCTCCACCGACAACTGGTCGCAGCTCGCCGGGCTCCTCAACTCCGGCTACGACGCGGTCAAGGCCGTCAGTTCGTCGACGACCGTCGCGCTGCACCTCGCCAAGGGCGGCGACCTGTCCGGCACCCGCTGGTGGTTCGACAACGCGGTCTCGGGCGGCGTGAAGTTCGACGCCATCGGCCTGTCCTACTACGGCTACTGGCACGGCCCGCTCTCCGACTTCCAGACGACCCTGGACGACGCGGCCGCGCGCTACGGCAAGCCGGTGTTCCTGGCCGAGACGGCCTACCCCTTCCGTCTCGACAGCGACGACTCGCTCGTCAACCAGATCGACACGACCGGTGAGCTGGTCTCCGGCTACCCGGCCACCACCGCCGGACAGTCCGCGTGGCTACGGGACGTGATGAACGTCGTGGAGGCCGTCCCGAACGGCCGCGGCCTCGGTGTCTTCTACTGGGAGGCCACCTGGACCGCCGTCACGGGCAACGGCTGGGACCCGACCGACGCCACGTCCGGCAACGGCTGGGAGAACCAGGCGCTGTTCGGCTTCGACGACAAGGCGCTGCCCGCCATGTCGCAGTTCAGCCACCGCTGATCAGTCGGCATCGATGGCATGAGGGCCCGGCCGGCGAGGCGGCCGGGCCCTTGTGGTGCTCCGGGGACCTCGGGCCGCGCGAAGGCTCGGAAGTTCCGTGCGGGGCGCCCCGGGCCGCGGGACAGTGGTCACAGAGCGGCACCATCACGAAGGGCAGGGGGACGAGATGCTGAGGGTTCCCGTCGGCGGGCGACGCCTGGACATCCTGGAGTGGCTGCGGGACCCCGCCGCGCACTTTCCGACCGAGCGCGGCGGGTTTCTCGCCGAGTACGGCGTCGACGTGGCCGCCCTCGCCGCCAAGCTCGGTGTGAGCCACGCCGTCGCCCGCACCCACCTCGACGTCCTCGTCGGGGTCGGGCTGCTGCGCGCGAGGAAGGTCGGGCGGCGGACGTTCTACAGCCGCGACGAGTACCGCATCGCAGAGGTGCGGTCCCTGTTCGAGAAGGGCTGGTAGGGCGGGGAGGAAGGGGGACGGGCGACGGTCTGTGCGCCCGAGCCGGTGTGGGGTGACGGTGCGTGTGATCGAGGGCACAGGGGCGACTCTTTCGCCCCCGCCGCCCCTACCCGTCCCATCCCTCCGGGGCTCCGCCCCGGCCCCCCACCAGGGGCTCCGCCCCTGGACCCCGCCAAGGGGCTCTGTCTCCGGGGCGCGGCCATGGGCTCTGCCGTTGGGACCCGGCCAGGGGCTCCGCCGGCTGGACCCCCGCCAAGGGGCTTTGCCTCCGGGCCCGGGCCATGGGGTCCGCCTTTCCAGGCCCCAGCCATGGGCTCCGCCCTCTGAATCCTCGCCAGGTGAGGGTCCGCCCCCCGGGCCCCAGTCAGGGGCTTTGCTTCTTTGGGTTTCGTCTAGGGGTGCGCTCTGGGCCTCAGTGGCGCGAGGACGTGGATGTGAATCCGCCGGGCGTGTGGTGGGCGTGGCCGGGGGCCTTGCTGCGCGGTCAAGTGTGCGAGGGCGGTGGGATCGGCGTTACCCTGTTCAGCGGCCGCGATCATGTCGTGGCGCGGCGGTGGGGCCCGCCGTACCCGAACCGCGGCGCAGGCGCCGCCAACGGTCCCTACTTGCGATGAGGTGTGCCCGGGGGCCCGGGCCCGGCGAGTAGGAGAAGTACGTCATGACAGTCCCGCATCCCGAGCGCGTCGACAGGCCGGATGCCGCCGCACGGCCGACACCTCGCCCCACGTCCCCCTGGCACGGCCAGGCCCCGGTCGTGGCGATGGTCTCGCTCGGCGGAGCGATCGGCGCCACCGCCCGGTACGGGGCCGCGCGGCTGTGGCCCGTGGAGACGGGCGGGTTCCCCTGGACCACGTTCTGGGTCAACGTCATCGGGTGCGCGGTGATCGGCGTCTTCATGGTCGTCATCACGGACGTGTGGGCGGCCCACCGCCTCGTGCGGCCCTTCTTCGGCACCGGTGTGCTGGGAGGGTTCACCACCTTCTCGACGTACGCCGTCGACATCCAGAAACTGGTCGACTCGGGTCACCCCGGAACCGGCCTCGCCTATCTCGTCGCGACCCTGTGCGCTGCACTCGCGGCGGTATGGCTCGCGGTGACCGCGACCCGCCGTGTCCTGGTACGGAGGCAGCGATGACACGGCTGACGGGCAGTGCCCTACGGGTGACGATCTTCATCGGTGAGAACGACATCTGGCATCACAAGCCGGTGTACTCGGAGATCGTGCACCGCGCCCACGCGGCGGGCCTGGCCGGCGCGAGCGTCTTCCGCGGTGTCGAGGGCTTCGGCGGCTCCTCGCTGATCCACACCTCACGGTTGTTGTCGCTCAGCGAGGACCTGCCGGTGGCGATCGTCATCGTGGACACCGAGGACCGCGTCCGTGCCTTTCTGCCCCAGCTCGACGAACTCGTCGGCGAGGGGCTGGTGATCCTCGACGAATGCGAGGTGATCCGATATGTGGGACGCGACCCCGGATCCGGCAATACGGGCAAGAAAGGTAAGAGGTAGTTGTGAACTGGCTGCTGGTGATCGTCGGCGGAATGGTCGGCGCACCCCTGCGCTATCTGACCGACCGTGCGGTGCAGACCAGGCACGACACCGTCTTCCCCTGGGGCACCTTCGCGGTCAACGTCGTCGGCTGTCTGATCCTCGGCCTGCTGACCGGCGCGGTCGCCGCGGGGGCCGCGGGTTCTCACCTCCAGCTGTTCCTCGGGACCGGCCTGTGCGGGGCGCTGACCACGTACTCGACGTACTCGTACGAGACACTACGGCTGACCGAGACCGGCGCGGGGTTCTACGCTGCGGCCAACGTGCTCGTGAGCGTGACGGCCGGGCTCGGCGCGGCGTTCGCGGGGGTTTCGTTCGCCCAGGCCGTATGGGCCTAGACACCGGACGTCACTCGCGCATAGTAAGACTGTCTACAGCACTGTCGACCAACATGTCAGAATCAACTCCTCAGACCTAGAACTGGATCCCATGAGCGTCATCAACGTCGGTCAGGCCGTCGTCCTCGGAGTCGTCGAGGGAGTGACCGAGTTCCTCCCCGTCTCCTCCACCGGCCACCTCAAGATCACCGAGGGGCTGATGAACATCCCGGTCGACGACAAGGCCGTCGTCGGGTTCTCGGCGGTCATCCAGGTCGGCGCGATCGCCGCCGTACTGGTGTACTTCTTCAAGGACATCGTGCGGATCGTCTCGGCGTGGGGCCGGGGGTTGCGCAACCGCGAGGAGCGGCAGCACCACGACTACAAGTTCGCGTGGTGGGTCATCTACGCCACCATTCCGATCGTGATCGTGGGCCTCGCGGCCAAGCCCCTCATCGACGGACCACTCGCCTCCCTGTGGGTGGTCGCGGGCTCGCTGATCGTCGGCAGCGGCGTGATGTGGGCGGCGGACCAGATGGGACGTCACAAGCGCGGTGAGGACGACACGTCGTTCAAGGACGCGATGCTGGTGGGCTGCTCGCAGATCCTCGCGCTGCTCTTCCCGGGCTTCTCGCGCTCCGGCGCCACGATGTCGACCGCGCTGATCCTCGACCTGGACCGGGTGGCGGCCACCCGCCTCTCCTTCTTCCTCGGCATCCCCGCCCTCACCGGCGCCGGTCTGTACGAGCTGAAGGACGCCCTGGGTACGGGGGTGGGCGCCGCGCCGCTCGCCGTCGGCACGATCGTCTCCTTCGTCGTCGCCTACGGGTCGATCGCCTGGCTGCTGAAGTTCGTTGCCAAGCACTCCTTCAACGCCTTCGTGATCTACCGGATCGTGATCGGCCTGGCGCTGTTCGGGCTGCTCGCGAGCGGGTCGCTCGCCAGCTGATCACGGAAACAGCAGCTCACAGGGGGTGCGAAGCCGGTTTACAGGCTTCGCACCCCCTGAATGTTTCTTTTCACTCCCCTTGACAGCCCCCTCTTGTCACCCGCAGGATCACTCCCGTGAACCTGTCAGACAGCCAGACAGGTGGATCGGTACCGCGGCGCGTCAGCGCCATGGAAGCGGTGCTCACCCACCTTCGCAGCGCCATCGAGCGCGGCGAATACGCCATCGGCGACAAACTTCCCTCCGAGGCAGAGCTGTGCCGCCGCCTGGAGGTCAGCCGGCCGGTGCTCCGCGAGGCGCTACGGGCCCTGCAGGTGATGGGCCTGACCGTGTCCCGTACGGGCAAGGGCACCTTCGTGGTCGCCAACACGGTCGAGGACCCCACCTTCGGCGACTACGCGGCGAGCGACCTGCTCGAGGTGCGCCGTCATGTCGAGATCCCGGTCGCGGGTTACGCGGCGGCGCGCCGCACCCCGGAGAACCTCGACCACCTGGCCCATCTGCTGGACCGGATGGAGCGGGAGACCGACACCACGGCGTGGGTCGCGATGGACACGATCTTCCACATCGCGGTCGCCGAGGCCTCGCAGAACCCGGTCTTCCGCAGGGTCATCGAAGAGATCCGGGACGCGCTGGCCCGCCAGTCCGCCTTCCTCAACGAGCTCGGCGACCGGCGTGAGCAGTCCAACCGCGAGCACCGGGCGATCGTCGAAGCGCTGGTCGACGGCAGTGAACACGACGCGGTGGAGGCGATGTCCCATCACCTCGACCGCGTGGAGACCACCCTCACCGACATCGTGCGCCCCACGCGTACGGACACCCCCACGGAAGGCGGACCCGAGGCGTGAGCGAGCAGTCCCTCAAAGACGAGGCCATATCGGCCGGCAAACCGGCCGCGCACGTCGACGCCGGAGACCACGGCTACAGCAAGTCGCTGAAGCACCGGCACGTCAACATGATCGCCATCGGCGGCGCCATCGGCACCGGCCTCTTCCTCGGCGCCGGCGGCCGCCTCGCCGACGCCGGCCCCTCCCTCTTCGTCGCGTACGCGGTGTGCGGCGTCTTCGCCTTCCTCGTCGTGCGCGCGCTCGGCGAACTCGTCCTGTACCGGCCGTCCTCCGGCGCCTTCGTGTCGTACGCCCGGGAGTTCCTGGGGGAGAAGGGCGCGTACGTCGCGGGCTGGATGTACTTCCTGAACTGGGCCACCACCGGTATCGCCGACATCACCGCCGTGGCCGTCTACACCCACTACTGGGGCATGTTCTCCGACATCCCGCAGTGGGTGATCGCGCTCATCGCGCTCGCCGTCGTCCTCACGGTGAACCTGATTTCCGTACGCATGTTCGGCGAACTGGAGTTCTGGTTCGCGATCATCAAGGTGAGCGCGCTCGTCGTCTTCATGCTCATCGGCATCTTCCTGCTGGTCACCCAGCACCCCGTCGACGGCCGCACCCCCGGCCCGACGCTGATCACCGACAACGGCGGAATCTTCCCCAACGGCCTGCTGCCGATGCTGCTGATCATCCAGGGTGTCGTCTTCGCCTACGCCTCCGTCGAACTGGTCGGCGTCGCGGCGGGCGAGACGGAGAACCCCGAGAAGATCATGCCGAAGGCGATCAACTCGATCATGTGGCGTGTCGGCCTGTTCTACGTCGGCTCGGTCGTCCTGCTGTCGATGCTGCTGCCCTGGAACAAGTACAGCGCGGGCCAGAGCCCCTTCGTGACCGTCCTGTCGAACATAGGCATCCCGGCGGCGGGCGGCGTGATGAACCTGGTCGTGCTCACCGCGGCCATGTCGTCCCTCAACTCCGGCCTGTACTCCACCGGCCGCATCCTGCGCTCGATGGCGATGTCGGGCTCCGCGCCGAAGTTCACCGGGGTGATGAGCCGCAGCCAGGTCCCGTACGGCGGCATCCTGCTCACCAGCGGCATCTGCGTCCTCGGCGTCGGCCTCAACTTCGTGGTCCCCGCCGACGCCTTCGAGATCGTCCTGAACTTCGCCGCCATCGGCATTCTCGCCACCTGGGGCATGATCATGCTCTGTCACGTGCTGTTCTGGCGGAAGACCCGCAACGGCGAGCTGACCAGGCCGAGTTACCGGCTGCCCGGCTCCCCGTGGACCGAGATCGTGACGATCGGCTTCCTCGTCTCCGTCCTCGTCCTGATGTACGCCGACGGGGGCGCGGGGCGCACCACCGTGCTGTGTCTGCCGCTGATCGCCGTGGCGCTCGTCGCCGGGTGGTACGGGGTGCGCCGCCGGGTCTCCGGCATCCGTGACGGAGCGGACGCGTGAGCACGAGCATGACGTACGCCGCTCCGATCGCCACCGCCCCGGTGATCCGCGAACCCCTGCACGCCCCCGTCGCCCAGCTCGTCCGCGGCGGAGTCGTCGAAGGCATCCACTACGGCTCGGTGGTCGTGCTGGCCGCCGACGGCGGTGTCGACCTCCAGATCGGGGACGTCGAGGCCGCGTTCTACCCGCGCTCGGCGCTCAAGCCCGTCCAGGCGGTGGCGATGCTGCGGGCGGGACTGCCGCTGGAGGGCGAGCTGCTCTCGCTCGCCGCGGCCAGTCACTCCGGCGAGGAACGGCACCTCGCCGGAACCCGGCGGATCCTGGAACTGGCCGGCGTCACCGAGGACGACCTGCGCAATGTGCCCGACCTGCCGTACGACCCGGTCGTGCGGGACGCCTGGATCCGTGAGGGGCGACTGCCGTCCCGGCTCGCGCAGAACTGCTCCGGCAAACACGCCGCCATGCTGATGACCGCCCGCCTCAACGGCTGGTCCCTCGACGACTACCTCGACCCGGCCCACCCTCTCCAACAGGCCATCGCGGAGATCGTCGAGGACCTCACCGGGCAGGCGATCGCCCAGGTCACCGTCGACGGGTGCGGGGCGCCCCTCTTCTCCGTCTCGCTGCACGGGCTCGCCCGCGCCGCCGCCCGGATCACCACCGCACCGGCCGGCACCCCCGAGGCGCGCGTCGCCGACGCGATGCGTGAGCACGCCGAGATGGCGTCCGGCTCCGGCCGCGATGTCGCGGCGCTGATGAGGGCCGTGCCGGGGCTGCTCACGAAGGACGGCTTCGAAGGCGTCCAGATGGCGGCGCTGCCGGACGGCCGGGCCGTCGCCGTGAAGATCGCCGACGGTGCGGACCGGGCGCGCGGGCCGGTGGCCGTGGCGGCGCTCGTGCGCGCGGGGGTCGCCCCGGCGTTGCTCGCGGAGTTCGGCTCCGTGCCGTTGCTCGGAGGCGATGCCGTTGTGGGCGGGCTTCGCCCGGCCCGGGTGCTTGATCCGCTCTCAGGCTGAGCGCGCCACCACGGTCGTGGGGGTGCGGTGGCCGGTGCGGGTCCGTTGTGGCTGGTCGCGCCCACGCGGCGGAGCCGCATGTTGTGACAGCCTCGCGCCCCTTAGGTTCGTGCGCCTCAGGGCTGGATCAGCGACTCGCCCCTGACCGGCCCGCTCGTACCCCTGACTCAATCCACCCTCACCTCTCCGAAAGAGGACCGCTCAGTCATGACCGTCGCCGTAGCACACCGCAGTGAACACGATCTGCTCGGGGACCGTGACGTCCCGGCCGAGGCGTACTGGGGCATCCACTCCCTGCGCGCCACCGAGAACTTCCCCATCACGGGAACGTCGATCTCCGCCTACCCGCATCTGATAGAGGCCCTGGCCGCCGTCAAGGAGGCCGCCGCCCGTGCCAACGAGGAACTCGGCCTGCTCGAGCCGGAGAAGGCCATGGCCATCGTCGCGGCCTGCCGGGAGATCCGCGCCGGCAAGCTGCACGACCAGTTCGTGGTCGACGTCATCCAGGGCGGCGCCGGTACCTCGACGAACATGAACGCCAACGAGGTCGTGGCCAACCGGGCGTTGGAGCTTCTCGGCCGGGCCAAGGGCGAGTACCGGTACCTGCACCCCAACGAGGACGTCAACCTCGGCCAGTCGACCAACGACGTCTACCCCACCGCCGTCAAGGTCGCCACCGTCTTCGCGGTGCGCGAGCTGCTCAAGGCGATGGCCGTGCTCCAGGACGCGTTCGCGGCCAAGGCCTTCGAGTTCCGTGACGTACTGAAGATGGGGCGTACGCAGCTCCAGGACGCGGTGCCGATGACGCTCGGGCAGGAGTTCTCGGCGTACGCGGTGATGCTCGACGAGGACCGCACCCGGCTCGCCGAGGCCGTCGAGCTGATCCACGAGATCAACCTCGGCGCCACGGCCATCGGCACCGGTCTCAACGCCCCCGCCGGATACGCGGAATCCGCCCGCCGCCACCTCGCCGCGATCACCGGACTGCCCCTGGTCACCGCCGCCAACCTGGTCGAGGCCACCCAGGACTGCGGCGCCTTCGTCCAGATGTCCGGCGTGCTCAAGCGGATCGCCGTGAAGCTGTCGAAGAGCTGCAACGACCTGCGGCTGCTGTCCTCCGGGCCGCGCGCGGGCCTGGGCGAGATCAACCTGCCGCCCGTACAGGCCGGTTCGAGCATCATGCCCGGCAAGGTCAACCCGGTGATTCCCGAGGTCGTCAACCAGGTCGCCTTCGAGGTGATCGGCAACGACGTCACCATCACCATGGCCGCGGAAGCGGGGCAGCTCCAGCTCAACGCCTTCGAGCCGATCATCCTGCACTCCCTGTCCGAGAGCATCACCCACCTGCGCGCCGCCTGCCTGACCCTCGCCGAGCGCTGTGTCACCGGGATCACCGCCAACACGGAGGTGCTGCGCGCCGCGGTCGAGAACTCCATCGGCCTGGTGACCGCCCTGAACCCGTACATCGGATACACGGCCGCCACCGACATCGCCAAGGAGGCCCTCGCCACCGGGCGCGGTGTCGCCGAACTCGTCCTGGAGAAGGGCCTGTTGCCCCCCGAGCGGCTGGCGGCGCTGCTGCGGCCCGAGGTGGTCGCGGGCAGCGGCACCCCGCAGGCGGTGTGACCCGATGCGCACCTGGACCGGCCCGGCGGCACAATGGTGATCATGGCTGTGTCTTCGTCGTATCCGCCGTATCCGTCGTCCCCGACCTTCCAGCCGGTCCTGGAGCGCATCGCCACCGAGATCGGGCAGACACCCGGCCGCGGGCGGCCCGCCGACTACATCCCGGCGCTGGCCGCCTGCGACCCCCGGCGTTTCGGCATGGCCGTGGCCGAGCTCGACGGCACGGTGTACGGCGTGGGGGACTGGCGGCAGCCGTTCTCCACGCAGTCCATCACCAAGGTCTTCACGCTCGCGCTCGACCTGGCCCGGGAGGGCGACGAGTTGTGGGAACACGTCGGCCGTGAGCCCTCCGGCAACCCCTTCAACTCGCTGGTGCAGCTGGAGTACGAGAACGGCATCCCGCGGAATCCCTTCATCAACGCGGGCGCCCTGGTCGTCACCGACCGGCTCCAGACCCGTACCGGCGACGCGGCCGGCACCCTGCTGGCCTTCCTCCGAACGGAGAGCGGCAACGCCGGCCTCACCTTCGACAAGGAGGTGGCCGCCTCCGAGGCCACCCACGGCGACCGCAACGCGGCCCTCGCCCACTTCATGGCCTCGTACGGCAACATCGACAACCCGGTGCCGACCCTCCTCGAGCAGTACTTCCGCCAGTGCTCGATCGAGGCGTCCTGCGCCGACCTCGCCCTCGCCACCAGCTTTCTCGCCCGGCACGGCCTGCGCGCCGACGGCTCCCGACTGCTCACCCAGAGCCAGGCCAAGCAGGTCAACGCGGTCATGCTGACCTGTGGCACGTACGACGCGGCGGGCGAATTCGCCTACCGCGTCGGCCTCCCCGGCAAGAGCGGCGTGGGCGGCGGCATCATCGCGGTGGTCCCCGGCCGCTGCACCCTGTGCGTCTGGAGCCCCGGCCTGGACGAGCGGGGCAACTCGGTGGCGGGAGTGGCGGCCCTGGACCGCTTCACGACACTGACGGGCGTCTCGGTCTTCTGAGCCACCACCCGGAGGTAACGCCGCATCCCCCGCCCGGAGGGCACCCCGTCGCTTTCCGGCCACCCACCCTTGACACGCTTGCCAAGTGTTGGCCAAGGCTCCCCTCGATCTCCACCGCTGTCAGGCCCTGGGCCTGACCGGTACCGCCTTCCTCGCGCTCGGCGGTGAGACGGCCGGCGCCCTGCCCACGCGGGACTTCCTTGCCCCCGGCTCGGCGCGTGCCGTACTAGGCGTGGTCGGGGTCTACTTCGGCGTCGTCCTGCTGATCGCCGCGTGGGCGCTGCTCGGCAAGGTCGTACGCGGCCCGCAGCCGCCGACCCCGCGCGCACTGCTACTGGTGCTCGCCGCGTGGGCGGCGCCGCTGCTTCTCGCACCACCGCTGTTCAGCCGGGACGTGTACAGCTATCTCGCGCAGGGCGCCATGGTCGACGCGCACATCGACGTCTACGCCAACGGGCCCGCGCAGCTCGGCGGCCCGCTCGCCGACGAGGTGGCGCCGGTGTGGCAGCAGACCGCGACGCCGTACGGCCCCGTCTTCCTCGCCGTCGTCTCCGCACTGTCCGGCCTCACCCGCGGGGAGATACCGGCCGGGCTGCTCGGCATGCGCCTGGTCGCGCTGCTCGGCGTCGGGCTGATGGCGGCGGCGCTGCCCCGCCTCGCCCGGCACAGTGGTGCCGATCCGGCGGCCGCGCTGTGGCTCGGCGCGCTCAACCCGCTCGTCCTGCTGCACCTGGTGGCAGGTGCGCACAACGACGCCATCATGCTCGGACTGCTCGGCGTCGGCCTGGTCGCCGCGCGCGGCCGATGGCACCTCCTGGGCGTCGTCCTGGTCACCCTCGCCGCGCTGGTCAAGGCGCCGGCCGTGCTCGGCCTGCTGGCGGTGGTGGCGATGCGCGGGCGCCGTGGAGTACTGCGTACGGTCTTGACCACGACCGGGGTCGCGCTCGCCACCACGGCCGTGGTGACCGCCGTGACGGGCACGGGGTACGGCTGGATAGCGGCCCTGAAGACCCCCGTCTCCCCGCAGAACTGGTCGCCCACCAGCGTGCTCGGCCGCGCCACCGGCGCCCTGCTCAAGGATCTCGGCAGCGGCCTCGCCCCGCTGGCGATGCCCGTCTGGCACGCGACCGGGCTGGTGGTGACCGTCCTGGTCGTCCTGTTCATCTGGCTGCGCCTGCGGCCTGGCCCCATCTACGCGCTGGGCCTGAGCCTGGGCGCGGTCGCCGTGTTCGGTCCCGCGATCCGGCCCTGGTACGCCCTGTGGGGCCTGTTCCTCATCGCCGCCGCGGCGCCCAACGGTTCGGTGCGCCACCGGGTCGCGGCCGTCAGCGGTGTCCTCGCGCTCGCTGTACTGCCCAGCGGCGGCCCGCCGGACGTCGATCAGGTGGTGCTGGCCGTCTCCGGCGGCGCGCTCGCCCTGGTCGTGCTCTGGCAGGCACGTCAGGCCGCCCGGGCCGAGGCGTCGGCGCCGCCGCCGGTGCTGGGACGGACGGCATGAGACCTCTGGACACCGACGGCCGGCGCCTGCTCGGACTGCTCTCACTCGCCGTCGCGGTGGGCGTGTTCACCGCGACCGTGCCGCTGCTGCGCGACTGGTTCGACCTGCGTGTCTACTACGGCACCGTAGACGCCTGGGTCCACCACGGCGGCCGCGTCTACGACTACTGGGTGCCGGGAACCACGTACGGATTCACCTATCCGCCGTTCGCGGCCCTCACCATGCTGCCGATGGCGCTGGTCGGGCTGCGCACGGCGATCGCCGTCTCCGTGGTGCTCAATCTCGCGGCACTGGCCGTCGTGGTGTGGATCCTGGTCGGGCCCGCGCTGCGCCGCTACGGCTGGTACGGCTGTGCCCTCGCGGCCTGTCTGCTGGCCCTGCTCGAACCGGTCCGCGACACCTTCAGCTTCGGGCAGGTCAACCTCCTGCTGCTGGCCCTCGTCCTGAGCGACGCCTGGCTGCTGTCCACCGGTCGGGGCCGCCGGGCGGGCGTCGGCATCGGGCTGGCCGCCGCGATCAAGCTCACCCCCGCGCTCTTCATCGGCCTGCTGCTGCTCGGCCGCCGCTGGCGCGCCGCCGGGGTCGCGACCGCCGTCGCCGCGGCGGCCACCGGTCTCGCGGCCTGGGCGGCGCCCGACGCCTCGCGTTTCTACTGGTCCGAGGCGCTGTGGGACACCAACCGCATCGGACGTCTCGCCTATGTCTCCAACCAGTCGTTGCAGGGCGTCCTGGCCCGGCTCGCCGCACCGGACGAACCGAGTCGGCCCGTGTGGGCGGCGGCCGCCCTGCTGGTCCTGTGCGTGTGGGCACGGCGGACCTCGCGGGCGCTGGCCGACGAGGACTGGACGGCCGCGTTCGCCCTCACCGGTCTCGCCGCCTGCCTCCTCAGTCCGATCACATGGGTGCACCACCTCGTCTGGCTGCTCCCGTCCTTCGCCGTACTGCTGCACCGGCACCGTGCGTGGGTCGCGGCGGCCCTCTACGTGGTGTTGTGCAGCAGTGTGGTGTGGCTGTGGTTCGACGACTCCTCCGGCCTCGACGGATTCCTCGGCAGCAACACGTACACATGGATCACGCTGGGGCTGCTGCTGTGGCTGCCGGCCGGTCAGTCGCGTGTGATCCGCACGCCCTTGAGACGCAGGGCGAGGGCGACTCCGCCCGCGCCGAGCCCCGCCGCGCCCAGGACCCCGGCCGCCTCCGGCCATCCGGAGCCGTCGCCGTTCGCGGACCCGGCCCTGGCCTGTACGGGCGAGGCGCCCGCCGCGGGGTCGGGCCGGGTGTCGACGAGCGATCCGACGGGTTCGACGTGCCCGGCTGCCGCGAAGCCCCAGTCGAGCAGCGAGCGGGCCTCCTCGTACACCGTGGTGCCGCCGCCCGTCTGAGGATTCATCACCGTGACGAGGAGGGTGCGTCCGCCCCGGTGCGCGGCGGCGACGAGTGTGTTGCCCGCGTTGGTGGTGTAGCCGTTCTTGACGCCGATCAGGCCCGGATAGCGCTCCACCCCGTCGGCGCCGGTCAGCAGCCGGTTGGTGTTCTGGATCTCGTACGGGTAGCCGTCGCCGGGGAAGGAGGCCTGGGCGGTGGAACAGTAGCGCGCGAAATCCGCGTTGCGCAGGCCGGCCCGTCCGAAGACCGCGAGGTCGTACGCCGACGAGACCTGGCCGGGGGAGTCATAGCCGTCGGGTGACTTGACGTGGGTGTCGAGGGCGCCCAGCGAGCGGGCCTTGGCCTGCATCCGGTCGGCCGTCCGCTGCCATCCGCCGTTCATCGCGGCCAGTACGTGCACGGCGTCGTTGCCGGAGTTGAGGAAGACGCCGCGCCACAGGTCGGACACGCGGTAGGTGTGCCCCGGGGCCACGCCCACCAGGCTGCTGCCGTCGCCGATGCCCTCGAGTTCCTCCTCCTTGACGGTGTGCTGGATGCCGCCGGGCAGTGCCGGGAGCACGGTGAGCGCGAACAGGGTCTTGAGGGTGCTGGCGGGCGGCAGCTTGCGGTGCGCATCGTGCGCGGCGAGCACCTCGCCGGTGCGTGCGTCGGCCACCAGCCAGGACAGTGCGGAGATGTCCGGCAGCTCGGGGGCGTCGGACCGTGTTCGTACCTGTGTCCCGGCCCGCTGGAGGTAGGGCGGCTGGGAGGCCGCCGCCCTCGGCAGGCCGGTACCAGGGCCGGCGAGGGCCGGACTCGGCGCGAGGGCCAGTACTCCGGCCACACAGAGGGCGGAGCAGGAGAAGGCGGTCAAGGAGACGACCGTTCGGGATGGGCATCCGATTGTCATACCGAAAACGTAGGAACGGAGTCGCCGTGCGCCGGGGTGCCAGGCCCGAGCGAGGGGATGCAGTACCCGGATGCCGCACGCGCGGAGGTCCGGGGCGGTTGGTCCGAGGCCGAGGTCCCGTGCGGTGGAGGCGGCCGGGGCCCGGTGCGGTGGAGGTGGGCCGAGGGCCGGCGGCGCGGTGGATCCGGAGTGGGGGTCAGGCGGTGGGCAGGGTCGGCTGGACCTGACGCAGGAAGGCCGCGTTGTCCGGGGTGGCGCGCAGCCGCTCCAGGAGGGTCTCCAGGGCGGCCTGGCCGTCCCGGGTCTGCAGGGCGCGTCGCAGGCCGCGTACGGTCGTCAACTCGGCCCCGGGCAGGAGCAGTTCCTCTCGGCGGGTGCCGGACGGGATGATGTCCACGGCCGGGAACAGGCGCCGTGAGGCGAGGGTCCGGTCGAGGCGGAGCTCCATGTTGCCGGTGCTCTTGAGCTCCTCGAAGAAGTAGTCGTCGGCGCGGGAGCCGGTCTCCACCAGGGCGGTGGCGAGGATGGTGAGCGAGCCGCCCTCCTCGGCGAGGCGCGCGGCTCCGAAGAACCGCTTGGGGCCGTGCACCGCGGCGGCGTCGACACCGCCGCTGAGGGTGCGGCCACCGGAGGCGGCCGCGTTGTTGTGGGCCCGGCACAGCCGGGTGAGCGAGTCCATCAGGATGACGACGTCCTCGCCCTGTTCGACGAGCCGCTTGGCACGCTCGACGACGAGCTCGGCGAGGGCGATGTGCTGCTTCGGCGTCTTGTCGAAGGTCGAGGCATAGACCTCGCCGCGGACGGAGCGCCGCATGTCGGTGACCTCTTCGGGCCGCTCGTCGAGCAGCAGCACGATCAGACGGCACTCGGGGTGGTTGCCCGCGACGGCGGCGGCCAGCTGCTGGAGCAGCACCGTCTTGCCGGTCTTGGGCGGGGCGACGATCAGGCCGCGCTGGCCCTTGCCGACGGGCGAGACCAGGTCGACGACGCGTCCGGCCATGCCGCTCGCCGGGTGCTCCAGGCGGAGCCGGTCGCGGGGGTGCAGCGGGGTGAGATCGCGGAAGTGCGGGCGGCGGCGCAGCTCTTCGGGGGTGCGGCCGTTGATCCGCTCGACCTCGGCAAGAGCGCGGGGTCCGCCGCATACGCCTTCGACGGTGTCGCCCTTGCGCAGGCCGTGACGGCGGATCAGCGCGGCGGAGACCTGGACGTCGGTCGGCGTGGGCAGGCAGCTCTCGGCGGCGCGCAGGTACCCCTGCCCGTTGTGCGCGATGTCCAGGACACCGGTGGCGTGGGCCGGGAGCTGCTTCTGTACAGGAGGGTGTTCCAGTGTGGTGGTCATGAGAGGGGGTCCTTTCGAGGACGGATTCATGAGGTCATGAGGAAGGGAGGGGATGTGCCGGGGGAGGCGGCGTGCTCACGCGTCCGTGCGGCGGGGAAGATCACCTGAAGGAGCTACGGGTGACCGTGCTCAGGAGGTGATGCGAAGAAGCTGGTCGCCCGGTCAGAACATGACGGACGCGTCAGCGAAAGAAGGAGAATCAGCACCGGCGCCCGAGACGGGGCGTACGCAAGTGCCGACCAAAGCATACCACGGCTTGAGCCGAATCGGCTGTGATCTGTCTCTCAGCGGCTCGCCAGGAGGCCGTACAGCAGCGGAATGCGTGGCTCGCCCTCCGGTAGACGCCACCAGCCGGACGGCGCTCGGACCATTTGCGGCCAGCGCGGCCAGGGAAGTTCGGCGCTCTCCCGAAGCCGGCGGATACCGAGCCCTGCCTGCGTCAACGCGTTGACGACCTCGTCCATTCCGTGCATCCACTCGTAACTGTCGGTCGCGCCCTCGACGGCCGGGCCGTCGGTGTACGTGTAGGTCGCGTTCCGGTGCACGGCGTCCCGGCCGCCCAGGTAGTCGTGGCGCAGCAGCAGTTCGGTGCCCTCTCCCTCGCCGGGCTTGGGACCCAGCGCGTTGAGCAGCGGATGGAACTCGGCGATGTACAACCGCCCGCCCGGCCGCAGCAGTCGAGCGATGACGGCGGCCCAGCGGTCCAGGTCGGGCAGATAGCACAGGGAGCCCTTGCCGGTGTAGACCACGTCGAACCGCCGCCCGTCCAGGGCCTCGACGGCGTCGTACACATTGGCCCATACGTAGGTCACGTCGGCGCCCGCCCGTGCCGCGATGTCGGCCGCGGCCACCACGGACGCCCCGGAGATGTCCAGTCCGACGGCCCGCGCGCCGCGCTGGGCGAAGGCGATCGTCTCGGTGCCGAGGTGACACTGGAGGTGGAGCACATCACGGTCGGCCAGCTCGCCGAGGTCCTCCCACTCGAAGGCCGCGAACCAGCGGGCCGGGTCGAGCTTCTCGCTCAGCCCGTAGAACCGGCTGGCGAGATGGACGGGGGTCCGCGCGTCCCAGTTGGCCTGGTTGGCCCGCATCATCCGCTCGTGCTCGTCGGTCATGGAACCATCCAACCGTGCACGGAGACGGATCGGGGAGAAGAACCGCGGATCGGCGTGTACGTCATCGCTGTCGGACACCGCGGTCGAGCGGGCAGAATCCTTCGTCGTAACGGCTCGCAGCGCGTACGCCCGACTCCCCGCCCCCGAAGGAGACCTCCGGTGGACACCTCTCCCGTCGCACCGCACCGCATGGACCCGGCCGGCGGCTGTCCGCACGCCGACAACGCGCGGCTGCTGGAGCGGAACGCCGTCGCGGCGGTGGTACTGCCCGGTGAGGTGGAGGGGATGGCGGTGCTCGGGCACGAGGCGTTGAAGGAGTTCCTCGGGCATCCCGAAGTCGCCAAGGGCGCCGAGCACTTCACCGAGTTGCGGGAGGGGCGGATAGCGCCCGGGTGGCCGCTCGCGACCTTCGCGACCGTACGCGGGATGACGACCGCGGACGGCGAGGACCACCGGCGGCTGCGGTCGCTGGTGAGCAAGGCGTTCACCGCGCGGCGGGCCGAGGAACTGCGGCCCCGGATCGAGGAGTTGACGGCGGAACTGCTCGAAGACCTCCAGGCGCGATCGCCGCGCTCCCCATCACCACGACCTCCCTCGCCGCCTTCATCGGCCCGGTGCTGCTGCTGGGCATCGGCTTCATCTGCGTCGTCTCCTCACTGACCTCGGCCGCCGTGAACGCCGTACCGATCCACATGACCGGCATGGCCAGCGGCGCCACCAGCCTCGTCCGCGAGTTCGGCCAGGGCCTGGGCCCCGCCGTCATCAGCACCATCGCGATGAGCGCCGCCTCCTCCGCCCTGCTGGGCAAGCTCAACGGCGCGGACGCCGGCATGGAGGCCGCCGCGGGCCCTCTCGCCGTCGTGGACGCGGGCAGCGACAGCGCCAGGGCCGCGGCGCAGACCGCGCTCGGCCACGGCATGGCCCTCGGCGTGGTGATCTGCGGCTGCGCCTCCCTGCTCGGCGCACTGGCCCCCCGGCTGCTGGTGCGCAAGAACACCGCCCGAGCGGAGGTCGGCGCCACGGGTGAGCCGTCGGTGCGGACGGCGACCGCGTAGCGCGGATCCTCACGAAGAGGCCGGGCCCGGGCCCCGACCTCTTCGTGCGTCCAGGGTGTCGATTCGGCGCGGCCCCGTTCGTCGGTGGGGTGTAGGAAGTTCATGAGCACCGGGAGGAACCATGAAATACATGCTGCTGGTCTGCGGCGACGACACCGCCGACGCGTCGGACATGGCGCCCGTGGAACCGTGGGTCGAAGAGCTCGGCGCCGAACGGGGCGTGCGGCTGCACGGCCACCGCCTCAGCGATCCCGCCGACGCCGTCACCGTGCGGGTCCGCGGCGGCGAGGTGCTGCGCACCGACGGGCCGTTCGCGGAGACGAAGGAGTACGTCGCCGGATACGACATCCTCGAGTGCGACAGTATGGAAGAGGCCGTCGAGGCGGCCGCCAAGCACCCCGTGGCATCCGTGGGGGCCATGGAGGTGCGCGCGTTCTGGGAGGACGAGGACGCCGACGGGGAGATCCGCCGACTCGACGACGAGCTGACGGCGGCCTTCCGTGAGCGGGACATCGACCGGAGGCTGGCCTGCCACACGCCGGACACGGAGGTCTTCCACCCCATGAGCGGCCTGGAGGAAGGCGGAATCGACGCCCTCCGCAAGGCCCAGGAGTGGTTCTACTCCACCGTGACCGGGCCCGTACGCCGCGAGGTGCTCGCCTTCCGTCTCCGCGTCGACGAGAGCGTCGCCTTCAGCCACGGACTCGTCCGGATCCGGGGCACGTTCACCACGGGCGAGCCGCTGGACAGCACGGCGCGCGTGACGACCGGCTACCGTGCGGTGGGAGACCGTTGGCTGATCGCCCACGAGCACGCGTCGGTCGCGTTCGACGCGGGCATCGAGGAGGGCCGGTCATGAAGTACGTCCTGTTCATCTGCACCCCCGTCGGCGGCGAGGAGCTGAGCCCCGAGGAGATCGCCGACGACCCCCGCTTCACCTCGTACATCGACGAGGTCCGAAGCCGCGACATCGTCAAGGGCGGCGCGCGCCTGCGGCCGTCCACCGACGCCACCACCGTCCGCGTCCAGGGCGACGAAGTCCTGCTCAGCGACGGGCCGTTCGTGGAGTCCAAGGAGTACGTGGCCGGCATCGACATCATCGAGGTCGCCGACCTCGACGAGGCCATCTCGCTCGCGTCCCGGCATCCGGCGGCGCTGGCCGGCGGCTCGGTCGAGGTGCGGCCGGTCTGGGAGTGAACGGCATCGGCGACGTGGAGGCGGCGGTCGCCGCCGCCTTCCACGAGGAATGGGGCCAGGTCGTCGCCACCCTGATCCGGGTGACCGGCGACTGGGACCTCGCCGAGGAGTGCGCGCAGGACGCCTTCGCCCAGGCCCTGGACCGGTGGCGGCGCGACGGAGTGCCGAGCCGCCCCGGCGCCTGGCTGACCACGACCGCGCGCCACCGGGCCCTGGACGTACTGCGCCGGGAGGCGGTGGGCGCTCAGAAGCTGCGGGAGGTGGCGGTGTTGGCGCGGGACGAGGGGCCCTACGACCCCGAGTACGACGGCGACGACAGCGGCGTCCGGGACGACCGGCTGCGCCTGATCTTCACCTGCTGCCACCCGGCGCTCCCCATCGAGGCCCGGGTGGCGCTGACCCTGCGCACCCTCGCCGGGCTCACCACCCCCGAGATCGCCCGCGCCTTCCTGGTGCCCGAAGCGACGATGGCGCAGCGCCTGGTGCGCGCCAAGCGGAAGATCCGCAACGCGGGCATCCCCTACCGCGTACCGCCCGCGCATCTGCTGCCCGAACGCACCACCGGCGTCCTCGGCGTGGTCTACCTGCTCTTCAACGAGGGGTACGCCGCCACGTCAGGCGTCGACCTGATGCGCACGAACCTCTGCGCGGAGGCCATCCGGCTCGCGCGTGTCCTGGCCCGCCTGATGCCCGACGAACCCGAGGTGCTCGGTCTGCTGGCCCTCCTGCTGCTGCACGACGCCCGGCGCGCCACCCGGGTGGACCCGGCCGGCGAGCTGGTGACCCTGGAGGAGCAGGACCGGACGGCCTGGGACAGGGCCGCCGTCGACGAGGGCGCCGCCCTCCTGGAGACCGCCCTGCGCCGCGGCCGCCCGGGGCCCTACCAGATCCAGGCCGCCATCGCCGCCTGCCACACCACCGCCGCGAGGGCCCAGGACACGGACTGGGCCGACATCGCCGCGCTGTACGGGGAACTGGCGCGTTTCGTGCCCTCCGCCGTGGTGCGGCTCAACCGTGCGGTGGCGGTGGGCATGTCCGAGGGCCCGGAAGCGGGGCTGGCGCTCGTCGCGGAGCTGGAGCGGGAGGGCGAGCTGGACGGCTACCACCTGCTGCCCGCCACCCGCGCGGATCTGCTGCGCCGCATGGGACGCCCGGCGGAGGCGGCCGAGGCGTACGGTCGGGCGCTGGAGCTCGTGGAGAACGCGGCCGAGCGGCGCTTTCTGGAAAAGCGGCTCGCGGAGTGCCGATCGGAGCAGGACCCGTCCGTCGACCGGGCGGTCACACGGGGTCGAGGGCGTTCGTGATCGCCTTCACCCCGCCGTGCGCCGAGTAGCCGCCGTCCACGGTGATCTCCGCGCCGTTCACGTACGACGACTCGTCGGAGAGTAGATAGACCACCAGAGGCGCCACCTCCTCGCAGCTGCCCGGGCGGCCCTGTGGAGTCATCGAGAGGTGTGCCTGGGTGAAGACCGGGTTCGCCGTCGCCATCAGGGGAGTCTCGATGTAGCCGGGGTGGACGAGGTTCGTACGGATGCCGCGCGGCGCCAGTTCCGGCGCGGCCACCTTGGACAGGCCTCGCAGCGCCCACTTGCTCGCCGTGTACGCGATCGCGTGATGGGCGGTGAGAGCGGCCACCGATCCGACGTTCACGATCGAGGCCCCGGCGGGCATCAGCGGGGCGAGGGTCTGGATGCCGAGCATCGGGCCGGTGGTGTTCACCGCGAACGCCCGGTTCCAGTCGGCGAGTTCGACCGCGCCGAGGCGGGCGCGCATGGGGATCCCGGCGTTGTTGACCAGCCCGTGCACGGCCTCCAGGGAGCTCGCCAGGTCCGCCCAGTCCGCCGGGGACGACACGTCCAGGTGGTGGTAGCGCACGTCGAGGCCGTCGGCGCGCAGGGCGGCGGCGAGTTTCTCGCCGGGCTCGTCGAGGACGTCCGTCGCGACGACCGAGGCCCCCTCGTGGGCCGCCGCCGCCACCTCCTGTGCGGCTCCGGTGATGACGACGGTACGACCGGCCAGGCGCGTGCGGCTCACGGCTTCCTCCAAGGGGGTGGGGGTTCGCTCCCCACGCTGGGAAGCCGGGGCCAGCTCCGGAAACGCGCGTTCGCCATGGCTGGCATCCACGTCCGCGATCTGCGTGGGCGCGGGATCGTCCAGCGACGCGCCCACCTTGCGGACGGTCTCCCGCAGCCACCGGTGCGCGGGATCCGCGTGCCGGTTGTGGTGCCAGTACATGGCCTCCACGAGCGGCACGTCCGGGAACGGTGTCGGTACGACGGCACAGCGGGCGAAGCCCTCGTAGCGCCGGGCGAGCCGCTCGGGCACGTTGAAACCGGGCGTGCTGACCTGCACCCTGGGCGACGCCTCCTTCGACCCGACCTCGGTCCACACGGCCGACGGGGCCGCCACCTTCACCTCCATCGCGCTGGCGGGCGACTTCTACAACGGCATGCGCGCGGGCAAGAACATGGTCCTCACCTTCGAGGGCTCGACCGTGGAGGGCGTCATCTCGGCCACGAAGGCCGAGCACCGCGTCAGCACGATCGACTCCTCGAACTTCTACGAGCTGGGCCAGGTCACCAACACCGTCCGGCCCGCTGTCAACAATGGCGTGATCGTGCAGCTGAACCGCGGCTCGACCTGGACCGTGACCGGCACCTCGCACCTGACCAGGCTGACCGTCGCCACCGACGCGGCGCTGCGGGCGGCGAACGGCAAGGCTGTGACCATGACGGTCGACGGCACGCAGAGGGCCATCGAGGCAGGCGGCGACTATTCCGGCGCGATCGTCCTCACGGTCGGCTGAGCAGCCGGGGGCGTCCGAGGCCGAAGCCCGGCGGGCGATGACCGACGCATATCCTCTCCCGCATGGTTGATCGTCTTACGGTGGATGTGGGAGGGGTCCGGCTCGTCTGCCAGGTGTGGGGTCAGGAGTCCGCTCCGCCGCTCGTCCTGTTGCACGCGCTCGGCGAGGACAGCACCGACTGGGCCGAGGTGATGCCCGCCCTCGTCCGCGGACGACGGGTGTACGCCCTCGATCTGCGCGGCCACGGACGGAGCGACTGGCCGGGGGAGTACTCGCTCGAACTCATGCGTGCCGACGTGCTCCGGTTCCTCGACGTGCTGGGACTCGGCACGGTGGACCTGATCGGTCACTCCATGGGCGGGGTCGTGGCCTATCTGCTCGCGCAGGAGCGACCGGAGCGGGTGGGCCGGCTCGTCCTGGAGGACGTACCGGTTCCACGGCCCCGCGAGAAGACCACCCCGACCAGGCCGGACGGCGAGCTCACCTTCGACTGGGACATGGTGTCGGCCATCAGAAGGCAGATCGACACGCCCGACCCGGCGTGGCTCGAGGGGCTGAGCAGGATCACCGCCGACACACTCGTGCTGGCCGGCGGCCCCGGCAGCCATGTGCCCCAGGACGGCATCGCCGAACTCGCCCGCCGTGTCCCCGGCGGGCGAGTCGTCACGATCCCCGTCGGACACCTCATCCACAGCGCGGCGCCTCAGGCGTTCACGGAGGCGGTGTGCGCGTTCCTGGACGAGTCCAGGTCCTAGGGCCGGACAGGTGCTGGCGGTCGGTGCCGAGGTCGAGGATCCCGTACCCGAATCCCTCGGCGGTGATCGTGGAGCCGCTCACCATGACCCCGTCGGCCTCCAGGGGCGCCCCTGCGCGGGCACCGTCGTAGGTGCAACTCGCCTTCTGCTCCTTCGGGTTGATGACCACGAGGTACCTTCCGCCGCGCAGGTACACGAACGGATGGCCGGCGTGCAGCACCTCCACCGAGCCCCGGGAGCCGAGTTCCGGGATGTGGGTGCGGAGGGTGATGAGGCGGCGTACGAGGTGGAGGAGCGAGGCCTCGTCGGCGTGTTGGGCGGCGACGGTCGGGCGGGTGGGGGACGGGTCGACGGGGAGGTAGAGACGGTCCGGTGCGGCGGTGGAGAAACCGGCGTTTGGGCCCTCGTCCCACTGCATCGGCGTGCGGGAGCCCGCGCGGTTGTAGCGGGGGCCGAGGACGCTGCCCTCCTTGTCGGGCAGGCCCGGAAGGTAGCGCATGCCGATCTCGTCGCCGTAGTAGATCGCCGGGAGCGTCGGCCAGGTGAGCTGGAACGCGAAGGCGGCGGGCAGTTGCTCGGGCGTGCGCGGGCCGCAGTTGAGGCGGGAGAAGTCGTGGTTGGCCGTGGGGAGGGAGATGAAACCGCTCGCGCCGAGCGCGCTGGACGCCTTCTCCCAGGCTTTGAGGAAGGGGCGCGGCGAACCCCGGCCGCTTCGGTCGAAGAAGCAGTCGAGCGGGTCCCAGCTCTCGTTGACCGTCCCCTCGTCGTTGCTCCACAGCGAGCGCAGGGCGAGGCCGTCGGTGGGGCCGCCGAACTGCAGGAAGAAGTCCGCGTGGAAGCCCGCAGGGACGGACACCTCCGGTTCGCCCCACTCCGAGAGCAGCACCGCGTCCGGATGCGTGGCGTCCAGCCAGTGGCGCAACTCGCTCCAGACCTCGGCGGTTTCCGTCTTGTCCGCGTCGTCCTTGACGAGCGACGCGGCCATGTCGACACGGAAGCCGGACAGGCCGAGACCCAGCCAGTGGTCCATGATCGTGCGCAGCGCCGCCCGGTTGGCGCGCGGTCCGTCCGCGTCGACCGGCCGGCGCCAGGGCTCGGCCGGATCCGACCGCGCGTAGCCGAAGTTGAGGGCGGGCTGGAAGGCGAAGAAGTTCGGAAGGTACGCGCCGGGGCGGGTGCCGGGGGAGGGGACGAAGCCGTCGGGCCGGCCCTCGGACGCCCAGATGTACCGGTCGTCGGCCGGATCGTTCGCGGCGGCCTTGAACCATGGGTGCTCGTCGGAGGTGTGACCGGCCACGAGATCCAGCAGGACCCGGATGCCGCGCCGGCCCGCCTCGTCGACCAGCTTGGCCAGGTCGTCCAGGGAGCCGTAGCGGGGTGCGACGGCCAGGTAGTCGCAGACGTCGTACCCGGCGTCGCGGAACGGTGAGGCGAAGCACGGGTTCAGCCACACGGTGTTCACGCCCAGCCACGCGAGGTGGTCGAGACGCTCGGCGATCCCGTTGAAGTCGCCGATGCCGTCGCCGTTGGAGTCGGCGAAGGACTGCGGATAGATCTGGTAGAAGACGGCGTCGGCCAGCCAGGCGGGGGCGGGACGGAACGAAGTCATGAACGGGACCCTAGACCGACGCCCGGGGCGCGCGCTGCCCCTAAGCTGAGGGTGATGTTCACCCCGCAAGGTCCCACTCTCCGCGAACTGGTCGCGCAGGCACTGTCCTCCGTCGAGCACGGCTATGACCTGCTCGCACCCAAGTTCGACCACACGCCGTTCCGGACCCCGGACTCGGTCCTCGACGCCGTGGCCCGTGCACTGGGCCCCATCGGCCCGTTCGACCACGGTCTCGACCTGTGCTGCGGCACCGGCGCGGGCATGGAGGTGCTGAGCGGACTGTGCCGGGGGAGTGTCACCGGGATCGACATCAGCGCGGGGATGCTGGCCGTGGGGCGGGAGCGGGCGGGTACGGGGGGATCGAAGCGTACGGATGCGGACGCGCCGGGGGGTGCGCGCCCCGGCGGCCGAACGCGCCCGTGGCCCGGCGCGTGGGCGGAGGCGGGCCCGGGATCGTACGAGGGCGTGGACCAGGGGACGCCGCCACACCTCGCATGGGTACGGGGTGACGCGCGGGCCCTGCCCTTCGGTCCCGTCTTCGACCTCGTCGTCAGCTTCGGCGCGTTCGGGCACTTCCTGCCGCGCGAGCTGCCGGGCCTGTTCGCCCAGGTCCACTCCGTCCTGCGACCGGGCGGGCGCTTCGCGTTCCCCATCACGGCCCCGCCCCGCCCGAGCTCGCCCTGGTACTGGGCCCTGCTGGGCTTCGACGCGGGGATGCGGGTGCGCAACGCCGTCTGGCGGCCACCGTTCGTCATGTACTACCGGGCCTTCCGGCTCGGCGACGTACAGCGGGAGCTGACGCGGGCGGGGTTCGAGGTGGAGCTCCAGACGCTGCCCGAGTTCGGGTGGCGGCGTGACGGCAGCCCGCGCTGCCGGATGGTCGTGGCCGCCCGAAGCGGCGGCGCCCCCTCCGCCGCTTCCGGTTCCGACTGACCCGCGCTGTTGCCGTCCGCGCCGACAGCCGCCAGTCCCAGGACCGGAGTCACCCGGCCGCCGGCAGTGTGAACTCGTAGACCAGGGCGTCCTGTTGGGCCTCCACCACCAGTTCGGTGATCTCCAGGGGGCGGTCGTACTGGTCGTGCACGCGCCGGGTGACCCGCACGGACTGCGGGAGCCTGGTGATCGCGTCCCGGTGGTGCAGGGTCAGCCCGGCCTTGCGCATCCAGTCGTACGCCCGCCGCAGCTGCGCCGACGCGGAGCCGTCCGCGCGGTCGCGATAGCGGGCGAGCTCCTCGACCTCGGTCACGGCGACGGCGGAGAACGAGGTGAAGGCCGTACGCAGTCCGCTGCCGTCCGCCGCGGCCGACTCGTAGCGATGGACGAGGGTCGGCCGGGTCGGCGCGAGCCCCAGCGCCTCGGCGTGCTCCGGCGGGGGAGCCTCCCAGGTGACGCTGGCGCGGTGGACGGCGCAGGGCTCGGCGGTGTGCGCGCCTACGGGGAAGTCGAGTGAGGGGATGTGCTCGGCCGTGGTGCCGGGCAGGGTGGCGTGGCTGCCACGCCGGTCGGTGGAGACGAGGCCGTCGCGCCGCAGCCGCTGCAACGCCTGGCGTACCGTCTCGCGGCTGACGCCGAAGCGCGTGGCCAACTCCCTTTCTCCCGGAAGTCGTTCACCGGGCTGAACGGTCCCGTCGCGCAGATCGCCGAGCAATTGTGCGGCGATCCGCGCGTAACGGGGCTCCTGGTCGGACGGGTGGGTACTGGTTGGACCGGTGGTGCGGGCCATGTCCGCGCCTCCTGCGAGGTGACCGTGATGAGCGGGTGATCGTGGTGACAAAACGTAGCCATGCGGGCTCTGTGCGCCACTAGATCTAGCATTGGTCTAAACCACGAGGGAAGAGCGGTCGGACGGTTCGGCCGGTTTCAGCCCGCACCCACCGGGCGTCGAAAGCGCGCTCAGAGCGCGCTGTACAGGGCGTCCACAAGCGCCATCTTCCTTGGATCGTCGGCGATGTGAGGGCCCATCCGGTTCATGACGTAACCCAGGGAGAGGCCCGACTCCGGGTCGGCGAGACCACAGGACCCGCCGAAGCCGTCGTGTCCGAAAGCCCTCGGGTTGGGGCCGTACGAGCCATTGGGTCCACTCAGCCACAGCCCGAGACCGGTCTCCGTCTCGTGCGCGAACCCGGCGCCCAGCACCAGGTCCCGGCAGCTGCCCTGCCCCTCGCGCACCCGCTCGGCGGCCTCCGGGGAGAGCACCTGACGGGAACCGTACGACCCGCGCCCGGCGAAGATCCCGTACAGCGCCGCGACCGCCCGGGCCGTGCCGTGGCCGTTCGCCGCCGGTATCTCGGCGGCCCGCCACCGGGCCGTGTTGGCCTCGGCGGCGCCGACCGGCGGGTTGGCGAGGGCGGCCACCGCCGCCGGCGCCAACTGGGCGAAGATCGCGGCCTGTTCACTGCTCGACGTGACCGGCGGATGCACCAGCTCGGCCGCCCGGCCGGCCTCCTTCTCCGGCAGTCCGATGGTGAAGTCGATCCCGAGCGGCCCGGTCACCTCCCGCTCCAGGAACGCGCCCGGCCGGAGTCCAGAGACCCGCCGCACCACCTCTCCCACCAGATGGCCGAAGGTGAGCGCGTGGTACCCGGACCGGGTCCCCGGCTCCCACCAGGGCTCCTGCGCCGCCAGCCGCTCGACGGTCAGCTCCCAGTCGCACAGCTGGTCCAGGTCGTGCGGCTCGCGCAGCCCGGCCAGCCCCGCGCGGTGCGACAGCAGATGCCGTACGAGCACGGACTCCTTGCCCGCCGCCGCGAACTCCGGCCAGTACGCGGCCACCGGGGCGTCGAGGTCGAGCAGCCCGCGATCGGCCAGGATGTGCGCGCACAGCGAGGTCGGGCCCTTGGACGTCGACCAGACGTTGACCAGCGTCTCGCGCTCCCAGGGCCGGGTGCGCGCCGCGTCGGCCCAACCGCCCCACAGGTCGACCACCGTCTCACCGCCGAGCGTGACGGCCACGGCCGCGCCGAGCTCGTCGCGGCCCTGGAAGTTCTCCTCGAACGCGGTGCGCACCGCCGCGAAGCGGGCGTCGCAGTGGCCGTGAACAAGTGGCGCGGGCCGGGTCATGGGACCTCCGTCATCCGTAGGGATTCCGGCCCCGAACATACCGACTGGTCGGACTGGGTGGAAGTGATGTGACGGCATCCGTCTTCGCGTGTGTCGCGGCCGCTCGTCGTTCCTTTACCGCCCCATCTTCCGGATGTCACCCAACACCCCTACGCTGCACGTCGGTTGACCACCGAGACGCAGGAGGCAGGGGAGCATGCACAGACATGTGAGGGTGTTGACGCGTACCGGGATCGCGGTGGCGATGGCGGGAGCCCTCGCCCTGACCACGGCCCCCGGCGCCACCGCCGCGGACCTCTCGTACTCCGCCAGCACCTGGGTCGGCGTCCACAACTCCTACGACAAGGCGAAGTACACCTACTTCGCCGACGCGTTGGACTCCGGCGCCGGCATGCTCGAACTCGACGTGTGGACCAATGTGTTCGGCGCCTCCTGGCGTGTCTCGCACAGCAACCCGATCGGCAACGACAACAACTGCGAGAACGCGGCGAACGCCTCGGAGCTGCGCACCAAGTCCACCAACCGCGACCTGGCGGGCTGCCTCTCCGACATCAAGGCCTGGCACGACGCGCACCCGGGCCACCGGCCGATCCAGCTGAAGATCGAGATGAAGGACGGCTTCGCGGCCAACGCTGGCCGCGGCCCCGCCCAACTGGATGCCCTGCTCACCGCGAAGCTCGGCGACGCCCTGCTGCGCCCCTCCGACGTCGTCGGCTCCCACACCGACCTCGACTCGGCCGTACGCGCCGACGGCTGGCCCGCCCGCTCGGCCCTCGCCGGCAAGTTCATGGTCGAGCTGATCCCCGGCACCGTCGAGGAGGGCAACCCTTTCGACTCGCTCTGGACCGACCGCGAGTACGCCACCTACCTCCGCGACCTCGCCGCGGCCGGGCGCCTGCGCGAGGCGGCCGCCTTCCCCGCCGTGCACAACGCGGCGACGGGCGACCCGCGCACCCGCTACACGGACCCGACCATCCGCCCCTGGTTCGTGATCTTCGACGGCGACGCCGCCACCTACGCGAACGGCACCATCGACACCGCCTGGTACGACGACCGCCACTACCTCGTCGTCATGACCGACGGCCAGAACGTGCCCCCGGCCATCGACGGCACCAATCCCACCCAGGCCGAGGCCCTCGACCGCGTCACCCTCCTCGCCCGACAGCACGCCAGCGTGGTCTCGGCGGACTGGTACCCCCTGCCCGCCGTCCTGTCGACGGTCGTACCGCGCGGGACGGCGGGCTGAGCACCGGCCGTCACGCCAGGAACAGCGGACCGGTCGGCTCCTGGTGACCCGCGAAGACGTTCGAGTGGTCGCGGGTCACCACGGCCGGTCCGACGTTCCGGCCGCGTCAGAGATACGCGGGCAGCCAGTCCAGCTTGGCCGCCTCCTGGTAGGTGCCGCCGCCCTCGTGGTCGTTGAAGTCGTAGACCTCGATCTTCTTGTCCTCGTGGTCCCACGCGTTGAAGGCCGCGAAGATCGTGGAGGGCGGGCAGGTCTGGTCCTCCAGCGCGACCGAGAAGAGGGCCGGCGCGCGGCCGCGCGCCGCGAAGTGCACTCCGTCGAAGTAGGACAGCGTGCGCAGCACGTCCTCGGTGCGGCCGCGGTAGGTCTTGAGGTAGTTGCCGATCTCCCGGTACGGGTGCCGGTCGGTGAGCGTCGTCGCGCGCGGGAAGTCGCACAGGAACGGCACGTCGGGCGCGATCGCGGCCAGGTCGGGGACCAGACCGCCCACCGCGATGGTGATCCCGCCGCCCTGACTGCCGCCGACGGCCGCCACGCGCTCCGCGTCGACCAGCGGATGCGAGCGGGCCGCCTCCACCGCCCGCACGCCGTCCGTGAACACGCGGCGGTAGTAGTAGTTCTCGGGCGCGTCGATGCCCCGGGTCATGTAACCGGGGTACGAGGGCGCGCTGCCCACCGGGTCCGGGGTCTCGCCGCCGCCCCAGCCGCTGCCCTGTCCACGGGTGTCCATCACGAAGTGCGCGAAGCCGGCCGAGGCCCACAGCAGATGCGTGTGCGAGAGGCCGCGCCCGCCGCCGTATCCGACGAACTCGACGACCGTGGGCAGGGGAGAGTTCGCCCAGGCGGGCAGCGTGAGCCAGCCCTTGATCGGGTGCCCGCCGAACCCGGCGAACGTCACGTCGTACACCTTGACGGTCTTCAGGGGCGTCTGAACGGGTTCGAAGCGCGCGTCGAGATCATGCTCCCGCGCCTCTTGCAGGGTCTTGGCCCAGAAGGTGTCGAAGCCCTCGGGCTCGGCGGACGCGCTGCGGTATTCGCGAAGTTCGTCGAGGGGGAGGTCGAACTGGGCCATGAAGGACCACCTTTTGACGTCACGAGTGCGGATGATCACACCGTACGTGTGACGCCGGAGGGCCGCCAGACCTCCCCTCGGTCAGTCACCGGGGCCTTGGGCCCGGGCCACGGGCCATCCGGTGTCACGGGGCCGGACCCGGTCGTCCTCGCTCTTGCGCGACCAGCGGTTGATGTTCACGGCGACCTCCTTCGCGCCGGCCCGGACGTGGCGTCGGGCGGGCGAGCGCCACGCTAGGAAGCGCCGTCCGGGCGTGCCATGTCACGCGTGCACAGTCGGCCCGCCGGACGCACCGCCGGGGCGGACCGGAGCCGTTCCGGTGCACAAGAGGGCGGGCGCGACCCTTACCGGTGCACAGTCCGGCACCGGTGAGAGGGCGGGCTCAGGCGTGCGGCGGGGAAGGGGCGGGCTCAGGCGTGCGGCAGGGAGGGACGGCCGGTGCTGGCGTGCAGCGCGAACGCCACCGGGCGTACACCGCTGAGCGCCTGTTCGTGCTCGTTCCCGTCGAGCACCTCCGTCTCGTCCGGGCTCACCGGCAGGTCGCGTTGGATCAGCGGCGCGGCGGCCCGCAGATGACTGCGGACCGTCACCGGCGCAAGGTCCAGCGCCGCGGCCGTCCGCCCGGTGTGGGTGTCGTTCTCCAGCCAGACCCTGAGCGTGCGCAGCAGGTCGCGGCGGTCGGCCCGCAGCGGCTCGAGGAACGAGTCGGCCCAGGCGCGGACCTCCGGAGCGGACACCATCGCCGTGAAGTCGGCCGCCGGGTCGGCCGAGTGCGCGTCATGGCCGTACTTCACGACGACCTGGAGCGCCGTCGAGACCACCACCCGGTTCAGCACCTGGCCGCGGTCGAGGCCGAGCAGATCGAAGCCCTTGCTGATGCGGTGCGTCACCGTGTTGCGGTGGATGCCGAGCAGACGGCCGACGGCCGTGTGTGGATACTCGAGCCCCAACTCCAGCGTCCGTACGAGCTGTTCGCGCTGCCCGGCCGGAAGGGTGAGCACCGGGCGCAGCAGGGTGCCCGCCCACCGTCGGGCCGTGGCCGGCGGCAGGACGTCCATGAGGTCGGCACGCTGTTCGGCGCGTGCCACCCGGCCGGGTGTCCGGCGCGCCGTCACCAGGGTGCCGGCCGCCTGCGTGTAGGCGTCCGCCACACTGCTCAGCGCGTACACCTCGCTGCCGCCCATGCAGTGCCCGGGCAGGGTGGCGACCACCTCTCCGAGCGCGTGCCACACGCTGCGTGGAGCGTCCTCGTCCGTCCGCAGCGGATCGACCACGATCAGGTGGTTGAACACCGGGCACCGTGCCAGCAGCGCGCGTCCGGCGAGTGCGTCCTCCGCCCGCCGGAGCGCCACCTCTCGGTCCTCCCGCGCGCAGTCGATCACATGGACACGTACCGACTCGGTCGCCAGCAGTCCCGGCGCGAGGCCGGCCAGCACGCGCTGGGCGGCCACCTCCTCACCTACCATCAGCAGTTGCAGGACGCTCAGCTGCACCTCGCGCCGGGTCTCGGTCAGTTGGTCGCGCATCCGGGCCCGGTCGACGAGGCCCAGCGCCTTGGCCGCGTGCTCCAGCAGCTCGGTGCGTACGTCGTCGAGCGGACGGCGGGCGGTCACCGACAGCACCGCGCCGGATCCGGCGGCGCTCAGGGGGAACGACCGTGTCTGTGGGGAGGTGGTGCGAGGGGACCGCCGGGTGAGGGCATCGGGTGCCGCGGCCAGTGCGCCGCGCAGGGGATCACCGACCACCACATCCGCGTCCACGGCGGCCGCCAGCCAGTCCACGATCCGCTGCATCGCGTCCGCGTCCGTGTCCAGGCCGGCGAACCGGTCCGGAAGCCGGTTCAGCAGCGCGGTGAGCTGATCGGCGTGCCATTCGGCCTGCCGGTAGCGGTACTCGCGCAGCCGCGGTATCAGTTCCTGCCAGTCGCGCAGCGCCTTCGTCGTGGTGAGCAGCGGCACGCCGAGGCGGACGGCCGAGCTGCGGATCACCACCGGAACGGCCTGCGCGCCGTGCTCCTGCACCACCACGGCGAGACCGGCGGCCCGCCGACGGGACAGCTCACGCAGCAACGGCCCGACCTCCTCGTGCACGGACGTCCGCCCGGAATCCCAGAAGTCACCGATTACCACCAGCGTGTCCCGGACGTCACCCAGTGAGCCGCCCGCGGTCGCGGCCAAGGACAGGGCCCGTATGGAATCGACCGCGCGGTCGGTCGTCGGACCCCCGTCGACGAATCGGAGACAGAAGTCGGGCTCCTCGCACAGGTTGTACAGCGTGGGCATGGCGTCCTTTCCGTGTCGATGGCGCACCGGCCGCTGTCGACACCGTAGGCGCGTCCGCCGACGGACGGCAGTACGGGGTGCGCGAAAAGGAGCGAAGGACGGGCGGTCCTCACATCAAGCCGTGTGCCGTCGCCACTCCGGCCCCGTATGCGCCCAGTCCCGCTCCCACTCGGCCAGACGGCGACGCGCGGTGATCCGCCGTACGGTCAGGTACCAGGCGACTACGACGGCCACGACCCCCGCCGCGGTCGACGCGCACGTCGTCAGCGCGTGTTGCCAGATCGCGCCGGCGCTCACCGGCGGCCCGACGTTCCGGCCGTGCGCGTCCAGCCAGACGTCGACGCGGTCGCCGCGCTGCCCGCCCGCGGGGACCAGCGCCTCACCGGTCCGAGACCCCTTGCCCGGCTCGGTCCAGCGCACCTTCACCCGGAACGTGGGCGGCCTGGCACCCTGCGGCGAGGGCACCGCGGCGGGCGCGGTCTCGACAAGCAGCGCGCTCACCCGATGCCGCTCGGCCCGCTGTGCCGCCGCCCGTGCCTGGGCGTTGTCGTACCTCCACCACCCCACAGCGGCTCCGGCCAGCGGAGCACCGACGAACAACAGCACCGCGACGGCCAGTACCGTCCACGCCTCGACGACGTCCGAGCGGCGGCGCAGCGGATTGCGGCGTCAGCGCCAACCGCGCACCCGGGTACGCATCTTCACCTCCTCGCCTCTGCGGCCTTGCCCGCAGAGGGCCGAACGGACCCCCGTGCCGGGACGATTCGGCTCACCCGGCCTGACTGATCCGCGCCTCCTGTGGAACCCGCGAACCACTCCGCGCAGCGAACAGGAGCCACCATGACCTGTGCCCATCCAGCAGCACTCGACGCGCACTGGCGCGTAACCGACCCCGGCACAAGGGGCAGTTGCCCGCGGTCGCACCCTCAGGAAAGGCAGGAGCCATGAACACCGACATGCGCACGATCACCGTGGGCATCGACGGCTCGCGGCCCAGCCTGGACGCGGCCGACTGGGCCGCGCGCGAGGCGCAGCGCCGCCGGCTTCCCTTGCGGCTGCTGCACGCGGGAACCGAAGGGGCCGTTCGCGGCCGCGTCCCCGACGCCGACGTTCCCGCCGGGCGCACCCGTACCGAACTCGACCGGGCCGCCATCCGACTCTCCTACGCCCACCCGGCGTTGGACATCATCGCCCGCCGCACCGCGACACCGGCGGTCCCGGCGCTGCTCGCGGCGGCCATCGAGGCGCAGACGCTGGTCCTCGGCTCACGCGGCCGTACGGGGAGCGCGGGGTTCCCGGTCGGCTCGGTCGCCCTCGGTGTGTCGGCCCGCGCCGAGCGCCCGGTCGTGCTGGTGCGCGCGGGCGAACTGCCCGAGGACGAACGGATGCCCGTCGTCGACGGCTCACCGCCGAGTACGGCCCCGTATCTGCCGGTGGTCCTCGGACTCGATCCGGACGCCGCGGCGGACGACCTGATCGGCTACGCCTTCGACACGGCCGCCGTCCGCTCGGCGCCGCTGCACGTGGTGCACTCGGCGACCGTGCCGGTCGGCACATTGCAGTCGTGGCGGCACACGTTCCCCGCGACCAGGGTCCGTGAGCACCGCGTCGACGGTGAGATCGGTCCCCGTCTCCTGGAGGCGTCCGCGCGGGCCGGTCTGCTGGTCGTCGGGCGCCGGACGGGCCGGGGCCCGGGCCGCGCCGCACGGTCGCTGATCCGGCACGCCGGCTGTCCGGTGGCGGTCGTTCCGCTCGACTGACCGCAGGTCTGACGGTACGACTGACGGCACCGCACGAGAGCCCCCCGAAGAGGAGCGAAGCGCTCGCAGCGGTTCGACTCGAGAGGCCGTCTCAGCCGAAGCGTTCGATACGAATGCGGTCCACCGGCTGCCCGGCCTCCACCAGCAGCCGCGAGGCGTGCTCCGCGAACCCGTTGGAGCCGCACACATAGGCCTCCCACCCACCGGGCGGCCGCTCGGCCAGCAGCGGCGCCAGATGCGCGGCCGTCAGCCGTCCCACGGCCACCCCCTCGGGGGCGGTGCGGGTGAAGACGGGCGTGGTCTCGGCGCCGTACTCCCGCGCGTAGATGAGCTCTTCCGGGCTGCGCGCGGAGACGAGCAGCCGCAGCGGCACGTCCAGCGCGCGGGCGCGGTGGTGGCGCAGCATCGACATCAGCGGTACGACACCGGAGCCGGCGCCGACGAGCAGCGCGGGCCGGTCGCCGGGCCAGGCGAAGAACCCGCTGAGCGGGCCGCGCACCTCGACCGAGTCGCCCGGCTTCGCCACCGTGTGGAACCAGCCGGAGACCTCGCCGTCCTCGACGTGGTCGAGGGTCAACTCGATGTGTCCGGTGTCGTCGGGCGGCGACGCGAGGGAGTAGTGGCGCTGCGCCACATACCCGTCCTCGGCGGTCAGCCGCAGCATCAGGTGCTGCCCGGGCAGATGCCCCACCCACCGCGGCACCGCGAACCGGAACGTGGCGGCGCCCGGTGTCTCCCGGCGGATCTCGGTGAGCGTGGCGGTCTGCCAGGTGGCGGCGGCCCGGTTGCTCACCGCGATCCGCCCGGGCACGGCGAACCGGGTGGGCGGTACGAACGTGTCGGTCATCGTCTCAGTCACCGGAGTAGCGCTGCTCTTCCCAGGGGTTGCCACGTGCGTGGTAGCCGTTCTGCTCCCAGAAGCCGGGCTCGTCGTGGTCGAGGAGCCTGAGGCCCGCGATCCACTTGGCGCTCTTCCAGAAGTACAGGTGCGGCACGATCAGCCGAGCCGGACCACCGTGCTCGGCGGGCAGCGGCTTCCCCCCGTACTCCCAGGCGATCCAGGCACGGCCGCCGGTGACGTCGGCGAGCGGGAGGTTCGTGGTGTATCCGGTGTGCGAGTAGGCGACCACGTGGGTGGCGCTCGAGTCGGGGCGCACGAAGTCCAGGAACGCGTCCAGGGAGACACCCCCGAAGCGCACCCCGAACTTCGACCAGCTCGTCACACAGTGGATGTCGCCCTCGTACGCCGAGGCGGGCAGCGCGTGCGCCTGCTCCCAGGTCCAGGTACGCGGCTGGGCCACCAGCCCGTCGACCCGGAAGGTCCAGTCGGCCGGCGCCAGGTCGGGGGTGACCTCGGCGGACAGGACGGGCCAGTCGTCGCCCGCGTCGTACTGGCCTGGTGGCAGTCCGGCGTTGTCGACGCGGGGGCGGCCGGTGAAGGCTCGGGTGACGTTCATGGCGGTGGTGCCTCCAGGCCGTCGGGTGCGGCGGCCCGCGGGTCGAGCGTGATCGGTGCGTACGCGTTCAACCGTACGTGGAGGTTCAACCGTACGTGGCCGCGGGCCGTGCTCCGCGCCCGGGCGGGATTCCGATCATTGCGGCCGTATGAACTCTCCCGAGGCCCGGGAATAGCCGCGCCGTGATCTTCCTTGCCGATAGTGCCGCCCGTGGTGGTGACGGCGGAGGAGAGTGAGGAAGCAGATGCCCAAGGCGTACGTCTTCACCCGGTACGGCGGACCGGAGACCGAGGCCCTGGTGGAGCAGGACCGGCCGAGCCCCGGTCCCGGCCAGGTACTCGTGGCGGTCCGTGCGGCGGGTGTGAACCCCGTCGACTGGAAGCAGCGGACGGGATACGCCCGCCCCGGCGTCGGGGCACGCGAGCTGCCCGCCGTCCTCGGCAACGAGGTCGCGGGAGTCGTCGAGGAGCTCGGTCCCGACGTGACCGGGTTCACCGTGGGGGACGAGGTCTTCGGCAACCCGGTGGCCGGTGGGTACGCCGAGTACGCCCTGCTTCCGACCGCGATCACCGCCCACAAGCCCGCCGAGCTCTCCTTCACGGACGCGGCGGCCCTGCCCGTCGCCGCGGCGACCGCGTACGACGGGATCCACCAGCTCGCCCTGCCCTCCGGCGCGACCGTGCTGATCACCGGTGCGGGCGGTGGCGTCGGCGTCGCGGCCACACAGATCGCGCGCGCCCTCGGGCTCACCGTGATCGGTGTCGCGAGCGAGGGCAAGAAGGACTTCGTCGAGGAGCTCGGGGCCGTGCACGTCCCGTCGGGGCCGGATCTGGCCGAGCGGGTGCGGGCCGCCGCGCCGGACGGGGTGGACGCCGTGTTCGACCTGGTCGGGGGCGAGGTGCTGGAAGCCGCGGCGACGCTGTTGGACGACCCCGCGAAGCTGATCACCGGTGCCGACCGGGAGACGGTCGCCCGGCTCGGGGGAGGGCCCGTCGAACGCGCCCGCACCGCCGCCGTCCTCGACGAGGTGGCGCGCCTGGTGGTCGACGGCGAGCTCAGGCCCTTCGTGACGCGGACCTTCCCCCTCGACCGGGCCGCCGAGGCGCTGCGCACGGTCGAGGACGGCCACGTCCGCGGCAAGATCGTGATCGAGGTCGCCCGATGAGCGACCGTCGCCTCACGAGCCCCCGTCCGCCGGCCGGCGCCAGGCACCCGCTGGACAATCCGGCCCTCGCCTCGCTGACCGGCCCGCACGCCCACTTCGCCGAACGCCGGGGCAGCGTCCTGCGCTATCCAGTGGACGTGTCGCCGTGGCTGGCCCTGCCCGACCACCCGACCGACGACGACTGGGCGGACCTCGCCGTTCTCGTCGGCCCCGGCGGTGATGCTCCGCTGGCCGGCTTCAACGGGCCGACCCCGGAAGGCTGGGAGGTGACCTTCAGCCTGGACGGCGTCCAGCTCGTCGACGACGGACTCGCCGCGGCGCCGGACGCGGAAGCCGTGCGGCTCGGCCCCGCCGACGTCCCGGAGATGCTGGACCTGGTCGAACGCACCAGGCCCGGCCCCTTCCTGCCGCGCACCGTCGAGCTCGGCACCTATCTCGGCATCCGGCGCGGCGGCGCGCTGATCGCCATGGCGGGGGAGCGGCTGCACCCGCCGGGCTGGACCGAGATCAGCGCGGTCTGCACCGACCCGGACTTCCGCGGTGAGGGGCTCGCCTCCCGCCTGATCCTGGCCGTGGCGCACGGCATCCGCGAACGCGGCGAGACCCCCTTCCTGCACACCGCGGCGAGCAACACCAACGCCATCCGGCTCTACGAGTCCCTGGGCTTCAGGCTGCGCCGCAGCACCCGCTTCATGGCGGCACGGGTTCCGGAGCACCTGGCGGACGGGCAGGCCGTGGGGGTCCGTTGACGGCAAGCCCCCGCCGGTGAGGCCTCAGCCGCCGGGGGACTGTCCGGCGGGCGGTGCCCCGGCCGCCGCCGCGTTGTAACGCACCAGATAGGCGGCGAACCGCTCCAGGTCCGCCGCCGGCCAGTCCGAGAGCCGCTCACGGAACGCGATCCGGCGGCTCTCGGTGACCTGGGCGAGGATCCGGGTGCCCGCCTCCGTCAGCTCCAGCACCTGCACCCGGTGGTCCTCCGGGTCGACTCGGCGTTCGATGAGCCCGGCCCGCTCCAGCGCCGCCACCTGCCGGCTCACCGTGGACTTGTCCAACGCGTAGTGCGCCGCGAGATCGGTGGCACGACAGCCGCCGCTCTCCTCCAGATGACTCAGCAGGGTGTACGAGACCAGGGAAAGCTCCGGATGCATACGCCCCGCCGAGGCCCGGGCGCGGCGGGCGAAGGCCGTCATCTCGCGCTGGATGGTCTCGACGGACACGTCGGCTGCTTCCACGGGAGCTCCTTCCAGTTCTAGTTGCATAGTACAACTCCGTGCCACGCGGCCGGCGGAGGGGAGGCACGCGGCCGGCGGAGGGGAGGGAGGGCTCCATCGCCGTCCGGCCCTTCCTGTAAGGTGACCGTCCTGGCTGCGGACCATCCCGGCCCGGGAGTTGCGGAGGAGGTGAGACCCATTACCGCTGTGTCAGGTCGGGTGCTCTCACCTCAGGACCACGCGGATCGCCGCCTGTAGGTGACCGCGAGAGCGCCCTTCGGTCCACCGAAAGGCTTCTCGGCTCTCATGCCCCCTCTCACCGATTCCGTTGTCGCCGCGCTCCGCTCCGCAGGCTGTGTCTTCGCCGAGGACGAGGCGGAGTTGATCCTCTCCACCGCCGGCACCCCGGACGAGGTCGCCGCCATGGTGGACCGGCGCGTCTCGGGACTTCCCCTCGAACACGTCCTCGGCTGGGCCGGGTTCCACGGCCTGCGCATCGTCGTCGAGCCGGGCGTCTTCGTACCCCGCCGCCGCACCGAGTTCTTGGTCGACCAGGCCGTGGCCCTCGCCCGCGGCGCCTCCCTCGTCGTGGACCTGTGCTGCGGCTCCGGCGCGGTGGGCGCCGCGCTGGCCGCCGACCTCGGCGGGCCCGAACTGCACGCCGCGGACATCGATCCGGCCGCCGTGCGCTGCGCGCGCCGCAACGTCGCACCCTTCGGCGGCCACGTCCATCAGGGCGACCTGTTCGGGGCCCTGCCCGACACCCTGCGAGGCCGCGTCGACGTCCTCACCGCGAACGTGCCGTACGTGCCCACCCATGAGGTCGGCCTGCTGCCCCCGGAAGCCCGCGACCATGAACCGCTCGTCGCCCTCGACGGCGGCGCGGACGGGCTCGACATCCTGCGCCGCGTGACCGCCGAGGCGGCCCGCTGGCTGGCCCCGGGCGGCTGTCTCCTGGTCGAGACCAGCGAGCACCAGGCCTCCGCGGCCGTCGAGGCCTTCGCCCGCGGCGGTCTGACCGCCACGCTGGCCGTCTCCGACGAGCTGTACGCGAACGTGGTGATCGGCACCAGGCCCCGGGCGGCCTGACCCACGAGGCGGGTCCGGCCAGTACCCGGGCACGCCCGTCGGTGAGTGACCTCCGTCATTGTGCAACTAGTTGCATAAGGCGTTGTCCGTCGTCTACAACAGACACACGACACCGCGTACGGAGGGCCCGATGAGCCGTTACCCGCACCTGATGAACCCGCTCGACCTGGGCTTCACCACGCTGCCCAACCGCGTGCTCATGGGCTCCATGCACGTGGGCCTGGAGGAGGCCGAGCGCGGCTTCGAGCGCATGGCGGAGTTCTACGCGACCCGGGCCCGCGGCGGCGTCGGTCTCATCGTCACCGGCGGCATCGCGCCCAACGACGCTGGACGGCCGTACGAGGGCGGCGCGAAGCTGACCACCGAGGCGGAGGCCGAGCAGCACACGGAGATCACCGCCGCGGTGCACCGCGAGGGCGGGAAGATCGCGATGCAGATCCTGCACTTCGGGCGCTACGCCTACCACCAGGACCTGGTCGCCCCGAGCGCCCTGCAGGCCCCGATCAGCCCCTTCCCGCCGCACGCGCTCACCGACGCAGAGGTCGAGCGGACCATCGACGACTACGCCCGTGCCGCCGAGCTCGCGCAGCGGGCCGGATACGACGGTGTCGAGATCATGGGCTCCGAGGGCTATCTGATCAACGAGTTCATCGCCGCCCAGACCAACCGGCGCGAGGACCGCTGGGGCGGCTCGTACGAGAACCGCATGCGCTTCCCCGTCGAGATCGTGCGACGCGTGCGCGAGGCCGTCGGCGAGAACTTCATCATCATCTACCGGCTCTCCATGCTGGACCTGGTGCCGGGCGGCTCCTCCCTGGACGAGGTGATCACGCTCGCCCAGGCCGTCGAGGCGGCCGGAGCGACGATCATCAACACCGGCATCGGCTGGCACGAGGCCCGCATCCCCACCATCGCGACCTCCGTGCCGCGCGGCGCCTACACCTGGGTGACCAAGAAGGTCATGGGCGCGGTCTCGATCCCCCTGGTGACCACCAACCGCATCAACACCCCGGAACTCGCTGAGCAGTTGCTCGCCGACGGCCACGCGGACATGGTGTCGCTGGCCCGCCCGATGCTCGCGGACCCCGACTTCGTCGCCAAGGCGGCGGCCGGGCGGCCGGAGGCCATCAACACCTGCATCGGCTGCAACCAGGCCTGCCTCGACCACACCTTCAGCGGGAAGATCACCTCCTGCCTGGTCAACCCGCGCGCCTGCCACGAGACGGAGCTCGTCCTCGCACCGACCCGGCTGCGCAAGCGCGTCGCCGTGGTCGGCGCCGGCCCCGCCGGCCTGGCCTGCGCGGTCTCCGCGGCCGAGCGCGGCCACGACGTCACCCTCTTCGACGCCGCGAACGAGATCGGCGGCCAGCTCAACGTGGCCCGCAAGGTCCCCGGCAAGCAGGAGTTCGACGAGACGATCCGCTACTTCCGCACCCAGCTCGAACTGCACCGCGTGGACGTCCGGTTGAAGACACGCGTCGCCGCCGAGGACGTCAGCGCCTACGACGAGGTCGTGGTCGCCACCGGCGTCAGCCCGCGCACCCCCGAGATCCCCGGCGTGGACCACCCCAGCGTCGTCGGCTACCTCGACGTCCTGCGCGACGGCGCCCCCGTCGGCGACCGGGTCGCGATCCTCGGTGCCGGCGGCATCGGCTTCGACGTCGCCGAGTACCTGACCGACGGCGGCGACAAGGCGAGTGAGGACCCGGCGACGTACTTCCGCCACTGGGGCGTCGACATGGACTACCAGGCACCCGGCGGCCTCGCCGCACCCGAGCGCCCCGCCCCGCCCCGCACGGTCCACCTCCTCCAGCGCAAGGCCTCCAAGGTCGGCGCCGGGCTGGGCAAGACCACCGGCTGGATCCACCGCACCGAACTCAAGCACCGGGGCGTCACCATGGTCCCGGGCGTCCACTACGACCGGATCGACGACGCCGGACTGCACGTCACCGTCGAGGGCCACAGCCAGGTCCTCGAGGTCGACACCGTCGTGCTGTGCACCGGCCAGGAGCCGCGCCGCGACCTGTACGAGGAGCTGTCCGCGGCGGGTCGCAGCGTGCACCTCATCGGCGGTGCCGACGTGGCCGCCGAGCTGGACGCCAAGCGCGCCATCAAGCAGGGCACGGAGCTTGCGGCGGCGCTGTGACCGGGGGAGTCGCGGCCGGAGCGATTGTGCCCGGGGCCTCGGCCCGGCGTCCCTAGGATGACCCCATGTCACTCCCGCACGCGATCCTCACCGCCCTGCTCGAGAAGCCCTCGTCGGGCCTCGAACTGACCCGGAGGTTCGACAGGTCGATCGGCTACTTCTGGTCGGCCACGCATCAGCAGATCTATCGCGAGCTGGGAAGACTGGAGTCCGAGGGGTACATCCGCGCCCTGCCGTCCGAGCAGCCGGCCCGGGGACAGAAGAAGAGCTACGAGGTGCTGCCGGCGGGCCGCGACGAACTGGCCCGCTGGACCTCCGTGTCCCAGGAGCCGAAGCCCTTGCGCGATGTGATGCTGCTGCGGCTGCGCGCTTCCGCCGTCGTCGGTACCGCGGGCATCGAGACGGACCTGCGCCGCCATCTCGACCTGCACCAACGGCAGTTGAGCGAATACGAGGAGATCCAGAAGCGCGACTTCCCGCCCGGCAAGGACACTCCCCAGGACCGGCTGCGACACCTGGTGCTGCGGGCCGGGATCGACCTGGAGACCTTCTGGACCCAGTGGCTGTCGCATGCGCTGTACGAGTTCGAGCACCTCGACGAGCAGCCGCCCGCACCCGGAGCCGTGCCTGGAGCCGGGCCTGAAGACGTGCCTGGAGCCGGGCCTGAAGACGTCCGCGAATAGGGGCCGTCCCCTCGACTCGACCGGAGTCGGCCGTCCCCTCGACGGGAGCCGGACGGCCGCCGGTGTGACGGGCCCCGGGATCAGAGCCGGTGGGGTTTGGCTCGGCGGCGCAGGAACCAGGCCGTCGCCACGACGCCGGAAGTCACCAGCACACCGCCGCCCACCAGCGTGGCGGTCCGGTAGTTCTTGGTGGCCCCGCCGAAACCGCCCAGCACGCCGCGCGACGGCGAGGAGGCCGTGGCGGTCGAGGAGATCCTGGGGGTCGTGGAGACCTTCGGGACCGCGCTGCTCGAGACGATGATGGACTGCGTGCCGGCCGTCGTCCCGTCCTGGCAGACCACGATGACGGTATAGGTGCCGGGGCTGACGTTGGACCAGACCGACGACTGACTGGCGCTGGTCCCGGACAACGGCATCTGGCGTCCTTGGGAGAAGTTCACCTGCCCACTGGGGAGCAGCGAGGAGTTGCCGAAACTGCTGCCGTTGCTCGGGCAGGAATTGGTGGTGACCGAGACGCTGGACCCGCTCGTGCTCACCGAGATCCCCGAACCGAAGGCGGCGGCCGACGGAGCGGTCAGGGTGAGCGGAAGCGCAGCGACGGCGGCCACGGTCAGGCCGGAGCGGATGGATATCTGAGAAGTACGCATAGGACTGCCCTCCAGCGGCACGGTTGGCGGTACATCCCATGCGCCGCCGAGGATTGGAAAGGCCCGTGCTGCCTCAGGGAGAGCCAATGCGCCTTGGGCTCGGGGCGCACGCGGGCGGGGACCGGGCAGGTGAAGAATTCGTTCGTCCGGCGGAGGATCCCCTCGCTCAGCGGGCGATCTTCTCCGTGTGGTCGCACCGGTCCCTCACCATGTGCGGCCCGCCTGGAGCAGCCGCTCCCGGACCACCGCCACGTGCGGGTTGTCCGACGCGCCCGGCCGCTGGGTGAGGTACCCGGTGTTGATGGGGGGTTCCTCGGGGGACAGCAGAGGCACCAGGGCGCCGGAGGCCAGTGCGTCCAGGCACAGATAGCGGGGGAGCACGCTGATCCCCGCGCCCGCGACCACCGCGGCCAGCACGCCCCGCAGGTCGGGCACCGTGATCGAGGCCTGGCCGGTCAGCCGTACGCCGAACACATGCCGCCAGTAGCGCCGGGCGGCCGCCGCGCAGTCCGTCCAGCAGGTCGTCGGTGAGGCCGGGAGTGACCCGCAGACGTACGCCTTGTGCGGTCAGTGGTGCCAGCGCGGGCAGGACGCGTGTGCACAGCAGCTCGGCCGGGCCCGCCAGCTGCACCGGGTCCGGTGGCTGGTCGGCGCCCGCCCCGCGGCGGTCCGCGACCGCCGCGAGCGCGTCCAGGGGCGCCGCGACCTCGGCGGCGAGTCCGTCCGCCACCGACGTGGGCAGGACACCCCGGGGCTGTCGTTCGAACAGCTCCCGCCCCAGCTGTTCCTCCAGTGAGCGCATCTGTGTCGTCACCGTCGGCTGGGACAGGCCGAGCAGCCGCGCGGCCGCCGTGAACGACCCCGCGCGGTGCACGGCGAGGAAGGTGCGCAGCAGGGAGATGTCCAGGGAAGCCGTCGAGGCATCGGGTTCGCCATGGGTCACAGAGGTGAGCCTACGGTTCACCTATTTCCGGGTGCCCGCATCCCCACCCTCGGCGGATCCCGTCGTCACCGTCCGCTCCGCCGAGAACCCGCCCCAGGTGCCGTCCGGCAGCTTCGCCCTGATCCGCACCCGGTAGGCGACCCCGGTGTCCCGTCCCACGTAGAAGCTGTACGTGGCCCTGCCGCTGGGCGGTGTGCCGCCCCAGACGAGCGAGGTCGCCTGTCGGCCGTCCAGGTCGATCCGGTACTCGGTGATCACTCCGTCCGTCCGCGGCGGAAGCCAGGACAGATCGAGGTAGTACGCCCCGTCCGTGCGGTGGGAGCTCGCGCGGAACTCGGTCGGCGCGGTGCCGTGGCCGTCGTCCGCGCCCGGCGCGGTGGTGAGCCGGACGGCGGCGCTCGCGGGGGAGAGGTTGTCCGCCGCGTCGTGGGCCCGCACGGTGAAGGTGTACGCGGTGCCCGGCCGCAGCCCGGTGACGACGGTCGCCGTCTGTCCGCCGCCCACGCTGTGGATCTTCGAGCCGCCCTGGTAGATGTCGTACGAGACCACGCCCCGGGCATCCGTCGACGCCGACCAGTCCAGTTGGGCCGCCCGGCTTGCGACGGCCCTGCCGTGCGGCCGTCCGGGGCGGGTCGGAGGCGTACGGTCGGCGGCGACCTCGACCGGTGTGGTGGCGCGCACCGGCTCGCTGGGTGGTCCGGGGTTCCCGTCGGCGTCCAGGGCCCGGACCGTGAAGACGTAGGCCGTGGAAGGGGTCAGTCTGGTGACGTCCAGCATGTGCTCGTCGCCGGGCACCCGCTCGACCCTGGTGGCGCCGCGGTATACCTCGTACCCGGTGACCTTCACGTCCCCGGAGACGGCATTCCACATGACGTGCACGGTGGTCGCGCTGCCCGCCGCCGCGGTGACCCCCATCGGGGCCGGTGGCAGCCCCTCGTCCCCGGTGTTGTTTCCCGCGCCTCCACCGCACGCGGTGAGGACGAGCAGCGAGCCGCAGATCAACGCAAGGAAAACGCGTCGCACAGGCCTGCCTTCCCTCGACGGGATTGGTCTGTACCTATAAGACACGGCGGACGCGGCCACATCAAGGGGGCGGTGGCCGTTCGTCGGACCGTTCGCGGGCTACGTATGCTGATGCCTGACGCGGTGTGAACTTGCCCTCTTCCCAGGGGAGTTCGTGCCCGCGGCGCGGACCGCTGTCGTCGCTGATGCCGCGCCGGCGAGGGCGGTCGAGAGGCCCGGGTCGATGACGGCTCGGGCCCTCGGCCGCAGTGCACCCGTCGAGACCGCCGTGCACCGTCCGGCCCCTTCCCGGTGGACGCACCGTCAGAAACACGCCAAATTTTGCTAAATGACCGTCAATGTCCCCCAGGAGAGGGTCTCTTATCGTGCGTGCTCAGTCGCTGACCCTGGCCGTGGCCGGCGTGGCCCTGCTCGCTCCCGCCCCGTCTCCCGCCGCCCGTCCGAGCCTGCCCGCGGCGGCGCGGGAGGGGAAGGTGCGCGCCTCCGACCTGCTCGCCAAGGTCCGTGACTGCGTGGCCGTCTCGAAGGGGCGCTACCGCACCGACAACAGCGCCCGCGCCGAGATTCCCGTCTGCGGGACGCGAGGCGCGGTGTTCTGGAAGGCCGACATGGACATCGACTGCGACGGCCGCCCCGGCCTCCTGTGCAACGAGCGGACCGACCCGTTCTTCTCCGGGACCACCGCGTATCGGCAGTCCGACGGGCGGTACCTGAGCGCCGAGACCCTCCCGTATGTCGTCGTGCCCGCGCCCAGTGACATCTGGGACCACCGCGCCCACGGCATCCGAGGCGGCTCGGTGGTCGCGGTGATCTACCAGGACCGGGTCACGTACGCCGTGGTCGGCGACACCGGGCCGCACGCAATCATCGGCGAGGCCTCGTACGCCACCGCCAAGGCGCTCGGCATCCGCCCCGATTCCGCGCGGCGGCGGGACACCTTCCGGGGTCACCTACATCGCCTTCAAGGACTCCCGGGTGTCCCCCATCGAGGATCACGCGGCAGCCGTGACCGAGGGGGAGCGACTGGCCCGGCAGTTCGTGCGCGGCCGCTGAGCGGCCGCGGGGCCGGTTCCCCCAGGGGCTGGAGGTTCTCAGACCGCCGTCCCACCCGCCGGGGGAGAGGGCGCAGGGGCACCGGGACTCGCCTGCCGGGCCAGCCCCGGTGCCCCTGCTTGTTCCCTCACACCTTCCGGTAGGCGTACGCCTCCGTGGCCGCCGCCTCGACCGCCGCGAGGTCGGCTCCCGTCGAGGCCGTGACCACCGCGGCCACCGCGCCCTCCACGAAGGGCGCGTCCACCAGGCGGCTGTTGTCGGGGAGCTCGTCCCCCTCCGCCAGCAGGGCCTTCACGGTGAGAACCGCGCTGCCCAGGTCGGTGAGCACGGCGATCCCGGCACCGCGGTCCACCGAGGCGGCGGCCGCGGAGATCAGTTCGGCGCTGGTGCCGAGACCGCCGTCCATCGTGCCGCCGGCCGGGGCGACGGGAGCGGTCGTCCCGCCGCCCGCGAGCCCCGTCGCCAGCTCGGCGACCGAGGCGGCGACGGCGGCGCTGTGGGAGACCAGCACGACGCCGACGAGCTTGTCCGTGCTGCCCGTGGATTCACTCATCGGAGGCCTCCAAGAGGGCGCTGATCAGCAAGGACGAGGAGGTGGCGCCCGGATCCTGGTGCCCGATGCTGCGCTCGCCCAGATAGCTGGCCCTGCCCTTGCGGGCCTGCAGCGGTGTCGTCGCGACGGCGCCCTCCTCGGCGGCCGTCTTCGCCGCGGCGAAGGACTCGGGGAGCGCGTCCACCGCGGGCACCAGCGCGTCGATCATGGTCTTGTCGCCGGGCGCGGCTCCGCCCAGCGCCATCACGGCGTCCACGCCCGCGCGCAACGCGTCCGTGAACTGTTCCTCGGTGACCTCGGCTGCGTCCCCGAGGGCCTTGCCCGTACGGCGGAGCAAGGTGCCGTACAAGGGGCCCGACGCGCCGCCGACCGTGGAGATCAGCTGGCGTCCGGCGAGGGTGAGAACGGCGCCGGGGGTGTCCGGTGCCTCCTTCTCCAGCGTGGCCACCACGGCGGTGAACCCGCGCTGCAGATTGCTGCCGTGGTCGGCGTCGCCGATCGGCGAGTCCAGAGCGGTGAGCCGCTCCGCCTCGTGGTCGACGGACGCGGCGGTCGCCGTCATCCAACGGCGGAAGAAATCGGCGTCGAGCACAGAATCTCCTTGCGTGGTACGAACGTTGGCCGGGCGGGACCGCGACGTCATGCCGATGCCGCGGGGTTCACACGCCCCAGCGCAACGCGGGCGTCTTCACCGGCGCGTCCCACAGCCGCAGCAGCTCCTCGTCCACCTGGCACAGCGTCACCGAGGCGCCCGCCATGTCCAGTGAGGTGACGTAGTTCCCGACCAGCGTGCGTGCCACGGGCACCCCGCGCTCGGTGAGGACCCGGTTCACCTCCGCGTTGAACCCGTACAGCTCCAGGAGCGGCGTCGCTCCCATGCCGTTGACCAGCAGCAGGACGGGATTGCGCGGGTTGAGGTCCTCCAGGATCGCGTGCACCGAGAAGTCGGCGATCTCGTGCGAGGTCATCATCGCGCGCCGCTCCCGGCCCGGCTCGCCGTGGATGCCGACCCCGAGTTCCAGCTCACCGGGCGGAAGGTCGAAGGTGGGGCTGCCTTTGGCCGGCGTGGTGCAGGCGCTCAGTGCGACACCGAAACTGCGGGAGTTCTCGTTGACCTGCCGGGCCAGTGACTGAACCACCTCCAGCGGAGCGCCCTCCTCGGCCGCGGCGCCCGCGATCTTCTCCACGAACAGGGTCGCGCCGGTGCCACGCCGTCCCGCGGTGTACAGACTGTCGGTGACGGCGACGTCGTCATTGACGAGGACCTTCGCCACCCGGATGCCCTCGTCCTCGGCGAGCTCGGCCGCCATGTCGAAGTTGAGCACGTCACCCGTGTAGTTCTTCACGATGAACAGCACGCCCGCGCCGCTGTTCACGGCCGCCGCCGCCCGCAGCATCTGGTCCGGCACCGGAGACGTGAAGACCTCGCCCGGACAGGCCGCCGACAGCATCCCGGGCCCCACGAAACCGCCGTGCAGCGGTTCGTGCCCCGATCCGCCACCGGAGACGAGGCCCACCCGGCCGGCCACCGGGACGTCCCGCCGTACGATCACCCGGTTGTCCACATCCACCGTCAGCTCGGGATGCGCGATCGCCATACCCCGCAGCGCGTCCGCGACCACCGTCTCCGCCACGTTGATGAGCATCTTCATGGATACCTCCTGATGAGACTAGCGGATGAGCCTCTGGCCTCTGTCTTTGCAGGTCAGAGCAGGTTGGGGCAGTAAGTGATCTTGGCGGTTCGGGTCGGTCGGAAGCGGGTCCCGGCGGTGCTGACGCTGACCTGCCGCTGACTCCGATGGCAGGGCGCCAGATGTGTCTGGCATGTACACGGATCGGCCCGAGAAGCCCGCTACGGGGACTGCCGGCGCTGTGGATGAGGCGCTCATCTGCGCGGATGCGAACGGGAGGGTCTGTGGCTGTCCGGCTGCCGGGCGAAATCCGGCCTCGGGGTGGATCGCGGAGACGCTGTCCGACGGGGTGTTCATCGCAGACGCGGGGGGCTCCGGCGCGAGTGTAGTAAGCACTTCGTGTCTCGATCCCAGACTCGGGCGTGTTCCGCATTCCATGCGGGCCTGGTGGTGGAGAAGTCTGTTGTGGCCCGCTCAACCGAGCATCCCCGAAATTCTGGCTGGGTGCCAGATGTCGTGAAGGAGATCGGAGGGTAGAGCGGCTGCAGCCCTGGCGGGGTCGCATTCGATGGTGGGACTGCCGTGCGGTGGAACTTCAGCGGGCGTTCCCAACAGGACATCGAGGAGGGCCGGCAGGACGGGATGGAGGGGACCTGCTCGGCGAGGTGCACGGCTACGACGGCGCTCCTTGTCCGCTCCCGAACTCCCGTCGCCGAAACCATCCGGGCAGATCGCAGACCATCGGACCCTCGACGCTTGCGCGTAGATCGCTCACCGAGACACGGCTCAGATGTGTCAGCTGCCCCCGAGGTATCAAAGAGCACGTCGTTGATCATCATTCCGTCCTGTGCCGACGAAGATTTGGCACTTCCGATCAGAACCGGCGAGCGTGTGGGAGTGACGTTTGGCGCGGTGCCATCGACGTTGACCCGAATCCGCGACCCTTGTCGGCGGAACTACGGAGCGCATTCTGCGAGCTCTTCCGAGCGCACGCGGTGACCGTAAGCGGTACTTTTCGGAGCCGCCAGCAGATTCTTCGTCTGCTGGTGGTAAAGGCGTCACGCGTCGCTGACCTGCGTAAAACGTGGCCACGTATGGCTCGTTGGAGCCGTCGGCCCGGGAATGGTCCGGCTTGTCCTCAGCGACGGGTCCTGACCGCCGGGACGAAACCGCCGTTCGCCTCGACCACTCCGTGGATTGACCCGGGCACCTTGCCCAGCGCACGCCCGATCTCGCTCAGCGACTGCCCGTCACGCCATCGCCGCCACACTTCACGCTTCTGCTCGCGACCTCCATGCCGATGGCCGCGTTCAGCAGCGGGACGGTGCCGCCCGACGACAGGGTGTTGAAAGTGCCATAAGGAAGGAAGTTGGCGAGGACGGCGGTGCCGGCGACGGCGCCGGCGAGGCCCAGCACGAGGTAGGTGGAGGCCGCGAGGGCGTCGCCGGCCTCGTAGGAGCCGACCGGGCGGATGCGCTCCAGCGCGCGGTAGTCGGCGCCCAGGTAGAGCAGGTGAAGGGCGGTCGCCACCACGACACCACCCTGGAAGCCGCCGCCCGGGCTGAGCTGGCCGTGCGCGATCACGTACAGGCCGGTGAGGACGGCGACGGGCAAAACGACGAGCGCGTACCGGCGTACGGGGAGCGCGACCTCCTCGGGTCCGGGCTCGGCGCGGTGTTCGTCGCGGGTCTGGCGCAGCAGGACGACGGTGCCGAGGACGGACGCGAAGAGGATGCTCATTTCGCCGAGGGTGTCGAAGGCGCGCTGATCGAAGTTGACGGAAGCGATCGTGTTCGCGGTGTGCCGGGCGAGGGAGGCCCGCACCACCCGGTCCCCGTACGGGTGCCGGGTCCCCGCCGAAGCCCGGCAGACAGAAGCAGGCGGCGACCAGCAGGGCCGCGAGGCCCGCACCACCGACGGCCAGGACGATCAGCCGTACCCCCCGGGTCACCGTTCCTTCTCCTTCCGCCGCTGCGGCCGCCGGACCTTGCGCACGGACAGCATCAGCAGCAGGGGAGTCAGGGCGGAGCCCACAGCAAGCTGGGAGAGCGCCACGTCGGGGGCCTGGAGCACGGTGAACAGAACGGCCAGAACCGTCCCGAGCACCGCCAGCACGAGTGCCTGCCGCGAGGGATCACGGGTGGCCACGGCGGCGGTCGCGGACGCGGCGACCAGCAGCAGCGCCACGACGATCAGCGGGTCATCCACGCCGGCTCCCCGTGAAGCCGCCGGACAGGGCACGGGACGCGGTGAGGTTCCCGCCGATCAACAGGGCACCGACGACCAGGAGTTTCACCAGCGCACGGCCCGGACCCGTGGCTACACACACGGTGACCACGACGCCGGCACCGAACGCCGCGACCGCGTACGTGAGCCCCCACGCCCGCGGCGGATCTTTCGCCAGATCCTCCGCGAGCAGCCGAGCGAAGACGAGGGTGCCGACCGGCCCCAACAGGGCCAGGAGCAGGGCGAGATCGACGTACGACGGCCGGTCGTAGCCCTGGGCCAGGAGCAGCAGAGCAGGGCAGGCCAGCGAGGTGGACAGGTTCTGTGCCACGACCCGGCGCCGCAGCGGTCCCGTGGCGACGCCCCAGACTGTGGCCCCGACTCCCACGGTGAGCGCGGCCGTCGCGGTGAGGGTCCAGCCGTTCACCACCTGTTCACCGCCCGCCGCGCACCCCACGCCGCGACCGCCGCGACCAGCGCGGCGGGACGTGCCTACGACGAGTTCCAGGGGGGTCACCGCACTGATGAAGACCAGCCACAGTAGGGCGAGAAGGGCCCACCATGCCAGGATCTCGCCCGTGCCGAGAAGCGTCGTACGCCGGTTCACATGGCACCCCCACCGGCGAGACCAATTCGCCCCATTTGGTTGATTTCTTCTGTCGTGCCATCCAAGCATCGCTGTTCCTCCGCCAGGTGGCGACGCGCGATTACCTGGCATCCGAAGTGCCCGGGGAGGGAGAAGGGAAACCGGTCACAAGGAGGTGGGGGGTCTCAGGCCGCACCGCGCATGACTTGATCACGCAGTCGGTTGCAGCAGAGGCTGATCAGACGGGGGACGTGCATCTGCGAGATGCCGAGCTGCTCGGCGATGCCGGCCTGCGTCATGCCCCTCTAGGGCCTCCAGCCCAACCATCGAGCCGGAGTATGACCTTGGTGCGCATGTCATCGAACGGGTGGAACTTGATCACGCCAGCCCGGCGGACCTCGCCTGGCGCAGCGGTCCGGGCGACGCCTGGATGAGCGTAGAAGTGTCCGTTGTGTTGTGTGAGGGCCGTTTCGCCGGGCACTCGGAGCAGTGACTCATTGGTCGGGTGTGCCCTAGCAGGCTCGCCCGTGAGGCGCCCCTCGAATTGAGCCACCCGACGGGTGCGTGCGGTGACACGGTTGGGGCGTGGGCTGCGAGGTGTACGTGTGCTCGGCATGATGGCGTGGAACGACAGCGAGAGCGGCTCGGTGCTGGCCCCGTGGAGGGTGTACACCCCACAGCACGACACCCAGTTGTTGACCCAGGCCCTGGACCGGGAGCATGTGCCCGCGGGAGCCGCCGTTCTGGACCTGGGAACCGGTGCCGGGACACTCGCCCTGGCCGCGGCCCGGCGGGGCGCCCGCGTCACCGCCGTCGACAGGACCTACCGAGCCGTCTTCGCCACGCGGCTCAACGCCCGGCTCGCCCGCCTGCATGTCGAAGTGCTCCGGGGTGACCTCTTCGCGCCGGTCGTCGGCCGCCGGTTCGACCTCGTCGTGAGCAATCCGCCCTACGTTCCGACACCTGGGGGAGTCCCCCGCCGCCACCGCGCCGCAGTGGCGTGGGACGCGGGTGCCGATGGACGCCTCCTGCTGGACCGGATATGCCGTAGCGCCCATACGTTGCTGAGTCCCGGCGGTGTGCTGCTGCTCGTGCACTCTGCCCTGTGCGGCATCACACCGACCCTGGCCGGGCTGGAGCGGTCGGGGCTCGAAGCCCGAGTGACCGATCGGCGTCTTGTGCCGTTCGGTCCCGTGCTCCGCTCGCGCGGCGCGTGGCTGCGGGAGCGGGGACTCGTCGACGCCGACGAGGAGAAGGAAGAGCTGGTGATCATCCGTGCCGAACGGACCCGTTGAACAACCCCGCCGCGTCACGCTGACGAGCGACGGACCGATTCTCGTCGAAGGACCGGTCGAGGTCGTACTCGACGACGGGAGCACCGTGCGCTCGGACCGTTTCACCGTCGCGCTCTGCGTCTGCCGGCGCAGCCGGATCTACCCCTGGTGCGACACCAGCCACCGTGACCGAGCCAAGAGGCGGACCATATGAGCACCACCGCACCGGCCGCCCGTGACCACACCACCGGCCCCGCGCTGCCTCGAAGCAGGGGCGAACTCTCACGTACGGTCCGCCGGGCCCTGACCCGTCCCGCCGGGACGCCGCTGCCGCAGCGGGTGACGGCGGCGCACGCGGACCCGTACGGGGACGATCTGCAACTGGCACTGTACCTCTGCTACGAACTGCACTACCGAGGCTTCGTCGGCGTCGACCCCGGGTGGGAGTGGGAGCCCGGCCTGCTGCGGCTGCGCGCGGAGATGGAGCACAGTTTCCTGTCCGCGCTCCGGGCCGACACCGGACCGCCGAGAAAGGCCGCAGAAGCCCTCGCGGACATCCTCGTGGAACCCGTCGACGGCGACGGACCCTCCCACTTCCTCAAGGAACGAGGGGAGTTGTGGCAGTTCCGCGAGTACGCGGCCCAACGCTCCCTCTATCACCTCAAGGAAGCCGATCCGCACGCCTGGGTGATCCCGCGGCTGACGGGCCGCGCGAAGGCCGCGATGGTCGCCGTTGAGTACGACGAGTTCGGCGCCGGACGGCCCGAGCGCATCCACGCCCGGCTGTTCGCCGACCTGATGGCGGACCTCGGCCTCGACACCGCGTACGGACGTTACGTCGACATGGCCGGCGCGGAAATGCTGACGAGCGTCAACCTCATGTCCCTGTTCGGACTCCATCGTGCGCTGCGCGGAGCGTTGGTGGGCCACTTCGCAGCCGTGGAGACCACCTCATCGCCCGGCTCACGACGCCTCGCCCACGGACTGCGACGGGTCGGCGCGGGCCCTGCCGCCGTCCACTTCTACGCTGAGCACGTCGAGGCCGATGCGGTCCACGAGCAGATCGCCCGCCGGGACGTCGTCGGCAGCCTCCTCGAAACCGAACCGTTCCTCGACGAGGACGTAGCCTTCGGTGTCGACGCCACCGAATGGACCGAAACCCGGCTCGGTAACCACCTCCTCACCGCCTGGCGAGATGGCCGTACCTCACTGCGTACACCGCTGTGGCCGACAGACAGCACTCGGGAGGTGTGAAAGCGTCCTGCCTTGCGTGTGATCCCACGCGAACGATGTGAGCGAGCCCCGGCCCGCGGCTTCGCAAGTCCGAGTGCGGCGTGGACGCTGGATCCGTTCGGCGGTGGTGGTCCGGGGTGATGTTGATCTGGAGGTTGTGCCCCAGATGCGTATGGTTGCCTTCCGTGCCGTCGGTGGCAGGCGCGCTCGCGCGTCCCTTCGTGTACATCCATGGCCGTGGCCTCACCCGTCAACGTGGCGGTGGGACAGGCGAACCCTGGCCACGGCGGGCAGTTCGACTGGTCTGGCGTCGGTCGCTGCGCCGGCCGTCGCGTGGACGTCGTATTTCGCGGTGGCGAGTGCGGACGGGACGGTGTCCCGTAGCCAGGAGCGTCCACTACGAGGACAACGTGGTCGTACTGCGCAGCCGGGGCGACGTCGTGGCCCGTATCCACTCCGGCGCCATCGGGGCGGCGCCCGACCCGACGATCCGGCCGCACCCGCAGATCCATTTCACCGTCGACGACGTGGAGGCCGCCGCCCGCGCCGCGCGCGCCCATGGTGGCACGGCCCACCAGCAGGGCGTCGGCTCGACCGAGGCCATCCTGACCGACCCCGACGGAGCCGGCTTCTTTGTGACCGCGCGAGCGGCGGGCTGAGTGCCGCGCAGCCGTCGAGGCAGTGGTGCAGACGCCGACCGGCGTGCCGCGTGACTCGCCCCTGTGGCCAGTACACCGGCGTCCCCGGGAAGCTGAGCGCCCAGTCGCGCAAGGGCAGCGGGGCTGCCGAGACGTTCGCGCGGGCACCACCCTCGGCCCCTCCTCGAACGCGATCGGCTGAGATACCGCCGACCATCGAAGGCAGCGCCGATCCAGCGCAGGCCGCCCCCCCCGTGCGCCGGTGCCTCCATCCGGCCGATGCTGAGTGCGTCGCGCGGGACGATACCGTCAAACAGCCCGCTACGAAGTCTTGCCCCTTCCAGCGACCGCGCGACCAAGCTGTACCGGCCGAATCAAATGCAAGCCCATCGGGAGCTGGGCGGGGCAGAGTGGCCTCGCTGGTGAGCCGTATCCATAAGGTCGATCATCGCGAGTCATGACTTCACTCGGTGACGGCCGACCTGAACGGATCTCGTGGCCGTCATGCTGTGGTCGTCAGCAGGCTCCTCCGTTCCATCGCTGCCTTGATGCCTTGCCGCCTGCCGGGGCCGGGTTTCGTGGGAGTTCTCGTGCTGGTCGAGGGCGGCCAGCAGGCCCGCCACGGTGAGGCCGGCGTCGGCCGGATGCCGGAGGATGGTCCCCTCTTCGATGCGGTAGCGATTCGAGCGGCCCTGCCGGGTGTGGGTGAGATAGCCGTTCTGCTCAAGATCGGAAATGATCTTCTGGACAGCGCGCTCGGTGAGCCGGCATCGCGCGGCGATGTCACGGATACGGGTGCCCTGATCATCGGCGATCGAGGCCAGCACTCGGGCGTGGTTGGTCAGGAAGGTCCAACCACTGTGTCCCTCCGGTACTCCGCCCATGCCTCTCAGGGTAGTGCCCGGCGTTCACGTATTCAAAAGGGTGAAAATGGGTTCATGTATCTCTTGACGTGCGAGGTGGGGGAGGTCGAGCCTGGAGGAGGCAAAGACCAGTGGATGCCCCGGGAGCGACTCCCATGCAAGAACATCTGCTTTGTTCCCAGACGAGGGGCGCGGACGAAGCCGTCCACGAAACGCGAGCGGATGGCGCGGTTGGAGCCCCCACCTCGCCGTTCTTGAAGGTCGCGGCATACTCCGCCGGCGAGCGGACGGTTGTGGCGGTCGCGGGTGAACTCGACATCGACACGGAGCAGGCGCTGCGGCACGCTCTGCGTGAAGCACTGGCCCGGTCGGTCCATGGCCTCGACCTCGACTTCGCCGGGGTCGACTTCTGTGACTGCTCCGGCCTCAACGTCCTGCTGCACATCCGCCGCCTGGCCCTGGCAGAGGCCAAGACGGTCCGCATCCAGACGGCGGGGATCGCGGTCGAGCGCCTGCTGGCACTTACCCGCACTTGGCCGCTCTTCGCGCACCCGGATGACGCCGGTCCGGGCGTGGCCGCCAACGGCCGGGGCATGCGCACCGGTACCACCCCCAGTCCCGTGGAGGCGGACGGGTTGCCCGAGGATGCCGAGGAGGACCTGCGCATCGAAATCGGTCAGCTCAAACGGGCCATGCAAACCAGGCCGGTCATCGATCTGGCCCGTGGGGTCCTGATGGCCTCCTTCGGTCTGAACGCCGAGGACGCCTGGAGCGTCCTGGTCGAGGCCTCGCAGCGCACCAATACCAAACTCCACCACCTGGCCCATGAGTTGGTGGGCGCGGTCAACGGCGCTCCGCTGTGCGACCGGTTGCAGCAGGGGATCTCCGCGGCGGTCACCGAAACCCTCAACCCCCTCTCCCCGAACCACCGACGCCATGACTGGACCTCTCCCACCGGCAGACCCGCGCCACCGGACAGCGACAGCCCCGCGCCGTGACCCTTCCTCAAGGCGCACGAGACAGGCAACCTGCCGCACTCGCGACCGAGGGGCAGTCGACGAGGCGGCTATGGATGGCCCAGGGCCTTGTGCGCCCGAGGCATCCCGTCGGCCTCCGGGCCAAAACTCTCGGCGCTGGTCGGCCACACAGTAGTAGGGGAGCGAAGTGAGAGAGGCCGCCGCTGGACCGCGTCCAGGTGGCTTCGTCTCCCGTCCGACGATGTTCGACTTCGCGGCTGCCGCCACGGAGAGCGGGCGGTCAGGGGGCCATCGGTATCGACAGGTGCACCGAGTCGTCGGGACGCTTCGGTGGGGTACCCGACGGCTGCACAGGTAGGGCAGGCGGCCCGGACGCAGTACGTGCGTTTGCGGCTTCGCCCCTGCGGCGCACAGGGTGAGCAAGGCGCCCCGACAGCCATTCAGGGAGTGATCATGCCTCGTGGGTCGAGCCCCAAGCGGGAACGGCAGTACGAACACATCAAGGAAAGTGCCGAGCAGCGCGGCGAGAGCACGAAGCGGGCCAAGGAGATCGCCTCCCGCACGGTCAACAAGGAACGGGCCCGTACCGTCGAGTCGAAGACAGCGAGCAGGACGTCCACACAGGACAAGCCGTCGTCCCAGCGGGGCGGTCAGCGTTCGCACGGCGGCTCTCAAGGCCTTACTTACGACCAGCTGTACAAGGAGGCCAAGCGTCGCAACATCGAAGGGCGCTCGTCCATGAACAAGGCCCAGCTCAAGGAGAAACTCGGCAAGTAGAGCGGGGACCTGCCGTCTTCGTGTGTCGGTGTCGTCCGGGGCCTTGCTGAACTGCCGGGATTAGGGGTCCCCGACCGGGGAACGCGCACTTTGACCCGAAATATCCGGACTGTTCGAATGCGAGGAGGATGCCGTGAGTACCGTGAAGGAATCCATTGACGTCGACGTCCCGCTGCACCGTGTGTACAACCAGTGGACGCAGTTCGAGGAGTTCCCGCGCTTCATGGACGGTGTCGAGGAGGTCCGTCAGATCGATGCCGAGCACTGCCACTGGACGACGAAGGTCGCTGGTGCCCGGCGCGAGTTCGACACCGAGATCGTCGACCAGTTGCCCGATGAGCGGATCTCCTGGCGCACTGTGGGCGGCGAGGCCGAGCAGAGGGGCGTCGTCACGTTCCAGAGGCTCGACGACGCGCACACCCGCATCAGTCTGGCCATGGAGTTCGAACCCCATGGCATGGCGGAGAAGGTGGGTGACACTCTCGGTGTGCTCGACCGGCAGGTGAAAGGTGACCTGAGGCGGTTCAAAGGCTTCATCGAAGAGCACGGGCAGGAGACCGGCGGCTGGCGCGGCCGGGTCAGGCCTGCCGACGCCGACACCGGGCCGTCCGCCGGGGACACACCGATCAGGGAGACGCCGCAGTCCCGGATGACCGGTGAAGGGGCGCCGGTCGAGCCTGAGGACACGCACCAGGACGCCTCGCAGGGTTTCTCGGGATCGCTTCCGGCAGACCCGGACGACATACGGCACGGCTGACCAGCACCCGGCCTCAGGACCGTCACCGCCCCGAAAGGGATGTGGCGGCCGTGCCGACGACCAGGGAACGGAGCGCCGCGCGCGATCTCGGCGGTCCTCACCGAGACCGCGCCGGGCAGCACCTCGCCTCAGGTCGTGGACGACGGTCGCGTCTGGCCGGTGTGCGCCGGACGGCTCGGCGCACACCGGCCAGACGAAGGTGGAGACCGACACGAGGGCGGGCAGGTGGCTGGCGGTGTGGATCGACCGCCGGGGACGGCTGGTGTCGATGCCGCTCACCCCAGGAAAGGCAGCGTTCCAGGCTACCTGGGCAGGTGCTCTGGTCGGGGTGGGCACGGCCGGTGCGGTGATCGGCGCGCCCAGGTCGCGCGTGCCCGCCTTGAGCGGGCGACGGCTGCAGCAGTGGGTCGAAGAGTGGGCGCGCATCGACACCCGCTGAGGCCGGAAGACCGGTTGAAACTTTGCGAGGAACTCTTGCCCCATGGGTTAGGCCAGGGCTAGGCGAAGCCTCAGGCAATAACGAAGAGCGACGCCGGTGCCGCGGGGGCGTCGCCATACCGCTGGAACGGTGCGGAGATGCTTCTTTGGGATGCTGTGTGACGGTGCCGGTTTGCAGCCCGAACGTGTCGAGGAATGCCTGGTGGTGCCTCGTCCGCAGTCCGGCCGGGCGGCTCGGCAGCGAGGCGTTTTGCGGTTGACACATGCAGCCGGCGTTGCGGAGCGACGGAGTGCAACTGAGCCCGCCCTGTGTGGCAGCCGCCCTGGGGCGCAGGAGGCGGGACATGATGGAGGTACAGGTGCGTTCTGCGAGGAGGAGTACGGCATGGCCGGGTCGGGCTCTGGCGGTGCCGAGGACGTGGCGGGCGGCAAGTCGCGGTTCGACGACATCTACGACCGGCCCGACCCTCGCGCGTACTTCAGGCGGCTGGCCCCGCTGGAGTACGAGATCCCGCACCACGCCCAGCCGGTCTTCCGGCAGGCCGCCGTCGAACGGGCCGCACTCGATGCCGGCCGACCCCACGGGCCGGCGCTACTGGACGTGTGCTGCTCATACGGGATCAACGCCGCGCTGCTCAACCACGACGTCACGCTGGCGGAGATGTACGAGCGGTACACCTCCCCTGCCCACCAGACGATGTCCACGGCGGAACTCGCGGCACGCGACAAGGAGTTCTATGCCAAGCGGCGCCGACCGGACGCGGTGCCCGTGTTCGGCCTGGACGTCTCGGCCCCCGCCGTGCACTACGCGCTTGAGGTGGGGCTCCTCGACGCCGCCTTCACCGACGACCTGGAACATGGCTCACCCAGCCCCAGGCTGAGCCGCGCGCTCGCCGAGGTCGGCCTCATCACGCTGACAGGCGGCGGCAGCTATGTCACCGCCCGAACGTTCACGGCACTGCTGGACGACGCCCGGAGACCGGTATGGGCCAGCGCGTTCGTGCTGCGGACGGTGTCCTACTATCCGATCGTCCAGACATTCGCCGCGCACGGTCTGCGCACCACCCTCGATGTCTCCCGCACCTATCCGCAGCGCCTTTGCACCGACGAGCGGGAACGGCAGTACGCGATCGCGGCGGTCCGGGCGCTGGGCGGCGACCCTACGGGGCGCGAGGAGAGCGGCCGTTTCCACAGCCTGCACTACGAGTCCCGACCCGATACACCATGACAACCGGGGTGAGAGGGGTCATGGCTCAAGGCCGTGCCAGTGGTCCTCTTCGGCCAAGGCAGTCGTGAGAAGGAGCACGCCGGGCAGGCGTACGAGCTCAGGGGCCCGCGGCCGGCTGGTGGCCACCCACACCCTCTCGTCATCGCCACCCCGATTGCTGCTGGGGTGCCGGAGAATCGTGCGGGTGACGTGGTCGTGGACGTCTCATCCGTGATCGACGCCAAGCCCGGCTTTGGTGATAGCACCCGATCCCGGTCGATGCGCCTCCATCGAGCCGAGCCGCGGGCACGAGGTGGGGGTCTGCTCCTGCTCGCAGACTCCGGCCTCGGGTAGCCCCTGGCATGGCACCGGGTCGAGAGACATCAGAACTGTGGGTGACTCTGCCTCGAGCGACTTCGGTGAGCCGTAGCTTCAGAGGGAATCCTCGATGACTTGCTCGGACCAGATCGTCTTGCCGTTCTGGCCATGGCGGCAGCCCCATCGTCCGCCGAGTTGAGAGACGAGGAACAGGCCGCGTCCTCCCTCGTCGGTTATGCGGGCACGCCGCAGGCGGGGTTGGGTGCTGCTCGAGTCGGTGACCTCGCACACCAGGACGTGGTGGCGAATCAGACGGAGCTCCATCGGCGGACGGCCGTAGCGGATGGCGTTGGTCACCAGTTCGCTGACGATGAGTTGGGTGGTGAAGAGGAGGCCGTCCAGGCCCCACCTGGTGAGTTGGCGGGTTATCCACTCCCGAGCCTTGGAGACGGCGGCCGGATCGGCTGGGATCTCCCAGTGAGCGGTGTCCGCCGCTGGGACGGCGCGGGTGCGGGCCAGCAGCAGGGCCGCGTCGTCGCGCGGGGCCTGGTCCGCCAGGTCGGCGAGGAGAGCACGGCCGGTTTCGTCCAGGGCACGATCCGGACGGCAGTGCGCGGCGAGGGCTTCCGTCAGGCGCGGCAGGCCTTGGCCGATGTCGCGATCGCCTCGTTCGACCAGGCCGTCGGTGTAGAGAGCGAGGACGCTGCCCGGCTCGACGTCGATCACGGTGGTCTCGTACGGCATGCCGCTGAGGGCGAGTGGTGGCCCCGGGGAGATCCCTACTGCTTCGGCGGTCCCGTTGGGCCGGACGAGGACGGGTGGCGGGTGCCCGGCACTGGCCATGGCGCAGCGCCTTGTGACCGGATCGTAGACCGCGTACAAGCATGTGCCGCCGACGGTGTCGCGGTCGCCGGACGGGGCTTCGGCCGCGAGGCGCTGGACCAGGTCCGCGATCCGGGTGAGCAGCTCGTCCGGTTCGAGTTCCAGGTCCGCGAGCGTCTGGATGGCGGCGCGCAGGCGGCCCATGGTGGCGCTTGCGTGCATGCCGTGGCCGACCACGTCTCCGGCGACAAGGGCCACCCGGAGAGAGGGCAGAGCAATGGCGTCGTACCAGTCGCCGCTGATGTCCGCTCCCCCGCCTGCAGGCAGGTAGGCGCCGGCGGTCTCGGCTGCCGGAGTGTCGGTCGTGGCCGGGGGAAGGAGGCGCTGCTGCAGCGCTACGGCCGCCCGGTGCTCACGCGTGTAACGGCGGGCATTGTCGATGGCGAGCGCACCCCGTGAGGCGATCTGCTTCATGAGATCCGCCTCGTCCTCGGTGAAGGGGTCGGATCGGCCGCAGCGCCAGGCCGTTATGGCACCGAGCGTGTGCCCGCGGGCATGCAACGGTGCCACCAGCACAGAATGGGAGTCCCTCGGGACGAGATACTCGATCAGCTGCGGGTCTTCGACCATGGTGATGAAGTCGTCAAGGCCGAAGACGACTGGCTCGCCGTGTCGGAAGCTGCGCAGCAGGGGGTGGTCGGGAAGGGGCGGGATGGACTCGCCACGCTTGATTCCGGCCGGCCACACTGCGGTGGCCGGCGCAAGGGCCGCGTTGCGCATGTCTCCACCATCCAGCCGCTTCGAGGGTTCGTCCCCGTCGAAAACGGAGTGCGCAAGGTCGACTGCGGCGAAATCCCCGAAGGCAGGTGCGAGAACGTCCGCAAGGTCCTGCGCAGCGCGCACGACATCCAGGGATTTTCCTACTCGCTCTGCCACCTCGCGGGCGAGATCCAGATGACGGCGGGCGCGCATCTGGTCGGCGTTGTCGAAGTACAGGGCTGCGACCCCGGTGGGGCGTCCTCGCGAGTCCTCCAGACGGAAGGCGGACAGCGACAAAGCGTGCTGCCGCGCCGGATCGTGCCGACAGCTCACGTGCTGGTTTCTACGGACCACTGGGTCACCCGTCTCGAGTAGCCGGCGCAGTAGTGCCTCGATGCGCTCGGCGTCCTTGGCGCACAGCACGTCGCTCAGCCGAGCGCCGGGCTGTACTGGACGGCCGTCGAGAGTGCCCAGCGCGGCGTTCGTCTGCACAGTGGTGAGATCCGTGTCGTACACAGCGATGGTGATCCGGTTCTGTGCGGAGAGTGCACGCAGGAGCGCCGCGCCCTGTTCGTGGCCGGCGACGTGGTGTGTAGGGGCCGCCAGGACGAGGACCTCCGCCGAGCCGGAGCCCCCCACCTTGGTGGTCCGGAAGGTGACATCGATGGTGTCGCCGCACTGGTGCCATAGCCGAACCCGGCCGGACGCCGGTATTTTCGCGTCGCGCAGGTCATCCGGGAGGTCGGCCACTAGTTCCCGCGCGGGGCGGCCACAGACCTCCTCGGCGCGGAACCCCGTCAGCTCCTCTGCTGCCCCGGTCCACCGCACCACCGCGCCTCGATGGTCGAGCACGGCGGCTGCCGGACCGTCAAAGGCGTGCAACCCGCCGGTGGGACCGGAACCAGAGACACCCCTCGATCCTTGGGAGGCACCTGCCGAGTAGGCGTTCTTGACATTCTCTATGTCCATCTGTGGCTTCCTTCTGCGTCCTTTGCGAGAGCATGCGGCTCGAGAGATCGGCATGCTGTGGCGGCCGTCGTCCGCCCGGTCGGCAGCGCGTTACACCGCGACGGCTTTGGAGGGCAGGTCTTGTTCAGCCCAGACGACCTTGCCGTCCGTTGCGGAGCGAGAGCCCCACCTGCGGGACAACTGAGCGACGAGGAAAAGACCGCGGCCCTGCTCGTCGATGATGTGGGGCTGACGTGGGCGTGGGTGGCTGGTGTTGCTGTCGGAGACTTCGCAGGTCAAGACCTGGTGCTGGATGAGGCGTAGGCAGATCGGCCCGCCGCCGTGGCGGATGGCGTTGGTGACCAGTTCACTGACGATCAGCTGCACGGTGGCCACCAGATGCTCAAGTCCCCATTCGCTGAGCTGACGGACGGCTGCCTGCCGGGCGATGCGGACAGCGGCCGGCTCGTTCGGCAGTTCCCAGGAGGCGACCTGGGCCGCTTCGAGTCCGCGAGTCCGCGCAAGGAGCAAGGTGACATCGTCGGCCGGGGCCTGAGTCGGCAAGGTCTCGATCACGTGAGAGCACAGGTCTTCCAGGGACGAACCGGACTCTGCCAGAGCGGCGCCCAGGCGATCCAGGCCCACGTCGATGTCGTCGTCGCGGGACTCGACCAGACCGTCGGTGTAGAGCGCGAGCAGAGTTCCCTCGGGCAGTTCCAGTTCCACGGACTCGAAGGGGAGCAGACCGAGGCCGAGGCCGAGCGGGGCCCCGGCGGGCATGTCGGGGTAAGTGATATGGCCCTGCGGGTCGATGATCGCGGGCGGGGGATGCCCGGCCCGCGCCATCGTGCACCGCCGGGTGACCGGGTCGTACACGGCAAACAGACAGGTGGCGCCCACCGCCGCGGGGTTCTGGTCCGGAGCGTCGGCATCTTCCTCGCTCAGCCGCCGGACCGTGTCATCGAGGTGCGTCAGCAGTTCGTGGGGAGGTAGTTCCATGTCCGCGAGCGTTCGGACGGCGGTGCGCAGTCGGCCCATCGTCGCCGCGGCGTTGATGCCATGGCCGACCACATCTCCGACGACGAGGGCCACCCGGGCGCCAGACAGCTTGATCACGTCGAACCAGTCACCCCCCACGCCGTGGTCCAGGTCGGCCGGCACATAGCGCGAGGCCACATCGAGGGCGGCGCCGCCGCCCACATGGTGAGGGAGCAGGTCGCGTTGGAGCGTCAGGGCCGCGGTGCGTTGACGGGCGTACTGGAGAGCGTTGTCCAGGCTGAGCGCGGCCCGGGTGACAAGCTCCTCGGCAAGGAGGAGGTCGTCCTCCTGGAACGGCGTCGATTCCTCGGAGCGGCCGAACACCGCCAGACCCAGCACACAGCGCCGCGCACGGATGGGTACGACCATCAAAGAGTGGACGCCACTGTCACGGACCCTCTGCGCCAGCGTCAGGTCGGGAATGACCCAGGGGCCTGGATGGGTGTCCAGCACCGATTCCAGGTAAGACCTGCCCGTGCGCAGGGCGGTGGCAAACAGTGACGTCGGGAAGGGGCGGATCACCTCTTCGCGCACCCACGGCAGCTTGAGGACACCCAGATCGATGGAGGCCACACCGGCACGGCGCAGCACGGGTGGGCGGTCGTTCGCCTTGCCGGTCCCCGCCGAGGGATCCACGCCGAACGGAACTGACTCCATCAGGTCGACGAGTGCGTGGTCGGCCAGCAGGGGTACGGCAAGGTCTGCCAGTTCTTGCCCGGTGCGCATGACCTCGAGGGTGCTGCCGACGCGTGTGCCGGCTTCGCTGAGGATGGCAAGGCGCTCGCGCGCCCGCTGGTTGCCGGTGACGTCCACGCTCATGGCGCACACTGCCAGTGCCGTGCCGTCCGCGTCCTGGAGGCAGAAGAACGAGGCCGAGTAAGCGTGCTCCCGGCGCCGGACCGTCGACGACCACGCCCGGTACTCGTGGACCATGGTGGTGCCACTCTGCAGCACCTGCCGCATCACCACCTCGAGCGCTTGGGCCTCGACAGCGGGCAGTGAGTCCCGCAGACGGCGTCCGAACCGTCGCTCAGGAGGAGTGCCGTCGTGGCGCTCCATGACGTCGTTGACCCAGGTACAGCGCAGCTGCGGGTCATAGACGGCGATGCCGACCGGTGCGTGGGCCAGAAGCGACTCCCGCACAGCTCCGTTGGACGCCCCCGAGGACAGGGTGCTGATGTCGGTCACGGACACCAGCCAGCGGGTGCCGGCGTCCTGCCCCCACAGCCGTGAGATCCGCAGCGTCATTTTGATGGCGTGGCCGTCGCGGTGGCGGACCGTCACGGTGCCGGACCAGCCATCCTGGGCACGGCACTGCTCGGCGAACGCCGTAGCACTCGGGGCGCTCTTGGCGGGCGGCAGCACGTGTGCGGCGGACCGGCCCACCACTTCCCCGGCTGGGTACCCGACAAGCTGCTCGGCGGCGTGCGTCCACCCCACGACGGTCCCCTCCGCATCGAGCATCGCTATTGCCGCGTCGGGTATCTCTCGGGGGACCGGTTCGGTGAGTGACGTGTGGTCGGTGTTCGTCATCCGGTTCTTCCTATCGGTGCGGAGGTGTGAGTCAGCGTCGGCATGTGCGGCGTCGGGCCGATCTGCAGCCGTGGCGGAACGTTGGTGGCCGGGGTCTGAGGAGCGCCCCGGCGGGACCGGCCGCGCCGGGCGTGCGATGGGGCGCGCGACCGCGCCGAGGGTTGAGTGGTCCACCGGCACGACGCCTGTCAGTCTTGGGATGGTTTGTCCATTTCTGATGAAATAGTCAGATACGAGCGCTTCATCGTCAAGCCCCTCGGAATTGATCAAATCTTCAGATGTGACCGTGGAGTCGGGATCGGTGAGTCAGGGTGGACGCCCGAGGTGGGCAATGTCATGATGAATCCATCAGAACTGCTGCTCTTATTCATGGAGCATGCCGATGCCAGCCCTACGCAGGAACCGATTCGAACGCCGTCGTGCCGAGACCCGCCAGGCACTCGTCCGCGCCGCGCGGCAGACCCTGGCCGAGTCCGGTGGCGCCGGCGCCAGTGTCCATGCCATCGCGGAGCGGGCGGACGTGGGCCTCGGCTCCTTCTACAACCACTTCACGGGCAAGCCGGACCTGTTCGACGTTGCCGTGGCCGATGCACTGGAGGAGTACGGCCAAGCCGTCGACGAACGCCTGCACGGCGTCGATGATCCCGCCGAGCGCCTCGCCGGGGGCGTGCGGCTCAGCGTGCGCATGGCCGAGTCATACCCGGAGATCATGCAGATGCTGTGCCACAGCCAGCTCGGTCGGATATGCGGCGGCGGCGGACTGGCTGCGCGGGCGAAGCGCGACGTGGAGGAGGGTATGGCCGCAGGCCGGTTCACCGTGGTCGACCCGGTGATCGCCCTGACCGTGCTGAACGGCAGCCTGCTGGCGCTCCTGGAGCTGTGGTGCAACCAGCCAGGGGCCGACAGCGACCAGGCTGCGGGCATAATGGCCGAGATGATCCTGCACATGCTCGGCCTCTCCCCGGATGAGGCGCGTGACGTCGCCCGGCGGGCCCTTCCCGCCACAGTGTGAAGAGGATCCTGTCGCGCACCGGCCGACTGGCGTCGACTGTGCACCGGCTCCCGCGGCCTGCGTAATGGACCGGGGTGGCTGGTCTCTCTCGCCACCCCGCAGCCTCAGAGTTGGATGGGTGGGTGGCGGAATCCTCCGCGGACCTGAGCCCAGCCGGCGACGCGCCGACGATACGGCCGTTCTTGAGGTCACCAGGCACCGGCGCTCACCTCCTCACCGAGGAGGATCGCCTGCACCGGGCACGCCGCCGCAGCCTGGCGCACGCGCTCGACCTGGTCGTCGGGGACGGCCGTGGCGTACGGCAACCCCCTCCCCGTGCAGCTGGGAAGCCTCCGGCGCGAGGAACACGCACTGCCCATAATCCTGGCAGCGCGTGAGATCTACAACGGTCTGCGTCCCCACCACTCCCTCCGTTGTCTCACCCCCTCGTTTCCAGCATGGGCCGGACCCGGGCGCCCGCATGCCGCGACTCCGGTGACGGAAATCCCGGGCCGGGCAGCTCGTCCGCCCAGGGCGACGAATCAGCCCAGGGCGTATCGAGTCCGGAGGAGCGCCGATGAGGGAAAGGTGAGTGAACGCCGTGGATATGACGCACAGTTGGTCGCTGGAGTCCATGATCTCATCGGCGCACAGCCCGAGATGGTCGATGCAGCTGAGCATCTACGCGAAGGCCAGGCGGACTTCTTCCCGGCGGCCGACGCGGTCTGGGCGAGGGCGTCGAGCTGTTCGTGCCGCTGCCGACCGTGTGGGTCATTCTCGCCGCCTCGACAGTTCCATACATCGTATGGTAATCCTGGGAGAGTACTTCCATACGCCGTATGGAAGAGGTCGCTCGGACCACGCCAGGCGCCGCACATCGCCTGCACGCAACCGATTGGTGTAGGTCGCACCGATCGGGAAGGGAAGACCATGAAGAAGCTCACGAGGCGCGTTGCTGTCACCGCTTTCTCCGCGGCGGTCGTAGGTGTCGCCGTTCTCGGTGCCGGGGGCACCGCTTCCGCCTCGACTTCCGCATCCGCGCACGTCCAGCGCCCAGCCTTGAGCGTCAACGCAGGCGACTACCGCTGGGACCACGGTGTCGGCTACCTGCTCGAACTGGGTTACTCCTGGGACGAGATCCATGGCTGGCACCGCGACGGCCGGGATGAGATCAGCAGTCACTGACCGCCGCCCAGTCAGGAGTGAAAGTCGATGGAGTCTTTGAAGACCGTCGTGCAGGGGGTGGCCGTGCAGCTTGTCATCTCGCGCACCTACTCGCTGTCCATGTGCATGAGCCTGCGGTACGAGCCCACTGATCCCTATGTCGTCCGTGCCGCCTTCTTCACCGACGCGGACGAGCCGTCCGAATGGGTCCTGGGGCGTGATCTTCTGGCCGATGGCCTCACGGGTTCCGCAGGCTGTGGGGACGTCCGGGTCTGGTCGGCTGTCGGCCATGGTGACCAAGCGATGTACATCCTTCTCGGGTCTCCCGCAGGCACCGCCTTGCTCGAGGTTCCCGTGGAGGACGTCAAGGCCTTCCTGGAAAACACGGAGGCGCTTGTGCCACGGGGTGCCGAGTCCGGACACATCGCCTGGGACCTCGAACTGGCGAACCTGTTTGCAAAAGGCTGAGAGAAACCTCCCAACCGCCGTGCGGATGGGGATCTTTGTCCCGGCCACAGAAGAGAAGGAAAGAGAGTTCATGTCCCAGTACCAGCTTCGTGTCTACACACTGCGCAGCCCTGAGGCGCTCGTCGCCTACGAGGACATCTGGGCCAAGCACATTCCCGGTATGGCCAAGCACAGGATCACCACACACGGCGTCTGGACGGTGCCTGCGGCTCCCGGGAATGAGGCTCCCCAGCTGTACGCCCTCGTTTCCTACCGGGACGCCGACGACGTTCAGGAGCGGCTGGAGGCGTACCTCTCCAGCCCCGAATTCCGCGCGGACATGGAGGGCTTCGACATCAGTCAGATCGTCGGCGTCGCCGAGTCCGTGCTGACGCCCACCGCCGACTCACCCTTGCGGTGACAGGTACCGATCCGCTGGAAGTCTGCGGCGACCTTCTCGTTCGTGTCGGAACGCCGCGCAACTCCGCCAAGGGGCTTGCTGGACGGCGAGCGGCATGGACGAGATTGGCGAGGTCGAGGGGACGGTTGCAGTTGCCGTAGACCCGGTCGAGCGCCTATCGGTACGGGCGGCTGACGCCCGGTGACATGGAGGCCCGCCGGCCGGGGATGAACGCGTACCGGCGGCACCGTGCGCCAGGCTGCTGCCGCGTCCGGAGCTTGGCCGGCCCAGTCATGCGCAGGGTCGTCGTCCGGGGTGTGAGCGAGCCGCACGGCGGCATCCAGGGCCCTGGCCGCCGGCGGACGCTGCGGTTTCCTGGGACGGTGCGAGACCGCGGGCGACGCACACCATCCAGGCGGGCGCACAGCGGCAACACTGACCGCGAGGTTGCGTAGGGCAGGGTGTGCCCGTGGGGCGCGCACGACGGTGTAAGCATCAGGTCGGCCACAGATCGGCCGACCGGCCCAGCCGCAGCACGCCGCGCATCTGCCACGGCCGCATGGAGAGGGCCTTCCGGATGTGATGGGTGCCTCCTCATGCGGGCCGCGGCCTGAGCCCGCCCGACCAGGGGCCGGCGTCAGGCCGCAACACTTCAGGTCTGCAAAATCAATGGTCGGCGCCCGGGCCGTCACCATCGGCGGCGAGTCGGCTCTCCAGGCCCATGATGATCGTGTCCAGCGTCAGGCGGAAGACGCGGTTCTCGTCGAGGCCTGGAGGGGTGAGCCCGTCTTCGCCGGCAGTGGGGGGGGTGAGGCTCGACCACCGGTGGAGCGCGCCGTTGAGTTCGGCGGTTAGGACACCGGTGATGACGGCGCCCACGAGAGCGGTGATCAGCGGGAGCTCCGAGTGCGGCACCTCTGCGGCGTCCAGGATCGCGGTGAGCGCAACCCAGAACGGGTCTTCGGGCTGGATGAAGTCCGCCTGGTGGCTGAATGAGTAGGCCATGAGCTTGGGGTGACGGTGCGCCAGCGTCCGGAAATCCGTGGCGAGCAGGCGGATGCGCTCCTGCCAGGGAGCGTCCTCCAGCGTCACGGTGCGGAACTGGGTGCCGACCATTCTCGCCACGCCGCGCAACACGGCGTCCTTGTTCGGCACGTGGTGGTACAGCGACATCGGGTTCGCATCAAGCGCGGTCGCGAGTTTGCGCATGGTGAGCGCCTCGACCCCGTCCGCGTCGATGAGCCGCAGGGCGGCGGCATAGATCCCGGCCTCGGTCAGAGGCACCTCTCTCTTCCTGGTTCCCCGCGGGGGACGCTTCGCCTTTTCCATACGCGGACGGTACCAGTTTCATACAGCGTATGGAAATGACCTCGGCCACCCGGCGGCATGACGGTCGCCCGCATGGCCCCGGGTTGCGGTCGACTTTCCATACGTCGTATGGTACCAATTCCATACGGCGTATGTTTCCGTGGTGCGGCCGGGTTTCGGCCAGCACCATTGCCATCCCCTCCCTGCACAAAGGAGCAAGCCATGTCCACACAGTCCGAGGCCGGCCTGCGACCCATCCGGTCTCCGCGCGGCGTCCCGCTCTTCGGCCACACGCCGCAGATCCCCAGCACCAACCCGGTGGAGTACTTCGGCAAGCTGTCCAAGCAGTTCCCCGAGGGGCTCTACGGCATGGAGATCGCCGGTATCGAGCAGGTCTTCGTCTGGGACCCGGACCTGGTGGCCGAGGTCTGTGACGAGACGCGGTTCTACAAGCAGATCGAGAAGACGCCGCTGAACCACGTCCGGGACTTCACGGGTGCGGGCCTGTTCACGGCCCATCAGCACGAGGAGGAATGGGGCATGGCGCACCGGATCCTCCTGCCGGCGTTCAGCCAGCGGGCCATGAAGTCCTACTACGGGCAGATGCTGGAGATCGCTCAGAACCTGGTGGGCAAGTGGGAGAGCAAGGAGGGTCGGCCAGTCAAGATCACCGACGACTACACCCGGCTGACCCTGGACACGATCGCCCTGTCGGGGTTCGGCTACCGGTTCGACTCGTTCGCCAAGGAGGATCTGCACCCCTTCCTCAACGCGCTGCTGGAGGCGCTGGTGGAGTCGCTGCGGCGCTCGCAGGAGCTGCCGATGATGACCAAGCTCCGCAAGGCCGATGACAAGAAGTACCGCGAGAACATCCAGCTGATGCGGGACCTGGTCGAGAAGGTGATCAAGGAGCGCCGTGAGGGGATCGACACGGGTGAGGATGATCTGCTGGGTCTGATGCTGCAGGCCACGGACCCCGACACCGGCAAGGGGCTGGACGACGACAACGTCCGCGACCAGGTGGTGACCTTCCTGATCGCCGGCCACGAGACCACCAGCGGTCTGCTGTCGTTCGCCACGTACTCGCTGATGCGCAACCCGCACGTCCTGGCCCAGGCCTACGCCGAGGTGGACCGGCTGCTGCCGGGCGACACGGTCCCGGACTACGACACGGTCATGCAGATGGACGTGATCCCGCGGATCCTGGAGGAGACCCTGCGCCTGTGGGCTCCCATCCCGCTGATCGGCAAGTCCCCGCTGGAGGACACCGTCATCGGCGGCTGCTACGGGCTGAAGAAGGGAACAAGGGTCAACATCCTCGAAGGCCCGCTGCACACCCATCCCAAGGCGTGGGAGCGGCCGGAGGAGTTCGACATCAACCGGTGGCTGCCGGAGAACCGGGTCAACCACCACCCGCACGCCTACAAGCCGTTCGGGAACGGTGTGCGTGCCTGCATCGGCCGGCAGTTCGCGCTTACTGAGGCCCGCCTGGCCCTCGCGCTGGTGCTTCAGAAGTTCAAGTTCTCCGACACGACCGACTACAAGATGGACGTGCGGGAGGCGCTGACGCGCAAGCCCGGCGACTTCGAGCTGGTCGTTCGGTCCCGTCAGGAGCACGAGCGCACCGTCTTCGGCGTCGCGGACCTGCAGACCGACGACACGCAGCACCAGGCCGCGGTCAGCGGTGTCGGGGTGAACCTGACCGTCGCCTACGGCTCCAGCCTTGGCTCGTGCGAGGACCTGGCGCGCACCATCGCCGACCGCGGCGAGCGCTCGGGGTTCGGCACCACCTTGGTCGGCCTGGACGAGCTGGGTGACGACCTGCCCACCGAGGGCCTGCTCGTCGTCGTGGCTTCCAGCTACAACGGCAAGGCTCCGGACAACGCGCAGCGCTTCGACGAACTGCTCACCGCCGGGCTCCCGGAGGGCTCGCTGTCCAACGTGCGGTTCGCACTGCTGGGTGCCGGCAACACCCAGTGGGTGGCCACCTACCAGGGCTTCCCGAAGCGGATCGAGGCAGGCCTGCTGGCCGCCGGCGCCACCCGCGTCATCGAGCGCGGCATCGCGGATGCCGCCGGTGACTTCGACGGCATGGCCACCCGCTGGATGGACACCCTGTGGACCACCCTGGCCGAGGAGTACGCCGCCGACACCTCCGAAACCACAGGGCCGCGTTTCCAGGTCCAACTGCTCACCGAGGCCGAGGTACGCCCCGCGATCGTCTCCGAGCAGGCCTACCCCCTCACGGTCGTGGCCAACGAGGAACTCGTCAACGACCCGACCGGCCTGTGGGACTTCAACATCGAGCCGCCGCGCCCGGCCGCGAAGTCCATCACCATCGAGCTCCCCGACGGTGTCACCTACGACACTGGCAACCACCTGGCCGTCTTCGCCAAGAACGAGCCGCAGCTGGTGAACCGCGCCCTCGCGCGGCTCGGAGTCGACCGCGACCAGGTCCTGCGTCTGGACCAGCCCGCCGGCGGCCGCACGCACCTGCCGGTGGGCACTCCCGTCACCGCGGGTCTGCTGTTCACCGAGTTCCTGGAGCTGCAGGACGTGGCCACCCGCTCCCAGATACAGACGCTGGCCGGGCACACCGAGTGCCCTTGGACCCGGCCGCAACTGCAGGCCTATACGGCCGACACCGTCGAAGCCGAGGAGCGCTACCAGACCGAGGTCCTGGGCAAGCGCGTCTCCGTGCTCAACCTGCTGGAGCGCTTCCCCGCGGTCGAACTGCCGCTGGCGGTGTTCCTGGAGATGATGGGCCCCATCCGCCCGCGGTTCTACTCCATCTCCTCCGCTCCGCTGGCTGACCCGCGCCACGTGCGCCTGACCGTGGGCCTGCTGGAAGGACCGGCCCTGTCCGGTGACGGCCGGTACCGCGGCACCTGCTCCTCCTACATCGCGGGCCTCAATCCCGGCGACGTCGTCTACGGCTATGTGCGCGTGCCCTCCCCGACCTTCGCCCCGCCGGCCGACCCCGCCACGCCGCTGGTCCTCATCGGCCCGGGCACCGGTATCGCGCCGCTGCACGGCTTCCTGGAGGAGCGAGCCCACCAGCACGCGAACGGCACCCAGGTGGGCCTGTCCCAGGTCTTCGTCGGCTGCCGCCACCCGGAGCACGACTACTTCTACGGCCAGGAGATGCAGGCCTGGGAGCAGTCCGGGATCGCCCAGGTGCACACCGCCTTCTCCGCGGTGACCGGCCACCCGGCCCGGTTCGTCCAGGACGCCATCGCCATTGCGGCCGACACCGTGTGGCAGGCCATCCAGGACGGCGCGTACATCTACGTCTGCGGTGACGGCCGCCGCATGGCACCCGCCGTACGTGAGGCGCTCGCCGCCATCTACCGCAGGCACACCGGAAGCGACGACGAGGCCGCCCAGCAGTGGCTCGCCCAGCTCGAGGCCGACGAGCGCTACCAGCAGGACGTCTTCGCCTGACCCCCAGACGCCGGGAGGCGTGCGGCGGTCCTGACACCCCGCACCTTCCCGGCCACCACTCACCCACGAGGCACCACACGGCACCCGTCGGCCGAACCGCCGGAGTGCCGCTCACAGAAAGCAGAACACCATGGACACCATGCTCGCCGGGCGCTTCCACCTGGACAGCAAGAAGTTCGCCGTCGAGGAGGTCTCCGTCCCCGTGCCCGGCCCGGGCGAGGTCCTCATCGAGGTCAAGGCTGCCGGCGTCTGTCTCTCGGACGTCCACCTGCTCGACGGCTCCCTCGTGCCGCTGTTCGCCACCTCCGACACGGTCACCGTCGGCCACGAGATCTCCGGTGTTATTCACACTCTCGGCCCCGACCTCAAGCGCGGCCTGACCGTCGGCACCCGCGTCACCCTGGAGGCCGGCAAGACCTGCGGCCGGTGCGCCGGCTGCGTGCGCCGCCGCCCCTGCACCCAGATGCTCACCGCCGGCATCGACTACGACGGCGGCTGGGCCCAGTACACCCTCGCCCGCGAGGACACCCTCATCCCCATCCCCGACAACCTCCCCTTCGACCAGGCCGCGATCATCCCCGACGCGGTCTCCACCCCCTACGCCGCCGTCGTCGCCACCGCAGGGGTGCGCCCCGCACAGTCCGTCGGCATCTGGGGCGTGGGCGGTGTCGGTGCCCACAACGTCCGCGTCGCCCGTCTGGCCGGCGCCGCGCCGATCATCGCTGTCGACCCGCTGCCCGGCGCCCGGGAGCGTGCCCTGGCCTTCGGTGCGGATTTCGCCCTGGACCCGGCCGCCGACGACTTCGCCGACCAGGTCCGCGCGGCCACCGGCGGACGGGGTCTGGACTTCGCCTTCGACTGCGCCGGCGTGCCGGCGGTCCGTGAGCAGGCCGCTGCCGTGCTCGGCCTGAACGGAGTCCTCATCCTGGTCGGGATCAGCCCCAGGCCGATCACCATCAGCGAGGGCCTGACCTTCAACTACCTGGGCAAGCAGGTGCGCGGCCACTACGGCGGCACCCCCGAGTCCGTCACCGAGCTGGTCCGGCTGGCCGAGGTCGGCCGTCTCGACCTGGCCCCCTCCATCACCGACCACATCCCGCTCGCCGAGGCCGCCGACGCGGTCAACCGGCTGGAGAACAAAATCGGCGACCCGATCCGCCTCATCCTCGTCCCCTGACAACTGAACAGAAAGTTCACCAAGACCACCTCGGGCAGGGGTGAGTGGGCGCCGGTGCTTGAGGGAGCACCGGCGCCCACAGTCTTTCGCTCCTGCCCCCTGAACCACAGGTGGTTCAGAGCCACCCGCGGCGTACCGCCTGCGCACCCGCCTGGAATCGGCTCGTCGCCCCGAGGCGGGGAGTCAGGTCGGTGATCCGGCGGCGCAAGGTGCGTTCGCTCAGTCCGGGTTGGCGGGCTACGGACTTGTCCTTCAGCCCGGCGTGGAGCAGGTCGAGCAGAGCACGGTCGGTCTCGCTGAGGTCGGGCTGTTCTTCCGTCTCCTGGGCCTCGCTGCCGAACAGGGGGGTGGCCTGCCGCCAGCTGGCCTCGAACAGCTCGACGAGGGCCTCGCACAGCGGTGACCGGTGGACCAGGGCGGCGGTCTCGCCCATAGCGGGCGCCGATGAGGCCCTGAAGTAACCGCCCAGCGCGAGCGCGCAGGGCCGCCCGGCATCCCTTCTGGACGCCGGGCCCCTGAGCTGTCAATCGAGGCCGGGCAGCGGGCGCCGGGTGACCTCACGGGCGTCGTCCGGAGGGACGCCGAGCATGCGCAGGACCATCTCTGCCAGGTCGGAGGCGGCCTCGTCCCCGTCGAGGTCGGGGCGGGCCAGCCGCAGCGCCACGAGGGACATCAGGGTGCCGCCCAAGGCGGACAGAGCGGTGGTCGCGTTGCGGCAGGTGAAGCGGCCTGAGGCGATGCCGATCTCCAGGTCGTGCAGGGCTCGCGGGGCGAGGCCCCGGTCGGAGTGGATGTAGGCCAGACCGCGGTCACGGAGGATCCGCATGAGTTCAGGGTGGGAGTCGGCCATCCGGGCGGTGAGCCGGAAGCCCGCGGCGACGAGCTCGGCCGGGTCGTCGATTCCTTGTACGCGCTCGTCTATGACCTGCCCGAACTCGTCCAGGGCGTCTGTCACCGCAGCGTCGAACAGCTCCGTCTTGGACTCGAAGTGGTTGTAGAAGGAGCCGAAACCGACGTCCGCGCGCTCGGCGATGGCCTGGATGCTGGCGCTGGTGTCCCCGGTCTCCGCGAGGATCTGCCGGGCCGCACGGACGAGCGCCTGACGGGTCTCGGCGCGGCGTCGCTCGAAGCGGTTCTTGGGCGGGGCTGACGTCGGCATACGGCGAGTGTAACAACCGTCGCGATGAGTCTGCCATTAGTGATGAGATCATCAATTATTTGGGTCCACCCTATTGACGATGGGTAACGGCAAAGTTGATGATTTCCTCATTACAGCAGTGTTGCTTGGAGGACACCATGTCCCACACCCCCGTTAACAGGGCCGCTCCCCAGACGCCCCACCAAGACCTCCACAGTGAGGAGGGCGCCCTGCGCGGTGAGCATCCGGGACGGTCCCGGAATCCCCTGATCAAGGTGGCCGACCTGGCCTGGCTGGAGTTCGAGAAGCCTGACCTGGACCAGGCCGAGGTCTTCGCCCGTGACTTCGGCTTCGCGATCGCCGCCCGCACCGAGGGCGAGCTGTGGCTGCGCGGCACCTTCGCCGGCTCGCCCTGCATGGTGATCCGGCGTGGGCGTGCGTCCCGGTTCATCGGGCCGGCGTTCCGCGCGGCAGAGCGGGCCGACCTGGACCGGCTGGCCCGCGCCACCGGCAGTACCGTCCGGGACATCGGCGTACCGGGCGGTGGGCAGTCGATCGCCCTGCTCGATCCCTCGGGCCTGCCCGTCCGGGTCGTGCACTGCGCCGAGCAGCTGCCCGCGTTGCCCGAGCAGGAGCCGCTGATCCTCAACTTCGGTACCGATCACCGGCGTACGAACGCCACCCAGCGTCCGCCCCGTGAGCCGTCCCGTATCCAGCGGCTGGGCCATGTGGTGCTGGAGACCCGGGTGTTCGCCCGCACTCTGGACTGGTACCTGGACACCCTCGGGATGATCGTGTCCGACTTCCTGTTCCTGGACGGGCAGCGCGGGCGCGGGCCGACGATGGCGTTCGTCCGGTGCGACCAGGGGAGTGTGGCTGTCGATCACCACACGCTGGCCCTGCACCTGGGACCCGGAACCGGCTATGTCCACTCGGCCTACCAGGTCACCGACCTCGACGCGATCGCCGCCGGCGGGGAGTACCTGGCCGAGCGCGGCTACCAGCGCAGCTGGGGCATCGGCCGGCACATCCAGGGCAGCCAGCTGTTCGACTACTGGCGCGACCCCGACCACTTCATGCTGGAGCACTTCGCCGACGGCGACCTCTTCTCCTGCGACCTGGAGCCCGGCTGGGCACCGATGTCGGCGAGCGGCCTGGCCCAGTGGGGTCCGCCGGTCACCCGCGACTTCCTGGGCGCCAGTCCTTCCCCCGCCAAGCTGCGCGAGGTCATGACGGCCCTGCGTGGCGACAACGAACTCGACCCCGCACGCCTGCTGGGCCTGATGAAAGCGATGAGCTCATGAGCACCAACGTTCTGCGTACCACCGACGGCTGGTGGGTCGTCCGGGACGAACGCGCCGTCCGCGTCGAGACCAAGGCCGTCACCACCGCCGAACTGCTCGCCGACCGCGACGCGGTCCGCGAGGCCGCCGCCTCCGCCGAGAGCGGGACGCCCGTCGCCGACCTGGTGGCGCTGCCTCCGGTCACCACCCCGTGCCGGGTGGTCGCCCAGATGGTCAACTACCGCAGTCACGCCAAGGATTCGGGCTTCACCGGCGACATCCCGCCCACCTTCTTCCGTAAGGCGTCCGGCTCGGTCAGCGGCCCCCACGACACGATCATCCGTCCCGCGCACGTGAAGTTCCTCGACTACGAGGTGGAACTCGGCCTCGTCATGGGCGCGACCCTGCCCGTGGGCACCGTCGTCGAGGAGCAGGACCTGCCGCGCTACGTCGCCGGCCTTGTCCTGACCAACGACGTCAGCGCCCGCGACGTCCAGCTGACCAAGACCCAGTTCTACGAGAGCAAGTCCTATCCGACCTTCACACCGACGGGTCCGTACCTGGCTCTGCTGGAACCCGAGGACTTCACCCATCTGCTGAACCTGAGGCTGCGGCTGTCGGTCAACGGGGTGTCACGCCAGGACCGCACGCTGGCCGACATGATCGTGCGGCCCGCACAGGCGCTCACCCTGCTCGCACGCTTCCAGACCCTCGACCCGGGCGACCTGCTGCTGACCGGCACTCCCGGCGGCACGGCCCTGAAGGCCCCGCCCAAGGCCGCCGAGAAGATCGCTGCGCTGTTGCCGCCCGCACTGAAGTGGAAGGCGTTCTTCAAGGGACAGGCCAAGAATCCCAAGTACCTGCGCAACGGTGACCTCATCACCGCAACGATCGCCACCGCGGACGGACGGATCGACCTCGGCGAGCAGCGGACCCCCGTCAGGGACGCACCATGAAGGCTGCATCCCGGAAACCGGTGGTGATCATCGGTGCGGGACCCGTCGGGGTCACGGCCGCCCTGCTGCTCGCCCGGCACGGAGTGCCCAGCGTCGTACTGGAACGGCACCGGGACATCTACCCGTTGCCGCGCGCCGTCGTCGTGGACGACGAGATCCGCCGGATCCTGCAGAGCGCCGGTGTACACGAGGAGTTCGCCGCCCTCGCGCGACCGGCGCCCGGACTGCGGCTGCTGGACGCCGGGCGCCGGGTGATCGCCGAATTCCCGCGGTCCACCCACGGACATCACGGCTTCCCCCAGACCAGCATGTTCGACCAGCCCGAGCTGGAACGCCTGCTGCGTGACGCCTTGGCGCGTCGTCCTGAGTGCGAGCTGTGGAGTGGGGTGGAGGTCGTGTCCCTCACCCAGTCCGTCGCACGTGACACCGATGGACCGAACGATCCGACGGGTTCCGTCCGGGTCACTTTCCGTCGCGACGGCAGCGACGAGGAGGAGCACCTGTGGGCCGATGCCGTACTCGGCTGCGACGGTGCGGGCAGTCTCACCCGTGACACCATCGGCGCCGTGTGGGAGGACCTGCACTTCGAGGAGAGCTGGCGGGTCATCGACGTGCGCACCAGCCGCCCTGTGCGCACCTGGGAAGGCGCCGAGCAGATCTGCTCGCCCACCCGGCCGGCCACCTTCATGCGCGTCGGCGAGGACCGTTACCGCTGGGAGTTCCGGCTGGCCGACGACCAGAACCTGGACGGCCCGGACGGATGGGAGCGCCTGCGCGAGCTGGTCGCCCCCTGGGTGGACCTGCCGCCCGACGCCTCGCAGGGCGACGACTTCGAGGTGATACGGCAGGCGCAGTACACCTTCCGGGCCCGTCTCGCCGATCGGTGGCGCAAGGGGCGCGTCTTCCTGCTGGGCGACGCCGCCCATCTCACCCCGCCCTTCGTGGGGCAGGGTCTGTGCGCGGGCCTGCGCGACGCCCAGAACCTCACCTGGAAGCTCGCCCGGGTGCTCCAACGGGGTGCAAACGAGGGGCTGCTGGACACCTACGAACGTGAACGCAAGCCGCACGCCCGCCATGTGATCCGCGTGGCGGTCGCCGTCGGCTGGGCCATGACCGGCGGACAGGACCGCGGTGCGGCGTTCCGCCGGGCGGTCGTGGGTGCGGCCTGTCGCATCCCCGGTGTGACCGCGGCGGTGAGCCGTGACCTCAGTCCCGGCCTGACCGCGGGTCCACTCGTACGGCGCCGGCCCAGACTGACCGGCCGCGTGCTGGCCGGCACCTTCTGCCCGCAGCCCTGGGTGCGGCACGACGGCAGGCGAGTGCGTCTCGATGACGTCCTCGGAGACTCCTTCGCCGTCCTGACCGCTGTGCCACCCACAGCGCAGATGACGGTCGTGGCCACGGTGCTGGGCGCCCCGACGATCCGCGTCGACGACCTGGGCGACGACGGCACCCTGGCCGGCTGGCTGGCCCGCGGCCGTGCCGACGCCGTCCTGCTGCGCCCCGACCGCGTCGTGATGGACACCGTCCTGGCCGGCACCGGTGACTTCATGGACACCGTCGCCTGGGCCCCCCTGTTGCACACGGCCCGCCGTACCGCCGATGCCCGGCCAGCCTGACGAGGAGCACCACACCATGACCACCCCGCACTCTGAGCCGTATACGGAACCCTTCTTCACTCCCGACCCGAAGTCGGCCGCCCGCAGCCGCATCGCGGACTTCGCCCGATGGGCGGCCCGGCACCGGGGCGCCGAAGGAATCCAGGACCCCACGGACTACCGAGCCCTGCACCAGTGGTCCGTCACCGACCTCGAAGGGTTCTGGGCCGCGGTGTGGGAGTACTTCGACATCGACGCGACGACTGAGTACGAGCGGGTGCTGGCCGAGGAGACCATGCCCGGCGCCCGCTGGTTCCCCGGCGTCACCCTCAACTACGCCCATCACGCGCTGCGCAACCTGCAGCCGGACGCTCCCGCGATCACCGCCCTGGACGAGACCGGGGCCGGGTACGAGATCACGGGCCGGGAGCTGCGCGCCCGGGTCGCCTCTGTGGCTGCTGGCCTGCGCGACCTGGGCGTCGGACAGGGCGACCGGGTGGTGGGCTATCTGCCCAACACCCCCCACGCCGTCATTGCCTTCCTGGCCACCGCAAGCCTGGGCGCGGTGTGGTCGGTGTGCGGCCAGGACTACGCGCCCAGGGCCGCCGCCGACCGCTTCGCCCAGCTCGAACCCACGGTGCTCATCACCGCTGACGGCTACCTCTTCAACGGCACGACCCACGACCGCCGCGCCGCCTCGCTCGAACTCGCTGCCGCCCTGCCGACGTTGAAGGCCACGGTACTCGTGGACCACGTGGGCCTTGAGTGGCCCGAGGGCGGGAACTCGGGGCTGAGAGTTGCCTGGGAGGACGCGGCCACCCGTGTCGAGCACCTCAACATCGTCCCGGTGCCGTTCGACCACCCCCTGTGGGTCGTCTTCTCCTCCGGCACCACCGGACTGCCCAAGGGCATCGTCCACGGGCACGGCGGCGTCCTGCTCGAACACCTCAAGACCCTCGGCCTGCACACCGATCTGGGCACCGGGGACCGCCTGCTGTGGTACACCACCACCCACTGGATGATGTGGAACCTGGTCGTCTCCACCCTGCTGACCGGTGCCACCACCTGCACATACGACGGCAGCCCGGCACCGCAGGCACGTCCGGACGTCCTGTGGGAGCTGGCGGCCCGTCACAAAGTCACCGTCTTCGGCACCAGTCCTCAGTACCTGCTGACCATGGCCAAGCTGGGCATCGAACCCTCCGTGCACGACCTGTCGGCCATCCGCGTCGTCGGCTGCACCGGCTCCGCTCTGCCCGCCTCCGCCTACCCCTGGGTCCGCGACCACGTGGGCGCCGGCGTCCAGCTGGCCTCCACCAGCGGCGGCACGGACATCGTCTCCGGCTTCGCCGGCAGCGCCTCCACGACCCCCGTCTGGGCGGGGGAGCTGTCCGCCCCCAGCCTCGGCGTGGCCCTGGCCGCCTACGACGCGACGGGCACCCCTGTCCTCGACCAGGTCGGCGAACTGGTCGTCACCCGGCCCATGCCGTCCATGCCGCAGTATTTCTGGAACGACCCCGACGGCAGCCGCTACCGCGACGCCTACTTCGGCGCCTACCCCGGTGTGTGGCGGCACGGCGACTGGATCACACTCACCTCGCACGGATCGGTGATCGTCCACGGCCGCTCCGACGCCACCCTCAACCGCAACGGCGTGCGCCTGGGCAGTGCCGACATCCACGACGTCGTCGAACGCCTCCCCGAGATCACCGAGGCCCTCGTCATCGGCGCGGAGGAACCCGACGGCCGCTACTGGATGCCGCTCTTCGTGGTCCTCGCCGACGGGGTCGCCCTGGACGACTCCCTGCGCGTCCGGATCCGCGACGCGATCCGCACCGGCGCCTCACCCCGCCACGTCCCCGACGAGATCCTCGCCGTACGGGCCCTCCCGCACACGAAGACCGGCAAGAAACTCGAGGTTCCCGTCAAGCGCCTGCTCCAGGGTGCGCCTGCCGAGCAAGTCCTGAACCCCGAGGCGGTCGACAATCCCGACCTGATCGCCTACTTCGCCCGCCTGGGCGCGGAGCGGAACAAGCGGTCAGCGCACGACACATGACGTCGGCCAGGGGACCACAGGCCCACGTGACAGCACCGGGTCCTTGTGCCCTGCCCGGCTCCGTAAACCCCGTCCCCAGGGGGTGGTGCCGGGGCGGTCAATCCGCCCCGGCACCACACACAACCGAAGTAAGAGAGAAATGATGAGCATGACCGACCGCGAACCGCAGGCCCTCGATGTCCTCGACGACGCCGGACGAAAGGTGCTGTTCACCGAGGCCCGCACCGCGAACACCTTCGCCGAGGTGGCCGTTGCCGACGACGAACTGACCATGATCTGGGAACTCGCCCGCTGGTCGCCGAGCGCCGCCAACGGCCAGCCTCTGCGCGTGCTCTTCGTGCGGACCCGCGAGGGCAAGGAGCGACTCGTCCGGCATCTCGACGAGGGCAACAGGGCCAAGACGCTCAGTGCGCCGGCTGTGGCGGTCCTGGCGTACGACCTCGACTTCCATGAGCAGATGCCGACCGTCTTCCCGGCCCGCGGAGACTTGCTGCGAGCGGCGTTCGCCGACCAGATCGACGCGCGCGAGAGCATCGCGGCCTACAACTCGGCACTGCAGACCGGGGTCTTCCTGCTCGCGGTCCGTGCGGCGGGGTTCGCGGCCGGTCCCATGGCGGGCTTCGACAAGGCCGGCATGGACGAGGAGTTCTTCGCCGGTACCGGCTGGCGCTCGCATCTGGTGGTCAACATCGGTCACCCCGGTGCCGACCCGTGGTTCCCGCGGCTGCCCCGCGTGCCCGTCGAGCACGCCCTCGCCTGGGCCTGACGGCACGGCAGCCGCCTGGTCGGGCCGGATCCGAAGTCCGATCAGCCCGAGCGTGGTCGGCGTAGAAGTGAAAGGTGCCATGCCGTGGGTGCCGGTGCTCTCCTTAGTACCGGCGCCGATTTTTCTCCCCTGCCCGGGTGGCTGTGATGGACTTTCTGGAAGCGACCATCCTCATAGCGGCCATCAACGAGTGGCTGCAGCCCGGGTGATCATGCGGTGCCGCGTGTCATGCGGAGAGTGAGCGCCTTGAGCGGCAGTTCGATGAGTGGTCGTCACGGCGATCTCCACCAGTGGGGTCCCAAAGACGGCACGCACGCCTCGACTGCTGCAGAGATGCCTCGAGGTCGCGGGCCTTCGAGCGAGTCGAGGCCGCCTCTTACCTGGGGCCCCGATCAACACCCCTAGGGCGACGGAACTTCGCACTCGCATTTCCATACGTCGCATGGTTCATTCGAAAGGTACTTCCCTACGTCGTATGGAACCTTATTGCCTTGCTGCGAGAGCGACTTCTCTCGCGCTCGGTGACGCAGCGCAGAGCCGACCGAACCCGCACGGAGCGGCCAACAGCGCCCCACGAACTGCACCAGCGACAGGAGCACCCGTTGCGCTGACGGATTGCTCTGGCCTGAAGGAGAAAAACCGTGAGTAACCTGACGAAGGGCATGTGTATCGCTGTCACCTCCGTGGTGGTGGGCGGAGCCCTAGTTGTATTGACCCGCAGGGTTGTTGACGCGGCTGATCGGGGGCTGGCCTCCGAGTGCGGTGTGGCAGCGATGGTAGTTGTAGGTGTGAAGGAAGGTGTCGAGGGCTGCTGTTCGCTCGTCGTTTGAGGTGTAGGGCCGTAGGTAGGCCCACTCTTCGAGGAGGGTGCGGTTGAAGCGTTCGACTTTGCCATTGGTCTGGGGCCGGTAGGCGCGGGTGAGCTTGCCGGTCGCGCCGAGTTGAGAGTCGCGCTTGCGGCGGTAGTCGGACAGCGCAACCTTCGCTCATCACTCGCTCCTTCACGGGACATATGGGCCAAGGGCCGGTCCTGGTGGGACATGCGGGCCAATGGCCGGGCAGGGGACCCGAGCGCCCTGTGCCGGCGGCGGCGCTTCGTCGCTTTGTCAGTGCTGGGGGTGCGGTCCGGCCACCGTGTCCGGCCCGGCGACCAGGGTCCGCTGGGCGCGCGGGCTGTGATGCCGGTGTGCCGTCCCGCGCATCGCCATGGCCAGACCCAGGCAGAAGATCAGCGCCAGTGCGAGGCCGGAGCAGAAGATGGCCAGGGTGTTCATGGTGACGATGTCGTGGTCGAGCACTGACACGGTGTACTCGGGTCCGCCGGACAGGTTGTCGGCGATGGCCAGGCCGGTGAACGCGCCGGTGGCCGAGAGGAGGAGCAGTCCGATGAACAGCATCCGAGTCATCTCCTCAGGGAGCGTGTGAGGCCTCAGGGGGCATGTCGCCGCTACGTGTACCCGTGACCCGGCGGGGCACACGGCAGGATGCCGCGGCGTAGGGCTGCCCGCCTGCGCGCGCTGTTCACCAGGCAGGCCACCAGTTCCTGGGCAATCACGGTCACGCGGACACTCGGCAACCTCCATCCCCACCTGCTGGTGAAGGGGCGGTACGTTCAGGGGGCGGGAGTGGGTGGTGTCCAGGCTGTTTCGGCCGCTTGTGCGGTGGGGTGGGTGGGGAAGACCTGGTCCAGCCCGACGATGTGGAAGATTCGGCTGACGCGGTCGGGGACCGCTGCCAGTGCGATGTCTGCCTGGGCGGCGAGAGCGTGATTGCGGGCAGCGATGAGGACGGTGATGCCGCTGGAGTCGCAGAAGGTGATGCCGGTCAGGTCGATGACGAGTTGCTGGCCTGCCCGGAGTGCCAGGCGGGGCAGGAGCGCGCGTACGTCGGGCGCGCTGTCGTTGTCGAGTTCTCCGGTCAGTTCGATGACGGGTCCGGCGGGGGTGGCGCGGGTGTGGACGGTCAGCTGGGTCACGACTGCTCTTCACTGGTGGGTCGGGGCACGCTGATGGCGAGCACGGCGGTGTCGTCGTCCACTCCGGTGCCGAATGTGTCGAGCAGTTCACGGACCGCGGCGATGGCGTCGGAGGCGGTCGTCGGTGCCAGGACCTGGGCGAAGTCGAGAAGAGCGTCGTCACCGTAGCGGTCGCTGTCAGTGATCTGGGTGGTGTGTGCTTCGGTGAGGCCGTCTGTGTGGAGCAGCAGGGTGTCGCCGGGGTCCAGGCGGACGGTGGTCGTGGCGATGTAGGCGTCGGGCAGGACGCCGATGAGCTGCCCGCCGGGGGTGGGCAGGTAGTCGGCACTGCCGTCGGCGCGCATCAGCAGGGCCGGGGGATGGCCGCCGCTGGCCAGGGTGACACGGAAGCCACCTCGGTCGGCGTCGGGGGTGAGCAGTCCGAAGATGACCGTGCAGAACCGCGGGTCGTCGCCGTTGTATTCGTGGTTGAGAACCGTGTTGAGGTTGCTCAGGACGGCGGCCGGGTCGGGGTTGTAGACGGCGGCGGCGCGCAGGGTGTAGCGGGCCAGGGAGGTGACGGCCGCTGCGGCTGCGCCCTTGCCGCACACGTCACCCAGGAACAGTCCCCACGTCCCGGCGGCGAGAGGGAACAGGTCGTAGAAGTCGCCGCCGACCTTGTCGGTGGAGGCGATGTGGTAATGCGCGGCTACATCCAAGCCGGGCACATTCACCAGGGCCGGGGGCAGGAGGGTCTGTTGCAGGGTGGCGTTCAGGCGCTTGAGTTCTTCGCGTTCGCGTTCTGCTTCCTGCCGGGCACGCAGCAGCTCGGTTTCGTAGGCGCGGCGGTCGCGGGCGTCGAAGACGGTGGTACGGATCAGCAGTGGCTGCCCGTCGCTGCCGGTCCTGACCGTGGAGGTCACCAGTACCGGCAGACGGCTGCCGTCGGCCGCCTTGAGTTCCAGAGCGATTCCGCTGACCTCTCCCTGCATGCGCAGCAGCGGAGCGAAGTGCGTCTCGTGGTAGAGCCGGCCTCCCACGGTGAGCAGATCGGAGAACGTCTGGTGGCCCACCAGGTCGCCACGTCGGTAGCCCAGCCAGTCGAGCAGCGTAGTGTTGATCTTCGCGATCGTGCCGTCCAGCAGGGTGGAGAGATAGCCGCACGGCGCATGTTCGTACAGGTCTTCCGCGCTGTCTTCCAGCAGGGCGGAGAACGCCGCGAGGTCGTCACGGCTCTGGCTGCTCTCGCCGTCACTGGTCTTGCACATCATCGGCTCGCTCTCGCGAAGGCGGTGATCGCGGCAGCCGTCTCCTCCGGGGCGGCGAGCTGGGGGCAGTGCCCGGTCGCGTTCAGCGTGACCAGGTGGCTGCCGGGGATCTGCGCCTGCACGAAGGGTCCGACCTCCGGGGGCGCGATCGCGTCGCTGGAACACTGCACGACCAAAGTGGGCACGGTGACCTTGGCGAGGTCGTCGCGGTTGTCGGACAGGAATGTCACCCGGGCGAAGGCCCGGGCGATGTCGGGATCGGTCCGGCAGAAGCTGTTGGTGAGCTCCTCGCCCAGTTCCGGACGCTCGGGATTCCCCATGATCACCGGCGCCATGGCACCCGACCAGCCCAGATAGTTCGCATCCAGCGATTCCAGCAGCTCATCGATGTCCTCGGCACTGAACCCGCCCCGATATCCGGCGGCCGGATCGTCGATGAAACACGGCGACGGGGCGAGCAGCACCAGACCGGCGAAGGCCTCCGGCTCCCGCGCCGCAGCCAGAACACCCATCATCGCGCTCACCGAGTGACCCACAAAGGTCACCGGCCCGAGCGACAACTCATGGCAGATCTCCAGTACATCATCGGCATATCCCTCCAGCGAGGAATAACGCTCCATGCTCCACGCCGTGAGATCGGAACACCCCGCTCCCACGTGGTCGAAGAGCACCACGGTGAAGTCGCGCTCCAGAAGCGGTGCCACCAGCCGCCACATGTTCTGGTCGCACCCGAACCCGTGTGCCAGCATCAGCACGGGGCGACCGGACCGGCCGGTCACCGTCACATGATTCCTGCTCCGCACACTCATACGGCCATCCTCGCAGACGGTTCCACAGCCCCCAGGGGAACCGAGTGGCTTCAGTCGTGACGGGGCACCGAGGTAGTGCACCCAGCTGTCGTTCGCGTATTCCGTCCGGGTCTCCGCGGTGAACCGGTGGGCCTTGCTGCGCTGCGCCTCGCGGCGCTCATCCGGCCCCGGAGGGGGACCCGTGACCCGGTGGGGGTACGCCGGGTCACGGGCGGTGTCAGTGACCGTATCCGGGGGTGGCGGCCGGGCGGAGACCTGCGTCGCGCTGGGCATCTGGCGATTGCTCGTCAACCGGGCCGCCGCCGGGGCAGGACGCTGATGCTCCCGGTGGCAACAGGCCGACGCTCCCGGTCAGCCTTCGCGGCTCGGGAGAATTTCCTTGACCTTGGCGATCGCGAAGCCCCATCCCTGTGCCACGGTCGGCTTGCCCGGCACGGCCACCTCCTCGGGGTTGGTCAGCACGTCCAGCAGGACCGGCCCAGGGGTGTCGAGGGCCCGGCGCACGCTGTCGTGGAGATCGGCCGGGTCGGTGACGCGGATGCCGGTGAGGCCGAGCGCGCTGGCGACCGCCGCGAAGTCGGGGTTGTCGAATTCCGTACCGAATTCGGGCAGGCCGGCCTGCTCCTGTTCGAGCTTGACCATTCCCAGTCGGCGGTTGTCGAAGACCACGAGCTTCACCGGCAGTTGGTACGTCTTGATTGTCATGAGGTCGCCGAGCAGCATGCTCAGTCCGTCGTCGCCGCAGAAGGCCACGGTCTGGCGATCGGGCGTCCAGAGCTGGGCCCCGAGGGCCTGGGGCATGGCATTAGCCATCGAGCCGAGGTTGTACGAGCCGATCAGGCGTCGACTGCCACGCATGGTGACGAAGCGGGAGAGCCAGACGGTGGCCATGCCGGTGTCGGAGGTGAAGACGGCGTCCTCCGCGGCGTACGCGTCCACCGCGGCGGCCAGCGCCTCGGGGCGGATCTCGTGGTCACGGTTGTTCAGAGCGGCCCGCAGCTTCCCGGTCCAGCGGCGCTCGTGACCGGGGTCGGCCGGGCGCTGCTGTCCTTCCTGCCAGCGGGTGAACCGTTCCCGCGCGTCGTCCAGGTGGCCGCGGTCCGGGGCCGCCTTCAGCAGCGGGAGCAGAGCCCGTAGCGTCGCACCGACGTCACCCGCCAGACCCACGTCCACGGTGACCCGGCGGCCCAAATGCTCCTCACGGGTGTCGATCTGGACGACCTTGCACCCCTTCGGGTACCAGTCCCGGTAGGGGAAGTCGGTACCCAGCATCAGGAGCGCGTCGCCGCTGTCGAGCGCGCGGGAAGCGGCGGGGTTGCCTATCAGACCGGTCTGTCCCACCTGGAAGTCGTTGTCGCCCTCGAACCCCTCCTTCGCCTTGAGGGTGAGTACCATCGGCGCGGCGAGCACGTCGGCGGTCCGGAGGACCTCGGCGCGGGCGGCGCGCGCTCCGCGGCCGACGAGCAGGGTGACGCGGTCCGCGGTGTTCAGGAGTTCGGCGGCCGCCGCGAGCGCCGGGTCGTCCGGGCGGGTGACGGGGCGGTCGAGGGCGAAGCGGGCGGGCCGGTCGTCGCTCAGCTCCCGGTCACCCAGGTCCCCGGGCACGGTGAGCACCGCCACTCCGCCTTGGCTGACGGCTGTACGCACGGCGGACTCGAGCATCCGTGGCATCTGGTCGGGGGAGGAGACGGTGGCGCGGTACACGGCGACGTCACGGAAGAGCAGGTCGTTGTCGACTTCCTGGAAGTAGTCGGTGCCGACCTCGGCGAGGGGAACCTGACCGCAGATCGCGAGAATGGGCGTACGGCTCTTGGCCGCGTCGTAGAGCCCGTTGAGAAGGTGTACGGAGCCGGGTCCCACCGTTCCCATGCACACCCCCAGGGTTCCCGAGAGCTGGGACTGCGCTCCGGCGGGCGGTCAGCGACCGCCTCCTGACCCTGGCGGAGGCCGCGACCGCGGCGCTGGCTGGTGGCCGCAGCCGGCTGGCCGCCCTGGTTGGTGGCCTCGCGCTGCTCGCGGGTTCGGTCTGTACCCGCTTCGGGGTCTTCGCGGCGGCCATCGCCTCCGCAGAGGACCCGAAGTACACCGTCGTACCTCAGCAAGCGCGTACACACCGAGCCGACCCCTCTGGAGGGTTCCTCACCGCCACGTCGCAGGGCGGCTACGTCGCCGTGGATCAGCTGTGTGAAGCCCTGAGAGTCACGTGCGCCGTACACAAGCGGGGCACGGCGTCGGGAGACCAGGAGAAGGAGGTCGACGTGCAGCTCCGGAGGAAGCGATAGCAACACGGAGACCGCGTCTCGCGGCTCCATGCGCGCTTGAGTGGCCCCCGACCACGAAGAGAAGAGCGACATGGTGCAGATCGGGTACACGATGGTCACCAAGCAGGCGGGCCCGCCGGAGCTCGTCGGCCATGTGGTCGGAGCCGAGCGTGCCGGCTTCGACTTCTTTGTCGCATCCGGTCACTACTTCCCCTGGCTGGAGTCCCAGGGACACGCCCCTTGGCTGGAGCGTGCTCGGTGCCGCCCGCAGGCGCCGAGCGCATTTCCCTGATTACGTGCGCGACGTGCGCGACGACCTCTTACCACCCGGCGGTGGTCGCCCAGAAGGCCGACAGCCTTCACTGGCCCAGGCTGGAGGGGGGCAGAGTCCCCCTCCAGAACATGGTGTTCGTGCGGCCGGTCGGTAGCGGACCATGGCTGTCGAAGGTCAACGGATTCCCCGCCGGATCAGTCTTCCTGCAGACGGCAGAGCAAGCCCGGCACTGCCGTCGACCCCCCAGAGGTACGAGGTCAGCCGGCAGTGAGTAAGGAGTCGTCCTGAGGGCGGGCGCCGGGCAGTTGGTGCCGGGCGGCGACGAGGGCGACATGGACGTCCCGGGTGCCGGTCGACACGCACAGCGTGTAGGAGATGTCTGCCATCCGCTGCCGTACGGCGGGGCTGCCGTTCTCGGCATGCAGCGCGTGCAGCGTCTCGTACTGCTCGACGAGGTCCTTCAACACCGCGGGGTGGGCCATCAGCACCAGGAGTCTCCATTCACGCGAAGCTGGCATTCGCGATGCGGATACCCCCGGTCAACTCGCGTATGCGGCTGTAGTCACAGCAGGTCGCGTGGTTTGTGTTCGTTACAAGTACGGGATTCATCCATGTCCTCGACTCCAGAAGCGAGTTCCGAGGAGTGGGCGAGCGTGGGCTTCAGCTGCATGGGGAACCGCACGTCCTCGGCGGACTCGGGTCTTCGGCCTCCAGGTCGACCGCCCGAACCGCGGATGTCTGTCGCGTCGGCCGGATCTTCGACCACCGGGCACACACGCCGTGGTGACCGCCGGCTCCGTTCTGGGCGTCCCGAGCATCATCATCGCGGACACCACACCGAACGTGGGCGTCTTCGCCGTCGGCTGGCAGCTCGTCAGCTCGTCGATGGCGGCCGCCTCCCACCAGCCCGTCTTCGCCGCACTCACCGGGTGGTGGAAACCCGACCACATTCGCGCCGCCGCCGTCGTCACCTCAGCCAGTGGGTCTCGCCTCCGCCGTCTTCGCGACCCGTCATCGCGGTGCTCGCGGACCACCTGTTCTGGGGCGTGACGCACGTCGTCGCACTGGTGCTCGCCGGCGTGACATCCCCATGCACCTCTTCGTGCTGAGCGCGCCGTGGCTCTAGGCGTTTCTTACGCCGCTCGCGTTACTGGTGGTTCGGGCACGGTGGCCCGTCGAGGCCGACCGTTCCGGCTGCCGGCCGCCGCCACGCCCCTCCGTGTTCCGTATCCACGCAGTTGTCGTAAGGCGGGTGTTGGTAGTGGCTCACCGGGTCGGGGAGCGCTTTCTGCCGAGGCCTGGATCTCCGAGCTCTGTGCCGTCGGGGCCCGCTCAAACCGACGGATAGGGACGGTGGCCTCGGGTGTCTTGTCGAGATCCTGGTAGTCGGTGCCCTGCATGGCTTCGCCGACCCAGTAGGTGACGGCGTTCGGGGCGTGGGCGGCCATGGTCTGCTCGGCCAGCAGGTGGGAGCTGGACGCGGCGGGGGAGGGCGAGAGAGTGCGGACGAGGGCGACGGCGCGGAGCGGAGTGGTTCCTGTGGTGTCCATGGACTGCGGCTACCAGGACGAAGCAGTCGCCGACAAGCAAGGGCACCATGTCCCGCAACGGCTGCCGCAGTGGATCCATCTGCGGGAGGCCACCGGGCTCGCCGGAACCAGTGGGCCCGTGATCATGCCCCTGTGGCGTGGCCGGCTCACGGACGTATCCGGCTGGTTCCTGGGCAGACCCGAGTAGCAGCCGAAGACGGGCGCCAATCTGGCAACGTGCTGTATCGACTCTCTCGTCGGCGTGGGTTCATAGACTGGTGGGGCTCTGGGGTGTCGTGGAGGTCTGTGATGCCCCGACGACTGTCGAGCGGCGCCATTTTTTGGCCTGGTGAGCATTCCGGTGACGCTCATGAGTGGCACCGAGGACCGCGCGTGGTGTGCCGAACCGCACCTCCCGCCACTCACTGGGCCTGATCCATCCCAGGGCCCGCATGTGGTCGAACTCAACGTTGAGGAGCGAGCCGTCCGGGTTGCCGCTGAGCCCCCCTTGACACGACGCACCGAGTACAGCGAGAGCCAGGCGGCAGTACGCCGAACTGGACGGCCTGTTGCCCGACATCACAGGCGGGATGTCGGACGAGATCGATACGGGTGTCGCCTTCCAGGCGGAGCTCGGGCAGTTCGGCGCCGTCGGGCGGGTGGTGTACGACCCGCGCCCCGGCGATCAGAGCTGCTGGGACTGGTCCGGCGACAGCCCCTGATCACCCGCACTCGGTCGGGTGAAGACACCGCAGTTGCCGAACCCCCGGGAACCCAGGCGTCATGCCGTACATGGACCCGATCAACGCTCCGGACATGGGGTGGTGCACTACACCCTTAGAGAGCACGCGAGTTCTGCTCATCCGGGTCCTTCCTCCGCCCCTCTCCTGCCGAACTCCCCTTCGCAACAACCTGGTTCAGAAATCTCTCGGTCTCGGCCGTCAGTCGCGTACGGACCTGTGCCAATGTTCCCGGCCGGAGGAGCCCGGTTCGGGACGGGCACTGGTGAGCTCGGGCTCCAGTCCCTCGCTCAACCCGGCATGTCCGCGGCCTGCGTCGGTGCGCCAGGCCTCGAAGGCCCAGGCGGTGAGGGCGACGACGGCGAGGCCCAGGAGCCAGCCGCCCACGACATCGCTGAACCAGTGCACGCCGAGCGCGATTCGGGTGAAGCCGACGCCGAGCACGGACATGACCGCGGTGCACCGAACACGCCGTCCAGGCTCAGCGGGGTCGGAGGGGAGTCACCGGTTGGCGAGGTACGGGCGGTCGCGGCGGGCGTCCTGCAGGACCGCGGCCCACCAGAGCAGCTGGTCGAGCATGGCCTTGGCGGCGGCTTCCGCGCCCTGCGGGTCGTGGAGTGTGCCGTCGGGGGCGAAGAGCTCGTAGTAGCGGGGGAAGGACACGTAGTCGCGGACAGTGTGGGCGTGCAGCTCGTTGAAGACCTGTCGCAGGTGCTCGATTGCCAGCAGCCCGCCGCTGGCGCCGCTGTAGCCGACGAAGCCGATCGGCTTGGCCTGCCACTCGGTGTAGTGCCAGTCGATGGCTGCCTTGAGTGAGGCGGGGAAGCTCCGGTTGTAATCGGGTGTCACCACGACGACCGCGTCGGCCGCCCTGAGGCGTCGGGTCAGGTCGGCCATCCCGGCCGGGCGGGGCAGGTCGGGCTGCAGTGCCGGCGGCACGGCTGGCAGTTCGAGCGGAATGCCGGTGTCGGCCAGATCGATCAGCTCGACCGCGAACTCTCCGTGCTGGTCGGCCTGACGGCGGAACCAGTTCGCCACCACCGGACCGAAGCGCCCCTCCCGGACACTGCCGACGATCACTGCGAGGCTCAGCGGTTCACTGGACATGGATGTGCTCCTCTTGCGGGGTGCTGGGGTGCTGGGGTGCTGGGGTGCTGGGGGTGCGGGCCCTCGGCCGGGCCGCGCATCGGATGCTTCCGGGTGGGGCGAGGCGGAGGAAGGCCGGGCGGAGAGTAGTAGTGGCAGGGCCATGCTCCGCACCGGCAGCGGATGTTACGTTCGGGGCGTGAACGACAATGAGCTGGGCCTGTTTCTGCGCCTGAGCCGTGAGGCCGTCACACCGGCCGACGTGGGGCTGCCCGCAGGGTCGCGCCGCCGCACGCCAGGACTGCGCCGCGCGGAGCTGGCGACCATGGCCGGGGTCAGCGTCGAGTACGTCACCAGGCTGGAACAGGGGCGGGATCGCAGGCCGTCGGCCCAGGTGCTGGCGGCGCTGGCCGACGCACTGCGGCTCACCCCCGGCGAGCGCGTCCACCTGCACCGGCTGGCCAAGGGTGCCGACGCGGGCTTCAGCTGCTTGGGCGGAGCCGGGCCGAACAGGGCGGTGCGCCCCACCGTGCGGGCGCTGCTCGACCAGTTGGAGCCGGCACCCGCTGTACTGATGAACCGGCTGTGCGAAATTCTTTCCTGCACGGACGCGTACCAGCGGCTGGCCGGGCCGATCGGACTGCTGGAGGGCAGCCGGCCCAACCTCGCTCGCTTCGTCTTCACCGATCCGCGAGCGCGCACCGCCTACCTGGACTGGAACCGCGTGGCCGACGAACAGGTCGCCTGTCTCAAACGGGGGCCGGGGCGGTCCGACGCTCATGTCGGCGTGCTGATAGACGAGTTGACCGTCTCCTGCGGAGCGGAGTTCGCCGGGCGGCTGGAAGCGTTGCCCGGCCTGCCGAAGGCGAGTGACGTGACGCGGATGGCCCATCCGGAGGTGGGGGAACTGCGGCTGGCGTACGAAACACTCGAACTGCCCGCCGACGACGATCAGCGTATCGTCGTGTACCTCCCGGCCGACAGCGCGACCACGGCCGCCCTCGACCGCCTCACCGGCCGCCGGCCCGGCTCCCTGCGGGCCGTCTGACTGCGGGGTACAGCCTCAAGTTCATGCGGCATGTTGGTATTCGTGGAGGATGCCGCCGAATCATTGGCGTCGTCGTATGCCGAGGTGGGTGACCTGCTCCAGATCCCTGCTCCAGATTGGTGATCGGCATCGGCAAAGGGTGTAGCGGGCGGGCGTTGGCGATGCCTTGACGGAGCCGGTGGGAGTTGGAGAAGATTTCGAACTCGCTTAGCGCGTGGAGCGGGTGCCGCCGGGTCCAGATCAGGGTGCGGTCCAGTGGCTCGCGTCGGCAGGTCCGCACCCACCGTTCCATGAGCGAGTCCAGCGCGGCATCCGTACTGCGCTGAGCACTACCTGGCTGCCCGCATCGTTGAGGACGGTGTCGAGCAGGGCGGGAAGCAGAGCGCCGGCCTGGCAGCGCAGGAAGGCCGCCCACGTGCTCGTAGCGCGCTCGGGTGCCGGGTCGATCCCGGCTTCCTGAAGGATCTCCCAGACGGTGGAGGCGTCCACCCTGACGCCCAGGACGAGGAGTTCGCCGTGGATGCGGCGATATTCCCAGCTGGAGTTCTCGCGGGCGAGCCGCGGCGCCAGCAGCCGGAGGGAGCGCACGGTTCGCGGCCTTCCCGGGCGCTTGGACCGGGAGCGAGCAGCGTGGCGGCGCGCGACCAGATCGCGGTGCCGGCACAGCACCGTGTCCGGACGTACCATCAGCCGCATTCTGCACAGCACTTGCGAGGGCTCCTCGATCGACGAGATTGTCCGCGAGGGCGCCCGCCGGATGCTCGCCGCCGCGCTGGAGGCCGAAGTCGACCAGTACACAGCCGAGCTGGAGGCCGAGCAGGGCGAGTGGGGCCGTCGCATGGTGGTCCGCAACGGCCACCACCGCGAACGCACTGTCAAGTCGCTGGAAGGCACCGGGGGGTGCGTTCCAGGGACTGTTCCTGTGCCGCCGTCATGGCTGGCCGAACCGCTGCGGGAACGGCTGTGGTGTTGGCGGCATGCCGGCGGTGGCCGCGGGCGTCGACCCGTCGTCGCTGGGAGCGGCTGCCCCAAGGGCAGCGGCCAGGTAACGCTGAACGATGTCCAGTTCGCCTGGGGTGAAGCCCTCGGCCGCTTCGACCAGGTTGGCGATGAGCGGGCCGAAAAAGGACCAGCCCAGCTCCACAGCTTTCTGCTCCACCGTCAGCACGACGCGTCGTCGGTCGCTCTCATCTCGTCTGCGACGGACGAGTCCCCGGCGCTCCAGTCGGTCGAGCAGGGCAGTGGTGCCCGCCGAATTGATCCGTAGCGCCGTACCGAGCCGTCCCGGGGTGACGTCGGTACCGGCCCGTCCGGCATCAAGCAGGCAGACGAGAGCCCGCAGATCGGTCGGGTGCAGACCGTTTTGCGCGGCGAATTCGGCACCGCGGAGGTCGAGTTCCACGGTCACTGCACGCAGGAGATGGACCAGCCGCATCGCGGGGTCGATGGCATCACTCACTGGGCTACTATCTCGCCGAGCGAGATAGTTGGTCAACGAGACGACGCCTCGAAGGGTTCACCGTGTCCTCATCCCAAGCGTTCTTCGCCGCCTACGACGCGCTGCTCGCGCGCTGGCCCACCGGTGTCACCGAGATCGACGTTCCCACCCCGTACGGCACCACCCGTGTCCACGCCTACGGCCCCGACGAAGCCACCCCGGTCCTGCTCCTGCACGGCGGCGGCTCCACCGGCGCGGTCTGGTTCGCCAATGCCCCCGCACTCGGCACGCATCACCGGGTGCTGGCCGTCGACATCCTCGGCGATGCCGGACACAGCATCCCCGGCGGGCGCCCGCTGCGCACCGCCACCGACCTGATGGCCTGGCTGGATGCGCTGCTCGACGGCCTTGCCGTGCCCCGCGCGCACCTCGTGGGCCACTCCTACGGCGCCTGGATCGGCCTGACCTACGCCCTGCACGCCGCACCGCGGGTCGACCGGCTGGTACTGCTTGACCCGACCCAGTGCTTCGCCGGCTTCCGCCCGGGTTTCTTGCTGCGCTCGCTGCCGATACTGCTGCGCCCGACGGAAGCCCGCGCCCGCGCCTACGTGGACCGCGAGACGGCCGGGACGTACACCGACCCGGGCTGGAAGCGGCTCTACGCCCTGGCGGTCTCGGGCTTCGCGCATCGGAAACTGGTCGTCGGCCGCCGCCCGGATCCCACGGGGCTCAGTGTCCCGCTGCTGGTCCTTCTCGCCGGCCGTAGCGGCGCCCACGACACCGCGAGAGTCGCAGCCCGCGCCCGCAAGGCCGTACCGGACGCCCGAATCGAGATCCTGGCCGAGCTCACCCACTTCGCCATGCCCACTGCCACACCCGCACAGACGAACCGTCGGATCACCGACTTCCTGACAGGCAACCAGGAGAAGCAAGCCGCCCTGGGCACGGTGTGAGGGAGATCGAGCGGAGCGGCTTGCGCCGAGGCTGTTCAGCCAGGCTACGAACTGTGATGATCGTGTCCGCGAGGTCGAAGAAGGCGTCGACGACAGCGGCGCGACGGGCGAGCCGGTGAAGGGGCGTCCTGCCAGACGCGGTGGCGTTCGACGTGCGTACCGCGGGCTCGCCTGGATCCGTGCCTTCACGCCCTGGTGCGCGACGTGGCCATGTTGTTGAAGCGCCATGAACATTTCCAGCCCCGCTCTCGTCGTCACTTGGCTGCGTGCTCAATCACGGGTCGGGTTCGCTTGACAGCCGGCCGACTTCGGGAGCGGCGCGGACGGTCAGAGTGGCCGCAGGCCAACGCGAGACGACGCTCGATGAGGGCCCTTTGACCGGCCGCGGATCGGGGCAGGTGCCGTCAGCCCAGGTCCGGCGGTGTCCAGTCGGCATGTCGCAGGATGGCGTGGACGGTCGCGCGGGAGGGGGGCCGGCCGGAGAGCGGTGTTGCGCAGGGTGACGGCCGGGGGGTGGGTGAGTTGTTGGCCCATCCGGGCGGCCTGGCGGGCGGCGCGCGCGACGGACTGGCTGCGTGGGCGGCGCTCGGTGTCGTAACGGGTCAGCGCCGCTTCGACGGTGGGCTCGGGGAGCGCCGAGAAAAACGGCCTGCCCGTCGCCCAGGTGCAGAAGCTGGTCGACGAGCACACCGACGGCCGCACCCTCGGCTTCATCGGCGAGCCCCGCGTCAACGTCCTCCAACTCAACATCGCGCTCAAGGAACTCGTGGCGAAGAGCTGATGGGCTTACACGCATCGAGCGGGAGTTGGCGGACAGGGAGAGACCCGGGTCCGCCAACTACCGCCTTAAAAGGTCCGGTTCCACGGGTTCCGGCCCGCCGCACAACAGGAAAGGCGCACGGATGCCCCGGGTACTGGTGGTGGAGGACGACCCTCAGCTCGTCCGGGCCCTCGTGATCAACCTGCAGGCCCGCAAGTACGGAGTCGACCCGGCCCCCGACGGCACCACCGCCCTGCGCATCGCCGCCGCCCGGCAGCCCGACGTGGTCCTGCTCGACCTGGGCCTGCCCGACATGGACGGCACGGACGTCATCAAGGCCCTGCGCGGCTGGACCCGTGTACCGATCCTCGTGCTGTCCGCCCGCCGGGCATCCGACGAGAAGGTCGGGGCCCTCGACGCGGGCGCCGACGACTACATCACCAAGCCGTTCAGCATGGACGAACTCCTCGCCCGGCTGCGCGCCGCCGTCCGCCGCACCGACGACGTTCCGCCGGCCTCCGAGACGACGCTCGTCACGACGGACGGCTTCACCATCGACCTGCTCGCCAAGAAGGCCACCCGCGCCGGGCACGACGTTCGCCTCACACCGACCGAGTGGCATCTGCTGGAGATCCTGGTCACCAACCCCGGTCGGCTCATCACACAGAAGCACCTGCTCCAGGAGGTGTGGGGCAGCTCCCAGACCAACAAGACCAACTACCTGCGGGTCTACATGGCCCAACTCCGCCGCAAACTGGAAGCGGACCCCGCCCACCCCCGCTACCTCATCACCGAGCCCGGCATGGGATACCGCTTCGAGAGCTGAAGCGGTCGTACGGTCCGTCCGTGCGGCCCGGGCACTGACCGGTGCCGAGGCGCAGCGCTTCGACACCGGCGGCCCGCCTCCGTGCTCGCCTGACCGGCCTCCCGCATGCCGTCGTGGACCCTGGGCAGAACTGGGGGCATGGAAACCCGAGGACCATGGCGAAGACACCGCGAGGAGCGGATGTACGCGACACCCCGCCTGGTGGCGTACCGGGACGAGATCACCCTGCCCGACGGGCGGCCCGGCCACTACGACTGGGTGCGTGTACCGGATCTCGTACGGGTCGTGGCGCTGGTCGACGGGCGGCTCCTGATGATCGAGCAGTACCACTACCTCACCGGACCCATGTGGCAGCTGCCCGGCGGCAACGTCGACCCGGACGATCAGGACAGTGGTGCGGCCGCCCGGCGTGAACTGGCCGAGGAGACCGGCTACCGGGGCGGCCGCTGGACCCCGAGGGGCGCCGTCCACCCCATGCAGGGACTGACCCCGGCACGCGTCCACTTGTGGAGTGCGGAGGGACTCACCCCGGGCGAGTCGGCGCTGGAGTCCGGGGAAGCGGATCTCCAGGTGCGTCACGTGTCCCTGGACGAGGCCGTACGGGCCGTGCACGACGGCCGCATCGGCTGCGCGTCCAGCGCGGCGCTCGTCCTGACCGTCGCCACCACCGCAACCGGTTAGTGCCGACGGCTGGGCCGGATCGGTGCCGTCGTCGGTGGACTGTGGTGCCGTCAGGTCGGCGATGGCAGCCCCGCTGCACTGCTGAGAACGCAGTACGCCGCGGAGCGCGAGTAGCGCCGATGCGGACGCACGACAGCGCACATCCCGGCGCTCAGTCGCTGCCACGCCACTGGAGCAGATCGAGGGCGACCGCGACCTTGACGGTGTTGTCCTCGAGGGGCCTCGGGAGCAGTCGGCCGGCGCGGTCGAGCTGCCGGAGCAGGGTGTTGCGGTGGGTGTAGAGACGGTCGGCGGCGCGGGTCGTGTTGCACTGGGCCTGGATGTACGTGAGGACCGCGTGCCTCAGTTCCGGGCTCGCCGTGGCGAGGTCGCCGAGGGTCGTCTTGATGAAGTCGTCGGCCTGTTCCACGTCCTGGCTGATCAGGCTGCTGAGTTGGACGTCATCGAAGCCGGCGACGCGACGCGGCGAACGGAGCCTGGCGAGCATGCGCTGAGTGGTCAGCGCGTCGAGATGGCTGCGCCGGAAGCCTTCCACGCTCCGGGCGGACGGCCCTACGGCGATCCGGACGCCCGGCAGCGGGTCGAGGAGCTGACTCAGCAGGCCGGTGTCCGGCGCGGCGGGTCCGGGCAGCCACACCCACAGGGTGGCCGCACCGACGATCACGGTGAGCGGTTGCTGCACCCCGGCCGTCTGCGCCAGAGCCTCGGTGGCACGCTCGAGGTGGCCCGGTTCGGGGTCCGGTTCCTCGCTCCACACGACGGCGGCGGTGTGCGTCCGGTCGAGCGCGTAACCGAGGCGCGCTTCCGCCCGTTGCCGGCTGATGGGCGCGCCTTCGACGAGCAGGGTGACGATCTCGCGACGTTCTGCGTGCGTGCCATGGGTCAGCTCCTCGCGCTCGGTGGCCATGCGTGCGGCGATGTGGGCGATCGTGGCGTCGAGGAAGGCCGACACGGACCGCGCCGACACATCGAGCAGCTCGCGCAGTTCGTCGGGATCGGAGGTCAGTGTGAAGGCGGTCTGCATCCAGCGCCGCCAGGCGGCGTTCTGGCCGACGCGGTAGGAGTCCAGGGCCGATTCGTCGAGCCCGCGGCGCACCAGGTCGCGGGCGTGGCTGAGACTGTCCGGGCCGACGTACGCAGGTACGGGCGCGCCGGGGTCGCGCACGGTTTCCGACGCCCAATACGCCAGATGGGCGCGGTTGATCCGCCGCGTGGCGGCACGCAGGGCGGGGTCCTGCGCGATGGCTCGCATGCTCACCGCCGCCAAGGTGGCCTCGTCGATCTCGTCGAGCCACTCCTGCAGACTGTTGAGCGCGATCGCCGCCCCCTGCCGAAGTAAATCGCATATTCGTTCGGACGAGCGTTGCCGGCTCATGTCCGTACGCTAGCCGCAGTGGTGCACAACGCACTGGACTTTTCCGGTGAAGGTGCGAACTGCCACACCGTACTGGCTGGTATGTGAGGTCATCATCGAGGCATCACCCAGCGACGCCTCATCAACGGAGTCCCCGCACATGATCCGTCAGAGCGAGCACATCGACGTGCTGATCATCGGCGCCGGCATCTCCGGCATCGGCGCTGCCCACTACCTGCAGACCGAGCGGCCCGGCAGCAGCTATGCGGTCCTGGAGGCCCGCGGTGTCTCCGGCGGCACCTGGGCGCTCTTCCGCTACCCGGGCATCCGGTCGGACTCCGACCTGCACACCTTCGGCTACGCGTTCCGGCCCTGGCGCAACGACAAGTCGATCGCCACCGCCGATCTGATCCTCGACTACCTGCGGGAGACCGCGGGGGAGAGCGGCATCGAACAGCACATCCGCTACCACCACAAGGTGCGCGGCGCGTCCTGGTCCACCGCCGAGGCCCGCTGGACGGTGGAGATCGAGCGCGCCGACACCGGCGAGAGACTGTCGATGACCGCGAACTGGCTGTTCTGCGCTGGTGGCTACTACCGCTACGACGAAGGGTTCACCCCCCGCTTCGAGGGTCGGGAGCGGTTCGCCGGACAGATCGTGCACCCTCAGCACTGGCCTGAGGACCTGGACCACGCGGGCAAGAAGGTCGTGGTGATCGGCAGCGGTGCGACCGCCGTCACGCTGATCCCGGCGCTGGCCGACACGGCCGGCCACGTCACCATGCTCCAGCGTTCGCCCACGTACATCCTTCCGGTGGCGTCGCGGGACGTGATCGCGAACACGCTGCGCAAGGTGTTGCCGGCCGACCTCGCCCACCGGCTCACCCGGCGTAAGAACATCGCCCTGCAGCGCCTCGTCTGGCGGACCTCGCAACGCCACCCACGGGTCGTACGGCGTCTCATCCGGGCCGTGAACGTCAGGCAACTGCCGACCGGTTATCCAGTGGACGAGCACTTCAACCCGCCCTACGACCCCTGGGACCAGCGGCTGTGCACGGTCCCCGACGCGGACCTGTTCAAGGCACTCAGGAAGGGAACGGCCTCGGTCGTCACCGACCGGATCACGACGTTCACCGAGACCGGCATCCGGCTCGAGTCCGGTCGTGAGCTCGACGCCGACATCATCGTCACCGCCACCGGCCTGAACCTGCAGCTGTTCGGCGGGATGACGCTCTCGGTGGACGGCGAGCCCGTCGACGCCGCCGACAAGGTGGCGTTCAAGGGCATGATGCTGAGCGGCGTGCCGAACTTCGCCTTCGCGATCGGCTACACCAACTCCTCGTGGACGCTCAAGATCGGCCTGCTGTGCGAGCACTTCACCCGTCTGCTCGGACACATGGACGCCACCGGCACGGACATCTGCTGCCCCCAGCTCCCCGACCCGGCCATGCCCACCCGTCCGTTGCTCGACTTCGGCGCCGGATACGTCAAACGGTCACTCCATGAGCTGCCGCGTCAAGGACTGGCCCATCCCTGGCTCATGTCGATGAACTACCACTCCGACGTGAAGCTGCTGCGCGGCGGCCCCGTCGAGGACGAAAACCTGCGCTTCACCTCGAGCGCGCGCCCCGCGAGGGCCGAGGCGTCGGCATGAACGACGACCGCTTCGCCCCCCGTCGAACGCGGCATCGTCCCGTCGCCCGGTCTGGCACGCACTCCTCCCAGCCCTTCGAGCGGCGTTACCGGCCGTCGGCCATCGACTGCTGAAGCCCGGCGCAGGCCTGTCCGTCGTCGGCGCCGGGGCCGCGCGCGGGTACAGGGAGCGGGATCCCGTTCCACCGTCTTGTCGAGGCCGTTCTCGTGGGTGTCGGACACGGCCGGTCGTGCGCTGCGGCGCGCGCCGGACGGTCGGCCCGCGCCGAGGCCCGAGCCCGCACCGGTCACGACGGTGGCTTCGGCGCGGCCGGGGTCTCGATCCCGCACGCGCGCCCCCACCCCACCGGTCTATCGAGCGGTCGGATCCGGGGCCTTCGCCGACGGGCCCGGGCGGGTGCGTGCCTGCGGCGGGACGAGCGCGCCGTGTCCCGCGGAGCAGACGACCACGGTCTCGACCGGCGCGCCGCAGTCGGCGTGCATGACCTCCAGGGGCGGGCCCTCGGGATCCGCCGCATGGCGGTCCCCCCACTGCTTGAGGGCGATCATCGCCGGCCACAGCTCCCAGCCCTTACGGGTGAGCCGGTACTCGTGGCGGGTGCGGCTGCCGGGCTCGCTGTAGGGGACGGTGTCCAGGATCCCGGCCGTGACGAGCTTGCGCAGCCGGTCCGCGAGCACGCTCTCGGACAGTCCGACATGCCGGCGGAAGTCGTCGAAGCGTCGTACGCCGTTCATGGCGTCCCGCAGGACCAGCAGCGACCACTTCTCGCCCACCAGGTCGAGAGTCCGCTGGATCGTGCAGTTCTCAGTGCTTGTCTCGAGCCACGTCATGTACGCCATCGTAAGCTGGCTTCGACATTGACATCCAGATCTCGTACTAGCTAGCTTCGAATTCGACATCCAGATCATCGAGGGAGCGACATGGGCAGGTCACGCACATACGACTGGGAGGACCCCACCGTCTCCGCCGCCGCCGTCGGGCAGTACAGCGGTCTCGACTTCCTCCGCGAGGTGCAGGCCGGACGGCTCCCCGCCGCGCCGATCGCGGCGACCCTCGGGATGACGCTCGAAGAGGTCGAGCACGGCCGGGTCGTCTTCGCCCTCGTCCCGGGCGAGGAGCACTACAACCCGATCGGAAGCGTCCACGGCGGTGTGTACGCCACCCTGCTCGATTCGGCGGCGGGCTGCGCGGTGCAGTCGGTCCTGCCGCAGGGCATGGGGTACACCTCTCTCGATCTGAACGTGAAGTTCCTGCGTCCGGTCACCGTGGACACCGGCGAGGTCCGTGCCGTGGGCACCGTCCTCAACAGCGGACGCCGTACCGCCCTCGCGCAGGCCGAGCTCTTCGACTCGAGGGACCGGCTGCTGGCGCACACCACCAGCAGCTGTCTGCTGTTCCCCGTCTGACCGGCCGCCCGCGCAGGAGCACGACCCGCTGAAAGCAGGCGGTGATGACGGTGTACGACTACGACGATGGAACTCGGATTCCATGTGTCGCTGGTGACCGGCGCCACCGCGGCGTTCTCACGCGAATTCATGCGGGCCGCCCATGAGTTGAACGATCCGACCTACGCACATGTCATCACGGACACGAAAAGCGTCGTGGCGGCACTGCGCGCCTGATCCGCGTGGGCCGCAGGTCAGGGGTTGTCGGCTGTCGGTCGCAGGAACTCACGACATAAGGTCACAGGGTCAGATGGTGCAGAGGATGTCGGACCGGCGCTGAGCCGGGCTTCACCGGAAGGATCCACCCATGGACGAGCGCTTCGACGTAGTCGTACTCGGAGCAGGACCGGGCGGCTACGTCGCCGCCATCCGCGCCGCCCAACTCGGCAAGCGGGTCGCGGTCGTGGAGGAGAGGTACTGGGGTGGTGTCTGTCTGAACGTCGGCTGCATCCCCACGAAGGCGCTGCTGCGGAATGCCGAGCTGGCACACATCTTCACGCGGGAGGCGAAGACCTTCGGCATCAAGGTCGACGGCGAGGTCTCCTTCGACTACGGCGAGGCGTTCCGGCGCAGCCGGCGGGTCGCGGACGGCCGCGTCAAGGGCGTCCACTTCCTGATGAAGAAGAACGCGATCACCGAGATCGACGGTCGAGGTACCTTCCTCGACGCGCACACACTCCAGGTCGCCCTCGCCGACGGCACCACGAAGACGGTCGGCTTCGACGACTGCGTCATCGCCACCGGTGCCACCCCCAAGTTGCTGCCCGGCACCCGGCGCAGCGACCGCGTCGTCACCTACGAGGAGCAGATCCTCGCCGAGGACCTGCCGCGGTCGATCGTGATCGCGGGCGCCGGAGCCATCGGCATCGAGTTCGCGTACGTCCTGCACAACTACGGTGTGAAGGTCACGGTCGTCGAGTTCCTGGACCGGGTCGCCCCGCTGGAGGACGCGGACGTCTCCGCCGAACTCGCCAAGCAGTACCGGAAGTTGGGCATCGACGTGCTCACCTCGACCCGTGTCGAGTCGATCGACGAGTCGGGCCCGCAGGTGCGCGTGACAGTCACGGGCAAGGACGGTGCGCAGAAGGTCCTGGAGGCCGACAAGGTCCTCCAGGCGATCGGCTTCGCGCCGAACGTCACCGGGTACGGTCTGGAGGCCACGGGCGTACGGGTCACCGAGCGCGGCGCGATCGATGTCGACGGCCGCTGCCGTACGTCCGTACCCCACATCTACGCGATCGGGGATGTGACCGCGAAGCTGATGCTCGCGCACAACGCCGAGGCCATGGGGATCATCGCGGCCGAGACGATCGCGGACGCGGAGACCATGGAGCTGGACTATGTGATGATCCCGCGCGCCACGTACTGCCAGCCGCAGATCGCCAGCTTCGGCTACACCGAGGCACAGGCGAAGGAGCGGGGCTACGACGTCAAGGTCGCCAAGTTCCCCTTCACGGCCAACGGCAAGTCGCACGGCCTGGGTGACACGGTCGGCTTCGTGAAGCTGATCAGCGACGCCAAGTACGGCGAGCTCCTCGGCGGCCATCTGATCGGTCCGGACGTGACGGAGCTGCTGCCGGAGCTGACGCTGGCACAGCAGTGGGACCTGACCGTGCACGAGGTCGCCCGCAACGTCCACGCCCACCCGACCCTGGGTGAAGCGGTGAAGGAAGCCGTGCACGGCCTCGCCGGACACATGATCAACTTCTGATCGTTTTCGCGGTCCGGCGGTGCCGTCGTGGCGCCGCCCGCGATGAGGGCGACGACGTGCTTGTCGGTGTCGTCGCCCTCGTCCCGGGGCGGGTGTCTCAGGGACGCAGCACCAGGCGGATCGGATCGCCCTTCTTGTGCTCCAGCCGTTCGACGGCTTCGGCCGCCCGCTCCAGCGGCAGTACGTCCGAGATGGAGCGGGAGAAGTCCAGCCGTCCGTTCTCGGTGAGGCGGATGAGTTGCGACACCGCGTTCTCGCCGGAGCCGTAGTGGCCCAGGAGCCGCAGCTCGCGGGCGCTGAAGGTGGTGCTGTCCGCGATGGTGATCGGTTTTCCGCTCAGCCCTACGAGGACCAGCTTGCCGCCGTTGCCCAGCACCGACAGGGCCTGCTCGCGCACCGGGGTGACGCCGGCGAAGTCGAAGGCTGCCTCGATGCCCGCCCCGTGGGTGGCGGCGGCGACCTTCTCGGCCAGAGCGGGGTCGGCCGGGTCGAGGGCGAGGTCGGCGCCGAAGGCCAGGGCGCGGTCGCGGGCGGCGGGGGAGGGGTCGACGGCGATGATCGGGCAGGCGCCCACCATGCGCAGCAGCTGAACCCCGTGCGCGCCCAGACCGCCGATACCCCACACCCCGACCGCCTGGCCGGGGCGGACGCGGGCGGTGTCGGTGATGGCGCCCCACGGGGTGGAGACCGCGTCCGGGATGACCGCTCCCTGCTCGAAGGGGATCGAGTCCGGGAGCGCGACCAGCGTGTCGGCCCGGGCGAGCGCGAACTCGGCCCAGCCTCCGTCGTAGTCGACGCCGCGGGTCCAGCCCCTGCCGTCGCGGTACTCGCCGGCCTGGAGGACGACCCGGTTGCCGACCGCCCAGCCGCCCGCGTCCGGACCCGGCTCGGCGACGGTGCCGGCCACCTCGTGGCCCAGGGTCACCGTGTCGCCCCGCAACAGCGCGGGTGTGCCGCCGAGTTTTCCGGAGATCAGGTGGACGTCGGACAGGCACACCCCGGCCGCTTCCACCTTGACCAGGACCTCTCCCGCACCGGGGGTGGGCCTGTCGACCTCCTCGATCCGCAGCTCGTGGGTCGGGAAGTGCAGACGCACCGCGCTCATGACAGCCATGACGGCATCCTCTCTGTACATGATCCGTACAGTGATCTCTACCGTGAAGTGTCACCGTTGGTGCCGCGGTCGAGGTCCGCTCTACGATCCGGGGGCATGACGACTCCCCCCTGCTACGCATGCGGGCAGGAAGCACGGTTCGGCGAACTTCCGCCCCGCGAACGCGTCGTGTCCGATGAGTACTGGCGGGTGGCCCACAGCTTCAACACCGCGGTGCCCGGCTGGCTGGTGCTGCTGCCGCGACGGCATGTCACGGCCGTCCATGACCTCACCGACGCCGAGGCCGGGGCCCTGGGGGTGTGGCAGGTCAGGCTCTCCAGGGCCCTGCGCGGGGTGACCGGCTGCGTCAAGACCTACGTCGTCCAGTTCGCCGAGTCCGAGGGCTTCGCGCATGTGCACTTCCACATCGTGCCGCGCATGGCGGACCTGGCCGCCGCACACCGCGGGCCGGGCGTCTTCGGGCTCCTGGACCGCCCGGAGCCGGAGCGGGTGACAGCGGAAGGCGCGGACCACATGGCCCGCGCCCTACGCGCCCGGCTTCACGGGCTCCCGCACCTCTAGTGCCGCGGCACTAGTTCTGCACCCTGAGAGTGCCACGGTCGCTCTCCCGCAGCGCGCGGCCGATGATCAGGCGCTGGATCTGGTTGGTGCCCTCGAAGATCTGCATGACCTTGGCCTCCCGCATATAGCGCTCGACCGGGAAGTCGCGGGTGTAGCCGGCGCCGCCCAGGACCTGGACGGCGTCCGTGGTGACCTTCATGGCGTTGTCCGTGGCGATCAGCTTGGCGATCGACGCTTCGCAGGCGAACGGGAGCCCCTGGTCCTTGAGCCGGGCGGCGGCGAGCGTGGTGGCGCGGGAGGCCTGGACCGCCGCGGCCATGTCCGCGAGGACGAAAGCCAGCCCCTGGTGTTCGATGATGGGGCGGCCGAAGGTCTCCCGCTCGCGCGAGTAGCGCAGCGCGTGGTCCAGCGCTCCCTGGGCCAGGCCCGTGGCCACGGCCGCGATGCCCAGGCGTCCGCAGTCCAGCCCGGCGAAGGCGATCTTGAGTCCGTGGCCCTCCTCGCCGATGCGGCGGTGCGCCGGGACGCGCACGTCCTCCAGACGGATGGTCGCCGTGGCCGACCCGGTCAGACCCATCTTGTGCTCGGGCGGATCGGCTATCAGGCCGGGGGTGTCGGCCGGGACGAGGAAGCAGGAGATCGCGCCCGAGCCGGCGTCGGACGTGCGCGCCATGATCGTATAGAAGTCCGCGTACCCGCCGTGCGTGGTCCACGCCTTGGCGCCGTTCAGGACGTAGTCGTCGCCGTCCCTGACGGCCCGGGTGCGCATCGCGGCGGGGTCGGAACCGGCGTGGGCCTCGGACAGGCAGTAGGCGCCGAGCAACTCGCCGCTGAGCATGTCGGGCAGCCATTCCTTCCGCTGCTCCTCGGTGCCGAAGGCGGCGAGGGCGAAGCAGGACAGCGCGTGCACCGAGACGCCTACGCCGACGCTGGCCCACACGGCGGCGATCTCTTCGAGCACCTGCAGGTAGACCTCGTAGGGCTGGTCCCCGCCGCCGTACTCCTCGGGGTAGGGCAGGCTCAGCAGGCCCGCCCGGCCGAGCGTGCGGAAGACCTCGCGAGGGAACTTCTCCTCGGCTTCCGCCTCGGCGACGCGAGGCGCGAGCTCCTTCTCGGCGAGCTCACGGGTCAGGCCGATCAGGTCGACGGCTTCCGGGGTGGGAAGCGTGCGGGTAGCTGGCATGGGATTCCTCGGTCGCTCTGGAAATTATTGATACGGCGAGCGATACAACAGTATCGTTTTTGGTACCGTGATGCCATGCAGTCCAGCGATGGATCCGCCGGCCCCCTCGTCGGTCTACGCGTCCTCGAGCTCGCGGGACTCGGGCCGACTCCGCACGCGGGCATGGTGCTGGCCGATCTCGGCGCCGACGTGGTGCGCGTCGAGCGGCCCTCCGGCCGGGCGCTGCGGCTCGGCCCGGACGACGCGACCGACATCGTGCGGCGCGGCCGCCGGTCGGTCTTCGCCGACCTCAAGCGGTCCGAGGGGCGTGCGCTGGTACGGGCGCTGGCCGCCCGGGCCGATGTGCTGATCGAGGGCCTCAGGCCAGGCGTCGCCGAGCGCCTCGGCGTCGGCCCCGAAGACTGCGGCAGGGAGAATCCGGGGCTCGTCTACGCACGCGTCACCGGTTGGGGTCAGGAGGGCCCGCTCGCCCAGGATCCCGGGCACGACCTGAACTACATAGGTCTCACCGGGCTGCTCCACGCGATGGGCCGCGCCGGTGATCCGCCGCCCCCGCCGCTCAACCTGGTGGGAGATTTCGGGGGCGGTTCCATGCTCCTGGTCATCGGTGTCCTGGCCGCGCTCTGGGAACGCGCACGCTCCGGGGCCGGGCAGGTCGTGGACTCCGCCATGGTCGACGGGACCGCCCTGCTGGGCCAGATGACGTACGCGCTGCGCGGCATGGGTGAGTGGTCGGACGAGCGGAGCACGAACCTCCTCGACGGGGCCGCCCCCTTCTACGACACCTACGAGTGCGGCGACGGCAAATACGTGGCCGTCGCCGCACTGGAACCGCAGTTCTTCGCGGCGCTGCTTGAGGGGCTGGGCATCACCGGGGCCCAGCTGCCCGCCCAGGGCGACCGCGGCGGCTGGCCCGCGCTGCGGGCCCGGTTCGCCCAGCGGTTCGCCTCCCGTACGCGCGACGAGTGGGCCGCGCACTTCGCCGGCACAGACGCGTGCGTCACGCCCGTACTGACGTTCGTGGAGGCGGGAGCGCACCCGCACGTGGTGGCCCGGAGCACCCTCGTCGAGGTCGACGGCATCCTTCAGGCCGCACCGGCCCCGCGCTTCTCGCGCACGCCCAACCGGCGGCCCTCGGCCCCGGGCGCGCCGGGCGCGGACACTGAGTCGGTGTTGCGGGACTGGGGCGTCGGTCCCCCGGCCGGCACCCCCGCGGCCGGCACCCCCGCGGTCAGGTCGACACCGCGTGCACGATGAGCGAGGCCAACTCGGCGTACGCCTCCGCGTCGGTCAGCCCCGTGCGCGCGGACACCTCGCCGCGCTGGATCTCCTGCATGGTGGCGGCGACGACCTCGCCCACGAACGCGGCGTGGACGTCACGGAACGCGCCGGCGGCGACGCCGTCCGCGATCAGCTGTCTGATCCGGCCCGCGGCCAGGCGGGTGTTGGCCTCGTACACCTCGCGGGCCGGTTCGAATCCGGCCATGTCATCGAGGAATCGCCGGGACAGCGGCCTCAACTGCTCGGCGACGGCATTCAGGTAGACCACCACACGCTCCGCGGGCGCGGAGGTGTCCGTCACCTGCTTCTCGATGGCCTCGGCCGCACTCCGGAAGTAGTGCTTCACCGCTTCGCGGACCAACTCCTGCTTGCTGCCGGCCAGTTGGTACAACGTCGTCTTCGAGCAGCGCAGCCGCTCGGTCAGCTCGTCGAGCGTGAACGAGGCGAAACCCTCCGCCACCAGCAGGGCGACCAGCCTTTCCAGCAGGTCGGTCTGGCGCGCTGTGCGACGTGTGGACGGCATGACCTCAGCGTAGCCGTTGCCCTTGACGCGGCAGGAGGTGCTGTCAGCGGGCGGTCCAGCCGCCGTCGACGACCACCGTCTGCCCGGTGACATAGCTTCCGGCGTCGCCGACGAGCCACAGGACCGCTCCGACGATGTCGTCGGCGGTCCCCTCCTTGGGCAGCGGGGTGTTGCGGCGCAGCTACTCGGCGGCGCGCTCACCCTCGTAGAGCGGGCTGGTGATCTCGCTGCGGAAGAAGCCGGGGGCCACCGTGTTCACCCGGATCGAACGCCGCGCCCACTGCACGGCGAGCTCGGCGGTCAGGCCGGACAGGCCTGCCTTGCTCGCCGCGTACGAGGCCTGCGGAATGCCGGGAATGCCCACCCGGCCGCTGATGGACGAGACAGACGGACGGTCCGCGGTGCAGCCCGGTGAAGACCGTACCGGCCGACACCTTCAGGTCGCGCTTGTCGATCTCGGCGGTGAGCCGGGCCGGGTCGGTCGACAGATAGCCGTAGGGGCCGAGTTCGATCCAGGAGTAGCCCGCCTCGGACACCTCGTCCAGGAAGCGTTCCCAGGGCACCTGCTGGGGGTCGTCGGGGAACCAGACGCCCCAGGAGTCCGGCGCGGAACCGACCCGGATGCGGTCCAGGGGAGCGGTCATGTCAGGAGGTCCCTTCGGGGGAGGCCGTCACGGGTGCTTTGAGGTCCTCCGCTTCGGGGAGTTCGTCGACGTCGACGCCGCGGACCTGGGCTAGTTCGTGCTTGAGCGCGGCGAGTTCGGCGCCGCCGGCCATGTGGTTGGTGAGTTCTTCCAGGCTGACCTCGCTGCGGGCGGCGCTGAGTTCGAGGGTGCCCAGGCGCAGCACGCTGAAGTGGTCGCCGACCATGTAGGCGTGGTGGGGGTTGTGGGTGATGAAGATGACGCCGAGGCCGCGGTCGCGGGCGGCGGCGATGTACTTGAGGACGACGCCGGACTGCTTGACGCCGAGGGCGGCGGTGGGTTCGTCGAGGATGAGGACGCGAGCGCCGAAGTAGACGGCGCGGGCGATGGCCACGGACTGGCGCTGGCCGCCGGAGAGGGTGCCGATGGGCTGGTCGAGGTCGTCGAGGACGATGCCCATGTTGCGCAGTTCTTCGTCGGCGGTCTTCTTCATGCGGTCGATGTCGAGACGCTGGATGGGCCAGGGGCCCTTGGTCATCTCGGAGCCGAGGAAGAAGTTGCGCCACACCGGCATGAGCGGGACGGTGGCGAGGTCCTGGTAGACGGTGGCGATGCCCTTGTCGAGGGCTTCGCGGGGGGTGGAGAAGCGTACCGGGGTGCCGTCGACGAGGAACTCGCCCTCGGTGTGCTGGTGCAGGCCGGAGATGATTTTGATGAGGGTGGACTTGCCGGCGCCGTTGTCGCCGAGGACGCAGGTCACCTGGCCGGGGCGGACGGCGAGGGAGACTCCGTGCAGGGCGCGGATGTTGCCGTAGGCCTTGCCCGCGGCGCGCAGTTCGACGATCGGGGCGGTGCCGTCCTGGGGCGGGGTGTCCGGGAGGATGGCGCCGGCGGGTCCGGATCCGTTGGTTGTCATGGGTCGCTTCACCTCCGGGTCGCCGCGCGGCGGACCCACAGATTGATGAGCGTGGCGCCGAGCAGCATCACGCCGAGGAAGGCCTTGAACCAGTCGGGGTTCCAGCCCGCGTAGACGATGCCCTGGTTGACCATGCCGAACATGAAGGCGCCGAAGACCGGGCCGATCGCGGAGCCGTAGCCGCCGGTGAGCAGACAGCCGCCGATCACGGCCGCGGCGATGTAGATCAGCTCCTGGCCGACGCCCTCGCCGGACTGCACGGTGTTGAAGGAGAACAGCTGGTGCATGCCGATGAACCAGGCGCCGAAGCCGACGAGCATGAACAGCGTGATCTTGGTGAAGGTGACCGGTACGCCGACCGCGCGGGCGCTGTCCGGGTTGCCGCCGACGGCGAAGATCCAGTTGCCGTACTTGGTGCGCAGCAGGACCCAGGTGGCGATGGCGGCGAATACCAGCCACCACACGATGGTGATCTTCACCTCGACGCCGCCGACGTCGAACGAGGACGCGAAGATCTTCTTCGCCTGGTCGAAGCCGTCCATGGTGCTGATGTCGTCGGTCGCGACGTTGCCGGTGACCAGCTTGGTCACGGCGAGGTTGACGCCTTGCAGGATCAGGAAGGTGCCGAGCGTGACCAGGAAGCTCGGTAGCCCGGTCTTGACCATCATCCAGCCGTTGAACGCGCCCACCGCCAGCGAGACGATGAGCGCGACGATCACGCCCACCCAGACGTTCATGGTCAGTTGGTAACTGATCATGCTCGCGGTGAGCGCCGAGGTGATCACCGCGACGCCGGCCGAGAGGTCGAACTCGCCGCCGATCATCAGCAGGGCCACGGGCAGCGCCATGATCCCGATGGTCGACGACTGGTAGAGCACGGTCGCCATCGAGCTGCCGGAGCGCACCGAGGGCGCCGCGATCAGGAAGAAGACGAACACGGCCACGGCGCCGAGGAAGACGCCCACCTCGGGCCGGGCGAGCAGCCGCAGCGTCACAGAGCGCTGCGCGGTCCGGCCGTCGGTCTCCTTGGGGCCGGGGGCCGGCGGTGTGGTCACCGCCGGCTCAGCCTGCTGGGCCATGCTCATCACCGGGTGCCCTTCGCGGCGAACTGCGCGACCGCGTCGACGTTGGACTTGTCGACGAAGGCCGGACCCGTCAGGATCGGCTGCTCGCCACCGCCGCTGTAGTTGCCGTTCGTCTTGTAGAGCCACAGCGAGTCGATGGCCAAGTAGCCCTGCAGGTAGGGCTGCTGGTCGACCGCGAACTGGATCGTGCCCTTGCTGATGGCGCTGGTGAGTTCCTTGTTGAGGTCGAACGTGGCGACCTTCGCCTTGCTGCCGGCTTCGTCCACCGACTGCACCGCGGTGAGGGCGTACGGGGCGCCGAGGGCGACGACGTAGTCGATCGCGCTGTCCTGCTTGAGCTTGGCGATGATCGTCGACTTCACGGACGGCATGTCGGTGCCGTTGACGTACAGGGTCTCCGTCTTGCCGCTGAAGGTCTTCTTCACGCCGTCGCAGCGCTGGGTGAGTCCGATGTTGCCCTGCTCCTGGATCACACAGACGGCCTTCTTCGCGCCTTCCGAGTTCAGCCTCTTGCCGAGCGCCTCACCCGCCACCGTCTCGTCCTGCCCGAAGAACTCCATCAGGCCCAGCTTCTTCCAGTCGCTGACACCCGAGTTGAGGCCGACCACGGGGATCTTGGCCGCGGTCGCCTTGCTCACGACGTCCTTCATGGCGTCCGGCTTGGCGAGGGTGATCGCGATGCCGTCGACCTTCTGGTCGACGGCGTTCTGGACCAGGTTGGCCTGGTTGCCCGCGACCGGGTCGGCGGAGTAGACCAGCTTGACGTTGTCCTTGGCGGCCGCGGCCTCGGCGCCCTTGCGGACGATGTCCCAGAACGTGTCGCCGGGTGCCTGGTGGGTGACCAGCGCGACGGTCATGCGGGGAGTGCTGGCCTTGCCGGCCGACACCGCCGCCCCGCTCTCCTCCGCCTTCTTTCCGCCAGAGCCGCTGGAACAGCCGGCTATCAGCAGCATGGATACTGCCGCGGTCGCGACGAGGGGGGCGATTCTGCGGGTACGGGGGTGAAACGTGCGGTCCATCTTTCCAGCACCTTACTGTGCGACAGGGGAAAGGGAACGGGACGGCGCCGGGGCGCTGGGCCCGTACGGGACCCGGACGTGTCGTCCGGGTCATGTGCGGTGACGCGGCTGCTTCGTTGGGACGGGATACAAGTCCCTGGCGCACCCCCCTGTCAAGACTTTGTTAAGACATCATTTCCTGAGCAGGTCCGAATGTCAGTACAAAGTCTTGACAGGGGGTGGTCGTGCGTCCTACACCTAAGAGGCACCGGGCGCCCCGTCGCCCGCATCCCACGCATCAGGAGCGACACGCATGCCTGAGTCCGCTGAACCCTTCGACGCCGCGTCCCTCGACGTCATCACCATGGGACGCATCGGCGTCGATCTGTATCCCCTGCAGACGGGTGTGCCGCTCGCGCAGGTCGAGTCCTTCGGAAAGTTCCTCGGCGGCTCGGCGGCCAACGTCGCGGTGGCCGCCGCACGCCTGGGCCGGTCCACCGCGGTGATCACCCGCACCGGACAGGACCCCTTCGGCGCCTATCTCCACCAGGCGCTCAAGGAGTTCGGCGTCGACGACCGCTGGGTCACCCCCGTCGACGCCTACCCCACGCCGATCACGTTCTGCGAGATCTTCCCGCCGGACGACTTCCCGCTCTACTTCTACCGGCGGCCCAAGGCGCCCGACCTGGAGATCCGGACCGACGAGCTGGACTTCTTCGCGATCCGCGCGGCCCGCATCTTCTGGATCACCGGCACCGGCCTGAGCGAGGAGCCCAGCCGCTCGGCCACGCTCGCCGCGCTGAAGACGCGCGCCAAGTCCGGCACCACCGTCTTCGACCTCGACTGGCGGCCCATGTTCTGGTCCGACCCGGACGAGGCACGCCCGTACTACGCCGAGGCGCTGCGGCACGCCACCGTCGCCGTCGGCAACCTCGACGAGTGCGAGATCGCCACCGGCGTACGCGAACCCCGAGCCTGCGCCGAAGCCCTGCTGGCGGCCGGTGTGGAACTCGCCGTCGTCAAACAGGGCCCCAAGGGAGTCCTGGCCGTCCACCGCGACGGCACCGTCGCTGAGGTCCCGCCGGTCCCGGTGGAGGTCGTCAACGGCCTCGGCGCCGGAGACGCCTTCGGCGGCTCGCTCTGCCACGGGCTGCTGTCCGGCTGGGAGCTGGAGAAGACCATCCGGTACGCCAACGCGGCCGGCGCGCTCGTCGCCTCCCGTCTCGCCTGCTCCTCCGCGATGCCCACCGAGTCCGAGGTCGAGGACCTCCTCGCGCGCGGCTGACCGACGCCACCCCCTGAACAGGAGCCTGTCTTGAGCATCAGCATCCCCGACCTCGCCACGGTGCGCGCCCGGCACCCGGAGGCCATCGCCGAAGCGGCCGCCCGCCGGGTCCGCCGCCCGCTGATCGGCGACAGCGGCCGTCTGATGGTCGTAGCCGCGGACCACCCGGCGCGCGGCGCCCTCGGCGTCGGCGAGCACCGCCTGGCCATGGCCAACCGCGCCGACCTCCTCGAACGCCTCTGCGTCGCGCTGTCCCGGCCCGGGGTGGACGGGGTGCTCGCCACCGCCGACATCCTGGAGGACCTGCTGCTCCTGGGCGTTCTGGAGAACAAGGTCGTGATGGGCTCCATGAACCGCGGCGGGCTGTCCGGCGCCTCCTTCGAGATGGACGACCGCTTCACCGGCCATCGCGCCGAGGACATCGAGCGGCTCCGCTTCGACGCCGGAAAGCTGCTGGTCCGCATCGACTACGAAGACCCGGGCTCCCTCGAGACCCTGGAAACCACCGCGCGCGCCATCGACGACATGGCCGCCCGCCGACTGCCGTTGTTCGTCGAGCCGTTCATATCCCACCGGGTGGACGGCAAGGTCCGCAACGACCTGAGCGCCGAGGCCGTCACCCGGTCCATCGCCATCGCCTCCGGCCTCGGCGGCACCTCGGCCTACACCTGGCTCAAGCTTCCGGTCACCGACGACCCCGACGACATGGCCGAGGTGCTGGAGGCCTCCACCCTGCCCGCCGTACTGCTCGGCGGCGAGGTCGGTAGCGACCAGGAGGGCGCGTACGAGAAATGGCGCAAAGCCCTGCGGCTGCCCACCGTCCAGGGCATGGTCGTCGGCCGCTCGCTGCTCTACCCCGCCGAGGGCAGCGTGGAGACCGCGGTGGACACCGCGGTCGGCCTGCTCTGACTCGCACCCGCCCGCGCCGACTCGCCGCCTCCCGAAGGCCCGCTCTGATTCCCGTAGAGGAGCCACTTCCGATGACCACCACGCACCATCTGCCCGCGGGCAAGGCCGCCGCCGACGCCTACGCCGTGGACGTCACCCCCGAGTCGGCCGGCTGGGGCCACTCCAGCCTGCGGGTGCTCGAACTGCCCGCCGGTGGCTGGCACGCCTTCGACACCGGCGACAGCGAGTGGATCGTGGTCCCGCTCTCGGGCGGTTGCACCGTCGCCGTCGGCGGTGACACGTTCCGGCTCGCCGGGCGCGAGAGCGTCTTCAGCGGGGTGAGCGACTTCGCGTACGTGCCCCGCGACGCCCAGGTCTCGATCGCCTCGCGCGACGGCGGCCGGTTCGCGCTCACCGGCGCCCGCTGCACCCGCCGACTGCCCGCCCGATACGGGCCGGCCTCCTCCGTGCCGGTCGAACTGCGCGGCACCGGCAACTGCTCCCGCCAGGTCAACAACTTCGGCGCGGCAGGGGTCTTCGAGTGCGACAAGCTGATCGCCGTCGAGGTGATCACCCCCGGTGGCAACTGGTCCTCCTTCCCGCCGCACAAGCACGACGAACACCGGCCCGGCGAGGAGTCCGAACTCGAGGAGATCTACTACTTCGAGTTCGCCCCGCACGAGGGCACGCCCGGCCTCGGCTACCAGCGCGTCTCGCCCTCGGGCCACGGCGCCAACACCGATGTGCTGGCCGAGGTGCGCGACGGCGACGTCGTCCTCATCCCCGACGGCTGGCACGGGCCGTCCATGGCCGTGCCCGGCCACGACATGTACTACCTCAACGTCATGGCGGGCCCCGGCACCGACCGCGCCTGGCTGATCTGCGACCACCCCGACCACGCCTGGATCCGCGACACCTGGCCGGAGCGGCCGGTCGACCCCCGCCTGCCCCTCTACACCGCCCCAGAGAGGTCCTGATGAGCACCACCACCCGTCGCCTGACGACAGCCCAGGCGCTGGTGCGCTTCCTGTCCGCGCAGTACAGCGAGCGCGACGGCGTACGCCACCGGCTGATCGCCGGCACCTGGGGCATCTTCGGCCACGGCAATGTGGCGGGCATCGGCCAGGCCCTCCTGGAGGCCGGCGAGGACACCATGCCCTTCCACCAGGGCCGCAACGAACAGTCCATGGTGCACGCGGCGGTCGGCTACGCCCGGCAGCTCAACCGCCTCTCCGCCCAGGCCGTGACCACGTCCATCGGCCCCGGCGCCACCAACCTCGTCACCGGCGCCGCCCTCGCGACGATCAACCGTCTGCCCGTACTGCTGCTGCCCGGCGACTACTTCGCGACGCGCTCCGCCGACCCCCTGCTCCAGCAGCTGGAACATCCCGTCGAGGCGGATGTCTCCGTCAACGACACACTGCGCCCGGTCTCCCGCTACTTCGACCGGATCACCCGCCCGGAGATGCTGATCCCGGCCGCGCTGAACGCGATGAGGGTGCTGGCCGACCCGGCCGACACCGGCGCCGTCACCCTCGCCCTGCCGCAGGACGTGCAGGCGGAGGCCTACGACTGGCCGGAGGAGTTCTTCGCCGAGCGCGTCTGGCACGTACGCCGTCCCGCCGCCGATCCGTTCGAACTCGCCGAAGCCGTACGGGCGATCCGCGCCGCCGAGCGCCCCCTGATCGTCGCTGGCGGGGGAGTGCACCACAGCGAGGCCGAGACGGCGCTCAAGGCCCTCGTCGACGCCACCGGCATCCCGGTCGCCTCCACCCAGGCGGGCAAGGGATCGCTGCGCCACGATCACCCCGCCGACCTCGGCGGCATCGGCCACACCGGCACCGCCGTCAGCGACGAGATCGCCCGCACCGCCGACCTGATCATCGGGGTCGGTACCCGCTACACGGACTTCACCACCGCCTCGAACACGCTGTTCCAGCAGCCGGGCGTGCGCTTCGTCAACCTCAACATCACCGCCTTCGACGCCCACAAGCTCGCCGCCCGGCCGCTGGTCGCGGACGCGCGGACCGGGCTCGAGGCGCTGGCGGAGGGACTGTCGGGCCACCGGGTCGACGCGGGGTACGAGGCGGAGTACCGCGCGGGCAGGGCGCGTTGGGAGGAGGTCGTCGAGGCCGCCTACCGGGCGGAGGACTCCGCGGTGCCCACCCAGACGCAGGTCCTCGGCGCCCTGGACGTCGTCGTCGGCGACGACGACGTGGTCATCAACGCGGCCGGCTCGCTCCCCGGTGACCTGCACAAGCTGTGGCGGGCGCGCGGTCCGCGCCAGTACCACCTGGAGTACGGCTACTCCTGCATGGGCTACGAGATCCCCGCCGGTATCGGAGTCCAGCAGGCCGCCCCTGGCACGCCCGTCTGGTCGCTGGTCGGCGACGGCACCTATCTGATGATGCCCACCGAGATCGTCACCGCCGTCCAGGAGGGCCTGCCCGTCAACCTGGTCCTGATCCAGAACCACGGTTACGCCTCCATCGGCGGCCTCTCCGAGGAGGTCGGAGCCGAGCGCTTCGGCACCGCCTACCGCTACCGCGCAGCCGACGGCACGTTCTCCGGAGCCCCGCTCCCGGTGGACCTCGCCGCCAACGCCGCCAGCCTCGGCATGGACGTCATCCGCGCCAAGACCGTACGGGAACTGCGCGACGGCCTGGCCGCCGCGCGCGCCTCGGACCGGCCGACCTGCGTCTACGTCGAGACCGACCCGACGCCCACCGCACCGCCCGCCGAGGCCTGGTGGGACGTGCCCGTCGCGGAAGTCGCCTCTCGCGACGCCGCGTCGGCCGCCCGTGAGCGGTACGACGGCCACGCCGTCGAGCGCCGTCGCCACCTCTGACCCCGACTTCTTCCCCCCGCCACCGAAAGGCCCCCGCACCATGAAGACCATCACGCACTGGATCGGCGGCAAGCCCGTCGAGTCCGCGTCCGGACGCTTCGGTTCCGTCTACAACCCGGCCACCGGCGCCCAGGAGAAGCAGGTCGGCTTCGCCTCGGTCGACGAGGTGGACGCCGCCGTCGCCGATGCCAAGTCGGCGTACGAGAGCTGGGGCAGCGTCTCGCTCGCCAAGCGCACGGCGATCCTCTTCAAGTACCGCGAACTGCTCGACGCGCACCGTGACGAGATCGCCGAACTGATCACCGCCGAGCACGGCAAGGTGCACTCGGACGCGCTCGGCGAGGTCGCGCGCGGCATGGAGATCGTCGAACTGGCCTGCGGCATCGCCGACAAGCTCAAGGGCGAGCTGTCCACGCAGGTCTCGACCCGGGTCGACGTGGCCTCGATCCGGCAGCCGCTGGGCGTCGTCGCCGGCATCACGCCGTTCAACTTCCCGGCCATGGTGCCGATGTGGATGTTCCCGCTGGCCATCGCCTGCGGCAACACCTTCGTGCTCAAGCCGAGCGAGAAGGACCCGTCGGCCTCCTTCCGGCTGGCCGAGCTGGCCTCCGAAGCCGGGCTGCCGGACGGTGTGCTGAACATCGTGCAGGGCGACAAGGTCGCGGTCGACCGCCTCCTGGAGCACCCGGACGTCGTCGCGGTCTCCTTCGTCGGCTCCACGCCCATCGCCAAGTACATCCAGCTCAAGGGCGTCGAGCACGACAAGCGCGTACAGGCCCTCGGCGGTGCCAAGAACCACATGCTCGTCCTGCCCGACGCCGACCTGGACTTCGCCGCCGACCAGGCGATCAACGCCGCCTACGGCTCGGCCGGCGAGCGCTGCATGGCAGTCTCGGTCGTGGTCGCGGTCGGCGACACCGGCGACGAGCTGGTCGGCAAGATCGCCGAGCGGGCGAAGGCCCTGCGCATCGGCCCCGGCAACGACCCCGCCTCCGAGATGGGCCCGCTGATCACGCGCGAGCACCGCGACAAGGTGGCGTCGTACGTCGCCGGTGCGGCGGCCCAGGGCGCCGAGGTCGTCGTCGACGGCACCGGCTACTCCGTCGAAGGCCACGAGGACGGCTTCTTCATCGGTGTCTCGCTGCTCGACAAGGTCCCGGTGACGGCGGACGCGTACAAGGACGAGATCTTCGGCCCGGTGCTGTGCGTCGTGCGCGCCGACACCTACGAGGAGGCCATCAAGCTGATCAACAGCTCCCGCTGGGGCAACGGCACCGCGATCTTCACCCGGGACGGCGGCGCGGCCCGCCGCTTCCAGCTGGAGGTCCAGGCGGGCATGGTCGGCATCAACGTGCCGATCCCGGTGCCCGTCGGCTACCACTCCTTCGGCGGCTGGAAGGACTCCCTCTTCGGCGACCTGCACATCTACGGCAACGACGGCATCGCCTTCTACACCCAGGGCAAGGTGATCACCACGCGTTGGCCCGACCCGTCCGACGCGGGCATCAACCTCGGCTTCCCCAGCCACTCCTGACTCGCAGTGGCGGCCGGTGCGGCGACAGATCTCTTCCGTCCCCGCACCGGCCGTCCTCAGGACCGACCGTCAGGACGATGCGATGGCAAGGGTTCCCGTCCGCCGGACCGCCCGATTCCCACGAGCAGCGGCCGCCGCTGTACCCGTGGGCCTCGACTTCACGCTGGACCGCAACAGCCCCGTCCCGCTCTACTACCAGCTCGCGCAACAGCTGGAGAGCGCCATCCAGCGCGGTGTACTGAGCCCGGGCAGCCTGCTGGGCAACGAGGTCGAGCTCGCGGGACGCCTCGGTCTGTCCCGCCCCACCGTCCGTCAGGGCATCCAGACCCTGGTCGACAAGGGGTTCCTGGTCCGCCGCCGGGGCGTGGGCACCCAGGTGGTGCACAGCCAGGTCAAACGCCCACTGGAGCTCAGCAGCCTCTACGACGACCTGGAGAACGCCGGACAGCGCCCCACGACCCAGGTGCTGCACAACGCCCTCGAACCGGCGTCCGCCGACGTCGCGGCCGCCCTGGGCATCGCCGAGGGCGGCGCGGTACACCGTGTGGAGCGGCTGCGCCTCACCCACGGCCGACCCGTGGCGGCCCTGTGCAACTACATCCCGGAAGGGCTGCTGGACGTCGACACCGCCCGCCTGGAGTCGACCGGCCTGTACCGCATGATGCGTGCCGGCGGCATCAGCCTGCACAGCGCCCGCCAGACCGTGGGCGCCCGCGCCGCCTCGCCGGAGGAGGCCGCGCGGCTGGACGAACCGGCGGGCGCCGCCCTGCTCACCATGCAGCGCACGGCCTACGCCGACACCGGCCGCGCGGTCGAGTACGGCACCCACATCTACCGCTCCTCGCGATACGCCTTCGAGTTCCAGCTGCTGCTTCGCACATGAACGCCGCGACCGACGTGCGGGCGCTCACCCGCCCGTCACTCCCCGGCGTCGCGGCGTGCCCGGTCGCGGCGGCGCAGCAGGAGGAAACCGCCCGCGAGGGCGGCGACGCCAGTGGCGGCGGTCCAGGCCGGCAGGCCGGAGGAACCGGTGGCGGCCAGGTCACCGGCGCTCCCACCCAAAGGGCTCGCCGCGGAGGAGGGCGTGGCGGAAGGACCGACGGACCTGCTGCCTGAGGGCGACACACCGGACGCCACGGCGGTCGGCTTCGCCGACGCCAGGGCGGCGGTGGCCCGAGGCCGGGTGAACGCCAGTGTGCCGAAGCCAAGTTGGTCGTAACCGCCGCTGTTGGGGCCGTAGTCCCCGCCGCCGCCCTCGGGCGCGAACCGGGCCGCGATCTTCGTGAGGTAGGGCGCGTCCAGCCCCCGGCGCTCGGTGTAGTGATTGCTGATCATGGCCCAGATCGGCCGGGCCATGGCCGGATCGACGGCCGCCGCCGCGGACGCGGTCTCCGAGCCCGACCAGATGCCGGGTGCGCCCTTCTTACGGGTGTACGAGGTGTAGGGCACGTCCGCGCCCAGGCTCCACTTGGCGACGTACTGGGCGCCCTTGAGGAATCGGCTGTCGTCATAGCCGTACAGGTCGATGCCCTGGTTCCAGGCCATCTCGCAGATGGTGCCCATCAAGCCGACGCCCAGCAGGGCATGACCCTGGTCACGGCCGGCCTCGACCCATTCGGCGAGGCCGTCGGCGTACACGACCGGGATGGCGTTCTTGACGGAGCCCATTCCCGCGCCGTGCTTGAAGTACTCGACGGCGCGGTCGACCTTCGCGCGGTCGTCGCACAGGATGCCGATGGCGAGGACCGAGGCGATGTTCGTCAGGTCCCAGTTGGCCCAGTAGTTGGTGATGTAGGAGCCGTTGTGGTTCGCGAGGAAGTCCTCGCTCAGCGGGTGGAAGACGTCGAGCATCATCTTCTGGAATCGGGCCAGTTCGAAGCCGTCGTGGCCGCGGACGAGCTCGGCGGCATTGGCGAACTGGTAGCCGTAGAGGCCCGAGGCGAGGAACCGGTCGGCGCTGCCGTCGAGCCTGGTCAGCTTGGCCGACCAGGCGTTGAGGATGTCGCGGGCGGTGTCGGCGTGCGCGGTGATGCCGGTGATGTGCCAGCGCAGGGCGTTCTGGTAGGCCGCGTGGATGTCGTGGTAGAGCGTGGCGTAGTTCTCGGGCGTGCCCGAGCCGCGGTAGACGGTCGCCTGGGGGTTGGCCGTCCAGGTGTTCTGGGCATGCCGGTTGGCCGTCAGCCTGGCGAAGCCGGCCGCGTAGGGCTCCGCGCCGGCCTTCACCTCGGCCGCCATACGGTGCAGATCGGCCCGGGTGTGCAGCATCCCGGGGTGCGCGAAGACACCGCCCGCCGCCGCTGCCGGGGCCGCCGCGACGGCGGTGCCGGCAGCGGCGGCGCCCGCGGCCGCACCGGCGATCTTCAGCATGTTCCGGCGACTGATCTGTACTGTCACTGACTTGGTTCCTTAGCGCTCGGTGCCTGGGGATGCCTACGCACAGGAGACGCCGTGGAACGCGGCCGATAACAGAAAGTCGCGGCAGCCGTCCTTCATGGACGCGACGACGGATCCGGCCACCGCGGCCGTCACGTCATGCCAGGGACACCCACGAGCCCCGCTCGGCGGAACGGGACATCGCGTCCAGCGCGGCCGCGCTGTGCACCGCGTCGACCAGCGTCGCGCCGTACGAGGTGTTCTCGGCGATCGAGCGCAGGAAGTTGTGCGCCTCGATGACCTTGAGGTCGTCGTAGCCCATGCTGTTCGCGGAGCCCGGCTGGAAGGCCGCGTACTCGCCGTGCCCGGGGCCGACGTACACCGTGCTGACGGGCTGGTCCTGGTACGACGTACCCCTGCTGACGCCCAGTTCGCCCATGCGCCGGAAGTCCCAGAAGACCGCGCCCTTGGTGCCGTGCACCTCGAAGCCGTAGTTGTTCTGCTCGCCCACCGAGACCCGGCAGGCCTCCAGCACGCCCCGCGCACCGGAGGCGAAGCGCAGCAGGCAGTTGACATAGTCCTCGTTCTCCACCGGGCCCAGATCGCCGCCCGCCGCGCGGGTGTGACCGGCGGTGGCGCCGGTCGGGCGGGCCCGCCGGGGCAGGAAGATCGCGGTGTCGGCGGTCAGCGCCTCGATCTCGCCGAGCAGGAAGCGCGCCAGGTCGACGCCGTGCGAGGCCAGGTCGCCGAGGACTCCGCTGCCGCCGCGCTCCCGCTCGTAGCGCCAGGTCAGGGCGCCCTCCGGATGGGCCGCGTAGTCGCTGAACAGCCGGATGCGGACATGCGTGACGGTGCCGATCTCGCCGGAGGCGATCAGTTCGCGGGCGGCGGCGACGGCGGGCGCATTGCGGTAGTTGAAGCCGACCGTGCCCTGGACCCCGGCCTTGGTGACCGCGTCCGACACGGCGCGGGCGTCCTCGGCGGTCAGGCCCACCGGCTTCTCGATCCAGATGTGCTTGCCCGCCTCGGCCATGGCGAGGCCGATCTCGCGGTGCAGGAAGTTCGGCGCGGCGATGCTCACCGCCTGGACCCGGGGATCGGCGGCCACCTCGCGCCAGTCGCGGTGGGCGGCCGTGAACCCGTACCGGGCCGCGGCCTCCTCCGCCCTGCCGGGCACCTCGTCCGCGACGGCGACCAGTTCGGGTCGCAGGGACAGCTCCGGGAAATGGTGGGACACGCGGGCGTACGCCTGGGTGTGCACCCGTCCCATCCAGCCGAACCCCACGACGGCAACCCCGAGCGAACGCACCATGACTGCCCCTCTTTGGACCGGTCCAACAAGTTCCCGGCTCACAGTGAAGGCTGCTGCGGTGCGTGTCAACCCCTTTGACAAGCTCACCCGCTGTATGGAACGGTCCAGAAATGGAGCCACGCAGACCATGAGAGCACCGACGATTCGTGACGTCGCCGAACGGGCCGGAGTGTCGAAGTCTCTGGTCTCCCTCGTGCTGCGCGGCTCCGACCAGGTCCGTGACGAGAAGCGGCAGGCCGTGCTGGCCGCCGTCGAGGAGCTCGGCTACCGGCCCAACGCGGCGGCGCGCAGCCTCAGCGAGCGGCGCACCCGCACGGTCGGGGTGCTCCTCAACGACATGCGCAACCCCTGGTTCGTGGAGCTCCTGGACGGTCTGAACTCCCGGCTGCACGACTCCGGTCTGCACATGCTGCTCGCCGACGGCCATCTCAACCGGCGTCTCGGCGAGGACCTCACCCGTACCTTCGTGGACCTGCGGGTCGACGGTCTGATCGCCGTCGGCACCCTGCCGGCCGCCGAAGCGCTGCGGGCGGCGGCCGGGCAGATCCCCACCGTGGTCGCGGGCGCCCGGGAGCCCGAGCTGCCCGGTGTCGACGTCGTCGCCAACGACGACGAGCGCGGCGCCCGCCTGGCCACCGAGCATCTCATCGGCCTCGGCCACCGCCGTATCGCGCACATCGCGGGGCAGGGGATGGTCGGCGAACTGCGCCGCCGCAGCTTCCAGGCGGTCATGCGTGAACACGGACTGGCCGCGGAGGCGGTCGTGGAGCAGGGCGACCTGACCGAGGAGGGCGGCTACCGTGCCACGGTCCGGCTGCTCAGCGCCCCCGAACGACCCACCGCCGTCTTCGCGTTCAACGACATCGCCTGTGTCGGCGCCCTGTCGGCCGCCGAGGAACTCGGCCTCCAGGTGCCGCGCGACCTCTCCCTCGTCGGCTACGACAACACCTACCTCGCACGGCTGCGGCACCTGTGGCTCACCACCGTGGACAGCGCCGGGCACGACGTCGGCCGCCGTGCCGCGCAGTGTCTGCTCGACCGGATCGCCGACCCCGCCCGCCCGGGCGAGCTCGTTCTCACCACCCCGGCGCTCGAGGTCCGCGGCACGACGGCACCCGTGCGGGGTTAGGGCCTGTTCGACTTCCTGCTCCGCGAGGAGGTCATCTCCGCTCCCGACCCGGACACGGCCACCGTCGTCATGGAGCTCCCGCGACGTCCGCGCGCCGGGCGCACCCGCCGGACTCGGGCCGCGCCGTCCCGCACGGTCCCATGGGGGAGCCTGTTCGGACCCGGCCGCCGAGCAGGCCGGTCAGGAGGGCGTCGGTGGCCGGGGCCAGCAGCTGCCGGCCGTCGGGGGACGACTCCAGGCCGACGACCAGGGCCAGACAGATGTCGGCGGCCTCGGCGGGATCGACACCGGTCGGGGTGGCCACCTCGGCGAAAAGGCTGATCAGCAGGCACCGCAACTCCCCGACGAACGTGTGGCAGATGTCCCCGAACAACCGGGCCTTCTCGTCGAGGAGTTCGGCCGTGTGCGGGGAGTCGCCTGCCAGCTGGAGCACCAGGCCGAGCTTGGCGGCCAGAACGCCCCGGACGCGCTCGGCGTGCGGGGCGCCGCACTCGGCCGCCGCCTCCCGGGCCCGGCCGAGCGCCCGCTCGTGCAGACGCCCGGCGAGCAGACGGAAGGCATCGTCCTTGCCGCGGACGTACTGGTAGACCGCCGACCGGGACACGCCCATGGCGGAGGCGATGTCGTCCATCGTCGTGCGCCGTACGCCGTACCTGGTCAGGCAGTCGTAGGCGGCGTCGAGGACCTCATCGAGCCGGTCGGTGGCCATGAGGGTCAGGCCAGCTTCTTCAGCAGCTCGACGGCGAGCGGAGCGGAGGACGCCGGGTTCTGGCCGGTGACCAGGTTGCGGTCGACGACCACCTTGGGGGCCCACGGCTCGCCCTCCTGGAAGTCGACGCCCGCCTCGACGAGGCGGTCCTGGAGCAGCCACTTGGCCCGGCCGGCGAGACCGGCCTGCGTCTCCTCGGCGTTGGTGAACCCGGAGACCCGGTAACCCGCGAAGACGTTGCCGCCGTCCTCCTTCGTCGCGGCGAGCAGCGCGGCCGGGCCGTGGCACACCACACCGAGCGGCTTGCCCGACTCCAGCGCGAGGGTGAGCAGCCGCCCGGAGTCCGCGTCGACCGCCAGATCCTCCATCGGTCCGTGGCCGCCGGGGTAGAAGACGGCCGCGTAGTCGTCCAGTTCGACCTCGTCCAGCTTGATCGGCCGCTGAAGCTCGGTCATCGACGTGAGGACGTGCGCGATCCGGTCGGCGCCCTCCTGGCCACCGTTGAGCTCGGGGGTCAGGCTCCCCTTGTCCACGGTCGGTACGACGCCGCCGGGAGTGGCGACGACGACCTCGTGGCCCGCGGCCTTGAAGGCCTCGTACGGGGCGACGGCCTCCTCGGCCCAGAAGCCGCTCGGGTGGCGGGTGCCGTCGGCGAGCGTCCAGTGGTCGACGCCGGTGATCACAAAGAGAATCTTCGACATGGTGCGTTTCTCCGGGGGTGCGGGGGGTTGTTGCCCGTTGTTCCTGTCGTACGCCCTGACGTTCTGGACCCAGAGCGTCAGGGCGGTGATGTCCTCGACGGTATGCGGCTCTGACATAGGTGACCAATAGGGACTGCGGTCGGAGCCATAGGAATGTCAATGTCTGGACGTCGAGTACCACCCCAACTACTCTGTTCGTAACCTAATCAATTAGTTGAGTGAAAGGCGGGGCTCGGATGCACCCCTTCCGGAAGGCCGTAGAGGCGGGCGACCTCACCGCGGTCGAGGAGATGCTGGCCGACGACGTGGTGTTCACCAGCCCCGTCGCCTTCAAGCCGTACCCGGGGAAGGCCATCACCGCGGCCATCCTGCGCGGCGTCTCCCGTGTCTTCACCGACTTCCGCTACGTACGCGAGATCGCCGGTGCCGACGGCCGTGACCACGCGCTCGTCTTCACGGCGAAGGTGGGCGACAAGGAGCTCAACGGCTGCGACTTCCTGCACTTCGACGAGGACGGCAGGATCGACGACCTGATGGTGATGGTCCGCCCGCTCTCGGCGGCCCACGCGCTCTCCGAGGCGATGGGCGCCCAGTTCGAGCGGATCTCACGCGAGGCGGCCGAGGCGATGGACGGCTAGGTGTATTGACCCGTGAGGTTGGGGACGCGGCTAGGACCTGTCAGGCGGATCCATGGCGCTCATGCGTCCCCGGGTACCCGGAGCCGTCCGCGCAAACCGGGTGGGCGCTCGTCCGAGGAGTGGCCGCGGGGCCCTGAGGTGCGGGGTTTGACGGGCCTTCCCGCGGCTACCCGCCCGCGGTGACGACAATGACATCCCAGCAAGAACGCATCCGATTCCTCGAGGACCGCTTCGACTGTGCGCAGGCCTGCGCCGAGGCCGCCCGCGCCTGCGCGCTGCGGGCGAGCGCGGTGGATCCGGACGGGCCGATGGAGCAGGAACTCGTACGGCGCAAAGGCCTTCTCTGCGTGGAGGTGTGCGACGCGACCTGTCGTGTGCTGGCGGAGGAGGCCCGCCGGGACACGGCCGGCATCCGGGTCCAGGTCGAGTGGTGCCGTACCGTCTGCCGCGAGAGCGCGGACGTGTTCGACGAGCACCCCGGTGGGCAGGACAGCGCGAAGGCCTGCCGGGAGTGCGCCCAGGCCTGCACGGACTTCCTCGCCACCCTGAGCCGCGCCTGAAACACCGCCCCGCAGGCGAGTGCGGCCGTCGTTGACGGACCGGCGCCGAGGTACTGGAACCCCGGGTGAGTGTCCCCCGGGAAGGTCTTGGTCGGGGCGCCGGTGTCATCGGCATTCACAATTTCTGAAACACGTTCTACGGTGTGCGCCGTCAGGTCCGGCCTTGGGGAGCCAGGAGGCGCCGTGCATCTCGAATACACGCCAGAGCAGCAGCGGCTGCGGACCGAACTGCGTGGCTACTTCGCCGAGTTGGTGCCCGATCACGCCTACGCCCGGTACGGCGACCCGGCCGCCCAGAAGCGGTTCTACCGCGAGACGATCCGGCGGCTCGGTACGGACGGCTGGCTCGGGGTGGGCTGGCCCGAGGAGTACGGCGGGCGCGGGCTGACCCCCATGGAGCAGTTCATCTTCTTCGACGAGGCCGCCCAGGCGGGCGTACCGCTGCCCCTGATGGCGCTGAACACCGTCGGCCCGACGATCATGCGGTTCGGTACCGCGGAGCAGAAGGAGTACTTCCTTCCAAGGATCCTCTCCGGCGAGATCGACTTCGCGATCGGCTACAGCGAGCCCGACGCGGGCACGGACCTGGCCGCGCTCAAGACCAAGGCCGTGCGGGACGGCGACACCTACGTCGTCAACGGGCAGAAGATCTGGACCACGAACGGCGACACGGCCGACTGGGTCTGGCTCGCCGTCCGCACCGACCCGGACGCCCCACCGCACAAGGGCATCACCATGCTCCTCGTGCCGACCTCCGACCCCGGCTACTCCTGCACCCTCATCAACACCCTCGCCTCGCACGACACCACCGCCAGCTACTACGAGAACATCCGTGTCCCCCTCTCGCGCCGGGTCGGCGAGGAGAACAAGGGCTGGCGGCTGATCACCAACCAGCTCAACCACGAACGCGTCACCCTCGCCGCACACGGCACCATGGCGATCCGCGCCCTGCACGACGTCCAGCGCTGGGCCATGGACACCAAGCTCGCCGACGGCCGCCGCGTCGTCGACCTCCCCTGGGTACGCCGCCGGCTCGCCCAGACCCACACCAGACTCGACGCGATGAAGCTCCTGAACTGGCAGATGGTGAACGCCGTCCAGGAGGGCACCCTCACCCCGCAGGACGCCTCCGCGGTCAAGGTGTACGGCTCCGAGGCCCGCCGGGACGCGTACGCCTGGCTCATGGAGATCGTCGCGGCACCCGGAGTCCTCAAGGAGGGCTCGACGGGCGCCGTCCTGCACGGCGAGCTGGAACGCGGCTACCGCTCGGCGGTGATCTTCACCTTCGGCGGCGGGAACAACGAGATCCAGCGCGAAATCATCTCCTGGATCGGACTGGGGATGCCGCGGGTCCGGCGTTAGCCTGACGGGGTGGACGCGCTTCGCACGGGTGAGCAGGGGCTGTTCGGTCCCTCGTCGGTGACCTGGCAGATGCACGGCGACCCGATGATGTGGGTCGCCGGGGTCCGCGCGCTCTACCTCCAGGCCCTGCACCCCCGCGCGGTCCGGGGCGTCATGCAGAACTCCGACTTCCGGCGCGACGCCTGGGGCCGCCTGATGCGCACCGCGAACTTCGTCGGCACGACGACGTACGGCACGACGGAGGCCGCCGAGAAGGCCGGCGCCCGGGTCCGGAAGATCCACACCCTGCTCCAGGCCACCGACCCGGACACGGGGGAGCGGTACCGGATCGACGAGCCCGAGCTGCTGCTGTGGGTGCACTGCGCCGAGATCGACTCCTATCTGCACGTCCTGCGCCGTTCGGGCTTCCCGCTGACCGACGCGCACGCCGACCGGTACATCGACGAACACCGGGTCAGCGCACGCCTGGTGGGCCTCGACCCCGCCGACGTACCGGCGAATCTGGCGGAGTTGGCCGCCTACTTCGGGAAGATGCTGCCGGAACTCGCCGCCGGACCCGAGGCGCGGGACGTGGACGACTTCCTGTCGCGCCCGCCGATCCACCCGCTGATCGTTCCGGCGCGCGCCCTGCTGTGGCGGCGCGTGGCGCGTCTGGCGTACGCCGCTCTGCCGCCGTACGCCCACGAGCTGTACGGCAGAACCGCGCCAGCCCCCTCCACGGTGACCCGGCGCCTGCGCGTCACGGGCACCTTGCTGCGCTGTGTTCCCGCACGTCTTCGCTGGCAACTCCCGCCCAAACACATTCTGCGGGCCATGGCGCGGCTCGGTCCCGGCTCCCGCCCGGCGCCGTACAAAGTCGGCAGATAACTCGCCATACTGGACGAGCCAGGGGAGGGCGCGGCGAGCAGCGACGGGGGCGATCGCACGAGATGGCGGAGACCAGGCTGATCCAGAGCCGGTACCGGCTGCTCGATCTGATCGGGCGGGGAGGCATGGGTGAGGTGTGGCGCGCCCGTGACGAGTCGCTGGGGCGGCAGGTGGCCGTGAAGTGCCTCAAGCCGCTCGGCCCGCACCACGATCAGTCGTTCACCGGTGTGCTGCGGGAGAGATTCCGGCGCGAGGCCCGGGTGGCCGCCGCGCTGCAGCACCGCGGGGTGACCGTGGTGCACGACTTCGGTGAGTCGGAGGGCGTGCTGTACCTGGTCATGGAGCTGCTGGAGGGCCGCAACCTCAGCCAGCTCCTGGAGGACAACAAGCAGCATCCGCTTCCCGTCGCCGATGTCGTCGACATCGCCGACCAGGTGTCAGGGGCCCTCGCCTACACCCATCAACAGGGCATCGTGCACCGCGACCTGAAGCCTGCCAACATCATGCGGCTCGCCGACGGCACGGTGAAGATCTGCGACTTCGGCATCGCGCGCCTCGGCCACGACATCGGCTTCACGGCCCGGCTGACCGGCACCGGCATCGCGATGGGCACCCCGCACTACATGTCGCCGGAGCAGATCAGCGGCGCCCAGGTCGACCAGCGCAGTGACCTGTACTCCTTCGGATGTGTGCTCTACGAAATCGCCACCGGGGCGCCGCCGTTCGACCTCGACGACGCGTGGGCGATCCTCATCGGACACCGTGACACGCCTCCCGAGCCGCCGCGTCACCATCGCGCCGAGCTCCCCGAGTACTTAGAGCGGATCATCCTGGATCTGCTGGCCAAGGAGCCGGAGCGGCGCCCGCAGGACGCGCGCGAGCTCGGCCGGCGGATCGGCACGGGGCGTACGACTCCGGTGTACGTGCCGACGGTCGTGCCCCCCGCGGTGGGCCGACCCGCCCATGAGCGGCGGATGCTGGAACCGTCGACGCCGGCTCCCTCGTCCCCTTCCTCCCGAGAACCCCGGCTGCCCTCCTGGACCCGGGGTATGACCACCGGCCACAAGGCGACCGGTGCCGGCCTGGGCGGCGTGCCGCCGGACGCGGCGGCGGGCCTGACCGGCGACTGGATCGCACGCCCGGCCGCGTCCGTCCCCCAGGCGCGAGAGCGCGTCGAACGCCCCACTCCCTCACCGGAGTTGCTCACCACTTTGGTGGGCCGGCACAACGCCGGGCTGAGCCTCGGGCGGCTCGGCCGGTGGACCGAGGCGGGCGAGGTGCACCGCGCGGTCGCCGCCGAGCGCGAGCACGTCCTCGGCCCCGACCACCCCGACACCCTCGCCAGCCGCTACGAGGTCGGCTTCACCCTCAGCCGCACCGGACGCGCCGCCGAAGCCCTGCGCGAGTATGTGCGGGTCGCGCAGGGCAGGGAGCGGGCGCTCGGCCCCGACCATCCCGACACCCTGGCCGCTCGCCAGGAAATGGCGTACGTACTGGGCCAGTTGGGCCGCCACTTCGAGGCGCACCAGGCGTACACCGCGGTGCTCGCCGCCCGGGAGCGGGCCATGGGCCCCGACCATCCCGACACCCTGCGCTGCCGCCACAACCTCGCCTTCAATCTGAGCAGGCTGGGCCGCCTGGAGGACTCGTACCGGATGGCGAGCGAGGTCGCTGCCGCGCGGACCCGGGTGCTCGGTGCGAACCACCCCGACACGCTGGTGACGCGCTACGAAGTCGCCTACGCACTCGGTCAGTTGGGCCACTGGCCCGAGGCGTTGGAGACCTACCGGGAAGTGGCCGAGGCGCGGGCGCAGGCTCTCGGCCCCGACCACCCGGACACCCTCTCCGCGCGCTACGAGGTGGGCATCAGTCTCGGCCGGCTCGGCCGCAGCGCGCAGGCCCTAGAGCTGTACCGGGACCTGATCGACGATCGCACCCGGGTGCACGGCCCCGCCCACCCCGAGACCCTGCGCGCCCGGCACGGCCTCGGCGTCAATCTCGGCCGGATGGGGCGCTGGGAGGAGGCGCTCGCCGAGTCCCGTGACGTGTGGGCGATCCGTGAGCGCGTCCTCGGCCCCGACCACCCGGACACCCTCGTCAGCCGCCGCGAGGTCGCGGTCGGCCTCGGCTGGCTGGGCCGCTGGTCCGACGCCCTCACCGAGTACCGCGGTGTCGCCACCGCCCGCGAACGTGTCCTCGGCCCCGACCACCTCGACGCCCTGGCCAGCCGCAACGACGAGGCGCACTGCCTGGAGCAGCTGGGCCGGGGCCAGGAGGCGGTGGAGCTGTACCGGAGGGTGGCGGCGTTACGCCGGCAGCGGGCAGCACGGGGAGGCTGAGGGGCTCGCGTACAGGGGTTGTGCCCGCCGTGTCCGACGGACGGCACCGCCCATACGGCGGACGGCTCCCGGGCGGCCCCGCCCGCGCCGCAGCGGAGGCCCGCGCCGCAGCGGACGCCCGGCCCGCGCCCCGTCCGGATGCCCGCCGGGTGCCGCGTACCTCTGGCCGTTCTAGATCATCGCGTGCTACCAAGAACCATGCCTGCACACGAGGGATACGACGTCGTGATCGTCGGCGGGGGCCACAACGGTCTCGTCGCAGCCGCCTACCTGGCCAGGGCCGGCCGGTCCGTCCTGGTGCTCGAGCGTCTGGGGAGCACCGGCGGCGCCGCCGTGTCCACCCGGCCGTTCGCCGGGGTCGACGCGCGGCTGTCGCGCTACTCCTACCTGGTCAGCCTGCTGCCCCGGAAGATCGTGCGGGATCTGAGCCTCGACTTCCGCGTGCGCGGCCGCACCGTGTCCTCGTACACGCCCGTCGAACGCGACGGACGGCCCACCGGCCTCCTCGTCGGCGGTGGCGAGCGCCGCACCCGCGAGGCCTTCGCCCGCCTGACCGGCTCGGACCGTGAGTACGAGGCCTGGCAGCGCTTCTACGGAATGACCGGCCGCGTCGCCCAGCAGGTCTTCCCGACGCTCACCGAACCGCTCCCCACCCGCGAGGAACTCCGCGCCCGCATCGACGACGAGGAGGCCTGGCGGGTCCTCTTCGAGGAGCCGGTCGGCGTCGCCGTGGAGGAGAACTTCGCCGACGACCTCGTACGCGGTGTCGTCCTCACCGACGCGCTCATCGGGACCTTCGCGGACGCCCACGATCCCTCCCTGCGGCAGAACCGCTGCTTCCTGTACCACGTGATCGGCGGCGGCACCGGCGCCTGGGACGTGCCGGTCGGCGGCATGGGCGCCCTCACCGACGCGATCTCCGCGGCGGCGCGCGGCGCGGGCGCCGTGATCGCCACCGGCCACGAGGTGCTGCGCATCGAGACCGACGGGCGGGCCGCCGAGGTCACCTACCGGACCGCGGACGGCGAGGGCGTGGTGGGGGCCCGGCACGTCCTGGTGAACGCCTCGCCGCAGGAGCTCGCGCACCTCACCGGCGACGAACCGCCCACCCCCGCCGAGGGTGCCCAGCTGAAGGTCAACATGCTGCTCAAGCGGCTGCCGAGGCTGCGCGACACCTCGGTCGACCCGCGCGAGGCGTTCTCCGGCACCTTCCACATCGCCGAGGGCTACGAGCAGTTGGCGACCGCCCACGCGCAGGCCGCGTCCGGAGAGTTGCCCACCGCGCCGCCCTCCGAGATCTACTGCCACTCCCTCACCGACCCGAGCATCCTCGGCCAGGACCTGGTCGAACAGGGCTACCAGACCCTCACCCTCTTCGGCCTGCACACGCCCGCCCGGCTCTTCGAGCGGGACAACGACGCCGTACGGGCGGAGCTGCTGAAGTCGACGCTCGCGCAGCTGGAGGCGCACCTCGCCGAACCGCTCGCCGACTGCCTGGCCACGGACGCGGACGGCCGTCCCTGTATCGAGGCGAAGACCCCGCTCGACCTGGAGCGCGACCTGCGGCTGCCCGGCGGCAACATCTTCCACCGCGACCTCGCCTTCCCGTACGCCCAGGAGGGCACGGGCCGCTGGGGCGTCGAGACCCGGCACGCGAACGTCCTGCTGTGCGGGGCGGGCGCGGTGCGCGGAGGGGGCGTGAGCGGAGTACCCGGGCACAACGCGGCCATGGCCGTGCTGGAGGGCGCGGTCGACTAGTCCTGTCGGCGGATCGTGCCGCGGACACGGGGTGTGGCCCCGGAACTCCGTCGAAGGACCGGCCAGAAATCTGACGGAGCATCAGAAAAGGCCTTCCCTCGTCCGGAGGACTGCGGCATTCTGCGGCCATGCAGACGGAGCTGAGCAAGAGACTGGGAGTCGAGCACGCCATTTTCGGCTTCACGCCGTTTCCCGCCGTCGCCGCGGCCATCAGTCGCGCGGGCGGTTTCGGTGTGCTCGGCGCGGTCCGCTACACCGCCCCCGACGACCTCAAACGCGACCTCGACTGGATCGAGGCGAACGTCGACGGCAAACCGTACGGCCTGGACGTCGTGATGCCCGCGAAGAAGGTCGAGGGGGTGACGGAGGCCGACGTCGAGGCGATGATCCCCGAGGGGCACCGGCAGTACGTCAAGGACACCCTCGCCAAGTACGGCGTGCCCCAACTCGCCGACGGCGAGGCGTCCGGCTGGCGCATCACCGGCTGGATGGAACAGGTCGCCCGCACCCAGCTCGACGTCGCCTTCGACTATCCGATCAAACTGCTTGCCAACGCGCTGGGCTCACCGCCCGCCGATGTCGTCGAGCGCGCCCACGAGCGCGGGGTGCTCGTCGCGGCCCTCGCGGGCAGCGCCCGGCACGCGCGCAAGCACGCCGAGGCGGGCATCGACGTCGTCGTCGCACAGGGCTACGAGGCGGGCGGCCACACCGGCGAGATCGCCTCGATGGTGCTCACCCCCGAAGTCGTCGACGCCGTCGACCCGTTGCCCGTACTCGCGGCGGGCGGCATCGGCAGCGGACAGCAGGTGGCCGCCGCCCTCAGCCTGGGCGCCCAGGGCGTGTGGCTCGGCTCCCTGTGGCTGACCGTCACGGAAGCGGACATGCACTCGCCCGCCGTCACCCGCAAGCTGCTCGCCGCCGGGTCCGGCGACACCGTCCGTTCGCGCGCGCTGACCGGCAAACCCGCGCGCCAGCTGCGCACCGAGTGGACCGACGCCTGGGACGACCCGAACGGTCCCGGCACCCTCCCCATGCCGCTCCAGGGGCTGCTGGTGGCCGAGGCGGTCTCCCGGATCCAGAAGTACGAGGTGGAACCGCTGCTCGGAACCCCGGTAGGGCAGATCGTCGGCCGGATGAACAGCGAGCGCAGTGTCCAGGCCGTCTTCGACGACCTGACGAGCGGCTTCGAGCGAGCCGTCGACCGTGTCAACCGGATCGCGGGAAGGGGCGAACAATCATGAGGACCTCACCCAACGGCTTCTGGGCCCAGGCCACCGCAGACCCCGGGCGGACGGTCCTCGTCACCCCGGACGGGGACGAGTGGACCGCGGGCCGGCTGCACGCCGCGGCCAATCAACTCGTCCACGGTCTGCGCGCCGCGGGACTCGAACGCGGCGACGCCTTCGCCGTCGTGCTGCCCAACGGCGTCGAGTTCTTCGTCGCCTACCTCGCCGCCTCTCAGGCGGGCCTCTATCTCGTGCCGGTCAACCACCACCTCGTCGGCCCCGAGATCGCCTGGATCGTCTCCGACTCGGGTACCAAGGTGCTCATCGCACACGAACGGTTCGCGGACGCCGCCCGCCACGCCGCCGACGAGGCGAAGCTTCCGGCGGCGCGGCGGTACGCGGTGGGGACAGTGACCGGCTTCCGGCCGTACGCCGAACTCCTCGACGGACAGCCCGAGTCGGCGCCCGAGGAGCGCACCCTCGGCTGGGTCATGAACTACACCTCGGGCACCACGGGCCGCCCCCGCGGCATCAGGCGCCCGCTGCCCGGCAAACTCCCCGAGGAGACGTACCTCGGCGGCTTCCTCGGCATCTTCGGCATCAGGCCGTACGACGACAATGTGCACCTGGTCTGCTCGCCGCTGTACCACACCGCCGTGCTCCAGTTCGCGGGCGCCTCCCTGCACATCGGCCACCGCCTGGTGCTGATGGACAAGTGGACGCCGCAGGAGATGCTCCGCGTCATCGACGCCCACGCCTGCACCCACACCCATATGGTCCCGACCCAGTTCCACCGGCTGCTGGCACTCCCCGACGAGGTGAGGGCGCGCTACGACGTCTCCTCCATGCGGCACGCCATCCACGGCGCCGCCCCGTGCCCCGACCATGTGAAACGGGCGATGATCGAGTGGTGGGGCCACAGCGTCGAGGAGTACTACGCGGCCAGCGAGGGCGGCGGCGCCTTCGCGACCGCCGAGGACTGGCTGAAGAAGCCCGGCACGGTCGGCAAGGCCTGGCCCATCAGCGAACTCGCGATCTTCGACGACGACGGCAACCGGCTGCCGCCCGGTGAACTCGGCACCGTCTACATGAAGATGAGCACCGGCGGATTCTCGTACCACAAGGACGAGAGCAAGACGAAGAAGAACCGCATCGGCGACTTCTTCACCGTCGGCGACCTGGGCTGTCTCGACGAGGACGGCTATCTCTTCCTCCGCGACCGCAAGATCGACATGATCATCTCGGGCGGGGTCAACATCTACCCGGCCGAGATCGAGGCGGCGCTGCTCGCCCACCCCGCCGTCGCCGACGCGGCCGCCTTCGGCATTCCGCACGACGACTGGGGCGAGGAGGTCAAGGCCGTCGTCGAGCCCGCCCCCGGCCACGAGCCGGGCCCGGCCCTCGCCGCCGACATCCTCGGCCACTGCGAGCACCTGCTCGCCGGGTACAAGCGCCCCAAGAGCGTCGACTTCATCGAGTCGATGCCGCGCGACCCGAACGGGAAGCTGTACAAGCGGCGGCTGCGGGACCCCTACTGGGAGGGCCGTACGCGAGCGGTGTGACATCGGAGCGGGGTGGAGAACAGCCGTGTCTGGTCGCTGAAGTGCGGCGAGTTCGGGTTCGACGACCGGGAGTGGGCCGGCACGACACCATTGAGGGAAGGGGCGGTTGAGCGTAACAACAGCGACAGACGTTTGACCTGATGTCAGTACGTTCCACAGCGGGGCTGATCGTCTTCGCGCCAAGGGCGCGGGACGCTTGACCCCGCTCGCGGGCCGGAACGAGGATCACGGCACAGCAGCCGGACGAAGGAGCAGGTCATGACGGCGGGTCGGAACCCCACGGTGGCGGCGGGACGGAGCGTCACGGTCGACGGGGTGCTGCGGCGCAGCGCCCGGCGGACCCCTGAACGCGTCGCGGTCCACTACCGCGACCGGTCCTGGACCTACGCCGAACTCGACGAGGCCGTCTCCCGCGCGGCCCAGGTGCTGCGCTCCTCGGGACTGGCGCCGGGCGACCGCGTCGGTGCCTACGGACACAACTCGGACGCGTACCTGATCGGCTTCCTCGCGTGTGCGCGCGGCGGGCTGGTGCATGTGCCGGTCAACCAGAACCTGACCGGCGGCGACCTCGCGTACATCATCGAGCAGGCCGGCTGCGGACTGGTCCTGGCCGACCCGGACCTGGCGGGGAACCTCCCCGCAGGAGCCCGCGTTCTCGCCCTGCGCGACACCGACGACTCGCTGCTCGCGCGACTTGACGCGACCACGCCGTACGACGGTCCGGAGCCCCGCGGCGAGGACCTGACGCAACTCCTCTACACCTCGGGCACCACCGCGCTGCCCAAGGGCGCGATGCTGACCCACCGTGCGCTGGTGCACGAGTACCTGAGCGCGATCACCGCCCTCGATCTGCAGGCTGGCGATCTGCCCGTGCACTCGCTGCCGCTCTACCACTCGGCGCAGATGCATGTGTTCCTGCTGCCCTATCTCGCGGTCGGCGCCGTGAACATCATCCTCGACACACCCGACGCCGAGCAGATCTTCGACCTGGTCGAGGCGGGCCACGCGGACAGCCTGTTCGCGCCGCCCACCGTCTGGATCGGACTGTCCAACCGCCCCGACTTCGCCACCCGTGACCTGAGCGGACTACGCAAGGCCTACTACGGGGCGTCGATCATGCCGGTGCCGGTTCTGGAACGGCTGCGGGAGCGGCTGCCGAAGCTGGCGTTCTACAACTGCTTCGGGCAGAGCGAGATCGGGCCGCTGGCCATGGTCCTCGGCCCGCACGAGCACAAGGGGCGGATGGATTCCTGCGGGCGGCCGGTGCTGTTCGTCGAGGCGCGGGTCGTCGACGAGACCGGCAAGGACGTGCCCGACGGTGAGCGGGGTGAGATCGTCTACCGCTCACCGCAGTTGTGCGAGGGCTACTGGGGCAAGCCGGAGGAGACCGCCGAGGCCTTCCGCGACGGCTGGTTCCACTCCGGGGACCTCGCCGTGTGCGACGAGGACGGCTACTTCACCGTCGTCGACCGGGTGAAGGACGTCATCAACTCCGGTGGCGTACTGGTCGCCTCACGCCAGGTCGAGGACGCGCTCTACACACACGATGCCGTCGCCGAGGTCGCCGTGATCGGGCTGCCCGACGAGCGGTGGATCGAGGCGGTCACGGCGGTCGTCGTCGCCCGCGCCGAGGTCACCGAAGCCGAACTCCTCACCCACGCACGGGAGAACCTCGCCCACTTCAAGGCGCCCAAGCAGGTGCTCTTCGTGGCCGAACTGCCGCGCAACGCCAGCGGAAAGATCCTCAAACGCGAACTGAGGAACCGCTTCGCGGATGTCCGGGCCGACACCGTCTAGTTCGGCTCAGTGAGCCGCCTCCGTCGCCACCGACCGTGCCCATCGGTAGTCCGCCTTGCCGCTGGGTGAGCGCTGGATGGTGTCGGTGATGACGAGCTGGCGGGGGATCTTGTAGCCGGCGAGATGGCTTCGGCAGTGGGTCTGGATGTCCTCCAGTGAGGGCCGGCCCGCGCCCTCGCGGAGCTGGACGACCGCCGCCACGTGGTTGCCCCACTTCTCGTCCGGCACCCCGGCGACCAGCGCGTCGTACACGTCCGGATGGGACTTGAGCGCCTGCTCGACCTCCTCCGGATAGACCTTCTCGCCACCGGTGTTGATGCACTGGGAGCCGCGCCCGAGGACGGTGACGATGCCCTCGTCGTCGACCGTCGCCATGTCACCGAGCAGCACCCACCGCTCGCCGTCCTTCTGAAAGAAGGTCTCGTCGGTCTTCCTCGGGTCGTTGTAGTAGCCGAGGGGCACATGGCCGCGCTGCGCGACCCGGCCGGGCTCGCCGACGACGACCGGCTCGTATGTGGCCGGATCCACCACCTGCGTACGGGAGTTGACCCGCAGCCGGAAGCCCTTGCCGGCCCCCGAGTCGGCGGTCGCGGTGCCGTTGAAGCCGGACTCCGTGGAGCCGAAGTTGTTGAGCAGCATCACGTTCGGGACAAGCGACAGGAACTGCTCACGCACCGTCTCCGACATGATCGCGCCGGACGAGGACACGCTGAACATCGAGGAGCAGTCCGTGCCCCGCATCGACCCCTTCAACGCGTCGATCAACGGGCGCAGCATCGCGTCGCCGACCAGCGACATGCTGGTGACCTTCTCCTTCTCGACCGTCCGCAGGACCTCCTCGGGCACGAACTTGCGGTGGATCACCACCCGTTGGCCAAAGTTGAACCCGATGAACGCCGTCAGCGTCGAGGTGCCGTGCATCAGCGGGGGAGTGGGGAAGAAGGTGATGCCCTCGCCGCCGGCCGCCACCCGCTCGGCGAGCTCCTCCGGCTTCTTGACCGGCTCGCCCGTCGGAGCCCCGCCGCCCAGCCCGGCGAAGAACAGATCCTCCTGACGCCACATCACCCCCTTGGGCATGCCGGTGGTGCCGCCGGTGTAGATGATGAACTGGTCGTCCGCCGAGCGCGGTGGGAAGCCCCGCTCGGGAGACCCGGCGGCCTCGGCCTCGACGAAGTCCGCGGCGGGCAGGGAGGTCCCGTCGGTCGCCGCGCTCCCCACCCGCAGGAGATGCCGCAGCGCCGGGGTCCGCGGCAGCGCCGCCGCCACCCGGTCGGTGAACTCGGCGTCGAAGACCAGCGCCACCAGGTCCGCGTCCCGGTAGAGGTAGACCAACTCCTCTTCCATGTACCGGTAGTTGACGTTGACCGGCACGATCCGCGCTTTGAGGCAGCCCAGTACGGTCTGCAGGTACTCGACGCCGTTGTACAGGTGTAGTCCGAGGTGCTCGCCGGGGCGGATGCCGCTGTCGATCAGATGATGGGCCACGCGGTTCGCCGCCGCGTCGAGTTGCGCGTACGTCAGACGGCGTTCCGCACCCGTGCCTGGATGGTCGATGTACACGAGCGCCTCGCGGCCCGGAACCACGTCGACGACCGACTCGAACAGGTCGGCAAGGTTGTACTCCACCGCTCCTCCTGACGTCGCACGTCCGGGTCCACCCCTCGGCTCGACGGCCATCAGAGCAAAGCCCGCCACAACTGGGAAGGGTCAGCGCAGAAGAAATCTGACTGTCTGTCAGAAAACTCTTGTACTGGTTCCGCGCCTACTGCAACCTGTTCTCGTTCCAGAGAGCCTGTCTGACGGGAGGACGGCAATGGGTGGTACGGAACACCTCACCGTGCAGCGCGAAGGCGCCACACTGGTGCTCACGCTCAACAGGCCCGAGGCCAAGAACGCGCTCTCGCTGCCGATGCTCGTCGGTCTCCACGACGGCTGGATCGAGGCCGACGAGGACGACGCGATCCGCTCGATCGTGCTCACCGGTGCGGGGGACGCCTTCTGTGCCGGCATGGACCTCAAGGCGCTGGCGGGGCGGGGCATGGAGGGCCAGCAGTACCGGGACCGGCTGAAGGCCGACCCCGATCTGCACTGGAAGGCGATGCTGCGCCACCACCGCCCCCGCAAACCGGTGATCGCCGCCGTCGAGGGCCACTGTGTCGCGGGCGGTACCGAGATCCTCCAGGGCACCGACATCCGGGTCGCGGGTGAGTCGGCGACCTTCGGGCTCTTCGAGGTCAGGCGCGGGCTGTTCCCGATCGGCGGCTCGACGGTCCGTCTGCAACGCCAGATCCCGCGCACGCACGCCCTCGAGATGCTTCTCACGGGGCGCCCGTACTCGGCGCGGGAGGCCGCCGGGATCGGCCTGGTCGGACACGTCGTGCCCGACGGCACGGCGCGGCAGAAGGCCCTCGAGATCGCCGAACGGATCAACGCCTGTGGGCCGCTGGCGGTCGAGGCGGTCAAGGCGTCCGTGTACGAGACCGCCGAGATGACGGAGACGGAGGGCCTTGCCGCCGAGCTCACCCGCGGCTGGCCGATCTTCGACACCGCCGACGCCAAGGAGGGCTCCCGGGCCTTCGCCGAGAAACGCCCACCTGTCTATCGGCGCGCGTGACGTCCGATCCCCCTCCCCTAAGGAGACATCCGGGATGCCCGAAGTCCTCAAAGCCCCCCTCGTCGTCGAGTTCCCCTTCACCCGCTCGCTCGGCCCCGTCCAGAGCGCGTTTCTCACCGGGCTGCGTGAGCGCGTCGTCCTCGGTGTGAAGACCGCCGACGGCCGGACGCTCGTCCCGCCCGTCGAGTACGACCCCGTTACCGCGGAGGACCTGAGCGAGCTCGTCGAGGTCGCCCCCACCGGCACCGTCACCACCTGGGCCTGGAACCACGAACCCCGTCGGGGCCAACCCCTCGACACCCCCTTCGCCTGGGTCCTGGTCCAGCTCGACGGCGCCGACACCGCCCTCCTGCACGCCCTCGACACGCCGGGCCCCGACGCCGTACGCACTGGTATGCGCGTGCGCGTCCGCTGGGCGGCGGAACGCACCGGCGCCATCACCGACATCGCCTGCTTCGAGCCGTACGACGGAGACCGGCCGGAGACGGCCGGCCACGACGGCCGGTTCGAGGACATGGTGACCGGCATCGTCGCCCCCGCCCGCCTCGACTACGTCTACTCGCCCGGCCGCGCCCAGTCCGCCTACATCAACAGCCTCTCCTCGCGGCGCACCGTCGGCGAGCGCTGCCCGTCCTGCCGCAAGGTGTACGTCCCGCCCAGGGGCGCGTGCCCCACCTGCGGTGTCGCCACCTCGGAGCAGGTGGAGGTGGGCCCGAGCGGCACGGTCACCACGTACTGCATCGTCAACATCAAGGCCAGGAACCTCGACATCGAAGTGCCCTACGTCTACGGACACATCGCCCTCGACGGTGCCGACCTCGCGCTGCACGGCCGGATCGGCGGCATCCCCTACGACCAGGTGCGCATGGGGCTGCGGGTGGAGCCGGTGTGGACGGAGGGCGGCCGCTATCCCGACCACTACCGGCCCACCGGCGAACCGGACGCCGAGTACGACTCGTACAAGGAGCTGTTGTAGATGCCGTCCAGCAGGGACATCGCCGTCGTCGCCTTCGCGCAGAGCGACCATCTGCGCACCACGGACGAGCTCTCCGAGGTGGAGATGCTCATCCCGGTCCTGCACGCCGTCCTCGACCAGAGCGGGCTGAAGACCAGCGACATCGGTTTCACCTGCTCCGGCTCGTCCGACTACCTCGCGGGCCGCGCCTTCTCCTTCACCATGGCCCTCGACGGGGTGGGTGCCTGGCCGCCGATCTCCGAGTCGCACGTGGAGATGGACGGGGCCTGGGCGCTGTACGAGGCCTGGACGAAACTGCTCACCGGGGACGCCGACACCGCGCTGGTGTACGGGTACGGGAAGTCGTCACCCGGATCCGTACGGGACGTCCTGACCCGGCAGCTCGACCCGTACTACCTCGCGCCCCTGTGGCCCGACTCCGTCGCCCTCGCGGCCCTCCAGGCACAGGCGCTCATCGACGCGGGCGAGACCGACGAGCCCGCGCTGGCGGGTGTGGCGTCCCGCAGCCGTGCCTCGGCCGCCGCCAACTCCCATGCGCAACTGCGGGGTTCGGTGGACCAGGGGGAATACCTCGTACAGCCTTTGCGCGTCGGTGACTGCCCGCCCGTCGGCGACGGTGCCGCCGCCGTGATCCTCGCGGCCGGAGAGCGGGCCCGCGAGCTGTGCGAACGGCCCGCCTGGATCCGGGGCATCGACCACCGCATCGAGGCGCACAGCCTCGGCGTGCGCGACCTGACGGACTCGCCGTCGACCCGCCTGGCCGCCGAGCGGGCCGGAGCCTTCGAACACCCCGTCGACACCGCCGAGTTGCACGCGCCGTTCACCTCCCAGGAGGTGGTCCTGCGCAAGGCGCTGCGGCTCGGCGAGGAGGTGCGCGTCAACCCGTCCGGCGGCGCCCTCGCCGCCAACCCGATCATGGCCGCCGGGCTCATCCGCATCGGTGAGGCCGCCGCCCGCATCCACCGGGGGGAGTCCGACCGGGCGCTCGCCCACGCCACCTCCGGGCCCTGCCTCCAACAGAACCTGGTGGCCGTACTCGAAGGGGATCCCCGATGAACAAGGAGCCCGTGGCCGTCGTAGGCATCGGCCAGACCAAACACGTGGCGGCCCGACGGGACGTGTCCATCGCGGGACTCGTCCGCGAGGCCGCCCGGCGCGCCCTCGACGACGCCGAGCTGACCTGGGCCGACATCGACGCCGTCGTCATCGGCAAGGCGCCCGACTTCTTCGAGGGCGTCATGATGCCGGAGCTGTACCTCGCCGACGCGCTCGGCGCGGTCGGCAAGCCGATGCTGCGCGTGCACACGGCGGGCTCCGTCGGCGGATCCACGGCCCTCGTCGCCACCAACCTCGTCGCGGGCCGCGTCCACGGCACGGTCCTGACCCTGGCCTATGAGAAGCAGTCCGAGTCGAACGCCATGTGGGGCCTGTCCCTGCCGATCCCCTTCCAGCAGCCGCTGCTGGCCGGGGCGGGCGGCTTCTTCGCGCCGCACGTACGGGCGTACATGCGGCGTACCGGCGCGCCCGACACCGTCGGCTCGCTGGTCGCGTACAAGGACCGGCGCAACGCGCTGAAGAACCCGTACGCGCATCTCCACGAGCACGACATCACGCTGGAGAAGGTCCAGGCCTCGCCCATGCTGTGGGACCCGATCCGCTACTCGGAGACCTGCCCGTCCTCGGACGGCGCCTGCGCGATGATCCTCACCGACCGGGCGGGGGCGGCCCGCTCGCCGCGGCCGCCCGCGTGGCTGCACGGCGGCGCCATGCGCAGCGAGCCGACCCTGTTCGCGGGCAAGGACTGTGTGTCGCCGCAGGCGGGCAAGGACTGCGCGGCCGATGTGTACCGGCAGGCGGGCATCGCGGACCCGCGCCGTGACATCGACGCCGTGGAGATGTACGTGCCCTTCTCCTGGTACGAGCCCATGTGGCTGGAGAACCTCGGTTTCGCCGAGGAGGGCGAAGGCTGGAAGCTCACCGAATCCGGTGTGACCGAGCTTGACGGGGACCTGCCCGTCAACATGTCGGGCGGTGTCCTCTCCACCAATCCGATCGGCGCGTCCGGCATGATCCGCTTCGCCGAAGCGGCACTTCAGGTGCGCGGTCAGGCCGGAGAACACCAGGTGGAAGGGGCTCGCAGGGTGCTGGGACACGCCTATGGAGGAGGATCCCAGTTCTTCTCGATGTGGCTGGTCGGGGCCGCGCCGCCCACCTCCTGAAACCGTCCCCCTCACGTGGCCTGTCCGCCGCCGGAACCGATCGCTAGGCTGGCGGCGGACGACGAACCGGGAGGAGCACGGACGTGGCCGAGAGCACCATCGAGCAGCACCCGCTGGCGGGGTGGGACAAGCCTGAGCTGGACCTCAGCAACGCTGAATGGCAGTCCAGCAGCCGAGGGCGGGGAGACGTCGAGATCGCTTTTGTCGAGGGCTTCATCGCGATGCGCAACAGTGGCCGCCCCGAGAGCCCTTCCTTGATCTTCACACCGGCCGAGTGGGGCGCGTTCGTGTCGGGCGCCCGCGAGGGAGAGTTCGACCTGACCTGAGCCGACCTGACGCTGTTGGCGAATCCGTTGAGTGACGTCGGTCCGACCCCATGTCTGCCGGGAACCGTGAACACTTACACGTTTAAGTGTTCACGGTTTCGAGGAGGGGGTGTACCCGGCGGCGGATTCACCAACAGCGTCCCGAACAGCCTCTGGTGGTGTGAGCCGGTAGCGGCGGAAGGGCTCCCCGCAAGGCGCTACGAGCGTACGCTGAGGTCCCTGGAGGTCACGGTACGCATCCGCTCCCCGCGCGGACCACACCGCCGTGACCAGGGGGTGGACCATGGGACAGCGCGGTGTACGCAACAGAAGGACACTTTTCGAACGGGAGGGTGAACTCGCCGCCGCCGACGAGGCGTTGAACGAACTCACGGGTCTGCGCGAGGACGGCACCGAAGGACCCGAACGGCCTCGCGGCGCACTCCTCGCCTTCGCCGGGCGGGCCGGAATCGGCAAGACCACCCTCCTCGCCGAGGTGCGCCGTCGCGCCGCCGCCCGGGGCTGCACGGTCCTGTCCGCGCGTGGCGGCGACCAGGAACAGGGTGTCGCCTTCCACGTCGCCCGCCAGCTCCTGCAACCGCAGTTCGCCGGGTCCCCGGAGGCGGAAATCCGCGCCCAGCTGGGGAGTTGGTACGCGATCGTCGGCCCCGCGCTCGGCCTGTGCGCCCCGTCCGAGGGCGCCGCGCCCGACCCGCAGGGCCTGCGCGACGGCCTCGACTGGGTGCTCACCCACCTCGCGGTGCAGCGCGCCCCGATGGTGCTCGTCCTCGACGACGCGCACTGGGCCGACCCCGAGTCACTGAGCTGGCTCGCCGCCTTCGCGCCGCGCGCGGAGGAACTGCCGCTGCTGCTGACCGTCGCCTACCGGCCCGACGAACTCCCCGACCACGCCGAGGCGTTCAGGGGCCTGCCCGGACGGGCGGGCCAGCGCCCCCTCGACCTCGAACCGCTCAGCGCCGCCGCCGTCGCCGGACTCGTCCGCGAGGACCTCGGCACCGGAGCGGACGACGTGTTCTGCCGCGAGTGCTGGGCGGTCACCGCGGGCAACCCCTTCGAGGCCGTGGAGCTGACCGCGAAGGTCCGCGACCGCGGACTGGTCCCGACCGAGGAAGGGGCGCACCTGCTGCGCGACCTCGCGGCCGCCGTCAAGGGCAGCGGCCTGATCGCCCGCCTCGAACGCCTGGGCGCTTCCACCGTCCGCTTCGCCTGGGCCTGCGCCGTCCTCGGCACCGAGATCCCGCCGACCCTGGCGGCCGCCGTCGCCGGACTCGGCTCCGAGGAGGCCGCCGACGCCGCGGACGCCCTGCGCGGCGCCCGTATCCTCGCCGGCGCCGACACCCTGGAGTTCGTCCACCCGCTCATCGCCACCGCCGTCTACCGCGCCATCCCCGGCGCTGTCCGCGTGGCCCTGCACGGGCAGGCCGCCTGGTGCGTCATCGACGAAGGGCTCGGCCCCTCCGCCGCCGCCCGCCACCTCATGGAGACCCACCCCGAGGGCGACAACTGGGTCGTCCAGCAACTGCGCGCCGCCGCCCGCGAGACCCAGCGCGCCGGAGCCCCCGACGCCGCCCGCCGCTACCTCGCCCGGGCCCTGCGCGAACCGCCGCCCCTCAAGGAGCGGGCCGCGGTCCTCCACGAACTGGGCTGCGCGTCCCTGCTCACCGAACCGGCGACCACCGTCAACCACCTCCGGGCCGCCCTCGAAGAACCCATCAGCGACCCGGAGCTGCGCCACAACATCGTCTACCGGCTCTCCCAGGTCCTCGCCCACAGCGACCGGCTCGTCGAGGCCTCCGAGACACTCGCCCGTGAGATCCGGGTGACCGGCAACGCCCGGGTGCGGCTGCGCATGCAGTCCGAACAGTTCATGTGGGACGCCTTCCGCGCCGACGAACCCGACTCCCCGGCCCGCTCCCGCCGCCTGTCCCGCCTCGCCGACCGGCTCACCGGACGCGACCTCACCGAGCGCTATGTCATCGGCCTGCGGGCCTGGGACGCCACCCTGCGCGGCGAGCCCGCCCACATCGCGCTCCACCACGCCGAACGAGCCCTCGCCGGAGAGTTCCGCTGGGCCGAGGCCGACCGCGGCTTCGAGGTGCCCGCCCTGGTCGCCCTCACCTTCATGTACGCCGACCGCCCGGGCCGCACCGAGGAACTGTTCGCCGCCGGGATCGCCGACTTCGAGTCCCAGGGCTGGCACGGCGCCCACCTCTCCTTCGGCTACACCCTCCTCGCATACGTCCGCTACCGCCGCGGCCGACTCGCCGAGGCCGAGGACTTCGCCCGCGCGGGCCTCAGGCTCGCCGAACGTGTCGGCGCCGGCACCCCCGTCCACTGGTACGCCGTCGGTGTCATCATCGAGATCCTGCTCGCCCGCGGCCGTGTCACCGAGGCCACCCAGATCGGCGAGGACCACGCGTTCGGCGCGCCGTTCCCGGCCGCCGTCACCTTCCCCGACGTCCAGACCGTGCACGGCGAACTGCTGCTCGCCCGCGGCCTCACCAAGGACGCCGCCGCCGAGCTCGAGGCGGCCGGGCGCCGCCTGGACCCGCGCGGCATCCGCAACCCCTCCTGGTGTCCCTGGCAGTTCCACCTCGCCCGCGCCGAAAGCCACGACGCGCCGGAACGCGCCGTCGCCACGGCACTCGAAGCGGTACACCGCGCCCGCCAGTTCGGCGCCCCCTCGGCCGTCGGGCAGGCCCTGCGGGCCGCGGCCGACGTCTCCTCCGGCCCGGCCCGCGTCAAGCTCCTCGAAGAGTCCGTCAGCCACCTGGAGCGCTCCCCGGCCGCCTACGAACTGGCCTGCGCGCTGGTCGCCCTGGGCACTGAACTGCGCCGCTCGGGCTCTCCAAGGGAAGCCGCCGAACACCTCTACCGAGGACTGGACGCGGCCATGCAGTGCGGCGCCGACGGGCTCGGCGACGAGGCCCGCGCCGAGCTGGCCGCCGCCGGACTGCGCCCGCGCCGCCTGCACAGCACCGAGACGGACACGCTCACCGCCCGCGAACGCGCGGCCGCCGCGCTCACCGCCCGGGGCCGCACCACGACCGAGGTCGCCGAGGAGCTGGGGACCGACGAGCCGACCGTCGTCCGTCTGCTCTCGGCGGTCTACCGGAAGGTGGGCACGGACCGTACGGGACTGGCGGCGGCACTCGGCCAACAACCGGCCCGGTAGCCCCGTACGACCGAACGGCAGCCCCCCGTACAACCTGCCCGGTGGCCCCGTATGACGGGCCCGGTGGCCACGTACGGGGGACGCCCCCAGGGCCCGGTTCACGTCCGGGCACGTACCATTGCGGCATGTCCTTCCTCCGCCGCCGCAGCGCCACGCCCGCCGGGCCCGACTTCGACGTTCTGGCCATGGACCCGGGTGACTGGCCGGGCAATCTCGGCGCGGGTCTGCTGCCCGCCCCCGACGGCAGCTGCCAGGGTGTCTTCCTGCGCTATGACCTGTTCGGCGGCCGCGGCCCCGCGATGATCATCGGCAATCTGCCCGAGGGGTCCCCGGCCCGCGAGGTCGCCGAGGACGAGATCCCCTTCGAGGTGGCCCAGCTGCTGCTGGCGCTGGAGAACGACGAGGAGGTCACCGTCACCGGGACCGAGGACATCCCGGTGATGCAGGGTGACGGTCTCCTCATCGTGCGCCGTCTCAAGCTCTCCGAGACCCGCATCTCCTGCGTGCAGTTCGACCGCGACGACAACGTCCTGGTGACCATCGCCGCCTGGGACCGCCCCATCACCGACGACCTGTACGCCCTGCTCAAGCCCCTGCCCCCAGAGCTGTTCCAGCAGGGCTGAGGCCCCGGCGCCGCGTTCAGACGGCCGGCTGCCACCCGAGCGCCGGGCCGAGCCCGGTGGCGATGTCGGTGAGGATCTGCACGTAGTCCTCGTGCCCGAAGGTGAACGGCAGCGCGAACGCGACCTCGTCGACCTCCTGGAACGCGGCGTGCGCGTACAGCCGTTCGGCGATCTCGTCGGAGGTGCCGACGAGGTCGGGCGCGAACATCATCCGGGCCGGGCCCTGCGGAGTCGCGGTACGAGGAGTGCGCTTGAGGGCGTACTCCTCGTACTTCTTGCGCTGTTCGGGTGAGGCGCTGTCGGTGGGGATGACGACGAGTCCCTGCGACACACGGGCGCGGTCGCCGTCGGGGTGGTGGGCGCGGAAGGTCCGGATGTGCGACCGTTGGATCTCGGCGAAGTCCTCGGACTCCTCCGCCTTGACGACACTGCTGGTCAGCAGGTTCATCCCGTGTTCGCCCGCCCATTGCGCGGAGCGCAGGCTGCCGCCGCCGTACCACATGCGTCGCCCCAGACCCGCGGCGTGCGGCTGGACACGGTCGGAGAACACCTCGAAGCCCTCGACGCCGCTGAAGTCGGTCGCCGGCTTGCCGCGCACGAAATCCAGCAGCCGTTCGACCCGCGCGTGGCTGAAGTCCTCGACGCCGCCGGTGTCGGGGTACAGAGCCTCCTTGACCTGGTCGTAGTGCATCGGCGGGCCGACGCTGACGCCCGGGTTGAGGCGGCCCCCGGACAGGATGTCGACCGTCGCCAGGTCCTCGGCCAGCCGCAGCGGGTTCTCCCAGCCCACCGGGATGACCGCCGTCCCCAGCTCGATCCGGCTGGTGCGCTGCGAGGCGGCGGCCAGGACCGCGACGGGGGAGGAGATCCCGTACTGCAGATGGCGGTGTCGCACCCACGCGCTGTCGAATCCCAGCCGCTCACCGAGCTCGATGATCTCCAGCGTCGACTCGTGGCCACGCCGCGGGTCGGCCTCGTCGAACAACCCGATGGTCAGGAAGCCCAGCTTCCGCAAGGGGTGTGAGGGCAGTGGCACGGGGCTCCTCCAACGTTCGCGATGATCTCTGTTGAACAGTCGAACGTCAGCGCCACGCCGACTATGCCCATGGTGGCAGGCGGTTTCCGCGCTCCCGCCCCGTGTTCGCGGAGTCCGCGGGGTGGCGCGGTTGCGACATGTCCCATCCGCGCCATCGGGAAGCGGTGACATCACGTCCGGCGGCGGCGGATTCTGTGCAGCACCCGCATGAAGATCTCCTCGCGCGCACAACCATGCATGGAAAGGTGCTGACCTGATGAGACGGATCCGCCTCGCGGCGGTGATATCGGCCGGCCTGGCGCTGACCGCCGGCGGCATGCCGACGGCGGCCGGTGCCGCTGGTGTGCCCAGTACGGCCGGGACGACCACGACGGCAACAGCGGCCACGGCTGCCTCGGCGGGAACCTCGCCCGGCGCCGGCGCCACCGTACGGCTGATCACGGGCGACCGTGTCACCGTCACGACGGACAGCGACGGCAAGCGGATCGCCGCCGTCGAGCCCGGCAGCGGCAGAAGCGGCATCCTGTTCCGGACCGTGGAACAGGACGGCGACCTCACGGTCATGCCCTCCGACGCCCAGGACCTGGTCTCCGCCGGGCGCCTGGACCGGCAGCTGTTCAACGTCAGCGCGCTCATCAAGCAGAAGTACGACGCGGCGCACACCGACACCCTCCCCCTGATCATCGGCCGACCGGACGGCGTCTCGGCCTCCGCGGTACGCAGGCTCACCACACTGACCGAGGACGACGCGCCCGCCCGGGGCCTGGACAGCATCGACGCACAGGCGGTCCGGATCTCCGACGACGACCTGGGCCGGTTCTGGAACCAACTCGCCCCCACCCCGAACACGGTGAGCGCCACGCGTGTGGCCGCCACGCCCAGGATCTGGCTGGACGGCCGGGTGGACGCCGCCCTCGACCGCAGCACCGCACAGATCAACGCCCCGGCGGTCTGGAAGGCCGGGTACGACGGCAGGTCCGTCAAGGTGGCGGTCCTCGACACCGGTGTCGACCAGACCCACCCGGACCTGGCCGGACGCATCAGCGAGGCGAAGGACTTCTCCGGCAGCTCCGGCACCGGTGACGTCTTCGGCCACGGCACCCACGTCGCCTCCACGGTGGGCGGGACCGGCGCCGCGTCCGGTGGCCTCCGCAAGGGGGTGGCCCCGGGCGCCGACCTGCTGATCGGCAAGGTCCTGGGTGACGACGGCTACGGAACCGAGTCGCAGGTCATCGACGGCATGGAGTGGGCCGCCTCCGAGGGCGCCAAGGTCGTCAACATGAGCCTGGGCTCGGACGAGGTGAGCGACGGCACCGACCCCATGAGCCTCGCCGTCGACGAACTCAGCAGCTCCAGCGGCGCCCTGTTCGTGGTGGCGGCCGGCAACAGCGGAGAGCAGGGCCAGGAAACCATCGGATCGCCCGGCGCCGCGGACGCCGCACTGACCGTGGGCGCGGTGGACCGGGACGACTCACTCGCCGCGTTCTCCAGCCGCGGTCCGCGCCACGGCGACCGCGCGGTCAAGCCCGACGTCACCGCGCCGGGCGTGGGCATCGTGGCGGCACGCGCCGCGGGCACCACCATGGGTGACCCGGTGGACCAGTACTACGTGGCGGCCTCCGGTACGTCGATGGCCACCCCGCATGTGACGGGCGCCGCCGCGCTGCTCGCCCAGGCGCATCCCACCTGGAGCGGACAGCAGCTCAAGGACGCGCTCATCAGCACGGCGCACACCGTCGAGGGACAGCAGGTGACCGAGGAGGGCGGCGGCCGCGTCGACGTGGCCGCAGCGGCTCTCGGACCGGTCACCGCCACCGGGAGTGTGGCCCTCGGGCCCTACGGGACCGGCGGCGACGACAGCGACCCGCGCACGGCCACCGTCCGCTACAGCAACACCTCGGACAAGGAAGTCACCCTCGCCCTCGCCGCGCACCTGGCGACCAGCGGCGGCCGGGACCTCGCGGCCGGTGCGCTGCGACTCGGCTCCGACACGGTGCGGATCACCGCCGGCGCCACGGTGGACGTGCCGCTGACGGTGGACCCCTCCCTGGCCGGCCGGGGCGACTACTACGGCTATGTCACCGCCGCGACGAGCGATGGCGCGGTCAAGGTCCACACCACGGTCAGCATCGTGGTGCACGGCCCCGTCCACAAGCTCACCGTCACCACCTACGACCACACCGGCAAGCGCGTCCAGGCGCTGCCCACCATCTGGGGCCCGGACGGATTCGTCGGCTACGTCAGCACCGAGCCGGCCGTCGCCGAAGTCGAGGAAGGGACCTACCAACTCGACTACTCCAGCCTGGACACGGCCGACGACGGACAGGAACTGCGCCAGGTCGTCCTGCCGGAGGTGAAGGTCACCAAGGACATGGCGGTCACCCTGGACGCCCGCAAGACCACCCGGGTCGACATCCGCACACCCCGGCCCGCCGAACAGCGCGGCATCCTCAACTACCAGACCTACCGACAGATCGACGGACACAGCCTCCTCCAGGGCACGATGTACTTCGACCTCGCCAAGCGGCTTTACGTCAGCCCCACCGCGGCCGTCACCGACGGCACCTTCGAGTTCGCCTCGCGCTGGCAGCTGGTCGCCCCGCTGATCGAGGCGAAAGTCTCGGGCGGTGGCCTCGCCCTCAACCCGTACTACATGCCGAGTTCACCACTGTTCGACGCCGGCGGCGCCACCTTGACCGCCGTGGACGCGGGCACGTTCGACAAGCCCGACTTCAGCAGGGCCCGCGGCAAACTCGCGATCGTCCGCAACGAACAGGGCACGAACGAAAGGGAGTTGGCCCGACAGGCGGCCGCCGCGGGCGCACGCGGACTGGTGATGACCCACTTCGCCGACATCGCCTGGACGCGCTGGAGCCCGGACGGCGAACGCAACGCCGTGCCGACCGTCCGCATCGGCAAGGCGGCGGGCGCCGCCCTGCTCGACCGGCTGAAGAAGCACCCGGCCACCACCGTCCGATTCACCGGAACGGCGAAGAGCCCGTACCTCTACGACGTCATGCAGACGTCCTCCCAGCAGATACCTCGGCACGTGGTGTACACGGTGTCCGAGCGCAACAGCGCGGTGCTGCGGACCACCTACGCCGACAACGGAGGAGCCCCCTGGGCCAGTGAGCAGCGGTTCGCCTGGCGCCCCTACCAGGACACCGCCTGGCTGCAGTACACCCGCTACGTGCCGACGGGCTTCGCCCGCACCGAGTACGTCAGCGCGAACGACACGACCTGGCAGCACCTGGTGCATCACACCACCACGTTCGACGTCGACATGCCGCTGGCCGTGGGCATGAAAGACAGGCCCCGCACCTACCGGGCAGGCCAGCAGCCGGCAGAGCGCTGGCAGGGGGCCGTGGTGCGCCCCTCGATCCCCAAGGGCACCGCGACGCCCTCCGTACGGACCGGAGACGTACTGGCCCTGCGCATCCCGGAGTTCACCGACTCCACGGCGGGCCACTGGTCACGGCTGCTCGCCGGTGGCGGCGGCGGGGTGGGCGGATTCGCCACGGCCGCCGACGCGCCGGGCGGTGACACGGCCGCCGCGGCGCTCTACCGCGACGGGGTGAAGGTCGCCGACGCCGACAGCGCCTGGACCGATTTCGAGGTGACCCCGGGCGCGGCCGACTACCGGCTGGACCTGACGACCTCGCGCGTGGACGACGAGTGGGCGTTCGGGACGCGTACCGACACCTCCTGGGGCTTCCGGTCCGCGACCACGGCCACGGCGACACCGCTGTCCCTGCTGCAACTCGACTACGACGTACCGGTCGACGCGCACAACGCGGTGGGAGCCGGGCGCACACACACCATCGGCCTGGCCGTCCGCGCCCAGGACGGGCAGTCCGCCCCGCGCGGAGTGTCGCTGCGGGTGGAGGTGTCCTACGACGGCGGCAGGCATTGGAGCGGTGCGGCCGTGAAGGACCGCGGGCACAACGCGTTCCGTGCCACCGTCACCCGGCCCTCCGGCCACGGCGACGCGTATGTGACCCTGCGTGTCACGGCGCGCGACCGGCTCGGCGACAGCGTCCGACAGACAGTGGAACGCGCCTACCTGCAACGGGGGTAGTCGCGACGGCGAACAGCGCACACGGCGGGTGCACGGCAGAGCGACGAGGCCGTGCACCCGCCGCCCGTCCACATACATGCAGTACGGTGTTCAACCAATGGACGGGGTGGAACCGAGGAGAACACCGTGACACTGGAAGCCGCCGGGGTCACCGATGCCGAGGAGTCCGCCTACCGGATTCTGGTGACGATGAGCAACGCCTCGGCGGGCGACTTCGCGATTCGATCGGACGTCACCACCGTGGAGGCTGAACAGACCCTCGAGGCGCTCACGGCCAAGGGACTGGCCAGCCACACCGACGGATCACCACGGCTCTACCGGGCCACACCACCCGACGTGGCCCTCATGCCCCGGCTCAAACGCAACGCCGACGCCCTCGACCAGGCTCGCGCCACGGCCACCTCCCTGCTGGACACCTACCGGGACACGATGCGCCGGCGCGACGCCGGTGAGCTCATCGAGGTGATCACCGGGGCGGACGCGCTGCGCCAGCACCTCCGCCGCATCCAGGCGGACACCCGCGACGAGATGCTGTGGTTCTGCAAGGCCCAGTACGTGGCCATGCCGTCGGGCAGCAACCAAGCGGAGTTCGAAGCCCTGGCCCGTGGCGTGCGTTATCGAGCCATCTACGAGAAGGCGTTCTTCGACGACGAGGGAGCCGTGGACAACGTTATCGAGGGCGTACGGGCCGGCGAAGTCGCCCGCGCGGTACCCCATCTGCCCCTGCGGCTCGCCGTGTCCGACCGCGCCATCGCCATCTGCCCCCTCGTGCCCGGTGGTCCTTACGGCAGCCCCGAGGAACCCACCACGGCCCTCGTGCGCGACAGCAGTCTCCTCGCCGCGCTCATCGCACTCTTCGAACGCTACTGGGACGACGCCGTCCCCTTGCGTGTCGACGACTTTGGAACGGTCAGCGGCACCGACGGGACGTCCGGCGCCGACTCTCTCTCCGGCACGGACCGACGGCTGCTCTCCCTGCTCGTCGCGGGCGTCACGGACAAGGCGATCGCCTCGCAAATGGGCCTGAGCAGGCGTACGGTCCAACGTCACATCCAGCAACTGATGACGTTCGCCGGGGCGGCCACCCGTATGCAACTGGCCTGGCAGGCCGCTCGCCGGGACTGGGTGTAGCGCGGACGGGCCCGGCGCCCGTCTCCCGGCCGTACGTGCCCGCCACCGATAGGAGTCCCCATGACCGACGGTTCACTCATCGTGGAAAGTCTGAAGGTCGGTACCCACCTGAAGGATCTGAGGATAGAGACCCGGGAGATCTATCGGTTCCGTCCGCAGAACGTCGGGGCCGGGCAGCCGGACGTCTGGACGGTCATCGAGTTCAGTGTGGCGGCGGCGCGCGCGGCGGAGGTCGCCGAGGCGATCTCGGAGGCATTGGACCAGCCCGGCTGGTACGCCGATCTGCGGTCCGCCGACGAGACGTTCGTGGTGTTCCCGGGGCAGGTCATGCGGTACGCGCGGGGTGACCGCGCGGCACGGGCCGAGGCCCGGGCGGTGGGCTGGACCTTCGGGGTCCCGGAACACCAGCTCGACTGGTCGGAGTAGCGACGGTACGGGAGCTGGGGGGCCGGGGCGGTGTCCGCGGCCCGGCCCCCCAGCCCCCGGCACCTATGCGCGCGAGCGCGTCACGTTCACGTCCGCCGCCCGGACGAACGCCACCCGGTGGCCGAACTGGATCTCGTAGTACATGTCCTTGCCGATCACCACCTTGTGCGGTGCCGTGTCGAAGGTCGGCGCGTAGAAGTACTCGCCCGGCACCTTGTCGCCGGCGGCGTACTTCTGGCCTGCCGGGATCTTGTACGGGAGCGGCGAGACGGCCTGGACGGGGACGCCCGCCGGGTATGCCGCAGACTCCGGATAGGCGCGCCCGTACACGGGGATCTCCGTGAGGCCCGCCTTGGGGGTCATGACCTGGCCCGAGGCGTTCACCGCCGTCGGCCGGCTCTGCGGGTTCTTGAACCAGGCCTTCTGGCCCAGGTACCAGATCGCCGTCCAGTCGCCGTCACGGTCCGCGACCGCGTACTGCTGTCCGGTGGAGACCCGGGAACCCACGTCGTTCACGTCGATCGTCGAGTCGTTGCCCTTGGGACGCAGCCCGATGTCCTTGATCAGGGGCGAGGTCTCGTCCGGCCGGGAGTAGAGCCGTACCTCGCTGGAGCCGTGCGCCGCGCACGCCTCGCCGCCGGTGACACAGCCCGTGTAGCGGGGCTGGTTCGTCGCGAAGTTCGGCAGCACGGTGACCAGGCCGCCACTCTTCTTCGTCGCAGGCTTGAAGGGGTGGCCGAGCAGGGTGAAGTAGTGCTGCCAGTCCCAGTACGGGCCCGGGTCCGTGTGCATGCCGGGGATGGCCGACGTGGTCGGACCGGGCACGTTGTCGTGGCCCAGGATGTGCTGGCGGTCCAGCGGAACGCGGTATTTGTCGGCGAGGTAGTTCACCAGCCGCGCCGAGGCGCGGTACATCTCCTCCGTGTACCAGGCGTCCGGCGAGGCGAGGAATCCCTCGTGTTCCAGGCCGATCGACTTGGCGTTGATGTACCAGTTGCCCGCGTGCCAGGCCACGTCCTTCGCCTTCACATGCTGGGCGATGTGGCCGTCGGTCGAGCGCAGGGTGTAGTTCCACGACACGTAGGCCGGGTCCTGGACCATCTTCAGGACGCCGTCCCAGGTGCCCTCCGTGTCATGGATGACGATGTACTTGATGCTCTGCGACGCGGGCCGGTCCCCGAGGTCGTGGTTCCCGTAGTCACTGCCGCCGAACTCGGTGTACGGGGCCGGGATCCACTCGCAGGACACGGACGTGGGGCACTCGGTGTTCGCGGCGGAGACGGTACGCAGCCCGGCCCGCCGCAGCGGCGCTGTGTCGGGGCTCAGTCCGGGCCGGGCGGTGAGCGCGACCTGCTGACCGGCGTCCGTGGTGCGCTCCTCGCCCCGGCGGATCACCTCGTAGACGTCATTGGCGTACGTCGCCGCGGTCGCGGTGTCGTCCGCGCCGGAGAAGCGCGCCACCGCGCCGTACCAGTCGGCCGCGTCGTCACTCAGCGGTTCGCCGAGGTCCTTCTGCGCGGCGGCGAGGAGCGCGGCCCCGCCCGCCACGTTCGCGGCGGCGTCGGTACGCAGCCGCTCTTCGGGCAGGCCTGTGAGCCGGGCCGCCTTCGGCAACGTCTTCAGTCGGTCGGGGAGTTGGGAGTTCCGCGGTACCTGGGTGGTGGGCAGCAGGGGCGGGCGAGAGCTGTCGCCACGGGCGTCCTCCGTACCGTTGCTGTGGTGCGGGGTCTTCGCGATGGCCGTCCGCGCGTCGGTGAGGTGCATGGGGCCGTAGCCGCCGCTGACGCTCGGCGCGCCCGCGTGCGCGTCCCAGCGGGACTGGAGGTAGGAGACGCCGAGCAGGACGCTCAGCGGCACGTGGTACTCGGCGGCAGCGCCGGCGAAGGCCTGCTGGAGCTCCGCGGAGGACGCCTGCGCGGTGCTGCTCGAGGGGGCCGCGCCGAGCAGCGGCAACAACAGCGCCGCCGAGGCGACGGCGCCCGCGGTGCGGCGCGCGCGTCTGTGCCCGGCAGTGGCCTCGGGGTCGATGAGAGATCCTCGCAATGCAGCCTCCTGGGACGGTCGAGCGCGTTGGGGCGTGCGGGGCCGATCGTGGGTCAGTGGTATCGGCTCTCCGACGATCCGTCAATCTTGCCCAGGAGCAGGCGATTTCCCTTGTGAAGACGGGACGAACGCGATTTCGTGGCGGCAGCGGGACGGCCTGCAAGGCGTCAGTGGAGTGGACCCCTGGCGCGAACGGGTGAAGATGCCCGGGGGAGTGATGCCCGCAGGGGACGAGCCGCTCGCCGTACATCGGTGCCGCACGGCAGGCCTCGCACGACGAAGGCCCGCGGCGCGCCGCCGTTCAGGCGCACCGCGGGCCTTCCTCCCCGTCAACGAGTGCCGACCGCCGCTCGAACGGCCCGACGGGCCATCTGGCAGTCGTCGTGCAGCCGCCGCAGCAGCAGCCGCTGTTCCTCGCCGGACGGCGCAGCACCCGGGTGGGCCGGTCCCGGTGCCGCCGGGGTCGAGTCGTGCATCGAACGCTGCACGGCGGTCTCGTACGTACGGATCTCCCGGGTCAGTACGAGCATCAGGTTCACCAGGAAGGCGTCACGCGCCGCGGGACCGGCGGACTGCGCGAGCTGACTGATCTGACGGCGCGCCACGGGAGCGTCACCGAGGACCGCCCACAGCGTCGCCAGGTCGTAGCCCGGCAGGTACCAGCCCGCGTGCTCCCAGTCCACCAGTACGGGACCGGCCGGTGAGAGCAGGATGTTCGACAGCAACGCGTCCCCGTGACAGAACTGGCCCATGCCCTGTCGGCCCGCCGAGTGCGCGATGCCGTGCACCAGCTTCTGCAGGTCGCCCATGTCCCGGTCCGTGAGCAGACCCAGCTCATGGAAACGGGAGATCCGCTCCGCGTAGTCCAGCGGGGCGTCGAACGTCCCCGCCGGCGGCCGCCACGCGTTCAGCCGACAGATCGCACCCAGTGCCGCACGGATGTCCGCGCGGGGCGGCGCCTCCGCCGGGTGTCGCTGCAGCGCGGCCACCCGCCCCGGCATCCGCTCGATCACGAGGGTGCAGTTGTCCGGGTCCGCCGCGATCAGCCGGGGCACCCGGACCGGCGGCCGATGTCGCACGAACGACCGGTATGCCGCTATTTCGTGCCTGATCCGCTCCGACCAGATCGGGGAGTGGTCCAGTAAACACTTGGCGACTGCCGTGCTGCGCCCCGTCGTGCCGACGAGGAGCACGGAGCGCCCGCTGCGGCGCAGTACCTGGACCGGAGTGAACTCCGGACAGATCCGGTGCACCGACGCGATGGCCGTGCGCAGCTGCGCGCCCTGGGGGCCGGACAAGTCGAGTCTCCCGCTGAGCGGTTGGGTGCCGAGCCCCGGAACGCGCCGCGTCCTGCCGGCGCCGAGCACGGGGGCCGCCGGTCGAGCGGGGTCGAGGTAGGGGCCACTGCCCGCCGCCGCCGGGCGGGGGTGAAGCGACCGGGGTGGAGCGGACACGGAGGACGATGCTGTGTACATGGGCGAAACAGATCCCTTCGTGTGCCTGCAAGTTGCTGCGCTACCCGCCCCGGCGGCCCTGGTGCACCCTGGGGAATGTTCCTCGGCTACCGGGTCGGGGTGGCGCATTCCTACCTGACACCGGATGCCCAGTGGCAGACCATCTGGCGCACCCTGGCGAACCCTGGCGAATAGTCGCTCAGCAACTGACAGAGGGTTACTGTCAACTCAGCCGAGAACCTGGGGGCTTGACGTGAACGGACAACCCAACACTCGTCTGTCGGATCTGTTCGGCCTGGCCGGCTGGTCCAAGGGCGAACTCGCGAGGCTGGTCAACAAGCAGGCGGCGGCCATGGGTCACCCTCAGCTGGCGACCGACACCTCACGGGTGCGGCGTTGGATCGACATGGGAGAGATCCCGCGCGATCCGGTTCCGCGAGTGCTGGCGGTTCTTTTCACCGAGCGTCTCGGCCGTGTCGTGACCATGGAGGACCTCGGTCTGGTGCGGCACGGGCGTGTGGGGAAACGGCCGGGCGGCGGGAATGTGGAACATCCCGACGGAGTGCCGTGGGCGCCCGAGCGAACCGCTGCGGTCCTCACCGAATTCACGGGAATGGACCTCATGCTCAACCGACGCGGCTTGGTGGGCGCGGGCGCCGCGCTCGCCGCGGGATCCGCACTCAACAGTGCCATGCACGACTGGCTCCACACCGATCCGGCCCTCGCGGCCGACGCCCCTGTAGTCGACAATCCCCTGCACGCCGACCCCGCTGGGTTCGACCGTTACGAGGCCGCCCCCATCGGGTCGCAGGAGATCGAGGAACTGGAGCGCTCGGTCGAGGTGTTCCGGGCCTGGGACGCGGCCCGCGGCGGCGGGTTGCAACGCAAGGCCGTGGTGGGCCAGCTCAACGAAGTGGGAGGCATGCTCTCCTACCGACACCCCGACCATCTGCAGCGGCGCCTGTGGGGCGTCGCCGCCAATCTCGCCGTCCTCGCGGGCTGGATGTCGCACGACGTCGGCCTGGAGCCCACGGCCCAGAAGTACTTCGTCATCGCCGCGCACGCGGCCAGAGAAGGCGGCGACCGGCCGCGCGCCGGGGAGGCGCTCTCCCGCGCCGCCCGTCAGATGGTGCACCTGGGCCGGCCCGACGACGCCCTGGACCTGATGAAGCTCGCCAAGTCGGGCTCGGGCTCCGAGACGCTGCCGCGCACCCGGGCCATGCTCTACACCATCGAGGCCTGGGCTCAGGCGTCGATGGGCAAGGGCCAGGCCATGCGGCGCACCCTGGGGGAGGCGGAGGACCTCTTCGTCTCCGACAAGGGTGATGTGCCACCGCCGAGCTGGATGCAGATGTTCGACGAGGCGGACATGCACGGCATGCAGGCCCTGGCCTACCGGACGCTCGCGGAGCACGACCCGGCCGCCGCGACCATGGCACAGCGCCACGCCAAGGAGGCGCTGCACCTGCGGGAGAACGGACGGCAGCGGTCACAGATCTTCGACTGGCTGTCGCTGGCCTCGGCGTGCTTCATCGCGGACGATCCCGAGCAGGCGGACCGCTATGCCCGGCTGGCCCTGGTGTCGATGGGGGCGAACTCCTCCCACCGCACCTGGGACCGACTGCGCGAGATGTACCGGCTCACCGCCGAGTACTCCGGCTACCCGAAGATCCACGAACTGCGTGAGGAGATCCAACTCGCCCTCCCCAAGAGCTCGCTCAGGCCGAAGCGCGGGGGCACGACCACACAGGCATGAGTACTCCTGCCTGTGTGCGCAGAACTTCTGCCCGTGTGCACAGAAGGGGTTCCAGGTCGGGTTCTACGAGCCGATCCTGGCGATGAGCACGCAGGCGTCGTCCTCGCGCTCACTCTCGCCGAATTCCTCCACAACCGTCCGTACGCAGTCCTGGGCCGTGCGGGCTCCGCGCAAGCGCGGGGCCAGGTCGATCAGCCGCTGGACGGCTTGTGCTCCGTACTGCCCGGTGACCAGTCCATCGGTGTACAGGAGCAGCAGGTCGCCGTCTTCGAGGGTCTCTTCGGCCTGCCCGTAGACGGCCCCTGAGGTCGCCCCGAGCAGCACGCCGTTGGGGGCTGCCAGCACGCGCCCCGTCCCGCCGCGGAACAGCAGCGGGGCGGGGTGTCCTGCCTGCGCCCAGGTGAGGGTGCGGGTCTCGGGCCGGTAGCGGCAGCAGACGGCGCTGCCGAGGGCCGGCTGCACCGAGGCGTCGAGCAACTGGTTGAGCCAGGACATGAGCTGCCCGGGCTGGGCGCCCGTGACGGCCATGCCGCGCAGGGCGCCGAGCAGCATCGCCATGCCCGAGGCGACGGTGACACCCTGCCCGGTGAGGTCACCGACGCTCAACAGCGTTGCTCCGTCGGACAGTTCCAGCGCGTCGTACCAGTCGCCGCCGATCAGCGCGCTGGTCGAGCAGGGCAGATAGCGGGCGGCGAGGTCCAGGGCCTCGGGACCCCGTTGCGGGAAGCGCAGGGAGCCGTGCCAGGGCGGCAGCACGGCCTCCTGCAACTGGACCGCGAGCCGGTGCTCGCTCTGGGCGTGGTGCCGGTGCAACTGCAGCGACTCACGGGTCTCACTCACCGTCCGCTGGCTGCGGCGCAGTTCGCTGACGTCGCGCAGGACGGCCCACATCGCGGCGGTGCTGCCGTCGGCGTGGAGTATCGGCTCGCCCATCATGTGCACGGTCCGCACCCCGCCGTCGGGGCGCACGATGCGGAACTCGCCGTCGATGGGCTTCGCGTCGACGAGGCAGTCCGTGACCATGGCCGTCAGCATCAGCCGGTCCTCGTCGAGCACCAGCGACGGCAGTTCGTCAAGGGTGAGCGGGGGAGCGGCGGGGTCGCGGCCCAGGATGTCGTACAGCTCTCCGGACCAACTGGCCTCGTCCGTAAGCAGGTTCCACTCGGCGCTGCCCACCCGGCTGAGCAGCGAGCCGCGCGGGGTCACCGCCGGTGCGGCCGGTGCGGCGGGCGTGGTGACCGGCTCCGGGGGCGCGGGCGGGGGTCCGTCCCGCAACTGTGCCAAGTGCTCGTCGAGGTCGTTGAGTTGGTGCATCGCCAGATCGCACAGTGCACGCTGCCAGCGTCCCTGGGGGTCCGCGCCGTCGAGGGGAGCGTCCCGCCGTACGGCGTCCATCTCGCCGCGCAGCCGTCGCGTCTGCGAAATGAGCGCGTCGACCGTGCCGCGCTGGGGCGGCTGGGCGGCTGGGCGGTCCGCAGAGAGATGGGACGGCATGACGCACTCCGATGGGGGGACGGTACGACCAAGGCTGGGCGGAAGGACCGTTACGACTGTTGCACAGCCCGCGACGCCCTGTAAGGGATTTGGCAACACACGATCCGGTGGTGCTTGTGGCATATGCCGCAGTCCAGACGGACGGGCTGACCGGCATGGATTCGGTACGCGGGTCGCGCGCCCAAGTCGTAGAAAACGTAAGTGACTTGAGGGAGGTCGGGGGTAGCCAGGACCCCTCTTCATTCTTGTGTTCGACGATCAAATGTGCGGGGCGTGCTCGCGCTCGGGAACAGGCTCCCCCCGGTTCACAGCGAGCGGGCGAAGTCTCGCACTTCCTCCTCGTAGAGGGGCGTGGGATCGACGCCCATCGAGGCGAAGTTCTGCTCGATCTCCAGGCTCACCAGACCGTGCAGATGGGCCCAGAGCATCGTGGTCCGCGCGGCGACCGCCGTCGGGACGCCTTCGACTTCGCGGAGCTTCAGCCACTCCCCGAACTGGCCCTCCGAGCCCTCCGGAGCCGCCGTGCCCGGGGCCGCCAGAGCGCTCGTCACGTTCAGTACGACGTTCATGGCCGGCTGGGAGGCCTCGACCAGCCGCGTGGACTGGGCGTCGTATCCCGGCAGGGGTGCCCGGAACAGCAGTCGGTAACGGTGTGGTTCGCTCCGCGCCCAGTCGCGGTAGGCCCGTACGAGCGCGGCCAGGCGTGCGGTCGCGTCGCTCGCGGCGGCGCCGGCCGCGCGGGCCAGCGTGACCGCCAGGTCGGCGTAGGCGTCGATGACCAGCTCGGTCAGCAGACTGTCCCGGTTGGCGAAGTAGCGGTAGAGGGCGGGCCCGGTCATGCCCAACTGCTTGGCGATGGCGTTGAGGGACAGTGCCTCCGGACCGCCGTCGGCCAGCTGCCGCAGTGCCGCGGCCTTGACCTCCTCCCGCACCTGCGCGCGGAACCGGTCGCGCGGTCCGGGTCCCGTCCGGCTCTCCGTGGCCATGTGATCGCCCTCTTCGTCTGTCCGTGGGGACTGCTCCTTGACGTATGCAGCATAGAGAAGCATGCTTTTGTTACAGTCTATAACGTAATCATGAACCGCTAACGAAATCCGCACGAGATCCGCACGCGCCCCGCGCCGGAACCCGCCGCCGGGGTGCTCCGGTGACGAGGGGGCGGGCGAATGACACCGATCAGGCGAAGAGGTCTCGTCGGGCTCGGCACATCCGTGGCGGCGAGCGCCACGCCGGGCGTCGGCTCGCGTCCGGCAGCGGCCGCCGGCGTGAGGACCGGCACCATCTCGGACGTACGGCACGTCGTCGTCCTCATGCAGGAGAACCGCAGCTTCGACCACTACTTCGGCCGTCTCAAGGGCGTCCGCGGCTTCGACGACCGCAGCGGCATCACCCTGTCCGGCGGGTACTCCGTCTTCGACCAGGCGAACGGCGGCGGACGGCAGTACCCGTGGAAGCTCAGCTCCACGCCCGCCGCGGGCGGCAAGGACGGCGAGACCCTCGCGCAGTGCAACGGCGAACTCCCGCACTCCTGGACCTCGCAGCACTCCGCCTGGAACAAGGGCCGCCTCGACAACTGGGTCGCGGGCGTCGGCAACGTCCGCTCGCTCGGCTACCTCGACCGCTCCGACATCCCCTTCCACTACGCGCTCGCCGACCACTACACGATCTGCGACGCCTACTTCTGCTCCACCCTCAGCGCGACCGGCCCCAACCGCTCCTACCTGTGGAGCGGCAAGGTCGACGGCTCCAGCTACGACGGCGGCGACGAGTCCGGACTGACCTGGCAGAACTACGCCGAGGCGCTCCAGACGGCAGGAGTGACCTGGAAGGTCTACCAGAACGCGCGGGACAACTACGGCGACAACGGCTGCGCCTATTTCAAGAAGTTCGCCTCCGCCAAGGCGGGCGACCCGCTGCACGACCGCGGCATGGCCTCCGTGCCGAAGGTCACCGGCTCCACCCCCGACGACATCGCCGCCGCCATCAGGGCCGACGTCCTCGCCGGCACCCTGCCCCAGGTCTCCTGGGTGGTCGCCAACCAGGCGTTCTCCGAGCACCCCTACGCCCCGCCCGGCGACGGCGCCCACTTCGTCGACCTGGTGTACAGGGCGCTCGCCGCCGACCCGGACGTCTTCGACTCCACCGTCCTGTTCCTCGACTACGACGAGAACGACGGTTTCTTCGACCACGTGCCGCCCCCGGCCCCGCCCGCGAACACGGCGGGCGAGTTCCTCGACGGCGCCCCGTACGGTCTCGGCTTCCGTGTCCCGATGCTCGTCATCTCGCCCTGGACGCGCGGTGGTTGGGTCTCCTCGGAGGTCTTCGACCACACCTCGGTCCTGCGCTTCCTCGAGACGTGGACGACGGCGCTCGGCAGGCCCGCCGCCTGCCCCAACATCAGCGCCTGGCGCCGCAAGGTCACCGGCGACCTCACCGGAGTCTTCGACTTCACCGCCCCGGTCCACGGGACGGTCCCGCTGCCCGCCACGAGCGTCATCGGCATGGCCACCTGCGGTCCCCTGCCCAACCCGGTGCCCACCACCAACGCCCTGCCCGCCCAGGAGCCCGGCACCCGGCCCGCCCGCGCCCTGCCCTACCAGCCGAACGGCTACCTGGACCACCTGGAGTTCAGGACCGGCGGCAAGATCCTCGCCTGGTTCACGATGGCCAACCAGGGCGCCCCGCCCGGCAGCGCCGCGCACTTCTCGATCCACCCGAACGCTTACCGCGACACCACCCCCTGGCAGTACACCGTCGACGCGGGTGGCACGGCCTGCGACCACTTCGACATCGGCTCGGGGTACGGCGACGGCAAGTACGACTTCACCATGGCCGGCCCCAACCGCTTCCTGCGCCGCTTCGAGGGCGACGCGACCCAGGCGGGCAAGTCGGCCGAGGTGAGCGCCCGTTACGCCACCGACTCCGGCACCGGCGAGACCGCCCTCTACCTCAGGATGACCAACTCCGCGGCCGGCCCGGTGAATTTCACGATCACCTCGAACCAGTACCGCGGCGACGGGCCGTGGACGTACACCGTCGCCGCGGACGGTGCGACCGAGGACTGCTTCAACGCCGTCGCGTACCAGAACGGCTGGTACGACTTCACGATCACCGTGGACTCCGACGCGAACTGGTCGCGCCGGTTCACCGGGCACATCGAGACGGGCAGGGCGAGCGTCAGCGGCTGATCACGCGTAGAGGTCCGGGCGCGGGGCGAGTTCGACGTTCACCCGCTCGCCGCTCTCCAGGGCCCGGACCCCGGCCTCGGCGACGGCCGAGGCCGCGTACCCGTCCCAGGCGCTCGGTCCGGTCACCCGTCCCGCGCGGGTGGCGTCCACCCAGGCCTGCACCTCGCGGTCGTAGGCGTCGGCGAACCGTAGGAGGTAGTCCTGGGCCACCTCCTCGCGGGCCCCGCCCGCCGTCGTCACCACCATGGTGTGCTCGTCCCCGATCCGTACGCTCCCGGACTCGCAGACCGCCTCGCACCGCACCTGATAGCCGAAGCCGGAGTTCACGAAGACCTCGACGTCGACCAGAGCGCCGTCGGACGTCTCGAACAGCACGAACTGGGGATCGAGAAGACCTTCGGGGGCGCCCGAGGACGGCCGAGGGCGCACCACGGTCACGGCGGACAGTTCCTGGCCGAGCAGCCAGCGCGCCACGTCGATCTCGTGCGAGACCGAGCTGTTGACGAGCATCGCCGAGGTGAAGCCGGGCGGCGAGGACACGTTGCGGTGCGTGCAGTGCAGCATCAGCGGACGGCCCAGCCGCCGGCTGTCCAGCAGGGACTTCAGACGCTGGTACTCGGCGTCGTACCGGCGCATGAACCCGACCTGCACCAGTCTCCGGCCGAGCCGCGCCTCCGCCTCCACCACCCGCAGCGCCCCGGCAGAATCAGGCACCATCGGCTTCTCGCACAGCACCGGCAGACCGCGCTCGAAGGCCGCGAGCAGCGCCTCCTCGTGCGCGGGCCCGGGGGAGGCGATCAACACCGCCTGTACGCCGGGCGCGTCGAGGGCCGCCGCGACCTCGGTGTGCACCGAGACGCCGTCGATCCCGGCCACGGCGTCCTTGGCGCGTCCGGTGTCGGGATCGGCCACCGCCGTGATGCGGGCGCCGTTCACCACCCGGTCGATCCGCCGCACATGGTCGGCCCCCATGTGGCCCGTACCCAGGACCGCGACACCCAACAGCTCACTCACGCGCTCACCTCTCCGGCAGACAGCTCTCGAGGCGATTGTCTGCCGGAAAGATCAGTAGCGCAGCACCCCGGCGATGCCTTTCGCGTCACCGAGACTGCCGTCGGGGACGAAACGGACCTCCGCTCCGGTCTCCAGGCACTGTTCGACGATCTCGTCGACGATGTCCTCGCGGGCGTCCAGGTCACCGCTCTCGGCCGGGATCAGATGGTCGCCGCCGTCGTCGCGTACCGTCACGCGGTAGTTCTCCTCGACGGCCAGCAGCCGGATCCGGGCCTGGGAGGCGTTCTGCCACACCTCGTCGACTCCCGCCGCGAACTCCTTGCGGCCACGGGCCGATTCGAGCTCTCGGGCCACCGCGTCGGTGTCCCTGCGCTCCTCCGCGCTGATCAGGGGCCGGATTGCCTGCCACACGGCTTCGGGGGTCCCGTGCGCGAGTCCGCCGTGCGGGATGTGCGTGGCGTCCTTGGTGACCGTGCCTGCCTCGTCGAGGAGGGAGAGCGCGGCGGTCTCGCCCGTGATGTAGAGCGGACGCGGATCCTCGCGCAGGACGGCGCTCATCGCGGTGTCGGCATCCCGCAGGAAGTGCTTGGTCCGCTCGTCACGGAAGGTGCTGGGCAGGTCTCCGATGCGCTCCTTGCGTTCGGCGTTCGGGTCCTCGAGGCTGCGGGTGCGCGGGAAGCCGCCGATGCGCTCCTCGATGACCCGGTCGGCGCCGCCGTCCCACAGTGTCACGCGGTCGGCCGACACCGCGAGCACCCAGAACGGCCGCTCCGAGACCTGCGCGGCCACGAGGTTGCGGGTCAGGAAGGTGTCCGAGAGCACCACACGCTCGGGCACCGTGCGGGCCAGCGACCACACCTGGTGTTCGCCGGGTGCCGCGAAGATCGCGAGACCCTCCTCGGCGTGCGCCAGGTCGACCTCCGCGAGGGCCTGGTCGAGCTGCTGGACGAGGTCGGTGCGCCGTTCGCGGGTGACCGCCGGATCGGACTCGATCTGTTTCTTGGCCTCGGCCACGACATTGCGCAGCCGGACCGGATCCTGGGCGTTGTCGGGTTCGCGGCGGTGCGTGGGCGTCAGCACCGACACCGCGGGATAGGGCCGCGGCCTGCGCAGCTTGGTGAGGGTCGCTGGGCTGAGTGCGTGCTCCATAACAGCACGATAGAGCCGATTCGCTTATCAGGCATTTGGAGCAATTGGTTGTCGGCGCCGCTCGGGCCGCCGGCTGACCTGCCCCGTCATCAAGGACCCGGTGGACTTCCGCTCCCTCAGAACGCGTCCGGATCCGCCGCCTTCCAGTCCGCCTCCCAGGACGCGGGCGGCTCCGTGAGCAGTACCCCGGGCTCCAGCCACTCATGGAGCCGCGCGTACGACCGTACGGTCGTCGGGTCCGTACGGCGCAGCAGTTGATGGGGTCCGAGGTCGGCCGGCTCGCGCACCCCCATGGCGGCCATGATCCGGGTCGCGCTACGGACCGTGGCCCGCTGATAGCGGTACACGCGCGCGGACTTGTCGGCCACGTCCAGGGCGCGTACCCGGCGCGGGTCCTGGGTCGTGACCCCGACCGGGCAGGTGTTGGTGTGGCAGCGCAGGGACTGGAGGCAGCCGAGCGCGAACATCATCGCGCGGGCCGCGTTCGTGTAGTCCGCGCCCTGCGCCAGCCGTTTGACGATGTCCGCGCCGGTGGCGACCTTGCCGCTCGCGCCGATCCGCACACGGTCGCGCAAGCCGGTGCCGACCAGCGCGTTGTGCACCGTGATCAGCCCTTCGGTCAGGGGCGTACCCAGGGTGGCGGCGAACTCCGCGGGCGCGGCCCCCGTACCGCCCTCCGCGCCGTCGACCACGATGAAGTCGGGCGTGACACCCTCGGCGAGCATCGCCTTGCAGACGGCGAGGAACTGGCGACGCGAGCCGACGCAGAGCTTGAAGCCGGTCGGCTTGCCGCCCGCCAGCTCCCGCATCCGGGCGAGGAAGCACACCATCTCGCGCGGGGTCGAGAACACCCGGTGGTACGGCGGTGAGACCACCGTCTCGCCCTCCGGGACGCCGCGGGCCCGAGCGATCTCGGCGTTCACCTTGGCGCCGGGCAGCACCCCGCCGCTACCCGGCTGCGCCCCCTGAGAGAGCTTCAGCGACACGCACTTGACCTCGGGCAGCGCGGCCTTGTCCGCGAACACCCGTTCCTCGAAGCCCCCTTCGGAGGTGCGGCAGCCGAAGTATCCGGTACCGATCTCCCAGATCAGATCGCCGCCGCCCCGCAGGTGGTACTCCGACAGACCGCCTTCGCCGGTGTCGTGCGCGAAACCGCCGAGTGCCGCGCCCCTGTTGAGCGCCAGGATCGCGTGCGGGGACAGTGCCCCGAAGCTCATCGCGGAGACGTTCAGCAGGGCCATGTCGTACGGCTGGGTGCAGTCCGGGCCGCCGACGCGCACCACGGGCGGCTCGTCCGGCACGTCGACCGGGCGCATCGAAGGCTCCAGGTACTCGTACCCGTCGCCGTACACGTCCAGCCCGGTGCCGAAGGGCTCCTCGGCCTCGACGCCCTCGGCGCGCTCGTACACGATGCCGCGCACATCACGGCCGTCCGGCCGCGGGAGGAAACGGAGGCGGCCGAGCAGGGGATGGTTCCGCAGGACCGCGCGGCGGCGCTGGGTCAGGTCCCGGACGCCGAGCGAGGTCAGGGCGAGCAGCGCGGCGGCCGCGCACCACCACCATGGCGAGACGGCCCACGCCAGGACGAGGGCCCCGGCCGCACCCAGGGCGACGAACAGCGGCAAGAGCATCCGGCGCACACCACGAGTCAAACCCATGGACGGGAAAGGGGCGAAAGCGGGCAGGCCGCTCGGGTCACCGAGGATGCCCTACCAGGCGGCCCGGCGGATGTTGAGGAAGACTTTGCCCGTGGCCGATTCCCGTTCGCAACCTCCCGGCGGCGGGCCGACCCGTCGGTCCGCGGGGCGTAAAGCGCGGCCGAAACCGTGGGGGTGACCGGGCCGGTCAGGTTACGTACGTGTTGACGGCACCCACGCGCTTGACACAGCCTCGTCATATAGCTGCTGAATACAACGGGTTTTGCGGAAGCACTCGCACGCCGATGAAACAGCAGGTCGGCACGGTGTTCCTGGCGAACCGGACGCGGGAGGTAACACATGTGCGGCATCACCGGCTGGGTCTCCTTCGACCGCGATCTGCGCGCCGAGGCGGAGACGTTGGATGCGATGACGGAGACGATGTCCTGCCGGGGCCCCGACGACCGCGGCACCTGGACCGAGGGGCCCGCGGCCCTCGGGCACCGCCGGCTCGCGATCATCGACCTGCCCGGCGGGCGCCAGCCCATGACCGCCGAGACCCCCGACGGCACGGTCGCGCTCGTCTATTCGGGGGAGGCTTACAACTTCACCGAGCTGCGCCGTGAGCTGACCGACCGCGGTCACCGCTTCTCGACCGACTCCGACACCGAGGTGGTCCTGCGCGGCTACCTCGAATGGGGTGAGGACCTCGCCGAGCGGCTCAACGGCATGTACGCCTTCGCCGTCTGGGACGGTCGCCACGACAGGCTCGTGATGATCCGCGACCGCATGGGTATCAAGCCCTTCTACTACTACCCGACCCCCGACGGCGTCCTCTTCGGCTCCGAGCCCAAGGCGATCCTCGTCAACCCGCTGGCCCCGGCCCGGGTCCGCCTCGACGGACTGCGCGAGCTGTTCACCTTCGTCAAGACGCCCGGACACGCGATCTGGGACGGCATGCGTGAGGTGGAGCCTGGCACCGTCGTCACCGTCGACCGCTCCGGTCTGCGTCGCCACGTCTACTGGCAGCTGGAGACCCGGCCGCACGCCGACGACCGCGACACCACCATCTCCACCGTCCGCTCGCTCCTCGATGACATCGTGCGCCGCCAGCTCGTCGCCGACGTGCCGCGCTGCACTCTGCTCTCCGGCGGCCTCGACTCCTCCGCCATGACCGCGCTGGCCGCCCGGCAGCTCGGCGAGCACGGCGAGAAGGTCCGCAGCTTCGCCGTCGACTTCGTCGGCCAGACCGACCACTTCGTCGCCGACGAACTGCGAGGCACCCCCGACACCCCCTTCGTGCACGACGTGGCCCGCGCCTCGGCCACCGACCACCAGGACATCGTCCTCGACGCGCTCGCCCTTGCCGACCTCGATGTCCGCGCGAAGGTGATCAGGGCCCGTGACTTCCCCATGGGCTTCGGGGACATGGACTCCTCCCTCTACCTGCTCTTCCAGGCCATCCGCGAGCACTCCACGGTCGCGCTCTCCGGGGAGTCGGCGGACGAGGTCTTCGGCGGCTACCAGCAGTTCTTCGACGAGGAGGCCCGCAGCGCCGAGACCTTCCCCTGGCTCGTCAGGTTCCGCCGGGACTTCGGCGACGACGCCGACGTGCTGCGCCCGGACCTCACCGAGGCACTGGACCTGGAGTCGTACGTCGCCGACGGCTACCGTACGGCCGTCGCCTGCATCCGGCGGCTCGACGGCGAGAGCGACTTCGAGTACCGGATGCGGCGCATCTGCCACCTCCACCTGACCCGCTTCGTCCGCGTCCTGCTCGACCGCAAGGACCGTACGAGCATGGCCGTCGGTCTGGAGGTGCGGGTGCCGTTCTGCGACCACCGGCTCGTCGAGTATGTCTACAACGCGCCCTGGTCCCTCAAGTCCTTCGACGGTCGGGAGAAGAGCCTGCTGCGGGAGGCGACCGTCGACCTGATCCCGAAGTCCGTGTACGACAGGGTCAAGAGCCCCTATCCGTCCACCCAGGACCCCAAGTACGCGATCGCCCTCCAGGAACACGCCAAGGACCTGCTGGCCCGGCCCGCGCACCCGGTCTTCGACCTCGTCGACCGGGAGCGGGTCCACCGGGCCGCCCACCGCGACACCCCGCAGATCACGCAGGCGTCGCGGCGGGGTCTGGAACGCACCCTGGACCTGGCGCTGTGGCTGGACCTGTACGCCCCGGAGGTGCTCCTTACCTGAGCGCCCGGTCGGCGGCCGCCTGCGAGGACTTCCACCACGAGGTCACCGGCTCCCACACCAGGACGACGCGGCCGACGCCCAGCTCGCGCGCGGTGAACGTACGGCCGAAGCGCGAGGGGTCCGCCGATACGCCGATCGACTCCACCCGGCGGGCCTCCGGGTCCGCCGGGTCGGCGATCGTCCGCAGGGCCGCGTACGCGGTCCGGCCCGCCTCGAGCCGGTACAGCCCGCTCTGCCCGGCGGGAACCGGCAGGGCGGCGCCGTCGAGGTCCCCGAAGACGACGGTCGGGATGCGATCGACGGTGCACGCCCGGCTGGAGTGGTTGGTGACGCCGAGGTGCAGCAGGGTGGGGTCGGCGGAGCGGTGGGCGTGGATGGTGACGGCCTTCTCGGTGCACCCGGCGGGCCGCGCGGCGGCCGAGCCGCTCTGCGGCACGGCGAGCAGGAGTGCCACGGCGACGGCCGGGAGGGCGAGGGCGGGTCGGATGTGCATCGGCGGGTTCCCCCAGTTTCGGTCACGAACGGTGCTCACGCGTGGTGGTCACCCACGGTGGTCACGAGCGGTGCGGCGCCCTCGGAGCGACGCCTGCTCAGTGTGACGGCCCAGGTGCGCTTCGGGTTGTATCCGACTTGTCGGAGGAGCCCGCCCGCGTCCGTTCTGTGACACGCGGTCGCGAGGGTTGGCTCACGGGGCCGTCGAGTCCTCCGGGCCGCAGGAGCTGCCGTTGTCCGGCAGTGAGCCGTACAGCAGGAAGTCGGTGACCTTCTCGCGTACGCACTTGGAGGAGGCGTACCCGGTGTGGCCCTCGCCCCTGTTGTCGAGCACGACGGCCGAGGGGCCGAGCCGCTCGGCGGTCTCCTTGGTCCAGCGGTACGGGGTCGCGGGGTCCCCGCGGGTGCCGACGAGGAGCATCTTCGGCGTGTGGACATCGCGTACCTTCTCGCGGATGTAGTCGGTGCCCTTGGGGCGGCCGTAGCACATGAGCAGCTGGTTGAGACGGAGCGGGCCGAAGATCGGCGACGCCTCCTGGTAGGCCGCCTTCAGTTCGTCGATCTCCTTGGTGAGCTGTTCGGCGCTGGGCCGGTCGGGGTCGTCCGCGCAGTTGATCGCCACCAGTGCGGTCTCTAGGTTGTCCGGGGGTACGTTCGCGGGGTCGACCAGCCCGCTGTACGTGGAGTGGGGCAGGGCGACGCCCCCGGCCGCCTGCAACAGCCCGCTCGGGTCGCCGTCCTGGACGAGTGAGGTGAGGGACCGTTCGAGCGTCGGCCACCGCTGGAGGTCGAAGAGCTCCAGCCCCATGGTCGCCACCAGGTCCTGGCCGGAGAACGTCTGTCCGAAGTTCGTCGGCACCGGGTTCTTGTCCAGCGAAGCGACGAGCCGGGCGACCTGCTGCCGGGCATCGCGCGGATCACGCCCGAACGGGCACCCCTCGTCCTTGGTGCACCAGGTGAGGAAGTCCTCCAGAGCGGTCTGCTGCCCCTCGGCGCTCACTATGCCCGCCTCGGACAGCGGCTCGGTAAGGGTGTCCACGCCGTCGAGCACGATGCGGCCCGTCTTGTCGGGGAACTGGCTCGCGTACACCGCGCCCAGGCGCGTTCCGTACGAGAATCCCAGGTAGTTGAGCTTCTTGTCGCCGAGCGCCTGACGCATCACGTCCAGGTCCCGAGAGGCGTTGACCGTGCCGATGTGAGCCAGTACGGGGCTGGAGTGCTTGGCGCACTCGTCGGCGTCCTTGCGCACCTGCTTGAGGAGTGCCTCCGGACTGCTGTCGCCGGTGGCGGGGCCCGTCGTGCCGGAAGCCTGGGCCGCACCGCTGCCGCAGCTGACCGGCGAGGACCGGCCGACACCGCGCGGGTCGAAGGTCACCACGTCGTAGCCGTTGGTGAGCGGCATGAAGTCCTTGCCGCTCGTGGAGGCGAGTTGCGGGACCCCCGGGACGCCGGGGCCGCCGAAGTTCAGCAGCACGGATCCCCTCGACGCGCCGGTGGCGCGATAGCGGGCCAGCGCGAGGTCGAGCGTCCCGGCCTCCGGGTGCGCGTAGTCCAGCGGGACGGTCACCTGCCCGCACTGCAGATCCGCGGGCATTCCCTCGCCCTTGCAGGCACCCCACTTGACCTGCTGGTGGTAGAACCGGGACAGGTCGGGGCCCTCGGCGGCCGTTGCCACCGCCGAGGGCAGGCTCGCCGCCAGCATGGCCAGTGTCACGACGCCGGCTCCGGCGTACGCCCAGCGTTGGTGCGCGGACAGCATGGGTGCCTCCAGGGACGCCCGGCGTCGTACCGGGCGCCAGGGGATAGCTCCTCGATCACGATAAGCGGGTGCCCGGGAGCGCGCCTGTGGACGAGCGATCCAGGGCGACACCCCTTACGCTGCGCGCCGCGCGAGGAGCTCTCGGTAGTTCGACGGCCGGTCCGTCCGGTATGCGGTGGGACCATCCGGCAGTTCGATAAACGTGACCCTCGATGGGGTGAAAGCCCGATCAGCCATAACGTCTGATGGTTCTCCCGCGTTCTACGCGGTGCGGGTGAGTGCCCGCGTCCATGTCTGGAAGGCAGGGAACCTATGAAACGGGTTACCCGAAATGGTTTGATCGCCGCGGCCGCCGCCTCGGGCGCGCTGGCCGTGACGATGCCGGCGCACGCCGACGCCACGGCGGACGGCGGCACGGCGGGTTCGCCCGGGCTGATCTCGGGCAACACCCTCCAGCTCCCGGTGCATGTCCCTGTGAACGTGTGCGGGAACACCGTGAACGTGGCCGGGCTCCTGAACCCCGCCGCGGGCAACGGCTGCGCCAACGTGAGCGAGGACGGGCGCCCCGGCGCCGGCGGGAGCGTCCGCGGCAGGGGCGGCGAAGGTGCCGGTGGGGCGGCTCACGGGGGTGCCGTCACGCACGGCGGAGCTGTCGCGGTCGGGAGCGGAAAGGATTCTCCGGGCATGCTCTCGGGCAACGGCCTGCAGCTCCCGGTGCACCTCCCGGTGAACGTCAGCGGCAACTCCGTGACCGGGGTCGGCCTCGGCAACGCGTCCGTGGGGAACACGTCCACGAACACCTCCGGCGAGTACCCCGGGCCGGTGCGGCCCGCCCCGAGGCCCCTCACCCCGCCGAAGGCGCACACGCCGCAGGGGACGCCGTACCACGCCCCGCCGCGGGCCGTGGCCTCCCTCGCCCACACGGGCGCCGACCAGACGATGCCGGCGATCGCCGCGAGCGCCGCCCTGCTTCTGGGCGGGGCCGTGCTGTACCGGCGGTTCCGGCCCACGGCGGTCCGCTGACGCGGAAGGCCCCACCGGGCTCACGGCCGGTGGGGCACCGTTCGAGTGGCTTCTCCGAGCGGCTTCCGGGCGGGCGCGTCAGCGCATGTCGGGGAGATCGTCGCGCAGAATGCTGTAGCGCACGCCGTCGCGCCAGCGGCCGTCCCGGAACCCCACACTGCGCAGCACGCCCTCGCGGGTGAACCCGGCCTTCTCCAGGGCGCGTTGCTCGGCGACGTTCTCCGCCTCGGTGTCCGCCTCGATCCGCACCACGGTCGTGTGCGCGAACAGGTACCGGACCAGCTCCCGGTGCGCCTGCGTGCCCCAGCCCTTCCCGCGCGCCTGCGGCAGCAGGCCGATGCCCATGTTCCAGTAGTACGTGCTCGGGGTGGGCCGGATCTTCCGCCACCCGACGAAGCCGAGCCGCTCCTCACCGCGCACGACCATCAGATAGCCCGCGTCGTCGCCGAGCATGCGGTTCTCGGCCCACGCGCGTTGCCAGCGGTCCGGGTCCCGCCAGCCGAACCACTGGAAGGGTGTGGCCGTCTCGGGTTCCGTCAGGAACCGCTCCAAGACGGGCAGGTCGTCCTCGGCCACCGGGCGCAGGGTCACGTGATCGACACTCATGGACGACGAGCCTATGCCGGGTGCAGCCAACTGCGGTGTGAGGAAGGCCGGTTGACGTCCGCCTGAAGCGGCTCGCTTTGGCCGCCCCGGCGCCCCGGACGAGTGACGGACGCTGAAATCCCCGTGGAGATCGGGAAGGATGCTGCGGGCGCGGGCGACCGCCGCGCACCCCGCCGCAAGCGAATGGAGCGCACACATGACTTCTCCAGGTCCCGCGGACCTCGTCGTCGCCCGGGCCTCGCTCGACGACTGGTCGGTGGTCAGCGGCTGGGCGGGGGACGAGGGATGGAATCCGGGGCTGTCCGACGCCCCGAGCTTCTTCGCCCAGGATCCCGAGGGCTTCTTCATCGGCAGGATCGACGGGCAGCCGGTCTCGGCCGTCTCGGTCGTGACGTACGGCGCCGACTACGCCTTCCTCGGTTTCTATCTCGTACGACCGGATCTGCGCGGCCACGGCCACGGCCTCGCCACCTGGAGGACGGCCCTCGCCCACGCCGGCGGCCGGACCGTCGGACTGGACGGCGTGGTCGCGCAGCAGGACAACTACCGCAGGTCCGGCTTCGAACTCGCCCACCGCACCATCCGGTTCACCGGAACCGTGCCGACGGAGCGGACGCCACCGGGAGTGCGGCCCGCCGAAGCGGCCGACTTCGCGTCCATCGCGGCGTACGACAGTGCCTGCTGCGCGGCCGACCGCCCCCGCTTCCTGGAGAGGTGGCTGACCGGTCCAGGACACGGCACCTTCGTCCGCGTCGTCGACGGCCACCTCACCGGCTACGCGGTGATCCGACCTGCCCTCGACCGCCCTCGCGTCGGCCCGCTGTTCGCCGACACCGTCGAGGACGCCCGCGCCCTCCTGCTCGCACTGGCCGCCGACACTCCGAGGGGCGAGGTCGCCATCGACATCCCCGAGACGAACGCGCCGGGCATCGCCCTCGCCGAGGAGTTCGGCCTCACCCCCTCCTTCGAAACGGCCCGGATGTACACCGGCCCGGTGAGGCCGTTCAGCGGCGAGCGCGTCTACGGGGTCACCACGCTCGAACTCGGCTAGGTCCTGTCGTCGAATTTCCGTCGTCCGCCCGAAGGGCGGGCCCTGCGGCGTCAGGTGCGTGCTCTCCGCGTGCCGGGCACAGGCCCTCGTACTGGATGTACTCGGGTCTGCGCCCGGGTGCGGCGAGTGGGGGCACCTCATTGCCGCAGATGGGCGTGCCAAGCCCCGAAGTTCTCGCTGTCGGGCCCGGCAGCGCGCTCGGCTCCGAACGTCGCGGACACCGAAGCGGGCGAGGCCGCCTTCGGACGACCGGGCAGCGGCCCTGCCCGGGATGGGCCGGTGGCTTCGGCCCGGGGCGGCGTAGGGCCGGTCAGCGGATGAACGTGAGTACGTAGTCGCGCAGTTCGGCCATCGCGGCCTCGTCCGCAGCCTCCACGTTGAGTCGTAGCAGTGGCTCCGTGTTGGACGGGCGGAGGTTGAACCAGCGGCCGTCGCCCAGCTCCACGGTCAGGCCGTCGAGACGGTCGATGGTGACCCCGTCGACGCTACGGCACGCGGTCTCGATTTCGTTCAGAACGGCTGCCGCGTTCGTGACCTGGGAGTTGATCTCACCGGAAGCCGTGTATCGCGAGTATTCGGCGAGCAGTTCCGACAGCGGTCGGTGCTGCTCGCCGAGGGCGCCAGGACGTGCAGAGCGGTGAGCATTCCGGTGTCCGCCCGCCAGAAGTCCCGGAAGTAGTAGTGGCCGGAGTGCTCACCGCCGAAGACCGCGTCGTACTCGGCCATCCGCGCCTTCATGAAAGAGTGGCCGACCCGTGAGCGGCGATGCGTCCGCCGCACTCCTGCGGGGCGAGATCGACCGCATCCAGAGCCGCCTCGACTGTCTGGCCCGCAACCGGGACGCGCTGCGGACCTGTCTGGACACCGTTCAGCCGGGGCCCCTCCGGCCGGCCGACAGCTGACTGCCGTGCGCCGGCCGGCTCCCACCGTCGTCAGCCGGCGAGCGCCTGGGCGCGCTGGGCCGCCTCGCTCACGGATCCGCGGTGCACCGGGCCGTGCCCCGGCAGGAGGACGTCCGCCGAGAGCGTCTCGATGAGCTTCAGCGACGCGATGGCGTTCGCGCGCTCGGCGTGGAACATGTCGGGCAGCAGCTGCGGTCCCCGTATCCGCGAGGTGGGGTGACCGCTGACCAGGGCGTCGCCGGAGATCACGATGCCGGCGTCCGGCAAGTGGTAGACGCAGTGCCCGTCGGTGTGCCCGGGGGTGTGCACCGGCACCGGACCACCGGGAAGATCGAGCGCTCCCTTGCCGGGGAACGGCTCGGGCCGGATCATCCGGACGTCCGCCGTGCCGCCGGACCGGATCGCGTGCACCGCCCAGGGCAGGACGCCGGGACGCCACACCTGACGCATCACCTCGCCCACGCTCACCTGCTGGAGGAACTCGCGGCGCGCGTGCGGCACCTCCTCCTCGTGCAGATGGACCGGGACGCCGTAGGTGCTGCTGAGGTACTCGGCCGACCCGAGATGGTCGTTGTGCGCGTGGGTGATGAGTACGGCACTGATGGCCTCGGGGGAGTGGCCGAGCGCGTCGAGGGAGGCGAGGACGTCCGGGCGGTCGCCCGGATATCCGGTGTCGATCAGGGTGACGGCGTCCCCCTCGGCCAGGATCACCCAGTTGGTGTTGCTGCCGTGCACCAGATGAATTCCGGCCGCTACCTCGACGATCGCGTCCTCGCGCATGTCCATCCCGATGCTTGAGATCTTTCCCGGCGGGGTCGAGCCGGGTCACACCGAAGGTATCGCGTGCGTGCGGCGATGCGACCGGCGGCCTCTCGGGTACGGGACGCGTTCACCGACGGCGTGGCAGAACGTGAACGGATCCTGCTGCCGGGGTACTTGACGTGTCCGCGAAAGGGCGGCTCCCATATGGCGAGTCTCGTTGACTTTTGTTCGAGTCTGCGAACAAACCGCTCAAGGGAGAGCCGTATGTCCCCCCATTCGCACACCGCGCGCCTCAGGGGCCTCCTGAAGCGCGCAGCCGTTCATGGCGCCGTCCTGGGCCTGGCCGTCGCCGGATTAGCCGGAGTCGGACGCTCCGCCGCTCCGTTCGCCGCCGAGCCGGCCGCCGTCAGCACCAACCAGATCGGGGTCGCCCCGGCCCCGATGGGCTGGGCGTCCTGGAACACCTTCGCCAGCGTCATCGACTACGACACCATCAAGGCCCAGGCCGACGCCCTTGTCTCGTCCGGCATGGCCGCCGCGGGCTACAAGTACGTCAACATCGACGAGGGTTGGTGGCTGGGCACCCGCGACAGCAGCGGCAACATCACCGTCGACACCGCCAAGTGGCCCGGCGGGATGAAGGCCATCGTCGACTACATCCACAGCAAGGGCCTCAAGGCCGGTATCTACACGGACGCGGGCAAGAACGGCTGCGGCTACTACTACCCGACCCCCTCGGGTACACCCGCCGCCCCCAACACCGGCATGGAAGGGCACAACCAGCAGGACCTGGAGACCTTCCAGAACTGGGGCTTCGACTTCCTGAAGATCGACTGGTGCGGTGGTGACGCCGAGGGACTAGACCAGGAGACGACGTACAAGGCGATCCGCGACGCCAACACCGTCGCGACCGCTGTCACCGGCCGCCCGCTCGTCCTGTCGCTGTGCGAGTGGGGCACGGGCAACCCCTGGAACTGGGCCGCCGGCACGGGCGCGATGTGGCGCACCAGCACCGACATCGTCTACTACCCGGACAACCCGACGATGTCCAACATCCTGGCCAACTTCGACAAGTCGCTGCACCCCGCCGCCCAGCACACCGGCTACTACAACGACCCGGACATGATGACGGTCGGCATGAACGGTCTGAGCGCCGCCCAGAACCGCACCCACATGGGCCTGTGGGCGATCTCCGGCGCCCCCCTGCTCGCGGGCAACAACCTGGCCACCATGAGCTCGACGACCGCCCCGATCCTCACCAACTCCGAGGTCATCGCGATCGACCAGGATCCCCGCGGCCTTCAGGGCGTCAAGGTCGCCGAGGACAGCACCGGCCTGCAGGTCTACAGCAAGGTCCTCGCCGGTACCGGGAAGCGCGCGGTCCTGCTGCTGAACCGTACGTCCGCCGCGGCGAACATCACCGCCCGCTGGCAGGATATGGGTCTGACCACTGCCTCCGCCGCCGTGCGCAACGTCTGGTCGGCGTCCAACGCCGGTTCGTTCGCGACGAGTTACACCACCAGCGTCCCCGCGGGCGAGGGCGTGCTGCTCACCGTCTCCGGCACCGAGGCGTCCGGGACGACGTACGAGGACACCACCTCCGCGACGACCCCGACCTTCACCGCGGTCACGGCGTCCGCCGCGGGCACCAAGCTGATCGACATCACGTATGCCAACGGCGGTACCGCGGACCGCAAGGCGACCCTCCAGGTGGGTGGCCAGTACGCGCAGACGCTGGCCTTCCCGCCCACCGGCTCGGCGACCACCTACCGGACCGTGTCCGTCCTCGCGTCCCTGGCGAAGGGCTCCAACACGCTGACCTTCGGAGCCTCGGGCACCGCGCCCGACATCGACGCCGTGGCCGTACGCGCCGTCCCGGGCACCGACGGGACGGCGGTCGTCGGCACCGGATCCGGGCGGTGCCTGGACTTCTTCAAGAACACCATCACCAACAACACCCAGGCCGAACTGTGGGACTGCGGCGGTGGCCAGAACCAGACGTTCACCTACACCTCGCGCAGCGAACTCGTCGTCTACGGCAACAAGTGCCTCGACGCCTACAACAGCGGTACCGCCAACGGCACCAAGGTCGTTCTGTGGGACTGCAACGGCGGCACCAACCAGAAGTGGACCTTCAACTCCAACGGAACCGTCACCAACAACGTCTCGGGCCTGTGCCTGGACGCGCTGGGCGCCGCGACGGCGGGCGGAACCCTGATCGACCTCTGGTCGTGCAACGGCGGATCCAACCAGCAGTGGACCCGCAACTGAACCGCATCTGACCTGGGACGACGCACCAGGGCGGGGTGGCCTGACCGACTCTGCCCCGGTGCGATGTTGTTGCCCTATGCGCGTCGGGGTGCTGGAGTGACCCCATGGATCACGTTGCGGTACTGGCCCTGTTCGACCGGGACATGCGGGAGGACGCGCGCCCGGACAGCCCAGGAGCCCGGGTCGAGCGCGTCGGCAAGGTGGTACGCCAGGTCGGCACCGAACACGGCTGGAACGGGGTGATCTGGTCGGACCTGGACGAATCGACAGCCGACGCCGCGATCGCCGAGCAGATGCGCTACTTCGGCGAACTCGGCCGCGAGTTCGAGTGGAAGCTGTACGGGCACGACAAGCCCGAGGGACTGGGAAAGCGGCTGCGCGCCGCCGGGTTCGTCGCCCAGCCCGAGGAGACCCTGATGATCGCCGAACTGGGCGACCTCGCGCTCGACGCCCAGCCGCCCGAGGGCGTACGGCTGCTGCCCGTCACCGACCGCGCGGGCGTCGACCTTGTCGCGGACGTCCACGAACAGGCCTTCGGCACGGACAGCACCCGGATGCGCCACCAACTCCTCGCCCAGCTCACCGGCGACGAGGACAACGTGGTCGCGGTGGTGGCCCTCGCCGGTGACGTCCCGGTCAGCGCCGCCCGCATGGAGATGGTGCCCGGCACCCGCTTCGCCGGCCTCTGGGGCGGCGGCACCATCGACTCCTGGCGCCGCCGGGGCATCTATCGCGCGCTGGTCGCCCACCGCGCCCGTGTCGCCGCCGAGCGCGGCTACCGCTACGTCCAGGTCGACGCGACCAGCCAGAGCCGCCCGGTCCTCGCCCGCCTCGGCTTCGAACCCCTGACCACGACAACGCCGTACGTGTACGGGTGACACCGCACGCCGTCGGGGCGGAGGTGGTGTCAGGGACCGGCGGTCGGCCCCGTCAGCGGCGCACCTTCGCCCGGTCGAGCGCCGCGACGCCCACCGCCGCGAGTCCGATCTGAATGATCCACTCGATCCAGTCGACGCCCTTCGTGTCGGCCACGCCGAACGCGGCGGCGATCCCCGAGCCGATGAACGCGGCCGCGATGCCGACGAGGATCGTCCACAGGATGCCGATGCGCTGGCGTCCCGGGATCACGAGCCGACCCAGTACGCCGATGATGATGCCGATGAGAATGGCACTGATGATGCCTGAGATCTCCATCTCCGCCCCTTTTTGTCTGAACCCCCGCAGTTAGGTGTGTTCCCCCTGTGGGCCAAGACAGTCCGCTTTGCTTTCCGGCCGTCCTCCGTCCGATCCGGCGGGCTCCTGTTCAGTCGGGTTCCTGCCATGTACGGTTCAAGGATCTGTCACGCGGTGGACGGCCAACCACCGTTCTACGCGCGCAGACTTGGCGCCCGCACCGCCTCTCCCCACCCCTCATGGAGGTTCGTCGGATGCTCGGATTCGGAAGATCCCGCCACAGATTCACCACGGCCACGGCCGTGTTCGGGCTGCTCGTCGCGGGGGTGGCGGTCCAGGCGTCCGCGGCCGCGCCGGCCGCCGCGGCGACCCCGCACCGCATCCTGTTCGACAACGCCCACGCGGAGACCGCGGGCAACGCCGACTGGATCATCTCCACCAGTCAGCCCGACCCGCTGGGCCAGGACTCCTCCCCGTCGGCGGAGACCGACTGGACGGGCGCCCTGTCCTCCTGGGGTGTGGCCCTGCAGAAGACGGGCGACTACAGCCTCAAGACGCTGCCTTCGGGTTCCAGCCTGGCCTACGGCGGCACCTCGGCCACCGACCTGTCGAACTTCGACACGCTGGTGCTGCCCGAGCCCAACACGCTCTTCACGACCGCGGAGAAGACCGCGATCATGACGTTCGTGAAGAACGGCGGCGGGCTGTTCATGGTCTCGGACCACACCGGCGCCGACCGCAACAGCGACGGTGAGGACGCCGTCGAGATCCTCAACGACCTGATGACCAACAACAGCGTCGACTCCACCGACCCGTTCGGCTTCTCCATCGACACGCTCGACGTCAGCTCCGGCTACCCGGCGGCCATCAGCGACAGCACCAACGCGGTCCTGCACGGCTCGTTCGGCACCGTCACCAAGAGCCTGATCGCCGACGGCACGACGGCCACCCTCAAGCCGGCCGACAATTCCGCCGTCAAGGGCCTGGTCTACCGCTCCGGTTACTCGGGCAACACCGGCGCCTTCTTCGCCACCAGCACCTTCGGCAGCGGCCGGGTGGCGTTCTGGGGTGACAGCTCCCCGATCGACGACGGCACCGGCCAGTCCGGCAACACGCTGTACGACGGCTGGAACGACACCGGCGCGACGAACGCCGCCCTCGCCCTGAACGCCACCGAGTGGCTCGCGGGCGGCAGCAGCAGCGGCGGTGGCGGTGGAGGCGGCGGCACCTGCACGGCCGCCCAGCTGCTCCCCAACCCGGGCTTCGAGTCCAGCAATACGTCCTGGACCGCGACCAGCGGTGTCATCACCAACAGCTCCAGCGAGGCGGCCCGTACCGGCTCCTACAAGGCCTGGCTGAACGGCTACGGTTCGGCCAATACGGACACGCTCTCCCAGGCGGTCACCATCCCGTCCGGCTGCGCGGCCACCCTGAACTTCTACCTTCACGTGGACACGGCCGAGACGACCACCAGCACGGCGTACGACACCCTCAAGGCCCAGGTGCTGAACAGCAGCGGCACGGTGTTGTCGACGCTCGCCACGTACTCGAACCTGAACGCCGCGTCGGGCTACACGCTGCGCAGCTTCGACCTGTCCGGCTACGCCGGACAGACGGTCACCGTCAAGTTCACCGGTACCGAGGGCTCCACCCTGCAGACGTCGTTCGTCCTGGACGACACGGCGCTCAACGTGAGCTGAGCCCGAACACGCGAGAGGGCGGGCCCGGAAGCGGGCCCGCCCGTCGTGCGGCGGAGTAGATGGTCGGCACCGCGCCGCCGTCGTTGAGCGAGGCCTTCACCTGCGCGAGGGAGCGGTGGGCGACAGGGCCGTTGCAGGAGCCGGGGTGCGCGCTCAGGTTCGGATTGATCTCGAACCTGACGTTCGGCATGTTCTTCGTGCCGCCGCAGTTGATGTTCGCGCTGGTCTGGAAGACGTGGGCAGGTAGTCGAAGGGTCGGACGTGCGCCGGTGTTCGGCCGACGCGACGCCCGTCACGCTATTCGACTCTCCGTGACGGAAACGCCAGCAATATACCCTTTTTGTGTGACTATTCGGGCCATAGGGCATTAAGTACGTGGGTCGCTGTCACCCTCCGTGTCGGGTGGATCGGGTGCCGGCCGCGGGGACGGTCGTCTCCGGTGTGTTCCATCCGGAGACGCGCACCCTGGGCGCGGAACCGTGCAGGTCGGCCGTCCGGTAGGTGGCGGTGAGCGTCGTGGACTCGCCGGGCCACAGGCTGACCTGGTTGTCGGACCACTGAACGGGCAGGACAGGCTTGCCGGCCGAGTCCACGAGGTGCACGTCGGTGAGCAGTGACGGAGTCTTCCCGGTCCCGGTGTTCCGTACCGTGACCGTCGTCGTGGACGCGCCGTGCACGCCGACCGAGGTCGAAGCCGTCGCCGAAACCGGCACCTGTGCCATGGAGTTGAGCCCCTTGAGGTCCGCGTAACTCGTCGTCGGCGTGTAGTACCAGTCGGTCTTGGCCCAGTCGAGGGTGTCGGGCTCGGTGGACAGCCAGTAGACGTTGCGGCTGACCTCCTTTCCCTCGGCGTCGGTGAGGACGAGGCGTGCCAGGTATGTCGTCGACAGGCCGGTCACGGAGGACGGCACGGTGAGGGGAGTGCTGTGGGCGCCGTCCCCGTCCACGCCCACCCCGGTCGCCGACCTGTCGTACTTCTGCGTGCCGTCGGTGTTGAAGAGCGTGACCCGGGCCGTGAGTCCGGACGCGGAGGCGTGCCGGTTGTTCACGACGACGACCGAGCGGGTGTCGTAGGAGTACTGGATGTGCAGCGGCTCGTGCGCCTTCCTGGCGCCGAAGTAGGCACCACCCTGATCGAGGTAACGGTCCATCAACTGCCAGTGCAGCGACGTCCATCCGCTGTTGAACATCCAGTAGACGACCCCGGTCGCGGGCTTGGCGGAGTCGGTGGCGTTGCGCCCGTACGCCTCGTACTGCGCGCGCACGTTCTCGTACTGGGCGAGCTGTGCCTTGCGCACGTAGTCGGTGAGGCCGCTCGGCGCTCCGTAGCGTCCCGCGAGCGCTTTGTCGTACAGCTTGAGCGTGCCGAAGGTCGACGACGGTGAGCGGTGGTACTGCTTGGTGGTCGGGCTCTTCCACAGGGTGTCCAGCTCGGTGGGGGACATCATGCGGCGCAGGGTGTCGAGGGTGGGGATGTCGGGGCCCGCGCTGGTCTCGGAGTTGAAGCCGGTGGCGCCGCCCTCGCGCTTGGCGTACCAGTAGTTCGGCGGGATCCAGTCGTAGGGACCGGTCATTTTCATGCCCGAACGGCCGCTGACCGGCGAGGACTTGTCGGAGGCGGCGGCGACCACGGGGTTGGGCCAGTCGGCGGCCCGCAGCGCGTCGAGGTAGTTCTTCTCGATCGTCGCGTCCGGCGCGAAGTCGCTGCCGATGAGGAAGGAGATGACGCTGGGGTGGTCGCGCAGCCGGGCCGCCTCGGCGGCCATCGACGCCTTGGCGACGGGATAGTCGGCCGCGGTCCACTTCTCCCCGGCCTCGCTGCCGTTGACGTTCCCCTCCCACTTGTCGCAGCACTCCCAGCCGGGCAGCGTGAGGATGCCGTACCGGTCGGCGAGGTCGAAGAACTCGTCCGGCTCGATGTGCCCTTCGAGGCGGATGGTGTTGAGGCCGAGGTCCAGTGCGTACTTCAGCCGGTCCTCGACATACGTCCGGTCCCAGCGTAGGAACTCGTCGGGGGACCAGCCGCCGCCCTTGATGAGCAGCTTGCGGCCGTTGACGCTGTACTGCCGGGCGCCGTCGGAGTTGAGGGGCGCCTTCACCTCGCGGATGCCGAAGTGCTCGTGCGCGGTGTCCGAGGCGGCGCCGGCGACGGAGGCGGTCAGGTCGAGGCCGTAGAGCGGCTGCCCGCCCATGCCCGCGGGCCACCACACCTTCGGCGCGCTCAGATGGAGGCCAGGGGTGTCGGTGGGGGAGAAGGTGACGGTCTTCGTCTCGTGCGCGGCGAGGGAAACGGTCTTGCTGAAGGAGGCGTCCGGGCCGATGCTGCCCGACACCGTCGCCGTGACGGGAGCGTTCGTCTCGTTGCGGGCCCGTGCCTTGACCGTCAGGTCCGCGGAGGCGAGCGAGGGAACGGCGAGCTCGGTGACGACGTGCGCGTCGCGCAGTGCGACCGGACCGCCCCGGCGGACGAGAACGTCACGCACGATGCCCATGTTCTGGTCGGGCGGAGGCTGGAGCCAGTCCAACCAGCCCATGGTCAGGTTCTTGGTGGGCACGTTGGGCCGGATGCGGAAGGCCACCGTGTTCGTGCCCGACCGCACCAGCGAGGTGATGTCGAGTTCGTGCCGTGTGTAGGCGCCCGTGACATCGGCGACGGTGGCGACCCGCTTGCCGTTGACGTAGACGTCGGCGGCCGAGATCACCCCGCTGAAGTCCAGGTAGCTGCGCTCGGCGGTGTCCGTGACCGTGAAGTCCGAGCGGTACCACCAGGGGACCTGGAAGTCGGCCTTCGGGATCTTCTGCTGGTTGGTCGAGTAGAACGGGTCGGCGTACTTGCCGTCCGCGAGCAGCGCCGCGAGGACGGTGGAGCGGGAGCCCGCCGAGTACCAGCCGCTCGCCGGATAGCCCGGACTCGACACGTCGGCCGCCGCGTCCGTGACCTTGTCCGTCGACTGGATCGCGTACCCGGACAGCGCGGTGGCGCTGCCCGCGGTGGAGGGCACCGGAGTGACCGGCGTGTGTGCGGCCGTGTCTGATCCGGCGCCCCGAGACCCGGCCCACGCGCTGGTGGAGAGGGTGCACAGGAGGCACAGGGCGACGGCGGCCGTGGCGGAACGCCGTCTTGGGGCAGGACGGTGGAACACGGTGGTCTCCTTGGGGGTGGGGAACATCCGCGCTACGGGATCGCGTGCCGGCACTGCCAGGCGGGAGCAAGGCGAGTAGGAGCACGAAGCTACAAGTTAGGAAACTTTACTAACTGGCGCACAAGCTAGGTGCCCGAGCAATCCGTGTCAATCACCGAAGGCGAGCGCCCCGCTCAGGACGCCGAACGTCGCTCGAACACCACGTCCCTGGCGGTCCCGAGGGCCGTCGCCACGGCGCCCAGCAGTACCGCGTCCTCACCCAGCCGGCTGGGCACGATCCTCGGACGCAGCGGAGTGAGCGTACGCAGGGTCTCGCGTACGGGCCGCAGCAGCAGGTCGATGCTGTGGCCCACGCCGCCACCGAGCACCACCAGATCGGGATCGAGCACCGCGGCGGCCGCGGCCACCGTGTAGGCGATCCGCTCACCCTCCAGCCGTACCGCCCGCACCGCGGCGGAGTCCCCCTCGCGCGCCGCGTCGAACACGGCCTTGGCCGTGAGCTGGCCGGTCATGCCGAACTGCCGCGCGGCCTCGACGACGGCCACGCCCGACACCGCGTCCTCCAGCGTCTCCGGCTTCTGCCGCCCCGGCCACGGCAGGAACCCGATCTCCCCGGCCCCGCCGCGCGCCCCCGTGAACAGCCGTCCCTCGCTGACCACGCCCATGCCGAGACCGGTGCCGATCAGGATGTACGTGAACAGCCGGCTGCCCGCGCCGACGCCGTACGTGTACTCCCCGAGCGCCGCGAGGTTGGCGTCGTTGTGGACCTCCAGCGGGATGCCCAGCTCCTCACGCATCCGGTCGAACAGCCCCGCGCGGCCCCACCCGGGCAGATGCATCGCGTACCGCACCCGGCGCCGCTCCTCGTCGTACACACCCGGTGTGCCCACCACCGCATGCGCCACCTCGTGTGCTCCCAGGCCGGAGTTGGCGACGACCTGACGGGCCGTCGAAACGACGAGGTCGGCCATGGCGCCGGAGCTGCGCGCCCGATTGCGCACATCGGCGCGCGCGACCACGCCACCGTCCAGATCGGCGACCGCCACCCGCAGCCAGCCGCGTCCGATGTCGATCCCGAGCGCGTACCCCGCCGCGGGGTCCGGGGCGTAGAGCACGGCCACCCGGCCGCGCTCGGGCGCGTGGGTGCCCGCCTCACGCACCAGTCCCGCCTGCTCCAGCGCCGCGAGCGCGCTGGAGACCGTCGGCTTCGACAGCCCCGTCTCCCGCGCGAGCTGAGCCCGTGAGGCAGCACCGCCCGTGCGCAGCCGGTCGAGCAGCAGCCGCTCGTTGGTGCTGCGCAGCCGCTGCCGGTTCCAGGGCTGTTCAGGCTGCGCTATGGCGTCGCTGGCGGGCATCGCACCATTCTCACGCATGCGTGACACCCTCTTGACGCACCTAGTAAGTCTCCTTAACTTTATCGCCCAGTCAGCCTCGCCGGGCGAGTCGAGGGGAGCCCACCTCCCCGCGTCCCGAGATCAGGAGACCCCATGTCCGGAAGTCCGCCACCCACCGGCGGTTTCGTCCGTCGCGTCGGCCTGTTCCAGGCCACCGCCATCAACATGAGCCAGATGTGCGGCATCGGCCCGTTCGTGACGATCCCGCTGATGGTCGCCGCCTTCGGCGGCCCGCAGGCGATCACCGGCTTCGTCGCGGGCGCGCTCCTGGCCCTCGCGGACGGCCTGATCTGGGCCGAACTGGGTGCGTCGATGCCCGGCTCCGGCGGCAGTTACGTGTACCTCCGCCAGGCCTTCCAGTACCGCAGCGGACGCCTCATGCCGTTCCTGTTCGTCTGGACGGCCATGCTCTTCATCCCCCTGATCATGTCCACCGGCGTGGTCGGCTTCGTCCAGTACCTCGGCTACCTGGCTCCCGACATGGGCAAGACGACGGGCGACCTCATCGGCCTGGCCGTCGTCGCCCTCGTAGTGCTGCTCCTGTGGCGCGGAATCGAACACATCGCCCGCATCACGGCGGTCATGTGGGCGGTCATGATCACCTCGGTCCTTCTGGTGATCATCGCCGCGGCCACCGACTTCAGCTCCCACCTGGCCTTCACCTACCCGGCACACGCCTTCGAGCTGAGCAGCAGCCACTTCTGGGTCGGTTTCGCCGCGGGCCTGACCATCGGCATCTACGACTACCTGGGCTACAACACCACCGCGTACATGGGCGCCGAGATCAAGGATCCGGGCCGCACCCTGCCCCGCTCCATCATCTTCTCCATCCTCGGCATCATGGCGATCTACCTCCTCCTCCAGATCGGCACCCTCGGCGTCATCGACTGGCACCGCATGACCGACCCGACCGACATCGCCTCGACCTCCGTGGCCTCGGCCGTCCTCGAAAAAACCTGGGGCAAGGGCGCGGCCGACACCGTCACGGTCCTCATCCTCATCACCGCGTTCGCCTCGGTCTTCACCGGACTCCTCGGAGGCTCACGCGTTCCCTACGACGCCGCCCGCGACCGCGTCTTCTTCCGCCCGTACGCCAAGCTGCACCCCAAGCACCGCTTCCCGATGCTGGGCCTGGCGACCATGGGCGTCATCACGGCGATCGGCTTCCTCATCGGCCGCCACACCGACCTGGCCACCCTGATCCAACTCCTCACCACCGTCATGGTGATCGTCCAGGCGCTCGCGCAGATCGTCGCCCTCTCCGTCCTGCGCAAGCGCCAGCCGACCCTCAACCGCCCCTACAAGATGTGGCTCTACCCGATTCCCAGCCTCCTCGCCCTCATCGGCTGGCTCACCATCTACGGCTACGCCGACAAGAACTCCCCGGGCCGCCACCCCATCGAATGGTCCCTGGCCTGGGTGGCCCTGGGCTGCGTCGCCTTCGTCGTCTGGGCGAAACTGGAAAGGGTATGGCCCTTCGGCCCGAAGGAGATCAAGGAGGAATACCTGACCCCCGCGACCTCGGACCCGGAGCCCGCCGGAAGGTGAACGCCCCACTTGTCGCACCGCCACGGCCCCGCCCCACCCACGACCGCGTCGGCGCCCGTCACCCCCCGATCCCCGCGCAACGCAACGCCGCCCGCACCTCGTCCGCCGGATCCCCCCGGTGGTAGACCCGCTCCGACGGCTCGATCCCGTCCAGGAACTCCTGATACCGGACGGCATAAGTGAGATGGGCCAGTGGCCCGGCGACATCGAGCGCCCGAGCCGGGTCACTGCCGGGCACCCGCGACTTCCAGGCCTCCACCCAGTCCAGGGCGGCCGCCGCACGGCTCGACTCGGGAAGGAAGCCCTGGACACGCAGCCCGTCGAGCACCGGATTGCCCCAATGGGCGTCGGCGAAGTCCACCACGACAGGCGCCCCACCGTCGCTGCGCCAGTTCCCGGGGTGGAAGTCACCGTGCACCAGCGTGTCGGGCAGCCCGCACTCCGAGAGAAGCTCCCACCGCCCGGCCAACTCCCGAACTCCCCGCACCTCCCGCTCGGTCAACTCCCCGGCCAGGGGCCCGTCAAGCAGATCACGAACCGCCGCCTCAAGAACCGACGCGCGCCAATCCCGTACCCCCGCCACCGCACCGTCCCCGAACCCGCCCGAACCCCCGGAAGCCACCACGGCCTGCGCGCCGACGAACCGCTCCACCGCCGCACCGACCGTCTCCGGCGAAGCCCCCCAGCAGTCTTCACCGGGTATGTGCTCCATCAGGACGCGCCGCTCACCCACGCCGAGGAGCGTGGGAACGAGCCCCGGGTCGATCTCCGCGAACGCGGTGATGACGGCGGCCTCGTCCGCCGCGAAGCGCGGTGTCGCCTTGAGCCAGACCGGGCCGCGCGCGGTGGGCAGACGAAAGAGCCCGGCCAGATTCCAGGTACGCCGCTGCTCGACCGGACCGCTCACCGGCCGCCCCGCCGACACCAGCTCCCCGTTCGCCCAGTCGAGCAGCTCGCGCAAACCGTCCGCCCAGGCCCAAGGCGACCTGAGCGGCTCGACACCGTCCAACACCCGTGATTCGACGGGACGTTGATCCAACAAACCGCTCGCCGGCCGCTCCAACGCCTCGACGTGATACGTCACATGGCCGTCCCGCCCGCCCGCACCTCCTTCCACGTCCAGCAGGCGCAGCACCAGCACGGGCACCCCGAGCAGCTCCTCCAACCACCCCACGACCGGCCCCATTTCGGACCACCAGGGAACGTCCACGGCGTACGGCCCCGTGCTCCCGAGGAACTCATCACCCGAGGTCACCCACGCACTCACAGTTCTCGTCACGGCGAGAGTCTGAACGACCCAGAACGCCCCGGCCAGCGATTTTCGGCGGCCGGAACGCACGCATCGGAGGGGGAGCGGAGCCGATGGCGTCGGCTCCGCTCCCCTTCCCCCGGGTCCCCCAACCCGGTCCCCCCTCGGGCCCTGTGGCCTTCCGGGCCGGAGCGCCCCCCGCGCGCCCCGGACCGAAATCCTACTGTCCGACCCCGACCCGAGGGCCGGACAGCACATCGAACCAAAGCCCGGTGTCAGCCCTCGGCCTCGGTGTAGACGAAGGTCTCCAGCAGCCGGCGGTCCGCCGCGCGGTATCCCGGACACACCACGAAGGCGACGGGTCGCCCGGCCGCGCACGAAGGCCAGAGAGCGTGCTCCTTCGGATCCGCCGGGGTGCCGGGCTCCACCGCGAAGTCGAAGTGGCTGACATAGCCGCTGCCGGTCATGGCCCGGAACAGATGGGCGGCCTCCGTGCCGACCCGCTCCAGCAGCCGCTGGTGGCGCGCGTCGAGGCCCACCACTCCGGCGTCGGTTGCGATGCGGGCCAGTTCGGCGAGGTCGGGTTCCCCGAGCCCGCCCTCTTCGTCGGGGCCGAACAGCACCAGACACAGCCCGCTGATCAGCTGCGCCTGGCGCCGTAGGATGTCACGGGGCCGCTCCGCCGTCAGCCGCGGCTGGATCAGGTCGGGTATCCGCTGGGTGTACAACGCCCGTAACCGCTGGGCGAGTTCGTAGTGGACGAGAAAGTCCTCACGGGTGAGATCGGCCCGTTCCGCCACCTGAGCGACCCGCACCAGGTCCAGTACCTCGCTCTGCTCGTCGAGCACACGGCGGGTGTCCGCGACGGCCGTCTCCAGCATCTGAGCCCGTTCCTCCGCACGTTCTTGGCGCATCCTCAACTCGACCAGCCGGTCACTGAGCGGGCCGAGCGAGGCGAGCGCGGTCCGCTGGTCGTCCGCGACGGCCTCCAGCTTCCGGATCCGCGACTCCAGGGTGTCCAAGCCGTCCAGCCTGATGCTCACTTCGTGCGGCCGCTTGCCCTTGTCGCGGTTGAACAACACGTCTCCTCCTTCGGGGCGGGCCATGGCTATACGCGGTCGAAGTCGACGGAGACCCGGCTGGTCTCCTCGGTCGCGGGATCGAACACCTCGACCCGCAGTTCGGCGGCGCCGAAGTAGAACAGCAGCATGATCGGACGCTCCCGCAGTGGCCTGCCGACGGTGCCGGACAGGTCAACGGTCAGCCGGCCGATCTCCTCGCACCCGTCCTCGTCGACATACCGGGGATCGGCCTTCGCGGAGCGGTACAGGCGGACGTCGAGCTCGTCCTGGTCCTCGCGGACCGGCACGATCCGGAAAGGGTGGGCGTCGTTCACCCGCACGCTGTCCATGCGCCGGACCGCGACACCGAAACGGCCGACGCACAGAAGGTCACCCTCGTCGTCGCGGTACATGCGCATCGTGGAGTCCACCCCCTCCTCGAACGGCTTGGCCGTCTCGTAGCCGTACGTGTACTTGGCCTGCCGGGAGACGAACACGTCCGGGCGGTAGGCGAAGTGGACGGCGCCTTCCAGGACCGCGAGGGCCGGGTCCGGCGGGGCGAGGATGCGGTGCCGCTCGCCGAAGCGGGCCCGCATCCGCTCGCGCAGCCACGGGGAGCGGGCGAATCCCCCGACCAGCACCAGGGTCTCCGGATCCGCGTCCGTGCCGCAGGTCCGGCCGATGGTCGCGAGCTGCTCCGCGACCTTGTCCAGGATGCCGTCCACCCTCTCGTCGAACAGCCCCTTCACCTCGTCGGGAGACAGGACGATCTGCCGCGGCAGGCTGGCGTCCCGTGTCAGCCGCGCCCGCACCGGCTCGTCGAGGAGATCCCACAGGGAGTCCGGAACCTCGATCCGCACCGGGTCCAGCACATGGGTGACCGAATCCGCGTCCCGGTCCAGTTCCACCGTCGCCTTGGCCTGCTCCCACTGCCCGGACAGCTTGAGCAGCTCGGCGGGGTGATCCCGCGCGATGCGCTTCAGGACCCCCGGGCCGAAGCGGTCGGCGAGCGTCTTGTCGAGGAACGCCCGGTTGACGTATTCCGATCCCAGCCACCCACCGGTGGCGAGGCCGATCTCACGCAGCGCGATCGACGGACCGGCGTCGCCGTGCGACTCGTACGCCGTGATGTCGACCGTGCCGCCGCCGCAGTCGACCACCACGGAACGGAAGCCGTCGAGGTGCAGGGGCAGCCGGGCCCGCTCAAGCGGACCAGAGGCGGCGTCGGGCATCCGCAGATGGCAGTACAGGGCCGCCGCCTCCGGCTCGATGGCCAGCAGCAGCCGCTCCGGATCGGCGGGGAACCCCGCGTCCACGGCCAGCCGCCGCAGCACCGCCTTGTCCTCGTCGTCCCAGATCGCGGGAACGGTGATGCACCAACGGACCTCTCGTTCCGTGTACGTCATCCTCTTGATCTCCGCCGTCGCCAGGTCGCGGATCTCCTTGAGGTAGGCGGTGACCAGTCGCCGGATCAGACCTCGGTCGGCGCGGTCGACGAAGCCGCCCGTGACGGGCAGGTCCGCCATCGAACCGCCGCTCTTCAGCGCCGCCTTGAAGGCATAGGCGTAGCCGAGCCCCTCGGACTCCCCCTTCGCCAGGGCCTCGGCCCACCGAGCGCGCGCCTCGTGGCCCCAGGCGACCGTGTCCCCGCCGTCCGTCACCAGGATCGCCGTGAGGTTCTTCGGACGCTCCAGCTGCCGGCCGGGGAACCGCGTGAAGAACTGGACCCGTCTGGTCCGCGGATCGTCGTTGAGCGGGGTCCTCACCGTCCAGGCGAAGCCGGTGCCGTGCGTGCCGAAGTCGACGGCCGCCACCACCTTGGCCTCGTCCGAACCCATGACCAGTGCTCCTGTCTGCCGGTGCCCGCGCCCTTGCTCGCTGTAAGCTCGCTCACAGACAGAGTGGTGGGTTTCCGCGGGAACGTGGAGCGGTCGGCTGTTGCCAACGCTTTCTGGCAACAAGGGGCGGGAGCGGACCGTTGGGAGGATGGCGATCGAAGACAACGCGTTCGGCGCAGAGTTGCGCCGACGTCGGACGGCGGCCGGGAAGTCACTGAGCGAGCTGGCCGAAGAGGTGCACTGCAGCCGCAGCTTTCTGAGCAGGATCGAGACCGGCCAGCGCCGTGTCACGCACGAGCTCGCGCAGCTGTGTGACGAACGGCTTGAAGCGAAGGGCGCGCTGCTCGCCCTGGTTCCCGATCCGTCCACCGAGCGGATCTCGAAGACGATCGGCCCGGGCCCGGGGGAGCGGGCGGCCAAACTGGTGAAGTCCGGTGCGGGCAGGGGAGGTTCGGCCACCGCCCGGCAGCGGGACGAGTTCGACCGGCTGCTGCGGCGCGGCGACCTCAACCACACCACCGGGGACATGCGCGAGGCGGACCGGCTCTACCGGGCGGCGCACGCGAGCGCCGAGGGGGATCCCACGGCCCAGGCGGAGGCCGTCGTCAGGATGGCCCGCCGCTGGTCGGACCCCGGGCAGGTCGACCACGAACTGCTCCAGCTGATCAGGGAGAGCCTGGCCGCGCTGGGCGACGACGAGAGCGCCGATGCCGCCGGACTGCGCCTCAGGCTCAACGCGCACCTGGCGAAGAAGCTGTCCATGGCGGTCAGCCAGGACACCGCCGCCGGCCAGGCGGGCCCGGAGCAGGGTGCACGGCTGGCCCGCAGCACACTGCGCAGGCTGGCCGCGGACGGCAAGGACGACGAGGTGGCCTGCGAGGTGCTCACCGAATGCCGGTGGGGACTGTACGACTTCATGTCCACGGCCGAGTCCCTGACGCTCTCCGAACGCCTGCGGGACGCCGCGGTCCGGCACGGCTCGGCCTACTTCCGCGGCGAGGCGCTCATGGCCGTCGCCATCGACCAGCTGCGGACCGGCAAGGTGTACAGCGCGCTGGCCACGGCGAACCAGTACCGCAAGCACGCCGCGGACACCCGCGGCGTGCTGACCACCTGGCAGCAGCACACCCTGGACGCCCTGCTCGATCTGTGGCACGGCCGGTTCGACAAGGCCGCGGGCTGGATCTTCGGCGACGCGCTGACGTTCGTCGAGCGATTACCCGCCGATCTGGCCGTCCCCGCCGACAACCTGCACCAGACCCGCCTCGGCCAGGCCTACTGGCTGCTGCGCGAACAGGGCCGGATGGCGGACCTGTTCGCCTCCGGGCTGGCCGACACCGTCGAACAGCACGGCTACTTCCCCGTCTGGCGGGCCGGGCTCGCGCTCGCGCTGTGCGAGACGGGCCAGTACGCCGAAGGGGCGGACCGGCTCGTCGGGTTCGCGCACGACACCGCCGACTTCAGCCGGTTCCCGCCGTCCGGATGGGCGGTGCCCACACTGGTTCTGCTCGCCGAGGTGAGTGCCGCGCTCGACGCCCGAGGCGGATTCGAGTCCGAGCTGCGCCAAGTACTGCCGGTACTGCGTGAGCGGCTGGAAGCCCATGACGGGGAGCAGATCGCCCTCGCGGGCTGGCCCACCGTGCTGATCGGACCGACCGCCCGGGCCCGCGGACTGCTGGCCCTGGCCGCGGGAGAGCCGGACACCGCCCTTGCCCACTTCCGGACCGCGACCGAACCGGTCCGCTCCTCCCAACCGCAGCTGGCCCGCCTCCGGCTCGCCCAGGCCCGCGCGCTGCGCAGGTCCGGCCGCCCCGGCGCCGCCGCCCACGCCTCCGGGCTGCTGCGGGAGGCGCTGCGTGTGGCCCGGACGTACGGCATGGTGGGCCTCGCGGTCGAGTGCGCGGCCCTGCTGGACTCCACGGCGGACGACAGGGCCTAGCGTTCGGTCGGCGAGAACGTCCGTCCGCTAGGCCCCGTCCCGCCGAGACACCCGTGCCGCCGGGCCCCTTTCGAGCGGGGCCGGCGGCACGGATGGTGTGGAGCGGACGGGCTACGGCTTGCGGGCCACCGCCCCGTACATCGCGATGTCCGCGTCGCGGATCCCCGTCTCCGTGCCGTCCGGGTGCCACTTGTGGACCTGGACGATGCCGGGCTCGACGAGTTCGAGGCCCTCGAAGAACTCCTCGGCCTCCGTGTGGGTGCGCAGCCGCATGGGCATGTTGCGGGCCGCGTACTCACGGGCGACGCGGGCCACCTCCTGAGGAGCGAACTCGGCGGTGCCGATGGACATCGCCAGGTAGCTGCCCGAGGGAAGGGGTTCCAGCAGGCGCCGGACGATGCCGACCGCGTCGGCCTCGTCCAGGACGAAGTGGACGATCGCGATCACCGTGAGGGCGACCGGCTGGGTGAGGTCGAGGGTGTCGCGCAGTTCCGGCGCGCCCAGGATCGTCGCCGGGTCGAGCATGTCCGCCTCGACGTACGCGGTCTTGCCCTCAGGGGTGCTTGACAGTAAGCCCTGCGAGAGGGTGAGCACGATGGGATCGTTGTCCACGTAGACGACCCGGGAGTCGGGGGCCACCGACTGGGCGATCTCGTGGAGGTTGGGGGAGGTGGGGATGCCGGTGCCGATGTCCAGGAACTGGCGTACCCCCGCCTCCTTGGCCAGATAGGCCACCGCGCGGTTCATCCAGTCGCGGTTGGCCTTCATGTGGATCGGGAGGGCGGGCCACTCCCGCGCCATCGCGTCGCCCGCCTCCTTGTCGGCGGGGTAGTAGTCCTTACCGCCCAGGATGTAGTCGTAGATACGCGCGGAGTGCGCGCTCTCGGTGTCGATACGGTCGGCAGGCCATCCGTTGTCGGGCAACGCCGCCCCTCCCATCAAGTCGTCGGTACACAGCTGGTGTTCGTCAGGGCACAAGAACAGGCATAGGACTCGGACAAGGTTGTCAGAGGAGGAAGTCGGCCTCCCCCGCCTTGACGCCCGCAAGAAAGCTCGTCATTTCACGGGGCGTGAAAACCAGGGCGGGCCCTTCGGGATCGGTGGACTGACGCAGCGCGATCCGTCCGTCGCTCAGTTTCTTCGCCTCGACACAGGCGCCGCCCGCGTCGTCGCTCCACGGCTTGGACCAGCCCTGCGTGCCCAGCTCCCGGGACGGCATGCCGTTACGTATGTGGTGGTGCACTCACAGCTCCTTGCGAATCGCGCCGAGAAGATCCTCGGTCTTCCTGGCGGGCGCTGACTGTGCGCCCAGCCGGTCCAGGGCCTCGCGGTACACCACGACGTCGTCGTCCTTGTCGAGGTAGACGGCTCCCACCAGACCGTTCAGATAGACGATGTCCGGCAACTCGGGTGCCCTGAACCGGAAGAGATGGAACGCACCGGCCCGCATGGCCGGATGCGGGCCGTTCCTGAACGGCATGATCTGCAGGGTCACATGGGGGAGCGAGTTGACCTCGATCAGATGGTCGATCTGCGCGCGCATCACCTCGGGCCCGCCGACCGGCCACCTCAGCACGGTCTCGTCCATCACCACCCAGACGCGCGGCGGAGCGGGCCGGGACAGCAGCTCCTGACGGCGCATGCGCAGCGCGACCCGGCGCTCGGTCGCCTCGGCCGAGGCGTGCGGATTGCCCGCGCCGAGCAGGGCGCGCGCGTACGCCTCCGTCTGCAGCAGCCCGTGCACGAACTCCGCCTCGTACGCGCGGATCTGCAGCGCCGCCTGCTCCAGGCTCAGATACGCGGCGAACCAGTCCGGGAGGACATCGCGGTATGTGTGCCACCAGCCGCGCTTGTTGGCCTCACGGACCGACTTCAGGAAGGTGTCGATCTCCTGCCGGTCCGCCACGCCGTAGGTCTGCAGGAGCTTCTCGGCGTCGGCGAGCCGCAGCCGGGCCACCTTGGCGGCCTCCATCCGGCGGATGGTGGAGTGGCTGACGCCGATCGCCTCACCCGCCTGCTCGTACGTCAGCCCGGCCTGGGTGCGCAGCTCCTCGAGCTGCTTGCCGAGAATCATCCGCAGGACGGAAGGCGCGCCGCCCCAGTCGGTCTCCGTGGACACGCCTTACCCCCTCACAGCGGGCTACGAGGTCGCAGTCTGTCACGATCATCCGTTGACGGGGGAAGCATGCACCTGGCACATTGCAATTTTCAACTTGTCGGTTGCGAGGTGTTGTTGGCAGCTGCCAGAGTGGTCCTATCGTCCCTGGCCCGGTGAAGGGAGGGATCGTGCGGCCCAGTTGGGGGAGACGGGGCCGCGACGTGACGCCATGTGCGGCGAGTTGTACACATCTCGCGACGGTGCAGGGTCGCGGGGGACGGCATTGGCACCGCGTGTGGTGCGAAGGCAGACGAAAGGCGAACGGCGATGACCCCGCCCTCCCTCCCCCACCCTTTGGGCCGACCAGCAGGAGATGTGCATCCCCGTCGGGCACGTGTGTTCGCCCTGCCCGCGGCGCCCGCCTCGGTGGGTGTGGCACGAAGACGCGTCCGTGAGTCGCTCACCGAGTGGGGCGTCGCCCCCGAGGCCTGCGACAACGCGATCCTGGTGACCTCCGAGCTCGTCACCAACGCGCTGACGCACCCCTGAGCAGCGACTGGGGCGTCAGTCAAAGACACCGCCGACGGCTCCGGACACATCGTCCGAGCCGTACTGCCGTCGAAGGGAGGAGACATCGTGTCGACCGGCTCGCCGGCGACCATGACTATCGCCCGGCCCATCCCCCACTCGGCCGAAGGACCTTCATCTGATGGAACGACAGTACATTCCTGACCTGCGCGACCACCACGCCGCGGACGACCCGAACGACCACCTTGCCGCCTTCGACGGCCGAGAACACCTCTCCGCCCTCGGCGGCGACGACGACCTCTCCACCCTCGGCGGCCGCGACCACACCGCCGCCGTCGATCCGCGCCCGTACCCCGCCGCCTTCGGCCTGCGCATGTACATTCCCACCGCGCCGCCGCACGAGTCCCCGGCACGACTGGCGATACCCCCCGAGTTCTCCGCAGGCCTGGGGTACGACGCCGTGGGCACATCCCCGGAACACGGGGAACGGATCATGGACTGTCTGCCCCGCGTCGGCTGTGTCTTCGCCGACGAGGAGCGGTGGTGGTGGATCGTCCCCTCCGGATCCCACATAGGCGTCACCTGGCCGACCTCCACCAGCTACGCGGTGGGCGCCCGGCTGGCCGACCCGTCCTGGACGCGGGCCCTGCTGCGCTCACGGTCGGCCCGCCCCCGTCTGATCCACCGGCCCGAGGATGACTCGCCGTACACGCCGCCGATCCCGCTGTACTTCCTCACGTGCCGCCTCGCCGGCAGCACCCCGCGCTGGTCGCTCGGCGCGGGTATCTGAACCACCTCGGTGGGCGTCGTGAGGCCGGTCCGCGTGGGCGGGCCGGCCTGTGGGGGTGTTCGCTTCCTTTCGTGTGGCCTGGGCTCAGCGCGGGCATCGACGTGCGGTGCTGAGCCCGGGTGTGGGCCTCCGGTGCTGTTCCGGGAGTGTCCGCCGGGAACAGCACCGAAGGATGTCCGCCGGGCCTACGCCCGAGGAGTGCCTCTCGTCGTCGTGACCGCGCACAGCGCCCCCAGCACCACGGCCAGCGCGCCGATGATGATGTTGTTGAGCACGACGCCGGTGTCGGGGCTGGTTCCGACCACCCAGGGTGAGATGATCAGCCACGCGCCCATCGCGCAGATGGCCCAGCTCAGGCCGTACATTCTCTCGGGGGCCCTGGTGAATCCGAGGGCCAGCAGGCCTATGGCGATGCCCATGATGAGGTTGTGCGTCGCCAGGGCGGGCTGGCTCGTCATGTAGTGGAGTATCCACGGGGACACGGCGCAGTACAGACCGAGCAGGAACACCGGTCCGTCGACGAGCGCCACATCGCGGCCACCGAGCATGCGGTCGTACCGCTCCCGCATTTCGGATGCGTCGGGGTGGGTCGTGATGTCACCTCTGGGGTGCGAGACGTTGGCCATGAGTCGTCTCCTTCGTTCTCTGCAGGCCTGACCGCTTCTGGTGTGTGGTGTGCGGTGTGCGGTTGGCGCCGCTTGTTTTCATTGTGCTCTTATTTCTTCTTTATGTGTAGAGGTGGCCTTTCTCCGTATCGGGACCGGACGTTCACCCGACGGCCTCCGCGCGCAGGCCGCGGCGCAACTGGTGCAGGCCCCGCCGGGAGTGGCTCTTGACGGTGCCCAGCGGCCAGCCGGTGCGCTGGGCGATCTGGGTCTGGGTCAGGTCCTCGTAGAAGGCGAGGTGCAGCACCCGGCGCTGGGACGCGGGGAGTCTGGCGAGCTCGCCGCGCAGGAGGACACGGTCGAGCACGGTCTCGGGGCGGCCGTAGGTGTCGTCGAGCGGGCCGAGGAGGGCTCCGGCGGCGGCGAGCAGATCGGTGCGGCGGGTCCGGGCGGAGAGCGCGTCGGCGATCTTGCGGCGGGTGATGCCGACGAGCCAGCCGACGAACGCGCCGCGCTCGGGTCGATAACCCTGTCGGCCCTGCCAGGCGGCCAGGAACACCTGCTGGGTGACGTCCTCGGCCTCCCGGGGGTCGCCCAGCGAACGTCCGGCGAGTGTGTGCACCAGCGTTCCCCAGCGGCGGTAGGCGGCGGTCAGACACTCCTCGTCGCCGTCCACGAGGCCCTGGGCGAGATCCGCGTCGGAAAGCGTCTTCAGCCGCCCGTCGACGCACTGCTCGGTGAGGGAATCCAGGATCATGGCCACGGCTCCTCGGTTCGGGCGGGCTCCCGGTCGCCGGGCGCCTCCCGTGACGCGCCCGGTGATCCCCATCGTGTGAACCGAGGCGCAGGGCGACAACTCGCATCGTTTGTGCGTCGTATGGTCGCCGTATGGGCGAGAACCAACCGGCACAGCGGCGGGAGACGGCCGCGCGGTCCGACGAGGCGGGCGTCACGACGGGTTCGCTGGCCCGCCGCCTCGGGGTGTCGCCCACGACCCTGCGTTCCTGGGACCGGAGGTACGGCTTGGGCCCCGCGGTCCGTTCCGCCGGTCGGCACCGCCGCTGGACGCCGCGGGACGTGGTGATGCTCGAGGAGATGTGCCGCCTGACCTCGGCCGGGGTGCCGCCCGCCGAGGCGGCCCGGACCGTCCGGGAGGGTGAAGGGCGGATTCAGCCCGGGCCCGAGCGGGCCGGGGGAGGCGATCAGCCCGGTGGGCACCGTTCGCAGGCGGCCGGTGCGCTGCCGCTCGGTGACGTCCGTCAGGAGTGCAGGGGCCTCGCGCGCGCCGCGGTGCGCCTCGACGCCCCCGCCGTGGGCGACCAGCTGGCCTCGCTCGTGGCGCGCCACGGCGTGGTCCTCGCCTGGGATGAGGTGATGGTGCCGACTCTGCACGCGGTCGGACGCAAGTGGGAATCCTCGGGCGACCGTTACGTGGAGGTGGAACACCTGCTGTCCTGGCACATCTCACGCGCCCTGCACCGTGCCACCGAGCCGGTCGGCCCCGCGGGAGCCCCGGCCGCCGGAGCGGGACCGGTGGTGCTGGCATGCGTCCCGGGGGAACAGCACAGCCTGGCGCTGGAGGCGCTGCACGCGGGTCTCGTCGAACTCGGCGTGCCCACCCGGATGTTCGGCGCCGCGGTCCCCACCGAGGCGCTGACCGCGGCCGTACGACGGCTCGGCCCGTCGGCCGTCCTGCTGTGGGCCCAGACGCGTTCGACGGCGGACCTGCCCCTGGCCCGGCATGTCGCGGGCACCCAGTGGGGCGTCAAGGGGGCCCGCGGTCATCCCGCCGTGCTGCTCGGCGGACCGGGCTGGGCGGGCCGCCCGGTGCGAGGGATGCTCCGCCCGCCCGGGCTGCGGGACGCCCTCGGAACCCTCTCGAGCCTGTACGGCCCACCCGTCCCGGTCGCCCGGAGCTGACCGCCCGGGCGCCGGTGAGCCGGGGTGCGGCTCAGCCGACCGTCCCGGTGGGCGAGGGGGAGCTGCCGGCGGGCGGGGTGAGCACAGCGGTCGGCTCACCCGGCGCGGGCGCGGGCGGCGTGAGATCGGAGGCGGGCAGCTTCGGTGGTGTGGTCTGCTGGAACAGCGTCTGGTCGAAGTTGACCAGTCCGGTCTTCTCCATCACCGTGATGTGGTCAAGCACCGTGACGTTGGCCTGGTCGGCCAGCTGGCGGACCAGCGAGTTCTTGGTGGTTGACCGGATCTTGGCGACGGTGTTGAAGATCGAACCGTGGGTCATCCGCAGGATGTTGGCGAAGTCGGTGTCGAACTGCTTGCCGGTTTCTCCGCTCAGCGTCGACACGAAGCCCTGCTGCTGAGGAGACGGCTTGTTGGGGATGGTGATGCCGAGTGCGGCGGCGACCTTGCGGTCGGTGTCGTCCAGCGCGGCATGGCCCTTGACCAGGTGGTCACCGGCGGTCCTGACCGCCGGGGTGGTGCCCTTCTGCAGACCCAGCATCCCCACGGGGTACTCCCACAGGCCGGCCGCCCGCACCTTGACGACGAAGTCGCGGTCGGCCTCGGTCACCGGGCCCGTCGAGGTATTTTCGATGACGCGGCTCTGATCAGCGGCCGTGGTCTGCAGTCCGAGCATGCTGGGGTACGCGAGCGCGGCGAGAGTCATGACCAACGCACCTGCCACGAAGACGGTTCCTGCGGTTCGTGCGATACGCATTGAGCCTCCTGGCGGGGCGGCGTCCCGGAGTCTGGGGTTCCGGCGGGCCGCTCGGTGGATCCGGTGCGTGGATCCGGTACGGGTGTTTCGGACGACCACGTATACGGCTGCGCGGGCCGGAGGAATCTCTAGGGACAGTAAAGCCTGTGCCGCGCCCCGCGCAGTCGTGAACGGCTGAGCCGCCGTCTCGTCAGCTGTGATGCCGCTGAGCCGTGAAACCTATCAGCCGTGAGACCTCTCAGCGGTGAAGCTGCTCAGCGGTGATGCCGCGAGGTCGTCATGTCGTTCAGCCGCGATCGCGAGCGGCCCTGAACCGGGCGAGCCCATCGGAGAGTTCGACGATGGGGTCCGGGTAGTCGTATGCGGCGCGCTCCAGGCCCTGGAGTTTCCAGGGTTCGTGCACGGCGCCGCCCGCGAGCCCCGCCAGCTCCGGCACCCAGCGACGGACGTACTCCCCGTCCGGGTCGTACCGTTTGGCCTGCTTCACCGGGTTGAGGACGCGGCCCGGCCGCGAGTCCGTGCCCGTTCCGGCCATCCACTGCCAGTTGAGCTGGTTGTTCGCGACATCGCCGTCCACCAGCAGGTCCAGGAAGTGCCGGGCCCCCACCCGCCAGTCCACGTACAGCGTCTTGGTGAGAAAGCTCGCGGCCAGCAGCCGAGCCCGGTTGTGCATCCAGCCCTCGTACCGCAGCTGGCGCATCGCCGCGTCGACGACCGGATAGCCGGTGCGCCCCTTCTTCCACGCCTTGACGTCCTCGTGCGCCGCCCTTCCCGAGCGCCAACGGTCGCGCTTGGTGCGGTAGTCGGCGACGGCCACGTCCGGCCGCGCGGCGAGCACCTGGTGGTGGAAGTCACGCCAGGCCAGTTGCCGTACGAACGCCTCGGCGCCCGGGCCGCCCGCCGCGCGCGCCCGGTGGACGAGTTCGACCGGGGAGAGGGTGCCGAAGTGCAAATGGGGTGAGAGCCGGGAGGTGGCGTCGCCCGACAGGTCGTCGTGACCGTCCTCGTACGAGGCGATGTCCGAGCGCAGCCAGGCCGTGAGCCGCTTCCTGCCTTCCGACTCGCCGCCGCGCGCCAGCCCTTCCGACAGCCCGGACAGGCCCGTGCGGGAGGGGGTTCCCTCCGAGCCGACGCCGTCCGGCACCCGGATCGCCCGGGGGGCGGCGACCGGGTCCCGCAGCGGCTCCCGCGACCAGTGCCGGAAGTATGGTGTGAACACGGCGAAGTGGTCCGAGGTGGACGGAGTGACGGCGCCGGGCGCGAGCGCGGTGATCACGGTGTCGTGAACGTGCAGCCGGCACCCCTCGCTCTCCAGGGCCGCGCGCAGCCGCTCCTCGCGGCGGCGGGCGTAGCCACTGACCCCCGCGGCCATGTGCACCTCGTCGGCTTCCGCCTCGGCGACCACCTTGCACACCCGTGCGACGACATCGCCGGAGCGCACCACGAGACGGCCACCGCGCGCCCGTAGTCCGGCGTCCAGGTCCGCCAGACAGTCCGCGAGGAACGCCATCCGGTTGGGTGCCGTGAAGCCCGCGACGGCGACGGCGTCGTCGCGTACGAACAGGGGGACGAGCGCGGCCGAGCCGTCCAGCGCCGCGCGCAGCGCTGGATGGTCGTGCAGGCGCAGGTCCGAGGTGAACAGGACGACCGAGACGTTCATGGTGTGACTCCGGGACAGGGGGACGCGGTGCTGTGACAGGGCGGCGACGAGTGCGGCCATGACTGCTTCGGGCCGGGGGTCCCCGGCGGATGCGGGCATCGGCGAGGGGTCGCGGGACTCAGCGGGACGGCACGGCGGGCTGCCGTGCTCTCGCCGGTACGTCGGCCTTGGCCGCCGCCTTGGCGATGTTGCGGGCCATGCCGCCGAACACGAGGGCGTGGAAGGGCGAGATGCTCCACCAGTAGGCCTGTCCCAGCAGGCCGTGCGGATGGAACAGGGCCCGTTGCCGGTAGCGGGACCGGCCCCCGGCGCCGGCCTCGGCGTACATCTCCAGCCAGGCGAGGCCCGGCAGCCGCATTTCGGCGCGCAGCCGCAGCAGATGACCTGGCTCGATGTCCTCGACGCGCCAGAAGTCGAGCGAGTCGCCCACGCGCAGCCGGGCGGCGTCGCGCCGTCCGCGCCGCAGTCCGACACCGCCCACCAGCCGGTCCAGCCGGCCGCGGAGGGCCCAGGCCGACGGGAAGGAGTACCAGCCGTTCTCACCGCCGATGCCCTCGATCACCCGCCACAGCGCCCCGGGCGGCGCGTCCACGGCCACTTCGCGTCGATCGGTGTAGAGGCTGCCGCCCGCCCAGTCGGGGTCGGTGGGGAGGGGATCACTGGGCGCGCCGGGCACGGAGGCCGACGACCACCGGGTGGTGACCTGGGCGTCCCGTACCCGTTGCAGAGCCAGCGACACCGCCTCGTCGAATCCGAACGGACGTCCCGGGGGATCGGGGACGTACCGGACGATGTCGTGTTCGTGGCAGACGACCTCGTGGCGCAGCGATTCGGTGAGCGGGCGGGCGATGGACGCGGGCACCGGGGTGACCAGTCCGACCCAGTGGCTGGAGAGCCCGGGGGTCAGCACAGGCACGGGCAGGATCAGCCTGCGCGGCAGCTCGGCCACGGCGGCGTACCGCTGCATCATCTCCAGGTACGTCAGGACCTCGGGACCGCCGATGTCGAAGGTGCGGTTGACCTCGGCGGGCATCCGCGCGCTGCCGACCAGAGTGCGCAGCACGTCCCGTACGCCGATCGGCTGGATCCGGGTGCGCACCCAGCGGGGCGTGATCATGACCGGGAGGCGTTCGGTGAGGTAGCGGAGCATCTCGAAGGAGGCCGAGCCGGAGCCGATGATCACGGCTGCGCGCAGGACCGTGGTCGGCACGCCCGACTTCAGCAGGATGTCGCCGACCTCGGCGCGCGACCTGAGGTGCGGCGAGAGGCGTTCCCGGGGGACACCCGCCGGGGTCAGGCCGCCCAGGTAGACGATCCTGCGGACCCCGGCCGCGCGGGCCTGTTCGCCGAAGATCCCGGCCGCCTTCCGGTCGGTCTCCTCGAAGGCATGGCCCGTGCCCAGGGCGTGCACGAGGTAGTACGCGACATCGACACCGCGCAGGGCCTCGGCTACCGAACCGGCGTCCGTGACGTCGCCGCGCACCACCTCCGCGTCGTCCACCCATGGGTAATCGCGCAGCTTGGCGGGGGAGCGGGCGAGACACCGCACCCGGTGCCCCGCGTCCAGCAACTCGGGGACCAGTCGGCCGCCGATGTAGCCGGTGGCACCGGTGACCAGACAGTGCAGGCCGGGGCGGGGGTCGTCGTCGCTCATGGGTTCCTCCGTCGTTCGCCGGGCCACCCCCTTACCGAGTTCCCTCCCTCATCTCTTCCACGCGAATACGGCGGTCGGATGCGCCTGGCGGAGTCCTTGCGGACATGTCCGGGTGAATCGCGGGCAGGCGGGACAACAGGAGAGTCCGAGGTCAGCTGGAGGTGTCTGCCGTGATGGGCACGAAGGTGTTGGAGCGGTTTCCCGCGGGAGGCCCGCGCGGATCCTGGACGGCGGAGGAGTACGCGGCACGGCGCCGCACCGAGGGTCAGCCCGCGACGGTGGTGATGGACCTGAAGTCGGACGCCTTCCTCGTGGTGGTGCCGGTCGGCGACGAGGACTGAACGATCCCGGTCAGGGCCGATCCGACAGGCGGCCGCCGAGCTCCGCCGCCCTGCGCACGAACGCCTCGTGCAGGTCGTGAGCGGCACGAGGCACCGAGTCCGCCCGGCGGCGCCGCAGCATCAGCAGGACCCGTGTCGTGTCGTCCGTGAGCGGCCGGTGGGTGATCGCGCCGCACCGCTCGAGGGGATCCCCGATGACACTGAAATCGGGCAGGACCGTCGCCCCCAGCCCCTCGGCGACCATGAGCTTGCCCATCTCGGCGCCGTCGGTCGTGTACGAGAGGGCCGGGCGGCGGCCCTCCAGGAGCCGGTGGAGATAGCGGTGCATGACGTACCCGGACCGCATGGCGATCAGCGGCTCGCGTCCGTCCAGTAGGTCGGTCGCCGACACCGCGTCCAGTGAGGCCAGCGGGCTGTCCGGACGCAGGCACAACACGGGGCGGCCACGCAGCAGTTCGGTGGTCTCGAAGTCGGCGGGTAGGTCGTCACCGTCGAGGTGGTTCACCAGGCCCAGGTCGAGGCTGCCTTCCGACAGGGCCCGGTGGATCTCCGTCTGCTGGGCGCCGACCACCTCCACCTGCGTCAGCGGATGCGCCGCGCGGAACTCCCGGACCGTCGGGATGAGCAGCGGCACCGTCGCCGCGTTCACCGTGCCGACGCGGACCATTCGGCTGATGCGGTGCTGCTCCCCGGCCGCGCCGCGCAGCCGGTCCACCGCGTCCAGCACATTGATGATGTGGGGCAGCAGCTCCCGCCCCTCGGCGCTCATCCGTGCGCCGGACCGCTTGCGCTCCAGCAGATCGACGCCGAGTTCGCGCTCCAGGTTCCGTACGGTCTCGCTCAACGCCGGTTGGGAGAGGTGGAGTTCCTCGGCGGCCCGGCGCAGCGAGCCGAGCCGGGTGACCGCCGCGATGTATTCCAGTTGCTCTGTCCGCACGGCAGCAGAATGGGGCCTATTCCACGGCCCGTTCAAGGGTTTCCCTGTCACACGTTCGTGAAATTCGGTGGTCCGCGATACGAGACCGGTCGGGTTTTCCTTGACTGCCCGCACGGCCGGCTGCCACGATCGACGGCATGATGATGCGACTGGACCTCACGCGGCGACGCCACGTCGATCTCGCGCGCGTCTCCAGTGCCTCCTGTTGCACCGCGGCCTGAGTCCCCGGATCCGCCGCACCCCCTTGGCCCCAGCGCTGTCGTCGCACAGCCGTGTGCGGCGTTCTCACAGCACCGCCTGAATTCCGCGATCCCGCGCGCCGCCCTGAACGCACCACGTGAATTCGGCGTACCCGAAATTCGCAACAGGAGTTCCGCATGTCCGCAGCGCCCGTTAAACCCGCGGATCCCGTGAAACCCGTGAAACCCGTGAAACCCGTGGATCCCATGGATCCCATGGATCCCATGGATCCCGTGGAACACGTGAAATTCGCCCACTGGGTTCCCTATGTCAGTGGTGGCCAGGTCACCAGCAAGATCGAGCGGCGTACCGACGGGGGGCCGCGTGAACGGGAAGCACGAGCGCCGGACACCGGGGCCGAGCCCGAGCCCGAGTCCGTGCACGGCTGAATCCCCCCGACCTCCGCTCTCGCTCCCGCTCCCGAAAGAGGACCCCATGGCCACCGTCCTTTCCGTCTCCGGCAGTCCGTCCGTCTCCTCCCGCACCGCGAAGCTCCTGCGTCATCTGGACACCCGGCTGGCCGCGCAGGGACACGAGGTGATCCCGCTCGACGTCCGCACGATCCCCGCCGAGGCCCTGCTCGGCGCCGACTTCGAGCACCCCGCCATCGTCGAGGCGACCGAACTCTTCGCCCGCGCCGAGGGCGTGGTCATCGGCACCCCCGTCTACAAGGCCGCCTACTCCGGCGTCCTCAAGGCCCTGCTCGACCTGCTCCCGCAGTACGCCCTCACCGGGAAGACCGTGCTGCCACTCGTCACCGGCGGCAGCACCGCGCATGTCCTCGCCCTCGACTACGCCCTGCGCCCGGTTCTCAACTCCATGGGCGCCGCGCACATCGTCCAGGGCTGGTTCACCCTCGACAAGGACATCACCACGGGCGAGGATGGCGGCATCACCGTCGCCCCGGCCACGGCCGAGGCTCTTACACAGGTGGTCGACCAGTTCTCGGCGGCCCTCGGCCGTACGCCCCTGCTGGCCGCGGCGGGCTGACACCGTGACCGCCAAAGTGATCGCCGACGACGTCGAGGCCCTGGCCGTCGCCGCCGCGCTCGCCGAGGAGTTCCGCGTCGGTGCCTCGGCACGGGACTCCGAACGGCGCCTTCCTCGTGCGGAGTTGGATCGGCTCTCCGCCTCCGGGCTGCTCGCCGTCACCGTGCCGGCCGAGCACGGCGGGGCGGACGTACGGCAGGAAACCCTCGCGGAGATCTTCCGGCTGCTGGCCTCGGCCGACGCCAGCATCGCCCAGATCCCGCAGAACCACTTCGTGTACGTGAACGTGCTGCGCCGCCAGGGCACCCCGGAGCAGCAGGCCTTCTTCTTCGGCGAGGTACTGGCCGGGCGCCGCTTCGGCAACGCCCAGTCGGAGGCGGGCACCCGACACATCCAGGACATCCGTACCCGCCTCGACCCCGGGCCCGACGGCTCGTGCGTCCTCACCGGCGTCAAGCACTACTCCACCGGCGCCCTCTTCGCCGACTGGATCCCCGTCCTCGCCCGCGCCGTCGACGACAACCCGCACGTCGCCTACGTCCCCCGCGACGCCCCCGGGGTCACGGTCGTCGACGACTGGGACGGCATGGGCCAGCGTACGACGGCCAGCGGCACCGTCCGACTCGACGCCGTACGCGTGCCCGCCGACCGTGTCGTCCCGCACCACCTCACCTTCCAGGGCCCTCAACTCCATGGGGCGATGGCCAAGTTGCTGCACGCCGCCATCGACGCCGGGATCGCCGCGGGCGCACTGGCCGAGGCCGCCGAGTTCGTTCGCACCAAGAGCAGGCCCTGGTTCGAGAGCGGCTTCGACACGGCGGCCGAGGACCCGCTCCTCATCCAGCGCTTCGGCGAACTCGCCGTCCAGGTCCGGGCGTCCGAGGCGCCGCTCGGCGTCGCGGCACGCACGGTCGACGCGGCCCGCGACGAGCTGACCGAGGACTCGGCGGCCGAGGCGTCCATCGCGGTGGCCGCAGCGAAGGTGCACACCTCCGCCACCGCCGTGGAGGTGGCGGGCGCCCTCTTCGAGCTGTCCGGCACCCGTTCGGCCCTGAACTCCCTCAATCTGCACCGGCATTGGTGCGACGCCCGCACCCACACCCTGCACGACCCGGCCCGCTGGAAGATCCAGCACATCGGCCGATACGTACTGGGCGGTATCAAGCCACCTCGCCACGGCCTGCTGTAACTCCCACTCGCTCATCCGCCCCCACGATCGGAGAACGCCGCCGTGTCCCTCACCTTCCACTGGTTCCTGCCCACCAACGGCGACAGCCGCCACGTCGTCGGCGGCGGTCACGGCACCCCCGCCACCGCCTCCGGCCGGGACCGGCCGCCGACGGTCGCCTATCTGAGCCAGATCGCCCGCGCCGCCGAGGACCTGGGCTTCGTCGGCGCGCTCACGCCCACCGGCGCCTGGTGCGAGGACGCCTGGCTGACCACCGCGATGGTCAGTCAGCACACCGAACGGCTGAAGTTCCTGGTCGCCTTCCGTCCCGGCTTCGTCTCACCCACGCTCGCCGCGCAGATGGCGTCCACCTTCCAGCGGCAGACCGGCGGCCGGCTGCTCCTCAACGTGGTCACGGGGGGCGAGAGCCACGAGCAGCGTGCCTACGGCGACTTCCTCGACAAGGACGCGCGCTACCGTCGTACGGGTGAATTCCTCCAGATCGTGCGGGACTTGTGGGAGGGCAAGACCGTCGACCTGTCCGGTGAGCACCTCCAGGTCGAGGACGCCAGGCTGGCCCGGGTCCCTGACCCGGTCCCCGAGGTCTATTTCGGCGGCTCCTCGCCCATCGCGGGCGAGATCGCCGCCCGCCACGTCGACGTCTATCTCACCTGGGGCGAACCGCCCGCCCAGGTCGCCGAGAAGATCGCCTGGGTACGCGGGCTGGCGGCGAAGGAAGGACGCTCCGTCCGCTTCGGCATCCGGCTGCACGTCATCACGCGCGACACCGCCGAGCAGGCCTGGGCCGAGGCCCACAAGCTCCTGGACGGCTTCGACCCGGACACCGTGAAGTCCGTCCAGGCGGGCCTCGCCCGCAGCGAGTCGGAGGGCCAGCAGCGCATGCTCGCCCTCCACGGCGGCAACCGCGAGGACCTGGAGATCCACCCCAACCTGTGGGCCGGCATCGGCCTCGTCCGCGGCGGCGCGGGCACCGCCCTGGTCGGCAGCCATGACGAGGTCGCCGAGCGGATCAAGGAGTACCACGCCCTCGGCATCGACGAGTTCGTCCTCTCCGGCTACCCGCACCTGGAGGAGGCGTACTGGTTCGGCGAGGGTGTCCTGCCGCGCCTGGCCGCGCAGGGACTGTGGCGGCACCCCTTCGCACCGACGCCCGCCCCCGCCGCGCAGGTGCCGTTCACGAGCTGAGCGATCCGAGCGCACCGAGGTGCGCGGCGCGCACCTGGGCGGTCTGCCCCTGCACCAGCAGGAACATCCCCTCGCGTGCCAGCCGCTGCGCCGGGCTGCCCAGGTCCATCGCGCGCCCGCCACCGGCCACGACCGCCGCGGTCGTCGCGGCGCGCATGAGGTCGTACGCCCGCGTCTTGACCGTCAGCCGCTCCTCGATCCGCTCGGTGGGCACCGGGTGGTCGGCGAGCTCGTACGCCTGTCGCCTGACCTCGTCGAGGCGGGCGCGGAGCACCTGCCCGGTCACCTTCCCCGCGGGATCGCCCTCCAGCAGGTCGAGCGCCGACGCGGTGACCCCGAAGACAGCCGGTGAGGCGTTGGTGTTCTTGGGGCGGTCGGTGACCGCCCAGGACTCGTACGGCGTGCGCAGGGCCACGGCCTCGTCCGGGAGCCACAGCCCGTCCAGCTCCAGGGACACCGTGCGCGAGGCGGTGAGCGCCGCCAGCCGCATCGGCGGCGAAGGGCGCAGTCCGGGCTGCTCACGCGCCTCGGTGAACGCGAACAGCGCCTCGTCCGCGTCCGTCACCCCGGCCAGCAGCATCACGTCGTTCAGCCCCCAGCCCGTGTACCAAGGGACCGTCCCGTCGAAGCGCCAGCCGCCACGCGCGCGGGTGACCCGGACGGGGATCCGCGGGTAGGCCCGCAGCTGCGCGTACGCGACCCCGGACAGCAGCTCCCCCCGCGCGAGTGGGCCCAACAACCGCTCCCGCACCGCGGGTTCGCCCTTCGCCAGAGTCATCACCGGAGTGTGGTGCTGGGTCTGCACGAACCAGGTCGAACAGCACGCCCCGGCCAGGATCTCGGCGGTCTCCCGGACCACCGCGGCGGGCGCGGCCGACCCGCCGTAGGACACCGGCGCGCTCACCCCGAGCAGCCCCGACCGCTTGACCGCCTCGATGCTGGCGGCCGGCACGCCCTCCTGGTCCACGCGCTCCGCCCGCGGGGCCAGCACCTCGGCCGCCAGCCGTCTGGCCGCAGTGACGAGCGGATGCGGTGCGGTGGTCATCGAAGAAATCTCCCGCCGTCGTCGTGTCGTGTGTCGATCCGGCCGTCTCCCGTTCGTGTAGTCAGTGCAGGACCACCCGAGAACGAGCCGAGAACGACACGGCCGAGGAGCACACATCATGAAGTACTACCTGCTGAGCGTCATGCAGCCGTCCGGCGAGCCGCCCGCGCCCGAGATCCTGAAGGAGATCATGCACAATCTCGACGTCTTCCACGCGGAGCTGCGCGAGGCCGGGGCGTGGGTGTTCGCCGGGGGACTGCACGGACCGGAGACGGCCACCGTGGTACGCGCCAAGGACGGCGACGTGCTCGTCACCGACGGCCCGTACACCGAGAGCAAGGAGTACCTGGGCGGGATCTGCCTGATCAAGGCTCCCGACCTCGACGCGGCGCTGGAATGGGGCCGCAAGGCGACGGTGGCGACCACGCTCCCCATCGAGGTGCGGCCCTTCATGGGCGAAGCCGAGGACGGATGACCGCGAAGGCCGACATCGAGGCCGTGTTCCGCGCCGAATACGGCCGCGCGGTCGCCGTCCTCGTCCGCTTCCTCGGCGACATCGACCTCGCCGAGGAAGTGGTCCAGGACGCCTTCACCACCGCTCTGCTGAAGTGGCCGGAGTCGGGCATACCGCCCAGCCCGGCCGGGTGGATCATCACCACCGCACGCAACCGCGCCGTCGACCGGTTGCGCCGCGAGTCCACGCGCGAGGCCCGGCACGCCGAGGCCGACCGGCTCTACGCGCGGGACGAACCGGCCGAGGAGGGCCCCGTGCGCGACGACCGGCTCCGCCTGATCTTCACCTGCTGTCATCCCGCGCTCGCCACGCAGGCCCAGGTCGCGCTCACCCTGCGCCTGCTCGGCGGCCTCACCACCCCGCAGATTGCCCGCGCCTTCCTCGTCCCCGAGCCCACGATGGCGCAGCGCCTGGTCAGGGCCAAGGCCAAGATCCGCGACGCCCGCATCCCATACCGCATCCCGCGCGACGCCGACCTCCCGGACCGCGTCAAGGGAGTGCTCGCGGTCGTCTACCTCATCTTCAACGAGGGGTACGGCGGCCGGGCGGACCTGTGCGCGGAGGCCGTCCGGCTCGGGCGACTCCTCGTCGAGCTGATGCCGGACGAGCCGGAGGCGCTCGGCCTGCTCGCGCTGATGCTCCTTGTCGAGTCGCGCCGGCCGGCCCGCACCACACCGGACGGCGACCTGGTCCTCCTCCCCGACCAGGACCGCTCCCGGTGGGACCGCGATCTCATCACCGAGGGACAGACCCTCGTGCGCCGCTGTCTGTGCCGCGAGCGGCCGGGCCCCTACCAGATCCAGGCCGCGATCAACGCCGTGCACAGCGACGCCCCGACCGCGGCCGCCACGGACTGGGGCCAGATCCTCCAGCTCTACGACCAGCTGGCCGCGCTCGCCCCGAGCCCGGTGGTCGCCCTCAACCGGGCCGTCGCCGTCGCCGAGGTCGACGGCCCGGAGCAGGCGCTCGCCCTCGTCGACGCGCTCGACCTGGACGGCTACCACGCCTTCCACGCCGTACGAGCGGATCTGCTGCGCCGCCTCGGCCGGACCGTCGAGGCCGTACGGGCGTACGAGGCGGCCATCGCGCTGACCGACAGCGCACCGGAGCGCGCCTACCTCGACCGGGCCCGCGCGGCACTCCTGTGAAGCCGAGCACCGCGCGGGCCCGGCTGAGCCGCACGCCCGTACGAGCCGGGAGACGCCGCGCTCACACGCTGAGCGCCTCCCGTACCGACCGCTCGGCCTCCTGCCCGCCCTCGCCGGAGGAGGTGACCCGGCCCGCCTCCAGGACGTAGTACCGCTGCGCCGCCCGCATCGCGAAGCCGACGTGCTGCTCGACCAGCAGGACCGACAGCCCGCCACGGGCGGCCAGGGCGAGGATCGTCTCCTCGATCTCGGCGACGACGGACGGCTGGATGCCCTCCGTGGGTTCGTCGAGGAGAAGGATCCGGGGCTCTGTCACCAGGGCGCGGGCGATGGAGAGTTGCTGCCGCTGGCCGCCCGAGAGCAGCCCGGCCCGACGGTTCGACAGGGTCCGCAGCGCCGGGAACAGGTCCAGTGCCTCGGCGATCGCCGCCTTGCCGCGCCTGCGCCCGTCCGCGACCAGCTGGAGGTTCTCGGCGGTCGTGAGGTGCGGGAAGGCCTGCTGGCCCTGGGGGACGTACGCCATGCCGCGCGCCACCCGCTCGTGCGGCTTGCGGCGGGTGATGTCCTCGCCGTCGAGACGGACGTGGCCGCTCTGCGGGGTGAGCAGTCCGACGGCGGCGCGCAGCAGGGTGCTCTTGCCCGCGCCGTTGTGTCCGAGCACGGCCGCCACGCCGTCGCGCGGGACCTCGACGCGGACGCCGTGCAGGACGGTACCGCGGTGGTAGCCGACACGTACGTCGTCGATCTCCAGCATCACGTCAGGCCTCCTGTACGGCGGTCGGTTCGGGCATCCTCGTCGTGGCGTCCCCGGTGGCCGCGTGCCCGAGGTAGACCTCCTGCACCTTGGGATCCGCCTGTACCTCGGCCACCGTCCCCTCGCTGAGCACCCTGCCCGCGTGCAGCACGCTGACGCTGCGCGCGAAGGAGCGCATGAAGTCCATGTCGTGCTCGATGACGACCACCGTCCGCTCCTGGCTGATGCGCCGCAACAGCTCGCCAGTGGCCTGCCGTTCGTCGTGACTCATGCCGGCCACGGGCTCGTCGAGCAACAGCAGCCGGACGTCCTGGACGAGCAGCATGCCGATCTCCAGCCACTGTTTCCGGCCGTGCGCGAGGGTCCCGGCGAGGCTGTCGGTGACGTCCGTCAGGCCCACCGTCTCCAGGGCGCGCGCCACGGCCTGCGGCACACCCTTGCGGCGCCGCAGCATGGTGAGCATGCCGCGGCCCGCGCCCGCCGCGATGTCCAGGTTCTGCAGGACCGTCAACTCCTCGAAGACGGTGGCCGTCTGGAAGGTGCGGCCGATTCCCGAGCGGGCGATCCGGTGCACACTGCGGCCGAGGAGGTCCTCGCCCGCGAAGCGCACCGACCCCTCCGCCTTCACGAGGCCGGTGACGGCGTCGACGAGGGTCGTCTTGCCCGCGCCGTTCGGTCCGATGAGGAAGCGCAGATCGCCGGGGCGGACGTCGAGGTCCACTCCGTCGACGGCCGTGAAACCGTCGAAGGACACGCGCAGTCCCCGTATCTCCAGGCCGGAGAGCCTGGTCCCCGGCCCGGGCTCGGTGGTCGACGGATCCGTCATGCCGCTTCTCCCTCCGACGCCCTGCTCGCCCTGCGCCGCCGGACGATCCCCACCAGTGAGGCGAGGCCGCCCGGCAGGAAGGCCAGGGCTACGATGAACAGCAGTCCCTGGAAGTAGGTCCAGGCCGCGGGGAACTCCTCGGACAGCGCGGTCTTGGCCCAGGCGACCGCGATCGCGCCGAGCACCGCGCCCACCAGGCTCGCCCGGCCGCCGACCGCGGCGCCGATGACGAGTTCGATGGACGGCACGATCCCGATCAGCGCGGGGGAGATGATGCCCACCGCGGGCACGAACAGCGCGCCCGCGAGTCCGGCCGTGCCCGCCGCGACGACGTACGCCACGAGCTTCACGTTCGCCGGGTCGTACCCGAGGAAGCGCACCCGCTCCTCCGAGTCCCTTACGGCGACCAGGAGTTCGCCGTACCGGCTGTGGATGAGCTGGCGGGCCAGGGCGATCAGGAGCAGCAGGACGGCCGCGATGACGAAGTACACCATCCGCTGGTTGACCGGGTCGTCGAGGTCGTAGCCGAAGAAGCCCTGGATGTCGGTGAGTCCGTTGGTGCCACCGGTGGTGGCCTGCTGGCCGACCAGCCAGATCGCGAAGGCCGCGGCGAGGGCCTGGCTGAGGATCGCGAAGTACGCGCCCTTGACCCGGCGGCGGAAGATGAACGAGCCGAGGATCGCCGCGACGGCCATCGGCAGCAGAACGGTAGCGGCGAGCGCGAAGACCGGGTTGGCGAACGGCCGCCACCACCACGGGAGTTCGGTCGCGGTACCGTACAGCTGCATGAAGTCGGGGACCTGACCGGGGCCGGCGTCCGCGATCTTCAGATGCATCGCCATGGCGTAGCCGCCGAGCCCGAAGAACACGCCCTGCCCGAGCGTCAGCAGTCCGCCGCGCCCCCAGGCCAGGCAGATGCCGACCGCGACGATCGCGGTGCACAGGTACTTGGCGAGCAACCCGAGGCGGAAGTCGGAGAGCGCGAGCGGAGCCACGGCGAACAGCACGACGACGGCCGCGGCGAAACCGGCCGCGGGGCGTAGGGCGGTCAACCGGCCGTTCTTGGCCGGTAGTTGCTGCACCGGCGGAGCCGCAGGAGTGGTGGTCGTCATACGAGACTCCTCGTCCGCACGGTGTACAGGCCCTGGGGCCGCCACTGCAGGAACGCGACGATGGCCACGAGGACCAGCACCTTCGCGACGCTGACCGTGGTCGAGTACTCCAGCACGGACTGCAGCACTCCCAGCACGAAGGCGACGATGACGCTGCCCTTGAGCTGTCCGATGCCGCCGACCACGATCACGAGGAAGGCGTCGATGATGACGTTGGTGCCCATCGTGGGCCCGATCGGACCGACGAGTGTCAGCGCGACCCCGGCGATCCCGGCCAGGCCGGAACCGATGAAGAACGCGGTGCGGTCGACGCGGCCGGTGGAGATGCCGGACACCTCGGCGAGGTCCCGGTTCTGCACGACGGCGCGGATGCGCCGCCCCAGCGGGGTCAGCCGCAGCGTGAGCGACAGTGCGACCACCGCCGCGATCGCCAGTCCCAGGATGAACAGACGGCTGCTCGCGAAGGTGAGCGGATCATCACCGCCGATGACGGTGATGTTCCCCGTGAGGACGTCCGGCGCGCGGGTCTGCACATTGGGCGCGCCGAAGATGTCCCGGGCGAGCTGCTGGAGCATCAGCGAGACACCCCAGGTGACCAGCAGGGTGTCCAGGGGACGCAGATAGAGCCGGCGGATGAGCAGCCATTCGAGCAGTGCGCCCAGGGCGCCCGAGACGAGGAAGGCGACGGGCAGCGCGACGATCAGTGAGAGGCCCGCGCCGGTGATGGACTTCTGGAGGACGTACGTGGTGTAGGCGCCGGCCATGATGAACTCGCCGTGGGCCATGTTGATGACGTTCATCTGGCCGAAGGTGAGCGACAGGCCGAGCGCGATGAGCAGCAGGACGGCACCGATGCTGACACCGGTGAACATCTGCCCGAGGATCACGGTCATGGGGCGGCTCCGGGGAGACGGGACACGGGGGCCTCTCGTCATGGACGAGGTCCGTGGTGGCCGAGGCCCCCGTATGACGGGCGGTCAGGAGAGGCCGGAGGCCCAGGAGTAGCCCTTGAGGAACGGGTCCGGCTTGATCGGCTTGCCCGAGTTCCACACTTCCTGGATCAGCCCGTCGGTGCCGACCTTGCCGATGCGGGCGGTCTTGTAGATGTGCTGGCTGGCGCCGTCGACCGTGACCTTGCCCTCGGGCGCTTCGAAGGTGATGCCGTCGGAGGCCGCCTTGACCTTCTCCGGGTCGAAGGACTTCGCCTTCTCGACCATCGCCTTCCACAGGTAGACCGAGGTGTACGCGGCCTCCATCGGGTCACTGGTCGGCTTGTCCTGGCCGTACTCGGCCTTGTACGCCTTCACGAACTTGCCGTTCGCCGCGCCGGGGGTCGTCTGGTAGTAGTTCCAGGCCGTCAACTGACCCGCCAGGTACTGTGATCCGATCGACTTGACCTCCTCCTCGGCGATCGACACCGAGACCACCGGCATGCTGGTGGCGGTCAGGCCCGCGGACTTGTACTCCTTGAAGAAGGCCACGTTCGAGTCGCCGTTGAGGGTGTTGAAGACCGCGTCCGCCTTCGACGCCTTCACCTTGTTGACGATCGTGCTGAACTCCGTTGAGCCCAGCGGCGCGTAGTCCTCGCCGAGCACGGTCATGCCGTTGGCCTTCGCGTACGCCTTGATCTCCTTGTTGGCGGTGCGCGGGAAGACGTAGTCGCTGCCGACGAGGTAGATCTTCTTCTTGCCCTGTGACTTGAGGTAGTCGAGCGCGGGGACGATCTGCTGGTTGGTGGTCGCGCCGGTGTAGAAGATGTAGGGGGACTCCTCCAGGCCCTCGTACTGCACGGGGTAGAACAGCAGCGACTTGTTCTTCTCGAAGACCGGCTTGACGGCCTTGCGGCTCGCCGATGTCCAGCAGCCGAACGTGGCCGCGACCCGGTCCTCCTTGATGAGCTTGCTCGCCTTCTCGGCGAAGGTCGGCCAGTCGGAGGCGCCGTCCTCGCTGATCGGCTTGATCTTCTTGCCGAGCACTCCGCCGGAGGCGTTGATCTCGTCGATCGCCAGCTTCAGCGAATCGCGTACGGTCACCTCGCTGATCGCCATGGTGCCGGAGAGCGAGTTGAGGAGTCCGACCTTGACCGTGTCACCGCTGGTGTCGGCCTGCGCCGCCTTGTCGGACGCACCGCCGGAGTCGGTCTTCGCGCCGCACGCGGAGAGCGCGACGACCGCGGCGAGCGCCGCGGTGCCGGCCACGAACCGACGCCTGGAGGTGCTGGAAACCCGGGAAGCGCTGGAAACCGGGGAAACCCTGGGAAGCCTGGAAACGCTGGACAAAAGAACCCCCTAAGTCCCATGAGGGGACAGCCGAAAAGAAAGAGACAGCCCTTCAGGGGCGGTGATGGCGTGCGAGTCTCCAGCTTTCCGCTGATGGTGTGCCGACTGGTTCCTGAAGTGCGGTCACAGCCTCAAGTCGCCCTGTTTCCAGGGCGTTTCCCCAGACTTTCCCGGCTGTATCTTCCCGCTCTCTCCGGGCAACAAAAAATGCCCGGGGCTGAATTCGATGTATGAATTCACAGATCGCCCGAGCATTCTCATTACTTCCTGTAGGAAGTATCTTGGTGCGGGTGCGGACATGTCAAGGGCGGGATCCGTGAAGATCGAGTTCGGCCACCACGTCGAAGTCGACGCCCTCGGCCCGCGCCAGATAGATCCGCTGTCGTACATGGCTGCCGCGTAGGTGGAGCAGTCCGCGCGGCCCCTCGTACGACACGGTGTCGGCCGCCGCTCCGATCGCCGACACGTCGAGCGAACCGGCCCGGGCGATGAGTGCGGCGAGCAACAGGACACCCTCGTAACAGGATTCGCCGAGGCTTCCGAGCGCCGGTGCCTCGACGCCGTACCTCCCGGCGTACCGGCCATGGAAGTCGAGGGTGTCCTGATTCGCGAGCGAGGCGAAGAAGCCCGCCGTGCTGAAGAGGTCCGAGGTGGTGCTCGGACCGCTGGCCATCAGCATGTTCTCGTCCATCAGCGTGCTCAGCCGCAGACACCGCTCATCCAGTCCGGCCGCGGCGAACGCCCGGTTGAAGCGCACCGCGTCACTGCCCACCAACAGCATCAGGACGGCGTCCGCCTCCGACCGCTCGATGCGCCGCAGCACGCCGTCGAAGTCGTGGGTGCCGAGCGGCAGATAGGACTGCCCGCAGACCGCGGCCCCGGACTCGCGGGCGTACCCGAGCGCCGCACGGGCCGTACGGCGCGGCCATATGTAGTCGTTGCCGACGACGAACCAGCGCCGCACCCCGCGCTCGTGCGCCAGCAGTCCCATCGCGGGCCGGAGTTGATCGCGCGGTGTCTCGCTGGTGAGGAACACCCCCGCGGTGTGCTCGCCGCCCTCGTACAGGGCGGTGTAGACGTACGGCACCCGGTGCGCGATCCTCGGCGCCAGCGCCTGCCGCACCGAGGAGATGTGCCAGCCCGTGACGCCCTGCACGACTCCCAGGTCCACCAGGGCCTCGACGTGGTCGGCGACGACACCCGGCGGGGCGCCGCCGTCCACGGGCAGCAGCCGCAGTTCCTTGCCCAGGACGCCGCCCGCGCGATTGACCTCCTCCGTGGCCAGCCGCGCGCACAGCTCGCAGGTGGGCCCGAAGATGCCAGCCGACCCCTGGAGCGGGAAGACGAGCGCCACACCGAGCACGGTGTCGTCGGCCGTGAACCAGTCGAGCGGAGGGGGAGCGCTCCCGAACATGGCGTCATGATTTCGGGTCCCCGCGGTGAACTCCAGTCCGTCTCATACGATGTACGCACGCCGTGACCAAGGAGCAGGATGGCCAGCCGATCCGCGCGTCAGCCCCAGGACCTGATGCGGCTCTTGACGCGGGCCGAACGGCTGGCCGCGCGCCGCCTCGAGGCCGTCCTGGACGAGGACGGCTGCTCGCTCGACGCCTGGCGGGTGCTCGTCCTGCTCTCCGACGGTGAGGGCCATCACATGACCGCGGTCGCCGAAGCCGCCTTCCTGCCGCCCGCGACGCTCACCAAGCTCGTGGACCAGCTCGTCGACCAGAACCTCGTCCACCGCCGCGTCGACCCCCTGGACCGGCGGCGCATCCTCGCCCATCTCACCCCCCGCGGCCAGACGTACTGGCGCCGTCTCGACCGCGAGGTCCGCGCGCGGTGCCCGGTCCTGAGCGACGGCGAGGACGAGCTACTGCGGGGCCTGCTGGAGCGCCTGGTGGACACGCTCGACGCAGCTCCCGCGGAGCCCGCCCTCTGACGCCTTCGCGTGACGCGACGATCACGGTACGTTTTCTCCGTGTATCGGGAATTTATTTGGCTGCATGAAAGGTTGGTGTTTACACCGAGCCTGCCGGCTCAAGACGACCACCCGCGGGCCGCCAGGTCCGCACCGATCAGCGAGGCACCGTGAACGACCGCACCCCTGAGCAGCCCGCCGACCTCGTGGCCCGGCTGCGCGCCACCTTCCGCTCCGGCCGCACCAAGCCCCTCGCGTGGCGCACCAGCCAACTGCGCCGACTGCGCGAGCTGCTCACCACGCACGGCGCCGAGCTCGCGGAAGCCCTCCACGCGGACCTCGGCAAGAGCTCCACCGAGGCCTTCCGCACCGAGATCGACTTCACCGTGCGCGAGATCGACCACACCCTCGACCACCTCGAGGAGTGGCTGCGTCCCGAGTCCGCCCCGGTCCCCGCGCACCTCGGCGCCGACGCCACGGCCTGGACGCGATTCGACCCGCTGGGCGTCGTCCTGGTCATCGCCCCCTGGAACTATCCGGTGCAGCTCCTGCTGACGCCGATGCTTGGCGCGCTGGCCGCGGGCAACACGGTGGTCGTCAAGCCCAGCGAGCTCGCCCCCGCCACCTCCGCGGCCGTCGCCCGGCTGCTGCCGCGCTACCTCGACACCGACGCGGTCGCCGTCGTCGAGGGCGCCGTTCCGGAGACCACCTCGCTGCTCGCGGAGCGTTTCGACCACATCTTCTACACCGGCAACGGCGCGGTCGGCCGGATCGTGATGCGGGCCGCCGCCGAGCACCTCACCCCCGTCGCTCTCGAACTGGGCGGCAAGTCCCCGGCGTTCGTCGACCGTGACGCCGACCTGTCCGTCGTCGCGGACCGGCTCGCCCGCGGCAAGTTCCTCAACGCCGGGCAGACCTGCGTCGCACCGGACTACGTCCTCACCGACCCGGAGACCGCCCGCGCGCTGGAGCCCGAGCTCGCCCGCGCCGTCGAGGCCCTGTTCGGTGCCGATCCGCAGCGGTCGGGCGAGTACGGGCGGATCGTCAACGAGCGGCACTTCGACCGGCTCAGCTCGCTGCTCGACTCCGGCCGCACCGTTGTCGGCGGCACCGGCGACCGGGCCACCAAGTACCTCGCGCCCACCGTCCTCGCCGACGTCGACCCCAAGGCGCCCGTGATGCAGGAGGAGATCTTCGGGCCGATCCTGCCGATCGTCACGGTGGCGGGGCTGGACGAGGCCGTCGACTTCATCAACGACCGCGACAAGCCCCTGGCGCTGTACGTCTTCACCGAGTCGGACACCACCCGGGAGCGGTTTGCCGGGGAGACGTCCTCCGGAGGCCTCGGCTTCGGCCTGCCGCTCGCCCATCTGACCGTCTCCGACCTGCCGTTCGGCGGGGTCGGCGAGAGCGGCATGGGCAGCTACCACGGCCGCTACTCCATCGAGACGTTCAGCCACCGCAAGGCGGTGCTGGAGAAGCCGCTGGGCTGACGCGGCCCCGACGGTGTCCCGTCAGATCGTCGAGGATCTGCCGGGACACCGTCGTGCGACCCTCTCTGCCAACCTTGTCAGATCTGACTGGTCTACACCCTTGACTGGTACATACCAAAGCGGTTGAGTGTGGCTCCACACCCCCCACCACGGCCGCCCCCGACGCCGTGGCCGGCTCCGCCGGCACGTGCGCACAAGGCTCCGCCCCGCGCTGCCCTTGTCCGGGAGCGGCCGTGTCCCGCAAAGGAGTTGACCTGTGTCGAGGCGCCGTATCTCCGCAGTCCTCACCGCCCTCGCCCTCGCGTCCGCCACCCCGGTGCTGCTACCGGCCTCGGGGGCCTCCGCCGCCGCCTGTTCGAGCTATCCGAACTGGGCGGCCGGGAGGTCGTACGTCACCGGTGACGTCGTCCGCTACACCGACGGGAAGACCTACATCGCCGAGCACGACAACCCGGGCTACGACCCCACCATCAGCACCTGGTACTGGGACCCCTACGCCTGCGACGGAGGTTCCACGCCTCCCTCCGACGGCTTCGTGGTGAGCGAGGCGCAGTTCAACCAGATGTTCCCGAACCGGAGTTCCTTCTACACCTACAGCGGTCTGCGGGCGGCGATGAGCGCCTATCCGGCCTTCGCCAACACGGGCAGCGACACCGTGAAGAAGCAGGAGGCCGCGGCCTTCCTGGCCAACGTCAGCCACGAGACCGGCGGCCTGGTCTACGTGGTGGAGCAGAACACCGCCAACTACCCCCACTACTGCGACTGGAGCCAGCCCTACGGCTGCCCGGCCGGACAGTCGGCCTACTACGGCCGAGGCCCGATCCAGCTCAGCTGGAACTTCAACTACAAGGCCGCGGGTGACGCGCTCGGCATCGACCTCCTCAACAACCCCTACCTGGTGCAGAACGACGCCGCCGTGGCCTGGAAGACCGGCCTCTGGTACTGGAACACCCAGACGGGGCCCGGCAGCATGACGGGCCACAACGCCATGGTCAACAGCGCGGGATTCGGCCAGACCATCCGCAGCATCAACGGCTCCCTGGAATGCGACGGCAAGAACCCGGCGCAGGTGCAGAGCAGGGTGGACGCCTACCAGCGGTTCGTGCAGATCCTCGGGACCTCGGCCGGCGGCAACCTCTACTGCTGATCGGCTGCCGACAGCAGGCGCCCGGGCCCGGAAAAGGTGTGCGAAACTGCCGCGATGACCTCGGAAACGATCACCGCGGCAGCGGCGGGCACCTGGACACTCGGAGATCTCCCCGTCCGCCGCATCGGCTTCGGCGCGATGCGGCTGACGGGCAGCGCGGCCTTCCACCTCGGCACTCCGAGCGGCCGGGACCGGTCGATCGCCGTGCTGCGCCGCGCGATCGAACTGGGTGTCAACCACATCGACACCGCCGCGTTCTACTTCTCGTCGCTGCGCTCCGCGAACGAGCTGATCAGCAGCGCGCTGGCCCCGTACGCGGACGACCTGGTCATCGCATCCAAGGTCGGGCCGTTCCGGGACTACGAGGGGGAGTGGGGCACCCCGGCCCGGCCGGACCAGCTCCGCGCCCATGTCGAGGAGAACCTGCGGCAGTTGGGCCGCGACCACCTCGACCTCGTGTACCTGCGGCGGACGGGGCAGGACTCGATCGCCGAGCACTTCGGCGCACTGGCCGAGCTGCGCGAGGCGGGGCTGGTGCGGCACCTCGGCGTCTCCAGCGTCACACCCCGGCACCTCGCGGAGGCGCAGGCCATCGCACCGGTGGTGAGCGTGCAGAACCAGTACGGGCTCGACTCCCCGAGCGCGGAGACCGACGAACTGCTGCGTAGGTGCGGGGAAACGGGCGTCGCGTTCGTGCCGTTCTTCGCGATCGCGGGCAAGGGCGGCGCGCAGGGGCCGAGCGGCACCGACGGCGACGAGGTGCTCGCCGTGGCGCGTGCGCACGGCGTGACGCCCGCGCAGGTACGGCTCGCGTGGACCCTGCGGCAGGGCCCGCACGTGCTGGCCATCCCCGGCACCGGCAGTCCGGACCATCTCGTCGAGAACGTCGCCGCGGGCGCGCTGCGGCTCACCGACGACGAGATGGCCCGCCTCGACGCGCTCCATCAGCCGGGCGAGTGACCGTGGGGTCCGTCACCCGGGGCGGTCCTCGTCGGGCCGCCCCGGGTGACGTGCTCAGCCGAGACGCTCGTGCAGGAAGCCCACGGTGCTCTCCCATGCCCGCGCGGCCGACTTGGGGTGGTGCGTCTCCGGTCGGCCGTCGTTGAAGAAGGCGTGGCCGGCAGGGTAGAGACGGAAGTCCGCGACGATGCCGGCCTGCTGCTGGATCGCCTTGCTCAGCTGCTCCAGGTTCTCCTTCGGGATGCTCGTGTCGAGTTCGCCGTAGTGACCCTGGATCTGCGCCTTCAGGTGGGAGAAGTCAGGCATTTTGCCCTGGATCACGCCGTAGAACGGCACCGCCGCGCTGACCCGGGGGTCGGCCGCGGCCAGGTAGAGGACGAAGCCGCCGCCCATGCAGAAGCCGACCGCGCCCACCGTGTCCGAGGTGACCTCGGGCAGCCCGAGCAGATGGTCGACCGCACCGGAGAGCAGCTCGACGCCGCGCGACACAGGCAGCTCCTTCATCATCCGGAAGGCCTCGCCGCTGTCATGGGCGACATTGCCGCCGTACAGGTCGGGCGCGAGGGCCACGAAGCCCTCGGCGGCCAGTCGGTCCGCCACCTGCGCGATGTGGTCGGTCAGACCCCACCACTCCTGGATGACGATCACCCCGGGCCCCTGGCCGGACGGAGGCAGCGTCAGATAGCCGTGGGCCGTGGTCCCGGCGCTGGGGAAGGTCACGTTCTGATGGGCGGGGGCTCCGGTCGGCTTCGACAGCTCGGACATCGCACTCAACTCCTGTGGGGCAGCGCTCGCCAGGGGGCAGCGCTTGGTAGGGGGGCGGCGGGGGCCGACCCGAGTCGATCTTCACGATGTCATGGGTGGGCGCCCCGCTTCAGCACGGTCCGCACGACGCGCCCTGCGGCCACCTTCTGCGGCAGGCTGTAGGGAGGAGAACGTCCGCGGGGCGATGCGGGCGAGGGTGTAGACGCCGAGGCTCAGCCAGCACAGGGCGAACAGCCAGCCGCCGAGCACGTCGGAGAACCAGTGAACGCCCAGGTAGACCCTGGTGAGTCCGACCAGGACGGCCCAGCACGCGAGGAGCGCCGCGAGAGCCCGGCCGCCGCGTGGCGCCCGCGCGAGCACCGCGAGGACGAGCAGTCCGCCGGCGATGGCGGACGTGGTGGTGTGGCCCGACGGGAAGGACCAGCCGGAAGCCCGCGTGGCCCACTCCAGCGTCGCGGGGCGGGGGCGGGCGACCAGGGACATCACGCCGTACCGTACGGCCTGGGCGGCGGCGAGACAGCCGACGCAGCCCAGGGCGAAGAGCGTCCGCTGCCGCGCGGTGCGACCGAGGACGACGCCCGCCAGCGCGACCATCGCATACGGCAGGACGCCCGTGCCCGTGTAGGTCAGCCCGCGGGCCAGGGCGAGCGCGACGGGCGGGCGGTGGTGCGCCGACCAGGCGTGGAGGTCCTGGTCACCGAAGAGCGGGGCGCCGTCCTGACCGGTCACGATCAGCGTCAGCAGCACGAAGGCCACCAGGCTGCCGACCGCGGTCGATCCCGCGAGGTCGCTCACGTCCGCGCGCTTCACGACAGGGCCCGGGGAACATCGGCCACGTACGTCAGCGCGGTGCGCAGGGCTGCGGACATCGACGAAGGCCCCTTTCCTCATGGCGTGCGGGCGCGACGGAAGACGGCATCCGCAGTGACTACATTTCTGTAGACGGTCTACAGAAATGTAGACGATTGCCGGGCGGAGATCGTTCCCGCTGCGGACGTGAAAGATGAACGTCGACCGGGTGCGATCCGGTCCCGGCGCGGACCCGGCCCGTGCGGTCCTGGCCGGCGTGCCCAGCGTCCCGCACCTCGCCGCGCCCTGCGACCCGGCGCCCGGGTGGCAGGACGGAAGCATCCGATGGGATGCCGTACCCTAACGTGTTACGTATAACTACCTAAGGGGTCCCGATGCGACGCATCGCGCTGGTCACCCTCGTCGTCGACGACTACGACGAGGCGATCCGCTTCTACACCGAAGCCCTCGGGTTCCGGCTCGTCGAGGACCAGCCGCGGCCCGACGGATCGCGCTGGGTCGTCGTCGAGCCGGGCACGGAGGGCGGCGGCAGCGGACTGCTGTTGGCCCGGGCCAAGGACGAGGCACAGCGCGGGCGGGTGGGCGACCAGACCGGCGGGCGCGTGGCCTTCTTCCTGCACACCGACGACTTCGCCCGCGACCACGCCCGCATGCGCGAGGCGGGCGTGACCTTCCTGGAGGAGCCGCGCCACGAACCGTACGGCTCGGTCGTCGTCTTCCAGGACCTGTACGGAAACCGCTGGGACCTGCTCCAGCCCGCCACCGCCTGACTCATCCACCAAGCCGCTCAGAACCTGCCGAGGAACGACACGCATGACCGCGCCCCGCATCGACACCATCCGCCGCCTCCCCAAGGCCGTGCTGCACGACCACCTCGACGGCGGCCTGCGCCCCGCCACCCTGGTGGAGCTCGCCGAGACGGTCGGCCACACGCTGCCCACCACCGACCCGGACGCGCTGGCCGCCTGGTACTACGAGGCCGCCAACTCCGGTGACCTGGTGCGCTACATAGCCACCTTCGAGCACACCCTCGCCGTGATGCAGAGCCGCGAGGGCCTGCTGCGCACGGCCGAGGAGTACGTGCTCGACCTGGCCGAGGACGGCGTCGTCTACGGCGAGGTCCGGTACGCGCCCGAGCTGATGGTGAACGGCGGGCTGACCCTGCCCGAGGTCGTCGAGACCGTGCAGGAGGGTCTGGCGGCCGGTATGGCCAAGGCGGCGGCCGCGGGCACCCCGGTCCGTGTCGGCACCCTGCTGTGCGGGATGCGCATGTTCGACCGCACCCGGGAGATCGCCGACCTCGCGGTGGCGTTCCGGGACGCCGGTGTCGTCGGCTTCGACATCGCGGGGGCCGAGGACGGCTTCCCGCCCGCCGACCACCTCGCCGCCTTCGAGCACCTGCGCGGCGAGAGCGTCCCGTTCACCATCCACGCCGGTGAGGCCCACGGCCTGCCCAGCATCCACCAGGCCCTCCAGGTCTGCGGCGCCCAGCGCATCGGCCACGGCGTCCGTATCACCGAGGACATCGTCGACGGCAAGCTCGGCCGCCTCGCGAGCTGGGTGCGCGACCGCCGTATCGCTCTGGAGATGTGCCCGACCTCCAACCTCCAGACGGGCGCCGCGACCTCCATCGCCGAGCACCCCATCACCGCCCTGCGCGACCTCGGCTTCCGCGTCACCCTCAACACCGACAACCGTCTGGTGTCGGGCACGACGATGACGCGCGAGATGGCGCTGCTGGTCGAGGAGGCGGGCTGGACGGTGGAGGACCTGCGCACGGTCACGGTGAACGCCTTGAAGAGCGCGTTCATCCCGTTCGACGAGCGCAAGGCCCTCATCGAGGACGTCGTCCTGCCCGGCTACGCCCTCTGAACCAGCCCCCGTACATAGGCGGCCTGTCCGACGTGCTGCAGATCGTCGGACAGGACGCTGACCAGCCGTACGCCGAGGGTGACCGGGGGATCCCAGCGCTCGTCCACGATCCGCTCGAGGTCCTTGGCGGTCAGCCCGCGCACGAACTCCAGCGTCTGTTCGTGCACGGCGTCGTAGTACCCGGTCAGCAGGTCGGCGGAGTCGACCCGTACCTTGGCGACCTTCGCCGAGCTGTGCCCGTACCCCGTGTCCTGGCGCGGCAGATCGAGCCCGAAGCGCTTCTCCCAGTCCTGCGAGAGCCAGACCTGCTCGAGCCCGGCGGCGTCCGCGACATGGTCGTCCTGGACGCGGGTGAGGTGCCAGACCAGCCATGAGACGGAGTTGGCGTCGTCCGAGGGGCGGGCGTTGAGAACGTCCGGCGGCAGGCCCTCGACGGCGGCATGGACCTCTTCCTGGATGCGGCTGTACGCGTCGATGAGGATGTCCTTTGCATGCATGCGTCCACCATCGCGTATCGCGGTCCCTCACGCGTCCGGAATCCAACTCCCGTGGAAGCCGAGCGGCACCCGCCCCGGGAGATGGACCCGGGCGACCGGCTCGCGCGTGAAGGCCTGGGCCGCCAGGATCACCAAATCGGCGGCCCCGCGGTCGGGGTTGTGCACATAGGCGACCGCATAGCCGTCGTCCTCGGCCCGTGCGCCCTCGGAGGGGACGAAGACGGCCTCCCCCGCGGCGGCGTCCCGCGGCAGCCGATGGACCTGTGTGATGCCGCGGAGCAGGTCGTGCTTGATCAGCGCGTTGGCGAAGGCCCGGTCGGGCGGGTTCCCGTCGGGCGTCAGGCCTTGTACCCGATCACATGGGTGTTGCACGGGAAGTCGTCCGGCGGGACGGGCCCGGGGTACGGCTCGCCGAGTTTCCCGGCCACGGAGGCCGAGCGGACCCAGCGGTTGCGGTACCACTCGGCGCGCCCGTCCCGCAGCCGCACTCCGTGCACCATGCCTTCGCCGAGCATCCAGTGGTGGGCGCGCGGGTCCTCCAGGCCCAGGACGTTGGGGCCGTTGCGCAGGAAGCGGCCGTTCAGCTCGCGCGGGATGCGTCCGGTGACCGGGAGGTCGAACGCCGTCAGCTCCTCGGTGACGGGCTTGAACGCCCCCTCCAGGAACGGGAACCGATGCCCGCCCTGTGCCGCTGTGCCCGACACCGGTTCCGCTGCCGCCGCCGCGCGGCCCCCCATCGAGCCGACGAGCCCTCCCGCCGCCGCGATCGCCGCCCCGCGCAGGACCGTCCGCCGTGTGTGATCCGCCATCTCCGTACTCCAGCCTCGCAGTCGCCGTCGTGGACGTCCACGAGTCTGCGGCCGGGGAGCGGGCCGGGTCAGGAGTGCTGGAACCCGTCCGGGGGTGGTGTCAGGCCCCCTCTTGCGGGGTGTCGAGAAGCACCATCAGCGCCCGCGCCGCCGGACTGGTGGCGTCCGGTGGCGGCAGCATGGCGACGGTCTCGTACGAGGCTTCACAGGCGCCCTTGAAGGGGAGGGCGGTGAGACCGCCGGCCTCGCGCTTGTGGCCGAAATGGCGGGGGACGACGGCGATGCCGAGGCCCTCGTGGACCAGCTCCAGCAGGCTGTGCACGTCGCTGACCTCCAGGGCCACGGTGCGCCGTACGTCGGCCGCCGCGAAGGCCGCGTCCGTGGTGCGGCGCGGCCCCCAGTCGGGATGGAAGTCGACGAACGCCTCGCCGCCCAGCTCCTCGGGCGTGACCACGGCGGCGGTCGCGAGGTGGTGCGTCGGATGGCAGAGCACGGTCATCGGCTCGCTGGTCAGCGGGACCGACCGCAGCTGGTCGCCGTCCGCCCGCGTCCTGACGGCGAAGGCCAGGTCGAGACGGCCCGCGGCGACCTCCTCGGCCAGCGCCTCGGAACCCGCCTGCCGCAGCCGGATCTCGACGTCGGGATGGCGCCGCCGGAACGCGGCGAGGAGCTTGGCCACGTCCACGCCCGCGATGCACTGCTCGGTACCCAGGGAGAGCGTGCCGCGCAGCACGCCCTGTACGGCGGCCACGGCGTCCTGCGCCGAGCGCACCTGGGCGAGGATCCGCTCCGCCTCGCCGAGCAGGGCGCGACCGGCCTCCGTGAGCGTGACCCGACGGGTGGTGCGCACGAACAGTGGGGCCTGAAGCTCCCGCTCCAGGGCGCGAATGGAGGACGACAGTCCCGACTGCGACACCATGAGCCGTTCCGCCGCCCGGGTGAAATGCTGGTCCTCGGCGACCGCGACGAAGTGCTGAAGGTGGCGCAGTTCCATGGAGCACAACAGTAGCCGCCGATTGAGAAGCGCCGTCGCTCAGTCCCATCCGATTCTCCCGTTGGACCTCTGCACGTGCCCGCGCGAGAGTGGAGACCTGTTTTCCCGGCCTTTCAGGAGCAAGCGTTGTACACCGCACACCCCGACCGTTACGCGGACATGCCCTACCGGCGCACCGGACGCAGCGGACTGAAGCTGCCCGCGCTGTCGCTCGGCCTGTGGCACAACTTCGGCCCCGACCGGCCGGTGGAGACCCAGCGCGCGATCCTGCGCCGCGCCTTCGACCTCGGTGTCACCCACTTCGACCTGGCCAACAACTACGGTCCGCCGCCCGGTGCCGCCGAGTCGGCCCTCGGTGACGCCCTGAAAGCGGACTTCGCGTCCTACCGCGACGAGCTGGTCATCTCCACCAAGGCCGGCTATCTGATGTGGCCGGGCCCGTACGGCGAATGGGGCTCCCGGAAGTATCTGCTGTCCTCGCTCGACCAGAGCCTGGCCCGGATGGGCCTGGACTACGTGGACATCTTCTACTCGCACCGCCCCGACCCGGAGACTCCCCTGGAGGAGACGATGGGCGCCCTGCACTCGGCGGTCCAGCAGGGCAAGGCGCTCTACGTCGGTGTCTCCAACTACTCCGCGGAGCAGACCCGCGAAGCCGCCCGCATCCTGGCCGAGCTGGGCACCCCGCTGCTGATCCACCAGCCGCGCTACTCGATGCTCGACCGCCGCCCCGAGGACGAGGGGCTCCTGGACACGCTGGACGAGCTGCAGGTCGGCTCCATCGCCTACTCCCCGCTGGAGCAGGGCCTGCTCACCAGCCGCTACCTCGACGGCATCCCGGAGGGCTCGCGCGCCGCGAGCGACAGCCCCTTCCTGAGCGCCGACACGGTCACCGAGGACCTGGTACGGCAGCTGCGCGCCCTCGACGAGATCGCCAAGTCCCGCGGCCAGTCCCTGGCGCAGCTGGCGCTCGCCTGGGTGCTGCGCGGCGGCCGGGTGACCTCCGCGCTCATCGGCGCGAGCAGCCCCCAGCAGCTGGAGGACAGCGTCGCGGCCACCCGCACCCTGGACTTCACCACGGAGGAGCTGGCGCGGATCGACGCGATCATCAAGGCCTGAGCCCCGCCGATCAGGCCGTAGGAGAAGCCGACCGGGCCGTGCGGCCCGGTCGGTCAGGCGTTGAGCCGCTCGCTGAGCTCCCAGAGGCGGTCGACCGCCTGAGTCCGGCCCGGCGCGTCCAAGGGGCCGGACCAGGAGTCGGCGAAGGCCCGCACCGAGGCCGACTCGCCCCGCGCCCCCGCCCTTGACGGCTACGGCTGGAGCATCATTGGCCCGGCACGCGGTCCAGGAATCCGTGGACGCTGCGGATCCGGTCCTCGCCGTCCAGGGTGATCACGTCGAATCCGGCGACGGGCGCCGTGCCGTCGGCCTCGTTGACCAGTTCCCAGCCGAAGCGGGCGATGTCGTGATGCCCGTCGACCGGCCCGGCGAGCCGGAAGGAGAACCCCGGGAACTGCTCGTGCGCCGCCGCGATCACCGCGGTGATCCCGTCGTGCCCGCGGACCTCGGCCAGCGGGTCGGTGTAGCTGCCGTCCTCGCTCCAGGCGGCGGCGACCGCCTTGTCGAGCGCATTCCGGGCAGTGGCGTTCCAGGCCTCGAAGTAGCGGGCGACGGCGTTCTCGTAACGGCTGCCGACTGCGGACATGGTGGATCAACCTCCGTGGAAAGTAGGGTAGTCGCTGGTCAGAGAGCGGATTCCCGGCCGTGGTGCCCCGCTGGGATCCGATACCGCAACCATGCCCGCCGACGCCCGAGGGCGTCGATTACCTCCGGGGTAAGGGCAGTGAGTCGCGTTTCGGCCAAACCCGGCCGTGAATATGCCAGGAGACTGGCTGGAATGGCATGGTGACAGAGTGTCAGGAGTGGCGATACTCGAGTGACAGGGCGATTCAGCCAAGCCCGCGCGCAGCACGACCACGCATGACGCGCGCAGCACCACCATGCACCACGAACGAGCCGCACGCAGTGAACGAGCCGCAGGGAAAGTGAGGCCGGGCCGGCGGAGAGCGTTGCAATGGGGGAGCGATCGTGCACGACGAATTCCTGTGCCATGTGACCGCATACGGAATATGCGGAGGCAGACGCGTCGGTGTCCCACTGGGGACCTATCGCGCGCCCACCCTGGCGCTGGCTCTGTGGTGGATGCGGGACCGTGCCTCCTGGATGGCCTCGCGGCTCGATCCGCAGCCCGACGATCCGACCTTCCCGCCGAACTCGATCGCGCCGGTGGCGGACACCGTCCCCGACGTGCCGAGCGTCCTGCGCGCCTGGTGCGGTGACGCCCTCCAGCAGGAATTGGTCGCCGAGGAGCTGGCCGCGGGAAAGCTCGTCCGGATCGCCACCAGTGACGACACCACCGAGTACGAACTCCTCGCCGAATCCGTGGACGCGCTGCGGATGCAGCGGACCGCCGCCGCGCTCGGCAGTTCCGCGGCCTGAGCCCCGCCCGACAGGTCCAGGGGCCCCCGGTCAGCGGGGCCAGGTCGGTCAGCCGGCGGGAGCGGCCCACTCGTTGTCGCGGCGGCCGACGTGAGCCGCTGACCAGGCGCATATGTCGGCGAATAGCTAGAATTCTGGGCATGGGAGAGCGGTCGGTCGCGCCGACGGCGCCCGAACTCGTCCTCGAAACCGAGACGGGCTCCACGGTGCTGAGTCCGAGCCGCGACTATCACGTCGGGCGTGACCCGTCGAGCGAGATCGTCATCGACGACGTGCGGGTCTCGTGGCACCACGCGGTGCTGCGGCCCGAGGCGGACCACTGGACCATCCAGGACGAGAACAGCACGAACGGCACGTACGCCGATGGCAGGCGGGTCCGCGAATGGGGCGTCGGACCGGGCAGCGTCATCCACTTCGGCAGCCCCTCCGACGGTCCCCGGGCGGTCTTCGCCGACAAGACCCCGCAGCGGTCGCCGGGCGCCTTTCGGCCATCGGTCAGCGGCACCTTCCAACGGCCGACCACAGTACGGCCACTGCCTGCCCGCACCGTCCGCATCGGCCGCGGCGGGGACAACGACCTGGTCATCGACGACCTGGTCGTCTCCCGGCGGCACGCCGAACTGCTGGCACAGCCGGACGGGACGTACGAGATCCTCGACCTCGGCAGCCACAACGGCACGTTCCTCAACGGGCAGCCCGTCACCCGCGCCCCGCTCACCCCGGGTGACGTCGTCGGTATCGGCCACTCCGCGTTCCGCCTCGTCGGCGACGAGTTGCAGGAGTACGTCGACACCGGCGAGGTCTCCCTCGACGTCCAGGAACTGACCGTCGCCGTCGACCGCGGCCGCAAGATCCTCCTCGACCAGGTGTCATTTCCCGTCGGCGAAAAGTGCCTGCTGGCCGTCGTGGGCCCCAGCGGCGCCGGAAAGTCCACGCTCCTCAACGCCCTCACCGGGCAGCGGCCCGCCGACCGCGGAGCCGTCCTGTACGACGGCCGCGACCTCTACCGCGACTACGCCGAGCTGCGCCAGCGCATCGGCCTCGTGCCGCAGGACGACATCCTGCACGCCCAGTTGACGGTGCGGCGGGCCCTCGCGTACGCCGCCGAGCTGCGCTTCCCGCAGGACACCGCCAAGGCGGAGCGCCAGGCGCGGGTCGACGAGGTCATCCAGGAGCTGGGCCTGGAGCAGCGCGCCGGCCAGTCCATCCACAGTCTGTCCGGCGGTCAGCGCAAGCGGGTCAGCGTCGCCCTGGAACTGCTGACCAAGCCGTCGCTGCTGTTCCTGGACGAACCCACCTCCGGTCTCGACCCCGGCATGGACCGCTCGGTGATGCACATGCTGCGCGGCCTCGCGGACGACGGGCGTACGGTCATCGTGGTCACCCACAGCGTGCTCAGCCTCGACATCTGCGACCGGCTCCTGGTGCTCGCGCCCGGCGGCAAGGTCGCCTACTTCGGACCTCCCGACGGCGCCCTCGCCTTCTTCGGCTACCAGCAGTGGCCCGAGGCCTTCGAAGCCTTCGAGCGGGACCAGGACCGGGACTGGGCGGGGGAGTACCGCGGCTCGCCGCTCCAGGGCCGGTACATCGACAGCGCGGGCTCCGTCGCGCGGCCGCAGCTGCCACGGGCCGGTCCGGCCGCCGCCGTCGGCTCGCCGCCCAAGGCCCAGAGCTGGGCCGCGCAACTCGGCACCCTGGTGCGCCGGTACGCGGCCGTGCTCAGCGCCGACCGGACCTTCCTCGTCGTCATGGTCGGGCTGCCGTGTGTGATGGGCGTGATGGCCCGTGCGGTGGCCGGCGGCGAACTGACGGCGGAGACGGCGATGAACGTACTGCTCATCCTGTGCATCGGCGGAGTTCTGACGGGCGCGGCCAACGCCGTGCGCGAACTGGTGAAGGAACGAGTCATCCACCAGCGGGAGCGCGCGGTGGGCCTGTCCCGATCGGCGTACCTGATGTCGAAGATCGTGGTCCTCGGCGCCATCACCGTGCTCCAGGCCGTCGTGCTCTGCCTCGTCGCCCTGTTGGGCGTCGACCTCAACGCGCCCCGCGGCGAAGGGGTCCTCATGCCGCCACTGCTGGAGATCACGCTCGTGGTGGCCCTGCTCGCCTTCTCCGCGATGATGCTCGGCCTCGTCGTCTCCGCGGCGGTGGCCAAGGAGGAGGTCACCATGCCGCTTCTGGTGCTGCTCGCCATCGTCCAGGTCGTGTTCAGCGGTGCGCTGTTGAAGCTGCACAGGGTGCCCGGCATGGAGCAACTGGCCTGGCTCGTCCCCGCCCGCTGGGCCCTGGGCGCGATGTCGGGGACCATCGCCTTGGGCCGGATCGAACCGGGGAGGCTCACCTCCGACCCGCTGTTCCGGCACGAGGCCGGCGTGTGGCTGGTCAACGTGGGCATGCTGGTCGTGCTGTCGATCGTGTTCGGGTGCGTGGTGGCCCGGCTGCTGCGGCGGCACGAACCCGAGGTCATGCGGAAGTAGGTGCGATGACGACTCCCGACCCGGCGACGATCGACGACTTCCGTCCGACGCACGTCGTTCCGCCGGACGGCCTGCCCGCCTGGGAGACACCGGACCCCTCCCGGCCCACCGTGCCGCTCGACGCGCTGCTCCCGGTGCAACTCGTCGAGCGGCTCGGTGACTGGGGCCGGGTCGTCTGCGCCAACGGCTGGGCGGCCTGGGTGGACGGCCGGCTGCTGGTCGCCGTACCGCAGCCGCCGCCCGCGGAGGGCGGCTCCGTCACCCGAACCGCCGACCCGCGCCCGCTCCTCGCCCTCGTGGAGCAGGCGCTCACCCGCTATCGGAGCGCGGTCGAGGACCTCGCGGCCGGGCGGCTGGACGGAGCGTCCTTCCGCGGCATCACGCGCGGGCAGCGGATGGGGGTGATCGTCGACGGCGAGTCCCTGTGGCTGTACGACGCCGAACACGAGCGCTGGGTGTACACCGACGGGAGGCGGCTGAGCACGTACGCGGTCGCGGACGAACCGGTGGTGGCCCCGGAACGGAACGGGAGTGTTCCGGGCCGGGCCCGCACTGGTGTCGTACGGGCACCCGACGACCATGAACCGACGCGTCTCGTCCCGGGGGTGATGGACGAGCCGGGTGACCGCTGACGCGCGGGACAGGTCCTAGCCGACGGAGTCCTGCACGACCTCGCCCTTTCGGTGGACTCTCTTCGCCAGCAGGGCGCCGAGGAACCCGGTCACCAGGCCCCACAGGACGGCGAGCCCGAGCGCGCTCCAGAGCTTCGGCTTGAGGAAGAGCTCGCCCGCGAGGCCGCCGCCGGCGTCACCGATGCCGATGAGCGACAGGCCGTAGTGCGCCGAGATCCTGCCGACGAGACAGATCATGAGCACCGTCAGCGCCAGCGCGAGCGCCATCCGCACGGCGTGCCGCCAGGCCCGCATCCGGGCCGGTGAGCGGGCGGCCATCAGGAACGCGGCGCCCAGGAGCAGCAGCGCGTCGACGACCGGCAGCCACCACACCCTGCCGTCGTAGTGGCCGAGGGAGCGTAGATTGAGCGTGGAGACGTCCGGGGCGCGCAGCACCTGGTCGAGGACGTGCGGCATGGGCAGCCCGAAGGGTCCGTCCACCCGCCCCGTCCAGGTGGCGCCCAGCCCGATCGTGAAGGCGAGCCAGGCGAGGTTGGGCAGCCCGAGGAAGATCACCGCGAAGGTCTCGGGGACATGCCCACGTGTCGCGGCCGTCACCGGCGCGATGACCACCCCGGCGGCGACACACGCGAGCAGCAGCGCCACCATGGCGTACGCGGCCGGACGCACCGACTCCTGAAAGCGCAGCAACCGGGCCGGTAGCGGGGCCGCGCGCGACACGAGCAGGGCGAGGACGAGGACACCCACGAGCCACAGCACCCCGTAGAGCAGCGTCACGGGAACATCGGTCTTGAAGCCCACCTTGGGCGAGACCCCGATGAGGTCGCCGATGTCGCTGATCGTCCCGGTACCCAGGGAGATCTTGAACTTCTGGCGGGAGCAGAGCGCGAGTCCGAGGAGGGCCAGTAGCCACAGCACCGCGATCCTGACGGCCCAGCCGGCCAGCTCGGGTGCGCCGACGACGGCCCGGTGCCGCAGCGGCCGCAGGAAGCCGGCGGCGATCACCAGGGCCCCGGCGAGCGTGACCGACAGGGGGATCACCGTCAGCCCCGCCCGAGTGTCGGCGATCACGCCCACGTCACCCGCGAGCTCGATGGTGCCGCCGACCGCGGTCACGACGGAGGCCGTGACGACCCGTGGGTAGGCGTGGTCGGGCAGGCCCGTGGCACCGGCCCCCCACAGCCCGAGGGCGGCGGCCGCCAGCATGGTGAGCACCCCGGCCACCACCGCCAGCAGGGCCTGGCCCCATCCGTGGCGGGCGGCCGTCCGCTCGCCCGGAGTGGCGACGACCTGGCCGGACGGTGTCTGCGGGATCACGCTGCCACGCTAAGCAGCGCCGGGGTCCACCGCGCGTCGGGAGGGCCGACCGCGTCATCGACCGCGTCAGCTTGCGGGGGGCACCCGACCGGAGCACACAATGGGCGCGTTGTGGAATTAAACGGCATGGAGCGCGTGAAATGCCGCGAGATCCCTACGCCCGGAAGAAGAGCTCGTGAGCGTCGACCCGCCGTCCTCCGACCGGCCCACCGGCCCCCCCTCGGGCCCGCTGTCGGGCTCCCCCCGGCCGGGTGCCTCCGACCACGCTCCGACCCAGGGGATCGGCCGCCCGCTCGCGCCACCGCCTGGCGTTCCGCCGAGCGGCGACGGCCCGGGAGGCGGCGGTTCCGGCGGCCCGCCCGGTCACGGCAGCGGTCCGGACCACCCCTGGTGGAAGTCGGCGCCGAGGATCGCGCTGATCACGGGGGTCGTGGTGGCGGGGGTGGTGATCGGTGTCGTCCTCAGCCGCTCGGGCGGCACGTCCGGCACGGGATCGGGCGGCGAGGTGTTCCTGCAGGCCGCGAACAAGTCGGGTCCCGACCCGTTCACGGAGTCGACGGCGAAGTCCGATTCCACCGCGCCGGTGACACCCGCGGCGGACATGCCGGAGTCCGCCAATGTCACGCGCGGTGTGTCGGGTTCCGCGCCCGGCCTCTACGGCGGCACCCGCAACACCGCGAGCTGCGATGTGGAGAAGCAGATCAAGGCGCTCCGGGCGGAGCCGGCGAAGAACAAGGCGTTCGCCTCCGTGGCGGACGTCGAGCCCACCGAGGTCCCGGCCTACCTGCGCTCGCTCACCCCCGTACAGCTGCGGATGGACACCCGCGTCACCAACCACGGCTACCGCGGCGGCGCGGCCACCGGCTACCAGGCGGTGCTCCAGACGGGCACGGCGGTCCTCGTCGACGGCCACGGGGTACCGCGCGTGCGCTGTGCCTGCGGGAACCCGTTGACACCGGCGGTCGCGCAGCGGACCGTGCCCAGGCGGACGGGTGACACCTGGCCCTCGTACCGGTCGCAGAACGTGGTGGTCGTCGTGCCCGCCAAGACCACCGTCGACGTCTTCGTCATCTACGACCCCCACCGCGACGAATGGGTCGGCCGCCACCGGGGCGACACCGACGGCCGCCGGGACGAGAAGACGTACCTTCCGGCGAAGCCGTCCCCCGCCGTGAGCATGTCGTCGTCACCGAAGTCGTCGTCGCGGAGGCCCCAGTCCTCGTCGTCGCCGCCGTCGTCGTCCTCTTCTTCTGACTCGTCGTCGTCCTCGTCGTCATCCGATGTGCCGTATCCGTCCGCCTCCTTGTCCTCGGATCCGGATTCCCCCTCCTCCGAACCGCCCACGAGGGCGTCGGAGCCGGGGCCGTACGACGGCCTCGCGTCGTCCGACACGACGACCGATGCCACGACGAGTGCGGATGCCACGACGTCGGACACCACCTCGTCCGGCGGCACCTCGGAGGCGGCCTCGACGGCTCCTGGGTACTGAGCCGACCTCAGCCGATCCGCACGACCAGGGCGTAGTCCCCGAGCTCACCAGCCCCGACGCGACATCGATCGTGAGTGACTTCACGACACCGAGCTCGGTCGCCTCGCCGAGCGTGACGACCGGCACTCCGCGGACCTGGGAGAACAGTGTCACGGTGTGGGTTCCGTCCGGTCCGCGGTGTCCCGGAGGCGGAACGCCTCGACCTGTGCCGCGAAACCGGCGAGGTCGTCGGCGACGAAGCGGGTCGCGTTCGCGGGGATGACGAGAGCCTGTCCCGACACGGCGAGCGTCTCGCCCCGGGGCACGTACACCTTGCGGCGGCGGCGCTTCGAACCGGACTCCAGCGTCTGACGGGCGGCGATCCGGAACCCCACCACGCGCCCGCTGATACCGGCCTCGACGACGAGGTCCAAGACGGTGCCGACCTCCGTGCCCATGTCCGTCAGGACCCTGGCGCCCAGTACCCGGCCGTGCGCCGCCTCGTCCCGAGCGACCACCGCGACCGGTTCGGCGAGGACCTCCCGGCCGAGGATCATGACGGCGTCGCGGCCGAGCGAGTGCACCGCGCTCCACGGCAGGCTCTGCTTCAGCGGGCCCGCGAGCAGCCCCCGGCCGTTGAGGGTGAAGCCGGTGACCCGTCCCGCGGGCCCGTCGAAGACGGTGTCCTTGACCCGCGCCACCGCCTCACCGCCCAGGGTGACCACCGGTCGTCCACCGAGATCGCGTGCGGACATCAACTCGCTCATCACACCTCCCGTTTCCCGAACCGGTCCTCGCGCCGCACGGCGATGACGGTCCCCGACCGTCTGCTCGTCTGCACCCAGACCGCCGCCACGCTCAGCAGCACCAGGGCCGCGACCACGACGACCAGCCACATCCACCAGTCCACCGTCCACCTCCGGGCCTTCGGGCCCCGGCCGCCGTCGACCGGATTCCGCCCGGTCCGGGTGCCCCGAGCGGGCCGGAGGATGCACCGTGTCCGCCATCGCGGCGGCTGGGCTCGGGCGCGGGATCAGTCGGACGACGTGCCGGCCGGTCTGCCGGACCAGTCCAGACAGACGATCAGCGCGTCGTCCAGCGGCTCGGTGACGCGGTGGCGGGCCAGTTCGTCGAGGACGGCGCGCGGTACGTCGGCCGCGGGCAGCAGGGCGGTGGCCGACACGGCACGGGCCAGTGCCCGCTCCCCGAAGACCTCTCCGAGCGGGGAGAGCGCGTCGTACACACCGTCGCTCACCACCAGCAGCCGGTCGCCGGGCAGGACGCCGAACTCCTGCGGCACGTAGTCGGACTCCTCGAACATGCCGAGCGGCAGCTGCGCCTCCAGCTCGATCCGCTCCACGGCCGTACCCCGTCGGCGCCACATCCGGGGCGAGCCCGCGTCCACCGCGAGCGCGCGGCCGGTGGCGAGGTCGAAGGAGAGCAGCAGCGCCGACACGTGCTGGTCGCCGTGGTGCTGGGCGTAGAGGGCCTGGTCGGCGAGTCTGGCCTGGTCGGCGACCGGGAGCCCGGCGCGGCGGGCGTTGCGCAGGGCGCCGACGGCGAGGTGGGTCAGCAAGGACGCGTGGATGCCGTCCCCCATCCCGTTGATGATCGACAGGGTGAGCCGGTGCGCGTCCGAGGACCAGTCGAAGTTGTCCCCGCGCACCGCGTAAGCGGGCTCCAGCTGGGCGCCGACGGCGAACTCCGCGCGGGCGCAGGCCCGGCTCGGGAGCAGTTCCCACTGCATTTCGGCGGCCAGCGTCAGCCGGCCGATCCGCCGGGCCTGCCGGTAGACGTCGGTGTCCCGTTCGGCCACGACGATCGCGTGGCCCAGCAGGTCGGCGACCTGCACCAGTTCGTCGGTCACCACGGGGTCCACGGGCTCCGGGGGCAGCAGGACCGTGAGGATGCCCAGGCGCTCGCCCCGGGCGGTGACCGGCAGATGGAGACGGGTCCGCCCGGCGTTTCGGGGGTGTTCCTCGTGCGGCTCCTGACTGCCGAAGGCCCGGCCCTCGGGGCTGTTGTGCAGGGAGACGGCACGCGCGGGGTCGCCGGGCTCCTCGACCGACTGGAGCACGGTCAGCCCGTAGTCCGCCAGCAGCAGGTCGGCGTCGATCGCCCCCCAGACATCCGTCAGGAGGGGGCGCAGGGTGTCGAGCAGCGCATGCGGCGGGGCCGCGCGCAGGGCTCTGTCGACGTCGTTCACAGAGGTCACGGTCGTGATGGCTTTCTCGTGCGGTTCTCGTGCGAGTGGGTCCGCGTGGTCGCGGTGGTCTGTTCTCGGGGCTCCGGTGGACCGGCGCGGCTGGCCATGGCCTTCAGGAGATGACAAGGTGGATCGGTGCCTCGCTCGATCCGTCCACCCGTCTCCCGAGATGAAGCCGCGCAAACGCTCGACGCCGTCTCGGAGCTCCTCGAACTCCTGTGGGGTCGAGGGCAGGAGTCCGCGCCGTCCGGACCGGTGCCGCCCTCTCAGCTACGGGCCCTGATCGTGATCGAGCAGGGCGGGTCCATGAATCTTCGCTCGCTCGGCGACGCCCTGGCCTCGCGTCCCTCCTCGGTCAGCCGTCTGTGTGACCGGATGGAGGCAGTCGGCCTGATCCGCAGAGTGCCGAGCTCGACGAGCCGGCGCGAGGTCGAGGTCGGCCTCAGCCCGCTCGGGGAGCAGGTGCTGGGCGAACTCCGGGACCACCGCGCGCGCGAGGTGCGGGCCGTGCTGGAGCAGATGTCCTCGGCGGACGTCGCCCGGCTCACCGAAGGCCTCGAAGCGTTCCGGGCGACCGCGCTGGACCAGCTCGAGGAGCGCTCCGGCCGGTCCGGCCGGGCGCCCGGGCGTGCGACCGGTACCGATTAGCTCCATCTGCGTCCCTTCGATGCGACCCATCACTGCGACAACCGGCCCACGGGTCGCCGAACTTGGGATCGCAGGGGTACCAGATTGTTGCCTGACGGCAATTGTTGTCAAATGACAACGGTCGGCTACGGTAGGGCCTGACACCGCTCCATCGCGGCGTTGTGGCGCACCGTCCCCATGCGGTTACCCCACTCTCCGCGGATTCGACGACATTTCGAGGGATCGCTGTGCATTCAGGCCGGAGTTCAGGTCAGGCGGCCATGTCACTGTCCACGAGCGAGACAGGTCGGTCGACCGTGATCGCGGTCCGCGGCGAGGTGGATCTCGACAGCGCGGCCGAGCTCGACGAGGCCCTCGCCGCGGCGGGCCGGGCCTGCCAGGGCTCGGTCGTCCTCGATCTGGCCGGGGTGACCTTCCTCGACTCGACCACGATCAACGTCGTCCTGCGGGCTCATGGGGTGCTCGGCCCGCGGCTCCGGCTGGCCGCTCTCTCCCCGTTCGTGGAGCGGGTGCTGGGCATCACCGGCGTCTCTGGCGTGCTGCCGGTCTTCCGTGGTGTGGAGGAGGCGCTGGAGGCGGATGCGGTCTGAGGGCGCGTCAGGTGAACCGTGCGGGCGGCCAAGGCGTCTCCGGCGAGTGCTCAGGATGCCCGTGGGCCAGCGACGGGCCGAGCGACCGCAGCGCGGCCAGCAGTCCGCTCAGATCGGACTCCGGCATGCGCAGCAAGGCGTCCCTGATCCACGCGGTGCGCTGTGCCCGCACCCGGTCGAGGGCACAGCGGCCGCGGCCGGTCAGACTCAGGCCGACGCCCCTGCGGTCCTCGGTGCGCGGCGAGCGGGCCAGCAGCCCGGCTTCTTCGAGCGTGTCGCACACCCGGCTCGCCCGGGAGCGGCTGACCTGCGCCCGCTCGGCGAGTGCCGCGAGCGTCAGACCGGGATCCGTGCCCACCAGGGTCAGGGCGCGCAGCAGCGGCGGCGAGAGTCTGCTGTCGACCGCGACCGCCGTACGGGCCGACACGGCGACCAGGATCTCGGCCGCGGCCGTGAGCTGATCGGCCGCCTGAAGCAGGGCGTTGTCCCGTCCCCGGGGCGGTATGTCGTCCCGTACTTCGGGGTCCTGTCCATCCATCCGTCCGCGCCCCTTGCTCGCACCGGGAATTCGGTGACCGGTCATGCCTCGCGTGGTGGCCCTGCCCGGCCGCGTCGGAACGACACCGGTCGTGTGTGGGAATCATGTGCGGAAGCCACCGGGACGAGGGAACATCGGGGTGACTGTGGAGCACTTCACGGGGTACGAGCACTTGTGCAGCAGCGTCCGGACGCGGAAGGTCCCGACGTACCGGCATCCGAGAGAGAACCACATGATCGAGCGCTTGGACGGAGCGGTGATACCGACTGGCTTCGACGTGCCCGTGGAACCGCTTCGGCGGGCGGCGCACTACACCGGCGAGCCGGGGTGCATCGCCGAAGCACGCCACTTCGCCGAGCTGTTCCTCGAACAGCTCCGTTCGGAGTGGTGTGCCGAGATCGGCGAACGGGCCACCGGCGACCTCCTGCTGGTCGTGAGCGAGCTGGTCACCAACGCGGACCGGCACAGCCACGGACCGTACATCCTGGAACTGGAGGGAACCGACACCTCCGTCACCGTCATCGTGTACGACAGCAGCGCCACCCTGCCCCGGCGCTACCCGCGGGATCCCGAACGCGTGGGGCGGCACGGCCTGGAGATCGTGCACGCGCTCGCCACGCAGGTGACCGTCGGGCGGGTACCGGTCGGAAAGTGCGTCAAGGCCCAGCTCGCCCTGCGCCGTTGACCCGGAGTCACGTACCAGTAGGTTCACAGCGGACCACGGTCGGCGTGGGTCACCCAAGGGGGGCGAGCGTGGCGGATCGCCTGCCGCGGACAGGTGAACTCGGCGCGGTGCCCCGGCAGGGGACCTCGGATCCCCGCTGGGGCCTGGACGCCACCGCGGCACTGCTGCTGGTCGAGGACGACGCCGGAGACGCACTGCTGGTGCGGGAGGTGCTGGCCGACACCGGACTGCCGATGGAGGTCACCTGGTGCAAGTCCCTCGCCGAGGCACGGGTGTTCCTCGATGCCGCGCGCTACGCCGTGTGCGTTCTGCTGGACCTGCATCTGCCCGACACCCGCGGACTGAGCGCGGTCCGGCTGGTGCGTGACGCCGCGCCCGACGCGGCTGTCGTGGTGCTCACCGGAGTCGCCGAGAACGAGGCCGGGCTCGCCGCGGTGGCTGAAGGAGCACAGGACTTCCTCGCCAAGGACGGCCTGGACGCCGAGGCGCTGAGCCGCGCGGTCCGGTACGCCCTGCAGCGCAAGCAGGTGGAGCGGTCGAGCGCCGAACTCCAGGCGAGCCGGCTGCTGGCCCGGGAGAACGCGCGCCTGGAGCGTGGACTGCTGCCCACGCCCCTGCTGCGGGACGCCGGTTGCCAGGTGGCCTCGCGCTACAGCCCGGGCCGGGACCACGCCCTGCTCGGCGGCGACTTCTTCGACGTCGTCGAGAGCGAGGACGGCACCGTGCACGCGGTGATCGGGGACGTCTCCGGCCATGGCGCGGCGGAGGCCGCGCTCGGCGTCTGCCTGCGGGTGGCGTGGCGCGCCGCCGTGCTCTCCGGTTGCGTGGGCACGCGGCAACTCGAGCTTCTGGAGGAGATCATCGGGGCCGAGCGCGCCGCGGACTACATCTTCGCCACCCTCACCGTCCTGCGGATCGCCAAGGACCGCAGCCGCATGAGCGTGATCCGCGCCGGACACCCGGGACTGCTCATCGGTACCCCGCGCGGTATCGAGCTGTTCGAGCCGGCCCCGGGCCCCGCGCTCGGACTGCTCCCGGGCCGGGCCCACTGGCCGGAGACCGAGCTGCCCGCGCACGACATCAGCGCCGTGACGCTGTTCACCGACGGGCTCTTCGAGGGCGTCGTGGCCCCGGACCGGCGGCTGGGAGAGGAAGGACTGCTCGCGGTGGCGAGGAAACACCAGGCCCTGCGCGGGCGGCCGTTCGTCGACGCGGTCGTCGAGGACGTCGCGGCGCTCACCGCCTCCCACGGCGGACTCGCCGACGACGTGGCCGTCCTGCACCTGGCGACGGACGGCATGTCATGACTCGCACGCCGAACGCCCCGGGGCCGGACGCCACGGCGAACACCCCCGAGGACGGCAAGCCCAAGCGCGTCGCCCGGCTCACCGCGCAGGGCTGGATCCACGTGGTGCTGGCCGCCAACGCGCTGCTGGTGATCGTCTTCGCCGTGTCCGGCGGGGTCCTCCAGGCCCGCGCCGACGACCGCACCGATCTGCTCACCGACCGCATCCAGCCGGCCCGTTCCACCGCCTACCAGCTGGAGACCTCGCTGGTGGACCAGGAGACGGGCGTACGCGGCTACGTGCTGAGCAAGGACTCCGGTTTCCTCGATCCGTACGCGTCGGGAGCACGGGACGAGAAGACCTTCGAGGCCCGCCTGGCTGCGGAACTGGCCGACCACCCCAGGATCGCCGCGGACCTGAAGACGGTCGGGCGCCTCAGTGACGTCTGGCGCCACGAGTACGCCGAGCCGCTGATCGAGGCGGCCCGCGCGCCCGGCGGCGACAAAGCCCCCTCTCTGGAGGCGAGCAAGGCCAGGTTCGACGACATCCGCGGTCAACTCGCCACCCTGGAGAAGGACATCGAGCAGCTGCGCGACCGGACCCGCGCCTCCGCCGAGGACAGCCGCCGGTCCCGCAACCTCCTCTTTGTCGGTATGCTCGCCGCCTTTCTGGCGAGCGGCCTCGCGCTGACCCTGCTGCTGCACCGGATCGTGGGGCGTCCCCTGCGGGCCCTGGAAGCGGCCTCGGTGGACGTCAGCGGCGGCGCGTTCGAGCGCAGGATCCGGCTCGACGGGCCGCGCGACCTGGAGAGGGTCGCCCGGGCCGTGGAGGAGATGCGCCGCCGCATCGTGGAGGAACTCTCCGCCTCCAAGGCCCGTGAAGTCCTCCTGGAACGGCAGGCCGAGGAACTCGACGCCCAGACCCTGGAACTGAAGCGCTCGAACGCGGAGCTGGAGCAGTTCGCCTACGTCGCCTCGCACGATCTGCAGGAACCCCTGCGCAAGGTCGCGTCCTTCTGCCAGCTCCTGGAGAAACGGTACGGCGACCAACTGGACGCCCGGGCGAAGCAGTACATCGACTTCGCCGTCGACGGCGCCAAGCGCATGCAGATCCTCATCAACGACCTGCTGACCTTCTCCCGCGTCGGCCGCGTCGGCGAGGAACCGGTCCCCGTCGCGCTCGACGACGTACTGGACCGGGCACTCGGCAACCTCAGCGTGGTCCTGGAGGAGACGGGCGCGCGTGTCGTACGGGAGGGGCCGCTGCCCACCGTGACCGGGGACGCCACCACTCTGACCATGCTCTGGCAGAACTTGATCGGCAACGCCGTGAAGTTCCGCCACCCCGACCGGGCGCCCGAGATCGCCGTCCGCTGCGAGGCGGAGCCGGAGGACGGACAGTGGCGGCTGGTCGTGCAGGACAACGGCATAGGCATCGAACCCGAGTTCAGGGAGAAGGTCTTCGTCATCTTCCAGCGGCTGCACGGTCGCGACGAGTACGAGGGCACGGGGATCGGCCTTGCCGTGTGCCGCAAGATCGTCGAACATCACGGGGGCGCCATCACCCTGGACGGCACCACCGGTGCGGGCACGCGCGTGTCCTTCACCCTGCCCACGGCGCGAACGGAACCCGACCTCGGAGCCGAGGAGGCAACGCGCCCACCCGAAGGAGCACACACGTGAGCACCCCCGTCGAACCCATCCAGGTCCTGCTCGTCGAGGACGACCCCGGCGACGAGCTGATGACCCGCGAGGCGTTCGAGGACAATAAAATCCGTAACACCCTGCACGTCGTACGGGACGGCGAGGAGGCCCTCGACTTCCTCTACCGCACCAACCAGCACACCGGGGCTCCGCGCCCCGACCTGATCCTGCTCGACCTCAACCTGCCCAAGTACGACGGGCGCCAGGTACTGGAGCGGATCAAGTCCGACGAGGAACTGGCGCACATCCCCGTCGTCGTCCTCACCACCTCCTCCGCCGAGGAGGACATCCTGCGCAGCTACAAACTGCACGCGAACGCCTATGTCACCAAGCCCGTCGATCTCGACCAGTTCATCGCGGCGGTCCGCCAGATCGACGACTTCTTCGTGACCGTGGTGAAGCTGCCCAAGACCACCTGACCCCTGTCCCGGCCGGACGTCCATGAATGCGCGAAGTCGGGGAACAGGGACAGGGGCGGCACAACCTTGCCGACCAGGAGCTCTGTTGTCGAGACGCGAGGGTGGGCCTCTGATGAGAAGGCGCGGGACGGGGCGACGAACAAGCGGCGGCACGCCGTGGCGGCCGGGCGGGGCGGCCACGGGACCGGCCGGGCCCTCCGGATGGCGACGGACCGTGGCGGGCGGACTCCTGTGGGCCGGCGCGGCCGCGGCCCTCGGCGCGTCCGGGAACCGGACCGCGCGCCGGGCGGCGCTGCGCGGCATCGGCACCGTCGGTATCGCCTCGGCCGTGACCCGCGTGCTGGCACGCCCGGCGGCACGCAAGGCGCAGCCGCTCGACGCGGCCGGCCGTGTCGCGTCGGCCGCCGCGTTCGCCGCGGGAGTCCTGCTCGAAGCGCCCCGGTACGGCCTGTTCGCGGTTCCCGGCGCCGCGGCCCTGACCGTGGCCCGCACGCGCTCGGGGGCCCGCCGGCCGGGTGACGTGGCCGTGGGCGTCGCGATCGGCGTCGGCGCCGCCGCGCTGACCGCCCGCTGGTGGCCGGTCAAACCGGAGGCGGCGGCCGCGGCGGCACCCCCGCGGCGGCCCGCTCCCGCCCTGCCCGGGGGCGCCGGACTGCACATCGTGGTCAACCCGTCCTCGGGTCTCTCGTGGAGCGCCGACACCCCCGACGCGAGCGCCTATCTGCGTGCCGCGCTGCCCAAGGCCGAGATCACGGTGCCACAGGAGGGCCAGGACCTGGTGGAACTCCTGGAACAGGCCGCCCGGCGGGCCAAGGTCGAGGGCGGCGCCCTCGGCGCCTGCGGCGGCGACGGCACGATCAACGCCGCGACGGAGTTCGCCGCCCGACTCGGTCTGCCGCTCGCGGTCTTCCCGGGCGGCACCTTCAACCACTTCGCCGCGGACCTCGGCAACCAGACCCTCGAGGACGTCGCACGAGCCGTGCAGGCGGGCGACGCGGTCGTCGCAGACCTCGGGCGGGCCCGGGCCCCCGGCGGAGCGGAGCAGGTGTTCCTCAACACCTTCAGCCTCGGCGTCTACTCGGACCTGGTCGGGGCCCGGGAAAAACTGGAACAACGGATCGGGAAATGGCCCGCGCTGGTGGTCGGACTGGTCAGGGTCCTCGCCAAGGGCAGCCCCGTGCACATCTCGGTCAACGGCCGCCCCAAGCACCTGTGGCTCCTCTTCGCGGGCAACGGCATCTACCACCCCGCCGGGTTCGCGCCCACCTACCGCACCCAACTCGACGACGGACTGCTCGACGTCCGTGCCGTCGACGCCGGCACTCCACTGGCCAGGACCCGGCTGCTGCTCGCCGTCCTGACCGGCACCCTGCACAACAGCCGGGTCCTCACCACGGCGCAGGTGCGTGGCCTGCGGCTCGAAGTGCTGTGCGGGGACCCGCGGTTCTCGTACGACGGTGAAGTGACCCGGGTCGCGGCACCGAGGCTCGTGCTCGACAAGCTGACGCGGGCCGTGACGCTGTACCGGCCCGCGGAGAAGGACCAGTGGCTGCGCTGAAGGGTTCGTCGGGCGCTCGCTGAAAGGCTGGTGGGGCCGCCCCGTACACCGGGGTGCTGTTGGCGAATCCGCCGCCGGGGACACCCTGCTTGCGGCGGAAAACCGGTGGCGGATCCCGAGCGGGGCGTCGATGCTCGGAGGCATGACCGACACCACGCTTCCCCAGTCCGGTGACAGCCCGTCCGAGCGGACTTTCGGGTGGTGGGACATGTTCGTGCACCCGGACGACGATCCGCGCTCCGACGGGGGGTTCGTGGGGGAGAGGGACACGCTTGTCGGGTATCTGCGCGACCAGCGGCTGACGTTGGAGATGAAGTGCGCGGGTCTGGATGCCGAGGCGATGGCCCGGCGTTCCGTCGAGCCGTCGAACATGTCGCTGCTCGGGCTGGTGCGCCACCTGGCGGGGGTCGAACAGGCCTGGTTCCGCCAGGTGCTTGACGGACAGGAGGTGTCCCGGCACTACCGCTGCGACGGCGACCCGAACGGCGACTTCAACGGTGCGGTGCCCGACCCGGAGGTGGTGGCGGACGCCTGGGACACCTGGCGCTCCGAGGTGGCCTTCGCCGAGCGGTTCGTGGACGAGGCCCGCGACCTCGACATCACCGGCACCCACGACGACGAGCCCATCGCGCTGCGAGAGGTGCTGGTCCACATGATCGAGGAGTACGCCCGGCACAACGGCCACGCGGACTTCCTGCGGGAGCGGATCGACGGGCGGGTCGGGCAGTAACGGGCGGCCGGGGCAGTGGGGCACCGGCCGACGTGGTGCGGACCCGCCTTCGTCGGCACGGCTCGATTCCCCCCAGAGCGGAATGCCGAGCCGATCCCTTCCCTCGCAGCTCAGCGCTTCTAGGCTGAAGGGGTGAGCAACCAAGCGCCGAACGCAGCCCGCGTCATTCCCCTCCGCCCGGCGACCGCACCGGCGACCCGTCCCGCCGCCCCCGCGGCCGACGCGCCCCCGCGGCCCCGCCCGGCCCTCGCGCCCCGGCAGGTGCCACCGGAGCCCGGGAGCAGGGAGCCGCTGTGGCGCGACCTGATGGGTGACGTCCTGCGGCGCGAGCGGCTCGCGCAGGAACGGACACTCAAGGACGTGGCCGACGCGGCACGGATCTCGATGCCGTATCTCTCGGAGCTTGAGCGCGGCCGCAAGGAGGCCTCGTCCGAAGTCCTCGCGGCCGCCGCGCGCGCCCTGGGCCTCGGGCTCATCGATCTGCTCTCACTGGCCCAGGACGAACTGACCCGCCTCGCCCAGATGCGGCCCGCCCACCGCCGCACCCCGTCGGCCTCGCACCACGACGGCATGTGCCTCGCCGCCTGACCGCGACGACCTGCTCGCGGTGGTCCGGTCTCAGACCGTCGCGAGCCGCCGGCTCAGGACCTCGTCCGCGAGCCCGTACGCCACGGCCTCCTGCGCCGTGAACACCTTGTCGCGGTCCATGTCCGCGCGCAGGGTCGCCGCGTCGTGGTGCGTGTGCCGGGAGAGGACGTCCTCGACCTGGGCGCGGATACGGAGCATCTCCTTGGCCTGGAGGGCCAGGTCGGAGACCGTCCCTTGTCGGCCGCCGCTCGCGGGCTGGCCGAGCAGTACACGCGCGTGCTCCAGCACGAACCGGCGCCCGGGATCACCGCCGGCCAGCAGCACCGCCGCCGTGGAGGCCGCCTGGCCGACGCAGAACGTCGAGATCGGTGCCTGCACGAAGGTCATCGTGTCGTAGATCGCCATGAGTGAAGTGAACGACCCACCGGGCGAGTTGATGTAGATCGCGATCTCGCTCTCCGGGTTCGACGACTCCAGATGGAGGAGTTGCGCGATGACGACGTTGGCGACCCCGTCGTCGATCTCGGTGCCGAGAAAGATGATCCGCTCGGACAGCAGCCGGCTGAAGACGTCGTACGACCGCTCGCCCTGCGGGGTCCGCTCGACGACGTTCGGAATCGTGTACGTACCCATGTCAGAGCCCCATCCGTCGCCGTGACGCGGCCGGGCGGACGTCGTCGAGCGACTCCACGACCCGGTCCACCATGCCGTACTCCTTGGCCTGTTCGGCCGTGAACCAGCGGTCGCGGTCACCGTCCCGGGAGATCGTCTCCTCGCTCTGGCCGGTGTGCTCCGCGGTGATCCGCTCGATGGCCTTCTTCGTGAACTCCAGGTTCTGCGCCTGGATCTCGATATCGGCGGTGGTGCCGCCGATGCCCGCGGACGGCTGGTGCATCATGATCCGCGCGTTGGGCAGCGCGTAACGCTTGCCGTGCGCGCCGACGCTGAGCAGGAACTGCCCCATGCTCGCGGCGAATCCCATGGCGAGCGTCGAGACGTCGTTCGGGATCAGCCGCATCGTGTCGTAGATCGCGAGGCCAGCCGTCACCGATCCGCCGGGACTGTTGATGTACAGGCTGATGTCGGTGCGCGGGTCCTCCGCCGACAGTACGAGCAATTGGGCGCAGACCCGGTTCGCGGACACCTCGTCGACCTGGGTGCCGAGGAGGACGATCCGCTGTGCGAGCAGTTGTGCGGCCAGATGGTCGTCGAAGCGGGTCGCGGGCGTGTCACCCTCCTCGGCGCGCGGTGCGTGGGCCGGGTACCGGCCGGTGATGAGTGAAGTCATCGGTCCTCCTCGTCGTGGCGCGGCTGTCGTCGCCGCGATACCCACTCTCGGACCGAAGGCCCTCCCGGATCAGCTTTCTCGGCCCGCGGCAGATTCGCTACGGGCAGAGGGGATACAGGGTTGTGCTCACGCGTCGGCGCGCAGGTCCCGGAAGAAGGACCGCACATCCTCGACCAGCAGTTCAGGTTCCTCCGCCGCGGCGAAGTGTCCGCCCCGGTCGAATTCCGTCCACCGCACGATGTTGTTCGTACGGTCCGCGATGTGCCGCAGTGGGACGAGGGGTTCGTGCGGGAAGACGGCCAGCGCGGTCGGCGCGGTCGACGGCTCGGGTGGAGCGCCCCGGTAGTCCGCGTGCGCCCGTTCGTAGTAGATGCGGGCCGAGGACCCCGCCGTACCGGTCAGCCAGTACAGCATGACGTTGGTCAGCATCAGGTCCCGGTCGACGGCTTCCTCGGGGCGGTCCTTCGCATCCGTCCACGCCTGGAACTTCTCGGCGATCCAGGCGAGTTGTCCGACGGGCGAGTCCGTCAGCGCGTAGGCGAGGGTCTGCGGCCGGGTGCCCTGGAGCTCGGCGTACCCGCCCTCCTCACGGCGCCATTCCAGACCCCGCCGCCACGACAGCAGCGTGCGCTCGCGCTCTTCGGGGCTCAGCGCGGCCAGTTCCTCCGGAGTCGGCTCGGTGACCACGGACGACCCGGGGAGCAGGTTCAGATGGACACCGATGAGCCGTTCGGGGTACGCCCGTCCGAGCTCCCGGGAGATGGCCCCGCCCCAGTCCCCGCCCTGTGCGCCGAACCGCTCGTACCCGAGTCGCGTCATGAGCTCGGCGAAGGCGGCGGCCACCCGCTGGAACTCCCAGCCGGTGTCCCGGGTGGGCCCGGAGAGCCCGAACCCGGGAATGCTCGGCACGACGAGGTGGAACGCGTCGGCCGGGTCGCCACCATGTGCGCGCGGATCGGTCAACGGGCCTACGACGTCGGTGAATTCGACGATCGAGCCGGGCCAGCCGTGCGTGATGACCAGCGGGGTCGCGTCCGGCTCCGGGGAACGGATGTGCGCGAAGTGGATCCGTGCGCCGTCGATCTCCGTCTTGAACTGCGGCCATGCGTTCAGCCGCGCCTGCGCCGCCTGCCAGTCATAGTCGTGCCGCCAGTACCGCAGCAGTTCTCGCAGGTACTCCCGCGGGACGCCGTAGGCCCAGCCGACCCCCGGCAGTTCGTCGGGCCAGCGGGTGCGATCGAGCCGTTGGCGCAGGTCGTCGAGGTCGCTCTGTGGGAAGTCGATACGGAACGGCTCGACGCGGGCGGCGTCTGAGGCGGAGGAAGTCATGTACGCGCATGCTATAGCGCCGTCCGGAGGATGCGGGGAACGACGCGATCAGCCCGTACCACCACGCGGCGGAGGGATTCGGCGCGCGAGCGATGAGTTTCCGGACGACGATCGGTCGACAGAGGTGACGGAACTTTCCCACTGCAGGAGGTACGTATGCCCGCCGACGGATTCACCACGTGTCTGTGGTTCGACGGTCAGGCCGAGGAGGCCGCGCACTACTACGTCTCGTTCTTCAAGAACTCCCGGCTGGGCAGGATCGGCCGCTACATCGAATCCGGCCCCGGCACCGCCGGTTCCGTGCTGGCCGCCGAGTTCGTGGCCAACGGACAGAAGTTCGTCGCGCTGAACGGCGGCCCGCAGTTCACGTTCGACGAGGCCATCTCGTTCCAGATCCACTGCGACGACCAGGAGGAGGTGGACCACTACTGGAACAAGTTCATCGCGGACGGCGGCGAGGCGGGCGCCTGCGGCTGGGTCAAGGACAAGTACGGTCTGTCCTGGCAGGTCGTCCCGGGCAGGCTCATCGACCTGATCAGCGACCCGGACCCCGAGAAGGCGGCCCGGACGACCCGGGCGATGCTCCAGATGACCAAGTTGGACATCGGCGCCCTGGAGAAGGCCTACTCGGGCGAGTAGCGGACCAGCGGCACGACGGCCGGCCCGCACTCCTCGCCCCGGGCGGGGGACCAGGCGAGCCGGTCCGTTGTCCTCCGGAGAGCCGGTCCCCGGCGCTCGCCCACCACGTCCCCGGCGTTCCTCACCCTCCCCGTAACGAGTGGGTTTCCAAGGTCAATTTTCGCGACCCAATCGTTCCTCCGAACGAATAGCGAGCAGGACGGTCGGTCCATGTCCGACATCCACCACCCAGGACGGCGGCCGGTCCTCGCCACGGGAGCCACGAGCGCCGCGGCACTCTCCGTGTCGCCCGGTCACCCGGCCGCCCGCCTCCGAGGCCGAGACGCTCGATCCGGCCGGCGCCCTCTCCGCGTACGAATACCTCGGCGCCCTCTACGTGGAGCTTGGAGCCGGGTTCGCCCCGGTCGACCGGATCAGGTCCGACGAGCTCACCCTCCTTTCGCCCGTACCGAGGGGGAGTCGACCAGGGCGGCGGACCAGGCGATCGCGCCGGCGGCTCCCAGCCGGTCGAGGACCTCGGCGTGCGGCATCAGCGGCGCGACTGTCTCCCACAACCCGTCAGGGACCGGCTCCTGCTCCAGATCCACAGCCACAACGAACGATCAATGAATCTTGAAGGCTCGTCGCAACGTCCGTTCCGCCGTGGTGGGCGGAAACGGCGCTGAGCCGCTCCTCACACGCCCTGCCCGCCGCTCGTTCCGGCAAGTCGACATGCCGGGCCCTTTGCGGCCTGGAAGGTTTCCTCGACCGTCCGTCTGCGCCCGGCGATACGCACCAGCCTGGCCAGGGGCACCGGCCTGGCTGAGTGGCAGTGGTAGAAGGCGAGTTCACCGCTGCTGCGGTTGCGACGGTCGAGCGGTGGCGGTGGCCGGGCCGGTCGTCGGCGATGTCGGCCAGGGCCCAGTCGTAGACGCGGTGCCCCTTGGCGCCGGCTCCTGCGGAGAGCTTCTGCCAGGCTCGTTTCGGGAGCTTCTTGACCAGGGCATCGGCCCGCACCTGCTCCGTCAAGACGGTTTCTGCCGCCAATGGCATCGAGTACGCGTATCGCGAGGTCGGCGAGGGCGGGGTGCCGCTGGTTCTGTTCATGCACTTCCGGGGCAACCTCGACTAGTGGGATCCGGCGCTGATCGACGCCCTGGCCGAGGGCCGGCGCGTCATCGCCTTCGACAACACCGGCGTCGGCGGATTCAGCGGCAGCACGCCCGGCACGGTCGCGCAGATGGCTCTCGACGCCATCGCCTTCCTCGACGCCCTGGACCTGGCGCAGGCCGACATCCTCGGCTTCTCCCTCGGCTCCTTCGTGGCCCAGGAGATCGCGCTGATCCGGCCCGCGCTGGTACGGCGTCTCGTGCTCGCCTCGGCAGCACCCCAGGGCGCGCCCGGCATGCATGGATGGGCGAAGTGGGTCATCGACTCGGCGGGTGAACCGGAAGTCGTTCCGGCGAAGGTGCTCGACGTCTTCTACACCCAGTCGCCCGAGAGCCGGTCGGCCGGCGAGAAGGCCTTCGGACGGATGTTCTCCCGCGCCGAGTTCGACGCACCCACCACCTGGCAGACGCGCCAGGCCCAGTACGACGCGGTCTCCACCTTGGGGCATCCCCAACTTCTCGCTCCTGGAGCGGGTGACCGCGATCCAGGCCCCGGGTGTTCATCGCCAACGGTGACAGCGACCCGATGATCCTCCCCCGCTACTCCCACCTGCTGGCCGGCCTCATCCCCGACGCGGAGATCAAGATCTACCCGGACGCGGCGCACGGCTTCCTCTTCCAGCACCACGTAGAGTTCGCCGGCGACGTCAAGAGGTTCCTCGACCGCGCGTGAACAGCCCGCCGACAACCCCACCTCCAGCGGCGTGGGCGGCTCGGCGGCTGCCTCCGCCCGGAGTCCCCGGGGCCCTGGCCGATGCCTGTCGGCCCCGGGGAACCTCCTTGTCCGGGACCGGCGGCGCGCGGTGTCCGGGCGTCGGCTCGGTGTGCGCTCCTGCGGCCTGCCCGACATCTCCGCTTCATGCGCACCACGCCCGGCGACTACGTGCTGATCACCGGTCAGCGGGACGTTCCTGGCATGGCCATCACTTCTCCGGCTCGTCGCTCGCTCACCGCACCCGCGGTCGGCCTCGTCGCGTCACTCACCGTCTCCCTCGCCGTCCTCGCCCCCGTGACGCCGGCGTTCGCCGACGCCAACGCCGTACCGACGTACGAGGTGAAGATCAATCTCACGAGTGCGGCGCTCGACGCATCGCACACACCAACCTCGGCCGTGAAAGCGGCCTTCGGGATCACGGGCTCCGCCAAGGCACGCTCCTACGAGTACTACGACACCAACGCGCTGGACCTCAACGCCCAGGGCTGGGACGTCCGGCTCCGTCACAAGTCAGGCTCGGACTTCGAGGAGACCTACAAAAAGCGCTTCCCCGCGTTCGACGGCGACATCGACGCCGCCCTGGACGAGGCGAACGCGGAGGGTTTCGACAGCAGCGACACCAACTACGACGCTGAGGTGGACTGGGGTTATGCCAAGCAGACCTTGAGCTTCAGCAATGAAAAGAGCCACAGCGCCAGTGGCTACTCCGGCACCTCGATGCCGTCCAGCAGCACCGGCCGTACCTGGCTGGTCAACGAGATCCCCGGCAAGCTCGACGACTGGCTCTCCAGTAACTGGGGTTCGGACACCCTGAAGGTCTCCCGTGCCCACGGCCCGGTGACCTCGCAGGTCTGGTCGGGGGCGTGGGAGTCGTCCGACGACGCCAGCGTGGAGGTGCTGCCCGTGAAGGACTCCACCGGGACCGGCACCGAGTACGTCGTCGAGTTGTCGTTCAAGACCGACAACTATGCCGACGCCGCGCAACTCCACGCCGACGCTGTCGCCGTCGCCGACGGGCACGGCTGGCTGTACCACGGCGACATCCTCAAGACCCAGCTGATTCTCGACCGCTACTGAGCGATCCCGCCCGTGGCTCGCTTGCGAGTGGCCGGGCCGGGGTTCGACCACCTCCACCACTCGAACCCCGGCCCTTCGGCTCCCGCGCCGTGCCTGACACATACCGGTGCAACGCCAGGTCGTGCGGAGATTTGGGCTGCGCGATGTTGAGTCCGCCCAGCCCCCGGAGCCGGTGCGTCACGGGCTGGCTGCCGGGGCACCGGGGCCGGAGGGCTTCGAGGAACCCGAGCAGGCACCCGCGCTGAGCGCCGAGGAATCCCGCCGCCACTTCAACCGGCTGGTCGAAACGGAACTCCGAGGGCAGGCCGGGCCCCGCACAATGGTGCCCGGCATCGAACAGGAGGACCCTCGCATGTCCCGCAACCCCGAACGGAAATACCGCGTCGTCACCTCGTTCCAGCGGCGGATCGGCAATCCGCTCCTGAAGCGGCTGCCGATCCAGACCGTGCTGGAGACCACGGGACGCACATCGGGGCTGCCGCGTCGCACCCCCGTCGGCGGACGTCTCGTAGGGCGGGTGTTCTGGTTCGTCAGCGAGTACGGCGAGCGCTCGCAGTACGTGCGCAACATCCAGGCGGACCCGCGGGTCCGGGTCCGCGTCCGGGGCCGCTGGTACACCGGGACCGCCCATGTGATGCCCGAGGACGACGCCCGCGCGCGGCTGAAGAACCTGCCGCGGTTCAACAGCGCCGCGGTGCGGGCGATGGGCGCCGGTCTGACGACGGTGCGGGTCGACCTCACGGACTGACACGGCAGCTGTAGTTCGTGAGGCGTGAGGCATCGCCGCTGGCCAGCGTGGTGGGTGGGGTGCCTGCGGCAGGGGTACGGCCACCGGCATCGTGATCTTGTGTGACGAAGAATCAAGAAGCGGTGGCCGCGCAGGCCACGGTAGTACACGCCGGGTGGGACGGGTTGTTCGAGGGGTTGATGGGCCGGTTCGCGAGCTGCTTCCCGCGCCGGGAGACCCGGCTGACCTGCCGGAACATGGTCTCTGGGCTGCTGATGGTCAAGGAATCGGCGAACTGCTGGTCGTTGGCCGAGGCGATCGGCCACAGCGGTCCGCATGTCCTGCAGCACTTCTTGTCGAGGGCCCGCTTCGACACCGAGGCAGTCCGCCGGTCGGTCGCGGCCTGGACGGTGGAGCAACTCGGCGAGAGGGAGGTGATGTTGGTGGTGGACGAGACGGGCGATGAGAAGTCGTCCCTCGACGCGGTCGGCGCGGCCCGGCAGTACTCCGGGGCGCTGGGCGGGATCGGGCTGTGCCAGGTCGCGGTACACCTCTCCTACGTGAGTGCCGAGGGGCACGCGCTGGTCGACCGTCGGCTGTACCTGGGCGAGGCATGGGCGGCGGACGACGAGCGCCGTGAGCTGGTCGGGGTGCCCGACGAGAGGGTGTTCGCCACCAAGCCGCAACTGGCCGGCGACATGCTGGAGGACGCCCACGCCTCGGGGGTGCACACCGCGTGGGTGGCCGCCGACGAGGTCTACGGTGGACGGGAGTTGCGTGCGCGGATCCGTGCGCTGGGCTACGGCTACGCGATCGCGGTACCCACCAGCCACCGGGTCACCACCCCGGGCGCCGGGAAGAAGAAGGTCACCGCGCTGCTGGAGCGGGTGCCGAAGCGGGCCTGGATGCGGCTGAGGACCGGCCATGGCACCAAGGCCGAGCGGCTCTACGACTGGGCGATGATCGACGTGAACCCCGACGATGCGCCGCCCGGACAGGCCGCCGGGCACAGCCAGGTCCTGGTCCGACGCCACCGCCGCACCGGCACCCTTTCCTTCTACCGGACCTGGCACCCCGACCCGCAGCCGATATCGGTGCTGGTCAGCGCGGTCTGCCGCAGGTGGCGGGTCGAGGAGGACTTCCAGGGAGCCAAGGGCCTGGCCCACCTCGACACCGGCCAGGTCACCTGCTGGACGTCCTGGCACCGCTGGAGCCTCATGTCAATGATCGCCTACGCACTTCTGGCCGTCGGCGCCCTCCACGAGCGGCAACGCGCCCACCCCGCCAACTCCGACGACGAGTTGGCCATGGTGCCCGTCAGCCCGCGCGAACTCCTCGCGCTATTGCGGGTCTTCGCCCTGCCAAGGCCCCGCCAGGACACCGATCCGGCACACGCCCTGCGCTGGTCGAACTGGCGTCGCCGACACCAGCATCGCGCGACGGCCTGCCACCGCCGCTGGAACAACGTCACAGCAGTGGCCATCGCATGACAGGAACCTCACGAGTCACGAACTACAGCTGCCGTGACTCACCCCCGGCGCACGGTGAATCGTGCGCCCGACATCGAATTCCCATTTGCGTATTCCAGAAAAGTGTGGGCACGGACTTTGTGCGCCTTTCCGTGCCCACACTTCGGGGCTGTTCGTCAAGTGCGAGATCGACAACATTCAAAGGGATTGAATGCGCCCGGAATGGTGCCGAAAGAATGCTAGGTTGAGCCTCGTCCCGAGTCCGGATCGCGTGCCGTTTCGGCACCCTGGCCTCGGATTGCACAGCGAGTGTTCCGTTTCATCAGACTCCGTTCACTCTTTCTTTTCCCCGATTGCGACACCGGTATTTCATGCCTGTTCCGTGGTCGGGGGCAATGTTTCCTGCCCACTCCCTGGAGTACTTGATTCATGTCTGCTGAGAGCGTGACCGCTGTTGCCCCCGCGGGGCCGGATACGTCCGGCTCCTCGCCCGGAGGCCGGCATCTGGGCCTGGCTCTTTTCGTGATCGCCGCGGCCCAGCTGATGGTCGTCCTGGACGCCACGATCACCAATATCGCCCTGCCCGCCATCCAGACCGACCTGGGCATGTCCGACGCGAACCTCGCGTGGGTCGTCAACTCCTACGCGCTGGCCTTCGGCGGCCTGCTCCTGCTCGGCGGGAAGGCGGGTGACCTGTTCGGGCGGCGGAAGATGTTCCAGGTGGGCATCGCCGTCTTCACGCTCGCGTCCCTGCTGGGCGGACTGGCCCCGAACGAGGGGCTGTTGATCGGCGCGCGCATCCTGCAGGGCGTCGGCGCCGCGCTCGCCGCGCCCAGCGCCCTGGCGCTGATCACCACGACGTTCCCGGCCGGCAGGTCGCGCAACACCGCGATGGGCGTGTACGCGGCGATGGGCGGCGTCGGCGCCACGGTCGGCCTGCTGCTCGGCGGCGCGCTCACCGACGTCCTGGACTGGCGCTGGGTGTTCTTCGTGAACATCCCTATCGGCCTGGCCGTCCTGGCGGGCACCCGCACCCTGGTCGAGGCGGAGCGCCACCCCGGCCGCCTGGACGTCCCCGGCGCGATCACCGGCACCGGCGGTCTGATCGCCCTGGTCTACGGCATCACCCGGGGCGGTGAACACGGCTGGACGGACGGCCTCACCCTCGCCTCCTTCGCCGCCGCGGCCGTACTGCTGGTCGCCTTCCTGTTCCTGCAGGGCCGCACCGCAGACCCGATGATGCCGCTGCGCCTCTTCAAGGACCGCACCCGGTCGGGCAGTTACGCCACCATGCTGTTCATCGGCGCGGGCATGTTCGCCACGTTCTACTTCCTGACCCTCTACATGCAGCTGATCCTCGGCTACAGCCCCATCAGGACCGGCTTCGCCTACCTGCCGTTCAGCTTCGGCATGGCGACGGCCGCGGGCATCAGCTCCAAGCTGGTCGCGCGTCTCGCGCCGCGCCTGATCGCCGGACCGGGCCTGCTGGTCGCGGCTGTGGGCATGTTCTGGTTCGCCACCCTGGAGCCGGACTCCTCCTATGCCGCGCATCTGATGCCGGCGATGTTCGTGACCGCCCTGGGCCTGGGCATGAGCTTCGTCCCGATGACGCTCGGGGCGGTCAGCGGTGTCTCCCACCAGGACACCGGTGTCGCCTCCGCACTGCTCAACACCGCCCAGCAGATCGGTGGCGCGCTGGGCCTCGCCGTCCTGTCGACGATCTCGACCTCCGCGGCCGACGACAAGCTGCCCGAGGCGGCCGGTTCCCTTTACCGGGGCCTGGCCACCAAGGACTTCGCCCTGGTGGCGAAGGCGGGGGACGCGCTGACCCACGGCTACACGATGGCCTTCGTCGCCGCGGCGGCCATGTTCCTGGCCGGTCTGCTCGTCACCGCGTTCGCCATCGACGCGGGCAAGCAGCAGCACTCCGAGGGCGCCAGCCCGGTTCACATGGGCTGAGCGTCCGCTCGAACGGGCTCCCAGGGCCCGGAACTCTCCCCGGCCATTCCCGCCCCGAGGCCCGTCAGCCGACGCGGTCCGCTATCACCCGTGTGATCTCTCGGGTGATGCGCACGATGCCGGGGGAGCGGACCGGGCAGGGCTTCGGTGTGGACGTGGTCGGCGCCAGGCAGAAGTGCAGATAGTCGTCGTTGCGGTGGAGGGCGGTGCGGTCGCGGTCCGGCTCGGTGCAGTACGACGGATGCTCGCGCTCGTACGCGGTGCACGGCAGATACTGCGCCCACGTGTAGCGGGCCGTCGCCGGACTCACCGTCCTCCCGGCATCGGCGAGCAGGTCGTGGGAGGCCGCGGCCCGTGCCTCGTAGAGCGCGTTCACGGTCCGGACCCGGTCGGGGGTGATCGGGTCCGGACCCTGCGTCACCCAGACGATCCGGGGCCGTTGCGCGCCGCCCGCGTCCGCGATCTGCTCGGTCAGCCGCTTCATGTCCGCCTCGTACCGCTTGAAGTACGTGGCCGGTTGCTTGTCGTACGTGACGCCGTCCATGCAGGGCGTGTAGCCCCAGGAGTTGCCCCAGAACTGGAGCACCACGAAGTCCGGCCGCAGCGAGCGCACCAGCGCCGCCGCCTTGTCCGCGGGCGGTACGAGGGATCGCTTCCCGGTCCCCTCCAGGTAGTCGCAGAGGGTGGTGCCGGAGTAGGGGGCGCTCGTGTAGCGGGCGTTCACCTTCTCGCGCAGCGACTGCCCGAGCACCTTCTGGCTCTCCATGGCGAGCGAGTCCCCGAGGTAGACGACGGTGGGCGCCGCCTTCGCCAGTGCGTTCGCCGGCGTGGAAGCCGTGGGTGAGGTGGCGGGGCGCTGGCGGGTGGTCGTGGTCGGTGACCGAGCGGCCGTGGGCAACGCGGGATCCGGCGGCGACTGCTCCGGGCCCGACGCGGGATCCCCGCACGCGCCGAGCAGCAGCCCGGCCAACAGCACCCCCACGATCCACGGCCTCCGCATGAAGCACCTCCCGCCCCGCCCGCCGAAAGGGCTCCCCAGGCAAGCACAGCGGGGCAGAAGGGGGAAGACGTACGTCGGCCACGGCGGCGTCGGGCTTCAGCCCGGGTGGCGGCGGCGGATGCGGGCGGCCAGCAGCGCCACGTCGTCCTCCGCGTGCCGGGCGTCGAGCCATACGAGGACCGCGTCCAGCGCCTCGTCGACACCCGTCCCGGGCGGCAGTCGCAGCCCGGCCAGCCGGGCGAGCGAGACATCGATGTCCTCGCCGCGCCGCTCCACCAGACCGTCGGTGAACATCACCAGGGTGTCCTCCGGAGCGAGTGCGCGGGTCGCCGCCTCGTAGCCGCCCACGCCGGTGCCCAGCGGCGGACCGACCGGCACCTGCAGCAGCTCCCCGCTGCCGTCCCCGGCGAACACCACCGGCGGCAGATGCCCGGCGCTGGCCAGCGTGGCCGTGCCGCGGGTCGGGTCGACCTGGACGAGCAGACAGGTCGCCGGACGCCGGACGCCGTCCTCGGCGACGGCCGAGTCCAGGCGGCGCAGCACCCGGTGCGGCGGCAGATCCGTCGAGGCGACATAGCGCAGCATCGAGCGGTAGGCGTTCATGTCCACGGCCGCGTCCAGCCCGTGCCCCATGACGTCGCCCACCGCCAGCAGGGTGCGCCCGAAGTGCAGCCGCACGGTCTCGAACCAGTCCCCGCCCACCAGGACGCTGCCGCCGGAGGGCAGATAGCGGGTGGCGAGGTCGAGGTTGGGATGCGGGCGGCCCGGTTCGGCCAGCAGTGCCCGCTGCAGGGAGAGCACCGTACCGCGTACGGCGTCGTGCTGCCGCGAGTGACCGAGGTGGACGGCCGCGAGCCGGGCCGCGTAGTGCGTGACGGCGGTGCTCCGGTCGCTGAGGGCCGGTCCGTGGCGGATGGCCAGCAGCACCCCGTAGAGGCGGCCGTGCGCCAGCAGTGGCACGGTCATGAGCTGCCGGGGGACCGTGCCGGACAGGTCGAGCGACGCCGTGACGGGCTGCCCCTCGTCGAGGGCCTGGACGGACAGCGGGCGGGCGCCGTGCGCGGCCCAGGGTGTGAGCAGCTCGTCGCGGCCACCGGTGGCGACGCGGGTCAGGTCGGGCTCCTGGGTGTACCGGGCGTCGGGCTCGTGCGTGTACTGAGCGGCCGGCACGTCGGTGGGCAGCAGGTCCACCGCGGCGGCGTCGCAGACCTCCCTGCACACGAACTCCGCGAGCTCCTCGCAGGTGGTCCGCTCGTCCAGGGTGGTGCCGATCGCCTCGACGGCGTCCTCCATCGCGGCGAACGACGCCCCCACCCCCGTAGCGTCCTCACCGCCTCGGCCCGTCATGGCACCTCCTCCACCGCACACACCTCTGGGGTCCATCCACGCACGCGCGCCATGGGCCCGCATGCTCAGGTGCGCGGCGGAAGGTCGTTCACCAGCACGGCCGCCCCGTCGAAGCGGCCGGCCTTGAGATCCCGCAGCGCCCGCTGTGCCTCGGACAGCGGGTAGGTGTGCGTCGTGGCGCGTACGCCGTGGCGGGCCGCCAGCGCCAGGAAGTCCCGCCCGTTCCGGCGGGTGTTGGAGGTGACGCTGCGCAGCTCCTTCTCGTAGAACAGTTCGCTCTCGTAGTGCAGCGGCGGGGTGTCGCTCAGATGAATCCCGGCGACCGACAGGATCCCGCCCCGGTCGAGGGCCCGCAGCGCCACCGGGACCAGGTCGCCGACCGGCGCGAACAGGATCGCGCTGTCCAGCGGCTCGGGAGGCTCGTCGTACGCGTCGCGGGCGGAGGCGGCCCCGAGTTCCAGCGCGAGCCGGCGCGCGGCCGGCTCACGCGTCAGTACGTGCACGGTGGCGCCCTGTGCGACGGCCAGCTGCGCGCAGAGATGGGCGCTGCCGCCGAACCCGTACAGTCCCAGCCGTCCGCCCGCCGGCAGCGCGGCCCGCAGCAGCGCGCGGTAGCCGATGATGCCCGCGCACAGCAGCGGCGCCAGCGCGACGTCGTCCACCTCGTGGGGCAGCCGGTAGGCGAAGGCGGCCGGAACGGTCGTGTACTCCGCGTAGCCGCCGTCGGCGTCCCAGCCGGTGTACTCCGAGGCCGGACAGAGGTTCTCGGACCCGCGCGCGCAGTACCCGCACGTGCCGTCCGTGCGCCGCAGCCAGGCGACGCCCACCCGGTCGCCGACCGCGTGGTCGAGCACGTCCCCGCCCGTCGCCGTGACCACGCCGACCACCTCGTGGCCGGGTGTCACCCGCGGCCGCCGCACCGGCAGGTCGCCCTCGCTGACGTGCAGGTCGGTGCGGCACACCCCGCAGGCCCGCACATGGACCAGGAGCTCGTCGGCCCCCGGTACCGGCACGGGCCGCTCGACGAAACGCAGCGGCTCCCCCTCGATCGGCCCGGGCCGGGCCACTTCCCACGCGTGCATCATCCCGTGTCCCCGTCCCGTCGACGACCACCCGAGCCCACCCTCCAGTGTCGTCCAGGGCGCCCCGCTCGGCGCGCGGCCCGGACGGAGGCTGGCTAGCGTGACACGGGTATGAGACGACAGCCGCCGAGCCAGGAAGAGTGGAACGCCATGGCCGTACAGCCCGAGGGGACGCCCTGCTGGGCGGACGCGATGTTCAGCGATGTCGAGGGAGCGAAGAGTTTCTACGGTGACGTGCTCGGCTGGACGTTCGGCGAGGCGTCCTCGGAGTACGGCAACTACACCCAGGCTTACGCGAACGGCAAGGCGGTCGCCGCCGTCGTCCCGCCGATGCCCGGCCAGGAGGGCCAGTCCGCCTGGTGCCTGTACCTCGCGTCGCCCGACGCCGACGCGACAGCCCAGAAGATCCGGGCCGATGACGGCGAGGTACTGATGGAGCCGATGCAGGTCGGCGACTTCGGCACGATGGCGATCGCCCGAGACCCGAGCGGGGTCGTCTTCGGCGTATGGCAGGCCGGCAGGCACGAGGGCTTCGAGGCCCGGGGCGTGCCCGGTGCGTACTGCTGGGCCGAGGTCTTCACCCGCGACCCCGACAAGTCGGACGCCTTCTTCTCGGCCGTCTTCGGGTACCGCATGAAGCAGCTGGACGACGCCGCGATCGACTTCAGGCTGTACGACCTCGGCGGGGAACCGGTCCTCGGCCGGATGCGGATGACGGACGACTTCCCGCCCGAGGTCCCGGCGTACCTCAACGTGTACTTCACCGTCGAGGACTGCGACGCCGCGGTCGCGAAGGCCACCGAGCGGGGCGCGATTCTTCGCTTCGGGCCGATGAGCAGCCCCTTCGGCCGGTTCGCCGCGCTCAGCGACCCGCAGGGCGCGGCGTTCTCCGTGATCGACGTCAAGACGACCGAGGGCGCGATGCCCCGGACGACCGACGTGTCCTGAAGGGACGGCGGAACCCCGGAGAATGGCGGAATTCCTCCGAGGCGGACCGGGGCCCTTTCCTCCGGGGCAACCATGCGCATGCGGTGCTCGTCCTTTCTTGTGGTTGCGGCACGTTCGAACGGCCGAACCCCCCACAAGGATTGCGAGCGAAAGAGATCCCATGCTCCGCATTCACTTCACTTCGGACGACCTGCAGAACATTCGAGTGGCCCGGCAGCCTGATCCCCTGTGGGAACTGATGTGCAGTGTCTGCCGTCTGGAAACCGGCCAGGGACCGCTGGAATTCGGACATTGGCGTCGCTCGGCACGGCAACGATTCTCCGGTGACTCGAACCTGGGCCGCGCACTGCGCCCGCTGCGCGCACTGATTCCGGCCACCGGCTACATTCCGGACTTCCTCACCCCGCCGGTCACCGGCGGCGGTCTGTCCGCCGGACTCGACCAGCTGCTGCGCACACCACGCGTGCAGCTGGTCCGCGAACTGACGCGGCTGGCCGAGTCGCGCCCCGTCCCGAACTGGGCCGCCTCGCTGGGCAGACCGGGCAGCGACGCGCTCAAGGTGCTGGCGAACTCCCTGGGGATCTACTTCCGCGGTCTGCTGGAGCCGCACTGGCCGCACATCCGCACGGCGGTGGGCAACGATGTCGGGGTGCGCGCCAGGGTGCTCCTCGACGGCGGCACCCAGGCGCTGCTGGCGAGCCTGCGCCCGGTCGCACGCTGGAACGCCCCGGTGCTCGAAGTGGACTATCCCGTTCAGCGCGACCTGTATCTGGAGGGCCGCGGGCTCCTCCTGGTGCCGTCCTATTTCTGTTGGCGCAGGCCGACCGCGCTGGCGGACCCGGGCCTCGACCCTGTGCTCGTCTACCCGGTGGCGAAGGCTCCGCTCACCGTCGCGGACGGTACGGACGACGGGGTCGAGCGTCTGCTCGGCCGTACCCGGGCCGCCGTACTGACCGAGGTCGCCGGACAGAGTGCCCGCACCACCTCAGAGGTGGCCGGGGCCGTCGGGATCGCCCTGCCCAGCGCCAGCTACCAGATCGGTGTGCTGCGCGACGGGGGACTGGTCGCCAGCCATCGCGACGGCAAGTACGTCCTGCACACGGCGACGCCGCTGGGCCTGCGGTTGCTGGGCAACGGTCCCCGGATCCGGGAGAGCGGGCCCCGGCCCGTGCGGGGAGCCGCCGCAGGACCGTGGCATGATCGGGGGCATGCTTGAACGTGTGGTGGCCGCCTGTGACGGGGCTTCGAAGGGAAACCCGGGACCGGCCGGATGGGCGTGGGTCGTGGCCGACGGCGCGGAGACGCCGACCCGCTGGGAAGCGGGACCGCTGGGCACGGCGACGAACAACGTCGCCGAACTCACCGCGCTGGAGCGCCTGTTGACGGCGATCGCGCCGGATGTCCCGTTGGAGATCCGGATGGACTCCCAGTACGCGATGAAGGCCGTCACGACCTGGCTGCCCGGCTGGAAGCGCAAGGGCTGGAAGACCGCCGCCGGGAAGCCCGTCGCCAACCAGGAACTGGTCGCCCGCATCGACGAACTCCTCGACGGCCGCACCGTTGAGTTCCGTTACGTCCCCGCCCACCAGGTCGACGGCGACCGTCTGAACGACTTCGCCGACCGCGCGGCGAGCCAGGCCGCCATCGTCCAGCAGCCCGCGGGCAGCGAACTCGGCTCCCCGGAGCCCCCGCCGTCCCCCGACACCCCGGCCCCCTCGGGCGCCGGCCGCCGCCGCTCCACGGCCACCGCCTCCGCCAAGGCACCCCGACAGGGTGCGTCGGCCCGTACGATCAAGGCCAAGTTCCCGGGCCGCTGCGTCTGCGGCCGCTCCTACGCGGCGGGTGAGTCCATCGCCAAGAACGGCCAGGGCTGGGGACACCCCGAGTGCCGTACGGCAGAGCCGAGCAACGCCTAGTACTTTCCCTGTACCCGCCCTCCTTCGGGGGCTGTCCGCCCGCGGGCGACTTCCGGCGGCGGGCGACGTACGGCCGGGCCCGGTCGCCCCGCCCCGAGGAGGGGTAGCCGGGACCGGACCTGAGAACGCGCGGTCAGACGGTGTCGAAGGTGTAGAACGCCGTGTGGTCCAGCAGGTCCGCCGGTCTCACGTCGTTCCACGGCTTCATGGTCTCGTCGAGGTCCACGACGTCGGGGGTGCCGGCGAGCGGCACGTAGCCGGAAGCGGGGTGGCGGCGCTGCCAGTCGGCCCAGAGCTTGTCTATGTAGGCGTGGTGCAGCCAGAACACGGGGTCGTTGGGGGAGACACCGGTGGCCATCTGGCCGCCGACCCACACGTGCACCCGGTTGTGGAGGTTGACGCCGCGCCAGCCCTCGAGGTGATTGCGGAAGCCGTCCGAGGAACTGTTCCAGGGCGCCATGTCGTACGTCGCCATGGCGAGCACGGAGTCCACCTCCGCGCGGGTCGGCAGCTCACGGGCGCCGCCGCCGAGTGAACGCCGTAGGTACGTACGGCCGTCGACGCGTACGATGATCGGCCAGTCGCCCGCGGAGGCCGCGAAGGGGCCGTCCATCACCCGGCCGTCCAGGCTGCGCCCGGTGCCGCCGAGGAAGTCGGGCGCCCAGAGGGTGGAACGGGGCGAGCGGTCGGTGCTCCAGTCCCAGTAGGGGAGGGTGACGGAGGCGTCCACGGACTGCAGCGCCCGCTCGAACTCCAGCAGGAATCTGCGGTGCCAGGGCAGGAAGGAGGGCGAACGGTGGCCCGTCCGTTCGCCGTTGTCCGTGTCGCCGAGGATGAAGGCGTTGTGCGTCGTGACGAGGGCGTCGTACCGGCCACTGCGCTTGAGCTGGAGGAGCGCGTCGACGAAGCGCCGCTTCTCGTCGGCGGTCAGGTTCGCCTGGTTCTTGCGTACGGTCATGTGCGGGACTCCACGGTGTGCTGAGGGGGCTGGGTCACTGCTGGGGCATGCCGAGGGGGACGAGGGGCGCCCCCTGCAGTTCCACCACCGCGGCGCGGGCGGCGGCGCGCGGGGTGGGTACCGGGTCGTAGTGGCCGACGACGCTGATCCAGCTGCCGTCGGCGTTTCGCATCACGTGCAGCTCCATTCCGTCGATGAACACGGCGTACCCGGCGCCGTGTTCGTGGTGGTGACCGCCGTCGGTGGCGGCACGGCCCGTGATGCGACGGCCCCGGTAGACCTCGTCGAAGGCCTCCGGTCCGCCGTGGTGTCCGGTGTCCGCGGCCCTGGCCACGGCGACGGTCTGGGTGCCGGCCGCGGCGGCGAGGGCGGCCGCGGCCCCGAGGGCACGGCGACGGGTGAGTTCCGGCATGTGAAGACCTCCTGCGATCAAGCCCGTGTCGATGACCCGGTATGCCTATCGGGTCGCCGGAGAGCGGGAGAAATCGCCGGATGTCGGTTGGCCGCGATCAGGACAATTAAGTAAATGTCGTGCAAGGTTGAACGAAGATGATCTTGTTGCGTGGACTGTCCGCGCTCGACCGGAAGGCGGAATTCCTCCGGCGGGCGGATGTTCTGCCGATGATCTTCCCGGGGTGGCCGGTGGAGGGTGGCGCGGCTCACGCCCGCAAGGTGACGCGAACCGCGGGGGTCGCGCCCGAGACCTGGACCGGTCTCGGGCGCGACCGTGCGGCCGGGCAATTGGAGGTGCTGCGCCGGTAGCGGCCCCCGGAGGCAGGGTGCCGATTGAGTGAATAGCAATTCACCAGCTATGGTGAATTGCTATTCACCCCCTTCTCCGCGCCGGCTTCTGGAGAGTTCATGGTGGCACTGCGTGACCGACTGACGGTCCCGGTTCTCGCGCTCGGCGGGAGCCTCATGGCCGTCATGCAGGTGGTGGTGGTGCCGCTGCTGCCCGAACTGCCGCGGCTGACGGGCGCGTCGGCGGGCGCCGTGTCCTGGATGGTGACGGCGACGCTGCTGACCGGAGCGGTGCTCAACCCCGTGCTGGGCCGCGCCGGCGACATGTACGGCAAGAAGAAGGTGCTGCTGATCGCCCTCGGGATGATGACGGTCGGCTCGCTCATGTGCGCCCTCACGTCCGACATCCGCATCCTCATCGCGGCCCGCGCCCTACAGGGGGCCGCGGCCGCCGTCGTACCGTTGTCGATCAGCCTCCTGCGGGACGAACTGCCGCCCGAGCGCACGGGTTCCGCGGTGGCGCTGATGAGTTCCACCGTCGGCATCGGCGCCGCCCTCGGCCTCCCCATCGCCGCGATAGTGGTCGAGTACGCCAGCTGGCACGTCATGTTCTGGGGAACGACCGTGATCGGCGCCCTCGGCACGATGCTGGCCTGGTGGGCGGTGCGTGAGTCGCCCGTCCGTGAGCCGGGCCGTTTCGACATGACCGGCGCGCTGGGCCTGGCCCTGGGGCTCTCCTGTCTGCTGCTGGGGGTGTCACAGGGGGGTCAGTGGGGCTGGACCAGCCCCCGGATCCTCGGCCTTTTCGTCGGGAGTGTCTGCGTCCTCGGCCTGTGGTGGGCGCAGCAACTGCGCGCCGAACGGCCCCTGGTCGACCTGAAGCTGGCCACCAGCCCACGGGTCGCTCTGCCCCATGTGGCCGCGCTCCTGACGGGCTTCGCCTTCTACGCCAACTCCCTGGTGACGGCGCAGCTGGTGCAGGCGCCCAAGGCGACCGGGTACGGCCTGGGGCTGTCCATCGTGGCGACGGGCCTGGTCCTGTTGCCCGGCGGGGTGACCATGCTGTTGCTCTCGTCGGTATCGGCGCGTCTCTCGGCGGCCCGCGGCGCCCGCGTGACACTGGCCATCGGCACCCTGGTCATCGCCGTCGGCTACGGCATACGCATCATCGACAGCCACAGTCTGGTGGTGATCATGCTGGGCTCCACGGTCTGCGCGACAGGCACGACGTTCGCCTACTCGGCACTGCCCACCCTCATCCTGCGCGCCGTGCCCGCCGGGCAGACCGCGTCCGCGAACGGTGTCAACGTGCTGATGCGTACCGTCGGACAGGCCGTGAGCAGTGCCGCCGTCGCCGCCATCCTGATCCACCACACCAGCCTGCTCGGCGGTCTCCCGATACCCACGCTGCACGGCTATCTGCTGGCCTTCGCCCTGGCGGGTACGGTCGCAGTGGTGGCCTGTGCCGCCGCCCTCGTCATACCCGCCGACCCCACTGTACGAGACACCCGACGGGCCTCCAGCAGTTCGGAGGAACCCCGGGACGAGGCGTTCGAAGGAGCCTGAGCACCGTGTCCACTCCGCCCCCCGGCCTCAGCGCGACCCCGATCGCCCCACCGCGTCGCGACGCCGAGGCCACGAAGGCGGCCATCCTCCGCGCGGCCCGGCATCTCATGGCCCGGCACGCCCACGCGGACATCACGCTCAAGGCGATCGCCGACCGGGCGGGGGTGAGCGCACCGCTGATCCTCAAGTACTTCGGGAACAAGGACGCGCTCTTCGGCCGTGTGATGTCCTTCGAGACGGATGCAGCCGCCCTCCTCGACGCACCCCTGGACGACCTCGGCCCCCACATGGTCCGCCAGGTGCTGGTGGGCCAGACCGAGCGCGGAGCCGACCCCATCCTGCGGATCATCTTCGCCCCGCGCCAGGGCGATCAGGGCGACGTCATGCGCGCCAACTTCCGCACCCAGGTCAGCGACCGCCTCGCCCTCCGTCTGACCGGCCCCGACGCGGACCTGCGCGCCGAACTCGCCGTCGCCACCCTGCTCGGTCTCGGCGCCATGTACGGCATCGCGCGCGGCACCCGGCTGCGTGCGACCGCGATCGAGGACATCGTCGGCCGGTACGGCCCCACCGTCCAGGCACTGCTGACGCCGTGAGGCGAGGGGCGCAGCCGGACAGGAACGCCCGCCCCCGTCTCGGTGGCGCCCGTCTCAGTTCACGCCGTCCGGGCGGAACTGGACGCTGATCCGCGGTCCCGCCGCCCGTGCCGTCTTGGGAATGGCGTGCTCCCAGGTGCGCTGGCAGGAGCCGCCCATCACGATCAGGTCGCCGTGTCCGAGTGGGCGCCGTACGGTCTGGCCACCGCGTCGCGGGCGCAGCAGCAGGTCGCGCGGGGCGCCCACGGAGAGGATCGCGACCATGGTGTCCTCCCGTGCGCCCCGGCCGATCCGATCCCCGTGCCAGGCCACGCTGTCACGGCCGTCCCGGTAGTAGCACAGGCCCGCGGTGGTGAACGGCTCGCCCAGCTCACGGGCGTAGTACGTGGACAGCGCCCCCCGTGCCTCGTCGAGGATCGGGTGCGGCAGTGTGTCGCCCGCCCGGTAGTAGGCGAGCAGCCTCGGTACGTCCACCATGTGCTCGTACATCTGCCGCCGCTCCGCCCGCCACGGCACCTCGTCGACGAGCCGTGCGAACAGTGCGTCGGCGCCGCTGAGCCACCCAGGCAACAGGTCGATCCAGGCCCCGTCGCCCAGGACGGTCCTGCGCATCGCGTTCAACTGACTGAGGTGGAGCTCGTCGGTCTGGTCGAACAGCGAGCCCTGGAGGTGCGTGGACATGCGTCCAGCGTACTCCGTATTCGAATATACGTTCCATTGCGGCCTCAGATTCCGGCGGCGGCCGTGTCGGCTTCCGTGAGGACCGCGTGGATGACGTGCTCGGCGTTGGCGGCGATCACCGGATTGGTGACGCGGTAGAACGGGAGCTGGATGAGCGCCATGGACAGAGCCCAGCCGCGCCCCCGCGCCCAGCCGGCGTCGTCGGCGCCCGCCGCCTGCCGGAAGGTGTCCCGGGCCTCGGCGGGGAGGAGGTTCCAGGCCGGGATGAGGTCGCAGGCCGGGTCGCCGATGCCGACGGTGCCGAAGTCCAGCACGGCGTCGAGTCGGCCCCCGCGGGTGAGCAGATTGCCGGGCATCAGGTCGGAGTGGACCCACATAGGCGGTCCGGTCCACGCGGGCGCGGCGAGCGCCGTCTCCCAGGCGGCCGTGGCGGCCGCCGTGTCGATCGTGCCGCGCAACTCGTCGAGCGCGGCTCGTGTCATGGCGTCGACGGTCGACAGGGGCACGCCCCGGTAGGCGGTCGGCCCGTCGGGCAGCCGGACCCGGCGCAGTGCGGCGACGAAGGCGCCGAGGTCGGCGGCCAGGGAGAGCGGGTCGGTGAGACGGCCGGCGCACGGGGGTTCACCGTCGAGCCAGCGCTGCACCATCCAGGGCCATGGGTAGCCCTCGCCGGGTGTGCCGGTGGCGAGGATCTCGGGAACGGCGGCCGGGAGCAGCGGAGCGAGCCGCGGCACCCAGTGCGCCTCCTTGCCCACGTCCTCGGCGCCCCCTTCGATCCGGGGGAGGCGTACGGCCAGGTCGTCGCCGAGCCGGTAGAGGGCATTGACGGTACCCGCCGACGGGAAGCGCTTCAGGGGCAGTTCGGCCCATCGGGGGAACTGCGCGGCCAGCAGTCGTCGCACGAGCGAGTCGTCGATAGGGAACTCGCCGGGACGCATCGGGCCTTCGGGGATCGTTCGCGCTTCTGGTTCTCTGTCTGACACGGGGCCCAACTATGCCTGTGACGAAGGCGGTTCGCGCTTCTTTTTCGCGGCAGGCAACCTGGTGCGTGCCGTCGCCGTCTTGATCAGCAACGGGTGGGCGGCGTGACGACCGCAGTGGGCATGGATTCCCGAGTGGAAATCCAGCGCACTATACGCTCCGTGTATAGATGTTGTGTATACGTGAGGCGTACAGCCGAGTCGCCGGACATCGCCGATCCGTGACAGCCAGCCGATCGAAAGGGATCCATGTACGGCAAGGCCTTCGCCCCGGAGTACCAGGGCGCTTTGACCACCCTGTCCGTGAACTCCTCGCTGACCGATGTCCTGGCGGCGGGTACCGAGCAGCTGCGCGCGGCCGAACGCGTGGGCGCCCGCGCCGAGGCGGCCCGCTCGGGACTGGCGGTCGCCGAGGCGCACCGCAGGCTCGGGCAGGTGGCCGACGCCGACCGGGCGTGGAAGGCGAGCTACCGCACCGCCCGCGAGGCCGGGGACACCGGCGCCATGGCGTGGGCGCTGTGGAGCGGCGGCACCCTGGCCCGCCAGCGCGGGGCGTTCCCGCTGGCCTGGCGGCTGCTGCGACTGGCCGCCGAACTCGGCAAGCAGGCCGGGGACGTCGTCGTACGCGGCTACTCCCTGGCGGGCCTGGCGGAGACCGGCCGCATCCAGGGCGACTACGCCGCCGTGACCGCCCTGCACGAACAACTGCTGGCCGAGGCCCGCAAGCGGGGCGAGGCCCGCCACACCGTGTGGGCCCTGGAGGGCATCGCACAGATACACCGCAACACCGGCGCCTACGACACCGCGTACGCCATGTTCGAGGAAGCGGCCGAGATCGCCGCGCGCGCCGAGGACCGGCGCGGCCACGCCTGGGCCCTGCGCGGCCTTGCGGACATCGTCTCCGTACGCGACGGGGACCCGGACCGCGCGCTGGCACTGCTGAGCGAGGCGGAGGTGTCCTGTCGTGCGATGAACCTGTCCGGGGCGCTCGCCTACAACCACAAGATGCGCGGCAACGTCCTCTACCGAGCCGGGCGTTACGCGGGGGCCCGGGACGTCTACGCGCAGGCACTGGCCGAGTTCGAGGCGATGAGCGAGCCGCGCGGCCGGGCACTGTCCCGGCTCGGGCTGGTCAAGTCCCTGGCTCGGCTCGGCCGCGACGGCGCCGAGACCGCCGCCGAACTCGCCGAACTGGCACGGGCTTTGGAGGGAATCGGACTGCGGCACGCCCGGGAGATGGTCGAACGGGCCCGGACCGAACTCGGCCTCACCCCGGCGAACGACACGGACGCGGAGGCCTCCCGATGACCTTTCCCCGTACGGTCCTGCAGGCACCGCCCGCCGCCCCGGAGATCCTGGCGCGCTGCCGCGAACTGGTCGCCCCGGCCCTCGCGGGGGCGATCGACGGGCTGCACCCCTGGGTGGCGGAGATGGCCGGTTACGCGCTGGGCCGCTGCGAGGTCGGCGGCGCCCCCGCGACCCACCGCCAGGGCAAGGGCGTACGACAGGCACTCGCCCTACTGGGGGCCGAGGCGGCCGGAGGCTCCGCCGAGGCGGGCGTGCCGGGCGCGGTGGCGGTGGAGCTGCTCCACACCTTCTCCCTCCTGCACGACGACATCATGGACGGCGACGCACTGCGCCGCGGCCGCCCCGCCGTGTGGAAGGCGTACGGCACCGGCCCGGCCGTTCTCGCCGGTGACGCGCTCTTCGCCCTGGCGGTCGAGACCCTCACGGTGGAGCCCGCGAGTCCCCACGCCGCGGCGGCTGTCGGGCGGTTGACGAGAGCCTCGCGCGACCTGGTCCGTGGTCAGGCCGACGACCTGCTGTTCGCCCACCGCCCGTGGACCGGCCCGGACGCGGTGAGTGCGGGGGAGTACGAGGCGATGGCGGAGCACAAGACCGGTGCCCTGCTCGGCTGCGCGCTGGCCCTCGGGGCCGAACTGGCGGACGCGCCGAGGGAGACGACCGCCGCCCTGGACCGCGCCGGACGGCATCTCGGGGTGGCCTTCCAGATCGCCGACGACCTGCTGGGCATCTGGGGCGATCCGGCTGCCACCGGGAAACCGGTGCAGGGTGATCTGCGGCAGGGGAAGAAGACCCTCCCGGTGCTCGCCGCCCTCGCCGCGCCGGGCCGCTCCGCACTCGCCGAACTCCTCACCTCCACCGCGGTCCTGGAAGGCAGCGCCGTAGGCCGGGCGGCGACCCTCGTCGAGCGGGCCGGTGGCCGCTCGACGGCCCTGCGTGCGGCGGGTCGGCATCTCACCGCGGCGGACACCCTGCTGGCGGGCGCTTCCCTGGCTCCACGTCCCGCCGCGGACCTGCGCACTCTCCTCTCCTCCCTCGCGCACCGCACGATCTGACAGCCGCTCGCCTCCGGCTCCGCCCGCTCCGGGCCGGAGGCGCTGCGACCTCGGTCACATGTGCGGGTCGGTGGACCTCGTCAGGCAACCACCGCGCCTCTCGTCGCATCTGTCGGGAGGGCCCGAGGGCCCCCACGGCGTCCAACAGCGCTGTGCCTCAGGGCGGTCGGCGACCACGGCCGCCCCCGTTCCAAGGAACTCAGTGCGCAGACCCCACATACGCCGCGTGGCGATCGCCGTCGCGGTGACGACGGCGGCCACGCTTCCGATGGGCCCCGCCTTCGCCTCGCCCGACTCGCCCGCCCGCGCCGCGACTTCGGCCTCCTCGCCGGTGGAGGCCGCCCGGGCCGCCGCGTTCGCCCACGCCTCGGCCACCGGTGTCGGCCCGGGTGACACCCTGCGGGCCACGGACGTCATGACGGACCCGGACGGCAAGCAGCACGTCCGCTTCGTCCGCAGCCACCAGGGGCTCCCGGTGCTCGGCGGCGACCTGGTCGTCCACCTCGGCAAGCGGTCCGCCTACCTGGGGGTGACCCGGGCCGCCGACCACGTCGTCAAACCGGCCACGACCGAGGCGAAGCTGACGCCCGAACAGGCTGAGCAGAAGGCCGCCACGGTCGCCCAGGGCGATGCGGGCAGCGCCGAACTCGTCGTCGACGCCCGTGACGGAGCCGCCGCTCTCGCCTACCAGGTGCAGGTGACGGACAGCGACACCACCGAGGCCGGCGGCTCCCGCACGGTCGTCGTGGACGCGCGGAGCGGCCGGATCCGCAGCAACACCCCCGACAGCGACGAGTTCATCTCGCCGCACCTGGAGAAGACGCTGCGCGAGAAGGGCGAGACGGCGAGCCCGGTGACGGGCGTGGCCACCCAGTCGTCCAGCCTGTTCGGTGCGACGACGGCCGCCCGCTACCCGGTCAAGGCCACCGGCAGCGGCACCTCTCTCTTCGCCGGCAAGGTGACGCTCACCACCACCCGGACCGCGCGCACCAGCTTCCTCCTCAAGGACCCCACCCGGTGGAACACCGAGACCCGGGACGCCAAGGGCAGGGAACTGGAAGCCTTCTCGGGCGGCACGAAGTTCACCAGCACCACCAACAAGTGGGGCACCGGCACCACCGCCAACCGGACCACCGCCGCGGTCGACGCCCAGTACGGCATCACCCAGACGCTGGACTTCTACAAGAAGACCTTGGGCCGCAAGGGCATCAAGAACAACAGCACCGGCGCCCGCGCGATGGTGCACTTCGGCCGCAAGGTCGGCAACGCCTTCTGGGACTCGACGTGCGGCTGCATGCTCTACGGTGACGGTGACGGCGACATGTTCAAGAAGCCGCTGGTCGTCCTCGACGTCACCGGCCACGAGCTGACCCACGGCGTCGTCGACGCGACTGCCGCGCTCGAACCCACCCGGGTGGACGCGGACGGCAACCAGTACGGCGAGCCGGGCGCCCTCAACGAGTCCCTCGCCGACATCTTCGGGTCCAACGTCGAGTTCTCCGCCAACAACCCGAAGAACCCGCCCAACTACCTCATGGGCGAGAAGCTGGGCCTCGCCCAGAAGTTCCTGCGCCGCCTCGACCACCCCTCCCTGGACAAGCTGGAGGGCACCATCGACTACTGGTCGCCCGCGGCCTACGACACCGAGGTGCACGCCGGCTCCGGGGTCTCCTCGCACGCGTACTACCTGCTTGCCGAGGGCAGTGGCCGCAAGACGATCGGCGGCGTGAAGTACGACTCGCCGACGTACGACGGATCGCAGGTGACCGGCGTCGGACGCGCCAAGGCGACCGCGATCTTCTACCGCGCGCTGACCCGCTACATGGTCTCGACGACCGACTTCCACGACGCGCGGACCGCGACCCTCAAGGCCGCCGCCGACATGTACGGGGCGACCAGCATCGAGTACCGGACGGTGGACACGGCGTGGGCCGCCGTCAATGTCACCGCCGCCAACACCCCGGCCGCCGGGCGCTGACGGACAGCACGAGAAGAAGGGGCCCCGCCGCCGGGGCGCTGTTGGCGAGTCCATTCGGTGATGTCGGTCCGACCTTGTGGGTGCCAGATACCGTGAACACTTAACCGCTTAAGTGTTCACGGTTCCCGAGGCGGGTGTCCCCGGCGGACTCGCCAACAGCATCCGCCGGGCGGGGCCCTTTCGCCGTTCCCCCGGCGTCAGTGCTGCTGTGCCTTCTGCGGAGTCGCCTCACTCGGCCGTACGACGACCACGCCGTCGCCCTCCAGCTTCAGCTGCACGGCCTCGCCCGAGCCGCCGCGGATCATCGAGCCGATCGACTGGGAGCGGTGCAGTGAGGTGTGGAGCTGCGCGGTCCAGCCGACGACCGCGTCCGTGTCGACGTACACCGGCTGCTGCGGCGAGACGGGGATGACCAGCGGGTTGCCCTCACAGATCAGCCCGAGTCTGCCGTGGCCCGTGAAGACGCTGTTGAACAGGCCGCCGCCGGTGATGCCCGCGCCCTTCACGGTCTTTATCTCGTACGCCAGCGTGGAGTCGAAGCACAGGACGTTGCGCCCGTTGACGGTGAACACGTCACCCGGCTCGATGTCGATGAGGAAACAGTTCTGCGCCTCGTGCGCGAACCAGGCCTCGCCCTGCCCGCGCACCGTCATCAAGGGCAGTCCCTCGCCGGTGACCGCCCGCTTGAGCATGCCACCCACGCCCTGGCCCTTGCGCTCGAACTGCAGATTGCCCCGGTAGGCGATCATCGCCCCCTGGCGCGCGAGCATGTCGCCGTTGACGGCGTACTTGATCGACTTGGCGTTCTGGATGGTCATGCCCGGCGCTACGGCGGGCTGCACCATGTGGTCACTGGAAAAGAGATCACCCTTCATGCGGGCATCTTGGCCCGGAGGGCTTGGTTCCGCCAAGATCGCTGACATGACGGGGACAGTTGTGGGGCGGTGGCGGGCACCGGGAACGCGCGAGGGCCGGTCCGGGTGAACCGGACCGGCCCTGGGAGGAAGGTGTCAGGAGGCGCTGGGCGTGGCGACCTGGCTGTGCAGGCGGGCGACGACCTCGGTGAGCTGGGCGGCGACCTCGGCGTCGTCGACCGGGTGGGTCTCGGCGAAGCGGGTCACGGAGCCGGGAACGGAGAGCTTGACGTCCTCGAGGACGGTGGCACCCGCGATGCCCAGGGCCTTGCGGGCCTCGTCCTGCGCCCAGACGCCACCGAACTGACCGAACGCGGTGCCGACCACGGCGGCGGACTTGCCGGTGAAGGCGCTGGCGCCGTAGGGGCGCGACAGCCAGTCGATGGCGTTCTTCAGGACAGCCGTGATCGTGCCGTTGTACTCCGGCGAGAAGAGCAGGAAGGCGTCGGCACGGCCCGCGGCCTCGCGGAGGGCGGTGGCGGCGGCCGGTACCTTGCCCTCGACGTCCAGGTCCTCGTTGTAGAAGGGGACCTCGGCGAGTCCCTCGAACAGCTCGATCTCCGCGCCCTCGGGGGCGAGCTTGACGGCCGCCTCCGCGAGCTGACGGTTGTGGGAGCCGGCGCGAAGGCTGCCGACGAGCGCGAGGATACGTACGGACATGGGGAACTCCCGGGGATGAAACATAGCGGCAATGAAGCGGACCGAGGTCCGCTTCATGGTCTGTTTAATGTTGTAGCAGCTAAGCGGACCAGGGTCCAGTTGCCCCCGCGTGCCGTTACGCTGTGTTCATGTCCACCGCACTTCCGCCCTTCCCGAGAGGGCAGGACCCCTCGGGAGTACCCGTCCCGCTGGAGCTGACCGCCGGGCCCGGCGGGCCGCAGCTCCGCGCCGACGCCGCACGCAACCGCGCCCGGCTGCTGGAGGCCGCCACCCGCCTGGTGGAGGAGCACGGCGTCGCCAATGTGACGATGGAGGCCGTCGCCGCCGCGGCCTCGGTGGGCAAGGGGACCGTCTTCCGACGCTTCGGCGACCGCACCGGCCTGCTGATGGCCCTGCTCGACCACACCGAGCGGCAGTTCCAGGCCGCCTTCTTGAGCGGTCCGCCGCCCCTCGGTCCGGGCGCGTCACCGGTGGACCGTCTGCACGCCTTCGGCTGCCGGGTCCTGCACGAGACCCGCGACCGGCTCGACCTGTACATGGCCGCCGAGCCGGACGCCTCCCGCCGCTTCAGCTACGCCCCGTACCGCGTCCGCTTCACCCACGTCGCCATGCTCCTGCGCGAGGTCGTGCCCGGCGCGGACAGCGTTCTGCTCGCCCAGACCCTCATGGGCTACCTGGAACCCGCCCTGATCCACCACCTGACGCGGCAGTGCGGGATGCCACTCGAACGCCTGGAGTGCGGCTGGCACGACCTCGTGAAGCGGACCACCAGCCCGGTGCCCGACGAGGGCCCGTCGACATTCGTCAGCTGAACGGGTCCAGCGTGACGTACGCCTGCTGGGGGTTGCCGTCGTGGACGAGGGACTCGTAGTTGCCGACGTCGTCGAAGGCGAACGCGTAGGCCTTGCCGTCGGCCATCTGCGCGTGGATCTTGCGGGCGTAGTGGTTGGTCACCGTGTCCTGGTAGAAGTTCGCCGAGCTGGTGTCCGGCTGGTTGGGGTTGGTGAGCAGCGTCGAGCGGTTGAAGCCCGCGCACAGGGTCCGTGAAATGGGTCCGCGTACCAGGTCGTTGGGGGCGTCCAGCCGCTTGTAGCAGCCGAAGATGCTGTCCGAGTCGGGCTTCTGGAAGCTGGTGACGACCGCTCCGGCGCTGTTGGTGAAGTTCATGACGTCACCGGAGACGCGCCCGTAGTACTTCGTGTTCGGCTGGTCGGTGAACGGCGTCACCGTCAGCGTCGACGAACCGTACTTCTGCCACACGCGGTTGACGTAGTCGTCCATGACGGTGCTCGGCAGCGCACCCGCCTCGATACCGTGGCCGGGAGCCAGCGCCCGCAGGACGGTGCCGTCGGACCGGGTCTGGATCAGATTGGCCCAGCCGCCCGGCTGACCGCGCAGGGCGTTGAAGAACCCGGTGTAGCCGCCCGACTTGAGATGCCCGGTGTTCTTCGTGGTCCCGTCGGCGAGTTGGACCCCGACGGCGTACGGCGCCGAGAACATGTCGACCTGGGTGCTGTTGATCCACAGTCCGGAGTCGTTGAGCGTGTACTCGGACCAGTTGAAGAGGATGTTGCGGTTGGGGTCGCTCGGATTCTGCACGGCCGGCTGCACCAGGCCGCCGGTGGTCAGTCGGAAGTCGAGCTTCTGGCCGTAGGAGAAGTAGAGCCGGCCGGAGAACTTGGGCATCCGGATCGTCAGCGACTGGCCGTTGGCCGGTCCCGTGATCGACGCGTCGGGCGCGGGCGTCGGCGGATTGCCGCCGGCGGGCCAGGCGTGGAACGTGCCGTTCGCGTCGGCCCAGCCCTGCTGGCCCGTCGAGAGGAGCGTTCCGAGGTCGTAGATGTAAACGGGTTCGCTGCGGCCGGAGTTGTTCGTGAACTTCAGTGGGATCGTCGTCGGGACGGCCGCGTTCGCGTCGGAGGGGGCCCCGAACGTGAGAAGCGCCGTGGTGACGGTGGCCGCAGCCACCGCCAGGGCACGCCATTTGAGCCTTCTGGGCACTCGCTCTCTCCTTGGGTGGGGGGATTCCAACGAGGCGGATTCCGGCGGAGTGAAGCCGTCCGGTTCTCGTTGAGAGCGCTCTCAGAATTGCGGCGGGTGCCGTACGTGTCAACGATCCGGACAGGATTGGTCTGGTCCAACTGGGGCCTGGGTCGTCACATGGTGACGTTCGCGGCGGATCCGACGGGCAGCCGGCGAAAGCGGTCATGGGTGCCGGTGGGAGCGCGCTGACCTGCTGTTCGATGGCTGAGCAGCCCTCGTCGTGAACTGCGGCGGGGGCTCCCGGCAGGACATCGGAGACGGCTGGAACGGCTGGATGGAGGGGACTTGCTTCGGGGAAGTGCACGGGGGCTGTGACGGCGCTCCGCTGCCCGCTCCGAACTCCCGCCGATGAGGGTGAAGTCGCGGGGTCGGGTGAGTTGCCCCGCGGTTGCGTTCCTGGAGCGGCTACCCGCGAGACGTGGTGGGCGTCCCTGGGCAGGAACGGCCCAGGGGAGGGGTGCTCCTCGTGGTGATCGGCTCGGACCGGAGCATGACGTGCACGTGCCGGCGTCGGTGACCAGCTCTGATCAGACACTTGCTGACCTTTTGCTGACTCTACTGACGAGTAGTCAGAAGCTCCGCCAGTGTCCGCGTGCACGCTGAACCTGACCTGGTCCAGCTGTCCTGCGCCGATCCTCAGGCGGGCCCGGTCTCGTGAGGTACACGGAACTGTGTCAGTTATTTGGGGATAGCTGATTCTCGGTGCCATCCCGGAGGGGCGACAGCTTCGGCGGCCCGCAGTTCGGGTCGAGAAATGGCAATCGTCGTTGGGTGAGTGACGGCAGGGTAGCCGCCTGTCCCGCGCCTGGAGTGCGCGCCTGCGTATCCGGGAGCGGACTGTTACTGCAAAATCTGGGGGATATCGCTGTTGTCGTGCTGCGGTTTTGATTCGCTGCCCTGGCGCTCGCCCTGAAGAGGTGTCGGTGCGCGGCACTGGCCGGGCTGCTATTCGGCACGTGATGGTGCCCAGTGGGCTCACCGAAGGCTTTCGGGGTTCGGTGGACGCATGCTGACGGGCAGGCTCGGGCGACGAAGAGATCTTCTTGAAGTTGTCTACCGGGTGGCGTTGACCTGCGATGATGTCGCTGAAACCGTCGCTGACCTGGTCTGATCCATCTCCTCTGGATCTTTCAGATTGCTGTGCGGCTACGCAGTCGATTATCCCCACGCTCTCCCCAGCGCCGCCCGCACTCCCCAGATTCTCCCCAGGAGACCTCCCCACCAGTGGTCGATGAGGCATGGCGGGGAGGCTCCTTCGATGACTTTCCACGGTCACGAAGAGTGGTCAGGGCAACAGGTGCATGGCTAGGACCGAGCCATCCTGGTGTATCGACACGGGGCCGTTCCACTCCTCGTCCCAGGTGTCCGCAGGCCACTTGGTGCGCAGAGCGTGGACATCGCTGCGGTATTGCTGCAGGTGGCCGCGGCTCAGGTGGGTGAAGAGGTCGGCGTGGACTCCGGAGAATGCCTCCACGCGTGTTCCGTTGAGTCGGAAGACATGGTCGGTGCCAACGAACGGGATGCCGAGCGGTGTGTACGCGGCGTCCTGGACGCTGTCGGTGGCTGCATGGGTGATGCTGGCGGAGAAGCGTCGGCTTCCCTGGCGCGTGGTGAGGTACGGGGCGGTGGAGTTTCCGTCGCCGGCGAAGGCGGTGAGCCCTGCGGCGGAGGTGCGCGCGAGGACTTGCTGGAACCATCCGGAGAGTTCAGGGGTGACGTGAACACCGGGTTCCACGGGCGTCGCCTTGCCGTCGTCGGCTGGTGGGTGGATGCCTGGGGGCCATGCCTCGTCGCGGAGCCGTTCGTCCAGGTTCCCGAGAGGGAAGGTGTCCGTGCCGGACAGCCATCCGTCTGTGCCGTCGGCATTCAGTGCGTGCACAGTGAGCGACTCATCGAGGGGCAGTAGTGTGCTGAAGATCAGGCCGGGTGTCTCGTCGGGGATGCCGATGTGGACACCGTCTATGTAGATCGAAGCGTCCGCGAGCTGGCTGTGGGAGTCGCTCGCCTTGCCGTGGTTGCCGCGGGAGACGACAGGGAAGATGCGCGACGGTTCTCCGGGTTTTCAGACCTCGGCGAAGTACTGCGGACGGTACCGGTAGCCCACCGTGGTGCCCTTGTCTCTGCTGTTCAGGGCCCAACCAGCGCGGAGGACCGTGTCCGCCGGGACGATCCGCCGGTTCTGCTCGACAGCCAACGCGGCGAGCGTGATCAGATTCGCGCCACCCTCGGCAGGAACCCGAGCTCGCGACGTAGACGCGATGCGCGGCCCGTCGGCCGGGTCCTCAGCCTTCTGGTGTGGTCAGCCACGCGCCGATGCGGGCCATCGCGGGAGGGCCGGAGGCGGAGACGACGTCCTGAACGAGATCGGTGATCGAGACGGCGCGCAGCGCTTCTCGCCAGGCCGCGTCCGCCCCGGCCATCGCGCGGGCGATCGGGCAAGGTGCGGTGCACGACTCGGCCGGAGTGGCCAGCGGGCCCCGCTGGCGGATCTCCGTGCAGGTGAACGCCTGGCCGGGGCCGTCGACCGCTTCGACCACATCGAGCACCGTGATCGAGGCAGGTTCCCTGGTGAGTACGTAGCCGCCCGCCTTGCCCTGGACCGAGCGTACGAGCCCGGCCCGGGAGAGCGCCTGCAGCTGTTTGGCCAGATAGCTCGCCGAGACATCGTGCAGTTCCGCCAGCTTGGTCGCGGGGACGGGCTCCTCGATCGACGTCAGCACGACACAGCAATGTAGAGCCCACTCGACTCCGCCGGACATCTTCACTCGACCACTTTAGTCAGCCCGCTTAACTCGGACAACTTGTATCCATGTATATTCTCGGACAGAATGTGTCCGAGTTTGGCGCACACCCCGCCCATGTGGGGCCCATGTGTCGCATTTCGGACATAGTCCCGACGAAAGGCATGTCATGAAGTTCGCAGTCATCGGCGGTACCGGACTGATCGGGTCGCAGGTCGTCAAGGATCTGAACGCCGCCGGGCACGAGGCGGTACCGCACTCGCAGTCCACCGGAGTCGACATCATCAGCGGCCAGGGACTGGACAAGGCGGTGGCGGGAGCCGACGTCGTCGTCAACCTGACGAACTCCCCGACCTTCGACGAAGCCTCCCCGGCCTTCTTCCAGACCTCGATGGACAACCTTCTGGCCGCGGCCCACAAGGGCGGCGCCGGCCACTTCGTCATCCTCTCGATCGTCGGCACGGACCAGGTGCCGGAGCTGGACTACTACCGGGCCAAGGCGCTCCAGGAGAACATCCTCGCGGCCGGGCCGATCCCCTACTCGATCGTCCGGGCGACGCAGTTCATGGAGTTCATCGACGCCGTCCTGTCCTGGACCGCCGACGGCGACACCGTCCGGCTGCCCGCCACGCCGATCCAGCCGATCGCCTCCAAGGACGTGGCCAGCGCGGTGGCGGAGGTCGCCGTGGGCGCCCCGCTGAACGGCATCCGCAACATCGCCGGCCCCGAGATCTTCCCCCTGGACGAGCTGGGCCGGATCACCCTGTCCCACAAGGGCGACAGCCGCACCGTCGTCACCGACCCCACCGCCGGCATGTTCGCCGTCGTCAAGGGCGACGTCCTCACCGACAAGAACGCCCACCTCGCCCCCACCCACTACGCCGACTGGCTCTCCTGACTCGTTCGCGCCCTCTCAGGCGCGCAGACCGCAGAGAGCCAAGCCCTGGCCGTCGTGGGTGATGGCAGGAACTCGCTACGGCGGCCAGGGGTGGTCTACGCCGCCTAGGGCGTGCAGATCATCAACATGATTTCTTGATCTTGCTTCAGGGGGGCTTGGAAGCGAGGAACGTCGAGATATCTGGTGGTGTGCGGAAGCGGGTGGTGGAGGTGTTGATGTGGTGGCCGTGTGCTTCGAGGAGCGAGCGGACTTCCTGGTTCGCGCGGCTGATGGTCATGGCGGTGACGCCGAAGATTTGGCCGAGGGGGTCCATGGCGGCGAGCTTGCGCAGATGGAGCACGGTGACCAGGATCCGGTCGGCTGGGGCGAGTTTGGACTTGACTCCTGTACTGGGGGTTAACAGGCGCTCGTGACCGCGACGCATGCGGAGCACGTGCTCACGTTGCACCTCCAGCGCGGGAGTCAGCGTGTCGATGAGGGCGCAGAGCTGTTGGCGAGTCATGCCCGTCAGTTCCGGGTCCTGCAGCGAACGTGACGCGAGCTGATGTGCCGCGTTGGCGTGCTGGTGATCGGTGTCGCCTCCAGCGGAAAGCTGGGGTGGAGAGTGCAGTTCCAGTCGCCGTGGATGCGGTGACGTGCAGTTGGAACGGCCGTGGCTTCCAGCGTTTTTCATGACGTCAGCGACTATCACCCATGCGGTTTTTGCAGATCCGAACATGCCAAGGGCGCTTCACACCCGGCAGCACATCGGCTTTCAGGACCCCGTTCCCGGGGCCGCTGGTCGCGCTGTCCACAACCGCGCGGTAGCCGCGTCGGCACGCCACTGGTGCCGCGCCCGGAGGAACGGAGACGACAGGATTATGGATCCCGAGCCGTGCCCCACGATAGGCAGCCTTGAAGAGGCTGTTGCTGTATTTGTGCAGCAACGGACACGTCTCTTCGGAATCGCCTACCGCGTGCTGGGCAGTGTGGCCGAGGCTGAAGACGTGGTCCAGGAAGTGTGGTTGCGCTGGCAGAAGACCGACCGCTCCGTGGTGGTCAGCCCGGTGGCCTTCCTCTCGAGTACGGCGACCCGTTTGGCCATCAACGTTGCGCGGTCCGCGCGTGTGCGTCGGGAAACCTACGTCGGACCGTGGCTGCCCGAGCCCATCGACACGAGCTCGGACCCGGAGGTGGGCGCGCAACGTGCGGAGGCTCTGGAGCTGGCTCTGCTGCTGGTCCTGGAGAAGTTGAGTCCCACTGAGCGTGCCGCATACGTACTGCGCGAAGCGTTCGACTACGGCTATCCCGAGATCGCTGAAATCCTTCAACTCAGCCTCGTCAACGTGCGGAAGATCGTAAGCCGTGCTCGCAAGCACCTGTCGGCCGAGCAGCGGGAGAGCGTGGACACGGCAGAGCACCGACGCCTTCTGACTGCCTTCGTCTCCGCAGCCCGAACAGGGGATGTGGCCTCACTTACTGGAAGCCCTCCTCACCCCCGATGCCGTCAGTCTGTCCGACGGCAACGGTATTCGGGGCGTCGCTCGTATACCCGTCCTGGGCCGTGCACGCGTGGCCAACCTGGCGACCGCCACTCCGGGGTTCTGGTGGGGAGCGGATGCGAGGTTGGTCGACGCCAACGGCTGTACGGGCATGGTGATCTACCGCGACAGCGAGCCCACCACGTTCATGACGATAGCCGCCTCCAAGGAAGGTATCCACCAGCTGATGTGGGTGTTCAACCCGAGCAAGATCGCCGCGTTCCTTGATTCGCGCTCCCGCTTCCCAGTAACTCTCTCCGGCAGATGTTCTGTGACTGCGGTAGTGTGATGAGGCGGTCATTGCGGAACAACTACTGGGAAACCTCGGCCTCTTGCCTCTTTCCCCAGGGGGACACAGGGCCCTTAGTAGGGTCGGGGACTGGCGCGGTGGCTTCCGGTCCGTTTCCAGCCTCCGCCGCTTCAAACCGTGCATGCAGTTCTCCTGCACACGGCTATCCGACATCGTTCACCGACTGGCATGCGCCGTCGCCCTGCGTACGGTTCCGGTCAGGTTGTAGACTCCCAGCCGGGTGATCCACCCGTAGGTGAAACGGGTGGCCCAATTCCGGCCTCGTAGTCCGTGTTTCCGGCTGGCGAGGATCGCCAACCGCTCGTGGACATAGCCGTCGACCGCGTTGAACTTCCGCCCGGAGTTCCCGTTGCGGAAGTACGCACTCCAGCCTCGCAGCACGGGGTTGAGGTCAGGGACCACGGCGGATACTGGCCTCTCGGCTTTCGAGATGGCAGTGGCTGCACGGACTTTGTCCCGCAACACCCGCATCGCACTGGCCGAGGGCCAGCGTTGCAAGTAGAACTTGCCCCGCCATTTCTACGACTCCACTTTCCGGTGGTGGAAGCCGAGGTAGTCGAAGCCTCGCCCGCCCCGACCGAGGCAGGTGATCCCGGACTTCTCGGGACGCAGTCGCATGCCGAGCCCGTCCAGCACCCTCGCCGCCAGCTCCCGGGCCTGTTCGGCTCGTTGGCTGGTCGGTGACAAGACCACGAAGTCATAGCAGTACCTCACCAGCACTCCCCGCCGGCGGCCTTCTCCCTGCCACGTCTCGTCAAGGACATGCAGGGCGAGGTTCGCCAGCAGAGGTGAAATCGGTGATCCCTGTATGGTTCCCGCTCCGGTCGGAGAGGTCACCCCGCCCTGCAGCACCCCCATCCTCAGCCGGGCCCGGACCAGCTTCAGCATCGGCCGGTCCACCACACGCCGGGCCACCTCGGCCATCAGCGCGGCGTGGTCGATGGTGCCGAAGCAGTCCCGGATATCGACCTCTACTGCTGGATTCCTCAAAGGAAGTACACATAGCGGCGGCGTAAACGCCTGGTGGGTGGTGCGGGTCTGCCCCAGATCCAGGGTCGGGCGCGGGCGTTGAGCTGGGCCGTGGTCACTTCGGTGGCGTGGGTGATGTGGTCGCGGTCGCCGAAGGAGCGTCCGGCCAGGGCGGTCTTGCGGAAGATGCGCCACCAGCCTTCTTGGAGGTTGAACCAGCAGGCGCCGACTGGGATGAATACATGCTGGATGCGGGGATGATCCTCGAGCCAGGTTCGGGTGGACACACTGTTGTGGGAGGACAGATTGTCGGTGATCACGTAGATGTCCCCGACGGGGTTGGCGTCCTCGACCAGCTGGAGAAACTGCTGGTAGAAGGCACTGTTACGGGAGGTGGCCGTCATCGTGACCTCGTGGCCGTCCCGGACGCGTAAGGCGCCGTAAACCCAGGATTTCTCCGATCCGCGGGAGTAGTCGAGCTCGATTTTGATGCGGTGTCCGTCCGGCGACCAGCCCGGTGCCGGCGGGAAGGTGCGTGGGATCACCGGGCCGAGTTCGTCGGCGCAGACCACCGTCGCGCCGTCGGGCGGGCTGGTGTAGAGCCCGACGATCCGCGTCCTCTTCCCTCGAAGTCCGGATCCTTCGAGCGCGTCCACGAGCGCGTGCGCCGCCAGCGCACCCCCTCGGCCAGCAGGATCCGACGTACCTGGGAGCGGCTGACCTCGATGCCCAGGTCCCGGGCCGTGGCGGCCAGTGCGTCCAAAGTCCACTCCGAGGGCCCTGACTCGTCCGCGGCCCACATCTCGTTCGACGGCTGCACCTCCAGCCGACCCGGCGGCGTCAGCTTGACCAGGCCGACGATCCTCGAGCGCTCGGCCTCGGTGATCCTTCGCTTGCGTCCCTGCCCGCCCAGATCCTGCAGTCCCTCCAGCCCGCAGCGGTTGAAGCGGTGCAGCCAGCGGCGCACCGTCTTGGGACCGCACCGCAGCTCGTCGGCTATCTGCGGGACCAGCCAGCCGTTCCAGCTCAGCTCCACCATCCGGCAGCGCTCCACCACAACCTTCGGCGCCTTTCTGGCCGGCGCCAGGCGGTGGACCACCGCCTGCTCGCCCTCGTCACGGCCCGGCCGTGCCCTCAGCACCACTACCCAGCACCCGCCCCCGAGCACCCGCCGTGCGACAGCCAGTCGACCGGAGCCTCGTCGTCCTCGAGTACGACGCTCGCCATCGCCATCTACGGCACGCCCAACTCCTTCGATCCCACCCAACTGCTGGAGGGGCAGCAGACCTACATCTGGGACTCCGTCTACGACACGCTGCTGATCCAGGACAACAAGGGCGAGCTGCGGCCCGGCGCGGCGCAGAGCTGGCACTACTCCAGTGATGCGCGGACCCTGACGCTGAAGCTCCGCACGGGCATGAAGTTCAGCTCGGGCACCCCCGTCGACGCGACCGCCGTGAAGGCGACGCTGGAGCGGATCGGAGCGACGCCCGGGCCGAACCAGGGGGTACTCGCTTCCGTCGCCTCGGTCGAGGCACCCGACGCCACCACGGTCGTGATCAAGCTGAAGCGGCCGGACGGTTCGCTGCTGACCTCGCTCTCGACGGCCGCCGGCGTCATCGGCGACCCGAAGACGATGACCTCCAAGAGCGCCGCGCTGAATCCGGTCGGCTCGGGCCCCTACACCCTCGACAAGGGCGCCACCGTGAACGGGTCGGTGTACGTGCTCAAGCGGCGGGACGACTACTGGAACAAGAAGGCCTACCCCTTCCCGACCGTCAAGATCCGGGTGATCTCCGACCAGACCGCGATGACCAACGCGCTGAAGGCCGGCGAGACCAACACCGGCACCGTCGACGTCTCTCAGGTCGACAGCTTCAAGTCGGCGGGTTTCGAGACTCAGCACGTCCAGGCGACCGCGGTGGCGACCCTGGTCCTGGCCGACCGTGCGGGGGACGTACTCAAGCCGCTCGGTGACGTGCGGGTCCGCAAGGCGATCAACATGGCCTTCGACCGCGCCAAGATGGTCAAGCAGCTGCTCCGGGGCTCGGGTGGGCCGACCGAGCAGATCTTCAACCCCAAGGGGCCGGGGCACGACCCCGCCCTGGACCAGACGTACTCCTACGACGCCTCAGCTGCCAAGAAGTCGCTGGCCGACGCCGGTTACCCGAACGGCTTCTCGGTGACCATGCCGAGCCTCGTCTTCACCAAGCCGTTCGAGCCGACGTTCACGCAGGCGCTCGCCGACATCGGGATCAAGGTGAAGTGGCAGCCGGTGCCGCCGCAGCAGAGCGTCTCGGCCCTCGCTTCCAAGAAGTACCCGATGTTTCTGATCGTCGACGGGCTGAACACCACCCCGATCGAGGCGCGCAACTTCTACAGCCCCACCGGCTACCGCAACGTCTTCAACTCCTCGGCCCCCGAGCTCACCAAGCTGCTGGACCAGGCGAACCGGGAGCTCGACCCCGCCAAGGCGGCGGACGTCTACAAGGAGATCAACAAGTTCGGAGTCGAGAACGCGTGGTACGGCCCCGTGTTCTACATCGGGAGCGACTGGGCGACCAAGAAGGGCATCACGTACCTCGGTGACGGCTCCTCGACGCTCGCCACCATCCGGCAGTTCGGCACCGCCGACTAGTTCCCGGGAAAGAGCCGCATCATGATCGTCTATGTGCTGCGTCGCCTCGGCGCGGGCCTGGTGCTCGCCGTCCTGGTGACCATGATCACGTTCCTGCTGCTGAGCACCTCCTTCAACGACGTCGCCAGCAGCATCGTCGGAAGCGGCGCGACACCCGCCCGCGTCCAGGCCCAGAAGGCCCAGATGGGGCTCGACCGCCCGCTGTTCACCCAGTACCTGGACTGGCTGTCCCAGGCGGTACGCGGCGACCTCGGCTTCTCCTACTTCACCAGCGAACCCGTCCGCTCGGCCATAGCGGGCCGCCTCGGCGTCACGCTGTCCATCGTGCTCGCCGCCCTGCTCGCCACCACGGTGATCAGCGTGACGCTCGGCCTCCTGGCCGCCTCACGCGGCGGCGCCGTCGACCGGATCGCACAGGGCGTGTCGATGGTCGGATACCTGGTGCCGAACCTGCTGATCGCGATTGCTCTCGTCTACGTCCTGGCCATCAAGCTGCATTGGTTCCCCGCCACCGGCTACACGCCGCTGTCGGAGAACCCGGCCGGTTGGGCCTCCGCCATCGCCATTCCCGTCGTCGCCCTGATGATGAGCGGCGTCGCAGGCCTCACCTCCCAGGTCCGCGGCGCCATGATCGGCGAGCTGCGTAAGGACTACGTTCGCACCCTGCGGACCCGGGGGATACCGACCCGGTCGATCGTGCTGCGCCACGCCCTGCGGGGCGCAGCCGGCCCGGCTCTCACCGTCCTGTCGCTGGAGTTCATCCAGATGCTCGGCGGCGCTCTCATCATCGAGCAGGTTTTCGCACTGCCGGGCTTCGGCCAGTACGCCTTCAACGCGTCCCTCCAGGGCGACATCCCGATCATCATGGGCATCAGCCTGTTCGGTGTGCTGCTCGTGGTGTGCGTCAACCTCGTCGTCGATCTAGTCAACGGCTGGCTCAACCCGAAGGCGAGGATCCTGAGTTGACCACCGAACGCCGCACCGCTGTGCTCGGCCGCAGGTCGCCCTTGCGCAAGCTTATGACGGACCCGCAGGCCGCTATCAGCGCGGGCCTCCTCCTGGTCGTCGTCCTGCTCGGCCTGGTTTCACCGCTCCTCAGCGATCACGGGCCGAACGACGCCTCGCTCGACGCGGTCAACGCCGGCATCGGAACCCACGACTATCTGCTGGGGGGCGACAAGAGCGGGCGCGACATCCTGGCGCGTCTGCTGGCCTCCATCAACACCAGCGTGGTCTCGGCCCTCATCGGCACGAGCATCGCCCTGGCCATCGGCGTCACCTTCGGGCTCATCGGCGGCTACTTCGGCCGCCGTGTCCGGGGTGTCACCGAGTGGGTCTTCAGCTTCGTCATGACCTTCCCGGGCCTGATCCTGCTCATCGTGCTGTTCCCGGTGACGGACGGCGACTACCGCGCGACGATGCTGATCTTCGGCGTACTGCTCTCGCCCGGGATCTACCGCCTCGTACGCAACCTCGTCCTCGGAGTGAAGAACGAACTGTACGTGGACGCCGCACGCGTCTCGGGCCTGCCCGACCGGCGCATCCTGCGACGGCACGTGCTCACCGTAGTCCGGGGACCGGTCGTCATCGCCACCGCGTTCCTCGCCGGATCCTCCATCTCCGTCCAGTCGGGCCTAGCCTTCCTCGGCGTCGGGTCCAGCTCGGTCCCCAGCTTCGGAGCGATGATCTCCGAGGGCTTCACCAACCTCTACGAGGAACCACTGCAGTTCCTCTGGCCGAGCCTGATGCTCGGCATCATCACCGCGTCGTTGGTGCTGCTCGGCAACTCGCTGAGGGACGCCCTGGAGGGCGATCGGCCCAAGCCGTCCCGTATCGCCGCACCCGAGCGCCGACCGGCGACCGCGCCGACCGGCACCGGCGCGGACGCCCCATCGTCCGATGCGCGGGAAGCCGACGCCTCGGCGACGGCCCCGGGGCTGCTCACCGTCGAGGACCTTGTCATTGCCTACCCGACCCCGTCGGGCGAGCTGAAGGAGGTTGTCAGCGGCCTTACCTTGAGCCTGGAGGCGGGGCAGACCCTCGGTCTCGTCGGTGAGTCGGGATCCGGCAAGACCCAGACCGCATTCGCCGTCCTCGGTGTGCTGCCCGCCGAGGCGGTCGTCACCCGAGGATCGATCCGGCTCGACGGACGCGAACTCATTGGCCTCAGCGAGGGCGAACTGCGTGGTGTGCGCGGGAGGTCCATCGCGTACGTGCAGGAGCCGATGTCCAACCTCGACCCCAACTTCACCGTGGGAACACAGCTCGTCGAGGGCCTGCGCGCCTCCTCGACGATGCCGCGACGTGCGGCGCGCGAACACGTTCTCGCTCTGCTGGACCGGGTCGGCATCCCGGACCCGAAGCGCACCTTCTTCTCCTATCCGCACCAGATCTCCGGCGGCATGGCCCAGCGCGTGCTCATCGCGGGCGCGGTCGCGAGCCGTCCGCTGCTGCTCATCGCCGACGAACCCACGACCGCGCTCGACGTGACCGTGCAGGCGGAGATCCTCGACCTGCTGCGCGAGCTGCAGAAGGAGCTGAACATGGCGGTGCTCCTTGTGACCCACAACTTTGGTGTGGTCGCGGACATCTGCAACCGCGTCGCGGTCATGCAGAAGGGCCGGATCGTCGAGACCGGCGACGCGCTCGACCTGTTCACCGCCCCGCGGCACGCCTACACCCGGATGCTGCTGGATTCCATCCTCGACAAGCGGACCTTGCGCACCGACCGGCCGACGACGGACGCCCGAGAGACGGACGCCCGAGAGGCGGACACGCTCGAGACGGAGGCGCGATGAAGACGGCCCTGCTCGACGTGAACGACCTGCGCGTGGCCTACCCGGGACGCGGCTTCCGCACCCGCCCGCAGCAGGTACTGCACGGGGTGTCCCTGGCGGTGGACGAGGGCGAGACGCTCGGCATCGTCGGCGAGTCCGGCTCCGGCAAGACGACCATCGGCCGGGCGGTGCTCGGGCTGGTGAAGCCCAGCAGCGGACGCATCGGCTTTCTCGGCCAGGACATCACCCACTGCACGGCGAAGGAGCGCCGGGCCCTCGCACGCTACATCCAGGTCGTCTTCCAGGACCCCTACACCTCGCTCAACCCGTCGCTCACCGTCGGCGACATCCTCAGCGAGCCTCTCGTGGTGCAGGGGGCGAGCCCACGCAACGCCCGAGTGCGTGTGCGTGAACTTCTCGACGAGGTAGGACTGCCGGCAGACGCCTTCGTACGGCTGCCGCGGGAGTTCAGCGGCGGCCAGCGCCAGCGCGTCGCGATCGCCCGAGCCCTGGCTCCGGGACCGAAACTGATCGTCTGCGACGAGCCGGTCTCCGCCCTCGACCTGTCGACGCAGGCCCGCGTGCTCGACCTCTTCGTCGACATCCAGCGGCGTACCGGGGTCGCCTATCTCTTCGTCTCGCACGACCTCGCGGTCATCCGGCACGTGAGTCACAGGGTGAGCGTGGTCCACCGCGGCGGCATCGTCGAGACCGGCCCGGCAGGCCTCGTCACCTCCGCTCCCGAACACCCCTACACCCAGCGTCTGTTGCTCGCCGCCCCGGTCGCGGACCCGGTCGGGCAGAGGAAACGGCGCGAGGAGCGACAGCGTCTGGCCGCGGCACGGAACGCGCTGTGAACCCGCCACCCGGCCCACCGTGCTCAGCCGTCCAGCCCCGGGATGACGGACAGCAGGAACATGCGGATCGCGCGCTCCACGTGCACCGATTCGCGGTCGAAAAGCCACTGCTGCTGCAGGCCGTTGATGAGGGAGATGGTGATCGTCGCCAACGACTCCGGGGCGATGTCCGAGCGCAGCTCGTCGCGCTCGGCGAGAGCGGTGAACACGTCCGCGTAGAACTGGCGGAGCGTGCGGTAGCGCTGGGCGTAGAACTCGTGCGCAGGGTGGCCGGGGGAGGTCGCCTCGGCCGACAGAATGCAGTGCAACTCTATGAGCCCCGGCCTCAGTTCGTTCTCGACGAGCACGCCGAGCATGCCCCGCAAAGCCTCGACGGGCCGCTCCTTCGGATGCAGCGCCTCGGCCGACTCCAGAAACTGGGCACTACGCCGGTCGCGCAGTTCGAGCATGGCGAGGAGCAGGTCCTCCTTGCGCGGGAAGTGGTGCAGCAGGCCGGTCAGGCTGATGCCGGCCCGCTGGGCGATGTCCTTCATGGTGGCGCCGCGGAATCCCGCCTCACCGAACGCCCCCATGCAGGCCTCGATGATCCGCCGCCGCACCTCCGCGGTCTTCGCGTACGGCCCCCGGCTCGTGCTTGCGGTCATGCGCTCTCCTGCCGTCCTTGTCATCGACGCAAAAATAGTATCGAGATTCGAAATTCGATGTTAGCGTCGAAGCGTCCACCCTCGGACCGGCGTCGACCGGGCCGGTGGACCTCGCATCGTCCTCTGTGACTCAACCTCGTTCCCTTCTCTCTGCAGTGTTCTGCTCCCTCGGACAAGGAAGTTGACGATGACTGAACTCGTTCCCGGATTCCTCTGGGGCGCATCTACAGCGCCGCACCAGGTGGAGGGCAACAACCTCAACAGCGACTTCTGGGCCCGCGAGCACCTCGCGCCCGGCCTTGAGCTCAGCGGCGACGCCTGCGACAGCTTCGGCTTGGCCATCGTCGCCGCCATTGCCGAGGTTCACCACGCGCTGATCGGACTCGACAGCACGCCGGGCGAGGGCACGCGCGTCGACGTGGTCTTCCCGGCCCTTCGGGAGTAGGCGCCCCGCTGCCGCCGGACGGTGAGTCGATGGGGTGGGCGGCGGCGGTCGGGTCGTCTTGCGGTCAGTCGTTGAGCGGGCCGGGGTGTACCGGCCGGTTGGGCGGTCTGTGGCGCGCTGACGAGTTCGCGGTTGCGGTGGTCAGCGGGCGGGCTGGCCAGCTGCCGCGCGGGCCCGTACGGCCGCGGTGTAGGGGACGGTGAAGGCCACGGGGAGGAGGAACCCGGCGACCTGTACCAGCACGAGGGCCAGCGGTCCAGCGTTGTTCATGTCCAAAACGGCCAGTACGAGGGCTGACAGGGTGAAGGCGGCGGCCCAGGCAGCCGTGATGACCACGTTCACGCAATAGAAGGCCGGGGTGCGCCAGACAGCTTCGAGGGCCTGACCGCGCGCGATGGCCAGGGTGAACGGCTGCTTGAGGGCCAGGCCGCTCCAGGCCGTCAGTGCCAGGACGGCCGCCGAGGAGGCGTTGACGTAGTGGTGGAACGGCGAGTTGGGGCTGGCGAAGGCGACAGTGACGACAACCGCGAAAAAGGGCCGCCGAGACCAAGCCTAGAAGCATGGTGTCCAGCGGCTGCCCGGCCCGGTGGCCTTCGGCGACCAGGGCGATGGAGATGAGCAGGGCGTCCAGGGCTCCCCACTGCCAGGCCGGGATGACGGCGAAGGCGATCCATGGAGCGAAATTGCTAGCCCGCGGAGCGCCCGCACGGTCCGCTCCGGTCCAGCCCCGGCGGGCAGGCCCTCATCTGCCCGCGAGTAGCAGTCGTTCAAGTACGTCACGCCGTGGAGCCGACGCCTACTACAGGGTCACTTCGCAGTGCGCGGCGACCGCCGGACACCCTCCACTCCGGGCTCTGGCTCTGACCTACGCCAGCTATGGCGCTTCGTCGCCGAAGGCGAAGTTGGAGTTCCTTTCCCAAGCGGCCAACGACGTGCGAGGCTACGGCAACGCTACGGCTGCCGCCTGGGTCCTCGGCAGGCACGCGGAGGAAGCCGCGGCGGTCGGGGGACGGCCCCGCTGGAGCGGCGAGCCGGCGCGCGGCGGCGGCGTGTGGCGCTCGACGTCACCTGGGCCTCTCCCCCTGGCCGGTCCACTTCGCACCCGGCGAACGTACCGGTGTCTACCCCGCTGACCTCGACCGACCCCTCGTGGCGCGGACGGCCAGGCCCGCATCACCGCCGACGGCTACGCCGTCGCTCTCGTAGACGGGGTCCAGCGAGTGCTGCAGTAGCTCCGCCCGCTCGTCGTGCGGCGGATCTGATGGCCCAGGGCCCCGCGCCGCCGCACCGGGCAGGTGCGGCGGCGCGGGCGGGGCCGCCTTATCGGGCGGTGTTGATCCGGGCGGCCAGGAGGTTGGGGTCGTCGTTGGTGAAGTAGGCGCCGCTGGCGATGTAGGCCGTGTTGCCCCGTACGGCGAGCGAGGTCGGGTTCTCCAGCCCGTCGGCGCCGGTCAGCACGACGGTGTGGCTGCCGCCCGGCCTGACCAGGGCCACCTCGTTGTCCGCGTTGATCGCGGCCAGGAGGGTGTTGCCGCGGCCGGTGAAGGCGAAGTCGTCGATGTCGACCAGGCCGGTGGCCCGGGTCTCGACGTGGCCGGCGGTGCCGTACCGGGTGACCGGGATGCGTAGCACGGTGCCCTTGTCCAGGTTTGACACCCAGACCGCCCCGTCGTGGATCTTGATGCCGTTGGCTCCGAGGAATCCGGCGGCGGCCAGTTCGGGCGCGGTGGCCCACCGGGTGGGCGCGCCCCCGGTGACGGGCACCCGCCAGACCGTGCCGAGGACCGAGTCGGCCACGTACAACCGGCCTTCGTGCCGGTCAAGGGCCAGGCCGTTGGGCAAGCCGTCGGCGGGGAGCGCGGCGATGCGCTGCGGTGTGCCGCCGGGGCGCAGACGCCACAGGCCGGTGAGATCGCTGCTGCCGGTGGCATAGAGGAAGTACAGGGTCCCGTCGTGGGCGCGGACGATCCCGCCGAGGAACGGTGAGGAGAGGGCAGGGGTGCTGGCGCCGACCGGAGGTTGGGGCAGGGTGGCTAGGACGTGCACCCGGCCGTCGGGGTGGATGCGGGCGACCTGGCGGCTGTAGGCGAAGGTGACGACGGCACTCCCGCCGGGCTCCAGGGTGATGTTCTCCGGTCGCTGTCCTTCGGCGATGTCCAGGTGTGCCATGAAGCGCACGTCCGGCTTCGGGGCGGCGGTCGCCGGGCCGGCCGCGGTCATGGCGAGGGCCGCTGCGACGGCCGAGGCCAGGAGGCCGGTGCGCGTCCCCGTCAGGAATCTGGGCATGTGGGCTCTCTTCATCTTTCTCTTTGATCGCAAGTGGTGCGGCTCGGTCGGGTCTCGCCGCTGGGGCCACCGGTGTGCGTCGGGCTCTTGAGACCTCGGCTGCCGGGCGTCGCGGGACGCCTGGGCTATCAGCCCACGAACCGTTGTCGCAGTTCGCCGATGCCCTGGACGGAGCTGACGAGTTCGTCGCCGCCAGCCAGGCGTGCGGCGCTTCGCCAGGTCAGGCCCGCCATGAGGAGCGAGGATGGGGCCACGGCCGCAAGGCCACGGTCGCGGCCCCATGTCCTCGTGCGGGATGTCGCCAGTGTGGGCGAGAAGGTGGCCGGTCAGTGGCCTGTGGGGACGGAACGGGCCGCCCGCAGGATCAGGTCGGTGACCGGACCCGGGTCGCTCACGGCCGCCGCGTGCGGGGCTCGGACGGTGACGGTGTGGGCGCGGGCTCGCTCGGCCATCCAGCGCTCGGCGGCCGGCGGGATGTTGCGGTCCTCGGTGGCCACGAGGGCCCAGCTGGGGATCTCCTTCCACGCGGCCGCGGTGGCGGGCTCCTGGAGCGCCGCCAGGGTGATCGGACGCTGTCCCGCAGCCATGACCTGGGCGGTCTTCGTGGGGACACCGGCCGCGAACTGCTTGCGGAACAGGTCCTTCTTGATGACCAGCTCCTCCCCCTGACTGCCGTCGGGCAGCGGGTAGTACTGGGTGGCGGTGGCCTGTCCCAGAGTGCTGCCGGGGAACTTGTCGGTGAGCTTGAGTGCGCTCTCCCCGATGTCGGGGATGAAGGCGGCTATGTAGACCAGCGCTTTGACCTGCGGGGCCCCGGCGGCGGCCTGGCTGATGACCGCTCCGCCGTAGGAGTGCCCCACCAGCACGATCGGACCGGTGACGCTGTTGAGGACGCTGCGGATGTAGGCGGAGTCGCTTGCCAGTCCGCGCAGCGGCAGGGCCGGCGCCAGTACTCGGTGGCCCTGCCGCTGCAGGCGCTCCACGACCGAGCTCCAACTGGAGGCGTCGGCGAATGCGCCGTGGATCAGGACGACGGTGGGTGTGTCCGGGCGCTCGTGCGGATTGCCCGGTCTGTCGGCCGCCGCTGCCGGCGCGGAGTATGCGGCGCCTGCGGTGCCCAGGGCGGCTGCGCCGGCCAGGAGGGACACGGTCACGGTACGGCGTGAGATCGGTGGGTTCATCGTTCGCTCTCTGTAAAAGGGGCGGAGGCGGCCGTGGTGCGACGGCCGCTCGGACGGGCGCGAGCGGGAGCGCGTGGGGTCAGTCGGAGGTGGCCCGTACGGCTTCCTCGATCAGGTCGACGACGCGCTCGGGGTGGGCGAGCATCACCAGGTGGGAGGAGTCGACCTCGACGGTGGTCATGCCGGCCCGCTGGTAGCCGTAGCGCTCCACGTCGGGGTTGATGGTGTGGTCGGACGAGGCGACCAGGCCCCAGGAGGGCTTCGTCTTCCAGGCCGCGGCCGGGGCCGGGTCGGCAAAGGCTTGCGCGGCCAGCGGTCGCTGGGAAACGGCGAGGACGGCGGCGAGCCGCGAGTCGACGTCGGCGGCGAAGATGGCCGGGAATTTCTCGGCCTCCACAGACACGTCGGTGCCGGGGGTGGTAGAACCCTCGACCGGGAAGGGGGTGTAGACCAGTGCGGCGGCGAGGTCGCTGTCCGGGAAGCGGCCCTGCAGTTCGCCGAGGCTCTCGTCCTTCTCCAAGGCGTAACCGGCCAGGTACACCAGAGCCTTGACGTTGTCCTCAGTGCCGGCGACCGTGATGACGGCGCCACCGTAGGAGTGGCCCACCAGGACGACCGGACCGGGTATCTGCCGGACGACAGAGGCGACGTAGGCGGCGTCCCCGATCAGACTGCGGTTGGGAACGGCCGGGGCGAGCACGTCCAGACCGCGGGCGATGAGCCGGGGGATGACCTGGGCGTAACTGGAGGCGTCGGCGAAGGCGCCGTGGACGAGGACGACGGTCGGCTTGTCGGAACTGGACATGGGGAAACTCCTTCATCGATTGGCAATGGGTGGTCGGCTGTCGCGCGGCCTGTCGGCCGGGTCGGGGCTGCCTTGGTGTGCCCGTTTGCCGTGGGATGTCGCGGGCCGGCCTCGCATCGGTTGGTGTGCGGTGTGCACTGACCGGGTGGCCGTCGAACGTAGTTGACTCTAGGGACTGCCGGGCGGCGTGTTTGCCTGTCCGCGCCCTGGCTGTGGCCTGTACGTGCCCACGTTTGTCCGGCGAGTTCCGGCTGGGCGGCGTTGCCCTGGCACGGAATTGGGCCGGAGCCGCAATCGGCCCCGGCCCACGATTCACCGGGAGGTGTCTGCCGCGGCGACGCTGATGACCGCTCCGCCGTAGGAGTGGCCTACGAGCACGATCAGGCCCGGAATCCAGTCCAGGAAGCCGCGGATGTACGCGGGTCGCTGGTCAGCCCGCGCAGTGGCAGGGCCGGTGCCAGGGCTTGGTGGCCCTGCCGCTGGAGCCGACGACGGCGTCCCAACTGGAGGAGTCGGCGAACGCCGTGGATCAGGACGATGGCGGGGAGTTCATGCCGGTGATGGTGCGCCGGCTGTTTCGCTGCCGGTGACGGAGCAGCGAACGCAGCGCCTGTAGTTCCGAGGGCGGCGGCGCCGGCCAGGAGTGAAACGGCGACGGTGCGGCGTGAGATCGGTGAGTTCGCCGTCCGCTTCCTACGGTGGTGTCCAGCAGGGCCGTCCCGGTGGGGACGGGTGAGCAGGTGAGCGGCGCGCCGGTCAGGGGCCATGGCAGCCGGCATCGGTTCGGTCCCGGACGGTGCGGCGCCCGGCAGCCGAGGCGGGTCACCGGGCGGTGGCCCGGACCGCCTCGTGGATCAGGTCGGCGACACGCTGGACTTCTACAACCTCGACGAGAACCTCGGGACCAGGATCAGCGAGGAGGCGGTCCGCAACAGCTGGAACGTCGCCGCGGGCGGTGGGTTCTTCGCGGCCGCGGCCGCGCCGTCGACCTGGTACACCGACTTCTGGGCCTACATCCCGGCCATCGATGTGCCGGCCCTGATCCTGCACGGCACGGGCGACCGGATCCTGCCCGTCGAGGGGACCGCGCGGCCGTTCCACAAGGCCCTCCCGTCCGCCGACTACGTGGAGATTGAGGGCACCCCGCACGGCCCGCTGTGGACCCATGCGGAGGAGGTCAACGCGGCGCTCCTCACCTTCCTGAGGAAGTGACCCGCCGCGGGATCGCCGTCCCGCACCACGCAGGGCCCACCAACGCCGACTGCCCGTCCGGAAATCCGGTCGGGCAGTTCGCGTATCGGCTGGGCTGTGACTCCGACCGTGGTCTACCCCCGTACGTGCTCGGCCGTCCGCTTGCCGTTGTGCTGCCGTTCGGCGCTCCGGCCGAGCCGTACGACGGTGGTCGGTGTGTCATCCAGCAGGTCGAGGTCCTGCTCCTGCAGGGCGATCACCAATGCGGTCTCGGGCAGCGCCTCGGGCAGTGCGGCCAGGAGCGCCTCGGCGGTGTGGCGGTCCAGTCCGGCCACCGGCTCGTCGAGCAGCAGGATCGGTGGATGTCTCAGTACGGCGCGGGCCGTGGCGAGGCGCCTCCGCTGCCCTTGGGACAGCAGGCGCCCGCCGGGGCCCACCGCTGTGGCGAGCGGCAAGGCCGACAAGCCGACGAGTTCCAGTGCGTCCCGTAGCGCGGTGGTGTCGGCCGACGGTGCCGCCTGACGCAGATTGGCCGCGACCGTGTCGTCGGCCAGCCAGTCGTCGGCCTCGACGAGGGTGACTGTCTCGGCGACGGCCGAGGCAGGCAGTTCGTGCACGGGCGTGCCGTCGAGGAGCACCGTGCCGGCAGGCGCTGGTACGCGCCCGGCCAGTTGGCCGAGCAGCGTCGACTTGCCGCTGCCGTTCGGGCCGGTGACAAGGACCAGTCCCGGGCCTTCCACGGTCATCGTGAGTTCCGCGGGCGAACCGATGAGCGGGAGGCCATCCGTCTTGACGGAGCGGACGGCCTCCCGCCGTTGGCCCGCCGGGTGCGCCGCGGCGGCAAGGGGGGCCAGGCGCCCGGCCGCGTCCCTGGCCTGGGCCAGGTGCTGCATCAGCCCGGGGAGCCTCTCCAGTAGCTCCCACCCGGCGGCAACGAGCAGCACCTCGCCCACCACGACGGCGATCGGCTGGGCCGGGGCGGCGCGCAGGGCGATGACCAGTACCGCCGCTTGCCCCAGTGCGGCAAGGAGACGCAGGGCCAGCCGGCCGTGCCGCTCGGCCCGGGCAGCGGCCCATTCGGCGGACTCGACGGCGGCCATGGCGCTCGTCGCCGTCCGCTGAGCCTGCGGCAGGGCGTCCAGGCACCGCAGTTCGTTGAAGGCGGCCCGGCTGCCGAGCAGCACGGTACGGAGCGCGGCCCTGGCGTCGGCGGCGTCGGCGAGGTGGGTCCGCGCGCGGTGGTGGGCGTGCCGGGCGCAGGCGAGGCCGACTGCCCAGACGATGAGTTCGGCGATTCCCAGGACCGGCATGGCCCACAGCAGCAGGGCATCGACCAGGCACGCCGTCATGACGGCTGCCACCAGTGGTGCGACGGCGTTCGCGGGCAGGCTCGCGACGGTCTCCACATCGGCGGTGAGCAGGGTGAGCAGCGTCCCGTCGCGTTGTCCGCGCAGTTGACGGGGCGTGAGGCCGGCAGCGCCGCGGGCCAGCCGAGCTCGCAAGGCCACCTGGGTGGCGAGCAGGGTCCGGTGGTTGGCCAGGCGTTCGAGGTAGCGCAGGCCGGTGCGGGTCAGGGCCAGTGCCCGGACGGCGCCCGAGGGGTACATCCAGGACCAGGTGGTGTTGGCCTGGAGGGTGACCACGGCGCAGGTCGTCAGGAACCAGCCAGACACTCCGAGCAGTGCGGCGCCGCTGAGTTCTGCCGCCGGGGCGAACAGCATGCCGGTCAGTAGGGCGCGGCGCGGAGCCGCTGTACGCAGCAGCCGCCAGGCGCTGATCCGGTTCACAGGGCTCTCCCGTGGTCCAGCGTGATGACGTGGTCCGCCAGCGGCAGCAGTGCGGGACTGTGGGTGGCGAGCAGGACCGTACGGTCGCGGGTCAGCGTGCGCAGCGCGGACAGGACGTGTTGCTCCGCTTCGGGGTCGAGGTGTGCGGTGGGTTCGTCCAGGCACAGCAGGGGTGCGTCCCGCAGCAACGCCCGGATGAGGGCGAGCTGTTGGGACTGGCCGGAGGACAGGCCGGTGCCGCGTTCGCCGAGTGGTGTGTCCAGTCCCTGCGGCAGTGCGGCGAGGAGGTCTTCGAAGCCGAGGGAGGCGACGGCGTCCAGCAGGTCGTGGTCGTTCGCGGCGGGCCGGGCCAGCAGGAGGTTCTCGCGCAGGGTGCCGGGCAGCAGATGCGCGGGCTGGCCCACCCAGGCGACCCGGCTGGGGTCCGCGGGGACGGGCCGGCCGTCCAGCAAGTGGAGTGGGCGTCCACCGTGCGGGGTGTACAGCCCGGCCGCGACGGCGAGCAGCGTGGACTTGCCGGCCCCGCTGGCGCCGGTGACGGCGAGGCACCGCCCCGGTGCGAGGTGCACGCTGACACGTTCCAGCGCTGGTGCCTCCCGTCCAGGGTGATGGACTGTGACGGCTTCCAGGCGCACCCCGGGTGGCGCCGCGGCCGGTCGGGCATGTGGTACCACGGCCTCGCGATACGCGTCCAGGACCTGGGCCAGCAGACCGGCGGCGGCGGTCGCCCGGGCGCGGGCGTGGTAGCCGGCGGCCAGGTCCCGGGCCGGCGCGAAGTAGGCGGGCACCAGGACGAGGACGAACAGCGCGGCGGACAGGCTCATGTGGTCCGGTACGACGGGCAGGTCCAGGTAGTCGAGCAGGACCAGTCCGCAGTAGGTCGCCACTACGGCGAGGGTGCCGGTGATGAGCAGTTCGACCCACGCGGTCGACAGGAAGGCGATCCGCAGCACCTTCTCGGTGCGACCGGCGACCTCCCGGTCGTGCCGGGACAGCGAACCGGCCGCCTGGTCGTGCGCCCCGAGCCCGACCAGGGTGGGCAGGCCGCGCAGATGGTCCAGCAGTCGGGCCTGGTGGGTGCGGATCGCCGTCAGTTGGGCCCGTACAGCGGTCTGCGTGCCCAGGCCGATGACCTTCAGGTTGGCCGGCAGCAGCGGGGTGGCGGCCAGCACGAGCAGGGCGACGAACCAGCTGCGGGAGGCGATCGCGGCCAGGGTGAGGCCGCTGCCGAGCAGCATGGTGGTCCGCGCGGGCAGGTAGTCGGTGAGCCAGTCGGTCAGCTGACCGACCTCGCCGTCGACGGCCTGGACCAGTGCCACGTCGTCCAGGTCGGTGCGGGCCGGGCCACGTGCGGGCAGCGCCGTCTCGATGAGCCGGCCGCGCAGGCTCTCGCGTACGGTGCGGGCGCCGCGCGCGGCTGCCGCGTCGCCCGCGGCCAGCAGCACAGCGCGCAGGGCCACGCCGGCCGCTATGAGCAGGGCGGGCGGCAGTACGGCGGACACGGGGGTGCCGTGGAGTGCGGACAGGCCGCGCTCGGCGCCCCAGGAGAGCCCTCCCGCCCAGATGACCGTGCCCAGCTGGGCGGCGCCGCGCAGCAGGCCCGCGCGGCGCAGCTCCCGCCGTCCGACGGCCGCCCATTCCTTCAACCGGGCGGCGGGCACCCCTTCTTCGGCCCTGTCCGCGGCCAGTTCGTCCAGGAGCACGACGGTGCTCACGAGGTGGTCTCCGCCTCGATGCCCGCGACGTCGGCGATACCCGTGGTATCCGTGAGTTCCGCGTGGAAGTACCCGGCGCGCCGGTCCCGGCGGTCGCCCACGATCCAGGCGGCCAGCGCCGCACAGCCCAGGACGGTGACGCCGACCGGGCCGATCCAGTCGGCCACACCGCCGAACACGTCCTGGGACAGGGCAGTCGCCAGAATGCCGAGCACCACCAGCAGGCTCCGTCGCGTGATCGTCCGCAAGGTGCCGGAGGGCGCTGGGGAGACCGCCAAGGGGTAGGTGCGGGCATGCAGCGGCGGGATCGGACTCTCCACCGGATCGGTGTACTTGCCGCGGAAGCTCCGCCAGGCGTAGGTGTTGTAGGCCAGTACGAACGGCATGCACAACCCGACGCCCAGGACCAGGAAGAGCTGGGAGGAGTGCGGGCTCGCAGCCTGATGGACGGTCAGTCCGGGCGGCACGACGACCGGTACGGAGACCACCGCCAGGGCCAACAGCCCACAGACCGTCATCGTGGCCACGGCGGCGAACGGCCGCCAGTCGGGGCGACGGCCGAATCCGTGCCAGGCGACCGCACCGGCCACGACAGCGGCGACGACCGCGAGCCAGAACAGCACAGCGCGCATGGGCTGGCCCAGCTGCGACTGCTGCGGGTCGGCGCTCGGCAGCAGCAGGCCGAGTACGACCGCCATGACTGCGGTGACCACCAGCAGCGACCGTCCCGTGCGGCGGACGCCCGACCGCGACCAGCCCTCGGTCTTGTCCTGCAGCCAGGCGGCCCCGGCCAGCAGGTAGACGGCGACCAGGCCGAGCGAGCACAGCACGCTGTACAGGCTGAGCCAGTCGAAGGCCCCGCCCTGGAAGGTACCGTCGCGCTGGTTCGGGCCGGTGAGCACTGCGCCGAGGACGAGACCTTGGCACACGGTCGCCGCGAGCGACGCCCCGCCGAACAGCAGCGCCCAACCTCGCCGGTAGCCGGCGGCCGCACTCTGCATCTCCAGGCCGAGCCCGCGCAGGATGATGGCGATCAGCATGCCGATCAAAGGCAGATAGACACTGGGCAGAATCACGGCGTAGGCGCCCGGCAGGCCGGCCCAGAGGACGACGCCGGCCAGGATGATCCAGCTCTCATTGGCGTCCCAGGCGGTGGCGACGATCTCGCCGTACTCCCGTCGGCGCTCCGGCCGGGCCGCCAGGCTGAGTATGCCCACCCCGAGGTCGTAACCGTCGAGGACGACGTACATGGCGAGTGAGATGAGGACCAGGGTGTAACTGGCGTACTCAAGCAACGAGGGCCTCCGATGCGTCAGGCGAGGCGGGCCCGGTGGGCAGTGCTTCGGGGCCGGCCTTGACGGTGCGGACGATGTAGCGGGCCCAGATGGCCAGCAGGGTGACGTAGAGCAGGACGAAACCCGCCAGGCTGGCGGCGACTTCGAATGTGGTGAGGTGGGAGACCGCGTCGGCGGTGCGCAGCTGGCCGTAGACGACCCAGGGCTGGCGGCCCGTCTCGGCGACGATCCAGCCGCCGGTGATGGCGATGATCCCGGCGGGGGTCATCCACACCATCCACCGCAGGAAGCGCGGGGAGTCGAACAGCCGGCGCCGCGTGCGCAGGACGACGCCCGTGAAGGCCGTGCCGAACATGAGCAGCGCGGTGAAGTACATCGCGCGGAAACCGTAGAAGGTGGTCCACATGTTGGGGCGCTCGGCGGGCGGGGTCTGCAGGAGTCCGGGCGTCGTCGTCCTGCCGCTGAGGTCCTGGGCGATGACCGAGCCGAGATAGGGAATCTTCACGTGCAGCCTGTTCTCGCCCTTGTCCGTGTCGGGGACGACGAGCAGGTTGTAGCCGTTGTTGTCGCTCTTCCAGTTGCCCTCGAAGGCCTCCAGCTTGGGGAGCTGGTGCCGGCCCATGAAGACCGCCGTGCCGTCTCCCACGTACAGCTGCACCGGCATCAGCACGCCCAGCACACCGAGCGCGATGGACAGGCAGCGGCGGGCCATGGGCTGGGCGTGGACCCGGTTCTTCACCAGGTACCAGGCGGAGATTCCGCCGACGAACCAGGCGGCGCTGATCAGCACGGCCAGCAGCATGTGCGGGAAGCGGTGGGCGAAGGCGGGGTTGAGCAGGATGCTGATCCAATCCCTGGCGTGGAACTGGCCGTCGACCTTCTGGTAGCCGACGGGGTCCTGCATCCAGCTGTTGGCCGACAGGATCCAGGTGGTGGACAGCAGCGTTCCGAAGGCGACCATCCAGCTGGCCAGGGCCATGGTGCGCGGCCGGATCCGGCCGTCCCCGTAGAGCATCAGGCCGATGAAGCCCGCCTCCAGGAAGAAGGCGGTGATCACTTCCATGGCGATGGTGACCCCGATGACCGACCCCACCGCGTGGGCGTACACGCCCCAGTTGAGGCCGAACTCGAACGTCATCACCGTGCCCGCGACGACGCCCAGGCCGAAGCCGACGGCGAAGATCTTCTTCCAGAACCGGAAGATCTGCAGGTACAGGGGGTTCCCCGTGCGTACGTAGACCGTGTACACGACGGCGAGGAGAACGGAGAGGCCGACGGTGAGCGCGGGGAAGGTCATATGGAAGATCGCGGTGATCGCGAACTGCCATCGGGACAGTTCGACGACGGTTGACGAAGCCATGGGCACTCCCGGGTAGGCATCGGTTCTTGGCGGGGCTCGCGCGTGTTCACGGCCCGCGCGGGGCGAGGCATCAGGCACGGGCTGCCCGAGTGGGTCGTTCGGTGGGGGCCGCTGTCGCGTGCCGGGTCCACCGTCACTGCGGCCGAGCCGGCCAGGGGGAGGGGATGCGATCGCCGCCCTGCGGCACCGACACGCTAGACGGCTGACCGGGTACGACGCTTGCCTACGAGCGCCCCGGCACTTGCCCGATGCTGCACACTTGCGGTCGCACAGGCAGCGGCCCACCACGCGGGCCGGGAGAGGGCGCTGACGGGCAAGTTCCCCTGCGCGCACAGGCATGACGACCGTCCGGCCGGTGCCTACATTTCCGGCACTCACACAGTCACCGGAACGAAGAGGCACCCATGCAGTTCGGAATTTTCTCGGTGGGGGATGTGACCCCCGACCCGACCAATGGCCGTACCCCGTCGGAGCAAGAACGCATCAAGGCGATGGTCGCCATCGCGCTGAAGGCGGAGGAGGTCGGCCTGGACGTCTTCGCGACCGGTGAGCACCACAATCCGCCGTTCGTGCCGTCGTCGCCGACCACGATGCTGGGCTATATCGCCGCCCGTACCGAGAAGTTGATCCTTTCCACCGCCACGACGCTGATCACCACCAACGACCCGCTGAAGATCGCCGAGGACTACGCGATGCTCCAGCACCTGGCCGACGGCAGGGTCGACCTGATGATGGGGCGCGGCAACACCGGCCCGGTCTATCCGTGGTTCGGCCAGGACATCCGCCAGGGCCTCAACCTCGCCAAGGAGAACTACGCGCTGCTGCGTCGGCTGTGGCGCGAGGACGTCGTGAACTGGGAGGGCAAGTTCCGTACGCCGCTGCAGGGGTTCACGGCCACGCCCCGGCCGCTGGACGGCGTACCGCCGTTCGTGTGGCACGGCTCGATCCGCTCGCCCGAGATCGCCGAGCAGGCGGCCTTCTACGGCGACGGCTTCTTCCACAACAACATCTTCTGGCCCGCCGACCACACCAGGCAGATGGTCCAGCTCTACCGGCGCCGGTACGCCCACCACGGTCACGGGCGGCCTGAGGAAGCCATCGTCGGCCTCGGCGGGCAGGTGTTCATGCGGAAGAACTCCCAGGACGCCGTCCGGGAGTTCCGCCCCTACTTCGACAACGCGCCCGTCTACGGGCACGGGCCCTCGCTGGAGGAGTTCACCGAGCAGACTCCGCTGACGGTGGGCTCTCCCCAGCAGGTCATCGAGCGGACGCTGTCCTTCCGTGCCACCGTCGGCGACTACCAGCGGCAGCTGTTCCTGATGGACCACGCGGGTCTGCCCCTGAAGACCGTTCTGGAACAGATCGACATCCTCGGCGAAGAGGTGGTGCCCGTCCTGCGGAAGGAGTTCGCGATCGGCCGCTCCGCCAAAGTGCCGGACGCGCCCACCCACCAGTCCCTGCGGGCCGTTCAGGAGGTGTCCGCCGCATGAAGCTCGTCGCCGTGTCCGCGGGGCTGAGCACCCCGTCCTCCACACGCCTGCTCGCCGACCGTCTCGCCGAGTCGGCCCGCGGCGAACTCGCCGCTCAGGGCCACGACGTGGACACCGAGGTCATCGAGCTGCGCGAACTGGCCGGCGCCGTCGCCAACAACCTCGTGACCGGCTTCCCGTCCCCCCCACTGGCCGCCGTGATCGACACGGTGACGGGCGCCCACGGGCTGATCACCGTGACCCCCGTGTTCAGCGGCTCCTACAGCGGGCTGTTCAAGTCCTTCTTCGACCTGATCGACCCGGACGCCCTCACCGGCAAGCCGGTCCTCGTCGCGGCGACGGGCGGCACGGCCCGCCACTCCCTGGTCCTGGAACACGCCCTGCGCCCGCTCTTCGCCTACCTGCGCGCCGTCGTCGTCCCCACCGCGGTGTACGCGGCGTCCGAGGACTGGGGATCCGGCGGTGACGAGTACACCGAGGGCCTGCCCGCGCGCATACGGCGGGCGGGCGGCGAGCTGGCCACCCTCATGGCCGCCCGTCCGGCCGAGGAGACGCCCGAGGACGACATCACCGCGCTCGAACGGCAGCTGTCCGACCTGCGCTTCGACTGAGGCGACCCCCGGCGGGTCCCGAAGCGAGCACGTCGTCAAGCAGCATCTGTCCAGTGATCCGGTTGCGTTCCGGTCCGGGCTCGCCGCGGCAGGTTCTGCCCCGGCCGGCCTCTCGGGCCGGGCTGCCGGTTCTCACCAAGAAGGTACCCATGTCCGAGTCACCCGATCTCCAGGTCCCACGCCTGCCCGCCACAGGAAAGACCTCGCACGGCGTGCCGGGATGGCTGATAGCGCTTCTTGCCATTGCCTCCGGCATGACCGTCGCCAACCTGTACTACGCCCAGCCGCTGCTCTCCTCACTGCGTGACGCCTTCCACGTCAGCACGACGGGTGCAGGTTGGCTGATCACTCTCACCCAGGTCGGCTACGTGGTCGGCATGCTCTTCCTGGTCCCGCTCGGCGACCGGTTGGAGAAGCGCCGCCTGATCACCGTGCTGCTGGCGGTCACCACGCTCGCCCTCGTCACGGCCGGACTAGCCACGAACTTCCCTCTGCTGCTTACCGCGTCCTTGATCAGCGGCGCCACATCGGTCGTCGCGCAGATCCTCGTGCCCTTTGCCGCGAGCCTCGCCCCCGACCACGCCCGCGGCCGCATCGTCGGCCGGGTGATGAGTGGCCTGCTCACCGGCATCCTGCTGTCCCGGACCCTCAGTAGCCTGGTCTCCGACCTCGCGGGCTGGCGCGTCGTCTACCTCGGCTCCGCCGCCCTCATGGCCGTCCTGGCCGTGGCCCTGCACGCCGCTCTGCCGCAGCACGCGCCCACCACGAACATCCCCTATGCCCACGTGCTGCGTTCCACCGTCCAGCTGGTGCGCACCCACCCAGAGCTGCTGCGGCGCGGGCTGTACCAGGCGGCGATGTTCGGTTCGTTCAGCGCTTTCTGGACGACCATCTCGTACGTCCTCACCGGGCCCCGGTTCCACTACTCCGAGGTGGGGGTCGGCATCTTCGCCCTCGTCGGTGCGGCCGGTGCGGCAGTGGCCCCGTTTGCCGGGCACTGGGCCGACCGCAAGTTGACACGGCCCATGACCGGTGCCGCCTTCGCCGTCGCTGCTGTGGCGTTCGCGCTCGCCGGCTTCGGACAGCGCAGCATCGTCCTGATCGGTCTGGCCGCGATCTTGATCGACATGGCCGTGCAGACGACTCTCATTCTCGGCCAGCACACCATCTACCAGCTCGACCCCGATGCGCGTGCCCGCCTCAACAGCGCCTTCATCGCCACCTTCTTCCTGGGCGGTGCTGTCGGCTCCCAGCTGGGCTCGCTCACCTACTACGCCGGCGGCTGGACGGCGGTGACGCTTCTCGGTGGGGCTCTGCCGCTCCTGGCACTCCTGTACTGGGCCTCAGAACGCCGAGTGGGCGGCCCCACCGCACGGTGACGGCAAGACGGACATGGCTGATCATGCGCAGCCGCTCCCGCTCGGTGCGGCCCGGCAGAGCCGTTCCGCCTGGTGGGCGCCGGCAGACGGCGCCGAGGGTCCGCGAAGCAGCCGCCCCTCCTCACCGGCTCGGCCAAGGACATGCCCTGCGCCCGCTCTTCGTCTAGCTGCGCGCCGTCGTCGTCCCCACTGCGGTGTACGTGGCGTCCGAGGACTGGGGATCCGGCGGTGACGAGTACACCGAGGGCCTGCCCGCGCGCATGCGGCGGGCGGCCGACGAGCTGGCCGCCCTGGTGGGAGCCCGGGCGAGGAGACGCCCGCGGACGACGTCACCGCGCTCGAACGGCAGCTCTTCGATCTGCGCTTGCTGCGCTTGGACTGAGGTGACCCCGTGGGTCACAGAACGGGCACGCGGATTCACCGACCGAGCCGGGGCCTGCCGTGCTCGGGCTGGAGGAGGCCAAAGGTGGAAGAGGTGAAAGCAGGGCGCGGTCCGCGGCCGTCGGAATCCGGTCACCATCCGCCCAGCTGGAGCTTCTCCCGCAACTGGCCACGGGAGGAGATCCCCAGCTTCGGATAGATCTTGTACAGGTGTGCTCCGATGGTGCGGTGGGAGAGGTAGAGCTGCTGGCCAATCTCCCGGTTGGAGAGCCCTGTCGAGGCCAGCTGCGCGATCTGCAGTTCCCTGCTCACGACGGCTACCGTGCCTGCCCACCAACGACGGGCCTACTGGCGCGAGGCCCTGTCCCGGACCTTCGGCGCGGTGGACATGTCCGTCCCCGAAGAGGTGAACTCCGGTACGAACCGCACGGCACCGCTGGGCGGGCTCCAGGTCACCACGGTGGACGGCGATCCCCTCGAGGCCCGGCGCACGCGGCGGCTCATCGCACAGGGCGACGAGGACCAGTACGTGGTCGTGAAGCTTCTGAGCAAAGGCGTTGCCAGACTTGAGCAGGATGCCCGCGACGTGGGCGTACGGCCCGGGGAAGTCTTCATCTACGACATGGCACGGCCGGTTCGGCTGGTCCTTCCCGAGTGCTTCCAGACGAAAGCTCTTGTTCTGCCACGGCAGGTCCTGGGCCTGAGCGAGTCGGACCTGCGGCAGATCACCGCATCTCCCCTTCCCTCCGACACGGGACTCGGCGGACTGCTGTCGATCCTGCTGTCCCGGCTCGCGGACACCGCGGGAGCGTATCGACCGCACACAGGTGAGTTGCTCGCCCGCAATGTCGTGGATCTGCTTACTGTTCTGGCTGATGAACAACTTGGCAGGATCTCCGAGGGGACACCGAGCGGCGATGCGGCGATGCTGCTGCGGATCCGGAACTTCATCGGCCGCCACCTTGACGATCCCGACCTGACCCCGGAGGTCATCGCCCGCGCCCACCACATCTCCGTGCGCTACCTGCACAAGATCTTCCAGGGGCGACGACACCACGGTCAGTCGCTGGATCCAGAGCCGCCGCCTGGAAGCATGTCGGCGGGATCTGGCTCACCGCGAGGCCGCGAGTCTCTCCATCGTCGCGGTGGCACAGGGGTGGGGTTTCACCAGTGCCGCCCACTTCAGCCGGGTGTTCCGGGCCGCCTATGGAATGTCCCCCAGCGAGTGGCGTGACACCCACAGGCCGTAGTCGCGCCGCCTCTGGGGCTCATTAATCCGTGGAAGTCCGCGCTCGGGGCTCTGACGGGCAACGCTTCGTACGTTCTTAGACAAGTTACTTCTATCGACGACATTAGGGTCATTTGCGTAGACGCTGCCCCCCAAGATGAGCTGCCGATCGAGGTACGAAATGACTCAGCCGTTTTCCGGTGCCGCCGATGGCACCTCGGTCACCCACGAGGTCGTGGCGCATGTCGTCGTCGCGTACGAACCGCCGGTATCGCTGCCCGCCGAGCTGCGCTACGACAGGACAGACCCCTACGCCGTGTGCCTCTCCCTGGGAGGGACGCCGACCGGCACGGTCGACTGGGTGTTCGCCCGCAGCCTCCTGTCGGAGGGATTGAGCCGACCGGTGGGTGTCGGAGATGTCCTGGTGATACCCCGGCATCGCTGCCATCGGCACTCGGTGCGCATAGTCGTCAGGTCCACTGCGGGGGCCGCCGTGCTGGACATCGCAGCTTCGGCGGTCACCGCGTTCCTGGAGCAGACCGACATGGTCGTACCACCGGGCGCGGAGGGCTTCCACATCGACCTGGATCGCGTCGTGGCCGAACTCATGGCGGGAAGCGAGTGACGGGTCGGCTCGGAAAGCATGCCGTCTGGGCCCGTGTCGGCGGTGAGGCGCTCCACACAGTTGTCGACCTAGTTCTGGTGCCGTGGCAGGCAACGTTTGCCCGTGAAGGCTGCGCCGTGACGAAGGCACTCAGGGCGTCGCAGCCGAGCGCGGAGGCGCCGAACAGTTCCAGGAACAGTTCGTCACGGAACCCGCCCGCGTGTATCCACGCACTGGGTCGCCCAGTTCCGCAGCTCGGGACCAGCGCGTTTGCGCGCTGGAGTTGCTGGAGGCGGCCGGCCTGGTGGTACACGCCGACGCGCCGCCGTCGGATCTCTCCGGCAGCGGACAGCAACCGGTGGCGATCTCCCGGGAGTTGACCAACAGGCCGGGGCTGCTGCTGGCAGACGAGCGGACCGGAAACCTGGAAAGCGCGACCGGACGAGATCCTCGATCTTGCGGTGACCATCGGGAGGCGAGAAGCTGAGAACGCGCACCGGCCGGGATCAAGCGGCATCCCTGGTCAAAACGCTCTTTTGGTGGAACGGGACCTGTGCTTTTGTGATCGGAGATTCCAGGGCCGACCACGTGCATGCCTGCCATTCACTGGGGGACATGCCGTAGGCGTCGCGGAACACCCGGCTGAAATGCGACGGGCTGATGAAACCCAACCGACGTGCCACAGCCGCCACGGTCAGTCTTCGGTTCGACGTCCGACCCAGCTCTTGCCGACTGGCGCTGAGCCGTCGCTGCCGCACCCATTGGCTCACCGTGGTGCCGTCGTTCTGGAAGAGCTTGTGCAGGTAACGGACGGAAATATGGTGCGCGAGCGCAATCGATTTGGGTGACAGGTCGGGATCCATCAGGTGTACTTCGATGAATTCCCTGATCCGTGTCAGCATCTCGTTGCCGGCGCTCGAGGCGTCCGGTCTGCTCGCCTCCGCGAGGAGTTCCATGACCAGTACGGTGACGAGGTCCACGGCGCTGCGGATGAGCCGGTCGCCGATCCTCGACGTGCGGAACTCCGCCCCGGCGGCGAGTGCGGACAGGAAGATCGACGCCATCGCGCCCACGCCTTCACCGCGTCGTACGCTCACACCGGCGATACGGCGCAGGTCCGACTCAGAAACTCCCAGATGGTGCCGGGATATGCGGAAGACCGTCACCTGGCAGTCATTGCCGAGGTGCGTGAAATGAGGTCGGTCCCGGTCGCAGAAGACCAGGTCGCCCGGCTCCAGGACAACCTCCGTTCCATGATGGGAGACAGCAGAGGATCCGCGTACTTGCATTCCCAGATGAAGGAATTCTGAATCTCTCTTTTCCGACAACCGGGGGAGGGCGCGGATGTGTTCGGAATCATGGAGTGGAGAGAGAGTCAGTATGTGTTCCACGCTGGTCTGTGCAATGTGGGACGTCGCGGACTTGGCCATGAGAGCTCCAACCGTGCCGTGGCTCGATGTGTGAGGTGAACCGTTGCGTGCGCTTTGGGGCACGGACTCGTCAGGCGTGCAGCGCTGCGTAGAGGAATTCGCCGCCCTGCCGGGTCGCCGCCCGGGCGGCGCACGTGTTCCGCAGCGCGTTGAGCATGACGAAGTCGTGGATGATGCCCTGGTAGAGCACAGCCGTGGTCGGCACGCCGGCGGCGCGCAGTTTGCCGGCGTATGCCTCGCCCTCGTCGCGCAGGACGTCCGCCTCGGCGACGATGACCAACGCCTGCGGCAGCCCGGCCAGTTCCTCCAGGGTCGCCCGCAGCGGCGACGCGGTGATCTTCGCGCGCTCGGCCGGATCGCTGGTGTACTGGTCCCAGAACCACTTCATCCCATCGCGGCTGAGGAAGTAGCCGCTTGCGAACTGCTCGTAGGAAGGGGTGTCGAAGTTCGCGTCGGTCACGGGGTAGAACAGCAACTGCGCCGCGAGCTCAGGTCCCTTGCGCTGCTTGGCCAGGAGAGTGGTGGCCGCGGCCATGTTGCCGCCGACCGAGTCGCCGGCCACCGCGACGCGGGCCGGGTCGAGCCCGTGCGCGGCACCCTCCCGCGAGATCCACAGCAGCGTGGCGTAGATCTCCTCGACCGCCGTGGGGTACTTCGCTTCGGGGGAGAGGCTGTAGTTGACGAAGACCGTCGCGGCCTGGGCGCGCACGGTGAGCTCACGGACGAGCCGATCATGGGTATGGGCGTTGCCGAACACCCAGCCGGCGCCGTGGATGTACAGGACCACGGGCAGGAGCCCCTGGGCACCGGCCGGCCGTACGACGCGGATCGACACCTGGCCCGACGGGCCTCCCGAGACGACAAGGTCCTCCACATCGGCATCCGGCGCGGCGACGTCGCCCTCCTGAACCCGGTCCACGGCCCTTCGCCCCTCGACCGGGCCGAGGTCGTAGAGGAACGGAGGGTTCGACGTCGCGGTGGCGAAAGCCTGCGCGGCCGCTTCGAGAACCGGCTTGGCGGTGGACATGCTGCCTCTTCCGTGTGCATGACGTGCTGCCGTGCGGCCTCACGCTTCTCACCCTGCAAGCAGCCTGTTCTCCAGGCATCAGTATGTTGACGGTCAATCTCTGACAGCAGCGCGGACAAGCGCGTGTCCCACCGCCCGCGTCGCTCCGTCGAGGCGACCGTCAGCGCCGGTCGGCCAAGGAGTCCCTGAGGAAGCCGCCCCCCTGCCTGATCGCAGCCACCGTGGGCGGGCTGTCCCGCAAGGGGCTCAGGGAGGCGAAGTCGTGCACCGTCCCCAGGTAGCGGACGGCGGTCACAGGCACGCCCTCCTGTCGCAGCAGGCGGGCATACTGCTCCCCTTCATCCCGTACGACGTCTGCCTCCGCCGTCACGACCAGGGCGGGAGGAAGTCCCGCGAGGTCCGGCGTGGTCGCCCGCAGTGGTGAGGCCGTCGGCTCGGCGAGTTCACGCTCGTCGTCGGTGTACTGCCGCCAGTACCACTCCAGAGCCGCGCGCGTCAGGAGGTGGCCGGACGCGAACTGTTCTCGCGAGGGGGTGTCGCAGTGCGGGTCGGTCATCGGGTAGTAGAGCAACTGGGCGCGGATGCGGGGACCGGCGCGCTGCTTGGCCATCATGGTGAGCGCCGTGGCCATGGTCGCGCCGGCGCAGTCGCCGGCCACCGCGAGCCTCCTGTCGTCCAGGGCCAGTTCGGTGGCGTGCTCGACCACCCATGTCAGTAGCGCGTACGACTCCTCCAGCGCGACCGGATAGCGGGCCTCCGGAGTGCGGGTGTACTCGGGCACCACGAAGGCGGCGGCACTGGCGGCCGCCAGCTCGCTGATCATCCCCGCATGAGTCCGGGCGTCGCCCAGCATCCACCGACCACCGTGCATGTACACGACCACAGGAAGGGGGCCGGTCGGCCGTGTAGGCCGGAACATCCAGAAGCCGACGAGCCCGGAAGGGCCCACCGGTGCCACCCTGAACTCGGCGTCCACGCCGAAGTCGTCGAGCGTGTGGCCCTGGATCTCCAACAGTGCCTGCCGTCCGTCGACCGGACCCAGCTGGTGCAGGTAAGGCGGTGCGGCGGAGGCGTCGACGAGCCGTTGCACGAGGGGATCGAGGACGACGGCGGGGCGGTCCGGCCCGTCTGGGACCATGCCGGGCTCGAAACTCAAACTGCTCACGTTCCTTCCATCGAAACGATCAACCGCATGTCCGACACCACCACCTGCTGGCCCTCGGCCCGGACGGCGAGTGAACCCGGCACGCGGGGGTCACAGATCGTCGAAGAGATCGCGGAGCTGGTTACGGCTACTGACACCCAGCTTCGGATACACGTTGTAGAGGTGGGAGCTGACCGTGCGAGGGGACAGCATCAACTGCTGGGCGATCTCCCGGTTGCGCAGGCCCCGTGCCGCCAGCCGTACGATTTCGCGCTGCTGGGCGGTCAACTCCGCCAGCGGGTCGGCCTGGGCGGGTGTGGTGGCCACGCCGCTGGCCCGCAGCTCCCCCCGCGCCTCCTCGGCCAGGCCCGACGCACCGAGCCGGGTGAACGACTCCAGAGCCGTGGCCAGGAGGGGGCGGGCGTCCACGGGCCGCCGCCGCCTGCGCAGCCACTGTGCGTAGTGGAGCCTTGCCTGCGCTCGGGCCAACGGCCACTGATCACCGGCCGGGTTCACCGTGGCGAGCCGGAAGTGGTGCTCGGCGTCCTTGGGGTCACCGGTCAGCGCGGCGGCATGGTGCAACAGCAGGGTCATCCGGGTCGTCGGCCGTGGCCCGATCGCGGAGTGCACCGCAGCGACGATGCGCACCGCCTCCTTCTGCCGGTCCGTCCGATGGGCGGTCGCGGCGAGATCGGCGACCGAGCGGGCTGACAGGTAATAGTGCAGAGGCGTGCCGTCCTCACCGAACAGCAGCCGAAAGTGCCGGAACGCGTTGTCGAAGTCGCCAGCCGCCGCGGCGGCGGTACCGGCCGCCCGCAGGAGACGTGCGTGGGTGGCACGGTTCTCCTCCAGATTGACTGCCGTCCAGGCCGGGTCCGCCGGCATAACGGCGGACTCGCCGCGCAGGGCCCGCAGGGTCACTCGCAGCGCCTCGACGTCGATCGGGTGATGCCTCCACTTGTGAACCGCGGCCAGTGCCGCGGTCTCCTCCAGATGCTCGTCGGCCTCCGTCCAGCGACCGGTGTCGATCAGCGCCGAGCCCATTGCCGCGAGCGTGCTCGCGCTCGTGCCCATGGCGCCGTACGACCTGAGCATGGCGTATGCCTGCCGAAGGGATTCCACGCACAGGTCGGACTCATCGGATTGCCAGGCCAGCCCGCCGATCGCGTGCACCCGGGTCATCTTCGCGATGAGGGTCTGCGGCTCAGGCATACTCGACTGGGAGCGGATCCGCCGCAGCAAGTCGGGGGCCCTGGTCGGGTCGGCCCCGCCCAGGGCCACGGCCCGTACTGCGGCGAAGGCTCCGGTCGTCGTCACCTCGCCGAAGGGCGTGTCGTAGTTCCCGGCCTCAACTCCGTTGAGAAGGGCGGCCATCGGGCGCCTGATCTCGGGCAGGCCCGACTGGGAGGCGACCACGTTGAGCACGGCGCCCAGGACGAGCACGGTCATGTCGTCCTTGGGCGGATCCGGCTGCAGCGCGCTCATGACCACCTGAAAAGCCTGCCGCTGGTGGCCGGACAGTGACAAGGCAAGACCGACGCCGCAGGCTGCGACTCCCAGCAGCTCCCGGTCCTCGGTCAGCGCGGTGACCTTGTCATACAGCTCACGCACCCACGAGGGGTCGCCGGCGTTCTGGGCGGCCCTCACCGCCTTGGCGTACCGGCGCGCCCGGTCCTCGGCCGTGGGGCTGCACTCGGCGGACCGTTCCAATGCTTGGGCCGCCGCGAAGAAGCCGCCGCGCCGTTCGACGAGTTCGGCGGTGTCCTCCAGGGCCGCCGCCACGGACTCGTCGTAGCCGACGCACGCCGCGGCCAGGTGCCAGGCCCGGCGGGCCGGATCGGCCGTGAGGGCAGCCGCCAGGTCCCGGTGGGCCTGCTGCCGGAGATAGGCCGGGGCTCCCTGATAGGAACCCGCGCGCGCCAGCGGATGCCGGAAGACCAATCGCCCGTCCGCGACGGTCACCAGACCGGCCTCCTCTGCCGGGCCCCATGCCTCGAGATCCCGCCCGGCGCCGGCGGCGGCCGTGATCGTGGCGAGGTCTTCGTATTCCGACGCCGCGGCGTACAGGATCAGCCGCCGGGTCATCTCCGGCAGGCCGCGCAGTCGGGCCGCGTACAGCGCCTGGATACGCTCCGTCTGCGGTAGCCCGTGGCGGGGCAGTGCTCCCGCGCCGCCCGTTGTGACCGCGCGGCACAGTTCGATGATGGCCAGCGGATTTCCGCCGGCCTGCCGCAGCAGATCGATCCGGGTGCGTCCGGCGGGCGCGTGCGGCTGGGCGTCCACGAGTTCGGCCGCAGCCTGTTCGGTCAGCGGCGCCAGGAGCAGGGTGGGCAGGTCCGCGGCGACACCGTTGGGGGGCGTCTGCCCGCGGGCCGCCAGCAGGACCGGCACTGCTTCCGCGGTGATACGACGCATCACGAAGCCCAGCACATCGAGGGAGTCGCGATCGAAGTGCTGGACGTCGTCGGCGGCCAGCAGGATGCCCTGTCGGCGGGAGACCTCGGTCAGCAGGGTCAGCACCGCCACACGTAGCAGCATCGGGTCGGGCGGTCCCTCGGCGGGAGCGATGCCGAACGCGGTCTCGAGTGCCCCCCGCAGATGGTCGGGCAATGTGCCGACGTCGGGCAGGAGGGGGAGCAGCAGCTGATGCAGGGACGCGAAGGACTGCCGCGACTCCGCCTCGCTGCCCTGAGACGCCAACACGAGCGTTCCGTTGTCCCGCGCGTGGTTGACGGCGACCGCCAGCAAACCAGTCTTGCCCGTGCCGGCCTCGCCGAGCAGGAGCAGCATCCGCGGTTCGCCGTGCTCCTCCTCCACGATGTCCAGGATCTGAGCGATCTCGGCCTGCCGGCCCACCAACTCCATGACGGGTTGGGAGCGGTGCGTGGTACTGCGCTTAGTCCCCATGGCGAGTCTCGGTCACGGCGGAGGGCATCCGGGAGGCGTCATCGAGCAGTCCGGCCACGTTGTTCCCCCTTGCCGCATATGCATCATTGCGCCCGCCTGAGGGCTTGCAGGAGGTGATATGTATCTCCCATATGCTGCATCCGGCCTGGCCTGGAGGGCGATCACACGGGTCCGGCCATGGTGTCCGGGGTCTTGGTGGAACGCAAGCAAAGCGTTTTACGGAAGCGGTCGCGTTCTTAGGGGCAAACACCGCTGAACTGTACGGTATCGAGCTCGCCCGCACGCGAAACGATTCTTTTGGCCCCGGGAAGCGATGTGCGGGAAGCCGCCCTCTGTGGTCGACACCGCACGCATGCCTCGGGAGTGGGGTCCGCCGCGCTGTGATGCCGTGCAGCGCCGCCGCCGCAGCACGGCCTGCCGACCGCACACCATGAGCACGCGCATCTGCGGCATGTCTCAGTCCCGCATCCCTGATCTAGCGGATTCACGCGATGTGCCGACCTACGCCCGTTGGCACGGTGTGCGGAGAGCACACCGACTGAAGGGCGGAGATCATGTCGCCGGATTCATCGATAGCGGAAGCGGGGAGGCAGCTCTCGGGCGCCCTGTACACCACGGATTCGGTGCCCGCCCACCAAAGGCAGACGTACTGGCGCGAGGCCCTGTCCCAGACGTTCGCCGCGGTCGACATTGCCGTCTCGGACGAGGTCTGCTCGGGAACCATCCGAACGTCCCGGCTGGGCCATCTCCGGGTCGCCGCGGTAGAGGGTGAGCCCCTGCGGGTGCGGCGGACTCCGCGGCTGATCGCACGGGGTGAAGACGAGTATCTGGTCGTCAAGCTTCTGGTCAAGGGCGTCGCCGTGGTCGAGCAGGACGCCTGTGAGGTCCGCCTGCATCCCGGGGAGATCGCCTTCTGCGACTTGACCCGCCCGATGCGGGTGGAATTTCCCCATCCATTCCAGACGAAATCGCTTGTCCTGCCGCGGCGGCTCCTGGACCTGGGAGAGCCCGACCTACAACGATTCGCGGCGACACCCATCCGCACCGACACAGCGTTGGGCTCACTACTGTCACCCTTTCTGACCCAGGTCGTGGACACGGCGGAAACGTACTCGTCGGCTACCGGTGAGGTACTGGCCCGCCATATCGTTGACCTCCTCGCCGTCCTGGCCGGGGAGCGAATTCACCAGGAGGCGGGTGACACGCCGAGCGCGGCCCGGGTGCTGCTGCCGCGGATCCAGGTGTTCATCGACCGGCACCTCGCTGATCCGGACGTGACGCCGGAGGCCATAGCCCGCGCCCACCAGATCTCCGTACGCTACCTGCACAGGCTTTTCGAGACCGAGGGCGTCACTGTCAGTCGGTGGATCCAGCGTCGCCGGCTGCAGGAGTGCCGACGTGACCTGGGCCGCCGGGAGGCGGCAGGCCGGACCATCGCCGCTGTGGCTCGCCAGTGGGGTTTCACCAGCGCCGCCCACTTCAGCCGGGTGTTCCGGGCCGCCTATGGGATGTCCCCCGCCGAGTGGCGGGACTCCGCGGTGCGAGCGCCTCGTACGCCTCCGTCGCCGAGTGGAGTGTCGAGGGTGTCGGAGGCCGCGACGGCGTTGCGGCCTCGGCGTTCCCATCTGCCCCCAGCCCGGAGTGACGTTCACCTCACCGGTCAGGCCGCGGAGACAGCGGCCTGAGGCAATGAAGTTTCCCGGCCCAGATCATGATCTTGCCGGGCGCACAGCCAGTACGGACACGCCCTTCGACGAGCTCAGCCTCGATCCCTACAAAACGTCCAGTCCGGCTTCGGTCAGCAGGCTAGCGACGTCATTCTGCCCGGCCGTGCTAGGGCTTCCGCCAGCGGCATGGCCGTCTCATCCTGTGTACCGAGTTGTGCACTGAGCTGCTGCTCTTGCCATAGTGGACACCCGGCGCGCCCTCTGCGCCTGCCGGGGCCGCCTTCCGGCACCGGCAGCCGACGCCCAGGGGCGGAGTCGCCGGTCGGTATGGGCTGAGCCCGGCTTCGGCCGGCGAGTGCGGACAGGAGGGGCGTGAGTGGCGGGGTCGGGCGGGTCGCTGTCCCGAAGCGGTCTGCGCGGCCGGGAGGCCGAACTCGAAGAGCTGCAGACACTGGTCGCCTCGGTGGCCCGCACCGGAAGCGGTGCGCTGACCCTGATCCGGGGGGAACCGGGAATCGGCAAAAGCACGCTGCTTGCCGAGGCCGTCGCCAGGGCCGGAGCAGCGGGATTCTCAGTCGGCCTCGGCAAGGCCGATGAACTGCATCACATCGTGCCGCTCTCATCGTTGGCAGCCTGCATCCTGCACGGCGATCAGCCGCTGCTGTCCGGCGATGCCTTCGCCGATCTCGCGCGCCATCACGATCAGCGGATCTGGCTGGTGGAACGCCTGGCGGAGGCGATCGAAGCCAGAGCCGGCAGCGTGCCGGTGCTGATCGCCCTGGACGACGTGCAGTGGGCCGACCCGCTGAGCCGGTTCGCCCTGAAGCAGCTTCCGACACGCTTGCGGACCTCGCCGGTTCTCTGGATGCTGACCGGGCGACAGGAGCCGGCTGGGCCGGCGGAGGAGGTCGTCGCAGCTGCGACGGGCGAACTCCCGGCGGTTACCGTGCCATTGGGGCCACTGTCCGGCGCGGCCATCGGCCAGCTGGCCGACGACACACTGGGTGCAGCCGTTGACGAGCGGGTACGGGACCTGCTCGACGGAGCCGGCGGGAACCCGTTTCTGGCGGTCGAGATGCTCGCGGGACTGCGGACCGCCGGTGCCTCGGGTGAGCCTGTGCACCCAGGGCTCGTCGTGGGTGTGCGCGGCAGACTCGGATCCCTGCAACCCAGCACACTGCGCTTCCTTCAGATGGGAGCGGTGTTGGGACGCAGGTTCGGCTTTCCCGAGGCCGCCGCGCTCTGCGGCCAACCGCCCACCACGTTGATCGCGGCGCTCGAGGAGGCGGTGCGCGCCGGACTCCTGGACGACGACGGGGATCATCTGGTCTTCCGGCATGATCTGCTGCGCCAGGCGGTCTACGTCGACATCCCGCCGTCGGCCCGGAAGGCTCTGCACCGAGAGGCTGCCAAACACCTTGTCTCCGCGGGCCACCAGCCGATCGACACGGTGCCCCACATCCTCAAGGGCGCCCTGCCTGGAGACGAGGAGGCCGTGACGCTGCTGCGGCGAGCCGCTGATGACGTACTGCCCGTCACGCCGGGCCTCGCGGCCGACCTGATGACGCGCGCCCTGGAATTGGTGCCGCCCGCGAGGCCGTTGAGCTTCGTAGTGGGTGAGCAGGCGATCGTCTGCCTGACACGGGCCGGCCGGAATCGAGAGGCGCTGTCGACCGGCGACCGGCTGCTGGCCTTCCGGCCGCCCCTGGAGGCGTTCAGTCGGTTGCAGGCCGCCCTCGGCGGGACGCTGTGGAACATGGATCTCGCCGACGAATTGCGCCGCCGGGCCGAAACGGCCCTCGCGGTCGGGGGCGCCGCCCCGGAGGTCGGGGCGAGGCTGGCCGCCCTGCGTGCGCTGGCCCTGTCCCGAGGACATGATCTTGTCGCGGCACGCGAGGCCGGCGAGAACACGCTGCGCGACGCCATCGCGATCGGTGACCGGGAGGCGCACGTCCTGGCTCTGTTCGGGCTCGGCGAGATCGCGCTCAACGCGGGAGAGAACGCCATCGCACTGGAGCGCTTCACCGCGCTCAGCGCCGTCGATTCCGCCTTCCTTCCCGAAGAGATCGTCGCGTACCAGCACCTGGATGACTTCGAGTCCAGCGAACGGCTGCTGCAGGCGGCGGACAATGCCGGGTCGCCCCGTCAGGCAATGCTGCTGTGGGCACAGGCCCAGCAACATCTGGGTCTTGGCAGGCTCGACGACGCCGAGGCCGACTTCGTGACGATGGAGCGCCTGGAAGAAGACGTACAGGTACCCGTCCAGCAGCTGAACTCTCGCGTGATCCGCTCCCGGATCGCCCTCCTGCGCGGCGACCGCGCAGCGGCGCGGCAGCACCTGGCCGCAGCGCGGGGAAAACTGGCGATCAAACCGAACCCGGGCAACACGGCCGCCGTGCGCTTCCTGGAAGCGGTCCTCGCCGAGGACGACGGGGACGTACGGCTTGCCATCGACAAGATACGGCAGGTTCAGGAGGAAGGTCCCTTCATGCGCTGGCGGTTGTTGCGCACCTGGGTCGACTCCGCGATACGCGTGGCCCTGCGAGGCGCGGACCACGGGCTCGCCGAGGACCTGGCCGCACAGGCCCAGGCCCACGCCGAACGCAACCCGGCCGTGCCCACCGCCACCGGCATCGCGGCGCAGGCCCTCGGGCTTGTGAACAAGGATCTCGCCATGCTGGAACGTTCCGTGGCACTGCTCGAGGCGAGCCCTCGCCCGCTGGTCCGGGCCGCCGCCTCCGCCGACCTCGGACAGGCACTACTGGCGGCGGGCCGGAAAGGTGAAGCAGCGGCCACCCTGGCTCACGCCCATGCCACGTTCGCCGAGTCGGGCGCCCATGCGGCAGCGGCACGCGTGCAGCGTGACATGGGTGGTGCGGAGGCCATCAGCCGCAGGTCAGCGACCAGGCAGCGCCCCGTCCAGGGATGGGATGCCCTCACGGCCTCGGAGAAGAAGATCGCCCGCCTCATTGCCGAGGGCCACACCAACCGGTCGGCCGCCGACCTGCTCGTCGTCTCCCCGCACACGGTCAACACCCACCTGACCTCCGCCTTCCGCAAGCTGTCGGTCAACTCCCGGGTCCAACTCGCCAACCTCGTCATGGCCTTGCGCGACGACTGACCGGACACGTTGGTACGTTCACGTGATGCCTGCCCCACCTGAACGCGCTTGGCTGGGACCGAACTCGTTCGGAGGCCACCGGAGTGCACGGACCCACCCCTTTACTGCCGACCATCGTGCTTGTGCATGGAGCGTTCACCGACGCCTCATCGTGGGCGAGGGTCATCAGACTTCTTCACGCCGCCGGACTGACGGTGCGCGCCCCGGCGAACCCGCTGCGCGGCCTGGCGCAGGACGCCGCCTACGTCAGGAGTGTGGTGTGCCACCTCGACGTCCCGGTCGTGCTGGTCGGCCACGGCTACGGTGGCGCGGTCATCACGCATGCCGCTACCGACGCCGACAACATCGTGGCGCTGTGCTACGTAGCGGCGTTCGGCCTCGACGCCGGAGAGTGCGTTGTGGACATCACGAACCGTTTCGCCCCGATGCCGGTGACCGACGCGACCGTCACCGTCGCCCTCCCCGGCCGGTTTCCCACCGAGCCGGACAGCGAGCTGTACATCCGTAAGGAACGGTTCCCGCAGGTGTACGCCGCCGACCTGCCGCCCAGCGTCACGGACGTCCTGGCCGTGGCGCAACGCCCGATCGCCTGGAGCGCGCTGACCGGAAGATCGGGCCCGCCGGCCTGGGCCTCCAAGCCGTCCTGGTACGCCATCGCGACCGCCGACCGGATACTCAACCCCACCGCTCAGCGCTTCATGGCGCAGCGCATGGCGGCCACCGAACACCTGCTGGAGGGTTCGCACGCCGTCGTGCTGTCGCAGCCCGGCGCCGTGGCAGCGATGATCCGCGAAGCCGCCGAACAGGGCACTGGTCGCGGAGGCGGCGACGGGCTGCGACGAACCTAGTGAGCGGATGAAGGAGGCGACGGCAGAGTCTCGCCGGTGTAGCCCTGTCCTCGCACCTGACCTGGGCGAACGCTGGGCTCGATGATCACCGGAAAGACGCTGCTATGGACCGTTTTGTTACCGACCCGGGCATCTTGGCCTCGTCACGTGCGCTTACGCTGACCGAGTCGTCACGGGACCCTCGCGCCTCCTTCACCTCCCGAGACCGACATTCCGGCCACAGATGTCACTCGGGAACAGGCACCATCATGTTTTCACCGGTCGTGTGTCACGAACGCTGAAGGAGGCGTCGATGTAGGAGCTTCTGGAAGCGGTGCTGTGCAGGAGATGGAGGTAGGTCCTCCGGGGTCGCCCTGCAGGGGGAGGCTTCAAACCACCGCAGGCTGCGTCGGTTAAGTGCCGTTCGTGGTGAGCGCTGCGGGAAAAGGCGCGACCTGATCGCGTCAGGTGTGGGTCAGGAAGGCGAGCGGGAGCGAACCGCTGATGACGTGTCGTAACAAATTCCAGTGGCGTCGAAACCAGGGCGAGACCAGGGCTCTGGGACAAGTCCGGGGGGAGCCTGCTGACTGCCCGGATGGCGTCCGGCATGTAGGCGGCGCGAGCCTGACCTGGGCTCTTGCATGGAACGTGAGAACCTGTCGCCCCGATACTGCTGCTGGTCCGTGGGGCCGGCGCCGAGAGGAGATCCCCAAGCGGCCAACACCGCAAGGGGCGGAGTACTGACGCGGGGCACGGGGGCAGACCGTCTCGTAGTAGTGAGGAAGCCCGGTAATGCGGGTGGAGCGAAGGGGACGGATCATCCAGGTCTGCTTGGCGGTCAACCGGAGTTCCCGGGAGGAGCCGGATGAGTGGGCTGAAGTCGTTCGAGATTTCGAAGCATGTGGTCTGGGAGGCGTATCTCAGGGTCAAGGCGAACGGGGGAGCGGCCGGGGTTGATGGCGAGTCGATCGAGCGGTTTGAGGCTGACCTGCGGGGCAACCTCTACAAACTGTGGAATCGCCTGTCGTCGGGCAGCTACTTCCCGCCGCCGGTGCGGATGGTGGAGATCCCCAAGTCTGGGGGATCGGGCAAGGTCAGGGTTCTCGGGGTGCCGACGGTCGCGGACAGAATCGCGCAGACTGCGGCGGCCATGGTCCTGGAGCCGGAGGTGGAACCGATGTTCCACCCCGATTCTTATGGATACCGGCCGCGCAGAAGCGCGCTGGACGCGGTCGCGGCCTGTCGGGAGCGGTGCTGGAGGACGAACTGGACGGTCGATATCGACATCCAGGGGTTCTTCGACAACCTCGACCACGACCTGGTCCTCAAGGCGGTGGCCCACCACACCGACCAGCGGTGGATTCTGCTGTATGTGGAGCGCTGGCTGAAGGCTCCGCTGCGGCACAAGAGTGGCGAACTGGTCGCGCGGGATCGTGGGAGTCCCCAGGGCTCGGCGATCTCGCCCCTGTTGGCGAACCTGTTCATGCACTACGCGTTCGACACCTGGATGGATCGGGTCTTCCCGGGTGTCCGGTTCGAGCGCTACTGCGACGACATGGTGGTTCACTGCCGCACCGAGGCCGAGGCGCACCAGGTGCGTCAGGCGATCGGCCAGCGGCTGGCCGAGTGCGGGGGCTTGCGGCTGCATCCCGACAAGACCCGCATCGTGTACTGCAAGGATGGCAAGAGGCGTGGTTCGTACGAGCACGTCTCGTTCACCTTCCTCGGGTACACGTTCCGCTCGCGGAAAGTCCGGTCGAGGACGGGGAGTTACTTCTTCGGCTTCAACCCGGCGATCAGCGACGAGGCGGCCAAGCGCATCCGGGCGCAGATCCGCCGATGGCGGCTGCACTTGCGCAGTGGGTCGTCCCTGGCAGACCTTGCACGGGAGATCAATCCCGTCGTGCGGGGATGGATCAGCTACTACGGGCGGTTCTATCCGTCCGCGTTGGTCCCGAGCCTGAAGGGCATCGATCAGTATCTGATGCGATGGGCCGTGCAGAAGTACAAGCGGCTCCGGCGTCGCCGGAGCCGGGCATGGCAGGGCTTGGAGAAGACCGCCAAGCTCTACCCGGGGCTCTTCGCCCACTGGAAACTCCTCCGGCCTCGAACGACCGGGTGATGGGAGCCGTGTGAATCGAGAGGTTCACGCACGGTTCTGAGAGAGCCGGGAGGTGAGATCCCTCCCGGCTACTCGCTAGACCGCCGGCGCGGCGGATTGCCGCCCTCTTCGCATCCGTCGCCCTGGTACTGGCTGCCACCGGCTGCGGTGGCGGAACCGGCGGCGGATCCGCCACGGGCAAGGTCACCTCCATCACCGCGCTCGACTATTACACCGACGCAACCGAACACAGCCAGTGGGGCAAGCTGCTCACCGCCTGCGGCAAGAGCGTCGGCGTAAAGGTCGAGCACACCAGCGTTCCAGGCGCGTCGCTCGTCCCGAAGGTCCTGCAGCGGGCGTCGTCACGGACCCTTCCCGACCTGTTGATGCTGGACAACCCCGACCTGCAGCAGATCGCAGGGACCGGCGCGCTGACCCCGCTGGACGAGTACGGCATCGACTCCAGCGGCTTCGCCGAGGGCATCCTGTCGACCGGCACCTATCAGCGAAAGGTGTACGGGCTGGCACCCACCGTCAGCACGGTCGCGCTCGTCTACAACAAGGACATGCTGGCCGAGGCCGGCGTCGCCGTGCCGAGGACCTGGGACGAGCTGAAGGCGGCGGCGGCCAAGCTGACCCGCCCGGGACGCTACGGCATGGCGGTCGACGCGAACGCCACTTTCGAGGGCACCTGGCAGTTCCTGCCCTTCCTGTGGTCCAACGGCGGAGACGAGAAGAAGCTGGACACACCGCAGGCCGCGCAGGCACTCCAGCTGTGGGTCGACCTGGTGAAGAGCGGATCCATGTCGAAGTCGGTGCTGAACTGGACCCAGGCCGACGTCCACGACCAGTTCGTCGCCGGCAAGGCAGCCATGATGGTCAACGGCCCCTGGCGGATCCCCGCCCTGAACCAGGCCAAGGACCTGCACTGGGCGGTGGCACCCGTCCCCGTCCCCCGGGCGGGGCAGGCACCCGTCACACCGCTCGGCGGTGAGGTGTGGACGGTCCCGCAGACCGGTTCCAAGGCCCGGCAGGAGAAGGCCGCCCGGGTACTGGCCTGCCTGAACGACTCCAAGAACATGCTCACCCTGGCCGAGCAGTACTTCACCGTGCCCTCCCGCACCGCGGTGGCCTCCCAGTACGCCGAACAGGTCCCGTCGATGGCTGCCTTCGTAAAAAGCGCTGAAGGGGCCCGGGGTCGTACCCGCGAGCTCGGCGTCAAGTGGCCGAAGGCGGCGACCGGGATATACACCGCGATCCAATCCGCGCTGACCGGCGAGCAGACACCGGAGGAAGCGCTCAAGGATGCGCAGCGGATCGCGACGGGTTCCTGACCTGTCCAGGGACCCCCGGACCGGCACCGGGCAGGAAGCCGACACCGTCGGCGCCGGGACACCCGGCACTGGTGTGACGGAGGACGAGGACGCGCGCGGCAGGGAGCGAGCCATGGTCCGGGCACGCAGGTGGGAGTCCCTCGCCCAGGGGATGTTCATCGTGCCCGCCGCGGCGTACCTGCTGCTCTTCTTCGGCTACCCGATCGTCAAGAACATCGTGATGAGCTTCCAGCAGTACACGCCCGCGACGTTCTACACCGGTGCCGCGCCGTTCGTGGGGCTGGAGAACTACTCAAGGAACCTGTCGTCGGACCTGTTCCCCAAGGTCTTGCTGACCACGGTCCTGTTCACCGCCGGGTCGCTGTTCGTGCAGTTTGTGCTCGGCCTGGCGTTCGCCCTGTTCTTCCAGCGGCGCTTCCCGCTCGGCGGTGTTCTGCGGTCCCTCCTGTTGCTGCCGTGGCTGCTGCCACTGGTCGTCTCCGGAACGACGTGGAGGTGGATGCTCGACACCGACTCGGGAGTCGTCAACAGCACACTCCGTCACCTCCACCTGCTGTCGTCCGGCATCCCCTGGCTCACCGGCACCTCGCAGGCGCTCGTGTCGGTGATCCTGATCAACATCTGGGTCGGAATCCCCTTCAACGCCACGATCCTCTACGGCGGCCTACAGGACATCCCTGCACATCTGTACGAGGCAGCGAAGCTGGACGGCGCTGGTCCGGTGAAGTCGTTTCGCCATGTCACCTGGCCACTGCTGGGGCCCGTGGTCAGCGTCGTACTGGTGCTGGGCGTCGTCTACACGGTCAAGGTGCTGGACATCATCCTCGTGGTGACGGGCGGAGGACCGGCGAACGCCACGGAGACCCTCGCCGCCCAGTCCTACGAACTGTCCTTTCAGCAGTTCGAGTTCGGACGCGGCGCCGCGATGAGCAACTTGCTCATCGTCATCTCGCTCGTCTTTGCCCTCGTCTACCTGCGCGCCAACCGGCGCGCCCAGAACGCCTGAGAGGAGATCCCGTGAAGCGCGCGCCGAAGCGGGGCTGGCCGTCCACGATCGTCGGGATCTTCCTGCTCGCGCTGATGCTGTTTCCCGTCTACTGGACGGTGAATGCCTCCCTGCAGCCGGCGGGCAACGCACTGCACGGAGCCTGGTTTCCCTTCCACCCGGACTTCAGCGGTTACGCCACGGCACTGCGCGATCAGGGACGCAACCTCGTCACCAGCCTCGTCGTGGCCTTCGGCAGTGTTGCGCTCAGCCTGGCGCTCGCCGCCCCGGCGGCCTACGCGCTGGCCCAGTTCCGCCTCCGAGGAACCAACCTCGTGCTCTTCGGCGTTCTGATCACACAGATGGTTCCGAACATCGTCGTGGCCAACGTGCTCTACAGCGCCTACACCGACCTGGGCCTCCTGAACTCCTACCTCGGACTGATCCTCGCCGACTCGACCGCCGGGGTCCCCTTTGCGATCATCATCCTGCGCTCGTTCATGCAGGGCATTCCCAGGGAGATCATCGACGCCGCGCGAGTGGACGGCGCGGGGAGGCTGCGCGTCCTACGCTCCGTGGTGCTTCCGGTGAGTGTGAACGCGTTGATCACTACCGCCCTGTTCACCTTCCTCTTCACGTGGAGCGACTTCCTCTTCGCCCTCACGCTGACCACCACGGAGACCGTACGGCCGATCACTCTAGGCATCTACCAGTACATCGGCACTCACACGGACCAGTGGAACGCCATCATGGCCACCGCCGTTCTGGCTTCCGTCCCGGCGGCCGTGCTGCTCGTCGTCGCTCAGCGCTACGTCGCCGCCGGCGTCACCAGCGGAGCCATCAAATGAGAGGCGGTCCCCTCTCCATGCCATACGTCGGTGACCTGCCGATGGTCACCGCAGGTCCCAGCTGCGAGGCGGGAGGACGCCGCCGCGTGGCCTCTCCCGACCGACTCGGCCGTCAGCCCAACTCCGTGTCCAGCCACTGCAGGACCTCCGGGGTCACCGGGTCGGTGATGTCGTTGAACTCCTCATGCCGGTTCAGGTACTTGGCCACATAGGGACAGACCGGCACGATGCGCTTGCCCGACCCGCGCACATCGGTGAGTGCCTCATGGACCAGCTGCGCGGCCAGCCCCTGTCCGGCGAAGGCGTCGTCGACTTCCGTGTGGAAGAAGACCCGCTGCTCACCTCGGTCGCGGTACGCGGTCAGGCCGACGCGCTGTCCGGCGACGAGGATTTCGTATCGGTGTTGGTTGTCCACCCGCTCGACGGTCGGAGTGGCGGAAGGCTGGTTCATCGGGATCCTTTCGGTTGGTGCTGGTCAGCGGCGCGGTGGATTTCCACGCGGTGCGATCACGGCGTTCGGCAGGACCGGCGCGGGAAGGCGGTCGCCGTCGTATCCCTCGACCGCGCCGAAGCGTTGGGAGGCGTTCTGCCAGTCCTCCCGAGCTCGGACGATCTCTTCATGGTTGCGGCCGATGAAGTTCCACCACATGACGATCTGTTCGTCGAACGGCGTTCCACCGAGCAGGACGGTCCGGGCCCTGTCGTCCGACTCGTTCGTCAATGTCAACGTGTCGTTTCCGGTGTCGGTGTATCCCAACTCCGCAGGACGCAGAAGCGTGTCGGCCATGCGGACTGGTCCGTGGTCGACGAGAAGGCCGTGCTCGAAGCCGGGGTCGACGGCGAACGTGACGGCCGCGCGGGGCTCCAGGACGATCTCGGCACCGAGCTGGGGCGTGAAGGTCGCTACGGGGGAGACGTCCCCGGCGAAGGAGCCCAGGAACACCCTGACCTCGGCTCCGGCGATCCGTACGGGGCCGGGTACGTAGTGCTGGAAGTCGCGTTCCGCATACGTGTGCTGTTCGGGCAGCGCCACCCACAGCTGGACGCCGTGCAGGACCGTGGTGTGCGCGGTCGAGACCTCCGAGTGGTTGATGCCGTACCCGCTCGTCATGAGGTTCAGCTCGCCCGGTCGTACCAGCGCGTGGCTTCCGAGACTGTCCCGGTGCTCGATCTCCCCGCTGAACAGCCAGCTCACCGTCTGCAGCCCGGTGTGCGGATGCGGGGCGACGTCCATGCCACCCGTGACGGCGACGTCGTCGGGGCCGTAGTGATCGGCGAAGCACCAGGCGCCGATCAGGGTCCGGCCGCGCTGCGGCAGTGTGCGCCGTACCTTCATCGCCCGTGGGCCGCCGAGGGGAACGTCCCGTGGGGCGAGTACGTCGACGTGCTGAACTCTCATGCTCCGTTCGCCGTCGGCCGGTGTTCCGCAGTACGACTCGGTTTGCTCTGTTTCCCACGGCCGGTCCGAGGGCGCGGGCCAGATTCATGTTCACGCCGCCGAGCACGGCAGCTTGCCCTAGCTGGCGGCGTTCCACGAGCTCCGGCTGGATCGCCTGCCAGGCCGGGCCCATCAACGCGGTGCCGCATCCCAGCAGGAAGGTGAGCACTAGCAGCAGCACCGGGGTGAGCGCGTCCGCGAACGCCAGCGCGGTGAGCGCGCCGGAGACCGCGAGCATGGCCAACTGCGCGGCCAGGAGCACCCTGCGACGGTCGTAGCGGTCGGCAACCACGCCCGAGGGCAGAGCCAGGAGCACGACGGGCAGGCTGGAGGCCGTCTGGACGAGCGTCACCAGTGCCGCGTCGTGCCCGATCAGCAACCACTGGGCGCCCACCATCTGCATCCAGCTGCCGATGTTGGAGACCAACTGGGCGATCCACAGCGCCCGGAAGACGCGCGCCGCGAGCGGCGCCCATGGCGAATCCGGTTTTGGGGACTGTGTCGGTGTGGAGGGTGGTGGGGGGCTCATTGTGGTCCATGCGGGGTGGGTGCGGACGCGTTGACTCGGGCAGATGTCGCTTATGCCAGGCGGCTGTTGTCGTGTGGATAGGACCGGCCCACCGGTCGTTGTTGACCGTCAGCGCACAGGGTGTGTTCCCTCGGCGCAGTGCCACCGGTGGGCCGGTGTGTTGTTCAGGGCCGTGGCCGGATCCAGGTGGCGTCGGCGGTCGAGAGAAGGTGGGTGCTCACGGAGGTGACCGCGAGCAGCACCAGCGTCAGGCCCAGGGTGAGGACGAGATGGCCGTGCAGGACGAGCTGCGCTCCGACGAGGGCGCCGAGGAACATGGCGAGCACGGAGAGGATCCGGCGGCCGGGGCGTGGCGCCTCGCCGCCGGCCGGGGTGGAGTCCGCTGCCAGGCCCGTCAGGGTCAGGGTCAGGACGGTCGTGGTGAGGTCCGGAACGCCCAGGCGCCGGGCGACCGCGTTCTGCAGGCCCATGGCGAGCCCCAGGCACACGATGAGGGGGTACCGGACATCGGTGGTGACCTTGCCGTCCGATACGGCGGCGACCACCACGGCGACCGCGACCAGCACCGTCTGCACGGCCGTCGCCGTGCGCAGCAGGTGCCCGCGGTGCATGGCGAACCGCGTGCCGAGCCTGCCTCCTGCGAGCGCGCCGAGGAGGAATGCGGTCAGCGAGACGATCGATGCGACCGCGGACAGGCTCTTGGCGCCGGCCAGGGCGAACCCGAGGAAGACCACGTTGCCGGTCATGTTGGCGACGAAGACGTGCCCGAGCGCCAGGTAGCTCACGGCGTCGACCAGGCCGGTGGCCACCGTCAGGATCAGCATCAGGGGAGGCAGCGGCCCGTGCCGTTCCTCTCCGCGCGGTACCAGGGTGCGGACCGCGTCACTCAGCAGCCTGCGCATAACGCGTTCCTTCCGTTGCGGTGGCCGGCCGGTGCAGCACCACGCGGGTGAGCAGTGCGCTCGCCGGCCCGATCACGATCACGACGACGGCGACCCACACCGGCCAGGAGGTGACCCCCAGCGCGTGGTCCACGGACCACCGCCCGGCGCCGGTGAGGGCCAGTGCGGCGGAGACGACGACAAGGACGAGGGGGTATTCGTAACCGTCGTTCTGGACCCACAGTCCCTTGGGCCGCTTCACGGTGCCCGCGACCGTCATCACGCCCATGGCGACCATCGCCGCCAGGGGCGTGAGCAGGCCGGCCGCCAGGAACAGGCCGGAACCGATCTGACTGGCTCCCGCGACGAGGGCGGTCAGCCGGCCGCCGCGGAAGCCGTCACGGCGGAACTCCTCGGTCCCGCCCGCCAATCCGTTGCCTCCGAGCCGGAAGCTCACCTTCTGCACCCCGTGCCCGGCGATGAGCAACCCCACCACCAGCCGGAGGACCAACAGTCCAGCGTCCATCGTGTTCCTGCCTGTTCCTGGCGTTCTTGTTCCAGCGTGGGGATCAGCCGGCGGCGTGGGCGCCGATGACGGCCTGCGCGTAGACCATCCCGAGGCCGTAGGCGCCGCCGTGCTCCTTGACCACGTCGCCCACGGCGGCATACGTCTCGGTACGGGCCCAGTCACGCTGGAGCTCCAGGAGCACCTGCACCCAGGTCACCGGGACCGCGCCGCCCTGCACCATGCGTTGAATCGCGTGCTCGTGGGCCTGCGGGCTGACACCGCCGGACGCGTCGGTGACCACGTAGACCTCGTAGCCCTGGGCGATGGCGGAGAGCGCGGGCAGGACGACGCAGACCTCGGTCCACAGGCCGGCGATGACGAGCTTCTTGCGGCCGGCGGCCTTGACCGCCTCGACGAAGGCGAGGTCCTCCCAGGCGTTCATCGTGCTGCGGTCGATGATCTTCTGCTCGGGGAAGACCGCCGCCAGCTGCGGCATGATCGGGCCGGAGAACGACTCGGCGGCCACGGTGCTCAGCACGACCGGCACGTCGAACGCCTTGGCGGACTTCGCCAGGCCCACGGTGGAGTTGATGATGGCGGTGCGGTCGCCGCTGCCGGTGCCGAAGAACATCTGCGGTTGGTGGTCGACGAACAGCACCGCACAGTTGTCCGGGGTGAGCAGGTCGGGGCTGGGGGCGGCGGTGACCTCGGAGATGTTGACCATGAGTGTGCCTTTCTCGGTAAGTGGTGGCGCGGACCGCTGTCCGTGCCGTGGGAAGAACCGTCCGGTTGGACGGAGCTGGTGGGTGTCCTGGAAGGGGCGGTTCAAGAGCCAGGCGTCTTATGGGAGTTCAGAGAACGAAGCAGGGATCGAAGGGGGTGCTCGCGGCCTCGGGAGTGAGACCCCGCGCGATGCGCCACTGGCGGTGCTGCTCCGACTCGGCGATGGCCTGGCCGAGCAGCTCCGCCTGGCGCGCGCCGGGAGGGGCCGCCCGGCGGGACGCCTGGTAGCCGCCGAAGTGGGCTACTGGGCTCCAGGCAGGGCTGACGGGGGGAAGTTCCTCGTCGAGGCCCTCGTACTCGGCGGCGGCGTAGACGATCCGGCCGCCGGTCACGGTCAGCAGCGACTCGATGTGTGCGATGTCCGGTTCGGGCACGGCGAAGTAGTCCTCGGGCAGCACCGCCAGGTCCGCGTAACACCCCGGCCGCAGCACGCCCTTGACCTCGTCCTCACCGGTCAGTGCGGCTCCGGCGCGCGTGAACATCGCCAGCGCCGTCTGCCGGTCGACGCGGTTCGTCGGCGGGCGCAGCGCCAGATCGCCGACCGAGCGGCCGCTGACGAGCCAGTGCAGGGCGACCCAGGGGTTGTAGGTGGAGACCCGGGTGGCATCGGTGCCGGCGCCCACGGTCAGCCCGCGGTCCAGCATGGCTCGGATCGGCGGGGCGTCCGCGGCGGCTCCGGGGCCGTAGCGCCGTACGAACGCCTCGCCCTGGAAGGACAGGCGGTTCTGCACGGACATCGCGCCGCCGAGCGCAGCGATGCGGTCGAGGCTGTCCGGGGAGACGGTTTCCGCGTGGTCGAACAGCCACCGGTTCCCGCCCGGGAAGAGCCCTTCCGAAGCGAGCTTATCGAACACCGCCAGGTCACGGCGGATGGTTTCGTCATAGGTGGCGTGCAGCCGGAATCCCCAGCCGTTCTCCATGAGAAGGCGCACGGCCTTCTCGAATTCCACCTCGTAGTCGGGGGAGTGCTCGGGGCGCGGCTGGGCGAAGTTCTCGAAGTCTGCCGCCGCCCAAGTGAGATTCTCGCCGGCTCCGTTGAGACGCAGCCATTCGTCCCCGTCCTCTGGACGGACCATGCCGATCCAGCGGGTGAGGTCGTCAATCTCCTGGCCTGCGGTCTGCGGGAAGAGGTGATAGGCGATGCGCAGGGAGAGCTGTCCTTCCCTGGCCAGTTCCGTAACCGTCTCGTAGTTGTCGGGGAAGTTCTGGAATCCGCCCGCCGCGTCGATCGCCGAGGTGAGGCCGAACCTGTTCAGCTCCCGCAGGAAATGGCGGGTGGACGTCTTCCTGTGCTCCTCGTCCAGCACCGGCGCCTTGGCGAGGGTCGAGTAGAGGATCAGGGCGCTGGGCGATGCCAGCAGCATGCCGGTCGGTTCCCCGTCCCGGCTTCGTACGATCTGGCCGCCCTTGGGGTCGGGTGTGTCCCTGGTGAAGCCGGCGGCCTTGAGCGCCGCCCGGTTCAGCACGGCCGACTGGTACAGGTGCAGGACGAACACCGGAGTGTCCGGTGCGGCGGCGTTCAGCTCGGCGACGGTGGGCAGCCGCCGCTCGGCGAACTGCTCGGCCGACCAGCCGCCGACCACCCGCACCCACTGTCCCTTGGGTGTGCGGGCCGCCTGCTCGCGCAGCATGGCCAGCCCTTGGCGCAGGGTGCGGACGCCATCCCAGCGCAGCTCCAGCACGTAGTTGAGGCCCCCGCGGATCACGTGCAGATGAGCGTCGTTGAGGCCGGGGATCACCCGTCGCCCGAGCGCGTCGACCACCTTCGTGCCCGCGCCGACATGGGGAGCGACGTCCTTGTCGTCACCGACGACCGTGATGACGCCGTCGTGGATGGCGAGCGCCTCCGCATGCGGGCGGCCCGGGTCCCCGGTGTGGATCTTCGCGTTGCGGACGATGAGGTCCGCGGCGTTCTCGATGGCATGTGGAACCAGCCCGCCGACAGGCATTGTTGACATCTCTTGAAACTCCCTCTGGGAAATCGACTTCGATTCGAGCCATGGTCGGAAGCGGCGGGCTTTGGCTATTCCGTCCCGCTCGCGCGCCCGTTTGCTCGAATCGCACCGAGCGAATTCCACCGACACTCGTCGTGCCCTGAGAACGAGGACAGGCCCTGTGTGTGAGAGGCCGCGGCTGCTTCGCCATCACGATAGGCAAGGCAGATGCGCCCCTATGTTCTGCCGGTGCACAGGACTTGTCCCCTCAGTGCACTGACTCATCCATGCTCTGAATGTGATGGGAGAGGCTCGAAGGCAGCCGTGCACTGTGAGGACAGCAGCGGTGCGCCCGTGGGCAATTGCCGCGTGCTCGGTGGTTTTAGCGTGGCGGCCGTATTGCCGGAAGGGCCGGCGTCCCCATGACGGGTCTTCGAATTTAGTGGGGGTGCGGCGGTGACGGCCTGACGTTCAGTCACCGAGCGTGATGGGCCTGGGGTGTGGGTGGCCTGGACGCAAGGAGCCCGCGGGTCTTCGTGATCATGGTTGTTGTCTAGGCAACCGATCATGAAGAACCCACGGGCTTGAGCATCGACGATACCGGGACCAACGAGGCTGCGACGCGACTGCTTGGGCTGGAGGGGGTGAGTGTGACGCAGGTCAAGGACGACAAGGCAGGCGGATCGACGGTATACGTCGTGACGAACGAGGAGTCCGCGAGGGCCTGCCCCTCGTGCGGGGTTTTCTCCACCCGGCTGAAGGACTACCGCACCACCGCCCCCAGACACCTGTCCTGCGGCGGGCGCCCGGTGAGTATCCGGTGGCGCAAGGCACGCTGGCACTGCACCGAACTCGACTGCGACCGCCGCTCGTTCACCGAGTCCATAGGCCAGGTACCCGCGCGGATGCGTACGACCGGGGCGCTTCGGCGGGCGGCCGGGGCCGCGGTGTGTGACGGCGGGCGATCGGTGGTGCAGGCCGGCCGGGATCTGGGCCTGTCCTGGCCGATCGTGCAGCACTGCTTCGAGGACTACGCCGCGAAGGTCCTGCCCGAGGAGCCGCCGGTGACCGAGGCGATCGGGATCGACGAGACCCGGCGGGGTAAGCCGGTGTGGGAGCAGAACCCGGACACGGAGAAGTGGGAGCTGGTCGCGGACGCCTGGCACATCGGCTTCGTCGACGCGATCGGCGGGCGCGGCCTGTTCGGCCAGGTCGAGGGCCGCAACTCCGCCTCCGTCGCCGACTGGCTGACGGCCCGGCCCGCCGCCTGGCGCGAGCAGGTCCGCTACGTCGCCATCGACCTGTGCTCCACCTTCCGCGCCGCCGTCCACCGTGCCCTGCCGCACGCGGCGGTGGTCGTGGACTGCTTCCACATCGTGCAACTCGCCCAGCGCCACCTCGCCGACCTGCGCCGACGCCTCACCTGGAAACAGCACGGCCGCCGGGCCCGCAAGGGCGACAGCATCTACAGCGTCCGCAAGCTCCTGCGCCGCAACAAGGAAGACCTCACCGACGAACAACGCGAGCTCCTCAAGACCGAGTTGGAGTACATGGGGACCTACGGCCGACAGATCTATGCGGCCTGGCAGGGCAAGGAACTCCTGCGCGACCTCCTGGGCCTGACCGTCACCCGCAGGCACGTCACCCCCGACCACTCCGCGATCTCCACCGCCCGCCACCGCTTCTTCGCCCACGTCGCCGACCACGCTCACCTGCCCGAACTCGTCACCCTCGCCGAGACCATCGAGCAGTGGTGGGACGGCATCGAGACCTACCTGACCACCGGGATCACCAACGCCGCCTCGGAGGGCAACAACCGCCTCATCAAGCTCGAAGCGCGTAACGCCTTCGGCTTCCGCAACCGAGCGAACCAACGCCTCCGCTCACGCTGCGCAACCACCCGGCGAAGCCGACGGGAGGCACACCCCCACTAAATTCGAAGACCCCCCATGACCATTCCAGGAGACTCACATGTCCGATGCCGTCGAGCCGGTTCAGCCAGTGCTGGAACCCGCGGCAGCCGCCTTCGCTAAGGCGACCGCCAATCCGCCCTACCTGTTCGACCTGCCTCCGGCGGAAGGACGCAAGGCCGTCGACGAGGTGCAGTCCGGCGAGATCGAGATGCCGGCCGTCGACGAGGAGTGGATCACCGTCTCGGGCGGGCCGACGGGCAGCGTCCGCGCGCGCATCGTCAAGCCCGCCGGCGCCGAGGCCACCCTCCCGGTGATCATCTACATCCACGGCGCGGGCTGGGTGTTCGGCAACGCCCACACCCACGACCGCCTGGTGCGGGAACTCGCCGTCGGCGCGAACGCCGCCGTGGTCTTCCCTGAGTACGACCTGTCGCCCGAGGCCCGCTACCCGGTCGCCATCGAGCAGAACTACACGGTCGCCCAGTGGGTCGTGCAGCAGGGTGCGACGAAGGGGCTGGACGCCGCCCGCATCGCGGTCGCCGGTGACTCGGTGGGCGGCAACATGGCCGCCGCGCTGACGCTGATGGCCAAGGAGCGCGCCGGCATTCCGCTGGTGCAGCAGGTGCTGTTCTACCCGGTCACCGACGCGAGCTTCGACACCGGCTCCTACCACCAGTTCGCTACCGGTTACTTCCTGCGCCGCGACGGCATGCAGTGGTTCTGGGATCAGTACACCACCGACGAGGCCGAACGGGCGCAGATCACCGCCTCGCCGCTGCGCGCCACCCCCGAGCAGCTCGCGGGTCTGCCCCCGGCCCTGGTCATCACCGGGGAGGCGGACGTGCTGCGGGACGAGGGCGAGGCGTACGCCAACAAGCTGCGCGAGGCGGGCGTTGCGGTCACCGCGGTCCGCTTCCAGGGCATCATCCACGACTTCGTGATGCTCAACGCCCTGCGCGAGACCCACGCCGCCGAGGCCGCCATCACGCTGGCCACCGGCACCCTGCGCGCCGCCCTGCACACCGCCTGAACCCGAGGAGACACCCCGACATGACCACGACCACGCCCACCGTCCTGCTCGTCCATGGCGCCTTCGCCGACGCGGCCAGCTGGTCCGGCGTCATCGCCGAACTCCAGGGCTACGGCATCCCCGTGATCGCCCCGCCCAACCCTCTGCGCGGCCTCGCCGCCGACGCCGCCTACGTCGCCTCCGTGGCCGCCCAGATCGACGGCCCCGTCGTGCTGGTCGGCCACTCCTACGGAGGCGCCCTCATCACCGTGGCTGGCGTCACGGAGAACGTCGTCGGGCTCGTCTACGTCGCCGCCTACGCCCTGGAGGAAGGCGAGAGTCTCGGCGAACTGCAGGGCCGCTTCCCGCTCTCCCCGCTGGCCAGCAACCTGAAGCAGTGGACGTACCCCGTTGAGGATGGTGACCCCGCGGTCGAGGTCACCATCGCCGCCGACGCCTTCCCGTCGGTCTTCGCCGCTGACGTGCCCGCCGACGTCACCAAGGTCCTGGCCGTGGTCCAGCGGCCACTGGCCGCCGCGGCGTTCGAGGAGACGGCCGCCGCGGCCGCGTGGAAGACAAAGCCGTCCTGGGCCCTGGTGGCCGGAGCGGACGAGGCGATCAACCCCGAGGTCGAACGGTTCGGCGCCAAGCGCGCCGGGGCGACCGTCGTCGAGATCGAGGGCGCGTCGCACGCGGTCGCCGTCTCCCAGCCCAAGGAGGTAGCCGACCTGATCCGCGACGCCGTACGGGCGACGAGCTGAGACGAGGGGCACACCAGCTGCGCGGACGAACTCGTTTCGTCCGCGCAGCCGTGTTTTCACCTCAGTGCGGCACTCGCTCGGTCCGGTCGGCCACCGTGACCACGACGACCAGGGCCGCCGCCAGCAGACCGGCGATTACGGCCGGCGCCGGGGAGCGACCGGCCACCAGCACAGCGACCGCGACAGCGGGAAACGCAAGCTGTTCGGCCCCGCTCCGCTGGTGCGGCCGGACGTGTATGGCCCACACGGTGATCAGGAAGATCGCCGCCGGCATGGTGATCGCGACACCTGCTGCTGGCGATGGGACATCGGTGCGCCGCGTGATCAGCTTGGCGTACGCCGCCAGGCCGGCCCCCTCGGCGGCCGCCGAAGCGAAGATCAGGTAGTGGCCGTACGCCCAGGTGAACCTCTTGCGGTGGGCCTGGTGCGTCGTGGCGAGCAGCGCGTGCGCCGGTCTGGCGAAGTACAGCCACCACATGGCGAAGACCATGAGCAGGCCACCTGCTGCCAGCAGGTACAGCGCACCGGCGTTGTGGTGCCGGTCGAAGGCGCCGCGGACCGCCGTCGTGGCGGCTGCGACGGACTCACCGAGCACGATGAGAGTGAACAGTTCGTACCGCTCGGCGATGTGGTGCGGGTGCCACGGGGTCATCCCGGCGGACTGCGCCCACACCGGGACGGAAAGCTCGGCGACGATCAACCCGATGATGGCGGGCAGTTGTGCCGAGGCCGGGAGGAAGAGCACTCCGACCCAGCCGATCTGGCAGCCCGTCACTCCGACGGCGAAGCGAAGCGCCGTCCGCCGCCGGCCGGGGTCCGATCGCGCGGCACGCAACCATAGGACGGCCAGGGCCGTAGGCAGTAGGGCGTATCCCAGCGTGATGACACGCAGGTCGCCTTCCTCGAACGCCCGTGGGACGCCGGCGGCGAGAATGAGGGACCCCGTGATCTGGACCAGCACCGTCAACCGGTACGGGACGTCATCCGGGTCGTAGGCGGAAGCGAACCACGTGAAGTTCATCCACGCCCACCAGATGGTGAAGAACACCAGCGCGAAGCGCAGGGAGCCCGTGATGTAGTGCCCGCCGGTCACCGCTGTGCTCAGGCTCGCTGACGCCTGCGCCACCGCTATGACGAAGCACAGGTCGAAGAGGAGTTCCAGTGATGTGGCGGTCCTGTGCGGTTCACCGGGGTCCCGGCCCATGGTGCCGCCGGATCGCCCGTGCCATCGTCCGGCTCGCCGCGTACGTCGAGGGGAGAGGCGGCTCAGCGAAGGGCTCCCATAGCGGCTTCCACAGTTCGGTGGAAGGTGGGATAGGTGTAGATCATGTGCCTGAGGCGCTCGACAGGCACCTCCGCGTGGACGGCGACGTTCAGCCCGTACAACACCTCACCTCCCGCCGGTCCCGCCGACGTCGCCCCGATCAGCACGCCTCGGTCGGCATCCTCGACCAGTTTGATGAACCCCTCGTTGCCCCGCCCGTGGATCCAGCCGCGTGTGGAGGAGGCGATCGGCACCACGCTGGTGCGCACTCGCAGCCGCTGGTCGCGCGCCTGCCGCTCGGTGAGTCCCACGGCCGCGATCTCGGGGTCGGTGAAGGTGACGCGGGGCAGCGCCCGGTAGTCGGCGTCGGGGCCGGGACGCCCGAGGATGTCCCGTACGGCGATCTCCGCCTGGTACATCGACACATGCGTGAAATTGCCGTGGCCGGTGACGTCCCCGATCGCCCAGAGCCCTTCCTCGGCCCGCATCTGCCCGTCCGTGCGCACGGTTCGTGCCGAAGGGTCGAGACCCGCTGCGTCGACACCCAACTCGGCGAAGTCGGCGCGGCGCCCGGTGGCGACGAGAAGCCGTTCGGCACGCAAGGGCTCCTCCTCGCCCTCGAAGTGGACGATGAAGCCGGTGCCGTCATGGCCGACCTGTCGGGCCCGGACCGAGGTGAGAACGGCGACGCCGTCCGCCCGCAGGACCTCCTCGGCCAGCTCCCCGGCTTCCGGTTCCTCCTGCGACAGCAGCCGCTCCTGCCCCTCCACCACCGTGACCGCGCACCGGAAGCGGGCGAAGACCTGGGCGAGTTCCACGCCGATGGCGCCTCCGCCGAGCACGATCATCGAGGCCGGCAGCTCCTTGGCCGCTATGGCGTCCCGGTTGGTCCAGTACGGCGTCGAGGTCAGGCCCGGGACCGGAGGAATCCGGGGCCGGGTGCCGGTGGCAAGAACCACACCCCGCCGGGCCTCGAACGTGCGATCGCCGACCGTCACCTGCCGTGGTCCGGTGAGCCGTCCCGTTCCGCGCACGAGCCGACCGCCCTTCGCCACGAGGCGGTCGGCGGCTACCCGGTCGTTCCAGTCGTCGGTGGCCTCGCCTCGAATACGTCCGGCAACCGGGTCCCAATCGGGAGTCACCTCCGCCGCACCGGCGAGGAAGGGCACGCGGCCTGCCTCCGCGAGCAGGTTCCCGGCTCGGATCATCATCTTGCTGGGCACGCATCCCCAGTACGGGCACTCGCCCCCGACGAGCTCGGCCTCGATCCCCACCACATCCAGTCCGGCCTCTGCCAGCGTGCCCGCGACGTACTCGCCCCCGGGCCCCAGACCCAGGACGACCACATCGGCCTGTTCGCTCACCCTCATGTCTCTCCTCGCTGCTCGTCGGCTCACGCCGTCCGCGAGAGGTTAGAAGGGTCGAGGCACCGGGCCCTGTCCGTCGGCGCACGGGGACTTGCCCGAGAACGCACACCGGGCACGGACCCCTCGCCCAGTGCGCTGTCGAGCACCACCGCATGCGCTCCTGGGCAATGAGTCCGCCGTGCGTGCACCTAGCGTCACCCCTGCACACAGAGCCCAGACCGCAGGAGGCGGATCATGACCACCAGTGCCCAGCACGTGAGCAGCCAGCCGTGGCTGCATCAGAAGGGCGAGATCATCCAGGAGTTCGGGACGGTCAAGCAGTTCCCTCTCGGCCTGTCCTACGAAACCCGCATGTACTCCTGTCAGCGGCTCAACGGAGTCCTGGCGGACACTCAGATCCTTTACGGCCTCTACAAGAAGCACCACTGGCTGATGCGCGGGGCGACCTTTTACCAGCTGCACCTGGTGCTGGACAAGCATGCTGGGGAGCAGCTCGAACTCGTCGACGCCCTCGCCGAACGGGTCCAGACCCTGGGCGGTGTTGCGGTGGGGGACCCCCGGCACGTCGCCGAGATCACCTCGATCCCACGCCCCCCGGACGGCGTGGAGGAGGTGCCGGCCATGCTGTCCCGGTTGCTGGCGGCGCACGAGACCATCCTGACCGAGGCCCACGACGCGGCTGCCCGTAGCGCGGAGTTGGGCGACGACGGCACCAACGACCTGCTGGTCTCACAGGTGATCCGGACAGGCGAACTCCAGGCGTGGTTCCTGGCCGAGCATTTGGTCGACACACCCCTGGTCCGTGCCTGAACGGGCCTAAAGCGCTGATGTTCGCGGCGTGGCTCGGCGCGAGCAACGCCGCGGCGTGCCGTTACACGGCGTGGGTCCGCGGTCAGCGGGGCGCGGGCTCTATGGCGGGAACCGGTCACCGGCCGCTCTGTGCCGCGCCCGCGCCGGGTCCTCATCGCCTCGCGGCGTAGACTGACGGACCTTAACGCCCGGCTCGTCGACATCCGGACTCTGACCCCGCAGTCCGCTGCCGAGCTCATTACGAGTGCCCCACACACCGGCGATGAAGCTGATGACCACCCTGCCCGCGAACCCGACGCGCTGCTCGAACTCGCCGCCTTGTGCGGGTACCTGCCGCACGCACTGGAGATCGTGGTCAGTCTTCTGCGTAGACGCCGGTACTGCGCCAACTGCTCGGCGCCGTACGCCTCTAATCGCTCCAGCTCGGAGAACCCGAGCTTCGCCGCGAGGCGCATCGAGCGGACCTGGCTTGGTGTGTGGTCTTCAGTCACGCCGCCTGCTTGAGCTCGTGCTCGACAGGGCGGATCCAAGGCGCCATCGAGCGGTCGTCGGCCTCGGCGCGGCCACATCCGTGTACGCAAGAGCCGTGCGAGGCGACAGGCGCAACGACCGCTGTGGCGGAAGGTGAGTGGCGGCCCGACAATGGCATGGTGGACCGGTCGGAAGGGTTAGGTGAGCGGCTGCTGGGGGTGCTGCTGGACCGAGCTCACGAGATGCCGCCGCAGCTGATCGCCCCGTTGATCGCGGAAGAGGTGGCCAGGGTCGGTGGCCGCGACGTCTCGATCCTGCTGCAGGACTACGGCCAGCTGGTGCTGGTGCCGCTACCGGGTCGGCGGCTGATGGTCGGTGAGCCTGAGCCGATCGATGACTCTGCCGCCGGCACGGCCTTCCTGTACGCGACCATTGCCGAGGTGCCGCAGGCCGACGGCGTCCGGATGTATCTGCCGTTGCTGGACGGCAGCGACCAGGTGGGCGTGATGGCCCTCACCATGGATGTTGTCGATGACGACGACCGGCGGCTGCTGCGCAGGCTCGCCGGCCTGGTCGCTGACATGTTGGTCACCAAGCACTGCTACACCGACCAGTTCTTCCTCGCCCGGCGCCGCGAACCGATGAGCGTGGCCGCGGAGATCCAGTGGTCGCTGCTGCCGCCGCTGGCGATGTCCATCCCGCAGGTCGCGGTGGCCGGAATCCTGGAGCCCGCCTACAACGTCGCAGGCGACAGCTTCGACTACGCCCTCAACGAAGACATCCTGCATGTGGCCATGGTCGATGCGATGGGCCACGGCCTGGACGCCGCCACGATGGCGACCGTCGCCGTCGGGGCTTACCGGCACGCCCGACGTGCCGACATCGGCCTGTCCGAGATCTACGCGTTCATGGACCGGGCGATCGCCGAGCAGTTCGGACCCGACCACTTCGTCACCGCGCAGATGATGCGTCTGAACATCGCAACGGGCCACCTGCAGTGGGTCAACGCCGGCCACCCCGCTCCGCTGCTGATCCGCGACCACCGGGTCGTCCGGCAGCTGGCAGGTCCGACCACCTTGCCGGTCGGCTTCGGCGGTGAAGATCCCCAGATCAGTGAGCAGATGCTCCAACGCGGCGACCGAGTGCTGTGCTTCACCGACGGCCTGATCGAGGAGCACGAAGCCGGTGAAGAACCGTTCGGCGAGGAACAGCTCATCCACTGGGTCAACCGCATCGAACATGGGGAGAAGGGAGTACGAGCGGTGGTGCGCTCGCTCTCCCACGCCCTGAAGCGGCAAAGAGGCGGCCGCACCAGCGACGACGCGACCCTCTTCCTGATCGAATGGCGCGGGGGCGCGGCCGACCACCTCGCCGTCCTGGACTGAGCCGACAGCCGCGCCACCATGAACAGAGGCGACGGCATGAGCACCCTGCCGGTAGAGCCAGCTCCGCGATCCCCCCGGGGAATGACGCGACCGTCCACTGCCGTGCCTCGGCAGGCGAGCGCGAACAACGGCGTGGCAACGCCCAGGGCGGTGCGACCCGTTAGGTGGATCTCGATGTGGGAGGTCTCGCCGCAGGTGGTTCCGCTCCGCCATGGTCATCATGACCGGCCCGACAGATCGGGCCGGCATCTCACGCCATGAGGAGACGAGATGGCGTTGGTACGTGACCGGCTGGCGGCCACGGTCCTGGTAGCCCTACCCCTGTTGCTGGGGGCAGTCGCCTCGCCGACCACGGCGAGCGCGAACCCGAGCAACGGCCGCCGGCCACACGGCAGTGGGGACGGACACCACTGACGCCCACGGTAACTTCCACTTCAGCCGTTACGAGCCGTACGAACCCCGCGAGACGGGACACCTGCACCTGTGCATGGTGGACGCGGCAACCGGACACCGAAACGGCGTCGCCATCCGGCGGCCCTGAATCCAAAGGGCCTTCCGTACCTGTCTCTTGGCGTAGGAGACCTCGACGTAGCCCGGCCCGGGGACCCCTCTGCCGAGGGGGACGAAGACCAGCCGTCGGCGGCTGAGCGGCCTGGTTCGGACGGCGGCCATGGCGAACTCGTCGGCGGCGGTGTCGACGTGGATCGCTGCGAGCACACCGGGCCGCCCCCTCCGGGGCGCTGCTGAGAGTGCACCGGCCCCCGGGGCGCGTCAGCCGCGTTCCTCTTCCTCGGCCTCCATGAGCCGGATCCCCCGATGCGTCAGCATCACCATCGCGGGTGTGTTGCCCTGCGCCCAGTCGACGGTGATGAGCTCTTCGCCCTCCAGATATGCGCAGGCCGCGGCGAGATCCTGCTCGGGGACCTGGAGGTCGTCACGCAGCCTCGCTCCGGTGATGCCAAGGAGGCGATTGCCTTCCGTGGCCTCGTACAGCGTTTTCATGATCGCTTCGCGGTAGCTCTTCCGCTCGTGCAGTGTTGCCATGATTGCCGCCACTCGTGCCGGGCATCGACGAGGAGTCCGTGGGGCCGACGATCACGGGCATGGCGCGATCCCGTCTTATGGCGGGTCGTCACCGTCCGTTGCCATGGTTCGGCAGAACGGCACCAACGTGAAGCCGGTGTGCGAAGGATTCCCTGTCTCCTCACCCTACTCCGTGCCTTGTCCGGAGATCCTGGGTGTTACCTACGCGGGCAATCCGCGATAAGCCGGTGGGGTGGGGCAACGTGGCCGTCCGTGTGCGGGAGCCTCTGGGAGTGGGGAAGTGGCTCCGGCGGCCTCCGGCCTCGGGGCGGCCGACGATTCGGGTTCAGCGACAGGACCCGGCGGCGAATGTTCCGGCGCCGGGGGATCAGTCGGCCTCGGCCGACTTCCCGGGTGTCGTGACGGGGGCGGACCGTGGAGGGCTGGGTGGCGAGTCGGGAAGGTGGTTGTCCAACGGCTTGTCCAGGATGTTTCTCCCGGTCGGTGGGGTGCCGTAGGAGTGGAGACTGATGCTTTCCGCGTGCTGTGCGCTGAGCCGGGTGATCAGACGGGTGGCCGCAACGGTCAGGATCAGTAGGGCGCTGAAGGCCACGGTGGTGACCATGACGCTCACTTCGCCGTGATCAGGCGGCACGGCCGGGCGGCAGCTGCCCGGTAGGAGGAGGTGTGATCGCCGTCCGCCCAGGTTTCCTCGGAATCCTGGTCCAGGTCGGTCATGGAACTGCCGTGGAGGGCGTGTTCCGCTGCCATGAGCGCGCTCGCGGTCGTCGGCGGGTCGGAGCTGTCGCTCGCGGCGGCCAGCAGGCGAGCGGCTGCCGGGGCGCTGGTCTCCGGTGGTATCACCAGCAGGTTCCAGCTGCCTGTGGTGTGGGACAGCAGCAGGATCTTGTGGGGGTCCAGCTCTGTCGTGAACCAACCGACCTTCACCATGTGACCGTTGACGGGCACTCTGCTCGGGACGGCAGGCCAGTACGTCGGGTTGACGGCGATCCGGGTGATCCGTCCGGACAGGGGGTCCAGTACGTCGGCCAGAGCGGAGAGTTCGTGTGTCAGGTCCCGGGAGCGGGGCCACCATGCGCCGTCGAGAGGCCCTCGGGACGTGCTCACGGGTTTTAGCGCGAGGCGAGCGGTCGGGGCCCTGAAGGGCGCGATCCGCAGCGGGGGTCGGTCGGTGGTCGCGGACATCGCGCGCACCCGTCTCCCGGCCGCTGCTTGGGGCGGCCCGGTGTCGTCACTCGCCGAGAACGACACCGGCATGGCGGCCGGTGTGCGAAATACTCTCGATGTCTCCACGCTACTCCCGCGGCACGTCGAACGGGCCCCGGCGAGGCACCGGTTCCGAACGCTGCCCATCACGCACCGCGCCATCACGCACCGCGCACAGCGACATCACACACCGCGCCGGTCCGCCCGTCATGCCTGTCACTTGCCTGCCGCCGGAATCGGCGCGCGGCCGATGGCGGTCCCCACGGGGCCGTGTGAGGAGGTGTGGCGAGCGTCGTGTCCGCCTTCGGAGTCCCAGACCGTTTCCCGGGCCGCGTCCCATGCGGCGGCCTCGGCCTCGGCGGCGATGCGGAAGCGCTCGGCCTCCTGGATCAGGCCGCTTGCGGTGAGGCTGCGCGCGGGATCCGTGGCGGTGGTCATCAGCCGGGCGGCCGTGACGGCGTCGGTCTCGGGTGGGATCACCAGCAGGTCCCAGCGGCCGGAGGTGTAGGAGAGCAGCAGCAGTTTGTGCGGGTCCTGCTCGGCCTTGAACCAGCCGACCTTCACCACATGGCCCTGGACGGGAACCTTGCGGGGGATGACCGGCCAGAACGTGGGGTTCACGGTGACGTGGGTGATCCGCCCCCACCGCGGGTCCAAAGCCGCGGTAAGCAGGGGCAGTTCGGCCGTCAGGTCGCGGGAGCATGGCCACCATGCGCCGTCGATCAGGGCGGGGGCAGTGCCGGGCGGCGCCAGCTGCAGCCGGAGAGGTGGCGGTGAAGAAGAGGAGGTCCGGTCTTCGACCGCGGGCTTGTCGAACGTGGTTGCGGTCATCACGCGAACCCTGCCCCGGGCCGGCCAGGACCGGCCCGGTGTCATGAATCGCCGGGGACGGCACGGGCATCGAAGCCGGTGTACGAAGAACCCTCGGTATCTCAAGGATACTCCTGACCGGGGTCCGATGGACGGTTACCGGTGGTGCGAGTTCCACGGCGTGCCGGACTCGCGGTCGCCCGTTGCCCGCCGTCAGCGGATGGGGCGATGGCCGGCGCGCCGGGACCATCGGACGTAGGCGATGGCCACATCGGCCGCGAGAAGAACGATGCCGATGATCAGCAGATATTCCAGGCTCTCGGCTGCCACGCCGATGATTCCCAGGACAACGGCCACGAGGACGAGGAGAAGGAAGAGCACCATCGCATGAACGCCTTCCTTGGGCAGGACCGGACTGGGCTGGACCGAACTGGGTGGGACGGGGCGCGGTCGCTCAGCGGCGCGCGAGTTGTCGTTCGCCCTTCAAGCCTGGCTGGTAGGTCATGCCGTAGTGCTGGAAGATCCCCTTCTCCTGCTCGGCGGGCAGGATGTCGTCCGTGCCGATCGAAGGAGCCTTTTTCACCAGGCTCTTGGCATAGGAGACCTTGAGGTAGCCCGGCCCGAGGATTGCCTCGTCGAGGGGGACGAAAACCAGGCGCTGGCGGGTGGGCAGCCCGGTCCGCACGGTGGCCACGGCCGGTTCGTCGGTGGTGGTGTCCACATAGATCGCTTCGAGCGCGCCGATCTTGCGCCCCTTCGCGTCCACGACATCGTGGTCGCGCCACTCACGGATATCGGCTGCCTGGATCATGCCCTCTCCCTTCCGGGCGCGGCGCCCTAACGAGGCAAGAGCCAACGGCTCCGGCGCAAACACGCCGGAGCCGCCCTTCCGGGCGGTTGCACGTGAGAGTGAACCAACCCACAACCAACGATACTGCGGTCCGTGCAGTTCGGACGTGCTCCCGGGCGGCCCCTTGACCGGTTTGGATCGCGACGATGGGGGCCACGGCGATCGCCGCTGCCGTTCTCGCGATGACACCGAACGGCGGGCCCCTCGCGGCGATGGGGAAGAACTGCTCTGACCTGGGGCGGAGCGGCGAGCACCCCCAGCGGAGGACACCCCGCCGTTCCGCTGGGTGCGTGTCTGGTCGTACATCATCGTGTGCCACTTCCCTGTGCGTGGTGTCGACCGGACGCGCATCGGTGATCGTCGCGGAGGGAGCCGTACGGCTTCAGTGATCGCCGGGTCCCGGACCGGCCACGTCGGTGTCGTCGTCATGGGTGAGGGCAGGGTCGTACGGGGGTCCGAAGCGGTGGTTCGGCCCGCCGCTGCCCCGACCACCGCCCCGCCCGTCGTTGCGGACCGGTCCGCGTCCCACGAGTACGGCTGTCGTCGCGAGGACGATCAGGGCGCTGATCACGACGATGAACACCGCTGACATTCTCCAAATTCTCCTAGGCTAGAGGATTCCGCGTTGATGCCTGCCGGGTGCTGCCCGTACGACGGGAGCTCCACCCGGGGCTTTCGAGGGCACCGCCTGAAGGCGTGCCTCGCCTTCTCGCCCGCCTGCCTCAGATTGCCGGAGATCCGTTCGACCTTGCCCTGCCGTTCCAGTTTCCTGTTGCGGGTGGCCCGGCCGAACACTTCAGTGATCCAGCCCTTGATTTCCTGCTTCTTTTTCTTGACGGTTCGTCCAACGCTCATGGTCGGCCTCGTCGTTGAAGGTGGATTACCTGTGGCCGCCGTCGGAACGGATCAGCGGAAGGAGAGGAATCCGTGACATCGCCGGACCTCCGGATCGCGGGAATCTCCTGGTTCCGCGGGGGCCGGGCGGAGTGGCAAGGGGGGAATGCCTCGCCCGAACGATCCGGGGTGGCATGGCCCTACGCCGTGCTGTCAGTCAACGCTCGGCGCCCTCACATGTCAACGTGATGCCGGCATGGGGGAGTTCTTGGGGCTGAGCTGGGGCTGCTGGGGTGCAGGGGGCCTCGGTGAGGGCATCCGTCGGCTCGGTCGAGCGGATCGTTGCCCGCATGGAGCGCATCGGGCCGCGCCGGCATCACTTCCTGGCGGGGAAGCGCGTATTGCCTGGACAGGCGTCAAGTAGACATTGACGTCCGGCAGTAGACGCATGTGTCGCGCACTATCGGCAGTCTTCGGGCAGGACTACGCTGTGGGGTGAGGCCCCAGTCCCCGGTACCGATGCTGTGTTCCGCTCCCGGGGAGGCCCGCTGTGTTCGTTCTGCTTCTCGTCCTGATCGTGGTCTTGTTCGGCTTCGGCTTCCTCAACCCCATCTGGTGGGTCGCCGCGGCTGTGTTGGTCTTCGGAGCCACGCGTTACGGCCGCGGTGGCGGGGGCCGGGGCCGCGGCGGCGGGTCCGACTTCGGTGAGTACCAGGACTATCGGGACCACCGGGAGCGTCAGGACCGCTGGGATCGCCGCTACAACCGACAGCACCGAGCCCGCTGGAACCGCGAGGACCGGCGGGACCGCGAGCGCCGCGGGTGACCGATGAAGTGTCCGCCGGCGCCGCCTGCGAACGGTGGCCGGCCGCTGCTGCCAGGTCCGTTCCGAAGCGGCATCGAGGCCAGAACGCGTACGTCATGCCTGTTCCGCTCGTCGTGCATGTGCTCTACGGTCAGAGCAAGGCAGGCGGGACTTCGTCCGTGTCAGGAATCGATGGAACCGGCAAGTCCCCCACCCAGGCTCCCAGCCCCCGAGTCGCAATCGAGGCCGGCCGGAGCCGCATCGCCGGAGAACGCGGCTCCAGCTTCCGTCCTCCTGGCGTTCCACTTGGGGTGCTCCCGCCACCCCGCCGCCGCGGAGGGCAGTGCGCGAGGACACGATGGCCGGGGGGCCTCGCGTCCTCGCGACCCCGGCCGCCGCCGAACACCATCGGCGGCGGCCGTCCGGACCGGGAAGCAGAGTCTGTGAATCGCAGCCCTTGGACCACAGTCCGTGAACCACAGTCCGTGAACCGCAGCCGGGGAGCTGCTGCTGACCGGCCGTGACATCGGTCAGGACCTCAGGCCGGGGAGGGCTTCGGAGTCGTCGATGAACGCGCGGGCCAGGTCGGACAGGCGCCGGTTGTGAGTACGGGCGTAACCGCGCAGTGTGGTGAAGGCTTGTTCCATGTCGATGCCCCGGCGTTCGGCGAGTTTTCCCTTGGCCTGTTCGATCAGGACGCGGCTGTTCAGCGCGCTCTGCAATTGCTCGTTGAGGACGGTGCTGCGGTGCGCGGTGCGCTGTTGCAGCAGGCTGATGGTGGCGACGTCGGCCAGGGCCTGGGCGAGCGGCGTGGCGTCCGGCTCGAAGGGGCCCGGGGCGGCGTGGAAGAGGTTCAGGGCCCCGACGACCTCGTCCCGTAGACGCATCGGCAGGGCCTGGACCGACCCGAACCCGCTGCGGTGGGCCGCCGCGACAAAGCGTGGCCAGCGGTCGGCCTCCCCGCTCAGGTTGGCGACGATCACCGGTGCGCCGGTGCGGAAGCAGTCCAGGCAGGGCCCTTCGTCGTTCTGCAGCTGGAAGAGCTCCAGCAGGCGCACCTGTTCGTCGGAGGCGGCCATGACGCGGAGTTCGCCGTCGCGGTCCGCGAGCAGCACGCCTGCGGCACTCGCGCCGAGCATGCCCACACAGCGGTCGGTCAGCAGGCGCAGGAAATCGATCAGGTCGAAGTCGGCGACCAGGTTGTCCGCCAGCTCGACGAAGGTTTTGGCCAGGAGTCGCTGATTCATCGTGCACACCCTCCATCGAGACTGATCCCGGCCCGGATGAAGGGACCGGAAGAGCAACTCACTTCTTGTCCGGTTTCTTGGTGTGGTTCTTGGGCGCGATTCTCGGGTTCGGTTTGCGGGTCTGGACGGTTGGTTCGGCTTCTCGGCGCGGCAAAGGTGTCAGGCTTCATCGTCGGTAGGATCCGTGTCCGCGCCCGGGGGGAACGTGAGCCGGTGGGCGACCACGTCGGCGGCCACCGCGGCGAGGCGGCGCCCTCTGGCGTAGGCGTGGGCGCGCAGGCGGACGAAGGCTTCTTCGGCACTGACTCCGAGCTGGGCCGTGAGCATGCCCGTGGCTTGGTCGATCTCCGCCCGGTACGCGCCCAGGTCCTCGTAGCGGCCGTCCGTCGACCATCCGCCGGGCAGGTTTTCCTCCCCGTCGATCCGGGAGTCGAGCAGGACCAGAGTGGCGGTGTCGGCGAAAGCCAACGCGTCGGCCAGCTCCTCCGCGTTCAACCTGCCCGGGACTTGGGAGTACAGGTCCAGGACTCCGGGACTGATCGCCCCCATTTGCAGAGGGAGGGCGAAGACGGCGCGTGCCCCGGCTTCCAGGGCCGCGTCGGCGAACACGGCCCAGTGGTCCTGCACCTCAGCGGCGAGCAGATCGGGCGTCAGTATGGCCGAGCCCTGTGTGAAGGCATCCACGCAAGGACCCTCGCCCAAGGTGAGCTGGAGCTCCTCCAACTGCTCGCTGACATCGTCGGTGCTGCACAAGGGATGGCTTCCCGCGAATCTCGACATCGCGGAAAGTCCGGCCCCGCCGACCGGCAGTGCGGCCACGGCGGCGGTGCACACGTCCACCACGCCGATCCTGGCACCCCGCCGGGCCGCCTGCTCGGCGATCAGTACCTGGATCCGAGCCGACCGGTTGTCGGACCTCATCCGGGCCACCGTATCCAGGCTTCGTGCGCAAGGCCCTCCAGCCTTGCCGTGGTCCGTTCCCCGACGGGGAGCACCAGCGCACGGAACGTGGTGGGCCTCGTCGGCTTCCGTATCTCTCCGACGTCCAGCCATCCCGAGGAGCGGAGCGAGTCGAGAGTCGGGTGGTCGGCCTGATCCACCAACGTGGCGCCGAGGGTCGCCTGGTGGTCGGTCAGCAGCCTCTCCTGCAGACGGTGGGCCAGCTTCTGATCTTGTGGGTACGGGCGGACAAGGGTGTCACTGATCGCGAAGACACTGCTGGACTTGGTGATCCGCTCAATGGTGCGTGGTAGCGCACCGTCGAAACCGAGCCACCAGCGACCGTCGCTGAGTACGGGGAACCCGAAGGCGCACCCCATCAGACTGTCCGTCTCCGCGATCACCATGGCGAACCCCGGTCGGCGGATGTCGCCCGCCAGATGGTTCAGGAAGTCCTGACGGCCGGGACTGCGGTACGCCTTACCGGATCCCGTTGCGCAGGACTCCTCGTACAGGTCCCCGAGATCCTCGCGGATGTCCTCCACGAGCCATCGGTTCACCTGGCGCAACCGCACCGCGTCCGCGCCGGAGTTCACGCCAGGTTTCTCGTCTCTACGGGGCTGCCGTGGCCGTCCCTGATGCGGCCGGGCCATCACACCGCACCGCCCGCGAGGGCAGGCACAGGTGGAACAGGCCGATGCGGCGAGACGGGAGAGGTCGTGGCCAGGGCGTTTCCGGGAGGAGGCGGAAGACGTCCGAACGGGATGCCCAGGAGCAGGAATTCGCAGCCGGCGATGTCGAGCATGAGGACCAGTGTCCGCGGCGGATGGTGCAGTCGCAGCGTCCCCCCGGCCGCGGTGATGCGCTGTGAGGCGTGGAGGAAGGCGTTGAGGCCGCTGCAGTCGCAGAAGGTGACGGGGGTGAGGTCGACGTCGATGGTGCGGATGCCGTCGCCCAGACACCGTTCCAGTGATGCGCGCACCAGGGGCACCGTCTCCAGGTCGATCTCACCGGACAGCGTGATCAGTGCCCGTTTTCTTCGGTCGTGACGGTAGATGGTGAGCGGCGGAATGGGCATGACGCCTCGGTTCGGAAGACCGTACGGCAGCGGACGCGGTGGCGCCGGAATCCCGGCGCCCTCGGCCCACTTCCGGCAGCGGAGTACATTCGGCGGAGGTCGGGCAACGGCCGACTGGCCGGCCTGCGTGGCAGGACTGCGGGCTCACCCGGTTCCCTCCAGGGATGCGCCGGGCGACGGGCGAGGGCCCGCTCCTCGCGGCGATCTGTGCTCGGCAACGACATGCCGCCGGGGTCTGGGACGTCTGTAGAGCAGCCTAGTCCTCGCCCGGCGCGACGGACGGCCGGAGTGGCCCATTCCCAGCATGTGGACGGTATCGAGGCGTGGTGGCGTGCGCATGTCCTCTGCACTGCACGGTACTTGGGAGTTCAACCTCGCAGAGCTCCGAGCCCGGTGAGTGCCGCACCGTGCGTGCACGTGCGGTGGTCACGGTCCTCATGGCGGCCTCGCGACCGGGCGGTCGCTTTCGATGAGGCCCTGATTGCGCTGGGCGATCGGCGCTGAAAACCGCGGCGGCCCTGATGCGGGGACAGCGCGCCCGGCGACGGAGCCGAACACGGCACGGCAGGGAACCTCTCAGGCCAGCTGCTGAGGCAGCCGCGTCTCTACGCCGAGCCGACTGCATCTTTTGGGGCGGGTGCACAGAGGCGGCGAGCGGCTTCGACGATGACGGCCCGGTGCTCGGCCAGCCGTTCCGGCCGGTAGGGGTCGGTGCCATCGACAGCCGTGAGGAGATCCCGCGGCGCGAGAACCCAACTCTGCGTGTGCCCGGTGATGAGGACGAGCAGGTCTGTCGACAGCAGCTGCCCGGCGGCCGAGTCCGCGGTCATACGGGCCATCTTCTCGCTGTAGACGTCCGCCGCGCCGGGGCCCAGCTCAGGCCGTTCCATCTGGCGCCACAGATGCATGCGCAGCGCGGCAGGGCGTTGAGTCAAGTAGTCGAACATGCGGCTCGCATATCCCGGCAAGTCGTCCTCGGTGAGCGGCACCGCATCGTTCAGTTCGCTGATGACCTTGTGCAGGGCGGCGGCGAACAAGAGCTCTTTGTTGGTGTAGTACGCGTAAATGGACCGCTTGTTGGCGCCCGCGGCCTCGGCAATGCGCTCGATGCGAGCACCGGCGAAGCCGTAGGTGCTGAACTCCTCGATTGCCGCCACGAGGATCTTTGCGCGGGTTGCTGCGGAGTCGTAGGGCACCCGAATCCCGGCCGACCAGCAACAACAACCCACCCCTACGATCAAAACCCGCACGCCGGAGCCGTGGAACCCGGCGCCCACCCGACGCGACAGCCGGCCCACCAGCCTGCCCGCACCCCACCCAACAAGCCGAAACGGCCCACCAGATGAACCAGCAAGCCGTCACGAAATATCGAGGTTAACAACGGTTCAGAGCCAGGCGACCACGGCGAATCAATGTCATGACATTGTCAGTGCTTGAAGGAGTCCTTGGTCCTTTCTTTCGCGCTCCGCATCATGCCCCGCGCTTCGAGAGCGGCGCCCTTTGCTGCGAGGACATCCTTGTGCGCCGCGTGGGCCGCCTTTCGCACGGTCTTTCCGACAACCTGTTCGGCCTTTGCCCTGACTTTCTCTCCAGCACTCATCTCAGTACCTCCGCGTTCACTGACCGAGTGCCCTTGAGACAGGGGTAAAACCCTGAGCAGGCGATCCGTAGCTCCTGGCCAGTCGCGAGAACTTCGTCCGTGCGCGCCGTGGGGCTCAACCTCGATTCTTCCGAGGGCTGGCGGCGGCAGTGTGAGCGGCTGACTGCCTGATATGTCCCGTGCCGTGTCGGGACTGGCCGTCGCGTGACGCTGCGGGGCGTCGGGTTCCACGGGCCCGAGGGTGGTGCGGTCCTCTCGTTGTTGTCGGGTGGTGGCCGGCCGTCAGGTGAGGGCCGGAAGCTGGTGAGCGCGCTGCCAGGCGGTGGCGAACGCTGCCCCCCAGGGCCAGGTGCGGTCGAGGTGCAGGGTGCGCCGGCGGGCGTGGGAGGTGAGCCGGGCGGGCAGGTGGTACAGCTTCCTGCGGATCGTCTCCGGTTCGGCGGCGGCGAGTGCGGGCTCGTCGTGCAGGAGGAGGAGCCGGGTCCAGGCGTCGAGGTCGGCGGCGAGCGTGGCGGCCAGCACCCAGGCCATGTTGAGCTGCCAGGACTTCGAGGGCAGCAGCCCGAGGCCGACCCGCTTGATCGCTTTGACACGGTCCTCGACCTCGGCGTGATCACGGTAGAGGGCGTCGACGAACCACACCTGCCCGGAGCCCGGGGCCCCGGAGAGCCCTTGGCGGGCGGGGATGTTCGTGGCGACGATCTGGTAGCGCCAGCCGGTGCGCTTCTCGAACGCGGTCAGCTTCTTCGTATCCCGCCGCGAGGGCTTGACCCGGCGCACGATCAGCCGCATCCCGGCCGGCCAGCCGGTCAGGTCACGGACCCCGGTCAGCTCGGCGACCTGGTAGGACACCCATTCCCCATCGGGTCCCTTGATCTCGTGGAGTTGGCCGTCCTGCCGCAGTGCGGCCGTCCACACGTTCTCGGGCAGCAGCGCGATGGCCCGCTCGTCCGTGGCGTTGATGGCCCAGCCGGTCACCCAGCGCACCCGGCGCCGGCTGGTGGTCAGACTCTGGAGATGGTCCAGGACCTCGTGGCTGAAGGCCGCGCCGTCGATCCGCACCAGCAGCTTCGACCACAGCGGGAGCGGGAGCTGCCGAAACGCCGAGGCCAGGACGCTCTTGTGGTCGGCGACATCGTTCGGTGGCGCGTTGCCGGGCCGCAGCAGCATGGCGACGCACTCACGGGTGTTGGCCACCCACGCCCCCAGCGGCATGTGACCGAAGGTCCCCTTGAAGGTGCCCGCCGCGCCTTCCTTGCGGCTGGTGCAGGTCACGATGGTCGCATCCAGGTCCAGGACGTACCAGCCGGTCAGCTCCCGGCCGCACACCGAGATCCAGGGGAAACCGCCGGGCCGCAGGGCGAGCAGCGTCCACACCACGCGGCGTATCGCGGCACGGGCGCGTTCCACCCTGGCCGCGACCGGGGCGTCGATCGCGGCCAGGGCGCGGCGCAGGGTGCTGTCCGAAACCGGGCGCGGGAACACCGCACGCCAGTGGTACTGGAGTTGCTCGGCCTCCAGGACGTTCGTCGCGCCGAGCACGATCGCACAGGCCAGCTGGACCAGCGCCATGCCCCGGTCCCGCCAGCCCGGCCCGGTGCCCTTCGGCAACGCCGCACTCAGCGCGGCGGCCAGGCCGACGCGGTCGGCGACCTTCCGCAGCAGCACCACGCCCGCGTGGCCGATCAGGTTCTTGCCGTCGGCCCGCACGGCAAGCCGGTGATCCCATTCGGTAACCTGCACCTGTTGGGTGCCTCTTCTCCGCGACGTTCTTGATCTCAGCAGTCAGATCATCGCAGGTGGGAGGCACCCTTCTTCTGCCGGGACGTCAGATCACTTTCATAGCTGAATACATGAGGTCAAGCCGTACAGCAACCAAGCGCAGCAGCCACAGCAACTGCGCCCGCCCATCAACGTCCCTCAGAGTCCTCGACGTGAACGCTATGACCGCTACGCGCGCCATCCTTATACTCCGTTACTCCGTGCACTGCCATCGAGGCGGCCCGCGGACGAGAGGTGTGACACGTCTGGAATCGCCCTGTCGTCAGGAGGCGGCCCTGTACATCTCAAGTACTCAGCAATCGCCGTCGAAATTGGGCCCCGGCTCGGCGGCAATGGCGGTTCTTTCGACCGGAAATCCATGCGTACGGAGTACGCGTGATCCAGAACGTCTCGCATGGCCGCTCTTCTTCGCGGCTGAGCCGAGGGCACTCGATCTCGGTGCTGCCGCGTTGCCGGGGATTCAGTCAGAGGGTGGCAGCAGTGTGCCCAGCGGCCCGAGGTCGAGGTTGAGGTCATCCATGGTCAGTCCGTACTGGGCGCACAGGTCGCTCATGCGGTCGTGGAGGAGCATGAGGGTCGCTCCCAGGCGTTCTTCCTGTTCGTCGGTGAGGTCTCCGTGGTCGACGCGGTGCAGGGCCTGTCGTTCCATGAGCTGGCGCAGCAGTTCCACGAGAGTGAGGACGAGCCTCATGAGGTCCCGTTCGACGGTGTCGCGGTCGGAGCTGATCCGCCGGGCCGGGGAACGCGAGCCCTTGCCGACCGGCGGGTCCAGGTCGCGCGGGGCGGCGGGCAGCAGCCGGAACGCGCGTGCGGCGGCCTCCGCGACCTCGTCGGCGCGGCGCGGCAGCCGGCTCTCTCCCTCAGTTGCCATGGTCGCCGCCTCGCAGCGGATTCGTCCTCGTCCATGGCGAGGGATTCTGCTCGCTGATGGAAACGATCAGGGCGCGCAGTGAGATACGTACTAGATCGATGTCCGCGATGGACAGCACAATGTCACCGGTGAGGACGACCCCGCCGCTCAGAAGTCGGTCCAACAGATCGATGAGAGCGACCTGCCGCTGAGGCAGGCGCTCGGCCTCCGGCGGAGGGCCAGGCGTGATCACGGAGGTGCTCCCTCTGCGGCTGCGGCACCGCCGGATTCATCGAGTGGCATGGCGAAGGAGTACGGAGCCCAGGGGCCGGTGGCCTCGACCCGCACCCCGTCCAGCCCGTCAGCGGCATGCGCCACGTCGGCCAGGAAATCGTCGCAACGCTTCAGGGGCACAAGGTATGCGTCATTCACGACGTTCTCGCCGACGGCGCCGGCTGCGTCGGCGAGAAGACCCTGCTGTACGCGATGCCGGACACGGTCAGAGGCATGCCTGCGGCCTGCGGCCTCCACCCGTTCGGCGGCCTTCTGCGCCGCCTGGTACACGGTGTCGCGAACACTTTGTTGTTGCCGGCGGTTACGCAGGTAGGCGCGCCCGGGGGTGAGATCTGCCGCGGGAACAGTCGGCGCCGCGACAGCCGCAGACGATTCGACATAGATCTTGACCCCCCATTCGACATGTTCGGAGAGCTGGGCCAGGCGCTCCGCGAACATGGTTCGCCCGGCTTCCAGCACCTCCCGAGCTCGGTTGTCGTCGAGATAGACGGTCGCCAGGCGCAGCGGAAGCACGGTGGTGCGCACGCCCAAAACTTCGATGACGCTGTGGTGCGCGCGGGCCACCGCCTCCAGCCACTCCAGGTCCTCGAGATGCTGCTTGAGAGCGTCCTCCTGGAAGTCCTGTCCGGGCACATGGCTCACCACGAGCGCCGGCTGGGCGTCGCCGGCGTCGGTGACGAGGCTGACCGGGGTGTCGGCGACGCCCCGGAGCGGCGCGGTTGCCTCCCGCAGTCCCTCGGCATTGCGTACCACTGCATACGCGTATGTCAGCAGGTCACTCATCGCGAGCACTTCCCCGGCGACGGCTGTGCGAGTCTCGGGGCGCTTCCTCCGTTGGGGGGAGGGCGTTGTCCTGGCGGATGGCATCGATCTCGGCCCGCAACCGGCGGTTCTCTTCGGCCAGTGACTGTTCACCCCTGCTCCGGGAGGACAGCGAGGGGTCGTGCTCCCACCAGTCGATGCCCATTTCCTTCGCTTTGTCGACGGAGGCGACCAGGAGGCGCAGTTTTATGGTCAACAGCTCGATGTCGAGAAGGTTGATCTGTATGTCGCCTGCGATGACGATGCCCTTGTCGAGTACCCGTTCAAGGATGTCGGCGAGATTCGCGGACGAGCCCTGCCCGTAGGGGGGTGCTGCTCGGGACGGATAAGAACCGAGCCTGTTGGCCAGGGGTTCGGTCACGGTTGCGGCCTCGTATTCCCTCGTGCCGGATCAGGAGTGTCAGCCCTGCCGAAAGGCACGGATCTCCTCCAGCCGGTCGAGCAGTTCGTCCTCGCGCTGGTCGAACGTCTCCTCGTCGATGTCGCCTGCGACGAGGAGACGTTCGAGCTCGGCGAGTTCGCGGTGCACCGGCGCGGGGTCGTAGTACTGGTTCTCGGCTTCCTCCCGGACGCGCTCCACTACCCATACGACGCCGCGCACGGGTGCCAGGGGAAGGGTGACGAGCTGTGTGAGCAGGCCCATGAGAACTCCTTCAGACGAAGCTGTAGGGGGGCAGGGGGCCGTTGAGCCGGAAGTCGAAGTCGTCGCCCATCTGGTGGGCGACGCTCAACTCCGAGGTGACGAATGCCTCTTCCTGCTCCTCGGTCACCAGGAACGACACGTTGATAAAGTCCGAACCCGTCGGCTGGGATGTTTCAAGAGTCCGGGCGAAGGGGCGCAGCGCTTCGACCACACCCGCTGCCAGCGCCTCTTGCCGTGCCATCACTTCTTGGGCGACCAGCTCACCGAGTCGTAGCGATGCGTCGGGGTCGGCGGTGCCGCTGCGGATCTCGTCATTGAGTTCTCGTGCCACGTCCGACTCCCGCAGGATCTGCCGCAGCAGCGCGTCTTCGTCCTGCGACGCCTTGAGGTGGTACTCGGTGCACCCCTCCAGTACTTGAAGTCTGTCCGTATAGTCCGCGGCATTCTGCTCCAGAGCCAGCAGGACGGCCTCGTCGTTCTCGGCGATGAGGCCAAACCGCATGGGGAGCACAGTGCCGTCAGCCATGAGGCGCTTCTGCACTTCCTGGTGGGCGATGACGTCGCGGCGCTTGGGGCGTAGATCCTCTGGTGCGTCGCTTACCACAGCGCACAGCGGTCCCGCTGTCACTGCCCGCAGGCCCGCCGGTGACTCACCGACTCCGCTGAGACCGTCGAGGCGGAGCGGGTGCTGCTTGCCGGTGATGGAGTAGATGTATACGGCCATGGCTCATTCCTTCTCGCCGGGCGAGCCTTATTCGCGCTCACGTCGGGAGGTGCGCCGAGCCGGCCGCCGTCGCCTCTCCACGGGTTCCTTTTCCTTGCCTTCGTCTTCTTCCTCGGCCTCCTCCTCTTCACCGGCGTCACGGCCGGTGATCCCCTTGAGGGAATCGGTGACCGCTTCCGCCGCGCCGGAGAGGGCCCCCTTAGATTTGCCCTTGGCTCCGCTCTCCACCGTGTCTCCGACGATGTCGGTCAACTGGGCGGGTGCCTTTCTCCCGGTCTCGAGGTCGAGACGGTTGCATGCCTCGGCGAAACGCAAATAGGTGTCGACGCTGGCCACGACGATACGAGCGTCGATCTTGAGGATTTCGATCCCCACCAGTGACACACGGACGAAGACGTCTATGACAAGCCCGCGATCCAGAATGAGTTCCAAGACGTCGTAGAGGCTGGTGCCACCGCCACCACCGCGCGCGACAGCGCCTCCACTCTGCGGCACCACCGTCATGGTGCCTCCCTTCATGACCCTTGCGGCCTCAGCCCAGCCGGTCGATCTGGCCGCGGCTGTAGCGACGCGTCCTTCGGTACTCCACCAGGTCGCCTTCCTCGTCGAGCGTCACTCGATAGGTAGCCATCACGCTCGTGGTTTCGGGGACGCGTTCCAGTTCGAGTACCTCGACGTCGGCCTCCCAACCGGCCTCGGTGGATTTCAGTGCCGAGACGGACTCGGGGGCCCGCCCGAGCAACTGCTGAAGTTGTTCGACTGCGGAACGAATGGCCCAGGCTGCGTTGCCCTTGCCGGAGCGTCGCCGGGGGCCACCTGTGGTCCCCCGGTCCGTGCTGCGGCCACTGCTGCTGGATCGCCGCCGGGGTTCTGCTGCGGCCATGGTCTCTCCGGTGGTCGGAGCGCGCGCCATACTCCACGCGCGAACACTATAATTCCATCATATAGGGGTACATATCGTCGGGCATGGATGGCTTTGAGTGAACCTGCCCGGTGGGGTCACGACCTGCCCCGGTGGGGTCGCATGGTGTGTCCGGGGTGCTCTCGGCGGGCCGAGAGACGCGTCGCGTGCGATCCGCTTCTGTCTCAATCACTGGTTGAGCAGGGGATGTTGGCCCGTATTCGAGTGTGTTCACCTCCCCTTTCCGAAGGGAACCGGCTCATGAACGACACGACCAAGATCGGCCTCGCCGCCGCGGTCGCAGCTGGCTATGTGCTCGGACGTACGAAGAAAGCCCGTTTCGCCTTCGGGCTGGCAACTTATCTCGCAGGTCGCCGATTTGGGCTCGATCCGCAGCAGCTGTTGACGACCGGCCTGCAGAAACTCGGTGACGTTCCTGGAGTCGCCGAGCTGAATGAGCAGGTGCGCGGCGAGCTGCTGGACGCCGGACGCAAAGCCCTGGCCGCCACCGCCGACCGGCGCCTCGCCGGCCTCGCCGAGTCTCTCCACGAGCGCACGCTGCGCATCGGTGAGGAGAAGGGCGAGGAGGAAGAGGGTGAGGAAGAGCCTGAGGAGGGCGAGGAGCGCTACGACGACGAGGGGGAGGCGGAGGGCGAGGAGGAACCGGAGGAGGAAGAGGACGAGGAAGAGCCTGAGGGGGAATTCGAAGAAGAAGAGGAGGAGGAAGAGGAGGCAGAAGAACCGGAGGCAGAAGCGGAGGAGGAAGAAGAACCGGAGGCAGAAGCGGAGGAGGAAGAAGAGGAAGAAGAACCGGAGGAGGAAGAGCCAGAGGAAGAGGCTGAGGAGGAGCCGCCACGGCGTCGTCGCCGCCCCGTAGCGGGAAGGAAGCGCGCGGCCAAACCCTCTCCCCGTCGGGTGGCCGCCAAGGAAGCCGCTCCCGCCAGGAAGAGGACTCCTGCGAGGAGAACTCCCGAGAAGAAGGCCCCCGCGAAGAAGACCGCGGCGCAGAGGCCCCCGGCCAAGAAGTCGGCGGCGCAGAGGCCCGCGGCTAAGAAGGCTGCCGCCAAGAAGTCGGCGCCGGCGAAGAAGACCGCGAAGAAGTCTCCGCCCCCTGCCAAGAAGGCGGCGGCGAAGAGGGCACCGACGAAGAGGGCACCGACGAAGAGCGCGTCCGCGAAGAAGGCCCCGTCCAAGAAGGCGGCCTCCGCGAAGAAGGCGACTGCCAAGAAGACTCCCGCGCGGCGGAGGTAGGTCATGGCCGACAAAGAGCGAGACTCCGGCCGGGGAGAGGGCTCCGGCCTCGACATGTTGCGTGACGAACTGACCGACTTCCTCGGTGCTCAGGTCGAGCATCTCGTCGACAAGGCCGGGGAAAAGTTGGGGGATGTCACCGACCAACTCCTTGACACGGCCGAGAACGGCGGATCTCTTCTCGGCATCGGCGGACGCATTCTCAAAGGTGATTCCCCCTTGAAGGCGTTCGTCGGCGAGAAGGCCAAGGGGCTCAAAGACAAGGTGATGGACAAGGTCAAGAACGTTTTCGGCGGGGGACGCGGAGGAAAGTCCGGCAGCACCAAGGTGATGAACATCATTGAAGTGCTGGACGTCGGTGTGCCGATCCGAGTGGCGTACAACTACTGGACCCAGTACGAGGAGTTCAGCGACTTCACCAAGGGCGTACGGAGTGTGTCCCGGAACGACGAGACCGCCAGTGACTGGAAGGTGAAGGTCGGTCCCTCGACTCGGGGTTGGAAGGCGACGGTTCAGGAACAGGTGCCGGACGATCGAATCGTGTGGAACTCTGAGGGTGCGAAAGGCACTACTCACGGCTGTGTCAGTTTCCACGAACTCACGCCCGACTTGACGCGGATCGTGCTGGTCGTCGAGTACTACCCATCGGGTTTCTTCGAGAAGACGGGCAACCTGTGGCGGGCCCAAGGACGCCGTTTGCGGCTGGACTTCAAGAACTTCCAGCGCTATGTCACGTTCGCCGACGAGGACGTCGAGGGCTGGCGCGGAGAGATCCGCGACGGCGAGGTAGTTCGCAGCCATGAGGAAGCACTGGAAGAGGAGGAAGCGGCAGGGGAGAACGAGGAGCAGGAGGAGTACGACGAAGAGGCGCCCGACGAAGAGGCGCCCGAGGAAGAAGACGAGTACGACGAAGAGGGGCCAGAGGACGAGTACGCCGAGGAGGACGACGAGGACGAGGGCTGACGCGGCCCGAGCCGTGCGATTCCCCTCGGCGTGACCTGCCCCGAGAGTTGGTCGGCTGGTGTTCCCGGACTCTCAGACCTCGTCTTTTGGCCGGAGTGAGCGACCGGTTGGAGAAGTCGTCGGACGGGCGCGGGCGCGGCGCTTGAACCACTGCGCGATCACCCGCGTCCGGCGCGATATCGACGTTGACGACACGACCCCCGAAGATGCGGACCAGCCGTACGTCCTCGATCAGTGCCCGTTCCGCTTACGGAGGTGGCCCGCCGCCCTTTCCGTCATCTCATGTGCCTTGGCACGCAGCTGTTCCCCACGTCCAGCCTGCTGCATCGATGAGTCCCCCAGGGCCTTGCCGAGAGTCTCCTTCATCTTGCCCCTGATCTGATGCACCTTCGCATTGCCCTTGCCCTTGGCCTTGGCCATCGGAATCGCCGTCCTCTCGAAGACGCTGGGAAACGCGGCCCGTTCAGGACCGACACATCTTTCTTCACCGTGCGCCTGCCCGCGGGGCTCGGCAACTGGGAGCCCCTCGTGCGTGCAAGCGGGATCTGTTGCCGAGGCAGGCCGTCGGTCTCCTGCCTTACTCTGCGCGGTGCGGTTTGTCGTGGGCGACCTGTAGGCGGACATCGGTGTGCATGTGGGGGGTGTCGGGGAAGCCGGTGGACCGACGAGCGGTACGGAGCGGGCCTTCGTACAAGGCGTCGAGGGCGGCGCCGGGTGCACCCTGAGGGGTGAGAGAAAGTGTGATGTGGGTGCGGGGGTGGTCAGGCCGGCCGGTGATGTGCACGGTTGCATGCTCAACTCCCGGCAGGGCACCGGCTTCGGCGGCGATCGCGTCGCTGAGCGCGTGGTCGCGCAGTTCGACGCCTTCCTGCGGGGGTGTGCCGCCAACGGGCAGCGCTCCGGGGTGGCGTCGGTGCAGTTGGGCGAGCAGCCACCACAGGGCGAGCAGGGCGACGACGGTGAGGGTGGCGATGACCGCGGGCCACCACCACCAGCCCTGACCGCTCCAGCGGGCCCGGTCGGCAGAGCCGAGCAGGACGTCGTGCGGGGTGGTCAGGGGCCAGCCGACGGGCGGGACCAGATCGTGTCGCCGGTAGACGTCGAGTCCGGCGAAGAGAATCAGCAGACCGCCGCCGAGCAGTACCAGTCCGGCGAGGGTCAGCAGACTGCGGTTGAGTACGGTTCGCGGCGTCATGGTGTGGGCTCCGGTATGGAAGGTTTCGCTCAGTCGGTGTGTCGCCGCACTCGTACGACGATGCGGGGAGGGCGGGCGAGGGCGAGCTGATCGCGCTCCTCGTCGAGGACGGCGGTGAGGTCGTCCTTCACCTGCTGGGGGTCGCGGAAGCGGACGTCCGCGCGGGCCTTGACGCGATGGCGGCGCACTCGGACGCGAGCCGTGCTGACTCCCGGGACCCGCATGGCGGCGTCGCGCAGCAGGTCGGCGGCGCCGTCGCGGTCCAGGGAGGCCCGCAGCCCGGGCGCGGGGGAGCGCAGGGGCAGCCAGTGGCGTAGGCCGGGGGTGAGGGCCACGACGATCAACCAGATGCCGAGCGCGGCGGCCACGGCGGCCCCCGTGAGCACCCACACGTCGTCCAAGGGGCGGGTGGCCAATTCGTCGGCCAGGTGCCGTCGCCAGGCTGCCGCAGGGCGTCCCGCCCGTACGGCGACGACGTCGAACAGCGCCGCGACCGCCGCCACGAGAATCACCGAGGCGACCAGCGCGGCAGGAATGCGGCGCGCGGACCACGGGCGGTGGGTGCGGTGCCCTCTGTCGTGCTCGCCCGCCGCCAAGTCCGGCGGAAGGGGCGCGTCGTGTTCGGGTGGACCGGGCTCTGTCGGCTCCCCCGGCTGCTCAAGCTCCTTCGTCATCGGCACGCTGGCATGGCGCGCGGATGGCGTGGAGCTGCGTGCGGGAGGGTCCGGGTCGGGTGTCATTCCGGTCCTCCTTTCTGCGCGGCGTGCCCGGCGGCCCGGGCCGCGTGGCGCCTCATCGGACCCGTCCCCGGCTCGCGTTGGCGGCGGTCAGCAGCTGCCGGACGGTGAGGGTGACCTCTCCCACCTCCAAGCCGGTCAGCTGAGTCACCCGTTCGGCGACGTCGTGCTGGATCCGCTCGCAGACGTGGGGGATATCGGTGGGGTAGGGCAGGTCCATGGCCAGGTGCAGGCGCACCGATCCGGTACGGACGGCTGCCGAGGCGCTGGGTGCCGCCGGCCCGCTCCGGTCGGGCGGTATGGCGGCGCGCCGGGACTGGGCTGTGCGTGCGGCCCTGGCGGCGATACGGGCGACCACCCTTTCCGGGATGACGGTGGCGCCCCGTTCGGCCGGAGGCGGCAGGTCGGCGGATCGCCCCGGCGGGCCGGCCCCTTCGCCAGGGGGTTGGGAACCGGGCCGGGTACTCACCGCTGCCTCCGCGCACGGAGGTCGAGGTCGCCCTGCACGACGAGGCCGACGATCAGCCCCACCGCACCCAGAACCAGAACCAGCAGGAATGCCCAGAAGCCGCCGAAGTATCCGGCGAAGCCCAGAGCCATGCCGGCCGCGAGGCCCGTCGTCGCTGCGTTCATCATCCACTCACCCGTCTCGCGAACGTGAGCGTCCGTGTGATCACCCGCTCATGCCCAGGGCATGGCCGTGGTCACGGCGGTCGGTCACCGCACGCGGCCCTCGTTCCGTTCGGCCTCTTCCTCCTCGTCGGGGAGGTGGACGTCGTCGACGGCGATGTTCACCTCGACGACCTCCAGTCCCGTCATTCGTTCCAGGGCGCTGATCACGTTGGTGCGTACGGCGCCGGCGACGTCGACGATGGAGACGCCGTACTCGACGACGACGTCCAAGTCCACCGCGGCCTGGCGCTCGCCGACCTCGACCTTCACCCCGCGTGTGGCGCCTCCGCCTGCGCCGGGGACGCGTTCCCGCATGGCGCCGAAGGCGCGGGCCATGCCCGCTCCCATGCTGTGGATGCCCGGTACCTCGCGTGTGGCCATGCCCGCGATCTTGGCGACCACGCCGTCCGCGATGGTGGTCTTCCCCCGTGTCTCGGCCGGTGCTCCGGCCCCGGTACGGCCCTTCAGCGCGCTCACGCCTGTGTCGGGCCGGCTGCCCCCGCCGACGCTGGTGATGTTGTCTGTCATGGCGGTCGCCTCGAGTGGCTCGGTGTGACACCCGCGTGGTGTCTCTCAAGAGGTTGGACACCCGGGGCGGCGCACCTCTCACAGACGTGGCGTGTGATGTGCATCACACATGTGTGGCGGGGGTACCCGTTTTTCCGAGCCTCCTGCGAGAGCGTCATGATTCAACGTACTGCTTCCCCACAGCTGGGATGCGACCTGTCGGACGGAGTGCTTGCCGTGCGAGCGGCCGAGGGAGACGAAGACTCCTTCGCCGTTCTCGTCCAGCGGCACAACCGGTCCCTCCTGGCCCTGGCCCGTGGCATGCTCGGCAACCCCCAGGACGCCGAAGAGGCCGTTCAGGACGCCTTCGTCAGCGCCTGGCGGCGTCTGCCGGAGTACCGTCACAGTGCGGAATTCAGTACCTGGATGTACCGCATCACCATTAACCGCTGCTTGACCATGCGACGGCGGCGCCGACCGCCGCCCCTCCCCCTGGACACCGTCGCCGAACCCGCGACGGGCGACGCGAGGAGCCAGCCCGCAAGGTCCGCCGAGCAGGACGCGGCCACCGAGGCCCTGTCCCGCGCGCTGGCCGAGTTGGACGCCGGCCAGCGGATCTGCTGGATCCTGCGTGAACTGCAGGGCCTGCCCTACAACGAGATCGCCCACGTGACACGGACCAGTGAGCAGACGGTGCGCGGCAGACTGTTCAGAGCACGCCGATCCCTGCAGGAGGCGATGGGCCCATGGCGCTAGACGACCCGCAGGCCCGGCCTTCCGAACCGCCCCATGTCGACGGGCCCCGCACCAGCCCCATTGACGCCGGCATGTCCATTGACGCCGACGTGCCCCCGTTCGCGGGTGATGAGGTACTGCCCTGCGGCCGCCTGCTCAGCCGGGTCTGGGAACAGACGCGGGACCGTGCGCCGGTCGCGGACCCGCACACGGCGTCCTGTCCTCACTGCCGCGAGGCGGTCGAGGGACTGGCCACGGTGAACACGGCCGCCCAGGCGCTGCGTGCGGAAGACCCTCCCGGCCTGCAGGCGCTCGCCGACCGAGTCATGAACGTCGTCAGGGCAGAGATCCGGCTCGGACGGCTGCTGCCCCTGGCCGACCCCGACCGGGAGCTACGGATCGCCGAGAGCGCTGCCGCGAAGGTACTTCGGCAGACCGCGGACATGGTCCCCGGTGTGAGGGCCGCGACCTGCCGGCTCGTACCCCCGGGCGAGGGCGCCGACGTGCGGGTGACCATGGCCCTGGCCGCTGCCCTCGACCGCCCGCTGCCCGACCGGGTTGATCAGGTACGCCAATCGGTCCTCGACTCGGCCGGATGGGACCTGGGTCTGGCCGTGACGGCGGTCGACATCACCGTGGTCGACGTTCTGGAGTCGTGGCCACCCCTGAGCCCCGGCGACCCTACGGGCAGGGGCACGTGATGACCGCCATCGGCACGACCACGCTCCTCGGCGTCGCGGCCGAGGCAGCCCTCGCCGTTCCCGGCGTGGCCGGTCTGCAACCCCGCCTGGTCCACTGCCTCGCGGCAGCCGCCACGCCTACCCGGACGGACACAGCACCGCACCGCATGCCGCCCGAGGCGGGCATCCGCGCCGACCGGGCGCCGGACGGTTCGGGGTGGCGCATCCAGGTGCGCTGCGTCCTGGCCGAGGGCCACCGAGCCCTGGACACCGCCAGGAACGTCCACGACCGGGTACGGACCGCCGCCACCTCCCACCTCGCCACCCATGGGGTCGTGGAGCCGGTCACCGTCTCGGTCACGGTGACCCGTATCGCCGCCCGACCCGCCTTGGTATGAGCGCTGCGAGCACCAACTCCGCGAACCGTCACCGCCTTGAAGGCCTTCGCGATGACGGGCGTGCCGCGGAGTGACTGACGGACGACCGCCGCAGGGCCATATCGAAGCGAGAGACAGAGCGAAAGTACGAAGCCCCGTCGCCTCATGACACCTCGTGGCTGCCGGACCTCACCAGCGTGGACGACATCGCATCGGTCGTGGGAAAGGGCCTCGACTTCAATGATGTGACCCCGCAGGTGTAGGCGTTCTTCACCAAGAACCCGGAGGGCGTGCAGATCGGTGCCTACGCCTTCGACGGGAAGCACTCGAAGAATCTGCTGCGCACCCCGCAGAGCAATCCGTCCAGCTTCTTCGGTCTGTCGCGGACCCAGCGCGCCCAGGGGCCCGAAATGGCCATCATCGACGCGTCGGTAACCGGCTGGAAGTCATGCAGCGGGACGCTGACGACCTGCCTGAGCCAGGCGGCAGCTCTCCCCGCCGCGAAGATCACCAATCGAAATCCGGTCCAGACCATCTGCTCACGGTCGGCTGACCACACCGGACGAGGGTGGCCGTGCCCGCCCACGCGCGGCCACCCCCCCGGGTGGCTTGCTGTGCCCGCCGCACGATCACCTTGGCGACCGAGGGGCGGCAACCGGTGACGAAGGGACCTCCTCGCGGACGTATACGCGGGGCTTTTGCACCCTGTGCTTCCCCTGGGACGCAGCCGGCTTCGTCTCATGACTGTGACGAGTTCGTCGTCGACGACGTAGCGGTCGCGGCGGCGTTCGTCGTGTTCTCGGCGGGCGAGGCTCTGGCTCGCCAGGATGGCGATCGCTTTGGAGATGGACGCCGCTGACCTGGAGGCGCTGGGCGAGTTGGGACGCGGTGGGGCTGCCCGCGTCGGTGGTGAACAGACAAGTCGGCACCCGGGCCGACATCTTGGTCAGGCCCGAAGCCATGGGGACGGTGGTGAACGTCTCCTCGTACTCGGCCACGGCCTCGGCGTCACGTCCGTGAGGTCGGACGGTCGAGGCGTCGGGCGATCTCGGCGTAGGGGAGGCCCTCACCATAGCGTTCACTTCTCGCTCATTGCAATGACCAGGGCCAACTGTCGTGCATGTCGTTGCATTAACCTCAAGGTCGTTGCAACAGTTTGCTAGCAATCACCTGCCGCGATGCTAATTTCGCGCAACAAGTATGTTGTATGAATCTGGAAAGCAACGTAGCGTTTCCGGGATCAGAAACAATGAGCGAGTACGGGAGAGCATGATGCAGAGCGGCCCGGCCATGGCGGAGGCGCCGGCGAACCACAGGATGGCGATGGTCGACACGTGGTAGACCGTGCCGAAGGCGCCGCCGAGGTACTCGTGGGACCACTGGCATCGTCGCTCGGCACGGCCGACCCGGCCAGGCCGTCACCGTGCTCTGCTCCGAGGAGGTACGGCAGGCTGTCGCCGATGCCTTGTCCGCCACACCTCCACGCTTGCACAGCGGCCGGCAGCCCGAGAGCGGCATCGGTAAGCAGCCAGAATTGCCGACGGAAGTGATTCTTCCGTGCCTGCTCTTCACACTCGGCCCGAAGATCAGCGACACGCTTTCCCACGACATCGTCTGCCATGCCGCGAGCCTGTCACCACAGCACCGTCCGGACAGGCCAACCAAGAGGTCGTGACCACGCTTCCGTAGCGCGCCAGCCCGGATGTCGTAGTGGGTGAGGGGCATCTGGCGTAGCCGTCACGCAACCGTCACGCAACCACGGGCAGAACCAGTCTGGCGCAATCTGGCGTGGCGCCTCCGCTGACCAGACAGCGTGAAAGTTTCATACGCGGCTATGCGGCTGGCACACATAAGAAGCGTGTGCAATGTGCTCCCTGGAAGGCTCCCTGGCGTACGGCAGGCCACTGTGACCGTCCGCGGAGGCTGGCCGGAGGGCGTGCCGGAGTGGAGAATGGTGCTGTTGCCCTGCTCGTCGGTTGGGCGGTGGTCGGATGGACAGGCTCGGCCGGGTGGCTCCGCGCGCTGGAACCGACCGACGCACTGTGCGTGGATTCGTCGCGGCGGGGCGACGTCGTAGCCTTCGCCCGCCAGTGCGCCCGCTGGGCCGAACCGCGCGAGTTCTGCGTGTGCGTGCGGCTGGCCGATGGCTGAGAGACGGGCATCAACTCTCGGAGTGCCCCGGACAGGACGTCTCGTGAAGGTCCGTCTCTCGGCTCAGGCTTTCGGCCGTGAGGACTCGTGTGCGAGTGTCAGCAGGTCCGGGGCCCGGCCTCCGGCGGTCTGCCGTTGCGGGAAGGCGGTGGCGCTCCATGTCGTACGTCGCAGTGAGTGCGCTGAGCCACCCCGGGCTGCTCCGCGAGCGGAACGAGGACAGCCTCGTCGTCGGACCGTGGACACTGTGCGCCAGCGTGACCGAGAATCCGCAGACCCTGGTCTTCCCGCTGGGGACGCCCCTCGTCGTCGCCGTCGCCGACGGGCTCGGCGGACATCCCGGCGGCGACGTGGCCAGCGCCCTGGCCGCCCACCGGATCGCGTCGATCGGTCCCACTCTGGACAGCGAGGACGCCGTCCGTGACGCCTTGAACGCCTGCAACCGCGCCCTGTACCAGGCCGCCGGCGGCACCGGAAGTGAGCTGGCCACCATGGGGACGACCGTCGCCGGAGTCGTCGTACAGCCCGGCTCACTGCTGACGTTCAACGTGGGTGACAGCCGCGTGTTCGCGGTCTCCCGCGCCGGGCTGCGCCAGGTGAGCGTCGACGACAGCCCGCCGCTCGAACCCGGGCAGCGCACCACGTCCCTCGTCACCCAGTGCCTGGGCGGTACGCCCAGCTGCCGCTCCATCAGTCCTCACGTGACGGCCGCGTCGATGTCGCCCGGCGACCGCTACCTCATCTGCACAGACGGCCTGACCGACCCGGTGACACCGGACGAGATCGACGCGGTGACGCGGGAGCACGACGACGGCCGGGCGGCCTTCGAACTGTGGAAAGCCGCCATCGCCGCGGGCGGACCCGACAACATCACGCTGGCGGTCGTACGCATCGGAGACGAGTAGGGGAGGCCCCTGTCGCTCTTTCGGTAAGCGGTCGGACAGGGAAGACCCCTAACGCGCCAGGACGGCGATACGCGGTGGGGTGGAAATCCGGGGTTACGGTGGCTACGCCGTGTTGCCCCAGTCGTACGGTCCGCCGCCACGCCACTCGATCAGCTCCGGGTCGTCGATGACCCGGTCCTCGGCGGGCAGGCCGGCACGGTGCAGGAAGTCCAGCACGTCGAACAGGCTGTACGCGGTGCCCGTGAACTTGCCCTGGATCATCACGCGCCGACCCCCGTCCGACTCCGGCGAAAGCACGACCGCTGCAGGGCGTACGTCCATGTCACCAGCATGCGCCGGGACCGGTCGGCGCGCAGCTTCCAGCCGTCGTCGCTGAGGCTCACCGAGACGTTGTTGCCAAGGTTGTGCTCCATGCCCTGTCGGGGTGTCGGCGCTCATCGAGGTGAAGCCGCCGTGCATGATCCTGTCGGCTTCGGGGCGTCCTGCCGGCCGAACATCCCATAGGTACCTGCCCATGGGGACAGCATCGGACAGCGTGGTCGTAGCGATGCGTGTTGCGGACCGCGTTCACCGGAACCATAGGCGCCACCACCTGGCACCCCCGCCGGGCGCACACTGGACACAGAAAGCCCATGCGTCATGAGTCGAACATGGAGGTGGGCCATGAGCACCCTGGAAGAACACGTCGACGTTGGAGTGCCGATCGACAAGGCTTGGGAAGACCTCCACCGCGTGGAGAACTATCCGCGGTTCGTGGAAGGAGTGCGCGAGGTCCGTACGGAGGCGGGTGGTCGAGCGCGTCTGGACGTCGAGGCCGGCGGCCGGGCCCGAGTGTTCGAGGCCGAGATCTCCGATCGCAGGGGGGAACGCGTCATGGAGTGGCACACCACCAGCGACCCCGAACTGGTGGGTTCCTTCTCGCTTCAGCCGATCAACCAGAACCGCACCCGGGTCCGGGCACGGCTCGAGTACGACCCCGACACGGTCAGGGAGACCTTCGGCGGGCTGAGGGGATTCGCCCAGGCGAACGCGATCGAACGGCTCGTCCGCAGCGATCTGGAGCATTTCAAGGAGTGCGTGGAACAAGGAGGTTGAGCGGTAGAGAAAGCAGGCGCTGGGGAATGTCGAGGACGGCAGCCTCCGCTCGAAGCGGCCGCCGGCGGACCGGCGCCACCGTTCTAACCTTGCGAAGTGAGGCCACCACCCTGCGCCGCTTCCCGAGCGCACCGAGCTGGGTACAGACCTCACGGGCCCTTCACCACACCGCCGATCGACCAGCGCGGACCACCCCTGTGAGTGAACGCCTCTGCTGAGCTGGGGCGATAGGGTCATGATGGAAGGTCTGGGCAGTCTCGAGGGCCGGGTCTGGCGCAGTTGTCCTTGTCATCCCAGGGGCGCGTCTGCGCCCGGCACACGTCAGGGGGGCCTCTTTGCCGCCAGAGACACAACGATGCGCTCTGACGCTCCCGGGCTCCGATCGCCGAGCGACCCCCGGTGCGGCCACCAGCACCGACACGGCCAGGCTGACCTTCCTGTGCGACGCCGTGCGCGGTATCGGCACAACCCTGGATCTCAAGCGCCAGGCCGGCCAACTGGCCGGCCTGGCGGTGCCGGGGTTCGCCGACTTCGCTTCGGTTCATCTGTGCGATCAGGTCGTCGCGTCGGAAGATGACGTCGCGCCCCAGGGCCTGGAGGGTGCGGTGGTGATGCACCGCGTGGCGGCAGTCCACCACGAGGGCCTGGACTGCCGGGAGGAACTCCGCCCGGGGAAGACCTTCGTCTACACGACCGGCACGGCCATGGCCCGATTCCTTGCGGAGATCGAACCAGTCCTCATTCCCCATGTAGGAGATGAGATCCTCCAGCAACTTCCGGCGGAGCTCGACAGCCCGGCCGCCCGGTTGGTGCTGAAGGGCTCCTCCGTCCTGCTGGTGCATCTGGTGGCGCACGGCGGGGCTCTCGGCTTCCTGGTGTTCGGGCGCAAACCCGACCGCCCCGCTTTCGTCGCCGCGGACCTGGCGGCCTGTGAGGAGGTGGCCGAGCGGGCGGCCGTGGCCCTGCACAACGCCCGGATCCACAGCGACGAAGCGACGGCATCCGCGGTGCTGCAGCGCAGCCTGCTTCCCACGCCGCCCCCTCGCCTGCCAGGGGTGGAGATCGCCTACCGGTATCACCCCAGCAGTCGCACCACGCAGGTCGGAGGCGACTGGTTTGACGTGATCCCCCTGCCGGGCCACCGAGTCGGACTCGCCATCGGCGACGTGGCAGGTCACGGCCTGCACGCGGCGGTCGTCATGGGGCAGCTGCGCACGGCGGTCAGAACCCTCGCCACTTTGGACCTGCCCCCGGGGCGGATACTGGCCCGTCTCGACGCCTTCGCAGAGCACCTGGGCCACACCCAGCTGGCCACCTGCCTGTACTGCGTCTACGACCCGACGACCGGCCGCTCCACCCTCGCGAGCGCCGGCCACCTGCCGCCAGTCCTCGTGGGGCCCGACGGCAGCAATGAACTGCTGAAGGTCCCGGTCGGCGCACCGATCGGAGTGGGTGGCGTCACCTTCGACACCTCGGAACTGCTCACGGACCCCGGCAGCCTCCTCCTGCTGTGCACCGACGGCCTGGTGGAGACCCGCGGGCAGGACATCGAGGAGGCACTCCGCGCGCTCGGCCGCAGACTCACCACCCAGCACTCGTCGCTGGAGGACACCTGCGAGGCACTGATGCGGCACCAGCATCCCGAGGGCCACCACGACGACATCACCGTCCTCATGGCCCGCCTGAACGGGATTCCATGAGGATTCTCTGCGGAAGCAGCCGGACCAACCGTATTGCCCGGCTGACGAACTGGGGCGCGGAAGGGAACCCCGGGTGCACCTGGGTGCAGCGTGAGGCAACGCCGGGATCACGCGCCTGATCAGCACCAAAGACGCACGGGATGCACTACTCGGAGCGAAAGGCCGACCGGCCGCCACCATGGCCGGCCTGCCTCATCTGCCGGGCGAGCGAGGAACGGGCCGCCGGGGAGGCACCCGCTTCGGGTACGCGTGCGCCCCGGTCTCCGAGTCCTCGCCGCGAGAAGCCCGCACTTCACCCACTGGATGCTAAAAAATTTACCTAAAGGCTATTGACTCGTAGCATATATCGTGCAAAGTGATTAATAGGCCACAACACCGAAAGAGCCACAAAGTCGGCGAGGACGTCTAGTCGGCGGAGCGACTTGGACAGGATGTGGTTTAGGCCCCCGGCAAGCCGGCGCGATACCGAGGCGACAGTGACGACCGAAGCTTCAGGACACGCGCAGCACTACCGGGGACTGTTTTGCCCTCGGAGCCTTCGCGCAGGCCTGACCGTAGCGCGAAGGCTCCGCCACGCCTGCGCTCCGCGGAACCGAAGAGCACCGAGCCTGTTCCCTGCGGCCGGATCGGTCAGTCTGCATCGGTGTCGGGCCGGATCTCCACGGTGAAGGCCGCGTCCTCGGGGCCGTCGCCTTCCTCGTCCTCCCAGACGATCACGCGTACGTGCCTCTGCCCGGTGCCGCGCACCTTTCACTCGGTCACCAGGTCGGTGACGACGAGGGCGGCGACGTATTCGGCGGCCTCTTTGGGATCGTCGGTGATGACGGTTCCCCGCCACCGCTCGGGATGGCCGCCGTAGAGGCGCCAGCCCTGCGAGCCGTGCGGCTCGTCGACCCGGTACACCCAGCTCTTCTCGGTGCCCATGGCGCCGATCCTTCCACTCAAAGAGCACCACGCGCCGCATCGGATCGACGCCTGTCGAGCGCCGGTCGACCGGCTACAACGACCGCCCCGGCGGCATCGAGCAGGAGGACGCGGGGGTGACACGGGGGACTTTCTCGTGACCCGGGCAGCTCGCTGATGGCGGCCGCGCCCTCTCCTTGCCGAGTTGGGCGCCGTCGTTCCCGGTCGCGGCTTCTATCTGCAGATGAATCAGATGGACGAACTCGACACCGCGGCAGCGGTCGAGTACTCCTCGAATGTCAACGGGTCGTTTATAGCGATCGCCATAGGAGGCGGCCGTGACAGTCGTCACCGTGAACAGCTCGAAGGGGTGTCTGGATCAGGAGCAGCGCCGCAAGCTGGCCGAGACGCTGACGGACGCGGTGCTCGTGCCCGACGTCGGTCAATTCGCGCCGTTGTGAACGGGCGTGTTGTGGCAGCGCGTGAGCTTCTTCGAAGCCAAACGTTCTCCTGTCAGCCAAGACCGTCGCGGCTCCGACGGCATGGGCGACAGGATCGTCACATGCAGCCCATCTTCGTTCTCGTGCACAGTCCGTCCGTCGGTCCCTCGACCTGGCACCCTGTGGCCGAACACCTGACGGCGGCAGGGGTGTCGGTCCGCTCACGCTGTTCCGCGGGGCCGTCACCAGCTGCCGACACGTCTCACGGGAGCCCGCTGCCGATTCGTACGCCTTCTACATCGTCTATCTCCCGCTAGTCGTGACGGTGCAGAACTACCTTGCCGGGCGCGGCCTGTCCGCGGCAGCCGCGTGGGCAACGGTGTCCATCGCCGTCGTACCGCTCGCCTTCCTGCTCGCTGCCGGGCTGCGGCGGTCGCCGGGTTTCCGGCGAGTGATGTGACGAGGGATCAGCCTTTGTCGTCCTTGCTGTGTCCGTTCTTCCCCTTCTGGGTTTGCTGTTGCCTGTCCGGGCTGTCGTCTCCGCTGTTGCCGGGCCCCTCACCACCAGTCGGGGGAGTGCTCAGGGTCGCGGACGTGGCCGGGGTGGGGCTCCTAGTGTGAGGCGGATCCGTCGGTGGTGTCTCCGCCGAGCTGTGGTCGGGAGAGAACCACGTCAGGCCGACCAGCAGCGCCGCGAGGAAGACCACCAGCGCGGCGACGGTGCTCACCGCCTTCGACCGGTGTACGACGAAGGCGCGCAGTCCCGATCGCTGCCGACGCGGCGTCCGGTGGGCCCCGGCGGTGCTGCCAACGGCGGACGGGAAGGCGTACATGGTCGCGGAGCCGGGGGCCGCGCCGGCAGTGTTCGTTGCGGGCCTTGTGACCGCCCCCAAGGCGGTCGCGCGCGGTACCTTCGGCTTGGTGAGCGGCGCGGCTGCCGGGAGGGGCTCGGGGCGCCCCCTCCAGGCACCTGCGGCGAACCATTCGGCCGTCTGATGTGCCGTGGGGCGGTCCTCGGGCCGCTTGGCGAGGAGACCGAGCAGGTAGTTCTCGAAGGCGGGCGGCAGACCGACGCCGAGCTCCCGCGGTGGTACGGGGGCCGTGTCGAGGTGGTGGTGGAGGATCGCGACGGCGCTGTCGGCGTGGAACGGCGGTCGTCCGGTGAGGAGTTGGTAGAGCAGGCAGCCGAGCGAGTAGACGTCGGACGCCGGTCCGGCGGGCTTGCCGAGGGCGCGCTCGGGGGCGAGGTACAGGCTGGTCCCGACGATCTGACCAGTCGCGGTGAGCGCGGCACCCGGGTCGTCCACGAAGCGCGCTATGCCAAAGTCGCCGATCTTCACGGACCCGTCGGCGTCGAGGAGAAGGTTGCCGGGCTTGATGTCCCGATGCACGATGCCCTGATCGTGCGCGACGGCGAGCCCTGCGGCCGCCTGAGCGGCGATGCGGGCCACTTCCTCGGCCGGCAGCGATCCTGCCTGGGAGAGCACGCGGGCGAGACTGTCGCCCGTGACCAACTCCATCACCAGGAACAGACGGCCCTCCTGCTCGCCGAAGTCGAGGACGCCGACCACATGAGGGTGGCTGAGCCGGCCCGCGGTCTGGGCCTCCAGACGGAAGCGGGAGGCGCCGGTGGGGTCGGTGTTCTGGGCGAGCAGGAGCTTGACAGCCACTGGTCTGCCGAGCACCTCGTCGTACGCCTGCCAGACCTCTCCCATCGCACCTCGTCCGATGGTGGCGTGCAGCCGGTACCGGCCCGCTATCAGCACCTGTTACTTCATCCTCACGCAGTGAGACGACTCGACCGCTGCCGGCCATGTCCCTGCGAGGGGACGGGTGATGCTGGGGGTGCCGCAGCGACCCCAGCCTACCGGCAGGCTGAGGGCGACATGATCTTCTTCTGAGTGTTCGTCTTTGCCACGTACTTCCGATCCGTCGTGCACTGTGCAGTACCGCCCAATCGAGACACCTTTGACCGGGGAGAACGTCAACCGAACCTGCTGGGTCCCGACCACGGGTTCCGTTCCAGCCAGGCAGGTCGCTGTCCTTTTCCGGTCCCGCGGCAGCAGCAGCCGGCCAGGTACTCGCGAAACCCACGCCGCTGGGCCGGCGTCCCGAAGAGATCATCGAATCGGACGGCGTACGCTTCCAACGGACCAGGCGCGGGCGGACACGGCAGCCGCTTCGTCATCTCAGACTCCCCAGGCCGTAGTTGACGACTTCACCTCATGGCCCGCTCCCGCACGGGCCCGCCGCCAACAAACCACCGTTTGGGCGGAGCTCAGCTGGAGGGATCGAGCGGGGGCAGGGACTCAATTTTCCGGGAGCGACGGCCCGACGTCGGGCCGCCCGAACTCGTCGTGCGGAGTGCGGCGGCGCTGGTACACCGTGACCCGGCGGCCGTGCTTGTCGGTTTCGGAACAGCGGACGAAGTACGCCTGCAGGACACGCTGTTTGGCCCGGTCGCGAATTGTGGGGGCGGATGGCGCGCTCTCGTCGCTGACAACGACGATGCGGTGTACGGCCAGCATGGCGTCCGCTATCTGCTTTGGAGTGCCCTCCACGCCGTTCAAGGTGCCGGATTCCAGCGGGCCGCGGACCAGCGCCAGGTCTTGGATCCCGGTGAATTCGGCGGGCGAGACCAGGGCGGTGTCCCGACGGGCCGCGGGGATGTACAGCACCCCGTCGCCCGCCTCATGGACCGCAGCGACCATCTTGGCCGTGGACAGTACGTCATCGACTCGGCTGGCCGCACTGTGCAGTGACAGTTCGACGGGAAGCAGCCCGAGCAAGGCAAGAGCCATGACCGCGACGATCAGTCGGCGGGGCGGCATGCGCAGGCGATCCGCGAGTGCGCGGAGCGCCGCGCCGATGAGCAGGGCGAGCCCGAGATAGCTGAAGAGGACGTAGCGGGAGAGGTAGACGGGATGGGCCAGGGAGACGGCGAGCAGCAGGAGTGGAGGAAGGACAAGCAGCGGCAGGGCAAGCGCGGTGAGCGGGAGTCGGGTGCCGCTGGGCGTGCGGTGGTCTCGCCTCGGACGTGCGAGCCATGCGCAGAGTGCGCCCGCAAGCAGTGTCAGTAAGAGGCCGAGCAGGGTGCTCTGGTTGATCGGGGGGATCCAGGCGACCTGCCCCGACTGCGCCTTGCTGGCCATGACGAGGGGCAGCGTGCCGATCACGGCGGCGGATGAGCCGACTGCCCAGCGCAGGACGGTCCTTCTGGATGGGCGGGCGAGGGCAATCGTCACTGCGTGTGCGAACAGCACAAGGAGCGAGAACCAGTTGAGTAGTGCGCCTGCCAGAACAGCCATGCTGTACGCAACCCAGTGGCCGGCGCCCGGGCTGTCGACCGACTCGACCAGCAGCCGGCAGGCCAGTGCGACGCAGGCCGCGACCAGAGCATAGGGGCGTCCTTCCTGCGCGTATTGCTGGACGGCGGGGATCAGGGCGAAAGCCAGGCCCGCGGCCAGCCCCGTGTACTCGTCGGCCAGTCGGGAGCCCAGGAGAGTGATCAGGGTGGCAGCGCCGGCCATGGCCAGAACGGAGGGCAGCCGCAGAGCAAGGAGGCTCTCTCCGAAGACGGCGAAAACGCCGTGCATGAACAGGTAGTAGAGGCCGTGGACGACATCGATCCGATCCAGCATGTGCCAGATTTCGGGAACGGTCCTGTGGGCTACCTGCCATGTTGCCGCCTCGTCGCGCCACATGCTGTTCTCGCGCCTGATCCCCCACAGGCCAAGGAGAAGGGTGAGGGCTGCCGGACCGGCAGGCGCGATTGAGGTTTTGGGCATGACAAATTCCTGGATCGGCGTGAAGGAGGAGTCGAGCAGAACGTCAGGCGGTCGCCGGACGATCCTGATCACCTGCAGGACGTTAGGCGGCGGAGCTGATCGGGGTCGTCACCTGCGATGACGACCAAGAGGGTCCGCCGTAGGAACTACGACAGACCCATATACGGCTGTTGGACGTAGTCCTCAAGTGCCGGGCCAACCGGGAACTGCAGGGGCATATCAACAGCGAGCGTCATCGAGGCAGCGCCGCTGTTGCTGGGGCTCCGAAATTGGCTCCGCCCGGAGTTCCGTTGGCGGTGACTTGGTGGAGCGGTTCGATCGACCAGGCCGTCAACAGTGGCGGAACCGGCGCGGGCCCTCTCTACCCGCGCATAGATCCGCTGGACTTCGGCGGGCGCGGCGTCGTTCCGATGGGCTATGCCTCCTTCGCTCTTCCTCGGCGTCATCCTTGGTGTGCTCATCCGTCGCACCGTGCCGGCGATGGCCGCCACTCTCGCGGCGTACGCCGTCGTGCAGACCGCCGTGCCGCCGTGGGTTCGTCCTCAGATCGCCGCGTCCGTCGATGCCACCTTGTCGTTCGCCAGGGCCAAGCTGGTGAACATCGGCATCGACGCCGCGCGCGATCCGAACAGACCGTCAACGCCTCCGGCCAATCTGCTGCCCTGCCCGCGGCGTTCGCCGACTGCCCATCCATGTCGGACTGTGCTGCCGCCCTCACCAAGGTCGGCTACCGGCAACAGGTCTCTTGCCGGCCCGAAGGCAACTTCTGGACGCTTCAATGGGTGGGTCTGATTCGATCATTCGTACGATCGGAGGGCCCGGGGGCTTCGGGTATGGCAGTAGAGGTTGAGCCGTCGGCGCGCGCCGGCATGCGGGGTGGGCGTGCTACGGCGGCTGATGCGGGAGACTTCCTGGGCCGTATGACGCAGTAACGTCAGGGACACCCAAGCCGCCTCTTGCTCGCGGCTCAGGTCGGGTGTCCAGGGCATGGACCTCACCAGGCCGCTCAGCCTCGTGTTAGCGGGTAGGCGAGGACGCCTGCCCGGCCCTGGCGGAACGGGGCGACGCGGGGCTTCAGCCGGAAGTCGACGTCGGAGCGCGCGAGGGCCGCGGCGAGTTCTTCCCGGAGCGGAGCGCTTGTAGGTTCCATTCGACCGCTCCGACCTGACGTACACGCGGCGCTACTCATCTGAACCCCGCACACATCAGCACGGCGAACCCGATCGACTCGTGACGGTCGCGGATTAGGTTGGAGACCTGGGTCTGGCTGGGCAGATACACCACGAGGGCGAGCTGCCTGCCGATCATCAAGGTGTTGCTTTCAGGGCGGGGGCTCGTTGACGCCGTATGCACATTCCGGACGAAACGCGTGAACAACTTGCCGTGAAGTTCGGGGTGTTGTTCCCGCATCTGAACGAGCGGCAGCGGCGATTGCTGATGGCCGCGGAGGCCCGGGCCTGGGGGCTGGGGCATGGCGGTGTCCGGGCCGTGGCCCGGGTGGCGGGCGTAAACGCGACGCGGACCTGCGCTTTCGAGAATCCGGGCCGCTCCTGGCGGCCGGCGGGGGAACCAGTGTCGGTGCACGTCCACGACTTCGCCGACCCGCGGCTGGGCAAGGCCATCCCTTACGGCACTTATGACCTGGCGGCGTATACCGGCATGGGTGAGCGCGCTTCATCGCCGGAACCGGCCTGGTCCTCGACGACTCGACGTCACCATGAGGAGCCAAAGTCAGGTGAACGGGGACCTCACCAATGGAGCAGCGGCTGCCCGGCCGGACCAGTTGGAGTGGACAGGACCCGGGCACCCGGGGCCAACTGGGACAAGAGGTCCGCTGGGGTCGTTTCCCGCGGCTGCCTGGATGCGCCGTCCGACACCATGGAGCGCTCATGAAAGGAAGGGCCGCGGCGACAGTGCCGGCGGTTTCCGCCATGCCGCTTGCTGCTGCAAGCAGTTGTCCGGGACGGACGATCTCGTCCGCCTGCGCCACGACCACATCCGGAGCGCTGTCTGCGGGCATCCCCGTACACATCGGCTCGGCCGCACCGGGCAGCGCGGCCGCCGCCACTGTCACGGCCACGGTGCACTTCAGCAAGCTCGGCCCCATCCTGGGTGACGCCAAGGGGCGGACGCTCTACTTCCCCGAGGCCACCAAGTCGACTACGCCGACCGGCGGTGGAGCATGCGCGTTTTGGCACCCGCTGCACTGCTTCGCGGGTGACACGACGGCTGGTGACACCAACGGCGAGGAATCCAGCGCGTCAGGCGCCACCGTGGTACGTCGTAAACGCATCCGGCAACAAGGTCGAACCCGATTGATTGGGGACTGATGACCGGGCAAACGGGCGCGCGGATGCGGCGTCCCGCACGAACGGTGACGGGCTTCTTGGCTGCTTTGCTGCCGGTCGCGGTCGCGGTGGGTGTGTATGCGTTCGGCCGCACGCACACACCCGACTACACCAGCGGCCTGTTCGGGCAGCACGGCGTCGGCGTCTACGATCTCAAGGCGCGCCTGGGTAGCGCCCTGATGGCACTCGCGGTCGTCCAACTGCTGCTCGGGCTGTGGATGTACCGGCGCCTACCGGGAGCGGGGGCCGCGCCGCATCGGGTGCACCCCACACACCGGCTCATCGGCCTCCTTGCCTTTCTGCTCTCGCTGCCCATCTCCTACCACTGCATCACCGCCTACGGAGTTGATCTCGCGAGCAGCCGAGCAGCGGTGCACTCCATCACGGGATGTGTCCTGTACGGCGCGTTCGTCGCCAAGGTGCTGGTGGTACGCAGCCGCCGACTGCCCGGTTGGGCCCTTCCGGCCGCCGGCGGCGCCCTGGTCACCGCCATCGCACTGATGTGGTACACAGCCGCCTTGTGGTTCTTCACCGGCTCCGTCCCCGGCTTCTGATGGACCGGCAGCTCACGGTGTGCAGCGAGCACGAGGTCCTGTACGAATGAAGCGGGACTGCCCTCAGGTGCGCAAGGTGGCACGCAGCCGCAAGCCGACCGCTGTGAGACCTTCCAAGGTGGTGACCTGGTAGCTGGGTTCCGGTCCGGGCGGCTCGCTCAAGTGGTAGCGACGGGCGGTCTGCGCAGTCAGGAGTGTCAGCATCGCCATGGCCAGAGCGGCTCCCTCGCATCCATGCGGCCCGGTACCGAAGGAGAGGAAGACCCCGGGTTTCGCCGGCGAGCCCGAATCATCGAGCCAGCGCTCGGGCTGGAACTGGTCCGGCTCGGCGTGTTCCCGTGCGTCGCGGTGGGCGGTGTAGGGGCAGACGAGAACGGTGGACCCGGCGTCGATGGTGTAACCGGCGAGCTGAGTCTGTCGCGTGGCGCGCCGGGTCAGTAGCCAGCTCGGGGGATGCAGTCGGAGTACCTCGCGTACCAGTGCCTGGGTGTATTGCAGGCGGTCGAGGTGGGTGCTGGTCGTCGCGGCCGGGTCCGCGGGCAGCAAGGCGGCCTCGGCCGCGACGCGGCCCGCTGCCTCGGGATACCGGGCCAGGTGGAGCAGGATCCATCCGGCTGCCCGGGAAGGTGTCTCGAAGGTGGCGACGGTGATTCCGGGGAGAGTGTCGAGGATGGCCTCTTCCGGCAGTAGGCCGTAGCGGGAGGAGGGCCGGAGCATCTGTCCCAGCACGTCGTCACCGAGCCGGCCCGATGAACGACGCCGGCGGACGATGGGCCGCAAAGCGTTGATGAAGGCGACTTGCTGCCGTGTGCGGAACCGCCGTGCCGGTGTGGGCATCCAGCGCGGCCATACCCAGCGCGAGGGGCGTACGAGCACCTCCCTGGCCAGGAAGAGCCGTGAGGCGAAGGGCAGCAGGGTGGGAGTGTCTTCGGAGAAGAGGTAGCGCACGCCGATCTCCGCCAGGGCGTGCCGTACCAGGGGCAGAACCTCGACGTCCTGGCCCGTGGGCCACTGGTCGGCGAATCGAGCGGCACTGGGCGCAATCTCACCGATCCGGGCTGCAACCGCCTGCGGGCGCAGTCCGCGCATGCGGGCGGCGTGAGCGCGCACACGATCCTCAGGCGTCGGTGCTCCGCTCGACCGCTTCAACGGCGGGAAGAGAGGCGAGGGTGCCTTGGGAAAGTCCTGCGCGCGGTGCAGGACTGCTTCACACGGCCCGGCCGTAGCGGCTACGTAGACACCCGACTCCAGTTGCCAGACGTCCCCGCACTCGTCAGCGCCACGGCGCGCCACTCCCAGCCGGTCGCGGCTCCAGGCAGCGAAACTGACTTCGGGCAACCGCGGCGGCTCATTCATTCGGCCCATGAGATCGTCCCTGACTCTGGTACCTGTCCAGGCCGATGTCCTCGGCAGCGTGGCGAGGAGCCGGCGGGCGCCCGGGGGCGCCCGCCGGTAGTGCGGTCAGGCCCGGTCGTCGCCGGCGTACCCGTCCCATTCGTGTTCCCCGTACGCACCGTAGTGGCGGGTGAAGGACAGTTTGCCGAGAAGCTTGGCGATCATGAAGCACTCCTCTCGCCTGTCTGAGACCTCCCAGCCGAGGGTTCAGCAAAGAGGTTCTCGGCAGCACCAAATGGCGCTCATACCATACTGGCACACATGCCATATATGTCATATTCAGTCATCGATCGGATGCGGTTCCTGCTCATGATGGCTTCCGGTCGGAGTGTCTTCGTCGACGGGTGCCATGCCCGGCGGCGACGTACACGACCTGCGGGTGACCGGTGACGTCCCCGGCTGCCCGGATCTGCGGGTTCGTGCTGCGCGGGTACGGCATCTGGCCTGCGGCAACGGCCACGGAGGCTCCGCCCCGAGTCTCGGGTCGCTGCCCCTGCGCTGGAAGGGAAATCCGCTGCGGGCGAGTCCGAGACCCTCTCCCGAGCCGACGGGATCGGCCTTGACGATGCTCCAGCGAAAACGTCCTGGATGAGCATTGATCGGCAAGGACCGCCAAGATCCTCAAAGGACTCGTGATCCGTCGGCCGCGGGTTCGAGTACTACTCGCCCCGCCCCGCCCCGCCTCGCCGCGTCAGGCCTCTGAGCTGCGGAAACATCTCTCCTGAGGCGGCTACCGGGGCCGTCTCGCAGGACCTGAACGGCGCCATGATCGTGCTCGGCGTGATCATGGCACCGATGGTCTTCCGCCTGATCCGTGCCTCGGCGCTCGCGGTCAGCGAGGAGCTCTACGTCGACGCCGCCCGCGTCTCCGGACTCGGCGACGCGCGCATCACGCGCCGGCACATCCTCCCCGTCGTCATCGCGCCGTCCGTCATCCAGGCGACCCAGGCGTTCGCCGTGGCGATCGGCATCCCGGCGGGCCTCGCCTTCCTGGGCCTGGGCAAGGCGGCCCGGGCCAGTTGGGGCGCGATGCTCAACGATGCCTTCACCAACGTCCACACCGCCCGCGCTGCTGGTGTGGCCGGGCCTCGCGATGGGCCTGACCATCCTGGCGGCCAGCATGCTGGGCACCGTTGTACGGGACGCGCTTGGCGTCGTCGAACCCCCAACCGCCAAGCGGCACAGGCGTCCTGCCCGGAAGGCTCATGCCCCGACCACCGAGGTGCCCGCCGACCGCCTGCTGACCGTCTCGGGGCTGCGTGTCGTGTACGGGGAGAAGACGGTCGTCGACGGGGTGGACCTGACCGTGGCACGCGGCGAAGTCCTGGGCCTGGTGGGGGAGTCCGGCTCCGGAACGGGCCAGACGGCGTTCTCCGTGCTCGGACTGCTGCCCGGCGAGGCCGAGGTGACGCGTACGAAGGGTCTGTGGCAGGCCGATGTTCTCGGTGACTCTGCTTCTTGTCACCAGTGGTGGCCTTTCCGGTGGCCAGCCAGTGGCCGGACCCCTTTGGACGCAAAACGTGACTGGACAGCCAGCCGAGTCATGCAGTTCGGCGCCAACTCCAGGTCATGCTTTCCGCAGCGCGGGGACAGAGAGTTCGCCCGAGCCTCGGACGATCAGGTGGGTGGGGATGGTGATGGTTCGGGCTCGGGAGCGGTCCCCGTCCAGGCGGGCCAGCGCGGTGGTCGCTGCCGTTCTGCCGAGTTCTTCCGCGTCCTGGGCGACGACGGTCAGGGCCGGCTCGAGCGCCTCGGCGAGTGCCACGTCGTCGAAGGCGACCACGGCGACGTCCTTGCGCTTGCTGCGGGCCAGTTCGGCGATGATGCCCAGCGCCATGATGTTGTTGCCGGCGAACAGGGCCGTGGGGGGATCGGCCAGGCCCAGGAGTTGGGCGGTCGCGGTCTCGGCTCCTTGCTGGTCGTGGGCGTTGGTGACGAGCGAGCGGTCGTAGGGGATGTCGGCTTCCTGCAGCGCCGAGCGGTAGCCGGCCAGACGTTCACGGCGGGTGTACAGCTTCGGGGGCAGGTCGCCGACGAAGCCGATGCGCCGGTGTCCGTGGGCGATGAGGTGGGTGACGCCGTCGTGGGCTCCGGCACGGTTGGAGCTGACGATGCTGTCCGTGGCGAGGCCGACTCCGGGTCGGTCGAGGAAGATCACGGGTAGTCCCGCCGTGCGGTGGGACTTGAGGTGGGAGTGGTCGGCACCGACGGACGGAACGACGATCAGGATGCTGACGCGGCGGGCGAGGAACTTGTCCGTCAGGGCACGTTCGCGCTCGGGGTCGTCCGCGGAGGAGCCCATGAGCAGGGTCAGTCCGCGTTCGCGGACGGTGTCCTCGATGGCGCGGGCCACGGCTCCGAAGAAGGGGTTGGCGAGGTCGGGAATGACCAGGCCGATCGTGGTGTCCGGGCCGCCGACGCGGATGTTGCGGGCCATGAGGTTCGGCTGGAAGCCGAGCTTGGCCACTGCGGCGAGTACCTGTTCCCTGGTCTGCGCGGAGGCGGGTCCGTCCTCGTTGAGGACTCGAGAGACCGTCTTGGCGCTGACGCCGACTTCTCGGGCGACATCGGCCAGGGTCGGGCGTCGGTTCGCTGCCATGGAGGAAACCGTCTCCTGAGGGCTCTCGGTTCCGGCCGCGGCCTCGGCCGGAAGCTGCGAGAGCTGAGTTGTGCTGTCAGGTGGCCTGGACTCCGGCGGCCTTGGCGGCCTCCGAATCCGCTACGACAGTATCTCCGTCCTCGTCGATGCTGAGCGCGCCGGTCATGATGGCGACGACCTCGGCCATGGAGTAGTCGGAGGGCTTGATCAGGGCGGCACGCCGGCCCAGCCGGTGGACGTGGATGCGGTCGGCGATCTCGAAGACGTGGGGCATGTTGTGGCTGATCAGAACGACCGGCATGCCCTTGTCGCGGACTCGGCGGATGAGGTCCAGGACCTGGCCGGACTCCTTGACGCCGAGGGCGGCGGTCGGCTCGTCCATGACGACGACGCTGCGGGCCCAGGCGACGGAACGGGCGACCGCGACGGCCTGCCGCTGTCCGCCGGAGAGCGTCTCGACCGACTGCGTCAGCGAGCGCAGGCCGATCTTCAGATCAGCCATGTGCTCGGCGGCCTCCTGGCGCATGCGCTTCTTGTCCAGCATGCGGAAGACACTGCCGAGAACGCCGGGGCGGCGCAGCTCGCGCCCGAGGAACATGTTCGAAGCGATGTCCATGGAGGCGGCCACGGCGAGGTCCTGATACACCGTCTCGATGCCGTGGGCGCGGGCGCTTTGCGGACCGGGGAAGGTGATGGGCTTGCCGTCCAGACGTATCTCGCCCGCGTCGGGAACCACCGCGCCGGTGAGCGCCTTGATCAGGCTGGTCTTGCCGGCGCCGTTGTCGCCGATGACGGCGAGGACCTCGCCGGGCAGCAGGTCGAAGTCGGCGCCGTCGATGGCGGTGACCTGGCCGTACCGCTTGACCAGGCCGCGGGCCTGCAGCACGGGCGTGGGGGAGGAGGTGGCGGTCATCGGGCCTTCTTCCGGGAGAGCTGGTCGACGGTCACCGCGAGGATCACCAGGACTCCGGTGATCAGGGTCTGGTAGATGGAGGCGACGCCCATCAGCTGGAGGCCGTTGCGGAACACGCCGACGATGAGGACGCCGATGAAGGTGCCCAGGACCGATCCGCGTCCGCCGAAGAGGCTGGTGCCGCCGAGGACCACGGCGGTGATGCTGTCGAGGTTGTCGGTCTGTCCGGCCTGCGGGTCGCCGACTCCGGTGCGGGAGATGAGCAGCAGGGCCGCGACGCCGTACAGCAGGCCCGCCACGGTGTAGATGCCGATGGTCAGGCGGGAGGTGCGGATGCCGTTGAGCCGGGCGGCCTCGGCGCTGTTGCCCAGGGCGTAGACGTGCCGGCCCCAGCCGGTGCTGCTCAGCGCGTAGGCGAGGAGGAGGAACAGGGCGATGGTGACCAGGGAGCCGTAGGTGATGTCGGTGTGACCGAGCGGGAAGGTCTGCCCGAGGGCCGTCAGCGCACTGGGCAGGGTGGTGACCGTCTGCTCCTCGGAGTAGATGTGGGTCAGTGCGAACGCCACGTTGAGCATGCCGAGGGTGACGATGAACGGCGGCAGCGGGATCTTCTGCACCAGCAGTCCGTTGAGCAGGCCGAAGCCGCCGCAGACGACCAGGCCCAGAGCGATCGCGACAAGCGGTGGGACGGAGCCCTCGGCGGCCATCTTGGCGATCACGATGCTGCCGAAGGCCATCACCGCCCCGCACGACAGGTCGATGCCCGCGGTGAGGATGATCAGGGTCTGTCCGATGGCGAGGGTGCCGACGACCATGACCTGCTGCACGATCAGCGAGAAGTTTCCGCCGGTGAGGAACTGGTCGGTCGAGAGGGAGAAGAAGGCGCAGGCCAGGAGGAGGGCGACCAGGGGGCCGGTGGTCGGCGCCGTGAGCAGTCTGCGGGCCGTCGTCGGTGCTTTGAGCTCGGCGTACGGCGTGGTCGTGGCTGTCATGCGAAGTCCTTGTCGGAAGACAGATGTCCTTGTCGGAGGACGAGGGCACAGGCCCCGTCGCCGGGACAATGGGGGCGGTCGTCCCTGGTCGGAGAGGTGGGCCGACCGCCCCGCTGAGGGGAGTGACGGTGTCGTACGGGACTAGGGGGCGGCTCAGCCCCAGCAGTTCTCCAGGCCGTAGCCGGTGTCCTTCGACGTGACGCCGGCCTGCGCCTTGTCGGTGATCAGGGTGACGCCGGTGTCGGTGTAACCGGAGGCCTTCTTGCCGTCCTTGGCGTACGTCACGACGGCCTTGACGCCCTCGGCGGCCATCTTCAGCGGGTACTGCTGCGAAGTCGCGGCGATCTTGCCGTCCTTGACGGCCTGGGTGCCGGTGCAGCCGCCGTCGACGGAGACGATCAGCACGTCCTTCTCCCGGCCCTTGGCCTTCAGCGCGGTGTACGCGCCCAGGGCGGCCGGTTCGTTGATGGTGTAGACGACGTTGATGCCGGGCGCCTTCTGCAGGCAGTTCTCCATCGCGGTCTGGCCCTTGGCCTGGTCGCCGCCGGTGTCCTGGGCGCACACGACGTCCTTTTCGGTGGCGCCGAAGCCCTTCAGGAAACCGTTGTGGCGCTGGACGCCGACAGAGACGCCCGGCGCCAGGTCGAGGGCGGCTATCTTCGCCGTCTTGCCCTTCATGGCGGCCTTGGCGTACTCGCCGATCAGCTGGCCGGCCTTGAGGTTGTCGGTGGCGAAGAGGGCGTCGACCGCGCTTTCCGGCTCGGTCGGGGTGTCCAGGGCGATGACCAGGACACCCTTGGCACGGGCCTTCTGAATGGCGGGCACGATCGCCTTGGAGTCGCTCGGGGTGATCAGGATGCCCTTCACCCCGGCGGCGACCATGTTCTCCATGGCGGTGACCTGCCCGGCGTTGTCCCCGTCGAACTTGCCTGCCGCGGTGGACAGTTGGGCACCGTTCTCCTTGGCGGCCTTCTCCGCGCCCTCCTTCATCTTCACGAAGAACGGGTTGGTGTCGGTCTTCGTGATCAGACCGACCTTGACGCTGCCCGAGCCGGAGCCCGTGGAGCTCGAACCGGAGCCGGAACCGCAGGCCGTCAGAGTGAGGGCCGCGACGCCCGTGACCGCGGCGGCTCTGAGGAGGGAGGAGGACAGACGAGTGGTGCGAGACATGATCGACTCCTGTGGGATAGCGGGCGGCACGGGGTTGGGATCAGAGCGTGCTGCTCGGGGTGTCATCGTTGACTTATGTCATCGTTGACACCGCCTGGCGAGGATGATGGACTCCCCATCCCGGCAACGTCAATGCCTTCCACTCGTCACAAATCGGCAACGTCCGTAGCCGTCGTCTCCGGGCAGCAGGTCAGTGGCTGCGTCGCCGCGAGCCTCATGCCCGACCTTTCCGAGCCTTTCCGAGCCTTTCCGAGCCGTTCCGAGCCGTTCCGAGCCGTTCCGAGCCGTTCCGAGACGTTCCTAGCCGTTTCGAGCCTTCCCGAGAGAGAGCAGCCCATGAGCCCGCGTCAGATCACTGTTCTGGGAGAGTGCGTCGCGGACGCCTTCACCGAACCGGCCAACGCCTCGAACGAACTTGCTCTGCGGGTGCTGCCTGGTGGCGGACCGGCGAACACGGCGGTGGCGCTGGCCAGGCTGGGCGCGCCGGCCCGTTTCCTGGCGCGGCTGTCCGGCGATGTGTTCGGCCGCCTGTTCCGGGCCCACCTGGAGGCGTCCGGCGTCGATCTGTCGCAGGCCGTCGCCGCCGCCGAGTCCAGCACACTGGCCGTGGCGGAGCTGGATGCCACCGGGCAGGCCGCGTTCTCGTTCCACGCGCAGAACACGGCCGACTGGCAGTGGACTCCAGAGGAACTGGCAGGAGTGGATCTGTCAGAAACGGCCTGTGTGCACACCGGGTCGCTGGCGTTGGTCCGTGAGCCCGGCGGAGCGGTGGTGGAGGAGTTCCTGGCAGCGGCGGCTCCGCGGGCCACGATCAGCATCGATCCCAACGTCCGGCCGCTGTTGGTGCGCCCCGAGGCCTACCGCGCCCGGCTGGCACACTGGTGCGGCCTCGCCGACATCCTGCGCCTGAGCGAGGACGACCTGGAACTCCTCCTGCCGGGCACCCCGCCCGAGCGGGCGTGCGACATCTGGCACGCCGCAGGGGTGCGGCTCGTCGTGATCACGCGCGGCGCCGACGGCGCCCTGGCCTCGCTCGACGGCGAACGGCTGCGGGTGCCCGCGGTGGCCACGCGTGTGGTCGACACGGTCGGCGCGGGGGACTCTTTCACCGCCGGCCTGCTGCATCGCCTCGGCGCCCGCGGACTCCTCGGTGGCCGGCTGGCCGATCTCGGTCTCGACGATGTCGCGGAAGCCTGCCGGTTCGGTGCCCGGGTCGCGGCCCTGACCTGCTCGGTCGCCGGTCCCAATCCGCCGTGGCGGAACCAGTTGGCGCAGCTCACGACCGCCGGTGACGCGTGACGGGCGGCCGGGACGCGCCGGGCACTCCCCCTGAACCGTTGACGCGTTGTCGGATCTCACTCATCATCGGGCGACTCGGTGTCATCGATGACACAGATCGACGATGGCATCTCTCTCAAGCTGCGTGGACGACGACGCCGACCAGGTCGTCACGAGCTCGAGACGCACCCGGCGTCCGGCGCCTCGACTCCGCCCACAAGTGACGCCCACAACTGACGCCCACAACTGACAAGGACACAAGACCGTGAAGAAGACCCTGCTCGCCGAATTCACCGCCCGCGAGGGAGCGCAGGACGAGGTCGGTCGCCTGGTCGGCGACTACGCTCTGAAAGTGCGCGAGGAAGAAGGCAACATCGCCTTCGACGTCTACACCAAGGCTGCCGACCCGCGCGCGTACTGGATCTTCGAGGTGTACCAGGACGAGGACGCCTTCCAGGCGCACCTGAACGCCCCGTACGGCGGCCCTTTCAACGCCGCCCTCATCCCGCTGATCGAAGAGGACGCTTCGGTGCTGACCTTCCTCGATCCGCTGGCGTGACGATGCCGGGGCCCGCATGTCCGGTCCCCGGCACAACACATCAACGCCGGGGTGCTCGGGCAGCGTTGCCGACGACGTATCGCGAAGTCGGCAACGCGCGCGACCTGTGGGCCGGGGACCGCCGGGCACCCGCCGACCGACTCCGGTCCCCTCCGAATGACGTCAGCCGATGCTCACGTCGTCGATGTAGCCCCGGTAGCCACCGGTGGCGCCGGCCCGGTCGTAGCCGAGCAGGATCTTGCTGATCGCATGCCCCGCTGTGGCCGTGCCGAGGTTCACTGTGACGTGGTTCCACGTGTCCAACTCGAGGTGGCCGCACTGGTCGGCCGGATGGATGCCGGTCCCGGACTGGTCGGTGGCGCCGGAGTCCCGTAGGTTGCTGCCGTCCGTGAAGATCATGTCGATGGTGGCGCAGGTACTGTCGTCGGAGCCGGCGGCCACCCACGGAGTGGCTGCGTCGGACTGCGGGAAGATCCAGTAGCTCAGCCTCGTGTCACCGCGGACGGTGAGTGGTGAGCCGTTGAAGCCGTAGACCCGCATGTACGCGTTGTCGTTGGGCCCGCCGTTGGCGTAGCCCGAGTACATCAGCGAGGCGTTGCCGGTGTGGGCCTGTTCCGCCGGTGCGTACGGCTGCCTGGGGGCCTGAGAGACCGCAGCGCAGCCCGGCGACGCCGTAGCTGCCTCCGCCGTTGGCGTCGACGGTGTCGGTCCAGGTCGGCTGGGTCTGTCCGGCTTCGAAGCCCGTGGAGAACGATCGGGTGGTAGGACGTGGCCGGCCGGGCCAGTTCGGAGCGGATGGTGGCCAGACTGGTTCCGGCCGGGGCGAGGTCGATGGTCTCGCCGACCGTGGTGTGCAGCTTGATCGTGGTGCCCGAGAGGGTTCCCTTGTGGATGCCGTCCGCGTAGTACTCCATGGTCTTGCCGGGCCAGGGGTTGGTGAAGGTGAGGTTATCGAAACCACGCAGCGCGTCGAACTTGCCGACCCCTTCGTACTGTCCGATGCCGCGTTCGGAGTCGAAGGGGCCGGGCAGTGCGACAGCCCACCGGTTCGGGCTCCGCACGGGCAGGTGAGCAGCGCAGCGCACGAGGGCCGACAGTATGTCCGCGGCGCTGCCGTTGCCGTCCAACGCCTCACGGAACGCCCCGCCGAACCGGAGGCCACGGGACTCGATGTCCACGCTCGCCGCGCTCACGTGCGTGCCGCCGACCTCCATCACCGATACGACGGGCCTGTCGCCGGAATTCATCGCACCAGCGCTTTGACGTAGCGGACCGGGCCCCGGCCGAGGGCCCGCACGCGATACGCACCGACTGACGCGGGTACGGTCAGTGTTTCGGCGTAGGCCAGTTCACAGCGGTGTCCGCCGCTGGTCTCCAGCAGGATCCCGTCGCCCTCCACGACGTTGACGACGTGAAACCGGTCGTCCGTTTCGTCGTTCACTTCGGCGCCCACCGCCAGTTCGAGTCGACGGACCTCGAAGAACATCTCCGGGAGGCGGCCGATGACGTCCTCGCGCCAGCCGTCACCCGAGCGCAGCGTCCGCGGCTTTTGGACCAGGTCCCTCGCCACGGAGTCCCCTGACCGGGCGGGGTCGAGGTTCTCGAACGCGTGGCCGACGTGGACGGGCCGCTGTCTTCCACAGCGAGCGGTAGGACGGGCCCTTGTCCAGGTCCGCACTTCACGAACATGCGGTGTTTGATCATACTGTTCAGGGGCTGTGTTCTCGCGGTCAGCGGCGTGGTGCGTCGCGGGTCCTTCCGCGCCGTACACCGGGGCTGGAGGTGAAGGACGCCGCCCCGGCAGGCCATGGATCGGACGGGGGCGTCGCCACTCCTCGGCCGTGTGCAAAGGACTAAGGAGTACGGCCCTCATGCCACAACAGAACACGGCGTCGTCGGACGCGGGTGCCGAACGGCTGGTCGCCGGTCGCTACCGCTTGCTGTCCGTTCTCGGCGAGGGCGGTATGGGCACCGTGTGGCGCGCCCACGACGAGGTACTGCACCGCGAGGTCGCCGTCAAGGAGGTACGCGCTCCCGTCGGACTGGCCGCAGCGCAGGTCCAGCGGATGTACACCCGCTTGGAGCGGGAGGCCTGGGCAGCGGCGCGTATCAGTGCTCGCGGTGTGGTGACCGTCCACGATGTCGCCACCGACGACGGCCGACCCTGGATCGTCATGGAGTTCGTCCGGGGCCGGTCGCTGGCCGACGCGATCGGCTCCCAGGGTGCCCTCACGCCGCGGGAGGCCGCGCGCATCGGAGCCGAGGTGCTGGCCGCGCTGCGTGCGGCGCATGGCGCCGGAGTGCTGCACCGCGACGTGAAACCCGCCAACGTCCTGCTGGCGGACGACGGCAGGGTGGTGCTCACCGACTTCGGCATCGCCACCGTGGAGGGGGATTCCGCGCTGACGATGACCGGCGAGGTCGTCGGCTCCCCCGAGTATCTGGCGCCCGAGCGGGCACTGGGCCAGAACCCCGGCCCCGCGTCGGATCTGTGGTCCCTCGGAGCGTTGCTCTACACGGCCGTCCAGGGCCGTTCGCCCTTCCGCCGGACCACCCCGCTGAGCACTCTGCGCGCCGTCGTCGACGACGAGTTGCCCCCGCCGCACCGGGCCGGACCCCTCGTGTCCGTCATCGAAGGCCTGATGCGCAAGGACCCTGACGATCGGATGTCGGCCGAACAGGCCGAGCAGGAGCTGCGCCTGGCTGGTGCTGACGGCACCTCCGGCGCCGACACGGCCACGCCGCCCGCCCCGCTGCCCGTGGTGGCCACCGAAGAGCTGCCCACCGCCGAGTCCCCGCTCGGGGAGACCGCACCTACCGCCACGACCGCCAGGTACACGGCGGCGACAGTCGACGCCCCCACGGTGAAGGAACCCGCGGCTTCCGGGGCGCCGCCGAACACCGCCTCCGCTCCCGCCGCACCGGAAGCGGGTACGACGGCCCCGGCCGACGTACCCACGGCCGACGTACCCACGGCCGACACACCCACCGCCACGGCCGGCATACCCACGGCCGCGGCACACCCCGACGCCCCCACCGCCCAGGCACAGCCCCCGCTTCCCGATGCCGTACCCGCGGTCACTGTCGAGACGGCCGCCCCGGCGCCCCGCTCGTCCGTCGACGCCGCCTCCCTGCCCACCGTGGACAGCCCCATCGCCCCCGGCGTCCCCGCTTCTCCCGCCCGGCCACGTCCCGCGCCGGAGGCCGCCTCGGCTTCGGGCATCGCGGAGTCGCCCACCGCATTGGCAGGCCCGGTATCAGGGCCCGTACCCACGGCCGTTCCTGCGGTGCTCGCCTCGCCGGCGACGCTCGAGCTCGATGGCGCCGAGGCGTCCGGTCACGGCCCCATGGGGCGGCGACGGCGCATCGGGTACCTGACAGCGGCGGGAGTGGCCGTGCTCGCGCTGCTCGTCGGCGGCCTGGGCTATGTGCTCGGCGGCGGTGACGGTGAGAGCCACAAGGGCACCAGCTCGCCCACGGGGCAGGCGCAGGCCGCCGCCTCCGGTACAGCGAGCAGCGGGTCGGACCACAGCGCCGGGCAGCCAGTCTCGGTCACCGTGACCGGGGGCGCGACCACGTACGTCGGAGACTGCCCCCCGGCGGACTCGCAGGCTCCCTGGTTCACCGCGACCTTCACGGTGTCCCAGTTGCCCTTCCAGTTCTCGTACCGGTGGGTCTCGACGAACGGGTCCGTGATCGACCCGCAGTGGCGGACGCTGGCGTTCCCGGAAGGCGGCCCCCGCACCCACCAGGAGACGGTGCGGCTGTCGACGTATGCGCAGACCGGAACACTCCGCAGCCGGATGGCCGTGGAGATCCGCTCACCGTTCGAGGCGGTGTCCAACGCGGTGCCGTTCTCGGTGACATGCGCCTCGACGACCGGCAGCTAGTCAACCGGGCGTCAAGGCCGGCTCCGCGCAGCAGAGTCATCCCCGCGCATCGGCCATACTTCAACCAGTACGAGTTGGCCCGATCCCGGGCCGACTCGGACATCACCGGTCAAGTGAGCCCTACTGGACCGGAGTTCTGTGTGAGTGACGTACGGCTCTCACCCTCGTAGCGGATCAACCGCAGGGTGCGGCTCCTTTGCCCGCACCCGAGACTTTCGCAAGGAGTTTCTTGTGTCGTCGGTCATCGTGGGACGTACGGGTCCCTTCGCCGGTCAGAGCGTGGTTCTGGGCAGCGCTCCGCTGCGATTCGGACGTAAGAGCGACAATGACGTGATCATCGTCAGCGTCAGCGCCTCCCGCCTGCACACCGAGATCGTGGTGGAGGACGGCGCGTTCGTCCTCTACGACCGGAGCAAGAACGGCACTTTCGTCAACGACCAGCGCGTCGCCCGGCACGTGCTCGCGCCCGGTGACTCCATACGCATCGGCGACGAGACCTTCCTGTTCGAGACGCAGGAGGCCCTGGAGACGATCATGGACCTCTCCCAGCTCGACCTGCCCCGCGCCAATGCCTCGGCGAACCCGGGCGAGCTGCGAGTCACGGTGAGCGGGGGAGGCCCGGTCGGCCTCGCCTTCGCCCTGCTGCTGGAGAACGCCCTGCCGGGGAAGGCGTCCATCACCGTCTACGACGGCCGGTGGATCAAAGACGGCCCCACCGTGGTCTGGAAGGACGAGACCCAGGGCAACGTCCGCCGCCAGCAGGTCGTCACCGTCCAGAGCCGTCAGTACCTCGCGCTCACCGAGGAGATGCAGTCGGCGCTCTTCGACGCCGGCGGATTCTCCGAGATGTGGCCCCTGGGACCGGACTCCGTGGACGGTCGCCCGCCCCGCAACATCCGGATCGCCTACATCGAGGACAAGCTGCTGGAACTGGCCAACGCCAAGTCCGCGATCCGCCTGGTGCCGAAGCGATTCGATCCGTCGGAGCAGCAGCATCGGCTCTCCCAGGAACACGTCCTGGTGATCAGCGAGGGCGGCCGGTCGCGCACCCGGGAGCACTTCGGGGACCGTTTCGGCTCGGCCGACTCGACGATCTACTCCCTCGACGGGGAGCACCTTCAGGACCTGGTGCTGGGACTGCGGGTCAAGTCCCAGCTCTCGGACCCCATGAGCGTCCTGCTGACCGTGGCGCAGAACCGGTTCCTGCTCAACTCGCTGCGTGGCGAGGGGTTCCTCAACATGAGGTTGACCCGCGAGGAGGCCGGCAACGTGATCGGCATCGACCCGGTCCGGCAGGTCTTCGAGGAGTGCGTGGCGGCTCGGCCCTGCCTGATGAGCCGCCACGAGGACAACGAGTTCGTCTGCCCGACCCATGGGACCCTGTTCCTGCCCGCCCTGCTGCGCAGCTCGCCGCTGTGGAAGCAGATCCAGGAGGGCCTGAGGCTGTTCGGCGTCCCCGAGGACGATCTCAGCGCCATCACCTCGTTCCGGCTGGACATGGTGCAGCGCCCCCGGTTCACGGCCCAGCTCAGCCGCCCGACCGCCACGAGCCCGGGAACCTACGGCTTCCTGCTGGGCGACGCGGCCAACGCCATCCACTTCTGGCCCGGTCGCGGCCTCAACAGCGGCCTCGCCTCGGCTGTTTCCCTCTCCCGCTCCCTCAGCCGGGTCTGGCAGGGCCGTCCGCTGCGCGACGCCGACTTCATCCGGCACGAGGCGGCGATGTCCATGCTCCAGTACCGGCACAAGAGCCGGGCCTGGAACGCCATGGTCACCACCGACGAACGAGGCGTGACCCGCGCCATCAAGGACATCATCGCCGACAGCATGGAAGGGGACCGGGTCGTCGCCGAACCCGACGCCGAGCGGTCCGACCTGGACCTCCTGCTGGACCGGATGCGCGCGATCCGCGAGCGCCTCGCCCCCCGCCTCCCCGGAATGCCCAGCGACGAAGAACTGCGCAGCCACCTGTCCGCCCTCGCTCCGTCGACCCTGCGCGCCCTGCAGGAGAGCGGCGCCTGGGACACGCTGATCGTCGGCGGCGAGGAGGCCGACATCGACATCTTCCACCAGTCGGACGCCCCGGTCTTCGTCGGCCGCCCCGTCGATCCACGCATCATCGGCCAGGCGGCAGGACCGAGGCAGCCGGGGGCGCTCGACCCGGCGTGATGCGGGCACTCCGCCCCTGAGGCCGTAGGTTCACATTCTGTCCCGCTTTCAGAAGAAGGGGGCCCGGCACAGCCGGGCCCCCTTTCGCGGTCCGGCCGGTGGCCGAGACGGTGGCTGTCCGTCTGTTGGGGCCAGGGAGGGGGGAGCGGCCTGATTGGCCGTTCGGGCACGCATACGATCAAGGCATGAACGCGTGGAAAGAGAGCCTGGACGCAGCGGGGATCCGGGAACCGGCGTTGCGAAGGGACTACGACGCTCAGCGCCGGCTGGTGTCGCGCTTCCGCCGTACCTCATACCTGGCAGTTCAGCTGCTGCTCCCGCGGCCGATGCTGCCCCATGTGGTCGCGGCGACAGCCGTGATGCACCACGGGGACAACCTTCTGGACACCGGTCCGAAGACGCAGCGAGCCGCAAGGTGGGCGTCTTGGGAACAGCAGGTGCGTCAGGTGCTGGACACAGGAGTGAGCGCTGATCCGCTGCTCCGCACGCTGGCTCACACCATCGCGGCCCACCCGCGGCTTCGAAGGCCCGTGGAGGAGTATCTGTCCACCGCGACAGCTGAGCTGGAGTTCACCGGATTCCTCGACGAGGCGGACTACCAGGCCTATGTGGATGCCTATTCACTGCCCGCGTTCATGCTGGTCGGCGCCCTGCTGGGGCCGGAGGCCGACGACGGGCCGTATCGGACGGCGTGCCGGACGTTCATCGACGGCAGCCAGCGGACGGATTTCGTCAACGACATCGCCGAGGACCTGCGGGAGGGACAGCTGGGCATCCCGGCGAAGACTCTGGAACGCTTCTCCGTCACGCTGGAAGATCTGGCGGCAGGGCGCGAAGTCCCGGGTGTGCGGGAGCTGGTGGGCCATGAAGTCAGGCAGGCGCGTACGGCGTTGGAGGCGGCCAGGGAGCTGCCCGCCCTGGCTCCGGTTGCCTACCGCCCGCTGATGAGCGCGCTGGTCGAGGTCGAGTTGCTGACCGCTGATGCTGTGCTGGCGCGTGGTGCCAAGTTGCTGCGCGGCTCGGCGAGGCCGCCGCTGGTGGCGGCGCTACGGGTGCTGCTGAGCGCTCGCCGAAGGGTTCGCAAAGGGGACTGACGGCCCGTCCCCTGCCGAAAGGAACGGCTGAGCCGCCACGAGGCGTAAGGCCGGGGCGGCCGGGACGCGGCCGGCTCCGCGCTCGTAGCGCCGGTGCAGACGCCCGCTCGGAAGCAACCCGCGCGGGCAACGGGCAGGTCTTCGGACTCGCGGGCACGTCCCCCGTACGGAGGACACCTAGGGCCTGTCCGGCGGATCATGCCGCAGACGCGGGGCTTGGCACGCCCATCTGCGCTCATGAGAGACCGTCGCTTCCCTCCGACTTGATCCGCCGGACAGGCCCTAGTAGCCGTCGTTTCCCAGGTCCTGTTCACCGGACTCAGTGCGTATGACGGCGGTCGTTCCCGCTCACCGCTGCGGTCCGGGCCCCTCAGCCCGGTCGCGACAGGACGTAGCCGAGTTTCATCTCCGTGTCGACGTCGGTGGCGAGAGGACCCTGCTGGATCTGTTTCGACCTGGCATTTCCTGGTGCTGCCGCATTCCGCGGTCACGGCGGCGCGACCGCCTTGTGGACCGGTTGCGGAGCCGTCATACCCAGCGCATGGTTTTAAGCACCAATTCGAGCCTCATTTGGAGGGCAACGGGTCATGAGCAAGGCGAAGGCAAAGGCCAAGCAGGTCAAAGGAAAGATGAAAGAGACCACTGGCAACGCCATGGAAGACGAGGCCATGCAGGCCGAGGGCCGTGGAGAGCGGATCGCCGGTAAGGCACAGGAGACCGCGGAAAAGGCGACGGACCGTGTGAAGAAGACCGGCCGGTAGGACTGCTCGCTCCGGCGGCACATCCGACGGGACGCACCGAGCCGAGCGAACGCCGAGTCCGACCATCTCGTCGGTCGGCACCCGCTGAGGCTCGCCCGCGTGAGCCGATTCGAGGCGGTCGGGACAGCTGCCCGACCGCCTCGGTCTGTCGAACGCCAGGGGACAGCGGTTGCGGCGCGTTCGAAGGGGCACCCGGCTCTCGGGCGACCACCGCGTCCGGGGTCCATCCACGACCCATGACGACCGCGGTGTCAGGCAGGTCAGGCGGTACGACGATGAAGAGCGACGCAGCACTGCACGGTGAGGTCACCACCAGTCACTCGGTGTTCGGAGCCCCCTGCTGGGCGAGTCTGACCACGCGCGATCTGCGGGCGGCGGAGGATTTCTACCACGCCGTACTGGGCTGGGAGTGGCGCACCGGCAGCAGTGCGGTGGGCTACCAGTACCGGGTCGCGACCGTGCACGGTGTTCCGGTCGCAGGGATCTCGGAGATGAACTTCGGGGCGCGCACGAGCGTCGCGTGGACCCCGTATTTCGCGGTGGCGAGTGCGGACGAGACGGTGTCCCGCAGTCAGGAGCGCGGGGGTACGACGGCGGTGGGGCCGATCTCGTTCCCGCCGGGGCGGGCGGCGCTGCTGGCCGACCGGGACGGAGCGGTGTTCGGCATCTGGGAGGGCGAGCTGGTGGCCGGCTGGGAGGAGTGGCGCCGCGCGGCACCGGTCTTCGTACGGCTGCACACCCGCGACGCCTTCGACGCCGCCATCTTCTACGCGGAGGTCCTGGAGTGGGCCTCCTCCGCCCCCGGGTCCTGCGAGGTCCACTACGAGGACAACGAGGTCGTACTGCGCAGCCGGGGCGACGTCGTGGCCCGTATCCACTCCGGCGCCATCGGAGCGGCGCCGGGCCCGACGATCCGGCCGCACTGGCAGATCCACTTCACCGTCGACGACGTGGAGGCCGCCGCCCGCGCCGCGCGCGCCCACGGCGGCACGGCCCACCAGCAGGGCGTCGGCTCGACCGAGGCCATCCTGACCGACCCCGACGGGGCCCGCTTCTTTGTGACCGCGCGAACGGCGGGCTGAGTGCCGCGCAGCCGTCGAGGCGTGACCGGTCGGCAGCTGGTGGTCGGCGGTCCCGGCGGGGTGCACGGTCAGTCGAGGGCCGGTGCTGCGACGCGCGTCGCGGTCCCAGGCGACGACGAGGTCGGACATGATCTGGGCCAGCTCGTCGGCGTGCGGCCCGTGTGCGCGGACGCCGAACTCCCGGAGATTCTCGCCGGAGGCGTTGGCGGGGAGTTCCCGGGTCAGGAGGCGGGCGAGGGAGTCGTCGCGGACGAGGGCGGCGGCGTCCCAGCCGCCGGGGCGCTCCAGGATGCCGGTCTCGAGGCTGGAGTCGAAGGCGATGCGGGCGAACCCGTCGAGGTGGGTCGCCAGCCAGAGCAGGAGCAGGTCGAAGGGCACGTTGTCGGCGATGGTGACCCCGGTCCACCGTTCGGCGCGGGGCATGTCGAGGGCGGCGTCGAGCCGGCTGGTGTCGCTGGGCGTGCCGTCGGCGAAGCGTACGGTGATCTCGCCGCCGCGCACCAGGTCCGTGTCCACCTGGGCGACGGCAATACCGCCCCGGCCCACCTCACCGCCCCCGGACATGTGGACGCCATCATCGTCAGGGTCGAGGCACGCGACATCCCGCCCGCCTGGGCCAACTCGCCGAAGGCGATAGCCGGTGTCGGTGAGGAAGCGGTGGGCGCGGTCGGTGACGAAGGGGTCGATGTCGACGCTGAACACGGTGCCGTGCGGGCCGACGACCTCCTGGACGAGGGCGGCGTTGTAGCCGCCGGAGCCGATCTCGATCACGATGTCGCCGGGGTGCGGAACGGCGGCGCGGAGCATGTCGGCCTGCAACCAGGGGGCGGAGACGCTGCTGGTGGCCGTCCCGCCCGGGGTGCGCTTGGCGACCGGAGACCGGTCCGCGTCGTACGCCTCTGCCAGCGCGACGCCGGGCAGGAAGCGGTGGCCCGGGACGCGCCGGAAGGCCGCCTCGAGCGCGCCGCTGGTGTCCATCCGGCCGTCGGCCAGCAGCCGGTCGGCCATCGCGTGGCGCAAGGGGGCCGCTTGTTCGGCCTGTTCTCGGGGCTCGGGCACGGCGGTGGAGGCGAGGGGGTATCGCTCGATCGGTGGCAGGCCGGGCCAGACGGTGTCGATGACGTGCGCGCTCGGCGTGAACAGCGGCTGGGCGAGAACGGGCAGGTCGGTGACCTCGTGCCATTCCCAGCGGCGGATCAAGTGAGGTTCGGTGACCGTCACTTCGCCGGTGTGGGCGGTGACGCGGACGGCGGCCGTCAGCCGGGGGATGCCGTCGACGGAGTCCATCAGGAGGGCCGGCAGCCGCGCATCCGCCGGGGTGGCCTCCGGGCCGGTCTCCTCTTTCAGCTCCCGTACGGCGGCCTCGAGGAACTCCTCGTCGGCGGTGTTCTTGCCGCCGGGCAGCTCGCAGAGGCCACTCGTCGACCATCCCAGCAGGATCCGCCCCGCCTCGTCGGTGACGACCACCTCGGCTCCGGTGAGGGCGTGGGGGGAGGGCCTGCCCATGCCCGCGCATGCGAGAGGGGCGGGGACGGGGTCGCGCAGGACGATGAAGGCGAGCCCGTCCGCGTCGTGCCGGTCGGCGACGGCCCAGCCCGCGCACAGCAGATCGATCTCGTCCTCGTCGAGGGCGACGGAGCGTTTGTCCTTCCCTACGTCCTCCGAGTGCCGCCGGGGCGCAGGCGTTCACGCAGGCGGTGCACCACCCGGCTGCGGTCGTGGATGAACGCGAAGCTGAGACGGAAGGTGATCAAGTCGTAGGCGGGCTGGGGCAGGTCGTCGAAGCCGTCCCGCTCGATGTCGTGCAGTTGGTAGGTGACCGTCCGCGGCGCCGGTGTCGGCGCGGGCGGGGGCGGTGGGGCATAGTCGATGGCGTTGACCTCGTAGCCGCTGTCGGCGAGATGGCGGGCGAGTTCGCCCAGTCCGCAGCCGATGTCCAGGGCGAGACCGCCGGCGGGGGACGGGGCGTGTTCGGCGAGCAGTCGGCGCTCTGCGTCGCCGAGGTGCTGGAACGTCTGACCGGACGCGTAGTGTGCGTCCCACGCGTCGGGCTTGATGTATCCCACCGTGCGTGCTCCTTTTGTCGAGAAGGTCGAGCACCCCCCGACACTGCACACCGCCCGCCCCTGCCCGGCCTCGACCGACGGGCCCGCCTCCGCCGGGGCGCGCGGCGGGGCGGGCCTCGCCCGTAGCGCTCGTCACCGATACCAAGGGTGGCATCTTCCTGCTGGCGGTCGTGGTCGCGGTCTGGCGCCTGCGCTACACCGGCGTCCCGCCCCGCTTCCGCGCCAACCCCTGGCTGACCGCCGCCCTCGTCCTGAGCAGCGCGGCGATCCTGTTCCTCGGGGTGTACGCGGTGCTCGACCGCCGATGCCGCCGATCTGCACCATCAGGACCGGGGACTGGAACCGCCGCACCGTAGAGGACTCCGTAGATGCCGCCGACCACCTCCCAGGCACGACGCGACCGCATCGTCCACCTCGCCACCACCACCGGCCTCGCCAGCGTCGAGGAACTCTCGCAGCTCTTCGACGTCACCCCCTCGACCATCCGCCGCGACCTCGCCCGTCTCACCACGGAGGGCCGCCTCGCGCGCACCTACGGCGGCGCGATGGCGCTGTCCGCGCACCCCGAGGCGTCGCTGCGGCAGCGCACGGGCGAGGCGTACGAGGAGAAGCGGGCCATCGCGCAGTGGGCGGCGCGGCAGGTCGAGCCGGGCGAGACGCTGCTCCTCGACGCCGGTACGACGGTCGGTGCGCTGGCCCATGAGCTGCGCGGCGCGAAGGAGTTGACGATCGTGACGACGGGCCTGACCGCGCTGCACGCCCTGGCGGACGCGGAGGGCGTGCACGTCGAGTGCCTCGGTGGCACGCTTCGCCCGCTCAGCCAGGGCTTCGTCGGCCCCCTCACGGAGGCCGCGCTCGAGCGTATGTCCTTCGACCGGGTCTTCCTCGGCGCCGACGGCGTCACGGTCGACCGGGGCATCTGCGAGGCGGACCTGCGCCAGACCCGCCTCAAGGAGCTGATGTCACGCCGCGCCGACCGGGTCTACGTGCTGGCCCACGGCGCCAAGCTGGGGCGCGCGCCGTTCCACGCGTGGGCGACGCTCAGGGAGGAGTGGACCCTGGTCACGGACACGTCGGCGCCCGGTGCGCAGATCCGTGCCCTCGAGGCCCGCGGAGTGCGTGTCGAGATCGCCCCGCCCGCGGGGACCTGACGCAACCGGCACGAGCCCGCCCGGGCCGACACGATCCCCCCGGGCCGTGAGCGGGAGTGAGGAGCCTACGACCCGGCGGGGCCGGAGACGGCCAGGGCCTGTCCGGCGGATCAAGCCGGAGAGAAGCGGCGGTCACTCATAAAGACCGGTGAGCGGGGCTTGGTGCGTGCCGCGAAGACCACGCCGACCACCTTCGGCGTGCAGTCGCTGGGCCACGGCGTGTCGTCGACACAAGCGAGCACCCGCCGCCGCGAGCTCCGGGACCGGGATTTCCCATGGCCCGCGCAACCCCAACGGGTCAGCACCGATCGCGGACGCGGAGCCCGGCACGGAGCATGAGAGGGGCCCGCAGACCGGGTCTTCGGACCGGCAGGAAGAGGACGAGCTCCATGAGCAGACGCACCCACGGCGGCCCGGCACGGGCCGGCCGCAGCCGCGCGACGGCTGCCCTCCTGGCCACCCTGGCCTGCGCCGGCGCGCTCGTCTCCTGCAGCACGAACAGCGGCGCCGCCTCCGTCACCCCACGCGCCACCCCGCCGGACACCTCGTCGTTCAGTGGCACACCGCCGTCCGCCCTGGCCTCGGCCGCCTCCTCGATCATCGGCTCCGCCCGGGCCTCGGCCTCGGCGGCGGCCTCCTCGCTGTCCGCCGCGGCCTCGGAGTTCGAGGCGTCCGTCTCGGCCGACACGGCTCGCGCGAGCGCGCAGGCACAGGCGGAGCTGAAGAAGGTACAGGGCTCCGGGAACGCGCGGTCCGACGTCGCCATGACCGGCATGCCCAGGGCGAAGACGGGTGGCCTGCTCGCCGTGCTCGTCAACATCACGAACAACACGGACCGCACGGCCTCGTACGCCGTCCAGATCGACTTCAAGAACGCCGACGGCAAGGTCGTGGAGACCAGGTACGTGGGGGCGGAGAACCTCAAGCCGGGGCAGCGCGCCCAGCCCGTCGCCATCAGCAGACAGCCCACCCAACCCCAGCTGACCCCGGTTCTGGCGAAGGCCCAGCGGTACTGACCGGGGCGCCCGACGAGCGAGAACGACGTCGGGCGCCCACTGTCCATTTGACGGAGTGTCAGTCCTCCCGGACGAGGTGCACCGCCGTGCTGGACCAGTCACCCGCCGGCAGATCGAGGTCGAGGCCGTACTCGCCGAGCACCGTGGAGTGGTGCACGGCGCCGGTGCGGGCGTCGCGGTAGCGGCCCCCGGGGGTCAGACCGCGCGGCCGGACCGGCAGCCTCGGTGCGCCGTGCCGGGAGACGCGCCGGTAGGCGAGCAGCAGGGCCTCCGAGGCGTCCGGGGCCGTGTACTGCACCACGCAGACCGAGTCCTCGGCAGGCGGCGACAGCCGGTCCAGTCTGCCGTGCTGGACGAGATGGCGGACCTTCTTGTACGCGGTGACCAGGTCGGCGCCCTCCCGCAGTTCCTCCTCGGACCAGCGGGCGAGATCACCCCCGATGCCGAGTGCCCCGGCCATCGCGACGTGGAAGCGGAAGCGCAGCGGGACCGTACGGCCGGTGAGCTGGTTGGGTACGTCGGTCACCCAGGCGCCCATCGTGCGGGCGGGGTAGATCTGGCCGTAGCCCTGCTGGATCCCCATCCGGTCGGCGGCGTCGGTGTTGTCCGACGCCCACGCCTGGTCCGTACGGGAGAGAATGCCCAGGTCGACCCGGCCGCCGCCACCGCTGCACGTCTCGATCCGCAGCTCCGGATGGTCCGCGCGCAGACGGTCGAGGACGTCGTAGAGATTGCGTACGTACTCGGGGCCGAGGCGGTCGGCGCCGTCCTCCCGGTCGGGCCAGCCGGCCTCGCTGAACGCGCGGTTCATGTCCCATTTGAGGAAGTCGATGCGGTGCTCGCCGACCAGCCGGGTCAGCCAGCCGTAGGCCCAGTCCGCGACCTCACGGCGGGCGAAGTTGAGGACCAGCTGGTTGCGCAGCTCGGAGCGGGGGCGGCCGGGGAAGTGCAGCACCCAGTCGGGGTGCTCGCGGTACAGGTCGCTGTCGGGGTTCACCATCTCGGGCTCCACCCAGAGTCCGAAGCGCATCCCGAGCCCGTGCACCGCGCGGACCAGCGGGGCGAGCCCTTCGGGGAAGCGGTCGGGCGCCGGGGTCCAGTCGCCGAGGCCCGCCCGGTCGCTGCGGCGCGCCCCGAACCAGCCGTCGTCGACGACGTAGAGCTCCACCCCGAGCGCCGCCGCGCGCTCGGCGAGCGCCTTCTGCCCGACCTCGTCGACATCGAACCCGGTCGCCTCCCAGGAGTTGTAGAGCACCGGGGCGAACTCGTCGGGATGGGGCAGGACATGGGCCAGGACGTACGCGTGCCAGGCGCGACTGGCCGCGCCGAAGCCGCCGTCGGTGCACAGGCCCACGAACGGGGGAGTGGCGAACTCCTCGCCCGGCGCGAGCGGCACGGTCGTACCGTCCTGTCCGGGGCCGCCGGTGAATCCGGCCCGTCCGTCGGGGGTGCGCTGCACGGTGACACGCCAGCTCCCGCTCCACGCGAGGGCCGCGCTCCACACCCGGCCGTGGTCCTCCGTCGCCTCACCCGCGTCGAGCATCAGCCACGGGTTCGCGTGGTGGCTGGTGATCCCGCGCCGGCTTGTCAGCACGGTTTCGCCGTACGGCAACGGGTCGCGACGCAGCTGGCTCTCGGCGGACCACTGGCCCGTGACATGGCTGAGCCGGTAGTCCCGCAGCGCCGGCAGGGTCCAGGCGGCCGAGTCGGCGCGCAGCAAGGTGACCGGTTCCTCGCCCGCGTTGCGGACGACGGTCCAGCGCTCGATGACGTCCGTGTCCTCGTGCACCCGGTAGTGGAGCGCCACCTCCAAGGGGTAGCGGCGGTCGCGGAAGGACAGCGTCAGCTCGCCCGCCTCGACGTGGTGGCCGGTCGGCTGCCACTCGAAGGCGCGGGAGCCGTCGGCGAACCGGACCTGCAGGGACGCCGGCCCGTAGCGCGTACCGCCGTCGACGGGGAGCTCCTCCCCGACGGGCGGCCTGCCCTCGAAGCTGCTGGCCTCGGGCGCGGGCGGGACGGCGAGTTCCCCGGCCTCCGCGGACGTCAGTCGTGGGCCCCACGCGACATGGCAGGGCACTCCGGTCTCGTCGATCCGCAGCGCGTACGAGGTGCGCGGTGTGGACAGCAGCCAGACCCCGGTGTCCGGGGCGAAGGAGATCGGAGACATGAATCCTCGCGTTCGGGTGGTGCTCACGTACGAGACAAGGAAAAGCCAACCCTGACCTTGGATCACGTGTCAATGCCTGCCCGCATACTGGATTTCCTAGGTCACAGGTACCTCCTGGGACATCCTCAAGAGAATCCTGTTTCTTTCATTGACAGCAGAAAATAAGGGCCTTAGGTTCCGGCCATGCGTTCGACCTCCCTCACCGAGGCGTTCCCGGCCCACACGCCGGCCGCTTCCCAGATCTTCACCACCGTGCTGTCCCACGGCCCGCTCACGCGGTCGGAGATAGCGGGGCGGACCCAGCTGTCGGCGGCGGCGGTCACCAAGGCGGTCCGGCCGCTGATCGAGGCCGGCTACCTCGTGGAGGACATCGCCGACGACGCACGGCAGCCCGTCCTCGGGCGGCCCGCCAACCCGGTGCGGGTCGACGGCGGGCGGGCCCTGTTCCTGGGGATCAAGGTGACGGGCGACGAGCTCATCGCCGTACTCACCGACCTGTGCTGCCGCATCCGGGTCGCCCGGCGCGTTCCGCTCACCTCCCACGAGCCCAAGGCGGTACTGACCTCCACCGCGGAGGTCGTACAGGAACTGCTGACCGAGGCGGACGGCTTCGGGGTGCAGGTCCGGGGGCTCGGCATCGCCGTCTCCGGTGATGTGGACCGGGCGGCCGGGGTGGTGCGCTACTCGCCGTTCCTGGAGTGGCGCGACGTTCCCTTCGCGGAACTGGCCGCCACCACCACCGGTCTGCCGGTCACCCTCGACAACGACGTACGGGCGCTGACGGTGGCCGAGCAGTGGTTCGGGGCCGGCGTGGGGCTGTCCGACTTCGCGGTGGTGACCGTCGGCGCGGGCATCGGCTGCGGCCTGGTGGTGCACGGACAGGTGGTCGCGGGAGCGCACGGCGTGGCCGGTGAGATCGGGCACGTGGCGATCGACCCGGCCGGTCCCCGCTGCCACTGCGGCAACCGCGGCTGCGTCGAGGCGATCGCCTCGGACCCCGCGATCGTCGCCCGGGTCCGGGAGGTCACCGGCGCGAGCGTCGCCGACGCCACCGCGGCCCTGGCCCTCGCGCATGACGGCGACCCCGGCGCCCGGGAGGTGTACGCGCGGGCGGGAGCGGCGATCGGTCGGGGCATCGCGACCGTGGCCAACCTCCTCGGCCCCGAGCGCGTGATCATCTCCGGCGAGGGCCTGGCCGCCTACGACCTGTTCGCCGAGCAGATCCGTGACGCGTTCGCCGCGGCCGCCTTCGGCTCGGCCGCGCACTGCGACCTACAGACCCGCCCGCTGCCCTTCGAGGAGTGGGCGCGCGGGGCGGCGGCCACCGCGATCCAGTCTTTCACCACCTCGGACGCGCGCTGAAGATCGGACCCGCACCACCCGTCGGACCCGCACCGCCCATCAGAGCCACACCGCCCATCAGAGCCACACGGCTCATTAGAACCGCACCCCATCAGAGGCACCACACCGCTCATCAGAACCGCACCGCCCATCAGGACCGCACTGCCGATCAGACCTGCACCACCCATCAGACCCGCACTGCCGATCAGACACGTACTGACATGCATGAGGAGCAACGATGACGCAGCAGAGCCGCAATCCCCTGGCTGCGCGTGACCCGGGCCGCCGCAAAGTCGTCGGCGGACTGTTCGGACTCGGCGCCGCCGCACTGGCCGCGCCCGTCCTGACCGCTTGCGGCGGGGGAGCGGGGGCCGACCCGAAGACGGTCACCCTCGGATCCAACGGCGGCGACGCCACGCCCAAGAAGGCCTACGCCGCCGTCACGGCGGCGTTCGTCAAGGACAGCGGGCTGAAGGTGAAGACGAACACCGTCGACCACGACACCTTCCAGAAGAGCATCTCCACCTACCTGCAGGGCACCCCCGACGACGTCTTCACCTGGTTCGCCGGCTACCGCATGGACTACTTCGCCAAGAAGAAGCTCTGCAGCCCCCTCGACGACGTGTGGGACAAGATAGGCGCCGACTTCAGCGACGCCACCAAGCAGCTCGCCCGCGGCGAGGACGGCAAGTACTACTTCGTGCCGCTGTACAACTACCCGTGGGCCGTCTTCTACCGCAAGAGCCTCTTCAAGGAGCGCGGCTACCAAGTCCCGCAGAAGTGGAGCGAGTTCATCGCGCTCACGAAGCAGATGAAGAAGGACGGGCTCTCGCCGATCGCCTCCGGCTACGGCGGCGGCGACGCCTGGAGCATCCTCGGCGCCTTCGACTACCTCAACCTGCGGACCAACGGCTACGACTTCCACATGTCGCTGATGCGCGGCAAGGTCTCCTGGACCGACAAGCGTGCCCTCGCCATCCTCGACCACTGGCGCGAACTCGCCCCCTACTACCAGCAGGGCGCCGCCGGCCGTTCCTGGCAGGACGCCGCCCAGTCGCTGCTCGACAAGAAGTCCGGGATGGCCGTCATCGGCCTCTTCCTCGGACAGCAGATCACCGACGAGAAGATACGCGCCGACATCGACTTCTTCCCCTTCCCCGAGATCGACGCCACTCAGGGTCAGGACGCCGTCGAGGCACCCACCGACGGCTTCATGCTCAGCCGCCGGCCCAAGAACGAGTCGGGTGCCAAGAAGTTCCTGGAGTTCCTCGGTGGCGCCCACGCCGAGGAGCTGTACATGGGGGTCGACCCGAGCAACCTCGCCGTCAACGAGAAGGCGAGTACCGGCTCGTACAACGCGCTCCAGAAGAAGTCCGCCGACCTCATCGCCTCCGCCAAGCACATCAGCCAGTTCGCGGACCGCGACAGCGACCCCGGCTTCATCTCCACCGTCGTACTTCCCGGCCTGACCGAGTGGCTCAGCCACCCCGACGACGGCTCGGGAACGCTGAAGAAGATCGAGTCCCAGCGTTCGCGCTTCTTCACGGCCTGACCAGGACCGGAAAGGTCTCACGCACCGTGTCCTCCGCGCCCACCACGCCCCCCGCCTCGCGACGCGCCCGCCCCCGCCGGCTCGGCACCGGCGACCGGATCTTCCTCACCGTCATCATCGGCATCCCGCTGGCGGCCCTGCTCTTCTTCGTCTGGCTGCCCGCACTGGCTTCCCTGGGGCTGTCCTTCACCACCTGGGACGGCGTCGACCTGGCCGACATCCACTGGATCGGCCTGGACAACTACAAGGAGATCTTCACCAACTACCCGCCGTTCTGGCCCGCGGTGCGGCACAACGTGATCTGGCTGCTGTTCACGGCCCTGCTGCCGACCCCGTTCGGCATCTTCCTCGCCTACCAGCTCGACCGGAAGATCCGCTTCACGAGGATCTACCAGACCGCCATCTTCCTGCCGATGGTGCTCTCCCTCGCCGTCGTCGGCTTCATCTGGGAGATCATCTACAACCCCGACACGGGGCTCCTCAACGGCATCCTGAGCGCCGCCGGATCCAGCCACCACATCGACTGGCTCGGCAACTCCGACCTCAACCTGTGGGCCGTCCTGGTCGCCTCGAGCTGGCGGCACACGGGATACATCATGATCCTCTACCTGGCCGGCCTGAAGGGCTTCGACCCTGCGCTCAAGGAGGCCGCCGCGCTCGACGGGGCCAACGGACGCCAGACCTTCATGCGGGTGGTCTTCCCGGCCCTGAAACCGGTCAACGTCATCATCCTGGTCATCACGGTCATGGAGTCCCTGCGCTCCTTCGACGTCGTCTACGTCCTCGGCGGCGGCGTCGGAAGCAAACCGGGCATGGAACTCCTGTCCCTCCTCATCACCGACAACATCATCGGCGAGTCCAGTCACATCGGTTACGGGTCCGCCCTCGCGGTCGTCCTGCTCGTGGTCTCCCTTGCCGCCATCGGGACCTTCCTCGTCCAGAACTTCCGCAAGGAGGACCAGTGACCACGACCGTGCCGCGCCCGGCCTCCCGACCGCGGACCCGGCGCGCGCAGCAGACGCCGAAGACCCCCTCCGGGCCGCGGCGCCAGACCGGCCGTCATCTGATGCTGGGCGGCATCGCCCTGCTGTGGCTCGTCCCGCTGCTGTGGGCCATGTACACCTCGCTGCGGCCGTATTCGGACACCGCGAAGCACGGATATCTCTCCTGGCCCCACAGCCTCAGCCTCGGCAACTTCAGCGACGCCTGGAGCCAGTCCGGGATGCCGCACTTCTTCTGGAACTCCGTCCTCATCACCGTCCCGTCCGTCCTGTGCACCCTGCTGTTCTCGGCGGCGGTCGCCTTCTTCGTCTCCCGCTTCGACTTCCGCTGGAACATCGTCCTGCTGATGCTGTTCACCGCGGGCAACCTGCTCCCGGCGCAGGTCCTCATCACCCCCCTGTACCGCCTCTACCTCCTCATCCCGCTGCCGGAGTGGATGAGCGACTCGCTCCTCCTCTACAACTCGGCCTGGGGCATCATCGCGATCCACATCGCCTACCAGTCCGGCTTCTGCACCTTCGTCCTCAGCAACTACATGAAGACGATCCCGAAGGAGATCTCCGAGGCGGCGCTCGTGGACGGAGCCCCCGTCTGGCGTCAGTTCTTCCAGATCATCCTGCCGCTGTGCCGCCCCGCCTTCGCGGCCCTCGCCACCCTCGAATCGATCTGGATCTACAACGACTTCTTCTGGCCGCTCGCGCTCATCGAGTCCGGCGACAAGCGCCCGGTCACCTCCGCCCTGGCCAACCTCCAAGGCGCGTACTTCACCAATCCCAACCTCATCGCGGCCGGTGCATTGATGACCGCGATCCCCACCCTCCTGGTGTACTTCGCGCTTCAGCGCCAGTTCATCAGCGGACTCACCATCGGCTCGGGCAAGGGCTGAGCCGCCCCAACCCTGAACCCACTGGAGGCACGACCCATGCGGTCATCCTCGTACCCCGTCCTGCCCCTACGCACCCTGAGAGCCGTGGTGGTGTTCGCCCTCACGGCAGGCCTCGCGACCGCCGTCCCGGCGGCACAGGCCAAGACCCCCGCGCCGCGCGAGACGACTGCGACGCCCGTCGCCGCCAAGCCGTACATGGGCTGGTCGAGTTGGAGCATGCAGTCGTCGAAGTACCCGGGCCTCAACCCGGACGGCGACTACAGCTACCTCACCGAGGCGAACGTCCTGAAGCAGACGGACGCCCTCGCCGCCAAGCTGAAGAACTACGGCTACGACCATGTCAACATCGACGCCGGCTGGTGGATGGACAAGACCTGGAAGACGGGCTTCGACCAGTACGGTCGCCAGACGCCCGACCCCGTCCGATTCCCCCACGGCATGAAGTCGGTCGCCGACCACATCCACTCCAAGGGCCTCAAGGCCGGCATCTACCTGCCCGTCGGCCTGGAGAAGGGGGCGTACGGCGACGGCAAGACGCCGATCTGGAACGCCCCCGGGTGCACCACCGCCGACGCCGTCTACTCGGACCTGCGCACCACCAACGGCTGGGACAACGCCTACAAGCTGAACTTCGACAACCCCTGCGCGCAGAAGTACATCGACTCGCAGGCGCAGCAGTTCGCCGACTGGGGCTACGACTTCTTCAAGCTGGACGGCGTGGGCCCGGGCTCCTTCAAGTCCGGTGACAACTACAACAACGTCCCCGACGTCGCCGCCTGGCAGAAGGCCATCTCCGACACCGGGCGCCCGATCCACCTCGAGATCTCCTGGTCGCTCGACATCGGCCACGCCGCCGACTGGAAGAAGTACTCCAACGGCTGGCGCATCGACACCGACGTCGAGTGCTACTGCAACACCCTCGTCACCTGGGAGAACTCGGTCAACGACCGGTGGGACGACGCCCCCGCGTGGAGCCGCAAGGCGGGCCCGGGCGGCTGGAACGACCTGGACAGCCTCGACGTCGGCAACGGCGAGATGGACGGCCTCACCAAGGCCGAGCGGCAGAGCTACATGACCCTGTGGGCCATCAACAAGTCGCCGCTGTTCACCGGTGACGACCTCACCAAGCTGGACAGCTACGGCGTCTCCCTGCTGACCAACAAGGAAGTCATCGCCGTCGACCAGAACGACTCGCCCGTGGCGCGTCCGGTCACTCCGGTCGGCAACCAGCAGGTCTGGGGCACCAAGAACGCCGACGGCAGCTACACCGTCGCCCTGTTCAACCTCGGTGACTCTCCGGCCTCCGTCACCGCCCAGTGGGCCTCCCTCGGATTCACCGGCAACGCCTCCGTGCGCGACCTGTGGAACAAGGCGAACCTCGGGACCTACAAGAACAAGATCACCGAGGCGCTGCCCGCACATGGCTCGCGGCTGTTCACCGTCAAGCCCGGCGGCAGCTCGCTGACCACCACGAGCTACGAGGCCGAGGACGCCGCCAACACCCTGTCGGGCAACGCCTCCGTCGCCGGGTGCGACGCCTGCTCCGGCGGCAAGAAGGTCGGCAATCTGTACACCGGTGGCAAGCTGCGGTTCAACGACGTCACGGTGAAGAAGGACGGCATCTACACCGTCAAGGTCGCCTACGTCAGCGGCGACTCCCGCTCGGTGACGGTCTTCTCCAACAGCGGCAACGGCACCAGCGAGAAGTTCCCCTCCACGGGCGACTGGAGCACGGCCGAGACGGTCAGCGTCCAGCTGGCGCTGAAGGCCGGTTCCAACACGATCACCTTCGACAGCGGCAGCGGATACGCGCCCGACATCGACAAGATCGTCGTTCCGCAGTCGGTCTGACGTCCGTAGTCAGTCCGAGTTCAGCAGCTGGACTGAGTTCCGCAGTCCGCCACCCCGCTTCCCACGGGGCCCGGTGACACGACCCGGGCCCCGTGGGGACCTGGCCACGCCGACGGTCCGCAACCGTCGTTCCCGCACGAGCCGCTCCCGGATATGGAGTGCACAACCGTGGACATCCAGCACACCGCATCACACGACAACACCCCCAGCCGCAGGGGCTTCCTCGCCCTCGCCGCCGCAGCCGGCGCGGCCACCGCACTGGGCGGCCTGCCCGCCTTCACCGCTTCGGCGGCCCCCATGCGCCCCACCGCATCGCCCATGCTGTCCGCGGCCGACGCCGCGAAGAACCAGCTGTGGTGGCAGGCTCCCGCCTCCACCAACTCGATGATCGAGCAGGGGCTGCCGGTGGGAAACGGGCGCCTCGGGGCGCTCGCGAGCAACGACCCCTCCAGCGAACTCCTGATGATCACCGACGCCACCCTGTGGACCGGTGGCCCCAACGACAAGCTGGACAGCGACGGCCAGTTCCCCTACGGCCGCGACGACTTCGGCTCCCTGACCCTGCTGGCCAAGCTCACCGTCGCGATCCCCGACCACGACCTGGGCAACGTCAACAACTACCGGCGCTCCCTCGACCTGGCCCAGGGCCTGATCAGCACCTCGTACGACATCTCCGGCGTCACCTACCGGCGGCAGATCTTCGCCAGCGCCCCCGACGACGCCATCGTCCTGTACTTCTCCCAGCAGGGCGGCGGTTCCTACACCGGCACCGTCTCCCTCGCCGGCACCCACGGAGAGTCCACCACCGCCAACAGCGCAGGACGGTACGCGTCGTTCGGCGCGTCCTTCGCCAACGGCCTCAAGTACGGTGCCGCCGTCACCGCCTACAGCGGCACCGGCAGGGTCCGCGTCGACGGTACGTCGATCGCGTTCAGCGGCTGCAAGGACCTCACCGTCGTCGTCAGCGGTGGCACCAACTACGCGCCCGACGCGGCAGCCAAGTTCCGCGATCCGTCCCTGGCCCCGGAGCGCCTCGCCAGGAACAAGGTCCTGAACGCGGCCGGTCACTCGGCGAGCACCCTGCTGCACACACATGTCGCCGACTTCCGGGCCGTGTTCGGACAGCTGGACATCAACCTCGGTACGTCCTCCGCCGCGCAGCGCGAACTGGACACCTGGGAGCGGCTGCAGGCCCGTCACCGGGACGACATACCCGACCCGGAACTCGAGGCCGCCTACCTGCAGTTCGGCCGCTACCTCATGATCTCCGGGTCGCGCGGCAGCCTGCCGATGGGCCTGCAGGGCCCCTGGCTGGACGGCAACGACCCGGACTGGATGGGCGACTACCACACCGACATCAACGTCCAGATGAACTACTGGATGGCCGACCGGGCGGGCCTGTCCGACAGCTTCGACGCCTTCGCGGACTACTGCCTCGCGCAGCTGTCCTCCTGGACGGACGTCACCCGGCGACTGTTCAACACCCCCACCAACAGGTACCGCAACTCCAGTGGGAAGGTCGCCGGCTGGGCCGTGGCCTTCTCCACCAACCCCTACGGCGGCAGCGGTTGGTGGTGGCACCCGGCGGCCAACGCCTGGCTCTGCCAGAGCCTGTTCGAGCACTACGAGTTCACCCAGGACCGCGCCTACCTCAAGAAGATCTATCCCCTCATCAAGGGCGCCGTGGAGTTCTGGGAAGCCCGCCTCATCACCACGACCGTCACCGACGCCTCCGGGACCTCACGCGAGGTCCTCGTCGACGACAACGACTGGTCCCCCGAGCAGGGTCCGCAGGACGCCAAGGGCATCACCTACGCCCAGGAAGTGGTGTGGAACCTCTTCGGCAACTACCACACCGCAACCCGGGTACTCGGCAAGGACACCTCCTACAGCGCGACCATCGACAGCCTGCGCAAACGCCTGTACCTGCCCGTGGTCAGCCCCAAGACCGGCTGGCTGGAGGAGTGGATGTCGCCCGACAACCTCGGCGAGACCACGCACCGCCATCTCTCCCCGCTCTTCGGCCTCTTCCCCGGCGACCGGATCCGCCCGGACGACTCCACTCCGAAGGACATCCTCGCGGGCGCGACGGCCCTCCTGACCGCCCGTGGCATGAACAGCTACGGCTGGTCCAACGCCTGGCGCAGCCTGTGCTGGGCCCGGCTGAAGAACGCGGAGAACGCCTACCAGCTCGTCGTCAACAACCTGAAGCCGTCGGCGAACGGGAGCAACGGCACGGCGCCGAACCTCTTCGACATCATGGACATGGGGGAAGGCCGCGGCATCTTCCAGATCGACGCGAACTTCGGCACCCCCTCCGCGATCATCGAGATGCTGGTCTACTCGCGACCCGGACACGTCGAGCTGCTGCCCGCGCTGCCCGCCGCCTGGGCCGGATCCGGTTCGGTGTCCGGCGTGGGCGTCCGCGGCGGCTTCGTCGCCGACCTCAGCTGGAAGAACGGGAAGGTGACGCAGGCCAGGCTGAAGAGCGTCGGCGGCCGCGAGACGACCGTCGTCGCGGGCGGCGCCTCGCGCAGGATCAGCCTCAAGCCCGGTGAGTCCGTCACGCTGCGGGGCCTTGGATGAGCGTCCCCCGGTTCCGCCGCCGCGGCGTGGGCGTCGTATCCGCACTGCTCCTCGCGGTCTGCGGACCCCTGACCGCCTCGGCGGCGGCGCAGCCGCAGGTTGCGTCGGGTACCTCAGGTGAATCAGGTGGATCGGGTACGTCGGTGAGGCCGGCCGCCACGTCGCCGGGCAAGCACTCCGTGATCACATGGGGCGCCAGTGCCGACCGGCAGGGCGAAGGCCCCGCCGACCGCAGCTACCGGCTGATCGTGCGCACCAGCGTCGGCGGCACGAACATGCGTATCCGGTTGTCCAACGCCTTCGGCGAGCACCCGGTGACCTTCGCGAGCGCGTACGCCGGACTGCAGAAGCAGGGTGCGGAGCTGGTCCACGGCTCCAACCGCCAGCTGTCCTTCGGCGGGGCCGCGTCCGTCACCGTCCCGGCCGGCGAGACCGTACTCAGCGATCCGCTGCCCGGGAAACTGGCCGACCAGAGCAACCTGGTCATCAGCCTGTACGTGACCGGCGCCCAGGGACCGACGACCGGCCACGGCATGGCCATGCAGACCAACTACGCGACCGCGGGCGATCACGCCGCCGAGGAGGGCGCGGCCAATTGGACCGATCCGATGGGCTCCTGGTACTGGCTGGACGCCGTCGACGTGGAGACGTCCGCGGCGGTCGGCTCGGTGGTGACCCTCGGCGACTCCATCACCGACGGATGGGCCTCGACCACGGACCAGAACCGCCGTTGGCCGGACTATCTGTCCCGGCGGCTCCAGGCCGCGTCCGGACTCACCGTCAAGGGAGTGGCGAACGAGGGGATCTCGGGAAACAAGGTGCTCGCCGACGGCGCCGGGCAGGCCGCCCTGAACAGGCTCCAGCGTGACGTCCTTTCCCAGCCCGGGGTCCGCACGGTCTTCCTCTTCGAAGGCATCAACGACATCAAGGCCCATACGGGTGTCACGGTGGAGGACATGATCGCCGGCTACCGGCAGATCATCGACCGGGCCCACGCGGCGGGCAAGTGTGTCGTCGGCGCGACCGTCATGCCGTTCAAGGGCTGGTCCGAGTACGACGCCGCCTCCGAGGCCGTGCGCCAGGGTGTCAACGACTGGATCAGGAACAGCGGCGCGCTCGACGCCGTGACGGACTTCGACAGGATCACGCGTAATCCGTACGACCCGCAGCTGATCCTTCCGTTCTTCGACGGCGGCGATCACCTGCACCCCAACGACAAGGGGATGCAGGCGATGGCCGACGCGGTGGACCTCGGGAGCCTGACGTCCTGCTGACGTGCGGCTCCGCGCGGGGCGGTCAGGGGTACGAGACCACGGTCGACGGCACCGTCGAGGTGCCCGACGTGGGTGCGCCGGTCTCATTGACGACGTGCTCGTACTGACCCTGGCCGCCCAGCGAGACGACCAGCAGGTCGTGGAACTTCACGCCCGGCGTGTTCGGCGCGGCGAATCCGTTGTGCTGGACGATCGTCGGGTCGACGATGTAATAGCAGTAGCTGCCCAGGCCCCACCCCTCGTGCGTGGTCACGGAGTCGGCGACCTTGTAGGCCGCGTACCCCTTGACGCCGCCGTTCTGGATGGCGGCCTGGTTCGGCGCGTCGTACGCCTTCTCGTTCTGGAAGAAGATGGTGCGCCCGCGCTGGCCGTACCACTGGACGTCGTACTTGTTGAAGTGCTCGACGAACAGACCGGTGGCCAGGACGTCGTCGCCGTTGACGCGGATGCCGTAGTCGGCCCGGTTGGTCTCCCAGCCGACGCCGGTGCCGTGGTCGGCGCGCCAGATCCAGGTGTGGTCGATGATCGTGTTGCGGCTGTTGATCACCATGCTGGTGGTGGCCTTGCCGGCGCCGGCGCCGCCGATCCGGACGAAGACGTCCTGGACGGTGGTCGGGTTGGCCGAGTGGTTCGCGGAGGCCCCCGTGGGGCCCACCTCCAGCAGCGTCGCCGAGTTCACCGGTCCGGCGTCGATGAGGAATCCCGCGAGCCGCACCCCGTCGACGTCAGCCGTCCTGAGCGCGGTGACGCCGTTGTCCGGGATCAGGGTGGCGTAACCGAGCCCGAGGACCACGGTGCCCGCGCGGTTGACCTGGATCGGTTGGTCGAGGTGGTAGATCCCCGGAGTCAGCAGCAGATGCAGCCCCTGCGTGAGCGCGGCGTTCAGGGTGGCGGCGGTGACGCCGGGCTTGGCCACGTAGAACTGGGTGAGCGGCAGCGATGTGCCGCGCGGGGTTCCGTTGCCCCAGGTGGTGCCGCGCGCGTTGGTGCGCTGCTCCGGCAGGAAGACGCGGTACTCGCTGCCGTTGAGGTACAGGAACGGCTTCTCCCTCGACACCGGCGTGGTGTCGAGCGTGGTGTAGGGCGGGTTCGGGAAGGACTGCGCGGGTGCCCCCTGGACACCGGAGAAGACCATGTTCCAGACAGCGTTGCCCCAGCCGCCCACCGAACTGTCGCGGGTGTACCACTGCTGCTGCGAGTACGGTCCGACCGAGCCGTCGATGCGGCTGTCGGCGATGTAGCCACCGCTGGCCCAGCCGTAGCCGGTGGGGGCGAGGTTGAGACCGCCCTTGACGTGCATCCGCCGGAAGGGCGCGGCCTGGGCGACCGCCCACCGGTTGGTGCCGCTGACCGGGGTGAGGGCGAGATTCTCCGCCGAACGCCAGAAGTTCTGGGTGGCGTTGCCGTTGAACCAGCCCGCGTCGACGGTGACATCACCGTTGATCGTCGTGTCGTCGGGGGACAGGCCGAGGCTCGCGATCGAGGTGTAGAAGCCGAGTTGGGCGTTGAGCCGGTTGTACGTGCCCGGCTTGAACAGCAGCGCGTAGCGGCCTGTGCCGAACTGGGCCGACTCCTGCTGCCGGAACACCTCGTCCAGTTTGGCCTGGATGCCGGAGGTCGAGGGTCCGAACACGATGACGTTCGGACCGAGATCGCCGCCGCCCGGCAGGGCCTGCGACTGCTCGGCGGGCGCGGCGGCAGCCGGCGAGGACAGACCGAGCAGCGCGGGCGCGGCCGCGGTGGCGGCCAGCGCTCCGAGGACGGACCGTCTGCCTGGCAGGGACCGGCCGGAGTCCGAGGAATCCATGGGGATGTGAGGCATGGGGGGCGACTCTCTTTGTTCAGAAAATGAACGATGGGAGGTGCTGGGAGCGCTCTCTTGCCGATGCATGCTTCATCCGCGTGAACACAGCGTCAAGAGTTGTCACGCGAGTCCTGCGGATTGTTGCTCGAGGAGACGCCGATGGGTAAAGGGTTTGCGGTAGTTCGGTGAGGTCTGGGGTCTGCTGACGGCATCGGGCCGTAGGTGATTGTCTTCAAGAGGTGCGCACTCAAGCACGGTCCCGTCCCCGCTCCCGTTCCTCGGCGTACCCGGGGGCGGTGTCATGGCCTTCGACGTGACCGTGACCGTGTGCTGACGGGGTGCCATGCTGCGAGAGAGCGGTCTGTTCCTCGTGATGCCGGGCCGACAGGGCGCGGACATGAGCAGACGGGCCCCGACGCTGGAAGACGTCGCGCGGGAGACCGGCGTGTCGCGGGCCAGCGTGTCCGGGGCGGGGTGCCGACGGATCGTCACCGTCATGGGGCACTGGGCGGGTATGCCGACTCGTGGTGCGCGAGTCGGCGTAGGCGGCGCCGCGGACCTTGCGCGACTCGGCGGTGACCGTGACGGACACTGGACCGGTCAGCAGGGTTGAGGGGTCGGCAGAGCGGGCGAGCCGGCGACGAGAGGCGGCCGCATGACCGACCGGATCACCGTGGGTGTGGACGGATCCCCCGAGAGCCGGGCCGCGCTGGCCTGGGCGGGCAGGGAAGCCGTCCGCCGCGGGCTGCCCCTGCGTGTCGTGTACGCCTGGCAGTGGTCCCACCACGAACTGCTCGGCGGCGGAGACCGGGACGAGCAGGCGCGCGGGGCACGGGAGATGGTCGAGGACGCGACCCGCACCGTCACCGACCGGCACACGGACCTGCCGGTGACGGCGGAGGCCCTGGACGGCGGGGCCGTCGACTCCCTGCTGGCCGAGGCCGCGGCGACCGGGATGCTGGTCCTCGGATCCCGCGGGCACGGCACGATCGTCGGCTTCCTGCTCGGTTCCGTCGGCCAACAGGTGATCGCCGAGGCGCCGTGTCCGGTCGTCCTGGTGCGGGCCGACGACCGCGCGGCGTCCGAAGTGGGCGGCCGGGAGATCGTCGTGGGCCAGCAGGGCGGTCCGGACGACAGCGCGGCCGTCCTTCGGTTCGCGTTCGAGACCGCGGCGGCACGGGGCGCCACGGTGCGCGCCGTACGGGCGTGGAGCCTGCCGCCGGTGTTCGCCTACAGCCCCGGCTCGCTGAAGCTGCTGGACGAGGCCGGGGGGTTGGAGCCGTACGAGAAGAAGGCGCTCACCGAGGCACTCCAGCCGTGGCGGGAGCGGTTCCCCGACGTGCACGTCACACAGCACGTCGAGATGGGCAGCGCCGGGCAGGTGCTGCTGTCGCTGGCCGAGCGGGCCCAGCTGATGGTCGTCGGTCGCCGCGTCCGGCACTCGGCGGTGGGGGGACGGATCGGTTCGGTGGCCCATGCGGTGATGCACCACGCGCCCTGTCCGGTGGCGGTGGTTCCGCACTCCTGAGGTGGAGGTACGGGCTGATCCTGAGCCGGCACGGGCTGGGCCTTCGGATATGTTCAAGCTCCGAAGGCCCGGACCGGCCTCTAGGTGTTGTCGGCCCTCGACATGCGCAGGGCGAGGTCCTGGAGCAGGTCGGCCGTCTTGACGTCGGTGCGTCCGGAGTCGTGGAGGTCGGCGAGTTCGGAGAAGAGGAACGCGAAGGCGCCCACGAGAGAGATGGTGGCGGGGAGGTAGGCGTCCGCGACAGCCTGCCCGGCCTCCGCGGGACCGGCGTCCCCAGGCACCTCGACCCTGGGGAACACCTCCGTGACGAGCGCACCCAGCTGGGTCTCGGGCGACTCGGCCTCGGCGTTCTCGTCCTGGGCGATCCTGCGCACCATCGCGTTGGTCTCGGTGAGCACGCCGATGGCGCGCAGGATGATCTCCGTCTGTTCCATGCCGTGAGCCTAGACGGGCGAAGCCCCGCTGTGGCCTGGATGTTCGGGCGGGATGGTAGACAGTGGTCATGAACCACTTCTCCCGCCCCCACCCGGCCCGCACCCGATGACCGCAGGCATCGACACCCCGGACCGCCGGGGCCGTACCGGACTCGACCGCGTCGGCCGCGATCTGACCGGCAACCCCCGGGTCAAGGTCCGCGAGGTGACACTCCTGTCCAGCCACTGGTACGTGGAGCGCACCACCACCTTCGACTTCCAGCACGCCGACGGCACCTGGAGCACCCAGGAACGTGAGACGCACGACCGCGGCAACGGAGCGACTCTCCTGCTGTACGACGCCGAGCGCGAAACCGTGCTGCTGACCAGGCAGTTCCGCTACCCCGTGTACACCAACGGCCACCCCGACGGCATGCTGGTCGAAACCCCGGGCGGCCTGCTGGGCGAGGACGACGAACACCCCGAAGTCGCCGTACGGCGCGAGGTCATCGAGGAGACCGGGCACACCGTCGGCGAGGTCCAGCACGTCTTCGACGTCTACATGAGCCCGGGCTCGGTCACCGAGCGGGTCAGTTTCTACGCCGCCTCCTACGGCCCGTCCACCCGCACCCACGAAGGGGGCGGCCTCGACGAGGAGGGCGAGGACATCGAGATCGTCGAACTTCCCTTTCACAGCGCACTGGCCATGATCCGCTCCGGAGAGATCGCCGACGCCAAGACGATCATGCTGTTGCAGTGGGCGGCTCTGGAAGGACCGTTCAAGCCCTTGCGTTGAAGTGCTCTTCAAGTTCCAGACTCCTGTGCGGGCCCCCGGACGGTCGGGCCCGAACAGGAGGGACCACCATGAAGTACCGGACCATCGGTACCGATCCGAAGACCCGCCGTGAGGTGAGTGTGCTCGCGCTCGGCGCGATGCTGTTCGGCTCGGTGACGGACGAGAAGACCTCCTTCGCCGTACTGGACCGCTATGTCGAGGCGGGCGGGAACTTCGTCGACACGTCCGACAACTACGCCTTCTGGACCGACGGCAGTCAGGGCGGGCAGAGCGAGGAACTGCTCGGACGGTGGCGGCGCAGCCGGGGAACCGGCGACGAGATCGTCTTCGCGACCAAGCTCGGCGCCCGCCCGCTGGCCCCCGGCACCGGGTACACCGACAACCCGGAAGGACTGTCGGCGAAGGTCATACGCGAGGCGGCCGAGCGCAGCCGCGAACGCCTCGGCCTGGACCGGATCGACCTGCTGTACGCCCACATCGAGGACCGCACCGTCGACCCACGGGAAACCGTGGAGGGCTTCGGGGAACTCGTGGCGGAGGGGACCGTCGGGCTGCTCGGGGCGAGCAACCACGCCATCTGGCGGGTGGAGCGGGCCCGCGCCCTCGCCGCGGCGGCCGGACTGCCCGGCTACGAGGTCCTGCAGTACCAGCACAGTCTGCTGCGGCCCCGCACCGACATACCCGACGCGCTCTTCCCCGACGGCAGCCTCGGCGGCACGACCGCCGAACTGCGCGGCTATCTGCGCGCCGAGCCCGCCCTGACCCTGGTCGCCTACTCCCCGCTGCTGCGCGGCGCCTACGTACGGCAGGACAAGCCGCTGCCCGCGGACTACGACCACCCGGGCACCCCGCCCCGGCTCGACGCGCTGCGGGCGGTGGCGCGGGAGACGGGAGCGAGCCCGAACCAGGTGGTGCTCGCCTGGCAACTGGGCGGCGGGCTGCCCGTGATCCCCCTGGTCGGCATGTCGTCCCTGGCGCAGTTGGAGGAGAACCTGGCGGCCGTGGACCTGGAGCTGACGCCGGAGCAGCGGGAACGTCTGGACGCGGCCCACTGAGAGCTCCGAGGGAGTTCGCGGCGAGGGCCGTCGCCTCAGTGGCGGCCCTCGCGCGTGGAGCTGCGGGTGGTGAGCAGGAGCGCGATGTCGTCGGGGCGCTCGGTGGCCCGCCGTGCATCCTCGGTCAGCAGGTCTGCCGCACCGGACAGGGAGGAGGCGCCGGGCCGGGCGTGCGGGGTGCCCGTGCGGGACAGGGTCGCGCGCAGTCTCTCGATCCCGTCGTCGATGTCGGCCCCGGGGCACTCGACCAGACCGTCCGTGTAGAGGGCCAGGACGGCACCGGGCTCCAGCGTCAGCTCGGTCACCGGGTAGCGGGCCCGCGGGGCCACGCCGAGCACCACGCCACCGGGCAGGTCGAGGAGCTCGGTGCGGCCGTCCGGGTGGCGCAGCAGGGGCTGCGGGTGACCGGCGCGGACCGCCCGGGCGACACCCGTGACGGGGTCCAGCCTGACATAGCAGCAACTGGCGAACTGGCCCGGATCGAGGTCGATGAGCAGCCGGTTGGTATGGCTCATCACCTCGTTCGGAGGGTGGTCGCTGAGCGCGAACGCCCGTACCGCGCTGCGCAGTTGCCCCATGGTGGCCGCAGCCTGGACGCCATGGCCCTGGACGTCGCCGATGACCAGGGCCAGCCCGTCACCGGCCTCCACGACGTCGTACCAGTCGCCGCCCACGTCCATGCCCTTGGTGCCGGGCAGATAGCGCCCGGCCGTCTCCACCTGCGGGTGCGCCGACAGTCGGTGCGGCAGCAGTGCCTCCTGGAGACCGCGGGCGAGGGCGGCCTCGGAGTCGTAGCGCCGCGCCCTCTCCAGGGACTGCGCGATGAGTCCGGTGAGCGCGGTCAGCACGGAACGCTCCTCCGTGCTGAAGCCCCGCGAACGGTCGAAGCCGAGGATGCAGGAACCGACCGGCCGCCCCGAGGCGATCAGCGGCAGGAAGGCCCGGGCGCCCTCCTTCGAGTCCAGCGGGATGCCGGGGTAGGCGGCGGCCAGTTGGGGCATCGACTCGAAGAACAGCGGGCGGCCGGTGGTGAGCGTCTCCACCCCCGGCAGCTTGGCGTCCAGTCCCACCCCGTCGAAGGGCGCGAGGAACCCCTGCGGGAAGCCGGTCTCCCAGGCCAGGTACAGGCGCCGGTCCTGCAAGAGATAGATGGCGAGCCGGCGTCCGCCGAACGCGGGCAGCAGCTCCCGCATCACGGTCTCGGACACCTGGCGGGCCGTCACGGCCTCCGCCAGCGCCATGGCGAGGACGACGGGGTGGTACAGCGCCGTCGTGGTGATGCCGGTCGCGAGCTCGGCGGTGCCGGACGCGGACGGCCCGTTCGCCGCGGGCCGACCGTGGAGCGGCGCCGCCTCGGGGGCCTCCGTGGTGTCCGCGACCCGCCCCATCGGGATCAGCTTGCAGGTCAGGCTGCCGGGGCCGGGATACACGGACATCGTCAGCCATGTGTCGGCGTGGTCCGCCGCCGGTGTCCGGTGGCCCCCACGAGGGCGGGCGACCTGGAAGTGCACCGGCTCCGGCGTCAGCAGCGCGCCGCGCAGATGATCCTCGTAGGACGGCTGGGCCAGCCACGGCACGGCCTGCCACAGCGGTCGCCCCAGCAGCTCCGCCCGGGGCCGGCCGAGGAGCTCCGCGGCGCGCGGATTGACGTAGGTGATCAGCCCGAGCCGGTCCAGCGCGAACACGCCCTCCGGGAGCAGGTCCGCGGCACCGTCCGCCGCCCGGCCCGGGCCCGGATCGACGACCGCGCCGCTGACCGAGTACGGCGGCACGAGCGCGTTGCCCGTGGTCCACAACTCCAGCAGCCGCAGCCCGCCGTTCACCGTGTGCACCGGGAGCGGGTGGGCCGGGGGACGTCCCGCCGCGGTCTCGTGCAGCGCGGCCAGCAGCACATGCGGATCGTCGAGGGCCAGCGCGTGGGTGAGCGCCTGCGGTGTCCCGGGGAAAGCCTTGGCGCCGGTGCCGAGCAGGGCCCACAACGCGTCGTCCCCGGTGACCTCGCCCGCGGCCGGGTCCCAGGTGAACCGCCCGACATAGCGGGGCGGCAGACCCTCCGCGGGCGGCCGTACACACAACGGTTCCCCGTCCCAGACGACCTCGGCACCGTCCTTCTCCAGGACCGACAGAGCCGTCCCCAGGTTCTCCGCCACCGCCGTCATCCGGTCACGGTCCGGCAGTACGTCGGTGGCGTCCGAGGCCGCGGGACGCAGCACCGTCAGGACCCCGAAGGACGACGAGGCGCTCACGACAGGAACGTAGAGCGAACCGAACTGGAACGGCAGCCCCGCCGCGAGTTGCGGATAGCGGCGCATCGTCTCCGTGGCGTCGGCGAGCAGCACCTCCATGCCCGTCCGGTGGGACTCGGCGGCCGGGAACGGCCGGGCCAGGGGCATGCGCCACCAGGGACGGAACAACTGTCCCGGCAATCCGGCCAGCACGGCCAGCCGCAGCAGTTCGGGGTTGCTGGAGCGCAGATACACGCCCCCCGCGAAGCCACGGGCCGCCCGGATCGCGTCCGCCACGGACCCGCTGAGCAGGGCGGCCAGGCTATTCAGCGCCTGGACCTCACGCTCGGCGCTCCCAGTCATCGGTCTGCCCTCGTCCGCCCGCCGTCAGGGGGATTCCACAGCAAGAATGCGCCTCACGGGTACCCACCCGCACCTCGACGCCTCAGCCGCGATGGTCGCTCGGAGTTGCACTCGGCGTCACCCGGCCGTGTGCGGGCGTACTCAGTTTTGCCCAGCGCGAAGATACCGCGCCCGCGCCCCTTTCAGGAGCCCCGCGCAGATGTTGCTCCACGGCGCCTTCGGGCCGCGGTGTCCCCGGGCCGTCGCGGTGCTCAGCGTCGCAAGGTCTCCGCGGCGACGGCCGCCACGGCCTCGGCCACCGCCGCGAGGGCGGGGAAGTCGAGTTTCCACTGCTGCCAGTACAGCGGCACGTCGAGGATCCGGTCCTGAGCGAGGTGGACCAGCCTCCCGGCCCGCAGCAGCGGTTCGGCCTGCACCTCCGGCACCATGCCCCAGCCGAGTCCGGCGAGGACGGCGTCCACGAACCCCTCCGAGGTAGGCATGAAGTGCCGCAGCGCGCTCGCGCCGGGACCGCCTCGCAGGCCCCGGACGAACTCGTCCTGAAGGTCGTCGTTCCGGTCGAAGGCCATCGCGGGAGCGTCGGCGATCAGCTCGCTCAGCGACGCGTCCGTCCCCGCGCCGAGCCACCGCCCGGCGAAGTCCGGGGCGGCCGCCGCCAGATACCGCATCCGGCCCAGGGCGCGCACGGAGCAGCCCGCCACCGGGTCCGGCCACGAGGTCACCGCCGCCATCACCACCCCCTCGCGCAACAGGGCGGCCGTGTGGGCCTCGTCCTCGCGGCGCAGTTCGAAACAGAGCCGCAGCTCGCGCGGTACGCGGGTGAGCGCCGGCAGGAACCAGGTCGCCAGCGAGTCGGCGTTCACCGCGATCGACAACCGAGTCGGCTCCCCGGCCTCGCTCATGCCGAGCTCGGTGCGGGCGTCGCGCTCCAGCCGGGCCAGTCGGCGTGCGAACCGCACGACGACCTCGCCGGACTCGGTCGCACGCACCGGCTTCGTCCGCATCAGCAGGACGCGGCCGGTGCGCTGTTCGAGCGACTTGACACGCTGGCTGACCGCCGAGGGCGTCACATGCAGGGCGGCGGCCGCCGCGTCGAAGGTGCCCTCGTCGACCACCGCGAGCAAGGTGCGCACCTGGTCGAGAGGGAGATCCGTCATCACGACCGCTAATGATACGTAAGAATCCTTAGCTGTACTCTTGGCGGCTGTGTTCCCAGCGTCGCTGCCATGAACAACGCCCTGACCGCCGCGGCCGCCGGGTTCGGCACCGGCCTCACCCTCATCGTCGCCATCGGCGCCCAGAACGCCTTCGTGCTGCGCCAGGGGATCCGCCGCGAGGCGGTCCTGGTGGTCGTGAGCATCTGCGCGGTGTCCGACGCGCTGCTCATCGCGCTGGGGGTCGGCGGGGTCGGCGCGGTGGTCGTGGCCCGGCCCGAGGCGCTCAGGGCGGTCGGGCTGATCGGCGGCGGATTCCTCCTCTGCTACGGAATCCTGGCCGCCCGGCGGGTGCTGCGGCCCTCCGCGCTGGAGGCGGCGACCGGATCGGCGGGCTCCCGACGGCAGATCGTCCTGGCCTGTCTGGCGATGACCTGGCTCAACCCGCACGTCTATCTCGACACCGTGTTCCTGCTCGGCTCCCTCGCGGCCGACCGCGGCCCGCTGCGCTGGACGTTCGGATTCGGGGCAGCCCTGGCCAGCCTGTGCTGGTTCGCCGCGCTGGGCTTCGGCGCCCGGCTGCTCGGCCGCTTCCTCGCGCGGCCGTCGTCGTGGCGGGTCCTGGACGGCGTGGTCGCCGCGACGATGATCACCATGGGCACTCTGCTGCTCGCCGACGCCTGAGACGGCGTACGCGATAGTGAACCCTGACAGCTGAAAGATGTATCGAGCAGCCAGGACGGCCGTGGACACGAGCAAGAGCAGTACGGACGGGGCGGACAGCGGGACGGACAGCACGTCGGCCGGCGGGGCCGGCAGTGGTTCGGCGGCCGGGCCGGCCGAACCCGACGAGACAGCGGGCGCGGCGCGGGCGGAGCGTACCGGCTGGCGCCGCTGGGCGATGGACACCCGCCCGCTGCGACGCCCCGCGTACCGCAGGCTCTGGTCCTCCACCATCGTCACGGCGGTGGGCAGCCAGCTCACCGCCGTCGCCGTGCCCAAGCAGATCTACGACATCACCGGCTCCTCGGCCTGGGTCGGCTACGCGAGCCTCGCCGGACTGGTGCCGCTCGTGGTCTTCGCGCTGTGGGGCGGGGCGGTCGCCGACAGCATGGACCGGCGCAAACTGCTGCTGATCACCAACAGCGGGATAGCCGTCACCTCACTGCTCTTCTGGATACAGGCCGTCACCGGACTCGAATCCGTACTCGTCCTGATGATCCTGCTCGCCCTCCAGCAGGCCTTCTTCGGCCTGAACTCCCCGGCCCGCAACGCCTCCATCGCCCGGCTCGTCCCCGAGCACGAACTGCCCGCGGCGAACGCGCTCGGTTCGACCGTCATGCAGACGGGCCTGGTGGCGGGACCGCTGCTCGCGGGTGCCCTGATCCCCGTCATCGGCCTGGGCGAGCTCTATCTGATCGACTCCCTGGCGCTGTGCGTCACCGTGTGGGCGGTGATGCGGCTGCCCGCACTGCCGCCCCTGACCGGCTCGGCGGCCAGACGGGCGGGCTGGCGCGAGGTCGCCGCGGGCTTCCGCTACATCGCGCTGCACAAGGTGCTGCTGCTGTCCTTCCTCGCCGACATCATCGCCATGGTTCTCGGCATGCCCCGGGCGCTGTTCCCGCAGCTCGCCGCCGAGACCTACGCGCCCTACGGGGAGGGCCTCGCACTCGGTCTGCTGTTCGCGGCGATCCCGATCGGGGCGGTGATCGGCGGACTGATGTCGGGCACGTTCTCCCGGGCGCGCCGGCACGGGCTCATGGTGATCGTCGCGGTGATGGCCTGGGGGGCGGCCATCACCGGGTTCGGCCTGAGCGGCAGCCTCTGGGTGGCCGTGGCGTTCCTCGCCGCCGCGGGGGTCGCCGACATGGTCTCCATGGTCTTCCGCGGCGCGATCCTGCTGTCGGCCGCCACGGACGAGATGCGCGGCCGGATGCAGGGCGTGTTCACCGTGGTGGTCGCGGGCGGCCCGCGCCTGGCCGACGTCCTGCACGGAACGGCCGGCTCCGTCCTGGGCGCCCGCGCCGCCGTCGCGGGGGGCGGACTGCTGGTGGTCGTCGCCATGGCGATCCTGGCCGTCGCGGCGCCCGCGCTGCGGCGCTATGAGTGACGGGATTCGGGGCCTGCCGTTTGGATCAGGCGCCCTTGTCGACCTCCGCGGACTCCGGGCGTCAGCCCTCCGAGGCCTGCGCCATCAGCGTCTGGAGGTGAAGTCCCCGATGGACGTCGAGCTCGCCGGACACCCCGGTGCGTACGGCCGTGGCGAAGTCCCGGCGCAGCACCGGCCAGGTCTCCTCGTGGTCGAGTTCGGAGGCGTCGTACACCAGTGGGGCCTGCGGACCGAAGAGTTCGATGCGCGTGTTGCCGCGCTCGACGTGGACCGATCCGGACAGTGACGCCTGACTGACGACACCGTTGGCGTGCTCGCAGGTCAGCTCGATCCAGCGGCGGGGGTCGCCGGTGCCGCGGACCCGGACGATCGGTCCGACCGCGGCGTCCAGGAGATCCAGAAGATGGGGACCCAGGTCGAGCAGGGCGCCGTGCTCGAGCCGCCAGGTGGTGGCGAACTCACCGCCCAGGAACGCCCCGTGCAGGAGACACGAACGGGCCCCGGTGATCTCCAGCTCCCGCGCTCTGCCCAGGAACTCCCGGGTGGCCGGGTGGTAGCGGTTGGTCAGGACGAGCTGGGAGACGACCCCGGCCTCGTCGACGGCGTCGGCGAGGCGCCGCGCCGACGCCAGATCCACGCCGAGCGGTTTCTCCAGGAGCAGTGCCTTGCCCGCCTTCGCGGCCAGCGGCGCGAGTTGCGCCTGCACCGCGGGCGGGACGGCGAACGCGACCGCCTCGCAGCCGTCGAGCAACTCCTCGAAACGCGTGACCGCGGCGGCCCCGTGGGGCTCGGCCGTCTCCCGGGCCGCCTCGGCGCGCCGCGCCCACACCGCGGTCAGCTGTGTCTCGGGCCCAGCGGCGAGCACACGCGCGTGTACGGCCCGCGCCCAGGGCCCGGCACCGACCAGCCCGACCTTCACCGGGGGATGGGGCCACGGCAGCGAGGCATTGGTCTCGATCGAGGTCACGGGGTCTCCTTCTACTGGCGCCCGGGGTGGGGTGGGGAAACTCCATCACGGGGGCCGGTCTCTCTGCCAGGGGGTGCGGTGATCGGCTGCGGCCGGCTCTTGACCGTCCCTTTCCCTCATTACCTCTGATGCAGAGCTATTGTCGGAACGTGGAGTCGGAGAGCTTTCCCGAGGCGCTGGCGGACACCTTGGCCGGAGTGCAGCGACTGATCCGCCGGCGGCTGCGCAGCGGCATGACCGCCCCGCGGCTGCGCGGCGCGGAGGTCGAGCTGCTGCGGCTGGTCGTGGCCCGCCCGGGCATCCGTGTGTCGGAGGCGGCCAAGGAGCTCTACCTGGCGGGCAATTCGGTCTCGACGCTGGTCAACCAACTGGCGCGGGACGGCTATCTGAACCGCGAGACGGACCCGGCCGACCGGCGGGCGGCGCGCCTGCTGCCCACACCGGCGGCGGACGCACGGCTGCGCGACTGGCGCGAGCGGCGCGCGGCCCTCGTACGCCGTCAGGTGGCCCGTCTCGACGAGGCCGACCGCGCGGCCCTGGAGGCGGCCCTTCCGGCCCTCCGCAAACTGGCGGTGACCCTGCACGAGGAGGCCGAGGAGACATGACCCGGAACGTGACCGGCGGGGGAGGCACCACCGAGGAGCCGGTGGCGGAGGCGGATGCCGGGACGGACGCCGTCAGCTGTGCCGGGCTCGTCTACGCCTTCGGCGAGACCACCGCGGTCGACGGGCTCGAACTCTCCGTCCATGACGGCGAGGTGTTCGGACTGCTCGGGCCCAACGGCGCGGGCAAGACCACCGCGATCCGCTGCATCACCACACTCCTGCCGGTCCCCACCGGCATGGTCCGCGTCTTCGGCCACGACGCCACCCGCGAACGCATGGCGGTACGGCGCCTGCTCGGCTACGTACCGCAGCAGCTGTCCGCCGACGCCGGGCTCACCGGCCGGGAGAACGTGGCCCTGTTCGCCCGCGTCTTCGACGTCCCCCGCAAGGAGCGCGCGGCACGCGTCGAGCAGGCACTCGTGGCGGTCGACCTCACCGACGCTGCCGACCGGCTCACCAAGACCTACTCCGGCGGCATGGTCCGCCGCCTCGAACTCGCCCAGGCGCTCGTGAGCGCACCCCGGCTGCTGATCCTCGACGAGCCGACCATCGGCCTCGACCCGATCGCCCGCACGAGCGTGTGGGAGCACATCAACGCCGTACGCGACGCCACCGGAATGACCGTCCTCGTGACGACCCACTACATGGACGAGGCGGACCAGTACTGCGACCGGGTCGCACTGATGCACCGCGGCCGCGTCCGTGCCCTCGGCACCCCCGACGAGCTGCGCACGGGCCTCGGTGAGCGGCGCGGCCTTGGGAAGAACGGTGAACTGCCCACGCTGGAGGACGTCTTCCGCGGCATCGCCGGCAGCGGCCTCGACGAACAGTCTGGAGACTTCAGCGATGTCCGAAGCACCCGTCGCACCGCGTCCCGTGTCGGCTGAGCGCATCCATCCGGGCGGCCTCGACCTGCTCGTCGTCCCACCGCGGGCCCGTACCGGCTGGCGGGTGCTGCCCGCCCGGGTCGGCGCGATGTGCGCGGTCGAGCTGCAGAAGCTGCGCCACGACCGCACCGAGCTGTACACCAGGGCTGTCCAGCCGGCGCTCTGGCTGCTGATCTTCGGCGAGACCTTCACCCGGATCAAGGCGATACCCACCGGCGGCATCCCCTATCTCGACTATCTGGCGCCCGGCATCATCGCCCAGTCCGCGATGTTCATCGCCATCTTCTACGGCATCATGATCATCTGGGAGCGGGATGCCGGGATCCTCACCAAACTGCTCGTCACCCCGACCCCGCGCTCGGCGCTCATCACCGGCAAGGCCTTCGCCGCCGGGGTCAAGGCGCTGATCCAGGCGGTGGTGGTCGTCGTCATCGCGGCGCTGCTCGGGGTGGCGATGACCTGGAACCCGCTCCGTCTGCTGGGCGTGGCTGTGGCCGTCGTCCTGGGCTCCGCCTTTTTCTCCTGTCTCTCGATGACCATCGCGGGCATCGTGCTCACCCGGGACCGGCTGATGGGCATCGGACAGGCCATCACGATGCCGCTGTTCTTCGGCTCCAACGCCCTCTACCCGGTCGCCGTCATGCCCGGCTGGCTCCAGGCCGTCAGCAAGGTCAACCCACTGAGCTATCAGGTGGACGCGCTGCGCGGCCTGCTGCTCGGCACACACGCCCACCTGGCCCTCGACTACGGGGTCCTCGTCCTGGCCGCGGCCCTCGGCATCCTGTCCGCCTCGTCCCTGCTGGGCCGCCTGGCCCGCTGATCCGGGCGTGGCCTCGAACTTCCTGCCGGGTCCCTCCTGTACGACGGTGCGTATGCGCCACCCCCCGCCGTGACTTGACCAGATGATGAGGGTCAGCGGCCCGCGGGGCTCATAGGCTGTGCGTCATTGATCACTTGATTGCCGTCGCACCGGAGGAGTCAACGTGACGCCACGTCCGCATCAGGCCACCAGACGCACAACCATCCTTCGACGAGAGGCAGTTGTCGCCGCGGTTCCCGTCGCGGTCGCCGCCCTGCTCGTCGCGGCGGGCCCGGCGGCGGCCGGTACGGTGGGCGCGTCCGGAGCCGGGGACACCTATTTCCCGCTCTCGGGCAACGGCGGCTACGACGTCCGGCACTACGACCTGACCCTCGGCTACGACCCCCAGAGCCGCCACCTCGACGGCAAGGCGGTCATCACCGCCCGGGCCACCGAGCGACTGACCCGCTTCGACCTCGACTTCAAAGGGCTGAAGGTCACCGGCGTCACCGTCGACCGCGCCAAGGCGTCCTACCACCGCGACGGCCAGGAACTCGTGGTCACCCCCCGCCACTCCCTCCAGCGGAATCAGGAATTCCGAGTCACTGTCACCTACTCGGGCACGCCCAAACCGGCCACCGACCCGGACGGCTCCCTGGACGGGTGGATCCCCACCGACGACGGCGCGTTCGTGGCCGGCGAACCGCAGGGCGCCATGACCTGGTTCCCCGCCAACAGCCATCCCAAGGACAAGGCCTCCTACGACTTCACGATTACCGTCCCCAAGGGACACACTGCCGTGGCCAACGGAGTCCTCCGCGGACAGTCGACCAGCCACGGCCGTACGACGTTCCGCTGGCGGCAGTCCGAGCCGATGGCGGCTTACCTCGCCACGGCGACAGTCGGCAAGTTCAAGGTCGAGCAGTACACCACCCCCGACGGGCTCAAGGTGTACAACGCGGTCGATCCCCGTGAGGCGACCGCCGCAGCGCCCGTACTGAAGAAGCTGCCGTCCGTGCTGGCGTGGGAGAGCGGCGTCTTCGGCCCCTACCCCTTCCGGGCCGCCGGGTCCATCGTCGACCGGGCCCCGCAGGTCGGATACGCGCTGGAGACCCAGACCCGCCCGGTGTACGACTCCGCGCCCGACCTGAGCACGCTCGTCCACGAAAGCGCGCACCAGTGGTTCGGAGACTCCGTCAGCCTCACCGCCTGGAAGGACATCTGGCTCAACGAGGGCTTCGCGACGTACGCCGAGTGGTTGTACGCCGAGCAGCACGGTGGGAAGACCGCGCAGCAGACGTTCGACTCCCTCTACGCCAGGCCGGCCGACAGTGGTCTGTGGGCCTTTCCGCCCGCGGATCCCGGGAGCGGGGCGCACATCTTCGACACGCCCGTGTACGCGCGTGGTGCGATGGCTCTGCAGAAGCTGCGTACGGCTGTAGGGGACGGGGTGTTCTTCCGCATCCTGCGGACCTGGGCGACGGAGCACCGTGGCGGACACGGCACCACCGCCCAGTTCATTCACCTCTCCGAGCGGTCGTCCGGGAAGGATCTCGACGCGTTGTTCCACACGTGGATCGGCACGGCGGGCAAGCCGACCGCTCCCTGACCGCCCTCAAGACGCGGGGCGAAGCCCCGCCCCAGGGGCGCGGGGAACTATGCGCCCAGCCCCCACCCACCCGCAGCACCCACCCGGGGGGCCTGGGGGCGGAGCCCCCTGGGAGGGGACGGGTAGGGGCGGCGGGGGCGAGAACACATCAGGCGGGGCGGAGCCAGATCGTGGCCAGTGGGGGAAGCGTCAGACGCAGGCTTCCGTCATGGGTCTGGAGATGGGGGTTGTGGACGTCGCTGCCGCCGTAGCGGGCGGCGTCGGTGTTGAGGACTTCGTGCCAGGCGGGTACGGACTCGGGGATGCCGAGGCGGTAGTCGTGGCGGACGACGGGGGAGAAGTGGGAGACGGCGAGCAGGGGGGTGCCGTCGGCGTCGTGGCGGAGGAAGGCGAGGACGTTGTCGTCGGCGGCGTCGCCGGCGATCCAGGTGAAGCCGGCGGGGTCGGTGTCGCGTTGCCAGAGGGCGGGTTCGTGGCGGTAGACGGTGTTGAGGTCGCGGACGAGGTCGCGGACGCCGCGGTGGTCGGGTTCGGCGGGGTAGGCGGGGTCCAGGAGCCACCAGTCGGGGCCGTGGGCTTCGGACCATTCGGCGCCCTGGGCGAATTCCTGGCCCATGAAGAGGAGTTGTTTGCCGGGGTGGGCCCACATGAAGCCGAGGTAGGCGCGGGTGGTGGCGCGTTGTTGCCACCAGTCGCCGGGCATCTTCGACACCAGTGACCGTTTGCCGTGGACGACCTCGTCGTGGGAGATGGGCAGGACGTAGTTCTCGCTGTAGGCGTACACCATCGAGAACGTCATCTCGTTGTGGTGGTACTTGCGATGCACGGGGTCATGGGCGATGTACTCGAGCGAGTCGTGCATCCACCCCATGTTCCACTTCAGCCCGAATCCCAATCCACCGTGCGAGGTCGACCAGGTGACGCCGTCCCAGGCCGTGGACTCCTCGGCGATCGTCATGACACCGGGTGCGCGGCGGTAGACGGTGGCGTTCATCTCCTGGAGGAAGGCGACGGCGTCGGGGTTGTCCCGGCCGCCGTGTTCGTTCGGGGTCCATTGCCCCGGCTCCCGCGAGTAGTCGAGGTAGAGCATCGAGGCGACCGCGTCGACGCGCAGTCCGTCGATGTGGAACTCCTCGCACCAGTACACGGCGTTGGCGACGAGGAAGTTGCGTACTTCGCGGCGCCCGTAGTCGAATTCGAGGGTGCCCCAGTCGGGGTGGGCGGCCCGCTGGGGGTCCGCGTGTTCGTACAGGGGGCGTCCGTCGAACTCGGCCAGCGCCCATTCGTCGCGCGGGAAGTGGGCCGGTACCCAGTCCATGAGGACGCCGATCCCGGCCCGGTGCAGGGCGTCGACGAGGTGTTTGAAGTCGTCGGGGGTGCCCAGCCGTGCGGTCGGGGCGTAGAAGCCGGTGACCTGGTAGCCCCAGGAGCCGCCGAAGGGGTGTTCGGCGACGGGCATCAGCTCGACATGGGTGAAGCCCAGGTCGCAGACGTAGGCGGGCAGTTGCTCGGCCAGTTGGCGGTAGGTCAGGCCGGGGCGCCACGAGGGCAGGTGGACCTCGTACACCGACAGCGGTGCCTCGTGCACCGGACGGGCCCCGCGCCCCGCCATCCATTCCTCGTCCCGCCACACATGGGACGACTCCGTCACGATCGAGGCGGTCGCCGGCGGGACCTCGGTGCGGCGGGCCATCGGGTCGGCCCGCATCGTGTGCGTACCGTCGGGCCGGGTGATGTCGAACTTGTAGGGCGTTCCCTCGCCGATGCCGGGCAGGAACAGCTCCCAGACGCCCGTGGAGCCGAGCGACCGCATGGGGTAGGCGGTGCCGTCCCAGTGGCAGAAGTCCCCGCAGACCCTGACCCCCTGGGCATTGGGTGCCCAGACCGTGAAGCGGGTGCCGGCCACGCCCTGGTGGGTCAGGGGATGAGCTCCGAGCGCCCGCCACAGCTCCTCGTGGCGGCCCTCGCCGATCAGATGCAGATCGACGTCGCCCAGCGCGGGCAGGAAGCGGTACGGGTCCTGCACCTCGAACTCGTGGCCCGCGTACGTCACCGACAGCACGTACTCGGGGATCGTGTCGAGCGGAAGGACGCCCGAGAAGAAGCCGTCACCGGCCCCCCGTAGCTCCGTGCGCCGGCCGTCCACCACCACCGCGACGGCCTGGGCGTACGGTCGCAGCACGCGGAACACGATGCCGCCCGGCACGGGGTGCGCGCCGAGCAGCGCGTGCGGATCGTGATGGGCGCCTGACAGCAGGCGTGCGCGGTCCGTCGTGTCCAGGGCGGCTACCGGCCTCGTGCCAACGGCGGTGGTGGGAACTGCCACGGCTTCAGCCTCCTCGGGAAAGGGATGGGGCGGTCGGATTTCGGGCTCAGGGGCGGCGTCAAAGACGTTCAGGAGGACGTTCGACGCGATGTCCGGCCGGTCGGTCCTCATGACCGTCGGCGGGGCGTTCGGTACGACGTTCCCCCGCGCCTGCGGCGAGCCGCCCGACCGCCGCCATCGGGACCGGCAGCCAGTCGGGTCGGTGTCTTGCCTCGTACAGCACCTCGTATACGGCCCTGTCGGTCTCGTACGCGCGCAGCAGTTCGGGCTCCTCGCGCGGGTTCCACGAGGCCGCGGCGGCGTAGCCCGCGCAGAAGGCGCCTCGGCAGCGCTGCGCCCACTCGGGGCGCCACGGGTGGCGGGAGCGCGCGGCGTAGTCGAAGGAGCGCAGCATGCCCGCGACATCGCGTACGGGGGACTGGAGACGTCGGCGCTCGGTGAGCGGACGGGCCGGCTCGCCCTCGAAGTCGATGACGGACCACTCCCGCCCGGCCCGCAGCACCTGACCCAGGTGAAGGTCACCGTGAATCCGCTGCGCCGGCCGAATCGCCGCGTCGAGCGCCGCGAGCGCGTCGAAGACCGACCGCAGCCCGGCCACGTACGGCCGGAGTTCTGGCACGGACCGGGCCGTGGTGTCGAGCCGTTCACTCATCGCGGCCGCGAGTCGCCGGTGCTGTAAGGGACTTGGTGCCCGTACGGGGAACGCTGCCGCCAGCGCCAAATGTATCTCGGCGGTGGCCCGGCCCAGTTCGTACGCCTCCTCGGTGAACTCCCCGCCCGAGGTGAGCGATTGGAGTGCCAGGGTCCAGCCGTCGGTGGCGTCGCGCAGGAACGGCTGGAGCACCCCGAGTGTCGCCTCGCGCGGCTGCGCGGTGCCGAACCACGCCGCGGGGGCGGGGACGCGGGTGCAGCCCTGCCGGGCCAGCGCCCAGGGGACCTCCAGGTCGGGGTTGATGCCCGGCTGGACGCGGCGGAAGACCTTCAGGATGAAGGAGTTCCCGTACACGAGGGAGGAGTTCGACTGCTCGGTGTCGAGGAGGCGGGGGGTGAGACCGCAGGGGACCGTCACCCGGGGGTCCCGCTCGAAGAGCAGCGGGCCCGCCGCTCCGGGGGTGCGCAGCCGCTCCAGGAGCAGACCCGCCGCGTTGGGGTCGTGGAATGCGTCGTACACGCTGAGGTCGGCCAGGGGGCCCGCGCTCGGGCGGCCTATGAAGGCGGCGGCGAGCCGGGGAGGCAGGACCTCGCGTGCGCCGAGCAAGAGTTGGTAGCAATCGTCGGGCGGGGGAGTGCCCGGGCCCTCGTGGCCGGAGCCGCCGAGGTGTTCGGTACGTATCAGGAGATGCAGGCAGCCGGGGTACAGCTCGGTCGACGACACCACGCTGAGACCGGTGACGGGGTGGCCCTTGCCCGCGAACCAGCGCTGCCGCGGCAGCCATTGCCGCAGCAGTTCGGCGAGAGAGGTGAGCAGCTCGGCGGGGGCATGACTGCCCGGACGGTGCAACGCGGTCTTCGGCATGGCGACACGTCCTTTCAGAGGCAAGCGATCTTCGGGCACACGATCAAGCGCGATCAGGTGCGGTCAGAGTCGCTTGGCGGTGCCGGGGGCGATCGCGCGTCGCAGCCGGAACCAGTAGAAGCCGTGGCCTGCGAGGGTGAGCAGGTAGGGGAGTTGGCCGATGGCCGGGAAGCGGACTCCGCCGATGAGTTCGACCGGGTGGCGGCCGCTGAAGGCCCGCAGGTCCAGTTCGGTGGGCTGGGCGAAGCGGGAGAAGTTGTGCACGCAGAGGACGAGGTCGTCCCCTTCGTCCTCGGTCGAGGGGGCCTCGCGCAGGAACGCGATGACCGCCGGGTTCGAGGACTGCAGCTCGGTGTAGGAGCCGAGGCCGAAGGCCTTGTTCTGTTTGCGGATCTCGATCATGCGGCGGGTCCAGTGCAGCAGTGACGAGGGCGAGGACATCGAGGCCTCGACGTTGGTCACCTGGTAGCCGTAGACCGGGTCCATGATGGTGGGCAGGAAGAGCCGGCCGGGGTCGGAGGAGGAGAAGCCCGCGTTGCGGTCGGGTGTCCACTGCATCGGGGTGCGCACCGCGTCGCGGTCGCCGAGCCAGATGTTGTCGCCCATCCCGATCTCGTCGCCGTAGTAGAGGATCGGCGAGCCGGGCAGTGACAGCAGCAGGGCGGTGAACAACTCGATCTGGTTGCGGTCGTTGTCGAGGAGCGGCGCGAGCCGCCGCCTGATCCCGATGTTGGCGCGCATGCGCGGGTCCTTGGCGTACTCCGCGTACATGTAGTCGCGTTCCTCGTCGGTGACCATTTCGAGGGTGAGCTCGTCGTGGTTGCGCAGGAAGATGCCCCACTGGCAGTTGGAGGGGATCGCCGGGGTCTTCGCCAGGATTTCCGACACTGGGTACCGGGATTCCCTGCGCACCGCCATGAAGATCCTCGGCATGACGGGGAAGTGGAACGCCATGTGGCACTCGTCGCCGCCCGAGGGGAAGTCGCCGAAGTAGTCGACGACGTCCTCGGGCCACTGGTTCGCCTCCGCCAGCAGCACCGTGTCCGGATACAGGGAGTCGATCTCCTTGCGCACTTTCCTCAGGAACGCGTGTGTGGCGGGGAGGTTTTCGCAGTCGGTGCCCTCGACCTGGTAGAGGTACGGCACCGCGTCGAGCCGGAACCCGTCGATTCCGAGGTCCAGCCAGAAGCGGAGGGCCGCGAGGATCTCCTCCTGGACGGCCGGGTTCTCGTAGTTGAGGTCGGGCTGGTGGGAGAAGAAGCGGTGCCAGAAGTACTGCTTGCGGACCGGGTCGAAGGTCCAGTTGGAGGCCTCGGTGTCGACGAAGATGATCCGGGCGTCCTCGTACTGTTTGTCGTCGTCGGCCCAGACGTAGTAGTCGCCGTAGGGCCCGTCGGGGTTGGTCCTCGACTCCTGGAACCACGGGTGCTGGTCGCTGGTGTGGTTCATGACGAAGTCGATGATGACGCGCATGCCGCGCTGGTGGGCGGCGTCGACGAATTCGACGAAGTCGGCGAGGTCACCGAACTCGGGCAGGACGGCGGTGTAGTCGGAGACGTCGTAGCCGCCGTCCCGCAGGGGGGATTTGAAGAACGGGGGCAGCCACAGACAGTCGATGCCCAGCCATTGCAGGTAGTCGAGTTTCGCGGTGAGGCCCTTGAGGTCGCCGACTCCGTCGCCGTTGCTGTCCTGGAAGGAGCGGACCAGGACTTCGTAGAAGACGGCGCGTTTGAACCATTCGGGGTCGCGGTCCTTGGCCGGAGTGTCCTCGAAGGTGTCCGGGACGGGCTCGTTGACGATCATGTGGTGGGTGACCCTCCGGTCCGCTGTGAGGTGTCGACGGCGAGCACATGCGCACCGCCCGGCCCCAGTCGCACGAAGTCGGCCCTGCCCCAGCGGTAGGTCTCGCCGGTGAGTTCGTCGTGCACGGGCACGGACTCGTGCCAGTCCAGGCCGAGTTGAGGCATGTCCAACGAGACCGTCGTCTCCTGGGTGTGGTGGGGATCGAGGTTGACCACCACCACGACCGTGTCGTCGCCCGAGCGCTTGCTGTAGGCGATCAGGGCCTCGTTGTCGGTCTGGTGGAAGTGCAGGTTACGCAGTGCGTGCAGGGCCTTGTGGGACCGTCTGATCCGGTTCAGCTCCGTGATCAGCGGCGCGATCGTGCTGCCCTCGCGCGCGGCCGACTCCCAGTCACGTGGGCGCAGTTGGTACTTCTCGGAGTTCCGGTACTCCTCGCTGGCGGGTCCGATCGGATCGTTCTCGCACAGCTCGTAGCCGGCGTAGAGCCCCCACGACGGCGAGAGGGTGGCGGCGAGCACGGCTCGCACTTCGAAGGCGGGCCGACCGCCCCGCTGGAGATAGCCCGGCAGGATGTCCGGGGTGTTCACGAAGAAGTTGGGCCGCATGAAGGCGGCCGTCCCGCACGACAGTTCGGTCAGGTAGTCGGTCAGTTCCTGCTTGGTGTTGCGCCAGGTGAAGTACGTGTACGACTGCTGGAAGCCGACGGCCGCGAGCCTGTGCATGATCGCGGGCCGGGTGAACGCCTCGGCCAGGAAGATCACGTCCGGGTCGGTGCGGTTGATGTCCGCGATGACCCGCTCCCAGAAGACGACCGGTTTGGTGTGCGGGTTGTCGACGCGGAAGATCCGTACGCCGTGGTCCATCCAGTACCGCAACACCCGCAGCGTCTCCTGGACCAGCCCCGGCATGTCCTGGTCGAAGGCGATCGGATAGATGTCCTGGTACTTCTTCGGCGGATTCTCCGCGTACGCGATCGACCCGTCCGCCCGGTGGTGGAACCACTCGGGGTGCTTCTCCACCCACGGGTGGTCCGGGGAACACTGGAGCGCGAAGTCGAGAGCGACTTCGAGCCGCAGTTGCGCCGCCCGGCGTACGAACGCGTCGAAGTCGTCGATCGTGCCGAGATCCGGATGGATCGCGTCGTGCCCGCCCTCGGCGGAACCGATCGCCCAGGGCACGCCGACATCCCGACGGCTCGCCGACAGGCTGTTGTTGGGGCCCTTGCGGAAGGTGGTGCCGATGGGGTGGATCGGCGGGAGGTACACGACGTCGAAGCCCATCTCGGCGACGGCGGGCAGCCGTTCGGCGGCGCTGCGGAACGTGCCGTGCACCGACGGGTCCAGCTGTCCGCTCTCCGAGCGTGGGAAGAACTCGTACCAGGCGCCGTACAACGCCCGTTCCCGTTCCACGAGCAGGGGCATCGGCAGCGAGCGGGAGACCCGTTCGCGCAGCGGGTGTTCGGCGAGAGTGGCGGTCACTTCCGGGGCCAGCGCGGCGGTGAGACGGGCCGTGGGCCGCCGGGAGCCGTCACGCAGGGCGTTCGCCGCGGCGCGTACGACCGCCCGGCCGGCCGGGTCGGGCACCGCGGCCGCGGCCCGCTCGTACAGCGCGGCGCCCTCCTCCAGGACCAGTTCGGCGTCGATCCCGGCCGGGACCTTGATGCCGGCGGCGTGACGCCAGGCGGCCAGGGGATCGCTCCAGGCCTCCACCAGATACGTCCACCGGCCCACGGCATCCGGTGTGACCTCGGCGCCCCAGCGGTCGGTGCCCGGGTCGAGTTCACGCATCGGGGCCCGCGGACCGGGCCGGCCGCTCGGATCGCACAGGACGACCTCGGCGCCGAGCACATCGCGGCCCTCGCCGAAGACGGTGGCGGTGACCTCGAAGGTCTCCCCGACGACCGCCTTCGCGGGGCGCCGGCCGCACTCGACGACCGGCAGGACGTCCACGATCGGGATACGGCCGATCGGGTCACGGCCGCCCGTCGTATGTGCCTCCATGTTTCGCCTCCGCCGTCCTCGCGCCCTGCCACCTCGGTTCAGAGCTGTGCCGAAAATTTCCGACCCACGGTCCGTCTCAGGGACACCTGCCGACGGCTCGCCCCACTCCCTGCGCCTGAGTGCCCTGGGAGAGTTGAGAGCCCCGCGCGCCGTGCGCGACCGCCACCGGTGACAGCGCGGAAACCGGTGCCTCGCCCCGCAGATAGTGCTCGGCGGCTTCCACCGCCTCCCGCGCGCAGCGCTTACCCATCAGCACGCACAGGGTGTACCCCGTGTTCTCGAAGTTGCCCCGCACCGCGTGGTCGGTGGGGGCCACGAGCAGCAGGCGTTCCCAGGCCCGGTATCGCTCCAGATGCCTGGCGACCTCGGCTTTGGCAGGCAGCAGCATGCGCCGGTCACCTTCCCACTCTGTCGACTGCGCACGGGGCCCCCGGCTGCTGCCGGACGGCCGTGCGCGGAAGGGCACCGACCCACTACGGAGGGCGGCGCCCTCACTCATGGTGCCTGCGCGGGCACCCAGCGTCTTGTTGGCTCTTCAACCATATTGGGACCCTTCTCGTGTTGCACGAACGGAGTAGCACTCGCACTCTGGGACTGACTCAGAAGCGACCAGCGCTCACGCTTCGTGTTCGGGGCTCGGTCCGCGAAGGGCGAGGAGAGGCGAGAGCTTCGCCGTGAGGAGCCAACGAAGATGAAACCTGCAGTGCCCTGTTACTACCACCTCGACGTGGAGGTCAGCCCGGAGCGGGTCGGCCAGGTCAAGCGCATTTTGGGGGCCCATCTCCGGTACTGGAACCTGGAGACGCTCGTCGATTCCGTCTGTCACTGCGCGGAAGCGCTGCTGCATACGATCGACCGGCACGCGACGGACAAGAACACCACCATCGAGATGTGGTGGAACGGTTCGCACCTCATCACCGCCGTCTCCGACAACGACCAGGATCTGCGCCCGCACAACGCTCCCCAGGGTTGCCTGGCGCAGATCGCCGCCCTCAGCGACGGCTGGGGCTGCTGTGCCACCGGCGCCGGCGGCAAGATCATCTGGTTCTCCTGGCGGGCCCGCGCCGCCGAGCGCGCTCCGCTGGTCCCGACCGGGCCCGTGCCCAGCCTGCGGGAGGCGCGCCGGACGCCGCGTCAGGTGGTGCTGCCGGAACCGGCGTTCGCGGGGTCCCCGCACGACACGGAGGCCGTGATCGCCGTGACGTGATCGCGCGCGTACCCGGACCGGGCGCCCCTGCCCCCCCCCGGGTGCGGCATGCGACGGCGAAGGCGCCGACTTCGCCCTACGGCTACCGGGTCCACGATCCTTGGGACCCGGCGGCCGGCACCGGTGCGATCCGGCGAAGCGAGCGCACGCTCGGCGAGTTCGACCGGTACGGCGCCGTCGGGACCGGAGCAGAACAGGCGCATCGGATCCATCGGAGGGAGACTGGATCCAAAGGCCCCGGGCACGGGTGCCCTGAAACCGGCCCCCAGACAGGGGGAGGGGCATGTCCATCACACCGGCACAGGCAGCGCGACAGGAACTGACGGGATTCAAGGGACAGTTGATCGGACCCGGTGACTCCGGGTACGACGAGGCCCGTACCGTCTACAACGCGATGATCGACCGGCGGCCCGCCCTGGTGGCGAGGTGCACCAGCGCCGAGGACGTGTCCTACGTCGTCGGCTTCGCCCGCGACCACGGGCTCGCGCTCGCCGTGCGGGGCGGGGGCCATCACGGCGCGGGTCTGGGGGTCTGCGACGACGGTGTGGTCCTCGACCTCTCACCCCTCAAGGACATCGAGGTCGACCCGGAGGCCCGCACGGTACGGGTCGGGGGCGGCTGCGTGTGGAGCGAGGTCGACCGTGCCACCCACGAGCACGGCCTGGCCACTCCCGCCGGCATCATCTCCACGACGGGAGTCGGCGGCCTCACCCTGGGCGGCGGCATCGGGCATCTCACCCGTAAGTACGGGCTGACCGTCGACAATCTCCTGGCGGCCGACCTCGTCCTGGCGAGCGGGGAGCACGTGCGCGCGAGCGACGCGGAGAACCCCGACCTGTACTGGGCGATCCGCGGGGGCGGCGGCAACTTCGGAGTCGTCACTTCGTTCCTGTTCCGGCTGCACCAGGTCAGCACCGTCGTCGCGGGCCCGACCTTCTGGCCCGTCGAACTCGGTGCCGAAGTCCTCACCGTCTACCGCGACTTCCTCCCGAACGCCCCCCGAGAGCTGAACGGCTTCTTCATGTTCGGCTCCGTCCCGCCCGGCCCGCCGTTCCCCGAGGAGATCCATCTGCGCAAGGTCTGCGGGGTCGTCTGGTGCCGCGTCGGGGACGACACCGAGGCGGCGGCCGCGGAGATGGCACCCCTCCTCGACGCCGTGCCCGAGCCGCTGCTGCACGGGGCGGCGCCAATGCCGTTCCCCGCGCTCCAGTCCGCGTTCGACGGGCTCTACCCGCCCGGCGACCAGTGGTACTGGCGCGCGGACTTCGTCGACGAGATCCCCGACGAGGCGGTCGAGGCGCACGTCAGGTACGGCGGCGGACCGCCGACCTGGAAATCGACGATGCACCTGTACCCGATCGACGGCGCCGTCCACGACATCGCACCGACGGACACCGCCTGGAGCTACCGGAACGCACGCTGGGCAACCGTGTACGCGGGCGTGGACTCCGACCCGACGGGCGCCGCGCTCGTCAAGCGCTGGAGCGTGGACTACTCCGACGCGCTGCACCCGTACTCCGCGGGCGGGGCGTACGTGAACATGATGATGGACGAGGGCCAGGAGCGCGTACGGGCCAGCTACCGCGACAACTACGCCCGCCTGGCCCGTGTCAAGGCCGACCGTGACCCGGACAACCTGTTCCGCCTCAACCAGAACATCGAACCGGCGCCGCGCACCTGATCAAGGCTTGAACGCCACCCCGCCGTGCACGTCGGTGGGCTCCGGTGTCGTGCCGGGCGTGGGGCGCCACAGGGGGCAGGAGACGATGCCGGGTTCGATCAGCTCCAGGCCCTCGTAGTACGCGGTGATCTGTTCCGGGCTGCGCAGAACGTACGGGACGGCGCCGGTGTCGTCGTAGCCCTGCTGCGCCTGCTTGAGCGCGGCGTCGGTGTCGGTGCTGTCGTAGTGCACGAAGTAGCTGCCGGAGGGCAGGGCGCCCTGGAGGGTGCGGACGATCGACTTGGCCTCCTCATAGTCCTGGATATGACCGAGGATGCCCATGAGCATCAGGGCGACGGGCTGGTCGAAGTCCAGGATCCGGCTCGCGGCCTCGACGATCTTCTCGGGCTCGTGCAGATCCGCGTCGATGTAGTTGGTGACACCCTCGGCGGTGCTGGTCAGCAGCGCCTGCGCGTGGCGCAGCACCAGGGGGTCGTTGTCCACGTAGACGATGCGCGACTCGGGCGCCACCCGCTGGGCGACCTGGTGGGTGTTGTCGTACGAGGGCAGGCCGGTGCCGATGTCCAGGAACTGGCGGATACCGAACTCACCGGCCACGAAGGTCACGGTCCGGATCAGGTACTCGCGGGAGGCCCGGGCCATCGTCTCGATGTTCGGCGCGACCTCACGGTAGGCGTCGCCCGCGATCCGGTCGACCTCGTAGTTGTCCTTCCCGCCCATCCAGTAGTTCCAGATGCGGGCCGAGTGCGGCACCGTGGTGTCGATCTTGGACAACGTCTCTTGGTCGGGGTTGGGCCGGCCGTCTGCCATGAGATGTCTCCTGCCTCCGTCACGCGGTCTGTCAGTAACCTACCGTCAACTGTTTTTGATATTCGCTGAGTTGAGGATCGGTGCGGGCCGGGGGGTCACGAATGGAGTGCCCGAGGGTCTCGGCGTCCACGGTCACCACGGGGACGTGTTGGGCAAGGGTGCGCAGCGCTCGCTCGTACGCGTCGACCGCCTCGGTGTCGTCCGCCTCGCCGGTTACGTGGACGAGGGCCCCGTCGCGTTCCGCCACCGCTTCGGCGAAGTCCAGGGCCTGGATCCAGGTCACCCGGGAGCGTCCGCGGCGCAGCGGTCCGTAGACCAATTCGTGCACGAGACTGCCGTCGACGGCCAACCGGCCCGGCGCGGCGAGGAGTTCGCGGTACGGCCGGGTGGGGTCCACATGGTGGAGGGGCCCGCGGCAGAGCCGGACCAGGAATCCGTGCCGGGCCAGCTCGGCGATCAGAACGCCTCTGCCGATTCCGTCGGGACCGTCGACGACCAGGGTCCGGCACTGGCTGAGGGCCCGGTCGAGGATCACCCTCGCACCTCGCGGCAGGGTCCGGTGCGCATACCGCTCCCTCCGGGACGACCGACGCCCTCAGTGTGAACGGACAACCCGCGCGGCGGGAGTGGGCGTGCGGGTTGTCCGGTTGTGCGGGCGTAGTGGTGCGGCTAGGCCCTGTCGTCAAATTCCCGTCGTCCGCCCGAAGGGCGGGCCCGGCGGCGTCAGGTGCGTGCTCTCGGCGTGCCGGGCGGAAGGCCTCGTACTGGATGTACTTGGGCTTTCGCCCGGTGCGGCGAGAGTGCGTGTATGGCGTCGCCGGGCAGACGGGAATTTGACGACAGGGCCTAGTAGGGCTTTGTTAGGTCCTGTGGTGGGGTTCGGGTGTGGGGGCGGGGTGGCCGCATATCGAGCAGGCGCCGGTCCAGGTGGCCAGGATCTTCTGTAACGCGCGCAGAACCGCGTAGAGGGTCAGGCCGGCGCAGGGACTTTTGGGTCGAGGCGGAGCATGGTGCAGAAGGCCTGGGCGAGGGCGGCCAGGGTCACGTGCCGGTGCCAGCCGAGGTAGCTGCGGCCTTCGAAGTGGTCCAGGCCGAGGCCGTCCTTGAGCTCACGGTAGTCGTGCTCGACCCGCCAGCGGATCTTGGCGATACGGACGAGTTCGCGTAGCGGGGTGCCGGCGGGCAGGGTGGAGAGCCAGTAGTCGGTGGGCTCGGCGGCGCCGGGTGGCCATTCGGCCAGCAGCCAGCACTCGGGCAGACTGCCGTCCAGGTCACGGGGGATGTCGCGGTTGGCCGGGCGCACGCGCATGGCCACGAAGCGCGAGCGCATGTCGGCCCGTGGGTTGCGCGGACCGCTCTTGGTGCCCTGGCGCCAGGTGACGGTGCGGGCGGCGCCCCGCCCGGCGGCCAGGACGAGGTCACGCAGGGTGCTGTGCGGCATCGGGTAGGCGGGCCGGGGCGGGCGGCCGCGGCCGCTGTAGGGCGGACGCTCGGGCAACGCCTCACCGGGGTAGGCGGTGGTGGTTCCTTTGACGGCGACCGCGTAGGCGAGACCGCGTTCGGTCAGGCCCAGGCGGAAGCCGGTGGCATCGCCGTAACCGGCATCGGCGACCACCGGCAGACCGGGCAGTTCCCACTGGCCGCGGACCTCGTCGAGCATCTCCAGCGCCTGGCGCCACTTCTCCTTGTGGCGGACCTGGTCGGGGATGCCCGCCCGCTGGCGGCGTCGGCGGATCGCCTCGGCCAGCAGCGGGTCGTCCCCGGATGCGGCGTCGTCCCAGCTGTCGGGGATGAACAGCCGCCAGTTGACGGCCGCTGAGGCGTGGTCGCTGACCAAGTTGACACTGACCGCTATCTGGCAGTTTCCGCGCTTGCCCAAGGCGCCGCAGTACATCCGGGCCACCCCAGGGGAGTCGTACCCGTCCTTTGGGAAGCCCGTGTCGTCGATCGCATACGCCTCCGGGGTGATGTGCGCCGCTGCCCACCGCGAGACCCGGCGCCGCACCTCGACGTAGTCCCAGGTGGAGGAGGAGATGAACTGCTGCAGCTGCTGGTGGTCCACGCCCAGACGCTCGGCCATCGGCTGCATCGACTTGCGCTTGCCGTCCAGCATCAGCCCACGCACGTACAGCTCGCCCTTGGCCCGCTGGTCCCGGCGTTTCACCGTGCCGAGCATCTCGGCTGCGAACGCCTCCAAGCGGGGGCGGATCTCGTCCATCTCCTCAGGTGTCACACCTGACAGGACATCACGAGACTACCTCGGAACGATCAACCAGGGTACGTAACAAAGCCCTACTAGGGCGGTGCTGCCGCGCCTCAGGCGACGAGGAAGTCGGCCTGGCCCGACTTGGCGCCTTCGAGGAACGAGATCATCTCGTCCCGGGTGTAGACCAGCGCGGGCCCGTCCGGGTCCTTGGACTGGCGGAAGGCCACACTGCCGTCGGGCAGCCGCTTGGCCTCGACGCAACTCCCGCCGTTCGTACCGCTCCAGGGCTTCTCCCAGCCCTCGGTGCCCAGGTCGACGGCCGGCATGCCGCTGTAGATGGGGCCCTTGGATCCCATGGATTACAACTCCTTACGCAGTTCACCCAGGATGGCCCTGGTCCGAGCGACCGGTTCCGCCTGCACGGACATCCGGTCCAGCACTTCGAGATAGGTGACGACGTCGGCGGGCCGGTCGACATAGACCGCGCCGGCGAGGCTTTCGGTGTAGATGACATCGGGCAGTTCGGAGAAGCCGAAGCGGAAGTGGTGGAACGGGCCGAAGGCGCCGGGATGTGCCCCCACCCCGAAGCGCATGACCTGGATCCTGACCTTCGGCATGTCCAGGACCTCGTGCAGCCGGTCGATCTGGGCCCGCATCACCTCGGCCCCGCCCACCGGGCGGCGCAGCACCGTCTCCTCGAGGATGGCCCAGATGGCGGGCGCGTCCGGCTTGGCGAGCAGGTCCTGCCGCCTGGTCCGCAGGGCGACGCGGCGGGCGACGTCCTCCTGCGACGCGTTGGGGAAGCCCACGCGCATGAGCGCGTTGGCGTAGTCGTTCGTCTGCAACAGGCCCGGAACGTAGTGGGGTTCGTAGAGACGGATGACGCTGGCTTCGCTCTCCAGGCTCACGTAGGCGCTGAACCACTCGGGCAGCACATCGCGGTACTTGTACCACCAGCCCGGCTGATTGGCCTCCCGGGCCAGCGCGAGGAAGTCGTCGATCTCCGTCGCCGGTACCCCGTAGGTGTGCAGCAACTCCTTCACGTAGGGGATCCGGAGGCCGACCTCGGCCTTCTCGATCCGGCGGACCGTCAACGGAGTGACCTCGATCGCCCGTGCCGCCTCCTCGAACGATACTCCCGCCCGTTCCCTCAGCTGCTTCAGCCGCTTGCCGAGGACCATCCGCAGGACCGTGGGTGCGCTGCCGCTCGAGCGGTTGTCACTCACGTCCTACCTCCCGGTACGGCTGTATCACAGCGTGCAGTGTGCCACGCGGTCGTTGACAGAGACAGGGCGATGCGGATCGTTCTGAAATTATCAGAACGCTGGTTGCGTGTTGAGCCTGTCGGCGACCATAGTGATCGGGCGACCTGTCACACAGTCAGTGGCGACAAACGTCCAACCGTGCCGTGCCGTCGCAGAATTGATGTACCGGCAGGTACGGCGAAGCCCGTACGGACCGTGATGCGAGACCTGGGTGGCCACCGTGACCGACGGACAATCAAGGAGCGCCGGCAAGGGCCCCGGCGGGGCCAACTCGACGCTGGCGGCCGCCCTCAAGGCAGCCGGCTGCTCCTATGCCTCCCTCGCCCACAGGGTCAACGAACTTGGCCGCCGTCAGGGCGTGGACTCCAACTACGACAAGGCGTCGGTCACCCGCTGGCTCCAGGGCCAGCAACCACGGGGCACCACACCGGAGTTGATCGCCGCCGTACTGTCCGAGCGGCTCGGCCGCGCCGTGTCGCCCGCGGACCTCGGCTTCCACTCCGACCAACAGCGCCCGGTCGCGGGCCGGGCCCTCGTCTATGGCGAAGACGTGGCGGAAACCCTTCACACCCTGGCCGAGCTGGGCTCCACCGACATCTCCCGCCGCAGCCTCCTCGGCGCGGTGCCCTTCGTCGCCACCGCGCTGACCAACCCCCAACGAGAGTGGCTGCTGTGGCTGTTGGAGCAGCAGGACGGCTTCCATCCGACGGTGGTGGCGAGCGGCGGGCCCGTCGAACAGGTGCACGCGATGATCGCCATGTTCGACCAGATGGACAACCACTACGGCGGCGGCGGTGTGCGCACCAGCATCGTGCACTACCTCTCCACCGAGGTCGTCCCCATGCTGCAGCGCCGCGGCACCCCGCTGCAGCTGCAACGGCAGTTGTACGCGGCTGCCGCGCGCCTCGCCGCGATGGCCGGCTGGAGCTCGTACGACGCGGGGGAGTACGGGCTCGCGCAGCGGTACATGACCCAGGGGCTGCGCCTGTGCGCCGAGGGGCGCGATCGGGTGCTGGGAGGTCAGATCCTGGCCGGACTCTCCCATCTGGCCACCAACCTCGGCCGTCCCGACGAGGGGGTGGCCCTGGCCCGGGCCGGCGTCGCCACCGCGAAAGGGGCGGGCAGCCCGCTCGGACTGATGCGCCTGCACGCCATGGCGGCACGCGGGCATGCCGCCCAGGGGCACTCCTGCGAGGCCGCGGAGGCGCTGCGCCTGGCGGAAGGGCAACTGGACGTGAGCCGGGGCGCCGACCAGGAATCCGTCTGGGTGCGCTACCTCGACCACCACTATCTGCAGGCGGAGGCCGCCCTGTGCTTCCGTGACCTGGGGCTCGCCGCCCAGGCGGAACGTACGGCGAGCGAGTCGCTGAGTGCGAACGCCGACCGGCGCAGGCGCCAGGCCATCAGCCGCTCGGTCCTCGCGACCGCGCATCTCCAGCAGGACCGGCTCGACGAGGCCGTCGGCGCGGCCACCGAAGCGCTGGAGACCCTCAGTACCGTGCACAGCGAACGGTCGATCCAGGCCCTGCGGGACTTCCGCACCCGGCTGCAGCCCCGCCGTCACGAACCGATGGTGCAGGAGTTCGAGCGCAGGTCCCGTGTGGTGCTGGGGGTGGCGGCATGACGGGGAGCGCGCCGGCCGGTCCGGTGGATGACTCAGCGGGAGCGGTCCCTGAGGCAGGAGGCGTCCCTGAGGCAGGGACGGGCCGTGAGACAGGGACAGGTCCTGAGACAGGAATGGTCCGCTCAATAACCGTCCGGCGAGGGCGCGTTCTGGGCGCGGTCGACGGGGAGGTGGGCTCCCGAGATACCGCTCGACCAGTCGGACAGCAGAAACGCCACCACCCGGGCGACCTCCTGCGGAGCGACCGGCGCTCCGCTCGGAAGCTCCGTCGCCACGAATCCCGCGTACGCCTCGGGGTCGTCCCGGCGCATCCGGTCCCAGCGCCTGCCCGGGATGAGCATCGACCCGGGGGAGACGGCGTTCACCCGGATTCCGTCCGGCCCCAGTTCACGGGCGAGCGAGGCGGCCAACTGGATCTGGGCGGACTTGGCCACCCCGTACTGGACGGGCGGCCCGGGCTTCCAGCCGGAGATCGACGAGATCACCACGACCGATCCGCCACCGGCCGCCCGAAGATGCGGCACCGCGGCCCGGACCAGGCGCGCGGCATGGCCGACGTTCACCTCCCACGTCGCCGCCCAGTCCTCGGCGTCCGCCTCCTCGAAGCGGCCACCGCGAGAACCGCCCGCACAGGCCACCACCCCGTCAAGGCCGCCGAAACGATTCGCCATGGCTGCGACAAACTCCTCCAGGCGCTCCGGCTCCGTGACGTCGAGCGCCTGCGTGAACAGCGGGGAGTCCAGCGACGCCGCCAGCGCCGTCAGGTCACGCGCGCCGCGCGCACAGGTCGCCACCCGGGCCCCTTCGGCGACGAGCAGCCGCACGATCTGCTCGCCGAGCCCCCGCGTTCCACCGGTGACCAGGACGCGCTTGTCGCGCACTCCCGACCACCCGGTGGGATCGCCGGGGCGCACCGGCGTCGGGCTCCCGCTCACGTTCCTCACCCGATCGAACATACATCCCACACCACTACGTGCCTGCAACCGGACAACCCCGATACCCCCTGGTCGACGCGGGGCCGTGACCTGTTGGCTGCACGGGCAGCCATCGAGCACATCCCCCACCCGCGCTGCAATGATGGAGGATCGATGACGGCGTCCAGGGCTCATCGCCGCGGGCCGTCGCCCTCACCGCAGCACGTCGCCAGCGCGCTGCCCATGACGTACCCCGGCCTGGCGCGGACCACGGTCCCCGCCCATCCCTCACGCGCGGCCGACGTGCGGGGCATGGTCGCCGAACACCTCACCCGTCTACGCCTGCCCTCCGAGCGCCTCGACGATGCCGTTCTCGCGACCGACGAACTGTTCGCCAACGCGGTCAGACACGGAAGTCCCGACCCGCGCGACACCATCACCGTCACCCTCGAGCACATCGGGCACGAGCTGCGCGTGACGGTCGCCGACCGTTCGTCCGCCCTGCCACGACCGCGCGACACGGGCGGCGCCGAGGAGTCGGGACGCGGACTGGCCATCGTGGCCGCAGTGTCCGAGGACTGGGGCATCGCGCCGCCCGACCCCGGCACCATGGGCAAGAGGGTCTGGTTCACTCTGGCGCTGCGGGGCATGCCATGAAGCGATTCCCGGGGCACCTTGCGGCCGGCACCCCGACGGAACCGGACGGCGCGCGGTCGGAGCCGGACGGATCACCCGTGGGAGCGGACGGATCAATGGTGGGACCGGACGGATCACCGGTGGGGCCGGATCCCGCGTCCGCACGGACTCTCCCGGCACTCGCCGTCGCGCTCGCCCGGGAACTCTCGCGCCGGGCCGACGAGGAGCGGCACCTGATGCGGCAGGCGCGGACGAACCCCACTCCACAGGTCCGGCGCGGTCTCGTCGAATGCCGCAGGACCAATGCCGACGCCCTCGCGACGATCGTCCGCCGACACGGCTGGCCGACCGCGGACCTGGTCGGCGCGCCCGCCTCGACGGCGGCCCTGATGATCCTGCTGCACGCCTCGGACCTCGACTTCCAGCTCCGCTGCCGCGATCTGATCGCCCAGGCGACCGCGGACGGACGCTGCCCCGGACCGCATCACGCCTACATCGCCGACCACTGCGCGGTCGAACTCGGCCAGCCCCAGTTCTACGGCACCCGGGTCGATCCCGCGACCTTCCGCCCGTATCCGATCCGGCGGCCCGAGACCCTCGAGGAGCGGCGCCGCGACGTCGGCCTCGGCCCCCTCGACGAGCAGATGCGGGCGCTGCGCCGCGGCGCCTGAGAACGTGATGTGCAGCACGCACGGAAATGTCCCCCGGGTGGCGGGGACGCGGGTTCTGCCTGGGCACGGCTTGATCGCCGATCAAGGAGGGCAAAAACGCTGGCCACGGTGCGTTCCGCCCATTTGACACCCAGTTGAGGGCACAGATAGGAAACAGCTCTCTGAGGTGGAGAGGTGGACCGTGCACGAACCGAACGTGGTCGGGGACTGGCAGGAGTACGACGAGCACGCCGGCCTGCGCGTCCGCGTCCACGGGGTGGAGCGGGCCGAGCCCCCGCGCGGACGCGACGACGCCGCCGAAGGGCTCACCTACTTCCGGTGCCGGGTGACCGTCGAGAACCGCGGTGGCGAGCACTTCGGCATCCACCTCGAGGACGGCCAGATCGACATCCGTGTCGGCCCCGACGGTGAGAGCGCCTTCCTGGACTGGCGCAACTCCCAGTTCATCGAGGGCTATGACGTCTACCCCCTGCGCCGGGCCACCGCGGTCCTCTTCGCCGCCGGCCCGGACGCCTCCCTGTCCCGGGCGGACATCCAGATCCAGCTGAAGGTCGACGACGAGTGGACCGACCGGTACCTGTGGGTCGGCGGCATCGACCTGTACGAGGGTTCGGTCGACGTCGGTGCCCGCTCCGGCTCGGCGAGGGACAGCCTCGCCTGGCAGGTGAGCGACTTCCTGCGGGGGGAAGCGGGTTCATGACCCGCTCCCCTGGCCGCTGATCAGGCCGTACGGCGTTCCGTCGTCCAGTGGAGCAGCGCCAGCACCGGCAGGGCGGCGCCCAGGACGGTGACCGCGGTCCACCCCGGCGTGGTAGGCGATCGAGCCGAGCTGGGAGCCGAGCGCGCCGCCGACGAAGAAGATCGCGATGAACGCGCTGTTCAGGCGGGCGCGGGCGTTCGGGTCGAGCTGGTAGATGCTGTGCTGACCGAGGATCATGGTGGTCTGCATGGCGGTGTCGATGAGGATCGCGGCCAGGGCGATCAGGGTGATGTGGGACTGACCGAAGCCCGCGAGCGCGAAGGCCAGGACCGCGACGGCGAAGGCTATTCCGGTCAGGGGACGGACGAGCCCACGGTCGGCCCAGCGACCGGCGAAGGGCGCGACGGCCGCACCGGCCGCCCCGACGAGGGCGAAGAGGCCGACACCGATGGGGGAGTAGTGGAAGTGAGGGCCCGTCAGGACGTACGACACGGTGGTCCAGAACGCGCTGAACGCACCGAACATCGCCGCCTGGTAGAGGCCCCGGCGCAGCAACGTGGGGTGACGGCGCACCAGTTGGAGCGTGGAGCGCAGGACATGGGCGTACGGCAGGGTCGTCGTCGGCGCGTGCTGCGGCAGGGCCGCGCGCAGGGCCAGGGCGAGCAGGGCCATCAGGACGGCGGAGCCGAGGTACACCACCCGCCAGCCGGCCACGTCGGAGACCAGGCTGCTGAGAGTACGGGAGAGCAGGATTCCGGTGAGCAGGCCGCTCATCACCCGTCCGACGATCCGGCCACGGGCGTGGTCGGGGGCGAGGCTCGCCGCGAAGGGGACCAGGATCTGGGCGACGACCGAGGTGCCTCCGCTGATCAGGGAGGCGATCAGCAGCATGGGGAAGCTGGTGGCGAGACCCGCGGCGACCAGGGCGAGCGTGGTGACCGTCAGGAGCACGCTGATCAGTCCGCGCTTCTCCAGCCGGTCGCCGAGCGGGACCAGGAAGAGCATGCCCAGGACATAGCCGACCTGGGTGAGGGTGATGAGCCCGCCGGCGGTCGCCGTGCCGACGTGGAACACGTCGCGCAGCGAGGACAGCAGGGGCTGGGCGTAGTACAGGTTGGCGACCGTCAAGCCGGAGGCGACGGCGAAGAGGCCGACCAGCCAGCCCGGCACGCCGTGCGCCGCCTGCGCGGTGGCGGCCTGGCCCGGTGACTTGAGGACGGGGGACTTGGACACGGGCACCTTCTCGGGAAGGGAACCGGTGGAGCGGTTCGCGAAGCACTGAGTGGTGGTCGAGCGGCCTCGTAGTCGCTCGCACGGTTTCCTCAGCACAGGAAGAGCCTCCGTGCTTCCCCTGCCATGGCGATGATCTGAAATGTCAGTCATCTCTGAACGAGATGAACCACTTCGGCCCTCCACCGCCTCCCGCGCCGCGGTCCGTCAGGTCATGTGCCGCAGCAGAGCCGCGACCGCCGGGGGCGCCTCGCCGCGCGGCTGGACCACCATGACCTTCCAGTGCGGCGCGTGCCGGTCGAACCGGTGCGTGTCCAGGTCGGGGAAGCGGTCGGCGATCGAGGTGGGCATGACGCAGACACCCAGGTCGGCGCGGACGAGTTCGGACGCCGCCACGATGTCGTTCACCTCGAAGGTGGACTCGCGCTCGACGGCGGCCGCACGGAACGCCCGGTCGACGGCGAGGCGGATTGCCCAGCCGGGCGTGAAGTCCACCATCGGCAGCCGGGCCGCTTCGGCGAGCGTGACCCTCCCGTCGGGCCCGGCCCCGGAGGGTGTCCGCCCCGGCGCGGACACCAGCACCATCTCCTCCCGGGCGAGCAGCCGGGTCGCCAGCCCGCGCTGTTGCTGACGGTCGAGCGCGACCACGGCCAGGTCCACCGTGCCCTCGCGCAGCGCCTGGCGGATGTCGGTCACGGCCGCCTGCCGCAGCCGCACCACCACACCCGGATGCTCCGCCCGCAGCGCGGCCAGCGGGCGGTGCAGGTCGGCCCACACCCCCTGCATCGTGCCGACCGTCACCCGCCCCCGCAGCTGCCCCCGCGCCGCGTCGACCACCGACCGCGCCTGTTCGGCGGACCGCAACGTAGCCCGAGCGGCCGGTACGAAGGCCTCGCCCGCCGGGGTCAGCGACACCCGGTGCGTGGTGCGGTCGAACAGCGGGGTCCCGAGCTCCCGCTCCAGTGCGCGCACGGTGCTCGAGACGGCGGACTGCACCACGTGCAGCCGCTGCGCCGCGGCGGTGAACCCGCCCTCCTCGGCCACCGCGACGACGACCTCCATCTGTCGCAGATCCATGTCCTCTCCCGATGCCCGGTCCACCTCACTCAGTGATGGTGATCCTCCTGGGTTATCACAGAACAGGGCGGGGCGGTCTCCCGGAGTGTGGGGACTGGGGGTCAGGGGGCGGGTGGTGTCAAGGTCGGGGTCGGCGCAGATGGTGGCGGTGAGGCCGTCGGTGTGGGGCATGCGGATGTCCATGAGGACGATGTCGGGTTGGTGGATGCGGGTGAGGTCGACGGCTTCTTCGCCGTTGGCCGACGAGGTGTTGGTGGCGATCGGTTCGCTGCCGAACGCCGAGTGACTGGAGGGCAACGGGCTGAAGGTCCGCCCGCAATCTCCTCCACCCGGACGCGCGCCCGGTAGTGAGGCCTGGTGTCCGTCCGTACGGTCATGGGAACCGTTCCTAGGGACTGAGCGGGAGTGAGTCCTGGGGCCAGGACCCATGCTCAGCCGTGTGCTCCGAACGGTGTTGGGCACACTGGTCGCCCGCTTTCGCTCCGCATCCGGGCAGCACGGATCGTGTCCGTGGTCCGGGAATGCGGGGGCGGGGTCCCTCACGCCACCGGGTATCCGGACCGGCCTGGGCGGTCCGATGCCCCACACGATCGCTCCGGTCGTGTGGGGGCGGTGCCGTCCGTCGCCGGATCGGATACCCGAGGGCGCGCCGTCCGATCGCCACGGCGGCGGCGTCGTGGCGAGTGGTCTTGCGGGTGGGCGTGGTGAGGGGTTTTTGCCAGTACTGGGCGCCCCAGCGGCTGGTATAGGCCGGGTCGACCGCGACGATGGCGAGGTCGTGTTCGGCGGCCATCGCCACCAGCCGGGCCTTGAGCCTCGCGGTAGGGAAGCGGGAGATCAGGCGGCGGAAGCGTTTGTTACGCCCGTACTTCTCCCGGGACTTGCCGTCGGCGAAGTCGAGGTCCTCGAGGGCGATCGCCGCGGCCTCGCAGCGGCGGGTGTAGTGCAGCAGTCCTGTGAGGGCGTGCCGGATCTGGGCGTCCCGGTGTGGTGCGCTGCCGGACAGGTCGTAGCAGAAGCGCCGGGGCTCGCCGACCGGGTTACCGTGGATATCCAGGCGTCAGGCGGCCAGGTGGTCATCGTTCATGTCCACTGCCACCACGCCCCGGGCCAGCGCCGCCTGTGGCGGCAGTACCGGGACGGCCGCGCGCTGCCAGGCAGCGGTCACATACCAACGGCCCCGCACCACGTCGTGGTGGATGCGGTAGGCAACCGCCTGGTTGTTCGTGATCCGGTCCAGCCACTCCTCACCCCGGTGCTTGAACACCACGGCGGCGTCCAGCTCGTACCGCCCGTGGGGGGCGTTGGCCAGATGCGACAGGGCTGCCGGGAGCCTGAGTGAGACCTGCCCGGTCTCGGTGACGCGGATGGTCTCGTTGCCCAGGCGTTTGCCGGACTCCCCGTCAGCGGCCAGGAACATCCGCGCCGCCCGCCACCGCTCCCGCCATCCCCGCTCCTCCAGTCCGGCCTCCTCCAGGTGGTGACGCAGGCGGGCCAGCCGTTTGCCGCCGCGCACCACGTGCACCCGGCCCGCCGCCCAGTCCGCCTCCACGCGCGTCAGCCGGTCCTTGAGCGTGTGCAGGCGGCGGGACTTGGCATGCCACTCCGCCCGGGAGCCGTAGCCGCGTACCAGCCCCTCGCGCTTGTTGGCCTTGACGCCGAGGGGGCGGGCCAGCCGAGCCTCGGTCCGGGTGATCTCCCCGCGCAGCCACGCCATCTCGGCCGTCTGACCGCGCCGGGCCAGCGCCCACTGGTCATGCGTGGCCTTGGTGAGACTGCCCGCCAAGCGCGCAGATGAGGCCCCGGTCAGCTCCCGCTTCCGCGCCGCCCACGTCGCCGCGTCGTGGGCCAGGCCCTGCCGGGACCGCACCGCAAGATCACCAGCGGCCAGGGAGCCCAGGAACGCTCCGACCTCGGCCAGTACCGCCGCATCCGCGTCCGTCGCCCGGAGCCGGGCCCGGATCGCCACCCCAGAGGGGCCGGGCACCGCGAACGGCGCCGCCACCTCCCGCAGCGCGCTCACCCGTTACCCCCGTCGGCGTCGAAGTTCCCGTCACCGCACCCAACGACCACCACCCGAAAAGGTCACGCATTCGACACGCGAACAGTTGCCCCTTTCGGAAGCTCGCACAAGGGCGGGACACCGATGCTCACTCGTGCGCGTCAGAACTCACTCGAACTCAGCCAAACCGCAGAAGATCCCAACCCCCTGATTCTCCGGCACAGTGATGAGAACCATGCTCTCCGATGTGGAGAATGGGACTGCCTGTGCGGGTGGATCAGGGGGTCGAGACCGTGTTACGCGGAGGCGGACCTGCCGGCCGTGGCCGGAACGCCGGAGATGCCACCCAGGCAGAACTGCCAGACCTCTTCGGAGGTCACCGGGTGGGCGTGGCTGTCGGCGGGGACGCCGTGGGCCTGCGAGGCGAACATGACGGTCTGCATGACGAGGGCGGCCTGGCGGCGGGGCTTCCCGTCGGCGATGAGACCGGCCTCGGCGGCCTGCTCGATGATCTCGGTGAAGACGGTGAGCAGCGGGATGTGGGCGGTCGCCACCTGCTCGGGGTGTTTGACCAGCAGTTGCAGCGCGAAGTCGTTGAACAGCGGGCGCTGGACGCCGGGGCTGGGGTGTGACTGCTCATAGAGCGTCTCGACGGCGATCCGCAGGCGCTGCAGCGGATCGCTCTCGGTCGCGGCTGCCTCGCGGACCTTGGCGGCGCCCATCGAGAGCGCGTCCTCGAACAGCGCGAGGAGCAACTCGTGCTTGCCGTCGAAGTGCTGATAGAAGCTGCGCAGGGACTGCTTCGAGCGGTCGACGACCTCCTGGACGGTGAAGCCGGTCGTGCCCTTCTCGGCGATCAACTCCTGTGCCGAGTCCAGGAAGCGCTGGACGCGTTGCTCGGCGCGAAGCTTCGCGGCGCGGGTCGATCGCTCTACGGCGCGCTGGCGCCACGCTGGTTCCTCGGGGACTGCGGTCACATTGCAGAACGATACTCCACTTCAACGGGAATAAGTTGCGGCGCCCTACCGAATCACGCAGCGCAGGTTACGAGACTCTTACTTGCATTCACCGAGAATGGTATTCTCGCCGCATGCATCTGGGATGGCAGGCGAAGCGGCGCCCCGACGCGATCGCGGTCATCGAGAGCGGCGGTAGGACCGTCACGTACGCCGAGCTCGACGCACGGTCCCGGCACCTGGTGGCGGCGCTGGACCTCAAGCCGGAGGACGCCATCGCGATCCGTATGCCCAGCGGCGCGGCCTTCCTCGAAGTCGCCTGGGCCGCCCAGAGCTTTGGTCTCCGCCGTATGCCGGTCAACACCCACATCACCCACCTACTCCCCTCCGAGATCGACGAGATGACCGAGGGCGACCAGCTCACCGCGGGCCCGATGGGCGACCCTGCGGCCGAGGACTTCCTCAGTCTGCCCAGGGATCCCAGCGGAAAGTTGCGCAAGGGCCTGCTCCGGGAGACGTACTGGCGGAACCACGAATCGAGGATCGTCTGACATGGCATGGGACTTTTCCACCGAGCCGGAGTTCGAGGAGAAACTGGAGTGGATCAGGTGGTTTCGCGCCGAGCGTGTGGACCCGCTGGACCTGGTCTACCCGGACCGGGCCTTCCATCCCCTCGACGAGGAGACCGGCCCGGTCGTCCGGGCCCTCAAGCAGCAGGTGCGCGACCAGGGCCTGTGGGCGCCCCACCTCGGTCCGGAGCTCGGCGGACGCGGCTTCGGCCAGCTCAAGCTGGCCCTCATCAACGAGATCCTGGGCGAGTCCAGTTGGGCCCCCGTCATCTTCGGCACGGCCGCGCCGGACACCGGCAACGCCGAGATCATCGCCCGCTACGGCACCGAGGAGCAGAAGGAGCGCTATCTCAAGCCGCTGCTCGAAGGCGAGTGCTTCTCCTGTTTCTCCATGACCGAGCCGCAGGCCGGCGCCGACCCGAAGATGTTCACCACGCGTGCCGTGCGAGATGGCGACGACTGGGTCATCACGGGCCGCAAGTTCTTCTCCTCCAACGCACGCACCTCCAGGTTCGTCATCGTGATGGCCGTGACCGACCCGGACGTCGGCGCGTACCGGGGCATGTCGATGTTCCTGGTGCCCAGTGACACCCCGGGCATCCGCATGGAGCGCCACCTCGGTCTGATGAGCGAGGCCCCGGACGACGGCATGCACGCGCTCATCGAGTACGACGGCGTGCGCGTCCCCGGTGACGCGCTGCTCGGCGGCGAGGGCCAGGCCTTCGCCATCGCGCAGACCCGGCTCGGCGGCGGGCGGGTCCACCACGCGATGCGGGTCGTCGGACAGTGCCAGAAGGCACTGGACATGATGGCCGAGCGCGCCCTCTCCCGGGAGACCCAGGGCAGCAGGCTGGCCGACAAGCAGCTCGTCCAGGCCGACCTCGCCGACTCGTACGCGCAGCTTCAGCAGTTCCGCCTGTTCGTGCTGCACACGGCCTGGCAGATCGACCGGTACCAGGACTACAAGCGGGTCCGGAAGGACATCTCCGCCATCAAGTTCCTGACGTCGAAGGTGCTGCACGACATCGTGTACCGCTCCATGCACCTGCACGGTGCCCTGGGTGTGTCCAACGAGATGCCCTTCGCCGACATGTGGACCGGCGCGGCCGTCATGGCGGTCGTCGACGGGCCCTCGGAGATCCACAAGGTCACGGTGGCCAAGGACCTGCTGCGCGGCTACGAGGCCGCGTCCGGGCCCTGGCCCTCACAGCATCTGCCCGCTCGCCGCGAGTGGGCCCGCAAGCAGCTGGAGAACATGTGAACATCGAGTCGCTCGCCCGTTGGCTGGACGGTCGGGACATCGCTCCGGGTGAACCGGTCGAGGTGTCCCTCATCTCCGGGGGCACCTCCAACGACATCTTCGACATCCGACGCGGCGAGCGGCGGATGGTGCTGCGCAAGCCCCCGGAGAAGGTCCCGCCGGGCCGCAACGAGACCATGCTGCGGGAGTTCCGGGTGCTGAACGCACTGAACGGGACGGAGGTGCCGCACCCGGAGGCCATCGCGGTCTGCGACGACACCGACGTGATCGGCTCGTGCTTCTACCTCATGGGCCATGTGAACGGCTGGTCGCCGATGAACACCGACGGCTGGCCCGAGCCCTTCAAGAGCGACCTGTCCCTGCGCCCCGGTCTCGCCTACGAGCTGGTGGAGGGCATCGCCAAGCTGGGCAACGTCGACTGGCGGGCCCAGGGACTCGAAGGGTTCGGCCGCCCGGACGGCTTCCACGACCGCCAGGTGGACCGCTGGCAGGCGCATCTGGCGAAGTTCAGGTTCCGCGAGATACCGGGACTGGACGCGGCGGCCGCCTGGCTGCGCACCCACCGGCCCCGGCACTGGGAGCCGGGCATCATCCATGGCGACTACCAGTTCGCCAACGTGATGTTCGAGCACGGGGCGCCCGCCGAGCTCGCCGCCCTGGTCGACTTCGAGATGGCCACCGTCGGCGACCCGCTGCTCGACCTCGGCTGGGTCGTCATGGGCTGGCCGAACGCCGACGAGGACCGGGACGCCGCGGGCAGGTACGCCGACTACACGGGCATGCCGGACCGGGCCGACATCATCGAGCACTACGCCAAGGTCAGCGGCCGGGACGTCAGCGACATCGACTACTACGTGATCCTCGCCCGGTTCAAGATGGCGATCGTGCTGGAGGGCGGCTACGCCCGCCATGTGAAGGGCGACGGCGGCAACCCGAAGATGGCCTACTACGGGGACGCGGTCCTGCAGATGGCGGCCCAGGCGGCCGAACTGGCCGCGACGACGCGGCTATGAGGGCGGCCCGGTGCCACGCCGTCGGCGGCCCGGTGGTCGTCGAGGAGGTTCCCGACCCGGACGGTGAGGTGCCCGTCGACGTGCACTATGCGGCGGTGAACTTCGCCGACGGCCTGGTGATCCGAGGCACCTATCAGGTGAAGGCGGACCTGCCGTTCACTCCGGGCAGCGAGTTCGCCGGGGTGGTCGCCGAGTCGGGGCACGGGTTCGAGAAAGGGCGAGCGGGTCTTCGGGTCCGTCTTCGTCGGCGCCTTCGCCGAGCGGGTCGCCGTCCGGGCGGCCAGCCTGTACCGGATCCCCGACACGATCCCGACCCGGCGCGCGGCGGCCTTCGGGGTCTCGCACGCCACCGAGTACAACGCGCTGACGCTGATCGGCCGCCTCCAGGAAGGGGAGCGGGTGGCGGTGCTCGGCGCGGCCGGCGGGGTCGGACTCGCGGCCGTCGAACTCGCCGCGCTGCTCGGCGCGGAGGTGGTCGCCGTGGCCTCCACCGAGGAGAAACGGGCGGCCTGCCTCGAACAGGGCGCGCGCGTTGCGCTCCCGTACCGGCCTTGGGGACCAACGGAACAGCCAGTATCGGTGAGAACGATCATGGTCGCGCTGCCGTGATCCAATAGCACAAGCGATCTGTCGCGTACGGATGTTCGCTGGAAGATCCACGGTCACTCGTGGGCAGGTGGTTACGTCCGGCGCATGCCAGTGGAGTTCTTAACTGATGAGCAGGCCGAGGCGTACGGGAAGTTCGCCGAGGAGCCGACACAGCCCGAGCTGGAGCGGTTCTTCTTCCTGGACGACGTGGACCGAGATCTGATCGCGCTGCGGCGTACGCAGCATCACCAGCTCGGGTTTGCGCTCCAGATGTGCACGGTGCGGTACGTGGGCCTGTTCCTGGGCGAGGACCCGCTGGATGTGCCGTGGCCAGTGGTGGAGCACCTGGCCGGGCAGCTGGGCATCGAGGACGCCTCGTGCGTGAAGCGGTACACAGACCGGCGGCAGACGGTGTACGACCACGCGTGGGAGATACGCGAGGCATACGGCTACCACCTGTACGAAGATCACGCCCAGGGCCGGAAGTTCCGGGCGTTCCTGCACGGGCGGGCATGGACGCATGCTGAGGGCCCGAAGGCGTTGTTCGATCACTCGGTGGGTTGGCTGCGCCGTAACCGGGTGCTGCTGCCGGGGGTGAGTGTGCTGGCCCGGCAGGTCGCCGAGGTCCGCGGGATCGCGGAGCAGCGGCTGCACACCACGGTCGCCAAGGCGGCCCGGCGGGCGGATGCGGCGCTGCCCGAGAACCTGGTGGCCACTCTGAAGACGCCGGAGGGCAAGCGGTATTCGGAGCTGGAGCGGATGCGCCGGCCGCCGACGCGGACCACGGGTACCGCGATGAAGGCAGCGTTGCAGCGGGTCGACGACATCGCCGGGTTCCAGCTGGGGCGCCTGAAACTGTCGCAGGTCCCGCCGAACAGGCTCTCCGCGCTGGCCCGCTACGGGCTGGGCACCAAGGCGCCGAAGCTGGAGCGGACCAGTGAGCCCAAGCGCACCGCGATGCTCAGCGCGGTGATGCGGCACCTGGAGGCGAAGGCGATCGACGACGCGCTCGACCTGTTCGAGATCCTGATGGCGACGAGACTGATCAGCACCGCGAAGCGGTCCACGGAGAAGCAGCGCCTGTCGACCTTGCCACAGCTGGAGAAGGCGTCGCGGCTCGTGGCCAGGGCGGCGACGGTTTTCATCGAGGAGCTGGAGCTCATCGAGCAGACCGGCTGCGATGTGGACGCGGCCACGCTGTGGCGGGCGTTGGAGGAGGTCGCGCCCCGGGCGGCACTGTCCAGTGCGGCGGTCACGGTGGTGAGCCTGGTGCCGGAGGACGACGGCACGGCGGAGACTGCGCTGCGGGGTGCGCTGGCGCTGCGCTACAACACCGTCAAGCCGTTCCTGTCCCTGTTGGGCGAGTCGAAGGCGCTGGATGCGGCGACCGGCGGGATGCGCATCCTGACCGGGGTGAAGCGGCTCCCGGCCCTGTCGCGACGGAAGGTGTCGGAGAAGCCGCTGCTGCCGCGGGAGATCGACGACAAGCTGGTGCCGGCGCACTGGCGCAAGGCGGTGTACGCGAATGCGGACCTGCCGCAGGGGGCGATAGACCGCGACGCGTACGTGGTGTGTGTCCTGGAGCAGCTCTTCCGTGCGCTCAAGCGCCGCGACATCTACGCCTCCCCCTCGCACCGTTGGTCCGACCCGCGCGCCCGCCTGCTCCAGGGCAAGGGCTGGGAGGCGGTACGCGAGGACGTCCTGGTGGGATTGAGCCTGGACGAGAACGCCGAGGAGCACCTCAAGGAATTGATCGAGGTCCTGGATGCGACGTGGAAGCAGATGGCCGAGCGCCTCGAAGAGGCCGGCCCGGACGCGAAGATCAGCATCGAGATGCAGCCGAACGGGCGGGCGAAGCTGAACGTGGAGAAGCTCCACGCGCTGGGCGAGCCGAAGTCGCTTGCCTGGCTGCGCAAGCGGGTCGAGAAGATGCTTCCGAAGATCGACCTGCCGGACCTTTTGTTCGAGGTGCACGGCTGGACCGGGTTCCTGGACGCCTTCGTGCACCTGGGCGACGGCAAGACCCGCATGAAGGACCTGACGACCTCGGTCGTCGCGCTGCTGGTCTCCGAGGCGTGCAACATCGGGATGACCCCGGTCATCAACCCGAACGTCGAGGCGCTCACCCGCTCCCGCCTGGTCCACGTCGACCAGTACTACCTGCGCGCCGACACCCTCGCCGCAGCGAACGCCGCCCTGATCGCAGCCCAGGCCCAGGTGCCGATCGTGCAGTACTGGGCAAGGGTCTGCTCGCCTCTGTCGACGGTCTGCGCTTCGTTGTGCCGGTCCGCTCCATCAACGCCGCTCCGAGCCCCAAGTACTTCGCGAAGAAGAAGGGCATTACCTGGCTGAACGCGATCAATGACCAGGTGATCGGGATCGGGCAGATGGTGGTGCCCGGCACGCCGCGCGACTCCCTGTTCATCCTGGATGCGCTGCTGAACCTGGACGGCGGGGTGAAGCCGGAGATGGTCGCCACTGACAACGCCTCCTACTCCGACATGGTCTTCGGCATCTTCAAGATGCTCGGCTACCGGTTCTCCCCGCGCTTCAAGGACCTGGAGGACCAAAGGTTCTGGAAGGCCCAGATGCCCGGCGCCGAGGCGGCGGGCGGGTATGGGCCGCTGGAGGCCATCGCCCGCAACAAGGTCAACGTGAAGAAGGTGATCACCGCGTGGCCGGACATGCTGCGGGTGGCCGGCTCCCTGGTCACCAACCAGGTCCGCGCCTATGACCTGCTGCGGATGTTCGGCCGCGAGGGGCACCCCAACCCGCTAGGACAGGCGTTCGCCGAGTACGGGCGGATCGCCAAAACCTTGCACCTGCTCGCCGTCGTCGACCCGGTCGACGACACCTACCGCCGCCAGATGCACAAGCAGCTCACCGTCCAGGAGTCCCGCCACAAGCTGGCCCGCGACATCTGCCACGGCAAGAAGGGCACCATCCACCAGGCATACCGGGACGGGATGGAAGATCAGTTGGGCTCGCTGGGTCTCGTCTTGAACGCGGTCGTTCTCTGGACGACTCGCTACATCGACGCCGCGGTCGCCCAGCTCCGGGCGGAGGGCCACGAGATCCGCGACGAGGACGTCGCCCGGCTCTCACCGCTCAAGCACAAGAATCTGAACGTCCTGGGCCGGTACAACTTCACCGCCTCCCAGCCGGTCAGCGGGCTGCGGCCCCTGCGTGACCCGGACGCCGTCGACCTCGACGATGACGACGACGGCCAGGAGGAGTGAGCCGGGCCTGGACGGCGCTCGGCCCCGGTGCCCGGCGTATTCCAGGGATCGTCGCAACACGCTGTGTGTTGCGAGGATCGTAGGCCGTGAGTCGTGAGCCTGGTCCCAAACTGGCTATGCCGACGAGTCTCCTGAAGAATTTGCCACCAGCAAGAGACTTAAGCCCTGCGTCCTAGTTCCGCTGACGGATGTGGCGTAAGGGATCAAGCCATAGCCTCGTTCCATGACGTCAGTTGATTCTCGCCTCAGCGGTCCCCGCAGCCCAGAGCAACGCAAGCGCGAGGCGCTGGAACGGCTCGCCCGGGACAACGATGTGTGGGTCGCCACCGCCGACGACACCGGCGAGCCGTGCCTTGTTCCACTTGCCTTCTGGTGGGATGGCGAGGCCGTATGGCTCTCTACCCGCGATACCAACCCGACTGGGCACAACCTGGCTGCCTCGGGGAGGGTCCGCCTCTCCTTCGGCCACACTAGGGACGTGGTCCTGGTCCACGGCATTGCACGCATGCTGACCCGAGAGGAACTTCCGGCTGAGGTGGGCGACGCCTTTGCGGCGAAAGACGGATGGGATCCGCGGGAGGACCACCCCTCATATGTCTGGTTTCGGGTCATTCCGGAGTTCCTGCAGGCATGGGGGACGGTCCCCGAAATGACCGGGCGAACACTTATGCGCGCAGGGAAGTGGCTGGTCTAAGCCCCGCGGAGCGGGGGTCAGGTCGCGAGAAGTCTGGACAGGCGCTCGGCTGGGGTCTCCCAGTCGAGCGTTTTGCGTGGGCGGCTGTTGAGTTCAGCGGCCACCGTCGCCAGCTGTTCGGGCGCGTGGACGGACAGGTCGGTTCCCTTGGGGAAGTACTGCCGCAGCAGGCCGTTGGCGTTCTCGTTAGAGCCGCGTTGCCAGGGGCTGGCCCTGTCGCAGAAGTAGACCGGGATGTCGGTGGCGACGTTGAACGCCCGGTGAGCGGCCATCTCCGAGCCCTGGTCCCAGGTCAGGGAACGGCCCGGTCCGCGGCTTCGGCCGGCCGCTCGCTGATCACGACCATGTTCTTGGGGCACCGGGGCCGACGCCGGTGGTCAGCCGGTGAAGGGCATGGGACCGAAACGGCCCCATGCGACGAAAGCAGCCAGGGCGAGGTAGATCAGGTCGCTGGCGATCGTGGCCTTCTCGCCACGGCGCAGACGCATGGTGAGCGCGCAGGTAAACAGCAGAACAAGTCCGGTGGCGGCCAGCGGCACCTGCACCGGCGCGATGTCGAGCACCGCGGGCAGAATCAGGCCGACCGCAGCCAGCAGTTCGACGGCGCCGATGGCCTTGAGAGCGCCGGGGCTGAACTCCAGGACCCACTGCGCAGAGGAGCCCATCGCGGCCAGCTTCTCCTGCGGCACGAACATCTTGGAGCTGCCCACCAGGCAGACAGCGGCGAGCACTCCGGCGATGATCCACAGCGCGACGTTCATCATCAACTCCCTGATCGAGGACTTCCGCACCCGAGACGAGGCAGCGGCTCGGCCTGTGACATGCCCGAACCCAGACAGCGGGGAGACGTGGGTCACACCGCGCCGTGTCACAGGAGTGAGGGCTGCCTCGTCTCGAGGAGTGAAGGCATCGACGAACATGGAGGAGCACACGATGGACGCGCGATTGAACTACTTCGCCAACCCGACCGCCGGCAAGGCCCTCAAGTACTTCATGTCGGCTGGTCGGGAGCTGAAGGAGTTGCCACTGTCGGCCACGACGCAGGAGTTGGTGGCGCTGCGCGTGAGCCAGATCAACGGCTGCGCGGTCTGCATCGACATGCACACCAAGGAAGCCGTCGCGGCCGGCGAGAGCCCGGTGCGGCTGAACTTGATCGCGGCCTGGCGGGAAGCAACGGTCTTCACCGAGGCTGAACGCGCCGCGCTCGCGTTGGCGGAGCAGGGGACGCGGGTCGCGGACGCGGCCACCGGGGTCAGCGACGAGGTGTGGGCGCGTGCCGCCCAGCACTATGACGAGGAGCAGCTCACGGCCCTCGTGCTGCTGGTCTCGTTCATGAACACGGTGAACCGGCTGAACATCATCACCCAGCAGCCGGCCGGCGATTACCAGGTCGGCCAGTTCCACTGAACCGCCACCGCACCCTGGCCCGGGTCAGGGTGCGGTGGCCGGGACGCCATGATCAAGGCCGTCAGGTCGGTCGCGGTGCGAGCGTTGTCCGCTCCGCTCACCCATCGGATGATCTTCGAAAGATGCCTCGTCGGCGCGGGTCCGGCCGGGCACTCAGACCGCAAGGGGGAGTCGGCGTGGGCAAGGTCGAGGAGTTCGAGGAGCTGCGGCCGCTGCTGTTCTCGATCGCGTACCGGATCCTGGGCAGCGTGGGCGAGGCGGAGGACGCGGTGCAGGAGACCTGGCTCCGCTACGACGCCTCGACCACCCGGCCGGTGTCGGCCAAGGCGTTCCTGTCGGCCACGGTGACCCGGATTGCCATCGACGTCCTGCGATCCGCTCGGGTGCGGCGGGAGGAGTACGTCGGACCGTGGCTGCCCGAGCCGCTGCTGGACGATCCGTACGAGGACCCGGCCCGCGCGGCGGAGCTGGCCGACTCGGTGTCGATGGCAGCGCTGCTGCTCCTGGAGCGGCTCAGCCCGCTGGAGCGGTCGGTGTTCGTGCTGCGGGAGGTCTTCGCCTTCGGCTTCGACGAGATCGCCGCGGCGGTGGGACGCTCGGAGGCGGCGTGCCGACAGCTGCTCGTACGGGCACGCCGCCACATGAACGAGGGACGGCCTCGGTTCGAAGCGGACCGCCAGGAGCGGCAGGAACTGGCGAGGCGGTTCTTCGAGGCACTGGCACAGGGAGACGTGGATGGACTGCAGAGTCTGCTGTCCGCCGATGTCCAGCTCGTCGGGGACGGCGGTGGCAAGGCCCCGCAGCTGGCCAGAGCCGTCGCGGGCGCCGAGAACGTGGCCAGGCTGCTCGCCACCGTCTACCCGCTGATGGCACGGGTCGACATCACGTTCGAACCGCACGAGGTTAACGGCCAGCCGGGCGCGCTCTTCCGCGACCGCGACGGCAAGGTCCTCCATATCCTCGCCCTCGACGTGCTCGACGGGCAGATCCAGACCATCCGTTCGGTCATCAACCCCGACAAGCTCGGCCACCTCGGCCCGGTCGCCGACGCCTGGGCCGTTGATCAGGAAGTGAAGCAGACCCGCAAGCAGACGCAGTGACCTCCCGACCAGCCTTATAGGGCAGGACCGGATGTTCAGAGCAGTTGCAGGCCAATACGGGGTTGGAATAGGAACGGACCAGGAAGCCGGTGTTGCTGTCAGAAGTTTTGACAGGCGGTGATCCTGAACGTGTGGCGTTGGGGCACCATCAGCCGGTTCTCGCAAACGTTCCTTTTCCCGAGCAAGATCAAGTAGGAGCGCCCAGAGACCGCGAAGAAGCCGATCGGGTCGCAGAAGTCGTTCTCACTCAAAAGTGGCAGGAGTGGGGTTCTGCGACTTGCGTTGTGCGAAAATCCGGGGTCATGACGGACCCTCAAAAGCCTTCCCCGCCCGCCGGGTCGGAAGCCGATCTCGTCGAACGCCATCCGTGCCCGAAGTGCAAGGCGGCTCCCGGCTCGCCGTGCCGCTCGCGTAGCGGGGCGGTCGCGAGCGCGTACCACACCGGCCGCTTCACCAAGGTACCGAAGCTTGCCAAGGAGCTGCGGGTGCAGACGCCGACCGACCGCGGGCCGGGGCAGCCGTGGCGGCCCGGGACCCCGGTGCCCGCAGCCGTCGACCCGGACCTGCCGAGCGCGGACATCCGTATCGGCTACGCGCGCTGCTCCACTCTCGGGCAGGAACTCGATTCGCAGCTGGACGCGCTCACCAAGCACGGCATCGAGCGAGAAAAGATCTTCAGCGAGAAGATCAGCACTCGCATCAAGGTCCGCCCCGCCTTCGAGGAGGCGCTGAAGACCGCGCGGGAGATCAAGGCGCACGCCCCGCACTGCCGGGTCCTGTTCACGGTGTACGAGATGAAAAGGCTCGGGCGCGATGCCGCAGAGCTCACAGCCCTCGCCGACCACCTGACCGAGCACGGCCTGGTCCTGGAAATGCTCGCCGGACCGCTGCCCGGCATCTACGACCCCACCGGGCCGGGCAAGCTCCTGTTCGGCTTCTTCGCCGCGATGGCCGAGACCGAGCGGGAGACCATCCGCGAATCCACTCTGGAAGGGCTCGACACCGCGGCCCGCAAGGGCAAGCGCGGCGGCCGGCCCCCGGTCATCACCGACGACATGCTGCACACCGTCCTGCGCCGCAAGGCACTCGGCGAGTCCGTCGAACAGATCCAGCCCGACCTGATCATCCCCACCGGCAAGCGCAAGGGACATAGCCCCAGCGTTGCCAGCATCTACCGGGCGCTCGCCGAGCACGAGAAGGCCCGCGCGTACCCCGAAGCCATAGAGGCGGCCCACGCCGACTTCGCCACTCTCACGGCCACCGGCGACATCCCCCGGCCGCGTGCACTGAGCACCGGAGAGACCGTGTAAACCCAGAGGGCCCTGGCGATTACCTCTTCGCTGGGGCCCTCTCATCGTTCAAGATCAATCTCACCGATACTGACTGTTCCGTTGGTCCCCAAGGCCTGCGTAGCGTTCGTGTTCGCTGCCGAGGACCCAGTCGCTGTAGGGCTCGAGTTCGGCGAAGTCACTCGGCAGCATCGGCGTGCTCCTTCACGTAGTCCCTCACGACCTTGTGGAGGTGGCGCAGGAGGATCTCCTGGTCGTTGAGGGGGAAGTCGGTGACGTAGCGGCCCTTGAGTGATCCGCTCGGCGACGGCGTGGATCGTGCCGGGTATCCGGCCCTCCTCCTCGGAGCGCGCGGCGACCGCGACCGTGGCCCCGGCCTGTGCGAGCCCCCGCGCGATGTTGCGGCCGATGCCCCGGCTCGCCCCGGCGACGAACGCCACCTTCCCCTTCAGCTCGCCGCTCATGTTCACTCGGCCGTTCACTCGGCCGTTCACTTCGGCGGGAAGCGGAGGGCGCCGTCGAGGCGGATGACCTCGCCGTTGAGATAGTCGTTCGCGCAGATGTGCTCCACGAGCGCCGCGTACTCGGGGGAGCGGCCCATACGCTTGGGGTGCGGGACCTTGGGCCCCCAGTAGGCCTCCAGTTGGTCGCCCGCCGCGCCGTAGGCGGGGGTGAGGAAGGTGCCCGGGGCGATCGTGACGACCCGGATGCCGAGCGGCGAGAGGTCGCGCGCGGCGACGAGGGTCATGCCGACCACCCCGCCCTTGGCGGCGGCGTACGGGATCTGGCCGATCTGCCCCTCGTACGCGGCGATCGACGCGGTGTTGACGATGATGCCCCGGTCGCCGTCGACCGCTTCCTGGTGTGCGATGGCGGCGGCCGCCAGGCGCATGACGTTGAAGACGGCCGTGAGGTAGAAGTCGATGGTCTTCCGGAAGCCCGCGAGGTCCAGGGGTTCGCCGTCCTTGCCGACGAGCCGCCCGCCACTGGCCGGGCCGCCGTGCGCGTCCACCGAGATCCTGAGCGGTCCGGCCGCCTCGGCCTCGGCCATCGCCGCCTTGACGTCGTTCTCGTCGGTGGCGTCCGTCCGTACGTAACGCACCCCCAACTCCGCCTCGAGAGCCTTGCCCTTCTCGTCGGCGAGGTCGGCCACGACCACCTTCGCTCCTGCCGCGTGGAGGCGACGGACGGTGGCCTCGCCCAGGCCCCCCGCCCCACCTACCACGACCGCGGAACTCCCACTGATCTGCATCAAGGTTATCCTCTCTTGCAAGCAGAGCTCTGTTTATATGAGAATAGCATTCTCATGAATATCGCCATGATCCTTGAGATGGCGGCCTCGGCCGGCGATCGGGCGGTGATAACGGCGGACGGCCGTTCGCTGACCGCCGCCGAACTGCTGCACCGCGCCCATGCCGCCGCCCACCGCTTCCGGGACCGTCAGGCCGTCGTCTATCTCGGCGCCAACCAACTCGCCTATCCCGTCGCCCTGTTCGGGGCCGCTCTGGCGGGCGTCCCCTTCGTCCCGGTCAACTACCGGCTGGGCGAGCAGCAGTTGAACGCACTGCTGGACCGTCATCCCGGCGCCGTGGTCCTGCGCCCCGCCGACCTCGACGCCCTCCTCGACGCGCGGCCGGACGTGGAGTTCCTGGACCCGCCGCAGGACCAGGACTCCGTCGCCGTGCTGCTCTACACCAGCGGCACGACCGCCGAGCCCAAGGCGGCCGTGCTCCGGCACCGCCATCTGCTCGCCTATGTGCTGAACACCCAGGAGTTCGCGTCGGCCGAGGAGGGCGACGCGTCACTGGTGGCGGTACCGCCGTACCACGTCGCGGGACTGATGAACCTGCTGACGAACCTCTACTCCGGCCGCCGGATCGTGTATCTACAGGCGTTCGAACCGCGGCAGTGGCTGGAGACCGTACGCGGGGAGCGGATCACCCACGCCCTCGTGGTCCCCACCATGCTCGCTCGGGTCGTCGCCGAAGTGCCCGGTGACGACGCCGGGACCCCCCTGCTGCGCAGCCTCGCCTACGGCGGCGCGCGCACCCCGGGGCCCATCGTGGAGCGGGCGTTGCGCGTCTTCCCGCAGACCGGCTTCGTCAACGCCTACGGCTTGACCGAGACCGCCTCCTCCATCGCCGTCCTCGGCCCCGACGACCACTGGCAGGCGTCCGTGTCGGACGACCCCGCGGTACGCGACCGCCTCGGCTCGGTGGGCCGGGCCCTGCCCGGGATCGAGATCCAGATCCGCACGGACGACGACAAGCCGGCCCTGCCGGGGGAGACCGGACTGGTCTTCGTACGCGGCGAGCAGATCTCCGGCGAGTACGGCGGCCGCAGCGCCCTGGACGCGGAGGGCTGGTTCGCCACCGGGGACCGGGGACGGCTCGACGCCGACGGTTACCTCTTCATCGAGGGGCGTGCCGACGACACCATCATCCGCGGCGGCGAGAACATCGCCCCGGCCGAGATCGAGGACGTACTCCTCGCCCATCCCGGCATCGTCGAGGCGGCCGTCGTGGGGCTGCCCGACCCCGAGTGGGGACAGCGGATCGTGGCCATCGTCGTCGGCGTGGGCGACCCGGCCGAGATCCGGCAGTGGGTCAAGGACCGGCTCCGCTCGTCCAAGACGCCGGACGCCGTCGTGTTCCGAGCCGAACTCCCCAAGACCGAGACCGGAAAACTGCTGCGCCGCACCCTCCTGGCCGAGTTGGAGACCACCCATGCCTGAAGCAGTCATCGTGTCCGCGCTGCGCACCCCCATCGGTACCGCCGTCAAGGGCACCCTGCGCGACACGACCGCGTTCGACCTGGCCCACCACATCGTCACCGCCGCGGCCGAAGGCCTCGAGCCGACCCTCATCGACGACGTGATCCTCGGCGAGGGACTCTACGGAGGCGGCGTCCTGGCCCGGCACGCCGCGGTCACCGCGGGGCTCACCTCGGTCGCGGGGCTGGCCAACAACCGGCACTGCGCCGCGGGCATGGCCGCCGTCCAGAGCGCCGCCGCGTGCGTGATGGCGGGCATGGACGAACTGGTCATCGCCGGCGGCGTGAACTCGGCCTCCACCTCCCCGAAGGCGCTCTTCCGGGTCGACGGGGAGTGGGAACCCTGGATGTCGCCCACCCACCCCGACCGTCCCGACGCCCCCAACAAGGACATGTCGATCACGGTGGGCTGGAACACCGCCGTCGCGGCGGGCCTCACCCGCGCCGAACTGGACGCCTGGGCACTGCGCTCCCACCGCAACGCCGTGGCGGCCATCGACGAGGGACGCTTCAAGGAGGAGATCGTCCCGATCGACACCCCTCACGGTCTGTTCTCCGTCGACGAGCACCCGCGCCGGGACACCAGCGCCGAGAAGCTGGCCAAGCTGAAGCCGCTGCACCCGGAGATCGACGGGTTCAGCATCACGGCCGGCAACGCGGGGGGCGCCAACGACGCCGCGGTCGCCCTGGTCGTCGCCGGCGACACGACGGCGGCCCGCGAGGGGCTGACGGTCCTGGGCACCTTACGGTCCTGGGCGTCCGTCGGCGTCGACCCCGCCGAGATCGGCCTGGCCCCGGTGAAGGCGATCCCCAAGGCCCTGGCCCGCGCCGGCCTGTCGATCGCCGACGTCGACCTGTTCGAGATCAACGAGGCGTTCGCTTCGGTGCCCGTCGCCGCCGTCCGGCTGCTCGAACTCGACCCGGACACGGTCAACTTCAGCGGCAGCGGCTGCTCCCTGGGCCACCCGGTCGCCGCCACCGGGGCGCGCATGCTGGTCACGCTCGTCCACGAACTGCGCAGGCGTGGCGGCGGCATCGGTGTGGCCGCGCTGTGCGCGGGCGGCGGCATGGGTTCGGCGACGGTCATCGAGGTCCCGGCATCCTGATCCGGAAGCTGCCGGTGGGTCAGTGCGTCAGTGCCGGAAGCGGAGCAGCGCCTCCTGGACGTACGAGGCGACGAGAGAGCCGTCCTCGGTCAGGACGTCCCCCCGGCCGAAGCAGCGGCCGTGGGCGAGGATCGGGCTGTGCTGGTGCAGCAGCAGCCAGTCCTCGGTGCGCGGCGGCCGGTGGAACCAGAGGCTGTGCGAGGTGACGGCGGAGGTGAACGCGGTGCGCGAGTCCCGCTGGGAGATCCCTTCGAGGCGGCGCACGGCGGTGCCGATGAGCGTCAGGTCGGTGGCGTACGCGATGAGCGCCGGGGCGAGTTCGGGGGCGACCTCCGGTGTGCGCATCCACAGGTCGTACTCGGGCGGCTCCGCCTTCGGGGTCTCCAGGTCGGTGATCGACCGCGTCGTCCAGGGGATGAGGCCGAGGTCCACGTCGTGCTCCGTGCCGGGCACGGACGGGACCTCGAAGTCGCTCTGCTGGTCGAGTCCGTCCTCCTCGGCGTGCAGGGACACCGAGGCGGTGGCGATGACACCTGGCGTCTGCCGGGCGACGATCGTCAGCGTCGCGAAGGTGCCGCCCTCACGATGCCGCGTCACTTCGTAGCGCACGCGTTCGTCGGTCAGGCCCTCGCGCGGGAACTGGGCGTGCAGGGACTTGACGGCCTTGTCCGGGCAGGTGAGAGCGGCGGCCCGGACGAACTGGGCGAGCAGCTGCCCGCCGAACAGCCGGTGATAGCCAAGGTGTTGGTTGGATCCCTCGAAGCCCCTGACGGGCTCGGGTGCCGACGGATCGGGGCGCAGCTCCAGGCAGGCGCGCAGGTCGTTCCAGAGGTCGGTCACAGGCACTCCCGGTGCGGTTCGGTGGGATGCGGCGGGGTGAACGAGGGACGGGTCGGCCGACATGGGCCTTCACCCGGGAGCCGGGACCGTCCGGCAATCCACGGACCGTACCGTCGATTTGTATGTGCCGATAGTAAGGTATGCACATTATGAGAACGAGATTCTTGTCTCGTGAATTTGCCGCACGAGGAGTTGCTCCCCTTCACCCGTAAGCTGGCCGCCGACATCGTGACGTCACGGCAGGAGGGCACGGACGGCATGACGGCGTACGTCGTGGACACGACCGGCGGCAAGGTGCGGGGCGCCGAGATCGACGAGGGCGTCCTCGCCTGGCGCGGCATCCCCTACGCGGCCCCGCCCGTGGGCCCGCTGCGCCTGCGGCTGCCGCAGCCGGCCGAGCCGTGGAGCGGCGTACGCGACGCCCTCGCGTACGGGGCGCCCGCCCTGCAGCCGCCGGCACTGATCCCCGCCGGTACGACGAGCTTCGCCGACGCCCCCGTTCTGCCGGAGCCGTCGGAGGACTGCCTGTACGTCAATGTGACGGCCCCAGCCGACGCCGAGGGCCTTCCCGTGGTGCTGTGGATCCACGGCGGCGGCTACCAGGTCGGCGCCGGCAGCGACATCGCCGGGGGCGGCCGTACCTTCGCACGCCGCCACGGCGTGGTCGTCGTGACGTTCAACTACCGGCTGGGCGCCCTTGGGTTCCTTGCCGTGGACGGGGAGGAACACACCGGCGCCTTCGGCCTGCACGACCAGATCGCCGCACTGCGCTGGGTCCACGAGAACATCGCCGGATTCGGCGGCGATCCGGACCGCATCACGGTGTACGGCCTGTCCGCCGGCGCCAAGTCCGTCGCCAACCTGCTGGCTTCACCCCTCACCGGAGGGATGATCCACCGTGCCGCCTCGTCGAGCGGCGGGGCGGACCACGTCGCCGACCGGGCCCAGGACGCCGCGGTCGCCCGGCGGTTCCTGCGCGCGCTGGGAGCCGGAGCGGAACACCTCTGGAAGGTGAGTGCCGAGGAGATCCTCGATGCGCAGACGGCGCTCGGTGAGGGCGTACGGACCGCCTGGCTGTGGCGCCCCTCCATCGACGGACTCGCCCTGACGGGCAAGCCCCTGGACGCCATCGCGGCGGGCGCCGCCGCGGGTGTCTCGCTGCTGGCCCAGACATGTGTCAACGAATGCGCCCTCTACCAATTGCTGGACCCCGACGCGGCCGATCAGGCCGACCGGGTCCTCGAGGAGTACTTCGGCGCCGCCGCACGTGACCGGATCCTCGCCGCCTACGTGGCGGCCCGGCCCGAACTCGCCCAGGATCCGGTTCAGTTGCGCGTCGACGTCATGACCGGCGAGCGGTACGGCATCCCCACGGCCCGCCTCGCGGACGCCCAGTCCGCGCACGCTCCCGTGTGGCGCTCCCGCTACGACGTGCCCCTGACCGGCCTCCCGCGGTCGGTCGCTCCTTCCGGCACGCTGCCGGCGTTCCACGGCACGGACGACGACGCCGTCTGGCTCGGCGGCCCGGGGGTCAACCAGCGGCTCCATGACGCCTGGGGAGCCTTCGTCACGACCGGCGTCCCCACTGCCGAGGGTCTACCGGACTGGCCCGCGTACTCCACCGCCAGGCGCGCCACCATGGTCTTCGACGCGGCCGGGGCCCGCACCGTCGACGACCCCCGCGGCGCCCGACGCGCCGTCTGGGACGGCCGTGTGTGGCAGTCGGGCACCTGGTGGCCCCTCGACGGCTCCGGTGCCCAGCGTCACAGCTGAACAAGTCGCGGAGCCGAGCGGCCCTCCCGTACGAGTGCCCCGGCCTCCCGCGTCAACTCCCGTGCGCTGCCCAGCAGTCCGTCCAGCACGAGGGCCCGCCGGACGTGCCGGTGCAGGTCGTGCTCGGCGGTGAAGCCGATCCCGCCGAGGATCTGCTGACAGTGCCGGGCGGCCGTCAGCGCCGCCTGTCCGGCCGCCGCCTTGGCGAGCAGGCAGCCGAGGTCGTCCTCGGCGGCCAGGAGGGTCGCCTCGGCGCCGTCGAGCGCTACGAGGGTCTCGGCGAGCCGGTGCCGTACGGCCTGGAAAGAGGCGAGGGGACGGCCGAACTGGGTCCGGTCGAGCACGTGCGAGCGGGCGAGCCCGAGCATCGCGCGGCCGGTGCCCAGGAGCCACCAGCCGAGCGCCCGGCGTCCCGCGGCGAGCGGGACGGGATCCCCGGCCGCGACGGTCCGCAGTGGCAGTTCGCCGTCCAGCGCGCCGCCCGCCTCGTCCGTGCGCTCCCACACGGCCCACGCGCCGCCCGTGTACGGCAGGGGCAGCGTGCCCCCGACGGCACGTCCCGCCGCGTGCAGCAGGACGTCGTTGAGCAGCGGCGCGTGCGCGCCGGTCTCGCCGAGCAGTCCGAACGTGAGAGGGACCGCCACGTCCGGTGCTTGCGTCAGCAGGTCGGACCAGCCGAGGTCGGCCAGGGCCGTGTCGAGGGCGCTGCCCGACCCCGCCGTCATCGTCTTGCGGAGCGTCTGCGCGAACAGGTCCCGCTCGGCGGCATCCATCGTGTGTCAGTCCCTTCCCAGGTCCAGCAGCCGACGGGCGATGATGTTGCGCTGGATCTCGGCGGTGCCGCCGTAGATGGTCGCCGCCCGCGAGTACAGGTACTCCTCCCGCCACGGCGCGTCCGTCAGTTCCAGTACGCCGGGGAGCATGTCCCGGGCGGTGTCGAAGAGTTGCTGCTCGGCGGTGGCCAGCAGCACCTTGTCGACCGAGGTCTCCGGGCCGAGCCGGGCGCCCGCCGCGAGTCGCCGCTGGGTGCCGTGGGAGCGGCAGCGCATGGTGTGCAGAGCCAGATAGGCGGCGCCCAGGGCCAGGTCCTCCCCGGGGTCATCCGGTTCGGCCAGCTCCGTGAGCAGCCGGTCGAGCCGGGTGTAGAGATGGGCGACGCGGTGCCAGAAGCAGGTGGAGCGCTCGTGCGGGAGCAGGTCCATCGCGAGTCGCCAGCCGTCGCCGGGACGGCCGAGCATCCGGTGGGCGGGGACGACCACGTCGTCGAAGAACACCTCGGCGAACTCGTCCACGCCGTGCATCGTGCGCAGTGGCCGCACGGTGATGCCAGGGGCGTCCATGTCGACGAAGAACGCGGTGATCCCGTCGTGGCCCGGCGCGGTGCGGGTGAGCAGGACACACCGGGCCGCGTACTGCGCGAGGCTCGTCCACACCTTCTGGCCCGTCACCACCCAGTCCCCGTCCCGGGGGACGGCCCGGGTGGTGAGGGAGGCGAGGTCGCTGCCCGAGCCGGGTTCCGAGAAGCCCTGGCACCACTGCTCCCGGCCGCCGAGCAGCAGCGGGACCATTTCCGCCGCCAGCTCCGGACGGGCGTACGAGATCATCGTCGGGGCGAGCACCTCGACCATCGAGTAGATGCCGGGCTCGGCCAGGCCCCGGGAGGCGACCTCCTCGCCGAGCACGGCCCGCAGTACGGCCGGCCCGCCGAGGCCTCCCACCTCGGCGGGCCAGCCGTACCGCATCCAGTCCGCCTCGTAGAGCGCGCGCCGGACCCGGGCCAACTGCGCGACCTGGCCGTCGAGGGAGTGATCGGGCCCGGGGGAGAGGTCGTTCCCGTCGAGCCAGCCGCGCAGACCCGACCGGAACTCCGTGACGATCATGCGCCCGGGCGTTCGAACGCGTGCGGGCGGCCCGAGTCGTGCGCTCCGCCGCGGCGGATGAACGTCATCGCCCGCGTACGCAGCCGCCAGCCGTCGGCGGTCCGCAGATAGGTGTCGTTGTAGTAGCCGATCCGCATGGCGTGGGTGGCGTGGTCGATGAAGCACAGCGGCTGGGTGCCGGTCGCGGTGTTCCCGTCCCCGTCCCCGTCCCCCTCTCCGTCCGCGGGCGGCTCGATCACGGCCGTACCCACCAGGAACAGACCCTTGGGCGCGGCGGCGACCAGGGCGGGGAACTCGTCGAGTCCGTAGGTGTCGCCGAAGGCGCTGTAGGTGCCGTCGGGGGTGAAGACCGCGAGCACCCCGTCGATGTCGCCCCGGGTCATGTGCACCGCGTAGCGGCCCAGCAGCTGCTGAATCTCCATCAGGTCGTCAATGGACAAGGACCCTTCCACCCTTCGGTGAGAATAGCATTCTCATTCATGAGTGGCAGGTTTCCATGCGTGGGTCATGACGTCAACGGTCGCGGCGGAGCTTCGCGAAGTCCCAGCTCACGACCTTCTCCACGGTGAGCCGGAGCCAGCCGTGCCTCCCGTCGTACCGGAAGGTGCCGCCGCCCATGTACTTGTCCGCGAAGAGCTGTTCGGGGCCGACGAGCTCGTCCAGGGGGTCCCCCTTGCGGGGCGCCTCGCCGACGACCTCGGCGCTGCCCCGTAGTTCGACGCCGCGCAGTGTCAAGAAGTCCGTGCCCCCGTCGTCGACGATCACGCTGAGCCGCCGATCCCGGTCCAGATCGGTCCAGCGCTGGCTGCGCATCAGCGAGTTGAGCCACAGCGTGGACCCGTCCCACACGAACCACAGGGCGCTGACATGGGGATCTCCGTTCCGTCCGACGGTCGCGACCCGGCACAGCGGCTGGGTTCGCAGGAAGGTGTCCCGCTCGGTGTCGGTCATGGCGATCGCGGTTCCCCTGCGCTGGACGCTCATCGTCTCTCCCGCCTTTGCTTGAATGGTTGATTCTCCCTCAGTGAGAAGCTAGTTTCCACCAGTAGAGAGGAGGCGGCCCCTTGAATCAGCCCACACCCTTCGCCGCCCTGGGGGCGGTCGCCGAGTACGCCTCGCGGCAGATGGCACCACCGCCTCTCGGCCGACCGGCCGTGGAGACCGTCCGCCCTCGCCGGTCCCGGCGAGAGTGTGAGTGAAGGCCCGTCATGGAGCAGTTCCTCACCTTCGGGGTCGTCGGCCTGAGCACCGCCGCGATCTACGCGGTCATCGGCAGCGGTCTGGTGCTCACCTACACGACGACCGGCGTCTTCAACTTCGCGCACGGCGCGGCGGGCATGCTGTCGGCCTTCACCTACTGGCAGCTCACCGGCGGCTGGGGCTGGCCGGTCCCGGTGGCGCTGGCCGTGGTCCTGCTCGTCCTCGCCCCGGCCTTCGGCCTGTTCGTCGAGAAAGCCGTCCTCAGACCCGTCCAGGCACTGGGCGAGGCGGAACGACTGGTCATGACGGTGGCCCTGCTCAGCGCACTCATCGCCGTCGCCCGGTGGATCTGGGACCCCAACGTGCCGCGGACCCTGCCGACGTTCTTCGCCGACCGGAAGCCCTTCCACATCGGCTCGGCCGTGGTCACCTGGCATCAGGCCCTCACCATGGCCGTCGCGGTGCTGGTCGCGATCGGCCTGCGGATCCTGCTCTACCGCACCCGCCCCGGCGCCGAGATGCGGGCGACCGTCGACGACCGCGCCCTGGTCGGGCTGACGGGAGCCCATCCCGTACGGGCCAACAAGACCGCCTGGATCCTCGGCACCCAACTCGCCGCGATCGGCGGCATCCTCATCGCCCCGACCGTCACCCTCGACGCCGCCCAGCTCTCGCTGCTGATCGTCAGCGCCTACACCGCGGCCATCTTCGGCCGGCTGCGCAGCGTGCCCCTCACCTTCGTCGGCGCGATCGTGATCGGCTGCGTGGAGAGCTATCTGACCGGCTATCTCCCGCAGAACGCCTACCTCCCCGGCCTCAGGCTGGCGGCCCCCGCGCTGCTGCTGTTCGTGGCCCTGCTGGCATTCCCGCACCGGCGGCTGCGCGGCCGCGACCGCAAGCTGCGCCCGGTGCCGGTTCCGACGGCCCGCGGCACGGCCGTGTTCGCCGTCTGTGTCGTCGCGTTCGGCGCGGTGCTGGCCTCGGTCCTCGGCGAGACCGACCTCATCACCTACGACGCCATCTTCTCGCTCGGCGTGGTGGCCCTGTCGTACGTACCCCTGGCCGGGTACGCCGGGCAGATCTCCCTCTGCCAGCTGAGCATGGCCGGGATCGGGGCCGTCGTATGGGCCCACCTGGGCGCGCACGGGGAGTTCTGGGCCCTTGCCGCCGCGATCCTGGTCTCCGCGGTGGCCGGCGCCGTCGTCGCGCTCCCCGCGCTGCGGCTGTCCGGGGTGTACCTGGCGCTCGGGACCGCCGCCTTCGCGGTCGTCCTCGACCGGTGGATCTTCACCCTGCCGGCCTTCCACCTGTTCGGGATGCGGATCGCCCTGTTCGACCAGGGCTCGGTGGACGTCGCCGGACCCCGGCTCCTCGGCCTCGAAGTGGACACCCCGGCGAAGCAACTGGTGTTCGCGGCCGTCTGCCTCGCACTCGCCTCGCTGGTCGTGGCGGCGGTGCGCCGGGGCCGGTTCGGGCGGCGGCTGATCGCGCTGCGCGACAGCGAGGCCGCCTACGCGACCCTCGGCGGCAGCCTGCTGCGGGCCAAGGTCCTGGTATTCGCGCTCTCCTCGGGCATCGCCGGGCTCGGCGGGGCGCTGTACGGAATGCAGCAGCGGTCCATCACCGCCGACCAGTTCAACCTGGTGGCGGGACTGCCGATCTTCCTCGTCGCGGTGGTCGGCGGCCTCGGCACGGTGGGCAACGGACTGTTCGCCGGGACCGCCTACATCGGCCCGACGAACGCGCTGGTCGCCGTCGCGCCCTGGGCACAGAACCTCGTCGCCCTGCTGCCCGGCCTCGCCGGCATCGGGCTGGGCCACAACCCCGACGGCATCGTGGTCCGCTTCCGTCGCGAGTGGGAGCCGCTCGGCCGGGACCGGATCGCCCTGCCCGGCCTGCTGTGCGTGCTCGCCCTGCTGTGGGTCCTGCGCCTCGGCGACCTGATCAACGGCTGGACGTTCCTGGGCTGTTCGGTGGCCACGGGGGTGGCGCTGCGGATCTGGGCGACGGCCCGGCAGACCGCCGCCCCGACCGAACCTGAGGTTCCCGTCGAGTGGTGGGGACTGCGGCGCGCCCGGGGCCCCGAGGACAGGGAGGTGCTCGCCCGTGGCCTCGCTGCGGATTAGCGGAGTGACCGTCGCCTTCGGCGGCAACCGGGCTCTGGACGGAGTCGCCCTGACCGCCGAACCGGGCCGCGTGACCGGACTCATCGGCCCCAACGGAGCCGGCAAGAGCACCCTGTTCGACGTCGCCTCCGGACTGCGCAGGCCCTCCTCCGGACAGGTCTTCCTCGACGGACACGACGTCACCCGCACCAGCCCCGCGGGCCGCGCCCGGCGCGGACTGGCCCGCACCTTCCAGCGGCTGGAGCTCTTCGGCCGCCTCACCGTCCGCGACAACCTCCTCGTCGCGGCCGAACTCGGCCCCGACAGGCGCCGAGCCCACCACGCCGTCACCGAGACCCTCACCAGGCTCGGCCTGACGCATCTCGCCGACAGCCCGCCCGACGCACTGCCCACCGGAGTCGGCCGCCTGGTCGAGGTCGGCCGCGCGATGGTCATCCGGCCCATAGTGCTCCTCCTGGACGAACCCGCCGCCGGACAGGACAGCGAGGAGACCGAACGGTTCGCCACGCTGCTGCGCTCGCTGACCGACGACGGCACGGCCGTGGTCCTCGTCGAACACGACATGAGCCTCGTCATGGGTGTGTGCGACGAGGTGTACGTACTCGATCTGGGCAAGGTCATCGCGTCCGGGCCGCCCGAGGTGATCCGGAACGACGAGACCGTCCTGGCGGCCTACCTGGGGGACGCGTGAGCGCCATTCTCGAACTGAGCGGCGTCCGTGCCGCCTACGACCGGATCACGGTCCTGCACGGCGTCGACCTCCAGGTCGCCCCCGGGCAGGTGGTGGCCCTCCTGGGCCCGAACGGCGCGGGCAAGACCACCACCCTGCGCGTCGCCTCCGGAGTCCACCCCCTCGAATCCGGCCGTCTCCTGCTGGGCGGCCGGGACATGACCGGCGCCGACCCCCGCGACCTGGCCCGCGCCGGGGTCTGTCTGATCCCCGAGGGACGCGGCGTGTTCCCCAACCTGTCCGTCCGCGACAACCTCCTGATGATGACCTTCACCGGCCGCGGCCGAGCCGAGATCGAGGACATCGCCTTCCAACGCTTCCCGATCCTCCACCGCCGCGCCTCGCAGGCAGCGGGCACCCTCTCCGGCGGCGAGCAGCAGATGCTCGCCCTCGCCCGGGGCCTCGCCACCGACCCCGCCGTCCTCCTGCTCGACGAACTCTCCATGGGACTCGCCCCGCTGATCGTCGGCCGTCTCTACGAGCAGGTCGCCGAGATCGCCCGGCAGGGCGTGGCCGTCCTGGTGGTCGAGCAGTTCGCGGCCGCCGTCCTCGACATCGCCGACCACGCGGCCGTCCTCGTACGAGGACGGGTCCAACGGCAGGGCCACCCCGATGGCGGGCTGCGCGCCGAACTGTCCGCCCTCTACCTGGGGAGTTCCGCATGACCACCACCGAGCCGCGCGCGGACCGCTTCGTCCGAGAACTGGCGGTACTGAAGATCCCCGACCCGGCCGCCGCCCGGGCCACCCTCTGGCTGCGCCTCGGCGTCCTGTTGATGGTCGGCGGCCTGGTGCTCGGCGTGTCGGGCTACCTGGTGTCCCACAACACCGTCGACCCGCTCGTCCAGGGCGACGGACTCGCGCTCGGACTGGGAGGCATCTCCGCGGCCGTGGTGGGCTCCGCGCTCTTCCTGCGGTACTCGCTGACCGGCTTCCTGCGGTTCTGGATGGCCCGCCAGTCCTACGACATCAACCTGCTCGCCGATCGCCTGCTCGAAAGGGACATCCACCATGACCCCACCGGTAACGACGCTGCGCCCCGGTGACCAGCTCGCCAGCGCCGTCTGCGGCACGCGGGTGGTCGTCGTCCGCGCCCCCGCCGGCGGCTCGGCCCAGCTCGCCTGCGGGGGCAGCCCGATGGTCCCCGCGACCGGCGCGAAGCCGGCGCCGGGCGGCGTGGCCGAGGCCGTCACCCTCATCGGCAAGCGGTACGTGGATGCCGACGGGGCCCTCGAAGTGCTCTGCACCTCCTCCGGCACCGGCGAACTGAGCTGCGACGGCGTCCCGATGACCATCAAGACGGCCAAGCCGCTGCCCGCCTCCGACTAGCCGTACGCCCCCAAGCCCCCACCCGAGCCGCCTGCCTCCCCCTTTCTGAAGGGAACCCGTCATGGATCGAGACGATCTCATCCTCATCAGCGTCGACGACCACATCATCGAACCCCCCGACATGTTCGTGAACCACCTTTCCGAGCGGTACAAGGACGACGCGCCCCAGCTGGTCCACCAGGACGACGGCACCGACACCTGGACGTTCCGGGAGACGGTGATCCGCACCGCCGCGCTCAACGCGGTGGCCGGCCGGCCCAAGGAGGAGTACGGCCTCGAACCGCAGGCCCTCGACGAGATCCGTCCCGGTTGCTACGACGTGAACGAGCGCGTCGCCGACATGAACGCGGGCGGCATCCTCGCCCAGATGAACTTCCCGTCCTTCCCGGGGTTCGCGGCCAGGCTCTTCGCCACGGAGGACGCCGACTTTTCGCTCGCCCTCGTGCGGGCCTACAACGACTGGCACATCGACGAATGGTGCGGGGCGCATCCCGGCCGGTTCATCCCGATGGCGATCCCCGTCATCTGGGACGCCGAACTGTGCGCGGCGGAGGTGCGCCGGGTGGCGGCCAAGGGCTGTCACTCGCTGACGTTCACTGAGAACCCCGCGGTGCTCGGGTACCCGAGCTTCCACGACCCGTACTGGAACCCGCTCTGGCGTGCGCTGTCCGACACCGCCACCGTGCTGTCGGTGCACATCGGCTCCTCGGGCAAGCTGGCGATACCGGCGGTCGACTCGCCGCCCGACGTCATGATCACCCTGCAGCCGATGAACATCGTCTCGGCCGCCGCCGACCTGCTGTGGTCCCAGCCGGTCAAGGACTTCCCCGATCTGAAGATCGCCCTGTCGGAGGGCGGCACCGGCTGGATCCCCTACTTCCTGGAGCGCGTGGACCGCACCTTCGAGATGCACGCGGCCTGGACCCTCCAGGACTTCGGCGGGAAGCTGCCGTCGGAGGTCTTCAGGGAGCACTTCCTCACCTGCTTCATCAGTGACCCGATGGGGGTGAAACTCCGTCACGAGATCGGCATCGACAACATCGCCTGGGAGTGCGACTACCCGCACAGCGACTCGATGTGGCCGGAGGCGCCCGAGGAACTCATGGGCGTGATGGAGCGCTTCGACGTGTCCGACTCCGACATCGACAAGATGACCCACGAGAACGCCATGCGCTGGTACTCCTTCGATCCCTTCGCCCATGTCCCGCGCGAGCAGGCCACGGTGGGAGCGCTGCGCAAGCGGGCCGAAGGCCACGACGTGTCCATCCAGTCGCGCAGCCACCGCCTGATCGAGCCCGCCGAGAAGCTGGAAGCGTACCGTTCCCGGGCGCGCGCGGCGACGGGTGACGCCCGATGAGCGACCTGGTCCTGACCGAAGGGATCGGCAACGTCCTCGTCGCGACCCTGAACCGGCCCGAGGCCCGTAACGCGTTGAATCCGGAGCTGATCGACGACCTGTCGGACATCCTGAGGGAGGCGGACGCCGACCCGGCGGTCCGGGTGATCGTCCTGACCGGCGCCGACACGGTGTTCTGCGCGGGCATGGACCTCAAGGCGTTCGCGAAGGGCGGCGGCAAGTTCGACGGCCTGGTGTGGTTCTTCCGTGACGGCATCGGCACCCCCGTGATCGCGGCGCTGAACGGCTCCGCGCTCGGCGGCGGCTTCGAAATGGTGCTGGCCTGCGACCTCGTCGTCGCGGCCGAGGACGCCACGCTCGGGATCGCCGAGGTCAAGCGGGGCCTGTTCGCGGCCGCGGGCGGCACGACGCTCGCCGACCGGGTGCCGCTGGCGGTCGCCCTGGAAATGGGCCTGACCGGCGATCCGGTCACGGCCACGCAGGCCGAGCGGGCCGGCCTGGTGAACCGCGCCGTCCCCGCCGACCGGGTGCGGGAGGAGGCGCTCGCCCTGGCCGGGCGGATCGCCGCCAACGGTCCGCTGGGCGTCGCCATGACCAAGAAGCTGATACGGGAACGTCGCTGGGCCGAATCGGACGAGGTCATGTCGGTGTTCCGCAGCAAGGACGCGGCGGAGGGCGCCCGCGCCTTCGCGGAACGCAGGAAGCCGGAGTGGACCGACAGCTGACGCGCGGCCAGGGGGCGTTCGCCGCGGTGATCTCGCCGACCATCCTCCGCGGAAGTCGTGAGCACTTAACCAGTTAAGTGTTCACGACTTCCGGCACACATGCCGGGGGAGCAGCCGACATTCCGTCGACCAGGCCCCAGCCGAGCGCCTCCTCCGCGCTCAACGTGCCGTCCGACAGGGCGAGATACGCGGTGCGCTCCCTGCCGATGCGGACCGGGAGGCTCGCCGTGCCGCCCGCGCCCGGGATGAGCCCCATCCCGATCTCCGGCAACCGGATCGCCGTGTCCGGCGCGGCCAGCACCCGCCCCGCGAACGCCGCCAGCTCGATGCCGGCGCCGACACAGGCGCCGTGCAGATGCGCGGTCACCCGGGGCCCGCACTGCTGGAGAAGCGCGGCCGGACTGCGCCGCACCCGCAGCAGGTGGGCCAGCGCCGGATCGCGGGACGTCCCGAACTCCGCCAGGTCTCCTCCGCTGCAGAACGCGACACCGTTCCCGTACAGGTCGACACGCGCGATCGACGGATCCGCCACGGCGACGTGCAGCGCCTCGCACAGGGCGTCCCGGGTCCCGGCGTCGAACGCGTTCCGCACCCACGGCCGGTCGAAGGTGATGGCCAGCCGGTCGCCGTCACGGGACAGGCATACGGGCTCGGCGGCCGGACGTGGAGTGCGCGGGTGCGCCGAGGCCAGCCAGGCGCGGAAGCCCGCACCGCTCTGCAGCATCGAGTAGGCGAGGGACTCGAGTACCAGCCGCTCGGAGGGAGGGAGCCGACTGCCCATGCGGAGCACCTGCGTCAGCGCGACGGAGGCCGCCGGCTGCGCCGCGACGATCGCCGCGAGGCGCTGGGCGACGGCGTACGGGTCCGCGCATCCCACCCACGGGCGAGGGGGATCGGCGACACCCGTGAGCAGGATGTCGAACTCCGCGGCCGCGTCGACCGGTTGTGCCGCCACACCGACGAGAACCCGATCCTTCGCGTCGGCCCACACGGGCGCTTCCCGGTCGAGGTCGACCAGGTGGAAGGGGGAGTCCAAGGTCATGTCGTTCCCCTCCCCAACCGGCGGCGACTGGAGTGTAATGGGAGATCGCCACGGTCGAGAAGGGGGTTCATGGAATGGAGAATGAGACTCTGCGAGGCTGGATGGAACCCGTCGAGCCGTTCCTCGGCCCCCTCCACGACGTGGCGAAGGCCTTCACCGGCCTCACCGGCGTGCCCGTGGACATACCGACCGCACTTTTCCTCCGTGCCGACCTCACAGGCCTCCCCCTCCCCGGCAGGGTCTCGGCCGGCGGCTCCTGCCACCTCCTCGAAACCGCCGACGGCTGGGCCGCCGTGAACCTGGCCCGCCCCGACGACCTGTCCGCCGTGCCTGCTCTCGTCGCGCTGCTCGGGGGAGCGGGGACGGAGGAACCGCGCGAGGCGGCACGGCGAGTCGGGGCGGCCGAGGTGGCGGCACACGCGCAACTGCTCGGTATCGCGGCCGCCGCCCTCGGTTCGGCCCGCGGCACCCGTGCTCCCGTACGCGCCGAGCGAGGCGAGGCGGCGAGCCCACGTGAGCCGGCCGGGCTGCGGATCGTCGACTTCTCGGCCCTGTGGGCGGGCCCCCTGTGCGCCCGGCTGTTGGGGGAGGCCGGGGCCGGGGTGGTGAAGGTGGAGAGCACGACCAGAGCGGACGGCGCCCGCCACGGATCGCCCGCCTTCTACCGCTGGCCGCACGACGGACACGAGAGCCTGGTGCTCGACTTCGCCTCCGGGGCACCTGCCGAGGTCGTCGCCGGGGCGGACGTCGTCATCGAGGCGTCACGACCGAGGGCACTGCGCCGACTCGGCATCCGCGCGGAGGAGTTCCTCGCGGCCCGCCCCGGCCGTGTCTGGCTGAGCATCACCGGCTACGGCCGCGACGAGGACCGCATCGCCTTCGGCGACGACGCGGCGGTCGCGGGCGGCCTCACCGGCCTCGACCGCGCCGGCGACCCGGTCTTCCTGGGCGACGCGCTCGCCGACCCCGTCACCGGCGTCTTCGCCGCCCACGCCGTCGCCCGCTCGCTGGCCGACGGCGGAGGAGAACTTCTCTGCCTCTCCATGGCCGCCTGTGCCGCCGCCCTCGCCGGCAGTCGTTGACGTGCTCATCAGCGACGTGGACGTCGAGGGCTTCGGCCGGGTGGACGTGCGGCTCGGGGGAGGACGGGTCGTCGGGATCGGCCGACGGCTTGCGGGGCGCGGCGATGTCGACGGCCGGGGCGGCGCGTTGCTGGTCGGCCTGCACGACCACCACGTCCACCCGGCGGCGCTGGCGGCCGAGGCCGCGTCCATCCGGGTCGGCCCGGCGGACGCGGGTGACAGGGAGGGACTGGTGGCCGCCCTGCGGCGGGGGGCGCCGGGGGAGTGGGTACGGGCCGTCGGCTACCACGAGAGCGTCGCGGGGGAGCTCGACCGACGGGTGCTCGACGGGTTCGCGCCGGATCGGCCGGTACGGGTCCAGCATCGCAGCGGGGCCCTGTGGGTGTGGAACAGCGCCGCGTTGCGGGCCGCCGGTCTGGACGGCGAGGGCGACGGGCGGTTCTGGAGGCAGGACGAGCGGTTGCGCGGGTTCGCTCCGCCCGTACGGCTGGATCTGCGCGGCGTGGGGGCCCGGGCGGCGGCGTACGGGATCACCGGGTTCACCAACGCGGATCCGCTTCCGGGGGAGGGTCTGCTGGAGCTGCTGTCGGTGCTGCCGCAGCGGCTCGTCGTGATGGGGGTCGGCGACGCGCCTGTGAAGTTCCTGCTAGACGACGCGACCCTGCCGACGCCGGACGAACTCGCGGCGTCCATGGCGGCGGTACGGCCCCGCCCGGTGGCTGTGCACTGTGTGACCCGGGTGCAGTTGCTCGTGACGCTGCTCGCCCTGGACGAGGCCGGGCCGGTCGCGGGTGACCGGATCGAGCACGGGTCGGTGATCCCGGCCGAGACGATGCCCTGGCTCGCGCGGCTCGGCGTGACGGTCGTGACGCAGCCGCACTTTCCCGTGGAGCGGGGACGGGAGTACGCGACCGATGTGGAGCCTGACGACCAGGCTCACCTGTACCGCTGCCGGTCCCTGGCCGAGGCGGGGATTCCGCTCGCCGCCGGGACCGACGCACCGTTCGGGACCGCCGACCCCTGGGCGGCCATGCGGGCGGCCGTCGAGCGGGCCGGCGGGGAGGCGATGGACCGGCGGGCGGCCTTGGACCTCTTCGCGGGCGAGCCCCGACACCCGTCACGGGCACGGCGGTTGCCGGTCGGCGCGGTCGCCGACCTGTGCCTCCTGCACGTACCGCTGAAGGAAGCCCTCGACCTCATGTCCGCCGACGTCGTACGCGCGACGTTCATCGGCGGACGGCGGATCACGCCGCCGGAGTGAACACGTGGGGCGCTATACGCTGTATCCGCCGTCCACCCCCAGCGCCTGCCCGGTGATGAAGCCGGCGCGGTCCGAGGCCAGGAACGCCACCGCCTCCGCGATGTCCTTCGCCTCGCCGAAGCGGCGCAGCGGGATGTTGCGCCGGGTGATCTCCAGGGCCGCCGTGTCGAGTTCCCCGGAGCTGATCAGACGGGCGGCGATGCCGTCGGTCAGCATGCCGGGGCCGACACAGTTCACACGGACGCCGTAGCGGCCCTCCTCGGCGGCCAGCGCTCGCGCCACCGCCTCGACCGCTCCCTTCGTGCCCGACGACAGCCCGTCGCGCACGGGGAACCGGCGGGTGGCCACGGTAGTGACGGCGACGATCGCGCCCCGCGTCTCCCGCAGCCGGGGCAGCGCGGGATGGACGAGGTTGAAGAACGCCATCGCGTCCGCGTCGAGTTGGGCCCGGTACTGACTCGGCGTCACCTTGCTGAGGTGCATCATCGGCACGTGCGGGCCCGCCGCGTACACGAGCGTGTGCAGGCCCCCGAAGGCGTCGGACGCCTCGGCGACCGCGTCCGCCGTGTCCTGCTCGTCGCCCAGGTCGAGGCGGAGCGCGAGGACTTGGCGCCCGTACGCCTTCACCTCGGCGGCGAGGGCGTCGGCCCCGGCCCGGCTGGTGCGGTACGTGAACGCCACGTCGCTGCCGCGCTCGGCCAGCACGCGCACGACGGCCGCGCCGATGCCGCCGGTGCCGCCCGCGACGAACGCGACGCCGGTCCTGCTGGAGAAGTCCGCCATGATGCTCACAGTCCCAGGGATTTGGCGATGATGACCTTCATGACCTCGCTCGTGCCGGCGTAGATGCGGGTGATGCGCGCATCCGCGTACAGCCGGGCGATGGGGTACTCCAGGATGTACCCGTACCCCCCGAAGAGTTGCAGACAACGGTCGACCGCCCGCGCCTGCATCTCCGTGCAGAACAGTTTCACCTTGGCCGCGTCCGCTCCGGAGAGTTCGCCGTCGACGAGCTCGCGCACCGCCCGGTCGAGCATCATCTGAGCGGCCTCGATCTCGGCGGCCACCGCGGCGAGTTCGAACTTCGTGTTCTGGAAGGAGGCGACCGGGGTCCCGAACACCTGCCGCTCCTTGACGTACTCGAGCGTGGTGTCGAGCGCCGCCTTCGCCTGCGCGACCGAGCCGACCGCCACCGTCATCCGCTCCTGGGGGAGGTTGTGGCCGAGATAGCCGAAGGCCGCGCCCTCCTCGCCGAGCCGGTTGGCGACCGGGACCCGCACATCGTCGAAGGACAGCTCCACGGTGTCCTGCACCTTGATGCCCATCTTGTCGAGCACCCGGCCGCGGGCGAACCCGGGCATCCCGTCCTCCACGACCAGCAGGGTCAGGCCCGCCCGCCGGTTGTCGGGATCGGTCGACGTACGCGCCACAACGATCACCAGGTCGGCGAGGAGACCGCCGGTGATGAACGTCTTGGCCCCGTTGAGGACGTAAGCGTCCCCCTCGCGTACGGCGGTGGTGCGGATGCCCGCGAGATCGGAGCCCGTGCCCGGTTCGGTCATGGCGACGGCGGTCAGCAGCCGGCCCGCCGCGAGCCCGGGGAACCAGCGCTCGCGCTGGCCCTCGTCCGCGTAGGCGAGGAAGTACGGCAGGACGACGTCGAGTTGGGTGCGTACGGTGCCGAGCGTGACCAGGGCGCGGGCCGCTTCCTCCTGGAGCACGACGTTGTAGCGGTAGTCGTGCAGACCCGCTCCGCCGTACGCCTCCGGTAGGGAGATGCCCAGCACCCCGAGCGAGCCGAGCTGCTCGAAGAGCTCGCGCGGCAGCCGGCCCGTGTGCTCCCACTCCGTGTAGTGGGGGACCACCTCCTTCGCCACGAAGTCCCGGACGAGCTGGCGGAACGCCTCGTGGTCGGGGGTGAAGAGTTCTCGGCGCACGACGTCCTCCGTGAGGGTGCTCAGGGTGCGGGGGATACGAGCTCTACGAGGGTCGCGTTGGCGGTGCCGCCGCCCTCGCACATGGTCTGCAGGCCGAAGCGGATTCCGTGGTCGCGCATGTGGTGCACCATGCGGGTCATCAGCACCGCCCCCGACGCGCCGAGCGGATGGCCGAGCGCGATCGCGCCGCCCAGCGGATTGAGCAGCGCGGGGTCGGCGCCGGTCTCGGCGAGCCAGGCCAGGGGTACGGGTGCGAAGGCCTCGTTCACCTCGAAGACGCCGATCTCCCGCAGGCCCACGCCCGCCTTGCGCAGCACCTTCTCGGTCGCGCGGATCGGGCCCGTGAGCATGAGCACCGGGTCGGAGCCGGTGACCACGCCCGCGCGGTAGCGCACGAGCGGCGTCAGCCCCAGTTCACGTGCCTTCTCCGGTGTCGTCACCAGCAGCGCCGCCGCCCCGTCGGAGATCTGGGAGGCGTTGCCCGCGTGGATCACACCGTCCTCGATGAACGCCGGCCTGAGCTTGGCGAGGGTCTCGACGCTCGTACCACGCCGGATCCCCTCGTCGAGGGCCACCGTCGTCGCCCCCTCGGTCGACACGGCGGTGATCTGGGCCTCGAAGGCACCGGCGTCCCGCGCCGCCGCGGCCCGCTCGTGCGACAGCGCCGAGAACGCGTCGAGCCGCTCCCGCGAGAAGCCCCACTTCCGCGCGATCTTCTCGGCCGATATGCCCTGGTTGAAGGAGAAGTCCTGGTAGCGGGTGAGGACCTGGGGTCCGTACGGCATGCCGGTGGAGCGCGCGGCCCCGAGCGGGACCCGGCTCATCACCTCGACTCCGCCCGCCACGACGACGTCCTGCTGGCCGGACATGACCGCCTGCGCGGCGAAGTCCAGCGCCTGCTGGCTCGACCCGCAGGCCCGGTTGACCGTGGTGCCCGGGATGCTCTCGGGCCAGCCCGCGGCCAGCACCGCATAGCGCCCGATATTGCTCGACTGGTCCCCGACCTGGGAGACACAGCCCCAGATCACGTCGTCCACGACCTGCGGATCGATCCCCGTCCGCTCGACGAGCGCGCCCAGCACGACCGCGGAGAGGTCGGCGGCGTGCATGTCGGACAGCCTGCCGTTCCGCTTGCCCACGGCGGTGCGGACCGCCTCCACGACCACTGCTTCCCGCATGTCGACCCTTCCGGTCGTTGCCCCTGAGATGTCCGCGCCGGAACAGAACGCGTCACCGGCTCCTCGCTCACCGCAGCTCTCCCTCGGTGTTGATCCCCAGCTCGGCGAGGACGCCCGCGGTGTGTTCACCGAGGGCCGGGATCGGCCCCATCGGCTGCTCGTAGCCGGAGATGACCGGGGGCGGCAGCAGCGCCGGTACGGGACCGACCGGCGTGTCGATCTGGCGCCAGCGGTCGCGGGCCATCAGGTGCGGGTGCGTGACGACGTCGCCGGGGGTGTTGTAGCGGGAGTTCCCGATCCCCGCGGCATCCGCACGGTCCTGGACGTACGCCAGATCGTGGCGCGCGCACCACGCGCCGATCTCCGCGTCGAGGACCTCACTGTGCGCGACCCGGCCGGAGTTGCTCCGGAAACGCTCGTCGTCCGCCAGATCGGGGCGGCCGAGCAGCTCGCGCGCGAGCCGCTGCCACTCACCGTCGTTGGTGGTGCCGAGGACGACGGTGTGACCGTCGGCCGTCGGATAGGCGCCGTACGGCGCCACCGCGGGCGAGCCCACGCCCTTCGGCTCCTGGTCCACGCCCGTGTGCCGGGTGTAGGTCAGCGAGTAGCCCATCAACTCCGTCATGGTGTCGAACAGGCTGACCGCGGCGGAGGTGGGCCCCCGAACCTGGCCGCGCTCCTTCCCACAGAGCAGTGCGATGATCGACAGGGCGGCGTACAGACCGGTGCTCACATCGGCCATCGGCGGCCCCGCCTTGGCCGGCGCGCCCGGTCGGCCGGTGGTCGCGCACGCCCCCGACTCGGCCTGGACCAGCAAGTCGTAGGCGCGCTTGTGGGAGAGCGGCCCGCCGGGCCCGTACCCGTCGATCTCCACCGCGATGAGCTCGGGATGGCTCACGGCCAGGTCGGCGGGGGCGATGCCGAGTTTCGCGGTCGCCCCGGGCGCGAGGTTGGAGACCAGGACGTCGGCGCGGTCGAGCAGCCGGCGCAGCACCGCCATCCCGGCCGGGGACTTGAGGTCCAGGGCGACCGACTCCTTGCCCCGGTTGAGCCAGACGAAGTGGGCCGCGAGGCCGCCCACCACGTCGTCGTAGTGCCGGGCGAAGTCGCCGCCCCGAGGGTTCTCCACCTTGATCACCCGCGCCCCGAAGTCTCCGAGCGTGCGGGTGCACATGGGAGCCGACACCGCCTGCTCCAGAGCCACCACGGTGATGCCCGCGAGCGGACCGGCCGAGCCGTGTCCTGACGCGTCCACACGATCAGTGGTCACTCGGCTCGCTCCCATCGCGCCGCAGCCCGTCCTTGAGCACCTTCTGGCTGGCGTTACGGGGCAGCGCGTCGACGAACCGGACATGCCGCGGAACCTTGAAGTTGGCCATGTTCTCGCGCCCACGCGACGACGTCGGCCTCGGTGAGCCGATGGCCCGGCCGCACGACGAGGAAGGCGCAGCCGACCTCACCGAGACGCTCGTCCGGCACTCCGATGACGGCGGCCTGCTCGATGGCCTCGTTCCCGAGCAGCAACTTCTCGATCTCGGCCGGATAGGCGTTGAAACCGCCGACGATGTACAGGTCCTTCTTGCGGTCGACGATGGAGAGGTTCCCCCTCTCGTCGAGGCGCCCGACATCACCGGTGTGCAGCCAGCCCTCGGCGTCGATGGCCGAGGCGGTGGCCTCCGGGTCGTCCCAGTACCCGCGCGTGACGTTGTAGCCGCGCACCAGGACCTCCCCGTCCTGTCCGGTGGGAACAGCCAGGCCCCGGTCGTCGACGATGCTCACCTCGACGTCCGGGACGGCCCGTCCCGTGGTCCGCGCGACCGTCGCCTCCGAGTCCCCGATCCGGGTGGTCGTCACCAACGCCGTCGACTCCGTCAGCCCGTACGCGCTCATCACGATGTCGAAGGACAGTTCCGACTTCATGGCGCGGATCAGCGATTCCGGAATGACGGTGCCGCCCGTCATGGACACCCGCAGCGAGGAAAGGTCGAACGCGGCACGGTCCGGATGATTGACCAGGTCCTGGAATATGGTCGGAGGCCCCAGGAGAATGCTGACCCGTTCCCGGCCGATGATCTCGAGCGCGTGCCGTGCGTCGAAGGTACGCATGGGGATGACCGTCACGCCATGGATCAGGGAAGCGAGCCAGCCCGCTTTGTAACCGAAGCAGTGGAAGAACGGCGGGATGATGAGAAAGCTGTCCGAATGCGAGAACGTGTATTCCTCGGACATCCAGCCATAGGCGCGCAGGGACTGTCCATGGGTCAGGACGACACCCTTGGGATGACCGGTGGTGCCGGAGGTGAACATCACGTCGGACACGTCGTCCGGAGTCAGCCGGTCGATCAAGTCGTGGGCCGTGGACGGGGATTCGGCCTCTCCCGAGCGAAGGAAGTCCTCCCACGCGAGGTCCGCCGCCCCCTGGGGACCGAGAATCGACACCGTCCTGCGCAACGCGGGCAGATCCGGATCGGCGTTCCTCAGCCCGGCTATGTAGTCATTGCCGAGGAAGGACGAGGCGAAGACGGCCTTCGCCCCGGACTTGCGCAGAATGTAGGAGATCTCCGGTGCCTTGAACCTCGTGTTGAGCGGCACCACGATGCCCCCGGCACCCTGGATGCCGAGCGCGGCCACGATCCACTCGGCGGAGTTCGGAGCGCACAGACCGACACGGTCCCCCGGCTCGACCCCCAGCGCGACAGCGGCCTTCACGGCCCGGACCATCTGCCGCTCCAGCTCACGGAAACTCCACCGGCGGCTCTCGTCGACGAGAGCCGGCGCATCGGCGAATTGCTTGGCGGCAACTCTGATCACATGGGGAATACTCCGGTATTCGACGTCGTATCGCACGGGTGAGCTCCCATCGGACATGAAATCCCGCTGATCCAGGCCCTAGGGCCTGTCCGGCGGATCATGCCGCAGACGCGGGGCTTGGCACGCCCATCTGCGGCGTTGTCGTCACTCGCCGACGCTCCGCGTCGACTCCCTCCTCCGCCTTGCAGCTGCACGCACCAAGCCCCGCTCACCAGCGTCGATGAGGCGCCGCCTGTTTCCTGCGACTTGATCCGCCGGACAGGCCCTAGTTACCGGACGGCAGACCCAGGATCCGTTTCGCGATGATGTTGCGCTGGATCTGAGATGTTCCGCCGTACACGGACGCCGCTCTGGAATAGAGGTAGTCCCCGAAGAGCTCGTCCGCCCCTCCTCGCTCATCGTCTTTTACTTCTCCGCCGCGGAGTTGTACCTCGGGGAAGACCTTGAGCGCCGTCTCGTGGAGTCGTTGCTCGGTCCTGGTCATCAGCAGCTTGTCGATGGACGACTCCGGTCCGGCGACCTGCCCGCCCAGCCGCTCTGCGGTGCGGCGCCGAGCGTGCGCCACCAGGACCTCGTAGTCCACGAAGCACCGGCCGATCTCGGACAGCAGCCCGTCCGGGAGGTCTCCCCGGCGTTGCCGGGCGGTACGCCGCAGCCGCTCGACGAGCAGCCCGTACTTCGAGAGGTGACCGGTGTCCAGGGCGTTGCGCTCGTACGACACCGTCGTCATGGCCAGCGGCCATCCGTCGCCCTCGGCGCCGATGCGCTCGGACCGGGCGATGCGTACGTCGTCGAGGAACAGCTCGCAGAACTCGTCGTCGCCGTTCGCCGCCCTGAGCGGCCGTACCGTCACTCCCGGCCGGTCCAGCGGCAGGGCGAACGCCGAGATCGACCGGTGCGCGGGTGCCGCTCGGTCGGTCCTGGCGAGCAGCAGGCACAGACCGGAGTACTGCGCATAGCTGGTCCAGAGCTTCTGCCCCCGTACGGTGTAGTGGTCCTCGTGCGGGGTCGCGACCGTGCTCATCCCCGCGAGGTCCGATCCGGCTCCCGGCTCGCTGAAGCCCTGACACCACACGTCGTCGCCGGCGAGCATGCGCGGCAGCCAGTGCCGGCGCTGCTCCTCGGAGCCGAACTCCAGGAGCGCGTGGGCGAGATAGCCGATCCGGGGGACTCCGGGGGCGTGACAGGCCCCGAGTTCATCGCTGATCGCGACCTGGTGCAGCGCGCTCAGGCCCCGGCCGCCGTACTGGACGGGGACGTCGAGGCCCACCCAGCCGCCCGAGTACAGCAGGCGGTGCCACCGGTGGAGGAAGACCGGGACCGGCTCGTCCGGGAGACGTTCGGGCAGCGGGTGGTCGGCCAGCCAGGCACGGAACCGGCGGCGCAGCCGGTCGAGGTCGGCGGGGTCGCCGAAGTCCAGGGGGGTGTCGGTCATCGGGTCAGCTCCGGCTGGGCCAGCGTCGTCAGGAGATCGGCCGTCGTCGCCAGCGTCATGGCCCATGCGGACCTTGCGCAGGTACAGGTGCGCGATGTGCTCCCAGGTCTGGGCGATCCCGCCGAAGACCTGCATGCCGGTGTATACCGCGTCGAGGGCGGAGGCGTTCACCTCGGCCTTGGCGACGCGCGCGGCTGTCAGGGCCCTCGCGGGCGACTCGTTGTCCAGGCACCACGCGGCATACCGGGTGGCACTCGTACCGGCCTCGACGAGGACCGTCGCGTCGGCGAGCAGATGCTGGACCGCCTGGAACGAGCCGATCGGCCTCCCGTACTGACGGCGCTCCCGGGCGTACTCGACGCTCAGCCGGACGAACGCCCCGGCCGCGCCGACGAGTTCACTGCTCACCATGACGAGCGCGTAGGCCTGCCAGTGCCGGTACCGCTCTGCTTCGAGCCGGCCGACGAACCGTGCCGTCGGCTCGGACGGCACCGAACGGATGCCGCGCAGGAGGTCGATGCCCGGTGTGGTCGCGCGGAGTCCGAGGGCGGTCACGGTCCCGTCGGGTGTGACGCACAGGGCGCTGTCCGCTCCTTCGCAGTCCCAGGCGAGGAGTCCGGACGGCGAGGAGCCCGGAGCGGAGTCCGGGAAGCGCAGATCGTGGGCGAGGGCGATCGTCGGTGCCGTGCCGTGGGGCGGGGGTTCGGCACGGTCGAGGAGCCGCAGCAACTCGGGGGCGAGGAGCACGGTGCCGAGCAGGGAGGTGGTGAGGGGCTGCCGGCCGTGTTCCTCGGCGAGCAGGGCGCACTCCTGGACGGTGGCGGCCGGAGGTGAGGAGCGGCGCAGTTCGGCGAGGCCCAGTTCGCCCAGCGCCTCCTGCGCGGCGGTGCGCGCGGTCGGCTTCACCTCGTCGGCCGAACCGATCCGGAAACGCGCGGCCAGCGTGCGGAACATGTCCCGTACGAGCAGGAACTCCTCGGCCTCCACCGTCAGTCCTCCTCGGCCTCGGCCTCGGCGCCGGTCGATCGTCGCCGGGCGCGGGACGCCAGCTCCTCGACGATCCGGATGTGGTCGGGGCTGGTCATCGTCGCCCGCTCGGCCATCAGCGCCGCCTCCATGCCGCCGCGCGACACCTGCTCGACCACCACGGCGAGGGCCATCTTGGTGGCGCGCAGTGCCTCGGCCGGCTGGGCCGCCAGCCGACGGGCCAGCGCGAGGGCCTCCTTCTGCAGGTCCTCGGGGGGAACGGTGCGGTTGGCCAGGCCCAGTTCGACCGCCGTGGCGGCGGGAATGCGGTCGCCGGTGAAGAGGTACTCCTTCGCGCGGAGCAGGCTGGTGAGCAGGGGCCAGAGGGTCACTCCGCCGTCGCCCGCCACCAGGCCGACCGAGACATGGGGGTCCGCGAGGTAGGCGTCCTCCGCCATCAGGACCAGGTCGCAGCCCAGCGCCAGGCTGCAACCCAGCCCGACCGCGGGGCCGTTGACCGCCGCGACGACGGGCAGCGAGAAGCGGATCATCGCCGTCTGGATGGTGCGGTCGAGCCGGATCGACCGCTCGCGCAGCTCCGGATCGGTGTGGTGGCGCCGCAGGTGGTCGAAGTCGCCGCCCGCGCTGAACGCGCGGCCCGCGCCGGTGAGGACGACGGCCCGCGCGTCGGGATCGTCCGCCAACTCCCGCCAGACGTCGGCCAGCCGGCGGTGGAGCTCCTCGGTCACACCGTTCAGCCGCTCGGGCCTGTTGAGCGTGACGATCCGGATGTCGCCGTCCGCTTCGACGGTGATGACGGAGCTGACCTCGTCCATGGGGATCCCATCTCCAGTGCCTCAGTCGCCCCAACCTCAGATGATATTAAAGGTCAGACCGAATGGCCGTCAATGATCCGAAAGGGCCTGCCTTGAGCAATGATCCGGAAGGGCCCGCCTTGAGCTCGCGGGAGTCAGTCCTCCGTCGGCCCGGACGGTTCCACCTGGCCCCGTCGGTCCACCCGCGCGGCCGCGTCGGCGAACCCGCACACATGGCGCGACATGCGCCGCATCGCCGCCGGGCCGTCCTGGTCGCGGATGGCCTCGGTGATCTTGGCGTGGGCGCGGGCGGTGATCGCGCGGATCTCGGCGTCCATGAACTGTTCGAGGTTCGTGGCGGCGTAGATCGACTGCGAGAGAGCGCTCATGAACCCGATCAGGAGTTCGTTGTCGCTGGCCCTCGCCACCGCGCTGTGCCAGTCGATGTTCGCCCGCAGGAAGCGCGGGATGTCGTCCCCCGCCTCGACGAGATCCCGCTGGGCGGCGTCGAGTTCGGCGAGATCGCGGTCGGTGCGGCGCACCGCCGCCAGCGCGGCGCACGTGGGCTCGATGGCCTCCCGCGTCTCGTGCAGCGCCTCCAGCCGGATCCGCTGCCCCCGGATGACCAACTGCACCGTACTGGCCAGCGATTCACGGCCCGGCCGGTGCACGAAGGCACCGCCGCCGCGGCCCGGCCTGATCTGGAGCAGCTTCTCGACCTCGAGAATCCGCAGCGCCTCCCGTACGGTGGCGCGGCTCAGCCCCGTCTGCTCGACCAGTTGACGCTCCGGCGGCAGCGCCATGCCCTCGGTGAACTCGCCGGAGAGAATGCGCTCACGTACCTCCGACGCCAGAACGTCCGATGCCTTCGGAACCGTCAGGGCGTCGAAGCGCGGGTGAGACCTACCGGGCATGTACGTACTCCTGGGACCGATGCCACTGCTTTGGTTGAACCATTCAGCATAGTACGGATGCCCATGGCCACCCCGAGCCGCGGCCGCGGGTCACATGACCATGCCGCCGTCGACGGGCAGCACCTGGCCGGTGACGAAGGAGGCGGCGTCCGAGGCGAGGAAGACGAAGCTTCCGGCGATCTCCTCGGGCGCGGCCCAGCGCCCCAGGGGGATCCGGGCGAGCATCGCCTCCGCGAACTTCCTGTTGGTGCGGATCGTCTCCGTCATCGCCGTCGCGGCCAGCGGCGCCAGCGCGTTGACCTTGATCTGCTTGCGTGCCAGCTCACGCGCCAGGGACTTCGTCAGGCCGATGATGCCCGCCTTGGCCGCGGAGTAGTTCACCTGGCCGAGAGTGCCGACGATGCCGGCCGACGAGGTGACGTTGATGATCCGCCCCGTACCGTCGGTGGGCAGGAACGGCAGCGCGGCCTGCGCGCAGTGGAAGGCGCCCATCAGGTGGATGTCGACGATCCGGCGAAACGCCTCCTCCTGGAGGTTCTCGAACATGTCCGGTGCGATGACTCCGGCGTTGTTGACGAGGATGTGCAGCTTCCCGCCGGTCAGCGCGGCCGCCCGGGCCGCCGCCGCGTCGGCGGACGCCCGGTCCCGTACGTCCAGCACGGCACTGTCCGCCCGCTCGCCGGCCGCGGAGATCTTCTCGGCGACCGCCGCGGCCGCCGCCCCGTCGACGTCGGTGACGAGCACAGCGGCCCCGGCGCGTGCCAGCGCCTCGGCGACCGCGGAACCGATGCCGCCCGCGGCTCCGGTGACCAGGGCTGATCGTCCACTGAGATCGAACAGACCGGTGTTGTCGGCCATCAATAGCTCCTCGGCATTCCCAGAGTGTGCGATCCCAGATAGTTCAGGATCATTTCCTGACTGATCGGCGCGATCTTCATCAGACGGGCCTCGCGGAAATAGCGGGCCACGTTGTACTCCTCGGAGTAACCCATACCGCCGTGGGTCTGCAGGGCCCGGTCGGCGGCGGTGAACCCGGCGTCCGCGCAGAGGTACTTGGCGGTGTTCGCCTCGCGCCCACACGGCCGGCCCTTGTCGTAGAGCCAGGTCGCCTTGCGCAGGATCAGCTCGGCCGCGTCCAGCCGGGCGAGGGAGTCCGCGAGCGGGAACTGGATGGCCTGGTTCATGCCGATCGGCCTGCCGAACACCACGCGCTCGTTGCCGTAGCTCACGGCCTTCTCCAGCGCCACCCTGCCGATCCCGAGTGCCTCGGCGGCGATCAGCATGCGCTCCGGATTGAGTCCGTCGAGGAGATAGCGGAACTCCTGGCCCTCCTCGCCCACCCGGTCCTCGACCGGGACGCGCAACTCGTCGATGAACAACTCGTTCGAGGTCACGGCGTTGCGGCCCATCTTCGGGATGGGGCGGACGTCGATCCTGTCGCGGTCCAGGTCGGTGAGGAACAGCGTCATCCCGTCGGTCCGCCTGGCGACCTCGTCGACCTTCGTGGTGCGGGTCAGCAGCAGGATCTTCTCGGACTCCACGGCTTTGGAGATCCACACCTTGCGGCCGTTGACGACATAGTGGTCGCCGTCCCGCCGGGCGAAGGTCGTGATGCTCGTCGTGTCCAGGCCGGCCTCCGGCTCCGTCACTCCGAAACAGACGTGGAGATCGCCCGTGGCGACACGGGGAAGCGTGCGCCGCTTGAGTTCCTCGGAGCCGTGCACCACCACGGGCTGCATTCCGAAGATCGACATGTGGATCGAGCTCGAGGCGTTCATCCCGCCGCCGGATCGCGCCACTTCCTCGAGCAGCAGCGTGGCCTCGGTGATGCCGAGACCGTGACGGCCGTACTCCTCCGGAATGGTGAGTCCCAGCCATCCGCCGTTCGCGACGGCGGCGTAGAACTCCTCGGGAAACCGGTGGTCCCGGTCCTTCTCCATCCAGTACCGGTCGTCGAAGTCACGCAGGAGCCCGACGACTGCCTTGCGGATGGTTTCCTGATCTTCGGTCGGCTCAAAGTCCACGATGTGGGACCCCTCCGCAGCTTTGATCTGCGAAACATAACAAAGGTCAGACCGTAAGTATAGTGAGCGTGACGACCCCTGGGGGAGTTCGGTGACCAGGTCCTAGCGGTCGGCGGCCGGGTTGCCCTCGACCCACTGGATGAGGAGCTGGCGTACGTACGGGTTGCCCTCCTGGGCGGAGTGCGCCAGCCGCTCCGCGCTCGCGCGGGCCGCTCGCCAGGCCACCGGGGTGTCCTCGGTGTGCGCGGTGTCGGCGGCGGCCAGCGCGTCGGCCGCGAGGCCCCGGAGATCCTCGGCGAGGTCGTCGTCCGCCGCGGCCCGGTACGCCTCCAGACGCAGCGCCGCCAGTTCCTCGGCGGTGGGGACGGGCCGCGCCGGGGGCTGGGCGTAGCCGCTGACTGCTATGACCACGCAGAACGTCGCCACGTCCCGGCGGCTTTCCCGCTGTCCCCGCGCGATGGCGGGCCCGAGCCAGGCGGCCGCCTTCCAGTGGGCCACGGCGGTGGCCGTCAGGAGGGAGACGGTGAGTGCCGCGAGAGGAATCCAGCCACCGAGGAAGTAGCCGATCGGGCCGAGCACGAGGAGGCAGGCCCCGCTGAGCATCCAGATGCGACGGCGGCCGATTCTGAGGTGTCGGGGCTCCATGCCCTTCAGTGTCGCAGGGGCGCGCGGGGAGAGGTGAGGCGGCGCGGGATTAGCCGAGCGCGCCACCGAGTGTCGGGGCGCGACGGCCCACGGCCGGGTTGCCGACGCGGGCCGAACCTCCGGCGCTAACGTGACGGACATGCGCCGTGGGAACTGGCTCGGAAGTGTCGTGACGGCAGCCGTGGTGGCGCTTGCCGCGGGCTGCGGGGGAGCCGCAGGGGCGCCGGCCGTGTCCGCGGCGCCGACACCGGGGGTCTCGAGGGCGATCACGGTGACGAGCCCGGCCTTCGCGGCCGGCGGCACCGTCCCACGCCGTTTCACCTGCGACGGCGCGAACGTGTCCCCGCCGCTGCGTCTGTCCGGTGTGCCCGGTGACGCGGCCGAGTTGGTCGTGCTGGCAGAGGATCCGGACGCGGCGTCCGGCACCTTCGTGCACTGGCTCATGTGGGGCGTCGACCCGCACCGGACGACACTGGCGGAGGGCGCCGTCCCGAAAGGGGCTGTGCAGGGCCGCAACGGCTTCGGACAGCGCCGCTACGGCGGTCCGTGCCCGCCCGCCGGCCAATCCCACCACTACGTCTTCTCGGTTCTCGCCGCCGACACCAGGCTGCACCTTCCCGCAGGCGCCACGGTCGACGCCGTACGCCGCGCGCTGGCCGGTCACACCGTGGGCTCCGGCACCCTCGACGGGCGCTACGGACGTACGGGCTGAATGGCCGGAGATCGCCCTGCCCAACGGTGACGGGCGTACATACGATGCGGTCGACCCCGGCCTTCACAGCTCCTTCACAGGCAGGGGTCGCACGGATATGAGCTTGTCATGTACATGCTTCAACGATCCACGCTTGATCCAACGCACTGGTCTGCGACGGCGCCGCACGTCCGCGTGAGGCGCCGCACCCCCCAATTCACGGCGGCACACGATCCGTACCGCCGTAGACACCAACGCAACGGATTGGAGCACCATGGCTGGTGGGATGCTTCTGGGTGGCGCGATAGCCGCCCTGTTCGCCACCGCACTACCAGGGTCGGACCCGTCCTCCGGGATCGTCGACCCGCCCCCGGACAGGATCGTCATCAAGGTCGCCACCGTGAACGGCTCCGGCTGCCCGCAGGGCACCGCCGCCGTCGCGGTCTCCCCCGACAACACGGCCTTCACAGTCACCTACAGCGACTACCTCGCCCAGGTCGGGGGCTCCTCCGACCCCACCGCCTTCCGCAAGAACTGCCAGCTCAACCTGATCGTCCACGTGCCGCAGGGCTTCACGTACGCCATCGCCAGCGCGGACTACCGCGGGTTCGCCGCACTCCAGTCCGGTGCCAACAGCACCGAGAAGGCCTCGTACTACTTCCAGGGCTCGTCGAGCACGGCGGCCATCACCCACCCCTTCCGCGGCCCCTACAACGACAACTGGCAGGCCACTGACGTCACCGACTGGGCCCAGCTGGTGTGGGCGCCCTGCGGCGTCCAGCGGAACTTCAACATCAACACCGAGCTGCGCGTCAACGCGGGCACGTCCACTCCCGGCAGCACCAGCTTCATGACCATGGACTCCACGGACGGTGACATCAGCACCGTCTACCACCTGGCCTGGAAGGAGTGTCCCGCCTCCTGACCGACCCCGCTGTCCGCACGTCCTTGACCGGCTCCGCCGCATCGGAGCCGGTCAAGCGGAACCGGCGGGCTGGGTGCCTGTCCGGCGGATCAAGTCGGAGCTCTAGGGAAGCAGTCTCTCGATGGCTGTGGGTCCGTCCTCCCTCAGCCTGCGCTCGGCCCAGGCGAGGTTCTTCGGACTGAGGTCGCGACCCGCGGCGAGCACCATGTCCTCGGCGGTCACGGGGCCTTCGGAGCCGGTGTGCAGCAGCGTGTCGGGGGTCGCCTTGTCGTCGGACGGCACGGGCGAATCGGGCTGGCTTATTGGCATGATCTCTCCCTCTTCCACCTGACCTGTTCTCACGCTACGGGCATTCCGCGCACCCCGCGCGACACACCCCGTCCGGACGCGGCTCGGGGAGGGTCCGGGGCGCCCGCGCCCCATTCGGACGTACAACAATGTCGGTCGTCGGCGGCGGAGGTGATGGTGGAAGCACTCGCACCCCTGCGAATGATCGGAGCATGTAATGCGTATTCGTCTGATGGCTGCCGCCGGGCTGGCGGGCGTGGCCCTGCTGGCCACCGCCGGGACCGCTGCCGCCGCCGACCCCAACCCGGTCGGTGTCGCGTCGAACAGTCCTGGTGTCCTGTCCGGCAACGTCATCCAGATCCCCGTCGACCTCGGCCTCAACCTCTGCGGCAACTCCATCGACCTGCTGAGCCTGCTGAACCCGGCCGTGGGGAACACCTGCACGAACACCTGAGGGGCTGACCGTCGAGCCGCGCCGGGCAGGTCTTCCCCTGCCCGGCGGGCCGCCGACGGGCTACTCGTCCGCCCCGTCGAGCGGGGTGTTCGACGGGGGGATGATCCGGGCCGTGAGGTCCGGGTCGGGCATCTCCGGGTCGAACGGGAACACGGGGCGGCGGATACGGCGGTGGCCCAGCCGGAGCAGGTCCTGGTCGACGCCGCCCGGGGTGAGCGCCATCTTCCAGCCGACGGACATGTCGAACAGTTCCGGTTCCAGATATCCGATCTTGACCACGACGATGAGGATCACGTACACGCTCCCGACCCGCAGGACAACCCCGGTCCCGGCGTCCCGGTCCCCGTGTCGGACCGCGTGGACCATCTCGGTCATGGTGAGCGGTCCCGTCGCGCGGGAGGTATCGGTCGTACATACGTTCCCGCTGGTAGCGGGCAGCGCTCGTTCGTACGACCACCGCATGCAGCTTCGGTACGCCTTCAGGCTGTACCCGGAGCTGGGCCAACGCCTCGCGCCGGCCAGGGCGGCGGGTGCGCGCGTCGTGTTCAACGACGCGGTGCGCGCCCGTGAGGAAGCCCGGAAGGTGGGCGCAGCCTTCCCGGCGGCCGGCGAGCTGTCCAGGAAGCTGGTCACCGAGGCGAAGCGGACGGTGGAGCGGTCCCGGCTGGCCGAGGTCTGCGCTGTGGTGCTCCAGCAGTCGCTGCGCGCCGCGGAATCCGCGTACCGGAACTTCTTCGCCTCCCTCAAGGGCGAGCGGAAGGGCGCGAAGAGCGGTGCACCCTGCTTCAAGTCCCGCAAGGACAGCCGTCAGTCGATCCGCTTTACGGCCAATGCCCGCTGGTCGATCACCGCGCGCTCCCTGACCGCCCGGGGCGTCGCCGAGGCGGCGGGCGAGGGCGACCGCGACGCGCTGGCGGTGCACGAGGCCGCGGGGGCGGGGGTCGCCCGCGCGATCCTGATCACCGCGGGCCTGATGGACCTGACGACCTGCGTGATCGGCGGCGGGGTCAGCAGGGCCTGGAACCTCCTCGAACCGTCGATCAGCGCCACGCTCGCCGCGGAGCCGCCGGTCGGCGGGCAGCCGATCCGGGTCGTACGGGCCCGGTCGGGCAGCCGCGCGGTGGCGATCGGCGCGGGGTCCCGAGTCCGTACGGAACTCGGCGCGGTGACAAGGGTGTAGAGGACGAGGCGGGTAACTGCCGTCGTCCGGTGGGTGAGTTGACGGTCAACGCTCCTATATTGGTCTGTACATGACCGCAGTTGACGGGCCAGGCTGTGCGCCGAAACCGCACCCCCCACCGAGGAGCACCTCATGCGCATGCCCGCCCGGCAACGTTGTCACACGGTCCTGGCCGGTCTCGTCACCCTCGCTACGGCAGCCGTGCTGTCCGTCTCCGCCACCACGCCCGCCGCGGCCGCCGACACCTGGACCGAGGTGGGCTCCGACCGTGCCGACCCGCTGACCGAGAGCCAGGGCCTGACCTCGGTCGAGGTTCCGGCCGGCAGCCCCAACCACTACACCGGGATCGGCACCATCCCGATCGGCGTCAGTAGCCGTGGCTGGAACCACGTCGGCGACCCGGACGCCTCCTACAACGGCTACTACGTCGAGCCGTACCAGAGCGACTCCGGCAGCTCCAAGATGTTCCGGGTGCAGGCGCCCGGCGGTGCCTGGTCGGAGTACGTCCATGCGCTGAGCCCCGGCGAGGCGTTGAACAACTCCTTCGACGCCATCTCCCCGGACGGCCAGTGGATGGTGTCGGGGGAGTGGGGCACGATGAACCGGCTGCTGGTGTTCCCGACCCCCGGCGTGAACGCGAGCACCTCCCCCTCGGCCAACCTCCCGCAGGCCTCCACCATCAACCTCGACCACGCCGTCCGTGACGTGCAGGGCTGCGACTTCGTCACCGCGACCCAGCTGCTGTGCTCTTCCGACGACCCGGAGGGCAGCCTCTTCGGCATCACCAAGCCGCTGCTGCAGATCGACCTGTCCGCCGCACCGAGTGGCAGCGGCGATGTGACGGGCCATGTCACCGCCCTGCGTCAGCTCCCGCTGCGCAGCTCCTGCTCGGGCACCTTCGAGGCCGAGGGCATCGACTACGACCGGCGCACCGGCACACTGCGCGTGATCGTCGTGTCGCCCGGCTTCTGCGTCCTGACCGACAGCAAGACCTACCGGTTCACCAAGAGCTGAGCGTCCGCACGCGGGGCGTGACACCGGCGGCGACGGGAGCGTAGGCGTCCGAGGTGGGGGAGGTCTAAGGTCGGAAGCAGAACCAGAGCAATGGGGAGGCGGCCGACAGTGGTGCAGGACGAGGCCGTGATCGGCTGTACCGGGGAGCTGCTCATCGGCACACGGGGAACCGCCGGTCCCGGCGAGATACTCGTGCGGGTCAGAGGTGGATCCGAGACCTTCCTCGCCTGGTCGCAGGAGCCCCTGCCGATAGGGGCGACCGTGCTCGTGGTCGAATCCAGAGGATGCCGTGAGGTCGACGTCATCCGCTGGGTCGATCCGCTGGACGCGTTGGACGGCGATTCCGTCGACGCCGGTTAAGGAGAAACAGGATGTTCGGTTACCGCGTTCCCGCTCCCGACGAGGCGATGCTGATCTCGGGAGGCAGGCGGGGACTGGGGGGCGCGCCGTTCCGGGTGGTGACGGGGCATGGGAAGTTCGTGCTCCCCGTCTTTCGCAAGACCCGCTTCCTCACGTTGTCGATGTGCGAGGCCGAGGTCACCGAGACCTGTGTGACCCGGCAGGGCATCGCGTTGCACGTCCGCGCCGTGATCGCGTTCAAGGTCGGCAATGACCACGAGAGCATCATCAACGCCGGCCAGCGGTTCCTCTCCGACCAGGACCAGATGTCGGTGCTGACCGGCCGGATCTTCGCCGGTCATCTGCGCGCCATCATCGGCTCGATGACCGTCGAGGAGATCGTCACGGAGCGGCAGAAGCTCGCCGCGGAGGTCCTGGACACCTCGAAGGTCGAGATGGCGAAGATCGGCCTGATCGTGGACTCGCTGCAGATCCAGTCGATCGACGACGGCGACGTCGGTTACATCGAGGCCATGTCCGCACCGCACAAGGCGGCCATCCAGCGGCAGGCCCAGATCGCGCAGGCCCAGGCCACCCAGGCGTCCGTCGAAGCGGAGCAGGTGGCCGCGCGCAACCAGGCCGAGTACGCCAGGCAGACCGCGGTCGTGAAGGCGGAGTACTCGGCCGAGGTGGACCGCGCGCAGGCGCAGGCCGCCCAGGCCGGACCGCTGGCGCAGGCCCACGCCCAGCAGGAGGTGCTCGCCGCGCAGACCGAACTGGCCCAGCGGGCGGCTCAGTTGCGCCAGCAGCAGCTCGTCGCCGAGATCGTCAAGCCCGCCGAGGCCGAGGCGGAGCGGATCAAGGTGCTCGCCATCGCCGACGCGGAACGCATGAAGATCCAGGCCGAGGCCGCCGCCTCACACGACCGCGTGGCGCTCGACCGGATGCTGATCGACCAGCTCCCGCTGATCGTGAAGGAGGCCGCGGGCGGTCTCGCCGGCGCCAACGTCAACGTCCTGAACGGCGCGGACGGCCTGGGCGAGATCGCCGCGGGGCTGGTCGCGCAGGGCCTGACCATCCTGGACTCGGTCCGCCAGAACCTGAACGGCCAGAACGCGGGCGACCAGAAGTCCGGGGGGCGTTCGGAGAAGACGGAAGGGCTGCTGGAGCTCCAGAGCTACCGGCGGACCCCGGAACAGGGCAGCGACGGGAACGAGCCCGAGGGCGGCCCGTCCTCGACGACCTGATCGGAATTCCCCGCACCGCGACGGCGCGGGCGCCCGGTTCGGTGCGGCGACGGACGAGTGACGGAGTGAAGCGGCCGCCGTTCCCTGGGGACGGCGGCACGCTCCCACCCGAGCCATACACCGGAATTGATGTGCCGTCAGGAAAGCCATCCGGTGGAGCTGTTCCCGGGAGGAAGGGACGGGGGCAGAGCGCGAGGGCTGGGGCCCGAAGTGCCGGGTGGCCTCGGGAGGAGACCGCCCGACGAGGGATCCCTGTTGAGGATCCATTCGAGTTCGCGCTGGATCCTGCGGGCCTCGTTGCGGACCTGCAGGGGTATGTCCCCTCGTTCGGAGATCAGTTGGGCGTAGATCGGTGCGTCGTGCACAGGTGGTGCTTCTCCTCGGGTCAGGTGCCTTCCCTCTACGGTAAGGCCGCGGCGGGACCGCGGGACTCATCCTCCCAGTTCGGCCAGAACCGGAAGCACCTGACCATGGAATGGCACCTTCCCCACTGGCCCTCGGTGTCCCTACGAGTCGTTGGCGCTCGACGGACCGAACAACTCGATCTCGGCTATGGAGACCTGCTTGTCCCCGGCGGCGCCGTAGGCCGAGCGGATGATGAAACGGACCGCTGTGACATCACCCACGCGGAACTTACGCTGCTGACCGCCCGCAACCTGGTCGAGGGTGAGGAAGCGGGTGGTCGTCTTGCCGTTCGCCGTGGTGATCCGGGCCTCGATACGGTGCGGCAGCGCCGACTTCGTGAGCTGGTCCGCGTGGTTGGAGGTGCCCGAGGTGATGATCACGTCCAGCAGCCGGGTGGGCTGTTCGAACCGGGCCTCGAGCCACTCGCCGTCCCCGGACTGCGCGACGCCCGGTCCCCACCAGGTGTTGTTGAGCTTGTCGAAGGCGAGCCCCGCGCCGTGGCCGGGGAAGGAACGGGACGCCTTCACGTGGTCGGGGCCGACCGGGACCCGCTTGGCGAAGTGGTCCTTCACCGCCTGCACGGCCGTGCCGGTGTTCATCGCGGCGAACACCAGCAGGCCGAGCACCACCGCGCCGACCACCCAGTTCATGACGCGTCCGAAGCCCCGCCGCAGTCGGGGCCGGTCCCCGGCCCACGGCACCTCCCCGTTGCGGGAGTTGAGCACCCGACGCCACCAGGGCAGCCGTCCCGGCGTCTGCCGTTCCCCGGCCATGGACAGCGCGCAACGCCCGCAGAAGTGCCGGTCCGGCCGGTTGGGCGTGGCACACCAGGGGCAGAGCACACCCCCGTCCGCACCGGGCTCCGCGACCGGGGTGCGCACCTGCGGGCGGTTGGCCACGGGGCGGCCCGGCAGCACGGGCGCCACCGACGGCGCGATCCGCGGCTCCGGGTCCGCCACCGGCACCAGCAGGGACCTGGCCCGTTCGGCCGCCGCGTCCCGGTCGGGGGCGGCGGACGGCAGCGGCTCGGTGGCCGCGGTCTCGTCCGCCCGCGCGGGAGCGGCGGGAACGGAGCCGTGGGAGGCGACGGGGGCCGGGTGGGGACGCGCGGTGTCGTCGCTCATCGGGCTCGGATCCGCCGCTTCACTGGATACGGGCGTACTGGATACGGGCGTACCGGATACCGGAGTACCGGGGGCCGACGCGTCCGGTCCACTGCCGACGGCATCGTCCTCGTGCGGGTCGCGTGCGGGTCGCACGCTGGCCGCCCTGTCGGCGCCCACGGTGTCGGCCTCCGCGATGGAGCCCGCCGTGTCGTGCGCCGTACGAGCCGTCCCCGTACCGGCGCCCGGTCGTGCGAACGCGTCCCAGCCCGGCTCGCCGTCGGCCGGCCCGGCGGATCCCGCCGCCCGGGAGCCCTGGTCGCCCGCCGTCGGCGCCGCCTCGTCGGCGGCCGCGGGACGACGAGTCCGGGCGGCGACCCCCGCCGGAGCCGGGTCCCCGGCCCAGTCGAGCACCGCGCCGCAGGCGTCGCAGAAGGACTGTCCGGGCTCCGCCCGGGTGCCGCATTCGGCGCAGGCCGGGGCACGCCCGGGGCCGGTGCCTGGGGTCTGGGTGGTCATTTCTCGGGGATCCTTTCGGCGGCGGTCACCTGGACCGTGTAGGGCATGTGGGCGGGACGGGCGGCCGCCACGAGGTTCTCCAGCCGGTACTCGTCCGCCGGGGTCGGGTCGGGCAGCCGCAGCGTGACGTGCAACCGGGGGCGGCGGTCGCCGGGGACCGGGCCGAGCGGACGCGGGTCCCAGGCGGCGGCGCCGCTCTCGCTGATCTCCGGCTCGACACCGAAGGCGAGACGTATCGCTTCGGACAGGCCGCGGCGGGTGCCTCGTACGCGATGCAGATACGCGGCGGCGGCGACGGCCGCGCGCAGCCGCGCGTCCGGTTCCGTGCCGTCGACCTCGGCGCCGACCCAGGTGCCCAGCCAGCGGGCGAAGTCGGCGGGAGCGAGCGCCGGGTCGAAGTAGCTGTGCAGACAGTCGAGGGCCAGCAGGATCGGCGCGACCACCTCGTCAAGCCCCGCGACGAAGCGCAGCGCCAGGTCGTCGTCGGCGAAGACCGCGGGGAGCATCGCGCCGATCGGCGCCGAGGACTCCAGGCCGTCGATGGAGCCCCTCATGAGCCGTCTCCGATGACGCGGACCCGATGGTCGAAGGAGAACACCAGGGAAGGGGCTTCCAGGTCGATCCGGTCGGTCGGGTCGCCCCGCTTGCCGGTCAGCGGGTCAGCGGGGTGGAGCTGCACGGCGTCGACGAGTTCGACGCCGGGCACGCGTTGCAGCACCGCGAAGACCTCGCCGGCCTGTACGGGGCGGCCGAACGGCCAGCCGGTGCCGTCCGCTCCGCCGGTGAGCGGGTCCAGATGACGGTAGAGCGCGTCGTGGGCCTGGCGGCGCACCCGGTCGGTGTCGACCCCGCGGAAGGCGTGCACGGTCGCGACGACGGTGACGCCCTGGTAGAAGGGCGGGCCGACCGCGAGCCGGGTACCGATCAGCCGGCGCTCGTCCAGGTGCCGGGTGATGCGCTGCAACAGGGCGTCGCCGGGGACGAGTTGCTCGAAGCGCAGCCGTCCGCCGGGGTCGGGCACGGCCTGCGGGACGACCAGGACACGGACCGCGTAGGCGCCGTGCTCGCCCTCCTCGCCCTCCAGGCAGGTGATTCGGGCGGTCTCGGGGGCGGCGCGCCGGGCGAGTTCCTCGTAGTCGCGCAGGGTCACTGCCCGCTCCTGGGCCCGCAGTGTGATCGGTGCCCGGGTCTTCGCCTCCTCGACCGTCTCGCCCTCGACGCCGCCCCGGGCGGCCTCCCGGTTGACGACGTCGGCCACGTACGGCACCGAACTGCGCAGCACCTGGACGGCACCCCGGGCGACGTTCCCGGCCCGGCCGCCGCCGGTGCGGTAGCGGCGGGCGCGGATCACGGCCCCCTTGGGTGCCACCGTCCCGTACTGGCGCATCGTGCCGTCGGGTTCGCGGACGGCGGGCCCGAAGGCGATCTCGCCGGTCGCCGCGTCCAGGGTGATGTGCCGGTCGGTGGGACCGGACGCGGCGAAGTGTGGGACGACGTCCCAGTCCACCCAGCCGTCGCGCTCGGCGGTCTGCAGCAGCACCGGCGGGGTGTCGCCGACGACGGGGAAGTGGGCGAGCCGCAGCCGCTGCCCGGGCAGACCCGTGGACTCGCCGAGCGCCTCGTCGTGGACGGTCTCGGCGTGGATGGCCGAGGTGGTCCCACCGAGGGTGAACGCGTCGGCGGACCGGATGGTCGGAGACGTGGTGTAGAAGGGCTGGTCGGACAGCGGTTCGGTGACCCGGCAGCGCACCCAGCCCGCCTCCTGGCCGCCGGTGCGCGAGAGCGTGTGGCCGCCCGGGACGTGCAGGACCACCTCACCGGGCCGGTTCAGACCACCGGTGCCGTCCCGGTCGACCTCGCAGGCCGCCCAGCCGTCCTCGGTCCACGCCTCCCAGACCAGCGGCGGCTGGCGCGGATCGACACCGACACCGTCGACCCGGCTGTCCAGCTCCAGGCCCAGCGCGCAGTGCGGAACGGCGGAGGTGAGGCCGAGGAGCATGCAGTCACCGGGGCTCGGCGACTCCGCGAAACACAGCACGTCCTTGCCCTCGGCGAGATCGGCGGTCCGGTCGGTGACCGCGCCACCGCTCTGCTGCACGACGAGACGACGCAACGAGCAGGGAACCACGGTCAGTTCACGCTCGGTCGCGAAGACAACGGCCTCCTCGTTCTCGGTGCGCACGGTAGCGGCCTCGGTTCCGACCGGCAGCACGATGGGCTCCTCGTGCGGCGCGGAGAGCCAGAACGTGAGGTCCGTACGGGCCGCCGAGGGCGGGAACAGGGTGATGCCGACGAGGTCGAGGAAGGCCAGGTGGTTCTTCTCGGGGACGCGGTTGAGCCGGTAGACGATCTGGTCGGCCATGTGGGCGACCGTTTCCACGAGGGTGACACCGGGGTCCGACACGTTGTGGTCGGTCCATTCGGGGGCGCGCTGCTGGATGTAGCGCTTGGCGTCGTCGACGAACTGCTGGAAACGGCGGTCGTCGAGGTTCGGGGAGGGCAGTGCCATCAGCGGTCGCTTTCAAGGGAGTTGCCCGCGCCGGGGGCGTCGGGCTCCTCGTGGGAGGGGATGACGTAGAACGGAAAGACCAGGCTGCGCGGGTTGTTGGTGCCACGGATCGAATAGCGCACGTCGATGAAGAGCACGCCCTGGTCCGGACCCGCCGTCACCTCGACGTCGTTGACCTCGATCCGTGGCTCCCAGCGGTCCAGGGTGGTGTACACCTCGTGCTGGATCCGGCCGGCCGTCGCCTCGTTGACCGGCGCGAACACCAGGTCGTGGATGGCGCAGCCGAACTCGGGCCGCATCGGCCGCTCGCCCGGCGCGGTGGCCAGCACCAGCCGGATGGCCTCCTCGATCTCGCGCTCCCCGCTGACCAGGGCGATGCCACCGGTGGGACTGATGCGCATGGGGAACGCCCAGCCGGATCCAACGAACTGCTCGGCCATCAGAGGGCCACCCGCCTACTCCTGAAGAACGTCCTGGCCATCACGGCAGCGGATACGGCTTGTTGTTGACCAGCACCACACCCTGCAAGGCGAGAGTGATGGCCCGAATGCCCACATTCGCGATGGAGTTGACCTGCACGCTGCCGCCGGCGGTGAGCGTCGCGGCGCCCACCGCCTTGAGGCTGAGCGCCCCCATCGCGTCGACGGTGACCGCACCGCCGAGGGACTTGAGGTTGACCAGCCCGCGGCCCTCGATGTCGAGCGGGCCGCCGCTCTTGATGGTCAGCCGCCGGCGCGCGCTCAGGGTGAGATCGGTGCCGGCCTCGACCGACACCGACCGGCTGCCCTTGATGGTGACGGACCCCTTGCTGTCCACGGTGATCTCGGTCTTCGTGCGATCGAGATTGATGATCAGCTTGTCGTTGCCGGAGGCGATCCGCACCCCCTGCTTGCGGCCACCGGTCTGCTGGCTGAGCAGGTCCACCCGGTTGCCCTTCCGGTCGGACAGGGTGTGCCGGATCGCCTGCTTCTTCAGCCCGTCGTGCAGCGGTACGTCACTGACCACGGTCGGTTTGTCCTTGCCGTTGTAGAGGCCGCCGATGACGAACGGGTGGTCCAGGGCGCCGCGGTCGAAGGCCACCAGCACCTCGTCGTCGACGTCGAACGGGAACACCCCGCCGCCGCCCTTCCCACCGAGCTGCACGGTCCGCGTCCAGTCGCTCTCGTAGGCGTCGTCCAGCCAGGGGAACTGGAGCTTGACCCGGCCCTGCTTCAGTGGGTCCTGCACATTCGTCACCAGGGCGTTGGCCACGCTCGGCAGCTTCGGCGCGGTGGCTGTGCCCCCGCCGGACGTGAGGCCGTACAGGGAGCGCCACTGGCGGCCGCTGACGGTGATCCAGGTCTGGTAGTGCTCGTCATAGCCGAAGACATGCCGCACGGACGTCACCGTGTACTTGCCCTCGAACGGCTTGCCCACGTCGGTCAGCGTGACCGGAACACCGGGCCGCAGCTTGGGGTTGCCGAACACCATGACCTCCAGTTCGGCGAAGGAGGAGGTCACGTCATCGGCGAGGGCCTTGGCGGCGACCTTCACCTCGGCCAGGCGGTCGAAGGGTGTGTCGGTCTCGACCAGTTTGGCGGTCTTGAACTTCTTCGCCGTCTTCTGCGGGGTGGTGCCGATGGCGAAGCCGTCGTTGGACGTGGCGGGCGACGTGGCGGTGAGCTTCTTCTTCGTCGTGACGTTCCAGCCGCGTGCCTCGGTCTTGGCGACCTGGTCGGCGGAGGTGACCGCGGCCCGGCAGCGCAGTACGTCGACGCCGCCCTGCAGGACGAAGGGGCTCTTGTCGCCGGGCATGCTGGTCGGCGGCGCGGTGGAGGCCGGGTCGGCCTTGGCGAACTGGAACCTCCCCTCGGAGTCCAGCGACATGACCACGTCGTTCTCGTCGGCGAGGCGGGCGAGGAAGTCCCAGTCGGTCACATTGGCCTGACTGATGAACTCGTAGACCGTCGTGGTGGGCTTGATGCCGCCCTTCCCCCTGCCGATCGGAATGCCGTTCATCGTGGCCAGCTTCTTCGCGATGTCCGCGGCCGTCTGATTGCGGTACGCGGCCACCCTGCGCTGGCGCATCAGACGGTGGCCCATGTCGTAGCCGCGGATGACGGTGAAGGTGCCGGTGCCGTCGTAGTCGGTCTCCATGCCGGTCACCTCGCCGGTCAGCAGCGGGGAGCCCGCGCCCTGGCCGTCGGCGACCGGCGCGAGTGTCACCGGGGTGCCGCACTGGATGCCGAGTTCACCGAGTACCAGCCGGTCCGGGTCGCGGAAGGTCAGCCGGAACGCGGCCGGCACCCCCGCCCCGAGGTCGACCCAGCAGCCGACGAGGTCGGAGGCGATCTTCTCCGGAACCGGACTGCCGTCCACTGTCACGTGGACGACGTTGGAGTACGAGGGCTGCACCATCAGAAACCCACCTCTTCGGCGGCGGGCAGCACGAGCTCGACGCCGTTCGACAGCCGGTTGGGGTCGTCGATGCCGTTCGCCTCGGCGATCGCCCGCCAGGCCGCCGCGTTCCCGTACTCCCGCCACGCCAGCGACTGCAGCGAGTCGCCCGCGACGACCCGGTGCACACGCTGTGCGGTCAGCGCGCCCGACGTCGGGTTCTGCCCCTTGGTCTTGCTGGGGATCTCGTGCAGATGCACCTGACAGGTGGCGCGGATCGGCACGCCCGTCGTGCCGAACAGGGAGTAACTGGCGTCCACCGAGCTGACGTACGCGGTGAACCGCGCGGTCGAGAACGACCCCCACTGGAACACCACCCACGGAGTGGACGGCTGCTTCGCCGCGATGCTCTTCGTCGTCACCTCGCAGCAGGAGAACAGCGCCTCGACCTTCTTCAGCACCGAATTGCTGGTCGGGTCGTCGGACGAATCGAGGAAGATCTCGACGGTCATCTCGCGGGGCTCGGGCCCCATGAACTCCGGGAGGGAACCGTCCCGTACGGCCGCGGTCGGGGTGGTCTTCCAGCGGGCGCGACGGCTCAGCGAGAGCGTCGAGGGGTTGAAGTCGAAGTTGAACGTCTTGATCAACCCGCCCGGAGTGGTGCTGCGACCGATGGGCGGCTCGTGAATGGCCAGCGTGGCCCTCACCAGACTCTTGCCCGCGCCGCCCTTTCCTGACTTGCCTGCCATGTTCTTCGCCGTTCCCTAGTCCGTGAACCCGTGGTGGGTGATTTCCAGCACCTCCGTGGCCACGGCCGGGCTGGCCGGGTCCAGGGAGGGCCCCTGCCAACTGACCGGGAGCACGTCGAGCAGACCCCAGCGGGCCACCTCCGAGCCGTCCGCGCGCAACGCCGCGATCTGCGCGGTCGGCCGCTTGACCCCCGTGGTCACCGAGGACACCCAGGCCGCGACCTTCGCCGTGTCCGGCGTCAGCGGGCGGGTCAGCCGGATGTTGGAGAAGGTCACACGGGACGGAAGCTGCCACACGAACCCGTTGTTGCCGCCCTCCTGGCGCTGCTCGATCTCCACCTGCGACGAGAGTCCTTCGCACCCGTTGAAGTAACCGAGGCTCTCGCCGTCGATGGTCAGGGTGAAGAAGATGGTGGAGCCCGGGTCTCGATCGGTGGCCATCGGGGATCGGCCTTTCTCGGGGTGTCGTACGGGGAGAGGTGTCGGACGGGGTGGTGGAGGTCAGCGACGGGGATCGCGCAACTTGCCGATCCGCTCCCGTTCGAGACGGAGTTCGGTCCGCAGCAAGCGGGTGATCGGCCCTGCCAACTTGTGTGTCAACTCGTCGATCTGACCCTGGGTCAGGGAGCGGGGATCGAAGTTGACGGCGGTGTACGTGGGAGGGGCCTCCTCCTCGCGCGAGGCATGCGAGGGCAGGGGCCGGCGCGGCGGCTCGGTCGCGGAGTACGGGGGCGGGGGGCCGCTCGGAGGAGGGGGTGGCGGTGGCGGATACGAGGCGGGGGAGTGCGCGGGAGGGGATGTCGGGTTGACGTCCCGTTGGACTGAGGGGAGGGCAGGGGGCACGACGGGGGTGACAGGTGCGGTGGCAGTGGGTGTAGGAGAGGTGGTGGAGGAGCGCTGCACCGGCAGGGCTGAGGGTGGGGTGGCGGGGGTTGCGTTGAGGGGGACGGCCGTTCGGGGGGTGGGGCTCGCGGATGTCGTCGGGGGCGTTGGGGCCGTCGGGGCTGTCGGGTTCGTGGGCTGAATCGGGGGCGTCGGGGGCGTCGGTTGTGCCGGAAGCGTGAGTCCACCCGACGGTCGAGACGTGGGTGTGCCCGGGGCGGATGAACGCTGAACGGCGGGCGTGTCGGATGCCTGCCGCAGTGGGGCGGGCTCGGAGGTGACTCGCTGGACGACTGGGGCACCGAGGCCGAGACGGCGTGGGGTCGTGGCGTCGGGGCGAGGCGCGCGGTGCTGCTTCGCGGTCACCTGTGGTTGTGGCGCGGGTGTCGGGGTCTCGGACTGCCGAACTGCCGAGCGCTGTACGACGGAGAGGGTGGGCACAGTGGGGACAGTGGGGGCGGACACGGCGACGTTCGTACGGGCGATGCCGGGATGCTCGGGTGCGGGTGCGGGTGCGGGTGCGGGTGCGGGTGCGGGTGCGGGTGCGGGAACAGGAGCGGAGGCGTGGGGGGCGAGGGGGCCCGTGGCATCGGCGGGTGTTGCCGACGACGTACTCGCACCGGGCTGCGGTGTCGGGGGAGTCGGGGAGGCAACGCGCTGGATTGCAGAGGCGGTTGCCGTCGGCGAGCTCGGGGTCGACGGCTTCGCGGGACCCGTGGAGGTCGGGCTCCGTCGCGCCGATGGGCCGCTCGCCCCGGTGCCGGGCCGCGCGAGGGGGACGGCGGCAAGGCGCCGGAGGACCGGAGCACCGGAGCCGGGTGCCTCGGGGCCGCGCGCCGCCGTACGGCCGTGGGCAACGGCGACGGGTCCGCCGACGGACGGTTGCGACACCGCCCGCTGCACCACGGCACCGGCGCCACCGGGCAACCCGTGAGCCCTGGGCGACGAGGGTGCCGTCCCCGGTGCCTCAGGTGATCGGGGTATCGGACGGGGTACCAGGCCGCCGCCGGACACGGGAGGGGCCCCGGCTGCCGAGGAACGCTGTATGGCCGGGGCCGGGGCCGGGGCCGGAGCCGAAGCCGAAGCCGAAGCCGAAGCCGAAGCCGAAGCCGGAGCCGGTCCGGCTACGGCCACACCGGGGGCGACGGACGTGCCCCTTGCCGGGACGGCTGCTCCTGCCGGCCCGGGTCCGCCGGCACGCTGCGCCGACGGGCCGTTCGAAGACCCGCCGCCGGAGCCGTTGGAACGTGACCCGCTCCGGCCGCTCTCGGCTGAGGCGACGCGCCGCAGCGGTACGGCGGCGGGAGCGGTCCGGCGCTGGACCGTGTCGGCAGGGGGCGTGGCGGGCGGCAGCGAGGTCAGCGCGCGTGCGGGAGCGAGCGCGCGCACCTGTGGACGCGGCGACGGGGAGGCGGGAGCGACTGGTTCCCCGCCGGCGTCCTGCCGGGGGACGACGGCCCCCCTGCCCGCCGAGCTTTCCGCCGTGGCCCGTGCGACGGGCAGGGGCGGGGGACTTGTTGTTGTCTCCGCTGCACTCGTACGTTCCTGAGCGCGAGACGCCGCTACGACGGCCCGCTGTACGACAGGGCTGCCCACCGTGGCCGTACCTGGCGCGGTGGAACCCGCCGGGACGGGAGCCGAGGCCGGGGCGGGAGCCGGGGTCGGGGAAGACACAGCACGCTGAACAGGCAGGTCCCTGGACGGGGCTCCATGCCTGGGAGACGTCGTCCCGGAGGGAGTCGTCGTACCGCCGGGCACTCCCGGTCGTCCCGTTGGGGTTCCGGTCGCACGCTGCACCGCGTGCTGCACCGGGCGTTGTACCGGCGCCGCGTTCGAAGGCGGAGCGGACAACGGCGCGCCCAGCCCCGAGCGTCGACGCGGTGCCCCCGCAGCCGGGCTGACACCCGGAGCCATCGGAGCCATCGGAGCCATCGGAGTCACCGGAGCCATCGGAGTCACCGGAGTCACCGGAGCGGTCGGCGCCGCCGGAAGGGGGGACACCGGTACGGATGTCCCGGCCGACGGCCCGTCCCCAGCGGACGGCGCCCCCAGCCCCGTACGCACGGAACCGCCCGACGTACTCCGCTGGACCGGAAGATCGGACCTGGCGGCAGAACCGTCGCGCGATCGCGACCCGGAGACGGGAGCCGGGACCGGGCCGGTGGAGGCAGTCGGCGCCCCGGAACCCGGGAGTGCGGCGGATTCGGCCCCGGCGGGGGCGGCCGAAGCCCGGGGAGCAGTCTCCGATGTCCGGGAAGCGCTCGCGGAAGCGGCAGAACCGGACGTCGTTCCGCTACTGCTACTGCTACTGCCACCGTCACGGCCACTGCCCCTGCCACCGTCACGGCCACCGGTGGTCGGGACGGTGACCGCGGGCGCCGACGGCGGCTGCGGTGCGGACGCATGCGATACGGGCGGCGGCGATACGGACGGCTGTGGCGCGGAGGGTCGCGGCGCGGGCGGCTTGACCGTCGGCAGAGCCCGCCGCTGTACGGCGGGCCTGGCCGGCGCCTTGGTCAGCGAGGTCGGCCGCGTCGCCCGGGGCGCGGCGGGCGTCACTCGTGGGCCCGTCGGACCGAGGGCCGAGACCGGGGAACTCATGCGCTGCACGGACACCGCATCGGTCCCCTCGCCCGATGCGTCGGCCGAGGCCACCGGCAGGGAGAGCCAGGGGAGTTCGAGCCCGGAGGCAGGTCCCACCGGGGCCGCGAGCACGCCCTTGACCAGTCCGCCGGGCGCGCCGTCGAGGACGGCGTGCGACAGCGTGCCGGTGAAGGAGGGGTTCTGCCAGGTCGTCAGTCGGCCGCCGAACCCGGCGTCGGCGACGGAGCCCGGCCGGTCCGTGGCCCGCTGGATCGGTGGCAGCGCGGGCCAGGCGGCGGGCCGGACCACATGTGCACCGGCTGCCCGCCCCGAACCGCCCGCCGTGGACGTATCGCCCGTCTCCGTCTCCGTACCACCTGCCGGAGCCGCGGCACCGGCAGGTCCGGAAGCGGACGCGGCGGCGGAACCGCTGCCGGACCCCCGCTCGGATCCGCCGCCCCGCAGCCGATCAAAAAGCCCCACGCCGTGTCACCCTTCTCCGGCGCCGCGGTTGACGAGTGCCGCGATCTGTTCCGTGTAGCCGCGCCGGTCGCGGTGTTCGAGATCCAGGATGGTCTCCAGGCTCCAGTGGAAGTGATAGGCGATGTACGCGATCTCCTCCTGGATGCGGTCGGTCGCGTACGTCACGATTCCCCCAGGCGGCTCCCGCCGAGTTCGACCTCGAACGGCTCCTCGCAGTGCGGGCAGGTCACGGCGGCACGGGTGTGGCCCTCCGCGTTGACCTGGCGGTAGAAGTCCTGCAGGAAGGCGAGGTCCGAGGCGAACATGTTCTCCACCACCCCGTCGTGCACCAGCGGAAGTGTGCCGAGCCGGGTGATGACCCGGCCGAGCAGCACGACCGACAGGTACGCCGGGTTCTCCTGCACCCGCATGTCCCGCAAGGGGACCAGCTCATCGCGGGCGGTGGCGAGCCGCATGACGCCGTGCCGGTGCACGGTGCCGGAGTCGTCCACGTACCCGCGCGGCAGCTCGAACTCGAACTCGGTGCGCAGTGGTTGCACGGGTGCAGCCGCGGCCGGGGCGGGAGCCGGAGCAGCGGTCTGCTCCGGCTCCGGTTCGGCGACGGCCGCGGCCGTCGCCCTGGGAGCCGTACGGCGCATTACTCGATGACCAGTTCTTCGAAGGTGATCGTCACGGTCTCGGTGAGCGCGGAGGCCTCGCCCGCCTTCACGGTGCTGGTGTCGATCTTGCTGCACCAGGCGTTGCGCATGTTGTACCGCTTGACCGGGTTGTTCATGTAGTCCATCACCATGATGGTGGCGTTCTTGCGGGCGGTGCTCATCTGACCGGCGACCGACTCGGTGATCCACTGGTTGAAGGCCGCCGACTGCGTCATACCGCGGACCACCGTGCACGTGCCGGCCTTCTTCACGCCCGGCAGCTTCTTCGTGACGGGGATGCCCTGAGAGGAGACCTGCTGGTACTCGATGACGTCCTGCTCGATGCTGAGGCCGCTGACCTCCGCGAGGTACTCGACCATCACGCCGTCGATCTGGAGGCCGAAATTGTGCGAAGTAAGGGCGTCACCCGGCTGGAGACTCATCTGTTCTCTGTCCTTCTAGGTTTCTTGGGCGTACGGGGCGGAGCTGGCGGCCGATGGCCGAGAGGGCGGTCCTACTCCTCCAACTCGCCGCTGCCGCTGGAGAACTGGGCCAGCCGGAAGATCACGAACTCGGCGGGCTTGACCGGCGCGATGCCGATCTCACAGATGACGCGGCCGAGGTCGACCGACTCCGGCGGGTTGGTCTCCTCGTCACACTTGACGTAGTACGCCTCCTCCGGCCGCGAGCCGAAGAGGGCGCCGTTGCGCCACTCGTTGACCAGGAAGGCGGAGACATTGCGCCGGATCCGGGCCCACAGGGCGTGGTCGTTCGGCTCGAACACCACCCACTGGGTGCCGATCAGGATCGACTCCTCCAGGTAGTTGAAGTACCGGCGGATGTTGAGGTAGCGCCAGGCCGGGTCGGAGGACATGGTGCGGGCACCCCAGACGCGGATGCCGCGGCCCGGGAAGGCGCGGATGCAGTTGACGCCGATGGGGTTGAGCAGGTCCTGCTCGCCGCGGGTGATCTGGAGCTCCAGGTCCACCGCTCCTCGTACGACCTCGTTGGCGGGTGCCTTGTGCACTCCGCGCTCGGAGTCGTTACGGGCCCAGATGCCGGCGACGTGGCCGCTCGGCGGGATCAGCCGGGACTGGCCGCTGGCCGGGTCGAAGGCCTTGATCCAGGGGTAGTAGAGGGCGGCGTACTTGGAGTCGTAGCCGGCCGTCTCCTGACGCCACACCCGGATCTGACGGGCGTTGAGGCCCGGCGGCGGGTCGATGACCGCGACCCGGTCGCCCATCAGCTCGCAGTGCGCGATCAGGCCGAGCTGGACGGCCTTGACGGCCTCCAGGTCGATGGCGCCGCGCTGGTAGGCGGCCATCAGGTCGGGGACGGCCACCATCGAGACCTCGTCCACGGCCTCCAGGCCGCCGAAGCCGGTGCGGTCGGCGGAGTCGCCGAGGTACTGGGCGGGGCCGGGGTGGCCGTCGTCCTTAGTGGCCGGGACGGCGGGGGAGGAGGCGGACGGGGCGGCGAGCGCCACCGTCTGGTTGTCGGGGCGGGCCAGCTGGGCGGCGGGCGCGGCCTCCTGTACGGCGATGAGCTTGGAGCGCTCCTTCACCTGGGTGACCACGTAGTTGCGGCCGCCCTTCTTGGCGGTCACGTCGAAGGTCTCGGCGACCTTGTCGCCGTCCTTGACGATCAGCTTGAAGCGCTCGGCCGGGCCCTCGCCCTCGGGGTCGGCGACCTCGACGCTCAACGAGCCGCCGGCGACGGCGCTCACCGAGAACGTGCCGAGCTGCTTGGGCTCGCCCGGGGGCAGCGCGGCCTGCGCGCCGGAGCCGGTCACCGCGGCGGGGGCCGCGGAGTCGCCCGAGGCGCCGCCGGGCGTTCCGCCGACCCGGACGACGTAGGCGGCGCTGCCGCCGTTGTTGAAGAAGCCGTAGACGGAGTGCGCGAGGTAGTACCCGTCGGTGAACTCACCGAAGGCCGCCACGTACTGTGTCCAGTTGGTCACCAGTGTCGGCTCGTTCAGGGGGCCGATCGGGGCGAGCCCGACGAAGGCCGCCACCGAGGTGCCCACGCCCTCGATCGGACGCGAGCCGCTGGCCACCTCCTCGACGTAGACGCCCGGCGACAGGTAGGACGGCATGCTCTGCTCTCCTCGGGGTACGAGATGGGACGTCACTCACCCTCACGCGCGAAGCGCGTCCCCCGAAACGTCCTGCGGTGCCTGGTCGGGGGCAGCTGCGTTGCCCCCAGGGGCAATCCAGGAGAGGGATTGTTGGGGCGGAGGGGCGCTGGCACCGCGAGGACCGGCACGCACACCTCTGTCGTGCTGGTTGCGCTCCGCCGTACTAGTTGCTGATGCTCCACGCCCACGCGGCGCCCTTCGCGATTCTCGCGGCGAGCGTCAGGAAGTCCTGCTTGACCGCCTCAGGGGTTTTCTCCGGAGGGAAGAGCGGCTTGATCGGCGAGTCTTCGGGGAAGTCGGCCGACAGCAGGGCACGGTAGCGGTTGTAGACCTGCGCGATGTCGTTGCGGACCGCCTCCGATCCGCTCTTCGCGGGCGCTCCGAGGAGCCGGTTGTCGTTCGTCGCCGCGATGGAGGCGACATCCATCAGGAAGCAGTCCAGAAGGTCGGTCACGTCCTGTTGCTTCGCGCCCTCCACCTTGCCCTTCACGTCCTGCAGGAGACGTTCCGCCATTTCCTTGGTGACCGCCTTGTAGACCCCGTAGCGGGGGCCCTGCGGGATCGCGCCGAGCACGTGGTCGGCCTGCTTCGCCTCATCCGAGTTCATGAACTTGGGCTGCTCCTCGAGACCCGGCACGGGGAAGGGCATCCCCTTCAGATGCTTTTCCTCGTCGAGGAGTTGAGGTTTTGCCTCCGCGAGAGGATGTATGCCGAACTCGTGGGAGAGCATTCCGACGATGTAGCCGATGTCGTAGTTCTCGAAGTAGTACGCGGCGAGAATGACCTTCACGCCCTCGTCCCCGTTGTCCTTGACCTCGGCCGGAGTGTCCGCGATCCGCTTCTCCAGGACGATGTCGCACGGGCGGCCGCGGAGGTAGTCCTGGATGAGCTTGTGCTCCGACAGCAACTGAAGAACGCGCTGGGCCTTGCCGAAGTACTCCGGGTATTTGTTGGCCACGTTGGTGAACGCGATCTTCCCGCTGAACATGCGGGCCCGCTGGATCGGCAGTGCGGCGCGCTGCACCGGAGCCGCCTCGACCGCACCGGCGGACACCGGCGGGTTCTCCAGGGGGACCGGCCCGGACATGACGCGTTTCGCATTGGCCTCGGCCGCCTGCTCGAAGCTGTCCCCGGGGTCGGACATGTGCAGCCCGTTGCCGTTGTCGGTGCCCGCCACGGGGCCCTGCCGCTGCTGGACCACATGCGTCAGTTCATGAGCGAGCGTGTGCTTGTCGGCGCCGCCGGGGCCGAGGACCACATGGCTGCCGGAGGTGTACGCATGGGCGCCGATCTCCGCCGCGGAACGCTGCGCCACGGCGTCCGTGTGGAGGCGTACGTCGGAGAAGTCGGCGCCGAGCCGGGCCTCCATCTCTGTCCGGACCCCGGTCTCGAGCGGGCTTCCCGTGCTGCGCAGGACGTCATGGACTGCCGATCGCTGCACCGGTGCGGAGTGCCCGCACGTCGGGCCGTGTTCGTGAGCCTCCCGGGCCAGCAGTCCGGCGACCGCCGCGTTGCCCGCGGTGCGCTGGAGCGCGGTCAGGGCTGACGGGGAGAATCCGCCGCCGGGCAGCAGGGCTGCTCCAGGTACCGGGCCCACGCCCGCGGCCCCGTCCGTCCGCCGTGCAGCCGCCCGGTCGGCAGGCCCACCTTTTCGGGCCTGCTGCTGGTCTGTCTGGCGTTCCTGCACCGTCTGCCTCCTCGGCCGTCCGCGTGTGGTCCGCCGAGCGCACGGTCACACAACTCACCAGAAGAATGATGCGAGCGCGCTCCGCCCGGCCCACAAGGTCACAGGGGACCTGTTCGGGAGCAGACCCTTTGCCCGAATGGGCCATGGAGTGGGTCCACATGACGTCTGGCGCTTCGCCCGGGTGCCGTGTCAGGAGACCTTCGGGCAGCGTTTCTGCCCTCTGGTCTCCTGACCGGAGCCCGTCGTCCCCATAGCGTCGACGGGGTGAGCCTTTGGACTTCGTTGGAGCCTGCCTCCAGCACTGTGGATCCCGGTGGCAGTACCAAGGTGCGGCTGCGGTTGCGTAATACCGGTGATGTGGTGGATGAGTACCGGTTCGAGCCGGTGGGTGATGTGGCGCCCTGGACGGTGGTGGAGCCGCAGACGTTGCGGTTGTATCCGGGGACGACGGGGACGGTGGAGTTGACGTTTTCGCCGCCTCGTTCTCCGGATGCGGTGGCGGGGCCGAATCCGTTCGCGGTGCGGATCACGCCGACGGAGCATCCGGAGGCGACGACGGTTCCTGAGGGGAATCTGACGATCACGCCGTTCACTGAGGTGCGGGCGGAGTTGGTGCCTCCGACGGTGAAGGGGCGTTTTCGTGGGCGGCCGAAGCTGGCGGTGGACAATCTCGGTAATACGAGGCTGACGGCGTCGGTCAGTGGCAGTGACAACGGTGATCATCTGTCGTACGACATCCACCCCAGTAATGTGCAGGTGGAGCCGGGTCGTGCGGTGTTCGTGAGGGCGACGTTGAAGCCGCGGCAGATCATCTGGTTCGGGTCGAAGGAGCAGCGGCCGTACTCGTTGGCGATTCAGCGGTCGGGTACGGGGCCGCAGCCGGTGGAGGGTACGTATGTGCAGCGCGGGTTTCTGCCGCGTTGGCTTGCCACGTTCCTGGGTGTGTTCATGGCGCTCGCGATCACCTTTGTGATGCTGTGGATCGCGTACAAGCCCCAGGTACGCACGGCCGCCACGGAGAAACTCCAGGAAGCCGGCATCAGCACGCTGCCGCCCAGCCCCTCGGCCTCCGTCGCACCGCCCACGCCTCCCTCGCCCAGTGCCGAGGTCCCGGTCGCGCCCGCGGCGACCGAGACACAGTCCGCGAGCGGCGGCGGAGGGGGCGGCGGCGGAGCCTCGGCGGAGGCCGAGCCGAAGGAGTCGGCCAAGCCGCAGGAGGACACGGCGGCGACGGCCGTCACGCAGTTGGCCGCGCAGGACCCCGGACGGCACATCTGCTATAGGGCCTATCTGACGGACAAGGGCTGGACCAAACCGGTGTGCGACGGCGCCGTGGCCGGCACGGTGGGACAGAACCGCCCGATCAAGTCCCTCAACCTCGCCACGTCCGACACCGATGGCACCGCTGCCAGCGCCTTCGTCCACTACCCCCAGTCGACCGACGGCAAGGGGCACTACGACGGGCCGTGGAAGGGCGTGGTCGACGGCGCCGACCTCTACATCGGCAGCACCAAGAAGGACGATCCGTACATGCTGGGCTTCGCCATGAACGTCGGCCAGAGCAAGAGCGTCGTCTGCCAGACCGCGCACGTCCACAACGAGGGCTGGAAGGGCCTGGGCTGCGACGAGCCCGGCGGCGACAACTACATCTTCGGCGGGACCCTGAGCAACCTGCTCTGGCTCGAGGCCGTCAAGTTCACCGTGTGAAGCGACCCTGCCCGGCCGACGACTGTCGGCCGGGCAGGGTCGCCCGCGCGACCACTCAGGTGAGGAGCTACCAGGTGCCTTCGCCCGGCACCAGCCGGCCTGCCTTGCGGTACTCGCGGCGCGCGCCCTCCAGAAGGTCGGCCGTGTCGACCGGCGCGCCGCGGCCGGCGGCGCCGTAGGCGGCCGTGACGACGGCGCTGCGGATCGAACCACCGGCCAGCTCGAAGTCACGGGCGACGGCGCGCGGATCGGTGTCCTCGGCGCACGGCACATGGGTCAGGGCGTGCTGCCACAGGGCCAGCCGCTGCCCGGCGTCCGGGAACGGGAAGTCGATCACGAGGTCGAGACGGCGGGTGAACGCCTCGTCGATATTGGCGCGCAGATTGGTCGTGAGCAGCGCGATGCCGTCGAAGGACTCCAGCCGTTGCAGCAGATACGAGCTCTCCATGTTGGCGTACCGGTCGTGCGAGTCCTTGACTTCGGACCGTTTGCCGAACACGGAGTCCGCCTCGTCGAAGAGGAGCACGGCGTCGGTGCGGTCCGCCTCCGTGAAGATGCGCTCCAGGTTCTTCTCCGTCTCGCCCACGTACTTGTCGACGATCGAGGAGAGCTGCACGACGTAGAGGTCGAGGCCGAGTTCGGCGGCGACGACCTCCGCGGACAGGGTCTTGCCGGTGCCGGAATCGCCCGCGAAGAGACCGAGGACGCCCCGCCCGCGGCCGCCGCCCGCGCTCAGCCGCCAGTCGCCCAGCACCTGGTCACGGTGGCGGGCGCGCAACGCCAACTCGTGCAGTTGCACCAGAGGTTTGTCGGGCAGGACGAGATCCTCCCAGCCGACGTCCGGACGGATCCGGCGCGCGTGTCGCTCCAGTCCGGAGGCGGACTGCTGCCGGGCGGCCAGCCGCAGATGAGTGGCGGTCAGCGCGGTACCGTCGAACGCGGCGAGGCGCCGCGCGGCACGGGCGGCGCGCAGGATCCGATCGCCACCGAGCCGGTACGGTGCCACGACCGGGGCGAGGTCGAAGCCGAGGGCGGCTTCCGGTTCGGGTGCGGCATCGGCGGAGGATTCGCCATCGCCATCGGTGCCGAGCGCCACCGTCCACGCGTCCACCGCTCCTGAGCGCAGCCGGGGTGCGTCGAGGACGAGCGGATCCCGGTGGTCGCACCAGTGCGGATCGTACGGGCGGGCGTCGGTGAACAGCACGGACACGTCCGCCACCGTCAGCGCCCGCATCAGCGGGGCGGGGTCCTCCGGCAGCGGCGACACGACGATCGCGCAGTCACGCAGCCGGGCCTCGCGCAGCAGTTCGGCGATCGGCTCCTGCGTGGTGGTGTCGCCCGGAGCGAAGTGGAGCGCCTCCTGACCCGATGCGGCGCGCAGCGCGCCCGAGGCGCAGGCGAGGCCGTCTCCCGCCCGGTGTTCGCGCAGATAGACGGTGAGCGGGGCGGCCGCCAGCCGGTCGGCGAGCCTGCGCACGAAGACCTCGTCGTACGGCTCGCCCCGGACCGGCGCCCGGAGGCGGTGGACATGGCCGGTCAGCGCGGCGTCCAGGGTCTCGTCGCCCAGAAGGTGGGCGATCAGCCGGTCGGGTATGCGCAACGACCGGCTCAGAAAGGGACGTTCGGGTTCCTCGACCACGATCAGGCCCAGTGCGGGCAGCGGCGCCGAGGGATGGAACCGGGCCCGTGCCTCGGCGCGGTGCGCCGGAAGTCCGCACAGGTCGAGGGCGAGCCCGGTGGTGGCCCGGCGGCGGCTGACGTCGTCGTTGAGGTAGCCGTACAGCGGCTCGAAGGTGCGGTCGAGGTCCGGGGCCAGCGCGATGAGCAGGATCCGGACGTCCAGCTCGGTCAGTCCGAGGCGCCCCGCCAGCAGGTCCAGCCGGTCGCCCCGCTCCGGGGCCCAGTTCTCGGGGGCGGGGTCCTGTCCGGCCGGCTCCAGGAGATGCCGAACCGCGTCCTCGGACAGGTAGAGGCCGCGCAGCGGATCGGCCGCGGTGGGATCGGTCGCACTGCGGTACTCGACCAGGAGCGCGACACGCTCGCGCAGCCGGGAGAGCCGGATCAGGAGCGCGTCGGCCGATTCCTCGGAGACGGTGGCGAGTGAGGCGTTGTCCATGGTCGACGAAGTGTCGCGGGCGGGTGAGGTGTGGCCGGTGGCCGACGAGGTGCCGTTCGCGGCCGACGTCGGGACGTGCGGGGTCACTTCGCTCGCTTCTCTCCGTCTCGATCCTCCGCGACCGGGTGGTCCCCGGCCGGGAGATCCGTGCCCGCGGCTGTGTCGGCCGCGGTCGTGGACGCCAAGTGCCGTGGCCGATGCCGTCGTTCGGACGAACCCTCCAGGGTTCCGTCCATCCCGCGTACGCGTACGCCGGCGCCCTCCGTGACCGGCGGCCCGGCGTCGTACTCCGGGAACGACGGGAACGGCGCGGTCACCACCAGGTCCAGCGACGGCTTCAGCTCGCCGCCGAGCGCGGACCAGATCTCCGCGAGGGACCGGGACTCGGTGTGCAGATTCGCCACCGAGAGCGGCACGGACAGCCCCAGCGCGGCCAGCGCGCCGGGCAGTGCGTGCGGGGGCAGGATCTCGTGGGGGAGCAGCGTCGCCAACACCGCGGACAGCAACCGGTGTTCGTCCTGTGGCTGCTTGGTCCAGGCCGTCACGAGATACGACAGCCGGAACCAGCGGGGCGGTTGGCGGCGGCGCAGCACGACGCCGCGTTCGTCCCGCACGGCCATGGCGCCGCGCTCACGGCGCCGCACATCCTCCCGGATGTCGTACAAGTAGGCGTTGATGGCGGGCGCGTTGCGGCGGGCGGCCCACTCCCGGCTCGGCGCGTCGAAGGCGACCTCGATACCGGAACCGTCCAGCGCCCCGCTCCTGAGCAGCCCTTTGAGGACCTCGTCCACCTCGTGAATCACCGTCGTGCTCCCGCCGTGCCGTCACGTACCGCCGCGCACCAGCCGTGGGCCGGCCGCGTACCCGCTGTGTACCCGTCTGCTGTGAACCGTCCGGTACCTCGCCCGACAGGCCCCGTGCGATCGACCGTCCGCCTCAGATGTAGCCTTCCCTGAGCGCATAGGCCACAGCGTGCGCGCGATTGCGCAGATGAAGCCGGGTGGTGAGCCCGTGCATCACGTTCTTGACGGTACGTTCGGAGTAGGAGAGCTTGCTCGCTATCTCCCCGGTGTCCAACCCCTCGGCGACGAGCCTCAGCACATCGATCTCGCGTGGCACGAGGCCCGAGAGCGGCACCCCGGGCTGGCCGGACGCGGTGCGCTGGAGCGATCCCACCTGAGTGATGAGGCGTCCCAGCAGATCCGCGGGCAGGTCCCCGTCGCCCCGTGCGGCCGCGAGCACGGCCTGCACCAACCGGTGCGCGCTGGCCTCGTGGCGCCAGACGATGGCCCCGACACCGCACTCGATGACATCGAGGAGCTCGGCCTCACGGATCGCGTTCACCACGAGCACGGCACGCGCCCCGTCGCTGCGCACGAGTCGGCGCAGCCGGGACAGGGTGGTCTCGTCCGGCCCCTCGTTGACCAGGACGGCCACCATGCCGGGCCCGGCCTCCGCGCTGTCGAGGAGTTCGATCACCGCGTGCTGCCCCAACTGGCTGCGCACCCCCGCCCGGGAGATCGGGTCGGGCGCCTGGACCACCACCGGTATGCGATTTCCGGAATCCACCGCGCCGGTGTCGGCGGGCCGCTGTGACACGCCTGCGTCAGTGGTCCGTAATGAACTGCGCAACCGCTTCTCCCAAATCCACGTGCTGGTCGCCCCTGTGTCGCCAGTGGCCGAAGGGCTTGTCCCAGACTTCTGTGCCTGGCGTGCCTCGCGCAATCGTGGAGGACCACGAGACGTACCACGAGATCGATCATGAAACGTCCACGACAGGAGACATCGATGGGCGAGGCCGAATCGCTGCGGGAACGCCGCGAGGCCCTGGAGCTGGTGGCCGCCGAGGCGGACCGCGCCTGTGCCGGGGCCGGCCGTCTGGTGCTGCTCAGAGGGGCCACCGGCACGGGGCGCACCACTCTCCTGGAGGCCACGGCGGCGCAGGCGGCGGCCCGTGGCATGCGGGTGCTGCGGGCCCGCTGCTCGCCCGACGGCGAGGCCGGGGAGTTCGCGGCGGTCCTCCAACTTCTCTCATCGGCCGATCAGTTAGACGCCGGGAGTGAGCTGTTTCCGGACGTTTTCGACGACAACCCGCACCACTGGTCCTACGCCGAACACCTGTGGAGGCGGCTGCGCTCCCATGCCGCCCGGGCCCCGCTGCTGCTGGCGGTGGACGACGTCCACTGCGCCGACGAACCCTCGCGCCGCTGGTTCGTCGACGCCGCCCGGCGGATCGACGCACTGCCCGTCCTCCTGGTGGCGACCGAGCGCAGCCAGTACGACATCGACCCGCCGTCCGCCGGTCTGGCCCACGCGCTCTCGCCCACCCTGGTGCGCACCCACACCCTCGCCCCGCTGAGTGCGAACGCGGCCGCACAGCTGGTCCGTTCGGATGTCGGCGCCGCCACACCGGCCTGGGTGGACGACTGCGTCCAGGCCGGCGCGGGCAGCCCGCTGCTGCTGCGCGCCCTGCTCGACGACCTCCGCGCACAAGAGCCGGGCGGCGCGCCCCCGAGGAGCGTGCCGGACACCTGTGCCGCCCTCTACCCGGGCGCGTATCCGGCCGCCGTCTCCTGGTGGCTGGACAGCGCCGGAGAAACGACGGCGGGGGTGGCCCGCGCCCTCGCGGCTCTGGACGCGGACGTGTGGGAGGAGGGCCACGCGGAAGAGTTCGCCGAACTGCTCGCCCGGATGGCGGGCGCGGACGCCGCCCGGGTGCCCGGCTGGTTGACCGCCATGACCCGCCTCGGCCTGCTGCGCGCCGATCCCGACGGGCGCCCGCGCTTCGCCCACCCGCTGCTGCGGGACGCGGTGCTCAGCGGCTGGCCCACCGCCCGGCGGCAGGCTGCGCACCGTACGGCGGCCGAAGTGATGCTGGGCCGGGGCGACCGCGCCGAAGCGGTCGCCGGACAGCTGTTGCGGACCACGGCGGTCGGCGCGGCCTGGGCCACCGTGGCGCTGCTGGACGCCGGGTCCGTCGCGGTGCGGGACGACCGGCCCGACGAGGCCGTGTCGTATCTGCGTCGTGCCCTGGACGAGCCGTTGACGCCCGTCCGCCGGACCATGGTGCTCACCGAGCTGGGTTCCCTGGAGTTCGCCGCCGCCCGCTCCTCGGCCGGGATACCGCGGCTGACCGAGGCGACCCGGCTGCCGGGCATGCCGCAGGACCGGGTACGGGCGGCCGTGGCCCTGGGCACCGTACTGGCCCGGCGCGGCAAGGCGCGCGCCGCGATGGACGTCCTGCGGGGCCTGGACGAGCAACTGACCGACCATCCGGACCTGATACGGCTGCTGCAGACCGCCTCGGCGCTGCTGTCGGACCACGACCAGGGCACCCGCCAGGAGGCGTACCGCTGGCTGCACGGCACCGCCGAGCGCTCCCCGGACCTGGTCGGAACGGCAGGTCAGGCCCTCCTGGTCCGCTATGACGCGACGGCCGGGCTGATCCCCGCCGCCACGGCCATGAAACGGATCCACGCCCTGCTGGACGAACCGACCGACGCGCTCGCCGAACCCTTCCTGCTGGGTACGGCCGCCGCCGTCGCGCAGTGGGCCGACGAACTGGTGGAGGCCGAAGGACTGGTACGCCGAGGACTGGACCGGCAGAGCCCGTCCCTGTTGCACCCCATGCACCTGGCACTGCTCAACGTACGGGCGGACATCGCCGCGACGCGCGGACAGTACGCCGATCTGCTCGCCGAACCGGCGGACTGGCAGGCAACCGCGGCCACCCGCCGCCGGACCGATCCCGCCAACGCGCACGGCCACGCCGTGATCGCCCTGGTCGAGACGGGCCGCACGGAGGAGGCGGCTCGGCTCGCCGACAGCTTCGCCCTGGGGGACGCGCACGACTCCTGGGAACTCAATCGATTCCTCTACGCGCGGGGCGTGTTGCGGTCCGCGCAAGGGGATCACGCGGGCGCGCTCGACGACTTCCTGGAATGTGGTCGCCGGCAGACGGCACGCGACGTGGTGAGCCCCGTGGTCACCCCCTGGCGGACCGCGGCGGCCGAGTGCCGCAGCGCCCTGGGCCGTCCGCAGGAAGCCCTGGCCCTGGCCCGCGAAGAACTACGGCTCGCCCAGGTGTGGGACACCCCCCGGCTGGTGGGCCGGGCGCTGCGCGGGCTCGCCACCGCGACCGGGGGCCGCCGAGGTCTGGAACTCGCCGACCGTGCCGTACGCATCCTGCGGGACGCCTCCGCACGGACCGAGCTGATCCCCGCGCTGATCGCACAGGGGCGTCAGCTCGTCGCGGCGGGGGACCGGAGCCGGGCCCGCGACGCGCTGCGTGAGGCGGCCGAGCACGCCGAACGGTTGGGCGCGGTACGGATGCGGGCGCTGGCCGAGGAGGCCCTGCCCGAAGGCCGTTCCCGCGGCTCGGCGACCGCCCTCACCGGATGGGAGGCGCTGACCGGCAGTGAGCGACGGATCGCCGCCCTCGCGGCCGACGGGCGCACGAACGTCGAGATAGCGGAACTCCTGCACCTGGCCCGGCGCACCGTCGAGACCCATCTGACCAGCGCCTACCGCAAGCTGGGCATCCGCCGCAGGGCGGAGCTCACCGCGGTGATCGGCGAGCGATCGACGGATCCGGCGGAGCCGGTGGAGGAGCCGGGCGGCTGACACGCTCCCGCATCAGGACCCGAGGCGGCCGTCCGGGTCGTGGAGCTTGGCGTGGTTGGACGGGTCCTGGAGCATACGGCGGGCCACGGGCGCCGGGATCCGTAGGACGACCGGAGTGGGAACGGTGAAGTCCCGCACGGCGACGGACGGGGCGCCGGAGCGGCCCCGGTCGGTCACCCGGGCCACCACCCGCACGTCCAGGGTGAACTGCACCAGCGTCGCCTCGAACTTGGGCTTGTGCAGGGGCATCGAGCCGGACCCGTGGGCCGAGGTGTCGGTGGCGCCGCCGACCTGGTCGGCGTTGCCGAGGAGCTGGTTCATCCGGAACTCGTCCGCGTTGAGCACACCGGCGCCGCCCAGCCCCCGTACCGACTTGTTGTGCTCCACCGCCTGCTGGTGGTCCGTGCCCGTGGGCCGGGGCGCGTCCAGGGCGCTCTGCGCCACCGTCTCGAAGGTCATCTTGTCGCCGACACCCAGCACGCGGCCGGCGCGTAGCCGTGCATGCAGTGAGGTCCGCAGATCCTGCCCCTGCGCCCCGGAGGCGTGCACGACGGGAAGGTCGACCCCCGCCGCGGTGAGCAGTGGCAGGGCGGAGATCAGCCACTCGGTGGACACCGCCTCGCGCTGCGCGTACGCCGCCGCGTCGCCCGTCCTGCGGTAGCGCTCGCCGCCGTGCGCCGCCCGTACCGCGTCGTCGATCACCCGGCGGATCTCGGGGGCGCCGCGGAACCCGTTGACCTGCGCCTCCATCGGCAGGGTGACCCCGCGGCCGTGCCAGGGACCCAGCCGGCTCGCTTCGGCGTCGTCCGGCCGCAGGAACGTCTGTCCCCCCTCCGCGCGCGGCACCGGCCGCAGCCGCGACAGCGCCTCGAGGTCCTTGACCAGAACGCGGTGGACCAGGGACTGTCCGCCGAGGGTGGCGAGGCTCACCCGCCCACGGGACGAGTGCAGTTCGAGGGTCGCCTCGATCGGCACCCGCATCCTGACCGAACGGGCGGAGGCCTCGGCGACGGTCTTCATGCCGAGCTGCCCCCTCCCCACGGTGGCCGATTTCGTGACATCGCTGACGCCGACGCCGAGTCCGCCGGAGCCGCCGACGCTCTTGAGCGGACCACCGCCGCCCTCCGGCTTGCCCGCACCGGCCACGACGCCCTCGACGGCACGCGTGTCGCTCGTCTCGCGGGTGTCCGCCCGCTGTGCGGCGGCCGAGGTGATGTATTCCATGTCGCGGCCGTCCTTCGCCTCGCCCTCGGCCGTGCCCTGCCGGGTGCGGCGTACCCGGAACACCGCCCAGTACGGCGTGTCGCGGCCGCGGAACAGCTCGACGGGCACCCCGCCGTCCATGGCCCCGGAGAGCAGTCCGGCCGACCCGTCACGGTCCAGGACGCGCAGCAGCCGCTGCGTGTTGTCGTGCGGATCGGCCAGTTGCCGCTTCGGCAGCAGTTCCTCGGCGAGGGACCGGTCACGCCGCCCGACGGCGGCACGCAGCCGCTCCAGCAGCGGGACGAAGTCGGGCAGTTCCTCGATCATGCCGAAGCCGAGCGGCAGTTCCCGGGCGAGGGTGGGCGCAGCCGGGGCGGTCGTGCGCGACGACGACTCCCCGCTCCGGGACGCCTCGGTCCGCTCCTGGCCGGCCTTCTCCCTGCCCTTGGACTCCGCGCCCTTGGACTCCGCGCCCTTGGACTCTGCGCCCCGGCGTGCGGATTCCCCGTGCGAGGACGTCTGCCCGGCGGCCCCGGGAACGCGCAGGCCCACGGCCGCCAACTGCTCCTGGGTCAGCCAGACGGCGGCCGCGGCGGGCAGTGTCCGCTCGCCCTTCGCGACGTACGGGCCGCCCCCCGTGACCTTGACCTCGCTGACCATCCGGACCACCAGGTCGCAGTGGACCAGATAGAGGGGCCGGGTGCGCGGGGTGTGGGCGTTGCGTTCGACGGTGCCGCTCAGCGTCGTCGCCGTCGCGGCGCTCCGGCCCACGCTCCGGCCGACCGAAAGGCCCTCGCCCAGCCGCCAGTCGGCGCCGTTCTCCGAGCCGAGGGCGCCACCCTGCACGGTCGTGGAGGTCGCACTGCCTTCCTGCCCAGTCATCTGGTGACCGCCGAGCAGGAACGTCTCGGTACCCGCCCCGGTGCCCTCGGCGACCACCTCCGGGTTGGTGAGGGCGAACCGTGTACCGACCGCGCCGTCGAGAGCGCGGAGCCGGCGCGGGTACCGCAGGTTCTTCACCACCCACCCGGAGGACACCGCCTGCCGCAGCGCCGAGGTGATGGCCTGCGGACTGAAGCGTTCCTCGATCGCCAGCCGCGGCGCGAGGCCCTCCGTCTGCAGCGCGAGGTCCTCCCGAAGCTCCCGGTTTCGGCCCGCGGCCTTCGACAGGAGCTCGAAGGCGAGGTCCCGGATCGGTCCGCCGCCTCCGACGGTCTCCACCAGCGTCCAGTCCCGGACCGCCCGGCCCGCGAGCGAGCGTGGCGCCATGGTCGACAGATCGCCGATGCCCGACGCGGTGAACTGCCGCTGCGGCGGCGCGAGTCCGGCGGTACGCCTGCGGGTCCTGGCCGTCAGCCGGTCCTTGCCGGCGGTGTCCAGGGTGAACGCGGTCGGGGTGAGCAGCCGTACGTCCTGTTCGGCCAGGTCGAGTGCCTCGGTGTCCGCGGTCGAGGCGATGTGCACGGCCTCGGGTGTGTCCCGCCCCGGCGTGCCCGGGGTGAGGGCACGTCTGGCGGTCCGCTCCCGTGTGGTCATGGTGACATCCACGTCGAGGCGCAGGGCGCCGCCGAACACGCTGGTGTTCTCACCGCCGTTGGTGAGCACGTCGGACCGTGTCGCCGGACCCCCCTGGTTGCGCCGGGAGCTCTGCCGGGTCCGTTCGCCGCGCACCGTGGCGGACAGCGCACCGGGGATCAGCCGGAACTGGCCGAGCGCCAGTCCGCCGATCGACCGTGAACTGGACCTGCCGCTCTGCGAGTTGCTGGTGACGCCGCTGTGGCTGCGCACCAGCCAGTCCTTCGTCTCCCCCCGGTAGCCCGTCTCGCGCAGGGCGCCGACGACCTTGATCTGCACGTCGTGCGCGTGCCATCGGCCCTTGCGCCGCATCCGGACCCGGATCCCGGAGGAGAGCAACTGGTCCTTGTTGACCCGCAGGTTGGTCTCCGAGAGCACGGTGAGCAGCTCGCGGTAGTTGCGCCGCTGCACCTCGCCCTCCTCGCGGCTCACCCCGGTCCCCGATCCCGCGCCGAACGAGGGCAGACAGCCCGCGAGACGCTCGTCGGTGGCGAAGAGCCGCTCGATGCCGGAGAGCAGGGGAGCGGTGTCCAGCTGGCTGATCGCCACGCTCGATCCCATGGCGCCGAACGGTAGATGGCGCTCGGTGTCCGGACCGGCCGACGACCCGGCTTCGGCCTCGTCCCGCGATTCTCCCTCCTTCCTCGGGTCGAGCTTCTTCCCGTCGGTGTCCGCGGTTCCCGGCTCCTTGACCATGGGGCCCGCCGTGACGCCCTCGGGCAGTTCGAGGCCCAGCGACCGGGCCTCGTCGGCGCGCAGGCTGACCCACACATCCATCGAGTGCTCGGCCGTGCGGGTCCCGGAGCGCACCTTCATGGCGGGGGAGAGCGGCCCGGTCCCCTCGACGCTGAACCGCACCTTGCCGAGGTAGAGCACCTTGTCGCCCCTGACCTCGGCGCCCTGACGGCTCGACACCGTCTGCTCGGCCACCGAGAACCGTGCCTTGCGCGCCCCGGCCGTGGGCATGACTGTCGCGCGCACCGCGGCGGCGCTGCCCAGCACGCCGAACCCCGCCGCCGGGCCCGCGCCGAAGGTCCCCCCACGGCCCTTGGCCGCCGTGTGGGACACCGAGTGCTGCGCCTGCTGGTGCGTACGCAGTTGGGTCTTGCCGGTCGTCCAGGCGGGCGCCAGGGCGGTGAGATCGGCACGCATCCGGTAGGTGCCCGTGGCGCTGCCGTCCTTGGAGGCGAGATCCTCCCCGATCACCCAGCCGCTCAGCAGCCGGGGCAGGTCCTCCAGGACGGTCGTGGTCGAGGTGGCGTCGTGGAGCCGGGCCCGCCCCGGCGCACCACGGGAGGTCAGGGAGGGGTGCAGTACGGAGCGGACCGTGTCGAACAGCCCGCCGCCGCCCGGATGAGAGGCCGCCGCGTCGTCCAGCGCGACCGGGGCCAGCGAGTCCGCGAGCCGTACGCGCCGCGCGGTCCGTGTGTCGAGGGGGCGCTGCCGGGCGGGTGCCTCGGCGGTGACGGGCACCAGGTGTTCGGTGGGTACCCGCATCATCAGGGATCCGGCGCCGCTGAACGTCCGCGCCCGCTCGCGCTGCCCCTCGTCCTGGGGCTGTACCCGTACGCCGTAGCGCACCTGGCGCCGCATGTCGCCGGACCCCTTGTCGCTGCGCAGCACCCGCGGTTCGGACATGGTCTTCTGCACACGGGAGTCGGTGGAGGACTGGAACGGCTGCGCGTTGGCCATGACCGCCCCGCCGAGCCAGACGCCCGGGACGACCGGCGCCAGCCCGAACGCCATGAAGTTGACGCCCTTGCTGGACGAACCGCCCGAGGAATGGCTCACCACACCCGAGGTGTTGTGCTGGGTGTCCACCTTGATGGTGGCGCCCTCGGCCGTCCGCGCGCCCTGGGCGGCCTGCCGGGGGTCGACCTCGGTGCCGGTGCCGGTGCCGGTGCCGGTGCCGTTGCCGTCCCCACCGTCGTGATCGTCGGGTTTTTTCTTGCCCTTGCCCTTGCCCATGGCACCCTCCGGGGAGACGAAGGTCTCGGGGAGGTCGGTGCCGTCCCGGGAGATGGTGACGGTGACGTCGTACCACCCCTTCCCCTCCGGGCCCTCGACGGCGAAGGAGCGGCCCTGGCCGTAGAACGTCTCCGGCCGCCCGGCCAGCTCCTCGCGGATCTCGGCCACCGTGCCGTCGGACCGTCCGACGACCGTCGCGAGGGCGGTGGACACGAACTCGTGACCGGTCAGCCCGTACGCCGTGGAGAGCCCCGCCGCCCGTAACTCCCGTAGATACGGCGGCAGTCCGAGCGGCGGATGGGAGGAGCCGGTCCGGGTACCGGTCGGCCGGGGGACCGACCGGCGCGTGACCGCCCGACGGGGGCGCTTGGTGGCGGCGCGCGGCCGGCCGTTCTCGGTGCCCTCCTCGGACTCCTGCGCTGTCTCTTCGACCGCGGGAAGCACCGCGGGCAGCCGGGTGGCGGCACCGTTCTCGGGCAGTTCTTCGAGGGTGGGCAGGACGGCGGGCGCGGGTCTGGGTGCCGGGGTGGCGCCCGGCACGCCGTCGGCACGCAGTGCGCGCACCGTCGCCGCGTTGCCCGCGGCCTGTTGCAGGGCCAGCAGTGCCTGTGGAGTCATCCCCGGGCCGGTCGTCGGGGACGCCAGGTGCGGCGCCACGACCTCGGCGCCGTTCCTGGCGGCCGAGGGCGTGTCCCGGCCGCCGGGTCCCCGGCCGTGGTCCCCGGCCCTGCCGTTTCCGGCCGATCCATGCCGCTGCCTACGCACAGTGAGCCATTCCCGTCATGAGGGCCGCCGTCCCGCCCCCATCGGATTCGTCCGCTCGGGAGCGTAACCACCGCATCGGCCCCACAGGGAGCAAGATCATGGACTCGGACAGATGGCCGCCCACCGAAAACCACAGGGTCGACCGCAGTACACCCGCGCTCCATCTTCGGCCGCGGTGCGCTCACTTCGAACACGGTGGAATGGCATTGCCGCCGCACTCCCTCGGCGCCCAGTGTTGCGGGGAAAGCGAAACACCGCACACAGGGGGAATCTCTCATGCGCCGTATTCCGGCCGTCATCACCACGTGCGCCGCGACGCTCACCTTCCTCGCCCCGGCCGACCTGGCCGCCGCCACACCCGCCGCGCCCGCCGAGCAGTCGTACACCGTCGTGCCCTACGAGAACGTCAACGTCCGCCAGTTGCCGACGAAGGACAGCGCCTACCTGGCCACCCTGACCGCCGGTCAGTCCTACACGGCGTACTGCTGGACCCACGGGCAGACCATCACGGACCACGGCTACACGAACGACATCTGGATCGGATTCGCCGACGGATTCAGCAGCGCCGTCTATTTCAAGGGCGACCAGTACGCGAATCTGCCGGCCTCCGCCCAGTGCTGAAGGCGGCGGAATTCACCGGAATTCACTGTGATCATCCCTCCGTGCCAGGGAGTTCAGCCATGAGTATCCGACGCAAGGCCGCCGCCGTCCTCGCCGGAGCCGTGCTCGCCTGCGGCCTGCTGACCGCGGGAACCGCCTCGGCCGCGGCGCCGACCGGGCGCACGGCGCAGTCCGGCTACGCGACGTACCCCGTCGTCCCCATCGTCGACGCGCCCACCCGTTCCGGTCCCGGCAACGGCTACCCCGCGATCGGCACACTCCGCCCCGGGTACAGCTACCCCGCCCTCTGCTGGCTCTCCGGCGAGACGGAGGTCGACCACGGTTCCACGAGCCACATCTGGATCTACGTCTCGGGCGGTGCCGGCATCGGCAACGGCTGGGTCAGTGCCCTGTACCTCCGCGGTGACGAGCGGGCCGACCTTCCGGCTTCGGCACAGTGCTGACCCGAGGAGCCGTCAGCCGATACGGGGGAACCGAAGTTCAGTCCTGATGGGCCCGCAGCGCGGCGAGGGCCCGGTCCGCGTGGGCGCTCATCCGCAGCTCGCTGCGCACCACTTCCAGGATCGTGCGGTCCTGCGCGATGACGAACGTGACCCGCTTCGTGGGCGCCAGGGAGAAGCCCCGCTTCACTCCGAACCGCTCGCGGACCGTGCCGTCCACGTCGGACAGCAGCGGGAACCCGAGTGTGTGACGCCCGGCGAACTCCTGCTGCTTGTCGACCGCGTCACCGCTGATGCCGACCGGCCGCGCACCAGCCGCGGTGAACTCGGCGGCCAGATCACGGAAGTGGCAGGCCTCGGCGGTGCAGCCGGGGGAGAGGGCGGCGGGGTAGAAGAACAGCACGACCGGTCCCTCGCCGAGCAGCTCGGTCAGCTTTCGCTGCGTGCCCGTCTCGTCCGGCAGGGCGAAGTCCTCGACCTTGTCGCCCACATCCACACCACGCGTCATGACTGACCCTTCTCGCCTTTGGCAACGCTGCGTGCCCACAGCACAAGGGGCACCTGCAAGGGGAGTCGCGCGATGGCCGCGGCCTTCTGCGGTGCGGGACGCCGGCGCCAGTCCACGGCCATCTGGACGTTGGCGGGGAACACCCCGACGAAGAAGGCCGCGGTGGCCAGCGCGGCCTTCCGCCGTGTACGGGGCGCCGCCACCCCGGCGGCGAGCGCCAGTTCGGCGACACCGCTCGCGTACGTCCAGGCCCGGGGTGGCCCCGGCAGCGCCTGCGGAATGGTCGCGTCGAACTGTCGTGGCGACACGAAGTGACCGACACCCGCGGTGGCCAGCAGGCCGGCGAGCAACAGGGCTGAGCGTTCCGACCGTGGCACGGTTCCTCCTCCAGGGGCCTGCCGCGAGATGTTACTGGAGGGTAGGAGCGGAGTTGACGACGGGCGGTGGACGACGGGGCGCGCGAAGGGTCCCTCGTGCCTCGGAGTGATGTCAGCGCGCGGCGCGGACGCCGTCGAGCGCGACCGTGAGAACGCGGTCGCGCTGGGTGTCGTCGAGGAAGTTCGTCGAGGTGATTCCGGCGACCATGCGCAGCAGATCGTCGAAGGTCATGTCCACGCGCGCCTCGCCGGCCTTCTGTGCCCGCTCGAACAGCGGGCCGCCCGCCTGGTACATCGAGTCGCGGCAGGTCAGGAAGATCTCCGACTCGTTGTCGAGCGCCTCGCGGATGGCCCGCTTGGTCACGGTGTAGTCCACGAAGCGCCGCAGCCACGAGGCCAGCGCCTCCCAGGGCTCCCGCTCGGCGACTTCCAGGGCCATCCGGCACAGGGTGTCCACCTCGTCCGCGTATACGCTCTCGAAGAGGTGGCGGCGGGTGGGGAAGTTCCGGTAGAGGGTTCCGATGCCGACGCCCGCGCGTCGGGCGATGTCCTCCAGGGACGCCTCCGCGCCGTGTTCCGCGAAGGCATCTCGCGCGGCGACCAGCAGGGCGTCGTAGTTGCGTGCGGCGTCTTTGCGGTGCGGGCGCCGGGACGCCGCGATCCCGCTGACGGGGAACGGCTGAGCCGTCACTTGGTGCCTCCCGGCCGAGAAGAAGGTTGAAGCGGAGGCGTGCCTCCGCTACAGTGGAGGCACACCTCCACTTTAGCAGTCGGGGGGTCCGTTCCCCATGGTTGCGTGCGGCCGCACGCGCCGTCGGCGCGCTCGCACCCCCTGTGACCTCGAACGGGTCGTGCGCAGCCCGCCCCCGCTCCCTGAGTGGCCGTTCCGCTTGCTCTGTTCGTTCCGTTCTTTTCCGCTCTGTTCGGAGAGGCTTTTTCATGCCCCGGAAGTCCACCCGCCTCACCTTCGCGGTCCTCGCGACCGGTGCGGGCGTGTTCTCCATGCTCCAGTCGCTGATCGCGCCGGCCCTGCCGACCGTCCAGCACGCCCTGAACACCTCGCAGTCCACCGTGACCTGGGTGATGACGGCATACCTGCTGTCCGCCTCGGTCTTCACCCCGATCCTCGGCCGCGTCGGTGACCTGGTCGGCAAGAAGCGCACCCTCGTCGCCGTCCTCGTGACCGTGACGCTCGGCTGTCTGCTCGCCGCGTTCGCGCCGAACATCGGCGTGCTGATCGTCGCCCGGGTCGTCCAGGGCATAGGCGGAGCGCTGTTCCCGCTCTCCTTCGGCATCATCCGGGACGAGTTCACCGCGGCCGAGGTCGGCCCCAGCATCAGCAATCTGTCCGCCGTGATCGCCGCCGGCGGCGGCGTCGGCCTGGTGGCGGCCGGTCCCATCGTGTCCGCACTCGACTACCGCTGGCTGTTCTGGCTGCCCGTCGGTGTCGTCGCGGTCACCACGCTGATCGCCCTGCGCTACGTCCCCGAGTCCCCGAGCCGGGCCGAGGGACGCGTCAGCTGGCTCGGTGCCGTGCTGCTGTCGGGCTGGCTGGTCGCGTTGCTCCTCCCGCTCAGCCAGGCGGGCCAGTGGGGCTGGGGATCGGCCCGGGTGATCGGGCTGTTCGCCGCCGCCGTCCTGCTCTTCGCGCTGTGGCTGCTGGCCGAGGCGCGCTCCCGCACCCCGCTGATCGACCTGCGCGTCATGCGGCTGCCCGCGGTGTGGACCACCAACACTGCCGCGCTCCTGTTCGGCGCGGGCATGTACGCGATCTGGTCCTTCCTCCCCGGCTTCGTACAGACCCCGAGCTCCGCGGGGTACGGCTTCGGCGCCAGCGTCACCGCGGCCGGACTGCTCATGCTGCCGATGCTGCTCGCCATGTTCTGCTCGGGCGTGCTCAGCGGTCGGCTGGAGCCCGTCCTCGGCGCCAAGAAGCTGCTCACGACCGGTGCCGCGCTCGGTGCGGTCGCCTGCGGCTTCCTCGCCGTGTGGCACGACCAGCAGTGGCAAGTGGCCTTCGCCGCGGGCATCTTCGGCCTGGGCATCGGACTCGCCTTCGCCTCGATGGCCAACCTGATCGTCGGCAGCGTGCCGCCCGAGCAGACCGGCGCCGCGACCGGGATGAACGCCAACATCCGTACCATCGGCGGGTCCATCGGCGCGGCCGTGACCAGTGTCCTGGTGACGGGCCGGCTCCAGCCCTCGGGCCTTCCCTACGGCTCCGGCTATACCCACGGGTTCACCCTGCTCGCCCTGCTCTGCCTGGCCGCGGCGCTGGCCGCCCTGCTCGTGCCGGTCCAGCGCGCGGGCCGGCTCTCCGCCTCGGCCCGAGCGGACGCCGACTCCTCGCGTACGGCACCGGAGGCGGCCGTCGCTCCCGGCGTGCGGAGCTGACCCCGACCGGGCTCGGTGTGACGACGCTCGGTGTGACCGCGTTGATGCGTGAAGATGCTTGTCGGACAGGGGTACGGCTCCGAATGGGCGGCGCGTTCACCCGACTCGGTGAGCGGTATCACGGGCGCGTACCACCGGCGCACGCACCGCCGTTGCTCCGACATGGACAGCACTCACACGGCCCGGCGCTACGCCGAGCTGACGGACGGGCGTCTGGGCCGGCCGCCGGACTACGCCCAACTGGTCGCGGAGTGGCGGGCCAAGGGCCGGGTGGTTCCGGAGCACCGCGAGGGGGTGGCGGTGCTGTGGGCCTCCTTCGCCGCCTCCAGTCCCTTCGAGGGCGCGGTGTCGCCGGTCGACTCCTGGGCGGAGAGGCGGGACGAGGAGGCCGCCGGACCCGTAGCGGCCGAATCCGAAACCGTATCCACCGGCTTCGTACCCGCCATCCCCGTATCTACCGGCTCCGTACCCGCCATCCCTGTGTCCACCGGCTCGGTACCCGCCGTTCCCGTACCTCGCGGCCTGCTGGGCTGCTGGTGAACCCCTCCGCGCGCTGCCGCGGAGCGAGGGTCACCCTCCGGGCGGTGGTGCCAGGACGGCGAGCGTCCCGTTGGCCCGCTGCAACGCGAGTTCCAGGGGGACGGCGGCATGCAGGGCCCCGGTCCCGTCGGGCGGAATGAGCCACTCCAGGGACCGCGCGGAGCGGTACGGCGGTGGTACGGCGACCCACGAGCCCTTTCCCGAGTGGCGGAGTCCGGATCCGACCCAGCGGCTGGCCGGGTCCGGCGGCAGGAAGAAGCCCACTCTCCGGGCCGTGGTGTCCACCAAGGTGGGTCCAGGGGCGCACAGCGGGTCGTCCCACAGGATGTCCAGGGCAAGCAGACCGAGTTGCTCGGGAACGCTGAGCAGGTCCCAGAACCGACCGGCCTCCATGAGCACGGTCCCCGCCCCCTGATCCCACTCCCGCTTGCAGGCCCGGGGGTCCGAGGCGGCTGCCGCGAGCCACTCGACACCTTGCATCCACATCACATCCGGCATGGACAACTCCAGAGCATTCGCAGGCCGTCTGACCAGGCGTGGAGCGGCGCACTCGGATATGGATCCCGCACCCGGGCGCCCCCCCGGCGTGTTCATGCTGGTAGCTATTTCTATGCGGCGGAAGGGGTGGCGTGGTCTGGCGTTTTCGCCGAAACGTTCTTCTGGAGAGGGTCGTGGCTCAGAGGTCCGTCAGGTCCGTGACGTGTCCGTCAACTTTGTCCACCTCGTGAAGCGAGGATGCTGAGCGCGTTGGCCGCGACGACGGCGCTGATGGCCGCCCACTCCGTCCAGTCCAGGCCCTGGCCGAGGGTGACCCACCCGACCAGACCGGCGAGGACGGGATTGACGCTCATGAAGAGGCCGAAAGCCGGGGCCGGGACACGGCGCAGGGTGAACAGGTCCGCGAGGTAGGGCACCGCTGAGGACAGCACACCGGCGGCCACGGCACAGCCGACCGCCGTCGGCGTCGGAGGATGCCGGACGGCGACGGCGACGCCGGCCGGCAGGAACAGCACGGCGGAGAGCCCGGCGGCGGCAGCGGACCCCGCCGCGCAGGGGATGCGGCGGCCGACGGTGCGGTTGAGCAGGATGTACGACGCCCAGCAGGCGGCGGCCAGCAGTCCCAGGCCCATTCCGAGGAGGTCCGCGGAGGGGCGCGGACGCATCAGCGTGACGACCCCCGCCGTGGCGATCACCGCACAGCACGCGTCCACCCGGCGGCGGGACGCGGCCAGCCCGATGCAGAGCGGGCCGAGGAACTCAAGGGTCACCGCCAGCCCCAGTCCGATGCGGTCGATCGCGGTGTAAAGGGACAGGTTCATGGCCCCGAACACCAGCGCGAGCAGCACGACCGGCCACCACTGTCTCCGGGTGAACGTCCGCAGCCGGGGGCGGCCCACGGCCAACAGGACGACCGCGGCGACGTACTGGCGTACGGCGACCACGCCGACGGGGCCGAGGACGGGGAAGGCCAGGGAGCCGATCGCGGCACCGGTCTGGTTGGACAGGCCGCTGGCGACCATGGTGACCACGCCGGCCGGGCGCGTGCCGCCGGGCTTCGCGGTCGTGGGCGGCGAGGGAGCGCGACGCGCGGTTTCTACCGGGCGGGCGGAGGCTGCGTACATGTCTCGATGCTGGGCGGCCGGGGCACTTGCGCAAAATGCATCAACCGATCGATCTATACGCTTGAGTGATGGATGTGGAGCTGCGGCAGTTGCGCTGTCTGGTCGCGATCGTCGACGAGGGCACGTTCACCGACGCCGCCATGGCGCTCGGTGTCTCCCAGGCCGCCGTGTCCCGCACGCTGGCCTCGCTCGAACGCGCCCTCGGGGTGCGGCTGCTGCGGCGCACCTCCCGCGAGGTCACTCCGACGGCGACGGGGCTGCGTGTGCTTGCGCATGCCCGGCGGGTACTCGGCGAGGTGGCCGACCTGGTCCAGGAAGCCACGTCGGGGCGCGTCTCGCTGCGGATCGGGTACGCCTGGTCCGCGCTCGGCCGTCACACCCTGGCGTTTCAGCGCGACTGGGCGCGAGCGCACCCCGAGACGGAGCTGCGGCTTGTCCGGGTCAACTCCGCCACCGCCGGCCTGGCCGAGGGGGCCTGCGACGCGGCCGTGGTGCGCAGACCGCTGGACGACCGGCGGTTCGACTCCGCGATCGTGGGGCTGGAACGGCGGTTGTGCGCCATGGCCGCCGACGATCCGCTGGCCGGGCGCCGCTCGGTGCGACTCACCGACTTCGGCGGACGTGTCCTGTTGATCGACCGCAGGACCGGCACCACCACGACGGAGCTGTTTCCGCCCGACTCGCGACCGGCGACCAGGGACACGCACGATGTCGACGAATGGCTCACCGAGATCTCCACGGGCCGCTGTGTGGGCATGACGGCCGAGTCCACCGCACACCAGTACCCGCGTCCCGGCGTCGTCTACCGGCCGGTGCGCGACGCCGAGCCCGTCGCGGTGCGACTCGCCTGGTGGCGGGACGATCCGCACCCCGCCGCCTCGGCCGCCATCGAACTGCTGACGGAGCTTTATCGCCGAGCCGTGTAGTCGGCCCCGGTGCGCGTCGGGTGCGCCGTGCACCGGACATCATCACGCCCCCGATCGGTTCTGTCGCGACGGTACCGGGACCGTGGACGACCGCCGGCGCAGGTCGTGCAGACGCACGCCAGCGGTCCCGTGTCGCTGGTGCGACACGGGACCGCTGCAGAAGACCAGCCGGTTGTGGCGAGATGACGGGTCGTCAATCTTCAGGTGTCAGGCGTGACCACTGGGGTCAGTGCCCACCGCCACCGCCGCCGCCGTGACCGCCGCCACCGCCGCCGCCGTGGCCGCCGCCACCGCCGCCGTGACCGCCGCCGCCGTGGCCGCCGCCACCGCCGCCGTGACCGCCGCCACCGTAGCCGCCACCGCCGTGGCCGCCGCCGCCGTAGCCGCCACCGCCGTGGCCGCCGCCGCCGTAGCCGCCACCGCCGTGGCCGCCGCCGCCGTAGCCGCCACCGCCGTGGTCGCCGCCGCCGCCGTAGCCGCCACCGCCGTGGTCGCCGCCGCCGCCGTGGTCGTTGTCCCAGTTGCTGTAGGAGTAATCGGACGAGTGATCCGAGTGGGAGCTGGTTGCGCTGGCGATGCCGGCTGTGCCGAATGCCAGGGCCAGAGCGGCGAACAGGCTGCCGAACAGCCGGAACGTCCTTGAGGTGATGATCCGCATGGTGCTTTCCCTTCCCGGGAGCGTAGACAGGTGCTAGCGCTGCACGGCCGCGGTGACGTCGGCACCAGTAGTAAGGCGCTAAAACGTTCGCGAAAGGGTCCGGTACATCGGCCTTGAAGGTGACGGGATTCGCCATCGCCGAATCACGCGCTGAACGCGCGGCATCGGACCCACCTGGGCTGCTGAGTGCAGCGAACCCCGTGGTGGGGTGCCCGTCCGTCTGTTAACCGACGACCGGTTTGTCGTCGGTCGGGATGTAGTCGGTCGGGATGTTGAGATTGTTCGTCTTCTCACCAGCCAAAACGTCTGTTTTCTGTTCAACCCGTACCCAACCTACGCATGTGGGTACATTGAAGTCAAGCGGAGCGGGTGGGCCCCAGGGGCACGCGAAGTGGGCGGTGGCGCCATGGGTAACTGCCTTTACTTCCTTTTGGCGTTGAGCGACTGACGCCCGCCCAGGTCGAGGCTGGTCACAGCGGTCCCGGCCGTCGTCTTCGGCCCGCACGGCGCACGACGCGCGGCCGGCTCGACCCACCCAAGGAAGCGGATCCGACGTCGAGTTGGCATGCCCCGGGGTGGATCCTCGACGATCCTCTCCTCAGGCCACCGACGCCTTCGGTATCCGCTGAGTGAACCTCGCGCCCTTACCCGGCCCAGGAGATGATGCGCTGACGTCTCCGCCCTGAGCGCGGGCGATGCGGATCCCGTCGTCCGTGATGGGGGGGGCGACGGCATGTGGCCAGGGGCCGGTGTCGCCGTATGCGGAGATCGGCTGATACGGCGTGGCGGTGCCCCACACGCACCGCGTGACACTCCCCGGTCACCGAGAGTGGCCCCGATGAGCTCCCAGCGTCTTCTGCTCGCACCGACACCGCTTTCCGAGGGCCCGGTTGCCTGGCCATTTCAAACGGGTCATCCTCGACGCGCACGCACAGCACTGTCGTTTTCCGTATGCCAAGGCCGGGTCGTGCACCCCGAGGAGAAAGCCGTGAACGCTTTGCCACCCATTCAGGGGCAACAGGACTCCGCAGCGGCGACCGGTGAGCGCGCCAGGCCGATGGTGATCCTGTGCCCCGCACCGCAGAAGACCGAGCGCATCTTCACCCCGGAGACGCTGCGTCGGCTCCGCGCCGACTTCCACGTCGTCGACCTCGACGGCGAGCCGGACAGCGCCCTCGACGCCTGCCTTCCCGACGCGTTCGCCGTCGTCGGCCAGCCCGACCTGCCCCGGGAACGACTTCGGCGAGCCGGCAAGCTGCGCGCGCTGCTCAACGTGGAGGGCAACTTCTTCCCCAACGTCGACTACGAGACGTGCCACGAACAGGGCGTACACGTCCTGGGAGCCGGTCCTGCCTACGCCCAGGCGGTCGCCGAACACGCCCTCGGACTCGCGCTCGACCTCGCCCGCGGCATCAGCCGCGAAGACCGCGCCTTCCGCGCCGGCCGCGAGACCTATGTCTCCACCGGCACGGAAGACTCCATCCTGCTGCGCCACGCCAGCGTGGGACTGATCGGCTTCGGCAACCTGGGACGGGCACTGCACCGGCTGCTCGTCCCGTTCGCCCCCACCCTCCGGGTCTACGACCCCTGGCTGCCCGACTCCGTGCTGCGCGAGCACGACGTCCTGCCGGCCTCCCTCGCCGAGACCCTGGCCGCCAGTCAGTTCCTGTTCGTCCTCGCCACCGTCACCGGCGAGAGCGAACGCCTGCTCGGCCCGGCCGAACTGGACACCGTCCCGCCCGGCGCACGCCTCATCCTGGTCAGCCGGGCGGCGGTCGTGGACTACGACGCCCTGCTCGACCGCGTACGCGGTGGCCGCTTCCTCGCCGGTGTCGACGTCTGGCCCGAGGAACCCGTCCCCGCCGACCATCCCGCCCGGAGCCTTGAAGGCCTAGTCCTCTCCGCGCACCGGGCCGGTGGCATCCCTCAGGCGTTCACCGAGATCGGCCGCATGGTCCTCGACGATCTCGCCCTCATCGCCCGGGGCCTGCCACCGGTGCGGATGCAGGTCGCCGCCCGCGAGCTCGTCGGCCGCTACCGCAACCGGCCCGTCTCATGACCGTCATCGTCACCCGCGGGCTGCTCTTCGACTCCGACGGCGTGCTGGTCGACTCCGACGCCAGTGTGGTGTCAGCCTGGAGCCGCTGGGCGGAGAGGTACGGCCTCGACCCCGCGGAGGTCACCGCCATGGTCCACGGCCGCCGCTCCGCCGACACGGTCGCCGCCCTCCTGCCCAGCCACCAGGTCCCCGCCGCGCTCGCCCTCATCGACCGCTACGAGGTCGAGGAGGCCGCCGACGTCACCGCGCTGCCCGGAGCAGCGGGGATGCTCTCCTCGTTGCCACCCGGCACCTGGGCCGTGGTCACCTCGGGTGTCACCGCCCTCGCCACGGCCCGCCTGGCCGCCGCCGGCCTCGCGATCCCGCCGGTCCTCGTCACCGCCGACATCGTCACCCACGGCAAGCCCGCACCCGAGGGGTATCTCACCGGCGCCGCCCGGCTCGGCCTGGCCCCCTGCGAGTGCACCGTCTTCGAGGACGCGCCCAGCGGAATCAGGGCCGCCAGAGCAGCCGCCGTCGGCGCGGTGATCGGCGTCGGCCCGCGCAGCCACGGCCTCGACGTCGACACCACCATCGACGACCTCAGCCACGCCCGCTTCAACGACGGAAGCCTCTACCTGGAGTGAGGGTCAGGACGACGTCGTCAGGCGCGGCTCCGGTTCTCCGCCTCGGCGTCGGCGACCGCGATCGTGATGCCGAGTGCTTTGGCGATGTTCCCGGCTGCCGTCATGACACGGGCGGTGCCCACGATGGGGGCGATGGCGACCAGGACGTCCTGCAGTTGGTCGGCGGTGAGGCCGGCCTGGAGGGCGGGGTCGATGTGGGCGACGTAGGAGATCGGCGGAGCGTCCGAGGCGGCGAGGGCCGCGATGCGGGTGAGCATGAACGTGTCCTGGGTCAGCCCGCACCGCTCGATCGAGTCGACCGTCATCGCGGCGAGGGTGTCCAGTACCGGAGTTTCAGATGCTGTGGCCATGGCGGTTCGTCTCCTGTTGGTGTCCTGAGGGGGATCGGCGGACGGAGGAAGGGGATCCGTGTCTCGGTTGAACGTCCCCTGCTCGACCGTAGATGCGTTTCTCGCGGATCGCCTGTCGACCGGAGCGCCGGCGAAGTATGTCGGCAACATGGGAAACAAAATTGTTGACAATCTTGCTGGGCTGGATTTAGGTTCGACAGGCACTCACTCAGGGAGGGCGCGATGCCGAAGGAAGCCGGCCCAGGCACCGGCGAGCAGGCCAAGCAGCACGCACTGGTGCAACTGCGGCAGGCGATCCTGCACGGCGAGATGGCACCGGCTCAACGGCTGGTGGAGAACGAACTCGCCGAGCGGTTCGGCGTCACGCGGGCCAGCGTCCGGGCGGCGCTGATCGAGCTGGAGTCGGAGGGACTGGTCGAGCGGATCCGCAACCGCGGCTCGCGGGTGCGGGTGGTGACGGTCGAGGAAGCGGTGGCCATCACCGAATGCCGCATGGTGCTGGAGGGCCTCTGCGCCGCCAAGGCGGCCGTCGGGGCGAGCGAGGGCCAGCTGGACCAGCTGACCGACCTGGGCACGGCGATGTCGAAGGCGGTCGCCAATGGCGAGCCGGTGGTCTACTCCCAGCTCAACCACGAACTGCACGACCGGATCAGGGAGTTCTCCGGCCAGCAGGTCGCCGTGGAGCTGCTGGAGCGGCTCAACGGGCAGCTGGTGCGCCACCGTTTCCAGCTCGCTCTGAGACCGGGGCGTCCCCAGCGGTCCCTGAGTGAGCACCTGGCCATGATCGAGACGATCAGGGCCCGGGACCCGCAGGCGGCCGAAGCGGCCGTCCGTACCCACCTCGCGGGAGTCATCGACGCACTGCGCCAATGACGTCGCCGGGGTGGGTCAACCGGCCTGTCCACCAAGGAGATTTGAGCAATGACGCACGGCAAGGCGCCCACCACCCCACGATCGACACGCGTCATCACCGCGCACGCCGGGGACTTCGTCTGGCGGGCCGGGGGCGCCATCGCCCTGGCCGCCTCCCGTGGAGAGAAGGTGACCATCGCGTGTCTCACCTTCGGGGAGCGCGGTGAGTCCGCCAAAGCCTGGCGCGAGGGCAAGTCGCTGGAGGAGATCAAGGAGATACGCCGCGCCGAGGCCGAGGCGGCGGCCTCGACCCTGGGCGCAGAGGTGCGATTCCTCGACGCCGGCGACTACCCCCTGCTCGCGACCCAGGAGCTGACCGACCAGCTCGTACGGATCTATCGCGACACCCAGCCCGACGTGGTCCTGACCCACCCCCTCGACGACCCCTACAACGGTGACCACCCGGCCGCCGCCCGCCTGGCCCTGGACGCCCGCGTCCTCGCGCAGGCCATCGGCTACCCCGCCGAGGGCGAAGTCATCGGAGCCCCGCCGGTGTTCTTCTTCGAGCCGCACCAGCCGGAGATGTGCGGCTTCAAGCCGGAGGTCCTCCTCGACATCACCCCGGTCTGGGAGACCAAGCGCAAGGCCATGGAATGCCTGGCCGCCCAGCGGCACCTCTGGGAGTACTACACCGACCTCGGCAAGCGGCGCGGCGTACAGCTCAAGCGCAACGCGGGCCCCAATCTCGGCCTGCCCCACGCCACCTACGGCGAGGCCTACATGCGTCCCTACCCGCAGGTCACGGAGGAGCTGGCATGAGCGGCCTGATCGTCACCAACCCGCCACGCGCCCGCGCCGAGGACGTCGAGGCGCTGGGCGACTACGGCGTGGCCACGATCCACGAGGGCATGGGCCGCACCGGCAGCCTCGGCCCCGAGTTCCGGCCCGTCCAGCAGGATGTGCGCATCGCGGGCACCGCGGTCACCGCCCTGTGCTGGCCCGGCGACAACCTCATGATCCACGCGGCCGTCGAGCAGTGCCGCGAGGGCGACGTCCTCGTCGTCACCACCACCTCGCCCTCCACCGACGGCATGTTCGGCGACCTCTTCGCCACCGCGCTCCAGTACCGCGGGGTGCGCGGTCTGATCATCGACGCCGGGGTGCGCGACACCGCGGACCTGCGCGCCATGGGTTTCCCCGTCTGGGCGACGGCCGTCTGCGCCCAGGGCACGGTCAAGGCCACGGCCGGCTCGGTGAACGTACCCGTCGTGCTCGGCGGCCAGGTCGTCCGTCCCGGTGACGTCATCGTCGCCGACGACGACGGCGTGGTGTGCGTACCCCGTGAGCAGGCCGGTACGGCCCTCAAGGCGGCCGAGGCGCGCACCGCCAAGGAGAACGCCTCCCGGGCCGCCTTCGCCGAAGGGCAGCTGGGCCTGGACCGCTACGGCCTGCGCGAGACCCTCGCTCGGCTGGGGGTGAGCTACCAGGACTACGAGGAGCACGCGCGCAACGGATCCCTGTCATGAGCACCGGCGAGGAGCTGCGCTGCATGCTGATGCGCGGCGGGACCTCGAAGGGCGCCTACTTCCTGGCCGAGGATCTGCCGGCCGACGCCGGGGAGCGCGACGACCTGCTGCTGCGGGTCATGGGCAGCCCCGACCCCCGGCAGATCGACGGCCTCGGCGGAGCGCACCCGCTCACCAGCAAGGTCGCGGTGGTCTCCCGCTCCCAGAGCCCCGGCGCGGACGTCGACTACCTCTTCCTCCAGGTGGGGGTGGACCGGGCCGAGGTCTCCGACCGGCAGAACTGCGGCAACCTCCTGGCGGGAGTCGGCCCGTTCGCCGTCGAACGCGGGCTGGTCGCCGCCCGGGACGGGCACACCGCGGTACGGATCCGGATGGTCAACAGCGGTGACCACGCCACGGCCACCTTCCCCACACAGGACCGGCGGGTCTCCTACGCGGGGTCGGCCGAGATCTCGGGTGTGCCGGGCGCCGCCGCACCCGTGGTGATCGAGTTCGAGCAGGGCAGCGGCCCGCTGCTGCCCACCGGGCGAGCCCGGGACATCGTCGCGGACACGCCGGTGACCTGCGTGGACAACGGCATGCCGACCGTGCTGATCGCCGCCTCGTCCGTGGGGGTCACCGGCTACGAAAGGCCGCGTGACCTGGAGGAGGACCTGACCCTGCACGACCGGCTCCAGCGGATCCGTCTGGAGGCGGGCCTGCTGATGGGCCTGGGCGACGTCAGCGGGACGACCGTGCCCAAGCTCAGCCTGCTGGCGCCGCCCACGAACGGCGGCGCGGTCATGACCCGCACCTTCATTCCGGTCCGCTGCCACACCGCCATCGGCGTCCTGGGAGCCGCCAGTGTCGCCGCCGGGCTGCGCATCCACGGCGGCGTCGGCCAGGACGTCGCCCGTCTGCCCGAGAACGGCGGACGGCTGCGCATCGAGCATCCCACCGGATTCCTCGACATCGAGAGCGAGATCGACGACGGCTTCTCGGGGGCCGCCCCCGTGGCCCGCCGTACCGCCGTCGTCCGCACCGCACGCAAGATCTTCGACGGTACGGTCTTCCCCCGGCCGGCCGGAGCCGCACATCACTCTTAAGGAGGCCTGTATGGCCCCGCCCCTTGGCGACATCGCCCACCTCGGGCACGTCGAACTGCTCACCCCGGACCTCGACGGAAGTCTGCGGTTCTTCACCGACTACCTCGGCCTGACGGTCAACGGCCGCAGCGGTGACTCGGTCTATCTGCGGACCTGGGACGACTACGAGCACCACAGCCTCGTCCTGACCGCGCACGAGACCTCCGGTCTGCGCCGCACGGCCCTGCGCGCCTCCAGTGAGGAGGCCCTGCAGCGGAGGGTCAAGGAACTGGAGGCCGCCGGTCACCAGGGCCACTGGACCGAGGACGAGCCGGGCCTCGGCCCGCTGTACGTCACCGCCGACCCCGACGGCCACGAACTGGCCCTGTACTGGGAGTCCGAGTGGTATCAGGCCCCGGACGAGCTGAAGCCGGGGCTGAAGAACCAGCCCCAGGCCAAGCCCGGTCACGGTGTGGGCGTACGTCGCCTGGACCACGTGAACTACCTGGCCGCCGACGTCGCCGCCAACGCCGACTTCCACCAGCACCTCCTCGGTGCCCGGCCGACCGAGCAGATCCAGCTCGACGGCGGCAGGATCGCCGCGAAGTGGCTGACGTTCACGAACAAGTCGTACGACGTCGTCTACACCGAGGACTGGACGGGCTCGCGCGGGCGGCTGCACCACATCGCGTTCGCGACCGACACCCGCGAGGACATCCTGCGCGCCGCCGACCTCGCCCTCGACACCGGCGTGTTCATCGAGACAGGCCCGCACAAGCACGCCATCCAGCAGACGTTCTTCCTCTATGTCTACGAGCCGGGGGGCAACCGCATCGAACTGTGCAACCCGCTCACCCGGCTCGTGCTGGCCCCCGACTGGCCGCTGATCACCTGGACCCAGGCCGAGCGGGCCAAGGGACAGGCGTGGGGGCTGAAGACCATCGAGTCCTTCCACACCCACGGCACACCGCCGATCGAGCAGACCGACCGCGGCACGGACAACTGAGAGCAGGCCGGCGAAACGGACGGGGCGGCACACGACTGTGTGCCGCCCCGTCCGTTTCACCTGCTGTTTTTCTCCCGGTGCGGCGGCCAGGAACGGTCGGCTGGATTGTTCCTGAGATTGTTGGCAAAAGTGTTGACACTCAGGGAACGGGAACCTTAGCGTCGTGCGCACCATCGGGTCAGCCGCTCGAACCGCACCGGCCCGCCGCACTCATCCCCTCCAGGGACACCGCTCCCGGACGAGAGGAAACAATGATGTCTCCCTCCCCAGACCTGCGCGCCCGTGGGACCGGACTGGCCACGCTGGTCGTCGGCCTGTGCTGGCTGGTCGTGCTCAGCGTGAGCTCGGCCAGATCGCCGCCAAGCACCCCGGGCTGAAGATCATCATCGACCACATGGGCATCATGGCCCGCTGCGTGGACGACGCGATCGGCTACTGGGTCCAGGAGACCGCGGACCTCGCCGAGCACCCCAACATCTACGTCAAGGTCTCGGCCCTGCCGGGCTACTCGACGCAGCCCTTCCCGAACAAGAACATCGAGAAGTACGTGCGCGAGATGGTCGACAAGATGGGCCCGCAGCGCTGCTTCTACGGCACCGACATCACCCGGTTGCTCGGCCACGGAATCACCTACACCGACACCATCGAACAGTTCACCAAGCACTGGGACTTCACCCCCGAAGAGCTCGAGTGGATCACGGGCCGAGGTATCTCCGAAGTCCTGAACTGGCCGATCGAGGGCTGAGGAAGCACACGAGATGACGGACACCCGGAACCCCCCAGGCACCGACGGGGGCGATGCCTTCGTGGCCGCCTTCAACGCCGTCGGCGCCGACTACCCCTTCTGCTCCTCGGTGTCCGAATGGGCCCCGGTGTGGGAGTCCCTCGCCCGCCGCCACCGTGACGGGCTTCCGTGCCCGCGCTACCTCGACCTGACCCACGAGACCGTCGCCGTCGGCATGGCCACCGGCTACGGACTTCTCACGCGCCGGCCGCAGGGCGTACTGCTGCACGCGGCTCCCGGCCTGCTGCAGGGCTCCATGGCCGTCCACGGCGCGCTCCTCGCCGGCGTCCCGATGGTGGTCGCCTCCTCGGAGTCGACGACGTACGGCGATGGACCCGGTCAGGATCCGGGCGGCCAGTGGTACCGCAACCTGTCCGTCGTGGGCGGCCCGCACGGCGCTGCCCAGCCCTTCACCAAGTGGTCCAACGAGGCGGCGAGCGTCCACGTCCTGCCCACGATGATCACGCGGGCGGCGGAGCTGTCATCTGGAGCTGCTCGCCAAGGGGGTGGCCAACGCCAAGCCCGAGATGACGGTCGAGTCCAGTACGCCGGCGGTCGCCGTCCTCGACGCCGACCGCGCGCCCGGCCCGGTGGCCCTCACCGCGGCCGCCGAGGAGGCGGTGACCCGGGCCAGGGCGGCGGGCATCGCCGCCGTGGGGGTACGCCGCACCGTCCACACCGGCGCCATCGGTTACTACGTGTCGAAGATCGCCGAACAGGGCCTGGTCGGCATCGCCTTCGTCGCCGGGATGCCCAACATGGGCTACACCGGGGTCAAGGGCGCGGCCGTGGCTACCAGCCCGCTCGTCATCGCCGTACCCGCCGAGAGCCACGCGCCGCTCCTCCTGGACATGGCCACCGCCACGATCGCCCTGGGGAAGATCCGCCAGGCCAGGGCGAGCGGCACCCCGCTGCCCGAAGGGGCCGCCGCCGCCGGGGACGGCACCCCCACCACCGATCCGGAGAAGGCGGTCATGCCGCTGCCGTTGGGCGGCGCCAAGGGATCCGGCATGTCGCTGGCCTTCGAACTGCTCACCAGCGTGCTCGTCGGAGCACCGATCTTCGCCGCCTTCCACTCGGACGATCCCCAGGGCCGCAGGCACCGCCAGAACGCCCTGCTCATCGCCGTCGACCCGGCGGCCTTCGGGGACGCGGACGGCTTCACAGCGGCCGTCGACGCCACTCTCCGCACGCTCAAGGGCCTGGCCGCGGCGGACGGCGCCGAGGAGGTTTTCTACCCCGGGGAGCGCAGTGCCGCCGTGGGTGTGCGGCGTGCCGAGAAGGGGGTACCCGTGGCGCCGAAGGTGTGGCGTGAACTGACGGAGAGTGCGGGCAAGTTGGGCATCACGCCACCCGAGGCCCGCTCGCTGGGCTGACAGTCGCCTCCATGGAGAGGGGGATGGAGGAGCGGGTGGCCGGGGCGTCCGATGCGCGGTGGGCGCCCCGTCCGCCTCGGGGCGGACGCCCGCTCAGTCCGCCTTGCCGGTCCCGGTGTCGACGGCCCGCCGTACATGACGGGCGATCAGGGCGTAGATCTCCCGGGCCTTCTCGTCGTCCTTGCCGTCGTACCCGTGATCGACCTGGGGCACGTCGTGGTGCTCGACGAGGGCGCCCGCCCGCTGAAGGCGCTCGGCGTAGCGCACGCCTTCCGCCTTCAGGAGGTCGTACTCCGCGGTGACGACCAGCGCCGGGGCGATGCCCTTGAGGTCGGTGGTGTCCGAGGGGTGGGCGGGCGACACCAATCGGTCGGCGCGCTCGCGCGGGTCGGGCACGTAGCAGGTGTCGAAGACGTCCGCCATCCATGGCCGCAGCACCGGTTTGGCGATGGCGGCGTGCTTGTCCTTGGCGCTCGTCGCGAGATCGAGCGGTGCGTAGTGCAGGACCTGGAGCGCGATCGAGGGCCCGCCCTCCTCGAGTGCCTGACGAGCTACGGCCGCGGCGAGACCGCCTCCGGCGCTCTGGCCGCCCACGGAGAGCCGGCTGCCGTCCCAGCCGTGCTCGGCGCCGTGCTCGGCGATCCACCGGACGACCTCGAAGGCCTGCCGGGGCGGAGCCGGGAAGGGGTGCTGCGGAGCGACGACGTAGTCCACGTTGAGCACGGTCACCTCCGCTTCGGCGGCGAGGAAACGGCAGAGCGGATCGTCGATCTCCGTCACGGGCATGACGTAGCCGCCGCCGTGGAAGTTGACGTGAACCGGCGGTGGTGGGCCCTCGCTCGCGGGCGGGTACACCGTGACCCGGGCCGGGGCGACCGAGGTCGGGATGGTCAACTCGCGTACGGTGCGCGGGAGCTCGGGGAGGCGGGCGTGACAGGCGGCGGCGGAACCGCGGCCGCTCGGGCGCCGGTCGGCCGCCAGGGCGAGGCGCTGCATCGACTTGGCGGCGAAGGAGGCCATGGCGTGCCTGGCGAGGAGGGACATACGGTTCCGATCGTCGAGCCGTGTCGTCGAGCCGGGTGGCCAATCGACAGGATTCCTGGCAATTGGTGGGCCGATGCTAGCACGGGCGATCGAATCTCCCCAGGCGCTCTCAGGTGCTTGCCAGACTTGCCAGACCAGATAGCGGCCCCGCGCTGGGTGCGCAGGAATATCACCGCCTTCGGCGGCGACCCGAACCTGGTGACGGTCACCGGGCGGTGCTTCCGTGGTCAGTTGACCCCGCGCGGTACGACCAGTCCGCAGTCGTACGCCAGGATCACGGCCTGGACACGGTCGCGCAGCTGGTACTTCTCCAGGATGTGGGCGACGTGTGTCTTGACCGTGGTCTCGCCCACGCCGAGTTCGAGCGCGATCTCCGCGTTGGACAGGCCGCGGGTCAGGGCGCGCAGCACGTCGAGTTCGCGGCCGGTCAGGGCGTCGAGCTTCGAGGGCACGATCGGCGTCGTGGGCGCGGCGAGGTGGGCGAAGCGGCCCAGCAGCCGGTGGGTGACGCGTGGGGAGAGCACGGCCTCACCGTCGGCCACCGTACGGATCGCGCCCACCAGGGAGTCGGCGGGACCGTCCTTGACCAGGAAACCGCTGGCCCCGGCGCGCAGGGCGTCCACGACGTGCGCGTCCAGGTCGAACGTGGTGAGGATGACGATCCGGCTGGGCGAACCCGACTGCACGATCCGGCGGGTGGCCTCGACGCCGTCCATGTGCGGCATCCGGATGTCCATCAGGACGACGTCGGGGCTGAGTGCCTCGGCGCTCTCGACGGCGGCGGTGCCGTCCGACGCCTCGCCGACGACGACGATGTCCGGTTCGGCCTCGAGGATGAGCCGGAATCCCGTCCGGATCATGGGCTGGTCATCGACCAGCAGGACGCGGATGGATCGCATGCGGGGCGTGCCCTTCGTGCTGGGGGTCGGGTTCGGGGGAGGGGAGCGGGACGACCGCGTGGACGCAGTATCCGCCGCCCGGGCGGTTGCCGGTGTGCAGGGAGCCTCCCACGGCGCCGATCCGTTCCCGCATGCCGACCAGACCGTGACCGGAGCCCCTCGCCAGGGTGGGCGGTCGGGAGGTCTCGTCGTCCTGCGGCGGCCCGTCGTCGCAGAGCCGCACGGTGAGCCGGTGCCGCTCCTGCTCCCAGGCGACGGTGAGCGCGGTATGGGTGTGACCGGCGTGCTTGAGGGTGTTGGTGAGGGCTTCTTGTACGACGCGGTAGACGGCGAGTTGTGAACCGGCCGGCAGCTCGGCGGGAGTTCCCCTGGTGTCGAACTCGACCTGGAGTCCGGCGGCGCGCACCGAGTCGACGAGGGCGGGAAGGGCGTCGATGGTGGGCTGCGGCGGTTCCTTGTTCGGATCGCTCTCGGCCTCCTCGTCCGTCCGCAGCACGTCCAGGAGCCCGCGCAGCTCGGTGACGGTGGCCCGTCCCGTCTTCTCGATGGTGCCGTGCAGTGCGTGGGCCTTGGCGCTGTCACGGTCCTGAACCCGGTCGGCGGCGATGGTCTGCACGACCATGAGGCTGACGTTGTGGGCGACGATGTCGTGCAACTCGCGGGCGATCCGGGCCCGTTCCTCCATCACGGCGGCCCGCGCGTTGGCGACCTGTTCGCGTTCGATCGCCGCGGCCCGTTCCAGCGCCTGGTTCTGGATGGCGGTGCGTGCCCTGGACAGCCGGCCCAGCGCCCATGCGGCGACCAGCAGCACCGTCTCGGTCAGCAGGGTGGTGACACGGTGCCCGGCCGGGGCGAGCAGCGACTCGGTGACGGCCGCGGCCGGGATGAGCACCGCCACCACGAGGGTCGCCGTACGGGGAGCGGACCGTACGGCGGTGAGGAGCACGCCCGTGGCCACGCCCACGTAGGTAGGCCCGATGGAGGTGCCGTCGGGCCCGGAGAGCTGCGGGATGTAGTGGAGGCCCTGGAGCGCGGCGGCCGCCGCCGACATCACCAGCAGCGCGGGCAGCGGAAACCGGCGGTGGACGGCGAGCGGCAGCGCGGACACCAGCACGAGCACCAGGAACCACACGTCCGGCGAACGCAGTTCGGGTCCGCCGGGAGGCATCGCCAGCGGCACGGCCGCGCATCCGGCGATGAGCAGCAGGGCCAGACCCGCGTCCGTGACGGCCGGGGGCACACGGCGCCCGGCGAACGAGTCCATCAGGTCCATGCGCCCCACGTTAGACGGCCCAACGCGTGCGCTGATCTGCCCTGGGGGTGAAAGCGCGCGGCCGGTCTCCTCCGTGGCGGCATCGTCCGCAAGGAGGAGGCGCCCCGCGTGACCGGCGGCGCGAGGAGACCGTGTCCTCCTGCGTACGGCGGAGGACACCGGCGATCTCGCCCGACCGGGGGAGACCACGGCTCGACGGTGCGGCCGAGGCCACGCCCCGCCGTCCCCGATGGACTTGGAGCACCACTCACGGAACGCCGTGCGAGAAGTGGGAACTTGAGAAGTCGAGGAGTCACAGTGCGGTCTTGGGGCCAACAACCGGACGGGCCGGCCACCGGTCGGTACGCGGTACAGCTGACGGACGTGACCAAGCGGTACGGGGACGGCCCCTCGGCCGTCCTGGCGCTCGACAAGGTCGACGCGGCCATCGCACCCGGCACGTTCACGGCGGTGATGGGCCCCTCGGGATCCGGCAAGAGCACCTTCCTGCACTGCGCGGCGGGCCTCGACCGGCCCACCTCGGGCGTGGTCCGCCTGGGCGCACAGGACCTGTCGACGCTCAAGGAGCGACGGCTCACGGAGCTGCGCCGCACGCGCATCGGCTTCGTGTTCCAGGCGTTCAACCTGCTGCCCTCGCTGACCGTCGAGCAGAACATCACGCTGCCCCTGCGGCTGGCCGGACGACAGGCCGACGCGGGCTGGTTCGACCACATCGTGAAAGCCGTCGACCTCGGCGACCGGCTCGCACGCTTCCCCGCCCAGCTCTCCGGCGGCCAGCAGCAGCGAGTGGCGATCGCGCGCGCCCTGGTCACCCGTCCCGAGGTGATCTTCGCCGACGAGCCGACCGGGGCGCTCGACCCGGAGACCGCCCGGGACATCCTGGGGCTGCTGCGGCAGGCGGTCACCGATCTGCACCAGACGGTGGTCATGGTCACCCACGACCCGGTGGCCGCCGCACACACCGACCACGCCCTCTTCCTGAGCTCCGGACACATCGTCGACGCGTTGGCCGAGCCCAGCGCCGACCGCGTCGCGGAGGTCATGGCCGGCCTGCGGAGGACCGCCTGATGCTGAGCCTCGCCCTGCTGACGCTCAAGGCCCGCAAGGGCGGATTCGTCGGCACCTTCGTCGCCCTGCTGCTCGGCGCCGCCGTCCTGAGCGCCTGCGGGATCCTGCTGGAGTCGGGAATACGCGCCGGATCCTCCCCCGAGCGGTACGCGGCGGCCGACGTCGTCGTAGCGGGCCGCCAGGAAGTCGAACAGAGCTTCAAGGACGTCGACGGATCGACCGTCAGGCAATCCGAGCCGCTGCCCGAACGCGTACCACTGCGCGCCTCGTTGGCCGACCGGATCACCGGCGTCGACGGAGTCAAGTCCGTGATCGCGGACACGGGCGCCCCGGTGCGGCTGGTGACCGATGCCGGACAGCCGGTGCCGGGACGCCATGGCGCGGGGGTGGCGGCCCACAACTGGTCGGGCCTCGGCCTCGGCGACTTCCGGCTGACCGCCGGTCACGCGCCACACGCCGCCGGGGACATCGTCCTGGACACCGGACTCGCCGCACAGGCCGGCGTCCGTCCCGGCGACGACATCCGCCTGATGACCTCCTCCGTGCCGCACATCTTCCAGGTCGCCGGACTGGTCGCCCTGAAGGACGGTGACGCACCCCGCCGGTCGGTGGCGTTCCTGGCCGACGCGACCCTGCGCCGGTCGGTCCCCGAAGCCTCCGTCCAGGCCTTCGGCGTCCTCGCCGCGCCCGGCACATCACCGCACCGACTTGCCGACGCCATCAAGTCCACGCTCCACGACCACACCCTCGCCGTGCACACCGGGGAGGGGCGCGGCCGGGCCGAGTTCCTCGACGTCACCGTCAGCGGCTCCAACCTCGTCGTCCTGGCCGCCGCGATCGGCGGCAACGTCCTGCTCGTCGCCGTCTTCGTCCTGTACGCCACCACGTCCCTGTCGATCCGCCACCGCCGCCGGGAGATCGCCCTGCTGCGCGCGATCGGCACCACCCCCGGCCAGATCCGGCGCATGGTCGCCGCCGAAGCCGCCGCCACCGGCCTGCTCGCCGGTGTGCTGGGCTGCCCGGCGGGTCTGCTGCTCGTGTACTGGCTGCGCGACCGGTTCGCCGGACACGGCATCGTCCCGGCCGACTTCTGGCTCGCCCTGAGCCCCCTGCCCTTCCTCGCGGCGGTGCTCGTCACCGTCCTGACCGCGCTGGTCGCGGTGGTGTCCGCCGCGCACCGCGCGACCCGGATCCGGCCCACCGAAGCCCTCGGCGAAGCCGCCGTGGAGACCCCCGGGCTCGGCCGCGGACGGCGGATCACCGGCGGTGTGCTGCTCGTGCTGTCCGCGGGGATCTTCGTCACCGGACTCGTCCAGAACGCCGACTTCTTCACCCTCGTCGGGCTCGCCAACTCCCTCGTACTCGTTCTCGCCACCGCCGTCGCGGTCCTCGGCCCGCTGGTCTGCCGTACCGCCGTACGCCTGCTCGCCCCACTGCTGAACCGGACCGGTGTCACGGGCTACCTCGCGGCGGCCAACACCCGGGCCAACGTGGCCAGGCTGGCCGGCGCGATCACCCCGCTCGTGCTCGCCGTCTCCTTCTCCTCGACCGTCGTCTTCGCGCAGACCACCGGGCTCAGGGAGTCGGCCGACCAGCTGCGGGCCGGGCTCGTCGCCGACCACGTCCTCACCGCGCCGTCCGGAGTGTCACCCGAACTCGCCGAGAAGGTGAAAGACATGAAGCAGGTGGCGTCGGCCACCGGACTGGTCAGGTCCAAGGTCGTCGCCATCGCCAAGATGTTCGGCATCCAGGATTCCGTCTCGCTCAGCGCGCAGGGCGTGGATCCCCGGGCACTCGGCAGCGCCCTCGATCTGCGGCCGAGGGAAGGGAACTTGAAGGCCCTGTCACGGAACACCGTGGCGATCAGCACCACCACGGCCTCCTGGCTCGGGCTCGGAGTCGGGGACACCGCCAGGCTCCACCTGGGCGACGGCACCCCGCTGCGGGCCAAGGTCGTCGCCGTCTACGAACGCGGCTTCGGATTCACCGACGTGACCATGGACCACGACCTGCTGCTCGCCCACACCACCGGCAAGGTCGACGAGTCCGTCCTCGTACGTTCCGCCCCCTCGGCACCCGACCTGACCCAGGCCCTGTCGCACGTGGCCGCGGCCTACCCCGGCACGGTGCTCCGGGACGGCCTCGCCGTGGACGACCAACTGGCGCAGCAGCGGGCGAACGCCTGGGTCAACTACCTGGTGGTCGGCGTGATCATCGCGTACACCGCGATCACCGTCGTCAACACGCTGGCGATGAACACGGCCGCGCGCCGCCGGGAGTTCGCTCTGCTGCGGCTGTCGGGCACGGCCCGCGGGCAGGTCGTGGGCATGATGCGGCGGGAGAGCGTCATCGTCATCGCGGCCGGGGTGGGCATCGGGACCCTGCTCTCCGTGTTCCCTCTCGTCCTCGTGTCGATGGCGGTGAGCGGTACCCCGATCCCGGCCGTGCCAGGCCTCGGCTACCTGGCGATCGCCGGCGTGACGGCGGCCCTCGCGGCCGCGGGCACGATGCTGCCGACGCGGATGCTGTTGAGCATCCGACCGGTCGAGGCGATCGGTGCGAAGGAGTGACATCGGCGTGAGGGCGAGGCCCGGGCGCCCTACCAGGCAACCCGGGCCTCACCCGTGCCAGTTCTGCCCGTGCCGGGTCCCACCTGTGCCGGGGCCTGGCGGTGGTCAGTCCCTGAGGCGGTCTATCTGACGGATCTTGTTGGTGGCGTCCAGGGCGGCGACCTTGTAGGACTCGGCCAGTGTCGGGTAGTTGAACACCGCGTCGACGAGGTAGTCGACCGTGCCGCCGCAGCCCATCACCGACTGCCCGATGTGGATCAGCTCGGTGGCCCCGGTACCGAAGCAGTGCACGCCGAGCAGCTTGCGGTCGTCCGGGGAGACCAGGAGCTTGAGCATGCCGTGCGAGTCGCCGATGATCTGGCCCCGGGCCAGTTCGCGGTAACGGGAGATACCGACCTCGAAGGGCACACACTCCTCGGTGAGCTGGTCCTCGGTGCGGCCGATGAAGCTGATCTCGGGGATCGTGTAGATGCCGATCGGCTGCAGGTCGTGCATCGGGTGCACCGGCTCACCGAAGGCGTGGTACGCCGCCGTACGGCCCTGCTCCATCGAGGTCGCCGCCAGGGCCGGGAAGCCGATCACGTCGCCCACCGCGTAGATGTGCGGCACCTCGGTGCGGTAGTTCTCGTCGACCTTGATGCGACCGCGCGGGTCGGCCGACAACCCGGCCTTGTCCAGGTCGAGTTCGTCGGTGAGGCCCTGTCGGCCTGCAGAGTACATCACGGTGTCCGCGGGGATCTTCTTGCCGCTCTCCAGGATCGTGAGAGTGCCCCGTGGATGACGTTCGACCGCCGCGACCGTCTCCCCGAAGCGGAAGGTGACCGCGAGGTCCCGCAGGTGGTACTTCAGCGACTCGATCACCTCGACATCGCAGAAGTCGAGCATCCCGGCCCGCTTCTCGACCACCGTGATCTTGCTGCCGAGGGCCGCGAACATGGAGGCGTACTCCATGCCGATCACCCCGGCCCCGACGATGACCATGGAGCGCGGCACCCGCTCCAGGTTGAGAACGTTGTCCGAGTCCATGATCGTCTGCCCGTCGAACGCCACGCTCGCGGGCCGCGCCGGCCGGGTGCCGGTAGCGATCACGATGTGCTCGGCCGTCAACAGCTTCTCGTTGCCGTTCGCCTCGACCAGGGCGACCGTGTGGTCGTCCACGAAGCGGCCGGTGCCGGCGAACAGGGAGATGTGGTTGCGGGACAGCTGGCTGCGGATGACGTCGACCTCGCGGCTGACCACGTGCTGGGTGCGCGCGGTCAGGTCGGCGACGGTGATGTCCTCCTTGAGGCGGTAGCTCTGGCCGTACATATCGCGCTGGGTGAGGCCGGTGAGATAGAGGACCGCCTCACGCAGGGTCTTGGAGGGGATGGTCCCGGTGTGGATGGAGACCCCACCGACCATGTCGGGTCGGTCGAGGACGGCGACCCGGCGGCCGAGCTTGGCCGCGGCGATGGCGGCCTTCTGACCACCCGGGCCGGATCCGATGACAAGCATGTCGAAGTCGCGCACCCTCCGGAGTCTGTCAGGCGCGGGTCCTCACCCGGAAGGGTGAATGGGCAACAGTCCGTCTCACATGAGGGATTGAGGGAGGCTCAGCGCACAAGACACGGACGCTTGCTGTCGAACTCCCAGCCGGGGACCAGGTAACGCATCCCGACGGCGTCGTCCCGCGCCCCCAACGCCTTCTCCCGGTAGAGCTCGTGGGCCGCGAGGAGCCGCTCCATGTCGAGCCGGACACCGAGACCGGGCGCGTCCGGCACGGCGATCTCCCCGTCGACGATGCGCGGCGGCGCGACGGTGAGGCGCTCCAGGCCCTCCTGCCAGATCCAGTGCGTGTCCAGGGCGTTGTACGCGCCGGGAGCCGCGGCCCCGCAATGCGTCACCATCGCCAGCGAGATGTCGAAGTGGTTGTTCGAGTGGCAACCCCAGGTCAGCCCCATCGCGTTGCACAGCTGCGCCACACGCACCGAGCCCTGCATGGTCCAGAAGTGCGGGTCGGCCAGCGGGATGGACACCGACTGCAGGGCCAGGGCGTGGGTCAGCTGCCGCCAGTCGGTGGCGATCATGTTGGTCGCGGTCGGCAGGCCCGTGGCGCGGCGGAACTCGGCGAGGATCTCCCGCCCGGAATAGCCGCCCTCGGCTCCGCAGGGGTCCTCGGCGTAGGCGAGCGTCCCCACCAGGGGCGCACACAGCTCGATCGCCTCGCGCAGCGACCACGCGCCGTTCGGGTCGAGGGTGATCCGCGCCTCGGGGAAGCGGTCCTTGAGCGCCCGTATGGCCTTGACCTCCTCCGTGCCCGCCAGGACACCGCCCTTGAGCTTGAAGTCCCGGAAGCCGTAGAGGTCGTGGGTTGCCTCGGCCTGCCGGACGATCGCCTCCGGTGACAGTGCCTCCTCGTGCCGGATCCGATACCAGTCCTCGGCCGCGTCGGGTGCGCGGACGTACTCCAGATCCGTGCGGTCGGGGTCACCGACGTAGAACAGATAGCCGAGAACCCGTACGGAATCGCGCTGCTGCCCGTCCCCCAGGAGCGCCGCGACGGGTACGTCGAGGTGCTGCCCCAGCAGGTCGAGCAGCGCCGACTCGACGGCGGTGACGGCGTGGACGGTGGTGCGCAGGTCGAAGGTCTGGGCGCCGCGTCCACCGGCGTCGCGGTCGGCGAAGCGGTCCCCGATCTCGCGCAGGACGCGCTTGTAGTCACCGACCTTCGCCCCGACGACGAGGGACTCGGCGTCGCGCAGTGTCCGCGTGATCTTCTCCCCGCCGGGGACCTCACCGAGACCGGTACGCCCCTCGGAGTCCGTCAGGACGACGACGTTACGGGTGAAGTAGGGGCCGTGCGCGCCGGAGAGGTTCAGCTCCATGGAGTCCCGGCCGGCGACCGGGTAGACGGCGAAGGCGGTGACGGTTGGCTGGCTCTTGCTCATGCGTCTCAAAGTCCTTGGGTACGGGGGTGATCGGGGGGTGGGGTCAGAGACTGAGGACGTCGAGGGCTTGCTCGACCGCCAGGACACCGCCCAGACCGAGGACGGCCAGCACGGTCGTGTACGTGGTGCGGACCTTGATCGCCTCGACGACCGAGAGGTTGAAGTACTCCTTGAACAGCCAGAAGCCGGGGTCGTTGACGTGGGAGAAGGCGATCGAACCGCAGCAGACGGCGAGCACCATCATCTCGGGATGCGCCCCGCTGCCCGCCAGGAGCGGCAGGACCACGCCGGAGGCCGTGACGACGGCGACCGTCGCCGAGCCCAGTGCCACCCGGAGGATGACCGCGATGAGCCACGCGAGGACGATCGGCGAGATGGACCAGCCTTGCGTCTGGTCCTTGATGTAGTCGGATATCCCGCCCTCGACGAGGACGTTCTTGAAGGCGCCGCCGGCACCGATCACCAGCAGGATCATGGCCATCGCCTGGGCGGCGGAGTTGCAGGAGGCGCTGACCTCCGCGAGGCTTCGGCCCATGCGCGGACCGAACGCCCAGATCGCCGACAGCAGGGTCAGCAACAGCGCGATCGGCGCGGATCCGATGAAGGCGACGAAGTGCAGGAACGGGCCCGAACCGGAAGTGGCCATGTCGGTCACGGCGGCACCGGCGATCAGCACCACGGGGAACAGGGCCACGCCCAGCGACCAGCCCAGCCCGGGCATCTCCTCGTCCTCGAACACCTGCTCACTGACCAGGCCCTGGGGGATCGTGGGATCCATCGCCCTGATGAACGGCAGCCGCGGCCACACCAGGGCGATCAGCGCGCCGACCGGGACGGCGATGAACAGGCCGTAGAACAGCGTCAGACCGACGGACGCGTGGAAGGTCGCGGCCACCGCGGTGGGGCCGGGGTGGGGCGGCAGGAAGCTGTGCATGGTCGACAGGGCGATCGACATCGGCAGCCCGACCCACAGCAGCTTTGCGCCGGTCACCCGCACCAGGGTGAACGCGATGGGCACGATGATGATGAAGGCGACCTCATAGAACATCGTCACGCCGATGAGCATCGACGTCACCACCATGGCCACCTGGACGCCACGCGGGCCGAAGGCGTCGAGGAGCTTGCCGGCGATGCGCTGGGCGGCGCCCGAATCCCCCATGACACGGCCGACCATGGCGCCCAGCCCGATGGTGAGCATCGTGTCACCGACCTGGCCGCCGATGCCTTCGGAGAGGACGTCCGGGATCTTCTCCAGCGGAATCCCACGGACCAGACCGACGCCGACCGCCACCAGCAGCAGGGCGGCGAAGCCGTTCAGTTTGAGCTTGGTCATGAGCAGCAGCAGGACCAGAACGCTGATCCCGACTACGAGGAGCGGCACGTTTCAGTTCCCCTTTGAACTGTTGGACCGGGTGACGGGTGACGGGTGACGGGTGACAAATGGCGGATGACAGATGACAGATGTCAGATGACGTCGTCTGTCAGGCGGACAGCCCTACGGCTCCCACCACGTTCAGACCGTCGTCGAGCACCTTCGCCAGCACGGCGAGGTCCTCCGGGCCCGGGTCCGTGAGCGGAGCGCGGACCCGGCCGACCGGCAGACCGCGCAGCCGGGCGGCGGCCTTGACCAGCGACACCGCATAGCCGGGCACCCGGTCGCGCAGCTCGACGAGCGGGACGTAGAAGTCGCGCAGGAGCTTGGTCACCCCCGCGTCGTCGTCGTCCCGCAGGGCGGCGAAGAAGGCGTTCGCGATCTCGGGTGCGAATGCGTGCACCGCCGAGGAGTAGGCGGGGACGCCCACGGTGGCGTAGGCGCGGGCCTGGATCTCGGCGGTGGAGGCGCCGTTGAAGAAGAGGAAGCCGTCGGGCGCCGCGAGCGTGAGGCGCTGGAGCCGGTCGAGGTCGCTGTGCCCGTCCTTGAGGCCGATGACCGTGGGGATGCCGGCGATCCGGCGCAGACTGTCGGCGGTGAAGGCGACCTGGCCGCGCTGGTAGGCGATCAGCGGCAGAGAGGTGCCGGAGGCGATCCGCCGCAGCTGTTCCACGAGGCCGTCCTGCGGGGCCGCGACCAGGTAGTGGGGGAGCACCAGCGCGGCGTCGGCGCCCGCCTCTTCCGCGATCCGTGCGAAACGCAGCGCCTGCGCCCAGCCGTAGCCGATGCCCGCGACCACCGGCAGCCGTCCATCGGCGACCTCGACGGTGGCCCCGACGACCGCGCGGTACTCGTCCTCGTCCAGCGAGAAGAACTCCCCGGTCCCACAGGCGGGGAACACCGCGCCCGGCGCGTTGTCCAACTGGGCGGTCAGGTAAGCGCGGTACGCCTCGAGATCCAGGCCGCCGTCCTCCCGGAAGCTGGTGAGCGGGAAGGACAGCACTCCGCCCGCCATGCCGTCCCGCAGTCGCTTGACTACGCCCTCGGTGGCCGCACTGAACTGTGTCATGAACTCTGTCCCCATATGCAGATGGCATCTATGTATGCAGATGGAGGCTAGGTTCGTGAACGCGCGGGGTCAATAGGTGCGGCACGGCGGATTTACGATGGGCCCATGCCGGAGAGCAGTGGTGTGCGAGAAGTGAAGTCGGCGGCCCGCACGGTCGCGCTGCTGGAACTGCTCGCCGGGCGGGGCGACCGGCCGGCCCGGCTGGACGAACTCGCCGCTCGGCTGGAGGTGCCGCGCAGCAGCATGTACCAGCTGCTGCAGACCCTCGTCGACCGCGGCTGGGTGCGTACCGACACCACCGGCTCGCTGTACGGCATCGGGATCCGGGCCCTGCTCACGGGCACCAGCTATCTCGACAGCGACCGGCACGTCCGGGTGGTCCGCCCCTACCTCGACGAAGCCTCGGACGCGCTGGGGGAGACCATCCACCTGGCGCGCCTCGACGGTGCGGACGTCGTCTATCTCGCGACCCGTGAGTCCCACGAGTACGCGCGCACCCTGAGCCGGGTCGGCCGACGGGTCCCGGCGCACGCCGGAGCCCTCGGCAAGGCTCTGCTCGCCGAGCGTCCGGACGATGAACTCCCGCTTCCCGCTGGGCCGTTGACCGCCCTCACGGAGAACACGCACACCGAGCCGGCCACCCTGCTCGCGGACCTCGCGGAGGTACGGGAGCGCGGCTACTCCATCGACCGCGAGGAGACGGTGCCCGGCGTCGCGGGCTTCGGCTTCGCCCTGCGTTACGACATGCCGGCCGTCGACGCCATCAGCTGCTCGGTCCCGGTGGCCCGGCTCACCGAGGAGCACGAGGCCCGAATCGTCGCCGTCATGCGGGAGATGCGGATGAAGCTCGAGTCCCTGCTGTCGCCCGCCTCGGGTGCTCCCGACTGGCGTTGACCGGTTCGGTGGCGACGGTTTCGGCGGCGACGTTTTCGGTAGAACGTCCGGTCCGGCACCGGGCGCGGTTGCTACCGTCAATCATGGACACGACGTTGTACGGCCCCGGCGCCTGGGAGGGGCCGGGGCGCCGCCATGGTCCCGTTCGACGGGTCGCGGTCGTTTCCGACGTTCACGCGAACGTTCCGGCGCTGACCGCGGTCCTTGCGGAGATCGAGGAGGCCGCCGTCGATCTGGTGGTCTCGTGCGGAGACCTGACCTGGGGCGCCGAACCCGACCGTACGGTGGAGCTGATGACCGCGCTGCCACGGGCCCTGTTCGTCCGGGGCAACGGGGAGCGGGCCGTCGTGGACATTCACCGCGGGGTCCGTCGGCCGAGCACCGAGCGCGAGGCGTGGGTGCCGCGGCAGCACTCGGGCGCGAGTGTCGCGTTCCTCGCCAAGATCCCCTTCAGTGTCGTCGTGGACGTCGTCGGGCTGGGACCCGTGCGGTTCTGCCACGGATCGCCGCGCGGCGACACCGAGCTGATCACACCCGCCACGCCTGCCGGGCGTTTCGCGGAACTGGCCGCTGACGTCGAGGAGGCGGTGATCGTGACCGGGCACACGCACCTCCAGTTCGACCGCACCGTCGCCGGACGGCGCAGCGTCAACCCGGGCAGCGTCGGGCTCCCCTTTCACGAGGGCCCGCCGGGCACCGCCTTCTGGGCCCTGCTCGGCCCGGACGTCGAGCTGCGGCAGACCTCGTACGACATCGACGCGGCCCGTGCCACCGGGCCCCGCACGGGCGACCCCGCCGCCGAACGCATCACCGCCCTGCTGAACACCCCGCCCACTCCGGCCGAGATCACCGCGGACGCGGAGGCGCGGGTCTTCTCCGACTAGGACCTGTCCGGTAGGACCTCTCCGGCCGATCCCCCCGGCGTGCTGCCCGGCGAGCAGTCGCAGCCGACGCGCCCTCAGGCCAGGCGGAGCCTGAGGTGCGTCCAGCTACGGGCGGCGGGGATCAGTGGCGGGCGGCCAGGGTCTCCTCCACCCACTGCCTCAGCGCCGGCGCGGGCGCCGCTCCCGTCTTGCGTGCGATCACCTCTCCCTTGTCGAGCAGCAGCAGCGTCGGCACGGCCTGCACCTGGAACCGCTGGGCGAGCCGCGGACTCCGGTCGATGTCGACCTTGACCAGCTTGACCCGCCCGGCGAGTTCGTGGGCGACCTGCTCGAGCGCGGGGCTGACCATCCGGCAGGGCCCGCACCAGGTGGCCCACAGGTCGACGACGACGCACGGCTTCGCCTGCTCGGCGACCTCCCCGAAGTCCGCGTCGCCGGCGTCGGTGATCCACGCGAGCGGGGACTTGCAGTTCCCGCAGCGCGGCGTGCCCTGGGCCGCCGTGGGCACCCGGTTCTTGCGGCCGCAGTGGTCGCAGACGACCGTCGTGCTCGTGCTCGTACTCGTGGTCACCGCACTCACGCGGCTCTCCGCACGTCCGGTGCGGCCCGTTCGCCGTAGGTGACGACCAGTTCGCCGTTCTGGGCGTCGACGCGGATCGTCGAGCCGTCCTGCACATCACCGCGGATCAGCGCCCGGCCGACCATCGTCTCGACCTCGTGCGAGACGTACCGGCGCAGTGGCCGGGCTCCGTACACGGGATCGAAGCCCTGCTTGGCGATGAGTTCGCGGGCGGAGTCGGTGAGCTCGACGGCGATCTGCCGTTCGGCCAGCCGCCGGCGCAGGTCGTTGAACTGCAGCTCCACGATCCGCTCGATCTGGGTCATGCCCAGCGGCTTGAACAGCACGATGTCATCGACGCGGTTGAGGAACTCGGGCCGGAAGTGGCGCTGCAGGTCGCCCATCACCAGCGCCCGCGCGTCGGACTTGATCTCGCCGTCGGCGCTCACCCCGTCCAGCAGGTGGGCGGAGCCGATGTTGGACGTCATGATGATCACGGTGTTGCGGAAGTCGACGGTGCGGCCCTGGGAGTCGGTGACGCGGCCGTCGTCGAGGACCTGCAGCAGGATGTTGAAGACGTCGGGGTGGGCCTTCTCGATCTCGTCGAACAGGACCACGGAGTACGGCTTGCGGCGCACCGCCTCGGTGAGCTGGCCGCCCTCCTCGTAGCCGACGTATCCGGGAGGCGCTCCCACCAGCCTGCTGACGGTGTGCCGTTCCTGGTACTCGCTCATGTCCAGGCGGACGATGCTCTCCTCGGAGTCGAACAGCGCCGCGGCGAGCGCCTTGGCCAGCTCGGTCTTTCCGACCCCGGTGGGGCCGAGGAAGATGAACGAGCCGATCGGCCGGCGCGGGTCCCGGATCCCGGAGCGGGCCCGGATGATCGCGTCGGTGACCAGCTTGACCGCCTCGTCCTGGCCGATCACCCGCTCGGTGAGGATCTCGTCGAGGCGCAGCAGCTTCTCGCGCTCGCCCTCCTGGAGGCGGGTGACCGGGATGCCGGTCCAGGCCGCGACGATCTCCGCGATCTCGTCCTCGGTGACGACCTCGCGCAGCAGCCGGTTCTCGCCCTGCTTGGCGGCCAGCGCCTCCTCCTCGGCCGTGAGACGGCGTTCGAGTTCGGTGAGCCTGCCGTAGCGCAGTTCGGCGGCCCGGTTGAGGTCGTAGTTGCGCTCGGCCTCCTCGGCGTCCTGCCGGACCTGCTCCAGCTCCTGGCGCAGCTCCTGCACACGGCGGATGGCCTGGCGTTCGGCCTCCCACTGGGCGTGCATCGCGTCGGACTCGGCGCGCAGGTCGGCCAGTTCGCGGCGCAGCTCATCGAGTCGCTTCTTGCTGGCGGCGTCGGTCTCCTTGGCGAGCGCCGCGTCCTCGATCTCCAGACGGGTCACCCGGCGGGTGATCTCGTCCAGTTCGGCGGGCATGGAGTCGATCTCGGTACGCAGCCGCGCGCACGCCTCGTCGACCAGGTCGATGGCCTTGTCCGGCAGGAACCGGTCGGAGATGTAGCGGTGGCTGAGGGTCGCCGCCGCGACCAGCGCGGTGTCCTGGATCTTCACACCGTGGAAGACCTCCAGGCGCTCGCGCAGTCCGCGCAGGATGGAGATGGTGTCCTCCACGCTCGGCTCGTCCACCAGGACCTGCTGGAAGCGGCGTTCGAGGGCCGCGTCGGACTCGACGTACTTGCGGTACTCGTCGAGGGTGGTGGCGCCGATCATGTGCAGCTCGCCGCGCGCGAGCATCGGCTTGAGCATGTTCCCGGCGTCCATTGCGCCCTCGGCACCGCCGCCCGCGCCGACGACCGTGTGCAGTTCGTCGATGAAGAGCAGGATGCGCCCCTCGCCCGCCTTGACCTCGCTCAGTACGGCCTGCAGCCGTTCCTCGAACTCGCCGCGGTACTTGGCGCCCGCCACCAGCGAACTCATGTCGAGCGAGAAGATCGTTCGGTCGCGCAGCCCGTCGGGGACGTCACCCCGCACGATGCGCTGGGCGAGTCCCTCCACGATGGCGGTCTTGCCGACGCCCGGGTCACCGATGAGGACGGGGTTGTTCTTCGTCTTGCGGCTCAGGATCTGGATGACCCGACGGATCTCCGCGTCCCGGCCGATCACCGGGTCCATCCGGCCGCCGCGTGCCTCGGCGACCAGATCACGGCCGTACTTCTCCAGCGCCTCGTACGCCGCTTCGGGCGTCGCCGAGGTGACGCGCTGGTTGCCGCGGATGCGGGTCAGCGCGGACAGGAACCCGTCCTTGGTGATGCCGTACTCCTTGAGCAGCCGGCCGGAGGCCGTGCGGGACCCCTCGTCGGCGAGTGCCAGCACCAGGTGCTCGACGGACACGTACTCGTCCTTGAGCCGCTTGGCCTCCTGTTCGGCCAAGTCCAGTACCTTCGCGAGCCGTTGAGTGACGTACACCTGCCCGGGGGTGGCACCGGGGCCCGTCACCTTCGGCCTGCGGGCCAACTCCTCGTTCAGTGCGGTGCGCAGGCCTCGGGTGTCGGCGCCCGCCTGGTCGATCAGCCGCGGTATCAGGCCGTCCGGCTGGTCGAGCAGGGCGAGGAGCAGATGCTCGCCGTCGACCTCGGTCTGGTGCAGCCGGCCGGCGATGGTCTGCGCTTCCTGCAGCGCCTCCTGGGACTTCTGGGTGAGCCGGTTCATATCCACGATTCATCACTCCTGGAGCCGGCGTTGCTGCGCCTCAGAGCGTCCTCCAGCTCACTGATCCGGTCGAGCAGATCCAGCACCAGACCCAGGGAGGCGTAGTTGAGGGGGAGCGCGGCGCGTAGTCGTTGGATGCGGGCGAGGATGGCGGGAGCGGACGGCTCGAACCACAGCCGCCCGGTGGCGTCCCGGGTGGCGTCGACGAGACCGAGGGCGACGAACCGGCGTACGAGATCCGGATGGAGACCGGAACGGGTGGCGACGGCGTCGAGACCAAGCCGATGGGGCGGCCCGAGCGGCGCGGCGCGGACCACGATGTTCAGGGTCGGCCGGGGTACTGGGGTGGCGGTACGGCGGTGCGCACCACCGGGACGGGGGGCGGTGGTCATCGGGGCCTCCTCGGGTCGAAGGCGGACACGGCGGCCAGCTCCTCGAAGAGCTCACGCTCGCGGGCGGCCGGCTCGGGCGGCACCATGACGCGGACCTCCGCGTACAGGTCGCCGTCCTTGCCGCGCGGGTTGGGCATGCCCTCGCCGCGCAGCCGCAGCCGCCGGCCGCTGGAGGAGCCAGCGGGGACGGTGACCTTTGCCGTGCCGCCGGGGGTGGGCACCGGCACGGTCGCGCCGAGTGCCGCCTCCCACGGCGTCACCGGGAGGATGACGTGGATGTCGCGGCCCTCCAGCCGGAACCGCCCGTCGGGCTTGATCCGCACCCGCAGATACAGGTCGCCCGCCGGGGCGTCGGCGCTGCCCCTGCCGCCTTCTCCGGCCAGCCGGATGCGCTGCCCGTCCACCACACCGCGCGGGATGTTGACGTCGTAGGTGCGCTGCCCGTCGGGGCCGCCCAGGGTGATGCCGCGCTTGCCGCCCCGGTACGCCTCCTCGACGGAGAGCTGGATCTCGGCCTCCTGGTCGGCGCCCGGCACCGGCCCCCAACCGCCTCCACCACGGCCCGCGCCGCGTCCGAAGACCCCGCCGAACAGGTCCTCGAAGTCGATGCCGGAGCCGTCGAAGTCGGCGCCGTCGGCCGTACGGTGGCGCACCCGGGTTCGGGCGCCTCCAGCCCCACCGACGCCTGCACTCCAGCCGCCCCGGGCACCCGCCGCCGCGGCCACCCGCTGGTCGTAGTCCTGCGGGATCTGCCGGAAGTTCTCACCGAAGCGGTCGTAGCGCGGCCGGGTCTCGGGGTCGGACAGCACGCTGTACGCGTCGTTGATCTCCTTGAAGCGCTCCTCGGCCCCCGGGTCCTTGTTGATGTCGGGGTGGTGTTTGCGTGCCAGCTTGCGGAAGGCCTGCTGGATCTCCTCCGCGCTCGCGGTGCGCGGCACCCCGAGCACGTCGTAGTAGTCGCGTGCCATGGGGCGTCACTCCTGCCGCTTGCTGACCATGACGAAGGCGGGGCGCAACTGCTTCCCGTCCGCCCCGTAGCCCGGGCTCACCACCTGGGCCACGGTGTTCGGCTCGGCGTCGGGGGTGTCGACGACCCCGACGACCTCGTGCAGGGTCGGGTCGAAGGGCACCCCGACCTCCTCGTAGCGGGGATAGCCGAGACCGCGCAGCACCTCGACCGCCTGGTCGCGTACGGCTTCGATGCCCTTCAGCACGGCGGAGGGGTCGGAGTCGGAGTGGGCCAGCGCCCGTTCCAGGTTGTCGAGGACGGGCAGCCAGGCCCCGGCGGTGCGGGCGCGCTCCTCGGCCCGCACGCGTTCCAGTTCCTTCGCGTGACGCTTGCGGAGGTTGTCCAGGTCGGCGAGCGCGCGGCGCCAGCGGTCGCGCATCTCGTCGAGGGCGGCCGCCTGCTCGTCCGCCTCCGGCATGTGCGCGGACGAGGGGTCCGTGCCCGCCCGCTGCTGCGAGGAGGGCGGGTTCGCGCCCGGCCGCTCCGTCGGCGAACGGGTCTCGCCCGGCTGCTCCGGGGGCGTCATCGGCTGCTGCTCGGTGGCCATGACCGCTCCTCAGCTCTTGTCGAATTCCGCGTCGATCACGTCGTCGTCGGATGCCGCCGAGGCGCCCGCTGTTTCCTCCGTCCCGGTTCCGGCGCCGGCCCGGGCCTGTGCGGCCGCGCCCGCCTGGTACTGGGCGAGCGACGCCAGCACCTGCTGCAGCTCGGAGGTCAGCGGCCTGGCCTTGTCCGGCGAGGCCTCCTGCTGGACCGCCTCACGGGCATCGGCGACGAGCATGTCCGCCCGGGCCCGCTCGTGCGAGGGCACCGCTTCACCCAGCTCGTTCAGCCGGCGGTCCACCTGGTAGGCCACGGCGTCCAGTTCGTTGCGGGCGTCCACGGCGTCGCGCAGCGCCTGGTCCTCGCCGCGGTGCTGCTCGGCCTCCTGGACCATCCGCTCCACCTCGCGCTGGTCGAGGTTGGAGCCCTCGCTGATGGTGATGGTCTGTTCCTTGCCGGTGTCCTTGTCCCGTGCGGTGACGTTCAGGATCCCGTTGGCGTCGATGTCGAAGACGACCTCGACCTGCGGCTCGCCGCGCGGTGCCGGGCGGATGTCCTTGAGCTGGAAGCGGCCGAGGACCCGGTTGTCGGCGGCCATCTCGCGCTCCCCCTGCAGCACGACGACGTCCACGGCCTCCTGGTTGTCCTCCGCGGTGGAGAAGGTCTCCGAGCGGCGGACCGGGATCGTGGTGTTCCGGTCGATGACCTTCGTCATCACACCGCCGCGGGTCTCCACGCCCAGCGACAGCGGGGTCACGTCGAGCAGCAGGACGTCCTTGACCTCGCCCTTGAGCACGCCCGCCTGGATCGCGGCGCCCAGCGCCACGACCTCGTCGGGGTTGACGCTCATGTTCGGGTCCTTGCCACCGGTGAGCCGGCGGACCACGCTCTGCACGGCCGGGATGCGCGTCGAGCCACCCACGAGGATGACCTCGTCGATGTCGTTCGCGCTGACCTTGGCGTCGGCCATCGCCTGCTTGACCGGTTCCATGGTCCGCTCGACCAGGTCGGCGGTGATCTTCTCGAACGTGGACCGCATGATCGTCTCGGTCAGGTGCTTGGGGCCGGCGGCGTCCGCGGTGATGAACGGCAGGCTGACCTGCGTCTGCGTGACCGAGCTCAGCTCCGTCTTGGCCTTCTCCGCGGCTTCGAACAGCCGTTGCAGCGCCTGCGGGTCCTTGCGCAGGTCGATCCCGTTCTCCTTCTGGAAGCCGTCCGCGAGCAGGTCGACGAGGCGACGGTCGAAGTCGTCGCCGCCGAGGTGGCTGTCGCCCGCGGTCGAGCGCACTTCCACGACCCCGTCACCGACGTCAAGGATGCTCACGTCGAAGGTGCCGCCGCCGAGGTCGAAGACGAGCACCGTCTCGTGCTGCTTCTTGTCCATGCCGTACGCCAGCGCCGCCGCCGTCGGCTCGTTGATGATCCGCAGTACTTCGAGCCCCGCGATGCGCCCGGCGTCCTTGGTCGCCTGGCGCTGGGCGTCGTTGAAGTACGCGGGCACGGTGATGACGGCCTCGGTGACCTTCTCGCCCAGCTGCTTGCCGGCGTCGTCGGCGAGCTTGCGCAGCACCAGCGCGCTGATCTCCTCCGGCGCGTACAGCTTGTCGCGCACCTTGAAGCGCGCGACTCCGCCCTCGCCCTCGACGACGTCGTACGCCACCGCCTTGGCCTCGTCGGATATCTCGTCGAAGTGGCGGCCGATGAACCGCTTGGCCGAGTAGATGGTGCCCTTGGGATTGAGGATCGCCTGACGCCTGGCGAGCTGGCCCACCAGCCGTTCGCCGCTGTCGGTGAAGGCGACGATGGAGGGCGTGGTACGTGAGCCCTCGGCATTGGGTATGACGGTCGCTTCACCACCCTCCCATACGGCGATCACCGAGTTGGTGGTGCCCAGGTCGATTCCGACTGCCTTGCCCATGAGGAACTCCTTCGCCTGCCACCCCCGGCGTCCGCCCGTCTCCGGTGGCGGCGGTTGTCTTCAGGTGAGGTCGCGTGTCCGCGGGCGTCGGCGGGCGGACATGGGTCGTGGGTTCCGTCCTAGCCAGGGTGTGACGGGACGAAGGACGACGCCTGCTCCCGGCAGGGCGAAATCCGGCCCCTCTTCTCCACCTGGGAGTGCAGGAGACCGCCGCGGGACGGGCGCGCCCCTACAGGCCCGGCGGGGGTCGTGCCTTCCGCTCGCCCGGCGCGGGCCTCGCCTTCCGTTCGCCCGGCACGGGGAGCCGACCCGGCTCCCGGGCGGCGTTCCGCCGCACGCGTGACCCGTGCGATAAGCGATGAAAAGCCGCGAAAGCTAATATTGCGGCATGCCTGGCATGGCCGACGACGCGACCGGTGCGGCGCACCAGAGCGGCGCACCACGCGGCCTCGGCAGCCGGGCGCCGACCACTGCCCTGGCCGGCTGGGGACGCAAGCAGTCGGCGAGCCTGTACGACGTGTTCGTGCTGGCCGTGGCCATGCTCGACGGCCGTCCGGTGGACGAGATCCTCCAGCTGGCCATGGACGAGGTGCCCCGCCTCCTCGACTGCCGGCCCGAGGGCTGCTACATGCTCAGGAACGGCCGCTTCGAGCTCGAGGCCACGCCGAGCACACGGACCCTGGGCGGCCGGGCACCGCGCGATCTGCCCGACCCGGTCGAACAGCTGACCTCGCTGGGCGGGGAGGACGGCGCCGTCCGCTTCCGGGAGGGCGGCTGGGGCTGGGCGGTGGGCCTGCGCAGCTCAGGCGGCCTGCTCGGCTACCTGCTGGTCAGCGCGGGGAAACCGCCTCCCGACGAGGACCGCTTCCTCGTCTACGCCCTTGCCCAGCCGACCGGCGCCGCGCTCTACAACGCCGAGGCCCGCAGCCGTGACCGCGAGTACGCCCGGCAGCTGTTCCGGGCGATCGAGGAGCGGGACGCGGTCAACGAACGGCTCACCGCGCTGGTGGCCGAACTGGAGGGGCAGCGCACCGTGCACGACGTCCTCGCCCGGACCTCCGTCACCGACGAGGGGGAGCACGGCATCGCAGCCGCCGTGTACGAGCTGACCGGCCTCGCCACCCGTGTCGAGGACCGCTTCGGAAACCTCCTGGCCCAGGCGGGGCCGGTGCCGCCCGAGTCCGACACCAAGCCCGATCCGCTCCGGCGCGAGCAGCTCATGCATGACGCGATGCGCGAGCTGGGCCCGATCCGCCACGAGGGACGCCTCATCGGACTGGCCCGCCATCACGGTGAGGTACTCGGCATCATCGCGCTCATCGACCCCGACGGCACGGCGGGCGGGGCCGACATGTTCGCCCTCGAACACGCGTGCACGGCACTGTCTTTGGAACTGGCCCACCGCCGCAGTCTGGCGGAGGCCGAACTGCGGCTGCGCCGGGAACTCGTGGACGACCTGCTCACCGGTGCCGACGACGGCGGCGCGTACGCCAGGGCCGAGGCCGTCGGCCATGACCTGCACGGACCGCACCACGTCACGGTCGCACAGTGGTGGGCAACGGCCGCCGACGACCGCTTCCTTGGAGCGGTGGGACGTGCCGCGCAGGCGCTGGGCCTGCGGTCGCTGCTGGCCCGGCGAGGGGACATGGCGGTGCTCGTGGTCCGGGGCGAGCCGCGCGACTCGGGTCTGTACGAGGCGCTCTCCGACGAAGTGGGCTCCACGCGTGGCGCGGTGGGCATCGGCAGCCTGTGCGAGGCGGTGGCCGACATCCCGCGCTCCTTCGACCAGGCCGTCCGCGCACTCGCCGTACGCCGCCAGTCCCACCCCCCGGATGGCACCACGACCTGCGAGGAACTCGGCCTCTACCGCATCCTGGCCCGGGACAAGGACGCGGGGGACGTCACCGACTTCGTCCGCGAATGGCTGGGCGCGCTCCTCGACTACGACGACGCCCACGGCACCGACCTGGTGCACACCCTCACCCGGTACTTCGACCACGGCGGCAACTACGACGAGACGGCACAGGCCCTCGCCGTGCACCGCAGCACACTCCGCTACCGGTTGCAGCGCATCAGAGAGGTCAGTGGCCGTCGGCTCGACGAGGTGGACAGCCGCTTCAACCTCCAGGTCGCCACCCGGATCTGGAAAGTCAGCGGTCCCGCATGGTGACCGGCTGGCTCGCCCGCCACGATCTTCGAGGCCATCGGCGCCCGCGCCACCGCGGGTTCATCCCGCTCACTCGAACCGGGAGGGATCGCCCGCCCCTCGCCGTACGATCTCGGGCTCGCCCTGCGAGAAGTCGATGACGGTCGTCGGCTCGACACCGCAGTCGCCGGAGTCGAGGACCGCGTCCACCACGTGGTCGAGTTCCTCCTTGATCTCCCAGCCCTGGGTCAGCGGCTTCTCCTGATCGGGCAGGAGCAGGGTGCTCGACAGCAGCGGCTCACCGAGTTCGGCGAGGAGCGCCCGGGCGACGACATGGTCGGGAATCCGGACGCCGACCGTCTTCTTCTTCGGGTGCAGCAGCCTGCGTGGTGCCTCCTTCGTCGCCGGGAGGATGAAGGTGTAACTACCCGGAGTCGACGCCTTGATCGCGCGGAACACCGCGTTGTCCAGGCGTACGAAGTGGGCCAGCTGCGCGAAGTCCTGGCACATCAGGGTGAAGTGGTGCCGGTCGTCGAGTCGGCGGATCGAGCGGATCCGGTCGAGTCCGTCCCGGTTGCCCAGCTGAGCCCCGAGGGCGAAGCAGGAGTCGGTCGGATAGGCGACGAGCCCCCCGCCACGGATGATCTCCGCCACCTGGCTGAGAGTGCGCTGCTGGGGGTTCTCGGGGTGCACGTCGAAATACTTGGCCATGCGCCGAGCTTAGAGCGGCGGCGCCCGGGACCTGTCCATCCGACCCGTGGTCATTCGTTCGGCCGGCTCGCGGGCCGGCCCCGACACGCGGCGTCGGGATCAGTGGGACTCGCTCTCGGCGACCTCGTTCAGATGCGCGTTGCACGGTGTCAGATCGGAGGCGGTGTTGGCGATCGCGATGTGCGGGCGGCCGTCGAAGGCGTGCGCGGGCAGTCCTCTGCGCATCCAGGCGCGGTGAATGTAGGCGTTCCGGTCGGTGCCCGCGTACCACTGCGCGCTGCGCGGCTCGCGCATCGTCCACCTCTTCCAGCCATCGGAATTCTGATCCGGACCGTGGAATTTCGTCACCGTAACCGAGATCCTGTGGGCCGAGAACTCGAACACGGCAGCTGTAGTTCGTGAGGCGTGAGGCATCGCCGCTGGCCAGCGTGGTGGGTGGGGTGCCTGCGGCAGGGGTACGGCCACCGGCATCGTGATCTTGTGTGACGAAGAATCAAGAAGCGGTGGCCGCGCAGGCCACGGTAGTACACGCCGGGTGGGACGGGTTGTTCGAGGGGTTGATGGGCCGGTTCGCGAGCTGCTTCCCGCGCCGGGAGACCCGGCTGACCTGCCGGAACATGGTCTCTGGGCTGCTGATGGTCAAGGAATCGGCGAACTGCTGGTCGTTGGCCGAGGCGATCGGCCACAGCGGTCCGCATGTCCTGCAGCACTTCTTGTCGAGGGCCCGCTTCGACACCGAGGCAGTCCGCCGGTCGGTCGCGGCCTGGACGGTGGAGCAACTCGGCGAGAGGGAGGTGATGTTGGTGGTGGACGAGACGGGCGATGAGAAGTCGTCCCTCGACGCGGTCGGCGCGGCCCGGCAGTACTCCGGGGCGCTGGGCGGGATCGGGCTGTGCCAGGTCGCGGTACACCTCTCCTACGTGAGTGCCGAGGGGCACGCGCTGGTCGACCGTCGGCTGTACCTGGGCGAGGCATGGGCGGCGGACGACGAGCGCCGTGAGCTGGTCGGGGTGCCCGACGAGAGGGTGTTCGCCACCAAGCCGCAACTGGCCGGCGACATGCTGGAGGACGCCCACGCCTCGGGGGTGCACACCGCGTGGGTGGCCGCCGACGAGGTCTACGGTGGACGGGAGTTGCGTGCGCGGATCCGTGCGCTGGGCTACGGCTACGCGATCGCGGTACCCACCAGCCACCGGGTCACCACCCCGGGCGCCGGGAAGAAGAAGGTCACCGCGCTGCTGGAGCGGGTGCCGAAGCGGGCCTGGATGCGGCTGAGGACCGGCCATGGCACCAAGGCCGAGCGGCTCTACGACTGGGCGATGATCGACGTGAACCCCGACGATGCGCCGCCCGGACAGGCCGCCGGGCACAGCCAGGTCCTGGTCCGACGCCACCGCCGCACCGGCACCCTTTCCTTCTACCGGACCTGGCACCCCGACCCGCAGCCGATATCGGTGCTGGTCAGCGCGGTCTGCCGCAGGTGGCGGGTCGAGGAGGACTTCCAGGGAGCCAAGGGCCTGGCCCACCTCGACACCGGCCAGGTCACCTGCTGGACGTCCTGGCACCGCTGGAGCCTCATGTCAATGATCGCCTACGCACTTCTGGCCGTCGGCGCCCTCCACGAGCGGCAACGCGCCCACCCCGCCAACTCCGACGACGAGTTGGCCATGGTGCCCGTCAGCCCGCGCGAACTCCTCGCGCTATTGCGGGTCTTCGCCCTGCCAAGGCCCCGCCAGGACACCGATCCGGCACACGCCCTGCGCTGGTCGAACTGGCGTCGCCGACACCAGCATCGCGCGACGGCCTGCCACCGCCGCTGGAACAACGTCACAGCAGTGGCCATCGCATGACAGGAACCTCACGAGTCACGAACTACAGCTGCCGTGTCGAAGGGACACCCGAACCGCATGCGAGCCTTCGTTGTCACCGGCCCGGGCCGGACCTCCGTCGAGGACGTCGAAGCCCCGGCTCCCGCGGCGGGCCAGGTGATCGTCGACGTCGAACGCGCGGGAGTGTGCGGCACCGACATGGAGTTCTTCAGCGGTGACATGGCCTATCTGCGCCAGGGGCACGCGCGCTACCCGATCCGCATCGGTCACGAGTGGTGCGGCACGGTGTCCGCGCTCGGCCCGGGCGTCGACTCCCGCTGGCTCGGGCGGCGCGTGACCGGCGACACGATGCTCGGCTGTGGACGCTGTCGGCGCTGCTCGGCGGGCCGCCACCACGTGTGCGAGGACCGCTTCGAGGTGGGGATCAGGGGCGGCTGGCACGGCGCGCTGGCGGAGCGACTCGCCGTCCCCGCGAGCGCCCTGCACGCCCTCCCGGACGGTGTGGACGCGATGGCCGGGGCGATGGCCGAACCCGGTGGCAACGCCCTGCGGGCCGTCGAGAGCGCCGAACTGGCCCCGGGGGCAAGGTTGTTGATCCTCGGGCCCGGCACGATCGGCCTGCTCGCGGCCCGGTTCGCCCTGGCTCGCGGCGCCGAGGTCCACGTGATGGGCGTGACCAGGTCCTCCTTGGCCTTCGCCCGCACACTCGGTGTCCACGGAGCGTGGACGGCCGAGGAGTTGCCGCACCTGCCCTGGGACGGAGTGATCGACGCGACGAACGCGCCGGACCTGCCGGCGCGGGCGGTCGAACTGGTCGAACCGGGCGGCCGCGTGGTCTACATCGGTCTGGCCGCCGTTCCCAGCACCGTCGACACCCGCGCCCTCGTCCTCAAGGACGTCACGGCCGTCGGCATCCTCAGTGCCTCCGCGGGACTCGCCCGGGCCATCGAGGAGTACGCGACGGGCACGGTGGACCCCAGGCCGCTGGTGGCGGCCACCGTCACCCTGGGCGCACTCGGCGCCGTCCTGGCCGGGGCCCGCCCCGACGGCGCGGGCCTCGGACCCAAGATTCACGTCGACCCGCGGTACTGACGCGTGCGATGCGGTTGCGGGCGCCTCCCGCAGTGTCCCCGCGGCCGTTCCTGAAGCCTCGCGCCCCTGGTACCAACCAGGTACCATCGGTGTATGCCATCACTGAACGTGACCTTCACCGAAGAGGAGCTGGAGGGCGTGCGCGCGGCCGCCGCGGCCGACGGCAAGAGCCTCAAGCAGTATCTGCACGACCTCGGTGTCCGGGAGATGCAGCGCAGGCAGTTCGTCGCCGGCGCCACCGCCTGGGCCGACCGCCTGCGCGGCGAGTTCGACGACGCGTTCCCCGACGAGGTGCCGCCCGCCGAGCGCCGGGACGCGTCCGCGGCCGCCTGATGCACCTGACCATCGATGTCGCCTGGCTGCTCGACGTCCAGGAGGCCGCCCTCGCCCGCGAGGACATGTCCGTGTCGGACTACTCCGCGCTCGTGGCGGCCGTCGCCCGGCACAAGACCAAGCTCCCCACGCTCGCCGCGGCCGACCCGGACCCGGCCTGGCGCGCGGCCGCGCTGATGCACACCATCGTGCGCCTGGAGCCGCTGCCGCACCGCAACAGCCTGTTCGCCGCGTTCGTCGCCGCCCAGTACATGGACCAGTCGAGCGAGGGCATCGACCCGCCCTACGGAGCCCTGTCCGACCTCGTCCGCAAGATCCGCGACACCCGAGTCGGCGTCCCCGCCGTCGCCGACCAGCTGCGCTCCTGGAAGGTCTGACCCGCGAGGGGCCGTATTCGCGTACGGCTTCCCCATCCGCGTACGGCGTTCTCGCGGCGGGACCGGTGAAGCCTGTCATCGCAGGCAGGCGCGAGAGTGCGGGCCCCGATAGGGAGACCCATACTTTTCGGACGGCCGGAATATCCCTTCGACGGAAAGGGGTAGTCGCCTGGATTCCCGGTTGTTCCGCACCGGACGCGGCGCTGTCGCCGCTTTCGACGCTTTGTGAGCAAGTACAGGACGACTCGATCGGAAAGACTCATGCGAGCAACTCTGATTTACGGTGCCGGTGACGTGCGCGTGGAGGAAGTTCCCGACCCGAGGATCCAGCGGCCCACGGACGCGGTCGTACGCGTACTGCGGGCGTGCATCTGCGGCAGCGACCTGTGGCCCTACGCGTCGCGTCCGCCCTCCGAGCAGGGCGACCGCATCGGCCACGAGTTCCTGGGTGTCGTCGAGGACATCGGCGCGGAGGTGTCCGGACTGAAGACCGGAGACCTGGTGGTGGCCCCCTTCGTCTGGTCGGACAACACCTGCGACTTCTGCCGTGAGGGCCTGCACACCTCGTGCCGGCACGGTGGTTTCTGGGCCGCGGAAGGAGTGGACGGCGGCCAGGGCGAGGCGGTGCGGGTGCCGCAGGCCCAGGGCACACTGGTGAAGCTGTCCGTCGGGGAGGACTCCGCCCTGCTGCCGTCGCTGCTGACCCTGTCGGACGTGTTCTGCACCGGCCACCACTCCGCGGTGACGGCGGGCGTCACCCCCCGTACGACCGTGACGGTGGTCGGTGACGGTGCGGTCGGGCTGTCGGCGGTGCTGTCCGCCAAGCGGCTCGGTGCCGAGCGGATCATCCTGATGGGGCGGCACAAGGACCGCACCGATCTCGGCCGCCACTTCGGTGCCACCGACATCGTCGCCGAACGCGGTGAGGAGGGCATCGAGCACGTCCGCGAGCTGACCGGCGGCGACGGTACGCACACGGTGCTGGAGTGCGTCGGTACGCTGCCCGCGCTGGAGATGTCGCTGGGCGTGGTCCGCGCGGGCGGCACGATCAGCCGGGTGGGCGCCCCGCAGTACGACCAGGTGCCGCTGGGCTTCCAGGAGTTCATGAACAACATCACCCTCACCGGCGGTGTGGCTCCGGCCCGCGCCTACATCGAGGAACTCCTCCCCGACATCATGGAGGGGAAGATCGAACCCGGGCGCGTCTTCGACCGCACGGTGAGCGTCGAGGAGGTACCCGACGGCTATCGGGCGATGGCCGCCCGTGAGGCGCTGAAGGTGCTCGTCCAGCCCTGACCGCGGCGCTGACCGCCCCCGCCCGTGCGAGGGGAGGCCCCGGGACCTGCGCGACAGCACCGCGGGGAGCTGTGCCGCACCCCTGAACACGCTCCCCTGCACACCACGTTCTGCCGGGATGCGGGCCGGGCGAGCAGGCAGGATGCTCGTTGAAGAGCCCATTTCCCGGGAGCATCCCAGGTCCGTCCCTGTCACTCCGGCCCGGCGACCTGTCGGCGATCCCCCCGGGGTCAGGCCCTCTCAAGTCCCATGCCGCGGCGCTGACTGCGGCGCTGCTGGACAACGTCCCGGCCGAGCGGGCGGGCTCCACGACGAGGCGACTGGTGCCACGCAGGGGAGCGGTCGGCCAGGGCCTGACTTCGGCAGCCACCCGGCTGCCGATGACCCCCTCAAGTGCACCCCCCACTGGAGAACCGTGCTTACCGTCCCCGCACACGCCGCCACCTCGGCGACCGAACCGCTCGCGCCGACCACCGTCGAGCGCCGTGACGTCGGCCCGCACGACGTCCTCATCGACATCAAGTACTGCGGCATCTGCCACTCCGACATCCACAACGTCCGCAGCGAGTGGGGGCCGGCGACCTACCCCCTGGTCCCCGGCCACGAGATCGCCGGCATCGTCACCCAGCTCGGCTCCGAAGTCACCCGGCACGCCGTGGGCGACCGGGTCGGCGTCGGCTGCGTGGTCAACTCCTGCCGTGAGTGCGTGCCCTGCCTGCGGGGCGAGGAGCAGTGCTGCCTCAAGGGCAATACCCTCACCTACGGCTCGATCGACGCCGACGACACCCTGACCCAGGGCGGCTACTCCACCCATGTCGTGGTCAACGACGACTTCGTCGTCACCGTCCCCGAGGGCCTCGGCCTCGACGAGGCCGCCCCGCTGCTGTGCGCGGGCATCACCACGTACTCCCCGCTGCGCCGCTGGGGCGCGGGCCCCGGCAAGAAGGTCGCCGTCATCGGCCTCGGCGGACTCGGCCATATGGCCGTCAAGATCGCGCACGCGATGGGCGCCGAGGTCACCGTCCTGTCGCAGTCGCTGAAGAAGATGGACGACGGCCTGCGTCTGGGCGCCCAGCACTACTACGCCACCAGCGACCCGGCCACCTTCGAGCAGCTCGCCGGCACCTTCGACGTCGTTCTCAACACGGTCAGCGCCAAGCTCGACCTCGACGCCTACCTCGGCCTGCTCGCCGTGGGCGGTGCGATGGTCAACGTCGGCGCTCCCGCGGAGCCGCTGTCGCTGAACGTGTTCTCGCTGATCATGCAGGGCCGGGTGTACGCGGGTTCGCTGATCGGCGGCATCCGCGAGACCCAGGAGATGCTCGACTTCTGCGCCGAGCACAGCATCGGCGCCGAGGTCGAGATCATCCCCGCCGAGAAGATCAACGAGGCGTACGAGCGCGTCCTGGCCTCGGACGTGCGCTACCGCTTCGTGATCGACACCGCGACCCTGGCCTGACCCACCGCGGCACCGTCCGCCCGAGACCACCCCGTACGAGACGCGCCCCGAGCTCTCGTACGGGGTGCTGCCGCACCCGTGCCGAGGTCACCCGAGGGGCACTTCAGGAAAGCCGCCCGCCCGCCGCGGGCCGACCGGCCCCGCCTGGTCGCCTACGACGTCCCACCCGGCACCCGGCGATCATCCGCATGGTGCGGCTGACCACGTGCGCGGGGTTGGGCCGCAGGCTCTCCAGCAACAGCTCGACACCGGGATCCACCGAGGCACGGGGATCCACCGAGGCACGGGGATCCACGGAGCCGCCGGGCGCCGTGGACAGCTCCGGGACGGTGCGCGAGGTCGCGCAGATGCTCGCGCCCGGGCCCCTCAAGCGGAGTGCGGCCGTGAGGGCGTCGACGACGGCCTCGGCGCGCCCCGGGTAGTGGCGGCGGCGCTCGCGGTGCTCGGCCTGGTGATGTTCCTGAGCGCCCCGCCCACCGCGCCGGAACCGCGAGGGCCTCCTCAACACCTGCCGCCGGCTCGGCGGTGCCCTGGCCGTCGCGGTCTTCGGCGCGCTGGTCGCGGGGAGGGCGGGCTTCTTGCACGGCCCGCGCGTCAGCCCCCTGATGGCCGCGGCACTGCTGCTGACCACGGCCCTGGTCAGCCTGCTGCTGAGGCCCACCACACGGAAGTGACGCGCGCGCCGCGTCCCGCGCCGCCCGAGTCCTTGTCAGGCGGTGGTTTCGGGGCGGTCCGGCTGGGACCAGTGGGTGTGGAAGGAGCCCTCCCGGTCGGTGCGCCGGTAGGTGTGGGCGCCGAAGTAGTCGCGCTGCCCCTGGAGGAGGGCGGCGGGCAGGCGGTCGGCGCGCAGGGTGTCGTAGTGCGCGAGCGCGGCGGAGAACGCGGGGACGGGGATGCCGCGCCGGGCGGCGGAGGCGACGATCTCCCGCCAGGGCACCTGGGCGTCGCTGATCTCCTGGGCGAAACCGTCCTCGGCGAGCAGGCTGACGAGGTCCGGGTCGGTGGCGTACGCGGCGCGGATACGGTCGAGGAAGGAGGCGCGGATGATGCAGCCACCGCGCCAGATCCGGGCGACCGCGCCGAGGTCGATCTTCCAGCCGTACTCGGCGGCGGCGTCCAGGATCATCTTCCAGCCCTGGTCGTAGGCGATGACCTTCGAGGCGTACAGGGCGTGTTCGACCTGGGCGGTGAAGCGTGTGGCCTCGGTGGGGCTGAGCGGGGGAGTGGTGCCGCCGGGCAGCCCTCGGTAGGCGGCGCGCAGGTCGCTCTGGCCGGAGGCGGCGCGGGCGAAGGTGGCCTGGGCGATGGCGGTGACCGGGGAGGCCAGGTCGAGGGCGGTCTGTACGGTCCAGCGGCCGGTGCCCTTCTGCCCGGCGGCGTCGTCGACGATGTCGACGAACGCGCCGCCGGTCTGCGGGTCGGTGTGGGCGAGGACCTCGGCGGTGATCTCGACCAGATAGGAGCCGAGGCGGCCCTCGTTCCAGCTGCGGAAGACGTCGGCGATCTCGGCGGGGCTGTAGCCGGCGACCTGACGCAGCAGGTCGTAGGCCTCGGCGATGAGCTGCATGTCGGCGTATTCGATGCCGTTGTGGACCATCTTGACGAAGTGTCCGGCGCCGTCGGTACCGATGTGGGTGGCGCAGGGTTCGCCGTCGACCTTGGCGCTGATGCTCTCGAACATCGGGCCGAGCACGGCGTACGACTCCGTCGAGCCGCCGGGCATGATGCTCGGCCCGTTGAGCGCGCCCTCCTCGCCGCCGGAGATGCCCGCGCCGACGAAGTGCAGGCCGCGTTCGCGCAGCGCGGCCTCACGGCGGCGGGTGTCGGCGAAGTGGGCGTTGCCGCCGTCGATGATCATGTCGCCGTTTTCCAGGAGCGGGGCGAACTCGTCGATGACGGCGTCGGTGGCCGCACCGGCCTGCACCATGATCATGAGGCGGCGGGGCCGGGCGAGCGCGGCCACGAACTCCTCGGCCGTCTCGGCCGGGACGAAGGAGCCCTCGTGGCCGAACTCCTCTACCAGCGCGCGGGTGCGGCCGGCCGAGCGGTTGTGGACGGCGACGGTGTAACCGTTCCGGGCGAAGTTACGGGCCAGGTTGCGGCCCATCACTCCGAGGCCGGTGACGCCGATGGAAGCGGATGCGTTCATGAGGCTGCCTGTTCTTCGAATGTCGGCCATGTCAGGGGCGGGCGACCCCGTGACCATGGGTACGGGCCGACGGCCCGGTCTTCTCGATGCCGAGGCGGCCAATCTTGATCAGGTTCCCGCAGGTCGCCGTCGAGACGCGGTCCACGCGGCCGCGACGCGCACGGCGTCCAGCGGTGGGATGTTTCGGATCATGGGTATGGGTAATGCGAAGAATATGGCGCATATCGGCTACGCGGTGATGACCGAGCAGACCGGCCCCCGTGACCTTGTCGCGGTGGCCCGCGCGCACGAACAGTTCCGCTGTGCTCTCGGCGGCCGGCCCGTCAGCGCCGAACCGTCAACGCAGAACTGCCGGTCCCCTCGGGTTTCGACGGCGCTACCCAGTACGTCACGCCGGAGGACACCGCCGAGGCCATCCCGCGCGGCGACGACGTCGACACATTCGTGGAGGCGGGCGTCGCCGAGATCGTCCTGGTGCGGGTGGGCGGCGACCAGCAACTTCCGTTCATCGCCTGGGCCGAGAAGGCACCGCTGCCCGCCCTGTGCGAACTCTGACGACAACGCGATCCGCACGCGGTTCGGCCCCGCACCGCCGGTGCCGGGCACGACCAGGAGACGTGAGAGGACATCATGAACAGCACCGCGCACGACACTTCGTCATCCGTCGACCCGACCGATCGGCGGGCCTCTTCCCCGGAGCTGGTGCAGGTCGTCCTGGACACCTGCTCCGTCGCGGACGCGGACACCGTGTTGCGCGTCCTGGGTACGCGCTTCGCTCCGGAGAGCGGCGACGAGACGCCACGGCACGACAGCACCGTCCCGTCCGACACCTGGACCGGAGCCTTCCTCGTCGGGCGAGACGCGCGCGACGCGGCGCTCCCGCCGGAAAGCTCCCTGAACGGCTCCGTCACCGTGGAGCTCCAAGGCGGCCCCGTGGCGGTGGACCGGCTGCGGGAGACCCTCACGTCGGCCTTCGACGTCCAGGTGTCCGGATCCGCCTCCGGCGACCAGGAGGTCGATCTACGGCTTCGGCTGACGAACGCGTAGGGCTCCCTGAGCCATGCGACTCGAGGGGCGTGTGGCAGGGCGGAGCAGGCCCGCCACGCGCCGATCCGGCGGACGCGAACGGGAGGTGACGTCCCCGGCACGGTCGCCCGGCGGCCCCGGCCGGGAGGGCGGCCCCGGCCGGGAGGCCGGAACGCCGCTCATCGCCGTGCGCGGACCGAGCGGCACGGTCCGTACACCCACGGCGCTAAGGACCGTGCCCCAGGGCGCTGACGACCGTACCCGGGACGCCCGGACCGTCATCCTCAGTGCTTGGTCCGATGGCGGATCTGGCCCGCGGCCCTTTCGGTCATCGCCTGGGCCTTGCCGCGCAGCTGCTCGCCGCGGCCCGCCCTCTGCATGGATTTGTCGCCCAGGGCTTTGCCGAGGGTCTCCCTCATCTTGCCCCTGAGCTTCCTCTCGAGGCCGCCGACGAGTGCGGTGCGGCGACATGCCTTTCTTCACCGTGTGGCCCGGAGGTGGACACCGCAAACCGGAGGGTGCGATTTCACCGTTCGGGTCCGCTTCTGCCGGTTCGCCACAGAAGAGCTCATCGCGCTGCCCTCACATACCGGCGCACCACGTCCGGCAGGTAATCCGCATACCGGCCGAGCCCGGTCACCTGCGCCGCGGAGCGCACGCTCGTGAGCCGGTCCAGCTCCGGGCCGGGCTCCTGCGCGGCGGACGAGGCCACCAGGGCCGCGTGGCTCTCGTGTACGAGGGCCACCGGCAGGCGAGGCGCGAGGAAGTGGACACCGACGTTCCCGGTGTTTCCCCGGGTGACGCCCCACAGGGTCAGGTCCTCGGGCTCCACGTCGATTCCGGTCTCCTCGGCCAGCTCTCGGGCGGCGTGCCGCCCCAGCGCGGACAGATCGAGGGTGGCACCCGCCTCCGGCGGCTCGGCCACCCCGCCCGGCAACTGCCAGCGGCCGGGAGCCGACGTGGTTGCCGACTCCCGGCCCACGACCAGTTCCCCGTCGTCCGTCGGCTGCAGGACGGTCACGAACACGGACCCTGGCGTCCACGCGTTGACGCCCCGGATCCCGCGAAGCGCCCGATAGCGGTACGTCGCCCTCGCCCACGAGAGGACCAGCTCCCGCTCCTGCCGTTCCCACCCCACGCAGGCAACCATCGGCCCGTCGAAGAGATACGGATTCCCGGACACCGCCTCTTCCCAGGCGCGGTCCATGGCAAGCCGTTCCTCGGGCGACACCCATGGGGCCCGCGTTTCGACCAGACGAAGGCGGCCAACGTCCATGAGCCGCACACCGGATGAGGACAACGGTTCGGTCACCGGCCCATGCTGACACGTCGATACGTCCCCCGCGGCCGCCGCGATCGACCGGGCGTGACGCCGGTTCGGCGGGGCGCCACCGCATCCGGTCGACCGGGATCCGGCGCTCCTCTTGCACGGCCCCCGAGTTGCTGATGTCATATTCAGCCGCAGGCCGGTGACTTTGGCCGATTACCCTTTCGGGTGATCCCGAAGTATCGGCTACCTTGTGGCTGCACAGATGTTGATGCCTAAACAAGGCTTGCGTCGATGCCCCTTCCCCGGTCTCGGTCGTGTCGATTCATCCCGCATGCCCGTTTCCCGACTCGCCTTCATTCCGAGCGGAGTTCGCGTGACCCGACATCGCGCCATGGCGTGGACGAACAGTCCTCTCTGCACCGGTCCTGGTGGCGAGGCGGCCCGTACAACCCCGTAGGTGCTCCAGCGGTGTCGAGCCGACCGCCGCCGGGACGCCGCACCGTGGACGGCGGGGCGGCTCCCAGGCTCGATGACTGTCGTGCACCTGCCTGCCTGAGGGCTGTCTGAGCCCGCCGGGCGTTCCCTATCACAGCTGAGTGAAAGCCCCCCCCCATACTCCGTGACCATTCAACTGTACGAGGGCCGACCGGCCGGTCGGCATGCCGCCGTACCTCCCGGCAGCCTGCTCCGCCGGGTCTACGCACCGCGAGCCTTCGACGCGCTCGCCTTCTCCATGTCGACGTACGCCATGCCGCTCCTGGTGCTGGCCACGACCGAATCCGCCTCGCTGACCGGCCTGGCCTTCGCGCTGGAGTGGCTGCCGCGGGTGGCGGCCTTCGGCCTGGCCGGTGATCTCGTCGACCGGCGGGGGGCCGCCATCGTGTTCTTCCTCGCCTCCTCGGCGCGCGCGGTGCTCGTGGCGGGCGGGAGCGTCGCGCTGACGATGCTGGAGCGGGGCACGGCGGAGACACTCGTCGTGATGGCACTGGCCGCCGCGACCGGCACCCTGACGCAGTTCAGCTTCATCGCCAACGAAGCAGTGGGCGCGATCGTCAGCCGCCGCGCGGACACCCAGGCACACAAGGTTCAGGCTGTCCTGATCGGCATCGACCAGACGGCGACGCTCACCGGACCCGCGCTCGGCGGCGTCCTGCTGCTGGCCGGGCCGGCCCACATGCTCGCCGTTCTGAGCGTGCTGTCGTGTCTGGCGGCGGCCCTCGGCCTGCAGACCCCGCCGACCCCCCTTCGCGGCTCCCAGCCCGGCACCACACAGCGGGGAGTGGGCCTCAGGACGGGCTGGCGGACGCTGCGTTCACTGCCCGCGCTCGGCTGGCTGGTGGGCGGCCTGACCGTCTCCAACCTCGCACTCGGGTTGCTCCAGTCCGCCAGCCCGATCATCGTCGTCGAGCGCTTCGGTCTCTCCCCCGCGGCCGTCGGCACCCTCTGGTCGGTGGCCGCGGCCTCCACGCTCCTGACGGTCACGGTCTGCCGCTTCGCGCTCAACCGGCTGGGCCTGTGGGGAGTCGGCGTGGTGTGCTCCACCGTCGCGTCCGCGGCCTGTCTCGCCCTGGCCCACGCGCCCACGTACACCGCGTACGTCGTCCTCATGGCGCTGTTCATGGCGGGCGACGGCGGCCTGACCGTCGTCCTGCGCACCCTGCGCTCACTCCTCATCCCGGCCGCGGTCTTCGGCAGCACCCTCTCCCTGACCATCCTGCTTCTGCTGCTGCCCTTCCCGCTCGCGGGCATCGTGGTCGCCCTCACCTCACCGTGGGCCCTCGACTACGTCATCGCGGTGTGCGCCGCGCTGCAGGCCGTCGCCCTCGGACTCGCCTTCCTGCGACTGCGCACCGATCCGGTCCTGCGCACCCCGGGCAAACCAGCGCAGGTCACGGCCTGAACCAAGTGGCGCCCCGCAGCGGCCCGTTCACGCGGCCTGGGGTAAGGTCTGCCACCGGTTCGTAGCCACTGAGGGGCTACGAACCGGCGCCGGGGCGGGGAATGTCGGAGGGCTGCGAACGGTGGAATCCCACGTGGGGGACGGCGGAGCCATGGACGTGGACGACACGCGGCTGGAGGCGATGAGCGCGCAGCCGCTGATGACCCGGGACTACGAGACGCGCCCCGCGCTCGTGTACGAGCGGCTGAGGCAGCGTCACGGCCCGGTCGCGCCGGTCGACCTGCTGGGCGTCCCCGCGTGGTTGGTCCTGGGGTACCGCGAGTCGCTCCAGGTCCTCCAGGACGACGACGCGTGGCCGAAGGGCCTGGAGAACTGGCGGGCCCGGTCGGAGGGCAGGGTTCCCGCCGACTGGCCGCTCGGCCCCTCCCTGGAGGTGAACCATGTGCTGATCCAGGGCGGTCCCGGCTACCAGCCGCTGCGTACGGCCTGGGACGCGGCGCTCAAACCCTTCCAGGACCCGCGCCATCCTCAGACGAAGCGGCTGAAGACGGCCGTCACGGCCCACGCCGACGAACTGATCACCCTGTTGGGACAGGGCGGCGGCACGGGCGTGGCCGACCTGTCGGCGCAGTTCGCGCGACCGCTGCCGCTGATGGTGGCAAGCCATCTGCTCGGCTTCCCCGGCTCACAGGGCGACGACGCGCTGATGGACATGCGGCGGGTGCTCGACGCGGGGCCGGACGCGGAACCCGCCCTGGAACGCCTGCTGGAGACCCTGGTGGAGCTGGCGGCGGCCAAGCGGACACGGCCGGGCGACGACTTCCCCTCCTACCTGCTGGCCACCCACCCCGACCTCTCCCTCGACGCGCTTGCCCGTGAGTTGTTCATGCTGCTCGGCATGACGTCCGACCACGTCGGCATCCTGATCTCCAACACCGTGGTCGAGGTCATCGCGGGGGAGGGCGGCGCGCGGGCCAGCCTGTCCGCCGGGATGGTCAGGGAGACCATGAACCGGGTCGTCATGCGCAAGCCGCCGCTGGTGAACTTCGTACCGAGGTTCGCGGCGAAGGACACTCCCCTCGGCAACTACACCATCCGCGAAGGCGATCCGGTGTGGGTGTCCTCCGCCGCCGCGCACGCCGATCCCGTCTTCGCCGACCACGTGGTGGCCAACACGACGATCAGCACCCGGGCGCATCTCGCGTGGGGCGCGGGCCGGCGCCAGTGCCCGGCGCGCGAGCTGGCGTCGACGGTCGCGGCGACGGGTGTGAGCCGGCTGTTCGAGCGCTTCTCCCACCTGGAACTCGCCCTCCCGGTGGACCAACTGCCCTGGCGCTCCTCCCCGTTCATGCGCGGACTGCGATCGCTGCCCGTACGGTACGAACTCGCCTCGCCGGTCGCCCTGTTGGCGCCGGAAGAGCAGGAACGGGCCGCGGAGCCGGAATCAGACACACCTGACACACCCGACACACCCGGGACGGTGGTGACGGACCAGGCCGTCCAGCGCCGCTCGTCGCTCTGGCGCTACCTGACGGGCCTGATACGGACGGGCCGTTGAGGCCCGTGATCCCAGCCACGCAGGCCGAGCGTGAGGCGGACCGCCTGGGCGTCGGCGGCCAGCGCGCGGCCGCGCTCCGAGCCCGGGCAGCGCTGGCCGAGCACCTCGGCGACACGGAAGAAGCCGTCCGCCTCCTGGACGCGACCACGCAGGAGTAGAACGGACGAGGTTCAAAGGGACAGTTCCAGCACGAGCGGGCGATGGTCCGAGATCCCCGTCACCGGTGCGCGCGCTCCGCTCGCCGCGCTCACGCCGACGCCGGTCGCGAGCACATGGTCGAACTGCACGACCGGACGGTGCGCGGGATAGGTCGGGATGCGGGCCAGATCCCGCCAACCGCGGGGCGACGGTGCGGTGTGGGCCTTGCGGGGCGCGTTGAGTACGGCCCTGGGCAGGACGCCGACCAGGTTGAAGTCGCCCAGCAGGACATGAGGTGAGGGCAGGTCGGCGATCCAGCCGCGGACCGCGAGGAGCTGCCGGATGTTCCATCCCGGTACGAACGACAGATGCACCGCCACCGCAGTGAACGGACCACCCGGGCCCTCCAGTACGGCGGCCAGCGCGGCGCGCGGCTGGTCCCGAACCATGGTGAGCCCGGGTCGCCCGGCCATTCTCAGGGGCATAGCGAGGGGTGCCGGGGCCAACCGCCGGGCCCGCCACTCCCGTACCGGAAACCGGGAGAGTAAAGCGATTCCGTGCGAGGGGACATCCGTGGCCGAACTCGCGTCCCGTGGGCCGTACACCCGCAACCCCGGCTCGGCCGGATCGAGGACCCATCCCCGCTGCGGTGTGGAACGGGCGTGGAACGCGCTCGCGTAGCGCCAGTGCTTCAGTCCTGCCGCGTCGACGGCGACCGACGCCTGGTCGATCCCGCCCGAGCGCTCCTGGAGGCGGTCCAGTTCCTGCAACGCCAGCACATCGGCGCCCAGGGACAGGACAGCTCGGGCGAGCGGATCGTCGGCCGGGTTCGGGGCGGGGGAGAAGGGCGTGCCGTTCGGCAGCGGTCGGCCGTGCAGCACATTGAACGTAGCGAACCGCACCGGTCGACGGCGCGCACCCTGGTCCCGCCGATTCCGCTGATTCATGGTCAGGCCTGGCTTCCCGTACCGGGCCGGTCCGTGTCCTGGCGCGCCCGGGGCCCCCGCCCACTGTACCCATGGAAGCGATGAACCAGCCGGCAAAGGGGTGGCAACCCGTGCTCGGGTCATGTCCGATGACGGGACGCAGGGTGTCGAGAGAGCAGGTCGGTCATGAGCATCACCGCCGACCCGGCGAACCGCCCGGTCACAGTGCTACTCCGACAGCGACCAGGGGGCGGAACGCAGGTCGGCGACGCTGCGTCGGTCGCGGCTCGCCGCCGGCCCTTCGGCGGCCTTTCCGAGCGCGATCATGGAGACGATCACCCATCCCGGGTCCGGGCACAGTTCTTCGGTGAGGCCTTCCAGGTCGAAGGCCCTGAACTGGTGGGCGTCCAGTCCCATCGCCTGGCCCTGGACGGTCAGGTGGGCGACGGCCTGCCCGAGGTCGTAGTCCGCGAACTCGGAGTAGAGCAGCCGCGTGTCGCCGACGTAGCGGCGCGCCAGCGTGACGACGAGGAGGCCTGCGTCCGTCGCCCACCGGGCCGAGCTGGGCGCGAGATGGCGCACCACCCTTTCGTGCTCCCGCTCACCGGGCCGGCTCGTGAAGAACCCCCATGGCTGGGAGTTCCCCGCGGACGGTGCCCACCGTGCGGCTTCCAGCAGCAAGTCGAGGGAGTGGTCGTCGACGGCGGCCGACGGGTCGAACTTGTAAGGGCTGAACCGTCCCGCCAAGAGAGGATGGAGGCCGGCGGGTGGTTCCGGATCACGTTGCACGCCCGGGTACAACTGACCACCGTACGGGCGTATTCCAGGCCTGGACGCCGGCCGATCGGGCACGTTCGGAGGAGGGCACAGCGTTCTTGCGAGAGGGCACTCTGACGCGTGGCCCCGCCGAACGTGCTCTGTCCGCCTGCGACGTGGTCACGGACGATGTGGCTCTTCCGCTGGGATGCCGACCGGCCCGCGCCGCCTGATCGACCCACCCGCCGGACCTTCGCGCCGTTCGTCACCCGTGTCACCCGTGCTCCCCTGACCGTCCGGCCCCGGCCGAAAAGCGCCCTGAGTCGGGGTGAACATCCAGCAATCAATAGCCAATTTCAGCCGTTACTTTGTCATCTCCATGACAAGACTGTGCATGCGATGTCAGTCTGCTCTTGAACGTTCACCGTTCCTTCACGCCCCCCACCTGTCGCGCGCCGCCGAGTTCCGTCACACCCCTCGTGGGTCACCTCGTGCAGCGCCCTTCCCTGCTCAGCGCGTCGCCAGCCGGCCACACCCTGTCGGCCCGCTCTCTCGGCCTCGACCACGGGCCGATCGTCGCCAGAAGGAGAAGCCCTTGCTCCCGCCCCACCGCCCCTCGCACCGACGCAGATACACCGCGGCGTTGGCGCTCACCGCCGCCGGCACGCTGCTCGCCGCCGGTTTCCACACCGGCGTCGCGTCCGCCGCTCCCCTCGACCGCGGCCACGCGAAGATCGTCGCCACTCCCCGGGCCGGCGCCGCCCCGGCGAAGCTGTCTCCCGCCGCGCACGCCGCGCTGCTCAAGAGCGCGACCGCCGCGGTCGGCGACACCGCGAAGATCCTCGACCTCGGCTCCAAGGAGAAGCTGATCGTCAAGGACGTCGCGAAAGACGCCGACGGCACCACGCACACCCGCTACGAGCGCACCTACGCCGGTCTGCCGGTCCTCGGCGGCGACCTCGTCGTACACGCCAAGAACGGTCTCTCCACCGTGTCCGAGGCGAGCAAGGCCGACCTCAAGGTGGCGACCACCACCGCCCGCGTCACCTCCTCGACCGCCGCCCACAAGGCACTCGCGGTCGCGAAGAAGGCCGACGCCACGCGTCCCGCGGTCGACGGCGCTCCCCGGCTCGTCGTCTGGGCCGCCGGAGCCGAACCGGTACTGGCCTGGGAGTCGGTGGTCGGCGGCACCCAGGACGACGGCACGCCGAGCGAGCTCCACGTCATCACCGACGCCACCTCGGGCAAGGCCCTCTTCGACTTCCAGGCGGTGCGCACCGGCACGGGCACGGGCCAGTACGCCGGATCGGTTCCGCTCAGCACCACGCCGTCCGGCTCCACGTACCAGCTCGTGGACGGCGACCGCGCGGGTCACCGCACCTACGACCTGAACCAGGGCACCTCGGGCACGGGCACCCTCTTCACGGATGACAACGATGTCTGGGGCGACGGTACCCAGAGCAACCGGCAGACGGCCGGCGTGGACGTCGCCTTCGGCGCCGCGGCCACCTGGGACTACTACAAGGACGTCTTCGGCCGCAACGGCATCCGCAACGACGGCGTGGCCGCCTACAGCCGCGCCCACTACGGCAACAGCTACGTCAACGCCTTCTGGTCCGACAGCTGCTTCTGCATGACGTACGGGGACGGTGCGAGCAACGCGCACCCGCTGACCGCCCTGGACGTCGCCGCACACGAGATGAGCCACGGCGTGACCGCCGCCACCGCGGGTCTCACCTACTCGGGCGAGTCCGGTGGCCTCAACGAGGCGACCTCGGACATCTTCGCCGCCGCGGTGGAGTTCCACGCCAACCTGTCCGCCGACGTCCCCGACTACCTGGTCGGCGAGAAGATCGACATCAACGGCAACGGCACCCCGCTGCGCTACATGGACAAGCCCTCCAAGGACGGGGCGTCCCGCGACAACTGGGACTCCTCACTGGGCGGCCTCGACGTCCACTACTCCTCCGGACCGGCCAACCACTTCTTCTACCTGCTCTCCGAGGGCAGCGGCGCCAAGACCGTCAACGGGGTCTCCTACGACAGCCCGACCTACGACGGTGTACCGGTGACCGGCATCGGCATCGAGAACGCCCAGCGGGTCTGGTACCGGGCTCTGACCACCTACATGACTTCCAGCACCAACTACGCCGGGGCTCGCACCGCGACCCTCCAGGCCGCGGCCGACCTCTTCGGCGCGTACAGCGACACCTACCTCGCCGTCGCCGCCGCCTGGGCCGGGATCCACGTCGGCGACCGGATCGCGCTGGGCGTCAACGTGGCCCCGATCGACGACCAGACCAGTGGCGTCGGCCAGCAGGTCTCCCTGCAGACCAGCGCCTACACCACCAACTCCGGCGCCGGCCTGACCTACGCAGCCACCGGCCTGCCGGACGGTCTGACGATCAGCGACACCGGCCTGATCTCCGGGGTTCCGACCACCACCGGAAGCAGCGACGTGACCCTGACGGTCACCGACAGTACGGGAGCGTCGGTCTCGGTGAGCTTCACCTGGCGGGTGGCGAACATCTTCGCCAACAGCACGAGGGTGGACATCCCCGATGCCGGAGCCGCGGTCGAGTCGCCGATCACCATCACCGGCCAGTCCGGCAACGCCTCGGCCACCACCCAGGTCTACGTCAAGATCATCCACACCTACCGCGGTGACCTGACGGTCTCTCTGGTCGGCCCCGACGGCACCGTCTACCCGCTGCTGAACCACAGTGGCGGCAGCGCCGACAACGTCGACCAGACCTTCACCGTCGACGCCTCCGCGCAACCCGTGACCGGCACCTGGAAACTGAGGGTCCAGGACACCGCCGCGATCGACGTCGGCTACATCCAGCAGTGGCAGCTCACCCCCTGACCGCTCCGCCTTCCGGCCTCGCCGGCCCGGCCCGCCCCGCGCGGTCCGGGCGGGCGAGCGCCTGTCTTTCGGACCAGGCCTGGGTCGCGGGGCCCGGCGCGGTTTTCCTTGAGCGCCCTGGTCCAAAAAACAGGCCCTCGCCGTGCCCTAGCTGTCCTCACCCCGCTCACCCTGGACATCAGGTGTGAGCACCAGCATCGTGACGTCGTCACGCACCGCGGTGCAGAACCGTAGGAGGTCCTCCCAGACGCGGTCGGTGAGGTCGGCCGGTCCCTCCTGGGCCAACGTGGTCAGGCGCTCGGCCAGGGGATAGAAGGCGCCCGTCCCGTCCCGGCTCTCGGTTATTCCGTCGGACCCCAGGAACAGCCGGTCGCCGCGCTCCAGTTGGACGGTGCAGATCTGCGGCGGGGAGATCTCGAAGAACCCGAGGCCGAGGGGGGCTCCCGGTTCGAGAACGAGCTCGACGGCCTTCGCGTCGCGCAGCAGAAACGGATGCGGGTGTCCGCAGGAGGTCAGGCGCACCGCGTCCGCGTCGGCCGAGAACTCGAGCAGCAGGGCGGTCGCGAACAGCTCCGCGTGTGCGGTCTGGGCCGAGTCCACGACGAGTCGGCGATCGAGGCGGGCCGCGGCCGACTTCAGGTCGCGCTCGTCGAGCACGGTCTCGCGGAAGGCCCCGAGGAGCGAGGCGACGGTCGAGACGGCCGACAGTCCGTGCCCCTGCACATCCCCCATCACCGTTCGTACGCCGTACGGGCCGGCGCGTACGTCGAAGAAGTCGCCGCCCACCAGCGTCTCGCGCTGCGCCGCCCGGTAGAGCGCCGCGCAGTGCACCGGGCCGACGCGTTCGGGAAGCGGCGGCAGCACGGCGAGCTGGGCGGCCTCCGCGACGGTACGCACCGTGACCAGGTGGGCGTCGCGCCGGCTGCGCACCAGGGACACGACGACGCTCAGGATCGCGACGAACGTGATGGTCAGCAGGTCGGTGTTACCGGGATGGTTGAGCTGGAGCGGCGGTACATACAGGAGCACGATGATGACGGCGCCGAAGACGGCCGTCGCCACCGGCCCGTAGGAGAGCACGGCCAGCGACGGGATGGCGCCCAGCAGGAAGCCGATGTCCAAGGGGTGCGGACTCACGAGTTCGGCGACGCAGACCGCCACCAGGAGAGCCGGGGGCAGCACCCGCACCCAGGGCGGTGGCGGTGCTCCGCGCAGCCAGCCTCGGTCCTCCCGGCCTCGGTCCCGCTGGTCGGCCGTGCCCATAGCACTCCTCCCTACCCCACCACGCTCCTCCTTCCGGGTGCCGGGCGCATCACGGAGTCCCCCACGGAAAAGAGGGAGATCGGTCGAGGAGGGAACAGGTCCTAGGTGCGTGACGCGTCGGAGGTGGAGGCGGGGCGCGGGGAGAACCAGGAGCCGATCAGGGTGGGGAGCGAGGGTCCGCCGCGCAGGCACCAGAGGGCGATCACCGGGTCGCAGATCGCGCAGCCGAGCGACGAGTGCGTGGCGAAGGGGATGATCGGGGCTCCCCGCAGGTAGTGCAGAGCGTCCCAGACGGTGTGCAGCAGCCAGGCGATGCCGATCCAGACGTACGAGTCGAGGCCGCGGTAGGCGCAGTAGGTGACCGCGGCGGTGAAGACGAATTCCCAGGCACCGAAGCTGCCACTGCTCAGATAGGCGGCTCCGGCCCCGGCGACCATGATGGCGTTGAACCGCCGCCGCGTGGGCTCCCGGAGCAGGGACATGAGGAACGCGTAGAGAACACCGATGAGTACGGGTGCGACGAAGAGCATGAGCGAGACGCTAAGGGGATGATCGTGGCCCCGGCAGTGGCCGAAATGACAGAGTGCGACGAGTTCCCGCCATCCGGCGCCCCCGATTCCGGTGACCGCCGCGCCGTCGCGAGGTGAGCCGCGACGGTTCGACACGGACCGCGATGGTGCCGGCGATCACCGCGTCCAGCTGGACCAGGCGCTGCGGCCCGTTCGGGCCGTCCACCAGCCGGGACTGGATCTCGCCGTTGCGGTACCAGGACCGCAGGGCCGAGCGGGAAACGCCGGTCTCGGCTTCCGCCGTGGTCGGCGTGACCCAAGGTGTCTAGAACGGCTGCTCGAACAGCTCCAGCTCATTCTGCCAGCACGCGAGCCCGACAAGGGGACGGCGCAGGTCGATATCGCCGCGTTGGTCAAGCCCGGCACGGCCAGGGCGCTGCGCGAACTGGGGGTCGACCCGGATGCGGTCGCTGTCAAGATCGACGAACTGGATCCGGAGACGACCACCGACGGGAACCCGGAGGAGGCCGCCGCGCGCAAGATGGAAATCCGGCTGGTCGACGACGAGGTGCACCTGATCCTGCGGGACCCGACAACGGTCACGGTCGCCAAGAAGGTCACCGAGCTGTCCGGTGGCCCGGTCCAGGGCGTCGGGCCGGTCGCCGGAGTGTTCGTCCTGCTCTGGCGGTCGGCCAACCAGACGCTGCTGCAGATCCAGCGCATGCCGGAACCGGAACCCGAAGACGAGGACGGATCCGTCGCGAGCAACGCGGCCAAGGTCGTGCGCACGGTGCTCGCGCCCCGGCTCCGCCGGTGAACCGGCTGATCAGCGGGCCGGAAACGGTCGTTGGGACGGGCGAGGACGGGGGCGTGGTGAGCGACGACGCGCTGGCGCCCGTTCTCGTCAGCGACCAGGGCGTGGTTCGCATGCGCGTTCGCCGCGCCCACCGAGGCGCAGCGCGGCGCCTGGCAGACCGTCGCCGCCGGACGTCACGCTGCTCGGCGACGACCTCCTGTCGTGTGGTGGGAGGCGGGTGACATTCGCGTGCCGGGCAGCGACTGTGCGCACTCGGAGGATCCCGTCGTGATCCGCGCCTCTTCCTCGACGGACACCCGGGAGTACGCCCTACTTCGGTGTCTGGAAGCCGCCGATCTTCTGCTCGAGCAGTTCGGCCAGCCGCAGCGGGGTGCGGTCCTCGAACATCGGACCGATGAGCTGCACTCCCACCGGCAGACCCTCGGGGGACCGGCCCGCGGGTATGGCGGTGGCGGGCAGGCCGGGCATGGTGGGCAGACCGGCCCAGACGAGCTGGTCGAAGTACGGGTACTCGACGCCGTCGATGTCGATCCGGCGTTCCAGCGGATTGGGGTTGTGGTCGTGCGGGAACGCGGGAGTCGGCGTGATCGGACACACCACGGCATCGAACTCGGCAAAGAGCTGCCGCCAGCCGTGACGGTGGAGCTTGCGGTGGTTGTTGGCCTCGATCCAGTCGCGGTGGCTGAACACCATCCCGCGCAGCCGCGCCGCGTCGAGGCTCTGGTCGTCTGCGCTCAGTCCGGCGGCGCGGGTCCGCAGCTGCTCGTAGGCGTCGACGGGAAAACGTGCGACAGAGCCCGAAAACAGCAACTGCGTGTAAAGCATGGCGGCTTCGGTCAGGTCGGGCAGCAGCGGACTGTGCCGCTCGACGCGGGCGCCGCCGTCGACGAGCGCGTCGGCCACCCGGTTCACGCCCGCCCGCACAGCGGACCCGGTCGGAATGAGCGGATGCTCCTCGAGGACCAGGACCCGGAAGTCGCCGAGCCGCTCGTGGCGCGCGGGCGGCAGCGTCAAGTCGTGCGCCTTGCCGAGCGTCAGCGGGTCCGGTCCGGCCATGACGTCGAGCAGGAGCGTGAGGTCGCGGGCAGTGCGCGCCATCGGACCGACGACGGCGAGGTCGAGGTCGACCGGCAATGGCGGTGCCGGCGGCGCGACCATGCCGCGGGTTGCCGCCAGTCCGAGTGTCGGCTTGTGCGCATAGATGCCACAGAAATGCGCGGGGGTGCGCAGCGAACCGGCGAGGTCGGAGCCGATGGACAGCGCGCAGAATCCGGACGCCAGGGCCGCCGCTGATCCGCCGGAGGATCCGCCCGGCGTGCGATCGTGATCCCACGGATTGTTGGTGGTGCCGTAGATCTCGTTGAAGCTCTGGATATCTTGCAGCCCCAAGGGCACATTGGTCTTACCCAGTACCACCGCGCCCGCGGCCTTGAGCCGCGACACCTGTACCGCGTCCTCGGCCGGCACATAGTCCCGGTGTTGCGGCATGCCCCAAGTCGTGGGCAGCCCAGCCATGTTGTAGGACTCTTTGACCGTCACCGGAATACCGAGCAGCGGCCGGTCCTCGCCGCGGGCGCGCGCCTGGTCGGCGCCGCGCGCGGCGGCCCGTGCACGGTCGAAGTCCGGTACACAGATCGCGTTGATCGCCTTGTCGTCCCGTTTGATACGGGCGATCGCCGCGTCGGTCAGTTCCGCCGAGGTCACTTCACCGGCACGTAAGGCAGCCGCGAGTGTCTCGGCCGTCTGAAAATTCCACTCCATGAATCCGACCGTATCGGCCACTGGAAGAGGTCATAAAATGCCGCTTCGCACAACGGGTCGGATGCCGCCAGTCGCCGCAGACGCTTGTGACCCGGGTGGACTGGATTGGCTGAGACAGCCGACGAAGCGGCGTGGTTGTCCCCTGTGCGGGAAAGAGGTGCGCCGTCCGTCGGCGGTGGCGGACGTCACGTTCGACGACGCGCGGAAACCGGGCGTCACACGTTGGAGCGCGCGATGCGGAACCCTACGTCGTCGACCTGGAATGTCGGGTGGCTGCGGCGCCGAGCGGAGGCCCGGCAACTCCAGTGCTCATCGAACCAGCCACCGCCGCGGAGCACCCGGTAGGTGCCGTAGACCTCGGCGTCGTAGACGTCCCAGCACCAGTCCCAGATGTTGCCGAGCATGTCGTAAAGACCCCACGGGTTGGGGTGTTTGCCGCCCACGGCGTGGACGCGCTCGTGCGAGTTGCCGCGGTACCAGGCGATCTCGTCGAGCGGCGCGTACCGCGGCCCGGTCGTACCGGCACGGCAGGCGTGCTCCCACTCGGCTTCGGTCGGCAGCCGGTACCCGTCGGCGGATGCGTCCCACTCGATGCCTTCGCTGTCGGCAGGGAGGTGGTAGGCGGGCGTGAACCCGTCGTGCAGGGACAGGGAGTTGCAGAACTGTGCCGCGTCCCACCAGGAAACGCTCTCGACGGGCAACTGGTCCCCGTGGGCGGTACTCGGCCGCCGGCCGGTGATCTGTGCGTACAACGCCTGGGTGACCGGAAATGCCGCGAGCTGGTAGGGCGCAAGCTCGACCGACCAACTGCGCTGCGTCCGCCGGTCCGACAGCGTTACCTGCCCAGGCGGGATGGCGACCATCTCGTTTCCCGCGATCACGTCCATGACCAAGAGATCCTACCGAGACGTGTCAGTTCGCCACGCCGGGGTCGGACCAGGACGCCCCGGCGCCGACGAGCCGTCCGCTGGTCGCGGCCGTGTACTTCAGGTTTGGTTTCCGAGCCGGAGCCTCAGCTGTTGGTCAGTGTGCGGTCGAGGAGGGGGAGCAGGCGGTCCCAGTGGCGCTGCAGTCCGGCGGGGTCGAAGGCGTCGGTGTCGGACATGGTGAACCCGTGGACGGTGCCGGGGTAGATCTCGGAGGTGTAGTCGACCTTCGCGGCGTCCAGGGCCCGGTTGAGCTCGCTCAGGGCCTCGGGCGTCAGGTCGCTCTCGGCGTGGCCGAAGTGGACCTGGGCGGTGATCTCGGCGAGGGTGTCGGGCCCGTCCGCGCCCACGGGACCGTGGAATGCGGCGACGGCGGCCACCTGACCGGGGTGGGCCGCGGCGGTGCGCATCGCCAGGAGTCCGCCTATGCAGTAGCCGGTCACCGCGACCGGTCCGGCGGCGACCTCGGGCTGGGTGGTGAGGAACCCGAGGTAGGCGTCGGCGTCACGCCGTACGCGTTCGGCGGTGTGCGCCGCGATCAACGGCATCAGCTGGGCCATGAGCGCGGGCCGGGCCTCTGCTCCGATGTGCTCGGGAAGTTCGATCAGCGGTGCCGGGCCGTGCCGGTAGAAGAGGTTGGGGACGAGTACGTAGTACCCGTGCTCGGCTAGTTCGCGGGCCATCTCCCGCAGCACAGGCCGGATGCCGAAGCCGTCCGCGTACATCAGCACCCCGGGGTGCGGCTCGCCGTGGTCGGGGAAGGCCGCGAAGGCGTCGGCCTGGCCGTCCGTGGTGGGAATCCGCAGCGTCTTGGTGGGCATGAACTCTCCTGTCGTGGTTGATGTGTCGAGCCTGTGATCAACACGACGGAGGAGGAGCCCGCGCAGCAACGCAAGATCCTCGATCGAACAGCGGGCCCGCACCGGCCCGTACGGCGCTCAGAAGAGCACCGGGTCACCAATCTGTGTGTGGCGCAATGCCGTCCCGGTATTCATGGCCGCGCAGTGTAGCCCGCCGGGCGGAAGCCGACGCCGGCACCCCGGTTCGACAAGCTCGCCGTCCGCTTCAAAGCCACCGTCGGGGCCATTGCGACCAGCGCGTCTTCAGCGGTAGAGAACGACGAGGGAGGCGAGCAGCAGCGTACCTGCGGCAGTGATTCCCAGGATCCGGTAGCGGCTCCACGCGGCGAGCGCGAAGGCGCATGACCATGCTCTGCCTGTGATGGTGACAGCCCACCAGCCCGCGGTCGTCTGTGCGGCCACGAAAGGAAACGGCGCCAGCAGGATCGTTGGGGGGATGACGGCGAGCCGTGGCCTGATGCCCAGCTGCTTGTAGACGACGACCAGGACGACCAAGGCGATCGTGATGATGAGGGGGATGGCTGTCAGGTCCCACCAGGTGAAGCAGAGGCCGTCGGTCGTCTCGCATGCCTGGTTGCTGCGATGTTCGACCCACGAGAGGTAGTGTCCGGCGCCGGTGGCCAGAACCGTACCCGTGGCAGCAGCGCCTATCACACGGGGTATGACGGGGCGTGGCTCTGCGAGTGGGGTGTCCATGCCCGCAGCTTTTCCCAATCGATGGCCGGGGGCCTGAGTACGGATACTCAGTTCCCGCATCAGTTACCTGTCGCATTCCCCGGAGAGGAGGGTGGTGTTCTGGTCGAGTAGCGCGACCGGGATTCCATGCCGTGAGACAGCATGGAATCCCGGGCTTGCGGCTCCTGCAGTGCTGCCTAGTTGCAGTTCGTCGAGTCTCGAACAGCGTTGACGAGGTAGGTGCTTGAGCTTGAGGTGTTCTTCATCAGAGCGGTGACCGTGCCGCAACCGCCGTGGGTGCGGTAGACAGGTCCTGCGTACTCGCTGAAGTTGCCCTCGTCACTCGCACAGCCCTCTGCCGTGTAGTTCGAACAGAGCTTGAGCTTCATCCATTTCGCGCCACTCGTGTTGTTGTCGAAGATGGCACACGTAGGAGCGTCATTGCTCGCGGGGTTGGATCCCTTGACGTAGACGAAGAGGGTCCCCAGGCGTGAGGCGTCGGGCAACTGCTCGGCTCTGTAGAGGTTGTACCCCGTACCGCAGACAGTCGCAGCCGCTACGACTGCGGTGGGATTCTCCGCTGCAAACGACCTGGCGTTGTCGTCGGCCTTGGTCGAAACGCTGGGAACCGGCCGGTCGGCTGCCGCGACCTGCGGAGCGGTCAGGCCGAGTATGCCCAGGGTGGCTGCCGCCGCTGAAAACGCGATTTTCGCTGCATGTTGGCTTCGTACGGTCATGAGATCCCCCTCTGGAAATCATTGAACTAGCCGCCCAAGAAACTCTAGAAACGCAGATGGGCGAAGCGAATAACAGCGGTGAGAGCCAATCAGATCGTCTCTCTTGCTGTCTACGTGGATTTTCGCGAGAAAACGGATGCTGTTGTTCCGCTGTGACTCTGAGCGCGTGGATCTTCCTCTCGCGAGGGGAAGAACCGGGCGATCGTCCGGTTGCCCAGTTACCCGTAGTCCCGACCCCGAGGTGAGTTGAGTGGCGCACGTCACGCTATGGGCGAAGCTGTCGAACTGTCTGTTTTTGGCCATTGGCCGAAGGGTGACGGGAGTCCGCCACCAGAGATGTCAGGGCATGGGTTGGGACGTGGAGGGGCGGCGACACCTGCGGATTCGTGATCACGGTCCGAGTATCGGCGGACGTTGGTTTGCCGACACTCCGGAAGTGGCCATTGGTGCCACGTGCGGCGCTTTGTGGGGCGGGATTTCACCGCTCCACCGGTGAGTTCCCGAGCGCGACGTCGCCCGCTATTTCGCGGATTTCTTCCGTTATAATGAACGACCTCGATCCTGATCGTGGCATCAAGAGCCGTAGTTCGAAATTCAGGCGCACAGTTCGAAACGCGGGGCGCCGGTAGGCATGCCACCAACCACACTTTGGCTCTCGCCCCGGAACCGCGCGCCAGGCAGACTGCAGATCTGATGCCGTACGTGAAGGAGTTGTGATGCAGGTAGCCGTGGTCACCTTTGACGGGTTCAACGAGCTCGACAGCTTCATCGCGTCCGCGCTGATCAACCGGTGCCGTAAGGACGGCTTGGAAGCCTTCATCACGACGCCGACGCCGGTCGTCACGTCGATGAACGGCGTTGAGGTGACCGGGCAGCGCCCGATGGAGTTCGTGACCGAGGCCGACGTCGTGCTGATCGGCAGTGGGGTGAAGGCGCGCGACGTGGTTGCCGACGACCGGCTGATCTCCAGGCTGCGCCTCGACCCATCACGACAGCTGATCGGTTCACAGTGCTCCGGCGCACTGGTGCTCGCCCGGCTCGGGCTGCTGCATGGCATGCCGGCTTGCACGGACATGAAGAGCCGGCCCTTTGTCGAAGCCTGCGACGTCACCGTGTTGGACGCGCCGTTCCACGCCGAGGGGAACATCGCTACCGCGGGCGGCTGCCTGGCATCCCAGTATCTCGCCACGTGGGTGATCACCCGGATGCTCGGGGAGGACGCCGCGCGCGACATCATCGGCTACGTGGCTCCGGTCGGCGAAAACCAGGAGACCGTCGAGCGCGCCATGCGTGCCATCCACGCGGGCGAGGCCGCACTGCGCTGACGCGCCGCAGGAACGGAGCTTGTCCGTGACAAGCACCCGTGGCACCGTGCTCGTCCAGATGCCACTTGCGACCGGGTCCAGGCTGCCTGCGGCACGGCGCATTGAGGCAGAGCCAACGTGACAGCACCGGTGCAGGTGCCGGGCAACGAGGGCTTCCTGGGGACCCGTCGGAGCTCTCAACTCCGCGACCGGGCGCGGCGCGAGGAGCGAAATTCCGGTGCGCCGACCGGTTGGCGCTCCCTACACTCACCTCACATCGCGCGCTCACCGCACCTGCGGAACATCACGGCGCGCGTTCTGACGAGTGAGGGGAGCCGGGCCGTGCGTCACCGCACCGCTGTAGTTGTTCCCCCGTCGCGGTACGAGGTGATCCTCGTGTCTTCGGGGCCCCGGTGCCGGCTGCGCGGCCGCCACCGGTTGTCCGTGACGAACATCTGACCTCCCGCCGCCCGTCACCGGGCCGATCGGCTCATACGCCCCGATGGGGATGTGGCGTGGCCAGAGGTCCCCGCACGGCCTGTGGCACCCCCGCAGGCCGCTTCGTCCGGTAGATCGCGTCGCCCCATCCGGATCATTCCGAAAGGCCATGGGCCGTGCGTACCGACCTGCACCGTCACCTCGACACTCCGCTCGCCGCCGTCCGCAACCTGGGCATCCTCGCCCACGTCGACGCCGGGAAGACCACCCTCACCGAGCGGATCCTGTACCTCACCGGGACCACTCACAAGCGCGGTGAGGTCCATGACGGCACCACCGTCACCGACTTCGACCCCCAGGAACGCGATCGTGGCATCACCATCTTCGCCGCGGCTGTGAGCTGTGCCTGGGACGCGCACCGGATCAACCTGATCGACACCCCGGGCCACGTCGACTTCTCCGACGAGGTGGCGCGCTCCTTGCGGGTGCTCGACGGCGCCGTGGCGGTGTTCGACGCCGTCGCGGGAGTCGAGCCGCAGAGCGAGTCGGTGTGGCGCCAGGCGGACCGGTACGGCGTGCCGCGGATCGCCTTCGTCAACAAGCTGGACCGCGCCGGTGCCGACCTCGACACCGCGGTCGAGTCGATCCGGGAGCGGCTGCATCCGGCCCCGCTGGTCGTCCAGTTGCCGATCGGATCGGAGGCCGGGTTCACCGGGGTGGTGGATCTCCTGCGCATGCGGTCGCTGGTCTGGCCCGAGGGCCGCGACGCGGTCGAGGAAGGTCCGGTGCCCGAGGCGCTGAGGGAGACGGCGGAAGGGCGCCGCCGACAACTGGAGGAAGCGGTGGCGGAACTCCACCCCGGCGCGCTCGAGGAGTTCTGCGCGCAAGGGACGCTCTGCGCGCGGACCCTGGCCGCCGCGCTGCGCGACCTGACCCGTTCCGGCGACGGTGTGGTGGTGCTGTGCGGTTCGGCCTACCGCAATCGCGGGATCGAGCCACTGCTCGATGCCGTCGTGGCCTACCTGCCGTCGCCGTGCGACGTGCCCGCGGTACGGGGCACCCGGGACGGCACGGAACAGGAGCGGCCGGCCGACCCTGCGGCATCGTTCTCGGCCCTGGTGTTCAAGGTGAACGCGACCGCCACGGGGCGGCTGACGTACCTGCGTGTCTATTCGGGAACGGTCGGGAAGGGAGAGACGGTGTGGGACTCGGGCACGGGGCGCGTCGAGCGGATCGGCCGGATCCTGCGGGTCCAGGCCGACCGCCACGCCCCACTGGAGCAGGCGGTGGCAGGGGACATCGTCGCGGTGGTCGGCCTGAAGTCGGCCCGCGCCGGGTCGACCCTGTGTGCCCCCGGGGCTCCGTTGGTTCTCGAACCGCCCGCCGTCGCCGATCCGGTCGTCTCGGTGGCCGTCGAGGCCGTCGGCACCGCTGACACGGACCTGTTGGTGTCGGCACTGACACGGCTGGTCGAGGAGGATCCCTCGCTGGTCGTCCGCACCGACCCCGAGACCGGCCAGATGGTTCTGTCGGGCATGGGCGAACTGCACCTGGAGGTGGCGGTGGAGAAGATCCGGCGCGCCCACGGGCTGGACGTCCGGGTCGGCCGGCCGAGGGTGGCCTACCGGGAGACGGTCGCCCGGGGAGTGTCGGGGCTGGTCCACCGGCACGTCAAACAGGACGGCGGCGCCGGTGAGTTCGCCCACGTCGTACTCGACGTGGAGCCGCTGCAGGATGTACCGGGCGACGGCGCCGCGGACGCGACGCGCTTCGAGTTCCGGTCGACCGTTGTCGGCGGACGGGTGCCACAGGAATACGTCCGGGCGCTGGAGGCCGGGTGTCGTGACGCGCTGGCCGACGGGCCGCTCGGTGGACACCCGGTCACCGGGGTGCGTGTCGTCCTCACCGATGGAGCGACCCATCCGAAGGACTCATCGGAGCGGGCGTTCCGGACAGCCGGCCGGTTCGCACTGCGGGAGGCGCTGCGCGCGTGCGCGATGGTTCTCCTGGAACCGGTGGCGGACGTCACGGTCACGGTGCCGGACGATGCCGTGGGCGGGGTCCTCGGTGACCTCGCGGCGCGACGCGGGCAGGTCTCGGGCTCCGTCGCGCGGGCGGGCGCTGTGGTGATCAACGCGACCGTGCCGCTGGTCGAGCTGTTCGGTTACGCGACCCGGCTGCGCGGCCGCACCCGGGGCCGGGGAGTCTTCACCGCCCGGCCCGCCGGGTACGCCCCGGCGCCGAGCACGGCGTCGACCGGGGCTTCGGCCCGTTGACGCACAGGACGGTCCCGCCCGACTTCGGGCGGGACCGTCCCGCACCCGCCCCGGACGACCGCGGCCCGGGGCGGGTGCGTCAGACGCCGCGGTGCGTCAGGCGACCGCGGGGTCGAGCAGCCCGGTGCGAAGACGCCTGATGATGCGGGTGATCAGACGTGAGACGTGCATCTGCGAGATGCCGAGTTCCTCACCGATCTGGGCCTGGGTGCGCTCCTCGACGAAACGCATGTGGATGATCCGCCGCTGGCGTTCGTCCAGTTCGGCGATCAGCGGCGCCAGGGACTGGAAGTCCTCGACGAGTTCGAGCGAGGCGTCGTCCTCGCCGATGAAGTCCGCGAGAACGCTGTCCCCGTCAGCACCGTCGTCGGCGGTGAGCGCGGCGTCGAGGGACGAGGAGTTGTAGCCGTTGGAGGCCTTGCGCGCCTCGATGACCTCCTCCTCGGAGAGACACATCAGCGCGGCCAGCTCACGAGTGGTCGGGGTTCGGCCGAGGCGGGTACGCAGTTCGTCCGTCGCCTTGGCGAGCTCGATCCGCGCCTCCTGAAGACGGCGGGGTACGTGCACGGCCCAGCTGGTGTCGCGGAAGAAGCGCTTGATCTCACCGACGATGTACGGAACGGCGAAGGAGGTGAACTCGACCTCGCGGGTCAGCTCGAAACGGTCGATCGCCTTGATGAGCCCGATCGTGCCGACCTGGACGATGTCCTCCATCTCGTCCTGGCTGCGGCTGCGGAAGCGAGCCGCCGCGTACCGCACGAGGGAGAGGTTCATCTCTATGAGCGTGTTGCGCGCGTACTGGTAGTCGTGCGTGCCTTCCTCCAACACGGCCAGCCGGTCGAAGAACTGACGCGACAGCTCGCGCGCGTCCCTCGGGCTGATCTTCAGCGGCTCGTCGATCAGGGGGAGTGCCTCCTCCTGTGCCGTCCCTGCCTGCTGTGCCGTGTTGGTTGCCTTCGCTGCCGTCACGGCTGCCATGTGGTCCACCCCAAATCGTTCGAAGGAATTGAAGACAGAGCCCGTCTGCCCCGTCTCAAGCCGGTCATGCCACCCAACCTCCGAAACTCGCGGAATGTGTCTCTTCCGCGGCCCGCCGGACGTGGGTCCAGGACCTCTTCTCGCCGAAGCCCCCTGCCGGATGCACACGGACGCCAACCGCCGCCGCCTAAAATGGGATCCGAGGTGAGCCAGTGGGCATGGAGCAGGGAGAAGACGGAACGAGGTCGCCCCTCGCCCGGGACCGGGCGGAGCCCTTCGCGCACCCCGCGCTCCTGTACCGCTCCGACCAGGAATATGCGGAAGGGACGCTGCCGTTCGTGTCCGAGGGCCTCGCCACCGGCCGGCCCGTGGCGGTGGCGGTACCCCCGTCTCGACTCGAACTGCTCAAAGCGGAACTCGGACCGGCCGCCGAGGAGGTCCACTGGATCGACATGACACAGGCCGGCCGGAATCCCGGCCGGATCATTCCCGCGGTGCTGCGATCGTTCGCCGACGCCCACCCCGGGCGCCAGGTGCGCATCATCGGGGAGCCGATCTGGTACGGCCGTACGCCGCTGGAGTACCCGGCCTGCGTCCAGCACGAAGCCCTCATCAACGAGGCGTTCCACGGACGCGGCGTGACCATCCTCTGCCCGTACGACGCGCGAACCCTCTCCGGCGACGTGATCGCCGACGCACACGCCACGCACCCCGTGGTGATCAGCGACGGGCGGTCGGGCGTGAGCCATGCCTACGATCCCGAACGTGTTCTCGCGCGCTGCAACGAGACGTTGCCGCATCTGCCGGGAGCGGCAACGGTCCGCTTCGACGCCGGACAGCTGCCGACCGCACGCGACTTCGCACTGCGCGAAGCACGGGAGCGGGGGATGGCGCCGCCCCGGCTGCAGGATCTGAACCTTGTCGTCGCGGAGTTGACGACCAACAGCGTGGTGCACGGAGGCGGTTCGGGGACACTGCGGATCTGGGCCGAGAGCGAGCAGATCGTCTGCGAGGTGGGCGACGAGGGGCACCTGACCGACCCGCTGGCCGGCCGGCGCCCGGCGCGCCCCGACCAACTCGGCGGTCGGGGCCTGCTCCTCGTCCACTTCCTGTCCGACCTCGTACGCGTCCACACCGGCGAGTGCGGAACGACCGTACGCAGTTACCTCGCCCGGAGATGACCGACTTCGCCCGTCTCCTGGCGCGTACCGTTCCGCTCGGCGGACCGTGCCGCCTGGCGTTCCGTCCACGCCCCCGCGCTACTCGCCGCGATGCCGCCAGTACCAGACCAGGACCGCGACGAGCGCGCAGAGATAGACCAGGGGCAGGATCAGGCCCGGGACACGGGTCGCGGTCACGAAGCGGCTCCGACGGGAGAACAGGCCGATGCGGCCGGGGTGTGTGCCATTGCTGTCTGCTTTCGATGAGCTGCGGGCCGGTGGGGGCGTGTGCGGCGACAGGAGCAGACTGATCAGCACTCGCGGCCCGGGTGGTGGGCTCAATGATGACGGCAGGACCCGCGGTTCGGCCCCGTGCGGGTCGGCTGGACTTGTGTACGGCGATTGCCACTGTGCGGGGCGGGAGAGGAAGGCCATCGGGCAGGACCGCGCCGCGGCGCCCCAGCGATGGACGGCGACCAGCTCCCGTTCCGCGGTCGCACCGTTTTGCGAAGCGGTGTCGACAGGAGTCCTGGGGGCACTCGGGTTCCACCACCACTTCGGAAGAGGAGAGTCCATGCTCGGAATCGTTGCGGCGATCGTGTTGTTCCTCGCGTTTTTGATCAATGCCGCGGACATCTCGACGAACGACGTCTTCACGTCGACCAACGTCATGCTCATAGGGCTGGTGCTGCTTGCCCTGCACGTCTCCGGCGTCGGTGGCGGCTGGGCGAGCCGAAGCCGTAGGCGCTGACACATCAGGTCAGCGACGCGCAGCTCACCCGCACCGCGCCGGTCGGTCGAATGCGGCCCGGAGAGCAGGGTAATCGCTGTTCCGAAGCCCGATGGAGACGGTTGTGGGTATCCTCGCCGGCTACCGAAGCCTGCCGCCCGGACAACTCGCCAGACGTCGTCCCCGGCCTGACGACATCGCACCCAAGGAGCCCGAGTGACCTACGACGTCGGCGCGTTGCGCGCCCAGATCCCCGCCCTGCGGACCGGCATCGCGTACTTCGACGGTCCGGGCGGCACCCAGACACCGGCGCCGGTCGGCGCGGCGATCGCCGACGCGCTCACCCGACCACTGTCGAACAGGGGCAGCGTCACCCCGGGAGAGGCGAACGCGGAGGCCCTCGTCCAGGAGTTCCGGCAGGCCATGGCCGACCTGCTGGGCGGGGAACCCTCCGGAGTCGTCTTCGGCCGCAGCGCCACCCAACTCACCTACGACTTCTCCCGGGCGCTGGCGAAGGACTGGGCCCCCGGCGACGAGATCGTGGTCAGCCGCCTCGACCACGACGCCAACATCCGCCCCTGGATCCAGGCCGGGGAACGGGCCGGCGCCCGGGTGCGATGGGCCGACTTCGATCCGGTCACCGGCGAACTCCCGCCCTCGGCCGTGGGTGAACTGCTCACCGAGCGTACCCGGCTGGTCGCCGTCACCGCCGCCTCCAACCTGATCGGCACGCTCCCCGACGTCGCGGAGATCGCCCGCCTGGTCCACCGCACGGACGCACTGCTCTACGTCGACGGCGTGCACTACACGGCGCACGCGTTCGTGGACCTCGCACGGCTCGGCGCCGACTTCTTCGTGTGCTCGCCGTACAAGTTCCTCGGCCCGCACCACGGCGTGCTCGCCGCCGCTCCGGCCCTGCTGGAGAGGCTGCTTCCCGACAAGCTGCTGCCTTCCACCGACATGGTCCCGGAGCGTTTCGAGCTGGGGACGCTGCCCTATGAGCTCCTTGCCGGCACCCGGGCCGCCGTCGACCTGCTCGCCGGTCTCGGGACCGGTCCGGCGGACGACCGGCGTGCCCGGCTGCGGTTCGCCTTCGCAGCGATCGAGCGGCACGAACGAGCGCTGCGGGACCGGATGGAAGACGGCCTGGCCGCACTGGCGGGCGTCACGATCCGCTCCCGGGCGGCCGACCGCACCCCCACCCTGCTCCTGACCTTCGACGACCGCGACACGGCGGACGCCTACCGCTTCCTGGCCGCCCGGAGCGTGCACGCGCCCGCGGGAACCTTCTACGCACTGGAGGCATCACGCCACCTCGGCCTGGGCGACACCGGAGGCCTGCGCCTCGGCCTGTCGCCGTACAACGACGAGGACGACGTGGAACGGCTGCTGGAGGGCCTGGCGGCCTTTCTGAAGTCGTGACCGCCGAACCGTTGTAGTGCCGCGGAACTAGGCGGCGGAGCCCCGCGACGCCGTGCCCGCGGGGGTCGACACCGGTACTCCGAGAGGGCGCGCGAGGCCGATCACGCCTTCGTCCAGGCGCTGCAGATGCCGCAGTACCCGGTCCGTCACGCGGTCGTGCCGGGGGAGTCCCGGCCGGTCCGACTCCAGCATGGACGCGAGGCTGGGGCCGGTCTCGGCCACGCCTTCGGGGTCGTCGTGCTCGACGCGTGCGACAAGGACGTCGATGTTGTGCGCTATGCGGCGGCCGGCCCCCTTGAGCCGGGGATCGGCCGCGACGGTCTTGCTGTAGGGCAGCAGCTCAGCCGTCGCCGCCAGGGAACGCGCGTGGTACGCGCACGTCTCCAGGAGCGCCACGAGATAACGCACGGTCTCCCGGCGGGCCCGCAGCGGGGTGATCGGATGGGTCAAGGGCTGCGTGGAGGACCGTAGGTCGTCCAGAGCCGTGTCGAGATCCCGCGCCTTGTCCAGCAGCTCGGTCGCCGGGCCGCCGCTCAGCTGATCGACCGCCGCACCGGTGACCTCCCCGAGCCGGTTCAGGACCGTGGCCAGCAGCTCGTCGGTGCGGCGGTCCGTGTTCACCGGCAGGACCAGGGCGGCCGCGATGACACCGCAGGCGGCGCCGAGCGCCGTTTCCTCGATGCGAAGGACGAGCACCCCGGTGCTGTAGGTGTTGAGCAGCGTGTACAGCAGGCCCAGCATCGCCGTGACGAAGAAGGACATCAGGGCGTACGACAGCGGCGCGGTGAAGAACATCGCGAAGATGAACAGCAGCACCAGGCCGAACGCGGTCCAGGTGTGGGAGCCGACCAGACTTGCCAGCAGGGCACCGGCGACGACACCGAGGACGGTGCCGAGCAGCCGGCGGTAGCCCTTGACCAGGATCTCTCCGGTGGACGCCGTGTTCAGGAAGACCACCCAGCAGGTCAGCACGGCCCAGTACCAGCGCTGGCTGGAGAGGAACTCACCGCCGACGATGGCCAGGGCCGAACCCACCGACACCTGGACCGCGGTGCGGGTCGTCGGACGCTTCCACCCCGTGCGGTCCTGCGTGTCCCCCTCGTCCTCCTTGCCCCTGGCGATGGCGACGTCCTCGGCGTCCAGCTCCTCACGGGAACGGGTCGTCGACGGCGTGTCGTCGGACTCGTCCTGGGGCCCGTCGATCGCGAGCCGCAGACCCAGGACGGAACGTGCCGTCTCCCCGATCCCGCGGAAGACGTCCTGGACGGCCGCCGAGGCGCGCGGCAGGTTGTCCCCGTCGCGGTAGCCGAGCAGCCGGTTGCGCACATGGGCCACCGCGGTACGGCGGTCCTCGGCGACCGGGCGCAGGACGAGCAGGCGCAGCGCCTCGAGATCACGGCGCAGGGTGGCGGTGGTGTCGTCCTGTGCCCGGAGCCGGTCGCTCGCCGCGGGTACGGGCGCGTGCGGTAGATGCAGGGTGAGCGTGTCGGCGCGTTCCGCGCTGCGGGCGGTGAGGATGAGCACCCCGAGCCGCTCGGCGGCGATCTCGGCGTCGGCGATGCGCCGCTGCACGTGCGCGGCGGTGGCGCTGTCGCGGGTCCCCTCCTCCAGCCGCCCCTGGATCATCATCGCGCTCTCGTGGAGCCGGGCGGTGTGCCGCCTGACCTCCTCCAGAGCCTTCTCCACGCGGTCCGGGCCAGCGTCCAGCAACTCGATCTGGGCGGCCACCAGTTGCGCCAGCCGGGCCCGGAAGGCCGAGCGCAGCCGCCGCAGCACACGTTCGGGTGTTTCCGGCACGAGGACGAAACGCACCAGCGTGCTGCACACGAACGCGACGACCAGGGTCCCGCAGAGCCCCGGCAGCCCGGAGACGCCGGCCCTGACGAACAGGGACACGAAGTAGACCTGGAACCCGATGAGTCCCAGGGCCGTCCCGCGATCACCGAAGCGGCGGCTGTACACGGCGGCGAAGATCAGTGCCAGGAAGAAGAGGTCACCCGCGACCACGTGGGTACTGAGCAGCGCCCCCAGCGACATCGCGGCGAGTGCCACGACCAGCCCGAGCGCGAGCGTGACCGCCTGTTGGCGCCACTGCTTCTCCTTGATGGCGAAGGTCGCGGCCATGGCCGTGATGGAACCGGCCACCAGGTGACTCTTACTGGCCCCGAGCGGCGCCAGTACGGCGAGCGTGAGCGCGATGGCCCCCACCGTCCGCAGCCCGGCCATGAGCCGCAGCAGCCCGGGGTCCGATGCCGCGAAGCGGTCCCAGATCCTCGTCCGGCCCGGCCGTGTCGCTGTCCTCACGCTGCTGTTCTGCCTCGCTCTCCGCCATGATCAGCGGTTCCAGCATGGCACGTGTCGACGCCCGTGCGGCCTTCCGGGTGTCCACGGCGGTCCCGGGCTCAGTCGGCCTCGCCCAGCGCGGGCGTCAACCGGGCCCAGGGATTGGGCGGTTCTCCCGTCACGGGACCGTAGACCGCCGCGCCGCGTTCGCGCGCGGTGCGTACGGCGAGCGGTACGAGCGCCTCGGGCACGCCGTAGACGAGATGGCAGAACCGCTCGGGCGGGTGCCGGGCGGTCCACGCGGGTCTGCTGAACGCCGACACGTAGGTCGTCCAGTGCCCTTCGAAGGTCACCGTCAGGTCGGCGACGCGCGCGTACCCCGGCGCCGGGTGCACCTGGGGTTGAGCACGACGGTCGTGGCGCCCAGCCGCCGTACGGCCCGCACCAGCCTTCTGCAGGCGGGCAGTTCGGCCGCGTCCGAGGTCACCCGGTCCAGGAAGCAGCCGTCGGCCGCGTACCACTCCCGGTGCCGTACGACGTCCTGGGTTACCTCGGCCGTGGAGCGCACACCGTAGTCGGTGTCGACGTAGCCGAGCAGGCGGGCGCCGGCCGCCCGCAGCGCTCCGGCCGCCGCGGTGAACGCGGGGTCGGGGCTCGGGCCCGGCCCGTTCGCGGGATTGAGGACGACCGCGTACGTACGGCCGCGGCCGTGATCAGACGGTGCCAGGCGCCCGGGTCCTCGGCCGGGTGGACGTACAACGGAACGAGCAGGCTCACGGCGTGCGGCCGCCTTCCGACCGGAGTGAGGTCGCCGCCCAGAGCGCGGCCAGCGACTCGTCCAGGACGTACGACGGCCGCCGGCCCAGGCTGTCACCGGCGGCGGCGATGTCGGAACACTGCCACGACACCGCCCCCGAGCGTGCCGAACCGCCGCCGTCCTCCTCGATCCGCCCCCGGAACCCGGCGGTGCGGGCCAGCGCCCGTACGTCGGCGAGCCGGAGGGCCAGGGTGTCCTGCTCCGGCGCGCCGGGTTCGAGCTCCATCGGCCCGCTCATCCGGCCAGGCTCCCCGGCCGTGCGCCCGCCGCCGTGTCAAGGGGCGGACTCCATGGTGCCGCGGGAGCATGGATGTGGGGCGTGCGTCCTGGTTGGCCGAGTGTGCCCGTGTGCGCCCATGGGAGAAGCGGGAGAGGAGGCGGGGCGAGCCGGTGGGGTTGGTGTTCTCCGTCGTCTTCGCGGTGCTGGCCGCGGTCAGCAACGCGACCGCCACTGTCCTCCAGCGCCGCGCCGCACAGGACGTGCCGTTGTCCGAGGGCTTCCACGCCAGGCTGCTCATCGAACTGCTGCACCGGCCGGTGTGGCTGGGCGGGATGGCCGCGGTCATGGCGGCGGCGTGCTTCCAGGCACTGGCGCTGGTCGACGGAGCGCTCTCCGTCGTACAGCCGATCTTCGTTCTGGAACTGCCGTTCGCGCTGCTCATCGGCGGTCTGGTGCTACGGAAGCGGGTGACCCGGCACGGATGGATCGCCGTGGGGTGTATCGCCGCCGGCCTGGGCATCGCACTCGTCGCGGCCGCACCCTCGCTCGGGACGGACCTGCCCACCACGGGCGGGTGGATCCTGGCCATCGTGTGCTGTACCGGCGTCATGGCGGCTGCCGTCGCAGTCGCGCTGCGGCGCCCCGCCGGACGCGCACGCGCGGCCTGTTTCGGCGCGGCGGCGGCCATCGGCTACGCACTCACCGCGGCCCTGATCAAGGACGCCACGCACGCCTGGCAGACGGGCGGCGCCACCGGGTTCTTCCTCGCCTGGCAGACCTACGCCTTCGCCGCCACCGGAGTCTGCGCACTGTTCCTCCTGCAGAACGCCGTGCAGTCCGGCCCCCTCGTCGCTTCCCAACCCGCCCTCACCCTCGGTGACGCCCTGGTCAGCCTTGCCCTGGGCGTCACCTTGTACGGGGAGCAGGTACGCACCGGCTGGTGGCTGATCCCCGAGACCGTCGGGGTCCTCCTGATCCTGTACGGGGCGATCCTGCTGGCCCGGATCCCGCTCACCAAGGTGCTCGTCGCGCCACCGGCCGCGCCGGACCATACCAGGGCGTGAGCCGCGAGGTTCTACGGCTCGGCCGGGTTCACGCTTCGAACTCGGTGAGATCGATGGCGTGAACGCGCAGCGAATAGCCGTACACCGGATGCGTCGTCTCGCGCTCCAGCGTCATACCGAGCTTGCGGATGACGTTCTCGGAGGCGTCGTCCCCCGCTCGGCTGATGCTGATGACGCGGTCGAGGCCACGATCCTGGAGTGCGAACTCCAACGTGGCCTGGGCGGCTTCGGAGGCGTACCCCTGGCCCCAGAATGGTGAGCCGAGCCGCCAGCTGATGGCCACGGCGGGCAGGACCTCCGGCAGGAACTCGGGCACGGACAGGCCCACGAAGCCGGCCGGCTCCCCGGAGGCCAGCAGCTCGACGGCGAAGAGGCCGAATCCCTCCTCGTCCCATTCCTCCTCCCACTGCTCGATGGCGTCCGCGGTGTGCTCCACGTCGCGAACGGAGCCGTCGTCGATCCAGTGCATGACTCGGGGGTCGGCGTTGATGTCCGCCATCGGCACGACGTCGTCGTCGTTCCAGCGGCGGAGGAGGAGGCGGGGCGTGTGGATCTCGGTCATGGCGCCCATCCTGCCTGATGGTGGCACGTCGGACCGACCGGCCGCGGCAGCCTGGAGATCGTGCTGTCGCAGTTCGGGAGTCCTCAGCGGTCGGCGGAGCGGGACATGAGGTCGGTGACCTGTTCGCGGACCGCTTCCCAGGCCGTGGCATGCAGTGCGCCGACGGCCGTACGATGTAGGTGATCGAGGACTCGTTCGGTATCGGAGCCGGTGTCGTACTCGGTGCTCTCGGCGAGCACCTCGTACCCGTCGCGGACGGCGACACGGAGGCGGGTTCCCCCGTCGTCGGCGGCGTGCAGAGCGGCAGCGACGACGAACGGCGGCGGACCTCCCGCTTCGCCGGCCAGCTTGCGGTACGAACTGGCTATCGGCTCGCGCCAGCGGAGGCTGAGCAGCAGGTGGCCCTTGGCCAGCACCTCGGCCAGGTCGGTCTCATAGACGCTGTCCGGCTCCAGGACCACCGCGCGGCCTTCCAGTACGAGTGCGGCGGGCAGCAGGCAGCGCAGCGTGCTGCCGACTATGTTGCCGCCGACGGTCGCCGTGCGGCGCACGGCTCCGGTCCCCACGGTGGAGGCCGCCCGTCGCAGCGCCTCCGGCACGCGGTCGTCGATCCGGTTGAGCACCACGGCCCCACCCAGAGCCTCGCGTCCGATCGTGTTGGCCTCAGGCAGGTCGCGCAGCGACATCGCCCGCTCGGGGAAGCCGTCCCGCTGCCAGGTGGCCCACACCAGCGTCGCCCCACCTATGGGCACCGCCCCCTCGGCCATGCACTCCTGTGCTTCGGAAACGGACGTGGGCAGACGCAACAGCACGGCAGCCGACCTGCTTTCTGGAAAATGAGCGGCTGGGTAAGCGCTACCTCAGCCACATGACCGTCGACGTGGCGCATGTTCCCCCGGCACACGGGGGCGCGTACAGGGCTCACTGCATCACCCGGCGCGCCGCTCGCCCGCGGTTCAGCCGCGCTCGCTGCCGAACACCCCCAGGATGCGCTCGGCGGCCAGCGTGGCCGTCAACTCCCCGTCCCGTACCTGCTGTTCGAGGCCGGGAGCGAGGGCGCGCACGGCCGGGTCGGCGTGCAGGCGGCCGAGGAGTTCGTCGCGGACCATCGTCCACGTCCAGTCCACCTGCTGGTCGCGGCGCTTGGCGGCGAGGCGGCCGGTGGAGTCGAGGAGCGCACGGTGCTGTTCGAGGCGCTCCCAGACCTCGTCCAGGCCGGTCGACTCACGGGCGCTGCAACTCAGTACCGGCGGGGTCCAGGCGGCGTCGGCGGGGTGCATCAGCCGCAGCGCGCCCGCCAACTCCCGTGCCGCCGCGCGGGCGTCGCGCTCGTGCGGTCCGTCCGCCTTGTTGACGGCGATGACGTCCGCCAGCTCCAGGACGCCCTTCTTGATGCCCTGCAACTGGTCCCCGGTGCGGGCGAGGGTCAGGAGCAGGAAGGAGTCGACCATGTTCGCGACCGCGGTCTCCGACTGGCCGACGCCGACCGTCTCGACCAGGACGACGTCGTAGCCCGCCGCCTCCATCACCACGATCGACTCCCGGGTCGCCTTCGCCACCCCGCCGAGGGTGCCCGCGGTGGGGGAGGGCCGCACGAAGGCCGCCGGGTCGACGGCCAGGCGCTCCATCCGGGTCTTGTCACCCAGGATCGAACCGCCCGTCCGGGTCGACGACGGATCGACGGCGAGCACCGCGACCCGGTATCCGAGCGAGGTGAGCAGTGTGCCGAACGCGTCGATGAACGTCGACTTGCCCACGCCGGGCACGCCGCTGATCCCGATCCGCCGCGCTCTGCCGCTGTGCGGCAGCAGCTCGGTCAGCAACTCCTGTGCCATGGAGCGGTGTTGGGGACGGGTCGACTCCACGAGCGTGATGGCGCGCGCCACCAGCGCCCGCTTCCCGTCGAGTACGCCCTTCACATAGGTGCCGAGGTCGATCGCCATGGGGGTCAGAGGCCGTGGCCGAGGTCGGCGGACAGCCGCTGCACCAGGTCGTACGCCGCGTCCGGGATCACCGTCCCGGGTGGGAAGACGGCCGCCGCGCCCATCTCCAGGAGCGTGGGCACGTCCTGCGGCGGAATCACCCCGCCGACCACGATCATGATGTCCTCGCGGCCCTCCTCGGCGAGCGACTCCCGCAACGCCGGTACGAGGGTGAGGTGTCCGGCGGCCAGCGAGGACACCCCGACGATGTGCACGTCCGCCTCTACGGCCTGGCGCGCCACCTCGCCCGGGGTCTGGAACAGCGGGCCGACGTCGACGTCGAAGCCGAGGTCGGCGAAGGCGGTGGCGATCACCTTCTGGCCGCGGTCGTGGCCGTCCTGGCCCATCTTGGCGACCAGGATGCGGGGCCGGCGGCCCTCGGACTCCTCGAAGGAGGACACCAGGGTGCGGGTGCGTTCGACGGACGGCGACTCGCCGGCTTCGGTGCGGTACACACCCGAGATCGTACGGATCTGACTCGCGTGCCGCCCGTACACCTTCTCCAGGGCGTCGGAGATCTCGCCGACCGTGGCCTTCGCACGGGCCGCGTTCACGGCCAGCTCCAGCAGGTTGCCGGTGCTCTCGGCCGCGCGGGTCAGGGCATGCAGCGCGTCCTGGCACACCTGCTCGTCGCGCTCCGCGCGCAGCCGCCGTAGCTTCTCGATCTGCTGGGTGCGTACGGAGGAGTTGTCGACCTTGAGGACGTCGATCTGTTCGTCGGTCTCGACGCGGTACTTGTTGACGCCGATGACCGGCTGGCGTCCGGAGTCGATGCGGGCCTGGGTACGGGCCGCCGCCTCCTCGATGCGCAGCTTGGGGATGCCCGCGTCGATGGCCTTGGCCATACCGCCCGCCGCCTCGACCTCCTCGATGTGCTGCCACGCCCGGCGCGCGAGGTCGTACGTCAGCTTCTCGACGTACGCGCTGCCGCCCCACGGATCGATCACCCGCGTGGTGCCGGACTCCTGCTGGATCAGCAGCTGGGTGTTGCGGGCGATGCGTGCGGAGAAGTCGGTGGGCAGCGCGAGGGCCTCGTCGAGGGCGTTGGTGTGCAGCGACTGGGTGTGGCCCTGCGTCGCCGCCATCGCCTCCACACACGTACGCGTGACGTTGTTGAACACGTCCTGCGCGGTCAGCGACCACCCGGACGTCTGCGAATGGGTGCGCAGGGAAAGGGACTTGGCGTTCTGCGGGTCGAACTGCTTGACCAGCTTCGCCCACAGCAGCCGCGCCGCACGCATCTTCGCGATCTCCATGAAGAAGTTCATGCCGATCGCCCAGAAGAAGGACAGCCGCGGCGCGAACGCGTCCACGTCCATCCCCGCGCCCCGTCCCGCCCGGATGTACTCCACCCCGTCGGCCAGCGTGTACGCCAGCTCCAGGTCGGCCGTCGCGCCCGCCTCCTGGATGTGGTAGCCGGAGATGGAGATGGAGTTGTAGCGCGGCATCCGCTGCGAGGTGTAGGCGAAGATGTCGGAGATGATCCGCATCGACGGCTTCGGCGGATAGATGTAGGTGTTGCGGACCATGAACTCCTTGAGGATGTCGTTCTGGATGGTCCCGGCCAGCTTCTCGGGCGGCACGCCCTGTTCCTCCGCCGCCACGATGTACAGCGCCAGCACCGGCAGCACGGCGCCGTTCATCGTCATCGACACGGTCATCTTGTCCAGCGGAATGCCGTCGAAGAGCTGCCGCATGTCGTAGATCGAGTCGATCGCCACGCCCGCCATGCCGACGTCACCGGTCACCCGCGGGTGGTCGCTGTCATAGCCGCGGTGGGTGGGCAGGTCGAAGGCGACGGACAGGCCCTTCTGGCCGGCCGCGAGATTCCGTCGGTAGAAGGCGTTGGACTCCTCGGCGGTGGAGAAGCCCGCGTACTGACGGATCGTCCAGGGCTGGTTGACGTACATCGTCGGGTACGGGCCGCGCAGATACGGGGCGACGCCCGGGTAGGTGCCCAGGAAGTCCAGGCCCTCCAGGTCCTGCCCGGTGTACAGCGGCTCGACCGCGATGCCCTCCGGGGTCTCCCACAGGAGATCGGCCCCGCCGGTGGCCTTCTTGACGGCGCCGTGCCAGTCGTCGGTGCCGCCGTCGGCCTTCGGGACCCCCAGCTCGATCCCGGAGAAGTCGGGAATCCCCATGGCTGCCATCAGGACACTCCCATACGGTCGAGGGTGGCGGAGAGCACGGCTACGGCGTCGCACCCCGCGAAGACATAGGCATCGACATCCGGGTACTGCCCGGGACGGCCCGCGAGGAACACGTGCCCGGCGCCCGTCGTCTTCAGCGCCCCGGCGACCTCCGCGGCCCGCTCCTCGTACAGCGTGTCGCTGGAGCACAGGCAGGCCTCGCTGGCACCGCTGTCCTCGAACGCGCCCTCGGTGACGGGCTCGATGCCACCCGCCTGGAACAGGTTCGAGGCGAAGGCGAGGCGGGCGGTGTGCGCGGCGGCCGGGCCGAGGGCGGCCAGGAAGATCCGCGGCCGGGAACCGGTCACCGCCAGGTGGGCGTCGGAACGGGCCCGCAGCGCCTCGAACGCCTCGTCGCGCCGCACCCGCGGCAGCCCGCCGGTCGGCGGCACGGGGGCGGGTTCGCGCTCCACGAGGCGTTCGGCGAGGTTCGGGAACTCGCTGACCCCGGTGACGGGCTCGCGCCGCTTGGCGAGCTTCGCGCTGCGTGCCTCCCAGGTGTCGGCGAGGTCCTGGCCGAGCCGCCCGGAGCGCAGGGCCGCCGCCTGGCCGCCCTCCCGCTCGATCCGCTGGAAGAACTCCCAGCCCGCGTGGGCGAGTTCGTCGGTGAGCCGCTCCACATACCAGGACCCACCGGCCGGGTCGATCACCCGGGACAGATGCGACTCCTCGACCAGGATCGTCGAGGTGTTGCGGGCGATCCGGCGGGCGAAGGCGTCCGGCAGACCCAGGGCGTGGTCGAAGGGCAGCACGGTGACGGCGTCGGCGCCGCCCACCCCGGCGGCCAGGGTCGCCACCGTCGCGCGCAGCATGTTCACCCACGGATCACGGCGGGACATCATCACCGGCGAGGTCACCGCGTGCTGCACCTGGCCGACCGGGGTCCCGCAGACCTCGGTCACCCGCGCCCACAGCCGGCGCGCCGCCCGCAGCTTGGCGATGGTCAGGAACTGGTCGGCCGTCGCCGCGTACCGGAACTCCAGCTGGGCGGCGGCCTGTTGGACGGTCAGCCCTGCCTCGGTCAGCTCCCGCAGATAGGAGACGCCGGTCGCCAGCGAACTGCCCAGCTCCTGGGCCGCTGAGCCGCCGGCCTCGTGGTACGGCAGCGCGTTCACAGTCAGTGCCCGCAGCCCCGGGTACTCCTCGGCGCACAGCTCCGCGAGAGCGGCGACGGGCGCGAAGTCGAACCCGCCGTCTCCCGTACGGGCCTCGTAGCCCAGCGGGTCGGCTCCCAGGTTGCCGCGCGCGGCCTCCTTGGCGACCCCGCGCTCCTGGTAGAGCCGTAGCAATTCGCGCGCGGCGGGCTCGACTTCGCGTCCCGCGTCGAGGACGACGGGAGCGAGGTCGAGATAGACGCCGTCGAGGACCCGGTCGAGCGAGGACACCGGAATGGCGTCGGCACCGGCGACCAGCCAGAGCGAGGTGACGCCGTTCTCCAGGTCCGCGAGGACCGCCGCGCCGTCGGCGGCGGTGTGCTGCTGCCGTACGTCCCAGCCGCCGAGGGTGTTGGCCTCGGGGCGGCCGCCTCGGACGAAGGGAGCGAAACCGGGCAGGCCGGGATCGGGCGCGGAGTCGTCCGCGGTGTACAGGGGCCGGGCGCGCAGCCCGTCCTCCAGCGTGGTGGACAGGGCGTCTTCCGCTGCGTCGCCCGAGACTTCCTTGCCCGACTTGCGCAGGACGCCCTCAACCAGGCGTTGCCACTGCTCATGCGTCGCGTCAGGGAACTCGGCGGCCAGCGAGAGCCCGTCGTCAGGCAGGACCGTCATGCTCGGATGCTAGGCCAGATCCGCAGGTGAGCAGCAGAGGACGCGGCTGTGACCTTGACCTCCCAGAGGTGGGCTTGATCGACAGGTCGGGTTCGTACTACGGCAGCACAGGGATCTCGGACAGCGCCGGGTGCCGCGGAGTGAGGAGGACGATCCACGCGGAGTGCGCCCTGGGCTGCGGGTACACGGTCTGGCGCCGGCCCCGGCAGCGGAAGAAGTTCAGCGCCGCGGTGTCCTGATGGTCGGTCACCGCCCAGGCCTGGTCGTCCAGGCCGAGCGGACCGGTGGTGGATCCAGGGCCGTGACGCACTGGAGCATCAGCCGGGTACGGGTCACGGAGACGCTGAGGACGAAGGGGGCGGCGGGCGGGTTGCGCAGCAGGGACTGCACGACCGCCCCGCACACCGCGAGCCCGGCGGCGTAGACCGCGGCGAGCAGGGTGCGGGGCAGCCGCAGGTTCCACACGACGCCGTCGCGGATCGGGGTCAGCTCCGATGTGCGGCCACCGAGGTGGGAGGCCACGGCCGACCAGACCTCCCCGACGCCTATGTCCGTGGTGTCGGACGCGTCGATCCCGTCAGTGGCCTTCGCCACCCGTGCGAGGACCTTCTTGATCACGCCCCCGTCAGCCGCGCTTTCAGCACGATTGTTAGCCTTGGCTGTGATCCCATTCCCCCTGTCCAGCCAAGGCTTGCGATGAGCGCCGTCGGCTCCTTCCCGCTCGGTGCCGCGACCACGCTCGCCGAACTCGCCGCGGATCCCCATCCGCGACTGGCCCGGCTCCGTGCGCACGAGCCCGTTTCCTGGCTGCCGGAGCTGGACGGCTGGCTGGTGACCCGCCGCGATCTCGCGCTGAGCGTAATGCGGGACCCCGCGACCTTCACCGTCGACGACCCCCGGTTCTCCACCGCGCAGGTCGTCGGCCCGAGCATGCTGTCCCTCGACGGTGACGAGCACGCCCGCCACCGGGAGCCCTTCACCGCTGCCTTCCGCCCCCGGGAAGTACGGGACGGCTTCGCCTCGTTCATCGAGCGGGAGACCAATCGGCTCATCACCGCGCTGGAACCGGCGGGCGCCGTCGAACTGCGACGCGCCTTCGCCGGCCCGCTCGCCGTCGCCGTGGTGACCGAGGCACTCGGGCTGGTCGGCACCACCCCGGACACGGTGCTCTCCTGGTACGACTCCATCGTGCGGTCGGTCTCGGACATCACCGCCGGACACGAGGCGGCACCGGCGGGCGCCGCGGCGTATGCACGGCTGCGTGCCGCGGTGGAAGCCACCGTCGCCGACCGGGGCGCGGCTTCGCTCCTCGGCTCCGCCGCCGAACGGCTGGCGCTGCCCGAAGTGGCGTCCAACGCCGCGGTGCTGATGTTCGGAGGGATAGAGACCACCGAGGCGATGATCACCAACGCGCTGCTGCACCTGCTGCGAGACCCCGGCCAACTCGCCCTTGTCCGGGCCGACGCCGACCTGCTGGACGGCGCGATCGAGGAATCGCTGCGCCTGGAACCCGGAGCGGCGGTCGTGGACCGTTACGCCACCCGTGACACCGTCCTCGGCCCGGCCACGATCCGTCGGGGTGAACTGGTCACCGTCTCCCTGACGGGCGCCAACCGCGACCCGGCCGTCTTCCCCGACCCCGATCGGTTCGACGTCCGCCGCGACAACGCGCGTCTCCAGCTGGCCTTCGCACACGGCCCGCACTACTGTCTCGCCGCGCACCTCGCCCGGCTGGAGACCCGTATCGCCCTCCAAGGCCTGCTCGAACGTCTCCCCGCCCTGCGCCTCGACCCGGCCCACCCGACCACTCCGCACGGGCTGGTCTTCCGCAAGCCGCCCACCCTGCATGTCCTGTGGGACAGCCCCGCCTGATCAGCGTGACACGGGGGTGCGTCGCAGGGATCTCATGAAGGGCCGCAGAAGCCATCGCCTGGCGGGTACCTCCACGTACTCGTAGAGGAGCCAGGCGAGTGCCAGGGACACCGCGAAGGCGGTGATCGCGCCGATCGGCGACGGTTTCGACAGGTGCTGCCCCACCCGCAGCACGAGCAGGTGGACCATGTAGAAAGCGAAGGAGAGTTCACCCAGTCGGACGAGGGCCGGATGCCGCCACAAGCTGGGCAGGCCGCGTACGTCGGCGAGGGCGGCCGCGGGGATCAGACAGGTGAAACCGACCAAGGTGCAGGCGACACAGGCGTATGCTCCGCCGACCTGGGAGACCAGGAAGTAGCCGATGATCGTCAGGGCCACCGACGCCTCCAGGCCGGGGCCGCGCCAGCGGCCGAGGAGTACGAGGCGGGCGACGGCGACTCCGAGGACGAACTCCGGCAGCCGGGCCGGGGGGAAGGAGTACAGGGTCCGGCCGACCCCCATATGCAGGTCCGCCCGGGTCAGGATGAGCACGGTCAGGACGCTCGCGCCGGCGAGCGCGGCCGCGGTGAGGGCCCCGGCGTGCCGCAGCAGCAGGGCGAACGCGGGGAAGGTCGCGTAGAAGAACGCCTCGCACGCGAGGGACCAGCTGACGGGGTCGAGCGTCTGCCACCACGGGTGCCACCAGGAGTGGACGAGGAGGAGATTCGCCGCGCTGCCGGCCGGCTTGCCCATGCCCATGACGAACACCGCCATGCAGGCTGTGACCAGGTGGATGGGGTAGAGGCGGGCGAAGCGGCGGCGCCAGAAGGCCGTGGGACGGTCGTCGGACCGGGCGGACCAGGAGAGGACGAAGCCGGAGAGCAGAAAGAAGAAGGAGACCCCGGTGGAGCCCGCCCCGAAGCCCCAGTCGGCGAAGTGACGGGCCTGCCCGTTGAAGTAGCCCAGATTGCGGGTGTGCAGGCAGAAGACGAGCAGGGCCGCCACCCAGCGCAGACCGGTGAGGGAGGGCAAGGGGCCGGGACGGGTGACCTCGCGGAGGTGGGTCTTCGATCGGACCGGCGATTCGGATTGCTCCGGGTCGGCGAAGGAAGACTTGCTCACGATGGGACCGCCTGTGTTGGTCAAGGGGAAGTGCTCGCTGGGGATCGCCGGCTCGGGTGGGAGTGGACGCGCTCGGGCGGTGCTCGGTGGTGGAGTGGAGTGGGTGGTGAACTGGGCATCGTCGGGGTGGGTGTCGTCGACGCGTGTTCCCCGAGGAGCCGGTAAGTATGCGTGTCGAATTACAGTTCGATGTGGTGAGGGGGGCCGGCCGAGCGGCGCCGATGGAGGGTGACACGCGGGGTGATCCCACGTCGCGTAGCGGGCGTCGGCGGCTGTCTGGCCCAAGGAGTGGGCCGGGCGGAGGCTCTCGTCGGCCGGGAGGAGCCTGCCGTTCCGTAGCCGTACGACGCACACGGCTTCGTCGGCCGCTCGCCCGGACCACCGGCCACCGGCGCTGCCGAGCCGGTCGCCCGCTGACGGGGGACGAAGGCGGCGAGGGCGACGCTCCCGCGCCCCGCGGTCGGCGGCAGGCGCGGGAGCGTTCGGCCGGGCCCTCAGCGCGAGGTGAGTTTCCACAGGTGGTCGGCGGTGCCGTTGTCGTCCCACTGGAGGACTTGGGCGCCGGAGGAGGTGCTCATGTCGGTGACGCCGAGCAGGAGGCCACTGTGGTAGTTGGCGATCTTGTAGAAGCCGTTGTCGGTGGGGATCAGCTGCCAGAGGTGGTCGGCGGTGCCGTTGTCGCCCCAGATCAGGGCCGTTCCGCCGGCACCGGTGCTCATCCCGTTGATGCCGAGCAGCAGACCACTGGCCTGGTTCACGACCTTGTAGAGGCCCGAACCCGCCGACACCATCGTCCAGTTCTGGTCGGTGCCGGTGGTCAAGGTTGCCTGGACGACGGCGGTGCCCTGCGCGGTGCCCGCGCTCTGTGTGTCCAGCGCGAGCCCGCTGTTCCTGTTGGTGATCTGATAGCGCCCGGCCAGCGAGGTGGACGTCCCGCTGGGCGTGACGACCAGGTGGTAGCCGTCGGACGCGTTCATCGCGACGGGGACGGTGAGGGAGCCGTTGCTGACCGGGTAGTCGCTCTCGGAGATGGTGTGCGGGGCGGAGACGGCCGTGGTGCGGCCCTTGGACGGGGTGTACTCCAGCTTCACGTGCGCCGTGCCGCCGAAGGCGGAAAGAGAGCCGAGTCCGTTGACGGTGACAGCCGTCGAACCGGTGCCCCCGCCGAAGATCACGCTGATCTGCCGGCCGTCACCGGTGAGCGAGGCGGCGCCGTCGATGCCGGTCTGCGCTGGGGGAGTGGTGGTGAGCATGTTCCCGGACATGTCGCCGTACCACTTGTAGAGCCAGTAGGAGCCGTTGGGCGATCCACCGGTGTCGGTCAGGGTGTCGCCAAGGGTTCCGTAGTGGTTCCAGAAGGCGAGTTCCGCGTCGTGGACGCCCGCCCGTTCGAACTTGGCGACGTAGCCGACGAGGGCGCCGGGTATCCCCATCTCACTCGGTGTCGCGTACTCCTCGATGGAGATCGGCCGCGGGTTGATGCCGAGGCCGCTCTCCAGGGCCCGGTAGGCGGATACGTGTGCCGCGATGTCCTTGCTGCCCTGGAGCTCGTGCCAGGCGATGACGTCCGGGACGGTGCCACTGGCCTTGGCGTCGGTGAGGAACTGGCTCATCCAGATCTGATTCCACGCCGAGAAGCTGGGTCCCTGGATGGGAGTGGCGGCGTCCTTGGCGCGCACTTCCTTGTATGTACGTGCCCAACCCGTGTCGAAGGCACCGGCGTTGGCGGTGTCCCAGGTCCAGTCGGGCTCGTTCCACAGCTCGTACGCGCTGATGTTGCCGGCGCCGGCGGACTTGACCGAGGCGACCTGGGTGTCGACGGCGGACAGCCAGTCGCTCCAACTCACCCACTTGTAGGGGAAGTCGGGGTACCAGTCGGGCATCCGGACGACGACCTTCGCACCGGCTCTGGCGGCCTTGGGGGCGACGACCAGGGAGTCTCCGGCGGGGCTGGGCTCACCGTTGGGCAACTGGTGGCCGCCGGGTGCCATCTGGACGAAGGTGTTCGGCTTGAGCGGCTGGACGAGGCTGTCGGCCGGGGTGCTCGCGTCGGCGAGGCCGTAGAGGCTGCCCGTGGCGACATGGGTGACGGACCGCAGGGTCTGGGCGGCGTTGACGACCAGGGTCGTGGACGCGGTGGGGGCCGCCTGGGCGGGCGTGCCCGTGAGGGCGGTCGCGGCGGTGGCCAGGACCGTCGCCACAACGGCGGCGGCCGTACGGTCGAACGGTCTTCTGGGCGTGCGTGACTGAGATCTCGGAACAGGCATGGGTGGCGGCTCTCCTGACGGATGAGGAGGTGGATGGGGGGGGCTGACGTCCCGGTCAGTCCTTGACCGCGCCCGCGGTGACCCCGGCGGCCACGTACCGCTGCGCGAGGACGAGCAGGACGGCGGCGGGTACGGACGCGACGACGGCGGTGGCCATGATCGCGTTCCATTCCTGGTTGTTGTTGCCGATGTAGCGGTAGATGCCGAGGGTGATCGGGCGAAGATCGCCGCCGCCGTCGAGGGTGTTGGCGAAGACGAAGTCGGACCAGGCCCACAGGAAGCTGAACAGCGAGACGGTGACCACGGCGTTGCGGCTCACCGGCAGGACGACGGACCAGAAGGTGCGCCAGGTGCCCGCGCCGTCGATGCGCGCGGCGGCGGTGAGCTCGTCGGGGATGCCCGACATGAACGCCGTGAAGATCATGACGCCGAACGGCACGGCGATGGTGGAGTCCGCGATGATCAGACCCCACCAGGAGTTCAGCAGGCCGAGGTTGAGGAAGATCCCGTAGAAGCCCATCGCCATGACGATGCCGGGGATCATCTGGGCGACGAGGAGGGCGAGGCCCATGACGCCGCCACCGCGGGGGCGGAGTTTGGCCAGTGAGTAGCCGGCCGGTGCGGCGAGGACGAGGGTGGCGGCGACGGTGCCGAGGCCGATGAGCAGACTGGTGCCGAGGTAGGGCATCTGGTCGTGCAGCACGGCCCGGTAGCCCTCGAACGTGGGGTGCAGCGGGAGCAGGTCGGGCGGAGACTTGCGCATGTCCTGCTGCGGGGTGAGGGACACGTTCAGCATCCAGTACACCGGGAACAGCATGATCCCGGTCAGCAGAAGTCCGACGGCGGTGTAACGGCGGGAGCTCGTACGGGACTTCACGCTTCCTGCCTCCTCTGGACGCGGATGTACAGCAGGCCGAAGACGAGGGCGATGAGGATGAGGATGTTGCCGACGGCGGCACCGGGGCCGAAGTGCGGGAGCAGGGTGCCGAACGCGAGCTGGTACGACCAGGTCGCCAACGTCGAGGAGGAGTCTCCGGGACCTCCCTTGGTCATGATCCAGATCAGGTCGAACACCTTGAGCGTGTAGACCAGGCCGAGCAGCAGAGTGATCGCGGAGACCGGCCGCAGGAGAGGGAAGGTGATGCGGCGGAACTGCTGCCGGCCGCTCGCCCCGTCCAGCGAGGCGGCCTCGTACAGCTCCCCGGGGATGTTCTGCAGACCGCTGTAGAGGATGACCAGGTTGAAGGGGATACCGATCCAGACGTTGGCGATGACGACCGAGGCGAGCGCCCAGTGCGGCGAGGTCAGCCAGTCGACGGGCGAGACGCCGACCAGGTGGAGGACGTAATTGACCACGCCCGACTCGCTGTTCAGCATCCAGGACCAGGTCGACGCCGACACGATCAGCGGCAGCAGCCACGGGATGAGGAACAGCGCCCGCAGGGTGGTGGCGAGACGGAAGTGCCGGTTGAAGAAGACCGCGAGCGCCAGCCCGGCCGCGTACTGGAGCACGATTGACACGAACGTGAACACCATCGTGTTGCGCAGCGCGGGCCCGAAGGTCGGGTCGTTCAGCACCTGGGAGAAGTTGTCCCAGCCCGAGAACGGCGCGTCGCCCGCCACGAACGAGCGGACCGTGTAGTCACGCAGGCTCAGATCGAGGTTGCGGTAGAGCGGATAGAGATAGAAGGCGGCGAGGTAGGCCACGAGCGGGGCGAGGAAGCCCAGCGCGGTCAGCCGGTCCCTGCCGCGTCGACGGCGTGGCGGCACGTCACGCCGCCCGGCGCCGCCCGGCGCTCCGGACAGGGCCGGGAACCGCTTGGGACGGCGGTCGACTCGGGCGATGGTCATGCGAACTCCTGGATGCGGGTGGCGGTGTCCGGGACGCGGCCTGCGGCGCCGCGCGCAGTCGGCCCTCGTGCTGGCCGGCCGCGTCAGCCCTTGCTCTTGCCGGCCACCGTCTGCGCGGCGTCGAGAGCCGCCTCGGGGCTCTTGCCACCGGACAGGGCCGCCTGCACGGCGGTCCACATCGGCTGAGAGATGGTGGGGTACTTGGTGCCCAGGCCGCCACTGGTACGGCCACGCGCGGCGGCCACGGCCTCCACCCACGGCTTGAGCTTCGGGTTCGCCTTGACCTGCTGGGCCTGGACCGCCGCGGTGGGCGCGACGTACGTCAGGGCGGTGTCGCTGGTCAGCAGGCTCTCGGAGCTGGTCAGACAGGTGACGATCTTCTTGCTGATGGCGTAGCGCGCGGCGTCCTGCTGCACGGGCACGGTGACGAACTCGCCACCGGTCGGCACCGGCGCCGAACCGCCGTTCTGCCCGGGAATGCTGACGACCCCGTACGGGAACCCGGCCTTCTCCGCGTTGGCGAGCTGCCAGGTGCCGTTCTCACCGAAGGCGTAGTCGCCGGTGGCGAACTCCTGCCAACTGGTGGTCTGGGTGTTGTTCAGGACGTCCTTGGGCGCGAGACCTTCGTCGACCCACTGCTTCCACAGCGACAGCGCGGCCACGCTCTTCGGCGAGTCGAGGTGGGTGAGGTCGCCGCCCGCGCCCCAGAACCACGGCAGGAACTGGAAGCTGCCCTCCTCCGTGCCGATCGCCGAGAAGGTGATGCCCTTCTTCCCGGCCGACTTGACCTTCTTCAGGGCGGCCGTGAGTGACGCCCAGTCCTTGATGGAGGCGGGGTCGACATGGGCGGCTGTCAGGATCTTCTGGTTGTAGTAGAGGGCCAGCGTGTTGGCGCCGATCGGTACACCGTAGGAGGCGCCGTCGATGGTGCCCGCGCCGATGATGTTCTTCTGGATCGCGGACGTGTCCAGACCGAGGTCGCTCGTCTTGTTGAGGATCCCCGCCTCCACCAGTGTGGAGACGACCGGATTGTCCACGAGCATCACGTCGGGCGCGTTGCCCTGCTGGGCGGCCAGCAGCGCCTTGTTGCCCAGGTCGGTGGTGTCGTAGCCAGTGCGCTTGATCTTGACGCCCGCCGCGGTACCGCACTGGGCGACACGCTTGCCCCAGTCCGAGGAGGTGTCGAACTGCGGGTACGGGTCCCAGAAGGTGTACGTCGCCGACTTGCCGGAGGAGGCGGAGGAACCCGAACCACCGCCCCCGCAGGCCGTGACGGAGGCGAGGGTGCCGACGGCGACACAGGCGGCGAGGAGGGTTCTGCGGGTGTTTCGCATTGCGGTGACCTCGTTGTCATGAGTGTCATGCGGGGTGACGGGGGTGACGGGGTGCGCAGGGGGCCGGAGTCAGGAGGTGGGCAGCCAGACGCGCATGCTGCCGTCCCGCCGGTTGGCCCAGGCGTAGTAGGGGATCGCGGTGAGCTCGACGAGCGCGCCCGAGGGCAAGCTGTCAGGGGCGGCGTCGGCGGAGCGGTAGGGCCACCAGCCGACGTCCGGGACCGAGCGCCGATGCCCCGTGGCGACCACGGTGGTCACACCGCCGAGCAGATCCGGCCGCTGCTTCACGACGAGCGGGTGCGCCGTGTCGATGACGACGTCGTCCAGACCGCCCCCTGGGTGGTCGACCTGCTCCAGGCAGTACACGAGCGGGCCCCGCTCGATCGCCACACAGCCGCGGACCGCGTCCACCCGGGGGTCGGCCGCGGTGAGGCGGGGCTCCAGGCCGAGTTCGAGGACGACCCGGTCGCCCGGCGCCCAGGTGCGTTCCAGGCGCAGCCAGCCGTCGGTGACGGGGGCGTCGGTCTGGTCGTACGTCCGGTTGCCGCACCGGACGCGGTACTCGTGGCACCACTGCGGGATGCGCAGGGACAGCGTCCAGGGCCGCTCCCGCGGGGTCTCCTCGACGGTCAGGGACACCGCGCCGTGCCAGGGGTAGTCGGTCTCGGCGGCCACGGTGACGGGCGTGCCGGCGAGGTCACCCCGGTAGTGGCCGCTGACGTACTGGTGGATCTGCAGGCCCTGGCCCCCGGCGTCGGTCGAGGACAGGTAGTGTTCGAGTCCGGCCAGCAGTCGCATCACGTTCGGGGGGCAGCAGGCGCAGCGGAACCAGCGGGTGCGGCGGGCCGACTGGTCGCCACCCAGGTCCGTGTGGCCGTCGCGGACCTGGAGCGGATTGACGTACAACCAGCTCTCGCCGTCCAGCGAGACACCGGCGAGGAACCCGTTGTAGAGGGTGCGCTCGATCAGGTCGCTGTAGCGGGCCTCGCCGGTGAGCAGGGCCATGCGCCAGCACCACTGGATCGAGGCGATGGCGGCGCAGGTCTCGCAGTAGGCACGTTCGTTGGGCAGCTCGAAGGGGTCGCCGAAGTCCTCCTTGTCGTGGTGCGCCCCGAGACCACCGGTCAGATGGGTCTTGGTCGTGGTCATCGCCCGCCACAACCGCTCGGCGGCGGAGCGCAGTTCGGCGTCGCCCGTCTCGGTGGCCAGGTCCGTCGCGCCCCCCAGCAGATACAACTGGCGCACGGCGTGCCCTTCGACGGTGACCGCCTCGCGCAGCGGCACGCGGTCCTGGCAGTACGCCTCGCCGCCGAGCAGGTCGTGGCCGTAACGGTCGACGAAGTAGCCGGCGAGATCCAGATAGCGGCGCTCACCGGTCTCCCGGTACAGCTCGACCAGGGCGGTCTCCACCTCGGGGTGGCCGTCGACGCCGTCGATCGGCCGGCCGGTGCCGGGAAGGCCGAAGACGGAGTCGATGTGGTCGGCGAAACGGCGTGCCACAGCGAGGAGTTCATCGCGCCCGGTCGCCCGGTGATGGGCCACCGCCGCCTGGATCAGATGGCCCGCGCAGTACAACTCGTGGCCCCAGCGCAGGTCCTGGTAGCGCTCGCCGTTCCGGCGGACCTGGAACCAGGTGTTGAGGTAGCCGTCGGACTGTTGCGCGTCGGCGACCAGGGCGATGATCCGCTCCACGTCGGCGGCTAGTTGACGCAGGTCGGGGCTGCTGTCCGCACCGTCGGCCGACGGCCCGCTCTGGGCGAGCTGCCAGGCGGCGGCCTCCAGCCACTTGTAGACGTCGGTGTCGACGAAGGGGTACACGCCCTGGAACTCGCCCTGTGCCGTGCCCGCCGCCAGACGCAGGTTGTGCAGGTTTCCCGCGGACTCCAGCAGAGCGGGGCCCTGCGGGATCGAGGTGCGCGCGTTGACCTCACGGCGATCGTGCCAGAAGCCGGTACGCACCTCTGCGGCGGCGGGACGCAGCGCGGCCTGGGCGTCCGGGCCGAGGCGAACCGGGCCCGCGGGGGCGGCGCCCTGCGCGGGGGAAGCCGAGAGGCCGGTGGGGGAGGGCAGGGCGGAGTCTGTGCGGGGCATGGTTCTCCGGGGAGGTGGTGGCGGGGAGGGGATCGGCATGCGGGACGGGGCGCGACGGCCCCCGTGCACGAAAGGCGGGAGGTTCTCGGAACTCGTTTGAGCAATCGTTTTTCCTGCCGAGAAGTAGAGGGCAGAGGGGTAGTCGGGTCAAGGGTCACGGCAAGAGATTTTTCTGTTGCCCGGTGGCTGGTACTCACCCAGGGGAGGCTGCGACGATGGACGGGTCGTTGCCATCCAGGAAAAGGTTTGCTCGTGACCGCTGCTCCAGATTCCCGCTCCGCCGGCCCGGCGAAGCTCGCCGACGTCGCCGCCCTGGCGGGCGTCAGCGTGGGTACGGCGTCGAAGGCGCTGAACGGCGGCGGGCGGATGCGCCCCGAAACCCGCCAGCGGGTCCTCGACGCCGTGGACACACTCGGGTTCCGGCCCAACCAGCACGCGCAGAGCCTGCACACCGGGCGGAGCTGGACGGTCGGGCTGATGACGACCGACGGCATCGGCCGCTTCAGCACCCCCGTACTGCTCGGCGCCGAGGACGCGCTCGGGGCCGGCAAGATCTCCGTGCTGCTGTGCGACACCCGCGGCGACGCGATCCGGGAACAGCATCACTTGCGCAACCTCATGGACCGCCGCGTGGACGGCATCATCGTCACCGGCCGCCGTACGGACCCCCGCCCACCCCTGAACGGCATCGAGGCCGTCCCCATCGTCTACGCGCTCTCGCCGTCCTCCGACCCGGCCGACACCTCGGTGGTCTCCGACGACCGGGGCGGGGCTGTACTGGCAGTCGAGCACCTGCTGGCCACGGGACGCACGCGCATCGCGCACATCACCGGCCCGGTACACCACGCGGCCGCCCGCGACCGGGCCCGGCACGCGGTGGAGCATCTGGAGCGGGCCTCCCTCGAACTCGCGACCGGGCGGGTCCACCACGGGGAGTGGAGCGAGGCTTGGGGGCGCCGCGCCGCCGACGCGGTGCTGCGCACGGCACCGGACACGGACGCCTTCTTCTGCGGCAACGACCAGATCGCCCGGGGCGTGGCGGACGCGCTGCGCGAGCGGGGGGTCGACGTGCCCGGTGACATCGCGGTCGTCGGTTACGACAACTGGGACACGATGGCCCTGGCCAGCAGGCCGCCCCTCACCACGATCGACATGGACCTCGCCGAGATCGGCCGGATCGCCGCCCTGCGACTCCTCGAAGCCATCGACGCCGACCCGGCGCCGGGGGTGCACACCGTCCCCTGCCGACTGATCGTCCGCGAGTCCAGCTGAGCGTTCCGGGAGGGGGTTCGGCGCATCCACGGCGGGGCGGATGGCGTGGGCGTCGAGGCGGCGCGCGGCTCGGCCGAGGAGCGAAGCCCCCGCCCTCGCACGGCGGCCCTCGCACGGCGGCCCGCGACGACGCGGCCGCGGCGCCCAGCCCCCTTGCCGCGCTCGGCGTTGTTTACATCGGCGAGCAGGACGACCGCTTGGAACAGGCAGGCCGGCAGGGTGGCGCTCGGCCCCGCACGAGACGGCCGCCGCCGGTCTCGCTCCGGGCCTCGGCGGCGACGAAGCAGGGAGCAGCCGACCAGGCGTTCGCAGGGCACACTGACCGGTATGCCTGTCTCGCTGCATCACATCGTCATCGACGCGCACGACCTGCCTGCCCTGGCCCGGTTCTGGGCCGAGGTACTGGGCTGGCGGATTCTGTCCGAGCGGGAGCGGGAGGTGGTGATCGGGCCGAACGAGACCGCGCCGGTGGGCATCTGCTTCATGCCGGTGACGGACCGAAAGGTCGTGAAGAACCGCCTGCACCTCGATCTGACGTCCGCCGCCGAGGACCGGGAGACCGAGATAGAACGCATCCTCGCACTGGGCGCCCGCCGGGCGGACGTAGGGCAGAGCGGCAGTGAGTCGTGGACCGTGTTCGCCGATCCGGAGGGGAACGAGTTCTGCGTGGTCCGCCCGAAGGAGACCCTCATCGGCTAGGCCCTGTCGTCAAATTCCCGTCGTCGGAATGCCCGCGGTCGGCGCCTGCTCAGTGAGTGGTGCCTTTGTCGTGGCCGAGCGGTCTTCCGAACGTCACGTTCCAGCGTCCGGCACGCCCGCTGAACTCGATGGCGTTCAGTGGCGGTACGTCGATCCGCCAGAATGCGGACTCCGGTGCTCCGAGGGCCCGCACGGTCGCGGCTCGTACGACTTCCGGCTCGACCACGGCGACGGTCCGGCCCGAGAGCTGCGCGACCTCATCCAGCCAGACCGTGACCCGCTCGCAGAGGCGGAGCACCGACTCGCCCCCGTGTGGGGCGGCCGTGGGGTCGGCCAGCCAGAGCGCGACGGCGTCCGGGGCTTCGGCGCTGACGTCGGCCAGCGTACGGCCCTGCCAACCGCCCACATCGAGTCCCGTCGGCGCGGTCTCGACAGTGTCGTCGAACCCCAACGCCGAGGCGGTCTCCCGGCATCGCGGGGTGGGGGAGACGAATATCCGTTCGGCTGCCCTGAGGGAGCCGGCGGCTGATCGCGCCCGCGCGGCGCCGGTCGCGTCGAGCGGGCTTCCGTCGTCGAAGCGTGCCTCCCGCAGCGCCGCACTGATCGCGGGTGAGATCATCATCACTCGGCTGGTCATTCGCCCACTCTCGTGTCCGACTTCTCTGTCCGTCCGGGGAGTTCGCAGCCCGCGCAGAGCAGGGCGCATTCCCCGCCACCTTGTGCGCTCTTGGCCGCGCCTCCGCTTCGCGGTACGTTCTCGTCGACATCGACGACGGTCGGCGGAAGCCGGTGAGATTCCGGCACGGTCGCGCCACTGTAAACCGAGTGCCCATGCCTCCTCTTGGCGGCCTGAGAACCGGGTAAGTCAGACCCGCGCCAGTCGTCCTGTGCACCACCGAGACGGGACGCGAGTTCCCCAGGAGGTTCTGCCTTGGCACAGTCCGCTGTTCAGTCGGCCACCACCCCCACCGCCGTACCGGCCAAGCTGCCGATCGCCGCGATCGTCCCCTGGGCGGTCTTCTTCGGCATCCTGATGCTGGTCCTGCTCTACTTCGTCGGCGCCGAGCAGGGCGCCACCTCCCTCGTGTCCGGCGAGAACGTCCACGAGTGGGTCCACGACGCCCGCCACCTGCTCGGCTTTCCCTGCCACTGACGGCGACGAGGAAGCGTCCTGAAGCCCCCGCCAGCCCGTTAGCCCCCCAACCTGCCGTCCGTCGGCGGCCCCGACACGACTACGGCCCCGATCGCCATGGTGATCGGGGCCGTTGCGTCTGTCCCCCTCTTGTGAGGGAAACCCGCACGGTCGGCCGCGCTGCTCATGCCGAGCGCGGGTGATCGGGCGTGTCGTGGAGGGTGGCGAGGTGCTCGAGCAGCAGGCCTTCACGAGTGGACCAAGGGCACACCTCGACCGCCTTGGCCTCGCAGGCTTCCATGAGGGCCTCGGCCACCAGGGCTCCGGCCAGGGACTGTTCGGCACGGTGCCGGGAGATGCCCGGGAGCTTGGCGCGGCGGGCCGGATTCGCGGCCGCCAGTACAGGGACGCACGCACGCAACTGGGGCAGGCCCAGCTTCCGTTGCGAGCGGTGTGCCTTGCCTCTGGCGGCGGCGAGCCGGGCGAGCTGCTCGAACGTCTTGGAGCAGGCCAGCACGCGTGTCCCCGGTTCCGCCCGAGGCAGGTCGGGGACGGCTTCCAGCTTTCGACGCAGATACCGACGGATCTCGTTGAGCCCCTGTTTGGACGGGGCGATGCCGCCGGGCAGCCAGTCACGGGTGATTCTGCGGGCGCCCAGGGGCAGGGAGTGGACGCTGTGCGGCTGGTCTCCGGTACCCGAGGCGATCTCCACGGTGCCGCCTCCGACGTCGAGGACCAGCAGCCGCCCGGCCGTCGGGCCCGCCCACTGACGGGCCGCCACATAGGCGAGCCGCGCTTCTTCTTCGCCGTCCAGCACGCTCAGTCGGGTACCCGTTCGCCTGGCCACACGCCGGATGACCTCGTCGCGGTTGGGTGCGTCCCGGATGACGGAGGTGGCGAAAGCGAACATGTCGGTTTCGCGCAGTCGAGGGTCGGAGGCGACCGCCTGGGCCACGGCGCGCTCGACGCTCTCCACCCCGGCCTCGTCGAGTCGACCCTTCCGGTCGAGCGTCTCGTGCAGTCGCAGACGCACCTTGTGGGAGAACACCGGCTCCATCACCGTGCCCGGCCGCGATCGCACCACCGTGAGCAGAGCGCTGTGGCACCCGACGTCAAGTACACCGGCCTGCCGCATCCAACCGCCTCCCCTGGTCTCTGTTTCCTCCATGCCGGACCCGATCGAAGTCGTCTCCCCATGCTCCGACGGCCCCGTCACCGATGCGACGGGACTTCCGGTCCACTGCGTGCGCGTCCCCTCACCAACCGTGAACACTACGTCCCGCCCGGACAAGGCGTGGCCACAGCCGATTCGAACCCGGGCGCAGGAAGAGCGACCTCACGCCCCCGGCCCCTGCGTGGCATCGATCTCGCTGACAAGAACCTCGATGCGGGCCCTGATCTCGTCCCGGATGGGGCGCACGGACTCCACACCCTTGCCTGCCGGGTCCTCCAGGGCCCAGTCGAGGTACTTCTTGCCAGGGAAGACGGGGCAGGCGTCGCCGCAGCCCATGGTGATCACATAGTCGGACGCCTGGACGGCCTCGGTGGTGAGGATCTTCGGCTTCTGGGCGGCGATGTCGACGCCGACCTCCAGCATGGCCTCGACCGCGGCCGGGTTGACCCGCTCGCCCGGGATCGAGCCGGCCGAGCGGACCTCGATCCGGTCGCCCGCGAGCTGCGAAAGGAAGCCCGCGGCCATCTGTGAACGTCCGGCGTTGTGCACACAGACGAACAGCACGGAGGCGAGTGGAGTGGCAGACATCGGTACTTCTTTCGCGGTCAACAGCCGTACGGGGGTGAGTGCCGGCCGGAAGGGAGTGAACCCTGGTCGGCGCCGCCCGGAACTCGTATCAGCCTCGACCTCATGTATTCAGCTATGAAAGTGATCTGACGTCCCGGCAGAAGAAGGGTGCCTCCCACCTGCGATGATCTGACTGCTGAGATCAAGAACGTCGCGGAGAAGAGGCACCCAACAGGTGCAGGTTACCGAATGGGATCACCGGCTTGCCGTGCGGGCCGACGGCAAGAACCTGATCGGCCACGCGGGCGTGGTGCTGCTGCGGAAGGTCGCCGACCGCGTCGGCCTGGCCGCCGCGCTGAGTGCGGCGTTGCCGAAGGGCACCGGGCCGGGCTGGCGGGACCGGGGCATGGCGCTGGTCCAGCTGGCCTGTGCGATCGTGCTCGGCGCGACGAACGTCCTGGAGGCCGAGCAACTCCAGTACCACTGGCGTGCGGTGTTCCCGCGCCCGGTTTCGGACAGCACCCTGCGCCGCGCCCTGGCCGCGATCGACGCCCCGGTCGCGGCCAGGGTGGAACGCGCCCGTGCCGCGATACGCCGCGTGGTGTGGACGCTGCTCGCCCTGCGGCCCGGCGGTTTCCCCTGGATCTCGGTGTGCGGCCGGGAGCTGACCGGCTGGTACGTCCTGGACCTGGATGCGACCATCGTGACCTGCACCAGCCGCAAGGAAGGCGCGGCGGGCACCTTCAAGGGGACCTTCGGTCACATGCCGCTGGGGGCGTGGGTGGCCAACACCCGTGAGTGCGTCGCCATGCTGCTGCGGCCCGGCAACGCGCCACCGAACGATGTCGCCGACCACAAGAGCGTCCTGGCCTCGGCGTTTCGGCAGCTCCCGCTCCCGCTGTGGTCGAAGCTGCTGGTGCGGATCGACGGCGCGGCCTTCAGCCACGAGGTCCTGGACCATCTCCAGAGTCTGACCACCAGCCGGCGCCGGGTGCGCTGGGTGACCGGCTGGGCCATCAACGCCACGGACGAGCGGGCCATCGCGCTGCTGCCCGAGAACGTGTGGACGGCCGCACTGCGGCAGGACGGCCAACTCCACGAGATCAAGGGACCCGATGGGGAATGGGTGTCCTACCAGGTCGCCGAGCTGACCGGGGTCCGTGACCTGACCGGCTGGCCGGCCGGGATGCGGCTGATCGTGCGCCGGGTCAAGCCCTCGCGGCGGGATACGAAGAAGCTGACCGCGTTCGAGAAGCGCACCGGCTGGCGCTACCAGATCGTCGCCACGAACATCCCCGCCCGCCAAGGGCTCTCCGGGGCCCCGGGCTCCGGGCAGGTGTGGTTCGTCGACGCCCTCTACCGTGATCACGCCGAGGTCGAGGACCGTGTCAAAGCGATCAAGCGGGTCGGCCTCGGGCTGCTGCCCTCGAAGTCCTGGCAGCTCAACATGGCCTGGGTGCTGGCCGCCACGCTCGCCGCCGACCTCGACGCCTGGACCCGGCTCCTCCTCCTGCACGACGAGCCCGCACTCGCCGCCGCCGAACCGGAGACGATCCGCAGGAAGCTGTACCACCTGCCCGCCCGGCTCACCTCCCACGCCCGCCGGCGCACCCTGCACCTCGACCGCACCTGGCCCTGGGGGGCAGCGTTCGCCACCGCCTGGCAGCGCGCTCACCAGCTTCCGGCCCTCACCTGACGGCCGGCCACCACCCGACAACAACGAGAGGACCGCACCACCCTCGGGCCCGTGGAACCCGACGCCCCGCAGCGTCACGCGACGGCCAGTCCCGACACGGCACGGGACATATCAGGCAGTCAGCCGCTCACACTGCCGCCGCCAGCCCTCGGAAGAATCGAGGTCGAGTGATGTGACAGTATCAGTCCATGCTGACGTCAGCCGATGCTGATCTGATACGGGTCCTGGCCGACCCGCTCAGGCTCCGGATCGTGACCCTTCTCGCCCGGGAGACGCTCTGCACCACGCACCTGATCGAGGAGACGGGTGCCAAGCAGACCAATCTCTCCAACCACCTGAAGGTGCTGCGGGAGTCCGGGATCGTGGAGACGGAGCCCTGCGGCCGGTTCGTCTACTACCGGCTCAAGCCCGAGGCCCTTGCCTCCCTCGCCGGTCAGTTCACCGACCTCGCCGAAGCCGCGCGTACCACCGTCGAGAACAACACCAAGCGGTCCTGCCCCTGACCGCCGTCGCTCGCGGCGGCCGCGCCGACGAGTAGGGCCGCTCCGGCGGATCACGTCGGAGGGAAGCGACGGTCTCTCATGAGCACAGACGGGCGTGCCAAGCTCCGCGTCTGCGGCATGATCCGCCGGACGGCTAAGGGCTGTCCCGTAATCCCCGGTGGATCAGCGCGCGGCGTCAGATGCGGTGCATCGCAAGGCGGAGGGTCGTCCTCATACCGGGCGTATTCGGGCGATCCGACAACGCGGCGAGGTGCTGTAGCTGTCGTCGTGCGCCCGCCGGGGATTACGGGACAGCCCTTAGGGTGCGGTGGTCAGCGTCTTGGAGTCGAGGACGTCCTCGCTGTACAGGTCCTGCACCCAGTTGGTCTGGTAGATGGTCTCCAGATACCGCTCACCCAGATCCGGGGCGATGGCCACCGCGGTCAACCCCCGTCCCTTTTCCCGGCCCAGCCAGTCCATCGCGCCGCTGACCACGGTGCCGGTGGACCCCCCGAACAGGAACCCGCGCCTGGCCAGTCGGTGACAGGTCCGGATGGTGTCGGTCTCCGCCACGCGCACCACGTCGTCCACATAGGACTCGTCCAGGAGCGGCGGCCGCCTGCTCGCGCCCAGGCCGGGAATCATCCGTCGGCCGGCGGCGCCCCCGAACGTCACCGATCCCACGCTGTCGACGGCCACGATGCGCACCGGGCGGTGCCACTGGCGGAAGTAGCGCGCGCAGCCCATCAGGGTTCCGGTGGTGCCGGCGCCGACGAACAGCACATCCAGTTCCGGGAACTGCCGGGCGATGGCCGGCGCGGTCCTGCGGTAGTGGGCCATGCTGTTGCCGGGGTTGGTGTACTGGTTGAGCCACACATAGCGGTCGTCGGAGGCACACAGCGCGCGGACGTGGTCGATGCGTGCGCCGAGGAAGCCGCTGACGGGGTCGGGCTCGGTGATGAGGTGGACCTGGCTTCCCAGGGATTCCATCATCAGCCTGGTCGCCAGGTTGCAGCGGGAGTCGGTCACACACAGGAACCGGTAGCCCTTGGCGGCCGCGATCATGCTCAGGGCCACGCCCAGGTTGCCCGAGGACGACTCGACCAGAACCGAGTCGGGCGTCAGCAGGCCGTCGCGTTCGGCGGCTTCGACCATTTCGGTGGCGGCCTTGAGTTTGATCGATCCGGCGAAATTGAAGCCCTCGCACTTGAGGAACAGTGATTGCCCGAAGATTCCCTCAAGGTCGACGAAGAGGTCGTCCTCGTTGAAGTCCTGGGGGACGGATATGACGGGCATGGTCGGCTCCTTGACAGTGGTGAGGGGACTGCCTTCCGGCCGTTGATCCGTCTGGGTGCGGCCCGGGAGGAATTCGGTGTGGCGAGTTGCGACTCGTCGGAACTCCTCCAGTACGCCCGAATCCGGGCAGCCTTGTCATGCCACCGAAATTCGGGGCTTGACATGCGCTCTCTTCGCGCATAAGTGGCCGTTCCAGGGGTGAAACAGCACGCATGGGCGGGCCGTACCCCGGGATGGAGGAAGGGGGCTGCCAGCCCTCATGGCCTGCCCCACTCAGGTATCCGCTTCCCACCCGGACACCGCTGGACGAGGCGGCGACGTTCAGTGCAATTCCCGGGTGTTTTCCCCTCGGATCGAACGGGCGCCTGTGAGATGCGGTCGTAAGTCGGGCGACGCGCACGGAAAGCAAGGGATCGCAGGGCGATGACCGGCAAAATGGGCGGGCTATCAAGGCCGGTGTACTGCGTCAAGCCCCGAAATTCAGGGGCAGGACAGGAACTCCCCGGCCGGGCCTACTGGAGAGGCGGACACCACGAATCCGTCCGCACCTACCGCCGCTGAACGAAACGTCATCGAGGAGCTCACGTGCTAGAGAAATCCGTGGAGGTCTTGACGGCCGATCCGGCTGACATCTCGACCCTCCAGGACGGCGGGGACGCCGACCCGGGGACCGACACCGAGAGGCGTCTGGCCGAGGTGCTGGCCGGCGTCGTGCGCGTCGAGCAGGTGCCGGCCGACAGCCACTTCTTCAACGACCTGGGCGCCGATTCCTTGGTGATGGCCCAGTTCTGTGCGCGGGTCAGGAAGCAGGGGGACCTGCCGACGGTGTCGATGAAGGACATCTACCGGTACCCCACCATCCGGAGCCTGTCCGCCGCGCTCGCCGATGCCTTGCCCGCCCCAGCCCCCGCCCCCGTCCCGTCCCCGTCCGCGGAGGCTCCGGCGTCGGCACCGGCGCAGACACCGATCGACGTACAGGCATCGGCCGAGGAGACGGTGTGGGCGGAGGCGACGGCGGCTGCTCGTACACGGCGCTACCTCGTCTGCGGCACGCTGCAGTTCCTGATCTTCCTGGGCTATTCCTTCCTCGTCGCGCTGGCCGTCGAGGAAGCCCACGAGTGGATCTCCGCGGGATCGGGTCTGTTCGACCTCTACCTGCGGTCCGTCCTGCTCGCCGGCGCGGGCTTCCTCGGCCTGTGTGCCTTCCCCGTCGTGGCGAAGTGGACGCTCGTCGGCCGCTGGCGGTCCGGGGAGTTCCCCCTGTGGGGCATGGCCTATCTGCGTTTCTGGGTCGTCAAGACCCTGATCCGCACCAGCCCCGTGCGGCTGTTCGCCGGTTCACCGCTCTACGTCCTCTACCTCAGGGCGCTCGGCGCACGGATCGGCAAGGGCGTCACGATCCTCTCCCACACGATCCCGGTCTGCACCGACCTGCTCACCATCGGTGACGGTACGATCGTCCGTAAGGACGTAATGCTGTCCTGCTACCGCGCCCACGCCGGCGTGATCCAGACCGGCCCGGTCACCCTCGGCAGCGATGTGCTGGTCAGCGAGCACACGGTCCTCGACATCGAGACCGCGATGGGCGACGGCGCCCAGCTGGGCCACGCCTCCTCCCTGCACACCGGCCAAGCGGTACCCGCCGGCGAACGCCGGCACGGCTCGCCGGCGCAGCCGACCGAGGTGGACTACCGGACGGTCGGCCCCGCCGACTGCCCCACCGCCAAGAGGACCGCGTACGGCGTCGTGCAGCTGGTGAGCCTGATGGCGGTGTACCTGCCGCTGGCGCTGGGCGGCGTGAATGCCCTGATCGCCGGACTTCCGCAGCTTCAGACGGTCCTGAACCCCCAGCCGATGACCAGCCCGGCCTTCTATGTCGATGCCTTGATCGCCGCCGTGCTCGTCCTCTTCGGCTCACTGCTCGCCGGTCTCCTCGTGGTGGGCACCGTGCCGCGCGTCCTGAGCCGGGCGATCGAACCGGGCAAGGTCTATCCGCTGTACGGCTTCCACTACGGCATCCAGCGGGCGATCGCGGTGATGACCAACAGGAAGTCCTTGAACACGCTCTTCGGCGACAGTTCCGGCATCGTCCACTACCTGCGCTACCTCGGATACGACCTGTCCGGCGTCGAGCAGACCGGGTCGAACTTCGGCACCGAGGTGCAGCAGGAGAACCCGTACCTGAGCTCGGTCGGCACCGGCACCATGATCGCCGACGGACTGTCCATCATGAACGCCGACTTCTCCAGCACGTCCTTCCGCGTGTCGCGCACGTCGATCGGGCCCCGCAACTTCCTCGGAAACCGCATCGCATACCCCGCGCAGGGAAGGACCGGAGACAACTGCCTGCTCGCGACGAAGGTCATGGTCCCCATCGACGGACCCGTACGCGAAGGTGTGGGCCTGCTGGGCTCCCCCAGCTTCGAGATCCCGCGCACGGTGATGCGCGACAACCGGTTCAACCACCTCGAGACCGGCGACGAGCTGCGCCGCCGCCTGGCCGCCAAGAACAGGCACAACGCGGCGACCGCCGGCCTGTACCTGCTGGCGCGGTTGATCCACTTCTTCGTGATCACCCTCATCACCATGGGCGCGGTCGACCTCTACCCCTCGTTCGGCGCACTGGCGATCGCGCTGGCGAGCGTCCTCACCCTCACGTACACCGTCGTCCACTTCGCGCTCGTCGAACGGGCCTCCACCGGCTTCAAGCCCCAGCAGCCGCTGTACTGCTCGATCTACGAATCCTCCTTCTGGCGCCACGAGCGCTTCTGGAAGATGGCCTCGGTCCACTACATCCAGGCCTTCGACGGCACCCCGTTCAAGAACGTGATCTGGCGGCTGCTGGGGGCCCGGATCGGCAAGCGGGTCTTCGACGACGGCTGCTTCTTCCCGGAGCGCACCCTCGTCACCATCGGCGACGACAGCACGCTGAACGCCGGGACCGTGGTCCAGTGCCACTCGCAGGAGGACGGCGCCTTCAAGTCCGACCGCAGCGCCCTCGGCAGCGGCTGCACCCTCGGGGTCGGCGCCTTCGTCCACTACGGAGTGACGATCGCCGACGGCGCCTCACTGGCCCCCGACTCCTTCCTCATGAAGGGCGAGGAAATCCCCTCGCGAGCCCAGTGGGGAGGCAACCCGGCCCGGGAAATGCCGGACCACAAGACCCAGTTCGAGGCCGGTCGAGAACTCCACGTCGCCCAGGCCGCCCCGGCACCCGGCAACTGACACCACGACACCGGCACCAAGCAGAGGAAAGACCCGATGGCAACGCATGTGAGTCCCACCCGCAGCGGCCGCGAGTACTGGCGCGGCGTGCTGACAGCCGGCGGCTTCACCCCCGCCCCACGCTGGACGCTTCAGCCGGTGCCCGGCGTGGCGGAGTACGAGACGCCGGTCCCCGACGACACCGTGACCGGGCTGCGCCGACTGGCGGCGGAGCTGACGGTACCGCTCGACTCGTTCCTGCTGGCCGCGCACGCCAAGGTGCTTGCGGCACTGTCCGGAGAACAGGAGATCACCACCGGCTACGCCGCCCGCGGCGGCAGCCCGCTCCCGTGCCGGCTCACCACCGCACCGGCCTCCTGGCGCGAGTTGCTGCACAACACCCATCAGGTCGCCGCCGAACTGCTGGCACACCAGGATGTCCCGGCCGAGGACGTCGACGTTCTCAGGCGCGAACTGGGCCTGGCCGGGCCGTTGTTCGAGACCGTTCTCGATCACGCCGCAGTCGACGGAGACCTCGCCGAGGACACCGCACTGCGGGTGGGCATCCGTCACCACGACGGTCGGCTCGTACTGCGGCTGCGCTACCGCACCGACGCCCTCGACGCCGACAGTGCCGCCCGCATCGCCGGCTACCATCTGACCGCGCTCGCACTGATCACCACCGACCTCGATGCCCAGCACGCACACCAGAGCCTGCTGTCCGCCGACGAGTTGCGGTTCCAGCTCGATCAATTGGCTGGGCCGGTACGGATGTTGCCCGATGCGCGGATGCACGAGCTGTTCGAGGACCGGGTGCGGACCCATCCGGACGCTGTCGCCGCCGTGCACGCCGACCGGCAGTGGACCTACGGAGAACTCAACGCCCGGGCCAACCGGCTGGCCCGCGCCCTGGTAGCCCGCGGACTCGATCGAGAAGGCGTCGTCGCGGTGGTGACCGAGCGCAACCTGGACTGGCTGGCCGCCGTCATCGCGGTCTTCAAAGCCGGAGGCGCCTACCTCCCCATCGAGCCGCACTTCCCGGCCGAACGTATCGCCACCACCCTCTCCCGCGCCGCATGCGCACTGGTCCTGACCGAACCCGGCAGCACCACCACCCTCGACCAGGCCCTCGACTTCCTTCCTGGAACCGAGCGACTCCTCGTCGACACGGCCTACGGGGAAGACCACGCCGAAGATGATCTCGGCATCCCCGTCACGCCCGGCCAACTCGCCTACATCTACTTCACCTCCGGCTCCACCGGTGAACCGAAGGGCGCGATGTGCGAGCACGCGGGCATGCTCAACCACCTCTACGCCAAGATCGACGACCTCCAGATCGGCGAGGGACACGTGGTCGCCCAGACCGCGCCACAGTGCTTCGACATCTCCCTGTGGCAGCTGGTCTGCGCGCTGCTGGTCGGTGGGCGGACCCTGCTGGTCGAACAGGACGTCATCCTCGACGTACCCCGCTTCCTCGACACCCTCATCGACGGCAAGGTCACCGTCCTACAAGTGGTGCCCTTCTACCTCGAGGCCGTCCTGACCGAGCTCGAACAGCGCCCCCGCACGCTGCCCGACCTGCGCTACGTGTCGGTCACGGGCGAGGCGCTGAAGAAGGAGCTCGCCGAACGCTGGTTCACCGCCAAGCCCAGGATCGGTCTCGTCAACGCCTACGGGCTCACCGAGACCTCCGACGACACCAACCACGAGGTCATGGACCGGGCGCCGGACCGCGTCCTGCTCGGCCGCGCGGTCAACAACGTACGCGTCTACGTCGTCGACGAACACCTCACTCCGGTGCCTCTGGGCGCCCCGGGCGTGATCGCGTTCTCCGGGGTATGCGTCGGCCGCGGATACATCAACGACCCCGAACTCACCCGGGCGGCCTACCTGGTCGATCCGCACCGCGAAGGCACGCGGCTCTACCTCGGCGGCGACTACGGCCGCTGGCACCCTTCGGGAAAGCTGGAATTCCTCGGCCGCCGCGATGCCCAGGTCAAGATCCGGGGGTTCCGGATCGAGATCGGGGAGATCGAGAACACCCTGCTCCGTCTCCCCGGCGTCCGCGACGGCGCGGTGGTGACGGTCGAACGCGCCGACCAGAGCAAGCACCTGGTCGCGTTCTACTCCGGGCCCAAGCCCCTCGACACCGGGACCCTCACCGATCGACTGGGTGCCTCACTCCCCGAGTACATGGTCCCCGCGGCCTTCCACTGGCGCGAAAGCCTGCCGCTGACCGCCAACAGCAAGATCGACAAGAAGGCACTGGCGGCGCTCGCCGAGGAACTCGCCGGCACCGAGGACGACCACCAGCCGCCGGCCACACCGACCGAGCAGCGCCTGGCGGCCGCATGGGCGAAGGTTTTGGGCGTACCGCAGGACCGGATCGGACGCCGCGACCACTTCTTCGACCGCGGCGGTACCTCCCTCTCGGCGGTGAAGCTCGCCATCGCCCTGGACCGCGCCGTGTCCCTCAAGGACGTGACCGCACACCCGGTCCTCACCGATCTCGCCGCTCTGGTCGACAACGGACCCGAGCATCACGCGACCCCACCCCTGACCTCCGCCTGACCAACACCGAAAGGAAAAGCACCATGCCGTACGCGACCCCGGCGCCCCTGCCGGAGGTGGACCTGCACCCCGACGGACCCCCGATTCTGCACACCGACACCCCCGACGACGCCCCTGCCTGGGCGACCGAACACCGGCAGGCACTGCGCACCCTCGTCACCGAACACGGCGCGGTCCTCATCCGCGGCCTGCGGCTGCGCGACGCGGAGCACGCCGGCGCAGTCCTCCACCGCCTGGCCCCGGCCCTGATGACCGACAAGGAAGCCTTCGCCCCGCGCCGGACCCACACCCCGGGCGTGTACTCCTCCTCGACATGGCCGTCGAACCAGCCGATGTGCATGCACCACGAACTCAGCTACACCCTCCGGCCGCCGGGCCTGATGCTGTTCGCCTGCCTGACCGCACCCACCACCGGTGGAGCCACCGCCGTCGCCGACGCGTCCGCCGTCCTCGAGGCACTGCCCACCGAGCTGGTGCACCGCTTCGAACAGGAGGGCTGGCTGCTCACCCGCACCTACAACGACGAGATCGGCGCCCCGTACGCCGAGGCCTTCGGCACCGACGACCGGACCGCCATCGAGGACTACTGCCGCACCCACGCCATCGAGTTCGCCTGGCAACCCGACGGGGGCCTGCGTACCCGACAGCGCCGCCCCGCCGTGACGGTCCACCCGGTCACCGGCCGCCGCTGCTGGTTCAACCAGATCGCCTTCCTCAACGAATGGACGATCGAACCCGAGATCCGCGAATACCTCATCGACGTCTACGGCGCCGAAGGACTGCCGTTCAACACCCGCTTCGGAGGCGGCGACCCGATAGGCCCGGACATCGTCCAGCTCCTCAACGACACCTACACCGCCCGCACCACCCGCGAGCCGTGGCAGGCCGGCGACCTCATGCTCGTCGACAATGTGCGCACCGCGCACAGCAGAGAGGCCTTCCAGGGACCACGCGAGGTGCTCGTCGCCATGGCCGAGCCGCTGCGCCTGGCCGAGTGCCCGCCGACCGGCGAGGTGAGCGCCGGATGACCACCGACCGTTCCCACGCCATGGAGTCCGTCATGTCCCAGCCGCACATCGTGCCACCGTTCGCGGTGATCTCCGGCGCCCAGGTCCAGCAGGCCCTGCAGGACCGGGAGAAGCAGGTCGTGGACCTCGTCGAGGCCACCTATCACCTGCACGCCGCCGGCGAGTCGGTCAACCCGCCGTCCTACTTCCTGCGCTTCCCCGACCGGCCCTCCGCCCGGATCATCGCGCTGCCCGCCTCGATCGGCGGGCCCGCGCGGGTGGACGGCCTCAAATGGATCTCCAGCTTTCCCGACAACGTCCAGGCCGGTATCCCCAGGGCCTCCGCGGTCCTCATCCTCAACGACCACGACACGGGCTACCCCTTCGCCTGTCTGGAAAGCTCCATCATCAGCGCCACCAGAACGGCCGCATCCGCGGCGCTGGCCGCCGACCACCTCACCCGCAACCGGCGCCGCCCCACCCGCATCGGATTCATCGGGACGGGCCTGATCGCCCGCTACATCCACACCTTCCTGACCGCCGTGGGCTGGTCGTTCGACGAGATCGGCGTCCATGATCTGTCCGACGACAGCGCCGCCGGATTCCGTGGCCACGTCCGACAGACCGGCGCCGCCGGACAGATCACCGTGCACGAGAGTTCCGAGGCAGTCATCCGCTCCAGCGACCTCGTCGTCTTCGCGACCATCGCCGACGAGCCACACATCAGCGACCCGGCCTGGTTCGGCCACAACCCGCTGGTCCTGCACGTGTCCCTGCGTGACCTCGCACCCGAGATCATCCTCGCCTCGGCCAACATCGTCGACGACGTCGACCACTGCCTCAAGGCCGACACCTCCCCGCACCTGGCCGAGCAGCTCACTGGCAACCGCGACTTCCTGCACGGCACACTCGCCGACGTCATGACCGGACGCGTGACACCCCCCACCGACCGGCCCCTGGTGTTCTCGCCCTTCGGCCTAGGAGTACTCGACCTCGCCGTCGGCAAATACGTCTACGACGAGACGGCCCGCTCCGGGGAGCTCCACGTCGTCGAGGACTTCTTCCACGACCTGCGCCGGCACGGATGACCGGCCGGCTGCGTGCGGGCGCCGCGGGTGGATCCATGGGTGGGTTCGAGGACGCGGGGCATGCGACGGCGCCGGGCAAGTGTGTGCTCAGGGGGCTGGACGACGAGTCGCGCAGGGACTACCTGTCGCGGCATCCGCCGGCGGATCTCACGCCGCGACGAGTTCGGCCCACCGGGTGATTCCGCCGGAATGGACACGTATGCCGTGCCGAGTCGCCAGTGCGTGGACGATCTCCTGGCCCCGGCCGTGCTCGTCCGGATCGATTCCTGGGGGCGACTGTCCGGCCGGAAGCGCGGATCCGGCGTCGGTGACTTCGACGCGCAGCGTGCTGAGCCCGTCGTTCCGTACCCATGACAGCCGCAGCTCCGCCGGGGGCAGGGCGTGGACGATCGCGTTGGTGAGCAGCTCCGAGACCACCAGGAGGGAGTCCTCGGCGATCTCGGGGGACAGCTTCCAGTCGGCGAGGACCACCTTCACACGTCGGCGTACGGCCGATACGGCCTCGGCGACGTGCGGCAACGGACCGACGTGTTCGACCGCCTCCCGAAGCATCGTATTGAGCTGTGCCGCCATCTGTTCTCCTCCGGTGAGCGCTGCCGGCCGGTTGCCGGGCCTCAGCGCGCGGTGCCGGGCCTCAGTGCACGTTAGGAAGCGAAGTGGTGGCCGGTCAATGAATGGCGGTCGCCATTACCGAACGCTCACCCCCGCCGGGTCGTGAACCGGCGGCGGCCTGCATGTGAAGCGAACCCCCCGTGGCGGTACTAGGCTCGCCTCATGGCCGGCCCAGTCCAGTCGATCGAACGGGCGGCGGCGATCTTGCGCCTGCTCGCCGGTGGGCCCCGTCGACTCGGGCTCGGCGAGGTGGCGGCCTCGCTCGGGCTGGCGAAGGGCACGGCCCACGGCATTCTGCGCACCCTGCAGCACGTGGATTTCGTGGAGCAGGACGCGGGGACCGGAAAGTACCAGCTCGGTGCCGCGCTGCTGCACCTGGGCACCAGCTATCTCGACGTGAACGAGCTGCGGTCGCGCTCCATCAACTGGGCCGATGCCCTGGCCGCCCGCAGCGGTGAGGCGGTCCGCCTCGGCACCCCCTTCGAGGGTCAGGTCCTGGTGATCCACCATGTGTTTCGGCCGGACGACACGCTCCAGACGCTGGACGTGGGCTCACTGCTGCCTCTGCACGCCTCCTCGCTGGGCAAGGTTCTGCTGGCGTTCGGCACCGCGTCCCTCGAGTCGGCTTCGGAAGCCGGGCTGGAGGCGTACACCCGGCACACTGTGGTCGTCCCCGAGAAACTCACCCGGTCACTCGCCGGGATCCGGGAACTGGGCTGGGCCGCGGAGGTCCAGGAAATGAGCATGGGCGAAGCCGCCATCGCCTCGCCGATCCGGGGGCACGGCGGCCTCGTGGTGGGTGCCATCGGCCTCTCCGGCCCGATCGAGAGAATCTGCGACAGTCACGGCCGTCCTCGGCCGAACCTGATCACCCTGCTCCGCGAGGCCGCACGGGCGATCTCCAGAGATCTGGGAGCAGCACGCTCGTAGAACTCCGCCTCCTCGACCTCGGAAGGCAGACCCGATCATGGTTGAACGGTATGTGATGTCCATCGATCAGGGCACCAATTCCACCCGATGCATTCTGTTCGACCACCATGGGCGACTGGTGTCGGTCGCCCAGCGGGAGCATCGGCAGCACTTTCCCAGGCCCGGCTGGGTCGAGCACGACGCCGTCGAGATCTGGCGCAATCTGCGGCGCATCGTGCCCGAGGCGCTCTCCGACGTCGGCGTCGGCGCGGCGGAGGTCGCCGCCATCGGTATCGCCAATCAGCGGGAGACGACGGTGCTCTGGGACCGGCGTACGGGCGCTCCGCTGGGCAGGGCGATCGTCTGGCAGGACATCCGTACCGCACCGCTCGTCGAGGACCTGAGAAAGCAGCCCGGAGACGAGTTCTTTCTCGAGCGTTGCGGCCTGCCCCCCTCGACCTACTTCTCGGCGCCGCGGATCCGCTGGCTGTTCGACCATGTGAACGGACTGGACCAGCGCGCCAAGGACGGCGAGGTGCTGTTCGGCACGATGGAGAGCTGGCTGATCTGGAACCTCACCGGCGGCACGGAGGGTGGTCTGCACATCACCGACGCCACCAATGCCAGCCGCACCATGCTGATGAACATCCGCGGGCTCACCTGGGACCAGGAACTTCTGGACTTCTTCGGGGTTCCCCGCCCCATGCTGCCCGAGATCCGGTCCTCGGCCGAGGGCTACGGCGATGCGCGCTCGCTCCTCCCGGGTGTTCGCATCACGGCCGCCCTCGGTGATCAGCAGGCCGCTCTGTTCGGCCAGACCTGCTTCTCACCGGGTGAGGCGAAGTGCACGTACGGAACGGGCAGCTTCCTGCTGCTCAACACCGGTACCGATGTCGTACGCTCCCGGCACGGACTCCTCACCACCGTCGCCTACAAGATCGGGGACCAGCCCCCGGCGTACGCCCTGGAAGGGTCGATAGCCGTCACCGGCTCGCTGGTCCAGTGGTTCCGCGACCGGCTGGGACTGATCAACAGCGCGCCGGAGATCGAGACGCTCGCGCGGACGGTCGAGGACAACGGCGGTTGCTACATCGTTCCCGCGTTCTCGGGTCTGTTCGCGCCCCACTGGCGCAGCGACGCACGCGGTGTCATCGTCGGCCTCACCTCGTACATCACCAAGGGACACCTGGCCCGAGCCGTCCTGGAGGCCACCGGCTGGCAGACGCGCGAGGTCGTCGACGCCATGAACGCCGACTTCTCGGTCGCGCTGAAGGAGCTCAAGGTGGACGGTGGCATGACCGCGGACAACCTGCTCATGCAGTTCGTGGCCGACGTGCTCGATGTGCCCGTGGTGCGGCCCATGGTCGCCGAGACGGTTTCCCTCGGCGCCGCCTACGCCGCGGGCCTCGCCGCCGGCTACTGGCCGGACCTGGAAGTCCTGCGCCGTAACTGGCACCGGGCCGCCCAATGGCTTCCGGACATGGCCCCCGAGCGGCGAGAGCTGGAATACGACAACTGGCAGCGAGCCGTCGAGCGGTCGCTGGGGTGGATCAAACCGCCGAGGTCCACGTGATCCCGCCGAGGTCCACGTGATTCCGGGCGTCCACGATGCCCGTGCCCAGTGCGGTCATGCGGGGCTGCCGCCGGGTGAAGACCGTGTCGTCGAGTCGGGAACGCCGACGACGGCGCCGCCCGTACCCGCGACGTGCGGGTACGGGCGGCGCGGTTCTTTCGGCCGGGGGTGCGTCACACGGAGGTGCGCCGGATGCGGACCAGGAGCACCAGGCCCGCGATTACGAGAACGCCTCCGCCCGCGGCGGGCCAGAGGGTCGTGCCGGTGTTGGCCAGATCGCCCGTGACCGCTTGCGGTTCGGTCTGAGACTGAGACTGCGACGTGTCCTGCGCTGTCGCCTGCGTGGACGGAGCGTCCTCGCCCGTGGCCGGCGTCTGCTCGGGGTGGGTCGCATCGGTGCCGTGGTCGTCGTTCGAGCCGCCCCGCGGTGCGGCGGCCGCGTCGCTCCCCGCGGCCGAGGGCTTCGTGTCCGCCTTGGGTACGACGCCACTGTTGCCGGTGGCCTGGCCGCCGTTCGCCGGTTCGGTGGTGCGCGGCGTACTGGCCGGGGGCTGCGTGGTCTGCGTGTCCGTGGGGGTGGCGGAGGCTGTCGCGTCGTCGCCGCCGGACGAGGCGTCAGGGCTCGGTGTCGGTTCCTCCTGAGACGGCTCACCCGTACCGGCGCCGCCGCCGTTACCGTCCCCAGCATTGCCATTGCCATTGCCGGCTCCTCCACCGGCACCGTCGCCGCACTGGCGGCCGGCGTTGATGCAGTCCACCATCTCCCGCATGAGGGAGGCGTCGAAGACGTTGATGAAGTCGTCGTGGTCGGTGATCGCCTTGTGCACCTGCTCCGGGAACCCGTCCACTGCGTACGGGTTCTTCACCTGGCCGTTCTCGAGGGTCGGCGCCGGAACGTCGTAGATCAGCCGCATCGTCAGCTGCGGGATCGCCTTGAAGCCGCCCGAGCAGTTGCCGTCGGCGCCGGCGAAGGCCACGTGCGTACGGTGGTTGGCGCTGTCGATGTTCTGGCCGTCCCAGCAGCTCTGGAAGGCGAACGACCGCACCACGCTGCTGCCCTGGGGGCAGATCGGGTACTTGTCCGTCAACTGCACCTTGTCCTCGAAGCCGGTGCAGCTCCAGTGGGCGTTGGCGTTCGCCGGACCGTTGGTGAACGCCTTGGCGTCGCCGGTGATGATGCGCAGGAACGTCGGCATCTCGACGACCTTGCTCTGCGGGTTGCCGATGAACTCGATCTGCGCCTGCTTGGCCTGCAGGACCTTCCCGACGTTGCCCTCCAGGCCGCCACCGTTCTTGTCGGCGTCGAACTCCTGCGTACCGTCCTGGACTCGGAGCACCGGCCAGTAGTACGTGGACTTGTCGCCCTGGTTCTGGCAGGTGGTCGCGGCCTTGGCGAGATCGTCGTTCGTGGCGAACGCGTCGTTCGACTGGTTGCCGACGTAGTCGTGCAGGTGGTGGGCGCCGTTGGTGACACCGGGGGCGACGATCACGTTGTCGGTGTTGAACTTTTTGTTGGCGTTCACACCGCACGAGCTGGTGAACGTGCCGGTCGAGGCGTTGCCGCCGTTGCCCGGCTTCTGCGGCACGTTCGGCTGGACCGTCGTGATGTCCACGAAGTCCGCGGCGACGGGGCCGCTGACGCCGCTCGCGCCGCCGCCCTGCTGACCGCCGTTCTGATTGCCGTTGTTGTTCTGCTGCTGGCCATTGTCGTTCTGGCCACCGGCGTTGTTCTGGGTCTGGTCCGCGGGGACCGCCTTGCAAGTGGCGAGCGCGTCGAGCGAGTTCGGGGCTTCGGCGCCCGCGTCCTTGAAGTCGGTCTTGATGCGGTCGATGGCCGCACCCCGCTTCTCCTTCAGTGGCGCGAGGATCGCGTTCTGGATGAAGTTCGCGTCCTGTGCCTGCGCCTGCTGCTCCGAGGTCAGTCGTGCATACGCTTCGGAGACCTGCTGGTCGAGGAGGGCGAGTTCCTTGTCGACGGCCTCCCTCGCTTGCTGCGGCACCTCCGCGAGTTGGCTGCCCACGTCCGGACAGTCGATCGTGGCGGCTCCCGACGACCAGGTCTGGTTCGCCTGCTGACCGGGCGCACCGTCCGAGCCGCTTTCGGTGGCTGAAGCGTAGACATTGACCGCTACGAGCCCTCCTCCGCCCAATATCAGCGCGGCTGCGGCAAAAGTCGCACGCTGTGCCCCCATGGGGCGTCTGCGCGTGTTGCGTCTCACGTGTGTACTCCTACGTCCCGTTGCAGGCCCGGCATGGAAATCCCCCATGCCATACGCAGACGAGCCCGGCAGCGTTCAAACGCCTCACGAATTCACAGCAGCCTCGTAGCTCGGCGCCAAACATGCCACGCTTCAGGGCAGGTCGGCCGCCACGGGAGCACAGTTGGATCAGTGGACCTGCAACGGCGGAACGAACCAGCAGTGGAGTCTTTCCTGACCGAGGGCGGGACGGGTGAGCCGTGTTGTCCGGTCACCCGTCAAGCCCGTCTCACCCGTCAAGCCCGTCCGTGTGCCTTCTGCGAGCGGCGCGACAGTGAGTCGATGAGCACCGCGGCGAAGAGCACCCCGCCCGTGATGACGAACTGGACGGCGGCGGGGGTGTCCGTGAGCGCCATACCTGAGGCGATCGACTGGATGATCAGCATGCCGAGCGCCGCGGACCAGGTGGTGCCGCGCCCTCCGAACAGGCTGGCACCTCCGATGACGGCTGCCGCGATGGCATTGAGCAACAGGACGCCCGAGCCCGAACTCTGGCTCACCGAGGTGATGCGCGACGCGAGGAACAGACCGCCGATCGCTGCCATGGTGCCCGAGATCGCGAGCACCGAGGTCTGTACCCGCGTCACGCTGAGGCTGGCGCGACGGGCTGCCTCGACACTGCCGCCGACTGCGTAGACCTGCCGCCCGTAGTGCGTGGTGGCGGAGCACGATGTCGAGGCCGGCCACCACGGCGAGGAAGATCAGGAGGGCGAGCGGCAGGCCCTGGAAGCGGTTGAGCAGATACGCGCCGGTGAACGCGATCACCGCGAGAGCTCCGGTGCGCGCGGCGATCCCCCCGAGTGAGCGGTGCGGCATGCCGACGGTCTTGCGGCGCCGCCTGTCCTGGTAGTGGACGAGGAAGACGATGGTCGCGGCGATCGCCGCCAGGCCGTAGGCGGCACCGTCGTTGGTGAATTAGTAGCTGGTCAGTTTGGCGACGAGCCCGTTCTCGTCGAGGTTGACGGTGCCGCTGGTCCCGAGGATGGACAGCATGAAGCCGTTCCAGGTGAGCAGTCCTGCGAGCGTGACGACGAACGCCGGCACCCGGGTCCTGGCGAAGGAGAAGCCCTGGATGGTTCCCGCCGCCGTACCCGCGAGCACCCCGATGATGGCGGCAAGCCATTCGGGCACGCCGTTGTCCACGTTCAGAACGGCGAAGACGGCCGCCGCGAGACCGCTGATCGAGCCGACCGACAGGTCGAGTTCACCGATCAGCAGAACGAAGACGATGCCGACCGCGATGAGACCCGTGCCCGCGACTTCCACGCTGAGATTGGACAGGTTCCGGGGCGAGAGGAAGCTCTGGTTCAGGGACTGGAAGGTGATCCAGACCGCGGCGAGGACGAGGAGGACGGGCAGTGAGCCCACTTCGCCGGCGCTCAGCTTGTGCCGCGAGACGGTGACCCATCGCTCGGCGGCGCGCGCGAGGGCATGGGCGACGGCCCGCCCACGGCGGGGCCGAGGATCCTCGGCGTGGGCTGTGGTGGGTTCGGCCCGAGCGTTGTCCGCCGTCCTGCGCATCCCTTCACCACCCCGACTCGTGGGAGGCCATCCGGTGGGGCACGTTCTCCGTGGCGCCGGTGACGGAGGAGATGATCTGTTCCTGAGATGCGGTGTTCACGTCGAAGAAGCCGTTGTTGCGACCGAGCCGCAGCACGGCGGCCCGGTCCGCGAGAGCTTTGACGTCGCCCATGTTGTGACTGATGAGCAGTACTCCCAGGCCGCGGTCGCGCAGTTGGTCGACGAGATCCAGGACCTCGCGCGTCTGCTCGAACCCCAGAGCCGCGGTCGGTTCGTCCAGGAGGAGAACCCGTGGGTTGCCGAGGAGCGAGCGGGCGATGGCGACCGTCTGCCGCTGGCCACTGGACAGCGAGACGGTGGGGACGCGCAGATCGGGAACACCTTTGGTCAGGCGTTCCAACAGGTGTTTGGTACGGCGCTCCATCTCCACCTCGTCGAGGAAGCCGAACCTGCGGATCTCCCGCCCGATCGCAGGATTCATGACGACGTCCCTCGCCGCCTGCGAAGAGGAGGAGAAGGGCACGGACGGCTTCACTGTCGGCCTGCTGCTCCCGAGCCGAACCGTCCCCCGCTGGGAGCGGTCCGACAGGCCGCTGATCGAGAAGCGGCTGAAGCAGCTGTGTCCCCACTGCACCATGGAGTACGCCAACGCCCAGAACGACGCGATGAGGCAGCGGCAACAGATGAGCTCCATGGTCACCAAAGGGGTCAGGGTTCTGATCCTCGACGCGACCGACGCCAGGGCGCTGCGCTCATCGATCCAGGAGGCGCGCGAGGCGGGGGTCCCCGTCATCGCCTACGATCGGCTCGCCGAAGGTCCGATCTCGGGGTACGTCAGTTTCGACGGTGCGCAGGTCGGCAGGCTCCAGGGCGAGGCGCTCCTGAAGGCCATGGGCGACAAGGCGAACGGCGGAAACGTCGTCATGATGAACGGCGATCCGACCAGCCCCAACGCGGCGCTGTACCGGGGCGGCGCACTGTCCGTCGTCTCAAGGTGAAGGTCGGCAGGTCGTACGGCACCCCGGGCTGGAGTACGGACAGCGCTCACGCCAACATGTCCGCCGCGATGGCGGCCCTCGGCCCGGACCGTATCGACGGCGTCCTGGCGGCCAACGACGCCATAGCCGCAGGCGTCATCTCGGCTCTCAAGAGTGCCGGTGTCAAGGAGCTTCCTCCCGTCACCGGCCAGGACGCCGACCTCGACGCCGTGCAGCGCATCGTCAGGGGCGAGCAGTACATGACGGTGTACAAGTCCTTCAAGGCGGAGGCCGACGCGGCTGCCGCCATGGCCGTCGCCCTGGGGCGCGGAGGAGATCTCCGCGAGGTCGCCACGACCACGGCCGACAGCCCCACCACCAGGCGCATCCCCTCCGTCCTGCTCACTCCGAGTGCGGTGACGGTGGACGACATCAACCCCACACTGCTGAAGGACGGGATGTACACCGTCGACGAGATCTGCACCCCCGAGCTCCGGCCTGCCTGCGACGAGGCCGGACTCACCAGGTGAGCCGGACTCACCAGGTAACGGGACGAGTGACGGGTACTCAGCGTACGGGAAAACCGAAGGCGTATCCCTGCTGCTTCAGCCAGGGCAGGACTTCGCGCAGGGCGGCCACGGTCTGGGAGCGGTCTCCGCCGGCGTCGTGGAAGAGGACGGTCGGGCCGTTGGAGATCTCACTCTTGACGGTGGTGATGACGGCGTTGGTGCCGGGGCGTTCGAAGTCCTTGGAGTCGACGTTCCAGCCCAGTGGCCGCATGCCCTGGGCGGCGGCGAGGTGGCGGCTGTAGGGGGTGAAGGCGCCGCCCGGGGCGCGGTAGTACAGCGGGCGGACGCCTCCGGAGGCCTGGGTGATCATGCGTGCGGCGTCCAGGATCTGCTGGGACTGGTAGGCCTGGGATTTGGTGTCCATGGTGGTGTCGTGCGAGACGGTGTGGTCACACAGCCGGTGCCCGGCGGCCACCACCGCCTTGACCAGGTCGGGGTGGGCCTGGGCCTGGGTGCCGACCATGCAGAAGGTGGCCTTGACGCCGTTGTCCCGCAGCACCCGCAGGACTTGGGGTGTCCAGGTGGGGTCCGGTCCGTCGTCGATGGTGATGTTGACACCGAGGGCCCCTCGGTCCGAGGCGTGGGCGATGTCCATCGACACCGGCTTCCCGCCGGGAGCCTTGGCCCCGGCGTTCGACGCGCCGGCGTGGGCCGAACTGTGCTGCCCCGCGACGGGATTGGCCTGGGCGGTCCATATGGAGGTGGCGGCAGCCGCCGCCGTCACGCCGACCGCCGCCGCGAGCACCCGCCTGTGCCAACCCCGTCCGCCATGCCGTGCCATGTCCGCCCCACTCCTCGCCGTCCTTGTACATCTCGTGCACCCATGAGGACGGAGGAGGGACGCCGTTGGATGCGTCCGTTACCGATCAAGGACAATTCCGCGGGATTCGGGGACAGCGCGGTGACACAACGTAGGGGGAAGCCCTCAACCCCCGGCCGTGGCTGCTGCTATGATTGATCTTGAGCTTCCCGCCCGAACGAACGGCGGCGAGCCCGGCGTTGGTGGTCCAAGGAAAGACGCCCCGCTTCCTGCGGGGAAATGCAGGTGCAAGGCCTGCCCGGCGCTCCGCAGAGCCCCTTCCGGTACTCCGAAAGGGGCTCGTTTTTTGTCGCCGTGACGACCTGATCAGCCGGGGGGACCGGCTTGCCCTTCACCGGGGGTGTTGACGTTCAGCCGGTGCGATGGGAGCGAGGCCTGGTCGACGACTGACCTCCGGCCACGTGGGTCCGCTCCTGACCGACCGCCAGTGTGATTGCCGCCGGTCGCAGTCCGGGTGCGCTTGCGGTGAGTGTGACGCGGCCCGGACTCTTCGCCGGCCGGAGGATCGCGAGTGCCTGCCCGTGCCAGGTGTGGCGGCGTGGTTGTCCGAAGCTGTCGACGTTGTGCGGGTTGCCGTTGCCCACGACGGCGAGCTCACCCGCGCCGTCGACCTGGAACGTCACTTCGAGCGCCGCGTCAGGGACGAGACGGCCATGCCTGTCGGTCACTTCGACGAGCACGTGCGCGAGATCGTCGCGGTTCGTGGTGAGGCCCGTGACGTCCGAAACGAGCCGCAACGCGGCCGCGGCGCCCACCGTCCCGAGCGTCGTTCGGCCGATCTCCTCGCCGTCGCGGCTGGCGACCGCCGTCAACTCGCCCGTGGCGTACGGCACGGAGAAGGTGGCCATGGCACGCTGGGGAGTCGTCGAAGGACCGCTCTCGGGCCCACGCGGCCCGGTCCGGCACTTCGTGATCGGCGGCCGTCGCGGTCGGCTGGTCGAGTTCGATCGCCGCCGTGCCCACGGCCACCGCGCCGAGTTGCAGAGCTCGGCGCCGTGTCACACCGCCCGGGGTCCCACGCGAGTCCTCCATCACGCCATCACTTGCCCGGTTCTCCACATCGTCGTGGAGCCGCTGTTCCTTCATCGCGATGTCGTCCACCCCGCCAAGTGATTCGGTATTCCGAACGGAAGTCAGAGAGTTGAACTGTCGTAGACATGACAGGATTAGAGCGGTGGAGCAGACGGGTCAAGACAGCGGACGTCGCCGGCCGACGGCCTGCGTACAGATGAAAGCCCGGCTGGACGGGGGAGGCCAGCCGGGCCGTAGGTGGTGGCGTGCGGAGGGCGGTCGCCTCTCGGCGGAAGGCTCCATGGGGCTTCAGCCGGACGATCGTCCCCAAGGGCTGTAGGTGAGGCCCGGGGACACTGTCCCCTCCGCAGCCACGCACTGGTCAACGGGCAACTGTCCCGGGTTGTTCCGCAGTTGAGGCCGGGCGGCGTGTGAGCTGGGGCACGCTGGCAGTATGGGGGCCATGTCGAGGGAACCGCTGCTGATCAGAGCCCGTGGGCTGTGGGAGGGGCTGGCCGGAGTGCCGGTGTCGTTCGCGCCGACGGGTGGTGTGCACGTGGTCGTCTCCCTGGAGTCCGCGCTGTGCCCGGTCGGCTGGGTCGGGGTGGTGGCTCTGAGCGGATCGGCGATCGTGACCGTGCCGAGCGAGAGTGCCGCCGTGATCGTTCGCGACGCGCTGGCGAGTCTGCCGGTGGAAGACGTCGTGGACGGCGCTGTGGTCCGGGAGGTGCTGCCTGTGGCTCGGATGCTTGGGCCGGCGACACTGGCATACGCGTCTCCGGAGGGTTTCCGCCCGGCGGAGGCCGGTGCGTTGACAGTGGAGCAACTGCCCTCTGGCGACCTGGAGCTGTGGCTCCTGGAACAGGAGGCGGGTCATGAGGACGCTGGTGAGGCCGCCCTGGACGAGATCACGTCCCCCGTGTTCGTGGTACGGGAACACGGTCAGGTGGTTGCCGCTGCTGGGTATCGGGCCTGGCCTGGCCGGGCCGCCCACATCGGCGTACTGACGGCGCCACAAGCGCGAGGGCGAGGACTGGCACGGGTGACGGGCTCGGCGGCGGTCGCGCATGCCCTCACTGCCGGCCTCCTGCCGCAGTGGCGTGCGCGGCCTCCCGCCTCCCGGCGTGTCGCCGCCGTATTGGGGTTCGAGGAACTGGGCTCCCAACTCAGCCTGGAGATCGCGTAGCAGGAGTCGGGGACCGTTGTCGGCCCGCCTCCTCGAACACGGGGGAGGGACCGGCACCGCACTGTCCCTGGCTCACACCAGCGGCCTCGCCCGGTTACGAGGGTGCGTTGTCCCGGCGCTGTGCTGCCTGCGGCGGATCGGCCGGGGCGGGCGGTCGGCTCTGTGGAGGGTTGTCCTGAGCGGGACGACGCCCGCCGCGCAGGGCCGAGGCGACCGCGGAGACCAGCGCCATGCCCGCGGCGACGCCGAAGACGATGGCCAGTCCGTGGTGGAACGGGCCGGAGACCAGATTCGGGAAGAACGTGTGACCGGTCAGGGTGGCGCGTTGGGCCGCGGAGAGGTGGTTGAGGGCTCCGTCGGACGCGAGCAGGTGCTCGATGGGGTTGTTGCCCAGGAACGTGGCGAACAGCGTGCTCACCGGAGGCAGCGATGCCGCGTGCTCGGCCGCGCCGGCCGGTACGCCGTGGGCCTGGAGTCCGCCGCTGAGCGCCCTGGGCAGCGACGAAGCCAGCCCGGAGACCATCAGGGAGAAGAACACGCCGATCGACAGGGCGGTGCCCGAGTTCTGGAACGTGGAGCGCATGCCCGAGGCGACGCCCCGGAACTCCGGCGGCACACTGCCCATGATCGAGGACGTGTTCGGTGCGGAGAACATGCCCTGGCCCAGCCCGTTGAGGAGGAGCAGCGCGGCGAAGAGCCCGTAGTCGAAGTTGATCGGCAGTGCGAGCAGTCCGAGGAAGGAGCCCGCGACGACGACCAGACCGACCGTGGAGAACATCCGGGCGCCGAACCGGTCCGACAGGTAGCCGGAGACGGGCCCCGCGATCAGGAAGCCCAGCGTCAACGGCAGCATGAAGATGCCCGCCCACAACGGGGTGTCCTCGTACGCGTAGCCGTGCAGGGGCAGCCAGATGCCCTGCAGCCAGATGATGAGCATGAACTGCAGCCCGCCGCGTGCGATCGCGGTCAGCAGTGCCGCCAGGTTGCCGGCGGCGAACGCCCGCACCTTGAACAGGGACAGGGTGAACATGGGGTCGGCGACGCGCGACTCGACGTAGCAGAAGAGCAGCAGCAGTACGACGCCGCCGATCAGGCCGGTGAGCACCCACGGATTTCCCCAGCCGGTGGCGTGGGAGCCGTAGGGCTGGATGCCGTAGGTGATGCCGGCCAGCAGGATTCCGGCGCCCGCGGCGAAGGTGATGTTGCCCAGCCAGTCGATGCGGCCGGGGCGGCCCGCCGAGGTCTCGCGCAGGCTCAGGTACGACCAGATCGTGCCGGTGATGCTGATCGGCACGCTCACCCAGAAGACCGCGCGCCAGTCGACGACGGCGAGCAGGCCGCCGGCGAGGAGGCCGAGGAACTGGCCGGCGAGCGCGGTGATCTGGTTGATGCCGAGGGCCATTCCGCGCTGCCGGGCCGGGAAGGCGTCGGTGAGTATCGCGGCCGAGTTGGCGGTGAGCATGGAACCGCCGAAGGCCTGCACGATGCGCCAGAGAATCAGCCACATCGCGCCGGCGCCGGCCCGGAACGGGTCGAGGGACAGCGCGACGGAGGCACAGGCGAAGATGAGGAAGCCGAGGTTGTAGATCTTGACCCGGCCGTACATGTCGCCGAGCCGGCCCAGCACGACGACGAGTACGGCCGACACCAGGAGATAGCCCAGGATCATCCAGAGCAGATAGCCGATGTTGCCGGGCGCGAGCGGGTCGAGCCCGATCCCGCGGAAGATCGCGGGCAGCGAGATGATCACGATGGAGGCGTCCATCGTGGCGATCAGTACACCGAGCGTGGTGTTGGACAGAGCGACCCACTTGTAGCCGGGGCCCGGGGGTGAGTCCTTCCGGCGCGTGGAGCGCGGAGCACGCGGGGCCGACGCCCCGCCCCCTCGCGGCTGGCCCGGGTGTCGGTCGCCCGCACCGGGGATGCGCGCGTTCACAGTCGTTCCGCCAGTCGGTCGAGGAGGGGCAGGGCCGACGCGAGTGTCTCTCGCTCCTCCGTGGTGAACCCGTCGAGGACGACCGAGAGCCGGTGTACGGACTCGGAGCGCCGCTCCGCCAGCATGGTCCGTCCCTCCTCGGTGATCGCCACGATGATCCGTCGCCGGTCCGCCGCGTCGGAGCCACGGCCGACGAGCCCGCGCTGTTCGAGCACGGCGAGCGTGCTGGCCATCGCCTGTGGCCGTACGCGTTCCAGGTCGGCGAGGGATCCCGGCGAGCTGGGGCCGTCGGCGGCGAGCCGCGCGAGCACGGAAACACCGGAGAGCGACACGTCCCCCACGGCGTGGGCCTGGCGCAGTCGCCGGGTCATGCGACCGACGGCGAGGCGAAGGCCGGCGGCGAGCCGGGCGGTGTCACCGGGACCGCGGATGTGATCGGGACCTGCTTCTGTATCCACCTGCACAATTACTTACGATAGGTTTATCAGTCTAGGCTGATAAACCAAATGTTAGTAATTATTGAGGTGGCGGCCGGATATCGGGTCTGCCGCCAGGAGTGCTGCGCACCCTCTGTCGCGATCGAACGATTGAACGTACCCTGACAAGTCATAGAACTTCGGGCGTGATTGACTGGGGGAGCCGTCATGTCCTGGGACAACAACGGCTTGCGCGCCGGATTCGTCGTACCGCCGATGCCGAGCGCGCCGCCGCGCGCTCCCGCTGATGGGTTGCGAGCGGCCGCGGTGGCACTGCTGAACCTCTGTGGACTGGGCCTGGGTTACGCGCTGGTGCGCCGGTGGGGACTGATGGCGCTGTGCTGGGTCGCGACCGCGATTCTGCTCTTCGTCGCCCTGCCCGCGGACCCGGACGGTGTCCCCGGTGGAGCCGTCGTCACCTACCTGATCTTCCTCGGTCTCGCGGCCGTCCACGGTGCGGTCGTGGGTCTGCGGACCCGTCTGGTGTGGCCGCCGCGCGCCTGGCTCGCGAGCGCGCTCGGTGTCGTACTGCTGGCCGTGCCGGCCGGAGGCGTCGTTCTGTACGACGGCGCGCGTGACGAGGCCACCGAGGCGATGCTCATCGATCGGCTGGAGCGGGCGGACAAGCTTGTCCAGACCGCCGGGAAGCAGCCGTTCGCGACGGCGGAGGCCGATTACCGCCGGTCACTGGCCGTCTACCGGGGCCTGCGCAACGACCACCCCGACTCGCGCGCGGCGGCCCGCGTCCCCGACCGGCTCAAGACGTACTACGCCACCGTCGGTTCGCCCTACGCTCAGAAGAACTACTGCGACGCCATAGCGCCCTTGAAGTACCTCCGCACCGTACCGAGGACCATGGGCAAGCAGGCGCTCGGAGCACTGTCCACCTGGCCCGACGACCGGCTGGCGACCTCACTCTATGAGTGTGCGTCGCAGTCGCTGAGCGGCGGCGAGGCGGACTGGACCACGCACTTCAGCGACCTCCTGTCGACCTTCCCTCGGTCCGCGTCGGCCGCGAAGGTGGAACCGGCGGTCAAAGCGGAGGTCGACAAGGCCGTGCATCAGGTGGGTGGCGGCGACCCCTGCGCGGCCGTCCAGCGCCTCGACAGCCTCGGCACCCAGGTCGCCGCGCTGCCGGGAGAACAGGCGGGCGTGGCCGCGGCCCTCGACAAAGACGCCGACCGGGCCAACACGACTGCGGACTCGGGTACGTACGCCTGCGGTGTGGACCAGTACAAGGACGGGAACTTCGACGAGGCCATCACCACCATGGACGGCTTCGTCAAGAACAACCCGCACCACAAGAACCGGGCCCGCGCCCAGAAGATCGCCATCGCGGCGGAAATCGCCCAGACAGTGCCCGCCGCGGGCAAGAGACTGCCTACAACGGCATCCGGCGGCAGCATCTCCGTCACCGTCAAGAACGACAGCCCCGACGACATCACCGTGATGTACACGGGACCTGTGACGGGAAGCTTTCCTCTCAAGGCCTGCGGAAGCTGCACTTCCTACTCCCTCTCCAGCACGCTGGTGCCGGGCTTCACACCGTGCCACGACAGCGGGAAGAGCTACCCGCAGCGGACCATCCAACTACCCGCCGGTACCACGTACTTCGTCCACAAGGCCCGGAGCGGAACCGGAAAGTCCCCTGCCTCGGACACGGCCAAGCTGAGGTCCGGCTACATCTACACCGAGTGCGCCTACACGACGAGCTTCGGCTACTGACAGCCGGGCCGTCCCGCGGAGTCGCCCGGCTCGTGATTCGGGGCACCCAGGGGCGCGTCAGGGATACGGCGGTCCAGCATGCCCTGTGTGATGGTGATCGCATGGCCGGTGAGACGATGAGGTTCGAACCCGATCTGTACCGTGGCACCGCCGGATACTACGACCGGTTCCGGCTTCCCTACCCCGACGCGTTGATCGCCGACCTCCTACGCCGGGCAGCCCCGTCGGGACGCGGGCGTCTGCTCGACCTGGCATGCGGCACCGGCTAACTCGCCTTCCCGCTGCGCGGCCGGTTCGCGGACGTATGGTGCGTGGACGCCGAACCCGACATGACCGAGGCGGTCCGCGCGAAGGCGAGCGCCGTCGCCGCGGCCCACATCCATACGATCACCGTCCGCGCCGAGGATCTCCCCGCAGAGCCGGACAGCTTCGAGCTCATCGTCATCGGCAACGCCTTCCACCGGCTCCACCGCGCCCTGATCGCCGAGCGCGCCTACTCCTGGCTCAAGCCCGGCGGCTGCCTCGCACTGTGCTGGTCGACCTCCCCGTGGGCAGGCCCCCAGGACTGGCAGCGGGCACTCGACAGCACGCTGCGCACATGGCGGAACGTCCTCGGCGCGGCCGGACGCGTTCCGCCAGGTTGGGACCAGTCAAGGCAGCGCGACCCTGACCGCGACGTGTTGTCCCGTGCGGGGTTCGAGTCTGCGGGACGCCATGAGTTCTCGGTCGAGCACCACTGGACGATCCGCGAACTCGCCGGGCACATCCGGTCGACATCGTTCCTGCCGCCGCAGGTGCTCGCGGACCGCACCGACGCCTTCGATGCCGACCTCACCGCCGAACTCAGCCGCCACACGGCCAAGGACCGCCTCACCGAGACAGTCAGCTTCGCCTACGAACTGGTCCGCAAGCCCGCACTCGCGTGAACGCCGGGACCAGGTGGTTCCAGACAGGGGCGCTGTCGGTGACGGCGGTGTCGGTGGCGGTGCGCTGCGTGAGGAGGGCATCGGCTCGTCGAGAAGGCTGCACAGCTCGTCGTCGTCCTTCCATGCGACGCGACGCGGGGAGGCGGCACAGAGCTCCAGCAGGGGGCCGCAGTTCAGGCGGAGTGGTCGTCTTGAGACTGTCCTGGAGCCGCCCGGGCGGCGCCTCGCTCTCGTCGCGGCGCCGCTGGCACTGGCCGCCGTCGTGGGCCTGGGCGTGGTGGTGGTCGACAGCGCGCAGTACGGCAAGGGCGACACCCCTGCCGCAGGTGTCACCGGGGGCGACCACCAGAAGGTCCCGCTACCGTGCCGTGGCGAAGCTCCCGGGCGTGCGCGTCGTGAAAAGCGTCAAGGACGGGGCGGGCGGACCGGTATCGGCCTCACGTATACGAGCTCCAAGAGCTCGTCAACGAGTGCGAGCGACTATTGGGTCTTCGACTCGAAGAGCCTGACCACGTGGGTTGGGTGTCCGCCACCACGCTCCCCGTGAACGAAACGGTTTCGTTCACCTCAATGCCCCCAGCGTAGCTACGGGGCTATCGAAACGACATCGTTTTTTGTGTGTCCTGGGTCACAAAAATGCGCGCGTATGCCGCGAAGTCGACGGCGCTGCGGCGGTTGGCTTGCATGATCATGCTGAATGTTGCATAGTTTTGCCATGTCCAAGGTCCTCACTTCCCTCCCCACCGGCGAGCGCGTCGGCATCGCCTTCTCCGGCGGGCTCGACACGTCGGTCGCCGTCGCCTGGATGCGTGACAAGGGCGCTGTCCCGTGCACGTACACCGCCGACATCGGCCAGTACGACGAGCCCGACATCGCGTCCGTGCCCGGCCGTGCCACCGCGTACGGCGCCGAGATCACCAGGCTCGTCGACTGCCGTGCCGCGCTGGTCGAGGAAGGGCTGGCGGCGCTCGCATGCGGCGCGTTCCACATCAGGTCGGGCGGGCGCCCGTACTTCAACACCACACCGCTGGGGCGTGCCGTGACCGGCACCCTGCTGGTGCGGGCCATGCTCGAGGACGGGGTGCAGATCTGGGGCGACGGCTCCACGTTCAAGGGCAACGACATCGAGCGGTTCTACCGGTACGGGCTGCTCGCCAACCCGCACCTGCGGATCTACAAGCCGTGGCTGGACGCGGAATTCGTCACGGAGCTCGGCGGCCGCAAGGAGATGTCGGAGTGGCTGCTCGCGCACGGGCTGCCGTACCGGGACTCGACGGAGAAGGCGTACTCCACGGACGCCAACATCTGGGGCGCCACGCACGAGGCCAAGACCCTGGAGCACCTCGACACGGGCATCGAGACGGTCGAGCCGATCATGGGCGTGCGGTTCTGGGACCCGTCGGTGGAGATCGCCGCGGAGGACGTGACGGTCAGCTTCGACCAGGGCCGTCCGGTCACCATCAACGGCAAGGAGTTCGGCTCCCCGGTCGACCTCGTCATGGAGGCCAACGCGATCGGCGGCCGCCACGGCCTGGGCATGTCCGACCAGATCGAGAACCGGATCATCGAGGCCAAGAGCCGCGGCATCTACGAGGCGCCGGGCATGGCGCTGCTGCACATCGTCTACGAGCGTCTGGTCAACGCGATCCACAACGAGGACACCGTGGCCGCGTACCACAACGAGGGCCGACGGCTGGGCCGGCTGCTCTACGAGGGCCGCTGGCTGGACCCGCAGGCGCTGATGGTGCGTGAGTCGCTGCAGCGCTGGGTCGGCGCGGCGATCACCGGCGAGGTGACGCTGCGGCTGCGGCGCGGCGAGGACTACTCGGTCCTCGACACCCGGGGCCCGGCGCTCAGTTACCACCCGGACAAGCTCTCCATGGAGCGGACCGAGGACTCGGCGTTCGGCCCGGTGGACCGCATCGGCCAGCTCACCATGCGGAACCTGGACATCGCCGACTCCCGTGCCCGTCTCGAGCAGTACGCGGGCCTGGGCCTGGTCGGCAGCGACCACCCGACGCCGATCGGCGCCGCGCAGGCGGCCGCGACCGGTCTGATCGGCGCCATGGACGAGGGTGGCGCCGAGGTGATCGCCTCGCGTGGTGAGGCCACGGACGAGGAGACGATGCTGGACCGTGCCGCGATGGAGTCCGGCACGGACTGACACCGGTCACCGGTCGTACGTACCTGGGCGGCGGGCCCCGGCGGATGCTGTTCCGCCGGGGCCCGCCGTCGTCCGCTGCGCGAGGGGTTCACCGCCTTGGCTCCCGTCGTCGACAGGGACCTCGCGCAGGGGGAGTGGCGGGGCCAGGGCCCGCGGACACACCGTCCGCCGACGTCCCCCGTTCGCGGGGGAGTTCCCGCACATCTGACGGGCCATCACATCGCGACAGTCGGCGAGTGGGAGTGTCCGGAGGGCGCGATCCGCAGGGCTACGGGTGCAGTATCACCTTCGTGTAGCCCTCGATCCGCTTGTCGAACTTGTCGTAGCCCGACGGCGCCTGATCCAGGGGCAGTTCGTGGGAGACGACGAAACTGGGCTTCGCCCTGCCCTCGATGATCATGTCGCGCAGGTACCGGTTGTAGCGCTTCACGTTGCACTGTCCCGTCCCCATCCGCAGGCCCTTCTCGAAGAGCTTGCCGATCGAGACGAGGAGCATGCCCTGCTTGGCCTGCTCGTCCGGGCCGCCGGGGTCGGAGGGCACATAGAGGCCGGGCACGCCGAGCGCTCCGGTGGCTCGAACCGTGCCGACGAGCGAGTTGAGGACGGTCGCCGGTTCCTCGCGGTCCGTGCCATGTCCTGTCGCCTGATAGCCGACGGCGTCAATGCCCTTGTCCGTGCCGATGCCGTCCGTCTGGTCCTTGATCTGTTCGATCGGGTTGCCCTCGGAGAAGTTGATCGGAACCGCGCCTATCTCCTCGGCCTTCTGCAGCCGTTCGGGCACTCGGTCCACGACGAAGACCTGCTTCGCGCCGCGCATCAGAGCCGAGTAGGCGGCCATGAGTCCGACAGGCCCTCCGCCGTACACCGCGACGCTCTCGCCCGGGCGGACCTGGGCGAGTTCACAGCCGTGGTATCCGGTGGGGAAGATGTCGGCGAGCAATATGAAATCACTCTCGTGCTCGTTTCCCGGCGGCAGCTTCAGGCAGTTGAAGTCGGCGTAGGGAACGCGCAGATATTCGGCCTGGCCGCCCTTCCAGGGGCCCATGGCGACGTATCCGTACGCGCCGCCCGCGAAACCGGGATTGACGGTCAGACAGTATCCGGTGAATCCCTCGACGCAGTTCATGCAGAACCCACAGGCGACATTGAAGGGCATGACCACGCGGTCGCCCTCCTTGAGTGAGGTGACGCCCTGGCCGAGTTCCTCGATGATCCCCATGTTCTCGTGGCCGAAGACGATGCCCGGCTCGGCGGCGGTACGGCCCTCGTACATGTGCAGATCGGATCCGCATATCGCGGTCGAGGTGACCCGTACGATCACATCGTTCGGATGCTGAATGCTGGGCTTTTCAACATCTTCGACCGCAACGCTGAACGGCCCCTTGTAAACGACGGCCTTCACGGTTGCCTCCTCCGCTCGGTGACGTATGTATCTGCTGTCCACGCCCCCGCCCGCATTCTCCGCGTGACCCATCTCTCATGATTCTCCGTCCTGCACGATCGGACAAGCCGGTAATGTCGATGTGAATAACTGCCCGGTGCCGTGCAGAGAAATGCAATGGAGAGGTAGGACGAAAGATGTCAGCACAGCGACTGGGAACCCTGCTTGTCCCCGTACCAGGTTTGTCCGGCACCACGTACCCGCCGGGAACGACCGTGACGGTCCGCGGCCGAGGCGCTACCGTCGACGCCTTCGTCAACGGCGACTGGCTTCCCTTGTCTTGGTGGGAATTCTCCGACGGCCTCCGCGAGGACATCGCCGACCGCTGACCTGGCCTGCGCCCCGCCTCTTCTACTTCGAGGCCGACGCCCCGCCGATGACCGGCCCCTCGTACGTCAGTGACGAGGGTGTTCTGCGCACCGACAGTGCTGTCGCCTTGCCGTCGACCGTCTTGGTCCGGCAGCGCCTGCACGACCGACCGGCATGCGATCTTCAGTCCTGAGCCCGCGTCCGGCGAGTGGGCGCGGGGCCTGGTCGCGACGTCGCTCGCGGCGATCCGGTCCATTGCTCCGGGCGCCGATGGGCCGTTGCTTCGGGCGCCCAAGGGAAGGTCATGGCTCCCGGTGCTCGTGGGACGCCGATTCCAGCGCCACGATCTCCTCCTCGGCCAGCCGGGCCTCGGCATCGACATCGATCGACCGGGTGAGCAGCCAGTAGAGCACCGCGGAGACGGGCAGTCCGATGAACAAGGCGATGTCCGCACCGCCGAGCGCACGGGCGGCGGGCCCGACGTAGAGCGTGCCGACGGAGAAGAACGGCACCATGACGGCGAAGCCCACCAGGTAGGAGATGATGCCGTGCCAGCCCCAGCGGCCGTAGATGCCGTGCGGGTTGAAGATCTCGGCGACCGCGTAGTGGCCGCGGCGTACCACGTAGTAGTCCATGAGGTTGACAGAGGTCCACGGAATGAACAGGTAGAGGACCACCAACAGGAAGTTGTTGAAGTTCTCGAGGAAGTGGGCGGTGGAGGCCAGAGCCCCCGCGATGGAGAGCGCCGCGGTGAGGCCGATCGTCACGACTCGTACGGCGACGGTCGGCCGCACTCTCTTGAACGAGTCGATCGCGCTGATGAGGGTGAGGGACCCGCCGTACATGTTCAGGGCGGTCACCGAGATCAGACCCAGGGCGGAGAACAGCAGGACGATCGCGCCGAAGCCGCTGAACACCTTGTCGCCCGCCGCGTTGATCGAGCGGATGGTCTCGAAGTCCTTGCCCGCCCACGCGGCGAGCAGAGCGCCGAGACACATCAGCCAGATGCCGCCGAGCGCCGACCCGAAGTACGTCCAGTAGAAGGTCTTGCGGACGGTCACGTCCGGCGGGAGGTAGCGGGAGTAGTCCGAGACGTAGATGGCCCAGCTGATCTGGTAGCCGGCGACCACGCCGAACTGCGCGAGGAACGGGGTCCACTGGAAGCCGTCGAGGTCGAAGGAGCCCGGGGGATAGTGCAGGGTGAGCAGGATGCCCACGGTGAAGATCCCGAAGATGACCAGGAAGGTGTAGGTGAGCACTCGTTCGGCGCGGTGGATGACGTCGTAGCCCACCAGCGCGATGACGAACCCGATGAGTGTGACCACGACGACCCACAGCTTGACGCCGCCGTGCAAGGTGGTGTGCAGGGCCTCGCCGGCCAGGATCGTGTTGAAGACGTTGAACCCCGCGTACTGCACATAGGCGAACAGCCATACGAGCAGGGCCCCGACGTAGCCGAACTGCGGCCGTGACTGGATCATCTGCGGCAGTCCCAGCTGCGGGCCCTGTGCCGAGTGGAAGGCCATGAAGAACGTGCCGAGGATGGTGCCCGCCGCGATCGCGATCAGCGACCAGACGAGGTTGCCGCCCTCGGTGATGCTGATCAGCCCTACGGCCAGGGTGGCGATCTGCGCGTTGGACATGAACCAAAGAGGCCCCAGGTGCCAGAGCTTTCCGTGCCGCTCGTCCAGGGGGACGTAGTCGATGGAGCGGATTTCCAGACCCGATACCCGTGGCTGCGACGATGTGGTCACGAGTGCCTCCTTTGAGGGAGTTCATCATGCGATGAAAAGATTAGCCACCTGTGATCACGTTCATCCCTCTTGCTGCACTGGTCAAGCGGGGCCGTACCGGTCAGTATGTCCGCCCGGCACGTGGTGCAACCCATGAAGCGGGGCCCGTTGAGGTCATGCTCCGGGCGTCGACCGCCCTCGTCGCCGGTCGGGCCCACGGTGCCGCGTCCAGCCTCGTGGCGCTCGGCGCGGGACTTCGACGCGGGCGGAGGTGAGGGCCCGATCGAAGCCCCGTACGTCCTTGATGGCACCGGGAAAATAGTCGGCGGCCGGCACCGAGGCCGGGGGCGGTGGGCCCCGGTCGGCGACCGCCTCCTGGAGGGACGGCCCGGCCGGCGGGGGACCGTCCGAGGAAGACCCGGCCCATACTGCTGACGCCCGCACGTCCGGGTGACCGGTAGTTCCCGACGGAGCTCGGATCCTCCGGCTCCAGCCCTGCCACGATCCCGTCCCGACGTGCCGGCCCACGCGATCTTCGCGGTCATGTCTTCGGTGTGCGGGCTCGTCGTGGTCGATCCACGATCGGCGCGCGTCGCGCACTCGGCGGTAGGGCAGGACGGTCGGCTCGGCCGGACAGGTCAGCCCTCTGCGCGCCGAGCGGAATGATCGAACACGAGCGGGTGCCGCTCGCGCTCGGCCCTGCCGTCGTGTCGTGCGTCGTGCTGGTCGAGGAGGGCCAGCAAACCCTCGACGGTCAACCCGGCGTCGGCCGGGTGCCGGAGGATGGTCCCCGGTTCGATATGGTAGACGTTGGAGCGCCCTTGGCGGGAGTGGGTGAGATAGCCGTCCTGCTCCAGATCGGAAATGATCTTCTGGACGGCGCGCTCGGTGAGCCTGCACCGTGCGGCGATATCGCGGATGCGGGTGCCCTGATCCCTGGAGATCGCGGCCAGAACCCGGGCGTGGTTGGTGAGAAAGGTCCAGCCGGTGTGTCCCTGCGGTACTTCACCCATGCCTATGAGGATAGGGCTCGGCATTCACGCATTCAAAAGGGCGAAAGGAAGTTCCTGTATCTCTTGACGTGTGAGGATCCGAAGGCTGACGCTGTAAGCAGTGAGATAGGCGGATGCCCCAGGAGCGACTGCCATGTACGAACGTCCACTCTCCCTCCAGGCCGGGAGCGAAGGCCAGGCCACAGGCGACGCTGCGTGCCAAGCGTCGGCCGTGGCGGTCTCCGGTGCCACCGACACCGACACCGAATCCGAGCGGCAACTGCAGCGCTCCGCGCGTGAAGCGCTCACGCGGTCGATCAGCGGCCTGGACCTCGACCTGACCGGAATCGACTTCCGCATCCTGCCAAGAACGACAGAGCGAACCAGGAGGATGGGTTGAGCGACGACGCCGAGCAGGACCTGCGCACCGAAGTCGTCCAGCTCAAACGGGCCATGCAGACCCGGCCGGTCATCGATCTGGCCCGGGGAGTCCTGATGGCCTCGTTCGGCCTGAGCGCCGACGACGCCTGGAATGTTCTGGTCGAGGTGTCCCAGCACACCAACACAAAAGTCCACTGCCTCGCCGAAGATCTGGTCAGCGCCGTCAACGGAGATCCGCTTCCCGACCCGCTCCGGCAACAAGTGTCCGCGGCGGTCACCGAAGTTCTCGGTCCCCACGCCCCCCACCATCCGAACGTCGACTGGATTTCTCCCACGGACCGGAGGTCACAGGCGGACGGTGACAGGAGTGCGTCGGGGGTGTGTCGGCGTGACGGCCGCCATGACGCACCCGTCCCACCGTGACGCCGACCGTCTCGACGGGCAGTGCGCTCGGGACGGCCGAAACGGAGGCCGTAGCCGGGCGAGTTGGCTCATCTCCGCCTCCATCGCTGTCGGGAGGCAGCAACCCGGACCGATCGAAACAGCCCGTACGGCAAGGGCGCCGGCGGGACCGGCCTCGCCCACCCTCGGTGTGGCCGGCCGCCAGGCCGCCGTACGCCGCTACCCGCGCGTACGCCCTCGGGGGCGACTTGGCAGCCCTGTGGTTCGCGGTGCGCCTCGTCACGCACGCTTACGGCCGACACCCGCGTACACCCAGTACTCCGACGGGTTGGCCGGGATGTGGTCGTCCGGGTCCGGGCGCCACAGGGGTACGTAGACCAGGCCGGGCTCCACCAGGTCGAAGCCGTCGAAGAGATCTCGGATCTCGCTGCGGGAGCGAGCGGTGACCGGGGATGTCGCCTTGGACCGGTACAGCTGTCCGACAGCGGCGGCCGTGTCCGGGCGATCCTGGTTCGTCGCGTGCGTCAGCGCCAGCCAGCTTCCCTCGGGCAGGGCGTTTCGGAACGCCGCCACGATGCCCGCGGGGTTCTCCTCGGGTGTGATGAAGTGCAGGATCGTGATCATCAGCACCGCGACCGGCTGCTCGAAGTCGATCAGTTTCCCTACCTGCGGGGACGACAGGATGTCGGCCGGCCGGCGGATGTCGGCGTCGACGATGTCAGCACCGGGATTGTGGGCGAGCAGGGCAGTGCTGTGGGCCACGGCCACCCGGTCACTGTCCACGTAGACCACCCGGGCTTCCGGGCAGACCGCCTGTGCCACCTCGTGAACGTTTCCCTGTGTCGGGATGCCCGATCCGAGGTCGATGAACTGCCGCACCCCGGCTTCTATCAGAAAGCGCACGGCCCGCCCGAGAAAAGCGCGATTGGCCCGCGCCAGCGTACGCACCTGGGGGTCGATCGCCGTGAAGGCCGCCAACGCCTCCCGGTCTATGGGGAAATTGTGCTGCCCGCCGAGCATCGCGTCGTACATCCGGGCAACGCTCGCCTTGTCGGGGTCGATCCCCTGTGGGAGACCTTCGTTGTCCGCCAACTCAACTCCCTTTCACATACGTGATCTTGACGCTCCATCATATAGTTGCCGACCATGTGTGGCGGGACGGCGCCCAGGCCACGCGCTGCCTGAGTCGGGCCCCATCGGAAAGGCACAACCCTGCGGAACGAAGCGCATTGTCACACGGACGACGAACCCGCCACCGCACGTTCGCGCCCTCAGCCGGCCTTTTCCCCCGCGGCCGACGCCATCGGATCCGAACTCGACCTGCGCCTGACCGGAAGCCATGTCGTCCACGCACTGACGCCCGGATTCTGCGACGCGGCCTCGGTCTACCTGCTGGAGCGCTGGCTGCTGGAGGAGAACGCGTACGGTTCCGCGGAACCGCCCCAGATCGAGGCCCGCCGACTGGCGCTGCGTATCGGAACGGACGCGCCCGAGGACTGGGAAGGGCTGCTGCCGGTCGGCGAGGTCATCGTCTTTCCGCGCGGGACGCCCTACACACGTGCCATCGCCACCTTCAAGGCGCAACTGCTCGACACGGTCGACGCCCATACCTCCGCGCGGCTCAGCACCTCCGGTGGCGGCGACGCACGCATGGACGTCCTCCTGCGGACCGCTTCCTTCCTCGTCGTCCCGCTGCATCTGCGCGGTACCGCCGTCGGATTCATCGCCTGCACGCGCGGCCCGGACGAAGCGCCCTTCCTGCCCGGCGACGCCGAGGCCGTGGAGTCGCTGGCCGCGCGAGCCTGCGTGGCCCTGGACAACGCACGCCGGTACGAACGCGAACGCCGTACGGCCCTGGCCATCCGTCGAAGCCTGCTGCCCGCCACCGACCAGACGTTCGAGGGGTGCCGCATCGCCCACGGCTACCTCCCCGCCGGGCAGGACAACCTCATCGGCGGTGACTGGTTCGACGTGCTGCCGCGGTCGGAAGGCCGCGTCAGCTTGATCGTCGGGGACGCCATGGGCCATGGTCCGGAATCGGCCGTCGCCGTGATCCAACTGCGTACCGCCGTCCGTACCCTGGCGGGACTGGACATCACCCCGGCGGAGTTGATGCGCCGTCTCGACGCGCTCGCCTGTGACACACCGGGCGCTTCCTTCGCCACGTGCATGTACGCCGAGTGGGACGCGAAACGCCACATCTGTACCTTTGTCGGGGTGGCCCTGGACGTGGACTGGCGGGTGCCGGCTACCAACCGGCCGACGGTGGCGGTGCCGTGGTCCCAATCGGATGCGGCCACCCCGGTCACGGACGAGCTGGCGTGGATCCAGTACCTGAAGAGCATCGGCGCCCCGCGTCCGGAGCGGGTCATCAGCTCGGAGAAGGCTCTGTCCCTGCTCGGGTCCACGGCGGAGTACCGGGCCGCGTTCCACAACTCGCCGTCCACGAACCAGATCCCGACCGGGATGCTCGCTCCGGAGGAGGTCAACCGGGTCCGCGCCAAGTACAACTTGCCGCCCGTCACCGCCTACGACGTGCAGGTGTACGACAGCAGCGACAACCTGGTGCGCACGACCCCGGAATCGCTGTGGGCGATGATCCCGCCGCGCCGCGAACAGTGGGGCGAGACGCAATACGGTCTGACCGCCGAGGCGATCGAGCTGCGCGGCAAGGGAGTCATCACTGCCGATGAGGCCCCCGGCATCGTGATCACCACGCATGTGCAGACGCGCACCCCAGTCCAACTGTCCACGATCTCTGCCGCTGCTGCGATGCCCGTGCTGTACGTGCCGGACATCCACATTGCCGCGACGGTCTTCTAAAGGGAGCTGGCCATGGCGAAGTTGGCGCGCACGGTGTTCGTACGAGACCCCGAGCAGGGCCCGATCCGACTAGAAGCGGGGGAAGAGGTTCCCGAGCGGCTCGCACTGCTCATCCCGAACCCGGCCGCGTGGTCAGGGGAGGCTCCCTCTCCAGAGGAGGACACCCCGACCCCGATCGGCGCGGACGGTGTGGCGGGAGAGACGCCAAGCGTGGCGGATCCTTCCTCGGAGCCGGAGCCGGAGCCGGAGCCGGAGCCGGAGCCGGAGCCGGAGCCGGAGCCGGAGCCGGAGCCGGAGCCGGCTAAGACCCCGAGACGACGCGCCGCGAAGACGGCTGGCGCAGGCGGGTAGGTAGCGGTACATCACCAGTGAGGCTCGGCACCGCCACAGTACCGAGCCTCGCCCCGTACGACAGGAGGATCTCGTGGAAGTCGCTGTACGCGCCTGGCTGCTGGCTCAGCTCGGCCCCACCACTGACACCTCCGACCTCGACACACGCTATGCGCGGCTGACCTCCGCTCGCGCTGTCGCAAACGAGGTCTTGGCCGAGCGACGCGCGAAGCTGCTCGCCGACCCGCTCCGCATGACAGTGGACGGCGTGGTCACCATCGACCAGAGCAACAACCTCGCAGGGCTCGAACGCCAGATTGCGGCGCTCGTGGACCTGGTCGCGCCGGACGAACTGTCCGCAGGAGAGGAAAGCACTGACCTCGTGACCGCGCCACTGCTGCGCGCTCGCCGGGGCCGGTAGACCGCCATGCCGTACGAGTGGCCACCGCTGGTGGCCGGAGACCCGGTCAAGATCGCGCGTCGCGTCGCGGCCGTACTCGAAGACGCCTGGCAGCGGCTCGCCGCCCAACAGCGTGCCGTCCTGTCCCAGTTCGCCGACAACCCGAGGACGCCGCACACCGTGGCGACGCTGGAGGAGTTCAAGCAAGCGATCCGTGCCTTCCGCCAACGTGTAGACCAAGAGGCGCAGCAGTTCGTCCAGCGGCAGTTACCTCACCTGTACGCTGCTGGCGCTCAATCCGCCGCCGAAGCCCTCGACGTGACCTTCACCTGGACCACCTCTCACCGCGACGCCCTACAGTCGCTCGCGGCCGACTCCTACGCCGACTTCCTGCGCCGCTCCCAGGAAGCCGAGCGAATGGCCAACCAGTTCTATCGGGCGGCCCGCGAGGCAGCCCGCCGAGAGGTTGCGCTGCTGGCTGCGGGCAACATGACGGCGATGCAGGCCGCACAGAATTTGGCGGCCAGACTTACCGCCGAGCACAAGCTGACCCACGTCGTCTACCGCAACGGCGCTCGCGTCCCGGTCCGCGCCTGGGCTGAGGCCGCTACCCTCGCCAAGTCGGCCGTCGCCTACAACGCCGGCACCCTTAACCGGACCCGCCAGGCAGGCGTCACGATGGTCGAGGTCTTCGACGGCCTCGACTGCGGCTGGACCGCCCATCAGGACACCGACAAGGCCAACCGCACAGTGCGAACCGTCGAGGATGCTGCGGGGTGGCCGATCTCCCATCCGCGCTGTCGGCGGGCGTTTGGTCCACGGCCGGATCTGACTTCGGTCTGACGTGTCCGGAAGTCACGGCTTCCGGTGTGGCGCCTGGTCCAGCTTCCCGTCCACGGCAGCGTCGATCAGTAGACGCGCATGGCGCTGTACCGCAGCAGGCCCGGCTGGAGCTGGTGCCAGAGGGGGCGTGGGAGCCGCCGGGCTTCAGCGAGGAGGGCTGGCTTGAGCGGTCGGCGGTGGCCGCGTGAGCAAGGAGGCGCCGCGCGCGGGCTGTGGCCGTGCGGCGGCCGTTCCCGACGGCTTCTACGAGCCGCCTCCGACGGTCCGCCTTCACACCGTGTGGTGCGGGGGCCCGGGGGCCGGGATGTCCGTGGACGTCCAGTGTGTCGACCTGCCGGTGTTGCGGGACTACTCCCCTTCGCTGCTGGCCAGTGTAACCGCACAGGGCGGCCGGGCCTGCACCGGAAAGAGGGCGGGGCGCCTGATCATGCGGGCTGGGAGGGCGTCAGCCAGGTCCGGGCAGTGCGCCAGAGGTGTTCAGCCACTACCACAGTGGATGCGGTGGCGAGGCAGATCGCCCACTGGGCCGCGCTGAGGGCGACGGTGTCGAAGACTCCCTGGGCCACGGGCACCTGTACGGCGATGACCTGCAGGACGAGCACCGCGGCGAGGCAGATCCACAGGGTGCGGTTGTGCAGCTGGTGCCGACCGAGGACAGGTTCGTCCTCGCTGCGGGCGGCCAGGGCGTTGCACAGCTGGAAGAGGACGAAGGTGGTGAAGGCCATGGTGGCGGCGGTCGTCGTATCGGTGAGGTGACGGGCGGCGGCGAAGACGGCCACGGTGCCGGTGGCCATGACCGCGCCGGCGCGGGTGATGACGGTCAGGCGGCGGGTGTTCAGGATGCGTTCGTCGGGCGGGCGGGGCGGGCGGTGCATCACGTTCTCTCGGGGCGGGTCGATGCCCAGGGCCATGGCGGGCGGGCCGTCCATGATGATGTTGACCCACAGCAGCTGGATCGCGGACATGGGCGCGGGCAGCCCGGCCAGCACGGTGGCGAGCAGGGTGAGGATGGCGCCGATGTTGGTGGACAGCTGGAAGCGAACGAAGGTGACGATGTTGTCGTAGATGGAGCGTCCCTCACGGACGGCGCGGACGATGGTGGAGAAGTCGTCGTCGGTCAGGACCATGTCGGCGGCTTCCTTGGCGACGTCGGTGCCGGTGATGCCCATGGCGACGCCGATGTGGGCGGCGCGCAGGGCGGCGGCGTCGTTGACTCCGTCGCCGGTCATGGCCACGATGTGGCCGCGCTCGGACAGGGCGCGCACGATGGTCACTTTATGTTCGGGGGCGACGCGGGCGAATACACCGATGTCCTCGATGCGTTCGGCGAGGTTACTCTCGCTCATCCGGGCCAGATCGGTGCCGGTGACGACGTCACCGGTGATGCCGAGTTCGCGGGCGATGGCCGCGGCGGTGTCGGCATGGTCCCCGGTGATCATCTTGACGGTGACGCCGGCGGCCTGGGCCAGGGTGACCGCGTCGCGGGCCTGGGGGCGGGGCGGGTCGGCAATCCCGGCGATCGCCGTCAGGGTCAGCCCCCGCACCTCGTCCGGGTGCGGCCGGTCCGTGACCGTGGTGGCGGCGCCGAGGACGCGCAGGCCCTGACCGCCCAGGTACCGGACGGCACCGGTGACCTCCCGGCGGCGCTCCGCGGTGAGCGGGGCGGGGCCGTGGTCGGTCAGGATGTGGCTGCAGCGGTCCAGCAGGACGTCGACGGCTCCCTTGACGTGGACGCGGACACCGCCGCCAGCTTCCGGGTGGAAGGTGGCCATGTACTTGGCGGCCGGGTCGAAGGGGATCTCGCCGGTGCGCGGTGTGCGGGTGCGCAGGGTTTCGGTGTCGAGGCCGGTCTTGGCGGCGAGTACGAGGAGGGCGGCTTCGGTGGGGTCGCCGATGATGCCCTGGCCGTCGGGGGCGAGGCGGGCGTCGTTGCACAGCGCGAACGGCAGCACCGCCTCGCGCAGGTCCGCAGGCGCGGCCCCCTCGCCGACGGGGCGTACGGTACCGGCAGCGTCGTAACCCTCGCCGGTCACCTCATACCGGTGTCCGGTGGTCCACAGGGCGCGGGTGGTCATCTCGTTCAGGGTCAGGGTGCCGGTCTTGTCGCTGCACACCACGGTCGCGGAGCCGAGGGCCTCGACGGAGGCCAGGCGTTTGATGATGGCGCCGCGGCGGGCCATCCGGTGCACGCCCAGGGCCAGCGTGAGGGCGAGGACAGCGGGCAGTCCCTCGGGGATCGCCGCGACGGCCAGGGCAACCGCGCGCAGCGCCAGGTCGGCCAGGTCCTCGCCGCGGATGAGGGCGACGAGCGCGTAGGCGGCGACGGCGATACCGCTGACCAGGGCCAGGCGCCGGCCCAGGCTGTCCATCTGGACCTGCAGCGGGCTCGGAGGCTCCTGGCCGGTGCGCAGCGCCTCGGCGATGCCGCCGACCTCGGTGCGCATCCCGGTGGCGGTGACGATCATCTCGGCGCGGCCGCGGGTGAGCGCGGTGTTCATGAACAGCATGCCAGTGCGTTCGGCGACGGGCACGGGCTCGTCGCCCTCGGCCGTCGTGGGTGCGGTCGTCTTGGCCACGGTGTGGGACTCACCGGTCAGCGTGGCCTCGGCGGCCTCGGCCGACTCGGCGACTACCAGACGCCCGTCGGCCGGGATGCGGTCGCCGGCTTCCAGCAGGACGACGTCGCCGGGCACCAGGGTGCGGGCGGGCACCACCTGGACCTGGCCGTCGCGGCGTATGAGGGCGGTTGGCACCAGCATCTGGCGCAGGGCTTCCAGGCTGCGCTCGGCGCGGCGTTCCTGCAGGAAGCCGAGGGTGGCGTTGATGAACAGGACGAGGGTGATGACGATGGCGTCCTTGACGTCGCCGATGATTCCGGCGACGACGGCGGCGGCAAGCAAGATGCCGATCAGCCAGTTGCGGAACTGGTCCAGCAGACGCAGCCACTGCGGCCGGCGGGCAGGTTCGGCCAGTTCATTGGCCCCCCAGGAAGCGACCCGCTGCTCAGCGTCCGCCGTGGTCAGGCCAGTGGCCAACTCCACGGCGAGCAGACCCGCCAGCTCTGCGACCTCCCGCCGGTAGGCATCCGTCACCGGTTCCGTCCGACTGGGTGGCGCCTCGGGCCCGGCGGTGGTGGAGGGCTGCGGGGACATGGTCACTCCTTGCCTCGGACGACGGTGACGGGGCAGTGGGCGTGGTGCAGCAGGGCCTGGCTGACCGAGCCGAGCAGCAGGCCCGTGAAGCCGCCACGGCCCCTCGCCCCGGTCACGACCAGCTGCGCGGACCGGCTCGCGTCGATGAGAGCGGGACGGATCCGGGAACGCACTAGGCGCCGTTCCACCGCCACCTGCGGAAAGACCTCTTCGAGAGGGGCCACTGCATCGGCCAGAAGGTCCTGCTCTGCCTGACGAAGATGCTCGGCGTCCACCACTACGGCGGTCAGGGGGTCGCCGGGGCCTTCGTAGGCGCGTTCGCTCCAGGTGTTCCACACATGCAGCGCCACCAGGGGCGCCCTGCGCAGTGCGGCCTCGGCGAACGCGAACTCCACCGCCGCCTGCCCGGCCTCGGAGCCGTCCACGGCCAGCACCACCGCACCGGCGGGATCGGGGCGGCCGCGCACCACCATCAGCGGGCAGTGGCCGTGGGCGGCCAGCTGCACCGCTGTCGAGCCCAGCAGCAGCCCGGCGAAGCCGGAAAGGCCCCGACTGCCGACCACCGCCAGCGCCGCCGCGCGCGACTCGATCTCCAGCACTTCCAGCGGCTCACCGGCCACCACCGACCGCGTGATCTCAATGTCCGGCGCTGCCGCGTGCGCCCGTTCCTCGGCGCGCGCCAGCACCCCGTGCACCATCGGCTCCAGGCCGTGGTCGGCAGGGCTCCACGGCGGTGCACCGACCGGCAGGTGTCCGGGCGCATGGCCGAAGGCGTGCACTACCCGTAGGGGCACCCCACGCAGTTGCGCCTCACGGGTCGCCACATCGACCGCGTCAAGGCTGGAGACGGAACCGTCCACCCCGACGATCACCGGATCACTCATTGCGCACTCCCGTCCCGCAGCGCCGTCGGCGAGCAGCCGCTTCGTTTCCCAGCCTCGGCTCGTTCCGCCTTCGGGGCCAGGGGCCATCAGGTCGCCTGAGGGGCCGCTCGGCCCTGCCGAGGCGCCCGAGCGGTCAGGACACTGGCATCAACCGAGACGGATCAAGGCGATGCCGGTCCTCGAGTACCCGTCGGCATCTGCCGAATATCTGGTATAGCGGGCCGCGCCACGGGGTGCGCACAGGTTCCGACCGCAGTGGCTGCCGGGGTGATGCATGTGGACGTCAACGAGGTGCTGCTGCCGGGCGTGGGGCTGCGGTACGAGTTCGTCAACCACGAAGGCGACCGGATCGGGGTCGTCGCCCAGCGTTCGGGGGACTTCGAGGTGGTTGTGTATCGCGGCGACGACCCCGACGAGGCCCGTCCGGTCTTCCGGCTCACCAGTCAAGAGGCCGACACCCTCGCCGAGATCCTCGGCGCCCCGCGCATCGCGGAACGCTTCGCCGACCTGACCCGCGAAGTGCCCGGCCTGAGCGCCGGACAGGTCGAAGTGCGTCACGGCAGCCCGTTCGCCGACCGCGCCCTGGGCGACACCCGGGCCCGCACCCGCACCGGCGCCTCGATCGTGGCCGTCGTCCGCGGCGAGGACGTCGTCGCCTCGCCCGGTCCCGGCCAATTGCTGCAGGCCGGAGACGCCCTCGTGGTCATCGGCACCCGCGACGGCATCGCCGACGTCCAGCGCATCATCCAGGGCTGAGCGGTGCACACCCCCATCGCCCTGCTGCTGGAACTGGGGGCCATCCTGACCGGGCTGAGCGTGCTCGGCACCCTCGCACGGCGCTACGCCCTCTCGCCCGTGCCGCTGTACCTGCTGGCCGGGCTGGCACTGGCCGGCGCCACCTACGTCTCCTCCTCCGGCATCATCGCCCGCCTGCTCGGCGACCTGCGCCGCCTGGGCAACCGGGAGACCCCGGCGGTGCTGTCCGTCCTGGTGATGGAGGACTTCGCCATGGCCGCATACCTGCCCCTGCTCGCCGTCATCACCTCCGGCGGCACCTGGTGGCAGGCGCTGCTCGCCGTCCTGGCAGCCACTGCGGCCGTCGCCGCCACGATCGCCGCCTCCGCCCGCTGGAGCCACCACGTCGGCCGGATCCTCACCCACCCCGAGCCCGAACAGGTACTCCTGCGGGTCCTCGGCATCACCCTCGTCGTCGCCGCACTCGCCGAAACCATCCACGTGTCTGCCGCCGTCGGCGCCTTCCTCATCGGGCTCGCACTGACCGGAACCGCCGCCGATCGGGCCCGGGCCGCGCTCAGCCCGCTGCGCGACCTGTTCGCCGCCGTGTTCTTCCTGGCCCTGGGCCTGGCCGTCGCCCCCCCGGCGACCTGATGTCCATGCTGCCCGCCGCCACAGCACTGGCCGTGGTCACCGCGTCGACGAAGCTGGCCTCCGGCTGGTGCGCGGCCCGCCGCGAGGGAGCGGGCCACCGCGGCCGGCTGCGGGCCGGGACCGCGCTGATCGCCCGCGGCGAGTTCTCCGTCGTCATCGTCGGCCTCGCCGGTACCGCAGACCAGCATTTCGGGGCCCTGGTCACCACCTACGTGCTGCTCCTCGCCGTGTGCGGCCCCGTCCTGACCCGCTTCACTCCCACCCGCCCCGCAGCTCCCGCACGGCGCCCGCAGCCGTCAGTGGTCCTCGCCCGCTCCCCGCACCACAACGACCGGGCAGTGCGCGTGATGCAGCAGAGCCTGGCTGACCGACCCCAACAGAAGGCCGACGAACCCACCACGCCCCCGCGCACCGACCACCACCAGCTGCGCGGACCGGCTCGCCTCGATCAGCGCCTCCCGCGTCCCGCCGTGCACCACCCTGTCCTCCACCGCGACATCCGGATACCGCTCCCGATGGCCGGCCAGCGCCTCGGACAGCAGCCGCTCCTCCTCCCCGGACAGCGCGCCCGGCGGGTTCGCGTACGGCTCGGGCGCATCCTGCGGCGCCGGCATCGGCGCGTTCCACGTGGTCCAGGCATGCACCGCCACCAGGGGTCCCTTGCGCAGCGCCGCCTCGGCGAAGGCGAACTCCACCGCCCGCTCGCCCAGATCCGAACCGTCCACACCCACCACGATCGGACCGTCCGCACTCGTCTGCTCGTGCACCACCAGTACCGGGCACCGGCCGTGCGCCGCCAGATGCACCGCCGTCGATCCGACCAGCAGCCCGACGAACCCACCCATGCCCCGGGAACCGACCACGACCAACTCGGCCGCACGCGACTGCGCCTCCAGGACCGTCAGCGGCTCACCGGTGACCACGGCATTACCGACGTCCACGTCCGGTGCCGTCTCCCGCGCACGCTCAACGGCCTCCGCCACCAGACGCTCCACCATGTTCCGGACCCCGCCCTCCGGCGGACCCAGCGGCGACGGACCCAACGGCACATGCATCGCCGGCCACAAGAACGCATGCACCACCCGAAGCCCTGCCCCACGCAGCCGTGCCTCCCGAGCCGCCGTCTCGACAGCGGCAAGACTCGACGCCGACCCGTCCACACCGACGACCACCAGACCGCTCATCGTGCCTCCCAAGCCCAGACGTACCACCGCTGCCACTTCCCAGCTTCAGCCCGGCCACATCCCGCCGCTACAGGACCAAGGGGCCCCTCACAGGCGCCATCTGGTCCGCTTCCCCGACGGCATCCACGTCACCGAAGCCAAGGCGGCGTCCGGCTGCGGCTACCAGAGCTGACGCACGCCCTGCACGGCCGCGCGCCTGCGGGCGGCCGTACAGGGTCGCGACTCACGGTACGGGTCAGGTGGGCGTGCCCTGGTGAGCTGAGCACAGTGGAAGTCGAAGTGCTGGGTCGGGTAGCGGTAGACGTCTTCGAGAATCATCGCGTCCTTAAAAGAACGGATCCCACCGCACCGGAAAGTGCATCGTCCGCCCCACTGTGCCTCCGGCTCGGCCTCCAGCCGGCGGGACAGGGCGTGATGGTGCGATCGAACTTCGCGCCCATACGGCGGTGGCCGAACACCCGGGCACCGCCCGCGGCCCCCCAGTAGTTGATCACATCGAACGGGCCTGTCGAGGCATTGAGCAAACGCACCCAAGTACGGCTCACGCCCGGCGGAAGACGGCCGAACAGGCGCACCAGGGGCAGCAGCGCCAGCACGACGATGTAGCCGAAAAGCATGTGGTACAGCAACTGCTCGTTGGTCCAACGGGTTCCATCGCTCCGGCGGCCCATGTCGTCAACGGCCGCCGAGTCCAGAAGCTGGTGGAACGTTGCGCTGGCCTAACGCAGCTCCACATGAACGACTTCCCGGTCCATCGTTCCCTCCCCGGCGCAGCCACTGAGCCACTGCTCCATGATGACGCCCGCTGGGGCACTCAGCACCAGACTTAATCAGGGAACGTCATGGACAGCGGACAGATTCAAACCCTGTCCATAACTTGATCTCGTACCACCAGCCCGGCGTGGCCGGCAGCACGGGAACCAGCTCAGCCAGCGCGACCTGCACGGGGAACTCCACGTGATCAGCCTCCGCCCATGAATGGCCGCGCGCCCGTCGGTCTACTCGGCCCTCCCGGGTGGAGGGCCTACTCCGGAATGACCTGGAGCGCCGTGTCCGGATTGCAGAACGGGCAGGCTTCGACATGCTCGTACAGCGCCCTCCGCGCCTGGTCCTCAATGATCGGCTTGACCCGGGCACCGTTCGCCACGGCACACCCGCCCTGGTGAACCCGCGCGGGCGGGCTCCCGGCGCCGATCCCTCGCTCCAACAGCCACTCGGGCGGAGGCAGACGCCGCTCGTCACCGCGCTGGCGTTCGGCCTCTCGCCGCTCCTCGACCGCGATCCACCGATCCAGCTGCGCAAGACTCGCCTGCGCTTGCTGCACGATCACGCGACGCGCGAAGTGCAGCAACTCAAGACGAGACAATCCATCGCTCACATGTTCGAGTCTAGGGGTGTTTGGGCTGGTCGGCATCGACGGGTCTGATCGCCACGGGATCCCAGCGGTACATCCGCTTGTACTCGATCATGGCCCCCCACTTCGGCTCCCAGAAGGGTACGCAGACTGTGACCACGGCCCGGTCCTTAGTTCGCCCGTTGAACCGGCACTTCAGTAGGCTTCGATGCCAGCGGCCTCCGACGCGCACTTCCACATCGCGGGGCGGACGGATGAGTGTGTGGTCGCCGGTGAAGCAGTCGATCATGTCGCGGCCGTGCCCCTGTGTGTCCCCCTCATGTGGCTCGGCTCCGGCCGGGGCTGACGCTTGCGGCCAGTCGTTCGCGAGGCGCATGCGGTCCGGATCCCATGCGACCCATGCTCTCCGGATGCCGGGGCGGCGCGTATTCACGATCGTGAGCAGAGCCCGGCGCCCGTCCGGAAGATCCCGGATTTCGAGCAGTTCCGTCCGCTCACGCTGACCGTCCTATTGCAGCCACAGCCACAGGCCCGTGCGATTGGTCAAGACCTCACGCAGGCTCGGAGTCCTCACCGACATTGGGAGTGGTAGCTCCTCTGTGTCGCGTCATTCGGTCATGTGTTCGAAAATAGTCTCATGGACGCCGCTTGACTACTGTCACCCTCAGTGTGACTGAGCGTGACAGTAGGCCAATGAGTGCTTCAGTTGGCCGATTCGGCGCTCAGCTTCTCGGCGCCGCTTGGGGATCATGTTCGTCTCGACCCAGATCAGGAGGGGCCTTGTGGTGAGCCTCGAAGGCCTGCTGCAGCAGGCGATGCGCATACATGATCTGTACGACGAGCTGAATTTGCAGGAGCGGGGCCGGGTGTGGACACAAGAGGAGTTCATGCTCGGCTTCGTAGGAGATGTCGGAGATCTGGCCAAGCTGGTGATGGCCGAAGCAGGCGCCCGGGAGATGCCGGGTGGGCGGACGGCGCTGGAGCACGAGCTCGCGGACTGCCTGTGGTCGGTGCTCATCCTGGCCCACCGCTACGACATCGATCTGGAAGCGGCCTTCCGCCGCACCATGGCAGAACTCGACACGGCGATCAGCGCCAGGCTCCCGAGGGACGACAAGCCGTTGTGACGACAGGTCCAACCGCGGCCAGTGCCGTACTCAAGAGGTGGTGATTCGGTGGAGCGGGAAGCAATGGATCTTGGTGCTTATGCCGCCAGGGCCCGTACCGGTCCCTGTCTCGTCTGTGCGTATCTGGACTATCAGCATGAGCTGGTCTGCGAGGATGAGGCCCATGTGGCCTTCTTGGACCGGTGGCCTACCGTGCCAGGCAAGGTGCTGGTGGCGCCGAAAGCGCACATCGAGCACGTGGTCCGAGACCTGGACCAGGCCGCGTTCCGCGCTCTCATGCTCGTTGTACGTAGGGTGGCTTTGGCCGTGGAGGAGGTCTTCGCGCCGGAGCGGACGTATCTACTGTCCCTGGGAAGCCAGCAAGGCAACGCCCACGTGCACTGGCACATCGCAGGACTGCTCGCTCGGGGTCCCGTACGAGCAGCAGCAGTTCCATGCACTCATGACCGAGAACGGAGTGCTGGCCCCAACCCCTGAGCAGAGCGTAGCTATGGGAACGCCCTGCAGGAGATCTACAACGCCGAGGACCGCGACCATGCGCTCAAGGCCGTCGCCGGGTTCGCCCAGACCTACGGTGCGAAGTTCCCCAAGGCGGTCAAGAAGATCACCGACGACGTCGACGAGCTGCTGGCGTTCTACGACTTCCCCGCCGAGCACTGGATCCACCTGCGGACGACCAACCCGATCGAGTCGACCTTTGCCACTGTCCGCCTGCGGACCAAGGTCACCCGGGGCGCCGGCAGCCCGGCCGCTGCCTTGGCCATGGTCTTCAAGCTCGTCGAGTCCGCACAGCAGCGGTGGCGAGCCGTGAATGCGCCCCAGTTCGTCGCCCTCGTCCGCGCCGGAGCCCGCTTCGAACGCGGCCTCCTGGTCGAGCGGCCGAAGGTGGCGGCGTGATGCACGAAAGGCGCCGGCTACGAGCTGGTCTGCGACATCCCCGGCCACTACGTGGCCGGTATGTACACCGGACTCGACGTCACCGGCCGGTAGCTAGCCGCGCACGTTCACGGTGGCCATCATGCCCAGATCCTCATGGTCGAGGATGTGGCAGTGAAATACGCTGCGCCCGGCGAAGTCGCTGAACGGGATCCGCAGGCGCACCCATCCCCGCGCGGGGACGAGCACGACGTCCTGCAGCACGCCGGCCGGTGGCATACCGGTGCTGCCCGCCAGCACGTGGAAGGGCCAGGCGTGCAGGTGGAACGGGTGATCCATGGGGCTGGTGTTGACCACGGTCCACTCCTCGACCGTGCCAAGGGCGACGTTCTGGTCGTCACGGTCCGGGTCGAAGGTACGCTCGTCGATGGTGAAACCCATCCCACCCATGCCCATCCGACCCATACCCATGGCGAAGGTGAGCCGACGCTGCCTGGTCACCGGGCCCTGCGGGACAGCCGGGGCCGACAGCGTCGCGGGCACCGATGGCGACGTTGTGGCCGGGCCGGCGGTGGCCAGGGTGACCAGGGTGACCGGACCACTGGCGGACGGGCCACCGTCCATCATGCCGCCCATCATGCCGAGACTGCCCCGGTCGTAGGGGTCGCTGACCAATGCGTACTGGCCGCTGCCGGTGGGGCGCACGAGCAGGTCGGCGCGGTTGCCGGGGGCCAGCACCACCTGGTCCCGGTCGACCGGTGCGGGCAGGAGCGCCCCGTCCAGGGCGAGCTGGGTGAGCCGGTGGCTGTCCAGCCGTAGCGCCAGCACCCGGGAGACGCAGCCGTTGATGACCCGCCACCGCTGCACCGACCCGGGTGCGGCGGTGATGACGGGCTGGTGCTGGCCGTTGACCAGCACCAGCTCGCCCTCGCGGCCCATCATCCTGGCCATCCTGGTGGGCGAGGCGACCCGGCCGGCTCCGTCCAGGGTGGTGTCGGTGACCAGCAGCAGCCGGTCGCCGTCGACTGGCAGGTCCGCCTTACCCCCGACTCCGTCGACCAGCAGCGCCCCGACCAGGCCGGCGAAGATCTGATCGGCGACGGTGCCGTGGTGGTGCGGGTGGTACCAGAAGGTGCCCGCCGGATGCCTGGCCGGAATCCTTATGGCGTAGTCGAAGCTGTCGCCGGGCTCGATGGTGATGAACGGGTTGTCGCTGTTGCCCGACGGGGACACGTGCATGCCGTGGGTGTGCAGGTTGGTCGGCTGGTCGATGTGGTTGACCAGACGCACCCGCAGCAGGTCCCCGGGCCGCACCCGCAACGTCGGTCCCGGTGAGGTGCCGTTGAACCCCCACCCCGTGGTGTCCCGCCCCGCCAGCCGTACGCCTGGGGCGGCGACGAGCCGCACGTCCAGCAGCCCGTCACGGCTGGCCAGCACCCGCGGCTCGGCCAGCCCCTGGCCCTGGGCGGCCGGCTTCAGCCGGCTGCTGGGCGGGGCGCCCAGGCCGGTGGCCCAGCCCGCCGCGCCGGCCGCCACGCCGGCCGTACCCAACCCGAGCAGACCCAGCGCCCGGCGGCGGCTGATCGGCTCTCCGCTCACGGCAACATACTCCTGCGCTGCAGGTACTCCTGCTCGTTGATCTCCCCGAGTGCGTACCGCTCATCGAGGATCCGTCGGGCCGCCAACCCGGCCCCTGCCCCGGTCGGGGAAGGCTTCCGGCCGCCACGCGCCAGGTTCACCGTGGCGTAGCCGATGATCAGCAAACCGACCCCCACCAGTGCCAGCCACACCCACATCCAGCCGATCGCCTGACCGCCCAACACCGCGATCACGTCCCTCGGGCAGTTTCCTTCGCCTCAGCGCCGGCCGAGCTCGGGCTCATCACGACGGTCGGCCGGCGAGTTCTGGCATCCGCCCGCGAGCGCGGCCGGCACGGCAGGCGGCCCGGGGCCGTCGACGACGGCCCCGGACTCCGGCGTGCGACGACCGGGTCGAGCCACAAGGCCGAACAGGGTGTCGGCGAGCAGGTCGACCAGGACGGCAGCGGCCAGGTAGACGCGCAGCAGGTTCTGGTTGCCCCTGTGGTGGCGCCGGAGTCCAGCTTGGCCCGGCCCGGCAGCGGCATGACGATCAGCGAGGCAGCGAACGGGCCGGTGGTGGCACGCAGAGACGGGGCAAGGAGTCTGGCCCTGTGCGTGAAAGCGGCACCACCTTTCGACGAGTTTCGACACCTCATGGCCGCTTCGCCACGGCGCCTGACCCACGGCCAGGGGACAGCTGCGGCCTCGCACGCGAGGTTTTGCCCGCACCAGCCGAGGTCTCGGTATCAGTCGTGGCAGCAGCAGTGGTAGTAGTGGTTGTGGTACCAGCCGCAGTGCTGTGCGGGCGCGGTCGGTGCAGCCGACGCGGTCGCAGGTGCTGCGCTCGCGGCAGTCGCTCCGGCCAGCGCGAGGATGGGCACGGCGAACAGCGCGGCGGCCACACGGCGGATCTTGACGGAGTTCGCGCGCATGATGCTCCCCTTGCGGGGCGGTCCTGTGATGAGTTTCCGCGGCCCGACCGCGGTGCGCCGGACGTCACACGACGTCCTCATGCGCCCAGGGCCGGGGCCTTGGTGTCGCACCTGACAGGCGGGGTGCGGCTCGCGCGGGCGGACTCGTAGGCCGCCCATGAGGTGCTTGACCGTGCGGGTGAGTCTCGTCGTCGGAGACCCTCACCCGACGTATCGACGTCGTTGCGAGCAAAACCGGACGTCACCCGACCAGCCTATAGCCGGCCTCTCCTGCCTGCCTGTTGGGTTCGATCACGCGGTCTCGGTGGCGGCTCATTCGACTGCTTCGATCGCTACCGGCTGCTGGAGCACTCTCGCCCGTGGGGCCGGAAGGCAGGCAGCCGCTGTCGAGCCGGCTGCCGCATGCGTGGGGCCCGCGATGGCCTGCTCGCCCACGTCGTCGCCCAGGCGATTCCGATGAGCAGGCCATCGCGGATGCGGTGGCTCAGTGCCTGGAGGCGGTCGCCCCTCCCTCGGGCCATGCGTTCACGAGGGGGCAGGAGTTACCGGTAAGGCCGCCGGGTAGCCCCGGCGCGCGTCGGCCGGGGTCAGCAGCCGCATTCCTCACCGCGCCACGCCTCGATGCCCTCGCGGATGGCGAGGCCGGCGACGAGCAAACCGACGACCGGGTCGAGCCACCACAGGCCGAACAGGGTGTTGGCGAGCAGGCCGACCAGGACGGCGGCGGCCAGGTAAGCGCACAGCAGGTTCTGGGTGCCTTCCCCGGTGGTGGCGCCGGAGTCCAGGACGGCGCCGAGACGGCGCTTGGCCCGGCCCAGCAGCGGCATCACGATCAGCGAGGCGACCGACAGGGCGATGCCGAGCCAGCTGGTGGACGGCTTCTCGCCCGCGGCGAGAGTGGAGATCGCGTCGTAGGCGATGTAGGGGGCGAGGAGGAAGAAGGTGACGGCGACGGCCTTCTGTGCGCGGGCCTCGGCGGTCTCGGACAGGGTCCGGGTGCCGGAAAACCTCCACACGACGATCACCGACGCCAGGCCCTCGATCACCGAGTCCAAGCCGAAGCCCAGCAGCGCGACCGAGGAGGCCAGCACCGCGGCGACGATCGCCACCGCGCCCTCGGCCGCCATGTACCCCAGCGACAGCCACGACAGCAGCTTCGCCTTGCGGGCGGCCGCATGCCAGGCCGCATCCCGCACCCCCGGCGGCCGGCAGCAGGCATCCGTAACGCCACCAGGCGAGGGCCGGCCGACGGTGCTGCCTCGGCTGCGGAGTCCGCCAGTTCCAGCGCCATTCGACCGTGCCCCAGGTTCGCAGCCTGAAGCGACATGCCGCGGAGGGTCCGGCAGTAGGTGACGTGATCTCCTGCCTCATCGGCCAACTTGAGCGCCTTGACGTAGTACGTCTGTCCCAGACCGTGAGCCTTCTCGTACATGGCCATCCAGCCAGTGAGATACGTCAGGTCGGAGGCCGCAGCAAGCATGTCCGTCTTCACCGGTTCGGACGCCTCCGCTCGCAGTCACGGACCGACCGTGTTGACGAGGAACGCTGCCGCCATGGGGCGGGCGTGGCCTGCGCCGAACTCATCGAGGATGTCCGCGATCCGTTCGGTCATTGAGCGCACCGAAGCGACTTGGGAGGCACCGATGCGCGTGGTCGCCTTGCCCGGGGTGACCGGGTCGCTAGCGGCACGCGCCCTGGACTGGAACGCAGGTACGGCGAGTGCAGCAGAGAACAGGGTCGCACCCAACAGGCCGCGACGGGATGGGTCCATAGCCGCCCTTCCTAAGTCGATCAACTCCTCCACAGTGTCGAGCGGTTGGGAGGTGCCGTCGGCCAGAGCGGGCGAAAGTCCGGCCTCCGCGTGCGTGACCGGTCGGCCTAAGCGCGCGGACAAGGCCTCAAGGATCAGGGGCCTGACCTCCGGTTTTGGCGGCGTACCGGCGATCCAATGCGCTACGGCCGTCCGGTCGTACGTCAGTTTCAATCCTGCCTGCGGGCCGAGCCGGTTGACTTGCTGCGCCATCTGCGTGCGAGTCCATCGTGCCTGTTCAAGCAGCCTATTCAGGGCAGGGTTGGGCGTGCGGTTTCTCGTGGCCATGTACTCAACTCCCGACAGCTCCATGGCGTTCACGGTGTTCACGGTCCTACCTATCTCCCACGGTACCGGCAGACAGTGATCGTGCGATTACCTCTACCAAGTTAGAGCGAACGATCTCGGCCTTGGGAGCAGTGGTGACCAGCGCACCAACAGTGACAACAGGTCCCGTCACGCCAGCAAGCTTTTTCTGTGACGAGCGTCCGCAGCCCGGGCGCGCACGCGTGGCCCGGGACCTGATGGCGCTGTCCTTCCGAGTCTCCCCGCACGTCCCCAGGCAGTGCATCGCCGATGCCGACGCTCTCCGCGTGAGGATGGTCCGCCGGGTGACTGCGGCCCGGCTGCGCTACTGCGGCCTGCCTGGTCTGGTTGATGACGCCAAGCTCATCGCGTCCGAGCTCGTCACCAACGCCATCGTTCACAGCGGTGGAACAAAGATCACTTTCACCATGACGGTGGGTGATGGCTTCCTGCACATCTACGTGCGCGACGAGATGCCCGGCGTTCCGATGGCCCACGGCAGCGATGGCGAATCAGAGCGCGGCCGCGCGCTGATCCGCGATCCGGGCGGACGGACCAGGCCGATCATGCTGACCAGCCCAGGCCTGCCCCTCGGAATGGGGTTGGGGACGTACGAACCCACCGTCCTGCACGTGCCCGACCCCGTGCTGCTCCTGCTCTACAGCGACGGCATGGTCGAGTCTCGTCACACCGACATCGACCAGGGCATCGCCCGTCTCGCCGCCCTTCTCGACACCGACGGCGTCGACCCCGAGCGCACCACCGGCCCGGACACCCTGCAATCCCTGTGTCGGCGGCTGCTTCACGGCACGTCGGCCACCAACGACGGAGGGGACGACCGCACGCTCCTGCTCACCGAACTCGTACCCGCGAACCATGAGACGCGGCAGGTACGGTCACGCCGCGTGACCTGGCGCCTTTCCCCGGAACGACCGTCTTGAACGTGTCGAATCCGCGTTAGGAGTTGCCCTGCGGTGGTACACGGAGGGACGAGGGGGGCTCATTGCAGGAGGTTGCCATGCTTGTCCTCGGCATCATTCTGCTCGTCGTCGGTTTCGTGACGGGCATCAGCATTCTTTGGACGATCGGCTTGATCCTCGTCATCATCGGACTCGTCCTATGGATCCTCGGCACCGCCGGACACGCTGTCGGTGGTCGCCGCCACTACTGGTGACTGGGGCCGTAGGCGGAGGAGATGTCGCCGCCCGGGCGGGGACGGGCGACGATCTCACGGTCGCCGGCGGTCCTTGGCTTAGATCAGGGCGACGAGACGGTCGGCGGCGACGTCGCGCGGCGTGCTCGTCGGCAGGGCCGCGCATGCCGATCCGGTCGGACGGCAGCGCGGTCCGGTGCGCTCAGGACGAACCGACGAGGCGGTCCAAGGCGGGGGCGAGGACGGGAGCGAGGGCCGCGGCGTAGGCCTCGGAGAGGTGGCTTTCGTCGCGGTAGACGGGGGTGTTGCCGACGACGACCGGGCAGATGCCCGTGCGCACGGCGCAGACCCAGGGTCGGGGGTCGATGACCGCGGCGCCGGCCGTGGCGGCGGCGCCGCGCATCGCTCTCTGGCGGGTCGCATCGTGGATCGCGTCCGGCAGGTGGTTCGCGCAGGCGTGCAACTGCAGGGAGTTGTCGGCGGCGCAGTCGACTGGGTCGTCCTTGGGCCACGGGGTGTCGAGCAGGGCGGCGACGCGGGCGCCGGAGGTGCGGAGGTCCCGGAAGGTGTCCTTGAAGCCGGTGGTCCACTGCCGCAGGGTGTCGTCGGCGGGCTGGGCGGGATCGCCCGCGTCCGAGGAGGAGACGACGACCAGGGCGGGGTGAAGGGCGTTGATCCTCGCCACGGCGTTGGAACGCCAGGTGTCGCAGGCCGTGTACGGCTTGTGGCGGTTGACGATGGTCACGGCGGCGATCTTGCAGGATGCCTTCGTCAGCGAGACCAGCTTCCACCCGCGCTCCGTCGCGAGGCCCTGCAGGGCCGGGAACCACTGGGCCGCGTGGGAGTCGCCGAAGAGCACGACGGTCCGGGAGGACGCGGGGTTCCCGTAGACGCAGGGCGGATTACGGGTGCTGCCGTAGTCGACGTGGCAGCCGTCCCGGTAGACCGCGGACCGGGAGGACTTCACCTTCGGCAGAGCCGGGGTGAGGTTGTTCGGCAGGCTTCCGGAGGACGCCGCCAGGAGTTCGGCCAGCCGCCCCTGCGGGTCCGGCGCGTCGGCCAGCTCCCGCGACAGTACGGGTGCGGGCCCGCCGACTTCGATCGTCGGCGGGACCGCCGCCGCCGTCAGCGCCAGCACCGTGGCCCCCGCCGACAGCCCGACCCCGAGCGCCAGGGCCCGGTTCGGCCGTCCCCGGAACGCGTGGTGGAAGCGGACCGGGTTCTCGACGAGGCGCAGCGTCAGCCAGGCCAGACCCAGCGCGACCGCGCACACCCCGAGCGCGAGCGGCACTTCGGCGGTGCCGTCCGTACGGCCCAGTGCCATCGGGGCTACGACCAGCAGCGGCCAGTGCCACAGGTACCAGCCGTACGAGAGTCCGCCCAGCCACACCAGTGGACGCCGCCCGAGCAGCCACCCCGCGCCGTGCGGGGCGGGCGCGCAGCCGCCGGCCAGGACGAGCGCGGCGCCGAGGACCGGCAGGAGGGCGTGGTAGCCCGGGAAGGACGTCGCGTCGTCGTACCAGACCGCCGCCAGTGCGACGCAGGCCAGGCCGAGCCAGGTCAGCGGGGCCGCGAGGGCGGCGGGCAGCCGTTCCAGCCGGGCGGTGGCCAGCGCCAGCAGCGCACCGGCGCCGAGCTCCCAGCCGCGGGTGGGGGAGCCGAAGTACGCCCAGGGCGCCGAGGAGTTGGTCACCAGGACACTGATCACGAACGACACCAGGCACAGCGCCCCGAGCGCCAGGGCGATCGGTCGGCGCCGGCCGCGGGCGGCCCGCCAGCTGAGCAGCAGGAGCAGCGGCCACACCACGTAGAACTGCTCCTCCACGGCGAGCGACCAGAAATGCTGGAACGGTGAAGGCGGACCGTTCTGGGCGAGATAGTCCGTACCGGCCGCCGCCAGCCGGAAGTTGACCGCGTACAGCGCGCTGCCGAGGGCGTCGCCCGCGTACTCGGCGAGCCGCGCCTTCGACAGGAACAGCCACGACCCGGCCAGCGTGACGGCGATGACCAGGGACGACGCGGGCAGCAGCCGCAGCGCCCGGCGGGCGTAGAAGGTGCGGACCGACAAGCGGCCGGTGGTGGCGAGTTCGCGCAGCAGCAGGGACGTGATGAGAAAGCCGGAGATTACGAAGAAGACGTCGACCCCGACGTATCCGCCACTGACCTGAGGCACTCCGGCGTGGGAGAGCACCACGAGCGTGACAGCCACCGCGCGCAGTCCCTGGATGTCCCACCGCAAGGAGTGGCGTTCGGGTGGTGCGGATCCGCCGCCCGCTGGGATGGTACGGATCTCGGCGGGCGTGGTGCTCGGCATCAGGGGGTAACTCCTTGCGGGGACTGACATGGATTGATGCCGTACTGTCCGGCCGCTGACCGGAGTTGGGGTGAACAGCGTCACAACTTCACGGGAATCCCCGGCGTGCGCCCGTGGATCCCGCTGGTCGGAGGGGTGACCCACGCCATGCGGATGTCAGGCGGTGGACGGCCTCCGGACTCATGCCCCGAGCCAGGACGTGGTGAGAGCCTGTACGGCCGAGCCGTCGGCGTCGGCCAGCTTGACCGCCGTGAAGCCGGCCGCCCACTCGGAGCTCTGGTAGCGGAACCGGGGCTCGGCGGCGGTCAGCGCGCCCACGACGACCTCCGCGCACTCGCGGGCCGACTGTGCCGCGGAGAACGCCTGCTGGGTGCGGGCCAGGTAGGCGTTGATCACTGGCTGGTAGTCGCCGGCTCCGGCGACCAGGGCCTCGATGTCCCGGTCGGCCCGCACGTTCGCGACGAACTCGGTGGCCACCGCGCCGGGCTCGATCACGCTCACCGCGACACCGAGCTTGCCGACGACCGGGGCGAGACTCTCCATCCAGCCCTCGACCGCGAACTTGGCCGCGCAATAAGCCTCGTTGAACGGCTGGCCGACCACGCCTCCGACACTGGTGACCGTGATCAGGCGCCCTTTGGCCGCGCGCAGGTGCGGCAGCGCGGCCTTGGTGGTCTGGACGACTCCGAAGAAGTTGACCTCCATGACGTCGCGGACGTCGTCGACACGCTCCAGCTCGATGGTGCCGAGGTGCCCGGCCCCGGCGTTGTTGATCAGCGCGTCCAGCCGGCCGTGGTCGGCGATCACACCGTCGACGCAGGCCCTGACGGAGTTCGGATCCGTCACGTCGAGCTGTCGGACGTCGGCGTCGGGCAGCCGCTCGAGCAGCGCTCCGGCCTTGTCGGTGTTCCGCATGGTCGCGACGACCTCATAGCCCGCCTCCGCGGCGAGTACGGCGGTTTCCAGACCGATCCCGGTCGACGTGCCGGTGACAAGGGCGATCTTCATGACGAGCCTCCATCGTTGCGTGTACACGCACATACTAAAGTTGCGTGTATGTGCACGCAAATTGGTAGACTCGGCTTGTGACCGACATCAAGCTGAAGCAGGCCGAACTGCCTGTCGAGGACCAGGCGTACTACCGCCTCGTAGGGGTGAGCAGCGACCTCACCTCACGCGCGAGCGCCCGACTGGAGCGGGACTTCCACCTGCCGGCCTCCTGGTTCGAGGTACTGCTCTGGCTCTACCACCAGGCCGGGCCGCTGTCGGCCACCGATCTCGGTTCCTGCGCGTTGATCAGCCGCAGTCAGGTCTCCCGGGTGATCGACGCCCTCCAGGCCCGCGAACTGGTCACCCGCGCCCCTTCGGCCCTCGACGCCAGGTCCGTCGAGGTGACCATCACGCCCAAAGGTCGCGACCTCTTCGAGCGCGCGGACGCCGCCCGCCGCGAAATCCTGGCGCCCGTCCTGACGGACAGGCTGGACCCGGCCGAACTCGATGAACTGGCCCGGATCCTCCTCAAACTCAAGAACTGACGGCGGTCACGGCTAGAGAATGAGGGCGATCGCGGCGGCCATGCCGCCCAGGAACAGGGCGACGGCCGCTTCGGCCCAGCCGCCTTTGTCCCAAGGGAATAGGCTGTCCAAGGTCGGCTTTCCCGGACCGATGGGCGCGAGGGCGAGCGCGACGACGGCGATACACACGCTGTACTCCACGCCGCCTTGGGATTCCCGCAATCCATGTGCCCCGGTCACGGTCGCCATGGCATTGATCATCACGCCGATCACGGCGGCCGCCGCCAGGGGCGTGAACAGCCCCAGGAGCCAATCCGATGCCGCCCAGGAATTCGGAGCCGCCGCCTATGGCGGCGTAGACCTTTCCGGGACGGTAGCCCGGCGCGGCGAATCCCCGCTGGGCTCCCGGCGGTCAACGCGCACCGAGCCGATGCTCCATCAAAGCTCAATGCCCGCTTCGACCGATATGATGCATTTTGTGATCATGTCCGGACGGCTGCGGCGCCGTCGTTCCCTCGGCGGTGGCTGGTGGGAAGCTGCCCCGTTGTCCCCGGTGGTCCTTACCCTCCTCATCACTTGCCTGGCGTTCTCCACACCGAGGGAGATCGCCGTCAGCCGACTCCTGCCGGCCGCTCCCGCCCTTGCCGCGGCGATGTGGCCCGTGCTCCCCACGATCCTGCTGGGGACGTTCTGCCTGCTGGTCATGATCGGCCTCAGCTTCGTCTACACCGACCTGGGGACGCAGTACACGGCCGCGGCGATCGTCGCGGTCACTCTGGCGGCCGCGTACGCGAGCCATGTCCGACTCCAGCGGGAGGAGGCTCTCTTCCACATCCGCCTCGTGGCCGACGCGGCCCAGAAGGTGCTGCTGCGCCCCCTGCCACGCCGCATGGACGACGTCGAGATCGAGTCGCTGTATCTGGCGGCCCAACAACAGGCGAGGATCGGCGGTGACTTTTATGAAGCGGCCGCTACACGGTACGGGGTCCGGCTGCTCATCGGCGACGTACGCGGCAAGGGTCTGTCCGCGGTGGGGGCGGCCTCGGCGGTGACCAGCTGCTTCAGGGAGGCCGCGTACGACGAGCCCGACCTGAGAGGCGTCGTCCATCGTCTGGAGATCAGCATCAACCGCCACAGCGCCGCGTATCCGGCCCAAGACATGCCGGAGCGCTTTGCCACCGCTCTCATCGCCGAGATCCCGCACGGCGGCGGCCACGTCCGACTCCTCAACTGTGGGCACCCCCCGCCGCTGCTTGCGCACCACGGGAAGATCCGCGTCCTGGACCCCACCACTCCCTCGCCGCCTCTCCATCTCGCGGCGCTCATGGGAGACCACTACTTCGTCGACACCGTCGCCTTCACCCCGGGCGACCAGCTGCTGCTCTACACCGACGGCGTATCGGAGACCCGGGACCGCACCGGCGAGTTCTTCCCGCTGACGGACTGGATGCGGCGGCAGGGCGCGAAGCCGCCCCGCGAGCTGCTCGACCGGCTTCACCGGGATCTGCTCCACCACAGTGGCGGAAGGCTCGGCGACGACATCGCGGCCCTCGCGGTGAGGTGCCCGAATACCCAGGCCCCGGGCCCAGCGACTTGATCCGCCGGACAGGCCCTAGCCGACCCGATGCCGCGGACGGGGCCTGCCGGTCGCGCAGCTGCCCGCCAGGTGGAAGGCAAACGCCACCCTGGTGCGCGGACATCGGCGCCCATGAAGTGACAGCGCGCCGGCGCGCCCCTCCCCGGTCGGCGCCCCCAGCCAGGCTTCAGGTAGTTGCTGTCGACGCCCAGCCCGGGCATCTCTGCGCAATTCTCGGGCCGCGGCCCGGTCTTCCAGCTACGTGTCGTCGGGGTCGGCAACGTCGGTGAGTCGATCGCCTCGGCAACGAAGTCGGCCAACGCTCGTTGATCACGGCATGAACAACGTCATCTTGCGGCGGCAGTCCCGCATCCTGGCCACGGTCGCCGCCCTGACGCTGGGAGTCGCGGGCGCGGGCAGCGCACAGGCAAGCCCGCCGGCCCAGGGGTGCCCCACTGCCGAGATCTTCGCCACCGACAACACCGCGATCATCACGGATCCGGCGGACTCCCGGCTCAAGACCCGCCTGACGCGCTTCGATCACGAGGTGCGCGAGATCATGCGGGCCAACGACGCAAGGCCCGGCCCCTCGACCCTCCTGGACGGCGTCTTCTGGTCCGGCGACCTGAAGAAGGCCACCTACGAGCGTTCACGCGAGTTCGACGTCAACGAGGTCGGCCGCGACGGACTCCACCACATCGCCGACGTCATCACCAAGCAGTACCACCAGGATTCGGTGCTCACGTTCCGCTGTCTGCCGCGCACCTCGCCGGACACCGACGCGGTCGAGATCCAGGCCCCCGGCGTCAGCCGGACCCGGTTGCACGACGCCCTGCTCGCGGACGCGGAGGCCCGCGACCGGCTCGGCGGCGGCTCGGTCACCCTGGACGGGCGGCTTGTCCTCATCGCCCCGCTCGCCGACCTGCCGGTGGCCCAGAGGTTCACGGCCGAACTCGGCGTCGACTGGAACAGAGCCGAGGTGCGCTACGGGGACGAAGAGTTCGTGAGCTGACGCTGTGCCCCGGTCCCGTACCGGCCGAGTCGAAATCCCCGACGGGGGAAGTCCACACAGTCGATGAGACCTGTGTGAGAGCGCGTGAGATGACGAAAACCCGCCGGAAGGCCCTGGCGGGATCTCTGCACGCATCGGGTTATGGCCGCGTGCTGCGTCCGAAGTGGGCACCGTCGCACTCCGGCTCTCCGGTTTCGAGCACGTGGAGAGTTCATTGAGCCCTTCCTGCCGAGCGGCAGATTCGGCCCGTATCCCGAACGCCTGCGGGAGAAGTTCAAGGGGGTGATCTGGCGGTCTTCGCGCAGCGATCATCTGGATCCGAAGCCTTCAAGCCACCAGACGACCAAGGCCCAGCTCACTCCCTAACGGGCGGCCGGCGCACCGGGCGGAGCGGTGAAGTCCGCGAGACTGCGGAGATATGACAGACCGGGGCGACCGGAGAGCTACCTCTCGCCTACGACGGCGAACCCTGATCGAGCCAGCACGGCCCGCGATGCCGCGTTGTCGAGTGTGGTCGCGGCACGAAGGACGGTCAGTCCGTAGCTGTTGGCGGCGAGGCCGCACAGTTCCCGCACGGCCCAGGTGGCCAGCCCCCGGCCCGCGCCACGCTCCGCGATCCGATAGCCGAGTTCGGCGCCGCCATCCGCCACATCCACGAGGTTGACCCGCCCCAGCACCTCGCCTTCGGCGCCGACCAACACGTGGAAGTAACAGACATCAGCCTCCTGCTCCGCAAGCAGGGCACGGTGCCGCTCGTCGAACCGAGCGAAGTAGTCATCGCCTCGGTCAGGGATGGACGCGGCGAAATAGGCCCGGTTCTCCTGCTCGAAGGCAAGTAGCGCGGGGGCGTGGCCTGGACGGAGCAGCTGGATCTCGGGCACGAACAGGAATAAGGCAACCCGACCGCCGCCCGGTCCCTATTTTCTGACAGCGGCCTCACTCTGCCACTCCGCGGCGTGATCACGGCCGGCGACGCGCGCGAGGGCTTGTCCGGAGTCGTGATCAACGCGGTCTGTCCCGGACCCGAGGGCCACGTCGAGCTGGTAGAACGCTCCGGTCACCCGCGGGGGAGGCGGCACGTTCCGACATCGGCGGATTTCTCGTTTCCCATGTCCCCATGTCGCTCGAACGGGCGGCCCAGGCCCGGGGTCCCGTACCGAACGCGGACGCCGGTACGGGGCATGGGTCGGCGGCGTTCCGTGATTCCTTGTGTCAGCTGGCGCGCAGCGGAGCGAGGGCGTTGCTCCAGGCGACGACCTGGTCGAGGGTGGAGGTGACGGCGTCGCGGTGGCTGTCGGCGGGCTTGCAGACGCTGAAGTTCTCGAAGTCGGTGAAAAGGGAGAGCGCCACCTGGGAGCGGACGTCCGCCGTCTGCAGCTCACCGGCGATCAGGCGCAGGTGCTCCACGGCACGGGTGCCGCCGGTGGAGCCGTAGCTGACGAAGCCGACGGACTTGTTGGCCCACTCGGCGGCCAGGAAGTCGATGGCGTTCTTCAGCGCGCCGGGCACCGAGTGGTTGTACTCGGGGGTCACGATGACGAAGCCGTCGAACGAGGCGATCTTCGCGGCCCACTCCCGCGTGTGCGGCTGGCCGTACTGGCCCATCGCCGGCGGGTAGGCCTCATCCAGTAGCGGCAGCTTGTAGTCCAGCAGGTCGACGAGCTCGTACTGCGCGTCGGTGCGGCGCGTGGCCAGCTCGTGCACCCCCTTGGACCGGACCGAGGAAACGCTCGTGCGCGCCCTGGGACATGTCATGACGGCGCTGCCACGACTGGTGGACGCGGACATGGTCGGTGACTGAGTACTGCCCCACTCCGAGTACACCCCCCTCATGTTCCTGTCCGAGGCGCCCCACCGACGGATGCGGATGAACGAACTCGCCGCTGCCTGCAACCTCTCGCTCAGTGGAATGACCCGCGTCGTCAACCGCCTCGAAAAGCAGGGACTCGTCCAACGGGCCAAGTGTCAGGAAGACTTGCGTGGATGGAACGCCGTCCTCACCGACGACGGCCTCGCCCGCCTCCAGGAGGCCTGGCCCGCCCATCTGGCCAGCATCCGATGGCACGTTCTGGACAACCCGACCGGTCACAACCTCGGCTCGCTGGCCGCCGCACTCGAACGCGTGGCGATCACACCTTGACCCTATGAACGGACGCTCCTGGCCGTTCGGGCAGCGCAGCGATTGGTGCGACGTCGCCGAGCGGCGACCTCGGATCGCCGGACGTGTGGCGATCCCTGCGGTAGGCCGCGCAGGGGCCTTGACCACCTGACCACGCTCACCCGGCACTCAGGACCCGCGGCCGCCAGCCGCACCAGAAGTGGTGGCAGCAGTGGTCGGAGGCCGACGAGCGGGCCGTCACCGAGGCGCTGGAACACACCGACACCGCCGACCGGCCGGTGGACGAGCTCTCCGGCGGTCAGCGGCAGCGGGTGTGGATCGCCATGGCCCTGGCCCAGGACACGGACCTGCTGTTGCTCGACGAGCCGACTACGTACCTGGACATCGCACACCAGGTGGAGGTCCTGAACCTCGTCCGCCGGCTCAACCACGAGCGCGGCCGCACCGTCGTCGCCGTTCTCCACGACCTCAACCAGGCCGCCCGCTACGCCGACCACCTCGTCGCCATGAAGGCCGGTCGCATCGTCGCCCAGGGGCCGCCGGACGAGGTCGTCACCGCCGATCTGGTCCAGGACGTCTTCGGGCTCTCCTCCGTCGTCGTCCCCGACCCAGTCACCGGCGGCCCATTGGTAGTCCCCGCCCACGCCTGGCAGCCCTCACCCCCGCAGGAGGCGCAGACACACTGACCGCCCAGCCCACGGACACGGTGCGGCCACGGCGCCTGCCTTGATCGTCGCGCCGCCGGCTGCGATGCGGGGCCCGTAGAGGCTGACCACCGCGCCGCCGGTGGCGGGAGTACGCGGACATAGTGCACCAGGACATACACCCGGCGAAGGAGGAATCCAGCGCCAGGAACTCCTAGCAGAAACTCCTCCGACCACCTTCTGCTTGCTCACGACTCGGTCCGGCCGCATAGGCCAGCGGAGGTGCGATGGCCTGGACATCCGCTTCCTCTCCGACCCACAGCGCTATGAACAGCGCGGCGGTCGCCTCCAGGAGTCCCGCCCGTTCGAGACCGCCGCCGACTACGGGCTCGCAGCCCACGTCCCGCACCAACTCGCGTACGCGCGCGAGGGCCGCATGGTCGTCCCCGCAGACCGGAACGGCCAGTGGCCGCCCCTCGAAGACGGGTGGCCGCATGCGCCACACGTTCTCGTGGCAGAGATTGAACGCCTTGACCACATGGGCTCCCGGTGCCGCCGGGGCCAGCTGCTGCGCGGCCGAAGGGCCTCCTTCCGTCAGCAGCCGGAAGCCCGGCCCTACAGGATTGGAACAGTCGAGCAGCACCTTGCCGTCCAGGGCCGCCCGCAGCTCCTGTGCCACGCTCACCCCTGCGGCAAAGGGCAGCGCGGCCAGCACCACCTGACCGAACTCGGCCGCCGCACGCAGACTTGAAGGCTTCACGCTGCCCCCGATGCGCGTCGCGAGCCGCTCCGCCTCGACTGCGTTCCGTCCCCCGAGGGTCACCTCGTGCCCGGCCCGCGCCCAGTGGGTGGCGAGTGCGTCCGCCATGTTGCCCGTTCCCAGTACGCCGATTCTCATCACGCGTTCCCTCTCCCTGTTCGCTTCGACCGTTCGGGACGACGCTAGGTGGCCCGTGGGGCACCATTTGGTACGTGACGACTGACGCTTTCCTTGCCGACTGCCGCGCCCGCCTTGCCTTCGACCTTCTCTCCAACACCTGGAACGCCGTGGTGCTTTGGGCATTGCGCGACGGCCCCAAGCGCCCGGTCGAACTGCGGGAACGGATCGGAGGCATCAGCCCCAAGGTCCTCAACGAGACGCTGCGACGCCTGCAGTTCAACGGACTGGTGGATCGACACGCACATCCCGGAGTTCCACCACGGGTCGAGTACCAACTCACAGCCCTGGGGCGGACTTTGTTGGCACCCATCGACGCCGTCGGAGCATGGGCCTTCGAGCACGGTGATGAGGTCATGGCCGCCCAGGAAGCCGAACGTCGAGGGGCGCGGACACGTTCGAGGACTGCGATCATCTGACGGGAGTTCGCCCCGTTGACCAGGTGCGTTCAGCAGGCCGAGGGGGCGCCGACTGCCGTCACCGGACGGGTGGATTTTGCAGGTCAGGCCGTCCGGTGAGCGTCCATCCGTGCCGCACGGATCCAGGCTGCGCCCGCATGACCCACATGTACCCGACCAGACCAAGTGATCCGCGCACCATGGCGACAGCCCACGCTGGCAGGATGCTGCCCCAACTGTTCCATCCCAGGCCCCAGAAGAGGAGCAAACTCAGTGCGCTTGCCACCGCGACCGCGCTCCCGTACCTGACCAGTGTCGTGCGGCTTCTGCCCAGCCAGTCTCCCAAAAATCCAGCTGGGATCTGCACCAGCACATGGAAGCTTGCGCATGCCAGCGGCACAGTGAAGAGGAGGACGAACGGCGTATCCGCGGTGGGATCGCCTGGCGGGGTCGCGTAGGCGGCGTCGAGCATCCACAACGGCGGTACCAAGAACGTGAGCAGGAGTATGGCTCCGCTCAGATGCATGGCACCAAGGTGCCGCAGTGCGGAAGGTGAAGCGCTGACGATTCCCGCCCTGGCCGTCGGACCATCAGTTCCCTCGCCCATGTTTCCTCTCCCGCCGCTGTATACAGGCGCAAGTCATGATAATCAGGCGATTGCCCCGTCCTCGCACGGCCTGGCACGTCCTGCATGGGAGTCATCATGATCCGCCGGACACGCCCTGACCAGCGCGTGCGGTGTTCTTGGCGAACCGTTTGCGGGGCTGGAGCGCGAGCACCGGCCCGAGGTGATCGATGATGCGGTCCGCCGCCGATCTGGACACCCCGAACGGCGGTGCGAGCCGGCGCATCGTCAAGTTTGTTCGCCAGTACGCTGTGAACGGACGTTCGAACGCAATGTGAGGAGGATACGGACTGTGCTGCCTGCTTACGCGGTCGAGGTTGGAACCGAACCGCTGGTCCGCCCGGCGCGGAACTCGGTGGGAGGCTGGCCCTTCCTCGACCAGGCCCAGGACTGGCCCGAGTGCTTCTGTGGTGAGCGGATGGCTCTGTTCTTCCAGTTCGACATCCCCTGGGACCTGGAGCCTTTCGGCGGAGACCACCTCCTTGTCTTTCACTGTCGTGCGCACAACGACGCGTCCGACCCCCAGCTTGCTGATGGTCGGCTCGTGCCGAAGTACTGGGACGCTCCGCAGCCGCCCTATCCGGCGCCGTTCTGGCGTGTACTGATTCAGAGCCGCGCGGCGCTGCCGGACCCGGAAGCCGAACCGTCCTTGTGCGCGCTGCCGCTGGCTCTGCGACCTTTCGTGGATACCCCCGACGGGGAGGACATCGGGGCCCAGATTTTCAAGGTGGGCGGTACCCCGTCCTGGGCGCAGTATCCCGAGTACTACAGGTGCGCGTGCGGCGCGGACTTGGTGTATGTCTGCCAGGTTCCTGAGGGTATGGACTTCGCCGTCCACCCCGGCCGGCCAGAACAGCCCTACAGCGTCAGGGCCGACACCTACTTGCTGTTCCTGGGTAACGAGGTCTACCTGCTGGCGTGCCCGGCCCGTTGCGATCCGGCGGCCATCTGGCCGGTCAACCAGCACTGACGCGTCAGCATCACCACCCCTGCCCTGCCCTGGCGGTGCCCGGTAACCACCACCGCGAGCAGGCATCCACCGCTCCGGAGATCATTTACGGGACAGTCCTCAGGGGCGGAATTTCAACAGCCATCATGCCTCCCTAAGCCTTGATCCACCGGCCGGCGTCTTGTGGATAGCGGCTAGAAAAACGAGGAAGTGCCTTGTGACCTGCGATGATGGGAGTTCTTCAGGCTTCCAGCACGCACGATCGGCAAGGCACTTCCGAGATGAAAGTTTCCCATACATCGGCGGCGGTCTCCGCTGCGTTCGATGACCCGAATCTGATCGCGTATGCCGGGCTGGTCCCGGTGATGCGCCTGGCCGAGCGGGGCGGTCTTTCGCGTCTGGTGGCCGAGAACGTGAAGCTGACCGGCGCGAGCAACAGCGCGGGGGCGGCGGCGGACGCCAAGGTCACCAGCATCGTCGCGGGCATGGCCGCAGGTGCGGACAGCATCGACGACCTGAACGTTCTGCGCCATGGTGCGATGACGGCCGTGTTCGCGGGCATTCGTGCCCCGTCCACGCTGGGCACGTTCCTGCGCTCGTTCACCCACGGTCACGCTCTCCAACTGCACGCCGTTCACCGCCGGTTCCTTGGCGCGCTGGCCGCGCATACCCCGCTGCTGCCCGGCGCCGACGCGATGGCATTCATTGATGTCGACTCCACCCATAAACGGGTCTACGGCCGGGCCAAACAGGGTGCCGAGTACGGCCGGTTCAAGGGCATCCGCACCCTCCACCCCCTGCTCGCCACCATCTGCACGCCCGGCTCCCGCCCGGTGATCGCCGGAGTCCGCATGCGCCGCGGCAAGGCAGCCGACTCCCGCGGCGCCCCGAAGTTCGTCAGCGAAGCCCTGGCCACCGCCCGGGAGGCCGGCTGCACCGGCACCCGCATCCTGCGCGCCGATTCGCAGTTCTACAACGCCGGTGTGATCGCCGCCTGCCGCCGGGCCGGAGCCCACTTCTCGATCACCACCGGCATGAACCCCTCCATCAAACGGGCCGTCCTCGCCATTCCCACCGAAGCATGGCAGCAGATCACCTACCCGACCGCGGTGCCAGACCCCGAGACCGGCGAACTCATTTCGGACGCCGAAGTCGCCGAGATGCCCGCCTACACCGCCTTCGCGAGCCGCAAGAAGAGCGAGCAAGTCACCGCCCGGCTGATCGTCCGCCGGGTCCGTGACCTCGCCAAACCCGCCGTCGTAGGTGAGCAGGGCGAACTGTTCCCCGTCTGGCGTTACCACCCGTTCTTCACCGACAACCCCGCCCCCACCCTCCAGGCCGAGCGGGAACACCGCCACCACGCGGTGGTCGAACAGGTCATCGCCGACAGCAAAGCCTCCGCACTGACCCACCTGCCTTCCGGACACTTCCACGCCAACGCCGCCTGGCTCACCCTGTGGGCCATGACCTACAACCTGCTGCGGGCCACCGGCGCGCTCACCTCCGCCTTCCACGCCAAGGCCACCACCGCCACTCTCCGTGCCCACCTGGTCCAGATTCCGGCCCGGATCGCCCGCTCCGCACGGCGTATCACCCTGCACCTGCCACACAACTGGCCCTGGCAGCACGCCTGGACACATCTTTTCGACACCGCCCACGACCCACCCGGACCCGCCTGACGACCCTGCCCACCCCGCCCGCCAAGGCCCAACCGGAACCGAACAACGTGGAAATGCTGGGCAGACCAGCGGGTGCCACCTGCCCGCCCACAATCACCGCCCCGAAACCGGCTCAGGATCAGTCAGAAGATCATTTTCAGACCACGTCGGTGGATCAAGGCTAAGGGACTGGTCCGACCAGTGGTGAGTACGGTGTGTACGCGCGGGGAGCCGTAGACACCATCCGAGTCCGTGTGGATATGCCGGATCCACAGGGTGGGGCAGTTGTCCACTCCCCGTCGGTGCCGGAGCGGCATTGGGCATCCGTCTGGTCCTTGAACTCGGCCTCCGGTCGCTGCGTGGCGAGGTTGACGAAGTGTTTGATGTCCCTGATCGGCTGCAAGCCGAAGGAGGCAATGCGGGACGCGAACTCGTCGATGAAGCCGTCGCGCTCCTTGCCGGAGAAGGCCCGGTTCACATATCCGTACTGTTCGGCGGGCGCTCCGTCGAGGTCGAGGCCGCCGTAACACCCCCCTGGCCAGATGTGCTGTTCCAGTGCTGAGTCACTGGTCAAAGCCGCTCGAACCTGAATGGGGCCAGGGCTTCGCCCCGATCTTCGCCGAGCACCTCGGCTGCGACCAGGTCGCCGGCGTGCACGCTCAGCGTCGCACCGCTGTGTGAGACGGCGAAATGGAAGTTGGGCAGGTCGACCGCCCGGCCCAGGACGGGTAGGCCGTCGGCGGGGATGGGTCGTTCACCCACCCGAACGCTTTCCACGGTCGCGGCTCGGATCCCTGGATACAGTGCACGACCCGCCTCAAGCACTCTTACCACTGACGATCGCTCAACTCTGACCTCACCGGCGTCGGACACGTACGCGGCACTGTCGATCTCGGGGGTGTGCAGAAGGAGCCGTCCGGCGCCGTCCGGGCGTAGGTGGACGTGCGGGGCGTGGATGACGCGCGACACCGAGACCGCGACCGGCGAGGTGTAGATGAGTACACCGCGTGTGTTGCGCATCGGCAGAACCAGACCGGCGAGCTCGGCGATCCTGGCAGCCTGCGGCCCCGCACAGTTGACGACCGCATCTGTCGAGAGCCGCCGCCCCGATGCGAGCCGGACGGCGCGCACCAGACCGGCGGTCGACTCCAGGCGGGTCACGGGGTCGTCGCGTACCAGCTCGGCACCAGGGGAGACCGCGCTCGAGAGCAGGTGGCCGATGAGGCGGGTGGGTTCGATCCAGCCCTCACGTGGGAAGTAGGCGATCCCGTCGGCGGGCAGTCCGGCAGGGTCGATGTCCGGTTCGAGGCGCAGTGTCTCCGCCCGGCTGAGCCAACGTGCCTCGTATCCGTAGTTCAGGACGCCGTCGACCTTCTCGCGCAGTTCCTCGAGTTCGGGGTCATCGGCGGCCCACTCCAGGTTGCCACCCTCGTGGTACCAGTCGCTGTAAGGCACTTCGGTTGCCAGTTGCCGGTGGGCTTGCATGCCGGCGACGCTGAGATCGTGGTAGGGCCGAGGCTTCTTGCCGCAGGAGTTGGTCCACGAGAACGTCGCACCGGAGGTGCCGCCCGCCGGCGCACCGGCGTCCACGACGGTGACGCGAGCACCCCTCCGCGTCAGTGAGGCAGTCACCGCCGCGCCGTAGAGGCCGGCACCGATGACAACTACGTGCTCGACCACGCCGAGCCGCCTCCCTTTTCTCTCGCGGGGTTGGTGGCGCAGATACGACTGGTTACAAGCCGAGCATGCGCGGTCGCGTGTAGTCAACAGGTCCGGACCGGGTTGGCTGCGTGCGCGAGAACGGGTTCTGGCTCAGGCTTTGGATGCTGTTGGTGATCTTCACCCCACCGAGTGAAGATCACCAACAGCATCCGGAACTCCGGCCAGAGCCAAGGGGGTCGGTCTCACTACGCCTGGAGATCTACCTGTTGTGATCGCCAAGGCCTCTACGCCGGATATCCGATCTGGGCGATGTGAGCGTGAAGGTCGGCAAGGCGGCGCTCGCCATTCAGCAGCCCGACGACGGCTTGAGCCAGCGGCTTATGGTCCAGGACGTGCTGGATCGCCTTCAGATCTGGCGCCATCTCGTAGTACTCCTCGGCGAACTCCCGATACGCCTCGGCGGTCCCCGTCACGAGGACGTCGAACAGCCAGCTCGCGCCGTCCGCGTCTCCGTTGTTCTCATCTGGAAGGTCCACGACCCCGCTCTTCCAGCCGGCATCCGAGGCCTCGCGCCAGAAGCACACGGTTGCCCTCAGGGTCCCGTCATGCTCGCAGAAGGCCGGCTCGCTCAGGAGCGGGCGGAACACCTCGGGGACCGAGTCCACCAGACCAGGCCACAGACGGAGCGGGTCCTCAGCCCAAGGCGTCATCGGCGACTCGTGGTCGAAGCCGCGTGCGAACGCTCCAGCCGACGAGAACACCACCGAGTAGTCGTTGCCCGAGCCGTCGGCCATCGACGCCACACTCTCCGTCTCGGACCAGACGGGATCGAAGGAGTAGTAGCGCAGCGAGGGCTCTCTGCACATGATCACATCCAGCATGGCCATTGCTTGCGCTCGTTCTTGAACGACCGCGATCTCCGGCAGTTGGGCGGTCACCTCATAGACAGTCATGGGCGCATTCAAACGCCTGCTACTGACACTGACGGATGAGTGGCCCGTCACGGGGGTCGACCATCGCCACAGCGAAGACGAAGGGCGACACGCACTCCGTCACCGCTCGCGAAGCCGCCGATGCCACCAAGGTCCGGCAGGAGACAACGGATCCGGCAGTGTCCGGCGCAGAAACCGGGCATCCAACTCTTCGACGATCACACGCAGATCAGCACGCGCCCGAGGCGGTAGCCCGGTCAAAGCGGCTTGGAGCGTGTCACGCGCCGATACCACGTCGCAGCACGGGCAGTCCGCCCAGGAGACATAGAGCAGTCTTCCTGGTTGCTTCAGGAACTCGACAACTACGGCAAACGCATCGAAGACGGCCCCAGGCCACAAGGCCTCGGCCTCCAGTCGAGCCACGGCTGCCTGCGAGCTCCGCGCAAGGCCGGGAATCTGCTTGGCCCTTCGAACCCCGCCGCGGGGATGCCGGCCGGCGCGCACGGCGCTGGGTGACCTACGCGGCATCGTCCCTTTGGATCGTCATGTCGGCAGTCTGCCACGCGTCAGTACGACGGTGGGGCCAATATTTCCGGTCACAGCAAGCCGCTGTGACCGCGCGTCCGTGATGGCTATGCCGTCTGACGGAGCGTCGGCGCGTCGCAGTGCGCGGTCGTCTTCGCCAAATCCCGTTGCGATGCTGTCGTGCGTTGGGGAGAGTCTCTGAGCATGGAGTTCTTCTGTTATCACCGCGATCGGCCGGGCTCGGCCACGTTACGCGACGAACTGCTCGAAGAGCACTGGTCGTACATGGACCGGTACGCGAAGGAGATGATCGCCCGCGGTCCGACCTTCACCAGCGATGGCGAAACGCCCAGCGGTAGCGTGCACATCATCGACTTGCCGGATCCCTCTGCTGCCCGCGCGTTCGCCTTCGACGAGCCCAACTATCAGGCCGGCGCGTACCGGGACGTGTTGCTGCGCAGGTGGCGCAACATGCTGGGGCGCACGATGTGGGATTTCCCCGGTGGTCGGACCGGTGGCAACCGGTACCTGGTGCTGGGCCTCGGCGCGGGGCAGGCCGTCGACCTCATCGTGCCGCCCGACCGTGACGGGCTGATCGCATACGGGCCGCTGCTGTCCGACGACGGCGCCACCTGGCTGGGTACGGCGGTGCTGCTCCGGGCCTCGAACCCGGACACGGCACGCGCCGTCCTGACCCAGGAGGCGTATGCCGACATCGAGGTCCATGACTGGCAGTTCGGCGGGCGGCCGTCATGAACCAAGGATGAGCCACGCCGAGGGCACCTGGCGGTTGACCGCAGGAGCGTTCCGCCGGCCAGGTGTCCCCAGTGCGAGCATCCTGCCACCCGGGTTCACAGCCGGTATCGGCGTCACGATGGGCGTACCGTCATGACGCTCGCGGAGCGGCCCCGGATCATCAACAGCAGCGTCTGCCAGCGCCTGGAGGCCCATGCCCAGTTGGCACAGGCCCCACGTGACCCTGGGCATCGCGACCGAATCCGGCCAGTTGCCGAGCGTCGACGATGCCGGCTTGCCGACCCTCGATGCTGAGGCAACCGGGCCGGCCGACAAATGGTGGAGCCACGACGGATCCACCGTTCATCTCGAGCTCCACGAGTGGTCGGGCGACGAGGACATCTGGGTCGCGTGCTGGATGCGGGGCTTTGGCCCATCACCGATCCCGCGTTCGCTACCGTGTCGGTCCATGACGGTCCTGATCATCGGTGGCAGCGGATTCCTGGGCACCGAACTGGTCCGTCAGGCCACCCTGGCGGGGCATGAGACGGCCGCGACGTTCGCGTCCCGGCCCGGCAGGGACTCAGGTGTCGTCTGGCATCAGCTCGACGTCCGGGACCCCGCGCGTGTCGCCAGGGTGATTGCCGACGTGGCCCCCTCGGTCGTGGTCAACGCGTCGAGCGGCAATTCCGACTGGGCGGTCACCGCTGATGGCGCGGTCCGCGTGGCGCTGGCCGCCGTCGAGCAAGGCTGCCGCCTGGTCCATGTCTCCAGCGACGCGGTGTTCTCCGTCGTTATCTCGGGTTTGTGTGGCGTCGTTGCAGCTCAGAGCTTCGCTGCTGTGTGAGGGACGTTAGCCACGGTCCCGCTTCAAATAGGGTGACGGGGTGTCTCAGAGTCCTGATCAGCCGCTTCTGCCGTCTCGTCATCAAGTTGGCAGCCTTCGTGACTTCCTCCATGGAAGGACGTACTCGGCTGCCTCAGTCACCATCCGGCTCGACGGTGCACCGTCTCATGCTGCGGGCTCGCCTCTGGATGACGTGAGCAAGGTCTCCGATGCCCTGTATGAGGTTGTCGACGGTCTCGCTAGGCAGGTGCTGGACGCGGTTTTCTCCGGGCAGCCGAACGCTGAGGCGCGTGGCGCGTGGGTCGCGCTCTTGCTGATCGCCCAGAACTGGCGGGACTCACCTGATCTGCCGGCAGAGTTGAAGACCTTGGTTAATGAGGCCCTTCCACTCTGATGGGCGGCAACGCTGGATCGTCACCAGTCGAGCTCCGTCAGGTCATCGCTCCTGGTCTCCAGCTGCGCGGAGTCTGGCAGCGGCTTCAGCGGGTGTGTCGTAGTAGCCGGGGCGAGCCAGGAGGACCGAGCTGAAGTAGTAGCCCTGTTCTTCGTCGGGTTTGTCGTCCGCTTCGAAGGGGCGCCAAAAGCTGAGAAGAAGGTCTGGTGCGATGAAGGAGGCCGGGTCGTCCTCGGCCTCGGTGATCGTGGCGAGCCCTCGCAGCTGGGTGACCACCTCGGCAGCGGGCAGACCGAAGACATCGATGCCGCGGAACCGGACGATGTCTTGGCCGCTGGCGGGTCGGCCCAGCTCGATTGCTTCCAGCTTGCCGCGCGAGCAGTGAATGCTGACCATCAGGCCGCTTGGCCGGAAGACGAACCTGCCCAATTGGTCTGATTCCGAGATCGCTGAGGAATCGCGGAACGAGGCGAGCGCTTGGTCTGCCGCCTCGCGGGGCATGCCGATGACCAGGGCGCCGAGACCGGTGGGCGGCGTGAGTTCGAATTCCATGAGCGAATGATTCCAGAACCGATGATCGGCGGGATTCAGCGCTCTGGTGGCAACCGATTCTCGTTGCGGATCATGCGGCGGAGGCTTGTGCGGGCAGCTGCCAGGTCGTCCTCGAGCTCGGTGACTCGTTGCCGGAGCTGTGTGTTCTCTGTGGTCGCCTGCCGTTCCGCCGTGGAGAGTCGTAGGTTCTCCTCGGTGAGCTCGCTGATGCGGTTGACCAGGTCGTGGTTGCCTAGCTGTTCGACCTGTTGGCCCAGATGAATGCGGGCTTGTTGCCGTAGCTGTCCGTTCTCGGTTCGGAGCTGTTTGATCTCCTGTCGGGCGAGAAGCAGGTCGGTCTGCTCGCTGGCGGTGGAGACCTTCCGCCCGCTCCGCTGGTCCTGGTGGCCTTGGGCAGCCTGTCGGGCTCGTGCCTGATCGATGCGTTCGCGCAGGCCAGGAGCATAGACGAGCCAGCTGGAGACGCCGGCTTCGCGGGCGACCGCGGCGAAGGTGATCCGGCGGTTGTCGCGGAGCATGTCCTGGACGGCCTTGAGGACGCGTCCCCGTTTGTCGGCACTGTCCCGTTGACGTGCGGCCTTGAGGATGTCTGCGGGTGTCCTGGAGGGCTTCTCGGATGTCTCAGCAGGCATCCGGGGCGTCCTTGCGGATCACGGTCAGCGGCAGCAGCTTGTGGTCCCGGGTCGCGCGAACCTTCCGCAGGACCGCGCTGGCCTCCTCGATCTCCTCGCGCTCGTCCTGGGGGAGCTTGCTGAGCCGGTCACGCATGGTGTCGGCGACGGTCGTGAAGGCGGTGATCTGGTCGGCGAGGTTGCGGACGACGAAGTCGTCGGCGTCCATGGCCTTGGCAGTCTCGCGGTCGGCCCGCAGGTCGTTGACGTGCTCTTCGATCGCGGGCAGGTAGGACGGGTCGGGGCGATAGAAGCCGCAGCCGGCGCACTGAAAGCGAATCGCGCAGGCTTTGCCGCCCGCCTTGACGTTGCTGGGCTCGCGACAGTTGCCGAACGGGACGGCGACCGATTGCGCCTCGTAGTCGGCGGTGCTGGTGAACGGTGCCGGCCGTCCGGAACGGTCGATGGTGTGCTGCCGCATGGTCGTGATCGCTTCGCGTTTCCGCTTCAGGGACACCTGGTAGTACGACATCGTGGTGACGATCGACCGGTGGTCCATGAGCTCTTTGAGCACGTCAACGGGGACGCCGGCGTCGGCGTAACGCTGGGCATAGGCGTGCCGGAACGCGTAGAGGAAGATCAGCGAGCGGTCGAACGGCAGCCTGTTGCCGTGCTCGTCCAGTTCGTCGCTCAGCAGCACCGGGATGGCCGCGACCCAGTCCCGCATCGCGTTGGCCAGGTTGGACCCCATGTGCGCGATCCCGCTGCGGCCAGTGATCGACGGGAACAGGTACTTCCGGCTGCGGGAGGGAACCTCCAGCTGACGTCGACGGGACTGCCAGGTCCTGATCACCGCGGCGGTCTCGCGGGTGATCGGCAGCTTGCGGCCGTAGCGGCGCTTCTTGACGTTGTCCCAGATCAGGGTGTCTTCGACTCCGTGGGTCTCCACGCACTCGAGCCGCAGGCTGGCGATCTCGACGGGACGGCGGCCGGTATCACGTAGGACCAAGTAGGCCGTCTGCATCATCAGCTCGACGTCGGCCGGCTCCATCTCGCCGTAGCGGAAGCCGGCTCCCATCAGGGCAAGGTGGGCATCGAGCTGGGCGATGACGGGCTCAGGGACGGCCCGGCCGGCGGCGTCCTCGCTCGTCTCCTCGGGCGGCAGGACCAGTGTTTTGTCCCGGTCGAAGCTGCCGGGCATGCCGGTCAGCATGTCCGTCTTGCGGCCGAAGTCGACGATTTCCATGAAGTAGCCGAACGACTGCTGGCGATGGTTTCGGCTGGCGAGTTCGTCATCGGTGGTGCGTCGGATGCGGCTCATCGCGGTGAAGACCGCCTGCATGTCGGCGAACCGCAGCTTCGTGTAGTCCTGGCCCCCGCCGGGCCGTGCATGCAGTGCATCGGAAGCGACGACGCAAGCAGCGAACACCTGCTTGAACTTGCCACTGTCCAAGCTGACCGTGGTGGCCCATGTCTTGATCACCTCTCGGAGCCACGGCTGGCGGATGGCGGAAGCGTCGACCTGCCCCGGGCGGCTGCGGCGCCCGCCCAGCGCCGGGGACCGCAGATTCATCCAGCCCAGGTCCCACGTGTCGGCATCGGTGGGCGTCAGGCCGCGGAACGACAGAGAGGCTCGGCGCAGGCCTCGAACGGTCTCCCGGATCAAGGCCGCGAGGTTGTGGTGCTGGTAGATCCCCTCGATGAAGGCCGCGACGTCCACCGTCAGCAGGCTCGGGACGCCCTCCAGCCGGCGGGTCAGATGGCGGGTGGCCATCGGCTCGATGATGCCGCCGCGGGCATCCCGTTGCTGCAGTGCGTAGAGAAGCTCCCAGCGGACAGGGTCCTCCAGGTCCCGCAGGGTGAACTGGTGGGTGAGCAGACGTGTGGCCACTTGCCGGGCCCATTGCTCGGGGTCGCGGGTCGCGCCCGCCCTCTTGTCACGGTCCCACCGCTGGACGTGCGTGCCGCAGAGTCCCGCGACCACTCGCTGGTTGAAGCAGCCCCGGACGATGCAGGTCGGCCTTGCTTCCAGCGGCTCCGCAGTGGTGACAGCCAGCCATTCCTCGACTGTGGTTTCCGGATTCCGGCGCCGGCGCCAACGCGAGTAGTGGGTGCGGCAGATCTTGCCGCTGTAGGCCGGCCGTTCGCATCTGCCGGAGAGACCTTCCAGAGCGCATGGCTCGCGTTCGGACCCCCATTTCGTGCGGATCCGTCGGGGCCGCTGGTAGGTGGCGACGAACTCTTCCCGGCTCAGCGTGCTGATCCTGTGAGCATCCAGGCAGTGCCGGCAGAGCAGGTTGCGGGAGGGCATCACGGTCCAGCACGAGGTGGTGGCGCACTTCGAGGCCGAGGTGCGCGGGTTGTCCACGTCGCCGTCGAAGAACCATGCCTGCTGGGACCACTCGCCCGGCCGCCAGAGAGGATCGACCTGGTCCTGCAGCCAGCTCGTCCAGGCCGTCAGGTCGAGGGGAACGACGTCGGAGTGCGGCTCCGCTGTGATCGGGGCGGGACTGGTCACGAGCGCCTCCCTGCTGCCACCAGCTCGACTGCCGCCCGCTTGTCCGCGTCACTGGCGTGCAAGTAGGGAGTCAGCGAGGACCGGGAGACGTGCCCCATCAGGTCCTGGACCACGTCCTCGTCGACGCCGGCGCGGACCCAGGCCGTGGCCGCCCCGTGCCGCAGCATGTGCGGACGTGCGGTGAGCTGGGTCTTCTTCGCCAGCCGGTCGAAGAGCTCCTTCGCCGTGCCGTAGCGCATCGGTCGCCCGAGCGGGACGTGGAAGAGGTTCACGAAGACCATGTCGCAATCGGCCGCCTCGGGGACCTCGTCCCGTTCGAGCTGGTAGTCCGCATAGAGCCCGGCGAGGTCCTCGGTCACCGGGATAACCCGGGCGAAGCGGGACTTGGCCAGGGCTCCGTTGGCGTTGTTCGCCCGCCGCCGGACGTGAATGTGCGGGCCCTCGACCCGGCATCCGAGCATCCGTGAGTCGCTGAGCAGGTGCATGTCCTGACGGCGTAGTCCCAGTGCCTCGCTGATCCGCTCTCCAGTGCAGCCGAGCAGGGCGATCAGGAACCGGTCGCGGGCCCGCGTGGCGACCTGGAACAGCTGGTCAGCCTCCTCCGGAGGCAGATACTCCACGGCCTCTTCGGACGGCTCCGGCAGCTTGAGGATCTTCGTCCTCACGGTGCGGAACTGGCCGTCCTCGCCCGCATCCTTGCCCGGGGGAAGCCAGCTCAGGTACTTCGGTTCCGACAGCCGGCCCACAAGCTCCGCGTCCACCCACTCATTGCGCGAGCAGAACCGCAAGAACTCGCAGACCCCGGTCATCACCGCGTTCGCGGACTTCTCCATCCGGAAGCGCGGCGGGGACGACAACCGCGGGCTGCGTGGAGGTAGCGGCTCGTCCACCAGCCAACGCAGGAACCGGGCCAGGTCGAGCAGCGTGATCGACTTCCAATCGAGGCCACGTTCGGAGCACCAGGTCAGCAGCAGAGCGGAACGGATGCCGTACGCCTTCTCGGTGTTGAACGACCGACCCATGTCCCGCAACGAAGCCAGGAACAGGCAGGACTCATGGTGAAGCCGGTACGACTCATCGACCACGACCCACAGCGGGCCCCCGTCGACCGGGGACTCGGCGCATGCAGCACGGAACTTCATGACACCGATGACTGACCGTCAAGACGTGCCTCACAACCAACAGATATCTCACAGTCACACGGACTGATGAGCCCATGTGCCTCACACAACAAGGGCAAGATCAGGACCGCAGATAACTGGCGCACGCATCCGTTACGACGAGAGCTGCCTGCCCGATCCGGTCACCCCGTACGGCGCCGCAAAGGCCGCCGCCGAGACGGCCGTGCGCCTCTTGGTGCCGGGCGCCGCCGTCGCACGCACCTCGCTGATCATCGGGCACGGCCGATCCGGGCACGAGCTTATGGTGCGCGCCCTGGCTGTGGGTACGCGCAATGGGGTCTTGTTCACCGACGACATCCGCTGCCCGGTACATGTCGAAGATCTGGCCGCAGCCTTGTGGGAGGTCGTGCTGTCCGACGTGGCCGGGGTGTTCCACCTTGCCGGGCCGGACGCCCTGAGCCGTCACGACCTCGGTGTGCTCATCGCCCGGCGCGAAGGACTTGGCGGCGTGCGACTGCCCGCCGGGCGACGCGCCGACTCCTGCCTGCCCGGAGCCCTCGACGTACGCCTCGACAGCCGCGCAACGCAGCAGCGGTTGCGGACCAGACTCCGCGGCGCCCGAGAGTTCCTCGGCGGAGACGGCTGCGCCGACAGCGGGGCCGCGGCGGCCAACCATTGAGGATCTGATCCGGAAAGGGTGAGGGGTCGGGTCGCCTACGTCGTTGGCCAGTTGGGACTGCAGATGTCGTGGTCCCGCGTACTTCGGCGCCGGTCAACCGCCACCTCATCACGTGCGTGGTGGCGGTATAACGCGGGGCGTTCGCGGGTGGTGCCGGACGGATCTCGCCGAGGCCACACTGGGCGAGTTCAATTGGTCGTTGCAACACCGGGCTGTTGCAGCGAGCGTAGCTGCTCTTCGAAGACCTCGGTCGGCGTCCGCCAACCGAGGATCTTGCGGGGCCGGTTGTTGATCGCCATGGCGACGGCTTCGAGGTCCGTGGACGACCACCGGGAGAGATCGGTGCCCTTCGGGAAGTACTGACGCAGCAGCCCGTTCGTGTTCTCGTTCGTCGGTCGTTGCCAGGGCGAGTGCGGATCGGCGAAGAACACCTTCGTCCCGGTGTCGAGAGCGAACTGGGCATGGCCGGAGAGTTCCTTCCCACGGTCCCAGGTGAGGGTCTTGCGTAGCTGCTCGGGCAGCCGCGTCATTGATGTCGTGAGCGCCGCGTTCATCGCGATCGCGCCATAGCCCCCGAGTGAGGTGCCGTTCTTCACGGGCGGAATCTCGCCCCAGCCCTCGAGCCGAGGCAGGTGCACGAGGAGCGTGGAGCGGCTGCTGCGCTCGACGAGCGTGCCGATTGCGGATCGGCCCGTTCCGATGATCAGTCGGGTAGCGGGGACGCATTACTGCGTCCCCGCCCCCTCAGAACCGTGCAAGCAGCTATTCACCGCACACGGCTCAAGCAAGTCCCGGAGGCTCGCTGGCAGGCAAAAGTGCTGGTCTCGTCATCGCAGCGGCTCCATTCCGCCGTTGACAATGGGTGTGGAGGAGACGGAGTCGTTGACCGTCCGGCGTGCTCCAGTTCCGGAAGGCGATGTATTGCTTGGAGATCGCCTTCCGGATGACAACCCGCCACGCTTCCCATTCTCCTGGGCTTTGCGGCGGGTGGTCGGCGTGCAGCAGGAGCCCTCCGCAGATCGAGCAACGGCCGTGCTGTGCCTGTAGTAGACGCACGGTCATAGCATCGACTGGTAAAGGGGTTCCTTTGCGGCGACGCTGAGCCCAATAGGATTCCAGAGCAGGGTCGTCCGGGGACGCCTTCCCCTTGACTAACTGGTGCCGGACTATCTTCGTCCAGGAGAACTTGAGCAGGTAGGCGCCGCTGTCGCGGTCACCGAACACCCACCGGTCGTTCCTGGACTTGTTGAACCGGCCGAAGTACTTGTCGGATATCCAGTGCTTCGGCTTGTTCGGATGGCTGTGTTTGGCCCACTTGTAGGCGAGCTTCCACATGTGATTGTCCAGCGCCGTGAAGATCTCGCTGGACACCACCGTCCGGTAATAGGCTGACCAACCCCGCACGATCGGGTTGATCTTCTTGAGTACCGCACCGGCGTTGGCCCCTCGCAGGGCCACCATTTCGGTGCTGAGCCGTTCCCGGATCCGTCTCTGAGCCGCTCTGCTCGGCTTGATCAGCAGTTTGCCGTGATAGCGGCGGACGTTGAACCCCAGGAAGTCGAACCCGCTCTCCGCGTGGACGATTCGTGTCTTGTCCTCGTGGAAGGCGAGTCCCCTGGGCGTCAGCCATGCAGCCAGCCGTTCCTTGACCTGTTCGGCCTGTTCACGACTGGTGCACATCGCGACAAAATCATCTGCGTACCGCACCAGCACGGGGCTGCCGCTCTGTGCACTCCCGACATCTCTGCCGGTGGTGTAATAGCGGACCCCTGCGGCTTCCTCCATCCCGTGCAGGGCCACGTTGAAGAGCAACGGGCTGATCACCCCACCCTGCGGAGTTCCCTCCTCGGTCGGGGCGAACCGACCGCGATTCACAACCCCGGCCTTCAGCCACTGACGGACCAGTCCCCGGGCGGGGAAGGTGCCGAGAGCGGCCATGAGCCGATCATGGTCGATGCGGTCGAACGCCGCCGTCAGGTCTGCGTCGAGTACCCACGCACGCTGCGGGTTCTTCCCGTTGAGCGTGGAGTAGATGGCCCCGATCGCGTCGTGACAGCCGCGGCCGGGCCGAAAGCCGTACGACTTCGGCTCGAACCGCGCTTCCCACTCGGGCTCCAATGCTCCCAATGCCACAGTTTGCAGACACCGGTCAACAATCACGGGAATTCCGAGTCCGCGCTTCTTCATGGTCCCCGGTTTGGGGATAAACACCCGCTTGACGGGCTTGGGAATCCACGGTCGGGCGCGATGCTGGACCCATTTGACCAATGCGGCCTTGGACTGGGAAAGCAACACGACTTTTCCGTCGACTCCCGCCGTCGCGCGTCCAGCATTGATCTCCGTGACCCGTCGCACGCTCAGGAGCGTGTTCGAGCGGGACCGGAGCATCAGCTTCTGCAAATTGCGGACCTTCTTCAGGTCCCCTGCCTGCGATGCCGTGAAGATTCTCTGCCGCAGACGCCGTACGTCCTCCTCGACCCGCCGCCAGTCAATCGACGCCCAGTCCAAGTCTTCGCCCTCGGGTCCGTTCACCGGCACAGAAGCAGTCGGAAGGGCCGAGGCCGGTTCGTCCGCTATCTGCATTGTGTCCAACTTGCCCCTCGGTTCCGTCGTCGTCGTTCAGTGATTCTCCACAGGCTCACCCGGCCCACGTCAGCACCCTTTCGGGTCCGGGCAGTTCACCCGTATCCGGACGGTTGTGCGGGGCGACCGGCGGAGAGTCCGATCGTCCGCCCCGGGTTCCCGATTCCTTTCGGCTTCCGGCATTGGCTTCTTGGGCCGTCCTGTTCCCGCTGGGGAGTTGAGCCTTCCTTACGGTCGGCTGACCAAGCCAAAAAAAAAGGCCCGGACCCCAACGGGGTTTCCACGTTCCACACGAATGAGATACGACCGGGGTGGGTGCTCCCTTTACCCCGAGGCGACGGTGTCTACCTGGCCGGAGTGACCTCTACCGGCCAGCGCCTGCCGCTTCTCAACGGCTAGCCATACACCCCACTCACACATTCCATCGGCAGGGCTTGGGATCACGAGGCATCATCGGGAGTTCATGTACTTCACCCGTCCGGTCTTCCCCTTGCCGGTAACTCCCGGATGGAACGGAAGTCCTTGGGCTTTCCCCTGAGCTTCGCACCACGCCGTTACCGGCATCGCACGTCAAGGGTGGGGACGGGTCATACGGACACGGACCCGTGACTGCACCTACAGCTTCATCAACTGCCTCTCCAATCGGTCAGTCCACTCAAATTCGTGCAACTTCGTGTCGCACAATCGCCTTCCCAGTGTCCGGGGACCGCGCGGTCCCCAGCCTCGGCGGGGCGTTCGCTGAGGACGACGTCCGCGGTGACATGCCCCTGCGGCTTGTTCTGTGACCGTGCACGGGGAGTCCGCAGCGCCTGGCCGGTACGCAGACATGTGACCAGCTCCCGCTTGAGCGCGCCACGGCCCTCGATGAACAGCGCCTGGTAGATGGCTTCGTGGCTGATGCGCATGGACTCATCATCGGGGAAGTCGGCATGGAGACGGTGGGAGATCTGCTCCGGGCTCCATGCCGTCGCCCATCGTCTGTCCTGCCGATGCGGCTTGTTCAGCCCCTTCCACGCGGGCGTCTTGGGACCGGTGACGATCGTGCCGTCGGGACGACGGACACTGCCGGCGAGCCGATCCTGCACGTACTCACGCAACCTGTCGTTGCCTGCGAGCTTCGCAGTCTTCGGGCGCTTCGTGGCCTGCTGCGCCTTCCACTGCGCGACCAGAGCCCGGTAGACCGGCTTGCCGCGGCGGGTCGCCGCGTTGCGGCGCAGCTCGCGTGAGATCGTGCCCGCGTCGCGGCCGATCCTGCGGGCGATCTCGCGCACGCCGATCTCCTGGGCGCGCAGCAGCGCGATCTCCTCGCGCTCGGCGAACGACAGGTAGCGGCCGGTGGGCTCGTCCAGGCTGATGGGCGGCATGCCGCCAGCGTGACGGAACCACCGGGATCCGACCGGCCATGAAACGCCAACAGCCGCCGCGGCCTCTGCCGTCGTCACTCCCGACGCGATCCGCCGCCAGAAGTCCCGCTGCACCGCACTAGACGGCTCCGGCCGACCCGGTGAACGCATCGGCGGTCGCATCGCCCGATCGGCGGCCCACTGGCGTCGCGCATCCGCAGGCGCCTCCGGCACCTTCTGCTGCTTACCTCGTCCCATCGCGCACCTCCGGATTCTCAAGGTGTTGCGACGACCGGTTGAATCCGCCCTGCGACCCGCGGTCACTGTTTGCCGAGATTCCGCTCGGCTTCGGGTCAGGTCGGACGGGCGCAGGCGCTGACGCCTACGGACCGAGTTCGGTCCGGCGTTCCGCCCGACTGGCGTTCAGCGGACCGGTCATGTCGTGAGGCCACTGCATGGGCCGCCCAGCGGTCGCGCGGGGCGGTCGTGTCAACGCCGGGGCCGCCACAGGTAAAGGCAGGGGCAAGAATCGCCTCCGTGGCCCGCCACTCGCGGCGCGATGACCCTCTGGCAACGCACCGTTCACTCAGGGGCCGCCAGGGCGCGCCAGGGTGCGGTCGTTGTCAGCTCAACTGCTGGCCAGAGAGGGCACCATGACCACACACGCAGGGACTCGGACGGCTCGACGAAGTCTTCCGAGGGGGTCAGCCGTCGCCACGCGCTGGGCCTCCTCGGTACGGCCGGAGCCGGCGCGGCCGTCACCCCGTTGCTGGGAGCAGGTACGGCGGAGGCCGCTTCGCTCGCCGCCCCGGCCCTTCACCTCACCGCCGACTCGTCCGGTGCGCCCCCGGTCCAAGGACTGCACCTGACCTTCGGGGCGGACCCGCGCACCCAGATGACGGTGTCGTGGATCACCGACAGACCGGTGACCAGACCCGTCGTGCGCTACGGCACCCTGGAGCACGGCTTCGGCTCCAGTGCCGAGGCCCGGACCGTCACCTACGTGGACGGCACTTCCAGCCGTACCGTCTACGTCCACCACGCCGCGCTGAACCGGCTCGCCCCGGGCACCGACTACATCTACCTCGCCACCCATGAGGGGGCGACTCCGGACAGCGGTACGTTCCGCACGGCGCCGCGCGGACGGAAGCCGCTCACCTTCACCAGCTTCGGAGACCAGTCGGCTCCGCAGGTGACCTGGGCGGCCGACGGCAAGGTGGCACTCGACGCCAACTCCACCCCCGCGACGAAGGACATCGTCACCGGCATCGAGCAGGTCGCCCCGCTCTTCCACCTGCTCAACGGCGACCTGTGCTATGCCAACCTGGACGTCGACCGGGTGCGTACCTGGAACAACTTCTTCACCAACAACACCCGTTCCGCGCGCTTCCGCCCCTGGATGCCGGCAGCCGGCAACCACGAGATCGAGAAGGCCAACGGCCCGATCGGACTCGGCGCCTACCAGACCTACTTCGACCTCCCCTCCACCGAGACCGACGCCGAACTCGCGGGCCTGTGGTACGCCTTCACGGCCGGTTCCGTCCGGGTGATCGTGCTGCAGAACGACGACAACTGCCTGCAGGACGGCGGCGACGTCTACATCAGCGGCTACTCCGGCGGACGCCAACTCGCCTTCCTGGAAAAGGAGCTGAAGGCGGCACGGTCCTCCCGCGACATCGACTGGGTGGTCGTCGCCATGCACCAGGTCATGATCAGCTCCTCGGACGCGAACGGCGCCGACCTGGGACTGCGCCAGAAATACGGCCCGCTGTTCGACAGGTACGGCGTGGACCTGGTGCTGTGCGGCCACGAGCACAACTACGAGCGCTCGCTTGCCGTCCGCGGAGTCGTCACCGGCAGCGAAACGCTGACCCCCAACCCGGCCTCCCAGGCCACCGACTCCATCGACACCGGTCTGGGCACCGTGCACATGATCCTCGGCGGCGGGGGCGTCTCCGGAACCACGAACCAGAACTTCTTCACGGACGGCACCGCCAAGGTGATCACCGCCGTGTCGGCGACCCCCGGCTCCAACGGGAAGCGCACCTCCACGTACACCAAGGAGGAGGCGATCTGGACCGGTGTCCGGGACACCGAGCACCCCTATGGCTTCGCAGCCTTCACCGTCGACCCCGGCCGGCACGCCGGTGACACCACCCGCATGCACGTGACTTACTACAACGTGAACAAGCCGCACGGCGAACTGTCGGTCTTCGAGAAGTTCACACTCCACCGCCGACGCTCCGACGGCCACACCAGGTAACCCTGCCGCCGACAAGCCCATCGCACACGCCGGCATCGAACCTCGTACCCTGTGGGCGGCCGGGCAACGGCGGATTCGTCCTCGCCGGACCCGGCAGCCCTACCAGGCCTCCTGCGTCGCGAAGTACCGCTTCCAGGAGTGGAGTTTCTCGGAGGACGCCACCCGTAATCGCCCGCAGTGCTCGCCGATCTCCGTCACGGTCGGTGAGCCGGGACGGTCCGGGTAGCTCGCCCGGCGCCAGTACCGCCCTTGAGTGACGCGCCGTCCGTGGAGCCGGCGTCGGCGGACTGGCCGCTCAGGTGATGTGGCGCGGATCGCCGCCGGACTCGGCGATGTTCCGCCCATGACGACGCCCTTGCCGGCCAGGACCGAACCGTCGAAGCGCGGGTCCGAGCCGGTTCCCCCGGAGAACCCGCCGCCGCAGATCCACACGTACGCCGGGCGCCGCTCCCCGTCCTTGAAGACGGTGACACCGGACGCCGTGGCGGTCAGCCGACGATGTCGCTCGCCAGCTGCCACAGGCGCTCGGCGTTCTCCGGGTCCAGCGCGTAGGGGGCCACGCCCGGGACGCCCCATTGCGTGGGCCGGGTGTGGACGACAGGCGCCTCGTCGACGTCCTCGAAGTAGCGGCCGCCAACGCCTTCGACCAGCGGGGAAGCAGCGAGGAACACGGTGGTCGCGGCGCCCTGCTCGATCGTCTTGCGGTAGGGCTCGGGGGTCCGCAGACCTCCGGTGTGCCGCTGGAGGTTGGTGGCGATCGCACCGGGGTGCAGGGAGTTGGCCGTGATGCCGTCGGCGGACCAGAGGCGCTGCGCTTCGACGGCGAGGAGGATGGCGGCGGTCTTGGACTGGCCGTAGGCGGCGAGCGCGTCGTACGGGCGGAAGCGGAAGTCGATGTCGTCGAAGACGACGGGAGAGAAGAGATGGCCGCTGGAGGAGACCGAGACCAGGCGCGCGCCGTCGCCGTCGGCGAGGGCGCGGTGCAGCCCCAGGGCCAGGGCGAAGTGCCCCAGGTAGTTGGTGGCGAACTGCTGCTCGTGGCCGCCGATGCCCCGCTCGAGTTCCGGCAGCATCATGATGCCGGCGTTGTTGATCAGGATGTGCAGTGGACCCTGCCAGTCGGCGGCGAGCGCGCGCACCGACTCCAGGTCGGCCACGTCCAGGCGGACGACGTGGATCGCGTCGTTCCCGGTGGCCTTGCGCAGGTCGGCCGCGACCTGCTCGCCGGCTTCCGGACGGCGGACGGCGAGCGTGACCTCGGCGCCGCCTGCCGCCAGAACTCGGGCGGTCTCGACGCCGATGCCCGAGCCGGCCCCCGTGACGATCGCCCGTCTGCCGGACAGGTCGACGCCTTCGATCACCTCCGAGGCGGTGGCGTCGCGGCCGAAGGGGGTCGTGAAGAGGTGGGACATGTGATGCATTCCTCGTTCGAACTGCGCCGTCAGACTGCGCCGAGCACGGTGGCAGGAGCACGGTGGGACGAGCCCGGGATCAGGGCAACCGGCGCGTCCCGTGGCCGCGCCGCGAGGAGGTCGCCCTCCTCGCGGGGATCAGCTCTCTTTGAGCCCGGCAGGACGTCAGGCACAGGACCAGTGGCACCGGCCTACTTCATCATCACCACCAGGCCGGCCCCCTGGCACCGTATTACGAAAGGCTGCTGGTCCCGGCCCCTGATGAGGTGGTTGCCGCCTCGTGCGGTCAGCCCTCCGCGCGGGCGGGCAGCCGCCATCCCGGGCGAGGGAAGTGGCAGGTGTAGCCGTCGGGGTAACGCTCCAGGTAGTCCTGGTGCTCGGGCTCGGCCTCCCAGAAGGGGCCTACCGGCTCGACCTCGGTGACGACCTTGCCCGGCCACAGTCCGGAGGCGTCCACATCCGCGATGGTGTCCTCGGCGATCCGCTTCTGCTCGTCATCCACGTAGTAGATCGCCGAGCGGTAGCTGAGGCCGATGTCGTTGCCCTGGCGGTTCTTGGTGCTCGGATCGTGGATCTGGAAGAAGAGCTCCAAGATCGCGCGGAAGTCGGTCTTCTCAGGGTCGAAAAGGATCTCGATGGCCTCCGCGTGAGTGCCGTGGTTACGGTACGTCGCGTTCGGTATGTCACCCCCGGTGTATCCGACCCGGGTCGCCGTCACGCCCGGCTGCCGGCGGATCAGGTCCTGCATCCCCCAGAAGCATCCGCCCGCCAGTACGGCCCTCTGTGTCTGCGCTGCCATTTCGGCCCCTCCAATGTCTGTTGCCCTCGATCACTCGAGCTGCTCGGATCGCACACCGGTGGTATCCCGAGCCCTCTGACTTCATCAGCGCGTGAGGGTTCCAAACAATTCCGTGCCCGCCCAGCCGATCCCGCGACCGGCGGTCACGCGGCGCCACCGCGGGCAGGGCCGAATCTCCCGCCGGCCGCGTCAGGGTATCGCGGACACCCGACCTACGTGCGTCGACCCGTCCCGGTCTCCGTGACCACCGCCCCGGACATCGCCGACACGGGGTAGCCGCCCTGCGGACGCACCCGCGCCGACGGCGGTACGCGTGCTCACGCGTCACGCGTTCGGTGTCACAGAGGCGGAGGCTGTTCGGTCCTCGTAGGTGCACGTCGACCCCAAGCCGCCGCGCCGGATGATCGTCGACCTCCTGACTCCCAGAGGGAGTCAGCGCACACACTGCCAGGAGGAGCACCTACATGACCACCCCCGTCGTCGCGATCGCCTACCACTCCGGCTACGGCCACACCACCGTCCTCGCTGAGGCCGTACGGGACGGCGCGGTGCAGGCCGGGGCCGTCGTCCACCTGATCAAGGTCGACGAGATCACCGACGAACAGTGGGGGCTGCTCGACGCCTCGGACGCGATCGTCTTTGGTTCGCCGACCTATATGGGCACGGCTTCCGGTGCCTTCCACCAGTTCGCTGAGAGTACCTCCAAGCGCTGGTCCGTCCACTCGTGGAAGGACAAGCTCGCCGCCGGATTCAGCAACTCCGGTGCCAAGAGCGGCGACAAGCTCCACACGCTCCAGTACTTCACCGTCCTGGCGGCCCAGCACGGGATGACCTGGGTCAACCTCGGCCTGCACCCGGGCTGGAACAGCTCCACCGCCTCCGAGGACGACCTCAACCGCCTCGGCTTCTACCTGGGCTTGGGAGCCCAGACGCCCACCGACCAGGGCCCCGAGGCAGTCCACAAGGCCGACATGACCACCGCCGAGCACCTCGGCCGCCGCGTCGCCGAGCAGGCCCGCATCTACGCAGCCGGACGCGCGGCCGTCGGCGCTTGAGCCAAGGGCCGGCGATGAGTGCCGCGTCCTCGGGCAGACGGTGATCCGGGGCGTTGCTACGGCACTGCGAGATCCCGTTTTTAAGTTAATTAGCAATTAATATTGACAGTCCTGGGGGCCCTGGGCACAGTTTCCGCCGTGGTTCCCCCGCTCCGGTACGACCGGAGCGGGGGAGCCCTGTACCCCCAACTCTCTGGAGAATTCAGTGGCTTCGCATCGTGCAGGGATGGCGCGAACGCGGCGGACCGCGGTGGCGTTCGGCGCCGTGGTGCTGGTCGGGTCGGTGGTTCCGGTGGCACACGCCGCGGACGACCAGGGCGCGCCGCAGTACTACGACAGCGGCCTCGCCCCCACGCCGTACATGGGATGGAACACCTACTACGGGCTCGGCGCCCCGACGGAGGATCAGGTCAGGAAGGTCGCCGACTACCTCGTCAGCAGCGGGCTGCGCGACAGCGGCTACAACATCGTCTGGCTGGACGGCGGTTGGCAGGCGGATCAGCCGCGCGACCCGGAGACGGGTCGGCTCGTGGCCAACCCCACCCGCTTCCCCTCCGGGATCCCCGCGCTGGTGAAGTACCTTCATGAGCGCGGCCTCAAGGCCGGCATCTACACCGACGCGGGTGAGTACGACGGCGGCAAGTGGTGCGGCCTGGGCAGCCGCGGCCACTACGAGCAGGACGCCCGCCAGTTCGCCGGCTGGAAGGTCGACGCCATCAAGGTGGACTTCCTCTGCGGTATCGGCGCGGGGCTCGACCCGGGCCCCGCCTTCAAGGAGTTCAGCGACGCCGTCGCCAAGTCCGGGCGGAAGATGCTGCTCAACCTGTGTAACCCGCTCACCGACGACTGGGGCATGCCGCACACCCCCGAGCAGGATGCGCACAACACCTTCGTCTACGGCCCGACGGCCGCCGACTCCTGGCGCACCGGCACCGACCTCGCCTGGGGTACCCCGACCGCGGGGGAGTGGCCGAACATCCTGCGCAACATGGATGCCAACGCCTGGCACCCCGAGGCGCAGGGGCCCGGGCACTGGAACGACCCCGACTACCTCATCCCGATGCGCAAGCTCGCCGAGGGCGGCTACGAGCTGACGGAGGAGGAGTCCACCACACAGTTCGTGATGTGGGCCGAGATGGCCTCGCCGCTCGTGCTCGGCAGTGACCCGCGCACCCTGCCGCAGTCGATGATCGACACTCTGCGCAACCCGGAGATCGTCGCCGTCGACCAGGATCCGCTGGGCATCCAGGGCGCCCGCGTGGCGACCGACTCGGTCGGCGACGTCTACAGCAAGGTGCTGCAGGGGGCGGGCAAGCGGGCGGTCGTTCTGCTCAACCGTTCCGACCAGGCGCAGGACCGTACGGTGACCTTCGCGGACGCCGGCCTCGCGGGCAAGGTCGCGGTGCGTGACCTGCGGGCCCGTGCCTCGCGCGGGACCTTCACCGGCTCGTACACGGTGCGCGTCCCCGCGCACGGCACGGCCTTCCTCGAGCTGAGCGGGACCGACGAGGCCCCCGGCGCGCAGCTTCCCGGCCGCTCGTCGGCGAGCCCGGCCCTGGTGCGCGACGGCGACACGCTCACCGTCTTCACCCGTGGCACGGACGGCGCGCTGCGCGAGCAGACCGCGCGCGGCGGTGACTGGTCCACGTCCCGGACCACCGATCTGGGCGGTCCGACGCAGGGCCGCATCCTGGGCCAGCCCGCGGCGTACGCCTCGGCCGGCGGCCGGATCGACGTCTTCGTGCGCGGCACCGATGACACCGCCTACCGGCGCGTGTACGCGAACGGGCACTGGGGGCGCTGGCAGAGCCTCGGCGGGAAGCTGACGGACGCGCCGACCGCGGCCTTCGCGGGAGCGGACGACTGGACCCTGTTCGCGCGCGGCGCCGACGGCAGTGTGTGGTCGCGCGGCCCGGCCTCCGACTGGACCTCGCTCGGTGCCCCGCAGGGCCGGCCGTTCTACGGACGTCCGTCGGCCGTCGTCGACGACGGTGGGCGGCTGCACGTGGCCGTGCGCACCCCCGACGACTCGGTGTGGTCGCGGACCCGTGACACCTCCGGCACCTGGTCGGACTGGACGTCTCTCGGCGGCACGGTCAGCGGCAGCCCGACCCTGGTGGCCTCTGGCGGCGCCGTCCACCTGTACGCGAGGGCCGGGGACTACACGCTCTGGACGCGCAGCTGGACCGCAGACGGCGGCTGGAGCGGCTGGACCAAGGGCGCCGACTTCGTCAGCGGTGCCTTCGACGGTGCGCTCGGTGGCGTCGCCGGGCCGGACGGCGGCGTGCTGGCCGCCTTCCGCGGGGTGGACGGCCGCGTCCACCAGACCGGGCTCTGATCTCCGCGAGCTCGTTCCGCCTCCCCCTGATCCACCCCGCTCCACCTGGTTTCACCTGGTTTCACCTGCGTCAACCCGTACCACCCAGCACCAACAGGTGTGCCCCCGGGCCTTGTTCGACCCGGAGGCACACCCTCCGAATAATAAATTAGTAATTAATCTTGACGGCACCCGGATTTCTGCGACAGGCTGTGCCTGCCACAGGCAAAGCCGGGCCGTCAGGGGGCCTCAGTTCTGTCCCGTAGGCACTTAGGGAGTGCACAGATGACCGTTTTCAACGCCACCCGCCGCAGATTCCTCGTAGGAACAGGCGCAGTCGGCGCCGGCGCGCTGCTCAGCGGCTGCGTCACCTCGACCCCGTCCGCCTCCGGAGGAAAGTCCGGCGGCCCGGTGACCCTGCAGTCCAACCTCTCCTCCCCGCAGGCCAAGACCGCGATGCAGGCGGTCGTCGCCGCCTTCGACAAGCGCGGCGACACCAGGGCCCAGCTCAACACGGTCGCGTCGGAGACGTTCCGCACGCAGCTGCCGACCTACCTCACGTCGGCCAACCCGCCGGACGCCTACACCTGGTACCCCGGCTCCGTCGCCGAGTCGTACGCCAAGAAGGACCTGCTCCTCGGCCTCGACGACATCTGGGAGAAGCCCGAGCTCGCCGGCTACTCCGACGCACTGAAGAAGCTGTGCACCTCGGCCTCCAGCGGCAAGAAGGTCTTCGTGCCCACCAGCTACTACTGGTGGGGTGTGTTCTACCGGAAGTCGAACTTCGCCAAGTGGGGCGTCAAGGAGCCCAAGACCTGGGACGAGTTCCTCGACCTGTGCGACAAGCTCAAGAGCAAGGGCGTCGCCCCGATCGGCCTCGGCGCCGGCGGTGACACCCCCTGGGTCGCCTCCACCTGGTTCGACTACCTCAACATCCGCGTCAACGGTGCCGCGTACCACCGCGAACTCCTCGCGGGCAAGCACCGCTTCGACGACCCCGAGGTCCGCAAGGTCTTCGACAAGTGGGACGAGGCCCGCCCGTTCTTCGACCCCAACGGCACGGCCATCCCCTTCCAGGACGCCACCACCGCCCTCCTCCAGGGCCGTACCGGCATGATGCTCATCGGCACCTTCTTCGCCGACGCCGCCCCCAAGGACGCCCTGGACGATCTGGACTTCTTCCAGTTCCCCATCATCGACCAGAAGGTGCCGGTCGCCGAGGAGGCGCCCACCGACGGCTACTTCGCCAGCGCCCGCACCAAGCGTGTCGACGGGGCCAAGGAACTGCTGCGCTACCTGGCCTCCGCCGAGGCACAGGAGCTGTACCTCAAGAACTCGTCCGGCACCGCGCTGCCCACGCACCCGGACGCCAAGGACGCCGGCACCCCGCTGGTCCTCAAGGGCCGCAAACTCATCGAAAGCGCCACCGACGTGACGCAGTTCTTCAACCGGGACTCCAGCGACGCGCTCCAGCCGACCGCTGACACGGCGCTCGTGCACTACCTGGCGAAGCCCAAGCAGGTCGGCTCCATCCTCACCACGTGGCAGCGCAGCGCACAGAAGATCTGGAGCCAGTGACAATGGCGCTGATCGGTTCCGCACGACGGTCCAGGGCCACTCGGGTGCCCCCGGTGGTCCTGGCCTTCGTTCTCGTCCCGCTGCTCGCCGAGGCGTTCTGGGTCTTCTGGCCGGCACTCCAGGGCTTCTACCTTTCCCTGACCTCCTGGGACGGTCTGTCGGCCCCGAAGTTCGTCGGCCTCGGCAACTTCAGCGAGATGGCGCACGACGCGGTCTTCCGCACCGCCGCGATCAACACGGTGCTGTGGCTGCTGCTTTTCGGCGGGCTGTCCGCCGCCCTCGGGCTCGGTGCCGCGATGCTGCTCCAGCAGGAGCGGCGCGGCATCGGGTTCTACCGGGCGGCGCTCTTCCTGCCGGTTGTCTTCTCACTGGTCGCCACCGCGCTGGTGTGGCAGGCCATGTACCAGCCGGACGGCCTGATCAACAACGTGCTGGGGGCCATCGGTCTCGGCGGCTGGAAGCATGCCTGGCTCGCCGACCAGGACACCGCCTTCTACGCGGTCATCGTGCCCGCGCTGTGGCGCCAGGTCGGCTATGTGATGGTGCTGTACCTGGCCGGCCTCAAGGGCATCGACCCCGTGCTGTACGAGGCGGCGAAGGTCGACGGCGCCACCCGACTGCAGCAGTTCCGGCACATCACCCTGCCGCAGCTGCGCAGCGTCAACGCGGTCGTCCTGTCGGTGATCGTCATCGACTCCCTGCGCTCGTTCGACGTGGTGTGGGCGCTCACTCGCGGCGGCCCCTACCACTCCTCCGAACTGCTGAGCACCTACATGTACTCCACCGCGTTCCAGTCCCTGCGCCTGGGATACGGCTCCGCGCTCGCCGTCGTCATCTTCGTGCTGGCCTTCGGCGTCATCGCGAGCTACCTCGTGCGCGCCTTCCGGGAGGCCGACTGATGACCGCCACCGACGCGACCGCGCACATCAGCGGCGCCGAAGGCTCGTCGGGCCAGGCCGGCCCCGCCAAGGTCGCGGCGCCCCGCCGCCCCGTCCTGAGCGGCCGCAGCCTGCGCACCACCGGGTTCCACCTCACCGCGGGCCTGCTGTCCGCGGTGTGGCTGCTGCCGATCGTCCTCGTGCTGGTCACCAGCACCCGGACGTTCGACGACATCGCCGCGCACGGCGTCGGCAGCTGGCCGCACTCGTTCACCTTCGACAGCTTCCGCCAGGCGTGGGTGGACGGCGGCCAGCAGCGCGCCCTCATCAACAGCCTGCTCGTCACCATCCCCACGGTGCTGCTCTCGCTCGGCCTCGCCTCCATGGCGGCCTTCGGGCTCAGCCGCTACGACCTGCCCTTCCGGCGCGTCCTGCTGCTGGTCATGCTCGGCGGCAACCTGCTGCCCCCGCAGATCCTGCTGATCCCGGTGGCCAAGCTCAGCGAAATGCTCGGCATCTACGACCAGTTGTACGCCCTGATCGGCGTGCAGGTCGGCTTCGGCGTCGGGTTCTACGTCTTCGTCCTGCACGGCTTCATGCGGGCGATCCCCGGCGAGATCCAGCAGGCCGCCGTCATCGACGGCGCGAATCCGTGGCAGATCTACTGGCGGATCATCCTGCCGCTGGCCCGCCCGGCGCTGGCCGCGCTGACCGCCCTTTCGTTCACCTGGATATTCAACGACCTGCTGTGGGCCATCACGGTGCTGCGCACCGACACCCAGATGCCCATCACCGCCTCCCTCATCGGGCTGCAGGGCCAGTACGTGTCCATGTGGAACGTGATCGCGGCCGGCTCGGTGATCGCAGCCGCCCCGACGGTGGCCGTCTTCCTCCGCTTCCAGCGCTACTTCGTGGCCGGACTGAACCTCGGAGCCGTCAAGTGACCCCGCACGACCGGTGGCTGCTGCGCACCGACACCACCACCTACGCCGTCACCCTCGGCGGCGACGGCCGCTGGGCCGAACTCGCCGCCTGGGGTCCCCACGGCGTCGAGGACGGGCCGTCGCCCATGGACTGGTCGCGGCGCACCCACTTCATCATCCCCGCCGACGCCGCCCCGGCCGAGTACATCCCTTACGGGCTGCGGCCGTTCACCGGCGCCGACCTGATCGCCTCCCACCCCGGCGGCGAGCGCGGCAGCTGGTGGCGGTTCACCGGCGCCACACAGGACGGAGACCGGGCGCTGCGCCTGGAGTTCGCCGACGACGTCCTCGGGCTGCGCACCACGCTCCGCTACGAGACGGTGCCCGGCACGGACGTCGTCCTGCGCTGGACGGAGCTGAGCTGCACCGGCGAGACCGAGGTGCGCCTGGAGCGCTTCGACTCCGCCGCCGTCAACGTGCCCGTGCAGGGCGGCTCGAGGCTGACGTACCTGGCCGGCCAGTGGTCGCAGGAGTTCCAGCTGAAGCACCTGGAGCTGGAACGCGGCCGCTTCGAGATGGAGAGCACCCAGGGCTCGGCCGGGCACGCCTACCACCCCTGGCTCGCGGTCCAGGACGCCGCCGCCCCCGCCGAGGGCGCCACCCCCACGTACGGCATCGCCCTGGAGTGGTCAGGCAACTGGCGGATCACCGCCGACGCCGAGCCCGGCGGCGCCGTACGAGTGCGGGCCGGCCGCGTGCCCCACGAGGGCGCCGTCCGCCTCGCCCCCGGCGCCACCCTCGTCACGCCCCGACTGGCCTGCGCCTTCAGCCCGGACGGGCTCGACGGGCTGGCCCGCGTGTGGCACCGCTACGAGCGGCACCTCACCGGCGAGCGCATCGACCGGCCGCGCAAGGTCCTCTACAACTCGTGGGAGGCGACCGGCTTCGACGTCGACGCCGCCGGGCAGCTGGAGCTCGCCAAGACGGCCGCGGAACTGGGCGCCGAACTCTTCGTCGTCGACGACGGCTGGTTCACCGGACGCTCCGACGACACCGGCGGTCTCGGCGACTGGGACCCGGATCCGGCCGAATTCCCCGGCGGGTTCGACCGGTTCGTCGAGGACGTCCGCGCCCTCGGCATGGACTTCGGCCTGTGGGTGGAGCCCGAGGGCATCAGTCCCCGCTCCAGGCTCTATGCCGAGCACCCCGAGTGGGTGTACCGGATCGAGGGCCGGCCCGTGACGCTCGTACGCAACCAGCTTCTGCTCGACCTCGGCCGCGAGGACGTCCAGGAGTTCGTCATCGGCACCCTCGACCGGCTGCTCGGCGACCACGCCATCAGCTACCTCAAGTGGGACATGAACCGGCCGCCCACCGAGCGCGGCCGCCCCGGCCACCCGGCAGGTCCCGACCCCGAGCTCCAGGACCTCGACGCCGCCCACGCCGCCGGCTACCTACGCGTCCTGGACCACCTGCGCACCGCCCACCCGCACGTCACCGTCGAGGGCTGCGCCGGCGGCGGCGCCCGCGTCGAGCACGCCACCCTCGCCCGCACCGACGTGGTGTGGCCCAGCGACAACACCGCACCCATGGACCGGCTGCGCATCCAGCACGGCTACCTCCACGCGCACGCCCCGCACACCATGAGCTCCTGGGTCACCGACGCCCCCGGCGTCTTCGACCCGCGCCCCCGCTCCCTCGCCTTCCGGTTCGTCAACTCCATCGCCGGAGTCCTGGGCATCGGCGCCGACATACGCCACTGGACGCCGCAGCAGCGCGCCGAGGCCACCGAGTGGATCGCCCGCTACAAGGAGATCCGCGCCATCGTCCACCACGGCGAGGTGAGCCTGCTCGGCAGCCCCGCCGACCCGACCTGCGGCATCCAGTACGAGGAACCCGGCGGAGCCCACCTGGTGGTGACGGCCTGGAACACCGGCCCGCTGGACGGCGCGCCCCTGGTGCCCGGCCGGGCCGCCCGGCTCCGGCTGCGCGGCCTGCGGCCGGACGCCGTCTACACCGACACCGCGGCCGGCACCCGCTACAGCGGCGCGTACCTGCTCCACTCGGGGCTGCCGTTCGCGTGGACCGCCGCACACGACGCGGAGCTGACCGTCCTGGCCCGGCAGTGACGACAGCGAAAGAATCTGTACCCCATCTCCCTCTCGAACAGGAGACGATTCACCTCATGAACCCAGCCGGCCGCTTCACCAACCGCGTCGCCGTCGTCACCGGCGCCGCGTCGGGCATCGGCGCGGCCTCCGCGGCACGCCTCGCCGCGGAGGGCGCGGCCGTCGTCCTGGTCGACATCGCCGCCGACCGCGGCGAGGAAATCGCCGAGCGGCTGCGCAAGGACGGGGCCCGGGCCCTCTTCGTCGCCGCCGACGTCGCGAGCGAGGACGACTGGCAGCGGGTGATCACCGCCGCCCACAGCTTCGGGCCCGTGGGCGTCCTGGTCAGCAACGCGTACACGGTGACGGTCGCGCCGGCCCACGAGACCAGCCTGGCCTCCTGGGAACGGCAGCTGTCGGTCAACCTCACCGGCGCCTTCCTGGGCGTCAAGGCGACACTGCCCGACCTGCGCGAGCACCAGGGGACCGTGGTGCTCGTCTCCTCCGTCCACGCCCATCGAGGGATCCCCGGCCACCCGGCGTACGCGGCGAGCAAGGGCGCGCTGCTGTCGCTGTGCGGACAACTCGCCGTCGAGTACGGCCCCGAGGTCCGCGTCAACGCCTTGCTGCCGGGACCGATCCTCACCGCCGCCTGGGACCGCGTCTCGTCGGCCGACCGCGAGCTCAGCGTCGCCGAGACCGCGGCCCGCCGCTTCGGCACTCCCGAGGAGGTCGCCGCCGCCGTCGCCTTCCTCGCCTCCGAAGAAGCCTCCTACATCACCGGATCGAGCCTGCTCGTGGACGGCGGCTGGAGCGTCACCAAGGCGTCCGCCTGACGCGACCGACCGCTCCACCCACCGACCGACCAGCAAGAAAGGCAAACACATGACGCCATACGCGCGCCGCGGAGTGCACGGCCAGACCGTGGAGACCCTCGCCCGCCGGGTGCTCAGCGGCGAGATCCCCGAGGGAGCGACGCTCGACATGGCGGCCCTGCAGAGCGAACTGGACGTCAGCCTGACGGCCCTGCGTGAATCGCTCAAGGTGCTCGCGGCCAAGGGCATGGTCGACGCCCGGCAGAAACGCGGCACATTCGTCCGGCCCCGCTCCGACTGGAACCTGCTCGACGCCGACGTACTGCGCTGGCAGTTCTCCGAGAGCACCGGCACCGGCACCGACCTCGCGCTGCTCCGCAACCTCGGCGAGGTCCGCGGCATCATCGAACCCGCCGCCGTACGGCTGGCCGCGGTCCGCCGCACCGACGCCGACCTCGAGGCCTTGGAGAAGGCACTGACCGCGATGGGTCAGGAGGGCGGCGCGAGCGACGCCGTCGAGTCCGACCTCGCCTTCCACCGGGCGCTGCTCGCGGCCACCCACAACGAACTGCTGGAACGCATGGAGATGGTCATCGAGTCGGGCCTGGCCCAGCGCGACCAGCTCGTGCACAGCGCCCCCCACAGCGAGGACCCGGTCCCCAGCCACCGAGCCGTCCTCGACGCCGTGCGCGACCAGGACCCGGACGCCGCGGAACACGCCATGCGCGCCCTGCTCGACCAGGCGACCCGCGACCTCGACAAGCTCAGCGGAACGTCCGCCCCCGAGGGCGCGAACACCTCCGCCGATGAGAAGGACGGCCAGTCACAGTGAAGATCGCGCGCGTCGAGACTTTCCTCGTCCCGCCCCGTTGGCTCTTCTGCCGCATCGAGACCGACGACGGCGTCGTCGGCTGGGGCGAGCCGGTGGTGGAGGGCCGGGCCGAGGTGGTCCGGTCAGCCGTGGAGGTGCTGGCGGAGTACCTGGTGGGCCAGGACCCGCTGCGCATCCAGGACCACTGGCAGGTGCTGAGCAAGGGTGGCTTCTACCGGGGCGGCCCGGTCCTCTCCAGCGCTGTCGCCGGTATCGACCAGGCCCTGTGGGACATCGCCGGCCGCGCCCTCGGTGTGCCGGTGCACACCCTGCTCGGCGGCCCGGTGCGCGACACCGTCCGGGTATACGCCTGGGTCGGCGGCGATGAACCCGAGGGCCTCAAGGAGGCGGTCACCGCCCAGATGGAGGCCGGCTTCACCGCCGTCAAGATGAACGCCGCCGGGCGCACCCCGCCGATCGGCAGTCCCGCCGAGACGGCCGCCGTCGTCGAGCGCGTGGCCGCCGCGCGCGAGGCCCTGGGCCCGCACCATGACGTCGCCGTGGACTTCCACGGCCGTTTCAGCGCCGCCAACGCGCGGCGCGTGCTCCACGAGATAGCCCCGCTGCACCCGCTGTTCGTCGAGGAACCCGTTCTGCCCGAGCAGGCACATCTGCTGCCCGGACTGGTCGCCGCCTCGTCCGTGCCGCTGGCCACCGGCGAACGGCTCTACGGGCGGGCCGACTTCCTCCCGGCGCTGACCGCGGGCATCGCCGTGGCCCAGCCGGACCTGTCGCACGCCGGCGGGATATCGGAGGTCACCCGGATCGCCTCGCTCGCCGAGACCTTCGGGGCCCACCTCGCGCCGCACTGCCCGCTCGGTCCCATCGCGCTGGCCGCCAGCCTCCAGGTCGCCTTCGCCACGCCCAACTTCCTGATCCAGGAGCAGAGCCGCGGCATCCACTACAACAAGGACGCCGACCTGCTGTCCTACCTGGTCGACACCGAGCCCTTCCGCTTCGTCGACGGTCAGGCGCACCGCACCACTCTGCCCGGACTCGGCGTCGCCGTCGACGAGGACGCGGTCCGCGCCGCCGACCGGTCAGGCCACGCCTGGCGCAACCCCGTCTGGCGGCACGCCGACGGCTCCTTCGCCGAATGGTGAGCGTCACGCGCCTGCCCGTCCGCGTCGCCACCGACCCGGACCACGGCGGACGCTGGACCTCGCTGACCGCGGGCGGCCGCGAGTGGCTGTGGCACCGCGACGAGCCCCGCCGCCGCACGGTCCGGCCCGGTGACCCCTTCGCCGACGCCGGCGGACTGGAGGAGTGCGTGCCCACCGTGCGCGGGCTGCCCGACCACGGGGACACCTGGTCGCGGGCCTGGCACAGGGAGGGCGAGGAGGACGTCGCGGAGTGCCCCGACTTCCGCCTGACCCGGCGCATCGGCGAGCGAGGGGACGTGGTCGTCGCCGACTACACGCTCTCCGCCGTGCCCGGGTACCACTTCGTATGGGCCGCCCACGCCCTGCTGGACCTCTCCCCGGCCGCCCGGATCGGCATCTCCGGACCGGCGGTGACCCGGCTCTACCCGGACGAGGGCGACCGCTGGGTCACCGGCACCTGGCCCAGCGTCGACGGCGTACCGCTGGACCTGCTCGGCCCGGACGACGGGAGCGCTGTCGGAGCGGTCGTCCTCACCTCCCAGGTGTCCGTGCACGACGGCGCCGACACACTGCACCTGTCCGTCGAGACCGACGGACAGCCGGTCGCGGTCGCCCTCTGGCGCAACCTCGGCGGCTTCCCCCAGGGAGCGCCGTACCGCTCGATCGGCGTCGAGCCGATGCTCGGCCGCGTCTTCGACCGCGCCGCGGGGGACGACGGCGACACCGCGGTCGTGCCACCGACCGGCGAGGTCGCCTGGCGGCTCACCGTCACCGCGACCCGCCGCGTCTGAACCCCCGTCACCAGGCCGCACCTGAACCTCCATCACCAGAAGGGATGTCGGATGAACCTGCTCGCCGCGCTGCGTGCCCACCGACTGCTCGCCATCGTCCGCGGCAGCGACCCGGACGCCGCGCTGACCACTGTGCTCACCCTCGTCGAGGAGGGCGTCACCCTCATCGAGGTCTCCCTCTCCGGGCGCGACGCGCTCGACGTCATCGCGCGGGCCCATGCCGCGCTCGGCCCCGACGCGACGCTCGGCGCCGGAACCGTGCTCAGCTCCGACGACGCCAGGGCCGCCCAGAAGGCCGGCGCGGCCTTCCTTGTCACCCCGGCGGTCAGCGACGGCATCGCCACCGGGCGGGAACTCGGACTCCCCGTGCTCGCCGGAGTGATGACCCCCACCGACATCCTCCAGGCACGGCGGCTCGGCGCCGACGCTCTCAAGCTCTTCCCGGCGGGCAGCGCCGGGGGCCCCAGGTATCTGCGGGACCTGCGCGGCCCCTTCCCGGACCTGCCCTTCGTACCTGTCGGGGGAGTGGACGCGGCGGCGGCCGACGTCTACCTGCGCGAGGGAGCCGCAGCCGTCGGCGTCGGATCGCCCCTGATCGGCGACGCCGCCGAGGGCGGCGACCTCACCGCCCTGCGCGAACGTGCCCGCGCCTTCCTGGAAGTCGTCCGCCCGCAGGCCCGCCCATGACCGCCCCCGCGGTCCTCGGGAGCGACCGCCTCGAACTGGGCGAGGGCATCCGCTGGACGGACGGCCGCGCCGTGCTGACCGACATCCTCACCGGCCGACTGCTCGCCGCGCCCGACGGGCCCGACACACCGCTCGCCCCGATCATCCAGCTGCCCTGCCCACTGGGCGTCGTGGCACCGGTGGAAGGGCGCCCCGGCCACTGGATCGCGGCGGCGGGCGCCGGCATCTGCCGTATCGACCCCGCGGGCCGCGTCGACTGGATCGCGCGCCCCGAGGAGGGCGCACCCGTGTCGATGCGGATGAACGACGGCGTCGCCGACCCGCACGGCCGCTTCTGGGCGGGCAGCATGGCGTACGAGGCCACCGAAGACGCGGGCTCCCTCTACCGCCTGGACCACGACGGCCGCGTCACCCGCGTCCTGCGGGACGTCACGATTCCCAACGGCCCGGCCTTCAGTGCCGACGGCACCATCATGTACCTCGCCGACAGCGCCCGGGGCATCATCCGCCGCTACCCGGTCGACCCCGTGAGCGGCGACCCGGGCACCCCCGAAACCTTCGTCACCCTCGGCTCCGGCAGCCCCGACGGCATGACCACCGACATCGAGGGCTGCCTGTGGACCGCCGTCTGGGGCACCGGGCAGGTCCACCGCTACCGCCCCGACGGCAGCCTCGACCGGATCGTCGATCTGCCCGCCGGGCAGCCCGCGGGACTCTGCCTCGGCGGTCCCGACGGCCGCACGCTCCTCGTCACCAGCGCGCGGATCGGCCTGGCCGCCCCGGGACCCCTCGACGGCGCCGTCTTCGCGGTACGGGTGGACGTCCCCGGCGCCCCCGCCGCCCCGTACCGCCCTGCGGTCCCCTCCGTTCCGGCCCCCACGGACCGCGCCGACACACCCTAGGAAGCCCACCATGAGCACCCACCGGCCACTGCGCCCCGGCCCCGTGGTCTGCGTCGGCGAGACCATGGCCGCCCTCGCACCCGACCCCCTCGGCCCGCTGGACGGCGCCGACCTGCTGCGCGTCGACATCGCGGGCGCCGAGTCGAACGTCGCCCTGTACCTCGCCGACCACGGCATCCCCGCCCGCTGGGTCTCCGCGGTCGGCGACGACCCCTTCGGCCGCCGCGTCCGCGCCCGGATCGCCGCGGGCGGCGTCGACATCAGCGGCGTCCGCACCGACCCCGAGCGGCCCACCGGACTGCTGCTCAAGGACCCAGGCGCGCACGGCACCCGCGTCCACTACCACCGCACCGGATCCGCCGCCTCGGCCCTCGCCCCCGACGTGCTCGACGACCCCGCGGTGGCGGGCGCCGCGCTCGTCCACCTCAGCGGCATCACCCCCGCCCTGTCGCCCGGCTGCCGCGCCCTTGTCGCACACGCGCTGCGCCCCGACCGCCCGTGGCCCGTCAGCTTCGACGTCAACCACCGCCCCGCCCTGTGGGCAGGCCGCTCCGCCGCCGATGTGCTGCGCCAGTTCGCGGACCGGGCCGACATCGTCCTCGTCGGCCTCGACGAGGCCCAGGCGCTGTGGGGGGACGGGATCACCGACGCCGAACGGGTCCGCGACCTCCTGTCCGGCCCGCGCGTCCTCGTCGTGAAGGACGGTGACCGCGCTGCCACCGCCTTCGTGGGGGACGCCGCCCACAGCGTGCCCGCCCTGACCGTGCGCGTCGCCGAACCGGTCGGCGCCGGCGACGCCTTCGCCGCCGGATTCCTCAGCGGCCTGCTGCGGCAACTGCCCGTGGACCGCGCCCTGCGACTGGGCCATCTGACCGCGGCCTCGGCCCTGAGGGTCGCCGCCGACCACGGCCCGCTGCCGGACCCCGCCCTCGTCACGGCACTCCTGGACGCCGACGAGGAGACCTGGCGGGCCGCCGTGATCGACTGATTCCTCCGGATCGGGTGTACACGACACATGCCGAGAGCCTCTGCCGCGACGGCTCGCGACGCGCGGGGCAAGGCGCTCTGGGAACTCGCCCAGCCCGCGCCAGGTCAGCTGCCCCGGCCAAGTGGTGGGCGGCCTGCGCGACGAGCACGACCAGGTCGTAGAACAATTCGAGCGGGCCGACCACCCGCTCGCGCGGCTGCTCGCCATGGGCGCGCGGCGGCCGCCACAGCTGACGCCGCAGCCGGGCCCACTGTTCGTGTCGCGAGGTCATGCCGGCAGCGTAGGGCTCCTGCGGACGAGAGACTCGGATACGGCCCACAGCCGGTCCGCGTTCTCCCGGTCCAGGGCGTACGGCGCGACGCCGGCGACGGCACCGGCTCGTTCGGTGACCGGTTCGGCCTGTGCGCAGTCCTCGAAGTAACGGCCGGTGATGCCGTCCACCGTCGGTGAGGCCGCCAACAGCACGGAGGTCGCGGCGCCCTGCTGCACGGTCTTCTGCGGTGGCAGCGCGAGTTCGCCCGAGGCGATGAAGTCGGCCACCTGCTGCATGTCCATGTGCCGGGCCAGGGACGTGTCGGCGATGTTGCCCGGCATCAGCGCGTTGGCGGTGATGCCGTCGTCGGCCCATCGCTCGGCGGCGCCGACGGCGAACAGGACGTTGGCGGTCTTCGACTGACCGTAGGAGGTCCAGGGGTCGTAGGGGCGGAAGCGGTAGTCCAGGTCGTCGAAGACGACCGGTGAGAAGAGGTGACCGATCGAGGCGACCGAGACGATCCGTGCGCCGTCCGCCGCCGCGAGTGCCGGGTGGAAAGGCCGGTGGCGAGGGCGAAGTGACCGAGGTGGTTGACGCCGAACTGCGTTTCCCGGCCGTCAGGTGTGCGGGTGAGTTCCGGCGGGGCCATCACTCCGGCGTTGTTGACCAGGATGTGCAACGGGCCCGTCCAGTCGGCGACGAACGTCTCGACCGTCGACCGGTCGGCCAGGTCGAGCCGTCCCACGGTCAACTTTCCTGACTTGGGCGGCAGTTCTTCCTCCAGGCGCGCGGCCACACGGTCTCCCGCGTCGGTGTTCCGTACGGCCAGGGTGACATCGGCGCCCGCTGCGGCGAGCGCCCGCGCCGTCTCCACCCCGATTCCGGAACTGGCTCCGGTCACCACGGCCCGGCGGCCGTGCAGGTCGACGCCGTCAATGATCTCGGCGGCGGTGGTGCTCGCCCCGAACGTGTGGGGTATCTGAGATACGGACATGAGGTGACTCTCCTGATGTGAGCGACTTGGGACATGCGAGGGCCGCAACGTGTTCGGCGCACTTGCCGATAGCGTTGCGGCGCCTCGGCGATGGGGGTTGGTCGCAGGGGCGGCCGGGCCGCACCTGGGACGGCAGGTCCGGTGGGGTTACCGGGAAGACGGCGGGCCGCCGACGGGAGCCCAGGCGTGAGCGTCGCCCACCGATGTGACACGGCCGAACACGTCGTCGGTGAAGTGCCCGGCGGCGATCACGGTGTCCGGCCGCTGGAGTACGTCGTCGCGCACCGCTCGGGCCTGGTCCGGAGCGGCGTCGGAGGAGAACACCAGATCGGGGTCGCCGACCTGAGCCGGGGAGTGAAGGATGTCTTCCACGATGCACACCGATTCGGTGCTGCCGCCCGACGGGTCCCGCACGACGATCGCCAGGTGTCCGGGGGTATGACCGCGTGTGGCCTCGACGGTCACCCCGGGAGCGATGCTGTCACCGCTCCTGACGAACTCGACGACGCCGTCGAGCGGCTTGAGCACCGCCTCGGCGTCCGGTCCGCCCATGGCCGCCGCCCTCGTCGACCAGTACTGCCACTCGTCTTCCGACATGAGGTGGCGCGCCCGGGCGAAGGTGAGGCCCGTGGGGGAGTTCGTCGCGGGCGTGTTCGGGAGCGGCGCGACATCGCTCGTCCAGCCGACATGGTCGAGGTGCAGGTGGGTGTACACCACCGTGTCGATGTCGTCGGCGGACAGTCCTTCCTCGGCGAGGTTCCGCAGAAGCGAACCGCCCTTGAGCTGAGCGACGCCGGGCACGTCCACGTCGATCTTCCCTACGGCCAGATCCACGAGGATCCGCCGGCCCCCGGCGCGAATCAAGAAGGATCCGAACGAGAGGATGAGCTGCCCGTCTTCGAGGAAGCCGGGTCGCGTCGTCCAGTCCACGCCGGGGAACAGGACGTCTGGGTTGTGCGCGCCGAAACCGTCGGGGAGAGAGGTGATCGTCGTGTCGCCGATGGTGATCTGGGACCGTGCGGCAGGCTGGGGCATGGGGGAGCCTTCGGGATGTGGAGGGCTTGGGACTGTGGGGGTACGGGGTTCGGCCCCGCGATGGGATCTTGTGAGGCGCCGGTCGGCTGTCAGCCGTTGAGCGTTCCCATCAACTCGGGTGCGTAGCGGTCGCCGGTGACCACGCCGTGCGGTGCGACCGCCTCGATCGCGGCGATGTCGTCGCCGGTCAGGGTCACCTCGGTCGCGGCGACGTTCTCCTCGAGGTAACGACGGCGCTTGGTGCCGGGGATGGCGACGGCGCCTTGGTGCAGGACCCAGGCGAGCGCCAGCTGGGAGGGTGTGACGTTCTTGGCGGACGCGATGCGGCGGACCTCGCGGGCGACGTCCAGGTTGCGGTCGAAGCTCTCGCCCTGGAACCGGGGGTCGGTACGGCGCCGGTCGTCCTCGGCGAAGTCGTCGGGGCTGGTGATCGCGCCGGACAGGAAGCCGCGCCCCAGCGGGGAGTAGGCGACCAGGCCGATGCCCAGCTCCCGCAGCGTGTCGCGCACCCCGTCCTGTTCGATACCGCGCTCGAAGAGCGAGTACTCGGTCTGGACTGCGGTGAGCGGGTGGACGGCGTGTGCGCGCCGGATGGTCTGTGCGGATGCCTGGCACAGGCCGATGTGGCGGATCTTGCCCTCGGCGACCAGTTCGGCCATCGCGCCGACGGTTTCCTCGATGGGCACCTTGGGGTCGATGCGGTGCAGGTAGTACAGGTCGACGTGGTCGGTGCCGAGGTGCCGCAGCGAGCGTTCGAGGGCCCGGCGGACATACTCGGGCCGGCCGTTGAGATCGACCATCTGGCCGTCGTCGCTGATCTCGATGCCGGTCTTCGTGGCGACCACGGCGGCCTCCCGGCGCCCTGCCAGTGCCTTGCCGAGAAGCCGCTCATTGACGAACGGGCCGTAGCTCTCGGCGGTGTCCAGCAGGGTGACGCCGAGTTCCAGCGCGCGGTCGATGGTGGCCAGCGACTCGGTCTCATCGGTGGCGCCGTAGAAGGCGCTCATACCCATGCAGCCGAGGCCTTGGGCTCCGACGGTCAGACCCTGGCCGCCCAGTGCACGGTGTTCCATGAAGGTCCCTTCAATAACTAACTGGATAGATACATTACCGTAGGCCCCCGGGTCGCCCGTGTCAATAACTAGATAGTTACTTGCTAGGGTGGCACATATGCCACGGGACTCCAGCGCCACCAAGGCCCGACTGCTCGACGCCGCCTTCACTGAATTCGCCACCTACGGCATCGCCGGCGCCCGAGTGGACCGGATCGCGGAGGCCGCGGGGGCGAACAAGCGGCTGATCTACGCCTACTTCGGCAACAAGGAGCAGCTGTTCGACGAGGTTCTGCGGCGGGCGATGACGGCGGGTGCCGAGTCGGTGCCGTTCGACGTCGAGGACCTGCCCGGATACGCGGGCGCGATCTTCGACCACCTCGTCGCCCGGCCGGACCTGATGCGCCTACGCCTGTGGAGACTGCTGGAGCGCCCCTCCACCACCGGACTCGAACCGGACGCCTTCCGGAGCAAAGCCGCCGAAGTGGCCGAAGCGCAGCGACGTGGGGAGGTCGCACAGGGCATGGAGCCCGCCGATCTCCTCACCATGGTGCTCGCCGCGGCGCAGGCGTGGTTCTGGGCCGCGGAAGGCCTCAAACCCGAGGACATCAGCCAGTCCTGGTCGCCGGAGCGGCTGGCCCTGCACCGCTCGGCAGTCATCGAGGCCGCCCGCCGGATGAGTGAGCCGAAGACCGCCGACGAGTAGCTGCTCCGTGGGTACGTGCACACGGTGTACGGCGGGTCTGTCTCCCTCGGGAAGACGGGGTGGGCGCGCGGCCGATGGGAATTGGTGTCGATGAACCCACCCGTCGGCGGTATTCGCGCAGGCTCGCCCTGCTGCGGGCCCATCGCGTCCCGGAGAAGCGGATGGGTCATGGACCACCCTGTAGGGTTGACGTATGCCTGCGGAGCATCCAGAGGCCGCGAAACAACTGTCCGTGGTCGCGGAGAATGTAGGGTCACACCTCCCGAAGGTCAGCCGTGACATAGCGGAGTATGGCATTGCCGAGATCCCGGAGTTCCGGGGCGACGAACCGTCATCAAAATCCTGCAGGCGAGCATCGCGGAAAATGTCGCCACGTTGCTGCACGTTTTCGAGAACGACATGCCTCTGGACAGGATCGAGGGGCCCGCAGCTGCTCTTGAGTACGCCAGGAGGCTGGCGCAGAGGGGCATACCCCTCAGCGCGATGGTCAGGGCCTACAGGATCGGCCACTGGCGTTTTCTGCAGTGGTGCTTGGACGAACTCAACCGACAGGACGCCGACGAGGATCTCGCGACCGCGACCAACCGGCGCATGCTGCAGGTGAGTTTCGGTTACATCGACCGGGTGACCGAGCATGTCATCGTGGTCTACCAACAGGAGCGCGATCATTGGCTGCTCAGCCAGACCGCCACGCGCGCCACGCGCGCCGCGCGCGTACGAGACATCCTCACGGAGAAGGACGTCGACCTCAACTGGGCTGAACCAGCCCTTGGTTACCGGCTTCTGCAGCATCACCTCGGGCTGGTGGCCTGGTTGCCCACGCTGACCGGTGGAGGCGAGGGACTTGCCCGACTCCACCGGATCACCAATGAGATCGCCCAGGAGTTGGGCTGCTCCGCCAGGCCGCTGTTCGTCCCCCGAGACGCGATTTTGTCCTGGGCCTGGCTGCCGCTCGGCTCGCACAGCGACGTTTCATGGAAACAACTGTCGAATATGGTCGAGCACAGCGACCCTTCCGTGCACGTGTGCGCTGGATGCGTGGGCTACGGTGTCGAGGGATTCCGCTCCACGCACCGACAGGCCGTGCGCACGCAGGAACTTGCGGCTGTGGCCAATCCAGCCCCGCAGTTCACAGACTTCTCCCATGTCGGGCCCGCCTTGATGGCCACGAACGTCGGCGACATGCGCGCTTGGGTGTGGGGCGTCCTGGGGCCGCTGGCCGTCGACGACGAGAACAGCGCCCGGCTTCGGGAGACCGTGCAGATATTCCTGGGCGCCGGCTGCAGTTACACCGCCACCGTCAGTGCTCAAATCCTCCACAAGAACACCGTGCAGTACCGCATTCGGAAAGCAGAGGAAATTCTGGGCTACTCCGTCCAGCAAGGGCACACAGACCTGGAAGTCGCACTGCTCGCCGTCGAGTACCTCGGCTCGACGCTCCTTCGCGTCAGCCCGGCATGAAATGCCGGGGCGACGATCCGGTCCCGCTCGACGAAGGCGTCCTGGTCGATGGACGCCCGCCGTTCGGTGACGACGCGCTCGACGGCTGCCACGGCCAGGGGGCGTTGCGCTCACGAAAATGGCGTCGATTTCCTCAGTTCGTACGCCGGGCGTGCCCGTGCCCGTGGTCATGATGATGCTGAGCTGCGGCTTCAGGCGACGGCTTCGGCCCTGCGAAGGTCCTCGATTCCGGCGGTGTCGAAGCCGAGGTCGCGGCGTACGGACTCGGTGTGTTCGCCCAGGTCGGGGGCGGGGCCCGGACGGACCTTCTGTTCCTGGTCCAGCCGGACGGGACTGTCGATGGTCAGGTGCGGCTCGTCGCTGCCGTCGTCGATCGGTACGAAGACCCGGTTGGCGAGGAGTTGGGGGTCGTGGGCGCACTCGTCGAGCGTCTGGACGACTCCGTAGGTGAGGCCCGCGGCGTCGAGCACCTCGCGCCACTCGGCCAGGGAGCGAGTCGCGAATGTCTTGTCCAGCAGGGCGACGATCTCGGCGGCGTGGGCGCGGCGGCTCGGGGTGTCGGCGTAGCGCGGGTTCTCCGCTGCCTCGGGACGGCCGATGGCCTTGAGGAACAGGGGGACTTGTTTGTCCTCGTTGACGAAGACGAGGACGATCCAGCGGTCGTCTGCCGTGCGGTACGTGTTTCCGAGCGCGTTGGGCGGGTCGGAGCGGTCGATGGGGCGGGGGGGCTTCGCCCCCACCAGTACGGCCTGCAGCCACATGCTCGCCGCCCAGGCGCCGTCGGCGAGGAGCGAGGCCGTGACCCGGGCGCCCCGGCCGGTCCTCTCCCGCCGGCACAGCGCGGTCATGATCCCGGCGAACAGGGTGATCGCCGTGGAGTGGTCGCCCGATCCGAACGCGTTCATGGCCGGCGGCACGTCCCTCTGACGTGTGAGGTCCATCAGGCCGCTGCGCGCCCAGTACGCCGTCACGTCGAAGTCGGGCAGATGCGCGTCCGGACCTTCCTCGCCGAAGCCGGTGACATCGGCGTAGATCAGCCGGGGATTGAGGGGGACCAGAGCGTCGTATTCCAGACCCAGCTTCTCGCGCGTATGCGGCGGGAAGTTGGTCACCAGCACATCGGCCCGCCGCACCAGACTCTCGAGTACGGGCCGGGCGCCGGGCGACTTGAGGTTGAGCGCGATGCTGCGCTTGTTGCGGTTGTCCAGCTGCCAGGGGTAATTGACCCCTTCGACATGGGGGTTGGGAGGGATGCGGCTGAGCGAACGGTATGCGTCGCCCACCTGCGGGGGTTCGACCTTGATGACGTCGGCGCCGAAGTCACCGAGGACGGCGGCCGCGGCGGGCCCGGCGATGAAGCTCGCGAGGTCGACGACGTGCAGTCCCTCCAGTAGGGGCGTGTTGCTCATGGCTACTCCTTGTCCTCAGGGGGCACGCCGGGGTCAGTGGCTCGGCGCCACAGATACGAAGGCGCTGTAGCCGGTGATGTCGCGGCCGACGATCAGTGCCTGGACGGTGTCGGTGCCCTCGTACGTGTCGATCGCCTCGATGTCGCACAGGTGCCGGGCGACGTGGTGGTCGAGCAGGATGCCGTTGCCGCCGAGCATGTCGCGGGCGTCGGAGAGGATGGCCCGGGCGCGTTCGGTGTGGTGCATCTTGGCCAGCGCGACCCGGGGCATCGAGTACTGGGTAACCCGTCGGCTCCGCGGGCACATCCCGGCGCGAGCGCGTGAACGAATGAGCACCGGCGCATCGGGCTCGACATGACCGCCTTGCCTTCCTGGCCCGGGGGAGGCGGGTGCCTGCCGACCGGCTACGGGAGGGGGGTGGAGGCCATTTTGAAGCACAGATATTTGCTTTACGGCGGATGAGTGCTACGGTCGAGCTAAAGCACATTTCCTTGCCTTAAATGGCCGATGTGGCGCCGCGTGAGATGCCGCCGATCGGCTCCCGGGATCCTCCTGTGTCCGCCCCGCGTCAGGAGTCGAATATGAGGTCCAATATGAGCTCGACACGATCCTTGCTGTTGCCGTACCAGATGCGAGACGTCTCTCTGGCGAACCGTGTGGTCATGGCCCCGTTGACGCGCAGTCGTGCACGCAATCGCGATCTCCTGCCCACTGAGCTTCACGCCGAGTACTACGCTCAGCGGGCATCGGCTGGTCTGATCATCTCCGAGGGTGTGTGGATCAGTCGCGACGCGGTCGGATGGCATGACGTTCCGGGGCTGTTCACGGACGAGCAGGTCGCCCACTGGAAGCGGGTGACAGACGCGGTCCACCTCGCAGGCGGTGTCATCTTCGCTCAGCTGTGGCACACCGGGTCCGCGTCTCACCCCGACTTCTTCGGCGGCCGCCCGCCTCTCGCGCCTTCGGCCGTCAATCCGGGGCAACTGGCCCCGACACCGACTGGCCGCAAGCCCACCGTGGAGCCCCGGGCGATGTCGGCGCACGACCTCCGGCAGACGGTCGCCGACTTCGCGACGGCGGCTCGCAACGCCATGGCGGCAGGATTCGACGGTGTGCAGCTGCAGGCAGGCTTCAACTACCTGATCAGCCAGTTCCTGAATCCCCGTACCAATCTGCGCACGGACCGCTACGGCGGCTCGATCGAGAACCGCGCACGTTTCCTCTTCGAGATCATCGAAGCCGTCGGCGAGTTCGTCGACCTGCGGCGTGTCGGTGTGAAGGCCGGACCTGCCTGGTCCGAGACGGGAGAGTTCGTCTCCGGGCTCGAGGCGGTGGCTGACAGCGAGTACGTGCTCGGACGGCTCAACGACTATGAACTGTCACATCTCCTGCTCATGGGGATGATGGTCGACCCCACCGGAGGACCGTTGGAGGAGCTGGCCGGCGATGGCATGTTCCGGCACTTCCGGAAGGTCTATGCGGGCACCATCATCGCGAACGTCGGGTTCGACCAGGATCGAGGGAACGCGATTCTGACCGACGACCTGGCGGATCTGGTCGCCTACGGGCAGCCGTTCATCGCCAACCCGGATCTGCCGGCTCGGATCGCCTCCCATGCGGCGCTCACCGAACCGAAGAAGGGCCTCTTCTACGGTCCGGATGCCGCCGGCTACACCGATTACCCACTGCTGGAGGGGTGAAGGGCCGTCGCCCCCCGGTCCGAACGACGCTGACCGGACCTGCTGCCACGTGCGGCCGGACGTTGCCACGAACACGATCGTAGTCGGCACTTCCCGGACACCGTGCCGACGTCGGCCTCCTCCATGAGGGCACCGGAGCCTCCGGCACCACTTGCTGGAACGACTCACACAACTCATCCGGCCACGGACGCGGTCTCCTGGTCGTCCTCGGCCTCGTCGAACGCCATGCTGGGCGGCGGTTGGCGGAACATCCGGGTGAGGTAGGCGAGGTAGATGACGCCCAGGCTCAGCCAGATGAGACCCAGGGTGAGGGCCGCGCCGTCCAGGTTGTACAGCAGGTAGAGATCCACGGCCGCGCCGATCGTGGGCGCGACGGCGTACGTCAGCGGATTTGGACTCTCGCCTTCCCGGCGCATGCGGATGTAGGTGGCGATCACGGCGACGTTGACGAAGGTGAAGGCGACGAAGGCGCCGAAGTTGATGAAGGAGGTCGATGTTGCCACGTCGAGGCTCAGCGCGATGAGTCCAATCGCACCGGTCAGCAGGATGTTGAGGGCGGGAGTGCGGTAGCGGGGGTGGACGCGGGCGAAGAAGGTGCGGGGCAGGGCGCCGTCACGGCCCATGGCGAGCAGCAGCCGGGATGCGCTGGCCTGGGCGGCGATGCCGGAGGCGAACTGGGCCACGACGAGTCCGGCGAGGAAGATCGACGAGAAGAGGTCACCGCCGATGCTTCTGGCGATTTCGAAGGCGGCCGATCCCTCGTTGTCGAATGTGGCGCCAGGGTGGGCGAGCTGGGTGGCGTAGGCGACCGTGACGAAGATGGCGCCACCGATCAAGGCGATCAGGAGAATCGCGCGCGGCATCGTGCGCTTCGGGTCGATGGTTTCTTCCGTGAGGGTGGTGACGGCGTCGAAGCCGAGGAAGGAGTAGGCGGCGATGGCGGCACCGGCCGAGACGCCGGTAAGCGTGGTCGCACTGTTCACGAAGGGACCGGTACTCGCCAGGGTGCCGGCGCCGCCGACGTTGAAGACATGACGTAGGGCCAGCGCCACGAAGATGACTATGACCAGGACCTGGAAGATCATCAGCAGGTCGTTGACGCGTTCGGCCGTCTTGATGCCGCGCACGTTCAGCGCTGTGGTGAGGGCGATGAATCCGACGATCCAGACCCAGAGCGGGACGCCGGGGAACTGTGCCTGGAGGTATGCGCCGCCGATGAGCCAGATGACCATGGGCAGGAAGAAGTAGTCGAGCAGGGTCACCCAGCCGACGAGGAAGCCGAGGCGTGAGTCGAGGGCCTTGCGCACGTAGGTGTACGAGGAGCCGGCGACCGGATAGGTGGCGGCCATGCGCCCGTAGCTCTGCGCGGTGAACAGCATGGCGACGAGGGCGAGCAGATAGGAAGTCGGCACGGTGCCGCCGGTGGCGGCGGCGACCACGCCGAAGGTGCCGAGGACGATCATCGGGGTCATGTAGGCGAGGCCGAACAGGACGACGGCTCTGAGCCTGAGGGTACGGGCGAGTGTGGGTACGGCATCGTTGCCGTTGGACATGGAGTGCTCCGGGTGCTCGAAAGGCAGGGCGGGGTGCCGCAGGATGCTCAGGCCGTCGGGTGGCCATGCGGACGCCAGGTCCGCGGGTTGATGCGTCCGTCGTAGAGCGGTAGGTCGATGGGCGCGTCGTGGTTGCTGAAGTGATCCCAGATGCGGGTCACGCCTGCGGTGCCGTGTTTCCGGACACGTGTCACGTCGTCCAGGTCGATGACGTCGGTGAGGATGGTGCCGCCGTCCCCCGTGGCTTCGGCGCGGACGCGGCCTTCGGGGTCGACGACAAGGCTGTGGCCACGGCCCAGGGGGCCGGCGGTGTTGACGCTGACCACGTACACCTGGTTGACGATGGCGTTGGCGCGGGCCAGGACGACTTCCTGGGCCCGGTCGGCGGTGGTGGTCATCACGGGGTTGACGATGACCTCGGCGCCCATCCAGGCGAGGTGGCGGGCGACTTCCGGGAACCAGGCGTCGAAGCAGATGGAGAGGCCGATCCGCCCGGTGCCGGGGATGTCGAATACGACGAACCGGTCGCCCGGGTCGTAGGGTTCGCTGGGCCTCCAGGGAAAGATCTTGCGGTACGAGGCCGTCAGGCGGCCCTCGGGTGAGAAGACGACGGCCGTGTTGTACAGCTGGCCCTCGGGGCCTCGTTCGCACACCGTGCCGGGAAGCAGCCACATGCCCAGGTCGCCGGCCAGCTCTCCCAGCGCCTTGACCCGGGGCCCGTCCAGCGGCTCGGCGATCTCCCGCAACTGCTCGTGCGCCTGAGCGCCCAGGGCGTCGACGCCGCAGAGGTGCAGCTCGGGGAAGACCGCCATGCGGGTATCCGGAAAGCGGGACCGGATGCTCTCCACCTCGGCAGCGAAGTCCCTGAGCTGCGGGTTCGCAGGGACGGAGGGGAGCTGTGCGAGAGCAAGCGGAAGAGGTCGGGACATGCGCGAGAAATTAGTTCAGAATGAGCAGTTAAGCAAGGGGTTCCCAGAGTGGCCGTTTCCATGAACCATGCGCCGCCTCTCCGGACCCGCCCGTTAGGGTGATGCTCATGGCCAGTACCGACAGCCCCACGCCCCTCCCGTTCGCCACCCTGAACGGTGTGAGCAGGCTGTCCGCGCTGGAGGCCGTGCGCGCCAGGATCGCCTTGGCCGTGGACCTCGGACTACTTGCACCCGGAGAGCGTCTTCCCGGCACCGCCCAGATCGCCAGCGGTCTCGGCGTCGGTGAGATCACCGTCCGCCGTGCGCTGGTCTCCCTGTGCACCGACGGCGTTCTCGAACGCAGGCGGGGTCGCAACGGCGGCACGCACGTCGCCGAGAACCCGACGCACGGCACGGTTGCCGGCGCGGAGGCGTACCGCTCCGACAGCGCTGCCGTCCATCGCCTGATCGACCACCGACTCGCCCTTGAATGCGGCATCGCACACCTCGCCTCGGCCCACGCCTCACAGGACGACCTGTCCGAACTGCAGGACCTGGTGGATGAGATGGATCAAATGCCGAGCTGGGCGGAATTCCACGGCTGCGACGAACGCTTCCATCTACGGCTGGCGCAGGCGACAGGCATCCCGTCGATCACAACGCCCTACGGTGCTCTTCTGCGCGAGCTCTACCGCTACTACTTGCCCTATCCGATGGAAGCTCTCCGAGAATCCAACACGGAGCACCGCCGGCTCATCGACGCCCTGCGCCGCAAGGACGCGGCCGAGGCCGGCGAAGTGGCCCGACAGCACGTCGAGGTGCTCCACAGCACCATGTTCGTCGGCCTGATGAACACGGATTGAAAGGTCGTGACGGCCTTGGTGTCCTCTTTTCGGCCGCCACTGTCGGGGGCAGGTGAAGCTGACCGACCTGGGGCAGGTGCGGCGTAGATCGCGCCGACCGGGCCGGTCTGCCTCGGAGGCGGCCCGCCGGGGCAGAGGCCGAACAGGAACGACCGTGGCAGGCGTTCAGATGCTGTGCGGTGACGGCCGCGGGGGTGCCGGGGCGTCGCGCGGTGCCTTCTCTCTCGTGTTTTGGTGATCGGGGAAGTTGGCAGGCGGGCGTCGCCTCAGCGTTCCAGGATCAGGGCCATGCCCTGCCCGACACCGATGCACAGTGCGGCCAGGCCCGTGCCCGAGCCGGCGTCCGCGAGCTGGTGGGCGACCGCTCCGATGATGCGGGCACCGGAGGCGCCGAGGGGATGTCCGATGGCGACGGCCCCGCCCTTCGGGTTCAGGATGCCGGAGTCGAGTTCGGGCAGGGCGGCGAGGCAGCCCAGCGCCTGCGCGGCGTATGCCTCGTTGAGCTCGACGGTGTGCAGGTCGCCGAAGGTGCGTCCCGCCTTCGTCAGGGCCTTGCGGATGGCGTCGACCGGGCCGAGGCCGAAGTACTGCGGCTCGATACCCGTCACGGCGCTGGCGCGGATCCTGGCCAGCGGTTCACGGCCCGTCTCGGCCAGCCCGGCCTCGTCGACCAGCAGCAGGGCTGCCGCACCGTCGTTGAGAGGCGAGGCGTTGCCGGCCGTGACCGTGCCGCCCTCACGGAAGACCGGCTTGAGGCGGGCCAGCGCTTCGAGGGAGGTGTCGTCCCGGATCCCCTCGTCGCGGGGCAGGTCCACACTCTCGACGGGGACCACCTCGGCGTCGTACGCACCGTCCTTCCACGCCCGAGCGGCTTTCTCATGACTGGCGAGCGCGAAGGCGTCCTGGGCCTCACGGGTGATTCCGTACTTGTCGGCGATCAGCTCGGCGCTCTCGCCGAGCGGGATGGTCCACGCATCGGGCATCCGCGGGTTGACCATCCGCCAGCCGAGGGTGGTGGAGTACAGCTGCTGGTTACCGACCGGGAAAGCCCGCTCCGGTTTGGGCAGGACCCACGGTGCGCGGCTCATGGACTCCACTCCGCCTGCCACGGCCACGGAGGCGTCGCCGAGCGCCACCGCGCGGGCGGCCTGGATGACCGCCTCCATCCCCGAGCCGCACAGCCGGTTGACGGTGGTTCCGGGGACCGTCACGGGAAGACCGGCCAGCAGCACGGCCATACGGGCGACATCTCTGTTCTCCTCCCCGGCGCCGTTGGCGTTTCCGAAGAAGACGTCATCGATGAGGGAGGGGTCCAGGGCGGGGCTGCGGTGGAGCAGTTCGCGCAGTACTCCGGCGGCGAGGTCGTCGGGGCGCACGGAGGACAGGGCACCGCCGTAGCGGCCGATCGGTGTGCGGACGGCGTCGACGACGTAGACGTCCCGCAGGCGTTCGTTCATCGGGACTCCTTGTAGTGGGGAGGGAGTTCGGAGGGGGGAAGGTGAGCCCGCCGGTCCGGGCGCTGTCCGGGAGACCCGGCCGGCGGGGTTCATGGGGCCGGCCACAGACCGGCCGACGGGATGCCGACGCGGAGTCAGCCGACGGGGTCGGGCAGGCGCACGGGCGCGGCGGTACGGCTGACGATCTCGTCCGTGCTGACGCCGGGAGCGGTCTCCACGAGGACGAGACCGTCCTCGGTGACGTCCAGCACGCCGAGGTCGGTGATGACGCGGTCGACGCACGCCACGCCCGTGAGGGGCAGGGTGCAGGTGTCGACGAGCTTCGGGCTGCCGTCCTTGGCGCAGTGGTCCATCACGACGACGACCCGGCGGGCGCCGTGGATGAGGTCCATCGCGCCGCCCATGCCCTTCACCATCTTGCCCGGGATCATCCAGTTGGCGAGGTCTCCGGTGGCGGAGACCTGCATGGCCCCCAGAATGGCGGTGTCGATGTGACCGCCCCGGATCATTCCGAAGGACAGCGCGGAGTCGAAGAAACTCGCACCCGGCAGTACGGTGACCGTCTCCTTGCCCGCGTTGATCAGGTCGGGGTCCACGTCCGCCTCGGCCGGATACGGTCCGACGCCGAGGATGCCGTTCTCCGACTGGAGCACCACGTGCACTCCTTCGGCCACGTGCTCGGGCACCAGTGTGGGCAGTCCGATGCCGAGGTTGACGTAGTCGCCGTCCTGGATCTCCGCCGCCGCGCGTGCGGCCATCTCGTCCCTGGTCCATGGCATCAGTGCCGCACCGTCCCTCGTGCCGACGGCGCGGAAACAGTGCGCCGTTCGATGTGTTTGTCCGCGGCCTGATCCGGCGTCAGTTCGACTACACGCTGGACGAATACGCCGGGGAGATGGATCTCGTCCGGGTCGAGCTCGCCGGGCTCGGCCAACTGCTCGACCTCGGCGATCGTGACGCGGCCGGCCATCGCGGCGAGCGGGTTGAAGTTACGGGCTGAGCGGTGGAAGACGAGATTGCCGTGGCAATCGCCCCTGGCGGCCCGCACAAGTGCGAAGTCGGTGGTGATGCCATGCTCGAGCACATGACGCCGGCCGTCGAACTCGCGTACCTCTTTGGGCGGTGAGGCGACGGCCACGGTGCCGTCGGGCCCGTAGCGCCAGGGCAGGCCGTCATCGGCGACCTGGGTACCGACACCGGCGGGGGTGTAGAAGGCGGGGATGCCGCAACCGCCGGCGCGCAGGCGTTCGGCGAGCGTGCCCTGCGGTGTCAGTTCGACCAGCAGTTCACCGGAGAGGTACTGGCGGGCGAACTCCTTGTTGTCGCCGACGTATGAGCCGGTGACGCGGGCGATGCGGCCCGCGGCCAGAAGGACGCCCAGTCCGCTGCCGTCCACGCCGCAGTTGTTGGAGACCACGCTCAGCCCGGTCACGCCGGTCGCGAACAGCGCGTGGATCAGTACGTAGGGGACGCCGCTGAGGCCGAAGCCGCCCACGGCCAGGGAGGCTCCGTCCGTGACATCGGCCAGCGCCTCCTCGGCCGTGGCAACCACCTTGTCCATGTGTACTGCGCTCCGTTCCGGTCCGGCAGACTCGCCCGAGCGGTGTCTGCCCCTGTTCGGGTTTCTGTGTGTGAGTGTGGGTGTGTGCCGCGTCGTGGTCGTCAGCGGTGCAGTATGGTCCTCAGGGCTTCGAGCAGTTCGCGGTGTGCCGCGGAGTCGGCGTCCGGCGCCGAAGAGGCGCGCCAGGCGATGTGTCCGTCCGGTCGGACGAGCAGGCACCCGTCCTCGGCCACCTCCGATTTCCGGCGCCACTCGCCGTAGGCGTCACGGCTGTCCTCGGCGCCGATGCGGACGCACTTCAGGGGAATCCCGAGGGACTGCGCGCAGTCGGCCGCGGCGGATTCCCACACGCCACCGGACAGTCCGGTGACCAGTGTGAAGGTGCCCTTGCCGACGACGTCCAGCGTGGACAGTCGGTGGCCACTGCCGTCGACGAGCCAGGCGTGCGGAAGTTTCGCGCCAGGGCGGGTCGTCGGCCGGTGGAAAAGCTCCGGGTCCCGAGTCCATTCCTCGGCGGCGTCGGTGTCCTGGACGACCGCGGAGGAGTCGTAGCGCTGGTTCATCTCGACGCCATGGGCGTTGAACTCGTAGTTCTTCAGCTGGATGGCCTCTTCCAGCGCCTGTCGGCGCTTGGAGCCGTCGGCCGTCTCGCTGCGGCACGCGGCGAGACCGTCGACGATGTCGGCCTCCTCGCTGTACGCGTCGAGCCCCAGCGCCTGGAAGATCGGGCCGAACTGGTCACGGCTGAGGTTGGCGCGATCGACGATCTGCCGCCCGACCGGTGCCCGCTCCGCGGTGTACGTGTCGAGGAGCTCCGGACCGGCCTGACCGCGGATGACCATGGCGAGTTTCCAGGCGAGGTTGTACGAGTCCTGGATCGAGGTGTTGGAACCGAGGCCGTTGGACGGCGGGTGCCTGTGCACCGCGTCCCCGGCGCAGAAGACCCGCCCGGCCGAGTACCTCGTGGCATAGCTGTGGTTGACCGTCCACAGCGAGCTCGACGTGATCTCGACGGGAATGTCACGGTCGCCGATGAGGTCGTGCACGATGTCCCGGGCGGTCGCCTCGTCCATGAGAGGCGGGGGCTGGTCGATGTCGTATCCCCACACCAGCAGCCATTCGTTCCACGGCCGCACCATGCGTACCAGCCCCATGCCGATGCCGCCCATGTGGGCGCCGGGACGCATCACCCAGTACAGAACGCTCGGGCGGTGGGCCACGTGCCGGGAGAGGTCGGCCTTGAAGACGATGTTCATGCTGCCGGCCTTGCCGCTCTGCCCGGCGATCGGCAGTCCGATCTGCTCCGCCACGCTGCTGCGGCCGCCGTCCGCACCGATCAGGTAGCGGGCCCGCACGGTGAACTCGTCTCCGCGCACCCGGTCCCGGAGCCGGGCGGTGACGCCGTCGGCGTCCTGTTCCAGGCTGAGGAACTCGGTGTCGAAGCGGACCTTGGCTCCCCGCGACGCGGCGTTCTTCAGCAGGATCGGCTCCAGATAGGTCTGGGGAAGGTCGATCATCTGCGCGGGGCTGGCGGTACCGTACTCGGTCGCCGCGTGCGGGCCGGCGCCCCAGCTGCGGATCCGGCCGATCTCCTCGCCGGCCAGGGCGGTGCACAGAACGGTGTCGCCCATGAGTTCAGCGGGACTTCCGGCCGCGGCGGCTTCACCGTCCACGCCGAGGTCGCGCAGCACCTCCATGGTGCGCTGGTTGGTGATGTGCGCACGGGGGGTGTCGGCCAGCCAGCCGTACTTGGTCACGAGCAGAGTGCGAATGCCGTACGTAGCCAGGAGCAGGGCCGCGGATCCACCGGCGGGGCCACTGCCGACCACGATGACGTCGGTGTCGTAGGTGTGGGTCGATTCCATGAGACTGCTCCAGGTCAGTGCGCGGGGCCGGCGGCCAGGCGGGCGATGCTGAAGGTGAACTGCAGGCTGCGCCACTCCCCGTCGACGGCGCGGCCGTCCGGGGTCGGCCCGACCTGGGGAGTGAAATCCACGACCAGGGCGTCCTTGACGCCGAACACACTGTCGGAGTCCAAGTAATGGCCGCCCTTCACGAACAGCTGGGTGACCAGGCGCTGGTGGCCGACGGCGGAGATCATGAAATGCACGTGGGGTGCACGGTAGGGATGGCGGTTGACGGCTTGGAGCATCTGTCCGACCGGGCCGTCGTCCGGGATCGGGTACTCGGCCGGCAGGATCGTCCAGAAGCGCAGGCGTCCCTGCTCGTCGGTGCGCAGCCGACCCCGCAGCACCGGTCCTTCGAGCTCGGGCAGCTGGATGTCGTAGAACCCGTCCTTGTTGGCCTGCCAGACGTCCACGACGGCATCCGGCACCGGCCGTCCGTCCGTGTCGGTGATGCGGATGTCGGCCCACAGCGGAGTGCCGGCCACGCCCTGTGAGATGTCGGCGCCCTGCGCGGTCTCCGGCGGTCCGTCCGTGTAGAAGGGTCCGAGGACCGCTGACGGTGTGGTCTGCGGGGTGCGTGAATGGGTGAGCAGGTCGACGACGCTGGAGACACCGAGCGTGTCGGACAGCAGTACGAACTCCTGGCGGGTGCTGGTGCAGATCTGCCCGGTACGGGTCAGGAAGTCGATGGCGTGCTGCCACTCGGAATCGGTGACGTCATTGCTCGTCACGAAGTGGTGCAGGTGGCGTACGAGGTCGCTGAGCAGCTGCCTGACCCGCGGATCGGGTGCGTTCGCGAAGCTCGCCACCACCTGGGCGGTCAGGCGCTCCACATCCGAAGCATCCGAAGCCGCTTCGTGCCCCGCGGGGGCCGGTGTCCCAGGGGTCCGCGTCGCGGGAGCCGACGCCGCGGGAACCGTCGGCCGGCGGCCCTCCCAGGCGTCGCGCAACAGGTTCTCGATTCCCGGGGACGTCAGTTCCCGAGGGTTGGGATACGGCGTGGCGACGGCCAGCCGAGCGGCCTGCGGCAGATCCGCCTCCGCCATGCCCAGTTCGCGCAGCGAGGTGGGGCCGCCCGCCGAGGTGATGAGGTCGAACATCCCGCTCGGGGCGTCAGGCACGCCCAGTGCGCCGGCGATGCGGCTCATGACATCCCCAGCGGCAGGGGCGTTGTAGGCCATCGCGTGCGGCAGGATCACGGTGTGCGTCTCGGCGTGCGCCAGGTCGAACGTGCCTCCCAGCGTGTGGCACAGCTTGTGATGCAGGCCCATACCGACGGAGCCGAGGCAGGTACCGGCCAGCCATGCGGCATGCAGGAGGTCCGCGCGCGCCGCGGTGTCGGACGGCTCGGCCACGAGAGCCGGCAGGGCGCGTGCGGTCAGCGCGATCGCGTCGAGCGCCATGGCGTCGATGACGGGGTTGGCCTGTGGCGCGTACAGGGCTTCCACGGCGTGGGCCATGGCGTTGACCGCGCTGGTGACCGACATGCCGACCGGCAGGTCGCGGGTGAACTCTACGTCGTAGACAACGGTTTCGGGCAGAATCGCGGGCGAGCTCACCGTGGTCTTGCGACCGTTCTGAGTCTCCCCGAGGACCGGGGTGACTTCGGAACCGGCGTAGGTGGTGGGGAGGATCAGCTGCGGCAGATCAGTACGGAACGCGAGTGCCTTGGCCAGCCCCGTGGTGGAACCGCCGCCGACCGCCACCAGGCAGTCGGCGGAGTGTTCCCGAAGGACGTCGAGGGCCCGTTCGGTCACGTCCACCGGAGTGTGCATGGCGGCACCTTCGAACTCCGCCACGACGACGTCACCGAGGACATCACGCACTTGGGCGGCGGCCTTGGCCACCGGTGGACTGGACAGGAGGAGGACTCGGGAACAGCCGAGCCGCTCGACTTCGTCGCGGACCTGGCTGACTGTTCCGGTGCCGAAGATGATCCGTGAGGGGTGAGAGGTGTACACGAAATTCCTCATGGGGGTCCGCCTTCGCGTGTGCCGTGGGTCCCTGAATTTCTGACACTGAGTGTGGGGACGGAGGTCGCCCGGTCTCCTGCACGTTTCGCGCGTGTTTCTGCAGGATCGGCGCGGCGCTGCGGCTCTTGGGGAGGCACGGCACGGGCGTTTGCGCCAGGTGGGAGCGCTGCGGTGCTCGACGGGCGCGGGCGGATGCGCTGTCTGCGCGTACCGGAGGAAAGGAGCGGGGGCGGACCGCTGAATGCGACGTCAGCCCGCGCGCCGGACCGCGGCGGGGGGCGTGCCGAGCTTGGCGCGCATCACGCGCGTCAGGTGTTCCTGGTGGGAGAAACCGCAGCGGACGGCCACATCCGGGATGGGCAGGACCGTGGTGCGCAGCATCCGTCGTGCGTGGTCCAGCCGCAGTTGCAGCAGGAACTGGTGCGGAGACTTCCCGGTGCTGGTTTTGAATTGCCGACTGAACTGGCTCGTGCTCAGACCGGTGGCCGCGGCCAGATCGGAGACGGGCAGCGGGTCGGAGATGCGTTGCTCCATCAGCTCCCGTGCGCACACGAGCTGCTGCGTGGTCAGCCCGGACATCGCGCCGGCCGGGACCGCGGGCCGGCTGGCCGTGTGCGTGCGGGCGAGCTGGGCGGCGAGCATACCGACGAGGTGATCGACGTAGGTGCGGGCGGAGGGCTCCCACTGCCGCACGACGCCGTCCAGAGCCAGGAGGACCTGCTCGATCAGGGGATCGGAGCTGCCCAGTTCCTCGGCGAGCTCCACCGCTTCACGGCCATCGTGCGCTTGCTGGAGGGCTGAGTCGCTGAGATAGAGGTGGAGGGTGTCGAGTCCCCCCTGGAGTTCGACATCCAGCGGGCGACCTGCCGGGTGGACAAAGAGCCCCCCTGCCGGAATCCGCTGTCCTCGTATCGAGCGGCCGAACCGGCGTCGGACGGTCACCGGGCCACTCAGGTGAAGGATCAGCAGGTGAGTGGGGGCACCATCGAACGTCGAGTGGTACGGCGTCTCCCGCTGGGCGGACAGATACGCGTACTCCCAGCCCAGACCCGAGCTGGTCCGGTCCGGGGCCACCCAGGCCTGGCGCAGGATGCCACCGGTGTCGAGGAGCCCCAGCTCGGACACCGTTCCGTCCCCGAGCTCGGCGGCGGTGCCCATGCGACCCTCCTATGCCGTGCGCAATCACGTACGTATTGTTGAGTGCTAAATTATTGCCGAGTATTCCCGCCGGGACCACCCCCTTCCCTGACCGGTCACGATGGCCTCCCAGTCAGGGGCTGTGCGGCGGAAACGGTGGACAGCCGACGCTGCCGCCTCGCCGGGGAGCAGTCGCTGCCGCGGCGCGGCGGTCGGGTTCCCGCGACGGGATACCGGCGAACGGCCGGGTCCGGCATCCACCGGCCCACCGTGGGTGGCCCGGCGAAGACCCGGCCGTGCCCACGGGGCGACCGACCTGCTCGACGTCTTCAGCGACGCGCGCGGTGGTCCCGTCCTGTCAGGCCCCCGGGGCGAGGTGCCCCTCAGATGAGGTGTCGCTGCGTCGACCTCGCGCCCATCCCGTGCGGTCGGGCCCATGGATGCGAGATCGATGCGTTGCCCTGTCGACCGGCTCCGCCTCAGGCGGCCTCGCCGTGCGGTGCGCGGCGGCAAGCCCCTGATCGCGGACCTGTTCCCCTGGGACGTCGTGGCCCCGTCACCGGCCCGGCGTGAATCCGCTGTGTGTGATCCCGGTGGAGCCTGGCCGGCTCGGTCGTCGACGGAGCTTTCGGCTCAGCGGCTCTGTTGCGGGCTGCTCTGATTCAGACCGGCTGCCTCGGCGGCTTTCGCCGTCACGTCGGCGGCGGCGCGCGTGGCCTTTCCGGTCACCCGCCAGGCGAGCATGCGCAGTGCGACGGGCGGAGCGGGCGGGAAGACGCCGAGCTGGCCGAGCATGGTGATGTCGTCGCGTACCGCTTCGTGTCCGACCACTTTGCCGTCGCGGAGGTCGAGTACGTGGATCTGTTCGAAGTCGATGTCACGCCCGGTGGGGGGTATGGCCTGGTCGAGTGCGCCGTCACGGAAGCGGACGAAGGCACCTGTGTGGCGGCCCTGCATGCGAAGCCGCACCCAGACCTGCTCGTCGTTTCGGGCGATGCCGAGGACGGGGAAGCTGAGGTCGCTGAAAGCGGAGCGCATCCATGCGCCCGAGGCAAGAACTCCCGCCGGGCCGGGGAGGCTACAGGCCGTGGGCGACACGGCAGCCTCGCGGTTGTGGAAGTCGTCGTGCACCACCTCGGCGGCCAATGCCGGATCGCCTGTCTCGAGGACTCGGAAGAGTCCGTGGGCCAGGTCCGTGGCATCCATGCCCATTGAGTTGTTCCCTTTCGACGGGTGTGTGAACTGAGGGGTGACGCCGACCGGTCCGATGCGGGCAGGCGGCGCGGTTGCGGCCGGGGCCAAGTGCGAGGCCGACCGACGATATTGAGGTTATAGCACGCCTAATGAATTCATGGCCTTAGGATGGTGGCATGCCGTCCAAGCGCCGCTATGTCTCCCCGTTGCGCGAACAAGCCGCCGCGCGGACGCGGACACTGATCCTCGATCGAGCCACGGAGCTGTTCGCCGAGCACGGCTACGGTCGGGTGACCGTCGCCGACATCGCTTCAGCGGCCGGCGTCGCCTCGAAGACCGTCTTCGTGAGTGTCGGGAGCAAGAGCGACATCCTGAACCAGATCGTCGACCAGGGCGTGATCGCCTCCGGTTACGAGCAGGCCATGGAGTACCTGCTCACTCTGCGGACACCGGAGTCGGTCCTGAAGGCCCTGGCCCACGGCACGCGGACGGGCAACGAGGGGCAGTTCGCGGTGCACGAGGCGATCCACAAGGCACTCCCCGTCCACGAGAACGGCGAGGCCCTGTGGGAGCGCGCAACGGCGGCGTACCGTGACGCGCTCCAGGCCGCCGCCCGCCACCTGTACGACCTGACTCCGCCGCCCTCCCTGTCGATGAAGGAGACGGCCGACCTTCTCTGGTACTGGTTCGGCCCCACCGGCTGGCGCACGCTCGTGGTGGAGAACGGCTGGTCATGGGACCGCGCCGAGGAAGTCCTCTACAACACTTCAGTCGCCACACTTCGCTGACGCCGATCACCTGAAGCCGCCTGTACGGCGACGCCTGTCCGGGCGCTGCTCGGTAGTTCCCTCGGCAGGTTCCCTCCGTAGCGTTCGTCGCTCTCGACTTCGCGAGCACGAATGAGCTCGGTGACCTCCTCCACTCGGTGCGGCAGCAGTGCCACCCGGCCGTCCAGACCGAAGGCGGGGACGGTGATCAGACTCCGGTACTGCTCGTTCCACGTCCCGCGCATCGCTGTCGTGGCCGTACATGGTGGTGACGGCGGCCGAGCTGCCACGCCCGCGTTCCTTCCCGGCGGTGCGCACGAACTCCCGAGCCTACGAACGAGGTGCACGCCTGCTGACGAGGTGTACGCCGTCCGGTCGGGTCGACCGGGCGGCGTTCGCGCCATACGGTGGGGCTCGTCGGGGTGCGATCAGCAGCGGACGTGGGAAAGGTCCCGGCCGTGAGCCGGGACAGTCCGCAGGTCCGGAATGGAGGTCGAGATGGCACGAGTTCTCTACACGGCGGAGGCAACCGTGACCGGGGGCCGCGTGAGCGGCCACGGGCGCACACAGGACGGAGTCCTGGACGTCCAACTTCGTGTGCCGAAGGAGATGGGTGGCGACGGGGGTGGCACGAACCCCGAACAGCTCTTCGCGGTGGGTTATGCGGCCTGCTTCGAGGGCGCGCTCGGCGTGGTGGGCCGTCGCGAAAGGGTCGAGACGGGCGACGCTTCGATCGACAGCCGTGTCAGCCTCCTGCCCACCGAGGATCGTGGCTTCGCACTTGCCGTGGAGCTCCATGTGACCCTGCCGCAGATCCCGGATCCCGAGCAGGCAGCAAAGATCGTCGCGGCCGCACACCAGGTGTGTCCCTACTCGAACGCAACCCGGGGAAACATCGAGGTCACCTTGACGGCCAACGGCCACGAGGTCGGTTCGGGCGCCGGCGACTGAGCCGACGCCGCCGAGCTCCAGTTGGACAAGGACAGGCCGTTCAGGAGAACTTCGGCCACGTTCTCGGCGTAGCGCCGCACGCGGGTCACCACTTCGAGCAGCGTGACCTCGGGGGCGCGAGCGAACCACAGTCGGTCGGGCGGCCCACCGCCTTTGGCGGAGCGCGCGACTGCCGCGACCGACCGACCGGGTCTCCGGATCGACCGTGACCGCCTTCGTCGCCGAGAGGTCTACGACCAGGGCACCGCCGGGCATCGCGTACCCGTCCGAGCCGTGCCCGCCGCGGCGGACGGCCACCGGGATGCCGTGGGCGGAGGCGTGGCACAGGGCGGTCGCGACATCGCCCTCGTCGGCGCACCGTGCGATCAGCCCAGGACCTTCGCCGGCGGCACGGCCCTGGTACAGGGCTCGTGCCCTCTCGTAACCGTCTCATCGCCGGGGCGCAGCACCTCGCCGCGGAAATCGGCCGGGAAGACGGCGGGGGCGTGGGGGTCTGTCGACGCGCTCATGGAGGGTCTCCTCAGGGATAGGGCCAGTAAGGCGACCGCCCGCTGCGCGCCGGCGCCCCGGTCAGGGGTCGGCCTGGGCACCATCTACCCGCGCTTCCCGAACAAGAGCGCCCTGGTCGAACGCATCGCGATCGACGTCATGTCGGGGACCTCCGCCGTCATCGACTACGCGCGACGCGACGACGCCGGACACTGTCCGTCGGCCCGGGTCACCCGCCGCACCAAGTCCACCCAGGTGGCCTGGAGGCGTGCGACGGGGACCTCGCACTCCTTGTGCAGGTAGTCCGCCGTCTCGAAGTCCACGAAGGCGAGCAGGGCATGGGCGAGCATGTCGTGGTCCCCGTCAACTCCCGCGACCCGCAGGAGAGCCGAGACGTGATGGTGGAAGGCGCGCCCGGTGTCGGAGGCGTGGCGGCGTTCGTGGAGCACCTGGCGGCCCAGTGCGGCGCCCAGGTCCGCATCGGTGGCGATGCGCTCGATCAGCACACGGCCGAACGCCGCCAGCCGGTCCCTCGCCGGTGCTCCTGGCCCCAGCGGAGGGGGACCCGAGGTGAACGCCTCGTAGAACTCGGCTTCGGCTTCGCCGAGGAGGGCCAGCAGGAGTCCGTCGCGGTCGCCGAACCGGCGAAAGAGCGTGCCCTTCCCGACGCCGGCAGCCTCCGCGACCTCGTGCATCGTCACGTGCTCGGCCCCTCGCTCGGCCACCAGCCGGGCGGCGGCCTCCAGCAGCCGGGCACGGTTGCGGGCGGCATCGGCCCGCTCGCTGGTGACGTCGAGGTCATTCCGTGCGTCCGTCACGGTTTGCCTGTCACTCGTGCGTACACGTGCCCGCCCTCGATCCGAACCGAGTACACGGGGACGGGATGTGTTGCCGGCGGGTCGAGGGGGTGGCCGGTGCGCAGGTCGAAGCGGAAAGCGTGCAGCCAGCACTCGACCGTGCAGCCGTCCACCTCTCCTTCCGAGAGGGAGACGGCACTGTGCGAGCACACGTCGTGGATCGCGAAGACCTGCTGCTCGGTCAGGACGAGGGAAACGGGAACGCCCTCCACCCCGAAGCGCCGCGGAACGCCTTCCTCCAGTACGTCGAACGCGCAGATGTACGTGTAGCCGCTGTCGGGCATCGCTGTCCTTCGAGTATTCGAGAGAGCGTGCATCGGGAGAGTGACTGCGCCCGACCCGGAGCGGCACGTGTGAACTTGACTGATCGCTGAGGCTATTGACGCGTGCCGGGCCCGGAAACCGACCTGAGTCCGAGGTGACCTCGGTAGATGGAACTAGGGCCTGTCCGGCGGATCATGCCGCAGACGCGCGGAGTGATCAGTACATGGTGTGGTCGTTCGCCCCCAGCGCCTCGCCAGGGCCGAAGCCGGGAGGTCGGACCGTGCCGGAAGAGACCGACACGGTGGGGGTTGTCGCTGATAGGGGTAATGGCAGGGCCGCTCAGAGACCGCGTGACGCGCCTACGCTCACGTTTCGTAACAGATCAAACACATATATAGGATGAAAGAACATGGCCGAAGAACAGACCGTCGCACAGAAGCTGCTCGGCGACTTCGCCCCCGAACAAGAAGCCGTTGCCCAGGTGCAGATCAAGGGCGAGCGCTACACGGCCCAGCAGCAGAAGACCGTCAACCGGTAGGACATCGGCCGCCATTGGCCGCGCGAGGGGCGCCCCGCGGTGGGCGCCTTGTCGCGAAGGGGTCAGAGCAGTTCGAGCAGCTTCTCGGTGAACTCGGTGGTCGTGGCACTGTCCCGAGGTCGGGGGGAACATCGAGGGGAACTCGCGCTCCGGGTCGAGCACGAACTTCGCGGGCGGCGCGTCGATGTGTACTCGCCCTCGACGTTCTCGCGTACAAGGAGGTGTGCGAGAAGCCGATGCCGTCGCCGGGTACGAGTGCGATGTGGTGGTGGCTACGAAACGCTGCTCCCCGGCGGCATGAGGGATCACTTTCTTGTCGGTGATCGGCCCCGACGTGACGAACAGACCCAGCTCGGCGGCACCGGTGCGCACCAGGCCGACGACATCGCGGGAGGTGAAGGCGGCCCGGATGGTCACGGACACCCCGGGACAGCGGCCGCTGAACGCACGGATCATCGGCCGCCACGCCGACGCGGGCGGTCTCCAGGCTGCGTAGCTTGATCGCATCCCGTGGCCTACGCACGGTCCGTGGCGTTGGCCCACCGTTCGAACCGGGATGTAGACGCTGGCATCATTGTTGTCGTTGACATCATTGTTTCCAGTGACTACATTCAGGGTCGCGGATCCTGCGGAAACCCGAGGGCTGTTTCGCAGAGGTGGCAGATCGACAGCGACCCCCCGCCTCATCGCAGCCTCGACCCACCCCAGCTATCACTACGGGAGACCTCTCATGCCTCTGCCTCGCCTCGGGCGGCTGCTTCGCCCCGCCGCCTTCGGCGGCATCCCCACCGGTGCACGACTGGAGCGCATGCAGGCATCTCCTCAGTACGCCGACGGCAGCTTCCGCAATCCGACGGTCACCCAGACCATGGCTTCCGGCTCCATGCTCGGCTTCGCCCGGACGAACGTTCACCGGGCCGATCGTGTCCGTCGCACGCCGGCCGCTGCCATCCCCCTGCACCGGCCGACCCTCGCGGGACCCGCTGCGGCGCCGGAATCCGATCTGCGCCTCACCTGGATGGGACACTCCACCGTTCTCACCGAGATCGACGGCGCACGGCTGCTGTTCGACCCGGTATGGGGTGAGCGGTGTTCACCGGTGGGCTTCGCGGGACCCCGACGGCTCCACCCGGTCCCGCTGCCCCTTGAGGACCTCGGCCCCGTGGACGTGGTGGTGATCTCCCACGACCACTACGACCACCTGGACATGCCCACCATCCGAGCCCTCGCCCACACGGGTGCCCAGTTCGCGGCCCCGCTGGGCGTCGGGGCACACCTGGAGCGCTGGGGAGTCGCACCCGGGCGGATCACGGAACTCGACTGGCACGAGTCGACACAGGTCGCGGGCTTGACGTTGACTGCCACGCCCGCCCGTCACTTCTGCGGGCGAGCACTGCACCGCCGCACGCTCTGGTCATCGTGGGTGGCGGCCGGTCCGAGGCACCGGGTCTTCCACAGTGGTGACACGGGATACTTTTCCGGCTTCGCCGAAATCGGGGCGGCGCTCGGTCCGTTCGACGCGGTGATGATGCAGATCGGCGCCTACAGCGAATTCTGGCCGGACATCCACATGACACCGGAGGAGGGTGTCCGCGCCCACCTCGACCTGTCGGGAGGCGACCCGCACGGTGTGCTGCTGCCGATCCACTGGGGCACCTTCAACCTGGCCCCGCATCCGTGGGAAGAGCCTGCCGAGCGTACGTACGCCGCCGCTGCCGAAGAGGGGGTGCGGGTAGCCGTGCCCGTGCCGGGTCAACCCTTCGAACCCGGCGGCCAGTTGCCTCAGGACCCGTGGTGGCGAACGGTGGCCGTGCCCGCGTCCGACGCCGCCTCGACCGTCTCCAAGGTTCCCCACCAGGCGGGTACTCGTCCCACTCCGGCCCGGCAGCAGCCGTAACTTCGAGACACAGGGCCACGAGCGGTCAATCGAGCACGGCGGCCTGGAAGCCGCTCCGCCTGGGCACCCCAGAACAGGCCCTAGAGGTCCCGGTCCGTGAACATCTGGAGATGGAGCGGGAGCGTCAGCTGCCTGTCGAGGAACCACGTGGCGATTCCGCTGTTCATCCTCTTGAGTTCTTCCGGGTCGAGGGCGGCAAGCTGATAGGTTTCGGCGAACCATTCGACCCTGGCCACGGCCGAGTACGGCGTGAACGTGCGGAACCCGTACCTGTAGGCCAGGAAGGAGAAGTACTCCAGGTATCGGGTGGATCCCCCGTACTCCACGGCGCTTCGCAGCACGCGGACCGTCTCGTCGAAGAGAGTTCCGCAACTCCTGATGAATCGGGCGCAGGCCGCCCGGAATGCGCCGCGGAACTCCCCGTTCTGGACCTTCAGGTCCCTGAGCACGGCGTCCGCTTTCCCGGCCCTGATGCGTAGTTGCCTGGTCTGTTCCAGGAAAGCGTCCACGGAACCCTGGAGGGAGGTCATAATGCGCTGCCACTCCTGCCACACATTTGGTCCCCATGGCCGCCCGGGTGACGATTCCGGTCCGAATGTGTCGAGAAACTGAGAATAGTCCCACATGTACTGGACTTCGTCCGCAAGGTCTTGCATACGCTTCAGCGCGGAGCTCGCACCTCCCGAATCCCACAGGTCACGAAGGGAAGCGACCAATTCCCTTACCTCGGGCGGGTCTTCGTTCTCGAGCTCAAGTGCTGCCGCATCGTCCGCCACACCATCGTAGATCCTGGTGAAACCTTCGACCCCGGTCAGGAACACTCGCCTTTTTTGACGCACCAGACCTGATTCCATCCTCACATGGCCGAGCTCATGCATGACGGTGACCTGGGCGTATCCGTTGTAGAACTCGCGTGGGCGAAACGCCGCGTCGAAGAAGTGTATGTGTCTGACATCGGCTCCCGGGGTTCCGTCCGTGCCGTCCATGGCCACCACCCAGTGGTAGTGACTCGACGCCTCGGTGTCGCCGAGCGTCGCGGCGGCGTAGCCGTCGCGATACATGCAGCAGCCCTGGAGGACCCACGCGTCCCACGCCGGGGTGTACCGCAGTCCCTGCAGCACCTCTGCCGCCTCGGCCGCCGTCCACACCCCCGCGCCGGAGATCAGCGTCACTCCGTAGTCCGTCACCAAGGTGTTCTCGATGTCGGAGAGGCTGGGAACCTCGGGGAAGGAACTCGTGAGGACGGCGTCCTCCCTGCCCAGGGCCACATCGACCGCCGCCGTGCTGTCCTTCGGCAGTGTGCCCGTGAGCGTCTGCGCGTTCCGGAGCGCGCGGGGAGCCAGTACGCTCACCGGGCGTCCTGGAGGTTCGCTCCGAATGACCGCAGGTGCGCGCAGCGGGAGCGGAGCCTCAGGGCACACGGAGGCCGTCCGTCCCGTCAGCTCCATCCGTGGAGATGGCGTCGGCCGATCCGGCACCCGCCGTGCCGTTCACCGCCGCGTGGTCGATCTGGTTGACGATCTGCGGCCGCACGAACATGCGTTGATACAGGTCCATACGCTGTGCGTCGTTGTCCGTCACGATCTGCAGGGCCAGCCGCAGACGTTCCGCCTCCAGTTCCTGGAGCTGATTGGCGGCGCTCTTGGCCCGTACCGCCTGCTCCTGAAGCCCCGCCGAGTACGCGTCGAGGCCGTTGCCCTCGCCCAGGAAGGTTTCCACGACCACGCCGTCGGTGCGCAGCACATGCTCCTCGGCGCCGACGATCACACCGGGTACCTGCAGGGTCCGCCCGTCCGGCGATATATGGGCGGAGGAGAAGTCCGGGTTGACGCGCGCGTAGGCGGTCGCGGTGTCGTCGGCGGCGTCCTGGACGACCTGCACGAAGTCGGGCCGCGGCTCGCCCCGGTAGTCCTTGACCGCCTGGAGCTGCGCGATGAGTCCGGCCCGCACAGCGTCGACGCGCTCGGGCCGGATACAGTCCGCCAGCAGCCGGTCGAGTTCGCCGAGGGGCACCTCGTCCCGCGATTCGGCGTGGCCGTTGAAGAACGCGACGCGCACATCGACGAGATGCAGGAGCGAGACGTACTCCTGGTTCATCTGCCGGAAGACGAAATTGAGCGTCCGGCTGACGTTGATGTTCTCCAGGGTGCGTTCGACCGCCTGTTCCTCGCCCTCCTCCAGTTTGGTGTCCATACTGGTGTCGACCTGGATGTCCCGGCGCGAAGTGGCACGTGCGGCGTTCTGACTGACCGCGTTGGTGAGGTTCTTCGCGAATTCCTCCCGGGCGCTGTTGTTGCCGCCGGAGACGCCGCCGCTGACCTTGGCTTTGGCGCTTCCCCAGCCCCAGGTGGCCTGTCCCTCGGCCTCCGCCGCCCGGTACTCGAAGCTCTTGCTGGCGTTCTCCTGGCTGGACTGCTCCAGGTTCACGCTGTTGGTGAACTCCTGCTCGGTCTCGTTGTTCGTGGCGTCCAGGATCGACGACGACTGCTGGATGCTGGTGCTGGACCGCTTGTACGTGTTCACCCGGATGCTCGTGCGCTCGCCCGGCAGGAGCGAGAAGGTCTTGATGACACGGCCGGCCCCGTAGCGGGCGGGGAAGGCGGACAGTCGGTAGTACTCGACGAGGATCAGCCCGGGCCGGCAGTGCTCGGGAACGGCCAGGAAGCGGTAGGCGTACTGCCCGTTGACGGCGCGCTGCACCGCCAGCCGGGCGCCGGTCAGCAGTTGCTTGACCACGGTGCCCTCGTCCAACGGGGCCAGCGCCGCCATCACCCCGGCCAGCCCAGCGGCATCCTCGGCGCCACCCACGTTGGGGAAGACCGCCGGGTCGAAGTAGCCGGTGGACTTCGCGGTCTGCCAGGCGGCGGCGATGCGCTGCGGGGTCAGCGCCATCGGCGGCACCCGGGTCGCGGGCGTCTCGAATCCGGTGTCCGGGTCCTCGTAGCCGTGCAGATACAGCAGTGGAGTGCTGGGACCGGGAGCGGTCGCGGGAACGGGCCGGTCGCGTTCCTGGCGCATGAGGCCGGTGTCCGCGACCGGGCGCCGGGCCAGGGTGAAGTAGATGGAGCGCCGATTGAGGGCCACCACGAGGGCGTCCTCGAAATCGAGCGTCAGGACCAGGTCTTTGACACTGACGCTGTTGCGGTAGTTGAAACGGAACGTCAGCGACGAGCCGGGAAACCTGTCGAGTGGCAGGGGTACGCCCGTCGCGTCGCCGCCCCAGGGAAGTTTCGGGTTCTCCACGACAAGGTTCTGAACGTGATCACCGACCTCGTTGTACACCACGCAGGAAAGCTCTATTTCCTCGTTCTCCACATGGAGGGAGAACGACGTCGTGGTGACCGGAATCCCTATGTTCGGGGACACGTGATAGCTGATTCCGAGAAATGTGAGCCAGTCCGCCTGATCCACATCCAGTGGAATCACGTACTGTCCACGATGGATCGTCGGCTCGGGTAACTCCTCGCCCACTGCGGCGACCGCCTGCGACAATACGTCGATCTTTGCGTCACCGTCGGCCATGCGTCCCCCAGTTGCATTCGACTGACCGGTCACACTTCTACAACGGTGCCGCCATGACAAGGCTGCTGTGTCATGGCAATCCAAAATAAAACTGAGTATGACCGTCCGTTTTCATTCCCGTGGAGCGGTAGGGAAATAATCGCGGGCCGGCGGGCAGTCGGGGCTTCGAGCCGGTCGCGCGTTTCGTGATCGTCACGCGTGACCTTGCGGTTCGCCCGGTTCCTGGAGCCGGGCACGGACCTGCTCGGCGTCGGCGTGGGCGAGTTCGGTGAAGAGGGTGAGGGCGCTCTGCCAGGCGGTGCGGGCAGCCTCCTGGTCGCCCGTCGCACGGTGCGTGTCACCGATACGAACGAGGGTTCCGGCCTCCTCGGCCGGCACGCCCAGGTCCCGGTAGATGGTGAGAGCGTTGCGGTAACTGGTGAGGGCCTGCGGGTGGTCGCCGAGATGGTGGTGGGCGTAGGCGATGCTGTCCCAGGTGGCGGCCTGGCTGACGTGGTCGCCGAGATCCCGCTGAATGGCGAGGGCCTCGAGGCAGTGACTGAGGGCCTGCTGGTGATCCCCGAGCGTCGCGTGGTCCCAGCCGACCGCGTTGAGGGCGGTCGCCTGCGCGGCTTGCCGGCCAGTGGCACGGAACAGATCCAGGGCCAGCTGGTCGTGGAGCAGGGCGCTGGGGAGGTCACCCCGCTGCTCGGCCTCCCAGCCGAGGCTCAGGTGGACATAGGCCCGCCCGACGTCGTCTCCCAGTTCGGTGAAGAGTCCCAGGGCACGGTCGAGGTGGGCACCGGCGTCGCCCCGCAGGCCCAGTCGGCCCTCCACCCGGGCCAGTCCGCGAAGGCCGTGGGCCTCCATGACGGGGTCGGACAGCCGTACCGCGGCGTCGAGCGCGGTGCGTTGGGCGGCCGCCCAGTCGTGCCAGCGCCCCTGCCGGTCGAAGAACCGCTCCATGGATGAGACGAGCAGGCAGACAAGACGGTGCGAACCGGAGTTCGTGGCCGCGTCGATGACGGCGAGCAGCACCGCGTACTCGGCCGTGAGCCAGGCCAGAGCCGACTCGTCGTCGGTGAGCGGCTCGGGGAGGGCCCCTTCGGGGGGAGGCGGGAGCGGCATCGTGTCCACGTACGGTGCGATCAAAAGACCGGCGGCGTGCGCCGTGTGCAGGTAGTGCTCGTACAGCCGGTGCACGGCCGCCCGGCGCTCGGCCTCGCCGTGCTCGGTGTGCGCCAGTTCGGCGGCGTGGGCGCGGAGCAGGTCGTGGAAGGCGTACCGGCCAGGGACATGCTCGTTGATGAGGTGCACACGGGAGAGCTCGGACAGCAGCAGCCGCGCCTCCCGTACCGCGAGCCCGGCGAGTGCGGCCGCGGCCGGTGCGGTGAAATCCGGTCCGGGGTGCAGTCCGAGCAGTCGGAAGAGGCGGGCCGCGGCGGGGGAGAGGGCGCGGGAGGACCAGGAGAACACCGCGCCGACATCGGCGGACTCGTCGGCCCTGATGAAGGCGTCGAGACTGCCCTGGGCTTCGCGCAGCTCGGCGGCGATGACCGACAGCGAGACGTGCGGGTGGGCGGCCGCGCGGGCGGCGACGCAGGCCAAGGCCAGCGGCAGCCCGGCACACAGTGCGATGATCTCCGCCGCCGCCTCCTGCTCGGCGGCGACCCGCTCGGCTCCCAGGCGGCGGATGAGGAGTTCCCGTGCCTCCTCGGTGTCGAGCGGACGCAGGGTGAGGGAGTGGGCTCCGTGGGCCGCCACCAGACCGGAGAGCTGGTTTCGGCTGGTGACGATCGTGAGGCAGCCGGGCGTGCCGGGCAGCAGCGGCCGTACGTGATCGGAATCCCGCGCGTTGTCCAGCAGGACGAGGAACCGGCGTCCGGCCAGCAGGCTGCGGTAGAGCGCGGCCTGCGCGTCCAGACCGTGCGGGACGCGTTCCGGCGGCACGCCCAGTGTGTCCAGAAAACCGCGCACCGCTTCGTCGGGACGCATGACCGCCCCTGACGGGTCGAAGCCTCGCAGGTTGACGTAGAGCTGCCCGTCGGGGTACCGGTCGGTGACCCGATGGGCCCAGTGCACGGCGAGCGTGGTCTTGCCGATTCCGGCCATTCCGCCGATGGCGCTGATCACCACTGTTCCGTTGGACCGTGCGTCGCTGGACAGCGGTGCGAGGATCTGGTCCAGTTCGGCCCGCCGACCGGTGAACGTCGTCAAGTCGTGCGGCAGTTGCGCGGGCACGGGCTGGGAGGCCGGCGCATTCGGACCGACGAGGTCCGAGACCGCCGGACCTTCGGCCGAGTGCGCCTCGAAGGCTCCGGCCCCGGTCGCCGTGGCTGGCGCATCGCGCAGCACCGTCTGGTGGGCGTCGCGCAGTTCCGGCCCCGGATCGATGCCCAACTCGTCGGCGAGCCGGTCCGACAGGGCCTGGTACGTGCTGAGCGCCTCGGGCCGCTGACCGGTGGCCGAAAGAGCGAGAATCAGCCGGGCCATCAGCGGTTCGTCCAACGGGCTGTCGGCAGCGGCCTCCCGGAGCCGGGGGAGGAGCACATCCGGCACGTGCGCTCTCAGCGCGACATCGGCAGCCTCTTTCACGGTCGCGAGGCGCTCATCGTCCAGTGAGCCGAACGCCGCGTGTGCGCGCGCCTCCGCGGGGATCCCGCGGGCGGCCTGTCCCTGCCACAGCGACAGCGCCTCGGTGAGGAGTTCCACGGCCCTTGCCGGCGCCGCGTCCGAGACGGCCCGCCGGGCCTCGACCCGCAGCGCACGGAAGCGCAGCAGGTCCAGAGAGTCACTGTCGGTCACCAATCGGTATCCGCCCGCGGCTCGGAGGAGCCAGTGGCCTGTTGCCCGGGTGGGAAGGCCGGGCTCCAACAGGCGGCGCAGGGCACCGACATGCCGGTAGACGACGTTGACCGCACTGTTCGGCGGGCGCCCGCCCCACAGGACGTCGACGATCTCGCCCACGGATACGAGTTGACCCGCCCGTACCAACAGCAGTGCCAGCAGCGCCTTTTCCTGCGGACGCCCGAGGTGCACCTCTGTCCCCGCCCGCCAGACCCGAACCGGCCCGAGCACCGCGAACCGCACCGGCTCCGGCGCCACCTCGTTCCCCTTCTTGATCTTCCACCCCCTGCGTTCACCCTACGTCACGCGTGGCGCGGCCCGGAGTCCGCGCCGTCGCTCCTCCGACGGGTCACCCGGCACCGGCGCGAACACCGGTTCCCCGACCAAGAGGTTCTCCGCAGGCCAAGGGTCGGCGGCGCCCTGAGTGTCATGCGAGTCGTCGAGCAGGGTGCGCCGCGTGGTCCCGGCGGCTGGATCGATCACGGCTCGCGCCAGACCGCTGCTGCCTTCCTTGCCGGACGGCCCGTGCGGCGTCGACCTCTTCGCTGACCGGGGCGAAGGCGCCTCCAGTCAAGTGCCGGGGTCTGTCGCCCGCAAACGGAGTGCCGCACGGGTACCGGGGACTTCCGCATCGGATGCGGCGGGGTGGGGGCGGTCGCAGCATGAGAAGCAGAGGTCATTGCCTCAGCACCCGGCCGAGGGTTCCCTCGCGCCCTCTGGTTCCCGACATGGGGGCGCCATCCGCGGAGGTGTCCGATGGCTCAGCCCGATGAGAATCCAGGACGCGGAGCGACGGGGACGGGCAAGTTTCCGCCGTCCGGCACACGGGCGGCCGGTGCGGGACGGGGAACTGATGGGGATCAGCCGCCGTACGGAGCCCGGCCCGGAACACATCCGCAGGCCGATGCGTCCAGCGGCGAAGCCCTGCGCGCCAACAGCGTCTTCCTCGGATTCGCCCCCTGGATCATCTTCGACGTGGTGGCGAGCCCCAGTACGTGGAAGTACGCCGCACTGGCGGCGCTCATCGCGGCCCTGGTACTCAATGTGCCCGACCTGCGGCGCGGCAGCGTCAAGATTCTGGAGGCGGCGAGTCTGGTGTTCTTCGCCGTCACCTTCGTGCTCGGGCTCGTGGTGGACCGCCCGGACCTGATGTGGTTGGAAACCTACGCGCAGACGCTGTCCAACGGCGTGATCGCCGCCGTGGCGCTCGGCTCCCTCGCCTTCACGCCGTTCACCGAGCAGTACGCACGGGAGTCGGTGCCCCGCCGGTACTGGGACTCGGCGATGTGGGGCGGAGTGTTCCTGGTCACGGCCCTGTTGGGGCTACTCGCCCTGCACGCGAAGTCGGGCTCCGACTGGCTCAACTGGGTCATCCCGATCGCGCTGCTGGTCGCAACGATCCGCTTCACAAAGTGGTACCCGGCGCATGCCAGGGCGCAGGCGCAGGCGTGGGGACGGCCAAGAGGACGGCACGAAGACCGCTGAGCCGACGGAGCCGACCGGCCGACGCCGGGTTTCTCGGGGCTGACGCCGGTACGGACCGTGCCCCGTCGGTTACTCGACGCCCGTGTCCAGTTCCTCCGGTAACAGGGGATAGGTAAAGCAATCGTATGGTCTAGTCCAAAGGGTTATCTGGTCTAGGCCAATCTATTGGCATGACCGCAACAACTGCACGAAGCTGGGGCGACTCCCCCTATCCCCTGGAGGCACGCAGTGAGACGTCTTCGCGCATGTCTGGGCGCGGCGGCCGCCGTTGGACTCGCCGCAGCGGGCACCACCGCGCTGGTCGCGGGCAGCGCTTCCGGCGCGACCTCCGCACTCAGCAACCGCTGGTACGCCGCGACTCCCTACCTGATGCCGCTCGACAACGACCCGCCGGACCCGGCCGCCATCATGGACGCCACCGGCCTCAAGGCGTTCCAGCTCGCCTTCGTCCTCGCCCCCAACGGCGGCGGCTGCAGCCCCACATGGGGCGGAACGGCCGCGGTCTCCTCGGACACCGCCGTCCAGTCGGTCGTCAACACCATCCGCGCCAAGGGCGGCGACGTCTCCGTCTCCATCGGCGGCTACGGCGGTACCAAGCTCGGCCAGGTCTGCTCCGACGCGGCCGCCACGGCGGCGGCGTACCAGCAGGTCATCACCAAGTACGGCCTGCACGCCATCGACTTCGACCTCGAAGAGCCGGAGTACGAGAACACGGCAGCCATCAAGAACGAGATCGGCGCCGCGAAGATCCTCCAGCAGAACAACCCCGGACTCTACGTCTCCGTCACCACCGCCGGCACGGCTGACGGCACCGGCTGGTTCGGCAAGCAGATGTTGCTGGAGGCGAAGTCACAGGGTTTCACCCCGAACAACTTCTCCATCATGCCGTTCGACGGCGGCTTCAACGGCGCGGCCTCGCAGACCAGCGCGCTGACCAACTTCAACCAGATCCTGCAGTCCACGTTCGGGTGGGACCAAGCGACCGCCTACGCCCACGAGGGCTTCTCCGGGATGAACGGGCGCAGCGACACGGGGGAGTACTTCACGCAGACCGACTTCCAGACCGTGCTGGACTACGCCACCAGCCACAACATGGACCGCTTCACGTTCTGGTCCCTCAACCGTGACCGCCAGTGCACCCCGGCCGACAACGGCGGCCGCACATCGGGCACCTGCTCCAGTGTGGCGCAGAACTCCTGGGACTTCGCCAAGTATTCGGTGAAGTTCGCCGGGGTCACACCGCCCTCCTCGACCCCCACCCCCACCCCGACGCCCACGCCCACGCCCCCGGGTACCGGGTGCAAGCCGGCCTGGAGCTCGACCGCGGTCTACACCACCGGCAACGAGGTGTCGTACAACCAGCACAACTGGAAGGCCAAGTGGTGGACTCAGAACGAGACCCCCGTCGCCTCCGACTGGGGCGTCTGGCAGGACGAGGGCGCCTGCTGACGACCTGACCGCTCGACGAATCGCCGGACCGGGTGGGCGGGGCCCCTGAGGTGCCCCGCCCACCGGACGCCGCACGCCGACCGCGCGGCACGGGTGCCGCACCCGTGCCGCGCGGTCGGCGCCGGGACGGATCAGGTCGGCGGCCCGGAGGCCAGGCGGGCGCCCAAGCAGTCGCAGGCGCGCTGCTCGAACACCGCGCGGCACATCGCCTCGCATCCGCAGCTGCGCCTTCGGGGCCGCCACCACGTGCGCCTGCCCCTCGCAGGGTCGAAAATGAGCAGAGCCGGTCGCCGAGGACACGCGGCGTCTGCCGAGAGGAACGTCGCCATGAGCGCACAGCCGCCATCGCCGTCAGGGGCCGTTCGCGGTGCACGTACCGGCGCGGGTGGCGAGCACGTATGACGCCCGGGCCGGCCGGTGCCGTGGTCCTACGGCGGTCGATCCAGGTCACCTGTTCGGCGAGCGTCGGCTTCTACGCATTCCTCTACGGCCTTCAGCAACCTGCGGCGGCGCTGTACGCACTGTTCACACCGATCGCGCTCGGCCTGCTGTCCACCATTCCGGGGACCGGTCGGCAGCAGGCATGGATCACGTTGCGGACCCTGCCGTTCGGAGTGGTTCTCGTCGCACTGGGCACGGCACTCGCGGGGAGCACGGCGGCCGCCGTGGGCGGCATGCTGATCGTCGGATTCCTCTTGACCTTCAGCGTGGTGGCCGGACCTCGTACGGCGGGTCCAGCACCCGGCCTTCAACTCCTCTACATCCTGGCCTGCTTTCCGCCCTACGCTCCTCAGACACTGGGTGCCCGGCTGACGGGCGTGGCCGTGGGCGTCGCACTTCTCGCGCTGTGCCAGGTGTTCGTCCTGTCCGGTCCGCCTGCCACGAGCTTCCGGATCCTGCTCGCCGACACACTGGAGGCGGCCGCCGCGGCAGCGGCCGATCCGACCCGAGTCTCTGCCGCGAGGCTGCGCGAGCTCAGCGAAGGGATGCGGCTGTCGCAGGTTCCCCCAGTTGAGCGTCCGACCGGCCCGGGGCGCCGGGACCGGGCTCTGGCACAGGCGGGAGCCGCGGCCCGCCGGATCGTGGACCAACTGGTGTCGCAGAGCGCGGCATCCATGACCCGCGGCGCACCACCGCGCACGGATCGTCCGTCCGCCGCGCTCCGTGAACGGGTCGCGCGGACGTGCAAGGACATGGGTGCGGCCCTGCGCGCCGGTGAGCCTCCACCGGCGGCCGACGCGCTCGAAAAGGCGATCCGCCGTTTCCAGGCGGAACGGACGCCCCGTGCGGCCGATCCAGAGGACCCGGGAGCGGACACCGGCGTCCTGCGGCGACAGGCCGCGGTACTGACACTGGCCGAGTCGACGTGGATCGCGGTGACCGCCCTCGGTGTCGCCGTCGTCGGGCGCAGATCGGCACCGCTCCCGCCCCGCGAACTCTTCTGGTACGCCGACCTGCCCACGACGCAGCTGTGGGCGCGCCGCATCGCAGGCAACGCGACGCATCGCTCGGTGTGGTTCCAGAACGCGGTACGGGTCGCATGTGGCCTCGCCCTCGCCCGTCTTGTCGCGGGCACCCTCGACCTCGCGCACGGATTCTGGGTCCTCCTCGCGGTCCTCACGCTGGGGCGCACCACGGTCGGCGCCACTTGGCGGGCCGTGCGGCAGGCGATGGTCGGCAATCTGGTGGGGGCTGTCGCGGCAGGTGCGCTGCTCATCGCCCTCGGCCGGCACCTGGACGCCTACGCCGTCCTGCTGGTGCCGGGCATGCTCATCGCCTTCGCACTGGGGCCGCGACTCGGAATCGCCTACGCCCAGGGACTGTTCACCTTGGTGGTCTCCCTCGCCTTCGCCCAGATCACCCCGACCACCTGGCGACTGTCGGAAGCCCGCATCGTCGATGTGGTCACCGGCAGTGTCATCGGCCTGCTGTGTGGTCTGCTGGCCTGGCCCGCCGGGGCACGCAGGGAAGTCCGCCGCACCATGGCGAGCCTGCTGCGTTCGTGCGGGACGCTGGTACCCGCCACGGTCGAAGCTCTCCTGGCCTCAACGGCGGCGGTCCCGTCTCCGCCCGCGACGTTGCCGACCCTGCATCACCTGCGCCTGGCGGAGGCCGCCTACGCGCAGTTCCGCAGCGAGCCACCCGCCGCCTGGGAGGGCATGCAGGCCGACTGGCACGGGGTGCTCATCGTGGCGTACCACACGGTGCTCGGTGCCCAGCGGCTCCCTTGCTTCGAAGCACCTCTGCCCGATGTGCCGCCGGACGCGGGAGCATGGGCCCGCAGGACGGCTGCCGAGCTGGCGGCGGACGCCGACCGAATCGCCGCGCACTTCACCACCGTCGAACGCCACGCGCCCGGCCGGCGTCCCCCTGGTCCACCGCTGCCGGAGCACCACCCGGCCCTGCCCACAGTCATCGATCTCGAAGTGTGGTTGACAGACATCGACCGCCAGCTCACTCGCATCGAAGACTCCGTCCGGCTCAAGACCTGAGCCGGACGGAGTCTTCGGATGACGATCAGCCGAGAAATCCGGTCGACAGACGGGCCCGCGACGCACTGTGATGGCTCCGACTGCCCGACGCGTCGAGCGGGCCGACCGCTGGAGCTGTTCTTGGCAACCGAGGGAACCGCGGACACCCGTCCGGCTATCGATGTGGAACTGGCAAGGCGCCTGGTCGATGCGCAGTTCCCGCAGTGGGCCGAGCTGCCTCTCAGGCTGCTCGACCCGGCCGGTTCGGACCATGTGATCTACCGGCTGGGCGAGGAACTGTCTGTCCGGCTGCCCCGCCATGCCGGGGCCATCGGGCAGGCCAAGAAGGAGTCCGAGTGGCTGCCCCGGCTCGCCCCGCACCTGCCGCTGGCCGTCCCTGTACCGGTGGGGGTGGGTGAGCCTGACTTCGGCTATCCGTGGCCGTGGGGGGTGTCCCGGTGGCTGGACGGCGAGGTGGCGACCGCCGAGGCATTGGGCGGATCGTCCAGCGCTGCCGTCGAGCTGGCGGAGTTCCTCACCGCCCTGCAGCAGTGGGCACCCGCGGACTTCCCGGTCGGAGACGTCCGCGGGGACCTCACCGCCCGGCCACTGGCCGACCGGGACCGCGCGACCCGGGCCGCTATCGCAGAGGTCGACGGAGTGTTCGATACCGCGGCCATGACCGAGCTGTGGGACGCGGCCCTCAGCGCCCCCGGATGGGATCGCGCTCCGGTCTGGTTCCACGGCGACTTCCACACCGGCAACCTCCTGACCGTCGACGGCCGCCTCAGCGCGGTCATCGACTTCGGCGAGCTCGGCATCGGTGACCCGGCGTGCGACTTGACCATCGCGTTCACCCTGATGTCGGCCGGGAGCCGGACTGCCTTCCGGGCCGCGCTCGGCGTGGACGACGCCACGTGGACCCGTGGCCGAGGCTGGGCCTTGGCCACGGCTCTGAACGCCTACACCTCCTACGCCGCAGTCAACCCCCGGGTCGCCGCGCAGACCACCCGGCAGATCACCGAGGCGCTGATCGGCTGACCCGCACGCCTCCAGCTCCCGCAGCAGCCTCGGTTGTGACCCACCCCTGATCCACCTCTGATCCGGCTCTGGTTGCCGAAATCGGCGCACTGGCGTGGTGGCGGGCAAAACAGGGATCCTGGCCCGGTGCCCACTGGGGGCGGAGACCTCAGATGCGGTCGGCGGCGATGAGAAGGTACTGGAAACTGCCGTTCTCGTACGCGCTCAGGAACGTTTCCTCGATGCCCGTGACCAGGTGGTCGGCCTGCTTGCGCAGTTCCCAGTAGGGGAGGGTGGCGGCGGTCAGGTCTTGAACGTGGACGGGGACGAGGCGGTTGCGGGCCATGGCGCGGAAGTACTCCGACCGTGGGTGGATGTCGCAGATGTAGTGGGCGTTGATGAGAGACACCTCCCGGGAGGCCCGCCCGTAGGCGTCGTTGTAGCAGCCGGTGATCGTCACGTAGCGACCGCCGCGACGCAGCAACCGTGCGTGCTCGGCGAACAACAAATCCAGCTCCACATACATGGTGGACTCGTTGTTCCAGGAAGCCGCATACGCGCCGGAGGGCAAGCCGGTGTCGAGCATGTTCCGGTGGTGGTAGCGGACCTTGTCGTCGATGCCCCGTTTGCGGGCCTGGTCATTGGCGAAGTCGGCCTGTTTCCTCGAGATCGTGACGCCGTCGGCGTGGCATCCGTACCGCAGATGGGCCACCACGCTTCCGCCGCCGCGCCCGCAGCCGGCGTCGAAGACGCGGTCGGTGGGGGAGAGGGGGCCGAGGTGGGAGGCGAGGAGATCGGCCTGTGCCTGTTCCAGACGGTGCAGTTCGGCGGTGATCCGGTCACGCCGTTTGGCAGCGTGGTCTCCGTCTCCGTGTCCGCCGCTCCCGCCCCCGCGCCCGTCCTCGTCCTCGTCCTCGTCGAGTACGGACCAGTCGACGTCCCCGATGCCGTAGTGGTGATGGTAGAGGTCGTCGATCTTTCCGAGCTCGAGGTTGACCGGGTTCTCTTCGGCGTTCCAGTAGTCCGCGACGCGGGTCTGGTACGTCGACTGGCAGGTGGCCTGGGTCGGCACCGGTGCTGCCGCGGTACCGGCTTCGGTGACGGTCAAAGGTGACTCCTTGTGGCGCGGTGGGCGACGGGCCAGGGGTGGGGCATTACCAGTAGTTCGGCAGGTGGTAGCGGTGGGTGTTGGTGGCGTGCCACTCGTGGTTGCCGGACACCCAGGCGGCCAGGCCCCTGGCGTAGCGCTCGATGAGAGGCGAGGTGACGGACAGGTCCGCCGCCTCCTCCTCGAACGCCTCCATGACCTTGTTGTGGATCTTGACGGCCTTCAGGTAGGCGGCCTTCAGTCCGCACCGTTCGTTCGCGGCGATGACCTGAGGCAGATTGAGATGGCTGGGATCGTTGGCCAGTTCCTTGGTGAAGGAGTACAGGTCGTTCACGATCGTGGTGGCGTTGCCGGCGAGCGCGGTGATCCGCTGGATCTCCGGCCGGGCGTAGAGGGCCTCGGGCAGTTCGTAGCCGTCCACGGCGTCGACGATCGACAGGCAGGGGCGGAAGTTGTTGAACTGCCGCATCATCAGGTACTCCCAGACCGGCGGTACGTACCCGATCTCTGCCCAGGCGGCCTCACCGAGATAGCCCAGATGCAGCCGGGCGAGATCGTGCACCAGCCGGTCGGTCTGGCTGGGTGAGGCGAAGACGGCGTAGTCCTTGAGGGCCCCGTGGTAGGAGCGCAGCGGCCCGTCGGCCTGCACGCCGCGCCGCCACTGCGCTTCCAGTTCGGGAGTGGAGTGGAAGGGGTCGAGCGCGGACTGGGCCGTGATCAGCCTGCCGCCGAGTCCCCGCGATGAGCCGCCTCTGTCCTCGTCCTCCTCGCAGTAGCAGTTGTCGACGAGGTTCTCGGCCAGCAGCAGCTTGCCCGCCACTGTGAGGCGTTCGAGGTCGGCAGCGCCCGGATGCTGGAGTACGACGGCCCGGCCGAACTGGAACCCCGCGAAGTCCCCCGTCCACGCTTCGGGGAACGCATCGAGCCGGCGGACCCACGCTTCCAGCCTGCGGTCGACCTCCGCTGCCTTTGCCGGGTCTGCCGGGGCGGCGGGCCGGTGCCGCAGACCGGGGACCGCCCCGCTTCGCCGGGCTCGCGCGACGGGGACGAGGCTGGGCGGCCCGGGCAGTCGCAGCAACGAACCGGAAGCCGATGACGCGCTCATTCCGCGGTCCGCCCGACCTGGACGTTCTCCAGGATCCCCGCGGCGTCGGGTACGAGAATGGCCATCGCGTAGTAGGCGGTGACCAGATAGCTCATGATCGCGGTGCTGTCGATGCCCATGAACCGAACGTTCAGACCGGGCTCGTACTCCTCCGGAATACCGGTCTGGTGCAGGCCGACGACCCCTTGGTCCTTCTCTCCCGTGCGCAACGCGATGATGCTGCTGGTGTGTTGGGGACTGATCGGGATCTTGCTGCAGGGAAAGAGCGGAACGCCGCGCCACGCCGGTACTTCGTGGCCGTCGAGATTCACGGTGCCGGGTACCAGTCCGCGCCAGTTGCACTGCCGGAAGAAGGCGGCTATCGCCTTCGGGTGGGCGAGGAACAGCCGGGTCTTGCGGCGCATCGACAGCAGTTCGTCGAGGTCGTCGGGCGTGGGGGGACCGGAGAAGGTGCTGACTCGCTGGCCGTAGTCGACGTTGTGCAGCAAACCGAACTCGCGGTTGTTGACCAGCTCCCACTCCTGGCGCTCGCGGATCTCCTCGATGGTCAGACGGAGTTGCTGCTCGGTCTGGTTCATCGGATGGTTGTAGAGGTCGGCGACCCTGGTGTGGACGCGCAGGACCGTCTGGGTGAGGGACAACTCGTATTCACGCGGGGCGAGGTCGTAGTCGACGAAGCCGCCGGCGAGGACCGGTTCGCCCACGTGCCCGGCTTGTACGGGCACGTCGGCCTCGCCCTTGCGGTTCATGGGCTTGCTCTGCTGCTCCGCGAAGGCGTTCAGCTGGGCCGCGAGCGACGGGGTGCGCTCCACGAACTGCATGAGGGTGTCCCAGTTGAGTGCCAGCACCACGCCGGGAGTCTCGGCCCGTACCGAGCTGAACCACAGCGGGTCGGGCTGACCGATGCCTCGTCGCCCATCCCGTCGCCGTCCGTGATGACCCCGGTGACTTCCTGCTCGCCGTACTTGCCGGTGATGTAGCGGGTGAACCGGCCGTGGACGACGAGATACGCCTCGCTGACGGGCTGCCCGGCGTCGAAGAGGACCTGGCCGGTACGCACCTCACGCACCCTGAACCGTGAGGAGATCTCCTGCAGGGCCGCGGTGTCGGAGAAGCCGCGCAGGGCGGGCAGTTCGGTCAGCGTCTCGGGAATGACCTTGATGTCGTCGGCGCCGTTCTGCTCGAACTGCACCCGGCCCCGGCCGACGCGGAGTTGGAGCCGCCGGTTGACCCGGTAGGTGCCGCCCTTGACGTCCACCCAGGGCAGCATCTTGAGCAGCCATCGCGAGGTGATGGCCTGCATCTGGGGTTCGGACTTGGTGGTGGTGGCGAGCTGACGAGCCGCGTGGGTACTGAGACTGGTGAACCGTTGTCCGTCGGCGGGGGGCCCGGCGGCGCTTTCCGGGACTGTCACATGTCCTCCCATTACGTGAGCGGGCGTGGGTGGATACGCACGAACATCAGCGAAAGCGGCGGGGCGTCGACGCCGTTCGCCTCGGGCAAGGGGGCCTACCACCTGGCCGTGGACGAGGTCTGACCTGTCCCGTCGCGGAGGAGAGCCGACGGCAACGGTTGAGCGGGCTCCAGATCCGTTGTGGCGTCCCGCAGCAGGTGGGGAAAGCAGGGACCGCCTCGGCGACGCGCCGGAAGTCGTGGGGAGTGGGTTCACGGAGGCGGTGGAGGTCGAAGACGGATACCGGGGAGGTGGACGCCAGGACAGCAACCGCGTGACGGTCCGGGCAGTTGGGCAGTGCGCGCCCCATGTCAAGCGAAACAGTCAGAGATGGCCCTCGGAACCGCGTGAATGGGGCGCATTCGTGTCCTGGAGGTGGGCATCCATCGCGCGAGGCGAGCCTGCCCTGACGGTGTGCTCTCACGCCTGCCGTCAGGTCTCGCGCCACCGGCGCACGTCACCCTGTCCATCACGACCTTCCGAACAGACGGCCCCCGCTTGAGTGATCGAAATGGCAACGGGCTAACATTTGAGCACCGCCTAGCTCGAAAGATGTAAACCTGTGACTGTCAATGACGACTCGTTCACCAACTGGAACAACCGCGAGGAGATCGCGGAGTCGATGATCCCGATCATCGGGAAGCTGCACCGGGAGCGGGATGTCACGGTCCTGCTGCACAGCCGTTCCTTGGTGAACAAGTCCGTGGTGAGCATTCTCAAGACCCACCGGTTCGCCCGGCAGATCGCCGGCGAGGAACTCTCGGTCATCCAGACGTTGCCGTTCCTGCAGGCTCTCACCACGCTCGATCTCGGCCCCTCGCAGATCGACATCGGCATGCTCGCCGCGACCTACAAGTCCGACGACCGTGGCCTGTCGGTGGAGGAGTTCACCGCCGAGGCCGTGGCCGGCGCCACGGGCGTCAACAAGATCGAGCGCCAGGAGCCGCGCGACGTCGTCCTCTACGGATTCGGCCGCATCGGCCGCCTCGTCGCCCGCCTGCTCATCGAGAAGGCCGGCTCCGGCAACGGCCTGCGGCTGCGCGCCGTCGTCGTCCGCAAGGGTGCCGGCCAGGACATCGTCAAGCGCGCCTCGCTGCTGCGGCGCGACTCCATCCACGGCCAGTTCCGGGGCACGATCACCGTCGACGAGGCGAACAGCAAGATCATCGCCAACGGCAACGAGATCAAGGTCATCTACTCCGACGACCCGCTGTCGGTGGACTACACGGCGTACGGCATCAAGGACGCCATCCTCATCGACAACACCGGCAAGTGGCGTGACCGCGAGGGCCTGTCCCAGCACCTTCGCCCCGGGATCGCCAAGGTCGTCCTGACCGCACCGGGCAAGGGCGACGTCCCCAACATCGTCCACGGCGTCAACCACGACACGATCAAGCCGGACGAGCAGATCATGTCCTGCGCCTCCTGCACCACCAACGCGATCGTCCCGCCGCTGAAGGCGATGGCGGACGAGTACGGCGTTCTGCGCGGCCATGTGGAGACCGTCCACTCATTCACCAACGACCAGAACCTGCTGGACAATTACCACAACTCCGACCGCCGCGGTCGTTCGGCGCCGCTCAACATGGTCATCACCGAGACCGGTGCCGCCTCCGCCGTCGCCAAGGCGCTGCCCGACCTCAAGGCGAAGATCACCGGCAGCTCGATCCGCGTCCCGGTACCGGACGTCTCGATCGCGATCCTCAACCTGCAACTCGCGCGCGAGACCACACGAGAGGAAGTCCTCGACCACCTCCGCGACGTTTCGCTGACCTCGCCGCTCAAGCGCCAGATCGACTTCATCAGCGCCCCCGACGCGGTGTCGAGCGACTTCATCGGTTCGCGCCATGCCTCGATCGTCGACGCAGGCGCGACCAAGGTCGAAGGCGACAACGCGATCCTCTACCTGTGGTACGACAACGAGTTCGGCTACTCCTGCCAGGTCGTCCGCGTCGTCCAGCACGTCTCCGGGGTGGAGTACCCGACCTACCCCGCCCCGGCGGTCTGATCGCGGCGCACTGCCCGATCCGGCGCCCCGGTTGGATGAGCGGCAGCCGCTCCTGATCGGTATCCAGCCGCCCTCCACCGCAACCGTGCCCCGGCGGTCAGCCGACCGTCGGGGCAGCCCGGACCGCGCTCGCGGCGACTGCTCGTGTCACAGGTCGCCTGTGCCCGTCCGCCTGTCCGCCTATTTGTCGGCCATTGGCTTCCGGACGGCGGCGGTCTCGTCAGCAGGCCGGACAGCTCGCCGGCGGCCCGGCGCGGTCGGGCCTGCTCCGTCGGCGGACTCAGCCCTTCGGCGACAGTCGTCGGGCGGCGGTGCCCCTCACGTCGCGACCGGGACCGGAGTGGTCGCGCTGTCTCCGTGCGTGGTCGGAAGTGCCAGGAGAGCGTTCAGTCCGGTGGGGGAGCTCGAGGCCATCTTGTCGATCATTTCCTGCGGGTCGAACCGACCCTTCATGATCTCGGCGAAGTTGGCCTTGGCGTCGTCCTCGCGGTTGAACACCTCCTCGATCCTCGTCGGAGGCACGGTCTTCAGAGACTGTCTCCTGCGCCACCACTCATAAGTTTCGGGACATCGGTAGAAGCGGTGTCGCGGGTCGTCGGTCCGGGTTCCAGCACTGCGGCAGGAAGCCCACCTCGCCACAGGTCCGGCACCACTGCTTCGCGAGGCGACCGCCCCGTTCCCGGTAGCGCCGAGAACAGGCGATCGTAAGATTCGAGCCATGAGCGCCCATCGCGTCGCGGTCCTGGCACTGCCCCACGTGCTGCCTCTCGACCTGGGTATCCCGACGCAGATCTTCAACCCCAGGCCCAACACCCCGTACGAACTGACCGTGTGCGGAGCGACGCGCGGCAGCGTCACCACCAGTACTGGTTTCACCGTGGGTGCCACGGCCGGACTGGCGGCGCTCGCCCGGGCGGACACGATCATCGTGCCCGGCTACTGGCGATATCGGCGGCCACCGGCGCCCGAGGTCACGGCGGCGCTGAAACTTGCCTTCAGCCGAGGCGCCCGCATCGCGTCCATCTGCACCGGAGCCTTCGCACTCGCCGCAGCCGGGCTTCTCAACGGCCGGACCGTCACCACCCACTGGGCCAGCGCGGACGAACTCGAGGAGCTCTACCCCCACCTGCGCGTCGACCGCAACGTCCTCTACATCGACGACGACGCCCTGCTGACCTCCGCCGGCGTGACCGCGGGCATCGACCTGTGTCTCCACATCGTCCGCAAGGACCTCGGTGCTGCCGTCGCCAACGACATCGCCCGCGAACTGGTCGCCGCACCCCACCGCGACGGCGGCCAGGCCCAGTACATCACCCAGTCCCTGCCCGAACCCACCGCCCACACCCTCGCCGACACCCGCGACTGGGCCCTGCGTCACCTCGAAGAAGCCCTCACCCTCGCCGCGCTCGCGGACCGCGCCCGCGTCTCCACCCGCACCCTGGTGCGCATGTGGCGCCAGGAAACCGGTGTCACTCCCCACCAGTGGCTGCTCACCGCCCGCGTCAACCACGCCCGCGAGCTCCTCGAAGTCACCGACCTCGGCATCGAACAGATCGCCGCCCAAAGCGGTCTGGGAACCAGCACCAACCTCCGCGCCCGTTTCCGCGATGCCCTCGGCATCACACCCACCGCCTACCGGCGGACCTTCCAGCGGACCACCACGGCCTGACCCCAGCCACCGGCCCGGCGCGAACGCCAGGAGCGTGTGCGTACGCACCGAGGGGTCTATCATGATTTAGGTGTTTTTAGGCCCTTTGGCCTAGTGGTTTTTGGTTGGTCCGACTGGCTTATACCCGTCCGGCGGTAAGGCGGCCGTCGAAGAGCTGGTCGAACTCGTTCAATGCTGCCTTCCACTTGTTGTTCCAGCGTTTGCGTCCCCGGCCGGAGGGGTCGAGGGCGAGGGTGGCCAGGTAGATCCTCTTGAGTGCTGCCTGTTCGTTGGGGAAGTGTCCGCAGGCGGTGGCCGCGCGGCGGTAGCGGGCGTTGAGGGACTCGATGCTGTTGGTCGTGTAGACGACCTCGCGGATGGAGTCGGGGAAGGCCAGGAAGGGTACGAACTCGCTCCAGGCGCGCTGCCAGACGGTGGCGATCGAGCCGTATTTGTGGCCCCACTTGGCGTCGAACTCGTCGAGCCGCTCGCGGGCCTGGGCCTCGTTGACGGCGGTGTAGACGGGCTTGAGGTCGGCGGCGACCTCGGGCCAGTCCCGCCGGGAGGCGTAGCGCAGGCTCTGCCGGATCAGGTGAACGACGCAGCGCTGCACAACGGTTTGGGGCCACACGTTCGCGACCGCGTCCGGCAGAGCGGACAGCCCGTCACAGACGAGCATGAGGACGTCTCTGACCCCGCGATTACGCAGGTCGGTGAGGACTTGCTGCCAGAACTTGGCGCCCTCGCCACCGTCGCCGGCCCACAGGCCGAGGATATCGCGGTAGCCGTCGGCGGTGACCGCGATGGCCACGTAGATCGGCCTGTTGGCGACCTGCCCGTCCCTGATCTTGACGTGGATGGCGTCGACGAAGACGACCGGGTAGACCGCGTCGAGCGGGCGGGTGCGCCACTCGTTCATCGAGTCCAGGGCCTTGTCGGTGATCGTGGAGATCGTCTCCTTGGACGTCTTCATCCCGTACACCTCCTCAAGGTGCGCGACGATCTCCCCGGAGGTCATGCCGCGGGCGGTCAGCGAGAGCACCATCTCGTCCAGAGCACCGGTGCGACGGGCACCCTTGGGCAGGATGCGGGGCCGGAAAGTGCCCAGCCGGTCACGGGGGATCTGCAGCGTGATCGGCCCGACCTCACTCATCACCTTCTTCGTGCGATACCCGTTACGGCCGTTGCCGCCCGAACGCGAGCCCCGCCCGCCGCCGCGCTCGGCCTCGGCGGCCAGATGCTCATCCAGCTCGGCCTCCAGGGCGGCCTGCATCAGGTGCTGCGTGATCGCGGGCAGCAGACCGTCCTCACCGACCAGCCTCAGCCCACCACCGCGGACCCTGTCCTGGGCCAGCAGCGTCAGCGCGTCCAGCAGGTCCAGGCCCAGCCCGTCCACGGACTCCTGCGTTCTCCTCATGCCCGCACCGTCCGCGGCCGCCCCGTCAGTGGCAAGCGACACGCCGCCCACCGTCTCGAGAGAGTGAGTCTTCTGGATCGTCATCAGGTGTCCCTTCCGGTGAAGTTCCCACCTAATTCATGACACTCCCGCACCGAGCTGGGACAGGCCGGAGGCGGCGGCCGGGTCTTCACCGACAACACCGCCGCCTTCATCCACGAACTGGAGCCGGAGTCGTTCTCCACCGCCGGGGGGCGGCAGCAACAGCGTGCGGGCGTGTTGCCCGCCATACCGATGGAGTTCCAGGAGCTGGAGGCGCGAGCGCAAGCGGTGCTGTCGTCGTCGCTGCTGTGGTATGTCGCCGGCGGAGCAGGAGACGAGTTCACCCAGCGAGCCAACGTTTCAGCGTTCCTGCGGTGGGGGCTGGTGCCGCGGATGATGGTCGGTGCGATCCAACGCGACGTGTCGGTGAACCTGTTCGGGATGAGTCTGCCTTCGCCGCTGTTCATGGCACCGGTCGGGGTGATCGGGCTGTGCGCACAGGACGGCCACGGCGACCTGGCCACGGCCCGTGCGGCCGCCCGTACGGGTGTGCCGATGGTGGACTCCACCCTTAGCGTTGATCCGCTGGAGGAAGTCGCCGCCGAGTTCAGGGAAACCCCGGGATTCTTCTCGCTGTACACCCCTACCGACCGGGAGCTGGCCGAGAGTCTGGTGCGCCGGGCCGAAATGGCGGGCTTCAAGGGCATCGTGGTGACGTTGGACACCTGGATCACGGGATGGCGCCCCCGCGACCTGGGAGCCGGCAACTTCCCGCAGTTGCGCGGCCACTGCCTTGCCAACTACACGTCCGACCCGGTCTTCCGAGCCCGGCTGGCCAAAACCCCCGAGGAGGATACGCGGGCCGCGGTGTCGGAGTGGGCACGGATCTTCGGTAATCCGCTGACCTGGGACGCCTGCGTTCCACAGTTGAGCGGGGTTCTCGGGGGTGTGGCAGGGCATCGGTGCAGGTCAGGCGGTTGCACCTAGCGCGAAAGGCCGAAAACGCCTAGTGGCACGATGTTGTCACCCCCATGCCTGTGACATGGAATGATGTGCGTATCGTCTAGCGGCATGTATGTGAAGACGACGTCCCGGCGGAACAAGGACGGGCAGACGGTCCGGTATCTGCAGCTGGCCCACAACGAGTGGGACCCGGCCGTGGGGCGTTCGCGTACGAAGGTGCTGCACTCCTTCGGCCGGGAGGACGAGCTCGACCGCGAGGCGGTGCGCCGACTGGTCGGCGCGCTCTCGAAGCTGCTGGACCCCGCGTCCGCGCTGGCCGCGACCGGCTCGGGAGACCTGTCACTGATCAGTTCCAGGCCGTGCGGCGGGGTGCACGCGCTGGACGGACTCTGGCACCGGCTCGGCCTCGACGGTGTCGTGCACCGCCAACTGGCCGGGCGGCGGCTGGATCCGCGCGTCGAACGGGTGCTGTTCGCGCTGGTCGCCAACCGGGCCCTGGCCGCCTCCAGCAAGCTCGCCGCGACCGAGTGGATCGCCGACGACGTCCACATAGACGGCCTGGAGGCGATCAGTGACGAAGCCTGCTACCGAGCCATGGATTACCTGCTGACCATCGAGCCGGCCCTGGCCAAGGAGACGTACTTCCAGGTCACCGACCTGCTCAACCTGGAGGTGGACCTGCTGTTCTTCGACACCAGCTCCACGTACTTCGAGACCGAGGACGCCGACGAACCTGTCGCCCGCGACGAACACGGCGAGCGCCTGGCCGCCGACGCGCCGGCCGAAGACGCGGTGCGACACGACGGGTTCCGCACCCACGGCAAGTCCAAGGACTCCCGCGACGATCTGCCCCAGGTCGTCATCGGCATGGCCGTCACCCGCGACGGGATCCCGGTGCGGGTGTGGTCCTGGCCCGGCAACACCGGTGACCAGGCCCTGATCCGGCAGGTCCGCGACGACCTGCGCGAGTGGACGCTGTCGAAGATCGTGTGGGTCGCCGACCGCGGCTTCACCTCCGCCGCCAACCGCCGGGCGCTGATGCGCGGAGGCGGCGGCTACATCATCGGCGAGAAACTCCGCACCGGATCACCCGAAGTACGCGCCGCCCTCTCGCGGCAGGGCCGCTATGCGTCCGTGCGCGACAACCTCCAGGTCAAGGAGGTCAACATCGGAACCGACGACCGGTTCGTGATCTGCTTCAACCCCGACCAGGCCACCCGCGACGCCGCGATCCGTCAGCGGATGGTCACCCAGCTCACCGAGGCGATCGAGGCCACGGACAAGCTGCCCAGGCCCGAACGCGACAAGCTGGCTGGGGTGTTGTCCACCAAGCCCGGTCTGAAACGGTTCTTGCGCACCACCCCGAGCGGGCTGCTGCGGGTGGACAAGAAGAAGATCGCCGCCGAGGCCAACCTCGACGGGAAGTACCTCCTGCGCTCCTCGGATCCGAAGCTGTCGGCCGAGGACATCGCCCTGGGTTACAAACAGCTCCTGGAAGTCGAGCGCGGCTGGCGCGACATGAAGCAAATTCTCGATCTCCGCCCCGTTTACCACCGCCGCGAGGACCGCATCCGCGCCCACGTCCTGCTCTGCTGGCTCGCCCTGCTGCTGATCCGCGTCGCCGAGACCTCCACCGGCCAGACCTGGAACCGCCTGCGCGCCGAACTCCAGCGCCTGCACGCGGTCACCTACACCGGCCCGGCCGGCACCTTCCGCCAGTCCACCGACCTCACCAAGCCCCAGCGCGACATCTTCACCGCCCTGAACGTCACCCCGCCCAAGAAGATCATCGATCTGACCGCAGGCCGCTGACCAGGCACTATCCCCCCGCCTAGTGACACGCCATCTCGGCGTGCTCACAGGCGTTTCCGCAGGTCAACCCACGTTTTCGTTCCCTAGTCGACACCGCTAACTGTGGAACTCAGGGGACGATCTCAGGTGGTTGCGGTCGATCACCGAGCTTCCACTCGTCCTCAAAGGCATCTGCCACCCCGAAGACGTGCGCCGCGCCAGGGACGGCGGCGTGGACGGGATCTACTGCTCCAATCACGGCGGCCGGCAGGCGAACGGGGGACTGCCCGACTTGGAGGCGCTGCCGGGAGTGGTCGCCTTGGCGAAAAGCGCCTATGACCAGTGCGAACGAGGATCATCGAGGCCCTCGTTCCCGCACCAGCTGGAGGCGCTTCTCAGGTGAACGCGAGGCTGGTAGCGCTATCGGGTGGCCGTCGCCGAAGTCTTGAGGCGGGATAGCCGACCGCCGACAGTGCCGATACGATAACGCCGTGGATCAGGACGAACGGCTGCTTCAGGCCTCGTCGTTCGGCGCGGCGGCAGTCGCATACGCCGAGCACCGTCCGGACTACGCGGAGGCCGCGGTGCGCTGGGCGCTCGAGCCTGCGCCCGGCCCGCGCGTGCTCGACCTCGGCGCCGGAGCCGGCAAGCTGACCGCCACGTTGGTCGCGCTGGGTGCCGAAGTCATCGCGGTCGAGCCCGACCCGGCGATGCTGACCGAGCTACGCTGCTCGCTGCCGGCTGTCCGTGCCTTGCCGGGTAGCGCCGAGGCTATACCGCTGCCGGACGCGTCCGTCGATGCCGTGCTGGCAGGCAACGCGATGCATTGGTTCGACATGGCCGCCGCGGGCCCCGAGATCGCCAGGGTCCTCGCACCCAGCGGCATTCTGGCCGGGCTGTGGAACGTCATGGAAGACCGGGTCGAGTGGGTTGCCGGGCTCGCACGGGTCAGCGGGAGCGCGGCCATCGGCCCGCGTGACACGCCCACCAGCTGGCGTGCAGAGACGGCCGACGCACACCTTCCAAAGACTGGCGTGGCCGCCCGGTTCGGTTCGCCGGAGCAAGCCGAGTTCCCGCACGGGCAGCGCCGCACCGCCGACTCTCTCGTCGCGACCATCGCGACGCGCGCGGGGGTGCTGGTCATGCCGGAACAGGAACAAGAAGCCACGTTGGGCCGGATCCGCGCTTTCGTCGCGAGTAGACCGGAGACCGCCCGCGGCGAGTTCATTCTCCCGATGCTGACCGGCGTGCTGCGCGTTCGGCGGCTGTGAAGCATCTCGTCTCGCGGTGGGTTGGTCACGAACCCTCAGCGGGGCGGAGCGGTGAGCCGGCCAGCGGCGAGGCGTCCTCGTATCGGACCTCATAGACGCGCTCGGCGAACTTCCAGCCGTCGCCGGTGCGCCGATAACGGTCATGATAGATGGCGTAGTTCAGCCCTCCGCGGCCGTCGCGGCCACGCCCGACCTCTGACACATACGCGCGGCCGCACGCGATGTCGTCGTCAAGTTGGATCACGCCCGGGTGCGTGTTCTGCACAAGAAAGTCCACAACATCCGGCACCCGCCTGCCCCAGGCACGGATCGCCTCGAGCAGTACGACGACACGGCCCTCCGGAATGTGACACGGCGCAGCTCGGAGCGCACCGCACTGAGGATCCGCCAGCGCGAACGCGAACGCGAACGAGAACGAGAACGAATGAGAATCCGACAGCTTCGATGGGACGGGGCACACGCCGTCTCACGAAGACGGCGGACAGGCCATGTGGGCCGTCAAGTGAAGCGGGTGTCCAGCAGGATGTCGGCTCAGGGAAAAGCTCTTCCGACCAGTGAGAACGAGGATTGTCGAGGCCCTCGTTCGCGCACCAGCCGGAGGCACTACTCAGGTGAGCACGCGTATCGGTTCCTGCCCGCGCCTGTGGGCGTCAGGTGACGGCCGAGCCATGGTCCCGCAAGCCGGCGGGGTGGTCGTGGACATCGACGGAGTGCTGGTCCTGGCGCACCCCCAGGAAGAGCTCATGGATTCGGCTGGACAACACCGTCAATGCCGCCCGCGAGTGCCCTGGGCGTCAAGCTGTGATGCGAGGAGGGTCCGTCTGTGCTTCGTGACGAGAGCCGGGTGGTCGCCATACGCGGAAGGCCTCGGTGGGATCACTTCAGGCACGGTCACTTGAGGATCTCCAGCAGGCGGTCAGCCAGGACCGCGGCCGAGTGTGGGTTCTGCCCGGTGATGAGGTTGCGGTCCTCCACCATGTACGGCTCCCAGATTGGGCCGCGGCTGAAGTCGATGCCGACCTTCTCCTTCAGTTCGGTCTCCAGCAGCCAGGGTGCCTTGGGGGCGATTCCGACGGCCTCCTCTTCCTCATCGGTGAAGCAAGTGACCCGGTAACCCTTGAAGGGCGACTCGCCGTGGATCCTGGTGGCCAGGATCGCGGAAGGAGCGTGGCACACGATCGCAAGTGGCTTGCCCGAGGCGAGCTGCGCCGTCAGCAGTCGGCCCGCGTCGGCGTCGAACGCCAAGTCCGCCATCGGACCGTGGCCGCCGGGCAGGTATACCGCGTCGTAGTCCTCCAGGCGGACGTCCGACAGCTGGAGGGGCCGCCGCATCACCTCCGCGGACCGGATGATGGCCTCCAACTCGAGGGCGCCCTCTTCGCCGCCCGCCATGGAGGGGCGCAGGCTCATCATGTCGACGTTCGGGATCACACCGCCGGGTGTCGCGACCACGACATCGTGGCCGGCCTCCGTGATCTTCTTGTACGGCATCGCGAACTCTTCGGCCCAGTAGCCCGTCGCATGCCTGGTGCCGTCCTTGAGTACCCAGTACGTCGCCCCGCTCACGATGAAGAGCACTTTGGCCATCACGCTCCGCCTCCTCGCCTGCGCCTGACTCGTTTAGGGCATTCGGCCGATTACCAGCCTAAGCACACACATGACCAGGCGCATACGAACAGCCTCTCCACCACCCCATCCGCAACGTCTTGCTGATCGTTTCAGAATGAGCTGCGTTGAGACCGTGGGTCGCTCGGGAGTGACGTCGTGGCGCCGGTCCTGGGACTGGACCGAGGCCGACGCCCAAGACCTGTCCGGCGGATCATGCCGGAGACGCGGGGCTTGGCGCGCCTCCCGCAGAGGGGTACCCCCAGCGGCGTTGTCGTCGGTTGCCGACTTCCTCACTCTCGGCTTCGCTCGAGTTACTCATGAGAGACCGCTGCTTCCCTCCGACTTGATCCGCCGGACAGTCCTCCGAGCCGTCCCGTCGATGGATGTGGCAGCGACGACTGCACGAAAACCCATGTCCATCGGACAGCGTTCACCCGCGGTCGGTCCTCAGAACCAGACCAACGAGCAGGCAAGCCGAAGGCGCATGACCAACAACTTCTGCCAGGACCTCTACGCTGCCGATCGCTCCGTCCAGGCCTGTTCCAATGACTGGGTGAACATCTCGGCCGACTGAACGCCGCTGACCCCGTAGCGCCGATTCAGGACGAAGAACGGAACTCCAGTCGCGCCCAGGTCGGCGGCCAATCGCTCGTCGGCCCGCACCTCTTCGGCGTACGCATCCGGATCGTCGAGCACCGCTCGTGCTCCGGCCTCGCCCAGTCCCACCTCGACGGCCAGGCTCACCAAAGTCTCCCTGTCATAGACCGAACGCTCGTCCGCGAAGTTCACCCGGAAGGCGAGATCCATCAACTCGACCTGAAGACCAGAGGTCTTGGCGAAGTGCAGGAGACGGTGAATGTCAAAGGTGTTCCCGAAGACGCGCCCCCCGATGCGGTACCCGAGGCCTACGGACGCTGCCAGGGCCGCGGCTTGCTCTTCTCTGGCGATCTGTTGCTCGCGGGTGCGCCCGTACTGTGCCGCAACCGCGTCGATGATCGGTACGGTGCCGGTTTCGGCCTGCGGATTGAGCTCGAACGACCGGTGCACCACCTCCACCTGATCACGGTGCGCAAAGGCTGCGAGCCCTTGACCGAATCGCGCGTTGGCGGAATAGCACCATGGGCATGCGATATCAGTCCAGATCTCGACGCGCATATGTGTCTCTCCCTGTTTGTGAGGGCCGCATGCGTACGGAACTCGCTGTACGGCGGCGGGGCCGCCCGACCTGACCAGCCCGGTGTGGCGTCCTTGCATGTGATCGGCCTAGTAGACGACCGGTCACCCGACGATAGGCGACCGGACGTCTAGCTGCAAGTGCGGGCATGGTGATGTGGGCCCAGTCCGCTGTATCGACGGCCTCAATGCCGCGACGGCAACGGCGTCGACCTCGGGGCCCACCGTGTGATGCGCCGACATGACGCCGACACCTCAGCGCTGGGTCACCTGCCCGGCAGTAAGGCGCCTCACGGATCAGCTCGAGAAGGTCCGGATGCGCACGGGCCGAGCCTTTTGCGAGGCGTTCCCGTCCGGGCATCAGAGGTCAGGCGGGTGCTCGTCGCCGGCGATAGTGCGGCTCACTCGGCATCTGACGGGTCGTGACTTCGTCGGCTCGCAGCTGGAAGTCGCCGACTATCACGTCGTATCGCGCAGAGGCGAAGGCTATGAAGGGGCGGCGTGACGCGATGACGCCATCGAGGAACACCGATGTGCGAGGCAGGGTCGAAGCTACTCGGGCCGGTGCCGAGTGGCAGCGAGTCAGGTGGCGCGCAGGAGGTCGGCGGCTCGTTCGGCGATTGCGTAGACGGTGGCGTTGGTGTTGTTGGAAGGGATGGAGGGGATGACGGAGGCGTCGGCGATGCGCAGGCCGTGGAGTCCGTGTACGCGCAGTTCGGAGTCGACGACGGACACTTCGTCTTCCCCCATCTTGCAGGTGCCGACGGGGTGGCAGTAGGAGCCGAAGTGCCTTCGGGTGTAGTTGCTGATCGACTGTTCGTCCATGGCGTCGAGGCCGGGGCTGACTTCCTCGATTCCCCATTCGGCGAGCGCGGACGACGAGGCGATCCTGCGCGCTGTCGTGATGCCGGACAGCACTGCTCGGACGTCCTGCTCCTCTGAGAAGTAGTTGGGGTCGATCACGGGCGGTGCGTAGGGATCGACCGAGGTGATTTTCAGGGTGCCGCGGCTGGCCGGGCGCATGGGCGAGACACCGATCGTGAAGCCGTTCTCGACGGGGGCGACGGGGTTGGGGACGGGGATGTCGACGAAGATGATCTGCACGTCCGGCCCGTTCATCGCCGGCGTGCTGCGCACGAGGCCCAGGATCTCGCCGTGGTTGTTGCGAGCCGTGGGCACCTTGCGCCGCGCGCGGTAGACGAGGTTGGCCCGTGGGTGGTCGTGCAGGTTCCTTCCCACGCCGGGCAGGGCGTGGAAGACGTCGACCTCCGCTTGTCGGAGGTCGTCCTCCGGGCCGATACCGGAGCGCTGCAGTAGTTCCGCGGAGCCGATGGCCCCTGCCGTGAGCACTACCTCTGCGCCTGCCGTGGCGGTGAAGGTCCGGCCACGGACGCCGTACTCGACGCCGGTGCAGCGCGTGCCGTCGAAGATCAGCCGGTGAGCGACCGCCTCTGTGACGAAGTCCAGGTTGGGTCGGTTCAGTGCCGGAGCGAGATAGGCGTCGGCGGCGCTCTGGCGGCGTCCGGCGACGATGTTGAGGTCCACGGGGGCGAAGCCTTCTTCGAGGCCGCCGCTGATGTCCGCCGCCCGGCGGTGTCCGGTTTCGACCGCGCCGGCGAGGCAGGCGAGCAGGATGTCATTGGGATCGGTGGCCGGGCCGACGATCAGGGGTCCGTTCGTCCCGCGGCTGCGGCCCCCGCTCGTGGCGGTCTCGCTGCGCTGGAAGTAGGGCAGCAGGTCGTCGAACGTCCAGCCTTCGGCGCCGTGGTCGCTCCAGCTGTCGTAGCTGGTGTGGTGACCGCGGGCGAAGACCATCGCGTTGATGGCGGAAGAGCCGCCGAGGCCTTTGCCTCGGGGGAGTGCGACCGGCGCGCCAGAGGCGCGCTGGGCCACGGTGACATCACCCCAACCGGCCTCCGAGGACGCCAGCGAAGGCCAGGCCGGCGGATACGCCACGGCCTCCGGCAACACAGAGGTCCCGGCCTCCAGCAGCAACACACGAACATCCAGATCCTGCGACAGCCGCGCCGCAAGCACGCAGCCGGCCGTACCCCCGCCGACGAGTACGAAGTCGTAGACAGATTGTGAAGACATGCTGATCCATCCCTGGTCTGAATCGATGGTTCCACAGCGAGCGTATCACCGGTTCAAAACGCTGATTCGATTACTTTGGTACCGTTGATTCATGACTGTTGACGTGGCGGACGGGCAGATGCCGGGGAGGCTTCGCCGGACGATCGTTCTTGCTGCTGCAGACCTGCTCGAAAAAGAGGGACTGGAAGGCATGTCCACGCGCGCGGTGGCGGCGCATGCCGGTGTCTTCCCGCCGACGATCTTCCGACTCTTCGGGGACAAGGACGGGCTACTGGAGGCGGTGGGTGAGCACGGTTTCGAGACCTACCTCCAGACAAAGAACCAACTGCCGCAGAGCGATGATCCGGTCGCGGACCTACGCCTCGCCTGGGACCTGCACATCGAGTTCGGATTGAAGCATTCGACCTACTACATGCTGGTCTTCGGGCAAGCGCGCTCCGGCCACCTGTCGCGCGCCGGTCGTAAGGCCGTCGCGGAGCTGCAGCGCATGATCACCCGCGTTGCCGCGGTCGGCCGCCTGCGCATGAGCGTCGAGCAAGCCGCTGCCGTCATGCACGCCGCGGGCGTGGGTGTGGTTTCCACAATGATCAGTGCCCCGCCGGAGGCCCATGGCCTCAAGACGGCCGACGTGACGCGTGACGTCGTCTTCGACGCCATCACCACGCTGCCCGCGGCCGAGCCCGTAAGCGCCACAACAGGCGCCGGTACGGCGGGCCAGGCCATGGCGCTGCGCGCGGCACTGGATCAGGAGAAGGCGCTTCCCCTCAGCCCCGGGGAGAAGTTGCTGCTCCTGGAATGGCTCAACCGCCTGGCCGACGAGCGGACAAGTACCGGTTGACGGCAGTTGGAGCATGTGCGCCAGTGCCTCGAAGCCGGAAGCCACCGAAGAGGCGAGGAGCGGTCGGCTGAGGCCGACTCCTTGCGCGTGCCGAGCGGGAGGCCCATCGGGCCTACGAGGATGAACGGACTCTTGGAGCTGACGCAGAAGGCGTTTGATCGGCGGGCACGGCTCCGGTGGCTGTCTACGGGCCCAGTTACCCGGACCTGTCCGAGTACCCGGCCGGTTTCGGCGCCTCCACCCAGGCGCCGCCCAGCATGTACACCGTGCCCGCCGGTCAGTCCTACGTCGCCACCAGTCAGCCGGCGGCGACTGACGACTACTCCCCATCCAGCGGAGCGGTACTCATCGGTGCCAAGAAGATGTACACGATCCAGTACAACCACCGGCTGGTGTTGGTGTACGCCGCCGACGTGTCAGCCACCAAGGTAGCGCCCTACCGGGAGCACAGCGCGCGCTGACCGCCTTGGCCGCGGGTGCCGGGAGCAGCGGATTCCGGCACCCGCGGAACCTTCCCGTCGGCTCGGCCGTCAAGGCGTCCACCAGGGACACATGGGGGAGGCCGCTGCCGGCGGGCGTCCATGCTCGCCGCCCTGCGTGCCCATTGACTTGTGGGCTGCGTGCCTATTGGCATGTGGGCGCGGTGTACTGCTCCTTGTCGCAACCGATGTGTCGAGCGGGCGTCACTTCGCCCACAGGTCCCACGGATCGCTCGGCGTGCCCGGCGGCGAAGTGGCTCGTCGAGCCGCCTGGTCTGCGGCTATGGTGCCGAGTGCCGGGCGAGTGGCCAGTAGGATGAAGCTGGTCTCCGGGGCCGCAACAACCCGCGCGCCCACCGAGAAGCGGGAGTTGCGCGACGAGACATCACCTGTAGGGTCGCGGACCGGCTGCAGATGCCGTCAGATCCGTGGGTGTCGAGACGACTGAACCTCGAGCACTCTCAGCACCGTCATGCAGGTATCCCCAGCAACTAGTAAGCATGAAGACGCGCCACACCTGGAGGGTCGTCCGTTGTTCAGCATCACCGTCCGCGATCACATCATGATCGCCCACAGCTTCCGCGGCGAGGTGTTCGGGCCTGCCCAGCGCCTGCACGGAGCCACGTTCCTCGTGGACGCCACCTTCCGCCGCGAGCAGTTGGACGACGACAACATCGTCGTCGACATCGGGCTGGCCACACAGGAACTGGGCGCGGTAGTAAGCGAACTGAACTACCGCAACCTCGACGACGACCCGGACTTCGCGGGGATAAACACCTCCACCGAGTTCCTGGCCAAGGTCATCGCCGACCGGCTCGTCGAGCGGATCCACAAGGGTGCCCTGGGCGAGGGTGCCAAGGGGATCGCGGGCCTCACCGTCAGCCTCCACGAGTCGCACATCGCCTGGGCGAGTTACGAGCGCGCGCTCTGACCAATCGCGGTTACGGGCCGGGTGCGGCGCTCATCGTCGCCCCGGCCGGGTCCGTCACGGAGGTCGTCTCCGGCCCGGTCACCTCCTGGACGTTGGCTGCGCCGGGGTACCGCGGCCGCCGGCATCATGACCAGAGAAGGGTATGGAGTCTTCCGGTGGAGGGGCAGTTGGGCGCACGGCTAGAGTTCCCCGTACCTGAAGCGGATCGCTCGGGTGCGTCCACCAGCGTTCTGGCGGCCCGGAAACTGTCGGGCGCCCTCTCCTCACGCGGATGGTAACAGCTGTTACCATCATGGGATGGCGAAGACACAGCTGGGCGCACGCGTAGACCAGGACGTCAAGCAACTGGCCGAGGCTCGCGCCAAGGACCGCGGTCTGAGCCTCGGCGATTACATCGCCGCCCTCGTACGTGAGGACACCGACGGGCTGCGGCAGCGAGGACTGGATGCGGCGGAGCGCTTCCTCAGCGAACACCAGGCCGTCTTCGACGAGGCCGAGGACGCCGACCGTCACGTCTCCGGAGCGCAAGCCGCGTAATGGACCTGCATATCGACGTTCCCTGGATCCTGCAGGTCGCCGAGCTCGCCGGCGCGAGGGATCCCGCTCCCGACGACTACGGTGTGCCCGTCGCCGCAGTCGCCTGCCACCGGGCCGAACTGCTCGAGCAACCCGTCTACGAGGGCCCCTACGCCCGTGCCGCCGCCCTGGTGCACATCCTCGGCCGATGCCGCTGGCTGGAGCGATCCAACATGGCCGTCGCAGCAGCGACGGGCGTCATGTATCTGGAGGCCTCCGGAGTCCAGGTCAAGCCCACTCGTGAAGATGCCATCGCTCTGCGCGACCTGCTCCGAGACCCCGGGTGCACCGCTGTAAAGATCGCCGCTCTGCTGCGCACCTGGTCGCACGCCACCTGATTGAGACCGGCAGGGACGGGACGCAGTTGTCGAAGACGACACCTAAGGCGGTGCCTGGTCGAGCGGACCTTACCCCCACCTGGTGGCACGGTTTTCGATGTCGCTGCATCCGCGGGGAGCGCCGGTCCGACATCCGACGGTGGTCAGGACTCCGGGTGTGCGGCGCTGGGACCGACGGGCGGGCCTGGGCAGGCGCTGGTCTCTAGCCGGGTTCGCGGCCCAGGATACGGCGGGCCGCCTCGGCCTCTGCTGCCGGCGGGGACAGCTCGTCGAGGGTGTCGAGCTCGTCGTCCGCTTCGAGCTCACGTTCCCAGGCCGCCGCGAGCCGCTCCTGTTCTTCACGTGGCTTGGCGCCGACGGCCTCCCGGTGATCCGGGTCCAAGGCCGCCAGGAATCGTCCGACCGGGTCCGTCGGCATACCGTGCTCCTTGTCGCCGGGAAGGGTGCCGTCCGGGCCCAGCATGGCCAGCCGGTAGCGCGCCAGTCGGCCGACACGGCCTGGGGGCACCCGGATGGCCCCGTTGCTCGCTCCAGCCCCCTCCGCGCTGATCTGCGCTACCGCATAGTGGAGTGCTCGATGTGGAGTGCCCGATCGAGAAGACCGGATCGATGGGGATCGCGGGTGAGGGCGATGACCGCGGAGACGGTACTGATCGGATCACTGGTATCGCCAGGCCGGTGCCCCCATCCGCCGTCCGGTGCTGCCGCCCAGCCGCAGAATCTCCTCGACGATGAGTTTGTCGAACACCACACCCGGCGCCCTTCCGGGAGGAGCGCAAGCCCTGCTCCTGTACGTCGTTTCGCCGCCCATCGGGTGATGTCGACGCTGTCGAACACTCGCCACCGAGATCGGCCGGGGGCTTCTGTCCACAGTGCGCGGCCGAGGACGCGATGGACCGCCGGCGTTCGGATGTGCAGCGAGGGGAGCGCCCACAGACGGTTGATCCCGCATTTGACCGTGTGGCGACAGCCCCCGCGTCGCGGCGGGGGTCGTGCGCTTCGTCGGCCCGCACCTGGGGCCGGTCTACAACGCGAAGATGCGCAGGATGAAGTAAGCGGCGATGACCACGGACCCAAAGATGATCAAGCTCAGCCAGAAGTACGGATGCTCCCATATGCCGCCGTCTGGCCGCTCCTGATGAGCCTCTGCTATAGAGCCCTCGGCGGGAGGCGTTTCGGTCGGCCGATGTAGTGGCTCAGTCATGTCTGCATTGTCCATCGCTGGTGTCGAAGCCGCACCCGGGCGGCCTACCCCCAGTCTGGTCACGCAGGGATGAGCCTGGCGGGCACGCGTTCACCGGGACTGACCAGGCTGGTAGACCCCGACGCTCCATGCGTTGCCCTCCGGGTCAGGACGCGGGCTCCGCGGCTGCCCCAGAAGTAGTTTTCCGTTGCAAAGGCTGGTCTGGTGGTCCTTCGCCGCGGAGCTCGCCTACGAGTGCGAAGCGTGCCCCGTGCCTGGATGCAGAAGTCGTCCACGGAGTCGACGCCCGCGGTGGCGTCGAGCGACTGGTGGGCCGCGGCGGCGCCTTGCCCCGGCTCGCCCCGTGGAACAGGGCCGCGGCCAGGCCGATGCGGTCTGTCACCCTCATCTCGTGGAATCCGGGCTGGCGCATCCGCAGGGCGTCGGTGCAGTTCACGCGGCCGACTGGTGGCCACTGTCCGGTTCGACGAGGTTGCTAAGGCATCATGCCCGGTGGCCTAGGGGGAAGCGGTCGAGCACGGCCTGTACCTCGTCGGCGCTGACGTTGGCGTCGAAGGGTTCGGCTCCCGATTCCAGCCGTACGCGTTCGGTAGGCAGGCCGGCGACCGCGGGGTCGAAACCGAAGGCGTTCACGAGGGTCGTGACCGGCGATGAGGACCACCTTGCGGCCAGTTGCCCCGGCCGGGCGGGTTTGGCCCTCGATGTCGTGGTCCCCATGTGGTGGAACGTCTTCATCACGCGGGATCCCGGCATAAACGCCTGGACGATCTCGCTGGTGGAGATGCGCGGATCAGTACAGGCGTCACGCATGCCGTCGACTTCCCGGCCGTCGCCCCACCGTCACCACCTTGACAGGTTACGTGTGGTTGGTGCAGCCTTGTCGCTACCAAGTAGCGGTGAGCCGGTTCGCTACGACCGAAAGGACACCACCGTGGGAACTGAAGGTGCGATCGACGCGGCAGCAGCGGCACGGCACGAGCGGTTCGGTACGCTGCCGGAGCGTATCCGTTATGAGGAAATGGTTGAGGAGAGGGAGGCTGCGCCGAATGGCCTGGCACCTGACTCTTACAACCCCGAAGGTTCGTGGAATCATTTCTCGTGCCTTGCATTGGACCTGGGTCTCTGAATCATGACCGGGGGTGTCACTAGAACTTCGGGGGAGGAGCCTACATATATGAGGGACGGAAACAGTGCTCCTTACAGGACGAGTAAGGACCACGAAGTCCTCTTGTCCATGCTTCGCAATGTGAACTGCGATGATCAGCGCAAACCCGTTAGGGATTTTGAAGAATCTGCTTCAAAGGCGCATCAGTTGGCGGCGATCACGTTTCTCGGCACGTTCTTCCAGTGAGTCCTGCCGCTCCCAACGGTCAGACGCGCTCCGTATGTCTGGAACGATGTCCCCTTCGCTGACCGCCTACGCTGTCCACTATCCAGAGCGTTGACCACGGAAAGATGCCGCGTCAGAGCGCCAACCTCCCCATGGTTGGTTTCGGACATCGCGCAGACCGCTGACATCAAGCAGCTTGAGCGACGGCGGCTGTCGTACACGTGGGAACCTCCGTCCGAACATTTGACAGTCACAGGAGATGATGCGGACTCTGTCGTCATGCTGATCACTGCGTGTGGCCCGGGGCCGGGGAACCGCACGGAGCAGTCGGCGGCAGCGGAGCCATGATCGTCTGACGCGCGGCGGCGGTACCCTGCCCCGCATGCGGCAGACGGGGTACCGGCTTACGCTGATGGCTGGTGCACAATCCCTCAGTCGCCTACCCGACCGGTTGCTGGGCGGAGAATCCTCCAGCCCTCTACGCGGCTGGAGGATTACAACGCCGTCCATTTCGCTCTACGTCAATTAGTCACAGTGTTGCCGAAGCCTGTCCATACACACGCCTCTCGGTCATGCCGTATTGAGCAGCCGCCACCTCCTGGAGCGTTGAATCATGAGCTCTCAGAACGTTAAGGTCGCCATCGTTACGGGTGCCTCGCAGGGTATCGGTGCGAGCATCGCCGAGGCATTTCGTAAAATTGGTTACGGCGTCATCGCGAACTCCCGCAGCATTGCACCTTCCAGCGACGAGGGCATCCTGGCGGTCCCAGGAGATATCGCCGAGGCGGCCACCGCCGAGCGAATTATCGCTGCGGGCATGGAGAGATTCGGCCGCGTCGACACCCTGATCAATAATGCCGGAATTTTCATAGCGAAGCCTTTCACGGAGTACACCCAGGAAGATTATGCAGCGGTGACCCGTGTGAACCTCGACGGCTTCTTTTACATAACGCAACTAGCCATCGAACAAATGCTGTCCCAGGGCGGTGGACACATTGTCAGCATCACCAGCAGCCTGGTCGACAACGCCGACTCACGAGTCCCTTCCGTGCTGGCTTCGCTGACTAAGGGCGGTCTGCAATCCGCTACGAAATCCCTCGCCATCGAGTACGCCACACGCGGGATTCGTGCCAACGCCGTATCGCCGGGCACCATCAACACGCCGATGCACTCGGAGGTGCCCCAGGAGGACCTCGCTGCCCTGCACCCGATCGGTCGGTTGGGAGAACAGATCGACATCGCGGATGCGGTGATCTACCTGGAGAATGCCCCATTCGTGACCGGCGAGATTCTGCACGTGGACGGTGGCGTGAGCGCCGGCCGATAGAGCCGTTCCAGGGGTGTCGGCCCCACTCACCGTGATAAGGAAAGCGCAGGCGTCGGCTCAAGGTGATCCAGTATCGCCCCGACCTCGTCGACGGCTGCAACGCTGCCACCGGCTTGAGCTTTGACGGCTGACCGAAGCGGGGGACCGGTCCCAGATCACGTGGCCCAGTCCGCACATTCCCCGATCGCCAGGTCGTCGCAGAGAAGGTCTCCCAGAATCCGTTGCGCACGAGAGTGGTCTCGTCGATGCCGGAGACGAGGTCGCGCAGCTCTTCCGCCACGTACTCGCACTTCTCCTCGTCGCCGTCCGCGCAGAAGGGGAGTGAGATCCCGGTCGCGACGCATCGGTTGAAGGAGTCGAGGTTTCCGTTCACGTGACTGGCCGTCGCTGACTCGATCTTGGGAATCCGCACCACGTGACCACTGGCCACGTCAATGGCGAAGCGTCCGCGCAGACCACTCGTGGCGATGGCGACCAGCCCCTGCTCACCGACCCCCTCGAAGTACACCGGCTCGCTCAGCGGTCGGTACTCGTATCCGATCAACCCGCCTGGAATGCCAGCCTCGCCGAGATGGACAGCGATGGACTGCCCGGCCACACTCATAGGCGCACGAGACGGGCGCCTGCTGTCGGGCGGCCGGTCCCGACATCACCCAATCAAGTTCAGTAGCGGGGAGCTATGCGCTCCAACACCTCGACGGCCGCGGCGATGTCGCAGCCCTCCAGGCGGGAGAAAACGTGGCGCCGCACACTGGCGAGGTTCGTAGGCCACGCCTGCTTCAGTTGCGTCCATCCGGAACTGGTGAGGACGGCGAGCCACGCTCTTCCGTCGTCAGGAGACTTCTCGCGCAGTACAAGTGATTGCGATTGCAGGCGGTTCACAACTCTGGTCATGCCGCTCAGGGACAGCCCACACATGTTTGCCAGGTCACTCATGCGCATCTGGTTGTGCGGAGCCTCGGACAGATGCACGGCCCCGGCGTAGTTGATCTTTGATGGGTTTTGGGTCGTTTGCCCAGGGGGAGGGGTGCGAGTTGCCAGACGAGCGCGGCCTCTGATGATCTTTCAGGTTCCTACGCCAGAAGATCGTCTCAGGAGCCGCGCTCGTGTCCGCATCCTCCCTGATCAGCCCTGTCCTTGGCCAGCTCACCGATCTCGCGCTGTGGGAGGCCGAGCTCGCCGCCGACCCTGTGGCAGTGGAATCCGCGCTGGTCAGCAGGTTGCGGCAGGTCCCTGACCGGCGTGCGGAGCGTGGGCGGCGGCATCCCCTGGTGGTGATCCTGGTGCTGGCCGCGTGCGCGACGCTGGTGGTCGGTGGTGACTCCATGACCGCGATCTGGCAGTGGTCCGCCCGCGCCCCGCAGGTCAAACTGGCCCGCCTCGGCGCCCGGTACGACCCGCTGGCCGGCCAGTACCTTGTGCCCAGCGAGCGCACCTTCCGCCGCGTGCTCGCCGACCTGGATGCCGACGTGCTGGACGCGGCGACCTGCGCATACGTCACCGACGTCGCGACCGGAAAGGCACCGACGCCCGAGGTCCCGGACACCCCGGGGCCCATCGAGCGCGAACAGCGCCGCGCCGCCCAGCGGGCCGTGGAACACCCGGCGCCGGCCGGGCTGCTGCCCGCTGCGGCTCTCGACGGCAAGGCCCTGACCGGCGCCCGCACCGAATCGGGGCGGGTCTTCCTGGTCGGGGCGGTCGACCACGCCAGCGGCGCGGTCCTCGGCCAGAGGCAGGTTCCGGACAAGCGCGGCGAGGGCGAGGCGGCCCGCATGCTGCTGGCCCAACTCGCCTTGTCCGGCCGGGTGTTCACCCTGGACGCCCTGCACACCACGAAGAAGACCGCCCACCTGATCACGGACCGGCTCGACGCCCACTACGTCCTGATCCTGAAGGGGAACCAGCCGCTGGCCCGCGCCGCCGCCCAGGCGCTGCTGGCCGGTACCGACGCCGAGTGGACCGAGACCACCGAGGCCGAGGACGACCGTGGGCACGGGCGCACCGAGCGTCGCACGATCCGCACCGCCCAAGCCGACGACGCCCTCTTCCCCGGCGCGGGACAGGTCTTCCGCCTGCGCCGTGACACCGGCGGCCTCGACGGAACCTGGACCGGGAAGGAGATCGTCTTCGGCGTCACCAGCCTGCCCGCCCACCTCGCAGGCCCCGCTCACCTCAACCACTACGAGAGGGTCCACTGGTCCATAGAAAACAAGATCCACTGGGTGCGGGACGTCACCTTCCATGAGGACAACTCCCAGGTCAGGACCGGCACCGCACCCCGAGCACTGGCCAGCTTCCGCAACCTGGGCATCAGCACGCTCCGCCTGGCCGGACGAGCCAACATCGCCCACGCCCGCCGCGATCTCCTCAACCACAACGACGCCTTCGCCGTCTACGGCATCTGATCAACTACCACGAAGCCGGACACAACCGAACAACGCCGGGGCCGTGCGGACAGATGTACCAAGACCATGTACTCCGTACTGCTAATCGGCTGTTCCTCGAGCATGTCCGCGTCGACGGTTCGGGGCAAGAATGACATCACTCTGCCGAGGGCCCGCAAGAAGGCCTCCTCGTCGCGATTGAGGGGCTTGATCGTCTTCGCGTCTGCCATGGTCACAGTGTAATTGCCCGTGCGTAGTCGGAAGCGACGCGCACATGTCGCTTCGATCCCTGGATGCCGATCATGGGCAAGAGTAGAGCGGCGGCTTTCAAGGGTGAGGGGGTGAAGTCTCACCTATCCCCATAAACGACTGGTTGCCATGTGTCACGGGAGGCGAACGCAATACGTATGCGTAGCTGTGAGAAATGTGTTCGTGATTCAACTAGACCGTCTTGCGAAAGTGGATCATGGTCGTGGATGCTCACTCATTGTGGGACGTGGCGATCCGGCGAGCAGCTAAAGATCTTCAACGGCTGAGGTTACGGAGGTTGGAGGTCGAGTCCGGTCTTGGCGATGAGGCCGTCGATGAGGCGGGGACGGTACCGCATCCGTTTCAGCCGCGTCTTCACCAGCGCGGTGAGCGGGTCGAGACTGTGTTCGGTGAGGTTGGCCAGCGACCTCTTCAGAAGCGACCACACGCCCTCCACCAGGTTGAACTCGGGTGCGTACGGCGGCAGCTGGTAGACGGTCAGTCATAATCGGGCGTCGATGAGCTCCCGCATGGTGCGGCTGACATGCGTGTTCAAGTTGATGCCCCTATGTGCTGTCAACCGGTGCCAGGTGCCGGTTGTGGCAGTGAGACGCCTCGAATGTATTGATAGATCTCTCGTGTCACGTAGCGCTTGAGACACCGGATGATCTCGCGTTTGGTCTTGCCCTCAGCGCTGCGTCGTTCGAGGTAGTGCTGGGTTCGTTCCTCGCGTCAGAGGCGAGTGAGCACGATGCGGTAGAGCGCCGCGTTCGCTTGCCGGTTGCCGCCGCGGTTGAGGCGGCGGTGCCGGCTCTTGCCGGATGAATGCTCGACCCTCTCTGTCAAAGTAGATCGAGTCAGGCATACTGGATGATTCATTGAGTCGAGGGCGGAGAAGGAGTAGTGCCCGGGTGGCCAGCACGAATGACCACGGGACCCCTGATCCGCAGGTAGAAGCCCGTTCGGCCGGTCCGCGCCGGTATACCGCGGAGTACAAGGCGAGGATCCTCGCGGAGTACGAGACGTTGGACAAGAAGGGCAAGGGTGCTCTGCTGCGGCGGGAGGGCCTGTATTCGTCGCTGATCACGACGTGGCGGCAACAGCGGGACAAGGGTGCCCTGGACGCGCTCGCCGCGTCGGCCGGACGGCCGAAGGCGGACCCCAGGGACAAGGAGATCGAGAAGCTCAAGGCGGAGAAAGCCCGCCTGGAAGCCGACCTCGCGAAGGCCCGCACCGTCATCGAGGTCCAGGAAAACTCTCCGCGCTGCTCGACCAGTTCGCCACGGACAGCGCCCCGACCCGGAACGGCGAGAAGAACCAGTGACCGAAGCCCAGCTCGCGGCCGTGGCGTTCAACACCGCCCGCAATCAGGCCCTTGAAGAGCTCAGCGGGCTGGTCGGACGCGTCCAGGCATGCGCCGCTCTCGGCGTGAGCCGTGCCACCTACTACCGCCAACACCGCCGAAGCCCCGCCCCGGCCAAGCCGCGGCCAGAACGGCGCCGACACGCCCGCGCTCTCACACCCGAGGAGGAGATACGGGTCCTCGACGTGCTCCATTCCCTGGAGTTCGCCGACATGGCGCCCGCCGAGATCTACGCGGTGCTCCTGGACCGGGGTGTCTACCTGTGCTCGGAGTCGACGATGTACCGGCTCCTGCGACGGCATGGCGAGGTCCGTGAACGCCGCCGCCAGGCCGTCCACCCGCCCCGGACCGTTCCCGAGCTGGTCGCCGAGGGCCCGAACCGGGTATGGAGCTGGGACATCACGAAGCTGAAGGGGCCGGTCAAGGGCGTCTACTACTGCCTCTACACGATCATCGACATCTTCAGCCGCTACACGGTCGGCTGGATGATCGCCGCCCACGAGAACAAGGACCTCGCCGAGCGGTTCCTGTCCGAGTCGATCGCCAAGTACGGTATCGAACCAGGGCAGTTGACGATCCACTCGGACCGCGGGTCCCCGATGGTCGCGCAGAACGTCGCCCAGATGATGGCCCATCTCGGCGTCACCAAGTCGCATTCGCGGCCGAAGACGTCGAACGACAACCCGTACAGCGAGAGCCAGTACAAGACCCTGAAATACCGGCACGACTTTCCCGAGCGTTTCGGATCCCTCGAGGACGCCCGGGCGTGGTGCACCCAGTTCTTCACCTGGTACAACGAAGAGCATCGGCACTCCGGGATCGGCCTGCACACGCCCTACGACGTGCACTTCGGTCTCGCCGAGCAGCTCCGCGAGATGCGTGCCGACGTCCTCCAGACGGTCTACGCGAAGCACCCCGAACGCTTCGTCCGCAAACCACCCGAGCCTCCCAAGCTCCCCGCAGCGGCCTGGATCAACCAGCCGGCACCAGACGGCCCACTGATCCCAGCACAGCGTTAGAACGATCTACCTGCCTTGATCGCTTTGACAGGTTCCGCGACGGGGCTCGCGCCGCAGAGGGCAGCGAAGGACGCCTCACTGGTGAGGCGGTTGTGGTTTTCTCCCGCAGCGATGAGGAGAGCTGCCGCGCTGTCGGGGCCCACTCCGAAGACCTTGAGAAGGTCGGAGTTGAGAGCACGGATCGTGAGAGTGATCTGCTTCTTGAGGGCGGTGATCTGCTCGGACAGGTGGCGGATACGCACCGTCAGGAGCTGCAGGGCCTGGTGCACCACGCCGTGCTCGGGGTTGAGCTCGGCACAGGCGGCGAAGAGCGCCGGGTTGCGCAGCGGTTCCAGCTGTTCACGCAGCTGCGAGTGCTTGGAGTCGAGCCAGGGCAAACTGCTCGCAAGCCGCTGGTCGGCACGCCGCACGTCCACCGTGGCTGTCAGCAATGCGCTCATAGTGCGCTTCCTTTCCATGCAGAGATCTCCATAATGTTCAACACTCAACGTCCACGTTACGTCAGAGTCACATGAATATTCAAGTTATTAGGTGAGTGGGTACGGGGCTTGCCCGTCGACGTCGCCACCGTGGCTCACTCAGGAGGGTCGGACCGCGCCATGGCGCCATCCGGCGCTCCTGAGGCCCTACGTCTGCGGCCTTGTCCGAATCGGTGATCCAGGCATCCAATCGCGACAGGCCAGGCTGGTACGCTCTCGAAATGACCACTCCCGACAAGTCTCAGCAGGTGGACGAGCATGCTGACTTGTGGCTCACGCCGGCCGAACTGGCGTCGTGGATGTCGGTGGTCCGCCTGGTCTCCAGGCTTCCCTGGGCCATCGACGCTCAGCTGCAGCGCGACGCGGAGCTGAGCATGGTCGAATATATGGCCCTGGCCATGCTGGCCGAGGCCTCCGAGTGGACCCTGCGCATGAGCACACTGGCCGAGCACACCAACTCGTCGCTGTCCCGGCTGTCGCACATGGTGAAACGACTGGAAAGTCGTGGCTACGTCAGGCGTGAACCGGACCCGAGCGACGGACGCTTCACCAACGCCATCCTCCTGCCCGACGGTATGAGGAAGTTGGAATCGGCCGCGCCCGGCCATGTGGCCCATGTCCGTCACCTCGTGGTGGACAACCTGTCCAGCGAGCGCCTGCGTCGGCTCGGCCAGGACGCTGAGCGCATCCTGCAGCGCATCGACTCGCCCGCACGCTGAGCGCACCGCGCACACCGCATGCGCCTTCTTTGGGGATTTCGCGGCGGTGGTGCCGACCCGGCGGGAGCGTGCGTGGCCCCCAAGGCGAGGGCCACTGAGGTGCGCCCCATGTCCGCGATCGGCTCGGCCCGGCGGGCGCGTGTGCGGTCAAGCTGCTCAACTCTCCACGTCGACAGTTTTGCGACTCAATCACTTGAGCGTTAAAGTAGTTGAGCGTGAGGAAGCCGCACTCGTCACTCGCGCGAACCAGGAGAGCCCAAAATGCACCGCAGCGAGAACGCGAGCTTCTTCAGTTCTACGTCACCGGCAATGTGGTCATCGTGCAGCTGCGCCCGCAGGGCACTCGCCTTGGCCCGCTGGAGCTCCCCAGTGGCACCATGCCTGCGACCGGGGAGAGCGGTAGCCGTTGTCGTAGTGAGAAGTTCGCCTGCCAGTCGAACCAAGGTTCCCGCCCGGGTGGTCTTCCGGGCCCCGGGCATGAGGGCGGGGCCTCCTGCAAAGCTCACAGGCGCGTGCGTACAGCTGCGGCGACGGGGTTCGTAGGTGCGGATCCATCCGAGCGGCAGGGAGCGTGTGATTGCCTCGCGCATCTGTAGGGGAGCGCCGACGGCCCCAGGCGGGTGGCAGTTGACCTAATTCCCCATCGGCAGCACCGGCTTCCCAAGCGGTACGGTCGGTCGGCAGCGATCCGATCGGCGGCACTGTCTCGTCAAGGATCGCGAACGACCTTCGCGTCTCTGCACGGACAGAGTCAGCCCCGTCCGGGCCAGGACGGCCAGAATCTCCATGGCCTCGGCGACGTATCGGCAAAGCCCGATCAGGCGGAGTCACCGCCTCCGACCTGCGGATTCCAGGGGTCTCCTGCACCACCTGGCGAGACGACACCACGGTCGGACCGTCTGACCGGACCGATACCGCGAAGCAGGGACACGATGGATGCAGAGGTAGCACCCGCTGAGGGAGGGCGCCTCGGGCCCACGGCGAACCGGAGGAGAGACGATGGACGAGCACGTGGCCTTCATCCCAGAGCCCCTCAGATCTCGGCTCTCTCGGATGTCGCGACGAGCGAGGTCGTCGTCCTGGACCGGCAGGTGACGCGCGCCGAGATGGCGGAGTGCGTGCTCGGCCGTGTCCCCGGGGTGGTCTCCGTGGCCGGCCACTCTCTCGGCGGCTGGGTCGCCCAGGAGATCGCCGCCAGGGCCCCCGAGGGCGTGAGCGCTCTCTTCCAGTGGCTTTGAAGGGTCGCGCCAGGAGATGGTGCTCTCACGAGTGAGTCGGCGGGCCATGAGGTCGCTCATGGCGAGGTGGATCATGGGTTCGGAGCGGTGAGGGCGGGTTTCGTCGTAGCGGACCAGACGGCGGTTGAGCATCAGCCGGCCGTAGGTCCGCTCTACCGGCCAGCGTTTCGGGATGGGTGTGAATCCCCTGGGCCCGGGGGTGTGTTGGACGCTCCGCACCCCGGTGCGGTTCACATGCAAGACCGCGTTCATGATCTCGCGCAGCTCGTGTCCGGGCGGCCGTCCGATGTCCAGGGCATGACGGCGCCGCTCGGTCCGCCAGGCCGTGCGGACCGGCTCGGTCAACTCCCCGCGGGCATCGGGTCAGGTCCTCGTACTACGGGCGATGCGATACAGCACGTTGGTACGCAGTGGTCCTGCGGGCGCGGTGGGGTCGTCGAAGTCGTCGGCCGGGTCCCGGGTCATGCCGATCCGGCGCATCACCGCCTGTGAACGGAGGTTGGTGGCCGTGGTCACAGCGAGGATCTCGGGAAGCTCAAGAGTGTCGAAGCCGTGGGCCAGGGCTGTCCGCGCGGCCTCGGTGGCGTAGCCCTGTCCCCAGGCCGAGCGGGCGAGCCTCCAGCCGATCTCCACTCCGGTGAACGGCATGCCGTCATCGACCTGGTCCAAGCCCGCGAAGCCTATGAACTCTCCCGTGGCCTGCACCTCAACCGCCCACCACCCGTATCCTCGCTGGTCGAACTCGGCCTGGAACCGCGCCACGGAGTCATCGCTCTGTTCGCGGGTAAGTAGGTCGCCCAAGTGCTCCCGAACTTCGGGATCGGCATTCATCGCCGCCCATGGTTCAACGTCGGAGTCACGCCATCGGCGGAGGGTGAGTCGATCGGTGCGCAGTTCGGACATGCTGCCCAGCCAACGTGAACTCTGACCTGGAGGCAATCCCTTTTTCCCGCACCCAGGGACGCACCCCTCTCCAGGCGCCCGACCGCCTGAGACCGCGAATCAGCCGGGCGCGGTGCGGTGGGCGGTGTCCCTCGCCGTGACATCCACCACGTCGGGGTCAGCGGCGTCGTGTACACGAGAACGGGCATCAGGTGCACATTGCGTGATGACGGTGCCGGCTTGAGGAGACGGGCCTGCCCCCGAGGAGGAGACCGCTCGGCCTCGGAGGCAGCTCGCGTTACGCGGCGAGTTCCTTGCTGATGCGGTCCAGCATGAACGCCGAGGACTCCCGGGCGCGTTCCTCCCAAGCGAAGACGCAGGCGGTGGCGACGCCGTCGAAGTTCAGTTCGCGGAGCGTGCCGAAGAAGGCGTCCCAGTCGACCTCGCCTTGGCCGATGTCGAGGTGTTGGTGGACGCGGGTTGTGGTGCCGGGCGGGTTGAGGATGTAGCGCAGGCCGGACGATCCCTTGTGGTTGAAAGAGTCCGCGATGTGCACGTGCTGGAGCTTGTCGCCCGCGTGGCGCATCATCGCTGCGACGTCCGCACCACCGTCCGACGCTCCGGAGAGGTGGAAGGAGTGCGGGGCACAGTAGAGGTAGTTCACCCAGGTCTTGTTGACGGCGCGTACGAGGTCGACCGCCGATGTGTTCTCCTCACAGAAGTCGTCCGGGTGCGCCTCCAGGTTGAGGGCGATGCCCTCGCTTTCGAAGACGGGCAGCAGTTCCTCCATGGAACGCCAGAAGGCTGCCTCGCTCTCGGCGGCTCGCTCGGGGCGGCCGTTGAACTCCGAGTTCACCAATGGGCATTCGAGCTCGGCGGTGATCTCGATCATCCGCTTCCAGTAGCGGACGGCAGCCTGCCGCTCGGTCTCGTCGGGTGAGGACCACTTGTAGAGCGGAAGCACGGAGGAGAGCTGGACGCCGTGCCTGCGCAGCGAGTTCTTCAAGTCGGCCACGCGCTCGTCGTCCGCCCGTGGGTGAAGGAAGAACGGCATGAAGTCGTCTCGCGGGGACAGCTCTATGTACTGGTAGCCGAGGTCGGCGACCGTCCGCACCATCTCGTCGAGCGGCAGGGCGCGGAACATGTACGGGTCGAGGGCGATCTTCATGCGGTGCCTCCGTAAAGGGTGGGGCGGGGCTTCATGTCCACGGTGACGACGGCGCCGTCGTATTCCAGGGACCGGACCGCCGCGTCGGTGATGACGGTGGCGGCGTAGCCGTCCCAGGCGGACGGGCCGGTGGGCTCGCCGTCGGTCCCGATGGCCGCGACCCATTCGCGGAACTCGGTGTCGAAGGCATCCGTGAAACGGGCCTTCCAGTCATCCATGACGGCGGTGGTGTGCCGTCCTGCGGTGCGGATGGCGACGGCGGCCGGGTCGGGCAGGCGGGTGAGGCCCCTCTCGCCGACGGTCTCGCACTGAATGTCGTAGCCGTACTGGCAGTTGACGAAGACCTCCAGATCGATTCGGACGCCGTTCGCGGTCTCGAAGAGCATGATCTGAGGGTCCTTCAGGTGCTCGAAGCGGTGGCTCGTGGCGCGTGGGGTGATCACCTGAGCGGAGACGATCTCGTCGTCGAGCAGCCAGCGCAACACGTCGATTTCGTGCACGGCCGTGTCCTGGGCGGCCATGGCGGAGGTGTACGACTCGGGGACGTCGGCGTTGCGGTGGGCGCAGTGCACCATCAACGGGGCACCGAGGGCGCCGGAGGCGATGACCTGCTTCATCTGGCGGTAGCCCGCGTCGAATCGGCGCATGAAGCCGACCTGCACGAGGCGGCGGCCGTGGGCGCGCTCGGCCTCGAGGATGCGCATACAGTCCTCAGCGGTTGTGGCGAGGGGCTTCTCACAGAAGACGGGCTTGCCTGCGGCGAGGGCGTTCAGGACGTGCTCGGCATGGGTTGGACCCCAGGAGGTGACGAGGACGGCGTCCACGTCGGGAGAGTTGGTCAGCTCGGCGCCGGTCGGCAGCGCCATCGCGCCCACACGGGCGGCCACCTCGGCTGCCCGGGCCTGGTCAAGGTCGGTCACGGCGGTGACGGCGGCGCCGGTGACGACCTCGGTGAGCCGTCGTATGTGGTCCTGGCCGATCATTCCGGCGCCGATGACGCCTACCCGTACGGTCATGGTCGTTTTTCCTTCGAGGGTCAGGAGAAGCGTGTGCGGAGTTCGGCTTGGAGGGTTTCGAGGGTGCGGCCCCTGGTTTCGGGGACGTAGAGCTTGACGAAGACGAGGGAGAGGACACCCGCCACGACAAAGAGGAAGAAGGTGTGGGAGATACCGATCCCGGAGACCAGGGACGGGAAGACCAGGCCGATCGCGAAGTTGGTCAGCCACAGCACCACGGCCGCGATGCCCATCCCGAGTCCATGCATCCGCATCGGGAAGATCTCCGACAGCATCAGCCAGGTCACCGGCGAGATCGCGCCCTGTTGGAAGGCGAGGAAGGTGACGGTCATCGCCAGCACGGCGAACGCACGGCCCGTGCCTTCCGGCAACGCCAGCGAGAACACGCCGATCAGCAACAGGGCGCAGGTGGTGCCGACCTGACCGGTCATCAGCATGGGGCGGCGGTTGACGCGACCCAGGAGCCAGATGCCGACGAAGGTGGCCAGCACCGAGATCACACCGTTGGCGATGTTCGCCGTCAGCGCGCTGTCGGCGGTGAAGCCGGCGTCAGTGAGGATCTGGGTGCCGTAGTACATGATCGTGTTGACGCCGGTGATCTGTTGCACGATCGCGATGCCGAAGCCGATGAACATCAGTCGGCGCACCCAGGGAGTGGCCTTCATGTCCCTCCAGCCACCGAGCTTTTCCTGCTCGTCCTTGACGGCGAGCGCGGACACCTCGCTCAGTTCGGCCTGGGCCCGGGCCTCGGACCTGACCTGCCTGAGTACTTCGAAGGCCTCGTTGAAGCGGCTCTGGGAAGCAAGCCAGCGGGGGCTGTCCGGCATGACCAGCATGCCGAACCAGAGCACGACGGCCGGGATCGTGGCGATCGCGAGCATCCAGCGCCAGACACCGCCGGACTCACCACCCACGTCGGCGATGATCGCGTTGGAGGTGAAGGCGAGCAACTGACCGCTGACGACCATGAGTTCGTTGTGGGTGACCAGTGCGCCGCGTCGCTCCGCGGGCGAGATCTCCGCGAGGTAGACGGGTACGGTCACCGACGCGCCGCCGACCGCGAGGCCGAGTACGAACCGCGCGACCACCATGACCGCGGTGGTCGGGGCCAGCGTGCAGCCGAGTGCGCCGACGAAGAACAGCACGGCCAGCGTCAGGATGCTGCGCCGCCTGCCCCGCGCGTCCGAGAGCCGGCCGCCGGCCACGGCCCCGAGGGCGGCGCCCAGCAGCAGCGAGCTGGTGACCATGCCCTCGGTGACCGGGGTCAGTCCCAGGTCGTCGGTCATGTACGGCAAGGCACCGTTGATGACGCCGGTGTCGTAGCCGAAGAGGAGTCCGCCGAAGGTGGCGATGACGGTGATGACCCGGAGCCTTCGTCGTACCGCGGCCGGTGCGTCGTCGGTGATCCGGGGTGGGGTGGTGAGTGCCGTTGCCGTGCCGTCCCTGACATCCATGGCGCCTCCTAGCAGGTGGTCTTCGGTCGTCGGGTTCCGGAGAGGCCGCAACCGGCCAGGTGTTCACGGGTGCGTACGGCGATGGGCAGCGGCACATCGGGAGCGCACGGGTACAGGTCCTGCTCGACGATCACGAACAACTCGGCTTCGAGTTTTGCGAGTTCGGCCACCACATCGGCCGGGCTCGGCACGCCCTCCGGCGGGGACACGCACACCCCGCGTTGTACGGCCTCGCCGAACGAGAGGTTCTCCTTGGCCACCTGGACGAGGACCGCCGGGTCCATCTGCTTGATGTGCACATAGCCGACGCGTTCCCCGAAGCGGCGAATCAGGTCCAGGTTGTCGCCACCGCCGTATGCCACATGGCCGGTGTCCAGGCAGAGATTGGTGTACCGGCTGTCGGACTCGTTCAGCAGCCGCTCGATCTCGGGCTGGGTCTGGATGTGGCTGTCGGCGTGCGGGTGGATCACAAGCCGTACGTCGTAGTCATCGAGCAGGAGTCGGCCGAGACGGTCGGCGGCCCGGCCGAAGCCCGCCCACTGCGCGGCGGTCAGCTCGGGCGGCTCAGTGAACCCGCCGGTCTTCTCGTCCCGGTACATGGGCGGGATCAGGACCAGATGGTGGGCGCCCGCGGCGGCGGTCAGCGTGGCCACTTGCCTTACGTGGGCGAGCATCTCGTCCCAGGCTTCCGGCCGGTGCAGCGCGCCGAAGGCGGTGCCGCCGGAGACCTGGAGCCCACGGGCGTCGAGTTCGGCCTTCAGCCGCTGCGGGTCGGTGGGGAGGAAACCGTAGGGGCCGAGCTCAAGCCACTCGTAGCCGGCCTGCGCGAGTTCGTCGAGGAAGCGCGGGTACGTCACCTGGTGCTCGTCCTCGGGGAACCAGACGCCCCAGGAGTCGGGGGCCGAGCCCAGGCAGAGGTTGCCCGCGGTGGTGCGGAGTGGGGATGGCGCCGTTGCCATGGCGTGTCCTTGGGGGAGAGGGATGGGGACGGGGGATTTTGCGCGGGTCTTCTGTGTGTGGTCGGGGTCCTGCCGGAACATCGGTTGCCGGTTGCCGGTTGCCGGTTGCCGGTTGCCGGTCGAGGCCGAGGCCGAGGCCGAGGTGGAGGTCGAGGTCGGGAGATGGCTTCACCGTCTTCCCGGGGGCCGTCGTCCCCGCCTTCGCCCGAGGCGGGCTCCGCGAGGGTGGCGGAGCGGCTCGGCTCCTCGCTTCACTGTCGTTCCTCTCACTCCGGGGATCCCTGTAAGCGGTGCGGGAAACGGATCTTCTCGCGCGCTCTACTAGCGCGCTCTAGTCCGAGTACGATGGCTCCTGTCCAAATGTCATGTCAATAGCTTGTTGCTGGGAGATTTCGCGACTGCCCGTAGGGTGGGCGCCGTCGAAGGGTGGGTACGCAGGTGGACGCGTCGGGCAAGCAGCGGCCTACGATGACGGACGTCGCTGAGAAGGCGGGTGTCTCCCGTGCGCTGGTCTCGATCATCTTCAGGAATCAGCCCGGCGCGAGTCCGGAGACCCGTGAGCGGGTGCTGCGCGTCGCCGACGAGATCGGCTACCGCCCGGACAGCGCGGCCCGGCTGCTGGCCCGCGGCCGCAGTCGCACGCTAGGCGTGATGTTCACTGTCCACCAGACGTTCCACTCGGACCTGATCGAGGGCATCTACCCCGAGGCCGAACGGCTCGGCTACGACGTCGTCCTCTCCGCGAGCTCCCAGGGCCGCAGTGAGGCCAAGGCCGTGGAGGCTCTGCTCAGCCACCGTTGTGAGGCGCTGATCCTGCTCGGTCCGGAGGCGGAGCCGGCGTACCTGGAGGAACTCGGTCACCGTACGGCGACCGTCTCGGTCAGTCGCCGGGTCCCTCGCGCCCGTGTCGACTTCGTGCACAGCGCCGAGGCGAAGGGCATACGGCAGGCCATGGAACACCTGGTCGAGCAGGGCCACCGCCGTATCGTGCACATCGACGGCGGCCGGGGTCCCGGCTCGGTCGAACGCCGTCGCGCCTACCGGGCCGCGATGCGCCACCATGGGTTGGAGTCGGAGCTGCGGGTGATCCCCGGCGACCACACGGAGCGGTCAGGCATCGAGACCGGCAGGGTGCTCCTGGCGGAGCGCGACGGCGGGCAGCCGCTGCCGACAGCGGTTCTCGCGGGCAACGACCGGTGCGCGATGGGTTTGCTGATGGCTCTGGCGCGGGCAGGCGTCGACGTTCCGCGCGACATGTCCGTCATCGGTTACGACGACAGCCATCTCTCCCACTTGATGCCGATCGGCCTGACGACGGTTCGCCAGAATGCGGTCCTGATGGCCGAGCACGCGGTGCGGTTCGCCGTGGAACGGCTGGAGGACGAGGGCCTGGAGCCTCGAGAGGCGGTGCTGGACCCGAAGCTCGTGGTGCGTGGTACGAGCGGGCCGGTTCCGCCGGAACTGCCCTGAGGGGTAAAGGCGGCGTCGGACCGCGGTGTGATTGCGTCTGCCATGCAGGGTGACCCGGGCGCATGCCGTGGGCTTCGGCGTACGCGGCGGTGCCTCCCTCGCCGCCGAGGACTGACCGATGCGGCGAAGGGAGGCTCGGTCGCTGTGCCCACAGCGCCGGTCGGATGCTGCTATCGCGTGCCGTTCTGAGCGAACTTGGCGACGATGCCGACGTTCTCCTTGGTGACGAAGGCAGGTCCGGTGAGCACGGGCGCGGTGCCGCCTCCGCTGACGTTTCCGTTGGTCTTGTACAGCCACAGGGCGTCGACGGCGAGGTAGCCCTGGAGATACGGCTGCTGGTCGACCGCGAACTCGACCGATCCGCTCTGGACGGCCTTCACCAGGTCCTTGTTGAGGTCGAAGGTGGCGATCTTGGCTTTGCTACCGGCGTCCTGCGCCGACTGCACGGCCGTCAGTGCGAACGGGGCGCCGAGTGTGACCACTTGGTCGATGGAGGAGTCCTGCCGGAGCTTGGCCGTGATCGTCGCCTTCACGGACGGCATGTCGGTGCCGTTGACGTAGAGGGGGTCCGTCTTGCCGGTGAATCCCTTCTTCAGCCCGGCGCAGCGGGCCTCCAACGCGACCTGCCCCTGCTCCTGGATGACACAGAGAGCGTGCTTGGCGCCGAGCCGGCTCAGTCGCCGGCCGAAGGCCTGGCCGGCGATGTTCTCGTCCTGGCCGAAGTACTCGAGCATGTTGAGCCGCTGCCAGTCGTCCAAGCCGGAGTTGAAGCCCACGACCGGTATGCCGGCTGATTCGGCCTTGGCCACCACCGACTTCAGGGCGCCGGGCTTGGCCGCGGTGAGCGCGATGCCGTCGACCTTCTGGTCGATGGCGTTCTGCACGAGGTTGGCCTGGTTGCCCGCGTTGGGGTCGCTGGAGTAGACGAGCTTGACGTTGTCCTTGGCGGCCGCGGCCTGGGCACCCTTGCGGATCAGGTCCCAGAAGGTGTCACCCGGGGCGGCGTGGGTGATCATGGCCACGGTCATGCGTGGGGTGTCGGCCTTGCCCACGGAGGCGGCCGCGCCGCCTTCCTCGGACTTCTTGCCGCCCGAGCTGCTGGAGCAGCCGGCGGCGATGAGCGTGCAGGTGAGAACAACACCGGCCAAGGCGGCTGTTCGGTGGTTTCTGCGCATGTTCGTTGCACCTCTCTGTACGGGGTCAGGGCGGGTTCTGGCTGGGGGCGTCGATGGCCGGCGGCCTGACTCGATGGCTTTCGATGACGAGGAGGGGGCCGGTTCGGTCCTGCTCGGTCCGGCTCGGCGGCCGCGGTTGGTGTGTGTCGGCGGAACGTGGAGCGGTGGGGTGGCGGCGGTCATGGGTGCGGACCGCTGGCCGTTCGCGACTAGAGCGCTTTATTAGCGCGCTCTAGTGGCACGTACTATGGAGCGCTCCTCAAGTCGTGTCAACAGGTTTGTCAGGACGTTCCGACATGTGGCGGGGGCTGGATACGGCGGTGGGTGGCCCTGGGTGGTCGTCGATCTCAAGGGAGCCGCCTCGGAGACCGCAGGTGCGCTTGTTGGCCAAGTGGCCAGTCTGGACCGGGGTTTGAGGGGGTGTGAGATCGAGGTCGTCCGGTTGTCGGCCGGCCTCCGGTGACCGGACGGGCGCCGTCGCGTCCCCACTTCGCTCTTCAGGGGCTCCTCGTAGGTGCGGAACCTTGGCCGGAGCTTGGAGTCGGAGGACCGGCGTCCGCTGTGACCGGCCGGTCGCCGCTCGGCCGTGTCGCCGTCCCGCCCGTCCCGTAGACGGCGGTAGGCCGCACGAACACCACATGGCTTTGGCCAGATTGGACGTCTGACGGGTGTTCGAACCCGGCGATACTCAGGGCTGGGCAATCCGTCCCAATCCCCACATCCACCGGAGGTCTCTCATGCCCCAGACCAGTGTTGCCACCATCGCCGTGCTCGATGCCTGGCTGGCGGGCGCCGAGAGCGCGTACGGCCAGACCAACCCCGCGGGGCCCCTCTACGTCGGCGGCGCCGCCGCCGAGGCCGCGCTCACCGACCCGAGTGACTCCCTCTACGGCTTCTGTTCCAGCCCGAGTGGGTCACACGGCAGCTGGTGTTGCTGAACGCCTGTGGTGACTCCAAGGCCCTTTGTGGAGGGCCTGCCCGGAGTGCCATTTCCGGGGCGCGCTTTTTGACCGACTCTCCTGCGGAGTGTGCCTCTTCCCGGACACCCCTGCGGGGTGCGGTTCATAAAGCAGGAGCGTAGGGAACCGCGCGCCAGGCCACGACGCGTCCGCACCCGGGAACGCGCCGCACCCTGCCGAGCTCGTAGCCGCCCGCCCCTGTGCGCGTCAGGGATGCGGCGGTTTCCCGCTCGGTCGGTTGCTGCCGGGTGCGGATGTGTCCGGGCTGGTCGCACGGTTCCCTGCGCGACTTCGGAACGACCGGAAGAAGCGAGTTCATGGCGGAGCGGGAGGGTGGACGGTGAGTGGATCGGCGCCGGAAAAGCCGGAAAGGCCGGAGAAGAGGGACGAGGCGGAGTGGTTCGCCCAACCCGTACGCACCATCGCCCGCCCGTGGCGGGAACAGCTGGCCCGGCGGCTGGCCGGCGTGGACGCCCTGGGCCGGGAGGAGCGGGAAGTGGTATTGGAAGCCGGCCACACCGCCCTGCTCAAGTCCCTGCACGCGAAGCTGTCCCGGCTGTTCCTGATCGAACTGCACGCGCTGCGCATCGCAGCGGGCGGCGCACGGCACGCCGAAGGCGCGGCGGCGGGATCCGACACGCAGACGTGGACCGCGTTCCTGGAGCGGGCCGCGGAGGAGGGCTATCTCGACCGGCTGGCCGGCCGATACCCGAACGTCGGCCCGAGGATCGCGTCGGTGGCACGGTTGTCGGTGGCGGCGACGGTCGGCTTCGCGGAACGGCTCGCCGCGGACCGCGAACTGCTGCGACCGCTGCTGGGGGGCTCCGCGGGGGAGATGCGGGCCGTCGCGTTCGGGGCGGGCGACACCCATCGGGGCGGCCTGACGGTCAGCCGAGTCGACTTCGCCGGGGGGAGCGTCATGTACAAACCCCGGCCGTCCGAGGCCGACGTGGCGCTCGGCGCGCTGTTGGACGAGCTCTACGCGGACTTCCCCGGTGCCCCGTCGCCGGACGAGCGCATCCGGGTGCCGAGGACGCGAGTGCGCGAGGGCTACGGCTGGGCCGAGTTCGTCCGCCACCGCTACTGCGCGGGAGAGGCCGAACTCGCCGCGTTCTACCGGAACGTCGGTCACTGGCTGGCCGTCCTCCGCTTCACCGGCGGCACCGACATGCACGCCGAGAACATGATCGCCGCGGGCCCGGTGCCGGTGATCGTGGATGCCGAGACGCTCTTCGACGCCCCCGCGCCCTTCCCGCCCAGCGGCCGGGGCGACGCGGTCGACGTGGCCGCGGCGGCCATCCGCCGTACGGTGCTGCGTACCGGACTGCTACCCGTACGCGGGACCGGCTTCGCACTCGGCGGGGTGGACATCTCCGGCGTCGGGTCGCTTCCCGGCCAGCAGCCGCTGATCCCGAACCCGGTCATCGCGGACGGCGGCACCGCGGCAGCCCGTTTCGAGGTGGACCTGGTGGCGATGCCCACCGCGGGCAACCACCCCAGCCCCACTCCTGTGTTGAGCGCGTACTGGGACCGGATCCTGGCCGGCTTCCGCGAGATGACCGCGCACCTGCGCCGGCCCGGGACCGACCCGTACCGGCTGCTGCGCCGCTTCGAAGGCGCCCAGGCGCGGCGGATCCTGCGGCCCACGCAGGCGTACGTCGACATCGGCCGGATGCTGTGGCACCCGGCGTCGCTCCACGACGAGTCGACGGCGGTCGAACGGGCCCGGGACATCCTTCGGCGCAACGCCGAGGTGCTGCCCGGCGCGCCGACCGACCGTGCTGCCATCGACGGCGAGATCGCGGACCTGTTGGCCGGTGACGTGCCGATGTTCACCTTCACCGTGGACGTCGCCGCCGTACGGAACACCGTCGAGGACTGGCGCACAGCCGACCTGGCGCTGGAGGAGTCGGTGATCCAGGACGCGCTGGTGGGCGCGTACCTCAATGAGCGTTCGCTGCCCACGCGGGTGCAGGTCGCCGCCCGCGACCCGCACGCCCGGGACCGGGAGCGGCGCCGACGCGACCTGGCCGCGCAGATGGTACGGCGGCTGTGCGACGGGGCGGTGCGCGGTGAGGACGGTACGGTCACCTGGATCAGCCCTGTCTTCAGCCCCGCGGGATGGTCCATCAGGGTGCTGCCCGCCGACCTCTACACCGGGCAGGGCGGGGTGGCGCTGACGCTCGCGGAGTACGTGACCGAGGTGCGGGCCGGGCGGGCGGACGAGGTGCCGGGCGTCGCCGAGACGTTCGAGGGGGCACTACGAGTCCTGGTCGGCACCGAGGACCGGACGCCGACGCCGTCACCCGGCGCGTTCAGCGGCGCCGCGTCGCAGGTGTGGACGTGGCTGGCGCTGCACCGGGTGCTCGGTGAGGAGTGGCTGCTGGAGCGGGCCGCCGCGAGGGCCCTGCTGCTCGCGGAGGGCCGACTGGTCGAGGACGACATCGAGGTGGACCTCCTCAACGGGGCGGCCGGCGGAGTCGTCCCCCTGCTCAACCTGGCCGCGGCGACCGGACAGGACCGCTGGCTCGGCGCCGCCGCGCACATAGGCCGCCGACTGAGCAGACTGGCCACCATCGACGCCGGCGGCGCCCGCTGGACGACCCGGCTCAACCCCGAGGGCATCGGCGGCTTCGCCCACGGCGCCACCGGCATCGGCTGGGCGCTGACCCGGCTCGCCCTCAGCGACGCGGGTTCCGCGGCCGAACGGCGCGACTGGACCCACCTCGCCGAACGGGCCTTCGCCTATCAGGAGTCCCTCTACCAACCCGAGCACGGCAACTGGCTCGACGTCCGCATCGGCGCAGAGGAGGACTTCTTCACCAGCTGGTGCCACGGCAGCGCGGGGGTCGGCGTCGCCATGCTCGATCTCCACCGGCGCACGGGCGCTCCCGCCCACCTCGACATGGCCCACCGGGCCGCACGCGCCAGCGCAGCCGAGGGCTTCGGCTGGAGCCATACGTTGTGCCACGGCGGCCTGGGCCTCTGGGAGTTCCTCACGTCGCTGAACTTCGGCGACCCCTCCGACCTCGACGCCGAGATCCTCACCGGCCTCGAACAACGCGGCCCGGTCGGCGGCCTGGCCCGCGAAGCGTTCTCACCCAGCCTCATGTCCGGCCTCTCAGGAGTCCTCCACACCCTCCTCCGCATGCACCCCTCGGCCACCCTGCCCAATCCCCTTCTCCTCGACTGACCCGACCAGCCGCGCTCCGTGAACCCGAGCGGCCGGCCGCTCCGTTGACGCCCCGGACGTCGTTGACGTGCGGGGCGCGAGCAGCAGAACCCGCCGAGGCCGGTCGGCTCCCGGAGAACGCTGGGCAAGCCCGCTGGGGTTCTCCTCCCGATCCAGTCGCACCTGCGCCGGCCGCACATCAGACCAACCGTCCCAGCCAGGATCCGAGAACCGCGTAGTCGTGATCAGTCAGACCACGGCGGGGATCGACCCGGTGGAGCAGGGCGTCTGCCGGGTGGTGAGCGGCGACCCAGGCCCGATCGGTGTCGGTTACCTCGTCATCGGCCCAGGCGAACGGGCGCCCCGCCGCCCATTCGACAAGGGTGCGGGTCTTCCAGTGCAGTCCGTTCCGCTCGTCCTCATCATCGACGTCGGACGGTTCTGGCCAGATCACCACAGCCAGCGGCGGCAGACCGAGGCGGGGGGCGATGCACTCGTTCGCGTCAGCCATCCACGTCGTGGCCCAGACCACCTCGCACGGCAGCGCCGCCAGCCGAGGCCCGTGCTCTGGATCGAGGCGGGTCAAGAGCGGATTCGCATCGGCAGCAAGCGGTTCACTGCGGGTGGTATGAACCGGATACTGCTCGGGCGCCGCGCCGAACGGGATGAGCGGTCCGTCGACATCGAGAAACAGCAGTGGACGCTGCGGAGAGCCAGTCACTCCAGCACGATAGCGACAGATCACCACGGGGACCGTCTCGATCACGGCTCATGGTTCGCCGTGACCTTGCAGGACGGTTTGCTCACGGTCAGCAAGGACCGGATCGAAGGAGGAGCCGGGGCGTCGCGGCGCTCGCCGCTTCGGCTGACACGAAGGCGCTGTTCGACGGGATGCGTATCAAGCGGACATCCAGCGCGCCGGTACGTGCCTTCGAGTGCTGCGGCGTCACTGCCACGACGACCGTGCGGCCGTGTCGGACGGCTTGTCGGGATGCGTGAGGGCGTGGCGGGATAGAAGCTCTGTGTTGGTCGAGCTTCGGAGGCTGTGATGATCGTCCCGTTCGGGGTCCGTGATTTTCTGGACCGTGCCGTCGCTGTGTATGCCGACCGGGTCGGCGTCGTTGACGAGCCGGACCAACCGGCCGAGGTCTGGGAAGGGCTGACATACCGGCGGGTGGGCGAGTTGGCGCGGGCTCAGGCTGCCGGGCTGGATGCGCTGGGTGTGCCGCCGGGTGCTCGGGTGGCGGTGGTCTCGCCGAACAGCGCGCGGCTTTTGACGTCGTTCTTCGGTGTGAGCGGGTTCGGAAGGGTGCTCGTCCCGGTCAACTTCCGCCTGACCGCGGACGAGGTGAGCTACATCGTCGCTCACTCAGGGGCTGATGTGCTCCTTGTCGACCCCGAGCTGACGGAGCGTCTGGCCGGTGTCGGTTGCAGGCACCGCTTCACGCTCGGGGCCGTCGCCGACGCCGAGCTGTACCGATTCGACGCTGCCCCGCGGGCCTGGGAGCCGGACGAGAACGCCACCGCGACCATCAACTACACCAGTGGTACGACGGCCCGGCCCAAGGGGGTACAGATCACCCATCGCAACATCTGGGTGAACGCGGTCACTTTCGCGTTGCACGCAGGGGTGACGGACCGGGATGTGTATCTGCACACGTTGCCGATGTTCCATGCCAACGGCTGGGGCATGCCGTTCGCGATGTCGGCCCTGGGCGTGCGGCAGATCGTGCTGCGCAAGGTGGACGGGGCCGAGATCCTGCGCCGGGTGGCCGAGCACGGTGTGACGGTGATGTGCGCGGCGCCCGCGGTGGTGGGGGCGGTGCTGGCAGCCGCCGAGTCCTGGGAGGGGGAGATTCCGGGCCGTGACCGGGTGCGGATCATTGTTGCGGGTGCTCCGCCGCCGACCCGGACGGTCGCACGTGTCGAGTCGGAGCTGGGGTGGGAGTTCATTCAGATCTACGGCCTCACCGAGACCTCGCCGCTGCTCACCGTCAACCGGGCCCGTGCCGAGTGGGACGGCCTCGACACCGCGGAGCGGGCGGAGAAGCTGGTCCGGGCGGGTGCCCCCGCGCTGGGCGTGACGCTCCGCACGGACGACGAGGGGGAGGTGCTCGCACGCTCGAACGTCGTTCTGGAGGGATATTGGGAGCAGCCGGAGGAGTCTGCGCGGGCGTTGTCCGGGGGGTGGTTCCATACGGGGGACGGCGGGTCGATCGGCGAGTACGGCCATCTGACGATCAGTGACCGCAAGAAGGACGTGATCATCACGGGCGGGGAGAACGTCTCGTCGATCGAGGTGGAGGACGTGCTCTTCAGCCATCCGGCGGTTGCCGAGGTCGCGGTGATCGGGGTGCCGGACGAGAAGTGGGGCGAGACCGTCAAGGCGTTGGTGGTCGCTGTTCCCGGCGTGCAGGTGACGCAGGACGAGCTGATCCGGTTCTGCAAGGAGCGTCTGGCCGGTTTCAAGGCGCCGACTTCGGTCGAGTTCCGGGAGGAGTTGGCTCGTACGGCGACCGGCAAGCTCCAGAAGTACAAGTTGCGGGAGCCGTACTGGGAGGGCCGCGAGCGGGGCGTTGGCTGAGCTGTCCGCCAGGTGGGGGCCGATGCCGCTGTCGTGATGGCCAGGGGCGCCGGTGCTGCTGTACTCCTGTGTTGCCGGACGGCGCCGGCCTTCCGGGAACCGAAGACCACGGCCGTTGAGACGTCCAGAGACAGGTGGGCATCGGCAATCGCAGTGGGCCGGTCGCGCGCCGGGGTGGGGATGGCGTCGCCACGGCTCACGCGTCCTTCGCGGACCGGCCTGTGCGTGAGTTCGTGCCTGTACCGGGTCGAACGCAAGGCGCGGCAGGCCCTGTTGAGCGAATCGTCCGGATGACGAGGGGCGGCAGGGCAGTTTCACGGGCGCCCCAGGCCACAACTAGACCCCCGTGCCGGTCGGCAGCACGGCACGGGCGATGCCGGTGAGGTTGCCCTGCAGGATGAGGATCTCCCTCCGGTTCGATCCGTCGAGATCGGCCGCGTAGACGTTCCCGCCCAGGTCGGTCACGTACATGCGGCCGTCGTCCGGATCGAGGGCGAGGCCGATGCCTTCCATGAGGTGGGTCAACAGGATCTCGGGGGTCCGCCGCCCTTCCGGCTGGTCCAACGGCGAGCGGTTCACGCTGTTGCCCCGCGGCGGGTCTCCGCGATCCGTCCAGTACAGCATGCGCTCGCCGAGGTCGAGCTCCAGGTCGATCGGCTCCGGCAGCCCCTCGAACAGCACCTCGATGTCGCCTCGTTCGGCCGCGCTCTCCCCGGCGGGCAGGTCGATTCCGGCCCGCAGGATCTTCCCGAGTCCCGCGTCACTCGGGCCCTTCTGTGTCCAGTAGAGGTGTCCGCCGACCGGGTCGACGGCGACTCCCACGCACCACTTGGTCTCGTCGCGGCGATCTTCCTCTCCCTCTCCCGTCTGCACGAGGGTCTCGACGTTCGAGCCGTCGAGGTCGCAGCGCATCACGCGCATGCCTTCGCGATCACCCCAGTACAACTTCCGGCCGGCGGCCTCGAAGTGGAGCTGCTTCGGCGTGTGCGTGACGCCGCCGGGGACGATCGTCGTCCGGTTACCTCCGTCCAGGTCCACGCGTTCGATCGAGCCGTCGTTCTCCGGGGGAAGGCCCATATTCGTCCAGTAGACGTGCCCGGCCAGGACATCGACGGTGACCCCGTCTGGGATCCTGCACCCGGTGACGACGACCTTCATGTCGGAGCCGTCGGGGTTCACGGAGAACAGACGACCGCCACTGCTGGCCTCGAGCACGAACAGCCTTTCCTGGCGCCGCGTCACGAATCCTCCCTCGCCGGGCGACCCGCCGCGGCGCTTCGCGGGCCGAACGGGTCGTGCTCGGCGCGCACGGCCAGCAGGGCGGACAGCATCGCGTCGCGCCGGGCGGCCAGTTCCTCGACCGAGTGGCCGTCCGCCTCCTCCAGGACGCCGCCCACGATCTTCTCCTTGAGCTCGGGCGTGAACTCGGGGGTGCCCAGTTCGTTCCAGGACGCCACCATCCGCGGCATAAGAGTGTCCATGAAGTGATGGATGCCGCCCTCTCCTCCACCGAGATGCCACAGCAGATGGGGACCCATGACGCCCCATCTGAGCCCCGGCCCCCAGGACACCGCGTCGTCGGAGTCCGCCACGTCGAGCACGCCCTCTTGGACCAGGTATACGACTTCGCGGTACAACGCGGCCTGGATACGGTTGGCGACGTGCCCGGGAAGCTCCTTCTTGAGGTGAATGGGCTTCTTGCCGATCGCGGCGTAGAACGACATGACGTCCCGGATCGTCTCCGGGGCGGTCCTCGTCCCGCCGACGACCTCGACCAGGGGCACGATGTGCGGCGGGTTGAAGGGATGACCGATGACGGTCCGCTCCGGACGCCGGCACTCGGCCTGGATGACGCTCATCGTGATGCCCGACGAACTCGACGCGATGATCGCGTCCGGCGGCGTGGCCTCGTCGATGTCGGCGAACAATTTGACCTTGAGTTCCGGACGCTCCGGCGCGTTCTCCTGTACGAAATCGGCGTCCCCGACGGCCTGACGCAGGTCCGCGGTGAAGCTCAGGCGATCGGGCGAGGCGTCGGGGGCGAGCCCGATCGAAGCAGCCGCGTCCCATGCCGTCTCCACGTACGACCGTAGGGCCGTCTCCGCGGTGGGGGTGGGGTCGGTCGCTGTGACGTCGAAGCCTTGGACGAGATAGTGCGTCGCCCAGCTCGCACCGATCGTGCCGGTGCCGACGATCGCCACGCGGTGGAGGGGTTTGTGTGCGTTCATGACTGCTCACTGCTCCTGAAAGTCGGACACGGGCACCGGGGGTGAGGCGGCTGAGGCGGCCGGCGTCAGCGGCCGTGCCATACGGGGGCGCGTTTCTCGGCGAACGCCCGTGCGCCTTCCCGCGCGTCCTCGCTGGTGGCCAGCCCGCTCGTGAGCTCGTCCTGGCGTCTGAACGCGTCGCTTTCCTTAAGGCCCTGTGTTTCGCGCAGGACCTCCTTGACGGCCGCCAGGGCAAGCGGTGCGTTCCGCGCGACGCAGCCCGCCAGCTCCCGGGCCCCGTCCAGCGCGGCGCCAGGCGGGGTCAGCTCATTGACGAGCCCGTAATCCTTGCCTTCGGCGGCGGTCAGCGGCTCGCCCGTGAGCAGTACGCGCGCGGCGACGTGGTACGGAAGGCGGCGAGGCAGTTTGACCAGTCCGCCCTCTGCCGCCACGAGACCACGCATGACCTCGGGAAACCCGAAGCGGGCGTCCTCCGCGGCGACGATGAGGTCGCAGGCGAGCACCAGCTCGAAGCCACCGCCGAGCGCCCAGCCCTCGACCGCGGCGACCAACGGCTTGCGCACCGACGCGCGGGTGAGCCCGCCCAGGCCCCGGCCGGGCAGCAACGGCAGCTCGCCCTTGGCGAACGCCTTGAGGTCCATGCCCGCGCTGAACACCTCACCCGCGCCCGTGAGCACGCCGACCGACAGCTCCGGGTCCGCGTCGAGCACATCCACCGCCGCCGCGAGCTGTACCGCGACCTCATGGTCTACGGCGTTCTTCCGCGCCGGGCGGTTGATGGTGATGGTCAGCACGCCGCCGTGGCGCTCCTGGAGCACCAAGTCGGCCGCTTCGGGCGCCGCCGTGCTCATCGTGACCCCTCCGCTTCCGGCGGGCCGGGAACCGCTCCCTGGGCGCGCAGCTCGGCGATCTCGGCGGGGCCGAATCCCAACTCGGCGAGGATCTCGTCGTTGTGCTCGCCCAGGTCCGGCGCTCGCTTCGCGGGCACCTTCGGCACCCCTCGGAGGTTGACCGGGCTGCTGATGGTTTCCGCCAGCCCGCTGACTCCTTCCAGCGGCACGACGATGTCGTTCGCGCGCAGCTGTGGGTCCTGCGCGGCCTCCTCCGGCGTCTGAATGAGGCTGTAAGTGACGCGTTCACGGGTCAGGGCGTCCTTCCAGTGGGCGAAGGGCCGCGAGCGGAACTCGGCGTCGAGCAGTTCGCTCAGCGCGGCGGCGTTCTTGACGAAGCCCGCGATGTCCGCGAAACGGGGATCCTCGAGCAGCTCGGGGTGCCCGATGGCTCGCGTCAGTCCCGGCCAGTGCGAGGGTGAGGCGACCAGCATGAACCACTCGTCGTCCGCGGTCCGGTAGGGGTTGATCAGCGGGTTCGCCGGCGCCTTCCGGTCGTGCAGCTCGAACGGCGTGCCGCCGGCGAGCGCGCCGGCCACGAGCGTTCCCGTGGCCCAGACGCCCGCGGCGAGCAGCGACGTCCCGACGCTGGCCCCTTGTCCCGTCCGCTCGCGGCGGTACAGGGCGGTCACGATCGCCGCGTAGATCGCGATCGCCGACATGTAGTCGCCGCTGCCCCAGACCGGGACCGTCGGCGGGGCCCCCGCGTCCCGGGTGGAGGCCAGCAGCCCGCTGCGCGACCAGGCGGCGGTCAGGTCGAAGCCCGGCTGCCCGGCGTCGGGACCGGCATCGCCGAAGCCCGTGATGTCGGCGTAGACGACCCGTGGGTTCCAGCCCGCGACCTCTTCGTAACCCAGGTGCAGCTTCTCGCGCGTGCCGTGCGGGAAGTTGGTGATCACCACGTCGGCCCACTCGACGAGACGTTTGAGGACCTCGACGGACGCCGGTGACTTCAGATCGATCACCATGCCGCGCTTGTTGCGGTTGGCGAGGTGCCAGCTGTAGTTGGCCTCTGCCCGGGGGCTGGGCGGTACGGAGCTCAGCCGCCGCTGGGGGTCGCCCGTGCCCGGTGGCTCGATCTTGATGACGTCCGCTCCGAAGTCGGAGAGCACGGTGGCCGCGGCCGGTCCCGCGATGAAGCTCGACGCGTCGAGGACCTTCAGGCCGGTGAAGACGTATGCGTTGGTCATTGTCGTCACCTCACGAAGGCGCTGAGGCCGCCGGTCACGGCACGTCCGACGATGAGGGTCTGGATCTCCCGGGTGCCTTCGTACGAGTAGATGGCCTCGGCGACGAAGCGGCCGATCTTGTAGTCGAGGACGATGCCGTTGCCTGCCAGCAGTTCCCGCGCCCACCCCACGCTCTCGCGCATCCGCACCGTGCAGTAGGCCTTCGCCAGGGCGGACTGTTCGTCCCGGTACACCCCGGAGTCCTGTAACTGGGCCAGGCGCGTCATCATCCCGCACGAGGCCGTGGCATTGCCGAGCATCTTCACCAGCAGGTCCTGTACGAGCTGGAAGCCTCCGATCGGGCGTCCGAACTGCTCGCGCTCCTTCGCGTACTTCAGGGCGATCTCGTAGGCGCCGAACATCACTCCCACCGCCTGCCACGCCACGCCGCTGCGGGTCTGGCGCAGGATCTTGGCGGTGTCCTTGAACGAGTTCGCGTTCTGCAGCCTGTTGGCCTCCGGAACACGGCAGCCGTCGAGCACGATGTCGGCGTTCTGTACGATCCGCAGCGCCATCTTGTTCTCGATCTTCGTCGCGGTGAACCCGGGGGTGTCCTTCTCCACGACGAAGCCCAGCACGTGCTGCGTCTCGGCATCGCGGGCCCAGACGACGACCAGGTCGGCGAACGTCGCGTTGCCGATCCACCTCCTAATGATGTTGTCAAGCCGCAGCAGTGACGGGGAGGTTGCTTTGGTAGCACTGTCCGTCACGGATGAGAGCCCACAGGACGTTCACGCGTCGTCGGGCCAGGGCGAGGACGGCCTGGATGTGCCGCTTGCCTTCGGCGCGCTTGCGTTCGTAGAAACGACGCGACTGGTCGCAGCTGCGGATGCTGATCAGCGCGGAGGTGTAGAAGACGCGTTGCAGCCCGCGGTGATAGCGCCTGGGCCTGTGCAGGTTGCCACTGATGTTGCCCGAGTCCCGGGGGACCGGAGCGACTCCGGCAAGGCTGGCCAGGCGGTCAGCGGTGCCGTAGCGGCTCATGTCGCCGGCGGTGGCGGCGAGGAACTCCGCGCCCAGCAGTGGGCCGATGCCGGGCATGCTGGAGATTACTTCGGCGAGTTCGTGGTCGCGAAACCGGGCCGCAATGAGCTTGTCGATCTCGGTGATCTGCTCGTTGAGGCTCATCACCTCCTTGGCCAGGGTATGGATCACCTGCGCCGTGATCTTCTCCCCGGGGACGGCGGTGTGCTGGCGCTCAGCCGCTTCCAGGGCGACCTCGGCCAGGGCTTCGGGACTGCGGGTGTTACGGTTCCGCAGCCAGGTCTCCAGGCGCCTGCGGCCAGTTCGACGCAGAGCGGCCGGCGTCTGATAGCCGGTCAGCAGAATCAGCGGCCCGGCGTTGCCCAGGTCGAGGACTCGCTCCAAGGCCGGGAAGATGCTGGTGAGTTGGCCGCGCAGGCGGTTGATCCGGCGGGTGCGGTCGGCGTTCAGGTCGGCCCGACGGCTGGTGAGGATCCGCAGTTCGATGGCGTGCTCGTCGTCCGGCTTCAGGACGGTCAGGTCTCGGCGCATCCGGGCCTGGTCGGCGATGACGGTGGCGTCCTTCGCGTCGGTCTTGCCCATGCCCCGGTATCCGGCCGAAGCCCGGTTAACCGCCAGGCCGGGTATGTAGACGAGGTGCTGGCCGTGGTTGAGCAAGAGGCTGATCCACAGTGCGGCCATGCCGTCGGCAACGTCGACCGCCCAGACCACGTCCTCGTCGAGGGCCAGCACATCGGCGAGCAGGGCCAGCAGCTCCGGCTCGTCGTTCAAGACCCGTCGCGACAGCAACCGTACGCCCTCCGCGTTGAGGACCACGCAGTGGTGATGGGTCTTGCCGATGTCCGTACCCGCCCAGATCTGGGCCACCTGTTCCTCCGGTCGTTCGATGACGCTCTGTTCTCCCGGACGACCTCGCCGGCGTGGTCCTACTCAGCGATCCGCTCGAAGGCGTTCGCAGCTCCTAATCAGCGGCCGAGTCGTCGTGAGACACCGGGCGGCCAGGTGGATGGAACCATCGAGGGCAACCGCTTGGAAGCCATACCCGGTGTCTCTGGGTCTCTGGACCTTACGACGGCCCGTCCAACCCACGAACAAGGTAGGACCGCTTGGCTCCGTCGAGGATCCATCCGTCGCCGTCGCGGCGCGCGGTCGTCTGCAGGCCGCCGGCCACGTCGGAACCACCATGCGGCTCGGTCAACGCGAAGGCGCCGATCTTCTCGAAGCGGCTCATCGTCGGCAGCCACCGCCGCTTCTGTTCGTCGGAGCCGCAGGTGAGGATGGTGCCCATGGCCAGACCGGTGTGCACGCCGGAGAACGTCGCCAAGGACGCGTCGACGTGCGCCAACTCCAGCGCGAGGAATCCCATGAGGAGGTTGCTCGGCCTGGATTCCGGGGAGTCCGGGTCGGCCCAGTCCACAAGACCGAGCCTCCCGAAGCCCTCGACCAGCTGGAAGGGGAACTCGGCCCGGGCCCAGTAGTCGTCGACGATCGGGGCGGCCTGCGTGCGAAGGAACTCGCGGACGGACTCGATCTTCTCCCGATCCTTGTCCGGCAGCAGTTCCTCGTGGGCGTAGAAGTCGGCCGGCAGCAGCCCTTTCTCCAGGTACGGACCGGACGGTGTCGGCAAGGTCGTTGTGCCACTCATTGTTATCTCCCTCAAGCCTGCGGGGCGTGGCCCGGAGATCCGCGCGCCCGTCAGCGCTCTCGGCGCCCGGCGGTGCGGTTCTCTGGCGCGATTAAACGCGGATCTTGGGCTGGTCCCCCGGACCCGCGCCGCGCGGGGGCGCCGTTGTCGCCGCGAGCCACCCCAGTGGCCCGTTGCCGCCCGCTGCGGGAGAGGTGAGGCAGGACTGCGCGGTGGCGGAGAGGGACGCGGGCAAGCCTGCTGGTGAGTGGGAGACGCGCTGTCCGTGGGCACTCCGAGATCGCGGGATCCGCGCGGTGATCCCCGTCCCCGAGGGGATCAGCGCGGCCATCGGCTGAGGCGGGGCTGTCGGAGCGTCAGGCCGCCTTCGACCGCGAGGCATACGGGCAACGCAGGCATCTCCTCGTGGGCGGTCCGGTGGGCTTTCCACCCGTCCGGCAGGTGGATCAGGCGGACGAAGCGCGTCGCACGGTCGACCAGCGTCCCGATCGCTGACCGCTGGCCGCGGCCGATGGTGAGATCTCCTTCCCAATCTCCCGGCCTGGTACGTTCGTTGACAATGGTGGGTCGGTTATGGATCAACGTCATGTTCTTGATCTTGTTGGGTGACGGGACGCCCCGGCGCTGCCTCCTGCGTCGCGTACGCCCGGTCCGCAGCCGGCCCTGGCGCCGCCCCAGGAGCCCGGCGAACAGCCCGCGGTAGATCGTCTCTGGGCAGGCGTGCATCCGTGGCTGGTCGGGGTACTGCCGCCGCAGGTAGCGGGAGATCTGCTGCGGTGACCACCCCTTGTCGAGCTTGTCACGGACCACGGAGCGCAACGGAGCATGTTCCCGGATCTTCTCGGTCTTCGGGCGCTGTCTGCGCAGCAGTGCCTGGTTGTGCGCCCACCAGGGGTCATAGCTGCCGTCGCCCTTCCCGCCCCGGCCGATCTCCCGGTAGACGGTGGACGTGCTCTTCCCGATCGCGGCGGCGATCGCTGCGGGAGCCTTTTCGGCACGCAGGCCGTCGGCGATGGCGATGCGGTCGTCTTGAGTGAGGAAGCGTGGTGCCACGGAGGTATCTGGGATGATCATGCTTCCAGCTTCGATGAACCACTTGGATCCGCAGCTGGTGGATACGCCCACTTGGCGGGCGGCTGCGGCCCCTTTCAGGCCCTGGCGCACCAGTTCGAAGTACCGCTGTCTGGCTGCCGTCGGCTTGCGATTGGCTCCTCCACGAGGCATGCGAACGATCTCCTTCCCGGCCGTTCGCAACCATCGGTGGAAATCAAGCGGTCTACCCCGTGATCTTCATCGACCGCGTGCACGTGAAGGTCCGCGACGGGCAGGTGGCGAACCGGCCGATCTACGTTGCCCTCGCGGTGACCGTGGACGGCACCCGGGACATCCTCGGTCTGTGGGCCGGCGACGGCGGCGAGGGCGCCAAGTACGGGCTCCAGGTTCTGACCGAGATCAAGAACCGCGGCGTCGAGGACGTGTGCATGGTGGTCTGCGACGGCCTGAAGGGCGTGTCCGACTCCTGTCCGACTCCATCTCGGCGGTCTGGCCGCAGGCAGTCACGCAGACCTGTGTCGTCCATTTGATCCGGGCCTCGTTCCGCTACGCGGGCCGCCAGGACTGGGACAAGATCTCCCGCGCGCTCAAGCCGGTCTACACCGCGCCGACGGCAAAGGCCGCCGAGGACCGCTTCCTGGACTTCCAGGAGGAGTGGGGCGCGAAGTATCCGGCGATCGTGCGGCTTTGGGAGAACGCCTGGGCGGAGTTCGTGCCGTTCCTCCAGTTCGACACGGAGATCCGACGCGTTGTCTGCACCACGAATGCGATCGAGAGCGTGAACGCGCGCATACGCAAAGCGGTCCGGGCCCGCGGGCACTTGCCGAACGAGGCCGCGGCTCTCAAGTGCGTCTATCTCGCCGTCATGAGCCTGGACCCCACCGGGCAGGGACGCAAACGCTGGACCATGCGCTGGAAGCCCGCACTCCAGGCCTTCGACATCGCCTTCGACGGCCGACTCTGCGTCGGCCGCCGCTAACTCACACCACCCGAGTTACACCGTTGGCTGGACAGACCCACGCCACACAATCTGAGCGCCTTCGGTCACGGAACATGGCCCAGCTTCTGAGCCTGTGCCTTAGCCTTGATCCACCGGCCGGCGTCTTGTGGATAGCGGCTAGAAAAACGAGGAAGTGCCTTGTGACCTGCGATGATGGGAGTTCTTCAGGCTTCCAGCACGCACGATCGGCAAGGCACTTCCGAGATGAAAGTTTCCCATACATCGGCGGCGGTCTCCGCTGCGTTCGATGACCCGAATCTGATCGCGTATGCCGGGCTGGTCCCGGTGATGCGCCTGGCCGAGCGGGGCGGTCTTTCGCGTCTGGTGGCCGAGAACGTGAAGCTGACCGGCGCGAGCAACAGCGCGGGGGCGGCGGCGGACGCCAAGGTCACCAGCATCGTCGCGGGCATGGCCGCAGGTGCGGACAGCATCGACGACCTGAACGTTCTGCGCCATGGTGCGATGACGGCCGTGTTCGCGGGCATTCGTGCCCCGTCCACGCTGGGCACGTTCCTGCGCTCGTTCACCCACGGTCACGCTCTCCAACTGCACGCCGTTCACCGCCGGTTCCTTGGCGCGCTGGCCGCGCATACCCCGCTGCTGCCCGGCGCCGACGCGATGGCATTCATTGATGTCGACTCCACCCATAAACGGGTCTACGGCCGGGCCAAACAGGGTGCCGAGTACGGCCGGTTCAAGGGCATCCGCACCCTCCACCCCCTGCTCGCCACCATCTGCACGCCCGGCTCCCGCCCGGTGATCGCCGGAGTCCGCATGCGCCGCGGCAAGGCAGCCGACTCCCGCGGCGCCCCGAAGTTCGTCAGCGAAGCCCTGGCCACCGCCCGGGAGGCCGGCTGCACCGGCACCCGCATCCTGCGCGCCGATTCGCAGTTCTACAACGCCGGTGTGATCGCCGCCTGCCGCCGGGCCGGAGCCCACTTCTCGATCACCACCGGCATGAACCCCTCCATCAAACGGGCCGTCCTCGCCATTCCCACCGAAGCATGGCAGCAGATCACCTACCCGACCGCGGTGCCAGACCCCGAGACCGGCGAACTCATTTCGGACGCCGAAGTCGCCGAGATGCCCGCCTACACCGCCTTCGCGAGCCGCAAGAAGAGCGAGCAAGTCACCGCCCGGCTGATCGTCCGCCGGGTCCGTGACCTCGCCAAACCCGCCGTCGTAGGTGAGCAGGGCGAACTGTTCCCCGTCTGGCGTTACCACCCGTTCTTCACCGACAACCCCGCCCCCACCCTCCAGGCCGAGCGGGAACACCGCCACCACGCGGTGGTCGAACAGGTCATCGCCGACAGCAAAGCCTCCGCACTGACCCACCTGCCTTCCGGACACTTCCACGCCAACGCCGCCTGGCTCACCCTGTGGGCCATGACCTACAACCTGCTGCGGGCCACCGGCGCGCTCACCTCCGCCTTCCACGCCAAGGCCACCACCGCCACTCTCCGTGCCCACCTGGTCCAGATTCCGGCCCGGATCGCCCGCTCCGCACGGCGTATCACCCTGCACCTGCCACACAACTGGCCCTGGCAGCACGCCTGGACACATCTTTTCGACACCGCCCACGACCCACCCGGACCCGCCTGACGACCCTGCCCACCCCGCCCGCCAAGGCCCAACCGGAACCGAACAACGTGGAAATGCTGGGCAGACCAGCGGGTGCCACCTGCCCGCCCACAATCACCGCCCCGAAACCGGCTCAGGATCAGTCAGAAGATCATTTTCAGACCACGTCGGTGGATCAAGGCTTAGCCTTGATCCACCGGCCGGCGTCTTGTGGATAGCGGCTAGAAAAACGAGGAAGTGCCTTGTGACCTGCGATGATGGGAGTTCTTCAGGCTTCCAGCACGCACGATCGGCAAGGCACTTCCGAGATGAAAGTTTCCCATACATCGGCGGCGGTCTCCGCTGCGTTCGATGACCCGAATCTGATCGCGTATGCCGGGCTGGTCCCGGTGATGCGCCTGGCCGAGCGGGGCGGTCTTTCGCGTCTGGTGGCCGAGAACGTGAAGCTGACCGGCGCGAGCAACAGCGCGGGGGCGGCGGCGGACGCCAAGGTCACCAGCATCGTCGCGGGCATGGCCGCAGGTGCGGACAGCATCGACGACCTGAACGTTCTGCGCCATGGTGCGATGACGGCCGTGTTCGCGGGCATTCGTGCCCCGTCCACGCTGGGCACGTTCCTGCGCTCGTTCACCCACGGTCACGCTCTCCAACTGCACGCCGTTCACCGCCGGTTCCTTGGCGCGCTGGCCGCGCATACCCCGCTGCTGCCCGGCGCCGACGCGATGGCATTCATTGATGTCGACTCCACCCATAAACGGGTCTACGGCCGGGCCAAACAGGGTGCCGAGTACGGCCGGTTCAAGGGCATCCGCACCCTCCACCCCCTGCTCGCCACCATCTGCACGCCCGGCTCCCGCCCGGTGATCGCCGGAGTCCGCATGCGCCGCGGCAAGGCAGCCGACTCCCGCGGCGCCCCGAAGTTCGTCAGCGAAGCCCTGGCCACCGCCCGGGAGGCCGGCTGCACCGGCACCCGCATCCTGCGCGCCGATTCGCAGTTCTACAACGCCGGTGTGATCGCCGCCTGCCGCCGGGCCGGAGCCCACTTCTCGATCACCACCGGCATGAACCCCTCCATCAAACGGGCCGTCCTCGCCATTCCCACCGAAGCATGGCAGCAGATCACCTACCCGACCGCGGTGCCAGACCCCGAGACCGGCGAACTCATTTCGGACGCCGAAGTCGCCGAGATGCCCGCCTACACCGCCTTCGCGAGCCGCAAGAAGAGCGAGCAAGTCACCGCCCGGCTGATCGTCCGCCGGGTCCGTGACCTCGCCAAACCCGCCGTCGTAGGTGAGCAGGGCGAACTGTTCCCCGTCTGGCGTTACCACCCGTTCTTCACCGACAACCCCGCCCCCACCCTCCAGGCCGAGCGGGAACACCGCCACCACGCGGTGGTCGAACAGGTCATCGCCGACAGCAAAGCCTCCGCACTGACCCACCTGCCTTCCGGACACTTCCACGCCAACGCCGCCTGGCTCACCCTGTGGGCCATGACCTACAACCTGCTGCGGGCCACCGGCGCGCTCACCTCCGCCTTCCACGCCAAGGCCACCACCGCCACTCTCCGTGCCCACCTGGTCCAGATTCCGGCCCGGATCGCCCGCTCCGCACGGCGTATCACCCTGCACCTGCCACACAACTGGCCCTGGCAGCACGCCTGGACACATCTTTTCGACACCGCCCACGACCCACCCGGACCCGCCTGACGACCCTGCCCACCCCGCCCGCCAAGGCCCAACCGGAACCGAACAACGTGGAAATGCTGGGCAGACCAGCGGGTGCCACCTGCCCGCCCACAATCACCGCCCCGAAACCGGCTCAGGATCAGTCAGAAGATCATTTTCAGACCACGTCGGTGGATCAAGGCTTAGCCTTGATCCACCGGCCGGCGTCTTGTGGATAGCGGCTAGAAAAACGAGGAAGTGCCTTGTGACCTGCGATGATGGGAGTTCTTCAGGCTTCCAGCACGCACGATCGGCAAGGCACTTCCGAGATGAAAGTTTCCCATACATCGGCGGCGGTCTCCGCTGCGTTCGATGACCCGAATCTGATCGCGTATGCCGGGCTGGTCCCGGTGATGCGCCTGGCCGAGCGGGGCGGTCTTTCGCGTCTGGTGGCCGAGAACGTGAAGCTGACCGGCGCGAGCAACAGCGCGGGGGCGGCGGCGGACGCCAAGGTCACCAGCATCGTCGCGGGCATGGCCGCAGGTGCGGACAGCATCGACGACCTGAACGTTCTGCGCCATGGTGCGATGACGGCCGTGTTCGCGGGCATTCGTGCCCCGTCCACGCTGGGCACGTTCCTGCGCTCGTTCACCCACGGTCACGCTCTCCAACTGCACGCCGTTCACCGCCGGTTCCTTGGCGCGCTGGCCGCGCATACCCCGCTGCTGCCCGGCGCCGACGCGATGGCATTCATTGATGTCGACTCCACCCATAAACGGGTCTACGGCCGGGCCAAACAGGGTGCCGAGTACGGCCGGTTCAAGGGCATCCGCACCCTCCACCCCCTGCTCGCCACCATCTGCACGCCCGGCTCCCGCCCGGTGATCGCCGGAGTCCGCATGCGCCGCGGCAAGGCAGCCGACTCCCGCGGCGCCCCGAAGTTCGTCAGCGAAGCCCTGGCCACCGCCCGGGAGGCCGGCTGCACCGGCACCCGCATCCTGCGCGCCGATTCGCAGTTCTACAACGCCGGTGTGATCGCCGCCTGCCGCCGGGCCGGAGCCCACTTCTCGATCACCACCGGCATGAACCCCTCCATCAAACGGGCCGTCCTCGCCATTCCCACCGAAGCATGGCAGCAGATCACCTACCCGACCGCGGTGCCAGACCCCGAGACCGGCGAACTCATTTCGGACGCCGAAGTCGCCGAGATGCCCGCCTACACCGCCTTCGCGAGCCGCAAGAAGAGCGAGCAAGTCACCGCCCGGCTGATCGTCCGCCGGGTCCGTGACCTCGCCAAACCCGCCGTCGTAGGTGAGCAGGGCGAACTGTTCCCCGTCTGGCGTTACCACCCGTTCTTCACCGACAACCCCGCCCCCACCCTCCAGGCCGAGCGGGAACACCGCCACCACGCGGTGGTCGAACAGGTCATCGCCGACAGCAAAGCCTCCGCACTGACCCACCTGCCTTCCGGACACTTCCACGCCAACGCCGCCTGGCTCACCCTGTGGGCCATGACCTACAACCTGCTGCGGGCCACCGGCGCGCTCACCTCCGCCTTCCACGCCAAGGCCACCACCGCCACTCTCCGTGCCCACCTGGTCCAGATTCCGGCCCGGATCGCCCGCTCCGCACGGCGTATCACCCTGCACCTGCCACACAACTGGCCCTGGCAGCACGCCTGGACACATCTTTTCGACACCGCCCACGACCCACCCGGACCCGCCTGACGACCCTGCCCACCCCGCCCGCCAAGGCCCAACCGGAACCGAACAACGTGGAAATGCTGGGCAGACCAGCGGGTGCCACCTGCCCGCCCACAATCACCGCCCCGAAACCGGCTCAGGATCAGTCAGAAGATCATTTTCAGACCACGTCGGTGGATCAAGGCTTAGGGTCTCAGCCCCGACCTGTCGTGGTGCGTCAGTGCATCGCACACCCAGTGGCGTCTCGGCTGCCGCAACTGCGGTCATTCAGGAGGTGAGTCATGCGCGGGGCGTCAGTGGTGTCGTCGGCCGGGCCCAGACGCAGGGCGTGCCGGAGCTGGCACCAGGACGTCCGGCCTGCATCCCGGGCGGCGACGAAGGAGTACGGCCAGCCAGGCACGAACTGCTCCGAGGACCGGCCGCTGCGGCCGTAGACGTGGCAGAACAGGCGGTCGGCGCCGGTCGGTGCGTATCCAGTGGCCGCTGTCGACCGCCAGACCGGGCGTCGGTCGGCGGCCTGCGGCAGGGGCAGGCCGGCCGGCACCTGCCGCAGCGGGGGCACATCGACGTTCCCACGGTTCAGTGCGTCGTACATCGAGCCGTGCCCGCGCCGACGCACTGCGTCCCGGCGACGTCCAGGGCCATACAACCGACCAGTACATCGGCGCGCCCTTCGAGTCGGGGTGGCGGCCTGAGCCCCCTGAAGGAGTCCCACTTCCAGATCGACCTACCGCTCGGGGACGCGCGTTTGACCAGGATGGCCCGGCACATCCAGGGCCGGGACGACGCTCCGGGCCAAGACGTCGGAGGGGCATGCGCCAGACTGTCGCTATGAGCATCACGCGACGCCGACTCGGCACGGGCCCGACCGCCACCAGCAGCACGCCGCCCGCGGAGGAGTCGCCACGGCTTCTGCCCGTCGAACGAGTTGGCCTCGGGGGACTCCTGGAGGCTCCCCAGCCGAGCGATCCGGATCCGGAGGTGACGCGGTTGCACCGACGGCCGCTTCGCTCTCCTGCTGTGGAGGACTGACCGACGACTGTCTCGGATGCCTCAGACCACGCCTACGGGGCCGGACGCCTGTAGATCTGCGCGTCCCAACATGTCGGCAAGACGCGTGCCGGTTCGGGCTGCTGCGATTCGACGTGCTCGCAGCTGAGCTCGGGTGCGAGGACGGAACTTGGGTTCCTTGCCGCAGCCGCACGGTTCGCGGCCCTCGTAACGCAGTCCGGCGTTGAGAACCGCAGCCACGACCGTCCATGCCTTGGTGTCGCGGCGCCGTGGTGTCGCGAAGTCGTGACCGGCACAGACCAGCGGCCCTGAGCATCGAGGGCATCGGTGCTCGCCGGGCCTGGGGTGCCGCTTGAACGCGACGCGGCAGGGCACGCACGCGTAATGCAGCTTGTAGGGCTTCTCGGCGTAGTAGCACACGAGGTGAACGTACCCGGCAGAGCGGGCGAGGCCCACACCGACCTGATACCTAGCGCGTGGGGGAAACCCGCACTGCGCCTCAGGCCGCAGGCAGCGGAAGAATTACCCTCGGCCAGGGAGTCCTCAATCTGCTCGATCCATGGGAACGGGTAGGCGCCGTCCGGCAGGCTGCCCTCTGTGTCTTCATCCGCCTCAGTCAGGGGTGATGCGCGTCAGGAAACCTGGCGAAGTGGGGAAGGGCTCATGGAATGGGCCGAGCCACGTCCGTCAGTCGCCCCGCAGGAGTGATGCTCGGAACTGCTCGGTGTCAGCGAGAAGCTCCCGTCGGGAAGGGGTGCTGCGGGTGAACACCGCCTCACGGCAGATTCCCACCGCTTCGTCGAGGAGCGGCAATGCCTCACCTCGACGCCCAAGGGCGTCGAGGGCTACGGCCACGTTGTACAGGGCGGTCGCGGCTGGCGGGTAGGGGGCTGAGCGCTCGGCGGCCAGTCGGCGCCGGAGGTGCAGTATCTCCCTGCTTGTCTGCAGAGCCTTGTCGTCGAAGTCCAGTTCGAAGAGACGGTCGAGCAGAGGGTGCAGCAACTCGGCGAGGGAGACGAGGTCTGGGCGCGGGATCTGCCAGCCTCGGCAGAGTGCGACAGCTTCCGCGGCTGCGACGAGTCCCTCCTCGCGATGACCGGACTTTGCCAGCTGGTCGGAGTATTTTGCGAGGCCAGTCGCGAGCTGCGGGCGGCGACCTGGGCCGAGTGCCGCCTCCGCGCGGCGCAGCGCGACGGACTCCGACGCGCTGACGATGCCTTCTGCCTGCCGCCGCACCTGCAGCAGCATCCGGGCTTGGGTACTCAGGGCAGTTGCAAGGCGCAGCCGGTGGACGGCGGGGCGGGCGGACGCCAGGACACGGAAGTGGCGGACAGCTTCATCGGCTGCCGGGAGGGCTTCCTGGTGCCGACCGAGTTCCGCCAGTTTGTTCGCGTTGTTGTTGAGGGCCATGGCGAAGTGCTCGGTGTGCAGGGCTGCGTTCTGGTCGGCCAGGATGCGGAAGTGTTCCAGTGCTTCCGTGCTGACTGCCAGCGCCTCGGTGTGCTGGTGAGCGAGGGAGAGCCGGTGGGCGAGGTTGTTCAGTGCCTGCGCGAGCGGCAGCCGGTGGCGTTCGGGATCGGTTTCCGACAAGGCCCGGTAGCAGGCGACGGCCTCTTCTGCCGTTTCCGTGGCGCGTGCGGCATGCCTCAGCGCACCAAGGCGCAGGGAGTGACCGTGCAGTGCTGCGGTAAGTTCCGGCCGATGGCTGTCTCCTTGCTCCTGTACCAACTCACGTTGTACTGCGAGGGCTTCGGCTGCTGCCTGTTCTGCGTCCACCCACTCCCGGGTGTTGGCGAGTTGCGCCGCCAGGGTGCGCAACGCGGTGCCGAGAGCGGGCAGATGGGCGCCGCGATTCTCCTCGGCCAGCGCCCGGAAGCGGTCCACGGCTTCTGCCGCTGCCGTTCGGGCCTCCGGATAGCGCCCCACGTTTTTCAGCCGGGTGGCCAGTGAATGCAGGCAGATGGCCAAGTCGGCGCGATGGCCGGCTCCGTTGGAGTCGGCCAGACCACGGAAAATCCCCGTTGCCTCCTCGGCCGCCGCCACTGCCTCACTCGGCGTGGATACGGGTGGCCGGGTCCCGCTCCGCCCCGAGCAGCCGTACCCGCAGAGACGGTGTGGTCCCCGTGATCAGCACGTCGTCGAGGTCCACCCCGAGCCAGGGACTCTGTGGGGTGTCACCGAGCACGGCACTGAGGGAAGGGCTGGTAATCATGGCGAGGTTCTCCAGTGCCTCCGGTGCGGAGGCGAGCGCAAGATGCTTGACCGGCACTGCACGCCATGCGTTGCGGTCACTGTCCGCCTCCACTGGAATTGCGGAGATGGCGGGCACCGTGCCGTCACCGCCCCAGCCGGAGTTGGGAAGCCAGTCGGGATCTTTGTCGCCGACCTCAAGACGGTCGCCCACGACAGCGGCCCTGTGCAGGGTGCCGTGTCCGCGCGCGAACACCGCCGTGACCTTCGGTAGCGCAATCCCGGGTTCGGGGCGCGACCAGAACTCCCGGATCTCCTCGTGCAGTGTGAAGGCGGCCTTCGCCCGTGCGGAAAAGCCAGGCGCCCGTGCCGTGACGGCGGGGCCCAGTTCGTAGGGGTAAAGCGGTGTTCCGCCGGGCTGGGCGATCATGCGGTACCGGGGCAACAGATCGTAGACCGACTGCCACTCCCGCAGCACCGCGCTTGCCCTGCCGAACGGCACCCCGCCGCCCAGCATGCCGTTGACCAGCCAGTCCAGCGCCTTTGGTGCGCCCCGGTGCGGGGCGCCCAGAGTGATCAGCGCCGCACAACGGTCCGCGCCACCGAGCGGCCCCAGCCAGTACCTGGCCACCAGACCGCCCATGGAGTGGCCGATCACCACGACACGTCCCGCCTTCTCCCGCTCGGTGCCGCACATGGCGGCGAGCCGGTCCTCGATCTCGGTGTGCAGCCGCTCGGCGGCGCTGCGCACCCCGAGCCGGAAATCGTAGGGGAACAGCAGCAGATCAGCCCGGGTGTCGGCGAGCGCGGTCGGCCGGTCGGCGGTGTCCACCCGGGCGCCGAAGGCCTTGCTGATCTGCTTGACGCCGCCTGAACGGCGCTCATGCGGTGAGGTCGAGGAAGTCGGCGACGGGCCGGGGGTTGCGGTGGGTTGAGGCAGGTCCGTGCCCGCGTCGAGCAGATCCTCTTGGTGGCGGCCTCAGTGCTGGATCAGGCCGCCGACCGGGACAGGAGCGACGTGGCCGGTTGCCGGATGGGTCTGTGCCAGGGCGATTCCGATGTCGACCAGCGATGACCGGCGAAGCCAGGCGACATCGGGGATCGGAGTCCAGACCGACTCGGCGGTTTTGCCGTTCGGCTCAGGCCGAAGTTGGCCGCCGGTGATACGGACTTGATAGAAGATGCCAATATTCTGGTGCTTTGGTCCGCCGGGGATGGTGCGTTCGGCTGCGGGGATCACCCTTGAGTCCACGCCCAGCAGGCGTTCGACCACCGCCTCGCAGCCGGTCTCCTCAGCGACCTCCCGGATCACCGCATCGAACGGATCCTCCGCGTGCTCGACCCTGCCGCCCGGAAGGGTCCAGTTGGTCTCGCCCTTCGGCGGTACGTGACGGGCGAGCAGCACCTGCCCGTCCTCGATGCACACGGCGTACGCCGCCAGACGGAGACTCATTCCCGCACCTCCCACTGGGCGCTGTCCCAACGCCCAAGGCCTACATGTCCCGGACTTGCAAGTATGCTGATTCGCTGCGGATGGGATACCCCGGGGTCTATCGGTAAGCCCGGCTGTCAGACCTGAGAAATTGGAGCTCCGAAGCCCGCCCGGAATCGGGTGGAGTTCAACGGGCCCATCGTCGGACCCGCACACTGGCTCTCAGACCCGGCTGGCCTTTGGACGCCGTGCAAGGAAAACGAACTCCTTGCCTGGCCGGTCGGGCGCGTCACGAATGCCCTCCACCACATAGCCCTGTGCGACCAGCTGGGCTTCGACCTCCAGCCGCTCACGGAAGCGCAAGGTTGAATCCGACGTCAGCATCTGCCCGTCTGCGCCGAACACGTAGGTCCATCGGAACGTCACCAGCGGCCAACTCACCTCGGTCAACTGGACCCAGCTCTCGACCGCGCCGACGCCCGGGATCTCCGTAACGCCGTAGGAAGTCTCACGGTTCCACTCTTCCCAGGCTCGCCTGGCCGGATCGCGGGTCTCGAACACCAGATGTCCGCCGGGACGCAGTGCTTCATAGGCGCCCCGCAAGGTCTCCTTCCACGCCTGCGGATCGACGATGGCCTGGGCGACGTCCGCCGTCATGGTCGCCAGATCAACCCGCAGCGACGGAAGTGCCGCCGCATCACCGCAGATCCAGCGCACTCGCTCGCTGCCCGGCTTTCCCCGGGCCACATCGATGGACGCGGACGCGGAATCGACACCGATGACCTCGATCCCGCGGTCAGCCAGCAGGAGGGCGAACACACCTGTCCCACATCCAATGTCCAGTACCCGGCGCGCTTTGAACTCCTCCGTCATCCGCACGTAGGCATCGAGATCGGTGCGATCGGGGTCAAGGGGGTCGTAGATCGCGGCGAGCCGTGGATGCCGGAAGCACTCGTCAGCCATGCTGCCGAAGTTATGCGGAGCGGAGGCTGTACGACCAGTCAATATCGCTGCGGAGCGGCTGTGTTGATCAACGACGGCTCACGACGGCCCCGGGGCGCGGCTCACGCTGCTGAGGAGCGCCGACAGGCAATTGGCCGCTGAACACTGGCTGCTGTCGAAACACCGGCCGTACGGATCCCCGGGCGTGTGGTGCTCGCGTTGACCGGCAGTGCGGAGCCGTGGGCAGTCGACGTGTTCCTCGGCCAGGTCCTTGACGGTGGTCCGGTTATCTGCGATCCGCATGGACACCGGTATTACGCGCTGGGGTCCGCCAGCATGCCCACGATGTGGCATCAGACAGCGGAGAAATGGCGGCGGCGCTGGACGTGGATGTCCTCGGCCGTGGGACACACCTGGGAGTGCCGCGGATGGACGCCGTAGAGCCCGCGCCGCAGGGGTGCGTCTCGTACTGGGTGGTGCCCATGTCGTCGGCCCGCTACGCCGTGTGCGCCGCTCGCCGTCGCCAGGCTGATCGCAGCTGGCCACCACAGGATTGCCGTGGGACGACAGGGCGACCGCACAGCGACCCCCTTCGCGATTCCGGTCACGCACCGTCGCAGCCCTCGGCGTCGGTCCCAAGCGGATCGGTACGCGCACGAACAGGTCCGCTCGGCGGTAGCCGCCTCCTTGACGACCGTTGTCGCGTTGCAGGAGTTTCGGGACCGAACATCTGGTGGCGATCCGGTCGGGTGGTGTCTCCACCACGGCACCGGCCACGGCTTCAAGCCGGCCTCGGCACAAGGCTCACAGATCCGCAGCCCTGCCGCCGTCGGGCCGACGCCGTAATTCGGGCTGCCGATCACTCAAATGCCGCCTTCTCTCCCGGTTCTTCCCTCGGGAGGGCCGGGAGAGAAGGCGCGGTCCTGCTCAGGTGTCAGCACACGGGCCAAGCCAGGGGTGGGGCCTCCGCCTGGAGGCTGGAGCGATCACCGCCGTACGATGCCCAGGTCCTGCCCGGCATCCACATCCGGCTCAAGCGGGTGTGCTCTATGCGGTGCCGTCCTTGTAGACGGGGTGGTAATCCGTGCTACCGCTTACTTTGACAACCCACACGCGGACCGGGGTGTCTTCCTTGATGTTGCCGCTCAACCAGTCCGAGCAGTACGGAGAGGCATGCCCGCGGGTACTGATGGTGCGGTCGATATCCCCGTCCCGGTTGATGTCGAGCCGGACCTCGATGCCCCACCCATCCGCCGAGACATCGCAGGCGGCTATGGAGTCGCCGGGCGCATCGGGGCCGCCCTGGGCGATCGGATCGGGCCCCGGGTCGTAGTTCCAGTACCCGTATCCGCCGCCTTCGTAGGCGCCGTAACTTCAGTACGCCGCGTACGCGGAGTTCGCGGTCACGAACGCCAGACCGAACGCACACAGCGTGACGCAGGCAGCCCGCGTCTTGGCCAGTCTCACGCGTCATCCCCTTCCCGCGCCGGCCGGGTCCGCCCCTGTCTCCATCCGTAAAAGGCCGCCCCCGCCCGGCTCCTGATGATCGCAACAGGCTAGCGCATTGGCGATCTTTGCAGTCAATGCGTTTGTCGTAGTGGTGACTGCCTGGCGTGCAGCATGGCGACGGGCCCGAAGCGCAGTTCTGCGCATCCTCGTGCAACCGTCGAGCCGCCTTCCACGGTGGCGTCGGCAGGCCCGTGACGGATGGTCAGGGAAATCCGCGGAGGGGCGAAGGCCATCACCTCGTGGTGATGGACATGGGGATCCGGTAGTGGCCTCCGCGATCCGCTCGTCAGTCCGATCCTCGGTCCGGCCGTCGACCAGCGAGCTGATCGAGGCCCGGCAGTGGCTGACGGTCTTCCGCTTCCCCGCCCAGATGCCCGATCCCAACCCGGCCGAGGGTGTACGGGTACATCTGAAGAACAGCCTGGGCAACCTCGCCCGTGCGGCATCGAGGGACTCGCCGCACTGGCCTGCACCCGCCTGAAACGGGTGCAGTACCAGCTCGGACTGCTCGGCGATTTCATCGCGGAGACCGGATGCATCCCGACCCGACCTCACCACGATGACCCCGATCCGAAAACCTCAGTAGCCTGCCTGACGGCGGCCAACCGCTGCTCGGTCAAGGCGGAAAGAGAGATCCGGAATAGTGGTGGTCACCATGCCTGGGTAACCCGCAGGTGTCGTCGTTCGGCCAACTCCTCCGCGCTGACCACGGTCAGAATCGGGGTACCCGGCCGCGCGAACATGGTCACCACCAGCTCCGACTGCGCGTCCGGAAGGTTGTTGGCGCCCTGGTAGTGGATCACGTCGCCTCCGGGTTCGAACACGGCGTCACCGGCCTTGAGCACCCGGGGCAGTTGCCCCTCCAGCTCGAAGAGGATCTCACCCTGGGTCACGTAGCCGAACAGTGGCCCGGGGTGCCGGTGCGGCGGTGCGCCCAGGTCACCGGGCGGCAGGGTGACCCGGATGGTCCTGGCCTCGGCGCCAGCCGGGATCCGGGACGCCGCCTCCGGCAGGGTAGTGATCACCTCAACGCCTGGGGGCAGGTGTGCGTGCTCAGCGCTCATGTATTCCTCCAAACAGGGACTGTTCATAGTGAGGACAAGGCGGCCTCTCCGTTTGTGACAGCCCTGCGCGGCGCACCTGCCCAGAGCCGCGCCGGGGGATCCGGTCTCCCGAGCGGGTGGGCGCGCTGAGCTCGCCCGTCCGGTGCCAGGTGTTCACCGCCATCCTGAGGATGTGGTGTCAGCGGTGTGAGTGGATTCCGCGATGGCCGCTGCGTGGCGGACCGGGTTGTCCGCTCGGCCTCCAGCGGCCGGGCAGGACGACGAAGTCGGTGCAGAAGACCGGAGATCGGCGAGGGGTACTCATAGGGCCCATGGTCGCCGGACTCGTGGACGTCGGCGTGACCGAGCACGTCAAGCGGCTCGGTGAGTACTCCACGCACGAGCTCGGTATCCAGCCGGAGGCGTACGAGCCGCAGCCGGAGGTGGAGTTCACGTAACTGTGTGCGGAGAACTTGACCTACGAGGGCTTCGCCCAAGCGGCTTGACAAGGCGGTGGGAGGGCCTTGGCGCGTTCATTGGGTCGTGCTGTCTCTCCTCCTTCTTGGCCTGCGGTAGACGGTGTTGGCGCGGCGACAAGAGGACCCGGTCGCGTTCACGATTTCGTAGGCGCTGGTGCTGTTCAACATCTGGCGGCTCCGGTGTCGCCAGGGGGAAGGCGGCAGATCGGCACCGAGATGAGCGGTCGTTGAGGTGTGCGCTCTCCTGTGAGCCGGCTCGGCCGTCAGGCGCAGGACACGCGGATGGCGTCGGTCGCTATCGTCGGCACATCCGCGTGATCTGCTCCGGCCTGCGTCTGGAGAAACCGCGTGCCCACGCCGCGCACGTCCTCTTCCTCCGTGTCGGCCAAGATCGCGGGATTCGGTCACATGGCCCAATATGTCCGGTAAGAATGTTTTGACAGCATAAGGGTGGGGAGCCATCATGGAAACCAAATCAGTTTCTCAAGTTTCCGAGCGTGACGGGCGGCGTGCCGACATGATCGTGGAGGCGGCCGGTCGGCTGTTCTTCGCGTCGGGTTTCGCGCGGGTGAGTATGGACGATCTCGCTCGTGAGCTCGGGATGAGCAAGAAGACGATCTACCGTCATTTCCCCGACAAGCGCAGTCTGCTGGCCGCGGTGCTGGATCGGACGTTCGCCGCGGTGGAGCGCACGCTGGTGGCGGCGGCCGAGGACGCGGACGGGCAGCCGTTCGGTGTGCGGGTCCAGCGGTTTCTGATCGCGGCGGGCAGTGAGCTCGGGCGGATCGGCTCGGCCCAGCTCGCGTCGGGGCGGGGCGATGTGATGCTGCGCGAGTACGTGGAGCAGCGTGTGGACGCGGTGGTCTACCGGCGGCTCGACGAACTGTTCCGGGACGGACACCGGCAGGGACTGCTGTCGGCGCCGCCCGAGCTGCTGAGTGAGATCACCCGTGGGGCGTTGGAGCGGCTGCTCACCTCGCAGTTGCCGCACGAACTCGACTCGACCGCGGCGGATCTGCTGCGGGCGACCGTCGACACCGTGCTCTACGGGGCGATCCGCTCGGCACACACCGGCATCGGCGATGGACAACCCCGGGTGGTCATGCCGACGGCCCGCAATGACGAGCAGGAGGTGGGCTCATGACCGGGACAGCCGGCAGGGTGGCATTGGTGACAGGGGCCAGCAGTGGAATCGGTGCGGCCACCGCGCGCCTGCTGGCCGCGCGGGGGATGCGCGTGGTGGTGAACTACCTCAGCAGCAGCAAGGCGGCCGAGGAGGTCGTCGCCGACATCGAGGCCGCGGGCGGCCAGGCCATGGCCGTACAGGCCGACGTGCGCGAGGTGGCCGCGGTCGAGAACATGGTCGGGCAGGTGCAGGCGGCCTGGGGTGGCGTTGGCGTGCTGGTGCACAACGCGTTGATCCCGTATGCGGTCAAGTCGTTCCAGGACATGACGTGGGAGGAACTGGGGGGCAAGCTCGACGCCGAGATGCATGCGGCGTTCGCCGTCACCAAGGCGGTCCTGCCCGCCATGACCGAACAGGGCTGGGGGCGCATCATCTTTATCAGTACCGGCCTCAGCCGTCGGCCGCGGGAGAACATGATCGCGCTGGGCACGTCCAAGGCGGCGCTGGAGCAGTTCGGCCGGTATCTCGCACAGGAACTGGGCCCGCAGGGCATCACCGTCAACATCGTCGCGGCCGGCCCGGTGGAGGACACCCGTATGGCCCGCATGACGGATGTGTTCGACGAGGAGCACAAGCGGCGGCAGGTGGCCGCCACCCCCCTGGGCCGCCTGGCACACCCCGCCGACGTCGCCCAAGCGGTCGCCTTCTACGCGGGCGAGGACAACGCCTTCATGACCGGCACCACGGCCGCCGTCAACGGCGGAATGACCATGTACTGACATCCCGCTGTCCATCGCGCAGAGGCCATACCGCCCCCGGTTCGGTCGGCGGCCGGACCGTATCCGGCACATCGTCACCTCAGCACCATGGGCCGCAGTGGCCGGACCCGCGGCACGCGCGGGCGCATGACGCTGACTGACACGATCAAGGGAAGCGTTCATGCACACGATCGATCTCGCCTACGTCGGACGGGGCCTGCACGAGGAACTGGCCGCCTACATCGCCGACCAGGAGGACTACTACGCCGAGGAAGGCGTCCACGTCGCACTGCGCGACGGCTGCACCTGGGACGAGGAGCGGCTGCGCCGCGGCGCCACCATCGGACTCGGCCGGGCCCTGCTGTCCCGGCTAAGGGCTCGCAGAGAATCAACATGTTGCCTCCCGTGATTCGGTTCGTTGGCGTGGTATGCGCATCCCCGATGAGATTCGTGTTCAACTCGCGGTGAAGTTTGAGGTGTTGTTCCCTCACCTGGACGAGCGGCAGCAGCGTCTGCTGATGGGAGCCGAGGCCCGTCTCCTGGGCCACGGTGGGATCCGGGCCGTTGCTCGGGCAGCCGACGCCAGCGAGACGACGGTCCGGAAGGGGGTGGATGAGCTGGAGGCGGGAGTAGAGCCGCTGGGGCGGGTCCGCCGGCCCGGTGGCGGCCGGAAGAAGGCCGCTGACCTTGATGCGGGGCTGCGGCCCGCGCTGCTGGCCCTGGTCGAGCCGGACATGCGCGGGGACCCGATGTCGCCGCTGCGGTGGACGACCAAGTCGACCCGGAACCTGGCCGCCGAGCTGACCCGCCAGGGGCACAGGGTCAGCGCCGACACGGTCGGTGACCTGCTGCGGGAGGAGGGCTTCAGCCTGCAGGCCAACTCCAAGACCCTGGAGGGCAAGCAGCACCCGGACCGGGATGCCCAGTTCCACTACATCAACGAGCAGGCCAAGGACCACATCGGCGCCGGGGACCCGGTGGTCAGCGTGGACAGCAAGAAGAAGGAGATGGTCGGCGAGTACAAGAACGCGGGGCGTGAGTGGCAGCCCACGGGCGATCCAGTGAAGGTCAAGACGCATGACTTCCTGGACCGGGAGGGGCCCGGCAAGGCGATCCCGTACGGGATTTACGACATCGCCGGGAACTCCGGCTGGGTCAGTGTCGGCACCGACCACGACACCGCCGCTTTCGCGGTCGCCTCGATCCGCCGCTGGTGGCGCGGGGCCGGACAGGGCGACTACCCTCACGCCCGGCGTCTGCTCATCACCGCCGACGCCGGAGGCTCCAACGGCTACCGCACCCGGGCGTGGAAGACCGAACTTGCCGCCCTGGCCGCCGAGACTGGCCTTGAAATCACCGTCTGTCACCTACCTCCGGGCACGTCGAAGTGGAATCGGATTGAGCACCGGCTGTTCTCCCACATCTCCATGAACTGGCGCGGCAGGCCCCTGACCAGCCATGAAGTCATTCTGCAGTCCATTGCGGCGACCACCACCCGCACCGGACTGACGGTCCGCGCCGAACTCGACACCGGCGCCTACCCCACCGGAGTGAAAGTCGACGACGCCCAGGTCGACGCGCTGGCGATGACCCGCCACCGCTTCCACGGCGACTGGAACTACACGCTCGACGCCCAGCAGCGCGGCCCCACAACCACCGGCACTCCACACGGAGCGGAACCGCGGCAATGGGGTGCCCGCCAGCACGCCCGGCTCACCGACCCGGAACTCACCGGCCTCACCCGCGCACAACTGGACGCCCTGATCAGCAGGTTGGCGCCAATCCAGGCCGCCCAGCGGGAACACCAGCGCCGTCACCGACGCGGCCACGAACGACAGCGGGCCCCGGGGCGGGCCCCAGGCAGGCGTTCACTGACCCCGACCGGATCCTGGCCACCGTCCTCTATCAGCGCGGCTGCTTCACCCACGCCCTCCTCGGCGCACTCTTCGAGACCAGCTCGCAAACCATCACCCGCACAATCCAGGAGACCCAACCCCTCCTGGACCAGCACGAATACACCGTCCCCCGCTCCACAGCACGATTCACCACCCCCGCAGACGTGGCCGCCTACCTCGACGCCTACGGCACCGAATCCCCGGACAACATCAAACACGCATGTTGATTCTCTGCGAGCCCTAACGACGTGGTGCGCGGTAGCTGAAACCCCGGTCTGAGCATGCGAACGGCCGTGCGGGACGATCATGATTGTGACGTCAAGAGGGGCCCGCACGGCCTTGAGCCATCGTATCTGCACCGGGATCCCGCGCCGTCGCCTGGGCAAGCTGGTCGCGGAGTTGGCCGGGCCGTGGGTGGCCGGGCAGGAGTCCCAGCTGCGTGAACGCCGGGGCCATGACCGGCAGCGCGCCGCCGGAGCGGGTCCCGACCACCAACTCGTCTTCACCGACCGGGTCGTCGCCACCCTGGTCATCCTGCGCTTCCAGCTTCCGCATGCCGTCCTCGCCCTGTTCTACGAGGTGGACCGCTCCACGATCACCCGCGCGGTCCACGAGATCCGCCCCCTGCTCGCCGCCCGCGGCTTCGCCGTCCCTGGAAGTCCCGACCTGCGCCTTCGCACCCTGGCCGATGTCTTCGCCTACGCCGCCTCCCACGGAGTGGAACTGCGGATCGACGCCACCGAGGTCCGGGTCCGACGTCCACGGGCGAACAAGCCCGGACGCCGGGCATTCATCTCCGGGAAGATGCGGCAGAACACCAAGAAGGCCACCGTCGTCACCGACGAGAAGGGCCGGACCCTGTGGGCGGGTGCCTTCCGGCCCGGCCGCCAGCACGACCAGACCGCGCTGAAGACCGAGGGCATCTGCGACCTGTTCGAGAGGTTCCCCCAGGTCAAGGCCAAGGTCGACGCCGGCTACCGGGGACTGGCCAAGCAGTTCCCCGCCCAGGTCCAAGCGCCGCCGCTGAAGCCGAAGAAGGATGCCCCGCCCGAGGACCTGGCGGCCTGGGAGGAAGCGCGCAAGCAGCAGTCCTCCGAGCGGATCTGCGTCGAGCACGCCAACGCCGAGCACAAGCAGTGGCGGCCCCTGCAACGCTGGATCGGACGCCGCGAGTACTTCGACCAGACCTACCAGGCCATCGCCGGCCTGGTCTCCGACCGCGCGGCCATGCGGTAATCAACCACCAGCCAACCCGCCAGGCCAACACGGCCCGACCTCAATCGCGCACCCCGTCGTAAGCCCAGCATGTAGGCCGACACGGTCCACTGCAGGTCGGCCGACGTGGCCTTGAGGCCCGTGCCGATGGAAGGCAGCGCGGTGTTCACGATCGAACCGTCGATCATGTCAAGGAGCGCCGCGAGGATCATCACGAACGCGGCCGCCCATCGCTTGGGGTAGGGCATTGCCCCACCGGTGGCGGCTATGTCTCCCGTGTCGGTCGTGGTGGACGACATGGTCACTCCCTTAGGATTACTGGACTTTCATATATCTTGGATGTCAAGCTAGTAGCACCACGAGGCGGAGGTACCTCGAATGTCAAGCCAAAGGGAGCCGGTCCGGTCAAAACTGGGTAAAGTGGTGCAGGCGTACCAGGCTGCCGTCGACGACTTCGACCGGGAGTTGGCCCGGCTGATGGGGGTGAACGAGACCGACCTGCGCTGCCTGGAGATCCTCCTGGCCACAGAGGAGATCGCCCCCCGCGAGCTGAGCACCCGGCTCGGCCTGACCACCGGCAGCGTGACCGCCATGCTCGACCGCCTGGAGAAGCTCGGCTACCTCACCCGCACTCCGCACCCCACCGACCGCCGCAAGACTCTCGTCCGCATCACCCCCGACGCCGCGCAGCGCGCCTACGGCCTGATGGCCCCGTTCCTCGAGGACGCCGGCCAGCAGGTCAACGACCGTTACAGCGCCGAACAGCTGGAACTGGTCGCCGATTTCCTGGCCTTCACCGAGGAGATCCAGCAGGACCACATCCGCCGACTGCGCGAGCTCCCCTCGCCCCGTCCGGGGCGCACCGGCGGCAAGCAGGTCCCCGGCCCCCGCGGCGCCACCGGCTCCCGGGCGTGACCCCGACGCCGGAGTCGAGGAGCAGGGCCTTCCGGCCCGCGTCCTGCCCCGCCTCCGTATCCGGGGTGCAACGCTCACGGTTGACCCGCGCTTGGCGTCGTCTTCCTCGTCGAGGTGGACGGTTGCCAAGAGCCCGCAGGTGTGCGACTGCGGCGTCCAGGTTCAGCAAGGCGTCCCGGATGCGCGGGGGAGTCGCGCAGGCTGCTCCGCACCACCATCTGCCCGATGCCCGCGACCTGGCGGTTCACAGCGTTATACGGCCGTAGGAGTGGGGGACCGCGACCGCTGACACGCTCATGAAACCGCTGGCCCACTCCGAGATCACGCGGTCCCGCGCCGCTGTCCGCTCTCTGCGGAGCCGAAAGGATGTTCCATTTGGGGGAGATGACGGGTTAAGGTCGTGACCTGCGAGATCTTGTACGGAGGTGCCCGGGATGGACAACGACATGCCCGTACGCCGTGGTCGGCCGACGGGCCCCCGCAGCGTCGAAGGGGAACTGACAACACGCCAAGGGGACATTGTCCGGTTCATCACCGACACGGTTCAGCGCCAGGGCTACCCGCCGTCGATGCGGGAGATCGGCCATGCCGTGCAACTCGCCAGCACGTCCTCGGTCGCGTACCAACTGATGGCCCTGGAACGCAAGGGCGTCCTCTACCGCGACCCGCACCGTCCTCGCGCCTACCGGGTACGGCCTTCCTGGGCACCCGACCTGGGCCGCAACAGTGAGGCGCCGGTCGACGTGCCGCTCGTCGGGCGGATCGCCGCCGGTGCGCCGTTGCTCGCGGAGGAGATGGTCGAGGACGTCTACTCCCTGCCTCGCCAGGTCGTGGGCGACGGCGACCTGTTCGCCCTGACAGTCTCCGGCGACAGCATGATCGACGCCGCGATCTGCGACGGTGACATCGTGACCGTGAGGCGGCAGGACAGCGCCGATCACGGCGACATCGTCGCCGCGCTCCTGGAGGACGAGGCCACCGTCAAGGTGCTGCGTCGGCAGGACGGGCGGGTGTGGCTCATGCCCCGCAATCCGGCCTACGAGCCGATCCCCGGCGACCAGGCGCAGATCCTCGGCAAGGTCGTCGGCGTCCTGCGCGTGCTCTGAGATTCCGGCGGGGACCGCGTGCGACATGAGCGCGACACCCGCCAACGATGCTCGCAGCAGCCGAAGGGGAGCGGCGATGGCGAGCGACGGATGCGAGGACCTCTGGATCTGTAGGGCGTGAGGTCCTTGACCTCACAAGTCGCCCGGTTTCAGGGGGTGTTGTCGGCGGCGAGTACGGTCGCCGAGGCGATCTGCGTGGGGGTGCCGGAGATACCGCTCAGATCGAGCCCGGCAACGCCCGTGCCGTCCATGGTGGGTGCGGTGCCGGCGGTGGCGGTGTCCGCTTCCGCGGTACTGCCGGTCAGCGCGCCAGCAGTACCGCGGGTCAGCGGGGCACGGCGGCGAGCGTCGCGGCGACGCGCTGGACGCGCGGGGGATGGGTGACGTCACAGCGGGTATCAAGATCGGCCGGGGGCCCTGTGCGACGGTGCGGGTAAGCGTCCCGCTGTAGGTGGCGCCCCGGGTGGGAGTGGAGGCGACGCCGTCGGCGGTGAGGGTGACGCTGTTGTTCACCTCGTCGATGAAGGCCAGGGAGACGCTTCTCGCGGCCCCGTCGGTGAGCACGATGGCGCCGCGGTGGACGTCGGCGGCGATCGAGGTCGTCCAGCCGTAACGAGCCGTCCAGGACCGACCCGGTCTCCACGCCGCCCACGGTCAGAGGCGGAATGCGGCCCGCAGGCGTGGTGAGGGTGGCGCCTTCGGCCACGACGAGGACGACGAGGACATCGAGCCGGGTGACCTCCGTGGCCTCCCCCGTCTCCGGCGGGCGGCCGCCCTTCTCCGTCCGCCCGCGCCGCGCCCCGTGGGGGACTGCACGACGGCCCCGGAGTGTGGGTCGAGTTCGTCTGCCAGAACGGCGTCGTGTACCGGGACCAGATTCACTACCACACCGTGTACCGCGACCACACTAGCGACTACGGCAGCGAGTTCACCTTCTCATGACCCGACCGCGAACTTGGCTGACCACAGCACTTCGCCTGGTGGCCGGGATCGCGATCGCGGTACCGGCGGCGCTCCTGCTCGGAGCGTCGCCGGCCGCCGCGCATCCGATGCCGCACTCAGTGGTCCAGCTCGACGTGTACAAGGCTTCCGTCACCGCGCGGCTCGAACTGCCGGTCGGCGACTTCTCCACGGCCAGTGGGATCGATCTGACCAGTATCGACTCGGCCGCCCTGCCCGCCAAGGCCAAGGCCATCCGCACCTATCTCGGCCGGCACATCAGCCCGACCACCCTCAAGGGCGAGGCGTGGCAGGTCAGTATCGGCGCGCTGAGCCTCAGCCGCACCCAGCAGACTGCCACCGGCCCGTACCGCGAGCTGGTCGTCAGGGCCGTGCTCACCCCGCCGACCGGCGGCGACGTACGGCAGTCGTGGGCCTTGCGGTGTCGGATCATCCTGGCCTGCGCGGAGGGCGCCTCGAACAAGGACGTGGCGGCTCGACTCGGTTCCACGCCGCATGCGGTGGGCCGTTGGAGGGCCAGGTTCGTGCAGTACCGGATCGCCGGTCTGGGTGAGATGCCACGTTCCGGTGGCCCCAGGACAGTGACGGACGAACAGGTCGCCGCGGTGGTCGCCAAGACGCTGGAATCCACTCCGAAGAACGCAACGCACTGGTCGACGCGGTCGATGGCGAAAGAGATGGGCCTCTCACAGTCATCGGTGTCACGGATCTGGCGGGCGTTCGGCCTGGAGCCGCACCGGTCCGAGACCTTCAAGCTGTCGACCGATCCATACTTCGTCGACAAGGTCCACGATGTCGTCGGCCTCTATCTGGACCCGCCCGAGCGGGCATTGGTGTTCTGTGTGGACGAGAAGTCGCAGATCGTGTGCCACGAACGCTGAAGGAGGCGTTGATGTAACAGCTTCTGGAAGCGGTGCTGTGCAGGAGATGGAGGTAGGTCCTCCGGAGTCGCCCTGCAGGGGGAGGTTCCAAATCACCGCAGGCTGCGTCGGTTAAGTGCCGGTCGTGGTGAGCGCTGCGGAAAAGGCGCGGCAGTGATCGCGTCAGGTGTGGGTCAGGAAGGCGAGCGTGAGCGAACCGCTGATGACGTGTCGTAATCTTTCTCATTGGCGTCGAAACCGGGGCATGATCTGGGCTCCGGGACAAGTCTGGGGGAAGCCTGTTGACTGCCCAGACGGCGTCCGGCATGGAGGCGGCGCGAGCCTGGCCCGGGCTCTTGCGCGGAACGTGGGAACCTGTCGCCCCGATACTGCAGTCGGCCCGGTGGGCCGGCGGCGAGAGGGAGAACCCCAAGCGGACAAAACCGCGAGGGGCCGAGTACCGATGCGGGGCACGGGGGCGGACCGTCTCGTAGTAGCGGCGAAGTCCGGTAATGCGGATGGAGCGAAGGGGACGGATCGTCCGGGTCTGCTTGGTGGCCAACCGGAGTGCCCGGGATGAGCCAGACGAGCGGATCGAAGTCGTTTGAGGTCTCGAAACACCTGGTGTTCGAGGCGTACTTGAGGGTCAAGGCCAACAAGGGTGCGGCGGGCGTCGACGGCGAGTCGATCGAGCAGTTCGAGGCAGACCTGAAGGGCAACCTCTACAAGCTGTGGAATCGCATGTCGTCGGGCTGCTACTTCCCGCCGCCGGTCAAGATGGTGGAGATCGACAAGCCGGGAGGACGCGGAGTCAGGGTCCTCGGCGTGCCCACGGTCGCGGACAGAATCGCGCAGACGGTGGTGGCCATGGTGCTGGAGCCACTGGTGGAACCTGGGTTCCACGCGGACTCCTACGGCTACCGGCCCCGCCGCAGTGCGCTGGATGCGGTCGCGGCATGCCGGGAACGGTGTTGGAAGACGGACTGGGTGATCGATCTGGACATCCGGGGCTTCTTCGACAACCTCGATCATGATCTCGTCCTCAAGGCGGTCGCGCACCACACCGACTTGCGGTGGGTCCAGCTATATGTGGAGCGATGGCTCAAAGCCCCGCTGCAGAGGCCGGACGGCAGCCTGCAAGCCCGGGACCGCGGCAGCCCACAGGGCTCGGCGGTTTCACCCGTGTTGTCCAACCTCTTCATGCACTACGCGTTCGATACGTGGATGGCCCGGGAGTATCCCGGCGTCCGGTTCGAGCGGTACTGCGACGACGTGGTGGTCCACTGCCGCAACGAGGCCCAGGCGCACCAGGTGCGTCAGGCCATCGGCGGGCGGCTGGCCGAGTGCGGTGGTCTGGAGTTGCATCCGGACAAGACCCGCATCGTGTACTGCAAGGACAGGAACAGGCGTGGCTCGGCCGAGCACACCTCGTTCACGTTCCTGGGGTACGGGTTTCGCGTGCGACGACTCCGGACGAAGCGCGGAGATTACTTCTTCGGCTTCAATCCGGCCGTCAGCGACGAGGCCGCCAAGCAAATCCGGATGCAGATTCGCCATTGGCGGCTGCACCTGCGTAGTGACACGACCCTGGAGGAGCTCGCCCGGGAGATCAACCCGGTCGTGCGGGGCTGGATCAACTACTTTGGGCGGTTCCACCCGTCTGCGTTGCTCTCCACCCTCAACCGCATCAACGACTATCTGGTGCGGTGGCTCGTCCGCAAGTACAAGCGGTTCAAGCGGAAGCGAGCGAGAGCGCGAGAGGCCCTGAGCCGTCACGCCAGGCGGTTCCCCGGGCTCTTCGTTCACTGGAAACTCGTCAAGCCGTGACCGTGTACGACTGGATGATGGGAGCCGTGTAAGCCGAGAGGTTTACGCACGGTTCTGAGAGAGCCGGGGAGTGAAATCCTCCCCGGCTACTCACCCAGGCCCTGGACCGGTCCCAGCCGGTGCTGCCGGTGATGCCGGGGGTTGCCGAGAGGGCGACTCACGACTACGTGCGCGCCGGCACCACCACCTTGTTCGCGGCCCTGGAGGTCGCGACCGGCAAAGTGATCGGCTCTCTGCACCGCAGGCATCGGGCCGAGGAGTTCAAGAAGTTCCTGAAGACTCTCGCCATCAAGAAGTGGCTGCTGGCCCACCCCCGGTTCCACCTGCACTTCACACCGACTGGCTCGTCCTGGCTGAACCTCGTCGAGCGATGGTTCGCCGAACTGACCAACAAACAGATACGGCGAGGCGTTCACCGGTCCGTCCAAGCCCTGGAGAAGGACATCCGCAACTGGATCGCCGCATGGAACACCGACCCGAAGCCCTACGTCTGGACGAAGACCGCAGACGAGATCCTCGAACGCCTCGCCAGCTATCTGAACAGGATTCCTGACTCAGGAGACCTAGGGCCGGAGCACGATCTTGCCGTGGGGGTGCCGCCCTTCCAGCTCGCGGAACGCGTCTCGTACCCGCTCCAGCGGATAGGTGCGGGCGATCGGCACCTCCAGCTCCCCGCGCGCGGCAAGCCGGGCCAGCTCGCCGAGCACGACCGCGCATGCCGCCGAACCTTCTCCGTAGGTTCGCGCCCCAACCCGAGCCGCGGCCTGCCAATCGCGGATCGTGTTGATCCGCTCGGGCCGCACGCCCAACTCCACTGCCAGCTCTACGTAGCCGTCGCCGAACGTGTCGATGAACGCGTCGACATTCCCGCCGGAAGCCTTCCGGATCCGTTCGGCCACGTCCTGCCCGTACTCGACCGGGACGACGCCGTGATCCTTCAACCAGGCGTGGTTTCGCTCGCTCGCCATCCCGATCACCGTGGCGCCGCGCCGCCGCGCGAGCTGTACGGCAAGTGACCCGACGCCGCCCGCCGCACCGGACACGACGACCGTGTCGGCCGGTCCGGGGTCCACCGCGAACACGGTGGCGTATGCGGTCGTGCCGGCCACGTACAACGACCCGGCCACGTCCCAGGACAGACCCTCTGGACGTAGGGTCAGGTCCACGTCGTTGACCACGACGAACTCCGCGTGGCTCGCCCTGTGATGGGTGAAGCCGAGGACCTCATCGCCCACCGCGACGCCGCGCACCTGCGGACCGGCCTCCACTACGACGCCGGCCAGATCGCTGCCCTGCCCGGAGGGGAACGTCGCCGGCCAGCGTTCGTGCCGGGCGCCCTTGCGGATCATCACCTCGCCGGGCTGGATCCCGGCCGCGCGGACCTCGACCAGCACCTGCTCCGGGCCGGGCGTGGGCCGCTCCACCTCCTCCACCCGCAGCACATCGATCCCGCCGTACTCGTAGAACCGCACCGCCTTCATCGCGTGATCACCGCTCTTCATCGTCGGGACAGACCTTGGACGGTCGCGCCCTGGGTGGCAGCACATCGACCGCGCCATCGCATTCAACGGCTGGGGAACGGAGTTGTCTTCCCAGGATCAACGATCCGAGGACGTATTTGATGAACGGTGCTGTCACTTCCGGCATGGGGATGCACCGCGACGACCTCGATACCTGCATGCCCTGCCTGCTGGACGGTTCACGGCTTCCGGCGTGATCTGATGGCGAAGGCCACCGCGTGTGCGCGGCAGCGGCTTTCCCCGAACCAAGCTTTGGAGTCGATGACTTGGCCGCTTCGACACGAAGTGAGGCAGGCCGTTGCGGCATCATGGATCTCAAGAGAAAGCCCACTCACAAGGGACCGCTCCATCGGGGCGATCAGCTCTCGGGTTGTCTAGTAGCGTGTCGCTGCTTAGGTATGGGCTGTTTGATTGAGGGGCTTGCGTCTGGCAGATTCCTCTCCCGCTCTGCCGGACAGGACTGGTGCGATGGGTTCGCAGAAGAAGAGGCCGGTGGTGCTGACCGCGCAGGACCGCGAGGAGTTGGTCCGGGTGACCACGACGGGGGTTCATCCGGCCTCGGTAATCAGGCGGGCGAGGGTGCTGCTCGCACTCGACACCTCTGCAGGCGGGATCGGCTCGCAGGAGGTGATCGCGGCCCGGCTCGGCGTCTCCGGTGAGACGTTGCGGCTGGTCGCCAAGCGTTTCACCGAAACCGGTGGCGATGTTCACGCCACCATCGGGCGGAAGAAGCGCGACCTCCCGCCGGTGCCCTCGCCGGTGACCGGTGAGGTCGAAGCCCGGCTGATCGCGATGGCGTGCTCACAGCCACCCCAGGGCTATACCCGGTGGTCGCTGCGGCTGCTGGAGAAGCACGTCGCACTGGTCGAGGACATCCCCGATCTGGACCATTCCACCATCGGCCGGGTCTTAAAAAAACGGAACTGCGTCCTCACCTGAAGAAGTGCTGGACCATCCCACCACGGGCGAACGCGGAGTTCGCGGCCCGGATGGAAGACGTACTGGCCGTCTATGCCCGGCCCTATGACCCGGCATGTCCGGTCGTGTGCATGGACGAGAAGCCCTACCAGCTCCTCGGCCATGTCCGCGACCCGCTCCCGGCCCGCCCAGGTCACGACGCCTGCCAGGACAGCGAGTACATCCGCTGCGGCACGTGCTCGATCTTCGTATGGGTCGAACCCCTGCGCGGGTGGCGTCGAGTTCAGGCACTGTCCCAGAGGACCCGGATCGACTGGGCCGGCCAGGTCAGGCAGCTGCTGAGCGTGGACTACCCCGATGCCGAGACGGTTGTGCTGGTGATGGACAACCTCAACACCCACGGCATCGCCTCACTGTACGAGGCATTCGAACCAGAAGAGGCCTTCGCCCTGGCTCAGCGCCTCGAGATCCACCACACGCCCAAGCACGGGTCATGGCTCAACATCGCCGAGATCGAACTCTCCGCGCTGACCAGGCAATGTCTCGACCGCCGGATCGGCGACCTCGACACCCTCAACACCGAACTCTCAGCCTGGCAGAACGCCACCAACACCGACCAACGTCAGGTGGACTGGCAGTTCACCACCCACGACGCACGCATCAAACTGCGCCACCTCTATCCCAGGAATTAGCTGCGACAGTCTACTAGTGTGATGCGCCCGGAAATCTGGGGGTTAGTTTTGCTCCGTTGTGCGAGGGTCGGTTCCGACTCTGGCCAGGTAGTCGGCAAGGGAGTTGAGGATCTCGTCGGCGGTCTTGGCCCAGGTGAAAGGTCTGGGGTTGTCGTTCCAGGTTGCGATCCATGCCTTGATGTCGTCCTCCAGGGCCTTCACGGAGGTGTGGACGCCGCGGCGGATGAGTTTGTCGGTCAGCAGGCCGAACCACCGCTCGACCTGGTTCATCCAGGAAGAGCCAGTCGGCGTGAAGTGCACGTGGAAACGGGGCCGTTTAGCCAGCCACGCCCTGATCTCGGCCGTGTTGTGGGTGGCGTAGTTGTCGCACACCAGATGGACGTCGAGTTCGGAGGGTACGGCCTTGTCTATGGTGACCAGGAACTTCTTGAACTCGGCGGCGCGGTGGAGTTCGCCGACGACGGTCCCGTCGGCGATGTTGAAGGCGGCGAACAGGCTGGTGATGCCGTGCCGCAGATAGTCGTGGGTACGGCGTTCGGGCATGCCCGGCATCATCGGCAGTACCGGCTGGGACCGATCCAGGGCCTGGATCTGGCTCTTCTCGTCCACGCACAGGACCACCGCCTTCTCCGGCGGGTGGTGGTAGAGGCCAACGACGTCGACGACCTCGTCGACGAACTGCGGGTCGGTGGAGAGTTTGAAGGAGTCCTGCAGGTGCGGCTTGAGGTCGAACCTCTTCCAGATTCGGCCGATCGTCGACTTCGACAGGCCGGTGCGCTGGGCCATTGAGGCCCGTGACCAGTGGGTGTCTTTGCCCGGCGTGGACTCCAGCGTCGCCACGATGACGTCTTCGACCTGGTCGAGGAGGATCGAGGGCGGCCGGCCGGGCCGGGGCTCGTCGTACAGGCCGTCGAGCCGTTTGGCGATGAACCGGGCCCGCCACCGCTCCACCGTCGACTCGTCGACACCGAGATCGGCTGCGGCCTGCTTGTTGGTGCCGCCCTCTGCGCAGCGCAGCAAGATCCTTGCGCGCAGCGCCAGGTACTGGGCGGTCTTCGCGCGCCGGGCCCACCGGGTCAGCTGGGCCTGCTCGGCCTCGTCCAGGACCAAGTCGGCCTTCGGCCGGCCGCCGCGGCCCGCGTCCTCAAGCCCGGCCATCCGCTCCGCGGCAAAGTTGCGACGCCACTTGTAAACCGTCCGGACCGCAACACCGACAGCCCGCGCAGCAGGCGCATTTGACATGCCGTCAGCACACGCCAGAACAACCCTGGCCCGCTCGGCTAGGCGCCGGTCCGGCAACCCCGCCCGCCGCACCAACTCGGCACGCTCACCCTCGGACAGTGTGATCTCCACAGCAGACCGACCCGGATGCGCCATGCCAACAAGGTAGCAACAAACCCCCAGAATTTCGGGCGCATCACGCTAGGTACACTGACGGCATGGCATGCCGCATCAGTGAGCTGGTCATCGACTGCGCCGACCCCGACCGACTCGCCGCATTCTGGAGCGAGGTTCTCGGCTACGTCGAACTCGGCCGGGAGGAGGACGGAAGCATCGAGATCGGGCCGCCCGACGCCGGCTTCGGCGGTCCGCAGCCCACCCTCGTCTTCAGCCCCAGCAGTGACCCGCGGACCGGGAAGCTCCCACTGCACATCGACGTCAGCGCCACCGACCGCGACCAGGAAGCCGAGCTGGAGCGGCTGCTCGCTCTCGGCGCCAGGACCGCCGATGTCGGCCAGACCGGCACCGAGAGCTGGCACTGCCTGGCTGACCCAGAAGGCAACGAATTCTGCCTCCTGCGCACCCGGCTCCAACCCCTCTGACCACGTGCGTACTTGCGCCAAACCGTTCGGCCGTTCGAGCGAGGCCGGGGGTTTGCTCATCGATGTCAGCGCCCGAGTGCGCGCTTGAGTTCCGCCTTGTTCATCGACGAGCGTCCACGGCTGTTGCGGCGGCGGGCCTCGGCGTAGAGCTGGTCGGAGGTGGGGCCGCCGGCCTGGGGGACGGTGGGGACTCCGAGGAAGGTCGGAGACTGCGCGCGCTCCTCCCGCGCGTCGATTTGAGCAGTCTTCTCTTCGGCGGACGCCTGGCTCACCGATAGTCCTTCCACGCAGACCAGCTCTCGCCAGCAGAGTGATGCGGCCCTACCGCAGCGATCGCTTCGTACCACCGGCACCGACCAGCTTCACCACACTACGCCGCACCGAAGACGCCTTGTTGTCCGCGTTGCCCGACGACTTCGAGATTCTTGTGTTTGCCCCAGCCCTGCCTCTGGTAGCGCATTCAGCCGTCGCGACGGTCGGTCCGCGCAAGGTGATCGCAACGGTTCGCGGCAGCGAGGTTGCGGCCGACCCGACGAACGCCTTGGCGCTGGAGGTGTCCCTGCGACGTTCGCTGGTGTGAGCGGCCCAGAGCCTCGTCGGACCGATGCCGGGAGGGCCTGCTGTGTCTGCCTGGGATTGTGGGTGGTCGGGAGTGGGTGCCCTGCTGAATGCCGATGAGGCCGACAGGAAGTGGAGTCCACGCTGACCATGGTCCAGTCGATTCGGGCCTCGACATCGGCCCGAGCCCGGACGGCCCGCAGAATCCTCTCCCGCGTGCCATCCGTTGGCCACCTGCGATGACGGTCGTGGACGGTTTTCCACTTCCCGAAGCGCGACGGCAGTCCGCCACGGGAGATCGGTCCGGCGCTGGAACAGAATCGCGTTGATCACCCGGCGGTGACACTGCCACCGCCCGCCTCGACCCACGCTTCTCGGCCGATGCGGTTCAAGCTGAGCCCATTCCTCATCAGAATGATCTCCCCGCCCCGCGTAGAGCGTAGCGATGGGCCAAGAGGTGAGTCAGTTGGCCTTTCGGACAGAACCTGGTTGGCTTCAAGATCGCCTTCACCTCTCAGAGGTGACAGCGCATCACTTCGATGTACACGGCTGTGCCCGGCCCGCCAGCCGGGACGTTCAGGCTCTCAGGTCTGGCATTGCTTCGTGGATGCGGAAGACCAGCCACTCCAGGCGGCGCCGTCGGCCCGAGCGTGTACTCGGATTTCGACTTTCACTGGGGCGCATACTCGGGTCGTGCTTCCCACTTCGACAGGGCCAATGGCTTCGCCGGCCCTGACGTAGGCGCGACCGGTGCCTACTCTCTCCCAAGAACCACCATCGGGGCGCGAAAATGCCTCGTAAGAGACGTTGAGTCCCTTTGTCCCGGTGTTGCGGGCCTTGATGTACGCCGTCATCTCTCGAGAGGGGAAGGGGCCGACAGATCCCCGCTGGGCGCTGATGCAGCCATTGATGGCCACCCGGCCGGTCGACGTACCTCCGCCACAGGCGATTGCTGCGGCGTGAGCGTTGGCGGGGATCGTCATCATGGTGAGCGCAGCTGCGCCCAGGACCGTTGCGGCACGCCTCAAATGCAATGCCTCATCCCTTCGGTGGGTCCGTTTTCTCTGAAGAGACCATGACTCACCTTCGGGCACGAAAAGCGATTTATTGAGTCTTTCACTCAAATAGGTGTAGGTGACCCAAAAATGGGAGACCCGGCGGTGCGGGCCCTCTGCTTCGGCCAGGCGAGCACGACTCGCGGGCGCAGGTCCGACTTCACCTCCTTACCGGCGTTGGCCTCCCGCACCGACAGCAGCTCGCTGATTTCCTCCAGCAGGAGACGCAAGTGTTTGGCGGCGCCGATGAACGCCAGGCGCTTGACGGCATCGTCAGCCGTGCTGAGGCCCCGGCGCGCGACCAGCGATACCGTCCGGTCGGCCACCTCGGCGAGGACCGGGGTGCGGCATCGGCGGCGGCCGGTTCGGCCGAACGACACAGGACCCGTTCGGCCACCGCCAGTTCCTCGCGCTCGGCGTTGACCTGCTCCAACTGCTCGGCCGGCTTCGCGGCCAGTGTGTCCAGCTCGGCTCGGCGGGCGGTGATCCGCTCCCGCACCTCGCCGCCCCCTGCCCACGCCCGTGTCAGCACACGGTCATGGATCGTAGAGACGATGCCCGTCCTTCCGCTGCCACTCCCGACATCGTCCGCGACGACTGCCGGGTCCATCCGGTCCAGGACGGCGCGGTAGGCGTCGGCTGCAGGCTTGGTCTTGGCCAGCGGCAGGTGGCCGAGCCCTGGTGGCCGACATCGTCCTGATGGGCCCGGGCGTCCTTGCGCATGGCTTCGAGGCGACGCCGCTGGTCCGCCGTGAGGTTGCCGTTGCTGCCCAGGCAGTCCAGGACGTCGGCCTTGTCGGCGTGGAGTACGCGATGTTGTGGTTCGTGATCGCAATGAGGCCAATCCGCACTGACAACCGGGCCATCCCTTCAGGGCCGCTCGCGAGGCCCGCTCGGGCGAGCCTCGCGCCGATCCAGTGTTGTTGGAACTCGTGAACAATCCGATTCCCTCCAGCTTGCAGTTGCCTCCCGTACTGGGGTCGAAGTGCTGCCCGTTCTCATGGCCAGAGCCACATCGTCGGAGGGCGAGGTACCGGATGAAGGTCGACCGTCGTGTGAATCAGTGCACCCACCCGACGCCCGCCCGGTGGTGACGGCGGGGACACGATCACGCGCGGCCCGGGCGCGCCACCAGGCTCAGCAGACCGTCCGGATCCCGATCTGCGCAGGTGAGGAACATTTCGAACGGGATCGAAATCATATTCACGGCCAATCTGTTCGTGTCACGGTGCATCCGCTACCGCGCAGCGCCCCACACGTCGCGCGACACTTCACAACCCGCAGAGACCACCCATACCGGGGGAACGATGAAGCACCGCGCCAAGGCCCTTGCCGTCGCAGCACTTGCGGTCGGCTGCCTCACCATGGCAACGAGCCCGGCATCCGCCGCCTCCATGGTCACGACTTACGAGGTTGTCAATGTCCGCGACCTCCCTGACTCGCACAGCCACAAGGATGACGTCTATCCGGCGAACTACACGGTTCTCGGCCTGTGCTGGCAGTGGGGCGAGTCGATCACGGACAACGGATACACGAACGATGTCTGGGTCAGCACTGGCGTGAAGAGTGGCCGCTACTCGTACTGGATCAGTGCCGTCTACCTGAAGGGCGACACCCTCTCTGTCAAAGTAGATCGAGTCAGGTATACTGGATGATTCATTGAGTCGAGGGCGGAGAAGGAGTAGTGCCCGGGTGGCCAGCACGAATGACCACGGGACCCCTGATCCGCAGGTAGAAGCCCGTTCGGCCGGTCCGCGCCGGTATACCGCGGAGTACAAGGCGAGGATCCTCGCGGAGTACGAGACGTTGGACAAGAAGGGCAAGGGTGCTCTGCTGCGGCGGGAGGGCCTGTATTCGTCGCTGATCACGACGTGGCGGCAACAGCGGGACAAGGGTGCCCTGGACGCGCTCGCCGCGTCGGCCGGACGGCCGAAGGCGGACCCCAGGGACAAGGAGATCGAGAAGCTCAAGGCGGAGAAAGCCCGCCTGGAAGCCGACCTCGCGAAGGCCCGCACCGTCATCGAGGTCCAGGGAAAACTCTCCGCGCTGCTCGACCAGTTCGCCACGGACAGCGCCCCGACCCGGAACGGCGAGAAGAACCAGTGACCGAAGCCCAGCTCGCGGCCGTGGCGTTCAACACCGCCCGCAATCAGGCCCTTGAAGAGCTCAGCGGGCTGGTCGGACGCGTCCAGGCATGCGCCGCTCTCGGCGTGAGCCGTGCCACCTACTACCGCCAACACCGCCGAAGCCCCGCCCCGGCCAAGCCGCGGCCAGAACGGCGCCGACACGCCCGCGCTCTCACACCCGAGGAGGAGATACGGGTCCTCGACGTGCTCCATTCCCTGGAGTTCGCCGACATGGCGCCCGCCGAGATCTACGCGGTGCTCCTGGACCGGGGTGTCTACCTGTGCTCGGAGTCGACGATGTACCGGCTCCTGCGACGGCATGGCGAGGTCCGTGAACGCCGCCGCCAGGCCGTCCACCCGCCCCGGACCGTTCCCGAGCTGGTCGCCGAGGGCCCGAACCGGGTATGGAGCTGGGACATCACGAAGCTGAAGGGGCCGGTCAAGGGCGTCTACTACTGCCTCTACACGATCATCGACATCTTCAGCCGCTACACGGTCGGCTGGATGATCGCCGCCCACGAGAACAAGGACCTCGCCGAGCGGTTCCTGTCCGAGTCGATCGCCAAGTACGGTATCGAACCAGGGCAGTTGACGATCCACTCGGACCGCGGGTCCCCGATGGTCGCGCAGAACGTCGCCCAGATGATGGCCCATCTCGGCGTCACCAAGTCGCATTCGCGGCCGAAGACGTCGAACGACAACCCGTACAGCGAGAGCCAGTACAAGACCCTGAAATACCGGCACGACTTTCCCGAGCGTTTCGGATCCCTCGAGGACGCCCGGGCGTGGTGCACCCAGTTCTTCACCTGGTACAACGAAGAGCATCGGCACTCCGGGATCGGCCTGCACACGCCCTACGACGTGCACTTCGGTCTCGCCGAGCAGCTCCGCGAGATGCGTGCCGACGTCCTCCAGACGGTCTACGCGAAGCACCCCGAACGCTTCGTCCGCAAACCACCCGAGCCTCCCAAGCTCCCCGCAGCGGCCTGGATCAACCAGCCGGCACCAGACGGCCCACTGATCCCAGCACAGCGTTAGAACGATCTACCTGCCTTGATCGCTTTGACAGGTTCCGCTTCGTTCGGGCGGGCTCAGGCAGTGGCAGCGAAAGCGCCCTGCGCCCAGTCGGCGAAGCTGGTCCAGGGGATCTCCGGGTGCGCCGCGTGCAGGGCGGGGATGTCGACGCGGTAGCCCGGTCCGTTGAGGAACGTCCACATGGCGTGCATGTCCGGGTTGCCGATGGCCTCCAGCGGTACCTGCTCGTGCCGCACCTGCCGCCCCAGCGTCGCACCCAGCGCAGTGGCCATCTGCGCGGGGGTGGGCGCATCGCTCGCCAGCTCGATGCGCTGCCCGACGTAGCGGGCCGGATCGAGCATGACCCCGGCCGCGAAGGCGCCGTGGTCGTTGCGGTGCAGTTGCTGCAAGGGCCGGTCGGACGGCAGCGGCAGGTCGAGCACCCCGCCGGCGATCCGCCGCGCCCCGCCGAGGGCGTTGTCGAAGAAGTACGTCGGTCCCAGGATCGTGTACGGCACGTCACCGGACGCCAGCTCGGCCTCGATGCGGGCCTTGCTGTCGAAGTGCGGCACACCGCTGTGCTGGTCGGCCCCCGCCACCGAGCTGAACACCAGGTGCGGGACGCGCTTCTCACCGGCCGCGGCCAGGATCGCCCGGCCCTGCGCCACCTCGGCGTCCACACCGGTCTCGAAGGGAGTGGTGAAGGCGAACACCGCGGCTGCCCCGTCCATCGCCGCGGCCATGGACTCTCGATCACTGAGCGAACCGGCGACCAGCTCGACCCCCCGGTCGGCCAGCCGGCGTGCGGACGCGTTCTGCGGATCGCGGACCATCCCCCTCACCCGCGCCCCACGAGCCAGCAGCGCGCCGGTCACGGCCCCGCCCTGCCCACCAGTCGCGCCCAGCACCAGAATCGGCTGATCAACCATCGAGAAACTCCTTCACAACAGGCACACCGGGCACCGTCGCGACCCGGTCACCTAGTAGGGCTTTGTTAGGTCCTGTGGTGGGGTTCGGGTGTGGGGGCGGGGTGGCCGCATATCGAGCAGGCGCCGGTCCAGGTGGCCAGGATCTTCTGTAACGCGCGCAGAACCGCGTAGAGGGTCAGGCCGGCGCAGGGACTTTTGGGTCGAGGCGGAGCATGGTGCAGAAGGCCTGGGCGAGGGCGGCCAGGGTCACGTGCCGGTGCCAGCCGAGGTAGCTGCGGCCTTCGAAGTGGTCCAGGCCGAGGCCGTCCTTGAGCTCACGGTAGTCGTGCTCGACCCGCCAGCGGATCTTGGCGATACGGACGAGTTCGCGTAGCGGGGTGCCGGCGGGCAGGGTGGAGAGCCAGTAGTCGGTGGGCTCGGCGGCGCCGGGTGGCCATTCGGCCAGCAGCCAGCACTCGGGCAGACTGCCGTCCAGGTCACGGGGGATGTCGCGGTTGGCCGGGCGCACGCGCATGGCCACGAAGCGCGAGCGCATGTCGGCCCGTGGGTTGCGCGGACCGCTCTTGGTGCCCTGGCGCCAGGTGACGGTGCGGGCGGCGCCCCGCCCGGCGGCCAGGACGAGGTCACGCAGGGTGCTGTGCGGCATCGGGTAGGCGGGCCGGGGCGGGCGGCCGCGGCCGCTGTAGGGCGGACGCTCGGGCAACGCCTCACCGGGGTAGGCGGTGGTGGTTCCTTTGACGGCGACCGCGTAGGCGAGACCGCGTTCGGTCAGGCCCAGGCGGAAGCCGGTGGCATCGCCGTAACCGGCATCGGCGACCACCGGCAGACCGGGCAGTTCCCACTGGCCGCGGACCTCGTCGAGCATCTCCAGCGCCTGGCGCCACTTCTCCTTGTGGCGGACCTGGTCGGGGATGCCCGCCCGCTGGCGGCGTCGGCGGATCGCCTCGGCCAGCAGCGGGTCGTCCCCGGATGCGGCGTCGTCCCAGCTGTCGGGGATGAACAGCCGCCAGTTGACGGCCGCTGAGGCGTGGTCGCTGACCAAGTTGACACTGACCGCTATCTGGCAGTTTCCGCGCTTGCCCAAGGCGCCGCAGTACATCCGGGCCACCCCAGGGGAGTCGTACCCGTCCTTTGGGAAGCCCGTGTCGTCGATCGCATACGCCTCCGGGGTGATGTGCGCCGCTGCCCACCGCGAGACCCGGCGCCGCACCTCGACGTAGTCCCAGGTGGAGGAGGAGATGAACTGCTGCAGCTGCTGGTGGTCCACGCCCAGACGCTCGGCCATCGGCTGCATCGACTTGCGCTTGCCGTCCAGCATCAGCCCACGCACGTACAGCTCGCCCTTGGCCCGCTGGTCCCGGCGTTTCACCGTGCCGAGCATCTCGGCTGCGAACGCCTCCAAGCGGGGGCGGATCTCGTCCATCTCCTCAGGTGTCACACCTGACAGGACATCACGAGACTACCTCGGAACGATCAACCAGGGTACGTAACAAAGCCCTACTAGGACAATGACTTCAGTAAAGACATGATCCAGACCTCAGACGTGACACGAGGGCAGCACACGCGGACCGCAGACCCGACGCGCGTGTCCACGCCCGACGGCAGCGGCCGGAACCGATCCAACGCGTGGCTGTGCTTCGCGGATGAGTCGGGCCAAGTGCTGCGGCCGCCGAAAGCACAGACCTGGTCCCAGCGCGCCCACACGCCTCGCGTCACCGTCCGGGGCGGGGGCTCGCCCGACCCCTCCACGAGGCTGGTCACTGGCTTCGCTGGTCCCACTGGAGGCGTCGTCATCAAGCCCGTTCCCAGGCCAGCCACTACAAACGTCAGGCCGCGACCCAAACGAACCGGAAGCTGCTTCGACAACGCCGCCGCGGAGAGCTTGTCCTGAGTTCCACAGTTAGCGGTGTCGACTAGGGAACGAAAACGTGGGTTGACCTGCGGAAACGCCTGTGAGCACGCCGAGATGGCGTGTCACTAGGCGGGGGGATAGTGCCTGGTCAGCGGCCTGCGGTCAGATCGATGATCTTCTTGGGCGGGGTGACGTTCAGGGCGGTGAAGATGTCGCGCTGGGGCTTGGTGAGGTCGGTGGACTGGCGGAAGGTGCCGGCCGGGCCGGTGTAGGTGACCGCGTGCAGGCGCTGGAGTTCGGCGCGCAGGCGGTTCCAGGTCTGGCCGGTGGAGGTCTCGGCGACGCGGATCAGCAGCAGGGCGAGCCAGCAGAGCAGGACGTGGGCGCGGATGCGGTCCTCGCGGCGGTGGTAAACGGGGCGGAGATCGAGAATTTGCTTCATGTCGCGCCAGCCGCGCTCGACTTCCAGGAGCTGTTTGTAACCCAGGGCGATGTCCTCGGCCGACAGCTTCGGATCCGAGGAGCGCAGGAGGTACTTCCCGTCGAGGTTGGCCTCGGCGGCGATCTTCTTCTTGTCCACCCGCAGCAGCCCGCTCGGGGTGGTGCGCAAGAACCGTTTCAGACCGGGCTTGGTGGACAACACCCCAGCCAGCTTGTCGCGTTCGGGCCTGGGCAGCTTGTCCGTGGCCTCGATCGCCTCGGTGAGCTGGGTGACCATCCGCTGACGGATCGCGGCGTCGCGGGTGGCCTGGTCGGGGTTGAAGCAGATCACGAACCGGTCGTCGGTTCCGATGTTGACCTCCTTGACCTGGAGGTTGTCGCGCACGGACGCATAGCGGCCCTGCCGCGAGAGGGCGGCGCGTACTTCGGGTGATCCGGTGCGGAGTTTCTCGCCGATGATGTAGCCGCCGCCTCCGCGCATCAGCGCCCGGCGGTTGGCGGCGGAGGTGAAGCCGCGGTCGGCGACCCACACGATCTTCGACAGCGTCCACTCGCGCAGGTCGTCGCGGACCTGCCGGATCAGGGCCTGGTCACCGGTGTTGCCGGGCCAGGACCACACCCGCACCGGGATCCCGTCGCGGGTGACGGCCATGCCGATGACGACCTGGGGCAGATCGTCGCGGGAGTCCTTGGACTTGCCGTGGGTGCGGAACCCGTCGTGTCGCACCGCGTCTTCGGCCGGCGCGTCGGCGGCCAGGCGCTCGCCGTGTTCGTCGCGGGCGACAGGTTCGTCGGCGTCCTCGGTCTCGAAGTACGTGGAGCTGGTGTCGAAGAACAGCAGGTCCACCTCCAGGTTGAGCAGGTCGGTGACCTGGAAGTACGTCTCCTTGGCCAGGGCCGGCTCGATGGTCAGCAGGTAATCCATGGCTCGGTAGCAGGCTTCGTCACTGATCGCCTCCAGGCCGTCTATGTGGACGTCGTCGGCGATCCACTCGGTCGCGGCGAGCTTGCTGGAGGCGGCCAGGGCCCGGTTGGCGACCAGCGCGAACAGCACCCGTTCGACGCGCGGATCCAGCCGCCGCCCGGCCAGTTGGCGGTGCACGACACCGTCGAGGCCGAGCCGGTGCCAGAGTCCGTCCAGCGCGTGCACCCCGCCGCACGGCCTGGAACTGATCAGTGACAGGTCTCCCGAGCCGGTCGCGGCCAGCGCGGACGCGGGGTCCAGCAGCTTCGAGAGCGCGCCGACCAGTCGGCGCACCGCCTCGCGGTCGAGCTCGTCCTCCCGGCCGAAGGAGTGCAGCACCTTCGTACGCGAACGCCCCACGGCCGGGTCCCACTCGTTGTGGGCCAGCTGCAGATACCGGACCGTCTGCCCGTCCTTGTTCCGCCGGGACGTCGTCTTCACATACATGCCGCTAGACGATACGCACATCATTCCATGTCACAGGCATGGGGGTGACAACATCGTGCCACTAGGCGTTTTCGGCCTTTCGCGCTAGGTGCAACCGCCTGACCTGCACCGATGCCCTGCCACACCCCCGAGAACCCCGCTCAACTGTGGAACGCAGGCTTGTGGGCCGTCCTGAAAGAAGAGATCGGCACCCGCTTCTGGACCGACCGGGCCACCGCCCGAGCCGGCATCTTCGACTTCATCGAAACCTTCTACAACAGACGCCGTCTACGCAAGCACATCCACTTCGGCTACCTCACACCCCACGAAACACGCCTGCGCTACCGGCAAGACCAGGCCCTCGCGGCGTAACAACACCGTGTCCAAGATCTCGGGGAAACTTCACCACCAACCGGGCATCGATCCTGGACTGACACAAGCCCTACCTGCACAGGCGCTGGCGCGAGGGCTGCCACGACATCCCGCAACTGCACCGCGAACTGCGCGCACGTGGCTTCACCGGAGACATCCAGTGCGTCCGCCGCTACTTCCGCCCCTTCAAAAAGCCGCACAGCCCCAGGCCGAACAACCTGCCCGTGCCTGCCCCCGAGCTGCGGGCCGCCCCGAAACCCCGGCGCATCGTCCGCTGGATCATGACCAACCCCGGACACCTCGCCGAGACCGACGCGGCCGAGCTCAAAGAGATCCGGGCCGCCTGTCCGCACCTCGACGCCACCGCACGCCACGTTCGCGACTTCGCCGACATGATGCGCGATCTGCGGGGCGAGGAACTGTCCGCATGGATGGACCGCGTCCTCGCAGACGACCTGCCCACCCTGCATTCCCTGGTCAACGGCGTGAAGAGGGACATGGACGCGGTCACAGCCGCCCCGTCCACGCCCTGGAGCTCTGGCCAGGTCGAGGGACACGTGACCAGAGCCAAGCTCCTCAAGCGCATGGGCTTCGGCGGGGCCAACCTCGACCTCCTCCGCAGACGCATCCTTCACAGCCCGTGACACCCCACTGACGTCACAAGATCCTCGACAGAGCCGAATTACCTGACCGTCGACACCACCACAGTGCGCAGTGCGGTGACGAAGTACAGGACTCGGACTCGTTCGATCTCGTCTGCGTACTGGCGCAGTTCGGGGTGAGTGGTGTCGCCCGGGATCGGCTCGCCGATCTCCGGGTCGACGGAGATGGCGACCAGGGCGCGGTCCAGGGCGTGGATCTGGTGTTCGTCAGTGAGGTTCTCCTGCTGCTTCGCGGCGGAGTCGCTGAAGGCGATCTGTTGACGCGAAGGTATTCGTAGTCCTTGGACAGGCGTCGGCACCGTCCCAGCCAGGCGAACGTCCGCTCTGCCACCCGCCAACGTGGGACGACGCCCAAGCTGGTTGGGACGGGCCGGGCCGCTGGCGGGATGGTGCTCAGAAGAACCTGAGAGGTTCCTGTGTCAGGCTGGCGCGCCCGAACACGCGGACGCACGAGAGGGCTCCCCCGAACACCCGATCCGGGTTCGCGTCCCCTCACGGCTGCCCCTGGAGGAGCGCCTGATGAGTTTGATCAACGGCCTGCCCGCGCACGTGCTGCTGGTCCATGCCGTCGTTGTCCTGGTCCCGCTCAGCGCGCTGACGCTCGTGATATGCGCGCTGTGGCCGCAGGCCGCCCGGCGGCTCGGACTGGCACTGCCGCTGCTCGCCCTGGTCACGCTGGCGACCGTGCCGCTGGCCACCCAGGCCGGGGAGTGGCTGGAGCGACACGTGGACAGCGACCCGCTGGTGCGGCGCCACGCCGAGCTGGGCGACGGAATGCTGCCCTGGGCGCTGGGCCTGTTCGTGCTGGCGGCCGGCGTGTGGTGGATCTCCCGCCGTACGGGCGCGCCGCAGTCGCGGGAGCTTTCCGGGGCTCGGTCGGGAGCGCGGTCGGGGTCGGTGCTCCACGTCGCCGCGGCCGTCCTGTCCGTGGTGGTGGCCGCGGGCGCGGTCGTCGACGTGTACCGGATCGGCGACTCGGGCGCGAAGGCCGCCTGGCACGACGCGTACTCCAAGACCGCCACGAAGTCGAGCGACGGAGACTGACCGACGAAACCGGCCGGCCCGCACCGGCCAGCCGACCCACCGCGGCCCGCCCGGAAACTCTCCGGCCGGGCCGCACCCGCATGTGAGGCGGGTGGTGGACGAGGCGCTGTGACTGATGATGCAGCCCTGGCCAGCGTCGGCGCCGCCACGGCCAGTAGGGCAGCTGCGCGTGCCGGACGATCACCCGGCGGGCGCCCCATCGGGAAGGCGGGCACCGAGATCGCATGAGGCTGCGACCTGACCACCAGCCCACACCACTCGGCCCCCTCGCCACGTCCGGCAAGAGGGAGCCCGGCCCGCAACGCGCGGCACCCGTACGCTGCCGCGCTCGTCATCGGCCGCCTTGACTCTCACCGCAGCGGTGCCCGACAGCGGCGCGAGCTGGCGCAGCGTCAAGTTGGTGCGCCAGTAGGCCGCAACCAGCATGACGCGGTCCTCCAGAGGCGGGCTCCACGGCCGCGGACAGTGTCTGCTCCCTCGCGGCGCAGGGCGGGCTCAGCCCGGTGAACGGGCCTATCCAAGACGGCTGTGACGCCGTGAGCACACCAGCCACGAGAAGATCGTCCCACCGCCCTGCGAACTGCCCGAGACGGAGGCACACATGGAGACAGACTTGGTCAGTCGTCTGGAAGAGGCGGCGGATCGTTTCGTGATCCCCCTGCGCTTGAACGAGGGGTTCGATGAGCAGGCGCTCCTTCAGCTACAGGAGGAGATCGATCGCTGCGGGACGGCCTGGAGGAAAGAAACCCACGTACCGAAGCGTGCGGCGTTGATTCTCGCCGAACTCTTTCCAGCGATCGAGGCTTGCGCCTGGCTGTACGACCGGAACATGCGTCAGCGGATCCAGGAGGCGGGAGCGATGGTGTCTGAGGCGGTGACCGCCGCTCTGGACTGAGCGCCTCCCACGGCGCCGTGCAACGTACCTTCCCGGATGGCCCAGCCCGAAAAGGCGCGAGTCGGCAGCACAGCAGGCGCTGGGGAGGAACCCAGTGTTGCGGGACAACTCTTAGAACTCCTAACAAAGTGAGAGGTTCCTCAGTCGTCGCCAGCAGATGATGCTGCAGGCCAGGCTGAGGAAGGCTTCGTGGATGTCGTCGCGTATCTCCCAGCGGATGCGTAACCGGCGGAACCAGTGGAGGAGTGCGAAGCTCTGCTCGACGACCCACCGGTGGACACCCAACCCTGAGCCGTGTTCGGTGCCGCGGCGGGCGATGACGGGGGTGATCCCGACCGCCCGGACCTGCTTGCGGTACTTGTCGTGGTCGTAGCCCCGGTCGGCGTAGAGCTTCTTCGGACGTCGGCGGGGCCGTCCGCGTCGGCCGCGCACCGGCGGAACAGCCTCGATCAGCGGCATGAGCTGGGTGACGTCGTTGCGGTTGCCGCCGGTCAGCGATGCGGCCAGCGGGATGCCGTGCGCTTCGGTGATCAAATGGTGTTTAGAGCCTGTTCGGGCACGGTCGACCGGGCTCGGTCCGGTTTTGGGCCGCCCTTCATGGCCCGCACGTGGGAGCCGTCGATCACCGCCCTCGACCAGTCCAGGGCGCCGGCGGCGTTCAGCTCGGCCAGCAGCGATTCGTGCAGACGCTGCCAGACACCCGCGTCGTTCCAGTCACGCAGACGCCGCCAGCAGGTCATCCCCGAGCCGAAGCCCAGTTCCTGGGGCAGGAACTCCCACGGAATGCCCGTATAGAGCACGAACAGGATGCCCGACAGCACCTTCCGGTCGTCCAGACGCCTGCGCCCCGGGTGATCCACGCGGCGCGGCACCACCGGAAGCAACGGCTCGATCCGCGCCCACAGCTCATCCGACACGATCCACGGCAGCTGCTCAACCCTTCTCATGTGCAGGCTAACGCCCCATCAGACGGCAACATTCCAAGGCAAGTTGCAGTATTCTGTTAGGAGTTCTTAGTCGCGGTGATGCTGGTTCTTACCTGAATCAGCGATAGCACAACGCCTGTTGCATCCGATACGCTCAGCCGCGCTGGCGCTGAGCTGCACAAATCTCCCTATTGCGCCTCACGCCATCCTGCTTGCCCCAGAGAAGGCGCCGGGACGCCTGCGACATCACCGAACTCATTCAGTTGCGCGCGCTCGCCCTGTACGGGGTACGCAGTGGTGCGGGGGCCGCCCCCAACCGGCTGCTCGCCGCCATGGCTTGCGCGCTCACCCCGCCTGGTCGGCGCACCGTCATCGACGACTCCCCCGAGGCGATCACCGCGTTCCTGCGACCGCGTCCGGTCCGGGAGCTGCCCGGGGTGGGCGCGAAGGCGGCCGCGACGCTCGCGGAGTACGGCCTCCACACTGTCGGAGACGTCGCCGACGTCCCCCAGCTCACGCTGCAGCGGGCGACGGTGCAGGCGCGGCCTTCGATGGCCGTGGCCAGTGCGGACCACGGGTGCGGGCAGATGTAGTCTCCTCGGGCGTGTTCGTGGTCTTTGGTCATTGCCGGTCTCCGTGCGACCGGGACCGGTGACTGTCCGGCGTCCGGTCGATCTGGCGGGCCACGGCTTCGACTTCACCGCTGCTGTAGGCGGTGCGGATGCCGGAGGGGGTCATGCCGCTCGCCTCGGCGAGGGGGTCGAGCTTGTAGGGGCGGTTGCCGTGGAACTCCCGCCCGTAGGCGAGCAGGAGGCGGATCTCGCGGTCGGCGGCCTCCGTCCGGGCGCGGGCGTTGCCGAGCGCCAGGAGCAAGGGGTCCTCGTCCAGGCCGTCGCACTGGGCCTGGAGGTTGGTCGCGTCGTCCTTGCGGGCCTGCTCCGCCTGCTCGCGGGCGTCGGCGTAGAACTCCTCCGGTGTGACGTCACCGGGCTGGGGAACGGGGGTGCGGATGGCTGCGATGTCACCGATCAAATCCATAAATGCGACCTGGGGCCAATCGACTCGTTCGAAGCCAGTGCCGGCACGCGGCACCACCCGGCCAGCTGCTCCTGCGCCACCCCGTCGAGCAGCACCTCTCCGTCCGGACGCCCACCATGCCTGCGCTGCACCGGGTTCGCCCACCGCCACGATCCCGTGAGGTCGGTGACCTGCAGCCGGTAGGCGGCCGCCACCCGGTGCAGAAAGGACCACGTTGTCTCCCCCTCGAAGGTTCACCACCCGCAGCGCTCCGCACACGGCGTCTCCTCCCGCGCCGTGTCGTGCACCGCAGCCCGTCGTTGAGCTCCCGTCGTCAACGTAGACGGTTGACCAGAGCGAATGCGTCCTCGGTCTTGGGGTGGGTCTTGCCCAGTCGGGTGTGCAGGATCTGTGCACCCCGGCGCGCGAGGTCCGCTGCGGTCGGGTCGTTCAACGCGTGTAGGGTTCGGGCTTTGAGCAGCAGGGCGTACCCGATGTACAGGTGGTCCGGCGCGTAACTGGCCTCGCGGATCCGCAGCGACCGCGAGATCAGCGGCACGGCCATGGCGTAGTCGCCGAGGTCAAGGTGGACGTTCGCCAGTGCTATCAGGTCGAAGCTCACGTACGGATCGTCCGGCCCGTACGCCGCCTCGTCGATCTGTAGCGCCCGCTCGGCCAGTGGCCGCGCCGCCCTGTGTTCGCCGAGAAGGCACAGTATCCGCGCAAGCGTGGCCAGGTCCGTCGCGATGGCGGGACTGTCCGCCGGCAGGCTGGACTCGTGCAGGCGCAGCGCGCGTTCCGCCAGCGGGCGTGCCCTCTCCGTCGCGCCGAGGTCCTGGTGGATCTGCGCCAGGGTGATCAGATCGAAGCCGGCCTCCGCATCCCGGCCCTCGAGCGACTCGTCGATCGCGAGGGCACGTTCACACAGCGGCAGCGCCACCGAGCAATCCCCGAGCTGGATGAGGAACGTTGACGCCAGCCTCAGCAGCACCGCGGTCTCCGCAGCGCACTCGGCCGGTGGATCGTCCTTGGCCACCGCAATGACGTGCGGGAGCAGCTTCTGCCACCGCGGCCGCGCGTCCGGGTCTCCGTGGATATCGTGCGGCACGGCCGCGAGCAGCGCACGACACAGCTGGACCCGAGCGTCAGTGTGCACCTGGTCCGGCATCGCTGCCCGAATGGCGGCCTGCACCAGCCGGTGCAGCACCAGGGACGCGTTCTCGCGCCTCGCGAGACCCATACCAGCCAGGGCGCCGACCGTCGTGTCCCACGCCAGCGGGTCGGCTGCGACTCCGCCCAGCGTTTCGGGGCTGCCGGTGAACAGGTCCAGCGGGATCGGCTCCGGCGCCAGCAGGGCACACAGCTCCAGCAGACGCACCGCCTGGGGCTGGTCCGTCTCCAGCCTTCGCACACTGAGCTCCCACAGGCTCGCGACCACCACCGCCGGCCGGTCGGTCAGCTCGCCCCGCGCGATCATGTCCTCCAGCCGCGACGTCAGCAGAGCCAGGTACTCCTCGGGCGCCGTGTGGTTGTAGCCCATGTACCCGGCCGCCTGCTCCAACGCCAGCGGCAGGTCCCCCAGTTGCTGGGCGATGCGGTCCGCCACCGCCGCGGTCATGCCGGGCACCCGCCGGACCAGCAGCTCCACCGACTCTCGTCTGGTGAACACATCGAGGTCGATGACGCCGGCTCTGCCCGACCAGCCACTCAGTCTGGTCGTGACGATGACATGGCCGTTGCTCGCCGGGCCGCCCGACGGCATCGCGTGCGTGAGCGTGCCCGGTTTCTCCCCGTTGTCGAAGATGATCAGCCAGGGCCTGCGGTCCCTCAACTTGCCGTACACCCGCGGGATGGCCTGGTCGGAGCTCACCTCCGTCAGCCCCAGCTCCCCGGCCAGCGATACGAACTGGGACGCCACCAGATCGGGGTGCTCGGCGTCCACGAACGCGACGAACCGGTACTTCGACAGGTAGCGGTAGGCGTACTCGACGGCGAGCTGGGTCTTGCCGACGCCACCCAGCCCGTGCACGACCAGCATCGTGACGTCGTTCACCGAGGTGAGGTACTGCCGCACCTCCCGCAGCGTGGCGTCGCGGCCGGTGAAGTTGGTGTTGCGCGGCGGCAGTCGGTACGCCACGGGCGCGAGCGGGTCCTGCGCACGGTCGCGGCGCGGCGCCTGCCACAGCCCGATGAGCGCCAGTGGTATCAGCAGGAGAAGTACCACCCACGGGTGGACGCGCACAAAGTCGAGCGGCCCCGGCCAGCGGCTCTGGCCAGACGCCGCATTGAAGGCAAGACTGCCGACGAACAGCACGAACAAACCGGCCACCGCGCTGGCCAGCGTTCGCCACATGGCTCCCTCTTCGGTATAACGGCGATCGTGACGATCAACAGCCAGCGCGATCTTATCCCAGGCGCCGCACCACCCGAGGGAAATCGTCCAACGTCAGCGGACCGGCAGCAGCCCGGTGAGGTAGCGGACGCAGGCGTCGGCGCCTGTGAAGTCTCACTGCTGTTGCGGTGATTGTATGCCGTTGACCTGTGGCGCCGCAGATGGATTGCGACGGGTTCTGGACTCTCTGTGGGCTGTTTGACCTTGCACTTGCCGACCCAACTGGATGACGATCATCGGTCCGAACACCGGGCGCGGGAGGCACTCACACCAGTCGGCGTGTCACCAGGTCCCACATCTCCCAGGCCGAGGCCCTGCCGGCGTGCGACGACTTCTTCGAAACGGTCACGTTGTCCGGGGCACGGATATACGTGTTCACGGTGATCGAGCACGCCAACCGACGGATCCGGGGTCTTGGGTGCGACCGCACCACCCGGCCGCTTCCTGGGTGGCGCAGGCCGCAGGAATCTGGTCATGGACCTCGAGGACGCGGGTTGCAAGTCCCGGTTCCTCATCCGGGATCGCGACGGAAGGTCCCTCACCTGTTCCACCGTCCTCGCAGATGCGGGGATCGAGGTCGTGCTCAGCCTCGGTCCGCCCCGGTGTGCCGTCCCAGCGCGACGTCAGATGCCTGTCGGCAGGGGACGCGGCCGTACGAGGGAACCGGAAGCTTGCGAGGAAGGGCAGCAGGCCGGTGGCGAGGGGGAAGCGCAGTGTGCCCTCGCCCACGCAGTCACCGTCCTCGTACAGGGTGTACGGCAGTACGGTCAGCGAGGCGAGCGGGCGCTTGGGCGACACCGACTTCCAGCCGTCCAGGGTGAGGCGCCGGCCTTCCATGGCGAAGGTGATCCGGTAGCGGATCCTGCGGCGCGACAGGGGCGCTATCTCCAGCTCGCCCTCGGCTTCGGCGTCGTTGGCCCGTCCCGCCATGCGTACCCGTCCGCTGACGTGCGCCCGCGTCGTGCGGTGGGGCAGCAGCACGGCGTCGGCACGGGCCAGCAGGTCCAGCCGCACGGGGCGGTCGCCGTCCTCGTCGGCCAGGCGCACACGGCCCAGCATGGTCTCCTTGAACCGCGTCCGCCTCCCGGCCGGCCGGCCCCGCTCCCGGCCGGGCGCGGTCGCCGCGGACAAGGCGTACTCGTCTCGCGCCAACCGCGCCTACCTGCGTAAACGCCACATCAAGACGGTCATCCCTGAGAAGAGAGACCAAGCCGCCAACCGCAAGAAGAAGGGCAGCCGGGGCGGCCGTCCCGTCACTTACGATGCCGATCTCTACCGTGATCGCAACACCGTCGAGCGACTGATCAACCGGCTGAAGGACTGGCGCGGCATCGCCACACGCTCCGACAAGTCATCCGAGAGCTACCTCGTCGGCCTCGAACTCCGCGCCTCCATGATCTGGGTCGGAGATCTCTTGCAAGCGGCCGACCTGATCACGACATCACACAGGCCCTAGACGCCCACACCGGGCAGGTCCTGGTCGAGGACATCGCCCGCAACAACTCGGTCACCTTCATCCGCTTCCTACGTCTGCTGGACCGCGCCATCGACCCCGCCCTGAGCATCCACCTGGTCATGGACAACGGGTCCTCGCACACCTCCAAGGCCACCCGGGCTTGGCTGGCCGGGCACCCCCGCTTCGTGGTCCACCACACGCCCAAGCACGCCTCCTGGCTCAACCAGGTGGAGATTTCCTTCTCGATCCTGGCCCGCCGCCTCCTGCGACGCGGCGAGTTCACCTCCCGCCAGGACCTGATCGACCAGATCCGGGAATTCGCCCTCGCCTACGACGACGAAGCCCGCCCCTTCCGCTGGACCTACGACGGCACCGCACTCAAGGCTTCCCAATCCGGAAGTCAAGCGGCATGAGTGATGGGAGGTGTCACGTGGTAGCACCGTCGGTCATGAATGAGGGCCCATATGACGTTGACGCGTCGGCGTGCGAGGGCGAGGACGGCCTGCACATGCCGTTTCCCCTCGGCCCGTTTCCTGTCGTAGAACGTCCGCGAGTTCGGGTCGCGCTGGATGCTGATGAGCGCGGAGGTGTAGAAGACCCGTTGCAGGCGCCGGTGGTATCGCTGAGGCCGGTGCAGGTTGCCGCTGACCTTGCCGGAGTCCCGTGGCGCGGGAGCGACACCAGCGAACGCCGCGAGCCGGTCAGGGGTCGGGAAGGCATCAAGGCTGCCGCCGACGGCGGCGAGGAACTCGGCGCCGAGCACGGTGCCGATGCCGGGCACGGACTCGATCACTTCGGCGAGTTCGTGTTCGCGAAACCGGCCCTCGATGAGCTTGTCGGTCTCGGAGATCTTCTCGTTGAGGGCCATCACCTCCTTCGTCAGGGTGTGCACCATCTTCGCGATGGCCTTCTCACCCGTGACGGCGGTGTGCTGGCGTTCGGCGGCCTCGACCGCCGCGGCAGCAAGGGCATCGGCGCCTCGGACCTTGCGGTTGCGCAGCCAGGTGGTCAGCCGGCTGGTGCCCGCTCGGCGGATCGCGGCCGGTGTCTGGTAGCCGGTCAGCAGGATCAACGGCCCGGCGTTGTCGAGGTGCAGACTGCGTTCCAGGGCGGGGAACATGCTGGTCAGCAGGGCCTTGAGCCGGTTAGTGATCCGCGTGCGGTCGGCGATCAGGTCGACGCGGTGCTCGGTCAGCAGTCGCAGCTCGATGGTTGCCTCGTCGCCAGGCCGGATCGGCTGCAGATCGCGTCACATCCGGGCTTGATCGGCGATCACTCTGGCGTCGCGGGCGTCGGTCTTGCCCTGGCCGCGGTAGCTGTCGGTGGCGCGGTTGACCGCGATGCCGGGGATGTAGACAAGCTCCTGGCCGTGGTTGACCAGCAGGGCGATCAGCAGGCCGGGCTCACCGCCGGTCATGTCCAGGGCCCACGTCACCGGGGCACCGTCGGCGAGGTCCAGGACATCCCCGAGCAGCTGGAGGAGTTCCGCCTCGTCGTTGGCCACCCGCCGCGACAGCAGGGTGTTGCCCTCGGCGTCCAGGACCAGCGTGTGGTGGTGGGTCTTCCCGCAGTCGGTCCCCGCCCATATCCGGCTCATCGCGCTCCAGTCGGTCGTGCTTGCAGTGCGTACCACGGACGACCTCGCCGGCATTGCTCTACGCAGCGACAGATTCGCAGTTCCCAATCGGCGGCCGAGTCGTCGTGGGGAGCGGGGCGGCCAAGCCTGCCAAGCCACGAACGGCAGCCGCATGAAAGCCACACCCCGCTCCCCCGGGTGCCACAACCCTACGAATGGCTGGGGCAGACCCAGGAAGAAGGCAGAGCCGCATGACCCTCGCAGCATCAACGCGGAGCTGCACTAGTTCTGCGGTGCCAGGGTACGCAGGACGTCGAACTCGTTGCCCTCGGGGTCTGCCATGACCACCCAGTTTCGGTCTGAGCCCTGGCCCACATCCGTCTTGGTGGCGCCGAGGCCGAGCAATCTGGTTACCTCGTCCTCGGTGCTGCCGTCGATCGGGCTGACGTCGAGGTGAAGTCGGTTCTTGACGGTCTTTCCCTCGGGCACCTGGATGAACTGCAGGGTGGGCGGCATCTGGCGGGCCCGCACATCCTCGACGGTCGGCACCCAGGAACCGATCTCGACCTTGCCCTCGCTCCGGTCGATCACCTTGAAGTCCAAGACCTCGCACCAGAAGGTCGCGAGCCTCTCCGGATCGTGGCAGTCAACGGTCAACTCAGTGAACCTACTTGTCATGACTCTCCCAGATAGTGCGGACAGGGCTCAGAGTATGCCGCCCGTCCGACAGATCCGAGATCTTCCTGACTAGGGACATCAGACGGGCTTGACCCGGCATCAGATACGCGAGAAGCCCCTGGTAGGAACAGGTCTGCGAAGAACAGACTCCGGGTACCGAGAGGCTTCACGCGTTGACCAGTGTCACCTACACCGGCGTGCTCGATGTCAGCCGGGCCACTGCTGAGGCCCTCGCGAAGCTGCTGCTCGAACACCGCGAGCGTCTCGGGACCCGCAAGAGCACCCGCGCCCTGGGGCCGTTCAAACAGAGCGTCTTGATCCTGCGCTGGTTGGCCGACGTCGTTGCCCAGCTCTACACCGCCGACGACCCGCAGGACGGACTTGCCCGCGACAACCGGATCTCCGTCCCGACGGCGCGCACGTCGTGGCGGGCCCACAGCTCGCGGAAGGTGTCACTGCGGGTGGACAGCTCGCCGACGAGGTCGATGAGGGCGCGGTCCAAGGGGTTGGCGCCGGCAGCGGCGCGCAGCTGGGCGGTGAGGTCGTCGGCGACTTCGTCCCAGTCGCACCAGAACTGGCGGGCGTGGGGGTCGAGGAAAGTGAACCGGGCGAGGCTCGGCGCTTTGCGCGCGCCGGTGTGGAGCACGCTGTACAAGGCGCCGACCGTGGCGCCGTGTTCCAGGCGACCACCCGTAAGGGCCGCGCGTTCCGTGAGGCCGATCACGCCCTGGCGTGAGCCGGGGACTGGTGGCACCTCCGAGGGCGGCCGGGTTGGTGACGGCGAGGGTCAGACTGTCGCCGAGAGTGCCGGTGAGGCGGACCATCACCTCTGTGCCGGGAGCGTGTTTACGGGCGTTGGTCAGGGCCTCCTGGACGATGCGGTCGGCGGTGCGGCCGACGGAGGCGGGGACGGCGGCAAGGTCGGCGACCCGGTGTTCGAGGGTGACCTTCATGCCCGCCTCGCGGCACTCGGCGACCAGAACGTCCAGTGCGGCGAGCGTGGGCTGCGGCCGGTCGTCGGCAGCGTCGTCGGACTCACCGGCCCGGAGCGCGCCGATGATCTCCCGCAGGTCCTGCAGGGCCTCGTGGGCGCTGTCCCGGATGACGCCGGCGGCCCGGGCGATCTCCTCGCGCGGCGGCGTAGGACCGGAACTCCAGCGCGCCCGCGTGCACGCTGAGCAGGGTGAGCCGGTGAGCCGGTGAGCGAGGACGTCGTGCATGTCGCGCGCGATGGCCTCGCGGGCCAGACGCTGGGCCTGCTCAGCGAGCAGCCGTGCCTCGCTCTCCGCCTGATGCGCCTGGCCCCTGAGGCTCAGCATCCGTTGGGAACGGACGAACATGCCCCAGCCGATGATCGACACGTTGAACAGCCACGTGAGCGCGACGGCTCCGGCGTAAGGCAGGTCGGGGTAGGGGCGCAACCAGTAAAGGAGCGGGACCAGCGCGAGGCCAACGCCGCCGATCCAGGCCACATCGCGGAAAGGCCGGTGCACTGCGAGTGTGAACACGGCGACCATCACCACACCGCCCGAGGTGTTGGACAGCAGACCGACCGGGACCATCGCGACGGCGAGGCCTGCGCCGCGGCCGCCGGCCGGATGTGCGGGCGCCCGATTCCAGCTCGAGGACCAGCGCGGACGGGAACAGCCACCGGCACCCCGCCAGCCCCTGAGGCGCCCGCGTCGGCTCGTCAGTGATCATGATCGACGATTCTGGCCTCGCCTACCACGTGGCGGGCTGTCCAAGGTTCGATTCCGTAAGCGAAATGTGCGAATGGCGCCGCGTCGCATCCAATACGGGCAGGTGTGGCGTGCGTGGCTGGTTGCTTCATGCGGTGACCTTGGCGATGAACGCGACGAGGTTCGCGACGGTCCGCTGGATCTTCTCCTCCAGGGTGAGCGACTCGGGAAGCCGCGCACCGACGCCCGGGTCCTTCTTGCCCCGCACGTACAGCGGGCAGGCGAGGTCGCTGCACATGTAGGCGCCCACGGAGTTGCCCTGCTGCCCGGCCTTGCCCGCCTTCGCGGCGACCATCAGCGAGACGCCCCCGGTGTGGGTGGTCAGGCATATCGAGCACATGCTGCGCCGCGTCTGCCAAGAAGTGGCACCGGGGCAGCGCAACGCGAGTGCCACCGGGCGGCCGTCCAGCTCGGTGGCGAGGTAGGCCCGGTCGGGGGCCTGGGGGTCCCGCCAGCCGAGGAAGTCCAGGTCGCCCCAGGGCCGTTCAACCAGGTCGCGGGGGACGGACAGGCGCTTCGCCTCGCCCTTGCTGCAGTTCACGAACGCGGTACGGATCTCTTGCTCAGTCAGCGGTTTCATGAGTGGCAGGCTAGTTTGCCTAAAGTTATTAGGCAAATGCATAATGGTTACCGCTGTATGGGAGGAAGGTTATGGTTGGAGCAGGGCTGGCCCCGGAGCGCCTGACCCTGGCGGGCGCGGAACTGACCGACGACGTCGGCTTCGACCGGGTGACCGTCTCGGCGCTCACCCGGAGGTTCGACGGCAAGGCCGCGAGTCCGCACTCGCGCCCGAAGCTGATGCCTGCCGCGACCACGCCGGGAGCATCCTGGCCGCTGCGCCGCCGCCCGACTCAGGCTCGACCCCGGGACGGCGGGCGCCTGCGCCGGAGTACGGCACACACACATGACAGGCGATCCTGCGTGGCTACGACCTGACGGAACCCGACCAGACGCACGCGGTCCGGATGCTGGACAGCGTCTCCCACGGTTACGTCAGCCTGGAAATGGCCGGTGGCTTCGGCGACACCGCCGTCGACTCGCCGGAATCCTGGGCCTGGATCTTGGATTCCGTCGACGCTCCGCTGCTGAACCGAACCACGCCTCGACCAGCAGGGAACCGCGCCGCCGGAGACCGTCCACCGCGCCGCGCCCCGGCACACCTGAACAATCCGGAAATCCGATCAACAGGCTGGGACAATGAACACTGAGCACGACTGGATCACCACACCTGTCACCGCGGACATCCTGCGCGGTTTCCTCGACGTGGAACCGACCGCGCACGGCCTGCTGCCGCATCGGCTGCCCGCTCGGGCTCGTCGACAGATCCCTGACAACCAACTGGCCGTAGCCGAGGCGCAGCCCTCCGGCGTGCGCCTGGCATTTCGTACCCGGGCCACCACCATCGAACTGGACACGCTGCCTACCAAGCGGGTCTACCGAGGTTTCCCGGCCCCGGCGGACGGCGTGTACGACCTGCTGGTCGATGGCCGTCTCGCTGCCCAGGCCACGGTGGCCGGCGGTAACGTCGGCACGATCATCGATATGGTCACCCAGTCCGCCGAAGTGCGTGAGGGTCCTGCCGGCACCGCCCGGTTCACCGGTCTGCCGGCGCGTGACAAGGACGTCGAGATCTGGCTTCCGCATACGGAGATCACCGAGCTGATCGCCCTGCGCACCAATGCCCCGGTCGAGCCGGCGCCGGACATCGGGCGCAGAGTATGGCTGCACCACGGCAGTTCCATCAGCCACGGCTCGAACGCCGCCCACCCGACCGCCGTCTGGTCGGCCCTGGCCGCAGCCCAGGGCGGGGTGGAGTTGGTCAACCTGGGGTTCGGCGGCAGCGCGCTGCTCGACCCGTTCACCGCCCGCGCGATGCGGGACACCCCCGCGGACCTGATCAGCCTCAAGATCGGCATCAATATCGTCAACACCGACGCGATGCGCCTGCGCGCCTTCACCCCTGCGGTCCACGGCTTCTTGGACACCATCCGCGACGGGCATCCGACCACACCGCTGCTGGTCGTGTCCCCCATCCTGTGCCCGGTGCAGGAGGACACCCCCGGCCCCCTCGCGCCCGACTTCGACGGCGGAACCTTGCGGTTCAAGGCCACGGGCGAACGCGCCGCCGGGCGCCTGACGCTCAATGTCATCCGCGACGAACTCGCCCGAATCGTCGAACAGCGGGCGGCTGACGACACGAACCTCCATTACCTCGACGGCCGCGACCTTTACGGCGAGAAGGACTTCGCGGAACTGCCACTGCCCGACGAGGTCCATCCTGATCCCGCAGGACACCGCCGCATCGGCGAGAACTTCGCGTGGCTCGCCTTCGGCGACGGCGGCCCCTTCGCCGTCAAGACCGGCTGAATCACATCGCGGTCACGCAGACCGCGATCGCTACCTGGCCATACGGACGGAGTCGGCCTGACCCTCCCAGGCCGTCGGCGAAATGCAGGTACTCCTCGCGGTCCGGATCGGTGCCCTGATAGCCGCCGTCGGCGATCGTCATTGTCTTGCCGTCGGCGGCCTCGGCGCCGGACTCCTCCCAGCCAGAGGGCCGTCGACATAGAGCACCGTGTCCTTTCGGAACCTCTTCCGCGGCTGGAGCACGTATCGGACCGAGGTGGTCGATGATCCGGTCCGCGGCCGACTTGGAGATGCGGAACAACGGGGCGAGCTGTCGCATCGTCAAGTATGTGCGCCAGAGTCCCTGGTGCAAGGATCGTCAACCGACGCTTCTATATCTGTTGGGCCGGCCGGTCCAGAACGCTGCCGTGGCCGAAGAAGAGCAGAACGAGGTGGAAGCGCGCTCATTGCTGTCGCGCACGGCCGAGGTGGCTCGGCTGCCTGGCCGCAAGGTGGTAGCGCAAGCAGGCACACAAGGCGAGGATCGCCGTGATGCGCACGGCTACGTCCTGCCAGCTCTCCGTGGCATGCATCGTCCTCCCCCTGCTTGGCGTCGTTTTAACCGGACGCTACGGATGGGCCTTCTCGGTGTGATCGGTCAAGGCAGGATCTCGACGTACCCGTCGGTTCCGTGCACGCGGATCCGCTGCCCGTCCCGGATCAGCCGGGTGGCCTGCTCCACGCCCACGACGGCCGGCAAGCCGTACTCCCGGGCGATCACCGCGCCATGGGTCATCAGGCCGCCCACCTCCGTCACCAGGCCCGCGATTCCGACGAACAGCGGCGACCAGCTGGGGTCCGTGAAGGTCGTGACCAGGATGTCGCCCGCTTCGAGATCGGCCTCCGCCATGTCAAGGATGACGCGGGCCCTTCCCTCGATGGTCCCGGCGGAAACCGGGAGGCCGATCAGGGCGTCGGCCGGCACGTCGTCGCGCCGGTACGCCCCGGTGACGGCCTCACCATCCGATGTGAGCACCCGGGGCGGTGTGAGCGCGTGATACGACCGGAACGCGTCCTTGCGCTGCTGGACGAGCCGGCCATCCACCTGGTTCGAGCGCACGACGTCGTGGAGTTCCTGGAACGTGAGGTAGAAGATGTCCTCCTTCTCGAGAAGCACGTTGGCCTGCACGAGGCGCTCGGCCTCCTCCAGCAGGGCCTGCTTGTAGACGAAGTAGCGGCTGACGATGCCGTACTTCGGGTACTCCCGGTACCCGATGAAGGATCGGACCTGGTCGATCATCCGCTTGGCCACGTCGGCTTTCCGGTCCCCGTCCGGCAGGGCCCGCAAGCGTGACAGCACGTCCTGTTCCTTCTTCTGCGCCTTCTGCCGCCCTTGCTCGAAGCGCCGCTCGGCGGCGCCCGGCTCGAAGTTCCTGACGTTGTCGAGGATCACGGGCACGAGCGTGGTGGGGCGCTCACGCCAACGTGGCCTCGTGATGTCGATCTCGCCGACGCAGCGCATGCCGTACAGGTCGAGGTAGGCCTCTATGGCGTCGCGCGCTTCGGTCCCGCCCGCGAGTTTCGCCAGCTCATCCAGGAAACCCTCGTCCTCGACGCCTTGCAGGAACGCCACCACCTCCGGCTGCGGGCGGATCACGTCCGCGACGTCGAGCAGCGCCAGTCCCATCTCCGACGTGACGTTGTCGGGGGCGGACAGCGTCAGCGTGTCAGCCGCGTTCTTCTCGCCCAGCCAGTCCTGCAGCTTGTCGTTGAGCCACCACGTGGCCTCCATCCCCGCCATGATCGCCTGAAGGTTCAGCGGATCACTGAGGACTCGCTTGTGCTCCTCGAAGGCCTCCAGCAGGAAGTCGAACAGCGCCGGTCCGGTCTTCGTCCGGATGTCGCGCTCCAGGGCGGCGATGGACACCTGGCTGCGCTCGATCAGCTCGGTGACGATGGCCGGATCGGTCTCGATCGGGGCGGACGTACCGCCGGACGGCCCGCCGGGACCCGCGTCCGGGAGCGACGGGACGAAACCGTCGCGGTCGAGGACGGTCTCCAGAGCGTCCCTGACCAGCGGGTCCCCTCTCCCCAGGACGTCCAGGAGGCCGGCGCGGCTCGCGGGCGAGGCCAAGCGCCGGGTGACGTCGACGAACAGCCTCCCGCCGGCCTCGTGCATCGGCACCATGGCCGTCAGTCGCCACATGGAGAGCCCCAGGGGCTTCATGGGGTCGGTCATCATCTGCCCATGACCAACGGAGACGTAGACGTGATTCTCCTGGTCGCCGGTCTCGGGGATGGGGAACAGCGTCGTGATCGGCCGGCTCTGAACGATCTGGAAGCCCTCATCGACCAGGCACCATTCGATGTCCTGCGGGCGGCCGAAGTGCGCTTCGATACGCCGCCCGAGCTCCACGAGCCGCACCACCTGAGCATCCGTCAGCGCCGGCTGCTCCTGCCGCTGCGAGTCGATCGCCACTTCCCGCGTACCGCCGGCCGGCAGGGCCTGAACGGCGCGCTGTTTGGCGGCGATCGCCTTGGCGACGACTTCGCCGTGTCGCACCTTGAAGACGTCCGGGTTCACCAGGCCGGAGACCAGTGCCTCGCCGAGGCCGAAGCCGGCGTCCACGGTGGCGACCTTCCGGTTGCCCGTGACGGGGTCGGCCGTGAAGAGGATGCCTGCCGCATGCGGGAAGACCATCTGCTGCACGACCACGGCCATGCGGACCGTGCGGTGGTCGATGCCGTTCCGCTGGCGGTAGGTCACGGCTCGTTCGGTGAACAGCGAGGCCCAGCACCGGCTGACGTGCTGGAGGATCGCCGCCGGCCCCACGATGTTCAAATACGTGTCCTGCTGGCCGGCGAAGGAGGCCGTCGGCAAGTCCTCCGCCGTCGCGCTGGATCGGACGGCGTAGGCGGCCTGCTCGCCGAACTGCGCGAGCGCGCGGATGATCGCCGCCGCGAGATCGCCCGGGACGGCAATCCCTTCGATGGTCCGACGAATCTGCGCGCTGAGCGTGCGGATCGCCTCCTGGTCGTCCGGGTTCAGGCGCGACAGCTGATCGAGTCGATCGTCGATCGATGGCGCTTCCGCCATGATCCGCCGGAAGGCGTCCGTCGTCACGCAGAAGCCACCCGGCACGCGGATGCCTTCGATGCGCGACAGCCCGCCCAGGTGCGCGCCCTTGCCGCCGACGACCGCGACCTGCGTCTCGTCAACCTCTTGAAGATCCCACACGTACTGCTCGATCATCGCGATACCTCCGAGGCAGCCGCGCCCCGTTGCACTGCACCGGCCGATCGATTCGCCGGCGCCTCCAGCTCTGTCGAACCTCTTGTCGGGCACGTCCTCGTCTCTCGCTGCCCTACCTCTGACGAATCGGCCGACCGCTCCGCCCAGCCGGGCGGCGCGCACCCCCGCACCACCGCCCCGAGCACTCGCGACCTCGCTGCCAGTCCCACCACTGGTTCGACGTCACCGCGTCCCCCATACGTCGACAACACACGCACGTCGTGCCCTCATTTCCGCGGGTTGTGGCCTCGGCCGACGATTTTGCGCCGCCACAGGGGTCTTGCCGCAAGCCCCCCAGTGCGCTATACGTTAAGAGTGGCAAGGAGAGAGATCTCCTTGCCTTTGCCTTTTGCCGTCCGCTGGAACTGACAAGCTTCTCGCGAAGCGGTGGCGCGCCACGTACGGGTAAGCGTCGGCGGCCCAGGCGGATGTCCCATCGGCCTACGGATGCAGCCGCGGAACCAGAAGTTCTCTCCCTTGTCGGCAAGGCCCGAACGCCGTCGAGCGCGCCGTCATCTCCCGGAGGTCGTCGCGCCCCGCGAATGTTGAGCCAAGCTCGACAAACGGACGCTTGACGGTCGCCGTGGCTCAAATCGGCCGACACGCAAGCGAACGGCCCCACGCCACCTTGCCCAAATCGTGGCCCGGCTGTCCCGCCCCACAGACCAGATCATCCTCCTGCGCACCACTTACACCCGCCGGCACCGACGCCCTGTTCGGGCTGGTGACCTCCGATCCCACCGTCCGTCTCCAGGCTGGTCGAAGCAGGACCCGACAGCTACGTGGAAGCGGACCTTCGGGCATCACCCGCTGGCCGCGTCCGCCGACCACGGCCCGGACGAGGCCGGGAAGCCGGTGACAGGGCTGCTACGGCCGGACAAGGCGGGCAGCAACACCGCCACCGACCACATCACCACGACGAAGATGGCGCTGGCCCAACTACCGAAGCGCTACCAGCACGGTCGGCGCACGCTGATCCGCACCGACTCCGCAGGCGGCACCCACGACTTCCTGACCTGGGAGTGTCTTGTTCTTTGTGTAAGCCCTGGTACTGACGCTTCTTCTGTGTCGTGTGCTGTTGCTACTGATTCTCAAGGACGCGGTCGCCGTAGAAGCCGGCGAGGGTGTTGATGGCCTCCTTCCAGTTGCGGGTGCGGCCGGTGACGTTGGGGCGGTTGGGCTGTCGGTCGCGGATGACGAGGTAGAGCACCTTCAGAGCGGAGTCCTCGTCGGGGAAGTGCCCACGTCGGCGGGTGGCCTGGCGGAAGCGGGCGTTGAGGCTCTCGATCATGTTCGTCGTATAGACGATCTTGCGGATCTCGGGCGGGAAGCGGAGGAACATCACGAAGTGTTCCCAGTTGCGGCGCCACACTCCGATCAAGGCCGGGTAGCGGGTGCCCCATTCGGCCTCGAACTCCGAGAAACGGGCCTCTGCCGCGTCCGCGTTGGCGGCGGTATAGACGTGGCGGAGTTCCTTGGCGATCTGCGCCCAGTACTTGGTGGAGGCGTACTTCAGGCTGGCGCGGACCATGTGGACCACGCACAGCTGCACATCCGCCTGCGGCCAGGTGTTCTGGATCGACTCCGGCAGTCCCTTCAGCCCGTCACAGCAGGCGATCAACACGTCCTCCACCCCGCGGTTGCGGAGTTCGGTCAGCCAGGTCATCCAGGTCTTGGCGCCCTCGCCGCCCTTGCCGACCCACATCCCCAGCACGTCCCGCTCGCCCTCGAGATTGATGCCCACTGCGACGTAGACCGGACGATTGGCGACGGCTCCGTCCCTGACCTTCACGACGATGGCATCGATCATGACGACGGCGTAGACACGATCCAGCGGCCGGTTGCGCCAGGCTTCCAACTCCGAGCTGACCTGGTGCGTGGCCCGGGAGATCAGGTCGCGGGAGACCTCCACGTCGTAGATCTCCGACAGATGGGCCTGGATCTCCCCAGTCGTCAAGCCCTTGGCATACAGCGACAGGATCGCCGCGTCGAAGCCCTGCACCCGGCGGGAGTGCTTGGGCACGATGGCCGGTGCGAAGCTGCCGGCCCGGTCCCGCGGTACCTGAAGATCCACCGGCCCGACGTCGGTCAGGACCGTCTTCTTCGAGGTGCCGTTACGGGAGTTACCCGACCCGACGCCGGCCGAATCGCCCTTCTCATAGCCGAGATGCTCACTCATCTCACCCTCCAGAGCCCCCTCCAGGACCAGCTTCACCAGCCCCTTCAGCAGCCCGTTCTCCCCGACCAGATTCACGCCTTCGGCGCGGGCCCGGGCCACCAACTGCCCGGCCAACTCCCGGTCCAGCTCCGCCAGTCTCGCCAACTCAGCCCCCGTACGTACGATGTTCGAGTCCTCGCGGGGGTGCTCGCTCTTGGTCCCCATGGTGATCCTTCCCGGCAGAGGTCCCACCTCATGCCATCTAGGTCACACCGGGGCATACACAATCTTTAGGACAGTCCCGCGGGATTCGATGCCGGGCGTCAGCGATTGCCGCAGTTGTCCATCCAGTGCATGTTGGCGTACGTGTCGGAACCTGTCAAAGCGATCAAGGCAGGTAGATCGTTCTAACGCTGTGCTGGGATCAGTGGGCCGTCTGGTGCCGGCTGGTTGATCCAGGCCGCTGCGGGGAGCTTGGGAGGCTCGGGTGGTTTGCGGACGAAGCGTTCGGGGTGCTTCGCGTAGACCGTCTGGAGGACGTCGGCACGCATCTCGCGGAGCTGCTCGGCGAGACCGAAGTGCACGTCGTAGGGCGTGTGCAGGCCGATCCCGGAGTGCCGATGCTCTTCGTTGTACCAGGTGAAGAACTGGGTGCACCACGCCCGGGCGTCCTCGAGGGATCCGAAACGCTCGGGAAAGTCGTGCCGGTATTTCAGGGTCTTGTACTGGCTCTCGCTGTACGGGTTGTCGTTCGACGTCTTCGGCCGCGAATGCGACTTGGTGACGCCGAGATGGGCCATCATCTGGGCGACGTTCTGCGCGACCATCGGGGACCCGCGGTCCGAGTGGATCGTCAACTGCCCTGGTTCGATACCGTACTTGGCGATCGACTCGGACAGGAACCGCTCGGCGAGGTCCTTGTTCTCGTGGGCGGCGATCATCCAGCCGACCGTGTAGCGGCTGAAGATGTCGATGATCGTGTAGAGGCAGTAGTAGACGCCCTTGACCGGCCCCTTCAGCTTCGTGATGTCCCAGCTCCATACCCGGTTCGGGCCCTCGGCGACCAGCTCGGGAACGGTCCGGGGCGGGTGGACGGCCTGGCGGCGGCGTTCACGGACCTCGCCATGCCGTCGCAGGAGCCGGTACATCGTCGACTCCGAGCACAGGTAGACACCCCGGTCCAGGAGCACCGCGTAGATCTCGGCGGGCGCCATGTCGGCGAACTCCAGGGAATGGAGCACGTCGAGGACCCGTATCTCCTCCTCGGGTGTGAGAGCGCGGGCGTGTCGGCGCCGTTCTGGCCGCGGCTTGGCCGGGGCGGGGCTTCGGCGGTGTTGGCGGTAGTAGGTGGCACGGCTCACGCCGAGAGCGGCGCATGCCTGGACGCGTCCGACCAGCCCGCTGAGCTCTTCAAGGGCCTGATTGCGGGCGGTGTTGAACGCCACGGCCGCGAGCTGGGCTTCGGTCACTGGTTCTTCTCGCCGTTCCGGGTCGGGGCGCTGTCCGTGGCGAACTGGTCGAGCAGCGCGGAGAGTTTTCCCTGGACCTCGATGACGGTGCGGGCCTTCGCGAGGTCGGCTTCCAGGCGGGCTTTCTCCGCCTTGAGCTTCTCGATCTCCTTGTCCCTGGGGTCCGCCTTCGGCCGTCCGGCCGACGCGGCGAGCGCGTCCAGGGCACCCTTGTCCCGCTGTTGCCGCCACGTCGTGATCAGCGACGAATACAGGCCCTCCCGCCGCAGCAGAGCACCCTTGCCCTTCTTGTCCAACGTCTCGTACTCCGCGAGGATCCTCGCCTTGTACTCCGCGGTATACCGGCGCGGACCGGCCGAACGGGCTTCTACCTGCGGATCAGGGGTCCCGTGGTCATTCGTGCTGGCCACCCGGGCACTACTCCTTCTCCGCCCTCGACTCAATGAATCATCCAGTATACCTGACTCGATCTACTTTGACAGAGAGGGAAGCGGCCTCATCAGCCGTCAAAGAACTCGGGCCACCGGACGGCTGAGACCTACATCTGTGACGGGTGCAGATCTTCTGAGGGTGCGTACAAGACCGGCGTGACCTGCGCAGTCATACATCCGTCTGTCCTGTGGGGCGCCTCGCGCAGGCGGCTTCCGTGCTGGTCGGCGCGACTCGTCAGCACAGCTCGGATGTTCCGGTGCCGAAATGACACGGCGCGAGCCCTCCCCGATCAACCACCAACGAAGAACCTGCTGGTCACAGACCTATGACCAACCCTCAGAAGATCTGCAATCGTGTCGCATCACCCGCGCGGGTAAATGAAACTGCCTCGTGGTGTCGGCTACCCTCCAGAGCGGCAGGTCAGCGTCTGCCGGTGCCCTGCCGAACTGCCCACGCCAGTCGGCGCCGCGGCCAAGGTTCTTCGAATCACCCAATCAAGAAACGGCACTCTCAGCCGGTGGCAGGCGTGGGCGACGTGACCGGGACAGGGAGTCGTTGTGACGACCAACCGAGCGCGCAAGCAGGCCACCCGGCACCGTGCCGCACAGGAGAACATCCCCTACTCGGAAGCCCGGCGCCAAGAGGCGCAAGAGGCGGGGACAGATGCTGGCCGCGCCAAGCTGGCCGAGTGTGAGGCCGGGATCATCGCAGCGAAGGAGCAGCACGACCGCAGCATCATGGAAGCCGCCGCCCAGCTTGCCGAGGCCTGCGGCTTGACTGACGTGCAGACACTTCCGTCTGGCCATCAGGTTCCTCATGCACCCTTGTGCATAAGCGGTCAGTGACCGGTTTCGAGAAGGGCAGTACATCGAGGCTGGGTTGGCGTACGAGTCGCCCCACCAGCGACGTGGCAGATCCACTGAGGCTGCAGCGAATGTGCCTGCCATCCGGTCGGGCCGTGGTGTGCTCGGCGGGGTGGTCACCGGACGGGCAACCTGATGCGTCGCAGCCATGCCTCAACTTCGGTGTCGGCGTCTTTGACCTCTTCGCCGCGTACCGCGAGGCCTTCCGCGATGGTCGCGCCGGGGCAGGAGGCGGCGTAGTCGCGTTCGGTGGTCCCCAGCCCGCTCATGGCGTAGGTGGTGACCGGGTGGACGGTCTTGCCTCGGAAGTCGAGGGCTTCGGTGAACGTCGTCATGATCACGGGGGCTCGGACGTTCCAGATGGGGCTGGCCAGGAGGATGGTGTCGTAGTCGTCGAGGGAGGGCAGGCGGCCTTCGATGGCCGGGCGGGCGTCGGTGTCCTGCTCGCGGACGTTGCGCTGGACGGTGGCGTCGTAGTCGTGCGGGTAGAGGTCGGCGGCCTGGATGCGATAGGTGTCGCAGGTGATGCGGCTGCCGATCTTGTTGGCCAGCACCTCGGTGTTGCCGACCTTCAGGTCGGTACGGCCGCCGTTGTAGTAGTTCTCGCCCGGGCGGGAGAAGTAGGCCAGCAGGACTCGTTTCACGTTGCTTCCGGTCGTCGCGGCGGAGTGAGAGGCGGTAGGGATGCCGGACCGCGGTGAGGACGGTGAGCAGCCCGCCAGGTAGGTCGCGCTCAAAGCGGCGCTTGCGGTCAGCAGCGCGCCGCGCAGAACGGTGCGCCGGCCCGGCAGGGCGCCATGGGGCTGCGGCGTGATCATGGTGGGCGGCTCCCGGTGAACCGTGGACGCCGGGCGGGTGCCCCGGGCATTCGCTTGAGGGCACCCGCGGCCGGCGAGGGGCAGTGGGTGAGGCGTTCAGCTGTCCAGGCGGCGCCCTGCGAGCCAGGTGACCATCTCGGGGTCGTGGTGGTCGAAGAACAGGGAGCTGCCGGTGTCGAGGGTGGCGATCTGGGCCATCTGCTCGTCGGTGAGCTCGAAGTCGAAGACGTCGATGTTCTCGGCCATGCGTTCGGCGCGGACGGACTTGGGGATGGCGATGACGCCGCGCTGGGTGAGCCAGCGCAGGACGACCTGGGCGACGGACTTGTCGTATGCCTTCCCGACCTCGGCGAGGAGCGGGTTGGTGAACAGGTCGTTCTTGCCTTCGGCGAAGCCGCCCCAGGACTGGATCTGCACGCCGTGCTCGCGCATGAGGTCCTGGTAGTCAGCGCGCTGGAAGAAGGGGTGAGTCTCGATCTGGTTGACCTGCGGGGTGATCTCGTTGTTGATGATCAGGTCGATCAGTCGGTCGGGGTAGAAGTTGGCGACGCCGATCGCCTTCGTCAGGCCTTCGCGGTTGAGTGCCTCCATGGCGCGCCACTGGCCGTAGACGTCGCCGAAGGGCTGGTGCATCAGGTACAGGTCGAGGTGGTCCAGGCCCAGCTTGTTCAGGGACGTCTCGAACGCGCGGCGGGTGTTGTCCTCGGCGGGGGCGTCCTGGACCCACAGCTTGGTGGTGACGAACAGCTCCTCGCGCGGGATGTCACTGGACTTTATGGCGCGGCCGACGGCTTCCTCGTTGCCGTAGGCGGCGGCGGTGTCCAGCAGGCGGTAGCCGGCGGCCAGGGCCTCGGAGACGGCGCGCTCGGTGTCCTCGGCGGGGATCTGGTAGACGCCGAAGCCGAGGAGCGGCATCTCGACGCCGTTGTTGAGGGTGACGGTCTGCATGAGGGAGTTGTCCTTCGCTGTGCGGGTGAGGGCGGGTGGTCAGGGGCGGATGAGGGCCTTGAGGACCTGGCGGTCGGCCATGGCCCGGTAGGCGTCCGAGGTCTGGTCGAGGGGGAAGGTCTGGTCGAAGACGCGGCCGGGGGTGATGGTGCCGTCCAGGACGTCGGCGAGCAGTTCCGGGATGTAGGCGCGGGCGGGGCTGGCGCCGCCGGTCAGGGTGATGTTGCGCATGAACTCGGCCGGGCCGATCGGGCCCTGCTCGTACTGGGGGACGCCCAGTCGGCTGATGGTGCCGCCGTCCAGGACCGCGCCGAGCGCGGTGTCGAGGGCCTGGCGGGTACCGACGGCCTCGATCACCTTGTCCACGCCACCGGTCAGCTCGCGGATGCGGGCGATGCCCTCCTCGCCGCGCTCGGCGACCACGTCCGTGGCGCCGAACTCACGGCCCAGGCTGGTGCGGGCTTCGTGGCGGCCGGCGAGCACGATCCGCCCGGCACCCAGCCGCTTGGCGGCGATCACCGCGCACAGGCCGACCGCGCCGTCCCCGACGACCAGCACCGTATCGCCGGTGCCGGCGCCGGCGGTGACGGCGCCGTGGTGGCCGGTGGTCATCACGTCCGAGAGCGCCAGCAGCGACGGCAGCAGCGCGGAGTCAGCGGCCACCGGCAGCTTCACCAAGGTGCCGTCCGCGTACGGGACACGAACAGCTTCGCCCTGGCCACCGTCGACACCGTCGAAGCCGTACCGGCCGCCGTTGCGGCACGAGATGTGCAGGCCCTTGGCGCAGTAGTTGCAGGTGTTGTCGCTGTAGGTGAACGGGGCGACGACCAGATCACCGGCCTTCAAGCCGGTCACGTCCGCGCCGGTCTCCTCGACGACGCCGAGGAACTCGTGGCCCATGGGGCGGCCGGTGTCGGTGGCGGGCATCGACGCGTAAGGCCACAGGTCGCTGCCGCACACGCACGAGGCCACCGTGCGCACCACCGCGTCGGTGGGCTGGACGATCTTCGGGTCGGGCCGGTTTTCGACGCGGACGTCTCCGGCTCCGTACATCACTGCTGCACGCATGAAAGGTGTTTCTCCAAACGAGGGGCGGGGGCGCCACGCGAAGCGCGGCCTGCCGGGGCGGGGTCAGCGTTCGAGCATCTGCGCCTGGGCCGCAGTGTGGGTGTCGCCGGCGGCAGGCGGCAGGCTGGAGAGCTTGTCGAGCTGCTCGGCGGTCAGCGTGACGGCATCGGCGGCGGCGTTCTCCTCGACCCGGCTGACGCGCTTGGTGCCGGGGATGGGGGCGATGTCGTCGCCCTGGGCGAGCAGCCAGGCCAGTGCCACCTGACCGGGCGTGGCACCGGCCTCGTCGGCCAGGGCCTTGACCTCGTCGGCGAGCGCCAGGTTGTGCTGGAAGTTCTCGCCGGTGAAGCGCGGGTTGTCGCGGCGGAAGTCGTTCTCGTCGAACTGGTCGGTGGAGCGGACGGTGCCGGTCAGGAAGCCGCGGCCTAGCGGGGAGAAGGGCACGAGACCGATGTTCAGCTCCCGCAGGACGGGCAGGACACGGTCCTCGATGCCGCGGGTGAACAGGGAGTACTCGGACTGCACCGCGGTGACGGGCTGGACGGCGTGGGCGCGGCGGATCGTTTCCGGGCCGGCCTCGGAGAGGCCGAAGGCGCGGACCTTGCCCTCGTCGATCAGCTCCTTCACGGCTCCGGCGGTCTCCTCGATGGGCGTGTTCGGGTCCACCCGGTGCTGGTAGTACAGGTCGATGTGGTCTGTGCCCAGGCGCTTGAGGGAGCCCTCGACCGCGGTGCGGATGTTGGCCGGGCTGGAGTCCAGGTTCCACGCGCCGTCGCCGCCGTGCGAGACCAGGCCGAACTTGGTGGCCAGCACCACCTTGTCCCGGCGGCTCTTCAGCGCCCGGCCGAGCAGCTCCTCGTTGGTGTAGGGGCCGTAGATCTCGGCGGTGTCGATGAGCGTGACGCCCAGCTCCAGCGCCCGGTGCACGGTCCTGATCGACTCCGCGTCATCGGTGCCCGAGCCGGTATAGCCGTGGGACATGCCCATCGCGCCCAGACCGATGCGGGAAACCTCCAGGTCACGCAGCTTGATGTACCGCATCTCGCCCTCTTCCGATCATGGGTGTCGCCTGGTCTCTCGCTCTCGCCCGGCCCGGCAGGTCTGCCGGTTGAAGTCCGGGCGGCGCGAGGGGCCGGCGTCTTCCTCATTCACCTTCGCCCGGATTGCTTGGGTGTGGCAGGGCGGGCTCTTCGGGGGTAACGACAGGGCCCCCCTCCCGTCCGCGTAGCGGGTGCCCGGCGGGTGAGACTGGAGTCATGGCATCCGAGAGCGCGCACAGCGAGGGCGCTGAGCTGGGCCGCTTCCTGCGCGCCCGCCGCACCCAGACCAGTCCCGAGCACGTCGGTCTCACCGTCGGCGCCGGCGTCCGCCGGACCCCCGGCCTGCGCCGTGAGGAGCTGGCCACCCTCGCCGGGATCAGCATCGACTACTACGTACGCCTGGAACGCGGCAAGGAGACCCGCCCCAGCCCCGCCGTCCTCGACTCCCTCGCCCGCGCCCTGCACATGGATGACCAGGAGCATCAGCACCTGCGTGAGCTCGCCGCGCGTGCCGCCCGCTACGCGCCCGAGCCGCCGCCGGCCCCGAGCCGCACCGTGCGCCCCCACCTGAAGCTGCTGCTCGAGTCGCTGCGGCCGAACCCGGCCTACGTCATCAGCCGCAGCATGGACATGCTGGCCTGGAATCCCGGCGGCCTCGCCCTGTACGCGGGCCTGGACGACTGGCCGGCCAAGCACCGCAATCTCGCCCGCTACCTATTCCTCCACCCCGCGGCCCGCGACCTCTTCCCCGACTGGGACCGGCAGATCACCGCCTGCGTCGCCCGGCTGCGCGCCGTCGCCGGCACCGCCCCCGACGCCCCCGACCTGACCAACCTGGTCGGCGAGCTCCTCCTCAAAAGCCCCGACTTCTCACGTCTGTGGGAACGCTACGAAGTGACCGGACGCAAACCTGCTCACAAGACCTTCCGCCACCCCCAGGTCGGAACGCTCACGCTCACGTCGCAGTCCCTGCACGTGGAAGGCACCCCCGGCCAGCGCATCGGCGTCTACACCGCCGAACCGGGTAGCCCCGACCACGATGCGCTGCTTCTGCTCGACATGACTGCGCCGTCGGCCGCCAGTCCCACGCAGCGGGACGCAGCGCATCGACAGAGCTGAGCGTCTCGCCCGTACTGCGGCAGGAGCGAGTAGTCGACCCCTGACCGGTTAGGGTCCGCGGGTGTTGAGCAGACCCAGGTGGACGGTGCACATCGTGAGCCGCGACTTACCCGTGCCCACGACTACGCCTTCCTTCCTGGAGGTGGTGCCCGGTGACCTGGTGGCGTGGCTGGATGAGGAAGGGCTGCCGGACGGCCTGCCGTTCCTGTTCTCGCCGCGGTTCGAGTACGACGTCGCGCTCAACGCGTACTTCCTTCAGGCGAATCTGACGGCTCCGTGGAACAGCAACGCCAATCGGGCCAGAGCCCTGGCCCGGTTCTTCACGTTCCTGCATACCGCGCGCGGTGGGAAATCGTGGAGGGCTGCCACTGAGGCGGATCACCTCGCGTTCCATCAGTGGCGCCGCCGGGATGAGACGGGACCTTGTGTCGAGGGCAGCACCTGGAATCACGAAGTGGCGCTGGTCAACCAGTTCTACGCGTGGGCAGTGCGGCAGGGACACGTCGTGGCGGTCCCAATCCCACATCGCGACGCCCGCCCCGCGCCGATGGGGTCGGTCATCCGGCCCACCGGCCCTCCACGGTTCCGGCGACCTACGCGCATGACGAGAACGGGGAGCGCATCGAGTGGATGCCGCCGGCGACCTACCGGCTCTGGCGGGATGTGGGGCTTCGCGGCTACGGCCCGGACGGACTGCCCTCGAATCGGTTCCGCGGCCGGTGGGCGGCCCGCAACGCGACGTTCAGCGACCTCATGGTCCGCACGGGGCTGCGGCTGACTGAGCAGGCCAGCGTCACCGTCTTCGAAATCCCCACCAGCACTGCCCTGGGCGGATACCAGCGGTTCTGGCTGCCCGGGGTGATCGCAAAGAATTTCTCCGCCCGGTGGGTCTACGTCCCGCACAGCACCGTCCAGGAGGTGATCGCCTACGTGGAGTGGGACCGGGCCGAGGTGGTCGAACAGGCCCGGGCAGCGGGCCGCTACCAGCGCATCCGCCGGCCCCTGGTCATCGCCGACCCGTCCCGCCCGCACGTGGTGCATCGGCTCAGCGCTGGCGGTGTCCACCGGATGCGGCTGCAAGACCTTCGGCCGGTCGAGCGGCGGCGGCTTCTGCGGGAAACCGAGGACGGCCTGGAACCTGCGATGCTCTGGCTGAACGAGAACGGGCTGCCGATGTCGGTCTCCGGCTGGCAGGCGATGTTCTCCACGGCCAACGACCGCTGCCGCAAGGCCGACGTGCTGGTCGAAGCACACGCCCACCTCCTGCGGCACACGTTCGCGGTGGTCACCCTCGAACAGCTCCAGCGGGCCCACATCGCTCAGCTCGCCGAACTCAACCCCCAGCAGCGCGGGCACTACACCCGGATCTTCGGCGACCCGCTGGACTGAGTCCGCCGCAGGCTCGGACACCGGTCGATCCTGACGACCTTGATCTATTTGCACGGACTTCCCACCCCGCCCGCCGATCCCGGCCGGCTCACCGCCGCCCACGTCGAAGGGTTCGTACGGTTCCGCACGGCCCAGGCGGGCGAGGAGACAGCGTTCAAGGACGTGCAGGACATCAAGCTCCTGCTCGACATGGACGCAATCGTCTCGTTCCTGGCACCCGGAGCCCGGGACTCTCTGGTCCGGCGCCAGCCACGATCCCGCAGCTTCGGCCAGGTCGGCTACTCCGACGGCGAGTTCAAGCGGCTGCTGTCCGCGGCTCGGGCCGACGTTGCCCAGATCCGCGACCGGATCGCGGCCGGTGAAGAACTCGTACGTCGGCACGGCGACGGCGCCGGCGATGAAAAGGCCGCCCTGCTGGCCGACATGGCTGCCAGCGGAAGGGTGCCGCGCCTGAGCGACGACGGTCGTCACGACCACCTGACGCGACGGATCGAGCTGGCCCAGCACTTGTTTCTGCACCTGCGAGACCTCGCGCCGCTGATGGTCTTGCTGTGTGCTCTCACCGAACGCAACGGCGAGACAATCAAGGAACTGCCCGCACAGCACAAGATCCTGGACGGCCGGGCTGTCGAGCTCACCCTCATCAAACGGCGTCGCGGCCCGCGGCGATGGTTCGAGACAGTCACCTGGGAGATTGGTCCCCCGCACCGAGCCCTGCATACCCCCGGCGGTCTCTACCTGCTGATCCACAAGCTGACAGCCCGCAGCCGAGCGTTCTGCGGCTCGGACCGGCTCTTCTGTGCCTGGCGCAACATCCTCGAACTCGGGGGCGACGATGTTGCCGAGCACCACCCGCCCTTTGCGGTCAAGCTCTGGGGCGAGGTGAAGCTCTCGAAATGGGCCGGGGACCGCCGGCGGCCCCTGCTGGCCGATGCCTCCGAGGGCCGCGAGGCGAAGCCGCTGCAGGTGACCTTCAACCGCATCAAGACCAGCACCGAGGTCCGCCGCACACGCCGGCTGGGCGGACATCTGCCGTCGGCCGCGAAGTCGAACACCATGCAGGTCCTCTTCCGCAACTACCTGGGTGGCGACCCCGTCATCGTCGAGTGGGCCCACCAGGTTCTCGGCGAGGCGCTCGTCGACGCCGAGCAGGCCGCCCTGCGCGCGCACGAGCAGGTGCTGAACTCCGCGGGCGGCTCCTTGCGGGTGGTGACCGGCCCGGCCGACGCCGAAGTGGTGCAACGTGAGGCGGGCCTGGATGCTGAATCGGCCCGGCGCGCGGCCGACGGCGAACTCGACACCGCCTGGACCGCCTGCGGCGACCACGTCCACCCGGCGACCGGGAAGACCTGCGAGGCATCCTTCCTGGCCTGTTTCCACTGCGGGAACTGCCTGGTCACCCGTGATCACGTGCCGCGGCTGCTGGGGCTCATGAACGCCTTGGCCGAGCGTCGCCTGACGATGAGCGAGGACGAGTGGTGGCGCCGCTACGGGCCGGCCTGGGCCGCGGTCCGCCACGACATCCTCGCGAAGTTCAGTCCCGCGGAACGCGAGCACGCAGAGCGGGTCAAGTCGACCGACGTCCTACTGGATCTGGTCGAGGAACCCTGGGAGCAGATGTGATCGCCCTCGCCCGCAGCGTCGCGCTTCCCGGCGACGACGTCTTCGTCCTCCATGACCGGCCCCTGCGGGACGGCGTCGCCCTGGAGGACACATCGCTGTTCGGCGACGCCGTCTGGCGACTGCAGCCCGCGATCCACAAGAGCAGCGGCCGCAACCTGATCCTGAACTTCGACCGCTTCCCGGTCCGGTTCCGACCGGTCGCCAAGCAGCTGGCTTACGCCATGCTGTCCGGGCCCCTCCCGCAAGGAGAAAGGCGCTGCAAGGTTGAGGGAGTACGTTGCGCGTCGACCGAACTCTTCCGCTTCCTGACCTGGCTGGACACCCAGAGCGAACCCCGGTGTCAGCAGCTGGGCACACTGACCGGTGCCGACCTTCTTGCCTACCAGCGGCACCTTGTCGGGCTGTTCCCGGGTTCGGCGACACAGCGCGAAACGTGCCGGGCGAAGGTCCGGCTGTTCTGGCGCTGGCGGCACAACCTCAGCGATCGGCTGTCCTTCGACCCGGTTCACATCGACGGGTGGGGCGAACCCGATGCCCGCGGACAAAGGCGAGGCGAGAACCGCACCAGCCGCATCCCAGAAGGGGTCCTCGGCCCGCTGTTCGTCTGGGCCCTACGGTTCATCGACCTCTTCGGCCCCGACATCATTGCCGCCGACCAGCAGTGGAGGAAGACCCGGTTCGCCGGGGTCTACCAGCGGCTTCCGGAACGGAAGTTCCACAGGTCCACCGGTAACCTGCCCCAGGCGATCTCCGATCATCTGGAGGAGTACGTCAGCAGCGGCCGACCGCTGCCGGGCTGGCGGGGAGCCCCCAACCGCAAGGTCCTCGCCCAGCAGATCGGATGCAGCCGAAGATCCCTGGATGACCCCGCCTACCAGGTGCTCATCGACCAGGCCGAGGCCAAGGTCGGGGTCAGCGAGAGCGCAGCCTTCGACATTCCGATCCTCAGTTCGCTCGACGGCCGACCCTGGATCGACGACATCGTCACCCACCCCGAGCAGCCCAACAGCCTGGCCGTCCTCGCCCGGCATCTCCAGGCTGCTGCCTATGCCGTGATCGCGTACTTGAGCGGGATGCGAGACTCAGAGGTAAAAGAACTCCGGCGCGGCTGCCTGCGGACCGAGCGGGACCCCGACGGACGCCCCTACCGCTGGAAGATCGACGGGATCGCCTTCAAAGGCGAGGACGACCCAAGAGGAGTGCCAGCGACCTGGATCGTCGGCGAACCCGTCGCACGAGCCATCGCGGTCATGGAAGCACTCCAGCCGCCCGGCACCGACATCCTGTTCACCCGGCTCCCGCACGGCTACGGAACCCGCCACCGTGTCCGCGACGCGAGCGCCATGCTCAACAGCACCACCAACGAAAATCTCAACCTCTTCGTCACCTGGGTGAACGCCTACTGCGACAAGCAGGGACGCGCCGACGGCATCCCCGCAGTCAACGGCAGGATGTTCCGTCTGATGACGTCGCACTTCCGGCGGACCCTGGCCTGGGCAGTCGAAGTCGCACCACTGGTAGCCGCGCATCCAGAAGCAGTCGAAGTGGAAGACGCTCAGGGGGATGCCGCGCTCGGCCATGCCGTCGACGAAGCGGTTGACGGTGGCCTCGTCGTAGTCGGTGGTGAAGGAGGTGGTCAGTCACAGGCCGAGCGCCCAGGACGGCGCAAGGGCGGGACGGCCGGTGAGCGCGGTGTAGCGCTGAAGGATCTGCTTCGGGGTCGGGCCGTACACGACGAAGAACTCCAGCGACTGGTCCTCGACGCTGAACTGGACCTGCCCGACCGACTCGGAGCCGACCTCGTAGCTGACCTTGCCGGGGTGGTTGACGAAGACGCCGTAGCCGCGGTTGGTCAGGTGGAAGGGGATGTTCTTGTACGCCTGTTCGCTGCTGGTGCCGCCGTCGGCCTGCCAGATGTCCACCGTCTGCCCGTTCTTGACGAACGGAGTGAACCGCTCACCCAGCCCGTACACCGACTCTCCTACGCCCAGGGAGAGTTGCCCGAGCATGAAGTGCCGGCCGGCGGTGTCGGTGACGAAGCCGGTGCCGCGCTCGCCCACGGAGGTCAGCATCCGCCCGCCGGCGGTGAACTCCAGGTGCCACGGCTGGGAGGTGTCCACCCGCAGCGACAGCTCACCCGCACTGAGCTCGACCACCGCGCCGTCCCGGCACACCTTTCCCGCATCCGGTTGCGCGCCGGGCAGCGCGAACTCCGGCGCCCGCCGTACCGAACCTGCGTGGTGGGTGGTACGTACCCCGATCACGCCCTCGGCGGGCGACCAGCAATCGACCGTCAACAGCGGGCTGTTGAGTATCCCGCCGCGGCGGTGCACGTGCTTCACCGGCGCGTAGAGGGTCATCCGGTGCTCGTCGGCCCGGACGTCCGCGACCTCGGTGGCGTAGCGCGCGGTGACGCCCGGACGCATCAGCCAGTAGCCGTCGGTGAACTTCATGGGGCGGTTTCCTCCGTCCGCGCGCGGTGCGCGGTGATCAGGTCCCGGTACCAGTGGTAGCTGTCCTTGGGCGTTCGGGTCAGCGTGTCGTAGTCGACGTGGACGAGGCCGAAGCGCTGGTCATAGCCGCGCGCCCACTCGAAGTTGTCCAGCAGCGACCAGGCGTAGTAGCCGCGCACGTCCACCCCGGCCGCGACGGCGGCGGCAACGGCGGTGAGATGGTCCGTGAGGTAGTCGATCCGCTCGGTGTCACGGACCCGGCCGTCGGGGTCGACGGTGTCGGTCTCGGCGGAGCCGTTCTCGGTGATCCAGACCGGCGGAAGCCGCGGGTAGCGGGCGTGGAGTCCGCACAGCAGCTCGGTGAGCGACTCCGGGACGACGGGCCAGCCCATGGTGGTGTGCCGGGTCCCGTACGGGTCCAGCTCGGCGACGCCGATGTCCACGGCGGTGCGCATTTCGGGGTTGGCCGAGCGGTGGGGGGCGGCGGCGACCGTCACGGGACGGTAGAAGTTGACGCCGAGGAAGTCCAGCGGGGCGCCGATCAGTTCCAGGTCGCCGGGCAACCGCCAGGGACCGGCGGCGAGGCCGGCCCAGGTCTGGTCCTCGTGCGCGGGGTAGCGTCCGGCGAGGAGCGGCTCGGTCCAGACCTCGTTGTGGAGGACCTCGGCCCGGCGCAGGGCGGCCCGGTCCTCGGGGAGGTCGGAGGCGGCGTGGATGCGGTCGAGGTTGAGGGTGACTCCGATCTCGCGGGCGCCCGCGGCGCGCAGCGCACGTACCGCGAGGCCGTGGGCGACCAGCAGGTGGTGGGCGGCGGCCAGCGCGCCGCGGCCTTCTTCGGCGCCGGGTGCGTGCCGCCCCTCGGCGTAGCCGACGAAGGCGGAGCAGTACGGCTCGTTGAGGGTGATCCAGCGCTCGACCCGGTCCCCGTAGCGCTCGGCCGCGAGGGCCGCGTACTGCGCGAACGCCTCGGCGGTCTCCCTGACGCGCCAGCCACCGCGGTCCTCCAGGGCTTGGGGCAGGTCCCAGTGGTAGAGCGTGACGGCGGGTGCGACACCGGCGGCCAGCAGATCGTCGATCAGCCGGTCATAGAAGTCCAGGCCCTTGGCGTTGACCGGCCCGGTGCCCTGGGGCAGCAGGCGGGGCCAGGCGATCGAGAACCGGTAGCCGTCGACGCCGAGCCCGCGCAGCAGGCCGATGTCCTCACTGGAGCGGTGGTAGTGGTCGCAGGCGGTGTCACCAGTGGCGCAGCCGAGGGTGCGTCCAGGGGTGTGGCTGAAGGTGTCCCAGATGGACGGGCCGCGGCCGTCCTCATCGTGGGCGCCCTCGATCTGGTAGGCGGCGGTCGCGGCTCCGAAGCGGAACCCGGCGGGTAGTTCGGGGAACGGGCGCACGGTGGGCCCGGGTGTGTCGGACAGGGTGTTCAGAGCTCCAGCGCCGGGCCGCGCCGGTGCGGCCGGGCCAGTCGGGTGGGCGGACAGGTCGGGCGGGCGGGTTGGTGACGCCATAAAGAACCCACGGGTGGGACACCTCAACGAGCGGGAGAGACATCAGTTGGTGAAGCGCTTCGACGCTGTCACCGCTCAAGATGTTATGTCAATGCCCAAGGGAGGAAGAGGGTTCCATTGTCTGTGGCCTCTTGCTTCGCCAGAAATTCCTCATTAACTTGCGTGATCGAGTGAAGCGCTTCGACGATCCGTCTAGGGGGCGGCGCCGCCCTCACCCGCCACGTGACCAAGTCCGGTACGTCCGTGACCGGTTCGACCCCCGGACACCCACCACCTCCCCGTCCCGGCCGCCGGGATCCACGACCGGATTCCGGCGGCCGGGAACCATCCGTCTCCTTGAGGGCTTCACATGACTGATCTGCCCGCGCGCGTCCTGTTCGGCGCCGCCTACTACCACGAGTACCAGCCGTACGAACGGCTCAAGACCGACCTCGATCTCATGGCGGAGGCCAAGTTCACCGTCATCCGCGTCGGCGAGTCGGTCTGGTCCACCTGGGAATCGGAGAACGGCCGGTTCGAACTCGGCTGGCTGCAACCGGTCCTGGACGGAGCCCATGAGCGCGGCATCTCCGTCGTACTCGGCACTCCCACCTACGCGGTGCCGCCGTGGCTGGCCCGGCAGTACCCGGAGATCGCCGCCGGGCGCCGCGCCGCATGGGGTGCCCGGCAGGAGGTCGACTTCACGCACCCGGCCTTCCGTTTCCACGCGGAGCGGGTGATCCGCGCGATCGCGGCCCGTTACGCCGCCCACCCCGCGGTCATCGGCTTCCAGGTCGACAACGAGCCCGGCCCGCGACTGCCGCACAACCACGGCGTCTTCCAGCGGTTCGTGGACGACCTGCGGCAGCGATACGGCGATGTGGAGACCCTCAACCGCGAGTGGGGGCTGGTGTACTGGTCGCACCGGCTGTCCACCTGGGCTATGAGATCACCTCGTCGTCCGGCGGACTCAACTTCAACACCAACAACCTGACCGTCAGCGGTGGCTGACCCGACATCAGCGACACCGGGGCCGAGGTCGGTCCGCGTCCTTTCTCAGGCGCGGTCGACCTCGGCCCTCAGTGCGTTGCAGTCCGCGAAGTGGCTTCGACGTAGGCCTTGGGCGGACGGTGGGGTCAGTGCCGGGCGAACTGGACCTGGGTGGGTTGCACGACGTTCGGCCGCACCGCGATTCCGTTGATGGTCAACCGTTCGCCGTAGACGTCGGTGAGTCTGATCGCGCTGCCGCACCCGCTGCCGTCCGCGGCGATGAAGTAGTTGTAGGAGGTGCGGGGCAGTCGCCGCCAGCCGCCTGAGGTGCGGACCTCCAGCCTGGCGACTGGGTTGCGGTGGCCGATCGCCTGGATGCCGCACCAGTAGCGGCTGGAGCCGGTCTTGTACCGGATGGAGATCTTGTTGGAGATGCTGGGGCTCACCAGGCTCCAGGTGATGGGGATCCGGCCGACCTTGAGGTCGGCCAGTTTGGCGAATGCCTGTTGGCTGAGGTCGAGTTGCCCGGGTGCGCAGGGCAGGGGGCATTCGTTGGTGATGCGTACCGTGATGGATCTGCCGTTGGCCGCGCGCACGAGCACGTACGCGCCGCACGCCCTGGACGTCTCGTAGTCGGTGGTGTTCATGGCCGCGATCATGAGGTCGGGGCTGGGGCCGAACAGGCAGGCGCCGTTTCCGTCCGCGGCCTCGTAGGCGGTGGCGACGCCCCGGTAGGTGGTGTGCGGCTGAAGCCGTCCTGCCTGCGCAGTTGTGGTAGCGGGCTTTCGCTTGGGCTCCGGGGTGTCAGTGGGTGACGGTCGCGGCGACGTGGTGGTCGCGGCACCCTTCGGAGTGGGGGAGCCTGTCGGGCTGGGCGAGCCGGTAGGGCTCGCCGTCGCGGCCGGGGTGGCCCTCTCGCCGCCGGCGGCGGTGGCTTTCACCTGGGTGGTGGCGAGGGGCGTGGCTGCGGCAGGCCCTGCGTCGACGCTGCGGTCGGGGAGCAACGCCATGACCAGGTAGGCGACAACGCCTGCGGCGATCAGCGCCGATGTGCCGGCCAGCATGAGCCTGCGTCTTTGTCTGCGCTGCCGCGCAGCCTGCCTCGATGTGTTCATTTCCTGTCCGTTCGCAAGATCGAGCCGATGGTGCACTACTGAGTGACCACCGGAAGTGCAAAGGTTGCCAACGATTTCTCACAGGAAGTGGCCCACGCGCGAGCGGGGATATGCCGCGGCGCCGCAGAGACGTCAGAGCCCTGGTCGCCCGGGAGGTGGGCAACCAGGGCGAGGGCCGGTCGGTCAGGATTCCTTGACAGCCGTACCGATGACGGAGTCTCCGGACTTCGTGACCTTGTACTTCACCTTGGCGCCGCTGTGGAAGTGGAAGGTCAGCGTCGCCGGTTCACCGTCACGCAGTGCCTTCAGGAATTCGGGAGTCAGGATGATCGTGCCGTTCGGGTAGTCCGGCGAGAAGGCCTGGTTGAACTCCTGGTACCGAGTCCAGCTGGTCTGGCCGGCGTTGCTGCCGTCGGCGTACGTGGCCTCCATGGTCGCCAGCAGGTCGCCCTGGTACTTCGTGGGAAGGGTGAACGAATCGGGTGTGCCCGTGGCGTTCGACAGCACCGGGGTGTCGTAGGTGACCACGTCGATCTTCCAGGGCAGGCCGCGGGAGAACCGGGCCTGGAGCGTCGCGTTGACCCCGTAGTCCCGCTCGTCGGTCAGCCGGGTCAGCGCCTGCGCCGTGAGGGTGAGCCGATCCTTGAAGACGGTGTAGTCCTTGCCCGCGACAAGCTTGGTGTCGCCGTTCCACAGACTCTGGAACTTGGTGCCGTTCAGGTTCAATGTGAGCGACTGGGCCGTGATCCGGCTCGGCTTCGCCACGAAGACCTTGTCGAAGGAGGCGGTTCCCGAGCGGGTGGTCCAGCTCGACTTGATCCAGGTGAACAGGGCGGGGTCCTGCCACTTCAGGGTGTCCCGGTTCAGGTAGGCGAAGGTTCCGGGGTCCCACAGGGCGGTGGTGACGCCGGCCTGGCGCGCCGTGTATCCGAGGTGCTCGAAGTACTTCAGCGCCTCACCCCGCTCGACGCGGTCGGGATGGTTGTGGTCGGGCCAGGCCAACAGGCCGTACTCGCCGAGGTAGACGGGGATGCCCCTGTCGACGAAGGTGTCGTGCATGCGGGCGAAGGCGTCGGTCAGGTCGTTCTGGGCGGCGGCGTCGTACCGGGTGCCACCCGCGACGTTCACGCTGAACGGGTAATAGCTGTAGTAGTGCACGGTGGCGACCAGGTTGCTGTCGTGCAGCGCGCTGATCGTCGTGTACAGGTCGTCGATGAGGTCCTGTGAGGGGGTGCCGCCCTGTGTGGTCAGGACGAGCAGTCTGCCCTTGTTCGCGCCGCCCGAAGAGCGGACGATCTCGTGGGACGAGGTGTTCAGCTCGTTCATGAACTGGGTCTTCTGCGCCGCCGTGGCGTTGTCGAAGCCCGGTTCGTTGATGCTCTCGAAGAGCAGGGTGCGCGGCTCGTCGCGGAACGTCGCGGAGATCTGGGTCCACAGGGCGTCGTAGCGGGCGAGCACGTTGTCGTGGTCGGTGGAGATCTTCGAGACCCACTGCCATGAGTCGTGGTGGACGTTGAGCACGACGTAGAGGTTCTCGGCCTGTGCCCAGTCGACCACCTCCTTGACACGGCTCAGGTACGCGGCGTCGACGGTGTAGGGCGCGGTGGTGGACTGATGTGCGCTCCAGGTCACCGGGATGCGGACGCTGTGGAAGTCCTGCGCCCCGATGGTCTTGAACAGCTCCCTGGTGGCCTTGGGGTTGCCCCAGGACGTCTCGTCCGGAATCGCGTCCAGGGTGTTGCCCAGGTTCCAACTGGGCTGCATCGCGGCGACGGCGTCCTTGGCACCGGCCGGAACCTTGACCGTGGCGCTTGCCTGCTGTGCCGTGCCGCCGGTCGCGGCGAGCGCGGTGCTGCCGGACAGTCCCAGGACGACGAGCAGCGTCATCAGCAGGCCGGCCAGGCGTCCGGGGTCGCGGCTGCGGTGGTGTTCGGGTCTCCGTATGTCCTTCATGTGTCATGCCTTTCGGTCAGTGGTGCGGGTGATCCGGTCCGTGGCCGGGCAGCGATCAGGCGCCACCGTCGGCTCATGCTGAGTAGTGGGAGGCAGAGGGGTGCAGAGGCAGGGGCCTGGTTCAGCCGTCGAGGGGCTCGTAGTCGAACCAGTCGAAGTGGACGGTGCCTGCCGCGGCGTACATGCCGATGACCCGACCGGTGAAGCCGCCGGCGACCTCGGTCGACAAGTAGCGGCCGTCGAGGGTCGCGAGCTCGGTGAACGTGCCGTCGGGCTGCTCGACGCCGAGGGAGACGACGTCGGGTCCCGTGCACGGCCCGTCCGGAGAGGGCGGTTCCGTGATCGTGACGGCGAGGACCACCGGCCCGGCGGGCAGGGGTTGTTCGGCCACGACCGTGCGCAGGGAGCCGACGCGCGCGACGACCCGCACCTCCGTGCCGTCGACCTCGATCGCGTAGTGGTGCCGCTCGTCGAGCCGCACGGCGAGGCCACCGCCTCCCTCCGCGGCGTCGACCAGAGTGCGCGCCCGACACGACAGATGCTGCTGACGCCGGCCGGTGAACACCACGTCGGGCTCGTCCAGGGAGTCGCCCCGCGCGCGGAGCGTCAGCCATCCTGGGCGCTCCTTGGTGGTGCAGAGTTCGGCGGGCCGGTCGCGCAGGGAGATCCAGGACGGTCGCAGTTCGGCGAGCTCGAAGTCGTCCCGGTGCTCCTCGACAGGGCTGGGGGAGAGCGGCCACGGGAGCTCGGGCAGGTCCAAGGCGACCTCGCCGACGACCGGCCAGTTGTCCACCCAGGTCACGGGGGCCAGGAAGGTCTCCCGTCCGAGCACATGCCAGCCCGGTGTGCCGCCGCGCGGTCGGACGCCGAGGAACACCATCCACCAGGAGCCGTCGGGGCCTTGGACCAGGTCGGCGTGCCCGGTGTTCTGGACGGGGTGGTCGGTGCCGCGGTGAGTGAGGATCGGGTTGGCCTGGCACGGCTCGAACGGGCCGGCGGGCGTACGGCCGCGGGCGATCGACACGGCGTGGCCGTGCTCGGTGCCGCCCTCGGCGATGAGCAGGTACCAGTAGTCGCCGATCCGGTACAGGTGCGGCGCCTCCGGGGCCTTGGCGCCGGACCCGCCGGACCAGAGCCTGTGCGGTGTTCCGTACGTCTGCCCGGTGGACGGGTCGATGCGGACCTGCGAGACCCCGGCGACCGTGCACCAGCAGGTGCCGTCCTCGTCCCAGACCAGGTCGGGATCGATGCCGGGGACACCCGGCGCCCAGATGGGGTCCGACCACGGTCCGGCGGGGTCGGTGGCCGTGACGATCAGGTTGCCGCCGCCCTCGGTGCAGTTGGTGACGATCAACCAGAAGCGGCCGTCGTGGTGGCGCAGGGTGGGGGCGTAGATCCCGCCGGAGGACCACGCGTCCGACAGACGCAGCTGCTCCGGCCGGTCCAGGGCGTTGCCGATCTGCGTCCAGTGCACCAGGTCACGGCTGTGGAAGAGGGGTACCCCAGGGAAGTACTCGAAGCTGGAGCAGGCCAGGTAGTAGTCGTCGCCGACGCGGCAGACGCTGGGGTCGGGGTGGAAGCCGGGGATCACGGGGTTGGTCAATCGTCCGTCCGGCTGCTGCAGAGGGGGCACTCGATGGGTCCTCTCGTCGATTCGTGATGCGGGCGTGGGGTGGTTCAGGGAGCTCCGGGGTCCGTGGCGGTGATGCGGAGCAGGACGGCGGACGGCGCGGTGGGCAGGGTCAGGCTCAGCTCGGCCGTGTCGGGCGTCCAGGCGGAAACGGCCCGACTGACCGAGGGGTAGAGCAGATCGACACGGGCGGCGGTGTCCCGCAGGTGGGGCAGGTGCAGCGTCGCCGTGATGTCGGTTCCGGGTCGGCGCCAGACGGTGAGGTAGGTGGTGGCCGGGGTGCGCAGGCCCAGGGCGATCCAGGGGTCGTCCCAGGCGGGAAGGCCCAGGGGCCAGGACGGCACGGCCCCCGGCAGGTCGGCGCGGATGGCCTTGTACGCGGCTATCGCCTCGTGGACCAGGGCGCGGGCCTCCGGCTCGAGTTCGGGAATGCGGCCGGAGAGATGGATTCGGCCGAGGAGCGCGTTGGCCATGGTGAAGGCCACCTCGTCGAGGGAGTCCTGGGGCTGGGGGTACGCCCAGACGGCACCCTGTTCGGGGGTGACGGCGGTGGGCGCGGAAGCCGCGATGGGCGCGTAGAGATGGAGGTTCTCCTGATCGCTCGTGGACTGCAGTTGCATCCGGGACAGCAGGGCGTGGTCCCAGCGCATGCCGCCGGAGGAGCAGTTCTCCAGCACCAGGTGCGGGTAGCGGTCCAGGACGCAGTCGAGCCAGTCGAGGTGGGCGCGGTTGTGGCCGAGCAGTCCGGCGCCCGGGGTCTCGCCGGGGTGGGCGCTGGTGCCGGAGCCGGGGTCGATGTTGTGGTCGAGCTTGAGGTAGCCGACGCCCCACTCGCCGACCAGGCGGTCCACGACCTCGTCCAGGTGGGCACGGGCGGCCGGGTGGCGCAGGTCCAGGTGGTGCCGGCCGGCCTCCGTGACGCGGATGCCGTCGCGGCGGAAGAACGCCTCGTCGGGCAGGGACTTGGCCATGGGGCTGCGTACGCCGATCACCTCCGGCTCCAGCCACAGGCCGGGCACCATGCCGCGCTCCCGGATGCGGTCCAGCACCTCGTGGATTCCGCGCGTCCCGGGGAAGCGGGAGGCGGCGGGCTCCCAGGCGCCGACGCTGTCCCACCAGCCGCCGTCGTCGCCGTCGTACCAGCCGGCGTCGATCACGAAGTACTCCGCGCCCGCGTCGGCCGCCGCGTCGATGTGCGGCAGCAGCTTCTCGGTCGTGGGGTCGCCCATCAGGCAGTTCATGTAGTCGTTGAAGATGACGGGCAGGCGCTGGTGGTCGGCATGCGGGCGGCGCTGGGCGCGGCGGTAGCGGGTCAGCGCGGCGAACGCCTCGTCCCGGCCGCCGTCGTCGCTGAAGGACAGGGCGGCGGGTACGGTGCGGAAGACGGCGCCGGGTTCAAGGGGGTGCCGCCAGCTGTGGTGGGTGTCGGTGGGTCCGAACAGCGCCGCGTAGGCCGCCTTGTCCCGCTCGCCGCACTCCCAACGCCAGCCCCCGCCGTTGTGCTCGATCTGCCACACCCAGGTGCGGCCGGTACGCCGGTCAGTCAGGCCGCCCATGGGGAGGCGTCCGCAACTGGACCAGGTGCCCTGTCCGTTGAGGGCGAAGCCGGCTCTGCGGTTCGGGTAGCTCACGCGTCCGCTGTGGGCTGGTGTGGTCAGGCGCATCGGCTGTCGCTGCCAACGGCATTCGGCGAGCCAGTCGTTCTCCGCCCACAACAGGTCCGCGGCATCGATGGCCGCTGGGTCCTGCGGGGTGAGACAGCCCACCGCGAGCGAGCTGACCGACTCCAGGTGCAGCGTGGTCTGCCCAACGTTCCGTAGGGTCACCTCGCTGCGGAGCACGGGGATGCCGTTCGGTGACCGGTAGGTCACCTCCGCGACCAGCCCGGTTTCCGGATCGTGGAGGTGCACGGTCAGCGTGTGCCAGTCGCCGTCGCGGGTCGCGTGGTGGGTCCGGTGGCGCAGCCGTCCGCTGAGATCGGTGCCCACGAGGAGGTTGCCCGACCAGCCGCGGCCGTGACCCGCGGCCGTCACCTCCACCAGAGGCAGGGACGCACCGGGGATGCTCTGCGCCTCGCCGGGCAGTCCGAGGTGCGTGAGGCGCGGGCTGCCGTGGTCATCGAGGACGATCTCCAGGTGAAGGGCCTCGTGCCCCCAGTGGAAGGCCTGTTGTTCCTTGGTCATGTCGGCTGTTCCTTGGTCATGTCGGCCCTTTCGAGGTCAGTGCCCGCGCAGTACCGCGCAACCGCCGGGCGGCAGTTCGGACACCGTGCCGCCGGTGAGCAGGTCGTGGGCGGGCTCGGGCAGCGACACGGGTTCGGCGCTGTGATTGATCAGGAAGCGCCAGTGGCGGCCGTCCGGGGCGTGCCGGGTGACGGCCTCGACCTGCGGAGGCAGGCCCGGCAACTCGGGGCCCACTCCGGCCTCGTCGAGCAGCCGGGCGACCAGGGCGCCGTAGTCGGCGTCGTCGAGGTGGGTCGAGAGGTACCAGCCCTGCCCGGTGCCGAAACAGTGACGGGTCAGCGCCGGGCTGCCGGTGAGCATCCCGTGGGTGTAGGTGGCGAGCGTCTCGGCGCCCTCAGTGCGCAGGGACTCGCTCCAGGCGGTGCCCTGTGTGCCGTCCGACAGGGTGATCCGCTCGCTGCGCCGCAGTGGCCGGTACTCCTCGACGCGGATGCCCAGCGCCTCGCGCAGGGGAGCGGCCGGGTAGCCGCCGAGGTGGGCGTGGAGGCGCTCGTCGGCGTAGCCGCTCGCGTGCTGGACGAGGAGTGTCCCGCCGTCGGCGACGTATCGGCGCAGCTTCTCGGCCGCCCCGGCGGAGAGGAGGAACAGGGCCGGTGCGACGACGAGCGGGTAGCGGCTCAACTCGTGTTCGGGGTGGGCGAAGTCGACCGCGACGCCGGCGTCCCACAGTGCGCGGTGCGCCCGGCCGAGTGCCGCGTGGTAGTCGAGCTCTGTGGAGGGCAGGCCGTCCACGCCGAGTGCCCACCAGGCGTCCGGGTCGTGCAGGACGGCCATCTGCGCGGAGACCGTCGAGCCCGCCAGCTCGGCGAGCCGGGCGACGGCCTCCCCGGTCTGCGTGACCTCACGGAAGATCCGGCTGTCGGGCCCGGCGTGCGGCACCATCGCCGAGTGCCAGGTCTCGGCGCCGGCCCGGGACTGCCGCCACTGGAAGAAGAGGGCGCCTTCCGAGCCGCGCGCGATGTGACCCAAGGTGTGGCGCAGGATGTCACCGGGGTCCTTGGCGAGGACCCGGTCGCCGTCGTAGACGGTGTTGGTGCCCTGCTCCATCAGCAGCCAGGGACGGCCGTCGCCCAGCGATCGGGCGCGATCCGCGTGGAAGGCGAGGTCGGCGGCGGCGCCCAGACCGGGCGAGGAGGGGTACTGGTCGGAGGTGACCACGTCGAGTTCCCGGGCGAGGCCCCACAAATCGAGGTTCTGGTACGAGGGCAGCATCAGGTTGGTCGTCACCGGCCGGTCGCTGTGCGCGCGGATCGCGTCGCGCTGCTCGCGGTAGGCGGCGATGACCTCGTCGGCCCAGAAGCGGTGGAAGTCTAGATGCTGGCCGGGGTTCTTGTGCCAGTTCGTCGCACGCGGCGGCAGTACCTGTTCCCAGGAGGTGTGGCGCTGGCTCCAGAAGGCTGTTCCCCAGGCCTCGTTGAGGGCGTCGAGCGAGCCGTGGCGGGCGCGCAGCCACACCCGGAAGGCGGCAGCCGTGTGGTCGCAGTAGCAGAGGGTGGCGTACTCGTTGTGCACGTGCCACAGCGCGAGGGCGGGATGGTCTCCGTAGCGTTCGGCAAGCGCCCCGGCGATCCGACGGGCCGCGCTCCGGTAGGCGGGTGCGGTGAGGCAGTACGTGTCCCGGCTGCCGTGGACGAGTCGGGTGTCGTCGGGCCCGACCATCAGTGCGTCCGGGTGAGCCAGGGTGAACCAGGGCGGCGGGGAGGCGGTGGGGGTGGCCAGGTCGACGGCCACACCGTTCGCGTGCAGGCGTTCGATGTGGGCGTCGAGCCAGGCGAAGTCGTAGCGTCCCTCCTCCGGTTCGAGCAGGGCCCACGAGAAGACACCCACCGTGGCCAGGTTGACCCTGGCCGTACGCATCAGCTCGTCGTCCTCCTTCCAGACCGGCTCGTCCCACTGCTCGGGGTTGTAGTCCCCGCCGAAGGCCAGGCCGCCCAGGCGGTCGGTGATGCTGCGAGTCGTCATGACGGTTCCTCGGGTACGGAGAATCGAGTCGTGCTCTGTCGGGTCGTCAGGGCCGGTGACAGCAGTACTTGTTCGTTCTCGGGCCGCTCGCCTCGCGGGGAGGGGGCGGGGTGGGGGACGGCCGTGAGGGTGGGGCGGCGTTGTCGAAGCGCTTCACCTCCAGGTGAAAGTTAACGGACATGTTTCGTGCGAAACAAGAGCCTCCATCGCGAGACGCTGTCTTGTCCTGGTCCACTGACAGCCCACCAGGGAGAATGCCATCGTCGAAGCGCTTCGACAACCCCGCTTCAGAGTCGATTTCGCATTCGATTCCGAGGGGTGGGCGCGGAGCGTGGCCGGCCTGCTCGAACGGCTCATGCGCGACGAGCGGTTCGCGATGCCGCATCCGTACGGTCCGGCCGGCGCCGCGTCCGGCGGTGCCCGCCACCGATGTTCTCCCGGGACCGGAGCCCGGAGAGGGCTCAGGTCCCGGGTGTGGGGGTCATCGTGCGGCGGCGGGGGCGGGGCTCCTCAGCCACCCGGCGCTGTCCGCGGCCTGGATGCCATGGTGGAAGGCGTCCGCCATCTTCTGGTAGCCCGAGTCGTTGGGATGCAGGGTGTCGGCCAGGTCGGCGGTGGTCAGGCTGCTCATGTCCACGTACGCGACGTGCTTGCCCGTGGCCTGTGCCTCGCTCACGATGTGGGGGACGGCCTGGTTGTACGAGGCACGGTACTGCTCCACCGTGTCGCTGGTGGATACGACCAGGGAAGCCACGAGGACGGTTGCGTCGGGGACGGCGGCGGTGATCTGGTTGACCAGCGACTTCAGCCGGGCGGTGGCGGTGGCGGGCTGGTAGTTCCCATTGAGGTCGTTGGTGCCGATCTCCAGCGTCACGACGTTGGGCCGGTAGCGGGTCAGCGAGGCGTCGGCGAGCGTGGCGATCTGGTCGATGCGGTATCCGGAGTGGCCTTCGTTGTCGGGGTCGGACATCGAACCGCCCCGCAACGTGCCGACGAAGTCCAGCGGATGGCCGTCCGCCGCAAGCTTGTCCCACAACGGATCCCGATAGCCGTTGCCCGTACTGCTTCCCTCACCCCAGGTGATCGAGTCGCCCAACGGCATGACCCGCAAAGGCGTGTTGGAGGCGACAGAGGCAGGGGTCACACCTGCCGCCGTCACCCCGAGCGCGCCAGTGGCAAGAGTGAGGGGCGATGAAGTCCAGGACTTTCTCATTCAGGCGTCCTCTCATGACGAGTGAGTGCCGAATCAACGGGGTTGAAACGGGGCTGAATCGCCATACGAGTCAGCAACTCGGCCGTCGTACCGTCCCGTTGGCGTCGACGGCCGACTCGTACAGATATCACGCACATCCCTGGCTGGACATCCCATGGATGCCAGAATTTAGGGATCGGCGGCACAGGGGTGAACTCTGCGGCGTTTCGTCCCGTCGCCGCTGCTCCGACGGCCTGTTCGCCGCTCCCTCCCTCTCCGGCAGTGACCCAGTAACATCCCATGTCTGGTTGCTGGTACACGAGAAGTTCAATTCCCGCGCTCTGAGGCAGGCCGATACTCTCGCCGTGATCGATTCGACAGGGAGAGGGCAATGACCGTTCTGGATGGGATCCTCGCGGGGGTTCGCGAAGACCTGGAACAACGCAAGCTTGCGACGCCGTTGGCGGAGCTGCGCTCCCGGGCGTTGGACGCGGCACCCGCGCTTGACCCCCTGCCCGCTTTCCGTGTGCCCGGGGTGTCGATCATCGCCGAAGTGAAGCGAAAGAGCCCCAGCAAGGGGGCGCTGGCGCACATCCCCGATCCCGCGTCTCTCGCGGCCCAGTATGCGGCCGACGGTGCCGCTGCGATCAGCGTGCTGACCGAGCGCAGGCGTTTCGGCGGCGCTCTCGCCGATCTGGACGCCGTACGTGCCCGGGTCGATGTGCCCGTCCTGCGCAAGGATTTCATCGTCGACCCCTATCAGCTGTGGGAGGCCCGCGCGCACGGCGCCGATCTTGCGCTTCTCATGGTCGTGTCGCTGGACGACGGTCTGCTCGCGGACTTGATGGGGTTGTGCAAGGAGGTGGGTCTCACGCCGCTCGTGGAGGCGCACACGGCGGACGAAGTCCGGCGCGCTGTCGCTGCGGGAGCTGAGCTCCTCGGCATCAACGCGCGGAACCTGACAACGCTGGACGTGGATCGCACCGTGTTCGCGGACCTCGTGACGGGCATCCCCAAAGGCACGGTCAGGGTCGCGGAATCAGGAGTGACGGGCCCGAAGGACGTTGCGGTGTATCGCGGTTGGGGAGCCGACGTGGTTCTGGTCGGCGAGGCACTGGTCCGCTCGGGGGACCCGCGCAGCGCCGTGCGCGAATTCATCGGGGCCGCCGAGGCGTGATGGCGTACGGCTCGGTCAGCGGCGCGCCTGGAAGGTGGCGGAGCCTCTCACCGCCAATCCGGCCGGATGCGCACCGCGGCGTCGCGTAGAGAGTCGACCGGCCATGTGAACACCGTCCGCGAAACCGGCCCCGCCGGAGCCGAAGGGCTGTCCATCCGCACAGCCCGGCCATTCGATCGGCTTGGCCTGCGGCGTTTCATTCATAGTGCCCTGCGAATGTTTCGGCATTGCTCGCGAATCATGCGAGAGGTATTGACGCCGTTCATCGGTTCCCTATGATCCAGGTTGCTCGGCACTTCGACCTTCGTTCGGTATCACGAACGCACCAGAGCCGCTCCACTCGCACAGCAGGGCACCTCCGGGTCACGCCCACCGCAACGGCCGAGTTGAAAGGGGCAGGTCGCACGATGCATATGTCATGGCCTCATCAACGCATGTCTCCCATCGTGCGCAGGACTTCGCCGACATCGACGTCAACCGCCGAGGGGCCCGGAACGGGCTCGCGACGATCAGACCGGGAGGTCGTAGGGGTCAGCCCGGTGCCCACGGACCGCTACGAACCGCACCACACATCGACAGTCCGGACAGCCTCTGACGGGGCCAACCGGAACCGCTTACTACAGGATGACGAGGTCCCCATGCGCAGACGAAGTTTCAGCCGCAGGCATCTGTCTGTGGTGCTCGCCGCCGCGGTTACGGTCCTGGTCGCGTTGGCGGCGATGCTCGCCGCCAACCCGGTTCAGGCGGCCACCAGCGGCGCCGTGCGCGGTGTTGGTTCCGGCCGGTGTCTTGATGTGCCGAACGCCAGCCAGACCGACGGCACGTACCTGCAGATCTGGGACTGCTCGGGCGGGACCAACCAGCAGTGGACGTCGACGGACAGCAACCAGCTGACCGTGTACGGCAACAAGTGCCTGGATGTTCCGGGCCACGCCACCGCGGCCGGTACCCGGGTGCAGATCTGGACCTGTAGCGGCGGTGCCAACCAGCAGTGGCGCGTGAACTCCGACGGCACGATCGTCGGCGTGGAGTCCGGGCTGTGCCTGGACGCTACGGGCGCCGGTACGGCCAACGGCACGGCGGTGGAGATCTGGACGTGCAACGGCGGCAGCAACCAGAAGTGGACCGGTCTGTCTGGGACGCCGGGCGGCTCGTGTGCTCTTCCATCGACGTACCGGTGGTCGTCCACGGGTGTGCTGGCGCAGCCCGCAAACGGGTGGGTCTCACTGAAGGACTTCTCCAACGTGGTGTACAACGGCAAGCACCTGGTCTACGCGTCGAACGTGTCGGGATCGGGGTACGGCTCGATGGCGTTCAGTCCCTTCACGAACTGGTCGGACATGGGGTCGGCCGGCCAGACCGGGATGAACCAGGGCACGGTGGCGCCCACGCTGTTCTACTTCGCACCCAAGAACATCTGGGTGCTGGCGTCCCAGTGGGGTGCGTGGCCCTTCTTCTACCGCACGTCGAGCGACCCCACCAACCCCAACGGCTGGTCCTCACCGCAGGCGCTGTTCACCGGCAGCATCCCCAACTCCGCCCCGATCGACCAGACCCTGATTGCCGACGACCAGAACATGTACCTGTTCTTCGCCGGTGACAACGGCAAGATCTACCGTGCGAGCATGCCGATCGGGAACTTCCCGGGCAACTTCGGCTCGTCGTACACGACGATCATGAGCGACTCGACGAACAACCTGTTCGAGGCGCCGCAGGTCTACAAGGTCAAGGACCAGAACCAGTACCTCATGATCGTTGAGGCGATAGGTGCGAATGGGCGCTACTTCCGCTCGTTCACTGCCTCCAGCCTGAGCGGTTCGTGGACCCCGCAGGCCGCCAGCGAAAGCAACCCCTTCGCGGGCAAGGCCAACAGCGGTGCCAACTGGACCAACGACATCAGCCACGGTGACTTGGTCCGCAACAACCCCGACCAGACCATGACCATCGACCCCTGCAACCTGCAGTTCCTCTACCAGGGCAAGTCCCCCACCGCGGGCGGCCCCTACGATCAACTGCCCTGGCGGCCGGGTGTCCTCACCCTGCAGCGCTGACCTGCTCACCGTCTCAAGGAACCCCAGCCGCGCGTCGGCTGGGGTTCCTTGAGACGGTGAGGTCCGCCGGCGAAGGCCGCCGAGTCGCTTTGAACAGGATCGAATTCATGGACGAGGCGGCGTAGCCGTCGCAGGGTTGGCGCGACGACGGCAGGTCGCGACCCGTCATCGATCAGGTCGTCGACCTCGGCTCGCAGGGGTGGCGGCCGACGGGGGTCGGCCGCGGACTGAAGGAGACCATCATGCGCAGGATCACGCGGGGCGCCGCCGCGCTCGCCATCGCCGCGGCTGCTCTGACGGCGGTCGGTACCGGCTCGGCACACGCGAATGACAGGCCCGTGTACGGCTGTCCGGGCGGGGCGGTGTGTATCTACCCCGAGGGTGCGGACATCTATACGAGCACGCCGACGGACATCTTCTACAGCTACGGTGCCCACAATCTGAGCGACCAGTTCGGCGACCACTATGTGCTCAACAACCAGTACGGCAGCGGCAACGCCACCGCCCAATTGTGCAACGGCTACAACGGCGTTGACTGCGTGACCGCCATCGAGCTCAACGAGTTCGGCGTCTTCAACCTGACGCCGATCAACTCGGTCGTACCGAACCGGCCGTAGCCGCCCGCAGCCGCCCGTGGCGTCACCAGCCTGTCGGCAGACCGGCGATGAACGAGGTGAGCCGGTCGGCGATGAGTCGGTCGTCGTGGGCCGAGTAGTGCCAGTCGCAGCCGAGGAAGTCCAGGCCCGAGTCGTCGAGGAACCAGTAGCGGACCCGGCTGTCGCCGGCGTCGTTGCGCGCCTTGACGACCTGCTGGACATGGCCGGCGTACTGGCCTGCGCCCACCGCCACGATGGTCGTGTCGGCCCCGTAGCGCGTGCGCAGCTTCTGGACGAAGTCGCCGTAGGCGCTGCGGTAGGCGGCCGCGAGGCTGTCGGGCGTCCACGGTTCACCGGGGTTGATGGCGGTCGAGAAGTCGTTGGTGCCGAGGTTGACCACCACGACCCGGGGGCGCCAGGTGCCTGGGTTCTGCCAGACGTCGCCGGACACGTTCAGCAGGGCACGGTCGTAGAAGGTCCGGTACGTGAGGTCCGGCGAGCCTCCGTTGTAGTTGCGCACCATGCCAAGGCCCGAGTAGCCGTTGATCTGGTAGTCGGCGTTCAGTTGCCGGGCGGTGAGGGCGCCGTAGCTCACATCGGAGTTGGTGTTCCGTTTGACCTGGTCCCAGGTGCAGGTGCGGGAGGTCGAGAGGTTGCCGTAGCCCACCGTGAGGGAGTCGCCGACGAACTCGATCTGGCGATTGCGGGCGGCCGGTTTGCTCAGTACGGCACCGCCGGGCGCGGCGACGAAGCCTCCGAACGTGCTGGTGTCCCCCGGGGTGTCGTTGCGCTTGACGAGCCGGACGGTGTGTGTGCTGTTCGACAGGCCGTTGATCCAGTGCGTGGTGTTGCCGGGCGTGACGAGTGTGGCGACGGTGGTTCCGTCGACCTGGACGTCGTAGTCGGCGGCCGAGTCGTTGAGCACGATGCCCACGCCGGTGCCGCTGACGCGGCCCTCGAAGTACACACCAGGCCAGCTGTACTGCACGGTGTTCCCGGCGTCCTTGACCCGCCCCGCGGTGTGCACCTGTGTCAGCACTCCTGTCTCGCGGACCAGTTGCCACTGCTGGTTGGCGCCGCCCCAGTCGGTGTACTGCACGACCTTGGCGCCGTCCGCGGTGGAGGCGTTCTCGACCTCGACGGCCTTGCCGCTGTTGCGGTTGATCAGCCGGACGTAACCGTCCGGGGAATCGGCCAGCCGGAACTGCTGGTTGGTGCCGTTGAGGTCGCTCCACTGCACCATGTCCGCGTGGTCGGCGGTGGAGTAGTTGTAGACGTCCAGCACCTTGCCGGAGTGCTGCGCCTTGAGCCGGTAGTAGCCGCCGCCCGAGTCGACGAACTGGAACCGCTGGTTGGCACTGTCGGTGCGGGTCCACTGCGTGAGGCCCGCCCCGTCGGAGGTGCTCGCACCGGACACGTCGAGCACCTTGCCGCTGCCCCGGTTGACCAGCACGTATGACGCGCTCGTATCCACCGTGGCCGCCTGCGCCGTCCCGGCGGCACCCAGTCCGGTCAGCAGCGCCGCGAGTAAGGCGGTCACCGCGGCGAGCACTCCCGTACGCCTCCCACGTCCCCACCACGTCACACTGAATATCATATGCATGCCATCTCTCTGCATTCGTGTCCCTTTCACTGAGTGTGGCTGCCCGTCCCCCGGGGACACGCGCCCAGTCGCGTCGGGGCACGCTTTGGCATCCCAAACGCAACAGGACCGCTCCGCCCCCGTACACGGGAACAGCGCTGCGCCTGCTGACTCCCCCCAGCTTCGGAGCTGACGTCGGGGGCGTCGAGGCGGCAGCGACACGATCGTCCGGTTCGCACGGCACGGATTGCGCCGCCGCGTCAGCGGCGGCGCAATCCGTCGGCTACAGCGCGGTGAAGGTCCACTGCAGGTTGGTGCTGCTGTCGTAGGTCCACTGCTTGGTGATGGAACCGGAGTCGACGTTGCCGCCGCCGTCGAGGGCCAGGCCGGTGGTGCGGTTGACGATCGAATAGTGGTCACCACCGCGGTGGGTGATGCTCCACTGCTGGTTGGTGCCACCGTTCCAGGCGGCCTGTCTGGCGGCGGAGCCGTCGGCGGTGGCGCCCCAGCCGTCGGCGACCATACCGTTCGTGCGGTTGACCAGCTTGTAGTAGCCGCCGCCGACCGCCACCGCCTGCCACTGCAGGTTGGTGCTGCCGTCCGAGGTCCACTGTTTGAGGTTGGAGCCGGAGGCGACGTTGCCGCCGCTGTCCAGGGCGAGGCCGTTGGTGACGTTGGTGATCCGGAAGTACGTGGCCGGGTTGAACTGGATCCTCAGCGAGGCGATCCGGTCGTTGTTGCCGGTGAGGCGCAGGTCGGGGTTTTCGGCGGTGAACGTCCAGGAGGTGCCCCTCAAGTCGTCCCCGGAGTAACCGATCACCTGGTAGCCGGGGGCGGGCCGGAGGGAGGAGAGGGTGCGCGCGCCCAGCCCGGCCGCGGTCAGGTCGGCCGCCGTGTGGTCGCCGACGGTGAGGACAGCGGAGTCGCCGGTGTAGTTGACGTCCGCGAAGGCGATGGCGCCGGCGAGCGGCCGCAGGCCCGGGATCGTGCCGGAGAAGTTGAGCTTCAGGACGTAGGCGCCGGCGCTGTACGGCGCCGAGGACGGCAGGGTGACCGTGAGGCCGGAGGAGTTCTGGGCCGGCGTGGGCAGGTCGATGTAGGTGCCGGCGGTGTTCCCGAGGAGCTTCACCGAGGTCAGTGACGAGAGGTTGATCCGGTCCGAGCTGAGGGTTTTGATCGTCAGGGAGCTGCCGGGCCAGCCCAGGACGGCGGCGTACAGGACGTTGTCGGCCTTGTTGCGGGTGAAGCGGATGTCCTGCGCAGTGCCGGCATGCGGAGTGGTGAACGCACCGCCGCCCATCTTCGTCGGGCCCTCGCCGTACGTCGTCCAGGCGCGGGTGGAGTACACCGACTCGCCGAAGCGCTTCAGATGGTCCCCGATACCGAGCAGGATGTCCTTCTGCGCCTGGGGGATGGTGCCGTCGGCCATCGGAGCGATGTTGAGCAGCACGTTGCCGTTCTTGCTGACCCGGTCGAGGAACGAGTGCAGCATCTGCGGGATGCTGTAGTAGCCGATGCCCTGGGTGTAGCACCAGCTGGAGCTGGAGATGCTGTCGTCGGTCAGCCAGTGCGGGGCGGTGAGATCGGCCGGGCCGCCGCGCTCGTAGTCGAAGACCTCGCCCTCGCCGTTCATGCCGTCCTTGTAGGTGGCGACGACCTCACGGCCCCAGCTGTTTGCCTGGTTGTAGTAGTACGCCAGGAAGTTCAGCCGCTGCGTCTCGTCGACGGCGTCCAGCTTGAAGTCCTGCCACAGGATGTCGGGCTGGGCGCGGTCGATGACCTCCTTGAGCTTGTCGAACCAGAGCTGGTTCTCCGCGGACGAACCCAGCTGCCCATAGAGCTTCTTGAGGCTGCTGTCCGTCTGCGCGGGGACGTATTCGTAGAAGCCGTTGAAGTGGTACGCGTGGTGCATGGCCACCAGCAGCTTCAGGCCCTTTGCGCGGATGGCCGTGGAGAACAGCCGCAGCAGGTCAAGACCGGGGCCCTTGTTCACCGAGTTCCACTCGTTGACCTGGCTGTCCCACATGGAGAACCCGTCGTGGTGCTCGGCGACCGGGCCGGCGAACCTGGCGCCGGCGTCGACGAACAGCTGTACCCACTCGTCGGGGTCGAACTTCCCGCCGGCCGACTTCAGCTTCGGGGCGAACTGCACGGTGTTGCCCGCCAGGTCCCGCGCTCCGTTGATGAAGTTGTGGTACGGCCACACCGACGGCTGGCCGTAGGTCGCGATGTGGTGCTGGTTGGCGTTGCTGCCCGCCTGATACATGCTGCGCGGGTACCACTCGTTGTCGTAGGCGGGGACGCTGAAGGCGCCCCAGTGGAAGTAGATCCCGAACTTCGCGTCCTGGAACCACTCCGGAGCCGGCGGGTGCTGGTCGACCGAGTTCCAGTCGGGCGTGTACGTGCTGGGCGCCGCCTCGGCGACACCGGCACCGAACACACCTCCGGCAACTGCTGCCGAGGCCACGCAGGTTGCGGCGGCCAGGAACTGGCGTCTGTTGATCGAGCTCGACATGGACACATCCCTGATGCGGAAGGGGACAGGGGGAATGCAGGGCCCCGCATGAAGGTCGGCCATGTCGCCATGGGATGTCAACCAGCGTGCAGGGATGAAAGTGACCACGTCGTAGGGTGATTAGCCTTATTTGCCTTAACTTAGTGCGTATTGTGATCCCGTAAACATGGCATGTCTTGCAGTGCTTCACGGTCAACGCGAGCCATCAGATGTCGACGATTGATGGGATGGATCTCCCCTGGAGGGCTGTCACCTCTCCGCGTGGACACCGGTGAACCGGCCTCTTTCGCTGCGATTTTGTACAGAGGGCTGGACAGCTCGTCGGAAGCCGCTCTATAAACATCCCATCTCTACTGCGCGGCGACACGTGGATGCCGTCGAGGCGAAACATCTCCCGCTACGGGACCAGCGCGAGGAAGCATCGATGAGACTCAGAACCGCCCTCTGTTCCGCCGTCTCCGCCCTGTCCGCACTGGCGCTGCTCAGTGCGTGCGACAGCGGCTCCACCACGTCGGCGTCATCGGGTGACGCGCCGCTGGTAGGCGTCGACTACCCGCGCTCCGACACCGACTTCTGGAACTCCTACATCAAGTACACGCCGGAGTACGGCAAGAAGCTCGGCCTCTCGCTCAAGACCACCAACTCGCAGAACGACGTCGCCAAACTCACCGCCAACGCACAGACGTTCATCAGCCAGGGCGTCAAGGGCATCGCGATGGCGCCGCAGGACACCGCCGCCATCGCGCCCACCCTCGCGCAGTTGGAGGCGAAGAAGATCCCGGTCGTCACCGTCGACACCCGCCCCGACACCGGCAAGGTGTTCATGGTCGTGCGCGCCGACAACCGCGCCTACGGCGAGAAGGCCTGCCAGTACCTCGGCACCAAGCTCGGCGGCAAGGGCAAGGTCGTGATGCTGGAGGGTGGTCTCGACTCCATCAACGGCCGTGACCGCACAGAGGCGTTCAACGCCTGCATGAAGAAGGATTACCCCGGCATCAAGGTGTTCGGCGAGGCCGCCAACTGGGACGGTGCGGTTGCCGCACAGAAGCTGCAGACCGACCTGACTGCCAACCCGGACATCAAGGGCATTTACATGGAGTCCAGCTTCGCCCTGTCCGGCACACTCCAAGTCCTCAAGCAGAAGGGGCTGTTGGTCGATCCGAAGGACAAGAAGCACGTCTTCGTCGTTTCCAACGACGGCATCCCCGAAGAACTGAAGTCCATAGCCGCCGGGAAGATCGACGCCACGGTCTCCCAGCCGGCCGACCTCTATGCCAAGTACGCCCTGTCCTACCTCAAGGCCGCGATCGACGGGAAGACGTTCAAGCCCGGGAAGACCGACCACGACAGCACCATCATCCAGGTCCGCGACGGTGTCCTCGAGGACCAGCTCTCCGCCCCGCTCGTCACCGCCGACGGCGGCACCTTCGGCGGCGTCGCCAGCGTCAAGAGCGACGACAAGGCGCTGTGGGGCAACAACCTCGGCTGATCCCTCCTCCGGAACGCGACGGCTCACGAGAACAAGGCGGTTGAGATGAGCGACGGGGAGCGAGCAGTCACCCCCGAGCCCGTCCCGGCGGACGACGGACGGGTCCCCTCCGACCCGCCCGTCGTCGAGGCGACGGGCATGGTCAAACGATTCGGTCCGACGGTTGCCCTGAACGGCGCCCGGATCACCATCAGGCCCGGCGAGACCCACGCGCTCGTCGGCCGCAACGGAGCCGGCAAGTCGACTCTGGTGTCGGTCCTCACCGGCCTTCAGGCCCCCGACGAGGGAACGGTCACCTTCGGCGGCGAGCCCGCCCCCCGCCCCGCCGACCGGGACGCCTGGCGGCAACGCGTGGCCTGCGTCTACCAGAAGTCCACGATCATCCCCGCGCTGACCGTCGCCGAGAACCTCTTCCTGCACCGGCACGACCACGGACGCAGCCGGCTCATCAGCTGGCAGGCCACCCGTCGCCGCGCCCAGGAACTGCTGGCGACCTGGTCGGTGGACGTCGACCCCCACACCCCCGCAGGCGAACTGAGCGTCGAACAGCGGCAGTTCGTCGAGATCGCCCGCGCGCTGTCCTTCGGCGCCCGGTTCATCATCCTCGACGAGCCGACGGCCCAGCTCGACGGGGCCGCCATCAACCGCCTCTTCGACCGCATCCGTGACCTGCAACGCCAGGGCGTGACGTTTCTGTTCATCAGTCACCATCTCCAGGAGGTCTACGAGATCTGCGACATGGTGACGGTCTTCCGCGACGCCCGGCACATCATCACGGCGCCAGTGGCGGAACTTCCTCGCGCCGATCTGGTCGCCGCGATGACCGGTGAGGCGGCGGCCGACCGGCAAGGGGAGCGGGCGAGCACCCTCACTCCTGACGCCACGGCCGCACTGAGCGTCCATGCTCTGCGAGGCGACGCGTACGACGACGTCAGTTTCCAGGTCGGGGCCGGCGAGATCGTCGGCCTCGCGGGCGCCGCCGGCAGCGGGCGCACCGAGGTCGCCGAGACCGTCGTAGGGCTACGGGCGGCAGCGGCGGGCGAGGTGCAGATCGCCGGGAACCGGCCCCGGCCGGGCAGCGTGCCCGCGGCGCTCGCCTCCGGCGCCGGGTTCGTCCCGCAGGACCGGCACCACCAGGGCTTCGTTCCCGACATGTCCATCGCGGACAACGCCACACTGTCCGTACCGAAACGCCTTGGCTCGAACGGGTTCCTGAGCCGCAGCCGCCGGGACCGGCTCGCCGGGCGCATGATCGAGAACCTGGCGATCAAGACCCCCGGGCCCGACCTGCCCGTCTCCGCCCTGTCCGGAGGCAACCAGCAGAAGGTCGTCATGGCCCGCGCCCTGGCCGACGACCCCCGACTGCTGGTCCTGATCAACCCGACCGCGGGCGTGGACGTGCGCTCCAAGGAGTTCCTCCTCGGCAAGGTCGAGGAGACCGCGCGGACCGGCACCGGAGTGCTCATCGCCTCCGACGAACTCGACGATCTGCGCATGTGCGACCGGGTCCTGGTGATGTTCCAGGGCCGTGTGACCTCAGAGATCGCCCGCGGCTGGCACGACCACGACCTCGTGGCCGCGATGGAAGGAGTGGCCCTCAATGCCTGAAACCGTCCTCGCGGACACCGCCGCCCCCACGGAAACGGAACCGGCGGCGAAGCGGATCGCGCTGCTCGGCGGCCGGATACCCCTGGCCCGGCTGCGCGACCTCGCGCTCGTCCCGGCGATCGTGGTCATCGCGATCGTCGGCCAGATCGTCAACCCGGTCTTCCTGCAGGCCGACAATCTCATCAACGTCCTGCAGACCATGTCCGAGATGGCTCTGCTGGTCCTCGCCCAGGCGATGATTCTGATCGTCAAGAAGATGGACCTGTCCCTTGAGTCCACCATGGGCCTCGCGCCCGGTGTCGCGGCCTGGCTGGTGGTGCCGACCGGCGCGGGACACGGTCTAGGGCTGCTGCCAGGCGCCTGGTCGATTCCCGTCACGCTCGCCGTGGGCGCGCTGGTCGGCGTGGTCAACTCCCTGCTGATCATCCGCTTCGGCCTCAACGGCTTCATCGTCACCCTTGGCATGCTGATCGTGCTGCGCGGTGTCCTCACGGGCATCTCCGGTGGCCAGACCTTCTTCCAGCTGCCCGAGTCGATGCTCTACCTGGGCACCGCCGAATGGTTCGGGATGCCAGCGTCCATCTGGATCTGCCTGGTGCTCTTCGCCGTCGCGATCGTGGTGCTCGGTTGGACCAGCTTCGGCCGCTCGCTGTACGCCATCGGCGGCAACGTCGACGCCGCGAAGGCGGCCGGCATCCGCACCGACCGAGTGCTGTGGATCGTCATCGTCACCGGCAGCGTGCTCGCCGCCCTCGCCGGACTGCTGCTCTCCGGACGGCTGGCCTCCGTCGCCTCCGCGCAGGGTAACGGCTACATCTTCACCGTGTTCGCCGCCGCCGTCATCGGTGGGATCAGCCTCAACGGCGGCAAGGGCACCATGTTCGGGGCGTTCTGCGGCATCCTGTTGCTCTTCATGATCCAGAACGTGCTCACCCTGGGCGGTGTCCCCGCCCAGTGGATCGGCGCCCTCAACGGCCTGATCATCCTGGTCGCCCTCGCCATCTCGCGCATCACGGGCGGCAAGGTCCAGGAGTGACCCGCGAGGCCCTCGCCGCCGGACCTCCCACAGCCGCCTCACCTTTCCGTCGCAGCGGGGCCCTGTGCCCCGCCTGCTCCTCAGGAGTTGCCGCAATGTCCTCCGCCGTGCCCGCATCCGCCCGCATCGCCGCCCTGGACGTCCTCGACGTACGTTTCCCGACGTCCGAGCACCTGGACGGGTCGGACGCGATGAACCCCGAACCTGACTACTCCGCCGCCTATGTCGTCCTGCGCACCGACGCCGGCGACGGACTGGAGGGCCACGCCCTCGCCTTCACCACCGGACGCGGCAACGACGTCCAGGCCGCCGCCATCGCGGCCCTCGCCCCGCACGTGGTCGGCCTGTCCGTCGAGGAGGTCTGCTCCGACCTCGGCGCCTTCTCCCGCTCCTTGGTCCACGACCCCCAACTGCGCTGGCTGGGGCCGGAGAAGGGCGCCATCCACATGGCGACCGGCGCGGTCGTCAACGCCGCCTGGGACCTGGCCGCCAAGCGCGCGGGCAAGCCGGTGTGGCGGTTCCTCGGCGAGATGTCGCCGGAGGAGCTGGTCGCCCAGGTCGACTTCCGCTGGCTCAGCGATGCCCTCACCCCCGAGGCGGCGCTGGACATCCTGCGCCGCGCCGCACCCGGCCGCGAGCACCGCATCGGCCGGCTGCTCGACCAGGGCTACCCCGCCTACACGACCACCCCCGGCTGGCTCGGCTACTCCGACGAGAAGCTGTCCCGCCTGGCCCGCGAGGCGGTCGCCGACGGCTTCACGCAGATCAAGCTGAAGGTCGGCGCAGACCTGGAGGACGACGTACGCCGCATGCGCACCGCCCGCGAGACGGTCGGCGACGACATCCGCATCGCCGTCGACGCCAACCAGAGATGGGACGTGCAGCCCGCCATCGACTGGATGCGCGCCCTGGCCCCCTACCAGCCGTACTGGATCGAGGAGCCCACCTCACCCGACGACATCCTCGGCCACGCCACCGTGCGCAAGGCCGTCCACCCCATCAAGGTCGCCACCGGCGAGCACATCGCCAACCGGGTCGTCTTCAAGCAGCTCCTCCAGGCCGGCGCGGTGGACATCGTGCAGATCGACTCCGCACGGGTCGGCGGCGTCAATGAGAACATCGCGATCCTGCTGCTCGCCGCGAAGTTCGGCGTCCCCGTCTGCCCGCACGCCGGCGGCGTCGGCCTGTGCGAGATGGTCCAGCACCTGTCGATGTTCGACTACGTCGCCGTCTCCGGTACAACTGAGGACCGCGTCATCGAGTACGTCGACCACCTGCACGAGCACTTCGTCGACCCGGTGCGCATCGTCGACGGCCACTACCTGGCGCCGACGCTGCCGGGGCTGAGCGCGCAGATGCACCCCGAATCCCTCAAGGAGTACACATACCCCGACGGCCCCGTCTGGACCGCCCGTGTCTGACGTCCAGGCCCTCATCGACGCCCACCACCACGTCTGGGACCTGGACCTGCGGCCGCAGCCCTGGCTGGACGAACCCGGCCATGAGCCGATCCGCCGCAGCTTCAGCTCGCTCGCTCTGCGCTCGGCCGCGACCCGGCCGATCGCCGGACGGCGGCTGACGAGCACGGTGGTCGTTCAGTGCGTCACGTCCGTGCCCGAGACCCGCGACCTCCTCGCTCTGGCCGACAGCGACCCGCTGATCGGCGCGGTCGTCGGCTGGGCGGACCTGACATCCCCCGCGATCGGCGACGTCCTCGACGATCTGCGGACAGGGTCCGCCGGCCGGTACCTGAGGGCCGTACGCCACATCGTGCAGGGCGAGTCGGACCCGCACTGGCTCCAACGACCGGATGTCGAGCGCGGGTTGCGAGCGGTCGGAGAGCGCGGACTCGGATATGACGTGCTGATCCGCAGCCACCAGCTCTCGCAGGCGATTCGTCTCGCGGAGCGGCTCCCGGAGCTGCCGCTCGTCCTGGACCATGCGGGCAAGCCGCCCCTCGCACGGCGACAACTGACCGACTGGGCACGACAGGTGGGGGACCTGGCCAGCCATGCCCAGGTCCGCTGCAAGGTGTCGGGCCTGGTCACGGAGGCCGACCACGAGAGGTGGACCGTCGACGACATCCGCCCGGCCTGGGACGTCCTGCTCTCCGCTTTCGGCCCCGAGCGGCTGATGTTCGGCTCCGACTGGCCGGTCTGCGTCCTCGCCGGCGGATGGAACCGCTGGGCCGCCACCGTCGAGGAACTCCTGGACGGCTGCTCCGGCCCCGAGATCCACGCGGTCCTCGCCGGCACCGCGACCGCCTTCTACCACCTGACCCCTGCCCCGACGAAGGAGGGGACACTGTGCTCCTGACGGAACTGCTGCACCCCGGGATCCTCGAATCCCTGGCCGGAGCGGGCCACGGCGCCCGCGTCCTGCTCGCCGACGGCCACTACCCCGCGAGCACCGCCACCGGCGAGCGCGCCAGGACCGTGCACCTCAACCTGGCCCCCGGTCTGCTCGACGTCACCACCGTGCTCGACGTCCTGTTGCGCGCCCTGCCCGTCGAGGCAGCCCACGTGATGGTGCCGCCCGAGGGCGAACCGGAGCCGCCGGCCATCGCCGAGTACCGCTCGAAGCTGGCACCCGTCCCGGTCGACACGCTCGGCCGCTTCGAGTTCTACGACGCTGCCCGCTCGCCGGACCTGGCGCTGGCGATCGTCACGGCCGACACCCGTACCTACGCCAACCTGCTGCTGACCATTGGTGTCCGCGCTGAAGGGACCCTGACGACACGATGACTCTTGCCGTCCGTTACGTTTCCGCCCGCACTCTGGACACGGCTCCCGCGCTCAGCGTGCCGCCCGGTCCGGGTGAGGTGGAGCTGGCTCCCGCGTTTGTCGGTATCTGCGGTACCGATCTGCACATCTTCCACGGTGACATGGACGCCCGGGTCGCCGCGCCCGCTGTCCTGGGGCATGAGATGTCCGGCCGTGTGGTGCGGGTGGGTGAGGGTGTGGAGGGCTGGCAGGCCGGTGACGCGGTCACGGTGATGCCGCTGCGCTGGGACGACACCTGCCCAGCGTGCCTGATGGGCCATCAGCACATCTGCCAGCACCTGGACTTCATCGGCATCGACTCCCCGGGCGCGATGCAGCAGCGCTGGACGGTGCCTGCCGCCACTCTCATCCGGCTGCCCGACACCCTTCCCCTGGACCGAGCCGCGCTCGTCGAGCCGACGGCGGTCGCCGTGCACGACGTGGGCCGGGCCGCCGTGCGTGAGGGTGAGAAGGTCGTGGTGGTCGGCGGCGGCCCGGTCGGCATCCTCATCGCACTGGTCGCGCGGGCCACGGGGGCCGAGGTCAGGGTGGTGGAGCTGAGCGCCCACCGCCGGCTGCTCGCCGAGGAGCTGGGGCTGACGGCGTGGAACCCGGTTGACGACGACGTGCCGGAGCTGGTGCGGCAGTGGACCGGGGAGGCGGGCGCGGATGTTGCCTTCGAGGTGTCCGGCGCGGCGGGCGGCGTGGAGACCGCGGTCGACGTGCTGGGGGTGCGGGGCCGGTTTTGTCTGGTCGCCATCCACCCCCGGCCTCGCGAGGTGAACCTGCACCGCTTCTTCTGGCGCGAACTCACCCTGGTCGGGGCCCGGTTGTACGACCGCCCCGACTTCGAGAAGGCGGTGACACTCGTCGCGGACGGCACGATTCCGGTCGAGCGGCTGATCAGCAAGGTCGTGCCGCTCACACAGGCGCCCGCCGCGTTCGAGGCCCTGGAGGGCGGCGGTGACGTGATGAAGATCCTCGTGGACTGCACCACCGACACCGACACCGACACCGACAACACCGACGACGCTCAGGGAGTGGCCGTATGACCTCCTTCGATCTCACCGGGAAGCTCGCCGTCGTCACCGGTGCCCGGCGTGGCATCGGCCGGGCCATGGCCCTCGCGCTCGCCGAGGCCGGCGCGGACGTCATCGGCGTCAGCGCCGGCCTGGAGGCATCCGGCAGCGCGGTGGAGAAGGACGTCCTCGCCGCGGGGCGTTCCTTCGAGGCGATCCGCACCGACTTCGCCGACCCCGAAGCCGTACGGGCCCTGGGCGTCGACCTGGCCGGGCGCCAGCGGCCGGTGGACATCCTCATCAACAACGCGGGCACCATCCGCCGCGCTCCGGCCGCCGAACACACCGACGCGGACTGGGCGTTGGTGCTCCAGGTCAACCTCACCGCGCAGTTCGCGCTGAGCCGGGCGGTCGGCACGTCGATGGTGGCCCGCGGCCAGGGGAAGATCATCTTCACGGCGTCGCTGCTCAGCTTTCAAGGCGGCATCACCGTCCCCGGCTACACCGCCGCCAAGCACGGCATCGCCGGACTGACCAAGGCCCTGGCCAACGAATGGGCGCCACACGGCGTCAACGTCAACGCCCTCGCGCCCGGCTACATCGCCACCGACAACACCCAGGCCCTCCAGGACGACCCGGTCCGCAGCAAGGCGATCCTGGACCGCATCCCCGCCGGACGCTGGGGCAACGCCGACGACCTGGCGGGCGCCACCGTGTTCCTCGCCTCCGACGCCGCCGCATACGTCCACGGCGTCGTCCTGCCCGTCGACGGCGGATGGCTCGGCCGATGACCGCCGGCTTCGACTCCGTGCTGAACGGCTGCCGTCTCCTTCCGGTGCTGACCGTGCCGTCCACCGCGATGGCCGGCCCACTGGCCGACGCCCTCGCGGCGGGCGGTGCCCGGTGCGCCGAGGTCACCTTCCGTACCCCGGGCGCCGAGCGGGTGCTCAAGGAGATGGCCGCCCACGGTGGCTTGGCCGTCGGCGCCGGCACGGTACTCACGCCCGAGCAGACGGAGCGGGCCGTGGCGGTCGGGGCCCGCTTCGTGGTCTCGCCCGGTTTCGACGAGGAGGTCGTCGCGAAGTGCCGGGAGCTGGGGGTGCCTGTGGTGCCCGGCATCGCCACCGCGACAGAGCTGATGCGTGCCCTGCGGACCGGCATCGACACCGTCAAGCTCTTCCCCGCCGAGCCGCTCGGCGGGTTGCGGACGCTGCGAGCGCTCGCGGCCCCCTTCCCCCGGACGCGCTTCGTACCGACCGGCGGGATCGACGCTTCCCGCCTGGCCGCCTACCTCGCCGACCCGGCGGTCCTCGCCGTCGGCGGCAGCTGGATGGCCACCGCCGCCCACCTGGAGCGCGGCGACTACGAGGACATCCGCCGGCTGACCGCCGAGGCCGTCGAGAGGAGCATGACGTGATCGACGTGGTGGCCCTCGGCGAGGTGATGCTGCGCTTCGATCCGGGCGAGGGACGGATCCGAACCGCCCGCTCCTTCCAGGTCTGGGAGGGCGGCGGCGAGTACAACGTCGTCCGCGGACTGCGACGCTGCTTCGGCCGGCGGGTAGCCGTCGTGACCGCGTTGGCCGACAATGCGGTGGGCCGGCTCGTCGAGGACCTGATCCTCCAGGGCGGCGTCGGCACCTCGCTGATCCGCTGGGTGCCCGACGACGGGATCGGCCGTACCGCCCGCAACGGGCTGAACTTCGTCGAACGCGGCTACGGCATCCGCGGTGCCCTCGGTGTCAGCGACCGCGCCCACACCGCCGTCTCCCAGCTGCGCAAAGGGGACGTCGACTGGGACGCCGTGTTCTCCGCCGGGGTGCGCTGGTTCCACACCGGCGGCATCTTCGCCGGCCTGTCGGACACCACGCTGGATGTCGCGGACGAGGCCATGGCCGCGGCGCGCCGCCATCGGATCACGGTCTCCTACGACCCCAATTACCGTCCCAGCCTCTGGGCCGGCCGGGGCGGCGCCGACGCCGCCCGCGAGGCGGACCTGCGGCTCGCCCGGCAGGCCGACGTCGTGGTGGGTGCCCTCGGTCTGGCCGGGACGTATCCGGGTCAGGCGCGCATCGGGGCCGACGAGGTGGCGGACGCGCTCGCCGAGGTGGCCGGCCTGCTGCCCGAAGCGAAAGTACTGGCGACGACCCTGCGCGAGGTGCCCTCGGCCGGGGTCAACGACTGGTCCTCGGCCGGCTGGTCCGCCGAAACCGGCTTCGTCACCGGCCCGCGGATGCCCGGCCTGCCGGTTCTGGACCGCATCGGTTCCGGCGACGCCTTCGCCGCCGGCCTGATCCACGGTCTGCTCAGCGACACCGGCCTGGAGCGCGCCCTGGCCTACGGCACCGCCCACGGCGCGCTCACCATGACCACGCCCGGCGACGTCTCCATGGCTTCGCTCGCCGAGGTCGAGGCGCTCATCGCGGGCGGATCAGCCCACGTCAGTCGCTGACCGGAGCCCCCTTACCCGTATCCCAGGAGCACGGCTTGCACCAGCAGAAGATCCAGGACACATCCGTCGCGCTCACCGAGCTCGGCTTCGGCGCCTCCGTGATCGGCAACCTGTATCGCGTCACCCCGGTCGACGACGCGACCGCCGCCGTCGATACGGCCTGGGATGCGGGTATCCGCTACTTCGACACCGCACCGCACTACGGCCTCGGCCTCTCCGAGTGCCGTCTGGGTGCCGCCCTGCGGGGACGTCCGCGTGACGAGTACGTCATCTCCTCCAAGGTGGGCAGGCTGCTGGTGCCCAACGAGGAGCCACGCGGCGTCGACACCGAGGGCTTCGTCGTACGGGACGACCTGCGCCGGCAGTGGGACTTCAGCCGCGACGGCGTGCTCCGCTCCATCGAGGACACGCTGGAGCGCACCGGCCTGGACCGCCTCGACATCGTCTACCTGCATGATCCGGACGACCACTGGCGGCAGGCCACCGAGGAAGCCATGCCCACGCTCGCGGACCTGCGCGACCAGGGCGTGATCGGCGCGATCGGCGCCGGCATGAACCAGTCGGCCATGCTCACCCGCTTCCTGCGCGAGACCGCCGCCGACCTGGTGATGCTCGCCGGCCGCTACACACTCCTGGACCAGTCGGCACTGGACGACGTCCTGCCCGCCGCCCAGGACCTCGGCAAGAGCGTCGTCGCGGTCGGCGTGTTCAACTCGGGACTGCTCTCCCTCGACCGGCCCGCCCAGGGCATGAAGTACGACTACCAGGACGCCCCGCCGGAGCTCGTCGCGAGAGCCCTGACCATCGCCGAGGTCTGCGAGGCACACGGCACCACCCTGCCCGCCGCCGCCATCGCCTTCCCGCACACGCATCCCAGTATCATCAACGTCACCCTGGGCATGCGGACTCCGGAACAGGTCGGACGAAACGTGAAACTCCATGATCAGCACATCCCGGACGGCCTCTGGGAGGCTCTCCGCACTCAGGGGCTGATCAGGTCGGACGTGCTCACGGGGCACGGTGGGGGGAGGGATGAGCGGTGTCTCTGACGGACAAGGCCATCGAGCAGATCCGTGAGTTGATCCGGACCGGTGCCCTGCCTCCGGGCTCGAAGCTCCCGCCGGAGCCGGACCTGGCCGCACAGCTGGGGCTGTCCCGCAACCTCGCTCGGGAAGCGGTCAAGGCGTTGGCCGTCGCGCGGGTCCTGGAAGTCCGCCGGGGCGACGGCACGTATGTGACCAGCCTCCAGCCGAGCCTGCTGCTGGAGGGGCTCGGCGGGGCGGTGGAACTCCTGCAGGGCGACTCGGTCGCCCTGCAGGACCTCATGGAGGTACGGCGGCTCCTCGAACCGATCGCCACGGCCCTTGCCGCCACCCGGATCTCCGACGCCCAACTGGCCGAGGTGAAGCGGCACCTGGACGCAATGCGCGAGGCCCGCGACGACGTCGGGGAGCTCAACGCCCACGACGCCGCGTTCCACCGTGCCGTCATCTCGGCCACGGGCAACGAAACCCTCCTCACTCTCCTCGAAGGAATCTCCGGCCGCACCCTGCGCGCCCGTATCTGGCGCGGCCTGGTCGACACCCAGGCCGCGGGCCGCACCCTTGCCGAGCACGAGGCGATCTTCAACGCGCTGTCCACCCGTGACTCCGCCCTCAGCCAGGCTGCCGCACTGCTGCATGTGAGCAACACCGAGCAGTGGCTGAGGCAACACCTGCGCTCCGGCGAACCCCTTCCCTTCGGAACGACAGCGCCGAAGTGACGGAGGCCACCGGTCATCTGCACGAGCTGGGCGGCCGACACACGCTCGTCGACATCGTCGCCACCGCCGCCGCCCTGCACGCCCTGGGCGTCACCGAGGTCGTCGCGCACCGCTGCCGGCCGGAGCAGCCGTCACGGGCAGCGACCTGCCCGGGGAGACGATACGGACCGCTCCCGTCAGCGCAGCAGGCGTACTTCACGGAGCCGGATGGTAGTTGCGGAGCCAACCGCTTCGAACCGAATCTCGGCGGTCCCGGCACGACGGTTTGCGTCCAGCGGGAGTAGAGGACGTACGTGCCGAGTTCGTCCGCGTAACAGGCCTTCGGCGCCCAGGTGTTGCCGACGGTGTCGAGGGACCCGCGTCACCGGCCTGCCAGCCCTCCACACCCTCACCCACCCGCACCACACGGCCGGACATCTCATGCCCCAGGACAGCGGGCGCGGCGACCCGGGCGTCCATGTCACCGTGGAAGATGTGCAGATCGGTACCGCAGATACCGACAAACGCGGGAGCCAGCTCCACCTCACCCGGACCGGGCGGCACGCTGAGCGCGGGAGCCGTGTCCAGTGTGCGGGCGGAAACGTAACGGACGGCAAGAGTCATCGTGTCGTCAGGGTCCCTTCAGCGCGGACACCAATGGTCAGCAGACGTGTATGGGTGTCCAGCGCGGGTTCGTCGGCGCGTGCGACGGGTGCGTACGCCGGGGTGGGCGTGACGGTCAGAGGCTGCGCGCGGCGACGTCGGCTTCTTCTGACACGGAGGGGAGACGGTAGAAGGCGGTCGCGGTGCCGGCGAGCACCGCGTGGATCTCGGTGTCGGAACAGCCGTCGAGCAGTCCGTCCACGGTGGCGGCCCAGCGGTTCCAGCCGCCCGCAAGGTTTGCGACCGGCCAGTCGGAGCCGAACATCAGGCGGTCGGGGCCGAAGGCGGAGAGCAGGACGTCCCACACCGGGCGGATGTCGTCGACGGTCCACTTCTCGTGGTCCGCCTCGGTGATCAGCCCCGACACCTTGCAGACCACGTGCGGGTGTGCGGCCAGCATGCGCAACTGGCGTTTCCAGTCCGTCAGTTCACCGTCGGCGATCGATGGCTTGCCGGCGTGGTCGAGCACCTGGGGCAGGTCCGGAAACCGCTCGGCCAGCCGGATCGCCTGGTGGAGCTGGTGGCTGCGGACGAGCACGTCGTAGCAGAGCCAGCGGTCTCGGAGCGCCGCCAACCCGCGTTCGACATCGGGGCGTTGGAGCCAGTGCGGATCTGTCTCGCCCTGCACGAGATGACGCAGGGACCGCAAATACGTACCGCCCGGCCCGGCGAGCAACCCGTCGAGCAGGTCGCCGATCCCCGGTGACGTCAGGTCCGCCCAGCCGACCACGGCCCCGATCAGCGGCTCCCGCTCCGCGAGCGCGAGCAGGTCCTCTGTCTCGGGCACGTCCGGCACGCACTGCACGGCCACCGTGCTGTGCAGACGGCGGCCCGCGATGGGCCGGGTCGCGGTGGTACGCAGGTCGTCGGGGGTGAAGGTGCGGCGGATCGTTGCCAGAGCGGGGTCGTCGAGCCAGGGCTGCGGACGCTGGTCGAGGTCCCACAGGTGGTGGTGGGCGTCGATGAGTTCGGCGGTGGTGGGGGTCACTGGAGGTCCAAGTCAGGTCGGTCCACTTCGGGTTTGGCCAAGTGGTGTGGGGCGAGGTGCGTCAGGCGCTGGTGGTGTCACCTGGCGGGCTCAGATGCCAGATCTCGGGGAGCTCCGTCCACTGGCGGGAGTCGCCCCGGTCGGGCCAGGGCTCCTGGCAGGGGTCGGTGAGTTTCCACCACTCCTGGGTATCGGGGTCGGCTTCGAGGACGGCCATGTCGGCCTCGAAGTCGTCACCGTGGTACTCGAAGTAGGCGAACAGCACATCGCCGTGGAGGAAGATGCTGTAGTTGCGGATGTTCGACCGGTGCAGGGCGGCTTCGACGCCGGGCCAGACGGCCGAGTGGAGGTCGAGGTACTCCTCGCGGTGGTCGGGTCGGAGCCTGATGGTCTGGGCGATGCGCTTCATGCGGTCTCTCCCTCCGTGCCGGAGGCGGCCCGGCCGGCCGAGGTGTCGAACGGTGTGCGGTAGCTGGGTGCGTTGGTACGCAGTTGGAGGCGCAAGGCGAGCTTGACGCGGGTGGAGGCGGGCAGCCGGACCGTCAAGAAGGCGCTGTCGCAGGCCTGCTCCGACGTGGTGACGACGGGCTCGGTGTGGCCGTAGTCGTACATGTCCCCGATCCAGCCGTCGTCCGTGCAGGTCGTGTACCGGACGGCTGTGATGGTGTGCTCGGCGAAGGCGCCCGCCTGGACGATCACCGTGCGTGTGGACTCGGGGGAGAGGTTCACCAGCTCGACGGTGGTCGCCTCGGGGTCGATGGAGGTGACCAGTGCGGCCACGTCCGGCGGCAGGCCGGCACGGCGGGCCTCGGCGTCGTGGTAGCGCAGCCGAGCCTGCTGAAGGCCGCCGTTGTACAGCACCTGGGGGCCGCCCCAGGTGAGCTGGACGAGGGCCTCGGTGGTCACGGGGTTGCACTGCTGCCACACATGGATGTCGGCCTCGGGGACATCCAGGTCGCGGTAGCGCTCGATGCGGCGCAGGCGGTGGCGGACCTGGGCCTGGGCGGTGGCGAGGATCCGCTCGGGGTAGCCGGGGTCTTCGCCGGCGAGGAAGGCGAACCACGCCTTCTCGTGCCCGGACTCCTCTTTGGCGCGGAAGGGCCGGACGGTGCGCCAGTCGATGCCGTCGGCCTCGCGCAGCCTCTCCAGCCGGGCGCGGTCGGCGTCGGAGGCGGTGTGGTGCCACAGGGCCACCGGCACGGGCGGGGTGGCCGGGTTGTAGTCGAACCAGCCCGAGTCGTTGTGGCGGAACGGCAGGTGCGGAGTGGGTGTGTGGATGTCGGGGCCGAGTTCGACCGCCCACTTGGAGGGGAGACTGGAGTCCGCCTCGGTGTGGGGCATCACCTTGGCGTGGCCGATGAGGGTGTCGAGCGAGGTCGCGACCATGGAGAGGTAGTCGTCGTCCCCGGTGACCGTGGCCGCCGCCAGCGCCGCCACACAGGCCGCGTGGCCCACGCTGTGCCAGCCGTGCGGCCAGGACCAGCCGTAGTGGCCGCCGTACCAGCGGCCCTCCAGCAGGCTGCCGACGACGCCGTCAGGGCCGGCGTTGTCCGGGACGAGACCGCCGTTCGCCTCGGTGCGCTCCCGCCACGCGCCGACGTACTCGACGATCCAGTCGCGGTAGCGGTCCTCGCCGGACAGTATCCAGGCGTTGAGCACCAGCCCGGCCGCGGCGAGGTTGACCGCCGTGTCGCCGACGCCCATCCGGTCCCGCATCTGCGCGCCGATGCGCGGGTCCGCGGAGAGCGGGTAGGGGCCGCCGTCGGCCTCGGGGATCCAGTCGAGCGGGAAGCCGTAGGTCTCCGCTTCCTTCTGCAGCCAGGGATAGACGTCGCCGTCGAACAGGCCCGTGCGGTCGGGGTCGCTGCCGTTGTGCGGGCGGGTGATGACGCGGTGCTCGGGGTCGTAGTTGCCCTTGGTCGGGTCGACGTACAACTCGGCGAAGCGCAGGGCGCGTTCGGCCCAGCGGTCGGGGGCGGCCATGCTGAGGAAGTAGAGCAGGAGCAGGCTCTCGCCCTGGTGGAACCAGTCGTAGCCGCGCTCGAACTCGTCGTGCAGCATGCCCAGTTCGGTGAGCTGTCGGGTCACGCCCTCCCAGTGCTTCTCACTGGCGGGCAGCAGATCGTCGGCGCCGCCGAGGAGGTAGAGCTGGGGCCAGTTGAAGAACACCTCGTAGAAGTCGTCCACACCGTCACGGGTGGTCAGCGGGCCGGAGTAGTTCAGCCGTCCGTCCGGACCAGTGAAGTCGTGGGCGAAGCGCCGCCAGGCGTGGTCGAGGAGGTCGAACAGGGATCGCTGGGCCACGGCCCAGCCGGGTGGTTCGAGCAGCGGCGCCCCCGCCTCGATCTCAGGTGGCGCGACCGGGCGGTCGCCGGGGGTGTCCTCGGCCGCGGTGCGGTCGGCAGAGCTGAAGGGCATGGGAGATCTCCGTTCGGGGCGGGCGGCGGGACGGCGCACGCCGGGGACGACGGCCGGGCGGTCGGGACGGGCCGCTATTCCTTGGTGGCGCCGGCGAGCATCCCGCTGACCAGGAAGCGCTGGGCGAAGAGGAAGACGATCAGCACGGGCGTGATGGCCACGAGCGTCGCCAGAGCCAGCTGCGGCCGCTCGATCGCGAGGGTGCCGACGGCCGGGTTGAAGGACGGCACGTTGCTGAGCAGGGTTCCGACCCCCACCTGGATGGGCATCTGGCTGCTCTCGGGGAGCATGACGTACGGCAGGAAGTAGTTGGTCCAGTTGGCGACGAAGCTGAAGAAGCCCACGAGCGCGATGACCGGGGTCGCCAGCGGCAGCGCGATGTGCCAGAAGACGCGGAACTCCGAGCAGCCGTCCATCCGTGCAGCCGCCAGTAGGTCCTTCGGTACGGCTGTGGTGAAGTAGATGTAGGTCAGGTACACGCCGAACGGGTAGAACGAGTACGGCAGGATGATCGACCACATCGTGCCGATCAGGTGCACCGCGTTGATCTCCAGGAACAACGGCACCACCAGTGTGGCGTTCGGCATGAGCATCACAACCAGCGTCGCGACCAGCAGGCTGTGCCGGCCGCGGAACTCGGTCATGGCCAGGGCGTATCCCGCGGGAATGGCGACACCGAGGGTGATGACCAGCGAGATCACCGCGTAGAGCGCGGAGTTGCCGAGCCACTGCATGACGGCGTTGTCCTGGAACGCCGTGAGCGCGTTCCAGTTGGCCTTCAGCGCGTGGAGGGAGCCGAAGGACAGCGGGTTGTCGTGGACCAACTGCTGGTCGGTCTTGGTCGCCGCGAGGACGAGCCACAGCACCGGCAGCACGAAGAAGGCGAGGAACGCGGCCAGTACGGATCCGGTCAGCAGTCGTGAGGCCACATGCCGTACGGGCCGGCGGTGCGGCGGCTGGTGGTGAGATCGGCTCATGAGGGGCGCTTCCCGTTCCGAGCTCGCCGTGGCGGCGCCTCGACTGACAGGGGTTTCAGTCGGCATCGAAGAACCCCGACCGTGCGACGAAGACGGCGGCGGCCGACACACTGACCACCAGGAGCTCCACCGAGACCGCGGCGGCCCCGTTGATGTTGTTCATCTGGAAGGCGAAGTCGTACGTCAACTGGTTGAGCGAGTAGTCGCGTCCGGCCACGCCCACACTGGCGAGGGACAGCAACTGCGGTTCGACGAAGAGCTGGGCGCCGCCCGCGAACGCCAGGATCACCATGTACACGATCCACTTGCGGAGCATCGGGATCTGCACGTGCCAGGCGGTCTGCCAGCCGCCCGCGCCATCGATGCGCGCGGCTTCCATCACGTCCGTGGGGATGTTGTTGAGTGCGCCGTACATGACGACGATCCAGCCCCCCGCGCCGGTCCAGAACGCGATGACAGTGAACAGCAGGGGCAGGTTGCCGGGCGCGATCACCTCGCCGAAGGTGTCGAACCCCAGCGCGCCCAGCAGCGAACTGACCGGGCTCACCGTCGGGTCGAGCATGAACAGCCACACCAGCACACTCGCGGCGCCGGCGAGCGCTCCCGGGATGTAGTAGAGGAAACGCAGCGCCTTGCTGGCGGAACCCGAGGCCAGGCGGTGCAGCAGCAGCGCCAGGGCCACCACGAACACCACCAGGGACAGGAGCCAGAAGGCAAGATAGACGGCGACATGGCTCACGGCGTCCACGAAGCGGAAGTCCTGCGCCGTGGTGACGAAGTTGGAGAAGCCGGTGACCGTGCCCCCGGCGTCGGTGAAGGCGAAGTAGACCGCGTAAGCGGTCGGAAGGACGCCGAAGGCGACCAGCAGGACCACGTAGGCGGCGACGAAGGCCATACCGGCCCGGCTCTGCCGGCCGGCGCCGCGACGGCACCCGCCGGCAGAGCCGGCCGGGGAGTGGGTGAGGGTCACTGGGAGACCTTGTATCCGTTGGACTTGGCGTACTTGACGATGGAGTCCTGCCAGGCCGGCAGCATCGAGACGACGCTCTTGCCCTGGGTCAGACCGGGCTTGACGGTGGCGGCCCAGATCGCCTCCTGGCTGAACTGGCCCGAGCCCCAGCCGTTCCAGACCTGGGAGGAGGCGGCCTTGAGGGCGCTCAGATCGCTCGCGAAGTAGCCGGAGGCATCCTGTCCCGTCAGCCACGTCTCGGCCGCCGGAGTGTACGCGGGGAAGCCCGGCGCCTTCTTGCCCTGGTAGGCGTTGTCGGTGGTGACCCACTTCAGGAAGTCGGTGGCGGCCTTGATGTGCGCGGAATGCTTGGACAGCAGCCATGTGCCGCCGCCGACGTTGCCGGTGGACGGCGAGGTCTCCCCCTGCCACTGGGGGATGGGTGCGGCCGCGATCTGCTTGGCCGGCGTCTTGAAGGTGCCCTCGAACAGCGCTCCGCCATACCAGGCCGGACCCGGCATGAGCAGGACCTTGTCGGCCTTGTTCTTGCCGAAGTCGGTGCTGAAGACCCCGCTGATGGACATGGACTTGTTCTCGATCAGCACGTCCATGAGCTTGGCCATCTTGGTGCAGGCCTCGCTGGAGGTGTTCACCGACACAGCCTTCGGGCCGGTGATGTGGTTGGCGCCGCACTTGCTCGCCCACAGGTAGATCTCGGGCGTGAAGGAGTCGCCGGCGTCACCCACGAGGTAGCCCGGGTGCTCCTTGGCCACCTTCTCGCCGAGCGTCTGGTACTCCTCCCAGGTCGTCGGAACCTGGTAACCGAACTTCTTCAACAACGGCGCGTTGTACCACAGCACCGCCTGGGAGAGGTCGTTGCGCAGACAGTAGAGGGTGCCGCCCACCGTGCAGACGTCGTTGGCCCCGCTCGCGAACTTCCCCAGGGATGCCGAGGGGATCAGGCCCTTGTTGAGCGGAGCGGCGAAGCCCGCGTCGACCGCCCAGGTCGCCTCGTTGTTCTGGGAGCTGAACACGACGTCCGGCCAGCCCTTGCCGGTGCGGTTGAACAGCTGGACCTTGGTCTGAAGGTAGTTCGAGCCGTTGGCGTCGCCGTCGTAGGTGACGATGTCCAGCTTCACGTCCGGGTGCTGCTTCTGGTACAGCTTCGCGGCCTCCACACGGGTCGCGTCCACCCAGACGGTCAACGCGCCGTCCTTCTGCGGCGCCTGACCGAAGCCGTCCTTGGTCGTCGTCCCCGTGGCGCCGCCGCCGCAGGCAGTCAGGGTCAGCGCCGCCGTGGCCGCGCAGCCGGTCAGCAACGCCGCACGCCTCTTACTGGATGCCCTCTCCCGGCCGGACGAAGGCTTGTTGACGGTCATGTGCGACTCCACTGGTTTCACCGGGCGCCCCGAGCGGACGGGCAGGTGGCGCGAGGACAGGGCGACGCCGGGCCGAACCGGTCGGGCGTCGGGGACCGCAGACGGCCGTGTCGCTTGCCGTCGCGGAAGAAATTAGCCGCCCTATCGAAGGTTCCGTCAAGGGTTTGTGCAGCCTTCTTCCTCGGTGATTTGCGTGTGGTGGTGCAATGCGAGTCGGGAAGTGTCCAATAAATCGCCATCTGCACCAGTTAGGGCCCCCGCTCTATGGCATGGATCTACCTACTCGATGAATACGACTCATCCGATGCCTGAGTTACGATGAGCGCGGTTCCACAGCGATCAGCCGCCCCAGTTGCGTCAGCCAGGAGGCAGACCAGATGAACGACACGCCCGCGGCCCAGGAGGCCTTGCCGACGCAGGCACCTCCCGTTGCGGCGGCAGCGGTGAACAGCGCGGACGAGCGGCGTGACTACCGGCCCGGCTACGAGGTCGTGGCGGAGCGGATCATCGAGTTCATCGCCGAGGCCCGTCTGGTGGCAGGTGATCGGCTGCCCACGGAGAACGATCTGGCCCAGAGGCTGAACACCAGCAGGGCGGTGGTGCGGGAGGCCGTGAAGATCCTTTCGGCGCTCGGCCGGGTCCGGGCGCACAAGGGGCGCGGACTGTTCGTCGCGGACGATGAGGGCCTGCTCGTCACCAGCCGCTGGGGTGGCTTCTTCCGCCCCGTCGACCTCGATCACGTGTTTATGCTGTTCGAGTTCCGCAGGGTTCAGGAGATGGCCGCGAGCAGCCTGGCCGCCACCCGTGCCACGCCCGCCGAGCTGCGGACCATCGAGGTGGCCATGCAGCAGTGTCGGCACGGGTTCGCCCACGGTCAGGTCGGCGTGTTCAACAAGGCGGACGAGGACTTCCACATGGCCGTGGCCGCGGCCTCGCACAACACCTTCCTCGTCAGCGCCGTGCGTGACGCGCGCAGACTGCAGCGGCAGTCCAGCGCGATCGGGATCCACGACACGCTGGGTGAAGGAACCGAGTCCGCGGTGGTGGAGCACGAGGTGATCTACCGGGCCATTCGCGACGGCCGGCCCGACGAGGCGGCCCAGGCTACGGCGGCTCATCTCGACAGGACACTCGAGGACTACCGGCGGGAGATCCAGCGACGCCTGTTCGGATAGCGTTCAGGGGGCGCAGTTCCGTCAAGCGGGCCGTCCTGACCCGGTGCCGGAACTGCGCGCGAGCGATCCTGGATCAGTAGCCGTAGATCATCCTGTAGGCGACCTCGGGCAGGAACTGTCCGGCCGAAGAGCCGGTTCCGATGCCGCAGTTGCCGTCGGACTCGCCCGGAACCTTGATCCACAAGAGCATCTCGGCGCCTCCGCCCAGCCGGGTGGGGGTGCCGATACGGCGACCTGAGGGGTTGCACCACTGGCCGTTGGAGCCGTTGCCGTTGCGGCTGGTGTCCACGACGAACGGCTTGGTGTAGCCGTACCGGGCGCTGAGTTCACTGTTCACGGCGTTGCCGTACGCGGTGTGACTCCTGGTACGAAGTCCAGTTGGTCGGGCCGGCGTTGCTGCCGTCGGCGTACGTGGCCTGCATCGTCGCCAGCGCGTCACCCCGGAACTGTGTGGGGATGCCGAACGACGCCGTCGTACCGGTCGTGTCCGTCTGCACCGGGGCGTCGTAGGTGACCACCTGGATGCGCCAGGGCACTCCTCGGGAGAACCCGGCCTGGAGCGTCGCGTTGACGCCGGGGGAGCGGTCGCCGACGAGCCGGGTGAGTGCGGCCGCCTTCAGGGTGAGCCGGCTGCCGGAGAGGGTGTAGTCCCGGCCGCTGACCAGCTTGGTGGTGCCCTGCTTGAGCGCTGTGAAGGTGGCGCCGTTCAGGTCCAGGGTGAGCGTACGGTCCTTGACGCGGCCGGACCTCGGCACGAAGACGCGGTCGGTGGAGGCCGTCGCCGAGCGCGTCGTCCAACTCGACTTCATCTGGCGGAACAGCCCCGTGTCCTTCCACCGGCGCTCGGCGCGGTCGTAGAAGGCACCGTTGTCCCACAGCACGGTGGTGACCTTGTTGGTGCGGGCGGCGTGGCCGAGCGCCTCGAAGTACTTGAGCATCTCGCCGTGTTCGACCGCGCCGGGACCGTGGTCGTAGCCGAGCAGGCCGTACTCGCCGAGAACGACGGGGTTGCCCTGGGCGACGAAGGTGTCGTGCATCCGCTTGAACGTCTTGTCCAGGTCACCCCGGGCCTGCGTGTCGAAGCGGGTGGAGCCGGCGACGTTCACGCTGAACGGGAAGTAGCCGTAGTAGTGCACGGTCGCGATGAGCCGGGAGTCGCGCAGCGACTTGATCGTGGTGACCAGGCCGTCCATCAGCCGCTGGTCGGGGGTGCAGCCCTCGGTGGGCAGCATGAGCAGACGGTTCTTGTTGTTGCCGCCCGAAGCCCGCACGACCTTGTGGAAGGACGCGTTCAGCTCGTTGAGCAGCTGCGCCTTGCGGGTGTTGTCGGCGTTGTCGAACTGGGGCTCGTTGACGCTCTCGAAGACCAGGTCGGCGGTGCTGTGGGGCTTGCTGCTTTCTCATTGCTCATCCGTTCTGGAAGATCGAGTTGAGTCGCTTTCCAGTGGTCGCCGCCGGGCAGGAGGTTGCCGCGTTTCACAGAAATGGCACAGAAAGGAGGCCGCTACCCCTGCGACGACGTTCGTCCACGCCGGTCGGCCTCCTCCCGTGCTGCGGCGGAGCCAGCCCGTGTGGCTGAACAGGGCCGGGCTGTGGCGCGGTGAGCGAAGTGGACACCGTCGAAGTGGTCGAGTGCGGCGAAGGTCGTCTCGACGCGGTGCGGACCGTGCCGGCGCAGGTATCGGGTGAGTTCCAGGTACTGTCCCTCCCCACTGTCAAGTCCTGGCAGCTCGGCGACCGCGTCCACGGCGCGCACACAGTCCGTCATGAAGCCTTCTGCCCATTGGGCACAGAGGTTGTAGAGACCGTCCAGCGGCGTCCAGTCAATCCACGGCAGACGCTGGACTCGGCCTGTGGAACGGTGGGCGTCGGGGGCGTCTTGTGGACGCGATCGTCGTACCCGCCCGGCTCAGCGCGCCGCGGGGTCGACTCACACCTGCCGGCCAGGGCGTGCGGCCGCTGTGCTGGAGCGCAGCGAGATTGGGGGGGTCAACAGGATGTGCCGAGGCGGGGTGTCCGGCGCGGTGATGCGTTCCACCAGCAGGGAAACGGCTTTCTCGCCCATGTCCAGAGCCGGTACGTCCGCTGCCGTGAGCGGTGGGTGGAAGTCCTCGGCCCAGGCCTTGGCCGCCACTCCGGTGATGGAGAAGTCGTACGGCACTTGGAGGCCAGCGTCCGCCAGCGCGCGCTGGATGCCGGGCAGGGCGGCCTCGTTGATGGTGGTGACAGCGGTGAGGTCCGGATGGCTGCGCAGGAGCGCCTCGACGCATTCCTGACCCGAGCGGGCGTCGTCCCCGCAAGGCACTTCGATGCCGTCGAGGCCGCGTTCCGCTATGGCGGCCTCGAAACCGTCTCTGGCCCTGCGCGCCGGGCCGTAACCGGCCGAGACGAGTTCCGGGGAACGAGTGATCAGAGCCACTCGGCGGTGCCCCAGATCGGCGAGGTGTCGCACACAGTGCTGGACCAAGCCGGCGTAGTCGACGTCGATCCAGGACATCTGCTGGTCGCCGGCCGTGTGCCCGATACCGACGAAGGGCAGCCCGGCGTCCTGCAGGCGACCCACACGAGGGTCCTCCATGCGGATCTCCATCAGGATGACACCGTCCACGCGGCCCTCCGAGGCCAACCGCTCGAAGGAGCGGTCATGATCCCCGCCGGAAGGGGACAGCAGCACATCCAGGTCGACCCGGGCGGCGGCATCGACCACGCTGGCAACGAAGTCCAGTTGCATGTGTGTGAGCCTGTTGCCGGCCGGCGGGATGACGAGACCGATCGTCCGGGTCCGGCCCTCCTTGAGGGCCCGCGCGGTCGCGTTGGGGCGATAGCCCAATTCGTCGATCACGTCTTGGATACGTCTCCGGGTCTTGCTCGAGACGGGTCGTTTGCCGCTGAGCGTGTAGGACACGGTGCTGCGTGACACGCCGGCGCGCCGAGCGATCTCCCCGATGTTCATGCAGCTCCCCGACAACTTGACCGCGGGCCGAAGGATACCTTGCGCGCATCTGCTCGCCATCAGGCCCGGGGTGTCGGCGCGGGGTGGTACAGCCTTCGGCGTAAGGCTGACGACCGTAGCTCTTCGCCGGGGCGCGAGGGCGACGTCGTAGTCGGCGCGGTGGTTGTTCTCGACGCCGATCACGACGAAACGTGACCGTCGCGGGACTTGTCGCTGCGATGCTCGTGACCCTCCAACCGGCGTCGGCGGCTGGCGACCCCACCCGATCGCGGCCGCAACCGTCGTGACGGGCCGTGCCCCCAAGCCGGGCTGTGTCCGGCTGGAGGGGAAGTTCTCGGGCTCCCGCCGTGAATGTGCGCTTCTTGGCGTCGGTAACCCCCTTGGTGCACCCGGCAATCTCCTCGGTGCACCCGGTTTCGACAGCCCGGTGGGGCGCCAGGACGGTGCGCCCTCGTGCGCTCACGATCACCCGGTACGGGGCATGACGGAGCGGCCGGACCGCGTCCGGGATCGAGCGGGACCTCGTCGACATCCGTCCGGGGGAGTGGTCAGGGCCGGTGCTGGTCGAGCGCCCTGTTGCCCGGCGGTGCATGCGGCGGGCCTGCGCTGCGCCCTTTCGGGCTCGGGCCGACGAAGGATGCCCGAGTGCCATGAGTCGCGGGGAACGGCGTCGAGCTGCCGGGAATCGTCACACGTTCCGCGTCTCAGGTATGACCGGACGGCATGCAGCGAATCGATTCCGCACAAGTGCTTCGACGGGGTAGCACGACTGGTGGAGTTCGGGGTCAATGGCGTCCCGCCGTGAAGGCGGCGCGGACGCGCGGGCCGAGGCGCCGCCGCTTCGGCCGGCGCCCTCCGAACCGGCGCTCCGCGGTCTGGGGCGCTTCGGCTACGTCCCTGTTCACCGGCATGATGGTGAGTCATCCGGTGATCCGGGCCCGGCCGTCGGGCACACCCGCGCGGCCCGCAGCGCCCGCACGGCGGGCGGTCGCGTCGTCGTCCGCTGCCGTCACATCGCAACTTTTCGAGCGCGCTGAGACCTTGCGCACCACAGGAATCAGCGGTCGAATCGATTCCGCCACAAGGTTCGTGGCAGGCCCTCCGCATCCTTGACAGCCCTTCGAAACCGGGAGCACTGTTCCCCCGAAACCTCTCTGCAATCCCACTGCACAACGGCACGTTCAAGCGCTTCGGCATTTGTCAGTGCCACCACCACAACCTGACCGGGTTGCGTCGGCACGGTAGGGAGATCAGATGGGAACCACACGTACGAGACGCCACTTGCTGGCCGGGCGCGGTGGCGTCCAACGGCTGCTCGCGGCGGTACGGCGCCGTGGCAGGCCGGAGAATGTGCCGGATCAGACACTTGCCCGCCAATGGGAGCGCTCCCACCACTCCCGGCCGAAAACGTTCGCCCGGGCGGGGGCCGCGGCCGTGCTCGTCGTCGGCGCGCTGGCCGGTGCCACGGCCACGGCCGAGACGGCCCGGGCTGCCACGTCCGGACCATGTGATCTCTACGCGGCAGGCGGTACGCCCTGTGTGGCGGCGCACAGTACGACGCGAGGTTTGTACGCCTCCTACAACGGGCCGCTTTACCAGGTCCGGCGTGCCTCGGACAACACCACCCGGAACATCGGCGTCCTGAGCGCGGGCGGTTACGCCGACGCAGCCGCCCAGGACTCGTTTTGCTCGGGGACGACCTGCCTGATCACGATCATCTATGACCAGTCAGGCCGCGGCAACAACCTCACCCAGGCGCCGGGCGGCGGTGCCGCGGGCGGCCCCGACAACCTCGCCGACGCGACCGCCGCGCCCACCACGGTGGGGGGTCACAAGGCCTACGGCGTCTTCGTGGCGCCCGGTACGGGTTACCGCAACAACCACACCAACGGCGTCGCCACCGGGGACAACCCCGAGGGCATGTACGCGATCTTCGACGGCACGCACTACAACGGCGGCTGCTGCTTCGACTACGGCAACGCCGAGACGGACAGCAATGACGACGGCAACGGCACCATGGAGGCCATCTACTTCGGCAACATCAAGGTCTGGGGCTACGGTTCGGGCAACGGCCCCTGGATCATGGCCGACCTGGAGAACGGCCTGTTCTCCGGGGTCAACCAGCACTACAACGCGGGCGACCCGACCATCAACCACCGGTACACGACCGCCATCGTCAAGGGCGGCCCGAACCACTGGGCGATCCGTGGGGGCAATGCGCAGTCCGGCGGCCTGTCCACCTTCTACGACGGACCACGTCCCAACGTCGCGGGCTACAACCCGATGCGTAAGCAGGGTGCCATCATCCTGGGCATCGGCGGCGACAACAGCAAGGGCGCCCAAGGCACCTTCTACGAGGGCGTGATGACCTCCGGCTACCCGTCGGACGCCACCGAGAACGCGGTCCAGGCCAACATCACCGAGGCCGGATACAGCAACTCCTCCAGCGGGGCGAGCACCGGTGCGCTGCACGCGGTAGGCGCGAGCAAGTGCCTGGACGTGCCGAACTCGTCCACCACGGCCGGTACGCAGCTGCAGATCTGGGGCTGCAGTGGTGCTGCCAACCAGACCTGGACCCGCACGTCCTCGGGCCAGCTGACCGTCTACAGCGGCAGCAGCCAGATGTGCCTGGACGCGTACAACAACCAGACGTCCGCCGGCACCAAGGTGGTGACCTGGCCGTGCAACGGCGGTGCCAACCAGCAATGGCAGCTGAACTCGGACGGCACCGTCACCGGCACCCAGTCCGGACTCTGCCTTGACGTCATCGGCGCCTCCACGGCCAACGGCGCTCTGGCCGAACTCTGGCCGTGCAACGGTCAATCCAACCAGCAATGGAGTCTCAACTGACCTGAACGGCTCCAGCTCGTGGTCGGCTCACCCCGGCCACGGGCCACCGCCACCGGATACAGGCATCCCCGTGCCGACGCCCGGCGGGCAGCTTCACATGGATTCTCCGACCATCTGGCCGAATGGCCCGATCCCCTTCGCCCGACCCCGGAGTGGGTGCGTTGTACGGGCGGCCTCGACGGCGAACAACGCCACACCGTCCCGACAGCACCGGCCCATGTGCGCCACCACTGGAGGATGACGATGTCCAGAACCAGAGTGCTCCGCGGCCTCTGGGCCGCCCCCTTGGCTCTGCTCGCCTTACTGGTCCATAGCCTGGCCACGGCCGGGGCCGTGTACGCCGTACCTGCCGAGCCCCAGGCGTCGGCCGCCGCCCTGTACGTGGTGCCGGGTGCGGCTCCCGGCGGGAACGGCACCGCCGAGCAGCCGTTCGCCACGATCGACCAGGCGCAGCAGCCCGCGCACCGGCTCTCGGCCGATTCGGACGTCGTGGTCTACCTGGCCGGTGGCACCTACCGGCTGTCCAAGCCGCTGACCTTCGGCTCCGGCGACGGCGGCCAGAACAGCCACACCATCACCTACCAGGCCGTCTCCGGGCAGCAGCCGGTCGTGAGCGGCGCCCAGCAGATATCAGGTTGGCAGGTGCATGATCAGAGCAGCAATATCTGGTCGGTCCATGTCGGCACCGACGTGAACACGCGTCAGTTGTACGTCAACGGCAAGGAGGCACCGCGGGCGGCGATCCAGGTGCCCCGCTCCGCCTTCACCTTCACCCAGACCGGCCTCACTGTCACCGACTTCTCCCTCGACTACCTGGCCGGGCTCTCGGACAAGAACCACATGGAAGTCGAGAGCCTCAACTCCTTCACCGACCGCTACGCGCCGGTCCAGTCGATCAGCGGCAGGACCATCACCATGCAGCAGCCCGCGTGGAACAACAACTCCTGGGGATACGACACCATCAACGCGCCGTTCGCCGGCGGGACCATGTATCTCGAGAACAACTACGCGTTCCTCAAGCAGGCCGGACAGTGGTATCTCGACTCGTCCACCGGCGACCTCTACTACCGGGCCCAGCCGGGGCAGAACCCGAACAGCCTCGACGTCGAACTGCCCCGGCTGCAGAGCCTGCTCGGCATCAGCGGCAGCTACAGCTCACCGGCGACCGGCCTGAGCTTCACCGGCATCCGGTTCACGGGAACCTCCTGGCTCGGCCCGAGCGGATCCGACGGCTACGCGGACCAGCAGAGCGGCGCGCACATCACCGGTGCCTACGCGATGCCCGCCAACTGGCTGAGCACCTGCAAGTCGGGGTGCACGCAGTTCGAGGCCGCCCGTAACCGCTGGGCGCAGATGCCCGCGGCCGTACAGGTATCCGCCGCCACCGGCATCACGTTCTCCGGCGACACGTTCTCCGAACTCGGGCAGGCCGGACTGGGCGTGGGCAACGACGGTGTCGCCACGGCCTCCGGTACCGGACTCGGCGCCAACGGCGTCACCATCACTGGCAACACGTTCACCGACATCGCCGGCAGCGGCATCCAGGTCGGCGGGATCCAGCCGGACGCGCACCACCCCGGCAACCCGCAGATGACCAACCAGAACATCGTCATCAGCAACAACCGGGTCAGCGGGGTGGGCACCGACTACAAGGAGACCGCGGCCATCCTGTCCACCTACGTCACGAACGCGACGATCACCCACAACCAGTGCGACCACCTGCCCTACGACGGGATCGACATCGGCTGGGGCTGGGGGATCAACGACCCGGGTGGCAGCCAGGACTACGTCAACCGGGGCACGTACACCTACCAGCCCCTCTACAGCACTCCCACGACGCTGAAGAACAACACCGTCTCCCACAACCTGGTCTTCGACACCAAGAACGCGATGTTCGACGGCGGCAGCATCTACAACCTGTCGGCGAGCCCAGGCTCGGTGATCTCCGAGAACTACATGTACGACAACAACCGCACCACCGCCCTGTACCTCGACGAGGGCTCCCGGTACCTGAAGGTGTCCAACAACGTGGTGCAGGACGCCAGCAACTGGGCGCTCACCAACGTCAATGCGAACAACCACACCGACGACAGCGCCTTCTCCGGCAATTGGTACAACGGCGGCAACACGTACGTGGCCACCGGTCCTCCGCACAACAATGTCCTCACCGGCAACGTCCAGGTCAGCGGCACCAACTGGCCTCAGGGCGCGAACCAGGTCATCCAGCAGGCGGGCGTCCAATCGTCGGGCGACGGTGGCGGCTTCCCCACCGGCTCCCACCAGCTGGTGATCGGCAGCGACAGTCTGTGCCTGGACGTGTACGGCAACTCCACCAGCGCGGGTGCCGCGATCGGCCAGTGGACCTGCAACGGGCAGAGCAACCAGCAGTTCGAGTTCGTGCCGGCCACGGGCGGTTACGGACAGCTGCGGGCGCAGAACTCCGGACAGATCGTGGCGGTGTCGGGCGGCTCCACGACCGCCGGTACGCCCGACATCGTGCAGCAGGCCCCGGACGGAGCGGCCGCCAGTCTGTGGCTGCCGGTACCGCAGTCCGACGGCTCGTACTCCTTCCAGAACAAGAACAGCGGTCTGTGTCTTGACGTCTACGGCGGCGGTAGCAACCTCGGCCAGCAGCTCGACCAATGGCCCTGCAAGAACACGGCCGGCAGCAACCAGGACTTCACCCCCCGCTGACCCGCTCGCGTGCTCGTTCACCCCCCACCCACTGTCCCGCACCAGTGAGGAACGCTGATGAAGAAGTACGCGGCACCCCTGGCCGCCGCGCTGACGGCCGCGCTCGGCGTCGCCACCGCCCTGCCCGCGGCGGCCGCCACCGGCACCGAGCCGCCGTCCTCCGCCGCACGGGCCGCCGCAACGCCCACCGGCCTGCGGCTGATGCCGTTGGGCGACTCGATCACCTGGGGTGTCGGCAGCCCGTCGGGGAACAGTTACCGGGGCTTTCTGTGGAACCAGTTGTCGGCCGAGGGACACGCCCTGGACTTCGTCGGCTCGGGCCGGGGCGGCACCATGTCCGACCCGGACAACGAAGGCCACTCCGGCTGGCGCATCGACCAGATAACCGGCATCGCGGACTCCGTGCTGGCCCGTTACCGGCCGAACGTGGTCACCCTGGAGATCGGCACCAATGACCTGAACGGCAACTACCAGATCCCGACCGCCCCCGACCGGCTCCGTGCGCTCATCGACCGGATCACCAACGACGCACCCGACGCGACCGTCCTCGTCGGCACCGTGATCATCTCCACCAGCGGCACCGAGGAGGCCAACCGGCCCGCGTTCAACGCCAAGTTACCCGGCATCGTCCAGGCCGAGCAGGCCGCCGGCAAGCACGTACGCCTGGTGGACATGAGCGCCCTGACCAGCGCGGACCTGGCCGACTCCCTGCACCCCAACGACAACGGCTACCGCAAGATGGCGGACGCCTTCAACGCCGGGGTCCAGGCCGCGGACGCGGCAGGCTGGATCAAACCGCCGGCTTCCGCGGGCGGTCAGGTGCGCTCCGGAATCGCCGGAAAGTGCCTGGACGTGAACGGCGGCAACAGCGCCAACGGGACTGCCGCGGACATCGCGACCTGCAACGGCTCCGACGCGCAGCAGTGGTCCGCACACTCCGACGGCACCCTGCGGGCCCTCGGCAAGTGTCTCGACGCCACCGGCCGCGGTACCGCCAACGGCACCAAGATCGAGATCTGGGACTGCAACGGCGGAACCAACCAGCAATGGCAGGCGTACAACGGCGGCTACCGCAACCCGGTCTCCGGCCGCTGCCTCGACGACCCCGGTGCATCGACCACTGACGGTACGCAACTGGTCCTGTGGGACTGCAACGGCGGCGCCAACCAGCAGTGGACCGCTCTGCCGGCCTCCTGAGCCCGTGACCCGACTCCACTCGCAGCACCGTCTCGCGGTCGGTGTCTTCCCCCCACACACACAAGGAGAATGATCCTTTATGTCCTGGCTCAATGAGCGGCCCCGTCTTCGCAAGGCCCTCGTCTCGGTCACCGGTCTGACAGCCGGCACGGTACTGGCCCTGGCGGGCACATCGGCGCCCGCCGCCCATGCGGCTTCCAGCACGCTGGGCGCGGCCGCGGCCGACAGCGGCCGCTATTTCGGCACGGCTGTGGCCGCCGGGAGGCTGGGCGATTCGACGTATTCCACGATTCTCGACCGAGAATTCAACATGATCACCCCGGAGAACGAGATGAAGTGGGACACCATCGAACCGTCCCGCGGCAACTTCAACTTCGGCCCGGGCGACCAGATCGTCGGCCACGCCACCGCGCACGGTCAGCGGATGCGTGGCCATACCCTGGTGTGGCACTCGCAGTTGCCCGGCTGGGTCAGTGGCATCAGGGACGCGAACACCCTGCGCAGCGTGATGAACAACCACATCACCACGGCGATGAACCACTACAAGGGCAAGATCTACGCCTGGGACGTGGTCAACGAAGCCTTCGCCGACGGCTCCACCCAGCACCGCAGCTCAGTGTTCCAGGACGTGCTCGGCAACGGCTTCATCGAGGAGGCGTTCCGCACCGCCCGGGCCGCCGACCCTTCGGCCAAGCTCTGCTACAACGACTACAACATCGAGAACTGGTCGGACGCCAAGACCCAGGGCGTCTACAACATGGTGCGCGACTTCAAGTCCCGCGGCGTGCCCATCGACTGCGTCGGCCTCCAGAGCCACTTCGGCGCCGGCGGCCCGCCGTCGAGCTTCCAGACCACCCTGGCCAACTTCGCAGCCCTCGGCGTCGACGTCCAGAGCACCGAACTCGACATCGCCCAGGCATCGCCGACCGCCTACGCCAACACGGTGCAGGCGTGCATGAACGTCCCCCGCTGCACCGGCATCACCGTGTGGGGCATCAGGGACAGCGACTCGTGGCGGTCGGGCGAGAACCCGCTGCTGTTCAGCAACAACGGCAGCAAGAAGCCGGCCTACGACGCGGCCCTGTCCGCGCTGGGCGGCGGTACGGGGAACTCGGGGGGCATCGTCTCGGGCCAGGTGTACGCGCTGAGCGATGTCGCCGCGGGGCGAGTGCTGGACGTGCCGAGCGGGCAGACGGCGAACGGCACGCCGTTGCAGGCCTGGGACGCCAACGGTGGTGCCGCGAACCAGCAGTGGCGGGCGAATCAGAACGGTGATGGTTCGTACACGCTGACGAATATCGGCAGTGGGCGGGTTCTGGACGAGCCGGGTGGCCAGACCGGCAATGGCACGCGGATGGAGCTCTGGGATGCCAATGGCGGTACGAACCAGCACTGGCGGGCGAGCCGGAACGGCGACGGTTCGTACACCCTGATCAACGTCGATTCCGGCAGGGCGCTGGAGATTCCCGGCGGGCAGACTGCCAACGGGGCCCCCGTCCAGATCTGGGACTCCAGCGGCGGCGCCAACCAGCACTGGAACTTCAGGTGAGGTGATCGGCGCCAAGCGCGCGCTCCTGCCCGCGGTCCGTTTCGGAGTACCGCGAACCCACCCCCGCGTCCGGCACGGTGGCCGTCGCCGGACGCGGGTTCCGGCATGCCGTCACGGCGAGCTGACCAGGAAAAACATGGGATGGATCGAGTTCTGATTCGGTGAGACGCACGCATTGACACTGTGTCAGGTGTGTGGGATCACTATGGAACATGGGATGTCTGAGTGTTCTCCGTGAGTACATTCGGGCCCGCTGACGGGAGCGGTCGACGGACCGCCCCGGCTGGATTCCCTCGGACAGGCACGGCACTCGCTGTCCCCTTCCCCCACATATTCGAGGAACAGAATGCAGCCTTCATCCGTTTCGCCCCGGAGCCCCGCTCATGGACCACGCTTACCGGCAACCGCCGCCATATGCGTGATGGCACTGCTGACCGTCTTGCTGGCGACCGCGCCGACATGGTCGGCATCGGCACCTGTGGCTCCCCTGGTGAGCTCGGCGTCGGGGCGATGTCTGGACGTCAAGGGCAACGTCGACACGCCGGGAACGGCGTTGGAGATCTGGGACTGCAACGACCAGGTCAATCAGGAGTTCGAGTTCACATCGGGGGGCGAGCTGAGGGCGATGAACGGCACCCGGTGCGTGGACGCCTACGATAACCGGACGGCTCCCGGAGCCCCGGTGGTCATCCGGTCGTGCGACGGGCGGCCGACCCAGGTGTGGCGACAGAACTCCGACGGGTCTGTCACCGGTGTGGCGTCCGGATTCTGCCTGGACGTCAACGGAGCGGGCACGGCCAACGGCACCGCGGTCATCCTGTGGACCTGCAACGGCCAGAGCAGCCAGAAGTGGACCACGTCGACAACTCCGCCCACGTCTGGTGGATCGGGCCCGTGCGACATCTACTCCACGGGCGGTACGCCGTGCGTGGCCGCGCACAGCACCGTGCGGGCGCTCTCCGGTTCGTACAACGGCAACCTGTACCAGGTCAGGCGCTCCTCGGACAACGCGACCAGGAACATCGGTGTGCTGGCGTCCGGCGGCTTCGCCAATGCGGCGGCGCAGGACTCGTTCTGCGCGGGCACCTCGTGCGTGATCACGGTCGTCTACGACCAGTCCGGGCACGGCAACGACCTGTGGTACCAGGGATCGGCCCAGGTCCCGGGATCGAGCCAGAGCAGTCCCGCGAAGGCGACCTCCGAGTCGCTGACCGCCGGGGGTACCAAGGCGTACTCGCTGTACATCAATCCCGGGAACAGCTACTGGCGGGACGGTCACCTGACGGGCGTGCCGACCGGCAGCGCGCCCGAAGGGGCGTACATGGTGACCAGCGGCACCCACGTCAACAGCGGCTGCTGCTTCGACTATGGCAACAGCGAGACGACACGGAAGGCCGACGCTGCCGGGGCGATGGACGCGATCAACTTCGGCACCGAGTGCTGGTTCGGCGGCTGCTCGGGAAGCGGTCCCTGGGTCCAGGCCGATCTCGAATGGGGCCTGTACTCCGGCGGCAGTCAGTCCTGGAACACCAACCAGCGGGCCTTCCCCGGCAAGTTCGTCACCGCGATGCTGAAGAACAACGGGACGTCGAGGTTCGCCCTCAAGGGTGGCAACGCGCAATCCGGCAGCCTGACCACCCTGTGGGACGGCGGGCTCCCCGGCGGATACAGCCCCATGAAGAAGCAAGGGGCCATCGTCCTGGGTAGCGGCGGCGACTGCTGCAAGCCCGGCGGCGGCGCCAACCTGAGCGCCGGCACCTTCTACGAGGGAGCCATCGTCGCCGGCTACCCCTCCGACGCGACCGACAACGCGGTGCAGGCCAACGTCACCGCCGCCGGCTATCGCTGAACTCCTCTCAGCTCCCCAACTCGGTCCAGGAGTCGATGACTTATGCCCACGACCACTGCGAGAGCCAGGGGTCTTCGGCCGCTGTCCACGCTGCTGTCCCTGAGCAGAACCCTGGCGCTCACCTTCTCGGCCGTGCTGCTCACCGCGGCCGCCCCCTTCCTTTCCCTGAGCACGGCGCAGCCCGCCGCCGCGCTTGGCAACGGGCTGGCGCTGACCCCGCAGATGGGCTTCAACGACTGGAACGCGTACGGCTGCAACGTCTCCGAGTCGCTGATCAAGTCCACCGCGCAGGCGATGCACACCAACGGCATGCAGGCGGCGGGCTACTCGTACGTCAACATCGACGACTGCTGGATGACCCACAGCCGCGATTCGGGCGGCCACCTGGTGCCGGATCCGGCCAAGTTCCCCGACGGCATCAAGGGCACCGCGGACTACGTGCACTCGCTGGGGCTGAAGCTGGGGATCTACGAGGACGCGGGCACCGCGACCTGTGCCGGGTATCCGGGCAGCCTGGGGCACGAGACCACGGACGCACAGTCGTTCGCGTCGTGGGGTGTGGACTATCTGAAGTACGACAACTGCAACAACAACGGGGTTCCGGCGCAGACCCGCTACACCGCGATGCGGGACGCCCTGGCGGCCACCAGCCGACCGATCCTTTACAGCCTGTGCAACTGGGGCCAGGACAACGTGTGGACCTGGGGCGCGGGCGTGGGCAACAGCTGGCGCACCACCGGGGACATCAGCGCGAACTTCTCCAGCATGCTGTCGATCTTCCACAGCAACGTGGGACTCGCCTCCTACGCCGGCTCCGGCCACTGGAACGACCCCGACATGCTGGAGGTCGGCAACGGCTCGATGACGGCCACCGAGAGCCGCAGCGAGTTCAGCCTGTGGGCGGAGATGGCCGCGCCACTGATCGCGGGCACCAACATCCCCTCGGCCAGTGCGGACACCTTGTCCACGCTGACCAATTCCCGGGTGATCGCGGTCGACCAGGACCCCCTGGGCAAACAGGGCACCATGGTGTCGTCCTCGGGAGGCCGGGACGTGCTGGCCAAGCCGCTGGCCAACGGGGATGTGTCGGTGGCGCTGTTCAACGAGACGGGCTCGACGGCGACCATCAGCACCACCGCGGCCGCGATCGGGAAGACCGGGGCGTCCAGCTATGCCCTGACCGACCTGTGGTCCGGGGCGGCCTCGACCACCTTGGGCACGATCAGCGCCTCGGTGCCGGCGCACGCCACGGTGATGTACCGGGTCGCGGGCGGCACCAGCGGCGGCGGCACCGGTGTGACCGGTGAGCTGCACTCGGTGGGTGCGGGCAAGTGCCTGGACGTACCCAACTCGTCCAAGACCGCCGGCACCCAGGTGCAGATCTGGAGCTGCAACAGCGGGACCAACCAGATATGGACGCACTCCACGTCCAACCAGCTCACCGTCTACTCCGGCAGCGGCCAGATGTGCCTGGACGCCTACAACAACCAGACCACCCCCGGGACGAAGGTGGAGATCTGGTCGTGCAACGGTCAGACCAACCAACAGTGGACGCTGAACTCTAACGGCACGATCACCGGCGTCCAGTCCGGCCTGTGCCTGGACGTCACCGGAGCGGCCGGCGCCGACGGAACCCTCGCCCAGCTGTGGACCTGCAACGGCGGCAGCAGCCAGCGGTGGAGGCTGGGATGAGCCCCCCGTCCGCGCCTCCACCGAGTACCGGCCGGGCCGTCAGGGCCTGCCTGCCGCGGGCGGCCGGACGCCTTCGTATCGACTCCAGGCTGCTTCGGCGCCACCACGTGTGCACAGCCACAGAGGAGGTCTCCATGCTCGAACCAGCCAGCGATCGCCGACGAAGGCGATGGGAGGCCGTGCTCTTTTTTGCCCTGGCGATGGCCGTGGCCGCGTTCGGCGCACCGGCGTTCGCCACATCCTCGCGGGCCGGTACGGCCGCCGTCGTCCATCCGGCGGCCCACCGCGTGGCGGACACGTCGTTTCCGTGTGACCTCTATGCCGCGGGCGGTACGCCGTGTGTGACGGCGCACGCCACCACCAGGGCGCTTTTCGCGTCGTACAACGGGCCGCTGTACCAGATTCAGCGGTCCTCCGATCACAGCTACCGCGACATCGAGGTGCTCAGCGCCGGCGGATACGCGGACGCCGCGTCCCAGGTGTCGTTCTGCTCGGGCACGTCGTGCACGATCACGAAGATCTACGACCAGACCGCCAAGCACAACGACCTGCCGATGTCCTGGGGCGGCTACTGGAAGGGACCTGGACCAGGTGGATCCGACATCGGAGCGGACGCCATGGCCCTGCCGGTGACCGCGGCCGGCCACCAGGTCTTCGGGGTCAAGGTCACCCCCGGCGTCGGCTACCGGCTCGACCACGCGAGCGGCGTGCCCACCGGATCCCAGCCCGAAGGCATTTACATGGTGACGTCGTCGAACTACACGAACCAGTGGTGCTGCTTCGACTACGGCAGCGGTGAGAACTCCCACACCGACACCGGCAACGCCACCATGAACGCCATCTACTGGGGCACCGCCTGCTGGTTCGGCGGATGCACCGGCAGCGGCCCGTGGGTCGAGGCCGATCTGGAGAACGGCATGTTCCACACCAACACCGGCTCCAACAAGGACCCTGGCAACGTCGGCGTGCACTACCCCTTCGTCAGCGCGTGGTTGAAGAACAACGGCACCAGCAACTTCACTCTCAAATACGGCAACGGCGCGAGCGGCGGCCTGACCACCACCTTCTCCGGCCCTTTGCCGAACGGCTACTCACCGATGAAGGTCGACGGCTCGGTCCTGCTCGGCACCGGGGGCGACAACAGTCCCAATGGCGTGGGCGAGTTCTTCGAAGGCGCGATGACGGCGGGCTACCCCTCCGACGCCACCGAGAACGCCGTGCAGGCCGGCATCACCGCGGCCGGCTACGGGGTGGGAGGCGGTGGTGGCACGGCGACCGCGCTGCATGCGGTGGGTGCGGGCAGGTGTCTGGAGGTGCCGGGCGGGTCCACAGCGCCGGGTACGCAGACGCAGATCCGGGACTGCAGCGGCGCGGCGAACCAGACCTGGTCCCGGACCGCCTCGAACCAGCTCACCGTGTACTCCGGCAGCAGCCAGCTGTGCCTGGACGCCTCCAACAAGGGCACCAGCCCCGGCACCAAAGTCATCACCTGGACCTGCAACGGCCAGACCAACCAGCAGTGGAACGTCAACGCCAACGGCACCATCACCAGCGCCCAGTCCGGCCTGTGCCTGGACGTGACCGGCGCCGCCACCGCGAACGGCACCCCAGTGGAGCTGTGGACCTGCAACGGCGGATCCAACCAGCAGTGGTCGCTGAACTGACTCCGTAAGGAACCCGCATCACTCAGCGCCGGGGCGGCACCCGACCACCGCCCCGGCGGCACGGCAGTCCGACGGCTCCTACGTGTTCCAGAACAAGAACAGCAGTCTGTGCCTGGACGTCTACGGCGGCGGCAGCAACCTGGGCCAGCGACTGGACCAGTGGCAGTGCAAGAACGCGCCAGGCACCAACCAGGACTTCGTCCTCCGCTGAACACAGCTCCGCCACGGGACACCTTCGACCTGCGAAAGGAACCACCGTGTCAGCATTCAGTCGGCTGTTCCGGTGCTTGCGCGCCTCAACGGCCGTGCTCACAGGCCTCGTCGTGGCCGCCGGCGGCATCGTGGGCACGGCCGCCGCTCCGGCCCGGGCCGCCACCTCGATCACGATCAACGGTGCGTCGGGTGGCCGGACCTTCGACGGCGTCGGCGCGATCAGCGGCGGGGGCGGCAACAGCCGACTCCTGATCGACTATCCCGAGCCCCAACGCGGCCAGGTCCTGGACTACCTGTTCCGGCCCGGCTACGGCGCCTCCCTGCAGATCCTCAAGGCAGAGATCGGCGGCGACACCAACTCCACCTCGGGGGCCGAGCCCAGCCACCAGCACACCCGGTCCGACCTGAACTGCAACCGGGGCTACGAGTGGTGGCTGATGGAGCAGGCCAAGGCGCGCAACCCGGACATCAAACTGTACGGACTCGCCTGGGGCGCGCCCGGCTGGATCGGCGGCGGCAACTTCTGGTCCACCGACATGGTCAACTACCTGGTCTCGTGGCTCGGCTGCGCCAAACAGCACGGGTTGAGCATCGACTACCTCGGTGGGTGGAACGAGCGAGGCTACAACATCTCCTGGTACGAACAACTGCGCAGCGCGCTCAACACCAACGGCTACCGCAACGTCAAGATCGTCGCAGCCGACTCGGACTGGGCGGTGGCCGATGACGTCAACTCCAACGCGGCGTTCGCCGCGTCGGTGGACGTCATCGGCACCCACTACCCCTGCGGCTACCGGTCCGCCCAGTCCAACTGCGCGGTGCCGTCGGCCGCCACATCGTCCGGCAAGCCGCTGTGGGCGAGCGAGAACGGCTCGGACGACTACAACGCGGGAGCGCCGGCCGTGGCCCGCGGCATCAACCGTGGATACATCGACGGCCGGATGACCGCGTATCTCAACTGGCCTGTGGTCGCCTCGCTCACGCCGAACCTGCCCTACCCCACCATGGGTCTCGCCCTGGCCCCGCAGCCGTGGTCCGGCTACTACGCCATCGGCAAGAACGCCTGGGTGATGGCGCAGACGAGCCAGTTCACCGCCCCGGGATGGCACTACCTCGACGCCTCCAGCGGCTACATCGGCGGCAACCGGAACAACGGCAGCTACGTGTCACTGAAGTCCGCGAACAACTCCGACTACTCCACGGTCATCGAGACGATGGACGCCGGCAGCGCGCAGACGCTGAACTTCAACGTCACCGGAGGGCTGTCCGACAAAACCGTCCACGTCTGGTCGACCAACGTCAATTCCAACAACACGGCCGACTACTTCGTGCACGCGACGGACGTCACCCCGTCCGGCAGCGGTTTCAGCCTGACCGTGCAGCCCGGCCGCGTGTACACCCTGACCACCACGACCGGACAGGGCAAGGGCACCGCCGCCGGTCCCGGCCGGGGCACACTGAGCCTGCCGTACAGCGACTCCTTCGACAGCTACGCCACCGGCACCGAGGCCAAGTACCTCATGGACTGGCAGGGCGCCTTCGAGGCGGTCGGCTGTGGCGGCGGCCGCAGCGGCAGGTGCGTGCGCCAGATGAGCCCGCAGAAACCGATCACCTGGGACGCGCTGTCCGATCCGCACGCCCTGCTCGGTGACGTGAGCTGGAGCAACTACACCGTCTCGTCCGACGTGCTGCTCGAACAGTCCGGATACGCCGAGCTGATCGGACGCGCCAACGCACAGGACTACAGCAGCACCGGAGGACTGAACGCCTACCACCTGCGGGTGAGCGACACCGGAGCCTGGTCGATCCTGAACTCGAACACCAACGGCAACATCTCCACCCTGGCCCGCGGCACGACCACGGCGCTGGGCACCAACCGATGGCACACCGTGGCCCTCACCTTCTCCGGCACCACCATCACCGCCGTCATCGACGGTGCCACGGTCGGTTCCGTGAACGACCGCACCTGGGCAGGCGGGCAGATCGGCTACGCGACCAGCCAGACCGAGACGGCGCAGTTCGACAACCTGTCCATCACCCCCGACAGCGGCGGAAACAACGGCGGCACGACCGGCACGATCGTCGGGGTCGGTTCCGGCCGGTGCGTGGACGTGCCGAACCAGTCGCAGACGGCCGGTACCCAGGTGGAGCTGTGGGACTGCAACGGCGGCAGCAACCAGCGGTGGACGGACACCTCGACCGGCGAGCTGCGGGTCTACGGAAGCGACTGCCTGGACGCCTCGGGCCAGGGCACCAGCCCCGGTACCAAGGTGGACATCTGGGACTGCACCGGCGGCAGCAACCAGAAGTGGACCATCCACGCCGACGGCACGATCACCGGTGCCCAGTCCGGCCTGTGCCTGGACGCCACCGGCGCGGGAACGGCCAACGGTACCTTGCTGCAGCTGTGGACCTGCACCGGCGGCAGCAACCAGAAGTGGACGCACGACTGATCCGGTGACCGGCTGACGATCACCGACGCCCGCATCACTTCCGTCAATTCCCCCGAGAGGCCCACACATGTCCTCCTCTTCCCTGCCGCTCAGCCGGCGCCGACTGCTGGCGGCGGCCGGCGCTGCCACGGCCTTCGGCTTGCTTCGGTTCGCCCCCGAGGCCGCCGCCACCGACGGCCCCGGAAGCTACACCGCGAGCTGGTCCTCCGTGGACCAGCATCCCCCGGCCCCGGACTGGTTCCAGGACGCCAAGTTCGGCATCTACTACCACTGGGGCGTCTTCAGCGTTCCCGCGTTCGGGAACGAGTGGTATCCGCGCAACATGTACATCGGCGGCTCGGTCGAGAACCGGCACCACATCGCCACCTACGGCGACCCTTCGGTATGGCCGTACAACAACTTCATCGACGGTGCCCGCGACAAGGCCGGCAACTACGTGCAGTTCGCCCCGAAACTCGCCTCCCAGGGCGGCAAGTGGGATCCGGACGCCTGGGCGCAGCTGTTCAAGGCCGCGGGCGCCAAGTTCGCCGGCCCGGTCGCCGAGCACCACGACGGCTTCTCCATGTGGAACAGCCACTCCAACCCGTGGAACTCGGTCCAGCACGGCCCCAGACTCGACCTCGTTGGGCTTCACGCGCAGGCCATCCGCGGGCAGGGGCTGAAGTTCATGGCCTCGCTGCACCACGCCTATCACTTCAACGGCTTCTACGACCACGTGCCGAACCAGTCGGACCCGACGCTGCGCCTCCTCTTCGGCCAGCAGGGCTCGGCCGCGGAGAACAAGCTCTGGTACGACAAGCTGATCGAGGTCATCGACGGCTACCAGCCGGACCTGGTCTGGCAGGACTTCGACCTGGGCCTGGTGCAGGAGTCCTACCGCCTGCAGTTCCTCGCGCACTACTACAACCAGGCGGTCTCGTGGAACAAGGACGTGGTCGCGACCTACAAGGACGGCCTCGACAACAAGGGTGAGGTCTACGACTTCGAGCGCGGCGGTCCGGCAGGGCTGCTCAGCCCCTACTGGCTGACCGACGACAGCATCTCCTCCTCCAGCTGGTGCTACACGGTGGGCATCGGCTACTACTCGACGCAGGCCCTGCTCCACTCGCTGATCGACCGGGTCAGCAAGGGCGGCAGCATGCTGCTGAACATCGCCCCGATGGCCGACGGCACCATCCCCGCCGGGCAGCAGTCCATCCTGCTCGCCATGGGCGACTGGCTCGGCCGCTTCGGAGAGGCGGTCTACGCCACCCGCTCCTGGGCCAGTTACGGCGAAGGCCCCACCAAAATGGGCGGAGGCTCGTTCAGCGGACCGGTGGCCGGCAAACCGCAGGACGTCCGGTTCACCCGCAGCCGGGACAACAAGGTCCTCTACGCCACCGCGCTGGGCTGGCAGGGCGGCACCATGACCATCACGACGCTGAACTCGAGTCAGATCAACCTCAGCAGCCTGACGGGCGCCAAACTGCTGAACAACACCGCCGGCACCTACATCGACCTGCCCGCACCGACCCAGGATGCTTCCGGCCTGCACCTCACCATGCCCTCGTCCAACCCGCCGTTCAACGCCCTGGCGTACACGGTCAAGCTCACTTTCTCGGGTGAGATCCCCGTCCTGAGCGCGCCGGGCGGCTCCACCACCTGGGTCAAGATCGCCAACGTGACCAGCGGACTGGTGCTGGACAGCGGGGGCAACGTCGCCTCCGGCTCCAACCTCAAGCAGTGGAACTCCGACGGGAGCAGCAACCTGCAGTGGCAGCTGATCGACCTCGGCAACGGCTACTCCCGCATCATGAACCGCACCAACGGCATGGCCGCCGACAGCTGGGGCAATGCCGACAACGGCGCTCCTGCCCGGCAGGCGGCATGGAACGGCGGCAACAACCAGCAGTGGTCGCTCAACAGCCTCGGTGGCAACCGCTACCAGATCGTCAATCGCGGTACCGGCACCGCCCTCGACGGCAGCGGCAGCACCACGTCCGGCTCGACCACGGTGATGTGGACACCGAACTCAAGCACCAACAACGAATGGACCATCACCGCCGTCTGAGCCGCCCGAGCCTTATTCGTCGCGGTGTCACCGCCGCACACAGCACCCGTCCCCAACCGACCGGCGCTCCCTGCTCATACCTCGATACGGAAGAAGGAATGTATGCAATGCAAACCGCTCTTATTGTCCATCGTGGCCGCGCTACTTCTCGTTCTGACGGCTGCGGGCACCTCGTTCAGCAGCGGCCTCGGCGCGCCCACCGCGGCCACGACCACTGGCGCCCTCAGTCCGACCGCCGGCTGCGGCAAGGCCCCCACGCTGACGAGTGGCACACACACGATTCAGAGCGGCGGCCAGACCCGCAGCTACATACTGCGGGTCCCCGCCGGCTACGACAACAACCATCCCTATCGGCTGATCTTCGGTTTCCACTGGCGGGGCGGCACGGCCAACGACGTCGACTCGGGCGGTACGGACGGGTACAACTGGTCCTACTACGGCCTGCGGCGCCTGGCGGACAACGCGAACAACAGCACGATCTTCGTCGCCCCTCAGGGCAACGGCAACGGCTGGGCCAACCCCGGCGGCCAGGACGTGGCCTTCGTCGACGCCATGGTCAGCCAGCTCGAAGCGGGTCTGTGCGTCGACACCACCCAGTTGTTCTCCGTCGGCTTCAGCTACGGCGGCGCGATGTCGTACGCCCTCGCCTGCTCACGAGCGACCGTCTTCCGTGCGGTCGCGGTCTACTCCGGCGCGAACCTCAGCGGGTGCAACGGCGGGACTCAGCCCATCGCCTACATGGGTCTGCACGGCCTGAGGGACAACGTGCTGCCCATCTCATCGGGACGGGAACTGCGCGACACGTTCGTCCGGGCGAACGGCTGCACCCCGCAGAACCCGCCCGAGCCGGCCAACGGAAGCCTGACGCACATCATCACCACCTACTCCGGATGCAGATCCGGATACCCCGTCGTCTGGGCCGCGTTCGACGGAGCGGGCCACGATCCCGGTCCCATCGACGGCTCCACCGGTGACGGCTGGCGCACCTGGACTTCGGCAGCGGTGTGGCAGTTCTTCACACAGTTCGGCTCGAATTCGCCACCGACGTCCGGCAACCAGGAGATCGTCGGCCAGCAGTCGGGGCGCTGCCTCGACATCAACAACTTCACCGCGACCAACGGCACGCAGGCACAACTGTGGGACTGCAACGGCGGCTCCAACCAACGGTTGACCTACACCGCCGGAAAGCAGCTCGTTGTCTACGGCAACAAGTGCCTGGGCGTCGGCCAGACAGCGGGCAACGGCACCCCGGCGGCGATCTGGGACTGCAGCGGGCAGGCAGATCAGCAATGGAACGTCAATCCCGACGGCACGATCAAAGCAGCACAGTCGGGGCTCTGCCTGGACGCCAGCGGCCAGGGGACCGCCAACGGGACGAAAGTCCAGCTATGGAGTTGCACGGGCGGTGCGAACCAGCACTGGAGCCTGCAGAACTGACACACCGGGGCCAGGCCCGCACGGCACCGTGCGGGCCTGGCCCCGCAGACCTCGACGCACGCCAACCCGGAACCGCGCAGGCGCCCTGTCGCGCTTTCCGCTACCGCGAACGCCCATGCCCGCAGGCGACAGCGGAAACAGTCTCAACCGAAGCGGGGAGCGGCTTGTCGGCCCGGGAATGGTCCGGATCTTGATCGGGGGCCGATGTCGACGGATCCACTCCGCTCGTCCGAGGCGCGCATGGCCGGCCTGGCCCGGAACCTCGGCGTGCTGGCGGTCCAGCCCTGCGTACGCACCCCGGCGGGGACACACGCTTCAGGTGCGCTTCAGCGCCCTCCGCATCCGCCTGCACGATCGAGGCGCGCATGAGCCGGACCGTGCCGGCGCCGATCCGTCACTGACCCCTGGCACTCTCGCCTGCGCCGAGACGGGTGAGCGCCACCGGCTGGAGGACGTCTCCTGCTGTCGAGGTGGGGCGCCGGGCCCGTGAAGTGACGGCTGAAACGGCCCTGCGCCACTTCGCGGGAAACACCGTGACCACGCGGCCTGATGATAAGCCGAACCGCCTCGTCGACGGCGACGTCGATGAGCAGTTCCGAGGTGTTCGCCCAGGATCGGCCAATGATCTGACTCTCCGTCAGTTTTCGGTATTCTCCCCCGGCTCCCACAGGCGAGAGGGCGACAGTGAGGCCCGCGGCCCTGGACCAGGACCTGTCAGCCGCAGTCTGCCGTCCCCTCATGCCTGAGGAAGCCATGACTCCCACCCCCCACCTCACCGAACTCGACGCCCGCGTGGAGCGTCCCGCCCCCTTCCAGCCCGTCGAACGTTCGCTTCTCCCGCACGCCGGTACCGCGACGGTGGACATCGTCGTTCCGGTCTACAACGAGGAGCGAGCACTGCCCGGCTGCCTGCGCACGCTCCACGCCCGCCTGTCCCAGGACTTCCCCTTCCCCTGGCGGATCACCGTCGCCGACAACGCCAGCACCGACGAAACCCTCGCCACCGCCCGCCGCCTCGCGGACGAGCTGCCCGGTGTCGGCGTCGTCCACCTGGACCGCAAGGGCCGCGGACTCGCGCTGCGCACCGTCTGGGGCGCCAGCGACGCGGACATCGTGGCGTACATGGACGTGGACCTCTCCACCGGCCTCGACGGACTGCTCCCGCTGATCGCGCCCCTGGCCAGCGGCCACTCGGACCTCGCGATCGGCTCCCGGCTGGCTCCCGGCGCACGCACGGTGCGCGGGCCGCGCCGCGAGTTCATCTCCCGCTGCTACAACGGCATCATCCGGCTCACCCACGGAGTCCGCTTCACCGACGCCCAGTGCGGATTCAAGGCGGCCCGTACGGAGGTACTCCGGCCGCTGCTGAAGGTGACCCGGGACGACGCATGGTTTTTCGACACCGAACTGCTCCTGGTCGCCGAGCACAACGGACTGCGTATTCATGAGGTCCCGGTCGACTGGGTCGAGGACGTCGACACCCGGGTGGATGTGGCGCGCACCGCCAAGGAAGACCTGCGGGGCCTGTGGCGCATGGCGCGGCTCAAGGCGTCCGGCGACGCCCGGGCCGAGGTGCGGCCGCGCCCCGAGCCGGCCGCCGAACACCCCGACGCCGTCCTTGCCCCCTCCACCGGACGCGGTGTGCTGTCGTGGGAGGTCGGCTGTTTCCTCGCGATCGGTGTCGTCTCCACGGCCGGACAGGCCTTGCTGTACTGGTTGCTGCGCGGCTGGTGGTCTCCGGCCGTCGCCAACCTGATCTCGCTGTTCGGCCTCACCGTCCTCAACACCGAGGCGAACCGCCGCCTCACCTTCCGGCACTCCACCACTGCGCCCGCACGTGCGCACCTCGGTGCCGGGGGTCTGTTCGTCCTCGGCTATCTGGTCACCTCCGCGGCGGTGCTGTGGTTCAAGTGGCTCGATCCCGGTGCCTCACCGGCCGCGGAGACCGCGGTCCTCGCCACGGCCTCCGCCGCGGTCACCTGCGTGCGCTTCGCCGTGCTGCGACTGGCCGTCTTCGCCGCCCCCCGTAGCCGTACCCGTTGATGAGAGCGAATCCCGACATGAGCAACTACGCGCACATCAGGCCCGCACCGGCGGCATCGGCACACGACGGGAGGCACACGAGTACGTCCGTCCGCTCGCTGCCCGCCTGGGCGGCACCCGTGGCGCTCGGAGCCGTCCTCGTGCTCGCGGCCGTCCTGTACGGCTGGGCACTGGGCTCCCTGGGGTGGGGCAACAGCTACTACTCGGCGGCCGTGAAGTCGATGGGGAAGAGCTGGACCAACTTCCTCTTCGGCTCTTTCGACCCGGCGGGCGTGATCACGGTCGACAAGCCCCCGGCCGCGCTGTGGCCGCAGGTGATCGGCAGCAAGATCTTCGGGATGCACGGCTGGGCGCTGATCCTGCCGCAGGTACTCGAAGGTGTGGCCGGGGTGCTGGTGCTGCACCGCACCGTGCGCCGCTGGGCGGGGGAGGGGGCGGCGCTGATCGCGGCTCTGGTGCTCACTCTGACGCCCATCACCGTGGCCATCAACCGGGACAACAACCCGGACACACTGCTGGTCCTGCTACTGGTGTCGGCGGCGTACGCGCTCACCCGCGCGTTGCAGGCCGAGGACCGGACCGCGACCTGGTGGCTGTGCGCGAGCGGCTTCCTGATCGGGTGCGGATTCCTCACCAAGATGCTCGCCGCCTGGATGGTCATTCCCGCGTTCGCTGTCGCCTGGCTCGTGGGAGGAAGCGGCCCCTGGATACCGCGAGTGCGGCGTCTGCTGGGCGCGGGAGCCATCCTGGCGGCGTCCTCCCTGTGGTGGGTCGCCATGGTGGCCCTGTGGCCGGGTGACCGCCCCTACATCGGCGGCAGCACGGACGGCTCGGCCTGGGACCTAGTGATCGGCTACAACGGGCTGGGGAGGGTCTTCGGCTCCAGCGACGGAGCGCCCCAGGGGACGGGCGGATCAGGCGGCGGATTCGCCGGCGGATTCGGCGGTCAGGCCGGCGTGGGCCGCCTGTTCGGCGCACAGGTGGGCGGTCAGATCAGCTGGCTGCTGCCGGTCTGCGCGCTGGCCCTGGCCGTCGCCGTCGCCGGCGTGGTGCTGCGCCGACGGGGCGCACTGCCCGACTCCGCCGTGCTGCCGGCCCCCGGCTGGCTGCTGTGGGGAATCTGGCTGGTGGTCTGCGGGGCGGTGTTCTCGACCCAGAAGGGCATCTTCCATCCCTACTACACCACTCAGCTCGCACCGGCGATCGCCGCCCTGTGCGGTGGACTGATGGCCGCCCTCGTCCGTGTCCACCGCGCCGGCCTGCGCTGGGCGCCTCTGGTCGGTGTGGCCGCGGTCGTGGTGAGCGTGGCCTGGGCCGTGAAGCTGGTCCGCCGTGCGCCCGACTGGAACGGCTGGCTGGTGTGGCCCGTGCTGCTGGTCGGTTGCGTCGCGGTCGTCCTGCTGGTGCTGTCACGACGCCGTGGCCGGCTGTTGACGGTTGCCGGTTGCGCCGCGGTCGCATCGGTTCTGCTGGCGCCGGGAGCGTGGGCGGTGGCCGTACCCGGCTCCATCAGCACGGGGGGCTCCAACCCGATGGCCGGTCCGCAGACGCTCGGATTCGGCGGAGGGGGTGGCATGCCCCGGCAGGGCTCGAACGGTGGAGACCCTCCCTCGGGCATGCCGTCCGGGATGCCGTCGAACATGCCGGGCTTCCCCGGCGGTGGCACCTCTTCGGGACAGACCGCTGAACCTCCGTCCGGCGGAGTGCCTTCCGGCATGCCCACAGGAGGAGCGAACGGTATGCCCGGTGCACCCGGGGAAGCGGGCTCGAACAGCCGCGGCGCACCCTCGTTCCCAGGTGCCGGCTCAGGAAGGGCCCCTGGTGGGGGCGGCGGCTTCGGTAGTGGGAAACTCACCGCCGAACAGCGCAAGATCATCCAGTACGCCGTCGAGCACGCACCCCACGCACGCATCAAGCTCGCCGTCGAGGGCGGCGCCCTCAACGCCAGCGCCTACATCCTGGGCACCGACGAGACCGTCATCGCCATGGGCGGCTTCACCAACAGCGACAACTCGCCGTCGGTGGCCCAGTTGGAGAAGTGGACCAAGGACGGCGAGCTACGCTACATCCTGGGCTCCGACACGAACGGCGGCGGCATGCCGGGCCTGGCCGGCGGATACACCAAGCAGCGCTCCGACTGGATCGCCGACCATTGCACCAAGGTTCCGACGTCGGCATACGGTGGCACCTCCGGCAAGTCGTCACAGAACAACGCCGGCGGTGCGATGGGACTCGGAGGAGGCAACGTGCTCTACGACTGCGCCGCCAAGTGACCGAACCCCGCACGACGGTCGGGACACGGCAGAACGGACCAGCAGACGCATGACCGAGCAGCCCACAGCCGCGCGGCCGGGACATCGGCTCCTCGTGGTCGAGGACGAGCCCAGCATTCGCACCCTGCTGGAGGCGACGCTTCGCCTGACCGGATACGAGGTGAGCAGCACCGGCACCGGTCAGGCGGCCCTCCTGGAGGTCGAACGCCTTCAACCGCATCTGGTGCTGCTGGACGTGATGCTGCCCGACCTGGACGGCTTCGAGGTGACCCGCAGGCTGCGGGAGGCAGGCAACGACTGCCCGATCCTGTTCCTGACCGCCCGCACCGGCACCGACGATCGCATCGCCGGCCTCAGCGCCGGTGGGGACGACTACGTTGCCAAACCCTTCAGCATCGAGGAGGTGCTGCTGCGCATCGAGGCCATTCTGCGTCGCACCGCGCCGCCCGCCGAACGGCAGGCGCTGCAGAGTGTTCTGCGGTACGCCGACCTCGAACTCGACGAGAGCGCCCACGAGGTGCACCGCGCAGGCCAGTACATCGCCCTGTCGCCAACAGAGTTCAAGCTCCTGGCCTACCTTCTGTCGAACGCGTGCCAGGTGGTGAGCAAGGTCCAGATCCTCGACCACGTCTGGAGCTACGACTTCGCCGGCGACGCCCGGATCATCGAAACGTACGTCAGGTACCTGCGCAGGAAGATCGACTGCTTCGAGCCGCCACTGATCCACACCGTGCGCGGCGTCGGCTACTGCCTCAGGCTTCCCCGCGACCACGCAGGGACCTCGGACCAGTGACCCGGTTCCTGCCCCGGCCGCCCAAGTCGGTGCGACGGCGCCTCATCCTCGGCGCCACTCTGCTCGCCACCGCGGCAGTCCTGACCTCCCAGGCGATCGGCTATGTGGTGCTTCGCTCCTGGCTGCTGGACCGCGTCGACGAGCAGCTCGTCGAGTTCCATCCACCGACTCCCGCCTATGACGACGCGCTCCAAGGCAGGCTCCCGGACCCGGGAGAACGCCCGGACATACTTCCCTCGGACTTCCACGTCTACTTCTACGACTCCTCCGGGCGCCGTCTGAAAAACTCCCTGGGCTCCGAGACCAAGCCAGGACCCCGGTTGGCCGATCACGCGGAGGACCTCGGACTGCGGGACGGCCACCCCGAAACCGTGACCGCCGTCAGTGGTGACGGCCACTGGCGGGTGCTGCTGAACCCCGGTCCGGACGGCATGAGCGCGGTGGTCACCCTTCCGCTCGACACCGTCGACGGCGCCACATCGAAGCTCCTGTGGCTGAACGCCGTGCTGCTCGCCGTCACGATCGTCGCCCTGATCGCCCTGGGCCGGTGGGTGGTTCGTCTGGGGCTGCTGCCCCTGACCAGAATGGAACGGACGGCTCAGGACATCACCGCAGGCCGGCTCGATCTACGGTTGCCCGACACCGATGCGCATACCGAGATCGGACGACTCGGCCGGGTCCTGAACTCCATGCTCGACCGCCTGCAGAAGGCGCTGCTGGCCCGAGAGGCCTCGGAGGCCCGCCTTCGCCGGTTCGTCGCCGACGCCGGGCACGAGCTGCGCACTCCGCTCACCGCCATCCAGGGCTACGCCCAACTCGCCCTCCGCCCGGAACCGCGCTCGGCCCTCGAACGAAACGAGGCCAACCGGTTCATCGCACAGAACGCGGAACGCATGAGTCTGCTCGTCGACGACCTCCAGTTGCTCGCGACCCTGGACAAGGAACCTTCCTACCGCAGGGAGCGGGTCGACCTGCTGTCCCTCGCGGCGGACGCCGTCAGCGCCGCCGCCGTCCACAGCGAGTCCCACCCCGTCGACCTCGGCCCGCTGCACACCCCGGCCGATCCCACCGGGGCCGAGGAACTCGACGTCGCGGAGACCGTCGGCGACCCGCACCGATTGCGCCAGATCCTCGAGAACCTGCTCTCCAACGCCCGCACCCACACCCCGCCGGGCACCCGCGTCCATGTTCACGTCGGCACGACCGAGGCGGGTCCCGGAACCGGCGGCACGGACCGACCCGGGCGCTTCTCCGCTTCACAGCCCCTGCCGGAGGGCCTGCCGATCAGCGTGATCGAGGTGGCGGACGAAGGACCGGGTCTCGCACCCGTCGACGCCGAGCTCGTCTTCGAGCGCTTCTACCGAGCCGACCCCGCCCGTTCCCGCATGCACGGCGGCAGCGGCCTCGGCCTGGCCATCGCCGCGACCATCGCCGAGGGCCACGGCGGCCGCCTCGAACTCGACACGGCCGCCGGCCGCGGCTGCACCTTCCGCCTGGTCCTGCCCGCGGCCGACTTCGGCCAGGAATCCCGCTGATCCCGCGCGGAGGGGTGTGCGGCCCTCAGGGGCCGAGATCGACAGTGGCTCCCCGACGTATGGACGGGACCGGGAGGATGACCCACAGTCGATGCGGCCGGGGAGCGTCAGTGGTCGGTGCGTTCAGCGGATGCGTGCGGAGGGAGCCGCGACGGTGACAGGGCGGGACGCGAGCGGCCGACGGGCCACCAGGAGTGCGTCGACGGCGAGCGGATCCTCCTCCGGAGCCAGGGCCCGTCCGGTACGGCGGTCCCGCCAGACTGCCCGCCCAACCCGGCAGGAAGGCCGCGGGCACGGAGATCACGACGCGTTTGCCCGGGCCGAGCCACGTGAAGTCACTGTCGGGACCAGTGCCATCGGGCTGCCCGATGCGGCAGAGGGGAACACATACAGGCCGATTGTCAGCGTTGTCGCGCCGGACACCGTCCACTGCGGCCCCGTGCGGTTGAACCGGCTCCAGTGGAACGGTGTACAGCGGGGCCGGTGTCGCGGTCTACGACCTGCGCCACGCCGGCATCTCGTTCTGGTCGGCCTCCGGAGCCGACCCCGCCGAGTGCGCGCGCCGTGCAGGACAAGGCATCCAGGTCCTCTTGGCTAGGCCAAGTTCTTGGCCGAAGTACGCAACCCGGAAGTTACGTGTTCCGGCCAGCACGGTCAGGACCGTGATCGTCAGCACCGATGCCAGCTCGTGCCGGTTCCGCCTTGGCCTACGCGGGTCGATCAGGCCGCCGGAGACCTGGAGCAGAGCGGAGATCACGTCCAGCTCGGCGTCACGATCGGTATCGGTTCCCCCGGTGTGCGACACCGACAATCGTGGCCTCCTGGCTCGTCCGCGACGACGTGTTGGGTGAGAACTCGCATCGGTGAGGACGGGGGAGGCCACAGTCCTCCCCGGATTTGTCCAGGCCCACCGTCTGGGCACTCAAAGAGCAACCCGACTTTGCGATCGGCGTAGGACAAACCCGACATTCGTCAGGCCCGGCGAGCCGGGTCGCCTTCCATAACGTCATCATGCAGGCGTCGGGAAACCACAACGCCCGTGGGGTGGTCCGCGCGCCGGAGAGCCAGGTCGTCGACACCGCCCGGTGCATGGGCCGACCCGAGCGCGCCGTGTGCGTCGCCTCCAACCGCGGCCATCGCCGCGTGTGCGAGCGCATCGCCGCCCACGACCCGAGCGGTGCGACCGAGGCGATGTTCACCCACATCACCGAAGCCTGGATCGTCCGCCGCAGCGCACCAGGCGACCCGGTGCGCCTCGGGCTGGTGAGCGTTGCCCGACCCCGCGCTCCGTCACCGTACGAGCGCTGACTGGTCGCGTGACCCGGGGGGCTCGCCTTCCGCCGAGCCCGCCACGCCGGCTCCGAACCGGAGCCGGACTCGTGTCACGCCGTCACCGCCGCAGCGTCAGCAGACCCGGACGGTAGGGCAGGAGGCCGTAGTCGCCGCCGGAGATGGGGCCGCGCCCCTGGTGGAGCAACTGCAGATTGCGGGGATCGACGGTCATGGTCTGATCGGCGCTGGTGTGGATCAGTTCGCCATGGCTGATGTCGTTGGTCCAAGTGGCGCCACTGCCGGCCTTGCCGGCGAAGGGATTGCTCTCGGTCGCGGCCTGGGGCGTCCATGACCCCGTTCAGACTGGTGGCCGTGAACGAGCGGAAGTAGCGGCCCTGCGAGCCGATCGCCTCGACGATCATGGGGTAGCGGTTCTGGCCCTGCAGCTTGCAGACCTGCGGGGCTTCGAACAGGTTGTTTGTGTATCGCTCATGATCACTGTCGAGGTCGTGCCGAAGCTGCCCGGGAAGTTCCCCGGCATGGCGGCCCGGTACATCTTGCCGTTGTCACCGGCGAAGAACAGCCTGGAGCGCAAGGACGGCTCCAGGCGACCGACTTCAGGCTCTAGAAGAACCCAAGTTTCTTCGGGCTGTACGAAACAAGAACGTTCTTCGTCTGCTGGTGGTGCAGGCGTCACGCGTCGCTGACCTGCGTAAAACGTGGCCACGTATGGCTCGTTGGAGCCGTCGCCCCGGGAATGGTCCGGCTTGTCCTCAGCGAGATGGGCCTGGTCATCTGTCGACGCCGCATCCCTCGGCTCGTGGACTGCTCCAAGCGGATGTGTCGGCCCGTCGAGTGCTACGGCGAGGGGGGCCGCTGCGGGGAGCGGAGTACGAGCAGGGTGATCTCGCTGGGGGCGAAGACGCGGAACGGTGGGCCCCAGAAGCCGGTGCCGCGGCTGGTGTAGAGGAGGGTGCGGGGTGCCGTGGTGGCTGAGGCCGGCGAGGGCGGGCTGGTCGATGCGGACGAGGTGGTGGAAGGGCCAGATCTGGCCGCCGTGGGTGTGGCCGGAGAGTTGGAGGTCGATGCCGTCGGCTGCCGCCCGGTCGACGAACTTGGGCTGGTGGGCCAGGAGCAGGACGGGGTGGTCGGGGTCGGCGCCGTGCAGGGCTCCGGCGAGGTGGGCGCGGTGGCCGGCGAGGCCGGAGGATTCGGCGGTGACGTCGTCCACGCCGGCGACCACGAGGGTGTCGCCGCCGCGTTCGAGCAGCAGATGGCGGTTGCGCAGGGGCTCCCAGCCCAGCTCGTCCATGAGGTCGACCCAGCCCTGGGCCCCGCTGTAGTACTCGTGGTTGCCGGTGACGTACACACGGGCCCGGGTGGCCTGCACGGTGCCGAGTGGGGCGGCCTGGGCGCGGCGGCGTTCGGCCGTGCCGTCCGCGATGTCTCCGGTGTGGCAGACCAGGTCGGCTTCCAGGGTGTTCACCGTCTCGCATACCTGTGCCGACCAGCGAGTGCGATCGAGGGGACCGTAGTGGGTGTCGGTGATGAGGACGACGCGGATGCCGTCCAACCCGGCACCCAGCCGCGGGAGTTGCACGTCGAGTCCGCGCACGCGTGGCACGCGGCGGGCCTCGGCGTACCCCCAGGCGAGCAGCACGGCGGATACGCCGAGGACCGCCCAAGTGACAATTCGAGCCCGGTCCTGACTCTCGCCGACGCCGGCCACGGTCAGGACGAGCCGCAATGGGACGCCGAGCAGAATGGACCAGGTGAACAGTACCCAGCTGGCTCCAAGGAGGGTGTCACCGAAGATCGCCGCCCGGTCCTGCTGGCGCCGGCCGTGGCCGCGCACCATCGCGAGCGGCATACCAATGACGAAGGGGTAGCCGAGGCTCTCGAAGACCTCGTCTACGTATTCGACTCCGAGCCCGCCGGCATATCAGCGGGCATGTATGAGACCTTGTCCGAGGCGGTTGGCGTATGGATGGTGAACTCACCGACATCGCGGCTGGTCGCCCTGCCGGCGTCGGAGAACTCCCTCGTTGTGGTCGACGACCGGCACGGTTGGCCCTCACGCGAACTGGTGCTCGCACCTGGTCTGGAGACTGAGGCCTACCGTGCGCTCGCCAAAGGACGGACCCTCCCCGCACTCGCTCGCCAATTGGACGATCTCGGGATATCAGTGATCGACGGCCGGCTTGAAGCGCTCGTTGAGGAGCGGACCACGCTCGGGCTCACGTTCCGCGAGGGTTCGATGTACTTGGCACTCGCGACGGGACTGCGTTGGTGACCCCGCCGGCAGCACGCCCGCGGACGAGCCGTCGGCAGCTGTTCGCGACGATGGAGTTCCGTTCCGTCGACAACCGGGCAGGCCTCGTCTCCCTGACGCGAACCGGTTACGCCGGAGTGCGGTTGTCCGGACATCACGTCATGCCGTCCATGCCCGATCGCGATCTCGTCGCCTTGATCGCACTGCTGCACGACGCGCGCGGCGTCGGCCTGCGGGTCTTGTGGAGTGGAGAATGCGGTGACCTCGACGTCCGATGCCTCCAGCACCTCGATCCGCCGCATCAGCCTGACGGTACTTTCGCATGGTCGCCATGAGCTGATGCGCACCTCCTCGCACGGCGCGGTCCGACGTTCATCTCCGTCGACGACACGCGTCATGGTCCACGCCGACGCATCGTCATCGACCGCTCCACACCTGAGGCGAACGTTCTCGAGGCCGTCGACTGGGGACGCGAGATCACGGCCATGGAGCGGGCCGGCATTTACAGCCTCACACTGGACGGCTTGGCTTTCTCTTCTGGTGACTACTGTGTGGGCCTTCCCGTACGCCAGGGGATCTGGTGTGTCTGAGCGCTTCGTTCGCTTCAGGACGGCGGAAATCTTGATTCCAGGCGGTCATAAAGGTCGCGTGCCAGCCGACCAGGCTCCGGTGCCATTTCAGGCCGTAGTCGCCGTCCGCGACCGTCCTCCCAGGAACCAGGTGACGAGGTCTGGGATTTCCCTGACTTCACGCCCACGCTGGCTCCAAGATGTACGCAACCGCTTCCAGAAGATGCACGCTACTGTTCCCAGCATTTGACACCTCCACCGAAGATGGCCGCGGCGCTGGCAACGGTTCCCGGATGGCCGGCCCATATCCTGCGCGAAGTATGGACTGGAGGTTCCGGTCGGCGGCGGAGGCCCAACACTAATGATCACCGGAGTCACCAGGGAGCCCGCAGCATGACCGGCACCACGGAGGCCCTTAGCGGGTCGGCTGCAGTTGACAATGCAGCACGAAGTGTCACGCGCCCGTTCTACGTATACGCCGTGCTCTCCAACACGCTGTTCCAGCGCGGCGTATTCGTCCTCTTCCTTCAGCAGCGAGGCTTCTCCGCCGAGCAAGTGGCCCTACTGCAGACACTGCTCTACCTGGTCAGCGGACTTGCGGAGTTGCCGACGGGAGTCATCGCCGACCGAATCGGCAGGCGTGCCAGCATCGTGATCGGCCAGATGCTGATAGCTGGATGTCTTCTCGGCCAGGGGACGTTCTCCAACTACTGGGTGTTCCTGGCGCTGTTCATCGGGCAGGGCGTGGGCATGGCATGTGTGTCCGGCTCGGACACCGCCCTGCTGTACGACCTGCTCGTGCGTCGTGGTGCAACGGCCAACTACGTCAAGATCAAGTCCCGGCTCACCATGCTCGGGACGGTCACCTCGGGAGCCGCCATCGTCCTCGGCGGCCAACTGCAGCAGATCTCCTGGGGAGTCGTCTACGTCGGTTCGGCGGCGTGCGTCGCCCTAGCCGTGGTGGTGCTGATGTCACGGGTGCCCGAGATCCGCGGCGCGGACGCGGTGGACGAGCAGGACGGAGCCGAGGAGCACGGCGACGCCACAGCATGGCGGGCGATGCTTCGGGTCGCCACGCCGGCGCTCGTGACGCTTGTCGTGGTGTCCGGATTGATGCATGCGACTTTGACGCCGTACATCATCTTTGGGCAGAAGACCCTCTCCGATCAGGGAGCGGGCACCGCATTGGTCAGCGTGGTCATATCGGCGGGATTCTTCGCTGGCGGGCTCACTCCGCTGCTGTCGGACCGCGCGGACCGGCGCATCGGGTATCGGGTCATAGTCCCGGTGTCCCTCCTGACGCTCGCCGCGGCACTCGGCCTGAGCGGCCTCGGCCTTGTCTGGGTCACCATCGCCGCGTTCCTGGCCCTGGTCGGGATTCCCGAGATCACCGCCGTGATCGTGGACAACGTGTTCAACGAGGCCGTGCCGTCGCGCCACCGGGCGAGCCTGCTGTCGATGATCGCATTCGTGGAGTCGGCGCTCATCGGCATCGGCTATCTCGTCCTCGGCGCGCTCATGGACGGGCTGGGCTCCAGTGTGGGCATGGCCACCTACGCCGCGGTCCCCCTGCTGGCATGTCTCCTGTGGCTCCCGGTGCTCTTCCGAGGGGCACGGGTGACCACCGAGATCGAGAAGCCCGCCGACCAAAAGGCATCCTGAAACAGACCATCTCGAGCAACGCCCTGCCCGATGGCACGGGCGTTGCTCGTTGACATGTCGCTCCCAGTCGGCGAGGGAGCTGTCATCGCGACGATCAGCGCCAAACGGGATGGGAAGAATCGCGCCACTGCGGCAGCTGTTCAGCCTGGATCCACCGCGTAACGGTCGGCCTGTGGACGGCGAAATGAGAAGAGGTGCCCGCTGACCTGCGAGAATGGGAGTTCCTACGCTTCCATCCGCCGCTCACAGCAAGGCACCTCGTAAGTGAAAGTCTCCCACAGGCCCGCGGAGCTGTTCGCCGTGTTCGATGACCCCGACCTGATCGCGCATGCCGGGCTTATCCCCACGATCCGGCTGGCCGTGCGGTGCGGCCTGCCTGCCCTGGTGGCCGAGAAGGTGAAACTCACCGGCGCGAAGAACGGTGCCGGGACGGCCGCCGACGCGAAGGCCCTGTCGATCGTGGGCGGGATGGTGGCCGGCGCGGACAGCATCGACGATCTGGACGTGCTGCGCCACGGCGGGCTGCCCCGCCTGTTCGGCGGCGTGCGTGCCCCGTCCACACTCGGCACCTTCCTGCGTGCGTTCACCTGGGGGCATGTGCGTCAACTGGAGTCCGCTATGCGGGCGTTCACCTGTCGACTGGCCGCGCACACCGGCCTGGTCCCCACCGGTGACGAGGTGGTGTTCGTCGACATCGACTCCAAGGTCAAGCCCGTGTACGGGCCGGCCAAGCAGGGCGCCTCCTTCGGCTACACCAAACGGCGCGGCCTGCACTTCCAGATCGTCACCGTCAAGACGTCCACCTGCGCGCCGGTGATCGTGGCGACGAGGCTGCGCAAGGACTCGGCCAACTCCGGCAAGGGCGCCGCGTCGCTGCTGCGCGAGGCCCTGGCCACGGTCCGCGCGATGGGCATTACCGCCCAGATCATCGTCCGCGCCGACTCCGCGCACTTCTCCCACAAGGTCGTCGCCGCCTGCCGCGCACACGGGGCGCGGTTCTCCCTCGCGGTCGCGGTCAAGAAGAAGATCCGCCAGGCCATCGCCGCGATCGCCGACGACGCCTGGACGCCCATCCAGTACACGACCTCGGTGTGGGACGCCGAGGAAAAACGCTGGATCTCCGATGCCGAGATCGCCGAGGCTCCCTTCACCGCGTTCACCAGCGAGAAGAAGGTGCTTCACACCACGGCCCGGCTCATCGTGCGCCGCGTCAAGCGCCTGAACCCCGCGTCCGTGCCCGAGGGGCAGAGCGAGCTGTTCAGTGTCTGGCGCCACCACGTCATCTTCACCGACAGCAGCTTCGTCCTGGCCGACGCCGAGCCGATGCACCGTGGTCACGCCTGTTTGGAGCAGGTGTTCGCCGATCTCGAGGACTCCGCCCTAGCTCACCTGCCGTCGGGGAAGTTCACCGCGAACGCGGCCTGGCTGACCCTGGCCGCCACCTCCTAACCTCACCCGCCCAGCCGGGCATCTCGCCGTTGCCACCTCCTGCGCAGCCGCGCGGCGCGGTGGCTGGGCGTCACCGGGATCGTGCTCGGTGCTTGCGGGCTGCTGTGCGCACTGCTGCTGCAGACGGTCATGAACGGGAACGACGTGGCGGCAGCCTTCGAGCGTGGCGCGGTGTATCCGATCATGGCCGTCCATGGTGAACGTGGCGAAGCCTCCACCAGTTCCTGCCAGGCGGCTTCGAGCAGGGCGGCTTCCAGGACCGCTCCGCGATGATCTTCATGAAAGCGGGTTGATTCGCACATCCATGGTCGGATCGGTCGCGACGAGCCCGGTGGTGGATGCATGTGAAGCCCCTGGTAGGACGGTTCTCACCACAAGATCGTCCGCTGAACCAGAGGCTTCACGTTGGTCACCTATGCTGCCACGCTCGATGTCCCGCGCCACATCGTGGTGCACCTCTCCCGGTTGCTCGCCGCGCATCGTCGGCGCCTCAACACGCCCCGTGGGTCGCGGGTCCTGGGCACATTCCGGCAGGCGGTCATGGTGCTGCGCTGGTTCCGTGAGCGCGGCTGCGTGCACTGCCTGGCCAGGGACGCCGGAGTCTCACAGGCCACCGGCTACCGCTACCTGCACGAGGCCATCGACGTCCTCGCCGCTCAAGCCCCCGACCTGCACGAGGTGTTGAACCGCTGCCGCGAAGAGGGGATGAGTCACGTGATCCTCGACGGCATGCTCATCGAGAGCGACCGCCTCACCGGAACCCGGGACAACGGCAACGACCTGTGGTTCAGCCAGAAACATAAGAGCTTCGGCGGTAACGTCCAGTTCCTCACGGCCTCTGACGGAACCCCGTTGTGGGTCTCCGATGCCGAGCCAGGCTCCACCCCGGACATCACCGCCGCCCGGCTGTACGTCCTGCCCGCGTTGTACAAGGCGGCCGCCGACGGCCTGCCGACCCTGGCCGACAAGGGCTACATCGGCGCCGGTATCGGCGTCCACGTCCCGGTCCGCCGCCCGAAGGGGAAGTCAGAACAAGCTCTCGACGCCGACACCCGCACCACGAACACCCTGATCAGAGACCTTCGTGCCCTCGGCGAGCGCACCGCCGCCGAGCTCAAGGAACACTGGCGCACACTGAAGCGCGTCACCCTGAGCCCCAGTCGAATCGGCGACATAGCCCGAGCCGCCCCCGCTCTCAACAGCCAGCTGCGTACGAGTTCTTCATGCGCCACCGCGTACGGACGTATGTGATCAGCCGTCTGTTCGAACCGGCGGCGCGTCAGCGTCCTGGGCCGAGACGACGGCCTCGAACTCCTGCAACCTTCGAGGGTCGCCATTCTCCCCGGCGGCTTCTGCTGCGGCCTTCAACAGGCGGGCGGGGCGGCCAGTTCCGTAAAAGCCTACAATGCCAGGTGCCGGGCGGCTGGTATCGCGTGCCAGCCGGTGCAGCCGCGTGACCGGTAGCGCGTCCAGCCCGGCCGCGATGTGCCACGTTAACTCGACACTTCCTCCCGTCGTCGGTCATCGCTGGCTGTGGCGGGGATGGCGTTGTCGATGAGGACGGCGGCGATGGCGGCGGCGGTGGGGAAGGCGTCGGCGTTGAGGACCCGGGTGCGGGCCGCGGCGCCGTCGATGAGCAGCGCGAGCTGCTCGCCGAGCTGTTCAGGGTCGGCGGCGCCGGCTTCGCGGGCGGTGTCGGCGAGCCGCGCGGCGACGGCCTCCTTGTAGTCGCGCGCGTACTGGGATGCGGGGTGCTGGGGGTCGTGAAGTTCGACGGCGGCGGCGATGTAGGGGCACAGGGGGGTGGTGGGGGGGATGTCGAAGGCGGCGAGGAGCCGTTCGCGGGGCGTGAGGTCGGTGCGGTCGAACACGCCGGACAGAACGGAGGGGTCGAACCGGCGCAGGTACTCGGCGACGAGTTCGTCCTTGCCGGTGAAGTGCTGGTAGGCCGTGCGCTTGGACACCTGGGCCGCCGCGCACAGCTGGTCCATGCCGGTGCGGTTGATGCCCTGCTCGCGGAACAGCTGCTGGGACGCGCTGATGATGCGCTCGCGGGCGCCCCGGCCGCGGCGGCGGCCCGTGGGGCCCTTCTCCAACTCCGTCATGGCTCCATCGTACCGCGGCTAGGTAACGACCGGTGTACATAGTTTGCGACCCGGCCGCCCGCCCAGTACCGTAAGCACACAGGGCGGTGTACATAACACCGTCGCCCCAGGTACACACGGCACCACCGACTCAAGGGAACGACCATGGGAAAGCTTGACGGCAAGGTCGCGGTCATCACCGGCGGCACCACCGGCATGGCGCTGGCCGGCGCGAAGCTGTTCGTCGACGAGGGAGCGCACGTCTTCATCACCGGCCGCCGCCAGGACGCCCTGGACGAGGCCGTGAAGCAGATCGGCCGCAACGTCACCGGCGTGCAAGGCGACGCCGCCGACCTGGATGACCTGGACCGCCTGTACGACACCGTCAAGCGGGAGAAGGGAAGCCTCGACGTGCTGTGGGCCAGCGCCGGAGGGGGCGAGCCCGCCCCGCTCGGCGAGATCACCGAGGCCCACTTCGACGCCGCGTTCTACCTCAACGCCCGCGGCACCCTGTTCACCGTCCAGAAGGCCCTCCCGCTCTTCAACGACGGCGGTTCCATCCTCATGACCGGCTCCAACGCCTCCCTCGGCGCCTTCCCCGGCTGGAGCGTCTACGCCGGCAGCAAGGCCGTCCAGCAGGCCTGGGCCCGCGTCTGGCTCAACGAGCTCAAGGACCGCCGCATCCGCGTCAACGTCCTGACCCCCGGCCAGGTCGCCACCGCCAAGCAGGAAGAACTCTTCGACGAGGCCACCAAGCGTCAGTTCGAGTCCCTCATCCCCCGCGGCCAGATGGGCCGCCCCGATGAAATCGCCACCGCCGCCCTCTTCCTCGCCTCCGACGACTCCAGCTACGTCAACGGCATGGAACTCGTCGCCGACGGCGGCACCACCGCCATCTGAACCGAACAACCACAACCAGGGCAGGACATCTCATGAGCAACATCAGCATCATCGGCACCGGGAACATGGCCCGTACCATCGGCGCGCGGGCGGTGGCGGGCGGCAACACCGTCGAGGTCATGGGCCGCGATCAGTCCAAGGCCGCTGACCTGGCCAAGGCTCTCGGCGGCGGCACCACGACGGGAGAATGGGGCACCGCCCCGGCCGGGGACATCGTCATCGTGGCCCTGCTGTACGACGGCGTCGTGCCGGCCATCGCCCAGTACGGAGACTCTCTCGCGGGCAAGGTCATCGTCGACATCAGCAATCCCTTCAACTCCACGTTCGACGGGCTAGCCCACCGCGAGGAGACCTCGATCGCGCAGGAAGTCGCCAAGGCCGCCCCGGCAAGCGCCAGCGTGGTGAAGGCGTTCAACACCGTCTTCCGCCATGTCCTGGAGAAGGGTCGGCCCGACGTCTTCATCGCTGGCGATGATGCGCAGGCCAAGGCAAGTGTGGAGGCGTTCGTCGAGAGCCTCGGGCTGCGCCCGCTGGACGTCGGCGGCCTGAAAATGGCGCACTGGCTGGAAGGAGCGGGCGTGGTCACGGTGGGCCTCGCCAACCATGGGGTCGGTAACTTGGACTTCGCCCTCAGCATCACCGAACTTCCCGTCTGAGTTAAGGGTTGACGGATCACCGAAAGGAGGCAGCACAGGGCCGACCGGACGTCTGCGTCCGCTGTTACCGGGATCCGCGCAACCGGCGCCGTCGGCATTCCGCGCTCGGCTACCTCACACCAGCCGAGCTCGAACAGCAACTGGCCACATCACGTACGCTGTCACTCGTCGCATGAAACCCGGTGTCCACTCCCGGGGATCAACCTCAGTGATTCCGCAGAATCCGTAGGGCGCAGGTGTGTCGCAGATCGTGCATGGTCCAGTTGGTGCCGAGGACCTCATTGACGCGCCGGAGGACGGCTCATAGTGCGTCGTAGTTCAGCGGTTGCCGAATCAGCGGCCCCGTCGCCCCGGCGCCGTCGTCGCAGGGCCCACCAGATTGGGTCGCTTGGTGCCAAGGGGTCGACGCCATCGAGGTAGAGCCGTAGCCAGACGAAGGCGTCGGCGCTGGCCGGGAGCCACTGCGCGGCCCCCGATCCCTTACGGGTGACCCGGACAAGCTGGTCACCCCAGTCGATGTCGCCGTAACGAATGCCGAGGACCTCGCCGGCTCGGCTGGCATTGCTGATAACCGACGAGGCGAGCGCGCGATCACGGTCCGAGCGCAGAGCCCCGAACAAGGTGTCCCACTGCTGGTCTGGCATCGCGCGTGGACGACGCTTCGGGAGCGGCGGGTTGTAACGCAGCCGACCCTCCGGTCGGAACGGCTCCAGCGGGTTGTGATGTGCGTTCGGCCGTCGGCCCCCACGGCGTTCCTGGGGAACCGGGTTGACCAGCGGACCGGCACCCTGCTCGATCCAGAACTCGTAGAAGCTGCGGAGCACCGCGTTGCTGTGGCGGATCGTGCGGACCCGATACCGGTCCCCTTGGTATTGCTTGCGGGTGATCGGATTGATCGTGCCCGCGGTGGCCGCTGACTTCTTCCGGGCGGTCCGACGCGTTTTCGGAGTCCGCTGCAGCCACAGAACGAACTCGCGCACCTCCGCCGAGGTCACCTTGTCCCATTCAACGTTGAGAACTGCAGCCACCGCCACCAACGCAACAGGTCATAGGCATAACTCAGCGGTTCACCACGGGCACACCGTCCTCCATGTGGACAACGACTTCTTGGCGGTGGCCGGAGTGCTCACGGAAGTCCAGCAGCGGGACGTGCGCGCCTGACCCGGATGGGCGGCGAACAGGCTGGTTTGGCACTCGCCGGCGGCCCGGCCCCCGTTGCCGCGCCCTCACCAGTCCCGATGGAAGCAGTCGGGTAAGTCCGCGATTTCCGCGTGCATCGCGGTGGTGAAATACCACACCAGGTAGGCTGCCATGGCGAGCATGACCGGCACGCCGACGAGGAGGCGGATCAGCAGGATCAGGGTCCTGGCCGACGGTTGTCCCGGCCCCCTGGCGAAGTCCGGTCTGGCCGGGTCGTACGAGATCCACTTGTCGGACGCCGACGGGCCGCCCGCGCGTTCGAAGGTGTGAGACGTACCGCTGGTGTCGGTGAACGCGTACACGACGGTTCCGGACAGGGCAGGATCGCCCGGGGGGCTGTAGCCCGCACATCTGGCGACGGTCGTCACGCCGTACCGGTGCAGCAGCCACCAGGTCACCGTGGCGCGCCACGTGCCGCGGGCGAGGAAGCAGCCGTACACGAGCATCGGGAAGGTGCCGGTCCAGAACTGGGCGAGGCGCCCGTCGCCCGCCGACACGGGGAGCAGCAGGCCGAGGGTGAAAAGGCAGGTGAGCGTGGACAAGGCCCACCACTGGGCCGAGGACAGGAACGCTCTGGGCCGTGTCCTGGGCGTCCAGGGGCTCTCCTTGGCCGTCACGAGGGCCGCGCCGTCGATGCGTCTCTCGGCCTTGTCCCGTTGCGGGAGCGCCGCGTTGACGGCGCGCGCGAAGGCCTCCACCTCCTCGGCGCTGCGGGAGCTGATCGCGCAGACCGTTGCCGGCTCGGCTCGGGCGACCGCCGAGTTCAGCCGGATCTCGGCGCTCGTGCGCCTGCCCCTGGCGACAAGGACGGTCCGGATCGCGTCGAGGGGGATGACCAGCCGGATCCCTGCCCGGTCCAGCTGGACGGTCTCGCGCTCCAGGTGCGCGGTTCCGCCTCTGCCGCGCAACATCGTTCCGGCTGCGGGCTCTGCGTCTCTGACAGCCATGACTGGGTCCCCCCAATTGTCAACTGACGTGGTCTACAAGGGAGTCGGGGTCACCGTCTCGGCCACAGCCGCACCGTGGAGTCGAGGCCGGCCGAGGCCAGGGTCTTGCCGTCCGGACTGAACGCCACCGATGTCACCTGGTCGGTGTGGCCGGTGAGGGTGTCGATGGGGAAGACGTCGAGCGTGCTCGTGTCCCACAACCGCACGGTCTTGTCGTCGCTCCCGGTGGCCAGGGTGTTTCCGTCCGGGCTGAACGCCACCGTCGTCACGGGGGCGGTGTGGCCGGTGAGCGTGGCGTCGACGCTGCCGGTCGCCACGTCCCACACGCGCACGATGTTGTCGGCGCTGCCGGTGGCCAGGCTTCGCCCGTCGGCGCTGAACGCGACGGGCTTGAAGCCGTGCCAGAGCGGGGCGTCGAGGGTGGCCTGCACGGTGCGGGTGAGCAAGTCCCACAGCCGGACCGGGCTCACGGTGAGGTCCGCGCTGCCCGTGGCCAGGGTCCTGCCATCCGGGCTGAACGCCACGGCGTTGACCACGGCCATGCCCTGGGTCTTCAGCATTGCGGTGACGGTGCGGGTCGACAGGTCCCACAGCCAGGCCGCCCCGTAACGGCCACCGGTGGCCAGGGTCCTGCCGTCCGGGGCGAACGCCAGGTCCAGGGGGAGCTGGGGATGGGTCAGGGCGATGCCGGTGCGATCCCCCAGGGTCCAGAGGGACACTTGTAGGGCGCCGGTCGTGGCCAGGGTCTTGCCGTCCGGGCTGAAGGCCATCTTCGTCACGTCTTCGATCTGGTCGGGCCAGGGAGCGGTCGCAGTGCCCTCGGCCACGTCCCACAACCGCAGCGTGCTGCCCGTGCCCCGGAGCGAGGACAGGCCGGCGGCCAGCGTCTTTCCATTCGGGCTGAACGCCACGCAGGAGGCGTAGCCGTCGGGGAGGGTGAACACGACCTTGCGGGGTGCGTCGTCGTCGGCTCTCGACTCGATCACCGCGAACGGGACGGCGACGGCTGTCATGCCGAGCGCGGCGAGCAGCAGCGTGCGGCGGCGCACCTTGGCGGGGGGGTTCACCGGAGGCCCGCCGGGTTTCGGTCGCGTCCCACCGGCCGCTGTGGCGGGAGTGTTGATCTCTGCGGGTTCGACGGAATCCATCGGCGCACACCCAGTCCTTGAGGAGGGAACAGTACTGACGAAGGGGAGTTGCGAGCGGCAGGTCGTCAGGTCGGCAGAGGGTCATCCCGGCCGAACGGCCCCGGCGACAAGGGCGGTCGCGGCGTTCGCGCACCCCCAGGCCAGGGTGATTCCGGCGCCTCCGTGGCCGTAGTTGTGCACCAGCCGGCGTACGCGGCCGTGCGGGCGAGGGTCGGCCTCCAGGCGGACGCCGCCGTCTCGGTGGGGCCGCAGGCCCACCTGGTGGCCGAGGACTTGGGTGTCTGCCAGTTCCGGGAGCAGTTCGGTGCAGCGGCGCAGGATCGCGGCGGCGGTGACCGGTGATGGGGTGGTGTCCCACTTGCCGATCTCGAAGGTGCCACCGAGGACGATGTCGGCGCTGCGGGGGTGGACGTAGGTGGAACCCTCGGCGTTGTCCTCGTCACGGACGGACGTGTGCAGCCCAGGGTTGGCGACGAGGACCAACTGCCCCCGCACCGGCCGCACTTCGGTGTCGCCGCACAGGGCGCGGGCGCCCAGGCCGGAAGCGTTCACCACCGCGGGAGCCCATATGCCCGCCTGTTCCAGGGCGTCGATGCGGCGATGGATCAGCGTGCCGCCAGCCGCGGAGAAGGTCTGCTGGAGCCAGGGCAGGTAGCGGGACATCTCCACGGTCGGGGCGGTGAACGCCCAGCCGCCGCTGAACGGGGCCCGCACCTCGTCCCCGCGCAGGGTGCGGAGGTCGGGAAGGGCCATGGCCCACCAGGGGGCGTCGTGGTTCTGGCTGCGCAGCAGCATCCGGGTGGGGCGCATGGCCACGCCGGGTACCCCGTTCGCCGCCTGGCGGGCGAACTCGTCGTAGGTGCGGGTGGCCCAGTCCAGTACACGAGGTTCGAACCGGGTGCGGGTCGGGTACCAGACGGCTGCGGCGACGGAGGACGTCGTTTCGGCGGACGGCTCGGCCGTGACGACGGCGACGCGGGCACCGGCCTGCTGCAGGCGCAGTGCGGTGGTGAGCCCGATGACCCCGGCGCCGACGACGACCGCGTCGAACCTGTCGCCCATGCCTCCCCCTTGATTGCCGAACCGTGTGCTTCCCACTGTCGGCGGGGAGTTGACGACCTGTCCAAGACCAGTCATGGTCAATGCCATAAGCCGTGCTTATAGTTGGCGGATGGACTTGCGGCGGCTGCGGTACTTCCTCATCCTGACCGAGGAGTTGAACTTCACGCGGGCCGCGCACCGGCTGCACATCGCCCAGCCCGCCCTGAGCCAGCAGATCAGGGCGCTGGAACGGGACATAGGCGCTCCACTGCTCGAACGAGGCAGCCGGGGCTGCCGGTTGACCGTCGTCGGCGAGGTCGTGGCCCGCGAAGCCGGCGAACTGCTGGCCCACGTGGCCGCGTCGCAGGAACGGATCCGTGCGGCCGTTGGCGGACGGCAGGGGCAACTGCGCCTGGCCCTGACCCGCTCCGCCCGCGGCGGTCCTGTCGACGCCCTCCTCGCCAAGTTCCGTACCCTTCATCCGGACGTGGATCTCGTCGTACGGACGGGGTGGACCGCGCACAACATCGCCGAGCTGCTGGCCGGGAGGCTGGACGCCGCCTTCGTACGGCCGCCGCTGAGCGGCGAGGGTTTGGAGTGCCGGCACATCGCCCGCGAGGAACTACTCGTGGCCGTCCCCGCGGAGCATCCTCTCGCCCGCCAACGAAGGGTTACCCGCGGACACATCGCCGCCGAACCCGTGATCCTCTGGCCGCGCGAGAACGCCCCCGGAATGTACGACCTGATCACCCGGCAGCTGTGGCCCGACGGTGGGCCACGCATCGTGCGGGAAGAACCTGACGACGAGCAACTCCTCCTCAGCGTCGCCTCGGGCACCGGCATCGCCCCGGTGCCCGAGGGACGTGCTCGTGCGCTGCGCGTACCAGGGGTGCGACTCAAGCGCGTGACCGCGCCCACGCCCACCGTGGGCCTCGCCCTGGCCCACCAGCCGGCGGGCACCGCGCCGGCACTGCGAGGGCTCCTCAGCCTCGTCGACGCCTTGTCCGGGCCGTCGGCCGACTGACGTCGGCTACCGCCCGATCAGCATGTTCAGGACCCGGCATGGACAATTCGACACCGTGGCCCCTCACACCACCGAGCAGTTCACGCTGGGCTGGTGCACCGAGCAGGCCCTGCGCAAAGTCGCGCACGAGGGCGAGGGCATCCTCGGGCTCCTAGTCCAGGTAACGTCCGAGCCTCACCCTCATGCCCACCCGCCGCCGCCGGCCCACCCGCACGGCCGCCGCCGCACTCCTCCTCGCCCCCACTGCTGTCGTCCGTACCGCCCTCGCCTACGCCGGCGTCGCCTTCCTGACGCCCCTGGCCCTCACCGCCGCCCTCGCTCTCGGCGTCGCCTACGCCCCACACCCCACACCCCGCTCACCGAACCGCCGCCCGCCGCACCCTCCACCTCCTCCTGCGCCTCGCCCCCTGGTACCCCGACCATCCATAAACGAAAAAAGCGCCCAACGGGCGCCGCGAGGTTCAGGAAGAGCCTTCGAGCAGGCTCGCCGTCCGCACTCAGGGGCGGACGGCGAGACCCGAGAGGAGGCTCAAGACACCAACGGGGTCAGGAGACGCTCCACGCACGCAACTGACGGCCGACCAGGCCAACACCCATCGCCCCGGAAGCCACGTCCCGCACCAGGGCGACCGCCTCCTTCGGCGGATAGTCGAGACGACACCCGTTCAGCACCAGATACGCCTCCGCGCAGTGCCAGGCGAAAGCGTCATTGGAGTGCTCCAGATACGGGAGCCTCACCAGCGTCTGCAGCAGCGCGGCCGCCCTGAGATACAGGGACCCGTAGATGTCGCGTTCCAGGGCCCGGGCATTGACCCGGGCGACGGCCGCGTAGAGGGGACCGTAGTCGTCCACCTGCGGATCGCCGGGCAGCAACTCGGCTGCGTGCAGCAGGAAGGTCACATCAAGAGGGTGGAGCGGTTCGTGCTGCGTCACGCGGAGTGACCCCGCTCCTGCTGCTCCTCAAGCCCGCGCCGCGCAGCCAGCTCCGCGGCGCGCAGCTCCCCGCTGGGATCGGCAGTGCCGGCCCCCTCGGCAAACGTCTCGCTGCTCCGGGACATCGACTCCCTGAAGGCGTCGAGGAATCGCGCCTCTACGGCAGTGGCACGGGTGTAGGCAGCAGACAGGATGTACTCCTGCAAGCTGACGCCCTCCTGCCGTGCAGCGGCCTCGATTGCGGCGCGCTGGGCCGGATCGGGAAAACGTAGGTTCATGGCTTTGGGCTGCGACATGGTACCGATGGTATCGCCGGTACCACGGGTTGGGCCAGACCCTCACCAGCCCCCCAGTCCTTCACTGACGATCCGGGGGGTGCTGGACGGTCGTCGTTGCACGGCATCGGCGATAACCGCTGTCACCAGCTTGTTGACGGCTGCCGTGGCCGGCGGGCCGGGGTCGCGGTCTGCGAACAGGAGATGCCCGCCACCGACCAAGGAGAGCGTGAGTGAGTCGATGTCGGCGTCGGCCGCTATGCGGCCCAGTTCACGCTCGTCGGCCAGATAAGACGCTGGCGCCGCGCATGTCCAGCAGGCAGCCGAACTCCCGCAACCTCTCCCCGTCGTCACCAGGACACGCTGGTACCAATCGATGGCGCCGAGTTCGCCGGCCAGGCGGATCGCCGGCAAGGACGTCGATGCCCTCGTGCAGGGCGCTCTTGGTTTCGGCGACGGCGTTGATCGGGGCGTCGGCCTGTTCGGCCATCGCGCAGCAGGCGTTGACGCCGCAGTAGGAATCGCTGGTCGCGCTTGCCTCAGCCTTGTGACTGGTGGTGGGCTTGGTGGCGCGGACGATGGTACGGAGTGCATGCCGTCCGCGACCGAATGGGTGGGGCTGAGTTCGATGTTCGTGAAGCCGGCGGCTTCGAGGCTCTGGCGGTATTCGGCGAGAGCTGAGTGTCACGCCGACGGCCTGGTGAGTTTGGCGGCCACGGCGTCGAGGACCCAGTCCAGGCCGATCGCGAAGGATGTAGCGGCGTCCACGTCCGTGCCGTCGTACACGGCCTTGGCCAGCGCCGGGAAGCGGCCCGTGGCCAACATGCTCGTCACGTGCGGGCCGGAGGCGCGCTGCCAGTCGCGCTTGGACAGGCCCGTGGCGCGCTCGGCCCGCAGGTTCGCGATCTCGCGCCTGATCGCGCCAGTGAAGTAGGCGCTGACAGTCTCCACGGCGCGCATGACGGTGTCGACGTCGGCGAGACCGTCGAGGGCGGCCAGCTTGGCCTCTGTCACGGCGAGGCCGTTCGGGCCCAGGGCCGGGCGGCCGCCGAGCAGATCGGCCAGCCATTCGTGACGGAGAGCGGCCTGCCTGGTGCGATGGGCGAGGGCGCGCAGCGCCTCCCGCCAGTCACCGGGCTGCTCCTCGGGGAGAATCTCGGCCTGGACCTCGTCCACCATGAGGTCGAACAGCTCCTGCTTGGTGGAGATGTATCCGTACAGCCGCATCGGGCCGGCGTTCAGCCGGGCGGCGACCTTGCGCAACGACACCGCCTCCAGCCCGCCCTCGTCGGCCAGCGCGATGGCGGCTGCGACGATCCGCTCCCGGTCGAGCGGCACGGGGCGAGTTGGCGGCTCCGGCCGGTCCCACACAGTCATGGTCACACCGTTCTGTTGCGTTGCGTCGCAATGGGGAAATACAGTGTATCGGTATGAGACATCGTATCGCCGTGGTCGGGAGCGGCCCTGCCGGCCTTACCTTCGCCCGTGTCCTGCACCGCCATGGCTTCCCCGTCGCCGTCCTCGAACGCGATCCCGCCCCCGACGCCCGCCCCCCGGGCGGCACGCTGGACCTGCACGAAGGGCTGGGCCAGCTCGCGCTGGACAAGGCGGGACTGCTGGCGGATCTCCAGACGCTGTCTCGCCCCGAGGGGCAGGCCATGCGCATCCTGGACGTGGACGGGACCGTCCTGCGCGACTGGCGACCCCGTCCAGATGACCGGGCCAATCCAGAGATCGACCGTGGGCAACTCCGTGACCTGCTGCTCGGCCCTCTCGACGTCCAGTGGGGTCGGGGCGTGACGCAGGTGGTGCCGGGGACCCGGGATGGCGTACTGGTCGATTTCGCGGACGGGCGACAGGAGACGTTCGACCTCGTGGTCGGCGCGGACGGCGCCTGGTCCCGGATCCGCCCGGCAGTCTCGTCGGTGACGCCGCACTACACCGGCGTCACCTCGGTCGAGACCTCCCTCGACGACGTCGACACCCGCCACCCTGACCTCGCCCGGTTGATCGGCGACGGTTCCGTGGCTGTGTACGGCGTGAACCGAAGCCTCGTCGCTCAGCGCAACAGCGGCGGCCACGTCAAGGTGTACACCAAATTCCGCGCGCCGCTGGACTGGCACACACACTTGGACCCGGCCGACGTCGAGGCCGTGCGATCGAGCCTGCTGGCTCTGTTCGACGGCTGGGCCGCTCCCGTCCTCGACCTCCTCCGCCACGGCACCGCTTTCGTCCACCGCCCCTTCTACGTCCTGCCCGTGTCGCACACCTGGACCCACGTCGTCGGGGTGACGCTACTGGGCGACGCCGCCCATCTGATGCCCCCATTGGGGGTGGGCGCGAACCTCGCGATGCTGGAAGGCGCCGAACTCGCCGAGTCCATCGCCACCGGCCCTGGAGATCTGGACGAGGCCGTCCGCGCCTTCGAGGAACAGATGTGGGCACGGGCCGGCAGGTGGGCGAAGATCACGACGGCCGGTCTGGAACGCCTCGTGAGCCCGAACCCCGCCGAAGCCCTCGCCCTCTTCGACCAAGTCCAGCCATCCTGACTGCCAAGCGCGAGAGCACCAGCACTACTGGACGAACGCACGGACGCCTACATCGAACGCAGCCCTCAGCCCGGTACCGCCAAAATCCGGTCCGATCCTTCTCGCGGGCCGAGCCGCGACGCGATCGAAACCCGCATCCGCGGCCAGCTCGCCGAGCTCCTCCCCACGCAGTGAGCCTTCCCCCCCATGCCTCAGCTGCAGGAACCGATGGTCTGACTGCCGCCGGAAACGGCCATGAGGCGGGCCGCGTGTGGCGTACCGGTGGCGGGCTGAGGGCTGCGCAGCCGGGTGATCTCCTCGTGCTGGGCGGCGATGCGGGACAGCGCAAGGATCTTGAACTCGGTCAGGTTCTCGAGCGTTGCGTTCTGGCGGGCGATGCGGTCTCGGAGGGTGTCGTTCTCGGCCTTCAGGCGAGCGATCTGGGCGTCCCGGGGGCCGGGATCTGCTGCACGATCGGGTGACATCTGAACTGGCTTGCCCTGTGGGGCGGGTGGGAGGGATGTCGCTGTGCCCAGGCCTTGTCCCGAGGAGTTCCGCGGGGACGTCGTGCGGGTCGCGAGGAGCCGCGGCCCGGGCGTGACGCTGGAGCGGGTGGCCGCCGACTTCGGCGTCCACGGGGTGACGCTGTCGCAGTGGATGCGCCGCGCGGACATTGATGACGGGGTGAAGCCCGGGACGACCATGCAGGAGAATGCGGAACTACGGGCCGCGCGTCCCGGTGGTCGTCCACGGACCTCGAAGCCGTCGCCATGGCGATCAACAACCGGCCCCGCAAGATCCTCGGTTGGCGGACGCCGACCGAGGTCTTCGAAGAGCAGCTACGCTCGCTGCAACAGCCCGGTGTTGCAACGACCAATTGAACTCGCCCAGTTCCGGTCACGGGAATTCGTTCGGGCGCTCGACGGCCACGGGATGGCCGGTTCGACAGGAAGGGTCGGGGCGGCAGGCGACAACGCGGCCATGGAGTCCTTCATCAGTCTGCTGCAGAAGGACGTCCTCGACCGCCGTTCGTGGGCCACCCGTCAGGAACTGCGGATCACGATCGTGACCTGGATCGAGAGGACCTACCACCAACGCCGCCGACAAGCCTCGCTCGGCCGGCTGACCCCCGTCGAATTCGAGACCGTCATGACCGCATCGGCCCTCCGGGCCGCGTGATCGAACCTGTCACCCAAGCCTGCAGCAGACCCCTGGGAACGGCAGCTCCGGAGGTCACAGTGAGTCACTTTCCGTCTCGCGCGGTGATTTGGCCGCAAGACTACCGTCTGTCGCTTCTGCCCCAGTGCCGGCCAAAGACGACGCTGGAGCCGCTGGCCATCGAGGCCACCAGGGCGGCGGGTACGAGCGCGGCATCGACGCGCAGAAGCGCATCCGCTTGGTGTCCGTCCGGCCGGAGACCGAGTGGGAATGCGCCACGGAGTCCTGGTCGATGACGTGGACTTCCGCACCGTCCGGCGGTACTACGACCCCGTCCTCAGTGCCCGGCTTCTGGCCGACGGACCGGTCCCGGACGCCGCCCGCACGACACTGGACGGGTCTGTCCAGCCAACGGTGTAACTCGGGTGGTGTGAGTTAGCGGCGGCCGACGGAGAGTCGGCCGTCGAAGGCGATGTCGAAGGCCTGGAGTGCGGGCTTCCAGCGCATGGTCCAGCGTTTGCGTCCCTGCCCGGTGGGGTCCAGGCTCATGACGGCGAGATAGACGCACTTGAGAGCCGCGGCCTCGTTCGGGAAGTGCCCGCGGGCCCGGACCGCTTTGCGTATGCGCGCGTTCACGCTCTCGATCGCATTCGTGGTGCAGACAACGCGTCGGATTTCCGTGTCGAGCTGGAGGAACGGCACGAACTCGGCCCAGGCGTTCTCCCAAAGCCGCACGATCGCTGGATACTTGGCGCCCCACTCCTCCTGGAAGTCCAGGAAGCGGTCCTCGGCGGCCTTTGCCGTCACGCGGTGTAGACCGGCTTGAGCGCGCGGGAGATCTTGTCTCAGTCCGGGCGGCCCGCGTAGCGGAACGAGGCCCGGATCAAATGGACGACACAGGTCTGCGTGACTGCCTGCGGCCAGACCGCTGAGATGGAGTCGGACACGCCCTTCAGGCCGTCGCAGACCACCATGCACACGTCCTCGACGCCGCGGTTCTTGATCTCGGTCAGAACCTGGAGCCCGTACTTGGCGACTTCGCCGACTGGTATCCGGCTGACGGACGGCGCGGGCTGTCGCCGGCTCGGCTGGCTCTCGTGTCGGTGCTGCAGTATGCGGAGAACCTCACCGACCGGCAGGCAGCGGAAGCAGTCCGCTGCCGCCTGGACTGGAAGTACTGTCTGGGCCTGGAGCTGGATGATCCGGGCTTCGACTTCACGGTCCTGAGCGAATTCCGTGGCCGGGTGGCCGAAGGCGACCGCGCGGACCGGCTCTTGGCACTGGTCGTGGACCGCCTTGCAGAAGCCGGGCTGGTCAGGCGGCGGGGACGGATTCGGACGGATTCCATCCATGTGCTGGTGGCAGTGCGCCGTCTGAACCGGGGAGAGCTTGTCACTGAGACGCTGCGCTGTGCTCTGGAGGACCTCGCGTTGCAGGGTGAGGAATGGCCGGCCCCTCTCGTGACTCCTGACTGGGCAGACCGGTACGGCCGACCGGTGCGCTACGACCGGCTTCCCCGCGGCCAAGACGCACTGATCGCCTGGGTGCTGCGGGTGGGTGAGGACGGGCTGCGCAGCCTGTGCGCCGTCTAGCACGGTGATGCCCCGCCTGCCTTGCGGGAGTTGAGGTCCGTGCAGGTCCTGCGGCAGGTCTGGGTCCAGCAGTACTGGCACGACGAAGCGGGCCGACTTTGCTGGCGGGCAGCGAAGTCGACCCGTGACCGGGCCAGCCGGAGGGCGACCGGGCAGAGAAACACGGGCAAAACCTCAGCGGACGGCCGGCCGGATCCCGCTTCGGCACGGGTGCCGTGGTCCACGAAGGAGATCGTCACCCTTGATGGGGGTGTGCGGCTGGTCGGCCGGGGCCCAGGTGCCGCGGTGCGGCTTGAGCGCCACCACGTAAGGCAGGCCGGCCTCGCGCAGTGCGAGGTACCAGTCGGCACTGACGGAGTAGGCACAGTCGGCGACCACTGCCCGGCAGCCGAAGCCCGCCTCCTTCCCGCGGGCCGCGAGGGCTGCGGCCAGCTGCGGTTTCGTACGGAAGGCCAGGTCGGACCGGCCGCGGGCGAAGTGGCGGGCGGGGGTGTAAGGCCTCGCGTGCAGCGGGTAGTACACGCGGCCGTCGGTCCACACCGTGGTCACCGTGACGATGCCGTTGTCCGTCTTGCCCAGCCGGCCCAGCCACTGCCGGCCCACGTGCGCGGTCGCCGTGCCGTCCTTGCGGTCCCCGGAATCGTCGATCACGATGACCCCACCCTCGTGCGGAGCCGTCGCCGACTCCTCCCGCAGCAGCTCAAGCCACCGGTCGTTGACCTGCTCGGCCTCCCCGGGGGGACTCGGACAGGAAGAACTGCAGCCGCTGCACCCCCGGCATCCCCGCACCCGCCACCGGCTCCGCCCCTGCCAGGCAGGTGATGGTCTTGTTCCGCTCCTGGGGCGCCAGCAGCCCGGTCAGATACTCGCGAAACCCCCGCCGCTGCGCCAGGCTGAAGAAGAGGTCGTCGAACCGGGCCGCGTACTCCTCCAACGGCCCCGGCGCAGGCGGACACGGACGGCGAGCCGTCATCTGCAGCCCCCAGCATGGCAGTTGACTCCTGCCACCGACCTGCGACCAACCGGACCAGCCGTCAACCCACGCCATCGCCGAAATTGACGAACTACCGGTATCCGCGCCACGGCGTCTCAAAGTCTTGGTGAATCGGCCGCACTCAGGTGAGGTGTCACCTGGGTGCGGCCGAGCCGAATCAGCAGGTGGCGTTCAGACCGGCCCAGTTGGCGCGGTCGTTGTAGCCGCCGTCGCCGGCGTCGTCGACCACCAGGTCGAGCACCCGGACGCCGGTCAGGTCGATGTCGACCTGGCGGATGTCGTCGCGGGTCAGCACACCGCTGTCGAACAGCACCCGGCCGTCACCGATCACCTGGAAGGACGACGTGCCGCCCTCCGGGCCGACGTTGCGCACCGCATCGTCGATGCCGACGGTCGCGGTCAGCCGGCTGCACTGGTCGCCGAGGTAGTAGCGGATCGTGGAGGGCGAGGCGACCCCGATACCGGTCGGGTAGACCTTGTCGAGCATGCTGATCGGCGACCAGCCACCGACGCTCTGGTCGACTGTCGGGCTCATCCACCCGCTTGTGGCGCTGATCCACTTGTGGTGCGACAGTACGACGTCGCCGTCCGGCGCCGCCGGTGCAACCACTACCGCCGTGGTCGTCTCCTGCCGCAGCCGTCTCTTGCCGATCACCTCGTACGACATGGTGGCGGTCAGTGCGGCGTTGCCCGGCGCGGCGGTGCCCGGCAGGGTCACGATGAAGGCGAAGGTCGCGGAGTGGTTGGAGCTCAGCAGCTTCGGCGCCTTGCCGAGCGGACGGGCCGTCCAGCCGTCGGGCACCGTCAACTCGACCCGCGGCGCGAAGACCGGCTGCGCACCGTCGTTGCGGACGGTGACCTCGACCCGGGCCTGGTCGCCGCCGGCGACGAGCGGGGCGGTGCCGGCCGGCACCGCGTCGCCACCGACCTGCGTCACCTGCGGCAGGCCGGCGACGACGTGCGGAACACCGGGCTTGCCCGTTGCCGGTCCGACCCGGAACAGGGCCGCGCCGTGGGCGGGGACGGCGGCACTGATGGTGCCGGCGCTCTCGGTGACCTGGTCGGTCCAGGCGTTCTTCAGGGTGAACCGGTGGCCGGAGAGCCCGACCGACGACGCCTTCGTGGTGAGGGTCGCCGGGCTGTCGCCCCGGTTCAGCAGCACCACGGCACGGTCACCGTTGGCAAGACGCTTCACCCAGGTCTCCGTCGTACCGGCGGGCCCGACGCGGACGGCCTGGACACCGGCGGAGTCCTGGTTGATCGCGACGACGTCGCGGTCCTCGAGAATGTCGAGCGAGGTCTTGCTGAGCTTGCGGACGTCGCTGCCGATCATCAGCGGCGCGGCCGCCACCGACCACAGCGTCATCTGGGTACGGAACTCCTCGTCGGTCATCCCCAGCTCAGGTCCGAGGTAGTCCGGGTCGTTGAAGTGCCCCGGCCCGGCGGCCTCGGGGTGCCGCGCGTTCGCGTCGTAGTTCCGCAGCACGTCCTTGTACTTGATCTCGCCGACGAAACCCACATCCGTGTACGTCCGCCAGGACTGCGCGATCGCCGGTGCATAGGTCCAGGAGTTCGTCGACTGCTGCTCCTCGGGGTAGTTGCCCCAGTCCGGGGAGGTCACCGGGTTGCACAGGTTGAAGATCATGGGGCGCTTGCTGGCGTTGTTCCGCAACGCCTGCGCGAACTCGGTGTAGACGGTCTTGGGGTCGAGGTTCGCGGCGATTCCGCAGAGGTAGTCCGCCTTGACCGCGTCGAACTTCCAGGCGGCGAACTGGTCCGCGTCGCGCTGGTAGTAGCCGTGGCTGCCGAGGCCGCACTTGCCCGGGATGTACGGGCCGGCATCGGTGTAGATGCCGGCCTTCAGGCCCTTGGAGTGGATGTAGTCGACCAGCGGCTTCAGTCCGTTCGGAAACTGGTCGGGGTTGGGCACCAGGTCGTCGGCCGAGCTGCGCGGGGTCGGCGCCGCCCAGTTGCCGTCGATCCAGACGTACTGGTAGCCGGCGTCGCGCAGGCCGCTGCTGACCAGGTAGTCGGCTACTGACTTGACCTCGGCCTCGGTCGGATCGCCACCCAGCGCGTAGTAGGTGTTCCAGCCCATGTACGGCGTCGGGCTCAGCGCCTGCTGAGGTGCTGGCGCCGTGACGGCGCCAGTGCCGGCCGCCGGGCCGGCGTGGGCTTGTGCCGGCACGACCAGCAAGCCGGTCAGGAGGGCGAGGAGGACGGTGAGATGTCGTTTCACATCGGGACCTTCGCTGTCCGATCGATCAGGCGTGCCGACCCGTCCTGGTCGTGAGTCCGAGGTACCGCTCCCTCGCGGAGGGTGCGGCGGTCGGTCTTCGGACCAGGCAATGCCTGTGCGCCTGCTGTTTGTTTCCAGGATCTTGCAGCGGTTACCGACGGGCGTCAATAATATTTCCTAAATTAGGAGTTACTGGTGGACCTTCGTCAGGTCGCCCTTGCCGATAGCTTCATCCGCCCTGTTCAGAGTCCGTGTGCCGTGATCTTCGTTCCGTGGATGCTGAGGCCGACGCAGTGCTCTGGCGGAGATGACGATCACCTCGGCGTGATGGTCGCTCGTGCTGTTGAAACTCGCCTGCCTGAGCGTGACCAGCATGGTCGCGATGCCGCGACTGCTGCCGGTGAGCATCCGGGACATGGATGTGGAGATCCTGGCTCTGCACCATCAGATCACCGTGCTGCAACGGGATCTGAACGGGCAGCGAGTCCAGTACGCACCGGGGGACCGGGCGTTGCTGGCGGTGCTGCTGTCTGACCTTCCGAGGGAAGCGCTGCTTCGTATGCGGTTGCTGGTGCGGCCGGACACGATCCCGCGCTGGCACCGTGACCTGGTCGCCCGCCGGCACGCCGCCCGTTCCCGGCCCCGCCGCGGAGGCCAAGCCCGCACCGTCCGCTCCATCCGGGCCCTCGTACTGCGCCTGGTCCGTGAGAACCCGAGCTGGGGGTACCGGCGCGTGCACGGCGAACTGCTGGTCCCGGAGTGAAGGTTTCTACGCTCCCCAGCGGACGTCCTTGTCGCGTGTGACTTCTTGGAGACCGTCACCTTGTCCGGGGCGCGGTGGTACGTCTTCGTGGTGATCGAGCGCGCCAGCCGGCGAATCCGGGTCCTGGGCGCCACTGCGTATCCCACCGCGGCCTGGGTGACCCAGGCCGCGAAGAACCTCGTCATGGACCTCGAAGACGCCGGCTGCCGGGCAAGGTTCATGTTCCGGGACCGGGACGGGAAGTTCCCCGTACTGTTCGACACCGTCCTCACCAACGCGGGCATCGGGGTAGTCCTCAGCGGCGTGCGACTACCGCGCATGAACTCGACCACGGAACGGTGGGTGCAGACCGGCCACGAACTCTTGGACCGCACCCTCATCTGGAACCGTCACCACCTGCTCCGCGCGCTGAGGGAGTTCGAGCAGTTCTACAACGGGCATCGACCGCATCAATGCATCGCCAACGCCCGCCCACTGCACTCGTTGCCCCCACCGATCACCGATCCGGGGCAGACCGCCCGCCTCGACACACGAAAACGCGACCGACTCGGTGGCATCCTCCACGAGTACCAACAAGCCGCGTGACCTGCACGGACGACGTTTTCGGCAAGGACAGCGTCAACCGCCGCCGCAAAGGCACGGCCAACACCCTCGCGGTCCTGAAGTCGATCCGGGCCGCCCGCCCCGACGGCGCCTCGATCTACATCATCCTGGATGACCTCTCCGCGCACACGGGCGACAAGATCCGCCGCTGGGCGAAGAGGAACAAGGTCGAGTTGTGCTTCACCCCGACCAACGCCTCATGGGCCGACCCGATCGAAGCGCACTTCGGACCGCTGCGACAGTTCACCCCTCGCCAACTTCCACCACCCCAACCACACCGTCCAGACCCGCGAGCTGCACCGTTACCTGCGCTGGCGCCGCCCGCCACCCCGACTTGCTGGCCGCCCAACGCCGCGAACGCGCCCGGATCCGCAGCGAGAAGGGCATCCGCTGGGGACGACGACCCCTGGCAACAGCGGCCTGATCGTCACGGCGCTGCGGTCATAGCGGCAGACAGCCGGGCCGTCGACCACCTGACATGCGCGGCGATGCCTCCAGCGCACCGGGCACCTTCAGCTCAACGACCTGGCATGCAGGGCTTCGGGCTTGGTGAAGAGCGCGTCGCAGCCCTCGCTCACCTTGCGGGCCTCGTCGACGCCTTCGGTGATTTCCTCCGGCATCGAGAGAGCCCGCCGCCGCGATCACTGGCCTGTTCAGCCTCGAGGTCACCGGGGAGTCCCTGCTCGCCACCGCGGCCGCCATGGGGGGCTGTTGTTCCTGCCGACGGGCCGGGCCGCGGGCCAACCAGAAGGCCTGGATGGTGAGGGATGTGTCATTTCCGCGTGAGTCCTCGAGTCGGCAATCAGGTGTCGATGACGGCTGCCAGCTCGTCGCGATCGGTGAAGACGTGTCCGGTTCATACCCATGGCCTGCGCGGCGCGTACGTTCTCCCCGCGGTCGTCGACGACGAGGAAGTCGGTCGGGGCGGCCCGCATGGCGACGACGCAGTGATGGAAGGCAGCTGAGGCCGGCTTCGCCGCTTTGATCTTCCCGGAGAAGGCCACGTGGTCCAGATTGTGCAGCCAGGGCTGCGCGGCAAGGAAGGCGTCCGCGTGGTCGGAGGGAATGTTCGACAGCAAGGCGACCTCGGTGTGTGACAGCGGGCGGCCATCTTTCCCAGAGCGCCTGGGCGTTGGTGGCGGGCGATGACCCCAAAGGGGTCGAACAGCACGATGCTGCGGTCGGTGGACATCGTCGTGGGTTCCTCCGGATCCCGAGGGGCGTTCAGCTGCAACTTGCCGCCATCTCGCTCGTGCGGTCGGATCCGGTGCGCAGGATCCCGGCGGCTACGGCGGTGATCCCACACAGCATGATCAGCAGTACGAAGGCGTGATTCAGGGCGACGAGGTGGGTCAACCAGCCGATGGCGGCGGGGCCGGCGAGCATGCCGACGTAGCCGGCCCCGCAAGACCCTTGGCTGGAGGACGCCCGCCGAGACTCTCGACAAACTATCAACGCAAAGCGGAAGTGTTGCGACGACCACTAGAACCCAGACCATGACCCCTTGTCCGATCGTGGTCGGCCCGACCACGGACCCCTTGTCCGATTCGGCGCGGGCCGCCGGAAGCGGGCGTTTCTCCTAGGCCAACTGTGACTGTTCGCGCTAGTTGGCGGATGTTCACGAAGTTGGCGAGTCCGGCCCGAGTGATCGCACGACCCGCCGTAACTGGGCACTTGAGTCGGCGAGCTGATCGGCAGAGTTGGCGGGCAACCGTTCGGCGCGGTTGCGCCAGCGCCTTTGCGGTCCCTAGAGGCTGTCGTCATGAGGGCACGTGGCAGATGCGAGGGCAGGCGGTGCGCCGAGGGTGCCGAGGGCGCCGACGAACGGTAGAACATAAGGGTGAGGGACGAGAACAGCCCTGATGAGGATGCACGGCCGCGCCGTGTGGCGAGGCCGGGGATCGACTACCAGGCGCTGTTCGCGGTCACCCCCACCCCGTATATGGTGCTGGGCCCGGATCTGGTGCTCGCCGACGTCAATGAGGCGGCCTGCCGGGTGACCGGCCGTACTCGTGAGGATCTGCTCGGGCGGTACCTCTTCGATGCCTTCCCTGGCAATCCGGCGGACCCGGATGCTGAGGGGTTTCGGAATCTGCACGCCTCCCTGCACCGGGTCTTGCGCTCGAAGGAGCCGGACACGATGGCGCCGATGAAGTACGGCATTCCCGTGGACGACCGGCCCGGCGTGTTCGAGGAGCGGTGGTGGTCCGCGATCAACACCCCGGTGCTCGGGCCGGATGGGCAGGTGGAGTGGATCATCCACCGGGGGGAGGACGTGACCTCGTTCATCCTCTCCCACCCCCGCCCGCGAGAAGGCGGGGCGCTCAGCGACACGGAGGCGATGGAGGTCGAACTGTACGCGCGGGCGCGCGAGCTCAAGCGACTGAACGAGGAACTACGCCAAGCCCACGCCCGGGAACGCCAGGTCGCCCTGACCTTGCAGGAGGCCATGCTCCGCTCGCCCCACCTGGCCCGGCACCGGGACACCGCGGTGCGCTACTTGCCCGCCGCCGGGTCACTGAACGTGTGCGGCGACTGGTACGAGGTAGTCGACCTGCCCGAGAACAGATTCGCCGTCGCGGTCGGCGACGGCTCCGCACGAGGGTGGGGTCATCGTGATCGACGATTCCGGGGACCGCAAGGACGGCACGGCGACCGCGCACGTGGGCCGGCAGTGGCTGGGCCGGCTGGGCAAGACGGACAACGGCATCGTCACGGTGACCACGGTGTGGACCGACGGCCGCGTGTACTACCCGCTGCACGCGAGGCCTTACACCCCCGCCCGCCACTTCGCCCGCGGCCGGTCCGACCTGGCCTTCCGTACGAAACCGCAGCTGATGCGCGACCACCGCAGCGACCTGCTGCCCACCTGGATGGACCGGGTCCTCGCCGACGATCTGCACGCCCTGCACTCCCTCGTCAGCGGCTTGCGGCGCGACATCGACGCCGTCACCGCGGCCTTTTCCACCTCCTGGAGCTCAGGCCAGGTCGAGGGTCACGTGACGCGCGTCAAGCTCCTCAAACGCACGGGATTTGGCCGGGCCAACCTCGATCTCCTCCGCAGACGCGTGCTTCACAGCCCGTGACCTTGCCGATGTCTCAAGATCGTCGACAGAGCCCGAACCTCCCCACCCGGCATAAGGTCTGCGGTGACCGCCCTGTCATGCTGATCGGCCGCCAGGGCGGAACGGTCTCTGGAAGAGTATGCGGAAGAAGAGAAGACACGATGCGAATTCCATGGCGCCGACGGCCCGCCGGGCGGTCTCGGCGACTGCTTGACGCTGCAGGGATCGGGCCCGGATCGACAGATGCCGGCAACGACCAGGTCGTCGGTCGAGAGGTTGCCTATCGAGTCGCCCAGCGCAACTCCGGCGCGATCACTGAGGTTCTGGCGATCGTGGAGGAACTGCTCGGGGACGAGCCGAACTACGAGTTCGTCGTCTCACTGCTGGAGAACATCCAGAACCTCGTGTCGCACGGTCTCGACACGTTCTGGTCGCCCGACGAGGTGTACGCGCTGCTAGGCCCCCGCGGTGCAGCCTGCTGGGGCACCCTGGCCGGCTTCTGGACCGCAGTGGCCGATTGGTGCGCCCGGACCGGCCTGCCGTTGGAGCCTGTCGAACCGCTTCTCACCATCCAAAACGAGCAACTGAAGGTGCTGTTGTGGACAGGGAACCGGACCCTGTCCACTGGGGAGAAGCTCGGGCTCGCACAGGCAGTCCGTTACGAGAAGGCCAACGGAGCGTCCATACCCAGCTACAGCCACATCGCGGTGGCACTGCGCAGTACCGGACAACAATGACTCTGCTCAGCGTGCTCGATCGGCAGAGGGTGCGTTTCTTCTGGAGGGACCTCGTCGGTGACCAGTACGGACGTGGTCGTTCCGGGAAGAACGACACGATCTACCGTGACGCGGTTTCCGGAGGACCAACGCGTTGACCAGGTGTTTCTCGTCCCTCAAGAAGAAACGCACCCATCGGCAGACTTCACAAAATCCTCGCCAGAGCCGAAATACGCGATCGTCCACAGCTCTGCCTCCATGCCGGTCTGCGCACCTCGCGGGCCGAAGGCAGAGAGTCGCACGGCCGCGCCCGCCGGTTCCCGCGACCTTCATCGCCCTCGTGTGACAGGTCGCGTTCAGCGGTTGACTGTCCCGACAAGGACGAAGAGCGCGGTGAGGACGGCCGCGAGAGTCATCGCCATCGCAGCCGGGACCCCGAGAACTCGCCGGTCCGCGGGCCCCTGCTGATGGGCGAGTGTGAGCGCCACCCACGCCGCCTGCGTGAGTACGCCGCCAACGAAGGCGAGCAGCAGCGGCATGATGCCGTCCGGAATGGGCAAAGCGCTCGCCACGAAGGCACCCGCGACCGGGCTCAAGCAGGCCAGCCCGATCCACGGAGCCACGCGCCGCCTCGGTTGCACCCCCAGCAGAGCGGACAGCGCCAGGCCCTCGCTGGCCGCGTGCACGAGGAGCGCCGCCACCACGGCGACCGAGGCGGTCAGCGCCAGGGTCGACCCCTCCAGGAAGCGGTGCAGAGCGAGCCCTGATGCCGCGCCGACGCCGCCCGCACGACCTGGCTTGCACGGGCAGCCGATACGGACCACGGCACCCATCACGGCGTACGAGGCGAGCGCGGTGACCGGCACCGCCCACAGCGGCACGCCGGCCTCATGGGCCTCGTCCCACGCGTCGGGCAGAAGGTCGAGAACCGCAATGATCAGCAATATCCCTGACACGGCGGCCAGCAGAAGCGCCGACCGGCCGGATCCGCGCCGTGCCAGCCAGGCGCCCACCGCAGTGGCCACAGCCACCAGCACCACGGCCACCAGCGTTCCGGTGGCGGGCAGCTGCCACCCGGTTGCGTCGTCAGTGTGAGCGCCTGCTGCGTAGAGCACGGAGGACATGTCCCCTCCCTCCGAGGGTGGCGGGCTTACGTGCGCGGTGCCCGGGCGAACCGGCTCCGTCGGATGTGCGGGGATGCGACCCGCCGCTGTGCCGATATGTGCCGCCAAATCCTCGGCGCACTCCGCACATGGCGGCCCCCGAGCCGAGTCGGAACAACACGACCTTCAGCAGGCCCTCGCGGAGCACAAGTGGTCAGCTGCGGTAGCAGTACGAATCCGAGGAGGCGTCGCCGCCTTGCAGGCGCGTCTGGTGCACGCGCAAGCCCCGGAAGTCCGGGCCGTGCGGGTAGAAGCGGCTGTCGACGGAGAGCCCGCCGTGTGAGGTGTCGGCGTCGAGTTTGACCATCCACGGGTCGATGCCCGCGGGATAGAACTGTGCGTCCCAGGTGCTGTACAAGGAGTTCGTGAGGTACACGCGCCGCCCATCGCGGCTGAGCTCGACCATCTGCGCTCCGCCGGTCAGTGGAGTGTCCGGCTCGGCGGGATGCGGCTGTCGGCTGACGATGCCTCCAAGACGCACGGACGCGGTCTGCCTCGGATGGAACCGGTCGCTCACGTCGTATTGGTGCAGATCGCCGGTTCCCCATGTGGATACGTACAGCCATTGGTCGTCCACCGACAGGTCGATGTCGGTGATAAATGGGGGAACGGCGCCGAACGGCTGCAGCGCCGGAGGCAGGTCCTCCGTTTGTGCGGGCTCGGCAGGGATGGTGATCACCTTGCGGACCACGAAGTCCTCGCCCTCCTGGTTCCACAGCCACACCGACGCCGACAGGTCCTCGACGTTGACCACGGCGTGTGCGAACCCCCACGTTGCCTCCGGGTCGTGCGCGGGACGCAGCTCCAGCACCATCTGGTTCTCGTCCCCCAGATCGACGCGCTGCAGGTGCCGACCGGAGTCCAGCTCCCAGAAGTGCAGCGAGTGGCCGTACTGGCGATGCAGCAGCAGTTCGGGGACGAGGCCGTCCTCGTACATCGAGGGGGTGCCCCACTCGCTGGTCACGGCGATGTTCTGGCGCAGATGCCACCAGAGGTCGTAGGCGAACCGCTGCGGTCCGCGGTCACTCTCCCAGGCGCGCAGCACTTCGAAGCTTTCGTGGTCCAGCAGCGCGACGCCGCCAGGCCCGTCCGCGCCGTCCGCGCCGCCCAGGCAGGACAGGAACACCCCGTCGGGGCCGCAGTGGAGTGTGTGCGGACGTGAATATTCGGCCTTGGCGGCCAACTCCTCGGACTCGACTACCTTGACCAGGCGCGGGCGGGCGGGATCGGGGCCGGTGTCGAAGATGTGCAGCCGGGAGGAGCGCAGTCCCGGGATGATGAGGTAGCGCCGCGCAGGGTGATGATGACCGGCATGGGCCAGCGCGCTCGAGCAGGCGTTCCAGCCGAAATGGTGCAGTTCGTTGCCCAGGCCGGGCAGCTCGGCGTCGGAGATCACGCGGCCGTATTCGGGGGATTCGGGGTCGGTACCGACGGTGAACAACGCGTCCGCGCGCCGTGCGGTCGGGTCGAAACCGACGACATAGGCGAGCTTCTCCGGGGGCGCGGCGACGGCATCCGCCGGAGTGCGGTACAAGGTGGGGTCACTGTGGTCGTCGCGGTCGTGAGCGTGCTCAGTCGCCCTCATGGCTGTTCCTTACTCCCGAACGGGAGCCTGGATCCGGGGGACTTCCGACAGACAGCCGGACTCAACCGTTCGAGATCGATGTGCCGACGCGGGACAGATATGCCATAAAACGAGCGTTTCACAGTCCCGGAGCCCTGCCAAGCCGACAGCGCGGGGAGTGCGGACCCGTGCCGCGATGCGGGCCGTAGCAGCAGCGAGGACACCGGCAACAACCCCCTGCCACTCCAGCGCGTCGGCGTCCGCGTCACGCGGGCGCTGCGGCGTCCGGCAGAGCTGGTCCAGAAAGACTGGCGGGTCACAAAGGTCATGGCGGCCGATCACACGCACACCGCGCTCGCTTTGTGCACGACGGCCGAGGACGTGAGCGGGCTGAAGAACGAGCTGGTGCGGGAGCGGGGGCTGTCGCTCCCGGAACTGGTGGAGCGGAGCAAGAGCCACTACCTGATCTCTGGCGCGACGTTCACCCAGGTACTGGGCGGCAACCAGCTGCCCACGACGGAGTGGCTGTACATCTTCCTGGCCGCATGCGGGCTGGAGGAGGACCGAACGATCATCTGGCACTTCAACATGCGGCACCAGCGGCATGGGAACGTCCTCCCGCCGGAGCCGCCGGAGCCGCCGGAGCCGCCGGAGCCGCCGGAGCCGCCGGAGCCGCCGGAGCCGCCGGAGCCGCCGGAGCCGCCGGAGCCGCTTGACGACGTCGATCGACGTCGTCAAGCGCAGCATCGTGCAGGCTGCTGCCGTCATTGGGTAGCCGGGGCGCTGTCAACACCCGCTTCTGAGCCGTACGCCCGCACCCCGGCCCCGCATCCGAACTCCGCATTCCCGGCCGCACGCCTCGGCGTCATGGCGGGCGGTCGGGCCGCCCCCGGCCTGCGGCCGTCCGTCCGCCGCAGGCCCTACAGCCGGTGGACGACGGCTGTCAGGATGAGTCCCCGCCCGACCCGCCAGCGGCCGTGCAGTTCGCGTAGTTGTCTGCCCTCGCGGTCGCGGCCCTCGAGCAGCAGCCGCGCCCGCAGGACGCCGCCGTCCGGGTCGATTTCGATCGCGGCGTCGTCGAAGCCGAGCCAACTGCCGACGAGCGGGAACCAGGTCTTGTAGACCGACTCCTTGGCGCTGAACAGCAGCCGGTCCCAGTGGACCGTCGAATCGTGGCGGGCCAGGTCGGCGAGCATACGTTGCTGCACCGAGCACCTCGTCGTCCTCTCGGCGCGCACGTCCGAGCAACTGAACTCCTCCGCAGCGGAGTTGGCCGAGTTCGTCGCCCGCGCTGACGTCGACCTCGCCGACCTCGCCTTCACCCTGCAGACCGGCCGTGAGGCCATGCGTGAGCGGCTCGCGCTCGTCGTCACCTCGACGGCCGGCCTGCGCGAGGCGCTGAGCGGCTTCCTGGCCGACGGCGCCGCCGCGGCCACCGGTGTGTACCGGGGCAGCCCGGCGGCCGCCGGCGCGGGCCTGATCGCCGAGCTGGCCGACGAGGACGTACGCGAGCTGCTGGTCGAGCGCTGGGCGCGGGACGGGAAGCTCTCCAAACTCGCCGCCGTATGGGTCGAGGGCCTGGAGATCGACTGGGAGCCGCTGCACGCCGGTGCCGGGCGCCGCCGTGTCGCCCTGCCCACCTACCCGTTCGCCCGCGAGCGGTACTGGATCGCCGACCTCGCACCGGTCGCTCCGGCCGGTCGCGCGGGGGAGTCGGCGGGCATCGCGCGAGAGTCCGCCCGGCCCGGCCCGTCGGTCACGGTCACCCAGGCCCCGGCTGCCTCCTTCACCCCGGCCGTCGCGTCCACCCCGGCCCCGGCTGCCTCGTCCACCCCCGCCCCGGCCGCGTCCGTCGAGGACGTGTCGGCGCGGTCGGGCGAGTCGCTCGACGTGGAGGTGCCGCGCATCGTCCGTGCCGTGCTTGCGCGGGCGTTGGCCATGCCGGAGGAGGACATCGTCGCCACCGCCGCCTTCGCCGACTACGGGCTGGACTCCATCCTCGCCGTCCGCGTGGCCCACGAACTCGGCGAGGAGCTGTCGCTCGACCTCGACACGGGCGTCCTGTTCGACCACAGCACCGTGCGCCGCCTCGCCGCGCACCTGCTGGCGGCGCACCGCGACGACATCGGAATCGCCCGGCCCGCCGTACGACCCGAACCCCCGACCGCCGCGTCCCCGGCGTCGGAGCCGGAGTCGTTCGCGACGGCACGGCCCGCGGCCGGACGGGAGACGGGCAGCGGCGCCGAGGCGCGTCCGCCCATTGCCGTCATCGGGATGAGCGGCCGGTTCGCCGGCTCGCGCAACCTCGACGAACTGTGGGCGCACCTCGCCGCGGGCGACGACCTGATAACCACCACGACCCGCTGGGACACCGCAGGCGACGCGGATGCCACGGGCGCGCTGCGCGGTGGATTCCTCGACCACGTCGACGAGTTCGACTCGCTGTTCTTCAACGTCTCCGGCGTCGAGGCGCGCGGCATGGACCCGCAGCAGCGGCTGTTCATGGAGGAGACCTGGAAGGCCCTGGAGGACGCGGGATACCCGGCCCGCGCCATGAACGAACGGCGCTGCGGCGTCTACGTCGGCTGCTGGGCCGGTGACTACCCGGGCGGCGAGGGCGAGTCCGCCCCCGTGCAGGGACTGTGGGGCACTATGGGCTCCGTCATCCCGGGCCGTGTCTCCTACTTCCTCAACCTCAGGGGACCCGCCCTGGCGGTCGACACCTCCTGCTCCAGCTCCCTCGTCGCCATCGACCTGGCCTGCAAGGACCTGTGGTCGGGCGAGACGACGATGGCCCTGGCCGGCGGGGTGTTCGTCCAGTCGACACCGCGCCTGTACAGGCTGGCCGGACGCGCCGGAATGCTCTCGCCCTCCGGCCGCTGCCACACCTTCGACCACCGCGCGGACGGTTTCGTGCCGGGTGAGGGGGTCGGCGTCGTGGTCCTCAAGCGCCTCGACGACGCCCTCGCCGACGGCGACCACATCCACGGCGTCATCCGCGGCTCGGGCGTGAACCACGACGGCGCCACGAACGGACTCACCGCGCCCAGCTCCCTGTCGCAGGAACGCCTGCTGCGCGACGTGTACGACACCTTCGGCGTGGACGTGCGGCGCATCGGCCTGGCCGAGGCGCACGGCACCGGCACGAAGCTCGGCGACCCCATCGAGTTCGGCGCCCTGACCCGGGCTTTCCGCGAGGGCACCGACGACTCGGGCTACTGCGCCCTCGGCTCGGTAAAGACCAACCTGGGCCACACTCAGTTCGCGGCCGGTGTCGCCGGAGTCCTCAAGGTGCTCCTGGCGCTGCGGCACCGCCGGATCCCCGCGTCGCTCCACTTCGAGGAGGCCAACGGGGCGATCGCCCTGGAGGACAGCCCCTTCTACGTCAATACCCGCACCCAGCCCTGGCACAGCCCCGCCGGGGTGCCGCGCCTCGGCACGGTCAGCGCGTTCGGCGCCAGCGGGACCAACGCCCACGTGGTCCTCGAAGAGGCGCCGGAGCGGGTCCGCGCCGCGCTGCCGCACCGCGCGGCGCACCTCGTCGTGCTGTCCGCCCACTCCCGCGAACAACTCGGCGAGCAGGTGGAGCGGCTGGCCGCGCACTGCCGCAGCCACCCGGAACAGGGCCTCGGTGACCTCTCCTACACCCTGACCGCCGGACGGGAACACTTCCGGTACCGGTTCGCATGCGTCGTACGCGACCACGACGACCTGGTCCGCGTGCTGGCGGCCGGGACCGCCGGACCCCGCGCCGTCACCGGTGACGCCGGAGCGGACCGCGAGCGGGACACAGCCGACCTCGGCCGCGAGACCCTGCGCCGGTGCGCCGACCCCGCCACCGACCCCCACACCCTGCGCGCCGAACTGGAGTCGCTGGCCGACCTGTTCGCAAACGGCGCGGACCTCGCATACGAGGAGGCGTTCACGGCCGGCGCGTACCGCCGCGTGCCCCTGCCCACCTACCCCTTCGCCCGGGTCGGCCACTGGGCCGGCGCGGCCCTCCCCGCCGAGACGCCGGCCCCCGCGACCCCAGCGGCGGCCCCCTCTGCCGAGCCCCCGCACGCCCAGGCCGCGGCCCCGACACCTCCGGCCGTTCCGGTAGAGGCCGCGCCAGCCGCCGGGACCGTCCCGGCCCCCGCCGTGAGCGGCCCCTCACACACCCGCGTCACGTTCGCCGAGACCCGGAGCTTCCTCGACGACCACGTCGTCCAGGGACGGCATGTCCTGCCCGGCGTGGTCTACCTGGAGATGGCCCGCTCTGCGGCCGCCGACCTCCTCGGCGTCTCCCCGGCCGACACGGTGCGTCTGCGCAACGTCACCTGGGTGCGGCCCGTTGTGGCCGACGGCACCGCGCCGGACGGCGTTCCGGCCGACGTCGAACTTCTGCTGCGCCCCGCGTCCGGCGGCGTCGCCTTCGAGTTCCGTTCGACGAACGAGGAGGCCGCGGTCTACTGCGAGGGACGCCTCTCCCGGTCCGACGCGCCGCGCCCGCCCCGCATCTCGCTGTCGGAGCTACGCGTGGGCTGCCGGACCATGGTGAGCGGCGAGCGGATCCACGCCGCGCTCGTGGCCCGCGGCATCGACCACGGCCCGGCGCTCCGCGCCATCCGCGAGGCGCACACTGGTCCGGGCCTGGTGGTGGCCGAACTCCGCGTCCCGGACGCCGCGCCGACGCCCGAGCGGCCCTTCGTACTGCACCCCTCGCTCCTGGACTCGGCCATCCAGTCCTCGGTGGCCCTCCTCCTGGCGGGCGACGGCATGCCCGAGGGCACGTCCGTGCCCTTCGCGCTCGAACAGCTCGACGCCTTCGCGCCGTGCCCCTCGTCCATGTGGGCCGTCGTCCGCACGGCGGACGCGCCGGGCGCGGAGAACGCGCTCAGCCGTCTGCACATCGACCTGGTGGACGACTCGGGGGAGGTGTGCGTCCGCATGACCGGCTACACCGCCCGCCGAATCGCGGCGCCGCCGCCGTCGCTGTTCGCGCCGATCTGGGACGTCCTGCCCCCGCACGCCCTCACCGGCGTCCTTCCCGGCGACGACGACCACGTGCTCGTCGTGGGCGGCGACACCAGGCAGCGGGACCGTCTCGCACGGCGGTTCCCGCGCGGCACGACCTGGCACCTGCCCGCCACCGCGTCCGCCGACGACGTGGCCGACGCCCTGCGCGCGTCGGCGCCGGTCGACCATCTGGTGTGGATCGCGCCGGACACGGAGATGGAACCGACTGACGCGGACCGTCTCGTCGCCGCCCAGACGGACGGCGCCGTCGCGGCCTTCCGCATGATCAAGGGCCTGCTGCGCACCGACCACGACACGAGGCCGCTCGGCCTCACCCTGGTCACCCGGCACGCCCTGGCCACCCACCCGAACGAGCGCCCGCGGCCGGCATACGCAGGACTGCACGGCCTGTTCGGCTCGCTCGCGCTGGAGTACACCAACTGGTCCGTGCGGCGGGTCGACCTCGGCGACGAGCCGTGGCCGGCCGACCTCATGGCGCTGCCGACGCACGCCCGGACGGACTCCTGGGTCCACCGCTCCGGCCAGTGGCTGACCCGCCGCTGGGCCCCCTGCGAAGTCGCGGCAACGGTCGGCGCCCCCTACCGCGAGGGCGGCGTCTACGTCGTCGTCGGCGGCGCCGGAGGCCTCGGCACCGCGTGGACACGGCACGTCGTGGAGCGCTTCGGCGCCCACGTGGTCTGGATCGGCCGCAGCCCCGAGGACGCGGCGGTCAGGGCCCGGATGGACTCCGTGCGCGGCCGGGGCTCCGTCCGCTACGTGCGAGCCGACGCCACGGACGAGGCCTCCCTGCGGGACGCCTTCGACCGGATCAGGTCCGCGTTCCCCCGGATCCACGGCGTCGTGCACGCGGCCCTCGTGCTGCGCGACCAGAGCTTCGCCGGGATGGACGAGGAGACCCTGCTCGCGAGCCTGTCCGCCAAGGTGGACGCCGCCGTCACGACGGCACGCGTCCTCGACGGCGAGGAATTGGACTTCGCGCTGTTCTTCTCCTCCGTCCAGTCCTTCGCGACGACGGCTGGACAGGGCAACTACGCGGCCGGCAGCGTCTTCCTCGACGCCTGGGCCCGCCTCCTCGACCACCACTGGAACTGCCCCGTCAAGGTCATGAACTGGGGCTGGTGGGGCAGCCAGGGCAGCGTCTCCTCCGACTTCTACCGCCGGCGCATGGAGCGTACGGGACTGGTCTCCATCGAGGCGCCCGAGGCGATGGAGGCCCTCGACGTGCTGCTCGGCGGCCCCTACGACCAGCTCGGGTTCGTCAAGCTGACCACGGTCGACGCGCTGACCGGCGTCGAGCCGTCGGTGCGGACGGCCATGCGCGCCGGGACCGCCACGCGGGTGCCCGCGCACGCGCTCACCACGCGCGAGACCCCGGGCGAGGAGCGGGATGTGCTGCGTGCCGTCGCCGCCTGGCGAGCGGAGGAACGCGACCCCTTGCTCGGACGGCTCCTGCGGGCCCACCTCGTGGAACTGGGCGCGCTCACCGAGGTGGAGGATGCTCCCGCCCCGACCGAGTCCGAGTCCGACGCCGACGCCGAGGCGCGCCTGCGGCGGGCGGGCGTCCAGGAGCGGTACCTGCCCTGGCTGCGCCAGGCCCTGCGGGTGATTCCGGACTCCACATCGCCCCTGCACGCTCTCCTCACCGAGTGGGACGAGCGCCGGCAGGCGTGGTCCGCGGACCCGGGCCTCAAGGCGGAGCTGGAGCTCGTCGACGCCACGCTCCGCGCGCTGCCCGACATCCTGACCGGCGTCAGGCGGCCGACCGACGTCATGTTCCCGCGCGGCTCCTTCGAACTCGTCGAGGGCTGCTATCGCGACACCCCGGTGGCGGACGCGTTCAACCACGCCGTCCAGGACACCGTCGTCGCCCTGGTGACCGAGCGGCTGCACGAGGATCCCGGTGCGCGGATCCGAGTCCTGGAGATCGGTGCCGGCACCGGCGGCACCAGCACCGGCCTGTTCCAGGCGCTGCGGCCCCACCAGGACAGCATCGACACCTACCTGTACACCGACCTGTCCAAAGCGTTCCTGAACAACGCGCGCCGGGTTCACGGACCCCATGTGCCCTATCTCGACTGCGCGCTGTTCGACGTCGAGCGGCCGCTGGCCGGCCAGGGCATCGAGGAGGGCGGCTACGACATCGTCGTCGCCGCGAACGTCCTGCACGCCACCGCCGACATCCGCAACACGCTGCGCAACGCCAAGGCGGCGCTGCGCGGGGGCGGTTGGCTGGTGCTGAACGAGCTGTCGCGCTTCGACGTCTTCAGCCACCTCACCTTCGGCCTGCTGGAAGGCTGGTGGCTGTCGACGGACACCGGGCTGCGCCTCCCCGGATCGCCGGCGCTGTCCCCCGAGGGCTGGCGCGACGTCCTGCACGGCGAGGGCTTCCGGACCGTCCTGTCCGTGCTGCCGCAGGCGGACGCCCTCGGCCAGCAGATCATCGCGGCCGAGAGCGACGGAACCACGCGCCAGCTCGCCCCGGGCCGACAGGCGACCCCCGTCGTCCCGGACGCTCCTTCGTCCGTGACCCTCCCGTCGTCCGTGACCGTCCCGGAGCCGGGGTCCCCGCCGGAACGAGTTCATGAGCCGGAGCCGCGCTCGACCGGAGCCGACGTGGGCGAGGTGCTGACGGACCATCTGCGGGAGTCGGCGGCGACGGTGTTGGGCGTGCCCGCAGAGCGGATCGACTCCGCCGTGCCCCTGACGTCGTATGGGCTGGACTCGCTGCTCGTCCTCCAGTTGACCCAGGCGATCCGTGCCGATCTCGGCGACGACGTCTCCTCGACGCTGCTGTTCGAGGTCGAGTCCGTCGACGGGCTGGTGGAGCACTTCCTGGCCGAGCGGCCCGACGCGGTGGACGCGCTCGTGGCAGCCACCCGGCCGGCGGCGCGGGAAACGGCCGGCCCCCAGGCCGAGGATGCGCCCGGCAGCGAGGCGGAGACCACCGAGCGCTGGGAACTCTCGCGCAGCCAGAGCAGGCTGTGGCGGGGGCACCGGCGCCACCCGGACGCCGCCACCTACAACATCCCGCTGCTGTTCGAGATCCACGGCGCCTTCGATGCGGACGCGCTGGAGGAGGCGTGCCGTGCGCAGTCGCGGCGCCACCCGGTCCTCGGCGCGGTCTTCCGCGAGACGGACGGCGTGCCGCACATGGACATCGACCGCGACCGCGCCATGACGTTCACCAGGACCCGCGTCACCGCGACCGCGCGTGACGAACAGCTGGCCCGCATCAAGGAGTTGGCCGACCAGCCGTTCGACCTGGCGGGCGGACCCCTCGCCCGGGCCCACCTCGTCACCCTGGACACTGGCACCGGGGTCCCGCGGCATCTGCTGCTCGTCACGGTGCACCACATCGTCATGGACGGCACGTCCGCGGCGGTCCTGGTGCGCTCCCTGAAGAACGCCTACAGCGAGGCCGTCGGAACGGGCGCGAGCATGACGACGCATCAGGAGAGCGTCACCTACGCCGACTTCGTCGCCTGGGAGACCGCGCTGCTGAAGAGCCCGAAGGCCCGCCGACACCGCGACTACTGGCTCGCGGAACTGCGCGGACCGCGCGACGAACTCGCCCTGCCCCGCGACCGGAAGGACACCGCCGCGCTTGCGCCCCGCACCGACGTCGTCCTGGCCCGGCTTACCCCGGAGGTCACGGAGGCCTTCGCCGCCCGGGCCCGCGCCCACCAGACCAGCGTGGCCACGCTGTTCCTTGCCACGTACACCGTCTTCCTGCACTCCCTCACCGGTCAGTCGGACCTGGTTGTCGGCTTCCCGACCGCCGGCCGCTACGAGGAGCGGTTCAAGGACGTGGTCGGCCAGTTCGTCAACTGCCTTCCGATCCGCTCCACCTTGTCCGACGGGGAGCAGTTCAGCACGCTCCTGGGCCGGGTCGGCCGGGCGGTCGTCCGGGGGATCGACCACGGGTCCTATCCCGCTTTGGAGATCGAGCGGGCACTCGCCCAGGAGGAAGGCAGTGGGACACCACCTCTGGTGGAAACCAACCTGATCTTCCAGAACTTCGACGGGGCGTCACTGTTCACCGGGGCGGACGGGGCGCTGCCGGGTCCGCTCGACCTGCGGCCCTTCGACGACCTGCCGGACTCCGGCGAGATGCCGGTGACCGTCGAGATCTACCGGGGGCCCGACGGCTACAAGGTGTTCCTGAAGTACGACGCGAACGCCTTCGAGGAGTCCACGGCCCGGGCCATGGCGGACGAACTGGGCCGCGTCGTCGAACACGTGGCCCGCGAGGCGGATTTCCGGATCGGCAGCCGCCCGTGGCGCGGCGCCACCGGCCCGGATCCGGCCGCCCCGGGCATGTCCGCGGACATGCCCGCCGACGAAGCGGAACCGCGCGAAGGGGACAAGCACGCATGACAGGCATAACGGCCACCTCGGCAGCACTGTGGCTGAGGCGATTCCACCCCGCACCCGCCGAGGGGCCGAGGCTCGTCTGCTTCCCCCACGCCGGAGGGGCGGCGTCCTACTACTTCAAGCTGTCGCGCACGCTGCACCCGTCCATGGAGGTGCTCGCCGTCCAGTACCCGGGACGGCAGGACCGGCGCGCTGAACCGCCCGTCGAAGACATCACCCGCCTCGCCGGCTTCGTCGCCGACGAGCTGCGTGCCGCCGGACCGCGCCCGACAATCCTGTTCGGGCACAGCATGGGCGCCCTGGTCGCCTACGAGGTGGCCCGCCGGCTCGAACGCCAAGGAGACGTTCCCCTGGCTCTGTTCGTCTCCGGTCGCCGGGCCCCTTCGACCAGGCGTCCCACGAGCCGCCCGATGCATCTCCTCGACGACGCCCGCATCGTCGAGGAACTCCGGGCACTGGACGGCACGCACAGACAGGTGCTCGAGGACGAACAAGTGCTGGCCATGATCCTGCCGACGCTGCGAAGCGACTACCGGGCCGTGGAGACATACGCGTACGCTCCGGGGCCGCCCCTGCACGTCCCCGTCATCTGCCTGGTCGGCAGGAACGACCCCCAGGCCACGGTCGGAGAGGCCGCGGTCTGGTCCGAGCACACCGCCCTGGGCTTCACCCTGCGGGTCTTCGAAGGCGGGCACTTCTACCTGGACAGCCGCGTCGACGAGATCGCGGACGTGATCCGCGCCAGTGCCACCGGAGGCACGTCGTGAGCCGCCCGGAGCACGCTGTGCAGGCCAGGCCCTCCGATGCGCCTGCCGCGGACCGCGGGAACCACGATGCCCCCGCGACCTGTACGACACCTTGGGCCGGGGCAGGCGCGCGGGGCGCGGTCTCCGCGCAGACGCTGCGCTCGGTGTTCAGGCAGCACGCTGCCGGCGTCGCCGTGATCACGGCACACGGCGGACACCCGGTGGGCTTCACCGCCACCTCGCTCAGCTCCGTCTGCCTGGAACCCCCGATGCTCTCCTTCGGCATCGCCACATCGAATTCGTGCTGGCCAGTCATCGCGGAGGCGCAGTACGTAGGCGTACACGTGCTGGCAGACCATCAGCGGGAACTGGGCGCCACCTTCGCCCGCAGCGGCGCGGACCGCTTCGCTCCTCCCACGATCTGGCATGTGGGCCCGGGCGGTGTCCCCCTTCTGGACGGTGTCCTGGCACGACTCGTCTGCAGGGTCTCCGCTTGTATATCCGTGGCGAGCCACCGCATCGTCATCGCCGAGGCGCTCGACGCCGATTCCCTCAACAGCGGGCGGCCGCTGATTTATCACGACGGCGACTTCCACCGTCTTCCGGACAAGCCGGCAGCGGATTGACAGTCCCCCGAAAAGACCGGGCCGGCGACGCCGAAGCGCCTCCTTCACCCTCTAAGGAATCAATATGACGGACCACCGGCATGTCGTTCATGTCGCCTTCGACGATCACTTCCTGGACGTGGACACACTCGACGTCGACAACTACGACATCACGTTGCTGGTGGACAGCTACGCCGCTGGACGCATATCGAAGTCCCTGCTCGACCGGTTCGCCCGGGTCGGCGTTCTGAACCTGCCGGACGGGCTGGGTGTGGAGGGCTACGACCAGGTGGTGGATCAGATGATCGACCTGGTGAAGGACTTTTCGGAGGACTTCGGCCCCCCCGTTGCCGTGGTGGGCCTGTTCGAGTACACGACACTGCCCGCCGCACGCCTGCGGGAGCACTTCGCGGTCCCCGGCGTCGATGTCGGGACCGCGCTTCGCTTCCGCGACAAAATCCTCATGAAGCAGACGCTGCGCGAGGTCGTGCCAGTACCCCGGTTCTGGCCGGTCGGAGCGGCCACCACCGCGGCGGAGCTGACCGCCATCGTGTCCGGGCTTCCCGGCAAGGTCGTCCTCAAACCCACGCGGCAGGCCGCCAGCATCGGCGTCAGGCTCTTCGACCGAGGCGCGGACCTGCTGCAGTACGCCGACGCCGAGGGAATCCAGGACGGCTACGAGGTGGAGGAGTTCATCGAGGGAACGGTGTGCCATGTCGACGGCATCGTCCGGGACGGACGCGTCCTCTTCCTCAGCGCCGCCGAATATTTCCTCGGATCCTGTTTCACCTTCCAGAACAGCGGCGTGGGACCGCTGGCGTCCGTCACCATCGACGACTCAGCCCTGGTCCGGCGCATCGCGGACTTCACCGACCGTGTCCTGGCGGCGCTGGGGCTGCGGGACGGCTCCTTCCACCTGGAGCTGTTCCTCACCCCGAGCGGCGACCTGGTGTTCCTGGAGATCGCCAACCGCTTCGGAGGGGAGTACATCAGCCGGCACCTGAAGACCGTCTACGGTGTCGACCTGGTGCAGGAGTCGATCGCGTCGTGCATGGACCTGCCCTCCGCGATCGAGACACCCGCGACCCACCTCGAACTGGGCACCGACCGCCCTGGCGCCTCCGGCTGGATCTACTGCGCCTTGTCCGAGAAGGACCGCTGCCGGGTCAGGCGCGTTCACGGTCTCGACCGGATACCGAGCTCTGTCGTCTTCTCCGAGACCCCCGACATCGACCAGTTGCTCAACCACGAACTGGGACTGGCGGTGGCATCCGGCAGGTTCATCCTGACCGGTGCCAGCACCGCATCCATCAAGCGGGACCTGCGCGTCATCAGCGACGTGTACTCGATCGATGTCGAGACGGACACCCCGTGACGGGTTTCCCGGCCGGCCGTGAGTGGCCGTTGTGCGGGCCGCCGGCCGGGGTGGCCGACCGGCGTCGCGCGGCGGACACGGATCGGGCGGACCCTCGCCGTCAGCGTCGTCGCAGCCGTGGGCCCCCGGGCGTCCTTCGCGGAAGTGCCAGAACGGTCGTTGGAGAACTCCGGATCTCCGCTCGCGCATCGGGTGAGCGCTTCCGGTGTCCCTCGGCGAGACGAACCGGGCAGAGGGTCTCCTCGTCGGCCGTCGCGCCATGACAAACCATCCGTACTGCTTGACGAAGGGGGCACCACGCATGTGGGTTCTCGGTATCAACTGGAAGTTGCACGACAGCTCGGCCGCACTGATCGACGGAGACGGCCGGATCGTGGCGCTGGCCGAGGAAGAGCGGTTCATCCGGCTCAAGCACGCGCCGGGACGATTCCCCGTCAACGCCGCCCGGTACTGCCTGGCGACCGCCGGCCTCACCTGGCGTGACCTCGACACAGTGGCCATGGGCTGGGACATGCGGCGCTTCCGCACCTGGGAGGACGCCGAGCGAGCCGACATGTACGCCGAACTGTTCGGCCCCGAAGCCGCGGGGGAGGCCGGTCCGGAATTCGTCTTCGTTGAGCACCACCTGGCTCACGCCCTGTCGTCCTTCTACGCCTCGGGCTTCGAGCGGGCCGGCGTCCTGGTCGTCGACGGAAGCGGCGAGCTCGAGTCCGCCTCCATCTACGCGGGCGACCGGAGTTCGGGTCTCACCCTCAAACGGCAGTGGGCACGCGGCTATTCGATCGGCCTGATGTACGAGGCCGCTTCCGACCTGCTGGGCTTCGGAAGATTCGGCGCGGGCAAGACCATGGGCCTGGCCCCGTACGGCGTCGGCGGCGACAGCACGCTCATCCCCATGGGCGACCTGATCGGCGACGGCACCTGGCAGAGCAAGCCGCCCCTGGACGTTCCCGCCGATGTGGACTCCGATGTCCTGGTCAAGGAGTGGAAGAATTACTTCTCCGACCGTTTTGGCGCGGTGACCGCCACGACGGAGCACCTGGACAAGGACCCGGTGGCCGTGCGCATCGCCGCCAGCGCGCAGCGCACCGTGGAGGAGGCTTATCGGGCCTTCCACGCCGAGACGGTCTATCAAGCCGGCACCCAGGAGATCTGCCTGGCCGGCGGCGTGGCACTCAACTGCGTGGCCAACGGCAAGCTCCCCGAACCGGTATACGTGCCTCCCTTCCCTCACGACGCGGGTGTCTCGGTCGGCGCCGCATGGTCGATCTGCCCGCCCAAGCACAAGGGGGTGCTGGAGTCGCCGTATCTCGGCACCGATCTGTCCGTCGCCGGTCAGCAGTTGGACGATCTTCGCCGTGCGGGCTTCGTCGTCACCGAGTTCTCCCCGGATGCCGTCATCGAGTTGCTCCTCGAGGGCGCCATCGGTTCGGTGGCCCAGGGCCGGGCGGAGATCGGGCCGCGGGCTCTGGGACACCGGTCGATCGTGGCCATCCCCCATCCGGCCGACGTCCGCAACCGCATCAACACGCTCAAGAACCGTGAGCAGTGGCGCCCGCTGGCCCCCGTTACGCTGGCGGACTACGCCCCGGCGTTGTGGCCCGGCCAGGGACTGCGCGAGCGCTACATGGTGGGCAGCGCGGTCGTCTCCAGCCACGCCCGCGAGGTCATGCCGGCGGCGACACACCCGGTCGACGGAACCACACGCCCGCAGGTGATCGTGCCGGGGCAGGCACCGGTCGTCGAAAGCCTGCTGCACGGGCTGCGAACGGCCGGAGTGCCACCGGTGCTGGTCAACACCTCGTTCAACGGCCGCGACGAGCCCGTCGTCGACTCTTCCGCGGACGCGGTACGCACCTTCCTCGGCATCGGGCTGGACTTCATGGTCCTCGGCGACCACCTCGTCCGGCCCGGGGCGTAGGGACCGATGTTCATACGTGCCAAGGCCGGTGCGCCGCAGTGGAAGACACGTGCGGGCGAATTTCAGTAGTCGTCGCAACACATGATCACTGCTGTGTGGTGGCGAGCAGCTCAGGCAGGCGCTCGGCTGGGGCTTCCCAGCTGAGCGCCTTGCGCGGGCGGCTGTTCAGGTCGGTGGGCACTGTCACGTTGGCTGTGCGGGTGGGATGATCTTCTGGTTGATCACGCTGGGAGGGGTCGTCCGTGGGGAGCACGTCGCCGTCGTACAGGGGGCACCGGTACCCGGTCGAGGTGATCTCCCACTGCGTGTGACTGAACTTCCGCTTCCCGCTGTCCCACCGCGAGGTCGAGGAGCTGATGCTCCAGCACGGCGTCATCGTCTCCTACGAGGCCATCCGCCGCTGGTACGCCACGTTCGGCCAGGCCTACGCGAACGGACCGCGCGGCCGCCGGCCCCGGCCTGGCGACAAGTGGCGCCTGGACGAGGTGTTCGTCAGGATCAACGGGGGGCTGAAGTACCAGTGGCGGGCTGGCGACCAGGACGGCAACGTACTCGCCGTCCTCGTCCAGATCCGGCGGGACAAGGCCCCTCCCGACGCTTCTTCCGCAGGCTGATGAAGAAGACCCGCGCGGTGGCGTGGGTGGTCGTCACGGACAAGCTCCGTTCCTACGGTGCGGCCCCGGGCGACCGCGGTGTCCTGCCGGGCATCGTCCACGTCGACCTGGGCGCCCGCCCGGAGAGTGGATGCGCATCCGGCTGAGGTGGGATGTGAGCCGCTGCGTCGGCCCGGGCGGAATCCGTCTCCGCTGGGACGAGGAGACGGGCTGGGCGTACACCTACGTCGGCCCCGGATACTCCATCCCCCGAGGGCCCGCCACCTCACTCCAGCGCGTCTACGCGACAGCGGAGTCGGTTGCCGTCGCGGCCGACTCCGAGTTCGAGTCGCGTGGAGGTCACCACCCCGTGCGGGCGTGGTCGGGGGTGTGTCACATTCCGTCGGCTGCCAGTCTCGACGGCCACCGGGTAGGCGGTTGTCTCCTGAACGGCCCGGCCTGCGCCGCTGGGTAGGGTCGGGGCATGGAGCGCAGCAGCAGAGAGCCGGACGACGTGTTCGTCGGGGAAGCGCGGGGCGAGCTGTCGTCCCGGGCGACTCGGGCGCTGTGGTGGGGGTCGGCCGGTCTGGTGCTCGCCGTCCTGGGCACCTCGGTGCTCGTCGCCGGCGCGGGGCACGGCCGGCGACTGCCCGTGGCCCTGGTCCTGGTCCTCGTGCAGGTCTGCGCCCTGAGGTGGCAGGCGCGCGCCCCGGTCGCGGTACTGGCCGCGACCGCGGCGACGGGGCTCGTGGTGTGGGCGCTGCTGCCCGCGGTGACCTTGACGGGGGCACTTCTCGCGGCACAGGTCGCGTTGTGCGTACTGTCGGCCACCAGGCCGCGGCAGGTGTCGGTGCGGGCGCTCGCGGCGATGTGCCTGCCGGCGCCGCTGGCGTTCGGTGCGGGCGGCCTGGCGGGTCTGGCGGTCTATCTGCTGACGGTGGTCCTGGCGTGGACCGCGGGGCAGTGGCGCAGGGCGCAGCAGGCACGGACGCGGGCGGAGATGCGCCGGGCCATGGTGGAGGAGCGGGCGCGGATCGCGCGCGAGGTGCACGACGTCGTGGCGCACACCTTGTCGGTGATGGTCATTCAGGCGGGCGCCGCCGACGATGTGTTCACCCAGCGGCCCGAACAGGCGCGTCAGGCGTTGCGGGCCATCGAGACGGGCGCCCGCTCGGCGCTGGGCGAACTACGGCTGCTGCTGCATGCGTTCGGGCGCGGTGAGGGGGAGGAAGGGGCCGGGGAGCAGCGGGAGCCGGGGCCGTCGCTCGCGCGCCTGGACGAGCTGGCCGACACCGTGCGTGCGACCGGGATGACCGTGCGTGTGCACCGCGAGGGCGCCACCGACGGGCTGTCGGCTGCGGTGGATCTGGCGGCGTTCCGGATCGTCCAGGAGGCCCTCACGAACACGCTGCGCCACGCGGTGGGCGCCGACGAGGTGAGCGTGCGTGTGACGGCCGAAGGGGAGTGTGTGAAGGTCACGGTGGTCGACAACGGGCGTACGCCGCAGGGCGGTTCGGTCGCGGCGGGGGCGGGGCGCGGTCTGGTGGGGATGAAGGAGCGCGTCCGGCTTGTGGGTGGCAGTCTGCGCGCCGGTCCGCTGCCCGGGGGCGGGTTCGAGGTGGCGGCGCGGCTGCCGGTGGAGCGTGCGTCATGACGCTGCGCGTGGTGGTGGCCGACGACCAGATCCTGGTACGTACAGGATTCCGCATGATCATCGACGCCCGGGACGATCTTGAGGTGGTCGGTGAGGCGTCCGACGGCCGGGAGGCGGTGCGGCTGGTGCGGGAACTGGCGCCCGACGTGGTGCTGATGGACGTACGCATGCCCGTGGTGGACGGCATCGAGGCGACACGGCTGATTGTGGAGTCGGGTAGTCGGGCCCGGGTGCTCGTGCTGACTACGTGGGACGTGGACGCGCACGTGGTCGCAGCGCTGCGGGCCGGGGCGAGCGGCTTCCTGCTCAAGGACATGCGCCCTGCCGAACTCGTCGACGCGATCCGCCTCACGGCGCGCGGTGACGCACTGCTGGCGCCGGCCGTGCTGAGCCGTGTCCTCGACCGGTTCCTGCGCACCACGCCTGACCCGGCGCCGCCGTCCTCCCTGCAGGACCTCTCCGGCCGGGAGCGGGAGGTGCTCACCCTGATCGGGCAGGCGCTGTCGAACGCGGAGATCGCCGAGCGGCTGCGCCTGTCGGAGGCCACCGTCAAGAACCATGTCACCGCGGTGCTGCGCAAACTGGGCCTGCGCGACCGCGTCCAGGCCGTCGTCGCCGCCTACGACCACGGCCTCGTGCGGCCGCGCCGTCCTTGACAACGCCGCCTCCTCCTCAAGGAGGAGGCCGAGCCGCGGTCCTCCTGCGCTCCCAGTGCAGGTCCGTTCCCGTGGCCGATCCGTGGCCGGGGTAGCCGGCCCTAGCGTCGAGGTGTGATCGACGACCTGGCCTGCCTCATGTATCTGCTCGCCTACGACGACGTGGCCGAAGGCCTCTACGACCGTTCCCGGGCCCAGCTGCTGGTCCGTGCCGCCGCCCTGACCGACCTCGCGTTGCGCGGCCGGCTGGGTGAGGTGGGCGGCACGGTTACCGTGTCCGGCACGGAGCCGACCGGCGACCTGGTCCTGGATGGCGTGCTGCGCGACGCCGCCGGCGCCGGGCACGGCTGGAAGCACCTCATGCGCCGCCACCGCAAGCGGACCCTGACGGAGGTGGAGGACCGGCTTGGCGCGGCGGGACTCCTCACCCTGAAGGCGCCCCGCACCCGCTTCGGCACATGGCGGCTGACCGTGACGGACCGCGCCGTGCCCGCCGCGCTCCGCGGCCGCGTGTCCGCGGCGCTGCACGGAGACGGCCCCGTGGGGGAGATCCCCGCCGCCGACGCCGCGCTGCTGGCGCTGGCCGTGGCGGGCGGCGTCCGCTCGGTCGTGTCACGGCAGGACCAGAAGACCTTCCGGGCACGTATCGACGCCTGCACGGGGTGCCTCGGCGCCCTGGCGCCCGGACTGGAGAAAGCCGTACGCGCGCTACCGACGACCATGATCGCCGCGCAGGGCGGCATGGGCGGCAGCTGACCTGACCGGATGGGGAGACGATGACCATGCACCGCGTCCTGACCACCCTGGGCTGCGCCCTGACCGTCGTACTCGCGACGGCCTGGTCCGCAATACCCTCGCCCGAGCCTGCCCGGCCCACCACCACGGTACGCACTCACGACGGCCCGGTGCGGGGCGCCGCCCACGACGGCTACCGCACCTTCGAAGGCATCCCTTACGCGGCGCCCCCGGTCGGCAGGCTGCGCTGGGCGCCGCCCCGCCGCGCGGCACCCTGGTCCGGGGTACGGGACGCGACCCGGCCCGCGAGCGCTTGCCCGCAGCCGGCCGGCGAGGTGCCCGGCGGCAGCACCGACGAGGACTGTCTCCACCTCAACGTCACGACGCCCGACAGCGCAGGACCGGCACGCCCCCGGCCGGTGATCGTGTGGCTGCACGGCGGCGGCTTCACCACCGGAGCGGGCAACTCCTACGACGCCCACCGCATGGCCACCCGCGGCGACGCCGTGGTCGTCACCGTCAACTACCGCCTCGGCGCCCTCGGTTTCCTCGCGCACAGGGGGCTGCCCGGCTCTGGCACCTTCGGCCTGGCCGACCAGCAGGCGGCGCTGCACTGGGTCCGCACCGAGATCGGCGCCTTCGGCGGCGACACGCACAACGTAACGCTGGCCGGTGAGTCGGCGGGGGGCTACAGCGTCTGCGCCCAGCTCGCCTCACCCGCCGCCGTAGGACTCTTCGACCGGGCGATCATCGAGAGCGGCCCCTGCACAGGCCGCCCCGACCGGCCGTTCGCCCCGTCCTCTGTCCCCCTGAACGCGGCGCGCGCCGCGGGCGCGGACCTCGCGGCAAAGGTCGGCTGCGGCTCCGCCCGGGACGTTCTGGCCTGCCTGCGACGGGTGGGCGTTTCCCGTCTGCTCGCGGCCCAGGACACCGAGCAACAGCCCGCTCACACCACCCCGTTGCTGCCCAGCGACCCCGCGGCGGCGATCGCCGCCGGCCGCTTCCACCACGTTCCCGTGCTCATCGGCAACAACCACGACGAGGGCAACGGCTGGGCCGCCGGGATTGTCCAGGCCGGCCATCCCGTCAGCCCGGACACCTGGCCCGACGTCGTGGCCGCCTTCTTCCCCTCGCCGGGGCAGGCGAAGACGATCGTCCGGGAGTATCCGGTGCACCGCACCGACGGGGGACCGGTGTTCGGCGCGGTCATCGGCGACGCCGACTTCGCCTGCCCGACGGCGCGCGCCGAGGGCCTGCTCGCCGCCCATGTGCCCGTCTGGCGCTACGAGTTCGCCGACGAGCACGCCCCGCCCGTCACCTCGGGCACACCGCCGTTCCCGCTCGGCGCACCGCACGCGAGCGAACTCCCTTACCTGTTCGACCTGGGCCGCCGCCCCCGTGACCTGACCGCGGCACAGCACCGGCTGGCCGACACCATGATCGACTACTGGACCCGCTTCGCCCGCACCGCCGACCCCAACGGCCCGTCGTCGCCCCACTGGGCGCGCCAGACGGCGCTGTCCCTGGCGCCGGACCACATCGTCCCCACCCGCACGGCACAGCCCCGCCACCACTGCGCGTTCTGGAACGCCCTCGGATGACCACGGCCATGTAAGGGCCCGGTGTGGCGCAGCCACTACCCGCCGAGCAGACGGGATGTCGGCAGCACGTCTGCTCGCACCGTTTCGTTACGGGGGCGATCCGGGCTGAGGTCTGTCGCTTGAGCCGGGCGGGGACGGGGTGTGCTGCGTGATGCGTACTGTCGCTCCTGAGCTCCCGTCACGGCCCGGAACTCCTATCTCTGTCCCAGGGTGCGAACTGCGCGGCGTGTCGCGGGCGACGGCTCCGATGGCGCCTCGCCTGACCTGGCAGAACGAACTCCCCGGCCTTGCGCTCCCCGGTACGGGGTACAGGCCAGGCCCACGTCCTCATGGACCACTTCTGATCTGCTCCTACCGTGCCCTCGCACACACTCCCCAGCGATGGGTACGTGCAAGAGGTCCGAACGGATAACAGGGCGTCGCTACGGGCTCGCGACCTGGATCACCGGCTTCTACAACACACACCGACTACACAGCGTATGTGGGTATCAGAGTCCGATCGACTACGAGCACGACCACCGCGCCAACTCCGCCTTGGAGCTGGCCGCTTAGAAGATCTCCACAGTCCGAGGGGATTGACACCCCGCTCCTGGCGCGTACCGCCTGTGCCCTGTACGAATCCCTCGGCCTGCAGCGCGCCCGGGTACGGGACATCGCACTGCGCGCCGACGCCCTTCGGCCCGCTGCCATGGCCACTCGCCAGCTCACCCTCGACACCGCCGACGACAAGCCCCTCGCGATCGAAGCCGTCGCTGACCGCGCCCGCGCCCGATACGGGCACAGCATGCTCTACCCCGCACCCCTCGCGATCGGCGCGCGACTGTCAGCCGCAAGCCGCCGACGTGGACGCTTCCGGGCAGTGGCAGTCAGGAGGGGACCGATGACGTACCACGTCAGGATGCAGTTCACGCCCGACGGCCCGGCCGTCGAAGGAACGTGGGCCAACCCCGACACGGCTCTCGACCGGTACCGAGAGTGGGTGGGCAGCCACGGAAGCCTGTCCGAGGTGAAGATCGTTCTTGCCGAGGAGACCGACGACGGCCGTCTGTACACGCTCCGGACCTGGACGAAGGAGCACGGAGAAGAAGCCACTGCTCCAAGGCTCTTGCGAATTCCCGACAGCCCCGGCTCTGACCGGACCTCCTCGGCTGTCGAGTGAGGAGGCATGTGCTCCAACGACGCTCGTGTGCCCTGCGGCCCGTGCCGGACCCGTTCACGCACGATTACCCGGCTCGAACAGCACAACGTCGACCTGACCGCGTCCTTGGAGGAGCGCGAGGCCGAACTGGAGGCCGCCCGGGAAGCCAACCGGCAGTTGACCAGGGCTTTGAACCAGCGCGAATAGCCAGATGGTTGCCCCGCAACAGCGCGCAGGCCACGCTGGGCGGTGATGTCGGTGACAAGCCCATGGAGGCGGCCGTGGCCATCACGTTGCCGCTGCCCCAGGTCTCGTTGCCGGACCTGCCAGTGGTCGACAACGCCATGCGATTTCAATGCCACCCCCGAAGTCGTCCGCGACCTGGCGGTCCGTCGGCTCCACGTGCGCGTGGTCGTCATTCCGGTCCCATCCGCCAGCGCCGTCGTCGACAGGGCAGGCGCGATCGGGTGAACGGACCGCGCCCCCGGCGGTGCGTGTACGCAGGAAAGCGACGAGTGCATGACCATCGAAATCGTCGCCACTCCGCCGGAACCGTACGAGGCGGACTGGCGAGGCTATGTGCCGGAGCCGTGTCTGCTGGCACCAGAAGCAGTCACCGAGTATCCCAACAGCCTTGATCTGAGCCCGGAGATGCGGCTGGCGGTGGGGGACTGGAGCAGGTGGCAGGCAGCTGGCGTCGGCGTGGACAGCTCGTACGCGGACTATCCGGCGGAGTTCTATGACGGCAATCTGGCTGACGCTCCCGGCTGGAAGGTCGGCGGCTGGCCTCGGTGGGGCCGCACCGACCCGTATCGCCGATTCTGCGCTGTCTGCGACGCTCAGATGGTCCCGCTGCTGACCATCGCCTCCTTCGAATGGGACGGTGGTGAGCTACGCGGCTGGGCGCCATACGAAGACCAAGCCGCCGCCTACGCGACTCATGACGCCGGCCAGGACCCGGTGCAGCCGACGAAGGTCGAAGTCGGCAGCACGGACCATATGCAGCTCTACGTTTGTCCGATCTCTCCCGAACATCCACACACCGACCTGATCCAATGAACTGTCGGGCCTGTCACACACCCTCCCGGGACCTCCCCCTGGCGCCGTACTTCCAAGCAGCAGGCCAGGACGGCAACGCGCTGATCACCTGGCTGGACTGACACTTGCCCAAGCTCGATCCCAGGGTGGACTGCCCGGTCCTCCGTCACGGACGTTGAGCTCGTGATGTCCCGTCGGTGATCACGGGCTGATCGTCAGTCCTGTCTCGGTAAGGCAGCCGTCTATGAGGTGGTTGCGGTACTGGATGTGGCGGAGGCCGCTTCGCACGCGCTGCATGAGGTGCTCTGGGGTGGTGAAGGCGACGCTGGAGAGCCATCCGCGCCGTAGCAGGGACCAGATGCCCTCGACGGGATTGACGTCGAGGGCATAGGGCGGCAGGTAGTAGATGGTCAGCCAGTCCCGGGTCTCGGGAACTCCCGCAGGCCTGCAGCCTTGTGGACGTTGAGGTTGTCCCACACGAGCACGATCGGTCCGCCGAGTTGCTGGTGGGCCGCGATGAGCAGGTCCCGGTAGTCACGCCAGGAGAAGCTCTTGCGGCCGTCGTGGTTGCCGTCGTCACGGCGGGGCCGGTAGATCAGACGCGACCTGTGGCCGGGTTTGTAGCAGGTCAGCGCGGCGATGGAGACGCGTCTGCGGGAGCGGCCGCGGACCCGCACCACGTTGGTGCGTCCTCGCTGCGACCACGTCCTCGCGTGCGGCGGCGTCATGGAGAGGCTCAGTCAAGATTTCCGTGACGGGGTGACGGAGTGTGGTTTGGGTCAGGCCAGGAGGACTCGTTTGCGGAGTAGTGCGAAGCCGGCTCTCCCATACATCTGTCGCTTCAGCATCTTGATCCGGTTGACGTGGCCTTCGACAGGGCCGGAACTCCAGGGCAGCGTAAGGCCCGCGGTGACAGCCTGGTAATCACGCCGAAGGCCGTCGGCGAAGGCGTGCAGGGCGGGTAGGGGCCCGACTGTGCGTCGGTTGTCCACAGTGGCGACCATGCGGACTTCGGCGCCGCATCGGTCCGGCCGTGAACCACTCAAATGCAGCTACTTCAGGATGGGACTGCGAGCTCTGACACGCATCGGACAGCGAGGCGCTGTCACGTTGACTGACCGGCGCATGGGCTTCGGTCGCGCGCACCTCTCGCTTCTCCGCAAACGCATCCTTCACAGCCCATGACCGCTAATCGGTTACAAGATCTCCGACAGCGCCCGTTTCCCCATGGGGACGACGGCCGCCGACGGTGACCACAGATCCGGTTTCCACGCTCCTGCTCGGCGTCGGCCTCACAGATACCGCGGCGTGCTGGAACCGGTGAGATCATCCGTCCGCCCACCGCGCCGCCACAGCAACACGCTGAGCGCGACGAACCAGACGAAGCCAAGGAAACGACCGACCGGGATGAAGACCGAGCCGCCTTCGGCGACGAGCGAGCTCATCGACAATACGCCGGCCACCCCGATCACGATGCCGCTCCACGTGACCCAGGCGGGCAAGGCGTGGCTGGCGCGTCCCGTCGCGGCGACCAGGAAGATCGCCACGCCAAGGGTGGCGATGGCCGGTCCGGCACCGGTGATGAAGGACAGGTCCGAGACGGCCCGATACGTGGACAGCTCCGCCTTGGAGCTGATCTGGGCCAGAACCCAGCTGGTGCTGGCGGAGAGCAGGAGGAGGGCTCCGGCGACGGTGGCCAGCGCGCGGACCATGCCCGCCGCGGCGTCGCTGCCGTACCTGCGGACGAACGCGGTCAGACAGGGGACGAACGCCAGCAGCGCGAGGGCGGACAGCCCCTGGAGCAGGCCGAGAATGCGGAAGAGATCGTCCAGCCTGGCTGGATCCTTCAGCCGATACGCCTGTACTTCGGCGTCGCTGGAGTACGGCGTTACCGTGCCGGACGGGCCCAGCGCCCCGGCGATGACGAGACTGGCCACGAAGAACAGGACGTACAGCGCGCCGGTCAGAGCGCCAAGGTCCCGGCGCTGGGCGCTCGTGCGGGTGAGCGTGGCGGTGGTCACGGAGGCGACCCTCCTGAGGTAAGTGGTGACGGCGGAGCGGAAGTCCCGGCCCCGCTGTCTTCACCATCACAGAGCGGCTCCTGTGGGACGTCCCGCGCAGGAAGGCCGTGGGCGTACTCCCGGTGGCGTAGATCCATCCGCTGAACTGCTCGGAGTGCCGACCGTACTCGCGTCGGAGCAGCGGGAGTTACTTCCGCCGACGGACGCCCTGGACGGTCAGAAGGGAGAGCCTGGCCGCGTGCATGTGACCCTGACCTGATTGAGGTATCTATGCCCCCCTCCGCCGGATCATCGACGGTGACGACGCCCGCTGGCGATGGCCCACAACGGCGTTCAGGCCACCGGTTGCCTCAGACGGCCCGTAAGAGCATGGTCGTCGTGCATGTGGTCGTCTCTGTCAGTTGGTTGGCCCTGATGCTCTGCCTGTTCACCCTGGGGACGACGGCGCTCGCGACGAACAATGCCGACACCCTACGGACCGCCTACCGGGCGATGGGGATGCTGGGGAACGTTCTGATCATCCCACTGAGCCTGCTCACGTTGGTCAGCGGTGTGATGCTGGCGCTCGCCACGCCGTGGGGCCTGTTTCGGTACTACTGGGTCAGTGCCAAGTTCTGGCTGACCCTGGCGGCGACGGTGGCCTCGATTTGCCCTCACTGCCAGACTCCACGACGCGGCGGATGCGGTGACCCGGCATCCGGTGGGCCCCATCTCAGCCATGGATCTGGGATTCATCCGCTACAACATGGTGATCGTCCCGGCCGTCGCGCTCCTGCTGTATCTCGCCAACGTCATCTTGTCCGTCTTCAAGCCATGGGGTCGACGGCCGGCCGTGCCGAGTGCAGGCCGGCAGTAGCGTCGCCGTGATCAGCTGTGAGTCGTCGTTGTTCTACGGGGACATGCCGACCGACCTGTCGGGCGCCTGGCGAATTACCAGCCCTGTCACAAGATCTCCGACAGAGCCGAATTGGGTGACCGTCGACACTCACCAACCTTCGCGGACGCGCGCCCGGACTGGGGGCCTGATCGCGGACACCATGATTCATGACAAGCTGTGCTTCCCACTGCCCGAACCCGGAGGTCACCATGACTGCAGAGCCCTCACCGCAAGAAGGTTCGGAGCCGGCCGACATGGAGGAGCCCGCGCCGGCACCCGACGACGACGGGCAGGATGACTTGAAACGCAAGTTCCGGGACGCCCTGGCGCGCAAGCGGGGCATGCAGGCGGACGCGGCCGCCCTCGCTGCGAACACCGACGCGTCGAAGATCCGCGGGGCGCACGGCCCGGCTGCGAGTCAGCGGTCGTTTCGGCGCAAGAGCGGCGGCTGAGTCCAAACGGCCGCCGGAGGGGACTGGCAGGGCACGGTCCGGCCGTCGTGCCGGCCCGCCAAGCTCCACCCTGGGTCGCCCGCTCACGACCCATCGGGTGAGGCCTTGCCGCGCAGGTTTGGCAAAGGCCGTAGCCAGGAAACAACCTCAGCGACGTCGGCATCCTGCAGCTGGCCGGCGTCCTCGCGCCCGTCGTGCTGTTCGCCGAAGACCCCGACCTGATCCGCCAGGGCATCGCCGTACCGGGATGGAGGGACGTATGGGTTGTTCTGACGGATCGGCAAGGCGGAAGCCGGCATGCAGGCCAGCGGCAACGCGGTCATGGGGACCGGCTACGGCCTATACGGTGCCGCGCGCCTGGTCCGCGCCCACCCCGTGGCCGCCGGGATTGTGGCGGCCGCCGTCGGCGTCTACGCCTACCGCAACCGTGGCGATTCACCGCCGACACCCGCGCGAAGCTCGCCCGGTTTGGCACGGAGTCCTTGAGAACCTGGCCGAACCGTACGGCCAGTGTGAGCTGTACAAGCCCGGCTGGGGACAGGCGGCCCGGGCTCCTGTTCCCGAGCTCTTGAATCCGAGGTCGTCGCGGCACCGTATGAGGCGATCAATGCCCTTTCAGAACAGGACTTTACGCGTTTCCCGTGCGGTCGGACCCGCGGCGGCCTCCTCCGGCTCGGGCATGGCGATCAGGAGCAGTGTCACGTCGTCGTCATGGGCGACCGGGTCCGGAATGAGGGCCCCGATCAGCCGGGCCGTGGCCTCATCGAGGATCTCCGGGCCGGCGGGAGCGTCCTTCAGCGCGATGTCGAGGGTGCGCGCGAGGACGTCGATCTGGGAGTCGATGTCCGTGCCGGGCCTCTCGACCAGTCCGTCGGTGAAGAGCGCGAGAGTGCTGCCCGGCGGCAGCCGATGAGTCGTCTCCTGGAATGACAGCCCGACGCCGCACGAATCGTTGACGCCCAGCGGCACACTGATCGGTGTCTGCAGCCGGTGGGCAGCTCCTCTGGGGGTCACTGCGATAACCGGGAGGTGTCCGGCCGAGCACAGGGTGACCTCCCGGGCGTCGTGGTCGATCACCAGGTAGCAGCAGGTGACCAGCTGGTCCGCCAGGTCGCTGACGAACGCGTCAAGACCGGTCATGACCTGGCAGGGGGGTATGCCCGTACGGGCCAGGGCGTGGGCGGCGGCGCGCAGCTGGCCCATGACGGCCGCCGCGTCCAGGCCCCGGCCCATCACGTCGCCGATGACGATGCCAGTGCGGTTCCTGTCCAGGGGAATGATGTCGAACCAGTCACCGCCGAGCCCAGGGTCTTGGACGGACGCCAGGTACCGGTGGGCGCTGGGCAGGTGCGGCAGGCAGGGCGGCTCGCCCATGAGGCTGTGCTGCAGGGTGTAGGCGATGTGTCGTTGCTGCTCGTAGCGCTCGGTGTGTGCGGCCTCGGCCTGTCTGCGTTCGGTGATGTCCCGCACGGTCAGGAACACCAGCGTGTCCTGTTCGGCCTGGAAGGTGCTGACGCTCACCTCAACGGGGAACACACCGCCGTCGCTGTGCAGCCCGTACAGTCCCCGGTCCAGGACTGCCGGCTTCGGGTCGGCCAGCCGCAGGTACCGGCGCAGCAGCGTGCTGTGCAAGGGACGCCGTGGGCCGGGCGCCAGGTCCTCGACCTTGGCGCCGACGATGTCAGCCGGCGCATGGCCGAACAGTGACTCCACCTGTGCGTTGGCCATGACGATGATGCCGTCGCCGTCGGTGATCAGGGTGGCGTCGGGTGCGGATTCCAGCAGCGCGAGGAAGCGCCGGTTGGCCCGCTGAACCTCGCGCTGGGCCGCGACTCGCTCGGTGATGTCGGCGAGCACGCCGGCCACGGCGTAGGGCGAGCCGCACGGATCGTTGAGTGGGAACAAGGTGGTGAGGAAGTCCCGTGGACCTCCTGGCAGGTCGAAACTCTCCTGCCGCTGTACGGGGGTGCCCCGTGCCAGCATGTCGAGGTCGGCCAGCCGCGCCTGATGCGCGATGTCCGGCGTCATGACGTCCCGTTCCCGGCAGCCCAGTACCCGTGAGCGGGACAGGCCCGTGCTCTCCTCGAACCTCGTGTTGACCGCCAGGAAGCGACCGTCCAGGTCCTTGATGAACATCACCGCGGGCGTGTGGTCCATGAACGCCTGCAGCAGTTCGTTCTGTCGCACCTGCCCTTCGGCACGCGCGTGCGCCATCTCGATGCGGCGGCCCACGACCAAGGCGGCGAAGATGACCACGATGAACACGGCCACGTGACCGCACACCAGCAGCGCGATGCCCAGACGCGTCCCGTACAGCCCCGCGTCTTCACCGGCCAGGACGCCCCGGCCCAGCAGCAGCGGCGCCACCAGGGTGGTGGCGAACAGTCGGCGGCCCAGCGCGCCTGTGGTGCCCGCGTTCAGCAGCAGGCCCGCAGGGCCTTCCTCCGGTCGGGCCACGAAGGCCGCGAGGCCCAGCAGTACCAAGGCGAGCGCGGTGTACAGAGCCATGCCCGTGTGGTCACCGAACCGTTCCAGCTCAGGCACGGTGTAGGCGAACCCGTAGAGCCGCAGCATGCCCAGACTGAGGACGGCCAAGCCTGGGATCTGACTCGTCCAGGCGGGCAGTCGGGATGTGCTCGCGCACAGGGACGCCGCACCCCCCAGCGCCAGTGCCACAGCCGTGTCCGGTGCCATCCGTCCCGGCACCCCTGTTGCCATTCGGGCGGTGTCGTCCTTGAAGAGAAACTCATCGATGCCCAGGCTCGCCCCGGTCATGTACTCCACAAGGACAAGCCCACCGATCAAGGCGGCCAGGAGCGCGGCCGCACGGGACACGGCGATCGCCCGCGGGGCTACGGGTCTGCGAGCCACCATGAACACGGAGAGGCCCAGCACCAGCAGAGCCAAGGCGGTGTCCGGCTTCATGGACGCGGCAACGCCGGGCACCACGCTCTTCAGCACGCCGTTGCCGAGGATCCAGCCAGACAGACCCGCCGCGCCGAACACGGCCGCCATCAGGGCCGCGCCCTGAGCCACGGCGCGAGCCGCGGCCACGGCGAGCTCATGGAACGGCAGTCTCCGCAGTTCCTCGGCCGACTCTCTGCGTTTCACTAAAACATCACCTTTATGAATGACTCACTCTGGTGGCGTAATTTGCTAAGTAATAGCAATCTTGTTCGCTAATGTCCAGAAAGTTTCATATGTGATTCGCTGTGGGAGGTGATCCCAAGCCCCGTGGGGTCTTCCGCTGCGAGCTGGACGATCTGTAGTTCCTGAGGTGTGAACAGGGCCCCACTCGGTACGGCTTTGACGGTTGGTGCCTTTCGCCCGCCGAGCGGAGTTCTGCCCGTTCGTACCACCGCTCCACCCCGAGCGCGGCGAAGTGACTCTCGGCGTGGCAAGACGTCCGTGAGCGGTGCCGAGCCGAGGACGGCGGAGCGCACTGGGCGGCGTCGCGGTGGGAGACCGGCACGTCACCGAGATCACGTCGATCCCACGGCCCCCGGACGAGGTGGAGGATGTGCCGCCCGGACCGCTGAATGGGGTGACGACGGCACCAATGACCTGCTGATCTCCTGGGTGATCCGGAGCGGGCGAACGGCAGGCGTGGTCCCTGGCCGAATACCCGGTCGCCACACCCATGGCCCGCGCCTGAGTAGCGGTCGCGGCCTCCGTCCGTCCGCCCGACGCAGGTGACCGGGTATCCGGACGGACGTGCCCGGCGACCGTACGCCGCTCCGCTCTCCGCATGCGATGCACCGAAGACCGAATCCCGTCCGTCGCCCTCGTGCCGTTTTCCTTGGAGAGTGTGGATTATCCGTCACCGTATGTGATCGCCTAGGGGCATCGTGACGCGAGGTCTCGGCCTCGACGTGGTCGGTCCGCTGGCGGGTGAGGGCCTGCTCGGTGGGCTCAAGGCCCTCGCGGCAGCGGGCGCGTCAGCCAGCGGCGCGCAATGGATGGCCGCCTGCGAAGCATCGGTGTCGGCGGCCGTCGCGAAACCACCAACAACCCCTTGAAAGCCAACGGCTGATTGGGGTAGCTCCGCGAATGCGCTCTGTTGTGAGGCCTGTTGAGATCTGCTCTTATCAGGCGACCGAGAGGTAAGCCGTGTAGGGCCTGTGCCGCTCGAAAATGCGAATTGGTTCTGTGAGCTGCGGTGATGGGGTTCGGTTAGATGGCGCGGAGGTACTCGTTGACCAGGCCGCCGAGGACGGGGCGTCGCCGGATCCGGTGCGCCTGGAGGTCGGTGACGGTGGCCGCGGTGGGCGGTGCGTCGCTGGCCGGGGGTAGCTGCGCCCGGGACTGGTGGGGGCGGTGCCCGTTGTAGTGCCGGATGTGGTCGGCGAGCACCGCTTGGGCGTGGGTCTTTTTGTAGATCAGCACCCGGTCGAGCACCTCGCGGCGCAGGGTGCCCACGACTCTCTCGCAGATTGCGTTCGCCGGTGTACTTGCTGTCCCGGTCCCGGAGGAGGAAGCGCAGCGAGTCCATCCGGCACCCCTGCGTCATGGCGAGGTTCCTGGCCTGCTGAACGGTCGACGCGGCGCTGGGGTGGGCGGTGACGCCGGCGAGGTGGACGCGGCGGGTGCGGTGCTCGATGAAGACCAGCGCGTACAGGCGCCCCAGCGACACGGTGTCGAGGTGCAGGAAGTCGGCGGCGGTGATGCCGTGGGCCTGGGCGGTCAAGAACTGCCGCCAGGTTGGGCCGGAGCGCTGCGGGGCGGGTTCGATGTTGGCGGCGTGGAGGATCTCCCAGACCGTGGATGGGGCGATCGGGTAGCCGAGGCGGGCGAGTTCGCCCTGTATCCGGCGGTGGCCCCAGCTGCTGTTCTCCCGGGCCAGGCGCAGGATGAGCTGCTTGACGGCGGACGCTGTGGAGGGTCTGCCGGGGCGGCGGTGCCGGGTGAACGTCCACTTCCGGGCGACGAGTCGCCGGTGCCAGGCCAGCAGTGTGGTGGGGGAGACCGCGAAGGCCTGGCGCCGGCGCTCGCGCGGGACCAACCGCGAGAGCGCGGCGAGCCAGATCCGGTCGGCGGGCTCGTAGCGGACCCGGGCGATCTGACGCCGCAGCACTGCGTTCTCGTGCCGCGACGCGAGAAACTCTACGTCCTGGCCACGCGGCTGCGCAGGATGGCTGCGGGCACCGTGATCAGAGTCCGAACGAGCGCGGTGACGGTGGACAGCGGCATCGAAGGATCGTCGCAGATGCTGTGCGGGCCGGTCTTCTGGGCTGGGAACTGCCAGTCAGGCCCAGAATCGTGTTTTCGAGCGGCACAGGCAGAACGTTGTGCGGGTTCGTGAGATCGATAACGATGAAGGCCGAGGTTGCTGCAAAGCCCGGCACCTGGATCGGTGTTCCGGACTCCGCACTCTTGTCGATCTCGCGGGTCAGCCCTCGGAGGGACGCGGGGCGCGCAGGTGCGCCCGTTCCTTCAGCTCCTCCTCGTCGACCAGCGTGAGCATCGGCTGACCCGGGGCGCACACCATGGTCACCACGAACTTGGTCGGTGCGTCCGACAGGGCGTTGCCGTCCTGGTAGTGGATCACGTCACCGCCTGGCTCCCAGAACGTCCCACCGGCCTCGACCACACGCTCTGGCTCACCCTCGAGCTCGAACCGGAGCGCGCCCTCCATCACGTAGCCGAACGACGGGCCCGAGTGGCGATGCGGAGGGAGCCCGGGGTGACCGGGAGGCCACTCGACGAGGATGGTCATTCCCGAACCACCTTCGGGAAAGAAGGGCGGAGTGACTTCCTGCAGCAACTTGACTTCGGGTGGCAAGGAGACCTCGTGGGCGCTCCCGTGCTCTGGGTTCTTCGCTGACATCTACCACACCTCCGTAAGCCTGCCCGGAATGGACGATCTTGCGTCGGCCACCGCATTCCGGACCGGTGTACCGACCCACTCGTTCGGCGGTGACCAAGTTCGCCAGTTCCCGGCTCACACAACTCGCTTCGCGATGAGGACAAGCCACAGCCCGCATACGTGACAGGCTGTGTGCCTTCTGCCTCGCCCAAACAGTCTCGACACCACCCTGCCTCTCGTCGGCGGCCGCCACAATCCGGGAGCCAGCGGCATCGAGACCGCATCGCGCCATGTCATCGGCGAGCATCTAGCGCCCCATCAAGCAGCGTCTGCCCTGTTGTGATCTGACGCGCCGCTCGGGTGCTGGCGCAGGCGGTGCGTCACCATGAGTCTGTCCGGGTGGCAGAACGTGCACGGGTTCGTGAGATCGATGACGATGAAGGCCGGAGGTTGCTGCGGATCATCCGCACAGGCACCGGCTCGGTCGTGACGTGGCGGCGGGCCCAGATGGTGCTGCTGTCAGCACAGGGCATGGTGGTGGCGGAGATCGTTGAGGCGACGTTCACCAGCGCGGACCGGGTCCGCGATGTGATTCACGACTTCAACACGGACGGCTCCGAGGCGCTCTACCCCAGTACAAGGGCGGCCGACCGAGAACCTTCAGCCTTCCGGAACGTCGGGAGATCAAGAAGATCTTCAAGTCCAGGCCGGCCGAGCACGGCCTGCCGTTTTCGACCTGGAGTCTGGCCAAGCTGGCCGACTTCCTGCCCTCTCTGTCAAAGTAGATCGAGTCAGGTATACTGGATGATTCATTGAGTCGAGGGCGGAGAAGGAGTAGTGCCCGGGTGGCCAGCACGAATGACCACGGGACCCCTGATCCGCAGGTAGAAGCCCGTTCGGCCGGTCCGCGCCGGTATACCGCGGAGTACAAGGCGAGGATCCTCGCGGAGTACGAGACGTTGGACAAGAAGGGCAAGGGTGCTCTGCTGCGGCGGGAGGGCCTGTATTCGTCGCTGATCACGACGTGGCGGCAACAGCGGGACAAGGGTGCCCTGGACGCGCTCGCCGCGTCGGCCGGACGGCCGAAGGCGGACCCCAGGGACAAGGAGATCGAGAAGCTCAAGGCGGAGAAAGCCCGCCTGGAAGCCGACCTCGCGAAGGCCCGCACCGTCATCGAGGTCCAGGGAAAACTCTCCGCGCTGCTCGACCAGTTCGCCACGGACAGCGCCCCGACCCGGAACGGCGAGAAGAACCAGTGACCGAAGCCCAGCTCGCGGCCGTGGCGTTCAACACCGCCCGCAATCAGGCCCTTGAAGAGCTCAGCGGGCTGGTCGGACGCGTCCAGGCATGCGCCGCTCTCGGCGTGAGCCGTGCCACCTACTACCGCCAACACCGCCGAAGCCCCGCCCCGGCCAAGCCGCGGCCAGAACGGCGCCGACACGCCCGCGCTCTCACACCCGAGGAGGAGATACGGGTCCTCGACGTGCTCCATTCCCTGGAGTTCGCCGACATGGCGCCCGCCGAGATCTACGCGGTGCTCCTGGACCGGGGTGTCTACCTGTGCTCGGAGTCGACGATGTACCGGCTCCTGCGACGGCATGGCGAGGTCCGTGAACGCCGCCGCCAGGCCGTCCACCCGCCCCGGACCGTTCCCGAGCTGGTCGCCGAGGGCCCGAACCGGGTATGGAGCTGGGACATCACGAAGCTGAAGGGGCCGGTCAAGGGCGTCTACTACTGCCTCTACACGATCATCGACATCTTCAGCCGCTACACGGTCGGCTGGATGATCGCCGCCCACGAGAACAAGGACCTCGCCGAGCGGTTCCTGTCCGAGTCGATCGCCAAGTACGGTATCGAACCAGGGCAGTTGACGATCCACTCGGACCGCGGGTCCCCGATGGTCGCGCAGAACGTCGCCCAGATGATGGCCCATCTCGGCGTCACCAAGTCGCATTCGCGGCCGAAGACGTCGAACGACAACCCGTACAGCGAGAGCCAGTACAAGACCCTGAAATACCGGCACGACTTTCCCGAGCGTTTCGGATCCCTCGAGGACGCCCGGGCGTGGTGCACCCAGTTCTTCACCTGGTACAACGAAGAGCATCGGCACTCCGGGATCGGCCTGCACACGCCCTACGACGTGCACTTCGGTCTCGCCGAGCAGCTCCGCGAGATGCGTGCCGACGTCCTCCAGACGGTCTACGCGAAGCACCCCGAACGCTTCGTCCGCAAACCACCCGAGCCTCCCAAGCTCCCCGCAGCGGCCTGGATCAACCAGCCGGCACCAGACGGCCCACTGATCCCAGCACAGCGTTAGAACGATCTACCTGCCTTGATCGCTTTGACAGGTTCCGCTGGTCGCTGAGGGGGTGGCCGATGACATCAGCCATGAAGGCCTTCGAGTCCTGCTCCGCGAGGAGGGCATCTCCCCACACCTTCGGTCTTGACCGTATGGAAGACGCCTACGAGGTGTTCGCACACGGCACCACCACAGGAGCCCTGAAAGTGGTGCTGTACCGCGAGTGAATCCATCTGCTCGACACAGTGACCGTGGCTGCTGCTCGGCTCGGTCGGCCAGGCCCAATCGCGGCTGGCTTCCGAGTGGGCTGTCTTTACTGAGGGTTCGCCATCTTCGAACGTGCTGGTCGGAGGGGCTGGCGTGACGGCTCTCCGGGCTGCTCGTGCTGGTCACGGGCGGGAGTCTGCGGTCCTGATCCTCTGCCGGGGCAGGTCGGGGCGGTTTCACCAACTCCTGCGCGTCGCGGCTCCTGTGCCGCCTACCATCCGGTTTTGAAGCCATCTCATTTGCTGAGTCCGTAGCCGCAGATGATGACGGGTAGGCGCGGTGGCGAAGGCGAGGAACGTGTCTCGGGGTGCCACAAGATTGGGTAGCGTGCGCGGCTATGGGTGAGCTGATAGTGATCAGGCACGGCCAGACCGAGTGGAGTCGGTCCGGCCAGCACGCTGGCCGGACCGACGTTCCGCTGACTGACGCGGGCGAGGCTGCGGCCAGGGCTCTTGCTCCGAGGCTGGCCCGCCGCCGTCTGGTTGCCGTGTTCAGCAGCCCGCTGAGCCGCGCTATGCGGACGGCCGAGTTGGCCGGTTTGACCGGTGCCAAGCCCGATCCCGACCTGTTGGAGTGGGACTACGGCGGCTACGAGGGTCTGACCGCCGAGGAGATTCGCGAGTCGAGGCCGGGTTGGGACCTGTGGCGGGACGGTGTCATTCCTGGCGATGCCGACCATCCTGGCGAGCTGCTCCAGCAAATGGCCGCGCGCATTGACGCGGCGCTGGACCGCATACGTCCCCTGCTGAGCAACGGCGACGTCGCCGTCGTCGCGCACGGCCATCTGGCCCGCGTGCTCACCGTGCGCTGGCTCGGCCTCGACGCGTCCGCGAGCCGACTGCTTGGCCACCCGCATCCAGGCACTCTCAGCTTCCTGGCCGCGGAGGACGGGCAGCCGTTCATCTCCGCCTGGAACGTCCCATAGCGGAAGCCCACTGCGTCACAGCTGACGCGAGAGGCGTCGGGAGCAGATGAGTGCCGCAGCATCGCCAGCACGAGCACCGCTATCCGGCCCGCGGACAGGTACCACCACGGGGAGCGGATCGCCTTGAGGTGGGAGCGCAGCAAGTCAGCGAGGTAGACGACGGTGCGCGTGGACAGGTTCAGCTTGCACTGGTAGACAGGGGAGACGCCCTCGGCGGGCGCGTTGGTTTTGGTCACACAATCTCAACGGCCGCCGGGTGCACCACAGTTACGTCACACGGCCTGCGGTGGGCCCGGTCACAGGCGTGCGGTGAAGCGTCCGTCGGGCAGCTTGCGCAGCCACCCCCGGTCGGCGAGCTTGGACAGCTTCCCGCGCAGCGGCTCCAGCTTGCCCCGCACCGCCACCTCCAGCACTTCGCCGACCTGCTTGGCCGCCACCGGCGCCCCGGCCTGGCGCACGATCGCGAGGATGCGCTGATACTCCGGCGGCAGCGCGTTTTCGCCGACGCCGGGCCCCGGTGCGGGACCAGCAGCACCGCCCGGCCCGCGAACCTGCGTGGTCACCGGCTCGGCCGCCGCCGTCTTCACGGCGATCTGTTCGGCCATCTGCTGCCAGACCCGTTCGGCGATGGCGAGTTCGTCGCGCTCGGCCCGCACCTCGTCAAGCTGCTTGGCCAGCTGTTCTTCGAGCTCGTCCAGCTCCGCGCGTCGCGCCGCGATCCGTTCCGCGATCTCGGACTCCACCATGAACCGGATCGTAGGCGTCACCAGACCCGCTACGCGGAGGAACCAGCGAAACCGCCCCAGCCCGCCCCGTCGGTCGATCAAGACAGCGGACTCCCGCCCACGACCAGCACGAGCACAGCCCTGGAGCGTCACGCCAGCCCCTCCGACCAGCACGTTCGAAGATGGCGAAGCCTCAGTGAATTTGTGAAGCGTTGATCGCCGCAAGGCGATTCAGGTGGACGACGTTTGTGCGGCTGGGGTTTTCCGTCCTCGAGGCATGGGGCCACACACAGACCACACGTCAACCATCGACTGCGGCACGCCGCATGAGGCGGGGGCGCAGGGCGACAAGGAGTGCAGCGATGACGGCCCAGAGCGCGAGCGTGACGATGGGTCCCGTCGCGTGCGCGCCCCCGAAGTAGCTCAGGCTGCGGATTGCGCGGACGGCTGCGCCCGGCGGTAGCAGTGCCGAGACGGCTCGGGCGGCGCTGGGCAGCAGATCAGCCCCTATGACTGCGCCGCTGGTGGCGTTGCCGACGGTGAGCAGCACGAGGGTGGCGATGGGGAGGCCGACTGGGCCGAGGTAGGCGCCAAGCAGCTTGGTGGTGAAGGCGGCTGCGGCTGCCAGCAAGGTGAGGGTGAGGGCCAAGAATATGACGGGGGCCGGGACAGCACCCAGAAGGGGGCCGGCGATGATCGCTGCGAGGGTGCCGATGGCCGCCGAAGCGCCGCCGAGCAGCCAAAACCGGTGACGCAGGTGCAAGAGCTTTGCCAGGCCAAGTACGTTCGAGGCGAGGACGAAACCGGCCAGGGTCACACCGAAGGCCACGTAGAAGCCGGCCAAGCCGCGGGCCGCTGCCGGCACGGCGATGGCTCGGCTTCGAAGATCTCGCTGCTGCGCCGGTATCGACACCTGCTCAATGCCTCATCTCCACGATGGGGCACCGCAGGTCACACAACAAGGCATGCTTCCAACAGTGGCGCCAGGCGCGACCTTTGCCACGCGCACGCAGTGCGCACACCATCCCCGAGGAGATCGACCAACGACGACGCCGGATGAGACGCAGCTGCCGCGCAGGCAGACCACCAGGATTCGACCGGAGACATACCGTCGACGCAACATGATCGAGCGCTGCTTCAACCAACTCACGGGCTTCCGTGGGATCGCCTGACGACCTGGGCGTCAGCCTGCAGCACGGCGGCTACCAGTACATGTGCGTTCATGTCGATGAGGTCGGCGCAGCGCGCACCGAACTCGCCGAGCGCGGCGTCGACCTCATCGGCAAGCCTTTCGAGATCGAGGACACCAGCCGCCGCCTGGCGTTCTCCGGGACCCGTGGGGCAACATGATCGAACTGTCCCAGAAGCTCCCCGCGCCGCCTCCCGGCCAGCCCCCGCTACGCCCCGGACGGCGTGTCCACTCGTGCCCTGGAGCAAATCCCAGGCCCACGCCGAGGCTGTCGGCGACATCGACTCGCTGGCGCAGATCGGCTCCACCATTGTCCGCGCTCACCAACACTCCTCCGCCACGGGCGAAAAGGGGGATCCGCCGGCCGGACGAACCGGACGATCACGTCTTCGACCCATCCCGAGGCGGCGAGTCCGGCCGGGGCGTTGCCGACGGTGATGGGGGACCCGATCACCTGGTTGGTTCTGGTGTCGATCACCGACACCATGCCGGCGAGTTCGTTAGATCCGGCGGTAGAGGTCAATGCCGTGTCCGGTGGTGACCGCGTCGATCAGGGCCTGAAGGTCGGGGGGCGGGTCCTTGTCCGTCCAGGCTCGCCACCATCGGTTCAGGGTGATGGCGGGGGTGAGCCAGGAACGGATGGCTCGTAAGGCTTTGGGCGAGCAAGGCTGTTGGGGCTGGTGGGACGGGTCTGGTCCCCCTCTCTGGCCCGTCGGTCGCCCTTAGCCTTGATCCACCGGCCGGCGTCTTGTGGATAGCGGCTAGAAAAACGAGGAAGTGCCTTGTGACCTGCGATGATGGGAGTTCTTCAGGCTTCCAGCACGCACGATCGGCAAGGCACTTCCGAGATGAAAGTTTCCCATACATCGGCGGCGGTCTCCGCTGCGTTCGATGACCCGAATCTGATCGCGTATGCCGGGCTGGTCCCGGTGATGCGCCTGGCCGAGCGGGGCGGTCTTTCGCGTCTGGTGGCCGAGAACGTGAAGCTGACCGGCGCGAGCAACAGCGCGGGGGCGGCGGCGGACGCCAAGGTCACCAGCATCGTCGCGGGCATGGCCGCAGGTGCGGACAGCATCGACGACCTGAACGTTCTGCGCCATGGTGCGATGACGGCCGTGTTCGCGGGCATTCGTGCCCCGTCCACGCTGGGCACGTTCCTGCGCTCGTTCACCCACGGTCACGCTCTCCAACTGCACGCCGTTCACCGCCGGTTCCTTGGCGCGCTGGCCGCGCATACCCCGCTGCTGCCCGGCGCCGACGCGATGGCATTCATTGATGTCGACTCCACCCATAAACGGGTCTACGGCCGGGCCAAACAGGGTGCCGAGTACGGCCGGTTCAAGGGCATCCGCACCCTCCACCCCCTGCTCGCCACCATCTGCACGCCCGGCTCCCGCCCGGTGATCGCCGGAGTCCGCATGCGCCGCGGCAAGGCAGCCGACTCCCGCGGCGCCCCGAAGTTCGTCAGCGAAGCCCTGGCCACCGCCCGGGAGGCCGGCTGCACCGGCACCCGCATCCTGCGCGCCGATTCGCAGTTCTACAACGCCGGTGTGATCGCCGCCTGCCGCCGGGCCGGAGCCCACTTCTCGATCACCACCGGCATGAACCCCTCCATCAAACGGGCCGTCCTCGCCATTCCCACCGAAGCATGGCAGCAGATCACCTACCCGACCGCGGTGCCAGACCCCGAGACCGGCGAACTCATTTCGGACGCCGAAGTCGCCGAGATGCCCGCCTACACCGCCTTCGCGAGCCGCAAGAAGAGCGAGCAAGTCACCGCCCGGCTGATCGTCCGCCGGGTCCGTGACCTCGCCAAACCCGCCGTCGTAGGTGAGCAGGGCGAACTGTTCCCCGTCTGGCGTTACCACCCGTTCTTCACCGACAACCCCGCCCCCACCCTCCAGGCCGAGCGGGAACACCGCCACCACGCGGTGGTCGAACAGGTCATCGCCGACAGCAAAGCCTCCGCACTGACCCACCTGCCTTCCGGACACTTCCACGCCAACGCCGCCTGGCTCACCCTGTGGGCCATGACCTACAACCTGCTGCGGGCCACCGGCGCGCTCACCTCCGCCTTCCACGCCAAGGCCACCACCGCCACTCTCCGTGCCCACCTGGTCCAGATTCCGGCCCGGATCGCCCGCTCCGCACGGCGTATCACCCTGCACCTGCCACACAACTGGCCCTGGCAGCACGCCTGGACACATCTTTTCGACACCGCCCACGACCCACCCGGACCCGCCTGACGACCCTGCCCACCCCGCCCGCCAAGGCCCAACCGGAACCGAACAACGTGGAAATGCTGGGCAGACCAGCGGGTGCCACCTGCCCGCCCACAATCACCGCCCCGAAACCGGCTCAGGATCAGTCAGAAGATCATTTTCAGACCACGTCGGTGGATCAAGGCTTAGCCGCTTTCCTATGGCGCTCGTCTGTACGTGCCCGCACACCGCGCCGTCCCCAGTTTCTCTGCGGCCAGGCGCCTCACGTACGCCCACGTGTGATGGATTCCGACCGAGTTCGCCTTGCGTCAGACCAGCTGGGGCGACGGGGACAGCAGGCAAGCCCGGAAGCAGGCGACCGCCGGCTGGCTGAGCAGCGGATCGTACGGGAAGTGCCGGAGCTGCGCCGCTTTGTCGTCGGCTCCCTTCGCCAGCTTGTGCGCGCGGGCGCGGATCCGGCCGAGGTCGCCCAGCGGGCAGGGAACAGCGTGGACGTTCTCCTGCCCCCCGTGCGCGAGGTGTCTCTATGACCGGCGCAGCGCAGCGTTCAGTACTGCTCCGTCTCCACGAAACCCGCGTCCCCGTCGTCGTCCGCACCGAGTGCGGCGGCGGTCGGGTCGAACCCGGGTGGGCTGTCCTTGAGGCCCAAGCCCATGCCGGCCAGCTTCGCCTTGACCTCGTCGATGGACTTCGTACCGAAGTTGCGGATGTCCAGGAGGTCGGCCTCGGAGCGGGCGACGAGCTCACCCACGGAGTGGACGCCCTCACGCTTGAGGCAGTTGTACGACCGGACGGTGAGGTCGAGGTCTTCGATCGGCAGTACCAGGTCGGCGGCGAGGGCGGCGTCCACCGGGGACGGGCCCATGTCGATGCCCTCGGCGTCGATGTTGAGCTCGCGGGCGAGCCCGAAGAGCTCGACCAGCGTCTTACCGGCGGAAGCCATGGCGTCACGCGGACGCATGGCCTGCTTGGTCTCGACGTCGACGATCAGCTTGTCGAAGTCGGTGCGCTGCTCGACACGGGTCGCCTCGACCTTGTACGTGACCTTCAGCACCGGCGAGTAGATCGAGTCGACCGGGATGCGCCCGATCTCCTGACCGACCTGCTTGTTCTGAACGGCGGAGACGTAGCCGCGACCGCGCTCGACGGTCAGCTCCATCTCCAGCTTGCCCTTGCCGTTGAGCGTGGCGAGGACGAGGTCGGGGTTGTGCACCTCGACACCGGCCGGGGGCGCGATGTCGGCGGCGGTGACCAGACCCGGGCCCTGCTTGCGCAGGTACATCACGACCGGCTCGTCCTGCTCGCTGCTCACGACGAGCTGCTTGATGTTGAGGATCAGGTCGGTGACGTCCTCCTTGACGCCCGGCACGGTAGTGAACTCGTGCAGAACGCCGTCGACGCGGATGGACGTGACCGCCGCACCCGGGATCGAGGACAGGAGGGTCCGACGCAGGGAGTTGCCGAGGGTGTAGCCGAAGCCCGGCTCCAGCGGCTCGATCACGAACCGGGAGCGGAATTCGTCGACGACCTCTTCGGTCAAGGATGGACGCTGAGCAATCAGCACGGGGTGTTGCCTCCAGTGGTTTGGCGCCCGCTGTGTGACGCCGTAGACACCCCGAAGGGTACGGGCGATACGGGCGATACGGTCTCCGCAGAGGCCGAACCGCCTGTCTCTCCAACCCAGCGAGGAGGCTTCGGCCTCTCTTCCGCCCCGCTGCCCCCACGGCGGTTTCTGCCGCGTCCAGCTCGCGGGCGCGCAGGACGGCCAGGCAGGCATGCGCGGCCGTGGCCAGGGGATGTCGTGATCGTGGCGTTGGCCGGACAGGTGGCAGGGGTGGTGTGCACCGCTCACGGCGCTGTGCTTAGCCGGTACGCCCGGAACGGAACCCCGTCGCCTCAGTCGCTGGAATTATTTTCGACCCACGTCGGCGAAGACGAGTCGTAGGCCGGCTGCCGTACCAATGTCCGCAGTCAGTGCTGTGCCGGGACGCCGAGGTCGTCGAGAAGGTCGCGGACGCGGCGCTCGCTGTCGTCGCGGATGGGCCGGACGTCGGCGACTGTCTTGCCTGCGGGGTAGTCCGCCGCGGCCAGGACAGCGGCGTGGCCGCACCCTGGTGACGTGTTTTCGATGACTCATCCCGGAACCTATCTGCGGGTCTACCCGCCTGCCTCGTACAAGGCGGTCCTCGTTCCCGCCCCGCTGCGCGCCTGCTCGAACGTCTTCAGCACCAGCTCCCGCCTTCTGACGCTGCTCACCGTTCGCCGCCCGGAGCACCGACAGCGATCTCCCTCCTGGAGTGGGGCATCGCCGTCGATTCTGTAGCAAGAATGCCAGGGGGTGGACCCGACTGCCACTCTTGGCTCGCTCGCTGCTGGCCGGGGTCGCCCACTGTGACTTGGATTGGTGGGCTGATGCACATCACCTGACGGGCAGAATCTGCGCCGGTCGCTCCTGCCGGTCGGTTATGGGCGCCCGCCCGGCCAGATCAATGGACTTCACGTAGACAGCTCGGCGTCGTCACTTCCACAGGCGCGGCATAGGACCTCAACACCCGTACGGCGACGGCGCCGTATCTACGACCGTGATGTTCGACCGCAGTTGGACCACCGCAAACCGCCCGCCCCTCTGCCAGTACGCGCCACTGGTGAGTCGACGGTCCCGTAGTGACCGGCGCGGCAGGGCTTGGCGTCCCCGTTCCCGGTGCCCGAACGACCTCCTCGACGCAGCCGACGTCCGGCCTGCACGAGGTGGGACGGTCAGCCGTCGCCCTTCACGTATCCCTCGTATCCCTCCTCCTCCAGTTTGTCCGCGAGCTCCGGGCCGCCGGATTCGATGATCCGGCCCTCGGCGAAGACGTGGACGTGGTCGGGGTGGACGTAGCGCAGGATGCGCGTGTAGTGGGTGATCAGCAGTGTGGCGGTCTGCCCGGTGGCGCGGACCCGGTTGACGCCTTCAGACACGATGCGCAGCGCGTCGATGTCCAACCCGGAGTCGGTCTCATCAAGGATCGCGATGCGCGGATTGAGCAACTCCAGCTGGAGGATCTCGTGGCGCTTTTTCTCTCCGCCGGAGAAGCCCTCGTTGACGTTGCGCTCGGCGAAGGACGGGTCGATCTGGAGCCTCTCCATCGCCTCGCGGACCTCTTTCAACCAGATGCGCAAGCGAGGGGCCTCGCCGCGGACAGCGGTGGCGGCGGAGCGCAGGAAATTGGACACGGAGACGCCGGGAACCTCGACGGGGTACTGCATGGCGAGGAACATCCCGGCGCGGGCTCTCTCGTCGACCTTCATCGCCAGCACGTCCTCCCCGCCCAGGGTGACCGTGCCGGAAGTGACCTTGTACTTGGGGTGGCCGGCGAGAGCGTATGCAAGGGTCGTCTTGCCGGATCCGTTCGGTCCCATGATCGCGTGAGTGTCACCTTGCTGCACGGTCAGGTCGACCCCGCGCAGGATCTCGCGCGGACCGGTGTCGGTCTGGACCGAACAGTGCAGGCCGTGGATCTCCAACGTTGCCATGGCGTACCTCACCGCCTTGAAATGCACGGAATGCGGCTGACGCATCAGCCCGGCTCCCGACCGGGGCGGGGCTAAGCCACGCGTTGGCCGTTGGCCTCCTCACCAGGGCGGTTCCACGGGCCGGCGACGCGGGCGCCTTGTCCGCACCGGCCGGTGCAGCATGGTCCTGCTTGCCGGATCCCGGACCCCGCACACCCGCATCGCGATCACCGCGCGCTGCTCAGCGGGCCACCGCGCCCGGGATACCTGTTCATCGCCTCGCCTTCCCTCCGCGCACAGAACACCTGGCGCTGGCCGGCGTCACTTCCAGCATGCCGCGCCGCCCGGCCAGGTGCGCGTTGCGCGACGGCGGCCGACCCGTTGGTGATCGTGTCCTGGGCCGCGGTTTTCGCGGGCGCTTCCGCGACGGGCGTGACGGGCAGTGCTGGGCAATGCGGCGGGGCTCTTCCGGAGGATCGGGGCGGATGCCTGGACCTGGGCGACGGCCGTTGCCACCCGGCCCTACTCGGCAGAAACGTCTATGCCCTCGATTACCACGTCCTCGGTTACGCGGCTCCACGGAGCAAGACTGTAAGTGAGGAGACACACCGCGCAGGCCCGGTCGCGCGGAAGCCGCCGTGGCCCACCGGCACGCGTGGACGGACGGACGCACGCTCAGTCGTGCAGGAGACAGCGATGAACAACGCGCCGCGGATCGGGCGAGTCCTTGGGGTGCCCCTGCGCCTCCACTGGAGCGTGCCCGTGCTGGTGTTCCTCTTCGGCTACGGCCTGGGCGGCCAGACCCTTCCCGCCTGGGCCCCGGGACATTCCCAGGCCGCCTACACACTCGGCGGACTCATCGGCGCCCTGCTGCTCCTGCTGAGCCTGCTGGCTCACGAGTCCGCGCACGCCGTCACAGCCCGGCGCAAAGGCATTCCCGTCCACGACGTCACCCTCTGGGCCCTCGGGGGCATGACCAAAATGGGCAGGCCCCCCGCACCCGGCGCGGCCTTCGTCGTGGCCGTGATCGGACCGCTCACCAGCCTGATCATCGGCGGAGCGGCGCTCGCCGCAGGGATCGGACTCGACACGGGACTCGGCTGGAAGGTGCCTGCGGCCGTCTTGGTGTGGCTCGGCTGGACGAACCTCCTGCTGGGAGTGTTCAACCTCCTGCCCGCCGCACCTCTCGACGGCGGCCGGGTGGTGCAGGCCGCGGTGTGGTGGCGCACCGGAGACCGGGAGCGGGCCGAACGAGCAGCCGGCCGCAGCGGCCAGGTGCTCGGCACGCTGCTGATCGCCCTCGGTTTGATCTCTCTCCTGCGCGGCGCAGCGGGCGGTTTGTGGCTGGCGTTCGTCGGCTTCTTCATCCTGATCGCCGCCAACCTCGAGCGGCAGCAGGCCGCCCTGGCCGAGGCCGTGGCCGGGCTGCGGGCCGCCGACGCCATGTCCACCCCCGTGGAGACCGCCCCCGACTGGGTAACGGTGCAGAGCTTCATCGACGGGCCGTCGTTGAACACACGCCACTCGACGCTGCCGCTGCTCGACTTCGAGGGCCGCCCCAGCGGCCTGCTTCATCTGCCGCAGCTCGCGAAGATCCCCACGGCGCAGCGGGGGACGCTGCGGCTGCGCGACGCGGCGACTCCCCTGTCGCAGTGCAGCACCTGCGCCCCGGTCGACCTCCTGGAAAACACTCTCAGGAATCTCCGACCGGGCGGCGGCGTACGCATTCTCGTTCTCGACGGCCAACGCCTCACCGGCATCATCACCGCACGCGACGTCATCCGCCTCGCCCAGCGCCACCGACTGCGCAGCGGCGGGTCCGGCTGAGGCTTCCATCCCGTCTGCCATCGACCCAGGCAGAGCCGAGCGGACGCGGCCCAGGGCGTCAAGGTCGTTCGCACAGTGCCGCGCTCCACCTTGACGCCCTGAACCACGCCCGCTCCACGGTGTGTGGGCCGACGGCAGACGGGAGTGCTCTGACCGGGAAGGTTCGCCGGGGTGGCGGGTGGGTGGATGGCAAGTGGCGACTTCCGACGATGGAGATCCGGCCCATATGATCTTGAGTCCAGACCATGGATGTCGGAGGGCGACGATGGAAGAGCCGCGGATACGCCTCGGCAACGATGCTGTGTGGCTGGAACTGGCTCGGACCCGTGCGGACAGCTGGCAGATCACCGCAGATTGGTCCTCCTGGCTGACAGCTGACTTCACCGCGGATCTCAGCGCTGCGGAGGTTGTGGACTTCGTGGCCCGCATGCTCTCTCACCTGCGCGCGCCGTCGGGTGGACGCTTTTCGGCGGCGGTGACTCCCGGTCGGAACAATCCGCTGACGTTGAAGGCGGAGCCAGTCGGGGACGGTTTCGCCTTTTTCGTGCGCCTGATTCCCAACGGCGACGACGACGTGTGCCATTTGCAGATGGAGATCGATCCGATCGCCACGTTGGAGCTTCGTGAGACCTTCAGTGCGCTGCACGCGGCGCTGGTGGTTTGACCCCCCGGAGCGTTTTGGTCAGGCTGCCGTCGTGAGCGGGCGTCCGCCCCAGCAGATGCCCTTCTCGCTGCGGATGCGGGCGCGTTCCTTGCGTTCGGCGGCCAGGGCGTCGCGGTGGCGGGCGTTGGCGTTGCGCCAGCGCAGGTAGGCGTGCAGGGCCCGGGTCTGCACGGGGTGGTTGGGGTGGTGGGAGTTGGCGATGGTGAACTGCCTCAGCGGTCCGAAGTGCGCCTCGATCGGGTTCGCCCACGAGGCGTAGGCCGGGGTGAAGCACAATTCGACCTTGTGTTTCTTCGCCCAGCGGCGGATGTCGGCGCCTTTGTGGGCGGACAGGTTGTCCAGGATGACGTAGATCGGTGCGCCGTCGGGCCGGGCGGCCCGGATCGACTTCAGCGCGGCCAGCGTGTTCGCGGCACCTTTCTTTCGGCGGTTGAGGCCCCACAAGCGGTCGTCGCCGACCGAGTAGCAGCCGTGGAAGTAGCGCACCCCGTGGGTGCGGTGGTACGTGGCCGGCACCCGGTCGGGATGTTTCCGCGCGGCCCAGCCCGAGCCCGCGGTGGGCCGGATCCCGAGCGGTCCGAACTCATCGAAGGCGAAGGCCCGGTCGGGGAAGCGGTCCAGGACCTCCTCGATCCGGTCCAGCTTCACCTCACGGTCCGGGTCGGGGGATTCCTTCCATGTCTTCGTGCGCTGGAAGGTGACACCACGGCGGGCGAGCAGGCCGCGTAACGCCTCGCGGCCAATGCGGATCACCCGGCCGTGGACTTTCCGCAGGTAGGCGACGAGTTTGCGCAGAGACCAGCGGGTGAAGGGCTGGCCGAGCTTGGCGGGGCGGGTAGTGGCCGTCTGGATGACGAAGTCCTCGTCGTCAGTGCTGAGCAGGCGGGGACGGCCTCCCGCCCACCGAGGGTCCAAGCAGGCCAGGCCCACGTCGTCGAAGCGGTGGATGACATCACGGACGGTGTCCTCGTCGGCCTGCACCAGCTGGGCGATCACCGGCACGCGGTTCCCGCCGGCCGAGGCCAGCAGCATCATCGCCCGCCGGTAACGCACCGAACTCGTGCTGCCCCGGCGCACGATCTGCTGCAGCCGCTGCCCCTCCTGGTCAGTCAGTCTGCGCACACGGACAAGCTCAGCCACCGCGCCTCCAGCGGTCGGAACGGACGTCAACGCACATCCAACCGCCACGACGGCCAACCCGGCGGCCCAATGCGGTCAGAGCAGTAGATGCTCCAGGACGTACTCGCGCACGTCATCGCGCACGGCGTCGGCATCCCATCGGGCCCGGCAGAGCAGGTGCTGCATGCCGTCCGGGGTGGCCTCTCCGGCCCACTCGGCGATGCTCCAACAGTTTTTGCATGGCAGGTCCGACAGCAGCCCCAGCATCAGATCCCGTACCCGACGCCGGGGTTCAACCCGGGCGAACCGGCCGGCTATCCGGCTCATCAGGCCCTCGAACGCTTCCTGCCAGCGAGCAGGGTCCACGCTGTGACCTGCGGCCGTCGCAAGATCGTTAGTCTTCACGCACCGATGATCAGCGGTGGCCGCAGCCTTCCCGTAGCCGACCCATGAGCAAGATCAAGGTCTATGGCTGGAGGTCGCGCTGGTACCAAGTGCCTGACTTGCCGCCGAGATCGGCCGGGGTGGCAGGGCCAACCGAGACGAACCCGGCCTTGGCCAAGACTTTCTGGGACGCGGCGTTGTCGTGGGAGGTGGCCGCCCGCAGTGTGAGCAGGCCGTGCATCGCTGTCGCCATCCGGCACAGCTCCCGGACGGTCGCGGTCGCCACGCCGCGGCCGGCGACCCGCTCCGCGACCCGGTAGCCGAGTCTGGCAGTGCCGTCCTCCAAGTCGTACAGGTTGAACCTGCCGAGTACCGAGCCGTCCTCGGCGACGAGCACGTAGAAGGCGCAGATGCCGGCCTCCTGCTCGACCAGCGAGGCGTTGTACCGGTCGGTGAACTGGTCGAAGAAGTCGTCGCCGCGGTCGGAGATCGAGGCAGCGAAGTAGGTGCGGTTCGCCAGCTCGAAGGCCAGGACCGCCGGGGCGTGGTCGGCATGCAGCCGCTTCAGCTCGGGCATTGCCCGACTCTACCCAGATCGTGCGCTGAGGCCACCTGAGTTTCCGCCAGTGGCAGACAGCCCCAAGACCAGGGCACATAACGATCTACGGCTGGAGGTGTGCCACGAACACTGAGAGTGAGGTTGATGTAGGCAGAGACCCTGCTTGATGTGGTGCTGTGCGGAAGATGAAGGTCTTGTGGCCCTTCGGCGTCGCCCTGCGGTGGGAGGCGTCAAACCGCCCCGAGCTGCGTTGGCTGAAGACCGTCGTGGTGAGCGTCCGGGGAAAAGGCGCTGGTCAGGCGTCAGGTGGGGACCGGGAAGGCGAACGCGAGTGAACCGCTGATGACGTGTCGTAAGTAGTAGGTGACATCGAAACCGGGGTGACTTCAGGATCCCGGGACAAGCCTGGCGGGTGACCGCTTATTGGCCAGGCGGTGTCCGGCATGAAGGCGGCGCGAGCCCGGTCTGCGGCTTCCGTGCGGAACGTGGGAAGGCGTGTCGCGATACTGCCCTGGCTCAGCGGCCGGGGCGACAGGAAGAGCCCGGTCCGGAAGTCCTCCGACCGGGTGCTGAGTACCGTCGCGCGGCGCGCCGGCGGACCGGCTCGTAGTAGTGGGCAAGCCCCGGTAATCGGGGTGGAGCGAAGGGGCCGGGTTGTTCGTGACTGGTTTGTTCGGTCAACCGGAAGTTTTCCGGGAGGAGCGGGATGGACGAGTTGAAAGCGTCGGCCAAGCCGTTCGACATCTCCAAGCAGGAGGTGTGGGACGCCTGGGTGAAGGTGAGAGGGAACAAGGGCTCGTCCGGGGTGGACGGAGTGTCGGTCGAGGCGTTCGAGAAGGACCTGAAGAACAACTTGTACAAGGTCTGGAACCGGATGTCCTCGGGCACGTACTTCCCACCGGACGTCAAAGCGGTGCCGATCCCCAAGAGCGGGGGTGGCATCAGGGTGTTAGGGGTGCCGACCGTCGCCGACAGGGTCGCGCAGACGGTGGTGGCCGGACATCTGTCGGAGCGGGTGGAGCAGATCTTCCACGCGGACTCCTTCGGGTATCGGCCGGGCAAGTCGGCACTGGACGCCGTTGCGTCCTGCCGGGAGCGGTGCTGGCGGTTCGACTGGGTGGTCGAGCTCGACATCCGGAAGTTCTTCGACACCGTCCCGTGGGACAAAGTGGTGGCCGCGGTCGAGGCGCACACCGACGCCGGTTGGGTGGTGCTGTATGTCAAGCGGTGGCTGGCCGCGGGGCTGCGCCTGCCTGACGGGTCCACGACTGAGCGGGTAGAGGGCACGCCGCAGGGTTCTGCGGTGTCGCCCGTCTTGGCGAACCTGTTTCTGCACTATGCGTTCGATGCGTGGATGGTCCGAGAGTACCCGGGCTGCCCGTTCGAGCGTTACGCCGATGATGCGGTGGTGCACTGCCGCACCCTGGCGGAAGCGGAACGTGTCCTGGCCGCGCTGCGGTCCAGGATGGCCGAGGTCGGTCTGGAGCTGCATCCGGACAAGACCAGGATCGTGTACTGCAAGGACGACAACCGTCGGGGCCGGTTTCCGGTCACCGAGTTCACGTTCCTGGGGTTCACGTTCCGGCCGCGAGGAGCCAAGGACAGACACGGGGTGATGTTCACCGCGTTCCTGCCCGCGATCAGTAACCAAGCCCTGAAGAGGCTGAGCAGGACGGTGCGGTCCTGGAGGCTGCACCGGCGCACGGCGCAGGAGTCATCCGATCTGACCCGGACGGTCAATCCGGTGGTTCGGGGATGGATGAACTACTACGGGCGCTTCTACCGCTCAGCGCTGTATCCGCTGTTCGACCGCATCAACACCTACTTGCTGCGGTGGATTCAGAAGAAGTACCGGGTCGGGATGAAACAAGCCCTGCAACGGCTGGCCCAAGGCCACACGTTGCGCCCGAAGTACTTCGCTCACTGGACCTGGGCGGCCCCGGCAGGGGCGAGGCCCAGAACGACAAGAGCCGTATGACGGGAGACTGTCACGTACGGTTCCGTGGGAGCCCGGGGGTGAGATTCCCCCGGGCGACCCGACTACTAGGGCCTGTATCGAGTCGCGATCAATCTGCGGGTTTCGTCCTCGCGGCAGGGCTTGGAGCGGTAGATCTTCTTGTGTGACGCGAGTGCAACTGACGGATGAGGAGTGGGAGTTCATCGAGCCGTACTTGCCGATCGACGAGTACGGCCCGTACCCCACGCGGCTGCGGCAGCAGTTCGAAGGCGTGATTTGGCGGTTCAAGACCGGCGGCCAGTGGCGGGAGATGCCCCAGGAGTTCGGCGCCTGGTCCACTGTGCACAACCGCTTTCGGCAGTGGCGTGACGCGGGCGTCTTCGAGGCTCTGCTGGAGGGCCTGATCACGGAAGCCGCGAAGCGCGGCGAGGTGGATCTGTCCCTGGTCAGCATCGACTCCACCACCGCGCGCGCCCATCACGACGCCGCCGGGATGCACCTGGACCAGGACCTCCTCACCGTCCTGGAGAAGGCCGCCGCCGAAGAGGAGAAGGCCAGGTCAAAGGGGGCGACTGCGAAGAACGAAACGGGCAGGATCCCGAACGGGAAGAGCGGCGACGCATCCGGCGCCGACGCAGAGTCCGTCTGAAGGCCGCTCTCCTGGGACGTTCCAGGGGCGGGCAGACCAGCAAGGTCCACCTCGCCGCCGACCGAAAGTGCCGCCCGCTGGCAATCGTCCTGACCGCGGGCCAGGCCGCGGACAGCCCGCAATTCATCCCTGTGCTCAACAAGGTACGGGTCCGCAGGCCCGTCGGCCGCCCCCGCACCCGCCCGGACGCGGTCGCCGGGGACAAGGCCTACTCCTCCCGCGGCAACCGAGCCCACCTGCGCAAACGCCACATCAAAGCAGTCATCCCGGAGAAGAGGGACCAAGCCGCCAACCGGAAGAAGAAGGGCTCCAGCGGCGGCCGGCCCGTCAGCCACGACGCCGACCTCTACAAGGAGAGGAACACCGTCGAGCGCCTGATCAACAAGCTCAAGGCCTGGCGGGGCATCGCCACCCGATACGACAAGACCCCGGCCAGCTACCTCGCCGGCCTCCACCTGCGTGCCTCGATGATCTGGCTCAAAGAACTCACGAGAACCGCCCATTGATCACAACTCAATACGCACCCTAAGGGCGTGCAGATCATCAACATGCTTTCTTGATCTTGCTTTAGGTGGGCTTGGAAGCGAGGAACCTCGCGACATCGGATGGGGTGCGGAAGCGGGCGGTGGAGGTGTTGATGTGGTGGCCGTGCGATTCCAGGAGCGGGCGGACTTCCTGGCTCGCGCGGCTGATGGTCATGGCGGTGACGCCGAAGAGTTGGCCGAGGAGGTCCATGGTGGCGAGCTTGCGCAGGTGGAGCACGGTGACCAGGATCCGGTCGGCTGGGGCGAGTTTGGCCTTGGCGCCCGTGCCGGGGGCCACCAGGCGCTCGTGACCGCGACGCGTGCGGAGTACTTGCTCACGTTGAACCGCCAGCGCGGGAGTCAGCGTGTCCATGAGTGCGCTGAGCTGTTGGCGGGTCATGCCGGTCAGTTCCGGGTCCTGCAGCGAACTTGGCGCGAGCCGATGTGGTGTGTTCGCCGACGGCCGGTCCGGTGTGCTGCTGATCGGCGTCGCCTCTATGGGCTGCTGGGGGTCGAGGGTGTAGTTCCAGTCGCAGTGGAAGCGGTGCCGTGAGATCGGCAGGGCGGCGATCTTGTCGTCGCTGACCTGAATGCCGGTGGGGTACTGAGAGTGCGGGATGTGGCGTTCCGTCGGTCTTGTCATCGCTCGATGGTGTGATGTTGGGGCATCGCTGGTGGTCAGGAGTTCGGGGTTCGCTTGAGTTGTGGCATGAGCATGCGCAAGCCGTACCCGAGTGATCTCACCGACGAGCAGTGGGAGCTCCTCGAACCCGTGATCACGGCATGGAAGGCCCGGCATCCGTCAGTCAGCGGGCATCAGGGGAAGTACGCGATGCGGGAGATCGTGAACGCCATCCTCTACCAGAACCGCACGGGTTGTCAGTGGGAGTTCCTGCCCCATGACATGCCCCCGCCCGGAGCGGTGAAGTACTACTTCTACCTCTGGCGCGACGAGGGCACCGACCAGGACATTCACGACCTGCTGCGCTGGCAGCTGCGGGAGAAGCGGAAACGATTAGCCGACCCGAGCCTGGTGGTCCTGGACACACAGAGCATCCACGCCGCCGTCGGCGTCCCGGCCACGACGACGGGCCGGGACGCCGCGAAAAGGGTGCCGGGCAGGAAGAGATGCCTGGCCGTGGACGTGCTGGGCCTCGTCATTGACTGCGTCGTCCTGCCCGCCTCCGCGCACGAGAACACCGCCGGCATCGCCCTGCTGGACGCTGTCACCGAGCAGTGCGACACGGTGAAAAAGGCCCTGGTCGACCAGGGCTTCAAGAAGAAGGTCGTCGAGCACGGCAAGAACGTGGGTATCGACGTCGAGATCGTCGAGCGCAACCCGGACGACAAGGGCTTCGTTCCACAGGCCAAACGGTGGATCGTGGAGCAGACGAACGGGATCCTGATGTTCTACCGCCGTCTCGTACGCGACTACGAACACCGCCCCGCCTCCTCCCGCTCCCGCGTTCTGTGGGCGATGGCCTCCGTCATGAGCCGTCGCCTCACCGGAGCCACCAGCGCCTCCTGGAGGACCGCATGAGCGAGAACCCGCAGGTCAAAGTCATCCTGGAACACATCGAGACCCGCGAACGCGAACTGGACGACCAGGCCGGGCAGTTCCGGGCCCGCATCGAAGAGCTCACCCGGCAGCTCGGCGAACTCGACGCGGAGAGCGAGAACCTGCGCATCACCCGCAAGACCCTCCTCACTCTCCCGCTGCCCTCACCCTCCACCGGGCCGGACCGCCCCGACATCCCGGACCACCCCGCCTACCAGCAGATCCTTACCGCCCTGACCGACGCGGGCCGGCCGATACGCGCCCGCGACCTCTGCCAGGCCCTCGACCTGCCGATCCTCCCGAAGAACACCGAAGGCATCCGCTGCAAACTGAAACGCCTGGTCAGCCGGGGCATCCTCATCGAACCCGAACCCGGCCTGTTCGCCTGCCCCGGCGCCTGAGGACCACCCCCCACCCGCGACCAGCGGTCCTTCCACAACCTCAACCACGAAACGGACAAGAGCCCACGTTCCGCACTCTGAGAAGTGTCGAGTTCGGCGTGCACCGTCAGGCCGGTTGTGGTGGTGGTCGCGGCGATGCTCTGGACGATGACTTCGTGGCTGGTCAGGGGCCTGCCGTGCCAGTTCATGGTGATGTGGGAGAACAGCCGGTGCTCGATCCGGTTCCACTTCGAAGTTCCGGGCCAATGCCGTTGCTTGAACTCGTCAAGCAGTTCGCAGTGACGCCGGAGGAGCGCGGTCGTTGGGCCCGACATGCATCCTTGGGTGGGGTTGTCCGACCATGTGCGACTGGGGGTGGTGACCCGGTGGGTGACTCCGGAACTGGTCGCCGAGGTGCTGGAGAAGTGCCGGGTCCGGGACAAGAAGCCCGGCGCGCTGCCGGCCGGGTTCATGGTCTACTTCACGCTTGCCCTGGCGCTGTTCCAACAGGACTCCTATGACGATGCGGCGGAGCAACTGGTGGGCAGTATCAGGGAGTTGAGCGGGAGCATCCCGAACAAGTCCTCGTTCACGCGGGCGCGCAGGCGTCTGGGACCGCTGGTCCTGGAGACCGTCTTCCGCGAGCTGGCCGACCCGTTGGCCCCCGTCGGCCTGGAGGGCTCCTTCTACCGCGGGATGCGGCTGGCCGCGGTGGACGGGTTCGTGCTGGACGCGCCGGACACACCGGCCAACCGGGCCGCGTTCGGTGGGCCGGTCAAGAACGGCCAGCCGGCGGGGTTCCCTCAAGTGCGGGTGGTGACACTGACCGAGTGTGGCACGCACGCGCAGATCGACGCGGCGGTGGGCGGATTCAACGGCGGCGAGCGGGAGTTGGCGATCACTCTGGCGACCTCGGCGAGCAAGATGCTCGTCATCATGGACCGGGGCTTCCCCGGGGTCGAGTTATGGAAGGCCTATCTCGGATTCGGGGCCCATCTGCTGATCCGGGCTCGCTCGCCGGTGGCGCACCGGCCGGTTGAGTATCTGCCCGACGGGACCTACCTGGGGAGGATGAACCTGGGCGGGCAGAAGGGCGCTCATCCTGGCGGGGTGCTGGTCCGGGTGATCGAGTACCGCGTCGACGGCGGCGAGGTGGTCAGGCTGTTGACCGATCTGTTGGACCCGGTTGCGTATCCGGCGGCGGAGTTGGCAGAGCTCTACCATGCCAGGTGGGAGGCGGAGTCGGCGTTCCGGCAGATCAAGACGTTCCAGCGCGGGCCGGTCGAGGTCCTGCGCTCGGGAGACCCAGATCTGGTGCGGCAGGAGGTCTGGGCGCACCTGGTCGTGCACCACTGCCTCACGCGGGTCATCATGTGTCTGGCCGACGACAACGGCATCAACCCGGACCGGGTCTCGTTCGTCAAGGTCCTCAAGCACACGCGGCGCAGCGTGGTCCGCCAGTGCGCGGATACGCCCAAGAAGATCAAGAAGTTCCTGGCAGTGCTGGCGGCGAAGGTGCGCCGGAAGCTCGACAACGGCGCCAGGCGCCTGCGTGAGGCGGACCGGCACCTCAAACGGCCGGACTCGAAGTACTCCTCGAAGCTCTCCTACCGGATCAACACCCGGGACCGGCAACCGACACGGCGGATCACAGCCAAGGCCATCACGGTGGCAGACGGTGATTGCCAGGCCGGACTCGGCTGCGAACTGGGCGAGCTCGGTCTTCCAGGTGCGGGTGCGGTAGCCGTTGGAGCCGCCCGCGTCGGCGGTGATCAGCAGTCGGCCGGCCGTCGGATAGGCGGCCCACCCGGCTCCGTTCCACCAGCGGCGGATCGATTCGACGGCGAACGCGGCGGTGTCGTGGTCGGTGCCCACGTTGACCCAGCCGGTGTTCGCGGCGACGTCGTAAATGCCGTAGGGCACCGCCCTGCCCAGCTCGCGGTCGGGGAAGTCGTGGGTGTCGACCCGCATGCCTCGACGCTCTGGCGGCGGATACTCTCCCCGCTGCTTAACACGCCGCCGAACAACGAGCCACGTCCGGTCGTGAAGGGACCGCTGGTGTCGTACCGTCGGCGATCTCGATGGGAGTTCCCCGCGGTACATCTCCGAGGAGCAGTCCTATGTCGTCCAGGCCGGGACGGGGCACCAACGGCCGGACGGCTGCCACTGGTCCCGGCTCCGCCGGATCACGAACTTCACTGGTCACGTCGTCGACCGTATGACTCCGATGCCGCCTGGGGGAAAGACGGCTATCGATGGTGAGTCATCCGGAATATGAATGACCAGTGAGGTTTTGGGGCTGTGCCGCGTGTTCCAAGCCGACGAACACCGCGTGGTTTCCTGTCCGATGGCATGTCGCTTCGTGATCTCGCGAGTTCGATCGGCGGAAAGATACGTGCCGACGTGCTCGATGAGACATCCGGGAGTTGTCGAGGAGATGGAGACACTCGCCGCGGCCTGTGCGGAGGAGGCCATCGCATGTCAACAAGGACGTCTTCCAGCCTCGGCCAAGTGAGCCGACACCTTGATGGCCAGGACGTGGGCGCTAGCAGGCGACCGCCTACAAGGTCTGCGCCAAGGACTTCGAGAAGGCCAACCCGGGCGTCACGGTGAAGATCACCCAGTACAACGTCACGGACTACTTCACCAAGCTCACCGCCGGCTTCGTGGCCGGCACGGCTCCCGACGCGTTCCAGAACAGCGTCCAGTTCTTCCCGCAGTACGCCGACCAGAACCAACTGCTCCCGCTGGACGACTACATCAAGAAGGACAACTTCGACCTGTCGCGCTTCTCCGTCGGAGTCGACTCGTGGAAGTACGCCGAAGGCAAGCAGTACGGCCTGCCCCTGGACTGGGCCGCCACCGGTCTGTACTACAACACCGACATGCTCACCAAGGCCGGATACAGCGCCAAGGACGTCCAGAACCTGAACTGGAACCCCGACAACGGCGGCACGATCGGCAAGATGATCGCCCATCTGACCCTCGATACCAAGGGCCGACGCGGTGACGAGCCGGGATTTGACAAGGCACACATCAAGACCTACGGCTTCGGCCAGCTGGCCGCCAAGGACTTCCTGGGCCAGTCCACCTGGAGCTCCTTCGTCTCCACGACGGGCTGGTGGCTGGGCAACAAGGCCAACTGGCCGACCGAGTTGAACTACAACGATCCGCGACTGGTGAAGACCATGGACTGGATCCGCACCCTGGTGGCGAAGGGATACGCACCCAAGATCGGTACGTTCACCAACACTGTGTCCGATGTCGACCTGCTCTCCTCGGGCAAGGTCGCGATGGAGACGGGCGGATCGTGGTCGGCGTCCACCTACGCCAAGATTCCCAACATCAAGGTCGGAATCGGTCCCACGGTCCTCGGCTCCGACGGCAAGACCCGCGCCGTCTTCAGCAACTCCAACGGCAACACCATCTGGGCCGGCACGAAGAACCGGGACCTGGCCTGGAAGTGGGTCTCCTACATGGGCTCCGAGACCTGCCAAACGAAGGCGTCGGCGACCGGCACCTTCTTCCCGTCCATCCCCGCCTCGATGGACGCCTCCGCCAAGGCACTCAAGGCGCAGGGCGTCGACCTCACGGATCGAGCCTCTGATCGAGGCCTACTTCGCCGGGCAGAAGGACGACAGTGTCTTCGCCGACATGCAGGCCAAGACCAAGAGCATCCTGAACGAGAAGTGACCGCCGCCTCTTCGGCGCACCGCGGCCAGGACGCGGCCCGTGCGGTGCGTCCTGCCGTCCTCCCTGACAAGAGACCGTATGCCCATCACCCCCACGCGAATCGTCAGCCTGCGCGCGGCCGGCACCTGCTTCGCCGTGGAACTCACCGAACCGGCACCCCGGCCCACCACTAGCCTGGCCGCCACCGCTCCCGTCCGACCCTGACAGGGGCCACCCACCGTGCGGTCCCCGACGGCGGCGGTGTACTTGAGCCGCAGTTGACCGAGACGGCGTCCGTACTGGACATCACGCTCACCTACGCCCTGGATACCCACGGGATACTCACCACCGACGCCGTCCTCTCCCGCGGGAGCAGCGCCGACACGACGCCCTACGACCTGGGCAGCGCCCTGACTCTGCTGCCCCTGCCGCGTCGGGCCACCGAGATCTTGGACCTCACCGGAAAGTGGAGCCGGGAGCGGTCTCCCCAGCGCCGCCCGCTGCACCACGGTGCCCATGTTCGCGACGTGCGCCGCGGGAAATCCGGCGTCGGCTCTCCCTACCTCGTGACGGTGGGAGCACCCGGCTTCGGACTCCGCACCGGCGAAGTGTGGGCCGTACACGTGGCATGGAGCGGCGACCAGCGCTACCTCGTCGAGCAACTCCCGGAGGGAGCAGGCGTGCACGCCTCCGTCCTCGGCGGTGGCGTGCTGCTCCGGCCGGGCGGCCGGAGCAGCCCAGCGCCAGCGTGGGAGTGCGACGGTGACGGGCTAGTTGGGGCAGCGGTTGAGGTCGTCCTCAGACAGCGCCGCTTCCTCGGTGGGTTCGATGGCGAGCCCGTGCGGGGTGTTGTCGGCGACCAGCCGATGACGTACTGGCAGCGGTACGCCGCAGAGGGCGTCACCCAGGTGCTCGGATCCTGATCGACCTTGGACCGGCTGCCGGCCACCGGCAGTGGGATCAGGTCACGAGTGCCGTCAAGATCGTTGGCGTAGCTCTCGCGCGTCTTCGCGGTCCGCTGGGATGCCTCGACATCCCACGCCTCGGCAAGTGGGAGGAGGCGGCGCGCTGGCGTCCTCATGTCGGTATCTGTGGGTTACACGTCTTGATCGCCATGGCGAGGCAGAGGACGCCGGTGCCACGCTGGAGAGGGCATCGCCGACTGGACGGCGACACACACCTGGAAGAGGCGGACAACATGGGAATCGATCGTGCTGGGGCAGCGAACGTAGACGTGCCTGCGACGAAGCTGGCTCGAGAGGCGACGGAGTTGATCCGTGACACCACGAGCGAGCTCATCTACCACCACTCGCGTCGGGTGTACTTCTTCGGCAGCCTGCAGGGACGCAACCGCGACCTGAGTTTCGACCCGGAACTTCTCTACATCGCCGCCATGTTCCACGACGTGGGCCTGGGTGACACCTTCCATGGCAGCGGCCGCCGCTTCGAAGTGGACGGCGCCGACGAAGCGAAGCGGTTCCTGCAGGCGCGTGGGATTCCGGAAGACAGTGTTCGCCGTGTGTGGACGGCGATCGCCCTGCACACCACTCCCGGGATACCGGAGTTCATGGAGCCGGAGGTGGCCCTGGTCACCGCCGGGGTGGAGTACGACGTACTGGGCATCGGATACGGCACGATCCCGGAGGCGGACCGGGCCGAGGTCGTGGCCCTGCACCCCCGCCCCGACTTCAAGCACCGGATCCTGCAGGCGTTCTAAGACGGTATCCGCCTCAAGCCGGAGACGACGTTCGGCAATGTGAAGGCCGACGTTCTGGAGCACTTCGCCCCGGACGTCCAGCGCGGTGATTTCGTCCGTACGATCCTCGAGTCCCCGTGGAAGGAGTAGTCCCGCGGGTGTCCCACCACAGTCACACGGTCGCCGTTGTCGCCTTCGGCGCGGTTCAGCTCATGGATGTCACCGGCCCGGTCGAGGTCTTCACGACCGCCAATCGCTATGGTGCGGACTACGATGTCCGAGTCGTCTCGCCCACCGGTGCCGGCGTCGTCACCTCATCGGGACTGGCGCTCGGCGTCAACGGCTCGGTTTCCTCACTTCCCCGCCGGATCGGCACCCTGCTGATACCGGGGAGGAGGGACTGGCGGGAGGCTGTCAACGACACGGACTTGGTGGAGTCGGTCACGGACCTGACCGATCGGGCCGAGCGGGTGACCTCCGTGTGCGCGGGGGCGTTCGTTCTCGCCGCGACCGGTGTGCTGGACGGCCGGCGCGCTGCGACGCACTGGGAGCTCGCCCCGGACCTCGCGGTGGCCTTGCCAGGGATACGGGTGGAAAGCGATCCTCTCTTCGTCCGGGACGGCCACGTCGTCACGTCAGCCGGTGTCACGGCAGGCATCGACCTCGCGCTGTCCCTGGTCGAAGAGGACTGGGGGGCCGAGGTGGCGCGCAGCGTGGCCAGGCAGCTGGTCGTCTTCATGGCCAGGCCCGGCGGACAGGCGCAGTTCAGCGCCCGACTGGTCTCATCTCAGCCTCAGCACTCGGCGGTGAGACGCGTACTGGATCACGTCAGTGCGGACCCTTCGGCCGAGCACACCCTGGATTCCCTGGCCGCTGTGAGCTGGGTGAGCGCCCGGCACCTGGGGCGGCTCTTCCGTACCGAGATCGGCATGACTCCTGGGCAATACGTCGAATCCATCAGGGTCGAAGCCGCTCAGGCTCTTCTCGAAAGGGGCAGCGGCACAGTGGAGGAAGTGGCGCAGCAGGCCGGATTCGGTTCCTCGGAGTCCCTGCGCCGGGTCTTTCAGCACACTCTCGGAGTCTCTCCGACCGTGTACCACGCCCGCTTCCGAAGCACCACGGGCAGTCGCCGCATCACGGCGGCCTGAGGACTTGATCCTGCCTCAGTGACGCTCCGCGACTGCCCCGCCCTCAAGATCTGTGCTAGAGCGCAGAGCCGGGTTCTGACAACGCCAGGGCTTGCAGTGCGTGCACCGGGCTTGCTCGTGCGCGGGGTGGGGCGCTCGGGTCGCGCCCATCGGATGCGGCCGGCCCGCGTCAGCGGTGTGTCGGTCGTGTCCTGGAGTTCGGGAGAGTCTCGCATCCCAGCACGCTCGTTCAATACGCCGCGCACGACAATACGTCCCGAGGGTCGGCGGTGCCGCGTTCTCAGAGCGCATCGCCCCGTGGCCACGCGGTCGGCTCCTGCCGTTCGTGGTGTCCCGTTCACGGTTTCGGATGTCTGCGGTGTGACATCGAGTGCGTGCCTTCCCAAGGCGAACATCGCGCGGCGAACGGCTGCCGGGTCGGCGGTATGCCGCCGCGGATGTTGCGTTCAGAGCTCTTCCGTATGACTCCCGCTGCCCGTGCGTCCCTGCCCTCTGTTCATCTCTGGCTCGGCATTCGGTCCACGTGATCCCCAGCCGCCGCCTTCGGCGTGCTCATTCGACGGCGGACACGAGTGCCCACACCACGCAGCCGGGACCGCCGTTCCTTTCGCGGACCCCCCACTCCTGCGAGAGTGCCGCCACCAGGTGCAGACCTCGCCCGTGCATGTCATCGGCGGCAGCCTGGACCAGCACGACAGGGGCGCCGCCCTCGCCGTGGTCCTCCACCTCGATACGGACCGTGTCCGCCTCCAGCCCGACGGAGCACTTCACCCGGGGACTTCGTGTGTGCCGCACCGCGTTCGTCACCAGTTCGCTGACCAGCAAGACCGCGGTCTCGCAGGTGTCGTCACAACAACTCTGACGGCTGAGGTGGGCACGGACGCGGCGGCGAGCCTCACCGACGGAGGCTGCGTGCGTCGGAAGTTCGAAGGTCAAGTTCGTTGGGGAGGGAGCGCGCTGGAAGGTCATATCAGTGATGGCCACGGGAATCCTCGTCATGGGGGGTGAGTGCCGCACGTGACCTGTCCAGGGGCCGAACCCCACAAGCGTGGACGCGTCCCGGGCCGAGGCCGTGCGGCAGCGGCACACCTCTGCGCCGCACATGGGACGTCCGATGCGGGACTTTGCGAAGAGACCTGGTGCCCAGGCCTGCGCGGCTGCCGACTGCCACGCTTGAGTGAACACGGTCACCGCGCCACTATGCTCGCCGACATGGTCACGAAGCAAGATGCTCCGTGATAATTTCACGGAGACATCGCCAGGGAGTCGATATCACCAGGGAGTGACAGACTGCTCCTATGGATGCTGTGCAAGGAGGCGGGACGTGACCCCAGCTCAGTCCGCGGCCGGCGCCTCGACCGTCAGGCTGATGGTCCTGGGCAGACGGTTGCGCGACCTGCGGAAAAATGCCGGAATGTCATTCGATGACGCCGCGGTCGTACTCGACGTCACTCCCCTGACGATCCGGCGGATGGAACTCGCCAAGGGCAAGTGGAAGCTCCCGTACATCCAGACCCTGCTGGGGGCGTACGGAGTCCCCGCAGACGAGGCCAGGACCTTCCTCGCCCTGGCGAAGGAGGCCAATCAGCCCGGATGGTGGCACCGCCACCGGGACGCGATGCCCGCCTGGTTCAGCGCATACGTGAGCCTTGAGGAAGAGGCGAGCCTCATCCGGGTCTACGAACCGCACTACGTCCCCGGGCTGCTCCAGACCGAGGGCTACGCGCGGACCATCCTGCGCGCCGGCCTCCATGGTGCGGACGAGGAAGCCGAGCGAAGAGTCGTCGTCCGTATGGAGCGCCAGAAACTGCTCAGCGGGCCCCAACCGCCCGAACTGTGGGTGGTGATGGACGAAACGGTGCTGCGCCGCCCCATGGTTCCGCCCGATGTGATGCGGACGCAGATCGACCGCCTCATCGAGGTGACCGATCTGCCGCACATCAAACTCCAGATCATGCCGTTCGGGCTTTGCGCGCACGAGGGCATGTATGGGCCGTTCCATATCTTCCGATTCCCGCATGAGGAAATATCGGATATCGCGTACATCGAGAATCTCGTCGGCGCGGTATATCTCGACGAGTACGACGATGTGACGAATTACCAGGCGGCCCTGGACCGGATGTGCGCGCAAGCCCTACCAGTACAACGTACCGGGGAATTCCTCGGTGATATTCGCAAGGAGCTGTAGTCCCGTGAATCGCATACACAATGCTGTTCAGGAACTGGGGACGGAAGGCTGGCACATGCCGTGGAGCGGAAGCAACGGCGGCGCCTGCGTTGAAGTCAGGAAACTGCCCGACGGCCGTTTCGCAGTCCGTCAGTCCACCGATCCGGAAGGGCCGGCGCTGATCTTCACACAGGTCGAACTCGATGTCTTCGCCCAGGGCTGGGAGACGGGTCAGGCCAGCCTGTTGGCCTCCTGACGGCGCTCGGGTCTCGGCATAATCGGCATAAGAATCGTTGGCGAAGCGCCCCGGAGCGATTTCGTCCGCACCGTACGCAGAATTCTGGCGCAGGCAATCAAGAGGAGTACGCGAGTGCCCGACGAGACGACCTGGACAAAACGACCTCTGGGATATGAACCCCCTCGGATCGATACGAGCGCTCCGCACTCGGCGCGGGTCTACGACTACATACTCGGAGGAAAGGACAACTATCCCCCGGACCGTGCGGCAGCGGAGCAGATGCTCACCGCGTGGCCCGGCCTGCAGATATCGATGCGTGAAAACCGTAAGTTCATGCACCGGGCCGTGCGTTACCTGGCCGAGCAGGGAATCGACCAGTTCCTGGATATCGGTACCGGAATTCCCACCTCCCCGAACCTTCATGAGGTCGCTCAGGGGATCATCCCGGATGCCCGCATCGTCTACGTCGACAACGATCCCATCGTCCTCGCGCACGCCGGAGCCCGGCTTACCGGTACCCCTGAGGGCCGCATCGCCTACATCCACGCCGACATGCACGACCCCGAGGCGATCCTGCGTGCACCGGAGCTGACCGGCACCCTCGACCTCGACCGACCGGTCGCACTGTCGATCATCGCGGTACTGCAGTTCGTCCTCGACGACCAGAAGGCATACGACCTGGTCAAGCAGTACCTGCAGCTGCTGGCGCCCGGTAGCTTCCTGGCGATGTCCACGGTCACCACCGATTCCAGCCCGAAACCGATTGGCAGCGTAGTCGCCGAGTACACCAAACGCGGCATGCCCGCCCGAAACCGCACCAGGGCCGAAGTTCAGCCGTTCTTCGACGGCCTGCAACTGGTCGAGCCTGGAGTGACACTCGTGCACCAGTGGCGGCCCCTCCCCGGCGCCGAAGGAGACGTCAAGGACTCGGACGTTGCCATGTACGGGGGCGTGGCACTGAAGGCATGACGCCGGTGCCCGACGTCATCAACCCCTTCGACGGGTAGGAACGCCGATGAGTTCGAGCGGCGGGTGAAGGCACCCCGGGAGGCCGGGGTGTCGATCCACGGGATGCCCAGATCGCACGGCCATTGCTCTCTCTCAGCGTGGCCACTGTGAAAGTCGAAGATTGACTACAACATCACGCATTCCTAGCGCGCGGCGGGCGAGGGCGCCGGTGTCCGCAACTCGCGAGCGGGCCGGTGGCTGCTGCTGTTCGTGGTGGGCAGTGCACCGCAGTGTCTTGTGTGGAATCAGCCGGGTCTCAGCTGCTTTGGTGGATTTCACTCGTGGTCGTTGGGCGGGGCGCAGGGTTGTACCGGTGCGGTGCGGTGCGCTGTCGGCCAGTGGTGATCCTGCTTGCCATGGCGTTGTCCGGTGAGCGGTGTTCTGTCTGGCGGTGTGGGGCTGGGGGTTTGTGTGAGGGAAGCGACTCGCGGACGTCCTGGGGGTGTTGGTGCCGTGCTGGAATCGGGTGTGGAGCGGGCGTTGCTGTCTGCCGGTGCTGAGGTGTTGTCCGGTCTGCTGCGGGATGATCCGGCGGTGGCGACCGTGCCGGCCGGGGGGAAGGTGCCGCTGCTTGGCCGGGGCGCTGAGACTGGCCAGGACGCGTTCGGGCTCGCCGTTATGGGCGCCGGGGGGTGTGAGAAAGGGGCGAGGACCGTAGAGATCTTCAATGTGTGCTGGGTGGGGCCAGGACCCGAGCAGTTTGGGTAAAGGTCACTGCTGGTCACCGGGTGCGGGTCTGCCGGCGGGTCGGCGCCCGGTTGACGGTGGTGGTGGCTTCGGTGTCGGTGTGGGCGCGGTGGGGGGGTCTTGGGCCGGGTGTCAGAGGTGTTGGGTGCTGGTGAGCCCGAGGGTGCGGAGCGACCGGTGGAACAGCTCGGCCCCGGCCTTCGCGGACGGCTGGCTTCTGTGCGGCCGGGGCAGCGGTGTGCGTTGTGAACGCTGGCGCACGGGGCGGGACTTGTGGCCGGTGCGGTCCTCGGGCGTGTCCTGGCATGTTCGGCTCGCACGGCTGCCTGTGTGTGGCCGCGGGCGGGGACGGCGCGGGCGGGGATTCAGCGCGGTGACGGTGGGCTGGTGCGCGGCCGTCCGGCCGTCTGGCCGTCCGGTGTGAGCCCGCCGGTGGTGCGAGGGGGTGCGGGGCGGGCGGGTGGGACGGACAACGGTCTGCGGTCCGGGGGTGTGATGTCCCTGTGTGCAGGTAGGCGCGGGACTGTGCGGCAGGACGGGGCGGTCTCCCCGGCGGTACGTTCCCGGCCGGCGCGGGTGTGGAGGCGGGGGCGGTGGGAGCGGACTGCGGGCTCGCGCGGTCGGCCGGGTACGGCGGAGGGCGGGGCGACGCCCGGGCCGCCGGGCCGTTCATGCCGTGGAGTTCCACGGGGCGGGGCGGCCGCCGCCGCGTGCCCCGGGTCTTCTCCCGGCATCCCGCAGCGCGCACCCGGGTGCATATCAGGGTGTGTGCCTGGGTGTGTATCTGCTGGGCCTGCGGGTGGTGAGGTGGCCTGGGGTGGCTGGCGGTTGTGCGTTTTCGGCGTGTTGTGCCTCGGCTACGGTGCAGTGGGTGCGGATGCGGGGTCTGTGGTGTGCATGCCGGTCGTGCGGAAACTGGTCCGGAATGCGCCAGGTGTCACACCCAGGTGCCGCACGAACGCTCTGCGGAGTGACTCGGCCGAGCCGAACCCGGTGCGGCGTGCCACGGCCGGCATGGGGTCGTCGCCGGTTTCCAGCAGTACCTGGGCGGCTTCCAGTCTGACCTGTTCGACGTAGCGGGCCGGGGTGGTTCCCACCTCGTCGTCGAAGAGCCGGGTCATGTGACGGACGCTGATGCCTGCCCTGCGGGCCATGGCGGTGAGGGTGTGGTTGGCCCCGGGGTCCTCGGCGACGGCGTCCAGGACCCGGCGGAGCATCTCCTGGCGGGTGTGCGGTGTGCGGGAGCGGACGCTGAACTGGGACTGGCCGCCCGGCCGTTGCATGAAGACGACCATGTCCTTGGCGACCGACCGGGCGACCTGCGCACCGTAGTGGTCTTCGACGAGGGCCAGGGACAGGTCGATACCGGCGCTGACACCTGCCGAGGTCATCATTTGTCCGTCCCGCACGAAGATGGCGTCCGGTTGGACCTGCACGGAGGGGAAACGGGAGGCCAGTTGCCGTGAATGGCGCCAGTGCGTCGCCGCGCGGCGGCCGTTGAGGAGTCCGGCCGCGGCCAACAGGAACGCTCCCGTGCACACCGATGCCGTGCAGCGACTCTTGGCGTGCAGGTGGCGGACGGTGTCCACAAGAGCGTCGTCCTTGATCATCGTTTCCCATTCGGGGCCGCCGGGGATGACCAGGATGTCGCACGGTTCCTGCACGTCGTGGGCGCTCAGGTCGGCGCTGAGGCGGGTCCCGGCGGAGGTGATGACCTCCGTGCCGTCCTCGGACGCGATCTGCAACTGATAGCGCCCGCCGAACTCGTTCGCCGTCGTGAACACCTCGATGGGGCCGGTCACATCGAGCAGCCGCACTCCCGGAAAGACGAGCACGGTCACGGTGAGCGGGCCCGTTGCGGGGTGCTTGCGGTTCATCGGATGCCTCCGGGCCGTGCGCGGTGCGGACACTGGGTCGACAGGACGCCGCCCCCCGCCATGCCTGCCGGCGTTTGGTTTCGGGGCCGGGGATATGCCCCGGCGAGCGGTCCGGGCGCCAGCGCGTGCGGCCCCCAGCTGCCTGGTGCGTACCGCCGGGTGCGGTCCTGCACAGCGCGGCACGCAGTGTCCTGGTGGGTGTCGCGCTGCGGGAGCTGGCTCCAGGGGCCGCAGCCGCCGAACTGGGGGGGCAGGCGGGGAGTGCTTCCCGGACCTCCGGAACGGGGTCGTGGCCGGCTGCGGTCCGTCCTTCGTCGGATTTCGGTGTGCTCATCATGCGCCCGTGACCGCTGCCGGTGCCACGACCGGTTTGCTCCCTGCTGGGAGGTGCAGCCTTCCAGTGCGCTCGCCGGGAGCCGCGCGAAGCGGGCCCCGCACCGTGAGCGTGGACGGCGCGGGGCGGGATCTTGAGCGCTGGCGGGTTTGCCGGGCTGTCCGCTTTCGTGTAGCGCCGCCGGACCCGGGGCGGGCCGCGATGGCTGCGGCAGCGGGTGACCGGGCGCGGAGCGGGCCGTGGGGGTGGGTGTGCTGCCTGGTGATGTCCGGCGGGGGAGTTCGCGCACGTGCCGTGCTCCCGGGGCGGGTTGTGCGGGTGTCCGGCGGCCCGGCGCGGTGAACTGTCCGGCCGGTGTGCCGCCGTGGCGGGGTCCGGGCGCGCTGCTCGCGGGCGGCAGTGCCGCAGACGGGAGTACCGCAGACGGGAGTGCCGCAAACGGGGGTGAAGCCCTGTGCCGGGCGCTTTTGGCCTGCGGAGGACGGCCGCGGGACGCTCACTTCGCAGGCCCGTTTCTTCGGCCGGGCCGTTGCCGGCTGCGCCGCGAACCGCCTTTCCTGTCCGCCCGCCCTCACCACGGGGCACAGGCCGTCGGTGTTCCCCGGCCCGGATCGCAGGCCGGTGTCTCGTACGGGTTGCGGACGGCCGTCCCCCGGCACAAGCGTGGATACAGACAAAAGCCCCAGCGGCATCCAGTCGCGTGGGCAGGGGCCCCTGACGCCGGCCGGGGCCAGGTGACCCCCGTTAACACCACGTGACAACACCAGGACAGGAGCAGGGTGGTGGACGTGAAACCCGAGGTTGTGGTGGCGGCCGCCGGGGAGGGGCGAGCCGAGGACTTCTGCGAGCCGCCGGGGCGGCGGCCCGACGTCGGCCTCGCCGGCGGCGGGGGCTTGCGGGCGGTGCAGTTCACCCCGCCGGCCTGGTCCTGCTCCGTCTTTGGCGCGAGGCCGCCCTCAGCGCGCCGGGCTGCGCGGAGAGCCTGCACCTGGGCCGTCTTTGGCATCGAGACGGCCCATGCTGAGCGCGCCGACCGCGGCGTCGGGGTGTTCCGCGACGCGGGCGGGTGGTGCATCGCGCCGGGACCGAGAGATACGTGGCAGGCCCGGAACCCGGCGGCTGTGCTTTGCTCCTCGTTCCTCTCGTTCGGAGATCCGGACGGCAACGGCCGGCTGCTGCAGGAGATCACGGCGCGGCTTTCGGGCCGCTGGCCGGGAACAATGCCCGGGCGAATCAGGGCCGTTGACAAGGTGCCCGGCTCCTGCGTGCGGGGCCGGCGTCGGCAGCGGCTGCGTCGTCCCGCGAGACCGGCGGGCCGGCTTGGTGATGTCCGTGTCCCGTTCCATGATCCCGGCCTGTCGAAGCCGGCATACGCAAACGCCCCACACGTCCGAGCGAACGACATGGAGAAAGGAACAACACCGTGCGCGCCGACATCACACCCGGTGGAACCTTCCCCGACTACGAGCTGACCGACCACACCAGGACCCGGCGGCGACTGAGCGGGCTGCAAGGGATCGACCCGATGATCCTCCTGCTCTCACGCGGCCACTACTGCCCGAAGGATCATCAGCAGCACCTTCAACTGGCGGCCCATTACTCCGAGATCGCCGTCTCCTACACCCAGGTCGTCACCATCGCGACCGACAACATCCTTGAACTCAACGAGTTCCGCGCGGCGGTCGGCGGCCAGTGGACCTTCCTTTCCGACGCCGGCCGCAAGGTGCAGAAGGACCTTCAGATCCAGGAATACACCGACCCCCGTCACGACCCGATGATCCCGCACACGCTCGTCCTGGGGCCGGGCCTGGTCATCCACAGCGTCTACAACGGCTACTGGTACTGGGGCAGGCCGTCGATCGAGGACCTCCGCCGCGATCTCCGCGATGTGACCCGGGAAATCCGCCCGGACTGGGACTTGAGCGCGCCGGGCCTCAGCGCGGCCTGGGAGGCCGGCGATCACTCGATGCACTACCCCTACCAGGGGGCCCGAGAGGGCCGCGGGCCCACGTGAGCCCGCGGCGGCAGATCCGGCGTTCCCGGAGCGGGAATCCCGCGGGGCGTGAGCGTCGGCGGACCCGCGCCGGCCGGCCGGCCCGCCGGCTTCGCTGCGTGCGTTCCGCCCCCGGGAGCTGCATTCCGCCGCTTCCCCCACGGGCGCCCACGTCGCACTGGACCGGCCCACCCACGTTCGTCCCCGAAGCCGTCCGGGCGCTGCGCCCCGGCGGCACACCCGCCAGATCGCCGCCGAACTCGGGGGCGAGGGTCCGCTTGCCTCCCTCGCCCCCGACGGTGAAGCTCCCCGCGGGTGCCTGAGGTGGTGCTGGTGTTCGGGTGCGTGCTGGGCATGTTCTGTCAGTCGTGGTGCGCCGTGTCGGGCGATGTGTGCTGGGTTCCGGATAGCGGGTTTGTCTGGTGGTGGCCGTGGCTCTGTCTGGAGGGGGGCGGGGGTTCACTGAGCGGGTCGGGGTGGATGTCGGCTTGTCCGTCTTTTGGGGGAAGGCGGGTGTCTGGGGTGAGAACGAGGGCTATGGCTGCGGGTGTTCGGGCTTTCGCGTGAGTGGTCACCCGGTCGCCGTGCGGCCTGCGGAGTGAGGGTTCCCGCTGGCACGGGGGCCCGGCGAAGGGGGCTCGTGGCAGTGTCATGCTCCTGTCCTGTGTCTGTGTGGGCCCGGATCAGGGTAGCGGCGCATCCTCGCTGGTGTGCTGCTGGATCGGGTGGGTCGGCTCGGTCTGTGTCCGGCTGTGGATCCACCTCTACGGCAGCCGTGTGCTCAACAGGGCTCCAGGGCCCGCTGACCCGGCAGTTGCCGGCGCTCGTTCTCCCGGCGCCTTCACGCGGCGCAGGGCGTACTGCGGCCGGCGGCGACGGGGCACTGTTCGCGGAGGTCCTGTGGAGTGGCTGGCACGGCCTGGCCGCCCTCACCGGGGCGGGCCGCCGTGCCCCGGATCCGGCGTACTGCGGGCGGCCGCCCTGACCGGCGTGCTGCCGGGTCCGGCGGCCCAGTCCGTCTGAGACGGCCGGCCCGCCCCGTCCTGCCGGGGATGAACGGCCGGCCCTGTCCGGGAGGCGGCCGGTTCGAAGGCCGGGCTTCTCGGGCCGGGCTTCTCTGGCCGGGCTTCTCGGGGCTCTCGGGGCGGGCTTTCAGGCGGGGCTTTCAGGTGGGGCTTTTGGCTGTTTCCCTGTTCTGTTCCGGTTCGGCGGGGCCGGCTCCGGCGGATTCGTTGAGCCGCTTGCCGAGCAGTACGAACAGCAGGATGAGCCCCGCTGTGAGCAGGATGTGTCCCAGGCCCGCGGTCAGCGGTACGGCCTTGGGGACGTGGTCGCCGAGTACGGTCTGGGTGCCGTGGACGAACATCATGGCGACGGTGATCGCGATGCCCGCGTTGTAGAACCAGAAGAAGTACGTGAACAGTTTCGTCCCGGACAGGGTGAACTGCTTGTCCAGGGCGAGGATGATGAGGAAGCCCAGCATGCCCAGCGCGAGCAGGTGGGTGTGCATGAGCGCCAGCTGGGTGTCGCCGGTGAAATCGTTGGCTTTGGTGAACTCCCGGTAGTACAGCCCGGAGACCACTCCCAGGATCATGTAGACGTGTGCCGCGTAGTACGACTTCCGCATCCCCGTGCTCGCTCCCTGCCGGCCGGTGCTGGTCGATTCAGGTTCTGCCGGGGGCTATTGAAGCACTCGGCAGCGAACGCTTCGCCCGGTTCGGGAGATCGTTCGAGGCGCTCTCGAAGACCTCTGCGACCTCTGCGACCTCTGCGACCTCTGCGACCTCTGCGACGTTCGGGGCCGGGCTGGGGCGCCGGGGTTCGTCCGCGCGAAGTCCACGCGGACGGGAGGCGCCCGCAGGAGGCGCTCCTATGCGGTCGCGGCCGTGGCCGCGGTGACCGGACTGGTCCTGGCCGCCGGGGGCGCGGCGAGCACAGGTCGGGCCCGGGCCCGTCACCCGCTGTCCCCCGGCGGGCTGGAGGAGACCGTATGACGCATTCCCGCAGTACCCCCGGCGGGCCGCGGCCGGGGCGAGCGGAGGCCGGGGCGAGCGGCGGCCTGGCTGCGCCGCCCGGCCGGCCCGGGGGCGTGGCGGGGGCGTCCGGGGCGGCCTTTGGCAGGGCGGTCGGCTGCCCGGCCGGATGGGTGGCGGGCGTCTTGCCGGCGGTGTCGTACGGGTAGGCGGCGGTGACGGCGATGCCCGCGGGCGCGCCGGCCGGGGTGTGCCGTTCGGTCGGGATCGGACCGGGGGCCGGGGCCCGCGGCGGGAGGAGCGCGGGGGCCGCCCGCCCGCGTCCTGCGGGAGCACCCCTGAGGCGGTGAAGGTGTTCACCGGGGCGAGCGAGACCTGCTGCGGCATCCGCTGCGCATCCTGGCGGGAGGCTCACGCCGGCCTCATGGACGTCGGCACCTGGCTGGACCGGTCGGGCAGGGCCCGGCTGACGGCACGCCTGGACTGCCTGCCGGTGTAACCGGCCGCGGGCGGCGGGCCGCCCCGCGGTCTTGGCCGGCTCTGCGGCGTGAGGTGACAGGGCCGTAGCGGACATACCCGCATTTAGTTTCAAATGAGACCGTATCGAAAGAATAGATGGTTGTAATGTGGTCTCATGACCGCCGACGTTGCGCACACAGCCACCGCCTCGCGTGTGACCGACCGCCCCGGGGACGCCTCGCCTTTCGCTCTCGGCCTGCTGCTGCGCCGGGCGCACTGGCGCGCGGCCGCGGTGATGGAGGAGGCGCTTCGGCCGCTCGGCGTCGAGTTGCGGCATTTCGCGGTGCTGATCGTGCTGGTCGACCGCGGGCCCACGGTGCAGCGGGACCTGGCGGCGGCGACGGGGTCGGACAAGGCGGGAATCATGCGGGTCGTGGACGACCTGGAGCGCAAGGGGCTGGCCGTGCGCAGGAGTGTTCCGGGGGACCGGCGGGTGCGGGCGGTGGAGATCACGCCCGAGGGCGTGGAGCTTTTCGATGCGGCTCATGTGGCGGCGGAGCCGCTGGCCGGGCGTCTGGTTGCCGAACTGGGGCCCGGCGAGCCTGAGCGGCTGACGGATCTGCTGACCCGGTTCGCCTATCCCGCAGGCGGCCAGGTGTAAGCGCGCCCGCGCACCGGCCGCCTGCCGCGCGGGCGCGTTTGGCCGCTGCGCATCTCACGGGTCTGTCCGGCGGAAACCGTTTCCGTTCGGTGGAGCGGTTGCGCGAGCATGCCGGAGTGGCCTTGCGGCAGTGGTGCGGTGGAGGCGTCTGATGGCGGCGTGCCCTGGTCGTGATCTTGCTGTGCGGGCTTCCTGGCTCGGGGAAGACGACGCTGGCAGGGCGCCTGGCCGGCAGGATCCCGGTGGTGCGTCTGTGCCCGGACGAATGGATGGCGGCTCTCGGCATCGACCTGTTCGATGAGCGGGCGCGCGACCGGCTCGAGGGGCGGTTGTGGGAGCATGCCCGGGAGCTGCTGAGGCTGGGACGGACGGTGATCCTGGAGTTCGGCTTCTGGGCGCGTTGTGAGCGGGACGAGAAGCGTGCGGGAGCGCGCGCACTCGGCGTTTGGGTTGAACTGCACTGCCTGGCCGCCCCGGCTGATGAGCTGTGCCGCCGTCTCGAAGCCGCAGCCGGGAGGGCGGGCCGGGGACCGTCCCGGTCGGCCGCGAGTTGCTCGAGGAGTACGTGAAGTTCTTCCGGGCTCCCGGCGATGACGAGCTTGCTCTCCTCGGCGAACCGCCTTTGGGCCGGCGTGGATGACGGGGCTCTTTCGGCGCCCGCCCGCCGGCCCGCCGTCCGTGCGGGTGTGCCTCTGATCGCGCGCGGCGGCGGCAGGACAACACGGCCCGCACGTGGGCCGGGGGTCCGCGGCCGCGGCGCGCCGGCCGGCGAGGGCTTCAGGCCGGAGTCCCCCGCCCTCGCCGGGGCCGCCATAGCCCGCAGGGCTGCCGGTGTGGCGGTCGGTGCCGCGAAGGCGGCCCTGGCGAGGGCGGGCCGTAGGCACGGCCGGGACGGACGCCTGGTGCGCCCGGCCCGCACCGCCATGGACTGCGCGCAGCGCACCGCCGCAGCCGCGCACGCACCGCCGCAGCCGGAACGCACCCGCACCCGCACCTGCCTGCACCTGTACCTGCCTGCGCCTGCCTGCGCCTGCGCCGCGTGCGGAGCGGCCGGGCGCCGCCCGGCCGGGGTCACGCGGCGAGGCGCTTCGCGAGTTGCTTGGCCTTGGCGCTCGCGTCCTGGAAGGCGCGCTCGCGGGAGGCCTCGTAGAGGGGGACCAGTTCGGACATGGCCGGGTTGCGGGGGGCCATGGTGAGTTCCGGGACGATGAAGTCCAGGTCCAGGCCGAGGGTGCCCTGGAGGACGGCCTCCAGGTAGTTCTGTACGAACTCGAAACCCTCGCGCGGGGTGCCGGGCGCGTAGGAGCCGCCGCGGCTGGCGACGACGACGGCCGGGGTGCCCTGGGCGGAGGGGGCCGGGCCCGCGGTGCGGCCGAGCAGCAGCACGTTGTCCAGCCATGCCTTGAGGGTCGAGGGGATCGAGTAGTTGTACATGGGGGCGCCGATCAGGACGGCGTCGGCCTGCTCCAGTTCCTCGATGAGCTCCACGCGCGCGGCGAACGCGGCGGACTGCCCGGGGGTGTGCTCGCACGGGGCGGCGTAACCGGCGGACCAGGCGTCGGCGGTGATGTGCGGGACAGGGCTGGCGGCGAGGTCGCGGTAGATGACCGTGCCCTGCGGGTGCTGCTCCTGCCAGGCCTTGCGGAAGGCGTCCGCGACGGAACGGGACGAGGACGCCTCGCCGGGGAACACGGACGAGTCGATGTGCAGCAGCGTGGCCATGGACGTTCTCCAAAGGGCGGTGCCCGGGCCGGGGAACCCGGGGCGGAGGATTCGTACGCAGAGATAGTTATACACGAGATAGTATTGAGTGATACTTTATCGAGTGTGACAGAGATGGATGTGCTGAGCGAACGGGAGGCGGGCGATCTTGGACGTCTATGAGGCGGTCACGAGCCGGCGGGCGGTGCGCGGATTCACTGGCCGGCAGGTCCCGGAAGAGGTGCTGGAGCGCGTGCTGTCCGCCGCGGCCTGGGCGCCGTCCGCATCGAACCTCCAGCCGTGGCACGCCTACGTACTGACCGGCGGGCCGCTGGCCGAACTCAAGAAGCGCGCCGGCGAGCGCCTGGCCGCGGGCGACCCCTGGGACGAGCCGGAGTACGAGCAGTACCCGCCCGCGCTGAAGTCCCCCTACCGCGAACGCCGGTCCGCCTTCGGTGAGCAGCGCTACGGCGCACTCGGCATTTCGCGCGAGGACCTGGAGGCGCGCCAGAGGGCCGCTTCCGCGAACTGGGAGTGTTTCGGCGCGCCCGCCGCCCTGTTCTGCTACATCGACCGTGACCTGGGCCGGCCGCAATGGTCCGACGCCGGCATGTATCTGCAGACCGTCATGCTGCTGCTGCGCGCCGAAGGGCTGCACAGCTGCACGCAGATGGCATGGGCGAAGTACCACAGGACCGTCGCGGAGGTCCTCTCGCCCCCGGATGGGCTGATCCTCTTCTGCGGCATGTCGATCGGATTCGAGGACGCCGGGGCGGCTTGCGCCCGTACGGGCCGCGCGCCGCTGGGCGAGACGGTCACGTTCGTCGGCGGTCACTGACGCCGCCCGCCCCCCGGCGGGCCGGGGCGCCGTTCCTCGCCGCGCCCGCATGCGGGTTCATGTGGAATATTCCGGACATAGTTCCGACGAAAGGTATGTCATGAAGATCGCAGTCATCGGCGGTACCGGGCTGATCGGGTCGCAGGTCGTCAAGGATCTGAACGCCGCCGGGCACGAGGCGGTACCGCACTCGCAGTCCACCGGAGTCGACATCATCAGCGGCCAGGGACTGGACAAGGCGGTGGCGGGAGCCGACGTCGTCGTCAACCTGACGAACTCCCCGACCTTCGACGAAGCCTCCCCGGCCTTCTTCCAGACCTCGATGGACAACCTTCTGGCCGCGGCCCACAAGGGCGGCGCCGGCCACTTCGTCATCCTCTCGATCGTCGGCACGGACCAGGTGCCGGAGCTGGACTACTACCGGGCCAAGGCGCTCCAGGAGAACATCCTCGCGGCCGGGCCGATCCCCTACTCGATCGTCCGGGCGACGCAGTTCATGGACTTCATGGACGCCGTCCTGTCCTGGACCGCCGACGGCGACACCGTCCGGCTGCCCGCCACGCCGATCCAGCCGATCGCCTCCAAGGACGTGGCCAGCGCGGTGGCGGAGGTCGCCGTGGGCGCCCCGCTGAACGGCATCCGCAACATCGCCGGCCCCGAGATCTTCCCCCTGGACGAGCTGGGCCGGATCACCCTGTCCCACAAGGGCGACAGCCGCACCGTCGTCACCGACCCCACCGCCGGCATGTTCGCCGCCGTCAAGGGTGACGTCCTCACCGACAAGAACGCCCGCCTCGCCCCCACCCGCTACACCGACTGGCTCTCCCGGCCCTGACCCGCTCGCGCCCTCTCCGCGTGCAGGCCGCAGAGGGCAGGCCGTGGAGGGCAGGGCGCGGCGAGCAGGGCGAGCAGGGCGCGGAGGGCAGGGGGCGGCAGCCTGCGGCACGCCCTGGCCGATGAGGCCTGGGCACGCCCTGGCGGATGAGGCCTGCGCACCTCACGCCGCCCGGCCGTGAACCGCTGGGCCGGCGCCACGTCCGGGATGCCCGCCTGCGCACCGGCCGTGATCAAGCGGCCCGGGGGAGCGCTGGATAGAATTCGGGCATGGGTGAGCGGCCCGTCCACACGGCTGCGCCGGGATTCGCTCCGGGAGCCGGTTCCGGTGGCGCGGGGGTTTGTCCCGGGGCGCTCGCACGGTGGGCCGGCGGTGTGTGATGGGTGCGGCGTCGGGGGGGATGGAGCTGTACTCCGGCCGGGCCTCGGGCCTGATCGGGGCGCAGATCGCGGGCTACCGGGTGGAGCGCGAGATCGGCCGCGGGGGCATGGCCGTCGTGTACTGCGCCAAGGACCTGCGTCTGGACCGTACGGTCGCGCTGAAGCTGCTCGCCCCGGAACTGGCCCGCAACGACACCTTCCGGCGCCGCTTCACGCACGAGTCGCGGGTGGCCGCCGCGATCGACCACCCGCACATCGTGCCGGTCTTCGAGGCCGGTGAGACGGACGGTGTCCTGTACATCGCCATGCGGTACGTCTCGGGGCTGGATCTGCGGGCCCTGCTCGACCGGGACGGCCCGCTGCCGGTGCCGGCCGCGCTGCGGATCGCCGGGCAGGTGGCGTCGGCGCTGGACGCGGCCCATGAACACGACCTGGTGCACCGGGACGTCAAGCCCGGCAACATCCTGGTGGCCCGGGGCACGGACAGCGATCACCCCGAGTACGTCTACCTCACGGACTTCGGGCTGACGAAGAAGTCGCTGTCGCTGACCGGGTTCACGACCGTCGGCGAGTTCGTCGGCACGCTCGACTACGTGGCCCCGGAGCAGATCTCCGGCCGCCCGGTGGACGGCCGGTGCGACCTGTACGGCTTCGCCTGCGTCGTCTACGAGACCCTCGCGGGCGGCCCGCCCTTCCAGCGGGACGACGACATGGCGCTGCTGTGGGCACACCAGTACGACCAGCCCCCGCCCCTGAGCGAGCAACGGCAGGGCATCCCGCCGGCGCTGGACGGCGTACTGGCCAAGGCCCTGGCGAAGGTCCCCGAGGACCGTTACGACTCCTGCCTGGAGTTCGTGGCGGCACTGCGGGCCGCCGCGAGCGGCGCCGGCGCCGGCGCCGCTCGCGGCAAGGACGTGCACGCGCCGACCCAGGTGGTGCCCATGGTCGCCGAAGCCGCCCCGGCACCCGCTCCGGCACCCGGCCCGGTGCCGGATCCGCCCCGGTGGGCCCGGCCGGTCTTCGGCCGTACCCCCGGTTAACCGCACGCCGTACCCCCGGTTGGCCGCGCGGCGTACACCCGTCCGGCCGTACGCCGCCCGCCTGGGCGGGCCGTGTCCGCTCCTGCCGGTGCGCGGGGCCGTCGGCTTGCGAGGTGTGCGGGAGGGCCGCACACAATGGGGTGAAGAGGAACCGGTGAGGCGGAGAGGCGAGGGGGAGGGCGCGGGGCCGACGGCAGGAGGTTGTGTTGCGGGTTTCCTGAGGCTGTGCCGCCGGCCTGTGTGCCGCAGACCCCGATGCCGGGAGTGGAGCTCGTGAGCGTCCTACCGTCGCCGTCCGGACCGTCGTCCGACCGTCCCAAAGGTCCTCCGTCGGGGCCGCTGGCGGGTCCCTCCCAGCCGAACCGGCCCACACCCCCGGACGCCGAAACCCGCCCCGGCGGCGGCGGGCGGTCGGGACCGCCGCCCCCGCCGCCCGGCGGCGAAGGCCCGGGCGGCGACGGGGGCCCGCACCACCCGTGGTGGAAGTCCGCGCCCCGGGTGGCCGTGGTCGCCACCGCCATCGTGGCGGCGGTGGCCCTGATCCTCGTGTTCACCCGTTCCGACGGCATCTCGAACCAGCAGCGGGGCGAGGTCTTCCTGCAGTCCGCCGGGAGCACGGGCGCGGATCCGTTCACGGAGTCGACCGCGAAGGAGAGCGCCGCACCGACGGCGACACCCTCGCTGCCCTCCACAGCCGCGGGCAACGCGGCACAGAGCGTGAACGGTGACGCCCCCGGCCTCTACGGCGGGACACGCAACGTCGCCAGCTGCGACGTGGAGAAGCAGATCACCGCCCTCAAGGCGGCCCCGTCGAAGAACGCGGCCTTCGCCTCGGTGCTGGGCATCCAGCCCTCCGCCGTCCCCGGCTATCTGCGCACCCTCACCCCCGTACAGCTCCGGGCGGACACCCGGGTCACCAACCACGGCTACCGCAACGGCTCCGCCACCAGCTACCAGGCCGTGCTGCAGGCGGGTACCGCCGTCCTGGTCGACGACCGCGGAGTACCGCGGGTGCGCTGCGCCTGCGGGAACCCGATGACACCGCCGGCCGCGCAGCAGACCGACCCCAAGCCGGTGGGCGAGTCGTGGTCGGGCTACCGGCCCTCGCACGTCGTCGTCGTCGCGCCCGCGCCCCGCCCGGTGAAGAAGTTCGTCGTGGCAGGCCCGGAGAAGGGCGACTGGTTCACCCGCGACCAGGGCGACCACCGCGGCGAGCACGACAGGAAGACGACACCACCCCCGCCCCCGCCTCCGACAGGGCCGTCCACGCCAGGCAAGGAACAGACACCCTCGAACGGCAAAACCTCGCCGGGACCGGGTACGCCGTCCAAGCCGTCCGAGTCGTCCGAGTCGGGCAAGTCTTCTGAGTCGGGTAAGCCGTCCAAGCCGTCTGAGTCGGGTAAGCCGTCGAAGTCGTCTGAGCCGGGTAAGCCGTCGAAGTCGTCCGAGTCGGGTAAGCCGTCGAAGTCGTCCGAGTCGGGCAAGTCTTCTGAGTCGGGTAAGCCGTCCAAGCCGTCCGAGTCGGGCAAGTCGTCGAAGTCGTCGAAGTCGTCCGAGCCGTCGAAGCCGTCGTCACCGTCGGCGTCCGACAAGGAGTCGTCGCCGTCGAAGGACAAGTCCTCGTCGGAGTCGGGCAAGCCGTCCTCTCCGTCGTCCGGGCCGTCCTCGCCAGGCTCCTCCGAGCCGTCGTCACCGCCGTCGTCGCAGCAGTCGGCGCCGTCGTCCGGGGAGTCCTCGAAGCCGCAGGAGCCGTCCTCCGCCCCGTCCTCCTTAGAGCCCGGGCCGAAGACGTCCGCGCCCCAGAACACGGCGCCTGAGAATTCCGGACCCGCGCCCGCCGATACAGGGCAGGAACAGCAGCAACCGCAGGAGGACCAGCAACAGCAGCAGGAACCGCAGGAGGAGCAGCAACAGCAACCGCCCGGCCCGGAGGGGTCCTAGCAGCGCCGGTCGCCGCCCGGTGTCCGGCAGCGCCGCCCGGGCCCGAGGGGCCCGTGAAGTGCGGTGAGGCGGGGGGCTGTCGAGGGGCGGCGCGCATACGCCGCATGGTGTCCCAGGACCACCGTGCGGCGTCTTTTTGCGCGCTTTACCCGATTGATTCCGCTTGGTCAAGTCACGAGTCCTCGGAACGTGACCGTGCGATGCCCGTGGGGCCTACTTGAAGTGCGGGCCTCACCGGAACGGAAATCCGGAAAAGAAATGAGGCAGGACGGTAGGACGGAAATCCTCGCGGAGGGTTGTCTCTTTCACCGAAACCGCAAGTTGTCCCGGTGTGGCGGTCCCGGCAAAACGGTCCGCCGATCGCCGTCCCGAATTCCCGGGGCAGGCAGAAGAGCCCCCTGTATCGGTAGGAGAAAACCCATGACCCGTATTTTTCACACCCAGAGCGACGTCCGTCCCAAGCGCCGGGGCTTCCGCCTTGCGACACTCGCCGCCTCGGCCGCGGTGATCACCGGGGGCATCGTCCTTCCGGCGTCCGCCGCGATGGCCGCCCCGATGCCCGCCGCGCATGTCGTGAGCTTCGTCCACGGCGGCGGCGCCGGCGGTGACGGCGGTGACGGAGGCGGCGGCTTCATCGGCGGGGGCGGGGGCTCCGGGGGCTCCGGCGGCGGCAGCGTCCTGGGCGTCGGCGGTGACGGAGGCAAGGGCGGCGACGGCGGCGACGGCATTCTGTCCGGCGGCGGTGGCGGCGGCGGTGGTGGCGGTGGCGACGGTGTCATCGGCGGTGACGGAGGCAGGGGCGGCGACGGCGGCACCGGCCTGTTCGGCGGCAGCGCCGGCTCCGGCGGCTCCGGCGGCGACGGCTTCATCGGCGGCAACGGAGGCAAGGGCGGCAACGGCGGCTTCGGTGTCTTCGAGGGCGGCAACGGCGGCAAGGGCGGCGCGGGCGGGCTCGGTGTCCTCCTCGGCGGCCTGGGCGGCGCCGGTGGCGCCGGCGGCGGCAGCATCTTCTGACCGTCCCGCCCCGGTGGGGGCGGAGGTCCGTACGGCCTCCGCCCCCACCTCCCCCTCCAGGAACCCCCACCCCCACCCCCCACCCCCCACTCCCACTCCCCACCCCCGTACCCCCATTGGCCAGTGCGCGGAGCCGGACGGCCGGCGCGGCGCCCGCAGAACCACAGCCTTGCTTCAAGGAAAACGGAGAACCCCCATGTCCAGAACTCGCTGGCAGCGTCCGCTCGTCCTGGCGGTGGCCTCGGTGGCCCTGGCCACCGGCACCGCGTGCGCCGCCCAGGCGGCGCCGGGTGCCGTCACAGGCACCAGCCAGACGGCCCCGGCCGACTTGTCCCACTGCGGGAAGGGCGGGGAAGGCGGGAAGGGCGGGGAAGGCGGCAAGGGCGGTGAGCCCGGCCGGCCGGGAGAGCCCGGCAAGCCCGGCGGACTCGGCGGGCTCGGCTGCTTCACGTTCGGCGACCTGCCCGACAAGCCCAAGTCGGAACTCACGGGCGTGGACAAGATACGGATCGTGCTGACCGTGGAGTCGGGCCAGGCGGAGAAGGACGACGTCGTCAAGAAGTACAAGATCTCGGCGAAGGAGTTCGACACCTGGGACAAGCAGGTCCGCGACGGGGACTGGGCCGCGCTGATGGGCCTGAATTCCCTCTTCGGATCCTGAGGAAATTTTTGAACGCCCCGGCCCGGTGCGGGCCGGGGCGTTCCTGTCAAGCCCCGAATTCACGGGCCGTGACGGCGGGGACCTCGGCCGGGTTTATTCGATACAGCGGAAACCGCGGTACGGAAAATAATTCTCTGGAAAGAGGAATGCCATGCGTATGCGTTCTTGGAAGGTCCGTCTCGGTCTCACGGTCTCGACCGCCCTGACCGCCGGTGTGGCGGTCGGCGCGCTGGCGCCGGCCGCGATGGCGGCGCCGGTACCGCAGAGCCATACGACGGCGGTGGCCGCCGCCCGGCAGCTTCCCGCCGGCAGCGCCCAGCCGGGCGGCGGCACTCAGCCGGGCGGCGGCGGCCAGTTCGGCAGCGGGTTGTTCGGCAGTGGGTCGTTGGGCAGCGGGTCGTTGGGCACCGTCAAGGTGGGCGACGGGAGCGTGCGGATCGGCGACCGGGTGTGTGCGGGCAACTGCAACGGGACCGTCAACGGGAGCAACGGCGGGCAGGGCGGGATCTGCGCCGGGCTGTGCAGCGGCAGCGCCAACGGCGGCACCGGTACGACCGGCGCGCCGGGCCGTGAGGGCGGTATCGGCGGGCAGGGCGGGATCTGCGCCGGGATCTGCGGCGGCAGCGCCAACGGCGGCACCGGCGGGACGGGCGGGGCCGCGGTGGGCACCGGCGACGGCGGCCGCGGCGGCAAGGGCGGCACCGGCGGGATCTGTCTCGGGCCCGGCTGTGAGAGCGGCGGCATGGGCGGCCGCGGCGGCACCGGCGGCAGCGGCTGACGTTTCTCCTGCCTCTGAAGCGGTGGGAGGGGCGGCGTTCCGCGGTCTCACGGCGCGGACAGGCCGAGCAGGTCCGCCGCGTTGGTGTCGAGGGTCATCGTGGCTTCCTCCGGGGTGAGCCCCGAGTCGGTGATGTGGTCCACGGCCCGCAGGAACACCTCCCCGTCCTCGTAGGGGGAATCCGTGCCGAGGACGAGGCGGTCCGCCCCCGGCGCCCTCGCCGGCCGGGTGGATGTACAGGACGGCGCCGCGCCGGTCGAGTTCCTCGTAGACGGGGTGGAAGAGGGGATCGGCGAGTGTGCGGCCGAGCACGGTCGTGGTCACGCCGACACCGACCGCCCCGAGGTCGTCGAAGGCGCGGGTGAGCTCTTGCAGGGCCGCGTCGGCATGGGGCAGGGGCAGCGCGGCGAAGGCCCGGAAGCGTTCGGGGAAGCGGGCCACGAGCTGCGCGTACGACTCGTTCGCCGCGCCGGCCAGCGCCACCGCGTCGGACTCCCCGGCCAGGTGCGGGAGTGCGGTGCCACGCAGAGCACCTGGAGGTCGATGCCCGCCCGGTCCGTCAGCGCGAAACGGCGCTCCAGATCGGTCTCGGTCGCGTCGGCGCCGATCCCGCGCTGGGTGGCGGTGCCGGTCTTGCCCAGATGCTCGAGACGGTCGAGATACCCAGCGCTCCACAGGTGGGCGTGCACGTCGATACGCAAAGGAGCCACCCTTCGATGGAACGCCCGCCGGGCGACGCGGTCCAGCCGGCGGGCGGACCCGGGCCGGGCGGATCGGCCGGCCCAAGAAGACCGCGCGGCCGCCGGCCCCCCGCGGCCGCGCACCGGCCTGCGGCTGGTGGAGCTGATCGCGTCGCGGGCGGCGGCGCCGCGGGTGTCCGCCGGTCTCACCGGGCTCCCGCAGCGCGGCCGGCCCCGTGTCGTGATCGAGTGGAACCGAGTGAACCGGGCGGATCCGGGTGGGATCGAGTGGATCCGGGTGAGACCGGGTGGGATCGAGTGGATCCGGGTGAGACCGGGTGGGTTCGTGGGCGGGGTGCGGATCGCGGTGTCGGGGCGGTAGGGAGAGCGTGTGGTGAGGGAGCGGATCGACTACCGGGGGCTGTTCGCCGCCACGCCCAGCCCGTATCTGGTGCTGGGCCGCGACCTGGTGATCGTGGATGTCAACCGGGCCTACCTCGTGGCGACCAACCGCACGCGGGCGGAATTGGTCGGGCGGTATCTGTTCGACGCCTTCCCCGACAATCCCGCGGACCCGGGTGCCGACGGGGTGCGCAACCTCAATGCCTCCCTGCACTGGGTGCTGCGTTCGAAGGAACCGGACACCATGGCGGTGCAGAAGTACGACATCCCCGTCACCGGCCGTCCGGGCGTGTTCGAGGAGCGGTGGTGGTCGCCGATCAACACCCCGGTGCTGGGGGCGGACGGGCAGGTGGAGTGGATCATCCACCGGGTGGAGGACGTGACCGAGTTCGTCCTCTCCCGCTCCCTGCGCGCGCAGAGGATCAGCGTGCTGGGCGAGCGGGAGGCGATGGAGGCCGAGCTGTATGCGCGGGCGCGTGAACTGCAGCAGCTGAACGAGGAGCTGCGCAAGGCGCACGCCCGGGAACGCCAGGTCGCCGTCACCCTGCAGGAGGCCATGCTGCGCTCGCCCGACCTGGCGGGGCACCAGGACATCGCGGTGCGTTACATGCCCGCCGCCGGGTCCCTGAACGTGTGCGGCGACTGGTACGACGTGGTCGATCTGCCCGACGGCTTCGCCGTGGCCGTCGGTGACGTCGTCGGGCACGGCCTGGAGGCCGCCGCGGCGATGGGCATGCTCCGCAGCGCCCTGTCCGCGGCGGTCCGCGCCCTGCGCGAGCCGGCCAGAGCGCTGGAGGTACTGGGCCTGTATGCCCGCTCGGTGGAGGGGGCGCTGGCCACCACCGCGGCCCTGGCCGTCATCGACAACCGGGGCCACCGCATCCGCTACAGCAGTGCCGGCCATCTCCCGCCCGTTCTGGTGCACCCCGACGGCTCCTTCGGCTTGCTCGACCAGGCCACCGACCCCCCGCTGGGAGCCCGTCCCCGCCACATGTCCCGCCCCCAGGCCGAGCTGCCCTACAGCCCGGCAGACACCCTCGTGCTCTACACCGACGGGCTTGTCGAGCGCCGGGGGGAGGACATCGACACCGGCCTGCGCCGGCTCACCGACGCCCTCGCCCGCCACACCCGTCTTGCTCCCGAACGCCTGGCTGACATGCTGCTCGCCCGCCTCGGTGTCAGCAGCGGCGGACGGGACGACGTCGCCCTGGTCGTCGTACGGCTTTGACGTGTTCTCCCCGCCGAACTCACCGCCCCCGGCACCGGCACCGCCCCCGGCACCGCCCCCGCCCCCGGCACCGCCCCCGCCCCCGGCACCGCCCCCGCCCCCGGCACCGCCCCCGCCCCCGGCACCGCCCCCGCCCCCGGCACCGCCCCCGCCCCCGGCACCGCCCCCGGCACCGGCACCGGCACCGGCACCGGCACCGGGGGCGGGGGCGGGGGCGGTCGTTTTCCGGGTCGGGCGGGCGGTCAGCCGGGGGAGAGGGACTGTTCGGCCCAGACGGTCTTGCCGGTGAGGGCGTGGCGGGTGCCCCAGCGCCGGGCGAGCTGGCCGACCAGCAGCAGGCCTCGGCCGCCTTCGTCGAAGGTCCGGGCGCGCCGCATGTGCGGGGCGGTGCTGCTGGAGTCGAAGACCTCGCAGGTCAGGGTGGATTCCTCATGGATCAGCCGCAGCTGGATGGGCGGCCGGCCGTAGCGGATGGCGTTGGTGACCAGTTCGCTGACCGTCAGTTCGGTGATGAAGGCGGCGTCGTCCAGTCCCCAGGCGGTCAGCTGGTCGGTGGCGTGCCGGCGCGCGCGGGCGACGACGGCCGGGTCGAAGGCCAGGTCCCAGGCGGCGACCCGGTCGGCGTGCAGGGCTCGGGTGCGGGCGACGAGCAGGGCGATGTCGTCGTCGGGGCGGTGGGTGAGCATGGCGGTGAGGACTCTGTCGCAGACCGTGTCGAGGGTCCGCGCGGGGCGGGCGAGAGCGGCGAACATCTTGTCCAGCGCCTCGTCGATGTCGTGGTCGCGGGCGGCGAGCAGACCGTCGGTGTAGAGGGCCAGGAGGCTGCCCTCGGGCAGGTCGGTCTCGAAGGTCTCGAACGGCAGGCCGCCCAGGCCCAGCGGCGGGCCGGCCGGGACGTCGAGGAAGCGGACGGCGCCGTCCGGGGTGACCGCGGCGGGCGGCGGGTGGCCGGCCCGGGCGAAGGCGCAGCGGCGGGAGACCGGGTCGTAGACCGCGTACAGACAGGTGGTGCCGATGCCTCCGGCGCTCTCGGCGGCGCCGTCCGTGCCGGCCTCGTCGGCGGACAGGTGCAGGACGAGGTCGTCGAGGTGGGTGAGCAGCTCGTCGGGCGGCAGGTCGACGTCGGCCAGGGTGCGCACCGCGGTGCGCAGCCGGCCCATGGTGGCGGAGGCACGGATGCCGTGGCCGACCACGTCGCCCACGACGAGGGCCACCCGCGCGCCGGACAGTGGGATGACGTCGAACCAGTCGCCGCCCACGCCGGCCTGGGTGCCGGCGGGCAGGTAGCGGGTGGCGATGTCCAGGGCTCCCTGGTCGGGCAGCGTCTGCGGGAGCAGACTGCGCTGCAGGGTCATGGTGCTGGTGTGCTCCCGGCTGTCGCGGCGGGCGGTGTGGATGCCGACGGCCGCCTTGGCGGTGAGTTCCTCGGCCAGCCACAGGTCGTCCGCCTCGAAGGGCTCCGGGCGCCGGCTGCGGCCGAAGAGGGCCACGCCGAGCGTGGCGCCGTGGGCCCGCATCGGCACCACCATCACCGAGTGCGTTCCGTTCCCCATGAGCCGGGCGGCCCCCGGGTCCTGCCGCGCCCACCGGACGAGGTCGGGGTCGGTGGCGTCGTACAGGGCGCCGTGGCCCTGGGCCAGGCAGCGGGCCACCGGTGACAGGGCCGGGTAGAGGGTTTTCCCGCCGGCCGCGGGAGCGGGGCGGTCCTCGAGGACCGAGCGCACCGCGGCGCGGGTCATGGACAGGAGCCCGGCCGGGGCGGCGGGGGAGGGCCCGCCGCCGTGCCGGGGGGCGTCCAGCAGGTCGACGGCGGCGAAGTCCGCGAGCCGGGGGACGGCGATGTCGGCGAGTTCCTGCGCGGTGCGCCCGCTGTCCGCGGTAGTGCCGATGCGGGCCGAGGCCTCGCTCAGCAGGAGCATCCGCTGCCGGGCGAGGTGCTCCTGGCGCCGCGGGTGCGCCGCCAGGCACACCGCGCGCACCTGGCCGGCGGGGTCCTTCAGCGGGACGAGGGAGGTCGACCAGCCGTGTTCCGCCCCGGTGCCCGCGGGGCCGGCGCCGGGGCGCAGGTGCTGCGGGCCGGCGCCCTCCAGCACCCGGCGCATCTTCGCCTCGGCCTCGTCGCTCACGGGATGCGGCGCGATCTCCGGCAGCCGCAGCCCGCGCATCTGGTCCTCGGTGAGGGACAGCGCCTGCTCCATACCGGCATTGGCCCGCACCAGCCGCAGGTCCGCGTCGAAGACGGCCAGGACGCAGGGCGCCTGGCGAAACACCCATTCCCCCAGCTGACCGCTCCCGGGCGGCCCGCCCCCGTACGCCTCGCTCCCGGAGGCCTCGCTCCCGGACGTCGCGCCTCCGGCTGCTTGTGCGCCAGGCGTTGTTCCTTCGGGTGTCTTTCCTCCGGGCGTACCGGCAGGCGCCTGCCCCTGGGGTGCGGCGCTCACGGCGGACACCACGAGCCACTCGGTGCCGGGGCCGTCCGCCGTACGGCGGTGCGCCAGCAGTTCTTGCCGGAGCCGGCGTCCGTCGCGGTGCCGCAGTGCCACGGTGCCGCTCCACCGCTCCTGTCCGGCCGCGTCCCGCAGCGCCGCCACGCCGGCGCCGACGCCGACGCCGACGCCGGCGCTGGCACCGGCGGCGGCGCTGGCACCGGCGGCGAGCAGGCGGGCGGCGGGCTGTCCCAGGATCTCCGAGGGCAGGTAGCCCAGCAGCTGCCGGGCGCCTTCGCTCCACCCCGTCACGATGCCCCGCGCGTCGACGGTCGCCGTGGCCGTGGCCGTGGCCGTGGCGGTGGCCGTGCGGGCCGGACCGGGGGAGGCGTCCGACTCGTGTGGCCGCTCACCAGGATGGGTGGGAAGTCGCTCCATCGCCGCTCATCTCGTCCTTCGGGAACCTGCACGGCCGGGGCTCTTCTGACAAGCATGATCCCGGGGGCCGTGGAGCACCAACCCGGCGCTGCCGCCGGGGCGCGGCCCGCCGGTCCGTCCGTGACCGCGCCGCGGCAAACCCGCGAGGTCCCGCTGTGACAGGCCTGTGACAGGCGGCGGACACCGTCATGAAATCCCCCGGCCAGCCTTTATATAAAGCGGACAAAACGCCTTATTCGGTCACATGTCCCCTGCTTTCAAGGGTGTGAGCGGTGACGACCGAGCCGACACGTCGGAGGAAAACCCATGAGCCTCACACTCGCCACGCCGCACGCCGAAGCCCCCGTCCCCGCCCTGGCCCCGCGGGAGCAGGAGACACTGCGACATATCGCCGCAGGGCGCACCTACCTGCAGACGGCCCGCCACATGGGGCTCTCCAAGCACACCGTCGACGCCTATCTCCGCCGTATCCGGGCCAAGCTCAACATCAACAGCACGGCCGAACTCACCCGGCTGGCCATCTCCCTGGGCCTGTGACCACCACGCCCCCACGCCGCCGGGACTGCGATGTGACCGCCGCGCCGCTGCTCACCGGGCCCGGGCCGAACCAAGCTGATCCGGATCGACGTACTGGACATCGAAAGAACCGTCTTTCCGCCATCCATCACCTGCACGTACTCGGAACGGGTCCGGCCGCGAACAAGAAGAAACTGACCAGCGGCACGCCAGCATGCTCACGGCCTCCGCGCGCGCTCGTCCGCCCATCGGGCGGATGCGGCCAGCGCCACCGCGGTGACCACGAGGCCGGCCAGCGCCGGGTTCACATATCCCGGCACCGCCCGGTCGTAGGTGGTCCCGTCGCTTCGATGGCACACGAACCGCACCGGCACCCACCCGATCTGGTAGTCGTCGATCCGGTAGTCGCGTTCCTCCACGCCCGTGCGGCACGACCGGATGGGAGACGAGTCCGCCCCGCCGTCCTCCGCCACCAGTGCCGCGCCCGCGACGTACAGGATTCCCCACGCGTACATCGCGGCCGCGCCCGCCGCGATGACATACGCGAGACCGCGGAGTGAGTGCGCGAGCCCGCCTCTCCCGGCGGCTGCCAGTGCCCGGCCCAGGAACACCAGGCCGGAGACGACCGCGGCCAGGACGGCCGGCGGACAGAGCAGGAGACTCACTTCCTCTCCCCCCGGCCCTCGTCCTCAAGACGTATGTGACCTCGCACCGCACGATCCCCTCCCGCCGCGCTTCCCCGGGGGCGGGGACGATCAAGGGAGGGCGGGCGGTTGCACGGGGCGAGTCCGGCCGCCGGCAAGCGGCACCGGGCCGCCCCGGCCGGCCCGCGGCAACATGGCTGACATACGGTCAGA
>NZ_JAPEPW010000006.1 GCF_026339955.1 Streptomyces sp. NBC_01549 | reverse complement strand
CTAGGAGCGTGTCTGAGTAACGGGCAACTGGCCGGGAGGTCGTGATGGGCGGGATCGGTCGTGGTCGCTCGGTCAGCGCCTGTGGGGCCGATGAGCGGGTCGGTCGGAGGGGGATTTCGGCCCGCTGAGGCCGGTGTGGCCGGATGGTCAGCCGGCCAGGACGGCGAGTCCTGCGGTTCCGGCGTGTCGGAAGATCTTGCGGAGGTTGTGGCAGGCGGCCAGCAGTCGCCACTCGCCGCGGGCTCCGTCCTCGCCGCGGAGGAGGAGTTGGCGGCCGTTCTGGCAGGTCATGATCTGGCCGAAGACGGGTTCGACGATCGCTTTGCGGCGGCTGTAGGCGGCCTTGCCGGGCTTCGTCCGCAGTGTGCGGGCCATGCGCTCCTTGAGGGTGGCGCTGGCGGGGATGCGTCCGCGGGGTGCGGGCGGGACCTGTTCGTCGTGGCCGAGTCGGCCGGTGGCCATGAACGTATCGGTGCCGCAGGCGAGTTGGCGCTCTTTGGAGGCCTGCAGGTTGGTCTCGGAGCAGTAGCCGGCATCGACGAGGGCCTGCCCCGGGTGGACGCCGGTGTTCTGCGCGGACTGGTCGAGCATCGGGGTGTAGTTCAGCGCGTCCGAGGCGTTGGTGGTGATGTCGGCGGCCGTGATGACCTGGTGCTCTTCATCGACGACGGCCTGGGCGTTGTAGGCCTGGATGTAGGCGCCGTCGCTGTTCTTCATGATCCGCGAGTCGGGGTCGGTGAAGTTGGCCTGGGCCTTGGGCTTGGGCCGGGCCTTGGCTGCTGCCTGCTCGCCCGCGTCGGTGACGGCCCGCTCGTCGCTGGTCCCGGCGCGTTCCTGACGGCGGCGTTCCTTGTCTTCGGCGTGAGCGCGGGCCTTGTCGGCGGCCTCGGTCTCGATCTGCGCGCGGGCGGCCTGCAGCCTGGCCAGGCGCTTCTCGCGCCGGTCCAGCTCGGCGGGCAGGTCGGCCTCTTTGCCGTCCACGCCGAACCGGGCATCTTCGGCGGTATCGACTGCTTCGGCGTCGTCCAGCAGGGACCGGGCCGTGGCCTCCAGGGCGGCGATCTCGGCTTCGATCTGCTCTTCCTTGCCGATCAGGCGGCCGTAGCTCATCGCCTTGTGCTTGGATGCGCTGGCCTCCAGCTTGGTGCCGTCCAGCGCGACGCGGCCCATCTTGACCATGTCCAGCTTCCGCGCCAGGTGCAGCGACTGCAGGAACAGGCCGGCGAGCGCGTCCAGGTGGCGGCGGCGGAACCGGGCGATCGAGCGGAAGTCCGGAGCCTGGTCGGCGGCCAGGAACCGGAACGCGACGTCATCGACACACTTACGCGTGATCGCCCGCGAGGAGCGCACCCCGGTGGTGTAGCCGTAGATCAGCAGCCGCACCATCAGCCGCGGATCGTAGGGCGGGTAGCCGCGCTTTTCGGTGTAGTCCGCCAGGATCGGCGACAGGTCGAGCACCTCGTCGACCAGGTCGGCAACGAACCGGGCCAGGTGATCCTCGGGCAGCCAGTCGTCCAGCGACGGCGGCAGCAGCAGGACCTGGTGCGGGTCGAACGCCCGGAACGTCTTGTCCACCGCCGCCGGACGACCCTGCGGCTGCTCCTTCTCACCCGGCTCGATCTCGAACAGACCATCCCGATCACGCATACCGAGATCATCCCGCATGAATGATCACGAACCGCAAGCGGGGTGTCCGTTACTGAGACACGCTCCTAGCCAGCGGCGGACGGTGGAGGCGGAGATCGAGCTGGCGATGCGGCGGACGACGACCTCACGTGCCAGTTCCGGGCACGACCAGCGCGACAGCGGGGTGCCGGTCTCGGCGGGCAGTTGGCAGGCCAGGGCCTTGACCTCGGCGACCTGCACCGGGGTGAAGCATCGTGGACGGCCGCAGCGCCTGCGATCGGCCAGGGCAGCCAGGCCGCCGTCGGCGAAGCGGACCCGCCAGGTGCGCACGGTGTCCAGGTGCGCTCCCGTTTCGCGGGCGATCGCTGCGTTGCCCCGCCCCCGGGCAGCCTGCAGCACGATCTGCGCCCGCAGGCGGTCACGGTGCGGGGTGCTGTGGCCGTAGGCAGCTTTCTTGAGCCGGTGCCGTTCGGCGGCGGTCAGGACGATCGGGCGCGCGGTGGCTACGGGCAAGGCAGGCAGGCCGTTCAGTAGAAGCGGATCAGAGCACCCGGAGCCTCCCGCATCTAGCCCGGCTGTTGGCCGCCCAGGTCCATCAGATGATGAACAAGCTGTCCGGCCCGCCGATCCGGCGGATCGCCTCCAGGGGATACGGGGTCTGCCTGCTCTCAAAACGGAACTCGCGGTAGTAGTCCGTCATCACTGCGGCGATCGGGGCGTGGCGGGTGAGGATCGCCGCGACCTGCGACGGAATTCCCGTCGGAGGTTCCCCTCGGGCGCAGGCGTGCACGAACGCGCTGCGCTCGTCCCGCTCGTACCCGTACAGGGCAGTGACGAGCCACTGCACAAGGTGGGTGACGGTGTAGCAGCGGTCATAGGTCTGGTGTTCGGCGAAGAAGTCGGCCTCCTCCTTCGACAGGTCGAACCGGGAGGAGATCGCGAGGCCGTAGTCCGTGAAGAACAGACGCTTGCCGTCGGTGAGGATGTTCTGGAAGTGGCCATCGAAATGCAGGAGCCCGCGGGCGTTCATGAAAGAGGTTCCGGCCTCAAGTTCCTTCGCCACCATGGTGCATGCCTGCTCGGCAGTCTCATCGTCGGCTTTGACCTGAATGTCCAGCCAGTCGTGCAGGTTCTGCGGGATGTACTCCAGGAACAGTGCGACGCTCGCCGAGGAGTCCCGTAGCGCCTCGATCCGGTGGCGCACTTGCGGTCCGCCTCCCCAGTAGGCGACAGCCTTCTCCACGTCGGCCAGTTGCTCGGGCAGCACCTGCCCGGGGTGCGGCAGCACCCGCCAGTGGTACATCAATGGAAAGCCTTCATGGTCCTGTGCGAGCACCCAGTTCGTCGTCATGGTGTGCACGGCCAACTCTCGCCAGGCCCCCCATCCAGGGCTTCCGGGAACCCCGAGGCCGGGATGGCAGAAGGTCGGTAGCTCGAAGAGGTTCGCCGTGGATTGGACGTTCTCCGGCTGCCTTTCCAGATCGGTCAGCGGCAGCCGCTTAACCTTGATCCACCGACGTGGTCTGAAAATGATCTTCTGACTGATCCTGAGCCGGTTTCGGGGCGGTGATTGTGGGCGGGCAGGTGGCACCCGCTGGTCTGCCCAGCATTTCCACGTTGTTCGGTTCCGGTTGGGCCTTGGCGGGCGGGGTGGGCAGGGTCGTCAGGCGGGTCCGGGTGGGTCGTGGGCGGCGTCGAAAAGATGTGTCCAGGCGTGCTGCCAGGGCCAGTTGTGTGGCAGGTGCAGGGTGATACGCCGTGCGGAGCGGGCGATCCGGGCCGGAATCTGGACCAGGTGGGCACGGAGAGTGGCGGTGGTGGCCTTGGCGTGGAAGGCGGAGGTGAGCGCGCCGGTGGCCCGCAGCAGGTTGTAGGTCATGGCCCACAGGGTGAGCCAGGCGGCGTTGGCGTGGAAGTGTCCGGAAGGCAGGTGGGTCAGTGCGGAGGCTTTGCTGTCGGCGATGACCTGTTCGACCACCGCGTGGTGGCGGTGTTCCCGCTCGGCCTGGAGGGTGGGGGCGGGGTTGTCGGTGAAGAACGGGTGGTAACGCCAGACGGGGAACAGTTCGCCCTGCTCACCTACGACGGCGGGTTTGGCGAGGTCACGGACCCGGCGGACGATCAGCCGGGCGGTGACTTGCTCGCTCTTCTTGCGGCTCGCGAAGGCGGTGTAGGCGGGCATCTCGGCGACTTCGGCGTCCGAAATGAGTTCGCCGGTCTCGGGGTCTGGCACCGCGGTCGGGTAGGTGATCTGCTGCCATGCTTCGGTGGGAATGGCGAGGACGGCCCGTTTGATGGAGGGGTTCATGCCGGTGGTGATCGAGAAGTGGGCTCCGGCCCGGCGGCAGGCGGCGATCACACCGGCGTTGTAGAACTGCGAATCGGCGCGCAGGATGCGGGTGCCGGTGCAGCCGGCCTCCCGGGCGGTGGCCAGGGCTTCGCTGACGAACTTCGGGGCGCCGCGGGAGTCGGCTGCCTTGCCGCGGCGCATGCGGACTCCGGCGATCACCGGGCGGGAGCCGGGCGTGCAGATGGTGGCGAGCAGGGGGTGGAGGGTGCGGATGCCCTTGAACCGGCCGTACTCGGCACCCTGTTTGGCCCGGCCGTAGACCCGTTTATGGGTGGAGTCGACATCAATGAATGCCATCGCGTCGGCGCCGGGCAGCAGCGGGGTATGCGCGGCCAGCGCGCCAAGGAACCGGCCGTGAACGGCGTGCAGTTGGAGAGCGTGACCGTGGGTGAACGAGCGCAGGAACGTGCCCAGCGTGGACGGGGCACGAATGCCCGCGAACACGGCCGTCATCGCACCATGGCGCAGAACGTTCAGGTCGTCGATGCTGTCCGCACCTGCGGCCATGCCCGCGACGATGCTGGTGACCTTGGCGTCCGCCGCCGCCCCCGCGCTGTTGCTCGCGCCGGTCAGCTTCACGTTCTCGGCCACCAGACGCGAAAGACCGCCCCGCTCGGCCAGGCGCATCACCGGGACCAGCCCGGCATACGCGATCAGATTCGGGTCATCGAACGCAGCGGAGACCGCCGCCGATGTATGGGAAACTTTCATCTCGGAAGTGCCTTGCCGATCGTGCGTGCTGGAAGCCTGAAGAACTCCCATCATCGCAGGTCACAAGGCACTTCCTCGTTTTTCTAGCCGCTATCCACAAGACGCCGGCCGGTGGATCAAGGCTTAACGAAGACTGGGGTTCCGCCGACCTCCAGCAACGCTGAGGTCCCGCCGATGCCAGAACCCATCGGCGCAGCCGTATCCACAAGGTCGCGCAGTTCGCGATCACTGCACAGCGCCAGCGATGTGGAGACGGCACTGTAGGCCGCCAAACGCGCACCACGCGACGCGTCGAAGCTCTCGACGGCTACCTCCACCAGGGCACCAACCTCTCTGAAATACCTGGGCCCGTCCAAAGGGCGCGCACACGCGACGCATAGCCCTGCGGTTCGCCGCCTGGCACGGGCGAAGGGCATCCAGGACTCGTTTGTGAACACGGATCCGAACACCCTTTGGCCGCACTGTACGTGGAGATCGACAACAAGGTCGGGCGAACACGATGCCCCGGCAGACCGCCGCTGCTCAGCGGCTCGGATCTGGTCTGTCTCGCCGTGGTCGAGTTCCATCCGCACCGTCTTCGACGCCCGGACCGCGAACACACCCTCCAGGCCCAGGGGTCAACCCCCGAAGGACTTCCGGAGCCAACCACTTAGTTCGCACCCAGCGATGCCATGGCGAATCCAACGGCTGCTCAGAGCTCATCACCATCATGTGAAAGCAAGGTATTGCAGTGCACAAGCGCAAGCCGCGATGGCGGCTGCCACTCATGATCACGGCAGGTGTGCTGGCAGCAGCGAGTATCACCGCCGTTCCACTGCTGGCCCAAGCCTCCGAAACGGACGGGCAGACTGCCGACCGCCAGCAGGCGTTCGAGCACGCCGCAGCCGAGTACGACGTTCCCGTGTCGGTCCTTCTCGGTGTGGCCTACCACGAGTCGGCCTGGGAAGCGCACCGCGGCGAACACAGCACCAGCGGCGGCTACGGTCCGATGCATCTGACGGACGTGACCCCCGAGATGATGGCCAGTGGTGACGCGGGAGCGGTCGGCCGCGGAGATGTGAAGGAGATGGCCGCCGACCCCTCCCTGCACACCCTCCAGGCGGCGGCGAAGCTGACCGGACTGCCCGCGGAGAAGCTGCGCGACGATGAGGTCGCCAACATACGTGGCGGCGCCGCTCTGCTGGCCTCCTACGCGAAGGCCACGACCGGCGCCAGCCGTCGAACTTCGTCTACCTGCGCACAGCACCCAGCAGCACCGCCCCGCTCTTCGGTGACCAGGCCATTCACACGGACGGTGTCGGCACCAACCGGGTCAACGACTGGGGTAGCACCGCGCAGGCAGGGCAACAGTTCGTCGTCGCGGGCCGCCAGGGTGACTGGACAGCCATTTGGTTCAGCGGTACCAAGGTGTGGTTCCACAACCCGAAGGGATGCAACACGACCCCTGCCCGCGGTGTGACCGTGGTCAAGGCTGCCGGGGCCTCGCCCTCGGCGGTGTACGGCAGCAGCTACCCGGACAAGGACGAATATCCCACCGGGCTTTCGCCCTCCACCCAGGCTCCGTTGAGCTTCTACACCGTTCCCGCTGGTCAGGCGTACGTCGCGACCAGTGACGCTGCGGCCACCGACGACTACTTCCCCTCCAGCGGCAGTGTCGTGACCGGTGGCAAGAAGATGTACACCATTCAGTACAACCATCGAGTCGGGCTGGTGTACGAGTCCGACGTGATCACCGCAGACTGACCGTCTGACTGAGCGTCTTGGGCCGATAGGTGGATCAGGCACAGCGGCCCCGCGGGCGGCGCCGTTCCTTCGGGCGGCGCCGTTTCCGCGTTCGTCCGGCCGTGTGCCGCTCTGTCGTTCCGACAGGCTGGATCCCATGGTGTGATTGCACCGTGTTACAGGCATCCGCCTGGTCCGGACGTAGACCGACCCAACCAATGACCAACAACGTGGCAGTGCTTTAATGACGCCGTTGGGAACGATTCCACGGTCATGGGTCGGCACTATGTGCGGCTTGGTCCTCGTGTGAACCTTTTACCTGAAGGTATGTTTTGACTCGATGAGCCGACGATGAGCCCAGGAAAACACTGTGTTTCTGCCTGATGTCTGCCGTCTTGGTGACGGTCGGCAGCAGCCGACTGCCCCAGTTCTGTCACAGGAACGGGTCGATCCCGGTCTATGGAGCAGAGGCGATTGGAGCAGGCGTGACTATCAGTGACCACAGTCGCAGCACCCGGACAAGCCGTGCGGCGCATATCACCCGGCAGCGCCGCAGCACCCAGAAACATGTCCTGGGACCGATTGTCGGAGCTGTCCGTGCCCACTAGGCCCTGTCGTCAAATTCCCGTCTGCCCTGCGACGCCATGCACGCTCCCCCACTGCCTGAAGGGCGTGGGAGGTGCCCTCACTCGCCGCACCGGGCACAGACCCGAGTACATCCAGTACGAGGGTCTGCGCCCGGCACGCCGAGAGCACGCACCTGACGCCGCCGGGCCCGCCCTCGGGGCGGACGACGGGAATTCGACGACAGGACCTAGGTCGCCGCGTGGGCACGTCATGAGGCAGCCGCAACCGGAGGAACGGAGACCACAGGAGTATGCATTCCGAGCTGTGCCCCACGACAAGCACTCTTGAAGAGGCGGTCGCTGTATTTGTGCAGCACCGGACACGTCTTTTCGGAATCGCCTACCGCGTGCTGGGCAGTGTGGTCGAGGCTGAAGACGTGGTCCAGGAAGTGTGGTTGCGCTGGCAGAAGACCGACCGCTCCGTGGTGATCAGCCCGGTGGCCTTCCTCTCGAGTACGACGACCCGCTTGGCCATCAACGTCGCGCAGTCCGCGCGGGTGCGTCGGGAAACCTACGTCGGACCGTGGCTGCCTGAGCCCATCGACACGAGCTCGGACCCGGAGGTGGGCGCGCAACGTGCGGAGGCTCTGGAGCTGGCTCTGCTGCTGGTCTTGGAGAAGTTGAGTCCCACTGAGCGTGCCGCATACGTACTGCGCGAAGCGTTCGACTACGGCTATCCCGAGATCGCTGAAATCCTTCAACTCAGCCTCGTCAACGTGCGGAAGATCGTAAGCCGTGCTCGCAAGCACCTGTCGGCCGAGCAGCGGGAGAGCGTGGACACGGCAGAGCACCGACGTCTTCTGCACGCCTTCGTCTCAGCGGCCCGAACGGGGGATGTGGCCTCACTGGAGGCCCTCCTCGCCCCGGATGCCGTCAGTCTGTCCGATGGCAACGGTATCCGTGGTGCCGCTCGTATACCCGTCCAGGGCCGTGCACGCGTGGCCAACCTGGCGACCGCCACTCCGAGGTTCTGGCGGGAAGCGGACCCCAGGTTGGTCGACGCCAACGGCCGTACAGGCATGATGATCTACCGAGACGGCGATCCTGCCACGTTCGTGACGATAGCCGCTTCGAAGGAAGGCATCTACAAGCTGATGTGGGTGTTCAACCCGAGCAAGATCGCCGCGTTCTTTGATTCGCGCTCCCGCTTCGCAGTAGCTCAGTCCCCGGCAGATGCTCTGTGACTGCGATGGTGTGATGAGGCGGTCATTGCGGAACAGCTGCCGGGAAGTCACAACCTTCTGCACTGGCCGTCACCCTGTTTCGGTCGGCGTTGGTGTGATCGGGCCATGCCGGGTTTGGGGGTGGGGGTTGGTTCCAGGAGCGGAGTTTGTCGGGGTTGAGGACGACCCAGATCTGGGTGATGTGGTGGTCGGCGATGTCGAGGCTGATGACGGCGGCGACCTGGTGGCCGTAGCGGGCGACGAGGCCGGTGCGGCCGTTGACGGAGTGGGTGGTCAGTGTGGTGTGGGGGCGGCGGGCGAGGAGTGTGAGCAGGCTGTGTGCGACCTGTTCACCGCCGTGTACGGGTCGTACCAGCGCGCGGACCTTGCCGCCGCCGTCGAAGAACGCCGTGGCGTCCGGGCAGAGCAGTGAGGCCAGCAGGTCGGCGTCCTCGGTCAGGCAGGCCTGACGGACGGTACGGGCGAGGGCGTCGTGCTCCTGCGGCGTGGTGGGACGTGAACGCTGTGCCCGAAGGCAGTGGCGTGCCCGGTCGGCGAGTTCGGCGACCTCCGGCTCGGTGCGTCCCACGATGTCGGCGACCGTATCGGGTGCCATCCCGAAGAGATCGTTGAGCACGAACGCCGCCCGCTCGGCCGGGGACAGAGAGTCCAGAGCATCCAGCAGAACCCGGCTGGCCTCTTCCTCCGGTGTGGAAACAGGATGTCCAGCCGCCCGGGACCCTACAGCGGCCCCCGCCGTCCGGCCGGCGTCATCAGCCCGGCCGGGCAGGGCGAGCCGGCTCAGACAGATGCCACCCGCCACCTTCGCGAGCCAGGACCGGGGCGTCGTGATCTGCTCACGGGCCGCCTCGGCCAGCTCGTACCACCGCCGATAGGTCTCATCGACAGCGCTCTCCGCCTCACTGCCGCTGCCCAGCATCCAACGGGCGACGTCCAGCAGATACCGACGCTCCTCAAGCAACTCCGCGATCGGCACCGCGTCACCATGGTCCATACGGCATCCTCACTCTCGCACGGCACCAACACGGCCGCACATATCGACCGCGTCGTAGTTCAGGCGGGCTTGATCGACAACGGCGTAGCGACGGCAGGATGCCACCATGCGTGCTCCGGCACCCCGGGAACGGGGTTGCAGTAGCCAATGGCTGAGTCCTTGCGTACGACGCATCTCTTTCATTTCTCTGCTCAACCCGTTAGACCGAGCATGTATGGATCGTGTGACATGGGCTTCCACGCACGATCATGTGGACTCCGGCACCACCCGCTTACGCCGCGTGCGCTGAGACGCTGATCCCGCACGATTTCTCCGGCATCCCGGCAGGGGGCGGCATAGGCGGGGCTCACCAGCGTGGCTGTCCCCGCGGCTGCGTCCCGGCCAGTCGGCCCAGTGCAGATCATCGCCTTCAGCGCCACGCGGCTGTATGTCACAGATGCGTCGGTCACCCGGTCTCACGTGACAGCTCCCGGCAACTCCTTCTACGGACGCGAAAGACCATGATCGAACTCGGGGGCTTCCTGCCGAATTTCGCGATCACCCGGAACTGTGGAGGTTTCCTGTCCCATGACTGTCGAACGAGCGGATTACACCGTGTACTGGCGCGAACGGGCAGCTTGCCTCCATGAAGACCCTGATCTGTTCTTCCCCATAGGAAACAGTGGTCCGACACTTGAGCAGATCGACGGAGCGAAGGCCGTGTGTGGCCGTTGCCCGGTCGTGGAGCAGTGCCTCAACTGGGCCGTGCAGGTGGGGGAGATGGAAGGTATCTGGGGCGGTACGACGGGGAGCGAACGCCGCGCGATGAGGCGGCGTCAGGCCTACCGGGCCAAGGGCACGGTCGCAACGGCTGCGTGATGTTCCCAGCACCCGTACCGTGCCGGCCTCGAAACGAGACAGCTTCAACGGGCCTGCGACCACAGACTCCGGGAGGAAGCCTGCCGGGGAACGGCCTGGCAGTGCCACGACGGGCGTGTCACATTCACGCCTCATGCCCGGTCATATGGGTGGAAGCAGTCCAGGAGCCTGCCGACGCTAGGAGTGCAGTGATGAGCATGGCCGTTCTTGAGCCCGCGGCTCAGGAGCTTATGGCGGTGACGGGCGGCCCGTCGTTCCCCCATGTGCCCGGTCCAGGAGATGCCCGGCGGGTGCTGGATGACGGGCATTTCGTAAGCGGATGTCACGCATATCGACCGTGACGGGCCGCGTGAAAACGGACGGAAACAAACGCGATGCCCAGCCCGTCTCAAATTCGCGACCAGTAGGAACCGGCGCTGCCGCAGGAGACGTGAAATCTGCGAAATCTGACGCATTTCCTTTTTGGCGATTTACGAATGGTGGTAGAGGCATGGGTGACGGGAGTCAGGAAAAAGAAGTGCGGCAAGAACGCAAGGGTGAAAAGGTTGCAGAATGGGCCGATGGGCGCCTGGGTGTATACAGCCGAGTCAGGGCAAATGCGCGAAGAGCGTTCCCTGACCACTGGTCGTTCATGCTGGGCGAGATATGCCTCTACAGCTTCATTATCATCGTGGTCACAGGTGTGTATCTGACGCTGTACTTCCATCCGTCGATGAAGGAAGTGACATATCAAGGCAGCTATGCGCCACTGAAGGGCCAGATGGTGTCAGAGGCGTTCGCCTCAACTATGCACATATCTTTTGATGTGCGTGGTGGCCTGCTGATCCGACAGATCCACCACTGGGCAGCCCTGGTCTTTGTCGCCGCCATACTCGTCCACATGATGCGCGTATTCTTTACGGGCGCGTTCCGTAAGCCTCGTGAGCTCAACTGGATTTTCGGATTCCTGCTGCTGGTGTTGGGAATGTTCGGAGGGCTGACGGGATATGACCTTCCGGATGACCTCCTGTCCGGGACCGGACTCGCGGTCGTGAACGGAACAATCCTTTCCATCCCGATCGTCGGAACCTACCTCTCGATGTTCCTTTTCGGAGGCGAGTTTCCGGGAAACGATCTAGTGGCGCGCTTCAATGCAATCCACGTTCTGCTCATCCCCGCCCTCATGGTGGGACTGCTTGCGGCCCATCTGGTGTTGGTCCTCTACCACAAGCACACACAGTATCCGGGTCCGGGACGCAGCAACAAGAATGTTGTGGGCCTGCCGCTTCAGGTGCGCGCCGTGAAGTCCGCAGGATTCTTCTTCCTGGTTGCCGGCGGCATCTTCATCATCGCTTCCGCCGTGCAGATCAACCCCATCTGGCAGTATGGCCCCCACCGTGCCGACCAGGTTTCGGCAGGCTCGCAGCCCGACTGGTACATGGGCGTGGCAGATGGACTTCTGCGCGTCATGCCTGGCTGGGAAATCGCCTTCTGGGGCCACACCCTGGCTCTGGACAACCTGATCCCGCTGTTGGCGGGCGTTGGTCTCTTCCTTGCCATGGGTGCGTACCCGTTCATCGAGTCCTGGGTGACCGGTGACGATCGTGACCAGCATCTCCTCGACAGACCACGCAACCGCCCGGTACGAACGGGACTTGGCGTCGCGTGGATCAGTTTCTATCTGGTAGCCCTGATCGGTGCCGCGAACGACATCATTGCCATTCGTCTTCACGTCGCGGTTGAGTCGGTGACGTGGGCAGTTCGGATCGGTCTCTTCATCGTGCCCCTCCTGGCCTACGTCGTGGCGAAACGGTGCGCACTCGGGCTCCAGCGTCAAGACCGCGAGAAAGTGCTGCACGGTCGCGAGACCGGCATGATCAAGCGTTTGCCGAACGGCGAGTTCATCGAAGTGCACGAGCCACTCGGGCAGGAACAACTGCACGTTCTCACACAGCATGAGCAATACAAGCCGATCGGTCCCGACTCCACGGGAAACGAGGGAGGACCGGATACCAACTCCAGCCTTACCCGGCGTCTGCGTGCCCGCCTCAGCCAGAGGCTCTACGGTGAAGGCACGCAGATCACCAAGCCGACGGCGCAGGAGTACGAGGAGATCACCAGCGGGCACCGACACTGATCACATCGCGGGTGCCGGTCCTACCTCGCCGGGGTACGGACCGTTGCTCGCTCCGGGGCCCGTGTTGCTCGGGGCGGTGTCTCTGCGCTGTCCGCACAGCGCCGTCGAGGGCCGTCGCACCCAGCAGCAGGTCTGGACGGTCACAGCAGAGCCGCCCTCGTGGGGGCCATACATCTGCCCGCCTGCTGCTCCTCTGGGAGTTCCTCGCTTTTGCGTCGGCGGTGCGGCATCACCAGCCGGTGCCGGGACAGCCGCCGTCGGCGATTGTGGTCGCCCGGCCGACGGCGGCCTCCGCGCCGGATTCCGCGCATGCCTTGCAGTCGTTGCGGTTGCCCGGCAGTGGCCCGCCGACCACCACGACCAGGCGACGGTGTCGGCGTCGGCGACGACCTGATGGTTGGTGGAGTACCGATAGTTCTTGGACCGCTCGGCCACCGTGTGGTCGTGGGTGGGCACCAGAGTTCCGTCCACGATGAGCACGGTGTCCGTGTGGAACCGCTTGCGGGGCTGAAGCGCCAGTAGCGGACCGAGGTGGTCGACTATTCGGTCAGCCGCGGACTTTGAGATACCGAACGCTGGGGCGAACTGGCGCAATGTCAGTGACAAAGCAGCGTGGGTTCAGTCCGGTGAACGGGGAAATCCAGGACGGCTCCGACGCCGTGATCACAGCAGCCACGCCTTGATAGTCTCACCGCGCCTGCACGCTCCCTTCGGAGCCTCAACGGCGGACCACGGTGGGAAGGGCGGCCTCGTGACGGACCCTGCAGACCTGGAACTGGCGCACCGCCTCGCCGACCAGGCGAATGCCATCGCCCGACGCTACTTCTCGACCGCCACCATCGAATCCCGGACCAAGAGCGACGGGAGCCCCGTCACCGACGCCGACCGGGAGATCGAAATCGTCCTTCGCTCCTTGATCCGCCAGGAGCATCCCGACGACGCGTTCATCGGTGAGGAGTTCGGCGCCCATGGGCACGGCAGACGGCGTTGGATCATCGACGCCATCGACGGCACCGCGAGCTTCCTCGCCGGTGAACCGGAGTGGAGCACACTGATCGCTGTCGAGGAGGATGGCCGCATCACCCTGGGCATGGCCTCCGCCCCTGCCCTGGGCCGTCGGTGGTGGGCTAGGCCGGACTCGGGCTCCTGGACAGGGCCATGCCCCTCCAACCCGGCGGCACCGGCGCACCGGTTGGCCCTCATCGAAGGCGGTAATGCCCAGAACGCAGCCATCGGCATCTGGCCGCCTCCGTCCAGACTGAACCAGCGGGAACGAGTCGTGGCCGCGAGACTGACCAGTGAACGTCCCGATGTGCGGCCGCCTTCCCGTTCGCGGCGTCCGTCGGCTGTACGGGTAGCCGTCTTTGGGCCGTCGCTCCGCGGCCGACCGTGACGGAACCTCTGCCGCCGCCGCTGCCGCTGTCGCGGTTCTCGGCGAGTGGGTGTTGACGGTGCTTACATCGCGGGTTAGCCTCATGTGGGCACTGCTAACATGTGAGTGAGGGAGCTGCACGGCTGCCATCGCCTCAGCAGGAAACAATCAAGGTCGACCTGGGTGGCCGTACGGTCAGGGTCCCCAGGGGGGGTCTGTACGACCGCTATCGGATGAACACGGAACTCGACGCGGTCGCGCGTGATCCATGCGTCAGCGGAGTGGACTTCTTCCGGCGGTTACCGAGGCCGCCGTCGGGATCGGCGCCACCGTCCTTGCCGGCGGTAGGGCGCGGCCGGACCTGGGGCCGCTGTTCTACGAACCGACCATCCTCACTTCGGGTCCGTCGTCTCGGTCCACCCCTTCCGCACCGTGGATGAAGCGGTCGCGCGGGCCAACGCCACGCCGTACGGGGTCAACGTCAGCGTCTGGACCCGCGACGGAGCCCGGGGCCGGGCCGTAGCCGCCCGCGTGCACGCGGGCACCGTCAACGTCAATGCGGCTTTCGCCGCCACGTGGGGGAGCATCTTCCCGCAGCGTTGGTCCCGCGACGCGCGCCCCGAGGCCTTCGCGGCCTCGGCGCTTCCCTGTGCTGATCGACGATCCGCGCCCTACCGGCCCAGGCCGGTCGGCCTCTGACGCCCGCCGCAGGAGGAGACCGGCCGGAACCTCGGGGCGCGCATGCGGCCGCCTTGTTGAAGGTGTAGATGCACGGGGGCGGGGCGCGGCAAGCTCCGGCGCGCGGGCTTTCGGCCGATGCCGCTGGAACTCCACGACCCCGAGGACTTGGACAGCGAGAGTGGCCACCCGCCTGCGCTTGATTTCACGCGGCGGATGGCCACCGGGGTTTCACGGGGGAGGAGTTCGCCCGCCGCCGCACCGTCGGGTGGGCCGTGAACCGGTTCAAAAGTCCCGAGCCGCTGGTCCCGCTCGCGATGAGCGCGGCAGATGCGGCCGGGGGTGGGTACGGGTTCGCCCGCTGGATCGGCTATGCGCGGCTCGCGGTGGTGGTTTCCCGCGAGGTGAGCCACGCGCGGTAGTGGCGCAGCGCCTTTCGCTGCCGGCACCATTCGGTGAGCAGGGCGTACGCGGGGTGGGTGTTGGGCCTGGGGCGGCTTCCGCGCGCGATGCGGCGCAGCTGGTGACGGACCTGCGCGATGCTCGCGGCGGAAGCCAGCGCCTTGTCGGACCAGGTCACCGGCCGCAGCTGCCGGTCGGCCTCACGGTCGTGGCTCCAGCGGTCCGGCAGGTTCGGGGTGAGGGCGAGAGCGGTGCCCATCCCGACGAGCGCCACGCCACTGCCGAGGACCTTCTCGGCGGTGTCGCGCCGGCTGATGCCGCCGGTGAGCATCAGCGGGAGTGGACTGGTCGTGACCAGGTCCCTGGCCAGGTCCAGGAAGTACGCCTCACGGGCCTGGGCGCGCGCGTCGGCGGGGCGGCCGGACATCGCGGGACTCTCGTAACTGCCGCCAGAAAGTTCGACCAGGTCGACGCCGAGCCGTTCGAGCATCGCGATCACCTGTCGCGCGTCGTCGGCGTCGAATCCGCCGCGCTGGAAGTCGGCGGAGTTGAGCTTCACCGCGACCGCGATGGACGGCGAGACTGCGGCGCGCACGGCGCGGACGACGTCCAGCAGCATCCGGGCCCGGTTCTCCAGGGACCCGCCCCACTGGTCGGTGCGCTGGTTGACCAGGGGGGACAGGAACTGCGAGAGCAGGTAGCCGTGCGCGGCGTGGATCTCCACACCGTCGAACCCCGCCTTATCGGCACGGTGGGCCGTGACCGCGTACCGCGTCACGGTGGCCTCGATCTGCTCGGGGGTCATGGCGACAGGGCGGCCGAAACGGCTGCTGTGTTTTCCCAGGTCGACTCCCACCGCGGACGGGCCCCATACGACTCAGGGCATGTCCGCCTGGATCTGGCGGCCCGGGTGATTGATCTGCATCCATATCGCTCCGCCGCCGGACTTGCCGGCCCTGGCCCATTCGGTGAACGGCTCCAGCGGGACGGCGTCGTCGAGCACGACGCCGGCGGGACCGGTCAGCGCCTCGGCGTGCACCATGACGTTCCCGGTGATCAGCAGTCCGGCGCCGCCGGTGGCCCAGTGCCGGTACAGCGACAACAGCTGCCCGTCGGGCAGCTGGCCGTCGCCGGCCATGTTCTCCTCCATGGCCGCCTTCGCGATCCGGTTGCCCAATACCTGCCCGGAGCGCAGGGGCAGCGGTGAGAACAGCTCGCTGGCCATCCGGATTCTCCTCTTCATCGACTACAATGTTTGCACCGTTCACATTTGGCGCCCAATGTTCACGGTGTAAACATGAGAGAGAGTGTCCCATGCCACAAGCGAGCGACTCGTACCACCACGGCGATCTGCGCGCCGCCTGCCTGCGCGCTGCACGGGAACTACTGGAGGAGGACGGCAGCGCCGGACTGTCCCTGCGCGCGGTCGCGCGGCGGGCCGGTGTGTCGGCGACGGCCCCGTACCGTCACTACGCGGACCGCGACGCACTTGTCTCCTCGGTCGCCGCCGAGGGATACCGGGAACTCGCCGGATATCTGTCCGTGGCCCATCCCTCGCCGGCGACACCTGACGACCTCGCCGCGGTCGCCGTCGCCTACGTCCGCTTCGCACTCGACCATCCGGCGATGTTCCGGGTGATGTTCGCCGAACCCTGCGATCCCGGCAACGAGGAACGCGCCGCCGCGACCGCCGCCCTCTCCGAGTACGTCCGCGCCCTCGTCCGCAGCGTCTTCCCCGGCGCCGACCCGGAGGCGCTGGCGACCCCGGTGTGGGCCCTGGTCCACGGCCTGGCCTTCCTGCACCTCGACGGCAAGCTCGACACCTCCACCCCCGAAGTGGTCGCCCACCAGGTCCGTACAGCCGTTTCTGCGCTGATCGCCATCTCCCAGGTGACGTCAAAAGCGGTGGCCGCGGCGCCGGAGCAGGCAACGGCGTAGTCGGCGCATGACCGCGGGGCCGCCCAGGCGGGCAGGAGAGGCGGTCTCAGCGGTAGGTGAGCAGCCGACGCTGGTGACCGGCGAAGTGGGCGTGATCGTTGAAGGTCAACAGGCTGGTCCCGGATCTGCCCACCGCAAGCGTCGTGATGGAGGCGTTGACGGTGACACGGTTGAGCGCGACGACCCCCTCGGGTGCCAGTGGCAGCAAGGTCCCGCACAGCGCGGCGAGAAGGCCGCCAGAGGTGACGACGACCGCGTCACGGCCCCGCCCGAGCGTGGCGGACAACTCGGCTTGGGCGGCCGCCGCCCCCTCGGCGAAGGAGTCCCAGGTCGTGCCGTCGACCGCGCCGGGCTCCGCCATCCATGCCAGCAACGCGCGATCGAGCACATCCTGAACGGAATGGGTGTGGCTCGCCGATGGTGCGTAACGGGCAAGCAGGGCGACGTGGTCGTACTCGTTCCAGCGCGGATCCTGGCGGAGAGGCTGCCTGAAGCGGGCAGTCTCCGCGATGAGGCGCGCCGTATCGCGTTGGCGGGTGAGAGTTCCCGATACGAGGTGCGGGTCGCGCAGGTCGCGGCGGGCCAACTCCCGTCCGACCGCGACGGCTTGGGCGCGGCCGAGGTCGGACAGGGCGTCGTAGTCCTCCGCACCGAAGGACGCCTGACCATGACGGACGAGACGGATGAGCGGCACAGAGATACTCCCGCGTCGGCCTGCTGATGTGCGCAGTGTACACATCGTGTTCCCCGGTGAACCACGGCACCCGCCGGACGTTATCGGGCGTCTCGTGCCGCCGCTCATCTCCGTGTCGGCGACCGACCTCGCGCACCGATGGCAGCGACGGGATGCCGCGCCAGATCCGCGAACGGCGACATTCGTGGGGTTCAGGCTGTCGCCGCCGCGCTGCGCAGCGGGGTTGCGTACCCCGTGCCGCCGGGAACGTCGCCGTATCCGGGACTGGAGGTCTCCGGCCGCATCGGCGCCCTGAGCGAGAACGTATCCGGCTGGCAGGTGGGCGATGAGGTCTGCGCATTGCTGACAGGCGGCGGCTACGCGCAGAAGGTCTCCGTCCCGGCAGGGCAACTGCTGACGGTGCCCAAGTCAATCGGACTGGTCGAGGCTGCGGGCCTGCCGGAGGCGGCCGCCACGGGGTGGTCAAACATCGTCATGACCGCAGTACTGAAGGAGGGTGAGACCTTCCTCATGCACGGCGGCGCCGGAGGGGTCGGCACCTTGGCGATCAGATCGCCAAGGCGCTGGGCGCCCACGTCGTCACCACCGTCGGCAGCTCTGAGAAGGCCGCCCGGGCGCGGGAGTTGGGCGCTGATGTGACGATCGACCACCGTCGGCAGGACTTCGCCGAGTACGGCCCCTACGACGTGATCCTGGATGTCATCGGCGGCCAGTACCTCGAACGGAACGTCCGGACCCTGGCCGCCGACGGACGGCTGGTCATCATTGGCCTGCAGAACGGTCTGGAAGGCCAACTCAACCTTGCCGAGCTGGTGTTCAAACGCATTTCGGTGCATGGCACCACCCTGCGCACCCGGTCTGCGGCGCAGAAGGCCGCAATCATTGCCGAAGTCCAGAAGGAAGTCTGGCCGATGATCGAGAACGGATCGGTGCAGCTGGTTGCCGACCGGACCCTGCCCATGGCAGAAGCCGCCGAAGCGCACCGTCTCATGGAGACAGGCCGGCACGTCGGCAAAATCCTGCTGGTGAACGGCTGAAACGCAATCCCAGGCCAGGGTGATCGAACAGCGACGCCCTGTCCGTCTGGGAGGGAGTGCCATACCCGGACCTGGTCGACCTGCACCTGGCCCACACCCGCACCTACCGGGCCCTGGTCAGTGCGTCTCCTGGCTCACGGCCGCTGAACGGGGGGAAGCTGCTGCAGAGCGTCGGAGACGGTTCTCATCCGCTCGGTGAGGTGTACGAGTTGCCGACGAAGCTCGTTGACACGGGCCTCCAACTCGGTCGCTTCAGCGGCTAGCGACACGACTGTGGCTGCGATGTCGCTTCGGATCTCAGTGGCTCGGCTCATCGTATGTCCTTCTGCGGCAGGGACCGGATGAATGTGGGTATCACGCCCCCACGGAATCGTGTGACGCGTGGGAAGGCCTGTCCCGGCCGGGGACCGGGCGGAGACGGTATGGCGCGGCATCCCATAGGGGTGCCCGGTGAGAAGTGCTGCCGGCGCATGTCACGCTTGCTGAGCCGGGCAGCTGATGCTCTGACAGGCGCTTCCCGGTCTAGGCGGCTTCTGTCTGGACCAGTTGTACAGCGGAGACGCCGAGAACCAACTGCACCTTGTCGCTGACCAGGACCCCACCTGTCGCCAGTGCCGTGTTCCAGCCAAGCCCCCAGTCGGAGCGGTTCAGGGTGGCCGTACCCTCGAAGCCGACACGGTTCTGTCCATGGACGTCCCGGCTCGCTCCACCGCACTCGAGGTCGATGTGAAGGGGCAGTTCGATGTCCTTGATCCGGAGGTAACCCAACAGGCGGAATCGGTCGTCTCCGGCATCGACGATTCCGGCGGAACGGAAGCTCATGAGAGGGAACGACGCTGAGTCGAGGAAGTCCGGGCCGGTGATGTGCGCGTCCCGTTCCTGAAACCCCGTGTCCACACTGCCGGTCTGGACACTGAGATAGGCCTCGGAGCGGGCGGGATGGAGCCCATCGAGCTTGAGGAGCCCTTCGAAGGCGGTGAATCTTCCACGCACGTCGGTGATCATGGCGTGCCGGATGGAAAATCCGATCGTGCTGTGGACCGGGTCAATGGCGTAGACGCCGGTCAGCCCTTCAAAGGGAGCTGTACGAGAAATAGTGGTTTCCTTGCGGTTGAACATGGGGAGCCGGTTCCTTCGTGCGGGGAGTTCAGATAGGGGCGAATTTCGGTGCACTGCGGCCGTACAGTCGAATTCAGGGCTGCTTTTCGAGCGAAGTGCTGCCGGTCATGAACGTCGAAGCCTGGACCCACGAGAGATGAAGAAACGGATCGTCCTGGCAAGGAAGGCCAAGGCAGTGGCCGTGTATGCGGTGGAGTGAACCTGCGGCCGGAGCGCAGGGGTGGCCCCTGCGCTCCAGCAGGGGCCACCCGCAGGACTTACGGCTGCTGCGCGACCCAGTCGGCGAACCGGGTCTCGGCGATGTGCGCGTCCGGACCGGGCAGGAGCGTGGTCTCCTGCAGCTGGGCACCGGAGTACGGGGCCTTCGGGTCCGTAACGACCGTGCGGGGGTCGTTCTTGCTGGCGAGTGCCTTGCGGAGGAGCTCGTCGAGCTGGAACACGTCGGGGCCGGCGACCTCCACCACGCCGTTGGCCGGGGCGCCGACCGCAGCGCGGCCGACAGCGGCGGCCACGTCGTCGGAGTGGATGGGCTGGATCTTGACGGGGGCCAGAAGCACGGTGTCGCCCTCGGTCGAGATGTCCGCGAGCCCCTTCATGAACTCGAAGAACTGCGTGGCGTGGACGATGGAGTACGGGACGCCCGACGCCTTGATCAGCTCTTCCTGGGCCTGCTTGGCACGGAAGTACCCGCTCTCCTGCAGGCGGTCGGTGCCGACCACGGACAGCGCCACGTGGTGTGTCACGCCGGCCTCGGCCTCCGCCTTCAGGAGGTTGGCCGTGGAGGTGCGGAAGAAGTTCATGACGTCTTCGTCCGACCACGAGGGGGAGTTCGACACGTCGACCACGACCGACGCACCCTGCAGAACCTCGGCCAGACCCTCGCCCGTCAGAGTGTTGACGCCGGTGTTGGGCGAAGCCGCGACCGCCTCGTGACCGTGCTCGTTGAGCTTGCCGACCAGCTTCGAACCGATGAGCCCGGTTCCACCGATCACTACGACCTTCATAATGGATTCCTCTCGGAGGTTTTCATGGTGCGGCGCGCATCCTGGGATGAGTTGCTCGCCGTGACTGAAAAAATTCTGTCTGCACTAGAAGTGACAGGACAGCGGATCTACTTGTGACGCGGGTTCGCCGGCATCGAGAAAATTTCTTGACGCGGCCCTCAGAGGCCCGGCTGTACGAGGCAGCGCTGCTGTTCATTCGCTCGCCTCACGACTCCGTCGGAGGTCACTTGGCGTGCTCGAGCCAGGGCACACGGTCATGCCGCCCTTGCGTGCCTCGTAGGGTTGTACAAGGGTTATTCGACGAGCTTTCCATGGGTCGAGACCTCCTGCATCAGAGAGGCAACCTCGTCCGGGATGGCCGGAATGCTCTCGCGGGTGATCCCAGTCGTCGGAGACCACACGAGATTGACCTGCAGAGCGGGATCCATGTCCGGATAGTCGCTGCGGTTGTGGCAGCCCCGGGTCTCACGACGCTCAAGCGCTGCTTCGAGCGTGGCCCGGGCTGCCAGAGCGGAGGACTTGAGGTCGAAGGCGTGCGCGAGATCCTGGTAGCCGGCGATGTCGGGATGGATGCCGACGTTCTCCATCCTCTTCTCGATCGCACCGAGCTCTGCCAGTCCGGCGCCCAGGCCCTCTTCGTCGCGTACGACTCCCGCATGCTCGGTCATGGTGTTGCGGATGGCACGCTGCAAGGCGCGCACGTTCTCCGGCCCGTCGGCTGCGAGAAGATCGTCGATTTCCGCGCGAGCCTGCGCTATCGCCGATGCCGACCGCGGCTGTGCCGTCAGTGACTGCGAGTAGGCGGCGGCCGCCTGGCCCGTGATGCGGCCAAAGACCAGCAGCTCTATGAGGCTGTTCCCACCGAGGCGGTTGGCGCCGTGCAGCCCGCTCGATGCCTCACCGATGGCGTACAGGCCACGGACGTCGGTGCTGTGGTCCTCGGGACGCACCCACACCCCGCCCATCGAGTAGTGCGCGGTGGGTGCGATCTCGATCGGTTCGCGGGTGATGTCCAGCATCTGCAGGTCCAGAAGAGTCTGGTAGACGCGGGGGAGCCGTGTCATGATCGTCTGCCGTGGCAGGTGCGAGACGTCGAGCCACACACCTCCCTTGGGGGTCCCCCGCCCCTCCTTGATCTCCGTGTAGGCGGCCAGCGCCACGCGGTCGCGGGTGGACAGTTCCATCCGGACGGGGTCGTAGCGGTTCATGAACCGTTCCCCGAGCGCGTTGCGCAGAATCCCGCCTTCACCCCGGGCGGCCTCGCTGACCAGGGTGCCGGCCGCGTTCTCCGGCTCGATGATCCCGGACGGGTGGAACTGGACCAGTTCAGGGTCGCGCAGGCGGGCTCCGGCCTCCACGGCCAGGCGGAAGGAGTCACCCGTGTTCTCGTCGCGGCGTGAGGACGTACGCCGCCAGATACGGGTATGGCCACCCGCCGCAAGAATCACGGCGTCGGCGTGGATCAGGTAACGCTTTCCATTCGTGAGGTCGAAGCCATAGGCACCGAAGACAGCGCCGTCATGCACCAGGAGCCGGGTGATGTAGACGCCGTCGAGCACGGGGATCTTGAGCTGGTCCGCGCGCCTGATGAGCGTGCGCTGGATCTCCAGACCGGTGTAGTCGCCGGCGAAGGCGGTCCGCCGGAACTTGTGGGCGCCGAAGAAGCGCTGGGAGATACGGCCGTCCTCTTCCCTGGCGAAGGCCATGCCGTAGCGCTCCAGGTCGCCGATGCCCCGGGCGGCACCCTGAGTGACGATCTCGGTGGTGCGAGGGTCGGCGAGGAGATAACTCTCCTTGAGAGTGTCCGCTGCGTGCTGCTGCCAGCTGTCCTCGGGATCCATGGTGGCCAGGGCAGCGTTGATTCCCCCGGCAGCGAGTGCCGTATGGGCGTCCTCCTTGGGGCGCTTGCCGACCGCGAGGACGTCGATGCCGGACTCAGCCAGTTCGATTGCCGCTCGCAGCCCAGCGCCTCCGGTGCCGATCACCAGCACCATGGTGGAAAGATGTTGTTCGGCGATAGCCACGGTCCACTCCGATCGTCTGGGTTGTCACCCACTACGACCGGATCGTCCCCGGGTTTGTGACAGCCCTCCGCTGTCGGTGCGCCGGTGAATCCGTGGCGGGCAGTGCCCACCGACGCCGACGAGAGCGAGAGCCGACCTGCGTCCGGCCCGCTCTCGCTCGGGCCGCGGCGTCACGGCAGGATGTGGTCCAGGGGTACGTCCGGGTCGGCGAGAAGCGCGTCGTCGATGTCCGAGCCCGATGTGATGAGGGACCGGATCGGGTCAATGACATCCCACACGTTGACGTTCATGCCTGCCAGCACGCGGTTCCCCGCCATCCAGAACGCGATGAACCGCCGTTCGGACGGCTCACCGCGGAACACCACGCGGTCGTAGCCCCCTGGTTTCGTGTAACCCGTGTACTCCATTCCGAGGTCGTACTGATCGGTGTAGAAGTACGGCAGCCTGTCGTAGACAGCGTCCTTGCCGAGCATGCTGAGCGCGGCCACCTCCGGCTGATGCAATGCGTTGGCCCAGTGCTCGACCCGGAGGTGGCGGCCGAGCCGCGGGTGGTACGCGTTGGCGACATCGCCGGCGGCGTAGATGTCGGCTGCTGAAGTCCGCAGATGCTCGTCGGTGACGATGCCGTTCTGCACGTCCAGGCCCGCCTCCTGGGCCAGTTGGACGTTGGGGGTGATGCCGACGCCCACGACCACGGCATCCGCGGCGAGGTGTCTGCCGTCGGCGAGCCGCACCCCGTCCACCTGGCCGTGCGTTCCGGTGAGGGACTCCACCTGCACGTTGGGCAGCAGATGGACTCCGTGATCGGTATGGAGAGCGGCGAACACTTCGGCCGCTTCGCGCCCGAGTACCTTCAGCAGGGGAAGCTCCGAGTGCTCGAGCACAGTTACCTCGGCGCCGGCCATCCGGGCGGCCGCGGCGGTCTCGAGACCGATCCATCCTGCACCGATCACGACGATCTTCGCCCCTGCGGTGAAGGCGGACTTGAGCCGTTCGCTGTCTCCCACACGGCGCAGATACAGAACGTTGTCGAGGTCCGCTCCGGGGACGGTCAGACGACGTGGGGACGAGCCAGTGGCCAGGAGCAGCTTGGTGTAGGAGACCTGACGTCCGTCGTCCAGGTGCACCTGCCGTGCCCGAATGTCGACCGTGCGCGCAGGGGTGTCCAGCATGAGTTCGACGTTGTGCTCCCTGTACCAGTCATCAGGGTGCACGAAGATCGAGTCGCGCTCCTCTTTGCCCAGCAGGTAGCCCTTGGAGAGGGGCGGCCGGATGTAGGGCTTCTCACTCTCGTCGCCGATGATGACGAGCGGGCCGTTGTGGCCGTGCTCGCGCAGCGCCTCGGCCGCCTTGGCCGCAGCCAGACCGCCACCGACAATCACGAAAGTGTTCATAGGGTTCCTCATCTCAGATGTCGCATGCTGCGAGTCATGTTGGAATGGTCATCCATCGGACCGTGAAGTCCTTCGTACTGTGACAACTCCGCCACCGCCCGGGCGGGATACACGCCGACTGTCACAACATCTTGAGCGTCATGGTCATACTTTCAGCCGGATGACTGCCCGTCGTGAGCCGGCCGACCGCTGATGATCTCCGTCGGACGGAGGGGGAGAAGATGACGTACGTGATTGCGGAGCCTTGCGTCGACGTCAAGGACAGAGCGTGCCTCGCCGAGTGCCCTGTGGACTGCATCTATGAGGGCGGTCGGACGTTCTACATCAACCCCGCGGAGTGCGTGGACTGCCATGCTTGCGAGCCGGTCTGCCCGGTCGAGGCCATCTTCTACGAAGAGGACGTCCCACAGCACTGGGCGCAGTACACAACCATCAACGCCGAGTACTTCGAGACGTCCTCCGGTCAGCAGAGCGAGCCGTACGTCGTTGAGGGCGATCACCGCCTGATCGCCCAGTTGCCACCGCGGAGTTCACACAAGAAGGACAGGCGGAGTCAACCGGTTGATGCAACAGCTGCCGCGAGCCTATCAGCGGGAGTTTCGAACCCGAGGGTCTGCCGGGGGCGGGTGTTCAGCTTGAGGGCGACGGCATCCAACTCGGCCTGGGAGTATCCGGACAGGTCGGTTCCCTTGGGAAAGTACTGGCGGAGGAGTCTATTGGTGTTCTCATTCGATCCCCGCTGCCAGGGGCTTTTCGGATCGGCGCAGTAGACCTTGACGTCGGTGGCCATCGTGAACCGCTTGTGGTCGGCCAGCTCAGTACCCCGGTGCCAGGTCAGTGAAGTCATCAACCCATCGGGCAGATAACGGACTTGATGACTCAGTGCGGAGATCACACTGGTGGTGTCCTTGCCTGCGACCCGGACGAGCATGACGTAGCGGGAGTGCCGTTCGACCAGTGTCGCGATATGACTGTTCTTCGCACCGGTGATCAGTCGGGTAGCGGGGACGCATTACTGCGTCCCCGCCCCCTCAGAACCGTGCAAGCAGCTATTCACCGCACACGGCTCAAGCAAGTCCCGGAGGCTCGCTGGCAGGCAAAAGTGCTGGTCTCGTCATCGCAGCGGCTCCATTCCGCCGTTGACAATGGGTGTGGAGGAGACGGAGTCGTTGACCGTCCGGCGTGCTCCAGTTCCGGAAGGCGATGTATTGCTTGGAGATCGCCTTCCGGATGACAACCCGCCACGCTTCCCATTCTCCTGGGCTTTGCGGCGGGTGGTCGGCGTGCAGCAGGAGCCCTCCGCAGATCGAGCAACGGCCGTGCTGTGCCTGTAGTAGACGCACGGTCATAGCATCGACTGGTAAAGGGGTTCCTTTGCGGCGACGCTGAGCCCAATAGGATTCCAGAGCAGGGTCGTCCGGGGACGCCTTCCCCTTGACTAACTGGTGCCGGACTATCTTCGTCCAGGAGAACTTGAGCAGGTAGGCGCCGCTGTCGCGGTCACCGAACACCCACCGGTCGTTCCTGGACTTGTTGAACCGGCCGAAGTACTTGTCGGATATCCAGTGCTTCGGCTTGTTCGGATGGCTGTGTTTGGCCCACTTGTAGGCGAGCTTCCACATGTGATTGTCCAGCGCCGTGAAGATCTCGCTGGACACCACCGTCCGGTAATAGGCTGACCAACCCCGCACGATCGGGTTGATCTTCTTGAGTACCGCACCGGCGTTGGCCCCTCGCAGGGCCACCATTTCGGTGCTGAGCCGTTCCCGGATCCGTCTCTGAGCCGCTCTGCTCGGCTTGATCAGCAGTTTGCCGTGATAGCGGCGGACGTTGAACCCCAGGAAGTCGAACCCGCTCTCCGCGTGGACGATTCGTGTCTTGTCCTCGTGGAAGGCGAGTCCCCTGGGCGTCAGCCATGCAGCCAGCCGTTCCTTGACCTGTTCGGCCTGTTCACGACTGGTGCACATCGCGACAAAATCATCTGCGTACCGCACCAGCACGGGGCTGCCGCTCTGTGCACTCCCGACATCTCTGCCGGTGGTGTAATAGCGGACCCCTGCGGCTTCCTCCATCCCGTGCAGGGCCACGTTGAAGAGCAACGGGCTGATCACCCCACCCTGCGGAGTTCCCTCCTCGGTCGGGGCGAACCGACCGCGATTCACAACCCCGGCCTTCAGCCACTGACGGACCAGTCCCCGGGCGGGGAAGGTGCCGAGAGCGGCCATGAGCCGATCATGGTCGATGCGGTCGAACGCCGCCGTCAGGTCTGCGTCGAGTACCCACGCACGCTGCGGGTTCTTCCCGTTGAGCGTGGAGTAGATGGCCCCGATCGCGTCGTGACAGCCGCGGCCGGGCCGAAAGCCGTACGACTTCGGCTCGAACCGCGCTTCCCACTCGGGCTCCAATGCTCCCAATGCCACAGTTTGCAGACACCGGTCAACAATCACGGGAATTCCGAGTCCGCGCTTCTTCATGGTCCCCGGTTTGGGGATAAACACCCGCTTGACGGGCTTGGGAATCCACGGTCGGGCGCGATGCTGGACCCATTTGACCAATGCGGCCTTGGACTGGGAAAGCAACACGACTTTTCCGTCGACTCCCGCCGTCGCGCGTCCAGCATTGATCTCCGTGACCCGTCGCACGCTCAGGAGCGTGTTCGAGCGGGACCGGAGCATCAGCTTCTGCAAATTGCGGACCTTCTTCAGGTCCCCTGCCTGCGATGCCGTGAAGATTCTCTGCCGCAGACGCCGTACGTCCTCCTCGACCCGCCGCCAGTCAATCGACGCCCAGTCCAAGTCTTCGCCCTCGGGTCCGTTCACCGGCACAGAAGCAGTCGGAAGGGCCGAGGCCGGTTCGTCCGCTATCTGCATTGTGTCCAACTTGCCCCTCGGTTCCGTCGTCGTCGTTCAGTGATTCTCCACAGGCTCACCCGGCCCACGTCAGCACCCTTTCGGGTCCGGGCAGTTCACCCGTATCCGGACGGTTGTGCGGGGCGACCGGCGGAGAGTCCGATCGTCCGCCCCGGGTTCCCGATTCCTTTCGGCTTCCGGCATTGGCTTCTTGGGCCGTCCTGTTCCCGCTGGGGAGTTGAGCCTTCCTTACGGTCGGCTGACCAAGCCAAAAAAAGGCCCGGACCCCAACGGGGTTTCCACGTTCCACACGAATGAGATACGACCGGGGTGGGTGCTCCCTTTACCCCGAGGCGACGGTGTCTACCTGGCCGGAGTGACCTCTACCGGCCAGCGCCTGCCGCTTCTCAACGGCTAGCCATACACCCCACTCACACATTCCATCGGCAGGGCTTGGGATCACGAGGCATCATCGGGAGTTCATGTACTTCACCCGTCCGGTCTTCCCCTTGCCGGTAACTCCCGGATGGAACGGAAGTCCTTGGGCTTTCCCCTGAGCTTCGCACCACGCCGTTACCGGCATCGCACGTCAAGGGTGGGGACGGGTCATACGGACACGGACCCGTGACTGCACCTACAGCTTCATCAACTGCCTCTCCAATCGGTCAGTCCACTCAAATTCGTGCAACTTCGTGTCGCACGGTCGCCTTCCCAGTGGCCGGGAACAGCCCGGTCCTCGGCCTCGGCCGGACGCTCGCGGATGGAGACCGCGTCACGGATGCAGCCGCGCTGCTGACCTGCGGTGGAGGCGTTCTTCGAGCGGCGCATCGTGCGTCGGCGGCGCAGATGGGAGACGAGCTCCTTCTTCAGTACGCCTCGAGCCTGGATGAACAGGCTCTTGTAGATCGTCTCGTGAGACACGTACATACCGTCCTTGGGCGCGAACGTGCGGGCGAGCCAGCCTGCGATCTGACGCGGCGACCAGTCCTCCTTCAGCTTGCCCGCGACCGTGTCCCGCAGGGCCGGACTCTGTTGCAGCAGACAGGACTTCGGGCGCCGGGCATTGCCCCAGGCCCCCTCGTCCGCGCGAGCAGCCCGGTACTTCTCACGCCCGCCGTGACGCCCCACCTCGCGGCTGATCGTGGACGGCGCCCGCCCCACCCGGCCCGCGATCGCCCGGAAGGAGTCGCCGGCGGCCAGACCCCGGGAGATCTCCTCCCGCTCCGCCAGCGACAGCACTCCGGCCGATCGGGTCCTGACCGCCGGGACGAAACCGCCGTTCGCCGCGACCACTCCGTGGATTGACCCGGGCACCTTGCCCAGCGCACGCCCGATCTCGCTCAGCGACTGCCCGTCACGCCATCGCCGCCACACTTCACGCTTCTGCTCGTCCGACAACCCCGGACGCCCGATCCTCGCCACCCAGCAACACCTCCAGTAGCCGTTCTACCTGGGATGTTGCACCGACCCATTGACCTCACCCATCGCTGTTTTCAGCATTCGCAAGGAAGAGGCTGACCACGCCCCCAACGTAATGGGTAACTTCTGCTTCGAGGTGACGCTCAGCTACCGTCGGCTGGAACTCCTTCCCCGCGCGGAGGGTAAGGGGCGTCACAATGGGTAGTAGGTTTGTGACATGGTGCGTGGTGATCGTGTCGATAGCGTCGAGTACGCCCGGCGGGTCAACGCCGCCGCGGATCTGGCCACAGCGGGTGTGCCCGTGGCCGCAGCCGCCCGCACGTTGGCGAGCAGGTACGGGGTGTCGGTGCGTCAGGCACGCCGGTATCTGGAGCAGGCCGTGGCTGCTGGACATCTCGAAGTCCCCGAGTCGAGCGTGGTGTTCACCGTCAAGCTGCCGGAATCTCTGGCAGGACAGATCCGCGCCCGTGCCCACGAGAGCGACCGGGCGATCTCCGCGGTGGTGGCCCAGGCTCTGGCCGAGTTCCTGCAGCGGGATGCCCCGGAGGGCCGGCCGGGCAGGTGAGCGACCGGCCGGTGGAGGTGGAGGCGGTCTTGGACCGCCATGCGGCGGCGGACTTGGCCGCGGCCTACGCGGCATTGGTTCCGCAGCGGCGAGCCCGGATACCGGATCGCCTGGAGCAGGCAGGAGTGAGCGATGACCAGCGTGGCGATCTACGCCCGGGTGTCCTCGGCCCGGCAGAAGAAGGACCAGACGATCGGCTCGCAGACCGCGGCCCTGCGCGCGCACGCCGCCGAACAGCGTCTTGAGCTGCCCGAGGAGTGGGTGTTCGAGGACGAGGGACATTCCGGGGCGACCCTGGTGCGGCCCGCGCTGGAGCGGCTGCGTGACCTGGTCGCCCAGGTCGGTGTGGACGTCGTGCTGTGCTACGCGCCTGACCGCCTCGCCCGTAAGTTCGCCTACCAGGCCCTGCTGATCGAGGAGTTCGCCCGCGCCGGCACCCGGGTGGAGTTCGTCCGCGGCCCGCGCGGCGACAGCCCCGAAGACCAGCTGATGGTCCAGTTCCAGGGCATGTTCGCCGAATACGAGAAGGCCCAGCTGATGGAGCGCTACCGGCGCGGGAAGACCTACCGGGCCCGCTCCGGATCGGTCAACGTGCTGGGCGGCGCTCCGTTCGGCTACCGCTACCTGCGCAAAACCCCTGAATGCGGGGCCACCTACGAGATCGTCGAGTCCGAGGCGATGCTGGTGGTGGAGCTGTTTCGCCGCTACACCGACGACGGGGCCTCCATCGCGGACCTGACCCGCTGGCTCACCAGCAGCAACACCCACACCCGCACCGGCAAGACCCGTTGGGACCGCAGTGTGGTCTGGGGCATGCTCCGCAACCCCGCCTACGCAGGCCAGGCGGCCTTCGGCAAGACCCAGATCCTCCACGAGTCCCCGGCCCTCAACCGCCGGGCCCGCCTGGAGGGCCGCTCCACCCCGCGCGCCGTCAAGGCTGCCGACCGCCCCCACGAGGAGTGGATCACCATTCCCGTTCCCGCGCTCATCACCCCGGCCACCTTCGAACGCGCCGCCCAGCGGCTCGCCGACAACAAACGCTTCGCCTCCCGCAACAGCAAGATCCCTTCCCTCCTTCAGGGTCTGTCGGCCTGCGTGAGCTGCGGATACGGCTACTACCGCACCTCGACCACCACCTCCTCCGGCAAGAAGATCTACTACTACCGGTGCCTGGGCTCCGACGACTACCGCTACGAGGGCGGCCGGGTCTGCACCAACAAGCCCGTCCGCGCCGACTACCTCGACACCGTCGTCTGGGACCACATCATCGGCATGATCGCCGACCCTCACCTGATCCGGACCGAGATCGACAAGCGGCTGGAACGAGCCCGCACGTCCGACCCCGCCACGCGGCAGCGCGGCCGGCTCGAACTGGCCCTGGCCAAGGCCACCGCAGCGATCACCCGCGTGATCGAAGCGTTCCAGGAACAGCTGGTCACCCTCGACGAACTCCGCTCCCGGATGCCCGATCTGCGCGCCCGCGAGAGCAACCTGCGCGGCCAGCTCGCTGCTCTGGACGCATCGATCGCCGACCGGGACGCCTACCTCAAGGTCGCCGACGACCTTGAAGGCTTCCTCGCCCAGCTCCGCGACAACGCCGAAAGCGCCGAGGTTCCCGAGCGTCAGCGCGTCCTGCGACTCCTCGTCAAGGACGTGCTCATCGGCCCCGAGAAGATCACCATCCGGCACCGCATCCCCGTCCGCGAACACGCCGCCAACGACGGCCAACATCAAGATCAAGACGCTACGGAGGGTGACTCATGCCCGGGTTACCCATTGCGTTGGGGGCGTGCTGACGCCGACCTGTGGTTCCCGTCCTGACAAGACGCCGTCCAGGGCCCGTCTCATGGTCGACTCCTGGGGTCATCCCGGCAGTGTCCGGCCGCGGGATACGCGGGGCCTCGTCAGAACAGTGGGAACCGTGACGATCGAGACCTCCCTGGACAGGAGACGTTGCACAGGACAGCGACCGGCGACCGCCAGCAGTTGCCTTATGTGGTCAGGCTCCAGATCGCCGGTCAACTGAACGTTCTTGACGATCTGCCCTTGCGCATCGAACCGCACTGCGACCTCGACATGGTCGAGCGGCCAGCTGTGCCTGTCCGCGAACGCCCGGACGGTCATGGAGGTACAGGACCCGAGCGCGGCCAGGAGCAACTCTTTGGGGGTGGGGCCGGTATCGGTGCTGATGGGCTGTGGTTCGTCCGCGGTCAGCGTGTGAGGGCCTACTGTAATGGAGCGGGCGAGACGCGGGCCCTCTTCTACTGACACGGTGCGTGCGCTCATCAGTCTTCCTTTCGGGGGAGGTATACCGCTGTGCGACCGGTGATCACCAAGCGGGGTGGCGGGTTACGGCGGGGTGCAGTGACTCGCCCTTCACTGCTAAGACAGGAGGGCTCGCGCTCGTGTGACACATTCCCCGGACGACTCCGGGCGAGGCGTCGCCGCCAGGTGCCGGCGGCGGGGTGAACGAGGCCTGCCACAACGAAGATGGTCGGAGACTGTCGCACCGCGCAGCACTGCCTGGTCTTACAGACGGACCAGGCCCGAACGACACTGCGGAGAGAGAGAACCACGCGCGACGAATCCCGAGTCATCGGTATCGGGCCTGAGGACGTCGAACGCGCTGCGGCCATGCACCTCAGGTGCTCCGTGCATACGTTGTGGAGCCGGTATCACCGGGCGATGGGTGATCCCCGTTCCCACCTGCGTACACTCCTGACACGTCCGGGCTCGGCGCATCGCGCGGTGTAGCAGACGTCGTGCAACATCGTGGCGGTGGGACATCTGATGCCAGACAGACGGAGCGCAGAGGCGGCACTCCTTGTGGAGGACGCGAGGCAGGACAGCGGGCTCGGCACCCGTCTCCTGCACCATGCCGGTCGGTAGCGGAGCGTTGTTGCGCAGAGCCGTCGTGTGCTGTCGTGCTGCACACGACGGCTACGTAAACAGCCTGAAACGGCGCGCAGTCGAGCAACCGGCGCCGATGTCCTTGGCCGACGGCCGTGTGGTCATCAGCATCGGGCGATCGGGGACCTGCCCGGCTAGGTCCTGTCGTCAAATTCCCGTCGTCCGCCCGGAGGGCGGGCCTTGCGGCGTCAGGTGCGTGCTCTCGGTGTGCCGGGCGCAGACCCTCGTACTGGATGTACTCGGGTCTGTGCCCGGTGCGGCGAGTGGGGGCACCTCCCACGCCCTTCAGGCAGTGGGAGAGCGTGCATGGCGTCGCAGGGCAGACGGGAATTTGACGACAGGGCCTAGGAAGCCAGGGTGATGGTCGTCGGCGTTCCCTGCCAGGCCATCCTCGCGTAAGGGCACAGCGAATCGGCCTTCTTCAGGAGCGGAGAGGCGACCTCGGAATCGATGCCCGGCCACTTGACCACCAGGTCCACGCACAACAAGTAGCCGCCGTCTTCCGGGTCCCGCCCGAATGCCACGGTCGCGTCCACGCAGATCGCGGCAGGATCGAGAGCCGCCTGTCGTGCCACCAGGCTCAGTGCTCCGTGGAAGCAGGCGGCGAAGCCGGCGGCGAACAACTGCTCGGGATTCGTCCCCTGGCCGTCTCCTCCCAGTTCGGCAGGCATGCGCAGGTTGAGATCCAAGAGTCCGTCGTCCGAGCGCGCTCTCCCCGATGCCCGCCCGTGACTCGCTACCCCGCCACTCACCGTCACCGTCGTGGTGTAGATGGGGGCGAAGGACTCTCCGTCGAAGTCCTTGTCGGTGGACAGATCGGGCAAGCGGATCTGCTCGTTCATCGCGCGGCTCCGTCAACGGTGCCACACACGGTCGGGCGCGGAGCCGGTATCCGTGCGGAAAGGCCGGTGTCCGTCGGTGCCGGCATCTCAGGCTTACCCGCGATGCCGGACTCACGACCATGGGCAGAGCGCTCCAAGCCAGCTATTCTAAATGCCATACTTTATTCACCTTTCGGCGCGGCGAACTTCCGGGTTCCACTTCCAGACAATTAGTTGACCGACAAGCCGCTCTGCTTGTGACACCCCGGCCGAGAGGAGATCGGCCGATGTCGGGACCGCGGCGGAGAACGCGAGCCCATTTCCGGGCACTCGGGCGCAGAGCCGGTGGAGAAGCCGCCTCAGCTGCCGAGTGAAGACACGTAGGGGGCCAGTTTGGCTGGATTCATTACCCACATGATGCGTTCGATTCCTTCTGCCGACACATCGATGGACAGCAGCGCCACCGTGTTTCCATCGGCTGAAATCAGGACGGACGGACTGCCGTTGGCCTCGACCCAGCGAACGTCTGCCTGCGGCCAGAAACGTGGGGCGAAAGCGACAAGGTACTTGGAGACGTGTGGACGCCCGACGACCGGAATCTTGGATGCGCCACGCATCCCTCCGCCGTCGGTGTAGCTGACCACGTCCGCGGCGAGAACGTCCTCGAGCGCGGACAGACTGCCGGTCTGTGCCGCGGTGAGGAAGACCTCCAACAGCCTCCGGTGAGCGGTGGAGTCGACCGGCTCTCTGCGTTCCGCCGTCAGATGCTTCCGAGCGCGGCTCACCAACTGACGCGTATTGGCTTCGCTTGTCTCCAGGATGTCCGCGATCCGCTTGTACGGGTAGTCGAAGGCTTCCCGCAGAACGTAGGCGGCCCGTTCCACGGGGTTCAGCTTCTCCAGGAGGAAGAGAACCGCCAGGTCGAGTGCCTCTGCCCGTTCCGCACCCAACTGTGGATCCACGCTTGTGTCGACCGGCTCCGGAAGCCAGGGGCCGATGTAGGCCTCACGCCGCATCCTGGCGGACTGGGCGTAGTTGATCGCCAGACGGGCGGTGACCGTAGCCAGGAACGCCCCCGGATCCTGGATGCCGGAGCGGTCGGTGTTCTGCCACCGCAGCCACGCCTCTTGCACGATGTCCTCGGCTTCCACAGAGCTGCCGAGCACGCGGTACGCGATGCCGAAGAGCCGAGGACGTGCTGCGACGAACTCCCTCGTCGCCTGGTCGAGGGAGCCTGTGTCGTCTCCGGCGCTCATGGATCTCCTCCAGCTCTGGATCACCATGCTACAAGCCGTCACAGCAGGACGCGCGTCTCAGGCCCTGTAGTGAGAGGGCCGGGAGGCGATCATAGATGTGATAGTGGCCAACGCACTGTTTGCCCAGCAAACGCATCTCTGGAGCGATGTCTTCTTCCTGCGCCCACACCGTGTGGGGAGGACTTCATGGCCGCCTCCATGTCGCCGGCGCGAGCCGAGGGCCGGAATCGCGCCGGGTCTGTTTCCGGTATGCGAGAAATGGACGGCGACCAAGGTGCTCACCCCTGCCAGCCGTAGCGAGCGCGCGCTTCGACAACCGTCTCAGGGCCGACGGCACCGGCCCGCGCCAACTGGTCCAGGGCGGCGACCACGATCGACTCGGCGTCCACTCGGAAATAGCGGCGCACGGCATCACGGGTGTCCGACAGGCCGAAGCCATCTGTTCCCAGCGACGAGTAGTCCTGCTCGACCCACTGGCTGATCTGATCGGGCACCTGCCGCATCCAGTCGCTGACCGCCAGAACGGGCCCTCGTGCGCCCGACAGCGCCGTCGTGACGTACGGGATGCGCCCCTCACCCCGCAGCCGTGCCCTGTCGGCATTCAACGCATCGCGGCGCAGCTCCGTCCACGACGTCACTGACCAGACGTCAGCGTGGACTCCCCACTGGGACACGAGAAGCTCCTGGGCCTTCAACGCCCAATGGATGGCCGTACCAGAGGCGAGCAACTGGATTCGCGGTCCTGCGTCGAGGGGCTCTGCCTCCTGGAACCGGTAGATGCCCCGCACGATCCCCTCTTCGATCGATGGCCCGGTGGGCATGGCCGGCTGCTGCTTGGGCTCGTTGTAGACCGTCAGGTAGTAGAAGATGTCTTCGGGCTGGTCCCCGTACATCCGCCGCAGGCCCTCCTTGACGATCACCGCGATCTCATAGGCGAAGGCCGGGTCGTAGCTCACGGCGGCGGGGTTCGTGGAGGCCAGCAGATGGGAATGCCCGTCTGCATGCTGCAGACCTTCGCCGGTCATCGTCGTACGGCCGGCCGTCGCTCCGACGGCGAAGCCGCGGCCCATCTGGTCTGCCAGGGCCCAGAACTGGTCGCCCGTCCGCTGGAACCCGAACATGGCATAGAAGATGTAGAAGGGGATCATGGGTTCGCCGTGTGTGGCGTACGACGTCGCAGCGGCGGTGAACTCGGCCAGTGAGCCGGCTTCGGTGATGCCCTCGTCGATGAGCTGGCCGTCCTTGGCCTCCCTGTAGTGCAGGAGCTGATCGACGTCGACCGGCTCGTAGTTCTGACCCTCCGGCGAGTAGATCCCGGCCGTCGGAAACAGGGATTCCATACCGAATGTACGTGCCTCGTCGGGGACGATGGGCACCCAGCGTCGCCCCGTCTCCTCGACCCGCATCAGGTCCTTGACCAGCCGGACCAGAGCCATGGTGGTGGCCACCTCTTGTTTGCCGAAGCCCTTCTGGAGGGCTTCGAAGGGGCCGGACGGCGGCTGCTTCAGCGGCTTGGCCACCACCCTTCGTACCGGGACGGGGCCTGCCAGAGCAGAACGCCGGTCGCGCAGATACCGCACCTCTTCCGAGTCCTCACCGGGGTGCCAGTACGGCACCAGGTCCCCGCTCAGCGCGCGGTCCGGGATGGGCAGTTCCAGCGTGTCACGCATCTGACGGAACTGGGCCATGGTCAGCTTCTTCATCTGGTGGTTGGCGTTGCGGGACTCGAAGTGCGACCCCAACGTGTGGCCCTTCACCGTCTGGGCGAGGACGACCGTGGGCTTGCCCCTGTGCTCGACCGCGGCCCTGTAGGCGGCATAGACCTTGAGCGGTTCGTGTCCGCCCCGTGAGTCTTCGAACAGGTCCGTGAGCTGAGCGTCACTCAGACTCGCAGCGAGGCGGGACAGCTCATCGCCGACAAAGAAGTGTTTGCGTATGTAGGCGGCGTCCCGTGCGGCGTACGTCTGGAGTTGGGCATCGGGTATCTCGCCGAGCCGGTGGACGAGGGAGCCGTCGGTGTCGCGCTGCAGCACGGGGTCCCAGGCCTCGCCCCAGAGAGTCTTCACCACATGCCAGCCCGCGCCGTGGAACCGGGCCTCGAGCTCCTGCACAATCTTGGAATTCGACCGCACCGGACCGTCCAACCGCTGCAGATTGCAGTTGATGACGAAGGTGAGGTTGTCGAGACCCTCACGGGCGGCCAGAGCCAGCGCGGCCGTCGCCTCGGGCTCGTCCGCTTCCCCGTCTCCGAGGAAGGCCCATACGTGCGACCCGGAGGTATCCTTGATGCCCCTGTTGTGCAGATAGCGGTTGAATCTGGCCTGGTAGATGGCGCCAAGAGGGCCGAGCCCCATGGAGACGGTCGGAAATTCCCACAGCCAAGGCAGCCGCCGGGGGTGCGGGTAGGACGGCAGACCGTGACCGTCGGCCTCCCGCCGGAAACCGTCCAACTGCTCCTCGCGCAGTCGGCCCTCCAGGAACACCCGCGCGTAGATGCCGGGCGAGGCATGCCCCTGCAGGTACAGCTGGTCCCCGGAACCGTCCCCCTCTTTGCCTCTGAAGAAGTGATTGAACCCGATCTCATAGAGCCATGCGGCCGAGGCGTAGGTCGAGATATGGCCGCCGAGGCCCAGGTGGGAACCGCGGGTGACCATCGCGGCCGCGTTCCACCGGTTCAAGGCGGTGATGCGGGACTCCATGGCGATGTCGCCCGGGAAGGCAGGCTGGGACGACGCCGGGATCGTGTTGATGTAGTCCGAGGACAGAAGCCCCGGGAGGGCCACTCCGGACCTGGCCGCGTACTCGTGCACACGCCGGAGCAGGTACACGGCGCGTTCGGGGCCAGCATGTCTGATGACGGCGTCGAGTGATGCCTGCCATTCCCGCGTTTCCTCGGCGTCACGGTCGGGCAGCTGGTCGAGCTCACTTGTCGTGGAGGATTCTGTGGGCCGAGTCGGATCGCTCATGGGAGAGTTCCTGTCAAAGCGTGGGGAGGGGAAGACGGACGGCGCTGGGGGTGCAGAGGCGCCTTCGGCGGCCGCCGGGAAGAGACATACGTGGGGAAGTCGCCGCCACGTCCGCGCACGTCAGCGCTGCGCGAGCCACTTGCTGAAGGGCGTGTGAGCGATGTGGAGAAGGGCGCGTTCCTCGAACTCGTCACCGAAGAGCCCGGCGTGCTCGTCGATGACGACGATCCGCGTGTCCCTCCGGGCGGCCAGGACCTTCACCGCGAGGTCATCGAGGCGGTACTCCTCGGGGCCGACCACATCGAGTGTGCCGAACAGCGGCAGTCCCACCGCGACATGCGCGACCGCGGCAGCGACATCCGCTGTCGCTACGGGACGTACCAGAGCCGGCGCGACGTGGAACCCGTCCTGGTGCGTGTCAGCGAGAGCCATGGCCTCCACGGATTCGAAGGACAGCGAGGCACGCACGATCGAATGAGGGATCGGAGAGTGCCGTACCTGGTCCTCCTGCAGCAGTTTCGCGCGGAAGTAACCCGACCGCAGCCGATCTGCTCCCGCCATCGACAGGACCACATGATGCTCGACGCCTGCCAAGGCCGCCGAGGCCAGGAGGTTGGCTGTTGCGGTACTGAAGAACTGCAGAGCGGCTTCCTCCGTGCGCACAGGCGCATCGGTGACGTCCACCACCACCTCAGCGCCGCGCAAGGCCTCGTCGAGACCGTTCCCCGTGATCACGTCAACCCCATGGCGGCGTGAAACGGGCACGACCTCCACACCATGGTCACGGAGCCTGGCAACCGTTTCGGAGCCGATCAGCCCCGTGGCTCCTGCGACAACGACTCTCATCTGGGTCCCTTCCCATCGAGGGGTCAGCGACCCCGCTGTGTCATCTTGGTGACGGCGAAGTCAGCCACGTGCACTACATACGACAGAGCGCGAACCGCTGTTGTGACACTGAGCGGATCACTGGCACGACACACCCACTGGACATGGCGGCCTTCGTGCCTGCGCGGCGTTCACCCGCGCGGACAGTTCCCCGGCCTACGCTTCGAGCGGAGCACAGAAGGCACCGGCATGTGTCACAGGAGTGCGGTGTGTTCGGTCTTCACCAAGAGGTAGCCGAGTGAGCCGCCTGGAACGCACGGGCGCTGTTACCGCCGAGCGAGAGGCGGTACACCACCTTCGCAACCTGGCGGCACATGTCATCTACTTGACAGGGCAACAACTACGGAGGTGGAACACGGGTGCCCGCGAGGGCGCAGGCGTCTCTTTCCCGGCCGCAGCAATGTGGTTGCCCTGGTTCGAGACACCAGACTCCGGTGGTCCATGCAGGTCACTCGCTGGGCGACCCAATAGCCCACGAGGCAGGCACAGGGATACGACGGTCGTGATGCTCCTCCAGCATCAGTGATGCTCCTTCCGTATCAATGACAGCCCACCCACCGGCCCTCTCCAGACCGCAACTCAGGGGCACTGCTGCCCGACGTATGACCGGGCCTCGCCGACGCGCGACTCGATGTCACCAGGGCCCAGCACATCCCAAGACCGAACATCCCAAGGACATGTGTGAACGACAGCCCCGACGCCGGCTGGAACGGGTCTCCGACGCCCCGCAGGCAGCTCCGCGCACGCTGTCTCCTGCGAACCTCCGCACTGGTGTGGCTCGCTCTGCTGACTCTGGCAGCGATAGTGAGCACGGCCGCCTGCGATCGGGCGGGCGGGCAAGCGACGGGCGATCGCGTAGCCGTAGGCCGGGAATGCCGCTCCACACTGGCGCAGGGTCTACAGCTCTCCTGCGGAACATACGGATTCGGGGACCTTCGCTATGTCTGCCGGACCACGGATACCAGCGGCCATCGGTGCCTTCCGACCACGGCCGTGACGGTGCGTAACACAGGGCGCTCCGCCGTCCTGGTGACGGTCGTCAAAGGGCCCAGGCAGGGCATCCGTGAACAGAGCGGAGAACAAGCGCTCGCTCCCGGTCAGTCGGCGGTTCTCCGCCCCGGTGCACGAGAGTTCCTCTTCGATATCACCCTGGGCAACACGGGGAGCGCACGGGGAAGCCTGCTGGTGATGAGAGTGCAGTAATGCCTGTGCACAGTGAAGACTGGTCGATAGGTCGCCCCAAATGACGGTCTTGACACGGCTGTTGTCGGTTACTCCACGAAGTACGAGTCGTGCTTGTCGAAGAACTGGGAGCGCTCCTCGTCCGTGGCATCGGCCAGCTGTGAAAGTCCCTCGAAATACTCTTCACGCGGTGCTCCAGGAGTGAAGAGCAGAAGCATGTCGGCCGGCGCGTCGGAGTCGTTGCGGAAGGCGTGCAGTCCGCCCTGCGGCACATGCAGGAAGTCGCCCTGCTGAGCGTCGATCCACTGTTCGCCGTTGAAAAGACGAACCGTACCGTTGAGGATGAAGAAGGACTCCGAGATGGTCTTGTGGAAATGAGTCTTGGGGCCACCCGCCCTCGCGCTCATCTCGACTCGGTAGAGTCCGTATTCGCCTCGTGTGGTGGTTGTGGTCGCCAGGTAGTGAATGGCGTCCTTACCGGCCGTGCCGACATTCGGGGGAGTGTCTGCCGGCCTGAAATTCGCGTTGATCTCGCCTGTATCACCCGTGTACACCTGCTTGGGGTACGACATGCGAACCATCCTTTCGGTACTTACACAAGAGACCGAGCACCCCCAGCGGGTGTGACACCTCTTCGGCTGCCTGTCGGCGGTAGACCGCCATTGCGATCGGCTACTCCTCAGTGCGGCGTGGTGTGAGATGAGGATCATGCTCATGGCATTTCCTTCCTCCCCTCGGCGCTGTCTCAGCGTGAGAGTCCACAAACCAGGCTATCTTCACGACCGACGCCGCGCCGAGGGCGAACACGGCAATCGGCAGCGTCTCAGACGAGCTCAAGTCCCCCGTCAATCGTCAGCACTTGACCGGTGACGTGTGTGCTCAGGGGATCGGCGATGCGCAGGATCCAGTTCGCGACATCCCTCGGGTTGCCGAGACGGCCCGTCGGGATGCGGTCGCGTTCATAGGTGAACATCTCGTCGATGGTGTCCTGGGCGAGTCCCGCCGCGGCCAGGACATCGGTCTCGGTGGGGCCGGGGGCGATCGCGTTCACCCGCACCCCTTCCGATGCGAGCTCGAGCGCCCAGCTCCGGGTCAGTTGCTCCATGGCGCTCTTGGTGGCGGCGTAGTGGGCACCTCCGGCCATGGGGCGGTGACCGTAGGTGCTCAAGATGTTGACGATTGAACCCGACGAGTCACGCAAGTGCGGCAGGGCCGCATGGGCGAGCATGCTCGGGGCCGTCACGTTGAGGGCGAACAGTCTGGTGATCACTGCTCGGTCCGTCTCGGCCAGGGGCATCACGGCCGTGGTGCCGGCGTTGTTCACGAGCAGGTCGAGTCGGCCCCACCGTTCGACGGCGGCGGCAACGACTGTGTCCGCAGCGCCCTCCTCGCAGATGTCGAGCGGCAGAATCGCGATATTGGTGTGCGCGCGAGCCGTTTCCTCCAGGGGGTCCTTGCGGCGTCCCACACCGAGGACGTGTGCCCCTGACTCGGCCAAGGCGATCGAAGTGGCACGACCGATGCCGGATCCGGCCCCTGTGACGATTGCGACGCGGTCCGCGAAGTTCAGCGGTGTGGTGCTGGGCATTGCTTCCCCCTGTCCGATGTTCTATGTTCGTAGAACATAGAACAACGTAACAGATGCCTACGTGTGGAATCGTGTGAAAAGGTGTGCCACGTGCGTTGGCGATGGGGAGCCCGTTGAGGAAAGTGGGACGGCAATGGCCCAGTGCACGCGGTGACTGGGTCGCGGTATGCGTAGATCGATCAGAGTTGGTGTGTTCGCCGCCCGCCGAAGCCGTTCAACGGTGATTGCGTGCTGCGAAGTGGCGCAGCCAGGGTCCAGTGGGACCGGTTGACGCCGGTGGTCCGTCTCCCGCTGCAGGTCGGGGTGGCGCGGAGACGGACCGTATGCGTCCGGGATGGCGGCCGGTCAGCCGAACTGGCCGGGCTGGTAGTCCCCGGCGGGCTGCTGGTTGATGACGTTGATGCGGTTGTAGGCGTTGATGACGGCGATGAGGGAGATCAGCGCGACCAGCTGCTCCTCGTCGAAGTGTTTGGCGGCGTTCGCCCAGACCGCGTCCGTGACACCACCGGCTGCGTCGGCGATGCGGGTGCCCTGCTCGGTCAGTTCCAGTGCGGCGCGCTCGGCCTCGGTGAAGACCGTGGCCTCGCGCCAGGCCGCGACCAGGTTGAGGCGCTGCGGGGTCTCGCCCGCCACGGTGGCGTCCTTGGTGTGCATGTCGGTGCAGAAGCCGCAGCCGTTGATCTGGCTCGCGCGGATCTTCACCAGTTCCTGGACAACGGCTGGCAGCGTTGAGTCCGAAACCGCCTTGCCGGCCGAGTTGATGTGCTTCAGCACCTTGCCGGCGAGGGGGTTGCCGAAGTAGTTGAGACGCGATTCCATGGTTTATCTCCTAGCCATGTTGCAGGTACAAAGTACTGACCGGGATGACCGGGCGAACTGTGACAGAGAGCCGTGTGACGTGCGTCTCATCCGTCGAGTTGTCGGCGGTCAGGTGAAGGCGACCGGGGTCGCCGACGGCCACCGGTGTGCATGCACCGACCGTGACGACGTACGCCGGGCGTCATCGTCGAACGTGGCGCTCGCAGGCTTTGCCGGGTCTCGGCACGGAGGGTTGCGACACAGACCGGACCCCGGCGGCCGTCTGCGAGATCCCACTCTCATCTGCGGTACGACATTGTTGTTGAGCCGCAAACAGTGGTGAAGCCGACCATCCCTCCAAGAGTCCGACGTTCCGACGTTCGTACGACACCGAACGACCGGTACTCTGCTCGCCATGCCCGCTCCCTCGTCACCACCGTCTCAGCCTTGATCCACCGACGTGGTCTGAAAATGATCTTCTGACTGATCCTGAGCCGGTTTCGGGGCGGTGATTGTGGGCGGGCAGGTGGCACCCGCTGGTCTGCCCAGCATTTCCACGTTGTTCGGTTCCGGTTGGGCCTTGGCGGGCGGGGTGGGCAGGGTCGTCAGGCGGGTCCGGGTGGGTCGTGGGCGGCGTCGAAAAGATGTGTCCAGGCGTGCTGCCAGGGCCAGTTGTGTGGCAGGTGCAGGGTGATACGCCGTGCGGAGCGGGCGATCCGGGCCGGAATCTGGACCAGGTGGGCACGGAGAGTGGCGGTGGTGGCCTTGGCGTGGAAGGCGGAGGTGAGCGCGCCGGTGGCCCGCAGCAGGTTGTAGGTCATGGCCCACAGGGTGAGCCAGGCGGCGTTGGCGTGGAAGTGTCCGGAAGGCAGGTGGGTCAGTGCGGAGGCTTTGCTGTCGGCGATGACCTGTTCGACCACCGCGTGGTGGCGGTGTTCCCGCTCGGCCTGGAGGGTGGGGGCGGGGTTGTCGGTGAAGAACGGGTGGTAACGCCAGACGGGGAACAGTTCGCCCTGCTCACCTACGACGGCGGGTTTGGCGAGGTCACGGACCCGGCGGACGATCAGCCGGGCGGTGACTTGCTCGCTCTTCTTGCGGCTCGCGAAGGCGGTGTAGGCGGGCATCTCGGCGACTTCGGCGTCCGAAATGAGTTCGCCGGTCTCGGGGTCTGGCACCGCGGTCGGGTAGGTGATCTGCTGCCATGCTTCGGTGGGAATGGCGAGGACGGCCCGTTTGATGGAGGGGTTCATGCCGGTGGTGATCGAGAAGTGGGCTCCGGCCCGGCGGCAGGCGGCGATCACACCGGCGTTGTAGAACTGCGAATCGGCGCGCAGGATGCGGGTGCCGGTGCAGCCGGCCTCCCGGGCGGTGGCCAGGGCTTCGCTGACGAACTTCGGGGCGCCGCGGGAGTCGGCTGCCTTGCCGCGGCGCATGCGGACTCCGGCGATCACCGGGCGGGAGCCGGGCGTGCAGATGGTGGCGAGCAGGGGGTGGAGGGTGCGGATGCCCTTGAACCGGCCGTACTCGGCACCCTGTTTGGCCCGGCCGTAGACCCGTTTATGGGTGGAGTCGACATCAATGAATGCCATCGCGTCGGCGCCGGGCAGCAGCGGGGTATGCGCGGCCAGCGCGCCAAGGAACCGGCCGTGAACGGCGTGCAGTTGGAGAGCGTGACCGTGGGTGAACGAGCGCAGGAACGTGCCCAGCGTGGACGGGGCACGAATGCCCGCGAACACGGCCGTCATCGCACCATGGCGCAGAACGTTCAGGTCGTCGATGCTGTCCGCACCTGCGGCCATGCCCGCGACGATGCTGGTGACCTTGGCGTCCGCCGCCGCCCCCGCGCTGTTGCTCGCGCCGGTCAGCTTCACGTTCTCGGCCACCAGACGCGAAAGACCGCCCCGCTCGGCCAGGCGCATCACCGGGACCAGCCCGGCATACGCGATCAGATTCGGGTCATCGAACGCAGCGGAGACCGCCGCCGATGTATGGGAAACTTTCATCTCGGAAGTGCCTTGCCGATCGTGCGTGCTGGAAGCCTGAAGAACTCCCATCATCGCAGGTCACAAGGCACTTCCTCGTTTTTCTAGCCGCTATCCACAAGACGCCGGCCGGTGGATCAAGGCTCAGAGCGAGATGACCTTGCCGCGCCTGCTGGGCGCACTCAGTGACCCGACGCGGCTCGGTATCGTCCGAGTGTTGTCCGACGGCGCCGAACGCGGGTGGGGACAGCTGCGCGCCCCTGTGGCCAAGTCCACCCTGAGCCATCACCTCAAGGTGCTGCGGGAGGCGGGCGTCACGCGGACTCGCCAGGAAGGCACTCGCTGCTTCGTGACCCTGCGCCGCGACAGCCTCGATGCGCGCTTCCCCGGACTGTTGCCGGCCCTGCTGTCCGCGGCCATCGCCGAGGACGTCGGCGCACACGTGACGGAAAGCGACGACGAGGAGTGACTGGGGCGTCTCCCCGTCCGCCTTGCCGCACCGTACATCGCGGGTCTCGGCAGTACTAGCCACAGAGGACGGACAGGAACTGCAGGCTTGCGTGGCTCTCCGTGCCCGGTACCGCGGTGAACACCAGAAGTCGCTGTGACTGGTCAGGGTCGACGAGCGTTTGGCAGTGCACCTCCAAGGTCCCCAGTTCCGGGTGCTGGAAGCGTTTGGGTGCGCAGTACGGGCCGAGAACCGGGTGTTCACGCCAGAGCGCGGCGAATTCAGGACTTGCTGCCTGCAGTGCGCCGACGAGGTCGGCGGTGCGCGAGTCACCACCGTCCCGCACATACGCGCCATAGAGGTCCGCCACCAGCAGGCGGCTCTGTTCGGCGTGGTCGCTCTCGGGACGGATCAGCCGGGAGGCGGGATCGGTGAACCACCGGTAGTGCAGACTGCGGGCCCGTCCGGTGAAAGCAGTCTCGTCACCCAACAGCGCGACCGCCATGCGCGTCTGCTTCAGCGTCTCGCCCAGGTGGTTGACCACCTGAGCGGGAGTGTCTCCGAGCCGGTCGAGGATGCGCATCATCCCCGGGGTGATGTGATCGCCGCGCCGCGCCCTTTGGGGAACGGCGTGGCCGGCGAGGTGAAACAGATGATCCCGTTCCTCAAGGGACAGATGCAGACCGCGGGCGATCGAGGCGAGCATCTGTTCCGAGGGATTGGGCCCCCGCGGTTGTTCGATCCTGCTGTAGTAGTCGACCGACATGTCGCACAGTGCGGCGACCTCCTCTCGACGCAGCCCGCCGGTTCGTCGACGCCGTCCGCGTGGCAGTCCGACGTCCTCCGGCTGAAGGGCCTCACGCCGTGCTCTGAGGAACGCCGCCAATTCGGCTCTGTCCACTGTTGTTCGTCCTGTCCGTTCAAAGAAGATCTTCCTGACCTTCATGACCTTCCTGATGGCACCGGCTTCTCAGACGGCTGCGAACGTGACCCCCGTCAGACGCTCGGAGATCTGCCACAGCCGGGCTGCGTCCGCCTCGCTCCGGGCCGACTTGTAGAGCGTCAGCTCGGTGGGGCCGCCGGTGAACTGCCCGAGACCGTCAGGGCCATAGAGGAGCCCACCCTTCGACTGCGGGCTCGTGGCCGCGTACAGGGGCGGAAGCAGACCGGCCTCGACCGAATGCACCAGGACGCCCCAGCGAGCCAGCTGCTTCATGATTGCCTCATAGGGAGCGGGACGGGTGCGGCCGAGGTTGGGCCCGGAGGCGTAGAGATTGGTCAACGTCGTGCCGGGATGAGCGGCGTTGCTGACAATGCCCCATCCACCCACCGTACTGAGGCGATCCAACTCGAGGGCGAACAACAGATTGGCCAACTTGGACAAGTTGTAGGCACGCACCGGCGAGTAGCGTTTCTCGCTCTGCAGGTCGTCCCAGTCGATCCGGCCGCTGCGCGCGGCGCTGCTGGTCATGGTGGTCACCCGGGCCCGACCGGCCCGCAGCAACGGCATCAGACGCCCGGTGAGCGCCACATGACCGAGATAGTTGGTTCCGAACTGCAGCTCGTACCCGTCCGCTGTCGTGTGCCGGGTGGCAGGTGCCATCACTCCCGCATTGTTGATCAGAAGATCGATCGGCCTTCCTTCTGTCTGCAGCGTGTCAGCGAGGCGTTCGATCGATTCCAGTGAAGCCAGGTCGAGGACGCGGGTGGAGACCTGCGCCCTGGGACCGGCGGCCTGGATCCGCTGAAGAGCGGCGGCGCCTTTGGACGCGTTGCGGACCGGCAGAACCACTTCGGCGCCCGCGCGGGCGAGCCGTTCGGCCAGCCCGAGCCCGATTCCGTCGCTCGCCCCGGTCACCACGGCGAGCTTTCCGTGCAGATCGGGTACGGATACTTCTTTCATCGCTTGCTCCCTGCGTGCAGTCGTGAACGTTGTCAGGTCACAAGGGTCCGCGCAGGGGATGGCATGATCCATGTGGTGCTCAACCATGGATTGACAGGGCATGGCATAGACGAGGGGCCCGTTGCCGCTGGAAGCGGCAGTCCGCCGCAGGGACTGATATGACCCAGTGTGACAAGGTGTTGCTTCACACGGTATGTTCGCCGTGCGCGCCCTCGATACATGGTTGCACAGCTGTGCCGCAGCATCACCGGCATCGGACCGAACGCCGACCCACCGCGACGCTGACCTCGTTGGACTTCACTTCCGCGTCCACGGACGCGCGCGGCTGCAGCACCAGGAGCCAGCCCTTTTGTCTCTGCTCGGAGATCTCTACCGTGAAGCATTCGACCGTGCCGGCAATCTTGATCCACGGCGTCCCTGACACCCATCGTGTATGGGACGGCGTTCGCCGGCACCTGACCCGCACTGACGTGGAGCCCTGGGACCTGCCGGGCTTCGGCGCGGCGCTGCCGCCCGGCTTCAACTCCACCAAAGAGGAGTACGTCGACTGGCTCATCGAACGGCTGGAGCAGGTCGGCGAGCCGGTGTGCTCGGCCTCGCCGTGCGGGCCTCCCAGGTCATGAGGCTCGACTGCAACCACTGGACGGTGCTGCAGAAGCCGGCCGAGGTCGCCGCGGCCCTTGAGGCGCACTGGAACCAGCCCAAGTAGACGTGTACTGGAACCAGCTCAAGTGGACGCGCACGCTGCGGGCGGCGAGTCGTCCTGGATGTGTATGCCCGGCGCCCTCGGCAACAGCCGGTGCCGCCGGACCGGTGAGACCACAGCTGCGGCAATCACCCTTGGGCCAGGTACCGGCAGTGCGCGCTCGCGGGCTGCCCCGGGCGCGTCTCGACAGCGGTTGCGGCCTCGTTGCGCGCACTCAGTTCAGCGCAGAGCGTATTACCTGCCGTGTCATCGGGGTGCGGTCCAACTCCGCCCTGATATCGGCAAGACTCTGGGCGGACAGCGCCTGGCGCCACGCCTGTTCCGCCCGACGCATGGCTGCGTTGACGGCACACGCGTCGGTCGGCGGTGGTGACAGCTCGCCGATCTTGCCGCAGCAACGGATCTCGGTGCAGTGAAAGAGCTGCGTACCGCCCTCGATGGCCTCCACCACATCCAGAAGGGTGATGACCTCAAGGGGCTTGGCCAGACGGAAACCTCCGCGCGGGCCGGGCACCGAGACCACCAGCTCGGCTCGGGCGAGTTGTTGCAGTTGCTTGTTCAAGTATGAGGGCGAGAGGCCGTGAGCCTCGGCGAGCTGGCCGCTGCCCACGGGGCCGCCACCGATCATGTCCAGGTTGAGCAGGGTGTGCAGAGCCCACTCGACCCCTTTAGCCATTCGCATATTACGGACATTACATGTCCAGGACCGAACGGTGTAGCGGGCCCCTGTGTGCAGGCCTCCGCCCCGGACTGTAGAGCGGTGGCGCCGCGAAAATCTTGACACTCAATATCCAGGATATGTAATGTCCAGAATTAGCGATGCGGGCCCCAGCGAGAGGTCACCGCGGCAGTCAGCCCCTGCTCAGAGAGCACCGGCTCATCACTTCGGCTTCGAAAACGGAGAAGTTCATGAAAGATGTCCTGATCATCGGCGGCGGATTTGCCGGCGTGTGGAGCGCGGCAGGAGTCGTACGCGCCGCCCGTGAAGCAGGTGGTTCGGGCGACGAACTGCGGGTGACGCTGGTCAGCGGCGGCGATGACCTGGTCATCCGCCCTCGCCTGTACGAGGAGGCCCCGGAGGGGATGCGGGTCGCTCTGGACCGCGTTCTCGGCCCGATCGGCGTACGCCGCATAACGGCGACCGTCACGGGGATCGACACCGAGGCGCACACGGTACGTGCCGTCGGGCGTACCGGTGAGGAACTGGACCTGGCCTACGACAAGCTGGTGCTGGCCACGGGCAGCCAGCTCGTGCGCCCCGACTTCCCCGGCTCGCAGGAAATTTTCGACGTCGACACCCTTCCTGCGGCGGCCGCACTCGACAACCACCTGCGTCGGCTGCCTGAGCAGGCGCCGTCCCAGGGCCGCTACACGGCCGTTGTGGTCGGTGCCGGCTTCACCGGCCTGGAGATCGCCACCGCGCTGGGGGAACGGCTCCGAGCGATCGCCGACCGCCAGGTCGCGGCGGAAGACGTACGGGTCGTTCTCGTCGACCGCTCCGACGTCGTCGGCCCGGAGCTCGGCGAGGGTCCGCGCCCTCACGTCCACGCCGCGATTGACGAACTGAAGATCGAACGACGCCTGGGGCGCACCGTGGCGTCGGCGACCTGGCAGGACGTCACCCTCTCGGACGGTGAAGTGATCCCCGCGGCAACGGTCGTATGGACGGCCGGCATGGCCGCGAGCCCCCTCACCGCCCAGATCCCGGGCGAACGTGATCGGCTGGGACGACTGAACGTGGACGCGTACCTGCAGGTGATCGGAGTGCCCGACGTCTACGCAGCCGGCGACACCGCACTCGCCCCCGCGGAAGACGGGCACTCCACGCTGCAGTCCTGCCAGCATGCCCTGCCGATGGGTAAGTTCGCCGGTCACAACGTGGCGGCCGAGCTTCTGGGTAACGCCCTGCTGCCCTTCACTCCCGACCCCTACACCACCTGCCTGGATCTCGGTCCCGCCGGCGCCGTCTTCACGGAAGGCTGGGACCGCAAGATCGCGCTGACTGGACAGGAAGCCAAGACCCTCAAGCAGAACATCAACGCGCTGTGGATCTACCCGCCGACTGACGACCCGGAGCAGTTCCTCGCCCAGGCAGGACGCTTCTCCAACGGCTGACAGCCGGCCCCGGCCTAGAAGGTCAGCCGACCACGTACCACCGTCTGACACGGCCGAACCGCCCGGCGCGCAGGGGATCTCCGTCCCGTGCGCGCCGGACTGTCACCTGTACTGCCGGTCGGTAAACGCGCTTCGCGGCGGGAAGCTACCGCAAGCACGCGTGAGAACGTCATAGGAAGTGTGGAGAGGGCCCGGCGGCGCTGCCTCGTCCTCTTCAGGAGACGACCGAGCGCCGCTGTGCACTGCTACTCGTCGGAGGGACGAGTGCGGTGCCGTCAGCTCGCAGCGTTGGGCGGCCACCACCGCCGTCGTCATTGCATGCCACGCGCACGTCGCCTCCTTCGCCCGCCGACCGGTCGCTGGCCGAGTGGATGATTACCTGGGCCCGGGAATTCCACGCTGTCCCGGGTCGGATGCCCGCCCCCGGACGCCGGCGCCGAGCCGAGCACGCTCAGCGCGGCATGTTGGAGCGGCTCCTGCGGCAGTACGCCAGCGAGGTCGACTGGTGGCGTCATGGCATCTGGTCGCTGTGGCTGGACCGGCGCACCCCGCGGCGCGAACACGAACCGCGCGCCAATACCCCGGTCCGCCGGGGCGACAGCATCCTGCTCTGGCTGCGGGAGGGGACGAAGTTCTACTTACGGCCGCAAAATGGTATCCGGGCAGCTGACCTGGTCGACGGTGATGCAGCGCGGCGTGCGCTGGAGCCCCCACCCGACGACCACGTACTCATCTGCTGTGCCCAGCCCAGCACCGACGTCGTCCTCGACCTGCCAGGCCGGCCAACGCCATGACCACACCAGCCCCGCAGCCAGACAGGGCCGAGGACGACAAGCGGATGGCTGCCGTACCGGCCGAGTCGGAGCCAGTCGCCGTCACTCCGGTCAACGGCCCGATACCGACCATCTACATCCCCTACATCCCCGGGTCATCGAACAGCGTATGCGCCGCCGGCCGGATCTGGCACACCGCAGTCCGGACGGCACGCAGGGCGGCTTGGACCGTGCCAGCGGCCTGGTCCGCGCCGGAGTCACCGACTTCGCCCAGCAGACCCTCGGTGACGTGATCGTCGTGGCCCGGCCTAGGCATGGCGAAACGGTGCAGGCGGGCCAGACCTGTGGCGACATCGAACAGCCAGACCACGGTGAAGAAACCGCTGGCCCGATGCCGGACTCGGTCTCGGTGCCGGAGTTCCTCCGCACGCGGCAGCGATCCGTCGGCGGGCCGCTGGGGCCCGATCAGGTGCTGCTGGGGCGGCGGCGGGTAGTTCTCAGGGATGGCGAAGAAGGCGAAGAAGAGGGCGGGTTCCTTCACTGGGCTGGTGCGGCTGACGAAGCAGAAGGTGGTCGATGGCTTACCCGGGTCGGACGGCGTCCGGATCCGGTACGCGGTAGCGGAGGAGGCCGAGGTGGTCACCGTGAAGCTGAAGACGGCCGCCGACCACCTCGAAACCGGCCCCCCGAAGCGCTCGCCCCCGGCCAGTGCGGGACGTGGCTGTCGGACGGGCTCGCGGGCGCCGATCTGATCGCCCCGCTCGTTCGGGCGGGGCCGGCCGGAGGCCTGCAGTCGGCGGCGGCCTCGATACTCCTCACTGCTCACAGAAGGTCACTGTCATGAAGAACGAGCGGGAATTCTTCTCACCGGACGCCATGCAGTGGTGCACCGGGCCGCAGCCCGGGACCGCCGAGAGGATTCTGAGCAGGGACGAGGCCGATCCGGAGGTGCTGACCCGGCTGGTGCGCTGGGAGCCCGGCCTGGACACCTCGCTCTCCGGTGTGATCCGGCACGAGTGGGTCGAGGAGGTCTATCTGCTCGAAGGCGACCTGCACGTCCTGACCCTGGATCAGACCTTCCTCGCCGGAGACTTCGCCGCCCGGCCCCCGGGCATGGAACACGGCCCGTACCGGACAACCGGAGAGTGCGTGATGTTGGAGATCCGCTACCGGCCGTAGAGCCTGTGCCGAGTTCTGGTCTTCAGCGGAGCTACGGAGCCAGCTGATCGCGCCGCCTAGGTGGGGTCCGGCGAGGTAGCTGGTCGGGCTGGGTGAGATGAGTCTGCGCGGTGTGCCGGAAGGAGGCGGGCAGGCACAGCCTGCGGCGGCTGTCGCGGCCGTGCTGTTCGAGGTGGTCGGCGACGTCATGGGCCCGATGGAACGGGAGCCCGGCACGGGGATTACGGCCGAGCTGGTCTGCGGCGCCTGCCGCCGATGGCGCGACCTGCGCGAGGACACCCTCTACGCCGACAAGGAGCATCGTCCGGGTCCGCTGCTGGGAACCACGAGTTACGACTGGGCCGGGCGGGGCGCGACAGCGGTGTGGCGGGCCGAACGCCAGGTCTGCCCTGCAGTACTTCTGGGACTGGCTGGTCGGCCGCACCGCACCGGGGGACGGCGGCGGATGGTCTGTCGGTGGTGTGGGTGGGGAAGCGCGCCTGATGACGGCTGAACCTGGATCCACCGGCTTGATGTCTGTGGACAGTTTCTCGGGGAACGAAGAAGTGCCTTGTGACCTGCGATGATGGGGTTTCTCTAGGACCACATCAGGCACGATCAGCAAGGCACTTCCGAGATGCAATCTTCCCATGCCGCAGCGGCGGTCTCATCCGCGTTCGACGACCCGAACCTAATCGCGTACGGCGGCCTGGAGCCGGTGGTGCGGTTGGCCGAGCGGTGCGGTCTGCCCGCACTGGTCGGGGAGTACATCCGTCTGCCGGCCTCGAAGGACGGCACCGGTGCCTTCCCCACGGCGAAAGTGATGTCGCTGGTGGGCGGCATGGTCGCGGGCGCCGACAGCATCGATGACATGCACCGGCTACGGCACGGCGCGATGGGCCGCCTGTTCTCCGGTGTGCGGGCCCCGTCCACGCTGGGGTCGTTTCTGCGTTCCTTCACGCACGGGCATGTGAAGCAATTGCACGCCGTGGCCCGCCGGTTCCTTCCCGAACTGGCCCGTCACGCCCCGCTGCTGCCCGGCGCGGACCAGGTCGCCTACGTGGACATCGATGACACCATCCGCCGCACCTACGGCTACGCCAAGCAGGGCACCGGTTACGGATACAGCAAGGTCAAGGGCCTGAACGCGCTGCTCGGCATCGTCTCCACACCCCTGGCCGCCCCGGTGATCGCCGCCACGAGGCTGCGCAAGGGACCATCGAACTCCGCGCGCGGGGCGGCAGCGTTCGTCGCCGAGACCATCCGCACCGCCCGCGCCTGCGGCGCGAATGGCCTGCTGGTGATGCGCGCGGACTCGGCGTTCTACGGCGCCGATGTCGTCAACTCCTGCCGGGCGCTGGGCGCGCGGTTCTCCATCACCGTGCGGATGAACGCTTCCGTCAAGGCCGCCATCGCCCGCATCGATGAGGACGCCTGGATGCCGATCAAGTACCCCAAGGCGGTCTGGGACGAGGAGGGCCAGTGCTGGATCTCCGACGCCGAGATAGCCGAGACCGGCTACACCGCCTTCACTTCCAAGCCGAAGAAGCAGCAGGTCACCGCCCGTCTGATCGTGCGCCGCGTCAAACGCCTGAACACTGGCACCGTCCCCGCCGGACAGGGCACGCTGTTTGACACCTGGCGCTACCACGCCGCGTTCACCGACTCCCCGCTCTCCTTGAACGATGCCGAGCGTGATCACCGACGGCACGCTGTCGTCGAGCAGGTGATCGCGGATGTCAAGAACAGCGCCTTCGCCCACGCACCCTCCGGGCATTTCCAGGCCAATGCCGCGTGGCTCGCCCTGGCCGCCCTGGCGCACAACCTGACCCGCGCCGCCGGCGCACTGGCCGGCACGTTCCATGCCAGAGCGACCACCGCCACCATCCGTGACCACCTGATCAACGTGCCCGCCCGCCTGGCCCGCTCCGCCCGCCGCCTCACCCTGCACCTGCCCGAACGCTGGCCCTGGAGCACGGACTTCACCCAGCTCTTCAGCATCGTGCACGCGCCACCAGCCCCCTGACACTCCCCGACCGACCTGCCCGAAAGGGCCCGAGAACTGCGGAAAAGTGGAAAGGCTGGGCAGACCAGCGGCCACCCCACGCCCGAATCCGCAACTCAGCCCCGACACGCCCTGCACGACCCCGAACCGATCACACCACAATCAAGCCGGTGGATCCGGGCTGAAGCGGCCCGGGCACCGGGAGGGCTAGTGCGGTGGATCGGCGCGCTGATCGATGCCGTCCGGTGCGCGCTCTCTGGCCGAGATCTTGGACGTTACTCTCTGGTGGCGGCTGGCTTTGCCGTGTAGCGTCGCTGCCAGATGTCGTGGTTCGCATGATCTGCCCGCGCTCCGGCGTGGGCGTTTTGCTGTGCAGTGCCGGACCAGGACGATCACCTCCGGGTCCGCGCGGTGCGGACCCGATTGCGACTGAAAGGCACCGGCATGGCCAGCGGAACCGTCAAGTGGTTCAACGCCGAAAAGGGTTTCGGCTTCATCGCGCAGGAAGGCGGCGGCCCGGACGTCTTCGCGCACTACTCCAACATCAACGCCTCCGGCTTCCGTGAGTTGCAGGAAGGTCAGGCCGTGACCTTCGACGTGACGCAGGGCCAGAAGGGCCCGCAGGCGGAGAACATCACGCCTGTCTGACCTCGACCTCGCGGCGAGGGATGTCACTAGGGGCCCCGGAGCACGTGCTCCGGGGCCCCTAGGACGTGCCCGGCCGATCATGCCGCAGACGCGGGGTCCCTCGCCGACTGGCCCGAGCTGAGGCGCCGACTCTCGTATCAACCGATGGACGAGCGGCAGGCCTTGTCCCGCACCGCCGCTCCGCTCCGAGTCGTTCACCTAGATGACCGCGCCCTTCGCCTCGTCATCTGCGGCAAGTGCGGATGGCACCTGGACTCCGTTGGTTTGTACGGTGCGTTCGCTCTCGGCACAGCCACCGGTACCCAGCGCTGGGGCCCACTGCTTCCCACCCCCCTGGAGCCCTCAACGCCACCACCGGCGCGTTGAGATGGCGCGTCCCCATGAGCGGTGCCGTCGACTTGTCCTCCTACGCCGCCGACGGTACGTGTGCTTCGGCAGCGAGGACAGCCACCTGTGGGCGGTCGACGCGGAGAACAGCCGGGTGCGGGGCGGGACGCTGGGCGAGTACAGGACAAAGCGAACTGTAGTGGGAGCCCCGGAACCGGACAGTGGCGGCCGGGCGTCAGGACACACGGCACACAACGACAAGGGAGTGGACGAACATGGTGCACATACGTCGACGGCTGCGTACAGGCACGGTTGTCCTCAGCGGCGTGGCATTGCTCGCCGCGGCCCTCACGGGCTGCTCCTCCTCGGGATCGTCCAAACGCTGCGTCGACCGCGGTAGCTACAGCACCGACAAAGGCTACAAGGTCGTCGAGAACAAGAACTGCTCGTCCGTGAAGGCTGCCGTCGACGGCGCCTGGTACTACGGCGGCACGGAGAAGAAGCACTGGGTCAGCGGCGGCTCCTTCACCAAGCCCGCCAAGACGTCCGGCATTTCGCACAGCGGCAAGAAGTCCAAGAAGAGCAAGAGCAGGAGCAAGGTCAAGACCAGGCACTGACCCGGCGCCCGGACCATCGGACGCCGAACACTGCCCGCAGTTGGTCCAGCCCCCCGTCCAGGTCGTCCTTCCGCTTCGTCGCACTCGTCCACCTGCCGGACGGCCGCCAAGCACGTTCAGATGCGCGATGCCCTCATACGGACCGTCTTCGGCCCCCGCCTCCATGAAATGCGTGAGGTGATGGCCGACGTCCAAGTACTCCACCATCTTCGCTTCGTTCGGTTCGCCGAGGATTGCACCTGAGCATTCAGCGGTCTCGCCTTCGCCCGCGACCTCACCCGCTGTCACCACGGCACGCTCACCCTCACGGGCCGGGCACCTGGCGCATGTTCTCTGCTGCGCCTGCCCCAGGCGCCCGCCCAGCCCAGGCGGGGAACAGTGTGCGCTCCGCGGTGCGAACGGCAGGGCCGCCATGGACAAGGACCGCAGGAGAGGGGCGAAGCCCTCACCGAGCACGTCCGCTTGAAACAGCAGCGAGGTTGGACGTCAAGCTCGGCAAGGCCTCTGACGGCGTTGCCCGTTCCGGGGCCCCGTTGGTCAGTCGCCGGTGATCAGGGTGTACCGGACGGTCTGCGCCTGGATGAGGCCATCCCGGAAGACGAAGGTGTCGACGCCGTCCTCCACACGCGCCGTGGGGCTGGTGGCCGACCACTCCAGGAAGAGGACCTCATCGGCGAAACGCGGCGTCAACTGCCAGTCGGCGTCGGGCAGATCGGCCAGCAGGGCACCGATGCCTTCCTTGACGCCTTCCCTGCCTCGCAGGATGCCCCGGGGGGTGATGAAGACCGCGTCGCCCGCGTAGTTGGCACTGATGCTGTCCAGATCTCCCGTGCCGAGTCGGCGCCCATGGTCGGCGAAGACCTCTTCGGGGGTGCGGGAGCCGGCCGGGGTAGGGGGCTTGGTCATGTCGTCGTCCTTCGTTGTATTGCTGGTGTTTCGGCAGTTATGGGCGTCGCAGGTCTCCGCCGCGGGCATCTCTGGTCAGGCTCCCTGAGCGCGTTCCACACAACTGGGCGCCACAGGTGGGCCGGGCCCGTTCGCCAGGAGGGCCGGCGACGGAACAGACGACCTTGCCCGCGGTGGTCGGGTGCGGACCCCGCTGGCGTCCGCGTGCGCGGGACGCGCTGACCTGGCGTGGTGTCCAGAGCCAGGGCCATCTCCTGCCTGGTCAGCCAGGCAAACAGAGTCGGCACCATGCGCAGCCGGACGGCGCCACCGAGCATCCCGTGTCCGTGTTCACGCGTCGAGTGTCTTCTTCAGTGCGGCCAGCCCCTCGGTGTAGATGCCGTGGAACAGAGTGATCGCTTCTTCCTCGCTCGTCCCTGCCGGCGTGAAGGTGCCGGCCCACTCCACGCGGCTCTCACCGCCGGACACTTCGTGCACGGTGAGGGTGGAGCGGTAGCCGGTGACGGGGAACGGGGCCTGGAGAATGGAGTAGCTGTACGTGCGCGCCTGGTTGTCGAACGCTTCGAGGCGTTCGACGATGACGCCGCCTTCGTCGCTCTTGAGGCTGCGGACGCGGCCGCCCTCGCTGAGCGTGCTCACGGGAATATAGGGCAGCCAGTCAGGCAGGGAGTCGAAGCCGCCGATGAGCTGCCAGACGCGCGCGGCGGGCACGGGGAGGTCGATGGTTGCGGTCGTAGTTGCCATGGTCGTCTCCTGAACAGGTGAGGTAGAGGTCAGGCGCTGGGTACGGGGGCGTCCTGAGCGATCAGTCCCTCCGTGCGCAGCGCCGTCCAGAAGGCCGCCGGGACCTTCTCGCCGAGTGCGGCGACGTCCTCTACGATGCGGCTCGGCCGGGAGGCACCGGGGATGGCCGCGGCGACCGCGGGGTGGGCGAGGGAGAACTGCAGCGCCGCCGCCTTGATGCCGACGCCGTGCTGCCCTGCGAGTGCCTTGATGCGCTCCACCTTGGCGATCACCGGGGCAGGGGCCTTCTGGTATTCGAAGTGCTGCCCGCCGGCCAGTACGCCGGAGCTGTACGGTCCGCCGACGACGATGTCGACGTTCTGGGCCTTCGCGGCCGGCAGCAGCCGCTGCAGGGCGCGCTCGTGGTCGAGCAGTGTGTAGCGGCCGGCCAGGAGGAACGCGTCCGGCTTCGGCTCGTCGAGGTCCAGCGTAAGCTCCAGGGGCTCGACCCGGTTGACCCCAAGGCCCCAGGCCCTGATCACGCCGTCGTCGCGCAGCTTCTGCAGCACCCGGAATGCCCCGGTACGGGATGTTTCGTATGCGGCGAGCCACTCGTCACCGTAGAAGTCCTGCGCGACGTCGTGCACCCACACGATGTCGAGGCGGTCCGTCTTCAGTCGCTTGAGGCTGTCCTCGATGGAGCGCAGCGTGGCGTCGGCCGAGTAGTCGTTGACCATCTTGTTGGGGCGTCCGTGTTCGAACAGTCCGCCCTTCTCGCCCAGGTCACGGGCGGAGGGGTCCTCGATCTCGTCGAGGATGACGCGGCCGACCTTCGTGCTCAGGACGAATTCGTCGCGGGGGCGGCCGGCCAGCGCTTCACCGAGCCGGATCTCGGAAAGACCCGCGCCGTAGAAGGGTGCGGTGTCGAAGTAGCGGATGCCGTTGTCCCAGGCGGCGTCCACGGTGGCCGCGGCCTCCTCGTCGGGTATGGCCCGGAACATGTTCCCCAGCGGTGCGGCGCCGAAGCCCAGGTCGCCGGGCAGGAAGGACTTGATGGTCATGGTGTAGATCCTTGCTGTACGAGATGTGACGGATGTTCTTTTGATGCAGTTTGCGCAGTCCGTCGGTCTGACACGTTTGAGGCTAGGATCTAGACTTGAGACTGTCCAAGACTTACTTGGACACACTTGAGTCCTTAGAGGTCTAACATGCTTGACCTGCGGCAACTCCGCTACTTCGTCGCCGTCGCCGAGACTGAACACGTCGGCCAGGCCGCCGAGCGGCTGCACATCTCCCAGTCACCGCTCAGCCGGCAGATCGCGCAACTCGAGCAGAACCTGGGCCTCACCCTGTTCGAACGCGGCCAGCAAAGAATCCGGCTCACCCGGGACGGCCAGGTCTTCCTGGCCGAAGCGCGCGCGCTACTGCGGCATGCGGATCGTCTGGAGAACCTGGGCCGTCGGCTGGGCCGCGGAGAAGAGGGCGGCCTGTGCATCGGCTATGTCTCAGACGCCATGCACACCGGCATCCTGCCCGGCGCACTACGCGCTCTGCACAACGAACGCCCAGGCATACACATCGCTCTGTACAACCTTCCGCCCACCGAGCAGTTCGAAGGCCTGCGGCAGCGCAGCCTCGACATCGCGCTCGTCCATGAACCTCCGACCGCGGATGACCCTGACCTGCTCGCCGCGCCCCTGCTCGAGGACCCGCTGCTCCTCGCTCTGCCCGCAGGGCATCCACTCGTCAACCAGGAAAAAGTGACTCCCGCGGACCTCGACGGTCAGCCGTGGATCGCAGTCGAGAATGCCCAGGACCCGGCCTGGCGGGACACATTCGTCGCCACCTGTACAGCAGCCGGCTTCACGCCCGACATCCGCCTCGACGCCGCCGAGCCGCTGACCGCGCTCGGCCTGGTCGCCTCCGGGCTCGGACTCGCACTCGTGCAGAAGAGCATGGTGCGCGCCACCACTGAGGATGTCGCGGTGCGTGAGCTTCCTTGGCACGACACCTGCATCCAACTGTGGGCCGCATGGCACCGGGTGGACCTGCGGCCCCTGGTGACATCGTTCCGCGCCACGGTCCTGAGCACGAGCAGCACCGTCTAGCCCTCGACTCCCTCATGGAGGTCGGATTCCCGCTTCTCCCGGGCTGGGACGTGGCCGGGGTCGACGAGAGCATGGGCTTCGACATGGACCAATTCCGCCCGGCCGACGAGCACAACCCATGCCTCCTTACGGAGCCTGGGCGCCGAGCCGGTGGCGTACGGGCCCGGACTCGCCCATCGCGTACGGGAGTTGGCGCCGGACAGGGTGGTTGCGGCGCTCGACTTCGCGGAGATCGACGCCGTCGACATTCCACGTTCGGTCCTCGCGCCCGGGACGGGCCCGAACCCCTGCGTGCGCGCACCTGGACGCGCACGCACTGATCGCCCTCAGGCGCGGAGAGCGGCGTCGAGATCGCGAATGAACTCGCCCACACGCCCGCCTCCGGGAGGTGTGGCGGGCAGACGTCCGAGCACCGCGGTGACCGCTTTCGGCGCGTGCTGACGCGCCCATGCAAGGGTCCCCGCAGTGACACTCCGGTCTTCCACGGCTGCCAGCTCCTCTGCTCGTGCCGCATGCGCTGCCGCACCGAGAATGTGTTTCACCTGATGAGCGCTGGCCCTGGGATGAAGGTACGCGGCGGCGGCCGCATGGCTCGCCGCTTGTGCCGCGTCGACCGCAGCGGGTGTAGCGGCCTCTTGTGCCGCTCTGTACGCCGCCCACGCGCTCTGCCGCAGAGCGCCCGTGCGCCGGCCGCCACCAGCGAAGGCGTCCGCTGCGTCGATGGCGTCGCGCGGGCGGGTGTCAGTGGGAAGACTCTGTTCGAAAATCGACAACGCCCTGCGCGCGCAATCAGCCGCGTAGCCCGCGATCTCACGAAGTTCGTGTTCGCGCAGCTCAATCTTGTCTGATTCGGTTGGCACGGCTCCATCTTGCCGCAGGCCGCCAACCGACGCGGAGACGCCCTCATGGCCGCGTACAAATTCGCTGGACATCGCGTAGGCCGGCGGCGAGCGTTGACGGAATGCAGCAGGAGAAGATCTGGGACGCCGATGCCGCCCGGCGCTATGACACGCCCGGCTCAGGCATGTTCGCACCCGAGGTATTGGAACCGACCGTGGACCGTCTCGCCCGGCTCGCAGGGGACGGAGCAGCGCTTGAGTTCGCTGTCGGGACCGGCCGGGTAGCCGTCCCGCTCGCCGGGCGAGGAGTCTCTGTCACCGGCATCGAGCTGTCGCTCCCGATGGTGGAGCAACTGCGAACCAAGGCAGATGAAGCAGCGATCCCGGTGATCATCGGTGACATGGCGACCACCGTCGCCCCCGGCAAGTACACCCTTGTCTACCTCGTCTACAACACGATCTCCAACCTGCTCACCCAGGACGAGCAGGTCCAGTGCTTCCGCAACGCTGCCCGCCACCTCGTGCCTGGTGGTCGGTTCGTGATCGAGCTATGGGTACCCGAGTTGCGCCAGCTCCCGCCGGGCCGAACGGCAACCGTCTGGGAGTCCGAACCCGGCTACATCGGTTTGGACACCTACGACGTTCTGCGCCAGCACGTGGTGTCGCACCACTTCCGCTTCGATGAGAGCGAGCAGGCGCGGTTGTTCCGCAGCCCGCATCGGTACATCTGGCCGGCCGAACTCGACCTCATGGCCCAGCTGGCCGGATTCGACCTGGAGACCAGGCACGCGGACTGGGACGGCGCCGCATTCACCGCCGAGTCGCGTTCTCACGTCTCCGTCTACCGAATCCCGCCAGGGCAGTAGCTCCGCCATGGCCCCGGGATGGACGCCACGTCTCCGGTCTGTCTTGTCCCGTGTGGCTTTGTCAGTGGAATCCACCGGCTACGACGGCGCCGGGTCGGTTGGCACTCTGTTCGGTCGTCGGGATCGAGGTTCGCCCATGCGGCCGAGACGGTGTTGAGGAACTCGGTCCGGTTCGTGTCCGGCCGGTGTGCGCGGGCGTTGGCGGTGTTCTGTCCGCCCACTCCGAGGATGTAGTTCAGTAGCGCGGACACGGCGGTGCACTGGGCGGTGTCGGGTACTCCGAGCGCGAGGGTGCCGCTCGCCGCCAGCGCCAACGTGTCCGCCTCCAAATCGGCAACGCCCTGGGCGCCTGGCTCGGCGGCCTCGCCATCAGCGTCGGCCTCGGCTATACGGCTCCGCTGTACGTCGGCGCCGGCCTCGTCCTGATCGGCCTCGTCGTGATGTCGGTTGCCGCGCGTCGATCGGGTCGGTCAGAGTCCGACACCACGGACCACCGCCCTATGCCCTGACCGGGACGTCGGCGAATCGCTTGTGCGGTTCGGCGGCACCGCGGTCGCCGTGGACGACATGGACGACGTGGACGAGCGCCAGATTGTGCACCTGGGACGCGAACGCCAGCGTGCTGCAACGGGCGGGAATGCGCACCTGCCATGCGCGCCCTCGCCCGAGGCCAAGAGCGGCTGTCTCGGCGAGTCGAGCGCTCAGGACGACGACATCCAAGTCCGTGTTCGTGGGCATCATCCTGCCCTCACCGCTGCTCCGCTCCGGGTACCTCAGGTCTCGCCGGTCCCGAGCCGTCTTCCGTCTCGTTCACGCGGTCGGGTAAAGGAGTTCCAGGGGGCCGGACAGTGCGGCGCGTACCCTTCGGGCGGTTTCGTCCACGAGCACCTCCAACTCGTCGCGGCTGATCGCGTCCATGGTCTGTGCCGCGACTTCCGCAGCCTCCACCTTCGGAGCGTCGACTTCGACGGTGGCGTCGGTGTCCACATAGCCCACGTGCACACCGATGACCATCGTCCCCTGCTCACGCAGTCCCACGCGCAGCGCGTTGGTGATCGACCATTGGGCGGCCTTCGACGCCGCGTAACCGGGGAACCGGTTGTTCGCCCGCCACGAGGCCACCGAGAGCATGTTCACCAGGGCTCCGCCACCGTTGGCGGCGAGGACGGGCGCGAAAGCGCGCGAGACCGCCCAGGTGCCCAGATAGTTCACCTCCAGCTCTTTCCGCGCGCCCTCCAAAGAGCCCTCCAGGAGGTCCGGCCCGGCCTGGATGCCGGCATTGTTGATCACGATGGTCGCGTCGGACGCCGTCATCGCCGCGGCCGCGATCTGGTCCGGGTCGGTGACGTCCAGGCGCAGTGGTTCCAGTCCGGGCGCTTCGAAGTCGTCGGGGCTGCGGACGCCCGCGTACACCTTGGCGGCGCCCCGTGCCAGCAGAGCGTGCGTGAATGCCCGGCCGATTCCCCGGTTCGCGCCGGTCACCAGCGCAACTGATCCTTCGATTTCCATCGGGCACCTCGTTCCACGGTTCACCTGTCCGGGCGTGTGCTGTCCGAACCAAGGCGGCGCCGGCGAGGCGCCGCCTCTCTACTCATCCTGGAGCCTGCGGCGTGGCATCACATCATGTGGGGTTCGTGGTGGTGCCGGCACACGGCTGCGTAACGGCCGGCGGCAGCATGCGCTGACAGCGGAGGACCGACGGTGTTGATCAGGTCCGGTAACTGTGTGGGTGGCGAAGTGCCCTTCGCGGGGCAGGGACTGTCAGCTGAGACCGACAGGCGACGGGATACGACCAGCAAGGTAAGGTAAGGCTAAGTTTACTTGATGGATGTTCGGTTGGGGGTGCCCTCAGCCTTCCTCTGGGCGGGGCGATCACGTCGACTCGCTGACCGCGTCTGCACGTCTCCGGCGTGGTCACATCCATGGCAGTCCCGTCGAGACCGTGTGTCGCCGCAGATGGAGGCTTTATGGCGGACTTCGTAAGCGCCCAGCGCAGGCTCCCAGGAGGAGACCTGTCCCCGGCGACCGCGCTGACGCTCGACCGGGTACGGCTCGGTGCGGGAGGACCGCTCGTCCGCCTGCGTGTGGCGGGCGGCAGCATCACCCATGTCGTCGCGGACGAGGGCGCCGGGGGTCGAGCGATACCGTCCGGCGGTGAGCGGGTCCTCGATCTGGAGGGGCGGGTGCTGCTGCCGGGCCTGTGGGACGCCCACGTACACATGGCGGAGTGGGCGAGCGTCCGGCACCGGCTGGACCTGGCTGGTGCGGCTCATGCGGCGGGCCGCCGCGCATGGAATCGAGCCGGCGGTGCACGCCATCGGCGACCGCGCCAACACCGTGGCCCTGGACGCCTTCGAGGCGGTGCGCTGCCGTGGCCGGATCGAGCACGCGCAGTTGCTGAGCCCCGAAGACCTCCCGAGATTCGCGCGGTTGGGTGTCACGGCGGGGGTGCAGCCCCGGCACGCGACGGATGACCGTGATGTGGCGGACCGGCACTGGGCCGGGCGCACCGAGCGGGCCTTCGCCTACGCCGATCTGCTGGCCGCCGGGGCCCGTCTGGAGTTCGGTTCGGACGCCCCGGTCTCGCCGCTCGACCCCTGGCTCGCCATCGCGTCGGCCGTCAGCCGTACCGATGACGATCGCCCCGCGTGGCACCCGGAGCAGCGCCTGTCCGTCCCGGACGCGCTCGTCGCGGCGGCCCGCGGGCGCCGGCTCATCAGGGTCGGGGACCCCGCCGACCTGGTGGTCGTGGACGTGGACCCGCTGAAGGCCGACACGGACACCCTGCGCACGATGCCCGTGCACGCCACGATGACGGACGGCCGCTGGACCCATGGGCCGTACTGAGGCGGGGCGCGGCGTCGTGCTGTGCGCTCCTGCCACCGTTCGACGACCAGTGAAAGGCCGATGCACATGTCGTCCCCCGACACGGCCCCGTATTCCGTTGGGAAAGGTGCCGGTGTCGTAGTGGATGCCCTTGCCGCGCATGATGGACGCCTCCGATAAGAATCACTGTCTCGCTTACGGCGCGATCCTCGAGTCTCCAGCGGCGTCAGGGTCAAGTCCGGTTGGCGGTCAGTCCTGGTGGTCAGTCCTGTGAACCAGCACGTGCGTCGGAGAGCAGCGCGTCCGGTGTGCGCCGGGGACGGCGGCCGAGGTCATGCGGGCGGCGGGGAGTACCCGGGATTCGCGAAGATCCGGTCCAGATGATGGCGCAGTACCGCGATGGCCGACTCCGGCCCCCGCTGGCCCACGAGGATGCTGGTCCCCATGCCCGCCGCCATGGCCAGGAGGCTGATGGCCTCCGTGCGCGCGTCGATGTCACGGTCGGCCAGACCGGATTCCTGCGCTTGCCGAAGCAGGCGGGTCAGGGCGTTCTCGGCGGCGTCGGGGTTGTCGATGAACGGTTGGGCGGCGAGTGCCTCGTCGGTCACGGACAGGATCGAGTACGAACTGTAGAGCAGGTGGAAGGTGCGGCTCTCCTCGTCGGTCGGGAGTGAGGCCAGCAGCAGCGCCTCGATGGTCGCGCGCGGGCCCGGGTCCTGACCGGCGGCGCGAAGGCGGGCGCCCACGCGCGCGGTGAAGAGGCCGGTCAGATGCTGCAGTCCGTAGAAGAGCAGTTTCTCCTTGGTCTGGAAGTAGTACTGCACGAGTCGGAGCGACACTCCGGCCTCGGAGGCCACGTCGCGCATACCGACCGCGTGCAGCCCGCGCCGTCCGGCGACCCGGATGAGCGCCTCGGCGATCTGGGTGCGCCGTTCCTCGTGGTCCACGAGCTTTGGCATGGGTCGTGTCTCCGCCCGTCGATGGTCACTTCGCCGTCCGGATCTTCCCGGACTCTTTTATGGTACCGCCGTATCACCTTTGTGATACGGTCGTATCACAAAGAGTCGGTCTCCCCGGAGGTGCCCTGTGTCCGCGCACACGACCCGAACCAGCCCACGCCGCGACATCGGTCACTACGTCAACGACACCTTGCGCGACCGGTACTTCGCCGCCTGCGACGTCCTCTACGCCATGGGTGCGCCCGCCCGCTCCGAGACAGACGTGGAGACCAGCTTCGGCACCACGCACGTCTACCGGTACGGTCCCGCGGACCCCGCTGACGACTCCCGTACACCAGTCGTCCTGATCCACGGTTCCGGAGGCTGCTCCGCGCAGTGGTACCCCAACACCCCCGGCCTCAGTGCCGAACGCCCCGTGTACGCGCTCGACACCCCTGGCGACCCCGGCCGCAGCGTCCACCGCGAACCGATGTGGCAGCCGGAGCGTGCGGCCCAGTGGCTCGACGAGGCGCTCGACGCCCTCGGCCTCGACCGGGTTCACCTCGTCGGCTCCTCCTACGGCGGCTGGCTGGTGCTCAACCAGGCACACCGCAAGCCCGGCAGGCTCGCCTCGGTCACCCTGCTCGACCCCGGCGGTCTGGAGAAGGTGGGCCTGCGCTTCTTCACCTGGATCTTCGTCAGCCTCTTCGCGACCTTCGCCCCCAAGGCGCTGCGCACGCGTCTCGCCTCCTGGCTGGAGCAGCCGGTACTCGTGGTTCCTGAGCTGCGCGCGTGGATCCAGGCGAGTGTCCGGGCCTTCCGGATACGCCGCCCCGCGCCGCTGCCGCTGACCGAGGACGAGTTGCGCGGCATCCGCACGCCGCTCTACCTCGTCCTCGGCAAGCGAAGCCTGCTTGTGCACCCGAAGCGGCAACTGGAGCGCGTACCACGTCTGGTCCCCGGAGCCCGCGCCGAGATCATCGCCGACACCGGCCACGGCCCCGCGATCGACCACCCCGACCTGCTCAACGTCCGGATGCTGAGTTTCATGGAGGACATCGACTCCTTCGGCCCGACCACGGATCGCGGCGATGCCGACGCGTGACCTGACGCCCAGCGGAATCGGCGCCCGGCTGGTGGCCGGACGCCGATACCCGTCAGGTCAGGCCGGTGATGTGACGGCCCGGTTCTTCGCCCGGCATCTCGGCGCGTCCAGGGCCGCTTTCCACTCCGGCACGGCGCGCTCCGCCAGATGGGCGTTGTACCGGACGACGAAACGCCGGAACGGGCCGACAGGCCCCGGACAGGGCCCGCCGGTCCGTCCGGCGTCGTGAGCGGATGCTCAGCTCTGGGTTACTCCCGCGGTGGCCGCCTTCTTGGCCTCGGCCCGGGTCGGTGCGCCGAGCGCCCAGAAGATCACACCCGTGATGATGAAGACGGCCAGCGGCACCGCCTCCGTCAGCAGATAGGTCCAGCGTTCGCCATAGCTCCAGCCGTCCGGCCGGAAGTCCGAACTGAACCAGTCGAAGGGTGCGCCCGGGACCAGCAGTTGCACCGATGCGAACAGGATGAGCAGCGTCAGCACGATCGTGATCGGCCAGGCGGCGGGCGCCCGGTAGGCGCGCTCCACCTGCGGGTACTTGCGGCGGAGCACCGGCAGCGCCGGGAAGATGCCGAGGTAGCTGATGAGCGTCGTGGACACGGCGAGCCCGAGTACGGCTCCGAAGAGTTTGCCCGCATCGCCGCCGGTGAGCTGGTGGGCGAGGATCAGCACGCCGGTGGAGAGCACTCCGCTGAGCAGGTTGACCCGGACCGGCGTGCCGAACCGCTCGGAGATCACACCCAGGCCGCGGGGCGCGGCGCCGTCGTACCCGGAGACCGCCAGCGCGCGGTCCGAGCCCATGATCCAGGTGACGCCCGAGGAGAGCACGGTCAGGATGAACATCACTGCGGCCAGATCGCCCAGCACGGTCCCGGCCCCGCTGAGGGTGACCGTGCCGTCGGAGGCGACGTGGCCGCCGTAGACGGTGAACACCTGCCGGATGGCGTCGAGGAAGCCGCCGAGACCGGTGATGGCCTTGACCGGGAGGACCAGCAGGATGCCGAGAATCGGCAGGCCGTACAGCAGTACGCCCAGCCCGGCGGCGCGGAAGATGCCGTACGGGATGTCCTTCTGCGCGTCGGTCATCTCGTCGCCCGCGGTGTTGGGCAATTCGAAGCCGACGTAGTTGAACATCAGGACCGGAACCAGGCCGACGAAGCCGGCATACGTCGGGGAGAAGTCACCGAAGCCAAAACCGTGCAGGCCGTGTTTGAGGGCGTAGATGACCACGGTGAGCGTGAAAAGGCCGAGCAGTACGAAACGGGACCACGCCCCGGCGGTGGGGATCCACTTGCCGACATCGAAGGAGAGGATCGCCGCGAGCACGCCCACCCAGATGAATATCAGGGTGAAGACGTAGAAGGCGGGGGTGCTCAGATCCTTTCCGTCATTGAAGAAGGTGGTGAACGCGGCGACCGCCGAGACGGAGAGGGTGCCACCGAGCCAGACCGGATTGGTCACCCAGTAAAGGAAGTTGTTGACCGCTCCGGCCAGCCGCCCGAAGGCCCGGCTGGTCCAGATGTACGGGCCGCCCTCCTCCGCGAAGGCCGTGCCCAGTTCCGCGGTGAGCAGCGCTGACGGCACGAAAAAGATGACCGCCAGCACGATCAGCCAGGTGAACGCCTCCGCCCCGGAGGCAGCCACCGTACCGATGGTGTCGAGGCCGACGAGGGTGCAGACCAGGAAGAACAGGATGTCGAAGCGGCCGAAGTGTTTGCGGAGTTTGTTCCGTTCGGACGCCGCCGCGAGAGTGGTGGTATCCACCTCGATTTTGGACAGACCAGCGGACACCCGGACCTCCTGCTGATAAGCAACGATATGTTTGCCACATCGTGTAACGGCGTTCCGACGGGCGACAAGGGTCGAATCCAATTCTTGACCAAATCCCAAGTTCGGCGCACCATCGGAAACGTCGACGAAATGTACTCGCTACGTTAGGGGGAAAGCCGGTAACAGTGTGGAGTGACCGCCCGAATCGGTCCACACATGGCGATTTCGAACGCGGCGGCTCGGGTTGACCGCGGTCACACGGTCGGGGTTCTCGGCCGGATCGTCGGCGGCATCACCGGCCGACGCCTGCGTGCCCGTGTTGTTGAACGCCGGGACCGGCCCAGTCCGCGGTCCTCCTGCTCGGTGCGCATACCGTCCGGCGGTTTCTTCTGGGCCTGTCCGTCGTGTGGGCGCCTGTGGCGTGCTGATACGGCAGGCGGATCGCGGAGTCGACGCCGGCCTCCCGCGTGATCAGCCCGTCAGCGTCCGCGCGTCGAGTGGTCCGACGAGCCGCTCGGAGGTGCGGGGTCAGCCCAGTTCCGCGTCCAGCCATGCCAGGACCTCGGGGGTCACGGGCTCGGTGATGTCGGCGAACTCGTCGTGCTTCTTCAGGAACTTCGCGACGTAGGGGCACACGGGCACGATCCGCATGCCCAGGTCGCGCACGTCGGTGAGCGCGTACTGGACCAACTGCGCGGCCAGGCCCTGCCCGGCGAAGGCGTCGTCGACCTCCGTGTGGAAAAAGACGCGCTGTTCACCGCGGTCGCGGTAGGCGGTGAGGCCGGCCCGCTTGCCGTCGACCAGGATTTCGTAGCGATGCCTGGCGTCGTTCCGCTCGACGGTCGCGGCGGCGGGAGACGCGGGAGACTCGGTCATGGGGTGTCCTTCGGGTGCGGGGCGGCGACGCGGCGGGTTGCCGCGCGGTGTGATGACGGCATTCGGAAGAACGGGAGCGGGAAGACGGTCCCCCGGGTATCCCTCGACGGCGCCGAAGCGATCGGAGGCGTTCGCCCAGTCCTCCCGGGCACGGACAATGTCCTCGTGGCTACGGCCGATGAAGTTCCACCACATGACGATCTCCTCCTCGAACGGGGTTCCGCCGAGCAGCACGGTGCGAGCCGGGCCGTCCGACTCGTTCGTCAACGTCAGAGCGGTGGCTCCGGGCTGGGCGTAGCCCAACTCGGCCGGACGCAGCAAGGTGTCGGCCATGCGGACGTCTCCGTGGTCGACGAGCAGTCCGTGCTCGAAGCCGGGGTCCACGGCGAACGTCACCGTCGCGCGAGGCTCGAGGACGATCTCGGCGCCGAGCAGGGGTGTGAAGGTGGCCACGGGGGACTCCTGACCGGCGAGGGAGCCCAGGAAGACCCGGATCTCGGCCCCGTCGACCCGTAGGGGCTCCGGTACGTGGTGCTGGAAGTTCCGCTCGGCGTGCCGGTGTTCTTCGGGCAGCGCCACCCACAGCTGGACCCCGTGCAGGATCGTGGTCCGCGGCGTGGACACCTCCGAGTGGCTGATGCCGTGCCCGCCCGTCATGAGGTTCAGCTCGCCGGGCCGTACGTACGCGTGGCTGCCGAGGCTGTCGCGGTGCTCGATCTCTCCGCTGAACAGCCAGCTCACCGTCTGCAGCCCGGTGTGCGGATGCGGGGCGACCTCCATGCCGCCCGTCTCGGCGACGTCGTCGGGACCGTAGTGGTCGGCGAAGCACCAGGCTCCGATCAGGGTCCGCGCGCGCTGCGGCAACGTACGCCGCACGGTCATCGCGCGCGGGCCGCCCAGGGGTACGTCACGTGGGGAGAGGACGTCGACATCGTTCACTGGGGGACCGCCTTCCGTCGCCATGATAGTTTCATATTCAACCATGCTTGGATCATAGTAGGACGGAGTCCGGGGTTGAGCGGCCACGCGACAGGATCCGCGACGCGGCGGATCTTCATCGACAAGCAGAGTCCGAAGGCGTACCACGCGCTGGTCCAGACGTCGGAAGCGGTGCGCGCGACAGCCGCCGACGCGGGGCTCGACCGAAGCCTGGTGGAGCTGATCAACCTCCGCGTGTCGCAGATCAACGGCTGCGCCTACTGCCTCAACGCGCACACCCGGGCCGCCCTGCGCGCGGGCGAGACGGTGCAGCGACTCGGAGTGCTGGCCGCCTGGCGGGACACGGAACTGTTCACTCCCGCGGAACGGGCGGCCCTCGCGTTGGCGGAGGCGACGACCGAGCCGACCGACGCCGCCGCGCAGGAATCCGCCTGGGCGGCCGCCCGTGACGCCCTCACCGACGACCAGATCTCCGCGGTGATCTGGGTGGCGGTCACCATCAACGCGTTCAACCGGGTCTCGATCATGAGCAAGCATCCGGTGCGTACGGAACAGTGATCCCACTGGGGGCCACCGCGGCTCGGCGGGCCCCCTTCATCAGTTCTTCGGGCAACTCCCTGTCGCGATCTGCGCGGGCCCCGGGGTGCGGTGCTGCGGCGTCACCGGTCAGTCCGACAGGATGCCGTGCTGCAGCAGGTCGACGAGCTTCGCCGCGAGATCGGGCCGACCCTCGGTGCCGGCGATGAGGCTGATTCCGCCGAGCGCCGTGAGTACGTCATGAGCCCCCACTTGCGCCCGGGTGACCCCCTGGTCGGCACCGGCGGCGAGGAGGTGGTCGATCGCCCCGGTGAGGTTGGCGCGGGTCTGCAACCGCTCGCCGTCGTCGGTCAGTACCACGCGGAGCGCGTCGGCCATGCCGTGCTTGGCGGCCATGAAGTCCATGAAGCGCTCCATCCATGTCTTCAGGGCGCGCGCCGGGGGAGTGAGGCCGCGAGTTCGGGCGCCGCTTCGCACAAGAGTTGCACTTCGTGGCGGTACGTCGCCTCGATCAGCAGTTCCTTGGAAGGGAACCGCCGATAGAGCGTGCCGACGCCGACGCCGGCCTCGCGGGCGATGTCCTTGACCGAGGCGTCGAATCCGTCGCGGGCGAAGGCGGCTGCCGCGGCTTCGAGCAACCGGTCCTCGTTGCGCTGGGCGTCGGCTCGCAGCGGCCGGTGCCGCCTTGTTGCGTCGTTCTTGTTGTCGGCCGATCCCCGCTCCATCCTCTGACACTTGCAACCGGAACCAGTTCCGCTTATGGTCCAGCCGGAACCGGTTCCGGATAACAGATTACTGCGGCTCCGGGCATGGTCGCGTGTACGGCCGTATCCGGCCGCATCTCCGAGACGCATGACCCTTCCTCGCCCGCACACGGGCAGGGGACACGCGCCCAAGGCGGGCCGGTGCCGACCCGGCAGACCCCCTTCGTCGGCTGCGGAGCGGCGACATTCTCGCGTCCTGGCACCTGCGCGCCGCGGAGGACTCCCCGCGGCGGGTGGCGGACCTGGTCAACATCAGTTCAACCGCGGGCCGGGTCGCCCGGCCCGGGACGGCCGTCTACAACCTGACGAAGTTCGGCGTCAACGGATTCACCGAAGCCCTGCGGCAGGAGGTCATGCACAAGCGCCTCCGGGTGAGCGTGGTCGAGCCCGGCACCGTGGACACCGAGTTGAGCACGCACCTCCGCGACGGTGTGCGGCAGGCGATCGAGCGACAGATCGCGACGGCATGGAACTGCTGCGCCCCGAGGACATCGCCGACGCGGTCTCCTACATCGTCACTCGGGACCGCCGGGTGGCCGTCAACGAGATCCTCGTACGCGCCGGGGAGCAGACCTGGTGACGAGGCGGAGGTGAGGTTCGGCCAACCCGCCCCGAGCCGTCGGGGCCGCACATGGCAGTCGGTGGCGGCCCCCGTACGAGGCGCTCAGGAAGAGTCGGGCTTCGCAGGAACAGCCGTACCGCCGCCCGGGTATGAGGCTCGTGCTCGTACGACTTCATGGTGGTTATGGAACCCCGAGTTCGAACAGGGCGTACCCCGCGTACGAGCCGGAGGCGAGCGCGGCGATTCCGAGGACTGCGCACAGCACCGGCGTGCTGAGCCGGCGCATGGCGACGGCGCACGGGATGAACAAGGGGAAGGCCGGAAGAAGGTAGCGGGAGATGTTGCCGAAGATCTGCTGGCTACCCAGGACGAGCGCGATCGTCAGGAAGGTGTGGACGACGAGGACCGCCGGCGGGCGGAGCCGGAGCAGCAAGGGCAGGATGATCAGGGCCAGCAGGACGGTACCGACGCCGATGAGGTCTTCGTAGGGGTACGCGAAGAGGTAGTCGAAGTGACCCACCGGGAGGGAGGTGAACACGTCGAGGGTGTGCTTGCCGTAGTCGAACGTGTGGGCCCAGGCGCCTTCCTGGAGTTTGAAGTACCCGCCGTAGTCGCCCATCCGGTGTCCCACCCAACCGAGGTAGCCGAGCAGGCCGAGGGGGGCGATCGCGACGGCGGCCAGCGGGCGCACAACCGCGGCCCGACGCCTCGTCCGGTCCGGGCCGGGGGCATCTCCCCAGCGGCGGACTTCCCGCCGTTGCCGGCGTATGGCCAGCAGCGCCGCGACGGTGAGCGCCGCGATCAGCGCGGTGGCCGTCGGACGAGTGAGACCCGCGGCGCAGGTCAGGATGCCGGCGGTGAGCCAGCGGTGGCGCATGACGGCGTAGCAGGCCCAGGCCGCGAGGGCGACGTAGAGGGACTCCGAGTAGGCCGACCACTCCATGCCGGATCCGGGCCACACGGCCCAGAGCCCGGCCGCGGCCAGTCCGGCCCGTCGACCGCCGATCCGCGCGCTGACGGCGTGGATCGCCAGCGCGGCGACGAACGAGGCGGCGACCGAGACCAGCAGGCCGGCGCCGAGCAGACCCAGGCCGGTGCCGGAGGAGACCAGCCGCATCAGGGCGGGGTACAGCGGGAAGAACGCCGCGGAGTTGCCCTCGATGGTGATCAGGCCGCCCGCACCGGGTACCGGCACGAGCGCGGGGTGGTAGCCGTGCGCGGCGATCTGCTGGTACCACCAGCCGTCCCAGGTGGCCAGGACGTCCCAGGCGTGGGCACCGCCGCCGAAGCGCGGGTTCTTCTTGCGGAAGTCCCCGGAGGAGTCCAGCAGATACATGAAGACGCAGAAGCCGATGAGCTTCAGCGCACCGTACAGCGCGAGCACCGGACCGTAGTGCTCGGCCGCCCCGCACAGTCGCACCCACCACCCGCGGGCGGTGGCGGCGAAGGTGGGGGAGGGGGCAGGGGCGGGGGCCGGGCCGGAGTCGTACGGCGGCTCCGTCATGGGCGAACGGCCGTCGGTGCGGACCTCGTTGCCCCCGTACGACGGAGCGTTCGCGAGGATCGGGTCGTTCATCGGGGCGCGGCTCCCGTTCCGTTGCCGCGGGAGGCGGCGGTGAACACCCAGCCCCGCAGGAGCAGGAAGCGCAGCAGTGTCGCGACCAGGTTGGCGATGACGAGCACGGCGACTTCCGTGGCCCGCCCGGGCCCCGGCGACCAGCGGTGCAGCGCGGCGAGCGAGCCGCTGGTGAGCGCCAGGCCGAGGCCGAAGACCGCCAGACCCTTGGCCTGCTGGCGCAGCGCGCCACCCCGCCCGCGCAGCCTGAAGGTGAGCCGCCGGTTCGCGGCCGTGTTCGCGACGGCGCAGACCAGCAGCGCCCACGCGTTGGCGCCCTGGGGTCCCGCCACCGGTCGCAGGGCCGCGTAGAGGAGGACGTAGCCGACCGTGCTCACCACGCCGACGGCGCCGAAGCGCAGCAACTGGGCGGCCAGGGGGCCCGGCGGGTCACCTCCGGTGGTGCGCCGCAGCTCCGCCGTCGGGAGCGTGCCACGGGCGAGCGCCCTGCCGATCCTGGCGATGCCGCGCAGGTCGGCCACGGCCGTCGAGACCAGGTCGACCCGGCTGTCGGGGTCGTCCACCCAGTCGACGGGCACCTCGTGGATGCGTAGCCCGGCCCGCTCGGCGATCACCAGCAGTTCGGTGTCGAAGAACCACTCCGAGTCCTCCACCAGGGGCAGCAGCCGCTCGGCGACATCGCGCCGGACCGCTTTGAAGCCGCACTGCGCGTCGGAGAAGCCGACGGCCAGGGTGGAACGCAGCAGGACGTTGTAGCAACGGGAGATGATCTCCCGTTTGGGACCGCGTATCACCCGGGAGCCGCGGGCCAGTCGGGTGCCGATGGCCATGTCGGAGTGGCCGGAGATCAGCGGGGCGACCAGCGGGAGCAGCGCGTTCAGTTCGGTGGACAGATCCACGTCCAGGTAGGCCAGCACCGGGGCCCGTGAGCGCGACCAGGCGACGCGCAGAGCTCGGCCGCGCCCCTTCTCGGCCAGCCGTATCCACTCGGTCTCCGGCAGCTCGGCGGCCAGCCGGGCCGCGATCCGCGGGGTGTCGTCGGTGCTGGCGTTGTCGGCGACGGTGATGCGGAACGGGTACGGGAACGTCTCACGCAGGTGCGCGTGCAGCCGCCGCACGCTCGGCTCCAGATCCGTCTCCTCGTTGAACACGGGGACGACCACGTCCAGTACGGGTTCCGGGTGGTCCACCGGCAGCGGCAGGCGGAGCGGCAGTCGGTCCATGGGCAGTCCCGTCACGAGGTTCATCGAGGCGGACCGTACGGTCTTTGTCATGTTTCGTCCAGATTTCTGTGCTGCGGCAGGGCATGCCGAAGGCGCTCACGGCGGAGCCGCGATGACTGAGTACGTCCGGGGCGGAGGAGGGGTAAGGGGCGGTGCGGCAGTACGAGAGGGAGCGGCCGGGACGACGGTGTGGCTCGGCGGCCGGTGAGCGGCGGCTACCCGGCGGCGGCCGTGCTGACGAACGACGACGGCTCGAGGGTCGTCGTCGCCGGCGACGACGGCGTGATACTCCCGCTCGGCGAGGCCGGGACGGTGGCCGGAGGGCTGAGGGCCGCGGTCCCGGAGGGATCGACGGCGACCGAGTTCGAGCTCTCCACCGCGCTCCCTGTCGTGGTCGGTGCCGTGGGCGTGGCCGGTGCAGTGGGTGTGGTGGGGGCCGACCCGGTGGGAGCTCCGCTGAAGGGCTTGGTCGGTGACGGCGTGACGGTCGGGGAGAAGGAGCCGGTCGCCGGCCGCGGCGAGGGGGCCTGGGGCTGGTCGCTGTCCGGCGTGTGCGGCAGCAGGAACAGGCCGAGGCCGAGCCCGGCGGCCACCAATACGGAGCCCACGGCCCTCTGCGCCGCGCGGACCCGGCGGCGGACGAGGACGCCCGTCCTGAGTCGGTCACGGTGCGCGGGCTCAAAGGGGGTGTACTCCTGGGCGTCGCGCATGATCCGCGCCAACTCCCGCTCGAAGTGATCCATGCTTCCCTTCACCCCACCGGCTCGATGACATCGGCCAGGATCTGACGCAGGCGCGCCACACCGCGTGACGCGTGGGACCGGGCGGTGCCCAACGGGCATCCCAGAACCTCCGCGACCTGTCTTTCGGGCAGGTCCTGGTAGTAGCGCAGCACCACGGCGGCCCGCTGCCGGGCCGGCAATTGAGCGAGGGCCGCCTCCAGCCGCGACCGCTCCACCACGGCGGCGGACTCGTCCTCCGTCTGCGCCAGGTCGGGCAGTTGCTCCACCGGGCGCTCACCCCACCACCGCCGACGGGCGGATCGAGCGGCCGCGCGTGCCAGGACCTTGCGTACGTACGCCTCGGGCGCCTCGTCCGCGACCCTCGGCCAGACGAACCAGAGCTTGACCAGGGCTTCCTGGAGCAGGTCCTCGGCGCGGTGCCGGTCACCTCCACAGAGCAGGCGCGCGAGGTGGAACAACGCCGACCAACGGGCCGCAACGAACCCGTCGAAACCCTCGGCCTGAGCCTGTTCCATCCGCACCGTCCCCGCCCTTGCCAGCTTCGTACACCTGGAGAAAGACGTTGATGGGCGTCTCGCTATGCACCTCGGGCACGTGATGCGTGTCACGTCCGGTGGGGAGGTCGCAGTGCGGGCCCCTAGCCTTGGGCCGTAGGTGACACGGTGTACGACCATCACGGCCCGCGGCTATGACTCTCAGGACGCGGCACTCACCCCCGCCTGGCCCGCAGGGGCATCGAGTTCTCCCGGCACCTGGGCCGACGCTCCGAACTGGGCTGCCACGCCTTCTTCATCGTCCTCGGCATCAACACACTGCTCGACGCCCGCCGAGGGCACGGAGAGGACGACGGCCAGGAGGCACTGGCAGTGCGCTCCAGGTCCCATGTGCGGCCCGGTTGCAGACGCGCTGAGGCTGTCCGGGACGGCGCTCGGGTGCCGCCGCGTACACCACGGAATGCGCCGGATTACACGACGACATCTCATCCGGAGGCCGCAGTTCTAGGAGCGCGGCGCCGATGTGCTGCGGCGGACGACGAGGCGGGGCGTCATCGTCGTCTGCACCGCGTGTTCCCGGCGTCCCTCCACCCGTTCGATGAGCAGCCGCGCCGCGGTGGCGCCCATGTTGTGGCCGGCCTGGTCGACGCTGGTGAGCTGGACGGTGGCGAGGTCGGCGACTGCGGTGTTGTTGTAGCCGACGAGGGAGATGTCTTCGGGCACGCGCAGCCCCAGTTCGTGCCCGGCTCGCCACACGCCCAAGGCGGCGACGTCCGCACCGGCCATGATCGCTGTCGGCCTGTCCTCGCTGGTCAGCAGGTTCATGCCCGCTTTGTAGCCACCCTCGTCGGAGTAGGCCGCGCGGCAGATGCGGGTCTGTGCGGCCAGACCGTGGCGTCCCATGGCCTCCGCGTATCCGCTGGACAGCACGATCTCAGGGGTGCGTGCCCAGCGGCTCGACCGGGTTCCGGGCGAGGAGACCAGGGCGATGTCGCGATGGCCGAGCGACACCAGGTGGTCCACCACCAGTCCGGCGCCCGCCGCGTCCGCGTCGACGACCGAGTCGTGGTGCGCGGAGATGTCGTGGTGGCCGATGACGACCGTGGGCGTGGACTGGGCCGTTGCCAGCACCTCCGCCCGCTGGGTGCTGGGGGCGATCAGGATCAGGCCGTCCATCTGGCGGTCGACCATGGACTCGATGGTCTTGCCCTGGGCGGCGGCGTCGAATCCCGCCGCGCCGATGAGCACCGTGTACTCGCTGTCGTGCAGCTCGTCGCGGATGCCGTCGAGGATGTCCGCGAAGAAGGTGTTGCGGATGTTGTCCAGCAGGACGCCGATCGTGTAGGTACGGCCGCGCATGCCGCGTGCGGCCGCGTGCGGCCGGTAGTCGAGTTCGGCGATGGCCGCGCGGACCTTCTCCTGCATGGCCGCGCTGACGCCGTAGGCGTTGCGCATCACCTTGGAGACCGCAGCGGTCGACACCCCCGCGTGCCGCGCGACATCCGTGATCGTCACACGCTTCTTCCGCGGCTGCGAGTCCTGCTGCATGCGTGCTGCCCCCTGCTTCTACTCCTGCTGGAGATAACGGTCTACACGATGAACTGTCCTCGGCGCCATCTGTGGGCGCCTTCTCTTCGATGTTACGCCCGGATGTCTTGACGGCTGCGAGTGCTGCGTGCACTGTGGTGCGCACTTCGGAGTGGAGAACGTTCCACAAAAATCTTCCGTTCAGGCTTTCGTGGCAAGCGCCCGCCGACCGCCTTCATTTCAACGATGACAGGGAGCATGTTGTGATCACCGACTCGTCCCGTGCCAGGAGAGCCCGCACCGCCGGTCTGACCGCGAGTGCCGCCGCGATGGCCCTCTTCGTCTCTGCCTGCGGAGGTACGGGCGGCGGCTCGGCTTCGTCGCCGAAGAACTTCAGTTACCTGACGAACGTGGAGAACACGACGGTCAAGACGGCGCTGACCACGCTGTCCAAGGGAGTATGCGCCGCGGACAACAAGGCGCTGCCCCTGAAGGTGGAGACCGTTCCGCAGACGAGCCTGGACCAGAAACTTCAACTGCTCGCCGGTCAGAACGCGTTGCCGGTCCAGTTCGCCGCCGGCAACGCACCCGCGCTCACCGATCGGCTCTACAAGTCGGGCAAGGTCGCCGATCTGGAGACGAAGCTGAAGGAGCTCGGCGTCTACGACCAGGTCGAGCCCGCCGCGATCTCCACCATCAAGGCGTTGTACGGCGGCAAGATGGAGGTCCTGCCGTACGAGTACAACATCGAGGGGATCTTCTACAACAAGAAGATCTTCAGTGCGAACGGCCTTTCCGTGCCCACCACTTGGGATGAACTGGTGACGGACGCCGCCAAGTTGCAGGCCAACGGTGTCCAGCCGTTCTCCGCGTCGGGGCAGCAGGGCTGGCCGATCACCCGCCTGGTCAGCTCCTACCTGTACCGCAGCCTGGGCCCGGACGCGCTGAAGGACGTGGCTGACGGCAAGACCAAGCTGACCGATCCCGCCTATGTGAAGGCCGCGCAGGAAGTCGCCGATCTCGGCAAGAAGGGCTACTTCGGCAAGGGCGTCGGCTCGATCGACTACGACACCGCGTTCAACCAGTTCCTGACCGGCAAGGCAGCCATGTTCTACATGGGCACCTGGGCGCTGACGAACATAGCCGATCCCAAGCAGGACCAGGTGGGTGCCGCGAACATCGGCTTCATGCCCTTCCCCGCTGTGTCCGGCGGCAAGGGATCCATCGACCAGTACCCGTCCAACGTCGGCCTGGCGATGACCCTCGGCAAGGGGACTTTCGACAGCAAGGTCGGCAACTGGGTCAAGTGTGCCGCCAAGAACTACGGCAGCACCGCACTCAAGGACCAGGGTTCCATCTCGGGCTTCAAGGCCAACACCCCGGTCAAGGACCCGAACGAACTCACCACCCAGGTCCGTAAGACCATCGGCGACTCGAAGCAGAACGTGCTCTGGTTCGAGGCCCTGTTCAGCACCAAGGCCACGACCGTGAGCCAGACCAACGCGGCCGGCCTGGTGAGCGGCAGCCTGAGCCCGGAGAAGTTCATGGGGGTCGTACAGGACGCCCTGTCCGGCAAGTGAGGTCGAGCACTGATGACTCGGGGGCCATATCGACCGGCCCCTGAGCAGCGCCCTCCACTGCCAGGCATGCCTCTTCGACGAAGTGGACTTTCCGTCATGCACCGCGTACTCGGTGACCGCAGGGCCATTCTGATCCTGGTAGGTCCCGCTCTCCTCGTCTACTCCCTGATCATGTTGGTTCCGATGGTGTGGTCACTGGGCTATTCCTTCACCAAGGGCAACACCATCGACGGCTTCACCGGCAATGGTGTGGAGAACTTCCACCGGCTGTTCACCGACCCGGCTGTACGGGACGCTCTGTGGTTCACCGCCAAATACGCGGTCACCGTGACCATCGGTCAGGTCCTGGCCGGCTACCTCCTGGCCCTGCTCTACGTCTTTTTCCTCAAGCGTGCCTCCGCCCTCATCCGCACCCTCGTGTTCTTCCCCGTGGTGCTGCCCACCGTGGCGGTCGGCCTGCTGTTCCAGAAGTTCTTCCAGGTCGCTCCGCAGACCGGCCCGGTCAACTCGCTGCTCAACGCGATCGGTCTGGAATCCATCGACTGGTTCGGCAGCGCGGGCCACGCCTTCTGGGTGCTGATCATCATGGACATCTGGCGCTCGATGGGCTTCTACGCCGTCCTGCTGTTCGCGGGTTTGGTCGACATCCCCGAGGAGATCCTCGAATCGGCGCGTCTGGACGGCGCCTCGGGACTGAGGCTCGTACGCCACATCGTGCTGCCGATGTCGTTCCCGGTGCTGATGTCGTCGCTGATCTTCAGCATCAACGGCACGCTCAAGGCCTTCGACTCCATCGTCGCCCTCACCAACGGCGGCCCCGGCAACGGCACCACGCCGCTCACGCTCTACATGTTCCAGACGTCGTTCACCTACAGCGACTACGGCTACGGAAGTACCATCGCCCTGCTGCTGACCGTGGTGTGTCTGCTGGTGACCCTGGTCGTCTTCCGCGTCTCGCGCCGCGACCTCACGAAGGGCTGACCCCATGGCCATCGACACGCCTCACAAGACCACGGCGGCCACGGGCGACAACCGTACCCGGGCCGGCTTCTCCGCCCGTCCTCGGCGGCGCCGTCCGGGACGCCTGTGGGTCAAGATCGTTGTCGCCCTGCTGCTGGTCGTCGAGGTCTACCCGATGGTGTGGATGTTCCTGACCTCGCTGAAGTCCAACAGTGACTACCTCAACCACTCCACCTGGAGCCTGCCGACGAAGTGGGAGTGGGGCAACTACAGCGAGGCCTGGACCACCGGCCACATCGGGCTCTACGTCAGGAACAGCCTGCTGGCCGTCCTCCCGTCCCTCGCGCTGATCCTCCTGCTCGGCACCGCTGCCGGATTCGCCCTGCAGGTCATGGTCTGGAAGGGCCGCAGCCTGACCCTCCTGATCTTCCTCGCGGGCATCATGGTGCCCTCCCAGATGATCCTGCTGCCCCTGTTCACTGTGTACTTCCAGTCCGGACTGTCGGGCACGCTGTGGCCGCTGATCCTCACCTACACCGGCACGGGCCTGCCGCTCACGGTGTTCATGATGGCCACGTACTACAAGACGGTGCCCCGTGAGCTGTTCGAGGCGGCCACCATCGACGGCGCCGGCATCCTGCGCTCCTTCTGGACCATCAGCATCCCCATGGTCCGCAACGCGATCCTGACCGTCGGCCTGGTGCAGTTCTTCTTCATCTGGAACGACCTGCTGATCGCGCTGACCTTCACCAACAACCAGGACCTGCGCACCATCCAGGTTGGCCTGCTCAACTTCACCGGCGACTTCGGAGCCACCCAGTACGGACCGCTCTTCGCCGCCATCTGCATCAACGTCTTCGGCACCCTCGTGATCTACCTCTTCCTCAACCAGAAGGTGATGAAGGGCCTGACCGGCGGAGCCGTGAAGGGCTGACGACCGCCGCGTCCCCCTCCTCGGCACCGCGCGGGTCGTCCCATGCCCACCTCAAGGAAGGTCTCCCACTTGATGTCCCCCCAGCCTGCCCCGGTCACGTTCGAGCACCTGCGTGACGGTCTCGGCATCGGCGTCGCCGAACCCCGCCTGTCCTGGGTGCTGCCGCCCGGCAGCGGGACCCAGGAGGCGTACGAACTCGAACTCGACCGCGACGGCGTCACCTACCGAACCGGCCGGATTCCCGGCGCCGACCAGGTCCTCGTGCCCTGGCCCGGACAGCCCCTGGCCTCCCGGCAGTGCGCGAGCGTCCGCGTGCGTGTGTGGACCGCCGACGGCACAGAGCCCTCCCCGTGGAGCGTGCCCAGCACGGTCGAGGCCGGACTGCTGCACGCATCCGACTGGAGCGCCGTCCCCGTCGGCGCCCCCTGGCCCGAGGATCCGGGCAGCGATCGGCGCCCGGCCCGCGTCCGCAGGGACTTCACCCTCGACGCGTCTGTCGCACGCGCCCGCCTGTACGTCACGGCACATGGCCTGTATGAGACAGAGATCAACGGCCGTCGCGTCGGCGACGACGCGCTGTCCCCGGGCTGGACGGTGTACGGCGAGCGCCTGCGCTACCGCACCTACGACGTGACCGACCATCTCACCGAGGGCGCCAACACCATCGGCGCCTGGCTCGGCGACGGCTGGTACCGCGGCCGTATCGGTTTCGACGGCGGATACCGCAACCTCTACGGCACCGACCAGTCCCTCATCGCCCAACTGGAGATCACCCACGACAACGGCACCACCACCGTCGTCGCCACCGACACCGAGTGGAACGCCGCCTTCGGACCGATCCTCACCACCGGTCTCTACGAAGGCGAGACCTTCGACGCCCGTCTGCACGACCCGAACTGGTCCACCCCGCAGCCCTGGACCGCCGGCGACTGGACCCCCGTCACCACCGGCCGGCGGGACCCACGCACCCTCATCGCCCCCAAGAGCCCCCCGGTGCGCTGCACCGAGGAGATACCGCCGGTCACGGTCACCGCCGAGCGCGACGGCCGTCACCTGCTCGACTTCGGCCAGAACCTCGTCGGCCGGCTGCGTGTCACCGTCGACGGCCCGGCAGGCACAACCATCACCCTGCGGCATGCCGAGGTCGTCGAGGACGGCGAACTCGCCACCCGCCCGTTGCGGGGAGCGGCTGCCACCGACACCCTCATCCTGGCAGGCGACGGACCGATCACGTGGGAGCCGCGTTTCACCCTGCACGGCTTCCGCCACGCCGAAATCACCGGATGGCCGGGCGAGTTGGCGGACGACGCCGTTGTCGCCCGGGTGTACCACACCGACATGCGACGCACCGGCTGGTTCGAATGCAGTGATGACCTGGTCAACCGGCTGCACGAGAACGTCGTGTGGAGCATGCGCGGGAACTTCGTCGACATCCCCACCGACTGCCCCCAGCGCGACGAGCGCCTGGGCTGGACCGGCGACATTCAGGTCTTCGCTCCGACCGCGAGCTTTCTGTACGACTGCGCCGGCATGCTGGATTCCTGGCTCGCCGACGTCGCGGTGGAACAGCTCCCCGACGGCACCGTCCCCTGGTATGTACCCGTCATCCCCGGCGGTCCGCAATGGACCCCCATCCAGCCCGGCGCCGCCTGGGGCGATGTCGCCACCCTCACCCCGTGGGTGCTCCACCAGCGCTTCGGCGACCTCGAACTGCTGCGCCGCCACTTCCCCATGGGACGCGCATGGGTCGATCTCATGGAACGACTCGCGGGCCCGAGCCGCCTGTGGGACACCGGCGCACAGCTGGGGGACTGGCTGGACCCCATCGCGCCGCCCGACGACCCGGCGGCCACTCGAACCGACCGCCACCTCGTCGCCACCGCCTACTTCGCCTGGTCCGCCCGCCATCTTGCCTGGTCGGCAGGCAGGTTGGGCTATGCGGAGGTGGCAGACCAGTACGGAACGCTCGCTGACGAGGTTGCCGAGGCCTTCCGCCGGCACTACGTCCTGAACTCCGGCCGCATGACCAGCGACAGCCCCACCGCCTACTCGATCGCCTTGGTGTTCGGGCTCCTCGACGACGCCGCCCAGCGTCGGCTCGCCGGTGACCGCCTGGCGGAACTGGTACTTGAGGACGACGCCCGCATCGCGACCGGCTTCGTCGGTACCCCCCTCATCTGCGACGCCCTCACCGACGCGGGGCACCTCGACGTCGCCTACCAGCTGCTGACCCAGACCGAATGCCCCTCCTGGCTGTACCCGGTCACCATGGGCGCGACGACCATCTGGGAACGCTGGGACAGCCTCCGCCCCGACGGCACCCTCAACCCCGGCGGCATGACCTCCTTCAACCACTACGCCCTCGGCGCCGTCGCGGACTGGCTCCACCGTGTCGTCGGCGGCATCGAACTCACCGCGCCGGGCTACCGCACCATCACCTTCCGGCCTCGCCCGGGAGGCGGCATCACCTGGGCCAAGGCCCGCCACGAAACCCCCTACGGGACGGCCGCCGTGTCGTGGCAGCTGACCGCGACCGGCATGACCGCACACATCACCGTGCCCGATGGATGCGAAGGCCGCGTCGAACTGCCCGGCTGCGTACCTCTCGCCGTAGGCCCTGGTGAGCATCACCTCGACACCAGCGACCTCGACCGCGCTGCCGCCTGACCTAGCCTCGGCCCACGTCAGGCATACCCGCACACCTGAAGCTCTTCTCCCGCCGCTGGCCATGCCTCCCGCACCAGGCCGCGCTGCGGACGACGAGCGGCCGCCACGTACCAACTCGTGTTCCAGCACCCGCTTCCACTCGAAGGAGAGTGTGACGTGAACCGTCCCAGAGGTATGACTCGACGCGAAGCCGTGGCCGTGTCCGTAGCCGCTCTGGGAGGAGCCGCGGTGATGACCGCCGGACTCCACACCGCCGCAGCCGCGGCACCCCTGACCGCTGCCGAGGCCGACCAGCGGTGGCAGGACAGAAGGAAGTCCGCCGCCCGGCGCGCCGACGCATTGCTCGAAGCCATGACCTTCGAGGAGCAGGTCGTCCTGGTCACGGCCGTCGAAGTCGCCGACTCCAAACCCCTGGAGCACCTCGGCATCCCGGCGATGACCCGTGTGGACGCCTCCGACGGTCTGCGCGGCGACACCGGAGTGACCGCCTTCCCCGCCCCCAACGCGCTGGCCGCCACCTTCGACACCGACCTCGCCGAGAAGTACGGCACGGCGATCGGCGTCGAGGCTCGCGGCAAGGGCTGGAACGTCCTGCTTGGCCCCACCGTCGACATCGACCGCGACCCACGCAACGGCCGCCAGTCCGAGGCCTACGGAGAGGACCCCCTCGTCAGCGGCCTGATGGGAGCTGCCGTAGCCAAGGGCTTCCAGAAGAACGACGTCATCGCTCAGCTGAAGCACTTCACGGTCTACAACCAGGAAGCGGGCCGCAACTCCCTGGACGTGATCGTCTCGGAGCGGGCGCTGCGCGAGGTCTACTACCCGGCGTTCGAGCACGCGATCCGTGACGGCGGCGCGTTGTCAAAGCGAACCGCCCGTCAGCGTGACCATTTGCGTGTTCCGCAGTCCAGCGGGCCATCGCCTTGCGCATTCCGCAACCCGCCGGGCCCCCCGCGCACGGGGCGCTTACGACGGGGTGCGCGATTGAGGTCGGGCCGTGTTGGCCTGGCGGGTTGGCTGGTGGTTGATTACCGCATGGCCGCGCGGTCGGAGACCAGGCCGGCGATGGCCTGGTAGGTCTGGTCGAAGTACTCGCGGCGTCCGATCCAGCGTTGCAGGGGCCGCCACTGCTTGTGCTCGGCGTTGGCGTGCTCGACGCAGATCCGCTCGGAGGACTGCTGCTTGCGCGCTTCCTCCCAGGCCGCCAGGTCCTCGGGCGGGGCATCCTTCTTCGGCTTCAGCGGCGGCGCTTGGACCTGGGCGGGGAACTGCTTGGCCAGTCCCCGGTAGCCGGCGTCGACCTTGGCCTTGACCTGGGGGAACCTCTCGAACAGGTCGCAGATGCCCTCGGTCTTCAGCGCGGTCTGGTCGTGCTGGCGGCCGGGCCGGAAGGCACCCGCCCACAGGGTCCGGCCCTTCTCGTCGGTGACGACGGTGGCCTTCTTGGTGTTCTGCCGCATCTTCCCGGAGATGAATGCCCGGCGTCCGGGCTTGTTCGCCCGTGGACGTCGGACCCGGACCTCGGTGGCGTCGATCCGCAGTTCCACTCCGTGGGAGGCGGCGTAGGCGAAGACATCGGCCAGGGTGCGAAGGCGCAGGTCGGGACTTCCAGGGACGGCGAAGCCGCGGGCGGCGAGCAGGGGGCGGATCTCGTGGACCGCGCGGGTGATCGTGGAGCGGTCCACCTCGTAGAACAGGGCGAGGACGGCATGCGGAAGCTGGAAGCGCAGGATGACCAGGGTGGCGACGACCCGGTCGGTGAAGACGAGTTGGTGGTCGGGACCCGCTCCGGCGGCGCGCTGCCGGTCATGGCCCCGGCGTTCACGCAGCTGGGACTCCTGCCCGGCCACCCACGGCCCGGCCAACTCCGCGACCAGCTTGCCCAGGCGACGGCGCGGGATCCCGGTGCAGATACGATGGCTCAAGGCCGTGCGGGCCCCTCTTGACGTCACAATCATGATCGTCCCGCACGGCCGTTCGCATGCTCAGACCGGGGTTTCAGCTACCGCGCACCACGTCGTTAGCTTGGGCGCATGAACCAGCCCTCCCCGCACACAGCGCACCACGGCCCGCACCATGTTCACCGGTACGAGTACGAGTACGAGCACGACGCAGGCGACCAGGCGGAGATCCTCGACCTGGACGCGGAAGTGCTTGCCGAACACATCGCGTCCATCACCGCTTGGCTGTCCATCGGGGCCAGCCCCCGCCGCATCGTGGATCTGGGCTGCGGGACCGGAGCCGGCACCCTCGCTCTGCTCGAGCGCTTTCCCGAGGCAGAGGTGACGGCCGTCGACGTCTCGGCCGCCCACCTGCACCGCCTGCGGGAGAAGGGCAGCCGCCGCTGGAGCGGACGACCGCGTACGTGTCGTACAGGCCGATCTCGACGCGGCGGCGTGGCCCGAACTCGGCAGGCCGGAGCTGGTCTGGGCATCGGCCTCCATGCATCACATGCCCGACCCCTACCGCACCCTGCGCCAGGTCCACGACCTGCTGGCGCCGGGCGGGTTGTTCGCCGTCGTCGAGCTGGCAGGCTTCCCCCGGTTCCTGCCCGAAGGCGCCCCTGAAGACGCTCCCGGTCTCGAGGAGCGCTGCCATGCGGCGCTCGACCACCACCACGCCGAGCAGGTCCCCCACCTCGGCGCCGACTGGGGACCCAAGCTGACAAGGGCCGGCTTCACCGTCGACGGCGAACGCACCGTCACCGTCGACATCGGCCCACCCCACACCGACGCAGCAGGCCGCTACGCGCTCAGCAGTCTGCGCCGCATGCGCGGCGGCGTCGCATCCGCCCTGACGGTCGAGGACCTGTGACCGCTCTCGACCAGCTGCGCGACACCGACAGCCCTCACAGCATCCTGCGCCGCAGCGACCTGAGGGTGCGCACCGATCGCACGGTGTGGGCCGCACGCCGCACCTGACCCTCGCCGTCCCGGATACGCGGGTTCCTGGATGTCAGAGCGACGTCATGACGTGCTTGATCCGGGTGTAGTCCTCGAAGCCGTACGCGGAGAGGTCCTTGCCGTAGCCGGACTTCTTGAACCCGCCGTGCGGCATCTCGGCGACCAGGGCCATGTGGGTGTTGATCCACACACAGCCGAAGTCGAGGCTCTTCGACATCCGCATCGCCCGCGCGTGGTCCTTCGTCCACACCGAGGAGGCCAGTGCGTAGTCGACGCCGTTGGCGTACCGCACGGCCTGGGCCTCGTCCGTGAAGGACTGGACGGTGATGACCGGACCGAAGACCTCGTTCTGGATGATCTCGTCGTCCTGCTTGAGGCCGGAGACCACGGTGGGGGCGTAGAAGTAGCCCTTCTCGCCGACGCGGTGGCCCCCCGCCTCGATCCTGGCGTGCTCGGGGAGACGCTCGATGAAGCCGCTGACCTGGGCGAGCTGGCCCGCGTTGTTCAGCGGTCCGTACAGCACGTCCTCGTCGTCCGGCTGTCCGGTCCTGGTGTCGGCCGCGGCCTTGGCGAAGGCGGCGACGAACTCGTCGTGGACCGACTCGTGCACCAGGACGCGGGTCGCGGCCGTGCAGTCCTGACCGGCGTTGAAGAAGCCGCCGACCACCAGGTCCTCGACCGCCTTCGCCAGGTCGGCGTCCTCGAAGATCACGGCCGGGGCCTTGCCGCCGAGCTCCAGGTGGACCCGCTTGACGTCCTTGGCCGCGCTCTGGGCGACCTGTATGCCGGCGCGCACCGAACCGGTGATGGAGGCCATCGCGGGGGTCGGGTGCTCCACCATCAAGCGGCCGGTCTCACGGTCGCCGCAGATCACGTTGAAGATTCCGCGGGGTAGTGCCAGCTCCTCCAGGACACCGCCGATGATCTCGGCGATCAGCACCGTGGAGGCCGGGGTGGTGTCCGAGGGCTTGAGGACCACCGCGTTGCCTGCCGCGAGCGCCGGGGCGAACTTCCACACCGCCATCAGCAGCGGGTAGTTCCACGGCGCGACCTGCGCGCACACACCGACCGGCTCGCGGCGGATGATGGAGGTCATCCCCTCCATGTACTCGCCGGCCGAGCGGCCCTCCAGCATGCGGGCCGCGCCCGCGAAGAAGCGGACCTGGTCGATGGCGGGGGAGAGTTCCTCACTGCGGGTGAGGTGGAGCGGCTTGCCGGTGTCCCGGCTCTCGGCGGCGACCAGTTCGTCGGCCCGTGCCTCCATTGCGTCGGCGACCTTCAGCAGCGCGCGCTGCCGCACGGACGGGGTGGTGTCGCGCCAGACGGGGAACGCCGCGGCTGCGGCCGCCATCGCCGCGTCGACGTCCGCCGCCCCCGAGAGCGGGGAGGTCGCGTAGACGTCACCGGTGGTGGGGTCCACCACATCGAGTGTGCGGCCGTCCGAGGCGTCCGCGAAGGCACCGTCGATGTAGTTGCGGAAGATGGTGCTCATAGAACGTCTCTCCTGGTCAGGCGGCGGTACGGGCGGACAGGTGCTCGTGGACGGCGACCCAGCCGCCGTCGTCGGCCCGGGCGAAGACGATGGTCTCCCGCTCGTGGACCGTCTCCTCCCCGGCGTTGGTGGCGACTCGGGTCTCGACGTCGTGGCTGAAGACGGCCGTGTCGCCGAAGGGCTGGATCAGCTGTGCGGACGAGATGCACCCGAGGATGCGGAACCGGTCCTGTTCCACCCACTGCTGCCAGAGCGCGCGGTACTCGGCCGTGGTGCCGAGCCGCTGCGGGGTGGTGTGGAAGATGAAGGTCGCGTCGGGGGCGAAGGCGCCGAAGTAGTCATCGAGGCGGCCCTCGGCGAAGGCGGCGACGAGCGCGTCGGCGGCGGTCCGGACTTCCTGGACGGTGGTGGTGCTCATGCACGGCTCCTGGTCAGGGGCGTACGGCGGTCGGGGCCGGAACGCCGGGTGTTCGGTTACTGGGGGTGATGATGAGGTCTCAGCGGGCCACGACGGGTTCGGTGACGGTCTCCTCGACGCCGCCGGTGATCGGCGGCACCGGGGCATCCGACGCCCGGACGAAGCGGGGTCCGGCCGGTCCGTACGCGGCGCGCGGCTCGGGGAACAGGGTGAGCAGGGCGAGGTAGAGCACGATCGCGAGGGCGAGGCCGACCGGCAGCGAGATGTCCGTACCGCCCGCGAGGTTGCCGAGCGGGCCGACGAACTGGCCGGGCAGGTTGGTGAAGAGGAGGGCCACGACGGCGGACACGAGCCAGGTGGACATGCCGCGCCAGTTCCAGCCGTGCGTGAACCAGTAGCGGCCACCGCGCTGGCGCCGGTTGAAGACCTGCAGCGCGTCCGCGTCGTACCAGCCGCGCCGGGTCACATAGCCGAGCGTCATGACGATCATCCACGGTGCGGTGCAGGTGATGATCAGCGTGGCGAAGGTGGAGATGGACTGTGCGAGGTTGAGCGCGAAGCGGCCGACGAAGATGAACGCGATGGACAGGGCGCCGATGAAGAAGGTGGCCTGGACGCGGCTGAAGCGGGTGAAGACGCTGGAGAAGTCGAGCCCCGTGCCGTACAGGGACGTCGTGCCGGTGGAGAGGCCGCCGATCAGGGCGATCAGGCAGAGCGGCAGGAAGTACCAGCCGGGTGAGATCGCGAGCAGTCCGCCCACGTAGTTCGGGGCGGCCGGGTCGACGTACTTCGCGGCCTTCGACGCGATGATCGACGCGGTGGTCAGGCCGAAGAGGAACGGCAGCAGGGTGGCGATCTGGGCGAGGAAGGCGGCCCCCATCACCCGGCGGCGCGGGGTCCCGGCCGGGATGTAGCGGGACCAGTCACCGAGGAACGCGCCGAAGGAGACCGGGTTGGAGAGCACGATCAGCGCGGCGCCGATGAACGACGGCCAGAACAGCGGGTCGGCGGTGGAGGCGAAGGTCCCCGGGTAACCGGGGTCGAAGTCGCCCGCGAAGGCGAAGGCACCGAGCACGAAGAGGGCCGACGCCGCCAGTACCGCGATCTTGTTGACCAGCAGCATGAAGCGGAATCCATAGACGCAGACGACCAGGACGAGCCCCGCGAAGATCGCGTACGCGATGCTGTAGCTGGCGTCCGACTCGGGGACGTGGACGAGCCGGTGCGCGCCGCCGACGAGCGCGTCCCCCGAGGACCACACCGAGATCGAGAAGAACGCGATCGCGGTGAGCAGGGAGAGGAACGAGCCGACGACCCGGCCGTGCACGCCCAGGTGCGCGGAGGAGGAGACGGCGTTGTTCGTGCCGTTGGCGGGGCCGAACAGTGCCATCGGGGCCAGCAGCAGCGCACCCGCCACCAGGCCGAGGACGGTCGCCGCGACACCCTGCCAGAAGGAGAGGCCGAAGAGGATCGGGAAGGCGCCCAGTACACAGGTCGCGAAGGTGTTGGCACCGCCGAAGGCGAGCCGGAACAGATCGATCGGGCGGGCCGTGCGGTCCGTGTCCGGGATCCGCTCGACACCATAGGTCTCGATTTCGGTGATCGAGGTCGTCACGGGCGCTCCGCCTTCCGTTTATGCAGGGGACGGTTTCACAGTCTGTGGCCCACGGATGACCAGCGACAATTGTGTCCATCACAGAGGCGTACGCTGTTTTGTGTGGCCAGCAACAAACTCACCGTCCGGGATCTGCTCTCGTTCCCGGCACTCCAGCTCTCCGTGAAGGCCGGCAGCGGTGGTCTGGACCGGTCGGTGTCCTGGGCGCACGCCAGCGAACTCACCGATCCGACGCCCTGGCTCCTGGGCGCCGAGGTGATCATGGTACGACGGGCCTGGCGGTCCCCCGTACCGCGACCGGACAGCGCGCCTACCTGGAGCGGCTGGACGACGCCGGGGTATCCGCTCTCGCGCTCTACGCGCAGCTGGACATGCCCCCGCTGCACGACGCGTTCTTCCGGGCGGCGGAGAAGCGGGACTTCCCCGTCCTCGAAGTACCGCTCGCCGTCCCGTTCATCGCTGTCGCCCAGGAAGTCGCGGCGGCGGCCCAGGAGGACGCCCGGCACCGGCTGGGCGCGCAGCTCCAGGTCTTCGGCGCGCTGCGCTGGCTAGTCGCCGAGGACCTCGACACGCCGACACTTCTGCGCCGTCTCGAAGGCCTGTCGGGTTACGACGTCTACCTCTGCACACCGCAGGGCCGCCCGCTCCTGCCCGGCGTTCCCGTGCCGGATCCCGCTGTTCTGCCCGCTTCCGTCGACGCTCCACCCACGATCCCCGGCGGATTCGTCCTCCCGGTGCCCGCGCCCGGCGGCCCGGCGGGCTTTCTCGTCGCCTACGAGCGTCAGGGCGCCCAGCCCGGGGGACTCGCCGTCGTCCAGCACATCGCCACCGTGGCGGCGCTGCGACTGGCGATGGTCCGCAACGAGCGCGAGACGCTGCGCCGCGAGGGCGCGGAGACGCTGGCTGAACTACTGCAGGAGGTGCTCGACCCGGAGGCGGCGCGCCGTCGGCTCGCCCGGCACGCGATCGAGGGCGACACCGTGCTCCTCGTAGTACGCCACACCACCGACGAGGCGCTGTTGCGCTGTCTGGAGGACCAACCGCATCTGCTGCTCACCCGAGGTGAGGACCGCTACGTCCTGGGGGCACCGGAGCTGGCCGTGGCCGTCGGTGAGCTGTCGGGCGTGGCAGCCGGGATCAGCCGCTCCTTCCTGCCGGGCACCGCGCTGAAGGTGGCTCAGCGCGAGGCGCTCTGGGCGGTCTCCAAGGCCGTGGAGTCGGGTCGGCCCGTCGTTCGGTACGGCGACGACTCGACGGGCCGGTGGCTGCCCGACGATCCCGCTGTCCTGACCGCGTTGGTCGAGCACGTGCTCGGCGGGGTCCTGCGCTACGACGAGGCCCATGACTCGCAGTTGCTCGTCTCCGCCCGCACCTGGATGGAGCGCGACCGCCGTACCGAGACGGCTGCGGCGGCGCTCCACATCCATCCCAACACCCTCGCCTACCGGCTCCGCCGCTTCGGCGCTCTCACCGATCGTGATCTGACGTCGACGGGGGCGCTGGCCGAGGTCTGGCTGGCGATCCAGGCAGCGGGGGCGCTGGGCCTCACCGACTGAGCGGGTTCACCGCCTCGACAGTAAGGGCGGCAGTGCGGGCCGGGGCTGGGAGCGGGTTCCCAAGTCTCCTGCCGGGCCACCGTGGCGGAGGAGTTTCCGGCGAGGGCAGGGCCGGATTCGGCCACCGGCCGGCTCGGCCGGGAGCGCCCCCACGGCCGACCGCCGGTCGGCCATCCGGCAGGCCGCGCTGCGGCTGTTCGCCGCGCAGGGCTGTCGGTCCACCACCAGATGTGCGGGAGCAGTCGCGCCGCGCCGTGGAGGCGCACGGCAAGAGACACCTGAGCCCTATGCCCGGGGTGTGCCGTCCCAGCGCCATGTGGTCAGACGAGGGCGCCCATGCAGTTCGGCGCGTCCGGTGGCCCACAACAGGGTGGGCCAGGGATCCGTGGACCCCGGGGCGTTCGGAAACAGCCGGGCGAGCACCCGCGCGCACAGATCGGCGGGCGGGTTCCAGGCCAGCCCGAGCCCTTGGGTCAGGTCGTGCGTGTGCACCAGCGTCTCCACGATCCCCATCGCAGCGAAACCCTCGGCGTCGGAGATGCCGAAGACGTGGTGGGCGCGCACCTGCGGCGGCGTCGAGCGCACCATGGCGACCAGCAGCGCGCCGCTCGCCTCCAGGACCTGCAACAGTCCGGTCGGCCCCGCCTTGCGGTCCGCGTGAATGACGTTCGCCGGGCCGCCGGGCCGCCGACTCTCCCACACGAAGGGCACCTCGCCGTCCAAGGGCGGTGTTCTGGGACCCAGTTGCGCGGCGTATGCGAAGAGGTCGTCGCTGAGGTGCTCGACGGTCTCCCAGCAGTCCCATTCCAGCGAACCCGCCTTACCGTCCCACGCGGCTGGGGGCGCCTTGCGAAGGACCGCAACAGCGAGCTCCACGGCAAGGTCGAGGTCGTCCGCGGTGACGGGTGACGGGGAGGGGCCAATCTCGGTTGATCGGGACATGGCACGACCGTATCCCGACTGGAAGGAGTCACTCCCTCCCCTTCGAGTAGCAAGGACCGGTGACGACACGTGTGCCACGGCCGATGCGTGGTACATGGCAGGCGCGCCCGGTGCGGAGGAGCGCGCCAGCGGGTTACCGCCGGAGCGCCGACGCCAGCTGCGCCGCCGGTGGATCCCCCTTGAGGAAGTCGAGCAACTCGCCGAGGGTCGGTCCGGTGGCAGGGCCGTGCCGGGTGACCGCGAAGGCGGCCGCGGCGTTGGCGCCCTGCGCGGCGGCGGTCACGTCCAGCCCGTGGCCGAGGAGGGCCAGGAAGGCTCCCGCGTGGGCGTCGCCCGCGCCGTTGCTGTCGACCGCGGTCACCCGGCGGCCGGGGATGTGCTGGGCGTCGCCGCCGGGCGGGACCAGCCAGCAGCCGTCCGTGTCGGCCCGCAGCAGCACCCCGGTGCGGGGACCCAGCTGGGCGGCGAGCGCGGCTGCCGCGTCATGAGCGTCGGGCAGTCCGGTCAGCAACCGCCCTTCACGCTGGTTGCAGCTGACCCAGTCGCAGCGCGCCAGGACGGGTTTCAGCACCTCCTCGGGGATCTGGGCGACCAGCGGCCCCGGATCGAGGAAGACCTGGGTGTGCTCCGGCAGCCGCGCCACGAGTGAGGCCAGGATCGGGCCGTTGACCGGGTAGGCAAGCCCGTATCCGGAGATCTGCACCATGTCGCCGGGGCGTAGCGCGGCGAGCACGGCCGTGGCGTCGGCCTCGGTCAACCGGGCCTCCGCGCCGAGGCTGGTGGTGAAGGTGCGTTCGCCGTCGTCGTCGACGAAGGCGACGCGGAATCCGGTGTCCGTCTCCGTGACCGGAGACAGCACCAGTTCGATGCCTTCGCGGGTGAGGTTCGCCCGTACCCGGTCGCCGAACGGCCCTGTGCCGTGGGCGCCCGCGTACAGAGCCGGCAGGCCCAGGCGGCGGGCGGCGGTGAGGGCGTTGAAGCCGCCGCCCGTGGTGAGGGCGGTGTCGCTGGAGATGATGTCGCCGCCGCGTTCGGGCAGTGCGGGCACCCGCATCACCAGGTCGACGATGGCATTGTCGACCAGGACCAGCCGGTTGCCCGTGACGTCGCCGACGACGCCGTTCTGACTGTTCATGAGGTCTCCTGCGCGGCCGGTGCGGAAAGGACCTGCTCCTGGGGATGCTGTTCGGACGTGTCCCGGCGGGCGGTGCCGTCCAGCCCGCGCAGCAGCGCGTAGACGCCGGCCGCGAGCGCGAGGGTCACGACCCACCCCAGCCCGTTGGTCCCGATCCAGCTGTGGGCGAGCGGCCCGGAGAACCACACGTCGGTCGCGCTGGTGCCCGCCTCGGTGAACAGCAGGCCCACCACGATGGCCCGCCGCCCAGGAGATCATCGCGGCCCAGGCCACCCCGCCGCGGAACCAGTAGCGGCTGGAGCGTCCGAGGTTCATCAGGGCGTCGTTGTCGTAGGACCGACGGCCCATGAGGTCGACCGCGAAGATTCCCACCCAGGCCGTGCCGGTCGGCGGCTGTGCCTGGCGGGCGTTGCCGCCTGGCTTCGGGGTCTCGAAGTCCGCTGCCCATCAACGGTTCCTGATCTGGTCCAGAGCCGGCGTCTGGGGCCGCCTGCACGAAGTGGTCTTGCACCGGCTCGACGACGCCGGCTTCATCGACGTCACCCGTGTCGTCCTGGACACCGCCCACGACCGGGCGAATAGGGGGCGAACACACGGGTCCGAGCCCCGTGGACCGGGGCAAGCCGGGTTCCAAGATGCACGTCCTGCCGGACGCGAACGGACTGCCCCTGGTCGTCGGCGTCTCGGCCGGCAATACCCATGACAGCGAGGGGCTGAAGCCCATGGTGGCGGTTCACCAAACGAGACAGGCCCCGGATCGCGGTCGCCACTTCAAGCCTCAGCGCCTGCACGCGGACAAGGCATACGGCAGACCGGACCTGCGGAAATGGTTACGCGGCAAGCGCATTGGAGTCCGAATCGCCCGCAAGGGTATTGAGTCCAGCGAACGGCTGGGCTGTCGCAGGTGGGTGATCGAAAGGACGACATCGTGGCTGTTCGGTTACCGCAGACTCAGCCCTCGATACGAGCGCAATCCCCCGCAACTACCACTTGACGACGGCGCCAACAGGTAAACGCAAGGTGTTGCACACAGCGGGACTCCATCTTCAGGTGGCGTTGGAGCAGTCGTGAACTCGGGTGGTGTGCAGCGGAATTGGCGACTAGTCATATGCTCACCCCACCTGGGAAGTTCCTCATGGTTGATGCACTTCTTCTTTCACGGCTTGGGAAAATCTTGGTGCGACCGAGGGATCACACCATCCTTCCTCGCCGTGGGTTTGCACAGGGTAAATGTTTCGAAAGAGCGGTATCGGACCGCTTCGGTCCGACGCCACAAGTGACGGTCTTTGACGTCTCTTTGGGAACTTCCGAGGTTTGCCTTGAGGTCCGCTGAGGTCTCGCGGGTGTACCTTCGACCCGCCTGTTACGTTCAACGCCGCCCGCGATCACAGTGCCCCCACAGAAACCGCACATCGGGCTGCGGCGGGGTGCTGCGGGAGACGGACCAGGCACATATCCGGCCGTTGTACCTGGCGGCCGGAACGGGGAGGGGAAACATGAAGCGCGTTCCTGTGTGGGTGAGGACTTTAGCCGTAGCCGTCGCACCCGCCGGTGCGGTGGTCTACGGCGCTCTCCGCCCCACTCACGAGGCGAGTGTCGCACCGCTGCGGCCGTATCACGGGCCATACAAGTTGCTTCAGGTCCCCTTCGCCATCACCAACAACGGCCACGCGGGCGCCCCGTACAGCGTGTACTTCACCATGTCCGTCGGGGACGGCGCTGCCAAGAAGTCCTACCGGCAGGTGGCCACCAGCGACGGCCTCGCGCCTCACCACACCCAGGCCACGACCGGGGGCGTCAGCAGTGTCCGGAGCGGGGGCCGTCCGCATCGCGATCACCAACGTGCAGAAGCGGAGCCACGGTGACCTCCCTTTGCAGGAGGACCGCAGCGGATCCCGCCGTTGCAGCGTGTTCGCGAAACGACTGACTCCTGCCGTCCGTGCGGTCACGGCTGCTGCCGCGGTGGGTACGGCGCCTGTGGGCGCGGTGGTCCACGGCGGCGTCCGCTTCGCCCGGAGCGTCCCTGACGACGTCGCGGCCCCGCTCCCCTCTCCGGACTCAAGCAGCACCTGGTCGGCGGCGCCGTACGGCACACCCGGTCCCGCGCGGTGCCACTTCGGGGAAGCCGTCGTGTACGCCCTCGGCGGGGGATGTGATCGCGTATGCGCCGCGGCGGCGTCCGCGGTCGCGTGTCGGCCGTTCCGTTCGGCCTCACCCACCACGGCGGGTCGCCTCGCGACGACGAGATCACGGTGATCGTCACCGGGGCGACCCGTCCCGGGCCGCCTCAGAGGGCGTGTGTCTCCAGTGGCGGAACGCCGCCGCCGCACGCCACTCGAGCGCTGAGATCGACTTCGAGCCGTGACGCCGGTCTGGGACACATCGATGTCCGCATCACCCAAGTAGAGAAAAAGGGGACAAGTGATAGCCCGTCAGAGACGAAGCGCGGTGACGGTTCTCGCCGTTACCGCCGTGGTGGTGGGGCTGATACAGGCCCAGTCCGCCACCGCAAGACCCACCAGCCCCAAACCCGCGCGTGCGGCCTCGAAACCCACGGCCTCGACCGGGGCCGTCAAGGCCCCGGACACCACGCTGGGCAAGGGATGGAAGACCTCTACCGACCGGGCCGTGACCACCGCCGCCGACAGCGACGGACTTCACCTGCTCGTCGCGGACAGCAAGAAGGCCTACGCCTGGAAGACCGCAGCCGTCCTGAGCGAGCCTCAGCTTCCGGCCGACACCTGGATCGGCAACAGCTGCGTCATGGACGACCACCATGTGGCCGTCGTCTACGCACCCCGCACCTTCACCAACAAGCCGGACCTGATGATGGGCGGCGCGTTCACGGCGATCGTGAACCTCGATGACGGCAGCGTCACCAAGCTGCCGTTCACCGCATCGCTGGCCTACTTCGACCCGACGTGCAACCCGGCCACGCACACCGCCGTCTTCACCGCGCTCCGGGACGCCAAGACGCGCCTGGTCACGGTGAACACCAAGGGCGCCACCGTCGCGGACACCACTGCGAAGGGCGAGATCACCTCTGCCGTGCCCACCAAGGACGGTGTGGTCGCCGCCGCCGGGGATCGGCTCGTCCACGTCGACCGCAAGGGCAAGACGGCCAAGCTCGCCGCCACGAAGCACGCTCCGTACGGTATTCGTGTGACCGGTGACGGCACGGTCAGCTACATCGACCGCACAGGTGACACCGACGCCAACGTACAGACCTACGTACACGGCAAGAAGACGACCGTCGCGAGCGGCAAGCTCGCCGCCATGAACCTGCGCCAGGGCACGGACGGCACCGTCTACCTCACCGGCAAGGGCAGCCACGACAAGGGCTTCGCGGCCAGCGGCATCAAGGCCCTGAACGTCTCACCCGACGCGGAAATCTCCACCCATGGACGCCTGGCCGTCGACCCGGTCGTCTCCCCGGCCGTGCTGGCGGGCGTCGACCGCATCAACAACGCCGGGCGCGGCTTCACCAAGACCGCGAGCAAGGAACCCGCAGCCGAGGCGACGCCCGGCCACATCAGCCATACGCTGACCATCACCGGAGCGGTTCCGGGCACGGGTAAGCACACGAAGCAGAAGGCCGCGGAACCCGGCAGCACCGCGGGCGGCAGGCGGTCGCCGGCGCTGACCGGTTCCTCGAAGCCGCAGATGTCGACGATGAGCATGATGACCACGGCCGACGACGACTCCAGGGCCAACGATCCGGTCGACAGCGACCGCTGGTGTTCGGTGCCCCGTAACGACGTCGCCACCCAGGCCCTTCAGCCGACTCCGAACCAGGTCGAATGGGCCGTGGACATGGCCGTCCAGGGCAACCTGCGTTCCGGCTACCTCACGCAGGGCGGCTGGCGATCGCAGACCGGGATCTCCACGATCGACCCGCAGGGCTTGTTCCCGAAGCCGGCGCTGACCGGTGGAGGGCGCATTCCCGCACAGGTCCAACTGGGCATCCTCGCCCAGGAGTCCAACCTGTGGCAGGCCGAATCCGGTGCCATCCCCGGCCAGATGGGCAGCCCGCTCGCGGCCGTCGACGGTTTCTACGGACACCAGACCGGAGGCTCGCTCTCCGACTTCTGGACCATCCGCTGGGACAAGTCCGACTGCGGCTACGGCGTCGGACAGGTCACCGACGGCATGCGCAAGGCCGGATACGAGAAGGAGGGCGAAACCTCCCTCCCGGCCAGCACCCAGCGCGCGGTCGCCATCGACTACGCCACCAACATCGCCGCGTCGCTCTACATCCTCGCCGACAAGTGGAACGAGGTCCACGAGTCCGGCCAGACGATCGCCGTGAACAACGACGACCCGGCCAAGCCCGAGAACTGGTTCACCGCCGTGTGGAACTACAACCTCGGCTTCAACAAGAAGGCGGACGAGGCAACCAACGGCAACTGGGGCCTGGGCTGGTACAACAACCCCGCCAATCCCGTCTATCCGGCATCCCGGCTGGCCTTCATGAACACCGACCTCGACCCGCTGGCCGCCAAGGACGCCGCGCATCCCCAGAACTGGCCGTACGAGGAGAAGGTGATGGGCTGGGCCTCCTGGTCCATCGACACCGGCCACTCCTACGCCACCTCCGGCCGCCAGGACTGGCCGGGCGAGTCCGGCTTCTCCTCCGCCGGCTTCCGCCCCGCCTACTGGAACGGCACCACCGGGACCGTCATAGACCCGGCCAGCGCAAAATACCACCGGGCGCACGCCACACCGCCGCTCGACGCGTTCTGCAACACCAAGAACAACTGCAATACGGCCAGCCCGCCCGACTGCCCCGACGCCGATTGCTACAAGCAGTACTGGTGGCACGAGTCCAACACCACCTGGAAGTCCGACTGCGCCACCAGTTGCGGCTTCGAGAACATCAAGTACCAGACCCTGATCAGTGAACCCGGCCGCGGCACCCGACTCCAGCACGGTACCCCCGTCTGCTCCGGAGCACCTGGCAACTCCCTGGTCGTCGATGACGTACCCGCGGGCACCAACACCTGGAGCAACTGCGGCACCACCACAACAGACGGCTCGTTCCAGTTCACCTTCTACCCCGACCCGAACGCGACCGGACCGGGGCTCGGGCAATACGACGCGAAGGCCGACCTGCACCAGATCGGCGGCGGCTACCAGGGCCACTTCTGGTACGCACACTCCCGCGACGCCGACCACCTCGGCGGCGACGGCGGACGCATGACCGTCCTCGGTGACTGGAAGCTCAGTGCCCCCATCGCTGGCGGCCAGGCCAAGGTTTGGGCTCACATCCCCGACACCGGCGCCCAGACCAACGAAGCCATCTACTCCATCGTCACCCCGTTCGGAACGGTCAAGAAGACCATCGACCAGAGTGCCTCCGAAAGCAATTCTTGGGTCTCTCTCGGCGCCTACCGCTTCAACGACTCGATTCCCGAAGTCCAGCTCTCCAACGCCAACAGCAATGGATCAGCAACGGACGACCTCGCCTGGGACGCTATCGCCTTCACCCCCGGGGACTACAGTGGCATGCCGCAGGTCAACTTCGCGGCGGAGAATCCGGACGCCCCAGATATCGACGACATCTCCGCCCAGGAGCCAGAAGATGCCCCGGCTCCCACATCTGAAGGCATATCCGCCGATACAAAGAGCACTGCACAAGCCAACGGCACAGGCGAATTTGGCAAGTGCTCGAAGGGCAGCAACGGAATCCAGCTGTGCATAGGATCCTACAAGCCGTGGAGCGAGCTTCCGAAAACCCCAGCCAAGGCAGCGACTAAGAAATCTGTCGCCACTGCTGCGGCAGGATCCGAGCCCGTTCCGTGGTGCAAGACTGCTCCAGGCTCTCCCTTCCAGTACACCCGCACCCAGGGATGCCTCCGAGGCGGCTATGCCCTCTACGCCAGAAACACCGACGGCGACGTCATCGGTGGCGGCAATGTCAAGATCGTTCAAGAGATCGATCTCGATCCGAATTCTGAGAAATTCACTACCTGGACAGAATTCTCCTTGCCGGACCTGGTCGGAGTTCCATCCGCAACGTTGGACCAGTACTTCGAGAACTGCTGGGCCATGAGTGACTGCACTGCAGACCCGCCGGGCGCCTGGACCGGCAGCACCACTTGGACACAAGGAGACGAGCACACCGCCTCACGAACGGACACGTACAGCTGGAACAAGGTCGCCGGAGGGGAGGCGAAGCTCGGTCTGGACTGGAACACCAGCTGGAGCGCTCCCGGGACCTCCGTCACCGCGAACAATCAGTGGAGGGACACAGCATTCACCATCCGCTGTGACAACAAAGTCGGCGGAAACAGTGGCTGCGTGTTCTCTAACGTGACCCCGACCATGTTCCTCGAACGTGCCAAGTATCCGGCGGCAGCCGCGTACTACTGGATTCTGATGGAGAAGTTGGCCTCCCATCCGGGGAGCAAGAAGTACAACCAGCCTCTTCACCGCCTCGCTGACGATGCAGTCGCGAAGGACAACCGTAATAAGATGTGCAAACTCGCGGTCGCTGAGTGGAATCCTCCCACAGCGGCAATCGGGGCAAGCTGCGACGAGTACCCTTTCGCGAAGTCACGGGAAAGCGGTGGCATGACACTCGCCTCTGGCAAGTCATGCGTTCAGATGTACGCGGTGAGTAACTCCGACGGCACCTACACGCTCAAGCTCGATAAAAATTACGCCCTCCCGTCATGGAGCGAGGCCTGTGGGCGTGCTGCCATCACAGCCACCCAGAATACGGCAGCAGGCGGGAAGTTGGGTAGGTTCACCACTGAGGTGAGGCTGCTGGACAACGACGCCTACTACGTCAACACTGGTTACGAGAACTGCCATCTCGACGACGTCTGCGACTTGAGCTGATCCGGCCTCGAGGTTAAGTGTGCGGCCCACTGGATGAGAACATTTCCAGTGGGCCGCTGCACGCTTGGTAGGGATTATTCCTGCACCCTTTGAACGCCCCACTCAAGCATCCGCCCTTCATGCACGTAAGGAATTCTAGGAACAGCGGTTACCGGAGTCTGGTTCTCCACCGAGTTGCAAAGATCCTCCAACATGAGATCCATGCGGGGCCACAGCATCTGGTACTCCGGATCACCGAATGATATCTCGCCTATTTCTCCCGCATAATGATGACGGTGATCAACGAACAGCAAATCACCTGTTACGCATTGAGCAATGGGAACCCATCGAGTGTCGGCAATACGCCCGACAACCAACTGCTCATCACCTTCCGCGTGTGAATCTTCAACCATAGACACGAGATCACGATGCGAATTGATGATGCTGTCGACGTCCAGGAGGCTGTAACCGAGGAGGAACGCACCAGGCTGCGTACTCGACCTCCGTTTGGTGACTCCGTTGTGCAGCCTGATGATTCCCCTGACGTCTTCATGGAGGGGGAACCCCAGGTCACCTTCAAGGCGCTTGATCTCGTCGTCCGAAGCTCCCGGCAACAAGGACTCGTAGTCTTCGCGAGCATTTTCGGCCAGCCAGTGCTCAAGGCGGTTCCACAGCGGAATGAGGCCAGGTGTTTCAGTTGTCATGGTGCCTTTTATATCAACTGCGGCGGCGCTTGGGACCTTTACCCTCTTCGAGGACCAGGCCGGGTTCTCGGCGACGCCGCCCAACGCCCGTACCTGGAGCCGTCGCGCGGGCATTGCGTGGAGCACGATCAGGACCAGAGAGCTCAGGATCAGGCGGACCCCCTCCTTCGGGAAACGGCTGCCGCAGCCTCGCGTTCCACGTGTCGGGTATCGAGGCGTCTGAGCTTGCGGCGCACCCGCTCCCCAAGTTCTTCCGGACGCGCAGCACCGGTGTGAAGACGAGCGGGTGGCCTCCCCATCGGATGCCTTGCCCGCTACGGACGTTGGTGCGTTCGCATCGCCGGCATGGCAGTAGGGTGAAACGGTGGCCCCCTTACCGGAAGACACGCCGCCGCTGATCGGCGAAGACGACCGCGATACAGCCGTGCAGCGCCTGCAGGAGACGTACGCCGAAGGGCTCATCTCGCATGGGGAGTTGGACGAACGTCTCCACCATGTGCTCACCGCCAAGGCGCACAGCGAGCTCGTGTCGGCTCTGGCCTCACTCCCGGAGGAGCACCCGGGCATCACGTCAACAATCGCCGCCGCCGGCGGACGGATCCAGCGGCGCGGCGCATGGCGGGTGCCTCGGATCCTCAAGGTCGAGTCCGCCTTCGGAAGGGTGCGCCTGGATCTGTCCCGGGCGATCATCGAGCATCCGGTCGTCGACATAGAGCTGCAGCTTGGAATCGGCGGGGCCAGAATCACTGTGCCTCGCGACGCGGTCGTTGACGTCGAGGGTTTGCGCACTGAGTGGAAGGATCTGCGCTACAAGGCCCCGCGGCGTTCCCGCCCCGGCGGACCGAAGATTAGAATCTTCGGAGCCATGGGATTCGGACGATTGAAGATCCGGGTGACTTCGGGGACGCTCGCCAACGCACGGCTGACCGGGCAGGTCGCCTTCGCCGATTCAGCGAACTCACGGAACTCGGCCGGCCCGACCCCAGGGACCCTGCCCCGCGTCACGAGCTCGATCTTCGTGATCGTCGGAGAGCCGTCGACCGGCCGCAGTGTCACCGAAGCATCTGTCTCGATCGACTCGGCGGGGAAGCCCGCGCTCGCCAGCGCGCTGGCGAGGGCCATCGAGAAGCACGTGGCGTGAGCTGCACCGATGAGCTGCTCCGGGTTGGATCCGGGGCCGCCCTCGAAGCGGGACTTGTACGTCACGCCCCCGGCGATGCTGTCGCCGGCGGTGAAGTTCCCAGATCCGCTGGGGATGTCGCCGTTCCAGGTTGCATGTGCCTTCGAGACAGGCATGTGCCCTCCAAGCTTTGGATCGTTGGGTCGGCAAAGACGCCCATGCAGGCATCGTTGTCGATGGTCGGCTCTCCGCGACATCGCATATAGAGGTGAGCGGGGGTGACCGTGGTCAAGCTGCTACTCCTTCTTCGACGCGGCGCTCTCGGCGAGCTGACCGCGGGTGGCTGCCAGGCGGTCGGCTCCAGGAGCGCAGTGAATAGAGCCGATGGTCACAACATGTCTTCCCCGTCGACCCGGTGCCGCTCGAAGACCAGCCGTACCGCTGCGGATCCCTCACCGACCGCTGTGGCGACACGCTTGACACTCCCGCTTCGCACGTCGCCGACGCAGAACACGCCACGGACACTCGTTTCGAAAGGGAATGGCGCTCGATGGCCGGTCGCGAGAGCGTCGAGGTCGTGTCCCGTGAGCAGGAAACCCTCGGGGTCCATCGCCAGCTGGTTGTCGAGCCAGCCGGTGCAGGGCGTGGCGCCGATGAACACGAAGACCGCGGCGACCTCCAGGGCGGAGCGCTGACTGGTGGTCCGGTCCACCACCTCGAGCCCTGTGACCGAGGAATCCGCCGTGATGCCGACCGCTTCCGTTCGTACTCGTACATGGATCTTCGGATTGGAGGTGATCGCGTCTATCAGGTAGCGGGACATCGAATGCTCGAGGTCGTGTCCCCGTATCAGGAGGTACACCGGATCGGACGTCCGGGCCAGGAACATCGCCGCTTGGCCTGCCGAGTTCGCGCCGCCGATCACGGCCACGGGCCGCCCGGGCGCGTACCTTGCCTCAGCGACCGTCGCGGAGTAGTAGACGCCGTTGCCTTCCCAGGTTTCGATCCCGGGGACAGCCAGGCGCCGATAGTCGACTCCGCTGGCGATGACGACGTCGCGCGCCCTGAAAACCCGTTCGTCGTCGCAGGTGACGGTGTGTATGCCGTTCTGACTGGCGAAGGCCGCCGCCCGGGCGCTCCGGTGGAGCCGGACCCCGAACTTCGCCGCCTGGATCGTCCCCCGCGCAGCCAGCTCGGCACCCGAGAGACCGGCCGGAAATCCGAGGTAGTTCTCAATTCTGGAGGACGTACCAGCCTGGCCGCCGAAGGCCGCGGCATCGATGAGAGTGGTCTGTAGCCCTTCCGAGGCGCCGTACATCGCTGCCGCCAGACCGCCGGGGCCACCGCCGACAACGAGCAGGTCACCGACATCCTGGTTGTCGTCATCGACCGAGGTGAGCGGCTCTCCGAACTCCGCGGCGATGTCGGCCGGCTGTGGATTGCGCAGCATAGGCCGGCCGGGGATGAGGACGATAGGAAGGTCTGTCACAGGTATCCGGAGTTCTCGCAGAAGCGCCTCGGCCTCTGGCTGCTCTTCGAGATCCATCCAGTGCAAGGCTGTTCGGCTGAGCGAGAACGACTGCAGAAGCGCTCGGCAGCGTTCGTCGTACCGGGAACCGATGAGTGTGAGTCCTGCGCCCCTGCGCATCAGGTTCGCCCGGCGCTCCAGGAACGTCCGCAGGATGTATTCACTGAGGCCGGCGTCCTGCGCGACGAGCATGTGAATCTGATGGACCGGAACTCGCAGCAGTCGGCCTGGGGTCTTCATGACACCTGCAAAGCGGGAGTGCTCTCCCGTCAGCATGCCTATCTCGCCCAGGAACTCCGCGGGCCCGTATGAGGCGACCAGTCGCTCGTGCGCCTCACCGAGCCGGTCGACGATATCCGCAGACCCCTCGAGGACGACAAAGAAGTCGTAGGACGCATCGCCCGCCGCGAAGAGGGTCTCGCCGGAGTTCGCCGGAAACTCTGATCCGAGCGCTGCCAGTCTCTTGAGTTGGTCGCCGGAGAGCGGTGCGACCGGGGCCCATGCCGAGTGCTCGCCTCGTCCGACGGGGTCCATGTGGTGCCTTCTCTCGCTGGTGGGCAAGCACGGGTGGGCCCGTCCCTCAGGTTGTTCCATCCTCTGCTGGGGCTGTCTACCTGTCCCTCATCCAAAGAGGTGACGTCCGGGCCTCGGGCACCCATGCCCTGCCCGGTCAGCTTGCGGCGCGTCGGTCGCCCTGGGCTGTGGCTCCTACCTCCATTGGCTGATTAGACGGGTCGTAGGCAGCCGTGGAGCACCGTCGACCAGGATCGCCTGAATATGTGAGGGACCGGAAGTGCGTGAGGTGGGAGGTTGACTCACGTCGGCTGGGCCCACGCCGCCGTCGTCCCCAGATCTCAGCACGTGTGGAAAGAAGGAATCCCGGTGAGCACCACTCCCTCCCCAGCAGCGTCCTCCGGCACCTTCCTGCTAGGAGCGTGTCTGAGTAACGGGCAACTGGCCGGGAGGTCGTGATGGGCGGGATCGGTCGTGGTCGCTCGGTCAGCGCCTGTGGGGCCGATGAGCGGGTCGGTCGGAGGGGGATTTCGGCCCGCTGAGGCCGGTGTGGCCGGATGGTCAGCCGGCCAGGACGGCGAGTCCTGCGGTTCCGGCGTGTCGGAAGATCTTGCGGAGGTTGTGGCAGGCGGCCAGCAGTCGCCACTCGCCGCGGGCTCCGTCCTCGCCGCGGAGGAGGAGTTGGCGGCCGTTCTGGCAGGTCATGATCTGGCCGAAGACGGGTTCGACGATCGCTTTGCGGCGGCTGTAGGCGGCCTTGCCGGGCTTCGTCCGCAGTGTGCGGGCCATGCGCTCCTTGAGGGTGGCGCTGGCGGGGATGCGTCCGCGGGGTGCGGGCGGGACCTGTTCGTCGTGGCCGAGTCGGCCGGTGGCCATGAACGTATCGGTGCCGCAGGCGAGTTGGCGCTCTTTGGAGGCCTGCAGGTTGGTCTCGGAGCAGTAGCCGGCATCGACGAGGGCCTGCCCCGGGTGGACGCCGGTGTTCTGCGCGGACTGGTCGAGCATCGGGGTGTAGTTCAGCGCGTCCGAGGCGTTGGTGGTGATGTCGGCGGCCGTGATGACCTGGTGCTCTTCATCGACGACGGCCTGGGCGTTGTAGGCCTGGATGTAGGCGCCGTCGCTGTTCTTCATGATCCGCGAGTCGGGGTCGGTGAAGTTGGCCTGGGCCTTGGGCTTGGGCCGGGCCTTGGCTGCTGCCTGCTCGCCCGCGTCGGTGACGGCCCGCTCGTCGCTGGTCCCGGCGCGTTCCTGACGGCGGCGTTCCTTGTCTTCGGCGTGAGCGCGGGCCTTGTCGGCGGCCTCGGTCTCGATCTGCGCGCGGGCGGCCTGCAGCCTGGCCAGGCGCTTCTCGCGCCGGTCCAGCTCGGCGGGCAGGTCGGCCTCTTTGCCGTCCACGCCGAACCGGGCATCTTCGGCGGTATCGACTGCTTCGGCGTCGTCCAGCAGGGACCGGGCCGTGGCCTCCAGGGCGGCGATCTCGGCTTCGATCTGCTCTTCCTTGCCGATCAGGCGGCCGTAGCTCATCGCCTTGTGCTTGGATGCGCTGGCCTCCAGCTTGGTGCCGTCCAGCGCGACGCGGCCCATCTTGACCATGTCCAGCTTCCGCGCCAGGTGCAGCGACTGCAGGAACAGGCCGGCGAGCGCGTCCAGGTGGCGGCGGCGGAACCGGGCGATCGAGCGGAAGTCCGGAGCCTGGTCGGCGGCCAGGAACCGGAACGCGACGTCATCGACACACTTACGCGTGATCGCCCGCGAGGAGCGCACCCCGGTGGTGTAGCCGTAGATCAGCAGCCGCACCATCAGCCGCGGATCGTAGGGCGGGTAGCCGCGCTTTTCGGTGTAGTCCGCCAGGATCGGCGACAGGTCGAGCACCTCGTCGACCAGGTCGGCAACGAACCGGGCCAGGTGATCCTCGGGCAGCCAGTCGTCCAGCGACGGCGGCAGCAGCAGGACCTGGTGCGGGTCGAACGCCCGGAACGTCTTGTCCACCGCCGCCGGACGACCCTGCGGCTGCTCCTTCTCACCCGGCTCGATCTCGAACAGACCATCCCGATCACGCATACCGAGATCATCCCGCATGAATGATCACGAACCGCAAGCGGGGTGTCCGTTACTGAGACACGCTCCTAGGCGGTGATCTGCCGGTGCATCGCCTCGGATTCGGCGCGATGCGCATCACCGGGCCCGGCGTCTGGGGCGAACCGCAGGACCCCGACGAGGCGGTGAGGGTGCTGCGTCGGCTGGTCGAGCTCGGGGTGACGTTCATCGACACGGCGGATTCCTACGGTCCGTCCGTCAGCGAGCGGCTGATCAAGCAGGCGCTGCATCCGTACCCCGTCGATTTGGGCATCGCCACAAAGGGCGGTTTCACCCGGCCCGGTCCGGGCTTGTGGCAGCCGAACGGCCGGCCCGAGTACCTGAGGCAGCAGGCCGAGTTGAGCCTGCGGAACCTCGGTGGCGAGCGCATCGACCTGTACCAGCTGCACCGCATCGACCCGACGGTGCCGGTCGCGGACTCCCTCGGCGAGCTGACACGGCTCCAGCAAGAGGGAAAGATCCGGCACATCGGTCTGTCCCAGGTCTCGGTGGCCGAGCTCGAACAGGCCCGAGAGGCTGCCGAGATCGTGTCGGTCCAGAACCTCTACAATCTCGCCGACCGTACCTCCGAAGACGTCCTCGACTACTGTGAAGCCGAGAACCTCGCGTTCATCCCGTGGTTCCCCATCGCGACCGGCACGCTCGCCGAACCCAGTGGCCCGCTGGCGACGATCAGCAAGAGCCGCGGCGCGACGCCATCCCAGCTCGCACTCGCCTGGCTACTGCGCCGATCCCCAGTGATCCTGCCCATTCCCGGCACGTCGTCGGTTGCCCATATAGAGGAGAACGTCGCAGCGGCCTCGGTGCGGCTTTCGGACGAGGAGTTCGAAGCATTGACGAGGGCCGTCTGAGGCAGTCACATCCGCCGTTGGAGACTCCTGGCACCCGTGACAGTGGTCACGGGTGCCAGATCGTGCCGAAGCCGAGATCCTCGACAGTTCGCGGCTGAAGATATCGACGCGGCCCAGGGCCTGCGGTGCCAGTGCGATGGATCGCCTGGATCAGTCCTGTGTCGTCGTAGGCCAGCACGGTCAGCCCGAGACCGGGTCGCCGAATCGGCCGGAGGTCAACGGCATGGGCATGATGGGGAAGACGGTCCGGCCGGGGGACAGCGGCGAGGAACAGCAAGGTTGGACCTGCAGCGTCCTTCCTAGTGCTCTGACCGCGAAGGTTCACCGGGTTGCCGTTCGCGGTGCGGGACTTGCGCGCGGTTGGATGTGTACCGACATCCAATCTGGTGCGTGGAGGCGCGGTGGCAGAGCCAGTCAAGGTCCGCAGACTGACCGACCAGGAAGGGCAGAGGCTTCAGCAGATCGTGCGCCGGGGCAGCACCAGTACGGTGCGCTACCGGCGCGCGATGATGATCCTGGCCTCGGCCGGAGGTAACCGGGTTCCGGTGATCGCCCAGCTGGTCCAAGCCGACGAGGACACGGTGCGCGATGTGATCCACCGGTTCAACGAGATCGGCCTGGCCTGCTTGGACCCTCAGTGGGCGGGAGGCCGTCCCCGCCTGCTCAGCCCTGACGACGAGGACTTCGTCATCCAGACGGCCACCACCCGCCCCCGCAGACTCGACCAGCCCTTCACCCGCTGGTCCATCCGCAAACTCGCCGCCTATCTGCGCAAAGTCCACGGCAGGGTGATCCGCATCGGCCGTGAGGCTCTGCGAATGCTACTGGCCCGCCGCGGGGTCACCTTCCAGCGCACCAAGACGTGGAAGGAGTCAACCGACCCCGCCCGCGACGCCAAGCTCGACCGGATCGAGCACGTCCTGGAGCACTTCCCGGACCGCACGTTCGCCTTCGATGAGTTCGGCCCGCTGGGCATCCGGCCCACCGCAGGATCCTGCTGGGCCCAACGCGGCCGGCCCGACCGGCTGCCGGCGACCTACCACCGCACCCACGGCATCACCTATTTCCACGGCTGCTACTCCGTCGGTGACGACACCCTGTGGGGCGTCAACCGCCGCCGCAAAGGCACGGCCAACACCCTCACGGCCCTGAAGTCGATCCGGGCCGCCCGCCCCGACGGCGCCCCGATCTACATCATCCTGGACAACCTCTCCGCCCACACGGGCAACAAGATCCGCCGCTGGGCGAAGAAGAACAAGGTCGAACTGTGCTTCACCCCGACCAACGCCTCATGGGCCAACCCGATCGAAGCGCACTTCGGACCGCTGCGACAGTTCACCCCTCGCCAACTTCCACCACCCCAACCACACCGTCCAGACCCGCGAGCTGCACCGTTACCTGCGCTGGCGCCGCCCGCCACCCCGACTTGCTGGCCGCCCAACGCCGCGAACGCGCCCGGATCCGCAGCGAGAAGGGCATCCGCTGGGGACGACGACCCCTGGCAACAGCGGCCTGATCATCACGGCGCCCCGGTCATAGCGGCAGACAGCCGCGCTGTCGATCACCTGACACGTGCGGCGATGGCCCGTGCGCACTCCATCGACTCGGCATGCGTGGTGTCCACCTCCAGGTCATAGACCACGCCCCGGTGGACCACATCCGCCTGGGACACGGCCATCCCGATGACCCGATCGCCTCGTGCGACCTCACGGCCTGCGGCAACCGCACCGTCACACCGGACGCCGACCCACAGCACCCGCAGGTCACGCAAAGTCTTCTGCCACCGCTGCTGCGAGTCCGCTCCGCCGAGGAAGACCTCATCGACGATGACCCGGGCGCCCGCACGGGCCATCGCGGCGACTCCCTCGATCCATGCCGCTTCCAGCGTCCGGAACTCCGGCCCGACGACCACCTCTCCGTCCGGAGCGAACTCGATCCCCGCATCCGACGCCTGCATGGACGCGGGCATCGCGTCAACCAGCGTGTCGGTCCCGAGAGCCAGCCACGGATCCGGCAGCACCGCCTGCAGACACCGGGCGATCCCGGACTTCCCGGAGCTGGAACCACCGTTGAGAACGATCACCTCAGTCATCACCGCGCCACAGTAGAGGCACCGCAGCAACCCCCGAAACGGATTTCCGCGAACGCTGCCGCCTCCTACAACCCGGTGAACCTTCCCGGTCAGAGCACTAGTGGTCGTGTCCGCGGTGGAAGTGCGTGGTGAGGATGTTGGGCTTCGCGTCGAGGACGAAAGCGGCGCTGAGGACGTAGAGCCTGGTGCCGCGCAGGGCGACCGAGGTCGGTCCCTGCAGGCCGTCCTCGCCGGTGAGGATGATCGAGTGGCTGCCGTCCTCGGGGTGGATCAGCGCGATCCCGTTGGCGATGTTGAGAGCGCCCACCACGTCGTCGGAACGGCCGACGAAGTCGTCGAGGAACGGGAACCCCGTCGCTCTGGTCTGCGCTGCCGCGGATGTCGATGAAGTTGCTGAACGGATGGGCTTTGAAGGCTTGGGTCACTGCCTCCCGGATGTCGCGGTAGTACCCGACCTCGAACTGAACGTCGGCACGGGAGCCGATGTCTCCGTCAGGCGACCGTCTCGGTCGGGCGCGGGAGCGCGCGGCCCCTCTCCTACGTAGACGAGGGTGGCGAAGACTCAGACCTCGACCCAGTACGAGCGCTCCGAGAGCTTCTGCAGGACGAAGGGATCAGTCATGGTGCGCCTCGCCGCCCGTGGTCGATGGGAAAGTGGGGAGGGCTCAGAGCGAGTCCGCGGCGACGTGCGGCGCTGACGAGTTCCTCGGTGGGGGACCTAGGAGTCCAGGAACTTGTGCACGTCGGCCGCGAAGGACGGCGCGTGCTGGAAGAGGAAGCCGTGGGCGGAGTCCGGGTACAGCTTCACGAACGCGTCGGGAATCAGGCTGGCGGTGAGGTGCGAGTACCAGGGAAGGATCATCCGGTCGTCGTCGCCGTTGGCGATGAAGACCGGATGTTCGATCGCGGCGAGCCGCTGGAGCAGCCCGAAGTTCGGCGTTCCCCACTTCAGGACCGCGTCGTACTGGGCGTTCCGGGTCTGCCAGGTGGTCTGTTCGTCGCGTCCCTCGGTCCGGGCGTAGATCCTGCCCAGGCACCGCTCGCCGGCGGCCCGGCTTGCGGGCGAGTCGGTGAAGAACCCGTGGAGGTAGCCTTCGGCGTCAGTGGTCGGCTCACCTACCGCGCCGATGATGTCGGGTGCCCAGCCGTGCATGCCGGGTGCGCCCTGGGGCGCGGTCGAGGCCAGGACCAGCTTCGCTACCAGCGACGGCCTCATGAGTGTCAACTCCTGCGCGATGAAGCTGCCGATGGAGAACCCGAGCAGGTCGATCCTGTCGAGGCCGAGCGCCTCGACGAAGGTGATCGCGTCGTCGGCCATCTGCGCGAACGTGGTGGGAGTGGATCCGGTCGTCGCGGCCACTCCCACGTTGTCGAAGGCGATGACGTCGCGCGAAGCCGCCAGCGCGTCGATGAGGTCGGGGTCCCAGTTGTCGAGGTTTCCCCGGAAGTGCTGCAGGAGGACCAGTGGGCGGCCGCCCTGGGGACCCAGGCGTCGGTAGACGTAGTCGACTCCGTTCGATCCCTCGGCGGTCGTGGTATTGACGTCCAGGTATTTGATGCTGTGCTCCATTGCCGTTCCCATCTGTGTGGCTTGGCGGCGGGGACGGGGTGACGGGGCGCGTGCGTACTTCCCCTCTCGTCACCCCCGGAAACTCGGGGCCGGGCGGTGTCAGGCCGCCGAACCCACTCGGGCGTACTCGCCGGCGATCCAGTCGGCGATGACCGCGCCGTAGTCGGCCGCGCTCTGCTCCCAGGGGAAGTGCCCGGAGTCGAAGCTGGCCAGGCGGCTGTGCGGCAGCCGCTCGTGCAGGTACGTGCCGTTGGACGGCGGCACGAGCTCGTCGTGTTCGGCGTTCATCACCTGCACCGGGGTGGTGATGAACGGCAGCAGTTCACCCACCACCGGCAGTTCCACGGGGTAGGCACGCACGTAGCGCGCGGACTCGGCGAACCTGCCGTCCTCATAGGCGGTGACGTAGTCCTCCCAGACCTCAGGTTCCCCGGTGCGAGTTGCCGCAGGCTCCACGGCGGCGCCTACCGAGGTGCGGCTGTCGAAGTCCTTGAGGAAATCGGTGTCGGGAGCCGCGATCATGTCGGCGAGGGCGCCTGACACCTCGAGCGGGTACGCCGCCCCACCGCTGCCGACGATGACCGAGGCCACCGACCCGGGATGGCGGCCGGCCAGGAACAGCGCCGCGCCGGTCCCCACGTCCGGGGCCAGCAGGTGCGGTGTCTCCAGGCCCCAGCCGCCGATCAGCTCGTGCAGAAACTGCGCCATCGCCGACGGCGTGAACAGCTCGGTACGTCCCTCGGAGTGTCCGAACCCCGGCAGGTCGATGGCCACCAGCCGGGCCACCGGCGCCAACTGGTCCCAGATACGCCGGAACGCGAAGAGGCTCTCCGGCCACGGGCTCGTCATGAGCAGCGTCGGCCCCGACTGCTCGCCGGTGTCGACGAAGCGGATCGCCAGACCGTCGACCGACCTGGTCTGGAGGGCATGGCCGGCCAATGCGGTAGTCGTCATGCTGTTCATCCCTTTCGAGATCTTTCTTCCTTGAGGCATGCGTGCGGTCGTCCGAGTTGTCATGCCAAGGTCTGCTTCAATCAGATCACCGCGTCCCCCGGCCTCGACATCACGTGAACAGGTGAGGCGGGGTGGGCGGGCGGGGACGGTCGAAGCCCGAGCACTGCCGGGGAACTCGCTGATGGGTCGGCCGGCGCTCTCCCTGACAGCGGGTTCGAAGGGGGTGATGCAGACCAGGACCTAGACATGCGGGTCCCTAGCGGTGGCCTCGCTGAAGACGTCGTAGCCGACGGTGGCCGGCTCACATGTCACCCCACCGAACCCGGACGCGTCGGCGAACACGCCGAGTACGAACACGGCCGTGGGGCTGGGGGAGTCGGACATGGGACGACGGATTCGAAGTCGTACTCGAGCATGTGGTCCATGGCGTCGAAATATGCGGGCACATGCGGGGAGAAGAGGAGGTGGATGAACAGGTTTCCCGGCGGGTGCCAGCCGCCCTTGCCCGCGATCAGCCTTTCTCCAGGTTCGGGGGTGCGTCCACGACGACGCCCCGCTTCGGCACCAGGAACATGTGAATCCTCTTCCGGTCACCGCTTCCGTTTCCTCCCCCGAACAATTGAGGGCTGCGGTCAGGGGGCGGGGCGGAGTTGTTCGGCGATCCAGGACGCCGCGAACCTCGTCCACGTGGCCGCGTCGCCGGCGCCCTCCGCGAGTCCCAGGCTATGAGGGCCGTGGGCGTACACGTGCGCGGTGTGCGGGACGTCGTGCGTGGCCAGGGCCGCGGCGAGGCGGTAGGTGTGCTCGGGCGGGACGTAGATGTCCTCGGCGGTGTGCCAGAGAAAGAAGGGCGGCGACGCCGCGGTCACCAACGCATCGAGTGAGGTCGCGCGGCGCAGTTCCGGCGAGGCGTCCTCGCCCAGAAGGATCATCCGCGAAGGCCGGTACGTCTCGGTCTCCATCGACGTGATCGCGTAGCCGAGGACAGCGAACTGGACTGACTCGCGTGGGTCATCGGTCGGTGCCAGGGCCGCCAACCCCGCAAGATGTCCGCCGGCCGAGAAGCCGACCACTCCGATACGGTCAGCCCCCTGCTCGCGTCGACGCCGGATCTCAGTACGCAACGCCAGAAGGGGCGCGGGATGCCGCACGTTCAGCGGATACCGGAAGACGCTGGTCGACAAGCCCAGCCCAGAGAGCCATGAGGCGATCGGTTCCGCTTCGTGCGCCGCGTGCGCCGCATAACCGCCACCGGGCAGCACGATCAGGTGGACCGCTGAGGACCGAACCCCGCTGGCACGTCCGCGAGTTGCTTGTGCTGTGTCACGCTGATCGCTCACGGACAACCTCCTCCTGCCGCCCGCGGACGCCGCGACCGGCCCTCATCCGCAAGGTTGCACCAAGGTCATCACCACACGGAGCTCCTCGCCATCACGCGAACAGGTGAGGCGAAGCGCCGGCCCCCTCAGACGGTCCTCGTCCCATCCTTCGCGGACAAGGCGCCGGACCGCGCCGGATCAGCCTGACGCGGTCCGGCGCCTCAGGGCGAGACCCGGCCGCGCTTCACTCTCCCATGATCTGGGCGTGGTACTGGCTGCTCAGCTGGGCCCGGGACCGTACGTCGAGCTTGGCGAAGATGGACCGGGCGTGGGTGCCGACCGTGTTCGTCGACACCCTTAGCTCGGCGGCGACTTGTTTGTTGGAGTACCCCGTGCCTATGAGGCGGGCCACCGTGCGCTCGGCCTCGGTCAAGGCCGCCCACCCGACTGCCGTGCCGGGCTCGGCGGCCACCCAACCGGCGCGCCGGACGCCGGCCTTGCGCAGCGCCTGCTGGACGCGCAGCATCGGGCCGACCGCGCCGCACTGCCGATACGCGTCCCAGGCCTGGTCCAGCTGTGTGATCCCGTCAGCACGCTGCTGCTCGCCGAGCAGGTGTTTGCCCAGGTCCTCTCGCGCCCCGGCCAGGAGCAGCGGACGGGGTCCGGTGGCCAAGACGTCGACGGCGTGGCGGAGCAGGTCACCGTCTCGCCCGGCCACGCCCTGGATGTGTGCCGCGATGCCTTCGAAACTGGCCACGCCGGGATTCCTGGCCGCGCCGGTCTCTGCCAGCGACTGCACCTCTTCGAGGAACACCGCGTCGTCGTCGGCGACGCCGATCCTGGCCAGGATCGGCAGCCAGCCCGGCTTCCAGGGCCAGGCGTCGCGTTCGGCGTGGGCCGAGCGCACCAGAGGCGACACCAACCGGATCGCGGCGGCCGGCTCGCCCGCGGCGGCGGTCAGCCAACCGCGGGTCAGCAGTAGCGGCGGGGCGTGGTCCTCGTCGGCGGGGGTCGGCCCGTTCCCGTCGAGGGCGAGCTCCTGATGGTGGTGATGCGACGAGCGGCGATGGTCACGGTTTCTTCCCACGGACGACGGACAACGCGAGGGCCTGACGACCCTATGGGGAATGGCAAAGCTGCCAAGCGGACCCCGAGTGAGCCGCGTTACTGAGGTGGCTTCCGGCAGTCCGACATCACGCTTTCAAGTTCAGTGGTTCTAGAAAGTGTCCAAACGTATCCGCCGTGTGCGGTGAGCTGTCGAGAGAGCTGTCGAGAGGCCGCGTAGGGTCATAGGCGGATGACGATGAGGGCGATGTCGTCGGCGGCACCCCCTGTGACGTCGAGACGGGCCAACAGTGCGTCGGCCAGCTGCTCAGGGGCGAGGGCGCTGCCCTTAGAGGGCTTCTCGAAACCGAGTGTGGTGGCTGAGTTTGTGCTGTTCAGGCGTGATGCCGGGGCGGGTGAGGTAGGTCCGGTGCGTCCGTGGAGGTGGCGTGCTGGAGGTGTGTGATGGCGTCGGTGTTGGGGCGGCTGGAGGAGCGGGAACGTGCGGCCCGGCAGCGGGTGGAGGAGTTGCAGGCCGAACTGGAGGCGGCGCAGTCGGAGTGGGACGAGTGGCTGATCGCCCGCAGGCGAGTCGGCGAGGTGTGGGACGCGGGTGAGACCGCAGGCCAGGAGGCTGTGGCGGGGAAGACGCCGGAGGAGAACAAGGCCAGGACGCCGTCGGCGGTGAAGCCCGGGTCGCTGGTTCCGGTTTGGCGAGAGGGGTTGTCGGCCGAGGTGCTGGCGCCGGAATATCAGCAGGTCATGGGCCTGCTGGCCGAACGCCGCGTCACCGGCGGTCAGCCACTGAACTGCCGTGAGATCACTGCCTTGTTGGGGTTGGATGTGGTTCCGGCGAAGATCGAGGGCGTGCGGTGCAGGCTCAAGCGACTCGTTGCGCGGGGATGGGCGCACGAGCCGGCACCGGGCCGGTTCGCCTGCGGTGATGGCCGAGACGGCGGGTCATGACCATGGTCATCGACCACAGGATCATCGCTTCCGACGACGCGGGCAGCCGCTCGTAGTCGCGGGCGAGGCGCCGGGAGCGGGTGAGCCAGGCGAAGGTCCGCTCGACGATCCACCTTTTGGGCAGCACGACGAAGCCTTTGTGGTCGTCGCTGCGGCGGATGACGGTCAGTATCAGGTTCAAGGCGGTCGCGCACCAGCCCACGAGCATGCCGGTGTATCCGCTGTCCGCCCACACGCGTCTGAGCCGGTGATGCCGTGTGGTGGCCTGGGCCAGGAGGTTCTGGGCGGCGTCCCGGTCCCCCGTCGAGGCGGGGGTGACCATGACCGCGAGGATCAGGCCGAGGGTGTCCACCACGATGTGCCGCTTGCGCCCTTTGATCTTCTTCCCGCCGTCATAGCCGCTGGTCGCGGCCTCGACGGTGGATGTGCCTTTCGCGGACTGCGAGTCGATCACTCCTGCCGTCGGCTCCGCCTCCCGGCCCTCCGCTTCACGGGTCGCGGTGCGGAGCCGGTCGTGGAACTCGCCGATCAGCCCCTGCTTGCGCCAGCGGGTGAAGAACCGGTGCACCGCCTTCCACGGCGGGTAATCGGCAGGCAGCGCAGGCCACTTCACGCCGTTGTCCACCACGTACCGGATCGCGTCGAGTATGTCTCGGTGGCAGTACTCCTCCGGCCGGCCACCCCGGCCCTCGGCCCACGCGGGCTTCGGGATCATGTCGCGGACCGCCGCCCACTCCGCGTCCCTCATGTCGGTCGGATAGCCGTGCCCGCCGGACGGATTGTCCGCGGCGTTGCCGTACGTGTGGGCGAAGCAGTCGCACGCCCGGGTGTCCCAAATGGACTCTTTCGCAGCAGACAGATACAACTGCGGCAACAGGGCCTCCCGGTGAGCAGTGGCGTAGACACCCTCTGTGCTACCGAGAGGCCCTGCCTTCATGCCCCCACGCGGCCACAATCACCTGAACAGCACACCCGTACGGAACCCCCAACCCAACACTCGGTTTCGAGAAGCCCTCTTAGCCAGGGCTGTGGTCAGGCGTGCCAGGCTGGCGTCGATGTCCTCGTCGCGGCGCTCGATGAGACCGTCGGTGTACATCACGAGGGTGTCCCCTCGGGTGTAGGACAGGCCGGCCTGGGGGCGGGGGACATGGTGGGGGCGGGCGGCGAGCGGCGGATCGGTCGCTTGGTCCAGCAGTTCGCAGGTCCCGTCGGAGTGGAGCAGGACGGGGGGTGGGTGTCCGGCGCTGCTGTAGATGATCAGTCTGCTGCGGGTGTCGATGAGTACCTTGACCGCGGTCGCGGTTTTCCGGCAGGGCGTCGAAGAAGTACTTTCCGATCAGCTGGTCTCTGGTCAGGCCGGTGGTCTGCAGGTATGCCGTATTGACGTAGCGGACTACCAGGTCCGTGTCCAGTATTAGGTACGGGCTTGGTGTGGCGTCGAAGAATGCCGTGAAATCAGTGTCCGCTGTCATCACGCGCTCTCCGTAGCATGCGAGCGCGGCTGCCTGCACTTCCAATCTACGCGCGCTCCAGCGGCCGGGCTCTGGAGAGGAGCAAGACGTCAGTGCAGGGCCGTATGGCTGCGCCTGTATCCACGCAGGTCAAGCAGCGGCCCGCTGGCAGAGTACGCAGGCGGGGCACGGCTTTACTGCCGCTTCGCATGTGCCCTGACGACGCTGGCGGCACGTGTCTTGGACATTCGCACACTGGTCGCCAACTGCTGCTGACCCCTCCGACGAACGCTGCCGCTGAAGGCGAACGAAGCCACCCGGGCTTTCCCGCCGGGCGATGATCCAGAGGCTTGGCTTGGCTTGGCTTGGCTTGGTTTGGTGCCGGCTGGTCACGATGCGGCGGCGGAGGGGACACGAGCTGGTTCGAGACCGTGGCCGCTCGCTGGCGTTCGTCGTTGGTCCGGCATGAACGCGGCGAAGGATGAAGAGCCCGGTGTGGTCTTCGCTCAACTCACCGGCGCCTACTGGCTGGACGACCCCGGCAGCGATTGCCTCTGGTGCGGTGCGTTACTGGGGATGCGCAGCGAGCAGCGGCATTCGTCGACGGGCGCGGGCCATGGCATCGCTGGCCGGTTGGTTCGGCTACGGATGGTCATAGTGCCGGTCGCTGCGCTCACGGTCGTGGCTGCGGTGGTGGTGGGAGTACTTGCCTGAACCGTGCCCTTAACCGTGCTCTTTTGCCGGACACGGGAGCCTCCGGCCGAGCGGGAATGGCGGACACCACCAGGCTCGGCACCGCCGTGATGACCTACGTGACCGCGAACACCCGCACCAGCAGCCGGTGCGGCGGGCCCGCCGCACCACGCACGTCCAGGCCCCGCACGAGTGGAACAGGCCGCCCGGCCGGGCCGGCACCGGCATCTCCGCCGGAAGCCGAACCGGTCCCAGCCGCTCGGCCTCGGCGCAGCCGTGCTCCAGCAAGAGGGCTCCGGTGCCGGTCAAACGGCGGCTGGGTTGGCACCACCGCCTCCGGCCGACCGAAGGAGCCTACGACCGCAGCGGTCGTCACCAGCACTCATTGGCAGGGCAGCCGCGCCGCTCCCTCTCCGCTCAGGCGCCCAGGCTTGGGGCAGCTTCGTCGGTCGGAAGACCTCGGGCGGTGACGAGGCGGGCACTGCCGTCGGCCAGCCGGTAGGACAGGCCCACCACGGCCGTCCGTCCGGTGGTGACCTGGTCGGCGAGTACCCGGGAGCGGTCCAGGAGGAGGTCGACAGTGTGCCGTATGTGCTCGGCGATGATGTCGTCCTCCTGGGTGAGCCCGGCGGCGCGGGCGGCCAGGACGCTGGGCGTGACGCGCTCGATGACGTCGCGCACGTATCCGGTGGCGCCCAGGCCGTCAGTCAGGGCGGCACGGGTCGCCGCGACGGCGCCGCACGAGTCGTGGCCCAGCACGACGACCAGCGGGCAGTCCAGGACGCTCACTCCGTACTCGATGCTGCCCAGCACCTCAGCCCCGGCCACGTGGCCTGCGGTGCGGACCACGAAAAGGTCGCCCAGACCCCTGTCGAAGATGATCTCCGCAGCCAGGCGTGAGTCGGAGCAGCCAAAGAGCACGGCAAACGGGCGCTGGCCGGGTGCCGTTGCGGCGCGGCGCGCGGCGTCCTGGTTCGGGTGCTGTGGGGAGCCCGCGACGAAGCGCTGATTGCCGGCCAGCAGCAGGTCGAGGGCTTCGGACGGCGTCAGGTGCGGGGTGTCAGCCATGGCCGCAGGTTACGTCCAGACACTGCGTACTACACCGCAGGGGTTCGCCACACCAGGCGCGGGTGCGGCGGCCACGGGCCGGGGACTGTCGCGCTTCGGGCACGCCCAGACGCGCTGAGGCTGTGGCTTCTAGCCGCAGCCTCAGCGCGCGGCGATTCCGGTCTCTCTGGTAAGAGTAGTTGCCACTGGTTGGCGCGCCGCCTGCATGCTGTTCACCGTGCACGGCCACGCTGTCCCCAACGAGTCGATTGCGCTCACGACGCCCGCCGAACGGGTGACTCCCGCAGGCAGGGTGCGCCACCCTGTTCCCTCACCAGGCCGGGTCGGAAGCAGTCCCGTAGGTCGGGGATCACGGTGCTCGGGCCCTCGGCGCTGATCGCGCCCGCACGCTTGAGAATGGGGACCGGGCCGGTGACGTCCACGATCGAGGAGGCGACGGCGGCCGCTGTGGATTTGCCGTCCAGGCAGACGGCGACCGAGTTGCCGAGCATGTGCTGGGCGGCATCGCGGTTCTGCGGGGACGGCTGCCGGGTCACGTTGGCGCGCTCGAGACTGCCATCGGCCCGGACTGAGCCAGCAGATCAAGCGTTACGGGTGGGGCGGCGTCCGGACGGCGACCGTGCTGTGGGTGTCGCTGAGGTCCTAGGCCGGCGATGTCCGGCGGCGGGCGACGCGGGTCGGCCCTCCCGGCCAGAACGGTGCCGCAGCGGGTCGTCATCCCCTCCCCTCGGCGTGTCCAGCGAGCGCAGAACCCTGATCTGGCGGGCTGGTACGAACCGGGCACCACCCCCGGGTCCCAAGGGCCCGCGGTGATCGCCGGACATGTGACCTGGAGCGGTGCGGACGCGGTCTTCAAGAAGCCGAAGACGATGAAAGCCGGCGACACCGTCGAGGTGGAACGAGGGGACGGGAAGACGGCCACGTTCACCGTGGACCGTTCAGGCGGCAAACCCGCCGATGCCGTCGACCGTGATGACGAGACCGAGCACGGTCACGACGGCCGCGGAGACCATGGGCAGCCATTGCACCAGCTGGGCGGACCCACGCTGACGGAGACCAGCAAGGCTGGTGCGGGGGCTCACCATGATCAGGCCCAGGCCGACCAGGACGCCGGCCAGACCGAGGCTGAACGCGGCGATCATGGTCAGGCCCAGAGCGTGCGGCCCCGGCCGATGGCCAGCAGCAGGACCGTCAGTGCCTCGGGGCAGGGGATGATTCCCCCGGACATGCCTTTCGTGGCGATGCCGCGCAAGGGGGTGGGCATGACAGCCGGGTGATGGTGATGGTGCCCCCCGCCGTGGCTGCGACTGTGGTCGTGGTGGTTGTGGTCGTGCACGTCACTGTGGTCGTGGCTGTTTGCCGCCGCCCGTTGCCGCCATCTGCGCTGCTACAGCCGCGTGCCCAGGAACAGGATCGCGGCCCCGCTGGCGCCCTGGAGCGCTGGCACCAGCCTGCCGGGGTGTGCTCTGGGCGCCGACCCGATAGGAGGCGAGCAGAGCCTTGCCGTGACCGGGGGCCAGGGCGTGGAAGGCGCCGAGGAGTGGTGCCGAACGCCACGGCGGCCGTGAAGTCGAGGGTGACGGAGCCTCCGGCGGCGGCTAGCAGCGCGTGGTCCGGGTATGTGGTCTCGTTGAGCGTGGCAGAGATTTTGCGACCGCCTGCCCGCAGTGTGAGCGCCGCGCTGATCCGCTTGGCGTCCTGAGTCTTCTCGGCCGCGCTCAGCGTCCCGTCGCCGTTGGTGTCGAGGGCCTTGGCGAAGGCGGGCGCCAGGTGCGGTAACACGTGGCCCCCTGCTGAGGGGGTGAATGGCCGTGCCGGGCCACGCGGCCTTGTGTCTGACGAAGAACCGGCCATGGCATCGCGTGTCCGCTCTGCAGAGCATGAAAGCTGTCAACAATCACGTTGGCAAAGGGCCTGGGATGATTCGTGGGAGATGCACAGCCCTCCTTGCCCACAGACAGGGATCGATTTCGTTCGATGAGTTGCGCGAGAATCACAGGCTTAGAGCAGTCTCTATGGGTTGGCAAAAGAATCCCTGAAATTGTTGACGATAATGTCGCCCGCGAATTGAGTTGGCTGCCGAGATCGAGATAAACGCTCGTGAAGCTCACGCGGAGGAGACACGAAATGAGGCACGAAATGAAGCGCAGAGCCCTGATCAAGGGAATCGTCGCAGCCGCACAGCCGTACCGGCAGCGGGGATCACCAGCAACGCGTACGCGTTAGGCACGACCAGGTCGTCCAACTCGACCACGTCCGACTCCCTGACCCTTCGACCCCGACGCGTACACCGAGATCACGACGACGATCTCCACGGACGACGGCGACAAGGAGGTCCTGTTCTACAACGCGATCGGCGGATATCTCCCCTCCTCGGTGTCGTCCGCGACAGGCGTGAGCGGCACGCTGGGAGAACTGGCACTCGCGGCCGGGTACGTCGTGGTGCAGCCGGGCGCGCGGGGCCGGACCCTGGTGAACTCCAGCGGTGAGTACTACGGCACCGCGCCGGCGGCGATCGTGGACCTCAAGGCCGTGGTCCGGTACGTGCGTTACAACGCGGGCACCATTCCGGGCGACACCGACAAGATCGTCACGGCCGGGACCAGCGCCGGCGGCGCCCTGTCGGCCCTGCTGGGAGCCTCCGGGGGCGCCAGCTCGCTGTACGACGACTACCTCAGTGAGCTCGGCGCTGTCGACGCCGACGACGTGGTCTACGCCACCGGTGCCCTGGTGCCCCATCACCGACCTGGAGAACGCCGACGGCGCCTACGAGTGGTGCTGGGGCACCAACGTGCTCAGCACCGGCGAGGAGGTCGACCAGGACGTCTCCGCGGACCTGAAGGCCCTGTTTGAGACGTACCAGGCCTCGCTCGGCCTGACGGCGGACGACTACGGCACCATCACGACGGACAACTGCGACGACTACCTGCTGGCGACCTATCTTCAGCCGGCGGCCACCACCTACCTGACGGACCTGTCGGACTCCGAGCGGACCTCCTACCTGTCCTCCAACACCTTCATCGCCTGGGACGGTTCGTCGGCCACGTTCACCTGGTCCGACTACCTCGACCACGTGGGGGCCCGCGGCAAGGACGCCCGGGCCTTCGACGCCTTCGACCTGTCGGCCGGCGAGAACAACCTGTTCGGCATCGACACCACCGAGGCCCGGCACTTCACCGACTACAGCCTGGCCAACGACACCAGCGGCACCAGCGGCACCAGCGGCACCGTGCTGGACAGCGACATCCCGGCAAGCTCGAGATGATGGACCCGATGTACTTCATCGGCGAGTCCAACGACAGCCAGGCCAAGTACTGGTGGATCCGCACCGGCACCAAGGACACCGACACCTCGCTGACGATCGTCGGCAACCTGGCCCTGAGCCTGGAAAACCTCGGGGACGACGTCAACGCCCTGATGTACTGGGACGCCGCCCACGGCGCCGACGAGGACCCGGGCGACTCCATCACCTGGATCGGCGACGTGACCGGCTACACCAGCTAGCGCCGTGACCACATAGGCACGCTGTGGACGGAGGTGGAGGTCGTGTGCGCCTCCCCAGGTCGTAGCACTTTGCCCGGGAGAACCCGAAGGCCCTGGAAGCGTCCTTCACTTCCAGGGGTCCTGGCTCAGCTTGTGTGGTCGGTCACTTTGAGCCACCAGTTCTATGTCGAAGAGGGCATCCGCCTGCGGCGGGTTCGGAGGGTCGAGGACGTCATGCAGGTGGTTGATCACCTGACGCCGTTTCGGACCGTTCGAGGCTTCGTCCCATAGCTCGGCAAGTTCGGACGGCTCCGCGACTACCTGGTCCAAGGCGTCGAGGGCCAGCATTTTGAGGTCGGCAGACAATTTCGGCATTGGTTCCGAAGGACCGTAGTTCGGGCAGGTCGGTTCACCACCCGGACACTGCGCGACGATCAGGGCAGCAGCGGCTACAGCCAGCATGGCGTCGGGGTGCCGAGGTGGTCCGTGGTATCGGCGGCGCGTTTGAGCGCGCTGCGGACCAGACTCTCGCGTGCCTTCATTGCCACCTCGTCCAAAGCGATGGCGAAGTCTGCGGCATCGTCGTCGTCGAAAGGGCCGACGTCCTGTCTGACCGCGTCGGGCCAGTCCGGCAGGCACTCGCCCTGACGCTCTGTGAGCATGGTCGCGAAGGAGCGGACAGGGCGGGTGAGGGCGCCCAGTTCGGGGCAGTGGGCACGGACGGTCTTGAGCCGGAGCTGTTCGGTCTCGGCAAGGGGTTCCGGGCGGCTGAGGATCCACCCGGCGACCGCCCAGGGCGAGGGCGGCCGTGCCGTTACTGGCTGCGGTGAAGTGCGCTTTGGGCTCAAAGAGGCGCGGACGCGCTGGTAGCTGCCCTTGTAGCCGAGCGGCACGATCGCCTCCCGCAGGCCGCGTCTACCCCGAAGAGGCGATCCAGGCGCACATGGCCTTCCTGGGCCGCCGCAGGTCCCTCTGCCCGAGCGAGGAATACCGGGTCCCCACCGACGAGGAATGGCAAGAGTTCCTCGGCCACTTTGAGCGGCGCAAAGTCTCCATCGGAGCATGCGGCCGCACGTTCGGCACCTCCTGCATCCACGAACACGCCTGCTTCTCTGAACTTCGCTGCCTGTGAGCTTTGTTGGTCGTAGTCGCGAGCGGTCAACGTCGTGAAATGACTCGGAGGGGATGGCTGCCGATCCCGCTTTCCCTTGATCACCGCCGCCGCGTCTGACTAGGTTTGACGCCGACAACCGACGATCAAACAGGTGGGGCGTATGGCGGGTTTGGGTGACCTGGTGCAACTGCTCGGCCCGCCACCGGTCCGGCACCCATCCCCTGATGACTGGGCCGAGGTCGAGGGCTATGTCGGCTCGGCGCTGCCAGGCGACTTCAAGGCGTTCCTTGACGCCTATGGCACTGGCGCGATCTGCGGAGAGCTGGTGGTCTTCCACCCCCGAGGGTCCAGCCCGTTGCTGGATCGGATGCGGAAGATCCACGAATCGTTCGGCCAGTCGTGGCGACGTGACTCGGACAAGTACCCGCATTCGGAGGCGTAGTGGTGGCGTCTGCGACGGTCGGCCCGCACGCTGGATCCAGATGTGGACATGCCGCCGCGCACCGTGCGGCGGCGGGGCTCTGGGAGGACCGTGTGACCGCTTTGCCGCCCGCCACCGATGCACCGCCGGCCCGGTACGACGACCTGCGTGCTCTGGTGATCAACTGCACTCTCAAGCGCTCGCCGGAATCGAGCAACACCCAGGGACTGATCGACCGCAGCACCGCCGTCATGGATGCGCAGGGAGTGCACGTTGATGTCGTACGGGCGGTGGACCACGACATCGCCACCGGTGTGTGGCCCGATATGACGGAGCACGGCTGGGAGACGGACGCCTGGCCGGACCTCTACCAGCAGGTCCTGGCGGCCGACATCCTCGTGTTGGCCGGCCCTATCTGGCTGGGCGACAACAGTTCCGTGATGAAGCAGGTGATCGAACGCCTCTACTCCTGCTCCAGCCTGCTGAACGAGGCCGGACAGTACGCCTATTACGGGCGCGTCGGCGGCTGCCTGATCACCGGCAACGAGGACGGCGTCAAGCACTGTGCCATGAACGTCCTTTACAGCTTGCAGCACCTGGGCTACACCATCCCTCCCCAGGCGGACGCCGGATGGATCGGCGAGGCGGGCCCCGGCCCCTCGTACCTCGACCCCGGCTCCGGCGGTCCGGAGAACGACTTCACCAACCGCAACACCACCTTCATGACCTGGAACCTGCTGCACCTGGCCCGGGCGTTGAAGGATCTCGGTGGCATTCCCGCATACGGCAACCAGCGCACCGCCTGGGACGCCGGCTGCCGCCGTGACTACGAAAACCCCGAGCACCGGTAGGAACGCGACGCACTACGCACAGCAAGAAGACCTGGTCTTTGACCGAAGACCTGGACTTTGACCGGCGTAGCGCCCGGCGGCGCGGCCACCGGGGTGGACGTCAGAGTTTTGTCATGGTTTGCGGACCCGTTCGGGAGAGCACTCGGCCTACGGTCGGGACATGCACAAGCCGGAGCTCCCCACCTCACCCACGTTCTGGCGCAGCTCCGTGCGTGGCCCCTGGTTCACCTCGGTGCTCGGCGTCGTCCTGCTCGGCGGGATCACCGTGTTGTTCGTGACGGGTCTCGTGTCGTACGCCGCCTACAACCCGAACCTGGCACCGGTGAACGACATGACCTCGGACAAGGGTCTGCTCGGCTTCTACCTCTTCTCCTGGCCCACCACCCCATCGTGGTTGTACCGCCTCACGCAGGGCGTCCACGTCACGCTCGGGATCGCGCTGATCCCCGTGCTGCTGGCGAAGCTGTGGTCGGTCGTGCCGAAGCTGTTCACACTGCCGCCCGCCCGGTCGCTCACGCACGCGCTGGAGCGGATCTCGCTGCTCCTACTGGTCGGGGGCGCCCTGTTCGAGTTCACGACAGGTGTGCTGAACGTCCAGCTCGACTACCTCTTCCCGGGCTCCTTCTATCCGCTGCACTTCTACGGGGCCTGGGTGTTCTTCGCCGCGTTCGTGGCGCACGCCGTGCTGCGAGTACCGGCGGCGATCCGCAATCTGCGCCACCTCCGGGACGAAAACACCACGGAGGAAGGGGAGTTGGTCTCGCCGGACCCCACCCCGCCCACCGTCTCGCGGCGCGGCGCACTCGGGTTCGTGGGCGGCGGATCGCTGGTGCTGCTCGCCACCACGGCGGGCCGCAGCTTCGACGCGCCGCTGCGGGAGACGGCCGTCCTCGCGCCCCACGGCGGCTCCGAACCGGGCTCCGGCCCCGGCGGCTTCCAGATCAACAAGACGGCCGCGGCGGTCGGCATCGACATGCGGGAGACGAGCGAGGAGGCATGGCGGCTGGTCGTCGAAGGGCGCGGGCGCACGGTCCGGCTGAGCCGGGACGAGTTGCTGAAACTCCCGCTCCGCAGCGCCGCGTTGCCCATCGCCTGCGTGGAGGGCTGGTCGACCTCCGACCAGTGGTGGCGGGGCGTACCGCTGCGGGACCTGGCGCGGCTCGTCGGATACGAGGAGGGCGCGGCGCCTGACGTACTGGTGGAGTCGTTGCAGCGGCACGGGGCGTTCCGGCACGCGGCCCTGCGCTACAACCAGGTGCGCGACCCGCGCTCGCTGCTGGCCCTGTTCGTCAACGGCGAGGATCTGACCCCCGACCACGGTTACCCCGCGCGGATCATCGTCCCCGCGGCGCCCGGCGTGCTCAACACCAAGTGGGTGGCCCGGATGACGTTCGGAGACCTGTGATGCGACGACCTGTGATGCGACGACCTGTGACGCGACGACCCGTGACGCGTCGGCCGTTCGGGAAGCCCGTTCTGGGCAGTCCGTTCCAGATCCTGCTGCTGGCCTGTTCGTTCGCGCTCGCCGGGTACGCCGGGGTGCGGCTGCTCGCCGGGGACTGGTTCGGGGTGGTGCTGTGGTTCGTGGGGGTGGCGCTCCTGCACGATCTGGTACTGGTGCCCTTGTATGCGGGGGTGGACCGGGCCCTCACACGGGGGTTGGACGCGGTCGGCCATCGGGAGTGGACGCTCTATGTCCGGTTCCCGGCGACCTTCTCCTGTCTCCTGCTGTTGATGTGGTTTCCGCTGATCAGTGGGCAGGTGTCGGACCTCTACCGCTCCGACACCGGTCTGTCCGGCGACGGCTTCCTGGCCCGCTGGTTGCTGGTCACGGCGGTGTTGTTCGGGGGTTCCGCCGTGCTGCTCGTGCTGCGCTCGCGGAGGTCGGCGCGGTCGGAGCGGTTGCGCAGGGCGACGAACGAGCGGCCCCCGGCCGCCCACTGAGCGTCTCGGCGCCGGCCCGCTTGGCGGGCGTATCGTAGGAGGGCGGTGTCCCAGGGGCCCTCACCAGGGAGCGCCTCGAAGACGGACCGGCGCAGCGCCCGCCTGCCGAGCCACACGGTGTGGGCGACGGCCGCCTCGCTGACGGCGATACCCAGCGCTCGTCGCCCCTGCGCGGCGAGCGCCGCCACGGGCCGGCCGGGCCCGCGTCCCACGTCGAGGACGACCCCTTCGCACCGCCGCGGTACCTCCAGATCCGCCGCATCGGCCTCGGCGCACCACCGTTCCACCTCCAGCGGCAGCAGCGGGCGTCGGTACTGCGGAGGTAGAGGGGACCACTGCCGGCGCGCAGGGCGGCGGAGTAGGGGTCGCCGGACCAGGGGGGGTGTCGTCGGACGGTGCGGGGGACGCGCGTGCGACGGGTTGGTGCGGTCCGCTCGACGAGACCTTGCTGCGGGTGATTCGTGAAGCTCAGAGCCTCGCCAGTTCCGTGGCGAAGCGGCTGCCGGGCGGTGCGACGGCGGCGTCACACCGTCGCCTCATCGTCCTACCGGGTGCCCGACGCATCCGGAGCCGGGTCCAGGGTCCCCGCGATGGACCGACCTGGAGCCCCTGTTGACGTGCGTGGGCGGTGTCCCCGCCCACGGAAACCAGGGCTCGGATCGGGACGCGGGCTGTCGTCTGGACGCCCCGAACCCCGACTACCGCTGAGCCGACCGGGTCAGAGGCTCTGGGCGGGCCAGTTCAGCAGTCGGGCGCCGATGACCGCGGTCTGGAGCGTGTAGCGGTGGGCCGGGTCGGCGGGGTTGGCGCCGGTCAGCTTGTGGATGCGTTCCAGGCGGTAGGTCAGGGCGCGCACGCTCAGGGAGAGGCGGCGCGCGGCCTCGGCGGCGACGCAGCCCGAGTCGAAGTACGCGGTGAGGGTGTCCAGGAGGTGCTCGGCGCCGCCGCGGGCGGTGGTGAGCGGGCCGAGGGCGTCGAGGACGAGGTCGGCCATGGCCTGGCGGTCTCGGGTGAGGACGGGGTAGACCAGCAGGTCGGCGGCGCGCAGCACCGGGTCGTCGAGTTCGAGGCGTTCGGCGAGTTCGAGGGTGTTCAGTGCCTCTTCGTAGGACTGGACGACCCCGCCGGGGCCGGGCTGGGGGCGGCCGATGGCGACGAGTCCGCCGTCCGAGGCCGCGTACGCCTGCTTGGCGAAGTAGGTGAGGACGTCGTCCTGGTCGCCGGGCGCGACGCACAGCATACGGCCGTCCTTGGTGGTGAACAGAATGTTGCGGTCGCCGAAGCGCGCGATGAGGGACTGTTCCACCTGTCGTGGCACTACGGCGCCCTCGTCATAGGCGGTCGTGCCCTGCGCGACGGCGACGGCGTGCGCGTGGGAGAGGCGCAGGCCGAAGCGCTCGGCGCGCTCGGCGAGGCGGCCCAGGTCGCTGCGGCCGTAGAGGAGGTCGTCGATGAACTCGCGGCGCGCCGCCTCCTCTTTCCGTACGGCGAGGAACTGTGCTCGTTCGTAGCCCTCGGCGAAGGCGTCGATGACCTGTTGGATCGCGGCAAGTGTGCTGTCGACGGAACCGGGCGTCGCGGGCAAGGCGGCGCGGGCGGCGGACAGGTGGGCGCTGACGAGGGCGCGCAGGCCGTGACCGGCGTCGGCGGCCTGTTCGCCAAGGGTGCGGCGTGACTCGATCTCGTCGCGGGTGAGGCGCCGGCCGGTGGCCGACACCTCCGCCAGGATCAGGGTATAGCCCTTCAGATACTGCTCAGGTATGTCGTGCCCCGTCACGTCGTCCCCCGGTTTCTTGACGGCCCGGTGACGACTTCTTAGCGGCGACCGGCATGCAGACCCTAATGAACACTGCCGGGAACCGGCAATGCGCTGGTCGGTACCTGACATGCACGATGTGCGCAGGGGAGCACAGTGGATGCTTTCGGTGCCGGACACCTGGGTGGTGTCCGGCACCGAGAGCCGGAGGGGAGCCGTGCGCCACCGAAACAGGTCAGCAGCACAACACGACGAGCGGGGGGTGGGGGCATGTGGTCGTTTCTCGTGGCTGTCAGCGGCTTTCCCACCATCCTGTTCACGGCCGCGCTCGTCGTGGTTGTCGGCTTCTGGCTGCTGGTCGCCGTCGGAGCGGCGGAGTCGCACGGCTTCGACGGCCACGTGCACTTCGACGCCTGGGGGATGGGCGGGGGGGTCACGGTCGTCTTCTCCCTGGCGACCGCGATCGGCTGGTTCCTGAGTCTGAGCGCGACCGTCCTGCTCGATCCCCTGGCGTCCTCCGGGGTGGTCCGCGGGCTGTCCGGGCTGGTGGTCCTGGCGGGGGCACTACTGATCGCCTGGCGTGTGACCCGCCTGCTCGTACGACCGTTGCGCCACCTCTTCCCCGATGAACCGGGGCCGTCCCGGCTGGACTTCGTGGGACTTACCTGCACCATCCGCACGGGGCGGGTGGACGTCGGCTTCGGCCAGGCCGAGGTCGCGGCCAAGGACGGCTCCACCGCGGTGGTGCAGGTGCGCCAGACCGCGGACGAGGTCCTCACCAGCGGCAGTACCGGCCTGTTGTACGCCTACGACGAGGTCGGCGAGTTCTTCTGGGTCGCGCCGTACGACACGGCGCTCGACCCGCGGGGCCACGGCACCTGAGTCGCTCGCGCCCGCTGTGCGCCGCACCTTCTCACTCGCTTGAAGTTCCTTACGCCTCAGGGACGTTTGCCATGGATGTCATCTCCTTGGGCATCGGCGTGCTCGTCGCCGTTGTCCTCCTCATCGCGATCACCATGCTGTTGGTGGTCGGCCGGCTGTTCCGCAAGGTGGAGCAGGGGCGGGCGCTGATCATCTCCAAGACGAAGAAGGTGGATGTCACCTTCACCGGCGCCGTGGTGCTGCCGGTGCTGCACAAGGCCGAGTACATGGACATCTCGGTGAAGACCATCGAGATCCGCCGCACCGGCCGTGAGGGTCTGATCTGCCAGGACAACATCCGCGCCGACATCCACATCAGCTTCTTCGTAAGGGTCAACAAGACGGTCGAGGACGTCATCAAGGTCGCGCAGGCCATTGGCACCGAGACCGCGAGCGACGCGGCGGCGATCCAGGACTTCTTCGCGGCGAAGTTCTCCGAGGCCCTCAAGACGGTCGGCAAGCAGCTGGACTTCGTCGACCTGTACACCAAGCGCGAGGAGTTCCGGGACCGGATCATCCAGGTCATCGGCACCGACCTCAACGGCTACCACCTCGACGACGCGGCCATCGACTTCCTCGAGCAGACCCCGATGACGCAGCTCGACAACCAGAACATCCTCGATGCCCAGGGCATCCGCAAGATCACCGAACTGACGACGATCGAGCACGTCCGCACCAACGAGTTCCAGCGCACCGAGCAGAAGGAGATCACCCGGCAGAACGTCGACGCCCGGGAGACCATCCTGGAGCTGGAGCGCCGGCAGGCCGAGGCCGAGATCAAGCAGCGGCGCGAGGTCGAGACCCTCCGCGCCCGCGAGGAGGCCGCGACCGCGAAGGTGCAGGAGGAGGAACGGCTCGGCTCGCAGGGCGCGTTCATCCGCACCGAGGAGCAGCTCGGCATCCAGCGCGAGAACCAGGCCCGCGAGATCGCCGTCGCGCAGAAGAACCGCGAGCGGGTCATCGCGATCGAGAACGAGCGCATCGAGAAGGACCGGCTGCTGGAGGTCATCGCCCGGGAACGGGAGACGGGCCTGACGCGTATCGCCGCCGACAAGGAGGCCGAGGCCGAGAAGCGGGAGATCGCCGAGGTCATCCGGGAGCGGGTCGCGGTGGACCGTACGGTCGCCGAGCAGGAGGAGTCCATCAAGAAGCTGCGGGCGGTGGAGGAAGCCGAGCGCGGACGGCAGACCGTGATCATCGCCGCCGAGGCACAGGCCCAGGAGAAGCTGGTCAAGGACATCAAGGCGGCCGAGGCGGCAAAGACCGCGGCCAAGCACCGAGCCGCCGAGCAACTGACGCTTGCCGAAGCTCGATTGAAGTCGGCCGACCTCGACGCGCGGGCCAAGCTGCGGCTCGCCGAGGCCATCCAGGCCGAGTCCGCCGCCGAAGGCCTCGCCGACGTCCAGGTCCGCGACAAGGCGGCCGAGGTCACCGAGAAGGCCGGCCGTGCCGAAGCAGTGGCCACCGAGGCGCGGCTGCGTGCCGAGGCGGACGGCACCGAGGCCCGGCTGCGTGCCGAAGCCGAGGGCTCGCGGGCCAAGGCGCTCGCCGAGGCCACCGGTATCGGCGAGAAGCTCAAGGCAGAGGCGGAGGGTCTCAGTCAGAAGGCCGTCGCGATGGCGGCGCTGGACGACGCGTCCCGTGGTCACGAGGAGTACCGGCTGCGGACCCAGGCCGAGAAGGAGATCCGGCTGGCCGGAATCGACGTGCAGCGGCAGGTCGCCGAGGCGCAGGCCACGGTGCTCGCCACCGGGCTGGAGAACGCCGACATCAACATCGTCGGCGGTGAGTCGGTCTTCTTCGACCGCCTCGTCTCCTCGATCGCACTCGGCAAGGGCGTGGACGGCTTCATGCGGCACTCCGAGACCGCGCAGGCGCTGGCGAGGCCGTGGCTGGACGGCACGTCGAGCTTCACCGACGACCTGAGCCGAATCCTCGGCTCGGTGTCCACGGCCGACGTGCAGAACCTGACCGTCTCCGCACTGCTGATGAAGCTGATGAAGACGGGCGGCGCCGGCGCCGGACAGGTGCAGCAACTGCTCGACAAGGCAGGTGAGCTGGGTCTCTCCGACATGCCCCTCGCCGCCCTGAACGGCAGCGTCAAGGTCTGACCGCCGAACCAGGTCCGGAGCCGCCGAACAGGGGACGGCGGCTCCGGACCTCATGTCCCGCCTTCCTGAGAGGGAACCCATGACCACCGGCCTGGACACCGGTACGTACGAGGTGCTGCGCGACCGGCTCGCCGCACAGGCAGGCGAACTCGCCCGGCGTGCCGAGGAGCTCAACACCCGCCGCATCGAGCAGTTCGGCTCGACCCGGCTGGAGCTCACCGGCACCGAACGCATCCGCACCGAGCACCACTGCGTGCCCCGCGACATCGTCTCCGTCGGTGACGTCCTGCTCTTCGGATACAACGTCTTCCTCGGCCTCAAGCCCGAGACGACGGTGGGCGACGTCTTCGCGCTGCACGACCGAGACCTGAACCGGCTGTCCGAGGACGCCATCCCCGGCCTGCTCGACGACCCCGCCTTCGTACGGGAACTCGTCGCTCTGTACCGCTACTACCGTGCGGCTCATCTCCTCCAACTGCGGCACGTGGACGGCAAGTTGCTGGCCGTCTTCCAGACCGGTGAGAAGGTCGGCGACATCCGCGTACTGCGGTGGGCCCTCTCGGCGGACGGCCGGGCGTCGTTCCTGGACGCACGCGGTGAGCACGATCACGTCTTCCCGCCCTCGCACGACTTCGAGTGGCACGAGGCGACCCGCGAGGACCACGTACTCGGCCGCCACCCGCACGTCTCCATCGAGGGCGAGGTCTTCGTCGAGACGGTCGGTGGCACCCTCACTGTCAAGATCGAGGACAACACCGAGACGGGAGAGGGGATCTACGCCGAGCCGGTCGACGAACCGCTCCAGTCCCTCGCCGACGCGGATATCGCCTACGCGCGCGTGGGCGCCCTGATCCTGCTCCGCATCCGCCCCTACAAGGAGGACGCGCACCGCCACCTGGTCTTCAACACGCTCACCAAGTCCGTGGTGCGCCTCGACGGCATCGGGCAGGCATGCCGCCGTCTCCCCGCAGGCCAGGGAATCGTCTTCCCAGGCGGCTACTGCCTGGCCACGGGGGCGTACAAGACCTTCGGCGGAATCGCCGCCTCTCTGGATACGGCAGCCCTGGAGTACGAACGGGTGATCCGCTCGCCCAACGGCGAGGACGTCCTTTTCGCCTTCCACGCGCGAGTGGAGGGCCGCAGCCTCCTGCTCCAGTACAACATGATCCGCAAGGAGTTCGCCGCTCCGCTGTCCTGCCACGGCTGGGCGCTCTTCGACGACGGCACGCTGACGGTGCTGCGGGCGGACTCCGATGAGCCGACACGCGTGCATCCGCTGCAGCTCTGGCGGTCCCCGTACGTCTCGGACACCTACGCTGCTGACCGGCCTTCCGAAGCGGGCCCGCTGGGACGCGTCGGCAATGCCGACCTCGTCCGGGGCATCTCCGACTGTCTGTCCCTCACACGCGCCGTTTCCGAGACCGTCCCGACGGCCGAAATGTACGAGGCGCTGCTCGCCGCCTGCGCCCGCGTGGCCGACACCTACCACTGGCTCGGTGACGCCGACCTGGGCGACCTGCGCACTCCGCTGGACGTGGTCCGCGCGACGGTCGAGCAGGTACTGACCGAGTTCGAGACCGTCCAGGCCCTCACCCGCCAGGCCGCCGAAGCACTCGCGGAGGCCGCCGCGCACATCGCCTCGGTCGTACGGCGACTGCGCGGCGAGGCACCCCGCGACGCCCCCGCCTGGGTGAACGGCCTCACCGAACTGCGCCGTGCCCAGGGGCACTTGCTCAGGGTCAAGGAGCTGCGGTACGCCGACACCGTCCGTATCGACGAGCTCGCCGCCGACGCGGAGGCCGACCTCGCCTCGTTCGGGCAGCGTGTCGTCGCCTTCCTTGCCCGTGAGGATTCCTTCACCGGCCACCACCAGGCCGTCGAACGGCTCGTCTCGGAAGCCGAGTCGCTCGCCACTGTCGCCGACGCGGCGCCGGTCACCACTCGCATCGAGGAACTGACCGACGGACTGCGGACCGTCACCGAGGTCGTCGCCGGACTGGACATCGGCGACGCCACGGTGCGGACGTCCATCCTGGAACGCGTCGCCGACGTGCTGGGCGGCGTCAACCGCGCCCGCGCCACGCTCGACGCCCGCCGCCGCGAACTCCTCGACCACGAGGGACGTGCCGAGTTCGCCGCCGAGTTCGCTCTGCTCGGCCAGTCGGTCACGAGCGCGCTCACTGCCGCGGGGAGCCCGGAGTCCTGTGACGAGCAACTCGCGCGGCTGCTGGTGCAGGTGGAGAACCTGGAAGCCCGCTTCACGGAGTTCGATGACTTCCTCGGCGAGCTGGCGGACAAGCGGACCGAGGTGTACGAGGCGTTCGCGGCCCGCAAGCAGACCCTCGTCGACGCCCGCGCCCGCCGGGCCGAACAGCTTGTCGCCTCGGCGTCCCGGGTCCTGGAAACGGTCGCGCGCAGGGCCGCCGCGTGCGCCGACGCCGACGCGGTCAGTACGTACTTCGCCTCCGATTCGATGGCCGCCAAGATCCAGCGCACCGCGGACGAGCTGCGCGAACTCGGCGACCAGGTGCGGGCGGAGGAACTGACGGGCCGGCTGGAGGCCGCCCGTCAGGAAGCGTCCCGTGCCCTGCGCGACCGCACCGACCTGTACACCGACGACGGCAGCGTCATCCGGTTGGGCAGCCACCGGTTCGCCGTGAACACCGAGCCCCTGGACCTCACCCTGGTTCCGAACGGCGACGGCGTCGCCTTCGCGCTCACCGGCACCGACTACCGCTCTCCGGTCACGGACCCGGACTTCGCCGCCACCCGCCCGTACCGGGACCGGCTACTGCCCTCCGAATCGCCCCAGGTCTACCGCGCCGAGCACCTCGCGGCCCGGCTGCTGGACGAACACGGCCCGGCGGCCCTCGCGGAGGCCGACCTCCCCGACCTCGTACGACAGGCCGCGCAGACGGCGTACGACGAAGGCCACGAGCGCGGCGTCCACGATCACGACGCGACCGCGATCCTCACCGTGCTGCTGCGCCTGCACGAGAGGGCGGCCCTTCTCCGTCACGAACCCGCCGGCCGCGCCGCCGCCCAGCTGTTCTGGGCCCACACGCTTCCCGCCGAGGAGCGCGCGACCCTGAAACGCCGCGCGGTGTCGCTCGCCCGCGCCCGGGACACGTTCGGCCTCGCGCCCGCGATCGCCGACTTCCTGGCGGAGCTGGCGGTCCACGTCGGCGAGGCGTCCGCCAAGTACCTCTTCGAGGAGCTGACGACCGACCCCGACGGCTTCGTCATCAGCTCGGCTACCCGCACGCTCCTCGACAAGTTCCGCCGCACGGTGGGCACGTCGGCGTACGACGAGGACCTCGCCGCCCTCGACGACCTCGCCGCGCGCCGCCAGCTCGTCGAGGCGTGGCTGTCCTCGTACAGCTCCGCCACCGGCACGGACATCACCCCCGGAGACCTCGCCGAGGCGGTGGCCGTCGAACTCTGTCCGGACCTGCCGCGCTACGAGTCCGACGCGCCGCTGACCGAGACGGTCAGGGGGCTGCTGGGCACGCATCCGCGTGTCACCGACCGTTCCCTGACCATCCGCATCGACGAATTCCTCGCCCGTACGAGCGAGTTCGGGGCGAACGACACCCCGGCCTTCCGCGCGTACCAGCGGCGGCGCACCGCCCTCGTGACCGCCGAGCGCACCCGGCTGCGGCTGGACGAGTACCGACCCCGGGTGATGTCCGCGTTCGTCCGCGGTCGCCTCGACGAGGTCTACCTCCCTCTCATCGGCGACAACCTCGCCAAACAGCTCGGCACCACAGGCGATGCGAAGCGCACCGGCACCGGCGGCCTGCTCCTGCTCATCTCCCCGCCCGGCTACGGCAAGACGACCCTCATGGAGTACGTCGTCGACCGCCTCGGCCTTGTCCTGGTCAAGGTCAACGGGCCCTCGCTCGGTAGCGCAGTCAGCTCGCTCGACCCGGCCGAGGCTCCGAACGCCACCGCCCGCCACGAGGTGGAGAAGATCAACTTCGCATTGGAGGCGGGAAACAACACCCTTCTCCACCTGGACGACATCCAGCACACCTCACCCGAGTTGCTCCAGCGGTTCATCCCGCTGTGCGACGCCACGCGCCGCGTCGAGGGCGTGTGGAACGGCAAGCCGCGGACCTACGATCTGCGCGGCAAACGCTTCGCGGTCTGCATGGCGGGCAATCCCTACACCGAGTCCGGCAGCCGCTTCCACGTCCCCGACATGCTCGCGAGCCGCGCCGACGTCTGGAACCTCGGCGACGTCCTGACCGGCAAGGAGGACGCCTTCGCCACCAGCTTCGTCGAGAACGCCCTCACCGCGAACCCGGTCCTCGCCCCGCTCGCCGGGCGCGAGCGCACCGACCTGGACCTGCTGATCCGACTCGCAGAGGGCGACCCGACCGCACGCGCCGACCGCCTCACCCACCCCTACGTCCCCGCCGAACTGGACCGGATCCTCACCGTCCTGGGCCATCTGCTCACGGCCCGCGCGACCGTCCTCGCCGTCAACGCGGCCTACATCGCCTCCGCCGCCCGGACCGACGCCACCCGTCCGGAGCCACCGTTTCGGCTCCAGGGCTCCTACCGCACCATGAACAAGATCGCCCAACGCATCCAGCCGGTCATGAACGACGCCGAACTCGCCGCCGTCATCGACGACCATTACACGGCCGAGGCACAGACCCTCACGACCGGCGCGGAAGCCAACCTGCTGAAACTGGCCGAACTGCGCGGCACCCTCAGCACAGAAGAGGAGACCCGCTGGGCGGAGGAGAAGACGGCTTACGTTCGCGCGCAGACGCTCGGCGGCCCCGAGGACGCCCCACTGACCCGCGCGGTCGCCGCGCTCGGCCTGCTCGCCGACCGGATCTCCGCGGTCGAGTCCGGGATCAACCGGGCCGCCGACCCCCTCCACCCGATGGCCAACCCCACCGCCAGGCATGCCGTCGGGCCGAGGGAGCGAGCCTCGGAACGACGTCTCGGCGTTCTACTCCGAGGACTCCGGTGTCGACTGGAACGTCATCTTCCTGCTGATGGGCATGATGATGATCGTCGGCGTGCTGAAGAAGACCGGCATGTTCGAGTACCTGGCCCTCAGCAAGGTGACGCTGACGATCATGAACATGCCGCGCGGTCGGCATTCGCCGCCGCGGCGTGCTGACGACCGCTCACACGAGTGGCTGCTCGTTCTCCAGCCGGCATCCCGCAGGGTGAGGAAGCGTTCACCCTCGTCGCCGTGGACACCGGTGTGATCGACGAGGTCTCCAAGGCGCTGGCCGACGCCATCGGCACCGATGAATTGGGCGGCTCCCTGACCCTGTTGGGAGCCTCGGCGGTGCTGTCCGGCGTTGTCGACAACATCCCGTACGTCGCCACCATGGCGCCCATCACCAGCGACCTGGTCCACAACATGGGCGGCGGCAGCGACCACGTCATGTGGTGGGCCCTTGCCCTCGGCGCCGACCTGGGCGGCAACGCCACCGCCATCGGCGCCTCCGCGAACGTCGTCGTCCTCGGCATCGCCGAACGCAACCGCCAGCCCATCACCTTCTGGCAGTTCACCAAGTACGGCCTGATCGTCACCGTCGTCACCGTGACCATCTCCCTCGGCTACGTGTGGCTGCGTTACTTCGCCCTCGGCTGACCCGTGGCCGACGCGGCGTGCGGTCGGGGCGTGTCTCGGCAGACATCTCGTAGGAGCGATCACCGCGCGCGGCACGGGGCACCCGTTCGAGGAGGGACAGGAACCATGGGCGCGCGCGGTGAAGTAGTGTCCCGGCCACGGCCGATTCGTGGCAGACCGGTGCCGAGACGGTTACTCCACCTCACCGTCCGCGTGCCATGTCTCGATGCCCAGGGCCGAGTTCGCCTCCTGGCCGAAAGCAAGACGTCGGCGGACCTGGATGCGGTACATCGAGTTATTACGGGAAGCTGACGTGGCAGTCGAATCCCTCATGCCTCAATCACCTCATGGACAACTCTGGTCCTGTCCTCCACCGCCCCCTGGTGGTGGCGAAGGCCCGAGGAGCGATATATGAGCAGGCACAACAGGCGCAGGTCACCTTTGCAGGTCAAGCTGACCGTCGTCGGAGCGGGAATGCTCGCCGCGGCGGCGGCTGTGACGACGGTGACTGTCGCCTCGGCGGGAGAGGTCTCCCGCGGGCACGACGACGCGGGGAGCGTGAAGGCCGGAGCCGACCACGCGGTCTTCGTGCAGGGCAACGAACTCGACGGCAACACCATTCACGTCTTCAAGCGCGCGCAGGACGGCGGGCTGAGTTCCGCGGGCAGCTATGCGACCGGTGGCAAGGGCGGGGACCAGGTCGACGCGCCCACCGACTCGCTCGCCTCTCAGGGCTCGCTCGTCTACGACGACCGGTCCGGCCTGCTCTTTGCGGTCAACGCGGGCAGCGGCACCGTGACGTCCTTCCGAGTCGAGGGACACAAGCTGACGGGCCGCCAGGTAGTGCGTTCGGGCGGGGACTTCCCTTCGTCGATCGCGGTCTCGGGAAGGCTCGCGTACGTCATGAACGCGGGCGGGGCGGGCAGCGTCCAGGGTTTCCGGATCACGGCCAAGGGCCTGGAACCGTTGCGTGACGCTCACCGTTCCCTCGGGCTGGACAACAAGAAGGTGCCGCTGTTCAGCAGTTCACCCGGGCAGGTCGCGTTCACTCCCGGCGGTCGTGAACTGGTCGTGACCACCAAGTCCGCCAACACCGTCGAAGTCTTCCCGATGACGCGTGACGGACGCCCCGCGCGGCGGGCGGTGGTCAACGACTCCGCCGGTGCCGTCCCGTTCGCGATCACCATCGACAAGGCCGGCCGGATGCTGGTCGCCGAGGCCAAGGAGTCCACGGTCAGTACGTACAAGGTCCGCGTCGACGGCACCCTCGAGGTCGTCCAGAAATCCCTGCCCAACGGTCAGAACACGCTGTGCTGGCTGGAGCGTGTCGGTGACTTCTTCTACGGCGGCAACACCGGCAATTCGACCGTCACCGGTTACCGCACGGACCGTCAGGGCAGGCTGGCGCTCACCAACGACGTCGGGGTGGCCGCCCCGCCGTCGGCCAAGTCCCAAGGTGTCATCGACCTGGCGGTGACCAAGGACGAGAAGTTCCTGTACGTGCAGAACGCGACTTCGGGTACCGTCGACGGCTTCCGCGTCGGCCGGAACGGCTCGTTGACCAAGGTCGGCACGACCACTGGACTGCCCCCCTTCGCCGAGTCCGGCATGGAGGGCATCGCCGCGGTGTAAAGAAGCGGCCACCGCGGCGCCGGCGCCCCGGACAGATCCTGTCCGGGGCGCCATGGCCTGTCCGTACGGCACGACTCAAACGGTGACCGGTACCCCGGCCCGTCCGATCAGGGCGCCGATCCGCGTTCCGGACCACCACGGCCGGCGGGTTTTCGGCGCTCATGACGAACAGGAGCCAGCTGTCCTTCCTGATGAGGACCTGTTCGACACGGCATCGGCCAGGGCATCGAACCCGCCGCCGGTGAAGCGGTGCACCGCATCGCGCACCGTGACCGGGTCGCATTCCACCAGGCCGGCGACCTGCGGCGCGGTCAGGCCCTGGCTCAGTAACCGGATGCACTCCAACCGCCGCCGCTCGTTACGCGACAGATCACGCCCCGCCAACCGCCGCCGCACCTCGAACTGCTGCCTGGACGTCAACCCCACCGTCAGGTTCCTCGGCATCACCACCACTTCCCACCAAAGCTCCTGCGCCCACAGAGAGTTGACTTCACCGAGACTGCTTGGTGGTGCTTGAGAGGCCGCCCACCCTGGCGGCGATATCCAGGGACAAGGAACGGGTTTGCTCACGGCTTCATACCAGGCGAGGTCGTGTCTGGATGCAGCGTTGGGACACCTGTGAGACTTGCGCGCATGGAAGCAGCATTCGCCCGTACGGTATGGCAGGTCCTCGAACCACTGCACGCGGTCACGTACTTCGCACCCGAGAGCCGCGCGGAAGACGGAGGACCGCCGAACGCGGCGACCTCTCCCGTCGTACCCGTCGCGGCAGGCGGGGACCGCCGATCGGCCCCGGCCGGAAAGGGGCGACCAGATGACCAGCGAGCAGCACCCCCGGGCGACGGCCCGCAGCACGCCGGGCGCCCAGGGAGGCGAGTGCGGGGCGCGGCGCGGTGGTGGAACCCGTAGGCCCTGGCCAACCGACCCTCTCGTGTGCGGTTCGCTGTCGGGTAGCTTCGAACGAGACTGCTGTCGACCTCCCTCTATTGGCGCCACGTTTTCCCAGTTCAGAGGCTGCTTAACGGACATGACAACGGTCACCGGTGCAGCCTTTGCCGATTCGCTCCGGCATGCGTTTCACTTCGATCGAGGCATCCATCGCGAGGGGGAAGGTGCACAGCATGAGCGACCACGGTCATGAGCACGATGCGGCGCACGAGCACGGCTCGGGAGGCCACGCCGGGCACTCCCACGGCGTGACGGCGGACGCCGACCGGCGCTGGCTGGGCATCGCGCTCACGCTCATCACCGCATTCATGGCCGTCGAGGTCGTCGTCGGTATCATCGCGAGCTCGCTGGCCCTGATCTCGGACGCGGCGCACATGCTTACCGACGCCGCCTCGATCGTGCTCGCCCTGATCGCGATGCGGCTGGCCGCGCGCCCGGCCCGCGGCGGCTTCACCTACGGCCTCAAGCGCGCCGAAATCCTCTCCGCCCAGGCCAACGGGCTGACCCTGCTGTTGCTCGGCGCGTGGCTGGCGTACGAGGCGGTCCGCCGTCTGGTCAACCCGCCGGAGGTCGAGGGCGGGCTGATGCTGGCCACCGCGCTCGTCGGCATCGTGGTGAATGTGGTGGCCGCCTGGTGCATCTCCAAGGCCAATCGCACCTCGCTGAACGTCGAGGGCGCCTATCAGCACATCCTCAACGACCTGTTCGCCTTCATCGGCACCGCCATCGCCGCGCTGGTCGTCGTCACCACGGGCTTCGCCCGCGCCGACCCCATCGCCACGCTGGTCGTCGTCGCGCTGATGTTCAAGGCGGGGTACGGGCTCATTCGCGACTCGGGCCGCATCTTCCTGGAGGCGGCGCCCGCGGACATCGACCCGGACGCGCTGGGCGACAAGCTCGCCGCCCAGCCGGCCGTCGTGGAGGTCCACGACCTGCACGTCTGGCAGATCACCTCCGGGCAGACGGCCCTCTCGGCCCACGTCCTGGTCGAGCCCGGCGGCGACTGTCACGCCGTCCGCCGCGACCTGGAGAAAATCCTCCAGCACGACTACGGCATCACCCACACCACCCTTCAGGCCGACCACGTCCCCGAGAACGTGCTCCAAGTGGCGTTCCCGGGTGACACGGCCGACGACACGGCGCACTGCGACGACCCGCACGGCCCGGTCCACCGCGATGAGCCGCACGAGCACTGATCCCCTGTAGCCCGGCACGCGTTCGGCGAGGACATGTCGGACGAGGCGCGGGCCGTTTATGACGCCTACCCCTGGCGCACCGCCGTCCAGGGCGCCGCCACCTCGGCGTTGGTGGCCGGCTCGCCGCTGGTCGAGGGGGTGACCGGGCGGTACTGCCAGAACAGCGCCGAGGCCCCGGTCATCGACCCGAAGGAGCTGGAGACGGACATCGAGCCGGTGGGCGTCGCCGAGTACGCGCTCGACCCGGTGGCCGCGGAGCGGCTGTGGGAGCTGTCCACTGCCGCCGTGTCCGTCTGACACGGCCCGCCGGGGCCGTGCCCTGATCCGCGACGCGGAGCGCGCTGCTCCGCGGCGCTCGGTTCTCGACCTCGAGCCACGGGTCAGCCGGCTGGTGAAGACGTGGCAGGCGCAGCGGTCGACGTGTTCGGTGGCACGGTGGTGCGCCGGATGGTCGCCGTACCGCTCGGTGGCGGGCGGTTGGCACTGTGCTCACCCGCCCGAATGGCTCTCCTGGTGGGTCACACCCAGGCGATGAGGTCGTGCCGCTCGTCGGTCGCCGCCTCGCCCCACAGGAGCGTCGTCCGATTCTGTGCGGCGATACAGGGCATGGGAACAGCGCGACGGGTGCCGACTCTTCCGGGGGTGACGGGCCCGGGGCGGACGGTCCAGTGGTCACCATGCAAGGTGAGGGTCACCAGGGACAGGGGTGGCACATCGAAATGCCAGAAGGCCGTCGCCGGTGCGGACAGCGCATGGACGAGCGAGGCCCGGACAATGGCTGGTTCGGTGATGGCCAGTGCGTCGCCCGTGCCAGGCGGCACGCAGCTCAGCCAGGTGGCGACCCGGCGGCAGAGCCGACGTACCGACTCGCCTCCATGTGGCGCGGCATCCGGGTCTGTGAGCCAGGCGCCGTACCCGTAGGGGTCGTCCGCGGTGACTTCGCCGACTGTGCGGCCAAGCCACGTGCCGTAGTCGAAGTCGCGCAGTGCGGGTTCGAGCGTGGTGTCGAGGCCGAGAGCGTCAGCGGTCTGCGCGCAGCGGGTCGACGGTGCCCGGATGGCCAGCGAGTACGGGGGAAGAGTCGTGCCGACGACGCGTGCCGTGTGCAGGCCGCGCTCGCTGAGGAGGCCGTCACCGAAGACCGGGTTCCTGGTGGTGTCCTCGGCTGTCGCGCAGATGAATGTCAGGCGGACCGACATCGGCTTACCTCTTTCCGTGAGTGCTTGGTCGACTTTTCGTGAGTGTTTGGTCGACCACGGCCGCCTAGTTGATCAGGCGAGCCGGTGTGGTGGCGGCGTGCAGCATGTATTCCAGTGGTCCTCTCCGGAAGGCCCGTTTCCAGGCGACGGCCAACAGCATGGTGGCCGCGGCCAAGCAGACCAGGGCCAGCAGGGCGGGGAAGGTCGGCAGGCTGTCGATGCCCAAGGCCTTGATGGCGATGATGTGGCCGGAGTAGGCGGTCAGGGAGACCGAGCCGACCGCGATGACGGGGGCGGCGAGCCACCGAAATCGGGCCGACCGTTCCGTGGCAATGAGACAGGCGGTGATGACCACCAGGCCGACGCCGGTGTTACCCAGGATCGACCATGTCGTCTGGCTGTGTGGCGCGGCCACCAGCAGCCAGTCCGGGGTACTGGTGGTGGGGTTGCCCACGGCGTCGGACCACCATGCCGATGCGGCCGACCCGCCATCCGTCGTCGCGCCCACGGCTGCCTGCGCGCCCGAGACCAGGTGCAGGGCCAGCCAGGAGCCGCCGTAGCCGAGTACGGCCAGTGCGCCGCCGAGGAGAGCGACCTTGGCGCGTATGCCGGGCCTCGCGAGGTCGATGCGGCCCAGCGCCATTCCGGCGATGACGAACGGCAGCCAGGTCAGGACCGGGTACGCGCCGGTGATGAACAATTCAATGATCCCGTCCGAATCGGTGATCCGGGCCAGCGGGTCGTGGGCGATGACAGCATCGGCCCAGCTCCCGCCCTCGACCGCAGCCCGAAGCGGATACAGAACTTGGGGCAGTACGAGCGCGGTCGCCGCGGCGATGACGGTCAGGGTGTCGGCCCGCAGCCGGTACAGCGGAACGGAGAGGAAGAAGACCATTCCGTAAGCGGCAAGGATCACGTCGACCGAGGTGTCCAGGCAGGTCAGGGCATATCCCAGGGCAACCAGAACGGCGGAGCGGATCAGCACCCTGCCTATGGCCTGCCGCCCGGCTCGCCCCGTTCGTGGCTGCGGCCGACCGGTGAGAAGGACCAGGGTGAACCCGGCAAGCAGAGCGAACAGGGCAGAGGACCGGCCGCGTGCCACCTCCATGGCCCAGCCCAGCGGGCCGCCCACCGAGGGGTCGGGACCGATGTGGGCCGCGTACATGCCGAACACCGCCAGGCCGCGGGCCAGGTCGAGGCCGATCAGCCGTCCTGTGGACGACGTGGGGGAGGGGGCGGCGGCATCCGCCCTCACAGCGGATGCCGCCTCGGACGGCGCGGCCTCTGATACGTCGTGCACCATGTGTTCCAGGGTCCTGGACGGTGTGTGTCACAACCATCCGGCAAATGTCCGGAACCGCCCCCGCCGACTGGCGGACCCAGCCCCCGCCGACTGGCCGGTTCCGGCGTCAGAAAACGCTATAAGTGTCATGGTGTGATACGAATCGGGACAGTGGTCCGATGGTGAGTGGAGCACCCGTGATCCGAGTATTGGTGGTCGATGACGAGGCCCTGATGCGTAAGGGTTTTCAACGCACCTTCGACGCGGCGCGGGACATCGATGTCGCGGTGGCGGTTCCCGGCGGCCAGACGCTTCAGGCGGCGCGGGAGATACGTCCTGACGTCGTACCGCTGGACATGCTGCACATCCGGATGCGACCCCTGGCCGACGGCGGCACCGTACGGTCGTCCAAGGTCACTGGGCAGGTCGTGGACGTCCACGTGAACGCCGGCCCCAAAAAACCCGCTGCCCGCAGCCTCGTCCTGCTCGCCGAACGGGCTCGCCTTCTCAAGCCACCGCAGGACCAGGAGGGGGGATGAGACTCCGCCGCCTGCGTGCCCCGCTGCTGGACGCCGCCCTCGTCGGAGCCTCGCTGCTCGATGTCTGGTTCAAGGTCCACATCGACGAGCAGCTGCGCATGGCGTGCGCCCTGGTCGCCGCCTTCTCTCTTCTGTTGCGCCGACGTCGGCCGCTGCTTACCTTCCTGCTCACTCTGCCCGCCGTCCTGGTCTCCGACGCGATCTTCGCCGCGCTGGCCGCGCTGTACACCCTCGCCTCGTTCACCCGACACCGCGCCCTGCTGGCCGTCTGTGCCACGGCGTTCACGATCTGCGACATGACCTCATGGCCGTCACTGAACTACAACCTTGCTTCCACCTCGACCCTCTTCACTCTGGGCTACACCGCGGCGACGGCAGCCGCTCCTGTCTTCCTGGGCCAACTCGTCCAGACCCGCAGCGATCTGTCACAGCGGCTCGCCGAGATCTCCGAGGCGCGCGACCACAAGCGCCTGCTGACCGACCAGGCCGTGCTGGCCAAGGAGCGCGCGCAGCTCGCCCGGGAGATGCATGACGTGGTCTCCCACCAGGTCAGTCTGATCGCGGTGCGGGCCGGAGCGCTTCAGGTCGGGACCCAGGACGCCGAAGTCAAGGAGGCCGCCGCCACGATCCGGCGGCTGAGCGTACAGACCCTGGACGAACTGCGGCACATGGTCAGCGTCCTGCGCGCCTCCGGGGGCCGCCCCACGGAACTGACACCGCAGCCCTCTCTGGCCGACCTTGAGCGGCTGGTCGACAACAGCGGCATCCGCGTCGAGCTGCAGACCGACGTGTCCGACGACCTTCCGCCCACCGTCCAGCGCGCCATCTACCGCACCGTCCAAGAAGCGCTGACCAACGTACGCAAGCACGCCCCCGGAACCACCGCGACGGTTCGCATCCGCCACGAGGACGGCGCTGTCCGTGCCACGGTCACCAATACCGCACCGACCCGGCCGCCGCTTCCCCTGCCCAGCGCGCACCATGGGCTGGTCGGCCTGGGGCAGCGCGCCGCACTCCTCGGCGGCACCGTCACTTCCGGCCCGACGGCCGACGGGGGCTACGAACTTGACCTGGAGCTCCCGGCCGAGGACACGTCGTGACGGACGCCCGCGGTGACGACACCATGAACGTTCTTGCCGGTCTTGGCCGTTGTTCCTCCTTCATACGGCCAACAGGGTCTTCCCTACGTTGTGTCCCGCTTGCATCCGCTCATGTGCCCGGGCCGCGGCAGCCAGCGGAAGGATGTCGGTGACATCGATGAGCACGCTTCCCGAGGCGACGAGTTCCAGGGCTGTCAGACCATGGGTGCGCAGGAGGTCGGGGGCACGTCTGGAGACGCTGGCGAGGCGCGTGGGGCCGCCCACGGGGTCGAGGACCACGTCCATGCCTCGCCCGCCGGTCGCGTCGCGCACCGCGTCGGGGAAGTCCTCCCGTGGGAAGACCGCGTCGTATCCGAAACGTTTGGCGTACTCGGCCTTGTCGGTGCTGCCGACGGTGCCGTACACGGTGTCCGCGCCGAGTGCGCGGGCGATCTGGGCGGCGACGGAGCCCACGCCTCCGGCCGCCGCGTGGATCAGAACGCTGTCGCCGGGGCGGAGCCGGGCCGCTCCGGCGAGGACGCCGTAGGCCGTGGGCAGGACGAGTGCGGCCCCGCCGGCGGTCCGTAGATCGATCTCGCCGCGTGGGGTGCGCAGCGGGAACGTGAAGCGGGCTGGGGCGCCGGCGTACTCGGCGTAGCCACCGCCGTCGGGCAGGTACACGGGGACAGGGTCCCCGATGGCGAGCCCGCTGACGCCCTCGCCGATCGCGGCGACATGCCCGGAGGCTTCCATGCCGGGGATGTCGAGTGTGTCCGGTGGGCCGAAATCGCCGAGGCGGTGCTGCACTTCGGCGTAGTTCACTCCCGCGTAGGCCACCCGGACCAGCACCTCTCCGGGGCCGGCTTCAGGGGTCGGCACCTCCACGGTGCGCAGGACCTCGGGCCCGCCGTTCTCTTCGAATCCGAGCCCACTCGGGCGCGGCGGCGCTGGTGCCGCCGACCGAGGACCAGGAGCCCTGCGAGTAGATCGAGACGCCGGGGCTGGGGTTGGCGTGCGCCGAGACGTCCGGCACCTGGCGGTAGCCGCCGCCGGCGCTCTTCTGCACCGCGGTCTGCCAGCTGGGGATCTTGAAGACGGAGGACTTGCCGCCGCCGCCCCCGTACCAGGCCACTTCCTTGCTCCAGGCGTTGGCCGAGGTGACGGTCAGCTTGGTGCCGCCGACGCCGGTGACGTACGGGTCGCTGGCCGGGTAGTCGACGGAGGTGGTGCCGTCGCCCGCGTCGTCGGACCCGTCGTCGCCGGAGGTCGCGTAGAAGCCGAGGCCCTCGGCGGCGCCCGCCTTGAAGACGGCGTCCACGGCGTTGATGTTGGAGGTCGTGCGCTGGCTCTCGGCGGCGCCCCAGCTGATCGAGGTGGTCGGGATACCGCTGTCGACGATGGCCTGGTACGTGTCGACCTCGCCGGCGTCGGAGTTGGGGCCCTCGAAGACGGTGACGTTCGCCTTGGGAGCGATCGCGTGCAGGACCTCGATGTCCAGCTCGACCTCGACCTGGCCGTCACCGAGCGAGCCGGAGCCGCTGTCCACCTTCTGCACGGTCGGGGTGGGCGAGCCCAGGCTGTAGTAGTTGTCGTAGGCGGTGATGTTGGACTGCTGGAAGCCGTCGAACTCGATCAGCGCGATCTTCTGGCCGCTGCCGGTGTACGTACCGGAGACGTTGTAGCCGCCCTTGAGCTGGGCGGGGGTGTAGCCACCGCCCGGACCGTTGTGAGGGGTCACGGTGGAGAGTGTCTGGTGGTGCAGCTGAGCGCGGTTGTTGAGGCCGGCCACGTCGCTGACGAGGGAGGCGATGGCGGTCGGCAAGGTCGGCGCGGTGTCGTTGGCGTAGAACGAGCGACCCGACTTGGCGTCCTTCCAGGTCGACAGCTTGGTGCCGAAGGCCTTCTGCAGCTGGGCGGCGGTGCCGCTGGCGTCGACCAGCAGGTTCCCCGAGTGGACGGTGCCGACGGTGAGCCCCTGTGCGTGCAGATAGTCCTTGAGCTGCTTGATCTCGGCATCGGTCCGGCCGAAGCGGGCCGCGAACTGATGCTTCGTCAGGTAGTGGCCGTACGAGCTCGACCGCGGGTTGCTGACCTTGGCGACGAAGGTGTCGAGCGCCTTGTCGTTTCTGGGGGTCAGGCTGATCGCCACCGATATCCGCTTCCCGGCGGCGACACCGCCGGTGTGGGTCGCGTCCTGGTTCAGGCCCTTGAGGACATCTCCGGTGATGACCGCACGGGTTGAGTGCGGCTGGGCGGTGCCGGCGGCGTAGGCGGTGGGGACGGCGGCGGCGAGCAGGGCCGGCGCGGCGACCAGACCGAGCAGCTTCAGGCGTGACTTCACTGAGGTCCTCCGGAGAGTGGGGGTGGTGTCCCGGAAGCGGAACGGCTTCACCGTAGGAACACCAGCCCCACCCGCATAAGCGGGGGAACCCTTGCGTCACGTGTTAACTGCGGATGTCACGTCAACGGCGTGTGTCAAGCGCACGGGGAATGCGGACCCGGCCGAGCTGACTCGTCATCACCGCCCGTGCAGGGGGCCTCACTTGGTCGTCGTCGGCGGAATCCACGGCGGCCCCGGATGCGATGACGGCGACCGCCATCGCATGGGCGAGCGCGGTGCGCGAGCGGACCCCGACCTTGCGGTAGACGCGCGACAGTGCACCTTCCACCGTCTTGACGCTGATGAACAGCTCTGCGGCGACTTCCCGGTTGGTGGCCCCGCCACCGACCAGTCCGGCGATCCTGGCTTCCGTGGGGGTGAGTTCGGGTCCGCCCGCACCTGTCTCCGCGCTCCGCTCTCCGGCTTCGAGCCGCGCCAGCTCGTCCCTGGCCCGCGCCGCCAGTGGAGCGGCGCCGATCCGCGTCGCGGTCTCCAGCGCCTCGCCGAGGACCATGCGCGCCGCGTTCCTGCGGCGAGAGCGGCGCTCGACCGCGCCGAGCGCGATCAGCGTACGCACCAGCTCCACGGGCAACGGAAGCCGACGCAGTCGGTCCACGGCGGCACGCAGCCGTACCGCCCCCTCCTTCGCCCGGCCGAGCCCCGCCTCACGCAGCCCCTCCGCCCGCTCCAGAGCTGCCAGTACGCTCCCGGGCGTGTCGCCGGACACACGCGTCCGGGCCTCGCGGATCACAGCCCCTGCCGCGTCCGTCTCGCCCAGGATGACCAGGGCTTCGGCCAAGTCGCTGTACCAGTGCAGCAGGGGCGGGTCGGCGGCGGACATGGCCTCGCCGAGTTCCTTGACGCGCTGCAGCGCCTCGACCGCGGCCGCCGCCCCGCGTGGGTCGCCGACGAGCAGCTCGGCCTGCCCGAGCACCGCCAGCGCGCGCAGCAGGAACAGCCGGTCGCCGTCCGCCTCCGAGGTTCGTACCGCCTGCTCTGCGAGGTGCCGGGCCTCGTCGGCGGTGCCGCCCGCGGCCGCCGCGAGCGCCGCCGCATACAGCGCCGGAGCCGCCTGTACGCCCGTCTCGGCCATGGCACGCGAGCATCGGGCCGCGGTGCGCAGCGCCTCCCGGCAGTCCCCGGAACGCACCTGAATGCGGGTCAGCGACACCAAGGTCGCCATGACCTCCTCGACTCCGGCGAACTCGCCTATTTCCGCGAGGAGTCCGGCGACCAGGGCCCGTGCCTCGGTCACCATGTCGGAGTCCAGGGCGAGGATCGCCCGCATCCGGATCAGTCCCCAGCTCTCCGGGCCGGCGTCGGCGCCGCCGACCAGTGTGAGCGCCTCCTCCAGCGCGGCGTCGGCGGCGACCGGTTCCCCCGCCAGGGACCGCACCCGGGCGAGGGTGGCGAGCGCTCCGATCCGGGTGTCCGTGTCGCCCGCCCGGGCCGCATGCCGGGCAGCGCGCCGGGCATGCCGGGCCGCCTCCTCCAACTCCCCGCACAGCAGGCCGAGTACCGCCGCCCAGTGGTGCAGCCATGCCTCGGTCTCCGGGTCGCCGTCCGCGTCCCGGAGGCCCTCCTCGATCAGGTCTCGGGCGCCCTCCAGCGCCTGCCCGGCGTTGCGTAGCAGGATCAGCCGGGCCCGCACCCGCTGCCGTGCGGAGCCAGACTCGGCGAGGACGGTCTCGGCCGCCTGCCCCGCCTCGTCCAGTCGTCCGGCGTCGCACGAGTACTCCGCCGCGGCCAGCAGCCGGTCGGCGCGATCCGCGGGGCGGTCGCCGGGAGTGCGTCGGACAGCGAGCCCGGCCAGTTCAAAGGCGGCATCGGGTGAGCCGTCGCGGCGGGCCGACCCGGCCGCGGACACCAGCGTACGGGCGGTGGTCTCGTCCTCGTGCGGGTGGGCGAGAGCGAGGTGACGGGCCTGCTCCGCAGGCTCGGTGACCGCATGAGCCAGCAGGGCGTGCGCCTGCCGACGGCTGTACTCCGGAGCGTCGGCATAGACAGCGGCCCGGATCAGCGGATGCCGGAAACGTACGATTCCGTCGGCGTCGGCCGTCGCGACACCGAGTCGTTCGGCCTCCGCGAGGTCCGCGGCGGGGTGATGAAGTCCGGCGGCACGCAGCAGAGTGAGGGTGGGACGGGCGGCGGCGCTCGTGACGAGGAGGGTGCGCCGCGCTGTTTCCGGCAGCGTACGCACCTGCGCCAGCAGCAGGGTACGCAGCCTTCGAGGTACGGACAGCGTCCGGCCGAAGCCGACGGGCGCTCCGTCGCGCGCGGCCGCCCGCCCCAACTCCAGTGCGTACCACGGGTTCCCGGCAGCGGCGTCCTGGATCGCGCGCAGCACCGCCGGTGCCAGGTCGGCACCGATGCCGGTACGCACCAGGTGTGCCACCTCGCCGTCCGCCAGCGGCGGCACGGGAAGTTCGACGGTGCCCGGCGGGCAGCAGCGCAGCCGTTCGGGCTGCTCGCCGTCCGCCACCCGCTCGGCGGCCACCACCCGTATGTCGATGCCCTCGACGCGGCGTACGGCGAAGGCGAGCACCTCGGCGCTCGGCTCGTCGAACCACTGGAGGTCATCGATGACCAGCAGAACGGGGCCGGTGGCGGCCAGGGTTCGCAGCACTTCGAGGACGGCGACGCGCACCGCGAGACGGCTCTGGTCGCCGGCCGGTTCCCGGCCGCGCAGCAGTACCGCCCTCAGCGCCGCCCGGGGCTCGGGCGCCAGGGCCTTCAGACAGCTCTCCGGCACCCGCGCGAACAGGTCGATGAGGCCGACGAACGGGAGCCGGGCGTCCTCCTCCGCGGGCGAGCAGTGCAGCACCGTGCCGGCCGACCGGCCATCCGTGGCCAAGGACGCCATGAGGGCGGCCACGAGCACGGACTTGCCGATCCCCGCGGGACCGTGGAACAGCACTCCGGGACAGCCCGTCAACGCGGCCTGGGCGGTGTCGAGCAGCTCGCGGCGCCCGGTCAATGACCGTACTCCCATGGCAGCCGCCCACCCTCTGCCCTGGAGCCGGCTCCCGCGGTCTTCGTGCATGCTGCGCCCAATGACGGGCTACGACCGGCGCCGAGGGAGGAGCCGTCGACTCGATGACTACAACAGGCCCCAAGGGTTCGCAGCGTGTGCTCATGACAACCTTCGCGGATTCCGCTTGTCAATGACCTCTGTCACGCCGCCTGAGTGGTGGAGTCGCGGGCAAGTCGGCGGGCGGCAGGCGGAGTTCAGGTGCGGGCGGAGCGTGTCCGGTGCCTTGGCGGCGAGGATCCGACTGTTCAGCGCGGTCGATGATCGGTCCGCGCAGCGACCCTCCACGAGATCGTGATCACGGACTACTGTGCCGGTCATGAACACGGACGACTGGCTGGCAGACACCCGAACCTCATATGACACGGTCGCGGTCAGCTATGCCGACCAAATGCGCAACGCCTTGGCCGAACGGCCGTACCTGCGAGGGGCGCTGGCACTGTTCGCCGACAAGGTGCGGGCCGCGGGGGGTGGGCCGGTGGCAGACGTCGGCTGCGGCCCCGGGAAAGTCACCGCCCACCTGCACGGGCTCGGTGTCGACGCCTTCGGCATCGACCTCTCCCCTGGGATGATCGACGTGGCCCGGCGTGACCATCCCGGCCTGCGATTCGAGGTGGGCTCGATGACGGACTTGGACCTCCCCGCCGTTTCGGTGGCCGGCCTGCTCGCGTGGTGGTCGTTGATCCACATCCCCGACCACGAGGTGCCCACTGTGTTGGCGCACTTCCACCGAGTATTGCGTCCAGGTGGACCGCTGCAGCTGGGCTTTCACGTCGGCGACCAGTCGCGATTGAAGACAGAGGGCTATGGCGGCCACCCGATGAAGGTCCATGTCCATCGCCGCCAACCGGACCAGGTGGCCACCTGGCTGCGCGACGCCGGATTCGAGATCGAGGCCCAACTGCTGCTCGACCCGGATGAGAAGACTCCGGGGGCGATTCTCTTCGCACGCCGCCAGTCCTGATTTCCTGGTGCTGGAGGGCCTTTGAAGCTGCTCCGGTTGTCCGCGCCGACTCTGCCCTCTGAGGGGGGTTCGTGGTTGGTCGCTGCGAGGAGATCTCTCTGGCACGGTGAGCTGGGCCCGTGGAAGAATCCCAACCTGGATCATCTGGCAGTGGCCCGGAGGGTGCGTTGCGGGAGTCCGGGAGTGAGGGTGCGTCACGACACCAGGTGTCTGCAGCACGGGACTTCGTGCTCGGTTTCGTCGGTGCTCTCGGCGCTGCCAGAGCTGCGGTTCGGGAGTCCATGCCGTCGCTGGACCGGCTGGCGGACCTGCTCGTGCTTGCCCGCTCGGGCGAGATCAGCCGCCGTGGTGAGGTCGGTGGCTACTCGTATGCGGTGCACGGTGCGGGATGTCGACTGGCAAGCCCGAACGGGATCGACATTGACGTGGACTTCGCTGCGGATGGAACGGAGCTCTTCGACTTCTGGCGCCTTCGCCGCTTCGGCCGGAGTCTGCTGACGCTTGTTGCCCCCTCGGCGGAGGACCTGCGCTCAGCGGTCGAGGAACTGAAGGACCTGCTGACCGAGGTCAGGCCGGGTCGGTTGGTTCACTGCGTCAGGGTCTCGTCGAGACGCCTTCGAAGGCCCGACGTCGAGCGCAAGTCCGACTTGATCGGTGTTTCCGTAGTTCAGCTGACGTGAGAACGGCCTTCGACTGATCCTTCGCTGGTTGGACGTACCCGATCGCGGCCGTGCTGGAGACCGGCCGGACGTCGTGGACGGGGGTACTGGACGCGGTCCGCACGCAAACTGATGCCGACGACGCTGCGGTCACCACCGTCCAGTTCCGCGGGGTCGTTTGGCGGCTGGTAGACGCTGGGAGGTGGCAGCCGGGCGACCCCCGAAGTGCTGGTGTGCCGGGTCCGCCTTCCGAAAGGCGTTGGTTGGGGCGTGCGCCCGGTGTTCTTGCTTCGTCATGGGAGCTCAGGGGAAGTACAGCGAGGCCTTTTTCAGCACGTGACGCGTGAACATCCCGCCGTACACGACCCTGCCCCGGTACATGCTGACTCGGGTGGCCTTCGAGGCCGATGTCTCCACCGTGACGGGTCGGCCGATCAGGGACGTACCGAGGATCCGGGCGTCCTTGGCGGCCCAGTCCCTCGCGGACGGCTGGACGCTGCCACTCGCCAGGGCGGGCAGGATCATCGCCGCGTTGCGGGCGCCGGGCAGACCGCTGCGGAGGCTCTTCACGTAGTCCATGGCCCACCCGGTGTACTCGGCCATCGAGGCGTTGTCGACCTCGAGGACAGCGGTGGCGAGGACGAACAGCTCCACCCTGGTGCCGAACCAACGTACCTTGCGGTCCGATCGACTGCCGATCACTACCCGGTAGTCGCGCCAGGTGGTTGCGGTCACCCCGCATCCGTCGGCCGCGAGCCGCTCTCGGAGCGCCTCCAGGTAGGCGTTGGCGGCGTCAGCCGACGGCGCCCCATCGGATCGCTGTTGAGTCATGCATGGGATCCTCCATCAGCAGAGGGGCATGGGGAAGACCGTACTGCCGACGCACTGCCGACCGGCTGTCGTCTCCGACCGGATGCGGGTGCAAGGGATGTTCGGGAGTGACGTGACGCCGTCCTGCCGAACCCAGCCGAACGGTGTCGTCGTACCAGCGCCTGCGGACGGCACGGCGACCTGACCGTCTTCTGTTCGGACCCAAGATGGCCCGTGCGCAACAGAACAGGGTTCGCGGCAGGGCGGTCGCAATCGGCTTGTCTACCGGCGGATACGCGGGAGGTTCTTCGCTTCCCGTTCCAGCAGGCCACCTCAGGCCGCCAGACCTATCGTGGATGGGAGGAAGGGGCGACTGCACATCATTGTTGTGTACGCGCCCAGGGCTGCAACGTCAAGGAGCGCGTCATGTCGCGCAGCAGCAACGTCGCCGTCTTGGAGGGCTTCGGATCAGCGGTGAACAGTGACCACCTCAGCGATCTCGAGGAATACGTGGCGCCCGACTCTGTCGACCACGACCCGGCCCCAGGACAGGTTCCTGGACCCGAAGGCTATGAGGAGATGTTCGCCTCAATGAGGCGGGCCTTCCCCGATCTGCATATCGAGGTCGAGCACGTCATGGCCACCGACGCCGAGGTCGCGTTCGCATACACCATCACGGGCACACATCTCGGTGAACTGATGGGGCACAGTGCGACGGGAAAAACGGTGAGTTACCGAGGGATGCAGATCAGCCGGTTCGCCGACGGGAAAATGGTCGAGCGCTGGGGTAGCAGCGATGAGCTCGGCATGTTGCGTCAGCTCGGTCTCAGCTGATCACCGCACGTCTCCCGTAGGCGAATCAGGACCAGGACTGTGATTCCCGGGTGGGCGTCACAGTTCAACGTCATCACTCCCTTCCCGGCGACGATCGCGGCGAAGTCTTGCTCCGGTGCCGGAGCTGCGGACGGCCGCCGGACGGCTCAGCCCCGGGCTCGCGGAACGAGTCGCCGAGCTGCTCGGCGCGCCCGTACCGCAGGAGAGCATCACCGAACACGTCACTCAGCACGTCACCGAGCAGGTCGCCGACGTGCTGCCCGTCCTGACCGGCCCCCTCGAGACGTCGTCGACGCCATGCCCACCGCGATCGGACCGCACTGGCCGAGGCACTGGGGTCGGTCGTGCGCAGGAAACCGCGCGAGAGGTACGACTACACGCAGAGCGACCTCTACGACGTGGCGAGGGCACTGCGAGGCGACGAGCCGAGGGAGACAGCCGTCCAACTCCGCAGACGCGGCCCATCCGCCGTACACGACCCCTCCCTCGCCGGGACGATGCTCAGGGCACGGTGACCGACGCGACGGACGTCATCGAGTCCGGTACTCAGTCATTCCCCCTGGCCTTGCCGACACTCACCACCGGCGCACTGGACGGCGCCGTACTGGTGGAGCGGATCGCGCAGTTGGAGGAACTTGGCGTCACCCCCCGCCCGGTCGATCTGGCCCAGGCCCTGCTGCACGTCAACCCCGCACCGGACGAGCAGTTCGTGGGAGGTCTGGTGTACGCCCGCAGCTCCGGAGTCGTCCTCGACCCGCCGCTCCCGCAGGCCGTGGCGGCCCTGTTCGGGCCGTACCGGATGAGGAAGACCTCCCTCGGGGAGCCCGCCGCGCCGTTCTGGGTGGCATAACTGCCGTACCACCGCGAGGAAATGTAGGAACGCGACTACTTGGAGCCCCGCGCGTCCGGCAGGGGAAGGCCGCGAGTCCTGCCGGACGTCGCGAAGAGCGGGGACCCGCGGAATACGCGGTCCACCTCGCGCTGGCGAACGACATGAGTATCGATCCCGAGGCGACGATGGACGCCTTGCTGGTGCTCACCGTACGGGGCCACCTGGACAGCTGCCGCCCGCTCGGAACGCAGATCGAGCTGCTGATGCGCGCCAAGTGATTGGAGCCCAACCGCGCGCACGACGCACTACGCACCGTGGCGGATACAGGCGCACCTGCCACCGTATGGTCCGTCCTGTCAGCCGCCCGGCCTGGTCTGCCGCGCGGCACACCGGTCCGGGGCGCGGGTGCGCCCCTCTCACTCGCCGTCGCATGCGCCTCGCACTGCGGCGCCACGGGGGAGATCCCCGAGCTCACGGCGGTGGCCGAGCGCACCGGATCGAGTCAGTTGGTGAAGACTGGAAGTACTCTCTGGGGCTTGAGCTGGATGAACCGCGTTCGAATTCGCAGTCGTGAGTGCGCGGACCGCACCCCAGGTCGACGACCCCTACGGACTCGTCTCCGAGCGGCGAGGCCGATCCGTGGTCATCACCAGCAACCGGGCACCCAGCGACTGATGTCCCCTCTTCTCCGACCCCGTCGCCGCCGAGTCCCGTCTCGACCGGCTGATCAACGCCAGCCATCAGGTCATCGTGAACGGCCCCGGAGCCAGCGGCTAAAGCATCGGCTTCGCCTTGGCGAACGGACAGCACGACGGGCTTCCCGACGAGGACGCCGCCCCCTGCCCGAGGCACTGCGGCTCATCAGCCACGTCTTCGAAGCGGGCCTCCCACCAGCTGACGCGGCCTGGTCGATCGGCCGCTGACCAAGCCTGTGTCTGGGGATTTGCCCGGCCACAGCCCCTGGGGAATTGCGCCGTCGCCGGCCAACGGGCGCCGCGATCCGTCTTTCCGGGAGTGCGGGCGCCCATGGAATGTTCTAGCGTCGTAGGAGCGAGGGTGGCCGATACCGAGACGATCAGTCGGTGAGGAAGCAGACACCGCCCGCATGACAGGCACGGTACGCCGCCGGCCCCACCCCGTGGTGCTCGATCCCCAGGGGATTCCGTCTCTCGGAGGGTTCGCCCGCCGCCGCCCCCGCACGCGGTCCGGCGCACCCACGATCGCGTGACCCGACCCGGAGAGCAGGTCCATCCTCATGCATCGTTCGGCTTGTATTCCCAGTGTTCTCGCCGGCCTGGCCCTCGCCCTGGGCGGCACCGTCATCGCCGCTCCAGCGGCCCACGCGGACCTCTCGGCCTGCCAGGATCATGTCCAGGACCAGGGCACCGACGTCACGGACGCCGTCCGGATGGGTTGTTACGTCGGCCTGGTGGGCGACCAGAGCGGTTGCGTCGGCGATCTGACCCGGGCCGACGTGCCGGGGGCCGTCGCGATCGAGGCGTGCCGCCGGGCCCCGCAGTAGCCTGCAGCCATCCGTTGGGCGGGCGTCCGACGGATCACGACCTGGTTGAAGAACCGCAAGAGGTGCTGCCGAGATCGCCCGCGCTGCGGTCGAGGCAGCTGAGGGCAGCGCCGTCGGCGCAGCCGCAGCCGTCGGCGGAGCTGGTCAAGGATCCGCTTGGTTGCGGGTGTCGGAGGGGTGGTGGTAGCGAGGCAGCAGCATGACGGTGCCGGGCCGCGACCGGTGGGTGGAGCCAACTGCGGGGCGATCGCCGCCCGTTGCGTCTTGAGCTCCGGTTCACTCCAGGTTGGCCAGGAGCTGAAGGGTGGACTCGATCGCCCCCATCGCCTCCTCACCCGATCCCTTCAGTAGCTTCTCCAGCTGCTTGTCGAGGTCGAGCTCGCCGCGGGTGACGGCGTTGTCGATTTCGGCCAGTTGGCGGAACCGGTCGAACTGCACCTCATTAACGGCGTGCCGGGTGATGTCATCGGCCATGGCTTTCGCAGCGACCGCGGGCCGACGCAGGAAGTCGGTGGTCACCACCGCCGCGACCGTGTCGTCTGCGGCCAGACCGTGGATCGCCTCCACCTTCTCCTGGACACTCTCCGGAGAGTCGACGCTCTTCCCGAAGCATCTTCTTTGCCTGCATGCGGACCTAAGATCGCGCGGGTTGGTTGGCGATCAGAAGGGTGCTGTCGGCAGGGCGAAAGCCCAAGCGTGAGTAGATGTGAGCGACGGCGTCCTCTGCATAGGCAAGGAAGACGGTGCTCACCCCGTGGTTGCGAGCATGGCTGACCAAGGCCGCCGTGACGGCGGCGGCCAGGCCCTGGCGACGGGCGACGGGAAGGGTGCCAATGCCGCCGATCTCGGTCGTGCCGTTCGCCGGGTGGTAATGGCCGACGGCCAGGGGGGGTGTCATCCGAGGCGAGGGCAGCGATGAGCGTTTTGTGCCCAGCACGGATCGCGGGGCGTATCGTTGCCACCGTGCCGTCCTGGGCCAGCTCCTCGGCCACCACCGACAGCTCCTTGCGACCTGCCGAGCCCACCTCAGTGCCCTCCTCGGCGAAGGCCAGGCGAGGCAGAGCGAGCGCTGCGGGTAGCGCTGGGTCATCGGCCGTCAGCACACGAAGCGTCACGCTCCCGGGCAACGGCTGCAGGCCAACCGGGCAGTGCGGATGCAGAGCCATCAGCGGGCGTTCCGCCACTGGCAGATCGGCCGCCTCGATGCAGGCACGCAGCGTCGGCGCCGCCTCGGCCAGCCACTCGAAAGCCTCTGACACACCGAGTTCGCGCTGCCGGGCCCGCACTCGCGCGATGTCAGCAGCGGTGATGGCCGCGGAACCGTGCGCGATGGGTTGAGCATGGCTGGGGCCGCCGTAATACGGGGCACCTGGTTTCCTTCGCACGAACAGCCGTAACGAACCGAACTCCTCGGCGTCAGAGAACAGCAACGGCACAGTGGAGTAGTACTGCTCGATACGGTCACGCAGCGAGTCACTCATGCGGCGCATCCCACCACGGACCGTGCCGCACCGCATCCGAGATTCGCAGTCCGGCACGTGTTGCTGCTTCCCGCCGACACAATCAATGCCGTCAACTCGCGGCGAATCCCCGTTGCTTGGCACCATCCGGTACGATCCGGCCGCCTGCCGGAGCGCACACCCCGGCGCCCTGTGATGCCGTGGCGGGGAGACGGCGTCAAAGTACTGTGCCAGGCCCTTCGGACCGCCGAGGATGGTCGAATGACGATCACTTCGCAGGCCCGTTCCTTCGACAAGGCCGCCGCCAGCTATGCAGCGAACCGTCCTTCGTATCCGCCCGCCCTGCTCGATGCGGTCGAGGAACTCGCCGACCGTCCCTTAATGGGCGCCCGCGTCGCGGACATCGGCGCCGGTACGGGACTGGCGACCGCCCTCCTGCACGCCCGCGGTGCGCGCGTCATCGCGGTCGAGCCCGGCTCCGGAATGGCATCGCAGTTCCGCCTCAGACTGCCCGACGTCCCCGTCGTGCTCGGTGACGGAAACAACCTGCCACTAGCCTCCGATTCCATCGACGTCCTCACCTATGCCCAGGCCTGGCACTGGACCGACCCGCACAAGTCCGTCCCGGAAGCCCTCCGAGTACTGCACCCCGGCGGTGCACTCGCCCTGTGGTGGAACGACTCGGACAGCGCTGTCGGCTGGATAGCCGCCCAGGACGCCCGCCTGCGCCACCTCTTCGGCGCCGAGGACAGCGAACCCGACCCCATGGCCCGATTCCGCCACCTGCCGCCCGAACTGAGCTTTGTCACCCGGCAGGTGTCGTGGACGAGGAGCGTCCCACTCGAAACGCATCTCGCGAATCTCGCCAGCTACTCCGACTTCCTCGTCCTCGGCAAAGACGCCGCCGAGACGTTCCTTGCCGCTGAGCGCGACCTCCTGACTGAAGCCTTCCCGAACCGGACGGTCGAGGAGCGCTACGTGGTCAGTTTGGCCGTTACTACCCGTTGATCTGTCCGCTTGGGTCTGCGGGAGCCACTCCGGTAGAGCGCGGTTCCTGATCACGCGGAGGGGGAGAGCTGTTCGCGCACCCATTCGGGATCGGGGTTGGTGTGTGGCTGGCCCGCCACGACGACGGTCGGCACGGTCTCGTTGCCGTCGTTGGCTGCTCTCACCGCTGCGGCTCCTGCCGGGTCGCGCCAGATGTTGACCCAGAGCAACTGGCGGGCCCTGCGGCCCAGTCGGATGCGCAGTCGCATGCAGTACTTGCAGCCCGGCCGCCAGAAGACGACCGGCCGGCCGTCGACCGCGCTGCGGCGTTGTGCCTCCCGTGCACCGATCGACCTCGGGAAGATCAGGGGCGAGTTCACGCCGGCGAGCGCCAGGAACGCCGGCAGGAGTGCTGCGGCCGTGCCGGGGCTCCCCTTGAAGATCAGCCCAGTCGCGACGGCTGAGCCGCAGAGCACAAGCAGCATCGGCAAGATCCAAGCGCGCATCATGGGGACGCAGGCTATCGATGAGTCGAAATGTTCCTCGAACCAGGCCGCTCACCTGGGTGTTCGCCGGACGCTGAGGCGGCCTTCGTCTGATCATGTGCTCCGACCAAGGGCGCGTCACGCTCCCGGGACGACCTATTCGACTGTCTGACCGCGCGCGGGGATGAACTGTTCGACCTCACGGATGCGTTGCTGTGTACGGACGGGCCGGTGAGGGCGCCGGTGGACCTGACGCTGGTGGCCGAGCACCGGCCGGTGGCACTTCGGTGACCGGGACATCCTGGTCGTGTTCGACGCCGGTTACGACGTCCCGCGCATGTCCCGCCTCCTGGCCGGGCTGCCGGTGGAGGTCCTCGGACGGATGCGTACGAACCGGGTGATGCGCAAGGCGGTCCCGGCGCCGTGGATCTCCCCGCCGCGGGGCGGGCGGCCCCCGAAGCACGGCAAGGAGTTCCGCTTCGCCAAGCCGGAGACCTGCGGCGAGCCGGCCGCGGTGAGCACGCAGGTCACCGACCGGTACGGCACCGCCCGCGCGATGGCCTGGGACCGCATCCATCCGAGGCTGACCACCCGATCCGCGCGGATGGACCACGCCGGCTAACTCCTGGTCATCGAAGGCACGTTGACCGCCTCCAAGTCGACCGCCTCCAAGTCGACCGCCTCCCCGGCGGCGGAGACCCACTGCCACTCTGGCTGTGGTCGTCGGCCACCGGCCCGAGCGGCGAGGACGTCGACGTGGGTCGGCAGGGGTTCCTGCGGCGCTTTGACCTGGAACGCACCTTCCGGCTGATGAAGCAGACCCTGGGCCGGACCCGGCCGAACATCCGCACCCTTGAGGCCGGAGACGGCTGGACATGGCTAAGGCCACTTGGATCCAAGAATCGCCGCCCCACGGCCCGCTATGACGTCGGGAAAACGATCAGACGCCCCGAGAGCATCATCGAGCGCGACAGCCTCAGAGGTTAAAACACAAACTTAGTTGGCGACGAACACGGGCCTCGCAGCACCATCCAGGCTGGTGCTTCAGCTGATGCGAGTTCCTGCGCCGCTGACACGGACGCGCGCGTCACCCGAGCGCAGCGCCACCGTGAGCTCGCCAGGGCGGCCCAGGTCCTCGCCCTGATGCAGGGTGAGTACGGCGTCCTCGGGGACCAGGCCGAGGTCACGCGCATACGCACCGAACGCGGCGGCTGCGGCCCCGGTCGCCGGGTCCTCGACGACACCGCCGACGGGGAAGGGGTCACGGACATGAAAGACGGTGGCCGACTCCCGCCACACCAACTGGATCGTGGTCAGGTCCAAGCGGTGCATGAGGGCTTCGAGGCGCGCGTAGTCGTACGCGAGATCCGCGAGGCGAGCGCGCGTCGCCGCCGCGAGAACGAGATGGCGGGCTCCGGCGAAGGCGATACGGGGCGGGAAGGCCGGGTCGAGATCGGCGTCCGGCCAGCCGAGCGCGGCGAGTGCCTCATCGAGGTCGGCGTCGGCGATCTCCTCGATGTGCGGCTCGACACTGGTGAGCGTGGCCCGGAGAGTCCCGCTTTCCTCGGCCACCTCCACCGGCACGGTGCCCGCGCGCGTCGCGAACAACAACTCTCCGGTTCCTATCCGCTCGGCGAGCGCGACGGCGGTCGCGACGGTGGCGTGTCCGCAGAACGGCACCTCGGCCTTGGGACTGAAGTAGCGGATGGTGTATGCCCGCCCTTCCCGGCCGCCGAGACCCTCCGGGGGTGCGGTCAGGAACGCGGACTCCGAGTATCCGAGGTCGGCGGCGATGGCCAGCATGTCGCTGTCGTCCAGGGTGGTGGCGTCCAGAACAACGCCGGCGGGGTTTCCGCCGTCGGGGGCGCTGGAGAAGGCGGTGTATCGCAGTACCTCGGGCCGGGGCGCATTCGTCGTCATGCTCGTGGCAACGTGGGGTGGCCCCCGGCCATTCCCGGACGCGGGTGGAGGCGGGGACGGGCGCTTGCGACGGGCCCACGCGGCGGAGCCGCACAGCGATACATACCTACCTCGCTCCTCACCGACCTACCTCGCTCCTTCCCGAACTGGGCCTCCTTCGCCGGAAGATGGATGGTTCACGGGTCGACCGGGGATCGTCCGGTGACCTCGCCGCAGCCGGGTGCCTTGGTGATGGAACTGTCGACGGCGATCCGGTCCAGTAGGGCGCTGATGGTGTGGTCACACAGGGGCGATCCGCGGGCCAGCGCGACCGCTCGGGCAGCAGCGCCGCAAAGCGGTCCCACAGCGATTCGTTCAGCCATGATGACAGAGCAGACACAGGTTTTCCCGGTGATCACAGCGCCGCGCAACTCCGTGATTACCACTGGCCTGCCAGGTGTTCTGACTGGTGAGCTGCGGTGACGGTGGACCTGGCCATCCGTTGGTTTGTTGAGCCCCGGCTCAGGAGGGGGTGCGCGCAGTGGTAGACGCCTCGGACGATGCCGTCTCGTTGCCTGGGGGTCGCATCACCAAGAAGGTCGTCCGCATCGCCGACACGGTCCGAAGACCGGCCTCTGCCGCCTCGCCGTTCGTCGCCGACCTTCTGGGCTTGCTGGAGAAGCGGGGATTCACTGGTGCGCCGCGATGTCTCGGTCGGGACGATACGGGCGGGGACATCTTCAGTTATGTGCCGGGCTGGGTGCCGCCAAGGTTCCAACAGTGGACCGACACGCAGGTCGCCGCAGCCGGCGCTCTGGTGCGGGACATGCACGACGCCACCCGGGGCAGCCTCCTCGCCGGGCGACATCAGGTCGTCTGCCACAACGATTTGGGGCCGAACAACACGGTCTTTCAGGACGGCCACCCGGTCGCCTTCATCGATTTCGACACCGCTGCGCCCGGCAGTCCATTGGAGGATCTCGGGTATATGGCCTGGGTGTGGTGCGTCTCCTCAAAGGCCGAGGCGCCGCCAGTGGAGGTCCAGGCCGCTCAGGTGCGTGTGCTCGTCGATGCCTATGGCCTGGGCGGGCCGGAGCGGGAGGTACTGGTGGATGCCATGTTGGAGCGCCAGTCCCGCAACGCCCGCTTCTGGGCAGAAGTGCAGGCCGATCCGGGGGATGTCGAAGTCAGCCGTGAACAGGTCGCCGAGCGCATCGCCTGGTCCCGGCGAGAGCACGCACACACCGTCGGCAATCGCGGCGTTTTCGAGTCGGCCCTGAGCTGAGGCTCCGCGGCATCGTTGCTGAGGCTCGTTTGTTGCGGACGGGCTGTGTGGTCAGCGTTTTGGGTCACCTCCTTCCGTGACTTCGAACAGCCGGCAGCGAGTGGACTGTGTGGGAACGTGGAACGGGCAGCGTGCACAGGTCAGCCGGTGGGGGTACTTGGCGAAGAAGTCGTAGCTGCAGCAGCCGTCTCGCCTGGGTCGTAGTACTTTGAGGGCTGATCGCCACTGGCGGTGCCGCTGGAGCGTCCGGCTCGCTCCCTCTCTGTCAAAGTAGATCGAGTCAGGCATACTGGATGATTCATTGAGTCGAGGGCGGAGAAGGAGTAGTGCCCGGGTGGCCAGCACGAATGACCACGGGACCCCTGATCCGCAGGTAGAAGCCCGTTCGGCCGGTCCGCGCCGGTATACCGCGGAGTACAAGGCGAGGATCCTCGCGGAGTACGAGACGTTGGACAAGAAGGGCAAGGGTGCTCTGCTGCGGCGGGAGGGCCTGTATTCGTCGCTGATCACGACGTGGCGGCAACAGCGGGACAAGGGTGCCCTGGACGCGCTCGCCGCGTCGGCCGGACGGCCGAAGGCGGACCCCAGGGACAAGGAGATCGAGAAGCTCAAGGCGGAGAAAGCCCGCCTGGAAGCCGACCTCGCGAAGGCCCGCACCGTCATCGAGGTCCAGGAAAACTCTCCGCGCTGCTCGACCAGTTCGCCACGGACAGCGCCCCGACCCGGAACGGCGAGAAGAACCAGTGACCGAAGCCCAGCTCGCGGCCGTGGCGTTCAACACCGCCCGCAATCAGGCCCTTGAAGAGCTCAGCGGGCTGGTCGGACGCGTCCAGGCATGCGCCGCTCTCGGCGTGAGCCGTGCCACCTACTACCGCCAACACCGCCGAAGCCCCGCCCCGGCCAAGCCGCGGCCAGAACGGCGCCGACACGCCCGCGCTCTCACACCCGAGGAGGAGATACGGGTCCTCGACGTGCTCCATTCCCTGGAGTTCGCCGACATGGCGCCCGCCGAGATCTACGCGGTGCTCCTGGACCGGGGTGTCTACCTGTGCTCGGAGTCGACGATGTACCGGCTCCTGCGACGGCATGGCGAGGTCCGTGAACGCCGCCGCCAGGCCGTCCACCCGCCCCGGACCGTTCCCGAGCTGGTCGCCGAGGGCCCGAACCGGGTATGGAGCTGGGACATCACGAAGCTGAAGGGGCCGGTCAAGGGCGTCTACTACTGCCTCTACACGATCATCGACATCTTCAGCCGCTACACGGTCGGCTGGATGATCGCCGCCCACGAGAACAAGGACCTCGCCGAGCGGTTCCTGTCCGAGTCGATCGCCAAGTACGGTATCGAACCAGGGCAGTTGACGATCCACTCGGACCGCGGGTCCCCGATGGTCGCGCAGAACGTCGCCCAGATGATGGCCCATCTCGGCGTCACCAAGTCGCATTCGCGGCCGAAGACGTCGAACGACAACCCGTACAGCGAGAGCCAGTACAAGACCCTGAAATACCGGCACGACTTTCCCGAGCGTTTCGGATCCCTCGAGGACGCCCGGGCGTGGTGCACCCAGTTCTTCACCTGGTACAACGAAGAGCATCGGCACTCCGGGATCGGCCTGCACACGCCCTACGACGTGCACTTCGGTCTCGCCGAGCAGCTCCGCGAGATGCGTGCCGACGTCCTCCAGACGGTCTACGCGAAGCACCCCGAACGCTTCGTCCGCAAACCACCCGAGCCTCCCAAGCTCCCCGCAGCGGCCTGGATCAACCAGCCGGCACCAGACGGCCCACTGATCCCAGCACAGCGTTAGAACGATCTACCTGCCTTGATCGCTTTGACAGGTTCCGGCTCGCGTTCGCGCGCTTCGACACCTCGGACCATCCCTCGCTCAAGGCGAACCCCGAGTACCGGGACGGGGTCCATGAAAGAGGTGTTCAGGGCAGGGTCGGCGCTTCGGTTTGGTCGGTCTGCGCGAGTCGGGCGAAAGTACCAGTGACTTCGCGGGCGATGTCCGATGCCGTCAGGCCCGCGGCGGCGAGTACGCGGTGGCGGCTCGCGTGCTCCCAAAACGCGGCGGGCACTCCGAAGTCGCGCACGGGCACCTCGATCTCCGAGTCCCGAGCCGCCCGCTGCGCCGAGCCGACTACCAACCCCTCGTCGCAGCCGCGACGACGCCCGAACACCGCACGACCCTCGCCCTTGTCACCGTCCCGGTATGCGTATGCGCATACCGGATGCGGTGCGGTCGTGGCTCGAAGAAGCCCTGGAGCAGCCGCGGTAGCGAACGGGCACGTTCGCGTGATGCAGCGGCCAGCACCCGTAGCGGCCCGCCGTTCCCGCGGGCCATGGCAGGTTCCTCACACGCTGGTGTCTCTGGAGTACGCCTCGCGGATGCTGGACGGCACATGGCCGCTGCGGCCCCAGTCGAGTGAATAGCCGCCATCGGCAGCCCAGGCACGGATGATGGAGAAATCGGGGTCTGGACCGAGGGCGAGTGTCCCACGGACCGTGCACGCGGTCAGCTGCGCGCGCATCATGCTGTTTCGGGGCGGACACAGGCCGAAGTGCTGCTCGAGAACGCTGAGAGTGCGTCGGCCGTCCACCATGGCTGCCCCGTCTTCCGCGGCTGAGGAGGTTTCGCCGCCGGAGGCAAGGACGCCGCCCGCGACGAGTGCCGGCAGCAGACGGTCGAGCTCCTGCCCCTGCCGATGAGAACTTGGTGGAGTCGGCCGACACCGGCCAGTCGATGTCTCCAGCCGCGTCGGCGTGCGCCTCGGCGGCCGGAGCATGCGCTCGAAGGTGCCCAGCGCCCGTCGGCGAAAGCGGGTGTGCGGCGTGGCCCACGGGACGTACCGCTCCGGCACGTCCCGCCAGGCCGTCCCGGTGCGGAACTTCCCCACGATCCCGTTGAGCACCTCGCGGTCGTCCAGCCGCTTCCGGTCCCGCAGTGACACCGGCAGCAGCGGTCCGACGAACTCCCACTCGGCATCGGACAGTTCACGGCGCCGTATCACCCCACCACGATCCGCCACTCAAGATCCTCTGAAGACACGGCCTAGCAGGCAAGCCGTTCATCGAGTGCGGGCGGAGTGCCGAAGGTCTCTGAAGGTGCGGAAGTCAGGTCTTGTTCGGCCCAGACGACCTTGCCGTCGGATACCGAGCGGGCGCCCCATCTGCGGGACAGCTGGGAGACCATGAAGAGGCCACGGCCGTTCTCGTCGGTGGTGCGTGCGCGGCGTTGACGTGGGTAGCAGTCGCTGGTGTCGGACACTTCGCAGGTCAGGACTTGATGCTTGATCAGACGCAGACCGATCGGGCCGGTGCTGTGGCGGACGGCGTTGGTGACCAGTTCACTGACGATCAGCTTCGTGGAGTCCTCGAGATCTTCCAGGCCCCATTCGGTCAACTGACGGGCTGTCAAGTGCCGGGCACTGCGGACAGCGGTCTGGTCACCCGGCAGCGTCCAGGAGGCGACCTGGGCTGAGCTGAGTGAGCGGGTCCGTACCAGGAGCAGGGTGACGTCGTCGCACGGTGACTGATCCGGGAAGGTCTCCGTCGCGCGGGTGCAGAGGTCTTCCAGGGAGAGATTCGGTTGTGCCAGGGCGGTGCCCAGGCGCTGCATTCCCACCTCGATGTCGTGGTCGCGGGTCTCGATCAGGCCGTCGGTGTACAGGGCGAGGAGACTTCCCTCGGGCACTTCCAGCTCCACGGCCTCGAAGTGGGCACCCAGTACGAAGCCGAGTGGAGCTCCAGTGGGAAGGTCGGGGAAGGTGACCCGGCCCTGCGGGTCGATGATCGCGGGCGGGGGGTGCCCGGCCCCGGCCATGACGCACCGGCGGGTGATCGGGTCGTAGACGGCATACAGGCAGGTGGCGCCCACCATCGCGGAGGTCTGGTTGGGGGTGTCGGCCTCTTGCTCGGCCAGTCGCTGGACCGTGTCATCGAGGCGGGCCAGCAGTTCGTCGGGGGGCAGCTCCATGTCAGCGAGTGTGTGTACGGCGGTGCGCAGCCTGCCCATGGTCGCGGCGGCGTTGATGCCGTGTCCGACCACGTCGCCGACGACGAGGGCCACCCGGGCGCCGGACAGTGGGATCACATCGAACCAGTCGCCTCCGACGCCGGCGTCGATGTCGGCGGGCAGGTAGCGCGAGGCCGCCTCGACCGCCACGCCGCCCCTCAAACGGTGGGGGAGCAGGTTGCGCTGGAGTACGAGGCACGTGGTGTGTTCGCGAGCGTTGTTCAACGACAGTGCGGCGCGACTGACGAGTTCTTCGGCGAGGAGCAGATCGAGCTCCTGGAACGGCACCGCGTCCTCGGTGCGGATGAACAGCGCCACGCCCAACAGGGCGCGCCGCGCGCGGATGGGTACGACCATCACGGAGTGCATGCCGTGCTGGCGGATCTTCTGCGCCCGTATCGGGTCCTCATCGATCCACGTGCCCGGAGCGGTGTCCAGGATCGGCTCCAGGTGGGACCTCCCGGTGCGCAGGACATCGGTGAAGGGTGAGGCGGGGGTCCTGTGGACCCGGTCACCGTGCGCCCAAGCCGATTCCGGGACCCCTTGGTGGATGGAGGCCAGACCGGCACGTCGGAACACGGGGAGACGCCCGTCCGTCGGGCCGATGCGGACCGGGGGCCCCTCGCCGAACGAGACCGACTGCTCCAGGTCGACGGCGGCGAAGTCGGCGAGCAGGGGGACGGCAAGGTCGGCCAGTTCCTGGCCGGTCTGCATCACGTCCAGGGTCCTGCCGAGGCGCGTGCTGGCCTCACTGAGGATGGCGAGGCGCTCGCGCGCCTGCCGGCTCTCGGTGATGTCGACGTTGATGCTGCACACCCCCAGCGCTTGGCCGTCGGCGCCCAGAAGGCAGAAGAACGAAGCCGCCATCTTGTGCTCCTGGCGCGGACTCGTCGGCGGCCACATCCGGTACTGGTGGACCTTGGTGGTGCCGCTGTGGAGTACCTGTCGCATCACTGCCTCGAGTGCCTCGGTCTTGACACCGGGCAGCACGTCGGTGAATCGCCGTCCGAGCCGTCGGTCACGGGAAATGCCGTCGTGGCACCCCATCGTGTCGTTCACCCAGGTGCAGAGCAGTTGCGGGTCACGAACGGCGATGCCGATCGGTGCGCGGGTGAGCAGCGACTCCCGCACCGATCCGTTCATTGCCTGTCGGGAGAGAGTGTCGGTGTCGGTGACGGAGATGAGCCACCGGACTGTTCCGTCCTGTCCCCACAGCGTGGAGATCCGCAGGTTGATGTCGAGCATGCGGCCGTCCTGGTGACGCACCGCCGTCGCGTTCGACCAGCCACTTTGGGTACGGCACTGCTCCACGAACGCCGATATCGTCGGCGCTTCCTCGGAAAGCGGCAGGACGAGTGCGGCAGAGCGTCCCACCACGTCCCCGGCGGAGTACCCGACGAGCCGCTCGGCGGCCTGTGTCCATGCGACCACCGTCCCGTGCTCGTCGAACATCGCGAATGCCGACTCGGACACCTCACGCGTGTTCGCTTGATTACTGAGTATTACATTGCCGGTGCTGCTCATCGAACTGCTGCCCTCAGGTAGGTGGGGGAGGGGGTACGGGTATGGGGTACGGCTGCGGCGACCGGGGCCACGGCGGGGCGGACAGCCTGAGCGGCATGTGTCTCATCTCCGTTCTCGATTCCAGACGTGGATGAAGACGTCATTCCGACCCGATTTACCCTTTGTGCGTAAAAGACCGGATGGTGCTCTGATCTGTGACAGGGCCGCAATCGTGACGGATGTCGGCGCGGTCACGCACAGCGTGCCGACCGGTCGGTCCTGGCCGCCGGCCGCGACCCTGACCGGGTGCCCGTCCACGCTGCCGACCGCGTACCCGACCCAGGATTCGAGCCGGGCGAACGAGTCGCGCTCGGCCTGGTCCGCCAGGTCCAGTCCGGCCTCCTGGGCCGGCTTGTGGAGGGTGCCGACCTGCATCCGGTGCACATCACCGAGCCGGTGCTGCCAACTGCCCTCAATGCAAACGGGCTTGGTTGTATGGTCGGCTGCGGCCTCTCACGGGAGGGGCCAACGCAGGGGGGAGAACTGTGTCAGAGATTTCCCGGCGCACCGTACTGGGCGCCGCCGGCACGACCGCAGCGGCAGCGTTTCTCACCACGGCAGGGGCAGGGCAGGCAGTCGCCACCGCAGACGACAAGAGTGAAGACACCCGGCAGGCCGTGAACCAGGAGACCAATACACCCATGGCTGTCACCACGGAAGAGCAGAAATACGAAGCCTACGTGGCCAATGACGAGGGCGAATGGCTGGCCCACGCCATCTTCGACGCCCATTCCGACACCGGCGACATGTGGGCCTTCGTCGACGCGGCCCTGGTACGCCTGCGGCAGAAGTACCCGAACTGGACATTCACCGGGTTCGTTCGGCGGTACGACCAGGTGATCACCGACATCGCACACCCGTAAGGACTCGCTTCCGGAATGGGCACGACGCGAGCCGGGTCGAGCCTGGCAGTGCCGTACCGACTGCTGGGCGTACTGGCCCCGACAGCCGGCCGGCGGCTGTGTACCGGCGCTGTGGGGACCCAATCCGCCTGATGCGGTCGGTCTCTCATCGCCGGACCGTTCGCGTGGTCAACCCCGATTTCCTCGCGGATTGCCCGGTACCCGTCACGTATTCAAGGGGTGGGGCCTCGCAGGGGTAGCGCTCGGGAACCCGGCCGACCGGCGGCACGGCGGAGCGCATACGCCTGCTTCGTGGGGACAGCCGGAGCCATTGGGTCACACTGCCGGACGGCTGCACCGACTGGATCTGGCGGCAGAAGGCCATCACCGACTTGCTGACCGGCCACGACGCGGGCCACCTCTTCGTGGTCTCGCGTTCGCTCGTGTGGCCCGTCAGCGTGTCGGGAGCTGGTCGTAGGTCCTGAAGGTGTAGGTCGCGTCGTAAGTCATCAGATTCCCGCTCGGCGCCGGGAGCCCGAGGTGCCGGTTGAGCGGTCCAGTCATCGGCCCGCAGTCTTCAGCGGCAGGAACGGTGAAGGTGTCGTCGTATGCCGAGAACTTGATCAACGGCGGGTTCGTGGAGATCCACTGCGATGGGCCCGATCGCTTCAGCTGGAAAGTGACCGGTGCATCGGCGCCGATGATGCAGCTCTGCGGCAGCCGCGGGCTCATCAGCCGAAATCGCAGGCTGAACTGCCCGGTGTAGAAGTCGGATCGACCGCCGTACTCCGGGTGAATTGCCAGCCTCAGCCGCCGTGCGCGCTCACCCGCCGGTGTACCGGGCACCCCGCCCGGAACGGTGGTCGGCGCGCTGTGCATCGCACCCCATACCTGCCCGTTGGTACCGTCCGGGAGCGGACCCTCGGCGTGCGTCATGGTGATCGGAGCGAGGGCCACGGTGACCTTGCCGACCGTCAACCGCGGTGCGGCAGTGTGCACTTCGCATCTCCAGCGGGCCGGGTCGACCCCGGCGGGGAGCGTCGGGCAGTCGCTGAAATCAGCCGCGGACCGCGCGACAGCAGCCGTATCGGCAGAGGCTGTCGGCTCGGCGTACGCGGAGCTTGGCGTGTACACCCCCGCAAGACCTATCAAAGCAGCGGCACCCGCAACGGAAACCACGGCGCGGCTGGCGAGAGGTAAGCGGGGCTGATCGGCAGTGGTGTTCGACATGGCCAACAGCTTGCCGCCCAGCGCCCACCGAGCACCATCGTTGACGACCCTGCCTCCACCCTGATCCGACCCTGACGCCTTGTCGGGGTGCGGTCTTGGACGGAGAGCGGCCGAAGCCCGCAGACACGACGGTCTCCGCGTCGCTGGCAACACCATCACTCAGCAGGCTTCCGCGGTGAGGAGCGGTGCAATAGGCGTATTCCTCGCGGAAGGTGAACTCGTCCAGCCCGGGCGCTGGTGAAGCATGATCCGGCGCCTGAGGGACTGCCACAGCAGCCCGCCAAAGACGGTCGCACGCTCACCTTCCTTGCTGCCCGCAGGTAAGGACCGCCGTCCGTGGGGCTGCCACACCCCGCGCATCAGCGACGCCATGGACTTCGGCCGCCCGCTACCCAATAGCCCACGGCTGAGCTTGGACGCCGGACATGACTACAGCATGGTCCACTTGGATCTGCCGAGGAGGGGGATCATCGGTCAGCTCGCCTAGCGAGGCGCCAAGGCTCTCATCCGGGCCGACGGGCGGGTGGTGGAGCGCACGAGCTCGTGGATGAACGACTTCTCCCAGCTCCGCCGCTGCTCCGAGCGACGAAAGGCTCTGGTCGAGTTCTTCATCGCCGTGGCCGGTGCCATCATCAGTCTCCGTTCCCTCATCCGATGTGCTTGCTCCGTGTACCGCTGGGACATCCGCCCGCGAAGCTCCCGTATCCGAGGACCTGCTGGTGGATGCCCTGGCTGTCCTGCTAACATGCCGGGCATCAAATGAGCCTTCTCGGCGCGGACTCCGATCCGCCGAGGAGGCTTCTTTCATGCCACGGTCCAGCCTGCCCCGGCACTGGTGGACCCGCGTCGAAGGTACTCACCTTCCGAGCGACCTGAACGTGCCGCGCCACCCATCGGTTCCGCGTTCCCAGCCCGCAAGAGGAGATCCATGTCATGAGCCCACGGACGAACACCGCGGCAGCCACCAGAACTTGGCAACTGGGTGACCTGACCGTCAACCGCGTCGGGTTCGGCGCGATGCGGCTAACCGGTACCGCGCCCTTCGACCGCGGCGCGCCGCGCGACCGCGAACGGTCGATTGGTCTGCTCCGGCGGGCCGTCGAGCTCGGCGTGAACCACATCGACACCGCCGCGTTCTACTTCTCGGCGACGCGCTCCGCCAACGAGCTGATCAACCGGGCGCTGGCGCCGTACCCGGAGGATCTGGTCATCACCAGTAAGGTCTGGCCGGGCCGCGATCCCTCGGGCGCGTGGTGGTGGGCCACACCGGGGCAGTTGCGCGGCCAGGTCGAGGAGAACCTGCGTCAACTCGGCCGCGATCACCTGGACGTGGTGAATCTGCGCGTGCCGCCGAGTCGGCGGACCGGCTCGATCGGTGAGCACTTCGGGGCGTTGGCCGAACTGCGCGATGCCGGGCTGATCCGCCACCTCGGTATCTCCAACGTCACGTCCGAGCAACTGGCCGAGGCCCTGGCCATCGCCCCGGTCGTCTGCGTGCAGAACCCTTACGGGATCGGTGCGTTGAGCGAGGACCGGGCTCTCATGCGGCTCTGCGGTGAACTCGGTCTCGCCTTCGTCCCGTTCTTCGCGATCGCCGGTTCCGGGCGCGAGGCGGGTCCGGCTGCCCGTGACAGCGAGGCGGTGTGCGCCGTCGCCCGCGCGCACGGTGTGTCCGTCGCGCAGGTCCGGCTGGCCTGGACCTTGCAGCAGGGGCCGCACGTGCTGGCGATCCCAGGCACCGGTGATCCGGACCACCTCGCGCAGAACATGGCGGCCGACACACTGCGGCTCTCGGCGGAGGAGATGGGACGCCTCACCTCGCTGCGGCCAGCCGCGCACGGAGACGCCGGTTGGGCCCGTGGGTGAGGCCGACGGTATCCGTGACGGCCTTGTCCGCGGAGAAGATCCAGCTCGGGCGCCAGATGTGCTCGTCCACCTCGATGGCCCTCACCATCGATGCGCGCCTTGATGTAGATCGAGGGCACGGCGCGCCGAAGGGCGGGCCTCGTGCACGGCCTGGACGTGCCGGCCGTGGCTGACCGCGCCCACCCCGCAGTCCGCACAGCAGGTCAGATCGGTGTCCAGCACCTCTGGACCCTGTCCACCGCCGACCTCGAGATCGCGGGACGGTCACCGCGAGACGGCTCACCCAGGCTCATTTACGAGAGCCAAGGAATTTTTGGACGGCGATGTCGAGAACCCGTGCCTGGCTCCGTCCCCGCAGTGAACGCGACCACAATGGGTCGCACCAGCACCGAGGAGAAACACGATGGCCAAGTACTTGCTGCTCAAGCACTACCGGGGCGCTCCGGCTGCGGTCAACGACGTGCCCATGGACCAGTGGACGCCGGAGGAGATCTCGGCCCACATGCAGTACATGCACGACTTCGCGGCCCAGCTCGAGGGGACCGGCGAGTTCGTCGACGGTCAGGCGCTTGCCCCCGAGGGGACGTTCGTCCGGTACGACGGTGAGGGTCGCCAGCCGGTCACGGACGGCCCGTTCGCCGAGACCAAGGACCTCATCGCCGGCTGGATGGTGATCGACGTCGACAGCTATGAGCGCGCCGTCGAGCTGGCCGGGGAGCTGTCGGCCGCCCCCGGTGCGGGCGGGAGGCCGATCCACGAGTGGCTCGAGCTGCGCCCGTTCCTGGCCGCGCCGCCCACCATCACGGAGTGACCTCGGAAGTGAACGAGGTCCTGCTCCGGAGCCTCACGCCCAGTGTGCTCGGGATCCTCGTCCGCCGCGGAGTCGACTTCGCGGCGGCCGAGGACGCCGTGCAGGACGCGCTGGTCGAAGCGGTCCGCGTCTGGCCGACCGACCCGCCGCGGGACCCGAAGGGCTGGCTGGTCACCGTGGCCTGGCGCCGGTTCCTCGATGCGACCCGGGCGGACGCCGCCCGCCGTCGGCGTGAGGACCTCGTCGATGAGGAGCCGGCGCCCGGGCCCGCTCCCACGGTGGACGACACGCTCCAGCTCTACTTCCTGTGCGCCCACCCGTCGCTGACACCGTCGTCCGCGGTGGCGCTCACGCTGCGGGCCGTCGGTGGGCTGACCACCCGCCAGATCGCCCAGGCCTACCTGGTGCCCGAGGCGACCATGGCGCAGCGCATCAGCCGGGCCAAGCGCACTGTCACCGGCGTGCGGTTCGACCAGCCCGGCGACGTCGCCACCGTGCTGCGCGTCCTCTACCTGGTCTTCAACGAGGGCTACTCCGGCGACGTCGACCTCGCCGCCGAGGCGATCCGGCTCACCCGGCAACTGGCGGCCGCGATCGACCACCCCGAGGCGGCCGGGCTGCTCGCCCTCATGCTGCTCCACCACGCCCGGCGCGCCGCCCGGACCGCGCCCGACGGCAGCCTGGTGCCGCTCGCCGAGCAGGACCGCGGCCGGTGGGACACGAAGTCGATCGCTGCGGGCGTCGAGATTCTGCAGGCGGCCCTCGTCCGCGACCGGCTGGGCGAGTTCCAGGCTCAGGCGGCCATCGCGGCACTCCACGCTGACGCACCCACGGCCGAGGAGACCGACTGGGTGCAGATCGTCGAGTGGTACGACGAGCTCGCACGCCTGACGGACAGTCCAATCGTCCGGCTCAACCGCGCGGTGGCCGTCGGCGAGGCCGACGGACCGCGCGCCGGCCTGGCGGCGCTCACGGCGCTGGATGACTCACTGCCCCGCCACGCCGCGGTGGCGGCGTACCTCCACGAGCGCGACGGTGACCTGGCGACGGCGGCACGGCTGTACGCCGAGGCGGCCCAAAAGGCACCCAACCTCGCCGAGCGCGACCACCTGACGCGCCAGGCCGCCCGGCTCAACGCCCGCCGATGTCGCTGACGGGGCGCGCTCGGGCACGACGTGTTGCCGGCGGGGAAGCTTTGCGGCGACGACAGGCGCGCTGGAGGCGCCGTGTCTCAATGGACCCGCTCGGTGAAGGTGGTCTGCCGGCGACGGTTCGGCTTTCCGGTGCTTCGGGTCAGTCAGAGTCCTGACGGACCCGCTGTGTTGCGCGTAGGACCGCCCATGCGTCCGCCACGGGGCCCACGTGCCCGAGCTTGTCGGGGTTGCTCACTGTGCGGATCGTCTGGATCCGTCCGTCGAGGATGTCGAGTGTCCAGGTGTTGAGGACTTTGCCGTCCGGGTCGCGGAAGATCGCGCCCGGCTGGCCGTTCACCTGGTGCGGTTCCACGACGCCGCCGATCCGGGTGAACGGCGGGAGGAGGGCGGCGAGCACCCGGGACACCTGGCCGGCGCCGAAGAAGCCCCTGGCCCACTGCGGGGCCTTGCCGCCGCTGTCCGCGACCATCGACACGTCGGTGGCGAGCAGTTCCCGCAGCCCGTCGACGTTCCCCTCCCGGAGGGCGCCGAAGAAGCGCTCGGCGAGTTCCTCGCGCTCCCTCCGGTCGGTCTCGAAGCGGGGCCGGCCCGCATCCATGTGGCGGCGCGCCCGTACCGCGAGTTGGCGGCAGGCCGCCTCCGACCTGCCCACCGCCGAGGCGATCTCCGGGAAGCCGAAGGCGAACACCTCCCGCAGCACGAAGACCGCACGCTCCGGTGGGCTGAGCCGCTCCAGCAGCAACAGGGACGCCATCGACAGCGAGTCGGCCAGCTCCGCCGCGTGCTCTGGGTCCTTGTAGGGGTCGGTGAGCAGTGGTTCGGGGAACCACGACCCCACGTACTCCTCCCGCCGGAGGCGGGCCGAGCGCAGCACGTCGATCGAGATCCGGGTGACCACGGCCGAGAGGAACGCCCTGGCCGACGCGGGCCGGGTCGAGGAGAGTTCGTAGCGCAGCCAGGTCTCCTGCACCGCGTCCTCGGCCTCGCTCACGCTGCTCAGGATGCGGTAGGCGATCGAGAACAGCAACGGCCGCAGCTGTTCGAACTCCTCGGTTCGGGTCACGCCAGCCCCTCCTTGAAGCCCTGCCGCCACGACGGATAGCGCGGCTCCCAGCCGAGCTCCCGCTTGGCCTTGGCGTTGGAGAAGCCGCGCCCTTCTGTCATCATCGTCACCACCACTTCTCCGGCCAGCAGCCGAGCCAGCCACACCGGCACCCACATCGGCCGCTTCGCCCCCGCGCACGCCGCCAGGTAGGGCAGCCATTCACCGGCCGGGGCCGGTTCGTCATCGACGATGTTGAACACGCCCCTCGCTTTCTGCCCGACGGCAAGGACGGTGGCGCTCGCCGCGTCGTCGAGGTGTACCCACGACGCGTAGCCGGTGCCGTCCCCGACCAGCGGGAACTGTCGCTTGCGCACGAGCACGACCTGGTCGTCGGTGGCCCCCGGCCCGTAGAACGCGCCGTATCGCATCACCGCGCCGCCGACCCTGCCGACCGCGTCCTCGACGTGGCGGAGCGCCGCCATCGCCGGGTGCGCAGGCGTCCCCTCGTGCAGGTCCAGCGGGTCCTCCTCGGACTTCACCCAGTCGCCCTCGCGGATCCCGTTCCAGTTGGCGTAGCCCTGCGCGACGAAGTGCGATACGCCGGTCGCCTCGGCGGCGGCCAGCAGGTGATCGGTTCCCTCGGTGCGCAGCCTGGTGGTGGGCAGGGACCACCGGTCGAAGTGCTTCAGGTCGGGTTTGCCGGCGTGAGCCAGGGAGATCCCGGTCATCTGGTGCACGATCACGTCCGGCCGGGCGGCCGCCACCGCTTCACCGACGGACATCGCGTCCAGTCCGTCCATCACGACGCCGTCCGCGCCCAGTTGTTTCGCCAGTCCGAGTTTTGCCGTGCTCGTCGTCGTGGCCGTCACCTGGTGACCTCGAGCCACGAGCTGCGGCACCAGCCGCCGCCCCAGGACCCCGACCCCGCCCGCCACGAAAACCCGCATGCCCATCACCTTCCTGATGCCGAAGTCTGTCTCCGACCATCTGGACGAGACAGCCCTGCCGTTCTGTGACATCGGCAGGGGAGAAGACGGGGAGAAGGTCGTTGGTGCCGCCTGGGCACAGCCTGAGAGGAGGACTGGATCGTCACCCGCCGGGCCCAGGATGTGGCGACCGGGCCGGACAGTTCGCAGGCACCCTGGGTGTGTTTCCTCGGCAAGCGCACGGCAGCGGCTCCCGCCCCGCTGCTGTGGCGTGCCAGTGATCTGCGCGGGCTGGAGGTCTGTGCGCTGTTGGGCATCGGCGACACGGGCTTCGTACGGGTCGGGCATGTCGCGGAGATACGGCGGGCCGGTGCTGGGCGAGTTCCTCATCGAAGCCGCCGGGCGGACGGCCGCTGCCCGCGGCGCGCATGAAGCACGGTGATCGGTGCCGGACGCACGGCAGGGCTTCCTTGCGCCGTGCCCAGGGCCTGAGCCCTGGCCCGGCGTGCACCTGAGGCAGGCGCGGTCACGGCCATCGGGCGTGTTCAGTCGGCCCTTCTCCGGGGCGAGCGGGCCTTCCTCGCAGAGGTTCGCCCGTCGGCGTCGGTCCATGATCACCGTGCCCGCCGTCGCGCGGGGGACGTTGGCGGTCAGCGCAGGACAAGCAGGACGGCCAGCGCGAGGAGCAGCGAATCGATCCTGTCCAACAGGCCGCCGGAGCCAGGTAGCCAGCGGCCGGCATCCTTCGCCTGCGCGCTTCTTTTGATCATGGATTCGAGAAGGTCGCCGGCCGGGCCACCGACCGCCACCGCGACTGCCATCGGCCAGTTCAGCGTGGACAGCACGGCGAGCACGCCGAGACCTGCCGCGGCCCCGGCCAGAGTCCCGCTCCACCGCTTGGCCGGTGACAGTGGTGACAGCCGCGGCCCGCCCAGCTTTCGACCGGCGAAGTACGCCACGATGTCGGCGGTCGAGACCGCCACGAACAGCGCAAGCGCGGTCGCCCCGAGCGGCACCAGCGCGGCCAGCACACTCAGCCAGGCCAGCCCGAGCAGGCCGGCGCCGAGCCTGCGCTGGCCGTGGTCGGCGTCACCGGCCGCGAGCGGCACCGCGGCCACCGCAAGCGCACCGGTCGCGACCACCCGGAGCACCTGTCCGGGCGCCAGCCAGGCGGCCAGCACCACGCCTGCCACCGCCGTGGCCAGCACCGCCCGGTCTGCCCGGCCCAGCCGCATCAGCCCGCCGTACTCCATGACCCCGATCACGCCGGCCGCGATGGCGATGGCCGCGGCGCCCGGGCGGCCCAACCAGAACGCGCCGGTGACCAGTGGCACCGCGGCCGCCCAGGCACACCACCGGATGAACAGCTCACGGCGCCGGGACGCCGCCACCGCGATGCCGCCCAGCACCAGCGCCCCACCGAGGTAGGGCGCCAGGGAGGCCACGGTGATCACTGGGCGGATCCGGCGGCGGGAACGCCCGTAGGTATCGCGACGGGCGAGGCGGAAGCCGACCGCAGCACGTCCAGGGCGGCCTGGCAGGCGGCCGCAATGCGCGCGTTCTCGGCGGTGTCCTTGACCGCGATGCGCACGGTGCGTCCCTGGTACTCCGGGGACAGCGGCGACAGGTCGCGCAGGTATACGTCGTGGCGGCGGCACTCGTTCACCAGCTGCGCCGCACTCGGCCCGCCGGACGGCAGGGTCACGGTGAGAAAGTTCGCCACGCCTTCCTCGACCACCACGGATTCGTCCAGCCCGGCCAGGTCGGTGGCCAGTTGCCGACGCAGCGCGTGGGTGCGAAGCCAGCAGTTGCTGTAGTACGCCGGGTCGCGCAGGGCGGCCACCGCGGCAAGCTGCGCCGGGAGGCTCAGCGGCCAGGGAGGTGTCCGCCGGCGTAGCTGCGCCGCGGTGATCGGCTCGGCCACCAGGTACGCGGCTCGGATACCTGACAGCGCATACATTTTGGACAGTGAGCTGCAGACCACCACCCGCGGGTCGGTGGCGGCGAGGTCGGCGAGTGACTCGCTCAGGCCGGCGTAGCCCAGGTACGCCTCGTCGATCCACCAGCGCGTTTGGGCCGGCGCGGCAGCGATCAGCGAGCGCAGCTCCGCAGCCGGCGCGTGGCGTCCGGTCGGGTTGTTCGGGTTCACCAGCACCACGAGGTCGTAGTGACCGTCCCTGACGGCAGCGGACAGCCGGGCCGGGTCGATCCGCCAGTCGTCTTCGCGGCGCAACCGGAACCGGTCCACCCGGCATCCGATCACCCGCTCCGTGACGTGGGCGTACTCGCCATAGCCGGGGTCGGTGAGAAGCACCTTGCTGTCCGGCGTCAGCCACTGGCCGAACGCCCTGAAGATCAAGTCAGATGAACCGGCGCCGACCGCGAGCGTCTCCGTCGGCAGCGACCGGGCCGTGGCGATTTCCGCCAGCAGGCCCTCGGCGTCGGCGGGCGGCGAGGTCCTCGCGGTCCAGGCCGGATCCTCCGCGAGTGCCGCGCGCACCCCGGGGGCCGGCGGGAACCAGGCGTCCAGCACATCGGCCGCAACTACCTGATGGCGCCGGTGCAGACTGCGGAAGTCCGTGCCGATGGCAGTGAACGAGGCGCCACCGTGTTCGCAGCCGTCCGGCCGGGGTGCGAACGTCACATCCAGCCGCCAGTCCACCTCGGACCCCAGACGCTCGAGCGTGGTGTGGTAACGATCCATGGTGACCTTCGTCAGCTCGGTCACACTGCCGGTCAGCACCTCGAACGTCAACGCACCGCTGTGGACGGTATGGCCGACCGGGCGCAGACCGACGGCCAGGTACATGGCGAGCAGTTCGGTACGCCCCATCGCCACCACCTGACGGCCGCCCCGGGCGGCGATCCAGCGCAGCGCCGCGTACATCAGCAGTGGTGCCGCTGCGGTGGCCCGCCAGCGTGGTTCAACCGTGAGGATGCGCACCTCGAACAGATCGCTCTCGGTCAGCAGCGGCAGCTCGTCGCGGCTCAGATACTTCTCCAACGCATACCGCCCCAACCAGGGCGGGGTCAGGCTGACAAACCCGATCCGGGTCGCTCCTCGCGCCGCGACCAGGTAGACGTTGTCGCCGTCCAGCCCGTCGCGAAGCCGCCCGGCGGGATCCGGCACATGCTGTCCCAACTCCTGGGCGTACACCCGGTGACGCAGTTCGTAGATCCACTCGAGATCCTCCGGAGCAGCAACACGCAGCTGCAGGTCACGACCCATAAGCACCTCTCTCGACGCAGGGGGCACTCCATCGTGGGGAACACGGAGCGGCGGCGTCAGAGCGAAGTGACGCAGTCGCCTGAGTACGCGTACTCAGGCGCAGCCGTCCCCCGCGTACACCGTCCGCGGAGGATTGCGACAGCGATTGCCGAGGATGAGCGTGGTTGTCCACGGCACCATCGGCCGGATGGATAACGCCGCGGGAGGAGGGGGCAGTTGTGTCTGCGGTTGCTTGGATTGCCAGGGAGGGGAGGAGAGGAGGGGGCGTTGCGGCGGGGTCTGGCCCGCCGTGGCGGGCGGAGCGGCCGGGGCGGCGACGGCCATACGGACTGCGTGAGCATGCTCAGGCGCCAGATGTTCGGCCGTGTCTGTTTCGGCCTCCTGCGCAAAGGGCCGGTTTGCCACGTGGCGCTGGTGTCAGACGCCTTCCGCTTACCGTGCGATGGTGTTGATCCGTCGAACAGGGTTCCTGTTCGGGTGATCGTGCGGGTCCTGGTGCAGGAGAGTGGGGCCTCTTGGTAGCTGGAGGTGGAGGTTGCGAAGCCGATCCGGGCACCAGAGGCCCTGTTGTCGCAGTCCGTCGTGCTCGCGCCCGTGGAGTCCAACTCGCTGTCACCGTCGTGTGACTGCCTCGCGCACAGCTTCGGCAACACGGCGGACGGACCAGACCGCACCTCGTGTTACGGCTCCGAATGGCGGAGGCGGCATGGCAGGTCGTCCGGCCGTTGTTGCCTGTGCCGGCATGGCTTCAGGGGAGGGTCGGGCGGCTGCTGCCACCGCGTGATGCTCGATGCGATCCGGTACGTCGTCGACAACGGCGTCAAGTGGGCGAACCTGCCTGCGGACTTACCGCCGTATCGGCGCGTGCCTGCCTTCGCCCGGCGCGGGCAACTGAATAGCCCGCTCGCCGAGTTCCACGACCGGCTGCGCGACCGCGTCCGGGAAAGGAGGCCCGGCCAGCACCTCGGTCACCGTCACCCGGGCATCCACCAGCCGCTCAAGCGTGCGTTCGGCGTCGCCGAGCGCGGTCGGCTCCCGCTCGGCCTCCTCCCGCAACCGCGCAAGCTCTTCGCGGACCCGCTTCTCCCGGGCCTCCAGCAGACCGAGCACCGACGGGAGCAGCCACCCCCACGAGCGAGACGAGCGGACGAACCACACCCGCTCAGTAGCACCTCGTACGTGGTGATCACCACCTCGTATCAGGCGTTGAGCTGTTGGATCGCCGTCGCCCAATTCTCGATGTGGTAGCCCTTCGCCAGCCTTCCATCGCGGACGGTGAATACGTCAATCGCCATCGTCCTGAAGGACTTTCCGGTCGGAGCAGCGCCCCAAAATTCTTTGACCGGCGTCCCCGTTGCTTCTCCACGCACGATCATCGTGTCGTCGACCACATGGATGTCGACCACCTCCCACGCCAGATCGGGCACGGTCTCTCCCATGGCCTCGAATACGTCGGCCAACTGGTCGCGCGTCAGGAATTCCTGATTTGTGTGGTACGAGTGATAGTCATCGTTGCATGCCTGGGCCAGAAGTTCCGACACGTTCTTCTCACTCGGTTTGTTCAGCGCTTCGTACAGCGGGGCAGAGATCCTGCGCGCTTCTTCGACGGTCATGAACGATTCGTCACTCTTAGTCATCTGGCCTTGCCCCTTGTCGCAGACGGTGTCGTACCGAGCCAATCGGCACCGGACAGCCCGAGATTATCTCGGGCGTCGATTCCGGTTTCTCACCTAAATGCGTGAGGGGTATATCGGGCGAGGACGCCCAACAGAGTCGGGCCGGAGCAACCGGCGGCCGGTTCGGGCTTGGCTGCCGCGTCGGTTGTGTGACCAGTGCAGCACTACCGGATCCTCGCCGCGCTGGACGAGTTCGGGGTGGCCGGCCAGACCGAGCTCGGCCGCCGGTGCAGCATGGACCGCAGCGACGTCGTGGCGGCGATCAACGAACTGGCCGAGCAGGGTTGCGTCGAGCGGACGCCGGACCCGGTTGACCGAAGGCGCAACAGGGTGACCATCACTACGCACGCGACCGGCCCGGCGAGGTCCAGCTCCTCGATGCCGACGCCGAGGATCTCCTCCGCTCGGGCGGTGGTCTCGTAGAGCATCCGCCGCAGCCCCTTCTCCCGCACGTGCACCTCGCGCCCCGCGATGAGCCGGCCGACGGCCATCTTCGAGCGGACCGGGTTCTCAGTGTCGGGCACCGCCAGCCTCTTCGCCCAAGTCGGGACGGCAGGGCCCTCGTAACCGTGGTCGCGGCACCAGCCGAGCCAGGACAGCACAGCCGCCCGGTGGGTGTTCCAGGTGTTCACCGCCGCGGAGCCACATAGCAGTTCCAGGGCTTCCCCAAGCTCTTCGTCCGCGACCGACGGCAGTGGTCGGTTCTCGCCCAGGCGCTCGGCCGTCTTGCCGACCCCGACCCCGTAATTGCGGACGTGTTCGGATTGCCCAGTGAGTCGAGGAACACGTCGACGGCCATCCGGACGGTCAACGCCTTCCCGGTCGGCAACTGCACGATGGAGGGCATCACTTCCCCATTGCCCCAGATGGCAGGGCTGTTTCATGTAGCGGCCGGAGAGTGTTACCGCAGTTGGCGGATCAAGCTGACGCAGATATTGGGGTGTTATCTGTAGGTCGAATTCAGGCCGGTCCCGTGACCGCCGCCCCGTCAGCCGCCCACCAGGGCCGACGGAGGCTTGGCGCCGGATTGTGTTCCGATGTTGCTCAACCCCCGCTGATCCTCACGGGTTCACGGAAACGGAAGGGCGTTGAACGCGAACTCGTGGGTGGGATCGGCCGTCCTCCGGGGGTGTTTCCGTGGGTTCGTGGTGAACAGGCGGGTTGCACGGAGCCGCGACGTACGGCTGCAAGTGTCTTCGTTCCGATCAGGGCAGGGTCAGGACGCGTGGGCCTTCTTCGGTGATCGCGACGGTGTGCTCGATGTGGGCTGCCCGGCTGCCGTCGGTGGTAAGGAGGGTCCAGCCGTCGAGTGCGGTGTAGTAGTCGTCGTGTCCGCCGGCCATGAGCATGGGTTCGATGGCGAGGGCCAGGCCGGGCCGGAGGGGAAAGCCGCGGCCGGGGCGTCCTCGGTTGGGGACGTGGGGGTCTTCGTGCATGCGGCGGCCGATACCGTGACCGCCGAAGTCGGCGGGCATGCCGCAGCGGGCTGCTTCGGCGATGGTGCCGATGGCGTGTGAGATGTCGCCGATGCGGTTGCCGGGGGTGGCGGCGGCGATGCCGGCGTCGAGAGCCTGCTGGGTGGCGTTGATCAGGCTCAGGTCGGCGGGCCGAGGGGTGCCGACAGTGAAGGTGATGGCGGCGTCTCCGGTCCAGCCGTCGAGCTCGGCGCCACAGTCGACGCTGACCAGGTCGCCGTCGCGCAGGCGGTAGCCGGTGGGGATGCCGTGGACGATGGCGTCGTTGACCGAGGTGCAGATCACTGCGGGGAAAGGGGTGGGGGCGAAGGAGGGTCGGTAGCCGAGGAAGGGCGAGCGGGCCCCGGCCTTGGTCAGCACCGTGCGGGCCGCTTCGTCCAGTTCTTGCAGGGATACCCCGACGCCTGCCGCTTCCCGCGCGGCGGCGAGGGCCTGGGCCACGACGCGCCCGGCTTCCCGCATTGCGTCCAGCGCCGTGTCGGTCTTGATCTCCACCATGTCCTGCGACTCCTCGTCTCACGCTTCGGTGCCCAATTTTTATACCGGTATTAGTATCACGGTCATGGTGAGAACTCCTTTGACTTTGTGGGAACGACAGCGCGGAGAACGGTTCGGCGCGTTGCTGCGCCAGGCGCGCGGTGACCGCAGCATGGTGGAAGTGGCCGCGGCGGCAGGGGTATCGGCGGAGACGCTGCGCAAGATCGAGACAGGGCGGGCGCCCACCCCTGCCTTCTTCACCGTCGCGGCACTGGCCGCCGCGCTGGGGGTGTCCCTGAACGAATTGGCCACCGCGTGCTTGCCGGATGGTGACTGCGATGACCAGGCACTTTCGGCGTGATTCTCAGCGTTGGCCCAGGTTCCTCCAGGTCAGCCGTCGGTCGCCGAGGTCGACGTCGTCGAGCATGAGGGTGGCGATCTGGGCGGCGTCGTTGGCGGCGAGGGCGAGGATGAGCTGTGTCGCCGCGGTGGTGGCCGCCGTTCCTCCACGCCACCGACAATGCGGCATAGACGCCACGTGAGGGTCAGGCGTTTCGCTCCTGGTACCGCGCGTGGCTCCACCGCCGCGCTGGCCAGTAGCTTCAGGCTGTCGAGCGGTCATGACCGCAGCCGGACAACCAGCGATGCTGCGGGCACCGTGCCCAGGGAGACGTAGCCGCGCTTGTCATACCGCGTCGCACATCGTCCTCCAGCGGGCGCAGCCAGGGATCGAGTGGGCCGACGAGCCGCTCGTCGGCGTGATCGCGGACGCGGAGGTCCAGCCACGTGTCGACGAAGGCCAGTTCCCCCTCCCGGCCTCACACCGGTTCCTCGGCCGGTTGGCGCAGTCGGAGTGGTCAGCCCAGCTTGGTACCGGTGAGGTGTTCCAAGTCCTGGATGAGGCGGGTTTGGAAGTCGGTCTGCCGGGCTGCGGAGTGTGGGGTCTGAAGCTGCTGGTGGTACCAGTAGCCGCCGGTGGACGGGGTCACATCTGCGTGGGTCGCGAGCCACGTTTGTGTCTGGTGTCCGGCGGAGAGGTCGTCATTGGCGCCAGGCCCGCCCATGCGGGTGGGAACCCATCCAGGGTCGACCGCGTGGCTGGTGGTGCCCTCCCACCGCGTCGCGCACGCGAGCGCGAGGGCGGTGACCCACAGTTTGGTGTCGTTGTAGGTGGCGGCTCCTGAGGTCAGGCGCCCCAGGTCGGTGGATCCGCTGCGGTGCATGGAACTGCTGAGGTAGATGAGCCGTGCAGGTTTGTTGATGAGGGCGGTTACTGAGCTTTTCGGCTTGCCTTCGGGTGATGACGTTGGGTGATCCCTGCGGTATGTCGGTGTTATGCGGTATGCGGATGGTGGGGGGCCTGACTGCTGAGCGGCGGGCTGAGCGTGAGGTGCTCCGGCTGGAGGCCGGAGAGAGGTTCGCACGTGGTGACAGAACCTCGGATATCGCCAAGGACCTGCGGGTGGGTGAGCGTTCAGCGGAGCGCTGGCGCCATGACTGGCGTGAAGGCGGGATAGCGGGCCTGAAGTCGAAGGGTCCGGCGAAGTTGCCGAAGTTGTCGGATGAACGCTTCGCCAGACTGGAGGAAGAGCTGGCCAAAGGTCCGGCGGCGCATCGCTGGCAAGATCAGCGGTGGACGTTGGAACGCGTCCGACCGGCGATCGGCCGCCAGTTCCAGATCAGCTGTTCCCTTGCAGGAGTGTGGCGGCTCCTGCACCGCCACGGCTGGTCCTGGCAGAGCCCGGCCCGCCGCGCGCTGGAACGCGACGAACATGCAGTCGAGCTCTGGAAGAAAGACGTGTGGCCGCAGGTGGAAGGACCGCGGCGGCGCTCGGGTCCTACATCGTCTTCGAGGACGAGGCCGGCTTCGCGATGACGCCGCCACGCGCACGCACCTGGAGCCGGCGTGGCCACACACCCGTGGTCAGGGTCCGGGGCCGTTCCCGACGCCGGATCTCGGTGGCGGCGGTGATCGTCTGGGACCATCTGAACACCCACAGGACGGCCGGACTGCGTCAGTACGCGGCTGACCACGCCTGGCTCACTGTCTTCCAACTCCCGTCCTGTGCACCCGATCTGAACCCTGTCGAAGGCGTCTGGTCACTGCTGCGGCGAGGGCCCATGGCCAACACCGCGTTCACCGATCCCGAACACCTCGAGCGCACCCTCCGTCGCGGACTGGCCCACATCCAACGACACCCCGACCTCATCAACGGCTGCCTCACCGAAACCGGCCTGCACATCACCACACCCCCGACACCAACCCGAAAGGGTCAGTAGCAGGTAGGGCGCGACAGTGTTGACGATGACGGTGTCGGGCCCGCTGAGGACGGCGGCGTTGTGGATGACGGTGTCGAAGCGGCCGAACTGAGCAGCCTGTTGGGCGACGTCATGAATCTCGTCCTGGTCGGCAAGATCGCCGGTGATGACGCCCGTGTAGCGGGCCGCAGTCGTGCGGGTGATACGCGTGGAGTCGCGGGCGTGCAGGACGACGTCGTGGCCTCCGCCCACAGGTGTGTTCGCTGTGTCAGCGCCGAGGCCGCTGGATGCTCCGGTCACCAGAATCAGTGCCATGTGGGCGGCAACTCGGTGCCGAGCGCATCATCGCCATGAGCCGGCACGACGCGCGGCAGAAGCTCGCCCTGGAATTCGGCGCCACCGACATCGTCACCGAACGCGGCGACGAAGGCGTGGCGAAGATCAAGGAAATGACCGGCGGGTTCGGCGCCCACAATGTGAGCGAAGTCGTCGGCACGCAGGAGTCGATGCTCCAGGCCATCCGCTCCGCCCGACCCGGCGGGCACGTCGGCCACGTCGGCGTCTCCCACGACGTACAGGTCAACGGCGAGGACCTGTTCTTCTCCCACGTCCACCTGCACGGCGGGCCCGCCCCGGTACGCCGGTACCTGCCCGAGTTGATCGACCTGGTCTGGGAGCGGGAGATCAACCCGGGCAAGGTCTCCGATCTCACCCTGCCGCTGGATCGGTCCGCCGACGCCTACCAGGCGATGGACGAGCGCCGCGCGATCACGGTCTTGCTCAGCCCTTGACTTGGACCCGCGGCCGGCACGGACGTGGCCCTGGGGCGGCCTCTGACCTTCCTGCGCGGTCGCGTCCGGGGCCGATCCTCGCCCGAAAACCATCTGACCGAGACCACCCGCCAACTGTGACCGTTGGTTGTCGTCCGACGCGGGCCGCTCCGTCCTGCTCTTGAAGACCCTCATACCTCGCGACAAGGAAGTCCCCATGCCCACACCATCCGACCCGTCCTCCCTGCCCGACACGTACCAGCGCACCGCCCTGATCGGCCCCGAGCAGTCTGCTTTCGTGCCCGCACCGCTTCCGGTCTGTGACGTCGGGCAGGTGCTACTGCGCATCCAGCGCGTCGGGGTCTGCGCCAGCGAACTGTCCGTCTGGCAGAACGGGCCCGCCGACGAACCCGCATTCCTGGGGCACGAGCCCGTCGGTGAGATCGCCGCCGTGGGACCGGGCGTCACGGACGTGACCGTCGGTGACCTCGCCACCGGCAGAATCGAACACTCCTACGGCCAGTACGCGCTGGCCGACGCGCACGACGTCGTGATCGTCCCGCCGGGGGTATCCGCCGACAACGCGCTGGGGGAACCGCTCGGCTGCGTCGTGGAGGGCCTGCGCCGCACCCCACTCGACGTCGGGGACCGGGTAGCGGTAGTCGGTGCCGGCTTCATGGGCCTGTGCCTGTTGCAACTGCTGCGCCACAGTCCCACCAGCCAGCTCATCGCCATCGACCCGCGCCAGGACGCCCAAGAACACGCGGCCCGCAACGGCGCGGACGAGGCCGTCACGCCACAGCAGGCACCTGACCTGGCGGCCCGCAACGGCACGGACGGCTTCGATGTCGTCTTCGAGGCATCCGGCACCCAGGCGGGCCTCGACCTTGCCACCCAACTGGTACGCCAGCACGGCACACTGTCGATCCTCGGCTACCACCAGCAGATGCGTAGCGTGGACATGCAGCAGTGGAACTTCAAGGCGATCGACGTCATCAACGCACACGTCCGCGACCCGCAACGGATCCGCGAATCCACTCGCCGCGGCCTGGACCTTGTGGCCGCAGGCCGCGTCGACCTGGGCCCGCTCATCACCCACCGATACCGACTGGCCGACCTCGATCGCGCCTTCACCGACCTCAGCGGCAAGCCCGACGGCTTCATCAAGGCCGTCGTCGAGATCACCCACTGAAATCAACCCGCCCGCGGCCAACCCGCCGCCGAGACCGGTGGCCGGTCCCGCTCTCCGTCATGCCCAGCGGAGAGCCCGCTACGAGGCGACCGTGCTGGTCGCAGTCATTGACGAGTGGCTGTGACCAGCACCGCAATGATGGAAGTGAGGCGAGTAACCGGACTCAGGCCGCAGACGGCTGCTGCTCAGCGCGGGCGGACCGCTTGCCCAGGTTTCACCAGCCGATAGCGCCCAGAACGGGGCACAGGACCAGGATGACCAGCCAGCTCACCTTGGGCAGCATTCGAATACGGGCCGGGGGTGTCCTGATGCAGTCGACCAGGGCACACACGTACAACGCCGCGACCAATACTTTAGGTAAATCGCGTAGACCAGCAGCGACGTCATCCGGCCACCTCATGTGCAAGGGCACCTGCCCGTTTGCGTGCGGCACGGTCTGACCCCACTGGCCGGCCACGCTAACGGGTAAGTCAAAGATCGCTGAAGAGGCACCCTGACTGCCGTGACCTACGGCCGCGACAGGGGCCGCGAAAGTAAGCACCGGCAAAGACATCTGGACTGCCCCGCCCACGGCGCGATCATCCGCAACTGAGATCACTTTCACAATAGGCCCTCGCCCCCACATGCCCGCGTTCCTTGACAGCGCAGGGGTGGGAAGCCACTATCGAAACCATGGAAACGGGATCGGTTTCTGAAGTTTCCGAGCGTGACGGGCGACGTGCCGACATGATCGTGGAGGCGGCTGGCCGGCTGTTCTTCGCGTCGGGTTTCGCGCGGGTGAGTATGGACGATCTCGCTCGTGAGCTCGGGATGAGCAAGAAGACGATCTACCGTCATTTCCCCGACAAGCGCAGCCTGGTGGCCGCGGTGCTGGATCAGAAGTTCGCCGCGGTGGAGCGCACGCTGACGGCGGCGGCCGAAGACGCGGATGGGCAGCCGTTCGGTGTGCGGGTCCAGCGGTTTCTGATCGCGGCGGGCGGTGAGCTCGGGCGGATCGGCGCGGCCCAGCTCGCGACGGGGCGGGGCGATGTGATGCTGCGCGAGTACGTGGAACAGCGTGTGGACGCGGTGATCTACCGGCGGGTCGACGAACTGTTCCGGGACGGACACCGGCAGGGACTGCTGTCGGCGCCGCCCGAGCTGCTGAGTGAGATCACCCGCGGCGCGTTGGAGCGGCTGCTCACCTCGCAGTTGCCGCACGAACTCGACTCGACCGCGGCGGATCTGCTGCGGGCGACCGTCGACATCGTGCTCTACGGAGCGATCCGCTCGGTGGACCCCGGTATCGGTGATGAACAACCCCGGGTAGTCATGCTGACGGCCGGCGCTGACGAGCAGGAGGTGGGCCCATGACCGGGACAGCCGGCAGGGTGGCATTGGTGACAGGGGCCTGCAGTGGAATCCGTGCGGCCACTGGACCGCCGGCGAAGACCGTGTCGCCGAACAGCTCAACGGGATCACTCCCTTGCCGGTGAGGCCTCCGGTCGGCCAGGGCACCGAGCCCGGCCCCGCGCAGCTCGGCACACAGCCTGTCGTGCCGGCCAGCGGTGATCGTGATCTGCGAGGAGCGGCCCGGCGAGCCTGCGAGATCGACGAGAATCAGGCTCCGAGAAGAAGGCCCGGTTTCGGGTTTTCCCCACCGTGGGAGGGGCTGGCACCACGCACAGTACGGGTGGTAAGGCCATGGGTTTTGGGTTCGGGGTCCGGTTGACTGGTTGGCGTCAGCAGACGCTGGCCCATCAGCGCGTACCGGAGGTTCGAACCATGCGTTCTCCCGAGACCGACACGAAGCGCACAACAACCAAAGCAGGCAAGAAGAAGGCCTCAGCCGCCGCCCTCGCGGCGGCCGCGCTGCTGCCGGAAGCGGCTTCCGCAGCCTCCGGACACCGCGCCGCACGCGCCGACTACAACCAGACCGAGCTCCGCCGCGACCTGGCCGCCGTGCGCAGGGCGGGTGGTGGGGACGTGAACGTGCTGGCCAGGGTCGACGGCCTGCCCGGAGGACGGTTACAGGCCCGCCTCGGCACCGTGTCGGTCGGCTCCCACGCCCCCGTGCCGTGGGGCTCGCACTTCCGGGCGGCCTCCACCACCAAGGCGTTCGTCGCCACTGTGGTGCTGCAACTCGCCGCTGAGAAGCAGCTTTCACTGGACGACACCGTTGAGCACTGGCTGCCCGGCGTGGTCTCCGGCCACGGCAACGACGGTTCCCGGATCACCGTACGCGACCTGCTTCGCCAGACCAGCGGGCTGTTCGACTACGTGGACGACCCGGACCTCCAGCAGAAGCTCCGCGAGCACTTCGACGAGAACCGCTACAACGACACCTCTCCTGCCGACCTGGTGATGACGGCCGTGGCTCACAAGCCGCTGTTCGTGCCAGAGGCCGGCCGCACCCGCTGGGCATACTCCAACACCAACTACCTGCTGGCCGGGATGATCGCCGAGAAGGCAAGCGGCACCGGTTGGAGGGAGTTGGTCGAGCACCGCATCATCGCCAGACTGGGCCTGCGCCAGACCTCGGTGCCCGGTCTTGACCCGTTCCTGCCCACGCCGTACGTGAGCACCTACCTGACCGGCACGGACGGCACCAGGCTCGACGTCACCACCAACAGCTATCTGCACACCGCCGACTCCGGGGTGGTGAGCACCACCGCCGACCTCAACACCTTCTTCCGCGCACTGGCCGACGGCCGCCTGCTGCCCGCCGAGCAGTGGCGACGGATGCGGCGGACCGTACAGCGCACCGACGACCCGGACGATGTCGCGGAGCTGCCCGAGGGTACGTACGGCCTGGGCCTACGCGAGATCCCGCTGTCCTGCGGCGGTCACTACTACATGCACGAGGGCGACGGGTACGGCACCTACACCCGCCCCGCAGTGAGCTCGGACGGGCGGAGCGCGGTCACCATCTCCGTCACCACCACCTCCGCGATGCCCGACCTCTCCACGCTCAACCGGGCCACCGGCACCCTGATCGACCACGTGCTGTGCGCCGTCGGCCAGTAGGCGGGGCGGAGCGCCACGCAACGGCAGGAGTTTGTCAACCGACTTCGTCGTTGCCGGCGCCGTGCCCCGCTCCGCTACAGGCTCTTGGTACGCAGCTCCTCCAGTGACTCCGCCGTCAACCGGTGTGGTGTCCGACCGGGTTCGACCAGGACGACGTTGCAGGCCGCGGCGTGGGTCAGCGCGGCGGTGGAACTGCCGTCGGTGAACTGTGCCACCGGTCCGCGCGGGGATCGGTCGACCGCGATCGTGTGTGCTTCGACGTCGGCGGCGTGCTGGGCGAGGACCCTGCCGGCTGTGGCGTGGTCGCCGATGCTGGTGAGTACCTGGCCGGTGGCGGTGATGCCGTGTACGGCCAGGCGGTTGAGGTGGGCGAGCACCGCGGCGCGTGCGTGGTCGGCGGCCGTGTCGACGATCAGGCCCGCGTCCTTGGTGGCCCCGACTGCCACGATGAGCGGGCGGAACCCGGTCTCCGGGGTGGCACCGACACGCTCGAGGGTCGGGCGTACCGTCTCGCCGTGGGCCTCGTTCTTCTCCGCAGCGCTGATCAGCTTGTGGCCTGAGGCGAGGACGAAGACCGCGAGGATGAAGGCGGCGCCGCCGAGGCAGAACGGGACGCTGAGGCTGGTGGCGTCGGCGAACTTGCCGGCGACGAACGGGGCCATGCCGCCTCCGATGAACCGGACGAAGCCGTAGGTCGAGGAGGCGACCGATGGCTCGACGGGGGAGTCGAGTATGACGGCTTTGGGGAAGACGTACCCGGTGTTGCCACCGACCTGGTTGTCACAGCGGTTGGCGAAAGTCGTGTCCCTCCACTGGTTGTTCGCCGTGGTCGAGGTACCCGGAGAGCTCCAGATGGTGTTCCAGTTCAGGCCGAGCGTGGCCTGGCCGCCGGCCACCTTGTTCCAGCTGTAGGTGTCGGTCCGGCCGGCGGTGTGCTGGTCCCCTTCTGTCCAGGTGGTGAACTGCTCCGAGTTCGGTTCGAGCTTGATCTCCGGGACGGTCTTGACGTTTCCGCCGCCGATCACGTCACCGTTGTCGTCCTTGACGTAGAGGGCGTAGCCGCCGCGCAGACATCCCTGGGTGCGGGTGTACTGGACGGATCCGAGCGTGGTCTTGCACCAGGTAACCGGCTCGGAGCTCGGCGCGAGGCTGCCGGCGGGTTTCGGTGAGGCCGCTGCGGCCGAGTCCTTCGACAACTCGCTCTTCGACAACTCGCTCCACGGCTTGTAGGGGCCCTCGCAGAGCTGGACTCCGTCGCTGTTCGTGGAGCACCCGTCCGCGGCGCCGTTGCTGTTCCGGTGGTCCCCGAGGCCGGCTCAGGTGCCGTCTATCCGACGGCAGTTCCCCGAACTCGCCGAAGGCGCCGCTCGTGATCAGATGTCGTATCCGGCCTTCCTCGCGGAGCTGCTGATGGCGGAGTGCGACGACCGGGCCCGCCGCCGCTCCGGGCGCCGGATCAAGGCCGCAGCCTTCCCCCGGGACGAGTCGCTGCGGGCCTGTGATTTCGAGGTCAACGCGAACGTCTACGGCCGTGCCGATCTTTCATGCATCAGTGAGCTGGGGCTACATGGAACTCGACCGGAGCGGCGCCGAGCTGCTGTTCCAGGTTCCGACCGAACGCGAGGAGAAGAACAGCGTCGTCATCGCCTCTGATGAGTCGTTCTCCAAAGCGCTCAAATTCCGTCGAACCTGCGCCAGGCGGCACCGAAAGCCAGCGGGTTCGGCCTCACTGGCTGCTGTGGTCAGTCGTCGAAGAAGCAGAGACAGACCGCGGCTGGCCCCAAGATCACCTGGTTCTGGGTATAGCAGTCCGCTTGCCAGGTGGCGACCTCGGCTCCGCAGTCCTGGCAGAGCAGGTTCAGGCCACCGCCCTCCGCCGTAGGGCCCTGGCAGCAACCAATTGATCGCATGAGGTCGGGATGCCGTTCGGTGCCGATCATGTCGTCAGGGTGCACGGTGAAGCCGGGGACGTCGTTGCTGAACTCGCTCAGCCGTAAGTTCGGGGCATAGGTGCCGCAGGGCATGCGGGCCGGACGTGTCCGGACACCCGGGATCTCCGACATCGGGACCGGCGGCGGCATTTTCATCGTGGTGACCGATTCGGTGAGGGAGTGTCGGCAGTGGTCACAATCGCGGTGACCACGGATTCGGCAGGCGGGTCGAGTCAATGTGGCAGTTGAGGCCGGGCTCCGCCCGACCTTTGTTCCTTCGGTGACATCGACATGAGGGTTCTCGGTCCGTGAGGCATGTTGCAGCACCGCCCAGGAGGCAGGGGCCAGAAGAGCCGCCGCAGCACGGTCAATCACCGTTTGTGGCCCTGGGCAACGTATTCAGGAAGGCTTCGACATCGTGGACGTCAATGAGGGACTAGCGGTGTTCGCCTCGGTCAGTCCAGGCAGAACTCGTTGCCCTCGGGGTCAGTCATCACGATGAAGCCGGCGCTCAGCGGGGGAGCGGGCTCGTCGCGACGTACCCGCGTCGCTCCCAGCGCGACGAGCCGGTCGCACTCGACCTCCAGCGCCGCCATCCGCTCCTCTCCCTGCAGTCCGGGAGCCGCACGGACGTCGAGGTGGACGCGGTTCTTGGCGACCTTCTCCTCCGGTACCTGCTGGAAGAACAGCCGTGGGCCGTGCTCGTCCGGGTCCTCGATGGCCGATCTCGTGTTGCGCTGCTCCTCCGGTACGCCGATCCGCGCGAGGAAGTCGTCCCACGCGGCCAGCGGATCGGCGCCCTCGGGCAGGTCGATTCCGGGCGGGCCGGGGTGGACATAGCCCAGTACGTCGCGCCAGAAGGACGACAGCGCCCGCGGGTCGTGAGCGTCGAAGGTGACCTGGATGTGGCGGCTCATCGGGCTGCTCCGTTCGTAGCGGGATTCGTATGCAGGTAGAGGTCGCGCAGCCGCACGCTCCAGGCGTCCTGCACCGGCGACCAGAAGTACTCGTCGTCGGTGAGGCCCTCGAGCCGGGCTCGGAGCTGATGTCTCCAATGGACCGCCCACTGCTCGCGCAGCGTCCGGTTCCAGTCGAGTTCGCCTGCATCCATGGAGCCCACCCTGACACCCCTGGCGGACAGGATCGGTCCGCTGTCTATGGAAGGGGGCGCCATGGACGTGGCAAGCGGTGACGAGCGGGGTACGACGGAGCGGGTGCTCACCCTGCTCGGGCTGCCGCAGCAGTGCCGGCTCTGGACCGCCCCCGAGCCCGCCGACCGGCTCGGGGGCGCGCCGCGTACGGTACGGCGTTATGTGGAGCGGCTGAGCGCCCTCGGGTACCCGGTGCATGCCATCCGCAACCGCAGCAGTGCGCGGAATCGGCAAGCGCACCCCTGAGGGGCCCGATGGCCGCACCTGCCGTTCGGCCTGGTCGCACCGCGCCGGCGCAGGGAATCAAACGCGGCCGTCGGATGGTTTGACCTCGTGTGAAGAAGATAGGTTTCCTCTCGTTCGGCCACTGGTCGCCGAGTCCGCACTCCAAGACCCGGTCCGCGGCCGACTTCCTGCACCAGTCCATCGACCTGGCGGTCGCCGCGGAGGAGCTCGGCGTGGACGGTGCGTACTTTCGTGTGCACCACTTCGCTCAGCAGGCGGCCAGCCCGTTCCCGCTCCTCTCGGCCATCGGTGCACGGACCTCGAAGATCGAGATCGGCACCGGCGTGATCGACATGCGCTATGAGAACCCGCTGTACATGGCGGAGGACGCCGGCGCCGCCGACCTCATCTCCGGCGGACGGCTGCAGCTCGGCATCAGCCGCGGATCACCGGAGCAGGTGATCGACGGCTGGCGTTACTTCGGATATTCGCCTGCGGAGGGCGAGACCGGCACGGACATGGCCCGGCGGCACACAGAGGCCTTCCTCAAGGTTCTCGAGGGCGAGGGCTTCGCGCAGCCGAACCCGCGGCCGATGTTCCCCAACCCGCCGGGGCTGCTGCGCATCGAGCCGCACTCCGAGGGGCTGCGCGAGCGGATCTGGTGGGGCTCCGGCTCGAACGCGACCGCCGTCTGGGCCGCGAAGTTGGGCACGAACCTGCAGAGTTCCACACTGAAGGACGACGAGACGGGCGAGCCGTTGCACGTCCAGCAGCGCAAGCAGATCGAGGCGTACCGCGAGGCGTACAAGGAGGCAGGCCATACGCGAGAGCCGCGTGTGTCGGTCAGCCGTAGCGTCTTTGCCCTGACCAACGACCTGGACCGGGCCTACTTCGGCCACGACCGCAACTCGCGGGACCAGGTCGGCATGATCGACGACACGACCAGGGCGATCTTCGGACGCTCGTACGCTGCCGAGCCGGACGTACTGGTGAAGCAACTCCAGGAAGACGAGGCCATCCAGGCCGCGGACACCCTGCTGCTGACCATCCCGAACCAGCTCGGCGTCGACTACAACGCCCATGTGCTGGAGAGCATCCTCACCCACGTGGCGCCGGAGCTCGGCTGGCGCTGAGTGAGAGGTCGTTTTCTCTCGTTGTTTCCTCCCGGAATCTGCGATGGGTGCGGCTTTACAGGGGTGCGCCAGGAGATGGTGCTCTCACTGGTGAGTCGGCGGGCCATGAGGTCGCTCATGGCGAGGTGGATCATGGGTTCGGAGCGGTGAGGGCGGGTTTCGTCGTAGCGGACCAGACGGCGGTTGAGCATCAGCCGGCCGTAGGTCCGCTCTACCGTCCAGCGTTTCGGGATGGGTGTGAATCCCCTGGTCCCGGGGGTACGTTGGACGATTTTCAGGTCGGCGCCGAGGGCGGCGGCGTGCCCGGTGAAGTGTGTGTCCCAGCGACCTGTCCGATGCGCACTGGGAGTTGATCGGGGCCCGGGAAAGCCTCTTGCGTCGAGGCGGGACGACCGGCCGTCTGGCCCCTGGGGAGTTCGCCGGACGGGAGCGATATCGCACCCTGCAGGTTTTCAAGCGCTCGCTGACCGGGGGCGTGTGACACTCTGTCGGTTCCTCCGTATGAGCCGGCCGAGTCGCCCACGGTGCAGTCGGTGCCGGAGCCCGCCGTCGTCATGGACCTTCGCCGCCCGGCAACGTACGCGGTGGGATGTCCAGGGGGCTTCGGTAGATACAACTCCCGTTCCATCAAGGCATCAAGGACCGGTCGTGGCTGGTCGCGCGCGAGGCGGACAGCCGGATCCGACACGTGTCGATCTTTCGCGAGGTGCCGGTGTACTGCCGACCGATCCCAGTGGGCGGTGCCGTTCCTGATGAACTCCGTGTCGTCGGTGATCAGTACTCCGCTCCGAGCCGACACGCTCACCGAGCTGAGCACCGTCGTCGTGTGTCGTCGCGCGGTCGGCCGAGGAGCTGACGACACTGGCATCCCGAGCGTCCAGGGCGACATCGGCCTGATTGGCTTTCGGCCCGTACCGTCTCAGACGTGTGGGGGCACCAAAGATCTAGAAGCGTGCCACCGGCTGACGGAAGGTCTGCCCATTCGGCGCCGGCAGAGGATCAGGGAGGCGACCGCCACATGGTTCGCCGTCGCGCCGAGGGATGAGATGGCTGCGCAGTAGCCGTAGGATGGTCCCTCGTCGCGTGACATGAGAAGCGACGAGGGCCACGGACATCGAAAGAAGGGAGTGTGTGCCATCGCCGAGCAGGATCCACCCCGCCGTGTACTTGACGAGCGGAGGGGCTTTACCGACGGCCCGTTCGCTGTACTTGATGCGTTCCGGTCTCAACGCCGCCGGTTCATCAAGACCGTCACCGCCTTCGATGCGTCTGCCCTGGCGGGCAGAAACACGCTGCACGGAGTGGTCGGTACACGACGTCGTGCGTCACGTACGTGACGCGACCTCCCTCCATGTGTCGAGCCTGGGTGGCCGAACGGCTCCGTTCTCCGCGCACGGGCCGTTCCACCCCTCTACGACGCCTGCTGTGTGGCTCGCTGCGTCGGCTGGTCAGAGTCCTGAAGAAACCTTGCGCGAACTGGTTGTCCTGAGCGAGGAAGAGGATCGTCTGCTTGAGCGCAAGGCAGAGTTGAATCCATCCGAGGCCAGGCCGGGACCACTGCGCCGAACACTGCACTGGTCCGTTGCCTCGGCGCACTTCTTCTGGGACGCCTGGCTGCACGAACGGGACATCGCTCTGTGTATCGGCCTGAAGATGTCGTACCCGGCTGCGGAATTGCGTCTCGCCACCATGTACGGGCTGCTCGTAGCGGCGACCCCGGCCGACTGGTCCGGCGAGTACGTCCAGACGAAGGCGTCGCTCGGAGGGAGTCCGGACCACGGCTATGAGATCACCCACGCCGATGACACGGTCATGGTGGCCACCGTTTCGCCGGAACTCAGTGCGGAACTGACCGGAGAGACCGGCGAAATACTGGACAGCCTCGCGGGTCGCGGTCCGGAGCCCAGCGAACTCTTCGGCATGTCCAGCACCGCGGTCTCCCGACTGACCCTTCTGCGCCAAGTGGCCACCTGATCGCACGGGATCTGCCTTGGACGCGGGCGGTCTGCGTCGACTTCGGCCAGGCGGTCCCCGTCGGTCATGAGAGACCTTGGGGACCAGATGGCCTCATAGGGATGTTGACCTCAGCATCGCGCGGAACCACGGAACGTCGATCGACGGCCTGCTGCTCATCCGGTCGGGGGACGTAGCGTTCGGGTGGGATCCGGAGTCATGATGGTGGGGGGAACGTGGGGACTGGTACCCGGAAAGTATCCGCGAAGGGCTGTGCCCAGATGTGCCGTCTGCTGCGGGCCGCGGTGGCCGCTGTAGTGATCGCTTGGGTTTGTGGGCTGTAGGTGACCGCTGAGAGTGAGTCCCGCTATGGCTGGTGGGTGCCAAGGAAACGGTCCGGAGAGAAAACGGCCCTGAGGGATCACTCAAACTGTTGGCTTCAGGCCCGGCGTTGGCTGACATCGACGGGAACGTCACGGAGCGGACTGCAGGTTGCCGGTCGTGCCGTAATTGGCCGGTGGGTATTCAAAGGGCGCCGGGGTCTCGGCGATGGCGCTCTCAGCTGACGGCAGGGAGCTGCCGAGCGAAGCGGCGGACGGCATCGGTGAAGGCGTCTGGGGCGTCGAAGTTCGCTAGATGTCTTGCCCGCGGGATCAACTCGACGCGAGCGTGGGGATGTGCGCGGGCGAAGTCCGCCTCGTCGGCCCGGAAGACGGTGTCCTTCTCGCCGTTGAGGATCAGTGCCGGAGCTTCCACAAAACGCATCGCACCCGCATCGAATCGTCCCAGCACCTCACCCCAGGCTGCGGGCAAGGTATGGAAGGCGTAGCCGGCATGGATCGTTGCGTCCACCACTTATCGCAGATCGAGCCGCCGCAGTAACCAGTCGTTCCACTGGGCCAGCCGATCTGCCGGTATACGAGGGACCAGCCTGGCGACCCATCGATATGGCACCGTCCAGAGGCCGCGGGTGGAGGCGCTGGCTCCCGCGAGGATCAGCCCGCGCAGTTGTTCTGGATGATGCCGTGCGAACTCCAGCGAGGCGTATCCGCCCCTCTCTGTCAAAGTAGATCGAGTCAGGCATACTGGATGATTCATTGAGTCGAGGGCGGAGAAGGAGTAGTGCCCGGGTGGCCAGCACGAATGACCACGGGACCCCTGATCCGCAGGTAGAAGCCCGTTCGGCCGGTCCGCGCCGGTATACCGCGGAGTACAAGGCGAGGATCCTCGCGGAGTACGAGACGTTGGACAAGAAGGGCAAGGGTGCTCTGCTGCGGCGGGAGGGCCTGTATTCGTCGCTGATCACGACGTGGCGGCAACAGCGGGACAAGGGTGCCCTGGACGCGCTCGCCGCGTCGGCCGGACGGCCGAAGGCGGACCCCAGGGACAAGGAGATCGAGAAGCTCAAGGCGGAGAAAGCCCGCCTGGAAGCCGACCTCGCGAAGGCCCGCACCGTCATCGAGGTCCAGGGAAAACTCTCCGCGCTGCTCGACCAGTTCGCCACGGACAGCGCCCCGACCCGGAACGGCGAGAAGAACCAGTGACCGAAGCCCAGCTCGCGGCCGTGGCGTTCAACACCGCCCGCAATCAGGCCCTTGAAGAGCTCAGCGGGCTGGTCGGACGCGTCCAGGCATGCGCCGCTCTCGGCGTGAGCCGTGCCACCTACTACCGCCAACACCGCCGAAGCCCCGCCCCGGCCAAGCCGCGGCCAGAACGGCGCCGACACGCCCGCGCTCTCACACCCGAGGAGGAGATACGGGTCCTCGACGTGCTCCATTCCCTGGAGTTCGCCGACATGGCGCCCGCCGAGATCTACGCGGTGCTCCTGGACCGGGGTGTCTACCTGTGCTCGGAGTCGACGATGTACCGGCTCCTGCGACGGCATGGCGAGGTCCGTGAACGCCGCCGCCAGGCCGTCCACCCGCCCCGGACCGTTCCCGAGCTGGTCGCCGAGGGCCCGAACCGGGTATGGAGCTGGGACATCACGAAGCTGAAGGGGCCGGTCAAGGGCGTCTACTACTGCCTCTACACGATCATCGACATCTTCAGCCGCTACACGGTCGGCTGGATGATCGCCGCCCACGAGAACAAGGACCTCGCCGAGCGGTTCCTGTCCGAGTCGATCGCCAAGTACGGTATCGAACCAGGGCAGTTGACGATCCACTCGGACCGCGGGTCCCCGATGGTCGCGCAGAACGTCGCCCAGATGATGGCCCATCTCGGCGTCACCAAGTCGCATTCGCGGCCGAAGACGTCGAACGACAACCCGTACAGCGAGAGCCAGTACAAGACCCTGAAATACCGGCACGACTTTCCCGAGCGTTTCGGATCCCTCGAGGACGCCCGGGCGTGGTGCACCCAGTTCTTCACCTGGTACAACGAAGAGCATCGGCACTCCGGGATCGGCCTGCACACGCCCTACGACGTGCACTTCGGTCTCGCCGAGCAGCTCCGCGAGATGCGTGCCGACGTCCTCCAGACGGTCTACGCGAAGCACCCCGAACGCTTCGTCCGCAAACCACCCGAGCCTCCCAAGCTCCCCGCAGCGGCCTGGATCAACCAGCCGGCACCAGACGGCCCACTGATCCCAGCACAGCGTTAGAACGATCTACCTGCCTTGATCGCTTTGACAGGTTCCGCGCCGAGCGAGTGCCCGACGACCAGAGCCGGCCCACGGTCGAGCGAGTCCACCGCGGATGCGATGATCTCTGTCGCAGTGCTCAGGCTCCAGGGTTGAGCCGAGCGCTCTCCATGGCCGGGGAGGTCGACGGCGGCTACCGGGAATTCGTCCCGGAGTGCAGCAAGGAGCATGCTCCACTGCCCGCGCTAAAGCGCGTCCCGTGAACGAAGACTATGGGCACTGCATCCGCTGCCGTCATCAGTTCCTCCGGTGGTACTGTCCAGCCGACTCCATCGGCCGTGGTCTCCCTCACGATCAAGGAAGATGCCAGTAGGGCTTTCCTTTAGGTCTTCCTCTTGGTCCTGTTCGGGAGCGTGTTGGGGGTGTGGACGTATGCGAAGTAGACCGTGCCCGGGCGAAGTTGGCGCTATTCGTGGCTGATGCGTTCGCGTTGGTGCCGCGCAAGGATCAGAGGGCGAAGGGCGACTGCTATTTGGGGCACGGCCCCGGCGTTGTTCGGTTGTGTCCGGCTTCGTGGTAGTTGATCAGATGCCGTAGACGGCGAAGGCGTCGTTGTGGTTGAGGAGATCGCGGCGGGCGTGGGCGATGTTGGCTCGTCCGGCCAGGCGGAGCGTGCTGATGCCCAGGTTGCGGAAGCTGGCCAGTGCTCGGGGTGCGGTGCCGGTCCTGACCTGGGAGTTGTCCTCATGGAAGGTGACGTCCCGCACCCAGTGGATCTTGTTTTCTATGGACCAGTGGACCCTCTCGTAGTGGTTGAGGTGAGCGGGGCCTGCGAGGTGGGCGGGCAGGCTGGTGACGCCGAAGACGATCTCCTTCCCGGTCCAGGTTCCGTCGAGGCCGCCGGTGTCACGGCGCAGGCGGAAGACCTGTCCCGCGCCGGGGAAGAGGGCGTCGTCGGCTTGGGCGGTGCGGATCGTGCGACGCTCGGTGCGCCCGTGCCCACGGTCGTCCTCGGCCTCGGTGGTCTCGGTCCACTCGGCGTCGGTACCGGCCAGCAGCGCCTGGGCGGCGGCGCGGGCCAGCGGCTGGTTCCCCTTCAGGATCAGGACGTAGTGGGCGTCGAGCCGGTCCGTGATCAGGTGGGCGGTCTTCTTCGTGGTGTGCAGGGCGTCCAGGGTGAACACCCGGCCGGACAAGGCGAGTTGGGCCAGCAGCATGCGGGCCGCCTCGCCCTCGCCGCGCTTGTCCGGAACCTGCCTCTGGCCGAGGACCGCGCCGCTGGCGTGGTCGACCGCCCCGACCAGGAAGACCCGCCCCGATTCGGTGCGGGCGCCGGTCAGGGCCTTGCCGTCGAGAGCCGCAGCGGGCAGCAGCCCGGCCGGCGCCGGGTGTTCCACGGCCCGCTGGGCGGCGCGGCGCTGTTCGCGCTCGATGGGCCCCGGGGTGTCCGGGACCTCGGGCGTCGGTGCCTTTCCGGTCGCGACGTCGGTGACGTATGCGCAGGTCGCCGCGTCCAGCACGTCGGCATCCAGGTCGGCGAGCACGCGGCGGAAGGTGCGCTCGCTGGGCACAAGGTACTGGCCGGCCAGCGGGTCGTACCGGGCGCCGAGGCGGGCCAGTTTGACCTGCGGGGCGCGGGCGGACCACTGCCAGATCGCGGTCATGGAGTCACCACCGACCACCAGCGTCGCGCACGCGGCCAGCACCAGGATCACCACCAGGGGATGCCGCCGCCCACGCTCCGCACGCCGGTCAGGGGCCTGCCGCAACCTGCTGACCAGCGCGGATTCCACTGCCACAGGGTCGGCGGCGAGCTCGGCCTCCCACAGCGCGAGATCGGTGAGCTGGCCAAGGACAGGGCTGATCAGGGAGGATGCGGACACGAGCGCGGCTCCTGAGACGATCTTCTGGCGTAGGAACCTGAAAGATCATCAGAGGCCGCGCTCGTCTGGCAACTCGCACCCCTCCCCCTGGGCAAACGACCCAAAACCCATCAAAGATCAACTACGCCGGGGCCGTGCTATTTGGGGGGGGTGCCTCTATGTCCTTCGTCAAGGCACCCCTGTCGGGTTTGGGATGGTTCGGTCTTGCTGGGGTCATGCGGCGAGCTCGACGTCCGCGGGCGTGCGGGATTCGTAGAAGGTGCCGTCGCGGAGCATGGCGAACAGGACGCTGATGCGTTGGCGGGCGAGGCGGAGGAGGGCCTGGGTGTGGGTTTTGCCGCGGGCTCGCTGGCGGTCGTAGTAGGTGCGGGAGGCGGGATCGGCGTTCATGCAGGCGAAGGCGGAGAGGAACATGGCGCGCTTGAGCTGGCGGTTTCCGCCTCGGGGTGCGTGTTCGCCGTGGATCGAGGTTCCCGACGACTTCGTGGTCGGGGCGAGTCCGGCGTAGGAGGCCAGGTGGGCGGCGCTCGGGAAGCTGGTGCCGTCGCCGACGGTGACGAGCAGGACTGCGGCGGTCCTGACGCCGACGCCAGGCATCGACGTCAGGACGGGGGAAAGAGGGTGGGCCTCCAGCAGGGCGTTGATCTGGGCTTCCAGGGCCCGGCGCTGTTCGTGGACGGCGGCCAGGGAGTGGGCCAGGGACGGGATCACGATGTCGAGGGTGCCGGTCCCGGGCACGACCACGGTCTGCTCGTCGAGGGCGTCGAAGACCTCGTCGATCAGCCGCGCGGCCATGCGCGGGGCCTTGGGCCGGATGACCTCGACGAGTCTGCGGCGGCCGGCCTTGCGCAGTGCGGCGGGGGAACCGTAGCGCTCCAGCAGCCAGGTGACGGCCTGGTGGTCGAGGCGAGGGCCCAGGACGCGCTCCAGGCTGGGGTGGAACTGGGTGAGCAGGCCGCGTATCCGGTTGGACGTGCGGGTGGCCTCGGCCGCGAGGTCCTGGTCGAAGCCGACGAGGACCGTGAGTTCGGCGGTGATCGCGTCGGTGAGTTCCAGCGAGCGCAGGGTGTGCGGCATGGTGCGGGCCGCATCCGCGATGACCGCAGCGTCCTTCGCATCGGTCTTGGCCTCGCCCGGATACAGGTCGGCGATCCGCCGCATTGCGAGTCCGGGCAGGTAGGCAACCTTGCAGCCCGCGTCCCGGGCGACCGTGAGCGGGAGGGCTCCGATGGATGCGGGCTGGTCCACGATCACCAGTACGGTGCCGAACTTCGCGGCCAGTTTGTCGAACACGGCCCGCAGTTTCGGCTCGCTGTTGGGCAGCTGCTTGTCGAAGACCTTCTTGCCGGCCGGAGTCAGCCCGTGCCCGTGATGAGAGCTCTTTCCGACGTCCAGGCCGAGGAACACGCCCACGTCTTCGGTGTCGAACATCGCGCCCTTCCAGGAGAGTTGAACGTGCCGGCCTCGGCGGTGGTGTCGTACGCGCGCATCCACGTTATGCAGACCTGCCGCCCGCGAGCTGTCCGGCATTGCGCCGGACCGGGTGGTGGCCGGACCTCTCATCAGCGTCTCCGACGGCACCTCCCGGGCCCGGTGACACCACCCCCCAGGTCATGCCTTCGACAGGGGGACACAGTCATGCCGGGCCCGGAGGCCAGCGGCCCTCTTGCAGGACCGCGGAAAACATAACGGGGGCTGATGCTGGACTGGCGGCGGAGGTCGATCCAGCCGATGGCAGAGCGGCTGCCGGATGGCAACGAGCAGAACCTGCAGGCCGAGTGGCCCGAACGCGCCGAAGCACCCACCGACTACTGGCTGTCCAGCCGGCCCGCCGCCACAGCGCTGGCTGAACTGGTTCGCCTGGCCAAGATCCGCTGGCGCATCGAGCACGACTACCGCGAACTCAAGCACGGCTTCGGCCTGGACCACTTCGAAGGACGTTCGAAGAGTACTGGCCTGTATCCGTATGTCCGCGTCCAGGGCGACGCCGTTGGGGCCGTCACTCAGGCGGGCAGGGTGCTGCTGGTCGAAACAGTCCGCAAGGCCGGCCTGGATCACGCGATAATGATCAGGAGCCGCATGTACGTATTACTTGGGGAGGTCTTGTGAGTCTGAGTCCGCGTGAGGTGTTTCTCCGGCTTGTTCATGGGGTCGCCGACGGGAACTTCGACGAGTTGCCTGACCTGTATGGCGAAGTCACCGATGTCCGGCATCCGATGGCGACGCCGGAGTCCGAGCCGTTGACGAGTAGGCGTGCGCTCCAGGCGCACTTCACAGTGCCGCCGGAAGTTCGGGGGTCTTTGCCGAAGAGGCGGGTCGTCGATGTCGTCGTTCACGAGACCGCCGATCCTGAAGTGATCGTTGCCGAGTTCGGCTATGAGTTCACGTTGCCAGACGACTCCATGACCAAGGTGCCCTGCGTCTTCGTCATGCGTGTCCGGGACGGTCAGATTATCGAGTCACGCGACTACATCGACCCGATCCGTACGTACACGGCACGCGGGGACCTTGACCGCCTCATCGCGTCGTTGCGGAAGGATGTTTTCTAAGGTCCCAGTTTCGCGCTTTCATCAACGAGCCTGTCTGAAGCGTGATCACTCGGCCGGCGTCCCGCTCCGAGCCGGTCTCAAGAACCTCTACTCGGTCCCCTGCCCCGAAGGCCACAGCCCGCTGCGCACCCACCGAACTCGACAGCGAGACTGGCGCTCGTCTCAGTGCGTTGTGGCAAAGGGAGTCCCTGTTCGATGAGCAGGGACTATTCCGTGTGCGGAGCATGATTGCGGAGGGATAGGGGCAGGCAGCGGACGGCTTGTTGTGGATCGAGGAGGGTGCGATGCCGTCGGTGCTGGGGTTGATGGAACAGCGTGAGGCGCGGGCGAGGCGGGATCTGGAGTCTTGGACGGAGGTTCTGGAGCAGGCTCAGGCGGAGGTGGATGCCGCGCGGGAGCGGGTCGAGCGGGCCCGGGTGGGGCGTGAGGAGCTCGTGTCGGTGCTGGCCGAGGAGAGCGACGTTGATACGCCGGTTTCCGTGTCGTCTGGCGGTGAGACGGCTGCCGGTGTGGGATCGAGCGGCCCCGGCGCGGGGCAGGGCGAGCGGCCGCCGGTGTGGCGGTCGGGCATGGGCGAGGAAGCGCTCAGGGGCTTGTACCGGGAGGTGTTCGCCGCGGTGGTGGCTGCGTCGGGGCCGGTGAACGGAGTGGAGCTGACGCGGGCGGTGGGCCGGGAGGCGGAGATCAAGAACGAGGTGGAGAAGATCCGTCACCGTGCCTATGTGCTGGAGAAGCGGGGCTGGCTGGTGCGGGCGGGGGACGGACGGTTCATGCCCGCGCCCGCAGCAGTCGGCCGGGGCGCCTCTCCGGCCAGCGCGGAGCGTCCCCGGCCAGGCGCCTCGACAGCCTGATCACAGCGGCCCACCACACCATCTGGGTGTGGTGGTCGGGGCGGCGTTCGTGGTCGCGGTTGAGGCGGCGTGAGCGGGAGAGCCAGCTCAGCGTGCGCTCCACCACCCACCTGCGGGCCAGTACGACAAATCCGCGCCTGCCGTCGGAGCGGCGCACGACCTCGATCCGCACTCCGTGGCGGGCAAACGCCTTCGCCAGTGCCGGACCCTGGTAGGCGCTGTCGACCCACACCAACTTCAGCAGCCGGCCCGGCTGGTCCATGAACGTCTCCAGCAGCGCGGGGGCGGCCTTGGAGTCGTGCACGTCGGCCGTGGTCACGGTGACCTCCAGGAGCAGGCCCTCGGTATCGGTCAGGATGTGACGCTTGCGCCCGTCACGTGACTTCCCGCCGTCGTATCCGCGGCTGTCCTCGCCGACGGTCTCGGAGGCGTCCACCGACTGACTGTCGATGATTCCCGCGCTGGGCTCGGTGTTGCGGCCTGCGCGTTCCCTCGCCACGCAGCGCAGGCGTTCGTGCAGCTCACGCACGTAGTCGCAGGCCCGCCAGCGGCGGAAGAAGTCGTAAACCGCCCGCCAGTACGGGAAGTCGACCGGCAGGGCCATCCACTTCACGCCGTTGTCGACCAGGTAGCGCACAGCGTCGAGCATCTCGCGGTGGCAATACGCCTCCGGACGCCCGCCCTGCTTGAGGAGCCAGGCCGGTACCGGCATCGCCGCGCGGACCTCGGCCCACTCCGCGTCCGTCATGTCACTGGGATAGCAGCCTGCCCGCCGTCCCGGAGCGATCGAACCGAACCTGTGCGCGTAGCAGTCGCACTCCGGGGTGACCGCGGTGGACGCGGGTACAGCAGAGATGGTCAACTGGTCGGACAACGGGTCTCCTTGCTCGTGACCGGCCTCAACAACCACGTCACTACCAAGGGGCCCGTTTCTTCATGCCCGCGACCACACCGGCAACTCTGTCCGAACGATCACCCGCGCCGCAGGCTTCGAACGAGATCCGGTTTGCCACAACGCACTCAAAGGCATTGCACCGCAATTGGGCAACTTGCAGAGCAGAGGCGACCTGCTGTCGACATCACCTGTTCGGATGAACCCGTTGCGGCGAACAGTTACCTCGGCCTACTTCCCGCCGCCAGGGCCGTCGACAACCAGGTGCGCCAGTTACTCGACCTCAGCGTCCGCCATGTCTCCCGCCTCACTCGCGAGCAGAAGGGCCGCTTCGTCGCCGCCTGCTGGACCGCCCACATGCACTGGAGCTGAAGCCCACCTCCACCCCTACCCCCAGATACAGCATGCACTCGTGCGCTACCTGCGCAAGACCGTGCGCGAGCGTCCCGAACTGCAGATCGTGCTCTCCAGGCATGCCACCGACATCATCACCTCCTGTGACCCCGAACAGTTGGTGTGAAAGAGCTTGGCGTGCGGATGCCGTGGCGGAAGACCGGAACTGCGCGACGCCTTCCTGTCTCGCTGCTGACGGAGTACGTCAACGAGCCGCATGTGACGCCGAGGGCGAACCTGACGCCGGTTCTCCCGGTGATGATTCGTCCGACCCTGGGACGATCGTCTCTTGCTTGAATCCGCCGAAAGGACGGGCCCTACTGGGTGATCACGGGGCCCGCCAGGAGCGGAGACGATCCGCGATGTCGAAGGTGTCCAGACGCAGGGCCTTGATGTCCTCGATGAGCTGGATCCACTGCTCTTCACTCGCGGTTACGGTCTCGCCGGACGCCTCGATGTAAGCCACGGCGACGCCGTAGCCGTACAGCTCGTTCCTTGCGGGCAGTGGCCGCTGCAGCACGATCGTGTCGAGCAGCGCGGCCGCCCGCCAGTAGGCATCCGGTTCGCCCACATCCAGGTGCGGCGTGTTCACCCGGTGCCGGGCAACGGCTGCGACCAGCGCCGAGTAGTCGCGGATCTGCAGGTCCTTGCCGAGCACGCGCTCTTGCCGGTCGAGGAGCCACCGGACGTCGACGAACAGTTCCAAGATCAGGCCGCCCGGCTACTGGCGGGCGCTGCGGGGAGGCCACCGAATGCCTTGTCGAAGGCATCGACGAAGCCCGGACGGTCGATCGCGGCGTCGAACGCGGCGCTCGCTCGCCCAAGCAGCGCCTGGTGCTCCTCCTGCTGGGAGAGGTCGTCGAGGTAGGCGGCCAGACTCATGCCGCGGGCCTTCGCGAGGGCCGCGAGGCGATCCCTCGTGGTGGTGCTGATCCGTACGCTGGTGTCAGGCATGCATCCAGTATGCACCCGCGCATGCGTTTACGCATACACCCGTGCCTCTGGCCTGCGCCCTTACGTGGCCTCCGAGGACTCCTTGAATCTCCCGAAGATCGGGACGGCGTCCAGCGGGTCGGTCTCGGCGGCGCCCACTGTGTCGTCGGGCCGGTTGTCGTGGGAGTCGGGGAACGGAGACTTCCCGCCCCAGTCGCCGGCCCCACGCTGGTCAGCGAGGGGCACCTCGACACTGTTTCGTGTCGGAGTTCGGGCCAGCCCGCAGGGCGTGGCTGGTGCCCTTCAGGCTGTCGACGTACTTCACCTTGCCGACGGCCGCGCGCTTCTTCTAGGACGAGGAGGCGAACGTGAAGATCCCAGCTATCGGCCGGACAGTCGCGCCGCGCGCATCCGGTTGCTGAGGGGCGGAGTGGGGCCCGGCAAGTCGGAGTGCGGCGCGGCCGGGCGGTCGCCTGCTGGCAGGGAACGAAGCTGCCGATGCCCTGACCCTGATCGGGCCCGCACTTCTGCGTACCCTGTCTCCGTGTCAGCCTCCCGCCTGCGTCGCGTCGCCGTTCTCGTGCTCGAGGGTGCGAAGCCGCTCGATGTCGGAATCCCCGCGCAGGTGTTCACAACGCGCGCGAGCATGCCTTACGAGGTGCGGCTGTGCGGCGCGGCACCTGGTCTGGTGACCGGCGGCGACGGCCTTTCGTACCACGTCGCCCATGGCCTTGACGCACTCGAGTGGGCTGACATCGTCTTCATCCCCGGCTATCGGTTCCCGGACCGTGACGACCCGCCGCAGGCCGTCGTCGACGCGCTGATCGCTGCCCACGACCGTGGCGCGCGGCTCGCCGCCATCTCGACGGGCGCCTTCGCGCTCGCCGCGACGGGCCTGCTCGACGGCAGGCGCGCCACGACGCACTGGCACTACGCACGGGTGCTGGCGGCGAGGCACCCGCTCGTTCAGGTCGACGAGAACGTTCTGTTCGTCGACGAGGGCAGCGTGCTGACGTCGGCCGGCGCCGCCTCGGGCATCGACCTGTGCCTGCACATTCTGCGCGGCGACCTCGGGGTGGCTGCATCGAACCACGCGGCCCGGCGATTGGTCGCAGCCCCCTACCGCAGTGGCGGTCAGGCGCAGTATGTGCCGCGCAGTGTGCCTGAGCCGCTCGGTGAGCGGTTCGCAGATACCCGCGAGTGGGCGCTGCACCGGCTCGACGAGCCCCTCACCCTCGAGGTACTGGCGCGGCAGGCAGCGGTCTCGCCGCGCACGTTCTCGCGGCGCTTCGTGGCGGAGACCGGGTACACGCCGATGCAGTGGGTCATGAGAGCCCGCATCGACATGGCTCGCGAACTGCTCGAGCGTTCGCAGCGCAGCGTCGAACAGATCGCCGCCGACGTCGGTCTCGGCACCGGTGCGAATCTGCGGCTGCACTTCCAGCGCATCCTCGGCACCACGCCGAGCGAGTACCGGCGCACCTTCGCCCAGGGCGAGTAGCCCCGCCAACGGCGCACCTGGCGCGATCCTTTTGAACCGTGGCGATCCCGCCACTGTCGCCGGTGACTGCCGCGGGCGAGCCTTGGTGGCGAACCGAAGGGACAGCACTTATGACTCGCATCGCCATCAACGGATTCGGCCGCATCGGACGCAACGTGCTGCGCGCACTGCTCGAACGCGACAGCACCCTCGAGGTCGTCGCCGTCAACGACCTCACGGAGCCCGTTGCCCTCGCACGACTGCTCGCCTACGACACGACGGCCGGCCGGCTCGGTCGCCCGGTGACCGTCGACGGGGACGCCCTCGTCGTCGACGGCCGTCGCATCAAGGTGCTCGCCGAGCGTGAACCGGCGCAGCTGCCGTGGGCCGAACTCGGTGTCGACATCGTCCTCGAAGCGACCGGTCGCTTCACGTCGGCCAAGGCCGCCCGTGCCCACCTCGATGCGGGCGCGAAGAAGGTGCTGGTCAGCGCGCCGTCGGACGGGGCTGATGTCACGCTGGCTTTCGGGGTCAACAGCGACACGTACGACCCGACCGCGCACACGATCGTCTCGAACGCCTCGTGCACGACCAACGCGCTCGCACCGCTGGCCGCGGTACTCGACCAGCTCGCCGGCATTGAGCACGGCTTCATGACGACGGTGCACGCCTACACGCAGGAGCAGAACCTGCTGGACGGTCCGCACCGCGACGCCCGTCGCGCCCGAGCTGCCGCCGTCAACATCGTGCCGACCACGACGGGCGCGGCCAAGGCTATCGGCCTCGTGCTGCCGAACCTGGCAGGGAAGCTGTCGGGCGACTCGATCCGCGTGCCGGTTCCGGTGGGCTCGATTGTCGAGCTCAACACGACCGTCGCCCGTGACGTGACGCGCGACGACGTGCTGACCGCGTACCGCGCCGCGGCGGACGGGCCGCTCGCCGGCATCCTCGAGTACTCGGACTTCCCGCTCGTGTCCTCCGACATCACGGGCAATCCGGCCTCGTCGATCTTCGACTCGGCCCTCACCCGGGTCGACGGCCGGCACGTGAAGGTCGTCGCCTGGTACGACAACGAGTGGGGCTTCTCGAACCGCGTGATCGACACGCTCGAGCTACTCGCCACGCGCTGACCGGAGCGTGTCCGGCTGCCGCGGGACAGGAGCGCGTCGGTACCCGACCGGTCAAGACGCGCTCCGCACGCGGACCTGCACAGTGCCGGACCGCCTTGGGGCTGGCTCCCATGGGCGATGACAAGACCGGCCGACTGGGTTCAACCGACCGGCTGGATTCAACCGGCCGACTGGGTTCAAGGGGTGCGATGACGGCGGTCATGCCACTGGATTCGGTGTCATGACTGCCATCACTCCGCAGTTTCCCGACACCTTGGACAACTTACTGATCTCGCGATTTAGAGGTCGGCTCGCCCCCGACCCGCAGGCCAGACTCACCGTCTGGCTGGAGGAGCGGCCGGCCGCGTACGGCTGGACGGGCGACCAGGTGTGGACCCCTGCGAGGGTACGCATGCCGATCGGACGGAAGTTCCACATCTCCTACAGCGTCTCCGGGGTCACCCGGCTGCCGCACCCGATGGGCTGCGGTGTGCAGATGCCCGGCCGGTGCACAGCCTCATTTCGAAGCGCTGTTCGGGGCCATTCCACACTGCCCGATGCCCGAATGCGTCGGGCTTGAAATCGGCGTCCAGCGGGGCGGGGTGCCTTCCCAGCGTGGGTGGTGGGTGGTTGTGGCGGGCTGGGTCGGTCCTTGGGCTTACCGCACCGTGGCGGTCGCTCGGTATGTGCTCTGAGGCCCTCGCATCTGGACATGATCGCCAGTGCTGCTCCGGCCCGGCCATAGGTTGGGGGCCATGAATTCGTCTTGGTCTGCTCGTCCTTTGCCGCCTGCTGCAGACGCAACGCCGCGTGCGGTGTTCGGTCCGAGTTGGTTCGCGGGTGTGATGGGTACGGGCATCGTTGCCAATGCGGCGGTCACGCTGCCCCGGAGCTGTTCCGGGCTGCGGACTTTCGCCGTGGTGGTGTGGGTGGGTGCCGCGCTGCTGTTGATCCTGCTGGCTGTCGCTTACCTGAGGCAGCGGGCGCTGCGGGTACACGCGGCCGATCCGGTGGCGGCCCAGTTCTTCGGTGCGCCGCCGGTGGCGCTGCTCACGGTGGGCGCGGGCACGCTGTTGCTGGGCCGGCGGCTGATCGGGTTTGAGGCAGCGCTGGGTGTGGACTGGGTGCTGTGGTCGTTTGGTACCGTGCTCGGTCTGGTCACAGCGTGCATGGTGCCGTATCTGATGGTCACCCGGCACCGCTTCGCGCCGGACGCGGCGTTCGGCGGCTGGCTGTTGCCGGTGGTGCCGCCGATGGTCTCCGCCGCGACGGGCGCGCTGCTTGTGCCCCATGCACCGGCCGGGCAACTGCGGCTCGCTCTGCTGCTGGGCTGCTACGCGATGCTCGGGCTTGGCTTCGTTGCGGCGCTGCTGGTGCTGGCCATGATCTACGGCCGCCTGGTGCACCACGACATACCTCCCGCAACGGTGGTGCCCACGGTGTGGATCGGCCTGGGGGCGTTGGGCCAGGCGGTGACGGCGCTCGGGGCGCTGGCCGGGGTCGCGCCGGGCGTGCTGGCTGCGACCTACGCGCGGGGTGCGGCGGTCGCCGCATTGCTGGGGGGAGTTGCGGTGTGGGGCTTCGCCATGTTGTGGCTGGTGCTCGCCGCGGGGCTGACCGTACGGACGGTTCGGAGCGGGCTGTCCTTCGCGCCCACGTGGTGGTCTTTCATCTTTCCGGTGGGCGCTTATGTGACGGCCACCAGCGCTCTCGCGGCGCGGACCGGTTCGCAGTTGTTCGTATGGGTGGCTGTCGTGCTCTATGTGCTGGTGGTCATCGCCTGGGTGGTGGTGGTCAGCCGCTCCCTGCACCACGCCGCCGGGCACCTACGCGGCTGGTCCGTTGCTAAGCACGCGCGCCGACGGCCCGTCGAGCTGGAGGCGCAACTTGGCGCGGCGCCCGTGCTCAGGGGCACCGTCCGCGGGAGTTCTGGTGGCGGGCGTCCGGTTTCGGAGGCGCGTGTGACTGTTTTGGATTTGGCCGGTGATGTTGTGGGTGTGGCGGTTACTGCTGAGGATGGTTCGTATGTCTTTACGGGCCTTGAGGCGGACCGTTACACGGTTGTGGCTGCGGGGTATCCGGCCCGGGCGGCTTCGCTCACTCTTGATGCGGCGGGTGAGGATGCCTTTGATCTGACGCTGGTGCATGAGGAGGGGTGAACGGTTCCTCGTTAGTGACGGGTCCGCTCCGGGTGTTCGGAGCGGACCTGTTGTGCTTCTGGGGTGATGGTGGGTGCTGTGGCCGGGGCGGGGTGGTCCGTCCCGGCGTCTGGCGTTGCGTGGCGCGGTCGTGGGGGACGCCGGCCGTGTCGCGGAGTCGCTTGCTGGCAGGTGGCTGCGTTGCTGTCGGTCCGCCGTCGCTGCGCTGCACCGCCGCCCGCCACCAGCGCTGCCGTGCAGCTGTGCTGCGCAGGGCTGGTACTGGTGCCGTGGCTGGGGTGGGGTTGTTTTCGGGTTGCGGCGTGGGGCGTTACGTGTGTTGCGGGATGTATTTCTTGCGCAGTTGGGCGAGTCGGGCCATTTGTTCGCCCATGCCGCGTGTTCCGGTGAGGGGTGCGTGGGCGTAGGGCCAGAGCGTGCGGACGAGGCTGGTGTGGTGTGCGCTGCCGAGGGCGATGACGGGGTCGAGGTGGAGGATGCTTCGGGTGGTGGCTTGTGCGAGGAGAGTTTGGGGTGTGATGGCATCGTTGGTGCCGTGGGGGGTGTCGTAGGGGTCGATGACGTCGTCGAGGTCGAGCAGGCCATGGCGTGCGGAGAGGATGAGCAGCCGGTCGGGTTGTAGTGCGTCGGCTGTTGTGCGGCAGGCGCGGTGGTAGGAGCCGGTGTAGAGGTCTCCGGCCGGTGCGCGGTGGTCCAGTTTGCGGCTGCCGCATGGGATGACGATGAGTTCTGGCCGGTAGCAGTCGTGAGGGTCGTTGGCTGTCATGTGTGTTGCCCTGTCTGTTCGTGTGTGAGGTCAGTGGTGCCGGTGCTGTATGGCTCGGGCATGGCTCTTCTCCGGGCCGGGGTCGCGGCGTCGGTGGGTTCGGGGTGCGGGTGGTTGTCCGCGGGGGTTGGGGAGGGAGCTTTTCATGTGGGGGTGGTGTTGGTGTGGAGGTGTCTCGATGTGTGGGTGTTATGGCGTGGTGGGGGGGGTTGGTCGGTTTGGTTGATGTCTTAGCGTGGGCGGTGGGACATAGCTGATTGGCTGGTTGTGTCGGTCTTGGGTGGTTTTGAGTGAGGGAAGAAGGCGATCGCCATGGTGGCGTCGCGATCACGTGCCGGGCAGCCGGGGTTTGACGGGCTGGGTTTCGGTATCAATGAGTGGCTTGTGGATGAGCAGTATGAGCGGTATTTGCGGGATCCCGGCTCGGTGGAGGTGACGTGGAGGGAGTTCTTCGGTTCGTCGGTGCCCGCGGCCCGCCGGCCGGCGGGTGGTGAGGGGTTGGCGGGGGAGATTGGGCAGGACGCGGCGGTCAGGGCGGTGCGTGTTGCGGCGCTGATCGACGCGTACCGGGTGCGGGGGCATCTGGTCGCTGAGACGGATCCGCTCGGGGTGGGGCGAGCGCCGGGGGATGCGGAGCTTGATGTCGCGACGTTCGGGCTGGGGGAGGGGGATCTGGATACGGAGTTCGTCGTGGACGGGTTTGCCGGGCGGGCCGCAATGACTCTTCGTGAGGTGCTGGCTGCGCTGCGCGAGTTTTACTGCGGGAGCGTGGGCAGCGAGTACATGCATATTCACAGCTCGCGGGAACGTCGGTGGGTGCAGCAGCGGGTCGAGTCGCCGCGGGTGGGGCCGGATGTGGGCGAGCAACTGCAGATTCTCTACCGGCTGGGTGCGGCGGAGGCGTTCGAGACGTTTCTGCAGACGAAGTATGTGGGCCACAAGCGCTATTCGCTCGAGGGCGGTGAGGCGGCGGTGGTGCTGCTGGACGCGCTGCTGGTGCGTGCTATCGGGCAGGGGGTGGGGGAGGCTGTCATCGGTATGGCGCACCGGGGGCGGCTGAATGTTCTGGCCAACATCATCGGCAAGTCGTATGCGGAGATTTTCGGTGAGTTCGAGGATGCGGCGGATGTGCGGTCGGTCCAGGGGTCGGGTGATGTGAAGTACCACCTGGGTGCGGAAGGGACCTACCGTGCTCTGGACGGCCGTTCGATCGCCGTGTGTGTGGTGGCGAATCCCTCGCATCTGGAGCTTGTGGGGCCGGTGGCCCAGGGGGTGGTGCGCGCCAAGCAGGACGGGGCCGCGGACGGTGGCGAAGCCTTCCCCGTCCTGCCGATCGCCGTCCACGGCGATGCCGCGTTCGCCGGTCAAGGCGTGGTCTTTGAGACGCTGAACATGTCCCAGCTACCCGGCTACCGCACCGGTGGGACGGTCCACATCGTCATCAACAACCAGCTCGGTTTCACCACCTTGCCCGCCAACGGCCGTTCGAGCGCATACGCCACCGACGTGGCGCGGACGGTCCAGGCGCCCATCTTCCACGTCAACGCAGACGACCCCGAGGCCGTGGTCCGGGTCGCACGCCTGGCGTTCGATTACCGTCAGGCGTTCCACAAGGACGTCGTCGTCGATCTCATCTGCTACCGGCGCCACGGGCACAGCGAGGTCGATGATCCCTCCATCACGCAGCCGGCGATGTACGACCGCATCGACGCCAGGGCTTCGGTGCGGGGGCTGTACGCCGAGGCGCTCCTGCGCCGGGGGGACATCGCCGAGCGGCAGGTGGAAGGCGCCTTGCGGGACTATAAGGGGCACCTCGAGCGGGCCTTCACCCAGACCCGGGGGCTGCCGGTGCCTCCTTCCCCGAAGCCTGTGAACCCCGTGGACGCTCAGCAAGCGGTCGCCCCCGGGGCGGCGACCGCGATCACGGAGGCCGCCGCCCGGCACGTGATTGCTTCCCAGACCGCTGTGCCGGGAGGTTTCACCGTGCACGCGCGCGTGCTTCCGCAGCTCCAGAGGCGCACCACGATGCTGGATACGGGAACGATCGACTGGGCCACCGCGGAGACCCTGGCCATCGGCTCCCTGTTGTTGGACGGGGTTGCGGTGCGGCTGGCCGGGCAGGACTCCCGCCGTGGCACGTTCGGCCAACGGCACGCTGTGCTCACCGACCGGCGCACCGGCGCGGAGCACACGCCGCTGAGCTCCGTCGGCTCGGTGGCGGCCGGCTTCGCACCCTATGACTCGATGCTGTCCGAACTGGGAGCGCTGGGCTTCGAGTACGGCTACTCACTGGCACGGCCCGACGCTCTGGTGCTGTGGGAGGCCCAGTTCGGCGACTTCGCCAACGGGGCGCAGGCCGTGATCGACGAGTACATCGCGTCGTCCGAACAGAAATGGGGCCAGCGCTCCGGGGTGACGCTGTTGCTGCCGCACGGCCTGGAAGGGCAGGGGCCCGATCACTCCTCCGGCAGGATCGAGCGGTTCCTCCAGCTCTGTGCGCAGGGGAACATGACCGTCGCCATGCCCTCCCTGCCGGGCAACTACTTCCATCTGCTCAGGCAGCAAGCGCTCAGCGAGCGTAGAAGGCCACTGGTCGTCTTTACGCCGAAGTCGATGCTGCGCTCGAAGGCGGCTACCTCCGGGCTGACGGAGCTCACCACGGGCGCGTTCCGTGCGGTCATACCGGATGAGACGGCGGACACCGCCCGGATCAGGCGCGTGCTGGTGTGCTCGGGCAAGGTCTTCTACGACCTGGACGCCCATCGGCGCAGCGCCGACCTGTCGGACACCGCGATCGTCCGCGTGGAGCGTCTCTACCCGTTCCCGACGGAGGAGCTCGGTGCAGAACTTGCCCGTTTTACGGCCGGGGCCGAGGTGCGGTGGGTGCAGGAGGAGCCGGAGAACCAAGGGGCATGGTCCTTCGTGGGGCCCCGTATGCACCGGCTGGCGGGCCGTCCCGTCGCATGCGTCAGCCGGCCGCAGGCGTCGGCCCCGGCCGTGGGCTCTGCCCGCCGGCACGCCGGCGAACAAAAGGATCTCGTGCTGTCGGCCTTCCACTGAGCGTGCCGCCCACAGCGGCGCGGAAGACGGACCCTGCGCACTACGCCCGTGGCCTTCCGCGGTCTCTTGTTCCGGACACCTCTCGGACCGGATCCCAGGGGTGCCCGGCGGCATGGGGTCTGTACGTCGGCACCGGGCTGGAGTTGGGCGGCCTGGGCTGGGGGAGTGGCGGCTTGAGGAAGTCCTGCTGGCTGTCCGGGCGCTCGGTGGTGTCAGCCGGGATCTCGAGGTGATCACTGTGCTGGTGCGGGAGGTGGTGGGGGCTGGGATTGGCCTGGCCGTCCTGGCTGATCCTGCACGGTGAGTCCGGCGGGCGGGTACTGTGCCGGGCGTGGTTGTTGATGGCCGCTGTGCCTCAACGAGCCTGTCCTGTCAGTGGGTCGGGGGCTGCGGCTGCTGGTCCGGCGGCTGTTTTCCCACGCGTTCACGGTGCTGCGCAGGGCCGTGGTGCCCGGCGTGCTGCCGCGGCAGGTATGGGTCACTTCTGTTGAAGGTGCGAACCGGTTTGCTCGGGTCGCCGATCGGGGGGCGCCGACCTAACCTCGGTTGAGGCCGGCAGTGACCAATGGGGCAGTTGTTCAAGATGGGAGAACATCATGAATGACACAATCCGCAGCCACTGGGGGCGCACCTTCGCCGTGGGAACTCTGACAGCGGTCCTGCTGTCCGGGGGAGCAGCGGGCGGTATCGCGGTAGCGGCCACCGGGTCTCAGCAGCACCCGGCCGCACCCGCGGCGACACCATCGGCATCGGTATCGCCGTCGAAGACCGACAAGCATTCGCCGAAGCCGTCGCCGTCGAAGACCGACAAGCGTTCGCCGAAGCCGTCGCCGTCGAAGAGCAGCAAGCGTTCGCCGAAGCCGTCGCCGTCGAAGACCGACAAGCGTTCGCCGAAGCCGTCGCCGTCGAAGAGCAGCAAGCATTCGCCGAAGCCGTCGCCGTCGAAGAGCAGGAAGTATTCGCCGAAGCCGTCGCCGTCGAAGAGCAGCAAGCATTCGCCGAAGCCGTCGCCGTCGAAGAGCAGGAAGTATTCGCCCAAGCCGTCGCCGTCGAAGAGCAGGAAGAATTCGCCGAAGCCGAGCTCGTTGAAGACGGCGACGGCGCCGCCGACCGTGACCGCCACGTCGGCCAAGAGTCCCTAGTCCTGGCAGCCGGGGCAGGCGGCCATGCCCGCGCCCCTGAGGCGTGGGCGTGGCTGCACGAGTGAGACGGCGGTATGCGGCCGTGGTGTGTGCGGTGGTGCTGGCGGTGGCCGGGGCAGGTGCCGTCGTCCTGACGGCCGATCACCGGGTG
>NZ_JAPEPW010000003.1 GCF_026339955.1 Streptomyces sp. NBC_01549 | reverse complement strand
AGCCGTAGCCGGTCCGGCTCCCCGGGTGCTGCGCGGACGGTACTTCCGCGCACGGTCCGTACCTGCCCAGCAGTACGACGGCTCCCGCCACCACACCGGCGGACCAACTCTCATAGGGCCCGACCGGCCCCAATTCGAGGACCGGATGAACACTTGACAGCCTCATCCCCGGCGCCGGTGAACGGAGGTCGAGAACGGGAGCCGGACGCGAGGGCGCGCGGGACGACTCCCCGGACTGCCGCGTGCGATGCCGGTGACGAGGGTCGGGGCGAGGGCATCCGGGTCGGTCACGCGGGTCTCGTCGGCTGGTGTCGTCCAGCGGTCGGTATGCGCGTTTCAGGTGGCTGACTCAAGGTTCACCCCGCGCGTCGTTCCAGGTGAGCGTGCCTGCGTCGGTCCGGCGCGAGGCAAGCGGCTGTTCCCGGCCCCCGGCATCCGGAGTGCCGCATGCGGAATTCCGTCAGGTCAGCAGGCGCCCCCAGTCCCGCAGCCGCCGACCGCATCACCACCGACAGGGGCCCAGGTGGGTCGGGGGGTTCGTCGGTCCGGGACCGGCGGAGTGGGGCCGCCTCGGCCCGGGCCGGGAAAGCCGAGTCGGGGGCCACGGAGCTGCGGATGACCGTTGCTACGCTCAACTATCCCCGTTCACCATGATGTTGTGAGGCTCGATGCGTATCCGTATCAGACAGCTTGCCGTCGCGGCTGTCACCCTGCTCACCGGTGCGGCCCTCTTACCCTCGGCAGCGGCCGCTGACCAGAACAGGCAGCGGCAGCCGTCCCAGGACGGTCTGTCCGCCGTCATCCGCTACACCGAGTACGGCATTCCGCACATCGTGGCGAAAGACTACGCGAACCTCGGATTCGGCGACGGCTGGGCGCAGGCGGCCGACCAGGTGTGCACCCTTGCCGACGGCTTCGTGACCGTACGCGGCGAGCGTTCCCGCTACTTCGGTCCCGACGCCGCGCCGGACGGCTCACTGTCGTCGGCCACCACGAACCTCTCCAACGACCTGTACTTCAAGGGCGTACGGGAGGCCGGCACGGTGGAGAAGCTGCTCGCCGAGCCCGCGCCTCAAGGACCGGGGCAGCAGGTCAAGGACCTGATGCGCGGCTGGGCGGCCGGCTACAACGCCTGGCTCCACCAGAATCCCGTCAAGGACCCGGCGTGCCGGGACGCCGCGTGGGTCCGCCCCATCACCGCTGTGGACGTGGCCACGCACGACTTCGCGCTGTCCGTCCTGGGCGGTCAGGGCCGGGGCCTGGACGGCATCACGGCCGCGCAGCCGCCGACATCCGCCACCGGCCCTTCGGCGCCCGACCCGCAACGGACCGCTCGGGCGGCGCGTGAGCTCTTCGCGTCCGAGAACGCGGACATGGGCTCGAACGCGGTTGCCTTCAGAGGCGACACGACCGCGAACGGCCGTGGTCTGCTGCTCGGCAACCCGCACTATCCGTGGCAGGGCGGCCGCCGCTTCTGGCAGTCCCAGCAGACCATTCCCGGAGAACTGAACGTCGCCGGCGGCTCACTGCTGGGCTCGGTGACGGTTTCCATCGGTCACAACGAGCACGCGGCGTGGAGCCACACCGTGGCGACGGGCGTCACGCTCAATCTGCACCAGCTGGCACTGGATCCGGCCGATCCGACGGCCTACCTGGTCGACGGCAAGCCGGAGCGGATGACGAGACGCACCGTGACCGTCGCCGTGAAGGACAGCGCACCGGTGACCCGCACCCAGTGGTGGACCCGGTACGGCCCCGTCGTCACCTCGCTGGGCGCGCAGTTGCCCCTCCCCTGGACCTCCACGACGGCGTACGCGCTCAACGACCCGAACGCGGCGAACCTGCGTGCCTCCGCCACCGAGCTCGGCTTCGCCAAGGCGCACGGCACGGACCAGATCCTCGACTCGTTGCGGCGCAACCAGGGGCTGCCCTGGGCGAACACGATCGCCGCCGATGCGGGCGGCCACTCCCTGTTCACGCAGGCGCAGGTACTGCCGCGCATCACCGACGAGCTCGCACAGCGCTGTTCGACACCGCTCGGCAAGGTCACCTATCCCTCGTCCGGGCTCGCGATCCTCGACGGTTCGCGCAGCGCCTGCGAGCTCGGCAGCGACGCCGACGCCGTGCAACCGGGGATCTTCGGGCCGGGGAAGATGCCGGTGATCAAGGACGCGACGTACGTGGAGAACTCCAACGACAGTGCCTGGCTGGCCAACGCCGACCGACCGCTGACCGGTTACGAGCGGGTGTTCGGCACGATCGGCACCCCGCGGTCGATGCGCACGCGCGGTGCGGTCGACGACGTGACGGCGATGGCCGCGAAGGGCGGACTGACCGTTCGGGACCTCCAGCGGCAGCAGTTCGCGAACCGAGTGCCCGCGGGCGACCTGATCGCCGACGACGCTGCACGCGCCTGTGCCGCTCTCCCGGAGGGCACGGCGAAGGGTACGGACGGCAAGGCCGTGGACGTGACCGAAGCCTGTCCTGTGCTCGAACGGTGGGATCACTCCATGCACACGGACAGCCGGGGGGCGCTGCTCTTCGACCGCTTCTGGCGGAAGCTGACGGCGGCCGTGCCGAGCGACCAGCTCTGGAAAGTCCCGTTCTCGGCGGCGGACCCCGTCCACACGCCAAACACGCTCAACACGGACGCGCCGGGCTTCACCACCGCGCTCGCCGACTCGGTGGCGGAACTGAGGGCTGCCGGCATAGCCCTGGACTCGGCACTGGGCGACCACCAGTTCGTCGTACGCTCCGGTCAGCGCATCCCGGTGCCCGGCGGCACGGAGTCGCTCGGCGTGTGGAACAAGATCGACTCGGTGTGGAACCCGGTGGCCGGCGGCTACTCGGAGGTCACGACCGGCTCCAGCTACATCCAGGCCGTGGGCTGGGACGGGAGCAGCTGCCCCGTGGCCCGTACGCTGCTGACGTACTCCCAGTCCTCGAACCCGGATTCGCCCTACTACAGCGACCAGACGCTGCTGTTCTCCGGCGGGAAGTGGGTGACGTCCCGCTTCTGCGAGGACGACATCCGGTCCGCGCCCGGGCTGCGGGTGGTCCGCGTCGGCGAAAACGGCTGACAGCGAGCGGTTGAAGCAGGAACCTTCCACGACAGGCAGGGGCCTCGCTCGGCCGACTCGCGGCGTCTCCCGTCGTCCCGTTGGACGGGCGAGAAGGCTTGGGTGACCACCGTGCCTGCTCGCCCGTCCGCCGCCGCAACCGCGGGCCGGCCCCGGCGAATGCCCGGTGCGGCGACCGATGGGGACGACGGCGGTGCCGAAGCACCGTGGACCGGGTCACACCGGGGCGAAAGCGGCGGACTCGGTGGGGAGAAGTGCCTGAAGGGACCGACGTCATGACGAGCCAGGTGTGGCGACCGCTCGGGGCTTCCCGGCGCGCGGTCCCGGGGCGGGGGCGTCCCGAAGAGGACGGGAAGGCGCACGGGACCTGCCCACAAGCTGTCGGCGGTGACGCCCGCCGATCGGAGCCCGGAGCGACTCCTGCGGCCCGAAGGGACCGTGCCCACCGCTGTATCAGCCGGTGAACGGTTATGCGAAGGAGATGTGTGCGGAGCATGATGTGTCCATGCACCTCCCTCACAAGATCGGTCGCTACCGAGTCGAACGGCTTCTGGGGACCGGCGCCTTCGCTGTCGTCTGGCTGGCTTACGACGACTCGCTCGACGCGCCGGTCGCGGTCAAGGTGATGACGGAGAACTGGTCATACCGCCTGGACATGCGGGAGCGGTTCCTCACCGAGGCGCGCCTGCTGCGTCAGGCTGCCTCGTCCCGGGTGATCCAGGTCTACGACGTCGGTGAACTGGACGACGGCAGACCGTACTTCGTCATGGAGTACGCCGGCCGCGGCACCTTGGCGGACCGGCTGGCCGACGTCGGCGGCCCCTTGCCGACGGCCGAGGCCCTGCGGCTGGCGACGGAAGCGGCACGGGGAACGGCCGCCTTGCACGAGGCCGGTGTCCTGCACCGGGACGTCAAGCCGTCCAACATCCTGGTCGGGCTGGGGCCCGGCGGCCGAGACCGGGTGCTCATGGGCGACCTCGGTCTCGCCAAGAGCCTCGCCCACGCGTCGAGCCTGACCCTGACCGCTGGTTCCGTCGGCTACATGGCTCCTGAGCAGAGCGATCCGGACGGAGCCGGGATGGACGGCCGGTCCGACGTGTACGGGCTGGGCGCGGTGACGTACGAACTCCTCACCGGCAAGGTGCCGGGCCCGGCCGGCAGTATCGTCCCGCTCCACGAACTGCGACCGGATCTTCCCGCCGCTGTGCAAGGCGTCGTGACCCGCGCCTTGGAGGCCGACCGGGAGCTGCGGTTCGCTTCGGCCGCCCAATTCGCCGATGAACTCAGTTCCGTCATTCAAGAGTTGGTGACGACTGGGTCCGTCCCGGATCCATCGCCCGAGGCTGTGCCGGCCCCTCCGACCGAGCCGACGGAAGCTTCGGACGACGTGCCCGCCTGCGACCCGGCCACCGACGCTCCGCAGCCGCTCCCGCAGGCGGCAGCGCCGGCCGGCACCAGAAGGGCCGTCGCTCCGCGGCGGCGCCTCCTGGTCGCCACCGCGGTGGTCGGGGCCGCGGTGGCTCTCCTGGCCGGCGGGCTCTCGATGCAGGACCGACTCGCATTGCACACTTCCACGGCGGCCCATTCGTCAGCACCCCGGGTGCAGACGAGCAAGCCACCTGCCGACGCGACCATGTCGGCCAAGCCGACCCATGAGCCCTCGCACACCCCCTCACCCAGTCACCGCGGCTCCGAACCGCCACGTCGGACCGGGCACTCCACGACACCGGTCTCGGCATCGCGCAGCCCGTCGCCGTCGAGCAGCCCGTCTGCGTCCGCGAGCCCGAAGCCGCTGTACATCCGTCGCGACCAGCAGCTCATGCCCGGACAGTTCTGGCGCAGCGACAGCAGCACCGTGAACATGCAGGCGGACGGCAACCTCGTCATCCGGGACGAGAAGGGCATGGCCCGCTGGTCGTCGGGGACAGCCGACCGCGGCTACCGGGCGATCATGCAGGCCGACGGCAACTTCGTCGTCTATGACCGAGCAGGGCTGAGCGTCTGGGGCAGTGGAACGGCCGGCCACGACAACGCGGTCCTGTGCCTGCGACCCGATGGAGACGTGACCGTCGAGTACAAGGGCGCCGTGCTCTGGTCCGCGGGTACCGGGCACTGACCGCGCGATGCGCTGTGAACGCGTGATGCGCCGTAGCCGGAACGGTCAGGCCCTCGTACCGGAGGCCCACAGGCTCCTTCCCTTGTACCGGACGGTCACGTTGCCGTCGTTTTGCAGGCTGAGAAACGCACCGTCGTGACCGGCCGTGCCGGTGCTCCAGATGCCCCGGCTCGACCGGTCATAGACGACGAAGTTACCGTCGGCCTGCATGATCGCCCGGTAGCCCACGCCATTCGTCCTGGTCGACCAGAGTCCGTGACGGTCGTTGTCGTAGATGACGAAGTTCCCGTCCGTCTGCATCGTCAGGGTGATGCGGTTGGTGTGCCAGGACTGGCCAGGGAAGAGCTGCTCGTCGTGGTGCACGTACAGCGTCGTTCCCTTGGACGTGGCGCTCGTGACCTCGGCGGAGCGAGCGGCCGGGGCATGCGCGCGCCGTCCGGAGGGCGGCTTCGCCGGGGGGGCCATGGCCACGCCGACGCCGGGGGTGAGATCCGAGCGTGACCGGCTCCCGGGCTTCGGCGGGTACGTCGACTTGATGTCACCGTCGAAGATCCGCACGGACGCCGACGGCTGATCCGGCGAGTGGTCCTTGGGCCCGGCCGGTACATATGCCTCGGGCGCGGGGCCCGCTGGCTCTGCGCCGGTCGTGTGCTTCTCCTGAGGAGCGTCGCTCGTGGAGACGGACGTCAGAACGAACGGTGCTCCCAGCAGCAGAGTGCCGAGCAGTACAGCACCGGCAGCCTGGGGGGTGCGCAGGCGGGGGAAGCGTTGCGGCGAGCCGGGCGGCTCGGGGGCTGGACCGGCGGAGACCGCATCCCCGAAATGCCGCCTGAGGAGGCCACCGCTGAGCAGCCCCGTGCCACGGTCAGCTGCACCCGCCTCTGATGCAGCGGGGGCTGATTGAGCCGCAGCGCCCGGCTTGAGTCTCGCCCGCGCCGAAGCGAGGGCGGCGAACGTGCCGATCCACTTGTGTACCGCCTGTTTCTCCTGCTCCGGGGACTTCGTTTCCTCCGGAACAGACTGCTCAGCCGGGCGACCCCGCGTCTCGCCCGGTTGGGCTACGGCCGCAACCGTCTCCGGTAGCGGTTCCGCGGGCGCCGCCTCATCCGGGCCGCGAGCTTCCGTCGGCTTTCCGGGAGCGGACTCCGCGGGTACCGACACCTCCTCAGGCGGCGCCCATGGCAAGGGCTGGTGCCACACCGCGGGAGAGTCAGGCGAACCTTCGTTCTCGGTCGCGGGTTGTGCCTCTGCCATCTCCGAGTCCCTCTCTAGTAGTCGCTGATCGTGCGGCTCGTGCACCGGGCCGGGTCTGCCCATGCCGAGCGGACGGGCGACGCCCGGCACGGCACCTGGCCGCGTAGGACGGCCGATCCTCCACCGTGCGAGGCCACCCACCGGACGCCGCCCGCTGTTTCCGACGCACATGGCCGGCCCGGCCGAGGGGCGAGGACCGTGTGAAACGCCATGCCTCCTGGTGCCGGCAGCCGACACGCCGTACCGGCCGCAGCCCTCGGTGACATCCGGGGAAGCGGGCCTCACATCGTCGGTTGGACGGGCTGTGTACGGACAAAGGGATGTCACTCCTCCTTCCCTCGGCAAGGTCCGGCACCCTCGTTCTCCGACGGTTTCACGGAAGGTCAAGTCGCCACGCAGCACGGGTCTCTCACCGTGGGGGTGGAGCGGCCTGCTGGAGGACCACACAGGGAGGGTCGGCCACGCGTACTGCCAGGGGAGCGGCGCGCAACCGACCTGAGCCCCAACCGTAGGACACCTGGCCGCCGTGCCGCGGCCCTCGGGGCAGGTCCGGGTCCGAAAGGGCGAGCCGTCGGCCCACCTGGGACCTCCGCCGAGGCCGGCACGTTTTTTACGGTCGCCCGTTCAGGCATCTCAACGGGCCCGAAAGGGCCCGCCTTGCGGATGCCTGCCGGTCCGGCGAACCCGAGCCGGTTCAATGGGGCCGCAGCAGGCCCGGCGTTCGAGCACTGTGCGAGGACGTCTCGGCCCGGCAGTGTCGTCCCCCGTCGCTGCCGGGCCGTCGGGGGATCAGTGCGGGGGACCGCGCGGAGAGGTGTCGGCTCTCCCGGGCGGAGCGGCTGCCGACGGGTCGTCGCGAGGAAGGTCGGATGCCCGAGGACGAGGGCCGGGTGGAATGCCAGGTGGTGGATCCGGTGGGGCCGCCGATACCGGCGGCGGTTACCGTTCTCGACCAGGCAGGGCGGCACCTGGTGGAAGGCGGTACCGACGCCTACGGACTGTTCACCGCTGCCGTGCCGCCCGGCGCCTACCAGCTGTCCGTGACCTGCGACGGTTTCCAGCCGCACCATACTTCGGTCCAGGTGTTCCCGGGGCGCGAGTGCGCCGGCCGGGGTGATCGGCTTGGTTGCAGCGCCGCTGCCGCTTGCCCCGGAACCGGGTCGCTGGGACACCGACCCCGACCACACCGCTATTTGGTTCATCGCGCGGCACATCGGCCTTGCCGAGATCCACGGCCGGTTCAACCGATTCTCCGGCAGCCTGTGGATCGCCGAGCGGATACGGGACTCCCAGATCGAGGTACACATCGAGGCGGACAGCATCGACACCGGCGTCCCCAGGAGAGACGACCACCTGCGCTCGTCCGACTTCCTCGACGTGGCCGTCTATCCCTATCTGAACTTCAACTGCGCGGCGTGGCCCGCACCGTGAAGCTGGACACCACCTACCTCGGGCTCGGCACAGGCATGGAAGGCGAGCCGCGCGCGGCCTGCAAGGCTGTCACCGAACTGCACCGCGAGGACTTCACCCTCACCTGGCAGAAGATGCTCGCCCACGGCATCGCAGCCATCGGCACCACCATCCGCATCGAGCTCGACATCCAGGTCGTCCGTCCCCCGCAGGCGGGTCTGCTCGCGCCCAGGTGAGAAAAGGGGCATCCGCCGGCCGCAAGCGCCACGGTTGGCCGGGCTGGAGGTGCGCCGACCGGTGGGGCTACTGAGCGTTCTGTGCATACCGAGCGCGGCCCCCACCCAGGGGCGCCATGGTGTACGGCTACTTGAGCTCGGCGTCGGTGTAGTAGCCGCCCGCGACAAGAGCAACCTCATAGTTGGTCTTGTCGACGCTCGTTGGCTGCAGCAAGTAGGCGGGCACGGTCTTGACGCCGTTGTTGTAGGTGCTGGTGTCGTTGACCTTCACCGGCTGGTCAGTGAGTACGTCGTCGACCATGCTCGCCGCGACCTCCGCGAGCTCGCGGGTGTCCTTGTAGACAGTCTGTGTCTGCTCGCCTGCGAGGATTGACTTCACCGAGGCCAGTTCCGCGTCCTGACCGGTGATGACCGGGAGGGGCTTGCCGGCGGAGCCGTAGTCGTCCGACTTCAGCGCAGACAGGACGCCGATGGAAATGCCGTCGTACGGCGACAGGACCGCGTCGACCTTCCTGCTCCTGTACGACTTGGTGAGGATGTCGTCCATGCGTTTCTGCGCGGTCCCGCCGTCCCAGCGCAGGGTGGTGACCTGGTTGAGCGCGGTCTGCCCGGACGGGACGACTAGCTGTTTGCTGTCCAGATACGGCTGCAGGAGGTGCATCGCGCCGTCGAAGAAGTACTTGGTGTTGTTGTCGTCGCTGGAGCCGGCGAACAGCTCGATGTTGAACGGGCCCTTGCCGTGCTCCAGGCCGAGCTTGTCGATGATGTAGCGGGCCTGGAGCCGGCCGACCTGATCGTTGTCGAAGGAGGCGTAGTAGTCGACGTTCTTGGTGCCGAGGATAAGCCGGTCGTAGGAGATCACCGGTATCTTGGCCGCAGCGGCCTGCTGGAGAACGTTGTTGAGCGACTTGTTGTCGATGGCCGCGATGATCAGCGCATCAACGCCCTGCGCGATCAGGTTCTCGATCTGTGAGACCTGGGTCCGCGGGTCGTCCTCGCCGTAGACCAGTTTGGACTTGTATCCCTTGGCCTGCAGGTCCGTGACGACGTTGTTGCCGTCCGCGATCCAGCGCTCGGAGGCCTTCGTCGGCATGGCAATGCCGATGGTGCCACCCTTGGGGCTGCCCTCGCTGCTGTTCTCGCCGCCGCAGGCGGACAAGGTGAGGGAGACGGAGACAGCTCCGGCAATGGCAGCGAGGGAGGCTCTGCGGTTGTGCATGGTGATCGTCCCTTGTTCTGCTCGTCGTTGAGAGGCGACGGCGTATCAGGTGTTTCCAGGGAAGCGACGGAACGGGCCGGGTAGCCGGCGAGCAGGCCGAGAGTGAGGGGTGGTCATGCCCATGCAGCAATCCCGCTGACGGGCGCCGTACGGGTAGATCCCGGGCGCCCCGGACAGCCGGCAACTTCAGTTAGAGCCATGCGCTGCAGCGGATCCGCTCGGCGACCTCATAGATCCGCACGTAGCCGCTGAGGTCATCGGGGCCTTAGTGCACATCTACGTGCGAGTTAACTACATCTGGATTGCGATGCAGTGATGGTTAGTGAGGTCGCTCGGCAAATTACTGGGGCTGGTACTCACCTCTAGCCGCAGCCAGCCGACTGCCCCTGGTCCGCGCTGCCGCTCAACAGCTGCACCACCCAGACAGCCGCCGACTGCCAGGGCCTACCCGCGGTTCCGGGCAGGGCACCCCCGGACCCGCGGGGTCTTCTCGTGCCGGGTGAAGGGTAGGTTCAAGAGGCGGACGTACGTCGTTTGCGAGCCGTCAGCCACAGTCCGGCGCCCACGCCCAGAAACGCCGCAGCCCCGAGGAACATGACACCAAGATTGCCCGAGGCACCAGTCTCGGCCAGGGGAGACTTGGCCGACTGTGCGGCCAGACCGGACGCGGTGCCGCCGGAGGCCCTGGTTGTCGGTGTCGAGAGTGGGGCGGCACCACCGTTCGTGGTCGGCTCCGCCGCGCGGCTCGCCGGAGTTGCGGAGGACTTGGCAGGAGAAGCCGGTCCTTCCGTCACGCCCAGGAGATAGTGGAGGGTCGCAGGCCGGAACTCCGATTGGAAGTTCCCTGCCCGGGCGTCGAATTGGAACCCGGCGGGCTGAGAGTTGTGCCCTCCGCAACCGTCACCGGCCACACCCACGTGCTGCGCCTGGTCCTTGTTGCCGGTCACGGTCCAGTCCCGCACGCCACTGGCCGCGTAGCCGTACCCGAAGTGCGCTCCGGTCAGGGTGTTGTCCTTCACCGTGCCGCCGTACACGGTGTCGGTGGGGCAGTCCCACACCTGCGAGCCCATGGCGATGCCCACCTTGATGAACGCGCCCTTGGCGTCGATGGTGTTGTCCCGGACCACGGTGCCGGTGTAGTTGCCGTCGGTGGGGTAGTAGTCGACCATGTTGATGCCACCCAGCAGAGTGCGCGTCCGGGCGGTGACGGTGTTGTGCTGGATGGTCGAGCCGGGAGCACCGAAGATGACGATGCCGCCGTCGGTGGCATCGGTGACGGTGTTGTCTTCCACCAGGCTGTGACCGCAGTCAAGTGAGATCCCGTCGGCCCATTTCCGGTCCTTGTCCGAGCCCGAAGGGCCGACGGTGTTGTCTACGATCCGTCCGTTCTGGCATGTCGGCGTCGAGTCGTGAATTTTCCCCCCGGCGAAGTGAATGCCCGACCAGGACCTGGTGTCGTGGACGTACACGCCCTCCACCACCTGGTTGTTGGTGCCACCCATCTCCACCAGCGCTCCGCCCTGGGCCCACCCCAGTCGGTCGCGGTCTCCGTCGACCTCGATATTCCGGACGGCCGCACCCTCCTGGTAGTAGCCCATCACCGCGTTCGTCAGCGACGCGTCGGCCACCCGGAGAACCGCCCGGGACGCGCCGGTGGGACGACCCTGCGTGTAGAGCTGCTGACGCGGGGCGGTGAACCTGACCTCATGGTGCAGCGAGAAGACCGCCCCCGGGCACAGGACCGCCTGGGCGCCCTCTCCGACGAGCGCGGCGTTGATGGCTTCCTCGGTACCGGACGCGATGCATCCAGGGCTCTTCTGCACGGTCGCGGGCGTATTCCCGGGTGCCCCGTAGGCGAGTCCCGGGCCGCCGACGAGCACGGTGGCAGCGGCGACGGTGAGAAAGCGGCGGAAGCTTCCGGACCTGCGGCGAGCGGCCGGGAGGGTGCCTGCGCGATGGACGCTGAGCGAACGAGGCACCCTGGAAACTTTGCCGAAGGAAATGGGATGCATCCCGGCAGCGTAGCCACGTACTCGAGCCCCGGAAGCCTCCACGGGCGCGACAGGAGACTTTCGGGAACGCCATGTGACCCCAAAGACCCTTCACCCCCTCGGCCGGTTCACCGGAGCACCGACCCGCGGCCAGTGCGACGGCCCGTGCCCACGCCGTGCGGGTGGCCGAAGTCGCTGCGGCCGCAGGGCTGCTCGCCGGCCTCTTCCGGCAGCACGCGTCCCGCTCCGGGGCCCGCACGTACGTGCCCCGGTTCGCATCGTCTGGTCCGTCCGCCCGGCTCATCGGGGGCCAAATCAACAGGGTGGCACGGGTGAAGCCGTAGCCGACGGCGACTGCTTGGTGAGGGGCGGTCAGAAAGCAGCGTGTGCTCCAGGGTGGCCCTTCTTGTCAGGGACGACACAGCCAGGCACGGCGAGCTCGCATCCCGTCGGATGCTCGCCTCGCCTGAGCTGGGCCGGACGGGCCGGACTGTCCCCGTCGATGCCGGGCCGAGTGGGAGGGCTGCCGTGTTGGTGACACGCCTGCGGGTCTTCGTGATACGACGGTCCCGCACAGCTTCGAGGGCAAGGGCACAGGAGGACGAGCACCTCGACGGCCGGCACGTCTTCCACCTCGTCGGCTGCCATCTGCACCGGCTTGAGCCCGAATCCCGGACGACTCAGCGTTCGATCTTGCTGAGCCAACCGCAACCCCCGTGACGGGCCAGTGAGGTGGAAACATCCGTCAGGACTTCGCCCCGTCAGGGACGACTACGTGATTGAGCAGCCACGGACGCAGCTCGTATTGCCGGGCGCCGCTCGCGTGCATCGGATCCGCCTCGGCGATGGCGTGCGCCGCGGCGAGTGACTGCGCCGTGAAGATGATCATGCCGTGGCCCGACCACGGGTCAGAGCCGACCTCGGACAGCATCGGGCCGCCGGCGAACATAACACTCTCTTCCTCCAACTTGGCCCAGTAGTCCAGATGCGCCTGGACTGCCTCCATCACCGCTGCCATGCCCACGTCAGCGGGGAAGGTGGACATGACGAACATGGGCATGCACAGCAAGTGATGCCGCTGGCTGAGCGCAACAAGGTCGTCGCTCGTCGGCACCGGCTCGACGGTCGGTTCAACTTCGGTCACGTCGATCTCCTCACGCCTGAACGGATGGCGCTCGAGTAAGCACCCACCTGTTTAGTCAAGCACTCAACTTATGCTTGCGCAAGAATTGATTGACGGATATTTCTGTGCCCGGTCACCGCGCGAACGGTGCGAAGCACGGCGCGTTCACAGGCACCGCAGGAGTGAACCAACAGGTTGGGGCTTACCGGCCGTCGGCCGAGTGCGGGACACCAGCCCGGGATCGGGAAGCCCAAGCGCGCGGTGTCACGCGCCGTATCGCCAACGAACATGGAGAGGGCCTTGCACCGACCGAGCCTCACATCCACGAAGACGCTCGGTCGCCACTGGGTGGCGCCGACGGCGGACCTGGCGTAGGGCGCAGACAGCGAAGCCGAGCCGATAGCGCATGTTCCGGCACTGAGTGCTTCAAGGCGCACCCACAAGTGCCGCGCGCTTCATGCTGGACGATCCGGTGTCGCGGGGCCAGGAGCTACCGCCGACCCGGTGGATATTCCGGAGGCATAGGAGCGGCGCGATGGCTGGCTGAAGTTCCCTCGGGGCCTGGACAGCGGGTGTTTACGCTGCGGGGGTGAGGTCCTGCCTGAGCAAGGTCCTCGTTTCGAGCGGGGTGACGTAGCCGTACTCGGGATGCCTGCGGAGTCGGCTGCGGTTGTACTCGATCTCGATGACCCTGTTGCCCAATTGGTCCATGTGGCGAGTTCGAGGGCCGCGAGCCGGGAGGTTCTGGTCTGGGCGAGCGGGGTGCCGGTCCACCAGGCGTCGAGCCGGATCAAGTTGACTGCAGTGGCTGTCAGGACATGGCCGAGGTGTGTTTTGGCTAGGCCGCGATAGCGGGTGCGGCGCATACCGCCGACGGCGACGGCTTGTCGGGTAGCGGCGGCGCGTTGCCGCGCCGCCGCCCCCTAAGAACCGTGCGGGCGGGTTGGCCCCGCACACGGCTCAAGCAGGCCCTATGGCTCACTGGCAGGCAGAAGTACGGTCCCATTGCCGGTGTCGGCGATGAGCTGTCGTCGGCAGTGGGCGTGCAGGAGTTGGGCGGGTGGTTCGTCCGGCTTGCCCGGCCCGGTGATGACGATCGCCTTGCGGGTGATCCCCTCCGGCGCTGACCAGGCCCTGACCGGCCAGGCGCTCCAGCAGCAGGTCCAGCACCCGCTCCTCCAGGCCGTGGTCCAGCAGCCGTTGCCGGAACCCGGTCAGCACCGTGAAGTCGAAGCCGGGATCGGTGAGCTCCAGTCCCAGCAGGTACTTCACGTCGATCCTGGCCCGCACCGCGTGCGCTGCCTGTCGGTCCGTCAGGTTCTCAACGAATTGCAGCACGCTTACCAGGGCGAGCTGTCCGGGCGAGATGCCAGGCCGGCCGCGGCCTCCGAACGCCTCGCGGAACTCCTCGTTCGAGAAGACTGACCCGAGTTGGTCACGGATCCGCATTGCAAGACACCCCTTCGGGAACGCAGCATGTGCGACCGCACTCGTTCCATCCGGAACACCGACAGAAGCCGATCCCATCGACACAGCCGCCACCCCCTGTCGTAGGGCGACCCCATTCACGCGCCCCTGACCAGCAGGATCCGTCTCGCCGCCTGCCTCCGACCGAGTGATCGACGCAAATTCCCTCGAATTGGGCAACAGGGTCTCTCGATGTAGCGGAAGACGTCGGCCCGGGCAGCCTCGCGGGTCTCCCAGACGGTGGTACCGATCTCCGCTTTGAGGACGGCGAACCAGCTTTCCGCAGCAGCGTTATCGTAACAAGAGCCGACACGTCCCATCGACTGCCTCATGCGCAACTGGCGTATCTCGGCTCGGAATTCGTCACTTGTGTATTCGCTGCCGCGGTCGGTGTGCATGATGCAGTCGCCCTCCAGGCCACCGCGTCCGGCCGCCATCCGCAGGGCAGCGACCGGCAGCTCGGCGCGGTGGTGGCCGGCCATCGCCCAGCCGATCACCTCCCGCGTCGCGAGATCGATGCAGGTCGCCAGATACAACTTCCCTTCCAGAGTGACGAGTTCGGTCATGTCACCAACCAGCCGCATCCCGGGGCGGGGTGCGGTGAAGTCCCGGCCGATCAGGTCGGCGGCGAACACCGCCCGCTTTGCCTGCCGGGTCAGGCCCCGACGCCGACGGCGGGTGATCCCGACGATCCGGTGCTTGCGCATCAGCCGCTCGACCTTCTTCGGGTTCACCGCCCGCCCGGTCCGCCGCAGGGCGGCGTGAATCCGCGGGGCTCCGTAGGCGCCGCGTGATCCGGCGTGGAGCACGCGGATCTCGTCCACGAGGCGCTCCTCCTCGCGCCGTGCGGCCCGCCGCGCCGACGCGGCCGCCCGGTGCGCGTAGTAGGTAGAGCGCGGGCACTCCCAGTGCACGGCACAGCAGCGCCACGCTGTGACCTGCAAGACGGCCGTCCGATGCCTTCTCCGCGTCGATGAAGCGGCACCGCGCGGCGGTGTCTACCTCATCTTGTCCTGCGCGAAGAAGGCGGTCGCTTTTCCCAGGATGTCGACCGTCTTCTCCAGCTCGCGGACCTTGCGCCGCAGTTGGGCGAGTTCTTCCCGCTCGGCGCTGGTCAGAGCCCCGGCAGGCCCCTCGCCCCGATCGGCCTTGGCCTGCTTCACCCAGCCACGCAGACCCTCCGGACTCACCCCCAGGTCCCGGGCGACCTCGGTGACCGTCTTGTCCGACGACAACGCCAGCGCGACGGCATCCCGCTTGAACTCCGCCGTGTACCGCTTGCTCGTATTGCTCTTCTTGCTCACTACCTGTGACTGCTTCCTCCGGGACCTTCCGTCCCAGTATCAGGCTGTCCAGGTCAAAGGGGGAGCGTCACGTCGCGGCTTTCCCATCGGATGCGCGGGCGACGGAAGCCGTGCAGCCAGGCAATCCTGACCGGGCAGCACAGAGGAAGGGGCCGCGCCTGACCGGTGGTTGACGTCCGACGCGGTGGCCTGCAGACGGACGGCGTACCCGGTCAGGCGCAGGGGCCCCGCCCGTGCGGGCGCGAGCGTGGACGTTCGACGGGCCGGCTTGCGCGAGGGCAGGTGCTCAGTGGGTGTGGAGATGCACCGGGAGTCGCTGGTGGCCGTTGCTGATCAGGGAGCCGACGGGCCGAAGTTCACCGGCCGGCTCGGCGAGGCGGATGCCGGGGAAGCGGTCGAAGAGGCTCTGGAGCACGAGGGTGACCTCGAGGCGGGCGAGGGGTGCGCCGAGGCAGAAGTGGACGCCGTGGCCGAAGGCGAGGTGGTCCTTGACCGTGCGGGCCGCGTCGAACGTGTCGGCGTCGCTGTGCCAGTCGGGGTGACGGTTGGCCGCCGCGTAGGAGGTGAGGATCGCCTCACCGCGGGCGATGGTCTGCCCGTCGGGCAGAGGGATGTCCGTGACGGCGTACCGAAGCGGCAGGTGCTTCACGGCGGGTTCGTGGCGCAGCGTCTCCTCGACTACGTCCTCCCAGGTGACCGCCCCCTTGCGGACCAACTCCAGTTGGTCGGGACGGGTCAGCAGGGTGTACACGGCCTGGTCGATCACGTTGACGGTGGTCTCGTACCCGGCGCTGATCATCAGCAGCATTGTGTCGCGCAGCTCGTCGGGCCCGAGGCGGGCGCCGTCGCCCTCGTCGTCCCGCGCGGCGATCAGCAGGGACGTCATGTCGTCGCCCGGGACGCTGCGCTTTGCGGCGATGAGCTCGTCCAGGTGCCCGTACACACGGGCGGTGTTGGTCTGTGCCTCCGCGGGGCTCAGCGTGGTGTCGAAGACACCGTCCACGACGACGCGGAAGTCGCCCCGCTGGCTCTCCGGCACACCCATGAGGTGGCTGATCACCCCGATGGGCAGCGGGTAGGCGAGTTCTTGGCGCAGATCGACCGGCTCCTGCGCGGGGAGCGACGCGAGGCGGTCCACCAGCCGGGTCACCATCTCCTCGACGGTCGGCTTCATGGCGGCGATGCGGCGGGAACTGAAGGCTGGTGCCACCATCTGGCGCAGCCTGCGGTGCTTGGGGCCGTACGCGGTGAACATGTTCTCCACCGCGACCCACAGGGCGAGTGGCCAGGTGCTGACCGCCTGCTCGAAGCCGGGCCAGTGCGCGCGGGCGTCCTTGGAGACGTCGGTGCTGGTGAGCAGCTGTTTGAGCAGAACGGGGTCGGTCACCGACCAGGCTTCCACGCCGAGTACGTCCACCCGGGTGGCCGGGCCGCGGGCGCGCAGGGCACGGTGCTCCGCGTGGTGGTCGGCACCCGTGGGATCGAGGACGAGCGGAGGCTGCTGGGCCATGGCGGCTCCTTAGCGTGCGGGAAATACGACGGGCAGGGCTTCCAGGGCACGGTCGAACGGGCCGGGGCGCCACGTGAGCTCGGTGACGGGGCGGGCGAGGTCCGTCTCGGGCAGCGCGTCGAGGAGATAGGTGACCGCGGTCTCCGCGATGAGGTAGGCATGCGAGCGGGCGGGACAGGTGTGCGGGCCGACGCTCCAGGCGAGGTGGGCGCGGTTGCCCGTGAGGCGGCCCTCGGATACGCCCTCGGTGAGGGCCGGGTCGTTGTTGGCGGCCGCCATGGAGATCACGACCGGCTGGTCGGCGGGCAGGAGCACCCCGTCCACGTCGATCGGATACGGCGGATACGAGACGCAGAAGTTCGCCATGGGCGGGTCGGTGTACAGCACGGTGTCCAGGGCGTCGCGCACCGTGGACAGCCCGGCGTGCAGGTCGGCGGAGAGCTCCTCGTCGGTGAGGATCTTCAGGATGGTGTTGCTGATCAGGTTGGTCAGCGGCCCGATCCCCGCGCCGTAGAGCGTGGTGAGCTGGTGGCCCAGCTCCTCTTCGGTGAGGTGCGCGGGGTGGGCGATAAGCCGGGAGGTGATGTCGTCACCGGGGTGCTGTCGGCGCAGGGCCACGAGGTCGAGGACGGCCTGGTCGAGGATCTGGTTGCCGCGTTCGGCGTCGGTGGTCTCGAGGATCTTCACACTGCCGTCGGCGATGCGTCGGCCGATCTCGTCCGGGCAGCCCAGCAGCGCGCTGAGGACGCGGAAGGCGATGGGGAACGAGTACTGGATGAGCAGATCGGCCTCGCCCGCCGCGCGGAATTCACCGATGGCACTGGAGGCGACCTTCTCGACGAGGGCCCGCAACTCGTGCTGGTCGACCGCGTCGATGGCGGTGGTGTTCGCGGCACGGTAGCGGGCGTGCTCGGCGCCGCCGGAACGCAGCGCGTTGGGACGCCACTCCATCATCGGCCGCACCGGGCATGACGCGGGGATCAGCTTCTCCCAGGCCCGGGGGTCGGCGGGGAAGTGCAGCGGGTCGTTGAGGATGCGGCGGGCCTGGTAGTAGCCGATCACCAGGGTCGCGGGCACACCGGGAGCCAGCTCCACGGGGACGAGCGGGCCGTGGGCGCGGCGCATCTGCCGGTACATGGCGTGCGGGTCGGCGGCGAACTCGGGTGTGTAGAGGGCGATCCGGTTCGGCGGGCTCGTCGGCGTGGACTCAGCGGAAGGCATCGTCATCGGCGGGGCTCCAGGGGGTCGGCTGAGCGGCGCTCGGAGAGATACTCGGTGAGCGTGATCAGGGCATGCAAGGAGGACGTGCGGTTGCGGGCGTCGCAGACAGTCAGGGGAGTGAAGGGTTCGAGGGCGAGGGCCTGGCGCAGCTCGGCCTCGGGGTAACTCGGGGCGTCGGGGAAGGCGTTGATGGCGACGGCATAGGGCACGCCCCCGCTGTCCAGGAGACCGAGTGCGTCGTGGGAGGCGTCGAGGTTGCGGGTGTCGGCCAGGACCAGACAGCCCAGCGCGCCTTCGGCCAGGTCCTCCCACAGGGGCCGGAACCGGGACTGCCCCGGCAGCCCGAAGAGATACAGCGCGATCCTGCCGCCGGCAATGTGGATGCGGCCGAAGTCCATCGCCACGGTGGTCGTGGTCTTGTGCGGAGTGCCGCGCAGATCGTCCACACCGACGCTGGCCTGCGTGATGGGTTCCTCCATCCGCAGCGGCTTCACTTCCGAGACACTGCCGATGAACGTCGTCTTGCCGACGCCGAAGCCCCCCGCGACCACGATCTTGGCCGACCGCGTCACCGTGGCCGGGACGTAGGTGACGGACGGGTCAGACCAGGGAGCGTAGTCCACGGAGTACCTCCTGCAGCAGGTCGAAGTCGGGCTGGTGGCCGGTCGCGGCGACCGGGCTGGACAGGTGGCCGGAGTCCATCAGCGAGGAGACGAGAATGCGCACCGTCGAGGGCGGCAACTCCAGTGCGGCGGCGATGTCGGCGACGGCCAGGCCGCCCCCCGCGCCGCCGAACAGGCGCATCACCCGGCGGGCATCCGGGCCGAGGGCGTCCGTGGGACCGGTCGCGGCGACGACCACGCTCTCCAGGCGCACATCGTCCCGGGCGCGGACCTGCCCGCCCGTGCGGACGTAGGGCCTGACCATGTCGGGGTCACGCCGCGGCCCCGTCATGCCGGCGAGCCGCCTTCCCCGGTGGGCAGGCGATCGGCGGTGGTCATCTCGTGCCCCACCCGGCTGGCCAGCCGCACCATGTGATGGGAGATCAGCCCGACGTCGGCGTCGGGCCCGGTGGTGCACACCGACAGCATGGTGTTCTTCGCGGCGGTGGTCGTCAGGCCGATGCAGCCGACCGACTCGATCAGCAGCTGGCGCATGCCCTCGCCGCCGGTGAACTCATCCCACGCCTTGCCCGCGGCCCGCAGCGCGGCCGTCAGGGCGGCGAACTTCTCCCCGTCGTCCTGGCTGATCGTCTCGGTCCGGGCCCTCAACAGTCCGTCGCTGCTCATCAGTACGGCGTAGCGGACGCCTTCGACGGTGCCGAGTTCCTGGTCGAGCAGCCAGCCCAGGCTGTTGGAGTGTGTGTCTCGCACGGTCAGTGTCCTTCGTCGTGTGCAGCGTCGTGGCCAGCGGAGGTCTGGGAGGGCTCGCCCTGTCGGCCGTGGCGGCTTCCCTCGGCCCAGGCCGCGGCGACAGCCGGACGGCCGGGCTCGGCAGCGGTGGGCTCTGCCGTGCGCCGGGACACCGCGGGAGCCGCGGAGCGCCGGCGCACGGTCAGGCCGCTGGCGGTGGTGGTCGCCGGGGCGGCGGGCAGTTCGGGTTCCACGGCGGCGTCCGAGGGCACGGGAGAGGCGACGGGTTCGGCCGGCGTGGGCTTGGTGAGCAGGTTCTTCGGCAGTACGAGCATGGCTCGCGTGCCCTGATAGATGTTCGGTGCGGTCAGCTCGACGCGGAAGCCGTAGTCCTCCGCCAGCACGGACGCCACGCGCAGCCCGGTCTGGGGGTGGGCGCCCAGGCGGGTGATGTCGTTGCGCTGCTTGCCGGACATCACGTCGCTGGCCCACAGCAGGCGCTCGTCGTCCATGCGCAGTCCGGCGTCGTCGATGATCAGGAAGCAGGCGTGGTGGCCCTGTTCGAGAGAGACGTGGACACTGGCGGAGGGCGGGGAGTAGCGCAGCGCGTTGTCCAGCAGCACGGCCAGGGCGTGTACGACCGCCTCCACCGCGCGGCCCTCGACCGCGACGGATCCCATCTCCGGGTGCTTGATCCGCTCGTATCCCTCGATCCGGCCCATCGCGGCCTGCACGATGTCGGTGAGCGTGGTGGCGGGCCAGCGCCGGGAGAGCTTGTCCCCGGCGAGTACGGCATACCCCGAGGCGGTGAGCAGCATCTGCTGCGCGAGGTGGTCGATCTCCACCAGCGTCGCGTACGCCTCGTCCGAGACATGCCGCCGCACACCGTGGCTGACGGTCCGGCCGAGCATCGCCGCCCGCGCCACCACGTTGTTCGCGAAGCCGCGCACGGCGGCCCGGGCCACGCCCACGGACTCCTGTCGCACCTGCGCGACCCGCCGCTCGACGTCCTGACGGACCTGATCGGCGGCTTGGGCGGCAGCCGTCCGCTCCTGAGTCCGGACCTGTTCCACCGCAGAGGCAACAGCACCAGGCAGGGCGCGTAGCCGCTCGGCGAGCTGAGTGCCGTCGAGATGCGGCGGTACGACGAGTTCGCCCCCCGGACCGCCGCTGCCCGGCCTGCCGCCCACAGCCGCAGGAACCACGGTGGCCGCGACGTACCCCACGCACTGTTCCGCCGCGAGGAGTTGCTGTGTGAGCAGGTCGGCATGCCGACGCAGAAGCTCGGCCTGGCGTTCGGCCCGGTCGCGTTTGCGCCGGAAGTGCCATGCGGAACCGACGCCGGCCAACGTCAGCAACGTGGCGGCGCTCAGTATGAGTTCGGTCATCAGGTCCTCAGATGGGGAAGCCGTCGGTGTGCGGGGTGTGTGTGCGGGGCGGCGCCGGGGCGGGCACAGCCGCGGCTGGGCTGAACGGGTCCGATGCTGCGAAGCGGAGCCGGGCGAAGGCGGCGGATGTGTGCGGCGCAAGCAGCCCGAGGGGAGCAGGCACCGAACCGGCGTCCTTGCTCGGAACGGCCTCCCTCGACAAACACTCGCCGACGTGCCCGATCACGGCGGGCAGCCTCAACAGGCCGGAACGAGTCAGCGTCTTCAGGACCGCCGCTGAGGGGCACAGCGGCGGCCCTCGACGCCTTTGCGCAGCACCGCCCGGGATCGTGCCCGCGTTAAGCGTCCCAGGGCCGAGGACCCATCGATGCGGGCAACGGTGAGGGCGGCCGACATGAATCTCCTGGGAACGGACGAGGGCGTGCATGAGCAGGGGTCGACGACGGGGCGGGCTGAGGGCAGCACGGGATCGTGCCATGACTGCCCCGGAAGTCCTGGGTCCGCTAGTGGCGTTCGGCAAGGGACCATACCGCTAGCGCTCACGCGTTGTGGCAGGTTGGTGACGACGAATTGGGACCACTGGGGGTTTGGGGCGAAAGGTGCCCACTTGGCGACCAACTAGCGTTGGCTGAAAAACGACTCGCTTTCGGGCCGGTGTCCTGGTATCCGCTTGAGAGGTCGAAGCTCCAGAATCGTTTCAAACAGGCGGCTTGCCCAGCCGCGCCGACGGCGAGCGTCGGCGCCCCGCCATCCGCTCCGGCTCAAACTGCACCGGCTTCGTCCGCGGGAGATCCGGCCCACGGTACTGGTGGGCTCGCGTATTCAACTGTCGCCAGTTCTCGGCCTGGGCTGGGGATGGGTGACGCTCCGTGGCCGAAAAGGTCTACCTCCTCGGAAGACGCCTCGACGGCGTCAGCGCTGCTGTTTAGGATCATGCGCACGTATCGCGTGTCGGTCACCGGCTGGGTGAGGCATGGAGGTGCCGTGAGGTGCCTCGCGGAGGCATTCCACATGTCGGTCGAGTTGAATCACACCATCGTCCATGCCCGGGACAACCGGGAGTCGGCCGAGTTCCTGGCGCACATCCTGGGGCTTGAGGCCGGGACCGCGTGGGGCCCGTTCATTCCCGTGGCCACCAGCAACGGGGTCATCCTGGACTTCGCCGCCATCCCGGCGGAGTCGATCGCCATGCAGCACTACGCGTTCCTCGTCTCCGACGAGGAGTTCGACGTGGCCTTCGCGCGTATCCAGCAGGCCGGGATCACGTACTACGCCGATCCGCATCTGAAGCAGCCGGGAGAGTTCAACCACCACCACGGTGGGCGCGGACCGTACTTCACGGATCCGGCCGGGCACGGCGTGGAGATCATCACGCGGCCCTATGCCGGCCATGAGCAGACGCCGACAACTTCGTGAGGCAGTCGCAGGCCGGGGAGTGCCCTGGCCTACCACTTCGTGGCGTGGTTCAACTGCCGTGAGTTTCCTGCGGAGTCCAGCCTGCTGGCGACCGTTTGTGGTCTCCAGCGGCGTATCGGCTCCACGTTCCGCCGGTCTCGTTGAGCAGGCGGGTGGTGGTCTTGTCGTGGTAGCCGAGGGCGTCCGCGACGACGGGAGCGGGCCTCTCAAGGAGTTGTTGCCGGATGGCGGCGCCGCGGGCGGCGGCCACTGGGACGCCGATCTCGTTGAGGAGTGCGGACAGATGGTCCGGGCGGAAGGGCTGGCCCGCCCGGCGGCCAGGGAACAGCCAGGGTGAGAAGCTGTTTCAGAACCGGCGATCTGTGACGTTCTGTAACGCCGGTCTGGATGACTGCTGAGTTGACTGCGCGATATCGGCTTGGTCGCGATCACCTGCCCGTGATCAGGCTGGTCTCTGCGAGGGTGCCGTCGTTGCATACGGCGCGGCAGCTAAGGACGAAGGCATTGACGGTGTCGTCAACCGGTTGGGTGCGGGGCCAGGCGACACCGATCTGGCTGGGACTGACGCCTGTCACGGGGCGGTAAACGACGTCCGGGTGTTGGTAGAAGCGGGCGGTCGCTTCGGGGGTGAGGCTGATGCATTGGCCGTGGGCGATCGTATTGAGCCATTCATCGGGGTGGTGCGCGACCGCGTGTCCGCGTACTCCCTGAAGTGGCTCTGGCAAGATTTTCGTAGCCGGAGATCACCTCGGTGACACGATGGGCCGGTCCGCATCGCGGCGGCGGAAGTGGGCGATCAGGACAACGCGGTGACGGAGAAGGGGGACGCCGGCGCGGCCGGCCATCAGGCGTTTCTGTAGCTTGACGTCGGTGATGCGGCCTTCGTTGACCCCGGAGTTGTAAGGGGTGGCGATTCCCTGAGTGACGGCATCCCGGTCTTCGCGCAAGGCTCTGGCGAGGCCGGCGAGAGGGGTCAGCCCGCTGTTTGCGAGGTCGTCCAGCCAGCCTGCCAGGGGTGCCGCGTCACGGTTGTCGAGCATTACGGCGAACCGACGGACCAGGTCGTGGGTGTGCCGGAGTTCAGGGCACTGGTCGAGGAGCCGGGCCAGGCAGTCGTTGATGTGTGGGCTTCGGCGGTTCGGATGGGTGGTGATCCAGCGGGCGGCCCCGCGCGGGGAGGGCGGCCGCTGCCGTGGCTCGTCCAGAGGCAGGCCCCGGCGCAGGGGTGCGACGGCCATTTTCACGCGCTGGTAGTGGCCGAAGTAGCCCTTGGTCTGGAGTTCCTCGTGCAGGATCTTCGCGCTGTGCTGCCCCTCGTCCCAGCGTTGTTGCAGGTAGTCAAGGTAGGGGTCCAGGGCGGAGGGCTTGCGGGGCGGCCGGCGCATCACTTCCTGCCAGGTTCGGGCTCGGGCGTACTTGCCCACGGTGCGGCGGTCCAGGCCGAGTTCCCTGGCCACCGAGCGGTGGCTCCGGCCGGTGCGGGACAGCGCCTGGACGGCCTCGAACAGCCGTCGGGCATGCCGCCCTGCCCGTGTGTCCGCCGCGGTGTTCTCGCCGCTCTCCTCGACCAGTGCCGGATCGGTCGCACTGACCGGGGGCAGTGCTGCGGGCAGGCAGCTGCGGTGGGCGGAGGCGATGTCCTGGACGCGTCGAGAGAGGCCCTGCCACAGATGGAATCGGTCGCTGACCTGCACGGCATCAGGGGCGCCGACGGTGAGACCGTGGCGGTAGGCGAGGGAGCCGTCACGGCAGGCGACCTCGACACCTGGATGCTCGCGGAGCCACCCGGTGAGTTGCTCCGAGTCGCGTCCCTCCCAGAGGGTGAGCGGAAGCCGGGTGGTGGCATCGACGAGGAGGGTGCCGTAGGTGTCGCCGTAGAGCGCGAAATCGTCCACCCCCAGCACCCGGGGTGTCTCCCATGGCGGAAGCGGCACCCGCATCAGCTGAGACAGGACGGTGCACCGCGAGAGCGTGACGTTCAGGATCCGCAGCATCCGGGCACCGCCACGGCCGGCCAGCACCACACCGACGGCCTCGACCAGGCGCTGCAACTGTGGGGTGCGCCGCTGGTATCTCACGGTCAGCCCCGGAACTTGCTCGGCGAAGGTCTTCTTCGGGCAGGTCGGGTTCTCGCAGTACAGGCGGCGTACCGACAAGCGGATGCGCAGAGACCGGCCTGCGAGTGCGATATCGGCGAGGAGCCGTTCATAGCGGCTATGGCACCAGGTGCTGAGCCGGCCGCATCCCGTGCATCCTGCCGAAACACTGGCTCTCGTGCGGGCGCGGACCGTCACGACAGCATCGGAGACCTGGACCGAGACCACCAGCACATCAGCCAACTGCGGTAACAGACTTGCCAGTTCAACAGAGCACAGCCACAGGCTGCCCGCTGTGCGGACCAGCCCATCGTGTCACCGAGGTGATCTCCGGCTACGAAAATCTTGCCAGAGCCACTTCAGGGAGTACGCGGACAGGTGGTGGTTCTCGCTGATCTGGCCGGAGTCTTTTGGCGCGGGTGCCACCCCGGCGAAGGTCGCCAGTCTGTCAGCGGTGGGGAAGGCATCCAAGCTGCCGCCGGTCGCGGCGAGGAACTCCGCTCCGAGGATCGGCCCGATGCCGGGCATGGAAGCGATCACCTCGGCGAGTTCGTGTTCGCGAAACCGTCCCTCGATGAGCTGGTCGGTCTCGGCGATCTTCTCGTTGAGGGTCATTACCTCCTTCGCCAGGGTGTGGACCATCCTCGCGATGGCCTTCTCCCCGGCAACGGCGGTGTGTTGACGGTCAGCGGCATCCAGTGCTTTGGCCGCGACGGCGTCGGGGGTGCGGACCTTGCGGTTGCGCAGCCACGTCGCAAGGCGTCGCTTGCCCGCCCGGCGGATCGCCACCGGTGTCTGATAGCCCGTGAGCAGAACCAGAGCGCCGGTGGTGCCCATGTCGAAGGCACGTTCCAGGGCCGGGAACATGCCGGTGAGCAGGGACTTCAGCCGGTTCACGGTCCGGGTCCGGTCGGCAACCAGGTCAGAGCGGTGTTCGGTCAGCAGCCGTAGCTCAATGGCGGCTTCGTCGGCGGGTCGGATCGGCTGCAGATCACGGCGCATACGGGCCTGATCCGCGATCACCTTGGCATCCCGGGCATCGGTCTTGCCCACGCCCCGGTAGCTGTCGGTGGCCCGGTTGACCGCGATACCGGGAATGTAGACGAGTTCCTGGCCGTGGTTGAGCAGCAACTCGATCAACAAGGCGGGTTCACCACCCGTCATGTCCATCGCCCAGGTCGCCTGGTCTCCACTGGCGATGTCCAAGACATCACCGATCAGTTCCAGCAGCTCAGGTTCGTCGTTGGGCACCCGTCGAGACAGCAGGGTGTCACCGTCGGTGTCCATGACCAGGCAGTGGTGGTGGCTCTTGCCACAGTCGGTCCCTACCCATATCCGGCTCATCGTGCTCCATCAGGTCGTACTTTCCTTAAGTACCACTGACGACCTCGCCGGCAAGGCTCTACACAGCGACACATTCGCACTTCCCAATCGGCGGCCGAGTCGTCGTGGGGAGGCAGGCGGCCAAGCATCGAAAGCCACGAACGGCAGCCGGCTACAAGCCACACCCACCTCCCTGGGCGTCCCCACCCTACGAACGGGAGGACCAACCCAGACAGAAAGGTAGAGCCGGCTATGACGTGACGCGGCTGGCCTTCCTGCTTGCGGACCTGCCCGTTGAGCTGCTGGGCCGGATGCACAAGCAGCAGAGCTGCATAAACGCCAAGCTTAGAAGGCCAGCACACCCAGCACAGCCTCGCCCACGTACGCATGGTGCTTCGACCACGGCGTGCTCCACACATTACAGAGCGTATGGGCATGCACCCAGGTGTGAGTGAGTTGCCGGTGACCGCTGTCCGCGCGTCGGTTTCGGAGTGCTCTCCCCCGAGACGAGTCATGGTATCGCTGGTACCGTAGATACCATGACGGATCCAAAAGCGATGAGCCTGCGCTTCCCCGACCCTGCGCAGCGAGCCACAATCGCGGCAGCGGCCAAGCAGGCGGGGGTCAGCATGCAGGAGTACATTCTCTCAGCCGCCTATGACCGGGCGACCGCCGTAGAACAGCGGTTCCTGGACGGCTTCAAGGCATCCATGGCCCGTAGCAGCGCGGCTTTCGCGGCCGAACCCAGCAACCTGGATCCCAGCGCCGAGCAGCGTGCGGCCGAGCAGGAAGCGCAGCGAGAAATCGAGCACCAAGAGCGAGGTCACGCCGCGTGACCCAGCCGGAACCGCTCCACCCGCTTGACGTCACCTTCCTGCTGCACGCCGCCGAACTGCTCGACAGCGATCCGCAGGTCGACGACTACGGACCGCTCTACGCCGCTGTCGCCCGCGTCAACGCCAGGGCGATGGAGCGCGACATCTACGGATCCTTGTACCTCAGGGCCGCCGCGCTGCTGCAGACCCTGGCGAAATTGCCGTGTCTGGAACACTCCAACGAGGCCTTCGCCTGGCACGCGACCGAGGCATACTTGATCCTCAACGCGCGCGAACTCGACTACCCCCCCAAGGCGGCCGTCGCGCTCGTGCGCGACGCAGCCTCCGGCGCACTCGGCGTCGCCCGGATCGCCCGTCAGCTGCGCGACTGGACCGTCACCTGACCCGCACCCGCGCCCGGCGCGGGGCCGGTGTGGCGAAGACGGCACCGACCTGACCGGCTGGCCATACGAGCGGCGGCGCGGGGCCTTGGAAGCGCTGTTCGCGGACCACAGCCTGACCGCCCCGCTGGTGCTGCGGCCGCCGACCCGGCCGTAGTACCCGGACGGCACCGACTTCACCAACCCGCGCTGGGGCCATGCCAGTTCCCCGGACCTGCTCACCTGGACCGAGCACGAGGTGGCGCTCTTCCCCGGCCCGCAGGAGACCGCGCCCTACGACGCGACCGCGGGCTGCGCGGTCGAGCACGACGGTGGCGTCTCGATACCTCTACACCGGTGTACTCGGCGACGCCCAACTCCCCCGTCTCGCACGCGCCGCCGACGACGGCCTGTCGGGCTTCGTCAAAGACCCGGCCAACCCCCTTGTCCTTGCTCCGCCCGCCGCCGACATCACCGGATTCAGCGATTACAGCGTGTGGAGGGAGGACGGCCGGTGGCGACAGCTCGTCGCGGGCACCCGCCGCGAGCACGGGGGCTCGGTGTTCGCGCTGTCCTCGCCCGACCCGCGGGCGTGGGACCACAACGGAGTCTTCGTCGACCGGGCCGGCTCGAAGGTACCGGGCGCGGTATGGGAGTGCCCAGGCTACTTCGCCGTGGAGGACACCGGAGCTCTGCTGGTCTCCGTCATCCACGAACGACGACGGCGAGGGGGCCTGCGATCTGGTAGATGACCGGCACCACCTCAGGCATCGGCTTCGAAGTACGCGAAGCCGGCGTAGTGGACGTGGGCGACCGCTTCTACGCTCCGCAGTCGTACTGGACGGCGGACGGCCGACGCATCCAGTTCGGCTGGATCCGCACCCACTACGCCCCCGCCGCCCTCAGCGGACCAGCCGTTCGCTTCATGAGCCTGCCGCGCGAACTCTCGGTGCACCAGGGCCGCCTCCACTGCGAGTCGGCCACCGAACTGACACGACTCCGGCGTGCCGCGACACCCTGCCGGTGACCGACGCGGCCCGCCTCGACACGCCGAAGACCGCCAGAGAGCTGGTACTCGGCGCCCCAGCTGTGGACAGTATGCGGTGCGTCGCCCTGCGTTCCCGGGGCGGAACCGAGATGGCGTGGACCTGGCGGCATTCACCGGACTAAAGAGCACTTATTGAAATGCGGGCCCCTGGCCGGATCGAGAACGCCCAGGTCAGCCTGCACCTGTCCTACGGCTCCAGCCGGGGCCGCACGCTCATTGACCGCGAGCTCTACCTCGGACGCGCCTGGGTCGGCACCACCGCCGACCACGAGCGTCGCTGTGCCGAGCAGGGCATCCCGCCCGAACGGGCCACCACGGTGGCGACCAAGCCGGAGCTGGCCCGGCGCGTGCTGGAGCGCGCCCTGGACGCCGGCGTGCCCTTCACCTACGTCCTTGCCGACGAGGCGTACGGCCAGTGCCGCGCGCTGCGCGCCTGGCTGGAAGAGCGCCGGGTGCGCTGTGTGCTGGCGATCCCCAAGAACGAGGTGCTGCCGCTGCCCGACGACCGTACCCGGCAGGCCCGCGAGCTGTACGCTCTCGTGCCCAAGGGACGTTCGAGCGCCGCTCGTGCGCCAGCGGCGCCAAGGGGCGGCGCGAGTACGACTGGGCCAGCGTCCAACTCGCCCCCACCCTGCAAGCCTTCGAAAGACATCTGCTGATCCGCCGCTCGACCGTGCCCAACAAGAAGGACAAGAAGACCGGCGAGCTCGTCCGCGAGGTCGCCTACTTCCTCTGCCACACCGCCCCGGGCACCACCTTGGCTGAACTGGTCACCGCCGCCGGGCAGCGGTGGATGGTCGAGGAGGCGTTCCAGGCCGCAAAAGGCCAGGTCGGCCTCGACGAGCACGAAGTTCGCAAGTGGTGCTCGTGGTACCGGCACGCCCCGTGTGCATGCTCGCCATGGCCTTCCTCACCGCTATGCGGAGCCGGCACATACCCGCCTAGCCGACACCACTCGCCCCCCGACCATGAACGAGATCCGCCGCCTGTACGACCGGATCGTCCTCGCCTCCGCCCGCACTTGGCCCGCCATGCACGACGTATGCCACTCACGCGTACCCCCCAGGGCGAGCTGGAGCAGGACGAGGGCTATCCGGGTGATGGCGCAGGGGCGGGCTGACCCGGCGCAGGGCCTTGAAGGTGACCTTCAGCAGGGCGTTGGCCCGCTCGGCAACGGGGTGGATTGGATGCCCCGGATCACGGCGTTGAACGCCTGGCCGGACTCGGTGAGTTCACCGCCCTTGGGCTTCTTGGCCGGGTGGCGCAGGCCGTCTGCAGCGTTCTCGTAGCCGAGGTCGGCCAGGGTGGAAATGCCCAGGGTTTCGGCGAGCCGCCCCGCCGTTCCTGCCGGGCCAGCCCAGTTCTCCCAGCCGCAGTCGTTGTCCGGCCCGAACTCCTGGTGGTAAAGGGACTGTAAATCGTCGGCGTAACTCCCGATCATGGAAGATGCATCGATGACCAGTGAGAACGTGTCCGAGTCCGAGGCCGCCGAGACCGCCGAGTCCACAGGCTGCGTCGGCGAAGGCCGTGGACGACCAGTTGATCGACGAGCTGGTGGGCTTGGCAGAGCCTGATTCGTGACACTGCATGTCAGGAATGACGGCGCAGGCCCGTTGGGGCCCTTCCTCGGGGACGGAAAGGCGTCCTGCGCTCGGGATGGCCGGCCCGGGGGCGCACAGCGCGGTTGAGTGGCGGTGTGTGCCGGTAAGCCAGGGCTCAGAGGGTGCAGGGGCAGTGATGCGTACGCCGTGCGAGCGGCGGTGCGCGTGCCCTTGCGAGCTGTATGGCATGAGTCCGTCCGAACGGACCGCCGGGCATGGAGGACAGGCAGGTCCCTGCCTCCGCAGGATGGCGGGGTGTTGGTGTGGGGGGTGGTTGGTGGTGGGTGGGATGGTCAGGAATGACGCTGAGGGGGTGGCCCGGGTGGGGGCGGCTCTGGGTGAGTTGGGTGAGCGGTGGAAGGAGGTCGCGGACCGGCTCGGGGCGCGGACGCGGGAGTTGGGCGACGGGGATGTTTTCGGTGATGGTGAGGAGGGCCGGCAGTTGAGGGAGAGTTTCCTGCCGGCTCAGCAGGGGCTGGTGGAGGCAGTACAGGGTCTGGGTCCGCTGGGGGCGGGTTCGGCGGACGCGGCGCATGGCACGGCGGGTGTGTTCCAGCGGGTGGATGAGACGACCGGGAAGATCGCCGCCGATCTCAGGGACAGCTGAGCGTGGACACCATCGAGTTGCCGGGGGCGTTGGCCTGGCTGGCGCCGGTCGTGATCGGTGACCGGTGGCCGAAGGTCAAGGAGGGGCTCCTGTGGGAGCTGGGGCAGCTGGACCAGGAGGCGGCCCGGCTGCTGGGTGAGATCCTTGAGGCGTTGCGGCGTGTGATTCCCGGTGCGGCTGCCAGTGCGACCGGTCCGGCCGGTGAGGCGATGACGGATCTGCTGGACCGGCTGTCGTCCGTGATACCGGATCTGGTGGAGACGGCGACCGCGTTGGGGGATTCGGCGAAGTCGACCGCGGCGGAGATCCAGTACGGCAAGTTGATGATCATCGCGGTGATGATCTGGCTGGCGGCGGAGCTGGCGGCGTTGCTGCCGTGGTCGTGGGTGCCGGGTGTTTCGGCGTTGATCGAGGCGGTGGAGGCCGCGGCGGCGGTGGTGGCCAGGACGCTGCTGGGCCGGATTTTGCGTTCGGTGGCCGCGCGTGCGTCGTTCTCGCGTGCGTTGCAGGCGGCGGGTGCGGCTTCCGCGAGCCGGATCGCGCAGTTGCTGGAGCGGCTGGGTGTGGACAAGGGTGTGGCGCGTTCGGCGGGTGAGCTGGGCGGCAGGATGGTCAACGGCGCGCTGGCGGGCACGGCTTTCAACGTGGGTCTGGACGTGGGGATCCAGGCCGGTCAGATGGCGGCGGGGACGCGGCGGTCGTGGAACACGCAGAGCACGGCGTTCGGCGCGTTGACGGGTGTGGCCGGTGGCATGCTGGGCGCGGGTCTGATTCATGGGGTGCAGTCCGCGGTGGGCAGGCTGGGGGAGAAGTTCGGGGCGCGCAGGGCTGACGCGGAGGGCCTCAAGGGTGAGGAGCGGGTCATTCGTGTGGCCGGGGTCCGGGCGGAGATGACGAGCTGGGTGACGCCGCCGGCGGTTACGCGGCCGGCGTGGAAGGCGGAGAACTTCACGGAGTGGAAGAGTGCCGCGGGGCTGAGGTCGCTGCCGGCCAGGGCCGCGGTGGGCGGGGCGGCGGGGCTGGGTGCCACGGTCCTGGGCAATGTCGTGTCGGGGTATGACAGCAGTCTGCCGTTCGGGTTCATCTCCGGTGCCGTCGGTGTCATGGCGGAACGGCCCCACATCCACATCCCCCACATCCACATCCCCCACATCGACATCCCCCATGGTGAGGGCGGTGGCGGGTTTACGGAGCTGGACCTCAAGACCGGCGACACGACGAAGGGGATGCCGGGCCCAACCGGACCGGGGGCAACGGTCCCGGCCGGCACGTCACCGTTCGCGCCCTCCGGCACACCCGTAAAGGCCGAAGTCGTCTCCCGCCCGGCCGGGCCGCCGCAGACGCAGGCGGGGCCGGCAACGGCAGGCGGGACGGGTCCGGTCGCCGCTCCGGGAGCCGGGGCAAGCGCCGGGGCCGGGGCCGGGGATGGCACGGCATCCGGACCGCCCCGGTACACAGCTCTTCCGGCTGCGGCTGGGGCGGCCGCGGAGGGTGGTGCCGCGCCCGGTGGACTGCCGGGCTTCCACACAGAACTGCGAGGCGCACACCCCGGCACAGCACCCGCCGCTGCCACCGCCGATCCAGCTCCCACGCGGACCGCGGCGGGCGCAGAGCCCTCCGGCACGGGCGCAGAGCCCTCCGGCACGGGCGCAGAGCCCTCCGGTACGGCCACTGGGACCGAAGGCGCAAGCGACGCGACCGTTATCGCCGCAGGACTCACACCCACACAGACCCACACACCAGCCCACCCGACCCAAACACAGACCAACGCACCATCCCCCGCCACGGAGACAGCAGTCCCCGCAGCAGCCGGGATCCCTTCAGCGGCCAGGAGTTCTCTGGTGCCGAGGGAGCCGTATGCTGCCGCAGTCGCCTCGTCGTCCGGACCAATCGACACGGCGGCCGCGACAGGCACGGCGGGGATGGAGCCGGCGAGCGCTGCCGGTCCGGGGACGGTCGCGGCCGCAGCGGCGCATGCTTCTGCGGCCAGTGCCGTGGACGGCGAGTTGTCCGGTGCGGGCGGGGGGCAAGGTTCCGCTCCGGACTTGCCTGCGGGGACAGTGCGGGCCGCGCAGGCCCATACCGTGAGTTCCCGCCCGTCGGGCGTACCGGGCTTTGCACCGGCCCGGTATTTCACCAGGGACGCGCCTACCGCGGGACCCGTGACCGCGGCGACCCCGGTGCCGGGCGTAAAGACCGATGCTGTTGCCGAACATGCGGTGGATGCCGGAACAGTGCCGTCCCCGGCTGTGGACCGCATCACCGGGAGTCGGGTGGAGGTGCCGGCCGCCGGCACCTCCACCGAGGCCGGCCCGGCGCACACCGCGACGTCCACAGAGTCAGAAAAGAACGAATCCGCAGTCACCCCGCCAGCCGGCGTCGCTGGCGGTGCCGGGACGAACCACCTGCACGCCACGTTCACGGACCGCCGGCGCATCGGCAAGCCCGAGCCCACCCATGCCACCTCCGCTGCCGCGGCCGGCGCCGGAACTGTCCGGAGTGCCGTCACGGCGGTTCCCGGCGGCAGCCGTGCCCAGGAGACTGCCGGTGCGGTCGGGTCTGGACGGCCACCGTCGGACATGGTGACGTCCAGTGATTCCTCCGCGGGCTCCGGCCGGGTACCCGCGCCAGGAGTCGACAGAGCTCAGGTCGCTTTCCGACCACCGGCACGCCACACAGCCGTCACCCGACCCTTCACGGCCGGACCTGACCCCATACCCATGACGGCCCCAACCGCCCCCCGCCCTCAGCACGCCGCCGCCGAGCACACCGCCACAGAAAACCCCACCACACGAGAGGACTCGGCCACGCACACACCAGCTACCAGGGTGCCGCCGGACGCCGCCGCGGAGGGCGCTCTCCTGGAGGCACGCTCCACCGCCCCGGATGCCCATACTTTCCTCCCGGCCGACGGCGTCACCACGGGTACGACGGCAACGGTGGGTGGCGTGGCCAGTAGACATGGTCAGTCTTCTGAGGGCACCGGCGCGGTCGTCCGGGCCGGCCGGGTGCGCGGTGGTCATGCCGTGACGCCGAAGCGCTCGGGGCGCGCCGGGCGCCAGCCGCAGGCCGTCCAACGCCCCCGCACGGGTGGTATCAGGCCCGTCAGGGCGACGCCGGTGCCCTTCGTGCCGCATCCGGGTATGTCTCCCGACGTCCTGGTGGGAGAGCTGTTGCACCAGGACGGCCAGGCATTGGGCATCCACACCCCAGAGGCGATGGTGCGGTATCTGCTCCATCTGACCGATACCAACTACGAGGACCTCGGGGAGGGCGACCTGCGGCGGCTGGTCAATTCGGCCGTGCGGGTCAGGCGGGCCGGGCGGACCTGCACCGCCCAAGAGCTCCGCGCCTTTCATGCCGAGCGGGCGCTGCTCGACCACGACAGCTCGTCCACCGACTACGATGGCAACCCTGGGCGCGACTGGGGCAGCGCCGGCATCCCCCGGCGCCTGTTGACCAGTAACGTGATAACCCCAGCCTTCCGCTATCCGCGGAACCCCGCCGCGGACACGTCGCAGAGAGCGCCATGGCACCAGCCGGGGATGCGGCCGTACAGCGTCCAGGCACTGTACGACCCCGCCAGCAGGACGGTGATGGCGTGGGACCGGGTCAGCAGCCGGTGGCTCGGGCTCAGTCACGAGGAGTTCGCCCGTCTGGTGGCGGCGGACCCCACACTGAGCGGAGCAACCGGGATCGTCCTCGCCGGGAGCCACATGGGCGACGTGGACCTCGATCTGCCGCGCACAGTGGCCCGCCAGACCGGACATGACGTATGGGCCTACACCGAGGAGCTCTCGTTCACCTCTCCTCGGGGTCTGGACATCCTGGTGATGAGGCCCCACGAGAACGAACGGGAAACACGCTCACCGGGTGTGTGGGTGCGTTGCCGTCCCGACAACCTGGATGTGGCCGACGCGAGCCGAACCCCGCAGCCAGGAGCGGTGACATACCGGTCGTATCCGCTCGTGGACCGTTCGGGAAACCCGTATGGTCGAGCTTTTTTCGACGATGAGATGAGGGCCGTGCTGGAAGCCAGTGAGATGCGATTTCTCCCCGAGACAACGCAGTATCGGCTCGGTTATCCAGAGAATTTGACAGCCGACGATGAATGGATAGCGTCGGATCGGACGCGAACCCTGCCGTACCCCTGGCCGGGCGATCTGCCGCCCTCCTACTGGCTTGACCTGCACGGCGAGCAACGGAGTCCCCAGCGGTACTTTTTGCTGCCGGCCAACGACGGAACGAATGTAGAGCTCACCCCTGGTCAGCTGAACGGCGACGTGCTGCGGCACAGGAAGAGTTTCAACCGGCCCAGGCCCGCTGCCGAGCCCGGCCGTCCCGCGCCCCGCAGAACGATGGTTCTTACTGCCTGCCGCTCGGGCGAGTTGCCGGGGGGCGCCGACCCGCTGTGGCACAGCTCCCTCGCCCAGCAACTCGCTGACGCGGTCGGCGACCTGTACGACGCGGTCTACGCACCCAACGGCGATCTGTACACCGTGTGGGCGGAGGATGGTGCGGGGGGGATGGATCAGGACCGAATCCTGATGGTCATGGGCGGTGACAGCGCTCGTCTGGTCGAGTTCCGGCCGTCGCCGACCGCAGCCCGGCTGGCAGAGCTGGCTGCGGGGATCGGGATGCGGTGGCCCGGAGCCGAACCACCCAGCGACCACTGGCGCGAGGACACCCTCATGGGGTTGGTGCGGTTCCTGCGTCACGTCTTCACCGCGGCGGTGGAGGACCGGGCGGATTACCAGTTCCTGCTGGAGGGCGCCTGGGCCCTCGAACGCATGCGGCTCAACGATCCCACGCAGCGTGAACAGCTGCTCAGTTTCCGTGCCCTCGAGGAAGTACGGGAGTCAGCCCGGGCAACCTGGGGCCTGTCGGCCTCCACCGATCGCAACGCCGTCGCCCGGGACTACTGGCACCTGCTTCACGACGCCCGGAACCCCTACCAGCGGGACCTCACACTTCCCGAGTACGTGGCGCTCGTCGGCCTGGTCCCCTCCACCGCCCCTCGCCCCCACCCCCCGCTCCCCACAGACCACATCACTACAGTTCTATCCTCCGGCAGCAGCCAGTCGGTGGCCAAGCGCGCCTTGTCCGCACAGCCTCGTCCGGTGCGCTGATGTGACGTAGCTGGTCCGGCTGTTTATTGATTTTGATCGTGGCCTGCTGTTGCTCAGTTGTACTGAGCTTGACGTTTACTGACTTCGGCTCGTCAAGGTGACGCTGGACCGTCGAGGGTCAGGCCGGTGCCCGCTATGAAACCGTCGAGGGTGCCAGCCCGGTACTGCAGGCGTTTGAGTCGGTTGCGGACGAGCGTTTCCAGTCGGTCGAGGGCGACGACGGCGAGGTTGGCCAGGCTGCGTTTGACGTGTGCCCACACGTCTTCGACGGGGTTGAGGTCGGGCGAGTAGGCGGGCAGCAGGAACATCGTCAGCCATTCACGCTCGGCGATCAACTCACGCATGGCGTGGGAGACGTGCGTGTTGAGCCGGTCCCACACCAGCACGATCGGCGCCTTGACGAGTTGGTGGACACCGTCGATCAGCGCGATGAAGTCGCGCTCGCCCATGCTGCGGCGTTTGCCCTTGCCCGCGGGATGGGTGCGCAGGCGGTGGCACAGCCGGGTCCGGGAACTCGGCCGCATCGCGATCAGCCCGGCCACCGACAGGCGCCCCGAGCGTCGCCCGCTGACTGTCACGACCGGGGTGTGGCCGCGCCGGCCCCAGGTGCGTCCTTTGGGCGGCCGACGGGTGAAGCCTGCCTCGTCCTCGAAGCAGATGTAGCCTCCGCAGGCCGCCCGGGCTCTTTTACCTCCGCCCAGGTCGCCTCCTTCCACGCAGTGACGGCCTGCTCGTCGCGCTCGGCGACCCGCCGCGCGGGGACCTGCGGGCTGAATCCGAGCCGGTGCATCAGCCTCGTCGCCCCGGAGACGCTGTAAGAGACGTGGAACTTCCTGCCGATCAGCGTGGCCACCCTTCGCCGCGGTCCACATCTGGTCCTCCACCCAGCCGTGCACGGCCGGCCCCTGCTCGAGGTACCCGGCAAGTTTCTCCAGGCAGCGCGGGGACAGACGGCACCGCGATCCGCTCGGTCCGCCGGAGACCAGAGCCCGCGCACCGCCGTCCCGCCACAGCTGGTACCACTGGTAGGCCGACTTCAGGCTCACCCGCAGGCGCCGTGCGACCTCTATCGGCTTGATCTTCTGCTCGAACAGCTCGGCCGCCTGCATCCGTACCGACTCCCGGCGCCGTCGTCCCGCAGCAGACAGCCCGCCCCCATCCCCATACCTCACACACCACGGGATATAGCCACCACACCGGACCCATCAGCGACTTCGCGAAAGTTCACCCTGACGAGGGGAAGTCAGTAACGCCACCTACAGACGGGAGACTCTTCAGGGACACAGGGCCTGGGCCGACGTGCGCGAAGCCCGCCTCGACCAGCAGACGCGGTGCGAGATGCCGTGCTCGTTTCCTGAAGTCGCTGATCACCCGACCACTTGAGCCGGTCCGCCACGGCTACTTCACCCACGGGACCATGCAGCTTTTTAGGAAGCACGCTCCATAACCAGTTCCTTGTTGTCCCGCTTGAGCTGGGCGCTATCCCGCTGTAGCCGCTCCGGCTCGTCACTCCCGCCAGCCGGCGCCGTCCCCGTACGGCGGGGGCGGAGACCCAACTCGCCACGGTGGTTTCGTTGATCCCGAGGCCTTCGGCGAACTCGGCGATCGTCTTGCCGGTCTCCGTGACGATCCGGGCAGCCCCCTCACGGAACTCTGGACCGGACTTCGGTCGCCTTTCCGACATGGCTCCCAACTTCCCCTGCAGTTAGGATCTCCACGAGGGGAGAGACATCATCGACCTGCTCGTCGACCGCGCGCCCGGCCCCCTGCGCGCCTTGCGTGAAGCCGACCCCGACCCCATTACTGCCAGCCGTGTGTGCGTGGGGTCTGGGCCACCGGCTGTGTGGTGGCGGTGGCGTCAGCATTTCGCGGCGTGGGCGCTGCTGGATTCCACTCGCCGTCCCCGAGCATGATGTCGGGGTCGAAGAAGACGATCACGGCGGCGATTACGAGGACTGCGAGGGGGCCGACAAGCATGAGCAGGAGAAACGACAGCAGACCGGCGGACGACTGCGGGGTCGAAGTCGCGTGGCTGAGATGAACCGCGACAGCGGCCATGCCGGTGTAGTGCATACCGGTCACGGCCACCCCCATGACGAGGCTCGCCATCAGACTCGACCACACCCCGTGAACGGATACCGCCGCCCACAGGGCGGCGACGGAGGCCACGACGGCGATCAACACGGATAGCACCGCAGTCCGCACGTCATACTGCAGAGTCCCGTCCATATCCATGGCGGCCATCCCGATGTAGTGCATGGCGGCCACGCCCAGACCGGTGACGACGCCCGCCACACCGAGGTTCCCCGGCGACGAGCCCCGATAGCCGACGAGGAAGACTCCGATGGCGACGAACACGATCGCGACACCAAGACTGATCAGCGTCGTCGTCCAGTCGTAGCTGACCAGGGCGCCCTCGACACTGAAACCCATCATGGCGATGAAGTGCATGGTCCATATGCCGCAGCCCATCGACACTGCGCCCAGCATCAGCCAAAGGGCTCTTCGGTGCTGATGCGTGCGCCGCAGCGACCGCGTCGTGCACCGCAGCCCGAGGGCCGCTCCCAGGCAGGCCATCAGATAGGCCGCAATCGGCGTCACGGCCCCGTAGTAGAAGTTGGAAACGGTGGCGGTCATGGGAGCATCCTTTGCTCATGTGTGACGGGCGGGAGGAACCGCGAGCACGGTGTGCCCTACGCAGTGGTGTCACGGACGCTCACGCCTGAGTCCTCGGTGCCGTGCTGGTCTCGGCGCGGAAGCGGCACACGGCCCTCCGGTCAGGAGGGCGCTGGGGCCCCGCGGTGCGTTCTGATCGGGGCGGGGCGGGCCGAGATCGTCGGCTCCGGCCAGTACTGCACGCTCGTAAACGACTCGGCCGGGCTCTGCGCGCCATGGCGCACAGAGCCCGGCCGAGTCGTTTACGATTCAAGCACAACGTGGCCATTCTTCAACCCCATCGGGGCTTTCATCTGTTGGATGGGTTTACCTCTGGTACGGCCACAGATTGGGCGGCCGCCTCAGCGAGGCCGCGACCGCCCTCAAGATGCTGCCGGAGGATCTGGGCGCCGAGGTCGACGGTCCGGGCCCCGGATGGCTCCGAAAGGGCTCGCTGCCCTGCTGAACGAGAAACCCCGGCACGGCGCCTTCCACCGACCACCGGCGGTCTCTCCGTCGGGGGTGCATCGCGGTGTCGCACGAGGGCCTTTCTGGTCGCAGGTGCAGATGTCGCAATCCACACCAGGCCAGAAGGTCCTCACCCATTTCAAGATCCCTCAGCCGAGACCTGCGCGTCACCACCCTCCATGGACAGGACAGACCGGTCGTGCCGGACCGTCGTCGACGGCCTTGCACCCACCCGGCCGGTCTTCGACGAGGCGGCCCTGCTCCTGGTCCGAGCCCGTGGCCTGGACACCGCGCACGTCGCCTCGTGGAATTTCCCAGCGACCCCGCCGTCGTCGCCCGGGCCCGCGAGATGGCCGCCCGCCAACTCGACTCCTGGGGGCTGGCAGAGCTGGCCTTGACTGCCGAACTCGTCGTCAGTGAACTTGTCACCAACGCCATCCGGCACGCGTTGGGCCCGGCTGACTCTGGAACGCACCCTGATCTGCGAGGTCTTCGTGCCAGCAGCACCTGACCGCACCTGCGCCACCCCCGCGCGAGTGACGACGGAGGCCGGGGCCTGTTCCTGATCTCCCAGTTCACCCGGCGCTGGGGCACCCGCCGCATGCCGACGGGAAGATCATCCGGGCCGTACCGTACCTCAGCCACGACGGACCGACAGCCGGCGACTCTCTCACCGCGGGGAACACCTGGCCCATTGACCCGCACGTTCCGCAGGACCTCTGGTACGGACCGTTACCGGTCCGTACCGCGAGCATTCATGGTAGGGAACATGTAAAGCCTGACAGGGTGGCTTGATTTCGGATACGACGACGAAAGGCGCGGGAATGCTCACCACCCTTCTAAGGCGGCGACGAACCAAGGACATCAGGGGCGGCGGAGTGGTCGGGCGTGGGGGCCTCACGCTGCCCGAGGGGGCGGGCCGGGCCGAGTGCCAGGTTGTGGACCCCGTCAGGCTGCCGATGCAGGCTGCGGTCACCGTCCTGGATCAGGCGGGGCATACCGTGACGGAGGGCCGCACCGACGTATACGGGTTGTTCACCGCCGCCCTGCCGCCCGGCGACTATCACCTGTCGGTGGTCTGCGACGGTTTTCAGCCACGTCGTGTCCCTGTTCGGGTGCTTCCGGGTGGGAGAGCCTCGGCCGGGGTGATCGAGATGATCGCCGCCTCGCTCCCACCGGTCCCGGAACCGGGCCGCTGGGACATCGACCCGGACCACACCGCGGTCCGGTTCGTCGCCCGGCACATCGGATTGGCCGAGATCCACGGCCGGTTCAACCGCTTCTCCGGCAGCCTGTGGATAGCCGAGCGGATGCGGGACTCCCAGATCGAGGTCTCCATCGAGGCCGACAGCATCGACACAGGCGTCCAAATGCGCGACAACCACCTGCGCTCGCTGGACTTCCTCGACGTCGCCACCCACCCGTACCTGCTCTTCAGCGGCGGCGACTTCGTACACCGCGGCGGCTCCCACTGGGAGGTGACCGGGGTACTGGAACTGCACGGCATCGCCCGCACCGTGAAGCTGGATACCACCTACCTGGGTCTGGGCATCGGTATGGAGGGCGAGCCCCGGGCGGCCTGCAAGGCTGTCACCGAACTGCACCGCGAGGACTTCACCCTCACCTGGCAGAAGATGCTCGCCCACGGCATCGCCGCCATCGGCACCACCATCCGTATCGAGCTGGACATCCAGGCCGTCCGTCCCGCGCGGGCGGAGCTCCCGCCCGCGGCTGTGTGAGGGATCGGGAGCGGCGGCCGACGGGAAGCGTCACGGCTGCGGCGGCCAGCCAGGTCGGTCACTGTCGGCCCGGACGGGCAGCGATCAGGGCGATGTCGTCCGCAGGGTCGTCCCGGACGATCTCGGCGAGCAGCAGATCCAGGAGGTCTCCGGGGGCTGTGACTGCCGCGGCGGTGAGGCGGCACAGGGAGCCGTCGATGTCCTCGTGGCGGCGTTCGACCAGGCCGTCGGTGTAGAGCAGGAGGGGGTGACCGGGTGCGCAGGATCCTGTGAACGGCCTATACCGACTGCCGCCGGTGCTCAGCGACGGTCCGGGCGGGACGAGCAGGCGGCCGCCCCGGCGGGGCCGAACACAACCGGCGGCACGTGGCCTGCGCTGGCCCAAATCCAAGTGTTCGCGGTAGTCGTGCTCAATGCGCCAGCGGACCTTGGCCGGACGGGCAAGGTCGGCGACCGGGTTGTCGGCCGGCAGGTTGGACAGCCAGTAATCGGTCGGCGCTTCGGCGTCGGCGGGTCATTCGATCAGCAGCCAGCAGGCGGGCAGGATCCCGTCCCACCGACCCTGTTGGGCCGAGGCCGCGGCTTTGATGGGGCGCTCGACGGCTTTGCCGGCCGGGCGCACGCGCACGGCAGCGAAGCGGGAGCGTAACTCCCCTCTCGAGCCGTGTCGTCAGGTCACAGGGGTGAATGCCTCCTGTCCGAGGGCGGCGGCCAGGACTGCCACCGACGGTGCGGTCTGCCGGTAGCGGGGTTGGGGCCAGCAGCCGGTGGCCCCGTTGCGGGCCGGCGCGACGGGCTTCGTCTCGAAAGGGTGGGCGCTCACGTCCGAGCGGACGGCCAGGACGTGGGCAAGTCCGCGCTTGCACAGCGCGTCCGCAGGTGAGCGTTGGTGCCGCGGCGTCGGCCACCACGACCGGCGGCTTCATGCCCCAGCCGGCGAGCGCCGCGAGCATGTCCAGGGCGAGGCGCCACTTCTCGCGGTGCGTGACGTCTGCTGGTATGCGCGTGAGGTCCATGCGAACGGTGTCGGACGCCCACTCTTCGGGCAGGAACAGCCGCCATGCAGCGGGCAGGAAGAGGTGTCGTCGGCAGGAAACGGGGCATCCTCACCGGCACGATCGGACTCGTCCTCGCTGTGACCGTCACCGCCGCGAGCCTGTCCGAGAACGCCGTCGGAATCCAGCTCCTCGACCAGGCCAAGAAAACCTACCTGACCAATCTCCAAGAGCTGGGTCGACACCGGCTTCAAGAACGCCGTTATCGAGCACGGCGCCAGCCTCGGAATCGACGTCGAAGTCGTCAACAGAAACCCCGGAGTTCGCGGCTTCCACGTGGTCAAAAGGCGCTGGGTTGTCGAGCGAAGTATTGGCTGGATCATGCTGCACCGGCGCCTCGCCCGAGACTACGAGACCCTGCGCGCCAGCTCCGAGACCATGATCCACGTCGCCTCGATCGACAACCTCACCAAGCGCATAACGGACGAGACGACACACACCTGGCGAGGAACTTACTAGCAGATAAAGGGCAATCCACCTAGATCAAACGCCCTCTGAGAAGGCATGCTTTGGCGCGCCGCCGTCCGAGCAGCAACGCCGGCTCGGCGGCGCACCGTGGCGCCGAGGTTCCGTGCGGCTGACTGAAAGCCAGCCATGGTTGATCGCTCTCCTTTATTCCGGGTCATTCGGGTGATTTACTTCACGCATCAAGTTTATTGTTCAACTATGTATGGGTGCGTAACTTTGCCAGGGCCAAGACAACGGGGCGTCCGCCGTCAGCAGGCACGGAGCGGCGGACAGTGCGAGGAGGAAAGACTGTGAAGAAGCTCGTGCGGCGTATCGCGACCGTAAGCGTTTCTGCCGCACTCGCCGGAGGCGCTCTCCTCACCGTCGGCGGCTCCGCGACTGCGGCCACTTCGCGGGACAGCGGGCCCACCCCTGCCCAGACCGTCCTGACCGCGGACACGAAGACCGTAGGCCTCCACGGCATACGTCACGACCGTGGCGCCCATGCTCACGGTCAGCGGCTCCATGACCGCGGTGACCAGGACTACGGCAGCCTGTATGACGACGGCCACGGTCACACTGGCACGTACCGAATAGCGAGTGGGCCCTTTGTCCCTTGGGTGGAAGACCAACTGCTGCACTTCGACCCCTGGATCGAGAATCAGTTGGCGATGTTCGTCCACTCCGGCGAACTCGGTCATCGGCACTTTGTGAACGACTGGCGCCGCAGCATCCAGACATACTCGGACCGCTCAGGGGAGGGCACCCGCCGCTGAGTGCTCGCCCGGAGCACACTCAGGTGCGTCGCCCCTGCGTCGGCAACCGGCGGCTTGTGCCCAGGGCGGATCACGGGCCCGCGTCGCCGTCCTGCGCTCGTGGTGAGCCCACTTGGCCCCAAAGCCCCGCAGCCCCTGCGGAATACGCGGACCCGGCGCCTGCGAGTGAGCCTGACCGAAACGTCATTTCGCATTGGGTGCAGATCTTTTGAGGGTCTGGCCCACCTGCGGTTTTGTACGGATCGAGTTCATCGTCCCACGAAGCCCATCGCGGCCGACCTGCCCGTCTGTCTCTCACAGCACCCGTTGATCCGCGTCGGCGCCGTACGGCCGGGCGTAACTGACACGGCGTAGCCCTGCTGGATCACGAACCCGCAGGTCACGCTCGTGCCAGACACCCTCAAAAGATCTGCACCCTTTCGCATTCTTCGGCGGATGCTGATGCCCGCTTGGCCGTGCCCGCCGCCCAACGCCCAACACGACACAACGACTCCACCGCACGGCGATGGAGTCGTGCATCGAGGAGGAATGTTCATGCACACCCGGAGGATCGGCGCGGCCGCCGCAACAGCAGTGGCGCTGCTGGCTGCCCACGACCTCATTCAGAAGAGGCACGCACTGCTCCGGAACTTCCCGGTGATCGGGCACGCCCGGTACCTGTTGGAGACGATCGGGCCGGAGCTGCGGCAGTACATCGTGACCTCCAACGAGGAGGAGCGCCCGTTCAGCCGTGACCAGCGCGCCTGGCTCTATGCGTCGGCGAAGGAGGAGAACAACTACTTCGGGTTCGGAACCGAAGTCGACGTCGAGCACGTGCAGGGGCACGCCTACCTGAAGCAGCACACGTTCGCCGGTCCTCTGCCCGACGCGCACGACCCGCAGGCGCCACTGCCCTCGGCCAAGGTGCTGGGCGGGCCACGCGGGCGGGCCAAGGCGTTCCGGCCGGCAAGTGTGGTGAACATCTCGGCGATGAGCTTCGGATCGCTCTCCGGCGCGGCCATCACGGCGCTCAACAAGGGGGCGGCGCTGGCGGGCACGATGCACAACACGGGCGAGGGCGGTCTCTCGCCGTACCATCGCAACGGCGGCGACCTCGTCCTTCAGATCGGGACGGCGTACTTCGGCTGCCGCAACGAGGACGGGAGCTTCAACCTCGACAAGCTCAAGGAGGTGGTCTCCGGTGCCCCGGTCAGGGCGATAGAGATCAAGCTCTCCCAGGGCGCCAAGCCGGGGCTGGGCGGGCTGCTGCCGGGTGCAAAGGTGACCCCGGAGATCGCCGGTATCCGCGGCATCCCGGTCGGCAAGGACTGTGCGTCCCCGTCGCGGCACAGCGCGTTCAGCGACGTCGACTCGATGCTCGACTTCGTCGAGCTGATCGCCACCGAGACCGGTCTGCCGGTCGGGGTCAAGAGCGCGGTGGGGGAGATGGGTTTCTGGCGGGAACTGGCCACGCTGATGGCGCGGGGTGACCGTGGTGTCGACTTCGTGACCGTCGACGGCGGCGAGGGCGGCACCGGGGCGGCGCCGCGGATCTTCGCCGACTCGGTTTCGCTGCCGTTCCGGATGGGCTTCTCCCGGGTCTACGGCACCTTCGCCGAGCTGGGGCTGACCGACGAGCTGACCTTCATCGGCTCCGGCAAGCTCGGCCTGCCCGAGAACGCAGCGGTCGCCTTCGCTCTGGGTGCCGACATGATCAACGTGGCCCGTGAGGCGATGCTGTCCATCGGCTGCATCCAGTCGCTGAAATGCCACACCGACACGTGTCCCACCGGCATCGCCACCCAGAACCCGTGGCTGGCCCGCGGCCTCGACCCGACCTCGAAGGCCACCCGGGCCGCTGTCTACCTGCGCACCCTGCGCCAGGAGCTGATCAAAGTTTCGGCGGCCGTCGGCGTCGCCCACCCGGCACTCATCACAGCCAACGACATCGAGATCATGAATGGCGACTACGAGGCCCGCGCCCTGGCCGGCGTCTATGGCTACAAGGACGGCTGGGGCGAGCTCGGCCCACACCTCGCCGATGAGATCACGGCACTGCTCACCACCAAGCCTTCCGCAGTCCACAAGCCGGCCGTCTGACGCGCCGACAGCGACGAGCACCGCGCGCAAGGTTCCCCTGCGTGGAGCACGAGCGTGGCACTAGCCGGTGTCGCCCTCACCCGCCCGCCTGCCCTCACCCCACGACCAGTCCATGCCGAGGCGATCACAACATGACTGAAAAAGTGAGATTCAAGAGCGTCGTCGGCCCCGAACTGGCCGGGTCGATCGACCTGCCAGAAGGCGAGATCCGGGGCTGGGGAGTCTTCGTCCACGGATTCACACTCGGCAAGGACTCGCCAGCCGCCTCGCGTGTCAGCAAGCAGCTGGCACGCGAGGGGATCGGGATGCTGCGCTACGACAACCTCGGGATCCAAGACTCCGACGGCGACTGGGGGGACGGTTCCTTCACCATCAAGGTCCAGGACACCGTCCGTGCAGCAACTTTGATGGCAGAGCGAGGAACTCCAGCAGACCTGCTGGTGGGACACTCGTGGGGAGGCGCCGCCGCCATCGCCGCAGCGGCCGAGGTAACCGGCGTCCGCGCGGTCGCCACGATCGGGGCACCTGCCGACCCCAGCCACGTCGAGAGACAGTACGACGCGGTCACGGAACGCGTTCTCAGTGAAGGATCGCACGAGTGGTTCGTCGGCGGGAGGACCCTGGTCCTCAAGCGTGCCTTCGTCGACGACGTCCACCAAGCTCGCCTACGTGACCGGATACGCGAGTTGCACCTGCCGCTACTCGTCATGCATTCGCCTACCGACAACACCGTCGACATCGCCAACGCCGGGGAGATCTTCCGCGAGGCACGACACCCGCGAAGTTTCGTGTCGCTCGAAGGAGCAGACCATTTCCTGACCGCACGAGGACAAGCGCAGCGAGCCGCTCACATCATCAGCGCCTGGGCCGACCAGTACATCCACAGCTCACGTCCCGGCGGAAATAACAAGTGAGGTGGGCTACGGATTCCCAATGGAGTTGCCAACTGGTGTCGGTGACAGGCTGTGAGCGTGTAAGCCGGGGGCGGTGGTGCGGTGATCTCGAAGGTTCGACCGTCGCGCACCAGGGCCCACAGGAATTGGGACAACAGCCCGGGTCCCTCCGCTGACATGCGGCGGAGGCCATTGATGTCCTGATCGCGACCCCTCGGACGCCCCCTGAAAACGGCTGGGCGGTTTCGCGGGAGATCTCCCAGCACTTGAACGTCATACTGCGCGCCATAGCGGAGGAAGTCGTCAGCTGGGCACTGGGCCGGCGGCCGCTGACTTGGCAGGTCTCGGAGAAGCTGGATACGGCGGTGCGGAGGCGGGAGTGAAACAGATGCGCCCGGCACCGAGTCGGGTGCCGGGCACGTCGGAGCGTCGCAGCTTGTAATCAGCCGTAGGTGTAGAAGCCGGACCCCGCCTTCCGGCCCAGCCGGCCCGCCTCGACCATGCGCTGCAGCAGCGGGGGAGCGGCGTAGAGCGGCTCCTTGTACTCGGCGTACATCGAGTTGGCGATGGAGACGATGGTGTCCAGGCCGATCAGGTCGGACAGCTTCAGCGGGCCCATCGGGTGGGCGCAGCCCATCTCCATGCCGTTGTCGATGTCCTCGCGGCTCGCGATGCCCGACTCGAACATGCGGATCGCGGACAGCAGATAGGGCACCAGCAGCGCGTTGACGACGAAGCCGGAGCGGTCCTGGGCGCGGATGGCGTGCTTGCCGAGGAGCTTCTCGGCGAAGAGCTGGGCGCGGCCGAGCGTGGCCTCAGAGGTGGTGAGCGCCGGGATCAGCTCGACGAGCTGCTGCACGGGGGCCGGGTTGAAGAAGTGGATGCCGACGACGTGGTCGGGACGCGAGGTGGCGACCGCCAGCTTCACCAGCGGGATGGAGGAGGTGTTGGAGGCGAGGATCGCGTCCGGTCGGGTCACCACCTGGTCGAGCACCTGGAAGATACCGGTCTTCACCTGCTCGTTCTCGACGACGGCCTCGATCACGATGTCCCGGTCGGCGAACTCGCCGAGGTCGGTGGTGAAGCTCAGGCGCTCCAGTGCGGCGTCCCGCTCCTCCTCACTGATCTTGCCGCGCTCGGCCGCCTTGGCCAGGGAGTTGAGCAGCCGGGTGCGACCGATCTCCAGGGCCTTTCCGGTGGTCTCGGCGACCCTGACCTCAAGACCGGAGCGGGCGCACACCTCGGCGATGCCCGCCCCCATCTGGCCGCAGCCCACCACTCCGACCCGCTCGATGTCGGTCACATCGTCTCCTTCGCTGATCAACGGCTGAATCAGGTGCTCCGCGTTCCGCGCCTGCTCCGATCGTGCACATTACTCCCGAAAATCGATAATCGATCGTCCGGGTGGGGGCATTGTTCCGCCTGGAGGTCGATCGGCTGCCCGGCGGGGACCCGCTGCCGGTGTGAACGTGGTCTTCGAAGACCGTGATGAGCGGCCGTTGAGCCCCCGCCAGCACAGGGCCCCGGGGTTGCCTTGGATGTCTGGTTGATCAGGTGATGCCGTAGAGGCAGAGGACGCGGTGCGTTCGGTGTGGGCTCGGCGTCCGGCGTCGGTGTTGTCGTATCCGGCGAGCTTGAGCGCACCGCGGACCAGGTCGCGGACGGTGGCGGGCACGGCGGGTGTATTGCGGGTCCTGACCTGGGACTTGTCCTCTCCGAAGACGACGTTGCGTACCCAGTGGACGGTGTTCTCCACGGTCCAGTGCCCGCGGGCGCAGGCGGCGACATCGGCCGCGGTGGCCTGTTCGGCGGGCGGGTCGGTGATGGCGTAGACGGTCTCGCTGGACCATTTCTTCGCCCCGTACAGGCGGCGTCGGCGCTGGATGCGCAGGACCTGGCGGGCGTGCGGGAAGAGCAGGCCGTCGACGGTGGCGACCTGCGCCGGGCGCTGCTCGTGGCGGCCGTGGCCGCGTGCGTCGTCACGGTGGATCACGGGGATCTCTTTCCAGGGCAGCCGGTGGAGTCGGCGGGCCTGACCGTGCTGGTTGTTCTTGATCGTGAGGAGGTAGTGGGCGCCGCGTTCGTGCAGGTGGGCGGCGTGGGAGCGCTGTGCGTGGAGGGCGTCGGCGGTGATGACCGCCCCGGAAATGTCGGCGTCGTCGATCTGGTCGAGCAGGGGTGCGAACTCGGGTATTCCATTTGTTGTCGCGCCGATCTCACGCGAGGCCAGGGCGATGCCGTCGCCGTGGCGGACCGCGGACAGTACGAAGAGCTGACGGCCGTCGGGACGCCGTGCCGCGCAGGCACTTTCCGTCCACCACGATCGCCCGGCGCCTTGAGCGCACGGGATCGGCCCGGGCGGCAGCCTGGTGGGCCCGGCGCTGTTCGCGTTCGGGGCCGCCGTCGGGCATCAGCGGCGCGGGAGTTGCGGGCTCGTCGGAGAGGAAGGACCTCAGGTAGGCGAATCCGGCCGCGCTGACTTCGGCCGGATCGAGGCGTCCCAGCACGCTGCGCAGGGGCGGCGCCCTGAAGATCGCCCGTCTCGCTTGGAGGAAAGCATTCCCACATCCACCCGCATGCCCGCCGATCCGACGTCGAGCTACCGAGCTATCGAGAACCTGATCGCACGTTACGCCGAGCTCGTGGACGACGGCGATTTCGCCGGGCTCGGCGTCCTTCTCGCTGACGCCACCTTCATCGGTAGTGGCGAGCCAGTCAGGGGTTGCCACGCGATCGAGAAAATGTTCCAGGACACTCTGATCGTTTACGCCGACGGCACGCCGCGAACCCAGCATGTCACGACCAATGTCGCCATCGAGGTCAACGAACAAGCGAGCACGGCGGTCTCGCGTTCGTACGTCACCGTGTTGCAGGCGCTGCCCGGCCTTCCGCTGCAGCCGATCGGGGGCGGTCGGTACCACGACCGCTTCGAGCGCCGTAATGGGCAGTGGTGCTTCGTAGAGCGACGGGCCGGCATCACCCACGTCGGCGATGTAAGTCACCATCTGCGCCAGGCTGCCGCACAGTGGTAAACCTCACCCGGGACCCGGCTCGCTTCAGACTACGCCGACACCCCGATCCGGCCCGGCCGGGCCGTTGAGGTCACTTGTGACAAGCAGGCTGCCTTCGTGACGACTGTCCCACGCTATCCCAGCCACTTCCACATCGCCCGGTACTTCGACAGCCTTGTGGACCACTTCGGGCTGAGGGGGTCGATCTCCTTCCGCACGGAGGTGGTCCGCGTGGATCCCGTTCCCGGCGGACGGTGGGCCGTCACGACACGCCACTGCGACTCGGGCGAGGCGACGGACCGGACCTACGCGGCCGTCCTGGTCGCCAACGGTCACCCCTGGAAGCCCCGCTGGCCGAGCTCGTCCCTGCCGGGAGCGCAGGAGTTCAAAGGCGCAGACACACTCGCACCACTACCGGACCCCCCAAACCCTTGGCCGACCGGCGCGTTCTCATCCTCGGCATCGGAGACTCGGCCTGCGACATCGCGGTGGAGACCTCGCGGGTGTCCCGGCGCACGTTTCTCGCCACGCGCCGCGGCGCGCACATCCTGCCCAAGTACCTCTTCGGCGTGCCAACCGACCATCTCACCGGCTCCTGGCTGGCCGAGGCGCCGCTGTCCGTGCAGGAACGCGGCCTCCAGCTCCTGCTGCGGCTCAGCCGGGGCCGGCTGAAGGACTACGGGCTGCCGACGCCCAGGCATCGTGTGCTGGGAGCCCACCCACCCCACCATCTCCGACGACCTGCTGTCCCGCCTCGGCCACGGCGACATCGCCGTGAAGCCCGACCCCGTGAGCTCGGACGGGGACCGGGTGACCTTCGCGGACGGGAGCGCGGAGGAGATCGACGCGATCGTCTACCGCACGGGCTACGACATCTCGACGACCGGGCGCTGTACTTCGTGTCGTACGACGGTCTGGTCAACAACCACGCGTTCCAGAAGAACGCCCTGCTCACACACCACGGTTTCCAGTACGCCGCCGACCGCGACGCAGTGGTCAGCCGCCGCGCCCCCGGGGCAAGTACCTGGCAGACCGCCGGCGTCGGTCACAGGCTCCGCTACGACGACTCCCACAACGTGATCTGCATGGGCGTCTCCGGCACCGAGGGCTGACTGCACCTCAACATGGACTCCCACAGCGACGGCTTCACCTACGTGAAGTCCGCGGCCGGCCTCCTCGACAGACCGGTCGCACGGAGTTGGAACACCAGCGGTTTCGGTGCCGCGCGGTCCACACTCGACGGACTCGTGCTCACCGCACAGTTCACCTACCCGCAGTTCATCCGCACCCCCGAGGGCGGGCTACAGCTCAGCTACCGCGCGGGGACCTCCGGGAACGGCCGCAACGCGCTGCCGAGTACGACGGTTTGTCCTGGACCGCGCTCGGTGAGTGGACCAGCTCCACCGGCACGTACACCACCGAGCACGGCTCCAGCACCGCCCGCAACATGTACCTGCACGGGTTCGACTACGACCTCGACGGCCGCCTGCACTCCCTCTTCACCTGGCGCGAGCAGAACACCGCCGTGATGCGCGACAGCGGCGGCATCACCAACCACGACACCGGCTACGTCTACTCGACCGACCGCGATCGCACCTGACACAACGACGCCGGCACCCTCGTCGGCACCACCGGCAGCCCCGACAGGGTCACGGTCACCGACAGCGGACTCGTCATCGACCCACTCGGTCCCGACCACTGCCTCATGAACTCGGAGAGCCAGGCAACCGACTCGGCGGGGCATCCGCACGCGATCATCAGCTACGTCCCGGGCCGCTTCGGACCTGCACGACCGACTACGCCACCGACCGGACGAACAACGGCCGCGCCTTCCACCTCTACAGGAGCACGGACGGCATCTGGACCAAGACCGAAATTCCGATCCGCCTCGGTTCCAGCCAGCGCACCAAACCTGTCCTGGACACCTACGACAACGCCTACGCGATCCCTCCCTTCGGCCGGATCGCCGCCGCCTCGAAGTCCTCCGGGTACAGCGACTGGAGGATCCTGGTCGACGACAGTGACCTCAACGCATTCGGAGAAGTCGTGATCGGCGAAACCCGCGTCCCCCAGGACAACATGCTCTCGGTCATGTACCAGGAGAAGTCCAACGGCAGGACACCTTCCCCGCTCCACGTCATCGACTACCAGCTGCCTACGTGACCCCATCCGCACATCGGTCAGAAGCCGGAGCAAACCCCGGATCAAATCGCGTCCCCTTCGTCCCCGGGGAGGCAACTTCTCGACCTGCGGATCCATTTCGGCCGCACAGCGCCCTCACCGCGTGACAACAATTCGACAACGGGGTCATGAACATACTCCACAACCGGCAGCGCAGGCAGTCCGAGCTGGTCATGATCAGCTCGGTGTAGTGCGAAGTCCGCACCTGACCAGTAGCGAGAAATCCATGTGACCCTGCTCCACCCGACTCGGGACAGTCCACGGCCCCGGCGTAGTTGATCTTTGATGGGTTTTGGGTCGTTTGCCCAGGGGGAGGGGTGCGAGTTGCCAGACGAGCGCGGCCTCTGATGATCTTTCAGGTTCCTACGCCAGAAGATCGTCTCAGGAGCCGCGCTCGTGTCCGCATCCTCCCTGATCAGCCCTGTCCTTGGCCAGCTCACCGATCTCGCGCTGTGGGAGGCCGAGCTCGCCGCCGACCCTGTGGCAGTGGAATCCGCGCTGGTCAGCAGGTTGCGGCAGGTCCCTGACCGGCGTGCGGAGCGTGGGCGGCGGCATCCCCTGGTGGTGATCCTGGTGCTGGCCGCGTGCGCGACGCTGGTGGTCGGTGGTGACTCCATGACCGCGATCTGGCAGTGGTCCGCCCGCGCCCCGCAGGTCAAACTGGCCCGCCTCGGCGCCCGGTACGACCCGCTGGCCGGCCAGTACCTTGTGCCCAGCGAGCGCACCTTCCGCCGCGTGCTCGCCGACCTGGATGCCGACGTGCTGGACGCGGCGACCTGCGCATACGTCACCGACGTCGCGACCGGAAAGGCACCGACGCCCGAGGTCCCGGACACCCCGGGGCCCATCGAGCGCGAACAGCGCCGCGCCGCCCAGCGGGCCGTGGAACACCCGGCGCCGGCCGGGCTGCTGCCCGCTGCGGCTCTCGACGGCAAGGCCCTGACCGGCGCCCGCACCGAATCGGGGCGGGTCTTCCTGGTCGGGGCGGTCGACCACGCCAGCGGCGCGGTCCTCGGCCAGAGGCAGGTTCCGGACAAGCGCGGCGAGGGCGAGGCGGCCCGCATGCTGCTGGCCCAACTCGCCTTGTCCGGCCGGGTGTTCACCCTGGACGCCCTGCACACCACGAAGAAGACCGCCCACCTGATCACGGACCGGCTCGACGCCCACTACGTCCTGATCCTGAAGGGGAACCAGCCGCTGGCCCGCGCCGCCGCCCAGGCGCTGCTGGCCGGTACCGACGCCGAGTGGACCGAGACCACCGAGGCCGAGGACGACCGTGGGCACGGGCGCACCGAGCGTCGCACGATCCGCACCGCCCAAGCCGACGACGCCCTCTTCCCCGGCGCGGGACAGGTCTTCCGCCTGCGCCGTGACACCGGCGGCCTCGACGGAACCTGGACCGGGAAGGAGATCGTCTTCGGCGTCACCAGCCTGCCCGCCCACCTCGCAGGCCCCGCTCACCTCAACCACTACGAGAGGGTCCACTGGTCCATAGAAAACAAGATCCACTGGGTGCGGGACGTCACCTTCCATGAGGACAACTCCCAGGTCAGGACCGGCACCGCACCCCGAGCACTGGCCAGCTTCCGCAACCTGGGCATCAGCACGCTCCGCCTGGCCGGACGAGCCAACATCGCCCACGCCCGCCGCGATCTCCTCAACCACAACGACGCCTTCGCCGTCTACGGCATCTGATCAACTACCACGAAGCCGGACACAACCGAACAACGCCGGGGCCGTGGGGACAGTCCGGATCCTCCGGTAGCCTCGGAACCATTCCGTGGAATCCCAGGTGTTCGAAGTGCGTTGCCCGACGAGCATGAGGCGTCGGAGGCGATGTGGCGTATACGACCTGGGAGTCGATGACGCGGTTCACCGTCGCGACCTCCGGCCTGATCGGCATCGCGAGACACCGGTCCACCAATCCGGACAGAAGTAGCATTCCCGATATTTCATTGACTCAAATCCCTTTACGCAGGACCTCCAGGGCCATCGGCAATCGCCACGAAGAAAACCAAAAGCGGACTTTGAGGACTAGAGAATAAGAGACTGAAATGACAGAATCGGATATAAAGCACCTTGCATCAAGGAGGCCCCCCGCAAAGGAGCAGCCCACGCCGCCGCCTGGGTCAGCAGTGGGCCCGGCATCGTCGGAACCGGCAGCGCCTCCGGCCCCCGGTACGGCCGCGGGCCTGCCCAGTGGACTCGAAGCGGGACACCGTTTCAAGTACCTGTTCTCCGGCTCGCACCCCGCCCCTGTACGAGATCCAAAACAGGAGCGCACGGCTGCCACCCCAGCGGGGACGCCACCTCAAGGGCTTGCATCCCCTCCTGTCAACAGACTCCTGAGCGACCTCAGGCTCCGAAGCAGCACCCACACCCCGAACTCCGGCTTTACCCAAGTCCAAGACCCGACCACAAGCCCGGTGCCTGAGCATGCCGAGACAGAGAGCCAACTGCCCGTTCGCGTGACCAAGCGCGAAAACAAGCAGGTCCGGGATCTCGTTGTCGCATCCGAATCCCAGCCGGTACTCGATCCCGATTCCCCCCTCAGCAACTTGCGGCGCCCCACCCGCCTACGCCCCGTGCGGACCGTCTGCGCCGTGCTGGCAGGGGGCGTGCTATCCGGTGCCCTCTTCGTACTGATAGGCGGCAGTGCGTCGCCTTCTTCCAAAGACGAACGGTCCAATGGAGCAGCTCCAGCGCCCGAGAGTACGACCTCGAACATGGGAGCAGAGCTCCCGGTGAGCTCTGACAGCAACCAACCGGCGCCGACGGTCGCGCCTTCCCTCAGCCCTGGCCATCTGCCCCCGGAGGGGCTGTCCCCGGCGTCGCTGGGACCTGCCGCGCGCACGCATGAGACAAGCGGCCCCTCGCACCATCCGGCTTCGGCACCGGCGGCGACCAGCACGGCGCCCGTGAGTGCTCCGTCCCCCGAACCCACCGTCCGAAGCAGCAACAGCGCGACTCCCGAGGGGACCACGCTGTACGTGTACCGCGACGAGCAGCTCATGCCCGGCCAGTCCTGGAAGACCAACCGCAGCACGATGATCATGCAGGCCGACGGGAACCTCGTGCTCCGGGACGAGAACGGCCGCGCACTGTGGCATTCCGGGACCGTCGGCACCGGCTACCGGGCGATCATGCAGGCGGACGGCAACCTCGTCGTCTACAACAAAGACAACTGGGGCGTCTGGAGTACCGGCACCGCGCGCCACGACGGCGCGGTCCTCTGCCTGCAGGGCGATGGAAATGTAGCTGTTGTCTACCAGGGCCAAATCATCTGGTCCACGGGAACTCAGCGCTGAGGGGGCGTTTTCTCTCGTTTCTCGTCCCGTAGTTTGCGCTTTTTCTTGAGATACGGGACCGCGGCCAGGAACTGGTGGCTTCGTCGGTGATGCGGCGGGCGATCAGGTCCGCAACGGCAAGGCGGATCATGGCCGGATCAGTGCGGCCCGCCGGATGGGGGTGAGGATGTCCGGGATCACCACGGTCGTCGCGCGGGACTGCCGGCCCACGCGGGCCCGGGCCCCGGCCTATTTCGGTCACTCTGCCCCGGCCCTGCGGGGCTTTGAACCAGATTCAGGGCCAATGCGTTCCCGGCCGGCGAAATGGGCTGCTCGCCTGCGTAGGTGTCCATTAAGGTTGTCGAAGTCTTTGATTACGAACAGGGTGCGCGTTCGCGCGGCGTCCTCCCTTACCGCCTAGGCCCGCTGCCGGCGCGCCTGGTCGCCGGCCTCGGCGGAGCCACGTTCCTGGCCGTCATCTCCCTCCTCGCCGCCGATACCGACTCCGGCCTGCGGACAGACCTCCAACACACTCAACGCCTCCACACGGGGACGACTCCTGGCCGGCCTGGACGGCAATGCCCTGGCCGTCGACGGGACGACAGTGCGCGGATCCCGCACCGACGGCACCGCCGCCCACCTGCGCGCCGTCATCGACACCGCGGGCGGCCACCACCGTCCAGCAGTCAAGGAGAACCAGCAGTGCAGCAAGCGCCTGCCCGGGTGCGTGTCTCCCCACCCAGGTCTGATCACGGTTGCCCGTTTCTCGCCCGCACCTCTCCTCCCGTGGTGTCCACCGCCTGCTGCGATGTCCACTGCAACCGCAGCACTATGTGCGCGCGCTGAACGAGAAAGGCCGCCATAGGCAGTTCGACGAAGACGGCGAGGGCGGCGGACGCCCAAACGGCCGACGTACCGAACTCGAGCGAGACATCGAACCACGCATCGCACACCAGCAGGACGGCGGCCGCCAGCGCGGGCATCACCACGGCCCGGTGTCGCCGCATCCCGAGGACGGCCGTCGTTCCCAGGACTGTGAGCAGCAGAATGTCGAAGCCGACCCAGGTCGTGCGCCAGGCGTGGACGCGGTAGTCGGATGGCAGTGTCAGCCCCAGTACCACGGTCCAGGGGACCAGGCCCAGTGCGGACACCGCGAGCAGCTCGACGGTGTGCCGTCTGCGCCGCTCATTCGGGTCGTCGCCTTCGACGCGCCCCGCGCGCACCGGCGTCGGAGCGACTGCGGAGGCGGCGGCTGGCGCCAGGTTTTCGGCTGTCCGGTTCATCGGCGTGTCGATTCCTCGATGACGCTGCGTGAAGAGGCTGGGTACCAGGCCGTGATGCGCCCGGTGGTGAACCAGCCGAGACCGGCCGCGAGCACGCCGACGAGGGCACTGGGAAGGTGCCGGCTCACCAGCATCACTACGGCGGCCATGTCCAGGCCGGCTGCGAGGAGGACGAAGGCGGCACGCTGCCACGCCTCGCGCGGCGCGGTGGCCGCGACCGGATGGTCGGGCCGGCTGCGGAGGAGTCCCGGAGTGAGGCGGCTCATCGCAGCGCCCTCTTCTGACCCGGTTGGCCGTTGCCCATGTCAGCCTCCCAAGAGCCCACTGATGTCAGCGACAACTGGAGACGGTCTTCGGATATTTCCGTGGGAACCCCTCAGGAGAAGGCATACAGGAGTGACATGGGGCACACGCGAGGCCGAGCCACTCGGTTCGTCACGTTACTGCCGAAGAAGGGGCGCCGTCGGCCCGCTCGCAACCGCGGCCAGGGATGCCCCTTCTGATGCCGGCCGCCCCTCGTCTTGCTGCTGCCCGGCACGTGGCCTGTTCGGTCCCCAATTCGGGCCCTTGGTGTCGCACAGACTTCACAAGTCCGTAACGCAATGGGTGACGCGCGTAGATCAGGGTTCCTGAAATGAATAGCGACTGATCAGGCAAGGCGCTCAAGTCATCGTGCCTGATATCAAACTGATGTCGCGTCAGACACATCACACATGCATCGAAAGGACCAGCCGTGTACCTGCGCCACGCCGTACCGCTGTTCACCGCGGCAGTCTCGCTCGCCCTCGCGTCCGTCCCGGCCGGCGGCCTGGACGCGAATGCCGCCGGCCGCGAGCATCACGCCCCGGCCCACGCGTGTTCCCCCTACGTCGCCATCGACGGCTTCTCGGACGAGCTCGACAAAACCACCCTGAACGGCATCCCTGTCGCCGAGCTGTCCGGGCTCACCCACGACACCAACGGACGTGTCCTGGCGGTCGCCGACAACTCCTACCTGTTCACCCTCGATCAGCACGACAACAAGCCTCTGGACGTGCAGCCACTGGCCTATCCCGACGGCGCCGACATCGACTCCGAAGCGGTGGCCGTGAACCCCGATGGCACCCGGCTGATCAGCGACGAGACGACGCCCGGCGTTCTCACCTTCACACGCTCGGGCCGGTTCGTCGGCAGCCTGCCCGTACCCGATGCCCTCAAGGTGGCACCGGCAGGACGGGCGACGCACAACCTGACCTTCGAAGGGCTGACGCTCCTGGCGGGGAACCGTACCCTGATCGCCTCCATGGAGGGTGCGCTCGCCGGCGACGCTCCGGATATCCGCCGTTTCCAGAGCTGGCAGCGCATCGGCAACTCCAACAGGTTCCGTACAGGACCGCAGTTCGCCTTCCGGACCGACCCAGGACTCGACATCTCCGACATCACCTCCACCGGAGACGGCCGCCTGCTGGTCCTTGAGCGCACCTACACCGCCGGGGTCGGCAACACGGTGCACCTCGTGCTGGCGGATCTCACGCACGCCGGCGACGTCACCAGCACGGCCGCCGTGGAGGACGGGCAGCCAGGGGTGCGGCAGGTCACCAGCAGGCTTCTGGCCGACATCGGCGCCTGTCCCTCACTCGGTGCGACGACCAAGCAGGCCCAGCCCAACCCCCTCCTGGACAACATCGAAGGCGTCACGGTCAACGGGCGCGGCAAGGACGGAAAGCTGAACCTGCTGATGGTGAGTGACGACAACCAGAGGCCGAGCCAGATCACCCGGCTGTACTCGCTGACAGCACGGCTTCCGCGCTCCTGAGCAGCCGTCCCCGCGTTTCCCTGCCGTGCCGTGGACAGCGGCGGCCTCCTCCGTGAGTTGGTCGGCCGACCTCAGCGGGGTCGAGGTGCTCGCGGAAGAAGCTAGCGGTGGTTTGTTAGCCGGGGCAGTAGAGATCAAGAGGCCTGCCGCTGCCGACGGTGTTGATCAGTTCCTGGAGTGCTGTGGGCGGGGGCTTCGTCGACCATGCACGCCAGTAGCGTTGCAGCGTGGACCAGGGCGTCAGCCAGCCACGGACGGCCCGGAGCGCCTGGGGCCAGCAGGCCGCCTGGGGCTGCTGGGACATCGGTTCTCCCCCTCTTTAACGGTCCTGGAAGTGCGTCAGGACCGGGTAGCTGGTCGGCTGGAACGGGCGGGGGTTGGGAACTGCTGCGGGTTGAGTGGCAAAAGTGTGCATGAGGGTGCATGAGTGAGTCCTCGGTCGTGGTGTGTGTGGGGGCGCTTGGGCGGCGGCGGTCGTGTTGATGCTCCTATCGTCAGTCAAGCGGCGGTGAGCCACTGACGGTAGGCATCGGCGAAGGCGTCGTCGCGACGCAGGCCGCGTTCGATGTTGGAGATGACGGCGGGCCACACGCCGAAGTGGTTGGCGGCGGCGGTGAGAGTGATGTTTTTCGTCTGCCGGGTCGGACGGAGGTCCGCAATCTCGGGGACTTGGACCGGGGTGGTCAAGAGCCGGAAGACCTCGCGGGCTATCGCGCGTTTGAGCAGCCGGATGATCTCCTTCTTCGTGCGCCCGGCGCTGGTCTGTCGGACGACGAACTCGCGGGTGCGCCGGCATCGGGCCATCCGAACGAGCGCGATGCGGTAGAGAGCGGCGTTGGCCGCTCGGTCGCCGCCCCGGGAGAGGCGGTGCCGGTTGGTCTTCCCGCTCGAGGCGGGGACGGGGGCCGCGCCGCATAGGGCAGCGAAGGAAGCCTCCGTGCGAAGACGGGCCGGGTTCGCGCCAGCGGTAATCAGCAGCTGGCCGGCGGTGTCCGGCCCCACCCCGTAGGCGGCACGCAGCCCGGGGTTGAGGATGGTGACCAACTGGTCGAGCTCCACGGTCAGGGTCGTGTGTTCCTCGGTCAGGTTCTGGACGCGCTTGGCCAGCGTGCGCAGGGCTGTCAGGAGCGGCGCGTGCGCGGGGTCAGTGGCCGGTCGGAGTCGGGCGAGGGTGGAAACGCGCTTGTCACCGGACACGGCGGTGTACTTGGCGCGGATGGCGTCGGGGGCGGTGACCAGGAGGTGTGTGATCTGGTTGAGCGTCGCGGTGCGGGCCTTGATCGCCGGGCGGGCGGCGGTCTGCAGGGCACGTATCCCGGCGATGGTCCCGTCCTTCGGAGCGCTGGTCGCGCGTCCGGAGACGACGGCGCGGGCCGCGGCATAGGCGTCGATCGGGTCGGACTTGCCGATCCTGCGGCGTTCGGCCTTGTCGGGCCGGCTGACCTCGACGACGGCCAGGCCGGCCTGCTGTGCGGCGTGTGTGAAGCCGGAGCCGTAGGAGGACGTCCCCTCCACACCGACGGCGGCGACGCTGCCGTGGGCTCGCAGGAAGGCGATCGCGGCGTCGTATCCGGCAGCGGTGGTAGGAAATTGGGCGTCGGCGAGGTGCCCGCCCCGGTCGGTGACCACGGCGACGTGGATGGTGTCGGCGTGCGAGTCCACCCCGCCCACCACGACCTGGTCCCTCGTGTCCGCCGCCTCTGTGCCTGCCATGCTGGAGATGCCTTCCTTGCCGAAGGTAGCTCCGGCCGGAAAGGGCAGACAGGACAGTCAGGGGGCCTCTGGCCAGGCTATGAGGTCATGCTCCGCCCGGCCGGAGCCCTGGGAACCGGGGCCCGGCGGTCGGACAGATCAACGTAAGGACAGTCCAGCAGGACGTCAGTCAGTGATTGGGTCACGGCCACCGGAGATCCGCGTATCACTATGACTGTCAGTGGTGGCCGGTAGGTTCGGGGTGTTGATCAGGGAGGGGGTGAGCGGTGCAGCGGAACACGAAACGGCAACTGCGTGTAATCGACGCGTCGTTCGTCGCCCTCGGCCCGTCCGGTGTGGCGATACGCGACCGGCTCAAGCACCTCACCCCAGATGACGAGAAGGTGCTGCGGCTGGTCGGTGAACACCTCGGGCGCTTGGCATCGCTGGATCTCAAGGACCGCTGTGCTGACGGTCTGGACCACTCCACGGATACCTGGGCGGCGCGTAAGCAGGGCCTGACTGCCGAGTCCTCGTCCCGCTGGGCCGGGTCGATCACGAAGGCCACCCATGATCAGTGGGCGTTGTCGCGGCGTTGCCAGCTCGCGCATATCCAAGGGCTTGAGGCCGGTGTGCGTACGCTGATGCACCGCTTGTCCCTCCCGCTCGGGGAGAAGGGCACCAAGAAGGCAGCAGGCGGATACCGCTCCAAGAGCGAGTGGTTCCAAAAGACGCGTCGCCTGCACGTGCCGGAACACCGTCTCGATGCGGCCCGTGCCGAGCGTGAGGCCGGTGTCGTGCACGTCGTGCGTGGTGGCCGCAAGCTCCTGGGCAACCGGCACAACCTTCAGGCCGCGCAGCTCACCGAGACCGAGTGGCGTCAGCGTTGGGAGGCGGAGCGCTGGTTCCTCGCCGCTGACGGGGAGTCGGGCAAGCGTTTCGGGAACGAGACGATCCGCGTCACCCCCGACGGCGAAGTGTCGATCAAGCTGCCCGCGCCGCTCGCCGGTCTGGCGAACGCCCGGCATGGCCGGTACGTCCTCGCCTCCCGTGTCGGGTTCGCGCACCGGGCCGCCGAGTGGGCCGACCGGATCGACGCCAACCGGGCTGTCGCCTATCGCATCCACCTGGACGTGGTACGCGAGCGCTGGTACCTCACCGCGTCGTGGCAGCGTCCCGTCATCCAGACAATCCCGTTGGAGGCGGCCCGCGCCAGGGGCATGGTCGGCGTCGACACCAACATCGACCACTTCGCCGCCTACCGCCTCGACGTCCACGGCAACCCGGCCGGCGACCCGATGCGCTTCCCCTATGACCTCACCGGGTCGGCCGATCACCGGGACGCACAGGTCCGGCACGCCATCACCCAGGTCCTGCACTGGGCCAAGCGCTGCGGCGTCGCCGCCATCGCGATCGAAGACCTCGACTTCACCGCCGAGAAGACCCGCGAGAAACACGGACGACGCAAGCGGTTCCGACAGCTCATCTCCGGCATCCCCACCGCCAAGCTCAAAGCCCGGCTGATCTCCATGGCCGCCGAGCAGGGCTTGTCCATCGTGGCCGTTGACCCGGCCTACACCACCCAGTGGGGAGGCCAGCACTGGCAAAAGCCGCTGGCCACCCCGCGACGCAAGATGACCCGTCACGATGCCGCCGGTATCGCGATCGGCAGACGCGCCCTCGGGCACCCGATCCGGCGACGGACGGCACCGCCCCCACATCACCAGAGCGATGGTGTGGGGCATCGGACCGTCCAGGCCGAACCGGGCACCCGGGGGCGTAAGGAAACCCGCCCACCCGTCACGGAACGTGCACACGATGCACGCGCCCGAGCGGGAAACACCGGAACGCGGGAGACCAGTCGGACATCCAAAACCGTTCGGGATGTCCGCAGTGACCAGGCATGGGTTCAAAGCTCACTCCTGATCACTTAATTGGAACGGTGGGGCGAACCAGGTGTTCCACCAGAAGCTGAACGCGCAGTTCACGAGGGTCTGGTGGCGCCGGATGGCAGCATTGGAGCGGACCTGGAAGTCGGCCCAGCCGAGTTCGTCCTTGACCTGTTTGTAGCTCTGTTCGACCCAGTGCCGCGGCCCGTAGATCCGCACGGTCTCGGCCAGCGTGGCGGGCGGGTAGGGCGATTCGGCGACGCGTGGGGAGCCCGGGCGGGGCAGATCGGTGGCCAGGTACCAGGTCGCCTTCGCCGGCAGGGTTGCTGGGTCGGCGGTGGCCACTACCAGGCGGACGTTCCCGTCCGGGCCCCACCAGCCCAGCCGGGCCTCGGCGGCCCACCACGTGACTGTGTGCCCGTCCCGGAAGGTGCGCTCGATGCGCGTCCAGCCCCCGGGATGTTCCGCATCCTGCCAGGTCAGGAGGCGGGCGGCGTCGACGGGGGCGTGGGGGCCGTAGGCCCAGGTGCCGTGCCGGGGTTTCAGGGCCATCACGAACGGCAGGCCGGCGCGGAAGCTGTCCTGGTCGCCGTATGCGCAGTCGGCGGCCACCGCGCGGAAGGCCAGCCGGCCGCCTTGGCCCGGGCGGCCAGGTCGGCCGCGATCAGTAATTTGGTGCGGAAGCCGGGGTCGTTCTTGCCGCGGGGGAAGTGACGGGCCGGGGTATAGGGGCAGGCATGCACCGGGTAGTGGACGCGCTCGTCCGCCCAGCAGGTGGTCACGGTGACCACACCACGGTCGGTCTTCCCGACCGAGCCGAGATACTGCTTGCCCACATGCGCGGGCGCCGTCCCGTCCTTGCGGTCACCGGAGTCGTCGATGACCAGCACCCCGCCCGGGTGCGGGGCGGTGGCCGGGTCGGCGAGCAGCAGTTCCAGGCGGCGGGCGCTGACTGTTTCCTGGTCCCAGGTCGGCTCGGACAGGAAGAACTGCGGCCGCTGCACCGCTGCGTGCTGGGAACCGGCCACCGGTTCGGCGCCGGCCAGGCAGGTCAGCGTCTTGTTCCGATCGCGGGGCAGCAGCAGCCCGGCCAGGTACTCACGAAACCCACGTCGCTGGGCCAGCGTCCCGAAGAGATCATCGAAGCGAGCGGCGTACGCTTCCAGTGGACCGGGCGCAGGCGGACACGGCAGTCGCTTCGTCATCTCGGGCTCCCCAGGCCGTAGTTGACGCCTTCACCTCACGGCCTACTCCCGCACGGACCCGCCGTCAACAAACCACCGCTAGGCCAGGACGCGGCTCGAGGCTCTTGGCCCCGTGGATCCGGCAGACTGGCGACTTCGGTCGGATCCTCACCCAGTCCCGTACAGCAGCCGGGCGAGTTCTGGTTCAAGGTCAAGGCCGTCGGCCTCACGGCCGGGGGGTACCAGCTGATAGGTGCGCTCCAGCCACCGCGTCACCACCGGGAGCGCGGCTTCGAGCTGGGCGCTCCCGTGCGGCGAGGACAGAGCGAGATGCAGCATCGCGCCTCGTCCGGCGCCGGTCGGCCAGAGCCGCACATCGCCCCGGCCGCTGGGCCGCAGCAGACCGCGTGCCAGCAGGTCGCGGGAGAAGACCCAGAGGATCGGGTCGCCGAGTGCGACATGGAAGGCGATGTGCACAGCGAACGGGTCACGCGAGGTGTACAGCAGAGAGGCAGGCACCGGGACACTTTCGCCCGATGCAAGGATGAGCTCCATTCGGAGCCCTTGGTCTACACAGGTGGTCATGGCTCGAATTACTCCTAAAACTCGGGCTGACGGGTACCTGGCCGCGCCGTCGCAGCAGTGCACCCGCTGGGCCCCGACTGTCAGCCGAAGGTGCGGTGGTCGACCCCGTGCGCTGGCGGCTACGACAACCCGAACGCCGCGGTCCCAGCGGAGGACGCGGTGGTCGTCGTAGCGGTACTGCCGACCGTGCTGTCGCTCCCAGCTGTGGCGACCGTCCCAACGCCTTTTTCCGCTGTCGCCACTGCAGTCACCGCGGTCGCCGTCACTGCAGTGGCGCTCACCGAGGTGGTCACCGCGTTGGGTGACGCTCGAGGACAGGGAGCATCGTGAGACGGTCGAGGGCCGGGTTCGGCGTCGCTGAGGCGAATCCGCCCACTGACAGCGGGGCGCTGGCCGCGCTGGTAAGTGGTGGCCCCGATGGCGGCGCGCCGTCCAAGATGATTCATGATCGTTGTCCTTAGTCTGCCCCGCAACCCTTGACTGAGAGGGCCACAGGGTGCTCCTCGGGTGGCGGCACAGGACCGGAGACTACGCCGATTTGTTGAATGTTGGACGTTCTTCGGAGTGGCATACCTCACGAGCAAGGTTCAGCGATTCAGGAAGAATCTTCGGAGGCCGCGCGGAGCGCGGCTCCCACCATAGAGCGGAGGCCTCGCAAGGCTTTCCCTAGTGCCACCGCCCGGCTGTGTGTATCGTCGGCCGCCTTCTCCGTTGCCCCGCTATCGCCTGCCCCGGGTGCGTCGAGGTCAGCGTCGGCTCGTCGACGTCCTCGGTGAGGGCCAGCGAGGGGCCTCCGAGCCATCGCCGGAGCACACCACGATGAAACCGGCCGACTCGGCGTGCCCGGTCAGCCAATTGGTGCCGCGCCCGGAGCGGTCGCGGAAACGGGAACACAGGGGCCAGTCAGCCTCGTTGTCCTTACGTGAGCACGACACCACCTATTCTCGCCGCGGAACTGGCGCAGGCGTGGACCGACATACAGCGCCACCACCCCGAGCTGCCCGACCTTGTTGCACCGGAGTCCCTGATCGCAGAGTCGTCGTCCGCGTGCGGTCACGAACTCACCTTCCAGCGACTGCTGCACGAGGCAGCCCACGGCATCGCGGCCGCCCGCCACGTACGCGACACCTCCCGCGCCGGCCGCTATCACAACCGCAGATTCCTCGCGATCGCCGAGGAACTGGGCCTGGACCACCCCCAGCAACCCCACCCGAGCAGCGGCTTCTCCTCGGCCACGCTCACCCCCGCCACAGAGCGGCGCTACCGCCCGACCATCGAGCGCCTCCAGTACGTGCTGAAAACCCACCTCGCGGCGATGACAGCGGACACCTCCCGGATCTTCCGGGGACCGGCCGCCCGGCACCACCCCTCGCCGGCCGGCGCCCGCGTCAAAGCCATCTGCGACTGCGGCCGCAACGTTCGCATCGTCGCCTCAGTTCTGGCCCGGGCCCCGATCGTCTGCGGCGGCTGCGGAAAACTGTTCCGCGTACAGGAACCGCTGGAGGAGACGGCGAGCTGACCGTATGGCCACCGCGGCAGCTGCCTCCCTACCAGCACGGCTCAAGAGCTGACTACCGCCAGCTCCACACGGGACACGAAGGACGAGCCGGTGCTAGCCCGCCCCGCCTGGCAGCAGCGTCAGTCCCTCAAAGGTCAGGTTGTGTGTGGCCCGCCCGGCCGACGCCACCTTGAGGGCGTCAGGCACCGGCAGGCAGTCCAGGACGTGACCGGAGCGGGTGAAGCGCAAGATGGACGGCTGGGTCTCGTCGGTGATCAGCCGAGTGCCGTCCCGGTCCACGACTACGGCCTCGGAATCCACCTTTTGGCCGGCCGCCCCGGTCAGCGGCAGGACCGAGACCGGCTCCTTCGTCCGGGAGCCGAGGCTGAACAGGTACGAATCATCGGCCACAGCGAGCAGCTGCCCGTTGGCGTCGCGGGTCAGGCCCGACAGCTCAGCGACGGGCACGCCGGCGAACGTGGTCTTGTCCAGCTTGTCGGAGAACCCGTCGATTGAAGCTTCCCCGTGATCTCGGACACGTAATGGCTAGGCCGCGAGGGTGTGTTGATGCCGCTGCCTGGTCTCAGCCGGGGTGAGGTAGCCGAAGACCTTGTGCTTGCGCAGGCGGCGGCGGTTGTAGAAGGTCTCGATGAAGTTGAAGACCTCGGCGCGGGCGGTGGCCCGGTCGGGCCAGATCCGGGTGCCGATTTCCTCCTTGAGCAGGGCCCAGAAACTCTCCGCGGCGGCATTGTCGAAACATGATCCTGTGCGCCCGCAGCTCTGCCGAAGCCCCAACTCCCGCATTCGGGCGCCCAATTGGGTCGATGTGTACTCGCTGCCGCGATCGCTGTGGATCACACAGCCCGGCTCCAGCCCACCCCGGCCATGGGCCATGTCCAGGGCGTCCACGACGAGTTCGGCGCGGTGGTGATCGGCCATGGCATAGCCGACGACCTCGCGGGTGGCCAGGTCCAGCCAGCAGGCGAGGTAGAGCCTGCCCTCCGCGGTGGGGTGAAGTAGGCCGCCGACGAGGTGCCCGTGGCACGGGTCCTTTTCCGACGGCCCCTTCCCGAACGGAACGTGCCCGTTTCCGGGCATTCCGCTCTCCAGCGGTCACGTCCGCAGTGGCTGAGAAACGCGCCCGGCATGGACCGAGACATGGCAAGTCCGGCAGAGCACAAGCGTCTTGCGCCTCCTCCGGGCCATGAGCTGGATCCAGGCGGGCTTGTCCCGACGTCCGGGCTGTTTGAGGTCTGCGAGGTGGCGGATGTGGTGGACCTCCAGATCCGTGCGGGTCTCGCAGAGCTCGCAGTACTCGGCCAGGAGCCGTTTGATCAGCTCGTTGTAGGCGGGTGCTGTCACCGGCCGGACGTCGGCGAGCGTGGCGGTGCGCTCTCGTTTGAGTGGGATCCCGCCGAAGCGGGCGACCAGCGGCTTCTTCCCCTCCTTGCGTTCGACCGTGACCTGTAGACAGCGGCGTGGGCCGTGCGGTGTCTCGACGGTTGCCCGGAATTTCCGAGACATCTTCCGGACCGTGCTGCGGTATTTGCAGGCCAAGGTCTTCAGCAATGAGGTCTCCATGATCCAGTGGAGCTTGCTCAGACGGTGCACGTTCTGGGCGAGGAGGTAGTACTGGATGAGACCCCGGTACTCGGCCTGGTACTTCGCGACGATGGAGAAGTCCTCGTCGTGAAGCAGTACTCCACGCGGAGCCGGTTTTCCCTTCTTCTTGTAGAGCGCGGACTTGGTGCGGATCACCTGCTCGGGCACGAAGAGCCCGGGTGTGCCGTTGATCGACCGACGTCCATCGGTGATCTTTGTGTCGGCATGCAGAGCCCGGATCTCATAGCCCAGGAAGCGCGCCGCCTGGCTGGTGGCGTGCGTGATCAGCGTCTTGGACTCGGATAATTCCAGCCTGAGTTGCTCACGCAGGAAGGCCCTGATCTTCGACGTGATGTCCTGGGCTTCGCGCTTGGAACCGGCGAACCCCAGCAGGAAGTCGTCGGCGTAACGGACATAGCGCAACCGCCGATAGCTCGGATCGTTCGGGTCGCCGTAGGGCAGGGAACGCTGCTGGTGTCGCAACACCCGCACCGCCTCCCGGTCCTGGTGGCGTCGTGCCTTCGCGATCGCGTGCTGAACGGTTAGATATGCCGGATTCGGCCGACGACGGTCCCCGAGGTTGTATTCCGGCAGCAGGGACTGTTCAACGAACCGGTCCAGTCGGTCCAGGTAGATATTGGACAGGATCGGGGAAGCCACCCCGCCCTGCGGTGAACCGCTGAGCGTGGCGTTCCACTTCCAGTCCTCCAGATACCCGGCCTTGAGCATGCGGCTGATCAGCCGCAGGAACCGGCCATCGTGGATTTTCTCTCCCAGAACCTTGAGCATCACCTCGTGGTCCAGGCTGCCGAAGCAGTCGGAGATGTCGCCCTCGATGAACCAGTGCACTCCCCGCCAGGTCCGTGCCACTTCCGTCAGCGCGGTGTGGCAGCCCCGTTGGGGGCGGAAACCGTGGGAGCGATCGGAGAACTGGACGTCGTAGTACGCCTCCAGGAGGAGACGGACCGCCTCGGCGACCAGCTTGTCCGACCAGGTCGGCAATCCGAGCGGGCGTTTCTTCGTTGATCCCTTCTTCTCGATGTAGACCCGCCGGGCCGGAGACCATCGGTAGCGTTCGGCGCGTAAGGCGTCGATGATGCTGTCGATCTTCTCCAGCGACATGTCGTCTGCGGTTTCCGCGCTGACCCCGGGTGTCATCGCACCCTTGTTGGCGTAGATGCGCCCATAGGCCAGCAGATACAACTGAGGGTTGAACAGCTGCCGATAGAGCCTTTCCACCGGCAGTCCTCGCTCCCCTCGCTTGCGGATGACGTCCAGCACCGTTCCGGCGTTTTGCATTACGCATACCTCCCTTCACTGGACGTCTGGACTACCTGTGCCCCTTCGCCCTGCGGCCGGCTTTCCCGGCCCCCTTGGTGGGACGTGACCCCCACGACTACTACGAGCACTCCGTCGCCATAGGGCTCGCGCCCCGTAGGCGATCCCGCGGTACGTCTTCGTCGTACGTATCGAGCGCGACACAGGCCGCCCACTCATCCCCTTGGCCGCCCTCGCTGGGCGGTGCCACCGTCATGGAGGTTGCCCCGGACTATCTGCCATTCCGAAACATGACGAGGCGTCGGTTTCAAGCGTCATTCCGACGGGCGATCACTTACGCCGCTGGAGATTGGACTTCAAGCAATCAAGCCTTGGCCATATCGCGCAGGTCTTGCGACACCCCGCCCTGGACACCTCCGGACGGTCACCGCTTCCCCGGCATGCTCTGGTCCCCTTCGCGCTTTCGCGTCCGGGTAAGCCGGGCGACCTAAGAACGTTCCTCCAAGTTCCTCCCTACTGCATAGGGGATACGACAAAGCGCCTCACGGCGCACCAGATAGGTGATGTCGCCGACCAGCTTGGTGCCGGGACGCTCGGCGTGGAAATCGCGGCCGATCAGGTCCGGGGCCGGCGTCGCCTTCTTGTCCGGCCGGGTCAGCGAGCGGTGCTTGCGCCGGGTGACGCCTCGGATGTCGCGCTCGCGCATCACGCGGGCGATGCGCTTGCGGTTCACCTGCCGCCCCAGGCGCCGCAGCTCGGCGTGGATGCGCGGAACGCCGTAGGTGCGGCGGGAAGCGAGGTGCAGCACCGTGATCTCGTGCGCGAGCGCGTCGTCGGCGGACTGCCGGGCACGACGGGCGGCCTCGCCCTCGCGCCAGGCGTAGTAGGAGGAGCGGGCCACATGCAGCACCCGGCACAGCAGAACGATCGGGTAGTTCGCCTTCTCCGCATGGATGAACCGGTACAACTCGCTCACCGGTCGTTCTCCTTCACGAAGAAGGCGGTCGCTTTTTTCAGGATCTCGATCGTCTGCTGCTGTTCGCGGTTCTCCTTGCGCAGCCGCTTGAGCTCCTCGCGCTCGGCACTGGTCAACTCGCCGGGAGTGCCCTCGCCCCGGTCCGTCTTGGCCTTGCGGTACCAGCCGCGCAAGGATTCGGAGCTGATGCCGAGCTCCCTCGCGACCGCAGTGACCGTCTTGCCCGAGGAGTCGACGAGCGCGATCGCGTCCCGCTTGAACTCCTCGGTGTACCGCTTCGTGTACTTGCTTCCCACCTGGTGCTACTTCCTCTGGAACCTCAGGTCCCAGTCTCCAGGTGTCCACGATCAAGGGGAAGGTTCACATGTCACCTGTCCCCGAGTGGTGGACAGGTCCCCCCAACGGATCCGTGTCCCCCGGCAGGCTGGCGGCGTCGCCCAGCCCCTGGGGCAAGCGGACATCGACCAGGCGGTCGCCAGCGCGACCACTCCGGACATCAAGCTGATCACTGCCCTGGCCGCCGTCCACGCGGCACGGCCGAAGATGATCCGAACGATGCAGTTGGACGACGTGGATCTCGGCAACGGGCGAATCACCGTCGCCGGTCACGTCCGCCCGCTCGACGACCTCACCCGCCAGGCTGTCCTGGACTGGCTCGACCACCGCCGAACCCGCTGGCCGAACACCGCCAACCCACACCTGCTGATCACCCAGAAGAAGGCCGTCGAACTCGGGCCGGCGGGCAAGCTCTGGACCACCCGGGCCACCCGCAACCTATCCGCGCCCCTGGAGCGACTCCGCGTCGACCGCCAACTCGAAGAAGCCCTGATCCACGGACCCGACCCACTCCACCTGTCCCTCGTCTTCGGCATCGACGAGAAGACCGCCATCCGCTACGCGGACTCAGCACGGGCCCTCCTGGAGCAGGCCGCCGAGACCCGACCCTTGTCTTGACGCGAACCCACGGGTCGATCCCCCAGAATCAAGGCAGTGGACCCTCGGGTTCGCGCAACGGCCGTGTCTCCGGACGCGGAGGTACCGGGAAGGTGCGCGGGGGCCGGCCGGTGGATCCGAGGCCGGACTCCACGGTGAGGGCGGGCAGCGGCTGAACGGCAGGGAGGCTTGCGCGCCCTCCCTGACCCGGGGGAAGCGCCGCCGCGCGCCGGGTGAGCAGGTACTCATCTCGCAGTGTCTGGATACTGCTCAGGGCGGTGTCAGCCCTACCGGCGCGGCGGGCGTCGAGCATCGCGTTCCAAACCGTCTCACGCTCTGCCGCGGTCACCTCGTTGTCAGCGTCCAGTTTCAGTACCTCGCGTACGACATCCGCGCCGCCGGCAGGGACGAGCTTGGACAGGCGGCTGACGTTGAGGGCGATCCAGGCGGCATCCTCGCGGCTACTCGTCCCTGGCGCGGCCCTTCCGGGCGTCGTACGTGGTGCCGGTTCCCCGTTGAACTGGGCGTCGACGATGCGGGAAACGGCCCGGGTTCCGTTCGAGGGCCGCGCGAGCGGGGGCTCCGGGTAGTCGGCCCTGATGTAGTTCTCGGCCATCACCCGGATCATCTCGCGTCGGAACTCCGGGGTGATGACGGCGGTGGGGGCCAGGCCGTAGGCGGTACCGATCATCTCGTCGACGCCCCCCAGGTCCAAGATCAACTCGCCGGTCAGGGGGCGGAGTACAGGGGTGACCTCGATTGCTCTGAGAGTGCCGACAAAGGTGTCCGCGTCGTCTTCGGGGATTATCCGGCGCCCGAGGCGGACCAGACCCAGGGCGTGGGAGCGCCGCTCGGAGGGGACGGGTCCGGGGTCCTGGTGGATGCCGACGGAACGTGCGATGTAGTCGAGTTCATCGGGCGTGGGGTCGGGGCGAGTGCGGGTGAAATCGCCCACCAGCCCGTTGCTGTCCGTTTTGGCCATGTGGAAGGGGAACTCGGGGTCCTCATCGCTCCCCATGAGGGTGGTCGAAGCCCAGACGTCACCCTTGAAAGCGTTGGCCAGCCCAAGTGCGAGGTTCTCCTCCCCGCTGGGATGGGCCGGGTCGTCGTCCACGGCGGCCCGGCAGGTTTCGAGGAGGATGGAACAACCCTCCGGGAGGGCGCGGAAGGCCGGTTCTTCGCTCAGTCGAGCGAACAGCTCATCGGCGAAAACGCGCGTGCCGTCGCTCAAGCGGGCGAATGTGCGTTGCCCGTGGATGCGGACGATCTCGAATCTCGCCGCGTGAAAACTATCAGGCAACTCCAGGGAGTCCCCCTCCGTCTTTCTCCACTGGGTACGGCCGTCCGGCCCCGGCACCTGTGCGAGGTAGAGGATGCCCTTGACACTGTGCGGAGCGGATGGCGGAGTGTGCAACCGGTCCTCGGCGAAGGAGAATCCGGCGTGGCGGCCCTGGCTGTCGAGTAGTTCCCAGACCGGAATACGGGCCGGGCCGCGGAACGCGGTGGAGGCCGGTGCGCCTCTGTCAGACATCAAGAGGATGGCGTTGGTCTGTGCGGACCGGGTTCGGTCCTGTGGCGTGCGGGGGGTCAGGCCAAGCTCGTGGAGTGCTTGCACGGCAAGGGTGATTGACCTCTCCGCTGTTTGTGTCGCGCGGTTTCGGGCGTTGGTGTCGTTGATGTTCTGGGCGTGCTGGAGTGCGGTGATGCCGTCGCGGTATCGGGTGAGGGCGGTGACGAGGTCTTGTGCGGTGGTGTCCTGGGGGGTCGTGCGCGCGTGGCCGGGTGTCCGCGTGGGGGCGGGTTCGGGTGGTGGGGGTGTGGTGGCGAGCCGCTTGGAGGCCGTCATGGCGGGGTCGTTGCTCACGACCCCGATGTCCAGGGGGCCCTTGACGGGGTGGCCGCCGGCTCCCTCCCACCGGTAGCTGTTCCCGTTTCGGTGGGTGCTGATGGCGTAGGCGAGGAGGTCGACGAGTCCGTCGTCGGCCAGGACGTAGGTGAAGGAGACGCCGTTGCTGCCGCTGTCCAGGTGTGCGTGAAGGGCGATGTGCGCCTGGACTGCGGCGCGCCCCTCGCGGGGGGCTGTCCGGCCGGCGGCGAGGTCGGCCAGGGTGTCGGACTGTGCCTGGGTGAAGACGTCGCGGCGTAGCCGATCGGCGTGGACGATCCGTCCGCTGTGTTCCCATGTCCTGGGGTCGTTGACACGGAACGCGGTCAGTCGCCGCACGCGTTCGCGCTGTGTGTGCTGAGCCTGTGCGTCTCGTTCGGCCACCGCCTGTGACCAGGCGGGGTAGGTGGAGTCCCGTACCAGCTTGCGTGCGGCGCCCTCCAGGATCACGCCGAGACTGTCGAGGTAGTCCTGGAAGTCCTTGTCGAACTTGTCCAGGCCGGCCTCTGAGGAGTCGAAGCGGTAGGACGTGAGCCGGCCGGGGTCCTGGGTGAGTTCCTCGACCAGTGCCGGGGCCGAGACCACCAGCGGCAGCAGCTGCGGGTGGCGGGCGAGTCCTTGCATCACCGCGGCGCCCTGGCCGCCCTCGATGAGCTCCATGACCTCAGGGGCACGCTCCAAAGCCTCGGCCAGCGGCGAACGCCGCGCCGTCCCTGCCAGGGCCGGCTCACTCACCGTCCGAGGGGTTGCTTCCGTGGCTGTGTTCCTCGTCGCGGCGACGGTCGCGGTGGCGGTGGCGGTTTTCCCCGGTTGCGCGGGGCGCCGGGTCCGGGCGCCTGCGGGACCGCGGGCGGCGGTGGCGGCCGGGCGTGGGGGCTGCGGGGTGGCCGGCCCGGCGGCTTGCGCGTCCGTCGCGCGCAGCAGTCGTTGACCGGACGGGTCGTCCACCGCTGCCAGCAGCGTCTCTCTGTCTTTGGCTGCCAGGGCCTGGAGCGCTGGGACGAAGCCTGGGTCCCGCAGTGCCCGCCGGTACCAGTCCGGCGTGGTGAGGAAGCGTCCCGCGAGTTCTTGGGAGCTGTTGAGGACATGGCAGAGTCCGGAGTCGGCCAGCAGCCCGGCCAGGCTCGCCGCGTCCATGCCCGCCGGGCTCAAATCGTCACCGTAGGCTGCCAGGACCTTGACCAGCTCGGGATGTCGGCGCAGCCCGTGCAGCGTTCGGGGGGTCAACGCCTGGGCGAGTACCGGGTTGTGAACCACCGCGTGCCACAACATGACATCACCCGGCTGTGTGGGGGTGAGCAGAGCACGGTTGCGCATGAGCGCGGGCAGCGCGTGCGGGCTGTGGCGCAGATCCTTACCGAGCTGCGGGTCCTGGATCATCGCCTCGGCCAGCCCTTGAACCGATCCCAGAGCCACGCGCAGGCCGTGCGGGCCGGCCAGCCCCCCGGGATCGGCGTTCGCCAGGTCAAGGGCGATCTCCGGCTGCTGGCGCACCAGCTCGCGCACCTGCGGGTCACGACGCAGAACTCCCGCCAGCGCCGGATCCTTGTGTAGAGCCGCGACCAGGTCCGGGACCCGCGCCGCCGTCACCGCCGGCTCCGACGTCTTCCCCGAGAACAAAGTCGCCACCTGCCCCGGATAAGCAACGAGTTTGTCCAGTAGCACATCGTTGGTGAGGATATTCACGTAGTGCTCGGGATCCTCGGAGAAATCGCCGTGCGTGGCCAGGTGGTCCGCCAGGCCCGGGACACGCTTCAGGGCCGCTGTCAACCGCCCAGGATCCCTGGCCAGCGCCTGCGCCAGTGTCGGGCTGCCCGCCACCGCAGCCAGCAGCACGTCCGAAGCAGCCCCGGGCGGCAGGGCGGCCAACGTGACAGCCAGATCACGATGGCTGTGGAGAATTTCGATCACCGGACTCTCGTCCAACGCCGCCTTGGAAAGAACCTTGCTCCCCTGGACGAGGCCAAACAGCGTGGTGCTTTGAATCACGCTGCCACACACCGAAGAGGGCAACTCGGCGCGCATGAATACCAATCCCCAGTACGGATTGTCGAGATAGACCTGCATCTCCGAGGGATCCGCAAGGTAAGGGGTGAGAGAGCCGCTCATGAGTAGCGTGTAGAAGCCGTCGTTGGAACGCAGCGCCCTCAGCATCGTCTCGCTTTGACCGAGAAGCGAGAGGAGGCTGCTGGAGGTCTCGGTGAGACTCTTCTCCAGCAGTGGTCTCGCCCGCAGCGTCGGACCCAGTTCGCTGCTCCGCAGCAACAGGGCAGCGACCCCACTGCTCTTCCGCGCGACACGCAACAGCATCTCGTCCTGCCACACATCCCGCACCGCGTTGAGCAGGCGGTCGGTTTCCGGTCCACTGACGCGCTCCCGAACCAACGCCTCCGCATCCGCCAGTGACGCGGTGTCAAACACCCCGGCCAACGCGCGGTCCGTCTCATTGAAGGGCACACCCTCCGGTGACAGCACCGCGGCGCCCGTCGCCTTCACCGCGGCTTCCAGCGCGGTGACGTAACCTTTCCCCCGCCTCTTCCTCTCTACCAGTTTCGCCAATTCTTCCCTGAATGAATCTCGCTCCAGGGCATCGGTGAAGCCGGGGCGGGCAATCGCCTCCGCGAACACCGCGGGTTTCGACAACAGCAGGTCGCGTGCCGCCGCATGCTCGGGACTCCCCAATGCGGACAAGAGCTCCCGGTTCCCGAAGAGCATCTCCCAATGCGCCGAAGTCATCAGAATCTCCGGCAGGTCGGCCAGCGCCCGCAGCATGCTCTTACTTTCATCACTGCCGAGGCTCCCGAACACCTTCTCCGAAAACGCCGAGGCAGCCGAATCGTTGCGCCTGAGCAACCGCAACAAAGCGGCCTCGTCAGCCATCAGCAGGCCATAGACGTCGGCGTTCATGGATTTGACATTTTCGGACACTGAGTTAAATGCCAGAAATCCAGCGGGCAGACGGTCGTCGTCGCCGATCTGCTCCACCATCAAGTTCAGTCGGCTCAGCTTGGCGCGGAGTGCGGGGCTCGCCCACGCGGCGAACACCGCCGACGGGCTCCTATAAATAAGATCACCCAACATCGGTAGCCTACGGAGGAACCTGGATAGCTCGCCCGTAAGGTGGGCCTCAGAGCTTCCTGCCTCCAGCGAGAGACAGGGCGCAAGCCAAGGATGCGTGACCGCGGCCCGCAGGAGCCCCGGTGCAAGCAGTATCGATCCCTCCCGGATGTCAGGGTGCAGGTGGGTTTCCCGGAGTAGTTGCCGGTACTCGTGCGGCGCGGACAGCAGATTGGGAGTCAGGCGCAGGACCCGTTTCATCTCGGGGTCGGCATCCGCGGCAGCGGCCCACTCCGGTTGGGCCAGGATGATTTCCAGCGCCGGGTCCGCGACGGGCACACCCCGGGAGACCGCGGCGGACCGGTCGCCGGGCGAGGCCTGCCGCAACGCCAGCAGCAACTCGGCGTCATTCTTCAACCGATCGAAGTGCCGGGGATCACGGGACAGGAACTCGGCCACACCAGGGTTTTCTGTCGCCGCCTCGAACAACTCACGTGAACGCGCGATACGTTCGGCGAACCCAGGATTCTCCCAGATGACTTGCCCCAGCATCGGACTGCGGGCCAGGCCGTCCACCACCCAGGTGTCGGCCAGGGCCGCCTTCAGCAACGCCGGTACGCGGAACAACGCGAGCGCCAGGTTTCCATGACGCCGAAGCGACTCCCGCAGCGGCTTGTTTTCCAGCACGTCCCGGTAGAGGCCGGCCGTCAACCCCTCGACCTCCACGGTCTCCAGAATCGCGAGTGTCAGCGGGATCTCGTAACTGAGCTCCTCCATCAGCAGGGGGTCGCTCCTGTCGACCAGCGCCTGCAGAAAAGCGGAAGATTTCGAAGCGGACTCGGCCAGAAGTGTGCTGTGCAGCACATGCTTGAGCAAGTCCGCACGCCCGCCAAAGGCGTACGTCAACTCGGGGTAGCGCAGAACCAATGCGGCCCAAGTCCAATCCTTGAACAGGTCGTCTCGTGCCGTGGCGTCCATTTTCACCAACGGATCCAGATACTCCGGATGGTCGATGATTTCCCGCGCCCCTCGCTCGCTGATGTTCTCCATCTGTTCGAGGAAGGAGTCGGAGGCGGCAAGGGCCGTGACGAGCTGGGGCCGCCCCCGCAAGGCTCCGACGACTTTGGTGTGTGCCAGCGCCTTGAGTACATGTACATGCTCAGGGCGCAGCATCCAGGCAAGGGACTCCCGGTCCTCCTGCTTGTTCATCCATTGACGATCGGCGTGCAGCAACGACGCGACCTGCCTGACGGGCCATCCCTCGTACCAGCCGGACAGCAGGACGGCGTCCTGGAGCCGCTGGGCCAGCCCCATCCGGGCGACGTTACCGGCGCCCGGCGTGAACTCCCCGGCCACGCGCGCCAGTTCCGCCTTCACCTGGGGGCCGGGTTGCGCGAAGACCTCGGTCGGCGCGGCGATCCGCCCGACGCCCTGCTGTGCCGTCGAGGCCCCCCCCGCACCCTCACCCGCACCGGAGGCCGCCTTGCGCCGCTTGCCGCCACCCCGGGACTCCGAGAGCTTCGGGAATCCCCGCTCCTTCGCGATCTCAAGCGCCCTGTCCGTACCCTCGGTGCGGAGGACGTCAGCGACCCCACTCTCGGGGAGGAGGGCGTCAGCGACCTCGACCAGCGCGGCACGGTACGCGCGGCGCAGTTCCTCCTGTGCGGGCTCACGCCCGGCCACCAATGGCGCCCCCATCAGACCGCCGGCCTCTGCCAGCAGCGCGTCCCGGTGCTCGCCGCTCAGCCGCCCGATCCGTTCCACCGCCTCCGCCACCCGCGGATCGTCGGTGGGCACCCCCTCATGCCACAGCGGTGCGGGGTGGCCGTCCCCACGCTGGGGCGTGGCTGTCCGCAAGGTCCCGTTCTCGTCGGAGCTGAGCCCGCCGTGCGATGCCTCCGGACCGGACCGGCTCGGCCCGGCCACCGGGCCCGCTTCCAGAACGGGACGCCCCCGCCCCGCGGTGACATCCCCGCTGTTCACTGAGGTGTGGGGCCGGTCATGGACGTGTCCGGCGGGCTGCACGGCGAATACCGCGGGCCGCGACACCCCTTCCCGTGGCTGTCCGGTGGGCATGACGGTGCGCCATGGGGGCGGGTCGCCTTCCCGAGTTGGCCATTGCTGGATTTTCGCGGTGCCGTAGCTTCCCTCACGGGTGACGTTGGTGCCGCCATCGGAGTAATGGACGGGTATGTCGAAAAGGTTCGCGATCTCGGTGGCCGCGTCGTGTGTGTCTGTCGCGTCGTACTGCTCGTATTCGGAGGCTTTGACTACGGGTATGAGCAGTATGGCGAGCGCCGCTTCGGGGACACGCAGAGCGTGCACGCGCGAAGTCAGTGAGCCCTGGTAGGTGATGACGAAGGCGCCGTCGTCCACGGTGACGGGCAGCGGCTTGATCTCAGCGGGTGCCCTGAGGCGTCCGGGGCGCAGCGGGTCGGCGGGCCACTGCTCGACATGAGTCACGTTGCGCAGGGCCAGGTGTGGATCGGCGAGCCGTTGCCAGTCGCCTTGAGGGAAGAACGCGGCCCCGAAGACCCGGCCGCCCTCGACCGGTGGGTAGTCCAAGGTCCACGGGTGGTCTCCCGCAGCCACGGAGGGAGGGATGTCCCCCTGCGGAAGCCCGCCCCGCCAGAGGACTTGGGGGCCCCGGTCGGCTACCTCCTGCCTGCGCGGCTGGAACGAAAGCGGGTGGGAAGGCCCGGGAGCGGCGAATGCCAGGGGGGCGGGAGAGCCCTGGCGCGCGATCGGCCCCCGGAAGTCAGGGTGTGGGGTGGTCGTCGTGCCGGCCTGTGGGGCGCCCGAGGCGGGCACCGGGGTGTCCGCGTCGTTCGTCCCGGCCGGATCGGTGGGTCTGGTCAGATGCCAGTGGGTGGTCGTCCTGGTGGCCCGTGGGTCGGTCAGGGTGAGCACCGGGGCGCCCGCCGCGTTCGTCCCGGACAGGTCCACGGGGAACGGGCCCCACCACACGCTCCGGCCGAGCCGCTGGGCGACAGAGGTCGCGAGGGCGGGCGTGGGCTTGCCGGGGCCGTCGAGTGCCAGGAGCACGGGCGTCTCCAGCGTCAGACGGCCCAGCGCGGGGTCGGCTGCCAGGAGTTCGGCGAACTCGGTGGCCGGCACCCGGTACGCCTTACCGCCGAAGACCACGTCGACGTGGTCGTCGAACTGGGGGTTCACGGACGCCCGCACGAGATAGGGGACGAGCTGGTCCCTGCCCGCAGCGTCCTTTCCGGCCCAGGGCGCGTCAACGGTCCCGCCCGGCGTGCGGAATGTGCCCAGATCGGGCTGGACATCAGCGGCGCCGTCCCAGGCCCGGCCGTGGCCCGTGGCGGACCCCATGGTCGTGCGCCGATCGGACAGGTCGAATGCGCCGAGGTCCTCAAGGTCGTACGCGGCGGCCACGTCCGCTTCATCCATGTCCCGGCCCAGCGCGAACCCCCGGGTCAGGAGTGTCAGCGCGTCGTCCCGCAGCTCGTCGTTCACATGGTCGGCGGGTTCCTGGTGCAGCACCTTCGTGATGTACGCGTTCGCGTCCGGGCCGTGGGTGGGCAATGTCTCCAGGGCCTTGACCCGCGCCCAGAACATCCGTGCCCGCCCGGTGGTGTCCAACCCGCCGGAAGCGGAGGGCCTCAACACGGTGGCGGCCACTTGTACCGCCGCTGTGTCCTGGAGCCACCGGGCTGCCGAGCGCAGCACCGGCAGGTCCACGAATTGGCTCACCGACCGGGCGGATCCTGACTGCCACGCGTCTGTCGCGGCGGCCAGCACCCACCGGCTGACCTGGGCGTCTGACCCGGCAGGAGCCTGCGGGTGCGCGGCGATCACCCGTTGCAGCAAGTCCAGTGAGAACGGGCCGGTGGGGCTGAGATCCGCGTCACCGTGCCACATGTTGTCGACCGCCGCGGCTCCACTCATCAGGGTCGCGTAGTCAGCCGCGTCCTCGATGTCGTGCCCGAAATGCAGCCGCAGGGCACGTACCAGGCGCAGTGTCCGGGCGCGGCGCCGCGCCGGCGACGGCTCGCCCTCGAACCAGGCCCGCTCCGCGAGCCGGTCCAGCTCCGCCTCATCGGGCTCCGGACGGCTGGTCTCCCACCACCAACGACGACCCCGCTCGTCGGTAAACAGCACCCGGTGGTCCCGGGAGCGCGTCGTCCCCTGCATACCGTAAGAAGCTCGCACCCTACGGCGGGTGATGTTTGCGAGGGCCCTAGCAAAGGACAACGCGTCGTCCGCGAGCGAATCCGCGGCGAACCGCGTGAAAGTGGACTGGTCGGTCGACTCCTGCGCGTCCTCGTCCTCGTCTGCCCCCCCGAAGCAGACTGACAAGTCGATAAAGTGGTCGCTGGGCCGGCTCGACAGACTCTTGCGCCTCCGCAGCCACTGCCCCGCCTCCCGCCGGTCGGCCAGCTTGGTCCCGCCGTCCTCCAGCGGCAGCAACAGTTTGCCTGGCATTCCGTGACCTACCAGGTGATAGGCCTTGTCCGTCGGTCCCAGGTCCGGCAAAGGCAAGATGGCGGAGTACGTGCGGGTGACCGGGTTGTAGTGGGCGAAATGGGTCATCCGGTCGAGACGGCTGTACGTGTCCTCGCGTTGCCCGGCGAGTTCGCCGGGGTGGAACAAGCTGCGGCCGATCTGGCGTCCGGTCAGCGTGCTGATGATGGGCTGGCTCAGCACCTCGCGGTGCCAGCCCGGTGCGCTGTCGTCGGCGTCCGGTGCCAGGCCGGGCGCAACCTCGATCCAGGAGCCGTGGGGCTGCCCGTCCTGTCGGACCACGGCGATGGTGGTGTCAGCGCCAGGATCGGGATGACGCTGCACCCGACCACTGTGCGCCCACACGATGCGGCCGGTGGCGTCGGCGAGCTTCCTGGGCAGCTCCAGGTACCGGTCCCCGGCGAACGGGACAGCCAGCACGATCCTTGCCTGGGCCGGCCGGCCCCGCAGCGCCGGATCGCGCGCGACCAGCTCGACGAACTCGTCGACGCCCAGTCTCACCATCGTCCCGTCGGGCATGCGCGCCGTCACCGTGTCATGCCGCCCCTCGGCCAACACCACATACGGAGTCACACCCAGCGGCCACGGCGCCAGCTCGGGGTCACCCGCCGAACTGAAACCGCCCCTCTGGTCGTGGGTGAGGTCAGCGACGGAGGTGGACCTCAGCTCGGTGACGGCGGGCCCGGTCCAGTTCAGACCCGGCATCCGAGATCCACTCACCGTGAAGTGCTGGGAACGGTCCTCCTGCGCGAGGATTCCCTCCTCCTCCAGGTGGAACACGCCAAGCGTGACCAGACCGCTCGCCCGCCCCACCGCGGCCGCCCGCTCCACCAACTCGTAAAGTTCCCCGCGGGTCTCCTCGTCGACGCGCACATGCGGGCTCAAGTGCAGGACCCGCCGGGCGACCGCGTCCACGTCGAACCTGCCACCGCCCAACTCCCCATCCCCGCCGCGCAGCACATCGAGGATCTCCACCGCCGCCGCATGCCCCGGCGACGTGACCGCGATCGTCGCCTGCGGACTCGGGTCCGCGGGGCTCCCCACCTTGGACGAACCCGCGCTCGCCCCCCGGGCGGGCACCCACGCCCGACCGTTCTTTTGAGCGATCGAGAAGTCTTTTGAAGTCAGCCGCTGCGGCCCCGCCGGCACGTTCGGCTGCAGACTGCCCAGCGCGAGGTCCAGCCCGTCGACGAACAGCTCGTGTACGGCTCGTGCCCTGCGGAAACCCCTCTTCTCGACGGACCGCACCCGCTCCCGCCCGCTGTCGGCCCCGTACCCGGTGATCTCGATGTCCGGCAACGGCGCACCCGCGCGCCGGTTACGCAGACCCGCCTCCGCCACATCCCAAGCCAGCCCTTGGATGTCGTTCTGACGGTCCTCCGAGAGACCCGTCTCTCCCTCGTCGAACCTGACCAGACTCAACCGGGGCAGCGCGGCGGGCGGCCCGGCCACCAGCGCCGCGGACACAGGCTCCCCACCGCCCGCATCCCGAACCGGTACCTCCAGACCCGGCATGCCCGCCCCGACCCCCGACAGCCCCAGCACCAGCTCCGAGCCGTCCGCACGCTCCCGCCCCGAAAAAGAGTGCTCCGGTCCACTCCTCAGCATCCTGGGCGGGTCGAAACCGCCATCCGCCGGAACACGAATATTCGCGGCAGAAGAAGGACGGGACCCGTTCTGCGTCGGAGAGCCGGCGAGGCCCACGCGGCTTCCCGGCTGGACCGAGGCGATGACATCGTCGGCCACCGTGACCGCTGCGGGATCCGGCCGGCGGGCAGGGTCTGGTTCGCCCGCGGTTCGGTCGGTGTCCCGGTGCGGGACGGCGGCCAGGGGGGCAGCGTTGTGGGGGGGCTCGGGTGCGTCGGGGTGTGCGGGCGTGCCCGCGTCGGGGTCGCGGCGGAAACGGTTCGCGTTGGTCTCTTCGTGGAGGAGCCATTTCCCGGTGTCCAGGCCGTTTGGTCCGAGGTGGCCGGCGAAGAGCCGGTTGTAGGTCTCGAACCAGTCCTTGCGGGTGGTGGCCGCGATCCGGTCGTAGTTCTCGTCGTCGATGTGGCGGCCGTCCGCCGCCTCCCGCGTGCCCTGCGCCCACCGGCCGATGCCGTGGGTGGCGTCGAACTCGAAGGCCAGGTGGTGTCCGAGGCCTTCGGTCAGACGCTTCCGGCCGGCCCGCCAGCCGGCCACGGCCACCGCGTCGATACGGCCGGACGCCTGGCCGGCGGCGAAGTGCCGGTCGAACAGCTCGGCGACACGGTCGGCGTGCGTGTCGACGAACCGGTCCACCGCGTCACCCACCGCCCGCGGGTCACCGGCCGCCGCGGCGACGGCCTCCGCCCGGGCCTTGTCCGTCTCCGAACGGCGGACCGCTGCCAGCGCGACGCGCCGCCCGACGTCCTCGGGCCGCAGATGACGGGCGATGATCCGGTCCGCCGCGCCGGACTCACGCCCGGCCGGGCCAGCCGCCGCCCACTGGTCCAGAGCCTGGTGCAGTGTCTCCCCCAGGCTCCGGGCGGCATCCCGCCGCACCTCCACACCGGCCGCGTGGTCCCCCAGCGGGAACAGGTCACGGAACTCCCGGCCCAGACCGTTCAGCGCCCTCCGCCAGTCTCCGGACTCCGCCGCTTCCCTGACCGCGTCGACCACCTGGTGAGCGGCGTCCTCCTTACGGCTCTGCAGCTCCAGCCGGCCCGGCAGTTCCCGCTCCCGGGCCGCCCGCACCTCCTGCCAGCGCCGCTCCGCGCCGGCTCGGCCCCGCCCGCCGTCCGAGCCCACAACACCAAGGCCACCAAGGCCACCAGGGCCACCGAGACCACCGAGACCACCGGGGCCACCGGGGCCACCGGGGTCACCGAAGATCTTCTGCCGGTCGGTGTCGGCCTCGTCCAGCCACTCCCGCCGCAGCCGCTCCCGGCCTCCGGCGGACAGCTCCCAGCCCGGCCCGCCCGACGATGACGCCGGGTCCGGCAGCCGAGCCCAGCCCCGCGGCCCGTACGTGAGGCGGTCCGCGACCACCTCGAAGTGATCCGCCGCCGCCTGCCGGGCCCGCTCATCCGCAGCGGCCCGCTCGAAGACCTCCCGCACCCGCGGCAGCCGGGAACCCAGCCCGCGCACCGCCCGCTCCACCGCCCGGCGCACCCCCGGCACGGCCGCGGGACTCTCCCCCGCCGCACGCCCGCCGCCTCCGAGCAGGCGGTCCACCGCCCGGGTGATCTCCCCGGCCAGCAGCCGCGGCCCGGCACTCATCGCCGCGGAGGTGAGCAACGGCTCCACCTCACGGCGCACCATCCGCTCGAACGCACGCTCAGCCGCCTCGAAAACCCGGTCAGCGGGCGGTTTCTCCCCACCGGACCACGCACCCCCGCCGCCGCCCTCCAGCCTCTCCCGGCCCGCACCGCCGACGGCACCGGCACCGGAAGTGGAAGTGGAAGTGGAACCGGGAGTGGAACCGACACCGACACCGGCACCGAAGAAAGCGGGACCGGGAGTGGGACCCGGCCCGGGGCCGCCGTCCAGCCAGGCCCGCTCGTCGGGGCCGGCGGAGTCCCGCCACCGCGCGAACTCCTCACGCAGGACCCGGCCGGCCTCGGTGACGGTGTGGGCACTCACCCACAGCTCATCGAGGTAACGGTGCAGACCCCCCTCGGTGTCGAGCCGGTCCAGGCCGCTGCCGTCGTCCAGGTCCCGCCCCACCTGCCGCGTCGCCGTCTCGTAAACCCGGCCGAGGGTCTCGTGGGACATGCCCGCCGCCGACAGGGACGGCGCCGGGCCCCCGCCGATCCGGTGCTCCAGCCCACCACTACCGGCCGCCGGCCCCGACAACGGCTCCCACCCGGTGGCGAAACGCTCATTGGCCCACTGCCCGAAGCGCTCCTCGAAACGCCGCAGACGCCCCGCGCCCCGCTCCGCCTCGACCATCTCGGCCCCGCGCTCGCCCGCCATGCGCGCCTGCGCGGACTGCCACGGCCCGGCGTTCCCCGCAGCGTCCGGCGCCCCCTCGTGGACCGGTGAGAAGAACGCCTCCGCCCCCCGCGGCACCGCGAAAAGGGGTTCCAGATCCTGGTGCAGCTTCCGCAGGAACTCCACGGCCTCAGCCCGCGCCCGGTCCCCGGCCGCTTCACCGCCGCCTGCAGCTGCTCACCGGCGCGTGCGGCAGCGCCGGCTGCGGCGCGTGCCGCGGCGGCGGCATCCAGCACCCGCCGGCCGATCCACTCCTGCCGCTGGTCCGCCGTCAGCCGCACCAACGGCACACCATCAGGCGTTCCCCCCTCCCGTGCCCGGACCAGACGATCCACCAGCTCATACACAGACGGGCCGCGGACCCCGGCAGGGACGGTACGGGACCCAGCCGCACCCCATGACCGGCGATCCTCCGGAACAGCACCACCACCGGACCCGTCCCCGGCCCGCCCGGCACCGTCTACGGACCCGTCCCCGGCCCGCCCGGCACCGTCTACGGACCCTTCCCCAGACCGCCCGGCACCACTACCGGAGCCGTCCCCGGCCCGCCCGGCACCACCACCGGACCCGTCCCCGGCCCGCCCAGCACCGTCTACGGACCCGTCCCCGGCCCGCCCGGCACCGTCTACGGACCCTTCCCCAGACCGCCCGGCACCGTCTACGGACCCGTCCCCGGCCCGCCCGGCACCACCACCGGAGCCGTCCCCGGCCGGGGTCCGCCCGACGGACACCTCCGGACTCCGGGCCGGGCCAGGACTCGCGTCGGCCGCCCGCTCCGGCCCCACGACGGCCTGCCCGCCCACATCGGCACCCTCACCCGGCCCGCTGCGAACCGTGCCACCGGACGAGGACACCCCGCCGGCCCGGTCCGACCCGCCGACCCGGTCCGACCCGCCGGCCGGTGCAGACGCGGCAGCACCCTCCCGCCCGGGAACACCACCCGTCACCGACGGCCCGTCCGAGCCACGCCCGGCAGCAAGGACACCAGAAGAAACAGAGGCACCAGAGGCACCGGAGGAAACAGGGGCACCGGCAGCCGACGGCTGTGGCCGGCCCTCCACGGTCCCGCCCGCCCCGGCCGCCACGGTGGACACCCCGCCGGCACTCTTCGGATCAGCGCCGGAAACACCCCCGACGCCGGCCCCCGCGACGCCGGCCCCCGCGGCACGGACCACGCCGGACACCGCCGCCCCGCCCGCACCCCCGCCCTCGGTCCCAATGACCGCACCAGAGGACCCCACACCCGCCGCGGTCCGCACCGCAGCCGGAACAACACCAGCAGCACCGGCGCCCGAGACACCGGCAGGGGTACCGGCACCGGCAGAGACACCGGCAGGGGTACTACCGGCACCAGGCGCGGTACCAGGAGCGACAGCGGCGGGCTCCGTCCCGGGATGTTCGCTGCGCAGCACGGTGTGGAAACCGGGCAGTCCACCGGGCACGGCCGCGCCACCCGCCGTGACCGGCCCGGTCGCGGACGTCCCGGCTCGCGGCGGTCCCGATTCGGCCCGAGCCTGCCCGGACGCCGTGACATCCCCGGCCCCAGCCCCGGCCCCAGCCCCGGTCCCGGGAGCGGCGACCGGACCCGTCCCGCCCGCCGCCACCGGCCCCGCCTGCGCCTGCGGCGGCCGGCCTGGCCGGCCAGGCCGGAGGGGACATCGGCATTCACGGGTACACCGGACGACGCGAACCGTGACGCGCCGGACGAAACCCCCGACCCCGTTCCAGCCGACCCCGTCGTTCCCGTTCCAGCCGACCCCGCCCCCGTTCCCGGGACCGTCAACCCGGCTCCCGGCGCCTCCGGTTTCTCCTTCGTGTCGCCGGTCTTGAGGTCCAGCTCCGAGAACCCGCCACCGCCCTCACCATGGGGGATGTCGATGTGGGGAACGTGGATGTGGGGGCGTTCGGCCATGACACCGACCGCTCCCGAGATGAAACCCAGTCCCAGACCACCGTTGTAACCCGAGGCCGCGTTACCGATGACCGTGGCACCCAGCCCCGCCGCCCCGCCCACCGCGGCCCTGGCGGGCAGCGACCTCAGCCCCGCGGCACTCTTCCACTCCGTGAAGTTCTCCGTCTTCCACGCCGGCCGCGTAACCGCCGGCGGCGTCACCCAGCTCGTCATCTCCGCCCGGACCTCGGCCACACGGATGACCCGCTCCGGGCCCTTGAGGCCCTCCGCGTCAGCCCTGCGCGCCCCGGACTTCTCCCCCAGCCTGCCCACCGCGGACTGCACCCCATGGATCAGACCCGCGCCCAGCACGCCACCGGCCACACCCGTCAACGCGCCGAACGCCGTGGCCTGCGTGTTCCACGACTGCCGCACCCCCGCCGCCATCTGACCCGCCTGGATCCCCACGTCCAGACCCACGTTGAAAGCCGTGCCCGCCAGCGCGCCGTTGACCATCCTGCCGCCCAGCTCACCCGCCGAGCGCGCCACACCCTTGTCCACACCCAGCCGCTCCAGCAACTGCGCGATCCGGCTCGCGGAAGCCGCACCCGCCGCCTGCAACGCACGCGAGAACGACGCACGCGCGGCCACCGAACGCAAAATCCGGCCCAGCAGCGTCCTGGCCACCACCGCCGCCGCGGCCTCCACCGCCTCGATCAACGCCGCAACACCCGGCACCCACGACCACGGCAGCAACGCCGCCAGCTCCGCCGCCAGCCAGATCATCACCCCGATGATCATCAGCTTGCCGTACTGGATCTCCGCCGCGGTCGACTTCGCCGAATCCCCCAGCGCGTTCGCCGTCTCCACCAGATCCGGTATCACGGCCGACAGCCGGTCCAGCAGATCCGTCATCGCGTCACCGGCCGGACCGGTCGCACTGGCAGCCGCACCAGGAATCACACGCCGCAACGCCTCAAGGATCTCAGCCAGCAGCCGGGCCGCCTCCTGGTCCAGCTGCCCCAGCTCCCACAGGAGCCCCTCCTTGACCTTCGGCCACTCACTACCCACCACGATCTTCGCCAGCCCGGCCAACGCCCCCGGCACCTCGATGGTGTCCACGCTCAGCTCTCCCTGAGATCAGCGGCGATCTTCCCGGTCGTCTCATCCACCCGCTGGAACACGGCCAGCGCACCAGGCACCTCGATGGTGTCCACGCTCAGCTGTCCCTGAGATCGGCGGCGATCTTCCCGGTCGTCTCATCCACCTGCTGGAACACACCCGCCGTGCCGTGCGCCGCGTCCGCCGAACCCGCCCCCAGCGGACCCAGACCCTGTATTGCCTCCACCAGCCCCTGCTGAGCCGGCAGGAAACTCTCCCTCAACTGCCGGCCCTCCTCACCATCACCGAAAACATCCCCGTCGCCCAGCTCCCGCGTCCGCGCCCCGAGCCGGTCCGCGACCTCCTTCCACCGCTCACCCAGCTCACCCAGAGCCGCCCCCACCCGGGCCACCCCCTCAGCGTCATTCCTGACCGTCTCGCCCATCACCAACCACCCTTTCCGTCAACGCCCCGGCCACCCCACGAGCCACAGCGAAGCGGACCAGCGACGACACAGCGTTCGCCCCCACACCCCGGAGCACATCCCCAACCCAACCGCTCCGGCCGCCACCAGCCCACCATCCCGGACACAGCCTGCCCTTCCGCCCCCCCAGGAAATACCCCAACAGGCCCGCGGTCAGGCAGGGGCGTCACGAATTTACGGGTTACTTCAAGTAATTGGGTTCATTGATGCGACATGGGACGTTTTGATGAGCTGCTCAGTCCGTGGCGGGCGAAGTTGGGGCCGAAGGCCATAGCCGCCGAGCGCGGGCGTCGCATCGAAACAGCCGGCTCCCGCCTACGGCTAATGCGCCGCCCCTGTCCTGCGCACCCGACTGTCTCTCGCAGCGGAGCCCGACGCCGCCCCGGAACCCCCGCGCTCTGGGCGCCGGGTCATGAAGGCCATGATGACCGGAACCACCCAGTGGTTCCCGGTGTCCTTGCGGGTGTGAGGGTTCGGCTCCCTTCACTCCCACCACTACGCGCCTGGAATCTGCGAGTACTGCGGAGTGCTCTGCGGGGCAGTGGCAGCGGTCCTCGCATCGATGGGCACGCGCCTGCGCTCGGAGAAGATCGGGATCGCGGGGAGGGCTCAACCATTCGTCGGCGCCGCTGAGTTCGGCTCCCTTGACGCCCCTGCTCCGTCCGCCGTAGGTCGCGCTGTTGTGCCCGGAAAAGGAGGCTGAAAGAACGCGCTCAGCATGCCCGTGCGTACGACCTCGAAGCTCTCGTCCCGTCGCCAGTCGGTGAGGGCGCGACTCAGTTGCCGCACAGCTCGGCGACAGGCGTCCGGGGCGGCCGTGGCAACCTCGCTCGGGCCGAGTTCCCGGAGAAGGACGGCGTTGCGCGCCCCGGCTTCCACGGCCAGCGGCGCGAAGCGAACCCCGGGAGTGAACATCACCACATCTGGGTCACCGGCCTCCAGGAGCGCCGTGCGGCGCCCGCCGGACGAGAGGATGACGAGATCCGTGTTGCCCGACCGTCCCGACCATCCGGTCATGGTGCAGGCGAACCAGTTTGACGCCGTGACCGTGCCGCCTGTCCTGTACCGGGCCAGGTCGCTTTGGTCGAGCTCGGTACGCAGGGTCACAGGCCCGGCGTAGGCGGGAAGTCTGTGCAGCCCCGACGCCAGCAGTCGGCCGAGTTCCTGAGTCGCGGTGCGGCCGGCGCCGGCCTCGGAAAGAAGGATGGGAAGGTCCCCGTCCCGCAGAAGGTACAGACGCAGCACTGCCAGTTCCACGACCGGGTCCCCGGATGACTGATCGCCACGCAGGGCCGGGTGCCGGCGCACCAGCTCCGCGGCGAAGGCGACGCAGGAGTCGTATTGTTCGCCCCATACGGCCCTGAAGTGTTCGGAGACGGTGAGGGGAGCGGCTCGCGCGGTTTTTGGCCGGGATGGCTCGTGCCGCTCGGAGCCGACCCGTGCCATGGCGGTACCCGTTCGGTCAGCCGCGTCTCGGACGGTGGGTCGGATGTCACCGAACGGTTCAGGCTCGTTTCGGCGTGCCGCCGAGTGGATACCGGTCACCTGGAGAGGGACCGTGTTGTCGGCGGCCACTTGGCGCGCGATGTCCTGGGCAAGTTCCCGCAACGCTGAGGCGGTCTGGGGGTCCCCGCTGTCGTACAGGACCATCTCGTTCGCCTCGTCCATCGGCAGGGAATGCGGCTCGGCGTCCACGGGCTCGACGGCGTTGCGTACCCACAGACCACAGCGCAGCACCTCCACCACAGCGTCGGGCCCGTGCTGGTAGACGCCGGGACGGATCAGGGTCAGGGTGTCGACCGGCCACCGGTGATTCGTCACTACCGGGGAAGTGGGTCCGCCATCCTGCGACGGCGGGAAATGGGCAACCTCCCGGGTCATCAGTGTCCGGCCCAACGTGCCGTCGGGGCGCACTACGACGACGGGTTCCTCGGTGGGGATGTGTGCCGTGGAACTGACGGGCAGCCCGGTGTACGACCGCACTGTCGCTCCCACCGCGGCGGCCAACGCCTCCCCAAAGGCGGTTCCGGCCGGCAGAACGACCGGGCCGAAACAGGTGAACCAGGTATGGGGCCGCAGGTGTTCTGGCAGCCCTGTCCAGAACCGGGCGATGTCCGCAAGGGGAACGGCTAGTGCCGCATCAGGCAACGTTCGCCCTGTCGTGACGCGCCGTCCGGGTGCTGTACCGGGCAGCGTGTGGCTGTCAGGGTGTGTCGGTGGCAGAACGAGTACGCGTGCGTGAAATCGATGACGACGAGGGCCGGCGGTTGTTGCGGATCATCCGCAGGGGCACCGGGTCGGTGGTGACCTGGCGGCGGGCCCAGATGGTGCTGCTGTCCGCACAGGGCATGCCGGTGGCGAAGATCGCCGAGGTGTCGTTCACCAGCGACGACCGGGTCCGCGATGTGATCCACAACTTCAACACCGACGGCTTCGACTCGCTCTACCCGAAATACAAGGGCGGCCGGCCGAAGACGTTCACAGTCCCCGAGCGCCGCGAGATCAAGAAGATCGCCAAGTCCAAACCCACCGAGCACGACCTGCCCTTTTCCACCTGGAGTCTGACCAAGCTGGCCGATTTCCTGGTCGCCGAGGGGGTGGTCGACGACATCAGCCACGAGGGCCTGCGCATCCTGCTCCGCGAGGAAGGCGTCTCTTTTCAACGCCTGAAGACCTGGAAGACCTCCCGCGACCCGGACTACGCCATGAAGAAGGCCCGCGTCGAACACCTCTACGCGATCGCCGACGGCGAGGTCATACCTGAGGAGGGCGAGCCCGAAGTCATCTTCTGCATGGACGAGTTCGGGCCGCTCAACCTGATGCCCCACCCAGGCCGGCAATGGGCCGAACGCGGAGGCAAGCACAAGGACCCCGACCGCGAACCCCGCCGCAGGCGGCGGGCGACCTACAACCGCTACGGCGGAGTGCGGCACCTGTTCGCCGCACTCGACCTGGCCAAGGACAAGCTCTACGGACACATCAAGCCGGTCAAGAAGCGCACCCAGTTCCTGGAGTTCTGCCGCTACCTCCGCAGCCTCTACCCGCCCAAGGTCCGCATCGCGATCGTCTGCGACAACTTCTCCCCGCACCTGACCACGAAGAGATGCCAGCGGGTCGGCACCTGGGCGACGGCGAACAACGTCGAGATCGCCTACACCCCGACCAACAGCTCCTGGCTCAACCGTATCGAGGCCCAGTTCACCGCCCTGCGCTACTTCACCCTCGACGGCACCGACCACGCCGACCACAAGCAACAGGGCAGCATGATCCGCCGCTACATCATCTGGCGAAACCGCCACGCCAACGACAAGCGCCTACGCACCGTCGTTGACAGGGCGAACGTTGCCTGATGCGGCACTAGCGAGCCGGGAGCGCCGACGACCACGGTGAGTGCCTCCGGTCTGCTTCGCAGACGCGTCATCAGAAACGAGCGGTGCGTGCGGAGGGAGTCCGATGCCACGCTCGGACGCAGCCAAAGGCCGGCTGCGAGGGGTTCGGCGTGCGTCCACTCCGATATGTGGGCAGGCAAGTCGCCGAGATCGCTTTCCCAGACGGGGTGAGGAAAACGCCATCCCATCCATTCGGTGTCACCGGTCGGAGCGTAGCGGGTCCATCCCGAGCCTCTGTCCGGACTGACGAACAGGGCACCCTCAGCGGTAGGCCATGGACGACCGTCCGCAGTCACCACGTCCCGTCCTGTCCGGACGGCCAGCCACTGCGCGGCCCGCGCGCTGCCACCGACAGGCGTCCGGCCGAACAGCAGCCGCAGCCCGGTCTGCCCGGGCGGCAGAGCGCGTGCGACGGCGTCCAAGACGTCCGGGGAACCTTCCTCAGGAATGTCGATCACCACCACGGTGAACTCGGCGTCCCGAGCCAGGCCGGCGGCGTACATCCAAGACCGGTGATCGAGCGCGCCGACAGGATGAACGAGCCAGGCTTCACCGGCGCGCCGGGGCCACCATGCGGGGCGTCCTCGGCGATTTCCGGGCGCTTGGCGGCGGTGCTGTCACCGATGCGTCGGTCGCTTCTCGTGTTCCGTGGGCATGCTTCGGTGGAGCCGCAAACGCGGTGCGCTCCGCCCCCGAGCGCTGGCTCAATGGCCGGTGCCCGTCTGCCAGAGCACGGTGTTTCCGAGCCGGATCTGCACGTTGCCGTCGTAGGTGATCGCTAGGACCGCTCCCGGATTCCCGCTGGTGTACGACGACCAATGGACTTTGTGCTGCGCGTCATAGATCGCGAGGAGGCCGTCGTTCTGGAACACCGTTTGGAGATCGGAGCCGGAGGTATGCGTCGCCCAGCGTGTCACCTGTCGCTCATCGGTGACGACAAGGTCGCCGGAGGAGGTCATGGTCAAAGTGGCCTTGCCGTACTCGATGGACTGGCCTGGTTGGATGACCGCAGTGGCTTGGATGACGTAAGGGTCTGCCGTGGAGGCCGGTGCTGAGCTGGACGTCGGCGTCTTTGCAGGGTGCGTCTGCGCGGTGGCGGGCGGGGCGTGCGTCACCACGGGTGTGGAGGCCGGGGTACTTTTCACGCTGGGCTGTGCGGAGGCGCTCGCGCTGTGAGACTGCGAGGGGTGGGCGCCGGTGTGGGATGGGTTGGCTGAGGGCGAAACGTCCGCACCGGGCGGCGTCCCAGTCGCCTGGTAGGGCTGGACGCTTCGCGCCGCCACCGCTTTGCCCGGCTCGCCATGGTCCGCCCGGCTGGATACCAAAGTGGCGGCTACGACGATTCCCGCGCACGCGGCGGTCGTCAGGGCGGCTGCTCGTACGCGGCCGCGTTTGCGGGACGTCTTCTCGGCTGAGGCGTCGCCGCCGTCCGGTCCGAGGAGCACGGAGTCGCTTTCTGGCTCCAGAGCCCGGAGGGGGAGTTGGAGCATGGTGGAGCCGTCGGCGAAGGATGTGTCGGGGGACACCGGGCCGTGTGGCTCAGTGGGCCGGTCGGCTGAGGTCGTGCTCTGATCGGCCGACGGGTGCCGCGCGGAAGAAGAGGCGCCCGTCCCCCCGACCTCGTCGACCCAGGGCAGCGCCTCTCCCCACAGAGTCGGCTCGCCGACGGTGTGCTGATTCGTCAGGGAACTTTCCGCGCCAACTGCCGGCTGGTGTACCTCGTCCGGCCCCGGTGCCTGGTTGACACTCATGTATCTCACTTCATCATCGCGGTCCGCTGCCCAACCTGTCAGCGGATGTGCATAGCAGCCTGAAACGCACATGTACCTGAAACGCTTCGTTCCAACGTTCTTACGACCGCTCTGCGCGGAGACCGAAGCAGAACAGCGGGGCGAAGTTCGGTGGATGAGAGACGACAAAACGTGCGAGCGAGGCGCACGCTAACACAGGAGGTGAGCGCATGAAATACTCGAAAGTGCGCGGAACCTGCCCAGCAGTACCCCCGAGCTCTGCGACCTCAACCAGACTCTGAACGTGATTAGGGCGGGACCGTGATGCTCGGCACCGGCTGCCCGACCCGCGTCCCTGACAACGGCGTCGCGGCGATGCAGAACGTCGACGTAGACGGGGTTCGGTCACTGACTTCGGCGTATTGGGGTCCGTCCGGTCTGTCGAGAGTAAGCCCCGCCCCGGCGAGGAATCCGCCGGGGATGCCATACCGGTACTGCAGCGCCTTCAGCCGCTTGCGGAGCAGAGTCTCCAACTCGTTCAGGGTACGGCAGCCAGGTTGGCCAGGCTCTGCTTGATGTGCGGCCACAGGCCCTCCACCGTGTTGAGGTCGGGCGCATACCCGGGCAGCGGGACCACTGTCAGTCAGTCCCGTCGGCAACGAGCGCCTTCATGGTCTGGGAGATGTGCGTGCTCAGCCGGTCCCACACCACGATCAGTGAGGTCTTCAGAGGTCGTTCTCTTTCCGAACCCCATGTGCGGATGTCGCTGGTCAGATATGGGATTACATCTGTCACGGAAGTCTCGACCCGTTGCCGGTCGAGATGCTGCGGGGGTGGCGGATGCCGTGACCTGTCGGTGGACTACCAGGCGTTGATGGCCACTGCCCTGGACCCGGGAGCCGATGGGCTGGGCGCCCGGCGGGCAGCGGTGGTGCTGGGCTGGGACAACCCCAAGGGATCAACCTCATCACCGTCGGCGTCCCTCACGCCGGACACGGCAGCGCCACCTCCCGGGTCCGGGGCCGAGACCACCACGCCTTTGACGACCAGCGCCGAAAGCCCAGCAAACACCGTTCCCATGTAAGTGCGTTGTGGCAAAGGGAGTCCCTGTTCGATGAGCAGGGGCTTCTTCGTGTGCGGGGCATGATCGCGACGGGGTAGGGGAGGCAGCGGACGGCGTGTTGTGGATCGAGGAGGGTGCGATGCCGTCGGTGCTGGGGTTGATGGAACGGCGTGAGGCGCGGGCGAGGCAGGATCTCGAGTCCTGGACGGAGGTCCTGGAGCAGGCTCAGGCGGAGGTGGATGCCGCGCGGGAGTGAGTCGAGCGGGCCCGGGTGGGGCGTGAGGAGCTCGTGTCGGTGCTGGCGGAGGAGAGCACGGTGAATATGCCGGTTTCCGTGCCTTCGGGTGGTGAGACGGCTGCCGCCGTGGGATCGAGCGGCCCCGGCGCGGGGCATGGCGAGCGGCCGCCGGTGTGGCGGTCGGGCATGGGTGAGGAGGTGCTCAGCGGCCTGTACCGGGAGGTGTTCGCCGCGGTGGTGGCTGCGTCGGGGCCGGTGAACGGGGTGGAGCTGACGCGGGCGGTGGGCCGGGAAGCGGAGATCAAGAACGAGGTGGAGAAGATCCGTCACCGTGCCTACGTGCTGGAGAAGCGGGGCTGGCTGGTGCGGGCGAAGGACGGACGGTTCATGCCCGCGCCCGCAGCAGTCGGCCGGGGCGCTTCTCCGGCCAGTGCGGAGCGTCCCCGGCCAGGCGCCGGGACAGCCTGATCACGGCGGCCCACCACACCATCTGGGCGTGGTGGTCGGGGCGGCGTTCGTGGTCGCGGTTGAGGCGGCGTGAGCGGGAGAGCCAGCTCAGCGTGCGCTCCACCACCCACCTGCGGGCCAGTACGACAAATCCGCGTCGCCCGTCAGAGCGGCGCACGACCTCGACGCGCACTCCGTGGCATGCGAACGCCTTCGCCAGCGCCGGACCCTGGTAGGCGCTGTCGACCCACACCAGCTTCAGCAGCCGGCCGGGCTGGTCCATGAACGTCTCCAGCAGCGCGGGGGCGGCCTTGGAGTCGTGCACGTCGGCCGTGGTCACGGTGACCTCGAGCAGCAGACCGTCGGTGTCGGTCAGGACGTGACGCTTGCGCCCGTCACGTGCCTTGCCGCCGTCGTATCCGCGACTGTCCTCGCCGACGGTCTCGGAGGCGTCCACCGACTGACTGTCGATGACTCCCGCACTGGGCTCGGCGTTGCGGCCTGAGCGTTCCCTCGCCGTGCGGCGCAGGCGTTCGTGCAGTTCCCGCACGTAGTCGCAGGCCCGCCAGCGGCGGAAGAAGTCGTAGACCGCCCGCCAGTACGGGAAGTCGACCGGCATGGCCATCCACTTCACGCCGTTGTCGACCAGGTAACGCACAGCGTCGAGCATCTCACGGTGGCAGTACGCCTCCGGACGCCCGCCCTGTCTGAGCAGCCAGGCCGGCACCGGCACGGGCTGTCGGTGAAGAGGGCGTGGTGGCGCCAGACGCCGAACAGTTCGGCCTGCCCCTCGGGCACGCTCTTGGGGTTCAGCCGCTTCACGCGGCGCACGATCAGCCGGACGGTGGTGTGGTATGCCTTCTTCTTGCTGGTGAAGGCAGTGAAGGGGACTTCGGCGATCTCGGCGTCGGAGATCCAGCGTTCCTCCCGGTCGTCCCAGACGGCGGCGGTGTACTTGATCGGCGCCCAGGCGTCCTCGGCGATGTGTGCGATGGCCTCGCGGATCTTCTTCCTGACCGCGACCGCGAGCGAGAACCGTGCGCCGGCCTTGCGGCAGACCTCGACGACCTTGTGGGAGAAGTACGCGGAGTCGGCGCGGACGATGATCTGGGCGGTGATGCCCATCGCCCGCACGGTGGCCAGCGCCTCGCGCAGCAGACTGGCCGCACCCTTGCCGGAGTTGGCAGAGCCCTTGCGCAGCCTCGTTGCCACGATCACCGGCGCGCAGGTGCCCGTCTTGACGGTGACGATCTGGAAGTGCAGGCCGCGCTGTCTGGTGTAGCCGAACGAGGCGCCCTGCTTGGCTGGTCCGTAGACCTGCTTGACCTTGGAGTCGATGTCCACGAACACCACCTCGTCTCCGGTGGGGACCAGGCCGGTGTGCGTGGCGAGGTTGCAGGTGAACGCCCGTGCGGCTGACTGCAGTTGGCGTACGTGTCCCCAGGTGAAGGCGCGCAGGAACGTGCCGAGCGTGGAGGGCGCACGCACCCCGCCGAACAGGCGGGACAGGCCACCGTGGCGAAGAACGTCCAGGTCCTCGATGCTGTCCGCCCCGGCGATCATGCCACCCACGATCGACAGGGCCTTCGCGTCGGCTGCCGTACCGGCACCGTTGGCCGCGCCGGTGAGCTTCACCTTCTCGGCCACCAGCCGGGGCAGCCCGCACCGCTCGGCCAGCCGGATCATCGGGACCAGCCCGGCATGCGCGATCAGGTCCGGGTCGTCGAAGGCGGCGAACAGGGCCGCCGGGCTGTGGGAGACTTTCACTTACGAGGTGCCTTGCTTCGTGGGACTGATGAGGGTGTAGGAACTCCCATCATCCCAGGTCAGCGGGCACCTCTTCTTATTTCGTCGTCCACAGACCGACTATCGCGCGGTGGATCCAGGCTGAGTTAGTAGGAGAAGCCATGGGAAGTGCGAATTTTAACATCTTCACCAACCAATTCTTTCGCGAGAAAAAAAGCGCCGCTCGCGTCCCAGAGATAGTACATGCGAGCCCGGTAAATGTACAGCGCCGATTCGGCAACAAGTGGCTCAGAAGTGCGCAATTCGGCGAAAGTGAAGGGGTATCCTCGATTGCCCCCGAATTCGGTACTTGGGATATAGGGCGACTCTGGCTGGAGAATCTCTTTGTATGTTTCGTTCCCCTGGTAGGCTCTGTTTATGTTCTCCCGAGAGACTTCGATTATCCAATCAGGAACAGGCCAGCTGGAAATGTCTCTCGTCAGTGGCGGCAGCGAATTCATGGTAACGAAACCGGAGTAACTCGATTTCCATTGCGATGCAAAGCGTTCCCTTCTTTGGGATGCCAAAGTTGAGTCTGTTTCTGTCTGAGCGACCCTCAGGTCGTCTGGGAGAACTCCAGTATAGTCACGCGTGTACCATTTCGTGTCCGGCAGCGGACTGTCGGTACGGTCGCCCTCTACATCGCCCGGCATTTCCCCCGCATCCGGTCTGGGTGTCCCCGCCGCACGGGCATCCTGCCCGTGCGGCGCACGGGCAGGATGCCCGCTCAGCGGGACCTGCCGTCGGCTTATTTGCGTCAGGCTGCCGACAGCTCCGGACACGCCGCGTTGAGCTTGGGCGGCTCGCACGCCGTAGACAAAAGTCATCGCGGTCGTCGCCGAGGGGCTAGCACCTTCCTGGGAGCTGTGGGTCTGCCGGAACCCTGCGGCGAAGAAAGGACGACGCCAGCCTCTCGCCGGCAATCTGCTTGAGCCCGCCGACTCGCTCTCCCGCTGTACTGACACTTCATTGGAACCACGACCCACTGCCCGACCCGCGTCACGCATATCCAGCGATGAACGACGCCCGCTTTCGCCGACGCTGCTACTCTGCCGCTCTTCACCGTCGTCCGATGGCCTGAACGGCGAGGAAAAGAAGTTCCCAAGACGCCTGCCCACCCCGCCGCGCAGACGTGGCGTATGGAATTCGTCGGGCCCGAAAGGCCCGCCCGGCGCGGGTGAGGGCGCACGCCAGTTCGACGATCCACTCTGCGCGGGGGAGGGCGCACGCAGGCCCGAGGACCCGCCCGGCGCGGGGGCGGGCGCATGTCGGTTCGGGGGTTGGGTGTCGGGTGCGGCGGGCGGGTACCAGGCCCGTGGGCCCGTCCCACTGCCGCTCGTGCCGCTGTCCCGTCCCGGGCGGGGCGCGGGGCTCTGTCTCCGGGTGTACACGGCATGGTGCTGGCCGGCCGGCACGCCGGCGGCGTACACCGACTGTCCCGCCGCGGACGAAGGACGCCGCACGCCCGCACCCGCCGCCGCACGGGCATCCTGCCCGTGCGGCGCACGGGCAGGATGCCCGCTCAGCGGGAGATACCGGCCCTCTTCCCCGGTCCCGTTCCACCCGCCGCCCGGGCCGCCGCCCGCGGGCACCCCCGGGCGGGCGGGCCCGGCGGACAGCGGGTTCGGCGCGGGAGAGGGCGCACTCCTGCCGGCCCCCCCTGCCGCCGGGAGCCCTTGGGGACCAGCAGCGGCCCGGCTGCCGGAAGGCCGTCCGCCCAGGCTGGGATGCTGGACCTGGGCGGCAGAGCCCGGGCGCTGCGGGGCCGGGGGGAAGGAACCGGCGGGGCGCGACGGGCCGGCGTCACCGTAGTAGTTGCTCGTGCGGCGGTCCGTTCCGCCCGGCAGGAACCCCGTCTCACGCGCCGTTCCGTAGGTCGAGGCAAGCTCCCGGGACCGGAGCATTGCCGCCTGCTCACCCTTGGTCGCGTAGACATCGGCGACGAGTTTGATCATATGATCCAGCAGGTCACGCCGGCGGGCAGCCGCCGACTCCGGCGCATCCCCCATCGACAGCAGACCATCGTGATCCATGTTCACCTGTCGCGCGGCCCAGACCAGCTTTTCATCGGACAGTTTCCCTCGTGCGTCGATTGCGGCCAGGATGGACTTGTCCGCATCGGTCAAGCCGCTGGGCCCGGCCGGGGACGCGGCCCGCCCTGCGCCGGCCGGCGGCGGCGACCTGAAGTCCCCTACGGCGGGAACCGGGCCACCGGACGGATCGCCCCCCGCACGCCCGGGCCGCGAACGCTGTGCCCAGCCCTGGGCCGCAGTGCCGTGCGAGGAAGGGTCATCACCGGATCGGGCACCGCTTCCGCCGGGCGGACGCGTCAGCGGATCCCGTCCGGCGCTCTCCCCGGCTCCCGGCTGCTCGGCGTCCGGCGCGCGGTAGGGACGAGCGGTGTGCCCGCCGGTGCGGGCCCCCGCACCCGCGTGTGGTGCGCTTGGACGTGTGCCGCCGGACGCCGCGGCGCCGTCGGTCCGGGCCGGTGTGCCGGGGTCTTCCCGTCCGGGGCCGCCACGCGTTGCCGGGGACCGGTCCGGGACATGCCCGGCGGCAGGAACCCCGGAGGTGACGGAGGTGACGGCCGTCGGTGACAGCGGCCGGCCCGCCGCGGCCCCGCCGGCCGAGGCCGTCCTGGTGGTCTCGCCGGCTCGTCGCGAGCCCGGGCCGGAGGCGCTCTTGCCGCCGACGGCGTCGGTATGCGCAGCGCGGTCCGGGCCAGGTGTTCCCGGCCCTCGTGTGCTGCCGTCCCCGGCGTCGGTGGCCGCGGTGGCGAGCCCCGCCGCCCGGCCGCCGGCACCCACCGCCCCGGCCGGGACCACGCCGTCGCCGTGCGCGGGACCAGGTCCGGGCGGGGGCCCTGCGGCACCCCTCGTGCCGCCCTCGCCCACCGACCCGGCACCCAGGGGTGAGTCACAGCCGGGGACAGGCGCTGTCCCGCCGTGTGCCGTCATCCCACTGCCGGGCCCCCCCGGTACCGCCGCCGCGACGACCGCGTCCGGCTGGGGCCGGCCGGTGCCCCGGAAGAGATCCGGCCTTCCGGCTACCGCGGGCACCGCCGACGCCGCGGTGTGCTCCGCGTGGGCTGCCGGCCCGCGTCCGCCCACGCCTTCGGTCTCCCTGACCCCACCGGAGGGCATCGCGTGTGCCTCGGTCCGCGCGGGGGTCGAAACGGCGGGCTCCGCCCCGGGAGCGGCGGGCTCCGTCCCGGGATGACCGCTGCGCAGCTCAGTGTGGAAACCGGGCAGTCCACCGGGCACGGCCGCGCCACCCACCACGACCGGCCCGGTCGCGGACGTCCCGGCTCGCGGCGGTCCCGATTCGGCCCGAGCCTGCCCGGACGCCGTGACATCCCCGGCCCCAGCCCCGGCCCCAGCCCCGGTCCCGGGAGCGGCGACCGGACCCGTCCCGCCCGCCGCCACCGGCCCCGCCTGCGCCTGCGGCGGCCCGGCCTGGCCGGCCAGGCCGGAGGGGACATCGGCATTCACGGGTACACCGGACGACGCGAACCGTGACGCGCCGGACGAAACCCCCGACCCCGTTCCAGCCTGGCCCGTTCCCGTCGACCCCGTTCCCGTCGACCCCGCCGCTCCCGTTCCAGCCGACCCCGTCGTTCCCGTTCCGGTCGGCCCCGCCCCCGTTCCCGGGACCGTCGTCCCGGCTCCCGGCGCCTCCGGTTTCTCCTTCGTGTCGCCGGTCTTGAGGTCCAGCTCCGAGAACCCGCCACCGCCCTCACCATGGGGGATGTCGATGTGGGGAACGTGGATGTGGGGGCGTTCGGCCATGACACCGACCGCTCCCGAGATGAAACCCAGTCCCAGACCACCGTTGTAACCCGAGGCCGCGTTACCGATGACCGTGGCACCCAGCCCCGCCGCCCCGCCCACCGCGGCCCTGGCGGGCAGCGACCTCAGCCCCGCGGCACTCTTCCACTCCGTGAAGTTCTCCGTCTTCCACGCCGGCCGCGTCACCGCCGGCGGCGTCACCCAGCTCGTCATCTCCGCCCGGACCTCGGCCACACGAATGACCCGCTCCGGGCCCTTGAGGCCCTCCGCGTCAGCCCTGCGCGCCCCGGACTTCTCCCCCAGCCTGCCCACCGCGGACTGCACCCCATGGATCAGACCCGCGCCCAGCACGCCACCGGCCACACCCGTCAACGCGCCGAACGCCGTGGCCTGCGTGTTCCACGACTGCCGCACCCCCGCCGCCATCTGACCCGCCTGGATCCCCACGTCCAGACCCACGTTGAAAGCCGTGCCCGCCAGCGCGCCGTTGACCATCCTGCCGCCCAGCTCACCCGCCGACCGCGCCACACCCTTGTCCACACCCAGCCGCTCCAGCAACTGCGCGATCCGGCTCGCGGAAGCCGCACCCGCCGCCTGCAACGCACGCGAGAACGACGCACGCGCGGCCACCGAACGCAAAATCCGGCCCAGCAGCGTCCTGGCCACCACCGCCGCCGCGGCCTCCACCGCCTCGATCAACGCCGAAACACCCGGCACCCACGACCACGGCAGCAACGCCGCCAGCTCCGCCGCCAGCCAGATCATCACCCCGATGATCATCAACTTGCCGTACTGGATCTCCGCCGCGGTCGACTTCGCCGAATCCCCCAGCGCGTTCGCCGTCTCCACCAGATCCGGTATCACGGCCGACAGCCGGTCCAGCAGATCCGTCATCGCGTCACCGGCCGGACCGGTCGCACTGGCAGCCGCACCGGGAATCACACGCCGCAACGCCTCAAGGATCTCACCCAGCAGCCGGGCCGCCTCCTGGTCCAGCTGCCCCAGCTCCCACAGGAGCCCCTCCTTGACCTTCGGCCACTCACTACCCACCACGATCTTCGCCAGCCAGGCCAACGCCCCCGGCACCTCGATGGTGTCCACGCTCAGCCGTCACTGAGATCGGCGGCGATCTTTCCGGTCGTCTCATCCACCTGCTGGAACACACCCGCCGTGCCGTGCGCCGCGTCCGCCGAACCCGCACCCAGCGGCCCCAGACCCTGTATTGCCTCCACCAGCCCCTGCTGAGCCGGCAGGAAACTCTCCCTCAACTGCCGGCCCTCCTCACCATCACCGATGAACATCCCCCGAGCCCAGCTCCCGCGTCCGCGCCTGGAGCCGGTCCGCGAGCTCCTTCCACCGCTCACCCAGCTCACCCAGGGCCGACCCCACCCGGGCCATCGCCTCGGCGTCATTCCTGACCGTCTCGCTCATCACCGACCACCCCTCGCCTAGGCAGAACACACCCCGCGACCCAAGCATCCGAACCGCCGTCGCACTGCCGTCCCGGGCGCAGCCTGCCCTTCTGGCCGCGAGGAAGTGCCCCAACGGGCCCGTGGTCAGGCGGCGGCGCCACGAATTCACGGGCTACTTCGGTGGTGCGCGGTCGGCGCTGGCAGGTTGTCTCCTGGCCATCGACGAAGCCCGACCGTCGGTTAGGTCCCGGACGAATCTCCGGGCCGCCCCCAGACAGGCCGGGGATGCAACCATTCCCTTCAGAGCTGGAACCCCCGGAAGCCGACCGCGCGTGAGAGACCATAACCGCGGGCACTGACAACGGACCTGCCGGTGATCGACGGTATGGGTGCGCGTTCCCGAATCGAGAGTGCCGGCCGGCCGCTCACGGACGTAACACCTGGCCGGGCCGGCCTTCGCCGTTGCGCCGCCGTCCATCTCGAACCAATCGCGACGGGGATCGTCAACTATCGTCTGCGGCTGTAGACGTACGTTCGACAAGGAGAGCCGACCCGTTGAACCGAGCCTCGGCCGGCAGGTCTCGTACGGTGGCGATCGGTGCCGCCGCGTCGCGGCCCTGCACACTGGTCGTCTGCCGTGGGTGTTGCTGCGGCGATCCGCGGAAGTATCCCGACGACGATCACGTCTGGCAGCTGGAGCGGTTGCGGGCCGGGGCCGAGGCGTCCGGGGGACGCTTCGTGGTGCGGACCGTGGACTGTCTCGGACCCTGCGACCAGGCCAATGTCGTGGTCGTGCAGCCTTCGGGGGACGCGCGGCGCCGGGGTGCGCGGGCGATCTGGATCGGGTTCGCGATGGGGGACGACTGCACCGAGGAGCTGGTGAGTTGGGCGTCCGCCGGAGGGCCGGGGGTCGCCGAACCTCCGGTCGCGCTGGAGTTGCAGTTCGTCCGGCCGCCGCGCGAGGCACGGGCCCGTACGCGTCGCTGAGGCGACGTCGGTCTGCCGGCCGCCCTCTGGAACCACACCTCCCCGTGCGGCACTCTTCTCCCTCGTGGGGACCCTTCCGTATCAAAGCCCGTCGACCGACACGACCGCGCACATGGTGGTGGCCGGTGACGACGCCCTGGCGCACCGGCTGGCCGCCGAACTGCGGGGTGTGTACGGCGAACGGGTGACCCTCGTCGTGCCGCCCACCCAGCGCAGTGTGCGGCCGCCGGTGGTCGGGCGGGCGCGGGCCTCGACTCTGTTCGACCGGATGTCCGCGGCGGTGAACCGGGCCGCGGGCAACGGGGAGGGTCCGCCCAACCGGACGGCCGAACCCGCCGGTTCCGAGCGGGTGTTGGAGGCCACCGAACTCACCGAGTCCGTACTCGCCGAGGCGGGTGTGGAACGGGCCGCCGCCCTCGCACTCGTCCATGACGACGACGAGACCAACATCCGGGCCGCGCTCACCGCGCGCCGCCTCAATCCGCGGCTGCGGCTCGTCATACGGCTCTACAACCGGCGCCTCGGGCAGCACATCGAGGAACTCCTCGATCAGGCCTCGGCGTTGGCCATGACCGTGGCCGATGGTGAGGGAGACGGTGGCGGCGGGAGCGGGGGGATCGGGTTCGATGCCTCCACCACCGTGTTGTCCGATGCCGACACCGCCGCGCCCGCGCTCGCCGCGACCGCCGTCGCCGGGACCAGCAAGGTCGTCCAGACCGATGGGTTGATGCTGCGGGCGGTGGAGCGACCGCCGCCGGGGCCCGGTGAGGTCGCCGATCCCGGGCTGTGCACGCTCGCGCTGCTGTCCGCCACCACCAACGACCCCGCCGGGGCCGACGGTTCGGAGAGCAGCGGGTCGCAGGGGCCTCGGCTGCTGCCCGACGAGCGGGCCGTGGCGGCGGCCACCGGGCGCGGGACCGTCGTCCTGGAGACGGTGTCGTACGCCGCGTCCGCGCCGTCCGCCGGGCGCAGCGTCGTGCCCTTCGGCTCGCTGCTGTCGCGGCGGCTGCGCTGGTCGTTCGCCGGACTGGTGGGGTGTGTGGTGGGGCTGGCGGTCGCGTCGATGCTCGTCACCGGGGAGCCCCCGCTGCAGGCGACCTATCTGACGTTGCTCGATCTCTTCGCCATCAACAACCCCGCCATCGGTCAGCCCATCGGGCGGCAGATTCTTCAGTGCGTTGTGGCAAAGGGAGTCCCTGTTCGATGAGCAGGGACTATTCCGTGTGCGGAGCATGATTGCGGAGGGATAGGGGCAGGCAGCGGACGGCTTGTTGTGGATCGAGGAGGGTGCGATGCCGTCGGTGCTGGGGTTGATGGAACAGCGTGAGGCGCGGGCGAGGCGGGATCTGGAGTCTTGGACGGAGGTTCTGGAGCAGGCTCAGGCGGAGGTGGATGCCGCGCGGGAGCGGGTCGAGCGGGCCCGGGTGGGGCGTGAGGAGCTCGTGTCGGTGCTGGCCGAGGAGAGCGACGTTGATACGCCGGTTTCCGTGTCGTCTGGCGGTGAGACGGCTGCCGGTGTGGGATCGAGCGGCCCCGGCGCGGGGCAGGGCGAGCGGCCGCCGGTGTGGCGGTCGGGCATGGGCGAGGAAGCGCTCAGGGGCTTGTACCGGGAGGTGTTCGCCGCGGTGGTGGCTGCGTCGGGGCCGGTGAACGGAGTGGAGCTGACGCGGGCGGTGGGCCGGGAGGCGGAGATCAAGAACGAGGTGGAGAAGATCCGTCACCGTGCCTATGTGCTGGAGAAGCGGGGCTGGCTGGTGCGGGCGGGGGACGGACGGTTCATGCCCGCGCCCGCAGCAGTCGGCCGGGGCGCCTCTCCGGCCAGCGCGGAGCGTCCCCGGCCAGGCGCCTCGACAGCCTGATCACAGCGGCCCACCACACCATCTGGGTGTGGTGGTCGGGGCGGCGTTCGTGGTCGCGGTTGAGGCGGCGTGAGCGGGAGAGCCAGCTCAGCGTGCGCTCCACCACCCACCTGCGGGCCAGTACGACAAATCCGCGCCTGCCGTCGGAGCGGCGCACGACCTCGATCCGCACTCCGTGGCGGGCAAACGCCTTCGCCAGTGCCGGACCCTGGTAGGCGCTGTCGACCCACACCAACTTCAGCAGCCGGCCCGGCTGGTCCATGAACGTCTCCAGCAGCGCGGGGGCGGCCTTGGAGTCGTGCACGTCGGCCGTGGTCACGGTGACCTCCAGGAGCAGGCCCTCGGTATCGGTCAGGATGTGACGCTTGCGCCCGTCACGTGACTTCCCGCCGTCGTATCCGCGGCTGTCCTCGCCGACGGTCTCGGAGGCGTCCACCGACTGACTGTCGATGATTCCCGCGCTGGGCTCGGTGTTGCGGCCTGCGCGTTCCCTCGCCACGCAGCGCAGGCGTTCGTGCAGCTCACGCACGTAGTCGCAGGCCCGCCAGCGGCGGAAGAAGTCGTAAACCGCCCGCCAGTACGGGAAGTCGACCGGCAGGGCCATCCACTTCACGCCGTTGTCGACCAGGTAGCGCACAGCGTCGAGCATCTCGCGGTGGCAATACGCCTCCGGACGCCCGCCCTGCTTGAGGAGCCAGGCCGGTACCGGCATCGCCGCGCGGACCTCGGCCCACTCCGCGTCCGTCATGTCACTGGGATAGCAGCCTGCCCGCCGTCCCGGAGCGATCGAACCGAACCTGTGCGCGTAGCAGTCGCACTCCGGGGTGACCGCGGTGGACGCGGGTACAGCAGAGATGGTCAACTGGTCGGACAACGGGTCTCCTTGCTCGTGACCGGCCTCAACAACCACGTCACTACCAAGGGGCCCGTTTCTTCATGCCCGCGACCACACCGGCAACTCTGTCCGAACGATCACCCGCGCCGCAGGCTTCGAACGAGATCCGGTTTGCCACAACGCACTAAGAGTTGATATCCACCACACGATCAGTGCAGCGCGTCGCCGAGAGCCAAGGACCGGAGCGGCCCTTCCGGTGCTTCCGACAGTTGTGCCAGCACCTCGTAGTCGGCGACCGAGTCCGCTGCGTGCCCCGCAGTTGCCGTTCGATGTACTGGACAAGCTGACCTCATCGTCATCAGGCTGCGCCAGGCTCGCTGCTCTTGGTCGTGGAGCCATCGGGGGCACTCATGTGAAGCACCATTTCCGCGTGGTTGACGAGCGAAACATCCTCCATCTAGGGTATGGGTAACAAGTTAACTATCAGAGGTTGTGCCGTGAGAGGGCGGTACGTGAGGTGATGTCCGTTTCTCCCTTTCGGGAGGGGCAAGCGGGGTTGCCGGGCGGCTACGGCCGCGGCTGGGTGAACAAGCCCTGCTCGGTCTCGGCCAGGATTCCGTGCTCGGTCAGCCGTTTGAGTTTGAGGCGGGTGTTGTTGATGTTGTTGGGTGCGATCTTCAGGTCCATCGCCTCGCACACCTGCCGCGCCCGTAGCGGCGCGTCGGACGCGGCGAACACCGCCATGATCTGCTGGTAGGCCGGATGGTCGGGCAGTTTCGGTGCCGGCGGCGCGGGCGGCTGCGGATCGGGCAGTTCCAGCAGCGTCTTGCGGGTGATCCGGACCTCCTCGGCGGCTCTGTCGAGCTCGTCCAGCCGTGCGGTCAGCCGCGCGATCTGCTCTCCCGTCGTCTCGGCCTGCGCGGCGATCTCGCGTTCCCGCTCCTCCAGCCGGGCCAGCACCGCCCCGAGGGTCAGCTCCCCGCCGGTCATGCGATGCGCCAGGCCGCAGCGGTGGCCCCGGTCGGCCGGCGCAGTATCACCGCAGTCATCGCCCAGTACACCCTCGACTCCGAACTGCGCGGCAGGTGCTTGTAGTCACGCACCAGTCTGCGGTGCAGCATCAAGATCCCGTAGGCGCGCTCCACGATCCACCTCCTAATGATGTTGTCAAGCCGCAGCAGTGACGGGGAGGTTGCTTTGGTAGCACTGTCCGTCACGGATGAGAGCCCACAGGACGTTCACGCGTCGTCGGGCCAGGGCGAGGACGGCCTGGATGTGCCGCTTGCCTTCGGCGCGCTTGCGTTCGTAGAAACGACGCGACTGGTCGCAGCTGCGGATGCTGATCAGCGCGGAGGTGTAGAAGACGCGTTGCAGCCCGCGGTGATAGCGCCTGGGCCTGTGCAGGTTGCCACTGATGTTGCCCGAGTCCCGGGGGACCGGAGCGACTCCGGCAAGGCTGGCCAGGCGGTCAGCGGTGCCGTAGCGGCTCATGTCGCCGGCGGTGGCGGCGAGGAACTCCGCGCCCAGCAGTGGGCCGATGCCGGGCATGCTGGAGATTACTTCGGCGAGTTCGTGGTCGCGAAACCGGGCCGCAATGAGCTTGTCGATCTCGGTGATCTGCTCGTTGAGGCTCATCACCTCCTTGGCCAGGGTATGGATCACCTGCGCCGTGATCTTCTCCCCGGGGACGGCGGTGTGCTGGCGCTCAGCCGCTTCCAGGGCGACCTCGGCCAGGGCTTCGGGACTGCGGGTGTTACGGTTCCGCAGCCAGGTCTCCAGGCGCCTGCGGCCAGTTCGACGCAGAGCGGCCGGCGTCTGATAGCCGGTCAGCAGAATCAGCGGCCCGGCGTTGCCCAGGTCGAGGACTCGCTCCAAGGCCGGGAAGATGCTGGTGAGTTGGCCGCGCAGGCGGTTGATCCGGCGGGTGCGGTCGGCGTTCAGGTCGGCCCGACGGCTGGTGAGGATCCGCAGTTCGATGGCGTGCTCGTCGTCCGGCTTCAGGACGGTCAGGTCTCGGCGCATCCGGGCCTGGTCGGCGATGACGGTGGCGTCCTTCGCGTCGGTCTTGCCCATGCCCCGGTATCCGGCCGAAGCCCGGTTAACCGCCAGGCCGGGTATGTAGACGAGGTGCTGGCCGTGGTTGAGCAAGAGGCTGATCCACAGTGCGGCCATGCCGTCGGCAACGTCGACCGCCCAGACCACGTCCTCGTCGAGGGCCAGCACATCGGCGAGCAGGGCCAGCAGCTCCGGCTCGTCGTTCAAGACCCGTCGCGACAGCAACCGTACGCCCTCCGCGTTGAGGACCACGCAGTGGTGATGGGTCTTGCCGATGTCCGTACCCGCCCAGATCTGGGCCACCTGTTCCTCCGGTCGTTCGATGACGCTCTGTTCTCCCGGACGACCTCGCCGGCGTGGTCCTACTCAGCGATCCGCTCGAAGGCGTTCGCAGCTCCTAATCAGCGGCCGAGTCGTCGTGAGACACCGGGCGGCCAGGTGGATGGAACCATCGAGGGCAACCGCTTGGAAGCCATACCCGGTGTCTCTGGGTCTCTGGACCTTACGACGGCCCGTCCAACCCACGAACAAGGTAGGACGTCTCCTAATCCGTGGGTAGGACGGTCTGCCAGATCGGGAACACGGACGAGCCGTTCGAGAATGCCGGGACTGTGGCGTCTGGCTTCATTCAGGCTCCCGAAACCTTTCCGTGCATCGGTGGGGGCCCGGCTCTGATGGTGGTGGCGGTCGCTTGGGCGGCGGACGGACGCCTACACGTCTCCGGGCTTCGACGCCTAGCTGTAGACCGCGCGGCGTCCGGTGCCCTCGCGACCACCGCCACCGTCAACGCCGCCAGCTTGATCACTCGTTGGTGTTGGTGGTGCGAGCCCATCGCACGGTGACCTCTTGGTACCCCCGAGCCGATCTTGGAGCTCCCGCACAGACCGAGGCCCGTGGGGTGCGCTGGTGCCACGAACAGCTGCTGAGGTGGCGGACCGGCCCCGAGGGTCGAGTCCTGGGATTAGGTCGCTGCGTGGTTCCGCTCGAGCTCGTGACCCGTACAAACGCATAGGCACTACCGGGAGGGACCTTGATCTACTGCGGCATCGACTGGGCAGAGAAGACACACGACGTGGCGATGGTCGACCACACCGGAACGCTGGTCGCCAAACGGCATATCACCGACGACGCAGCGGGCTACAAGGTCCTTCTGGACCTGCTCGCCGAGCACGGCGACACCGAGGACAACCCCGTCCCGATCGCGATCGAGACCTCCCGCGGCCTGCTGGTCGCCGTCCTGCGCACCGGCCGGCGGAAGGTTTACGCGATCAACCCTATGGCCGCCGCCCGCTACCGCGATCGCCACTCTGTCTCGCGCAAAAAGTCCGACCCCGGTGACGCCCTCGTGCTGGCGAACATCCTGCGCACGGACATGCATGCCCACCGGCCTCTGCCCGACGACACCGATCTCGCCCGCGCCATCGCCGTCCTGGCCCGGGCACAGCAGGACGCCACCTGTAACCGTCAGACCATCGCCAACCAGCTCCGCTCGCTGCTGCGTGAGTACTACCCCGCCGCCCTGGCCGCGGTCGAGCCGTGGAAGAACGGCCTGTGCCGTCCCGAGGCCCACGCCCTGCTCAAGGGCCGCCCCCACCCCCAACCGCGCGGCTCGCCTGACCCGCACACAGCTCCAAGCCACCCTCAAGCGCGCCGGACGCCAGCGTGGCATCGAGGCGGAGGCCGACCGGTTGCACCTGGGGCCGGAGCGGCCGCACCCCGCAGGTGACGGCATGTGCGGTTACCGGAGTCCGATCGACTACGAACACGACCACCGAGCCAGCTCCGCCTTGGAGCTGGCCGCTTAGAAGATCTCCACAGTCCGAGGGGATTGACAGAATTTCTTGCGCACCGCGCCGCAGGACACCACGGACATGACATGACTCACCGCGGGGTCCATTCACTATACGTGACGGGATGGAAACCGTGGCATGCCCATGCGCTCAGGTGCGCGGCACAGGTTGCGCTGGGGTGACGGATGACCTCGGCGACCGGTTGGTTCGTACAATAGGGATATTCACGCAAGAATCAATATATGATGCGATTTACGCAATCTTGGGTTCCCCGAAGATTCAAGGGTGGGCCTACCTGGAGTTGGCATGAGCGTTCGTGGCAGCGCGAGTGGCACCGCAGGGCCTGGCTACGGTCGGCATGCCGGCGTTTGCGTTCGGTGCTGGTCCCGCGCAGTCTGGCTGGCCAGATGTTCATGCTGGTGGTGGCGGTTGTGATGCTGCTCGTCGCAGCTGGGGCAGCGGTGCTTGTACTGCAGGAGAGGAACGACAGTGAGGACAAGATCCGCGCCCAGGCGCTTTCCATTAAGTGGTGTGCATCGTGAAGTAGCAGGTCACGGGCCTGGTGTGCGTCGGCTCCGGGGTACTCATGCTGGTGACGGGCGGGTGACTTGGGTGGAGATCGTCGGTCAGCGGGCGACTTCCCCGTTTGTGAGGACGAGCAGGCGTGTGCGCCTTCCCTCATCGTCGCCCACTGCCGCGGCGCCGCCTAAATCCGCTGGCGGCCAACGCCTCGTCCTGTGACAGTGCGGGAATGGAGTGGAGAGCCGTTTCCGTGGCGGACGTCGACGCCCTCGCCGAACTGCTCGGCCGGGACGAGGAGGCGACTGTCGGTCGCCGCGAGTCCGGCCCCGCCGAGGCGCGCAGCATGCTGGCCGCCCCCGGCCTGGACCTGCCCTCCCGCACGTGGACCGCGTCGGGGCTCGACGGCGGCCTGCTCGGCTTCGCCGCCCTCCATCCCGCGCCTCAGCCGTGCGAGCTGCGTGCGCAGTTGGTCGTCGCGCCGTCCCCGGCTGCATCTGCCGTCACCGCGTCGCTCCTGGACCGCCTCGACGTCTGGGCCGCCCACGACCTGCCGACCCCTGACACGCCGGTGACGCTGTATCAGCTTCCTGGCTGCTTCCCCCACGACCAACTCCTCAGCCGCGGCTGGACGGTCGTGGACAGCAGCAGCCGCCTCACCGTCGACCTGGACGCCATCCGCCTCCCCGAGCACCCCGCGCCCGCGGTGCGTGCGGCCCGGAACGAGACCGACCTCCGCACCGTCCACTCCGTGCTGAACGAGGCCTTCACCGACGACCGGGAGCACCCCCACCCGGACTTCGACGCCTTCCACCACGCCCAGCGCCGACGCGAGGGCTACAACCCCGACTTGTGGCTCCTCGCCGAACTTGACAGCGTCCCCGCCGGCGCCCTTATCGCCCGCGACCCCGTCGACCGCGCCTGGATCGCCTGGTTCGGCGTTCACCCCGCCCACCGCCGCCACGGCCTCGGCGCCCAACTCCTCACCACCGCATTCAGCCTCCTCCGCGCCCGCGGCCACCGCACGGTCGGCGTCGACGTGGACACCCACAACACCGGTGCCATGCAGGCCTACACCTCCGCCGGCATGACCCTTCTCGGCGCGGCCGACCAGTGGCGCAGGACCTACGTCTGAACCCGGCGCCCGCCCTGCGTCGGGCAGGGCGCCGCCGCCGGTGGTAGGCCCAGGCGAGAGCCAGAACGATCGGTGGAGATCACCGGTCAGCGGGCGACTTCCCGGTTCGTCAGGACGAGCAGAGCCCGCACCAGCGCGGTCGCCCACCTCGGGTCGGTGCGGACCTTGCCGAGCACGCGCCAGTTCTTCAGATGCGCGAAGCCGTGCTCGACCGGGGCCCGGACCGCGGCCAGCGCCTTGTTGGACAGCTTCTGCCCCCTGGTCAGGGGCCGGTTGCGGGCCGCCTTGTAGCCGGTGATCACCGCCGGGTCCGCGTCCGGGCCGCCGTCGTCGAGACCGACGAAGCCCAGGTCCGCGATCGCGCCGAGGCCGGCCGCGCGCAGGTGGGCGGTGAGTTTGTCGTGGCGGCAGGCGGTGATCTCCGAGGCGCGTCCGGGCCGGACCGCGCTCACCCAGACCAGTCGGCCCTTGTCGTCGGTGAGCGCGATCACGAGCAGGCCGTGGCACTTGTGCTTGCCGGAGTAGTTCTTCCGGTTCTCGGTCCCGGTGCGGCGGTGGGTGCGGATCAGGGAGCCGTCCAGCAGGACCACCCCGCCACCCGATCGGGCGATCTTCTTCAGCGCGCGGTCCAGGCGCGGGGCGCGGGCGGCCAGCAGCCCGACGACTTCCCGCACCCACCGGGACACCGTGGTGCGGTGCACCCCGTTCCCGCCGGCCAGATCGCCGGGCCGCTGGTCACAGCGCAGCACAGCCAGCACGATCCCGGCGATCCTCCCCGCGGACAGGGCCCGCCACCGCGATCCGATCTTCCTCAGGTGGCCGCGTATCAGGCAGCTGAGCCCGTTCAAGGTGGCGCTCGACAGCGGCAGGCGAGCGGTGTAGACAAGACCGTCGGGACTCTCGGCGAGGCTGTTGTTTTTCTTCACACCAAACTCAACTGCCGCCGAGGGCCCTCCAGTTACGCCACTGCGGCTGCCGGGCAGGCACGGCTACAGGCGCGCGGTGAACTTCCCGTCGCCGCGCTTGTGCAGCCAGCCGCGGTCCGCGAGCTTGACCAGCTTTGCCCGCAGCGGCTCCAGCTTCCCGCGCACCTCGACCTGAAGGCCCAGCTCTTCGCCCACCGCCCGCACCTGCACCGGACCGCCGGCGGCCCGCACGATCGCCAGGATCCGGCGGTAGTCGCCGGGAAGCGCGGCCTCGTCAACACTGTCGCCGCGGTGCGGGACCAGCAGCACCGCCCGCCCGCCGACCTGCGCCCACGCTGGTGCGACGGCAGCCCGTTCCCCGGCGATCTGCTCGCTCATCCGCGCCAGAACCCGCTCAGCGACTGCGAGTTCGTCCCGCTCGGCCCGCACCTGGTCCAGTTGCTTGACCAGCGCTTCCTCCAGACTGTCCAGTTCCGCGCTGCGCGCTGCGATCCGTTCCAGTACCTCGGGGTCCACCATGCCCGGGAGCGTAGGAGCCCCCTGGCTGGAACGGACCAGAACCCGCGAAGTCCTCCCTGCCCGACGATCTACACGGCAGACTGCCGCGCGCGACCAGCACGAGCACCGGGGCACTGAATCACACCAGGCCCGTGACCTGCCACTTCACGATGCACACCACTCAGTGTCAGCAGGGCACGTTCATCGGTGCTCAAGGCCATGCGCTCAGGCTAGAGGTGGTCGCCGGGCAGATCAGCCCACCTGCGATGCCTCGCCGGTGGCGTGTCTTCCACTGCGCTGGACCATCCGTGTTGTGTGACCGCAACCAGCGATGTTCACTGGCGTTATCTCGGGTTTGTGTGGCGTCGTTGCAGCTCAGAGCTTCGCTGCTGTGTGAGGGACGTTAGCCACGGTCCCGCTTCAAATAGGGTGACGGGGTGTCTCAGAGTCCTGATCAGCCGCTTCTGCCGTCTCGTCATCAAGTTGGCAGCCTTCGTGACTTCCTCCATGGAAGGACGTACTCGGCTGCCTCAGTCACCATCCGGCTCGACGGTGCACCGTCTCATGCTGCGGGCTCGCCTCTGGATGACGTGAGCAAGGTCTCCGATGCCCTGTATGAGGTTGTCGACGGTCTCGCTAGGCAGGTGCTGGACGCGGTTTTCTCCGGGCAGCCGAACGCTGAGGCGCGTGGCGCTGGGTCGCGCTCTTGCTGATCGCCCAGAACTGGCGGGACTCACCTGATCTGCCGGCAGAGTTGAAGACCTTGGTTAATGAGGCCCTTCCACTCTGATGGGCGGCAACGCTGGATCGTCACCAGTCGAGCTCCGTCAGGTCATCGCTCCTGGTCTCCAGCTGCGCGGAGTCTGGCAGCGGCTTCAGCGGGTGTGTCGTAGTAGCCGGGGCGAGCCAGGAGGACCGAGCTGAAGTAGTAGCCCTGTTCTTCGTCGGGTTTGTCGTCCGCTTCGAAGGGGCGCCAAAAGCTGAGAAGAAGGTCTGGTGCGATGAAGGAGGCCGGGTCGTCCTCGGCCTCGGTGATCGTGGCGAGCCCTCGCAGCTGGGTGACCACCTCGGCAGCGGGCAGACCGAAGACATCGATGCCGCGGAACCGGACGATGTCTTGGCCGCTGGCGGGTCGGCCCAGCTCGATTGCTTCCAGCTTGCCGCGCGAGCAGTGAATGCTGACCATCAGGCCGCTTGGCCGGAAGACGAACCTGCCCAATTGGTCTGATTCCGAGATCGCTGAGGAATCGCGGAACGAGGCGAGCGCTTGGTCTGCCGCCTCGCGGGGCATGCCGATGACCAGGGCGCCGAGACCGGTGGGCGGCGTGAGTTCGAATTCCATGAGCGAATGATTCCAGAACCGATGATCGGCGGGATTCAGCGCTCTGGTGGCAACCGATTCTCGTTGCGGATCATGCGGCGGAGGCTTGTGCGGGCAGCTGCCAGGTCGTCCTCGAGCTCGGTGACTCGTTGCCGGAGCTGTGTGTTCTCTGTGGTCGCCTGCCGTTCCGCCGTGGAGAGTCGTAGGTTCTCCTCGGTGAGCTCGCTGATGCGGTTGACCAGGTCGTGGTTGCCTAGCTGTTCGACCTGTTGGCCCAGATGAATGCGGGCTTGTTGCCGTAGCTGTCCGTTCTCGGTTCGGAGCTGTTTGATCTCCTGTCGGGCGAGAAGCAGGTCGGTCTGCTCGCTGGCGGTGGAGACCTTCCGCCCGCTCCGCTGGTCCTGGTGGCCTTGGGCAGCCTGTCGGGCTCGTGCCTGATCGATGCGTTCGCGCAGGCCAGGAGCATAGACGAGCCAGCTGGAGACGCCGGCTTCGCGGGCGACCGCGGCGAAGGTGATCCGGCGGTTGTCGCGGAGCATGTCCTGGACGGCCTTGAGGACGCGTCCCCGTTTGTCGGCACTGTCCCGTTGACGTGCGGCCTTGAGGATGTCTGCGGGTGTCCTGGAGGGCTTCTCGGATGTCTCAGCAGGCATCCGGGGCGTCCTTGCGGATCACGGTCAGCGGCAGCAGCTTGTGGTCCCGGGTCGCGCGAACCTTCCGCAGGACCGCGCTGGCCTCCTCGATCTCCTCGCGCTCGTCCTGGGGGAGCTTGCTGAGCCGGTCACGCATGGTGTCGGCGACGGTCGTGAAGGCGGTGATCTGGTCGGCGAGGTTGCGGACGACGAAGTCGTCGGCGTCCATGGCCTTGGCAGTCTCGCGGTCGGCCCGCAGGTCGTTGACGTGCTCTTCGATCGCGGGCAGGTAGGACGGGTCGGGGCGATAGAAGCCGCAGCCGGCGCACTGAAAGCGAATCGCGCAGGCTTTGCCGCCCGCCTTGACGTTGCTGGGCTCGCGACAGTTGCCGAACGGGACGGCGACCGATTGCGCCTCGTAGTCGGCGGTGCTGGTGAACGGTGCCGGCCGTCCGGAACGGTCGATGGTGTGCTGCCGCATGGTCGTGATCGCTTCGCGTTTCCGCTTCAGGGACACCTGGTAGTACGACATCGTGGTGACGATCGACCGGTGGTCCATGAGCTCTTTGAGCACGTCAACGGGGACGCCGGCGTCGGCGTAACGCTGGGCATAGGCGTGCCGGAACGCGTAGAGGAAGATCAGCGAGCGGTCGAACGGCAGCCTGTTGCCGTGCTCGTCCAGTTCGTCGCTCAGCAGCACCGGGATGGCCGCGACCCAGTCCCGCATCGCGTTGGCCAGGTTGGACCCCATGTGCGCGATCCCGCTGCGGCCAGTGATCGACGGGAACAGGTACTTCCGGCTGCGGGAGGGAACCTCCAGCTGACGTCGACGGGACTGCCAGGTCCTGATCACCGCGGCGGTCTCGCGGGTGATCGGCAGCTTGCGGCCGTAGCGGCGCTTCTTGACGTTGTCCCAGATCAGGGTGTCTTCGACTCCGTGGGTCTCCACGCACTCGAGCCGCAGGCTGGCGATCTCGACGGGACGGCGGCCGGTATCACGTAGGACCAAGTAGGCCGTCTGCATCATCAGCTCGACGTCGGCCGGCTCCATCTCGCCGTAGCGGAAGCCGGCTCCCATCAGGGCAAGGTGGGCATCGAGCTGGGCGATGACGGGCTCAGGGACGGCCCGGCCGGCGGCGTCCTCGCTCGTCTCCTCGGGCGGCAGGACCAGTGTTTTGTCCCGGTCGAAGCTGCCGGGCATGCCGGTCAGCATGTCCGTCTTGCGGCCGAAGTCGACGATTTCCATGAAGTAGCCGAACGACTGCTGGCGATGGTTTCGGCTGGCGAGTTCGTCATCGGTGGTGCGTCGGATGCGGCTCATCGCGGTGAAGACCGCCTGCATGTCGGCGAACCGCAGCTTCGTGTAGTCCTGGCCCCCGCCGGGCCGTGCATGCAGTGCATCGGAAGCGACGACGCAAGCAGCGAACACCTGCTTGAACTTGCCACTGTCCAAGCTGACCGTGGTGGCCCATGTCTTGATCACCTCTCGGAGCCACGGCTGGCGGATGGCGGAAGCGTCGACCTGCCCCGGGCGGCTGCGGCGCCCGCCCAGCGCCGGGGACCGCAGATTCATCCAGCCCAGGTCCCACGTGTCGGCATCGGTGGGCGTCAGGCCGCGGAACGACAGAGAGGCTCGGCGCAGGCCTCGAACGGTCTCCCGGATCAAGGCCGCGAGGTTGTGGTGCTGGTAGATCCCCTCGATGAAGGCCGCGACGTCCACCGTCAGCAGGCTCGGGACGCCCTCCAGCCGGCGGGTCAGATGGCGGGTGGCCATCGGCTCGATGATGCCGCCGCGGGCATCCCGTTGCTGCAGTGCGTAGAGAAGCTCCCAGCGGACAGGGTCCTCCAGGTCCCGCAGGGTGAACTGGTGGGTGAGCAGACGTGTGGCCACTTGCCGGGCCCATTGCTCGGGGTCGCGGGTCGCGCCCGCCCTCTTGTCACGGTCCCACCGCTGGACGTGCGTGCCGCAGAGTCCCGCGACCACTCGCTGGTTGAAGCAGCCCCGGACGATGCAGGTCGGCCTTGCTTCCAGCGGCTCCGCAGTGGTGACAGCCAGCCATTCCTCGACTGTGGTTTCCGGATTCCGGCGCCGGCGCCAACGCGAGTAGTGGGTGCGGCAGATCTTGCCGCTGTAGGCCGGCCGTTCGCATCTGCCGGAGAGACCTTCCAGAGCGCATGGCTCGCGTTCGGACCCCCATTTCGTGCGGATCCGTCGGGGCCGCTGGTAGGTGGCGACGAACTCTTCCCGGCTCAGCGTGCTGATCCTGTGAGCATCCAGGCAGTGCCGGCAGAGCAGGTTGCGGGAGGGCATCACGGTCCAGCACGAGGTGGTGGCGCACTTCGAGGCCGAGGTGCGCGGGTTGTCCACGTCGCCGTCGAAGAACCATGCCTGCTGGGACCACTCGCCCGGCCGCCAGAGAGGATCGACCTGGTCCTGCAGCCAGCTCGTCCAGGCCGTCAGGTCGAGGGGAACGACGTCGGAGTGCGGCTCCGCTGTGATCGGGGCGGGACTGGTCACGAGCGCCTCCCTGCTGCCACCAGCTCGACTGCCGCCCGCTTGTCCGCGTCACTGGCGTGCAAGTAGGGAGTCAGCGAGGACCGGGAGACGTGCCCCATCAGGTCCTGGACCACGTCCTCGTCGACGCCGGCGCGGACCCAGGCCGTGGCCGCCCCGTGCCGCAGCATGTGCGGACGTGCGGTGAGCTGGGTCTTCTTCGCCAGCCGGTCGAAGAGCTCCTTCGCCGTGCCGTAGCGCATCGGTCGCCCGAGCGGGACGTGGAAGAGGTTCACGAAGACCATGTCGCAATCGGCCGCCTCGGGGACCTCGTCCCGTTCGAGCTGGTAGTCCGCATAGAGCCCGGCGAGGTCCTCGGTCACCGGGATAACCCGGGCGAAGCGGGACTTGGCCAGGGCTCCGTTGGCGTTGTTCGCCCGCCGCCGGACGTGAATGTGCGGGCCCTCGACCCGGCATCCGAGCATCCGTGAGTCGCTGAGCAGGTGCATGTCCTGACGGCGTAGTCCCAGTGCCTCGCTGATCCGCTCTCCAGTGCAGCCGAGCAGGGCGATCAGGAACCGGTCGCGGGCCCGCGTGGCGACCTGGAACAGCTGGTCAGCCTCCTCCGGAGGCAGATACTCCACGGCCTCTTCGGACGGCTCCGGCAGCTTGAGGATCTTCGTCCTCACGGTGCGGAACTGGCCGTCCTCGCCCGCATCCTTGCCCGGGGGAAGCCAGCTCAGGTACTTCGGTTCCGACAGCCGGCCCACAAGCTCCGCGTCCACCCACTCATTGCGCGAGCAGAACCGCAAGAACTCGCAGACCCCGGTCATCACCGCGTTCGCGGACTTCTCCATCCGGAAGCGCGGCGGGGACGACAACCGCGGGCTGCGTGGAGGTAGCGGCTCGTCCACCAGCCAACGCAGGAACCGGGCCAGGTCGAGCAGCGTGATCGACTTCCAATCGAGGCCACGTTCGGAGCACCAGGTCAGCAGCAGAGCGGAACGGATGCCGTACGCCTTCTCGGTGTTGAACGACCGACCCATGTCCCGCAACGAAGCCAGGAACAGGCAGGACTCATGGTGAAGCCGGTACGACTCATCGACCACGACCCACAGCGGGCCCCCGTCGACCGGGGACTCGGCGCATGCAGCACGGAACTTCATGACACCGATGACTGACCGTCAAGACGTGCCTCACAACCAACAGATATCTCACAGTCACACGGACTGATGAGCCCATGTGCCTCACACAACAAGGGCAAGATCAGGACCGCAGATAACAGGAAGTTACGCAGGACATGGCACGTAAACGACACGACCCCGCGCAACGGCGGGCCCGGGAGGCAGCCCGCCGAATTGCGGCCGCCGAGCGGATCGGTCCGCGTCCCAAGCGCACCCTGCGCCCGCGCAAGTCGGCGACGCTGTACGACCTCAACCCGCCCGGTACCTTCTACCGCGACTGGGCCCGGCCGACCGTGCCCCAGGGCATGAACGGCGCCGGCCCGCTCGACGTCGTTGTGGCCCACTTCGGTCCCGACTCCGGCGAGGCCGACACGATGAAGACTCTCCTCGCGTACGCAGAGATCTACGGCCAGCAGATCCCCGTGGATGCGGCCCGGCATCTGGAGACACTGGCGCGTCTGTCGGGCATGGCCGCCGAGGCGGCCGCTGCCCAGAACATCAGCGAGGACGAAGCCGTTGAATCGCTGCACTCCCTGCACGCCCAAGGCCTTTTGCTCGTTGACGATGACGGCTCGGTGTGGCTGACGGTGCCACCCGGCACGCCGTACTCAGCGCCCGACGGCGGGTGGGCTTTCGTGGAGAAGCGCATGAATGCGCCGAAGGAGCCGGTCGCCGCCCTGGACTCCCCCTGACGCTGACGTCACCGATTCGGTGCCCGGCTCGAACCCGTGCTGACCTCGTCACGACTGGGACGTGGCGGGCACCGCAACAGGTGGTCCCGGCATCGGGGCTCCCTCCCAGGAGGCTTTGGCCGCGTTCCACTCCATGAGGAAACGGGCGGGCAGCTCCCGCCGTTCAATGACGCAGGCCGCCAAGGAGTTGACGCGCACGCCCCTGTCACCGACCCGTTCGACGAAGCCCCGGGCGGCCAGCCGGTCGACAGCCTCCAGCACTTCAGCAGGCGCCAGGTAGTCGAGCGGCATGAGGAAGAACACCACCTGGAAGTTCTTGACGTCCAGCACGGTTGCCAGTTCCTGTCCGGCCAGTTCGAGCACGAGCCACAGCAGCGCCGCGGCCTCGTAATGAGAGCGGGCCAGCTCCGCGACCACGTCCTTGTGCAGCGACACCACCAGAGTGTCGGCGCAGTCGGGGTCCAGCGGCATGAAGTGACGGTCGGCGTCCGGCGGCAGGATGCGGTACACGGGCACCTGCATAGCCTCTTCGGCGTCCCGGATCCGGCCCCGGTGCAACTGGGAGCGCCCGGCCCGATCAGGCGCGCACTTCTCGCCCGGTGCTGCACGGCAGTCCGGACACGTACGGCTGCGGGCCTTCTCCCGGACGGCCGGCGCTACAGCTCTCGTCACGCCTGACTCACCTCCACGGCGGTTCCGTCGATGGTCCAGAACCCGTCAACGGCCCGGGCAAGAGATTCACCGCGTGCGGGAACTAGCCACCGCGGCTGGGGTCGGGTCCGTCGGGGCGGCCTTCCCCGGGCGCAGCGTCCACGGCACGGGCGCGGTGTTGGTCAGCCACTCGTTGGTGATCAGCCGCTGGACGATGAAACTGCGCAGTTCGCGCGACTCGATCTGCCAGCCCATGCCCTTGCACAGCTGCTTGAGGGACGGGCCGTGCTGGTGCTGGGCCCGGAACGCGGCGGCGAACTGCAGGGAACGCGGGCCCCGGTCAGGATGGGAGTCCTTCCACGCACCGTAGGCATTGCGGACGCGTAGCGGGATCTGCATCGGCACGGCCGGCCGCAGGAAGGCCGACGCCACCTGCTCCAGAGGCAGCGTGCACAGCGGGCAGTGCTCGACATTTTCGGCGTGTCGGCGCAGCGCCGGGCTCACGCCGTCCTTCCACACCTGCCACCGCAACCGCACGAGCGCCGTGCTGTCATGCGAGCGCGGGTGCATGCCAGAAAAGCGCCGCGCGTCCCCGTCCAGCAGGTACCGGCCGTCGGCCAGCTCCACGAGGAATCCTCTGTCCAGCAGCTCGGGCAGCACAGCGCAGCAGTGCTCGGGCATCTCTTGGGGGACCACGCCGTAGCGGTCGTTGGAGCTGTGGGCAGCCAGAAACAGCGCCGCCAGCCGCGCCGACGGCGAGGCCTTCTTGACCGTCTTGGAGGCGAGCGTACGGGTGGTCCATCCCGACACGCGGGAGCGTGCCGTCCTGCTGATCGGCAGCGCGCAAGCGAGCCCGGGCACGGTCACGGCCACCGGAGTCTCGCGGTCGCCGCCCAGCAGGTCACCGGCAAACTGCCAGCCCAACGATGCGAGCTCGGCAACAGCTGTCGACGCATCCCCCAGACGCAGGAAGTCCAGCTCCTGGCCGGTGATGTTCCCCGACCCGGCCCGGGCCGCACGGATAGCGATCACCGTCGCGAGCAGCTGCGCATCGGCGCCGGCGAGCCGCAAGGACGCCACATGGCTCAGGAGGCGGCGCGCGGCTTCTCCCTGCTGGATCGTCAGCAGCGGAGGCAGGACCGTGCTACTCACTGCTGGTGGAGGCGGTGCGGGCGATGCGCTGGAGGACTTCGGCACGGGCTCTACAACGCGACCGGCCAGCAGAGGTCACCACCCGTACCGCCGACAGGGTCTCAGCCAGGCGAGCCGCCCTTATGCCGTCGCCGCGGCCTGACGGCGCTTGGCTCGCTCGACCTGGCGCAGCAGCAAGTCGGCGAACTGAATGATCTCGGCCGCTTCGACTGGGTCGTCGAAGTCGACGGTGCGGTGACTGGCGGGATTCTTGTACGCGCCCATGGCGCCGGCGAACAGCGCGGAAGCGGCCTCCTGCTCACCTCCCTCGGCTCCGGCATCGGCGAGCGGCCCGCCGACTTTGCCGTTCTGATGCGGCTGGAACGCCGCACGCATCAGCTTCACGCCGACCAGGGAGTTGTCGAGTCCGGAGGCGTCCCGGACCGAGACCTCGACCGCCTTCATCGCGGCGAAGCACGCCGTCTCGTAGTCCCCCAAATCGAAATTGGTGCGCACCGTGTCTTCCAGGACCGGATGGAGCGGGCCCGACAGCCGCTCGCGGGCTTCGAACCGCGTGATGCCCTGCGGGTCCTTCGCCAAGTCCATGCCGTCGCGGGAGATCCGGCGAAAGGCGTCGGACTGACTGGGTTCCCGGGACAGCAGCGCGTGCGACTCCAGCCAGCACCAGGCATCGGACAGACAGTTCACGAGCGTGTCCGCGTCCGGCTCCTCCTGGAACGCCTGCCGAGCCGAACTCATCGTGCTCGCGTACTGCAGATATCCGGTGCCGCTGGCCAGGTGCCGCAGAAGAAGGAGCGCGACATCCCGCGTGGCCAGCTGCCGGATCTGCTCTGCCGGGACCGGCGGTATGTACTGGAAGTTCATAGGGCCACACGCTACGGCGCGGCACCGACACTGCCGCCTCCTTCCCAGGCGGACACCTCACGTCGTGAAGCCGCCGCACGCTCCTGGACCTCGCGGGTCCGGCCCGCTGGGCGCATCCGTGGCGACCAGAACCGTCGCATACGCGCTACCACGGGGTAGCGGGGAATCGTGTCCCTACCCGCGCACGTCACCGAACGCGGCAGAATGCCTGGACACGGACCTGAAGCAGGGAGGGATGTTGACGACTGCGCGTCACGGCTGGCCCACCGATGAACGCACCGACCGTACCGTCACGAGCGTGGACGTGGTCCCACCGTCGACGCTCAGCACACTCGACGCCAACGCATGGTCCGAGCACCTCAAGTCCGCGTGTGTGCACGGCCGGTTGTCGAAATCCGTACGGGCCGAAGTCGTGCGGCGTTCGACGGCGGGGCAGATGTCGCTGCGTGACCTGCGGATGGTCCTGCTCGTCGCCGACGACTACGAATCGTGGTCGCCGGTGCGGGAGATGGTGATGACGGCGGTGGCGGCGAACCCGGAGACGGTACGCCAGGTCCTTCAGCTGCACGTCCAGCTCGAGATGTGGCCGCCGCTCGCCTTCACCGACACCTCGGGCGCCGCGCAGGCCCGGGTCGGCCTGCCCGGTCATGAGGTCACCGGCCCCGAACGCCGGGGGCAGACCAAGCAGCAGGCCCGTGACGCGGCGATGACCAGCCTGCTGGCCTACTTGGCCGGCGCCACCGACCCGTTCGACGCCTCCTCGGTGCCGGCGCCGCGCCCGACGCGGTTGGGCCGCGGCGGCCTGGGCGTGGACACCTTCGAGGTCCTGCTCGCCGAAGACATCACCGCGCCCGCGCCCCGGCCCGTCCTCCTGGATGACCTCCTCGGGCGCGCTGAGCACGGGCAGTACCAGCACCGCCACATGTACGCCCTGCTCTTCACCGCGGCCGGCCCGGGCTGGCAGCAGGCCCGCCGCGCGATGCTCGACGTCGTCGCCCAGCGCTCCGGGTACGCGGCCGCGCTCCTGGCCATGCGCGCCAAGGACCTTCAGCTCGAGCTGTTCTCCTACGACGAGGCGCTCGACGAGGACGCCGAGCACCGGCATGTGATCACTGCGCTGTGCGATGGCGGCACCGGGGAAGTGCGCGGCGACGTGAAGCGGGCCCGGGGCCGCAGGGCCGGCAGGCACCGCGCGGCGGTCAGCCTGCTGGCAGCGTTGACCGGACTGCCCGAGCCGGAGGTCCGTCTTCCCGACGAGCCCGAGGCGGACAAGCCGTCCGCGCAGCCCGCCGGCGGCAAGGCAGCGGCCGACAAACGGCGTACGAACGCGCTGATGGACCTGAACCAGCTCAAGCTCGACGATGTGATCACCAAGCCCGAGTGGACGTACGAGTCCATCGGCACCCCGAAGAAGAGCCGCTTCCGTTGTACGGGGTCGTGCGAGGTCCGCGGCACGGCGGTCCAGGCCGAGGGCCGGGGCGGGAACAAGGCCGACGCCCGGATGGACGCGGCCGACGCCCTGCTCGCCCTGATCCGCCAGAGCCCCGCCGACCCCGCCGTGGCCCCGGCACCGGCCCCCACCGAGGCGGAAACCGCAACCGGCCCGGAGGCGGCGGGGGAGCGGGGACAGGCCCCCGCCCCGCCGGCGACGCCGGCAAAGCCCATCCAGCGCACCGGGGAGCCTTCGTACCTGAGTGCGGAGTCGGCGGTGGCCGAGGCCTTGGCGGCCGGCTGCGCGCTGACCCTGATCCGGCCCGCACTCGGCCGCGCGACCTGTTTTCTCCTCTACCGGGACGACGGTGCGCCGATGCCGCCCGCCGTCCTGGCGGCGCCGATGGCGCAAGCCGTACACGAACTCGCGCTCGCCTGCGGGGCCGAGGCCCGGCGAGCCCAGGTGGTCGGCTGGGCGCTGCCCGTCCCGCTTGCCGTCGACACGCTGCTCGCCACGAACCCTCCCGCCGTCGGCGTGCACGCGTCGGCGGCGGCGTGGGCGGGGGTGCTCCGCTTCGGCCTTCAGCTCCTCGCCGACGGCCTGGTCCACCCTGCAGTCGGCAACGACGGCACCGGCGTGTGGCGCCTGGGGCCAGTCGCCGGCAGGCACCGAACCGAGCTGGAGTGCCTCGTCGAGAGCCTGCCGCCCCACGCGCACTGCGAGGTCCTGGCCGCCGACGACCCGACGACGCTGCGCATCCCGTATGCGGACGACGCCGTGGACACGGTCCTGACCACCTTGGCCGACACGTTCGTGGCCACGCCGGGCGCGCATGCGCTTTTCGGCACGCACCCCTTCACCACGCCCGCCCAGCAGCTCCACCCGGAACTGCAGCAGTGGGCGGACGACCTGGAGGAGAACGCCGAGCCTGGCCCGGCGCCGCGCCTGCTCCTCGCCATCGAGGCGCCGAACGAGGCCGACGCCGACGCCCAGCAGCTGCGTGCCACGCTCCTGGTGCACCGCGACGACACCGGTACGCCGGTGCCGGCCGGCACGCTCTGGTCCGAGCCGGCCGCCGGGACGGTGGTACTGTGCCGCCGTGTCCAGCGCGCCCTGCGCCGGTGCGCCACCGTGTGGCCGGCCGCCGAACGCCTTGCCGCGCAGCCGGAACCCGCCGGGATGCGGCTGCACCTGGCCGAGGTGGCCCAGCTCGCCGAGCTCGGTGCCGACGGCATGCCCGGACTTCAGGTGCGCTGGCCGGCCGGGCTGATCGACGCCCTCACCACCCGCACGGTCGTCGGCGACCGCTCGGCGACCGGCGCCACCCGCCTCGGCCTGGCTCAACTGCTCGATTTCTCGTGGCAGATCGCCCTGAACGGGCAGCCGCTGACCGAGGCCGAGATGGACGCCCTGGCCGAGGCCGCCCGCCCGCTGCTGCGGCTGCGCGACACCTGGGTGCTGCTCGATCCGGGCACCGCCCGGCGCGCCGCCCACCGCCAACTCGACTCTCTCACCGGGATCGACGCCCTCGGTGCTGCGCTGTCCGGCACCATCACCGTCGACGGCCAGGCCTACGCGTGTGAGGCGGCCGGCGGCCTCGCCGACCTCATCACCGCGTTGCGCACCAGCACCTCCGACGCTCCTCTCGTCCCCGTCCCGAACGGCCTGCGCGCGCAGTTGCGCGGCTACCAGCACCGTGGCCTGACCTGGCTCGCTCGCCTGACAGACCTCGGTTTCGGCGCCGTCCTCGCCGACGACATGGGCCTGGGCAAGACCCTCAGTGCGATTTCCCTCATCCTCCACCGCCAGCAGACCGGGGCGCGCAAGCCCACCCTGGTCATCGCCCGCGCCAGCCTGGTCACCAACTGGATGCGCGAACTGGCCAAGTTCGCCCCCGAGTTGAAGACGGTTGCCTACCACGGGACGGGCCGCACGCTCGCCGAGGTCACCGACACCACGGTGGTGGTGACCACCTACGGCGTCCTGCAACGCGATGCCGAGCTCCTCGCGGCGACGCAGTGGGACATGGTCGTCGCCGACGAGGCGCAGAGCGTGAAGAACCCCGACAGCCTCGCCGCCCAGGCGCTGCGCACCCTGACCTGCGCCGTGCCGCTGGCCATGACCGGCACCCCGGTGGAGAACCGGCTCGAGGAACTCTGGGCGATCATGGACTGGGCCAACCCCGGCCTGCTCGGCACCCGCACCACGTTCCGTATCCGCTACGGCCGCGACGCCGAACGGGATACGACCGGCGGGAAGGCCCGACTGCTCGGCCGGCTCATCAGCCCCTTCCTGCTGCGCCGCCGCAAGAGCGATCCCGGCATCGCGCCGGAACTCCCCGACAAGATCCACGCCCAGCGGATCGTCCAGCTCACCCGCGAGCAGGCCGCCTTGTACGAGGCGGCGGTCCGCGAAACCCTCGACGCCGTCCGCCACTCCACGGGGATTGCCCGCCACGGCCTGGTGGTGAAGCTGATCACCGCGCTGCGTCAGGTCTGCAACCACCCGGCCCACTACTTGAAAGAGGCCTTCGACCCGGACGCGGGCCCGGACGCGTTCGCGGCCCGCTCGGCGAAACTCGCAGCCCTGGACGAACTCCTCGACCAGATCAGCACCGTCGGCGAGTCCGCTCTAATCTTCACCAGCTACGTAGAGATGGGCCGGCTCCTCCAGGCCCATCTGTCCGCGCGTGGGCGGCGACCGGAGTTTGTGCACGGCGGCACGCCCGTCCGTACGCGCCAGCGTCTCGTCGACGCGTTCCAGGCCGGCGACACCCCGGTGCTGATCCTGTCCGTCAAGGCCGCCGGCGTCGGGCTCAACCTCACCCGCGCCACCCACGTGATCCACTTCGACCAGCAGTGGAACCCGGCCGTCGAGGACCAGGCCACCGACCGCGCCCACCGGATCGGACAACACCGGCAAGTCCATGTGCATCAGCTCCTCAACGACGCCACGCTCGAGGACCGGATCGCCGCCCTGCTCGTCCACAAGCGCGGGCTGAGCGACGCCGTCCTGGCCGGCGGCGAGAAGGCGCTCGCCGACCTCGACGACCAGGAACTGGCCCAGCTCGTTTCCCTCGGGAGCCGCCCGTGACCACCGCTGACCAGGCCCCGGCCTCCGCCACCCACGGCTGGGTGGATGCCTGGCTCACCGTCTTCGAGGCAGCGGCCTCCGACCCGGTGATGCTCCTGACCGGCGAACGCCTGCTGACCAGAGCGGACATCGGCCAGGTCCACATCAACCATGGCACCGCCAAAACGACCCTGACCATGCCGAACGCCGCACGCCCCCACCACCCCTGCCTGACCGTCAGCCCGCTCCAGAGCCACGAGTGGGAGCGCATCTATCAGGCGATCGCCGCCTCGGACGAGCACGCCGACGTCATCGCCGCCGGCCGGCTGCCCGACACCATCACCGACAACGCCGACGTCACCCGCATCGCTCCCGCGCCCGGCGACATCACCTTCACCTGTAGCTGCCGCCCCGACCCCGGCATCTGCCCGCACAGCGCCGCCGTCGGCTACCGCGTCGCCCAGCACGTGCGCGCCAACCCCGGAGTCCTTCTCACCCTGCGAGGCGGCTCCACGAAGGAGCTGCGCGCCATGGTCCAGACACGCAAGCCCACGGATCCCGCTCCGCCCCCCGGACCGGAGCAGGCACGGACCGGGACCGACGCACACCACGCCTTCGGCCGGTTCAACGCCCGCCGCACCACCCGCCCAGCCCGTGCCCGCACCACCCAGACGGAGCCGACTCCGCTGCTGGACAGTCTGCGGTCCGACCCTCCGGCCCCGGGACCCACCGCCCAGGCCCTGCGCCTGCTGACCCGGGACGCTGCCGCACGGGCCTCGGCGCTCCTGGCCCGCCGCCCCCCGCTCCCGGCTGGCGACGACCCTGTCCAGGACGCCGCCCGTCTGCTGGCCGACCCCGCCCACCGGCGCTACCTCGAACACGCCGCCGAGCAGCTGGGCCTGTCCACCCTCCAGATGCGCGACCTCGCCCTCGCCCACGAGTACGGCGGAGCGGCAGGCGTCGAAGTCGCACTGTGGCCCCTGGCCGCGGACGCGGAGGTTCTCGCGCACGCCGAGGCCGCGATCCAGCCGCACCGGCCCGCACGGCTGGCCACCCTCGTCAGCCAGGACAACCAGCTCACCGATGAGGCCGCCCGCATCCAACTCCGCCTCGGCTCAGACGGCCTGTGGTACCCCTTCACCGACTGGCACGGCACCTGGCGGCCCGCCCCCGGCCCCTCGGACAACCCGGCCACCGCCTACAAGGCAGCCCGCCGCGCCCTGCGCGACCGGTAGCCGAACACCCGGGACGGAGCTGTAGGCGCCGCCGGTCAACTGCTCTGGAACTCGGTGCTCTTCACGCCGAAGGAAGAACGAGGGCTTCGCCTGCCGGACCTCGCGGCAACTTCTGCCCCCTCCTTGTCTCGGAAAGATCAGCCAACCAATCGGCGGCCGTACCCCGCAAGACCGCCTCGGTCAGGGGCCGTTGAGGATGTGAAGGGTGTTACGTCGTCTCCGGTGGTCGGTATGCGCCGCGTCCCTCGGTACGTCAGGGATAAATGTCCAAAGCCTTCTCAGGTTGCGCTCGAACCTGAGCTCGGGGAGCGCGCGGAGTAGGCGCCGTCTTGCTCTGCACTCCGTGCGCGACCCATCCTGATGCCGAAACCATTGGGTGAGCGGCCGGGGGCACGGTGAGCAGGTACACCAGCGGGTGGCGGGCACCTTCGATCACATTGGTGTTAGGGGGTGCCCTGGCGCTGGCCACATTGGGTCTTGTCGCCGCCACGCCATTCGTGCTCTCCAAGATGGCACCAGCGGGCTACGACTGGGGCAAACTCAGCAACATCAGCCAGGTCTACGGGTCGGTGTCGATCCTGATCTCCACTGTGGCACTGGTGGGGGTGGTCCTGTCGCTGGTCTTCCAGCTCCGCCAGACGCGGACCAGTGACGAGCAATCGGTGAGAGACAACCATCTTCAGCTCACCTCGCTGGTGCTCGGCAATCCGGAGCTCCTGCGGGCCTGGTCACCCCCTGTTACTCCGGTCCCTTTCGTTCGCCACCAGCAGCACATTGTCGCCTCGCTGGCTCTCGGCGAGTTGCTGCACCGCTTTCGCATCGGTCACCTCTCTGCCGACAAGCTGACGGTGAAGCTCAACGGGCACTTCCGGCATGAGATCGCACGCGAGCAATGGCAGCGAGAGGGAGCGGGGTGGCTTCGGACGATGAACGCGGGAGACAGACGGGACCGGATCTTCGTCCGCCTGGCCCAAGACCGCTACGAGGCGTCGGTAGCCGCTGGACCACCTGTCGCCGCTGCGGACGCCTTTCGCCCCTCGGCGTCCGCGGGGAGCCCGTCTCCGGTGAGGCCCAGGACACGGCCTTTCCCACCATCGCACCCCCGGAGGGCTCGGCTTGAACGGCGGCGGACACGGCTCCTGGCTCGCCGGGCAAACCCCATCCCATGACCGCTGTATAAAGCGACCTCCGGCCGCACCCGGCCATCGGGAGCACCACGGCCGCCGAGGGCGTCCGACGTGCTGAGCAGCAGCACGTCGCCCTGCGAAGGGGGATCACCGTGACCGTACGACTGGTGCCTCACCCGGCGTCGTTCCCCACCGATCCGCCACCCGACCCCGACAGCCCCTGGAGCATCGCGGCCCACGACTGGCACGCGTTCGACCAAGTCACCACCATGATCGACCACTGGGACCGGCCGAACTGGGATCCTGAGATGCGCGCGATCTACTGGCTGCTCACCTTCTCCTCTCCGCTTCTCGTCGACCACGCTCAGCAGTGCCAGTCCGTCATCCGGCACCTCGGCCTCGACGAGATCGGCAGGGAGAGCCTGCACCTGACACTCGGCCGCATCGGCCTCGCCGATGCCCTGCCCCGATCCCAGCTCAGGAGGCTCGCCGCCGCCGTCCGCCGGCAACGCCTCCCGCATGGCTTCCCGCTGAGCGCGATCCCGATGACCGCCTCGCGAGGAGCGGTGCGCTACAGCGTGGCCCCGTGGACGCCCGTGCTCGCCCTTCACGCCCAACTGGCCCGGGCGAGCAGCACCGTAGGGCTGCCGCCCATGAGCTCCAGCGGGTACCTGCGACCTCACCTCGGAATCGCCTACTGCAACCGTTCGCTGCCCGCCTCCGAAGTCCGCGCCGCGATCGAGCCCTTGCGTCTCCTTCCGCCGGTACCGCTGTTCGTGGACCGCGTACAGATGGTCGAGATGTTGCGGACAGACGCGGCATATCACTGGCAGATCGTGGAGGAGATCCCCCTACCGGCCGCCTGACGACGGCCGCGGACAACACGAGGAAGTGCGGCCCAGTGAGCTGGCCAGGACCGATCAGGCGGCAGCGGATGTCCTGCTCGTACTCGGTCGCCTCACAAAGTTGGCCTTCAGCGTGCCAACGCGGGAGCGGAGCTCGGACCACTCGTCGTTGGCGGCGAGATGCGGCTCCATCTCATCGAGCACCTTGTCGAGCGAGACCAGCGCCCGCCGGCCGCGACGCCGCTGAAGCGCCGTACGGGCCTCCCGTACAAGAGACTCCCGCCCCTCCCCGCCATCGGCTCGGCGGTGCAGCGCGGTGACCCTCGCGAGAACATGAAGATCGCCTATAATGCGCGCCAGTTGGCGGTCTGCCCACGCCCCGAGTACCGCGCGCTTGCCCGCCCAGACCGCGCCGCCGATACCGATGATCCACATCGGCAGCATCACCATGCCTACCGCCGGCGCCTCGGCCTGCGGGATCAGCCCGCTGGCGAGCAGCAGTCCGTACGGGCCCTGCGCCAGCCCGATGATCATGAACCAGTGCAAGAAGTTGGTCGGGTACCAGCGTAGGCGTCCGTTCGCCAGCGCCACCATCGAGCCGACCACCGCAAGCCCGGCCAGCAAGAGCCAGGCCGCCTCCGCACCAACCGCTGTCATGTCGCCCACGCATTGAAAGTAGTACCCGCCACCGACATTCACACCAATGTGCAGTTGCTCCGACGCCGCTTCCGAGACGCCGTGGCTCTGAAGCGTCAGGGCGTCAGCTGATGCGGATCGTCTGCGACAGGCCCGGGCGACAGGCGCGTGAAGTACTCGGTGGCGATGATCTTGCGGCGGGTGTCCTCGGGCAGGCGGGCAAGGATGCCGGGCAGGGGGCGCTCGCGCGTGACCTCGCCGCGGTGTGCGATGACCGCGCGCCATTTCTGGTCGACCCAGGGCGTTACATCGACGGTGGCGGTCACGTACGCGTCCGGGACGGACAGCACGGTCTTGCCGACGCCGGTCAGCAGCGGTCCCAGGTCACCGACCCCGGAGTCGGGGTGGGTGGCTGCGTAGAGGGCACCGGTCTGCCAGGGCTCACCGGCCTCCGGGTAGAGGTGCGCGAGCCCGGCGGCCTCCACCGCGAGCAGGGTCACCCGGTGGGTGTGGGTGTGGTCCGGGTGGCCGGTCAGCTGACCGACCGCGTCGTGGGTGACCACGACGTCGGGTCGGAACTCCCGCAGCTGGGCGACCAGTCGGGCGATGACCTCGTCAAGGGGCGCGTCGCAGAGGCGAGGGCTGCCCGGCGCCGACGAGTCGTTGCGGGCGTCGCCGTACCCGAGCATCCGAGGTCGGCCTGCACCGAGGACTTCCAGGGCCTCGGCAAGCTCGGGCGCCCGATGACTGTCCGGAGCCCAGGTGGTGGTGACGACTGCGGTGCGCGCGCCGTCGGCGGCATGTTGGGCGAGTACTCCTCCCGCGAGGAGACTTTCGTCGTCCGGGTGGGCGAACACGCCGAGCAGTGACGGGAGGGACGGGGAAGGGGATGTGGTCACGGGGTGGTGGACCTCTCTGATGATGGGCTGGGCGGTCAGCCGCCGGAGGTCGTCGGCATGATTCGAAGGCGCCGGACAGGGGAGTGCAGCAGCACGACGAATCCCCCCGCCGTGGCGACCGCCGCAACGGCCATCGACGGGACGAGACCGATCGCGGAGACGAGCACGCCCGCGCCGAGCGCGCTGAGGAACCTCGGCCCGAACGTCAGCCACGTCCCGATCGACTGCTGCCGTCCCTGGTACTGGGGCTCGCACACGCCCTGGCGTACGGAGCGCTGGGTCGAGCCGTGCGCGGTCGCGCCCGCGAACCGGACGGTTACGCAGCCCCCGATGACGATCTGCCACAGCAGTCCCGGGCCGGCGAAGAGCACCGGGAGCAGGATGAGCGGCTGCAGGGCCAGCGCGCTCAGCAGCAACGGACCAACGCCCCACCACCTACCGCGCGGGCGGGCGAGCCGTCGGCCGGCCAGCGCTCCCACGACACCGCCGACGCTCGCGCAGCCCATGACCACCGCGAGAGCGACCGGCGACCAGTGCAACTCCCGGACCACGTAGATGAGGTAGAGGACGTCCCAGGCGGTCATCGCCAGCGACAACGCGGTGTTGGACTTCACCAGCGGCCACAACACGGCGCCGGAGTCCTAGCTCAGACACCAGCCGCAAAGTAGCGCTCAGGGCCTCGTGGCCGCGGTCTTCTTGGGCTGGCGGGGGACGGTCTTCTCACGGTCGAGGTGCCCGTACACCGTCGAGCGGGGCACGCTGAACATGTCGGCGATCTGCTGGACGGTCTTTTCCCGCTCGTCGTAGAGCCGTTGGGCAAGCGCAGCCTGGTCCTCGGTGAGCTTCGGCCGACGCCCGCCGACACGGCCGCGGGCGCGCGCGGAGGCGAGCCCGTCGTTCGTATTCGCCACGATCAGCTCCCGCTGGAGCTCGGCCAGTACGGACAACATGCCGAACATTGCGCGGCCCTCCATGGTGGCAGTGTCGATGCCCTGCTCGATGACGTGCAGTCCGATTCCGCGTTCGCGCAGCTCGGCGCCGAGGGTGACCAGATGCAGGACGGAACGGGAAAGGCGGTCGAGCCGGGTCACCTTCAACGTGTCGCCCTCACGCATCAGCTGCATGACGAGATCGAGCTTCGGGCGGGACGCCTTCGCGCCGCTGGCGACGTCGACGTGGATGTTGTCGCGGTCGACGCCGTTGCGGAGAAGTGCGTCGATCTGATGATCAGGGTTCTGATCGGCCGTCGATGTGCGGCAGTAGCCAAGAAGCATTGTCGGAAACTACCCCAACCACCCTTCGCCGACGTTGATTTCCGACGCGGGTTGCCGACAGTGCCCACCTGCGGGTTCGTGATCACGGCGGCGAGTGTCGACAGACGGTCGTTTGCCGACACTCCGGGACGCGTCGGAGACGATGCCGTCGGGTCAGCGGGTGTAGTCCTGCGGTCGAGGATGACGGGCGGGACGCCTCGGCGGGACATCTTGGGGGCTCGGCGTATGGGGAGGCACGGCGGTCGGGGTGTCGGGGTGGATGAACTGTCCGGGGAAGCGGGTGGCGAGTTCGACGGCGTCGCTGTGGCGTATGAACACCGTTGCGTGTCCGGGGGAGGTGAGTTCGTAGGTGATGCCGCGGGAGTGGAGCACGTCGCGCACGGTGAGGCTGTAGGGGATGAAGCGGTCCCGGGTGCGGCGGTTGTCCTCGACGTGCTTGGAGGTGAGGGACGAGGGGGTGGTCGTGGTGTAGATGGCGAGGTGCGGCACCGCGATTTCGGCTTCGTTCGACGCGTTGCCCGCGAACGTGGGGTCGACCGACCCCTGTTGCGCTCTGACGTTGCCCGTGGACGTGATCGTCTCCGCGTTGAAGCCGTCCACGTTCAGCGCGGTCATGAGTTCCACGGAGTCGACGGGGAGCGGTCGTGCCGTGACGACGTCCGCGCCGTAGGAGATGCGGGTCCCGGGCTCGGTGAGGATGTCGTAGGTGTGGAGCAGGACGAGGGGGAGCTTGTTGCGGGCGACGCGCCGGGCCGTGGACTGTGCGATGGCGCGGCCCTTGTTGCCGGTGAGCGAGAAGGACGCCTCTTTGGTGGGGTACTTCTCCGTGTACTGCTTCGACGTGGTGAACGTCCGGCGGGCCCGGTCGGGGGTGTTGGACCCCGTTCCCGCGAAGCGGGCGTGCTGGGCGACGTTGGCCGTCTCGATGTTGACGGGGTGGACGACGGAGGCGAGGGCCTGGTTGAGCGTGCTGGGCGCCGGGGTGGCGACCCGGCGGGTGTAGCCGAACGTGGGCGCAGCCGGTTTCGGCACGGCGGGCGCTGTCACCGGCTGCGTCAGGGAACGGTCCATGGTCATGGGGACCAGGACTGATCCGGGCATGAGTTCGTCGAGGACGAAGGTGCGGTAGCCGTCCTCGTCGTCCAGTGTGAATCCGGACGTGCGCACGTCCAGCCGTGTCCGGTCGGGCCTGGGAGCCATCAGGTAGGAGAGGGCCGCGTGCGACTTCTTGGACGCGGCCGTGAGGGTGCGCAGCGGCTGTAGCGGGCGGTAGTCGACGCTGATCTGGAGGTCGAGGGCGATCCAGTCACTGTACAGGTCCGTCGTGGGGGAGTCGGTGTCGTCGGGATGGGTGCCCGTGATGCGGCGCAGGTCCTCCGTCTCGCCGACCTGTTCCTTGCCCACGTCCTGACCCCGGTCAAAGCGCAGCGCACCCTGCGGGACCGCCGCGGCTTCGGCGGCCTCGTCGAGAACGGCCTCGCCGGTCCCGACGAGCCCGATGCCCGTTGTCGTGATCTTGTCGTTGACCCTGCCTGCCGAGACGACGGCGGTGCCGCCGAAGGTCGTCGTGCCGGTCTTGGAGGAGCGGACGTACTGGGGTCCGCCGGTGAGGCTGGTTCCCTTCAGCAGGACGGTGAGCCGCCGGTCGCCGAGAAGGGGCCGGTCGAGGTGGACCGGGATGCCGGTGCTCATCAGTTCCGGCAGTTGTCCGGCGAGTGCGCTCTCGTCGTAGGCGGCCGTGATCTTCTGCTGGACCGGGTCGGTGCTGGCGGTCATGAAGCGGGCGTCGATCAGCCCCCGTTCGACCAGGGTCCTGGCGACCCAGCCAGCCACACCGCCGATGCTCGCGATCTCCGCGCCGGCGATGACGGTGTGGGCGTGCGCGGTGTCGTAGGCCAGGGGCGCGCTGAGCGGGCGGCGCACGGCGGCGCGTTCGGCCTCGGTGGCGTCGGGCCGCTGGAGCACCGGTGTCCACCTCTCCAGCGGGTCGGCGGAGAGGAGGTGGTCGTGCAGGGCGGTCGGCATCTCCAACTGGCTGGTGCCGTCGCCCAGGAACCAGCGGCCGGTCGAGGACACCGGCATATTCTTGCTGAACCGGGTGTTGAACGAGATCTCGACTACGGCGGACATGTGCCTCGTGTCGATGCCCTCCTTGAGCACCTCTTCCATGGTGAAGCCCTCGACGCTGTGCTCCTTGTACCTCTCGTTCGAGGCGACGACCGCGAAGCGCGCCTGCGGGCCGGGGGTTCCGAAGGAGTTTCCGGCGAAGTGCACTTCCGGGTTCATCTTGGTGCTGTGGAAGAACTGGCCGTATTTGCCGTGCCGTTGCTCAGTGACGGCCTCGTGGATGTTCCGGCTCATCGACGTGGCCTTCGACTTCGCCTCCCGTGCCTCCGCGTCCCACTTCGCGGACGGTGACGACGTGGGGACGAAGAACAGGGAGATGTTGAGCGAGGACTTGATGTTGCGGACCTTGCCGCGTTGCCAGTTGCGCGGGCGCGGGAACCAGTGGCGCAGGTAGGGGAGCATTCCGGGCATGCCGCGGTTGCCGACCAGCCGCGAGAGGTGGGAGCCGAAATAGGCGTTGTCCATGTAGTCGCGGACCTGGGTCTCCAGTGCCATGCGCTCGGCGAAGGTGCGATGGATGCCGTGCTTGTCGTCGTGGGACCGGATCATGGCCAGGACGGGGTCGACCAGGCGTTCGATGTTGGCCAGGTGCAGGGACACACCCGTGGTGCCCGTGATGTCGAACCGGTAGCGCCGGGCCTTCAACTGCGCGGCGGTGGCCTCGTCGATCGGCCAGAACTCGTCCAGCCCTTCGAGGTATTCGGGCAGCCCCTCGGTAGGCGGTTTGAACGCCATGGGCACCACGGGGGCGATTTCGTCGTCCACGGAGTGCGCCACCCGTCTGATGGCCTTGCCGTCCGAGTCGAACTCGGTGATCGCGATCCCGTACCTGGCGTCGTACCTGGGGAGCGCCGCCAGGCCGGACGCTGTGGTGGTGCGCCGGAACTCGGTTTCCGCGGTCGACAGTTCCCGGGATTTCTCTTTGCCGCCCTCGGCCTCGGTGTAGGAGTCGGTGAGGCTGAACTTGGTGAGGGGCACCACCTCGACCGTCACGGTCGCGTCGAAGCTGACGAATCCCACGGTCTCCTGGGCGGACTCGGTCGCGGATCCGAGTGTTCCCTCGGTCTGGAGGTCGACGGACACGTCCTGGCCGACGGCCGGGACGTTGCCGTCCAGGCGCCCGAGCAGGTTGCTGTTGACCTCGATCACGAAGTGCCGCGGCCGGTTCCAGAACTGCTGCCCCTTGACCGTGACGGTGACCCGCAGGTTCGAGCGCGCCAGGCGGTCGTACTGGACCCGCATCTTGGCGGAGCTCAGCTCGGTGCCGAGCTTCCTCATCATCTCGGTGCGGATGCGGGTCCCCTGCCGGTGGTCCGGCACGTCGTGCCTGGTGTCGAACAGCCCCTCGTCCACCGGGGTGCGCGAGTCCATCATGACGAGCAGCGCGTTCTCGACAGCCCGCAGCACCCTGCCGATGCCCGGAGCGGACGGGACCACGGCGGAACCCATGCCGCTGCGGGTGATCAACTGCCAGGTGGCGCCGCCCGGGTTCAGGGCGGAGACCAGCGTCCGCACGTCGTCGGCGTACGAGCCGGAGTGTGGGGAGGTGCGCGCGCCGCGCCGGACTCGGCCGTCGCGGTGCACGACGTACTCCCGGGCCTTGCGGTCGTGCGGGTTGTGCCGGCTGATCAGTACCCGGGAGTCGTCGGCCAGCGCGACCAGCGGGTGGGTGGCGAGCAGGGTCAGCAGGTGGTGCGAGGAGAGCCTGCGCAGTTCGCCGTCGGCCATCCGGAGCGCTGCGAGGGCGTTGTTCACCGCGGTGCGCCCCGCAGCCTCGTCATCCCAGATCCCGGCGACCTGTTCGCGCAGGAATTCGGCCAGTTCGGGGTCCTGGACGATGAGCTGGATACCGCCGCGCTCTCCGTCCGTGCCCTCCTGGGCCAGGGCCAGGAGCACCGGGACCGCCTCGACGAGGTCCAGCCGGCTGCGTATCGGCCGCAGGGCGGTGGGCAGGAGTCCTCGCAGGTACCGGTCCGGAGTGCCGGGGGCGAGGAGCGCCCGCATCGCGCCGGGCCGGGCGTCCTGGAGCGGATTGTCGGCCGACCGCATCACCGCTCCGTCGCCGGCGCCTCCCTCTGGGGACCGGCCGAGCGGCTCCGCGTGGGCGTACAAGGTCTCCAGGTGGTCGGCGAACCGCTCCGTCCTGGAACGCCGGGTCGAGATGTCCCGTTCGAAGTCGGCGGCCGAGGACAGCGGCACGACGATCTCGGCATTGATGTCGTCCACCGTGATGGGGCCCTCGACACGCTTGCGGGGGTAGAACGGCTTGCGCGGGTCGGTCGTCCAGTTGCCGCGGCGGCTGTCGATGGTGACCACCGCCTGGACGGCCGCCTCGTAACGGGCCTGCCCGCCGCCGAACCGCGCGGCGAACTTCGCCCCGTGCGCTTCCACGACCGCGTTCGTGTACGTGTCCGTCAGCTCGAATCCGAAACCTCCGGCGACGACCCGCATGGCGGGCCCCGGGAGCCGGAGGACCGCGGCCACCTCACCGGGCACGTCGTAGCCGTGGGATCGCTCGTGGCTGGTCTCGACCGCGTATCCCACGTCCATCCGCAGGGGCGGCGCGTCGTCGCCGGTGATGTCCGGTGCCCGGCGCACGGACACCAGTTCAAGGGCGATCCGGACGTTGCCGAGAAAGTGGTGGCCCTCGATGAGGCCGGACCGGTAGGTGGAGTCGAACAGGGAGTGGTTGACCAGTTGCGCCTGCTCGCTGTTGAAGACCTCCTCGGCGACCTCGTGCACGACGTGTGCGGCGTCGTTCCCGGTATAGCCGGCCGACAGCAGCGCACCGCCGATGGCGCGCAGTACTGGCTCGGGGTCGATCTTTGTCACACCGAAGGGGTGGTCCAGCAACCTTTCGGGGGCGGCGATGCGGCGGATCTCGGTGCTTCCGGCCTCCGCGGGCTTCGTGAGGGACGACACGACGCTGTACTCGACCTCGTGCTCGGGAACGTGCACGACGCCGGTCACCTGGCTGCCGTCCGCCCGCTGGACGACTACCGTGACGTCGGTACCGGTGCGGTACGTCCCACGAGGGCTGTCCATCAGGCGGCTGCCGTCGAGGTGGCGGACCTCCCGCTCGTGGGACACCTCCAACTGCTTGCGGGGGATGAAGTGCACGCCGAGCCCGACCCCCACGTGCTTCGTCGATTCGTAGACGAAGGTCTCCAGCACCACGCCGGCGCCGATGTTGATCAGATCCGACCGCTCCTCGGAGTTGCTCACCTCCACGTACTTCGACGTGCCGTCGGTGACGGCCGGATCGCGGGCGGCGAACGGCTCTAGTTCGTCCACCGCCGGGGCCTTGGACGGCGCGAAGGCGATGTGCACCAGCGCGTCGTCACGTCCGATCCGCAGCCCGCGCAGCAGTGCCTCGGCCCACTCCTGCTCCTGTTCCCGCGGCCCGTGCCCCCCGTGGTCGCCGTGGCTCGCGGCACCGGCCGTGTCGACGTGGGTCTGCACCGGGTGCACGGCCGCGCCGAGCAGCTTCCCGATCTCCTTCGCCACAACGCGCCGGGACTGCTCGTCCACTCCCTTCAGCGCCGTGTCCACCCGGGTGCGCAGCTCCGCGGCCGGAACGGCGTGGGCATGCGCCAGGCTGTGGACCCGGACCTCGCCGAGCAACACCGGCCGCGGTCCCGGCTCCTCGCCGCCGTGCGGCGCTCGGCCCGCCGGATCTCCGGCCAGCCGGTCCCGGTCGGCGGCGGACGACTCCGGCACGGGCGGCGTCCCGGTTCCCGGGACCGCGTCCTGGGACCGCTCCGCCGTGACGGGCGCGTCGTGGAACCCCACGGGGGCGGCGTCCAGCGACGCCGGCGGCAGGGACGCACGCGCCCTCACGGTCCCGGGCAGCCGAGCGCCGAGGGCGGAAGGCATGACGAAGCGGGGCAGTTCCGGGCCGCCCAGCACATGCGAGCCGCCGTGCGCGTCGGTGGAGGTCCACACCGGGTCCGAGCGGCCTTCGCCCCAAGGCAGCAAGGCGATGCACGTCCCGTCCCGGCCCGTGGCGGGCTCCCCGCGTACGGACAGCACACCGGGCCGGTCCGCGGTGATCACGCCGCGACCGCCGAAGCCGCGGGCCACCGCCCTCGCCACCTGAGCGGAGACCGGGGCGAAGTCGGTCAGCAGCAGCACCTCACCGCAGTGCTCCGGAGCCAACGCGGCACGGTCCCGGGCCAGCCGTCGCCCGAACTCCACCGGCTCCTCGCGATAACTGGTCCCGGTCTGCTGGTCGTACACCAGGAAACGGCCGTGCGCGAAGTACACCGGCACCACCAGCACCCGCGCCACGTCGAACGGCAGGAGTCCGTGCTCGCGCACATGCCACGGCTGCGACTCCCGGCCCTCGCCCCTCTGGCGCGCGCTGCCCGGCCGGTAGTCCTCGTTCGCCGTCCACGAGACGTACGCCGCGCCCAGGTGGTCCGAGGCCAGCGTGCGAGCCCGGGAAGCACGGTCACGCCGGTCGAAATACGACCAGCCGAGGAGCCGTTCTCCCCTCAACCGCGTCGGACGCACCACCGCCGGGGCGCCGACGCCTTCGGGAGCGAGCTGTTCGACCAGCCAACCGCACTCTCCCGGCCCCGGGAAACGCCGCCTGGTGGCGAAGCGCGCAAGGTCCCCTGCCGCACCCTGCGGCCACGCCGACACGAACCCCCCCTTGGCTCCGTCACTGCCGGGGCGTATGGCGAGACGCACCTTCTCTCCCGCTGAGGGCTCGTCCAGATCGATCGGCTCGGCGCCCACCTGCACCACACCCGACGTGGCCCACACCAGCCGACCCGCCGCGTCAGCGACCTCCTGCACGGCTCGCGCCGCATAGCACGCCAGCAGCACCAGCGGGTCCGCCAGGGACCGCCCCTGGGCCAGGTCGCGCGCCACCGCTCCCACTACTCCGTCGACCACCCTTCTGGTCGACCCGCCCACCACCAGCGCCAGCGCCTCGGCGCTGCCGTGCAGCATCAAACCCAACGGAACCATGCCGGCGGGCCACGGCCACGGCCGCCAGTCAGCCGCCGAGGACGGCAGGAACCGCGCCGCATCCCGCCGCCAACTCACCTTTCGCAGACCGGTTTTACCGTCAACGTCCGGGCCGCCGACGTAGGCCGGGTTGATCGCACCCCCCACGTAGTATCCGGAGAAATCCACGACCCGGGCCCGTGGCCCCAGAAGCGTTCCCAGATCCACTCCCCCCGCCGCCCCGTCCCGCTTCAGCCAGTCGCCCGCCAGCGACGCGTGCACCCCCAGGTCGCCCATTCGCACCGGAACCAGATCCACCACATCGCCTGGCACGTCCGTGAGGGCAGTCGAATCGGAACCGGTATACACAGTGGCCAACCCCAAGCTGTAGCGATCAACACGTTCGTTAACGGCACCCCCAGTTGCGTCAGGTCGACCGCGAGGACCTGGGACCAGTTCCCGTCCTGCGGCCGCGCGGAGACGCGTCAGCCGGGGGATGGCGCGGAAGTCGGGTTGTTGCGCTACCCCTCGCTCGCGGGCGGTGCTTCGACAGCGGCCATGGTTCGATGGTGCGCTGACCCATGGCCCTCGGCCGACCGCCAGAACGCGATCTTGATGCCGAAGGGCTTTCTTTTGTCTCACCGTTGACGTTGCTACCCGGAGCGTGCCAGCAGCGCCCTGCCACAGGCCGTCGCGCGCACCGCTGCTGGCACTCGTAGTCCTGATCGTTGCCGACAGGCCCCAGACCTTGGCCCGGACCCGACAAGGTCGACCGTGTCCTGGCTCTTGCCGTCTGATTCACTCATGAGGCCTCGGCTCGCCTTGCTGCCCACCGTTCATCAGGACAACGTCGTGCTTCGTAGGGGCCTGGCGTTCCGTCCGGGGCCTGGGAATCGCGTTGGTCACCCCGAGGTCCAGGCGCTTGTCCATGTCCAGGCGGAAGGTGCCGTACGGGTTGACGTTCGACCAGAACAAGGCGGTCAGCCCGCGCCGGTCCTCGTCGCCGAGCCGGTCCGCCCATCCGGGCTCGGCGAGGACCTGCTGCAGCAGCAGGGTGTTGACGTGCACCAGCGCGGATTGGAGCAGGTGCAGGGCCAGCATGCTCGTCTCGGCGTGTTCTTTGTCCGGGCCGGTCAGGGCGCCGACCTTGCCGTAGTGCAGCACGGTGTTCGCCGAGTTCCAGTTCTCCACGACCTGGAGCCCACCGTGGATCTCACGGCGCAGGCCGGGGCTGGCGAGGTAGTCGCAGGTTCTGTGGAATCAGATTTGTCAACTAGTTTCCGCGTTTGGCCTGGTTGGCCCGCCACTAGGTCGAGGGCATTGGCGATTCCAGCACCAGGAAGAGGTAGTCGCCGCGGAGCAGAGCTTCCACCTCTGTCAGGGAGTTGACGTAGCGTCGGCCACTGACTCATGATTGGCGAGCAATAGGTTCCCTGCGCACACCGAGGAGGCTGGCGAGCCAAAGCACTGAGCGAGAACCAACCCAGGGAGAAGTGCGTCCTAGCGGCAAGCACTTCATGACACCACCAGTGTGTCCTCTTCCTCTTTCGAGGTGGGGGGCTTTTTTTTTGCCCAAATTCAGGAAATTTCTCCTAGTTTGGGCGGGAAGAGACAGCAATGACCATACACATCGCCCCCGAGGCGGTGCTGATCCTCATCGTGGGATGCGTCGTGGGAGTCACCGTCTTCAAGTACACGGCGCGCACCCATACCGGCGTCCCGACTCGCGGAGATCTGGCCGGCGCCATCACTGCCGCAGTGGGCGTCATCGCCGCTCTCGGTCTCCTGCTCGGCCTGGGCAGCGACGGCAGCTCGGGCGCCACCTCCGACCCGACCCCACAGCCCACCAGCAGTGCCACCAGGTCGTGCCCAGGCGGCGCATCACAATGTTGATGCAGGCGCGAGTGACGCTAGTGCTCTGACCGCGAAGGTTCACCGGGTTGCCGTTCGCGGTGCGGGACTTGCGCGCGGTTGGATGTGTACCGACATCCAATCTGGTGCGTGGAGGCGCGGTGGCAGAGCCAGTCAAGGTCCGCAGACTGACCGACCAGGAAGGGCAGAGGCTTCAGCAGATCGTGCGCCGGGGCAGCACCAGTACGGTGCGCTACCGGCGCGCGATGATGATCCTGGCCTCGGCCGGAGGTAACCGGGTTCCGGTGATCGCCCAGCTGGTCCAAGCCGACGAGGACACGGTGCGCGATGTGATCCACCGGTTCAACGAGATCGGCCTGGCCTGCTTGGACCCTCAGTGGGCGGGAGGCCGTCCCCGCCTGCTCAGCCCTGACGACGAGGACTTCGTCATCCAGACGGCCACCACCCGCCCCCGCAAACTCGACCAGCCCTTCACCCGCTGGTCCATCCGCAAACTCGCCGCCTATCTGCGCAAAGTCCACGGCAGGGTGATCCGCATCGGCCGTGAGGCTCTGCGAATGCTACTGGCCCGCCGCGGGGTCACCTTCCAGCGCACCAAGACGTGGAAGGAGTCAACCGACCCCGCCCGCGACGCCAAGCTCGACCGGATCGAGCACGTCCTGGAGCACTTCCCGGACCGCACGTTCGCCTTCGATGAGTTCGGCCCGCTGGGCATCCGGCCCACCGCAGGATCCTGCTGGGCCCAACGCGGCCGGCCCGACCGGCTGCCGGCGACCTACCACCGCACCCACGGCATCACCTATTTCCACGGCTGCTACTCCGTCGGTGACGACACCCTGTGGGGCGTCAACCGCCGCCGCAAAGGCACGGCCAACACCCTCACGGCCCTGAAGTCGATCCGGGCCGCCCGCCCCGACGGCGCCCCGATCTACATCATCCTGGACAACCTCTCCGCCCACACGGGCAACAAGATCCGCCGCTGGGCGAAGAAGAACAAGGTCGAACTGTGCTTCACCCCGACCAACGCCTCCTGGGCCAACCCGATCGAAGCGCACTTCGGACCGCTGCGGCAGTTCACCCTGGCCAACTCGAACCACCCCAACCACACCGTCCAGACCCGCGAGCTGCACCGTTACCTGCGCTGGCGCAACACCCATGCCCGCCACCCCGACGTGCTGGCCGCCCAACGCCGCGAACGCTCCCGGATCCGCAGCGAGAAGGGCATCCGCTGGGGAGGACGGCCCCTGGCCCCAGCGGCCTGATCATCACGGCGCCCCGGTCATAGCGGCAGACAGCCGCGCTGTCGATCACCTGACACGTGCGGCGATGGCCCGTGCGCACTCCATCGACTCGGCATGCGTGGTGTCCACCTCCAGGTCATAGACCACGCCCCGGTGGACCACATCCGCCTGAGACACGGCCATCCCGATGACCCGATCGCCTCGTGCGACCTCACGGCCTGCGGCAACCGCACCGTCACACCGGACGCCGACCCACAGCACCCGCAGGTCACGCAAAGTCTTCTACCACCGCTGCTGCGAGTCCGCTCCGCCGAGGAAGACCTCATCGACGATGACCCGGGCGCCCGCACGGGCCATCGCGGCGACTCCCTCGATCCATGCCGCTTCCAGCGTCCGGAACTCCGGCCCGACGACCACCTCTCCGTCCGGAGCGAACTCGATCCCCGCATCCGACGCCTGCATGGACGCGGGCATCGCGTCAACCAGCGTGTCGGTCCCGAGAGCCAGCCACGGATCCGGCAGCACCGCCTGCAGACACCGGGCGATCCCGGACTTCCCGGAGCTGGAACCACCGTTGAGAACGATCACCTCAGTCATCACCGCGCCACAGTAGAGGCACCGCAGCAACCCCCGAAACGGATTTCCGCGAACGCTGCCGCCTCCTACAACCCGGTGAACCTTCCCGGTCAGAGCACTAGCGGCCCGCGCCTCAGCCCGGGAAGTCGCCTGGATGCAGGCCGCCGAGACCGGCCAGGGCATACCCGCCGTCCAGGCCGGCGGACGAGAACTTTCCGGCCTGGTCCTGGACCTCGACGCCACGCTGATCACCTCCCACTCGGAAAAGGAACAGGCCGCGCCCACTTACAAAGGCGGCTTCGGCTTTCATCCGCTGCTGTGTTTCCTCGCGAACACCGGCGAGGCCATGTCTGGCCGACTGCGGCCGGGCAACTCCGGAGCCAACACCGCCGCCGATCACATCGCGGTGCTGGACGACGCCCTCGCGCAGATCCCCGACGCTCACCGGTATGGCACCCAGATCCTGGTCCGCGCCGACAGCGCCGGATCCGCGAAAGCCTTCCTCACCCACATCCGGACCTTGCGCGAGCACGGATTGAACCTGCGGTTCTCGGTCGGATACGCGGTCACCGAGCCAGTCCGTCGTGCAATCCGCTCACTGCCCGAAGCTCTCTGGCATCCCGCCCTGGACCAGAACGGGACACTGCGAGACGGCGCCGAGGTCGCCGAACTGACCGGCATGGTCGACCTCGCCGGTTACTGTAACCACTCCGGCCAAAGGGCAGGGCTTCCCTCCAGAGGAGCTACACCCATTCGAGGTTCAGGAACCTGGGAGCGTTGATCGCTGGTTGTCTCGCTGTCCGTGATCGTGGCTGTCGACCTGCTCCGTGGGACAAGGGCCGCCGAAGCGGGGCATCGGGGCAGTCCTCGAGTCATCGCCCGGGAGTGGCCCGTTGCGTCCGCGAGGGGGCGGAGGCGTCGGTGAGGTCGGCGCCGGTGTCGGCGTCCCGTCGGGAGTGGCCGACGCCGTGCCAGTCCAGGCACATGACGGTCGCGTCGTCCTGCAGGTGACCGTGGTTGGCGTCAAGGACCGCCGTGATGAGGGTGCGGGCGGCCTCACGGGGATGCAGCGCGCGGGTGCGGACGATCAGGTCCGACAGATCAAGACTGTGGGCGTTGCGCTCCAGCATGCCGTCGGTCAGCATCACCAGCCGGTCACCTGGCCGCAGGTCCAGGGACTGGACCCGGTAGCCGTGAGGGGCATGGAAGCCGAACGGCGCGTCGATCTTCGGAGTGATCTCCCGCACCTGTCCGTCGCGCATCAGCAGCGGCCAGGGGTGCCCGGCGTTGATGAACTCGGTTGTGCCGTCGATCAGGCTGATACGCAGGACCTGGCCGGTGACGAAGCCGTGGCGGCCGTGCTCGCGCACGGCCTGGTCGGCCTGGCGGCCTTGTTCGGCGAGGTCGGCACCGGCCCGCCGTGCCCGGCGCAGAGCGCCCACCAGGAGCGTGGCGAGCAGCGCGGCGTCGACATCGTGCCCCATGGCGTCGGTGACGGAGAGCTGGACCGTGTCCCGGTCGACCACGTAATCGAAGGTGTCGCCCCCGACGTGGTCGGCCGGCTCCAGCGCCCCGGCCACCGCGAACTGCGCCGCCTCACACGCCAGCGACACCGGGAGCAGCCGGTGCTGGATCTCCGCGGCCAGGCTCAGCGGGACGGTACGGCGGCCCCACTGGTACACGTCGGTGAAGGACCGGTTCGCGATGACAATGTAGGCCAGGGCGTGCGCGGTCTCGCCGACCTCCCGCATCACCTCCGCGTCCGGCGCTACGGGCAGGAACAGTTCCAGGAGCCCGATGGCGTCCCCGCGGTTGGTCACCGGGGCGACGATCCGCACCAGCGCGCCCTCCCCTTTGTCCTCCACGCTCGGCCGCTGGGTGCGGATCACGTCGTCGTACAGGGTGCCCCGCAGCATGATGCGCCGGGCGGGTTCATCGGTCTCGACGCTGCCCGCCGCACCCATCCGTACGACTGAGCTGCCGGTGAAGTCGGTGATCAGGAACGACACCGACGCGGCCCCGAGGTGTTCCTTGAGCATGCGCGCGACCACGTCGAGCGACTCCACGGGCGCCGCGGCCTCCGCCGCCGCCAGCGTCCCCGCCAAGGTCATCGCCCTGCGCCCGCCACTCCCGTTCTCGGGAGGACGATTGGTCGGCCCACCCTCCCCATCAGGCCCGCATACGGTCACGGTGTCTCCTCGCTCCTCGCTCCTCGCTGGCGCTCAGGGCTCCGTCCCGGGTGGGTGAGGAGTCGGCGCCAAGCCCGGGGCCAAACAGTGCCATTGCACCACAGAGCCCCTGAACGGTCGCCTGGGCTCGCCCCGAACCCGGCGGTCCGTACGCCCTCCGCCGTTACGGCACCCCACCACGTCACCCACAGCCCGCAGCAAGGTCCTCATCGACCAGCAGATGAACGGGTGGGTGTGGCGTTGACGCTCATTGTGTGGTCACCCTGGCCTTTGGATCGCCATGCTCGCTCCTCTGGCCGCCGCACAGGCCCCGGCTGCCACCCGTCAACCCTCGCAGTGACAGGCGCTGGCCTCCGTCCACGTTCGAGGCCGATTACCTCACCGTCGAACACGCGGAAATCTATGTTGGCCGGAGTAGACATTGGGAGATCGCGTGGTTATGGTTTTTCTCGTAGCCGAGATCGAGCAGGGCCCGGCAGACACGAACTGCCGGGCAGCAGTATGCAGTTGCAGTGCGCAGGACGGTGCGGTGGTGGAGTTCCGGAGCCAGGGTTGTTGCAGGACGGCGACGGGGCTGACGACCGGACCGGGTGGCCCGCAGTGATCAGGGGCCGCCGTGAGCAGGACCGCAGTTAACGCAAGTGCAGTACCGGTAAGTGCAGGTCGCAGTACCAGCAGTGCGGTTGTCAGTGGTTCCTCGGTAAAGGCGTCGGCTGCGGGCGCGCGTGCCGGGAAGTTCGGCAGTGGGGTTCCAAGCCAGAGCAGACGCAGGACGGGCGACGGGGCTGGCTGCCGAAGAGTGGCGCTCACTCAGGTCACCAGCAGTTCGCATCACCAGTAGTACAGAGCAGTACGCAGGACCAGCAGTACGCAGTCCCCCTTCGGTAAGTGTTGATCAAGAGGGAAGAACGGAGGAGCCCCGCGCCATCAGGATCGCCCGGGCAGAAATGCTGAGCCCGGGTACCGCAGGACATCGTTAGTGAGGTGGTCTCCGGTCAGGCAACCGCGATCCCTGCACCCGCCCCTACCCCCCGTGGGCTGGTGCGGAAACAGAAGGCCGGCGCAGTATCAGGGCCGGCAGATGGTGTAGCAGTTCCTTCGGGGCCCTGGTGCCATATGGCACCAGGGCCCCTCCAGGCGTTCCACAGAGAGGTGCAATGACAGCAGACGACTCGTTCAACCGGCTCGATGACGACGACTACCCCGCCTACACCATGGGCCGGGCCGCCGACATGCTCGGCACCACCCAGGGCTTCCTCCGAGCCCTCGGCGAAGCCCGCCTCATCACCCCGCTCCGCTCCGAGGGCGGACACCGCCGCTACTCCCGCTACCAACTGCGCATCGCCGCCCGCGCCCGGGAACTCGTCGACCAGGGCACCCCCATCGAGGCCGCCTGCCGCATCGTCATCCTCGAAGACCAGCTCGAAGAAGCCCAACGCATCAACGCCGAATACCGCCGCGCCGCCGAATCGGCGAACCCAACGGCCTGAGCTTCCCCCGAGATGCGGAGTGTGTTGACAGGGGGTCAGATGGGACTCATGAGTGGAACATCGACCATGGCTGCCCCCAGAAAGTACTCGCTGGAGTTGCGTGAGCGTGCGGTGCGGATGTATCGCACCTCCGACCCGAAGCCGCAGATCAAGAAGCTCGCCGTCGACCTCGGTGTGCATCCGGAGGCCCTGCGGCGGCTGGATCCGCCAGGCCGAGGCGGACGCCGGCGAGCGCGATGACCGGCTCACCACCGATGAACGCGCCGAACTCGCCGCTCTACGCAAGGAGAATGCCCAGCTCAAGCGTGCAAACGAGGTGCTGCGGACGGCCTCGGCGTTTTTCGCGGCGCAGCTCGACCCGACCCGGCCCAGGTGACGGCGCTCGTTGACGAGCACCCCAGCCTGGGGGTCGAGTGCGTACTTCGGGAACTGCACATCGCCTCCTCCACGTACTACCGCTGGCGCCGCGCCGAGCGAGAGCCGTGCGAACACCGGCGCCGGGATTCGGAGCTGACCGAGCAGATCAAGGAGATCCACGCCGACTCCGGCGGGATCTACGGCTCGCCGCGCGTGCACGCCGTGCTCAAGCGCGAGGGCGTGCACGTGGGCCGCAAACGGGTCGAGCGCCTGATGCGCGAGGCCGATATCGCAGGTGTCAGCCCGCGCCGCACGGGCTTCACGCGCCGGGATCCCAAGGCCACGCTCGCCCCGGACCTGGTCCAGCGCGACTTCACCGCGTCCGCGCCGAACCGGCTGTGGGTCACCGACCTCACCATGATCGCGACCGGTGAGGGACCCCTGTGGCTGTCCGCGATCCGGGACGCCCCTTCTTCTGCCGGGACGTCAGATCAGTGCTGCGCTTCGGTGAATGACCGCGGCCAGGGCGCCGATCTGGTGGAAGAGGAGCTGTTGCTGCTCAGGCGGGTGTGCGATGCCGTGCAGGGGCCGGCCTGGCACCGCGGTGATGACGACGGCCCGCAACGCGCTGTCGGCGGTCACGAGGGTGGGAGTGGCTGTTCCGAGGCTGGGGACCCAGCTGCAGTACGCGTCCACCTCGCGCTGGTGGAACCGCGTGTTCTGGTGGATCTTGACGTACCAGACCCCCTCTTGTACTCCGTCGGCCCGCCATACCCGGCTGCTGGCGCGGCCCCAGGAGGCGTCCGTCCAGGTGGCGATGCGCCCCACCGCCTGCTTGGCGAGCTGCCGTACTTCCTCGGGCAGGAGGTCCGGGTGCGTGGACGCGGCCGTGCTCATGCCCATCCCGTTTCGGAGTAGAGGCGGCCGGCGCGGATGCCCTCGATGGCCACCCGGGTGTAGGGGACGAGATCGTCGGGGAGCGCGGCCGGGTCCCAGAACTTCCACTGGGTGCACTTGTCCGGCTCGCGCAGTTCCGGCTCGCCGCTCCAGGTGCGGGCGTGGAAGAACAGGCCCATGCGGGGCCGGTCCCCGGCGCGGTCGATGTGGTGGACGACGTGGACGAGTTCGACGTCCGGTCGCTCGATGTGCAGGTCGGCTTCCTCCCGTGCCTCCCTGATCAGGCAGGTGATGGCGCTCTCCTGCTCGCAGTGGCCGGCCAGGACGTGCCAGGTGGACGGCGCGAACGCGGAGTCGGGGTGGCGCAGCCCGAGCAGCACCGTCCCGTCGGGCCGCTCCAGGTAGAGGTGGACGCCGATGACGTTGAGGACCGTGCCGTGCGGGGAGGTAGACCGGCACTCCTCGTGATGAGAGCCCGCTCTGTGGCGCGGTGCCGGCGGGGCGGCTGGCGGCGTGGCGCCGTACGAGGTCGCTGGTGGTGTCTGCGATACGGAGGCGGTGGAGGTCGTCGGGGACGAACCAGGCCAGCATCACCCCTTCCGTCAGGTGGAGTTCGCGGGGATCGCCGTTCCAGCGGCCCGCGTAGATGGCGATGGGCACGGTCGCGCCGGCGTCGTCGGAGGCGTACTCGGTGCCGAACGGGGTGAGATCGGCGATGTCGAGGCCGGCTTCCTCGGCCAGTTCGCGCCGCACGGTGTGTTCCAGGGTGGCGTCCTGGGGCTCTCGGCCGCCGCCCAGGAGGGACCACATGCCCGGCTCCCAGATCCGGCCGGGGAAGTAGTCGCGCAGGTGGAGCAGGTACTCGCCGCGGTCGTTGTAGATCAGGGCGGAGGCGTTGGCCGTATCCGGTTCGGTCTTCGGCGGGAGCTTGAGCAGCTTCTCGCGCAGGGACGGGGAGGTCACCTTGTCCACGGGCCGCCACTCGATGCCGCCGACCTCTTCTTCCTGCAGCACCACCGGCACATCTGTCGCAGTGTGCAGGCGGAAGAGGAACCGGAGGTCGAAGTGCTGGTGTCCGGGTTCGCCTTTGCCCGGGTGGGCGTCGATGTCGTGGATGTCGATGTCGAACGGCACGGCCTCGTAGCCGGGCCACGGCGTGACGGCCTGGGGCGGGATCCCGGTCTCCTCGTGCAGCTCCCGCAGCGCCGCTGCTGCCAGGGACTCGTCGGCGGGTTCGGTGTGTCCGCCGGGGGCGAGGACCTTGCCGCTCGCCAGGTGCAGCACGTGCAGGACGCGGCCGAGCGGGTCGACGACGATTGCGCCGCATGTGACGTGTCCGGTGAAGGTGGAGCGGCTGGCGATGTCGGTGGGACGGTCGAGGGCGTCCAGGAGGCCGCCGAGCTGCTCGCGCTCGTGAGGGTGGCGGGCGAGGTAGGTCTCGACGGTGGTGCGGATGTGGTCGTGCGACAACGGCATGGGGCTACCTCAGAGGGACGTGGAGCGGGACGAGTGGAGGCGGGGCGGTCGTTCGGGTCAGCTCAGCCGCATCCCCTCCGCCGGGATCTCCTCGATGGAGGCGGCGCGGGCCGTGGGCAGGCCCCACCGATCCCGTGCTGTTTCCCCTGCGAGCTGGGCTTGCCGCGCGCCGGGCGGGCCCCAGCCCAGCAGGGCGGCTGCCTGGGTGGGGGTGGTGAGCAGGCGTGCGAAGGGGTGGCCGGTGGCGGGGTCGACGGCCGCCGGCCCGATGTCGGTGACACGGGCGGCCAGGCGGAGCCGGGCGTTGGGCCCCACTCCGCCGTAGACCTCGCCGGTCTCGTCCAGCACCCAGCCCAGTCGCACCGGATCGGCCAGGGTGAGCTGGGCTTCCTCGGCGGCTTCGCGGTGCAGGGTGTCCTCGGGCGTCGCGTCGGTGCTCTCCACGGTGCCGCCGGGCAGCATCGGCAGCGCGCCCCGCGGGCCGGGGTCGGCCACGAGGACGACCCGGCCGTCGGGGACGAAGCACCACGCCCAGGCTTGCTGCACGGGCAGCTGCCCGGGGACGGGGCCGCGGTGGAGAGGGCTGTCCCGCAAGGGCCGGTAGCGGACGTGCACGTCGTGGCGGTCCAGCGCCGGGACGTCGAGGATGTGCCGGCCGTCGGCGAGGTGAGCGGTGGCGGTGTTCCCGAGCCGGGCACGGTAGGCGGCGAGCATGATCTGCCCGTCCACGGGGCGCAGCCGCTGCACCGCGTCCCGGCTCTCCAGGAAGGCGTACTCGGACAGCTCCTCGTGCGGCAGGCGGATCGCCTCCACCTGGTCGGGGGTGAGGGTTCCCCCGTCGAAGACGAACCGGACCTCTCCGGGGCAGGGCGTGCCGGGTTGGAGGTCGGGGTGGTGCGGGGAGAAGGAGTGGACGGCGAGCACGGCCGACAGGGGCAGATCCAGGCCCAGTTCCTCGGTGATCTCGCGCCGGCAGGTGATGTGCGGGTGTTCGCCGGGTTCGACGACGCCTCCGGGCAGCAGCCACGAGTCGTCCTTGCGGTAGGTGGGGTGCACCAGCAGGACCCGGCCGACCTCGTCGGTGATGATCGCGGCGGCGCCGAGCCACGCCGCATGCCGGGATGCGGCGTACTGCGCTGCGGGCAGAGCCGTACGCGGTGTGACGTGATCCGAAGGGGAGACGGGAGAGGTCACGTGGCTCTGCCTTTCGCGACGGTGGACGGGCGAGTGCGCAGCGCGGACCGGCGAGCGGTGATCAGGAGGCAACGCCGCTCATCCGGCGCTGCAGCTCCCACAGGGTCCGGAACAGACCGGGCTCCTGGGTGAGTTGGGAGTAGGTGCCCTCCTGGACGATTCGCCCTCCATCCAGGACCACGATCCGGTCGGCGACAGCCACGTTGGTGAGCCGGTGCGTGATCAGCAGGATGGCGCGGTCCTTGGCCAGTTCGCGCAGGCCGGCGAAGATCCGGTGCTCTGCGCGGGCGTCGAGGGCGGCCGTGGGTTCATCCATCACCAGCAGCGCCGCCTGCCGGTGGAACGCGCGAGTGAGGACCAGGCGCTGCCACTGCCCGCCGGAGAGCTGTTGTCCGCCGAACCACTCACTGGTCAGGAGGGTATTCAGGCCGGAGCGGAGGCCCGGCAGCATCTCCGCGGCGCCGGACGCCTCGCATGCGGCGAGCAGAGCCGCGTCACTGGTGTCGCCCTGCCCGAACGTGATGTTGTCGCGCATCGTCAGCGGCAGGTACGTGAATTTCTGCGGCACCAGCGCGACGTGCTCCCACGACCCCCACGGGTCCAGGTCCGCGGTGGAGGCGTGGTCCCAGGCCACGTCGCCCTCGGTGGGCAGCAGCAGCCCGCACAGCAGGCGCGAGAGGGTTGTCTTGCCGGAGCCGTTCTCCCCGACCAGCGCCACGATCTCCCCGCGCCGCACGTGCAGGGAGACGTTGCTCAGGCTGTCCTTCGGGGCGCCGTCGTAGCGGTAGGTGACGTCGCGGACCTCGAAACGCTCCGGGGGCACGGCCACGGGCGCGGTGCCGCGGGAGTCGGTCATGGCCTGGCCGTGGGCGTTGTCGAGGAAGTTCTGCCAGTCCTGCACGTACCAGCCGGTGCGCACCAGGCGGGCCCCGCCGTTGATGATGCCGCGCACCGAGCCGGTGGCGGTCTGGAGAGCGAAGACGGCGCCGCCGCCGGCCGCCAGGCTCATCCGCCCGGAGGCCAGGAGCCACAGCAGCGCCGCCCACACCGCGGTCGAGGCGATCCCGCCAGCCACGGCTCCGGCCAGTCCCATCCAGGCACCGGTGTTCACGGCTTTTCGTTCGGCCGCGTTGACCGAGGCGGCCAGCCGCCGGTACCGGCCGATCAGGAAGGGGCCGGCCAGGCAGGCGCGCATCTCCTCACTGGACTCCTGATAGGCCATGTGCCAGCGCAACTTGCCCAGCATCCGGCGCCGCCCGGAGGTCTCCAACCCGGCGAGGTAGATCACGCGGGCGGAACGGACGTAGGCGGCGGCCTGCGGCAGGCACGCGAGGAAGAGGAGGGGAAGGAGCAGCGGGTGCAGGACGGTCAGAACGGCTGCGCCGGCCGTGAGCGTCGCGGTCGCCGCGAGCACATCCTGTGCCTCTTCCACCAGGTCGGGGGTGACCTGGGCGCCGCGGTCCGCGATGTCGTAGGCGTCGTTGTAGCCGGGCTTGTTGTTGGCGGCCAATTCCGCGCCGAGCGCGGCCTCGATCATCGTCAGCTCCGCTGCCCGGCCGAGCACCGGGCGCAGACGGCCGGTCAGCCAGACGACGGTGATGCCCAGCAGGGCGCGCAGGCCGGCGGCGGCGGCGATCACGGCCAGCTGCGGGGCGGCGTCCCACAGCCGCTCGGTGATGTCGCCCGAGGAGATCAGCGCGGTGATCGTGCCCGTGACGGCCAGGAGGCCGAGGGCCGCGAGGACGCCGGTCCCGATCTGGCACACCAGCAGGCCGATGGTCGCGCCGCGGTCCACGCGCCAGGCCATCTGCACCGAGCGCCGCACGAGTGAGGGAAGGCGCCGCGCCATGGTGCGGGAGGTCAGCAGGGAGCCGGCCTGGAGCCGTGACTCGTCGCGGTAGAGGTATTCCTCTTCTCGAACACCGGCCTCCTGCGGTTCGTTGTCCGGCGCGGTCCCCTTGGGCGGTTGTGGCGGCTGGTCCTGTGTAATGGCCGAGGTCATCGTTCCCCCTAGGACGGTCGCTGCGGCAGAGTCGTGAGGTCTAACGACACGGCTGCGATATCGAACACACGTCATTCGGTCGTGCTGGGGAGCCCGCTATTTCCTGCGTCAGGGAACCCCGCGGGCGCGGGATCCCTGGTCTGGCTTGGAGCGGCTGCGGGCAGGAAATGGCCGAAACGCCGACACCGCCAAACAGCGTGGGCAGTACGGCGGGGCATCCCGGGTCGTCCCCTCTTAGCTGGGATCTGGTTCGGCCTGCAGCAGCCTTTCCAGTTCTGTCTCGGCGTGACCGACCGCGCCCGTCAGAGCCTCCTGGTGGTGGGCGGACAGGACGCCGGATCCCAGTCCGGCCGTGGCGATCACCGCGTTGAGCGCGTCTGTCGCCCGGTCGTCGAGGGCGGACGCGGCGACGGGGTGGTGCAGTGCGTCTCGTGCGGCGTAGGCGTCGAGTCGGGCGACGCTGACGAGGGAGTCGAGTACGCGGGCGGCATGGCGTCCGGTGCGGTCCAGTTCCAGGGCTGACAGGCCCGTCCGGGTTTGGAAGGCGGCGGTCGGCGGATCGGGGTGGGCAAGGAGTTGGACGGCTGTATCAAGGGTGCGGTCAAGGTCGGGTTCAAGGACGGGGGCGTCTGCGGGTCGGCAGTGGGCGTGCAGGAGGAGGGCGATGGCTCTCTCCCAAGGCTCGGCGGGCCGGGTGGTGTCGATCAGGTCGCGGGCCTGCTGGTCCAGGCCCTGCTCCATCAGGGCCATGATCTCGATCTGGCGGCCGTCGAGGAGCCGGTTGCCGATGCCGCGGTGCTGGGCCATGGCGTCGGCGGCCTCGGTCCACCGCCCGATCTGGGCGAGGGCGCGGGCGCCGTCCACGAGCAGGGTGACGTACAGCTCCTGGCACACCGTGCGGTGGTCCTCGTCCGTGCCGGTCAGAGCAGACAGGTCGACGGTGCGGCCGTCGATGTCAGTCTTGTTCCGGTGTCGGGCAGCGTCGTTGAGGCAGTACAACAAGCCGTAGGCGAGTTCGCCGTGGCCGGCGCGAGTCTGCAACCGGGAGAGGTTGACGAGCGGCATCAGCGACATGACGGCGACCCGTCCGCTGAGCCCGGATCCACCGGCTTGATTGTGGTGTGATCGGTTCGGGGTCGTGCAGGGCGTGTCGGGGCTGAGTTGCGGATTCGGGCGTGGGGTGGCCGCTGGTCTGCCCAGCCTTTCCACTTTTCCGCAGTTCTCGGGCCCTTTCGGGCAGGTCGGTCGGGGAGTGTCAGGGGGCTGGTGGCGCGTGCACGATGCTGAAGAGCTGGGTGAAGTCCGTGCTCCAGGGCCAGCGTTCGGGCAGGTGCAGGGTGAGGCGGCGGGCGGAGCGGGCCAGGCGGGCGGGCACGTTGATCAGGTGGTCACGGATGGTGGCGGTGGTCGCTCTGGCATGGAACGTGCCGGCCAGTGCGCCGGCGGCGCGGGTCAGGTTGTGCGCCAGGGCGGCCAGGGCGAGCCACGCGGCATTGGCCTGGAAATGCCCGGAGGGTGCGTGGGCGAAGGCGCTGTTCTTGACATCCGCGATCACCTGCTCGACGACAGCGTGCCGTCGGTGATCACGCTCGGCATCGTTCAAGGAGAGCGGGGAGTCGGTGAACGCGGCGTGGTAGCGCCAGGTGTCAAACAGCGTGCCCTGTCCGGCGGGGACGGTGCCAGTGTTCAGGCGTTTGACGCGGCGCACGATCAGACGGGCGGTGACCTGCTGCTTCTTCGGCTTGGAAGTGAAGGCGGTGTAGCCGGTCTCGGCTATCTCGGCGTCGGAGATCCAGCACTGGCCCTCCTCGTCCCAGACCGCCTTGGGGTACTTGATCGGCATCCAGGCGTCCTCATCGATGCGGGCGATGGCGGCCTTGACGGAAGCGTTCATCCGCACGGTGATGGAGAACCGCGCGCCCAGCGCCCGGCAGGAGTTGACGACATCGGCGCCGTAGAACGCCGAGTCCGCGCGCATCACCAGCAGGCCATTCGCGCCGCAGGCGCGGGCGGTGCGGATGGTCTCGGCGACGAACGCTGCCGCCCCGCGCGCGGAGTTCGATGGTCCCTTGCGCAGCCTCGTGGCGGCGATCACCGGGGCGGCCAGGGGTGTGGAGACGATGCCGAGCAGCGCGTTCAGGCCCTTGACCTTGCTGTATCCGTAACCGGTGCCCTGCTTGGCGTAGCCGTAGGTGCGGCGGATGGTGTCATCGATGTCCACGTAGGCGACCTGGTCCGCGCCGGGCAGCAGCGGGGCGTGACGGGCCAGTTCGGGAAGGAACCGGCGGGCCACGGCGTGCAATTGCTTCACATGCCCGTGCGTGAAGGAACGCAGAAACGACCCCAGCGTGGACGGGGCCCGCACACCGGAGAACAGGCGGCCCATCGCGCCGTGCCGTAGCCGGTGCATGTCATCGATGCTGTCGGCGCCCGCGACCATGCCGCCCACCAGCGACATCACTTTCGCTGTGGGGAAGGCACCGGTGCCGTCCTTCGAGGCCGGCAGACGGATGTACTCCCCGACCAGTGCGGGCAGACCGCACCGCTCGGCCAACCGCACCACCGGCTCCAGGCCGCCGTACGCGATTAGGTTCGGGTCGTCGAACGCGGATGAGACCGCCGCTGCGGCATGGGAAGATTGCATCTCGGAAGTGCCTTGCTGATCGTGCCTGATGTGGTCCTAGAGAAACCCCATCATCGCAGGTCACAAGGCACTTCTTCGTTCCCCGAGAAACTGTCCACAGACATCAAGCCGGTGGATCCAGGCTCAGGTATCCCAGGCGAGGGTCGTAATCGGCGAGGACGACCCTCCGGTCCGCCTCCGGCGAGTTCGCGCAGTGCTCCGAGAGTGCGACCCACTTGCCCGGCCGCAGCAGGGCGGCCACCGGCTCCCCGGATCCGGCCGGGCAACGCAGGCTCCGTGCGACACGAGGTCGCACAGTTTGAGTGGTTGCACCGATTGGAGGTTCGACTGATGTCGAAGGTGTAGACCCGGGCCAGTGTCCAAGGCCCGTCCCCGCTTCGACGTGCGTCACTGGCAACGGTGGGGTGCGGAGCTCGAAGGAGACGCCCAAGGGTTCCCGATCCGTCCGGGGGCCACAGGCAAGGGGAAGGCCGGACGGGTGAACGCGAGTGAACCCCTGATGATGCCTCGTCACGTTTGGGCTTCGCCAGACGGAAGTCTTCAGCGGAGTGCAGGGACTGGCCGCTGAGAAGCGGCGGGTGCCGGTCGGACAGCGAACCGCCGACCGGGAGGACACCACCGTCCCCGGGGTATAGGGGGCGCCCACCCCGGTCGTATCTCAACTGTGTGGAACGTGGAAACCCCGACGGGGTCCGCTCAGGCGACTGAGCGGTGAGCCGACTGCGAGGAAGGCCCAGCCCCCGGGCGGGAACAGGATGACCCAAGAAGCGAACGCCGGCAGCTGAAAGGCAGCGGGAAGACGGGGCAACGCATTCGGCCCTCCGCCGATCGCCCTGCATAACCGGCCGGATACGGGCACGTGCCCGAACTCGAAAGGGTGCCGACGTGGGTCAGGTGAGTCTGTGGAGACCAGATGCTCGAACACCCCGAACCGAGGGACAAGTTGGACGCCCCAGCCGAGGCTGCGGTGAACGGACCTGAGGACGAGATCACCGACTGGCTGGCCGTCGACTGGCAGCAGGTCGAAGACGACGTACGGCGACTTCGGCAACGCATCTTCACGGCATCGCAGGCAGGGGACCTGAAAAGGGTCCGCAATCTGCAGAAGCTGATGCTCCGATCCCGCGCCAACATGCTGCTCAGCGTGCGCCGGGTCACGGAGATCAACGCTGGCCGCACGACCGCCGGGATCGACGGGAAGGTGGTGCTGCTACCCCAGGGCAAGGCCGAACTGGCCGACTGGATGCAGCGATCCGCCGACACGTGGAGGGCCCGGCCGGTCAGGCGGGTGTATATCCCCAAGGCAGGAGGGAAGAAACAGCGCCCGCTCGGCATCCCGACGGACACGGCATAGCGCCGTAGCGTCCAGGCAGTCTTTGGGTTCTTTGACGGTGACCCACCCGTTCCACGCGCTGGCGGGCCAGCAGTTGGACATTCTGTTCGTCAAGCGGCGCAGTGGCGCGCTGGTCTTCGTCTGCGCGTACGGCGTAAGCCGGAGTGTGACGTTGCCGCAGGAGTGGACGGATCGCGGCGGGGAGCCGGGCGGGGACCGGCTCGCGGTCGAGGGGCTGAGTGCTCTTCGTGCGCTGGTGGATGCCCTGGTGAGCCGTGGTGCTGGCGCGAGCGGAGGCGGATCCTGATGCGACGAGAGTTGTGTCGCGCATCAGCCCCGGGGCGGGCGGAAGCGAGGGGCCGTGCCGTCATCACCGCAGTGCCGCGTGGAGATGGTGATGGTGCTGGCCAACATGGTCGAGTCCGCGTTGGGAGGCAGCCGTGATCGTGAACGGGACCTCGAAGATCACAGCGTCCCACCGCTTGAGGACAGCGGCGGTCTATCTGCGGCAGAGCACGTTGATCCAGGTCCGCGACAACACCGAGTCCACGTTGCGGCAGTACGCGCTGGGCGACGAGGCGGTCCGGCTGGGCTGGGACCGCGAGGATGTGCTGGTCATCGACGCGGACCTGGGCCTGTCGGGGAAGTTCGGGCAGGTCCGGGAGGGTTTTCGCGATCTGGTCGCCAAGGTCTGTCTGGGCGAGGTCGGAGCGATCTTCGGCCTGGAGGTCTCGCGTCTCGCGCGGTCCTCGGCCGACTTCGCCCGGCTGCTGGAACTCGCGCGGCTGACGGACGTACTGCTGATCGACGACGACGGGGTCTACGACCTGACCAACTTCAACGACCGACTCCTGCTCGGCCTCAAAGGATCGATGAGCGAGGCCGAGCTGCACATCCTGTCGAGCCGGCTGCAGGGCGCGAAGCGGGCCGCCGCCGAGCGCGGCGACCTGCGGTCCCCGCTGCCGGTGGGCTACGTCTACGACGACGAGGGCAACTGCGTGATCGACCCGGATATGGAGGTGCAGGCCGCGATCCGCGACGTCTTCGCCGCGTTCGCGGCCGGCGGCTCGGCCTACCAGGTCGTCGCAGCATTCGTCGACCGACGCTTCCCGCTCCGCGCCTACGGCGGCGCGTGGGCAGGCCAGTTACGGTGGGGCAAGCTCACCCACGCCCGGGCACTGGGGGTACTGAGCAACCCTTGTTACGCGGGCACGTATGTCTATGGCCGCAACACCACCCGGCGCCGGGTCCAGCCGGACGGCAGCGTGCGCACCAGCCTGACGCGGGTACCCCGCGAGCAGTGGCCGGTGGTCCTGCATGACCACCACGAGGGCTACTGGACCTGGGCGGACTACGTGGCGGCCGAGGCGAAGCTCAAGGCCAACTGCACCCGCGACGGCGCCAGGCCGGCGCGTGAGGGACTGGCCCTGTGTCAGGGGATCATGTTCTGCGGATCGTGCGGACGCCCGATGACCACCCGCTACCACTCGAGCGGCCGGGCTGCCTACGAATGCTCGCTGTCCCGGGCCGACCACGAGGCCACCGCGACCTGCCGCTCGATCCGCGCCGACATCGTGGACGACGCCGTGGTGGCGGCACTGCTGGAAACCCTCAGCCCTGAGCACATCGAGCTGGCCCTGGCCGCCGCCGACGAGGTCGCCGGCCGGCACACCCGCTCGCACCGCGCCGCCGAGCTGGCGGTGGAGCGAGCCCAGTACGACGCGGACCGCGCCGAGCGGACGTTCACCGCCGTCGATCCGGAGAACCGCATGGTCGCCCGCACCCTGGAAGCCCGCTGGGAAGCCAGACTCGCCGCACTCGACCAGGCCCAGGCGGCCCTGAACAGCGCCCGCGAAGCCAAGCCGGCCCTGCCGGACCGCTCCGCACTGCAGGCCCTGGCCGCTGACCTGCCCGGACTGTGGCACGCCCCCGACACCAGGGACCGCGACCGCAAACGCCTGCTGCGGACACTGATCTCGGATGTGACCCTGCTGCCCGAGACCGACCGGGCCCGCGCCCGGGTCGGGGTGCGCTGGCACACCGGCGCCACCGACGAACTCGCCCTGACCCGCCCCCGGCTCTCGGCCGACATCCGGCGGACCCCGGCGGCGGCGCGGGAGTTGATCGCGACCCTGCGTCCGGACCACAGCGACGAGCAGGTCGTCGCCGCGCTCGCCGCCGCCCAGCTGACCACCGGGACCGGGCGCCCCTATGACGTGGCGGCCGTCAAGTGGGTCAGCTACACCTACAAGATCCCGGCACCGGTCCCGTTCCGGGACGGGGAGATCTGCGTGAATCAGGCAGCCCAGATCCTGGGCATCACTGCGGACGCCGTCTACTACTGGCTCACCCACGGGCGCCTGGACGCCCGCAAGGATTCCGGCGGCCGCTGGTGTATCCCGTGGAATGACCAGGTCGAAGCCAACTGCCGCCGCCAGATCGACACCTCCGGCCACCTCACCCCCCGCCCCACGACACCGCCGCAGACCTTGCCCGGCGAGGTCAGCGTCCAGCAGGGCGCCGCCCACCTGGGCGTGGTCGAGCACGCCCTCTACTACTGGATCCGCTGCGGACGGCTGACCGCGCGCAAGGACGTCGGGGGCCGCTGGTGCATCCCTTGGGACGACCAGGTCGAAGCCGACTGCCGGGACTGGATCACCCACCCCGAGCAGTTCATGCCCACCGGGCGCCGCCCACTGCCCGCCGAGGCCGCCCGAGCCGACGAGATCAGCATTCCCGAAGCAGCAGCCCGCCTCGGAGTCCTCGACGCGGCCGTGCGCTACCAAGTACGTATCGGACGCCTGCCCGCACATCGCACTCCCAGCGGCCGCATCGCCATCCCCTGGAACGACCAGGTCGAGGCCGCGTTGCGGGCCGACCTGGACCGGCCCAAACACTCCGGCCCCACCGGCCCCGGCAGTCACCCACTGCCCGACACCACCACCGCACGCGGCGAACTGAGCGTCCAGCAGGTCGCCGACCGGCTCGGCGTCCGCGCCGGCGCGGTCTACTACTGGATCGCCCGCCACCGCCTGGACGCCCACCGCGCCGCCGACGGCCGCCTGAGCATCCCCTGGACCAGCGACAACGAGGCCGCCGGTCTCCAACTCGCCGCCCAGACCATGAAATCCGACCTCACAACCCGAACACCCACAGCAGGAGGGGCAGTATGAAGCCACCATGCCGGTGATCGTTGACCGCGCTCTCCAGGCACGGGCCCTCAACGCGCTGGAGCCCGAGTGGGAGGCACGGTTCGAGCCGAAGTCGTACGGCTTCAGGCCCGGCCGTGGCTGCCATGACGCCATCGAGGCAATCTTCAACGCGGTCGGGGGAAAGAACCCGCACCGCCGGTGGATTCTCGACGCGGACCTGGCAGCGGCGTTCGACCGCATCGACCACGACCATCTTCTCCGCCAGCTCGGCACGTTCCCCGCGCGGGAACAGATCAGGCAGTGGCTGAAGGCGGGCGTGGTCGAGCGTGAACAACTCACCCCGACCGAGGAGGGAACTCCACAAGGCGGGGTGATCAGCCCCACGCTACTGAATGTCGCCCTGCACGGGCTGGAACAAGCCGCCGGGGTCCGGTACTTCCCTGACGGGATGAGGCACGCGGGCAAGTCGGAGCCGGGCACCCCCGTGGTGATCCGCTATGCCGACGATCTCGTGGCCCTGTGCGTCAGCGAGGAACAGACCCGGCAGGTCAAGCAGCAGCTCGCGGTGTGGCTGAAGCCGAGGGGACTGGCCTTCAACGAGGACAAGACGCACGTCGTCCGCCTTGAAGAGGGCTTCGACTTCCTCGGGTTCAACGTACGCCGCTATCGCAACGGCAAGCTGCTGACCAAGCCCAGCAAGGCAGCGGTGCGGCGCATTCGCAGCAGGCTCGCCGCCGAGGTCAAGGCTCTACACGGGGCCAACGCCCAAGCGGTGATCAACAAGCTCAACCCCGTGATCCGGGGCTGGGCGGCCTACTACCGCACCGGAGTGTCCAAGGAGATCTTCTCCTCCTTGGACCACTACGTGTGGCGGCTCACCTACCGGTGGGGACTGCGGGCGCACCCGAACAAGTCGAAACGCTGGGTCGTGGCCCGGTACTTCGGCGCGTTCCACCCGACCAGGCGGGACCGCTGGGTGTTCGGCGACCGGGACACCGGCCGCTACCTGGTGAAGTTCTCCTGGACGAAGATTGTCCGGCATCGGCTGGTCAAAGGTAGGGCGTCTCCGGACGACCCGGCTCTGACCGGTTACTGGGCTGATCGGCGACGGCGGCGAAAGCCTCCGCTGGGGCCGTTCGTGCTGCGGCTGCTACACGCGCAGCACGGCCGCTGTCCCGGCTGCGGCACTCTGCTGCTGCACGCCGATCAAGAGCCGCAAAGTCCCACCGAGTGGGAGCAGTGGCTCACCGCCGTCCGCAAGGCGATCCGCCGCACGGCGCTCACCACCGAGGACGGCCACCCGCCGGACGACACCGCACGCTGCCTCATGCACGCCCACTGCGCGCGATGGCGCATCGCCGCCCACGCACCGGGACCAGCAGTTCTGCCTGCCCGCGAGCCCTTGGGGCTTGCTTGAGCCGTGTGCCTGGAAAGCGGGCACGCACGGTTCTGAGGGGGCCCCGGCGCAGTAATGCGCTGGGGCTACCCGACAACACCGCCACCGACCACATCGAAACAGCCCAACTCGCCCTGGCCCAACTCCCCAAGACCCTGCGGCGGGGACGGCAGACACTGATCCGTACCGACTCCGCCGGCGGTACCCACGCCTTCCTCGAGTGGCTCTCCAGGCCGGGCCGGTGGCTGTCGTACTCCGTCGGCATGACCATCACCGACGCCATCCACCAAGCCGTACTGAAGATCCCGAAGAAGGCGTGGACGCCGGCCTACGACTCCGGCGGCACCGAGCGGCCCGGCGCCTGGGTCGCCGAGATCACCGACATACCCGACCTGAGCACCTGGCCCAAGGGAATGCGGCTGATCGTCCGCAAGGAACGCCCCCACCCCGGCGCCCAGTTGCGCTTCACCGATCTCGACGGACTGCGGCTGACCTGCTTCGCGACCAACACCAAAGGTGGCCAGCTCGCCGACCTGGAACTGCGTCACCGCCGAAGGGCCCGTTGCGAAGACCGCATCCGAAACGCCCGCGACACCGGCCTGCGCAACCTGCCCCTGCACGACACCGCGCAGAACCGGATCTGGCTGGAGATCGTCTCCCTCGCGCTCGACCTCCTCGCCTGGATGCCGATGCTCGCCCTGACCGGCGACACCCGCCGCTGGGAGCCGAAGCGCCTCCGCCTCCGCTTGTTCTCCGCCGCCGCCCAGCTCGTGAACACCGGCCGCCGCCACTGGCTGCGTCTGCCCACCCAATGGCCATGGACGCCCGTGATCACCAGCGCCATGAACCGGCTCCAGGCCCTCCCGAACCCCGGCTGACCAGCCAATTCGACTGTCCCAACAACCCGCACGACCACCCCGGGAGTGGAACCCGGCGCTCATCCGACGCGACAACCGGGCCATCAGTCTGCCCCGCCCCAAGAAAACGGCACCCCACACGCACAGAGTCCCCGTCAACGAGCTGACGAGGACTCATGAACGATCGAGGCTAAAGGCCCTAGAACCGTAACTAAAGCGGGATCATCAGGCGCTGATGAAGCGGCTCGACATGCAGCGAGAGGCAGCCGAGCGTGCCGATGCGGCCGCCACAGCGGCAGCGGAGCATGAGGCCCAGGAAAGGCGGGAGCAGCGTAAGCACAGCCGGTACATGGCCGGCCTCGTGATCGGCGCCGTCGTGGCTGTTGCGATGCTCGGCGTTGGCGTTTACGTGGCGAAAGACGCCTGGTGGCTAGCCACCCTCCTCTGCGGGCCCAGCCTCTTGGCCCTTGCCAAGATCTTCGTCCTACGGCGCAGCGACCCCGACGACATGAAGTTCGTCTCCAATGTGACTCGCGCTTCCACGAATTCCGCCTCTCAAACGCAGCTGCCCTCGCCCTAACTCGGCCATTGCGGCCGCATTCGTTGCCCTAGCTCCGCTCCGGAATTCCACAGCGGCCGAGTATCTCTGAGCAAAATGGTCAATCATCATCGAGGGACTGCCCCCTACCAGTGTCAGGAGGCTGAGGCCAAGAGCATCGACCTCCTTTTGATGCTGGCAGCCCCACTCTGGACCTCATCGGCGCTCATCGAAGGCGTAGCGGGGTCACGAGGGCGTGGCGGGTGGTGCCTGCCAGGACTTCCACGACGGCGAGGCCAGAAGGAATCCTGGTGTAGGTATCACCGGTGTCTGCGCGGCTGCGTTCTGCTGGACCGGCCGCAACCAGGACCTGCGCAATTTGCGCAGCGAGCGGCGCCGAAAGCGTCTGCGTGAGTGAGGTGCGTCCGTTCGGAAGACGTACCGCGAGCATGCGGGGCCGGGTCTGCGGCCCGGTGTAGCCGATCACGTCGGCATCGACAGTCTCAGCATGCCGGATCTTCTGCCATGCCCCGGTGCGGCCGGCCCGGTAGGGAGAGGTGACACGTTTCGCGACGATGCCTTCGACGCCGTGCTCGTGGTGGAGGGTGTTGTACCAGGTGAGTGCGGTGTCGCGGTCGGTGGTGGCGGACACGGCCTGGATCGGGGTGTTCACGGGCAGTTCTGCCAGGAGGGTGAGGAGGGCTGCGCGGCGCTCGCTGTACGGGCGAGGCCGGACATTGCCGGACGGCAGTTGCAGGGCGTCGAAGGCGATGTAGTGCGCGGGGCGCTGGGAGGCCAGTCGGCGGGCGCGGACGGGGGAGGAGGCAGCTCGGGCTTGTGCGGCCTCGAAGCTGATCCGTCCGTCCTCGGTGGTGATGACGGCCTCGCCGTCGAGAACGGTCCCGTCCGGGAGGTGGTGGCCGGCGAGGGCGAGGTCTCCCCATGCGGCGGTGACGTCGCGCCCGGAGCGGGCCTGCAAGCGGACCCCGTCGCCGGTCCGCCACATGATCATTCTGTGGCCGTCCACCTTCATCTCGTAGCTCCAGTCCGTTCCGGTGGGCAGTTCCGGTACGGACCGGGCGAGGGCGACGGAAACGGGCCAGTCCACCCGTCCAGCCTGCGGCGGCGACGGCTGTGGTGCGCGGCGGCGTCGGGAAGCGGGCCGTGTCGCAGGCTCATACGCTGGTGGGGCTCGGGGCTGTCGTGGAGGTCTGTGATGCCCCGATCGCTGTGGAGCGGCGTCTTTTCCTTTGGCCTGGTGACCATTCCGGTGAAGCTGATGAGCGCCACCGAGGACCATTCGGTCCGTTTCCATCAGGTCCATACGGAAGACGGAGGCCGGGTGCGGGTGCGCAAGTACTGCGAAGCGGAGGACCGCGAGGTGTCCGCGGGCGACATCGGCAAGGGGTACGAGGTCTCCAAGGACACGCTGGTCGAGGTCACGGACGAGGAGCTGGAACAGATGCCGCTGCCGACCGCGAAAGCGATCGAGATCGTCGCGTTCGTGCCGGCCGCGTCGATCGACCCGGTGCGACTGAGCGGCGACAGCTACTTCCTGCAGTACGACGGCCCGGTCGCGGCGAAGCCCTACGCGCTGATCGCCCGGGCCTTGGCCCGCAACACGAAGGTGGCCGTCGCGAAGCTGGCGTGGCACGGGCGCGAGCACCTGGTGCTGCTGCGGGTGCGGGACGGGGCACTGGTCGCACACGTGCTCAAGTGGGACGACGAGGTGCGCGACCCCTCTGCGAAGAAGACAGCGGCGGCGAAGAAGCCGGCCCGGCGGCAGCGGGGCGCCTAGGACGGCGTTCCGTCGGGATGCCGCAGCCCGGAGTGTGCGCCGGCACGACGCCCGGCCCAACAAGTCCGTCGTCCAGGACGAGTGCTGTCTGAACTCCTGATCAAGAGGATTCTGCGCAGCTGCTCGGCCGCCGGTCAGCTCGCCATACTGGCCGGCTCCTGCTCGCGGTGGTGCTTGAGCGCGTCACGGGCGGCCTGTACGTCGTCGGGAGCGAACTTCGGTCCAGTACTGGTGGCACACGAGAAGCTCAGCGAGTTCGAGTTCCCTCGCTCGCGGCCGGGCAATCGCCGCGGCGTCCTCCGGGTCCCAGCCGGGCGAGGCGGGACGGGACGCCGGCCGCCACGCGTTCTCGTGCGTCTCCCACCCGTCCATCGGCTCCACCGACCACGGCACCTTTTCGAAGAGAGCCCGGAGGTCGGCGCGGACCTGATCAAGCTCGTTCTGGGCGTCGATCAGCATCGGCGGAAATTCGTACGTTGCCACGCCCCTATGGTACGTCTGTTCGAATCGAACCCTGGCCTGCCCAGGGCGGATTGCGGCACCTCCTGCGCCTTCACGTTGTCCCCGCATCGGCTGGTTGATCGACTGCGGATGTCTCTGGGAGCGGTTGCGCGGGCGTGCCAGTGGCCGGGGTCTGGCTGAAGTAGGCGAGGACATCGCCGGCCTGTGCTTCCCGGAGGGCTCGCCGTTCGTGGGGCCCGCGCAGGAGCTTGTTCCACGCGTCGACAAGCTGTGTCGCATGGCCGTTCCCAAAGACGATGACAACGACGGCACAGCCAGCTGCCCCACCAGGGTGCATCGGCCACTGCCCCTAGCAGGCCACCCGTGATGACGCTGGTGACTGCGGAAGCGTTCATGCCACGCTCCGGGCGGTGCAACGGCTGCAGAGCCGGCCTGCGCCGCCTTCGCGGCCCTCGAATGAAGGACCAGTCAGTGACAGTCTCCTCCCGGTCCCGCAGAGCCGTCCAAAGCCGGATGAACCCTGCACGTCGACCCTAAGTCGCGGCCTAGGAGCGTGTCTGAGTAACGGGCAACTGGCCGGGAGGTCGTGATGGGCGGGATCGGTCGTGGTCGCTCGGTCAGCGCCTGTGGGGCCGATGAGCGGGTCGGTCGGAGGGGGATTTCGGCCCGCTGAGGCCGGTGTGGCCGGATGGTCAGCCGGCCAGGACGGCGAGTCCTGCGGTTCCGGCGTGTCGGAAGATCTTGCGGAGGTTGTGGCAGGCGGCCAGCAGTCGCCACTCGCCGCGGGCTCCGTCCTCGCCGCGGAGGAGGAGTTGGCGGCCGTTCTGGCAGGTCATGATCTGGCCGAAGACGGGTTCGACGATCGCTTTGCGGCGGCTGTAGGCGGCCTTGCCGGGCTTCGTCCGCAGTGTGCGGGCCATGCGCTCCTTGAGGGTGGCGCTGGCGGGGATGCGTCCGCGGGGTGCGGGCGGGACCTGTTCGTCGTGGCCGAGTCGGCCGGTGGCCATGAACGTATCGGTGCCGCAGGCGAGTTGGCGCTCTTTGGAGGCCTGCAGGTTGGTCTCGGAGCAGTAGCCGGCATCGACGAGGGCCTGCCCCGGGTGGACGCCGGTGTTCTGCGCGGACTGGTCGAGCATCGGGGTGTAGTTCAGCGCGTCCGAGGCGTTGGTGGTGATGTCGGCGGCCGTGATGACCTGGTGCTCTTCATCGACGACGGCCTGGGCGTTGTAGGCCTGGATGTAGGCGCCGTCGCTGTTCTTCATGATCCGCGAGTCGGGGTCGGTGAAGTTGGCCTGGGCCTTGGGCTTGGGCCGGGCCTTGGCTGCTGCCTGCTCGCCCGCGTCGGTGACGGCCCGCTCGTCGCTGGTCCCGGCGCGTTCCTGACGGCGGCGTTCCTTGTCTTCGGCGTGAGCGCGGGCCTTGTCGGCGGCCTCGGTCTCGATCTGCGCGCGGGCGGCCTGCAGCCTGGCCAGGCGCTTCTCGCGCCGGTCCAGCTCGGCGGGCAGGTCGGCCTCTTTGCCGTCCACGCCGAACCGGGCATCTTCGGCGGTATCGACTGCTTCGGCGTCGTCCAGCAGGGACCGGGCCGTGGCCTCCAGGGCGGCGATCTCGGCTTCGATCTGCTCTTCCTTGCCGATCAGGCGGCCGTAGCTCATCGCCTTGTGCTTGGATGCGCTGGCCTCCAGCTTGGTGCCGTCCAGCGCGACGCGGCCCATCTTGACCATGTCCAGCTTCCGCGCCAGGTGCAGCGACTGCAGGAACAGGCCGGCGAGCGCGTCCAGGTGGCGGCGGCGGAACCGGGCGATCGAGCGGAAGTCCGGAGCCTGGTCGGCGGCCAGGAACCGGAACGCGACGTCATCGACACACTTACGCGTGATCGCCCGCGAGGAGCGCACCCCGGTGGTGTAGCCGTAGATCAGCAGCCGCACCATCAGCCGCGGATCGTAGGGCGGGTAGCCGCGCTTTTCGGTGTAGTCCGCCAGGATCGGCGACAGGTCGAGCACCTCGTCGACCAGGTCGGCAACGAACCGGGCCAGGTGATCCTCGGGCAGCCAGTCGTCCAGCGACGGCGGCAGCAGCAGGACCTGGTGCGGGTCGAACGCCCGGAACGTCTTGTCCACCGCCGCCGGACGACCCTGCGGCTGCTCCTTCTCACCCGGCTCGATCTCGAACAGACCATCCCGATCACGCATACCGAGATCATCCCGCATGAATCATCACGAACCGCAAGCGGGGTGTCCGTTACTGAGACACGCTCCTAGCCAGGTTTGATGGTGGCGAGCTGCGCGAGTAGCAGGACCAGCCGGTAGACGTCGGCGAAGTCGGCGGCGGTGAAGGTGACTGTCCGGCCACCTTCACCGCGTGAGACACCTGGCACGAGTGTCGCCAGGTCAACCATGTACGGCGCGGAAAGGTCGACCTCGACGTCAAGCGGTCCGGCAAGGGCCAGCGGTGAAACCTGTGCACGCTGCGTGATGGCTTCGGCGGCCGCATGGCGCAGCCGCTCCCGAGCTTCCTCGGGGTGCAGGGCGACGGCGGCGCCCTGACCGAGGGCTTGCTTGACCGCGACGGTGACCGCGGTGGGGACCAGATCTTGCAGTTCGGCGCAGGCGCTGTCGTCGCCGCTGAGCAGCACGACCGGTACGTCCAGATGTCCGGCCATGGCGGCGTTGAGGCCGATCTCGCCCATGGAACGTCCGGCCACGCGCACGTCGAGGATGCCGTCGTTCATGGTGTGTGCCAGCACGGCCGGTCCGCCGCCGGCGCGGGCGTGGTAGCCGACCAGCAGGACCGCGTCGGTCTGTTCGTCGAGTCCGCCGAGCATGCCCAGGGGCCGCGGCTTGCCACGGACCAAGTGCGCCCGGCGGTCGAGTTCTTCGGGCAGCAGGTTGCGGAAAGGGCCGTGCGCGTCGGCGACCCGCACCTCGGCCGTGGCTTCGACGTCCAGGACACCGGCAATCACGGCGTTCGTCTCCGCCGTCATTAATGCTCGGCCGCGCTCGTAGTCGTAGCGATCCGGGTTCGTCTCGGTGGGATGCACGATCCCCGAGATGCCCTCCATGTCAACAGAGATCAATATCTTCATAACTCAGGAAGCCTAAGTGCTCTGCACGCCAGGCTGACACTGCGCGACAGAACCCCTGAGCTTGTCGGCCAGGCCGTCCCCAGGCCCTGACGCTATTTCTCGTGAACATCCAGGAACTTGTCGATCACCAGATGCCGCCGCAACCAGTGAACAAACGCTGCTGCTGAACGCGAACGAAGCTACGTTCTCCAGACTCGGCTTTGTCTTGCCGCAGGTCAGGGCACCGCTCGGCGGCAAGATCAGATGAGACGGGACAATCCGCATGAACTGTGGATTCGAGGTTCAGAAACCCGGGAGCGTTGACCGCTAGGTGTCTCGCTGCCCGTGATCGACCTGCTCCGTGGGCTTGTCATCTGGAGGGGGCGGTGGTGGTGAGGGGAACAGGAGGTCTTCGAAGAGGTCCAGCGCCAGCAGCAGGAGCAGGAGCAATACCGGCACGAGCAGAGCCAGCACGACCACGATGCCTCCCGACGAAGCGGTGATCACGGGAACGGTGCGGCGGCAGAAGGTTCAGTCTGAGTGTGGGCTGAATGGGTGAGGGCCGCATGCCCGAGGCGAGGACGTGTAAGCCGTTCGGGTGACATTGGTCCGGCGTCGGCCTGCTCTCGCAGGGACTGCCACAACGTCGGCGCAGCACCGCTGTCTCACCGACCACGTTGACCAAGTTGTCCATTCGGCTGCTTCAGCTTGCCCACCGACGCCTGCGGGTCCCGCCGGCGCATCTCCCCTTTCGGCCGGTGTCTGCGGCGTGCTGGTGAGCGCGGACGATGGTGGAGTCGATGCAGTGTGCCAGCAGTGTGGTGGCGTTGCGGACACGGCCAGTGGGAAACCCTCCCCGACGCCCTCGCCAACCCCGCCGACCTTGACGCCTGGTACGCCCGCGACGAGCAACGCCGCCGCTGGCGTGAGGAAGCAGAGCAGCGACGGCAACAGGAGTGGGAAGCGGAGAGGGAACGCTGGGCACAGGAACCTGACCCGGATCCCGGGCCCGCCCCCGAGGCCGCGCCGTGTGAGCGGTGCAAAGGGCCGATCACCGGCCCGCTCGGCTAGGACCTTGAGTTCGCCCCGCCGGAGGACGGCCGGCACTGCCCCCTCCTGCCGCACCGACCTGCGCCAGCAGTACCCGACGCTGCGCCAAGCGGTCTTCGGACGGCGCTCGCGCAGCAAGTAGCCCGGCCCCGCCAGAACAGTACGGGACCGGGCTAGCGCTGAGGGTCGGCCGGGACCTCAGCGTTGCGCGTGCTGTGACCGGAAACGATCACCGGGGCGGGCAGTCAGCGGGGGAGGGGGATGATGCGAGGATGACCACCAGCTCACGCGCCCATTCGTTCAACGCGGCGGCTGACCAGTACGCGGCCAGCCGGCCTTCGTATCCTTCCGCGCTCTTCGACTGCATCGAAGAGCTCACGAGCCGTCCCCTGGCGAGTGCCCGCGTCGCCGATATCGGCGCGGGCACCGGAATTGCCACCGCTCTGCTGCGTGAGCGCGGGGCTGACGTGATCGCCGTTGAACCGGGCGACGCCATGGCCGCCAAGTTCCACACCGTGCTCCCGGATGTGCCGATCATCAGAGGTGACGGCAACGCCCTACCCCTCGCGGACGCCTCCCACGACCTCATCACCTACGCGCAGTCCTGGCAGTGGACCGACACCATCCGCTCGGTCCCGGAGGCACTGCGGGTCCTGCTTCCGGGCGGTGCGCTCGCGATCTGGTGGAACACCACTGCCTTCGACGTGCCCTGGATCCGAGAGCAGCACCAGCGGATCGCGCACCACTGCGGAGTGAAGCCGACTTCTCGGGTGCGTCCCGACGACGGCGACGCCGTCCGACTCGCGGGACTGTCGGGGCTCCGGGTCGCGCGCCGCCAGGTGCGATGGAGTCGCGTGGTCTCCCTCGACATGCACCTTGCCAATATCAGCAGCCGCTCGGCGTTCCTTGTGCTTGCCGAGGACGACAGGCGTGCCTTTCTCTCCGGGGAGCGTAGGCGACTGCGCGAGTTCTTCCCCGACGAGGTGGTGGAAGAGACCTACGTGGTTGATCTGCTGGTGGCCACTCGTCCGTGACCTGGATGGTGTCCTGGGTTCGGGAAGGGCAGTCAGGCCACTCCGGCGGCGGGGCGGCCGCCGAATCGGATGCCTTTCTCGCTGCGGCGCGGGCGCGTTCACACCGCTGTGCGGCCAGGACGTCGGGATGCCAGCCGTTTTGGTTGCGCCAGCGCAGGTAGCGGTGCAACTCGCGTGTCTGGGCGGTGTGGTTGGGGTGGTGGGAGTTGGCGAGGGTGAACTGCCGCAGCGGCCCGAAGTGCGCCTCGATCGGGTTCGCCCACGACGCGTTCGTCGGCAGACGGCCGGTCAGCCGCGGGGGCCGCTCCCTTCGTGGTAGCCGAGTTCGGGGTAGGGGGTGCGGGTGCTCCAGGAGCCGAGGTCGGGTGTGTTGGCCAGGACGTCGTGCCAGGGCCGGGCGCCGGGAGTGGCCGCCTCGCCGGGAGCCGCCGCCTTGCCGGATCTTCGTCCCCCCAACGGGGATGATCAGCCCGTCGGGCGTCCTGCACGTCCGATCGGAACACGTGATTCGAGGGAGTGGACATGTCGCAGCGCCAGTCCGGCACCGTGAAGTGGTTCAACGAAGAGAAGGGGTTCGGTTTCATCACCCCCGAAAGCGGACCTGACCTATTCGTGCACTTCAGGGCGATCCAGGGCAACGGCTTCAAGAGCCTGAAGGAAGGCCAGAAGGTGACTTTCATTGCGGTGCAGGGCCAGAAGGGTATGCAGGCGGACGAGGTCATCGCAGAGCCCTGAGCTCCCACCACGGAACAGTCGGACCGCTACCGGCTCGGCACCGATACACAAGGGGACGCATGCTTGCGGCGGTGGTCAAGCTTCGGTGAGACGCGCTCAGGATTGAGCGAGACGGGACACCGAGCCGCCCGCGGAGGGAGGCCAGGTGGTCCGTGCCCATTCGTCACCCTGCCACCCGCATTTCGTCGCTTCCCCTCCGTTCGCCACGCGCGCGTGCGGCCGCCGGACCCTCGTGGGTGCCTTGCACGATCAGTTCCCGGATGAAGTCCGCGAGCGCGGCGAACACGTGGAGGACCAGGCGGCCGTCCGGAGTCGTGGTGTCCAACGCCTCGTGCAACGACTGGAAGCCGGTACTGCGCCTCTGCAGGTTGGACACGATGGAGATCAGGTCTTGGATCGATCGCCACAACCGGTCGAGGGAAGGCACCACCAGAGTGTCGCCGGGCCGGAGGTAGTCGAGGCACTTCCCCAGTTCCTCGCGCTCCGCAGTCTTGCCCGACTTCTTGTCGGCGAAGACCCGCACGCAGGCGGCCGCGTCCAGGGCCGCGATCTGCCGCCGTCGTCTACCCCGCGCGGAGCGGGTGGGAGGGATCCGGCGCCGCGTCGTTGGTGAGGCCGGCGCTGAGGGTTCGTCGGGGGCTCGGCGGCGCTTTGGGGTGGGTTCCGAGGACTCGGCGCAACGCGGCGACCCGGGGCGGGCGTCTGGACTACCGGGCCTCGGTCGCGCAGTGGCACGCCGACCGGCAGGCCCGCCGCCCCAGAACGTCCAAGCTGGCCGGCAACGAGCGGCTTCAGGAGTATGTGCGGGACCGACTCGCCGGCACGGTCACCACCACGGACGGCAGCACGGTCCCTGGACCGCAGACGCGGTGGATCGGGCGACGGCATGGTCCGCGCAAGGACCGACGCTGGGCGACATCCTGGAGCCCGGAGCAGATCGCCCGCCGACTCCCGGTCGATTTCCCCGATGATGAGTCGATGCGCATCTCCCACGAGGCGATCTATCAGGCCCTCTACGTCCAGGGGCGCGGAGGGCTGAAACGCGAGCTGACGGCCTGCCTTCGCACCGGCCGTGCCCTGCGCGCTCCTCGGGCCCGGGCCCGAGGCCGGGGCAAGAACTTCGTCACCGACGAGGTCAGGATCTCCCAGCGTCCTGCCGAGGCCGAGGACCGTGCAGTGCCCGGACATTGGGAAGGCGACCGTGCGACACGAAGTTGCACGAATTTGAGTGGACTGACCGATTGGAGAGGCAGTTGATGAAGCTGTAGGTGCAGTCACGGGTCCGTGTCCGTATGACCCGTCCCCACCCTTGACGTGCGATGCCGGTAACGGCGTGGTGCGAAGCTCAGGGGAAAGCCCAAGGACTTCCGTTCCATCCGGGAGTTACCGGCAAGGGGAAGACCGGACGGGTGAAGTACATGAACTCCCGATGATGCCTCGTGATCCCAAGCCCTGCCGATGGAATGTGTGAGTGGGGTGTATGGCTAGCCGTTGAGAAGCGGCAGGCGCTGGCCGGTAGAGGTCACTCCGGCCAGGTAGACACCGTCGCCTCGGGGTAAAGGGAGCACCCACCCCGGTCGTATCTCATTCGTGTGGAACGTGGAAACCCCGTTGGGGTCCGGGCCTTTTTTGGCTTGGTCAGCCGACCGTAAGGAAGGCTCAACTCCCCAGCGGGAACAGGACGGCCCAAGAAGCCAATGCCGGAAGCCGAAAGGAATCGGGAACCCGGGGCGGACGATCGGACTCTCCGCCGGTCGCCCCGCACAACCGTCCGGATACGGGTGAACTGCCCGGACCCGAAAGGGTGCTGACGTGGGCCGGGTGAGCCTGTGGAGAATCACTGAACGACGACGACGGAACCGAGGGGCAAGTTGGACACAATGCAGATAGCGGACGAACCGGCCTCGGCCCTTCCGACTGCTTCTGTGCCGGTGAACGGACCCGAGGGCGAAGACTTGGACTGGGCGTCGATTGACTGGCGGCGGGTCGAGGAGGACGTACGGCGTCTGCGGCAGAGAATCTTCACGGCATCGCAGGCAGGGGACCTGAAGAAGGTCCGCAATTTGCAGAAGCTGATGCTCCGGTCCCGCTCGAACACGCTCCTGAGCGTGCGACGGGTCACGGAGATCAATGCTGGACGCGCGACGGCGGGAGTCGACGGAAAAGTCGTGTTGCTTTCCCAGTCCAAGGCCGCATTGGTCAAATGGGTCCAGCATCGCGCCCGACCGTGGATTCCCAAGCCCGTCAAGCGGGTGTTTATCCCCAAACCGGGGACCATGAAGAAGCGCGGACTCGGAATTCCCGTGATTGTTGACCGGTGTCTGCAAACTGTGGCATTGGGAGCATTGGAGCCCGAGTGGGAAGCGCGGTTCGAGCCGAAGTCGTACGGCTTTCGGCCCGGCCGCGGCTGTCACGACGCGATCGGGGCCATCTACTCCACGCTCAACGGGAAGAACCCGCAGCGTGCGTGGGTACTCGACGCAGACCTGACGGCGGCGTTCGACCGCATCGACCATGATCGGCTCATGGCCGCTCTCGGCACCTTCCCCGCCCGGGGACTGGTCCGTCAGTGGCTGAAGGCCGGGGTTGTGAATCGCGGTCGGTTCGCCCCGACCGAGGAGGGAACTCCGCAGGGTGGGGTGATCAGCCCGTTGCTCTTCAACGTGGCCCTGCACGGGATGGAGGAAGCCGCAGGGGTCCGCTATTACACCACCGGCAGAGATGTCGGGAGTGCACAGAGCGGCAGCCCCGTGCTGGTGCGGTACGCAGATGATTTTGTCGCGATGTGCACCAGTCGTGAACAGGCCGAACAGGTCAAGGAACGGCTGGCTGCATGGCTGACGCCCAGGGGACTCGCCTTCCACGAGGACAAGACACGAATCGTCCACGCGGAGAGCGGGTTCGACTTCCTGGGGTTCAACGTCCGCCGCTATCACGGCAAACTGCTGATCAAGCCGAGCAGAGCGGCTCAGAGACGGATCCGGGAACGGCTCAGCACCGAAATGGTGGCCCTGCGAGGGGCCAACGCCGGTGCGGTACTCAAGAAGATCAACCCGATCGTGCGGGGTTGGTCAGCCTATTACCGGACGGTGGTGTCCAGCGAGATCTTCACGGCGCTGGACAATCACATGTGGAAGCTCGCCTACAAGTGGGCCAAACACAGCCATCCGAACAAGCCGAAGCACTGGATATCCGACAAGTACTTCGGCCGGTTCAACAAGTCCAGGAACGACCGGTGGGTGTTCGGTGACCGCGACAGCGGCGCCTACCTGCTCAAGTTCTCCTGGACGAAGATAGTCCGGCACCAGTTAGTCAAGGGGAAGGCGTCCCCGGACGACCCTGCTCTGGAATCCTATTGGGCTCAGCGTCGCCGCAAAGGAACCCCTTTACCAGTCGATGCTATGACCGTGCGTCTACTACAGGCACAGCACGGCCGTTGCTCGATCTGCGGAGGGCTCCTGCTGCACGCCGACCACCCGCCGCAAAGCCCAGGAGAATGGGAAGCGTGGCGGGTTGTCATCCGGAAGGCGATCTCCAAGCAATACATCGCCTTCCGGAACTGGAGCACGCCGGACGGTCAACGACTCCGTCTCCTCCACACCCATTGTCAACGGCGGAATGGAGCCGCTGCGATGACGAGACCAGCACTTTTGCCTGCCAGCGAGCCTCCGGGACTTGCTTGAGCCGTGTGCGGTGAATAGCTGCTTGCACGGTTCTGAGGGGGCGGGGACGCAGTAATGCGTCCCCGCTACCCGACTCATCATCGGCCTGAACAGATCAGCGATCGGCACGCTGGTCGAACGCACCACCCGCTTCACCATGCTGCTGCACCTGCCGCCCATGCCCGGCCACGACGGCCCGCGGATGAAGAACGGCCCCGCCCTTTCCGGCCACGGCGCCCAGGCCGTCCGCGACGCGATCGCCGAGACCATCACCACCCTGCCTGAACAACTCCGCAGGTCACTGACCTGGGACCAGGGCGCGGAGATGGCCCAGCATGCCCAACTCCGCCTCGACACCGGCTTGGAGGTCTACTTCGCCGATCCCCACAGCCCCTGGCAGCGCGGCACGAACGAGAACACAAACGGCCTGCTGCGGCAGTACTTCCCCAAGGGCACCGACCTCGCCAGGCACAGCCGTGGCGACCTCAACGCCGTCGCTCTCGCGCTCAACAGCCGCCCCCGCAAGACCCTCGCCTGGAAGACGCCCGGCGAGGCATTGAGCGAGCAGCTACGCTTGTTGACAGACAGTGTTGCAACGACTCCTTGAACCTGAGCAGTACACCTCTCGCGAATTCGCCGAACTGTGCGCCCAGTTGGGGGTCAGGCAGTCCATGGGAGCGGTCGGCACGAGCGCGGACAACGCACTCGCCGAGTCGTTCAACGCGGCCCTCAAACGTGAGACGCTCCGTGGCGCCCGCGGCTTCGACGGGGCTCGTACGCACCTGCCCTGCGGCGGGCCGACATCGGGGTCGCCATGGGCCGCTCCGGCACCGACGTGGCCCGCGAGGCCGGTCCGGTGCCGCTTGGACTCCCCGACCACCCGTGCGCCGCTTCCGAGCCGGACGGCATCGTCGCCTGCGGGCGACGTCTGGGGCCACCACGGTGGGACGCGTCCGTGCTGGACACACCCACGGGTACCGCTCTTCAGGACGGCATCGGGTGCGAGACCGGTCGGCCGCTGCGAAGAGCGCGATCGACGTCCTCGCTGGTGGGCTTCTGTCGCGTGAACACATCTTGCCCCACCACAGTGGACTCCCACGCCTCCACCGTGGCGGAGCGGGTCAGCAGCCAGGTGCTGAGGATGCGTTCCGGGTCTGCCAGGAATTGGCCGCTCCAACTCGTGACCGAGCCTACGTTGCCGTGTTCGTTGCGCCAGGCGACTGTCCAGCCGAGAGCGATGCCGTTCCCCGGGCTCGTAGGCCCGTCATGGCGCCCGGTGAGGAGGTACGTGCCCGGCGTGTGTCCTACGGCGGTCACGTACCGTCCACTGACGGTCCCTTCCGGGTCCACCTCCAGTTGCATTTGTGAACCAAACTCGTTGTACCACTCTCCATCAATGGGCATGATCTTCTCTCTACTCGCTCACGCCTGCGGCATCACGGCCTGGAACCGTCAATACCACCTGCAGTGATTGCAACCGTAATGTCAAATGTCCGGATGAATTCGACAGGCGTGCCGGAGGCTGGGAAGTTGGGCGGGGTGCCACAGAAATCAGGCTGCGTTGGGATGGGCTGCCAGGGAGCGTTGCTGGGTGTCCGGTCTGCTGCGCGCATGTGGACCACTCAGCATGCATGCTAGGAATGCGACGCGCCCGTGGCCTGTGGCGGAGCGCCTGGTGCCGGTGTTGACGACATACGGTCACCCACCTTCTGGGACAGGAAGACTCTGGGCGATCTGCATTCCCTTGACACTGGCTGGCCCCGGAAGCGCTCAGGGACCCCACACCCGCGATCGCGAAGATATGCGCCTATCCGGACGCCCGCTCTTGGACGGCTTCGCCGTGGGGCCGTACGAGTGCGATTTACGCCCGTACAGCCGGAGGTAACCGTCCTGGGCCGTGGTTGCCCTGGGCGAGGCGGTCGAGTTCTCAGGCTGCGTCGACCGGCGCAGCGGGGGAGCATGGTCGCTGGGGCAGGGACTGACGCGGTCGGCGTGTCGGAGTCCATGCCTCGACGTTGCCGAGCGAAGTGGGGCTTATATGTCCGAACCATCACAGAGACCTGCCTGGCGACGGATCCCCGAGGACGTGGCCGACGCAGCCATCACGGTGGCCCGGGCCGCCGGGCGCGCAGCCCTACACCCCAAGTCCACGATCGATCGCGCACGTCATCTGCCCGAGATCGTGCCCGCGCTGGGGCAGGCAGTGAAGCCGATCCTGACCGGGCGAATGGACGACTGGCGTGGTGAGTACGCCTACACACTCGGTGAGCAGGCATTCGTCTACGGGTTTCCTTACATCTACAACGCCCAGCTGAGGCACGACTGGGTGACGCAGCCGCGGAACCCGTCGACGGTTCCGTACGCGCCCGTCAACCATTTCTGGCATGCCGAGCGGTTGCTGGACGCGACCTATCGCGACGGCGGGTGTCCCAACAGCGACACCCTGTATTCGGTGGCCTGGGTGAACCTCGGCAGTGAGCCGGTCATTCTCTCCCATCCGGACATGGGAGATCGGTACTTCACCTTCGAGCTGGTGGGGATCACGTCCGACAACTTCGACTACGTCGGTCAGCGCACCACCGGCTCCGGCGCGGGCAGCTTCGCCCTCGTCGGCCCGGAATGGCAGGGAAAGCTTCCCGCCGGGGTGCGGCGCCTGAAGGAGGCGCCCAGCCCCTGGGTTCTCGTCCTCGGCCGCACCCTCGTCAGCGGCCCGGACGACGTGCCACGCGTCCGGGAACTCCAGGAGCAGTACCGGCTCACCCCGCTCAGCCTGTTCGGCAAGCCGGACGCGAAGGTCCCCGAGAGCCGTGACGTCCTGACCCCGATCCCGGCGGCGGAGGACCCCCTGGGGCCGTGGAAGACCCTGAACGCGATGCTGGGCGAGAATCCTCCACCGGCCCATCACGACGTCCTTCTCCGACAGTTCGCCCAGATCGGCATAGGCCCCGGCCTCGACGTCGAGGCTCAGCCCGCTGCGGTCAAACGAAGCCTGATCCGGGCCGCCGGCGTCGGCGTGCCCCTGCTCAAACAGCAGATTCTCAGCGGCGACTGGGCCCACCTCGTCCACGGCTGGCGCTACCCTCCCCCGCAGATGGGACGCTTCGGCGACGACTTCCTCAAACGCGCCGCCGACCAGTCGCTGATCGGCGTCGCCGCCAATGACCCCGCCGAAGCGGTCTACTTGCTCAACTTCGACGACGCGGACGGCAACAAACTGGCCTCCGAAGGCCGGTACGAACTGCACTTCCCCGGTGACGCCCTGCCACCGGTCGACGCCTTCTGGTCGTTGACCGCCTATGGGGAGGACATGAATCTCATCCCCAACCCGGCCAGTCGCTACTCGGTGGGCGACCGCAGCGCCGGCCTGCAGCAGGACGCGGACGGCGGACTGACCATCCACCTGCAGAGTGAGCAGCCCGACCCGGGCAAGGAAGCCAACTGGCTGCCCACCGCGAAGGACGGCACATGGTTCGTGGCCCTTCGCATGTACCGGCCCCGTCCCGAGGTGATCGACGCGACCTGGGAGTGTCCTCCGCTGACCCGCGTCGCCTGACTTTCCACGTCGGCAGAGCTACCGCCAACCTCGGCATTCGCACAGGGAGGCCGCTATGGCCACCACCCAGGAGACCATCCGATTCAATGAGCTTCGCAACGCCCGCTACGGAGAGTTCTTCCTGATCAGCGCGGGCGACGAGGGCGGTCTCCGAGCTGACGTGTACAACACCACCGGTCTCAACGACTGTCCGCCGGAGAAGTGGTCTGCCCTCGATCCGCAGACCCTGGCCCGGGATACCGGAGTGTCTGCCGTCTGACCGAACGGCCCACGGTTCTGGCTCATGGACCGCATCACCGCGTTCAAGGCCGGCGACGTCCGCTCCTTCCAGGGTCTCCAAGCCCGCTGGCTGGCCGTCCTCAGCATTCCCGCAGAGTTCGACTTCAGCGGCAGCGGTGCCGGGCGTTTCTACACGGACACCGTGATCAACCGGGACACCGAGTGGCTGTTCTCCGCGGGCAAGCCCGTTCACCAACTGCTCGATCCCGAGGGCCGTGTCTACGTGATGCAGGCGTACTCGCACATCGTGGATGACACCCTCACCATGGACGCCCTGCCGGCGCTGAGGGACCGAATGCAGCTTCCGACCTACTGGACGTACCGCATGGAGACCCCCGAGCGCGACCTCGTCCTGCGGACCACGACCGGTGAGGCGCATATCCTCCAGGACGAGTTGGAGAACACCTACATGCTCCCTGAGATCCCCTCAAGCCGCTTGTGGTATCTCGCCCCGCCTTCGTACTGATGAACAGCGAGCCGGGAGTTCCACCACGGGGCGGACAGATGGCCGCGGCCGGATGACCAGCACGCCGCTCAGCCATGCGACTGCGGCCGTCGAGGCCGGGGTCTACGGCGTGTCGGTCGCCGCTGGCGTCTGCCTCGTCGTGCTGGCGGGCCGGTGCTGGGCGGTGGTTCGGCTCACCGCGGCCAGAAGCGGGCGTGGGAGAACGAGTGGGTCACTGGGGAGCCATCCAACGTCTGACGTAGGGAGCTGGGCGCCGGGGCCGGAATGCTGGGTAGGGCGAGTACGGGTCAGCGTCTCCAGCGACGTTGCTCAGCCGTTCGGCGCCGGATCACGTACAGGTGGGCGATGGCCACGACGGTGGACGCTGCGCAGAGCGCGGCCAGCGCGATGAACAACAGCCGATCGGGGTGGGAGGCTGAGCCGGCTTTCCAGGCCAGCAGAGCGAAACCAGCGGCACCCAGCACGAACAGGGCTCCGAAGATGCGGGAGAGGAGGCGCCGGGCGGGCAGGTCGCTCTGTGCCCAGCGTGGCTCGCTGCCCGTGTGGCGCCAGCGGCGCGCAGCGGCCCGTGCCCGCCGGTCGGCCGCTCGTGCGTGCCAGCGCTGTGTCGCATGGTGGCGGTGATGGTGTGGATAGGCCATCGCTTCATCCCTTCCCCGAGGCGCCGTCCTTGTACGCCTCGGGTGCTTCCTCGATCACGCTGCGCCACGAGGCGGGGCGCACCGCGACCCCCGCACCGGCCAGCTCCTGGCGCAACTGCCGGGCGGACGTCTCACGGTGGGCGCGGTGTCGGCTCCAGACGCGGCCCGCGCCGTGGCAGCAGGAGTCGAAGGCCCGGTTGCCGGTGCTGCCGGTCATGACGTAGGAGGCGGTGCCCATCGTGCCGGGCACGAACACCGGCTGGCCGAAGGGGCGCAAGGCGTCCGGTAGGTCGGGGTGGCCCGGCGGCGCCCGGGTGGCGCCCTTGCGGTGGACGCACAGCTGGGGCCGGGCGGCGCCGTCGTCGATGTGGCGTTCCAGCTTGGCCAGGTTGTGCGATACGTCGTACAGCAGGTCCAGACCCGCGCCGGTGGCCTCGCGGAAGACGCTGCGGGCGGCATCGGCGAGCAGTTGGCGGTTGGCGCGGGCGAAGTTCGCGGCTGCGGCCATCGCGCCCAGGTAGGCGCGGCCCTCGGGCGAGTCGACGGGCGCGCAGACGAGTTGCGGGTCGGGTACCTCGATGCCATAGCGCTGCATCATGCTGTCCATGGCCCGCACGTGGTCGGAGTAGATCTGGTGGCCCAGGCCGCGCGATCCGCAGTGGATCATGACGCACACCAGGTCGACGCGCAGGCCGAACGCCCGCGCGCACGTCTCGTCGTAGACCGTGTCGACCGTCTGGAGTTCCAGGAAGTGGTTGGCCGACCCCAGGCTGCCGACCTGGCTGGCGCCGCGTTCCAGCGCGCGCTCGCCGACCCGGGTGACATCGGCGTCGCCGACGGCCCCACCGTCCTCGCACCGCTCCAGGTCCCGCGGCACCCCGTGGCCCTGCTCGACCGCGTACCGGGCGCCGCCGCGCAGCACCTCGTGCAGCTGTGCCCGGCCCGCCAGGTGCCACAGGCCGCCGCGCCCGAGCCCGCGCGGCATCAGCCCATCCAGCCGGTCCATCAGCACGGGCAGCTTCGGCAGCAGGGCGGCGCGGTCCACGTGCGCGGTGAGCAGGCGCACTCCGCAGGAGATGTCGAAGCCCACGCCTCCCGGCGAGATGACCCCGCCGTGGGCGACGTCGGTCGCGGCCACGCCTCCGATCGGGAAGCCGTAGCCCCAGTGGATGTCGGGCATCGCGTACGAGGCGCGGACGATGCCCGGCAGCGTGGCCACGTTGGCCACCTGCTGAAGGGCCTGGTCGTCGGGTTCGTCCGGCAGCAGCTCCTGCGGGGCGAGGACGACTCCGGGTACGCGCATGGCGCCGCTCTGTTCGATGCGGAACCGCCAGGGTCCGTTCGCCACGAGCCGGATGTCCATTTCGGTTCGGTCTCCCTGGTGTGCCGTTCCGGCGGGGGACGTCGCGACAGGCGTCACACGTCCAGGGTTACCCGGCAGGCCCACCCGTGCGCGTCCTGGGCCAGTTGCAGCCCGTGCAACGCGACGGCCTTGGGCACGGCCCCGGTCTGCGTGGCCATCGAGCCTGAGTCGCACACGTACCCCGTCGGCCTCCGGCATCATCGCGACGTCCACAGGGAGTTCGTCCGAGCCGTCCATGCGGTAGATGACTTCCTCAAGTACGGCGCCCAGGAGTCGGCCGTCGTCCTCGGCGGACACCACGCACTCCCGGGCGACGCCGGAGACGCCCGATGGGAGTTCGGCGAAGCTGCCGACCATGCCTCGCACCGCCTCGGCAATGCACTCCGCGCGTGTCGGCGCCCACGCCTCGACACGCAGATCACCGGTGTGCGGAAGGTTCCGATGACCTCGCGGCAACTGCCCGGGCCTGGCATGGGTCATGGTCGTCCTGGGATTCCTGCCGGTCGGCCGAGCATGCGTTCCGCCACGGCCGATCATGGCAGGTACGTTGTTGTCGCATGGTGCAGGGGCGTGCGGCAGGTCTTGTAACCCATCCTGCCCCCTTCCACTGGTCACCCCACGTGGTCGCACGGGTGCGGATCGAGGGTCAGAGTCGTCCGCACCCGTCGATCGTTCCTTTAGGGGTGGCGGTTCAGCCCTCGATCTCGATGTGACGGGGCTTGGCCGCCTGAGCCTTGGGGGCGGCGACGGTGAGGATGCCGTTGGCAAGGGTGGCGTGCACGTCCTCGGCCTTCACATCGGTGGGCAGCAGCGCCCGGTACTCGAATAGCCCGGTGCGGCGCGTGGCGCGGCGCAGCATGCCTTCCCGTTCGCGTTCCTTCATCTCCCCGGTGATGTGCAGTTCCCGTCCGCTGACCTCGACGTTGATGTCCTCGCGCTTGATGCCGGGCAGTTCGCACTCGACCTTGTAGGCCTCGTCGGTCTCGCTCAGGTCGGCCAACGGCGCCCAGGCCATGGGCTCCGTCCGGGACGGTGCGGCGGACTCCAGGAACCGGTTCATCCGCTCGAAGAATTCGTCGAACTCGGCGGCTATCGGCGGGTAGGCCCGCTCCAGCAGGTGGCCGTGCCGGTGTCGTGCGGGCAGAGTCATGAGGCTCACCTCCGCGGATGTGGACTGGAAAAGCCATGTGACTCTCTCGCTCTCCATCATGAGCGGCGGCTGCCCGGTCTGCGACTTGCACCGGCACGGCACGGATGCTGCGGGAGGGCGTGCTTCGGGGGCCGACGATCAGTGCGGCGACGCCCGGGGCGATCAGGGCCGGCAGGGCGGCGCCACTTTCCAGGAGTCTCGTGCTCGGGGGCACGGTCTCGTCGCTGTCCGACGTGCCCTGTAGTTTCAGCAGCCACTCGCCCAGAACACCGTGGAGGACGCAGGCCGGGAGGAGCAGCGGGAGTAACACCCAGGCGCGGCCTCAGCCGGAGTTCCGGGTGCAACCCCACACTGCGCGGGGCCAGGCTGACATAACGTCAGCTTTCCAACCGAGTCCAGGTGCTGTCGCCCCACGACGTGAGGGTCCGGGCCGTTGCCGTAACCACTGGGATTCCTGGGCGTCGTTGACAGTCGTGGCCGGTTGCGAGAAGCGGCCGGTACCCTCGCTGCAATCCAACTCCCAGGATTCAACGAGGAGTTGGCGCGGGCCCACCTCGCTGACTCTGGTGAACCCCCGTCCCGGGCGCAACGCAGGATGCGCGCCACGCCCGAGAGGGCCCTATCCCTCAACTGTGGCTTGTGAGAGTGCGGAACGTGGGCTCTTGTCCGTTTCGTGGTTGAGGTTGTGGAAGGACCGCTGGTCGCGGGTGGGGGGTGGTCCTCAGGCGCCGGGGCAGGCGAACAGGCCGGGTTCGGGTTCGATGAGGATGCCCCGGCTGACCAGGCGTTTCAGTTTGCAGCGGATGCCTTCGGTGTTCTTCGGGAGGATCGGCAGGTCGAGGGCCTGGCAGAGGTCGCGGGCGCGTATCGGCCGGCCCGCGTCGGTCAGGGCGGTAAGGATCTGCTGGTAGGCGGGGTGGTCCGGGATGTCGGGGCGGTCCGGCCCGGTGGAGGGTGAGGGCAGCGGGAGAGTGAGGAGGGTCTTGCGGGTGATGCGCAGGTTCTCGCTCTCCGCGTCGAGTTCGCCGAGCTGCCGGGTGAGCTCTTCGATGCGGGCCCGGAACTGCCCGGCCTGGTCGTCCAGTTCGCGTTCGCGGGTCTCGATGTGTTCCAGGATGACTTTGACCTGCGGGTTCTCGCTCATGCGGTCCTCCAGGAGGCGCTGGTGGCTCCGGTGAGGCGACGGCTCATGACGGAGGCCATCGCCCACAGAACGCGGGAGCGGGAGGAGGCGGGGCGGTGTTCGTAGTCGCGTACGAGACGGCGGTAGAACATCAGGATCCCGTTCGTCTGCTCCACGATCCACCTCCTAATGATGTTGTCAAGCCGCAGCAGTGACGGGGAGGTTGCTTTGGTAGCACTGTCCGTCACGGATGAGAGCCCACAGGACGTTCACGCGTCGTCGGGCCAGGGCGAGGACGGCCTGGATGTGCCGCTTGCCTTCGGCGCGCTTGCGTTCGTAGAAACGACGCGACTGGTCGCAGCTGCGGATGCTGATCAGCGCGGAGGTGTAGAAGACGCGTTGCAGCCCGCGGTGATAGCGCCTGGGCCTGTGCAGGTTGCCACTGATGTTGCCCGAGTCCCGGGGGACCGGAGCGACTCCGGCAAGGCTGGCCAGGCGGTCAGCGGTGCCGTAGCGGCTCATGTCGCCGGCGGTGGCGGCGAGGAACTCCGCGCCCAGCAGTGGGCCGATGCCGGGCATGCTGGAGATTACTTCGGCGAGTTCTTGGTCGCGAAACCGGGCCGCAATGAGCTTGTCGATCTCGGTGATCTGCTCGTTGAGGCTCATCACCTCCTTGGCCAGGGTATGGATCACCTGCGCCGTGATCTTCTCCCCGGGGACGGCGGTGTGCTGGCGCTCAGCCGCTTCCAGGGCGACCTCGGCCAGGGCTTCGGGACTGCGGGTGTTACGGTTCCGCAGCCAGGTCTCCAGGCGCCTGCGGCCAGTTCGACGCAGAGCGGCCGGCGTCTGATAGCCGGTCAGCAGAATCAGCGGCCCGGCGTTGCCCAGGTCGAGGACTCGCTCCAAGGCCGGGAAGATGCTGGTGAGTTGGCCGCGCAGGCGGTTGATCCGGCGGGTGCGGTCGGCGTTCAGGTCGGCCCGACGGCTGGTGAGGATCCGCAGTTCGATGGCGTGCTCGTCGTCCGGCTTCAGGACGGTCAGGTCTCGGCGCATCCGGGCCTGGTCGGCGATGACGGTGGCGTCCTTCGCGTCGGTCTTGCCCATGCCCCGGTATCCGGCCGAAGCCCGGTTAACCGCCAGGCCGGGTATGTAGACGAGGTGCTGGCCGTGGTTGAGCAAGAGGCTGATCCACAGTGCGGCCATGCCGTCGGCAACGTCGACCGCCCAGACCACGTCCTCGTCGAGGGCCAGCACATCGGCGAGCAGGGCCAGCAGCTCCGGCTCGTCGTTCAAGACCCGTCGCGACAGCAACCGTACGCCCTCCGCGTTGAGGACCACGCAGTGGTGATGGGTCTTGCCGATGTCCGTACCCGCCCAGATCTGGGCCACCTGTTCCTCCGGTCGTTCGATGACGCTCTGTTCTCCCGGACGACCTCGCCGGCGTGGTCCTACTCAGCGATCCGCTCGAAGGCGTTCGCAGCTCCTAATCAGCGGCCGAGTCGTCGTGAGACACCGGGCGGCCAGGTGGATGGAACCATCGAGGGCAACCGCTTGGAAGCCATACCCGGTGTCTCTGGGTCTCTGGACCTTACGACGGCCCGTCCAACCCACGAACAAGGTAGGACCGTTTGGCCTGTGGAACGAAGCCCTTGTCGTCCGGGTTGCGCTCGACGATCTCGACGTCGATACCCACGTTCTTGCCGTGCTCGACGACCTTCTTCTTGAAGCCCTGGTCGACCAGGGCCTTTTTCACCGTGTCGCACTGCTCGGTGACAGCGTCCAGCAGGGCGATGCCGGCGGTGTTCTCGTGCGCGGAGGCGGGCAGGACGACGCAGTCAATGACGAGGCCCAGCACGTCCACGGCCAGGCATCTCTTCCTGCCCGGCACCCTTTTCGCGGCGTCCCGGCCCGTCGTCGTGGCCGGGACGCCGACGGCCACGTGGATGCTCTGCGTGTCCAGGACCACCAGGCTCGGGTCGGCTAATCGTTTCCGCTTCTCCCGCAGCTGCCAGCGCAGCAGGTCGTGAATGTCCTGGTCGGTGCCCTCGTCGCGCCAGAGGTAGAAGTAGTACTTCACCGCTCCGGGCGGGGGCATGTCGTGGGGCAGGAACTCCCACTGACAACCCGTGCGGTTCTGGTAGAGGATGGCGTTCACGATCTCCCGCATCGCGTACTTCCCCTGATGCCCGCTGACCGACGGATGCCGGGCCTTCCATGCCGTGATCACGGGTTCGAGGAGCTCCCACTGCTCGTCGGTGAGATCACTCGGGTACGGCTTGCGCATGCTCATGCCACAACTCAAGCGAACCCCGAACTCCTGACCACCAGCGATGCCCCAACATCACACCATCGAGCGATGACAAGACCGACGGAACGCCACATCCCGCACTCTGAGGGTCTTCGTGTACGACTGCCCGGACGACCACGGTGTCCGCCACGTCGGGCACATCATCAACCCGGTTCTCGACGAACTCGACCCGCCTGGCCGGCGACTCGTCGACGAAGGGGAGGGCTGCCTGTCCGTGCCGGGGGCCGTCATGGACGTCCCGCGGACCGACCGTGCCGTAGTACGCGGTTTCGACAAGGACGGCAGGCTGCTGGTCATCGAAGGGACGGGGTACTTCGCTCGGTGCCTGCAGCACGAGACCGATCACCTCTTCGGACACGTGTATCTGGACCGGCTCTCGAAACGGGACCGAAAGGATGCGCTGAGGCAGATGGCTGACCGCCGCGAGCAGGTCTTCGCCCATCGGGCCACCAAGGCGGCCAGACTGATCCGTTAAGCACCGGCCGGGGTTGCGGCCCTTGATCAAAGATCCTGCAGGCCACCTTTCAGGGGGTCCCACCGCAAGCCCTCAAGCGGTGTCAAAACACTCTCCGCCAACACCGGGCGGTGTCACCGCCGATCGATAGTCGCTGCCAGAACTCGGTTCTGGCACAGATCTTGGGGAGCTGTCACGGAGGGTGGCCGCAGTGTTCGATTGCGATACACCGAGCGGGTGTGAGAACCCATCTTTGAACCTCGATTGATCTCCTCGCGCCCGCCCGGCTTCATCGCGGTGAGTGCGGACACTGCCGAGCACGAGCTCAGTCGGACAGCGCGACCGGGGACCACATGCCGAACCACTGCTCGGCGCCGTAAGCCTCAAACCGCTCTACCTCGATGAACGGCGCTGTCACGTTGTTAAGTGCGTGGGTTTCTGACGTCGTGTCGGGGCGTGGCGGAGGTCGGGTCTCGGGTCGGTGCTCAGGCTTCGGCGGGCAGGCCCGCGATGCCGGTGACCTGGTCCCAGATCGCGAAGCGGATGGTCATTTCGGATCGGTAGTCGGAGGCTGTCATCAGATGGCGGCGGGGCCGGAAGTGCGGTGAGATGCCGCTGAACGCGGACAGAAACCGCTGCGCTGCGCCCACACTACGGAAGCCTTTCATCGCCTGTTCACGCTGCCTGGTGGGCTGATGACTGTTCTCCGCCCGGTTGTTCAGACCCTTGTGTGAGCGGTGTTCGACCGAGGGCATGCCCTCGCGGTGGGCCGCGCCGTAGGAACGCAGCCTGTCGGTGACGATCACCCGCGGCACCGCCCGGGTCCTCTTCATCAGACGACGGAAGAAACGTCGAGCCGCGGCCTTGTTGCGACGGTTCTGGACAAGGATGTCGAGGACGTTGCCGTCCTGGTCGACGGCCCGCCACAGGTACTTCAGCTCCCCGTTGATCTTGATGAAGACCTCGTCCAGGTGCCACTTGTCGCCAGGCCGGGGCCGGCGGTGGCGCAGCGCGCCTGCGTAGCCCTGCCCGAACTTGACGCACCATCGCCGGACCGTCTCATACGAGACGACGACACCGCGCTCGAGCATCAGCTCCTCGACCTCGCGGAAGCTGAGCGGGAAGCGGTGGTAGAGCCACACGCAGTGGGCGATGATTTCCGCTGGGTACCGGTGCCCCTTGTACGACGGCGGCGCGCTACCCACGGACAACCCCCCTCCACCATGATCAACCAGAAGATCATCCCATCCGGTCAGCCAAACGTGACAGTGCCCTGCCCGGAGAACAGGCACATCGCCAACACGAAGTAGACCACCAGCCGGGCCGGCAACAGCCGGTTCCGCTGCTGCACCTGACCCGTCTCCGCCAGCACCTCATCCACCAGCGACTGAGGGAACGCCTGTGTCAGCACCCCGACCGCGACCCGATCCGACAGCCGCTCACCAGATGACTTCAGTTGACCCGCTCTTGGCACATCAACAACAACGACCGGATTGCCTCTAAGAACTCCTAACAAAGTGAGAGGTTGACCAGTCGGCGCCAGCAGATGATGCCGCAGGCCAGGCTGAGGAAGGCTTCGTGGATGTCGTCGCGGATCTCCCAGCGGATGCGCAGTCGGCGGAACCAGTGCAGCAATGCAAAGCTCTGCTCGACCACCCAGCGGTGCACGCCCAGTCCGGAACCGTGCTCGACGCCGCGCCGCGCGATGACCGGGGTGATCCCGAGGGCCCGCACCTGCTTGCGGTACTTGTCGTGGTCGTAGCCGCGGTCGGCGTAGAGCGCGACCGGTCGTTGTCGGGGCCGTCCGCGCCGGCCTCGTACGGGCGGGACGGCCTGGATCAGGGGGATGAGCTGGGTGACGTCGTTGCGGTTTCCGCCGGTCAGCGATACCGCCAGCGGGATGCCGTGCCCTTCGGTGATCAGATGGTGCTTGGAGCCTGTTCGGGCACGGTCGACCGGGCTCGGTCCTGTTTTGGGCCGCCTTTGAGCGCCCTGACGTGCGAGCCGTCGATCACCGCCCTCGACCAGTCCAGCGCGCCGGCGGCGTTCAGTTCGGCCAGGAGTGATTCGTGCAGACGCTGCCAGACTCCCGCGTCGTTCCAGTCACGCAGGCGCCGCCAGCAGGTCATGCCAGAGCCGAAGCCCAGCTCCTGGGGCAGGAACTCCCACGGAATGCCGGTGTACAGCACGAACAGGATGCCCGACAGCACCTTCCGGTCGTCCAGACGCTTGCGGCCGGGGTGATCCGTTCGGCGCGGCACAACCGGCAGCAACGGCTCGATCCGCGCCCACAGCCCATCCGGCACGATCCACGGCGGTTGCTCACCCCTTCTCATGTGCAGGCTAACAACCCATCAGACACCAACATTCCAAGGCAAGTTGCGGCATTCTGTTAGGAGTTCTAAGTTACCGGTACTGAGGCTAGGCCACGTCCACCCGTTCGTAAACGGGACTGGACCGCCTTCGATGGAGCGGGGGCCGGCCCCGGCCCTCAGTGGCCGCTCGTCCTGCTGACCCGCGAACGGGCACCGTGCTCCGTCGCGGACGCGGAGGCAGTGGCCGCAGGCACGACGACCGGTTCCCACCAGAACACCGTCCAGCACTGGATGTCTCTCACCGAGGCATCGCCCACGCCCTAGCCGGATGACGCGGTCCTCCCATTCGAAGGCCGATGTGACGGGGGATCGGGTGAGATGCCGCTGGCGCACCGGAGTAGCAGGACGTGACGATGCGTCACCTCATGTGGTTCCGAGGTATATTTCCGCGAACGGCTTCAGCCACGCTGTGATGGTCTCGGGGCCGCTGGGGACCGGGCGACAAAGGTGCAGCGCTGAGGCGGGACCATCGCGCGCCCAACTGATCCTGAACCGGCGCCAGGCATCAGCGCTGTGGCCTGAATGCGCCGGGTCTGACTCCCTTTAAGGAGACGTCGGCGATCGGCGTCACCCCGTCCCAGGAAGTGCACCGGCGGCCGCCCGTGCGGAGCTCCGAGCAGGCGCGCTGGGGTGGGGGGCGGGCAGCATGGGGGTGACGACGTACTGGTCGGTCGACCCCTGGTCTATGACGGGTGCCGTCTCGGCGGGGTCGACGCGACGGGGTCTTCCTGCATCAGGGAAGTGGCTCAGTCACCCGACCACCTCTTGTACTGCGTGGTAGGTGTGCCCCATCATCGGTGTGCCGGTTCCCCGCCATCGGTGCCACGGCGGCGGCCTTTCTGAGCGACACCACTCTGTTCCGCTTCCGGGAGGTCCTGTGTCTCTTCTGTATCTGCGCACCACCGCGGCCGGCTTCGCGCTTGTCCTCGGGGTCTGCGCCGCACTGCTGCCGGGCAAGAACGCATCCGCCGCACCTGCCGAGTCGGCCGCTGCCGTCAGCGCGGCCCGAGCTGTAACCACCTCGGCGGTCCAGGCGTCCTCCGCCGTGCCGCCGGTCGGGCCCTTCGCCGAGCCGGAGTTCGCCGGCACGTGCACCTGGCACGAGTTCGGCGAGGGTGAGCAGCCGCCGTTGTGGCTGATGTTCATGAACCCGCTGTGTGTGGAATACAACAAGCGCGACATCACTTTCGACGACGGTGGAGCCCTGCGCTTCCTGGTCGCCGAGCCCTCCCGCTTCGCCATCACCATGCTGACCTGCCGCTACTACCAGCGGGACCACTGGAGCGTGCAGGCCACCAACGGGGCCGTACCGTATGTGGCCTGGGACGGTCAGTACTGGTGGGACAAGACCAACCAACGGGCCGGTGCCCGCCTCAGCCATTTCAGCGTCAACGGCCGGACGGTGGGCATCGGTGACGCCATCGCCGTCCTGCGCTCGGCGAACTTCGACGAACTGGCCGACGTGCTGTCCGGCTATGGTCAGGAGGCCGGCGAGACGGGTTTGACCGTGGCGCTTCCCTTCGACCTCGGCTGCGCACTGATCGGGTGATGGGTCATGTCTACCCTCGACCGACGAGCGATTTTGAAGGCGCTCACCGCATCGGTTGCCGTGTTGGCCACCGGGGGGCTCACCGCCGCCCCGGCATCCGCCGCGGCTGATGTCTCCGAGGACTGGACGACACAGACCCTGGGGGCCTTTGCCGACACCCTCATCCCCGGTGAGAGCCGGTTCTCGGGTGATCGGGTGTGCGCCGGAGCGGTCACTGGGCCAGGCGCCGTCCAGGCGGGTGTCATCGACGTCATGAACTCGCCCCAGTTGCCGTTGGCCCCGCTGCTGCCGGCGATTGCGGCCCTGCTCGACGTCCGTGCCGTCGCCTACGCGGCGGTCCGGCTGATCTGGCTGTCGCCCAGCCGGCCACCCTTCGTCGATCTCTCCTTCTCGCACCGAACCAACCTGGTCCGCGGCCTGTTCGGCTCGGATGACATCGACCAGCCGGTCTGGCAGGTCCTGAGCCTGATGGTCGGTATCGCCTTCGACACCGCCGGGCAGTTCGACACGGGCTCCGCCCTGACCCAGGGCCACCCGGGACTGGCCTGGCTGCGCTTCCCCACGCCGGACCCGGACGGCCTGTGGCGGTTCGCGGACTTCTCCTACGGCCGCCCGCTCGCGGCACTCCACCCGGCCACGACTCCCTCGGGAAGCCCCGCATGAGCGAGACCACGGACGTCCTGGTGATCGGCAGCGGGTTCGGCGGGGCCATCCCCGCGTACTACATGGCCGCGGGCGGAGCACGCGTCACCATCCTCGAACGCGGGCCTCGTTGGGGTGCGGCGGAGTTCAGCCACTCCATGCGGCTCGGCACTTTCAACAAGATCGTCGACGTGATCCGCGGCGACGGCGTGTCGGTGGTGGCGGGCAACTGCGTCGGCGGCAGCAGCGTCGTCTACTTTGCCGGCTCACTAAGGGCACCGTCGTACGCCTTCGAGCGCCGCGGCAGCATCGGGCGGCGGATGTGGCCGGCGTCCATCAGCCGTGCCACGCTCGACCCTTGGTACGACCGGGCGGAGCAGGCGCTGCCGGTCGCCCGCACCGGCTGGTCGGACGTCTCCTACGCGGGTGGGGTGCTGGCGGCCGCCTGCCAGCGGGCCGGGCACACCTGCAATCCTGTTCCGGTCGCGGTGGACACCGCGGCCTGCACCAACTGCAACTGGATGCTGTCGGGCTGCAAGTTCGACGCCAAGCGCTCCATGCTGCTCAACTATCTGCCCGCAGCGGAAGCCCACGGTGCGGTCATCCGACCGCTCCACGAGGTCCAGCTGATCACACCCTCACTGGAGTCCGGCTACCGCTACGCGGTCACCTACACCGTCCTCGACCCCGATGACTACACCTGCACCACGAACGTGGGGATCATCAACGCCAAAGTCGTGGTGGTGGCGGCAGGCGCGGTGGGCACGCCGGTGATCCTCCAGCGGTCCTCCCCGCTGCTCGGCGGTGTCCCGGACGCGGTCGGGCGTTACTTCTCCGGCAACGGCGACCACGTCAGCGTCGCCGATGTCGACGAGAGCAAGGTACGGTCGCTGCTCGGGCTCTCCCGTCCCGACGGGACCGCCTATCAGGGGCTGCCGATCGGCCGGCCGATCACCTCTGCGACGTACGACTACCTGGATCCGTCCGCACCGGAGTACAGCCGGTTCATGCTCCAGCAGATCTACTTCCCGCCGCTGACCAATGTCCTTGCCCAGACAACCGGTGCGCCGAGCTGGTTCGGCGTTGACAAACGGCAGATGCGAGCCCGCTGGAAGTCCTGGCTCACCCTGCTCGCCATGACCGAGGACGACAACGAAGGCACCTTCGGGGTGGCTCCCCCGACCGGAAGCTTCATCCGCCTGGCACCAGGTCTCGGTCAGGGCACGATGTCCTTCCACCCCACCACCCGAACCCGCCAGGCATGGGACCGGGCAGACACGGCGCTCCGCGGAATACTGGAGAAGGATGGTCTGTCCCGGGTCCGCCCATGGACGGAGGACGTGGCCGGTTCGGTCACGGCCCACCCGCTCGGGTCCGCCCGCATCGGCGACGACCCGGCCACCAGCGCCCTCAACGACAAGCACGAACTGCGGGGACTCACCGGCCTGTTCGTCACTGACGGCTCGGCTGTTCCGGCCTCGCTCACGGTCAACCCGTCACTGACCATCGCTGCGCTGGCTGAACGGGCGACTGCCGGGATCGCGGCCCGCGTCGCTGAGGCCGGAGTGGCGATCACGGGCGGCGTCCCGCTGCCCGGTCGATAGAGCCGCGGGAGACTGCGGACCACACCGCCGGCTCCGGAAGACGTGACCTGAGGTGGCGGCGAACCTGCCGGATGCATCCCGGGCCAGCCACGGCGGTCCGGGGGCTCGGGGGTGGCGGACGGCCGCGGGCCGGCGTGACTGGATGCCCGTGGACTGGGAGATGGGCTCGCCCACGGCGGACACCGTCTGGTGCGGCGGTGGCCGCCGTGGGCGGGCCGGGACCGGACGGTGCCGCATTGCCGCGGCACCTGCCGGCGTCAGGGCGCCAGAAGCGCCTGCCAGGTGGGCGAGGCCATGATGCCGTCGGCCGTGAGCCCGCGGCTGGTCTGGAACGACCGCAGGGCAGAGGCCGTGGCAGGCCCGAAGACGCCGTCCACGGGCAGGGCCGCACCGCGAGCGTTCAGCAGGCTCTGCGTCGCCGACACCGCCGGACCGGTGCTGCCCTGCACAGCCGTCACGACGAGCGCCTGCCAGGTCGGCGCGGCGGCGATGCCGTCGGCCGACAGGGCGATCCTGGTCTGGAAGGACCGCAGGGCACTGGCGGTGGCAGCGCCGAAGGTGCCGTCCGGGGTCAGGGCCGCACCGCGAGCGTTCAGCAGGTACTGCAGGGCCTTGACCAGGTCACCGGTCTGCCCCTGCTGGAGACGGGGCCAGCCGACGCCGGCGAGTGGCGTGCCGGCGCCGGAGGGGATGGTGAAGGGTACCGGGATGAGCAGCTGGGTGTTGCGCACGTTGGGGATGCCACGGCGCTTGTCGATGCCCCGGCCCACTTCCTGCGGGTCGTTGGCGGAGAGCTCCCGCGCCAGGGAGGCCAGTGCCGCGGGGGTGCCGGTGTCCCCGTTGGCCGACAGCGGCGCGTCGGCGTCGACCATGGTGGTGAAGATGGACAGCAGGCCGCCGCCTTCGGCGATCTCCAGGACGCGGCTCTGGATGGGCCAGTCGATGTGCGAGGCCGTGTTCACCTCCCAGAAGCCCTTTCCGAGGGTGGAGGGGAAGGCGGGACGGTGGGCCGTGACGTTGTTGGCGTGGGTGTGGCCGTCGACCATTAGGACCACGTTCGGGAAGCGCAGCAGCAGGTCGCGCAGGGCAGCGCCGCCGTGCGGGTGGTCGTCGTCGGTATTGTCCATCGAGTCGATCGTGTGGTGGCAGAAGACGACGAACAGCTTGTCCGTGACGCCGGGCTGGGTGACGACCGTCCGGGGCCTGGTGCCGTCGGAGTCGTCGAGTTCGTAGCGGGAGCTGTTGGCTTTGAGTTGGGTCTGGAGCCAGTTCCACTGGTCCTGGCCGAGCGCGCCGTCGGCGCCTCCGCTTTCGTTGGTGGTGTCCAGGACGAGGAACTTGACGAGGTCGTTGGCCCCGGACGGTATCGCGTAGTACGCCTTGTCGCTGCCCGGAGCGAACCCGTGGCCGGCCGGTAGTCCGGTGGTGTTGAAGTGCTCGGAGACGAACTCCTGCCGTGACAGCAGCCGGCGCCCGGGGTCGGGGGTCACGGTGGCGGTCTTCAAGGTGAAGTCGCCGGTGATGATGTCCTCGAGGAATTCGACGTAGTACGAGGGGTCCGTGTAGTTGAAGACGTCCGGAACCCCGTTGACCTGTGTCAGTTTGGTCTTGCCGGTGGCGATGCTCTTCAGCGGGTCGAAGGGCAGCGCGTCGGGCGGGACGTTGCCCTGCACCATCGCGTCGTGGTTGCCGTAGGCGGCGTACCACGGCATGCCGAGGCCGGTGGCGGTGTAGGGCTTGCGGGCGGCCGCCAGCAGCCCGGGGAGCACAGGGAAGCCGTTGAGGTCGTCGTTGTCCGGCGGGTTCTGGTGCGCCTCCGGGTGCCAGTAGTTGGCGTCGGGCCCGAAGATGCCGCTGGAGACGCTCTCGTCCTTGGCGAGGTCGCCGGAGTCGGGGCGGACGGTGTTGCCGTCGAGCAGGTTGACGTACCAGCGGGTCTCGTTGTACTGGCAGTTGTCCACCGCGTCACCGGTGACCACGGTGAAGGCCAGCGGGGCGCTGGTGCGTGGTCCCCGGTCGACTGCCCTGAGGGCCCGGCACATGGCGTCGGTGGAGTGCGTCGAGAGGAACTCGTGGGCCCGGTAGGCAGAGGCGGTCGGGTAGGAGTTGTAGTGCGGGGGACCGAAGTCCGCGAGCCGGTCAAGGCACTCCACGCGCAGCGGCGACTGGTCGTCGATGATGTGCAGGTCCGACATCTGAGCGAAGGCGGCCAGCGACCGGGTGATCTGGGGAGTGGCGGCGTCGGCGAGGTCCCGGCGGACGATATGCGGCTCACCGGGAGCCGCGACGATGCCGTGGTAGCCCTCGCCCAGGTCCGGACCGCGCTGTACGGTCACGTCGAACGTGGTGAGGCCGAAGGTGGAGCCAGTGGTCGAGGGCGCCTGCGTCGCGGCGCTGGCGACGGCTCGCAGTCCGCCGACGTCGATGGCTGCCGCCACCACACTTGCCGCGGCTGCCGCGAGGACTCTTCGCCGGGAGATTTCCATGTCGCGTCCTGTTCGATCGATGGGGTGTGGGGTGGAGCGATGGGAAGAGGCACGGTGGGGTGCGGTTTCCGTCCCTCGGGGCTGGGGGGCTGGGAGGCAGGTTGCCGCCGGACGCGGGAAGGGTGCTGCGGGGCCGGGCGACCGGGCTTGGCAGCAGGCGCCGAGGCAGTGGCAGGCGTGCGGATGCCGCGGTGACGGCCGTCGGCTCCAAAGGGCCGCGCGCGGAGGCGAGGCCCGCATCTGCCGAGGCCGGTGCAGACGGGCGTGCGGGTCCAGATGGCAGGTGGGGGTGTGCTGTCAAAGGCGGCCGGTGCGCAACGGGTGGCGCCCGGTGCCGGCCGGCATGTCTCCTGGGGCCGCGGCCGGCGCAGGGAGCGGGTGCTGCCGACATCGATCAAAGGCCGATACGACACTGGAATTTCCCTGCATCAGGCAGAAATGAGTGCCCGTCACCTATGTGGCAGGCCGGTCTACGGAGGAAAGCCTCGCCAAGAGTGGAGCACCAAGGCTCGGTGCTGCAAGAGGTGGGACAGTGACTCATCCACTGAGTACGTCAAACCTCGCAGACCTGCGGGCCGTTGAACCGCTGAAGCTTTGCAGCGCCGCAGAGCTTGTGGGCATGGTGCTTTCGGAGCAGATCCAGCTGGTCGTCGAAGAGGTAGTCGAGGAGGGTGAGCGGATCCTGCTGTGCGCGGGGACTCCGGAGGACACCGCGGTCGGCCCGGTCTGCAGGGTGTCGTCGGGACATGTGCACGGCTATCACCGGCGGACCGTTCCCGACGTGCCGGTGCAGTTCTTTCGGGATCACAGCGCAGAGGTGTGCACAGTCTCGTGCACACCTTGAGATTGCACAGTGACCCGCCGTCGACGACGAGCCAAGTTACCGCTGCGCGGCGGGCGTTCAGCCCCGTAGGAGCCCATTGACACCGAATGGGCCCAGTGATTCAGTGGCTCAGCCACTTAGCACTCTCTGTGCGGAGGATCTGCCGGATGAACTCACGCAGTACAACCTTTGCCGAGACGATGCGGGGCACGGTGCGCCTCGTCGGCGATGCGGAGACTCGGCGGGTCCGCCTGGACCTCTCCGTGCAGGCGACGTCGGTCCTCAGACCGCTTGGGACAACGACCGCGCGGGTGTCCGGACGCGTTCGCATCGAAGGTCTGGTCGACGACCCCGGCGCCGCCGGTGAGATGGAGATCTCGCCGCTCGCCCGGCGCAGGATCGTCTACCGTGTCGGCTTCACCGTCGGAGACCGGAAATACCTGCTGGTGGGCTGGAAGTCGGTCTCCCTGCGCCGGCCGGTGGCGTCGGTGACGGTGCTCCCGTACAGCGTCTACGAGGACGGGCAGCAGGTCGGGCAGGGCACGTTGCGGTTCCCACTCGCGAGCCGGCTCGTGCCGTTCCTGGCGAGCTGGCGCTTTCCCCGTCGTGACGAGGGCGTCAGCGCGTACACACCCCGCTGGGACGGCTCGCCGGGACGGACGGAGGTCTGGTACACCACCCTCACCGATCCTGTCACCGGTACTGGTATCTGGCTGCATCATGAACTCACGGCGCCCACTGACGGAGCGACGGAATACGCTCACGGCTGGGTTGCGGTCTTCCCTCCGGAAGGACCTGTCGAGTATGCACGGTTCGGTCCGGAGCCGTGGGTGGCATCACCGCAGGGGTTCGACACCACGGAGGCCATGGTGGGCTCCGGACGGCTGAGGGGCGCGACCGGGCGCTTCCGCTGGGACGTGGAACAGACCTCCCTGGGCGCGCCGCTGTACACGTTTCCGCGGTGGGCCTGGCGGCGCCCACTCCTTCCCGCCGCGCAGATGCTTCCGGCGTCGACATGCCAGTTCACCGGTGTCGTGGAGCATCCCGGCGGTCGACTCGAGCTGCGTGGCGCGCCAGGAGCCACCGCGCGGATCTACGGGCATGGCAACGCTCGCCGCTGGGCATGGCTGCATGCCGATCTCGGTGACGGAGACGTGCTGGAGGTCGTTGCCGCGGTGGCGATGCGGCCCGTACTGGGAAAGCTGCCCCCCATGGTGTTCCTGCGGCTGCGCAAGAACGGACGTACCTGGCCGCGACGCGGACTGCGCTCCGCCTTCGGATGGGCGGGCCTCGGGCGTTTCCGCGCTCGCATCGGCCTGCCGGTTTGGTCGGTCACCGGGCGAGCCGGCCTACGTCGCATTTATGTGACCGTCACGCAACCCGAGGAACGGACGCTGGCGCTCGAGTACACCGACCCCGATGGCAGCAGGCTGGTGTGCCGCAACAGCGAACGCGCCGATGCCCACATCGTCGTGGAGCGGTGGTGGGGCGGCTGGCGTTCCGAAGCCCGGTGGACACTGACCGGAACTGCCCACGCGGAAGTGGGTGAGCGTTGACCGCAGCCTCCGGGGTCTCGTCGCCGCACTGCTCGCTCCTGGACGAAGGCGCCGAGGCAGTGATCGTCACGGGCGAGGAAGACGTGGTCACCCGCGTGAAGGAGCTCACCGACGGCCACGGCGCCCGCGTCATCTTCGACCCCGTGGGAGGACCTGCTCTGGCGGGCTTGACCGGCGCCGCCGCGCCCGGCGGGACCGTGATCATCTACGGTGCGCTGAGCAGCGAGGCCACGACAGTGCCGGTGTGGGGGTTGATCTTCAAGAGCCTCACCATCCGGAGATACAAGGTCCACGAGCTCACCACCGACGTCGAACGCCGCAAGGCTGCCGTCGACTGGGTCCTTGACGGCCTTGCTCGCAAGACCCTGCGACCGGTCATCGACACCGTCTTCCCGCTGGAGGACATCGTCGGGGCCCACCGTCGTCTCGAGTCCGGATCCCAGGTCGGCAAGATACCCCCAACTCATCGTTCGAGAGGGGGACACGGCCGGGTCCGGAGGTCAGCGGCTTACTTGCAGGATGGTGAAGAACGTCACGGGTAGTTGGTCGCCCTTGGCTCGCCGCGCAGCCCGCCGCGGGCCAGCCCCGGTCAGCGGCTTCGACGCCCGAGGGCACCCAGCATGACCTTCTCCGTGCCACGCAAATACTTCTCCGCTGCCCGCTCCGCGTCCTGCGGCCTGCGGTCGATCACGGCCCGTACCAATGGGCCGAGTTGGGCTGCCGCCTCGGCCGGGTCCTCGAAGGGCGCCCGAAGGGCGCCCCGAACGGGCAGGTATGCGTTGAACAACGTGTTGGTGAGCAGCAGGTACACCCTGTTGCCGGTGGACCGAGCCAGTTCGCGGTGGACTTCCGCATCAGCCAGCTGAGCGATGTCGGCGTCGTCCGCTGCGCCCACCGATTCCAGCAACTCAGCGAGCCGCCGCGCTTGCCGCGCGGTCCGACGGATCGCGGCGCGACGAGCGATGAGTACGCCGACATGTCGCCGCACTTCGAATACGTCCACGAGCCAGCCGCTGTCCTGGGAGGCCAGCATCGGCAGCAGGTCGGCGCCTCCGACCCTCAGAAAGTCACGGATCCGCGTGCCGACGCCATGTCGCGTGCTCAGCAGGCCCGCCTGCTCAAGACGAGACAGAGCGTGCTTGAGAGTCGTGCGGGTGACACCGTATCCAGCCGCGAGTTCCCGCTCCGGCGGCAGAAGAGACCCCGGCGGGTGGGTTCCGCTGAGGATGTCGTCGCGCAGCCTGGCCTCCAAGAGGTCGACCACCGTCTGACGCGGGATGCTCTCTGTCGCCACGAACCATCTCCACCGTCTCATGCTGGACCTGTGGCTCAGCCATTCCGGGAACGTTAAACAATGGCACTAAGCGTGGTCAAGGGTCCCAGATGCCCTCGGACCTTGCCCCAAGGCCAGGTAGTTGGTGCACCCGGCGCCGACGGGGTCGCCGCCGAGATCCCTTTCTGGACCGGATGCGGTCCGCAGGAACCGAACCCGCCATGGGGGACAACCGTCTTCCTCCTCTGCGGTAATACCGCCGAGTCACAGTGCGAGCATCCTGCCTGCTCGAAGGAGAGCAGGCTTTCCAGCCAGTCGGCGTCTTCGCCCTGGCGTACGTTGTCACCCTTGGGGAGTGGTAGGAGTCGATCCGGGCCCCCGTAACGTTTGACCCGGTCGGGGGTGACCAGCGGCGACAGCAACGCCGGGACGGCTGCGTCCAGTGCCTCCAGCGCCGCCCGCAGCGTTTCGCCGACGAACTCCATCCGGTTCAGCGTTCGCACGGCCGCGAGGACATGGGTGGAGTCGGTGCGCTGGGGCCCCGGAACGCAGCAGCGCTCGCTATCGAGTTGGCTGCCGCCTCCACGCCATCCGTGAGGCTGGGCGCCAAGAGTTCAGGCCGGGTTCGCCAACGAATCCGCGTACTACGCGCTCCGCCACACGATCATGAACGGGCGCAACCCCTGGATCACTCACCCGCACTGCCCTCGGCCTCCCGGGACGACCGGCACGCTACCCCTGCCGCGCGGCGCCGACACCGCATCCTGGCCCTGCTCCAGGAAGACCCCACGCGCCTGTGGCAACCCCGCGACATCGCCGCCCACTTCGGCGATGTCACCCTGGAGACCATGTACAGACAACTGAATCGGTGGGCCGCCAGCGGCCTCATCCACAAACTCGGCCCCGGCCTCTACGCCGCAACACCGTGGTCTCCAGCCCCACTTGCGTGACCTGCGAAAACGCTAACTACCCGGCCTTGGGTCAGGGCCCCACCTAGACCTGCTCGCCTGGATGCCGATGCTCGCCCTGACCGGCCGGGCACGACTCTGGGAGCCCCGCTGCCTGCGGCTCCGCCTGTTCTCCGCCGCCGCCCAGCTCGTCACCACCGCCCGCCGTCGGCACCTGAAATTCGCGACGCACTGGCCCTGGACCAACGTGATCACCCACGCGATCGAACGAATCCAGGCCCTCCCGAACCCCGGCTGACCAGCCGCGACCCACCCCTACGACCAGAACCCGCACGCCGGAGCCGTGGAACCCCGCCCCCCCCCCGACGCGACAGCCGGGCCAGTGACCTGCCCGCACCCCATCCAACAAGCCGAAACGGCCCACCAGATGAACCAACGAGCCGTCACGAAAGATCGAGGCTAGTCGTGCGCGGACCGCGAAGACGAAACACCACCACCATGTTGGCGCGGTCCGCTAGTCGTTGCTTCCGAAGAATGATCCCCGCACATGGCTCCATGCCGAAGGACCGAACGTGGTCTCGGGTACTGCCGAAGAGTCCGGGAAGGTCCGCCAGACCATCAAGGCACCACTGGGCAGAACCTCATACTTGTGTGCTCCGGCGCCAGGCTCGTCTTCGTATGACATGGCCAGGAGTTCTCGATCTTCACGGCTATCGCGGTCCGGTATCGCCGCCGGCAAAAGAGTGACGTAAACGCTCATGCCTTGACGGTAAGGCGGACCAGCAGATTCCGCCTGCTAAGCGGTAGGGGACTCTCGAACCTCGTGAAGTGCCCCCGATGCCGACCTGGAGACCGGCGTGACGACCGGGTCGGTGATGCCGCCGGGGCAGGTGTCGCGTGCGGTGTCCCAGCCCGCGAGTCGGGCACCGGCGTGATAGGCGCTGTCCAGGAAGGCGCGGACGGTATCGCGAGGTGAAGAACTCGTGCGGGCGATGTCGTAGTCCAGGACCGCCAGGTGGCTGCCCCTGCTAGGCACCCAATGCGCGGACGCGGGCTCAAGTGGCTGTTCGGCCAGACCGGAGGGTTCAGGGGCGGTATAGGAGTAGAACGCGGGCTTGGGAAAGTCCGGACTGCCGAACCAGAAGCCGGCGCTGATCGCCTCCCGGGAGTACGCCTCTCGCGTGACGGGGTCGACCGAGGTGGGCTGCTCGATGACGCGTTCGGAGAAACGGGTCACGGCGATGTCGAAGGTGTGCCAGAAGTGGTGCACCGGGCTCGTCTTGCCGGACCACTGTGCCGCATACTCCTCCAGCACGAGGTTGACCTGGGAAAGTATCTGCCAGTAGCGGGTCACCTGCGCCGGTTCGTAGGCGCGGTGCTCATGGTCCTCGGCAAAGGGGCGTGCCGCATCCGGCAGGTCGTAGGGTCGGGGCAGGGCGACCCGCGCGCTGACTCCGAGTTCCGCCAGAGCCGAGTGCAGCTGCTGGTAGAAGTCGGCGACCGACAACCCCGGCAGTACGAACGAGATCTCGCCGCCCCGGCCGGTGGTGACGACGAGGCGGTGGTCGACGAAGTCGAAGTCGATGCAGAAGTAGTCGCCCTGATCTGTGAGACCCATGGGCCGAGTGGTCAAGCCCCGCCCGGTCAGATGCGAGGGCACGTTCCACCAGTGATTGCGCCGAGGTGAGGCTGCTAGGCGTACTTTTCCGACAATCTGCGCGAACCGGTGCAGCGTGTCCTTGGTCGGGCGCCAGGACTCGTACGCCAGGGGCGGGAAGAGTTCCACGAGGGCCTCCCTGTGATGGATGGGTAAACCCGAACTCACCACCATCATGCATATCCCCACCCGGGACCCGCGACGTGACAGCGCCGCCGCATCGCGCTTCGTCACTTCCGCTTCCGCCGGACCGGCCACTGCAGCAGTGCCGAATTACGGGCTCTGTCGGGGATCTTGTGATCGGGGCTGGTGTCGGTGGCGCCTGCCATCGTGTCCCCGGTGTACTTCGCGGAGTTTCGAGGCGCTTGTTCCTCATCTGTCTGGTGTCGTGGTGGAGTTGGTAGAGCGATCGGTGAACGGGATCACGATGCATGCCCGTGTTCGTGGCACCGATGCGCCGTGCTCGCGCTGTCAGAGCACCTCGGCGCGGGTGCACGGCCGATACCTGCGACGCCTGTCCGACGCGGCGGTCAGCGGTACCCGGGTAGTCATCGAGCTGCTGGTACGCCGGTTCCGCTGCCTCAACGACGCCTGTCCAGCAGTGACGTTCGCCGAGCAGGTGACCGGGTTGACCAGCCCACACGCCCGCTACACCCCGCTGATGCGCGGGACGCTGACCTCGATCGCCCTCGCGCTGGCCGGGCGAGCAGGCAGCCGACTCGCCGTCGCACTGGGGGCACCAGCAGCGAAGGACACACTGTTGCGCCTGCTCAGAGCCTTCCCGGAGGAGCCCGTCGGGCAGGTCAGGGTGCTCGGGGTCGACGATTTCGCATTACGGAAGGGTGACTCATACGCCACCGTCCTGGTCGATCTGGAGCGGCGCCGTCCCGTCGACGTCCTGCCGGGACGCGACGCCGACCCCCTGGCCACCTGGCTCCTGGACCACCCCGAGGTGGAGATCATCTGCCGCGATCGGGCCGGAGCGTACGCGGAGGGCGCCCGCACGGGCGCCCCGCAAGCTGTGCAGGTCGCCGACGCCTGGCACCTGTGGAAAAACGTCGGCGAGGTGGTCGAGAAGACCGTCGCCGCCCACTACACCTGCGTGCGGGCCGTGTTCGAGAAGCCACCGGTCCCTGAACCCACCACCGCGCCCACTGGCGACGACGGCCCCCTCGCAGCATCGATCGGGACACTGGACGTCTGCGGGCGCGAGCGCCGCCTGGTGGTCCGCACCCGGGAGCGGTTCGCCCTGGTCTAGGACCTGCTGCACGAGGGGGCCTCGCTGGAGTCGATCTGCCACCGGCTGCAGCTGGACCGCTCGACCGTGCGACGCTTCGCCCGCGCAACCAGCATCGACGAACTCCTGGTCAAAACAATCAACCGGTCCACGATCCTGGACGCCCACCGGCCCCATCTCCACCAACGGTGGAACGAGGGCTGCCACGACACCGCCCAACTGCACCGTGAGATCACCGCTCTCGGCTTCACCGGGGGCATCCAGACCGTCCGCCGCTACTTACGGAACTTCACGCCGTCCGCCCCCACGCCGGCGCCCAGGCCCGCGCCGCGGCCCCGTCGCGTCGTCCGATGGATCATGACCAATCCAGGCAACCTCCCCGACGCGGACGCCCTCTCCCTCAAGGAGATCCGCGTCGGTTGTCCCGAGCTCGACGCGGTCACCGACCACGTCCGCGACTTCGCCGAGATGATGCGCGACCTGCGTGGCGACCAACTGCCGCAGTGGATGGAGCGAGTCGAACAGGACCCCCTGCCCGCACTGCACTCCCTGGTCAACGGCCTTCGTCGCGACCAGGACGCCGTCGTCGCCGGACTGTCCAGCCCATGGAGCTCCGGCCAGGTCGAGGGACAGAACACGAGAGTGAAGCTTCTCAAGCGGGCCGGATACGGCCGCGCCAACTTCGACCTCCTACGCAAGCGGATCCTGCACAGAACCTGACCCCCGATCATAAGATCAGCGACGTTTTCCATGGGGGCCGTGGTCGCGAGCGGCGGCTCGGGCAGCCCTGGAGCCGGCCTAGATGTGCAGCCAGATCCGCAGCGGACCGACCGGCTCGAAGCCATGACGGACGGCGACCGCCAGGTCATCGGCGTGCTCGTAGCCGACCACCGGCAGGCTGGGGAACAGCCATTGCACCGCGTCAAGTACGACCGGCCAGGCCGCGTCAGGGCCGCCGTCCAGAGCGAAGACATTGGAGATTCCGACCACCTGGTCGCTGCGACTCGCCACCGCTCCGGCAACCACCCGGCCGTCAGGGGACTGTCCGGCGAGCACGAAGGTGGCCGGGTCGTCCAGCAGTTCAGGCCGGAAGAGGTCCGCGTTCCCTCCCCCGTCGTCCCAGGCGAGCGCCCAGGCGCGCAGCGTGTCCGGATCACCCGCCACGTCCCAGGCAAGGTCCGATGCGGCGGCGGGCACACTCGCCGGGCGGTGGATCCACTGTGCCTCGAACAGCACCTGGAAGCCGGCCTCCGTCAGGTCGAGGTCAGCGAAGCTGTCCTTGACGGAGGCGCCGGGCGCGGTGGTGTCGATCCGGGCTGCCAGCACGGCCGAGTCTGCACCCGGCACCAGCGTCACCGCGTCGGGGTAATACAACGGCGTTCGGGCCGGAGCGGCCCAGGCCTGTGCCCTGAACTCACCCGCCAGGCCGTGCGATCGGCTCATCGCCGCGCACCACTCGGCGTTGTTGCGGGCGGCGGCCTGGATCAGGAGCTGCTTCGGCGTCGTCACGAGCGCGGATCATGCTCCATCCCGGCCAGGCCTGTCGAACGGTTTTCCGCTGCCCACAGGACGGACGCTCCGAACGTCGGCCAGCTCCTGGGGAATTACGGGCTCTGTCGTGGATCTTGTGATGCCGATCAGCGAGGCGGATAGAGTTGCCCCGTAGGCTGAGAGGGGTGACGGTGAGCTCGACAGGGGCGGTGGGTGGTCGGCGTCATCCCTGACGCGGAGGCTCGGGAACTTCCAGACCGTTACGTCCATCTCATACGGCCCGGCGACCGGGACAAGCCGCCGGGTTTCAGCCAGGCGCTGGCCTGGTGGTTGAACGGCGGCGAGGAAGAGGCGTTTTTCGATCGCTCCATGGGTCCTTCCGGTTCCTTGGCGCCCACGTCGGTCGCTTATCGATTCGCGGACTCCATCGAGGACGCCAACGGGTCCACCGCGGCCACGGACGCCATGCAGGACGCGAGTATGACGTTGATGCCCCAGGCAGTTGGCGCTGGCCTCTTCGTTGCGACTGCCCGGAAGGCAAACCCGGTCGCGGCCCTGTACTACGGCCTTGGCGCTCAACAGTCGGCGATGCTCCCCGGCTGGTTCGGGAACGTCCTACTCTCCGCCGACGAGGTTCGGACCGCTCTGCCTCGGGCTGAGGAAGCCCTGCTCCTGTCCGACACGCAGCGAAGCACCGCCCTCTCCCGGATTTACCGACTGGATGACCGCTATGGGCGACACACCCGATTGCGATGCGGCGGGACTCATCGACGCGCCCCTACGGGTGATTCGACACGCCGCAGAGGCCGGATCCGGCGTTGCCGCTTTCAGCCGCTGGTACTGACCTCGGTCTGGCACTCAGGGACTGCTGAGGACTCGTCGCCGGAGGAGGTCGAGGTTCGCCCGGCCATAGCCCATGCGCTTTAGCAGTTTGACCCTCGTAACCTGGCCTTCGACCTGGCCCGAGCTCCAGGAGGTCGACAATGCAGCGGTGACCGCGTCCATGTCCCGCTTCATGCCGTTGACCAGGGAGTGCATGGCGGGAAGGTCGTTGGCCATGACCCGGTCCATCCAGGCGGGCAGCTCCTCGCCGCGTAGGTCGCGCATCATGCCTGCGAAGTCGCGGACGTGCCGTGCGGTGGCGTCGAGGTGGGGGCAGGCGGCGCGGATCTCCTTGAGCTCGGTGGCGTCGGTCTCGGCCAGGTGCTGAGGGTTGCTCATGATCCAGCGGACGACGCGGCGGGGTTTCGGGGCCGGGCGGAGCGTGGGAGGCGGTGCCGGCGGGTTCCTGGGCCTGGGGCTGTGCGGCTTCTTGTAGGGCTTGAGGTAGCGGCGGACGGACTGGATGTCGCCGGTGAAGCACTGCTGTTGGAGTTCGCGGTGCAGTTGGGGATGTCGTGGCAGCCCTCGCGCCAGCGCTGGTGCAGGTAGGGCTTGAACTGGTCCAGGATTGACACGCGATTCACCGCCTTGACCAGCAACTCCTCCAGGCTGCCGGCGCGGGCGAAGCGCCGGACGGTCGAGTGGTCCAGCCGAAGTTCGCGGCTGATCTGAATCAACGACAGTCCATGAGACAGGAGTTGCTGCACCGCTTGGTAGCGCTCGGTGGTGCGGGCGACCAGCCTTCGAGGACGGCCGAGCACGTCCAATGTGCCATCCGGCGGGACGAAGACGGTCCCTGCCGTGCCGGTGGGCTCCGCGGCGGCCAGCGGCGCCGTGGTCGACATCGCCTGGACCGGGGGCACCGTGAACGCCTCGCGGATGCAGTGGTGGTGGGCGCCGACCGTCTTCTCCACGGCCTCGGCGAGGTTTCGCCACAGGTGCCAGGCGTCGGCGATCTGCTGGGCCTGGGGTGCCCCGCTGCGGGCTCCCTCCGCGTAGGCACCGGCCCGGTACTGTCCGCACTGCGGTAGTGCCTCGGACCGGGTGCACGGCCGGTACATGCGACGGCTCGCGGATGCCGCGGTCGGTGGTGCCAATGTGGTGTTCCAACAGGACTCCTATGACGATGCGGCGGAGCAACTGGTGGGCAGTATCAGGGAGTTGAGCGGGAGCATCCCGAACAAGTCCTCGTTCACGCGGGCGCGCAGGCGTCTGGGACCGCTGGTCCTGGAGGCCGTCTTCCGCGAGCTGGCCGACCCGTTGGCCCCCGTCGGCCTGGAGGGCTCCTTCTACCGCGGGATGCGGCTGGCCGCGGTGGACGGGTTCGTGCTGGACGCGCCGGACACACCGGCCAACCGTGCCGCGTTCGGTGGGCCGGTCAAGAACGGCCAGCCGGCGGGGTTCCCTCAAGTGCGGGTGGTGACACTGACCGAGTGTGGCACGCACGCGCAGATCGACGCGGCGGTGGGCGGATTCAACGGCGGTGAGCGGGAGTTGGCGATCACTCTGGCGACCTCGGCGAGCAAGATGCTCGTCATCATGGACCGGGGCTTCCCCGGGGTCGAGTTATGGAAGGCCTATCTCGGATTCGGGGCCCATCTGCTGATCCGGGCTCGCTCGCCGGTGGCGCACCGGCCGGTTGAGTATCTGCCCGACGGGACCTACCTGGGGAGGATGAACCTGGGCGGGCAGAAGGGCGCTCATCCTGGCGGGGTGCTGGTCCGGGTGATCGAGTACCGCGTCGACGGCGGCGAGGTGGTCAGGCTGTTGACCGATCTGTTGGACCCGGTTGCGTATCCGGCGGCGGAGTTGGCAGAGCTCTACCATGCCAGGTGGGAGGCGGAGTCGGCGTTCCGGCAGATCAAGACGTTCCAGCGCGGGCCGGTCGAGGTCCTGCGCTCGGGAGACCCGGATCTGGTGCGGCAGGAGGTCTGGGCGCACCTGGTCGTGCACCACTGCCTCACGCGGGTCATCATGTGTCTGGCCGACGACAACGGCATCAACCCGGACCGGGTCTCGTTCGTCAAGGTCCTCAAGCACACGCGGCGCAGCGTGGTCCGACAGTGCGCGGATACGCCCAAGAAGATCAAGAAGTTCCTGGCTGTGCTGGCGGCGAAGGTGCGCCGGAAGCTCGACAACGGCGCCAGGCGCCTGCGTGAGGCGGACCGGCACCTCAAACGGCCGGACTCGAAGTACTCCTCGAAGCTCTCCTACCGGATCAACACCCGGGACCGGCAACCGACACGGCGGATCACAGCCAAGGCCATCACGCTGCACACCGCGATAGTCCAGTAATCAAGCAACGGCATTGTGTGCCCGGCGGCATGTGGCAGACCGTGACGGCCAGGCCGGTCCGGGCGGCGAACGCAGCCAGCTCGGTCTTGAAGGCCCGGGTGCGGTAGCCGTTGGAGCCGCCGGCATCGGCGGTGATCAGCAGACGTCTGGCCTGCGGGTAGTCGAGACGTCCTTGCCCGTTCCACCAACGGAGGATCGACGCGACCGCGAAGGCTGCGGTGTCGTGATCCGTACCGACGTTCACCCAGCCGGTGTCCGCCGCCAGGTCGTAGATGCCGTAGGGCAGGGCCTTGCCCAGTGCATCACCGGGGAAGTCATGGACGTCAACCCGCACGGGTTCACCGGCCGGCCGCCATTGACATCCCGCATTCTTGAACTCCCCGACGACTTCCTTCTTTTTCGTGTCCACACTGACCACCGGCTCGCCGTCCGCCTGATGGTCCTTGACCTGGTCGTTGATGTACCGGAACTGAGCGTCCCGGTCTGGGTGTTGAGCGCCCTCAAGGGTCTTGGCATTGGCCTGCAGACTGAACCCGTTCTCCCTCAGCAGCCTGCCCACGGTCGGCGCCGAAGCGGCACGGCCCTGCCGCGTCAGCTCCCCGGCCAGAGACCGCAGTGACCTGGTCGTCCACCGCAGCGGCGACATCGGATCGCCCCGCTCATCCGGCTCGACCAGCGCCAGCAACGCCGGAACGAGCAGCGGGTCAAGCTCCTCGGCGCTCTTGCGACCGCCGCCGTCCCGTCGGACCCGGCCATCGGGCAGCGGGTCCTCACCGCCCTCCAGCTCGAACACACCCTTCCGCACCGTCGTCTCGCTCACCCCTGCGGCACACGCGACGGCCCGGACCCCGCCGTGCCCCAGCAGCCGGGCCTCGGCGGCCAACGCCAGCCGCTGCTGCCGCTCATTCAGATGAGGTAACAACACCCCGAACCTCAGGGCAAGTTGGTCACGGACCTCGCTCGGTATACGCATACCACACCAACGATAGGAAGACCGTGAAGCAACGTGTTGATTCTTTACGGGCCCTAAGCGGCCAACCCGAGCAAGCCCGCACCGCATGGCAGCGAGCCCTTGAGCTGTATCACGCCCAGCACCGCACCGACCACGTCCAACAACAGCTCGACAGCATCGACAAACACAACCCTGCGTTCCACAGTTGAGCGGGGTTCTCGGGGGTGTGGCAGGGCATCGGTGCAGGTCAGGCGGTTGCACCTAGCGCGAAAGGCCGAAAACGCCTAGTGGCACGATGTTGTCACCCCCATGCCTGTGACATGGAATGATGTGCGTATCGTCTAGCGGCATGTATGTGAAGACGACGTCCCGGCGGAACAAGGACGGGCAGACGGTCCGGTATCTGCAGCTGGCCCACAACGAGTGGGACCCGGCCGTGGGGCGTTCGCGTACGAAGGTGCTGCACTCCTTCGGCCGGGAGGACGAGCTCGACCGCGAGGCGGTGCGCCGACTGGTCGGCGCGCTCTCGAAGCTGCTGGACCCCGCGTCCGCGCTGGCCGCGACCGGCTCGGGAGACCTGTCACTGATCAGTTCCAGGCCGTGCGGCGGGGTGCACGCGCTGGACGGACTCTGGCACCGGCTCGGCCTCGACGGTGTCGTGCACCGCCAACTGGCCGGGCGGCGGCTGGATCCGCGCGTCGAACGGGTGCTGTTCGCGCTGGTCGCCAACCGGGCCCTGGCCGCCTCCAGCAAGCTCGCCGCGACCGAGTGGATCGCCGACGACGTCCACATAGACGGCCTGGAGGCGATCAGTGACGAAGCCTGCTACCGAGCCATGGATTACCTGCTGACCATCGAGCCGGCCCTGGCCAAGGAGACGTACTTCCAGGTCACCGACCTGCTCAACCTGGAGGTGGACCTGCTGTTCTTCGACACCAGCTCCACGTACTTCGAGACCGAGGACGCCGACGAACCTGTCGCCCGCGACGAACACGGCGAGCGCCTGGCCGCCGACGCGCCGGCCGAAGACGCGGTGCGACACGACGGGTTCCGCACCCACGGCAAGTCCAAGGACTCCCGCGACGATCTGCCCCAGGTCGTCATCGGCATGGCCGTCACCCGCGACGGGATCCCGGTGCGGGTGTGGTCCTGGCCCGGCAACACCGGTGACCAGGCCCTGATCCGGCAGGTCCGCGACGACCTGCGCGAGTGGACGCTGTCGAAGATCGTGTGGGTCGCCGACCGCGGCTTCACCTCCGCCGCCAACCGCCGGGCGCTGATGCGCGGAGGCGGCGGCTACATCATCGGCGAGAAACTCCGCACCGGATCACCCGAAGTACGCGCCGCCCTCTCGCGGCAGGGCCGCTATGCGTCCGTGCGCGACAACCTCCAGGTCAAGGAGGTCAACATCGGAACCGACGACCGGTTCGTGATCTGCTTCAACCCCGACCAGGCCACCCGCGACGCCGCGATCCGTCAGCGGATGGTCACCCAGCTCACCGAGGCGATCGAGGCCACGGACAAGCTGCCCAGGCCCGAACGCGACAAGCTGGCTGGGGTGTTGTCCACCAAGCCCGGTCTGAAACGGTTCTTGCGCACCACCCCGAGCGGGCTGCTGCGGGTGGACAAGAAGAAGATCGCCGCCGAGGCCAACCTCGACGGGAAGTACCTCCTGCGCTCCTCGGATCCGAAGCTGTCGGCCGAGGACATCGCCCTGGGTTACAAACAGCTCCTGGAAGTCGAGCGCGGCTGGCGCGACATGAAGCAAATTCTCGATCTCCGCCCCGTTTACCACCGCCGCGAGGACCGCATCCGCGCCCACGTCCTGCTCTGCTGGCTCGCCCTGCTGCTGATCCGCGTCGCCGAGACCTCCACCGGCCAGACCTGGAACCGCCTGCGCGCCGAACTCCAGCGCCTGCACGCGGTCACCTACACCGGCCCGGCCGGCACCTTCCGCCAGTCCACCGACCTCACCAAGCCCCAGCGCGACATCTTCACCGCCCTGAACGTCACCCCGCCCAAGAAGATCATCGATCTGACCGCAGGCCGCTGACCAGGCACTATCCCCCCGCCTAGTGACACGCCATCTCGGCGTGCTCACAGGCGTTTCCGCAGGTCAACCCACGTTTTCGTTCCCTAGTCGACACCGCTAACTGTGGAACTCAGGACAACCAGCGGCAGCCAAAGCCGAAGCCACAATTGGAGTAGGGCGTGGTTCGGTTTGAGGGACCATGCTCGCGAGCCACCGCGGGCGCCGCACTGAGCCTCCGCCAACTTGAAGACGCAGGTCAAAGGGCTGGTGTGACCGGCTTTCGGGGTGCTCACGCTGGTCGTCGGCGGCAGTCTGCGGAGTAGATCGTTTGGCGGAGCCGGGTTCGCCGGTTCCTGCTCGCAAGGGCCGGGCGGCCTTCTACGATCCGGTGCATGGATCCCGAGCTGCTGGAACGGATCACCGCGCGGCGCGCGGAGCTGGACGAACTCGAAGAACAGCTGGCCAAGCAGTTGGCGGAGGTACGGGCGGAGCGGGACGAACTCGCCGCCGCCGAACGTGTCCTTGAGCGGATTAGCGAACAACTCGCCGACGAGCGCGCCTCTGTCGCGCCGGCGCCTGGGCAGGTGGGCGGACGGGCGGTGATGCTGATCCCGCGCCGCACGTCAGGCGTGGAGGAGACCGCCCTTCCGTCGGACTACCAGCGCATTCTTGCCGTCGTGCGGCAGGCCGCCGGTCCGGTCATGGCCCGGCAGGTCGGCGACGCGCTGGGAATCGACGTCAGCGTGCGGGCCAAGCTGGAGCCGCTGCGCGGGAAGCTGGTCAGACTCGTCGATCGCGGCTGGCTGCGCAAACTGCCCGACGGCCGGTTCACCACCCGCCTGTAACCTGATCTGCGGCCTGCCGCCTGCCGCGGTGCGGTGCGGTGCGGGCGTAACCGGCGTGCCCCCGGCGGCCGTTGGAATTGTGTGACGAAAACCAAAGAACGCGCCGAGGACACCTGCCCGCTTGTCTACCAATGCCGTCTGCCGCTGTCCACGCGCACCGTCAACCACCTCGCCGGTCTGCTGCGTCGCCATCTGAAGGCGATACGGTCCAGGTGGCGGATCCTGCCGCCCGGGAAGATCGCGGTGATCGTCCTGGCCGTGCTGCGTCACGACCAGCGCCTGACGGACATGGCCGGCGGAAACAATGTCTCCGAGTCGACCGTCCGCCGCTGGCGCGATGAGCTGATCACCCTGCTCGCCGCGCAGGCGCCGCGCCTGGACCGCGCCCTGAAGAAGGTCGCCAAGCAGGGCGGGGAGGTGGTCCTGATCGACGGCACCCTCATCGCCACCCAGCGCCGCACCGGAAAGGCCGACCGGCGGAACTACTCCGGCAAACACCACCATCACGGCCTGCACTTCCTCGCCCTGACCGACGAGAGAGGCCGCCTGATCTGGATATCTGCCGCCCGGCCCGGCCGCACCCACGACAACACCGCCGCCCGCCACGACCACATCCTGGCCCACCTGCGCGCCGCCGGCCTCGGGGCGCTGGCGGACCTCGGCTTCCGCGGCCTGGACAACGACGTAGTCGACCCCGTGATCGTCACCGGGTTCCACGCCAGCCGCACCCACAAACTCACCCCCGGCCAGAAGACCGCCAACCGAGTCCTCGCCGTCGGACGCGCACCGGTCGAACACGGCTTCGCCCACCTGAAGAACTGGCGGATCCTCACCAAGCTCCGCACCGATCCCGCTCACGCGACGCGCCTCCTGCGCGCCCTGCTCGTTCTGACGAACCTCGAAGTCAACCGCTGAGACAACGACGCAGGAGGTTCCCGGCATTCGTGTTGTGGCTGTCGGCAGGAGTGGCAGTCGGTCAAAGTCGATTCTTCCCGGGCCTGCGGGGACAGGAGGAGTGACTGGCCGAAACGTCACTGCTGTACCTCGTGTTCCACATTTACGGTCTGATGTCACTCAGGGCCTTCGGCCCACTCAGCGACAAGGAGTCTTTTTCATGCGCTTAAGATCCATTGTGAGTGCGTTCGCTGTTGGTGTGGCGTTGGTCGCCACGAGCACTCAGACGGCGCTGGCGGACCCGCCGCCGAACCCGGCACCGCCGGAGATCACCGTGACCACGCAGGACGCCTCCCCGCAAGCGACGACGAGCTGCAACTTCTACGCCTCCAAGCCCATCCACAGCGGCTCCCGGATGACGGGCACCGGAGGCATCAAGACGTGCTCAGGTGGTCCCGTGGCCTGCACCAGCGAGGTGGACCTGGAGCTCTACAACGACTTCTCGAACCAGTGGATGACGACCGGGACCGCGCACCAGTCCAAGTGCGCGCCTCCGCTGCGATCGTCGACCGCAGCGGCAACCTGCGAACACCACTCCGGTGACCCGACCCATGCCTTCCGGACGACGACGTACGGGACCCTCGTGAACTCGGGCGGCTCCGCGGGCAGCGGCACGGCGAACAGCCCCGTCCTGTACCTAGCCTGCGTGTAGTGGGAAGTTCGAGGGCCTGCGCCGCTCAGGCGGCAGGACCTCCAACTGCCCCAGAGAGGATCGATCATGACCTCGGACCACGACACGCTATGGCGTCGCTGCGCGTACCTCGGTCGCGTCCTGCTGCCACTACTGGACCAGGAGCCATGGCGTCAGGATCGCCGCCAAGAGCGGCTGCACTCCTGGGGCATCGACACGGCGGTGGGCGAACGACTCATTGAGGTCTTCGCGGCCTTAGCCGCCCACGCTGTCGCGGTAGACGCTTCCTTGCCCGCAGGAGAGTTCGAGACCCTGCCCCTCAGCACCGTGGCCGACGCGGCGACCGGCAAGCAAGACTTCGAACTACTCGCCGGGCTCCCAGACACCTTCGCCGACGACCGAGACGAAATCGCGGTCAAAGTCTTCCGCCTGTACGCCTACAAGGGCGGCCAGACCAGTCTCCAGCTCCTTCGGCTGAGCACGGAAGTGCGCCATACGCTGACCGTCCTTGCAGCCCGCGAGCCGGTGCCCTCCCCCACGTGCGGAGACATCTTCCGCAAGGCGGACGATGCCAACCTGCCGCAGTAACGACGTGGTGCGCGGTAGCTGAAACCCCGGTCTGAGCATGCGAACGGCCGTGCGGGACGATCATGATTGTGACGTCAAGAGGGGCCCGCACGGCCTTGAGCCATCGTATCTGCACCGGGATCCCGCGCCGTCGCCTGGGCAAGCTGGTCGCGGAGTTGGCCGGGCCGTGGGTGGCCGGGCAGGAGTCCCAGCTGCGTGAACGCCGGGGCCATGACCGGCAGCGCGCCGCCGGAGCGGGTCCCGACCACCAACTCGTCTTCACCGACCGGGTCGTCGCCACCCTGGTCATCCTGCGCTTCCAGCTTCCGCATGCCGTCCTCGCCCTGTTCTACGAGGTGGACCGCTCCACGATCACCCGCGCGGTCCACGAGATCCGCCCCCTGCTCGCCGCCCGCGGCTTCGCCGTCCCTGGAAGTCCCGACCTGCGCCTTCGCACCCTGGCCGATGTCTTCGCCTACGCCGCCTCCCACGGAGTGGAACTGCGGATCGACGCCACCGAGGTCCGGGTCCGACGTCCACGGGCGAACAAGCCCGGACGCCGGGCATTCATCTCCGGGAAGATGCGGCAGAACACCAAGAAGGCCACCGTCGTCACCGACGAGAAGGGCCGGACCCTGTGGGCGGGTGCCTTCCGGCCCGGCCGCCAGCACGACCAGACCGCGCTGAAGACCGAGGGCATCTGCGACCTGTTCGAGAGGTTCCCCCAGGTCAAGGCCAAGGTCGACGCCGGCTACCGGGGACTGGCCAAGCAGTTCCCCGCCCAGGTCCAAGCGCCGCCGCTGAAGCCGAAGAAGGATGCCCCGCCCGAGGACCTGGCGGCCTGGGAGGAAGCGCGCAAGCAGCAGTCCTCCGAGCGGATCTGCGTCGAGCACGCCAACGCCGAGCACAAGCAGTGGCGGCCCCTGCAACGCTGGATCGGACGCCGCGAGTACTTCGACCAGACCTACCAGGCCATCGCCGGCCTGGTCTCCGACCGCGCGGCCATGCGGTAATCAACCACCAGCCAACCCGCCAGGCCAACACGGCCCGACCTCAATCGCGCACCCCGTCGTAAGCACGGAGATCCCCACTCCCGGCCGTTGGCGCCAGCAACACAACACAGCCTGACGGACGATCTACTGCTCAGACTGCCGCCCGCGACCAGCGTGAGCACCCCGAGAACCGGTCACACCAGCCCTTTGACCTGCGTCTTCAAGTTGGCGGACGCTCACTGGTGCGCATCACGGTGCGCGGGCCCGGCGCGCACCGCACCGCGATGGACACACTCACGGTGATGGTGCGCATGGATGGCGCGGTCGGTGCGGACCCCTTGTCGGGTTGAGAATCAACCCTTGGCGGGGTCGGAATCGGCGGCGTTCTTCCTAGACCACGTTCGCTACCGCCCGCATCGTCCCTTTATGGGTGTGCGATGCTGTGCATCGAGGGGAGAACTCTCCCTCCAGCACCTCCTCTTGAGGCTTTCACGCTGGGTGAACTGGTGCGTGGTGTGGTGCGCACCCCGCACCACGATGCGCACCGGCCAGCGGGAGTGCGCGGCATGGTCCGCACCGGGCTGGGAGCTGTGGAACTTCACGTAATTCCCCTGAAGGGCCAGGCGCCGGGACAGCCGCGGTGGGAGCGCTGCGGCCGCGGGCCCGGGCAGCTGCATCCCGGCGACCAGGCGGTGGTCGACGCCTTCAAGAGGATGCTCAGCGCCCGCAGGACGCCGGCCCCGTGGACCGAGGGCGCTGGTTCAACGCCCGCGGACGACCAGCGTGACGCCCACGCAACCCCCAGCTTGGAGCGGGAAGGCGCCCACCGACCTGTACCGCGCGGTCACGCTGAGGAGATCGCGGTCGACGGCGAGACGGAGCCGGTGGTCGTGAGGCTGGATGGTGTGGAAATCGAACACCCACGCGAGGTGGGGCAAGCTCACCCAGGAGCAGCTGGAGGCGTTGCGGGAAGTTGGCCACGATCCGGTGATCCAGAGGATTCGCGCGGAAATGGTGTGGTGCCGGGGCGCTGTCATGCACGGCGGCCCGGCACCGGAGTGGTGACGCGCGGTGCTTACCGGACTGCTTACCTGACGTCGACGTAGTCGCCGGGGGCTGTCGAGGCGGCGGTGGTGGTGGTGCCCGCGAAGACGTAGCGGTAGTAACCGTCGACCGTGGCCTTGGTGGTGGTCTTCAGGACGCCGGTGCTGTTGGTCTTGACCGTCTTGAGGGTGGTGTAGGTGCTGCTGCCCTTCTTGCGGAACTGCAGCTTCGCGGGCTGGGAGGCGTAGCCGGCGTACTTGCCGGTCGACCAGTTGGCGCGGGCGAGCTTGCCCGTGACCGTGATGGTCTTGCCCTTCTTGACGGGCTCGGGTGTGGCATCGGCGGTCAGCGTGGAGAGTTTTTTGATCGCGGCGGTGGCGACGTCGTCGTTGTAGCTGGCGTTCGCGTACAGGTCCCAGGCACCCAGGAACAGCTTCCAGGTCCCGGCTACGCCGTTGTCCTTCATGTCGGTGGCGGGGTGGATGTTGAAGAGGGCCTTGCAGTTGTAGACGCCCTGGGTCGCGGTCTCCGTGCAGCTGGGGTCGTCGTCCGTCCCCAGGCCGCCGGTGATGCCGGCCGTGGTCGAGCTGTCGGTGCCCTGCCACAGGAAGGCCTCGGTGAGGGCGACGCCGTTCTGGTCGGTGGCGGTGTACGTGATGGTGACGGACTTCGTGCCGGTGGTGCCGAGGGCGATGTCCTTGCCGCCGTTGATGACCGCGTGCGAGAACTTGGTGTTGCCCAGCGAGTCGTTCGGATGGACGGTCTTCGAGGTGAAGGAGCTGAGCTTCGTCGACGCACCCGGACGCTCCGCCGCCTGGGCGGCTATCGGAAGAGCGAGCGCGGACAGAACGACGGCACCGGAAACAACGGCGACCGCAACGCGTATACGCATGAATCCCCCACGGGAACCTGAGAGGCTGGCCGACGTTTCCCTCGTGCCAGGCCTGTTGATCTCCGCATCATATGAATTCGGTGCGGAAATAGTGAAGATCCTCTGTGCCCGCTCCCGCCGGCTGACGCACACACGCCGATTCCGGCTCCACTCTGCCTACCAACGGCTGCCGCCCGGCCGGACACCTTCCGGACCGCTCGGGCGGGCGAATGCCTGTCGATCCGTGCGACACCTTGCCGACCGCCGCATTCGACTTCTGCCGCCAGTTCGTCATCACCGTGGCGCTCCGCCTCACCGAGATCAGCGCACGGGCTGTCCCGCCGTCCTGGACGTGACCGCGCCGGCCGTGAGGGGCCGTACCCGTCCACGCTGAACCGTGGTGCCTTTTGGGATCCAACCGGGCCACGGGATCCCATCGTGCTGGAAAGCCCGTTTCGCAACGCCCCCTCGGCCGACGTTCGAGTGACCCATCATCGTGGAATGGGAGAGCCCCGCCCGGCGGCTGGATCGGTGATCGTCGTTCTGGCACGCTCGTGGGACGATGTGTCGCGACCTTGATCACGTGGCTACGAAGTCTGACCCAGTCAGCTTCGCTGCCCGTTCCTGGAGCACCTGTTTGGAAGATCGCGTATGCGGATGGGCGCTGACCTGGCAAGACGGTGACCTGCGCGGTTGCAGGCGACTTGCCGACGTTCCCCACTGCTCGCCATCCGATCGGGCACGCAGGGGTCACATGCGCTGTGTCGGCGACGGGTGAATCGTGACGCTCTGACGGCGCTTGGGTTCTACCGGCGGTAGAATCAACGGCATGAGCAAGCCGACGAGCATCAAGACCAGTGAGGAAGTGCGCAACCGGCTGCGTATCCTCGCCGACGAGCGCGGCACCACCATCACTGAGCTGCTGGAAGAGCTCGCCACTCGCGAGCTCACGGAAGCCGAGCGGGAGCAGCGTGCTGTCGAGGCCGCCCGTGAGCTCGGCATTGAGTACACCGAGCAGGTTCAGCAGGTCGGCCAGGACGCCTGGGCGAAGATCCGTGCCCATCAGGGCGGCGCCGGCGCATGAACCTGACGGCCGTCCTGGACCACACCGCTCTGGCCGCCCTGTACCGCGCGGACTCCTTCTTCACGGGCCTCTACATCGAGGCCTCACGTGGCACCGGTCGTGTCATCATCCCCTCCCTCGCCGTGCTCGCTGCCGAACGGCAGGTTGCGGGCGCAGGCAAGCACGCGGCATCCCTGCGGTTCGCGGAGAACGTTCCGTTCACCGCAGCTCATGCTGTGGATGCGATGGACTGGAGAAGCGTGGACTGGCCGGTGGCCCACGCTGCTGCGATCGCCTGGCACGCGGTGAAGGCGGGAGAGCCGCTCACGGTCCTGTCGCTGGAACCCGAGCTGTACGCGGGTACCGGCATCACTCCGCTGAACCCCACCTGACCCGCGCCGCCTCGGACGAAGGGGGGCCGTTTCCCGCGGGAAACGGCCCCCCCTTCTTTGGTCAGTGCCCGGCGTGCAGGTGCGCCTGCCGGGCGATGACCATGCCACGCCAGCGGCTGCGGGTGTGCTGTTCACTGTCGAGCCACCGGACTGCGGAAGCCTGATCGACAGGCATGTCGGCCATGAACTGGGCGATGTCGACGAAGTAGGCGTGATCTTCGTCGGACGTTTGTTCTCGTAGCCGGGTGAGCGTGGCGTGCAGTGCGGTGTGGTCGTCAAGGACGGCCTGGTGAAAGGCGCAGGCCAGCTCGATCGCGGGTGTCAGCGAGGTGAGGCCCGCGATATCGAGTTCGGTGCGCAGCGTGGCGATCTGGTCGTCGACGCTGTCGCTGCCGGCATCGCGGATGAGTTCGGCCCGGCGGACGTTGATGGTGGTGGCGCGCAGGTTGAGGCCGGTCAGGAGTTGGTGGGCGAGGTCGATTTCCGCGGTGGCCTGGTCGGGGGCGTAGAGCGCGATGGCGAATGCGCGCAGGGCCTGGCTGTGGGCGGCCTCGCCGGCCTTGCCGTGCTGTTCGGCTTCGGTGCGTCCGGCGAGGTAGGGCGCGGCGGCACGCTCGGGTTGGCCTTGAAGCCAGTACAGGTCACCCAACACGCGTTGGTGGCGGCCTTCCCAGCCGAGATTCTGGGCGGAGGCGAGGGCGGTGGGGAAGTCGCCGGCCAGGCGTGCGGCGTGGGCCAGGCCGCGGCGGGCTGCGGGGGCGAGGCGGCCGCCCTGGTCGGCAACCTGCTGGTAGTCGCGGCGGGATTGGGCGGCTCGGCCGGTGTCGCGCAGGGCCTTGGCCCGGTAGTAGAGCACCATCTCCTGCAGGTCGGCGGGCAGCAGGTCGGCGTCGAGGAGGGCGGTGAGTCGGCTGACGGTGCGAGCGCGGTGCTCGTGCTGGCGGCGGGTGAGGGTGCTGAGGAGTTCCACGAGGGCGTCGGCGGGCGTGCCGGGCGCCGGGGCGCCGGGGGCGGGTGGGGTGACCGGCTCCCAGACGGAATCGCCGACGCCGCCGCCGGGCAGGAAGAGCGCCACGCCGAGTGTGGTGGCCACCAGCACGGCCGCCCCGACAACCAGGCTGATCCGCATCCCGGTCATGAAGTGGGCAGAATCAGCGATCAGCGCACCGAGCAGGGCGACTCCGATCGCGCCGCCGAACTGCCGGGCGGCGCTGAGTACTCCGGATGCGAGGCCTGCCCGCTCGTGCGGCACCGACTCCAGCATCGCCGACGTCTACGGCGGGATCGCGAGTCCGCCGCCGATGCCGAGCGGCACCAGCAGGGTCAACAGCAAGGGAGTGGGGGTGTCCCGACGGACGAGGAGCAGGCCCAGGATGCCGACCGTCTGGATGACCTGGCCGAGGATCAACGGGAGGCGCGGCCCGTACCGGTTGGTCAGCTTGCCAGCGAGCAGGTTGAGTCCTCGCGCTGCGGCATCAGCTGCTCGTCCTGCGGCGCCAGGTCGGCAGGCCCGTGTTCGCCGACACCGACCGCGCGGTCCTCGTCGGCCTGCTCCACCACCTCCCGGCAGCGAAAGTGCGGCACCTCCTGCTGGTAGGCCCCGACACCATCCCGCGGTGGCACCGCGACCTGCTCAACCGTCGCCACGCTGCGACCTGCGTGCCGAAACGACGCGGACGCCCAGCCACCGAAGAGGTCCCAGGCGAGCAGGGCCTCGGCCTGGCCGCGTAGGAAGTCGGCGTACCGTCGCTCCGCCTCGACGCGCGCGACGGGTGGGGCGCGCCGCTGCCGCTGATGGCCCAGGCCCGACGCGAGAAGCCGGAGAACCTTCCCCGCTTGCAAGTCCTCTTCCCCACCGCGCGGGGACGTCGCCGAGCGCACCAGTCAGCTCGCGCCCGGCGGCGCCCGACGTTTGCGGCGGTCAGGCCGTATCGAGGAAGTTCCATCGTGATTCATGCAGGTCAACGGTCCTGGTGTGATGAGTCGTTGGGGTGCTCGCGCAGCTCATCACGGTGATCATTGCGGGGAGATCATCGGTCACCGAGCCACCTGGTGGTGCGTCAGCACCACCAGGGCCCGCACCAACGCGGTCGCGTGCCGCGGATGTGTGCGCACCTTGGTCAGGAGAGAACTGGTTGCAGGGCAGTAGTCGCCGGAGCCGCTCTCCGATAACGTACCGACCAGACGGTACGGCAGGGTGTGCCTCACGCGCCGTCGTGTGCTCGATGAACAACAACGTTTCATCCGCCACAGGACGGAGAGCCCTCATGACGCAGAACACGGACCGCGACAGCCTGGCCCTCGCGCGCCAGACCTGGAGAACTCTCGAGCCCTACCACGGGGCTGTCTACTTCTCGCCCGAAGCCGCAGGTCAGTACGCCGAGTTGGGCGTGGACGCCAGGACCGGGTACTTCGCGTCCCGCTCCGCCGCGCTCGGCGCCGCTCCGGCGGATCTCGTCATCGCCACGTTCTACAACTTCAATCCCCAACTGGTGCGCCGAGCCATACCCGCGGCGTGGGAAGCCGCCACGCCGCAGCGGTTCGCCGCCGCCCGGCTCACCGGGATCGATACCACGCTCCGCCGCATCCTCGGCGCGGACGTCTCCTCACCGGCGCTGGCCCGCGCAGCGGAATTGGCCCGTACCGCGGCTGAAGTGACCGTGCGCCATCCACAAGGCCGCCCCCTCTTCGCCGCGCACGCCGCACTGCCGTGGCCGAGCGCACCCCACCTCGTGCTCTGGCACGCGCAGACTCTGCTGCGGGAGTTCCGTGGCGACGGTCACGTGGCGGCACTACTGACTGCCGGACTGAGCGGACTCGAGGCTCTCGTCACGCACGCCGCCACAGGCGACATCGACGCAGGGGTGCTGCGCGACTCGCGGGCATGGACGCCGGAGCAGTGGGGACAGGCCGTGCAGAACCTGCATGAGCGTGGATGGCTCGACGACGGACCCGACCTGGCCTTGACCGAGGACGGTACGCGGCGCAGGGCGGAGATCGAGCACACCACCGACAGGCTGGCTGCCCTCCCTTACATCACGCTCGGTCCTGCCGCCTGCGCCGAACTTCGTTCGCTGGTGAGGCCGTTCAGCCTTGCGGTGGCCAAGGAGCTCCTGCCGTGGGCAGTCGACCGCCTCAGCGAAGAGAGCGCATGAGAGAAGAGAGCGAGGTCGGGAATTCTCGACGGCGGGTCCATCTCGACGACTTCCGAAGCAGCCGAGGGGCGTCGTCAACTTGGCTGAGATCTGGGATGATCTTGGGGTTGTGATCGCGGGGAGGGCAGTCTTGGACGCGGGGTCGCCGTCGTATAAGGGGTTCCGGTACCCGGCGGAGATCATCGCCTACTGCGTGTGGCTGTATCACCGCTTCCCGTTGAGCTTCCGCGAGGTTGAGGAGCTCATGCTCGCCGATCAGCCAGGAGTTCGTCCTGCTCTCCGACATCCTGGGCGTCTCCATGCTCGTCGAGACGATCAACGGGGCCGAGGAGGGAACCGAGAGCACCGTCCTCGGCCCCTTCCACATGACCGAATCCCCCGCCGCGAACTCGGCGACTCCATCTCTCGGCACCGGCCGCCCCTGTGCGGTCTCCGGCCGAGTGCTCACCGCCGACGCAACACCGCTTCAGGGCGCGGAACTCGACGTGTGGCAGTGCTCGGAGGACGGTTTCTACGACGTGCAGCAGCCCGCGGGCAACGGGCGCGGCCACTTCCGCACGGATGAGCACGGCCGCTACTGGTTCCGTACCGTCGTCCCCTCCCACTACCCGATCCCCACTGACGGCCCCGTAGACCGCCTCCTCGAAGCCACCGGACGGCAGGCACCCCTATTGGCCCGCCCACATCCACTTATCGCCGGTTCCGAGCACCACCGGCCCATCACCACGCACGCGTTCGTCGCGGGCAGGCCCTACGTCGACTCGGACGCCGTCTTCGCGGTCAAGCGAGGCCTGATCACCGACTTCACCGAGTCCCACGACGAGCAGGACGCCGAGCGCTTCGGCGTGACCGCGCCCTTCATCCAGGCCAGGTTCGACATCGTGCTGGCGCCGGTGGCGAAAGCGACGCGATGACCTTCACCTACGAGGCTCTACCCATGCGGGTGGTCTTCGGCACCGGCAGTCTGCGCCAACTGCCCGGTGAAGCAGAGCGTTTGGGCCTGCGCCGGCTGCTCGTGCTGTCCACGCCCGGTCAGCGCGCTCTCGCCGAGCACGCGGCCACCCTGCTGGACGACACATGCGTGGGTCTCTTCACCGGAGCCAGGATGCACGTGCCGATCGAAGTCGCCGAAGCGGCTCGCGCGGCCGCCCGCGAGGCCGGCGCGGACGGTTGTCTGGCCATCGGCGGCGGTTCCACCATCGGCCTGGGCAAGGCGATCGCCCTGACGTCCGGCCTGCCCGTGATCAGCGTGCCCACCACCTACGCCGGCTCCGAGACGACCACCTCCGGGGTTCGGTGCGCATTGGTCATGGCCTGTGGTTGTCCATGTGGACCTCTTGTGACCTTCCGGGAAGCCACGCCGGGCGCTCCGCACCGACCAGGCATCGTGCTCGCCACGCGGGTCCATCTGCGAGGTCGGCTCGTCCAGGCGCTGTCACGTTGGCTGACCGGGTGGGATGATCTTCTGGTTGATCACGCTGGGAGGGGTTGTCCGTGGGGAGCGCGTCGCCGTCGTACAGGGGGCACCGGTAGCCTGTCGAGGTCATATCCCACTGTGTGTGGCTGTACTTCCGCTTCCCGCTCAGCTTCCGCGAGGTCGAGGAGCTGCTGCTTCAGCGCGGCGTCATCGTCTCCTACGAGACAGTGCGCCGCTGGTGCGCCACGTTCGGCCAGGCTTACGCGAACGGACTGCGCCGCCGCCGTCCCCGGCCCGGGGATAAATGGCATCTGGACGAGGTGTTCATCAAGGTCAACGGGGAGCTGAAGTACCTGTGGCGGGCCGTCGGCCAGGACGGCAACGTCCTCGACATCCTCGTCCAGAACCGCCGCAACAAAGCCGCGGCCCGACGCTTCTTCCGCCGCCTGATGAAGAAGACCCGGGCGGTGCCGAGGGTGATCATCACGGACAAGCTGCGTTCCTACGGCGCCGCTCACCGTGAGGTCATGCCCTCCGTCGAGCACCGTTCCCACAAGGGACTGAACAACCGGGCCGAGAACAGCCACCAGCCCACCAGGCAGCGTGAACGCGCGATGAAAGGCTTCCGCTCCGTCGGCGCGGCCCAGCAGTTCCTGTCCGCATTCAGCGGCATCTCACCCCACTTCCGACCCCACCGCCACCTGATGACCGCATCCCAACACCGAGCCGAGATGACCATCCGCCTCGCCATCTGGGACCACGTCACCGGCGCTGCCAGCCGGCCCACCACGGCCTGAACACAAGCCCGGACCGCGGACCCCACCGCGCCCCGACACGCCATCAGACACCCACACACCCAACAACGTGACAACGCCTGCGCGTCGTTTACCGGTGCGTGCGGAGTCCGTCGAGGATGAGCGCGAGCATGTGGGGTGCCCGGTCCTCGGGGCTGGACGCGGCGCGCCACAAGGCGCCGGTGAGTTGGAGGAAGTCGCCTGGGTCGGCGTCTGGACGGATGCTTTCGTCCTTCTTGCCGGCGTCGAGGAGTTCTGTGATCGCGGCGATGACCGGCCCGTAGCTCTGCTCGCTGATCGCCTGGTGCGCGCCCGGGCTGAGAGCGTCGCCGAGGCCGTGCTTTCTGCGCATGGCCTCGACGAGGTCGGTCGTCCACTGGCGGAGCGCTTCCAGTGGCGGCATCTGGGCCAGCAGGTCGGGCACGGTGCCGATGATGCGTGCCACCTCGTCCTGGTAGACGGCCAGGACCAGCGACTCGCGTGTGGGGAAGTTGCGGTACAGGGTGCCCGCGCCGACTCCCGCGCGCTGGCCGATCTGGTTCATCGACGTGCTGCCGTCCGCCGCGAGCGCTTCGCGTGCGGCGGCGAGGATGCGTGCCCTGTTCTCGCGGGCGTCTGAGCGGACCACAGGACCTCACCTTGCTAAGTGGAGAGCCCTCCATTACGTTATGCGGAGAGCTCTCCACATACTTTAAGGAGCGTCATGCATTACATCAAGCTCGGCATGACCGGCCTCGACGTGTCCCCGATCGCGATCGGCGCGATGACCTACGGCGAGCCCGACCGCGGGCACCCCGTCTGGTCGAAGGGCGAACAGGACGCGCGCCCGCTCATCCGGCACGCGCTGGAGGTGGGGATCAACTTCTTCGACACCGCGAACATGTACTCCAACGGTTCCAGTGAGGAAATCCTCGGGCGAGCGCTCAAGGACTTCGCCGACCGTGATGCCGTGGTGATCGCCACGAAGCTGCGCCATCCGATGCGGCTGGGGCCCAACGGACGGGGACTGTCGCGCAAGGCGATCATGACCGAGGTCGACCATTCGCTGCGCCGCCTCGGCACCGACTACATCGACCTGTATCAGGTGCACCGCAACGACCACGCGACGCCGCTGGAGGAGACCCTCGAAGCCCTCAGCGACCTCGTCAAGGCAGGCAAGGTGCGCTACCTCGGCGCCTCGTCCATGCATGCGTGGGAGTTCGCGAAGGCGCTGCACCTGCAGAAGCAGAACGGCTGGGCGCGGTTTGTGTCGATGCAGGACCACTACAATCTGCTCGCCCGTGAAGAGGAGCGGGAGATGATCCCGCTGTGCCTGGACGAGGGCGTCGGCGCGATCATCTGGTCGCCGTTGGCCCGCGGCCGCCTCACCCGCGCGTGGGACGACGCCCGCTCGACGGTGCGCTCCGAGACGGACGGCGCCTACGCGGACCTGCTGTACTCGCCCGCACAGGAGGCGGCCAACCACGCGATCATCGACGCGGTCGGACAGGTCGCGGACGCCCACGGCGTCAGCCGCGCACAGGTCGCGCTCGCCTGGCTGCGACGCCAGCCGGTCGTCACCGCGCCGCTGGTCGGCGCCGGCTCGATCCGGCAGATCGACGAGGCGGTGGCCTCCCTCGGTGTGGAGCTCACCGACGACGAAGTGCGCGCCCTGGAAGCCCCCTACACCCCCCGGTACGACTGGCAGGGCGTCTCGGACGAAGCCGAGATGGAGGCCATCCGCAAGCGCGTCCCCGGAATGGCCCTCGCATGAACCCCATCGTCCGCTCCGGCGCCGCTGCCCGCGCCGGAGCCCTCCTCATCCTTCTTGGCCCGCTCGTGTCCTGGGTCGCCGAGTTCATCACCGCCGCCGCATGGCAGGACCCGCCGTACTCGCCCCTGTACAACTGGGTCAGCCACCTCGGCTTGACCGGCCCGCCGCAGACCGCGTTCGGACAGGTCGCCAACTCCCCCCTCGGTGCCGTCATGGACGCCGGCTGGGTGATCTACGGCACTCTCTTGATCATCGGCGCGTTCCTCGTGTTCGACCCGCGCAAGGGCACCCGCCCGATCATCATGATCCTCGCCGTCCTCGCCGGCGTCGGGGTCTCGCTGGAGCGTACGGTGCTGCGGGTGCCGTCGCAGCCGACGAGGTAGGCCGCCTCGATCTCGTACGCCCCCTTCGGTCCCGCCACCTGCATGGTCACCGAATCGGCGGTCCCGGTGAACCCGGTGACACGATGCCCGCGCGCGATTGTGACGCCCAGACTGAGCGCGTGCTCCTGGAGCAGGGCCTCGGTGCGAGCCTGAGGCAGGGCAAGGGAGTACGGGAAGGGAGTGTCCAGTTCCAGGAAGTCGAGCCGCTCCTCGAGCGCGGCGAAGTGGCCGCTCGGGATCGGCAGGCCCTCGGCGAGGAACGGTTTGTGCGCTCCTCGGGATGCCAGGACCTCAATGGTGCGGGGGTGGATGGAGAGCGCCTTGGAGCGCTCATCGACCTTCGTGCGCTCCTCGACGACGGTGACGGGGATCCCGCTCGACCGCAGTTCCGCACCGAGCCATAACCCGACAGGGCCTCCTCCGGCAATGACGACGTGCTGTTCGTCCACGAACCTGCCCCTTCTCGGTCGGCGACAGACCAACCCGGTGAGGGTTGCGGTCCTGTGCGGTGGGCGATCTTCAAGCGGACACTGTAAGAGGTGATCGCGCGCGCCCTGGGAGGTAGCGCCGACGTAGAAGTGAGTGGAGACGGCGAGCCGGAGCCAGTCGGCCTGGTGGCCCGCTCCGGTACCGACGGCCTGGTAGCGCTCGACGGCCGCGCGGGCGCGGCGGATGTCCCCGCCGATCAGGCCCAGCGTCATGGGTAGCCCGAGATACCCGTCACGCTCCACGCTGGCAGGAGTGCCGCCGACGCCGAGCCACAGCGGCAGTTGGGGCTGCTGGGGGCGAGGCGGGACCGGGAGACCGCTCAGAGCCGGGCGGAACCGTCCATGCCAGGTGACGTGCTCGGGGTTGTCGCGGATGGCGAGCAGCAGCCGCAGTCTCTCCGTGAACACCTCGTCGTAGTCGTCCAGGCCGACACCGAAGAGGCGGGGAACGCCTCGGTGAAGGCGCTTCGCCCGGCGATGCTCTCGGCGCGGCCGTCGCTGAGCAGGTCGAGGGAGGCGAAGTCGTGATGGAGGCGGACCGGGTCGGCGGTGGACAGCACGGACACCGCGCTGGTCAGGCGGATACGGCTGGTGGCCTGGGCGATCGCGGCCAGTGGCACGGCGGGTTTGGTGACGGTGAAATCCGGGGTGTGGTGCTCGCCGAGGCCGAAGACGTCCAGGCCCGCCTGGTCGGCGGCGATGGCGTAGGACACGATCTCGCGGGTGCGGCGCCCGGCGTCGTGCAGAGCGCTCGTGGTGGGGTCGGTCTGCAGGTCGGACAGAGAGAGGATGCCGAGTTCCACCGACAGCTCCTGGGCGCGATAGGGAAGTTGGACTGGAGGGGGAGTGGGCAGGACGCCAGGAGGAACGGGGGCCGAAACGGCCCCACAGGAAGCTCACGACCAGCATCATGATCACCGCATGGCCGATGGCGGTCAGCGGCGTGAGCACGGTCGTGATGTCCATGGGGCGCGGGAGGCTCAGCCCGAGGGCGGCGGCGACCTTGGTGACGCTGAGCTCACACCACCGGGACCGCGACATCGCTCACTCACCCACGGCAGTTGGGCTGAGACCGGGACTGCTTGTGGGCTTGGTGGTCTTCAGGACGCGGGCGGCCGCGAATGCCGCGGCCGGCAGGCCCTGTACGAGCTACAGGGACACGCTCACCGGAGCGGATGCCCTCTCCTTGGCCGCGACGCGGTACGGCATGCCACACCGCGTCGCGATCAAGGGTCGGCGCGGGAGCCGACGCGGCCTCAGCCCCTGTAGACGATCTCGCCCTGGTCACGCTTGGTGGTGTGCAGCTCCCAGTAGACGGAGGAAACCGCCTCGGGCGTTGCCGCCTTGAGCGTGGGGTCGATCGAGACGCCGCCGAGCGCCACGTCGATGGCGATGTGAGCGGCCTGGATGCCGGTGCCGTCCAGCTCCTTGTGCAGGTTGACCACCCAGTTGCGCAGCGCCGCGGCGGCGGCGTTGACGTTGCCGACCATCGGCAGCGGGTCGAGGGAGCCGGCGCCGGTGGTGTAGAGCAGGGTGCCCGCACCGGCATCGCGCATCGCGGGCAGTACCACCTTGGTGGCGGCCATGGCCCCGTAGAGCTGGACCTCGATCTCGCGCTGGATGTGGGAGGGGTCGCTCTCGGCCGGAGTGGCCAACACGGTGGATTCCATGGCGAGTGGGGAGTACTCCAGGACGTCGATGCCGCCGAACCTGGCGGCGGCGTCCTTGAGTGCCTGGGTGAGTGCGTCATGGTCGAGGACGTCCGCGGGGAACGCGGCGGCGGTGATGCCCTCGGCGGTGAGCGTGTCGACGAGGCCGTCGAGCTTCTCGCGGTTGCGGGAGACCAGGGCGACGTCGAAGCCCTGGGAGCCGAAGGTGCGGGCGATGGCCATGCCCATTTGGGGGCCGGCTCCGATGATGGCGATGCTGGTCACAGCGATCCTTTCGTAAGGCTCGGTAGGGAGCGGGGAAGCGGCAGCAATCGGATAGACCTATCCGATTCAAGAACCGGATAGACCTCTCCGGCTCGCTGGAACGAGACTAGCACTAAAAATGGATAGGTCAATCCGATTGCTAGACTGGCGGGCATGACCCCTGGCTCCCAGCACCCCGACGACACCGCCGCACAGCCGCTGCGCAGCGACGCCGAGCGCAACCGGGGGCGGATCATCGCTGCCGCACGCAGGGTGTTCGCCCGCGACGGTCTGAACGCCTCCATGGCCTCCGTGGCCCGTGAGGCAGGTGTCGGCATCGCCACCATGTTCCGCCGCTTCCCGACCAAGGAAGAGCTGGTCGCCGCTGTCTTCGCCGACCGCATGGACGCCTACGCCGACGCGGTCGCCGTCGCCCTCGACGACCCCGACCCCTGGCACGGTTTCGTCGGGTACATCGAGACCGCCTGCGCGATGCAGGCCGCCGACTACGGCTTCGCCGACGTGCTGACCACGTCCTTCCCCACCGCCAAGGCCATGGAAGGGCGCCGCAACGAGGCACTCGAGGGCATGTTGCGGCTCATCAGCCGAGCCAAGGCTGCGGGCCGGCTGCGCGAGGACTTCGACTCCTCGGACATCGTGCTGCTCCACATGGCCAACGCCGGTGTCGTCAACGCCACCGGCGGCGCCGCTCCCGACGCCTGGCGGCGCGTCGTCGCCCTGTTCATCCAGTCCCTTGAAGCCCCGGCCCGCGGCCCCCTGCCCCCCTCGCCCCCGCACGACGACCTCCACAAGGCCATGCTCCGTGCCAGTCCGGCCGGCCTCACCACGCCCGAATCGGACACGACCAGCTGACCCCCGGCCGGTCGCGCCATGCCGGGGCGCGGCGCGGCGGCAGCGTGCCCGGAAAGGGCGGCCAAGGCGGCACGTCGCGCAGGATGCGGCGCACGCAGATCCGCTGTCCGGAGAGCCCGGGGAGGGCGTAGGTCTCGCTGCAGGTGTGCATCGCACGCCAACAGCGTTGCCGCTCTCCTCGCTTCGAACAGGAGGCGCCGGTGCTCTCAGCCGTCGCCTCGGCGCGTTCGTCCTCGCTGTGGGCGATCCGCCAGAGGAGGACGGCGACGGCGGCGCGTTGACGTCCGCCGGGCTTCATGACCCCGTAGCCGAGCTGGGTCGACAGCCTGAAGGGTCGAGTGATGGATGTGGAGGCCGGTCGCGGCCTGGCGCAGACTGGCTTGGTCGAGCACCGCCTGGAGGGTGTCGATCACCCAGGGATGGGTGACGAGCACCTGCTCCAGGCGGAGCACGTCGGTGGTGACACCCGCCTCCTGCGGTGTGAGCCGCTCGGCGAGAGTGGCGAGGGCTCCCAGATCGTCGTACGCCACCAGGCAGGGGCCGGGGCCGTCCACGCGGTCGGTCAGCCGCAGCGCGACCCGGGCCCGCTCCAGGGCGACCGGCAGCTGTGCCGGTTCCGGCGCGATCGCCGTCGTGCCCCGTGGCGGTACAGGCCAGCTCGGTGGGGCGGCGCCGTACGGCGTTCCCTCACCCACGTCGGCAGCGTTGGCGAATCCTTGGCGGGCCCGAGGGGTGCCGACCACTCGATCCGGAAGGCGGGGGCGGTCTCGCCGATGGCATCGGCGAGACCGCCCCCGCATCCGCTGATCATTCCGGGGCCGTCGCCGTGCCTGGAGAGCAGATCGCAACCGTCACGCGTCTCGCATGACCAGGCACCCCGACACGCTTTCAGAGAAAGACGCGCGCCACCTCCAGCCACTTCTGAGCGTCCTTGCCGGTCGCCGTCATGTTGGTCTCGGACCAGGGGCGACGCCGGGTGACACACAGGCAGAAGTCGATAGCGCCGCCCTGTACCCGTTGCGCGGCAGCCTCGGGGCCCCACACCCAGGTCCGTCCGTCAGGTGCTGTCAGCTCGACGCGGAAGGGGTCCGTCGGCTCAGGCAGTCCGACGGCGGCGAAGGACAGCGCCCGTCCCAACACCCCCAGCGACGCCACGTGCTGCAGTCGATCCGTCGGGCGGTGCGCCACGCCCACAGCATCGAAGACGTCCTGTCCGTGTGCCCAGGTTTCCATCAGACGAAGGGGCGTCATCAGGGCCGGGGTCACCTTCGACATGTACCAGGGGAATGCGTGGTCCCACGGCGTGTCGCGCAGTGCCGCCGCCAGTTCCGCTCGACCGGCCCGCCACTCGTCCAGGAGCACCGACCGCGGTTTGGCCGCTCCCGCGGCGGCGGCCTTGTCTGCGTACCCGCTGCCTTCGGCTTCCGCCCGCCCGAGCTCGGCGCCGAACGCGTACGGAGTGCGTAAGGCGCTGAGTGCGTTCGCGTCCGCCCACGCGAGGTGGGCTATCTGGTGGGCGACCGTCCAGCCCGGTGCCGGTGTCGGTATGGACCAGTCGTCCACTGCCCTGACCAGGACGTCGAGCTCGTCGCCCTCAGCCACCAGCGCGGACAGGACACCGGCGTCATCTACATCGGGGACGGCGAGGTTGTAGTTCAACATGTGCGCCATGGTGCCACTCCTTCCTGACCAACGGCGGAGACGAAGTGTGCGGGCAGACTCCGATGTCGCCGGAGTCTGCCCACTCTGGCTTTGTTCACGAGTTGCGGCTCTGGCACAACTTTTGTGGGGGCATCAGCAGTGGCAGTGCACCCGTACCAAAATCGTGGCGCGGGGCAGCTGCGACAGGTAGGCCTCGCTGCCCGGCCATACAGCGGGCCCCAGGGGATCGTGCGGACACGATTCCGGGTCGCAGGACGCGTGAACGGCACTTCCGTCGCTCTCTCGCCACCAGCCGTCCACGGTGAGCACGTCCGTGTCCGGCGGAAGCTTCCAGGAGAGCTCACGGATGTAGTCAGCACGGCTGCGGGAGAAGCCGATGACGGGATGCTCCGTATGGAAGGGGGAGCCCGGAAAGCCCAATCCGAGACTCCAGGGGTGATCGAGGTATGCCTTGATCAGTGGCTGGGCTCGGTAGGCGGCCACCATCCCGTCGTCCCAGGGACCGCCCGGGAACGCGTCGGGATCATTTCGCCAACGCTCCACGAAGACCTTGAGGGGCAGGGCCGGAGGGTGTACGCCAGACAGACGTTGCCACAGGTCCCAGGACGCGGCTGTCGCTCGTTCGGAAGCGGCTTGCGGCCGCGAGAAGTCGAGCAGGGCGCGCGGTCCTCCGGCACAGACTCCTGGAGCGCTGGGAGCAGGGGTGCCGTCGTATCGGGGCTCGTCGTGGACCAGCCTGGGATCGTCCTCGTATCCGCGGACGACCGCGAACCCCCGACCGTTGCTGCCACCGAGGATGCGGCGTGAATCCCACATGCCGCGGCCCAGGGGGTTGTCACTGTTCTGGTCGAACGGCGCGAGAGCGGCGGCGAGCGCCCCCTCAATATCGTCCGCGACCCCGGGCGGCAGACACACCGTCACTGTCAGGCCGGCCATACGCTCTCCCCGCTCTGTCGGCGGACAGCATGATCGCACCGAGCGGCTACGTTTGGCATGCCGATTTGGCGGCGAGCAGGTGTCCCCGTCCGTGCGGAGCCAGACCGGCTCAGGCGGACCGTCCAGCAAGCCCGTCACTTCGCACCATCCGACGCTCCCCGGCCGCCGGAAAGCGCGCACGGGCCCGGCGCGTGGAGCGGCTCTGCGGCCGCCGGATGCGCGGCCTCACCCCCCGCACTGTTGCGCGCGCCGCCTGTGCCAAGCCCGTTTGCGGCAGGCGGGAGAGCAGTACGTTGCCGAGAGCGGACGTTCGACACTGACCATCCAGGACGCTCCGCACTCCGGGCAGCTGGCCTTCACCGCCTCGGTCCTCGCCCGCGCCCGCCGCATCCGCCGCCAGTGCCGCGAACGGCACGTCGACGAACAGAAGACCGCCGTCACCTTCGCCGACGGCATCAGCGGAGAGCCGCACCCACGGCACAACCGAGGCCCGGTGCCGTCCTCCGCGACCACGACCAGCCTCAGCCGAGGCGTCCCGTCCCTGCCCATACAGGCACCGTACTCATGGTGCCAGGTGGCGCCCACTCCGCTGCTTCGGGCCAATCCGGGGTTGAGAACTTTACGGCTGTGGGAGCTCTGCGCGGCGCTGCTGCTCGGGCGGCCGAGACGGGCGTGGGTGCTACCAGGGGCATCCCCCGGGCCGCCGATGACCTGGCGGACGCCCGTCTCTGTCACGGCGCGGTCGTTACTCGGTGTGCAGGACGCGGGCGATGGTCTGCCGGGCCGCCGCACGGGCCGGTATCACGGCGCCCAGTGAGGCGATCGCGACCCCGGCCAGCGCCGGCAACACCATGGTCCTGGGGTGCCACACGTCCAGCATCCGTGCCGGGAAGGTGAGTTGGGCGGCGTGCTCGGTTATCGGGATCACCACGTGGTACGCCGAGACTCCGAGTGGCAGCCGCAGGATCCCGCCAACGAGCCCGAGTCCGGCCATGGACACCACCATCATTACCGTGACCTGGCGTGGTGTCATGCCGATCGACTTGAGCATCCCGAGGTCGCGCCGGCGCTCCCGTGCGTTGAGCACGACGGTGTTGAACACGCCCATCGCTGCGACCAGCGTCAGCATCAGGGTCAGCGCGGAGGCGGAGCTGATGACGGTCACGGCGTCCGCGTTCAGCATGGTGTTTTTTGTCGGGTAGAGCCCCGGGTCGGCGGCTTGTACAGCCTTCGCATAGGCGCTGTAGTCGGCGCCGCGGGTGAGGTGCACCCAGTACTGGTTGGCCTGCGCGTCCGGTGCCAAAGCGGTCACCGTCGACCAGTCCCGCGTGGCTGTCCAGCGCGCCGGTCGGCTCGTCCGCCAGCAGCAGCGCGGGCCGGTTCATCAGCGCGCGGGCCACCGCCACCCGCTGGCGCTCGCCGCCGCTGAGCGCGGCGGGGTAGACGTTTCTGCGGTCGGCGATGCCGAGTTCGTCCAGCAGTTCCAGTGCCCGGCGCCGGGCTTGACGGGTGGGCGTTCCGGTGAGCTGGGCGGCCAGGGCGACGTTGTCGATCGTGGGAAGGTCGTCGATGAGGTTGAAGAACTGGAAGATCATGCCGATCCGGCGGCGCCGGAAGAGCGCCAGCCCGGTCTCGTTCATCGCTCCCAGGTCCTCGCCGTGCACGTGCACCCGGCCGGCGCTCGGCCGGTCCAGGCCGGCGATCATGTTGAGCAGCGTGGACTTGCCGCAGCCGGAGGGCCCCATCACCGCTACCGCCTCCCCGGCGCCGATCTCCAGTGACACCCCGTTCAGGGCGACGGTGTCGCCGTACTCCTTGCGCAGGCCGGTCACCCGGACGACGTTGCCGTAGACGCCCCGCCGGTAGAGATCCTCAGCCACCACTTCCGGGGCCTGCTGCTCGTCGACCCCAGGAAGCCGGATCAGCCCGCCCTCATCAGCAGCCTGGCAGATGTAGGGACTGTGATTGGAGACGATGAACTGAATGTTGAGGAAGTGCTCCTGCAGCCAGCCCCCGATCTTGCGCTGCCACGTCACGTGCAGATGCGCGTCCACCTCGTCGATCAGCACCACACCAGGCTGAGTGATCGCCGTCCCGCCACCAGCAGTCGAAGCGGTATCCAAGCGCCCGTAGACCCCATGGATCTGCCGGACAATGTCCAGCACCAGAGCCGCCACCGTCCGGTAGCCGTCGCTCATCTCCTTCAGAGGGAACCCTGGCCCCTTGAGCCCGTCCTCCACCACCCACAGGGAACACTGCCCAGGCTGTACTTCACCTACCTCGGCCATGCGGGCTGGGAAGAGCCGATCGGGCTGTAACCGGCCCATCCGCTGGGGGCGCGTCTGGCCCTCTATGGGTACAGGCGCGCGTCCGTCCGGGCACAGTGACGCTCCCCGGTAGCGAATGCGGATCCGGGGCGGTCGTAGGGGTGTGGACGGCGCGAAGCCCTGGCTGGACGGGGAAGACCAGCCAGGGCTGTGGGTGGTGGCGCGTGGAGGGCGGTTGTCTCCTTGAGCGCTTCGGCCTCGTTCGGAAAATGGCGGCGCGGCCCCGACCAACTCAGCTCGATCATCAGGGCCCGCATCACCGCATCCCTCGGTGCCTTCCGAGCCCGAGACAACCGGTGAACGACCCTGCGTTCATCCTCGTCCCGCTCAGGCCGTGCCCGTAGGACCGTCGCCCAGCACCCGCCCCCGAGCACCGTCAACTACCCCGCCACCAGGACATATACCCAGCGAAGGAGGAACCCTGAACTAGCCGCAGGCGTTGACGTGCCGGGTTGTCGGTGCCGTGGTTATGCGTCCGGCCTGAGGGCGAGATTCTTGCGGCTGACCCGATCGCGGTGAACCGTCGTTGTCCGGGTCAGCTCTGCGTAACCGGACGCCGTGACCCGGAGGGTGTGCGGGCCAGGGTTCGCCGAGAACAAGGTGTAGAAGCCGTCCCCGACGGCCGGGTCCTCCGGCGTGGCCGTGGTGAGGGCGGTTTCGTCCGGGTCCGCGGTATCGCTGACCGTGGCACCGAGCACGCCGGCGCCGCTTGTGGCGTCGCGTACCGTGCCGATGGTCAGGCCGCCGGGTGCAGGCACGAGGACGCGGGTCTGGACGTTCACGTCGTCGAGTGACCAGAAGTAGCCCCAGTCGGCGACGAAATGGAAGCGCAGTCGCACGGCTTTGTGCCCTGCGAATTGCCGGAGTGGGACGTGCGCGGTCAGGCGCTGCGCGGAGTCGCTGACCTTCGGTCCGGTCCAGACGTTCTCCCAGGTGGCGCCGTCGTCCGTGCTGGCGTCCACGGTCATGTGCTGCTGGTTGGGGTTGTACAGGTACGCGGTCTTGAAGGTGAGTTCCGCCGACTGGGCGGCGGACAGGTCGTACTCAGGGCTGATGAGCTGGCTGTCCTGATGCGGTCCGATCGGCCCGTTGTCGCTCTCGACGATGGCGAAGGCGCCATTGCCGCCGGTGGAGTTGCCGCGTTGGGTCGGGTCGTCGAACTCCCATCCGTTGTTGGTACCGGCCGCGTTCACTACGCTCCAGTTCTGGGGCGCGGTCGCGGTGGAGTCGAACGTTTCGGTGCGGTCGGTGAGTTCGAGCCGGTAGCCGACGGCGGTGGCCGCGTCGGGGTCGGCGGTCAGAGCGACGTGCGCGGTGACGGATTTGTTGCGCACCGTCACCTTGCGTGCCAGGGGTTCGTAGCCTGGCAGGGCGGCGGTGACGTTCAGCGTGTAGTTGCTCCCCTTCGGCAGGTTCATTTCGTATGCGCCGGTGACCGGGTCGGTCCAGACCGGTGTTTCGGGGGACCCGTTCACGGTGAGTCGTGCGTAGAGCGGCCAGCCGTGTCCTGATCCGTCTTTGACGGTGCCGTGGACGCGCTCGCGGGGGATGGGGGAGAGTCGGAAGTTGCGGGTGAGGGTCTGGCCGTCCGCGATGTCGAGTGTGACCGGTGTGGTCGTTGTGTAGCCGAAGGCCTTCACCGTCAGGTCCTTGACCGTGCCTGCGGGGAGGTCGAGCGTGTACGTCCCCTGCGTGTCGGTTGTGGCGATGTCCAGCCCGGACCCGACGGTCGCGTGGGCGACCGGCTTGCCGGTGGCCGCGTCCTTGACCGTCCCGGAGAGGGTGCCGTGCGGTCCGCTGCGGAAGGCGGCGAGGCCGGACGGGGTGCCCAGGCCGGTCGGACCGTCGTAGCCGGTGCCGGCGTTGCACAGGTATGCGACGGAGCAGGTTCCGTTCGACCCAGTGGTGATGTCGTTGAGACCGACGCCATTTGCGGCGTAGGGATAGGAGTTGGGGGAGGTGCCGGGGCGCGGTGGCCCGGCCAGCGCGTAGATGGAGGCGATCACCGGTGTCGCGACGCTGGTGCCGCCGTAGCGTTGCCAGCCCTTGCCCTGTGAGCCGTAGGTCAGGTAGACGGCGACGTTGTCAGCGACGGCTGAGACGTCGGCGACACTTCGTCCCGTGCAGCCGGTGTCCTGCTGGAAGTCCGGCTTCGTCTGGCTGGACGCGCACCCGGAGCCCGGCCCGTAGGAGTCCCTGGCCCAGACGGTCTCCGACCAGCCGCGGGCGTCGGCCGGGTCGGCCGTCAAAGTGGTGCCGCCGACCGCGGTCACGGACGGGAGGGTCGCGGGGAAGGAGACGCCGTATTTGTTGTCGCCGCTCGCTGCGACCACGGCGACGCCGGGGTGGTCGTAGGAGGACCCGTAGGTGGCCAGATCGGTCGGGTAGTCACCGGTCCTGCCATAGGAGTTGGAGACGTATTTGGCGCCGAGGGCCGCGGCCTCGTCCACACCGGCGGCGAGGTTGCTCAGATCGTCGTTGTCGGTTTCCACCAGCAGGATGTCGGCTCCCGGTGCCGCCGCGGAGACCATGTCCAGGTCGAGGGCGATCTCCCCGGCCCATGCGTCGCTGGAGCGCGGGTAGTCGGTGCCGCCGCGCTGGTCCACCTTCTTGAAGCAGCCGTTGGCGGTGGTGCAGGGCGGCAGGCCGTACTGGCTGCGGTAGATGGCCAGGTCCGCCTCGGCGTTGGGGTTGTCGTAGGCGTCGACGATGGCGATGGTCTGGTCGGCGCCGCCGTTGGCGGGCAGGTTGTAGGCGCTCTGAATGTCCTGCGGACCCAGCCCCGCGGGAACCTCGGACGAGCTCAGCCGCATTGTGGCCGGCTGGTCTGTCGCGCGCATGGCGTAGCACGTCGCGTGCCCCTTCGCCGGGGTGCCGCAGACGGGTGCCAAGTCGGGCTCGGTGTCGGATGCGTCCTGGGCCGTACTGGTCGTGGCCTGCGCGACCGTGGACGGGGCGGCGTGCGCAAGGGGCTGGACGCCCAGTAGTGCCATGGTCGCGACACCGAGAATCGCCGCGCCGCGATGGAATACGCGAAAGGCCGGGAACGCGCCTCTCGCACGAGTGGATATCGACACAAGTCGCCAATCATGACTGGGCCCTCAACGCGGGCCGACGGAAAGCGAATTCGCATGAAGTGCGGGCGATCAATTAGCCGATGCCGATTGGCGGCCTGTCAACCCCTGGATTGTTGCGCGCATATGTCGTCGTCGACCCGATCGAGACGAACCCACCGATGTTCGGTGCGGTGAAGTCGAGCGTCTGGCCCGGCCCGTGGCCCGCGCCCCACCGCACCCCGTTCAACACGCCATGGCGAAATTTCGTGGACCGAGCCGCCGACCGGCTTCTCACTTGCGCAGGATCACATATGCCGCGCGGTTCGCCCTTGCCGGACAAGGTGGGTGGGCGGCAGAATGAAATCGCTCTCTCGCAGTTCCGGAGTCCGCTCCACCCGGGCGTTTTCGTCTTCCTTCGATAACAACATCAAGTTGATTCAGGGAGAGTTCGGCCAGCTGTTTCGAGCCTCAATTTGCGGTGTTGAGTCGGATAGTGAGAACGGATTGAACGAGGCCGTGCAGTGAACGCCCGCCGAGTGCGGACGGCTTCTCGAGGATCTGGTGGTCAACGACATCCTGAAGGACGCCCGACGGCACCATGCCCGGCCGCTACAAGCGCACCCACGCCGCTCCAACCCGTCCTCGGTGGCGATGTGATCGTGAAGAGCCGGCCACGCCGCCGTGGCTTCGTGGTCCCTGCTGCCGCTGTGGAACACCGAGCTGGCGCAGCGGCGTCAGCGGATCCGCCTTGGTCCTGCCCACTCGCCCGCCCCGGAACAAGGGCCACATCACGGTGCACACGGGAAGGCGGAGTGCTCCCATCTGGGCGTCGTCTGGTTCCCGCCATTAGTCGTTCGAGTTCGGTGCTTCCAGTGGCAGCCAGCCTCGTTCGGCTGCGCGGAGGGCGATCTGGAAGCGTGTTCTGGCGCCCAGTGCGCTGCCGGCCTCGCTCACGTGCTTCTGCACGGTGCGGCGGCTGATGTTGAGTACCCGGGCGATGGCGTCGTCCTTCATCCCGGTCGCCATGAGGTCGAGGATCGCCTGGGTTCGTTCGTCGATCCGCGTCGTCTCCCGGGTCTGGCGGGGGGCGGGCCAGTCCTGCCGACTTTCCAGTGACACCGGCACCGCGTGCTTCCAGATGGCCTCGAACAGCGCGGCGAGTGCGTCGATGAGGGCAGGTGAGCGGACCTCGAGGGACCCTGCCGAGGGGCGGTCGTCGTGCAGGGGCAAGAGGGCGGCGGTCCGGTCGAACAGGACCAGTTTGACGGGAAGTCGGGAGCTGAGCCGGAATTCGCCGCCTCTGGCGCTGCCCCGCAGCGCCGTCTCCAGTGACACCGTGTCTGTGAAGCCTTCGGTGTCGTAGACCGACCGCAGCCGTATTCCCTCGCGGAACTCCGGCTGTGCGGCGTCCCCATGACTGGAGGCGCCCGCGGGCCCGGTCACGTAGGGCGGCTTGGCCAGGTGTAGTACTTCTTGGGTGCTGCCCTTGAGGAGATGCGCATAGCGTGCGGTGACCTCCTCGGTGTCTTCCAGGACTTCCACCAGGTGCGGAGGGCTGCCTTCGACTTCGACGACCCTCACTTCGAACAGCGCGCCTACGAGCCCTGGGCGGCTTACGGGCAGTCCAAGTCCGCCGAGGTCCTCTTCACCGTGGGCGGTGCCCGACGCTGGGCCGACGACGGAATCACGGTTAACGCGCTCAACCCCGGGTACATCCTCACCAACCTCCAGCGCCACCTCGACGACGACACCATGCGCGCGTTCGGCGTGATGGACAGCGAGGGAAACCTGACCCCGCTACCGCACTACAAGACTCCCGCCCAGGGAGCCGCGACCTCCGTGCTGCTGGCCGCGTCACCACTCCTGGACGGTGTGACCGGCCGGTACTTCGAGGACAACCAGGAGGCTCGCGTCGTCAGCGACGACGACCAGCCCGGCGGCGTGGCCACTCACGCCCTCGACCCGCAGGCAGCGGACCGGCTGTGGGAGTACGCGACCGACGCCATCCGGTGAGGCCCGTTCCGTCGGCGTCAGGCCGACGGGCGGCGGTACACGCCGTACCAGTAGCCGCGGGCCAGCTCACGGGCGACAAGGGCGTCCTCGCTGCCGTCGCCGTCGGACACCTGCTGTGCGAGGACCTGACCGCCTCCCTGGACGATCACCTTGGCCGCGAGTTCGGGGTCGATGTCCGCGGGAGTACGGCCGGCCCGCTGCTCCTCTTTCAGCACCGTCACGAGGTTGTCGATAAAACGGTCCTGGTCAGCCGTCCACGCCTCGCGGACCGCCGGGTCGTATGCGGCCACCTCGTTGATCGCCGCGAGCAGGGCCGCATGTTCGCGGTAGTGCCGCAGGATCAGCTCGTAGGTACGGGCGAGTCCGTCGACGCCCCCGTCGGGGCCGGTGGGCCGCCACGACGCCCCGATCGCGTAGCTCTCCTCCTTGAGAGAGACGCTCAGCCGGAGCAGCACGTCGACCTTGTCACGGAAGTACAGGTAGAACGTCGAACGGGAGATCCCCGCGGCCTGTGCGATCTGCTCCACGCTCAGCTCGGTGTAGGTCACACCATCCCGCAGACACTCCCCGATCACGGACTGGATCCGCTTCTCCAGCGCGGCTCGCCGGTCGGCCGCCTGCGAGGGACGTCGGGTTGTGGAAGGCATACCGGCATCCTAGGGAACCGGACGGCAGCGTGTTCCATGCAGGTCACCGGGGATGCCTGGGACGCCGGGGGTGGAGGCGGCCTGCCGACACCGTACGGCGCGCTCCGAGAAAGCCGTACGGTGTGGCCGGGGGCGGGTCAGACCATCAGGCTCACCTGTTCGCTGATGCCGAGGAGGGACTTGCCGTAGACCTCCAGGCCGACTGCCGGGACCAGGCCGGCGTGACGGGCGGCGACGTTGGCGTCCCGCCAGATGCGCTGGAGGAGACCCGCGTCGGCGAACGAGGAAGCGCCGTGCACGTTCAGGAGGGTGCTGATCGCATCGAGCACGTGCTGTGCGGCGAAGCCGGCCCGGGCCCTGATGCGCGCGCGTGCGGCGTAGTCCAGGGGGCTGCCGGAGGCGGCGGCCCGGTCGACCTCGTCGACGGCCCGGTAGGTGTGCAGGCGGGCCGTCTCCAGCTTCAGCGCGGCCTCCGCCACCTGCATCTGCACACCGACCGAGTCGGCCTGCCTGGGGTGGACGGTGAACGACAGCGGCTTCGCGGCGGCCTGCTCCACCGCCACGTGCATGGCGGCGGCACCCAGACCGAGCAGCGGCCCGACCAGGCACAGCAACAGCATCGGTCCGAACGTCGAGTCGTACAGCGTCTCGTCACGGGACTCGCGGGGATAGACACCCTCCGCGGCCGCGGGGACCGACAGCACGCGGTGCTCGGGGACGAACACGTCCTCGGCGATCAGGGTGTTGCTGGCCGTCGCCCTCATGCCCGCGGTGTGCCAGGTGTCCTCGACGGTCAGCTGGGAGGCGTGGACCAGGACGAGAGCCTGGTCCACGACCGCGCCGTTCTCGTCCTTCAACAGGGCGCCGACGGCGGCCCAAGTGGCGTACGGGGCACCGGAGTTGTACGACCACCTGCCATTGACGCGCCAGCCCTCCGGCACCCGGTCCCCGACGCCTGTCGGCGCCGCCACACCGGTCACGCGGGCATCCGGATCGGCTCCGAAGACCTCCTCCTGCGCCTTGTCCGGGAAGAGGCATGCCAGCCAGTTCGTGACCGCAATGATCATCCCGACCCAGGCCGTCGAGCCGTCACCCTCCCCGAGGGCCTCGGACACTTCGGTCAGGGTCCGCAGGTCGGTCTCGTGACCGCCGTACCGCCTGGGGGTCAGCAGCCGGAAGACGCCCGCATCGGCCAGCGCGTCGACGACCTCGACCGGCAGCACGCGGTCCGACTCGCCGCGGGCCGCCTGGCCGCGCAGCAGCGGCCGCAATGCGACGGCTTGGCCGACGAGTCCGGCCCTGATGTCCTCCACGGACGGCGCGCCGATCTCGTCCTGGTGGCTGTTGCTGTTCACCACGTTCTCCTTCTGTACTGCGTACTTGCCGGGCAGGACCGCACCGGCCTGCACGGCCTTGTGCCGGGAGGCAGGGCGCGGCAGCGGACACTGCCGAGTGATCGATGGGGGTGAATGTCCGTGCGAGGCCGCAGCCCCAAAACTCAGTTTGCCGACCCGAGCGCGATCTCCGAGAGGAGAGCAGCGCCGACGCCATGGTGCGCCTGCTGATCGGTGCCCCGCTGCACTCCGACGGCAAGCTGACCATCGTCTCCCTCGCCGTCGAGGTGGGGCTGCGGCGCAACAAGCTCACCCACAAGCACACCGGCCTCAAGGATCTGTTCTACGCGCTGGTCAAGGCCCGCGGCCACATTCCCGAACCGGTCTCCGAAGCCGCGCGGACCCGAGGTCGCAAGCAGCAAGAGGCCCTGGCGCGCGTCCGTGCCGAACGCGACGACCTGCGCTCCCAGGCCCAGCTCCTGGCCCGGATCGTCCAGGTCCTGGAGCTGGAAAACCAGCAGCTGAAGAACACGAACACCGCGCTGGAACAGAAAGTAGCAAGCCTCACGAATGTCACGAACCTCGGTAGTCGCCGAACTTCCCGCGCCGATGGGCGAGTCGCCGGGCACAGCCGGCGCACCGGACGCCGCAGCCTGACCAAGGCCAGCGCCTTGGCGGTCCCGTCGCTGGACCTGATCGGCCAGGACTTCACCGACCCGGCACGAAGATCGTCGGGGACATCACCTACCTCCCCACCGCCGAGGACTGGCTCTACCTCGCCTCCTGGCTGGACCTGGCCACGCGCGAAGTCATCGGCTACTCGATGGCCGACCACCACCGCGCCGAACTCGTCGTCGACGCCCTCGACGGCCGCCGTGCTGGGCCGCCTGGAACCGGGATGCGTGATCCACAGCGACCGCGGATCGGAATACAACTCCGGTCAACTCCGCACCAGAGTCGGCGAGTTGAGGCACCGGCACAGCATGTGCCGGACCGGGGAGCTGCTTCGAAAGGGGGCCACCGTCGTTCCCTGCCGCTGAACTCCGGCGGCCGGGGGTGGGCTGGTAAGGCCTCGGTCGTCAGCCCTGTGCCGTGGGGCGCACGATCAGTTCGTTGACGTCGACGTTCGCCGGCTGGTGGATGGCGAAGGCGATGGCCTCAGCGATGGCAGAGGCGGGGATCGCCAGTTGCTCGGCCGCCGCGCGGGCAGCGCCCTGGGCTTCCGCCGAGCCACCGCGGTCCGTCAGCTCGCTCTGTGTGAAGCCGGGGCTGACGACGGTGACACGGATGTCCCTGCTCTCCTGCCGCAGCCCCTCGGACAGCGCCGCCACGGCGAACTTGGTGGCGCTGTACACGGCGGCGGTCGGGTCCACCCGGTGCCCCGACACCGACGACACGTTGACGATGTGCCCGCCCGCCTGCCGCCGCATCTGAGGCAGCACCGCGGCGATCCCGTAGAGCACACCGCGCAGGTTGACGTCGATCATCTGCTCCCACTCGGCGATCCGCAGGTCCTCGATCGGTGACAGCGGCATCAACCCGGCGTTGTTGATCAGCACATCGATGCGGCCGTACTCCTCCACGCCGGCGGCGGCGAAGGCGCGAACGGAGTCGAGGCTGGTCACGTCCAGCTCGCGATGGGCGACCGAGGCAGCACCGGCTGCGCGCAGCTCCTCGGCGAGGTCGGCCAGGCGCTCGGTCCGCCGGGCGCCGAGGAGCACGCGGTGACCGCGCCCGGCCAGTCGGCGGGCGGTGGCCTCTCCGATGCCGCTGCTGGCGCCGGTGATCAGTACGGTCTTCGATTCTGCTGGCGTGGTCATGCGTGCTCCTTCAGATACATGTGCTGGCGGCAGCCAGCCGCGCCGTCAACTCCAAGGCATCGGAACGAATCGGGGAAGGGAGCATGAGCCTGGGTGTCGCACACCCAGGTTGGCGCACCCTTCTTCGGCGCGAGGCAGTGGCGGAGGCTGGTAGTGCCGGCCCGGATGGGATCCGCATTGCGATACGAGAGGGCTGCCATGAGTGATGAGCGCAGGATCCAGGAGGTTCTGGCGCGCTACGTGCGGGCCACGGACCAGCGTGACGGCAAGGCGCAGGGCGCCCTGTTCACCGACGACGCCGTCGTGCAGAGCTTCTCCAGGACCGGCCCCGGCAGCCACGAGCCGGTCGCGCCGCCGCTGATCGGCGGGGCGGCCGTGGCATACGCGGTGGACCACTACATGGTCCCGCACCCGGTGGGCGGCTCCAGCCACCATGTGACCGCCGACCACATCATCGAGGTCGACGGTGACCGCGCCCGTATGAACGCCCAGTTCATCGTCTTCCGCATCCAGGCCGCCGCGCGTCCCGAGAGCGGCTGGCCGGACGGCGCCTTCGGCTCCCAGGGCACCGTGCAGCCGATCGAGTCCGGGTACTACGACACCGACCTGCGCTGGATCGACGGCGAATGGAAGATCGTGGGGCACCACATCCTGCTGGACACGCCTTATGTCATTGCGGGGATGTGACCGAGGCGCCGCGGCGGCGCGGACAGGAGACCATTCGTGATCACGCTGTTGACGGTCCCGAATCACCGGATCGCCGAACCGGCGAACGCGGCTAGCATCGATGGCATGACTCCACGCGACAACGAGCTCGGTGTGTTCCTTCGCGCGAGCCGCTCGCGTGTGGAGCCGGCCGACGCCGGGCTGGCCGGCGGGGTCTCCGGGCGACGCGTCCGCGGACTGCGGCGCGAGGAGGTGGCCGTGCTCGCCGGGGTCAGCGCGGACTACTACGCCCGTCTCGAGCAGGGGCGCGAGCGCAATCCCTCCGCGCAGGTGATCGGGGCCATCGGGCAGGCGTTGCGCCTCATGCCCGAGGCGCGCGAGCACCTGTTCCGGCTGGCGGGGCTTAATCCCCGGCTGGGCCCGGACAGCCCGCGGGAGCTGGTGCACCCGTCGCTCCTGCGACTGCTGGAAGCCTTTCCCCAGGCGGCGGCGTACGTCCTCGGCCCGGCCTTCGACGTGCTCGCGACCAACGCGATCGCCGATGCGCTGCTGTCGCCGTTCGGTACCGAGCGGAACATGCCGCGCATCCTGTTCACCCACCCTCGGGCCAAGGCCGTGTTCGCCGACTGGGAGCTGCTGCGGCGCAGCACCGTGTACGCGCTGCGCCTGACCGCGGGACGGTTCCCGGACGACGCGGACATCACCGGCCTCGTCGCCGAACTCGGCGAGGTCTCACCGGAGTTCCGGTCGCTGTGGGCCGACCACGACGTCGCGGGCCTCACCCGGTTGTTCAAGGTGTTCGTCCACCCCGAGGTCGGCCGCATCGAGCTCACCTACCAGACGTTCGACGTGGTCGACGCTCCCGGGCAGCTGCTGCTCGTCGGCACGCCCGAACCCGGGAGCCGCAGCGAGCAGGCCCTGACGTATCTGGCCTCGATGGCGGAGCCGGCCTGAGCGTCCGCCGCCCCGCCCGGTTCACGGCGTCTGCCTGGGTGCCGTACACCCAGGCAGACACTGCCTTCCGGCCCACCGGCCCGCACCGCACGCTGGAGAAGCCGCCGGCGGACGGCACCCGTCGAGCCGCGGCATCCACCCAGCATCGGAAAGGACACCCCGTCATGGCCGAGATCCTTGAAGTGACCAGCCTGCGCCCCGCGCCCGGTCTTACGCCGGAGGACTTCGTCGCGGCGAACGCGGACATCAACGAGTACCTCAAGGGCCGCCCCGGCTTCCAGTGGCGCCGGATCGTCGTGCGCGACGACGGCACGATCCTTGACATCGTCTCCTACGACAGCATCGAGCACGCCCGCTCCGGAGCCGCCGGGATCACCGGCGAGATGGGCGACTCACCCGTGCACGAGGCGATCGACCACAGCACCGTCGACTGGCAGTTCACCACCGTGCTCCAGCACGTCGAGTCCTGACCACTGGGAAGAGACGACCATGCCCTTCGCCGACGAACTCGTCAACGGCCACACCGCGCAGCTGCTGACCCGGGCCGTCCGCAGCGTACTTCCCGGTGCGGAACTCGCCTCGCTGCGGGCGGCCGCACGGCGACTCGGTCCGCTCTCGCTGCGCGAGCGGGCCGATCTGCTGCGCGATGCCCTTCTCATGGACGTGCCGGGTGACTACGCCGAGTTGGCGCGCGTGGTGCGGGCCGCCCGGGACGGGGTACCGGAGTTCGGTGGATGGCTCATCTGGCCGGTCACCGGTGCCGTCGCCACGAAGGCCGTCGCCGAGGGCACCGACGCCGTCTTCGACGACGCGATGGCGCTTCTGGCCGACCTCAGCGGACGGCTCACCTCTGAGTTCGCCCTGCGCATTCTGTTGCGGCGCGATCTGGACCGGGCGCTCGGGATCATCGCCGGATGGACGGCGTCCCCCGACGCCGATGTGCGCCGTCTTGCCTCGGAGGGCACCCGGCCCTGCCTTCCCTGGTCGGTCCGGGTGCCGGAACTCGTCGCCCGCCCCGGCGCGACCGTGCCCGTCCTCGACGCTCTCTACGGCGACGAGAGCGAGTACGTCCGGCGATCGGTCGCCAACCACCTCAACGACCTCAGCCGTGACCACGCCGACCTCGCCGTGACCACCGCCCGGCGCTGGCTGGACGCCCCCGCCCCCACGACCGGACGGCTCGTACGCCACGGACTGCGCACGCTCGTCAAACGCGGTCACCCCGGCGCCCTCGAACTGCTCGGCTTCGCCCCGGCGACGCTCGAGATCGACGGTCCGGTGCTCGATCGCACCCGCGTGCCGTTCGGCGGGAGCGTCCGCTTCACCGCGGCCATCCGCAACGCCGGAGCCGAGGACGCCCGGCTGGCGATCGACTACGTGGTCCACCATCACAAGGCCAATGGCTCGCAGAGCGCAAAGACGTTCAAGCTCACGACCCGCACCCTCGCCCCGGACGAGACGATCGCGGTGACCCGGGAACACTCCTTCCGGCTCCTCACCACTCGCCGCTACCACCCGGGCCCGCACGCCATCGCACTGCAGATTAACGGCGTGACGTCGGACCGCGCGGAGTTCGAACTCCTGGCTCCTGACTGAGGGCACCACCTGAGGATCAGTCCCTGACCGACGGGCGTGCAGGCCTCACGCCGGAGGGCGCTCGGGCCGGATCCCCAGGTGGCGGGACGTGGCGTCAGTCGGCGAACCGTCCGGCCGGGCGGCGGTATACGCCGTGCCAGTAGCCGTGGGCAAGTTCCCGGGCCACGACGGCGTCGTCGCTGCCGTCGCTGCCGACCACCTGCCGGGTGATGACCTCGCCGCCTCCCTGGACGATCACCCGCGCGGCGAGCTGCGGGTCGATGTCCGCGGGTGTACGGCCGGCGCGTTGCTCCTCCTTCAGCACGGCCACGAGGTTGTCGACGAAGCGGTCCTGGTGGGCCGCCCACGAGTCGCGGACCGCGGGGTCGTAGGCGGCCACCTCGTGGATGGCCGACAGCAGTGCCGCGTGTTCGCGGTAGTGCCGCATGATCTGTTCGTAGGTGCGGGCCAGGCCGTCGGCGCCGCCGTCCGGGCCGCAGGGCTGCCACGCCTCCGCGATCTCGTAGCTCCGCGACCTGAGCGAACCGCTCACCCGCAGCAGTACGTCGACCTTGTCGCGGAAGTACAGGTAGAACGTGGACCGCGAGATCCCCGCCGCGTGCGCGATCTGCTCCACGCTCAGTTCGGTGTAGGTCAGGCCATCCCGCAGGAGTTCCTCGAGCGCGGACAGCACCCGCTCCTCAAGTGCGGCCCGCCGGTCGGTCGCGGTGGAACGTCGTCGCGTGGTGGAAGCCATGCCGCCATCCTACGGAGCAGCGGGAACGGCTCCGGTGGGGCGGCGGCACGGCTCGGGCCGGTCAGACCATGAGGCTCACACGCTCGTCGACGTCCAGGAGTGACTTGCCGTACACCTCCAGGCCGACGACCGGGACCAGGCCCGCGTGCCGGGCCGCGACACCGGCGTCGCGCCAGATGCGCTGGAGCGGGTGCGTGTCGGCGAAGGCGGACGAGCCGTGCGCGTTCAGCAGGGAGGATCTCGATCGCCCCGAGGGCCTGCTGGGCCGCGTAGCCGGCCTGGGCCCTGATGTGCGCGCGTGCCGGGTAGTCCAGGGGGCCCGACGGGGCGGCTCGGTCCACGGCGTCGACGGCGTCGTAGGTGTGCAGCCGGGCCGTCTCCAGTTTCAGTGCCGCCTGCGCCACCTGTATCTGGACCCCCACGGAGTCCGCCTGCCGGGAATGGGTGGTGAACGACAGCGGCTTGACGGCGGCTGCCTCCCGTACGGTGTCCAGGGCCGCCCTGCCGAGCCCGAGGAACGGTCCCACCAGGCACAGCAGCAGCATGGGGCCGAAGGTGGAGCCGTACAGCGTCTCCTCCGTGTGGGAGCGCACGCGGGCGCCCTCGGCGGTGGCCGGGAGTGACAGCACGCGGTGTTCGGGCACGAACACGTCCTGGGCGGTCAGCGTGTTGCCGGCGGTGCCCTTCATACCCGCCATGTGCCAGGCGTCCTCGACGGCGAGGTCGCCGGCGGGGATCAGGACCAGGGCCTGGTCGACGACCGCGCCGTCGTCCTTGAGCAGTGCGCCGACGGCGGCCCAGGTGGCGTACGGAAAGCCGGAGTTGTACGACCAGCGGCCGCTGAGCCGCCAGCCGCCCGGCGCCTTCTCCGCCGTCCCTGTGGGCGCCGCCACACCGGTCACGCGCGCGTCGGGATCTGCGCCGAACACCTCCTCCTGGGCCTTGTCCGGGAACAGGCAGGCCAGCCAGTTGGTCACCGCGATGATCATGCCGGTCCAGGCGGACGAGCCGTCTGCCGCGCCCAGCGTCTCCGACACCTCGGTCAGCGTGCGCAGGTCGGTCTCGAGACCGCCGTACCGCCGCGGTGTGAGCAGGCGGAAGACGCCGGCCTCGCCCAGCGCGTCGACGACCCGGGCCGGCACCACGCGTTCCGTCTCGCCGCGTCCGGCGTGCTCGCGCAGCAGCGGCCGCAGGGCGGCGGCGCGTGCCACGATCCGGGTCTGGCCTCTTCCTTCGACGGCACGCCGGCCACGGCGTCACGACTGTTGGGCACCACGTGCTCCTTCTGGGGGTGTGGGTGGGGACTGCGGCGGACGCGCGGCCTCAGCCCGCCGCCTCGGACGCGATCTTCGCGAGCAGCGCCGCGAACTCCCCGGGCATCGACAGGAAGGGTGAGTGGCCGCTGGCGAGGCGGTGGACCGAGCCGGACCTGGCAGCGAGCTGTTCCTGGTCGCCCGGCGGGAGTGCCTGGTCCTGCTCGCAGACGACGTATGTCGAGGGGACGGTGTGCCATCCGGCCGCGGTCAGCGTGTCGCTGAAGGACCTGGTGCTCTGCGGCACCAACCGCCCGGCGGCCGCCTCGGCGTCGGCCGCGGGGGCGTCCGCGTAGAACAGCGGGATGGGGTGCTCCGGCACGGGCTGGAAACCGTCGGGCTCCGCCGGCGCCGGCGCGCCGTGGTGGCTCAGCAGGCTCTCGCCGACGTCGAGCTGGTACGCGGCCAGGTACACGATGTGCGAGATGTCGGTGGCCCCGGCGACGGCCTGGGTGACCGGCACACCGCCGTAGGAGTGGGCGACCACGACCACGGGGCCGTCGATGCGTGCCAGTTCCTGAAGCACCACGTGTGCGTCGTCCCGCACGCCGGCCTGCGATCCCGCGCTGGGCAGGTCGACGGTCCGGGTCGTCCAGCCGTCGGTGTGGAGCACCGAGGTCAGTCCCTCCCAGCACCACGAACCGTGCCACGCCCCGTGCGCCAGGAGGAGGGTCGGACGGCCTGTTCCACCAGCACTCACTGCGATTCCACTCTCGAGTTCGGACATAGGGCGCTGAACTGCGCTGTCGCCGGAGCCTAAGCGAGATTGGACATAGTGTCCAACAATCTGTCTAAGATCACATCCGCCGCGCGGTCTCCGTGCTCCACCGGGGACTGCGACCGGGGACTCACGGATGCGAGCGGCCCGGCGCCGGCACAGGCTCGGCGCATGTCGGTCCAGACGAGGAGGAGCAGGCCATGAGCATCACCACGACCACCTCGGCCAAGCCCACGATCGTGCTCGTGCACGGGGCGTTCGCCGAGTCGTCGAGCTGGAACGGCGTGATCACCGCACTTGACGAGGGCGGGGCGGCCCTCGCGAGCGACTCGTCGCACTGTTCGACGCGCTCACGGACGCCTTCGACCGGCACGGCTTCTTCGGCTGCCCGTTCGTCAGCGCGGCGGTCGAAGCGGATCTGGACTCGGAGGCCTGGGCCATCACCGTGCGGTACACGCAGCGCCGTCAGGCATGGCTGACCGAGCTGAGCGAACAGGCCGGCGCCACCGCCCCCGGTGCGCTCGCCCGGCACATCGGACTCCTCATCGACGGCGCGCTGGCCTCCGGGCGGCTGCTGCAGGACCATACCGTCGTGGAGGAGGCGAAATCTGCGGCCCGCCTGCTCGTCACAGGCCACACCTGATCGCACCGAACACGTCCGGAACACCGCGACCGACACACGCGGCTCCGGGCCTTCCCGGCAGCACTCCCCGCTGCACGGCCGCACACTCACCTGACACCACAGGAATGAGACGCAGTCATGCGCGCAGTACTTCTCCAGGAGTTCGACACCCCGCTGGTCCTCGGCGAGATCAACAAGCCCACCACCGGCCGGGGCCAGGTCCTGGTCAAGATCAAGGCCAGCGGCGTCAACCCTTTGGACACCAAGATCCGGGCCGGCAAGGCCGCCCACGCCAAGCGCACGCTGCCGGCCGTCCTCGGCCTGGACCTGGCCGGCGTGGTCGAGGAGGTCGGGCCCGGTGTCCACGACTTGGCGCCCGGCGACGAGGTCTTCGGCATGACCGGTGGCGTCGGAGATGTGCAGGGCTCGCTCGCCGAGTACGCGGCCGTCGACAGCCGCCTGCTCGCCCGCAAGCCGGCCGCGCTCAGCATGCGCGAGGCCGCGGCCGTGCCCCTGGTCTTCATCACGGCCTGGGAGGGGCTGGTCGACCGGGCGCAGGTCCACGCGGGCCAGAAGGTACTCATCCACGGCGGGGCCGGCGGCATCGGCCAGGTGGCCGTGCAGATCGCCCGCGCCCGCGGCGCCGAGGTGTTCGCCACCGCGTCGCCCTCCCGACTGGAGGTCGTCGAGCGCCTGGGGGCCACACCGATCGACCTACACCACCACCGCCGTGGACGAGTACGTCACCAAGCACACCGGCGGCGAGGGCTTCGACGTCATCTTCGACACCGTCGGCGGTTCCGTGCTCGACGCCTCCTTCGAGGCGGTACGCACCTACACGGGTCACGTCGTGAGCGCGCTGGGCTGGGGGACCCACAGCATCGCGCCCCTCTCCTTCCGCGGGGCGACCTACTCCGGTGTCTTCACCCTGCTGCCCCTGCTGACCGGGCGCGGGCGTGAGCACCACGGAGAGATCATGCGCGAAGCGGCCGCCCTGGCCGACGCGGGCGCACTCAAGCCCCAGCTCGACCACCGCCACTTCACGCTCGCGGACGTCGCCGAGGCCCACGCGGCCGTGGAGAGCGGCACCGCGCAGGGCAAGGTCGTGATCGACGTCGACTGACGCCGTTCCAGCACTTCGAACGCGTTCAGGCCGCGCTCGTTCTTCGCAGCCTGAACGCATTTTTGGCCAGGATCCGGGTGCTGCGGCGAAGCAACTCGGCGAGCTTGGGCAGCCACTTGTAGTAGCGGGGTTGCTGCGGCAGGTACGCGAAGAGGCGCCGCAGGTGGACCCGCGCGTGCGGGAGCCACCCGGCGGAACCGAGCATGGCCTGCATCGGCAGCATTCATGACGGTCTTCCTTGGTCGTGGGATCTCGATCGGCCCGACTGCAGGGCGTCCCGGTTGCTTGCGGTCTGCCGAGCTGCTGCGATGAGCGAAACTGCTTTGTATGTCGACTCATCTGGCGCAGGGCACACTCGCGGAGCGGGATCAACGATTGGTTGCGGCGCTGCAGTACGACGGCAGGATCAGCGCGGAGCGGGCGTCGTCCGTCCTGGGCTACAGCACGCGGGAAGTGCAGCGTCGGTTGAAGTCCCTGACGGGCAGCGGCACGGTTCGCGTGATCGTCCGCCGCACTCGCAACGCGGACGTCGGTGCGACGATGCTGCGCATCAAGGTCCTGCGCGGCAAGCTCGACGCGATCACGTCCGCCCTGGCCGAACGAGAGGACATCCCCTTCGTCGACGTGTCGGCGAGCGGTGACGAGATCTCGGCAGTGCTGCTGCACGCCTTCGAGCCCCGCAACCGGCTGATCTTCCAGCAACTGCCCGCCACCAGCGCCGTCACAGCGGTCACGGCGCAGACGGTGCTGCACGTGTTCTGCGAGGCGAGCGACTGGCGACTCGATGTGCTCACCGCGCGGGAACGCGAGGTATTGGCCCGAAGGCCTGAACCGTCCGGGTCACGGCGCGAGTTGGACGCGACGGACGAGGACATCGTGTCCGCGCTGGAACTCGACGGTCGACTGTCTGCCACAGCGGTGGCCCACAGCACGGGGCACGCGGAGTCCACCGTGCGGCGTCGGCTTGTGTCGTTGTTCTCCCAGGGGCGGGTCAGCACACAGGTCCTCGTCGATCCGCAGCGGCTCGGTATGGGCATCGACGCGAACATCTGGATGGAAGTCCCGCCAGATCACCTGGACGCCGTGGGCCGGTCCCTGGCCCGGCACCCTGCCGTCCACGGAGCCGTGGCCACAACTGGGCGGGCGAACCTGTGCGTGGCCGTGTGGTTCCGCGACATGCAGGAGCTGTACTGCTTCCTCACCCAGGACCTGAGCGGGCGCTCCATCGTCAGCACGGACACCGTCCTGGTCGGCCAGTGGGTCAAACGGGCCGGACTCCATCGGTGATCCGGACCTGTGCGGCGTGATTCGCCCACCTTTCGTCGCTCTGGGCGCGGATTTCGCTCAGAATTCCGGGCCCTTGACCGGAACTACGGTCACGTCGCTCAGAATCGGAGTCGTACCCGCTCATCAGCATGTGAGGGAGAGTCCCATGTCGGACATTGATCTGCTCGCGCCCATGACGCAGGCCGCCCAGAGGGTCGGAGACTTCCTGCAGGCGGCACCGATCCCGGCGCCGGCCGCCACGTGGGGGGAGTTCATGCAGAACTTCGAGGCGCTCGACAAACCCGCCGCCGACCAGCTGCGCACCCACCTGTCCGGACTGTGCCCCGGTGCCGCATGGGGCGAGGAACTGGGCGACACCATCCCTCCTCACGGCGAGGTCTGGGTCATCGACGCTGTCGACGGAGCCGTGCAACTCCTGCAGGACCTGCCGTACTGGTCCATCAGCATCACGCTCGTGCGCGACCTGCGGCCGGTGGCAACGGTCCTGCACTCGCCCCTGCGAGGTGAGACCTACACCGCTGCTGCCGGGCAGGGGTCCCGCCGCAACGGCCGGCTGATCCGGCCCTCCCGAAAGACCGATCTCAAGGTCGCGCTGCTGGCCACCAGCCAGCCTCCCACTGTGGCCGCTGAGCCGGCCGCCGTGCGCGCCGCGGGACGCACGCTCTCGGCGGTCTTGCCGTACGCCGGGGCGGTACGCAACCTCGGCCCCACGTCCTGGCAGGTCGCGGATACCGCCGCGGGACGCATCGACGCCTTCTGGGAGTACGGACGCGACGATGCCAACCTCCTCGGCGGCTCACTCGTGGCCGCCGAGGCTGGCCTTCAGGTCACCGATACCGAGGGCAATCCCTGGCAGACAGGCGCCGCGAGTTTCCTCGCCGCCCCCGCCCCGCTCCATGAGCAACTCCTGGCACTCCTGACCGCGACCCAGGCCGGCGGCGATGTTGGTGGCTCCGGACTGGCGTAGTGCGCCGATGGCGAGGTCCAAGGCGCCTCCGTTGGCAAGGTTCAGGGTCTCGCCGCTGCAGCGCAGTTGCTGGACCAGGTGGGCGAGAAAGCAATAGCCGAGCAGCTATTCCAACAGGCAGCCCCTGCCGGGCGCACAGGAGCATCATCGAAACAGACGGTGCCGAGGAGGGGAAGGACGTCTACGACCTCATTGCGGGGAGCGTCGCATGGCTCAGGGCCCGCCCAGTCCATTCGTCCGCTCAGGCCGGGTGACCGCCCCGCGAGCCCTGTGCTGTTCAAGATCGCGCAGTCACCTGCGAGCTGCACAAACTCTACGAGGACGACGGCGTCCCCACCGACATCGAGATCTCCACCACCCGCCCCCGACAGGTGCTAGTGATCGGTAGCCTCAGCGGGTTCACCGACCGCGGCTCGGCGAACCCGGAGAAGATCATTTCCCGTGAGCAGTACAGGCGATTCATCCAGGACGTCGAAGTCATCACGTTCGACGAGCTCTACGAACGAGCCTGTTTCATCGTGGAGGACCGCTGAGGCATACCCGACCACACCAAGCCGAGTACCTGCCAGGACGGCTGGGACTTCGGTCAAGTCATCGAATGACAGGACGGCTTGGAGGGCGTGAGTCGGCGACGGGCCCTTCGTCCTGTTACTGCCGTGGACCAAGCGGCAACACGCGGAAACCGTCCGCAGAAGCGGTGCGCGCCGCGGTGCCGGATGTTGCGGGCACCGACCGCGGCCAGGGCCTCGCGCAGGCAGATCGCCGGGTCGCTGCCGGGCCGCGGCCGCGGAGCGCCGAATGCGCAGAGCTGGGCAGCGGCCCGAACCGCCAACGGTCCCCTCTGCGAGACCTGCTTCAAGAAGAACCCGGTCTCTTTCAAGACCTGCACCCGCTGCGGCACGGTCGAACGACTCCGCCACCACGGCCTCTGCCACCGCTGCGCCTGCGACCAAGAACTCACCGTGCTGCTGACAGGCCCAGACGGCGGCGTCGCAGTCCCACTCAAGCGCCTCCACTCGACCCTGAGAAGCTGTGTCACATCTCCTTTCCGCAGGTCGCGGGGTATGAGGGTTGGTAGTGATCCTGCTTGCCGTTCGGTTGGGCGTCGATGGTCGATGTTGCGAACGGCAGCGGCAGCGCATTGGTCTTTCAGCCGATTGCGAGGGTGGCCGTCGACGCCTCGATCTGGCTGCGTGGGCGGGCCAAGCGGCGTGACATGAGGGTGATGAAGGCCCGCTGGATGTGAGCTTCGGCGTGGGGCATCAGGCGTTCGTAGTCCCTTGCGTTGCGCCGGGCTCGCATCGTCCATGAGTTGCTCCGTTCCACCACCCACCTCTTCGGCAGCAGTACGAGGCCCTTGGCGTCCTTGGGGCGGGGGACGACCTTGATCGTGATGCCCAGGGTGTCCTGGGCCCAGGTGCTGAACTCCTCGCCTTTGTAGCCGTTGTCCGCCCAGACCAGGACGATTTCGGGGTGTTCGGCGTGGAGGCGGGTGAGCAGGATGCGGGCCGCGTCGCGGTCCTGGACGTCTGCGGGGGTGACGAGCAGGTCGACGAGCAGGCCGTCCTGGTCGACAAGGAGATGTCGCTTCCTGCCGTTGATGTGCTTGTTCGCGTCGTAGCCGCGCGTCGCGTTCGACACGGTCTCCGCGCCTTTGACGGACTGGGAGTCCACGATCACCCGGACCGGCCAGGGACAGCGCCGACGGCGCAGCCGCAACCGCCGACGAAGCTGGTCGAGGATCAGCTTGAGTGCGCCGGCCTTCGCCCAGCGGGCGAAGTATCCGAAAACGGTGCGCCACGGGATGCCGAAGTCAGCGGGCAGCGCCCGCCATTTCGCGCCGTTGTCGGTGATGTAGCGGATCGCGTCAACTACGCGGCGCCGGGGCCATTTCTCCGGAGCCCCGCCCTTCGGCATCTGGCAGGCCGGAGTCGGGAGGAGCGGCTTGAGCAGGGCCCATTCGAAGTCGCTGGTGTCGGAGGGGTAGCGGTAACGGGGCAGCAGCATGACGGTGCCGGGCCGCGACCGGTGGATGGGGCCAACTACGGGGGGCGCGGCCCGTTGCCTCTCGTGCTCCGGTTCACTTCAGGCTGGCCAGGAGCTGAAGGGTGGATTCGATCGCACCCATCTGCGCCATGACCGTGCGGATGTAGGGGTCGTTCGGGGTCTTCTTCTGATGCGGGAGGAGTGTCCCGGCGATGAAGTTCTCCACCCGGTGGTGGACGGTCTCGAAGAACGCCCGTTCGTAACCGATCCACACCTCCGGCGCGTCATCCAGCATGCGATATCCCCACCGCTTGTCCCAGGTCACAGGCGGAAGGCCCTTCGCCGCCGCGACCTTGCGCAGATGCGCGAGCCCGGTGTGGACCTGCGCGCGGGTGCGTTCGGTGGCGGACATCAGCTGGGCGATGGTCAGGCCGGCGGGACGGGCTTCCAGCAGAGCGCTGAGGGTCGCTTCGGCATGGACGTGAGCGGGGACCCCCCGCCCCATCGCCTACTCACCCGAGCCCTTCAGCAGCTTCTCCAGCTGCTCGTCCAGATCGACCTCGCCGCGGGTGACGGCGTTCTCGATCCAGTCTGCCGCGGCGCGTACCCGCGAAAGTCCCCGCCCGATCGTCTCGCGTTCGCCGTCGTCGTAGTGCTCGCCGCGCAGGTTCGGCACGATCCGCCCCGCCGTCGCGACAAACCGTGCGCAGGCCGCGACCATGTCCATGAACTGCGCGCTGTGCTTCATTCGCTGCAACTGCGGGGCAGCCTCCTGGTGCACGAACTGGGCCTGCTGGCGGAACCGGTCGAACGGAGCTTCATTAACGGCGTGCCGGGCGGTGTCATCGGCCATGGCCTTCGAGGCGACCGAGGGGCGGCGCAGGAAGTCGGTGGTCACCACCGCCGCGACCGCGTCGTCGGCGGCCAGGTCGTGGATCGCCTCCACCTTCTCCTGGACGCTCTCCGGGGAGTCGACCTTCCAGCCCACCACCCGCTTCGCGCTGTCGTGCGTCCAGCGTGGCTGTCCGCCGCGCGGGTTGGGCGGGGGGTGTTGACCGCCTCGAACCGCTCCTGTTCATCGGAGATGCTGGCCAGCACCTTGTGGATGGTGTGCGAGACATCCGCCCGCCGGCGCTCCTTCGGCCAGCGCGAGGACACCCACCGGTAGCTGCGGACCGTCGTATTAGCCAGGCCGACGTCTTCGGCGAACATCCGGATGGCCTCGCTGACGGTGAACAGGTCGTCCTTCCCGGACGGATTTGCACCCCCATACGAGCGCATCGGCTCGATCTCCATGGTCGCGTCGCCAAGACGCCACTGGGCGCTGCTCATCGTGGCCACCCAGTCCCGCCCCAGCTTGACCAGCTCGTCGTAACGGTCCCGGGTCACACTGCCGACGTTTCCGGACATCCGCACCCACCCCCACGGGCCCCGGCGCGGCACCCCTCGTGCCGTCAACTCGCCTCGAATACCCGTCACTTGGAACCATCCGGCGGCCCGGGAACGGTTGCCAGGGCGCACGGGCCCGGCGCGTGAAGCCGCACTGCCATAACGGGGCGCGCGGTCTCACACCCCGCCCGGCTCTGTGCGCCGCCGGTGCCAGGCCCGTTTGCGGCAACGGGGAGAGCAGTACCGTGCAGATACGGGATGGTCCACTCCGACCGTCCAACTCGCGCCGCACTCTGGGCAGTTCGCCGTCCGGGCGGCCTGGACCGCCTGGGTCCTCGCCCTCGTGCGCCGCAGCCGGCGCCAGTGCCTGGAGCGGCAGGCCGAAGAACAGAACACCGCCGTCGACTTCGCCGACGGCATCAGCGGACCACCACACCCACGGCACAACCGCGGCCCCGCGTCTCGGTCGCCCATGACCACAACCAGCCGCAGCCGGGGCACCCGGTCCCGGTCCTTGCCCATGCCGTCACCGTAGGGACGTCAGCCCTGCCGAACAACAACTTGGCGGTCGTCCCGCAGCCCGGGCAGCGTCGTTGCCGCGGGTCAGGAAGCTGGTGCGGTTGCGGCTTCTTAGAAGTCATCTCATTTGGTTGGGTCGGTAGGCTGTCGGTCATGGTGGGGATCGTTGAGCGGCTGGTGCCGGATGAGTTGTGGGAGTTGTTTCAGCGGGTGGTGCCGGAGGCGCCTTCGCGGCCTCAGGGTGGTGGACGGCGTCGGCATGGTGATCGTGAGGTGCTCGCCGCGATCGTGTTCGTGGCCACGTCGGGCTGCACATGGCAGCAGTTGCCCACTGCATCGTTCGGGCCGTCCGGGGCAACGGCTCATCGACGTTTCTCCGAGTGGACGAAGGCCAGGGTATGGGCCAAGCTCCACCGCCTGGTCCTGGACGAGCTCGGCGCCCGCGGCGAGTTGGACTGGTCCCGGTGTGAGATCGACTCGGTGAACATGCGGGCCCTGAAAAGGGGGACCTGACAGGTCCGAGTCCTGTCGACCGGGGTAAGTACGGGGCGAAGATCCACCTGATCACCGAGCGGACCGGTCTGCCCCTGTCCGTCGCAATACCGGGGGCGAACCTGCATGACAGCCAGGCCCTGATCCCCCTCGCGCAAGGCATACCGCCGATCCGCTCCCGCCGCGGACCGCGGCGCCGCAAGCCCGCAAAGCTCCACGCGGACAAGGGCTACGACTACTCCCACCTGCGACGATGGTTACGCCGGCGTGGCATCCAGCACCGCATCGCGAGGAAAGGAATCGAGTCCTCACAGCGACTGGGCCGCCACCGCTGGACCGTCGAACGCACCATGGCCTGGCTCGCCGGCTGCGCCGTCTCCACCGACGCTACGAGCGCAAAGCCGAGCACTTCCTCGCCTTCACGAGCATCGCCTGCACCCTCATCTGCTACCGCAGACTCACCAATTGAGATCGATGAGACTGAGCTTCGGCCTAAGGGCTGTCCCGTAATCCCCGGCGGGCGCACGACGACAGCTACGGCACCTCGCCGCGTTGTCGGATCGCCCGAATACGCCCAGTATGAGGACGACCCTCCGCCTTGCGATGCACCGCATCTGACGCCGCGCGCTGATCCACCGGGGATTACGGGACAGCCCTTAGGAATTCACGGCAGGGATGGCGCCGCTCCGCTGGCCGCCGGCGTCACGCGGGGTCAGTCTTCGGCTTCGGCCACTGGCTTCTGCCATGGCCACCGCCCGGTGATCTCGAGCTCGAGAGAAAAGCTGAGGAAGGTGCGGATGCCCACGATCACGGCCAGCACTCCGACGCTTGCGTACGTCGGTGCGACGGCGACTGTACGGATGATATCGCCGGCTACGAGGAACTCCAGCCCCAGCAGGATCGACCGCCCGACGCGACGGCGATAGCCGCGGTACACACCCGCCTGTCGGCGACTGAGCCGGATAGCCGCGAGAACGGTCGCCAAGAGCGTTCCCACGACTATGATGGCTACGCCGACGGCGTCAACGGCTCGACCGACCAACTCCACGATGTGTTGGAACTCCAAAGTATGCCCTCTCGCGCCGACCCGAATCCGCTCGTTTGTGGTCGGCAACCTCTGTTGCTACCCACATGTCGTTCCGAGCACCGGCTATTGTCGGGCAGACATGTTTCCACGGCACTCCCGCGCAGTAGACCGGCGACCGTCGACGACGCCTGTTGAAAGCGTAACTACCGGACTACGCGAGCACTATTTCGGCTGCGAGCTCCTCAGTGCATTCGATCGAGTACTTCGTCAGTTGACAGTAACGCATGGGCGAAGAAACGGTAGTTGATGATCGCCGCCTGATAGCCGTCGCCCCAGACCGGGTGTCGGGGTCCGGCTGTTGCATCCCTGACCACGGCGACCTCAAATCCCTCCTCGATGAGGTGACGCATATGGGACTCGACGCACATGTTCGCCAGCATCCCGCCAAGAATAATCCTTTGTATTCTCCGCTTGCGCAGTTGCAGTACCAAGTCGTTGGTTTCCGGACCGAATACCTTGTGCGGGCTGGCTACCACCGTTCTGCCGTCTTCGATATAGGGCTTGAAGCGGTCCAGCCAGTCTGCCCCGGAGTTTCGGAAACCGGTCAGATCAAGCTGTCCCGACCGTGCGAACGTGTGGGTCTCGAGCTCGCTTGTCTCGAGCGGCCCGTTCATTCGCCATCCGTTGTCCGTCGGGTAGAAGTAATGGGGCGAGATGAAGACCTCATATCCGCCCGCCTTCGCCGCCTCGAAGATTCTCTCCATATTCTCGACGGTCCTGTTCTCTGTGACGCTCGCTGCCACCGCGTCCCAGTTCGCTCCGCCCTCGCTCAGTACGTCGTTCTGTGGGTCAATGAACACAACCGCCGTGTCGGTCTTCGTGATTTCCACCTGGCGCTCCTCACGCAATAACAAACCACTGGTGCAGTAAGTATTCGGTACACCGGATGTCCTTCCGAAGCACATTCCGGTCCGGTGACGCGAGGTCTCTTCCCTGAGCCGGTGCGGATTGTTCCGACACCAAGCGACATCACTCGAGTGCCGTGCTCACCTTCGGGGTGTGTGCCCTGAGGGGGCGCTGTCCCGGTCATCCAGCCCTCCATTCCACTGTGCCCCATCGCGGGGTGTTCTGCATCGGTGAATTGCTGCACCTCAGTCGACGTCCATGCCATCCCCGAGGTGTGAACGGTCTGTGGGGATGGTGGGGAGGAGAAGTTAGCTCCGTGCATTCGGGGAGGTCGGTGGTCTGCATGGCATGACACCACTCTGGACAGGTGCGCGGAATGCTCCGTCGGCCCAAGGGGGATGGCCCGTAATGAGCACATGAAAGGGCCGCGTGACCGCGGGCGCCCGCCGACTATTCGATGAACCGATCGGTGAGACCTTGTCGATGACGGCCGGCACGTCTTCACCAGCACCCCCGGCCAGCAGTGGACGCCCCTCCCCGCACCCCGTCCTCCCGTCGGGAGATCGCCGCCATCGAGGCCGAACGGTGCGGCCCGTACAGCGAGGCTTTCGGCTTGCGCACCGGATGCCGTGGCCGTGTCCAGCGCCGCTGCACCGCCGACGACCCCGGCCGCGCCCCGAGTCCCAGCGAGCCCCGTACGCCCAGCCCTGGAAGTGGGTGCTCTGCCCGCACGCCTGCGAAATACGTCGGCAAGCCGGAAATCCGGCCCAGCGTCCTATATGCACTGGCCCCGCAGCTCAGCCCTTAATACACCTTCGCCGCGGAGAGTCCTGCCCCCTACTTGCCAGCATCGACTGGGCGGCGATGAGCCATGCGTACGGTCCGCCAACGACGTTCCGGTGTGGCTGCGGGCGATCGGCTCGCCCAATTCCGAGACCCGGCGGAATGCGTTGAGCGACTTCTACAGCGCGGCCCACCGCCAGGGCGACGTGTACGCGTGCACGACGGCGAGTCTGCCGTTCCTGTTCGCGTTGGCCGACGACCCCGCGGCCCCCGACTGTGCCACTGTCGTCGATCTGCTGCTCAGCATCGGACGCGAATCCGTCGACCGCGACGACGACATCCGCTTTAAGTCTGGGGTGGTCGGTGGTTCTGCAATGCCGATGAAGTTGCAGCCCATGGGCCAGATCCGGACCGACCACCCCAACGCCGTGAGGTCGTCCGTGAGTGTCTGGACATCGTGGAATACCTTCACGATGCGGTTCTGGCTGCCGTCATCGAGCCGGCGCAGAGCCGCCGGGGCCGGCTGGTTCGCGAGGATTGTCTCCTCTGCGGCTGCGGCGGGGCCGTCGTCGATGAAGATCGCTTTGCCGCCCGGCGCGAGCGCGGTGGCGACGGTGTTCCAGAAGTCGGGCAACCGCGTCGGCGGGACATGCGAGAGCCAGAAGGCGAAGAACACGGTGTCGTATCGTCGTGGCGGCTGCCACTCGAACAGGTCGGCCTCAGGGAATTGGACGGTGGGGGATGCGGTGCGCGCACGGGCGAGGGCCAACACTTCGGCTGCCGCGTCGACAGCCCTCACCGACTGCGCCCGCGCGGCAGCCTCGGGGTCCACTGGCCCGTTCCGCAGGCTAACTCCTCCTGGGGTGCGGATCGAGCCGACGAGGCGGCGGCTGGCCAAACTCCGCACCGAGGGGCTGGTCGACGCATCACTCTGGGGCAGGCCGGACGGACCCTGGTGTTACGGGGTGCAGATCGCCTTCGAGCGGCCCGAGTTGCGGGGCCGGCGGCCCGAATCCGCCCCCTGGGCCGAGATCGCGCACCACAATCCGTCCCCGGCTGAGCAGGACGGCCGGGGCGCCGTATTCGCAGTCGAAGCGGTTGGCTTGCTGTGACGGGATGAGTTCCGCCGCCTGCCCCGCCCCGCTCTCGCCGGGCGGGGCCGTCAATGAGCGGGGCGGGGCAGAACAGCAAGGGCTGTCCAGGCTATATCGGCCAGCGTCTCCTCGCTCGCTCCGGCCTTACCCAGCGCTTCAATGCCGCGCAGTACGGCGAGCACTAGCGCAGCCAGCTTTCCCGGATCCGCGTCCGCGGCAATATCGCCATTGCGCTGGCAGGCCGCGATGTCGTCCTCCAGTAGCGCGCGCAGCGCCTCGACGGCCGCGCGTGCCCGCTTGGCCACCGTCTTGTCGTGTTCGGCTAGCTCGGCGGCGCCCTTGGCCAGCAGGCATCCGCGGTGGGCGGTGTCTGCGGCGGTGGCCGCCGCCACCGCGTGCACGTGGGCGGACAGCCGCGCGTAGGCGTCCGCGTCGTGGCCGCGCAACTGCCGGCCCACAGCGTCGACGACGGAGCCGCAGTAGTCGTCGAACACGCGGTGGAACAGCTCCTGCTTTCCGCCGAACGCGCCGTACAGGCTGCCTTTGCCGAGCCCCGTTGCCTCGGCAATGTCTTCCATGCGCGTGGCGGCGTACCCACCCGACCAGAACCGCTCCCGGGCGGTGTCCAGTACCTGCTGCTCGTCGAACTTCCGAGGTCGTGCCATGGGGACAAGCCTACGCGTTCTTGACTCGTTCGTCCATAACGTTTAGCGTTATGGACGAACGAGTCAAGAACTGAGGAGTGGGCGCGTCATGACGGGAGTACTCGCGGGCAAGGCGGCGGTGGTCACTGGGGCCAACAGCGGCATTGGGCTTGCCATCGCCAGGCGGTTCGCCGAGGAAGGGGCACGGGTGTTCCTGGCCGGCCGCCGTCAAGAGCCGCTCGACGCGGCCGTCGCCGAGATCGGGCCGGCGGCCACCGGAGTGAGGGCCGACGTGTCGGTGCAGGCGGACCTCGATCACCTTTACTCGGTCGTGCGCGAAGAGGCGGGGCGCATCGACGTGCTTGTCGCCAACGCCGGCAGCGCTGTTCCCGAGCGTCTCGGCGAGATCACCGAGGAAGCCATCGACGCCACCTTCGGCACGAACGTGAAGGGCACGATCTTCACCGTGCAGAAGGCGCTGCCTCTGCTGTCGGATGGCGCCTCGATCGTAGTGACAGGATCGACCAACGCCCTCCGCCCCGGACCGGGCCTGGAAATCTACGGCGCGTCGAAGGCAGCAGTACGCAACCTGGTGCGCAGCTGGGCGCTCAGCGCGCAGGAACGGAAGTTCCGGGTGAACATGCTGAGCCCCGGCCCGACCGAGACCCCGGGCCTGGTCGGCCCGGACCTCCGCCAGCTCGCCTCGGAGGTGCCGCTCGGCAGGATCGGCCACCCGGACGAGATCGCCGCCGTGGCGACATTCCTGGCCTCGGACGCCTCCAGCTTCGTCAACGGCGCCGACTGGTTTGTCGACGGAGGCCAGGCTCAGGTCTGACCGCACCCCCTCACCCGCAGGGCATACCGCGCACCCGGCTCACCGGGCAGCTTGGCCCCCGGGCCTGGCCGCTTGCCAACGTTCCCGTGACGACCAAATGGGAGGGCTGGCGGCCGCGCCCGGCTCGCCGAGCAGCCCCGGCAACACGAGCGGAATACCCCTCTTGGGGCGCCCGGGGCCCGAGCCGCGGGGGCGACCACCTCAGTGGACCCGGCGGTACCTGCAGAAGCAGCCACCCGGTACGGCGAATATGGCCGACGGGGGAATACCAGCGCGAGAGCGCACCACGCACCACGTACCAGGAGGAAAGTGAACGGCACCAGCGATATTCAGAAGCGTCGCGAAGAGATTGTCATCGACTACTTCCACATGGCGGACGCCGGCAACCCGGCGGTCATCGACCTCTTCACGGACGATGCGCAAATGTTCTACCCGAAGTTCGGCATCGCCAACGGGAAGGCGCAGATCGGTGCGTTCGCTCGGGGTCTCGGCCGCGGAATCGCGTCACTCCAGCACGAGTTCGACCGCTTCACCGTGCTGTCATCCGGGAACTACGTGACCGTCGAAGGTGCCGAACGGGGCACAACGGCGTCAGGTATCGAATTCCCTGACGGCGTTTCCTCCTTCGGCCTGTTCTGCAACGTGTTCGAGTTCGAGGGTGAACTCATCAAGAGAGTCCACATCTACGTGGACCCGGACTTCGCCAACACTCACGCCGAAGGTGTGGCTTGGGGCAAGTCGGTGCAGGACAGCATCGCCAGCCTGTAGTCAACAGCCTCTACTACTCAGTTGCAGATCGCGATCTTCAGGACTGTAAAACGTTCGGTGTAACTCCTGATCAAGGAAGATGCACCGATGGCCGGCGAGAACGTGACCGAGCCCGAGACCACCGAGGCGGCTGTGCTGCAACCGTCGAAGTCCGTGGACGACCAGCTGATCGACGAGCTGGTGGCCGGGCCGGGGCCGAGGGACTCCAGCTGACAGGCGAGGGCGGGCTGTTGCAGCAGCTGACCAAGCGGCTGCTGGAGGCCGCCCCGGGCCCGGCAAAGACCAACGGACTGGACCCGATATCCCGGTGTTGGGCGTGTGGCGCTCGTGGGACTGCACAGTGGCGCGACGCGATGGCCGAGAGCCTCCGCCTGTAATTCACCATGGCCGACTCTGCCCGGTAAGCGGCGAGCGGGGGCGGCAGGCTCCTTCCCAGGAAACGGCAGACCCCACCCCCTACCAACAGTCATGCGAAACGACATTGACGTCGCATGTTCTCCAGAAAGGTTTTGATCATGACTACCCGAGACGTCGTCGAGAAATTCTTCGGCCTGCTGGCAGGCGGAGACCCGGACAAAGTCGCAGAGGTCTTCGCCGACGACATCGACTGGTACGTTCCCGGGTCGGCGTCGCTGCCCTGGACGGGGCCGCGCACCAAGCGCAGCGAGGTAGCCGACTATTTCAGGACGCTGGGGGCGAACATCGTGCCCGAGAAGAACGTTGACGATATTGAGGCGCTCCTCGTCGACGGTGACCACGCGGTCATGCTGGGACGGTTCACCCGAGTCGCGAAGGGCACCGGCCGGACGTTCATGACGCCCATCGCGATGCACCTTCAGGTGGCAGGCGACAAGATCGTCAAGCTGCATCTATATGAGGACACCCTCGCGGTAGCAGAGGCATACGCCGAGTGAGCGGCCTCGGCCGACGGGATGAGCGCGGGGCGTGCGCCTGGGCGCGCGTGAATTCGGTGCGGCGGGTAGCGTGAAGGCGCGAGGCGCTCAGCGATCGCCCGGCACATCGTGAGCCTTCCCCAGGTACCGCCTCGACCAATCGAGTTGACGGCACCGATGGCCTCATGCGAGCTGACGCCCACGTTCTCCGGATGAGTCAGACCGCATGGGGCTGCGGCACTTCACGTCGATTCGATCGAGAGGGGCATGCGATGCCTTTCATCACCACCAGGGACAATACCGAGATCTTCTACAAGGACTGGGGTACCGGACAGCCCGTGGTCTTCAGCCATGGCTGGCCGCTGAACGCCGACGCCTGGGACCCCCAGACCCAATTGATGGCCGACAACGGATTCCGCGCCATCGCCCACGACCGCCGCGGCCACGGGCGCTCCGGGCAGACCTGGAACGGCAACGACCTGAACACCTATGCCGATGACCTGGCGCAGCTGATCGAAACCCTTGACCTACGTGATGTCATTCTTGTCGGGCACTCCACCGGGGGTGGCGAGGTTACGCGCTATGTAGGCCGCCACGGAAGCGACCGGGTCGCCAAAGCGGTCCTGCTCAGCGCGATTCCGCCGCTGATGCTCAAGACAGATGCCAACCCTGAGGGGCTGCCGCGGGAGGTGTTCGACGAGATCCGCAAGGGCGTGGCGACCGACCGTTCGCAGTTCTACCAGGACCTGAGTACCCCCTTCTACGGCGCGAACCGCGAGGGTCACCAGGTGTCCCAGGGCACCCGTGACGCGTTCTGGCTGTGGTCGCTGCAGGTGGGGATCAAGGGTTCCTACGACTGCATCAAGGCATTCTCGGAGACCGATCTGACCGAGGACCTGCAACGCTTCGACTTCCCTACGCTCATCGCGCACGGTGACGACGACCAGATCGTGCCCATCGTCGCGGCCGGTGAGAAGTCCTCGAAGATCGTCAAGGACAACACGTTCAAGGTGTACCCCGGGGCCCCGCACGGCCTGTCGATGGTCGCTCCGTTCAAGGACGTCTTCGACGCCGACTTGCTGGCCTTCGCCCGCGGCTGAACGCACGAGACCCCGGGCGCCAGCCGGGCCCCGGATGACACCGTGAGCACAGGCCCGCCGCGGGTGTCGTGTGCGGTGCCGGACGGCGGCCGGGGTCCCGTTCAGGGGCGCGGTGGAATCCTGGTCTGACGCCCAGTAGCGGCACGATTGCCGCTGTTTCGACGGACGTTGACACCAAGCTCCGATACAGGGGGGAAGTCGGCGGTAGCCGTCGAGCCACCGATGCTGTACGCGGCAGCCCGCACAGCGCGCCGGCCGCGGTGAGGGTCTGGGCGCTCAGCAGGGGCCGCCCAGATGACCAGGAATCGCAGATCGGCAAGGAATCCCGCGGCGCCGCGGAGAAGTGCGTCACTAATGATTGGGTGCGGTCCGCGCTTTCACGGAATCCAGCACAGTGCTGGGCGGCCAACTCGACCTCGCGGTAGGAAGCCGGACGGGAACGGATATACGTCATTGCGGTATTCCTGGCTGACGTCAGGGATGTCGGGCCTACCGCCGGGAGATCCCGCAGAGACAACGACTCGCGACATTGCTGTGACTCTCTGCTGTGCTTGTGTTCCGTAATGTGTTGGTACCCGTGATTCAGCGAGCTGCACGTGAATTCCGTGATGCCAGTTATTGGTTCTGCTGCGTTGCCCTCCCTGCGGGTCAGGTCTAGCGTGAGGAAGGTGGCAACCGGCGCCATCTGCCGCGAGGCACCACGCCGCCGAGGGAAAATGGTTCCCGAGCCTCCACGGCGACCGTCCTGACCTTGGTCGTGTCCAGCCGGGTTTTACACGGGCGGATTTGACGCAGTTCCGCGCCCACGGGCGCCCGGAGGTCGATGTGCTTCCCACGCGACACAAGACAGCAACCATCAAGGGCCAAGAAGTCTTCTACCGCGAGGCCGGCCCCAGCGACGCTCCGGTCGTGCTGCTGCTGCACGGATTCCCGAGCAGCTCGCACATGTTCCGCCATCTCGTCCCCGCGCTGGCCGACGATTATCACGTGATCGCCACCGACCACATCGGATACGGCCACTCCGCCATGCCCAAGGTGGACGCATTCGACTACACCTTCGACAACCTCGCAGGAATCACCGCCGGACTGCTCAACCACCTAGGCATGAACCGCTTCGCCATGTATGTGCACGACTACGGAGCACCGATCGGCTGGCGCCTTGCGCTCGACCCTTCCTTCGACGTCAGCGCGATCATCTCGCAGAGCGGCAACGCCTACATGGAAGGATTCGCCAAACCCTTCTGGGACGACCTGTTCGCGTACGCCACCAATCCAGGCCGCGACACGGAGCCGGGCGCACGGTCCAAATTCAGCCCGAGTACGACCCGTTGGCAGTACGAGAACGGCGCCCCCGACACCAGCCTGGTCAGCCCCGACACCTGGACCCTCGACCAGCTCCTGCTGGAACGGCCGGGCAACGATGAGATCCAGCTGACGCTGTTCCGCGACTACCCGAAGAATATCGAGGGGTACCCGAAGCTGCAGGAGTACTTCCGCACCAGCCAGGTGCCCCTGCTCGCGGTATGGGGCCAGGGGGACGAGATCTTCGGGCCGGACGGCGCGCGGGCGTTCTCCCGTGACCTGCCGGAGGCGGAAATCCACCTGCTGCCTGCTGGGCACTTCGCCCTGGAGACGCACCTGGACGCCATCAGCGGATACATCCACGGATTCCTCGGACGCGTCCTGACCTGAAGCGTGTCGAGACCCGCACACCTCCCGCCGATATGCGGTTGAATGTGATGTGGACATGGCGGATAGTATGTGCTGATCACGGCCCGGTTCAGGCGGCCGATGCCGGGCCGGCCGTCGCAGGCTCTTTCGGCGTGAGGCAGTGCTTTGTGCCTGGGGACACCAGCCCGATGCCGACATCGGGCCGCCCCATCGACACGGCGGCCAGGGGCCAGAAGCTGATACCACGGGCTTCCCAGCCGGAGCGGCGTGGGAGGCGCCACAAGAGAGGTGGCGTGGTGGCCACGTTGACAGCAGTGAATATCGGAATGCCGAAAGACGTCCCCTGGCACGGAAAGGCCGTGCACACCGGCGTCTACAAGCAGACCGTCGCCGGACCTCGGATGGTGCGGCGGCTGAACATCGACGGGGACGGCCAGGGAGATCTGGCCGGGCACGGCGGTGAGCAGCGGGCCGTGCTGGTCTACCAGACCGACTCCTACCGCTTCTGGGCGAACGAGCTGGGCCGCGACGACCTCACCCCGGGGCAGTTCGGCGAGAACTTCACCGTGGACGGGTTGCCCGACGACGAAGTCTGCATCGGGGACCGCTACCGTATCGGGGACGCCCTGTTCGAGGTCACTCAACCCCGGGTGACCTGCTACCGGGTGGGCCTGCGCATGGGTGAGCCACAGATGGCCGCACTGCTCGTGGCCCACCACCGCCCCGGCTTCTACCTCCGCGTCATCGAGGAAGGCGAGGTCGAGGCCGGGCAAGAGATCGTCAAGGTCTCCACCGGCCCGGAGGCGATGACCGTCGAAGAGATCGACCGGGTGCTCTACCTGCCCGGACACACCCGTGAACAGGTCGAACGGGCCCTGCGGATCCCCGCGCTCAGCCCCGGCTGGCAGGGTTCCATGCGGACCCTGCTGGACCAGGCCGACGGCGAGGGTGGTGCTTCCTCGGGCAGCGCCGGACTGAACACCGCGGCCACCGCACCGCCGCCTGCCTGGCCGGGCTTCCGTCCGCTGACTGTCACGCATATCCCGTCCGAGAGCCGCAGCGTGTTCTCCCTGTACCTGGCCGCCGCAGACGGCTCGGCGCTGCCGGCCGCGCTGCCGGGCCAGTTCCTCACCGTCAAAGTCCAGCCCGCGGGCGGCGTGCCACCCCTGATCCGCAGCTACTCCCTGTCCGGCGAGCCAGGCACCGGCGCGTACCGGATCAGCGTGAAGGTCGAACCGCACGGCGCCGCCAGTAACGAGCTGCGTGCCCACATCCGGGTCGGCGACCAACTGGATGCCGCCGCGCCCCGCGGCACCTTCTGCCTGACCGGGGGCGACAACCCGGTGGTACTGCTGTCGGCCGGGGTCGGCGTCACCCCCGTCCTCGCCATGCTGCACACCCTCGCCCATGACCGCTCCACCCGCCAGGTGTGGTGGCTGCACGGAGCCCGTGACGGCAGCGAGCACCCCTTCGCCCAGGAAAGTCGCGACCTGATCGCCACCCTCCCCAACGCCCGGTCGACCGTCTACTACAGCAGGCCCGCCGCCGACGACCACCTTGGCGTGGACTACGCGGAAGCAGGCCGCCTCTCGGCCGAGCCCGTCCGCCGGCTCGGCCTACCCACCGATGCCGACGTGTACCTGTGCGGCCCCACCGCATTCATGGACAGCCTCACCTCCGCGCTCGTGGACTGCGGTCTCGACGCCTCCCGCGTCCACACTGAGATCTTCGGCGCGCGTCCCGCCATCACTCCCGGGATCAAGGGCTCGGCAACCGGGCCCGCGCCCCACCAGCCCGCGGGCCCGCCCGGCACCGGACCCGAGGTCTCCTTCGCCCGCAGCGGACTCACCGTCCCCTGGAACGACGTCCAGGAGTCCCTGCTCGAACTCGCCGAAGCCTGCGACGTCCCCGTCCAATGGTCCTGCCGCACCGGGGTCTGCCACACCTGCGAACTCGCCCTCATGTCCGGCACCGTCAACTACTCACCCGACCCCGTCGAACCTCCCGCCGAGGGCAACATCCTCATCTGCTGCTCCAAACCCGCAGGAGGGGTGGGAGTGTCATGAATTAGGTGGGAACTTCACCGGAAGGGACACCTGATGACGATCCAGAAGACTCACTCTCTCGAGACGGTGGGCGGCGTGTCGCTTGCCACTGACGGGGCGGCCGCGGACGGTGCGGGCATGAGGAGAACGCAGGAGTCCGTGGACGGGCTGGGCCTGGACCTGCTGGACGCGCTGACGCTGCTGGCCCAGGACAGGGTCCGCGGTGGTGGGCTGAGGCTGGTCGGTGAGGACGGTCTGCTGCCCGCGATCACGCAGCACCTGATGCAGGCCGCCCTGGAGGCCGAGCTGGATGAGCATCTGGCCGCCGAGGCCGAGCGCGGCGGCGGGCGGGGCTCGCGTTCGGGCGGCAACGGCCGTAACGGGTATCGCACGAAGAAGGTGATGAGTGAGGTCGGGCCGATCACGCTGCAGATCCCCCGTGACCGGCTGGGCACTTTCCGGCCCCGCATCCTGCCCAAGGGTGCCCGTCGCACCGGTGCTCTGGACGAGATGGTGCTCTCGCTGACCGCCCGCGGCATGACCTCCGGGGAGATCGTCGCGCACCTTGAGGAGGTGTACGGGATGAAGACGTCCAAGGAGACGATCTCCACGATCACCGACAAGGCCCTGGACTCGATGAACGAGTGGCGCACCCGCCCGCTCGACGCGGTCTACCCGGTCGTCTTCGTCGACGCCATCCACGTCAAGATCAGGGACGGGCAGGTCGCCAACAGGCCGATCTACGTGGCCATCGCGGTCACCGCCGACGGCTACCGCGATATCCTCGGCCTGTGGGCCGGCGACGGTGGCGAGGGCGCCAAGTTCTGGCAGCAAGTCCTCACCGACCTGCGTAATCGCGGGGTCAGAGACGTCCTCATGCTCGTCTGTGACGGGCTGTCCGCTCTGCCGGACGCGGTCGCGAACGTGTGGCCCCAAACCGTTGTGCAGCGCTGCGTCGTTCACCTGATCCGGCAGAGCCTGCGCTACGCCTCCCGGCGGGACTGGCCCGAGGTCGCCGCCGACCTCAAGCCCGTCTACACCGCCGTCAACGAGGCCCAGGCCCGCGAGCGGCTCGACGAGTTCGACGCCAAGTGGGGCCACAAATACGGCTCGATCGCCACCGTCTGGCAGCGCGCCTGGAGCGAGTTCGTACCCTTCCTGGCCTTCCCCGACTCCATCCGCGAGGTCGTCTACACGACCAACAGCATCGAGTCCCTCAACGCCCGCTACCGCCGCGCGGCCACCGCCTGCGGACACTTCCCCAACGAACAGGCAGCACTCAAGAGGATCTACCTGGCCACCCTCGCCCTCGACCCCTCCGGCCGGGGACGCAAACGCTGGAACAACAAGTGGAAGGCAGCATTGAACGAGTTCGACCAGCTCTTCGACGGCCGCCTTACCGCCGGACGGGTATAAGCCAGTCGGACCAACCAAAAACCACTAGGCCAAAGGGCCTAAAAACACCTAAATCATGATAGACCCGGAGGGGTTGTACTGGACCTATGAGACGACGGCCCCGCCGCGCCTCGGCCAGGGCTTCGGGCGGCTGAAGTCCGTTTCGTGATTATGTGAGCCCGAGGAGTGCGAGGGATCGGCGTGGGTCGCGGGCGTTGCGTCGCAGAGCTGCAGCGATGCTGGTGCTGCCGGTGAGGCGGAGGGCTCCGACGGCGAGGTTGCGCCAGGTGGCCATGGCGCGGGACGCGTTGCCGGTCCACAGTTGGAAGGCGTCCTCGGCCAACGTCGTATCCCTGATGTGGTGCAGGACCTCGACTTTCCAGTGATCTCGGACGAGCGCCGCGAGTTGGGCGGGGGTGGCCTGCTCGGCGGTCAGGCGGGTGACGGCATAGACGGTCTTGATGGTGGTCTTGCCGGTCTTGCGGTTCCCCCGACGGCGCTTGATCTGGAGCGCTTGGCGGGCGCCGGGGAAAGCAAGTTGTTGATGGTGACTACCTTGATCCGCCGGATTTCGGCGCGTTCGTGCCCCATGCCCTTGGTGCGGCTTTGCAGTGGGATCTCGCCCAGGGAAGGGACTTGAGCTGCATGCGCAGCTTCTTTTGGTTGCCCTTCGCGATCACGATGTAGTGGGCTTCGCGGTCCAGTAGGTACGCAGCGTGCTCGCGCTGGGTGTACATGGCGTCGCTGGTGACGACCACGCCGGCGAGGTCGGTGACAGTGTCCGGCAGCGGTCGGCGAGCCAGCGGCCTACTGCCCGGTCCAGGGCATCACCGTCGATGCCAGCCAGGAGCCGGCGGACCGTTGTCTCAGCCGGAAGGCAACGGCCGGGGAGCACGGGGTCGGCGCGTACGCCGAGCCGTTCCCGGACCTGGGGAGAGGCGTCGGCGTTGCAACCCGTTGACACCGCAGTAGGTCAGCGGGCGAATCCGTCCATGCGATAGGGCCCTGACCTGTGTCGAAGCCCGCTCAACTTGTCATGCGGGGCTCAGACACAGGCTCTCAGCTTGTTCCTTAACGTCCGGATGGTCATCCGGAACACTGAGGAACAAGCGTTCGCCCAGTTCAGCTACGGGAGCCTCTATGAGTCGGTCCAGCGGATTGGGTGACCGGATGCATCTGTGGTGAGCCAGGATCCGTCTCCCAGAGGCTGGATGTCGTAGGGGTTGTCCGTGCGGGCGTCGAACTCAGTTCGGACTTGGCCAGAGCGCACATCTACGCGGTAATGGCGGAACCACTCCTGCTCGTCCTCGGTTGAACCACGGCCGCCTGGACCTGGACCAGCTACGGGACCTTCTGGTGTCGCTGCCGCTACCGCGTTTCAACGGGCGGATCGTGCTCACCGTGGACGTCTCCCCGTGGCTGCGGTCGGACGCCGCGTGCTCGCCGGAGCGGCTGTTCTGCCACGTCCATGGACGTTCCCGCGCGGCCGCGCAAATCATCCCGGGCTGGCCATACTCCTTCGTCGCGGCGCTCACCCCGGACCGCACCTCGTGGACCGCCGTGCTGGACGCGGTACGGCTCGGACCCACCGACGACACCGCGGCCGTCACGGCCGACCAGCTCCGGCAGGTAGCCGAACGCCTCATCGCCGCTGGCCAGTGGCGGCCCGGCGACCGGGACATGCTGATCGTGATGGACGCCGGCTATGACGTGATGCGCCTGGCCTGGCTGCCCCGCCACCCACCACGACGTGGGCAAAACCGTCAAACGACCCAGCACCCTCTACGAACGAGACCAAGCCAGACGTTATGGATCAAGCTCAGGCGCGGGGCTGCATGTACTCGAAGACAGAGCCGTCCGGGTGGCGGGCGACGATCCTGGTGCCGTTGGGTACTTCGTTGGGTGCTTCGAGGATCTCGGCGCCGGCCTTGCCGAGAGTGTCGAGAACGGGGGTCAGGGATTCGACGATGACGGTCGCGTTCTGCGAGACGTACTACTCCAGCGGTCCGGAGTAGAGCAGGAAGGGTCCTACCAGTGCCAACTCCAGTTCGCGGTGGGGGAATCGGCGGACTTCCGCGTCCCCGGCCAGGTCCTGGTGGAGAGGGACCGCGTCTTCGAGGTTCTCTACTTCGACGTTTGCGATCATTGCTCGGATGTTGCTGCTCACGGAGCTTCCTTGCTCAGTTGGCGGTGAAGGCGGGGTAGTCGGTGTAGCCCTCGCTGTGACCGGCGTAGTACGTGTCCCGGTCGCCGTCGGCCAGCGGGTGGCCCTGCGCGAAGCGCTCGACCAGGTCGGGGTTGGCGATGAAGGGCTCGGCGAAGGAGACCGCGTTGACGATCCCGTGGTCGAGGATCTCGTTGCCGAGGGCCTGGGTGAAGCCGAGGTTGGCGACGATGTTGCCCTGGTAGTGGGCGCGGTAGCGGGAGAAGAGGGCGATGCGCTCCTCGATGGTGCCGGGGGTGCCCAGGAGGTGCAGGTAGGCCAGGTTGCTGTCGTTGAGCTTCTTGAGCAGCTGGTCGTAGTCGGCGAGTGCCTCCTCGTCCGCGGTGAACGTGGTTCCGTTGGCCCAGCCCGGGGACATCTTCACGCTGATGCGGTCGCTGCCCCACACGTCACTGACGGCGTCGAGGATGTCGAGGAGGAACTGGGCCCGCTTCTCGCTGCTGCCTCCGTAGGCGTCGGTGCGCTGGTTGAGACGTGGGTTGAGGAACTGCGGGATCAAGTGGGATTGCTGGGCGTGGATTTCCACGCCGTCGAAGCCGGCGCGGCGGGCGTTCTCGGCCGCATGGCGGTAGTCGGCGATGGTGGCGGCGATCTCAGCGGCGGTGTAGGCGCGCGGGGTGACGGTGTCCTTCGGGCCGGAGGGGGTGAAGGACTTCTCGCCGGGGTTGACGGCCGAGGGTCCGGCGGGCAGGCGGCCGCCGAGGTGGTCGGGGTGGGAGGCCGTGCCGAGGTGGCCGAACTGGGAGACGATCCGCCCGCCGGCCTCGTGGACGGCTTCGGTGACCTTCACCCAGCCGGCGGTCTGCATGTCGGTGTAGATGCCGGGCGCGTGGATGAAGCCGATCGCGTCGCGGTTGACCCAGGTTCCCTCGGTGACGATCAGGCCGGCGCCGGCCCGCTGCGCATAGTAAGTCGCGTGCAGGTCGGTGGGGGCCAGCTCGGCGTTCTGAGCGCGGGCGCGGGTCATGGGGGCCATGACGACGCTGTTGGGGAGCTCCAGCGCGCCGAGGCGGACGGGCTGCAGCAGGGGCTGGGTGGTGGTCATGAGCAACTTCCTTGTACTGAGGGGTGGATGAGGAGGAGAGTGAGGAACGGGCGAGGGCCCGGCTCAGTCCTGTTTGAGGGCGTGGAGGCCGGAGAGTGGGCCGCCGAGCTGCATGAGGCGTCCGCCCTCGCGCAAGGAGCCGAGGTCGACGGGGGCGAAGCCGAAGGCGGCGGTGAGTTCCTTGACGGTGGTCTTGGCGTCGGCGTCGTCACCGGCGAGGAACAGCACCTGGCGCCCGGCCTGGTGGCGCGGGTCGGCGGCGATGTACTGGCCGTAGAGGGTGTTGAACGCCTTGACGACGCGGGCTCCGGGCAGCAGTGAGGCGACGTGTTCGCTGCCGGTCAGCTCGCCCAGGTCGGCGATCTTCATGGGCGGCGGCGGGGAGGCGAACTGGTTGGTGGCGTCGATGACGATGCGCCCGTCGAAGGGTGGCAGGCCGGCTACCGCGTCCGGGATCTGGGGCCAGCCGACTGCGAGCACGACGAGTTCCGCCGAGGCGGCTTCCTCCGGGGTGCCGGCGTGGGCGAGCAGTCCGAGTTGGTCGGCGAGCCCGGCTAGGGAGGCGGGGCCGCGGCTGTTGCTCAGTACGACCTGGTGGCCGTGGGCTACGGCATGGCGGGCGATGGCCTGGGCGACGGTTCCGGCGCCGAGGGTTCCGATCTTCATGGCGGTGCCCTTCGTGGGGTTCAGGGTGCGGGGCTGGTGAGCAGGACGGTTCCGCTCTTGCCGGGGCGGCGGACATGGTCGATGGCCTTCGCGAAGTCGGCGAGGTCGTAGCCGGCGGCGACCTCGAAGAGTTCCGGGGCGGTCGCGGCCAGACGGGCGGCGAAGGCGACGTCCTCGGCCCGTTCCTCAGGCGTGCGGGCGGCCATCCAGTGGAAGATGGACGTGCCCCGCACGGTCAGGGCCCGCGGGGTCAGCGCGAGCGACTCCAGCGGCGTGCTGCCGGAACCGAGCTGTCCGTAGGTGATCAGCGTGCCGCCGTCGGTGAGCAGCCCGGCCAGTTCACCGGTCAGGGATCCGCCCACCGCGTCCAGTACGACCTGGGCACCCCGGCCGCCGGTCGCGTCCTGGACCTGAGTGCGCCAGTCCGCGTCGGCCGTCGAGATGGTCGGCAGTCCGGGGAAGCGCTGCCGCAAGGTCTGCGCCCCCGTGGCGCTGCGTACCAGGTTGACCAGCGGAATGCCGTGCTTGAGTGCTGCGGCGCTGACCAGCTTTCCCACCGACGAACCGGCGGCCGTCTGCACCACCGGACCGGCCTGGCCGTGCTGGGCGTCCTCGACCGCGCGCAGCAAGGAGAGCAGGGTCAGCGGGTTGACCAGCATCAAAGCCGCGGTCTCGTCGCTGAGATCCTCGGGCACCGGCACCACAAGATCGGTCGGCGCCGTGACGAGTTCGCTCCACGCGCCCGGCACCGGGAAGAACGCCACCCGCTGGCCGGGCCGCAGATCCTGCACACCCTCGCCGACGGTCTCGATGACGCCCATTCCCTCCACGCCGGGAATCCGTGGCGTGGCGAACCGCTGCCGCGACCCACCCGGAAGGCCCTCCACTCCCGCCAGGTCGCCGGGGTGGACCGGCCGGGACAGCACCCGCACCCGCACCTGCCCGGCCGCGGGCGCAGCCGGGGTCGGCTGCTCGCTCAGGCGTAGTACCTGCCCGGCTTCTCCGTGCTGGTCGTAGGCGATGGCGCGCATGATGCTCTCCTTCCACGAACTATTGATGATGGGCATCATTGCAACTCCTGTTATGATGAGAGGCATCATTAAAGATGTCAAATCGAGAGCGACGCGAGAGGACGGCCATGCCGCGGATCACCAAGCAGGACAAGGCCCGCAACCGGCAGAACATCCTCGAAGCGGCGAGCCGCATGTTTCGCTCGCAGGGCATCGACGCGGTCGGCATCGCCGAGTTGATGAAGGAAGCCGGACTCACCCACGGCGGCTTCTACAACCACTTCGCCTCCAAGAACGACCTGGTCGTGGAGGTGTGCGGCGCCTCCTACGCCGCCTCGCTCGGGGTCCTGGCCCAGACGATCGAGGACGGTCCGGGCCAGGCCGGCTCTCCGCTCGAGCGGGTCGTGGCCGGGTATCTGTCCACCGCGCACCGTGACGCCCCGGACGGCGGCTGTCCCTCCGCCTCCCTGGTCACCGACGCCGGACGGCACAGCGAAGCCGTGCAGAGCGCGTACGCCGAAGGCGTCGAGGGTTACCTCACCGGCTTCGCCGCCGAGTTCCTGCGCGAAGCCGAGGAGAAGGGCCACGAGCTCGACCCGGCCGAGGCCCGCCACAGGGCCATCCGCCTGCTCAGCGAAATGGTCGGCGCGCTGATGCTCGCCCGCGCCGTATGCCACGTCGAGCCCGAGCTCTCCGACGAGATCCTGCAGACCGGCCGCAGCCACGCCCTCGACTGATGCGACTCAGGGCCGCTGCGGGACGTGGAGCTGAGGCGTTCGCGATAGACGGCCCGGCCCCGACAGGCGCAGGAATGGACACGCTCCCTACAAGGCTGATCGGCCTGACCTGGTTGAGGGCTCTACTCCTCCGCGCCGTCTTCGTCGAGCTCGATCGCGTCCGGGTCACGCAGCGGACGTAGGCCCTCGCACGGCACGGAGGCGTTGAAGCGGGCGTTGTCAACTTGATGGGGTGATCCCGGGCCGGGGCAAGTCGAGGCCGGGTGGGGGTGGTGGTGCTGCGGTCAGGCTGCTGTGGGCAGGCCGGTGACGTCGTTCCAGGTGGTGAAGCGGCGGGTCATCTCAGCCCGGTAGTCAGGGGCGGTGAGGCGGTGACGGCGGGGGCGGAAGTGCGGTGAGATCGCGCTGAAGGCCGACAGGAAGCGCTGGGCTCCGCCCGCGGAGCGGAAGCCCTTCATGGCGCGTTCGCGTTGCCGCGTCGGTTGGTGGGAGTTCTCCGCCCGGTTGTTGAGGTACTTCGACTTCCGGTGCTCGACCGACTTCATGAGTTCGCGGTGGGCCGTGCCGTAACTACGGAGCTTGTCGGTGACCAGCACCCGCGGCACCCGGCACTGCTTCTTCATCCGTTTGGCCAGGAACCGTTTGGCCGCCTTCGCGTCCCGCTTGCTCTGGACGAGGATGTCCAGGACATTGCCGTCCTGGTCGACCGCTCGCCACAGGTACCGGCGCTCACCGTTGACCTTGATGAAGGCCTCGTCCAGGTGCCACTTGTCCCCAGCCCGCCGCCGGCGGCGCCGCAGCTCACGGGCATAAGCCGGACCGAACTTCGCACACCACTGCCGGACCGTCTCGTACGAGACGACCACGCCGCGCGCAAGCGTCAGCTCCTCGACCTCGCGGAAACTCAGCGTGAAACGGTGGTAGAGCCACACGCAGTGGGCGATGACCTCCGCCGGGAACCGGTAGCCCTTGTACAACGGCGCCACGATGTCCCCTCCCATGCCCAACCACTCGAAGCTCGTCCCAGGGCCCATGCATGCCAGCCAAGTTGACAATGCCGCAGGTCCGTCTCGTGGCAGCGACTCCAACAGGGCGATGGCCTGGTGCACCGGGCTGACGACGACCCAGGGACGGGCTGGCGGCCGCCGCGTCTCCGCCGCGTTCCCATGGCGGCGGCCCGTCGCGGTCAGCTGAGGGGGGAGGAGGCCGGCAGGTCCTGGTCGGCGGCCCAGGAGGCGAGGATGCGCAGTCGTTCGTGGGTGGGGGAGCCGGGTTCGGCGGTCCAGACGGTGAGGTTCTGGTCGGGGTCGGTGTTGGCGGTGAGGGTGTCCCAGTCCAGGACGAGTTCGCCGACGACCGGGTGGTTGAGGGTCTTGGTGCCGACGGTGCGGGCGGCGACGTGGTGATCGCCCCACCAGCGGGCGAACTGCTTGTCCCGCATGGAAAGTTCACCGACCAGCTCGATCAGGCGGGGGTCCTCGGGATACTTGGCGGCCTCCATGCGCAGCTGAGCGACGGAGATCTGCGCGGAGGTCTCCCAGTCGGCGTACAGGGTGCGCATGGCCGGATCGGTGAACTGGATCCGCGGATAATTACGGTGCTTTTCCGGGATTCGGGAGAAGTCGGTGACCAGGGCGGCGGCCAGCGCGTTCCAGGCCAGGATGTCCCCGCGCCGGCCCTGCACGATGGCCGGCGTGGCGGTGAGGTCGTCCAGGACCCGCTGCAGCTGCGGCTGGACCTTCTGCCGGCCGCGGCGCCGGGTGCGGGTGGTGGTCTTGCCGGCGAGCTGGAAGAGGTAGCCGCGTTCGTCGTCGTCCAGATGGAGTACCCGGGCCAGGACGTCCAGCACGGGCGCCGATGCCTGCATGCGGCCCTGTTCGAGACGGGTGTAGTAATCGGTGCTGATGCTGGCGAGCTGGGCGACTTCTTCACGGCGCAGCCCGTCCACCCGGCGGGGCCTGTCGCTTTCGGGCAGTCCGACCGCGCGCGGGCTCAGCTCGGAGCGGCGCTTCTTGAGGAATTCTCCCAGCTCATTGAGGGGGACGTTGGCGGTCATGCTTCCCAGCATGACACCGATTCCACTCGCGAAAGGGGGGAGAATTTACTCCCAGGATGTTCCCCTCCCAGCACGGCCCCGGCGTAGTTGATCTTTGATGGGTTTTGGGTCGTTTGCCCAGGGGGAGGGGTGTGAGTTGCCAGACGAGCGCGGCCTCTGATGATCTTTCAGGTTCCTACGCCAGAAGATCGTCTCAGGAGCCGCGCTCGTGTCCGCATCCTCCCTGATCAGCCCTGTCCTTGGCCAGCTCACCGATCTCGCGCTGTGGGAGGCCGAGCTCGCCGCCGACCCTGTGGCAGTGGAATCCGCGCTGGTCAGCAGGTTGCGGCAGGTCCCTGACCGGCGTGCGGAGCGTGGGCGGCGGCATCCCCTGGTGGTGATCCTGGTGCTGGCCGCGTGCGCGACGCTGGTGGTCGGTGGTGACTCCATGACCGCGATCTGGCAGTGGTCCGCCCGCGCCCCGCAGGTCAAACTGGCCCGCCTCGGCGCCCGGTACGACCCGCTGGCCGGCCAGTACCTTGTGCCCAGCGAGCGCACCTTCCGCCGCGTGCTCGCCGACCTGGATGCCGACGTGCTGGACGCGGCGACCTGCGCATACGTCACCGACGTCGCGACCGGAAAGGCACCGACGCCCGAGGTCCCGGACACCCCGGGGCCCATCGAGCGCGAACAGCGCCGCGCCGCCCAGCGGGCCGTGGAACACCCGGCGCCGGCCGGGCTGCTGCCCGCTGCGGCTCTCGACGGCAAGGCCCTGACCGGCGCCCGCACCGAATCGGGGCGGGTCTTCCTGGTCGGGGCGGTCGACCACGCCAGCGGCGCGGTCCTCGGCCAGAGGCAGGTTCCGGACAAGCGCGGCGAGGGCGAGGCGGCCCGCATGCTGCTGGCCCAACTCGCCTTGTCCGGCCGGGTGTTCACCCTGGACGCCCTGCACACCACGAAGAAGACCGCCCACCTGATCACGGACCGGCTCGACGCCCACTACGTCCTGATCCTGAAGGGGAACCAGCCGCTGGCCCGCGCCGCCGCCCAGGCGCTGCTGGCCGGTACCGACGCCGAGTGGACCGAGACCACCGAGGCCGAGGACGACCGTGGGCACGGGCGCACCGAGCGTCGCACGATCCGCACCGCCCAAGCCGACGACGCCCTCTTCCCCGGCGCGGGACAGGTCTTCCGCCTGCGCCGTGACACCGGCGGCCTCGACGGAACCTGGACCGGGAAGGAGATCGTCTTCGGCGTCACCAGCCTGCCCGCCCACCTCGCAGGCCCCGCTCACCTCAACCACTACGAGAGGGTCCACTGGTCCATAGAAAACAAGATCCACTGGGTGCGGGACGTCACCTTCCATGAGGACAACTCCCAGGTCAGGACCGGCACCGCACCCCGAGCACTGGCCAGCTTCCGCAACCTGGGCATCAGCACGCTCCGCCTGGCCGGACGAGCCAACATCGCCCACGCCCGCCGCGATCTCCTCAACCACAACGACGCCTTCGCCGTCTACGGCATCTGATCAACTACCACGAAGCCGGACACAACCGAACAACGCCGGGGCCGTGCCCCTCCCAGGATGAATTTCTCCGCTTTTGGCGCCTGCCCTCGCGTGTGAGGCTCGATGTCGAGCAGCCGATTGCGATCACCGGCTGCGGCTCACCGACCCTCGCACCGAAGGAAGCACCCCCATGCGCGGAGCAGTCATCTACGCCCCCGGCGACGTGCGCTTCGAGACCCTCGACGACCCGAAGATCCTCCGACCGACCGACGCGATCATCCGCACGGTCGCCACCTGTGTGTGCGGCTCGGACCTGTGGCCCTACCGGGGCGCGGAACCCATCGCGACCCGCACCCGATGGGGCACGAGTACGTCGGCATCGTCGAGGAGGTGGGCAGCGAGGTCGCCAACGTCAGGCCGGGCCAGTTCGTGGTCGGTTCCTTCGCCACCTCGGACAACACCTGCGCCAACTGCCGCAACGGCTGGCAGTCCAACTGCCTGCACCGCGAGTTCATGAGCACCTGTCAGGCCGACTACGTGCGCATCCCCAACGCCCACGGCACCCTGGTCGCCACCGACGAGCACCCGGACGCCGAGATGGTGCCCGGCCTGCTGGCCGTCTCCGACGTGATGGGCACCGGCTGGTACGCCGCCCTCGCCGCCGAGGTCAAGCCTGGCTCCACCGCCGTGATCGTCGGAGACGGAGCGGTCGGCCTGTGCGGTGTCATCGCCGCGAAGGAACTCGGCGCGGAGCGGATCATCGCCGTGAGCCGCCACGAATCACGGCAGAAGCTCGCCCTCGAATTCGGCGCCACCGACATCGTCAGCGAACGCGGCGATGAAGGCATCGCCCGCGTCAAGGACCTCACCGGCGGCATCGGCGCGGACTCCGTGCTGGAGTGCGTGGGCACCGCCGAGTCGATGCGGCAGGCCCTGCACTCCGCCCGGCCCGGCGGCAACGTCGGCTTCGTCGGCGTCCCTCACGACGTGGCCGTCGACGGCCAAGAGCTGTTCTTCTCCCACGTCGGCCTGCGCGGCGGCCCCGCCCCCGTGCGCCGCTACCTGCCCGATCTGATCGACCGGGTCCTCTCCGGCCGCATCAACCCGGGCAAGGTCTTCGACCTCACCCTGCCCCTGGAGCAGGGCGCCGAGGGCTACAAGGCGATGGACGAGCGCCGCGCCATCAAGGCACTCCTCAAGCCTTGACCCCCAGCCCGGTGACCGGCTGTCCCTGTCGAGCACCACAGAAGTGAGACAAGAAATGCCTGCAGTGGACAACTACATCTTCGGCCTGGACGAGAACGTCACCCGGAAGCCGGTGTCGTACGAGAACAGGTACGGGATCTCCATCTCCGCAGACCTCTACCAGCCGAAGGACTTCGACGCCTCCCAGGAACACCCCGCGATCATCGTCGGCGCGCCGTACGGCGGCGTGAAGGAGCAGGGGCCGGGCATCTACGCCCAGAACCTGGCCCTGCGTGGCTTCGTGGCGCTCGCCTTCGACCCCTCCTACAACGGCTACAGCGGCGGCGACCCGCGACACGTCTCCTCCGCCGACGTCTTCACCGAGGACTTCGGCGCGGCCGTCGACTACCTGGGCACACGTGACTTCGTGAACCGGGACCGCATCGGAGTCGTCGGTATGTGCGGCAGCGGCGGCTTCGCACTCAGCGCGGCCCAGGTCGACCGGCGCATCAAGGCGATCGCCACGGTCGTCATGTACGACATCGCCCGGATCTCCGCCGAGGGCTGGCAGGGCTCCCTCACCTCGGAGGAGCGAGGCGCCATGCTCGACGCGATCGCCGAGCAGCGGTACGCGGACTTCGAGGCCCACACCCCCGCCCTGACCCCGCGCGGCGCGCCCATCGGGTTCGACGAGAACACCAACCCGATCGGCCGTGAGTTCGGCGAGTTCTACTCCACTCCTCGTGGCTACCACCCGAACTCCATCACCCAGTTCACGCTGACGAGCGGCATGTCGCTGATGAACTTCCCGCTGCTGTCGAAGATCGAGTGGATCTCGCCGCGGCCCATCCTGTTCGTCGTCGGCGAGAACGCCCACTCGCGGTACTTCAGCGAGGACGCCTACGAACTCGCGTCCGAGCCGAAGGAGTTCCACGTCGTCCCGAACGCCGGCCACGTCGATCTTTACGACAAGACGGACCTGATCCCGTTCGACAAGCTGGAGGAGTTCTTCAGCAAGAACCTGGCCTGATCGCACGCCGCGCACCGCGTACGGCCGCACCGGACGGCGCCTGGCGCACATCGTCACCGGCCCTCAGCCCCCTCCCGCCGTGCACCCACACCGTCGGGCCGCATCACCGGCAGCGCGGATGCGGGCGGGAGCCACCGCCTCACACAAGGAACGACAAATCCCATGACGACCTTCGCGCTCATCGGCGCCGGCCCCGGTCTCGGGCTGGCCACCGCCCGCCGCTTCGGCGTCGCCGGCCACGCCGTCGCCCTCATCGCCCGCAACGCCGAGCGCCTGGAGGAGATGACCGCCGAGCTGGCCCGTGACGGCATCCAGGCTCGCGGCTTCACCGCCGATGTCCTCGACATCGAGTCCCTGACCACGGCCCTGCACGCGGCTGCGGCCGATCTGGGCCCCATCGAGATCCTCCAGTACAGCCCGGTGCCGCGCGCCGACTTCATGAAGCCGGTCCTCGACAGCAGCGCCGACGACCTCGACGCCCCGCTCGCCTTCTCCGTCAAGGGCTCCGTCACCGCCGTGAACGCGGTCCTGCCCGGCATGCGTGCCCTCGGCCGCGGCACCGTGCTGTTCGTCAACGGCTCCAGCGCCGCACGCCCCAACCCGAACGTCGCCGGTACCTCGATCGCGTTCGCCGCCGAAAGCGCCTACGCCAGCATGCTGCATGACACGCTCGCCGGGGAGAACATCCACGCCGCGCAGCTGATCATCCCCGGAGCCATCCGGCCCGACGCCGAGCACAGCAGCCCCGATGTGCTGGCACAGCGGCTGTACGACATCCACCAGCAGCGGGACGGATTCCGCCACTACGCCGAGCCCCTGCCCGACTAGCCACTGGACGACGCCCATGAACTCGGCCGCCCTCCGTGTCCTCGCCCGTGCCGTCACGGCCACCGCTCTCGTGCTGACCGCGGCGGCCTGCACCAACACCTCCCCAGCCTCCCCGTCTGCGACCACCACCACCTGGCAGCAGACGCCGACATCCGAGGCACACACGGCATCATCCGACAGGAACACCGCCATGGACATCCGGGTCACCCTCGACGGCCGCCCCGTCGACGCCACCTTGAACGACAGTCCTGCCGCCCGTGACTTCGCCGAGCTGCTCCCGCTCACTCTGGACTTGGAGGACTTCCACCAGACGGAGCGGATCGCCGACCTGCCGCGCAGGCTGACCACCTCCGGCGCTCCCGAGCCCGGCGCGCCCAAGGCCGGCGACCTGACCTACTACGCGCCCTGGGGCAACCTGGCCCTCTTCTACCGCGACGGGGACTCCGCCTCCGACGACCTGCTGATCCTCGGCAGTATCGACGCCGATGCCGACAGGCTTGCCGGGGCCGACCGCATCACCATCGAAGCCGCGCCCTGACCCACCCCACCGCTCGCCCCGCACGAGACGCCACGCAAGAAGGGGGGAGAAGACCCTCCCCTTTTCGCCCGGTTCGATCCATGGAACCGTCGAAGACGTGGCCGCGCCGTCCGCTGTCCGCCGCGACACCTTCAACCGCCACCACGCCCCCCGATTACCACGCAAGGAGAGACCACACGTATGCCTTCCGCATCCGGGACCACCTCCGGCAAGCTTCCCTTCGTCGTCTGGGTGCTCGCCGCCGGCACGTTCCTGATGGGGACCACCGAGTTCGTCGTCGCCGGCCTGCTGCCGGAGCTGGCCGATGACCTCGGAGTCAGCGTCTCCCACGCCGGCCTGCTGATCACCGCCTTCGCCATCGGAATGATCGTCGGCGCGCCTTCCATGGCCATGGCTACCCTGCGCCTTCCGCAGCGCCAGACGCTGGTCCTGGCCCTGTCCGTGTTCTGCCTCGGACATCTGGTCGCCGCGCTCAACACGTCCTTCTCGGTCGTTCTCATCGCCCGCGTCGTCACGGCTCTGGCCACCGGAGCGTTCTGGTCCGTCGGTTTCGTCGTCGCCACCACCGCCGCGGGCCCGCGCAACGCCACCCGCGCCACGGGCGTCATGATCGGGGGCCTGACCCTGGCCAACGTCGTCGGCGTGCCGATCGGCTCCTTCGCCGGCCAGTTCACCGGCTGGCGCGGCCCCTTCTGGGCCCTGGCCGTCCTCTCCGGGCTCGCCGCCGTGTTCATCGGCCGCTTCATCCCGTCCCAGGAACAGCACGCCGAGGTGTCCATCCGGTCCGAGGTCCGGGCTCTGCGCCAGGGCCGGCTGTGGCTGGCGCTCGGCGCCGCCATGCTGATCATGGGCGGTGTCCTGGCGACGTACACATACATCACGCCGCTCCTGACCGATCGTGCAGGCATCCCCGCAGGGGCCGTACCGCTCGTTCTCATCGCCTTCGGCGTAGGCGCCCTGGGCGGCACCACCACCGGAGGCCGCCTGGGCGACCGACGTCCGATGGTCACCACCATCGCGGCCGCCACGGCCACCGCCCTGGTCCTGCCGCTGATGATCCCGCTGTCCGGGAACCCGGTGACAGCCACCCTCCTCGTCTTCCTCATGGGCCTGACCGGCTTCACGGTCAACCCGGTCGTCACGGCCCTCGCCATGCGCTTCGCGGGCGATGCCCCCACCCTCACCTCGGCGCTGACCACCTCCGCTTTCAACACGGGCATCGCCGCGGGCTCGGCGATCGCCGGTACGGCCCTGGACTCCTCCCTCGGCCTGACCGGACCGCCCCTGGTCGGTACCGTCATCGCCGCCCTCACGCTGCTGCCTCTGATCGCCCTCGCCGTCCACGGCACTTCCCACAAGGGCCGGATCGTGGCCCGGAGCAGCGCTCCCACGCACACGCGACACGACGAACCCGCGGAGGTGTCGTCGCAGCACTGACTCAAGCCCGGGTCCGCGCACTGCCGACACGAACCCGACGACGCACAGCAGGCGAGAGGAATCTGCACATGACTGTGAACAACGCGGACTTCACCGGCAAGGCGGCCTTCGTGACCGGAGCCGGCTCCGGCATCGGCCGCGCCACCGCCGTCGCCTTCGCCCGCGCGAGCGCCCGCGTCGCCCTCGCCGACCTGTCCGAGGACGGCCTGCGGGAGACCGCACGGCTCGTCGAGGAGGCGGGCGGGCAGGCTCTGGCCCTTGCCTGTGACGTCACCAGTGAAGACGACGTGCGGTCCGCGCTGGACGACACCATTCAGGCTTTCGGACGACTCGACGCGGCCTTCAACAACGCCGGCGTCGAGCAGCCGGTCAAGCCGGCCGCGGACATTCCGAAGGACGAGTGGGACCGCGTCATCGGCGTCAGCCTGACCGGGATGTTCCTGAGCATGAAGCACCAGATCCCCCTGATGCTCCGGCAGGGGGGCGGCGCGATCGTCAACGCCTCCTCCGGCGCCGGTGTCAAGGGCTTCAAGGGGCAGGCGGCCTACGCCGCGGCCAAGCACGACGTCATCGGTCTGACCCGCTCCACTGCCCTCGACTACGCGTCATCCAACATCCGCGTCAACGCCGTCTGCCCCGGCATCATCGACACTGAGATGATCCGGCGCTTCGCCGAATGCACACCCGGAGGACGCGACGCGCTGATCGCGGACGAACCGATCGGACGCCTCGGCACACCGGACGAGATCGCCAGCGCCGTCCTCTGGCTCTGCTCTGACGCCGCCTCCTTCACTACAGGCCACGCCCTGGTCGTCGACGGCGGCCAGACCGTCTGACGGCGGTTCATGGCAAGGCGTCGTGCCGACGCAGCCCATCCGTGCAGCCCCGACGCCACTCGCGGCGCCACCACACCCCCCTGCACTCGAACGGAGACCACGACGTGAACCCCACGTACGACTTCACCGGCCAGGTCGCCCTCGTCACCGGAGCCGGCGCCGGCATGGGCCTGGCGACCGCCCGCGCGTTCGCCGAGTCCGGAGCCGCCGTCGCCCTGACCGACATCGACGAAGCCGCCCTGAACCCAGCCGTCAAGGAACTCACCGACTCCGGCCACCGAGCACTCGCCCTCACCTGCGACGTCAGCGACGAGGACCAAGTGGCGGCCGCGGTCGACCGGACCGTCGAGACCTTCGGGCGCTTGGACATGGCCTACAACAACGCCGGCATCCAGATCCCGCCCAGCGACGCCGCCGACGAACCCGCCGAGCGGTTTGACCGCGTCAACGCCATCAACCTCCGCGGCGTGTGGGCCTGCATGAAGCACGAGCTGCGGCACATGCGCGCCCAGGGCAGCGGCGCCATCGTCAACTGCTCCTCACTCGGCGGCCTGGTCGGCCTCCCCGGCCGCGCCTCCTACCACGCCTCCAAGCACGGCGTGATCGGCCTGACCACCAGCGCCGCCCTCGAATACGCCCCGCGCGGCATCCGCATCAACGCCGTCTGCCCCGGCACCATCGACACCCCTATGGTCAGCGACATGATCGCCAAAGGGGAACTGGACCGCGCCGAGGCCGAGGCGAACCAGCCCATCAACCGGCTCGGCGCCGCCGAGGAGATCGCCCAGGCCGTCTTGTGGCTGTGCAGCCCCGGCGCCGGCTTCGTCGTCGGCGTCGCCCTCCCCGTGGACGGCGGCTACGTCGCCCGCTAGGGACGGCCCACGCTCGAAGGAGAGCTCAGAGACACCATGGAATTCATCAAGCAGCAGCCCAGCAGCAAGGCCCCGGCGGACTGGTTCACCGGCGACGTCTGGTGGGACGTCATCGTGGCCGGCCAGGCCCCGTCCAGGATGCGCGCCAACCTGGTGCGCTTCTCACCGGGCGCCCGTACCAACTGGCACTCCCACGCCCTGGGCCAGACCCTGCACATCGTTTCCGGCATCGCCCTGATCGGCACCCGGGACGGCACCGTCTTCGAGGCCCACCCCGGCGAGACGGTCGCCTGCCCGCCGCACGAGGAACACTGGCACGGCGCCGCCCCCGACCGGTTCATGGAGCACATCGCCCTGTGGGAGGGCACGGGCGACGGCGCCCCCGAGACCGCCTGGGCCGAGCCGGTCACCGACCAGCAGTACGACGGCCCCCGCATCCGCAACCAGTAGCCCCGGCCCGTCGATCACGCAACCCGGGCTCACACAGGACGTCAGGGCATCCCGCAGAAGGGCCGTGGTCAGAGACCTGCTCGAAGCGGACGATCAGTCCGCCACGCACAACGACGCGATGAGCGACGCGGACGCCACCCCACACTCGGGGAGGCGACGCGGCTCTGTCCTGCCTCGCCCCGCGCGCAAGTGCCCCCGACGACGTCGGCCCGTCGCTCCTGACGGAGCGTAAAGGGGGAGGAAAGTCTCCCTGCCACGAGTGTTGCCGGTGGTGCAAGACTCCCCAGGTGACCAGTCGCCGCTGCCAAAGTGCGCGGTTGCCCATATCCCTGCGGTGACGACGATCCACTCTCCCGTCCCGCTGTTGTGTACGGCCGATCCGTCCGCGATACGAAGGCGTACGTATGTCCACTGAACTCCCCGAGTCTGACGTTCCACCCCCCACCGGGGCCGGCGAGTCCTCCCCGGCGCCCACTCGGCGCACGTTCATCGCCACCAGCACCGCGGTCGGTGGTGCCGTCGTCGCGGGCGGCGTGATCGGAGGGACCTCCCTCCTCGACCCGGAGGAGGCGACGGCCGCCGAGCGGCCGCCCTCCAGCCGCGTCTCCCTGACGGTCAACGGCACCCACCGGACCGTGACGATCGACAACCGCACCTCGCTGCTGGACCTGCTCCGCGAGCACCTCGGCCTCACCGGCTCGAAGAAGGGCTGCAACGCCGGGGCCGCTCGGTGACCTTCCGGCTGGGAGATTCGCTCTATCCGCCGACTCCGCCCCATGGCGGCTCCCAGACCATGGCCAGCGTCGGCTCCGCCGTCCTCGACGGATGCAACAAGGTCCGGAAGCAGGCGATCAAGCTGGCCGTCGAGGACCGCGAGTCACCGCTGTACGGAGTGGACGAGGACGACGTGGTCGTACGCGGCGGTCGACTGCACATGAAGGGCAACCCGGCTCGCGGGGAGAGCTACCAGCGGTTGCTGGCCCGCAACAAGCGCTCCCACCTGGAAGTACGTGGCTCCTACGCCGGGCCGTCCCGTCCCGAGCGGCACTCGATGTCCGCCTACAACGCCACCTTCGCCGAGGTCGCCGTCGACGCCACGTTGGGTCTGGTGCGGGTGCGGCGGATGCTCGGTGTGTACGACGCGGGCCGCATCATCAGCCCAAAGCTCGCCGACAGCCAGGCCATCGGCGGCATCGTGGGCGGCATCGGCCAGGCCCTGCTGGAACACACGATCACCGACCACCGCGACGGGCGGATCGTCAACGCCAACCTCGCCGACTACCTCGTTCCGGTGAACGCCGACGTCCCCGACGTCAAGGCGATCTATCTGGACGGCGAGGATCACGAGGCCGATCCGCTCGGCGTCAAGGGCCTCGGCGAGGTCGTCCTCGTCGGCGTGGCGCCCGCCATCGCGAACGCGGTCTTCAACGCCACCGGCCGCCGCATCCGCGAACTGCCCATCACCGCCGAGGCGTTGCTCTAGCCCGGGCTTTTCTTTCGGTGAAGGGCCACCGACCGGTCCGGCAATCTGTCCCCCCGTCGGGTTGCCGGACCCCGAGGGCCGCCGCCGACGCCTACGCTCCCCGCTGGCGTGGCGGCGGCCCGCCAGATCCCCCGCACGGCGAACCACGGAGAGGCGACCCATGCTGAACATCGCGGACACACTGCGCCGCTGGTGCCGTGGGGCACGTCCCTTCGCCCTGGCCACCGTCGTCGACGTCCGCGGCAGCGCACCGCTGCCGGCCGGTACCTCGGTCGCGGTGGACGCAGACGGCAAGGGGGAGCCGCTGGAGGACCCGGCGTGCACTCCGGGCGCGATCTCTCCGGCCGTCACGCAGGCGAATGTGAAGTCCACGATCTGCCGCAAGGGCGGCTACACCTCCGGTATACGGCCGTCCACGACGGTCACCGGCAAGGAGAAGACGCTGAACGCGGCCTCGTACGGCTACAAGGGCCCCATGGGCGATGCCGAGTACGACCACCTCATCAGCCTCCAGCTCGGCGGCGACCCCAACGATCCCCGCAACCTATGGGTCGAGCCGCCGGACCCCGGCCACAAGAGGGGCGGCGGGGTCAACAACCGCAAGGACCCGGAGGAGACGAAACTCCACACCGCGGTCTGCGCCGGGAAGGTCTCCCTGACGGCCGCGCAGAAGGCCATCGTCACCGACTGGACCACGGCCCTCAGCACCCTCGGTCTCGGCTGAGGGGAATTCCGCCAGCCGCCACGTACGGCATCGGCACATCACCGCGCTGTGCGAGCACCCGCCTGCCCTGCGGTGACCAGGGCGCGCCACCGCTGGCGGTGACCGGTTCGCCGTTTGTCCACCGCGCGGCCGACGCCGACTCGAGGGGAAAGCGTGCATCAAAGGGCCCGCCGACGCACTGCTGATGATGGGTGAGAAGGCGTACCTCGTGGATTCGTAGCTGCGCCCTGACGGCCCGCGCCGGTGATCAGCGCGTGAAAGCCCCGGCTGGACGGGGGAGACCAGCCGGGGCCGTGGGTGGTGCCTGCGGAGGGCGGTCGCCTCTCGGCGGAAGGCTCCATGGGGCTTCAGCCGGACGATCGTCCCCATGGGCTGTAGGTGAGGCCCGGGGACACTGTCCCCTCCGCAGCCACACTTTGATGAACGGTCAACTTCCTGGAGTTGTTCCCTCGACTGCCTGGCGCCCCTGTGAGGTGGCACACCCGCCGGTCATGCTGGTCCGTGCATCGTCGTTCACCGTCGACCTCGGCGAAGGCGGCTACTTGATCGGCTTCACCGACGACTACGAATACCCCAAAGAGATGCCCTTCGGCTGGCGCTGCGGCCCGGCCACCGACGCCAGCGCCGTCGTCCTCACCGTCACCGTCACCAACACCGGCCCCCTCCAGCTGACCGTCCAGGTCCACGATGCCCCGCCGGCACCCGAGGCCGGCGGTGAGTGGGAGCCCGCCGAGGAGATCAGCCTGCAGGCCGACCTCCCCGCCCTCTACGTCGCCACCCTCGAGCAGGGCGACATCCTGGACGCGTGGCCGGACGACGAACCTCCCCTGGAGTTCCCGTTCTCATCCGACGGGTCGGACTGGGTGCGGATGCGCCTGTACTGCCACGCCGACGACCCCGAACCCGGCATCGGCGACCACGGGGAACGCCACCTGGTCCAACTCTGGCCAGCACCCCACACGCCCCCCGTCCACCCCGACATCACCGAGGCCGACCGCCAGGCGCGCGCCGACTACGCCGCGGACATGGCCACGCCTGTGGAGGACTACACCACCACCTACACGCACACGCACGACGGCGAACAAGACTGACACCCGCTGGGCCGGTCGGCCGCGAGAAGCGCTGGACCGAGGTAGGGTGCCGTCGCTCTTGCAGGGATGGCCCGGGGCGTGGTCGTGACCCTTGGATCCTGGCACCTCTCCAGCACGACGTGTCGGCGTACTTGGGAAAGTGCTCAGCAAGTACATAAGCGAACGTGCTCAGGCTCGTGGGCTGAACTGGTCCAGTGCGACCCTGTTCGCATGAGCCTCGACGACAACGACTACTGGCAGCGCTGGATAGCGAGGTTGCTGGCCGTCCTTGCCGCTGATCCTTCTGATCAGCTGGCCTGGGCCCGCGAGCACCAAGTGAGGACTGCCGCCGTCGCCGACGACGTCGAATTCATCCTGCATCTGGCCGAAGGAATGGCGGAGCGGGGAACTCTCGAACCGGCAGCCCTCCAGGACCTCAAGACCATCGACCGGTTCTTCGGCGATAGCAACGTCCACGGTCACGCCGGCCGGTGGGCCGATGTACTGACTGCCGACGTGACCTGGAGTGAGGTACGAACTCTGACCCGGCGGATCCTCGTCGCCCGGCTGGGCGAATGGCGTCTGCCACTGCCACGACGCGTGCCGCCTCAACACATCTATGACTGAGCATGTTCGCCTTGATCCGCACGTGATTGCCACGTTCACGGCGCCGGCAAGGTTTTCGTAGCTGGAGATCATCTCGGTGCGGCGGTTGGCCGGTTTGCGGAGCGGAGGCGTAGGTGGGCGATCAAGATGCGACGGCATCGAATCCGGGCCCGGACGGTGACGGGCTGGCCGGGGCAGGCGGCGAGTCGCTCGGCGAGGGCGGTCTGCTGGGCAGGGTCGATGTCCACCGGCGGCCTCGCTGGCTGTGTACGCGAGCGCACCCCGGTCCTTGCCAGGGGAGCCTGATCGTGCCCTTGGCAAGAGGTCGTATGAAACGGTGATCGGAATGCTGCGGTCGGGTTCGGGAGTCCAGCCAAGGTAGGTCCACGAGCTGCAACCGGGCGATCTTACAGTCTCGCATATGTCCCTTATTATGGCCTTTTGTGTCGTGTCTCGGCGGATGGGATGGAGTTGGGGCCGTGGCGTTCGCGGAGTCGGCCGGCGGTGGTGAGTCGATGCCCTCTCCCGAGCCGGCCCCGGAGTCCGAGCGACGGTCCTGGGCACCGCTGCTGGCGGTGTGTGCCGGGTATTTCATGGTGATCCTGGATGTGACGGCCATCAACGTCGCCGTGCCGGTGATCGGCCGCGAACTGTCGGCCTCGCTCACCGGCATCCAGTGGATCACCGATGGGTACACCCTGGTCTTCGCCGGGTTCCTGCTGACCGGTGGCGCGCTCGGTGACCGGCTGGGCAACCGTCGGGTCTTCTGCACGGGCGTGGCGGTGTTCACTCTGTCCTCGGCCGCGTGCGCGCTCGCGCCGAGCGCCCCGTCCCTGGTTGCGGCCCGGTTGGTGGAGGGGCTCGGTGCGGCTCTGATCGTGCCCGGTTCCCTAGCCCTGCTCCAGCAGGCCTACTCGGCGCCGGCCGCACGCTCGCGGGCCTTCGGACTGTGGGGTTCGATGGCGGGCATCGCGGCCGCTGCTGGTCCGCTGCTGGGTGGGCTGCTCGTCTCCACGATGGGTTGGCGCTGGGTGTTCCTCATCAACCTGCCCGTCGGTGTGGCCTGCCTGGTGCTGACGCTGCGGCATGTGGCGCTCTCGCCCCGGCGAGCCGCCCGGGCCCTGGACTGGCCGGCGCAGTGCGCGGTGGTGGCGGCGGTGGCGCTGCTGACCGCGGCGCTCAACGAGGCCGGGCGGCGAGGCTGGTCCGATCCGGCTGTTCTCGCTGGGGTGGGCCTGGCGGTGCTGGCCGCCGCGGCGTTCGCGGTGCGCGAGCGGCTGGCCCGCTCTCCTGTCCTTCCGCCGAGCCTGCTGTGCTCTCGTACGATGAGCGGTGGAGCCGTCATCGGCCTGCTGTTCAACTTCGGCTTCTACGGCATGGTGTTCACCGCCAGTCTGGAATTCCAGCACCAGCGCGGCTTCAGCGCCCTCGGCACCGGGCTGGCGCTGTTCCCGGCGGTGGCGATGACCATGTTCGCGTCCGTCCTGTCCGGGCGGCTGACCCGCCGCACCGGCGATCGTCCACTGGTGATCTCCGGCATGCTCCTGGCCGCCCTGGGGGTGGCCGGCTGGTCCGCGGCGGGAGCCGACCCCGCCTACCCGCTGCTGGTGGCCCCGATGATGGCCGCGGGATTCGGTACCTCCTTCGCCCTCACCGGTTCAACCGCCACCGTGATGGGTGCCGCCCCTTCGGCGTACTCAGGCGCCGCCTCCGCCCTGTTCAACACCACCCGCCAGATCGGCAGCGCCACCGGCGTCGCGCTCGGCGGCAGCCTGCTCGCCACAGCCACCGACTACAACACCGGGCTGCGCACCAGCATGGCCATCGGCGCGCTCGCCTACCTGGCCGCCGCAGGCCTCGCGTGGCTGTGCGTGCCGGCGATACCGAAAATGACCTAGGACGTCTTGGGGCCGTCGGGCAGGCCAGGGCAGTCTGCGACTCGCCAGCCAGAAGGCTGGATGCGGAATCCGGGATCGAGCACTTCGGCCGCGTCGTGGTACGACGTCATCGTCTTGGTCAGCTTGTCGGGGAGATCGTCGCCGATCTTCGCCGTCAGCGCCTCCATCGCTGAACCCTTGCCCTTGGTTATCGTTCCGTCCTTCTTGACGACGTTGAGCGCCTTCTCCGCGGCGTCGCCGATGTCCCGGTAGCGCGTCACGATGCCCTGGATGAGGTCGGGGTCGCCCGGCGCCGGGTTCGAGTCCATCCCGAGAAGCTGGAAGTCCTCGGGGCTCGAGTGCCGACGTGCCATTGCGATTCCCCCGGTCCGATGCGTTGACGTGCGATCGCGAGGTACACGGGGCCGGGCTCGCGGAAGGTTCAACAAATTCCGCGTCAGGTTCGAACCCGGACCGGTCCGCACGCCGTTCTGGACGGCGCCGGGCGGCTTCGCCGACGCCACCGCCGCGGCCGCCGGCACCACCGCCCAGGAAGCGCTGGACGTGGTCGTGCCGCAGAGCATGGGCATCAGCTCGGGCCGGGTCACCGAGGCACACGAGGTCGCCGACCTCACCCTTCCTGGCCTCCCCCCTCGCCGCCAACATCACGGGAACGGAGACCCTCATCGACGGCGGCCGGACCAAGACACTCTGACGCCCGCCCGCCACCCGAAGGCCGGGCGTCACAGGACTGTGCCCGAAAAGGCAACTCGGGTGGTCAGAGGGCTCTTTCCGCCCGCCGGGCACGCTCGCTTCACGCCGCACGACAGTCGCATGGTCGGTCACGGATAAAAAATGTTTACTATTCAACTTCCAACATCAAGTGGAGACACACATGTCGGTCAACGACCCGATCACCCCTGAGCCGCTTCTTCAGCTCGGCCTGGGCTTCATGGCTTCCAAGACGCTTCTGAGCGCGGTGGAGTTGGGAATCTTCACCGCACTGGCCAACGGCGGCCGCGACCGCGAGTCCCTCGCCGCCGAGGCGGGCCTGCACCCCAGGTCCTCCGCGGACTTCCTCGACGCCCTGGTGTCACTCGACGTGCTGACCCGCGACGAGGACGGCACCTACCGCAACACCCCCGCCGCGGACGTGTTCCTGGACCGGGCCAAGCCCTCGTACGTGGGCGGCATCCTCGAGATGGCCAACGCCCGTCTCTTCGGCTTCTGGAACAACCTCACCAACGCACTGCAGACCGGCACCCTGCAGAACGAGGTCGCACACAGCGGCGCCCCGTTCTTCGCCACGCTCAGCCAGGACCCGGCCGCCTGGCGCAACTTCCTCAACGGCATGACCGGCGTCAGCACCCCCCTCGCCGCCGCTCTCGCCGCCGACTTCGACTGGACCGGCCGCCGCCACGTCATCGACCTCGGCGGAGCCCTCGGCGCCGTGCCGGCCGCCGTCCTGCGCTCCAACCCGGACATCACCGGCGCCGTCTTCGAGCTCCCCCCCGTGGGCCCGGTGTTCGAGGAGTTCGTCGCCGCCCACGGCCTGACCGACCGCCTCACCTTCCACGGCGGAGACTTCTTCTCCGACCCCCTGCCCGAAGCCGACGTCTACGTCATGGGACAGATCCTCCACGACTGGAACCTGGAACAGCGCCAGTTCCTGCTCAAGAAGGCCTACGACGCCCTGCCCCAGGGCGGCACCCTCATCGTCTACGACGCCATGATCGACGACGAGCGCCGCCACAACACCTACGGCCTGATGCTCTCGCTCAACATGCTCATCGACACCGAGGGCGGATCCGAGTACACGGTCGCCGACGCCACCCAGTGGCTCCAGGCCGCCGGCTTCGCCAAAGCGGACGCCCGTCATCTCATCGGCGGCTACACCGCCGTCTACGCCACCAAGTGAACGTGCATCACACCACCCAGCATTGACGAGTAGCACCCGAACGGCCCCGACACGGACCACCGTTCGACATACCGCCACAGAGGCCGCCCGGAACACGACACGGACGGCCTCTGCCACACGCACCACGACCGCTCACGCTCCACTCAGGAGATGCGCTCGCGCACCCGCTTGCCCTCCAGCAGTAAAACCGTGCCGGCCCCGCGGTGGGTTGGCGGGCGGCGGAGGCTCCCCGGAGCTGCAGGCGTGGGGTCAGAAGGTGATGAGAGCCCCTCAGGACACGGCGATCGGCCATGGCCCGGCAGGCGTCCGGGGTCTGCTCCAGGGAGGACTCCTTCCTGGTCGAAAGTGCGGCCGGGCTGGATACGGCCCTCCAGCACGTCGAGCAGGGCCGTGTCGATGTACTGGCAGCGGAGTCCACGCCTCCGGTCAGCGTGATGTTCCGCGTGATCGTGTCCACCCAGATCGGGCCGTCGGTGTGGGAAGGGACGCCGACACGGCTGCTCACCCCGCCGTCGCGAACCGCGCTGAAGGAGGTGGCCAGGGTCGGCATCGAGCCGACGCATTCGAGGACCGCGTCCGCCGGTCAGCCTCCACACCTGCTCGGCGCCCAGGCGCTTGGCCGCCAAGACCGTGCACAGCCCGACCACGCCGTCACCAATGACGGCGCCTGAACGAGACGTCCTCCGGCGGCGTTGCCTGGGGCCAGCCGGTGATGCAACTGCTCATGCCGGGACTGCCTTTCGGCGGCGTCGGCGAAAGCGGCATGGGCCGATACCACGGCCAGTACTCCCTGGAGGCGTTCAGCCACCTCAAGGCCGTCGCGGACGTGCCGCTCAACTAGGCCCGCGCCTTCGTGAAGCAGGATGTCCGATGGGCGATCGGCCGGCGAAAGTGCCTCGCCGGTGCGAACGAGGATCGCTGAGATCGCTGTTCCCGCCACCGCCGGAAGCGCGTTCCAGGTGAAGCCGTGTATCGGTCCTTCGCGGGGGCGCGACGAGGGAGCCGGTCGCGGCGCGGCCTGCAGACACCGATCCGTACCGACTCCGGCGGCGGCATCCATGACTTCGTCACCTGGCTTACTGCTGATCGTGCGCAAGGAGCGAACGCCCGTACTTCGGCGGGCAGTTGCGCTTGACCGGCGTCGACGCCGACGCCGACGGCATGCGGCTCTCACCGCGTTCGCCCCCGCGTTCGCCGCCAACACCACCCACACCCCGATCGCAGTCCTGGAACCGCGTCACCGTCAGCGGGCCCGCGCCTGCCCGAGGACCGCATCCGCGCCTCCGCCGGGACAGCGTGGACCCCTTGCGTCGCAGACCTTCATCCCGTTTTCGTCCGTATTGCAGAAAGAAACCGATGACTATCAACATTTCAGAAGTTTCGTCCGTTCCGTCGCTTTTCTCCCCCGTCGCCCTCGGGAAGATCGAGCTCGCCAACCGCATCGTCATGGCACCGCTGACCCGGGTCCGGGCCGGTTCCTCCGGCATCCCCGGGGACCTCATGGTCGAGTACTACCGGCAGCGGGCGAGCGTCGGAATGATCATCACCGAGGGCACCTACCCCGACAACGCGTCGCAGGGGTATGTCGGTGAGCCGGGCATCGCCACCGACGAGCAGGCGGCCGGCTGGCAGCGGGTGTTCGAGGCGGTGCACGCCGAGGGCGGCCGCATCGTCCTGCAGATCATGCACGCCGGCCGCGGCACCCACCCCGACATCAACGGCGGCCGCCGCATCCTCGCCCCCAGCGCGATCGCCATCGACGGCAAGACGTTCACCGAGAAGGGCGAGCAGCCCTACCCCGTACCGGAAGCGATGACCACCGCAGAGATCCGGGCAGCCCTGGAGGACTTCGTCACCGCGGCCCGCCGGGCCGTCGAGGCGGGAGCGGACGGCGTGGAAATCCACGGCGCCAACGGCTACCTGCTCCAGGAGTTCCTCTCCCCGGCGGCCAACCAGCGCACCGATGGATACGGCGGCTCGCCGCAGAACCGCGCCCGCTTCGTCGTCGAGGTCGTCACGGCGGTCGCCCAGGCCGTCGGTGCCGAGCGGGTCGGGCTGCGGATCTCGCCGGAGGTCGACCTCGGGGACGTCTTCGAGACCGACCGGGACGACGTCCTGGCCACCTACGGCACCCTTATGGACCAACTGCGCCCGCTGAGCCTGGCCTACCTCTCCGTACTGCACGCCGAGCCGGGCGGCGACCTTGTACAGGAGCTGCGGCGGCGCTTCGACGGCAAGCTGATCGTCAACAGCGGCCCCTTCGGGGGCAGACCACCCGCGAGCAGGCGCTCCAGCAGATCGAGGCCGACCACGCCGATGCCGTGGTCGTGGGCCGGGCCCTCATCGCCAACCCCGACCTGGTCGAGCGCTGGCAGGGTGGCCACCCGGAGAACGAGCCGCGGCCGGAACTGTTCTACGGGCCGGGCGCCGAGGGCTACACCGACTACCCCTTCCTCGAAGCGGCTTGAGGCCCACGGTCACGCCTGTCCATGCGGCAGCCCCACTCACACATGGACAGGCGCCCGACCGGCGACACTGTGCCCGCCCCTTTGAGCCCGCGGTCACACCGGCGATCACAGGCTCGAGGACCGTCGGGTCCGTCAGGGCGTTGACGGTCCGCAAGTTCCTGGTCAGCAGCCTGCGTTCGGTGACCTCGTCGAGCACATCGCTCTCGTGCGTGGCCACCGCGGCGGCCTTCGGCCACAGCTGACGGCGCTGTCACGTTGGCTGACCGGGTGGGATGATCTTCGGGTTGATCTGCTGTAGGGGGGTTGTCGGTGGGGAGTGCGTCGCCGTCGTACAGGGGGACCGGTACCCGGTCGAGGTGATCTCGCACTGTGTGTGGCTGTACTTCCGCTTCCCGCTCAGCTTCCGCGAGGTCGAGGAGCTGCTGCTTCAGCGCGGCGTGATCGTCTCCTACGAGACAGTGCGCCGCTGGTGCGCCACGTTCGGCCAGGCCTACGCGAACGGACTGCGCCGCCGCCGTCCCCGGCCCGGGGATAAATGGCATCTGGACGAGGTGTTCGTCAGGATCAACGGGGAGCTGAAGTACCTGTGGCGGACCGTCGACCAGGACGGAATGGTGCTGGACATCCTCGTGCAGAATCGGCGGGACAAGGCCGCGGCCCGGCGCTTCTTCCGCCGTCTGATGAAGAGGACGCGTGCGGTGCCGCGGGGGGTCGTCACGGACAAGCTGCGTTCCTACGGCGCGGCCCACCGTGAGGTCATGTCCTCCGTCGAGCACCGCTCCCACAAGGGACTGAACAACCGGGCCGAGAACAGCCACCAGCCCACCAGGCAGCGTGAACGCGCGATGAAGGACTTCCGCAGTGTGGGCGCGGCCCAGCGGTTCCTGTCCGCGTTCAGCGGCATCTCACCCCACTTCCGACCCCACCGCCACCTGATGACAGCCTTCGACCACCGAGCCGAGATGACCATCCGCTTCGCCATCTGGGACCAGATCACCGGCACTGCCAGCCTGCCCGCCACGGCCTGAACACAGGCCCGGACCGCAGACCCACCACACCCCGACGCACCATCAGACAGTCACGCACCCAACAACGTGACAACGCCCTCCGTTAGGTCCATACGACAACTTCGGCCTTCAAGACCACAACCGGGTCTTGAAGGCCGACGTCACGCAAGGCCCCGAATTGACCAACAGCATCGGAGCGGGGTCTATCATGATTTAGGTGTTTTTAGGCCCTTTGGCCTAGTGGTTTTTGGTTGGTCCGACTGGCTTATACCCGTCCGGCGGTAAGGCGGCCGTCGAAGAGCTGGTCGAACTCGTTCAATGCTGCCTTCCACTTGTTGTTCCAGCGTTTGCGTCCCCGGCCGGAGGGGTCGAGGGCGAGGGTGGCCAGGTAGATCCTCTTGAGTGCTGCCTGTTCGTTGGGGAAGTGTCCGCAGGCGGTGGCCGCGCGGCGGTAGCGGGCGTTGAGGGACTCGATGCTGTTGGTCGTGTAGACGACCTCGCGGATGGAGTCGGGGAAGGCCAGGAAGGGTACGAACTCGCTCCAGGCGCGCTGCCAGACGGTGGCGATCGAGCCGTATTTGTGGCCCCACTTGGCGTCGAACTCGTCGAGCCGCTCGCGGGCCTGGGCCTCGTTGACGGCGGTGTAGACGGGCTTGAGGTCGGCGGCGACCTCGGGCCAGTCCCGCCGGGAGGCGTAGCGCAGGCTCTGCCGGATCAGGTGAACGACGCAGCGCTGCACAACGGTTTGGGGCCACACGTTCGCGACCGCGTCCGGCAGAGCGGACAGCCCGTCACAGACGAGCATGAGGACGTCTCTGACCCCGCGATTACGCAGGTCGGTGAGGACTTGCTGCCAGAACTTGGCGCCCTCGCCACCGTCGCCGGCCCACAGGCCGAGGATATCGCGGTAGCCGTCGGCGGTGACCGCGATGGCCACGTAGATCGGCCTGTTGGCGACCTGCCCGTCCCTGATCTTGACGTGGATGGCGTCGACGAAGACGACCGGGTAGACCGCGTCGAGCGGGCGGGTGCGCCACTCGTTCATCGAGTCCAGGGCCTTGTCGGTGATCGTGGAGATCGTCTCCTTGGACGTCTTCATCCCGTACACCTCCTCAAGGTGCGCGACGATCTCCCCGGAGGTCATGCCGCGGGCGGTCAGCGAGAGCACCATCTCGTCCAGAGCACCGGTGCGACGGGCACCCTTGGGCAGGATGCGGGGCCGGAAAGTGCCCAGCCGGTCACGGGGGATCTGCAGCGTGATCGGCCCGACCTCACTCATCACCTTCTTCGTGCGATACCCGTTACGGCCGTTGCCGCCCGAACGCGAGCCCCGCCCGCCGCCGCGCTCGGCCTCGGCGGCCAGATGCTCATCCAGCTCGGCCTCCAGGGCGGCCTGCATCAGGTGCTGCGTGATCGCGGGCAGCAGACCGTCCTCACCGACCAGCCTCAGCCCACCACCGCGGACCCTGTCCTGGGCCAGCAGCGTCAGCGCGTCCAGCAGGTCCAGGCCCAGCCCGTCCACGGACTCCTGCGTTCTCCTCATGCCCGCACCGTCCGCGGCCGCCCCGTCAGTGGCAAGCGACACGCCGCCCACCGTCTCGAGAGAGTGAGTCTTCTGGATCGTCATCAGGTGTCCCTTCCGGTGAAGTTCCCACCTAATTCATGACACTCCCTCGGAGCGAAGGGGAGGGGAGCGGGGCCGACCGCCTGCGTCAGGTGTTGGCGCAGGTGTTGCCGAACGCAGGATTGAGCACGCCGATGATGTCGATCGTGTTCCCGCACAGGTTGACGGGGGCGTGGATCGGGATCTGGACGGCGTTGCCCGAGAGGATGCCCGGGGAGCCGATCGCGCCGCGCGGGACGCCGACGGCGGTGTGGACCGAGGAGGTGTTGTTGCCTGGGTTGGGGTCGGGGTCGTTGCCGAAGACGGTGGCGGTGTTGGTCAACGTGGTGCCGCCGGAGCCGGCGGTGCCGGTGACGGTGATGGTGTGGCTGGCGCCGACGGCCAGCCTTCCGCCGGTGCAGGAGAGTTTGTCACCGCTGATGGTGCAGCCCGGGGTGGGGCTGCTGGGGTTGAGCAGGCCCGCAGGGAGGACGTCGTTGACGGTCCAGCCCGAGGAGTCGGAGGGGCCGTGGTTGGTCACCGTGATCTGGTAAGTGACCCGGTCGCCGGCCGTGACCGAGGCGGGCCCGGTCTTAGTCACCGACAGGTCCGCGCGTGCCACGAAGCACGAGGTCGCGTCGACGTTGCCGCCGGGCCGCGTGCTCTGCCTGGACAGGAGATGGAAGACGGGACTGGCGCTGTCCGGGTGCGCGACGTGAACGCGGGCCAGAAATCCACTGTTGTTGAAGAAGCCCAGGTCACCGTTGCCGTAGGTGAAGGCACCGCCGTAGCCGGGCTTGACGGCCGGCAGGGGCGAGGCGAACTTGACGACGGCTCCCGTCCCAAGGTTGATACGCTGGATGCCTCCGTCGTTCGTGGCCGCCCAGAAGGACCCCGCCGAGTACGTAATGTCGGCTCCCTGCAGGCGGGACTTCAGGTGGACAACGCCGGTCACCCTCCGCGTGCGCACGTTGATCTTGTACAGGACGGAAGGGTCAGGGCCGGAAACGTAATAGTTTCCCGCGTCGTCGAATCCTCCGATGAAGTATCCCGCGCCCGGGAGGCCGGCGACCGCCCCGACATCAGTGGTATGGCCCGCCTTGTCAATCCGCAGGAGGTGAGCGTCGCGGACGCGCAGGGCGAAAACGTAGTGGGTGGCGGGATCCACGCCCATCGCGTTGTAGGCCGGCACGGCCGGGCCGAGGGGGGAGAAGGAGACGGTGCCCGGTCCGGCGACACCGAGCTGGAGTTGGTTTGTAGCGGTGCTCGTGGCCACGTAGAAGATCTGGCCATTGCACGAGAAGCTGTCCGGAGCGGCTGCCACTGCGCTTTGGGGGGCGCCGAACATCCCGAGCGCGGCGGCTGCCGCGCCACCGACCATGAGCATGGTTGCGGGTGAACGACGCGAGAGATGATGCTTCGTGGTCGGGGTGACGGCGAGTACTGCGGCACCGGCCCAACGTCCGGGTACGGACATATCAGCTCCTTAAACCAAGGGACAGGGCGGAACATTCCGCTCCCCATACGGGCCGGTTAACGATGCAGAGGGTCAGCGGTTACAGCTGCGACATGACTTGTCAACGACCAGGCGCCGTTGCGCTGCCAGCGGCGGAACAGGTCGTACTCCCGGCTCCACGGCCCGTACTGCTCGGGCATGTCCCGCCACGGGATGCCGGTGCGGACCCGGAAACGTATGCCGTCGATCAGCTGCCGCCGGGGTCCATGTTGGTGGCCGGCCGGGCTTCTTGCCCTTCGGCAGCAGCGGCTCCAGCACGGCCCATTGCTCGTCTGTCACATCTCCACGCGCCACGACGTGGAAGTCCTGGCACTGTGCCATCAGCTCACGGTGCTGGAGCGGCAACCGGGCGGGAACAGGCCGCGGTTGGAGCCAAGCGATCGGGCGTTGCTGGCGGCGTTGCTGCACCAGCTCCCGCGGAATGTACTGAGCCGGGTGCGGCTGCTGGTGCGCCCGGACACCGTGCTCCGCTGGCACCGCGACCTCACGGCGCGCCGCCACGTCCCGGCCCAAGCGCCCAGGCCGGCCGCGCACCGTACACTCCATCAGAGTCCTGGTACTACGCCTGGCACGCGCGAACAGCTCCTGGGGGTACCGGCGCATCCGCGGCGAGCTCGCGGCGCTCGGCATCAAGGTCGCCGCCTCCACCGTCTGGGAGATCTTGAAGGGGGCCGGGGTCGACCCGGCACCCGAGCGCTCCTCCAGCACCTGGGCCGACTCCCTGCGCTCCCAGGCCGACGCGCTCCTCGCCTGCGACTTCTTCGAGATCCGCACCCTGACCGGAGCACGGCTGTACGTGTTCGCCGTCATCGAGCACGCCGGCCACCGGGTCCGCGTCCTGGGCGCAGCTGCTTACCCGGCCGCGGCCTGGGTGATCCAGGCCGCAAAGAATCTCGTCATGGACCTGGAGGATGCGGGCTGCCGAGCGCGCTTCATGATGCGGGACAGGGACGGCAAGTTCCCTGAGCTGTTCGACGCCGTCTTGAAGGACGCGGGGATCGAGGTCGTGCTCAGCGGCATCCGGATGCCGCTGAGCACGACCTCGATCCCCGCATCTGCGAGGACGGTGTCGAACCTCCCACTCAGTCTTTAGGAACGGTTGCCCAACTCTGGTAGCGAGAAGCCCCCGGCTTCAGCCGGGGGAGGAGTCACCTCACCCACCGAACCTGCGCGGCAGCACGCGGTCAACCGCTTACGACTACCTGCTGGCATACCTGAGGTGGGCGACGGACTCCACCCGGCTGCTGCGCCACCAGATCAGCGAGGCCGACATCCGCTCCCTCATCCTCACCGACCGGTACCGGGCACTCCTCGATGGAGCCGGTCACCTTGCCGGCCCACACCAGCAAGCCTTCGTCAACGGCCTCGTAGACCTTGAGGTCGAAGAGCGGCTGGAGGCGTTCTCCGAAGCCATCGACACATTCGTGGTCCAGTCCAAGCGGTGGGGTGGCGTGGAGACCCTGATCGTCGCGGACAGCAGCTTCTACATTCAGCACCCCCAGATGCTGGCCGAAGCGGACCTGCCCGCCGCCGACGCGATACCCGACGTCGGCGTTCATCTCCTGGTGCCGATCGTGGTGATCGACGAGTTGGACCGCCTCAAGGAAGCCGGCGGGCGGCGGCCTCGGGAGGCCCTCACCGAGGTGGCGAATTCGAGGGGCTGGTGTCGTGCGCGGATCAGGCAGCCGGGGTCCGTGCGGCCGGGCGCGGAAGCGCCCGACCGGCCGAACGGGACTCGGCGTGCGGACTGTCTGCGGAGAAATGACCGCGGCGGGACGGATACTTCCCCGGAGATCGACCGACCAAGCTTCAGGAGCAGCTATGAGCCTCAAGCGTCTGGGAGCTGGCCGGGGCCGGATGCCACTCGTCGTCCTCGCGGCCTGCGCCCTCGCACTGGGGGGAGTGATCCCGGAATCCCCCAGCGCGGCGGCGGACGGAAAGCCCCGCTGCATCTCCACGCCGCGCGCGTACCGAGCCGCATGGGATGCGCGGCAGGTCAGGTGCGTCTCGCCGTCGCTGTTCGGGACCACGCACGCCCGCGGCAGCGCTTCGCCGTACCCCCGTGGCTTCTGGTACGCGTGGGCGGGCTCCAGCACCAATCTCGAGCGCTTCCTGGAGTTGCGCAGGATGTACGGCGACACCCCGCCGAAGGTCGGCATCGGCGTCCTGTCGTACGTCGGCTATCCGGGCCTCAATACCTGGGACACGCCCACGGACCTCGCTGTCTACACCCTCCCGCCCGGTGTACGGGCTCAGGTGCCGGCTTTCGAGACATGGTTCCGGCTGCTCGACGAGGAGTTCGGCAACACGGGGGCGTATCCGCTCGCGGCCCAGACCCGGCTTGCCTACGTGTACTCCCGGCTCGGCCCGCGCCAGGACGTCGTCGACGCGTTCCAGGCGGTGACCGGCTGCCGCAGGACCGCCTTGCTCAACGGAGAGGACGTGTCGGCGAAGATCGGCTGCAACGCGGCGTTTCTCGGGGCACTGGCGGCCGCCGGCCCCTCTCCCTACGCCACGGGCGAGTCGAAGTCGTGCTTTCGGAACTTCGCGGCGCGGTACAAGGGTCCCAAGACCGCCGCCGCACTGCGCGGCGTGCTGTACCAGTGTCAGGACGTGGGGTTCCTCAATACCGGTGTCGGACTCGGCTACAACACGTACGCGAATCCCTTCGTCTGCAAGCCGGCCCGCGAGCAGTCGGTGCTCCAGAAGTACACTGGCAGGGAGTTCATCCTTCCCAACACGGCGTTCGACAGGCTCCCGAGCCATGTCGACATCGAACTGGAACTGGGCAAGCCCTCCCAGCGACGCTTCCTGAACAGGGGCTACTGCTGAACAAGGTCACAGACCGTCCAGCGCGCCCCGTAGATCCCCCGGTTCGACTTCCGGTCCTCGTTGTCCAGGAGGAAGAACCGCTCCAGTTCGGGTCTCGTCGGCTTTTCAGCGAACTTCCCGTACGTCTCGGCCTGCTCACCAATTACTGACCTTTTCGAGTTACTCACGGCACGGGCGGTTGCTGTAGGCCTTATCCGCGGCGAGGCTGTCGGGCCTCGTGCGGGGCCTGCCCGGGCCAATGCGCGGAACACAGATCTTTTCCAATACAGTTGTGAACTGGGTGCAGTCTGCGCGCTGTCCGCCGGTGACCAACACGGACAGCGGGCGGCAGCATCCGTCGGCGCTCAGGTGGAGTTTGCTGGTGAACCCGCCCCGCGAGCGGCCCAGGCCCTCACTTCCTGCACCACCTCCACCAAGCGGGCGACGAGGCTGTGCCACGGCGTCTCGCCCTGATGTTCTGTTCCTTCGGCCCCCTTTGACGCAGGCGCCGGTGGCGGATCGGTGCAGGCGCCAGCCGCGTGCTGATGGGCCCGCACGATGGTGGAGTTGACCGAGATGTCCCAGTCGATGTCTTCCACTGCGTCTGCTGCAGCCTGAACCTGCTGCAGCAGCAGCTCCCAGGTGCCGTCTGCCGACCACAGCCGCTGGCGTTCATGCACCGTCTTCCGCGGCCCGAACCTCTCGGGGGTAGCAGACCAGCTGCCGACCGCCGCTTACCGCTACACCGACCTGCGGCTGACGGCTGCATGGGTCCGCAGACTCAACGACGCGACCGCTGGCCTAGCCCCACCCTGCCCATGCCCGCTTGTGCGAGCCCAGGAGCGGGCCCGGCATGCCGGAGGTGAGGCGTTGCCTGGCCCTTACTCAATCACCATGTCGTCGAACTCGATTTGGACGGTCTCGATCGCCGGCCCGGAGCCGTCAGCCGCAAGGTCAGGCGCCGACCGCGACGACACCCACGCATTGAGCAGCTGGATGCGCTTCACGACGTTGTTGCTGGAGTCCAAGAAGACGACGCTGATGTTCTGGAGTGCGCCCGCGTGGTTATGGGTAGCCTGAGTCTCCTTGACCCAGTTGGTGAGCGCCTCGCTCCTGTCCATGCCGCGCGTGATCGTGATCTGACCGCTCTGCGCGGCCCCTGGCTGCTTGCGGATAGTCGGCTCTCCGTCGGACGAGACCTGCTTGACCTCGACGACGTCTTGCCCGTAAGCGAGCCCAGAGACCGAGTGGAGTGTCTCCACCAGGATGCCTCCCAGGTCGACGGCGAACTTGTGTACGTACATGCCTACGTCCCGCTTGACTACTTTAAGTAAATGATCAACCACTTATTGTGACGAAGGCAAGGGGGGGCTGCTCGAGTCCCGACCGAGCAGCCGCATGATCGGCCGGACAAGTCCTAGGCGTCCCTTTGCCTCAAGGGTTGTGGAGAGGTTCCTGACCGGAAAACTCAACGGTCAGATGGGGATGGCGAGATAGCCCCTCGATGGTGACGGTCGGGGGCTGGTGTGGGGCGGTGGGGTCGTGGGATGTCAGGCGGCTGCCGGGGTGAGGGTGACGTCGTGGCCGAGGGCCTTGAGCTGGCGGACGAGGTCGCGGCTCTTGCGGGCCGGGTCGAGGTTGCGGGTGTGGAAGTCGGGGCCGAGGTCTCGGTAGCGGGCGGTCGGGTCGTTCATGAGGTGCCAGACGGCGACCAGGATGGAGCGGGCGACGGCGACCAGGGCTTTCATGTGGCCGCGGCGTTTGACGATGCGGCGGTAGCGGGCGCCGAGGAAGGTGTCGGTGCGGGCGGCGGAGATTGCTGCTTCGCCGAGGGCGCCGCGGAGCCAGGGGTTGCCTTTGCCGGTGGGGCCGGAGGTGTTCTTGTTTCCGGACTGGAGGGTGCGTGGGGAGAGTTTCGCCCAGGACACGAGATGGCCGGCGGTGGGGAAGACCGTCATGTCCAGGCCGGTCTCGGCGAGGATGACCTGCGCGGTGCTGGGGCCGACGCCGGGGATCTCGTCGAGGCGTTCGGTGTCGGTGATCGGTATGAGGGTGCCCTGTCCGGGGCCTTCGTCGTCCTCGGTGGTGGACAGCTCGGCCAGACGCAGGGTGATCCGGGCGGTGAGCTTGTCGATCTGCACGGTGAGGTAGTCGACGGTGTCCAGCAGCATCCGGCACATGAAGGCGTGGTGTTCTTCGAACCGGCCGGTCAGGGCCTCGGCCAGGGTGCTGTGGCTGGCCTTGATGGTGCCGTGGGCCAGGTCCGCCAACGCCTTGGGGCTGCGTTCGCCCGCGATCAGTGCCTCCAGCATGGCCCGGCCGGAGACGCCGAAGATGTCGGCGATCACGGTGGACAGCTTGATCTGGGCGTCCTCGAGGAGTTTCTCGGTGCGCTGCTTGTGGCGGGTGCGCTCGTGGGTCATGACGGCCCGGGCCCGGGTCAGATCGCGCAGTTCACGGACCGGCTTCGGGGGTACGAACGAGGGCCGGAGCATGCCGCGTTCGGTGAGCTTGGCCAGCCAGACCGCGTCCAGGCGGTCGGTTTTGGGCCGGCCCGGGACGTTCTTGACGTCACGGGCGTTGACCAGCCAGCACTCCAGACCACGCGATTCCAGCAGAAAGAAGTACGGCTTCCAGTAGGTCGACGTCGCCTCCATCACCACCCGGGTGACGCCCTGGCAGACCAGGTGGTCGGCCAGGTCCAGGATCGCGCCGCTGGTCGCGACGGTGTTGAAGACCCGCTGCACGCGCTTGCCGGGCTTGTCCTCGTGCGGCACCCGCACACAGACCATGCCCGACGCCTTGGCGATATCGATCGCCGCGACACGGGCCACGAGCTCCTCGGCCTGCTCGATCTCCTCGACGCCACCGTCGTCGGTGTCCGCCATGCACAACTCCCTGGTATCGATCCGTACGGGCCGACGCCTGCCCAGGGGGCCGCGGGGGAGCGAAAATCTGACCGGCGTGCTCGATGGCAACAGTGCGTGGCCCCTCTGCGGCCCCGGCACCAGACTGACCTACGGGCTCAACGTCCCAACGAGCTACCGGCGTCGGCGGGCAGGCGCCGCAGCCATGTTTTCACGCCGGCAAGGCGCACCCGAAGGGAACAGGGGGACTGACCTGCACCTCTTGCCCGCTACCACCCTGCTACCATGAGGGCATGACTTCCGCGAAGAAGCAGACGCAGGTCCGGCTGGAAGAGGACGTGCTCGCGGCCGGCAAGGCCGCCGCGGCCGCCCGTCGGCTGGACTTCAACAAGTACGTGGAGCGGCTCATCATCGAGGACACGACCGGTGCCCGCGCCGCCGGCATGACCGCCGCCCAGCGGCTCATCGACGAGCACGGCACCTTCCTCGACGACCTGGAGCGGCAACTCGACGCCCCATACGCCGAGCCCCAGCCGGGCGCCGCCGCGTGATCCTGCACGTCGACGAATCCTGGATCCTCGAAGTGGCAGAACGGGCGGGCCATCGCGACCCGGCCGCCGACGATTACGGTGTCCCCATCGCAGCAGTCGCCCGCCACCGCGGTGAACTCCTCGACACACCCGTCTACGACGGCGCCTACGCCCGTGCCGCCGCCCTGGTGCACACTCTGGGCCGATGCCGCTGGCTGGAGCGCTCCAACTTGACCGTGGCCTGTGCGGTCGCCGTCATGTATCTCGAGGCCAGCAACATCCCCGTCAACCCCACTCGAGAACAGCTCACCGCGCTCGCCCATGAGCTGAACAACCCGCGCTGCACCGCCGCCCGGATCGCCTCTTTCCTGCGCACCTGGAAACCCTGATCCCGGTCCGGGCGGAGTGGACCGAGCGGTGTTGACCCCAAGTCCGTCCGGTGGAGACGTTGCTGATCATCACGGCCGCCGTCCTGTGGGGCTGCGGCACGGGCGTGCTTATATCCCGTCCCGCGTACCGGTTCTCCGTGCCGCCCGAGGAACCGTGGCGGTCGGCGTGCCCGGTCGGCAATCCCCTCAGCACCGGGACCGGCAGCGGATGGCTGGGGTGTGCCCGCTGCTCTGCCGGGGATGTCTACGGGCCGAGCACCCTGTCCGTCGCCTCCGCCACGGCCGTGATCTGCGCCCTGCTGGCGGCCGCTACCGGGGCCCGCCACGAGCTGGTGGTCTGGCTGCTGCTCGCCCGGGCCGCCGTGCTGCTCGCCAACATCGACTACCGGGCGTACCGGCTGCCGGACGTGCTCACCTTGCCGCTCGCCGCGGCCGCGCTCGTCTGGCTCGGGTAGCCGCCCCGGTGACAACGCCCCCGACCCCGGCATTGCAGCGACACTGTTGGTGAATTCGGCCCGCCGAGTTCTACTCGGCGGGCCGAAGGGCTGCCAGGTGTGACGTGCGCGTGCGGGCGCGTGGGGTGTCGGTCCACCAAGCGTTGAGGCGGTGGAAGTTCATCGCGGTGGCGGTGAGCTGGTGCTGTAGCCGGGCCTTGGCCAGGCCCTGATATCGGCATCGGCGCAGGCCGAAGGCTCGCACTCCTTGAGACATAGTGCCTTCCACGCCGGCCCGGTGTGCGTACTGCTCTCTCCACTCCGGGGTGTCTTCCTGTGCCCGTGCCCGTTGGATCACCTCCTGCTCCGCCTGCGGGCGGAGAGTGATCCGGCGGCCCATGTCCGACTTGCCGTGACAGTGTCTTGCAGCTGCCGGGGTCGGGGCGCCTCGTACGCTAGCCGCGCCTGATCGCTGCGGTCAGCGGCGGCTCACCTGGGAGGCGAGGTTCCCTCGCGCAGTTCCTGGCCGAGGACGTTGGCTGACTCTGTGAGGCACAGCGTCAGGTCGGCCAGTTGCACGGTCAGTTCCTGATTGAGGTACTCGAGGGCTGCCGGATCACTGCGGAGGCCGGCCAGTTCGACGGCAGCCTTGATGGCCTTCTGGACGTCGCGAGATGCCCTCCACTGGGCTATGGGACCGCCGGTGAAGTCGGCGTAGTCCCGGATCATCGCGCAGGCCAGGATGCACAGGGGCTGCACCCTTGGGTTCTTGCGCCGTGGGCTGCTGGGGCACATCGTGGGTCATCAGCATCCGCTTGCCGCCCACGGACACGACCTTGATGGTCACAGCGGCCTCTTCGACTACGAGTTCCATACCTGAAGAACGCGCACGGCGCGGCGGCGACGCGGCACCCTTGCCGGGTTCCCGCGTTTGGCCCATCCAGGTGAGCAGGAGCAGTGTCAGGCACCCGGAAGGCCTGTGAGGTCTGTGAGCCTCACAGCCCCTTTCCCCAGGTAGACGGGGTGAGCTATGAGGCTGTGAGGTGGAGCTCGCGCCCGTTCTTCCGCACGCCCTTGTCCTGTGACAGGTGATCTTGACCGTTTGCCGATCCTGACTGGGGATACCTCACGTGTCGTACGAGCCGTCTCACGGCGCGCTGAAGCCGAGGCGGTTCGGGTAGAACTCGGCCCAGTCGTCCTGTTCCCGCAAGCGCCTGCGTGGGACCGCGGTGCCGCGGTCCCGGGTACTCAGGGGAGGAACGTCACTGCCGGGAAGGCTGGGGACGGCCCGTCGAGCAGGTGCCCCCGACGGTGGCTCAGGTGCTCGTCGAAGAAGGCGAGCGGGTACGCCTGCTGGATCTTCACCGCCTGGTCAGGATCGAGGGTGCCGATCACGTCCTGGAGCTGCTGCCCGCTCCATCCGTACAGCTTTGCCGCCTGTGGGAACAGCGCCTCGTTGTCCCCGTACGAGACATGGGCGGCGCCCTGGGCCTGGATGTTCAGCCGCCAGCCCCGCAGGTGCGACCAGTATGCGGCGGCCTCGGGATCCGTGGCCCGGGTGAACACGGCGGACATCATCATGAACGGCCGGTCCAGGTAGCCGGCCAGCGGTGGGTTCATCTGCATCGGGCCGTCGAGGCTCAGCCCGGCCCGGATGCGCTCGTCCGCGAGCGTGGCGCAGGCGGTGGCCGTCCCGCCCTTCGACCAGCCGAACGCGCCCATGCGTCGCGTATCGAGGGAGCCGAGCAGCCCAGCTGGCAGCTTCCTGTGGTCGACGTCCGGATTGCGCCCGGCGGCGAGCTGCTCGACGCAGTCGAGGACGAATCGCAGGTCAGCGGCGAAGTCCCCGGGCAGCGTCGGCGCCTGCCTGTCGTGGAGCGGGACGGCGACCCGACCGTCGGGGAACTCGGTGTACGTGTCGTACTGGTGAGCCACGGTCACAGCTGCGTATCCATGGCTGGCGAGCTCCTGGACCATGACGGTGTGGTCTCCCTGGTGGCTGTGCGCGCCGTGCGAGAACACGACGACAGGCAGCCGCCGGCCCGACCACCGCACCGGAGCGCCCACGTGGCCGGCAGTGAGCGGCCCCAGGGGGGCCAGATCGCTGAATCCCGCGTCGTCGAGGAACGCCTGAAGTGCCTTGGCCGGCATCCAGGGCGCCACCGGGTACCGCTCGACGTCCCGGGCGGGATACCAGACGGTGGCCATCAGCTCGCGGAAGTGCCCGGGGCCCGCGATGTCGTCCGGACGCGACCGGTCGACGAGGTGCAGCTGGACCGTGCCCACCGGGTGCGGCCCGGTCGGCACGGGCAGCATGAGCCGCGTCGCGGCGGGGGCGGCCGCGGCCGGGTCCGCCCACGCGGGGCTGGCGACGGCGGCAAGCGGCAACGCGGCCCCGGCGGCCAGCGCGGCTCCCAGCATGCGGCGGCGCGTCATGCCCTTCCGGCTGATGAACGGCGTGGTGGTCATGGGCCCTCCCGTGGCGACGGATCGTCAACCGTGCCGCGACGGCCAGTCCGTGGGCACAGAGGAACGCTGTCACGTGCCCCTCCCGCGCAGCATCGGCCCACCGACTGATCACGGGCGCGGGCATCGGCCCACGGGTTTACACCCTGGGGCCGATGCGGTCGGCGGTGTCATCCGGTTGCGAGGCCATCCCGATCACCTCGGGCTCGCGGCCCAGAAGGATCGGCCGATCCCGCTCCAGCCACGACTCGTAGCCCACGTGGACGCTCACCGTCGCTAAGGAGTCGCCGGCGGCCAGACCCCGGGAGATCTCCTCCCGCTCCGCCAGCGACAGCACTCCGGCCGATCGGGTCCTGACCGCCGGGACGAAACCGCCGTTCGCTGCGACCACTCCGTGGATTGACCCGGGCACCTTGCCCAGCGCTCGCCCGATCTCGCTCAGCGACTGCCCGTCACGCCATCGCCGCCACACTTCACGCTTCTGCTCGTCCGACAACCCCGGACGCCCGATCCTCGCCACCCAGCAACACCTCCAGTAACCGTTCTTCCTGGGATGTTGCACCGACCCATTGACCTCACCACCGCCTTCTTCGCGAAGGAGAGCGACCGGTGAGCGAGATATGCCGGTTCATCCACGCGGAGAAGGCGAACTACACGGTCGTGCTGCTGTGCAAGGTGATGAAGACGGCCCGCTCTACGTACTACGCGTGGGTGGCCGGCGCCGAAGCCCGCGAGGCGAGGCGGGGGGCGGATGGGGCCCTGGCGCACGCGATCACGGTGATCCACATCGCATCCCGGCGGAACTACGGCGTCCCGCGCGTTACCGCCGAACTGCGCCGGCGAGGCCGACCGGTCAACCGCAAGCGGGTGGCACGGGTCATGCGGGAACACGGCATCGCCGGGAACAGCCGGCGCACCGGCCGCCGCAGCCTGACCAAGGCCGACACCAAAGCCGCCCCGTCGCCGGACCTGATCGGCCGGGACTTCACCGCCACCCGCCCCGGAACGAAGATCGTCGGGGACATCACCTACATCCCCACGGCCGAGGGCTGGCTCTACCTCGCCTCGTGGCTGGACCTGGCCACGCGCGAGGTCATCGGGTACTCGATGGCCGACCACCATCGCGCTGAACTCGTCGTCGACGCCCTCGACATGGCTGCCGCACTGGGCCGCCTGGAACCCGGCTGCGTGATCCACAGCGACCGCGGATCGGAATACACCTCCGGACAACTCCGCGACAGAATCAGCAAGTTGGGATACCGGCAGAGCATGGGCCGGACCGGGAGCTGCTTCGACAACGCCGCCGCGGAGAGCTTCTGGGCCGTACTCAACGAGGAGATCGACACCCGCTTCTGGCCCGACCGGGCCACCGCCCGCGCCGACATCTTCGAATTCGTCGAGACCTTCTACAACAGACGCCGTCTGCGCAAGCACATCCACTGGGGCTACCTCACGCCCCACGAAACACGCCTGCGCTACCGGCAAGACCAAGCCCTCGCGGCGTAACGACAACGTGCCCAAGATCACGGGGAAACTTCAGTTCGTCGCCAATCATCGTGCGCCAGACGTGATCAGCAAGGCGGCGCTTCAGTAGTTGTTGTCTTTCCGATCTTGAGAGATGCGCGTCGAACGGGAGTCCCGATTGGGTGATCGTGGGGCGCTGGGCGCATACGGACAGGGCCTCCTGAACAGCTCGTTGGTGTCGAATCACCGAGCAGCAGGAGGCCCTGATGCAGCAGTCTTGCGTGCCGACGGCCGGGCAGTCCAGCTCGGTCACCTGGGAGTGTGACTGCCTGGCTCACCGGTTCGGAAACGCCGCCGACAACGGATTGCGGCAGCCGCGCTACCCGACGGACATGACGGACGCGGAGTGGGCGGCCATCCGGCCGTTGCTGCCGGTGCCGGGCTGGATGCGCGGTCGGGGCGGCCGGCCGGAGGCGTACTGCCACCGGGCTGCACTCGATGCAATCCGCTACCTCGTGGACAACGGCATCAAGTGGCGGGCGATGCCGACCGACTTCCCGCCGTGGGACCGGGTATACGCCTTCTTCCGCCGCTGGCGCGACCACGGCCTGGTCAAGGAGTTCCACGACCGGCTACGTGCGCAGGTCCGCGAGAAGGCGGGCCGCGACACGGAGCCGACGGCCGGAGTGATCGACTCGCAGTCGGTGAAGGCGGACGCGGTCGTCGGCTCCGACAGCCGCGGCTTCGACGGCGGCAAGCTGATCAACGGCCGTAAGCGGCATGTCGTGGTCGACGCCCTCGGCCTGCTGCTCGCGGTGATGGTCACCGCCGCGGATGTCGGCGACCGCGCCGCCGCCCAGGTCCTGCTGCACCAAGTCGCTGACGCGCATCACCGGCTGGCCCTGGTCTGGGCGGATGGCGGCTACACCGGCAGTCTCGTCGAGCACTGCCTGGCCGCGCTTGCGCTGGTCCTGGCGATCGTCAAGCGCAGCGACGACATGCGTGGCTTCGTGGTGCTGCCCAAGCGGTCCTACCTTGTTCGTGGGTTGGACGGGCCGTCGTAAGGTCCAGAGACCCAGAGACACCGGGTATGGCTTCCAAGCGGTTGCCCTCGATGGTTCCATCCACCTGGCCGCCCGGTGTCTCACGACGACTCGGCCGCTGATTAGGAGCTGCGAACGCCTTCGAGCGGATCGCTGAGTAGGACCACGCCGGCGAGGTCGTCCGGGAGAACAGAGCGTCATCGAACGACCGGAGGAACAGGTGGCCCAGATCTGGGCGGGTACGGACATCGGCAAGACCCATCACCACTGCGTGGTCCTCAACGCGGAGGGCGTACGGTTGCTGTCGCGACGGGTCTTGAACGACGAGCCGGAGCTGCTGGCCCTGCTCGCCGATGTGCTGGCCCTCGACGAGGACGTGGTCTGGGCGGTCGACGTTGCCGACGGCATGGCCGCACTGTGGATCAGCCTCTTGCTCAACCACGGCCAGCACCTCGTCTACATACCCGGCCTGGCGGTTAACCGGGCTTCGGCCGGATACCGGGGCATGGGCAAGACCGACGCGAAGGACGCCACCGTCATCGCCGACCAGGCCCGGATGCGCCGAGACCTGACCGTCCTGAAGCCGGACGACGAGCACGCCATCGAACTGCGGATCCTCACCAGCCGTCGGGCCGACCTGAACGCCGACCGCACCCGCCGGATCAACCGCCTGCGCGGCCAACTCACCAGCATCTTCCCGGCCTTGGAGCGAGTCCTCGACCTGGGCAACGCCGGGCCGCTGATTCTGCTGACCGGCTATCAGACGCCGGCCGCTCTGCGTCGAACTGGCCGCAGGCGCCTGGAGACCTGGCTGCGGAACCGTAACACCCGCAGTCCCGAAGCCCTGGCCGAGGTCGCCCTGGAAGCGGCTGAGCGCCAGCACACCGCCGTCCCCGGGGAGAAGATCACGGCGCAGGTGATCCATACCCTGGCCAAGGAGGTGATGAGCCTCAACGAGCAGATCACCGAGATCGACAAGCTCATTGCGGCCCGGTTTCGCGACCACGAACTCGCCGAAGTAATCTCCAGCATGCCCGGCATCGGCCCACTGCTGGGCGCGGAGTTCCTCGCCGCCACCGCCGGCGACATGAGCCGCTACGGCACCGCTGACCGCCTGGCCAGCCTTGCCGGAGTCGCTCCGGTCCCCCGGGACTCGGGCAACATCAGTGGCAACCTGCACAGGCCCAGGCGCTATCACCGCGGGCTGCAACGCGTCTTCTACACCTCCGCGCTGATCAGCATCCGCAGCTGCGACCAGTCGCGTCGTTTCTACGAACGCAAGCGCGCCGAAGGCAAGCGGCACATCCAGGCCGTCCTCGCCCTGGCCCGACGACGCGTGAACGTCCTGTGGGCTCTCATCCGTGACGGACAGTGCTACCAAAGCAACCTCCCCGTCACTGCTGCGGCTTGACAACATCATTAGGAGGTGGATCGTCGAGCGCCTTTTCGCCCACCTGATGCGCACCCGCCGCCTGGTGCGCGACTTCGAGCGCCGCACCGTCAGTGCTGAGGCGATGGTCTACTGGTCGATGACCCTGCTCATGACCCGTCGCCTGGCCCGGTCACATTCTGCGCGAGCGTGAAGCGGCCCGGCTGCTGCTCGGCCAGCCAGCCGCGCGCGACCAGGCGTTTCGCCTTCGACCGCAGCGCCTCCACCTTCGCCGGCACCGCGTCCAGGCCGAACAAGACGGCCATCTCCTGGCAGGTCAGCGGCCCTTGATGGAGGCGATGCCGGTCCGCAAGGGCCTGCAGGATGCGCTGGTAGTCGATCGATAGCACAGACCAGGCCAGTCCCTCGCGCCACATGGGCACCTGCGACTTCGGCTTCGCGGCCCTCGATGCCGATGATGCCTCCTCGGCCGGTCCCTCGGCCGGCATCGCCCGCTCGGTCCGGGCGTGATCTCCGGTCTCGTCCACCGGTGCCAGCACCTCGCCGACCCGCGAGCGGGCGATGACCCACTCCTTCCATTCCCGCTCGGCCACGGCCAGCTCGGCCTGGACGCGGTCGGCTTCCTCCCGCAGCTCGTCCACACGACGGCGAGCACCCAGCTCACGCTGTTCCAACAGCCCAACCACCGACGGCATCCACGACCTCCCGGGCAGCGACAGCACGACAGGCCACTACTCCCACGGGATCGTCGACCCTATGCCCGACCAGCGAAAACGCAGTCTTCAACTCCGGAAAGACAACGGCTTCTCAGGCAGCGTTTTGCTTCCCGGGGTGTCTTTCCTTCTGCGAGTTTGGCCTGGTAGTAGGTGTGGCCCCGGGTGCCCGGCATGCGGATCTGTGTGATGGCGACGGTGTGAAGTGCCGCGTTGAGCTGGCGGTCGCCGCGCCTGGACAGGCGGTGGCGTGCGCGGTCCGCGCTGGCGATCTCGATGGGAGCGTGCCGGCGTACTGGGCGAAAGCGCCGGCGGTCGGGAAGCGGGTGGGGTTCCCGGTCCGGCCCAGGAGTCGGGCAGCGGTCACGACTCCGATGCTCCCTGCCCATGCCTTCACCGTACGACTGATCGAACGCTCACCAGAGCCACTCGGCAAGGGCTGGCACGCCGCAGACGGCCTTCCGGGCAGCGAGCCGCGTCCGTCCATCGTACGGGTGCAGACGGCAACCAGAGGGTGAGCGAAGAATCAGGCGTCCGAAGTTCAGGCCAAGATGATCGGGTTGCTGAGCGCTGCCATGTGGTCATTCGCGTCGCGAACCTCGGTGCGAATGAATGCCGACTCCCCGGCGCTGATGTGCCACTCCACGGTGCCCGACCCTGTGTCGGGCAACGATTCGCCGTACACCTTTCCCTTCTCGGTGTGGAGGCTGACAGTGCCGCCGGGCACGGCGCGTACGTCAACTCGCGCGACGGCTGGCTCATCGCCGATCTTCAACCGCTCACCGATCCCAGCACTACGATCACCGGCAGAGACTGTGAACGACAGCTCGATGGCGTCCGAGCCGGCGATCCAGCTGTGACCAGCGCGGATACCGGCAAGGATCGCGTTGACACTCAGCTCGTCCGCCAGCACGACGGTGTGCGGGCTGCCGATCTGGTTCTCCAGGTGGGTATCGCTGTTTCCTATCGCAGGCCGCCACCGTCCGGCGCAGATCTCCGCGGCCAGACTGCGTCCCCACTCGGCCAAGGCCGCCTCATTGTCCGCCTGCCATGGCACATCCGAACTCCACTGCCCATTCCACACCTCAACCACGTCGAAGCCCTGATACGGGTACATGAACGTGCCCGAGGCGTACGGCGCGTGCGGATGAGCCGCCGCACAGAGCCCACCGGACCGGTGAACCTCATCCAGATGCCGGTCGACCACGTTGTCCCGCACGCCATAGCGCCAGTCAACTATCTGACCTGGGCGGACCCCCAGCGCGAGCCAGTGTCCGGTCCGCGTGGCGACCTCTTGGCCCAAGATCACCAGCAGATCGTCGCCGATGTGCTGGCTCCAGGCGTCATGCGTCTCGGGAGTGTTGTGCTCGGTGGTCGCAAGGAAATCAAGTCCCGCCGCACGGGCGCCGGCCACAAGCTGTGCCGGCGTCAGCTCGCCGCTGTCCGAGGACACCGAATGCACATGGCAGTCACCTCGGTACCAGCCACGCCCGCGATCGGCCACCCGCGTCGGCGGGAACTGAGACACCTGAAAACCTCTTCCCGCTTTGTCACCCGTATCCATTCCAGCAGCCTAGTTCTGCCAGCGGGCACCCCGGCGGTGCGTCCACCACCAGACGCCACGTGGCGTTCGCCGGCCTGACGCCGGACTGCTCCAGCGCGTCAGCCAGCTTGACGAATCCCTTGCTGCGCCAGACCACTTCGAGGAACTTGCCCAGCGCTGCCTTGTCCTCCCACAGCTCTTGCGCGGTACTGATGATCAGCGACTTTAGGTGTTCCGACTGGCTCGCTGCCACGGCTTTCCCCTCCTGGTCATCGGAACGATCAGCCAACCAACCAGCGTTGATCGCCCGCAAGACCGCCTCGGTTTCACGCGTGAAGGTGAACCGGGCGGTCCGCCACCATCGCGCACACAAGGTGAAGGCCGCCTCCGGCAGTTGGCAGCGCGATGCCCGGCACCGAAACGGTGCCGGGCATCGCGCTGCCGGGAGGGGCGGCAGTGGTGCGGTCCCGGTCCACGAGATGCCGAAGAAGACCACAGTCAGGAAGACCGCGAAGAAGGCGCCCGCCAAGAAGACTGTGAAGAAGTCTGCGACGGCGAAGAAGCCGGTCCGGCGGCAACAGGGCGCGTAGGTGTTGCGGGTCAGGACGTTGGTGACGGCGCATAGTGGTGGGCAAGATTGGTGGCGAGGTCGCGGAGGTGAGCCCTGGCTTCGGTGGGGCCGTGCACAGTGATGGCGCTCCCGAACGGCAGTAGTGCTCGCACGTCCTCCAGATGCAGGAAGCGGATCGTTACCTTGTGGCCGGTGGGGGATTCTTCATGGTCGTCCGGGACGAGTCGTTGGCCAAAGATCCGTTGCGCTCGCTCGATCTGGGTCTGGTCGATGGTGGCGCTGACCTCTATCGCGTGGTTGTGCTCCCACTGATCAATGAGCGCTGCAGCGACGGTGGCCAGGGTCTGGTTCTCGCGGATCCGTCGTGGCTGGTCGACTTCTTTCCACCCCTCTCTGTCAAAGTAGATCGAGTCAGGCATACTGGATGATTCATTGAGTCGAGGGCGGAGAAGGAGTAGTGCCCGGGTGGCCAGCACGAATGACCACGGGACCCCTGATCCGCAGGTAGAAGCCCGTTCGGCCGGTCCGCGCCGGTATACCGCGGAGTACAAGGCGAGGATCCTCGCGGAGTACGAGACGTTGGACAAGAAGGGCAAGGGTGCTCTGCTGCGGCGGGAGGGCCTGTATTCGTCGCTGATCACGACGTGGCGGCAACAGCGGGACAAGGGTGCCCTGGACGCGCTCGCCGCGTCGGCCGGACGGCCGAAGGCGGACCCCAGGGACAAGGAGATCGAGAAGCTCAAGGCGGAGAAAGCCCGCCTGGAAGCCGACCTCGCGAAGGCCCGCACCGCCATCGAGGTCCAGGGAAACTCTCCGCGCTGCTCGACCAGTTCGCCACGGACAGCGCCCCGACCCGGAACGGCGAGAAGAACCAGTGACCGAAGCCCAGCTCGCGGCCGTGGCGTTCAACACCGCCCGCAATCAGGCCCTTGAAGAGCTCAGCGGGCTGGTCGGACGCGTCCAGGCATGCGCCGCTCTCGGCGTGAGCCGTGCCACCTACTACCGCCAACACCGCCGAAGCCCCGCCCCGGCCAAGCCGCGGCCAGAACGGCGCCGACACGCCCGCGCTCTCACACCCGAGGAGGAGATACGGGTCCTCGACGTGCTCCATTCCCTGGAGTTCGCCGACATGGCGCCCGCCGAGATCTACGCGGTGCTCCTGGACCGGGGTGTCTACCTGTGCTCGGAGTCGACGATGTACCGGCTCCTGCGACGGCATGGCGAGGTCCGTGAACGCCGCCGCCAGGCCGTCCACCCGCCCCGGACCGTTCCCGAGCTGGTCGCCGAGGGCCCGAACCGGGTATGGAGCTGGGACATCACGAAGCTGAAGGGGCCGGTCAAGGGCGTCTACTACTGCCTCTACACGATCATCGACATCTTCAGCCGCTACACGGTCGGCTGGATGATCGCCGCCCACGAGAACAAGGACCTCGCCGAGCGGTTCCTGTCCGAGTCGATCGCCAAGTACGGTATCGAACCAGGGCAGTTGACGATCCACTCGGACCGCGGGTCCCCGATGGTCGCGCAGAACGTCGCCCAGATGATGGCCCATCTCGGCGTCACCAAGTCGCATTCGCGGCCGAAGACGTCGAACGACAACCCGTACAGCGAGAGCCAGTACAAGACCCTGAAATACCGGCACGACTTTCCCGAGCGTTTCGGATCCCTCGAGGACGCCCGGGCGTGGTGCACCCAGTTCTTCACCTGGTACAACGAAGAGCATCGGCACTCCGGGATCGGCCTGCACACGCCCTACGACGTGCACTTCGGTCTCGCCGAGCAGCTCCGCGAGATGCGTGCCGACGTCCTCCAGACGGTCTACGCGAAGCACCCCGAACGCTTCGTCCGCAAACCACCCGAGCCTCCCAAGCTCCCCGCAGCGGCCTGGATCAACCAGCCGGCACCAGACGGCCCACTGATCCCAGCACAGCGTTAGAACGATCTACCTGCCTTGATCGCTTTGACAGGTTCCGTCTCGAAGAAACGGGTCTGGGCGCCTGCGGGGTGTCGGGGTCGACGCCTGGGAAAATCCTCCGCGGGGCATCTTGAGCCAGCAACTCGCACCGGCCCGGCCAGCGGCGCCGGTGATGGTGAAAGGCATCAGGTCGGTACGTCGGTGCTGCCGGGTGGCGCCGTGCCAGCAGATGCCGAGTAGCGGGGCGCTGAAGTCGATGACGGCCCAGCGTAGAAGCGGCCCTTCGCTCCGGATCCGGCGCAGAGCTCCCGGCCGGGACCGCGCAGGCGCGAGCGAGACGTTCGGTACTCGGGAGTGGCGAAGGCCACGGAAGATGATCTCGGACCTGGAGCGGTTGTCGAAGAACCTCCCGGTGTAACACGGCCCCGGCGTTGTTCGGTTGTGTCCGGCTTCGTGGTAGTTGATCAGATGCCGTAGACGGCGAAGGCGTCGTTGTGGTTGAGGAGATCGCGGCGGGCGTGGGCGATGTTGGCTCGTCCGGCCAGGCGGAGCGTGCTGATGCCCAGGTTGCGGAAGCTGGCCAGTGCTCGGGGTGCGGTGCCGGTCCTGACCTGGGAGTTGTCCTCATGGAAGGTGACGTCCCGCACCCAGTGGATCTTGTTTTCTATGGACCAGTGGACCCTCTCGTAGTGGTTGAGGTGAGCGGGGCCTGCGAGGTGGGCGGGCAGGCTGGTGACGCCGAAGACGATCTCCTTCCCGGTCCAGGTTCCGTCGAGGCCGCCGGTGTCACGGCGCAGGCGGAAGACCTGTCCCGCGCCGGGGAAGAGGGCGTCGTCGGCTTGGGCGGTGCGGATCGTGCGACGCTCGGTGCGCCCGTGCCCACGGTCGTCCTCGGCCTCGGTGGTCTCGGTCCACTCGGCGTCGGTACCGGCCAGCAGCGCCTGGGCGGCGGCGCGGGCCAGCGGCTGGTTCCCCTTCAGGATCAGGACGTAGTGGGCGTCGAGCCGGTCCGTGATCAGGTGGGCGGTCTTCTTCGTGGTGTGCAGGGCGTCCAGGGTGAACACCCGGCCGGACAAGGCGAGTTGGGCCAGCAGCATGCGGGCCGCCTCGCCCTCGCCGCGCTTGTCCGGAACCTGCCTCTGGCCGAGGACCGCGCCGCTGGCGTGGTCGACCGCCCCGACCAGGAAGACCCGCCCCGATTCGGTGCGGGCGCCGGTCAGGGCCTTGCCGTCGAGAGCCGCAGCGGGCAGCAGCCCGGCCGGCGCCGGGTGTTCCACGGCCCGCTGGGCGGCGCGGCGCTGTTCGCGCTCGATGGGCCCCGGGGTGTCCGGGACCTCGGGCGTCGGTGCCTTTCCGGTCGCGACGTCGGTGACGTATGCGCAGGTCGCCGCGTCCAGCACGTCGGCATCCAGGTCGGCGAGCACGCGGCGGAAGGTGCGCTCGCTGGGCACAAGGTACTGGCCGGCCAGCGGGTCGTACCGGGCGCCGAGGCGGGCCAGTTTGACCTGCGGGGCGCGGGCGGACCACTGCCAGATCGCGGTCATGGAGTCACCACCGACCACCAGCGTCGCGCACGCGGCCAGCACCAGGATCACCACCAGGGGATGCCGCCGCCCACGCTCCGCACGCCGGTCAGGGACCTGCCGCAACCTGCTGACCAGCGCGGATTCCACTGCCACAGGGTCGGCGGCGAGCTCGGCCTCCCACAGCGCGAGATCGGTGAGCTGGCCAAGGACAGGGCTGATCAGGGAGGATGCGGACACGAGCGCGGCTCCTGAGACGATCTTCTGGCGTAGGAACCTGAAAGATCATCAGAGGCCGCGCTCGTCTGGCAACTCACACCCCTCCCCCTGGGCAAACGACCCAAAACCCATCAAAGATCAACTACGCCGGGGCCGTGCCCGGTGTAAGGGGCGTGGAATGGTCGGAAGGTTGTCCTGGGAACTGGAGAGAGCCTCCTCGGCCCCGGGTATTGCGGCCCGGGAAGCGTGGCCTGCCTATAACCGGCAGAACCGGGAAATGGCGGGTTGTCGAGAGGCAGTCGGAGGGGGTCGTAGTAGTGACGATCGGCGGGACAACACAACCCGCTGGGAGCGAAGGACCCCACTTCGTCGACGCGATTCGCGAACAGGGAGGGGCCCGGATGAGTGCCGTTTCGGCTAGTTCCATCCGCCGGGAGGAAGGCGTCGCAGGACCAGGCCGCCGTCCTCTGGACAAGGTCCGATCCCTGCAACGGACGCTTTACCGCTGTGCCAAGCAAGAACCCGAACGCCGGTTTCACGCCCTGTATGGCCATGTCCACCGCATGGACGTTCTTCGGCGGGCGTGGGCCGGTGTGTGCGCAAACCGGGGTGCCCCCGGCGTGGACGGCATGACCGTCGACGCTGTGGAATCCTCGGGGGTGGATGCATTCCTCCAGGACCTTTCGCAGAGGCTGCGGACGCATACGTATCGTCCGGCACTGTTGCGGCGGGTTCAGATTCCCAAACCGGGGCGGCCGGGGGAGTTCCGGCCGCTTTCGATCCCCACGGTGGCGGACCGAGTGGTGATGACGGCTGCGAAACTGGTCCTTGAACCAGTATTCGAGGCACAGTTCACCGAGGCGAGCTATGGATTCCGGCCGAAGCGGTCCGCGTGCGAAGCAGTGCGTGTCGCCGCGAACCAGCGGCGGGAGTGGGTGTTCGAGGCCGATATCCGCGACTGCTTCGGCACGATCGGCCATGAGGCGCTGATGGCCCAGGTGGCACGGCGTGTGGTGGACCGGCCGATGCTGAAGCTGATCGGGGCATGGCTACGGATGGGAGTCCTGGAGGGCGGGGTGACCTCGCCTACCGGGGCGGGAACCCCTCAGGGCTCACCGATTTCCCCATTGCTGGCAAATATCGCGCTGCACGTTCTCGACGAGGCGTGGCAGAACGAAGGTCGCCGGCTGGGGGCGCTGGTGAGGTACTGCGATGATTTCGTAGTCCTGTCGCCAACAGAGCAACGGGCTGAACAGGTCCGTGAATTGGCGGCGCGAGTTCTGGAACGGCTCGGGATGCGATTGCACCCCGAGAAGACCGGCATCGTCTGCCTCACCCGAGGCGGGCAGGGCTTCGACTTTCTCGGCTTCCACCACCGGAAGATGGAGTCGTGGAAATGGCGGGGCAGTTACTACTTGCACCGCTGGCCTTCGGCCAGGGCGATGCGGGTGCTGCGGGATAAAGTCCGTGCGGTGACCGCTCGTTCGAGGACTGAGCGGCCGGTATCCGCCGTGGTAGCTGATCTCAACCCGGTCCTGCGGGGTTGGGCTGCGTATTTCCGTAACGGGAACTCCGGACGGAAGTTCAACGTGGTTGACGGCTATGTCCACGAGCGGCTGTCGATCTTCGCCAGCGCGAAACACGGACTTGCGGGCAGGAACTGGACCACCCGTTTTACTTATGGGTGGATCACTCGGCTCGGTGTCTACCGTCTTACCGGAAACGTGCACAGGGCGACGGCGCATGCCAGCCGGTGAACGATGTCGGAAAGCCGTGTGCGGGAGAACTGCATGCACGGTTTGAAGCGGCGGGGATTGGAAACGGAGCATCAGCCACCGCGCCAGTCACCGACCCTACTGAGCTGCTGTTGGACTGCACCGCTGGCCCATGGCTTTGGCAGCGGTTCGTGGCCCACTTGGCAATCAGGGCTGGACCCACCGGTGTTGACGGCAAGGTGATGTGAGGGAGTTTTGGCCCCACCGTCCTTGTTGCGGTCGGAGCATCGATGTGATCTCCGGTGGGAGGAGGCGTCGATGCGGCCGAAGTCCAAGGTCGATCTCTTGAGCGCGAGACCCCTCAGCCGCGACCAGGCGCGGCCTCATTCCGCACAGCAGGCCCCAGAGGTGCCCGTGCCAGGTGAACCGTCTCGTCCGCAGGGCCCGCTCGAACGCCGCGTCGTGGGCTGGCTCGTACTCGATGCATGCCGGCTCGGTGTTGCGCGTCAGCGGTGGTCGACGTAGGCGACGAGTCCGCCGACGGTCAGACCCACTGCGCATCCGTGGCGGAAGTATTGGTGGCGCATGCGCGGGGTGTACTGCGCGTCGGTCATCGCGTACGGTGCGCGGACCCCCAGTTCCACGCCGCACAGGCACACGACGTATCCGTGACGCAGGGCGGCGGCCTCCCACTCGGGGTCGTGCGGGACCCAGGTCCGGGAGTAGATCTCACCGTCGGGCGTCCGCAGTTCCAGCCTGGAGTAGGTGTCTCCGAAGTGCTGCCACGGTCCTGGCTGGTCATCGGGTATCTCGTGCAGTTCCCATCCGGGGATCGAGCGCAGGTCGGTGTAGCCGGGCGGCCTGCGTTTCATGCCGAAGTAGACCTCGTCGGGGTCGCGTCGCGGTGGTTCACGCATGCGCAGCTCGTCGAATATGGTGGGCCGCTTCTTGTCGAGGCAGACGCCGTCATCGTCGGATCGCGGCGGGTCGGGCAGGCGCAGGTCGGAGAATTCAGGCGGTAGGCGCTGCATGCCGAACAGGACGGCGCCTTCGATCTGCGGTTCCTTGGGTACCTCGTCGAGCGAGGCGGCCTGCGGCACCATGTACTGGATGCCATAGCCGCCCACGCTCGCGGCACGCCTGAACTCGAAGAGGGCAGCGGGCATGTGACGTGTCTGCGCGTGATCGAGGGTGACTGTGCCTTCCGCGGTCTCCAGACCCATCAGGACGCCCCCGAGCAGCAGCGCGGGGTCGTCGCAGAACAGGATCTGCCCGAGGTCGTCGACCTCTTCGTACTGACCGTACTGACGCCTGCTCATCTCCTTCACCTCTCCGGTTGGTTACCGTTCCGCGTCCGCGAAGCAGACGACTGGATGTTGAACCATCCTATTGAAGGATCGTTGAACAATCCATACATTGGAACGCGTGCACCACCAGGCCGGCGGTTTCATCGAGAACAGGGGTGAGGGTGAGCGCGGAGGAAGCAAGCCAAGGGCGGACAGGCGTGGGTCGGCGGGTGCTGGTGGGCGCCGCAAGCACCGGCGCAGCGTTGGCGCTGTGGGCGATCGTGCGTCTGATCGGGTGCACAGCCTTCGTCGCGCACGCCCCGTGGATCGACGCGCTGTGCGCGCTGGCGATCCTCCTCGGCTGCGTGTTCCTGTGCACGTGCTGGTACTTGGACCTCCGGTGGCTGCTGTGTGCGGTGTGCCTCTTCGGGGCGCTGTTCCTGCAGAACCTGGAGCTGGATCAGCAGGCACTGCACCAGCACGGGCGTACCGAACACGTCAGGGTCCGACAGATTCAGTGGTCCGCGGGCGACGGCACGGGTGCGAGCGTCCACCGCTACACAGTCACCGTCATCGACGGCCCACCGCTGGCTCCGATCGAGGAGAACGGGCTCATGGGCTGGAAGTGGGTGGTAGGCGGCACTTACACGGTGACCGTCGATCCGCAGGGCCGTGCCCCGCTCAGGCGAGGGGACAAGCCCGGGCCTCCGGTAATCCAGCAGTTCCTGCAGATCCCACTCGTCCTCGACCTGGCCTTCGCCCTGTGGCGGCCCGCAGGCCGACTCCTGCGCCGACAAGGTGTCCCGTCAGCCGGCCCCGCCCAGCCATAGGGGCTGTGATCGAGCGGCGCCCGGGCGCCGACGATCGCACCTGCTCTGGTCCCGGGAGTGTGGATGGTCGGCGACGGCCGCCATCGGACCGAACCACAAGATCAGCAACTGGCGGCTTTTGAGCTTACCTCGGCGATCCCCCAGTGGGCCCTTGAACGCAATCACGGGATCCGGTCGGGGCGAGGCTGGGACGGCAATGCCCTGACGGTGGCTCCGGGTTGGGACAGCGCACCACGCAGTTGCCGGTTCTCCACGGTCAACTGGTTGACAGCGCGTACGAGGTGGTCGACGTCGGTGCGCAGCTGGACCAGCTCCGTGGCGTCCTGCTGGCGGAGTTCCTTCAGTTTGACGATCTGCTTGCGCAGGCGGATCTCGGAGTCCGGGATCTGTCCGCGGGCCCTGACCTGCGCGTAGAAGTCGTTCTTGAGGTCGGGGTGGCGCTGGGTCAGTGCGTTGCGGGGTACGCCGGCTTCCAGGGCCAGGGCGACGACCGTCAGAGCGCCGTTGGAGTGCTGCGGCGTTCCTTGCAGGATGCGGTCCATGGCCGTGCGGATACGGTCGCGTTCGTCGGGTGCGGGGCTCATGCGGTTCCGTCCTGGAGGGTGACGCGGGTGCGATGGTGGGCGTCGGCCAGGTTGCGCAGGCGCTCGGCGTTGCCGCGCGGCCGCTCGCCGAGCGGGCCGGGCACGTGGGCTGCCCGCTGATCGAGCACGGTGGCGCGGCGTAGGAGGCTGGGGGCGTGCTGATCGGTGCGGGCGATGTTCGCGCAGGTGGGGACGCACTGGTCGAGACTGGGGGTGGCCTTGATGTCGCGGTGGCACAGGGCTTTGTCGCGCTTGTAGACGCACATCAACAGCGTGTTGGGGTTGTCGTAGGCGGCCAGTTGAGGGTTGGCGAGGATCTGGCGGGCCTGCCGGGCGGTGATGACGTTGCCGGTGTACTGGGCCGCGGTGGCGGCGGCCTTGATGGCCCGGCGGGCAGCGGGCCCGGAGATCCCGACGCCGTCCTCGAGAGCGGCGTTCAGGTCGGCGACGGTGTCGATGGTGGCGCGAGCGGTCTCGACGTCGAGGAGATCGTGGATGCCGTCCCGGCTGCGCGCGGCGTAGCCGGCTGCTACGGAAGTCCGCAGATGGCCGTACTGAATCGCGAGAGCGACCAGCCCGCCAGGCCGACGGGCGATGTGCCAAGCCAGATTGTGGACGGGGTTTGGGACTGACCGTTGACCGTTCCTGGTGCTGTTGAACGGGGCCTGGCGTCTTCTAGCAGATTTGGCTCCCACCGCAGATGCCCCGTGGGGTCCTAGGTTGCGCTTCTCACCCCGGAGACCTCAGCGGAGTGCAATAGTTTGGCGCCATGATCATGACCATGGTTGAGATGGATGATGGTGCACAGCTCCGGACCTGGACTACGGGCTCGGTGATCCTGCGTCGAGCTCCTGTGGTCCTGGTGCACGGCGGTCCAGGGGTCCGCGACTACCTCGCCCCGGTCGCCGACATCATCGACGACTTGTGTCTGGTCCATCGCTACGACCAGCGTGGCACCGGCGGATCACATTGGGAGGGAGAGCACACCATCGCCCGCCACGTTCACGATCTGACGTTGTTGCTCGATGCGTGGGGACACGAACAGGTTGTCCTGATGGGGCATTCATTCGGGACCGATCTGGCAAGCCACTTCCTGCTCGCCCATCCCGAGCGCGTGGCCGGGTTGATCCAGCTTGCCGGGCCTTTCCTGGAGCCGTGGCGGGAAGCCGACCGTGCAGCCCAGCGAGCACGGCGCTCTGACGAGCAACAGGCCAGGCTCGATGAACTCGATGCGATCGAGTTCCGCACTCACGCCGAGGAGATCGAATTCCTCGCGCTGTCATGGTTCACCGACCATGCCGATCGGGAATGCGCATGGGACTGGGCACTGGCATCAGCCCATACGCAGAGGCCCATCAACTACGTGATGAACAGCCAGCTCAACGTCGCGAAGAAGACCAATCCATTGGAATCGCATGTGGACGAACTTCGAGCGCACCTGCCACCCGGAGCGGTGATCATTGGCGGAGCCGGTGATTCTCGCCCAGCGGCTGCCCTGCGGCGTCTCGGAGCACAGATCAACTGCGAGGTCATCATCATCCCGGACGCTGGGCATGATCCTTGGCTGGAAGCACCAGAGCTGTTCGGCGCAACGCTCCGTGCCGCTGTGAAGCGTCAGCCCCAAACGGCCCGCTGACCGGCGGAGCCTTGGGATTCGGAAGGTCTTGTCCGTCAACCCCGACGACGGTGGTTGTTGATGTGGGCGACCTTCGTCCGAGCCTCCCACGCCTCCTCAAGCTGAGCGGCGCGGAGGGCGAGGAACTGGATCTGTGCGACGGCGAGCTTGAGCTGATCGTTCAGCTCCTGGTTCCTGCGGCGGAGCTTGGCGTTCCGGGCAGCGAGCCGACCCAGCTCGCGGCGGGTGCCGCTGGATGGCTCGGCCGGTTCAGATCGATGGTGACCGATCTCTGCGACGAGGGCGCGCGCGACGACGACGCCCGGTCGGCGGGCGATGATCTTGTGGCTTCTTGTTCAACGATGTGGGGCCCTGCTGCTGATGCTCGTGACGTTCGATGTCTCCTCCAGCGCCTCTTGGAGTCGTTCGTTGCGCAGGGCAAGGTTCTGGATCTGGGCAGCAGCGAGGGCGAGTTGAGTGGTCAGCTCACGGTTGTGCCGGCGGAGCTTCGCGTTGCGGGCGACGAGTCTGTCGTGCGCGGTCGGACCGCTGCGAGGGGTGGTGGGGGCGGCTCGGTGATCAGCGATCTCTCGTGCGATGTCGGGGTAGCGGCGGCGGAAGGTGGTGTTGGTCAGGTCGAGGCGGCGGGCCAGCATGAGGACGCTGGGCTGCTTGTTGGTCTCGCGGCAGGTGTCCAGCACCTCCAGGAGGTGCTTGCGGACCAGAGCCTCGGGCAGGTCGGGGACGTTGCGGGTCATGCCGGAACGGTTCCGGACCGACAGGCCCTCGCCCCGTCCCTCGCCGCCCCACAGGATAAAACGTGTACCGCTGTACCCCGTGAAAGTTGAACCCGGTGATGAATCCCAACGACGGCTTCCGTGAACTCGACCGCGAGGAGTGCCTGCGTCTGCTGGAGCGGGCACCGATCGGCCGCGTCGTCCACACGCGCCACGCCCTGCCCGCCGTCCTGCCGGTCAACTTCTCCTTGGACACCGATTCGGCGGTGCTGATGCGCACTTCGGCCGACTCGGAGCTGGCCGCCGCGATCGACGGCGTGGTGATCGCCTTCGAAGCGGACGAGGTGGATGCGACGGCGCACTCCGGCTGGAGTGTCCTGGTCACCGGCCGCGCGACGGTGGTGAGCGATCCCGCCGAGCACGGCCGCCTTGCCCGGACCGGCCTGCGCTCATGGGTGGCCTCACCCAAGGAGGTCTTCATCCGCATCGAGACCGAGCTGGTGACTGGCCGTCAACTCGTGGGAGGCCACACGATCTATGGGGTGGACCTGTCCTCCTCCTGACCAGACCTGCGCTACGCCAGCGGCCCCGTGTTCCGCCTCCCCGCCCATCGGGGAGGCGGAACACGGGGCCGTTCGGGACCTCCCTAACGGGACCAATGGCCCCGGTGGGGGACGGGTGGCCACTGACCACGATTGCGGCTGCCGAGCAGGATCGTGCACGGATCAAGTCATCCGCAGCCCGTCCCCAGCGACCCGCGCAAGGAACACAGCCATGTCCAACACCCAAAGAAGCGACGAAGGGCCGTCCCCCAGGGCGGCCCTCGGCCTTCACTCGGCGACCGCGCTCGTGATCGGCAGCATCATCGGCACCGGAGTCTTCGCACTCCCCTCGGCCCTGGCACCGTACGGGCCGATCTCGCTCGTGGCGTTCGGCGTCGTCACGCTCGGCGCGCTCGCGCTGGCGGTCACCTTCGGGGCGCTGTCGAAGCGCGTCCCGGCGAGCGGCGGGCCGTACGTCTACGCCCGTGAGGCCTTCGGCGAGTTCGCCGGCTTCCTCAACGCCTGGTCGTACTGGATCACCGCGTGGGCCGGGAATGCCGCCATCGTGGTCGCCTGGGTCGGTTACGTCGAGGTGTTCGTGAACACCGGCCACCGCACGGCGATGTCGGTGCTCATCGCGCTGGTCGGGCTGTGGATCCCGGCCGCGATCAACCTCACCGGCGTACGGAACATCGGCGCCTTCCAAGTGGTCACCACCGTACTGAAGTTCATCCCGCTGGTCTTCATGGCCACCATCGGCCTGCTGTTCATCGACCCGCACAACTTCGGTTCCTTCAACGCCAGTGGCCAGTCGGCGATGGGCGCGATCTCGGCCGCAGCGGCCATCGCCCTCTTCAGCTACCTGGGCCTGGAGGCCGCCTCCGTGGTCGCCGGCAGGGTCCGCGAGCCCGGCCGCAACGTGCCCCGCGCCACCGTGTACGGCACGCTCGCCTGCGCGGTCATCTACATCCTGGGCACCCTCGCCGTCTTCGGCACCGTCTCGCACGGCGAACTCGGCGCTTCCACCGCGCCGTTCACCGAAGCCGCCAACTACATCTTCGGCGGCACCTGGGCCGGCGACACGGTCGCGGTGGCCGCCATCATTTCCGGCATCGGCGCCCTCAACGGCTGGACCATGCTGTGCGCCGAGATGCCGTACGCCGCCGCCCGCGACGGACTCTTCCCCGGGGCCTTCGCGAAGCTGCGCGGCGAGAACGGCGTCCCGGTCTTCGGCATCGTCGCCCCCACCGTCCTCGCCTCGCTGATCACCGTGTTCAGCTACACGCGCTTCGACGACGTCTTCACCAAGATCGTGCTGCTGAGCGTGCTGACCGCCGTGATCCCGTACCTCTTCTCCGCCGCTGCCCAGCTGTACTGGCTGCTGGTCCGCGGCCGCGAGAACCTCAGCCCCCGGCGGCTTGCCCGTGACGTCACCTTTTCCGCGCTGGCGATGGCCTTCTCGTACTGGTCGATCCAGGGCAGCGGCTACCAGACCGTCTACTACGGGCTGTTCGTCCTGCTGCTCGGACTGCCGGTGTACGTGTGGCTGAAGCGGGGCCAAGGGGTGTACGGCGAGGAGTCGACGGCCCGCGAGTCTGTCTCCGAGGGCAGGGCTCCCGAGACCGCCGTCCCGCCGGCCAAGCGGATCTCCCGTGCAGTGCCCACGAGCCGCACCGGTGTCCTCCGGAGGAACCGCCTCCGCAACCGCGATTAACCGCGCCCCGAGCCACCCCCCGCACCCGTACGACCACAGGAGCAGCCCCGCCATGAACGCCACCACCACCTTCCACGTCGACTCCGAAGTCGGCCGCCTCCGCCAGGTGATCCTGCACCGCCCCGGCCTGGAACTCTCACGGCTGACCCCGCGCAACGTCGACGCCCTGCTCTTCGACGACATCCTCTGGGCCAAGCGGGCCCGCGAGGAGCACGACGCCTTCGCCCAGGTCCTGCGCGACCACGGAGCCCGTGTGCACTACTTCGCCGACCTGCTGGCCCAGACCCTCGACGTCCCGGAGGCGCGCGATTGGCTCCTGGACCGGGTCGTCACCCGCGCGAGTGTCGGCCCCGCCCTGCTGGACGCGGTGCGCGAGCGGTGCGCCGAGTTGGACGGCGAGACCCTCGCCGGCTATCTGATCGGCGGCATGCTCAAGAGCGATCTGCCGCTCGCCGCCCCGCACAGCCTGGTCTGGAACGCGCTCGACGCCGACGCCTTCGCGCTCGCCCCGCTGCCCAACCACCTCTTCCCGCGCGACAACTCCTGCTGGATGTACGACCGGTTGTCGGTCAACCCGATGGCCAAGCACGCCCGGCGGCGCGAGAGTCTGCACGCCGAGGCCATCTACCGGTTCCATCCGATGTTCGCCTCCGCCGCGCCCGAGCCAATCCTCGACGGCCCCGTGGGGACGCTCGAAGGCGGCGACGTGCACGTCCTCGGTAACGGCGCCGTCATGGTCGGCATGGGGGAGCGGACCACCGCCCAGGCCGTGGAGAACCTGGCCGCCCGGCTCTTCGCCGCCGGCACGGCCACCCGGCTGATCGCCGTCCAACTCACCGCCACCCGCGCGTACATGCACCTCGACACCGTGCTGACCATGCTCGACCGCGACGCCTTCGCCATCTACCCGGGCCTCGCCGACGCCCTGCGCTCGTGGACCCTGCGGCCCAGTGACGCCCACGCGACCGGCTTCGACGTCACCCCCAACTCCGACCTGGCGACCGCGCTCGCCGAGGCCCTCGACCTCGACAAGGTGCGGATGCTGTCCGCGCCGCAGGACATGGCGGGCGCCGAGCGCGAACAGTGGGACGACGGCAGCAACTTCCTCGCCCTCGCGCCCGGAGTCGTCGTCGGCTACGAGCGCAACGTCACCACCAACACCTACCTCCGCAAGCAGGGCATCGAGATCGTCACCATCGCCGGCGCCGAACTCGGCCGCGGTCGGGGCGGCCCGCGCTGCATGAGCTGCCCGATCGAACGCGACCCGGCCAACTGAGGACTGTCGTCGCCGACACGACCGTACGCCTCCACGACACCCCAGCCCCCGCCCTTACCCACCGCATCAGCGAGGAACCCATGACCACAGACCTGCGAGGCCGCTCCTACCTGAGCGAACTCGACTTCACCGCCGCCGAGATCCACCACCTTCTTCGACCTGGCCTCCGACCTGAAGGCGGCCAAGCGCTCCGGCACCGAACAGCCCCCGGCCGACCGGCGGGCATCTCGCGTTGATCTTCGAGAAGACCTCCACCCGCACCCGCTGCGCCTTCGAGGTCGCCGCCGACCAGGGCGCCGCCACCACCTACCTCGGCCCCGGCGACACCCTACGGTCTGGACGGCCTCGAAGTCACCGAAGAGGTCTTCTCCTCACCCGCCTCCGTCGTCTTCGACCAGGCCGAGAACCGCCTGCACACCATCAAGCCCGTACTCTTCGCCACTCTGGAGGACTGAGCCATGCGCATCGTCATCGCCCTCGGCGGCAACGCCCTGCTGCACCGCGGTGAACGCCCCGACGCGGCCGTCCAGGAGGCGAACATCGACCGGGTGACCACCGCGATAGCCGCCCTCGCCCACGAGCACGAGATCGTCATCACCCACGGCAACGGCCCCCAGATCGGGCTGCTCGCCGTCGAGAGCGCCACCGACCCCGCCCTGAGCACCCCCTACCCGCTGGACCTGCTCGGCGCCCAGACCCAGGGCATGATCGGCTCCCTGCTGGCCCGCACCCTGCACGACGCCCTGCCCGCACGGCGGATCGCCGCGCTGGTCACGCACACCCTTGTCCGCGCCGACGACCCGGCCTTCGACCACCCCACCAAGTTCGTCGGCCAGGTGTACCCCTACGGGATCGCGGCCACGCTCGCCCGCAAACGCGGCTGGCACATCGCCGCCGACACCACGGGCTGGCGCCGGGTCGTCCCCTCCCCGGCACCCGAACGTGTCCTGGAGACCGACACCGTCCACGAACTCCTGAACAGCGGCACGCTCGTCATCTGCGCCGGCGGCGGAGGGGTCCCGGTCACCGCCGATCCCGACACCGGCGCGCTCACCGGGGCCGAGGCCGTGATCGACAAGGACCTCACCGCGGCGTTGCTCGCCGAGGACCTCAAGGCCGACTTCCTGCTCATCCTCACCGACGTGCCCTGCGTCTACGCCGGCTACGGAACCCCCGACCAGCGGCCCGTCCTCGGCGCCACCCCCGCCGAACTGCGCCGCGGCGGCTTCCCCGACGGCTCGATGGGTCCCAAGACCGAGGCCGCCGCCCGATTCGTCGAACGCACCGGGGGACTGGCCGCGATCGGATCCCTGGACGCGGCGTACGAGATCGTCCACGGCAGGTCGGGCACCCTCATTCGGCCGGACCTGACCGTCGCCTGAGCGCCGGTGACCAGGGGGCCGAACGGCCCTCGCCGAAGGCCGGACGGCCGAGGCACGGGCCCTGCCCGGCCCTCGTGGCGGCCATGGCGTCGCACGAGCATCGAAAGGGAGACATTCCAGTGCGGAGCAAGGGAGAGAACCGGCGATGACAGCGACAGTGACAGCCGGGACGCGCGCCCCCGAGGCCTGGCGCGGCTTCGCCGGGACACGATGGCGCGAGCACGTCGACGTACGCGACTTCATCCAGGCCAACTACACACCGTACGAGGGTGACGAGGCCTTCCTGACCGGCCCGACGGATCGCACCCGCACCGTGTGGGAGAAGGTCAGCGCCCTCTTCCCCGAGGAACGGCGCCGGGGGATCCTCGACGTCGACCCGGCGACCCCCTCGACGATCACCTCGCACGCGCCCGGGTACATCGACCGCGAGCGGGAGTTGATCGTCGGCCTGCAGACCGACGCCCCGCTGAAGCGCGCGATCATGCCGAACGGCGGCCTGCGGATGGTTGAGAACAGCCTGAAGGCGTACGGCTACGAGCCCGACCCCTTCGTCACGCGCGTCTTCGGCACCTACCGCAAGACCCACAACGACGGTGTCTTCGACGCCTACACCCCCGAGATGCGTGCCGCGCGCAAGGCCGGGATCATCACCGGACTGCCCGACGCTTATGGCCGCGGCCGGATCATCGGCGACTACCGGCGCGTGGCGCTGTACGGCACCGTCCGACTGATCGAGGCCAAGCGCGCGGAGCGCGCAATGCTGGACGCCGAGCCGTCCACGTCCGACGTCATCCGCGACCGAGAGGAACTCGCCGAGCAGACAAGGGCGTTGGACGAACTGACGCGAATGGCGGCCACCTACGGCTGCGACGTCTCCCGCCCCGCCACCACCGCCCACGAGGCCGTGCAGTGGCTCTACCACGGCTATCTCGCCGCCGTGAAGGAACAGAACGGCGCCGCGATGTCGCTCGGCCGCACCTCCACCTTTCTGGACGTGTACCTGCAACGGGACCTGGCAGAGGGGATCCTCGACGAGGTCGGCGCCCAGGAGCTGATCGACGATTTCGTGATCAAGCTGCGGATCGTACGGTTCCTGCGCACCCCCGAGTACGACGCGCTGTTCTCCGGCGACCCGACCTGGGTGACGGAGTCCCTCGGTGGCATCGGTACGGACGGGCGTCCGCTGGTCACCCGGACTTCCTTCCGCTTCCTGCAGACTCTCTACAACCTCGGCCCGGCCCCTGAACCCAACCTGACCGTGCTCTGGTCGCCCCGACTTCCCGCGGGCTTCAAGGAGTTCTGCGCCCAGGTCTCCATCGACACCAGCGCCGTCCAGTACGAGTCCGACGAGCTGACGCGCCCGCGCACCGGGGACGACACCGCGATCGCGTGCTGTGTGTCGGCGATGGCGGTCGGCCGGCAAATGCAGTTCTTCGGGGCACGGGTCAACCTCGCCAAGGCCCTGCTGTACGCGCTCAACGGCGGCCGGGACGAGCTGACCGGCGAGCAGATCGCACCCGAGACGCCCGCGCTGACCGGGGAGTACCTGGACTACGAGGAGTTGTCGACCGCGTACGACCGCATGCTGGACTGGCTGGCGGGGACGTACGTCAACACGCTCAACGTCATCCACTACATGCACGACAAGTACGCCTACGAGCGCGTCGAGATGGCGCTGCACGACCACCCGGTCCACCGCTTCATGGCCTGTGGCATCGCGGGTCTGTCGGTCGCCGCCGACAGCATGTCCGCCGTCAAGCACGCGCGGGTGAAGGTGATCCGGGACGACACCGGGCTGGCCGTCGACTTCGAGACCGAGGGCGACTGGCCGGCGTACGGGAACAACGACGACCGCGCCGACGCCCTCGCGGTCGGCCTGGTCGAGTCCTTCATGGCCAAGGTGCGCAGGCACCCGACCTACCGGGACGCCGAGCACACCCAGTCCGTACTGACGATCACCTCGAACGTCGTCTACGGCCGACACACCGGCAACACCCCCGACGGCCGGCGCGCCGGACAGCCCTTCGCACCCGGGGCCAACCCCATGAACGGACGTGACCGGCACGGTGTGGTCGCCTCCGCGCTGTCGGTCGCCAAGCTGCCCTACGAGCAGGCCCGTGACGGCATCTCGCTGACGACGACGATCACCCCGGAGGGCCTGGGACACGCGCCAGGCGAGCGGGCCGGGAACCTGGTCGGCATCCTCGACGCGTACACGGCCTCCGGCGGCTTCCACATGAACGTCAACGTCCTGGACCGGGCCACGCTGGAGGACGCGATGGAACACCCGGAAAAATACCCGGAGTTGACCATCCGCGTCTCCGGCTACGCCGTCAACTTCGTCCGTCTGACCCGTGAGCAGCAGCTCGACGTGATCAGCCGTACCTTCCACGGATCGCTGTGAGGACCATGGCGACCGGCCGGATCCACTCCTGGGACCTGTCCACCGGCGTGGACGGTCCCGGGACCCGGTTCGTCCTTTTCGTCAGCGGCTGCCCACTGCGGTGCCTGTACTGCGCCAACCCCGACACCTGGCACATGCGGGACGGCCGCGACGTCACGGTCGACGAGGTGATGGCGGAGATCGAGAAGTACCGGGGCTTCGTCACCACGGCCGGGGGAGGAGTGACGATCACGGGAGGCGAGCCATTGCTTCAGCCCGCCTTCACCGCCGAACTCGTCCGTCGCTGCAAGGAGGCGGGGCTGCACACCGCACTCGACACCTCCGGCTTCCTCGGCGAGCGCGCCACCGACGGACTCCTCGCCGACACCGACCTGGTACTTCTGGACATCAAGTCCTTCGACATTCGCACGTACCGGAAACTGACCGGCGGGGAACTGGCCCCCACGCTCAACTTCGCCACCCGCCTGGACAGCCTCGGCACCGCGGTGTGGATCCGCTACGTCCTAGTCCCCGGCTGGACCGACGATCCGGAGGCCGTGAGCGGGCTCGCCCGCTTCGTCGCCGGTCTCGGCAATGTCGACCGCGTGGACGTCCTCCCGTTCCACAAGCTGGGCGCCTCGAAGTACGAGGCTCTTGGGGTCCCCTTCCCACTGCGGGACAACCCGGTTCCCGAACCGGCGCTGACGGAGCGCGTCCGTGAGCAGTTCAGGGAGCACGGGCTCACGGCTTACTGAGGCCTGAAAACTGGGGCCGTCGATGACGGGAGGGCACGGTGGCGGGGCGGGCGCCATTGAAGCCCGGGGGCTCTGGACGCCCGCGCGTAGGGCCCCGGGACCCTGTGGGCTTTTGCGGTCCCATGACGTGTGGCGGGCTTCAGCACATCACATGGGATCCGAAACCGCTGCGGCCGATCGATCTTCCAAGGCCCGGCTTCCCACATCGAAGGAGACCGTCGCCATGACCATGATGGACCGGGGCCCAGAGCCCCAGGTCTGAAGCGGGAGCGCGAACCAGACTGGCACTTATCATGTTCCTGAGCGAGCGTGGCATCGGTCACCGGAAGCAAGTTCCTCGTCGAAGCGACTGTGCCCGTGGACTGGTTGTCTGCGGGTTCTTCCGCGACAGCGACCGCACGTGGTCAGGTGCCGTCACGATCGCTCGTTCGGAATGACGATCTCAGCCCAGATCGACTTCCCTGTGGCCAGGTGGCGCGTGCCCCAACGTTCGGCGAACTGGGCGACGAGCAACAGGCCGCGCCCGCCTTCGTCGAAGATGCGGGCTCGCCGCATGTGCGGGGCGGTGCTGCTGGCATCAAAGACCTCGCAGATGAGCACGGTGTCGCGGATCAGGCGCAGCTGGATGGGAGGGTCGCCGTAGCGGATCGCGTTGGTGACGAGCTCGCTCACCACCAGCTCGGTGGTGAAGGAGACGTCGTCCAGTCCCCAGTCCGCCAAGCGACGGGAGACCTCGCCACGCGCACCCGCCACGGTGGCCGGGTCGGAAGGCAGATCCCAGGTGGCGACCCGGCCCGTGCCGAGGGCTTGGGTGCGCGCGATGAGCAGGGCGACGTCGTCCGAGGGCTGTACGGGAAGCAGGGTCCGGATCAGGTCGTCGCACATGGCCTCCAGCGAGGGAGCGGGCCGCTCCAGGCGTTGGAGCAGCAGCGCCATGCCCTTGTCGAGGTCGTGTTCGAGGGACTCGACCAGGCCGTCCGTGTACAGCGCGAGGAGGCTGCCTCGGGGCACTTCCCATTCGACCGCTTCGAAAGGCAGCCCGCCCACTCCCAGCGGAGGCCCGACGGGCAGGTCGACGAACTCCGCCGTGCCGTCGGGCGTCACCACGGCGGGCGGGGGATGGCCCGCCCCGGCGGCGGTGCAGCGGCGCGAGACCGGGTCGTAGACCAGGTACAGACAGGTGGCGATGAGATCGGTGACGATATCGAGCTCCGAATCCGCGGCAGTGCCCTCCTCCCTCCTGAGGTGGGTGACCAGGTCATCGAGGTGGACGAGGAGCTCCTCGGGAGGCAGGTCGACGTCCGCGAGAGTACGTACCGCGGTCCGTATCCGCCCCATGGTGGCTGAGGCGCGCAGACCGTGGCCCACCACGTCTCCGACGACCAGGGCGACCCGGGCGCCCGACAGGGGGATCACATCGAACCAGTCACCGCCCAGCCCGGCCTGGGCGCGAGCCGGCAGGTAGCGGTGGGCCACCTCCACGGCGTCCTGAGCGGAGAGCCGCTGCGGAAGCAGACTTCGCTGCAGGGCCAGGGCGGTGGTCCGCTCGCGGGTGAAGCGGCGGGCGTTGTCCACGGCCACGGCGGCGCGTGCGGCGATCTCCTCCGCGAGGAGCAGATCGTCCTCGTTGAAGGGGTCACGGCGCCGGTGGCGGACGAGCACGGCCACCCCGAGCGTGATGCCGCGGGCGCGCAACGGGATCACCATGAGCGAGTGCATTCCGAAGGCGTGGACCTTCACTGCGCGCGCGGGGTCGGCCGTCCGCCAGCTCTCGACGGCTTCGTCCAGGGTGCGGTGCAGCGAGGAATGCCCCGTGAGCAGGCAGCGGGCGGGCGGCGAGGAATCCGGGTAGTAGTCCACATCTCCCGGCCGGATCACCGACTCGGGTACACCGGGAAGGACTGACTGCTGGGCGACGCGGCGCAGGCCGATGGAGCCCTCGTCGGAAGGCCTGGGCTCGAAGCCGCGCAACAGGGAGTCCAGCAAGTCGATGGTTATGAAGTCGGCGAGTCGGCCAACCGCCACATCGACCATCTCCTGTGCCGTGCGCGTCACGTCGAGGGTGCTGCCCACCTGTGTGCTGACGTCGTTCAGCAGGGTGAGCCGCTCTCGAGCCCGGTGCAGCTCGGTGACGTCGAGCGCGATGAGCTGCACGTGGCGCACCTCCCCTGCCGGGTTCCTGACGGGGGACACGGTGACGGCCCAGAAGCTTCCGTGGGCACTGGGGCGCGGTCGGCCGTGCACATGAAAAAATTCTGGCTCTCCCGTCTCGAAAACCCTGCGCATCCCCTCTTCGACCGTGGTGCAGATATGGGGAGGCATGATGTCGGTGACGCGTCGGCCACGCATCTGCCGCTCCGAGAGGCCCAGCGCGCGGACCGCGCCGGCGCTCCCGCGCAGGGCCCGCAACTCGGTGTCGTAGATCATCACCGGCAGGTGGGACTGTGCGAAGGCTTCCTCTGCCGTCGCCTCGCCCTCATACGGATAGGGCTCCTGACGCGGACGCGTCTGCTGTGGCGGAGTGGCCACGATGAGCCACTGTGCCTTGCCCTCCCTGTCGAGTGACGCGTACGCCTGGAGCTCGGCTTCCATGTCGTGGCCGTCCCGGTGTCGCAGCGGGGTCGTTGCGTTCCGCCCCTCGAGAACCGCGGAGAAATCCACCGGTGCGTGGGCGTTCCGGCCGAGCAGACGCGCCGCTGGACGCCCGACAACGTCCTCGTACGGGTACCCGAGCAACCGCTGTGCGCCGGTACTCCACCCCGTCACGTTCCCCAGCGCGTCAACGACTGCCGTGGCCGAGGTCATCGGACTCGGAGGCGGACCGAGGCCGTTTCCTAGGGGGCCGGCATTCTCCATGTCCATTCATCGCCCATCCTGCCCCCAGGCTTGCGGGTCCTGGCGTGGCAGAGGCCGCAGGTCGGCGAAACGTCGCTTCCCGTCGCGACGGCTCCTTATCTTCACTTGTATCTCTCCTTGAGCGCGCACGCAGGTCGACGAACGACGCGGAGGGGGACTCCGCACCGATATCGCCGCGCACCTCGGCCATGTCGGCCAACGCGCGGGTGTGTGTGCTCAACCCCCGTCTCCAGCCGGTGCCCGTCGACCTGCCCGGAGAGCTCTACCTAGCGGGAGCGGGCGTCACCCGCGGTTACCTCGACCGCCCGGGGCTAACGGCGGAGCGGTTCGCGGCCTGCCCGTAGGGCGGGCCGGGCGAGCGCATGTACCGCACGGGGGACCGTGTGCGCTGGCGGGAGAACGGACCCCTGGAGTACCTCGGACGCCTCGACGACCAAGTGAAGATCCGGGGCTTCCGGGTGGAGCTGGGCGAGCTGGAGGCGGCTCTGCTCCGGCACGTGGACGTGGCGCAGGCGGCAGCCGCCGTACACAAGGACCGGACGGGCGACGCCCTCCTCGTGCTGCACGCCGTTCGACAGGGGGGAACAGCCATGCCGGGCCCGGAGTCAGCGGTCCCGTTGCGGAACCGCGAAGAAGATAACGGGGGCCCGGCCGGCCGCGGGAAGTGCGCGGTGATCCCGGGTCCCGTCTGTTCGTACGCCCGCGCCGGTCGCGGTGTTCGGGCTGCGGGATCCGCACGTGCTGCTGCCGGAGGCCATCTGGCCGCGGTGGGCGGATGCGGCCGAGGTGATAAAGGGCTGGCCTGGAGACGTCCCCCGGGATTTGGGGACTCCGCCAGGCCGCCGCGCATCTGGACCGGGCCGAGCGCAGCGTCCGACGCTGGATCCGCCGCTTCCGCGGGCAGTCGGAGGCCGATCGCCGGTACTTCACGGTCGTGCCGGTCGCGGCCGCTGATGATCCGGTGATGCCCGCACCGTCCCGGACTCCGCTGACGGACGCCGTCTCGGCCACCACGGCCGCCCATCGGGCGGCCGTGGTGAACTGGGGCCGCATGAACACGGTGTCGCGGTGGGAGTTCGCCGGCCGGTCGGCCCCGCTCCGCTGTTCCCCGATGGCACCGGCGGCCTGATCCACCTCACCAGTCACGGCCTGCCCCGCTCGGTCAACAACATCGCCTTGGAGGCGCTGATCGCTGCGTTTGCTGACGAGAGGAGCATCGCTTCCTCCCGCCTCTCCATCACCAAGACGTACGCGACAGCGCGGACCACGAAGGCGGCAGCGGGACCACGAAGACTGCGGCGGCCTGGCGGTCACCGTGGCCAGGCAGAGCCGAGCAGTCGCGGCCCAGGGCGTCAGGGTCGGGATGGGAGCCCACAACGCTCGCCACGGCGCTGTCACGTTGTTAAGTGCGTGGATTTCTGACGTCATGTCAGGGCGTGGCGGAGGTCGGGTCTCGGGTCGGTGCTCAGGCTTCGGCGGGCAGGCCCGCGATGCCGGTGACCTGGTCCCAGATCGCGAAGCGGATGGTCATTTCGGATCGGTAGTCGGAGGCTGTCATCAGATGGCGGCGGGGCCGGAAGTGCGGTGAGATGCCGCTGAACGCGGACAGAAACCGCAAGGACGATGCCGATCTGCGGCGGGGTGAGCGACGCCAGGTAGGCGATGTCGCCCTCGTGGCGGGCGCCCATCTCCAGGACCAGGTAGCGGGTGGTTTCGCTGGCGCGCGGGACGGTCAGCGGCAGGCCGATCTCGGTGTTGAACGATCCCGGGGTGGCGACGGTTCCCCCGTGTCGGCTGAGGACCTGCGCGAGGAGGTCCTTGGTGCTGGTCTTCCCGGCCGAGCCGGTCAGCGCGATGATCTGTGCCCCGGTGGGGGTCAGGACGTGCTGCGCAAGGCGGCCCAGGGGCCGCGGTGACGTCGGGGACGACGACGGCGGGAACGCCAACCGGGCGGGTGGCCAGCACGCAGGAGGCGTCGGCGGCGGTTGCCTGGTCGACGAAGTCGTGGCCGTCCAGGCGGGCGCCGGCCACCGCGACGAACATGCCGCCGGGGCCGACGTCGCGGGAGTCGCTGGCACTGCGGCCGGTCACCCGCATCTGGGGATCGGGAGCGTCGTGGACGGTGCCGCCCGTGGCGTCGGCGATCTCGGCGAGCGTCAGCGAAATCACGAGCTGGTCCTTCCGGCGGTGAGCGGAGCGAAGGTGATGGCGCGTCCGGTGTAGGAGGCGGACAGGCGGCTGAGCGGCACCCGGGCGTGACTCTGGCCCCAGGCGGACGGGTCACGGATGAGGAAGTCCGGGTCAGTGCCGTCCTCGTAGCCGCGGGCGATGACCAGGTGGCCGCCCTTGCGGCCGTCGTCGGGGAACTGCTCGGTCACCGAGATGACCACCGGGGCGTCGGCCAGGCGGTCGATCAGGTCCCTGGCCGCGACGGGTTCGGCGCGGCCAGGGACCCCGTAACTGGTAGCCAGGTCGGCGAGGCCGGCGTGGAGCCAGCCCCGGTCGGTCAGGGCCTCGTGCTTGACGCCGAGCTTCAGCAGCTCGGTGACCGACAGGGCCTCACGGCCGTAGGCGAGCATGACGAGGCCGGCAATCGAGTGCTGCTGGTGCCGGTGGAGATGCGTCGCCCGCCGCGTGCCTCTCTTCATCTTGCCGTGCGCCCGCACCCAATCGCCTTCGGAAATCGCCCCTTCGAACGCGTAGCCCGGAAAGTCCACACCGTCTCGGAGTTTGATTCACCCTGTTGCTCGGTGCGTGACTGCACACCGCGCACTTGCCCCTCCACCACTCCGTTGCTGATGCCGAGCGACCGAGTCGATTGAGGGCTCGCGGCAGCCGACTGAGGAGACCGGGCGGGAGTGAAGGCCTCGGATGGCCGACGGGCCTCTTCCGGGGACGGCCGTCCTCGACCGTCGGGAGAGATGGCCCCGTTGGGCTGAAGCCCGCCCGCGGCGTACGCGGGCGCAGTGCGGGACACGCCCGCGCGGCGGGCGACGGCGGCAACGCTGATCTTGGCTTTCTCACGGCGGAGCCGGGCGAGGGCGTCGTGGACGCGTTCGACGGCGGCCTCGGTGCTGCGGCGACCCTTCCTCTACGAGAACCCCGAGGCCAGAGCCGCCGTCACCACGGCGATGGCCGAGACCGGCGAACGGCGGACCGGGATCCTCGCCGACCAGGACAACGAACACGAGGCAACCTGCCGCGAACGCGCGCTGAACGCCGAGGACTCCCTCAAAACTGCCCATGCAGAGATCCTCGCCCCCAGCGGGCTCGCATCGGCGAACTCCTCGTCGAGAGCCGGGACTTGCAGGCCGAGTGGACCTAAGAGGCCATCCAGCGGATAACCACCGAGAACACCACCCTCAAACAGCGGGTCCGCCAGCTCACCGCCGACAACCGCACTTTCGACGAGCGGCTCAAGGCCGCCCGCTCCAACCTCCGCTTCCAAGACCGGCGCCTCGCCGACCTCGAAACCCGCCTCGCCGACCCTACTGGCCAGGGGTGAAGTAAGAACCGGACAGTCGCCGCGGGTCACACCGCGGCGACGACATCTCGGTCAGCGCCCCCTGCGACGAAAACAAGGTGAGCGGAGTCTGGTCAGCCCCGCAGAATGACTCATGCTCATCGACCACTGGCCTCTGCTCGGACTGCGACTGACCACGCCTCGCCTGGAACTCCGTCTGCCCTCAGGTGAGGAACTCTCCGAGCTGGCCGACCTTGCGGCGGAAGGCGTCCACGATCCAGACCGCATGCCCTTCTCCGTCCCCTGGACGGATCTGCCTCCCCGGGAACGAGCACGTTCGGTGGTTCAGTACTACTGGCTCCGGCTTGGCAACTGGACCCCGGACAACTGGGCCCTGAATCTCGCGGTCTTCGAGCACGGCCAGATCGTCGGTCAGCAGACGATCGCCGCCCGCAACTACGCGACCCTGCGTGAGGTCGACACCGGCTCCTGGATCGGCCTTCGACACCAAGGACGAGGAATCGGCACCGAAATGCGCGCAGCCGTCCTTCACCTGGCGTTCGCTGGGCTGAAAGCAGCCGAGGCAACCTCCGGCGCCTTCGCGGACAACCCGTCATCGTTCCGGGTGTCCAGCAAGCTTGGCTACGAGCCAGATGGCATCGAGCGCCTGACCGTGCGCGGCCAGGTCACCGTCATGCGCCGACTGCGGCTCTCCCGCGCGCGGTGGGAGGAGCACCAGCAAGCAAGCGTCTCAATCGACGGACTCAGCGCCTGTCTGCCTCTGCTCGGCCTGGCGGATAAGACCGACGACTGCCCGATGGGCTTCACTGACCGGCCCTCGTGAGCTAACCAACCACCTCGACGCCCCCGCCACCGACCCCGGCGGCCGGGGCGTCGAGCGACATCACCTAGACGAGCGACAGCAAACGAGCTGAGCCGCCGTCACGGACATTGATCCGGTGCCGACCTGGCTGTCCTGTCTCTGTGACGTGTAGGCAGTCCTGCTCTTCCGTAGGCATGTACGGCTGGGTTCGGCCATGTGTAAGCAAGCTCTGGAGAGTTCCGGTCTTGTGTGGGTACGGCGCTCACGGCGCCTCTAGGGTCAAGGCGGCTGATCGGCGCCGTACCGGGGGTCCGGATGGATGTGCGCGAGGTGTCGGCGGAGGACGTCGAGCTGGAGTACGTCAGGACGGCCGGTATCCGTCAGCGGGGGTCTGCACCCCCAGTTAGTCTCTGACGATGCAGAAGGGGTGCCCAGCCGGATCGGTGAGAACCCGCGCTTTGGCCCCGTGAGGCTGGTGATCCGGCTTGCTCGCGCCCAGCTCCAGCAGCCGGGCCTCGGCCTCTTCCAAGTCCTCATCCACCTTGAAGCAGATGTGAAGCTGCTGGGGAACGGTTTGGTCAGGCCAGCGCGGGGCCTGGTAGTCGTCAACCCGTTGGAAGCCGATGGAGAGTCCGTCCTCACGGTCGAGACCGGCGAAGTCGGCGTCCGACTTCGGGTGGGGTTCGAGGCCGGTGGCCTGCTGATAGAAGGCCGCCAGAGCCAGCGGATCAGGGCAGTCGAGTGTTATCGCGCTCAACTTCATCTGCAGGGGCATGACACCTCCGGGGCGACCAGTGGACTTCCGCAATGAAGATCCTAGAGGCGACTGCCTACGGTTGAGCGGGACACAGACCGCCAACCTGTCCCACTCAACCGTAGGCGCCGAAGGGCGCTGCCCAGCCAGGCGTTTGCCGGAGCCGGGGTCAAGGGCTGGCTGAGGCTGTGTGGGGTGGGGACGGTGCGGAGGAACTGCGCAGGTCCGCCGTGGTGGCGCCCACCACGGCGACGGCGCCGAGACACAGCAGGCCACCGCTGACGAGGGCTGCTGCTCCCGAGGTGGCGTCCGCGACGAGGCCGCCACGCATGTTGCCGATGTCGGGGCCGGCTTGCCCGACGATCTGCTCAGCAGCGCTGACCCGGCCGAGTAGTTCGTGTGGGGTGTGCATCTGGACGACAGTGCTCCGGGATACGACGGAGACGGTGTCGGCGGCGCCGGCTATGACGAGAAAGGCCAGACCGACCCACGGGTCGGGTGACATGCCGAAGAGCGTTAACGCCGCGGCCCAGGTTGCGGATCCGCCAAGCATGACCAGGCCGGGGCGCGGGAGCCGGGTGAAGGTCCCGGAGAAGAGGGACGCTGCCACACCGCCGACGGCTATGGCTGTGAGGAACAGTCCGAGAGTGCGCGGATTGCCGCCGAACCGCTCTGCGTTGATCAAGGGAAACAGGCTGATGGGCATCGACAGCACGGTCGTGGCCAGGTCAGTGAGCAGGGCCCCGCGAATGACGGGAGTGCGGCCCAAGAAGGCCAGACCGTCCAGCACTCCGCGCAGGCCAGGCCGTGCGGGCTCGTCTCCGGGGTTCATCCGCGGCAAGCCCAACGCGCCGTAGAACGCGGCGATGAAGGTGAGGGCGTCGACCAGGTAGCAGCCGCCGACGCCCAGCCCGCCCACGATCAGCCCGCCCAGCGCGGGCCCCACCAGCATGGCGCCCTGGAAGGCGATGCGTCTCAGCGCCACTCCCGCGGCCAGCTGGTGCTTGGGCAGAAGGTGCGGAATGAAGGTGCGTGAAGCCGGGCCGCCGCCGGCGACGAAGCAGGACTGAACGGCGACCAGCCCCAAAACACCGGCGACAGGAAGGTGCCCGAGGAAGCCCTGGAGTGCGAGGAGGAGCGAACACACGGCTTGCCCGCTGGTCGTGAGCAGATAGAACTTCCGGCGGTCCACGCGGTCGACGAGCGACCCGGCGAAGAGACCGAGCGCGACGAGTGGAATCGCCTGTGCCAGCCCGACGGCGCCCGTCCACGTGGTGCTTTTCGTCATCTGCCAGACCTGGAACATCACGGCGACGAGTGTCATCTGGCTGCCGAAACCGGACAGGGCTTGGCCGAGCCACAATCGCCGGAACTGCGGTGACGACCGGAGTGGGGTCACGTCGAGCAGCGTGTGCCTCAGCCCCATGCGGGGTCCTCCGCCAGCTTCTCGGTGACCCGGTCGTGAAAGCTCTTGCGCTCAAGGGCCTGCTCGATATCGGCGACAACCCGGGAGAGCGGGTAGGGAATCTCGGCCTCAAGCTCAGCGAGGGCGTCCTCGGTGGCACGCCATTCTGCCGCCAGGCGACCGACGACGCGGCGGCCTTTGTCGGTGAGCGTCACCCTCTTGCTGCGCGCGTCATCGCCCACGACCGTCTGGACCCAGCCGGCCATGCGCATCGCGGCAACTTTCTGGCTGAGCGCTGAGTGCGTGCGGTGGACCGACTCGGCCAGTTCGGTGATGGTCATGGGTCCGCAGGCGTGAAGCCGGAGCAGTTCCATGACGAAGCTTGTTTTGAGCCCGTCGATCTGTTGCTCGGAGTAGATCCGGGCGATGTCGGCGTCCATCGACGCCTGGAGCAGGCGCAGGGGCCGCCAGAGGCTCTGCTGGCTGGGGTCGAGCGCATGGGAGTCGGTCATCAGCGTATCGTAACAGCGCTTATATAAGTACTGTTGCTTTTGCATGCCGATGCCGGGCCAACCTCGATGAGCTTGCGGCGGACCTGACCCGCCGCGACCTGCTGCTCCAGGCAGCCGAACTGCACCGGCAGTACCGCAATCGCGCCGCCACCGACGGGCAGCTGCCGCTGGGCGGAGAACTCGTGTTATGGCCAGCTGAAGCGGCGCTTACCGCCTTGACCAGGTTGGTTGCGTGGTGGACATGTCCTCCACGCGGCAGGGGGAGGAGCGCGGACTTCCTCCCTCTGCCTTCGGGAGACGTGGAGGTTGACTTCGTCTGCTACGAACTGGTCGCGCTGTCCCACAGTTCGGTGCTGTGGGCATCGATGAGGGTGCTGATGTGAGTCAGGACTTCGCTGGCCGGCTGCGGGTCGAGTCGGCGTCCGTCACGCAGTCGCAGTGCGACGAGGTTGTCAGCGGCTTCCTTGGTGCCGATGACGGCTTGGTAGGGAACCAGGCGGGCCTCTCGGATGCGGGCGCCCAGACTGCCGCGTTCCGGGCCGACGATCTCGGCACGCAGTCCGAGGTCGGTGCATCGCTGGGCGACCGCTGCGGCGTTCGGCAGTTCGGTGTCGGAGATCGGGAGGATCGCCAGTTGAGTGGGGGCGAGCCAGGCGGGGAAGGCGCCACCATGTTGTTCGATGAGATGGGCGACGGCTCGCTCCACACTGCCGATGATGCTGCGGTGGACCATGACCGGGCGGTGCTTGGCGCCATCCGCGCCGATGTAGTGCAGGTCGAACTGCTCGGGCTGGTGGAAGTCGACCTGGACGGTGGAGAGGGTGGACTCCCGGCCGGCGCCGTCGGTGACCTGGACATCGATCTTGGGGCCGTAGAACGCGGCCTCTCCCTGGGCCGCCTCGTAAGGCAGGCCGGAGCGGTCGAGGACGTCGGTCAGCAGGGCGGTGGACCGTTGCCACTTCTCCGGTGCAGCGACGTACTTGCCTCCAGGGCCCGGGAGGGACAGCCGGTAGCGGGTCGCGTTGATGCCGAGCGCCTCATATGCGCGGCGGATCATCTCCAGCGCTGCCTGCGCCTCCTCGGCAACCTGGTCCAGAGTGCAGAAGATGTGCGCGTCGTTGAGTTGGATGGCCCGGACGCGGGTCAGCCCGCCGAGCACACCGGAGAGTTCGGACCGGTACATACCGCCGAGTTCGGCCATACGCAGGGGTAGTTCGCGGTAGCTGTGGGAGCGGGAACGGTAGATGACCGCATGGTGAGGACACAGGCTCGGCCGCAGAACGACTTGCTCGCTGCCGATGTCCATCGGGGGGAACATGTCATCGCTGTAGTGCGCCCAGTGCCCGGAGATCTCGTACAGCTCCCGCTTGCCGAGCACGGGCGAGTACACGTGCTGGTAGCCCGCTCGCCGCTCAGCGGAACGGATGTACTCCTCCAGGGTGTGCCTCACGGCCGCGCCTTCGGGCAGCCAGTAAGGCAGTCCGGCGCCGATCAGCGGGTCAGTGTCGAACAGGTTCAGTTCCCGGCCGAGTTTGCGGTGGTCGTGGACGGTGGTCATCGCGGTCTCCTTGCTGGTTGCGGAGCAAGTGACCGGGCCTACGACGAAGCCCCGGGGCACTTGCCCCGGGGCTTCGGATCAGGTCGTCTGTCAGCGCGCCGGGACACTCTCCGGCGTCGTCGTCATGGCAGCGCGCTTCATGCCGATCACCGTAGCAGGGGCCCCGGTCTCCTGACGGTCATTTTTCGGCTGTGGTGCGAGGAATGCGCCAAGGGACGTTGTTCTCTTGCTTCTCCGGCTCGAGCCCACCGGAGTGGGAGATCCCGCGCAACCTGCGGATCTCCCCGTACGCCATTTCCAGGCGGGAAGGTCGCTGTTCTCAGTCCGTAGCTGCTTGATCCGCGCGAGCGCGATGTCCAGCCGTCGCTGGATGGATGCAATCGAGGCGGGCTGCGAGCCGGTCCGCTGGCTGGAGGGCTGCCGGTTCTGTAACTGTCGGATGGCCGTGACGAGATCTCGCTGCGTGTAGAGCCAGGACCTTGAAACACCTGCTTCCTTCGCGATCGCCGCGAAGCTGGTGTGGCTGCCGGTGCGCTGTGCCGCTGAGATGGCTCTCTCGGCGTTGGTTCGGGCGCGGTGGCTGCGTTGTCGGGTGGCCTCGGCCAGAGCGGCGGTGTTGTCAGCTGGCGGCATCGACGTTCTCCACGTGGCCGCCGACGACGATCTGGTTCTCGGCGGTCTCTTCGAGAGCGCTGATGATTTTGTCGAGCTTGCCGAAGGTGCGGCGGTTCTTTTCCGCGACCCGGGCGAGCCCGGCCTGCTCGGCCTGGGTGATGAGTTCGCTGGTCTCCTGCCGCTGCTGGCGGTGCTGCTGGAGGAAGTCGCCAGTCGTGATGAAGAACCGGCAGTCCAGACAGGGGTTGGCGTACTCGCAGTCGGTCTGCACCGGGGCTCCGCAGCAGCCGTTGGGTAGCGTCACCTTCGCGCGGACCAGGCTCATCTTCGCCCAGGCCGCCCCGGCGAGCGGGTGGCCGGCGGCGATCTCGGCCTTCTGCCCCTCGTGGTTGACCTTGAGGGCGTTCTCCCAGTGCCGCCGCAGCGTCTTGTCGTGGAGCTTGGCTTAGACGGCCGTCATGGCCGGCGACATGTGATCGAGCAGGGTCTGGATCACGGGCTGGGGAACATCGGCGTTGATCAACCGGGTGGCCAGGGTGTGCCGGAACTGATGGAAGGTCACCTTCCCCGGGCGGCCGTGTTCGTCGGTGCGGCCGATGCGGGCCGCCCGGCGCTTCGTCAGGCTCCTGGACGAGGAGGGCCTCCTGCCCTCCGTCAGCCGGGTGCGGGCCGAACTGTTCGGGTCGCTTGGCGCGACCGGTCACGGACACGGCTCGGACAAGGCCGTCGTGCTCGGCTTCGAGGACGAGGACCCCGCCACCGTCGACGCCGACCGGGCCGACAGCCGGGTCGCGCAGGTGCGCGACAGCCGCACCCTGCTCCTGGCTGGCAAGCACCGGATCGGCTTCGACAGCGCTGCCGACCTGGTGCTGCACCGGCGTAGGTCCCTGCCCCCGCACGCCAACGGCATGGTGTTTTACGCTTTCACCGACGACGGCCCCGGGCGCTCGACGAACGGAGCTACTACTCGGTGGGGGCGGCTTCGTCGTCGACGAGGGCGCAAGCGGCGCCGACCGTGTCGTCGTGGACACTACACGGGTGCGTTTTCCCTTCGGCTCGGGAGCCGGACTGCTCGTGCACTGAGAACGGGAAGGCCTCGCCGTCAGTGACATCCTGCTCGCCAACGAGCTGGCCTGGCGCCCCGAGGCCGAGGTGCGGACGGGACTGCCGCACCTGTGGTCCGTCATGCAGGCGTCCGTGGAGCGCGGATGGCGGCGTGAAGGCGTGCTGCCGGGCGGCCTGCGGGTGCCGCGCCGGGCAATCGGCGCTGTTCCAGGACCTCAACTCGAAGCGGGGAGCGGGATGCCCTCCAGGTCATGGACTGGGTGGACCTGTTTGCCCTGGTCGTCAATGAGGAAAACGCCTCCGGCGGCAGCATCGTGACCGCCCGGACCAACGGGGCGGCTGGCATCGTGCCCGCCGTACCGCACTACTACGCGCGATTCGTACCCGACGCCGACGACGGCGGCGTCGTGCGCTTCCTGCTGACCGCCGCCGCGATCGGCATCCTCTTCAAACAGAACGCATCCATGTCCGGCGCCGGATCGATGGCCGCTGTGAAGCCCCGGCCCGGCCATGACGGTGATACGGACGGACAAGGAATGTGGACTTTGTGCCCGCAGTGCGGTCGCCGAACGCTGAGGTCCTGGGACCGCTCGATCTTCCTCACGGCCACGGCCACGGCCACGGCCACGGCCACGGCCGGGGCTGGCGCAGAGGCGGCCGACATACGCGCCACAGGGGGCAGGAGACGGCACCGGGCGGTCACGAGGTGTAGTCCACGGTCACCGGGGCCGTGTTATTGCCGGGGTCCGGGTCGGCGGCGGTACCGGGCGGGGCCGTGACACTGCCGCGGGCTCTTTCGACGCGCTTGTCGATATGCACCAGCAGGACGATGGCGTAGGGCGGTTCCCCCGGCCCGCAGGCGACGGGCCCACTCTTCGCTGGGCCGTTCCGGCAGTAGGAGTCGTCGTTTTCCAGCTCCGGTGACCTGGTGACAAGGCTGACACCGGCGGGGAGAGTCACCCACATCGTGTTGCCCGGGTAGCTCCTCGGATATGGCACCTCGGTCCGGACCTCCTGGCCCACCTTGCCCCTGATGGTAAAGCCGATCGCCTCCACGTCGTTGCCCCGCGTGGTCTCGAAGTCCAGTTCCCCGGAGGCTCCCCGGCTGATGCGCAGATCGGCCCCGGTGAACGCGCTGCCGTTCACCGGGCGAAGCCGCAGCCGTTCACCGGTGCCGCGCGCAGTCGGCCCGGGAAGCTGTGCAGGACCGTCGATATCAGTGGTGGGCCACACGCTGTAGTGAAGGCTGCCGCTCCTCGTGGCCCGGCCGGTCACGGCGATGATCGGGTGGTCTGTCTCGTACGCCGTTCCCGCGGGCAGCGGGCCGGGAAAGTCACACTGTGCCCTGGTGGCCACTGCCGCCTTGTTGTAGCGGCAGTTACGGTACCGGGGCAGCAGGGTGCTGCCGTCCGCGTCCATCACGACGGTGATGCCGCCGTCGACACCGGTGTCCCCCTGGTTGCCGAAGGCGGGGGTCAGCCGCACCTCGCCCCCAGGGCGCACCCCCGCCAGTTTCTTGTGCCGGGTGGTCAGATACGGCGAGCCGACCAGCACGCGAGTGGTGTGCAGAATGGTGGGCGCGTCGGCGCTGTGCACGGTCACCACGATGGTTCCGGCCGAGCCGAGGGCCGCACCGGGCTTCGGCTTCACCTGGAAGGGAAGGAAATCAGCCTCCTGCCCGTACTTGATGTCCGGCAGCGCGCAGGTCACGCGAAAGCCCAACCGGGCGCAGCCGTAAGCCTTGTTCTCCCCCCAGATGTCGGCCTTCCCCTTGAAGACGGACAGGTCGAAATCCGCCTCGACCCGATGGGCGAACCCCTGGCTCCCTCCGGGTGAGGCCGCGGCCGCCGCCAGACGGATCCGGTATGCGGCGGGCCAGGGGGCATGGTTGGGCGAGGTGTAGCGCGGCAGGTAGAACGTGTTCAGCACGGACCGGAACGTCAGCACGGCCTCGGGGGCCTGCGTTCGCTGGTGGGCCCTCAAAGTGAGGGCGCACGCCGCGGCCGCCGTCAGCACCAGGGCACACAGCACTGCCGCATACCGTCGCGTCCGCTCCGCCCACTGAATCCTCATAACCGGATAAGACCCACCGGACGCCGAATGGTTGCGTGCGGGCGGAGGCGCCCGTCGCACGGGCTGCGGCAGCTCGCCCAGGACAGCGTCGTGCCGGCGGCCGTCGGGGATGGCCGCGCGACGGGACCTGGTGCCGATACGCACCCGGCGACCACACACGGTCACCAGCAGGCTGGACTCCGCAGGAAACTCACGGCAGTTGACTATGCCACGGAGTGGCAGGCCAGGGCACTGTCTGACCTGCCGCTGCCTCACGAAGCCGTGCGACAACGACACCAAGTGGCGTGCGCTCCCTGCGACTTCGGCATCCCCTGGCGGACCGTGTTCGGGTTCTTCGCCCGCTGGGCGACGGCGGGCGTGCTCAAGCACATCCTCGGGCGCCGTCACGTTGGCTGACCGGGCGGGATGATCTTCGGGTCGATGATGGTGGAGGGGCGTCCGTGAGGAGTATGCGCCTGCGGATTGCCCTCCTGTCGCGGCCGCGTAGCTTGTCGAACCGTTGCCCCGCATCCACGCGGGAAGCGGGAGGGCAATGGGGGAGCTGTTGATGGCTGGGCGTCCGGAGAGTCCGCTCGAACCGAGTGCGGGCCGATACAGCGGTGTGCTGGCGAGTTACGCAAGCTGCGGGAGGAGGCGGGCAGTCCGACGTACCGTTCGATGGCGCAGCGGGCGTTGTCACGTTGTTGGGTGCGTGGCTGTCTGATGGTGCGTCGGGGTGTGGTGGGTCTGCGGTCCGGGCCTGTGTTCAGGCCGTGGCGGGCAGGCTGGCAGTGCCGGTGATCTGGTCCCAGATGGCGAAGCGGATGGTCATCTCGGCTTGGTGGTCGGAGGCTGTCATCAGGTGGCGGTGGGGTCGGAAGTGGGGTGAGATGCCGCTGAACGCGGACAGGAACCGCTGGGCTCCACCGGTACTGCGGAAGTCCTTCATCGCGCGTTCACGCTGCCTGGTGGGCTGGTGGCTGTTCTCGGCCCGGTTGTTCAGTCCCTTGTGCGAGCGGTGCTCGACGGAGGGCATGACCTCACGGTGGGCCGCGCCGTAGGAACGGAGCTTGTCCGTGACGACCACCCGCGGCACCGCACGCGTCCTCTTCATCAGACGGCGGAAGAAGCGCCGGGCCGCGGCCTTGTCCCGCCGGTTCTGCACGAGGATGTCGAGCACGTTGCCGTCCTGGTCGACGGCCCGCCACAGGTACTTCAGCTCCCCGTTGACCTTGATGAACACCTCGTCCAGATGCCATTTATCCCCGGGCCGGGGACGGCGGCGGCGCAGTCCGTTCGCGTAGGCCTGGCCGAACGTGGCGCACCAGCGGCGGATCGTTTCGTAGGAGACGATGACGCCTCGCTGGAGCATCAGCTCCTCGACCTCGCGGAAGCTGAGCGGGAAGCGGAAGTACAGCCACACACAGTGCGAGATCACCTCGACCGGGTACCGGTGCCCCCTGTACGACGGCGACGCACTCCCCACCGACAACCCCCCTACAGCAGATCAACCCGAAGATCATCCCACCCGGTCAGCCAACGTGACAGCGCCCTACGGAGCGTTCTACCGCTCCGAACTGCTGCCCCTCCTGCGGCGTATCAGTGCCTACCTGATGCGCTGGATCCGCAAGAAGTACAAGCGATTTCGGTCGTTCAAGGCAGCCCACAAGTGCTGGCAGCGCATCACCAGCCGGCATCCCAGGCTCTTCGCCCACTGGGCATGGACACCGTGTTTCTGGTGATCAGAGTGACAAGAGCGGAGTGACGGGAGACTGTCACGCTCCGTTCTGTGGGAGCCCGAGGGCGAGACTCCCTCGGGCCACCCGACCAATGATCCCGACACCACGTTCCATGACCTCGGCTCCGACTACCGCCAACGCCTGATTGACCCGAAACGCCGCACCCGCGACCTTGTACGCCAGCTCAACGCGCTTGGCCACGACGTCACCCTTGCCCCCGCAAGCTGACCGCCATCGGAAGCTCTGGCCAACGAACGCGCCAGCATGCCCGTGACCTGGTGGATTTTCCATTCAGCGTGCCGGCCGACTTCCGCGAGTGCTTCGCCCAGGACGACGCGCCGACCGTCTTCTCGATCCGGCGCTCGCGCGCCTGATGGAGGCCGGACTCGTGAGCGAGCGCACCACGCAGCCTGCCGACTCCGCCCACGTCTTGGCCGCGGTGCGCGACTTGAGACCCGGCTGGAACTAGTCACCGAGGCCGTCCGCGGCGTGCTGGAAGAAGTGGACCGCACTGCTTCGCATCTGGGCCGCTCCCATTACAACGGGACATGTGACATAGTACTGCTGTGTCCAATCCTCTTCGGATCGTCGTCGTGGGCGCCGGTATCGTCGGCGCGGCGATAGCCCGTGCCCTGGTCCGCGCCGGCTGTGACGTGACCGTCGTCGACCGCGGCCCTACGGCCGGAGGTACCTCCGCCAGCGGCGAGGGCAATCTGCTCGTCTCCGACAAGGAGCCCGGCCCTGAGCTGCGGCTGGCGCAGCGTTCGCTCGCTGCCTGGGCGCGGATCGAGGACGAGCTGCGCGACGAGCTCCCCGCCGGATTCCCCGGCCTCGAACTGGAACGCAAGGGCGGCCTGGTGGTCGCCACGACCGAGGCCGGCGCGGAGGCCCTGCTGACGTTCGCAGACACCCAGCGGGGTGCCGGAGTGCTGGCTGAGACGGTGGACGACGCCCGGGCTCATGAGCTTGAGCCCGACCTGACACCGCACAGCACCGCCACGGTGTACTACCCCGAGGACCTGCAGGTGCAACCGGTGGCCGCAACCGAGGCGCTGCTGGCCGCGGCCCGCCGCCACGGCGCGCGCGTACAACAGGGCGTCGAGGTGACTGGGCCGGTGCTGTCGTCGGGCCGGCTTGTCGGCGTACAGGTCGCCTCCGCGACCCTGCCCGCCGACGCCGTGGTGCTCGCCGCCGGACCCTGGTCCGGCCTGGTCGCCGAGCGGCTCGGCGTTCTTCTCCCGGTGCGTCCGCGTCGCGGCACGGTCCTGGTCACCTCCCGGATGCCGGCCCGTATACGGCACAAGGTGTACGACGCCGACTACGTGGGCGCGGTCGGCTCGGGCTCGGCCGACCTGCAGGTCTCCAGCGTGGTCGAGTCGACCGTCGGCGGGACCGTCCTGATCGGCTCCTCCCGGGAGCGCCGCGGCTTCGACGAGCGGATCGAGGCCCGGGTGCTCGCCGCGCTGGCCGCCAAGGCATTGCTGCTGTTCCCCTTCTTGGCCGACACGCAGGTGATGCGCGCGTACGGAGGGTTCCGACCGTTCGTCCCCGACCACCTGCCGGTGATCGGTGCCGACCCGCGGCTGCCCGGTCTGTGGCACGCAACCGGGCATGAGGGCGCCGGGATCGGCCTGAGCCTGGCCACCGCCGAACTGCTGCGCGACCAACTCCTCGCCGGTGCCGCAGATCCGCTGGCCGCCGAGTTCCGCCTGGACCGTCCCACCCTGCTGCCGCACCTCGAAGGGGCCGCCCGATGACGGGGATACATATCGAGGTCGACGGGGACCGGATCGCCGGCCTGGCCGGGCAGAGCATCGCCGGGCTGCTGCTGGCCGACGGGCGGGTGGCCTGGCGGCGTACCCGCACCGGCCGCCCCCGCGGTGTCTTTTGCGGGATCGGCGCCTGCTTCGACTGCCTGGTGACCGTCAACGGCCTGCGCGACGTGCGGGCCTGCCAGCGGCGGGCCGTGGACGGCGACAAGGTCGACCTGCAGGAGGACGATCGTGACTGAGGTGCTCGTCGTGGGCGGCGGACCGGCCGGGATGGCCGCGGCGCTGGCCGCCCGCCGCCACGGCGCCCGTGTCGTGCTGCTCGAAGCCGGTGACGACGTCGGCGGGCAGTACTGGCGGCATCTGCCAGGCGGGCGTGCCGACACGAGCGAGCGGCTGTGGCATCACGGCTGGGACCGCTTCGTCGCAATGCGCGACGAACTGCTGGGCGACGAAGGCTGCGAGGTCGTGACAGGCGCGCACGTCTGGTCGGTCGACCGGCGTGATGACGCCCCGCCGCTGGTGCACGTGTTCGTCGGCGAACCGGACGGGCAGGGGCGCGAGCCGCGTACCTTCGATCCGGCGGCCCTGGTGCTCGCGACCGGGGCGTACGAGCGCACCCTGCCGTTCCACGGCTGGGACCTGCCCGGCGTCTTCACCGCCGGGGCGGCGCAGGCGCTGGCCAAGGGCGAGCGGGTGGCCGTCGGCCGCCGCGTCCTAGTGGCCGGTGCCGGGCCGTTCCTGCTGCCCGTGGTCTCCAGCCTGCTGCGGATCGGCGCCGAGGTCGCGGGTGTGGTCGAGGCGGCCGGCCCGGCGCAGCTCGCCCGAGGCTGGGCAACCCGGCCGTGGCAGCTGCTCGCGGCTCGACGCAAGGCCGGCGAACTGGCCGGGTATGCCTGCCAATTGGCCGCCCGCCGCATTCCGTACCGGACCGGAGCAGCAGTCGTCGCGGCGCACGGCATCGATCGCGTGGAGGCGGTTACCGTGGCGCGCCTGACCCGGGACTGGACGCCGATCCCCGGCACCGAACGACGGATCGAGGTCGACGCCGTCTGCGTGAGCCATGGCTTCGTCCCGCGCACCGAGCTTGCCACAGCGGCCGGCTGCGCGGTGGGCGTGGACGGTGCGGTCACCGTCGACGAGCGGCAGCGTACGTCGGTGCCCGGGGTCCTGACCGCCGGCGAGCTGACCGGCATCGGCGGCGTCGACCTGGCCCTGGCAGAGGGCGAGATCGCCGGGACCGTCGCCGCCGGGGGTGCGCCCGCACCGGGCGCGGTCCACGAGCGGGCGGTCTTCCGGAAGTTCGCCGCGCGGCTCGCCGCCGCGCACGGCATCCGCCCCGGCTGGCGCTCCTGGGTGGACGACGACACCGTGGTGTGCCGCTGCGAGGACGTCACCGCGGGCGCCCTGCGTCAGGCCGCGGAGCTGACCGGATCCCGCGGGCTGCGCTCGCTCAAACTGACCACCCGGGCCGGCCTGGGCCTGTGCCAGGGCCGCACCTGCGGCCGCACGGTCGAGGACATGCTCACCGGTTCGAACGAGCCTGGCCTGCTCGACCCGGGCCGTACCGCCCACCGACCGGTCGCGATCCCCGTACGCCTGGGCGAACTTGCCGCTTCGACCAGTACCAGCAACCGAGAGGACGTCCCATGAGTTCCACACCGACTGACCTGCGCGGGGTGATCGTCGCCACCGCGCTGCCCTTCAAGGAGAACCCCTCGGCCCCCTCCGGGCTGGAGGTCGACTACGACCGTTACGCGGAGCACTGCGACTGGCTCATCAACGAGGGCTGCCACGGCGTCGGTCCCAATGGATCGCTCGGCGAGTACTCCGCACTGACCGACGCGGAGCGTCGCAAGGTCGTCCAGGTGGCCGTCGAGGCGGTCGGCGGGCGCGGCGTCGTGGTGGCCGGGGTGCACGGGCCCGGCTGGCACCAGGCCCGGCACTGGACCGAACTGGCCGCCGAGGACGGCGCCGACGGCGTGCTGGCGCTGCCGCCGACGATGTACCGGGCCAGCCGCGAGCAGGTCGTCGAGCACTACACGAAGATCGACGAGGTCGGGCTGCCGATCATGATCTACAACAACCCGGTCGACACCAGGGTCGACCTCGTCCCCGACCTGGTGGCCGAGATCGCCCAGCTGCCCAACGTGACCGCGATCAAGGAATTCAGTGGGGACGTGCGCCGGTTGTTCGAGATCGCCGAGCGGTGCGACATCGACGTCGTGGCCGGCGCCGACGATGTCCTGTTCGAGCTGATGGCCGATGGGGCGGTCGGCTGGTTCGCGGGCTTCCCCAACACCTTCCCGGCCGAGTCGGTGGCGATCTACGACCACATGCTGGCCGGGCGCTTCGAGGAGGCCCGGGAGCTCTACAAGCACCTCGTCGCGGTGTTCCGGTGGGACTCGCGCACCGAGTTCGTGCAGGCCATCAAGCTCGGCATGGAGATGGTCGGCCGGTACGGCGGCCCGTGCCGCCCGCCGCGCGGCCGGCTCTCCGCCGAGCACGACGCCCAGGTGCGCGCCGACATGCGACGGGCCATCGCCGCGCTTGAGGCACGCCGCGCGGTGGCGGTCTGAGATGCGCACGTCGCGGTTGTTCTCCGCTGTTGACTCGCACACCGAGGGCATGCCGACCCGGGTCGTGACCGGTGGCATCGGGGTGATCCCCGGCGCCACCATGAACGAGCGGCGGCTGTACTTCGTCGAGCACCTCGACCACGTACGGCGGCTGCTGGTGAACGAGCCGCGCGGCCATTCGGCGATGAGCGGCGCCATTCTGCAGCCGCCGACCCGCCCCGACGCGGATTTCGGCGTGCTGTACATCGAGGTGTCCGGGTGCCTGCCGATGTGCGGGCACGGCACGATCGGGGTGGCCACGGTGCTGGTCGAGACCGGGATGGTCGAGGTCGTCGAGCCGGTGACCAGCATCCGGCTGGACACCCCGGCCGGGCTGGTGGTGGCCAACGTCACGGTCAAGGACGGGCACGCCGAGAGCGTCACACTGGAGAACGTGCCCGCGTACTGCGACCGGCTCGACGAGACCATCGAGGTGCCCGGCCTCGGCGAGGTCAGGTACAGCCTGGCGTTCGGCGGGAACTTCTACGCCATGGTGGAACTCGACGACCTGCGGCTGCCGTTCGACCGCGAACGCAAGGCCGAGATTCTGAGCGCCGGACTGGCGATCATGGATGCGATCAACACGTCGGCGCCGCCCAAACACCCGCAGATCGACGGTGTCGACCATTGCCACCACGTGGAGTTCATCGCGCCCGGTTCGGACGCCGCGCACTCACGGCACGCCATGGCCATCCACCCGGGATGGTTCGACCGATCGCCCTGCGGAACCGGCACGTCGGCGCGGATGGCCGAGCTGCACGCACGCGGCGAGCTGGCGCTGCACCACGATTTTGTCAACGAGTCCTTCATCGGTAGCCGGTTCACCGGCCGGCTGGTGGGAGAGACCACGGTCGGCGGCCTGCCCGCGGTGCTGCCGACCATTACCGGCCGGGCCTGGGTGACCGGGATCGGCCAGTACATGCTGGACCCGACCGATCCCTACCCGGCCGGTTTCGAGTTCTGAGGGGGAACGATGGACGTCGCGGTCACGCGCTTCCAGCGTTCGGTGACATATCAATGAACACCACCGTCGACGGTGCCCCCCACCTGTGACGACCGGCGAATGCGATACTCGGCGCTGTTCGGCCGACGATGGTTGGCGGGGTGTGACATTTTAGTCGTGGGAGGACTGCGCGGATGAGTTCATCAATCATCGGCCCGGTGTCGGTGGCGGCGAGCCTGCGCGGCACAGTGGAGGACGCGGTGGCCGCGGCCATCGTCTCGGGCGAACTGGCCCCGGGCACCCTGGTCACCGCGCCGACGCTGGCCACACGTTTCGGGATCTCCGCCACCCCGGTCCGTGAGGCCCTGCTCAACCTGCAGGGACGCGGGTTCGTCGACGTGGTGCGCAACAAGGGTTTCCGGATCACCGAGGTCAGCGAGCAGGACCTCTGGGAGATCGTGCGGCTGCGCCAGCTGCTGGAGGCCCCGCCGATGCGGGAGATCGCGCGGGCGCTGCAACCGGAGGCCGCTGCCGACCTGCGGGGCAGGGCGCAGGCGATCGTCGACTCGGCTGCTGCGGCCGATCTGGCGGCCTATCTTGCCGCGGACATGGCCTTCCACCTGCGACTGCTGGAGCTGCACGGCAACCGCCGGCTGGTCGCGATGGTGAAGGACCTGCGGCAGCAGACCCGCATGGTGGGCCTGGCCGACATGATCGGTACAGCCGAGCTGGCCCGTTCGGCCGCCGAGCACCACAGCCTGGTGGACCTGCTGGAGGCGCGTGACGGGCGGGGTGCGGAAACGCTGCTCACTGCCCACATCGGACACGTGCTCGGGTGGTGGAACGGCCGCTCGGAGGACTGAGGCGCCGGTGTGACCAGCCTGCCCGGCCTAGCCGGGCAGGCCCTTCGGCATGCCCGTGAACAGGCATTGCGGCGCGGCAAATTCTCGCACGAAGCCCTTCTCCTGAGAGGTGTCACATACTACTGTCTCCTCAAGTGATCGGGATCGCAGTGATCTCGATCACTCCGTGGGGCCGGCTGTGGCTGCTCTGCCCGTCGCCCCATCGGACTCGCAGCGCATCTGCCACCGTTTCCGCACAAAGTCGTTGGTCTGCTGGCCTGTCACCCGTCCCGCTCATCCGGACGGCCGAGCTGCCCGCACCCGACCGGAAAGTAGGACCCCTTGAAGAGAACCTCATCTTCAGTGGCGCTCGCTGGGCTGGCGGCCGGCGTACTCGCCCTTTCGGCATGCACCGGTGGCGGCTCCTCGTCCCCAGCCACCGGCGGTGGGAGCGGTGGGGCTGCGGTCAAGGGCGGGACCGTGCAGGTCCTGCAGTCGGCCAACTTCTCCTATCTCGACCCGTCCCGCGGCTGGGACGGTGGCGTCAACGCGTTCTACCGCCTGATATACCGTCAGCTGATCACCAAGGCACCCAACGACGCCAAGGACCCCAACGCGATGGTCCCCGACCTCGCGCAGAGCCTCGGCAAGGTCTCCGCCGACGGTCTGATGTGGACCTACAAGCTCAAGGCCGGGATCAAGTTCGACACCGGCGCGCCGATCACGTCCAAGGACGTCAAGTTCGGCATCAGCCGCAGTTGGGACCCGGAGATCGGCATCGGCGCGCCGTACCTGAAGAATCTGATCGCTGCCCCGAAGGGCTACCAGGGGCCGTACCGCTCGGGCGATCTGCCGACGATCGAGACACCGGACGACCAGACGATCGTCTTCCACCTCAAAGCTCCGTTCCCCGAGTTCGACGCGGCGCTGTCCCAGCCGAGCGGCACCCCGTTCCCGGTCGGCACCGGCGGGGGCGACTCGTTCATCAAAGACGTCGTCGCCTCCGGTCCCTACGATGTGGAGAAATTCACCCCGGGCAGCTTGATCCAGCTCAAGCGCAACCCGCACTGGGACGCGGCGGGCGACACGGTCCGCAAGGCCTACCCCGATGCGTGGCGCTTCACCATCGGCGTCGAGGGCGCCACCATCGACGAGCGTCTCATCGCCGGCCAGGGGGCCGACATCAACGCGGTCGCCGGCAGTGTGCAGACGGCCACCATTGCCCGCCTACAGACGCCGCAGCTCAAGGCACGGACGATCAAGGCGCCGTCGACCTGTCTCACGTACATGGGTCTCAACACGACGAAGAAGCCGCTCAGTAACGTGAAGGTGCGCCAGGCCATCAACTACGCGGTGGACAAAGGCTCGGTGCTCAACGCCACCGGCGGCAAGCAGTTCGCGACGATCTCCAACAGCATCCTGCCTGCCACGGTCTCCGGGCACGTCGACTACGACCCCTATCCGAGTGCGGACAACGCCGGTGACGCGGCCAAGGCCAAGCAACTGCTCACTGAGGCGGGCTACCCGAACGGCTTCACGCTGACCTTGGACGTACGCGCGAACGAGACGGAGCAGCGCAAAGGCGAGGCGATTCAGCAGGCGCTCAAGCGGGCCGGCATCGAGGTCAAGCTGAACGTGATCGACGTGTCGACCTACTACGAGACGATCGGCACGCCGTCGCAGCAGCACGACGCGGCGATCACCGGCTGGTGCCCGGACTGGGCGTCGAGCGCGTCGACGTTCCTGCCGCCGCTGTTCGACGGCCGGCACATCACCGCCAAGGGCAACCAGAACCTCTCCCAGCTCAACGACGACGCCGTCAACGCCGAGATCGACCGGATCGGCGCGATGACCGACCTGGCCGCGGCGAACAAGGCCTGGGGCGAGCTGGACAAGAAGATCATGACGCTGGCTCCGGTCGTTCCGCTGAACGTCGAGAACCGCATCTACCTGCCGGGCACCAACGTGGCCGGGGTGATCGTGCCCAGCGGCGACCTCGACTACGGGATCATCGGTCTCAAGGACCCGGCGAAGGGCTGACATGACGATCGCGTCAACCGGTCCGCAGGTGCCGGAGGTGTCCGAACCGGGCACCGCCGGCACCACCCCCGGCCCTCGCTGGAGCGTGGCCCGCAGCCTGCTACGCGACCCGGTGGCCGTAGCCTGCCTCGGCTACATCGCACTGATCGTGCTCATGGCGGTGTTCGCACCTCTCATCGTCCGGGTCAGCGGCTGGGACCCGTACGAGTTCGACCAGAGCGCCATCGACCCCGACCTCGGCGGCATGCCCGCCGGGTCCTGGGGTGGCATCTCCGGGTCGCACTGGCTCGGTGTCGAGCCCGGCAGCGGCCGGGACGTCTTCGCCCGGATCGTGTACGGCGCCCGATCCTCGATGCTCATCGCCCTCAGCGCGACGCTGCTCACCACGGTGCTCGGCATGGTGTTCGGCCTGCTGGCCGGCTACTTCGGCGGCCGGATCGACATGCTGATCTCGCGGGTCATGGAGTTCCTGATGGCGTTCCCCGCGCTCATCTTCATGATTGCAGTGCTGTCCGCGCTGCCCGCGGACGACCGGCAGTACCTGCTGGTCGTGGTGATTTCGCTGTTCGGCTGGCCCTACCTGGCCCGGATCGTGCGAGGACAGACCATGTCGCTCAAGGAGCGCGAATTCGTCGAGGCGGCCCGCGCGTCCGGTGCCTCCCGCACCACCATCGTGTTCACCGAGATTCTGCCCAACCTGCGCTCGACCATCCTGGTCATGGTGACCATGGCGGTACCCGGTTACATCGGTACCGAGGCGGGGCTGTCCTTCCTCGGCGTCGGCCTGGTGCCGCCCACGCCGTCCTGGGGGCAGATGATCTCGAGTTCGGTGAGCTGGTATGCGGTGGTCCCCACGTACTTCCTGGTGCCGGGCGTCTTCCTGGCGCTGCTGGTGCTGTCCTTCATGGTCCTCGGCGACCACATCCGCACCGCCGCCGAGCCGGGAGGCCGCTCATGACCCGCTACGTCGTGCACCGCGTGCTGGGCATGCTGCTGGTGCTGTTCCTGGTCTGCGTGTTCACCTACATCATCTTCTTCGCCCTGTCGCCGGACCCGGCCGTGCAGATCTGTGGCAAGAACTGCACCCCGGAGCGCATCGACCAGATCCGCGCAAACCTCGGCCTGACCGACCCGTTCCTGACCCAGTTCCTGCACTTCCTGCAGGGGCTGTTCCTGGGCCGCGACTACGGCAGCGGCCCGTCCCCGGTGCACTGCCCGGCACCCTGCCTCGGCTACTCGTTCCAGACCTCGCAGTTCGTCACCGACATGATCGTGCAGCGGCTGCCGGTGACCGCGGTGGTCGCCGTCGGAGCGGCCGTGCTCTGGCTGTTCATGGGCGTGATCGGCGGTCTGCTCAGCGCCGTGCGCGAAGGCAAGGCCACCGACCGGTTCATCGCCGGGCTCACCCTGGGCGGCATGGCGATCCCAAACTACGTGCTCGCCCTCGCGCTGCAGTACGTGCTCGTGGTGTGGCTGCAGTGGCTGCCGTTCCCGCAGGCCGTGGCGTTTGCCGACGACCCGGGGCAGTGGTTCCTCAACTTCATCATGCCGTGGACGGTGCTGGCGATCGGCTACGCCTCGTCGTACACCCGGCTCACCCGGGCCAACGTCATCGACACCCTGGGCGAGAACTTCGTGCGGACCGCGAGAGCCAAGGGCCTGCGACCGGACCTGGTGTGGCGGCGGCACGCGCTGCGGCCGGCGCTGACCCCGATCGTCACGATCGCGGGCATGGACTTCGCCGGCCTGCTCGGCGGCGCGCTGATCACCGAGACGGTCTTCGGGATCAACGGCGTCGGCAAACTCGCGGCGGACTCCATCACCAAGAACGACCAGCCGGTGATCATGGCGGTGACGTTGCTCGCGGCGTTCTTCGTCGTGGTCGCCAACATGGCCGTCGACCTGGTGTACTCGGCGATCGACCCGCGGGTCAGAGTGGGAGTGGCGTCATGAGCGACCTGCTGCGCGTCCGCGACCTGACCGTCGCCTTCCATGGCGTGCCGGTGGTCGACGCCATCGACTTCGCCGTGCCGCCCGGCGGCACCCTCGGCATCGTCGGCGAGTCCGGCTCGGGCAAGTCGATGACCAGCCTCGCGATCATGGGGCTGCTCCCGAAGGGCGCCACCCGCGCCGGCAGTATCGAGTTCGACGGCGGCGAGCTCACCACGCTGAACGAACGCCGGATGCGAGCCGTTCGCGGCGACCGGATCGCGATGGTGTTCCAGGACCCGCTCTCCTCGCTGAACCCGTACTACACGGTGGGCACGCAGATCGCCGAGGCCTACCGGTCGCACCGCTCCGGCGTCAGCCGCCGAGCAGCCCGCAAGGCGGCGATCGAGGCGATGGAACGCGTGCACATCCGCGACGCGGCCCGCCGCGTCGACGAATACCCGCACCAGTTCTCCGGTGGCATGCGCCAGCGCGTGATGATCGCGATGGCGCTCAGCACCGAGCCCAGCCTGATCATCGCCGATGAGCCGACCACCGCGCTCGACGTCACCGTCCAGGCCCAGATCCTCGACCTGCTCGCCGAGGTACGCCGCGACACCGGTGCCGCGCTCATCCTCATCACCCACGACCTCGCCGTGGTCAGCGAGGTCACCGACACGCTGATCGTCATGCGGCACGGCAAGGTGGTCGAGTCCGGCACCGCCGAGCAGATCTTCTGCGACCCGCGGCACCCGTACACCCGGGCGCTGCTCGACGCGGTCCCGCGGATCGACGACGAGATCGGCGAACTGCAGACCCTGGGAGGCGACAGTTGAGCTCCGAACCATTGCTGCGGGCCCGGGACCTGGTCAAGGAATTCCCCATCGCGGGTACGGCCGGCCTGCTGCGCCCCGCGCGCAAGTTCACCGCCGTCGACACCGTCTCCTTCGAGCTGCACGCGGGCAGAACCCTCGCGCTGGTGGGGGAGTCCGGGTCGGGCAAGTCGACCACCGCGCGGCTCGCCGCCCGGCTGATCGACGTCACGTCGGGCAGCGTCCACCTCGACGGCCGCGACATCACCGCTCTGCACGGGCACGACCTGCTGGAGGTACGCCGCCAGGTACAGGTCGTGTTCCAGGATCCGTTCTCGTCGCTCAACCCCCGGCACACCGTCGAACGGATCGTCACCGCGCCCCTGCGCTACCAGAAACGGCCGATTCCCGGAGGCACCCGGACGGTCGCCCGCGAGCTCATGGAACGGGTAGGGCTCGACCCCGATCACGTCGGTCGCTACCCCGCGCAGTTCTCCGGCGGGCAGGCACAACGTATCGGCATCGCCCGCGCACTCGCCGTGAGCCCCCGCATACTGGTCTGCGACGAGGCGGTCTCGGCGCTCGACGTCTCAGTGCAGGCGCAGATCATCAACCTGCTGCGCGAACTGCAGCGCGAGGAGGGCTTCGGCTGCCTGTTCATCGCCCATGACCTCGCCGTGGTCCGGCAGATCGCCACCAGCGTCGCGGTGATGACGGCAGGCCGCGTGGTGGAGGCCGGCGACCGGGACGCGGTCTTCGACGACCCGCAGCACGAGTACACCCGCAAACTGCTGGCCGCCGTGCCGCGGATCCGCCCCGAGTGGGACGCGCGCCGACGCAACGCGACCGGAGCCACCTCATGAACCCGGTGGAATACCCCCTGCCCGGCGCCTGGGTCCGCGAGTTCACCGTCGCCGCGCCACTGGACTGGTCCGACCCCGGCGGCGAGAGCATCGAGCTGTTCGTCCGGGAGTTCACCGACCCCGAACGCCGCCACGACGACCTGCCGCTGCTGACCTATCTGCAGGGCGGCCCCGGCGGCGCCAACCCCCGGCCCGCCCCGGTGGGAGGCTGGCTGCCCGAGGCCCTGCCGCACTACCGGGTCGTTCTGGCCGACCAGCGCGGCACCGGGCGCAGCACCCCTGTCGACGGCACCGACATCGCAGGTTTCCCCGACGCCCGTGCGGCCGCGGACCACCTGCTGCACTTCCGGGCCGACTCGATCGTGCGCGACCTCGAACACGTCCGGACCCGGTGCTACGACGGCAAGCGGTGGGCCACCCTCGGGCAGAGCTTCGGCGGGTGGATCACCCTGACCTACCTGTCGCACGCCTCCGAGGCACTGACCGCCTGCTACGTCTGCGGCGGGATCCCCGGCACACCGCCCGATCCGGACGAGGTCTACCGGCGCACGTTCGACCGGGTGGCCGGCAAGACCGCCGACTTCTACCGGCGCTACCCGCAGGACGTCGCCGCGGTGGCGGCGATCGCCGACCGGCTCGCCGCCGGTGACGTGACGCTGCCCGACGGCTCGCCGCTGTCGGTGCGCCGGTTCCAGACCCTGGGCGGGGACCTCGGCTTCGGAGCCGGCCACCAGGGCCTGCACTGGCTGGTCTCCGAGGCGATCCGCCGCGACGGCCGGCTCGACGGCGAGTTCCTGGAGACAGTGCTGGTCAAGACGTCGAACGCGAGGAACCCGCTGTTCTGGACCCTCCAAGAGTCGATCTACGGCGACGGCGCGAACGGTCCCTTCCGCTGGTCGGCCCAGCGCGAACGGGACCGTCGGCCGGAGTTCGCCGAAGACCGCCGGCCACTGCTGTTCACCTCGGAGATGACGTTTCCGTGGATGTTCGAGGAGGTCCGGGCGCTGCGGCCGTTCGCTCCCGCGATGGCCGAGCTCGCCGAGCAGAAGGTCTGGAGCCCGCTCTACGACCCGGCCCGGCTCGCGGCCAACGACGTCCCGCTGGCCGCCGCCGTGTACGCCGACGACCTGTTCGTCGACGCCGGGCTACAGCGCGACACCCTGACCCGGGTCGGCAACGCGCAGACCTGGGTGACCAACGAGTACGAACACGACGGCATCACCGACGGCCGGGTGTTCCGTCGGCTGCGGGAGATGGTCCGCGACCGAGGAGGCGAAAAGCGTTGACCGAGATGACCACCCCGCCGTACGCGGGGACGAAGCTGCCGCGGCTGGCCGACGAAAGCCCCGGCTTCCTGGCCCGCATCGGGCAGGGCTGGGCCGAACGCGACGTCCCGGCGCCGGTGAGTCCGGCCGCGGCACGGGCGGCGGCCGAGCACCGGGCCCGGCTGAGCGCCTGCCTGCCGGACCGGACCCTGGTCCTGTCGGCGGGCCGCGCCCGGCACCGCAACGGCGACGCGGACTACCCGTTCCGGGTGGACAGCGACTTCCTCTGGGCCACCTCGTGCCAGATCGAGGGCGCGGTCCTGGTGATGAAGCCGCGGCCGGGCGGCCACGACGCGGTGCTGTACATGCCGGCTCCGGCCCGGCCCGGCGAACGTGACTTCCACGCCAGTGCGGCGCACGGGGAACTGTGGGTCGGCCCGTCGGCGGGGCTCGCGGCGTGGTCGGCCGCGCTGGATCTGCCGGTGCGGCCGATCGGCGACCTCGGTGAGCAGCACGTCGGCCAACCGGACGAACTGCGTACGGTGCTCTCCGACCTTCGCATGATCAAGGACGACTGGGAGATCGCACAGCTGCGCGAGGCCGTGGACCACACGGTCACCGGATTCGCCGCCGTCGCCGACGAGATCCCGCGCGCCGTCACCGAGGACCTGGGGGAGCGCTGGCTGCAGGGCACCTTCGACCGGCACGCCCGCACCTTCGGCAACGGGCCCGGCTACAACACCATCGTCGGCTCCGGTGAGCACGCGCCGATCCTGCACTGGGTCCGCTGCGACGGCCCGGTCCGGCCCGGCGAGACGCTGCTGCTGGACATGGGCGTCGAAGCGAACTCGCTGTACACCGCGGACGTGACCCGGACGATACCGGTGGGCGGCACCTTCACGCCCGCCCAGCGCCGGGTGCACGACCTGGTCGAGGCCGCGCACCGCGCCGGTATGGACCAGGTACGCCCCGGCGCCACCTACACCGACTTCCACTTCGCCGCCATGGAGGTTCTGGCCCGCGGGCTGTACGACTGGGGGCTGCTACCGGTCTCGGTCGACGAGGCGCTCGCACCCGAGGGCCAGCAGCACCGCCGCTACATCGTCTGCGGTATCGGCCACCACCTGGGCCTGGACGTGCATGACTGCGGCTCGTCGTCGTACGAGCAGTACCAAGATGCGCCGCTGCGGCCCGGCATGGTGCTGACGGTCGAGCCCGGACTGTACTTCCACGCCCACGACGAGACCCTGCCCCCGGAATTGCGCGGAATCGGCGTACGCCTGGAGGACGACCTCCTGGTCACCGGGACCGGGCACGAGGTGCTGTCGGGTGCGCTGCCGATCGACGCCACCGGACTCGAGAAGTGGGCGGCCCGATGACCGGCGCGCAGCCCTTCGCCCTGCGGGACGTGGACCTGCTCGACGGAGTGCACTCCCGGACCCGGGACCAGATGCTGCATCTCGCCAGGGTGTTCCCGGTGGACCGGGTGCTCGCGGTCTTCCGGGCCAACGCGGGGCTCGACACCCACGGGGCGCTGCCCCCGGGCACCTGGGAGGACTTCGGTCATCCCGACGAGCGAGCGTGGTCCGAGGCCGACTACCCCGGACCGGGCGTGGCACCCACGGCGAGCCTACTGCGCGGGCACTACGCGGGGCACTTCCTGTCGATGCTGTCGCTGGCGTACGCCTCGACCGGCGAGGAAGTCCTGCTGAGCAAGACGAACGAGATGGTCGCGGGCCTGGCCGAGGTGCGCGACGCGCTGGCGGCGACCGGGCGTTACAGCCATCCGGGATTTCTGGCGGCGTACGGCGAGTGGCAGTTCTCGCGGCTGGAGGACCTGGCGCCGTACGGGGAGATCTGGGCGCCGTACTATACGTGCCACAAGATCATGGCGGGGCTGCTGGACACGTACGAGCTGACGGGCTCCCAGCAGGCGCTGCAGATCGTCACCGGCATGGGCCACTGGGTGGCCGGCCGGGTTCTGCGGCTGGAACGTGCGCAGCTGCAGCGCATGTGGTCGCTCTACATCGCCGGCGAGTTCGGTGGCATGAACGAGACCATGGCGAAACTGCACCGGATCACCGGCGAGCCGTCGTTTCTGCGCACCGCCGGGGCATTCGAGGTCGACAGCATGCTCGACGCCGCGGTCGAGGGCCGTGACGTGCTCGACGGCATGCACGCCAACCAGCACCTCCCGATGCTCGTCGGGCACCTTGACCAGTACGACGCCACCGGCGACCGCCGCTACCTCAACGCGGTGGTCGCCCTCTGGGACCAGATCGTGCCCGGCCGGACCTTCGCGCACGGCGGCACCGGCGAGGGCGAACTGTGGGGACCCGCAGACACCGTGGCCGGGTTCGTCAAGCGGCGCAACGCCGAGACCTGCGCCACCTACAACCTGCTGAAGATCGCCCGTTCGCTGTTCGGGCACACTCTCGACGGCCGGTACGCCGACTACGCCGAGCGCGCCTCGCTCAACCACATCGTCGGCTCCCGCGCGGACGTCACCTCGGACACCAGCCCCGAGGTCCTGTACATGTACCCGGTGGACCCGGGCGCCATCCGCGAGTACGACAACGTCGGCACCTGCTGCGGCGGCACCGGCCTGGAGAGCCACGTCAAACACCAGGAATCGGTGTGGTTCCACGCACCCGGGCACCTCTACGTAACGCAATACGTACCCTCGCGGCTGCGCTACGCCGACGGGGAGGTGATCCTACGGACCCGGTACCCCCGCGACGGGAAGGTGGCGCTCGAGTTCGGACTCGCCTTCTCAGGCAAGCTGCACCTGCGCATCCCGCCCTGGGCCGCCGACATTCATGTCGACGGCGTGGAGACGCCGGTGCCGGACACCGGATTCGTGACACTGCAACGCGATTTCCGCCCCGGCGACATCGTCGAGCTCGACCTGCCGATGCCACTGCGGCTGGTGCCCACCCCCGACGACCCCACCCTGGTCAGCCTGGAACTCGGCCCCACGGTGATGCTCGCGCGCGACGACGCCACCACCACCCTGCCGATCGCGGCGGCCGCCCGTCGGCGTCTCGACGGCAGCATCGCCGGGCACACCACCGACGGCGACCTGGTCTCGGTGCTCGGCCGGACCTTCGAACCGGCCTGGTCCGGCGGCGACCACCGCTACCACATGTACCTGCGCCTGGCCGACCCGGAGATCGCCTTCCTGGGCAGCGCACCCGGGGTACCCGACCGCCATGACTCCGACGGCTGGTCGTTCCTCACCGGACTGTGGGCGGACGGCGGATACGGCGACGTCGCCGCGTTCTTCACCGCAGTCCACCGGGGGGTGGTGCGGGCGGCCCGGTCCGGGCTGCTGAGCCGGGACGAGGCGGTCGCGGTGCTCATGGCAGCCGCCGCGAGTACCCTCGACGGCCCGGCCGTGCCCCGCCGCGGTGTCGTCGGCCCGGACTCGGCGGACGTACCGCGCGTGACCCGGCTGACCTCTGCGGACGGGCAGCCGGTCGAGGACGTCGTCGAGTGGTCGCTCCCGGCGGACGTCGGCGTGGGAGATCCGCTGCCTGTGGTCCGGGTGGAGGTGACCGGCGACCGTGCCCCGTCCGGGTGGTACACCCGCGAGCCGGGCTTTACGGTGACCTCGGTCTCGCCCGCCACTCTGGAGGCCGCGGTGGGCAAGGACACGTGGCAGCCCGCAACCGGCGTGATCGCGCTGGACCGCGAGGGCCGGCACGTGCTCCGGGGCCGGGCCACCGACTCTTCCGGCCGGGTCGTCCACGCCACTCGCGAGGTCGCCGTGGACACGCGGCCCCCGTCGGTGCGTGCCAAGGTCCGTCCGCTCGGACCGAGCAACGTTGAGGTGACCCTCTACGCCGACGACGACGTGTCCGGCGTGGACCGTGTCCAATGGCGTACCCCGGAGACGTTCTGGGGCATCTATCAGGAGCCGTTCACCAGGGCGCTGCGCGACGAGCCACAGATCCTGGAGTTCACCGCCACCGACCGTGCCGGGAACACCACACCGATCCAGCGGGTGACGTTGCCGCCGCTGCCGTGAGAATCCCGAGTAATTTTCCCGAACCGAAACGTGCCGAAAGGGTTTTCGCAGGTCAGTGTCAACAGTAATAGATGTCCGTCTGCCAGTGTTGGCCTGCAAGTGCTCACCGGAGGCCAGCTTCGCGGAGACGGCAAGCGGCGTATCGCTCCGGCCGCGGGCACTGTCGTGCTGGATCTCACGGCGGGGCCGATGCTCGACCTGGTCGACATGCCGGCTCGGGAGTACGAGGCGATGGATCCCTCTGACACTCGCTTGGCTGGTCTTCGTTATGCCCTCCGCGTGCTCGCGCAGTCGTACGCCGAGCAGCCCGATTACCGGGCAGAGTGGCGACCCTAGAACCTGGTCCAAAGGGAAGCAATGGAGCGTCACAAGATCCCCGACAGAGCCGAATTGCGTGATCGTCCACACGAGTGCGGCCGCCGTGCTGTTCCAGGCCCAACTGTCCCTTGAGCGTGTCGTTCACAGACTCGATCAGCTGGCGTGCGGACTTGAGCAGTCTCTCGCCCTTGCGCTTCTTCTCCCGCTTGAACGACGGCCTCAGCAGCTCGATGCCCCGCATCGCGAGATCGTTCTCGAACTCCTTGGAGGCGAAGCCCTTGTCGGAGATCAGGAGGAGTCCGGGCCTGTCTGTGACCAGGCCGGCCTCGACGTCAAGCATGGACTGCAGTACTTCGCGCTCATCCATCTTCGGGTTCGCAAGGGCCACAGGATCGGCATGCCAACCGGCGTGCAAACCAGGTACAGGCGTAGGCCCCAGAAGAACCGGGAGTGGGACGCGCAATACCCATATCCGGCCCAGCCCACCATCTCTGAACGTTTCGCTGTCGGCCGGGACATCCCGCACGGCACTGGTGTCGAGTCGACGATCCAGTGGTTGTCGAACCAGAAGTCCGTGTCCACGGCGAGCATCCGTATCGCCTTCTTCACCAGTGGCAATGCCGCCTTGAGGCGCTTGTTGTACCCGGACTGCTGCGGCAGGTACGGGAACATCGCGGCCAAGTGCGTGTGCGCGTACCGCAACCAGCGCGTCTCGGAATGGAAGCCGAGCAGCGCCTGCGCGACCGCGAGGGTGACCAGCTCGGCATCGGTCAGCTGCGGCGGCCTACCCATCCAACGGCTGGCTTCCAGCTCATCATCGACCTTCACGTACAGCGCGGTCAGCAGAGTGTCCAGGTCATTCGTCACGCAACGATCTTGGACACCCTCTGTGTGTTCCCGAACGCACCGCCAACCTGATATGGCTGGGGCGGACTCAATGCCTGACCAGCCACAAGACCCGGTCCCACGACAGAAGGTGGTACACGACCAGCACACCGGCGAGCATCACGGCGAGAGTGCGGGATCCCGCCGCGTGCAACGCCGCCGCACCGCCGAAGAACACAGCCAGCTCCAGCAGGAACCGCAGCGGACCAGGTGTCGCAATCACGGTCTTCCCGGACCGGGATGCATCGTCTGGGGTGGCGAAGACTCCCCACAGCACGGCCACGATCAGGGGAACGGCAACCACGCAGACATACCGCAGGGAACCAGGCACGACAGCCCATGCCCAGAGCCCGAAGCACACCAGAGCCACCAGCTCCAACACGAACCTCACACCGAGAGACAACGGGTGAAAGCCATACCCGGACGACATACGCGCAGTTCCCTCCGTCGTAGTCCCTCCAGGATCACAGACCGCCGCACGGGAAGTTCAAGAACCACCAGATCAGACATCGGACTTATTCGTCTAGTCCGCGCCGGGAGGAGTGCGACGCGCTCCACTTCGTGAATGATCACGCCTCCACCCCACTCTGGGCTTGTTCGACGCGGTTTGCGAACACGCTGGGGCCTCGGGCGACACCCCGAAGATGTGCGTCCAGGAACCGATCGGTTGATGACCGGGGTCACTGCAGCAGGCCAGCAGGCGGTGACGACGGCTACTCGGCCGAGACGATGGGCGGACAACGCCACGACATGGGGGAGGAGCGCTGTGAGTTTCACTGCCGTACATGCGGAACGGGGTCGTCTGGACGCCTCGCTGCCGGACCTCGGCTGCGGCTGGGAGTGGGCCGCGATCCACCGCGTGCGGCCGCCGGCCCCGCTCGCGTGTCCAGAGTGCGGCCACGGGATGCACGCCAAGGTGTCGAGCCTGGGCCTGCGGTTCTTCGCCCATACGCCTGGGGCTCCGACGTGCGCGCTGGCGGAGGAGTCCATGGCCCACCACCTACTCAAGCTGGAGCTTGCCCAGGCGGCCCGCGCGGCCGGATGGATGGCCGAGCTAGAGGTGAGCGGGCCGGACGGCAGTTGGCGGGCGGACGTCCTCTCCTCCACAGCCAGCGGCCGCCGGATCGCCCTGGAGGCGCAGCTGGCCAGCATCACCGCCTCCGAAATCCGCGCCCGCACCGAGCTGATGAGCGCTCACGGAGTCCGTTCCTGTTGGTTCAGCGACCGCAGTCGCATCCCCTGGCTGGGCATTGTCCCCTCGGTACGGCTGGCCCGGCAGGGGAACGACCTGGTCGCCGTCGAGCCCATGGCCCGGTTCAGCGGTGCCTACTGGGACCCAGAGCCGTCCATACCGTTCGCCGAGTTCATGGACAGGCTCCTCACCTCGCGCTTCGTTGCACATGCCCCGCGGAGTCCGCAGCGGCACACAACGCGGCCCGTGAGGACGCTGTGGGCATCGCCCCGGTGTGTCCTGGCGGAGGCAAAAAAGCTGCGCGAGGAGGACGAGCAGCAGCGCGGGGCGAGGGAGGAGGAGGCTCGCGCCGAACGGCGCGGGTACGCGCGACAGGAGGCCAAGGTGGCCGAACTTATGGCACGCACTGACCCCGACCGGGCGGCCCTGGCCCGGCACTCGGCCCGGCTGCCCGGGATCGAGCGCGCCATCGCCCAGCTTGCCGACCTGTACCGCACCCGCGTGACCGTCGGCTGGAGTGTCGGAGACAGCCGGTACTCCTGCGGCGTCCCGCTCGTCAACGACAGCGGGGGCCTGCTGGCCGTTTTCGACCCGCTGCCGCAGTCCGGCCCCTGTCCCGCGTTCCTCTTGGACGTCGGCCTGTCGCTGTTCTTCCATACGGAGGAGCGACGCGAGCGCTTCGAGCAGTACCGGGCCGTCGGTGAGCGAATACGGGCCAGCTACTCCGCCGACTCCTCTGACCGCACCGATGAGGGCCCGCCTCTTCAAGCTCCACCTTGTTGAACGGGCTTGTCGGACTCGCGACCCCCTCCGCCAACGCTCAGCCCCCTGTCCGGCAACCGATCGGTTGCCGGACAGAACTCTGCCTCGGTGGCTACCGCGCGGTGCGCAGCAGGTCCCGTCGTACGGTGACTATGGCCCGCCACCGGGCGCGGGTGGCTCCTTCGCCGTCCAGCCAGCGCGGCGGGGTGTGGTCGGCGGGCAGCGGCAGGTCGGCCATGAAGTGCGCGATGTCGGTGTAGCAGGCGAATGTGCCGTCGCTCGTCTGCTCGCGGAGCCGGGCAATGGTGGCGTTCAGCGCCTCGTGGTCGTCGAGGACGGCCTGGTGGAAGGCGACGGCGACTTCGAGGGTGGGCGTCATGGAGGTGAGGCCCGCGACGTCGAGTTCGGTGCGCAGGGTGCGGGCGCGTCTTCGATGGCCGGGCTGCCGGCGTCGCGGATGAGGGAGGCGATGGCGGCGTTGATGGTCGTGGCGCGCAGGTCGAGGCCGGCGAGGAGCTGTTCGGCGAGGTCGAGTTCGTCGTCGGCCTGACGGGGGTCGACGAACGCGAGGGCGAGGGCGCGCAGGGCCTGGTTGTGGGCGGCTTCGCCGGCTTTGGCGTGCTGTTCGGCTTCGTGGCGCCCGGCCAGGTACGTCTCGGCTGCGCGTTGTGGTTCTCCCTGGATCCAGTACAGGTCGCCGAGGACGCGCTGGTGGCGGCCCTCCCAGCCGAGGGCCTGTGCGGCGGTGAGCGTGGTCGGGAAGTCGCCGGCCAGCCGGGCGGCCTGGGCCAGTCCGCGGCGGGCGGCCGGGGCCAGGCGGCCCCCGCCGTCGGCCACCTGCTGGTATCCGCGGCGTGAGTCCTCGGTGCGTCCGGTGTCGCGGAGCGCTTTGGCCCGGTAGTAGACCGGCATCTCCTGCAGCTCGGCGGGCAGCAGGCCGGAGTCGATGACGGCGGTGAGCCGCTCGACGGTGCGGGCTCGGTGCTCGCGTTGGCGGCGGGCCAGGGTGCTGAGGGTTTCGACCAGGGCGTCGGCTGGCGTCGACAGTACGGCGCTCTCGTGGCCGTGGGCGGGCGGCGCGAGTGGCTCCCACACGGAGTCGCCGACGTAGGCGAAGGCGGCCTCGGTGAGCCAGCCCAGTTGGTCGAGGGTGAAGTTGCGGGCCACGCGCAGGCCTTGCCGCAGTACGCCGATCAGCACGGTGCGTTCGCGGCGTGGCCCATGGGCCCACTCTTGTCCGAGGGCGGTCAGCGCGCGCAGGGCGGCCCGCTGCCAGTCGTGCTCGGACCACCGGTCGTCGGTGTGGTCCTCGGCGTTGCGGATCGCGGAGCGCACCACCTGGTGAAGGTGGTAGGGCCACAGTCCCGTGAGGTCTTCGCGGATGAGGGGGCGTTCGGTCAGCCGCAGGGCCGCGGCATCGTGGGTGAGGCCGGCGGCTTGGGTGGCCAGCGGTAGGTACCGAGAAGGCGTCGAGCAGGGACACCGAGCGCAGCACGTGGCGTTCGTCGCTGGTCAGGTCGCTGAGGGTGCGGGGATCAGGGCGGGGAAGTCGCCGAAGTCGTCCGGCTGCGGTACGCGTCCGTTGCGCCGTATCTCCAGGAACCGCATGACGGCCAGATCGAGGTAGAGGGGCAGGCCGTGGGAGCGTTCGGTGATGGCGTGGCGTAGCTGCGGACCGATCAGCGGCTGCCCGTTGTGGGCGAGGCGGTCGGAGAGGTGGTCGTCGCAGTCTTCGGGGGAGAAGTCGCCTTTACCGACCGCTCGATCGACCGCGATGTCCGCTACCTGCGCTGACGCGTCACGTACGTGTAAGCAATGGCAGAGTTGTGCACGACGGCCGCGATCGCGTAGCCGCAAGCGGCCCCACGTCAGCGCCCAGAACGGCACCTCGTCGTCGGCGTCCACAGTGAGCGCGGCGTGTGCACGATCGACGTCGGTGAGAGCGGCAGGACGTTGGCGGGTCCTGACCGCGTGATGGACGCGAAAACATGTTGGCTGGCTGCCGCCGAGGTGCGAAGATGCGCCTGTTTCTCATGCGGAGGGTCTTTGTTCGTTTTCGTCTGTGCGAGTTGCGATACCGAGTTGACCGTCCCGTTGTCCCAGGTCTCCCTTCCGCCCCACGCCCGTCAGAGTTACGGGAACGGGGTCCAGCTTCCGGTGCTAATGGAGCCGGGGACGTTCGCCGTGGACCCGGACCCCTGGGGAGGACCGTGGCGGATGTGGGACGAGATCGACCCGGGAGAGGCGGAGGCGCGCGGCATCTACGCGCCGGTCTACGCCCTGTCCGACAGTGCGCCCGGGGCGAGTGTCATCGCGCCTGGTGATATCCGCGGAACCCGGCTGATGCCCGAGAAGCGCGGTGGTGCCTGCTGTGGCCTCGACGGGGCTGACGGCCCCAACTTGGCCTGCGTGACGTGCGGCCTGCCTGTGGCGACCAGGATCGACGACTGCTCGCTCTGGCAGGCAGTGCGGCTCAGCTCAGACGCCGTGTACCGCTTCCTCCTTGACGGTGTCGACGCTGCGCCGCTCTCCTGGAAGGAGCTGACGGAGAAGGGGGAGAGCACGCCCCCGTTCGAGCCGATTGCCACGTGGGGAGGACGGCTCGGGTCGAGTCACTACTGGTCGTGGAGTCCTCAATGGGAGGCGGCAGCTGGCCAGGCGCTCGCCCACCTGCTGGTGGCTTCCGAAGGGCAGCCGGTGAAGGTCCCGGACGGCCTGACCACGGACGTGTTCCAACGCGCGCTCGACGCCATGCTGCCCGCGGGCCCGCCGAAACGTCGCGCCGTCCTGGCTGGACCGGGACGGCCCGCTCCCGACGCAGCCGTCGACATCCTCCTGGTACCGGTCCATCCGCAGACGGGTCAGACTTGGACCCCGGCCAGCCCGGCTGCATCGGCATACCCGGTGCCGCTGCCGCTCGGGGTGTGGCTGTGGTTGACCTCTCCCCAGCCGAACTTTCCGGTTCCCGCGTCGGGCGGCATACCCCAGGACGTCCTCCGCGATGACCCGCTCCCACCGCGCCCCAATTACCTGTTCCGGGCCGACCGGGGATCGTTCCAGCACACCCTGGTCCGGCTACCAGCCGTTCGCAGCCCGTGGCTGCGTGAGATTCTTGCGAATCTCACGCAGTACACGTCCACCGGCCTTTTCTAGCGCTCAGGAGAGGGCGGCGTCACGCCCCTACGAGTCACGACGGCGGCGCGGGCGGCCTGCTGGTGTTCCAGTAGCTGGATCTCAAGATCGGCAACACGCTTGTCGGCGAACCGCAGGTTGGAGCGGGCTCCTTCGAGTCGTTCCTGGAGTGAGCGGTGCTCTTGTGCCAGCTGGTCCAGGCGGCGCTTGAGGGAGGCGTTCTCGGCGCGGAGGGCCGGGGCGGAGTCTGCGGGGGCCGTCCGACGCCCGGCGCCGGACCTCGAGCACGCGTCCGACGCCCCGAGACGATTCAAGAGGAGATGTGACCGATGCCACACATGGACTGAATCGCGAGCTATTTTCATCAACTTGACATTCGATCAAGTCGGCCCGAGCTGCGGGCAGTTGCTACAAGCCCTCTGCCCCCCCCCGCAGCCCCCGGTAGTATCCATATTTGTCTCCTCCTTCGGAGTACTCATTCCGAACGTGAGCGTGCCCCTTGGGCTCGTCCACACCCGCCGGCCCGAGAGGGCCGGTTTTCTTGAGGATGAGGAAGAGGTGGTGCGATGAGTACCGACGTCGACAAACATCGCCGCAGGTGGACCGGCCCTGAAAGGTTGCAGGTGGTCCTGACGGCGGCGAGTCTGTTAGCCCTTCAGTTGTAGTTCAGGGCGAGTTCGCGAGCCCGGCGTCTGCGATGATGCCCGTTGGCGTCGGCCTGGTGATGTCGTCGCGAGCGTGACCACCACAGTCCGTGGGCGGCCTGACCGTGCTCGGGTGGGGGCGGCGGGTGGATGAGCGTAAGGAGCTTGCGGATCTCGGCGGCGGTGTAGGGGATGAGCTGTTCGGGGCTGATGATGTCCTCGTGCTCCCCCCTTTGGGCTCCTCATCAGGCTCGTCACCGCTGAGGGCTTCCCGGAGCGGTGCGGGGGCGTCGGCGTCGTCTGTGGCGGCCTGTACCGCCAGGAATGCGGCGGCCAGCATCGACAGGGTGATGTGCCGGTACCAGCCGTGCCAGTGGCGTACCTCGTAGTCGGCCAGCCCGCACTGATGCTTGCCGAGTTTGATCGCGTCTTCCACCCGCCAGCGCGCGCCGGCGACGTGGGCCAGGTGTTCCGGCGGGGTGCCGGACGGGCCCCAGGCCAGGTAGTAGTCGAGGTCGTCGGGCGTTTCGGGGCGGCGCCGGGCGATCATCCATCGGCTCGGCCAGGGCTGCCCCCGCACCGCGCTGCCCACGGGCTCCTCCGGGTCGGCGACCCGGCGGACCCACCACTGCCACCAGCGGGAGCCGGTCTGGTTCGGGCCGGCTTCGAACAGTTGCCACTCGCTGTCGTCCGCGGCGGCGGCCAGCTTGTCGATATGCCGCCATCCCGGTCGGGGCAGCACTGTTTGGGCGCTGGAGACGTTGACCACGTACGGCAGTTGGCGGCTCTCGGCGAAGGAGCGGAAGCCGCCGTCACGGCCGTAGACCTCGTCGGCGGCCAGCCAGGTGTTCTCCGGAAGCTCGGGGAGAATCCGGTCGATCATCTTCTCGGCGAGGCGGGGTTTGGTGGCGAAGCCGACGGTCTCGGGCACCTGCGCAGCCGCGCACCGCTCGCGATCGCCTGTCCAGACTTGCGGCAGGTAGATCTCCCGGTCGACCAGGGTTGCCCCGCGGGTGGTGGCCCAGGCGGCGAACACCCCGATCTGGCAAGGAAAGACGCCGCCGAGTGAGCCGGTGAACTGCCGGGCCACGCCGACGGAAGTCTTGCCCTTCTTGGCGAACCCGGTCTCATCGATGACCAGCACCCCGCCCGCGCTGTCGGCCAGCCCGTCCAGCGCATACCGGCGGACGCGGTCGCGCAGCTCATCGACGTCCCACTTCGCCCGGTCCAGTAAGTGCTGCTGCCCGTCGGGGCGCCGCCAGCCGGCGTACTCGGCCAGCTGCCAGCCATTCTTGCGGGAGACCGGGCCCAACAGCCCGCGCACACACGCCTTCGCCCGCCGCCGCAGATCCGCCCGGGGGAAGACGTCGCCGACCTGCCGCAGCAACTCCTCCAACTCAGCATCCCACTCGGCTACTTGTGCCACATCGCCGGACCAGTCGTCTATAACAGGGAGTTACCCTGTGAACCTGATCAGCGAACTACAACTGAAGGGTTAGTGTCTTGCGCCTGAAATTCCTAGGTAGTTCCGGCTGAGTTGCGGACGGTCAACACGCCTGGTGGTGAACGAAGTTGGGCCGCCAGGACGAGGTGGATCTACAGACGGATTACTGGCGCAGGACATTAGTACTCCAGCCGTAGTTCGGTATTTGGGCTGGTCGTGTGTCACGAACGCTGAAGGAGGCGTCGATGTAGGAGCTTCTGGAAGCGGTGCTGTGCAGGAGATGGAGGTAGGTCCTCCGGGGTCGCCCTGCAGGGGGAGGCTTCAAACCACCGCAGGCTGCGTCGGTTAAGTGCCGTTCGTGGTGAGCGCTGCGGGAAAAGGCGCGACCTGATCGCGTCAGGTGTGGGTCAGGAAGGCGAGCGGGAGCGAACCGCTGATGACGTGTCGTAACAAATTCCAGTGGCGTCGAAACCAGGGCGAGACCAGGGCTCTGGGACAAGTCCGGGGGGAGCCTGCTGACTGCCCGGATGGCGTCCGGCATGTAGGCGGCGCGAGCCTGACCTGGGCTCTTGCATGGAACGTGAGAACCTGTCGCCCCGATACTGCTGCCGGCCCGTGGGGCCGGCGCCGAGAGGGAGATCCCCAAGCGGCCAACACCGCAAGGGGCGGAGTACTGACGCGGGGCACGGGGGCAGACCGTCTCGTAGTAGTGACGAAGCCCGGTAATGCGGGTGGAGCGAAGGGGACGGATCATCCAGGTCTGCTTGGCGGTCAACCGGAGTTCCCGGGAGGAGCCGGATGAGTGGGCTGAAGTCGTTCGAGATTTCGAAGCATGTGGTCTGGGAGGCGTATCTCAGGGTCAAGGCGAACGGGGGAGCGGCCGGGGTTGATGGCGAGTCGATCGAGCGGTTTGAGGCTGACCTGCGGGGCAACCTCTACAAACTGTGGAATCGCCTGTCGTCGGGCAGCTACTTCCCGCCGCCGGTGCGGATGGTGGAGATCCCCAAGTCTGGGGGATCGGGCAAGGTCAGGGTTCTCGGGGTGCCGACGGTCGCGGACAGAATCGCGCAGACTGCGGCGGCCATGGTCCTGGAGCCGGAGGTGGAACCGATGTTCCACCCCGATTCTTATGGATACCGGCCGCGCAGAAGCGCGCTGGACGCGGTCGCGGCCTGTCGGGAGCGGTGCTGGAGGACGAACTGGACGGTCGATATCGACATCCAGGGGTTCTTCGACAACCTCGACCACGACCTGGTCCTCAAGGCGGTGGCCCACCACACCGACCAGCGGTGGATTCTGCTGTATGTGGAGCGCTGGCTGAAGGCTCCGCTGCGGCACAAGAGTGGCGAACTGGTCGCGCGGGATCGTGGGAGTCCCCAGGGCTCGGCGATCTCGCCCCTGTTGGCGAACCTGTTCATGCACTACGCGTTCGACACCTGGATGGATCGGGTCTTCCCGGGTGTCCGGTTCGAGCGCTACTGCGACGACATGGTGGTTCACTGCCGCACCGAGGCCGAGGCGCACCAGGTGCGTCAGGCGATCGGCCAGCGGCTGGCCGAGTGCGGGGGCTTGCGGCTGCATCCCGACAAGACCCGCATCGTGTACTGCAAGGATGGCAAGAGGCGTGGTTCGTACGAGCACGTCTCGTTCACCTTCCTCGGGTACACGTTCCGCTCGCGGAAAGTCCGGTCGAGGACGGGGAGTTACTTCTTCGGCTTCAACCCGGCGATCAGCGACGAGGCGGCCAAGCGCATCCGGGCACAGATCCGCCGATGGCGGCTGCACTTGCGCAGTGGGTCGTCCCTGGCAGACCTTGCACGGGAGATCAATCCCGTCGTGCGGGGATGGATCAGCTACTACGGGCGGTTCTATCCGTCCGCGTTGGTCCCGAGCCTGAAGGGCATCGATCAGTATCTGATGCGATGGGCCGTGCAGAAGTACAAGCGGCTCCGGCGTCGCCGGAGCCGGGCATGGCAGGGCTTGGAGAAGACCGCCAAGCTCTACCCGGGGCTCTTCGCCCACTGGAAACTCCTCCGGCCTCGAACGACCGGGTGATGGGAGCCGTGTGAATCGAGAGGTTCACGCACGGTTCTGAGAGAGCCGGGAGGTGAGATCCCTCCCGGCTACTCGCTAGCGGCCTGGTGGCGTGGAGTGTAGCGGGGCGTCAGGTGGACGGGACGGACTTCCCCACCGCGTCCCGGCGAATAGGTAGCCGCGCCGTTCGTAGTGGCTCTGGCGGGCGCGTGCCTGGTGGCGTCGTCTCCACCGTGACCAGGTCAGCGTGTGGTTGTGGCGTGCGGGGCGGTGCGGGGGTTCAGCTGCCAGGAGACGGCGGATCTCGGCCGGTGTGAGGTCCACGAGATCGGGCGTGTCGTCGCCGGGGCCCCCCTTTCGCGTTCCTGGGCGGCGATGGCGGCGAGGAACGCGTGGGCGAGCATGGCGAGGGTGATGTGCCGGTACCAGCCGGTGTAACGGCGGACCTCGTACTCGTCGAGGCCGCACTCGTTCTTCGCGGACTGGAAGCATTCTTCGATCTTCCAGCGGCATCCGGCGATCCGGGCCAGGTCGGCGAGGGTGGCGTCCAGCGGAGCGCTGGCCAGGAAGTAGGCGATGTCCTGGGGGTCGGTGATGCTGCGGCGGGCCAGCATCCACCGCCTGCGGGTGGGCTTGTCACCGTCGCGTTCCTCGACGACGGGCAGGAGGGCGCCGGCCCAGTCGTAGCAGCGTTCGCCTTTGGCTCCGGGGCCGGCGGACAAGCGCTGCCACGCCTCCGGCGGGGCCTCACGGCGAATACGGTCCTCAATGCGCGGGCCGTGGACCTGCTGGGACTTGGGGACGGCCACGACGTAGTGGAGCTTCAGGCCGTCTTCGAGGAAGCGGCGGAAGTGGCTGTCCTGGCCGTAGGCGGCGTCCGCGGTGACCCAGCGGAAGCGCAGCGGGGAGGCATGGGCCCGGCGGATCATGTCGCGGGCGAGGGCGTTCTTGGTGGCGAAGGTACGGTCGTCGGGGATGTGGGCGGCCCGGCAGCGGTCGCGGTCGTCGGTCCAGGACCTGGGCAGATAGAGGTCACGGTCGACGAGGGCGTGTCCCCGGCTGGTGGCATAGGCGGCGAACACGCCGATTTGGCAATTTTCGGTGCGTCCGGCGGTGCCGGAGTATTGGCGCTGTACTCCGGCGGAGGTGGTCCCCTTCTTGATGAAGCCGGTGTCGTCGACGATCAACACGCCGTCGTCATAGGCGAGTTGGTCGGCCACGTACTGCTGCAGGTCGTCGCGGACACTGTCGGCGTCCCAGCGGCTGCGGGAGAGCAGGTACTGCAGTCCGTCCGGGGTGGCGTGGCCGGCCCACTCGGCGAGCTGCCACCCGTTCTTGCGGCCGACCGGGGCGAGCAGGCCGCGTACGTAGTCCCGCATCCGCCTGCGGGGCTCGATCCGGGTGAAGCGGCTCCCGGTCCGCAGGAAGAGTTCTTCGAGTTCCTGATCCCACACATTCACCGGCGCATCGTTGAGCATGTCGAGGGACTGCTCGCACCAGCTCACGGGCATGCGGCAGAGCACTCGTTCGTGGGGCACGGTGGGGAAGTCCGTCCCGCCCATCTGACGCCCCGCTACACTCCACGCCACCAGGCCGCTGACCAGCCCAAATACCGAACTACGGCTGGAGGTGTGCCACGAACACTGAGAGTGAGGTTGATGTAGGCAGAGACCCTGCTTGATGTGGTGCTGTGCGGAAGATGAAGGTCTTGTGGCCCTTCGGCGTCGCCCTGCGGTGGGAGGCGTCAAACCGCCCCGAGCTGCGTTGGCTGAAGACCGTCGTGGTGAGCGTCCGGGGAAAAGGCGCTGGTCAGGCGTCAGGTGGGGACCGGGAAGGCGAACGCGAGTGAACCGCTGATGACGTGTCGTAAGTAGTAGGTGACATCGAAACCGGGGTGACTTCAGGATCCCGGGACAAGCCTGGCGGGTGACCGCTTATTGGCCAGGCGGTGTCCGGCATGAAGGCGGCGCGAGCCCGGTCTGCGGCTTCCGTGCGGAACGTGGGAAGGCGTGTCGCGATACTGCCCTGGCTCAGCGGCCGGGGCGACAGGAAGAGCCCGGTCCGGAAGTCCTCCGACCGGGTGCTGAGTACCGTCGCGCGGCGCGCCGGCGGACCGGCTCGTAGTAGTGGGCAAGCCCCGGTAATCGGGGTGGAGCGAAGGGGCCGGGTTGTTCGTGACTGGTTTGTTCGGTCAACCGGAAGTTTTCCGGGAGGAGCGGGATGGACGAGTTGAAAGCGTCGGCCAAGCCGTTCGACATCTCCAAGCAGGAGGTGTGGGACGCCTGGGTGAAGGTGAGAGGGAACAAGGGCTCGTCCGGGGTGGACGGAGTGTCGGTCGAGGCGTTCGAGAAGGACCTGAAGAACAACTTGTACAAGGTCTGGAACCGGATGTCCTCGGGCACGTACTTCCCACCGGACGTCAAAGCGGTGCCGATCCCCAAGAGCGGGGGTGGCATCAGGGTGTTAGGGGTGCCGACCGTCGCCGACAGGGTCGCGCAGACGGTGGTGGCCGGACATCTGTCGGAGCGGGTGGAGCAGATCTTCCACGCGGACTCCTTCGGGTATCGGCCGGGCAAGTCGGCACTGGACGCCGTTGCGTCCTGCCGGGAGCGGTGCTGGCGGTTCGACTGGGTGGTCGAGCTCGACATCCGGAAGTTCTTCGACACCGTCCCGTGGGACAAAGTGGTGGCCGCGGTCGAGGCGCACACCGACGCCGGTTGGGTGGTGCTGTATGTCAAGCGGTGGCTGGCCGCGGGGCTGCGCCTGCCTGACGGGTCCACGACTGAGCGGGTAGAGGGCACGCCGCAGGGTTCTGCGGTGTCGCCCGTCTTGGCGAACCTGTTTCTGCACTATGCGTTCGATGCGTGGATGGTCCGAGAGTACCCGGGCTGCCCGTTCGAGCGTTACGCCGATGATGCGGTGGTGCACTGCCGCACCCTGGCGGAAGCGGAACGTGTCCTGGCCGCGCTGCGGTCCAGGATGGCCGAGGTCGGTCTGGAGCTGCATCCGGACAAGACCAGGATCGTGTACTGCAAGGACGACAACCGTCGGGGCCGGTTTCCGGTCACCGAGTTCACGTTCCTGGGGTTCACGTTCCGGCCGCGAGGAGCCAAGGACAGACACGGGGTGATGTTCACCGCGTTCCTGCCCGCGATCAGTAACCAAGCCCTGAAGAGGCTGAGCAGGACGGTGCGGTCCTGGAGGCTGCACCGGCGCACGGCGCAGGAGTCATCCGATCTGACCCGGACGGTCAATCCGGTGGTTCGGGGATGGATGAACTACTACGGGCGCTTCTACCGCTCAGCGCTGTATCCGCTGTTCGACCGCATCAACACCTACTTGCTGCGGTGGATTCAGAAGAAGTACCGGGTCGGGATGAAACAAGCCCTGCAACGGCTGGCCCAAGGCCACACGTTGCGCCCGAAGTACTTCGCTCACTGGACCTGGGCGGCCCCGGCAGGGGCGAGGCCCAGAACGACAAGAGCCGTATGACGGGAGACTGTCACGTACGGTTCCGTGGGAGCCCGGGGGTGAGATTCCCCCGGGCGACCCGACTACTAATCGGCGGGCCCTCTCACGGACCTGGCAGCGCAGCAGTTCATGGATGACCTGGTCGGTCCCGTCGTCCCGCCACGCGACGAAGTAGTAGTACGTCGCGCTCTTCGGCGGCAGGTCGTTGGGGAGGTAGGCCCACTGGCAGCCGGTCCGGCCCTGATAGAGGATCGCGTTCACGATCTCCCGCATCGCATAGGCGCCCTGGCGGCCGCTGACCGATCGGTGCCGGTCCTTCCACGCCGTGATCACCGGCTCGATCAACGACCACTGGCCATCCGATAAGTCGCTCGGGTACGGCTTGCGTTCACTCACCCCGCCACCCCAACAGACCACCGCCCGTGGACCAGCGGATTCCGCTCGCACCCACACCATCAGGCGACGGCAGAACCTCTCAAAGACTCACGAACCGCCCTCTTAGAGGGCGGCAAAAGCCCAGATGCAGCCGACTGATCCAAGGTGCTCAGTCAACAACGTCTTACAGCACCAAGAGGAGCGATGGTGCGGCCTGGTGCCGACGCCGGGTGCCTTGGACTCGCGAGGAGTTGTCACCCGGCCAATACACTTGCCGCATCAAGTAAGCTTATGTTTAAATACCCTCGGATCCGGCAATTGGCGGCCTGAGCACGCCAATTCTTCCTGTAACTTCTCCGCTGGGCCGAAAACTATTGGCCTCAAATCCATGACTTGCTGACCATGTACCCCAGCATGCGACTGCGGCCGGAAGGCATGGGCGCCTTCACGCATTCGTTTTGCACCTCCTTGGAGTTCGACATGCCCGAAAAACTGACGCGTGGGTTCGCTGTTACGGACCGTGATTCTCGGTGTCCGTTTGACACGGCAGCTGTAGTTCGTGACTCGTGAGGTTCCTGTCATGCGATGGCCACTGCTGTGACGTTGTTCCAGCGGCGGTGGCAGGCCGTCGCGCGATGCTGGTGTCGGCGACGCCAGTTCGACCAGCGCAGGGCGTGTGCCGGATCGGTGTCCTGGCGGGGCCTTGGCAGGGCGAAGACCCGCAATAGCGCGAGGAGTTCGCGCGGGCTGACGGGCACCATGGCCAACTCGTCGTCGGAGTTGGCGGGGTGGGCGCGTTGCCGCTCGTGGAGGGCGCCGACGGCCAGAAGTGCGTAGGCGATCATTGACATGAGGCTCCAGCGGTGCCAGGACGTCCAGCAGGTGACCTGGCCGGTGTCGAGGTGGGCCAGGCCCTTGGCTCCCTGGAAGTCCTCCTCGACCCGCCACCTGCGGCAGACCGCGCTGACCAGCACCGATATCGGCTGCGGGTCGGGGTGCCAGGTCCGGTAGAAGGAAAGGGTGCCGGTGCGGCGGTGGCGTCGGACCAGGACCTGGCTGTGCCCGGCGGCCTGTCCGGGCGGCGCATCGTCGGGGTTCACGTCGATCATCGCCCAGTCGTAGAGCCGCTCGGCCTTGGTGCCATGGCCGGTCCTCAGCCGCATCCAGGCCCGCTTCGGCACCCGCTCCAGCAGCGCGGTGACCTTCTTCTTCCCGGCGCCCGGGGTGGTGACCCGGTGGCTGGTGGGTACCGCGATCGCGTAGCCGTAGCCCAGCGCACGGATCCGCGCACGCAACTCCCGTCCACCGTAGACCTCGTCGGCGGCCACCCACGCGGTGTGCACCCCCGAGGCGTGGGCGTCCTCCAGCATGTCGCCGGCCAGTTGCGGCTTGGTGGCGAACACCCTCTCGTCGGGCACCCCGACCAGCTCACGGCGCTCGTCGTCCGCCGCCCATGCCTCGCCCAGGTACAGCCGACGGTCGACCAGCGCGTGCCCCTCGGCACTCACGTAGGAGAGGTGTACCGCGACCTGGCACAGCCCGATCCCGCCCAGCGCCCCGGAGTACTGCCGGGCCGCGCCGACCGCGTCGAGGGACGACTTCTCATCGCCCGTCTCGTCCACCACCAACATCACCTCCCTCTCGCCGAGTTGCTCCACCGTCCAGGCCGCGACCGACCGGCGGACTGCCTCGGTGTCGAAGCGGGCCCTCGACAAGAAGTGCTGCAGGACATGCGGACCGCTGTGGCCGATCGCCTCGGCCAACGACCAGCAGTTCGCCGATTCCTTGACCATCAGCAGCCCAGAGACCATGTTCCGGCAGGTCAGCCGGGTCTCCCGGCGCGGGAAGCAGCTCGCGAACCGGCCCATCAACCCCTCGAACAACCCGTCCCACCCGGCGTGTACTACCGTGGCCTGCGCGGCCACCGCTTCTTGATTCTTCGTCACACAAGATCACGATGCCGGTGGCCGTACCCCTGCCGCAGGCACCCCACCCACCACGCTGGCCAGCGGCGATGCCTCACGCCTCACGAACTACAGCTGCCGTGTTTGACCCCTCCGGCCGACTCGCGGAGATGGCCCGGCGTGAGGGGCCCACCCGGCTCCAGATGGTCGAGCGGGAGTACGGCGAGGTGGAAGTGCTGATGTTCTCCCGTTACGCCGATGTCCGGGCGCTCTACAACGACCCGCGTCTCGACCACAGCTTCATTCCCGCGCCGGAGGGAGCCATGGACAGCGCGCTGCCCGGCTTCTTCCCCCGCTTCCGCGGCGCGGACCACGCCCGTCTGCGCCGTATGGTCGCCGGGTCCTTCACGCCCAAGCGGGTTGAGCAGTTGCGGCCCAGGATCGAGAACATCGTCTCGGAGCTGTTGGACGAGGTGGAGGAAGCCGGTCCGGGAGTCGATCTGTTTGAGGCATACGCCCTCCCGCTGCCCTCCATCGTGATCGGCGAGATACTCGGTATAGCCAGCTCCGAGCACCGGAGCTTCCACCGCATGTGCGCGGGTGTCGTCGACTTCTCGCTGCCGCCCGAGGAGGCCTTCAAGAACTTCATGCGGCTGAACGACTACGTTGGCGACCTGGTGGCCCAGAACCACGAGAATCCGACCGACGGCCTGATAGGCGCGCTGGTGGAACAACGCCACGGCGAGGTCGGCGACGAAGAGATCGTCGGTATGGTCAGCGCACTGGTCGTCGCGGGTCATGAGACCTCTGCGTCGACGATCGCACTGAGCGCCCTGGCGTTGATGCAGCAGCCCGAGCAGCTCGCCATCCTGCTCGACGACGCCCACTCCACGGCCAATGCCGCGGAGGAACTGCTCCGCTATATGAGCGTCTCGGGCGGCTTTCCCCGGATGTCGACCGAGGACGTCACCATCGGCGATCACACCGTGAAGGCCGGCGAGTGGGTCCTGGCCTCGCCGCTGAACGCCAACCGTGACCCGGAGGTCGTCTCCGGGGACCCGAACATCCTCGACCTGACCCGGGAACCGATCCAGATCATGACCTTCGGGTCCGGGATCCATCAGTGCCCGGGTCAGCACCTGGCCCGTGTGGAACTGCAGATGGCTTTGACCCCTCTCTTCCGCAGGTTCCCCGGGCTGCGGCTCGCGGTCCCCGCCGAAGAGCTCTCCTTCCACCGCTTCGGACCGAACGTCTACGCCTTGGACGCCCTGCCCGTCGCCTGGTGAGTCATTAGTAGGGCTTGGTCAGGTTCGTATCGGTGTGGGTATGTTGCGGTGGCAGGTGGGGCAGGCGCCGGTCCAGAGGGCGAGGAGTGTCTGTAGCTCGTGGACGATCTGGTAGAGGCTCAGTCCGGCGCCGTGTCTTTTGGGGCCCGGGCCCGTCGTTGCAGAGGGCGTGGGCGACGGAGACGAGGGTGACGTGGTGGTGCCAGCCGTTCCAGGTCCGGCCCTCGAAGTGGGCAAGTCCCAGGACCTGTTTCATCTCCCGGTAGTCGTGCTCGATGCGCCGGCGGAGTTTGGCGAGGCGGACCAGTGTGGTCAGAGGCATGCCGGAGGGCAGGTCGGACAGCCAGTACTGCACCGGTTCGCTCTCGCCGGCGGGCCATTCGGCCAGCAGCCAGCACACGGGCAGTTCCGGGCCGTCGGTGGCCTGGCGGACCTCGCGTCCGGCAGGCCGGACGCGAAGGGCCACGAAGCGGGAGTACATCCGCTTACGGCGAAAGCGGCCGGTGCCGGGCCGGGAGCCCTCCCGCCACTGCACCGGCCTGGCCGTCTTCCGGCCCGCCGCGATGACCAGCTCCTTCACTGACCGCGGCCTGTCGGGATACTTGGCCACCGGCGGGCGTCCGGTCCCCGCATACGGCTCGGCCACCGGCACCGCGCCGGCGGGCTGGGCCGACAGTTCAACATGTACCTTTCGAAGGATGATTCATGATTATTACGGTAGAAGAGGACAAGTGTGTCGCCGGTGGCCAGTGTGTCGTGGCGGCGCCTGAGGTCTTCGATCAGCGAGAGGACGACGGGGTCGTGATCCTGCTTCAGGGAAAGCCCCCTGTGGAGGAGTTCGAGCGGGTGCGCAGAGCCGCGACGATGTGTCCCGCCGCCGCCATCCGGCTGGCGGAGTCACTGCGCTCGTGACCGCTGACGTACTGGTGATCGGCGGGTCGGTCGGCGGGTTGACGACGGTGGAGGCGCTGCGTGGAAAAGGCTTCCGCGGCACCGTCCAGGTCGTGGGGGCGGAGGCCCACCTGCCCTACGACCGGCCGCCGCTCTCCAAGAAGATCCTCTCGGGGATCTGGGACGAGGAACAGGTGCGCCTGCGCGGCCAGCAGGAACTGGACGCGCTGGACGCCGAATTCCTGCTGGGTTGCCGAGCGGTGCGTCTGGACGTCGAGGCACACGGCGTCGTCCTCGAGGACGGCCAGAAACTCGGCTATGGCCGGCTCGTCCTGGCGACCGGTCTGACGCCGCGTACCTTGCCGGGCGCCGGCTCCCTGCGAGGGGCGTGGGTCCTGCGCACCTTGGAGGACTCCACCGGGCTGCGCGCGCAGTTGCTCACGGCCCGCGATGTGGTGATCATCGGTGCGGGAGTGCTGGGGTGCGAGGTCGCCGCGACAGCACGGGAGATGGGTCTGAACGTCACCTTGATCGACCCGAATCCGACTCCGATGTGGCGTCAGACGGGGGCGGCCATCGGCCAGGTGTTGTCCGGGCTCCACGCGGCGCGCGGTGTACGGCTGCTCATGGGGACCCGCACCACCTGTCTGCTCGATGACAACGGGCGGGTCACCGGCGTAGGGATCAAGGGCGGCGAGACCGTTCCCGCGGATGTGGTCGTGGTGACCATCGGCTCGATCCCCGCGACCGACTGGCTCGTCGGCAGCGGCCTCACCCTGAACGACGGCATTGTCTGCGACGAACGCGGCCGCGCTGCACCCGACGTCTACGCCGTCGGGGACGTGGCCCGCTGGTCAGACGAGCGGACCGGCGTCAGCACCCGTCTGGAGAACCGGACCAACGCCGTGCGGCAGGCCGTGTTCGTCGCGGGCGACATCACCGGCGCCCAGGACAGCTACCAGCCGGTTCCGTACTTCTGGACGGACCAGTACGACGTCAGGATCCAGGTCTTCGGCTCGCTCCCCGAAGACGCGCATGTCCGGCTGATCGACGGCACCACGGAATCCCGGAAATTCGTCATGGTCGCCGAGAAGGAGGGCCAGGCGGTCGGCGTGGTCGGCTGGAACAGCGCCAAGGCGGTCATGGCCGCCAAGAACGCCTACCTGAGCTGACAACACCGAACACCGTTCTGACCCAGAGTTTCTCGGGGGCCGGGCTGCCAGCAGGATGCTGTTGACAGCCCGGCCCCCGAGGCATGTCGGTGCCGGTCGACGGCTGCGTGCCGCCTTCTGTGCCGAGAACCTTCCTGGCGAGCCTCAAGCTCTCCGGACTGCCGGCGCTTTCGAGACCCCCGACACCGGGTCGGGGCCACGGATCACCGCCGTTTTGACGAGTGGTCCGCGGGCTTTGTGACAGCCGGGATTCTGTTGCTCACGGCAGATTCAGGTCGACGATCCGCTCAATCACCGAACGCTCGCACCGGTCTGCCTCTGCCAGTCGGCATCTCGGGCGCGAACATGCACGACGGTCAGCGCCTCGAACCGCTCGTGCGGGGGATCCGTGTGACCCGCTCGCGGCGGGGGTGCCTGATTAAACGACACGATGCCCGGGCAGCGGGTCGTCTGCGTGATCCAGGAAGAACTGCTGCTGGCCGCCCGGGTGAACAAGAAAGCCGTCTTCGCGTCGCGAGCCGGCCGCGCGGGTGTGCGTCGGTCGGACCGGCGCTCGCGGGCCCGCCACCCGGGGGAGTGGCGGGCCCGCCCGTCCCGCGGCGCGGAAGTGGTCAGGCCCCGATGAAACGACGCTTGTACGCGCCGTAGACGTGCGGCAGCAGGAGGCCGGGCTCCGCGTTGATCACCTCGGGAATGACGGGGATCGCGGAACCGACCATGGTCTCCGGGTGGAAGGTCCGGTCCTCCGCGGGATCCGGGCGCATCTCCATCACCAGATTGGGCTTGCCCCCGACCTTGACGTGCCAGCCCGAGGTGATCGGGATGCCCGGGATGTCGTCGGACACGGCCCAGCGAACCTGCACGGTGATCCGGATCTGGTCGGGGTCGACCGGAATACCCTCGTAGGTGAGCGTGACCGCCGCAACGGTGCCCTCAGCGATCAGTCCGGCGGCGATCTGGATGTCGCGATGCGCGGGCGTAAGCTCCGTCTTCATCTCGACCTTCTGCAGTTCCATGTCGAGGGAGTGGGCCACGTTGTGGGTCAACTGGACGAACAGGTGATCGAGCTGCTGCTTGAGGGGCGCGCCCTCGTGCCAGCCCTCGAGCTTCGCGCCGAAGTTGACCGCGGTGAAGACGATTTCCGGCCCGTCGTCGGCAACGGAGTAGGTTTCCCGGATATGGAGCGTCTCCACGTCCGCGCACAGGCCCGTGACGGTCGGGGCCAGCCGCGAGGCGATGAAGTTCGGGTTGAGGCCGGCGCCGGTGAAGGTCGAACCGCCTTCGCGGCACGCCTCCTCGAATTTCTCGGCATAACCGGGTATCGCGGAAGGCATCGAATGCTGGCCCGTAACCGAGATCACGTTCTTGCCCGACCGGAGAAGGTCGATGATGTCCTGGTCGTTGGCGTCCATCTCGTCCGGGCGCAGGCGGGTGCAGAAGAGGACGACGTTCGCGTCCATGCGGAGCAGTTCCTCGCGATCGGTGGTCGCGAGGACGCCTATCGGCTCGATTCCCGCGATGACGCCGGCGTCCACGCCCTCCTTTGCCGGGCTCCAGACCTTGCAACCGACCAGTTCGAGATCACGATGCCGCGCCACGGCGCGAATCAGGGCCTGCCCGTTGTCACCGGCACCCCACTGGATAACCTTGTAAGTCAATTTTTTCTCCCACGGTAGGCGGCGATTGACTATCCCCATTGAAGGGGGTGTCGCAACACTGGCGAACGTCAAAGCCTGATCAGCCTCGGGGTTCCGCGAAGGGATTTGTTCAGTCCTTGACCAGGCAAGTATATCGGATTGTATTCGGTGTCCGCGCCAGGCGCGACGGGCAGGACTGTTCCAAAGTCCGGGTGACACAGGGAAGTTGCAGGTCACGGCGGCCTGACGACTGCTGGTCGACCCGTATCGATGCCCTCGACACCGGTGCGGCCCAGGGCTCGCCGAGGTCGAAGAACGCCATGTGCGGATTTTTCGGGGCGCCGTCGACCCGGTTGTGTCGGGCGACTACGTGGTCTTGGGCCCGATCACGGCCGCCTCGCTGAGCGCGACACCATGGCCCAGGCCATGTCCCGGAAAGCGGGGCCGTCCAGACAGGACAGGCCTCCTTTGACCTGTTCCTCGGTCATGAGCCCGTGGGCCACCAGAGCGGGTGGGGCCTGCTCGAAACGGGCGCGCCAGTACTGGTCCTCGGCTCCCGCTCTCCTGCGGTCGCCACTGAGGTTCCCCCGTTGCTCGGGAGGGGCTGATCAGCTGGTCAGGGTGGGTTGACGGGGTTTCAGGTTCGCTCGTTCGGCCGTTGCCTGCTCGGCGTAGTGCTTCTCCTCGAACTCGATCGGGCTGAGGTAGCCGAGCCGCTTCTGGATGCGCCGGCTGTTATAGAAGCCGTCGATGTACTCGAAGAGCGCGGAGGTTCGCCTCGGCCCTCGTGGCGAAGACGCGGCCGCGGACGCACTCGGTCTTGGTGATCATCCACAGATTTTCCGCGAGGGCGTTATCGTAACTGTCGCCGACCGAGCCCATGGATGCCTCAATTCCCGCCCACAGCAGGCGGGTTGTGAGCTTGATGGACGTGTATTGGGCGAGTTCAATTGGTCGTCGCAACATCTCGTTCTTGGAGGTGTTGATGGGCAGGCCAGCGGGGTGGATGGAGGCGTTGACGGGCAGGGCGCCGATGAAGTCGCCTGGGAAACCGTCGCTTCGCCGCGATGTGGAACGGTTGTTCTGGCGGGAGATCGCCAAAGGGCTGACGAGCGAGGAAGCCGCGATCGCAGTCGGCGCGTCGCAGGCGGCTGGCAGCCGCTGGTTCCGCGAGCGTGGCGGCATGCCGACGTTCGTGAGCATCTACTATCAGTCCAGGAAGCCGGTGTTGCGACGACCGGTTGAGCCCGGGTTGACAGCCGTGGTCGGCGTGGTGGATGAGCTTGCCGGGCTCGACCTCGCGGGAGGCGAGCGCGTACTCCAGACTGGACAGGACCAGGTCGGCGTCCGCGCGGGCGGAGGTCTCCCAGGCCACCACCCTGCGGGAGAACGCGTCGCGGATCGCTGACAGCCACAACGGGCCCTCGCCGGTCGGGATCATCGTCAGGTCAGTGACCCACAGCCGGTTCGGCCCCTCGGCAGTGAAGTCCCGGTTGACTAGTAGACTGTCGCAGCTAATTCCTGGGATAGGGGTGGCGCAGTTTGATGCGTGCGTCGTGGGTGGTGAACTGCCAGTCCACCTGACGTTGGTCGGTGTTGGTGGCGTTCTGCCAGGCTGAGAGTTCGGTGTTGAGGGTGTCGAGGTCGCCGATCCGGCGGTCGAGACATTGCCTGGTCAGCGCGGAGAGTTCGATCTCGGCGATGTTGAGCCATGACCCGTGCTTGGGCGTGTGGTGGATCTCGAGGCGCTGAGCCAGGGCGAAGGCCTCTTCTGGTTCGAATGCCTCGTACAGTGAGGCGATGCCGTGGGTGTTGAGGTTGTCCATCACCAGCACAACCGTCTCGGCATCGGGGTAGTCCACGCTCAGCAGCTGCCTGACCTGGCCGGCCCAGTCGATCCGGGTCCTCTGGGACAGTGCCTGAACTCGACGCCACCCGCGCAGGGGTTCGACCCATACGAAGATCGAGCACGTGCCGCAGCGGATGTACTCGCTGTCCTGGCAGGCGTCGTGACCTGGGCGGGCCGGGAGCGGGTCGCGGACATGGCCGAGGAGCTGGTAGGGCTTCTCGTCCATGCACACGACCGGACATGCCGGGTCATAGGGCCGGGCATAGACGGCCAGTACGTCTTCCATCCGGGCCGCGAACTCCGCGTTCGCGCGTGGTGGGATGGTCCAGCACTTCTTCAGGTGAGGACGCAGTTCCGTTTTTTTAAGACCCGGCCGATGGTGGAGTGGTCCAGATCGGGGATGTCCTCGACCAGTGCGACGTGCTTCTCCAGCAGCCGCAGCGACCACCGGGTATAGCCCTGGGGTGGCTGTGAGCACGCCATCGCGATCAGCCGGGCTTCGACCTCACCGGTCACCGGTGAGGGCACCGGCGGGAGGTCGCGCTTCTTCCGCGCGATGGTGGCGTGAACATCGCCACCGGTTTCGGTGAAACGCTTGGCGACCAGCCGCAACGTCTCACCGGAGACGCCGAGCCGGGCCGCGATCACCTCCTGCGAGCCGATCCCGCCTGCAGAGGTGTCGAGTGCGAGCAGCACCCTCGCCCGCCTGATTACCGAGGCCGGATGAACCCCCGTCGTGGTCACCCGGACCAACTCCTCGCGGTCCTGCGCGGTCAGCACCACCGGCCTCTTCTTCTGCGAACCCATCGCACCAGTCCTGTCCGGCAGAGCGGGAGAGGAATCTGCCAGACGCAAGCCTCTCAATCAAACAGCCCATACCTAAGCAGCGACACGCTACTAGGTCCGGGGCGAGCGTGGCCTTGGGATCGCGGCGCGTGAAGCCCTTGAGGCGCGGGCTGAGACCCGCCAGATCGGCCTCGCGCATCAACCGCTCGACCCGCTTGCGGCCCACGTGGACGCCCTCGCGTTTCAGCATGGCGTGCACGCGTGGCGACCCGTAGATGCCGCCAGACTCGGTGTGGATCTCCTTGATCTGTTCAGTCAACTCAACGTCGCGCCGCCGCCGCTCGCAGGGCTCCGTCTCGGCGCGGCGCCAGCGGTAGTAGGTGGAGGAGGCGATGTGCAGTTCCCGAAGTACGCACTCGACTCCCAGGTGCGGATGCTCGTCGACGAGCGCGGTCACCTGGGCCGGGTCGGGTCGAGTTGCGCCGCGAAAAACGCCGAGGCGGTCCGCAGGACTTCGTTCGCGCGCTTGAGCTGGACGTTCTCCTTGCGCAAGGCCGCCAGCTCGGCGCGTTCGTCGGTGGTGAGGCGGTCGTCGCGCTCGCCTGCGTCCGCCTCGGCCTGCCGGATCCACCCGCGCAGGGCCTCAGGGTGCACGCCGAGGTCGACGGCCAGCTTCTTGATCTGCGGCTTCGGGTCCGTGGTGCGGTACATCCGCACCGCACGCTCACACAACTCCAACGAGTACTTCCTGGGTGCAGCCATGGTCGATGTTCCTCTCATGAGAACCATCTGACCCTCTGTCACCATCTTCCGCATCTCGGGGGAACCTCACACTCGGACGGAGACACACGTATGTCCGTAGCTCTGCGGCGGCCATAGTGGCGGTGATGCGGCCCGCCCGCATGCTGTCGGTGCCCTGGGGCGTTGCGAGCGGGGCATCGCAGTTGTGCGGAAGGGCCGCCCATCCGGGTCTGCCGAAGAGGACGGGGTCGAGAGTCCCGTGCACCTCGGCCCCGTTGCCCGGCCCCGACCTCCACCTTGCTTTCGGGCAGGGTGCCCGGTCCTTGAGGGCCGGGGTGAATACCCGCTCCCGCGTGGCGGGGCAGGGGACGCCTGATCGCCGCCAGGGTGATGAGGCGTCTCGGGAGAGACGGCGTCGGGGCCGGCCTCAAGCAGGTGTGACAGCCGGGCAGTTGAAAGACCGCCGGTCCGCGGCAACGTGAGTGACCAGCCGTCGGGCAGGTCTTCGGAAGAAGACGAAACGACACTCATCGCGCCGATACGATGACGGTATGTCACGCTTCCGTATGTATCCGACGAGTGAGCAGGCGAGCATCATGCTCGGACACTGCGCGCACGCCCGGTACGTGTGGAACCTCGCGGTTGAGCAGCACGTGCAATGGAAGCCGGGCCGGACGTCGGCGCCCGGTTTCGCCGAGCAGTGCCGCCAGCTCACCGAGGCCCGGCGTGACAACGCATGGCTTGGCGCGGGCAACGCCGATGTCCAGCAGCAGGCGCTGAAGGACTTCGCCAGGGCCAAGAACGCCCGGTTCATGTCCGGGTTCGGTGAGCCGACCTGGCGCAAGAAGCACGTGCACGAGGGCTTCCGCGTCATCGGGACCGACCGGGTGCCCGAGTTCGAGGCGGACGGCTCACCGAAGCTGAACGCCAGGACCGGCAAGCAGGTCATGAGCCGCTCGGTGGTGGTGGACAGGCTCAACCGCCGGTGGGCGCAGGTGAAGGTGCCGGGCTGCGGCTGGGTCCGCTTCCGCCTCACCCGTTCCGGGCTGCCCCGGGCGAAAACCTTCCGCGTCACTTTCAGGAACGGTCAGTGGCATATCGCGTTCGCCATCGTCCCCGAGCCGGTCCCGGCCCCGAAAACGGGCGAGGTCATCGGGATCGACCGGGGCGTGAAGATCACCGCCGCCCTGTCCGACGGCCGCAGGCTGAACTGCCCCCAGCTCACGGTCAGGGAACGCGCGCAGATCCGCAAGCACCAGCGCCGGGCAGCGCGCGCCCCGAAGGACAGCGCCGCCAAGACCGTCGAGTACGCCAGGGTCGCCAGACTGAAGGCACGTGAGGCCGACCGGCGCAAGGACTGGTGCTAGAAGACATCGACGATGCTCGCCCGGTCCTACGGCCTGGTGCGGTTCGAGAAGCTGAACATCAGGAACATGACCGCCTCGGCGAAAGGGACCATCGAGCGGCCCGGCACGCGCGTGCGGCAGAAGGCCGGGCTGAACCGGGCTGTCCTTGCTCAGGGTTGGGGCCTTCTGCGCCGGCGGACCGGCGAGAAGGTCCCCGGCCGCGTCGAGGACATCCCCGCCCCGTACACGAGTCTGCGTTGCTCCGCATGCGGATGGATCGAGAAGAACTCGCGCAAGAGCCAAGCCGAGTTCGTCTGCGTATCCTGCGGCTTCACCTGCAACGCCGACGAGAACGCAGCACACAACGTCGCGGCAGGGCAGGGCGGAATTCCCCGCCTCCGGCGATCAGCCGGTGCCGGAGGGACGACACCCCCCAGAGGGTCGAGCGTCCGTGAACCTCAGCCCGTACGGGCTGGAATCCCCCTCTTTTAAGAGCAAGGCCGCGTAGTTACTGACCTTTTCGGGTTGCCTTCGGGTGGTGACGTTGGGTGATCCCTGCGGTATGCCGGTGCTATGCGGTATGCGGATGGTGGGGGCCTGACTGCTGGGCGGCGGGCTGCGCGTGAAGGGATCCGGCTGGAAGCCGGGCAGAGGTTCGTACGAGGTGACAGGACCTCGGACATCGCCAAAGACCTGCGGGTGAGCGAGCGTTCGGTGGAGCAATGGCGCCGGGCCTGGCGCGAGGGCGGCATGGAGGGTCTGAAGTCGAAGGGACCCGCCAATCGGCCGAAGGTGTCGGATGAACGGTTCGCCCTGCTGGAAAAGGAGCTGGCCAAAGGTCCGGCCGCGCATGGCTGGGAAGACCAGCGGTGGACGCTGGATCGCGTCAGAATGCTGATCGGCCGCCAGTTCAAGGTCAGTTGCTCGATCGCGGGTGTGTGGCGGCTCCTGCACCGCCATGCTGGTCCTGGCAGAGCCCGACCCGTCGCGCGCTGGAACGTGACGAACACGCGGTCGAGCTCTGGAAGAAGGACGTGTGGCCGCGGGTGGAAGGACCGCGGCGGCGCTCGATACCTGGATCGTCTTCGAGGACGAGGCCGGGTTCGCGATGACGCCGCCACGCGCCCGCACGTGGGGCCGGCGCGGACAGACTCCCGTGGTGCGAGTGCGGGGACGGTCTCGGCGACGGATCTCGGTCGCCGCGATGTGCTGCTACCGGCCGGGCGAACGGTCCCGGCTGATCTACCGGCCCCGCTTCCACTCGCTCCTCAAAGGCGCACGCAAGAGCTTCGCCTGGCAGGACTACCGCGACCTCCTGGTTCGTGCCCACTTGCAACTCGGCGCCCCGATCATCGTTGTCTGGGACAATCTGAACACTCATCGCACCGCCGGACTGCGCGCGTACGCCGCCGGCCACGACTGGCTCACGGTCATCCAACTTCCTTCCTACAGTCCGGACTTGAATCCGGTGGAAGGCGTCTGGTCCCTGTTACGGCGAGGGCCGATGGCTAACACTGCATTCGCCGATCCCGACCACCTCACCCGCACCCTCCGCCGCGGCCTCGCCCACATCCAGCGCCATCCCGAACTCATCGACCTCATGTATTCAGCTATGAAAGTGATCTGACGTCCCGGCAGAAGAAGGGTGCCTCCCACCTGCGATGATCTGACTGCTGAGATCAAGAACGTCGCGGAGAAGAGGCACCCAACAGGTGCAGGTTACCGAATGGGATCACCGGCTTGCCGTGCGGGCCGACGGCAAGAACCTGATCGGCCACGCGGGCGTGGTGCTGCTGCGGAAGGTCGCCGACCGCGTCGGCCTGGCCGCCGCGCTGAGTGCGGCGTTGCCGAAGGGCACCGGGCCGGGCTGGCGGGACCGGGGCATGGCGCTGGTCCAGCTGGCCTGTGCGATCGTGCTCGGCGCGACGAACGTCCTGGAGGCCGAGCAACTCCAGTACCACTGGCGTGCGGTGTTCCCGCGCCCGGTTTCGGACAGCACCCTGCGCCGCGCCCTGGCCGCGATCGACGCCCCGGTCGCGGCCAGGGTGGAACGCGCCCGTGCCGCGATACGCCGCGTGGTGTGGACGCTGCTCGCCCTGCGGCCCGGCGGTTTCCCCTGGATCTCGGTGTGCGGCCGGGAGCTGACCGGCTGGTACGTCCTGGACCTGGATGCGACCATCGTGACCTGCACCAGCCGCAAGGAAGGCGCGGCGGGCACCTTCAAGGGGACCTTCGGTCACATGCCGCTGGGGGCGTGGGTGGCCAACACCCGTGAGTGCGTCGCCATGCTGCTGCGGCCCGGCAACGCGCCACCGAACGATGTCGCCGACCACAAGAGCGTCCTGGCCTCGGCGTTTCGGCAGCTCCCGCTCCCGCTGTGGTCGAAGCTGCTGGTGCGGATCGACGGCGCGGCCTTCAGCCACGAGGTCCTGGACCATCTCCAGAGTCTGACCACCAGCCGGCGCCGGGTGCGCTGGGTGACCGGCTGGGCCATCAACGCCACGGACGAGCGGGCCATCGCGCTGCTGCCCGAGAACGTGTGGACGGCCGCACTGCGGCAGGACGGCCAACTCCACGAGATCAAGGGACCCGATGGGGAATGGGTGTCCTACCAGGTCGCCGAGCTGACCGGGGTCCGTGACCTGACCGGCTGGCCGGCCGGGATGCGGCTGATCGTGCGCCGGGTCAAGCCCTCGCGGCGGGATACGAAGAAGCTGACCGCGTTCGAGAAGCGCACCGGCTGGCGCTACCAGATCGTCGCCACGAACATCCCCGCCCGCCAAGGGCTCTCCGGGGCCCCGGGCTCCGGGCAGGTGTGGTTCGTCGACGCCCTCTACCGTGATCACGCCGAGGTCGAGGACCGTGTCAAAGCGATCAAGCGGGTCGGCCTCGGGCTGCTGCCCTCGAAGTCCTGGCAGCTCAACATGGCCTGGGTGCTGGCCGCCACGCTCGCCGCCGACCTCGACGCCTGGACCCGGCTCCTCCTCCTGCACGACGAGCCCGCACTCGCCGCCGCCGAACCGGAGACGATCCGCAGGAAGCTGTACCACCTGCCCGCCCGGCTCACCTCCCACGCCCGCCGGCGCACCCTGCACCTCGACCGCACCTGGCCCTGGGGGGCAGCGTTCGCCACCGCCTGGCAGCGCGCTCACCAGCTTCCGGCCCTCACCTGACGGCCGGCCACCACCCGACAACAACGAGAGGACCGCACCACCCTCGGGCCCGTGGAACCCGACGCCCCGCAGCGTCACGCGACGGCCAGTCCCGACACGGCACGGGACATATCAGGCAGTCAGCCGCTCACACTGCCGCCGCCAGCCCTCGGAAGAATCGAGGTCGACGGCTGCCTCACCGAGACCGGACTGACCCCCACCCCAGACCACCCGAAGCTAATCCGACAAGGTCAGTGGGCGGTGGATGGGCTTGTCCACTTGATCTTCCCGGCATTGGTGCGGCTCCGGGAAGCAGAACGGGACCGCTGGTAGAAGCAGTAAACCGACCAAGGTCTTGCTGCCCTACGAGAGGTCCCATTGTCACGTCATTGGGCCACCGCAGTGTTCACCCGTGTCGTCACCGTCGCCGAAGGCGTCTTCGCACCGGGGCATCTGGGTGAGCTGACCCAGCATGTGCCTTTTGAGCTCGTCGATGACGTGCTGGTACGGACCCGTACCGTCGAGCAGCGGCTACGGCGGCTGCCCTCGCGGGTCGGGGTGTACTTCCTGCTCGCTCTGGTCCTGTTCCCCTCGCTGGGCTATGCCCGGGTCTGGGACAAACTCGTGGCTGGACTACGGCCGTTGAATGTGAAGCGGCCCTCGGAGAAGGCCCTGCGGGATCTGCGCCGCAGGCTGGGCCCGGCTCCGCTGAAGCTGCTGTTCGAGACACTGGCCGGACCGGTGGCCCGGCCGACCACGCCCGGGGTCTGCTACCGGCGTTGGCGGACCGTCGCGCTGGACGGCTGCAGCTCCATCAAGGCCCCCGACCAGCCACGCGTGGTCGGCTGGCTGGGCAAGATCCTGCGCCCGAACGGCTGGGACGGCTACCCCATGCTGCGACTGATGGCCTTGTGTGAAACCGGTACCCGCGCTCTGCTCGGCGCGGCGTTCGGCCCGACCAACTGCGGTGAGGCCGGCTACGCGGTGCGACTGCTGCCCCTGCTCAGCGAGGACATGCTCCTGCTGGCCGACCGCGGCTTCGATTCCAACGACTTCCTCACCCGGGTCGCCGACACCGGCGCCCAACTGCTGATCCGTCTCAACGGACGACGCACCCCAGCGGTCATGGCCACCCTGCCCGACGGCTCATTCCTCACCCGCATCAACAGCCACACCCTCCGCGTCGTCGAGGCCGACATCACCGTGACCTGCGACGACGAGCAGCGCATCACCAACCGCTACCTGCTGGCCACCACACTGCTGGACCACCGCACCGACCCAGCAGCCACCCTGGTCCGTCTCTACCACGAGCGCTGGGAAGTCGAGTCCGCCTTCTACGCCCTGCGCCACACCCTCCTCGACGGCCTCGTCCTACGCTCGTGCGACCCCTTGGGCATCGCCCAGGAACTCTGGGCCCAGCCCACCCTTTACCAAATCCTGCGACGCGCCATGACTGAAGCCGCCGAGACCACCACCGGCGTCAATCCCGACCGCGTGAGCTTCACCGTCGCCCTCGAGGCCGCCCGGGACCAGCTGATCACCGCCGAGAGCGTCCTGCCCGGCACCCCCGGCCCAGGCGTCAGCGCCCAAGCAGCCCTGGCCGCCCTACTGCCCAAGCGCCGCACCCGCATCAGCGCCCGCAAGGTGAAGTCCGCGCTCTCCCGCTACCCGGGCCACGCCGCCGACGCGCGCCCGCTGACCAGCCAGAACATGACCCACCTCACGATCGCGATCTACGCGGCGCATCCCAGCACGCCCACGACGGACACAAATACCCCTGCGACACCGCCTGTCTCCGGACGCCAGGGCCGACGCGACCGCACGCTGCAACTTCTTCGCACCGACGACCAGCGAGCATGGAGCCTCAAAGAGATCGCCGACGCCCTAGGCATGGAGCACTACCGAAGTCTCTGCGCACAGCTGGGCCACTGGGTCACGGAGGGAATCCTGAGCCGGACCGGACGCGGGCTCTACGCGCTCCAGCCGGAATGGCGCTCACCGCAACCACCCGCCCCACCACGGCCCCGGCGTAGTTGATCTTTGATGGGTTTTGGGTCGTTTGCCCAGGGGGAGGGGTGCGAGTTGCCAGACGAGCGCGGCCTCTGATGATCTTTCAGGTTCCTACGCCAGAAGATCGTCTCAGGAGCCGCGCTCGTGTCCGCATCCTCCCTGATCAGCCCTGTCCTTGGCCAGCTCACCGATCTCGCGCTGTGGGAGGCCGAGCTCGCCGCCGACCCTGTGGCAGTGGAATCCGCGCTGGTCAGCAGGTTGCGGCAGGTCCCTGACCGGCGTGCGGAGCGTGGGCGGCGGCATCCCCTGGTGGTGATCCTGGTGCTGGCCGCGTGCGCGACGCTGGTGGTCGGTGGTGACTCCATGACCGCGATCTGGCAGTGGTCCGCCCGCGCCCCGCAGGTCAAACTGGCCCGCCTCGGCGCCCGGTACGACCCGCTGGCCGGCCAGTACCTTGTGCCCAGCGAGCGCACCTTCCGCCGCGTGCTCGCCGACCTGGATGCCGACGTGCTGGACGCGGCGACCTGCGCATACGTCACCGACGTCGCGACCGGAAAGGCACCGACGCCCGAGGTCCCGGACACCCCGGGGCCCATCGAGCGCGAACAGCGCCGCGCCGCCCAGCGGGCCGTGGAACACCCGGCGCCGGCCGGGCTGCTGCCCGCTGCGGCTCTCGACGGCAAGGCCCTGACCGGCGCCCGCACCGAATCGGGGCGGGTCTTCCTGGTCGGGGCGGTCGACCACGCCAGCGGCGCGGTCCTCGGCCAGAGGCAGGTTCCGGACAAGCGCGGCGAGGGCGAGGCGGCCCGCATGCTGCTGGCCCAACTCGCCTTGTCCGGCCGGGTGTTCACCCTGGACGCCCTGCACACCACGAAGAAGACCGCCCACCTGATCACGGACCGGCTCGACGCCCACTACGTCCTGATCCTGAAGGGGAACCAGCCGCTGGCCCGCGCCGCCGCCCAGGCGCTGCTGGCCGGTACCGACGCCGAGTGGACCGAGACCACCGAGGCCGAGGACGACCGTGGGCACGGGCGCACCGAGCGTCGCACGATCCGCACCGCCCAAGCCGACGACGCCCTCTTCCCCGGCGCGGGACAGGTCTTCCGCCTGCGCCGTGACACCGGCGGCCTCGACGGAACCTGGACCGGGAAGGAGATCGTCTTCGGCGTCACCAGCCTGCCCGCCCACCTCGCAGGCCCCGCTCACCTCAACCACTACGAGAGGGTCCACTGGTCCATAGAAAACAAGATCCACTGGGTGCGGGACGTCACCTTCCATGAGGACAACTCCCAGGTCAGGACCGGCACCGCACCCCGAGCACTGGCCAGCTTCCGCAACCTGGGCATCAGCACGCTCCGCCTGGCCGGACGAGCCAACATCGCCCACGCCCGCCGCGATCTCCTCAACCACAACGACGCCTTCGCCGTCTACGGCATCTGATCAACTACCACGAAGCCGGACACAACCGAACAACGCCGGGGCCGTGCCCGCCCCACCAGCAAAGATGACGGGTTTGCCTCACCTATCCACCACCTAACTACGCGGCCTTGCTTTTAAGAGGGGGAGGATGTCAACGAGCAACCACGCGGATCACGCAGCGCTCCCCTGCGGTCCCGGACGTGACCTGTCCGGTCGAGGCTCGACCCGGCGTTCGCGCGCATTCAGGAATTCGTACCCCGTTCCCCTTCTTGCTGCTGTCGGAGTCGGCGACCGGGTCCTGTCCGTATTGGGCTGGGTCCTGGCCGTGACCTTCGGTATCTATGTGGTCGGCGGCATCAGCGGCGCGCACCTCAATCCGGCGGTGACCCTCGCCTTCGCGGTACGGCGCCGATTTCCCTGGATCAAAGTCGCTCCGTACATGGCCGCGCAAGTGATCGGCGCATTCGCCGGGGCTGCGCTGGTGTACGCGGTCTATCACGATGCGATCAGCGCGCTGGACCAGGCATTGAAAGGGCCGAAAACGAATGGGCACACCCTCGCCACACTCTCCATTTTCAGCACGTTTCCTGCGCCGTACTTCCAGGGCGGTATCTGGGGTCCATTCCCGATCAGGTCGTCGGCGCGGCCTTCATGCTCATGTTCGTGATGGTGGTCATCGACCTGCGCAACCGGCGGTGAGGGTCTTCCTCGGGCCTGTGGTGATGCTTGGGGGTCGCCGCCATCGGCTTGTCGTACGGCGCCAACGCGGACTACGCCATCAACCCCGCGCGTGACTTGGGCCCCGCATCTTCGCCTGGGCCATGGGCTGGGGCGAACTCGCGTCGTTCCGTCTCCCTGAGTCAGCAGCACACTCTCGCCGGGCCGGCACGGGGCAGGAGTCCTCGCAGAGACAACGCAGTCGCAAACGGCACGGTTCATGGAAGGGCGACGCCCGTCGCCGGGCGCACATACGGACGCATGTGCTTGACCGGGCAATTAATGTGTACTGTGGAGCGATGCGAGTTCTTACGACGTGGTGCGCGGTAGCTGAAACCCCGGTCTGAGCATGCGAACGGCCGTGCGGGACGATCATGATTGTGACGTCAAGAGGGGCCCGCACGGCCTTGAGCCATCGTATCTGCACCGGGATCCCGCGCCGTCGCCTGGGCAAGCTGGTCGCGGAGTTGGCCGGGCCGTGGGTGGCCGGGCAGGAGTCCCAGCTGCGTGAACGCCGGGGCCATGACCGGCAGCGCGCCGCCGGAGCGGGTCCCGACCACCAACTCGTCTTCACCGACCGGGTCGTCGCCACCCTGGTCATCCTGCGCTTCCAGCTTCCGCATGCCGTCCTCGCCCTGTTCTACGAGGTGGACCGCTCCACGATCACCCGCGCGGTCCACGAGATCCGCCCCCTGCTCGCCGCCCGCGGCTTCGCCGTCCCTGGAAGTCCCGACCTGCGCCTTCGCACCCTGGCCGATGTCTTCGCCTACGCCGCCTCCCACGGAGTGGAACTGCGGATCGACGCCACCGAGGTCCGGGTCCGACGTCCACGGGCGAACAAGCCCGGACGCCGGGCATTCATCTCCGGGAAGATGCGGCAGAACACCAAGAAGGCCACCGTCGTCACCGACGAGAAGGGCCGGACCCTGTGGGCGGGTGCCTTCCGGCCCGGCCGCCAGCACGACCAGACCGCGCTGAAGACCGAGGGCATCTGCGACCTGTTCGAGAGGTTCCCCCAGGTCAAGGCCAAGGTCGACGCCGGCTACCGGGGACTGGCCAAGCAGTTCCCCGCCCAGGTCCAAGCGCCGCCGCTGAAGCCGAAGAAGGATGCCCCGCCCGAGGACCTGGCGGCCTGGGAGGAAGCGCGCAAGCAGCAGTCCTCCGAGCGGATCTGCGTCGAGCACGCCAACGCCGAGCACAAGCAGTGGCGGCCCCTGCAACGCTGGATCGGACGCCGCGAGTACTTCGACCAGACCTACCAGGCCATCGCCGGCCTGGTCTCCGACCGCGCGGCCATGCGGTAATCAACCACCAGCCAACCCGCCAGGCCAACACGGCCCGACCTCAATCGCGCACCCCGTCGTTATGTTCAGCAACCCCATGAAGGGGCATCTGCTACCGATGCTTCCGTTGGCGCGGGCACTGCGCAGGCAGGGACACGTCGTCGCCTTCGTCACATCCGCTGACATGGCAGATTCGACCGAGCCCGACGGTTTCGGCCTGATCCCCGCGGGTCCGACGACGGACGAAGCGATCGCGGAGGAGGCCAGGCGTTCTGCCACCGGTGCGCCGGCCCATCAGTCGGCGGAACGCGTCGGGCAGTTCTTTGCCGGAGTCCGTGTCGACCTCTCCCTGGATGCGGCGCTGGAGGGAGCCCGCGAGTGGGAACCCGACCTGATCGTGTCGGAGCATTGCGACTTCGTGGGGCCGCTCGTCGCCGCCGTGCTCAAGCTGCCGTACGCAGTGATGGCCATCGATCCGGGGCTGGAACCCGAGGTTCTGGACGCTCTGGCCGCCACGGCGCGTTCCCGTTATTTTGAGCGCGGTCTGGAGGCACCGTTTCAGGCGCCGTCCGGGCGGTGGTTGGTGGACCTGTGCCCGCCCAGTCTGCAGCGCGGCGGTGCGCTGCCGGTTCTCGAACGCATGGCGCTGCGGCCGGAACCGCATCAGGCTCCGGAGGGGACGCCGCGTGCGGCGAGGCTCGCGGGTACCGGGCGGCCCCGCGTGCTGGTCAGCTTCAGTACTGCTCCGGGCGCGTCACCTCTGCTCGGCCCGGTGCTCCGCTCCCTCGCCACTCTGGATGTCGATCTGGTGGCGACGTCGGGAGGTCTTCCTGCCGACATCGGGCTGGATGCGGAGCGGGTGGAGATGGTCACCTTCCTGCCGGCCGCGGAGTTGCTCGACGGCGTGTCGGTCGTCGTGCACCACGGCGGTTCAGGCACGACGTTCGGCACGGCAGCCCGCGGTGTCCCGGCCGTCGTGGTGCCGGGCACGCCCGGCCAGCAGCGCCAGGCCAACCGTCTGCAGGCCGCGGGAGCCGGACTGGGGCTGCCGATCGGCGAGCAGGCCCCGGAGTCGGTGACCGCCGCCGTCGGCCGGCTGCTGGCCGAGCCTGCCTTCACCACCGCGGCGCACCACCTGCGCGACGAGATAGCGGCGATGCCGTCCCCGGCGGAGGTGGCATCGCGGCTCGTCGCCGCGGTCGGCGCGTAGTCCGGGGCCGCCCGGACCACGGTGACCGCTCCGCGCCCTCAGGCTCCCTCGGCGGTCGTGTCCACCTCGACACGGCTGATCGGCTGCCGCTCACGGATCGGGCACCGGCCGGCACCCATGGGTTCGAGCAAGGCCCGTCCCCGGACCGGATCCCCGGGTATGGCCCCTGTTTCCCCGCCGCAGGCGGGCCCGGCCCCCGACGTGAGATTCGCCCCGGTCGAGACCGAGGCGCGCTCCAACCAGAACCCGACAGGCGCGCGCACTCCGCCGTGGGAGGGCCTAGCGGTGGTTTGTTGACGGCGGGTTCGTGCGGGAGTAGGCCGTGAGGTGAAGGCGTCAACTACGGCCTGGGGAGCCCGAGATGACGAAACGGCTGCCGTGTCCGCCCGCACCGGGCCCGCTGGAAGCCTATGCCGCCCGCTTCGATGACCTCTTTTCCACGTTGGCGCAGCGGCTGGGGTTTCGCGAGTACCTGGCCGGGCTGTTGCTGCCGCGGGACCGCAACAAGACGCTGACCTGCCTGGCCGGCACGGAGCCCGTGGTGGGTGCCCAGCATGCGGCGGTGCAGCGCCTGCAGTTCTTTCTGTCCGAGTCGACCTGGGACGGCGAGCAGGTCAATGTCCGCCGCCTGGAGTTGTTGCTGGCCGACCCGGCTACTGCGCCGCATCACGGCGGGGTGCTGGTCATCGACGATTCCGGGGACCGCAAGGACGGCAGCGCGACCGCACACGTGGGCAAGCAGTATCTCGGCTCGGTCGGGAAGATCGACCGTGGTGTGGTCACCGTGACCACCTGCTGGGCGGACGAGCGCGTCTACTACCCGGTGCACGCCTGTCCCTAGTCGATTGGTACAACCACCGTCGACTCCACGGTGAGATCGGCCACGTCCCACCCGCCGAATACGAAACCACCCACTACCAAAACCCGCAAAAACAGCAGGTCTATCGAACCCGGAACGGTTCACACGCTGACCGGCCGGACAACCCCCGGGCCCGGTCGGCGCACCCGGTCTGCTCAGCGCACGCGTCCGAGGTGGATCACGCTGACGCGGACCTGCTGGTCGCTGATCTCGTACATCACGCGGTAAATCCCGACGTGGATGCGCAGCACGTCGGCGCTGCCGAACGCGCCGTCGGGCCGAGGGGCGTCGGCGAGGCGGTCGACGGCGGTGAACACCTGACGCACCCCGGCTGGGTCGACTTTGGCGAGCCGCTCCGCCTGGGCGAGGGCCTCGGGCTCCCAGATGACCTCGTAGCTCACGCCTTAGGGCTCGCAGAGAATCAACATGTTGCCTCCCGTGATTCGGTTCGTTGGCGTGGTATGCGCATCCCCGATGAGATTCGTGTTCAACTCGCGGTGAAGTTTGAGGTGTTGTTCCCTCACCTGGACGAGCGGCAGCAGCGTCTGCTGATGGGAGCCGAGGCCCGTCTCCTGGGCCACGGTGGGATCCGGGCCGTTGCTCGGGCAGCCGACGCCAGCGAGACGACGGTCCGGAAGGGGGTGGATGAGCTGGAGGCGGGAGTAGAGCCGCTGGGGCGGGTCCGCCGGCCCGGTGGCGGCCGGAAGAAGGCCGCTGACCTTGATGCGGGGCTGCGGCCCGCGCTGCTGGCCCTGGTCGAGCCGGACATGCGCGGGGACCCGATGTCGCCGCTGCGGTGGACGACCAAGTCGACCCGGAACCTGGCCGCCGAGCTGACCCGCCAGGGGCACAGGGTCAGCGCCGACACGGTCGGTGACCTGCTGCGGGAGGAGGGCTTCAGCCTGCAGGCCAACTCCAAGACCCTGGAGGGCAAGCAGCACCCGGACCGGGATGCCCAGTTCCACTACATCAACGAGCAGGCCAAGGACCACATCGGCGCCGGGGACCCGGTGGTCAGCGTGGACAGCAAGAAGAAGGAGATGGTCGGCGAGTACAAGAACGCGGGGCGTGAGTGGCAGCCCACGGGCGATCCAGTGAAGGTCAAGACGCATGACTTCCTGGACCGGGAGGGGCCCGGCAAGGCGATCCCGTACGGGATTTACGACATCGCCGGGAACTCCGGCTGGGTCAGTGTCGGCACCGACCACGACACCGCCGCTTTCGCGGTCGCCTCGATCCGCCGCTGGTGGCGCGGGGCCGGACAGGGCGACTACCCTCACGCCCGGCGTCTGCTCATCACCGCCGACGCCGGAGGCTCCAACGGCTACCGCACCCGGGCGTGGAAGACCGAACTTGCCGCCCTGGCCGCCGAGACTGGCCTTGAAATCACCGTCTGTCACCTACCTCCGGGCACGTCGAAGTGGAATCGGATTGAGCACCGGCTGTTCTCCCACATCTCCATGAACTGGCGCGGCAGGCCCCTGACCAGCCATGAAGTCATTCTGCAGTCCATTGCGGCGACCACCACCCGCACCGGACTGACGGTCCGCGCCGAACTCGACACCGGCGCCTACCCCACCGGAGTGAAAGTCGACGACGCCCAGGTCGACGCGCTGGCGATGACCCGCCACCGCTTCCACGGCGACTGGAACTACACGCTCGACGCCCAGCAGCGCGGCCCCACAACCACCGGCACTCCACACGGAGCGGAACCGCGGCAATGGGGTGCCCGCCAGCACGCCCGGCTCACCGACCCGGAACTCACCGGCCTCACCCGCGCACAACTGGACGCCCTGATCAGCAGGTTGGCGCCAATCCAGGCCGCCCAGCGGGAACACCAGCGCCGTCACCGACGCGGCCACGAACGACAGCGGCCCCCGGGGCGGGCCCCAGGCAGGCGTTCACTGACCCCGACCGGATCCTGGCCACCGTCCTCTATCAGCGCGGCTGCTTCACCCACGCCCTCCTCGGCGCACTCTTCGAGACCAGCTCGCAAACCATCACCCGCACAATCCAGGAGACCCAACCCCTCCTGGACCAGCACGAATACACCGTCCCCCGCTCCACAGCACGATTCACCACCCCCGCAGACGTGGCCGCCTACCTCGACGCCTACGGCACCGAATCCCCGGACAACATCAAACACGCATGTTGATTCTCTGCGAGCCCTTACGACGTGGTGCGCGGTAGCTGAAACCCCGGTCTGAGCATGCGAACGGCCGTGCGGGACGATCATGATTGTGACGTCAAGAGGGGCCCGCACGGCCTTGAGCCATCGTATCTGCACCGGGATCCCGCGCCGTCGCCTGGGCAAGCTGGTCGCGGAGTTGGCCGGGCCGTGGGTGGCCGGGCAGGAGTCCCAGCTGCGTGAACGCCGGGGCCATGACCGGCAGCGCGCCGCCGGAGCGGGTCCCGACCACCAACTCGTCTTCACCGACCGGGTCGTCGCCACCCTGGTCATCCTGCGCTTCCAGCTTCCGCATGCCGTCCTCGCCCTGTTCTACGAGGTGGACCGCTCCACGATCACCCGCGCGGTCCACGAGATCCGCCCCCTGCTCGCCGCCCGCGGCTTCGCCGTCCCTGGAAGTCCCGACCTGCGCCTTCGCACCCTGGCCGATGTCTTCGCCTACGCCGCCTCCCACGGAGTGGAACTGCGGATCGACGCCACCGAGGTCCGGGTCCGACGTCCACGGGCGAACAAGCCCGGACGCCGGGCATTCATCTCCGGGAAGATGCGGCAGAACACCAAGAAGGCCACCGTCGTCACCGACGAGAAGGGCCGGACCCTGTGGGCGGGTGCCTTCCGGCCCGGCCGCCAGCACGACCAGACCGCGCTGAAGACCGAGGGCATCTGCGACCTGTTCGAGAGGTTCCCCCAGGTCAAGGCCAAGGTCGACGCCGGCTACCGGGGACTGGCCAAGCAGTTCCCCGCCCAGGTCCAAGCGCCGCCGCTGAAGCCGAAGAAGGATGCCCCGCCCGAGGACCTGGCGGCCTGGGAGGAAGCGCGCAAGCAGCAGTCCTCCGAGCGGATCTGCGTCGAGCACGCCAACGCCGAGCACAAGCAGTGGCGGCCCCTGCAACGCTGGATCGGACGCCGCGAGTACTTCGACCAGACCTACCAGGCCATCGCCGGCCTGGTCTCCGACCGCGCGGCCATGCGGTAATCAACCACCAGCCAACCCGCCAGGCCAACACGGCCCGACCTCAATCGCGCACCCCGTCGTTAGCTCCGCCGAACACGCGGCGGTAAGCCTCGTCATGCGGGATGCCGGCGCTCTCGCCCCGGGCCTGGCGTTCACGGTAGGCGGTCAGGGCCCGCATCTCCTGCAGTTCGAGGGCGTCAGCGGGGCTGACCAGTATCGCGATGGTCTGCCCGTGGTCGGTGATGGCGACCGGTTCACGGGTGGCGCTGACCTCGCGCGCGATGGCGCCCAGGCGGGCGCGGGCTTCCACGATCGAGTAAGTCGTCTCCGTCATGCACACCACCTTACAGAAGTGTGCACATCCCGGTATTGACTTCGCGCGAGAGATGACCGGGGGCACGCGAAGACGCCCACCTCATCCCGTCGTGACGATTCGTCGTTGGCCAATTCATCCGACCGATAGTTGGGCTCGAGAGGTGCAAGGACCTGGTCTCACGTGACGAGGGCAACTGGTAAGAGATGGAGATCCCCCACGCTCCGGGCCGGGCGGGCCAGCAGGTGCTCTGGGCAGGAACGGCGATGTGGGTGTACGGGCTGCACGTGCTGTACACCGACGAGTTCAACCGGCGGATGAAGCAGTGCTGTACCTCTCACGCACCGGGCAACACCTACGCGCCCGATGCGGTGCCGCCGCAGTGGGTGCGCTTCGCCGCCCTTGCGGCATGACGAGCACATCCTGCGCCAACGTCCCCCTGGCGTGGAGGTGAAGCAGGAGTTCTCCGTCGTCGCGCTGGGACCCAAGATCACAGCGTGTGCCACTGGCGGGCGGGTGCAAAAACGGAAGCGCGGCCTCGGTTCCAGAGGGGTGGCTGTGCCAGGAGTGTGAGTGCGTTGTGGCAAAGGGAGTCCCTGTTCGATGAGCAGGGGCTTCTTCGTGTGCGGGGCATGATCGCCTTGGGGTAGGGGCAGGCAGCGGACGGCTTGTTGTGGATCGAGGAGGGTGCGATGCCGTCGGTGCTGGGGTTGATGGAACAGCGTGAGGCGCGGGCGAGGCAGGATCTGGAGTCCTGGACGGAGGTCCTGGAGCAGGCTCAGGCAGAGGTGGATGCCGCGCGGGAGCGAGTCGAGCGGGCCCGGGTGGGGCGTGAGGAACTCGTGTCGGTGCTGGCTGAGGAGAGCCCGGTGAATACGCCGGTTTCCGTGCCGTCTGGTGGTGAGATGGCTGCCGCCGTGGGATCGAGCGGCTTGGGCGCGGGGCATGGTGAGCGGCCGCCGGTGTGGCGGTCGGGCATGGGCGAGGAGGTGCTCAGCGGTCTCTATCGGGAGGTGTTCGCCGCGGTGGTGGCCGCTCCGGGGCCGGTGAACGGAGTGGAGCTGACGCGGGCGGTGGGCCGGGAAGCGGAGATCAAGAACGAGGTGGAGAAAATCCGGCACCGTGCCTGTGCGCTGGAGAAGCGGGGCTGGCTGGTGCGGGCGAAGGACGGACGGTTCATGCCTGAGCCCGGGGCAGTCGGCCGGGGCGCTTCTCCGGCCAACGCGGAGCGTCTGCGGCCAGGCGCCGGGACAGTCTGATCACGGCGGCCCACCACACCATCTGGGCGTGGTGGTCGGGGCGGCGTTCGTGGTCGCGGTTGAGGCGGCGTGAGCGGGCCAGCCAGCTCAGCGTTCGTTCCATGACCCATCTGCGGGCCAGTACGACAAATCCGGGTTGTCCGTCGGAGCGGCGCACGACCTCGGTCCGGACTCCGTGGCGGGCGAACGCCTTCGCCAGCGCCGGACCCCGGTAGGCGCTGTCGACCCACACCAGTTTCAGCAGCCGGCCCGGCTGCTGCATGAACGTCTCCAGCAGTGCGGGGGCGGCCTTGGAGTCGTGCACATCGGCCGTGGTCACGGTGACCTCCAGGAGCAGGCCCTCGGTGTCGGTCAGGATGTGGCGCTTGCGGCCGTCGCGTGACTTGCCGCCGTCGTATCCGCGACTGTCCTCGCCGACGGTCTCGGAGGCGTCCACCGACTGACTGTCGATGACTCCCGCACTGGGCTCGGCGTTGCGGCCGGCGCGCTCCCTCGCCGAACGTCGCAGGCGTTCGTACAGTTCACGCGCAAAGTCGTAGGCCCGCCAGCGGCGGAAGAAGTCGTAGACCGCCCGCCAGTACGGGAAATCGACCGGCAGAGCCGTCCACTTCACGCCGTTGTCGACCAGTAGCGCACCGCGTCGAGCATTCAATGCCACGAAGTTAAGGCCCTGTTGGCGGTGTCAAGGCTTCAGGGAGAGTGATCTTGTAGGTGCTTGGCGCGGTGCGGATGAGTCGGTCGTTGCGGGCCCAGTAGCAGAGTTGCGCGGTGAGGCTGCTGAGGGGGCGCCCCGAGCTGGGGAGCCCGAGATGCCGTGCGATGTTCCGGGTGTGCATGGCCTGGTTGGAGTTCGCGGCCAAGAGCTGGCAGACCTGGCCCCAGCGGCAGGAGAGGGCCCGGCTCGGGTCCTGAGTGCTGGGCAGGGCTGGTGGGTGCACGGTGATCTCGATGGCGGTGATCGGTGTGCTGGCGCGTGGACGGCCGTCGCGGTTCCAGATGTTGTAGCGGGAGGTTCCGCACTTGACGATGCGGGCGGACAGGCGCATCCGGCGCCCGGGGAGCAGCGCGTGCAGAACGCGGGTGCCGATGTGTCCCACCAGGTCGGAGGGGCTGCTCGGCCCTGAGGTCGCGGTCGTTGCGACCAGGCTGACCACTGTGTCGCGGGCGGCTTCCAGAGCGACGGTGAAGCCGGCTCGGTCGGGATCGCAGCCGGGCAGTGTCTCCACCGCGGTCACCATGACCGAGCGCAGGGCCTGGTAGAGGGTGAGTAGTCCTCACATCTCCTTGTTGAGGCCCACCGGGTCCTTCGAACGTAGGACCCGGCCTCTGAGCAGGGTGTGACGGAGCGCCAGGTAGGTGATCTCGATCTCCCAGCGCTCGTGGTAGAGACGCACCAGGTGGTCGGCGGGATCGGTGCGGTGGTCGTTGAGGGTGGTCAGCAGGCGGTAGGTCCCGCCGAAGTCGCCGCCGTCGGCGGTGCGGGAGTGGATCTCGGCCTCGATCACCCGCAGCGGGAGGCCGCCGATCCGGGTCAGGTAGGAGCCGTCGGGCAGCAGCGCCAGCACCGGCGGTCGTCGGGTGCTGGTAGCACGTATCAGGAACTGAGTCCCCTGAGCTGCGATGTCTGCGAGCAGGTCGTTGCTGTCGAAGGCGCGGTCCGCCAGGAGGAGCATGTCCGGGGTCAGGTGGCCGGTCAGGTCGTGGGCGTAGTCGGTCTCGCCCTTGGAGGCGGGGCCGAAGACCGCTGCGATCAGGCCGCGGGTGCCTGTTTCGCACAGGGTCATGAGCATCGGCCGGGGGTGGCCAGTCGGGCCGTAGCGGCGTTCGGTGCGGCCGAGCCATGACCGGTTGCGCTCGTGGTCGGGAACGGACAGGCTCCCGCAGCCGTCGAAGGCCACCGTGCGCCAGCGGCGGTAGCGCACTCCCGGTGTGGACGGCTGGGCAAGCGGGCCGGCCAGCACGTCGAACAGCCGCTTGAGCGGGGCCACCCCGACCCGCCGACGCAGGTCGCGAAGTGCCTTCTCTGACGGCTGCGGCACCCGGGCGGCGAGTCCGGCTGCGAGTTTGCCCCACACCAGTCCGGTGCCCAGATGCTCGAACAGCCCGAGCGCGAGCACGAAGTACACCCCGACGCGGGAGGGGAGGCTCCGAAGTCGTCGCTCGCGCGCCCCGGTCTCGTCCAGTACCGCATCGACCAACTCGGGTGGGATGACCTGCGTTAACTCACCAATATGACCAGGCGCGAACACGTCATCGGTTCCGCCCATGACAGACTTGGCCACTGGGCCTCTGCTTTCTCAGGAAGATCTTGGTCGATCCCCTGGATAGCAGAGGTCCCTTCTGTCTCTCGCCACGCTTGACACCGCCAACAGGGCCTTAACTTCGTGGCATTGGTCGAGCATTGTCCGGTGGCAGTACGCCTCCGGACGCCCGCCCCGCTTCAGGAGCCAGGCCGGCACCGGCATCGCCGAGCGGACCTCGGCCCACTCCGCATCCGTCATGTCACTCGGATAGCACCGCGCCCGCCGTCCCGGAGCGACCGAACCGAACCGGTGCACGTAGCAGTCACACCCAGGGGTGACCGCGGTGGACGCAGGCACAGAGATACTGCTCAACTGATCAGGCAACGGGCTTCCTTGGTCGTGCTGGTGTCGTAACCGCGTCACTACCAAGGGGCCCGTTCTCTCATGCCCACGACCGCACCCGAACCTCCGTCCAGACGATCACCCACTGCCGCCCGAACAAGATCCGGTTTGCCACAACGCACTGAGAGCAGACGGGCTCGGCGCTTGAGTACCCACCGGCGACTATCTCCCCTCACTGTGGCATCGCTCAGTGATGGCACGCTACCCTTCCTGACGCCCCCTGTGAGACGACGAGAGTGCTATGGCCAGTTCTTCTTCACGCCGGCGCGGTCCGCATCCGCCTGGCAAGTCGTGGCGCCCGCACTATGCGGCGCACCAGGCTGGTTCCCGCATCGGATCACCGGAGAGCAGGGGCCAGGCATGACGGCGGACAGCGTGGTGGCGAGCGACGACGACGTGCAGGCGGTGCGCCGCTGGGTGCGGCTCTCGTGCACCGAGCCAGGCACCCACCTGCCCGCCCTGACCGAGATCGCGGGAGACCTCCGGCTGTGTAGCGGGGGGATCGTCGAGAGAGCCCAAATAGGACTCCGTTAGCCTCAATACCGGTAACTTAGAGGCAATCCGGTTGTTGTTGTTGTTGGCGTGGCAAGAGCGGGTCGGCTGAAGTCATCTGGTGAGCGGTTGTCGGACCGGGTCGCGGTCGGGGTGCTGACACAGGCGTTTCCTCAGTCGCTTGTGGACGAGGTGTTGGCGGAGACGGGTCGGGTGCAGCAGCGGAACCGGCTGTTGCCGGCCCGGCTGGTGTCTACTTCGTGTTGGCGATGTGCCTGTTCTCCGGGCAGAGCTATGAGGAGGTCGCCGGACTGCTGACGGCCGGTTTGCAGGGTGCTCGGCGTTGGCGTACGTCGTGGGTGGTGCCGAGTACGGCGGCGATCTGGAAAGCCAGGTCCCGGCTGGGGGTGGCGCCGTTGCGGCAGTTGTTCGCGCAGGTGTGCCGTCCGGTTGCCACACCGGACACTCAGGGCGCCTTCTACCGCGACTGGCGGCTGACCGCGATCGACGGCACCACATTCGACTTGCCCGACACGAAGTCGAACGTGGAGGCGTTCGGCCGTCCGCCCCGCTCCGGGCGCGGTGAACAGGACGTCGGCTACCCGCAGTTGCGTATGGTCGGCCTGGTGGAGTGCGGTACCCACGCCGTCTTCGATGTTGCGACCGGAGCTCTGCGCACCGGAGAGCAGGCTCTGGCCCGGGCGGTCCTGGTGTCCCTGCGGCCGGGAATGCTGCTGCTGGCCGACCGTGGCTTCTACGGCGTGGACCTGTGGCGCACCGCCGCGGCCACGGGGGCGGACCTGCTGTGGCGAGTCCGCAAAGACCTCGTGCTGCCGGTGGTCGAGCAGTTGTCGGACGGCTCGTATCTCACCGAGATCTTCGATCGCAGCGACATCCACCACACCCGTCGTGGGAGGCCAGTACGCGCGGTGGAATACACCATCGTCGGCCATGAGGGCGTCTACCGGCTCATCACCACGATCCTCGACCCGGACGAGGCCCCGGCCGCGGAACTGGCCGCCCTCTACGCCCAGCGATGGGAGTTCGAGTCCACCCTCGACGAAATCAAGACCCACCTCGGCGGGCCACACCTGGTACTGCGTTCGCAGCACCCTGACGGAGCCGAGCAGGAACTCTACGGCTTCCTGCTCGTCCACCACGCCATCCGGCACCTGATGCACCAGGCCGCACGACAAGCCGACCGGGACCCCGACCGGATCTCCTTCACCCGCTCACTGCGCGTCGTGCGCCGCCAGGTCACCGACCAGGCGGCATTTTCCCCCCGGCCGACTCGCCCGCGCGGTCAAAGCCACCCACGCTGAACTCCTCGAACGCCTCCTGCCACGGCGACGCCGCCGGGCCAACCCCCGCGTCATCAAACGCAAAGTCGCCAGCTGGCCCCTCAAACGCGCTGCCCACCGCGTTGCAGACCGCTCATGTGCTGCGGCCGTCACCATCGTTGGCGCCACCAAACCCAAACGGGTCAAGCGGATACCAAAGCCCTAAGTTACCCGGTATTGAGGTTAAGTGCGTTGTGGCAAACCGGATCTCGTTCGAAGCCTGCGGCGCGGGTGATCGTTCGGACAGAGTTGCCGGTGTGGTCGCGGGCATGAAGAAACGGGCCCCTTGGTAGTGACGTGGTTGTTGAGGCCGGTCACGAGCAAGGAGACCCGTTGTCCGACCAGTTGACCATCTCTGCTGTACCCGCGTCCACCGCGGTCACCCCGGAGTGCGACTGCTACGCGCACAGGTTCGGTTCGATCGCTCCGGGACGGCGGGCAGGCTGCTATCCCAGTGACATGACGGACGCGGAGTGGGCCGAGGTCCGCGCGGCGATGCCGGTACCGGCCTGGCTCCTCAAGCAGGGCGGGCGTCCGGAGGCGTATTGCCACCGCGAGATGCTCGACGCTGTGCGCTACCTGGTCGACAACGGCGTGAAGTGGATGGCCCTGCCGGTCGACTTCCCGTACTGGCGGGCGGTTTACGACTTCTTCCGCCGCTGGCGGGCCTGCGACTACGTGCGTGAGCTGCACGAACGCCTGCGCTGCGTGGCGAGGGAACGCGCAGGCCGCAACACCGAGCCCAGCGCGGGAATCATCGACAGTCAGTCGGTGGACGCCTCCGAGACCGTCGGCGAGGACAGCCGCGGATACGACGGCGGGAAGTCACGTGACGGGCGCAAGCGTCACATCCTGACCGATACCGAGGGCCTGCTCCTGGAGGTCACCGTGACCACGGCCGACGTGCACGACTCCAAGGCCGCCCCCGCGCTGCTGGAGACGTTCATGGACCAGCCGGGCCGGCTGCTGAAGTTGGTGTGGGTCGACAGCGCCTACCAGGGTCCGGCACTGGCGAAGGCGTTTGCCCGCCACGGAGTGCGGATCGAGGTCGTGCGCCGCTCCGACGGCAGGCGCGGATTTGTCGTACTGGCCCGCAGGTGGGTGGTGGAGCGCACGCTGAGCTGGCTCTCCCGCTCACGCCGCCTCAACCGCGACCACGAACGCCGCCCCGACCACCACACCCAGATGGTGTGGTGGGCCGCTGTGATCAGGCTGTCGAGGCGCCTGGCCGGGGACGCTCCGCGCTGGCCGGAGAGGCGCCCCGGCCGACTGCTGCGGGCGCGGGCATGAACCGTCCGTCCCCCGCCCGCACCAGCCAGCCCCGCTTCTCCAGCACATAGGCACGGTGACGGATCTTCTCCACCTCGTTCTTGATCTCCGCCTCCCGGCCCACCGCCCGCGTCAGCTCCACTCCGTTCACCGGCCCCGACGCAGCCACCACCGCGGCGAACACCTCCCGGTACAAGCCCCTGAGCGCTTCCTCGCCCATGCCCGACCGCCACACCGGCGGCCGCTCGCCCTGCCCCGCGCCGGGGCCGCTCGATCCCACACCGGCAGCCGTCTCACCGCCAGACGACACGGAAACCGGCGTATCAACGTCGCTCTCCTCGGCCAGCACCGACACGAGCTCCTCACGCCCCACCCGGGCCCGCTCGACCCGCTCCCGCGCGGCATCCACCTCCGCCTGAGCCTGCTCCAGAACCTCCGTCCAAGACTCCAGATCCCGCCTCGCCCGCGCCTCACGCTGTTCCATCAACCCCAGCACCGACGGCATCGCACCCTCCTCGATCCACAACAAGCCGTCCGCTGCCTGCCCCTATCCCTCCGCAATCATGCTCCGCACACGGAATAGTCCCTGCTCATCGAACAGGGACTCCCTTTGCCACAACGCACTAAGTGACGGTGTTACGTGTCGAGAGGTGCACGAGGATCGGGCAGCGTGACCTTGGCGGCCCTCGCCACCTCCTCAGCCGCAGGCTCATGCTTTCTCTGCCGACGGCGAGTCAGGCCGCTCGCTGCTCGGCGTTCTCCCGCACGGTCCCGACTTTGGCTACCGTCGGGTGGATCCCGACGAAGCCGAGCAACGCGCCGAAGGCCGTCACAGCAGCGGCGACTGCGAAGCTGAAGGCGTAGCCGCGCGCGGTAGCGGTCGTGGGGTCGACTCCCGCGTGCTGCAGCACGGTGGCGTGGCTGGTGCCCAGTGAGACCAGGGCGGCCAGACCGATGGCGCTGCCGATCTGCATGGACGCATTGTTCATGCTGGTGGCGATGCCCGCGTCCTCACCCGTGGCGCCGTCCACTCCGGCGACGGTGGATCCGACGAGGACCAGGCCGCCTCCCAGCGGTACGAGGATCAGCCCAGGCAGCACATCGGCCACATAGGTGCCATGTGCGCTCAGTCCGGCAAGGAAAACGTAGCCGATCGTGGAGATCGCAAGGCCTCCTCCGTTCAGCGTCCGCAGCCCGAACCGGGGGAGGAGGCGCGGTGCCACCACGGTGGCACTGAACAGAATGACAAACCCGAACGGTACGAAGGCGAACCCGGTCGCCAGCGTGGAGAAATGCAATATGTGCTGAATATACAAGCTCAGGGAGAAGAAGAAGGTGGCGAACCCGATGTAGTAGCAGACGCGGACCATGTTGGCGATGCTCCGGTTGCGTGAGCGTAGGAATGCGAGGGGTACCAGGGGCTGTGCGGCGCGGGCTTCGGCGAACACGAAGCCGATCAAGAGGACGACGCCGATCCCCACGCAGCCCAGGACGGAGAACGAGAGCCACGCGTGGTTGCCCTTCTCCAGCAGGCCGAACACGAGCAGGAGCAGGCCGAGGGTGACCAGGATGGCTCCCAGGACGTCAGGCCGGCCGCGCTTGGCGGCCCGGCTCTCGGAGACGAGCTTGGGGGTGGCGAGAAACGCGAAGGCGGCGATGGGCAGGTTGATGAAAAATATCCAGCGCCAGGAGGCGAGGTCGGTCAGGATGCCTGAGAGTACGACGCCCAGGGCCACGCCGACTCCGGCCAGGCCGCTCCAGATGGCCATCGCCCGCGCCCTTTCCTGTGGCCGGGTGAACAGCAGTGTTACCAGCGACAGGGCCGCCGGGCTGACGAGTGCGGCGCCGATGCCCTGTACGAAGCGGCTGGCGACGAGTACACCGGCTTGCTGGGCTATTCCGGCGGTCGCCGACGAGAGCGCGAAGACCGCCAGACCGATCAGGAACAGGCGTCTGCGGCCCAGCAGATCACCCAGGCGCCCGCCGAGCATCAGCAGTCCGCCGTAGGTGACGGTGTAACCGTTGACGACCCATGCCAGGCCGGTGGTCGTAAAGCCAAGATCCCGCTGTATGGGGGGAAGAGCGACATTGACCACGGTCACGTCGAGCAGCAGCATCACCTGTACCAGGCAGATGATCCCGAGCGCCCGCCACCTGCGCGGATCGGGTTCGGGCGTCGGACTGATCGAAGCCATTATTGATCGCCTTCTGTTCGGTTGGGCCGCCGCCGTGCACCTCAGACGCCTTCCCGCGGGGCGAGGCACTCGGGGCCGGGTCGATCCACGGGCATTTCCTGATGTCTTCAACTCACAGGGGCCGCGTGTGCCTGGCCGCAGATGTGGACAGTAATGGCGCGCATTCGGCCCTCTGGCGGTCGGCTCGTCCGCGGACGGTTCGCAGTCAGGTGACCGGTGAGCCCTCCAACTGCGCATCAAGGTGCAGGGCTGAACCGCCCCGGCTCGAATGGAGACTCGATTTCATGAAATGATCGAGTCATGGCACGACCTTCCCGTTACCCCCTTGAGCTCCGCCGCCGTGCGGTGCGCATGGTCGCCGAGGTGCGCGATGACCACCCGAACGAGACGGCCGCTCTGCAGGCGGTGGCCGAGAAGCTCGGCATCGGGTCCCGCGAGGCGCTGCGGAACTGGGTGAAGCGGCGCTGTCACGTTGGCTGACCGGGTGGGATGATCTTCGGGTTGATCTGCTGTAGGGGGGTTGTCGGTGGGGAGTGCGTCGCCGTCGTACAGGGGGACCGGTACCCGGTCGAGGTGATCTCGCACTGTGTGTGGCTGTACTTCCGCTTCCCGCTCAGCTTCCGCGAGGTCGAGGAGCTGCTGCTCCAGCGAGGCGTCATCGTCTCCTACGAAACGATCCGCCGCTGGTGCGCCACGTTCGGCCAGGCCTACGCGAACGGACTGCGCCGCCGCCGTCCCCGGCCCGGGGATAAATGGCATCTGGACGAGGTGTTCATCAAGGTCAACGGGGAGCTGAAGTACCTGTGGCGGGCCGTCGACCAGGACGGCAACGTGCTCGACATCCTCGTGCAGAACCGGCGGGACAAGGCCGCGGCCCGGCGCTTCTTCCGCCGTCTGATGAAGAGGACGCGTGCGGTGCCGCGGGGGGTCGTCACGGACAAGCTGCGTTCCTACGGCGCGGCCCACCGTGAGGTCATGTCCTCCGTCGAGCACCGCTCGCACAAGGGACTGAACAACCGGGCCGAGAACAGCCACCAGCCCACCAGGCAGCGTGAACGCGCGATGAAGGGCTTCCGCAGTACCGGTGGAGCCCAGCGGTTCCTGTCCGCGTTCAGCGGCATCTCACCCCACTTCCGACCCCACCGCCACCTGATGACAGCCTTCGACCACCGCGCCGAGATGACCATCCGCTTCGCCATCTGGGACCAGATCACCGGCACTGCCAGCCTGCCCGCCACGGCCTGAACACAGGCCCGGACCGCAGACCCACCACACCCCGACGCACCATCAGACAGTCACGCACCCAACAACGTGACAACGCCTCGGGAAATGATCTGAACGAGTATTTTGGCCCCACCCTCTACCCTCGCAGCGGATCACGGATCCGATCCACGAGGGCGATGCCACGGGGCGCCCAAGCACTATCCGCGCTGGGCGACCGCGGCCCGGCATGTATGTGCCGGCCGTCGGGTTCGGGAGGTCTCCGCTCGGACCCGGATGGTTCGACGGCGGGTCAGGAAGGCACTGGTCGCGCGTCCGAGTCCGTGTCGCTGTCTGCAGCTACCGGATTGTCGGGAGTCAGGGAGTGGATGCGTGGTATCGGCGAGGGCAGCAGCCAGAGCAGCGACAGCGCTCCGCCGACGGCCCCGATGAGGAGGGTCACCCGGAGGCCGATGAGGGTGGCGAGGAGGCCGCCGAGGACGGCGCCCACAGGGCGTAAGCCGTAATTGATCGTGCTGTACGCGCCGGCCACTCGACTGCGCATGCCATCGGGGATCACGTCCGCCTGAAGGGAGTTGAGGTTGACGTCGAACAGCATGACGCCGACGCCGGAGAGGAACTCGGCCAGGGCCAAGGCTCCGGCGCGAGCCCAGAGGGGGCCGCCCGCAGCAGCGGCGATGGCGATCGGTGCCGGGAACAACACAGCGCCCACGACGATGCTGAGGCCCACGCCGAGCCTTCGCGAGACCTTCGGGGCGATCACCGCGCCAAGGAGCGAGCCGGTGGCGCCGATCCCGAACGCCATGCCGATGACTCCCGCGGTCAGTCCGAGGTTCCGGCTGGCGAACAGCACGATCAGTCCGCTGCCCGCGACAAAGGTGAAGAAGTTGACGGTCGCCGCGCACCCGAGGCTCGCCCGCAGCACCGGGTGACGGATGACGAACACCAGTCCCTCCTTGGCACGCCGCAGCAGCCGGGGCGTCGCTTGGTCAGGGGCGGCTGGCGGTTTATCGATCGAAACCCGACCGACCAGAATCGCGGACGCCAGGAACGTCAGGGCGTCGACGACGACGGCGACGGGAGCGGTCAACGCCTGGACCAGAACACCACCGATCGCCGGGCCGGCGACGAATGACGCGGAACGGCTGGCACTGAGCTTGCTGTTCGCGTCGACGTAGGACGACCGGGGCACCAGGTGGGCGAAGAACGGCGGATAGGCGGTGTTGAACAGCACCCCTGCGGCGCCGGTCAGTAACGCCACGGCATACAACTGACCAAGTGTCACCGCCCCCAGCAGATAGGCAGCGGGGAGGGAGAGCAGTACTGCGGCGCGCACCAGGTCGGCGAGAACCATCAGGCGCCGCTTGTGGATGCGGTGGTCGACCCAGGCACCGAGGACGATCGCGAGCAGATTCGGGGTCCAGATGAGCGCGGTCAGCCACGCTACCTGATTGGCCGAAGCGTGCAGCGCCCCCACCGCGATCAGTGGCAGGGCCAGTTCGGTGATCCGGTCGCCGAACTGCGAGATCGACTGGCCGGCCCAGAATCGACGAAACCGCTGGTCACGCCACAGTGATACGGGTATGGCCTGGTCTGCAGCGCTCATGACGTCGCGCCGGTCTGATCCCCGGCGCCCTCGGGCAAGGCGTAACGCAGCAGCCGGACGCCGCGGCCTTCGGCCGGACGCGCGGCCTCGTCACGCGTCACGTAGGGCGCGAGGATGCGTTCGATCGCGTCCTCGATGGCGGCGAGTTCGTCGGCGGAGACGACGACGCGGGTGTTGGACAGACCCGCAAGCCGCTGCCACGCCGGTTCGAGCTTGGGCTCGACCTCGGCAGCCCACCGGTTCGGCAGGTCTGCGGAGCGCAGGAACATCTCCCGGGACAGGACCCGCGCGGCCGACCTGCCCTCCTCGTCGTCCGGGTCCTCCGGCACCTCGAACCGGAAGCCGCGCGCCACCGCCTCCCACCGCCGCTGGCGGCGGTCCGGGCCGGGCTCGGCGTCGCGGACCAGGCCGAAGCCCGCCAAATGCCGCAGATGCCAGCTGGTCACTGACGGGGTTGCTCCCACGTCGGGCGAGAGTTGCGTCGCCGTCGCCGGCCCGTGCCGCTGCAGGCGTTCGAGGATCGCCAGCCGCACCGGGTGCGCCAGCGCCCGCATCGCCTGCGGATCAGTGATCTCGATATCGCCCAGCCGATTACCAGAGTCCATGACGTGAGAGTTTCCTCTCACATATTGTGAGAGTCAAGTCTCATATCTCCAGTGCCGGCAGTCGCCTGATGCGCGCCCCGGCGGAGCAGGTGTGATCAAGTGCTGGCGGCGGCCTGCTGGCGAGCCTTGGCGTGGGCGAGCCGGTAAGAGTCGGTGCCGGTCTCGATGATGTTGCCGCCGAAGGTGAGCCGGTCCACGATGGCCGCGCAGAGCCGAGGATCGGTGAACGTCTTGGTCCACGCAGAGAAGGACTCGTTGGAGGCGATGGCCATACTGTTCTTTTCCTCGCGCTCGGTCAGAACCTGGAACAGCAGCTCGGCGCCGCGCCGGTCCAGCTCCATATGTTGGGTCGGGGACGAGACGCCGTGCACCGTTTCCGGTGTCGGTTTTCCCGTCCCCGCCCGCCGAATCGGACGTGCCCGTTGGCCGAGCATCCGGCTCTCCACGTGATCCGCTGGATCAGGCGAGGTATTCGCTGACCTGGCCGACGAAGGACACATCGTCATGGTTCGTCCGCCGGAAACGTGCTCCGTCGGGATCAACCTCGTCGATGTTGTAAGGCGTGCTGATCTGCGCTCCACGAAACGTGTATCGCGGGACCCGCATCTTCGCCGGGTTGTAGAGGACGACTCCACCCTCTGCGATGCGGTCTGCCCCGTAATAGCGGCGCCGCAACTGTTTCCAGGTCAGGTGAGGGTGCTTGTAGCGAATCCAGAGAAGCAGTCTCCACCACGCGTACCAACCGAGGTAGGAGAATGTTCTCTTCGATGCGCCGTAGCGGAAATAGGCAGCCCAGCCCCGAAGGACCGGATTGACCGACCGCAGCACCTCCTCCAACGAGAGCGACGTCGTACTTCGCCCCGTCAGTTTCTTGACCTTGTGCATCACCGACGCCAAAGCCTGCTTGGACGGAATGGTGAGCACGACGCGACGGCCATCGCACCAGGGCCTCCGCTGGATGTGGAATCCCAGGATGACGAAGCCGTCGTTGATATGGGTGATGTGGGTCTTCTCGTCCGAGAGGGTCATCTTCAGTCTGCGGGCCAGCAGTTCACCGATCTCCGTCTTGAGTGTTTCGGCTTCGGACTTGGTGCCGTGCACCAGCACGACGAAGTCGTCGGCGTATCGCACCAGACGATAGTTCGGCAGCCCCTTGCGGCGTCGAGAAGATGCGCCCGAGCGCCTCCAGGGCGAAGGAGTCCGTGCACGGATCGCCCTCGGCGGCGCTGGGCAGCGCGGTGATCGGGGTAACGATGCGATCGGCGACGTCTATGAGCAGCTCGCGCAGCCGCGGCTCGGCGCCCGCGAGCATGCCGGCCGTGTCGGTGTCACCGGCCTGAACCGACTGGACGAAGTGGAAGGCAGTCATCACCGCGTTCGGGGACATCGGGGCGAGCGGCGCAGCGGCGGGGGTCTGGGACATGGACAGCTCCTCACAGAGGTGATCACCGTGCCGGTCACGGCGTCTTTGATCACCTTCTGACAGGTCGCCTGTGGATAAAGTCCGGAGTCGGACGGGGGAGAAACCTCCCTCCACCCGCACTGTGACTTTGATGGTTAGTCGGCGGATTTGATTTCTGATTGGCGGGCGATCGGTCTGGTGACTGTGGGTGCGGTCAATCGAAGATGTGTTCTTGCTGCGCACGCCGAGCTCGCCCCTGCCACCACCAGTCAGCGGAAGGCTGAAGGACAGGAAAACGTTCGCGGCCCTGGGCGGACGCTTCTAGCCTGCGTCAGGTGATGACAGCTGACGACGTGTTGTTCGTCCTGACCCTGCTACGACAAGCGAAGGCGGACGTCTGGATCGGTGGAGGATGGGGGATCGACGCTCTGGTCGGCGAGCAGACGCGAGACCATCGGGACCTGGACTTGATGCACCGGCAGGACCAGGAAGACGCCGTGTTGGCTACCCTCCATGAGGTGGGTTTCGTTGAGACCCTGAACTGGAGGCCCATCCGATTCGTCGTGACGGCACCGGACGGACGAGAGATTGACCTCCACCCGCTGGTCTTTGCCGACGACGGCTCAGCAGTGCAGGCGTCACCCGAACCCGAGCGTCCGTTCACCTACCCGTCCTCATGCTTCGTGACGGGCACCATTCATGGGACGTCAGCCCCGTGCTTGTCTGCCGAACAGCAGGTCTACTTCCACCAGGGCTACGAGCCCTCGGAACGCGATCGTCACGACATGGCACAACTCCGCGGCGTCTTCGGCATCGCAACGCACTTTTGATCCACGGCGGCGGGCGGAGACCCTATTCACGTTGCGTGACTGACCGGGGTCTCCGAGCCGCCAACTATCAATCAAAGAACTCGCCAACCAGAGATCAAAGACGCTACGCGACCAGCAGGTCCGGCTGCGGCACCCGTCAACAGTCACGGGTGCGTTTCTTCTGGAGGGACCTCGTCGGTGACCAGTACGGACGTGGTCGTTCCGGGAAGAACGACACGATCTACCGTGACGCGGTTTCCGGAGGACCAACGCGTTGACCAGGTGTTTCTCGTCCCTCAAGAAGAAACGCACCCAACAGTCACACGCACGCACTCCTGTGACAGCGGAGTTGGACCGATTGCCACCGAAGTTGGACCAGTGGCCTTTTGTGACAGTGAAGTTGGATCGCCGCAGGTCGAGAGGGCCAGCCAGCATCACCTCGACCAGGTCGGCGCTGCACCGGTCAACGCCGGGCTGGCGTAACAGAACCGGCAGCACTGGCGCGGCCCACACCATTCCACAGCGTCCAGCTGCCCGAACGGCCCTACTGGGCGCACGAGCTCGCCCTGGGCAACCCGTCCACCCACACCCGGGAGTCCGGCGCCGTTCCTCTGCTTCCGCGAGTTACCGACGTTTTCCCGACGGGCCTTTACTGGCCATGAGTACAAGATCGCTGCTGGACCGGCCTTCGCGGCCGGGCGCCGGCGTCGTGGCGCCGGGCCGCGAAGAGGGGTCAGGGGTTGTGCGAGCGGGTCATCGGGAGCTGCAGGAGCTGGGCGACGGCCTTGCTCGGCTCTCCGACCGGGGCGAACTCCACGGGCTGCTGGAGCTGGTAGACGGCGCCCTGCGGGGGGAAGACGGTGAGGCTGTCGTTCAGGGTGGTCATGGTCTTGGTGTTGGACAGGACCAGCGGGTCACTGCCGCCGCCCGGGGGCTTCTCGATGGTGAGGGTGAAGTCGTGGAACAGGGTGTTCTTGAACTTCGGGGGCATGTTGCCGAGGACTTCGAGCAGGCTGAGCGGGGTGGTGTCGATGTCGGCCTGCGAGAGGGTCACGCGCCCGAGGGTCGGGTGGTCGGCGCTGTACTCCTCGCCGATGATCTTCAACTTCACGCCGCCGAGGCCGCCGGCGATGTTGGCCTCGACCCGGACCCTGATGCCGCCCCTGAAGTCCAGGGTGACCAGGCCGAGCGCATCGAACTTCATCGGCACGTCGACCGCATAGCTGGAGCAGGGAATCTCCAGGCCGATCGGGGGGAGCAGACCGCCGAGGGGCACCATCAGAACGCCTCCACATCGCAGGGCAGCCCGCGCGAAGCGACGCGGACATGCAGTCTGTAGCTGACGTGCTGCACGCTACTGATCACCGGGCGGCTGAACGGGCTGCCCGGGCCGTATGGCCCCGTAATGATGAATCGGCGCTGGTCGGAGCGTGTCCGGTTGCCGTCGCTCGGGGGGTGACCGCGTCGGGCGGCCACGGGCCGGTCTCCTCTGGCGGTCCGGCCGGATCCGGTGCCAATGAGCCGCCTCAGGGTTCGAGCAGACACTGCACCAGGCGCTCGACAACCCCGACGGCGACGCCCTCTACCGCCGCCAGGACGCCCAGGCCACAGCCGAAGAGGAACGGCGGCGGGCTGCCGAACGGGAGGCGAGCCGCCCGGTGTGCACGCGGTGCGGGGCGAAGTTCACGGACGACCGCTGGGAGGAGACCACGGGGCGCAGCAGCCGGTGGGAGGCCGGAGACCTGACGGTGTGCGGGAGCTGCCGTGCCGACGACGTCACCCGTGACAAGGCCGCCGCCGAAGCAGCCCTCGTGGCCACTGCAGCTGCGGCTGCCGTAGAGGCGGAGTCGGACCGGGACGACGACCAGGAGCCCGGCAGGCTCCGCAGTCTGTTCCGCCGGCGGACCTGACGGGCCCGGGCCGGGCCGCTGTAGCGCGCCTCAGGCGGCGTAGTCGAGGAAGTCTCGTACGGTGCTGATGTGCCGGTGGCTGCCGAGTCCTTGGCGGAGTTCGGTGAGGGTGCTGGTGGTGCGGGCGGAGTCGACTCCGCCCATGGCGGTGATCACCTGGTGGCCGGTGTCGACGGCGGTCCTCCCCTCGAGCCCAAGTCGCCAACGCCGAGCTCCCGGCCGTCACCGACCAGAACTACCGCTGGGTCTGAACTGGGCGGTCCTCACGGCGGCGGTCGCCCAACTTCCTCCGGATACTGCCCGATTGCGGGGATCAACGATGTACTCGCCTCCCTCTGACCCGGATGTCGAACAGCGCATGCGCGCCCACCACGCGCTTGCCGCGAAGGCCCTGGAGGTCCAGACCGAGCCGGGCGGGGAGTTCTGGGGTTGGGCCGGGCGCACCCTGGGTGCCCGGGCCCGCACCGCCGCCGGCGCCCTCGCGTGGCTGCGGCTGGTGTCCGCCCCGGAGGCCAAGGCGTCGGGGAAGCTGTAGGACGGCGCTCTGGACGCACAGCACGCCTTCGGCGACCTCGACGGGCACCGGCCCGCGCTCCTGGGCGTGCACGACGCCTTCGACGACACCACCGCCTACCGGGCGGAGCTGTCGGCCCGCGTCGACCAGCCGGTCCTGTCCGACGACCCGATCCTCCAGTACGACCTCCAGCTGCCCGGCTCCTGGTGGGCTGACCTGACGGAGGCGCTGGAGAAGGTGTCGGCAACTGTCACCGACCGTGTCGCCATACGCCAGCAGTACATGGACCGGGCCATCCCCGAGTTCGTCTGGATCCCGGCCCCGGCCGTGCCGTGCTGGACCACCGCCCACGGCGACCTGCACTGGGCGAACGTCACCGCGCCGCTGAGGCTTCTGGACTGGGAGGGATGGGGGCGAGCTCCGGAGGGGTTCGACGCTGCCACGCTCTACGCCTACTCACTAATCCAGCCCAACACCGCCGCCCGCGTCCGCGACGTTTTTCCCGTGCTGGGCAGCCCGGCCGGCCTCGCCGCCGAAGCGACCGTGTGCGCCCAGCTGCTCCAGACCGTGGCCCGCGGCGACAACCTGGTCCTCGAAGACCAGCTCCGGAACTGGGCTGAGGAACTCCGCCGCCGCTGACCGAGCTCCCCGGCCTCGCGTTGACAGTCGCTGCGTGTCCTGCCGTGGCCGCTCCCGGATGCGGAGGGAGCTGCGGCCGCCGAGGCTGGAAGCATGAGTGCCACCGCTACCTGGTCGGGCACGATCGCCTTCGGGATGGTCGCGATTCCCGTCTCGCTGTACGCCGCCACCGAAAAACACACCGTGCGGCTCCATGAGATCCACACCGCTGACGGCAGCCGTGTCGAGCACCGCCGCTTCTGCACGGCGGAGGGCCGCGAGATTCCTTATGACGAGGTCGGGCGCGGTGTCGCCCTGCCGGGTGGCCGCATGTTTCCGCTCTCGGAGGATGACCTGGCCCGCCTGCCGCTGCCGACCATGCACACGATCAGGGTGCTGGGATTCATCGATCCGCAGGGTGTGGTCCCGATCAGCTACGACCGGGCGTACTACATCGCTCCCGCGGCACCGGACGCGGATCGCCCGTACGCGCTGCTGGTGGAGGTCCTCTCCCGGACCAAGCTGGTGGCCATGGCCAAGGTCGCGATCCGCAGCCGCGAGCGCAGGGCGGTGGTCCGGCCGTACCGGGGGCTTCTGCTGTTGCAGACCCTGCACTGGCGCGATGAGATCCGCGATCCCGGGGACCTGGCCCACCTGGTCCCCGCCGTCCCGCTCAGCGACCGCGAGCGCCGGCTGGCTGAGGTAGTGGTGCAGGAGATGACCGGTGTGGACGACAGCGAAGATCACGACGCGTACGCCCACGCCCTGGACCAGCTCGTTGCCGCCGTCGCCTCGGGAGGCGAGCCAGTCGAGCCGTCTCAGCCTGAGCCTGCTGTCGATCTCATGACCGCGCTGCAGCAGAGCGTTGAGGAGGCACGGTCCGCCCGGCATTCCGAGAATCAGCCCTCGGAGGCTGACCGGGAGTAGATCAGCCTGCCCATCCGATGTCACGGACCTCGATCGCTCCGGCGTGCGGCATGAACTGGATCCAGCTTCTCTGCACCAAGTCAAGTCAGGCGAATCCTGAAGGCGGAGGCCGAGCAGACGTGGTGGCTCCGTTCACTTGTAGGGACAGCGTTTGTCCGTGAGTTTGAACAGCAGGCGGCGGTCTAACAGCGTTGGGATGTTCGCGAGTTTTGGGTTCTGGCACAGATCTTGGGGAGCGGTCACGGAGGGTGGCCGCAGTGTTCGATTGCGAAACACCGAGCGGGTGTGAGAACCCATCTTTGAACCTCGATTGATCTCCTCGCGCCCGCCCGGCTTCATCGCGGTGAGTGCGGACACTGCCGAGCACGAGCTCAGTCGGACAGCGCGACCGGGGACCACATGCCGAACCACTGCTCGGCGCCGTAAGCCTCAAACCGCTCTACCTCGATGAACCCCAGCTTCGCCGCGAGGCGCATCGAGCGGACGTTGGCGGTCTGGGTGGCGAGCACCACTGGTTCGCCGGGAAGCGCGCCGGCGAACCAGTCGAGTGCCGCTGCGCACGCCTCGGCGGCGTACCCGCGTCCCCATGTCTGCGGCAGGAACAAGTAGCCGAGCTCAGCTTTCCCAGCAGCCTGACGAAGGTGCCCCGTTTCTTTGTAGATCGTGATCTGGCCGATCATCGCTCCGTCGAGATCGACTATGAAACGGCCGGGGCGCCGGCTGGGCGCCCCCGGCATCGCGCGCTCGAGCTCATCGCGCGGCCGGGGGCCACCGAGGTAGGTGCCCACCTCTGGCGAGGCCAGCAGCTCGATGACCGTCGCACGGTCCTGGGCCTCGGGCTCACGGAGCACGAGCCTCTCGGTCCTGATCGGGGCAGGTGGCCAGGCGACGGGTCCAAGATCAGACATGCTGGCCAGCTAATCAGCAGGCTCGGTAGCGATCAAGACTCGCGGACCGATCAACCCACCTGCCCGGGCCCGTCCTTCTTCTCTCACATCCCCTCCGACGAGTCACAAGCCCGCACTGCTTCGCCCTGCGGGTTTAAGGATGGGTTCTGAGACCGCCTACGCCGTGCCGACAAACAGCGGGTAGTGACGCTCCGTCAGGTATCCGTAGATCTCCGTCGTATGTGGCTGTGGCCGGTGACAGTGCTGGTCATGCAGGCCGACGTATCGTTCTGGGACTCGCTGGTGTTCGACGGGATCGACGATCTGACCGTCGAGGCGGTGACGGCCGTTTTTGGCACGGTCGACGTGGTGGCAAGAGGCCGGGCGGCCGGGGCCCTCTGTCCGGACTGCAGTGGCTTCTCGGGCCGGGTACACGGCACTGTCACGTTGGCTGACTGGGTGGGATGATCTCTGTGTTGATCATGCTGGGAGGGGATCGCTGGTGTTGCCTGTGCCGTCGGCGTACATGGGTCACCGGTACCCGGTCGAGGTGATCTCCCACTGCGTGTGGCTGTATTTCCGCTTCCCTCTGTCCTACCGCGAGGTCGAGGAGCTGATGCTCCAGCGCGGCGTGATCGTCTCCCACGAAACGATCCGCCGCTGGTGCGCCAAGTTCGGCCAGGCCTACGCGAACGGACTGCGCCGCCGCCGTACCCGGCCCGGCGACAAGTGGCATCTGGACGAGGTGTTCATCAAGATCAACGGGGTACGAAAGTACCTGTGGCGGGCCGTCGACCAGGACGGCAACGTGCTCGACATCCTCGTACAGAATCGGCGGGACAAGGCGGCGGCCAGACGGTTCTTCCGCGGCCTGATGAAGAAGACCCGGGCGGTGCCGAGGGTGATCGTCACCGACAAGCTGCGTTCCTACGGCGCGGCTCACCGCGAGGTCATGCACTCGGTGGAGCACCGCTCCCATAAGGGACTGAACAACCGGGCCGAGAACTCCCACCAGCCGACGAGGCAGCGTGAACGCGCGATGAAGGGCTTCCGCTCCGTCGGCGCGGCCCAGCGGTTCCTGTCCGCGTTCAGCGGCATCTCACCCTACTTCCGACCCCACCGCCACCTGATGACCGCATCCCAACACCGAGCCGAGATGACCATCCGCTTCGCCATCTGGGACCAGATCACCGGCGCTGCCAGTCGGCCCACCAAGGCCTGACCACAGGCCGGCACCCGGGCCCCACCACGCCCCGACACGCCATCAGGCACCCACACACCCAACAACGTGACAACGCCGCCGGTCGGCTTTTGGCCATGTGCGGTGGCAGGTTCTGGTCAAAGACTTGTCCAAATGCCGGACACCTCCCGCCACCGGTGATCGGGTCGTCCCCGACAGCTGTATCCCGTGCCCGTTTTGGGAGGACCTGGTGTCAGCACCAACCCGTAAGAGACGATGGCTCACGATCTGCGCCATCACCGCATCCGCCGCACTCGTCGCGATACCCGCCGGCGCCGCGTCCGGCCCGGACGGCACGCCCTTCGGTGCCCGCACACTCGCCCAACTCGCCGCCGAACGTGCCCAGTCGGTGGGCGGCATCACTCCAAAGGCCAAGGCGGAGGACGACGGCGGCGGTGACGACGGCAACGAGGCCGACGAGATAGCCGAGGGTGCGGACCAGTACGCCGAAGCCCGCACCTCGCCCGGCATCGTCGCGCCGGGCGCGTACGGCACCGCCTGGCAGAGTCTGACCGACCTGCTCAGCACCGGCGGCAGTTGGCGGAACGTCACGGACCTGCCGTACAACTCCGACGATGCGCGTTACCGCGACTACGACTCCAACTCCAGCGGCGGCTCGGGCAACGTCACCGGCCGGATGGCGGCGATGGCCGCCGACGACGACGGATACGTGTACGCGGGCAGTGCGGGCGGCGGGGTGTGGCGCTCGCACACCGGAGGCGGCCGCTGGCAGCCCATCAGCGACAAGCTGTCCTCGCAGTCCACCGGCGCGCTCGCACTCGACGACGGCGGGCGGCTGTGGCTGGGCACCGGTGAGGCGACGACCAACGCGGACGCCTACCTTGGCAGCGGTGTCTACGTGGTGTCCGACCCGCACCATGGCACGTTTTCCGCGCGCAGCCGGGTAGGCGGTGACGAGCTGGAGTCCACCACCATCCACGAGCTGCGCTTCGGTGGCGGCAAGGTGTGGGCGGCGACGAGCGAGGGCGTATGGAGCCACTCCACCAAGAAGCTCAGCGGCGCCTGGAAGCTGGAGTTCGCGCCCAACCCCGACTACCTGCCCGGCGGTTCACTGGCGAGCGACGCCTCGGCTGCGTACAAGAACATCGCCAACGACATCGCGATCGATCCGAAGGACCCCTCCAAGGTGGTTCTCGCGGTCGGCTGGCGCAGCGGTGACGACTACAACGGCTTCTACACCAAGGTGAACGGCACCTGGACGCGGATCACCAGCGGCCTGGGCGACCTGCCGGCCGACGCGGACAACGTCGGCAACGTCACCTTCGCCCGGTCCGCCGACGGCTCCCGCTACTACGCCATCGACCAGTCCCCGGAGCAGCTGAACACCAACCCGGACAGCGGTCTGGAGGGAATTTACGTCTCCAAGTCCGGTTCCCCGACCGGTCCTTGGACACAGATCGCCGACTACAAGGGACTGGCCGCCGACGGCTCGGCGCTGACCTCCAGCGGTTACATGCCCGGCGTGCAGGCTTGGTACAACCAGTTCCTGACCGTCGACCCGGCGAACGCGGAACACGTCTACGCCGGCCTCGAAGAGGTCTACGAGACCAAGGACGGCGGTAGTAACTGGTCGACCGTCGGCCCGTACTGGAACTTCGGGTTCTCCTGCTGGAGCATCGACCCGGCCAAGCAGACGGGCGACTGCAACCAGACCACCCACTCAGACCAGCACGGCGTCGCGATCGGCAGCTACCACGGCAAGAGCTTCGTGTACGTGGGCAACGACGGTGGTGTCTACAAGCGCCCGGTCAGCGGCTCGCAGGACTCCTCCGGGCACGCCACCGACTGGACCTCACTCAATGACGGCACGATCGACACCCTGCAGTACTACTCGGTGGGCGTCGGCAGGGACCTGACCCACGGCGGCGTCTCCGTCACCGGGGGCCTGCAGGACAACGGCCAGTCCGTCCTGCGCAGCAACGACACGGTGATGGGCTCCAACTTCGGCGGCGACGGCGGCGACACCCTCACCGACCCAGCCAACGGCTGCAACATTGCCGAGGAGTACGTCTACCTCGCCGTCCAGATCACCCAGAACTGCGCCGTCAACGACGGCTCCTGGACCACTGACTCCAGCAAGGTCACCTCGTACAACGTCGCCCCGGCCGACAACGCCACCAGCGAGGCCCGCTTCATCGCCCCGCTCGCCGCCGACGCGAAGAACAGCTCAACCTGGATCGCCGGCGGCCGGCACGTCTGGGTCCAGACCCACGGCTACGCCATCCGCAGCGGCTCCGAGTGGACCAGCGTCTACGACCTCGGCGCCGGCCGTACCGCGACCGCAGTCGCGGCCTCGGGCGGCAAGGTGTACGCGGCCTGGTGCGGACCCTGCAATAACCAGGGCTTCGCCCGCGGCATCTCCGTCGGCAGCGCGGACGGCACCGGCTGGCACGACATCACCCTCCCGGCCACCGGCGCGGACGGCACCGTGCCCAACCGCTACCTCAGCGGCTTCGCCATCGACCCCAAGAACGCCGACCACGTCTTCCTCGCGGTCAACGGCTTCTCCCGGCACTGGACCGAGGGTCCGGGTGCGGGCGTCGGTCACGTCTTCGAGTCCAAGGACGGCGGCACCACCTGGAAGGACGTCTCGAAGAACCTCCCCGACGTACCGACCAACTCCGCGGTCGTCACGCCGAACGGCGGCCTCGCCGTCGCCACCGACCTCGGCGTCGTCTACCGGGCGCCGGGCCGTACGACGTGGCAGCGCGTCGGCAACCTCCCGGCTGTCGCCGTGCTCCAGCTGAAGCTGAGCCCCGACGGCAAGACGCTGTACGCGGCCACCCATGGCCGCGGCATCTACAGCATCAAGGTGCGTGACTGCGGCTGACGCGTATGCATGGCCGACAGTGATGGGAGGGGTGATCCCGGCTTTCGGGGGTCACCCCTCCGTCGTGTACGGCACCACAGTCACGTGGAGCGTGAAGGCGACGCGTGGCGCGCCCGCCACGTCCGGTGCCTTCGCCAGCGCGGTGACGTCGGACGTACCGCCCCGGGTGCCTGCGCACCGTAGCGAGGCGTGGGCGGTGCCGCCCGTGTCCAGCTGCCATCCGGACGCGAGGACGAAGACGGGTGCGGAACTCTGTACGGCCGTCCACCGCTTGTCGTCGGTGCGCGGCCGCAGGACGAGGGACACCACCGTCCCTGGCCGCACGCACAACCACTGTGTGACCGCGTCACCGGGGCTGACGGTGACCTTCGCGCGCCCGGCGGCACAGCCGGCCGCCGAAGGGGAGGGCGTGGTGGCCGACGCTGACGGGCTCGGTCCGCTCGGGCTGGCGGGTCTGATCGAGGAGGGCACCGTGGACCGGGGCGCTGAGGGAGGCGTCGGAGTATTGGTCGACGGCCCTGCCGGACGGCTCCCGGACGGCACTCCCGCAGATCGGCCGCCCGCCGAAGAGCTGCAGGCCGCCAGGACGAACACCCCGGCGACCATCCACGCCTTGGCCCACCATCGCATGCCAGAACCTCCCGGCCCTCTCGTACGGATACCAGCATGCCCCGTCGGCGCCGATCGGATCGCCCTCCATCGCCGCCCAGGCCCGCACCGTACGAGTCAACCCGGCCTACAAGAAGAAGATCGCCGGCAAGACGGTGATCGTCTTCGACGACTTCACCACCGAAGGCAAGTACGTCGAATGGGCCCGCACCCTCCTCAGCGAGGCCGGAGCAGCGAGGGTCATCGCCCTGACCATCGGAAAGTACCCCTCGCGCCACACCGTCTACCGGCTACGCCCCGGCGTCACGATCGACCCCTTCACCACCAACAACATCACCCTGGCGGACTTCCAGACGACCTCGGGCCCTGGAGGAGCGGGGGAGGGGCCGTCTATGTCCCTGACGGCGGCCATGGAGCATTTCGCCGCCGCCGAGGAAGCCGCCGCCGAGCCCCCGGCCCCCGAGCCGACCACGGCCCGCATGGCCCATCCGGCACCGCGCCCGGTTCCCGCCGGCACCCGCTCACCCATGACCTCCTACAAGAACGCCCGGCAGCAGCACCTCGGCCAGATGCTCACCCACCTCCAGCAGCACGCGTACCCCCTCGTCTGGCGAGGCGAGTACCTCCTTCCGGCCGGGAAGACGACCACCGTCCTGTGGTGGATCGCCCTGCCCGGACAAGTCGAGCAGTGGTACGACACCAGCGAGACCGAGCGCCTGGTCAGCGGCATCTGTCTGGCGACAGGGATCATCTGGGAGCCGGTCGCGGCGCCCGGCGGGGCCACTCAGCTCGCCGAAGCCCTGGCCCGCGTGGAACAGCGGCGGCACGCCTGAGGAACCGGCCCGAGGGCCCCTTCCCGCCCGTACGGGGGCCGCGTACGCCATGATGGAAGTGGCCCGAGACACCGCTTCATCCTTCGAACATCCCGGGGCCACGAGTAGAAGGACACCCGATGGACCTCAATGTCACCGCTGACCAGCACGATCTGCTGACCCTGTGCGCGCTGCGCACCGGCGACGCCACCCTGGACTGGAGCCTGCTCGCCCGCAGCGCCCAGAGCCGCGAGGGCCTGGCCGCGCTCATGGACGGACAGCTTCACGAGGACTCGCGTGCCGCGACGAAGAACCGCCCCTTGCTGCAGCAGGCCCTGGCCGCCGGGCTGGACGATGCCCGTGCCCGCGTCGACGACGAGCTCGCCGCGGCCAGCAAGGCCGACGCGCGCCTGGTCACGGTCTTGGACAAGGACTACCCGGCGAACCTGCGGCTGATCGGCAACCTGCCGCCGTTCCTCTTCTACCGCGGCGAGCTCGATCAGCGCGACGCCCGCTCCATCGCCGTCGTCGGCACCCGTCAGGCCTCCGAGGACGGGCTGCGCCGGGCGGCCCGGATGGCCCGCGAGCTCGTCGAACACGACGTCGTGATTGCCAGCGGCCTCGCGAGGGGCGTCGACGCCGCCGCCCACCAGGCCACGCTCAGCGCAGGCGGCCGGACCTTCGCCGTCATGGGCACCGGCATCGCCGCCCCGATCTACCCGGCCGAGAACCGACCGCTCGCGAAGGCGATCCTCGCCTCCGGCGGAGCGCTGCTGAGCCAGTTTTGGCCCACGAGCCCCCCGGCGAAGTACACCTTCCCGCGCCGCAACGTCGTCACGTCCGGCACCACCCTGGGCAGCGTCGTCATCGAGGCCTCCAGCACGTCGGGCGCCAAGATGCAGGCCCGCCTGGCCGCCGAGCACGGCAAGCTCGTCTTCCTGATCCGCTCCCTCGCCGACACCCAGCCCTGGGCCCAGAAGATGCTGGACGAGGACCGGGCGATCCTGGTCACCGCCTCCAGCGACATCACGGACCGCCTCGGCCAGGCTGCGGACATCCAGGCAGCCGGCCAGCAGCGCCAGCAGCTCGCCCTGGCCGGCCTGTGACGGCAGGTCTCCCGGATCCCGCAGGCTTCCCCGACTGCCCGGTGTGCGCCTACCGCATCACCGGCACCGCCCGCCTGTGCTCCGACTGCGCCGGCCGCACCCTCCAGCCCGTCGCCGAGCCCCACTGCCCGGTCTGCTCCCAGGCCGTCGCGCCCGGCAAGCAGTGCGGCAACCGGGTATGCGCGCTACCGGAAGCCGAGCGGGGGTTCTCCCGCGTCGACGCGGTGGCCATGTACTCCGGAGCCCTGCGCGACAAGATCCACAAGCTGAAGTACGAGGGGAGGGCCGGCTGGGCGATGATCTTCGGCCGGCTCCTCGTCGGCTGGATGGAAAGCCACCCCGATCAGATGCGGGGCGTCGACCACGTTGTCGGCAACCCCACCCACACCGGCCGCCAGCCGATCCAGCACATCGAGGCGATCATGGATGCCGCCTACACGGAGGACGTGACCCGAGCCTTCCCGCTCAGCCCGCCGGGCGCGCACCGGCTGGTGAAGCAGGCTGAGACGGCCCGGTCCGCGAACCGCACTCTGGACGAGAAGCGTGCGGCCGCGACCGCGCATGCCGCCGCCCTGACCTGGACCGGAGACACCGTCGACATCAAGGGAGCCACCATCCTGCTCGTCGACGACGTGTTCACCAGCGGATCGCAGCTCCAGCACGTCGCGCTCCGGCTCCGGGCGACGGGCGCCGCCGACGTCCGGGGACTCGTTCTCGCAAGAGTCCCCTGGAGCGGATGACCCTATTGTCGCAAGCGGGCCCGTCGGCTCACTCCCCGCCGTCACGTCGAAATGGTGGGGTGCACCCGTCGACGACAGTGCCCGGCCTTCGATGCTCCGGCAGGCCGTTTCGGACCCAGGAGGCATGATGATCCCCATGGCGGACCAAGACCCCCTGTGCTGCCCCTGACATCGGGTGCCGTACGTCGCCGCCTGGCCGCCGCGGTGTGGTGGTCGGCGCTCGCCTGGCCCGTGCTCGCGCTCGCCCTGACGCCGGTCCTTCTGTGGTGGCTCGACATGGGCCTCGACGAGCTGACCACCCCGGAGGGGGCAGCCGGGGTGATGCCGACTGCCGTCGCCGTGGCCTACATCGCCTGGCAGGCCGCGCAGGCCGTCCGCTCGGAGCAGCGGACGATCGCTGACAAAGCCCGCGAACTCGACTTCGCGGCCGCCCTGCCGGACAACCAGGTCCAGCTGTCCCGCGCGGCACACGACTTCGGCACTGCCCTCCTGTCGGCCTGCAGCCCCTTCAACACCCGTCTCCTGCCCCGGGAAGCAGCGGCGAGGGCTGCCCGCCACATCTCCCGTGAAGAGGCCGAGGGTCTGAAGACCGAGACGGCGCAGTTCGTCCAAGGACTCGCCCGAATGGCGCCGTAGCCGACCGGAAGGCCGGTCGCCCGGCCCCACCGCCGTCATGAGACGCACAGGCGCGCTGACGCTGTGAAAGGGAGCGGGACCGGGCCCTGCCGGGACGGCCGCGTCCGCCGACTACGGTGATCACCATGACACTGGGGGAGATGCTGCAACGCCACGCTGGGCAGGCAGTGGTGGCGACGGCGATCATCAGCGAGGCCGTCATGACGCAGCTGCGCGGACCGGCGGCCGGTATCGCCGTCGGCGTCGCGGCGGCGGCCGGCGGACTATGGGCGGTGCAGGGCCGCGCGGCAGAAGTCGGCGATCGCGATGGGGCCGTCTGCCCAGGCGTTGACCTGGCAGGTCCACGCGGGCCGCAAGCCCCGCCCGTCCGACAGCGACACCTATCGCCACCTCGCCACCAGGATGTGGCAGACCACCGGGCACGCACGCCGCATCACCGCCGTGCGGACTGGAGAAGGTCACCCTGGCACCTCCAGCGAGACCGGCAGCTGGGCCGACGCCCGCTCCACCGGCCACGGCCAACCCCGCTCGGTCAACCACATCGCCATGTAGGCGCTGATCGCTGCGTTCGCTGACGAGAAGTGCATCGTGGAGGACTCCTCCACCCGCCTCGCCATCATCAAGGCGTACGCGACAGCGCGGACCGCGAAAGCGGCACCGGGACCACGAAGACTGCGGCGGCCTGGCGGCCACCGGGGCCTTATCGTCCTGTCGGGACGGAGAGCGAGGCCGGATACGCTGGCGGGGTGATCGAGAATCTTCCTCCCTGTCCGAAGGGCGTTGTCACGTTGTTGGGTGCGTGACTGTCTGATGGTGCGTCGGGGTGTGGTGGGTCTGCGGTCCGGGCCTGTGGTCAGGTCGTGGCGGGCCGGTTGGCAGTGCCGGTGATCTGGTCCCAGATGGCGAAGCGGATGGTCATCTCGGCTCGGTGGTCGAAGGCTGTCATCAGGTGGCGGTGGGGTCGGAAGTGGGGTGAGATGCCGCTGAACGCGGACAGGAACCGCTGGGCTCCACCGGTACTGCGGAAGCCCTTCATCGCGCGTTCACGCTGCCTGGTGGGCTGGTGGCTGTTCTCGGCCGGGTTGTTCAGTCCCTTGTGCGAGCGGTGCTCGACGGAGGGCATGACCTCACGGTGGGCCGCGCCGTAGGAACGCAGCTTGTCCGTGACGACCCCCCGCGGCACCGCACGCGTCCTCTTCATCAGACGGCGGAAGAAGCGCCGGGCCGCGGCCTTGTCCCGCCGGTTCTGCACGAGGATGTCGAGCACGTTGCCGTCCTGGTCGACGGCCCGCCACAGGTACTTCAGCTCCCCGTTGATCCTGACGAACACCTCGTCCAGATGCCATTTATCCCCGGGCCGGGGCCGGCGGCGGCGCAGTCCGTTCGCGTAGGCCTGGCCGAACGTGGCGCACCAGCGGCGCACTGTCTCGTAGGAGACGATGACGCCTCGCTGGAGCATCAGCTCCTCGACCTCGCGGAAGTTGAACGGGAAGCGGAAGTACAGCCACACGCAGTGGGAGATCACCTCGACCGGGTACCGGTGCCCCCTGTACGACGGCGACGCACTGCCCACCGACAACCCCCCTACAGCAGATCAACCCGAAGATCATCCCACCCGGTCAGCCAACGTGACAGCGCCGTTGAGGGCTTTCTCGAATCGCTTGCCCGTGAACCGATCGATGGTCGGGTTCTGCGGGTCGTCCCTATCGAGAGTGAAGGTGACGCGGCCGCCACCTGCGTGGACCGTGCCGGTGGCTTCCTGCTTGGGGGAGTGGCGGGGGATGCCGAAGGCCATCAGGAGCAGGATGGTGGTGAGCATGGCTATGGCCAGCCAGACGAGGGCGCGGGAGGCGCGCAGGCCGTAGCCGGACAGCAGCCAGTAGCCGTGGAGCAGACCTCGTTCGGCTCGAGGGGTGGAGGTTTTGTCGTGCCGGCGCATTTCCATCTCGCCGTAGTAGGAGGCCAACCGGAATACGCCGGAAACGTGCCGTAGGCCGCTGTGACCAACCCCGACGACGAGCGGCGGGGTCGCGTTCGGCGATGTGCCAGGCGACCGCGTCGACGCCGGGCCGGGCGTACCGCCCCAGGGACCGCACGGAGTGTGCGACATCCCGGACTCCTACCCTCTGTCCACCAGGGAAAAGGCAACCAACGGGTAGCTTTCGAATAGTCAGATACGTCGTTTCCCCGTTCTCATCGCTTCGTTGGGCTGTCCGAGTGCCCACTCACCGACTCGGCCTTGGGCGGTTTACACCAGGCGTTGCCGTGGCGGTGGCAAGGACGCCCTGGGCGTCCGGTCCTTCCCATTCGAGGTGCTGGGTGAGGGTGCAGCCAGGCGGACCGGGGAGGCACGTCGGTACGCCCGACGGGGCGGTCTCCGGTACTTCGATGATCACAGCAACCCAACGTCCGCTCGTGGGAGGCTGGTTGAGAGTCCAAGTGACTTTCCACCGGTTGTCCTTGAGGATCTCCGCTTCAGGCGAGACGAGCCACTTCGCCCCCGGTTCGGTACTGGTGCTCGCAGAGGATGAAGCTTCAGGCGGTTGGACGATGATGTGAATTTCGGCAAGAGCCGTCAGGGCCGTTACCGTGCCGGAGAAGACGTACGTTTTGGTCGACGATGTTGAGGAAGTCTCGGTCCACGAGGCAATGCTGACCTTGGGCTCCTGGGGCGACTGCGACGCAGATGGCGCTGCCGAAGACTGCTCAGGGTGCGTTGTCGACACCGCTGGGGGAGTCGACGCGGACGAGCCGGAGTGCCCGTCGTCTTTGTTGTCGTTCCAGACGGCAGGGATGAGCGCGACGACAATGGCGCACACGCCCGCTACCACGGCACTCGCAAGCGTGAAGACACCACCCACGATGGCCACCTTGACCGTTTGACTCGTCCCCTGGAACAAGGTCTGCACCCGGCGCCGCACCGGCGGCCGCGGCGCCTGCGGGTGGGGCGGCCGAGCAGGCGGAGGGGCGGGGCTGTTGCTCGGAGAGGGTGGCACAGTGGACAACGAACCTCCCAGCTGCGATGCGGCGAATGAGGAGCCAAGCGTAGAGCCGTGACAGCCGTCCAGGGCAGTTGAGACCTGGTCCGTCATGCCGAACATTCCGCGGCCGTAGGAGGTTCGGCCAGCCGCCGTCTCGTGGGGCCCCGCGGATCTCACGGAGAGTACAAGGGGGCCAACCGGAATATGGCTGGCACAGGCAACCGCAGTAAATGCGGGCACCTGATCTTCGTTCAGGGCCGCGTTTCCGCAGGTCGCCGCAGCCACTGTCGCGGTAAATACGCCGTTTACCGCGATAGGCTGATACGGCGTCACAGCCCGCTGAACTGGGGTTTCTTGCCTCAGCGGCACGTTTCCGCCGTACTCCGGCTGGCCCCCCACCATGGACCTGGCTGCCGGGAAGAGGCGGCCTGCCGGGTGAGCGGTCACCAGGCTGTGACGGTTGCGGCCCGGTCGTAGCCGCACGTTCGAGTCGTGCGTATATATGTGCGGCGGCGGCCGCGTCCGGGACGATGGTAGTGCCGTCGATCACCGCGGCGACGACCTCGGTGATCGGCATCTCAACCCCATGGACCCGTGACAGGTCCAGGATGGCCCGGCACGACTTCACACCCTCAGTCGTCTGCCCGGTCTCCGTCGTGGCTTCCTCCACGCTCATTCCCTGCCCGAGATGCTCGCCGAAGGTCCGGTTCCGGGATAGCGGCGAGAAACAGGTGGCGATGAGGTCGCCGGCCCCGGCGAGGCCGGAGAACGTCAGCGGGTCGGCGGCCATCGCCTGGCCGAGCCGCGCGGTCTCTGCGAGGCCGCGGGTGACGAGGGAGGTCGTCTGCGGGATGGACTGACGATGAGCTGACGGAGGTGGCCGTGCCCCAGATCTGGGCCGGGATGGACATCGGCAAGGAGCATCACCACTGTGTGGTGATCAACGAGCGGGGCGAACGTCTGCTGTCCCGCCGAGTCCTGAATGACGAGGCGGCCCTGCTGGAGCTGATCGGCGACGTCCTGGACATCGACCAGGAAGTGCTGTGGGCGGTGGACGTCAACCACGGTGGTGCTGCGTTGCTGATCGGTCTGCTGCTCAACCACGGTCAGCCCATTGCCTACCTCACCGGCCTGGCCGTGCACCGTGCCTCCGGCACCTACCGCGGCGAGGGCAAGACGGACGCCAAGGACGCCTTCGTCATCGCCGACCAAGCTCGCATGCGCCGTGACCTGGGCCTGCTGCGGCCCGGCGACGAGATAGCTGTCGACCTGCGCATTCTCACCACCCGCCGCACCGATCTGGCGAGCGACCGCACCCGCCAGATCAACCGGCTCCGCGCCCAACTGCTTGAGTTCTTCCCGGCATTGGAACGCGCGCTGGACCTGACCAACAAGGGCCCCGTCATTTTCTTGACGGGATATCAGACACCGGGCGCCATTCGCCGTGCCGGCGCGAAGCGCATCGAGACCTGGCTGCGCAACCGGAAGGTCCGCGGCGCCGCGACCCTGGCGAAGGCCGTCCTGGACGCGGCGCAGGCTCAGCACACCGCCCTGCCCGGCGAGACACTGGCCGCCGACATGGCGGTCCGCCTGGCGAAGGGGGTGATGGCGCTCGACGAGGAGATCGCCGAGCTCGATGCGCTCATCGAGGCCCGGTTTCGTGAGCACCCGCACGCCGAAGTGATCTGCAGCCTGCCCGGGATGGGCACCCAGCTCGGCGCCGAGTTCATCGCGGCCACCGGCGGCGACATGGCCGCCTTCGTGAGCGCCGACCGTCTTGCCGGCTACGGAGGCGTGGCCCCCGCTGCCCGCGACTCCGGCCGCATCAGCGGCAACCACCACCGCCCGCGGCGCTACCACCGCGGCCTGCTGCGGGTGTTCTACCTGTCGGCGATGGCGAGCCTCAAATCCTGCCCGGCGTCGCGGATCTACTACGACCGCAAACGCACCGAGGGCAAGGGGCACAAGCAAGCCCTGATCACGCTCGCGCGGCGGAGGGTGAACGTCCTGTGGGCGATGATCCGTGACGGAGTGTGCTATCAGTCCGTACCGAGTGTCGCACCTGCGGTTTGACAACGGCATTGGGATGTTCTCTACGCCCCGTGATCCGAGTGGAAGACCGTGCCTGTCGACGCATCATCGCTGATCCCGCCTGCCCTTGACCAGCTCCGCGAGTATCCCGAGGCCGTATCCGACGAGGTCCCGCGCTTGCTGGAGCGGCTGGCCGAGGTGCCCGACCCGCGAGACCCGTGCGGTGTACGGCACGCTCTGGTTACTGTGCTCGCGCTGACCGCGTGCGCGGTTCTGGCGGGGGCGACTTCTGTGCTGGCAGTCAGCGAGTGGATCGCCGACGCCCCGCCGCACATCCTGGAACGCCTCGGCATACGCCTCGACCCACTGTTCCCGAAGCGGTTGCTGCCTGCGGAAACGACGGTCCGGCGGCTGCTGGCCCGCATCGACGGCGACGCGCTGGACCGGGCGGTCGGACGCTGGCTCGCCGACCGCCGCCCGAAGGCGACCGGGCTGCGCGGCCTCGCAGTGGACGGCAAAAGCCTGCGCGGCGCGGCCAGAACCAAGGGCCGCAAGATCCACCTGCTCGCCGCGCTGGAGCACGCCACTGGCCTGGTCCTGGCTCAGCTGGACGTCGGCGAGAAGACGAACGAGATCACCTGCTTCAAGCCGCTACTGGACACCGTCGCCGACCTGGCAGGAACCGTCGTCACCAGCGACGCGATGCACACCCAGCGCGAGCACGCCGACTACCTCCTCGGCCGGGGCGCCCACTACATCGTGATCGTCAAGGGCAACCAGAAGAAGCTGCGCCGGCAGCTCAAGTCCCTTCCCTGGAAGGACATCCCGCTTCAGGGACGCACCCGGGGCATCGGCCACGGCCGCTCGGAGATCCGCCGGATCAAGGTCGCCACCGTGAACAGCCTCCTCTTCCCCGGAGCCCGTCAGGCCGTCCAGATCAAGCGCCGGCGCACTGACCGCAAGACCGGCAGGACCACCGTCAAGACGGTCTACGCCGTCACCAGCCTGACCGCCGAGCAGGCCACCGCGGCCCAGCTCGCCCAACTCGTCCGCGACCACTGGAAGATCGAGGCCCTGCACCATGTCCGCGACACCACCTTCGCCGAGGACGCCTCCCAGCTGCGGACCGGCAACGCGCCCCGCGCGATGGCCACCTGGCGCAACCTCGCCATCGGAGCCCTCCGCACGGCCGGAGTGAAGAACATTGCGGCCGGCCTCCGCCGCAACGCCCGCAACCCTCGCCGCCCCCTCGCACTCCTCGGCCTCGGATGATCACGAACCAGACGTCATGCGACTACACCGAAGCCCTGATGTAGGGCGGCCTGCCTCTGGCGTCCGTTGGAGGCAAGCCGGCCGAGGGCTCCGCCCGCACCGATACAGAAACGGACATCACCGAAGACATGCGAACCCATTGGTTACGCCGCAGGTAGGAGCCCGATTGCACCGGCCGCCTGGCGCCAAAGGCGCTGAACATCAGCCCGCCTTATGCGGGGAGCCGATCGCTTGACCTGTCGTGCGCGAACTGACCGTAGGCTCTCGCTCGGCCTAAGGGAGCGGACAACGCCTCGGCCGTCACCCGATGGGCGTACGCCTTGGCATACTGGCGCTTCTATACGTTACGGGAGGCATAAAGTGGGGCTGGTCGACTCTTTCGCAGCAGCGGTGCTGGTGGAACGGCACTTGTTCACGTTGATCGACACCGATCCCGACAACGCGGAGCGGTTCTCGCGATTCCCTGAAGACGGAACATTTCTGGCGCACGAGGCCTCAGTCGTGATCGCATCCGATCTCGAAGACCAGCGGGCCCGAGTAACGGTGGAGCTATGGGATTCCGAACCCGATACCCCCGACACGGACGCGTTCAGGAGCATGGGAGAATCAGTTTCTGTAACCTTTGAATCCGAGCGGATTAAGCTGCTCAGCCTGATGGGTGATTCATCGGGAGAGTACGAACTCGACGCCACAGGGCCTGGCCCTTACTGCGTGCGCGTATGGGTGAGTTCGCCGGAGGAAGATCCGGATGAGACTCTGGAAGCGTACTGATTTTTTGAGCGCTTTCTGATCCAATTGTGGCACTGAGGCGTTGGGCGGGGCGGCCACACGGCCGCCCCGCCTTGATGAGCTACTTCACCTCAACGTAGAATGCGTCACCGTCCAAGATTCGCTCATCGCTGTACCACGAGGAGAGCTGCGACCCCGCCTTCTGATTGTCTTTCTTGTCCAGCGCGCGCGGAAAAGTCCCCCACCGAGGCTCCTTCCGCCGTACTGCTGAATGGGTATTCGTCACAGTCCTTACCGAACAGCGAGTAACCAGGCCACGTGCTCTTACATGCGTCGCGCGCGGCATTCCGATTGGCGGCACGCAAAGCGGAGTCATAGAAGACCCACGGCCCCGGCGTAGTTGATCTTTGATGGGTTTTGGGTCGTTTGCCCAGGGGGAGGGGTGCGAGTTGCCAGACGAGCGCGGCCTCTGATGATCTTTCAGGTTCCTACGCCAGAAGATCGTCTCAGGAGCCGCGCTCGTGTCCGCATCCTCCCTGATCAGCCCTGTCCTTGGCCAGCTCACCGATCTCGCGCTGTGGGAGGCCGAGCTCGCCGCCGACCCTGTGGCAGTGGAATCCGCGCTGGTCAGCAGGTTGCGGCAGGTCCCTGACCGGCGTGCGGAGCGTGGGCGGCGGCATCCCCTGGTGGTGATCCTGGTGCTGGCCGCGTGCGCGACGCTGGTGGTCGGTGGTGACTCCATGACCGCGATCTGGCAGTGGTCCGCCCGCGCCCCGCAGGTCAAACTGGCCCGCCTCGGCGCCCGGTACGACCCGCTGGCCGGCCAGTACCTTGTGCCCAGCGAGCGCACCTTCCGCCGCGTGCTCGCCGACCTGGATGCCGACGTGCTGGACGCGGCGACCTGCGCATACGTCACCGACGTCGCGACCGGAAAGGCACCGACGCCCGAGGTCCCGGACACCCCGGGGCCCATCGAGCGCGAACAGCGCCGCGCCGCCCAGCGGGCCGTGGAACACCCGGCGCCGGCCGGGCTGCTGCCCGCTGCGGCTCTCGACGGCAAGGCCCTGACCGGCGCCCGCACCGAATCGGGGCGGGTCTTCCTGGTCGGGGCGGTCGACCACGCCAGCGGCGCGGTCCTCGGCCAGAGGCAGGTTCCGGACAAGCGCGGCGAGGGCGAGGCGGCCCGCATGCTGCTGGCCCAACTCGCCTTGTCCGGCCGGGTGTTCACCCTGGACGCCCTGCACACCACGAAGAAGACCGCCCACCTGATCACGGACCGGCTCGACGCCCACTACGTCCTGATCCTGAAGGGGAACCAGCCGCTGGCCCGCGCCGCCGCCCAGGCGCTGCTGGCCGGTACCGACGCCGAGTGGACCGAGACCACCGAGGCCGAGGACGACCGTGGGCACGGGCGCACCGAGCGTCGCACGATCCGCACCGCCCAAGCCGACGACGCCCTCTTCCCCGGCGCGGGACAGGTCTTCCGCCTGCGCCGTGACACCGGCGGCCTCGACGGAACCTGGACCGGGAAGGAGATCGTCTTCGGCGTCACCAGCCTGCCCGCCCACCTCGCAGGCCCCGCTCACCTCAACCACTACGAGAGGGTCCACTGGTCCATAGAAAACAAGATCCACTGGGTGCGGGACGTCACCTTCCATGAGGACAACTCCCAGGTCAGGACCGGCACCGCACCCCGAGCACTGGCCAGCTTCCGCAACCTGGGCATCAGCACGCTCCGCCTGGCCGGACGAGCCAACATCGCCCACGCCCGCCGCGATCTCCTCAACCACAACGACGCCTTCGCCGTCTACGGCATCTGATCAACTACCACGAAGCCGGACACAACCGAACAACGCCGGGGCCGTGATAGAAGACCCGGTGAAGCGGCGTCGACGAGGGGGCGCCGGGGATCTTCTTGCCCAACTTGGTAGGGATGGTTATGTCTGGATTATTTTGGGCATCATAAATATGTTGCGCGGTTTCCGTAACTAGGGGGTCGCTACGGTCGTATGTGATAATGGCGCGGGAATTGGTGAAAATGCTGCCCTTGGAGTAAGTTGAGCCCGGAGCAGATCGCCCGCCGACTCCCGGTCGATTTCCCCGATGATGAGTCGATGCGCATCTCCCACGAGGCGATCTATCAGGCTCTCTACGTCCAGGGGCGCGGAGGGCTGAAACGCGAACTGACGGCCTGCCTGCGCACCGGCCGTGCCCTGCGCGTTCCTCGGGCCCGGGCCCGAGGCCGGGGCAAGAACTTCGTCACCGACGAGGTCAGGATCTCCCAGCGTCCTGCCGAGGCCGAGGACCGTGCAGTGCCCGGACATTGGGAAGGCGACCGTGCGACACGAAGTTGCACGAATTTGAGTGGACTGACCGATTGGAGAGGCAGTTGATGAAGCTGTAGGTGCAGTCACGGGTCCGTGTCCGTATGACCCGTCCCCACCCTTGACGTGCGATGCCGGTAACGGCGTGGTGCGAAGCTCAGGGGAAAGCCCAAGGACTTCCGTTCCATCCGGGAGTTACCGGCAAGGGGAAGACCGGACGGGTGAAGTACATGAACTCCCGATGATGCCTCGTGATCCCAAGCCCTGCCGATGGAATGTGTGAGTGGGGTGTATGGCTAGCCGTTGAGAAGCGGCAGGCGCTGGCCGGTAGAGGTCACTCCGGCCAGGTAGACACCGTCGCCTCGGGGTAAAGGGAGCACCCACCCCGGTCGTATCTCATTCGTGTGGAACGTGGAAACCCCGTTGGGGTCCGGGCCTTTTTTTGGCTTGGTCAGCCGACCGTAAGGAAGGCTCAACTCCCCAGCGGGAACAGGACGGCCCAAGAAGCCAATGCCGGAAGCCGAAAGGAATCGGGAACCCGGGGCGGACGATCGGACTCTCCGCCGGTCGCCCCGCACAACCGTCCGGATACGGGTGAACTGCCCGGACCCGAAAGGGTGCTGACGTGGGCCGGGTGAGCCTGTGGAGAATCACTGAACGACGACGACGGAACCGAGGGGCAAGTTGGACACAATGCAGATAGCGGACGAACCGGCCTCGGCCCTTCCGACTGCTTCTGTGCCGGTGAACGGACCCGAGGGCGAAGACTTGGACTGGGCGTCGATTGACTGGCGGCGGGTCGAGGAGGACGTACGGCGTCTGCGGCAGAGAATCTTCACGGCATCGCAGGCAGGGGACCTGAAGAAGGTCCGCAATTTGCAGAAGCTGATGCTCCGGTCCCGCTCGAACACGCTCCTGAGCGTGCGACGGGTCACGGAGATCAATGCTGGACGCGCGACGGCGGGAGTCGACGGAAAAGTCGTGTTGCTTTCCCAGTCCAAGGCCGCATTGGTCAAATGGGTCCAGCATCGCGCCCGACCGTGGATTCCCAAGCCCGTCAAGCGGGTGTTTATCCCCAAACCGGGGACCATGAAGAAGCGCGGACTCGGAATTCCCGTGATTGTTGACCGGTGTCTGCAAACTGTGGCATTGGGAGCATTGGAGCCCGAGTGGGAAGCGCGGTTCGAGCCGAAGTCGTACGGCTTTCGGCCCGGCCGCGGCTGTCACGACGCGATCGGGGCCATCTACTCCACGCTCAACGGGAAGAACCCGCAGCGTGCGTGGGTACTCGACGCAGACCTGACGGCGGCGTTCGACCGCATCGACCATGATCGGCTCATGGCCGCTCTCGGCACCTTCCCCGCCCGGGGACTGGTCCGTCAGTGGCTGAAGGCCGGGGTTGTGAATCGCGGTCGGTTCGCCCCGACCGAGGAGGGAACTCCGCAGGGTGGGGTGATCAGCCCGTTGCTCTTCAACGTGGCCCTGCACGGGATGGAGGAAGCCGCAGGGGTCCGCTATTACACCACCGGCAGAGATGTCGGGAGTGCACAGAGCGGCAGCCCCGTGCTGGTGCGGTACGCAGATGATTTTGTCGCGATGTGCACCAGTCGTGAACAGGCCGAACAGGTCAAGGAACGGCTGGCTGCATGGCTGACGCCCAGGGGACTCGCCTTCCACGAGGACAAGACACGAATCGTCCACGCGGAGAGCGGGTTCGACTTCCTGGGGTTCAACGTCCGCCGCTATCACGGCAAACTGCTGATCAAGCCGAGCAGAGCGGCTCAGAGACGGATCCGGGAACGGCTCAGCACCGAAATGGTGGCCCTGCGAGGGGCCAACGCCGGTGCGGTACTCAAGAAGATCAACCCGATCGTGCGGGGTTGGTCAGCCTATTACCGGACGGTGGTGTCCAGCGAGATCTTCACGGCGCTGGACAATCACATGTGGAAGCTCGCCTACAAGTGGGCCAAACACAGCCATCCGAACAAGCCGAAGCACTGGATATCCGACAAGTACTTCGGCCGGTTCAACAAGTCCAGGAACGACCGGTGGGTGTTCGGTGACCGCGACAGCGGCGCCTACCTGCTCAAGTTCTCCTGGACGAAGATAGTCCGGCACCAGTTAGTCAAGGGGAAGGCGTCCCCGGACGACCCTGCTCTGGAATCCTATTGGGCTCAGCGTCGCCGCAAAGGAACCCCTTTACCAGTCGATGCTATGACCGTGCGTCTACTACAGGCACAGCACGGCCGTTGCTCGATCTGCGGAGGGCTCCTGCTGCACGCCGACCACCCGCCGCAAAGCCCAGGAGAATGGGAAGCGTGGCGGGTTGTCATCCGGAAGGCGATCTCCAAGCAATACATCGCCTTCCGGAACTGGAGCACGCCGGACGGTCAACGACTCCGTCTCCTCCACACCCATTGTCAACGGCGGAATGGAGCCGCTGCGATGACGAGACCAGCACTTTTGCCTGCCAGCGAGCCTCCGGGACTTGCTTGAGCCGTGTGCGGTGAATAGCTGCTTGCACGGTTCTGAGGGGGCGGGGACGCAGTAATGCGTCCCCGCTACCCGACTCATCATCGGCCTGAACAGATCAGCGATCGGCACGCTGGTCGAACGCACCACCCGCTTCACCATGCTGCTGCACCTGCCGCCCATGCCCGGCCACGACGGCCCGCGGATGAAGAACGGCCCCGCCCTTTCCGGCCACGGCGCCCAGGCCGTCCGCGACGCGATCGCCGAGACCATCACCACCCTGCCTGAACAACTCCGCAGGTCACTGACCTGGGACCAGGGCGCGGAGATGGCCCAGCATGCCCAACTCCGCCTCGACACCGGCTTGGAGGTCTACTTCGCCGATCCCCACAGCCCCTGGCAGCGCGGCACGAACGAGAACACAAACGGCCTGCTGCGGCAGTACTTCCCCAAGGGCACCGACCTCGCCAGGCACAGCCGTGGCGACCTCAACGCCGTCGCTCTCGCGCTCAACAGCCGCCCCCGCAAGACCCTCGCCTGGAAGACGCCCGGCGAGGCATTGAGCGAGCAGCTACGCTTGTTGACAGACAGTGTTGCAACGACTCCTTGAACCTGAGTAGAGAACATCCCAATGCCGTTGTCAAACCGCAGGTGCGACACTCGGTACGGACTGATAGCACACTCCGTCACGGATCATCGCCCACAGGACGTTCACCCTCCGCCGCGCGAGCGTGATCAGGGCTTGCTTGTGCCCCTTGCCCTCGGTGCGTTTGCGGTCGTAGTAGATCCGCGACGCCGGGCAGGATTTGAGGCTCGCCATCGCCGACAGGTAGAACACCCGCAGCAGGCCGCGGTGGTAGCGCCGCGGGCGGTGGTGGTTGCCGCTGATGCGGCCGGAGTCGCGGGCAGCGGGGGCCACGCCTCCGTAGCCGGCAAGACGGTCGGCGCTCACGAAGGCGGCCATGTCGCCGCCAGGGTCGCGGCGCCGCGGACCTTCCGGTTGCGCAGCCAGGTCTCGATGCGCTTCGCGCCGGCACGGCGAATGGCGCCCGGTGTCTGATATCCGGTCAAGAAAATGACGGGGCCCTTGTTGGTCAGGTCCAGCGCGCGTTCCAATGCCGGGAAGAACTCAAGCAGTTGGGCGCGGAGCCGGTTGATCTGGCGGGTGCGGTCGCTCGCCAGATCGGTGCGGCGGGTGGTGAGAATGCGCAGGTCGACAGCTATCTCGTCGCCGGGCCGCAGCAGGCCCAGGTCACGGCGCATGCGAGCTTGGTCGGCGATGACGAAGGTGTCCTTGGCGTCCGTCTTGCCCTCGCCGCGGTAGGTGCCGGAGGCACGGTGCACGGCCAGGCCGGTGAGGTAGGCAATGGGCTGACCGTGGTTGAGCAGCAGACCGATCAGCAACGCAGCACCACCGTGGTTGACGTCCACCGCCCACAGCACTTCCTGGTTGATGTCCAGGACGTCGCCGATCAGCTCCAGCAGGGCCGCCTCGTCATTCAGGACTCGGCGGGACAGCAGACGTTCGCCCCGCTCGTTGATCACCACACAGTGGTGATGCTCCTTGCCGATGTCCATCCCGGCCCAGATCTGGGGCACGGCCACCTCCGTCAGCTCATCGTCAGTCCATCCCGCAGACGACCTCGCCGACGTAGTCCTACAGAGCGATCAAGTCGCGTATCCCCATTGGCGGTCGAGTCGTCGCGAGGCTCCGGGCGGCCATGTTCTCTGAGCCATCCCATCGGCTCCTCCATGACAGCCATACCCGGAGCCCCCGGGGCCCACCGATCTTACGAATGACCAGCGGAAACCCACGCTTGAAAGGTAGGACTCCATGATCTTGGAAGCCCGTGCCTGCCACGTTCTGAGGCGCCACCGAACTGACAGACCGCCACGAACCGGGCTCTGCACGACAACGCCGAAGCCCTGCCTGCATGACAAGGTGAAGTCGCCTCGAATGAGGTCTTCTCGGCAACGTAGCGGTTGCGGTGTGTGACGGGGTGCGGGTGCCCGCGGCCTAGGTCTGCGGTGCCAGGGTGCGTAGGACGTCGAACTCGTTGCCCTCGGGGTCTGCCATGACTACCCAGTTTCGGTCTGGGCCCTGGCCCACGTCCGTCTTGGTGGCGCCGAGGCCGAGCAATCTGGTCACCTCGTCCTCGGTGCTGCCGTCGATCGGGCTGACGTCGAGGTGAAGCCGGTTCTTCACAGTCTTGTCCTCGGGCACCTGGATGAACACCAAGGTGGGCGGCATCTGGCGGGCCCGAACATCCTCGATGGTCGGCATCCAGGAGCCGATCTCGACCTTGCCCTCGCTCCGGTCGATCACCTTGAAGTCCAGGACCTCGCACCAGAAGGCCGCGAGCCTCTCCGGATCGTGGCAGTCAACGACCAACTCGGTGAACCTACTTGTCATGACTCTCCCAGATAGTGCGGACGGGACTCAGAGTATTGGCCCGTGCCGCCCGTCCGACAGATCCGCGATCTTCCTGGCTGGCCAGGCCATCAGCCGGGCTTGATCCGGCATCAGGTACGCGAGAAGCCCCTGGTAGGAACAGGTCTGCGAAGATCACGTTCCGGAACCCAGAGGCTTCACGCGTTGACCAGTATCACCTACACCGCAACACTCGACGTCGGCAGGGAGACCGCCGAGACTCTCGCCCAACTCTTGCGCGAGCACCGCGAACGGCTCGGCACCCGCAGGGGGACCCGCGCTCTGGGCGTCTTCAAGCAGGGTGTCCTGGTGCTGCGGTGGTTCGTCGACGGGACCCGGCTGGCCCAACTCGCCCGGGACAACGGGGTCTCGGTGCCCACCGCGTACCGCTACTTACACGAAGGGCTGACCGTGCTCGCCGACCACGCCCCGGATCTGTCCACCGCGCTGGAACGGGCGGCGGCCGCCGGCTACACCCATCTCAACCTGGACGGCACCGTCATCCCTACTGACCGCGTCGCCGCCCCCGGCCCCAAAGGCGCCGACCTCTGGTGGTCCGGGAAGCACAAGCACCACGGCGGCAACGTCCAGGTCATCTCAGCCCCCGACGGCTGGCCGATCTGGGTCTCCCCGGTCCGCCCCGTCCGCGAGCATGACACCACCTGCGCCCGCACCCACGGCCTGGTCGACGCCCTCAACCGGCTCGCATCCACTCTGGACATTCCCACCCTGACCGACCTCGGCTACGAGAACGCCGGCGACGGCTTCCGTCACCCGGTCAAGAAGCCCAAGGGCAGCGAACTCGACGACGAGCAGCAGGCGTTCAACTCGGTCATCCGAGGCGTCCATGCGGTCGCCGCGCGGGCCAACGCCCTGCTCAAGGTCACCTTCAAGGCCCTGCGCCGGGTCAGCCTCGACCCCAGCGGCATCACCCGGATCGCCCGAGCCGCCCTCGTCCTGCTCCAGCTGGAACACGGCCGCACCGCCTGACCGAAGATCACGAACCGTTACCGAGAAAGATTCAATGAGTTGCGATGTCTGAAGCCCTGTGCAGGTCAGGGGCTTGTCGCTTACTGAAGGTGTTGTCCTGATCGGGGCGTTGCAGGTCGCGGCGGTACCGGAGGGGGTCGTTGTAATTGACCGTCATAGCGTGCGCTGGTGATCGTACGATCACCGCATGACTGCGGACACGAGAATCAAGCAGGCTGAAGTCCTTTACGAGCGAGCCGTCTTCGGCGGTGACAGCGGCGCGTTGGTCACTGCTGACGTGGGGCTCGATGCGGTCGAGGCAGACCTCGCCCTGGCCCGTGGCCGCCTGATCCATGCTCGTTTCCTGGACGAGCGGGTCGAAGACGCACGCGAGCTGGAGCTCTTTGAGCGCGCAGCAGAGCTGTACAGGCGGATCGGCGATGTCCGGGGAGAGGGCGAGGCGCTGTTCTGGGCCGGCACCTTTCACCAGGTGGTCCGCGACGACACGCAGACAGCCTTGCCTGCCTTCACATGCGCCCTCGATCTCGCCACCCGGGCCGATGACCAGCTGACCATGTCCTACGCCCTTCGACACCTTGGCTTCGCTGAGCACATGGCCGGACGGCTGGACGCGGCACGAGCGCACTTCGAAGAGTCCACCCGCTTGCGTCGCACGCTCGGGTTCTTGCCGGGGGTAGCGGCAAACCTGATCGCACTCGCGCAGCTGGCCGTCGAACAGAATCAGCGGGACGATGCTGCGGCGCTGCTCAAGGAAGCCATGGGGCTGGCCGAGAGTACCGATTCCGACGGCGTCCTGCGCTGGGTGGCGGACGCCCGCGAGAGGCTCAACTTGCAGTAACAGCGTGTGGCGCTTGGACTCTTCCCGACAATCCGTTGAGCAGGGAGCGGACGAGAGCCGCCGGTCATCAAGGCGGCGGCTGGGCCGGGGGCCGACATCGACCGTACGGTGGCGGGCATGGGCAGGGCCGGCGTTGTCACGTTGTTGGGTGTGTGGGTGTGTGAAGGCGTGTCGGGGCGTGGTGGGGTCCGCGGTCAGGGCTTGTGTTCAGGCCGTGGTGGGCCGGCTGGCAGCGCCGGTGACGTGGTCCCAGATGGCGAGGCGGATGGTCATCTCGGCTCGGTGTTGGGATGCGGTCATCAGGTGGCGGTGGGGTCGGAAGTGGGGTGAGATGCCGCTGAATGCGGACAGGAACTGCTGGGCCGCGCCGACGGAGCGGAAGCCTTTCATCGCGCGTTCACGCTGCCTGGTGGGCTGGTGGCTGTTCTCGGCCCGGTTGTTCAGTCCCTTGTGGGAACGGTGCTCGACGGAGGGCATGACCTCACGGTGAGCGGCGCCGTAGGAACGCAGCTTGTCCGTGATGATCACCCTCGGCACCGCCCGGGTCTTCTTCATCAGGCGGCGGAAGAAGCGTCGGGCCGCGGCTTTGTTGCGGCGGTTCTGGACGAGGATGTCGAGGACGTTGCCGTCCTGGCCGACGGCCCGCCACAGGTACTTCAGCTCCCCGTTGATCCTGACGAACACCTCGTCCAGGTGCCACTTGTCTCCAGGTCGGGGCCGGCGTCGGCGCAGTCCGCTCGCGTAGGCCTGGCCGAACTTGGCGCACCAGCGGCGCACTGTCTCGTAGGACACGATGACGCCGCGCTGGAACAGCAGCTCCTCGACCTCGCGGAAGCTGAGCGGAAACCGGAAGTACAGCCACACGCAGTGGGATATGACCTCGACCGGGTACCGGTGCCCCCTGTACGACGGCGACGCGCTCCCCACGGACAACCCCTCCCAGCGTGATCAACCAGAAGATCATCCCACCCGGTCAGCCAACGTGACAGCGCCCCTACACCGCCTCCGGCCAGCGCAAGACCGAGAAACAGAACACCGGAACGCCAATCACCACGACCTCCTGCGACGACACCGCCCGCCTGCACGCCCTCACCGCCACGACAACCACCGGCACCTGCACCGGGCTCACGACCCAGTACCAGTACGACGACACCGGCAACACGGAAAAGCGCGTCAAGAAGGCCGGCTCCACCACCACCCAGACCCTCGCCTGGAACGCGGAGGGCAACCTCACCCGCGTCACTGACGACACCGCGGCAACGGCCACCAACTACCTGTACGACGCCGACGGCGAGCTCCTCATCCGCCGCAACAACGCCACCGACGGCGAAACCGTCCTCTACCTCGGCGCGACTGAGGTCCATCTCAAGACCGGTAAGAAGTGGGCCAACCGCTACTACACCGCGGCCGGCGCCACCATTGCCCTGCGCACCAACGAGTCCGGCACCTCGAAACTGAGCTTCCTTGCCGACGACCAGCACGGCACGAGCTCCATCGCCGTCACTGCCGATTCCACCCAAACCCTGAGCAAGCGCTACACCACACCGTTCGGCACGAGCAGAGGCCAGACAACCGGCGTCTGGCCGGACGACAAGGCCTTCCTCGGCATGTCAGCAGACTCCGGCACGGGCCTGACCCACATCGGCGCCCGCGAATACGACCCGTCCACCGGCCAGTTCATCAGCGTCGACCCCCTGCTCACCCTCGACCAGCATCAGTCGCTCAGCGGCTACGTCTACGCCAACAACAACCCCACGACATTCAGCGATCCGTCAGGTCTGGGCGTCGATGACGGAACCGGCCACAGCGAACCGCACCACGGCCGCGGTAGCGGCAACCAGAGCCCGACCCCGGGCATCCCCGCCGGGGGGACCGGTCCTGGCGGTTGCTACCACCAGTGCGGGGCGAGCAGCAACGGGGCGAGCAGCGAAAGCGACAGTGGAGTCATCGGCGCCAACCGCGACAGCGTGCGCTACGCACAAGAACAGATCTACGCCGCTGTCAGTGACCTTGCCGCCACCCCAGAGCAGCGGGAGGCCTGGCTCGGCGCTTACCGCTCCGAGATGCAAAAGCAGTACGAGAGCGGCTGGATGGTCGACGCGAACACAGCCATCGCGGAGGCAACGAACGTCTGCTTTGTGTACAAGGAAATCGGCTGCTCTCAGGAGATGAAGGACTACTTCGAAGACGTCGAGAACACGCGCGTGCAAGGCGTCGGAAGCTACGAAAGCGCCTTCGTAGATGCCGCAGTCCAACTGAAGGTTGGGAAAACAGACTTGGGCCGCGCCCTGAGCGCACGCTCCTGCAAGTGCTTCCTGGCCGGAACCGACGTCCTTATGGCCGACGGCGCCACCAAGGACATCGAGGATATCCAGCTCGGCGACAAGGTTCTATCCACCGACCCCGAAACCGGCAAGAGCGGTTCACGTGAGGTCACCCGTCTCATCGTCACTGATGACGACAAGCACTTCAACGAACTCTCCCTCGCTACGGAAGACGGCGTCGAAAAACTGACGGCGACCCACGAACACCCCTTCTGGTCACCGTCCGAGAAGCGCTGGATAGAAGCGCGTCACCTCGCACCCGGTACAACTTTGCTCACCGGCGACGGCGATCCTGCCATCGTGACGGCGAACAGGTCGTTCACCAAGCGTGCTCGCACCTTCAACCTCACTGTCGAGGGCCTGCACACGTACTATGTGCTGGCGGGCGAGACCCCGGTCCTCGTACACAACAGCAACTGCAATCTCAACACGCTCACACGTGCGCAATCCGACGATATTGCGAAATATCTTGGATATACGAAGACCAAGAAGTTGTCTGCAGGAAAGACCCCAATTTGGGAGAATAAGAAAGCCGGAGGTGGTCAGCCTAAGTCCATCACCTTCGACCGGACCGGACACAATAAGGAAGCCGTATTCAAGGGCTCAAATGACCGGAATCCGTTCCAGTCGACCAAGGACTCGGCCCGAGACGGAACCTACGGACTGGATATCGGGCCGAATGGAGAGCTGCGGGGACTCGAATGGCTGAAGAAATGAGCAAGGAGCTGATCGTCAGCCCTCGCAGTGAGCGCGTGCGAGAGGAGTTGGCAGACGCAGGTGCCTGGAGTTCGTATGCGGCGGAACTGCGCCAGGTGCTCGGAGCGGTGATCGAGAAGAGTGGCGTTGACTTCCTAGAGGTCGGCGAGCTACTGGTGAGTGAACCCCTCCCTGACAGGCACCTAGGCCTTTACAACGGTGCGGAGGTCCAGTTCCCGCAGGCGATTGACCTTGTCGAGGGAATGGCAGCCGGGCGCGGGCCGTATTGTCAGCTTTCCATCCCGGGGCGGCTCCAGATCGAGTCGGGATGGGACGGGGCTGTACACCTCTACACGACACGAGCGGTAGCCGCCGATCTGGCGGGGCTCCATGGCGAGGGCGTGATTCTCCAGTGGCGCGACGCAGCTCCTGAGTCCACAGAGATCTCGAAGCCCGTCGATGCTGTCGCGGACGAGAGTTTCTGGGCGACGGTGGCGGAGGGCTCCGAGCGCTTCACCTTGTTGTGCGAGCGCTGGGCGTACGGCGCTTACGGGTGCAGATGGTTCCGCGTGACTCGGCAGAACGCAGCCGAACTAGCCCGACTCATGCGGCCACGCTCACTGGTCTGCGTGGCTACCGAGCCGGAGTTGCAACCCAGGCCTGAACTACTGGAGGACGACTTCACCGCCTTCGTAGGCCCGCTGCTGCCCGGCGAGTTGGCCTACCGGGCCTACCCCGGTGGCGCCGATACGCTCTCCGAGGTCACGGGTGAGGGTTACTCACTCATGCTGGCGGACAGAGTGATGGGCGATTGGTGCGCCGTGGTACCGGACTCGGACGGGGTGAACAGGGCACAGTGGGAGAGCCCAGGGGAACCGTAGTCCGATAGCTGATGCCCTGAACTGAAGCTCCGCCAGAAAAGAGGGCGGATTCCAAGGTCGTTGCAACACGTGGTCGGTTGATCAGGCTGCGAGCAGTTTATGCAGGCGCTCGGCTGGGGTTTTCCAGCCGAGCGTTTTGCGTGGTTGGCGGTTGAGCTCGGCGGCGACGGCGTCGAGGTGCTCGCGGGTGCGGCCATCGTCGGCCGCCTCACCTTCGGCGGCGGTGATTACGTGCAGGCGGCGGTATAGCGAGCACTCGCCCGGCAAGACGGGACATCCTGGGGAGCCGCAACCGCAGCCGCAGCCGAGGATCGTGCCGGCTACGAGCGCACGCCGCAGCCTAGATGAATCCGAGATCTCAACGATCTATCAAGGTCGCTGAGGCCGTGTTCGCGCGTTGCCCAGCCATCGCGGGTGGCTGACGAATCCCCCAATCCGGCGCTGTCACGTTGAGGGGCCTCGCGTTTTCCGGACAGGCTTCTGACCGTTTATTTCACGCGGCGATTCGCAACTTCTCGTGCTCGGCGTGGACTTCGCGCGGAGGGCGGTAACCCACCGCTGAGTGGAGGCATTTGCGATTGTACCAGAATTCGATGTAGCGAGTGATGTCCTGCCGGGCCGCCTCGCGGGTCAGGTAAGTCACCCTTGATACACGCTCGTTCTTCAGGGCGCCGAAGAATGATTCGGCCATGGCGTTGTCGAAACAGATCCCGGTGCGGCCGGCAGATCTGCGGATCCCGAAGCGGTCCAGCGTCCTCCCGAACTCGGCTGACATGTAGTTACTTCCGCGATCCGAGTGAAATATCGCGTCGGCCGAGAGGTTCCTATTCCGTGCCGCGTTACGGATCGCCCTGGATATCAGTGGGGTTTGGTAGTGGTCGTCCATCGCGTAACCGATGACTTCCTTCGTGCAGCAGTCGATGACCGTCGCGAGATACAGCCAGCCTTCCCCGGTCGCGATATAGGTAATGTCGCCGACGAGCTTTTTGCCGGGCGCATCCGCGGCGAAGTCGCGGCCGACGAGGTCCGGCACTTGGCCGGCCGCAGCCTGAGTGAGGTTGAACCTCTTCGGCCGTGGCAGGCAGGGCACCAGGCCCAGCTCGCGCATGAGGCGGCGGACCAGCTCCACGCCCGCGGCGACGCCCCAGCGGTGCAGCTGGGCCTGAATGCGGCGGTGCCCGTAGGTGCTGTCGGACATATCGAAGGCTTTCTCGATGAGCAATTTCAGTTCTTCGCGCCGCTGAGCTGTCGCGGATTCCGGGCGGGATCTCCAGTCGTAGTAGCCGGATCTGGAGACGCCGAGTCGGCCGCACATGAACTCGACGCTGTATGCGTACTTCTCGGTGTCGAGCCGCATCTCGTCGATGAACTCGTACTTGCTTGCTACCGGGGATCCTTCGCGAAGTACGCTGCGGCGGAGTCAACCGGTTGATGCAACAGCTGCCGCGAGCCTATCAGCGGGAGTTTCGAACCCGAGGGTCTGCCGGGGGCGGGTGTTCAGCTTGCGACGGCATCCAACTCGGCCTGGGAGTATCCGGACAGGTCGGTTCCCTTGGGAAAGTACTGGCGGAGGAGTCCATTGGTGTTCTCATTCGATCCCCGCTGCCAGGGGCTTTTCGGATCGGCGAAGTAGACCTTGACGTCGGTGGCCATCGTGAACCGCTTGTGGTCGGCCAGCTCAGTACCCCGGTCCCAGGTCAGTGAAGTCATCAACCCATCGGGCAGATAACGGACTTGATGACTCAGTGCGGAGATCACACTGGTGGTGTCCTTGCCTGCGACCCGGACGAGCATGACGTAGCGGGAGTGCCGTTCGACCAGTGTCGCGATATGACTGTTCTTCGCACCGGTGATCAGTCGGGTAGCGGGGACGCATTACTGCGTCCCCGCCCCCTCAGAACCGTGCAAGCAGCTATTCACCGCACACGGCTCAAGCAAGTCCCGGAGGCTCGCTGGCAGGCAAAAGTGCTGGTCTCGTCATCGCAGCGGCTCCATTCCGCCGTTGACAATGGGTGTGGAGGAGACGGAGTCGTTGACCGTCCGGCGTGCTCCAGTTCCGGAAGGCGATGTATTGCTTGGAGATCGCCTTCCGGATGACAACCCGCCACGCTTCCCATTCTCCTGGGCTTTGCGGCGGGTGGTCGGCGTGCAGCAGGAGCCCTCCGCAGATCGAGCAACGGCCGTGCTGTGCCTGTAGTAGACGCACGGTCATAGCATCGACTGGTAAAGGGGTTCCTTTGCGGCGACGCTGAGCCCAATAGGATTCCAGAGCAGGGTCGTCCGGGGACGCCTTCCCCTTGACTAACTGGTGCCGGACTATCTTCGTCCAGGAGAACTTGAGCAGGTAGGCGCCGCTGTCGCGGTCACCGAACACCCACCGGTCGTTCCTGGACTTGTTGAACCGGCCGAAGTACTTGTCGGATATCCAGTGCTTCGGCTTGTTCGGATGGCTGTGTTTGGCCCACTTGTAGGCGAGCTTCCACATGTGATTGTCCAGCGCCGTGAAGATCTCGCTGGACACCACCGTCCGGTAATAGGCTGACCAACCCCGCACGATCGGGTTGATCTTCTTGAGTACCGCACCGGCGTTGGCCCCTCGCAGGGCCACCATTTCGGTGCTGAGCCGTTCCCGGATCCGTCTCTGAGCCGCTCTGCTCGGCTTGATCAGCAGTTTGCCGTGATAGCGGCGGACGTTGAACCCCAGGAAGTCGAACCCGCTCTCCGCGTGGACGATTCGTGTCTTGTCCTCGTGGAAGGCGAGTCCCCTGGGCGTCAGCCATGCAGCCAGCCGTTCCTTGACCTGTTCGGCCTGTTCACGACTGGTGCACATCGCGACAAAATCATCTGCGTACCGCACCAGCACGGGGCTGCCGCTCTGTGCACTCCCGACATCTCTGCCGGTGGTGTAATAGCGGACCCCTGCGGCTTCCTCCATCCCGTGCAGGGCCACGTTGAAGAGCAACGGGCTGATCACCCCACCCTGCGGAGTTCCCTCCTCGGTCGGGGCGAACCGACCGCGATTCACAACCCCGGCCTTCAGCCACTGACGGACCAGTCCCCGGGCGGGGAAGGTGCCGAGAGCGGCCATGAGCCGATCATGGTCGATGCGGTCGAACGCCGCCGTCAGGTCTGCGTCGAGTACCCACGCACGCTGCGGGTTCTTCCCGTTGAGCGTGGAGTAGATGGCCCCGATCGCGTCGTGACAGCCGCGGCCGGGCCGAAAGCCGTACGACTTCGGCTCGAACCGCGCTTCCCACTCGGGCTCCAATGCTCCCAATGCCACAGTTTGCAGACACCGGTCAACAATCACGGGAATTCCGAGTCCGCGCTTCTTCATGGTCCCCGGTTTGGGGATAAACACCCGCTTGACGGGCTTGGGAATCCACGGTCGGGCGCGATGCTGGACCCATTTGACCAATGCGGCCTTGGACTGGGAAAGCAACACGACTTTTCCGTCGACTCCCGCCGTCGCGCGTCCAGCATTGATCTCCGTGACCCGTCGCACGCTCAGGAGCGTGTTCGAGCGGGACCGGAGCATCAGCTTCTGCAAATTGCGGACCTTCTTCAGGTCCCCTGCCTGCGATGCCGTGAAGATTCTCTGCCGCAGACGCCGTACGTCCTCCTCGACCCGCCGCCAGTCAATCGACGCCCAGTCCAAGTCTTCGCCCTCGGGTCCGTTCACCGGCACAGAAGCAGTCGGAAGGGCCGAGGCCGGTTCGTCCGCTATCTGCATTGTGTCCAACTTGCCCCTCGGTTCCGTCGTCGTCGTTCAGTGATTCTCCACAGGCTCACCCGGCCCACGTCAGCACCCTTTCGGGTCCGGGCAGTTCACCCGTATCCGGACGGTTGTGCGGGGCGACCGGCGGAGAGTCCGATCGTCCGCCCCGGGTTCCCGATTCCTTTCGGCTTCCGGCATTGGCTTCTTGGGCCGTCCTGTTCCCGCTGGGGAGTTGAGCCTTCCTTACGGTCGGCTGACCAAGCCAAAAAAAAAGGCCCGGACCCCAACGGGGTTTCCACGTTCCACACGAATGAGATACGACCGGGGTGGGTGCTCCCTTTACCCCGAGGCGACGGTGTCTACCTGGCCGGAGTGACCTCTACCGGCCAGCGCCTGCCGCTTCTCAACGGCTAGCCATACACCCCACTCACACATTCCATCGGCAGGGCTTGGGATCACGAGGCATCATCGGGAGTTCATGTACTTCACCCGTCCGGTCTTCCCCTTGCCGGTAACTCCCGGATGGAACGGAAGTCCTTGGGCTTTCCCCTGAGCTTCGCACCACGCCGTTACCGGCATCGCACGTCAAGGGTGGGGACGGGTCATACGGACACGGACCCGTGACTGCACCTACAGCTTCATCAACTGCCTCTCCAATCGGTCAGTCCACTCAAATTCGTGCAACTTCGTGTCGCACGGTCGCCTTCCCAGTGGCCGGGAACAGCCCGGTCCTCGGCCTCGGCCGGACGCTCGCGGATGGAGACCGCGTCACGGATGCAGCCGCGCTGCTGACCTGCGGTGGAGGCGTTCTTCGAGCGGCGCATCGTGCGTCGGCGGCGCAGATGGGAGACGAGCTCCTTCTTCAGTACGCCTCGAGCCTGGATGAACAGGCTCTTGTAGATCGTCTCGTGAGACACATACATACCGTCCTTGGGCGCGAACGTGCGGGCGAGCCGGCCTGCGATCTGACGCGGCGACCAGTCCTCCTTCAGTTTGCCCGCGACCGTGTCCCGCAGGGCCGGACTCTGTTGCAGCAGACAGGACTTCGGGCGACGGGCATTGCCCCAGGCCCCCTCGTCCGCGCGAGCAGCCCGGTACTTCTCACGCCCGCCGTGACGCCCCACCTCGCGGCTGATCGTGGACGGCGCCCGCCCCACCCGGCCCGCGATCGCCCGGAAGGAGTCGCCGGCGGCCAGACCCCGGGAGATCTCCTCCCGCTCCGCCAGCGACAGCACTCCGGCCGATCGGGTCCTGACCGCCGGGACGAAACCGCCGTTCGCCGCGACCACTCCGTGGATTGACCCGGGCACCTTGCCCAGCGCACGCCCGATCTCGCTCAGCGACTGCCCGTCACGCCATCGCCGCCACACTTCACGCTTCTGCTCGTCCGACAACCCCGGACGCCCGATCCTCGCCACCCAGCAACACCTCCAGTAGCCGTTCTACCTGGGATGTTGCACCGACCCATTGACCTCACCCTCGGCGGTGGGGCCGAACACCGCGCCGACCAGGTCCCGGGTGCCGGTCTCGACACACCCGGCCAGCCCGCCCAGGGATCGGCAAGGGGCGGGACTCGGTCCCGCCCCCTTGCCTGTCGAGCCGCGGGTGGCGGCCGCCGTCAGCGCAGCGTGTACGCCGTGGGAATGGTCTGCCTGACGGTGTTGCCCTGGCTGTCGGTCGCGCTGATCCTCAGTCCGACGCCCTGGGCGGCCTGGTCCCGCCGGGGGTTTTTGATCGTCGTGGTGAACGTGTTCTTTCCCGTTGCCTTCGTGGTCGCCGGGTGCCAGGTGCTGCCACCGTCGAAAGTGGTCTCCGCCTTCAGGGAGGTCACCTTGGGCAGGTCGGTGAGTCGTTGCTGGTAGTAGCCGACGATGGTGACCTCGTGGTTCTCTCCGGCTTTGGCGGTGTTGTCCAGGGCCAGGTCGAAGTCGTAGCGCAGGAAGATCAGCGGCTCCGGGCGGCAGGCCGCCTGGTTGCTGCCTACCGACTCACCGATGCACGGGCTCTGCGTCGGGGCGTCGTCCTTGGTCGCCTTGGCGGAGGTGTACTGCCACACCGTCTTGACGTCGTTGGTCTGCGTTTCGAAGGTGTACCGGGCGGACTTGGCCGGAAGGTCGTACGAGACGAGGTCACCGCCCTTGCAGCCGGAGAGCGCCACCATCGCCGCGGCTGCGAGCAGCAGGAGGGCCCCTCTGCGGCGCCGCGTCGACGGCACTGGGGTGTTCATCGTGTCGGTCTCCTTGGCGGTGTCGGGTGCCATCACAGGGTCGTCCAGTCCACGTCGGGGAGGTGCTCCGTGCGACGCTCGATCGCGTCACCGGACGCGTTCAGCAGGTTGAAGTCGCAGGTGAAGTCGAGGTTCGGCACGCTGGCCGAGGGAGTCGTCCCACAGGAGGGGAGGTCGCTGAAGTCGTGCTGAAGGAGCTCGTCGTTGTCGATGCCGATCAGGGCCTGGCGGCCGCCGCCGCTGTCCGTGAGGAAGAGGGTGGGGTAGAAGGTGTCGCCCTGCCGGCAGCCCGAGCACGGTCCGGTCGAGACCGAGAAGCCGGACTTGGTCCGCACCTCTTGCGCGGCCCCCGGTACGGACGGCCCCGCGTTCCAGTGGATCTCGTTGGTGCCGGTGAGGACGATGTCGTTCATCTCCTGGCGGTTGTGCGTCAGGAAGTGATCCGCTCCGGTCTCGGCCCAGGAGGCGATGAACCGGCTGATGGCGTTCTTCTCCCGCTTGACGAAAACGGACATGGTCTGCTGTGTGGGCGGTTGCGGCAGGGACACCAGCGACGAGGCGATGACGCCCTGGATGGACTGCTTCCAGCTGAGCTGGTGCACCAGTCCGGGCCGTGCCGCGTGGAAGGAAAGGTCGACCCGATCGAGGTCGTCCTTCCCGAGCCGGTAGGCGTTCTGCAGGAGCTGTCCGTTCTCGTGGTAGGTGGCGGTGTACGCCCTCGGCACGGCGTTGCCGCCGAGGCGGATCCGGACGTGGTGCCCGTCGGCCTTGATCCGCTTGATCAGGGCTTCGGCTTGGGCGTAGGGCACGCTCACGATGGGCAGCGTGGCGTACGACTGGATCGCCGGGCAGCTCTGCGGCCCGTCCAGGCACTGGTCGAACCCCGAGGGCTTGCCCAGCGAGGTGAGGTCCGGTGCCGCGACCAGCACGCCGACGGCACCGGCGGCGGAAGCGGCAGCCACCCGTTCGTCCCGCAGCGTGGCGTAGTCACAGGTGCCCTGACAGATGTCGGTCGGCGTCAGCAGGACGAGCTTGCCCCGGACGTCAGCGTCCGCGAGTTCGGCGGCGGACCCGGAGCCGGCGTACACCACCGGCAGTTTTCCCTTGACGGGCAGTCGGGGAACCGGGATCGGGGCTTCGCGGGTGCTCGGGTCCCCATTGTCGCGCAGCCACCCCTGCGACTCGGACAGCGCTGCGTCCGGGGTCACGTAACGGGCGGACAGGCTGGAGGAGGCACCGCCGCCGGTGGCGCGCATGGTGATGACGGGAGTCGTTCCCGCGTTGTAGAAGTCGTGGGTGAGGGTGCCCTGGCTCACCTTGCCGGTGGGCAGCGCCCACCAGTTCGGTTCGGCGGCCTTGTAGTCGAACGAGAGCGTTGTGCCCATCGTCCATGCGCCGGTCTTCGAGACCCGGTTGACGACGTCGGTCGCGTTGTAGGTCTCGGTGGTCTCCGGGTACTGCACGGTCAGCGGCTGGGCCTTGCGCAGGTCCAGCGTGACGGTGCTCGCCTTGGTGAGGCTCACCTCCGGTGCCATGGGTGTGGCCTGCTGCAGGTCGCCGTCCGCGTTCCGCCAGGTGACCGGTATCTGCACCGCGTAGGTGCCGCGGAAGAGCTGCTTGGTCACGGTGTCCGCGCCGAGTGCGAAGGTCTGGCCGGAGTGCAGGTAGACCTGGTCGTCGACCGGGGTGAAGGTGGCGCCGCCGTAGTTGACGTCTGTGGCGCCCGCCGGGGGAACGACTTTCAGGGTGAGCGGGAACTTCTGGGCCTCGAGGAAGGTGTGGATCCTGGAGTTGACCTGTATCGCGCCGGAGTCGTCACGGGCGCTCAGCAGCCCGTTGTAGCTCCCGTAGTGCCCGGCCGTGCCCAGTACCCTGCCGTCGAGCGTCACCGACACCTCGGCGGACCCATGGGCGGGAACGACCACCGTGTCTGTGCTGAGTGTGAACAGTCCTGCCGGGGCCGGGCTGCCGTCGCCGAAGGAGACCGGCAGCGTCAGATGCAACGTGGTCGCGTTGTCGGTGCTGTTGGTGTACGTGATCTTCTTCGTCAGCGCCGAGTGCGGGTAGGTCAGGCGGTCGAAGTTCAGGTTCCCCCGCGGGATGATCTGCGGGTTGGTGGCGGTCGCGAGGTCCACGATGCCGACGCCCTGGGCGTACCGGTCATGTCCCAGGTCGTCGGCGGTGTCCATCAGCAGTGCCTTGATCTGCTGACCGGTCATCTCCGGATGCTGCTGGGCGATGATGGCCGCGGCGCCGGCCACATGGGGCGTGGCCATCGAGGTCCCGTCGGCGGTGGTGTAGTACTGGTCCACCGGCGTACCCATGGCCGTGCCCGCGGCGCGTGCCGCGGTGATGGCGACGCCCGGGGCCGCGATGTCGGGCTTGGCGGCGCCGTCCCCGATACGCGGTCCGCGGTTGGAGAACGTCGCCATCGCGTCGTTCTTGTCGACGGCCGCCACGGTCAGTGCATCGTCGGCGGAGCCCGGGGAGACGACCTTCTTCGCGACGAAACCGGAGTTGCCGGCCGCGACCACGAACAGGGTTCCGGTGGACCGGCTGAGTTCGTTGAGCGCCTGGCTCAGGGGGTCGGTGCCGTCGGTGGGTTCACCGCCCAGGCTCATGTTGACGATCTTGGCCCCCGAGTGGGCGGCCCAGTCCATGCCCGCGATGATCGCGTCGTCGGGACACTGTCCCTGGTCGTCGCAGACTTTGCCCACGAGCAGCTTGGCGCCGGGTGCGACGCCCTTGCGCAGGCCGTTGGACGCGGCGCCGCTGCCCAGGACTGTGGAGGCGACATGGGTGCCGTGTCCGTGGCCGTCCTTGGCACCGCTGGGGCTGCCGGTGAAGTCGACCTGCCCGGCGATGCTTGCGGACACGTCCGGGTGGGTGGCGTCGATACCGGTGTCCAGCACCGCCACCTTCACGCCGGTGCCGTCGTAACCGCGTTTCCAGGCGACAGGTGCGCCGATCTGGGGCACCGACTGCTCGAGGTCGATGTGGGACATGCCGTCGAGCCAGACCTTCTTGACCCTGGCCAGGGAACCGGCGGACCGGGCGGTGGCCGGTGTGGAAGCCGTCTTGCCCCGTACTCCCTGCCACCACTGTCCGTTGTCGGCGATCTTCAGCGAGCGGCCGTTGATGCTCGGCAGTTCCCTGCCGCCCGAGGCCCCGGCGACCTTCCGCGTCGTGTCGGTCGCAGCGGTGCCGGTGTAGGTGACGAGCACCGGCACCGTGTCGCTCTTGCCCGCCGCGGCGAGCGTCACCAACTCCTCGAGGTCGAAGAGCGACCAGTCGAGCAGTCCCTGGCCGACCAGGGCGAGCGCGTCGTCCGGTACGGCGTACACCTTGCCCTGGCGGGTGAGGGTGTGGAACACGACCGGCAGTCCGTCGGGTCGTGGCGTGCTGTGGGTGTCGCGGACCACCGGCTTGCCGTCGGCGTCGACACCGACGTCCACCGCGTCGCCGGTGACCAGCGTGACCGGGACGGATCCGCCGGCCGCGGAGACGATCCGCGCCAGGTCGTCATTGGCAGCAGCAGTCTGTGGGCTCTTCGTCTTCACGACACCCGATGGCGCCGTCTGCGGGGCCGGGTCGGCGGCGTTGGCCGTCGGCGTCGCAAGCATGCCAAAGACGGTCAGGCCGACGGTCACCGCGCCCCAGCGTCTGTTGACGCGCCTTCTTGCGCTTGACCTCATCTATGAGTCTCCCTTGAGAGGAACGACATGGAACGTGGGCACAGGTTCGGGCCGCAGGTCTGCGGCGCGTCAGCGTTGGAGCTCCGGGTGCATACGAGGACGCCGAGCCCCTGCAGCGGACCGGGGCACTCGGCGCCTCGCGCCATGGGCTTTCACGTCAGAGCGGTTCGTACTCGGCGTCGTCGTCGGCACCGGCCCTGCCGCTGCGGCCGGTGGTGACGCCCTCCCTGTCGGACGGCTCCTTGGCCGGCACCGGTTCGTCTTGAGGACGGAGTCCCGGTTCGGGCTGGTCGTCATCCGGCGTGGGCGTCGGTGGTTCAGCGGAAGGCATGGCAACGAGTGTGCGATCAGGCCGGCTGCCGGCACGATCAGTCAGATGCGGGATTTAAAGCCGCCGTTCAGTTCCCGTTTTTTCGTCGTCCGTCTCAAGGCGAGGGGAATTCACTCGTCGTTCAGGGGCCGTGCGGTCAGGTCGCCGACGAGGCACGACTCGACGACCTTGACCGCGAGTGCCGTGCGCGAGGCCACATCCAGTTTGCGCATCGCCGACTTCACCTGGCTGGCGATCGTCTGCGCCGACACCATCAGAACGTCGGCGATCTGCCGGTTGGTCAGTCCCTCGACCACCAGCCGGGCCACCTCCAGCTCACGCGGCGAGAGCCGGTTGCCGTACCCGGGACGCCCCCGGCCGCGCGCCACGGCGAGGACGTTCCCTCCCCGCCCGGTAAGGAACCGCACGATCCGGTCGGCATCGTTGCGGGCGCCGAGTTCCGTCAGTGCCTGCGCCACCTCTGCCAATACGGATAGCGCGGCCTCATCCCGGCCGACCGCAAGCAGGCAGCGGGCGGAGCGCTCCCTCGCGAGCAGCGCGTGGTACGGGCGCGGCAGTGCCTCCCACGCGGAGGCCGCGCGGTCGAACAGCGTGGCGGCGTCCGCCGGGCGGCCCTCGGCCTCAGCCAGGATCGCGCGGCACAGCGTCAACGACGCCTGAGGCGCCGGCGCGTCCCTATCGCCCAAAGCCCCCGCGAAAGCTTTCACCACCATGGAGGCACAGCCGAGCCGACCGGCCGCGGCCAGGGCTGCCATGCGCACCGGGGCGAACTCGACGGTACGGGACCACAGACCGCCTCCCACGGCGATCTCGGCGAGTTCGTCGGTCAGACGGAGCGCCTCCTCCACGTCGCCGTCGTGCAGGCACAGTTGGGCCAGCGCGGCCGCGGCCTCGATGCGCTGCTGATCGTCGCGTCCGGCGAAACGCAGCTGCTCCTTCGCCGCTTGCCGGTCTCCGGCGGCGGCCTGGAGCAAGCCCGCGACAAGCGCCGCCTCGCACCGGTCCTTGAGCCGTACGCCGCTGGTGTCGTCGATCAGGCGTGCCGTCTGCTCGGCGAGTCCCGACCAGGCGCCGGTGAACCAGTCCAGGTGGGCCCGGGAGGAGGCGATGCTGCTGAGATGGGACAAGAGCAGGTGGCGCTCGGCGAGGGTCCTGGCCTTGGCGAGTCGGGCACCGGCCTCCTCGTACCGTCCCCACCGCGCCGCCTCCTCACCGACATTGGCGTGGCCGATCGTGACGATCGACGCCGCCCGCGGATCCGGTACGTCGTCCGGGATCTCCCGGGCCGCGGCCCATCCCGCCTCCTCGCCCAGCGACAGAAGCGCGAACGCGCGATCGGCCGACAAGTGGAGACGGTCGAGGGAAGCGATCGACTGCGCCAGCGGCGGCGCCTCCTGCAGCCACCGCAGGTGCTCCGAGACCGGCCGCGGGTTCCTCCCCAGGGGCAGAGCCAGCAGGATGCGGGCACGCGCCATCTCCGCGGATCCCGGCGGCAGATGAGGCACCGCGAGGAGGATCTCGCCGCGGCCCGCGTCTATCTCACCTCCCGCCATGAGGGCCCGGCCAACCTGGTAGCGGACGAACGCCTGCTCCACCGGCGTGAGGACCTGGCCTGTGAGAGCCGAACGCAGCGATTCGACGATCGGCGAATGTGGGTCGGATCCGGACAGCGCCTGGAACTGGATTTTCGTCACCAGACGTACCAACGCTGCGGCGGGGAGCGGAACGGTGGCGACCAGGCTGTATATCAGCAACGCCGACGTGGCCACGTCGCCCGACTGGATGCACAGGTCGGCCGCTTCCTCCGTGTACCGGCACGCGGCCTCCACGTCCCTGGCCAGCCGGAAATGCCGCGCCAACTGCGCCACCGGAGGCACCGGCCACTGCTCCATGGCCCGGCCCGCCCGCAAATGCATGGCGCGTCGGTCGCCGGCCGGGATGGCGTCATACACCGCATAAGAAGCCAGCGGATGCCGGAACGACCACTGCCCGGATCCGTCCTCGCGCAACAGCCCACTGCCGAGCGCCTCGGCAGCCTGCGTCGCGAACCGCTCCTCCGGCAAACCCGCGACCGCAAGCAGCGTCGTGTACTCGGCCGGCCCGGAAAGCACCGCCGCCGCATAGAGGACGGTGCGGGTGTCGTCGCGAAGCCGCTGGACGCGTTCGAGCATGGCGTCGCGGATCGTGGGCGGAACCTCGATGCGCTTCAGCCGACGTCGCGCCCAGCCGCCGTCCCGGAGGACCAGATCGGCGCGGTCGTGCATCAGCCGTACCGATTCCTCCACCGCCAGTGGTACGCCCTCGGTGCGTGCGTGCAGAAAGGCCGCGAACTCGTTCGATACGTATTCCCCGGCCAGCATCGACGAGACGAACGAGGCGGTCTCACCCACATCCAGCGACCCCGGCGTCAGCCTGACCAGATGCGCGTCGGAAGGCAGCCGCGAGGACAGCCGCAGCAGCAACGAAGCGGACGGCACTTCGTCCCGCCGAAAGGTCAGGACCACACTTACCGGCTGCGGCCGGCGGGAGACAAGGAACAGCAGGAACTCAAGTGTTGCCTCGTCGGCCCAGTGGACGTCCTCCAGCGCGAGGACCGCGACGTCGAGTCGGCCAAGGACCTCGACGAATGCCCGGAACAGCCGGTGCCGGGCGGCGGTGGCGTCCTCCAGCGCCTCCGGAGCCGGAGGCAGGTCGGCGGCCCACTCCGGGAACAACGGCCGCAACGCCCCGCCCAGCCCGCTCAGCCCCAACCCGGCAACGTTGTCGACGCCGTCGCGCACCGCGTCCACCACCGCCCCGAGGGTGTACGGAACCCGCAACTCCAGGCAGGCACCGATCAAGGCATGTCGCCCCCGCTCCGCCTGGGACGCCAGGAACTCACGCAGCAGACGGGTCTTGCCGATGCCCGCCTCACCCTCGATCAAGACGACCACGGGGGCCCGTTGGAGCGCCGATCCAAGTGTGTCCAGTTCACGATCCCGGCCGACGAACCGCGGCGCGGACAGCGCCGGAAGCCGACCACCGCCCTTACCCGTCCCCCCAACCACTGCCATGTCCCCTCAGCCGACCCCCACTACACCAGCGCCGACTCTATCCCTGATCCACAGAGGTGGCGCCGTGGCTTTCACCAGCGAGACTCCGGCACACCGTTCGAGTTGCTCCACTGTGTCCTGTCCCGCCAGGAGAGTTCCGGGCGCGACGGTGCGTGTCCGCGCCTGGCTGGCAACGAGTACGAGACCACCGCACCCCCCAAGCAATGCGCAGAGAACAGTCTCGAATGGTCAACGCTGGTGTCCGGCAGGGAAATTGGGTGGGTGCAGATCTTCTGCGGGTGCTGTCGATCAGGCCGTGGGTATGACCTGGTCGCGGTAGCGTGTCTGGTGGTTGCGGATGAACTCCTGCTGCTGGTGCCAGGCCCAGTAGGCGTCGAAGTCTCCGTTGGCGCGGACGGCACGCAGCTTGAGTACGGCTTCAGCACCGGACAGGCCCCAGCGGGCGCCGGAGATATCCAGGCGGTCTTTGACCAGGTGCCGGCATGCTCCCTCGATGATTCCGGTGGCGATCGGCCAGCCGCGTTCAAGGGCGGTGTCGTAGCGCAGGTATTCGGCTTTGCCGGTCAGGTAGTTCACGGCCTCGTCGATGCCTTTGCGCTGGGTGCCACGCAGTCCGGCGGTGCGGGCGGCTGCCTCGAGTGCGGTGGCGGTCTGCTGCACGCCGCCGCCCAGCAGGACGCGGGCGTGACGGGCGATCCAGCTCTCGGCGGACGCATCGCCGCTGTCGTGCAGGCACCAGGCCGCTCGCCACAGGTATTCGAGCACGTGGATGAGGTCGACGATGATGTGGACGTCCACGCCGCGCTGCTGTGCTTCGGCCTTGATGAGGTCGATCTGATGGCGGGCACCGTCGACCAGGACGACCCAGGGACGGCGGTGGCCGGGGTCGCGGTGCTCTGCCTGGTCGAATACGGCGGCCACCACCTGCGCGGTGGTGTCGTTCACCGAGCCGCACAACCACTTCGACCGGGCCTTCGGCCCCTGGCGGCGCTCGGGCGCCGTGCCGTGGACGGCGTCGTCTTGCTGGTCGGGGTCGGCGATGATGTCGTCGACTGTGCGCGGCGCGGGTTCGGCGTCGTAGACGGCTCCCAGGGTGGCCATCCGTTTCCTGCCGTGTTTCTCGCCGGACGCCAGCCGGGTCTTCATCACGTTGCCCCCCTTGGTGGCCGCGGCCATGGCGGTGTCCTCGCGCAGCGCCTCGGGCCTTATCACCACGCCCTTGCCGTCGACCGACAAGATCAGTGGCGTGGTGTCGGTGCAGGGAGCGGGCACGAGGGCGTCGTAGAACGCGTCGATGTCCGCTGCGGCGCTGACAGCGAGTTCCTGGACCTGCCGGTGCCCGATGCCGGAGCCGGTGACGGCGTTGATCCGCTCGCAGACGTCGGCGAAGCTGCCGCGGGCGGACTCGATCGCGGCGAGCCTGGCCAGCCCGTGCGAGTGCATTGCGTCCGGCAGGTTCAGCACCGCATCGGCCGGGTGCAGGTCCGCTACGCCGGTGCCGCGGTAGGCGATCCGGACCACGGTGACCTTGCCGAACACCGTGGCCAGAATCCGGTGTCGGTCCCGCTCGATCCGGGAGCGTCCGACACCGGCGGCGTCCACGACCTCCTGCCGACGCACCTCGTCCCTGGCCCGCAGGGCCAGGTGGTCCTGGAACAACTGCCGGGCGACCTCGCGCATCCGCGCTCCCAGCATGTCCTCCAACTGCGTGTGCGTCATCACCGTCGCCTCCGGGGCTGCCAGCTCCGCGCACGCCGCGGCGAACAGACCCGCCGAGGTGGCGAAGGCGTCCTCACACTCCGCAAGCGCACCCTGGGCCGGCCCCACCACGCTCACCACCCCTGCTTCCTGCCGTCGACCTTGAACAGCCCGGACGAAGGCTCGGCCAGGATCCCGCGCTCCACAAGCCTCTTCAGCTTCGAGCGCATCCCCTCGATATGCCGCGGCTCGGTCCCCAGACCCAGGTGCTGGCAGACCTCTTTGCAGCGCATCGCCGCCCCCGAGGTTGCGAACAAGCCGATGATCTCCTGGTACTCCGGCGACATCACCGTCACGTCCAGCTCTGCCTCGGCCTTCACCAGCGCCACGGCGACTCCGCCGGCACCCCCACCCGTGGCATCCGTGCCCGGCACCGGCGAAGACGGTGCGGCCAGCACCTCCTCCACCGTCTCCCGCGCAATCTGCAACCGCGCCAGCCGTTCCTCTGCCCGCGACAACTCCTCGGACAGACCAGCGATCTGCTCACGCAGCCGCTCGGCCTGGCCCAGCACCTCAGCCAGCGCTGTCACGTTGTTGGGTGCGTGGGTGTCTGATGGTGCGTCGGGGTGTGGTGGGTCTGCGGTCCGGGCCTGTGTTCAGGCCGTGGCGGGCAGGCTGGCAGTGCCGGTGATCTGGTCCCAGATGGCGAAGCGGATGGTCATCTCGGCTCGGTGTTGGGATGCGGTCATCAGGTGGCGGTGGGGTCGGAAGTAGGGTGAGATGCCGCTGAACGCGGACAGGAACCGCTGGGCCGCGCCGACGGAGCGGAAGCCCTTCATCGCGCGTTCACGCTGCCTCGTCGGCTGGTGGGAGTTCTCGGCCCGGTTGTTCAGTCCCTTATGGGAGCGGTGCTCCACCGAGTGCATGACCTCGCGGTGGGCCGCGCCGTAGGAACGCAGCTTGTCGGTGACGATCACCCTCGGCACCGCCCGGGTCTTCTTCATCAGACGACGGAAGAACCGTCTGGCCGCGGCCTTGTCCCGGCGGTTCTGTACGAGGATGTCGAGCACGTTGCCGTCCTGGTCGACGGCCCGCCACAGGTACTTCTGCACCCCGTTGATTTTGATGAACACCTCGTCCAGATGCCACTTGTCGCCGGGCCGGGGACGGCGGCGGCGCAGTTCGTCCGCGTATGCCTGCCCGAACTTCCCACACCACCGCCGGACGGTCTCGTAGGAGACGATCACGCCGCGCTGGAGCATCAGCTCCTCGACCTCGCGGTAGGACAGAGGGAAGCGGAAATACAGCCACACGCAGTGGGAGATCACCTCGACCGGGTACCGGTGACCCATGTACGCCGACGGCACAGGCAACACCAGCGATCCCCTCCCAGCATGATCAACACAGAGATCATCCCACCCAGTCAGCCAACGTGACAGTGCCCGATCATCACCTGGGCACCCGGTGCTGACGCTGCGGACTCGGCTGATGTTGCGATCCCTGGCCGGCCCGGTGGCCTCCCGCCACATGTCGATGCGGGCGTAGGCGGCCACCTTCACGCCGAGGTTGCGATCCCCGGCCGGCCCCGAGGCCGACCGCCTCGACTCGCACGTGCCGTGCACGGTGAAGCTGCTGACATTGCGATCCCCGGCCGGCCCGGCGGCCGACCGCCACGCGGATGTAGAGCGCGCCGAGGTCCCGGGAGAACCAGTTGCGATCCTCGCTCGGCCCGGAGACCGGGGGGATGCGGGGACCGGGCCCACCCCGGTCCCTCCACCGGGGTGGGCCGAGCGGGACCGCCCGTCACCCCCACTTCGGCCGACCCAGGGCGGGGGCCTCGCCAGCCACCGGGGTGGCGGGCCCCGGAACCGTCCGGCGGAGCGCGTCTAGGACTTCGGCATCAGCGGCGGGATGCTGGTCGGTGCCGCGCCGGGCAGGCCCGGGATGCCGGCGCCGGGCGAGGGCGGGGTGACCGGGTGGCCGAAGCGGTCGCAGGTCTGCGGTGCGGTGGGCTCCAGCACCTGGGACTCGGCGACCCGCTTGGTCGGGAACGACACCGACTGGCCGATGAGTCCGCCGCTGTCGATCTCCGACGGCAGCTCCCTGTCGGTGAGTGCGGCGCCGGTGTAGACCGCCCGCAGGTAGCCGACGCACGCACTCGGCTCGACCGATCCGGTCTTCTTCGGGGCGTGCAGGTGCTTGACGGCGCGGCCGTCCAGGCCGATGTGCCCGCGCCACTGCGGTGCGAGGCTGAACGCGTAGTGGCCGGGGTCCGACGCGCCCGCGCCGATGGAACGGTAGGTGATCCGCCAGTACTGCACCTGGACGGTCACCGAGTCGCAGAGCGGGCCGTTGAAGCCGGTGAGGGCCTTGTTGAACGGGACGTCGCCCCACGTCCCGGTCGGCGAACCGAGTTGCAGGTTCTCCACCCAGGCGGCGGCCCGCAGATCGCTCCAGCCCCGGTCACGGTGGCAGCCCGCGGCGTCCGTCGGATACGGCGGCGGGGGCGTGCTCCGGGCCGAGGACGACGTGCCCACCGCCGGCGAACCCGTGGCGGAGACAGTGGACTCGGCCGGGGCCGGGCTCGCCGCCGAGTCGCCGTCGTCCGGGCCGCCGCCCGAGCAGCCGGCCAGCAGCAGTCCCGCGGCGGCCAGTGCGGCCACCCGGGACCGGACGCCGCCATAAGGTCGGTTCACACATTCCCCCTAGCCCCGTACCGAACACCCCGGCCCTGGACCGGCCACTTTAGCGGCGCCTGACGCTCCGTTCAGGGGATTCGCCGGGAAGACACCGGCACGCCGGCGCGCAGTGGAGCGGTGGGGGGGTTTCGAGCGGTGGGTGACGTCGGCGAGCCGTGGCTGTCCCGCCGGGGGACCGCCAGGACGCGCATGGCGTCGAGCAGCAGATCGCCGGGCAGGCCCGGGCGTCGGGTCGGGCGAGGAGTCGCGCGGCGCGCCCGGACGCACTCGCCCGTCGAGGACGCCCGCCTCGTCGGCGGCCGGGAAGATGTCAGCCGGCGGCACGGCTCCGGCACTGGCCGCAGGCGCGTTGCGCGACACCCGGGGTGACAGCCGGCGTGTGACCGGCCGGCCGGACCCCTCCCCTGCTGCCGGTGATCGCTGGCGGTTCAGTGCCCGGGCCAGTTCGGTGGGCGTTTCTCCTGGAAGGCGCGGACGCCCTCGCGGCTGTCCTCGCTGTCCAGGGCTGCCATCAGCGCCGGCAGCCGGGTCGCCCGCGCCTCCTGACTGGTCAGATGCGCGGTGCGCTGCACCATCTGCTTGATGGCGCGCAGCGAGGTGGGAGCGCATGCGAGAACGTCGGCGACCCAGCGGTTGACCGCCTCGTCCAACTGCTCGGCCGGCACCACCTCGTTGACCAGTCCCATCCCGGCGAGCTCAGCCGCGCTCGCCCGCCGCCCGGTGAGCAGCAGGCTCATCGCCCGGGTATGGGACATACGGCGGACAAGCTGGGTGACTCCTCCGTCGAGCGGGACGCGTCCGACACGGGGCTCGGTGAGCCCGAACTGGGCGTGGTCGGCTGCGACCACGATGTCGCATCCCAGGACCATCTCCATGCCGCCGCCGAGGGCGTACCCGTTCACCCGGGCGATCACCGGGACGTCGAGGGTGGTGCGCAGGGACAGGCCGCCGAAACCGTTGGGGTCGAGAGCGGCCCAGTACTCCAAGCCGGTCCTGCCGACCTCTTCGGCGGACATGTCGGCGCCGGTGCAGAAGGCCCGGTCGCCCCCGCCGGTCAGGACGACGACACGGACCCCGGGGTCCGACTCGATGCGTTCCCAGGTCTCGTTGAGTTGCTGAAGCGTCCTGGCGCCGACGGCGTTGAGCACCTGGGGCCGGTCGATGGTCACACGGGCGACGTGCTGGTCGATCTCCAGGCGCACCTCGTCCGTGGAGGGCGCCGCGGTCACCGCAGGACACCGCCCTCCACCAGCGCAGCGATCCGGGCGTCGTCGAAGCCGTGTTCCCTGAGGACTTCGGAACTGTGCTCACCGAGCTGCGGCGGGCAGCGGCGGACGGTCATGCGGGCGCCGGAGAGCAGGATGGGCGCGGCGACCGCCCTGACCGTGCCGGCCACCGGGTGGTTCATCTCCACGACCATGCCGTTGACCGCGGTCTGCTCGTCGGCGAGGGCCTCTTCCAGGGTACGCACCGGGGCGCAGAGGATGTCCTGCTCCTCCAGTCGTTGGATCCAGTGGTCCGTGACGTTGGTGGCGTATCGCTGCCGGAAGATCGCCTGGAGCTGCGGGCGTCGTTGGAACTGCGCCTCCATGGTGGAGTACTCCTCGCGCAGCGAGAGGTCCTCGTCCATCTCCAGGGCTGTGCAGACCGCGCGCAGCGGGTTCTCCTTGAACGCCCCGACCATGCAGACCGCGCCGTCCGTGGTCGGGAAGACACCGCTGAGCGGCATGGCGGCCCAGTTGACCTCGTAGCCGCGGTTCAGCTGCGCGCAGGCCTCCTGCATCTGCATGTGCAGCATCGAGTCGTACATGGCGACTTCGACCTTCTGGCCCTCCCCGGTCCTGGTCCGGGTGAACAGCGCGAGCAGAATGCCCTGCAGCAGATGCATCCCGGTGGTGTAGTCGCCCAACGGTGTGGGGTAGACGGACAGCGGTAGGTCCGGTGACTCGCGGCGCCACATCACCCCGGAGTAGGCCTGGCTTATCACGTCCTGGCCGCCCTTGTGGCTGTACGGTCCGGCGATGCCGAAACCGGTGCCGGAGGCCCAGATGAGACGAGGGTTGATCGCCCGCAGCTCTTCGTAGCCGAAACCGAGCCGTTCCATCACACCGCCGCGGAAGTTGCTCACCACCACGTCGGCCGTGCGGACCAGGCGCAGAATCACTTCCTTGCCCTCGGGTGCGCGGACGTCGACGCAGACGCTGCGCTTGTTCCGGTTGATGGCGAGGAAGATCGGTCCGTCCAGCCCGTCCCGGTCCGGGAAGGACGTCCGGGAGAGGTCGCCGGTTCCGGGGCGCTCGATCTTGATCACGTCAGCGCCGTAGTCACCCAGCATCTGGGTACAGCTGGGACCCATGAAGACCTGGGTGAAGTCGAGGACGGTCACACCGTCCAGGGGCAGGCCGTCGGTGCTCATCAAAGGACCGTCCTTTCCGCAGTCCTCAGGAACAGGGGTGTGACCTCTCGGTCTCGGCGGACACTCATGCGTGGGCCTCCACTGGGTTGCCCGGATCGGCCGGGGGGGTCGGTAACGGTGTGCGGGGAGGGGGCAACGCCCGGGCCGGGTCCTGCCCGGGCAGCCGGAGTCGGATCTGCTCGAGGGCGGGTTCCCGGACGGTGACACCGCTGTCGGCGGCCGGCGCCGCCGCGGCGGGAACTCGCACGGGGTCCCGGGAGCCGGGACCCGAGGGGCCTGCCGCGAGGAACGGGCGGAGGAGAGGCAGTGAACCTGGCAGGTCCGTCGAGGATCTGGTCTCGTAAAAAGGGGGGATCAGCCCATGGCTTGCGTTCCTCGGCACCGGGTTCACCTTCCCACGCCGGGCCGGTACGGGACAGTCGGGAGACATCGCCATGGAGTCGCCCGGGACCATTCATGGCGAACCTGTCCGGACGAATGTGCATTCAGTCGGAGATGATGCCTTCCGCTTCAACGCCGCACGAGAAGGGAAATTCCTCGGCATCACGCCCCGGTGGAGTGCGCACCCAGAGATTTCCCATACGCCGGACAGGTCGGGGCCGGCAGATCATATACGGTATCGCCTTCCCCGCCCGGGCCGCGATTTTCCGGACGGCGCCATTCGTTCTCCCGGACAGCCGGAAACCGATGGTCCCGTCGGATGGTGCCGAACAGCCGGCCCACCGGAATATCGAGGGCATGCGCCCGCCGGACCTGCCCGGTGAACACCGCATCGGCCGCCCCTCTCCCGGTCCCGCCGGCGACGACCGGGCTTCTCCCCCAGGTCACGCCGCCCAGCCCCTGCGGGGCGCAACCGTGCGAACACGACACGCACCGCCCCGTCCACCGCGAGGGACGCACGGGACGCCGCCGCACCCGCGACCGCACCAGCTCGGGCCTTGCCCATGAGCGCCTCCGCGAATCTCAAGTCGCTTCAGCGTAATGAAGATCTCCGCCCCGTCAAGGCTTCACTTCGGCGAAACCGTGCAGCCCACCGCGCGTGGACGGGCCGGAAGGCGCGCGGGTTTCGACAACCCGCGCCGAGGTCGGGGGCGTCGGCATCACCGGACCGCACGCCTTTTCGGCGTGCACCGGACCTCACTCGCCCGGTTCCCCATGACGGGAAGGGTGGGGATATTTAACAGAATTGCCGCCTTACCCCTTTTCGAAACACGGCAGATCTAAACATCCCCGCGCCAGAAAATTGTGTGACCCGCATCACTGTTGACCTTTAAATCAGTCTGGGATCTACTTTTGCGCGACGAACCATTAATTCGTTATTAGCCGTCGATATTCCTCGTCCTGTTGCTTCGACAGATACCCCTGACGTCACGTCGCAGGTGGTGCGCCGATGAAAATTCCTGACCTACGACGAAAGCCCGCCGCCGGACGGGCGCCTCGGAATCCTGCCCGGCACGGCGAGGCCTGACGGAGCCACCGGGCATCCAGCCGTCGCCCTCGCGATGCTCCCGGTCGCCGGTGCCGCCGACCGGACACCTGCCGTCCCTGCACCGTGTCCCACGCGCCTCCGGCCGTGGCGCCCGGATTCCTGACCTTGCGTGCGCGTTCCGTCACGCCTTCCGGGGCGCACGCCCGTTTCGCCGTCTTCCTTTCTCATGAAGGAAACCTTGTGCCTCGCATTGCCACCCCCCGAATTCTCCCGTCCGCCCCGTCCGCCTCATCGGCGTCAGGCCCCGCCGGCGTTCCCTCGTCCGATCCCGCCCCCCTGTCATTGGCGCAGGAGCGGTTGTGGGTCCTGGCGCGGATGGGTGGGGAGGCCAGCGCCGCGTACCACGGGCTCATGAACTTCGACCTCAGGGGGCCGCTGGACGCGAACCTGCTCGTCCAGGCGCTGCACCTGCTCGCCGCCCGGCACGAAGCGCTCCGCACCCGGCTGGTGCCCGCCGAGGGCTCGGCACTCCAGGTCGTCGATCCCCCGGAGACGGGCTTCCCCGTCACCGTCGAGGATCTGAGAGGGCTGCCGGACGCGGGCGAGCGCCTCGCAGAGGCGCAGCGGGCGGTGGGTGGCACTCCCTTCCGTCTCGGGGAGGAGGCCATGACGCGCGGCCGCCTGCTCGTGCTCGGCGAGGACCACCACGTCCTGCTGCTCACGGCCCACCACCTCATTTTCGACGGCTGGTCCCAGTCCCTGCTGCTGCGGGAGCTGAGCGCGGTGTACGCCGCGCTGCACGGCGGACAGGACGTGTCACTGCCGGAACTGCGGTGGCAGTACAGCGACTACACCCGCTGGCAGTGGGACTGGATGGCGGGAGAGGAGCCCGCCGCGTACGCCGAGTACTGGACCGGTGCGCTGGCCGGGGTCCCGGCCGTGCTCTCCCTGCCCACCGACCGGCCCCGTCCGCCCGAGCAGGATTTCCGGGGCGGCCGGGTGGCCGTGGTCGTCGACGAGGACCTCACCCAGGCGCTGCGAGCCCTGGCGGAGCACCACGGGGTCTCCTTGTACACGACGGTCCTGACCGGCTGGTCGGTGCTGCTGTCCCTGCTCTCCGGGCAGGAGGACATCGTGATCGGCGCCCCGACGGCCAACCGCCGGCAGGGGGACGTCGGTGGCCTCATCGGTTTCTTCGCCAACACCCTCGCCGTGCGCGCGGACCTGTCTGGCTCACCGACCGTCGGGGAGGCGCTGAAGCGGGTGAACCGGCGGCTGCGTGACGGCCTCGCGCATGTGGACCTGCCTTTCGAACGGGTCGTGGAGCTGGTCAACCCGCCACGGAGTCCGGCCTGCACGGCCCTGTTCCAGACGATGGTCGCATGGGTCCCCTCCATGCGGCAGGAGCTCGAACTCCCCGGCGTGACCGTCGAGGTGCGCGAGGACGACGCACACGTCGCCGCGAAGTTCGACCTGGTGGCGGTCCTTGCCGACGAGGGCCGGCGCCTGGTCGGCGGAATCGAGTACGCCGCCGCCCTCTTCGACCGGACGACCGTCGAGCGGTTCGCACGCCAACTGCTGCGGGTGTTCCGGCTGATGACCGAGCGGCCCGGGGCGGACATCGGCGACCTCACCCTGCTGGACGAGGACGAGCAGCGGGAGCTCCTGTCGGCCTTCAGCTGGGGAGGCGACCCGGTGACACCGGCGCCGGCCGCCCTGCTGGAGCGTTTCGCGGAACAGGTGCGGACCCGGCCCGGACAGCCGGCGGTGGTCGCCGGGGACGCGGAAGTGGACTACGCGGCGCTGGACCTCCGGGCCAACCGGGTGGCGAACGCGCTGATCGCCCGCGGTGTCCGCCCCGGCCAGGTGGTGGGCCTGCACGCCGGGCGCACGCTCGAGTTGGTCGTCGGGGTCCTCGGCATCCTCAAGGCCGGGGCCGCCTACCTCCCGCTCGATCCCGGGCAGCCCGCCGAACGGCTCGCGGCCATGGTGGCCGATGCCGAGCCGGCGCTGGTGCTGACCGACCACGGGGCCCCGGCGGCCGGCGGCGGACTCTGGCAGGACCTGGCCGCTGTCGAGGCGGAGGGCACGCGGGAGGACGCGCCGCAGATCGACCCGGACCCTGCCCGGTTGGCCTACGTCATCTACACCTCCGGGTCGACCGGCCGCCCCAAGGGGGTGGCGGTGACCCACGGCAGCGTCGTCAATCTCCTCGACCACTGGCGCGAGCTCATGGGCGACGCCGCGGGCGAGGCCGCGTCGGCCTGGTCGAGCATCGGCTTCGACGCTTCGGTGCACGAACTCCTCGTGCCGCTGACGACGGGAGCGGTGCTCCACCTCGTCCCCGACGAGCTTCGCGGCGACCCCGGGGCCCTCATGGGCTGGCTGCGGGAGCGGCGGGTGACCCAGGCCTTCCTGCCCCCGTCCTACATCATGTGGATCGACGAGGACCCGTCCCGGCGGCTGGCCGGGCTGAGCCTGCGCCAGCTCCTCACCGGCGTGGAGTCTCTGCCGGAGGCCGCGCTGCACCGCATGCGCGAGGAACTGCCGGGCCTTCGTGTCTGCTACGGCTACGGACCGACCGAAGCCACGCTCTACACCACCGCGTACACCGATCCGCAGGCCCGCTCGCGGTCGTGCCCCATCGGGCGGCCGTTGCGCGGCACGCGCCTGTACCTGCTGGACGACCGCATGCGCCCGGTGCCCGTGGGAGTTCCCGGCGAGGTGTACGCGGGAGGCGCGAGCCTGGCGCGCGGGTACCTGCACCGGCCCGACCTCACCGACGAGCGTTTCGTGCCGGACCCGTTCGTGCCAGGGGAACGCCTCTACCGCACCGGCGATCTGGCGCGCTGGCTGCCGGACGGCAACGCCCAGTACGTCGGCCGCCGCGACGACCAGCTCAAGCTGCGGGGCTTCCGCATCGAGCCCGGCGAGGTGGAGGCCGCTCTGCTGGCGGTGCCCGGGGTGCGGGAGGCGGTCGTCCTGGCCGACCGCCGGACGCCGGGCGACCCGCACCTGGTGGCCGGCGTGGGGCGCGACCCCGGGCCCGCCCGGACACCCCACGAATGGCGTCTCGCGCTGGGGGACCGGCTGCCGGACTACATGATCCCCGCGGTCGTCGCCGAGTTCCCGCGGCTGCCGCTGAACCGCAACGGCAAGGTGGACCGGGAGGCGGTGCTGAGCGCGGCCGCCGGGACCCGTGCCGGGCGGGTCAACACGGCCGCACCCCGTGACCACGTCGAGATGGCCCTGTACCGGATCTGGCGGCGCGTGCTGCTGCACCCGGACGTCGGGGTCGCGGACAACTTCTTCGAGCTCGGCGGCACCTCGATCTCGGCGATCAAGATGGCACACGCCGTGCAGGAGGAGCTCGGCGTGGCGTTGCCGGTCCGGGACGTCATGCTGCGTCCCACGATCGAGGCGCTCGCGGAGCTCGTTCGCGGCGCCCTCTCCGGGACTTCCGGGCCCGCCGGCCACAGCAGCCTGGTCGAGTTCCGCGCTGGGGACGGCCGGCAGCGCGTGGTGTGCGTCCATCCCGCCGGCGGCACCGCCTTCTGCTATCTGCCGTTGTCCACCGCGCTCGCGGAGGACGTCGGCGTGCTGGGCCTGCAGGCCCCGGGGATCAATCCCGGTGAGCCGACCCTGCCGACCGTGGAGGCCATGGCCCAGGAGTACCTGCGGCTCGTCGATCCCCGCCCGGACGAGGCGCTGGTGCTGTGCGGGCTGTCCTACGGGGGGCTGATCGCCCACGAGATGGGCCGCCAGCTGGCGGCGGCCGGGCACGAAAGGGTGAGCGTGGTCCTGCTCGACACCCGCGGCGCGCAGGACGCGGAACGGCACGCCGCGGTCACGCCGACGGACATGGAGGAGTTCCGGGAGAAGCTGGTCCGCTTCAACGGCATGTACCCGGGCATCGACGACGCTCAGGTCGCCCGGTACCTCGCGGTGTACAACCACCACCAGGCGACCGGCCTCGACTACGTGGTGCCCGACTCGCGGGCCCGCGTGGTGCTCATGCAGGCCATGGCCGTGGAGGACGACGAGGACGGTGAGGCGGCCGCCCGGCTGCGCGCGTTCTGGAAGCGCCGCGCCGGCGGCGGCTTCGCGGTCGAACCGGTGGCCTGCGGCCACTGGGACATGCTGGAGAGCGACGAACTGCCGCGAGTCGCCGCCGTTCTCACAGCCGAACTGAACCGGTTCGGCCTCGATGCGGGAGGCGGCACCGGCCCGGCCGAGGCCCGGCCTTCGATCCTCCCCGGCACGCGGGAGCAGTGATGGCGATCTCCGACGGGACCCTGGAGGCACGCGGTGCCGGGAACCCGGGCTCACCGGACGGCCTGGCGCTGCGGATACACCGTCAGGCCCGCAACACTCCGCGGGCCGTCGCACTCACCGACGGCGACGTGCGGCTGGACTACGCGACGCTCGACTCCTCGGCCGCCGCCGTGGCCCGGGCGCTGCGCCGCAGCGGCGTCGCCCCGGGGCAGGCGGTGGCGGTGGCGCTGCCCCGGTCGTGGCGGCTGGTCTGCGTCATGCTGGGCATCCTCCGGCTGGGTGCCCAGGTGGTCCCCCTGGACCTCCAGAGCCCCGCGGAGCGCCGGCGCCACATCCTGGAGGACTGCGCGGCGGTGGCGCTGGTGCACGGCGCCGACGGAGCGGCCGCGGAACTCCCGCGGGGTGTGAGGGCGCTGGCCGTGGACGGCCTGCTCCCGCGGGTCCCAAAAGCCGGCGCGGCAACGCAGCCTCCGCGCGCCGCGAGCGAGGTGTCCTTCGTGTTCTACACCTCCGGAACGAGCGGACGCCCCAAGGGCGTTGAGGTGCGCGATGCCGGAGTGCTGCGGCTGGCGCAGCCCGGCTGGATCCGCGTCGAGCCCGGCATGCGGTATGCCTGCCTGTCCAATCCGGCCTTCGACGCGCTGAGTTTCGAGGTCTGGGTACCGCTGCTGACCGGCGGCTGCTGCGTGATCCTGCGCGACGTGGACGTGCAGACACCCGAACTGCTCACCGCGGCGCTGCGACGGGAACGGATCGACACGCTCTTCGTCACGGTCGCGCTGTTCAACGCCGTGACCACCGCCGTACGGGACTGCTTCGCCACGGTCGGCCAGGTCCTGACGGGCGGGGAGCAGCTCAACGCCCCGGTGATCCGCCGCTGGTACCGGCACAACACCCGCAGCCGCACCCGGCTGTTCAACGCCTACGGCCCGACGGAGACCACCACCTTCGCCTTCTGCCACCCGATCCCGCGGGAATTCGACGGCGACGTGGTTCCGATCGGCCGGCCTCTCCCGCGCACGGGCGCGGTCCTGGCCGTGCCGGGCCGCGAGCGCGTCGCCGCGCCCGGAGAAGTAGCCGAGCTGCTGCTGAGCGGAGACGGGCTGGCCGCCGGGTACCGCAACCTTCCCGAGGAGACCGAGCAGCGTTTCGTGCGCTTGCCCTGGCTCGACGGCGGGCGGGAGACGTACTACCGCACCGGTGACCTGGTCCGGAGCGACAGCACAGGCCAGGTGGAGTACGTCGGGCGGACGGACCGCCAGGTCAAGGTCCGCGGCTTCCGGATCGAGCCCGGCGAGGTGGAGCGGCACGTCCTCGCGCACCCGGCGGTCCTGCAGTCGTACGTCTGTACGCGCCGCGTCGGCGAGGAGGGGCCGAACGAGCTGCTGGCCTTCGTCGTACGTCGCCAGGACCTGGACTACGAGGAGTTCACCGGCCACCTGGCGGACCGCCTGCCCGCCTACATGCGCCCGCACCACATCCATCTCGTGGGGGAACTGCCGCTCACCGCCAACGGCAAGGTCGACCGGGCATCGCTCCTTGAGCGGGCTGGCCGGCCCTGGCGCCCGGCCACCCCCGCGGCGCGGTCCGTGACCCGACGGCAGCGCGAGGTGCTGGAGCTGGCCGAGCAGGTCCTGCAGACAACCGGGCTCCGGCCGGCCGACCGATGGATCGCCTGCGGCGGGGATTCGCTGAAGGCCCTGCGTCTCCGCTTCGAGATCCGGCGGCGGTGGGGCTGCGAGGTGCCGCAGGCGACCGTCCTCTACGGGGATCTGGCGGCGATCGCCCGGGCAGTCGACGCGGCCGGCCCGGACGCGGGGAGCGTGTACCCGGTGCCGGCGGTCGCCAGTGCCCGCTTCGGGCCCGCCACCAGTGAGCAGCAGCGGCTGTGGCTCGTGCAGCACCGCGCGCCTGGTTCACGGGCGTACTCCGTGAACCAGGCCTTCCGGATCGACGGGCCGGTCGACACCGCCGCCCTCCGGCGGGCGTTGCGGGTTGTGGTGCGGCGCCACGCGGCACTTCGGACGGGTTTCGAGACGGGGCCGGAGGGCCTTCGCCAGGTCGTGGGCGAACCGTACGACCCCTGGCACGACCCCGGTGTCACGCCGGTGCGGGACGAAGCGGGAGCACGGGCCTTCGCCGACGGCTTCTTCGCCGAGCCGTTCGACCTGACGGTGCCGCGCATGCTCCGGGCCTGCTGGCTGTCCGGCGAGGACGGCGGAACGCTTCTGCTGCACCTGCACCACATCGCCGTCGACGGCTGGTCGATGAACCTCCTGCTGCGGGACCTGTCCGCCGCCTACGCCGACGCCTCCCAGGCCGACCGGCGCGAGGCCGCGCCGACCCCGGTGGACGTCGCCGCCTGGCAGGCCGACTGGTTCGCCACCCCGGCGTACCGTGCCCGGCGCGACCAGCTCCTGGCGTATTACCGCGGCCTGGAGGAGCCCCGGGAACCGCTCCCCGTCGGAGACGAGGGTCCGGCACCGCGGCCGCGGCTGCTCCGCACCTCCCTGGACGTCGTGCGCCGGGCCCAGTTGGACCGGCTCTGTGCCGAGCTCGGGCTGACCCGCTTCCAGGTACTGCTGGGAACCTTCGCCTGGAGCCTGTACGGCGTGACCGGCCTGGTCCGTCCACGCATCGCCGCCCCGGTGGCCAACCGTCCGGTACGCGAGTTCGAGAACAGCGTGGGCATGATGGCGAACACGGTGCTGCTGCCCGTGGCCGTCGCGCCCGATGAGGAACTGCGCTCGCAACTGGGCGCCATGGGGACCGCTGTGGGGGAGGTACTGGAACGGCAGGACGTGGCACTCACGGACGTGCTGACCGGCTGGGAGGCGGCGGGCGAAACCCCCTTCGACGTCCTGTTCGTCCTGGAGAACACCGATGTCGACCTGCTCCGGCTCCCGGGCTGCCCGCACAGGCCCCTGTGGTGGGCCGCGTCGGAGGCCAAGTGCCCGCTGACGGTCTCCGTGGTCGACACCGCCGACGGCCTCGACGTGTTGTGGGAGTACACGCAGGACGCTCTCACCGTCGAGGCCGTCGAGGCCATGGCCGAGCTGCTGCGGCGGGGCGTGGACGCGCTCGTGTCCACAGGGCGGTCGACCGCACGGCAGCTGGTCGCGCCATACCGGACATCGCTGCCGGAGCCCGGGCGCGGGAGCGCCCCGGAACCCGGCTTCACCACGATCGCCGAGGGCTTCGCGCGACAGGTCGCCCGCACACCGGACACCCCCGCTCTGGTGACGGCCGACGGAAGCACCGTGAGCTACGCGGTGCTCGACGCCCACGCCGCAGCGCTCGCCGCCGATCTGGCTGCCCGGTACGCGATCCCGTCGGACGGCGAACCCTGCCAGGTGGCCCTGTACCTGGACCCGTCCGTCGAGCACGTGACGGCCCTGCTGGCGCTGGCGCGGCTGAACGTCACCGCCGTCCCGCTCGACCCCTCCTATCCGCCCGGCGTACTGGCCGGCGTGCTGGAGCGGGTCGGCCCGCTGTGCGTGCTGGTCATGCCCGGCGGCTCGCCGGCGCCGGGCCCGCTGCTCCCCGACGACGTCGTACCTCACGCGGTCGTCCTGACGGACGCCGTGCCGCGGCCCGCGCGGGCCGCGGCCGCGTCGCACGACGGACGGGTGCACGAGGGCACCCGTCCGCTCTACACGCTGTTCACCTCCGGCTCCACCGGTGTGCCCAAGGGCGTCCAGATCTTCGACCGCACGCTGTGCGACCTGCTGCGGTGGCAGGCCGGCCCGGGCGGACTGACCGCCCCGGCGGTCACCCAGCAGTTCTCGATGCTGTCGTTCGACGTGTCGTTCCAGGAGATCTTCGGAACGCTCTGCGGCGGCGGCACCCTTCACCTCGTGCGCCCCGAGTGGCGCCAGGACGCCCCCGCGCTCCTGGAACGGCTGGAGTCGGCGGGGACCGAGCGGATCTTCATGCCCTACGTCGCGCTGCAACTGCTGGCCGAGTACGGGGTCCGCCTGGGCGTGTTCCCCTCCCGGCTGCGCGAGGTGATCACCGCGGGCGAGCAGTTGGTGTGCACCGGCGCGATCCGCCGCTGGTTCGCCGGGCTGCCCGGCGCGCGTCTGTTCAACCACTACGGGCCGACCGAGACGCACGTGGTGAGCGCCCTGTGCCTGGACGGCGATCCGCACCGGTGGCCCGAGCGTCCCCCCATCGGCCGTCCGGTGGCCGGCGCCCTCCTGCGCGTGGTGGACGCCCTGGGCGACCCCGTGCCGCCCGGGTGCACCGGCGAGTTGCTGATCGGCGGCACGATGACCACGCGCTGCTACCTCGACGACCCCGTGCTCAACGACGAACGCTTCATCGAGGTGCCCGGCGAGGGCCTCTTCTACCGCAGCGGGGACCGGGCCCGGTTCGACCGCCGGGGCCTGCTGCACTACGCGGGCCGGGACGACCAGCAGATCAAATTGAGCGGACACCGGCTGGAGCTCGGGTCGATCGAGACGGCGCTGCTGCGCCATCCGGCGGTGGTGAACGCCGTGGTGGTCCATGACGGCGACCGGTTGACGGCCTGCCTGGAGTGCCGCGAGGAGACCCCCTCCGCCGACGATCTGACGGCGCACCTGTCCGCGGTGCTGCCCGCCTACGTCCGCGTGGACCGATTCCGGAGGATGAACGCGCTGCCGCGCACCCCCAGCGGCAAACTGGACCGCAGGGCTGCGTCGCGGGCACCGGGTGAGGAGATACGCCGTTCGGCCGTCGCTCGCACGGGGCTGACGCAGGAGGAGGAGCAGCTCGTCGCGGCGTTCGAGACGGTCACCGGAACGAGGATCGGACCGGACCAGACCTTCTTCGAGGCGGGTGCCTCCAGCCTCGCCCTGATGCGGTTCCACCTGCGCTGCACCACGGAACTCGGCCTGCGCTTCAGCGTCACCGACCTGTTCGAACACGTCACGATCCCCGCTCTCGCCCGCCACCTCGCCGCGGACGGCTCTCCCGGTACCGGGACACGGCACACGCCGGCCGCCGTATCGGGCGGCGCGCCGGACGCCGACGACCCCATCGCCGTCATCGGCATGTCGGTGCGCCTGCCCGGCGCCTGTGACCTGGCCGCTTTCTGGGACCTGGTGCTCTCGGGCGGCACCGGCATCCGCCGGTTCGACGCGCCGGAGGGGATCGTCGGGGCGCACAGCACGCTCGACGGCCCGCTCGAGTTCGACCCGGGCCACTTCGGCATCAGTCCCCATGAAGCCCGCTTGATGGACCCGCAGCAGCGTCACCTGCTGATGGCCTGTGTGCAGGCTCTGGCGCACGCCGGCCTGGCGGATCCGCCGGCCAGCCGCGTGGGACTGGTGGCGAGTGCCGGGGAGAACACCTACTTCCAGGCCATGCTGCGTGAGGCCGATCCCCGTTCGCTGCCCGACGGCTTCCAGCTCGCCCTGCACCACGAGAAGGACTTCCTCGCCACGAAGGCCGCCTACCACCTGGGCCTGACCGGTCCGGCCTTCAGCGTGCAGGCAGCGTGCTCCGGTTCCCTGGTCGCCGTCCATCTCGCGGCGGGCATGCTGCGGCAGGGCGACGCCGAGGTGATGCTCGCCGCAGGAGTGCTCGTCGACCCCGGACTGTCCGCCGGCTACCGGTACCGCCCGCAGCACATCTTCTCCGTGGACGGCGCGTGCCGGTCCTTCAGCGACGACGCGACCGGAACGATCGGCGCGAGCGGCGTGGGGGTCGTGGTCCTCAAACCGCTGCGGCGGGCACGGCGCGACGGCGACACGGTCTACGCGGTGATCACCGGCTCCGCCGTCAACAACGACGGTTCGGCCAAGATGAGTTACAGCGCGCCGTCCCTGGCCGGCCAGCGCGAGGTGATCCGGACCGCCCTCGCCCGTGCCGGACGTACCGGCGCGGACCTCGGCTACGTGGAAGCGCACGGCACCGGCACCCGGCTGGGCGACCCGATCGAGGTCGGCGCGCTCCGCGAGGCATTCGGCGTGGCCGAGTCCGGTCGCTGCGCGCTGACCTCCGTCAAGAGCCAGCTCGGCCACATGGGCGCGGCCGCCGGCGTGGTGGGGCTCATCCGTGCCGTCCTGTCCGTGCACCACGGGACCGTGCCGCCCAACATCGGCTTCCGCTCCCTCAATCCCGAGATCGGCCCCGACCCCACGCCCTTCTACGTCCCCACCCGGGCCACGCCCTGGCCGGACGGACGGGAGCGGGTGGCCGCGGTCAGCAGCTTCGGCATCGGCGGCACCAACGCCCACGTGATAGTGGAACGCGCTGCCGCCGCCGACACCGCCGGGGCCGGCGGGGTACCGCGATGCCTGGTGCTGTCCGCCACCAGTACGGACGCGCTGCGCGCCGACGCCGCCCGGATCGCCGACTACCTCCGGTCCCGGCCCGGACGCTACGAAGCCGTACTCCGTCACCTGCAGGCCGGTCGTCCGGCCCGCGGCCTGCGGATCGCGGCGTCATGTCCGGACGCCGGCTCCGCGACGCGCTGGCTGCGCGCGGTGGCCTCGGGAGACATCCCGCACGGCACTGCCGACCCGGACGCCCCACCGGTTCCCGCAACGGGGCGCACGACGCCGCGACTCGCCGAGGACTGGACCGCGGGGCGGCCCGTCGACTGGCCCGCGGGCCCCGCGCCGGCGCCTTGGGACTTCCCGCCCCCGTCCTTCGCGCTGGCGGAGTACGACTTCGAACGGGCGGCCGGGGCCGCCACGGCGGGGCCCTCGCGGCTCCCGGCGGGCGAATGGCTGCACCAGCCGCACTGGGTTCCGCTGCGTCGCGCGGTCACCGCCCACGCCGCCGGGCGGGACCGCCGTGCCGCCGTCGTGGTGGTCGTGAGCGCGGCCCCCTTGCCGCCGGCGGCGTACACCCCCTTCGAAGCCGTGGCCTCCCGGGTGGTGCGGGTGCACACGGCCGATGCCTTCGCCCGCAGGGGACACGACGTCTTCGAGGCCGATCCGGCCGATCCGGCGTCACTGCGCCAGTTGCTCGACGCGTTGGCGCCGGAGGGCACCGACAGAGGCATGGACGGCGTCGAGTGGGTGCACGCGCTGCCGCTGTCCGTGGCGGGTCCGGTCGGCCCCGGTGCGCTGGAACGCGCCCGCCACGCCTGTCTGGACACCACCGCGGCCCTGGTCCAGGCACTGTCCGGCCGGACCGGCTCCCCCCGGGTCTGGTGGCTGTCCTACGGTGCCCGGCCCGTGGTGGGGCCGGTCGGCAGGCCGGAGCTGGGGCTCCTGGCCGGACCGGTCGAGGTCGCCCCGCAGGAGGGCGTCCTGGACGGCCACTGGCTGGACCTCCCCGACGCCGAACTCAGCAGCTGGGCGGGACACGTGGCCTCGGTCGTGGGCGACGCGGACCGGTACCGCCCGGCCGGTTCCGGCGGCCCGGCCCCGCACCGGCAGCTCGCGCTCCGGCAGGGCTACTGGTGGCGGCCGGGCAGCACGCCGGTGACCGCGCGGGCGGCCGAACCCGTGGCCCTGCCCGGGGGCGAGGGGGTTCACCTGGTGCTGGGCGGCACGGGCGGCATCGGCCGCGCCATCGCCGCCTGGCTGCTGGAGCACACCGGCGGCCGTGTCCTGCTGCTGTCGCGGAAGCCCGCCCTGCCGGTGGAACTGACCCGCTGGGCCGACCGCGTCGACCTGGTCGCGGCGGACCTGGCGACAACGCCGGCGCACCAGGTGCTGGCGGTGGTCGCCGGACACACCGCACGGCTGGACAGTGTGAGCCACGCGGCCGGGGTGGGATTCGGCGGCCTTCTGGTACGGCGCCGGGCCGCCGCGATGCGTGAGGCCGCCGCGGCCCGGGAGAACGGCGCGCTCGTCGTCGAGCAGGTGATCCAGCGGTACCGTCCGGCGTTCGCGGTGTACTGCTCGTCCATGTCCGCGCTGCTCGGCGGCGTCGGGCAGTGCGACTACGCGGCCGGCGCGGGCCTTCTCGACGGCTTCGCGCAGTACCGCGGTGACGGGGCGGAGACCACGGCGCGGATCGGCATCAACTGGGACGCGTGGCGCGAGACCGGGATGGCGACCCGCGTGCCGGCCGCGGACAGCAGGCACCAGGCGCACCTGGAGGTCGGTCTGACGGTGCGGGAGGGCACGGAGGTCTTCGCCCGTGCCGTCTCCCTCCAACTCCCGCAGGTGTTCGTCTCCACCACCGGCATCGAGGCGTCCCGCGCCTTCTACGCCCCCGCCGTCCGGGACCGGGCGCAGCCGGACCCCCGGCTGGAGCGACCCGGCGCGGCGCACGACGCCGGCGGCACGGCGGGCACCGGGGACGCCGACGGCACCGGGGACGCCGACGGCACCGAGGACCGGGCCCGGCTCGTCGGCCGGTGGCTCCGTGAGTCGCTCGGCGTCGAGCACCTGGACCCCGACGACGTGCTGTACGACCTCGGCGTCGACTCACTGATGCTGCTGGACCTGATCACGAAGGTCGACGAGACCTTCGGGGTCGAGCTCGACCTGGCCTCATTCAGTCACCGGGTCAGCCTCACCGAGATCCTGAAACACCTCCAAGGAGCCCTCGCCCTGGCTGAACCCACCCCCGGGGCCGCACGTCACGCCGCCGTCCGCAGCGCGCCCGGGGCGGCACTCGACGTCTGGCAGGAGGGAACCGGCCCCGCCGTCCTGTGCCTGGTGCATCCCGTGGGCGGAGACGTGCAGGTCTACCGGACGCTGGTGGCGTCGCTCGGGCCCGCGCCGACCGTCTGCCTGATCGCCGATCCGGCGCTGCGCGATCCCACCGCCCCGCAGTGGTCGCTGGCCGAACGCGCACGGCACTACGACGCCGTGCTGCGGTCCCGGTTCGGCGGCCCGGACAGCCACCTGCGACTGGCCGGGTGGTCCTTCGGCGCCAGGGTGGCCATGGAGATGGCCGGTCTCGCCGAAGCCGCCGGGCAACCGGTCGACGCGCTCTACCTCCTCGATCCGCCGCCACCGGAAGCGGGCGCGCTGATCTCCGCGTACGACGAGGCCCACCTCGAAGCCGTATTCGCCGCCGAACTCGGCAGCGGGGGCCAGGCGGCGTCCCGCGCCCACGGGCGGGCCTACGCCGAACGGCTGGCCCACTGCTGCCGGGCCAACCTGCGCAGCCTGGCCGGGCACCGGGTGCGGCCGCTCACCTCCACCCCCACCCTCGTCTGGTGGGCCGAGCAGACCTCCCCCGGTCTGCCCGCTCCCGTCGATCCGCAGGAGACGGCCCGGCAGTGGGACGCCTGCCTGCCGCCCGCCTCCTCGCGGCGGTGGCTGCCCACCGGCCACTACGGCATCGTCGCGCCACCCCACGTGCACACGGTGGCCGAGGCCATGAGAACAGCGCTGCCGGATCCGGTCGCCGGCTCCCGGCACGGCGACCACTGAGGACCGGGGCACACACGCCACGTCCGGCCCTCACCGGCAGATGGACACCTTACGGAGGAACGCATGGAGCAGTACGAGCTCGAAGCACTCGAAGCGGTGACGACGCGACCCGCACACCCGTACAGAACCCTCACGGTTCAGCGGATCACCCCCGTCATCGGCGCGGAGGTCTCGGGCGTCGACCTGTCGAAGGAACTGTCGACCGAGCAGTGGGAAGAGGTGAGGATCGCGTTCCGCGATCACCACGTCCTGGTCTTCCGCGACCAGGTGCTCACTTCCGACGATCACAAGCGCTTTGCCGGCGGCTTCGGCGAGTTGCGTCCGGTGGACCCGCCGCCGCCCGAGGGCGACCCCCACATCCTGGAGATCCGCACGAACGCGGCGGCGGCGAACGTGGCCGGGAACGGCTGGCACACCGACGGCAGTGCCGACGCCGAGCCGTCGCTGGGGTCGATGCTCTACATCACGGAGGTTCCGGAGCCGGGCCGCGGCGGCGACACCATGTTCGCCAACATGCACCTCGCGTACGAGATGCTGTCCCCGGCCATGCGGTCGCTGCTGGACCCGCTGACCGCGATCCATGACGGTGCACAGGCGTTCCAGGGCTATACCCCGCCCGAGGGCTACGTCGTGCCCAGGAGCGAACACCCGCTCATCGCGCGGCACCCCGAGACCGACCGCAAACTGCTGTACGCCAACAGGGCCTACACCTCCCGCATCCCGCAGCTGTCACCCCAGGAGAGCCGGGCGCTGCTCGACATGCTCTTCGACGTGACCGCCGGTCGGCCGGTCCTCCACTGCCGTGTCCACTGGACCCCCGGCACCCTGGTGTTCTGGGACAACCGTTGCGTTCAGCACCACGCGATCTACGACTACTACCCGTACACGCGGTACGGGCAGCGGATCGCCATCAACGGGGGTGCCGTGAAGGGCTGACGGCCTGACAGGCGGGATGCGCCGACCGCCGCGCGGAACTCCGTTCGCCGTGCCACACCCGGTGCGAGCCGCCACGGCGGAACGCCGCTGACGTGGGGTCGCCGGTACCCGTCCGGGCGTCGGCCGTGCCCCAGCGGTCCGGCGCGAGGCCGGCCCGCGCAGGCCCGCCGTCCCGCAGGTGCGCGCGTGCACGAGAAGAACTCGTCTGACCCCACAGGGAAAAGGATTTCGAGAGCATGGAACTCCACCAGTTCGCCGCCCTGTCGGCGAACCTGACCGGTTTCGACTGCAGGGAGTTGCAGGAGACCGGCATGATGCACACGTACCGGCAGGTCGTCGTGGACCAGGCAGGGGCCGAGCGGCTCGACCGGCTCGCCGGCTCGGTGGCGGGGTCCCCCGACGGCCCGCCACGCCTCGAGGACGATTCCGCCCGGGAGCTAGCGCGGGCGATCGCCCACCTCTGGTACGTCGGAACGTGGCCCGGCCTGCCGCACCCGCTGTCCCCGGACAACGGAGCGTCGGCACCGGAGGCCGGGCCGTACGTGGTCTCGTCCCGGGCCTATGAACAGGGTCTCGTATGGCGTGCGTTCGGCGGGAACGCGCCCGGCACGGCGGCGCAGGGGCACGGGAGCTGGGCCGACGCCCCGTCCGAGGTAGCGCCCGTGGGAGCACGTGACACCGAGTCGGTGGTCGCGCGATGAGCGGTCCGGAGGGGCTGCGGTGGGACGCGGTCGTGGTCGGTGGGGGTTTCGCGGGTTCCCTGGTGGCCAAGCGCCTGGGCGACCAGGGCTGGCGGGTCCTGGTGCTGGAGGCCGGACACGGCGCGCCCAGTCCGGAAGGGGGGCACTCGGACGCGGTCGAGGCGTACCGCACGGCGCTGCTCAAGGTGCCCAACTCGCCCTACCGGACGAGCACCGTGGCACCGTCGCCGGCCATGTCCGACGTCGGCGAGTACTTCGTGCAGAACGGTCCGCTCCCGTACGGCAGCGGATACCTGCGGGCCAACGGCGGCACCGGCCTGGCCTGGACCGGACTCGCGCTCCGGATGCACCCCGAGGACTTCCGCGCCGGGGACTTCGGGCAGGGGCGGGACTGGCCTCTCGGCTATGACGACCTGGAACCGTACTACCGCGCGGCCGAGCGGGAGATCGGGGTGGCCGGCGACGCCGAGGAGCAGCGTGCGGAAGTCGGCCTGCCGTTCCCGGACGGCTACCGGTTCCCCATGCGGGCCATCCCGCAGAGCTACCTGGACCAGGTGATGACGAAGTCCCTGGACGGCGGGACCGTGCGGGATCCCGGGGTGGACGATCCGGTCCGTCTGCGCGTCGTCACGACGCCGCACGCCCGCAACGGACTGCCCCATCCCTCCTACGACGACGGCGCCGGCTACCGGCCCGCCCCGGGGCCGGGGCAGCCGGATCGGGGAACGCTGTGCCAGGGCTACGCCAGTTGCGTACCGATCTGCCCGTCCCAGGCGAAGTACACCCCCCTCAAGACCCAGGCCCGCTGGGGCTCGTCCGTCACCCTTGTCACCCAGGCGGTCGTCACGCGGGTCCGGATCGGCGCCGACGGGCGGGCGGCCGGTGTCGAGTACCGGTCCTACCGTGACGACACCGCCGAAGTGGTGACCCACAGCGTCGACGCGGACCTCGTCGTCCTGGCCGCGCACGCGATCGAGAACGCCAAGCTCCTCCTCGTCTCCGAGGCGGCCAACAGCAGCGACCAGGTCGGCCGCAACCTGATGGACCACCCGGTCCTGCTGACGTGGGGCCTGATGCCCCAGCAGGTCGGTGCTTATCGTGGTCCCGGCTCGACCTCCGGGCTGGAGGGTTTCCGCTTCGGCGCCGCGCGTACCCGGCGCGCTCCGTTCCGCGTGGAGATCGGCAACTGGGGCTGGACCTGGGCCCTGGGGCCGCCCGACCGTCGGGTCGCCGAATTCCTGGGCACCGGAGGGTCCGACGGCCGCGGCATTCTCGGTACGGAACTGCGGCGGGCGCTCGGCGATCGGATCGGACGCGAATTCGCTTTCCAGTTCGAGATGGAACAGGAGGCCGACCCGGCGAACCGCGTGACCGTCGATCCTCGTCGCCGCGACGCGCTGGGCACCCCGCGGCCGGTCATCCACTACGACTTGTCCGACTACGTCAAACGCGGCATCGCCGCCGCGAAGGCCGTTTCCGACCAGCTCTTCGAGCTGCTGGGCGCAGAGGACCATACGCGTTTCGAACAGGGGCCGGACTGGCCCGGCTACTTCGAGTTCGAAGGCCGCCCCTACGCCTACAGGGCGGCCGGACACGGAGCCGGAACCCACATCATGGGCGACTCACCTCTCACGTCTGTCGTCGACGAATGGCAACGCTGCTGGGACCATCCCAACCTGTACGCCGTCGGGTGCGGCAGCATGCCCACGGTGGCCACGTCCAACCCCTCACTGACCATGGCGGCGCTCGCCCTGCGCAGCAGTGAGGAGATGCATCGCGACCTGCTCGGCCGGCGCCGTATCGCATCCGCCGAACATCCCGCACCACCCGCCTCGTAACGCTACGTTCCGGTGCGGCAGTACGTGCCGGTTCCCGGCCTCGCGCCGACCGAGGCCGGGGCCGGCGCGGGGCGCCCGGGCCGATCGGCGCCCTCGTGGACGACGACCCCAGGGCACGAGGCACGTCGCGAATCCGTGGGTCCCTTCCGCAGCTTGTTCCCCTGGATGTGCTGCGGAGGTGTTGTGATGAGCCGACCGGTTCGCCGCGGCTGACGCTGGAGGTGGCGCCCCGCCACGCCGGCCCTCCCGCTGCTGCGCCACGTTCCGGGCCGAGGCGAGGAAACACGCGAACCGGCTGATCGAGGAACCCATGCGGCGCCGGGAGGCACCGGCCGACGGCACAGGGGGCGGGTCACCGGGCTCCTGGACCGCCACGGGTCCGCAACCCTTGGTCGGAGCCGGGACACGGGTGGGAGACACCGGGAGCAGGGCCGCATGTCGGCTGACCGCTCGACCGCGCGACGCGCAGGGCGCCCGACCGGCGTCGTGCCCGGCCGGGCGCCCTTCTCCCGCGTCGAGAAGAAACCCAGCTTCTTCGGCGAGTAGGACTGCGGGTGCCGATTATTACGTCCGAGCTGGTCAGGCCGCGTGTGCGTACTCGTGGAAGAGGCCGCCGAGTCGGTCGCGTCGACGGATGTCGAGGTGGTCGAGTCGGTCCGGTTCGGTGATCGGTTCCCGGAGCGGCCGAAGGGGAGCTGCGCTGTGCAGGGCGCGGTGAGGCCGATGCTGGTTGTAGATCGACTCGAACTCGCCGAGCGCGTGGAGCAGGTGGGCCTGGTTCAAGATCAAGGTGCGGTCGAGGAGCTCGTGCCGGCAGGTCTGCACCCAGCGCTCCATGATCGAGTTCATGCGGGGAACGCGGATGCCGGTGGTGACGATCTCGATGCCCTCGGCCTCAAAGACGGCATCGAACGCGCCAGTGAACTTGCTGTCGCGGTCCCTGATCAGGTATCGGACGGTGGCGCCGGCATCCTGGAGGTCCATGACCACGTTCCTTGCGGTCTGGGTGACCCAGTCCGCAGTGGGGTGGGCGGTCGCGCCGAGGATGCGGATGCGGCGGTTTGCGTGCTCGATGACGGCGAAGACGTACAGCGTCGCACCGTTGAGGGTGGTGGCGGTGAAGAAGTCGCAGGCCAGGATCGCGTGGGCCTGGCCGCGCAGGAATGCGGCCCAGGTCTGACGTTTGCGTTCGGGCGCTGGCTCGATGCCGTGCGCCCGCAGGATCTCCCAGACCGTGGATGGTGCGACCTTGATGCCGAGCACGGCGAGTTCGCCGTGGATGCGCCGATACCCCCAGGAGCTGTTCTCGCGGGCCAAGCGCAGGACAAGGGCCTGGATGGAGCGACGGGCTGGCGGCCTGCCGGACTGCTTGCGACGAGAGGCTTCGGCGTGACGACGGCGCATGAGGTCACGGTGCCACCGCAGGACTGTGTCCGGGGAGACGATCAGGTGCAGTTGCCGCAGTTTGGGTCTGGGGAGCTGGTGGAGAAGCGCGGCCAGGAAGGCGCGGTCCGCCGGGGTGACGCGCGGCCTGTTGATCTGCCTCTGTAGGACAGCCAACTGGTGGCGCAGCGTCAATATCTCGATGTCCCTGTCCACAGCGCGCATCGGCAGCAGCCGTATGAAGGCGAACACGCTTGACACGGTGAGGTAGGGCAGTCGCAACAGCACGATCCACCAGCCTGACACGACCCATCCGACGATGACTGACCGTTCGTGAGGATCTGCAGGTCACAGATCATGGATGGGGTTTTCGGCACCCGCAGGCGCTGGCCGGTACGTGTCCTGGGACAACCACGACCAGTGCGTGCGTCGCCTGCCGCGGTCGCTGGAGGTCATCGAGAGCGAGCAGTTGGCCGACCGCGTCATGGTGGTACGGCGTGACCTGCAGGTGCTCTACGACAACGAGCCGTCCGGACCTTCCCCGGCGGGCGCGCACCGGGCGCTGCACGCGGCCCGGACGCGGCCGCGGACGGCGCCGGAGACCTGGCGCTTCCGCGGCCGGCCCCGTTCACGGCTGCGCCGGCACCGTGGGTGCTGGGTGCTCTCTTTCAGACCAGAACACTCGTGTCTGACCGGTCCGGCGCCGGTCCGCCGCGTACCCGGTAGAGGCCGGGGCTCACCTCGTCGGACTGCTCGAAGACAGCCGATACCAACTCGGCAGGCCACCGAGTTTCCCGGTTCCAGATTGCCCCTGGTGGAAGGAGCATGTTCCGAGCGCCCGTGAGGTTCGCGCCGGTCAGGTTCGCGTGCATCAGGTTCGCGTGCGTCAGGTTCGCGTGCGTCAGGTTCGCGCGGATCAGGTTCGCGCGGATCAGGTCCGCTCCGGTCAGGTTTGCGCGGATCAGGGCCGCGTCGGTCAGGTCCGCACGGGCCAGCTTCGCGCCGGTCAGGTCCGCTCCGGTCAGGTCCGCGCCGTTCAGGTTCTTTGGGGTACGGGATCCCCTGGGGGAGCGGTGCTTGAGTGTAGCGGCTTCGGGAGCTGGCCCCTCGGGCCTTGTCTCTGCCCGACGCGCAATGGCTGCAGCGGTCTCGGTGATGGCGGTTGCGGGGGCGTCCGGGCAGGCGAGGTAGAGCAGCCCGCGCAGAGCGGCTGCATGGCGTGCGCGTTCGGCGTCCGTCACCACGTCTCCAGGGTAGGTCGATGGCTCACAGCGGGGGCCGCTGCTGCTTGACGCAGATGGGGCAGCGGTAGTCGCGTACCCCATGCAGCGCAAGGAGGAGGTCGATGGCTTCGTTCTCTGCTCGGCGCACGGTGGCGGCGGCGCCGGGCTGTTGGGGTGCTGCCGCTCCCATGATGCCCTCGATCAGGTAGGTGAAATGCTTCTCCGCGTGCTTCCAGTTCGGTTCCGCGTGCCCCGAACGGAGATCGTTGAGATGGCGGGCGCCGAAGGCCAGCACGGCTGCTTTGACGGCTTCGGTGCCCTCTTTGAACACGTCGTGCAGCGAGATCATGAGCCGCCCTCGGAGGACGAGGGCGGCCCGGGCTGTTCGGCCAGGCGGCGCAGTTCGTTGATGACGTCGCTCAACTCTCGTGCGTGGTGGGCCTGGATCTGCTCGGTGATCAGGTAGCCGGCGGCCGCTCCGATGATGGCGGGGATCGCGGCCCACCCGGTGAGGGAGAGCGGCCACGCGCACCACTGGGGGCGGACGGCGCCAGGCGAGGTGATCCCGGTCATGACGTCGTAGGCGTTTACCCAGCCGATCAGACAGCCGTTGAGCAGATATAGAGCCCCGCACATCCCCAGCACGACGGCGCCCCGGCTGAGCAGCCAGTAGCCGAACCGGGGCAGGGCGTGCCGGTCGGCCCACCGTGCCCGCAGCCGCTGCCGCCGACCGGGTGGCGGGGGCCCGCCGGGCGGCGGTGAGGGTGGGATGGACACCCTGATCACGGTAGAGGCCGGGCCGCTCGCGTGGGAGGTGAACGGCCTCCTCCGCGGGAGGAGTTGGGGGTCGGGGAACAGTCGTGTCGGTCCCGTTGTCCTATCCCGACGGTGTAGTGGGCGCCTAGAGAAGAGCAGTACCGTGCCCCGCCAGCCGAAGAAGACCGCGGGCGCGAGGCCCTGACCGCTCGGTTGCGGCTGGTGACACGGTTCTTAGCGGCCCGTCGGCCGTGGGTTCAGCGTGACTGAGGTGCTTTCACTGGGAACCCACGGCGTCTTCGGCAGGCAGGCATGAAAGTGCGGTGGGTCCGTTGCCGCTGAATCGGCAGGTCCTTCACCGCTGGGCTCACTCGGCGCGCTGTCCGACACGGAGGACGCTCAGGTAACGGCGTGATGCTCGGTCGCCCATCCGCGTGCGGATGCGCTCGGCGATTGCGTCGAGCAGGGGCTCACGGACGTCGCGGTCGAGCCTCCGGTACAGCGACAACGAGCGAAGGTGATCGGCAAAGCCGTCCCCGTCGAACCACTGAACGGTCGGGTACCAGCGCACGATCGTTGGGCCGAACAATCCGCCGGGATCGTCGACCAGGCCCCAGCCCTCGTCGGTGGTGCGCACGTCGTCCTCCAGGGGAGGATGACCCCAGCCGGGGTTCCCGGGGCAGAACCGCTCGTGGAGGTCAGCGGTCTCGGCGTACACCTCCGGCTCTCCCACTCGGCGGACAACGACGTTGCCGAGCAGTGCCATCCAGCCTGCGGGATGGAGCACGTCGTGCGCTCGCTGCCAGCCGATCGACGGGTCGACCCAGTGCCACGACGACGCAGCCACAAGGACATCGAAGCGTCGACCGCGGTCGTCCCACTCCTCAAACATCGACGTCTCGACTTCGACGTTGCCGAAGGTGGCGATCCGCTGGCGAGCGAGTGCGGCCATTGCTTCGCCCGGCTCGATGGCGGTCACTGAGCATCCGAGCGTTGCCAGCGAGCGCGTCGCCTGGCCGGTACCGCAGCCCACCTCCAGCACCGACGACCTTTCGTCCATGCCGGTGACGGTGACAAGGTCCGCGAACAGTTCGTCGGGGTATCCCGGCCGGACCCGGTCGTAGAGTTCCGGCACCTCGTTGAACACCCGACCGAGGTCATGTCGATTCGGGCGCGTCTTCGGATCATCTGTCACGAGCGCACAAGCTATGAGGCTCGTCCACGGGGACGCCACTGGTTTAAAGGCAGTTCCTCGACAGCAGCCGTGCCGGTCTTTTCTGTCTGCTCCGCCAGCATCGTTCGGTCGGAGATCCCCTTACGGGCAGCCGTCAAGAGCGCCCGCTCTCCCTTCCGACCGCATCTCGGCGGACTCCCGTCTGGTCGTCGAGCAGGTTTTGGGCGATGGTCGCGTAGCGGCTCGCGGCGGTGTGGGACAGGTTGAAGACCAGGGCGAGGTGCAACGGGTCGGCGCCGACGGTCAGTGCTTCGTGCAGTACCCGGTCGCCGCGGATGCGTTCGAGGTAGACGCCCTGGTGCAGCAGGTGCCGCTTGAGGTATTCGGCACTGACTGGCCCGGTTCCCAGGGCCGTCTTCGCGTTGATCAATACGTGCCGGTTGGGAGTCTCGGCCAGGTGACGCGACGCTGGGCGAGCCAGGCCAGCAGGGTCTGATGAGACAGTTCGCCAAGCCGCTGGGCGTGTCCGGCGATGGTGATCCGGCGGTTGGGAAGGTCGAGGTCGTCCAAGGTGAGACGTCGGATGGCCGCAGCGCGGGCGGCGTGGACGGCGGCCAGGGCGACGATCAGCCGTTGCGCCGGGGTGGCGGCGATCCGCTCGACGGCGAGGACCTCGGCGTCGGTCATCGGCAGCAGGTTGCGCGGGATGTCCTCGGCCTTCAGGCGGGTGGTGGGGTTGGCGAAGATCAGGCCGCGCTTCTTGGCGAAGCGAAACAGCGAGCGTAGTGCGGCGATCGCGTTGCGACGCTGCCATCCACGCAGGGGTGAAGTTTCCCCGTGATCTTGGGCATGTTGTCGTTACGCCGCGAGGGCTTGGTCTTGCCGGTAGCGCAGGCGTGTTTCGTGGGGCGTGAGGTAGCCCCAGTGGATGTGCTTGCGCAGACGGCGTCTGTTGTAGAAGGTCTCGACGAATTCGAAGATGTCGGCGCGGGCGGTGGCCCGGTCGGGCCAGAAGCGGGTGCTCGATCGCGTCCCGCTTGTACTCGTCCGAGCAGCGATTCGTGTACTTGCTTCCCACCTGGCACTGCTTCCTCTGGGCTCTCACGTCCCAGTCTCCAGGTGTCCACGATCAAGGGGAAGCTTCAGGTTCGACCTGCGGCGGAGTCCTGGACACTATGATCCGCCGCTACATCATCTGGCGAAACCGCCACGCCGACGACGGCGCCTGCGCGCCGTCGTGGACAGGGCCAACGTCGCCTGAAACCGCATGAAGGCAGAGGAGATGACCATACAGACCGACCGTGTCGACCACGAGCTGATCCGGGCAGCGGCGCACGTCGCGGCCACACGCTGCCGGGGCGACAACCACACCATGGCGGCTGCGGCCCGCGCCCGAGACGGCCGGATCGTCACCGCGGTGAACGCCTATCACTTCACCGGAGGCCCCTGCGCGGAGCTGGTCCTGATCGGCGCTGCTGCCGCTCAGGGTGCCTATGACCTGGACGCCATCGTCGCCGTGGGTGACCGGGACCGAGGCGTCGTGCCCCCATGTGGCCGCTGCCGCCAGGTCCTACTCGACTACTTCCCAGCCCTGAAGGTCATCGTCGGGACAAGCGACAGCCTCCGGATGGTGCCCGTCACCGACCTGCTTCCCGAAAGCTACATCTGGGCGGACCACCAGCTCGACGCTGAGGAGAACGCACCATTCAGCACGAGCTGACGCCCCAGGCGGTTACAGGGCAAACATTGCCTGGCGATCCCCTACAAGCGGCGACTCCACTATCTGGAACTGGTCCTGGGAGCGCCGGAGGGACAAACGATGTCGCCCGACCGGTTCGAGGTCATCGTCGGGGCCACGGAGTCGTGCCAGGGCCTCGTCTCGGTCGTCGGGCAGTTGGCCACCGCCCGGAGTCGGGCTCGGCGAACTACGCGGGAGAGTCCCTCAGAAACGTGCCGCCGGTACCACGGCGTTCAGCCTGCGGTGAGGCCGGAGAATGCTTCGGTCGTGAGTTCCTGGAGCTCGGCGAGCGGAACGTCGCGGAGATGCTGCGTGAGCCCCCACCGATGACCGAAGGGGTCGAGCAGCTGACCTTCTCGCTCGCCCCAGAAGGTGTCGCTCAACGGGCGAATCACGGTGGCCCCGGCACCGACGGCCCGCTGCCAGGTGTCATCGACATCGTCGACATGCAGGTAGACGGCACCGTAGGTGCCGCCGAAGTGTTGCGGCCCGAAGGACTCCATCTCAGGGAACTCGTCGGCCAGCATCAGCGTGAGCGTCCCGATGCGGACCTGGACGTGGATCAGCCGGCCGCCGGGTACCACCAGCCTGGTGAGCTCTGTGGCTCCGAAGGCCTGTTGATACCAGGCGGATGCCTCGTCCGTGCCGCGAGCGGTCAGGTGCAGGGTGTGGGAGTTGAACGACATCGGTGGTTCCTTTCTGAGGATCTGGGTCCGGCCGGTTCGAGCCCGGCATCACAGCGTGCCGACGGCCCGACCGATCGACGGTCTTGCAGTGTGAGTTGTCAGGCTCGAGGTCGACGCGCACCTCAACTGCTCCATGACCGCAGCTTGTCCGGGTTGCGAATCGCCCAGATACGTCGGATGTGGGACTCGTCGATGTCGAACGCGTACACGGTCAGCACCTGACTGCCGTTCACCGCAACGAGGCCTGGTTGGCCATTGACGGTCCGCTCAAGCAGGTCGAGCCGACTGGCGAGACCCGCCAGGTGTACCAGGAACTCCGCAACCCGAAGGTGGCCTTGGACCGGCGTCGGCGAGGCCATCGTGCGACCGCCACCGTCCGCGATGGCGACGACCGACGGGTCGAGGAGTCGTACCAGGGCATCCACGTCCTTGGCCTGCCATGCCTGCCGGAACTCACCGACGATGGCAGAACGCCGCCGAGCCCGTGCACCGCGGGTTCGGGCAGCAGCCACTCGTCGACGACCCGACGAGGCGAGCTCGCGGCAGGCCCCCGGCGTGCGGCCGACGATCTCTGCGACCTCGGTGAACGGCACCCGGAACACATCGTGCAGCATGAAGGCGACGCGCTCGGCCGGCGTCATCGAGTCGAGCACGACCAGGAACGCCATCTCGACGGACTCGTCCAACGTGATGTGGTCGGCGGGATCTCTCGCCGTCGATCCGTGGGAGAGTGCGCTCCACTCGGCCCGCGCCGGCAGTGGCTCTGGAATCCACTCACCAACGTACCGCTCTCGGCGCATACGCGCCGAACGGAGCTGGTCCATGCAGATCCGGCTGACGACGGTGGTCAACCAGGCTGCGGGATTCGCGACAGCGGCCCGGCGCTCGACAGGTTGCGCGAACCAACGGGCGTACGCCTCCTGGACGGCATCTTCCGCCTCGGTCAGCGAGCCGAGCAGCCGGTAGGCGAGATTGGCGAGGTTGCGCCGCTCTGACATGAGCGGCTCGTCCTCAGGACGCGCCGGAGCGTCTTCGTTTCCGCCTGTGATGTCCATTCGGTCAGTGCCTTTCACTCGCCACGTACGAATCCTCCCGCGCGATACGACGGATCAGGACCCGCCGATGTCAGCGGGGGACAACGGCGGCCCGTCTCCTGACGATCGAGGCCCCTACCGCGTCGGTGTGGGTGTTGGCACAGCGGCCGACCACAACGGTGACCGCGTGCCCGTGGTACGCCCCAAAAATCGCGACAGGAGAACGCATCGTGACCAAGATCGGCATCATCATCGGCAGCACGCGTCCGGGACGGCTCGGCCCGCAGGTCGCCAGGTGGGTCCACGAAGTCTCGGCGCAGAGGTCCGACGCCGAGTTCGAGCTCGTCGATCTCGCCGAGTTCCGACTTCCGCTCTTCGACCAGGCGGTGTCACCCGCCATGGGCGGAACCGGAGGCCCCGAGGCGCAGGCGTGGGTGCGCACGATCGAGACGCTCGACGGATTCGTGTTCGTCACGCCGGAGTACAACCACCAGCTCCCCGGCGCACTCAAGAACGCCATCGACTTCGTCTACGCCGGCTGGGCGAACAAGGCCGCCGGGATCGTCTCCTACGGCGGCGCCGGCGGCGCCGGGTCCGCGGCCCAGTTGCGGCAGATGTGCGGTCTGCTCGGGCTCGCCGACGTGCCGACCCAGGTCTCCCTTCACCTGGCCACGGACTTCGAGAACTTCACGGTGTTCGCTCCGAGTGCGCCCAGGGCACGCTCGCTGGAGGAATTGCTCGACCGTGTCGTCGCCTGGACCGCGGCATTCGAGCCCATGCGAAGTGCCCGCGCGGCGTCCATCGCCTGAGCTGCCTCCAACTGTCAGCGATCACGCAATTCGGCTCTGGCGCTGATCTTGTGACGGAGTCGGTGTCAGTGGTGGCTGTGATCATGGCTCGCGTGCTCTTCGCGGAGTTTTGAGGTGTTGTTCCCTCATCTGGCTGGTGTCGTGGTGGAGTTGGTCGAGCGGGCTGTGGCCGGGGTGGTCACGATGCATGCGCGGGCTCGCTCGGCGGGTGCGGAGTGTCCGCATTGCGGTAGTGCGTCGGGTCGGGTGCACGGACGGTACCTGCGACGGCTCGCGGATGCCGCGTTCGGTGGCGCCGGAGTCGTGATCGAGCTGCTGGTGCGGCGGTTCAAGTGCCCGAACCCGGCGTGCCGGGCGGTGACGTTCGCCGAGCAGATCGCGGGACTGACGAGCCCGCATGCCCGCTACACGCCGCTGGTTCGTGAGCAGTTGACCTCGATCGCTCTCGCGCTGGCCGGCCGCGCGGGTGCCCGTCTGGCCGGGGTGCTGGGCCTGCGCGTCGCCAAGGACACCCTGTTACGTCTGGTCCGCGCCACGCCAGAAGAACCCGTCGAAGAGATCCGCGTGCTCGGGGTCGACGATTTCGCCCTACGGAAGGGCGACTCGTACGCCACGATCCTGGTGGACCTGGAGAGGCGGCGCCCGGTGGACGTCCTGCCCGGCCGGGATGCCGAACCGCTGGCCACTTGGCTGAAGGGCCATCGGGAAGTGGAGATCATTTGCCGGGACCGGGCTGGGGCTTATGCCGAGGGCGCCCGCAGCGGCGCCCCGCAAGCGGTGCAGGTCGCCGACGCCTGGCATTTGTGGCACAACCTCGGCGAGGCTGTCGAAAAGACCGTCGCCGCCCACCACGCCTGCGTCCGCACCACGTTCGAGAACACCGTACCGGCCGCCCCGCCGACCAGCGACGACATCTGGCTGACGCCGCCCGCACCGGCTGCCGCGCTGCTCGACGTCTGCGGACGAGAGCGCCGACTGGTGACCCGGACCAGGGAACGCTATACCGCCGTGCGACAGCTCCTCGACGATGGCAGAACGCTGGAGGAGATCTGTCGGACACTCCGGCTGGACCGATCCACCGTGCGCCGCTTCGCCGGCGCCACCAGTATCGACGAGCTGCTGGTCAAAGCAACGAACCGGTCCACCATCCTGGACGAGTACACGCCCTACCTTCACCAACGGTGGAACGAGGGCTGTCACATCAGTACCCAACTCCACCAGGAGATCGTCGCCTTGGGCTTCGCCGGAAGCATCCAGACTGTGCGGCGCTACCTCCGTCCGTTCAAGGCCGCCACCGCCGCACCACCCGCACGTCGCCCGGCACCACGGCCCCGCCGCATCGTCCGCTGGATCATGACCGACCCCGGAAACCTGACAGCCGATAATGCCGCCGATCTCAAGGAGATCCAGACCGGTTGCCCTGAACTCGACGCCGTCACCCACCACGTCCGCGACTTCGCCGCCATGATGCGTGACCTGCGGGGCAACCAACTGCCCGCCTGGATGGAGCGCGTCCTTGCCGACGACCTGCCCGCCCTGCACTCCCTGATCAACGGACTGAGCCGCGACATCGACGCCGTCACGGCCGGACTCTCCACCCCCTGGAGCTCCGGCCAGGTCGAAGGACAGGTCACAAGGACGAAACTACTCAAAAGGCAAGGATATGGACGAGCCAACCTCGACTTCCTCCGCAAGCGCGTACTCCTCACACCCTGAACCAACAGCGTCACAAGATCAGCGCCAGAGCCGAATTACGTGATCGTCCACAGCCGCCAAGTCTCTGCCTGCCCACCACCCGTCAAGCAATCGGGTGAGGGACTTCGACCGTGCGGAAATTCCCCGACCCCGCAGCGGCAGCTGCGGCACAATCGCCGGATGATCGGCAACAAGACCACTCACCGCACGGTGGACGGCGTTCGCATACCCGGCACCTGGCGCCTGATCGCCCACCCGTGCGGGCTGCTCAAGGAGTTGCCTTTCAGCTCGGTCCGTTCCGTCACACCCGGCGCGTACCTCTCCAGACTGGCCTTCACCAGAGCGAGGAACTCCAGGTCCGGCAGGCGTTCGGGCGGCGGTTCGGCGTCACGCGCTCGGCGACGTATCCAAGACATGCGGTGGATCTTAGAACGCCGTCACGCTCCCGGGGGTGCGTCCGCGTCTGAGCGGTCCGCTGTGGCTTGTCGGGCAGTTCCCCGCACCCCTGGTGCTCCAAGGCTCCCCCCGGGGACCCGTCGCCGTCCCGCGGTCCGTCGTAAAGCCCCGAGGCAGCCGCTCAACCGACTGACCTTGCGCCCCGCGCATTTCGTCACCCCGAGCACCGCATTTCGTTGGTTGCCCGGCTTGGGCGGCGGGTGGGGCAACGGCTCACCCCCGCCTGCGCGGAGAGGACAACTGGCCGCCTGGAGTGGATTCGCCAGGCCGAACAGGGCGGCCCCAAGCCCATGCAAGGCTTTGCCAGGCTTCCTTCGCCAGGACCTCGACGCCGTCACCGCCGGCCTTACCCTCGCCTGGAGTTCCGGCGTCGTCGAGGGGCACGTGAACCGGGTGAAAACACTCAAGAGGGCGATGTATGGCCGAGCCTCGTTCGAACTCCTGCGAGCCCGCATCCTCACCCAGGCATGAACTGCGGCATGAAAACCGCCTCGTCAGCCGACAGGCTGCCGGGTACGTTCGTCTCGTGTGTTACTACGCCGAGCGGCCCTACAAACTGCATTACGTGTGCGTGCCCTGCCGCGTCGCGTTCAAGCAGCACCCCGGGCCTGGCGGACACCGATGCAACCGATGCGCCGAGCCCATGCTCTGTGCTGGCCACGACTTTGCGGCACCACGGCGCCAAGACACGAAGGCGTGGACCGTCGTGGCTGCGGTGCTGGACGCGGGACTGCGTTACGAGGGCCGCGAACCCTGCGGCTGCGGCAGGGAACCCAAGTTCCGCCCTCGTACCCGGGCCCAGTTGCGAGCACGTCGAATCGCGGCAGCACGAACCGGGACTCCCCTCGCCGAGATGCTCGGACGCGAAGATCCACTGACGCCTGCATGACCCGCCAATCCGGTACACACGCTGCACGTGACTGCCGCTGCACCCGCGAGATCATTCACGGAACTGCGGACAGAGCCTTGAGAACGGCCAGGTACGCGCGTCGCGCCACTCGATCCGGTGTTCAACGAAGTGGGGAGTTCCAGCGAGCGCCGGGCGCGTTGTCGACCGGGGCCGCCCGCTCGTGGAGTGCGCGAGACGAAACCTCCGGCAGACGCCATGTGCCGTGCTGCCTCGTGAGAACTCTTCCAGAGCGCGGGTCGGGCTTCAGAACGGCCGATCGGCCGTGCCCAGAACAACGAGTTCGGTGCTGCCCAGCACCTCCGCGAGCGCCTGCGGCGCGCCGCACATGTGGCAGTAGTCCCACTGCGCGCGGCGGATCACCTGGTCCGGGTGACTGAGCGCACGCAGCACGTCCCAGTGCAGGGCCTGGGCCCAGACGTACCCCGGCTCGCCGTCGACGTCCATGTCCTCCGCGTCGATCGGGGTGTCCGCGAGCGCGGAGGCCAAGCGGTGGCTGTCCACGGGCCCGGTGGCGAAGTCCAGGAACGCAGCGGGATCCGCGCCCAAGGGTGCGTCGTTGGCGCTCTCATCGCCCCGGTCCGGCCAGGAGTCGTAGCGGTGGGCGCGAACTCCGTCCCGCCAGACCTCCAACTCCAGTCGGTCACCGTCGTACTGGAAGGCCGCCAGCACCGGGACGCCCAACTCGGCGCTGATCGGCCCGGCGAGCGCGAAGACACCATTGCCGTCGACGAACCGGTCCGGATGGGCGAGGCAGAATCTCGGCCCGGCGGGGGTCGCATAGCCGGCCGTGCAGACCTCGCGCAGGACGGGGGCCGCCTGTTCGAGCGGCACGGGAATCAAGATCGTGCCGTACGTGGTCACGGCCTCACCTCCTGGGACGCGGTGACCCTATGTGGCCGTTACGCTGCGCGGCAAACGAAATACGCCCACTTCAGAAGTGCGCCTCGCGCCCGTCCGATGGCCTTTCCACGTGGGGAGATCCATCGAGCAGGTTTGGGGGCACCCCCGAGCAGGAGGTGGCCGATTTCAAGGCTCTGACCGGATCGGCGTGAACGCTCATGTAGGTTCTTCCGGACTCGCGTGGGCGGGCCCTAGGTGGAGGAAAGAGGGGGTGACCGTGGCTGACGAACGGCTTGATGCCGAGTGGCTTCGCGGCTGGTGTGAGCAGGCGGGTGCGGCGCTCGCGAAGCTGATGGAGTCGTTCCAGGCACGGTTTGGCTTCGAGCCGGGAAGCAACGTGGTCGTGCACGCTTCGGAGGCGAGCCATCAGGCCACCGACGTGCTCGTGGAGCTGACGCCGATTCCCTCGGACCTGACCACGATGTACTGGGTGATCGACGAGGTCTCCTTGCCCGATGTGGAGAACGGCTACTTCGTCCACCCGGCCTTGCTGGTCGCGGACCACTTCCGCGAGTACGGGGCCATCCAGATCGACGGGGAAGAGCCCGCCCTGGTATTCGCCAGCGACGGGGGCGGGCACCTGTTCGCACTGGCGGGCTCCGGGCGGGTCTGGAGGTCGACCACCGCCTCGTGGTTCGATCAGTTCGACCTTGCCGCGGCCAGTCTTCAGGAGTTCTTCGAGGGGCTCTCTCGGCAGATCAGCGGCCGGCTCTGACGGCTGGTCGAAGGGCGAGCCGACTCGAAGCCGGGTGAGGATTCGGATCCTCAGGAGCCGGATTTCACCCGTGCCTGGCCCTTTGCCCTGGTCGGCTTCAGACAGCACGAGACCATCCTCTACGGTGCACAGATGCGCTATTTGTTAGACGCCTTCGCCGTTGGAGCACTGAGGCGAGGTCGGTCCGTCGAGCAGTTTCTGGGCCCCACCGGCTCGCCCGAACGGCCTGGTGTCCGCTGGGTCGAGGTCAGACCAGCTTCCGGACGTTACGAGGTCTTCCTCCACACCGCCCAGGATGTCGGCCATCCGGGCTTCATGGACCTCGTCGAGTTCCCACCGCTCGACCTGGACGACGAAGAGGAAGAGTTCGGTCGCCTGGTCACCACTGCGGACGACCCGCTGACCGCCCTAGCCGAGGCTGCGGGTCGCGCGGGGGCGGTCAGTGGCCGATGGGTCAACACCGGCCTGGCACAAGACGAATACATCGACTTCGTACGAGCCGGGCGCCCAGCACGTGAATCCTCCGACACGCAGCCCCCGATCTGACCAACGGTCGGGTCGTCGAACCTGGAAATTCACGGAACCGCGGTCAGAGCCGTTTTCAAAGATCCTCATCATGTGATCACTGTTCGGCTCACCTCCGCCTCCGAGGGGAGGACGGGCTGAGCCGTTCGAGCTGACGAACTTACGCTGGCTCACCCCTGCCCGCGCGGGGAGGATCCGAGGAAGTACACCGGCTCCGGCGGGGCGGGCGCGGTACTGATCGGCCGCGACCTCTACAAGTTTGTCGGTGCTCTCGCCCGAACGCTGCAGTGTCGGCGGCGGTTGAGCACCCCGATGAGAGTGGCAAGGTCGGCGGCACCGGCCGGGTCATCCGCGTAGCGGGTGGTCTGGAGTGGGCCGACCTCAGGAAGGACGATGTCCTCCCGGGCCAGGATGTGGACCAAGGTCAGCAGGGCAGCGCGGGCGTTGCCATCGGTGAAGGGGTGGAAGAACGCCACGTCAAGGTATGCGCGGGCCGCGCGTGCCGCCAGCGGGATGTCTGGGTCGGTCGCCTCGCGCAGGCAGGAAGCAAAGTCGGCCTGGGTACGCGGGGTCAGGCCGTAGCGCTCGCGGCCGGCCTTCGCATAGGCGACGTTCACGCGGAACGGTGCCTCTGCTTCAGCGAGGATCTCTCGCTGCCAGCCGGCCAGCAGGGCGAAGTTCAGCGGGATGCCGTGTGCGGCATCGGCTCGGGCCAAGGTGTGGGCAGCGAGCAGACGCTGGGCACGAACGGGGTCGCGTCGGCGCACTGGCCCTTCGCACCAAGTCCGGAACCCGTCGCTCGCAGGCGGAACCCGCCGTAGGACTGGTGCGTGTTGCCAGTCGGCCTCACGGCGCACGCGCAGCCAGACCGAAAGGCTGTCAGTAGCGGTCATGGAGATCCTCCAAAGCCGCCCTCTCACGGTGGTCCCGGTACGGGGCGTGGCCGGTGAGGCCAACGGCGAGGTCCTCGCCGACGGATTCGATCAGTGTCCGTTCCGGGGTGACCCAGCTCTTGAACCGGCCGCCGATCGCGCTCTCCACCGCTCGCGCGGCTTCGGCTCGGTCCATGCCGGTGCTGGTGAGGAACCAGCCCAGGACGATCGAGGCCTGGCCGTGCCAGCCGCCCTCCGCGCCCGAGTCCAGCGTGTGGGTCACGAGCCGGACGCAGGCCCGCTCCAGGTGCCAGCTGCGGTCCTCGGGTGAGGCGTCCGACGGCGGCGCCAGTTCGGCGAAGCGCTGAGTTGTGCGCTCCAACCACTCCCGCCACTCCAACAGCGCGGCTATGACGCGTGCTGCGGTCTCGTCGGGGGTCGTCACCGAGCTTGCTCCGCTGATCCAGTTACCGATGGGCCCGCCGTCGCGGTAGCACCAGCTCCATCCCCAGGCCCAGGTGCCGTATCGCTCCCGGATGATTGCGTCCACCTGGCTTTCACACCAGTGTTCGCCCTGCCACCAGCCGGCCATACCGGAGAGCACGGGTGGCACCCACTCTCGGACCAGCGAGCGGAGGTGGGCTTCCTCGCTCTTGTCCCAGGCGAACGGGTGCCGGGCCGGGTCAAGTTCATCCCAGTTCCGAATGCCCTCGTAGGTGATGGGGGGAACACGGTTCTCGGGGAAGGGCAGGGTGTCACGGTTGTACGTCAGCGCTGGCCACTCTTCCTGTCTGATGTGATCGACCCGTCAGTGTCGGCTCGAAGCCCCTCGGATTGCGAACGGTTTTCCGGGCCGCACCCCAGTGCGGCCATCCGTGCAGAACCTATAGCCCGCTCTCGTCGTCACCGACCGATGGTTCGCGCAGCGGCCGGCGCCCGGCCTCCTGCGGTCGGAAGAATGCGTAGCGGCCCAGGAAGTTGATGTAGTCGAACTGCGGCGAGAGCCTGGCGACGTGCCCACCGTACGGCGCCAGGCTTCCCGCTACGTTGGGCCAAGGGCCGCCCTTACGATGATTACCGTGACCGCCCGCCGCATGTCGGCAACGGCACTGTGCGGCCTCGGTGTGGTCAGTCGGTGGCGGTGGGGACGCGGCCGAGTTCGCGGCCCTTCATGCGGTAGGACTCGCCTTTGAGGGAGTGGACCTCGGCGTGGTGGACGAGTCGGTCGATCATGGCGGCGGCGACGGTCTCGTCGCCGAAGGTCTCTCCCCAGCGTCCGAAAGGCTTGTTCGAGGTGACGATCACGCTGGCTCTCTCGTATCTGTTCGAGACGAGCTGGAAGAACAGGTTCGCGGCCTCGGCCTCGAACGGGATGTAGTCGACCTCGTCGACCTATGCGGATATCCGCATAGATCGACGAACTCGGCTACATGGAACTGGACCGCCACGGCGCCGAGCTCCTCTTCCAGGTGCTGACCGAGCGCGAGGAAAAGAACAGCGTCGCCATCGCCTCCAATGAGTCCTTCGGCGGCTGGACCAAGACGTTCACGGATCCTCGGCTCTGCGCGGCCATCGTCGACCGGCTGACCTTCAACGGCACCATCATCGAGACCGGCACCGACTCCTACCGCCTCGCGAGCACCCGAGCCCGGGCAGAAGAACCCGCTTGAGGGTTCTGAGCTGTCTCTTCCATAGTTGCGGACTGCAATCCGGCAGGACGTTATCTACAGGAAGGCACGCACTGATGCGCACTCTTTACGTCGTCACCCATCCGGAGGCGACGCACCACGTCGAGGGAGTCGTCGGCGGATGGCATGACTCGAAGTTGACGCCCGCTGGCGTCCGTGCGGCCGTCTCCATCGCCCAGGCGTTGCGGGCCCAGATCCCGGACGGCGCCGAGGTGGAGCTGTTCTCCTCGGATCTGCAGCGCACCCTGCGGACGGCCGAGGAGGTGGCCGAACTGTTCGGCGTGAAGCCGATTGTGGATCGCAGGCTGCGGGAGAAGTCCTACGGTGAGGCGGGGGGAAAGCCGCAGGAGTGGCTGGACCGGCGCTTCGTCCCACCGCCGGCTGTCGGGGAGCGCATGGACCACGACGAGGGCGTGCAGGGTTCCGAGACCAAGGCTGCGTGGGCGCAACGCATCTACGCAGCAACGGACGAGATCCTGCAGAACCCTTGCGAACATCAGAGTGCGGAACGTGGGCTCTTGTCCGTTTCGTGGTTGAGGTTGTGGAAGGACCGCTGGTCGCGGGTGGGGGGTGGTCCTCAGGCGCCGGGGCAGGCGAACAGGCCGGGTTCGGGTTCGATGAGGATGCCCCGGCTGACCAGGCGTTTCAGTTTGCAGCGGATGCCTTCGGTGTTCTTCGGGAGGATCGGCAGGTCGAGGGCCTGGCAGAGGTCGCGGGCGCGTATCGGCCGGCCCGCGTCGGTCAGGGCGGTAAGGATCTGCTGGTAGGCGGGGTGGTCCGGGATGTCGGGGCGGTCCGGCCCGGTGGAGGGTGAGGGCAGCGGGAGAGTGAGGAGGGTCTTGCGGGTGATGCGCAGGTTCTCGCTCTCCGCGTCGAGTTCGCCGAGCTGCCGGGTGAGCTCTTCGATGCGGGCCCGGAACTGCCCGGCCTGGTCGTCCAGTTCGCGTTCGCGGGTCTCGATGTGTTCCAGGATGACTTTGACCTGCGGGTTCTCGCTCATGCGGTCCTCCAGGAGGCGCTGGTGGCTCCGGTGAGGCGACGGCTCATGACGGAGGCCATCGCCCACAGAACGCGGGAGCGGGAGGAGGCGGGGCGGTGTTCGTAGTCGCGTACGAGACGGCGGTAGAACATTAGGATCCCGTTCGTCTGCTCCACGATCCACCGTTTGGCCTGTGGAACGAAGCCCTTGTCGTCCGGGTTGCGCTCGACGATCTCGACGTCGATACCCACGTTCTTGCCGTGCTCGACGACCTTCTTCTTGAAGCCCTGGTCGACCAGGGCCTTTTTCACCGTGTCGCACTGCTCGGTGACAGCGTCCAGCAGGGCGATGCCGGCGGTGTTCTCGTGCGCGGAGGCGGGCAGGACGACGCAGTCAATGACGAGGCCCAGCACGTCCACGGCCAGGCATCTCTTCCTGCCCGGCACCCTTTTCGCGGCGTCCCGGCCCGTCGTCGTGGCCGGGACGCCGACGGCGGCGTGGATGCTCTGTGTGTCCAGGACCACCAGGCTCGGGTCGGCTAATCGTTTCCGCTTCTCCCGCAGCTGCCAGCGCAGCAGGTCGTGAATGTCCTGGTCGGTGCCCTCGTCGCGCCAGAGGTAGAAGTAGTACTTCACCGCTCCGGGCGGGGGCATGTCATGGGGCAGGAACTCCCACTGACAACCCGTGCGGTTCTGGTAGAGGATGGCGTTCACGATCTCCCGCATCGCGTACTTCCCCTGATGCCCGCTGACTGACGGATGCCGGGCCTTCCATGCCGTGATCACGGGTTCGAGGAGCTCCCACTGCTCGTCGGTGAGATCACTCGGGTACGGCTTGCGCATGCTCATGCCACAACTCAAGCGAACCCCGAACTCCTGACCACCAGCGATGCCCCAACATCACACCATCGAGCGATGACAAGACCGACGGAACGCCACATCCCGCACTCTCAGATCATCGTGACGCATGGCGGCTCCCTGACGTTCGTCGTGGCGTCCTGGATCAAGATGCCGATCGAGTCGGCCGGCTATGCCAGTTTCCGGGCCCCCTCCGGGAGCATCACCACGCTCCGCGAAGACGACTTCTTCCACAACCGCCAAGTCGTCAGCCTCGGTGACACTCTTCATCTCGACTCCGCACAAGCTGGCTGACCTCAGCCTGGCTCGCTTCGACGGCCCGCCGCCCTCACGGGCGGCGGGCCGTCCCACACTGACGTCATTTCTCGGGTTCTGGCTCACTTTCCGTGGAGGGCTGACTGAGTGTGATGTCAGTGGGTTGTGGTGGGATGGCCGGACTCTGCTGCCGTGATCTGCTGGGAGTCCCCTTGATGTCCGTGTACTCGTCTCTGACCCACGCCCTGGCCGAGGCTTTGGTCGACGTCCTGTGGTTCATCGAGGGCAGTGAAGACGATCAGATGGATCCGGACGACTCCGTCAAAGTCCTGGAGGGTGTCGCTCACCTGGTCAGCAAGCTGTCGAGCGACCAGCGGAGCGAACTGATCGACCTGCTCGGGGCGATGGCCGAAGCCGAGTCCGACCCCGCTCGGCGGGAGTTCCTGGAAGGGTTCCCGGAAGACTTCGGCCTCGTTGATGATGCGGTCTGACCTGCGCATCACGAGTAGAGCAGGACACGCTTGCGGAGAAGACGAAAGCCGGCCCGGCCGAACATCTGGCGTTTGGTGTGTCCTGAGAAGCCGTTGTCTTTCCGGATGTGATCGTTGAGTTTCCGCTGCTCAGGCATGGTTCGGGCGTCGTTGCGGGAGAGTTCGGGCGATCAGATCGTTCTCGCGATGCGGAGATGACCGGTGACATCGGTGATGGGTTTGCTGGAGGAACGTGAGAAGGCTGCCCGGGTGCGGGCGGAGGAGCTTCAGGGGGAAGCGGACCGGATTCTTGCGGAACTTGCCGAGGCGGAGGCGGTGTTGGAGCGTCGGGTGATCGCCAGGGTCGAGCTGGCCGAGGCCCTGGCCGCGCCGGGCGCTGCCGCGGATGCGTCTGCCCAGGAGGCGGCGGCCCCGGTGCCGTCGGCCGGGGCGGCGAGGGTTCCGGTCTCCGGGTCCGTCGTGCAGCGATGGCGGGAGGGGATGACGGCGGTGGCGCTCGCGCCGGACTACCGGCGGATCGTGGAGCTGCTGGAGGCCGAACTCCCGGATGGCGGGGAGGGGTTGATGGCGAAGGAGATGACGGTCCGGCTCGGGCTCGAGTTGGTGCCGGCGAAGATCGAGGGGGTGCGGTCGAAGGCGAAGCGGCTCGTTGAGCGGGGCTGGCTGACCCCCTCGCCGTCGGGCCGGTTCATGCCGCGAGTGTCGTCCGCTGCTGACGCGGCGTCCTGATCGTCTGGCCGTGGGCAGTGGTGCGAGCCAGGCGGCGGGTCATGAGCATAGTGGCCGAGAAGTGGATGAACGCTTCGCTGCTGGCGGGTAGCGTCTCGTAGTCCCGGGCCAGACGCCTCGTGCGCAACAGCCATCCCAGAGTTCGTTCCACCACCCACCGTCTCGGCAGTACCACGAACCCCTTCATGTCGTCGCTCCGCTTGACGATCTGCAGGGTGAGCTGGAGTTTCTCCTTCGCCCAATCGACCAGGACGCCCGTGTAGCCGCCGTCGGCCCATACCAGGCTGATCTTCCTAAACCGCACCCGCAGCCGGGGCAGCATGATGCGGGCGGCCTGCCGGTCGGTGACGTCCGCGGCGGTCACCAGCACCATGAGCAGCAGGCCGAGGCAGTCCGTGATGACGTGCCTGCGCCTGCCGTTGATCTTCTTCCCGCCGTCGTAGCCGCGCGTGGCGGACGGCACCGAGGCGGCGCCCTTCACCGACTGCGAGTCGATGATCGCCGCACTCGGCTCCGTCTGACGGCCCTCGGCCTCACGGACCTTCCCGCGCAGCCGGTCGTGCAACTCCTTGACCAGGCCGTTCTCCCTCCACCTGCGGAAGAAGGCATACACGCGGTCCCAAGCAGGGAAATCGGCAGGAACCGAGCGCCACTTGATCCCGTTGTCGGTGACGTAGAAAACCGCATCCAGCATCTGCCGGTGACAGTAGCCCTCCGGCTGCCCGCCCCGGCCCTCCAGCCACGCCGGCACTGGCAGCGCGTCACGCACCACCGCCCACTCCGCATCCGTCATGTCCGACGGATACCGCCGTACCCTCTCGGGCCGGTCGGCCGCGTTCCCGAACCGGTGAGCGAGGCAATCGCACACCGACACGCGGAAGTTGGACGGGACGAGGGCGGAAACGCAAGACTGGAACAACAGGGCCTCCTGATACTCGAGTGGCGTCGCAACCCCGAGCTACCAAGGGGCCCTGTTCTCATGCATCCACCCGGCCAAGATCACCCGACCAGGCACCCTGTTCGAACAGAACCGTCCTCATGATCGATAGGAATACGGCTTCTGAAGTCAAGCCAAGCGCAGGGTCCGCGTGTGCCCGCGTAAAGTGCCCGCATGATCGTTCGGTGCGTTCAGATCATCAGCCCGACGAGCTGAGAGGTCGTGAGTGATCACCCGGGGATCGGGGTCGGCGCGGAGTATCCGGTCCTCGAGGTCATCACAACCGCAAGCCGGGTGCTGCTCCGGATCCCCGAGAGGCCCGACGTCTTGGTGGCGCGGGACTCTCCTGGGCTGTGGGATGCCGCCATGTTCACTGTGGTCAGCAGCCGCATGCCGGACTGCTGGGTTGCAGGGCTTGAGGGCGGCCAGATGACGCTGGCGCCAAAGGAGTGGCAGCGCCCAGGCTTCTGGGAAGACTACTTTGACGGCGAGCCATCTGCTGGCGCCGAGTACGAGCGTCTGCGAGCGAAGGTTACCTCCCAGGCGTGATTTCGAACTGGCGAAGATGGCTCTATTCATCTGAAGTCGCAGGTCAAGTGGCTGCTGTGATCGGTCTCCGGGTGCTCATGTGGGCGGCTGTCCGCGGAGCGCGGTTGCGTGGCGCACGTGCACGCGGAGCGTGGTGAGGATGCGCCACTTCTTCAGGTACGCGAAATATGCTCGCAGATGGAACGGACGGAGGCGATCAGCTTGTTGACCTGCTTCTTCGCCGGGGTGAGGGGCTTGGTGCAGGCGGCCTTGTAGCCGGTGATGACCATGGGGTTGTCCGGATCGTCGTCCAGACCTGTGAAGCCGAGGTTGCGATGGGGCCCAGCTCGTACGCGCGCAGGCGCTCGACGAGCTTGTTGCAGCGGGCGGTGGTGATCTCCGAGCTCGGCCGGAGCGGGTCCACCGCGTCGACGACGTCGTGGTCGGCGCGGTGGACCCAGTGCGGGGAGCGGTGCACAGCCGCGAGGGGCGAGGCACGTATGGAGGAGGGTTCCTCAGCCCTGTGGGACCTGCCGCCAAGGACGGACGAAGTCGTGGAGGATCTGCTGCGCGGCTGGCGCGATCACCGGATCGTTGACCGGCGTGCCGACGGGGTGGAGGAGATGGTCGAGTCCAGGGAGGACCCGCAGTCCTGGGCCGGTGGTGTGGGCGGCAGCAAGGGCCGACAGCAGAGAAGGCATCGTCCAGCAGGGCACATTGGTGTCCTCGGTGCCGCAGGTGACGAGCGTACGCGTGCCGTGCGCGATACCTCGGGCGACGGACGGCGGGTAGAGGGCGTCGTCGCTGCGGACGAAATCCGCGTTGACCGGTCCGAACATGCTCTTAAGGAGCAAGGAGAGGGACGGCAGCAGCCCCGAGGTGTCAACCGGGCGCTGGGCGCGGAAGTCCGCGATGGCCCTGGCCACGCCGTGGTTGTTCAACCACGCCTGCTTCGCGGTGAGTTGCCCTGCGGCGGCCGCCCGGTTCAATTCGGCCGACAACTGGAGGCGGATCAGGTCCAGCAGCCGCATGTCCTGCGGGGCGATGAGCGCGAGCCCGGCGGGCTTCGGCTGTACGGCGCGGTCGACGAGCAGTGCTTGCAGGCCGCCCTCACTGTGCCCGACCACCAGCATCGCGTGTGGGTCGGCTTCAGCCTGGGCGCGCAGGGTGTTGTACGCGGCCACGGCCTGCCGCGTGTAGGCGGCCATGACGGGAGCGCTGGTGCGTCCGCCCAGGCCCGTCCGCCCGGTGCCGTACTTGTCGAAACGCAGGGTCATCACGCCATCACCGCTGAGGACGCCGGCCATGAGGGCCAGGGTGTGGGGCGTGAAGCCGGGCGGCTCGTCGCCGTTGCGGTCGGTCGGTCCGCTGCCGGGAAGCAGCAGCGCCGCGGCGAGCCTGCGGCCCGCGCGGTGGGCGGGTATGTGCAGCGTGCCGTACGCGGTGGTGCCGTCCGCGGTGAAGTGGACCTGACGGTCCACGGCGGGTACGAGGGCGGCCCGGGGTGCCGCGGACGCCCAGGTCGTGCCTGACACCGGCCCGGCCGTGACGACGGCGACCGCCACTATGAGCACGGCGATCATCCTGCTGCGCCAGGGGGTGCGTAAACGCATGTGTTCTCCTCATGAGCTGAAGTTGTGAGAGAGAGGGTGAAACGACCGGGGATAGTGGTTTGCCGGGTGCGGAGTAACACGCCCTGGCCAGACGCCTGAGCAATGACTCGTCGGCGGACGCACTCAGTGGACGAGGAGCGGCACGACGAGCGCTGGGGCCAGAATGAGCCCGAGCAGCAGCACGACACCTCGCGGGTTGCCGAAGTTGACGGTCCAGCCGATGCCGAACCGCTTTTGAACAAGCAACGCAGGATCGGCCCGGTTGACGTATACCGAGCCGAGCAGACGCCAGTACTGGTCATCGTCGCGCCGCACCATTCCGGTGCTCTCCTCCGCCACCGCGCCGTCGTGCGTGGGCAGTCGACTAGCGCCCTGCCCGGTGCGGACAGCGATACAGATCACCACGACCAGCCCGGCCAGGATGGGCAGCACGATCAGGGCCGGGGACACCCGCTGGCCCGCGTGCCACATAGCCCACGCTCCGGCGAGCAACGAAAGGTTGGCGAACGCCGCCAGCAGCAGAAGGGAGATGGCGGTACGAACCGAGAAGCGGCGGTGCCTGCGGGCGGAGTCGGCCGGCCGCGCCGGATCGAGATCCGCACGAGCCCGGAAGGACAGCCAGGTCAGCGCCAAGAGCAGCACGGTGAGCGCGGCCTGCGCGAACACCGGGAAGAACGCGCTGCTGATCGACCTGGCAGCGAAGCGGTCAGCGCTGCCGGAGCCGGTGAAGTGCACGGGAATGCGGTCCGGCAGTGACGGATAGCGCAGGACGCCCACCACCGTCGTACCGATGCAAATGAGCAACGCGGGGACGGCCCACATCCAGGGGAAGCGCTCCGGATCGGTACGCAGCGCCGTGTCCGCCACCACGCCCTGCCGCAGCCCGCCGTACCAGTCCTCACGCCGCTTGACCGCCATGACCGCCACCCGTGCCCGTCCGTAGGCTGCAAGGTAGGCGGCAACGGTCAGCAGCGGGATGACGCCAGGCATGCCGAAGCGGAACACGGAGCTCACCAGGACTCCAACCATGATCAGCACCGCACCGGACGCGGCGACCTGCTGGCGGTACTGTCTCCGCTGCACGGCGATCTCTGGGGCGTCCGCCCGCGCATCAGGGCTGCGTACCCCGAAGGGCAGGGTCGGACCGGTCAGCGACGGCAGCCACCACGTCACTCCCGTAAGCACGGCGGGCATGAACACGTTGACCAATAAGTCTGCACTGCTCATGACGCTGAATCTCCTTGGTCTGCACTGGGGTTCGCGTGCCGTGAAGAGGGAGCGAGTGACGTGAACGAGCTGAGGACGGAGCGGCAGCTGTCCAGTACCGCCGGGTCGCCGGTCCCATGGGCGACCGCCTCGGCGAGCAGGGTCCGAAGCCGCGTCTCCCACTCGGCGGTGAAGCCCGGTTCGGGCGGACCGCTGCGGGTGTCGCGCTGCACCAGGGCGCCGCTCTTGCGGTTGACCCGCAGCAGTCCTTCGCGTCGCAGTAGGTCGTACGCTTTGTTCACGGTGTGGAAGTTGATGCCCAGATCTACGGCGAGTTGCCGCGTCGAAGGCAGCGAGCTGCCTTCGACGAGCTGACCGGAGGCGATGGCCTCGACGATGCGGTCCCGGATCTGCTGGTAGATCGGCACCTCGCTGTCCATGTCGAGGCTGAGGATCACGTCTCGCTCCCACTGTTGCTCTGTTATAGCTTTTATAGAACACAAGGAAGTATGGGGGCAACGGGGAGAGCGTGAAGAACGTGACAAGGACGGCGCCGGCAGGCGAAGCCTCACCTGCCGAGGACCTTCAATGGACGCCATTGATGTCGATCGGCCACCGGGCTCACGGCCGTCTGGGTGAGTCTGACCTGTGGAGTGTTGTTCGCGGCCCCGCAAGGCGGTACGAGTCGTTCGGGGCGCCGTGGTATGTGTGCGTGATGCCTGCGCTCCGTCCGGAGGGCGTCCAGAACGATTGGAGTGAGCGGGCATGGTCCTGGCAGCACAGCTGGTGTTGGCTGCGGTCTTCGGGGTCGCGGGGATGGCCAAACTCATGGACCGCGAGGGACTGCCCCGCGCAATCGCAAGCTTCGGCCTGCCAGCTCGAACGGGGAAGCCGCTTGGATACCTTCTCATCTCCTACGAGTTCGTCACAGCCCTGGCCCTTATCGTCAACCCATGGGCAAGAATCGGTGCGCTTGGAGCGCTCGGACTGTTGCTGACGTTCTGCCTGGCCATCGTGGTGAGCATCGCACGCGGCCGGACCCCCGATTGCCACTGCTTCGGAGGGCTACGCGCCACGCCGGTCGGGTGGGCCACGCTCGCACGCAACGGACTCCTCGCAGCTACGGCGGGATTCGTCGCAACCGACGGGCGTGCCCCATGGTTCTTCACGGGCCTAGGGACCATCGCAGCGACGTGTTGGGTGGTGCTGGGACTCAAGCGATCCGGGAAAGTGCGACCGGGCATGGTCACAGCGGGCTTTTCACTGCCTGACGCAACGGGACAAGTATGGACTCTCGACAAACTGTTTGCTGGTGCGCATCAGCCACTCCTGCTTCTCTTCACTGATCACGCGTGCGGCGCGTGCGACGCACTGCTGCCACAGGTGGCCCGGTGGCAACAGGCCTATGCAGAACGGCTGACCATCGCAATCGTGAACGGCGGTCCCCCCGCAGACAGCGTTGCCTTCTCACGTGAGCACGGGCTGCGGAACCTACTGGTAGACGAAGACCGAATGCTGCTCACCACTTACGGTCTGACCGCCACACCCAGCGCAATGCTGATCGACACCGACCGGATCCTCGCCGCCACGCCAGCAGCTGGGTCAGCAGAGATCGCCGACCTGGTGACCAGGGCACTCCAACCGCGTGGTAGATCAACGATCGCACGACGCGCGCTGTTGTTCGCCTCGGCCACGATGGTACCCGCCGTCATCTCCACGCGCGCGATGGCCCGCGGCGTTACCGGGGCGAACTGGCGCCCAAAGCAAGTGAAGTTCGCTGGGGGATGGCTCTGCAAACAGCGCTACGCGCTGTGTACTAAAGCCGCCTGCAAACCCTCGCCGAGCGACCCGAACGTCCTCATCTGCCGCTGCGTGGTGGAATACGGCTACTCCTACGGCTATAAGTCGTGTGCAGAACGGGCACCAGTCGGCAAAAGATTGGTATCGACGTTCTCGACACAAAACACGAACCACCATACCCGCACCATGACCTGCACATCCCCAGCACAATGGGCAAACTGTCTGGACGTGGACTGCGAAATCGACCCGCGCAACCCGAACCACGCTGTGTGCCGCTGCAAGTCCGTGGAGAGCGGCGACTTTTTCACATTCGGGGGAAACTGCGACACCAGCACCTGCACCTCCGTGCTTTGGTCAGCGGCAACACCACCCGGAGTCCCCTTCCAAGCCGCGATGAAGAGCATCGGCCTATCAGTCACACTCCCCAAAGCATGCCCGACAGGCACGGACGACGATGACCTTCCGCCTAGCGGGCTGGAGCTGCTTTGGGGCGAGTGATCATGGCCCCTTAAGCTTCCGGCGAGTCGGGCAGTCTGTGGACCTGCCGGTTAAAGCACGACGTTGGGGCCATGGTCTTAGTTCACGTCCGCGAGAGTGGTGTATTGACGGCTACTCGGTGATCTCGTTTTGAGGCGATGCGGTGAGTTCGGTGGGCAGGGCGGTCTCGTCGGTTCCTGACTCGATCGGGTGGAGGCGGGCCTTGGTCAGCAGGTCGAGTCCCATGTAGCGGCGGTTCTCGGTCCACTCGTCGTTCTGCTCGGCCAGCACCGCGCCGACCAGACGGATCAACGCGGTGCGGTCGGGGAAGATGTCGACCACGTCCGTGCGCCGGCGGATCTCCGTGTTCAGCCGTTCCTGCGGATTGTTCGACCAGATCTGCCGCCAGATCTCACGAGGGAAGGCGGTGAACGCCAGCAGGTCGTGCTGGGCGGCGTTCAAGTGGGCTGCAGCTTTGGGGAACTTGGCTTCCAGGGCGTCCAGGACGTGTCGCATCTGGGCCTGGAAGGCGTCGGTGTCGGGCTGTTCGAAGACGGTCCGCAGCAGCGTGGCCACCCAGGGCTGGGCCGATTTCGGAACCTGGCTGAGCAGATAGCGGGCGTAGTGAAGCCGTAAAGAATCAACGTGTCGGCGTGTCGGTTTCTTCATCCGCGGCGGCGAGGAGTTCGGTGGCGGTGCGGTAGCGGGTGGTGGCCGGAGGTGGGAGAAGTCCGCCTTCGGCAAGCAGGGGCCGGATCTCGCGGACGACGTTCCCGATCGAGGACCTGCTCACGTCCCCCAGCACGTCGGCGAGGACGTCCAGGGTGCACAGTTTCCGCAGGTAGAGGATGGCGACGACGACGCGTTCTCTGTCGCCGAGCTTCTGCGGGAAGACGCCGCCGCGGCTGCCCGGCTGGCGATCGGCGCCCCGGCGCTGGTAGGAGGCACGTTCGACCTGGGCAACCTGGCGTGGGGCGAGGCGGCGAGCGAGCGCATCCAGCTCCGTGCGGGACATGCCGGTAAGCCGCGGATGGGACAGGCTCTCCATGATCCGGGTGCGCGGCGGGGTTTTGTCGGTGTCGAGGAAGGCCATCAGCGTGTGCGCCGTGGTGAACCGGTTGGGGGCGTAACCGGGCTGGTGGCCGTGGTCCTCCAGGACCCGGCGGGTCTCGGCGACGAGGTGGCCGATGCAGGTGGGGGTCACCTCCAGCATGTCGCCCAGCAGCTTCATCGAGCAGACCTGGCGCTGGTAGAGGAGGGTGAGCATCACCCGGGTGGCGTCGTCGAACAGCGGCTTGGCCCGCTGATTTCCGGTTGCGCGCCGGGCGCGTCCGCCGCGCTGCTCGCTGTAGCGTTCCTGGGCCCGGGCGGCCTGCAGCGGGGCCAACTCAGCGCACAGGTCCGCGAGTTCCGTGCCACGCAGCCCGGTCAGGCGTGGGTCCGCGAGACGGGTGAGAAGCTCGCGGCGGCGGTCGGCGACGCCGTGTGCCTCGCCGGCGGGCGACACCTGTGGCGCGGAGGGTTCGGGCAACAGGGTGTAGTTCCACTGGCCGTGAACCTCATGCCGGACTAGCGGCAGCGCGGCGAAGCGGTCATTGCTGATCGCGATGCCGGTGGGGTAGTCGCCGGGATCCAGATGGGCCTCGACGCGCAGACCGGCCCGGGTGCGAGTGGCGGCGATCGTCTCAATGACGACTTCATGGCTGGTCAACGGCCTGCCGCGCCAGCTGTGGGTGATGTGGGAGAACAGCCGGTGCTCGATTTTGTTCCATTTACTTGTGCCTGGACAATGCCGTTGCTTGAACTCGTCAAGCAGTTCGCAGTGACGCCGGAGGAGCGCGGTCGTTGGGCCCGGCATGCATCCTTGGGTGGGGTTGTCCGACCATGTGCGACTGGGGGTGGTGACCCGGTGGGTGACTCCGGAACTGGTCGCCGAGGTGCTGGAGAAGTGCCGGGTCCGGGACAAGAAGCCCGGCGCGCTGCCGGCCGGGTTCATGGTCTACTTCACGCTTGCCTTGGCGCTGTTCCAACAGGACTCCTATGACGATGCGGCGGAGCAACTGGTGGGCAGTATCAGGGAGTTGAGCGGGAGCATCCCGAACAAGTCCTCGTTCACGCGGGCGCGCAGGCGTCTGGGACCGCTGGTCCTGGAGGCCGTCTTCCGCGAGCTGGCCGACCCGTTGGCCCCCGTCGGCCTGGAGGGCTCCTTCTACCGCGGGATGCGGCTGGCCGCGGTGGACGGGTTCGTGCTGGACGCGCCGGACACACCAGCCAACCGTGCCGCGTTCGGTGGGCCGGTCAAGAACGGCCAGCCGGCGGGGTTCCCTCAAGTGCGGGTGGTGACACTGACCGAGTGTGGCACGCACGCGCAGATCGACGCGGCGGTGGGCGGATTCAACGGCGGTGAGCGGGAGTTGGCGATCACTCTGGCGACCTCGGCGAGCAAGATGCTCGTCATCATGGACCGGGGCTTCCCCGGGGTCGAGTTATGGAAGGCCTATCTCGGATTCGGGGCCCATCTGCTGATCCGGGCTCGCTCGCCGGTGGCGCACCGGCCGGTTGAGTATGTGCCCGACGGGACCTACCTGGGGAGGATGAACCTGGGCGGGCAGAAGGGCGCGCATCCTGGCGGGGTGCTGGTCCGGGTGATCGAGTACCGCGTCGACGGCGGCGAGGTGGTCAGGCTGTTGACCGATCTGTTGGACCCGGTTGCGTATCCGGCGGCGGAGTTGGCAGAGCTCTACCATGCCAGGTGGGAGGCGGAGTCGGCGTTCCGGCAGATCAAGACGTTCCAGCGCGGGCCGGTCGAGGTCCTGCGCTCGGGAGACCCGGATCTGGTGCGGCAGGAGGTCTGGGCGCACCTGGTCGTGCACCACTGCCTCACGCGGGTCATCATGTGTCTGGCCGACGACAACGGCATCAACCCGGACCGGGTCTCGTTCGTCAAGGTCCTCAAGCACACGCGGCGCAGCGTGGTCCGACAGTGCGCGGATACGCCCAAGAAGATCAAGAAGTTCCTGGCCGTGCTGGCGGCGAAGGTGCGCCGGAAGCTCGACAACGGCGCCAGGCGCCTGCGCGAGGCGGACCGGCACCTCAAACGGCCGGACTCGAAGTACTCCTCGAAGCTCTCCTACCGGATCAACACCCGGGACCGGCAACCGACACGGCGGATCACAGCCAAGGCCATCACGCTGCACACCGCGATAGTCCAGTAATCAAGCAACGGCATTGTGTGCCTGGAGGAAAGTGACACACCGTGATTGTCAGTCCGGTCTCGGCTGCCAGGGCAGCCAGTTCGCTCTTCCAGACCCGGTAGCGGTAGCCGTTGGAGCCGCCCGCGTCCGAGGTGATCAGCAGCCGTGACGCCTTCGGGTAGTCGAGGCTGCCGCGACAGCGCCACCAGCGGCGGATGGACTCGACCGCGAAGACTGAAGTGTCGTGATCGACACCCACGTTGACCCAGCCGGTGTTGCGGGCGATGTCGTAGATCCCGTACGGGATCGCCTGCTGAACATCCGGGCCGCTGAAGAAGAAGTGGTGGTCCTCCACCTCGACCGGCTCGCCCTTGGGCCGCCACTCCCGGCCGGCCATCGGCAGCCGTCCGATCTGCTCCCGCTTCTTCGTGTCCACGCTGATCACCGGCTCGCCGTCGCCCTGGTGCTGTTTCACCTGCTCGTTGATGTAGCGGAACTGGGCATCCCGGTCGGGATGTTGGGAGCCCTCAAGGGTCTTCACATTCGCCTGCAGACTGAAGCCCTCTTGCTTGAGCAGCCGCCCCACCGTCGGCGCGGACACCGGGTGCCCCTGCCGGGTCAGCTCCTCGGCCAGGTTCCGCAGCGACTTCGTCGTCCACCGCAGCGGCGACATCGGATCCCCCCGCTCGTCCGGCTCGACCAGGCCCAACAAGGCTTTGAGCAAGGCGGGATCGTTGGCTTCGGTCCGCTTGCGGCCCCCGCCTGGCGCACGCACCCGGCCGCCCGGCAGCGGCCCGGCCCCCGCTTCCAGCTCCAACACTCCACGACGCACGGTCGTCTCGCTGACCTGCGCGATCCTCGCCACCGCCCGTACGCCGCCATGCCCGATCAGCCGGGCCTCGGTAGCCAAGGCCAGACGCCGCTGCCGCTCGTTCAGATGCGGCAATAACACCGAGAACCTGCACTGAAGTTGGGAACAGATATCCTCCGGAACCGCCATACCCTGACAACGAGCCCGCACCTGTAAAGCAGCACCTTGATTCTTTACGGCTTCAGTGGGTGCGGCATCGCTGCCAGGAGGCGCCGGGCAGCACTGCGCCGACGACGTCGACGAGGCCGGCGTGGGCGTCGGAGATGACCAGCTGGACACCGCTCAGGCTGCGGGGTTCGTGGTCTTCAGCACCACATGGTCCAGTCCCCACGGATGCGTCATCACAAGAAAGCGGCCGGTCGACGCAGCGATCGCCGGGAACGGCTCCGTGGAGTAGTCACGGAAGTCACCCGTCGCCGACACATGCAGCTCGTTCATGCTCGTCCACGGAAACAGCCTGCGCAGCGCCGGCTCCTCCGCAGCCAACTCCAGCAAGTTCCACAATGCAGGACTGGCCCAGTCCCCAGGCTGATGCGGCGGCCGCCAGGCGTTCAGAGTTCTCTGCCATTCCCCATCGTGCTCGCCGTCGCCACCCAAGTTCGTCATGTCCCGACCATTGAGGCCCATGCATCGTGAAATGTGCAGGTGAGGTGGGCTGGTGTGCGGGCGGGTTGTCGTGCTCGTGCTGGTCGGCGGCGGGTGTCCATGGTGAAGATCGTCTGCCCTGTCGGCTGAGGCGGTTCTCGGGTTCCGCTGCGTTCGTCACGGCGCCGCTCCTACGATCCGTGACCGGAGCAGTACGCGGTGAGATTGCGAGAGGGTGCAGGGTATGGGAGACCTGGAGCGGATCACCGCTCGCCGGAGCGAACTGGATGGGTTCACCGACGAGTTGACCAAGCAGTTGCAGGAGGTCCAGGCCGAACGGGAGGAACTGCTGGTCGCCGAGCGGGTCTTGAACCGGCTGGCCGAGCAGGACCGGGCCGAGGGGGAAACCGCCGTGGCCGCATCCCCGGCGCCCGCCCGGGTGGCGGGGCAAGCGGTCCTGCTGATCCCGCACCGCGGCGAGGAGCCCGATGAGGCCGCGCTGCCCGGCGATTACCGCGAGATCCTGGCGATCGTACGGGTCGCTGACGACCCGGTGCAGGTCAGGGCGGTGGGTGAGGAACTCGGGCTGGAAGTGGCAGTGCGCGGGAAGCTGGAACCACTGCGGGCGAAGATGACCAAGCTCGCCGATCGTGGCTGGCTGCACAAACGGCCCGACGGACGTTCACCGCACGCCGGTAGCCACACCGGCACGGTACGTCGGGGCGTAACCTGCGGGCCCCCGACGGCAGTTGACGTGTTTTGTGAGGAACAACACCAGCCCCGTCGAGGGCCCTGACGGCCTTGTCTACACCGCCCGCCTGCCGCTGTCGAGCGCCACTCTGAACTACCTCGCCACCGTGATACGCGGCCACTGCAAGAAGATCGGATCGCGGTGGCGGGCCCTGCCCGCGGGGAAGATCGCCGGGCGCGGTCTTCCGGGACCGGGACGGCAAGGTGCTCCACACCCTGGCCTTGGACGTGCTCGACGGGCAGATCCAGACCATCCTCACGGTGATCAATCCCGACAAGCTCGGCCACCTCGGGCCGGTCGCCGATGCCTGGGCCGTCGACCGCGAGGTGAAGCAGGCCCGCCGGCGGATGAACTGACCCCGGTGCGCGGCGCAGACCGGCTCGTCCTGTCCGCCTGAACCGATCGCCCCCCGTGGCGTGCCCGGATCGGCCCGAACCATGGCGCGCCGCCCCTGCACGGCACACACGCACCGGCCGCCACCCGCCCGCACATGGCCACGCGGCCTTGTCATTTGAGGATGTTGACGGCCCGGGCGACCACCAGCACCACCGTCACCAGGGAGACCGAGGACTGCAGCATCATCAGCATCTTGGCCCACCGCGACAGCGGCATCACGTCGGTCGGGCTGAAGGCGGTGGAGTTGGTGAACGACAGATACAGGTAGTCCAGGAACGCCGGCTCCCAGTCCGGCGGTGCGGTCTGCGGGCTCTGCATCTGTACGAAGAGGAAGTCGGCGTACTGGCTCTGGCCGCGGACCCGTGCCATCGGGCCGCCGCGGTCCCACTCCCAGTACCACAGGGCGAACACGATGACGTTCGTCAGCCAGATACCGCCGCCGGTCAGCAGCAGCGGCCCGGCCTCCGTTGCCGCGGTGCCGTTGACCAGACCCGCCACCAGCCGGACCGCCGACCAGCCGTTGGCCAGACTGATTACACCGGTCAGAGCCAGCCCCCACCACCGCAGCCACTGGGTGCGGGGTTCGACCCGCTGGGGATTCGCCGCGACCAGACCGGCCAGCAGCACCAACTCCAGGGCCGGCAATGCCCAGTACGGATGGAAGGCGAGCTGGTGCGGCAGCATCCACTGCAGCGCGACCGCCACCAGGATCACCGCGGTCACCGCCCAGCGCGGCTCACCCCGCGTCGCCCGCCGCCACGCGGGCGCCACCTCACGCTCGCCGCTCTCCAGCAGCCGCTCGATCCGCGCCAGGCGGCTCTCGGCATCACCCGTACCGTCATTCATGACGATGATTGTCCTCGGCGGTGCCCGCCCCTTCGAACGGGCACCGATACACGTGGTGCCGATGCCGACCAGCCCCACCAGTAGGCATCGACACCAGTACAAGGACACATGTTGCCGCCTCTGACGCGCCCCCTCCGGACCAGCACCGACCGCGGCTGCTCCTGGACGGTCACCGCCACCGGGGCCGACGGCACCGCCACCACCCAAGCCCGGCGGCCCGCCGCCGGCACCGGGTACCGCGAAGAACTGGAGACGGTGTCCCGGAGCGGCATCGCGCACCGGGGCCCGGGAGCGGCATGAACGACTTCGAGGCGATCGACCAACTGCTCGCGGCCGCCGCCGAACCCGTCCCCCTTCCGCCGGCCGAGCAGCGACGGGCCCTGCGCGTGGCCCTTGGTCTCTCGCGCGCCGAAGTCGCCCGCGCCCTCGGCGTGAGTCCGTCCACGGTCGCCGGCTGGGAATCCGGCCGCGACCCCAGTGGTGAGACCCGCGAGAAGTACGTCTACTTCCTCAAGGGCGCCGACGCGAAGATCAGTACCCGCGACATCACCGCCCCCGATACCACTGCCTCCGAGCCGGCACCCGCCGACCCGCACCACGAAGAGCAGGTGGACGGGTCAGCCTTCTCACCGGGCGGGGGCAGGGCCAGTCAGCGGTCGAGGTCGATCGTGAAGCGCCTCGTGCCCGGAGCGATCGTGTCGGCGTGGAGCGAGCCACGAGCCCGGTCGAATTCTCCGGTGCCGCCGGTGATCCCGTTGTCGAACGAAGGGGGAGGGCCCGGGTTGAGAATGCCGAAGACCATTCCCTGCACGGAGAGCTGGCCGCCCGGGAGGTTGTAGGTCACGACGCACTCCTCCGCTCCGCTGTTGTCGACCCGGGTGGTGGTGCAGGTACCGTCGGTGTCGCCGACCTGGTTGCCGTACTGGTCGAAGAGGATCGAGCGGAAGACGGTCCGATCGCCCTGGGCGGGGGCGCCGCCGGGGTTCACGGGGAAGCGCGTCTGCTGCACGAGCCGGCCGATGAGTGTGATGACCCGGTCTCCGCCCTTGGCGTGGGCGGAATCGGTGTCCGTCGTAGCGGCGGCCGCGACAGGGGCGCAGGCGAGAAGGGTAACCAGCGCAGTGGCCGTGCCGAGACAGGCTGCTCTCATGGGGCGCATCGTGTGGCTCCTGAGTTGATGCTCATGAATGGTCAGGTGACGCATTCATAACCTCGGCTCTGCCGCCGCCCGGAACATCCCGGCGCGACCCACCGGCAGATCCGACCAATCGGACCAACCTGGAACGAGAGACGGCCCGCCCGACCGGACGAGTCGCGCGGGCGGGTTGACGCTGGTGCAGCACATTGGCTCCTGGATCTTGCCCGTTCCCCGACGACCCGGCTCCAGCCACCCTCACACCGGCTCCACTGGTCCTACTGGCGCCGACGTCACCAGCCATTGCCCGCCACCGCCACTACCAACGCCGCACGCATCCCGATCAGGTGAGTAACGAACGACCGCCAACCTGACGAGACATCAGCCCGCTAGACTCCAAACAGGCACTCTGAACAGCACAAATGGAGAAACGCTGCTGGAGTACTAGAAGAACCATTCCGGACCACTGATGCCGGAATTCACCAAAGCCCACTGCCGCCCCCGGATCCTGTATTCCTGACTCACCCTGAAATGCGGGTAGATGAGGCCCCGTCAAGTCGGGCTGGAAAGCGAGGAGACGAAATACCGGAAAGGAACAACGATTTCGGCAAATTCGGGGCTCGAGGCATCAAGGGCCACGAGGCCGTGGCCCGGCAACTCGACGCGCTCGCGGGGTTCGTCGCCACCCCGGTCACCGCCCGGCGCGGCCTCCTCGCCCGGCTCCGCTACCTCACTCGCTCGGAGCGTGCCCGCGCGGCGGCCCGGGAGGCGGGTCTGACGGTCACCGACCGGACGCTGAAGGCGTGCCGTCGCTGCGGCGTGCTTCGACGTGGACGCCGTAGTTCGCCGGGAAACCTTCTTCTTGAAGCCCTGGTCGACCAGGGCCTTTTTCACCGCGACGGTGTACTGGGCGGCCGTGCCGAAGGGGCGGTAGGACTGGGCGCCGTATACCCAGACCCGCTGTCCGACGCGGCGGGCGTCGGGGCAAGAGGCTCCCACACGGAGTCGCTGACGTACTGCCAGGCCGCTTCTGTGGAAGCACGGATGTGGGACGCGCCGGTCGACCACCCCGGCTGCTGGCGGCTGGTGAGAAAACTTCGTCTGGCTGGTGAGTTTCACGTTCGCCGTAACCAGTCCGCACCGGCGTCGGTCTGGCCGTCACCAGGAAGTGGGCTGGGGAGAACCCGACTATGAGACCTCTGGCTGGCCGGATGGTTCGCCGGGTGTGCCGTTCCTAGCGTTGGGCTATGTCGATCACGCAGAGTCGGATCAGTCGTCGGACAGCGACCGTCCTCGCTGTTGCCCTTCTGGCGGTACTCGTCCCAGCGGAAGCCGGAGCGGCGGCCTCTACCCCCTTGTCCCACCTGCAGCGGGATGCCGACGCGTTGCGTGACGACGGAGTAACAGGCGTATCGGTCAGGCTGGAGACGCCTCGGGGAGTGCGGACCGCTCGCAGTGGGGTCGGCGATCTCAGCACGACAGAGCCGGTGCCTCAGAACGGGTATGTGAGGATCGGCAGTACTACGAAGACGTTCGTCGCGACCGTTCTGCTGCAGTTGGTAGGTGAAGGCCGACTGTTGCTGGACGACACGGTTGACCAGTGGCTGCCGGGCGTGGTGCGAGGCCACGGGAATGACGGGCGCCGGGTCACCCTGCGCCAACTGCTTCAGCACACCAGCGGGCTGCCCGACTACATCGGTGACGTGGTCCCAGACCTCAGCGCGGCCGGGTATCGCAAGAATCGCTGGACCACCTACACCTCCGAGCAGCGCGTTGCCTTCGCGATGCAGCACCCGCCGTCCTTTATGCCTGGCAGCGACTGGGAGTACTCGAACACCAACTACGTCCTCATCGGGATGGTGATCAAGGCGGCCACAGGCCATTCCTGGGAGCACGAGGTTCGAGCCAGGATTCTGCGTCCGTTACGGCTCACGCACACTGTCGTACCCGGCAACCGGCCGTTCCTACCGGGTCCCCATGCCCGTGATTACCAGCAGTTCGAGCCGGGCGGCGTCATGGCTGACACCACGATCGCGTATCTGCCCTTCGACGGCGACGCCGACGGAGCCATGATCAGTACGACAGCGGACACCAACAAGTTCTTCAGGGCGCTGGTGCGAGGTGAGATTCTGGCCTCTGCCCAGCTGGCTGAGATGCAGCGCACGGTCGAGGTGCCTGCCGACCACGGTGCTTTGCCGGGCACGCGCGACGGGCTCGGACTGGACTGGACGCCATTGTCCTGTGGCGGCGGGTACTGGGGGCACAGTGGCGATGGATTCGGCTACTTGGTATGGCCTGCCACGACTTCGGACGGGCGGAGCGCCGTCACTGTCTCGTTGCATAGCCGACCTGGCGATGAGGGAACTGCCGGGCGGCAGATCGGGGACGTCACAGCTCTCGTGGACCATGCGCTGTGCTCTTCTCGCGGCGGCGGAACCCCGTGAGAGCCGGTGGTGGCCCGTCCGGGCAGCGCGTACGGCGGCACAAGAATTGTCCAGCTGGCTGGTGTGGGACCACACCAGCCCTGCCGGTACATCGACGACCTGCACGTCACCCATAGCGACAGCACACCGCGGGGGCGCCTCGGGCACCGGGGAAATGCCGAAACCAACATCACCCTGCCCGTCCCGTGCTCAACTCGCCACATCAGATGCTCAGTCACACCGGCGATGGGACGACGGTGGGCTCAGCGGCTGAGGCGAAGTGAACACGCCTCGAACAACGCCTTTTGGTCAGCACCCCGCTTTGCCCGGCCAGGGCCGTGCCACGGCCGGTACGGTCAATCAGTCCTGGCCCGCGAGACGCTCCGGGCCGGATCGCACGGACCCACACGAGCGCCACCACCAGCTGACCGGGGAGCCGTCCCATGTACGAAGAAACAGTCATGGCCGTAAGCACAGGAGCCGCCAGCGGTGTCCTCTCCTACCTGCTCCAGGGCCAGGTCGACGCCTTGCGCACCCGGATCTCGGCCATCTTCCGTCGCGGCGGCAACCCGGAGGAGGAGGCCGCTGCCCTGCACATACTGAATGAGCACGCGGCAGCGCTGGCCCGGCGTGAGATCACTGAGCGCACCGTCACCGACACCTGGACCGACCTCTTTGCCGCCTTTCTCGACGCTCACTCCGACGCCCAAGCCGATATCGAGGAACTCAAGACGCCGGCGCCGACGAAGACGGTCATCATCGGCTCCCAGCACAACCACGGTTCCGGAGCCTTCATCGGCAATGACCACTACGGCAACATCAACATCAACACCCGGGACGACCGGTGACCACCGACGCCCCAACACCTCAGGAACCGCGCACCGTCCAGAACAACTTCGGCGGCGCCTTTGTCGGCCGTGACCACCACGGCAACATCAACATCCATAACGAGATCGACCCGCAGACCAAGGCCACACTCACGAAGCTGGGGAAGTCCGCGCCCGCGCTTTCCCAGATGCTCGAAAAGGCTCTGCGAGACGGTGTTATCTCACCTGACACGGTCAGCCAGCTCTCCTTGGCCGCACGGAGCATCAACGAAGACGTCGCCGACCAGATCTCGCGCGCCTCCCACCGAATCAACGAGGACGTCGCCGGCCTTCTCACCCATGCAAGCCAGAGCATCAACGAGGATGTCGCCAGCCAGCTGACCCACGCCGCAGACCGACTGTCCAATGCCTCCGCAAAGCTCGACTTCGGCTCGCTCGACCTGCTCGTCAGGCGCCTGGAGGGGGTTCTCGGCCACGACGACGGCAGCGACCTCAACGGGCTCGCCACTCGGCTGGAGAACGGCCTCAACGATCTCAGCACGGCGACACACCAGGTCGGAAGCCTGAAGGGTGACAGCACCCAGACGGCGAGACTTGAGCAGGTGACCAGGTCGCTCACCGACATCGCGAAACGAGTCGAGGCAAGGGTGACCCCACCTCCCCCAGTGATCCTCCCCGACTGGGAGGGACGATTACGGTGGTTCGGCGTCGGCGTTCTGCTCGGCATCTTGATATCGATCGTGTACGCGGCCTACTCGTAAGCACCCCGCTCCCGACGCTCCGGGACGGTGTGTGGTGACTGGCCGTCACTTTGTATGGTGGCGGCCGGAAACTGGTCCGATCGAGGTCGCTCCCTCCATCCTCGCGCCTGAGCATCGGACATGGTGATCTTGGTGACAACAAGATCGCTTTTGTGTCAACTACACTGCTTCGGCTCGACCAGTTGGTCCGGGCTCGCTCGCGTATAGGACGGCTTCTCTTCCCAGAACCAGCCGTGGGCGGCGCCGCAGCGAAATCCCGGCGCGTGATCCCGGCCCCGAAGGGCCGTCCGAACGCTAGAGCGCGTAGATACTGACCGACATGGCAGAAGGCTCCGATTCGCAGCAGGACGTCACCTACCGGGCGCCGGTCGGCTCCGTCGACCTCAAGGCGTTCGACGACGATGGCAACTCGTACGAGATCCATGTGGCTTCGAACGAGTCTTCTGGCCCCGGCGGAACGAGTCCTTTGGCCCCGGGTGGCGATCTCTGGGCCCGGTTGCGAACGAGTCGATTGGCCCCACCTGGGTGCGAGCCGTGGGCGGCCTCGCGGTGATGGGCTGTCAGGCCAGATCGGCGACTGCTCGCGGCGGTTCGGGCAGGGACAGTACGTCCGTCGGTGAGGACAGGGACGGTCCGACCCAATCGTCTTCACGTGCGTGGGCATCGTTGTCGGCCAGTTGTCGACGGCTCGAAGCCTGACCGCCGGTATGCCGCAGTCGGAGGCGCCGGTGAGTTCGTTCCCGCCGCCGTCGCCGATGTAGAGGCAGTCCCGCGGATCGGCGCCAAGGCGGCGTGCGATCAAGCCGAAGAGCTCGCCGTGCGCACGCCACCGCTGGCGCAGTCCAGTGTCCGTCAGCGATACAGCGGAGCGGCCAGGCTCAGTCGCCTCGGACGCGGGCGTGCAGATGCATGTCGTGTCGGCCATCGTCGTGCACGGCGGCGCTGCGCTTGGTGCCTTCCAGGAGGTAGCCGGACTTTGTGGCGACCCTGCACGAGGCGGGGTTGCGGGTCGAGTGGTCCAGCTCCAGCCGGTGGAAGCCGATCTCGTCCAGGGCCCAGGTGGTGAGCGCCAAGAGAGCGCGCGAGGCCACACCAGCGCCGCGGGCGGCTGGGAGTACCCAGTAGGCCGCGCCGGCTATGCCGTCGTCGAAATCCAACCCGCGTAGCGCGATCCGGCCGAGCACCTCAACGCCGTCGCGGGTGATCGCCCAGTGGCCGCCCCTCTCGTGTTTCCAGTCCTGGTGGTATGCGTCGAACCATTCCCGGACCTCATGCTCGGTGGCGGGCCGACGCATGTGCCAGCGGCGGACTTCATCATCTCGGTACGCAGAAAGGAACGCTGGTGCGTCGGCTTCTTCCCAAGGACGCGGCAGCAAACCCCCGGTGGTGGGCAGCACGGGTTGAGGGGAGCCACCGAGCAAGCCGGAGGCGATGACGGGCGGCGTCGACAAAGCGCGAGTCATGCACCATGATCGCCCAACGCTGGTCGCACACGTCAACAACGAGCCATTCGCCAAGGCCCACGACCGCCACCATGTCGTGGCTGCAGTCGGGAACCTCAGGAGGCTGCAGTGGCCTGCTGGCGGGCTTTGGTGTGGGCGAGGCGGTAGGAGTCACTGCCGGTCTCGATGATGTTGCCGCCGAAGGTGAGGCGGTCCACGATGGCCGCGCAGAGCCGGGGGTCGGTGAACGTCTTTGTCCACGAGGAGAACGACTCGTTGGAGGCGATCGCCACGCTGTTCCTTTCCTCACGCTCCGTCAGAACCTGGAACTGTGTGCTACCGCAGCCCAGCGCGGACTCGATCGAGGAATGCAAGTGCACTTGGTGCAAACCAAGCGGCCCCGGGTGACTGCAATGCCATCCGGATGAGGGAAGCACCTCAGCAATCCGTTGCCCCAGAAGCACCTCATCAGCAGGCATGAGCCATGTGTCCGTCGTCTTCGTGCGAGAACCCGCGATTGCCATAGGGCAAGAGTGCCAGTACGTCCCTCCCACCCTGCCGTCACTCCTCGCTCCCCACACTCCTCACACCGTTCAAGTGTCAAGGAAGTGAGGCGAGGAGTATCGCTGGCCGTTTTCAAGAATCGCCATCAGCGGAGGGCACGCCGACGTGTCCCACGGCGGGGGCACAAAGCTTGCCAGGGCAGACAGTACCGGGCTGGCCGGCATCCTCGCCGACGGCCGGCTACGTGACTTCGGCCAGTTGCGTGGCTACAGCTTCGCTACCTGGTGCAGGGGGGAGGCGGTCCGATGGGGCGGCGACACGGTGATGCCGTGCGCCTGCGCTGTGGCTGTTGAGATTTCCGGTGTGTGCGTGAGTCCCGGTGACTACATCTACATGGACAGCGCCGGTGGCGTCGTGATTCCCTCCGCCAGCCTGCGGCGGGTGCTTGCCATCGCGGAGGACATCTCAGCCGAGGAAGCGGAGGCCGCGAGGGGCATCAGAGGTGAACAGGCGCAGCCAGGTGAGTAGCGGCGCAGACCCGCGGGAAGTGGCGGCTGCTGGAGGCCCCCTTCCCGTCGTGCCCCACGCATACGAGATCAGCACCCTGCCGAGCTGGACGCCCTCTCCTGGACCCGGTGCGTCCCGTTGGCGCTGCACGAGGTCCCACGCGGTGCCGACGACGGCGACGTCACTCGCGAAAGCCCAGACCGCCAGGTGGTCGGGACCCAGCGTCACGGTGCACGACCAGTCGGCCGTCGCCGGACGTGACGGCGCCAGACGATCCCTGCCGCCTGGAAGCACGCGTCCACATCCGTGCCCGGCCTGTCGAGGGCGACCTGCAACGCAGCGTCGCCGCTACGGGCCGGGCACGAGCGATGGGGCAGTTTGGGCAACCCTTCCTCGTCCTCCCGTCCCGGTCGTGAGGGGAGGCAGCCGGGCTCGCGACGGGCGGCCGCTCGCTTCTGACCACCACTTCAACGGTCCGCCCGTGCATCGCCCCGGGCAGGCCCTCACCCGCGGTCCCTGCACCCCTGCAACACGGTAAGAGTCGGGGCGATGCATGACGCGAATAGGGCAGAAGAGACACTCCAGCACCGTCTGGGAGGTAGGCATGCCGGAGTACAGCAAGAGCCCACAGCGCATTTCACAGCTCACCGACCAGCAGTATCGTGTGACCCAGCGAGACGAGACGGAGCCCTCATTCTCCAACGCCTACTGGGACAACAAGGCACCCGGTATCTATGTGGACATCGTGTCCGGGGAGCCCCTCTTCGCCTCGATCGACAAGTACGACAGCAGGACCGGCTGGCCCAGCTTCACGAGGCCTCTGGAGTCGGGCCACGTCGTCGAGAGGCCCGATACCAGCCACGGCATGGTCCGTGTCGAAGTACGGTCGGCTAAAGGGGACAGCCACCTCGGGCACCTGTTCCCGGACGGGCCCAGCGACCGCGGAGGACTGCGGTACTGCATCAACTCCGCATCGCTGCGCTTCGTCCCCCTGGAGCATCTGGAGCAGGAGGGCTACGGCCGGTATCTGAGCGTCTTCGAGACGACGGAAGAGGACGCCGCCGAGAGCCGATGACCGGCAACCAGGGCAGGGCCCCGGAGCTCGAACGGCATGGCGACTCGGCGCCCCGTCTTGCGGCTCGGGGCCCAGCAGGGCCCCAGCCGACACCCGTGTACAGCGGTACGTAAAGCGCTCATGTGCTGCGGCGCCCAAGGGGTCGAGTCCCCTCCACGGATCGGAGGCGGCCAAGACAGTAGAGCAGACCCACCCCCTCCAATGGGATCATCTTCGCCGCGGTGAGCCAGAAGACGCCCGCCGGACGCCCGCCGGACCTCACGAGCAAACCGCCGGGCCAGGGAGAAGGACCGCACAGTGACCAGGAACATCGACAACCTGCACCCAGAAGACGGCGCCATCGTGCCGCCTGAGCAGATCCCCACCGCTGTCACCGCAGGCCGCCTGGCCTACGGCGATGGCACGACCCAGATCTTCCAACCCGACGGGAGCGCCTCCTACTTCGAGGCAGGACGCCAGACGGAGGGCACCTGGTCCGTCGACGAGAATGGGCGCTTCTGCTCCTTCTGGCCGCCCTCCTACCAAGCGTCCTACGATCTGCGCTGGGTGGTGGAAGGGGGAGTAGTCGTCGGCCTTCGGTTCTCCGACCTGAGGAGCGGTACCTGCTTCGACGGCCGTTTCCAGTAGCCTCAGGTTCCGCTTGAGGTGACAAACCCGAGCGGTGGCCCACCAGCTTCCAGCGGCCCCGCCTTCCGGTCGTGGCGGGCACCACCGAGCTTGCCGCGCCGACGGCGACGGCGTGCCATCCGCAGGGGAGGCCATGGGTGGCTCAGTCGGCGCCGACGGGGATCGACAGTACTGTGATGCCGCTCATGTTTAGCCAGACCGTCTCCGGTGCGCGCACCAGACGTAGCATCACTTGTCCACACTGCTGGCAGCGGGCTACCAGTCCCGGTGCCTGGCGGTATACGTGCAGGAGTGCGACGGGCCCTGTGTTGCTGCAGTGCGCGCACTGGCTGGTCGCTGCTGTCAGGTCGACCGCGAAGAGTTCGGCCAGAGGGCCGGCCAGCGAGTTGCCGTCGATGTAGCCGCCCTCTGCGTCGCGTGGGATACCAGCGTCTGCCGGTGTGCCTGCCGTCATCTCAGTCCTCTCCTCAGCCGAAGCGCTCTGTGCGGACTCGCTCGGGGTCGTGTCCGAGGAGCACCAGGTAGGCAGCTGCCTTCTCGACGAATGCCGTGGGTCCGCAGACGTAGCAGGTGGGCGCGAAGTCCGGTGGCCATCCGTGGCGTACGAGGTCGTCGGGTGTGATGCGGCCCGGGGGGCGCGCGGACTGCTGTGGCGCTTCCCGGGTGTAGATATGTGTGACGTCGACCCCTGGTGTTCCTTGACGGAGTTCTGGCCCGTACAGCAGCTCGGCCGGCGATCGCAGGGAGTACAGCGCCCGGAAGGGAACCCGGCTGCCGGCTGCGCGCCGCGAGCGGATCATGCACATCAGCGGCACCAGCCCGGAGCCTCCGGCCACGAGCAGGACCGGTTCTTGCTGCTCCGGCTGCCAGACGAACCAGCCTCCGACCGGTCCCCGCAGTTCCAGCTGGTCGCCGGGCATGAGCTCGTCGACCAGGTAGGGAGAGACCTCGCCCTCAACGACGCACTGCACTGTCAGTTCCAGGCGCGTTCCGTCCGGGGCCGAAGCGATGGAGTAACTGCGTTGTGTGCTGTAGCCGTCTTCCGCGGTCAGCCGGATGTCCACATGCTGGCCTGCCACATGGCCGGGCCATTCCGGCACCTCCAGCACCAGCGTGACGGCCGTCGCGGACTCAGCGCGACGTTCTGTCACCTCGGCGACCCTCCAACGGAGCCGGTCGCCTAGTCTCCTCGATACCGCTGTTCTTGCCACGGGTCTCCGTAATTGTGGTAGCCGGCGCTCTCCCAGAACCCCGGGATGTCGTTCTCCCGCAACTCCAGTCCGTGCACCCACTTCGCGGACTTCCAGAGGTAGAGGTGCGGGACGAGCAGTCGGGCCGGACCGCCATGCTCGGGGGCGAGCGGCCGGCCGTCGTAGCCGTACGCGATCCAGGCCTTGCCGTCCAGAAGATCCTCCAGCGGGAGGTTCGTGGTGTAGCCCCCGTAGGAGGAGACGAGGACGTACTCGGCGGCCGTCTCGACATCGGCGAGCAGGACGTCCAAAGACACCCCCTGCCACCCGGTGCCGAACTTCGACCACTTGGTCACGCAGTGGAGGTCTGCCGTCGGGGTTTCCGACGGCAGCTTCGTGAGGGCGGCCCAGTCCCAGTTGTGCCGCCTCCCGGTTTCCGTGGTGACGGACAGCTCCCACTTGTCTGTGCTTATCCGCTGCGTGGGCCCGGCCGAGAGGACCGGAAAGTCCGTGGTCTCGTACTGTCCGGGTGGCAGCTTCCTGCCCGCGGGCGGCCGTCGGCCGTGGAAACCGCGCGAGATGATCGCCATGCTGGCCGTCCAATCTGCTCGCCGGAAGCAGGGCTAGCGCCCCTAAAAAGTATCAGCGACGGGGAACACACGCCTCTTATCTTCCTTCTCTCCCACAGCCCTCAGCCGCACCTCCGGCCTTCGGCGCGACGTCGGTCCAGACATTGCGCAGTCAGTCGAAGTGCCCGGCGGCCGCCAATTGAACCGAACCGAAGCAGCACGGCAAAGCACTGCCCCTCGGGTAAGGAAACCGCGCTCGGGTCCGTTACTGTAGGCCCCGCGCGTAGGGTTCTGGGTGGACGACGGAGCCGCGAGCGCTTCGGTGAGGCCAGCAAGCGGTCGGCTCCGGCCAGTATCGGCACGAGGCTCTGGAGTTTGCAGAGCTCCGCCTTGTGCGGCGCGGTTACCCACGTCTCCGGCTGTGGTGAACTCGGAGGCTGTTACGCACTTTCGGGTGACGGCCCGCACCGTATCGGGGTGGCGTGGTGTGGCGGCTGCGGGGAATTTAGCCAGCTTTTGCAAGGCCGCATGTCAATCCCCTGGTTGCGTAGAGACGTTGGTTATGCGGCCCGGCCTTCCTGATCGGTCCGGGCTCGCGCTTCCTGGATGATCCGTTCGAACTCGACGGGCGGGTTCCCGCCGGCCGCGCTGCACCCGCCGACCCGCGCGTGCGGACCGGACGCCAACGGCGTGCGGCACAGCGTGCACAACCCCGGCTCGCTGGGAAAGGACCCGGTCGACCCGGCACCGGTGCGAGGCCCCCGACGGGCACCCACTCCTCGCCGGGCCGCCCCGCTTCCACCGCCGGACCCCGGCGGAGGTCCTGGCGGCGCGCTGCCGATCACTACCTTCACCGCTTCAGCCACGGATCCACCTTCAGCGGTCGGGTTCACGGTTGGGTCCTGGCTCGGGCCCGGCGCACCGAGGCTCGGACGTACTGGCAGGAAGCCCTGCGCGGCGACATCGCCGACCCCCAGGGCGGCACCACGAGACACGCTCGCCGTGCAGAGGGACGTCATGCCCGCCGTTTCTGTTCGGATCATCTTGGCCGGGCGGTGTGTCCGATGTTCCCGACAGCAACGGGTGATGCGCACCGAGACGACACCTCCCGGGTCGGACATCGTTTTCGAGGCACAGAAGTGCATCGTCCGTCACTTGCAATAGTGCAGACGGTGAGTGCACCCACTCCTTTGAACGATTCAAAATTCTTCCTCGGGACGCCGTTCGGCGAGTCGGGTTCCGGGACGGCCGCAGGCTCCACCCCGTGTGGTCATGGCCTGAACGTGGTGAGGCAGTCCCCACAGAAAAGCGCTTTTGCAGGCAATTATTCCGGCAACGGCCGTCCTTGCGCGAACCCTTGACGGTTGTGATGTGCACACTTACCGTCTCCGGCGACGACGTAAAACGATTCAAGTCGGTGAAGTGCCAGAGCTCTGCCGTCAGTTGAGCCCGCAGTCCTCCGCCGTCGCGCCTGCGATCGCAGCCGTGCGGGGAGGCACTCTCCCTGCCCGGAAGGAGCACGGCGCCTTGTCCGCACCACGCGACATGCCCCGCCCGTCCCGCCGCCAGATCCTCCTCGCCACATCCGTCGTGGCCGCCGCCGTCGCGCTGCCCCCTCAGTCGGCCGGCGCCGCCACGGCGGGACCGCGACCCGTTCTCACCGCCTTCCCGCCGGCCGATGTCCGGCTGCTGGAGAGCCCGTTCCTCGCCAACATGCGGCGCACCTGCGCGTATCTGCTCTTCGTCGACGCCGACAGGCTGCTGCACACCTTCCGCCTGAATGTGGGACTGCCCTCCTCGGCCGAACCCTGTGGGGGGTGGGAGGCGCCAGGGATCCAGTTGCGCGGCCACACCACCGGGCATCTGCTCAGCGCGCTGGCCCAGGCACATGCCCATACCGGCGACGACGCCTACGCGGCCAAGGCCCGGTCCATCGTGTCGGTGTTGGCCCAGTGCCAGCAGTCCGCCCCGGCCGCCGGCCATCACCGCGGCTATCTGTCGGCCTTTCCCGAGTCCGTCTTCGACCAGCTCGAAGCCGGCGGCAACCCGTGGGCGCCGTACTACACCCTCCACAAGATCATGGCGGGCCTGCTCGACCAGTACGAACTCAGCGGCAACGAGCAGGCGCTGGCCGTACTGCTGGACATGGCGGCCTGGGTCGACGCCCGCACCTCACCGCTCTCCTACGAGCGGATGCAGACGGTGCTGAACGTGGAATTCGGCGGCATGAACGACGTGCTCGCCCGCCTCCATCTGGTGACCGGCGACGCGACGCACCTCCTGACCGCCCGACGCTTCGACCACGAGTCGCTGTACGCACCGCTGGCCGCCGGCCGGGACGAACTCGCGGGGCACCACGCCAACACCGAAATCGCCAAGATCGTGGGAGCGGTACCAAGCTACGAGGCCACGGGAGAGCGCCGCTACCTGGACATCGCCGACCATTTCTGGACGACGGTCGTACGGGACCACTCGTACGCCATCGGGGGCAACTCCAACCAGGAACTGTTCGGGCCGCCGGGCGAGATCGTCAGCCGCCTTTCCGAGGTGACCTGCGAGAACTGCAACAGCTACAACATGCTCAAGCTCGGGCGGCAGTTGTTCCTCCATCAGCCCTCCCGCGCCGACCGCATGGACCACTACGAGTGGACGCTCTACAACCAGATGCTCGGCGAACAGGATCCCGACTCCGAGCACGGGTTCGTGACGTACTACACCGGGTTGTGGGCGGCCTCGGAGCGGCAGCCCAAGGGTGGCCTCGGTGCCGCGCCCGGCAGTTACAGCGGGGACTACGACAACTTCTCCTGCGACCACGGTTCGGGACTGGAGACGCACACCAAGTTCGCCGACAGCATCTACTTCCGCACCCGTGGCACGCGCGGTCCTGCGCTCTACGTCAACCTGTTCATCCCTTCCGAAGTGCACTGGCGGGAGGTGGGAGTGACGATCCGTCAGGAGACGGAATACCCCACGGCCGACCGCACCCGTCTCACCGTCACCGGGGGAGAGGCACGCTTCACGCTGAGGATCCGTGTCCCCGGCTGGATGGCGGGCTCCGGCAGACCGGCCGTGCTGAAGGTCAACGGCCGGCACGTCCCGGTCCGGCCGGAGCCGGGAACATATGCCACGGTGGACCGGCGCTGGTGCTCCGGGGACACGGTGGAGCTCGTGCTGCCCCGCGAGCCCCTCTGGCAGGCCGCGCCCGACAACCCGCAGGTGAAGTCGCTGTCGTACGGCCCGCTGGTCCTCGCGGGGGAGTACGGCGACACCGCGCTCGCCACCCTCCCCTCGGTCCGTCCGGACACCCTGCGCCCCGCGCCCGGCAGCGCCACGGCGTTCACCGCACTCGCCGACGACCGGCGCGTACAACTGAGGCCGTTCCACGAAGTGCAGCACCAGCGGTACAACGTCTACTGGGCCGTGCGGCCGCGTCCCGCGCGCGAACGGGACATCGTCCGCTATCCCTTCGACGAGGGGAACGGCACCTCGGCGGCCGACCGTACCGGCGCCTTCGCCGACGCGACGCTCGTCGGCGCGACCTGGGACGACAGCGACGGTGTGCGCTCGGTGTCCCTGGACGGACACGGCGGCCACGTCGCGCTCCCCGCCGGCCTGCCGAGCGGGCTGGACGAGCTGACCCTCGGCGTGCGGGTACGCGTCGACACCCTGGCCGCCTCCGCCCGCGTCTTCGACCTGGGATTCCACAAGGAGACCTATCTGTTCCTGGCGGCCACCACCGGCGCCGGGCGGGCCAGGGCCGCCCTGAAGATCGCCGGAATGCAGGCCGAGGACTTCATCGACGCGGGCGCCCCGCTGCCCGTGGGCCGGTGGACCCACGTGGCCCTCACCCTCGCCGGCGGCACCGGCGTCCTGTACGTCGACGGCGTCGAGGCCGGCCGCAACTCCGCCATGGTGGCGAGCCCCCTCCTGCTCGGCGCGAGCACCCGCAACTACCTGGGGCGCTCCCAGAACGCCACCCACCCCTACCTGCACGGCGCCGTCCGCGACTTCCGTCTGCACAACCGGGCCCTGAGCGCGTCCGAGGTGGCGCGACTGGCCGTCGGCTGACCCGGCCCGCAGCGCGCGCTCCCGTCCCTTCTTCCGCACACCCGCTTCCGTTCGGCACGCCTCCCGGCGCCCGCCGTCCACGCAGGAGTTCACCCATGTCTCACAACGACCTGTCCAGACGCCGCTTCGTGGCCGCGGCCGGTGCCGCGGGCACCGTGCTCGCGGTCGGACTGCCCGATCCCGCCCGCGCCGCCGGGTCCGTCACGAGCGGCGAACCCGGCTTCCTCGCACGGGACTTCACCGACCCCCGCAAGGACAGCAGACCGACCGTCTACTGGTACTGGAACGGGCCCGTCACCGCCGACCTGGTGGACCGCCAGATGGCGGATCTGCGGTCCAAGGGCATGTACGAAGTGGTCCTCTTCCCCTTCGACAACGCCCAGATGAAGCCGGTGTTCTTCACCGAGGAGTGGTTCGACATCGTCGGCCACGTGCTGCACACCGCGGAACAGACCGGCATGCGCGTGTGGCTGTTCAACGACGACCACTTCCCCAGCGGCCGGGCGGGGGAGTACGTCGTCAAGGGCGGAACGGTCGGCTCGCGTACGTACCAACCACGGCCCGACCTGCGGCTGAAGGCGTTGTGGCGCTCGACCACCGTCGTGCGGGGACCCGCCACCGTCGACCTGCGCCGTACCACCGGAGTGGGCGTGGAGGCCGGGCACCTGGTCGCCGACGCGGCGGTGCTCGACGGTGTCGCCGTCCTGCGCGGCGGCGAACGGTGGACGGACTACACCGTCACCGGCAGTGCCAAGGCCGACCACACCGCGGCCGGCCTCGTCGTCCGGGCCTCGCCCGACGGCCTCGACGGCTACGCCGTGACCTTCGACCAGACCGGAGTCGTCACCGTCCTGCGGCTGGCACGCGGCGCGGACCCCGTCGAACTGCTGCGCAGCACCCGGACCGATGGTTTCAACAAGACCAAGTTCCACACCGTGGCCGTCACCGTCCGTGGCACCACGCTGTCCGTCACCTTGGACGGCAAGGCCAAGGGCAGCGTCGACGACGACCGGTACGCGGCCGGCGGGGCGGGCGTACGGGCCGTGGCCGACCAGCGTTCCCTGTGGGACAGCCTCACCGTCGCGGCGGCCGACGGTACCACCCTCCACACCGCGGCCTTCGACGACCCGGCCGACGCGGGGGACTTCCCCGAGCGCGCACGCCTCGGCGACGAGGTCACGGCCGTCGCCGCCGCGGCCCGGCCGGCCGGCACCTCCGACGCCGCCGACGTGGTCGACCTGACCGGGCGGCTGAGCGGCGATCACACCTGGCAGGTCCCGGCGGGCCGTTGGCAGATCGACCTGTTCGGGGGAGTCCCCCTCATCGACGACACCCAGGGCTACAGCCGCAGCTACGTCGACCTGCTCGACGACGAGCCCGTGGAGCTGTTCCTCGACATCGTGCCGGGCGAGTACCACCGGCGCTTCGGCCGCTACTTCGGCACGGTGGTGCCCGGCTTCTGGGACGACGAGCCGTTCTTCGCCTCGGCCGAAGCCCACTTCCGGCGCCTCCCGTGGTCGCCGACCCTCGACAAGGCGCTGCGAGCGGTGGACGTCACCCCCGGCATCGCCTACGCCGCCGCCTTCGACGACCTGGGCCGCGACGGCAGGATCGCCCGGGGCCGCTACTGGCGGGCCGTGTCCAACCGCTTCGCCCGCTGCTTCCAGAAGGAGGCCCGCTGGTACGAGCAGCGCGACGTCGCCCTGATCACCAACCCCCTCTACGACGAGACGGCCCCCGCCAAGCGCATCCCGTCCACCGGAGACCTGCACAAGGTCAACCAGTGGGCTCACGTTCCCGGTGGGGACATCATCACGGCCGAGTACGTGGCCGGTGAACCCACCATGATCCCCCGCAACCCGGCGTCCGTCGCCCACCAGACGGGCCGGGAGCGGGCCCTGCTGGAGATGTTCGGCAACATGGGCTGGCAGGTGACGCCCGGCTTCGTCCACGCGACCGTCGGGGCCCAGGCGACGCGGGGCATCAACCTGACGGTCCTGCACGCGCTGTGGACCGACGAGACACTCGTCTACTTCCCGCCGCCCTTCGGCCCGCGCGCCCCCTGGTGGTGGGCGATGCGACCGCTCGCCGAGTGGATCGGCCGGGTGATGGAGGCCGGCCGCGGGACGCCCGGGGCCCGTACCGCGATCCTGCAGCCGCAGCACGCGGCCGAGCAGTGGACCGGTACCGACCGGCAGGGCGAGGTCGACGACGCGCTCGCCGACGTCGCCTACGCGCTGGAGCGGGCCCAGGTCGACTTCGACCTCGTCCACGAGGGCGCGCTCTGTGGTGACCCGGACCTGCTGTGCCACGCCGAGGTCCGTGACGGCCGCCTGGCCGTCGGCGCGGCCCGCTACGACCTGGTGGTGCTGCCCGTGACGCCGACCCTGGACGTGGCCTGCGTCCACACGCTGGCGCAGTTCGCGCGGGCGGGCGGAACCGTCGTGGCCGTCGGCTCCCTCGCCGCCGACGAGGCGGACGGCAGGGACCGGTCCCTCACACGCGCCTTGACCGACCTGTTCGGCGAGCCCGTGCCCGGCAGCCGGTCGGTGGGCCGAGGGCGTGCGGTGCGCATCGCCGACACCACCGGACTGCGCGCCGCGACGCACGGGGCCGGGGTCGCCGCCGCCGTGCTGGAGACCCCGCAGGACGCGGTGCGCGTGCTGCGCGTCCACCGGGGCACGGACACCGCCTTCCTCATCAACAACGAAGGCGGCGCCCGCGTCGAGACCGTCGCCACGCTCCCCGCGACCGGGGTTCCCGAGCTCTGGGATCCCGCGACAGGCAGGACGGGCACCGCACCGCTGCACCGGGGCACCAGGCGCGGCGTTCAGCTGCCCCTGAGTTTGGAGCCGTACCAGACGTTGATCGTCGTGGTACGCCACGACGCGCGAGCCGTCCCGCACCTGACGTCCTCGGCGTTGCCCGTCGTCGCGGTCGAGCGGCACGGTCCCGCCCTGCGCGTGACGGTGGAGGCTTCGGCCCCCGGCAGCCACCAGCTCACCGGAATCGACGGCACCCACACCTACCGCGGCACGGTGCGCACCGCCGACCCGCTCGAGCCGGTCGGCGTGGCCGGCGACTGGACCCTCACCCTGGACCGCGCCGACGCCACACCGATCACCGGACCCCTGGGCAGCTGGACCGACCACGACCGTCTCTTCTCCGGCAGCGGCACCTACACCACCGACATCGATGTCGAGCGCGCCCTGCTCGACGGTCGGCGGGTGCTGCTCGACCTCGGCGACGTCCGTGACGTTGCGGCCGTCACCGTCAACGGCACCGAGCTCCCGTCCCTGCTGTGGGCGCCATGGGTCGTCGACCTCACCGGCCTGGTGAAGCCCGGCCACAACTCCCTCTCCGTCCGAGTGGCCAACACCCTCTCCAACGAACGGAACAAGCCCCTGCCGTCCGGCCTGCTCGGACCGGTCACCCTGCGCTTCCGGCGGCACGTCACCGCCGACCTCGCGCGCGTCTGACCATGCCCCGAAACCCTTCCCGACCCGCACGCACCCCAGGGAGTCCCCATGCTCAGACCCCGTCCCCGCAGCAGACGGCGACGGCCCGTGCCCGTACTCCTCGCCGGACTGACCGCCTTCGTCACCGTGCTGGCCGGCGCCGTCACCGCCGACGCCACCACGGGCACCATCACCCCGACCCGACTGCGCACCCAGCACCTGAGCCGGGCGCTGGGCATCGACGACACCACGCCCGACCTCAGCTGGCAGACCACCGCCCGCGCCGCGAACACCCTCCAGTCCGCCTACCGCGTCCAGGCGGCCACCTCACCGGACCTGCTGCGCCACGGGCGCCCCGACCTGTGGGACTCGGGCAAGGTCCGCTCCACGATGCCGGAGACGACGTACGCGGGCAAGGAAATCGCATCCCGCACCCGCGTGTACTGGCGGGTCAAGCTCTGGTCGTCGCACGGGCAGAGCGACTCGGGATGGAGCGGCACCGCCGTCTTCGAGACCGGCCTGACCCGCCCAGTCGGACTGGGACGCCGACTGGATCACGCATCCGGACTGGCGACTGAGCGAGCGCACCGTCGAACCCGTCGTCGTCAAGGTCCCCCGCACCAACGCCCGTTACGTACGCCTGGACGTCACCAAGCTCGGTCTGCCCCTGGCGGAGGCCTTTCCCGCCCGCACCTGGCGCGTCCAGCTCGACGAGATCGACATCCGCGACTCCGCCACCTCCACCACCGGCCTCGCCCGAGGCGCCGCGGTCACGGCCTCGGAGAGCAACACCCAGCGCAAGACCTGGGAACCGGCCCTGGCCGTCGACGGCCTGCCCAACAGCGCCCTGCAGACCGCCGCCGGATACGCGAGCGCCGCACACACCAGTGCGGACGTCGCCGCCGCGCCCGTGGTCCTCACCCTCGACCTGAAGACGGCGAAGACCTTCGACGAGGTGGCGCTCTACCCGCGCGCCGACGTCCTCACCGCGGACGGTCGCGTCCCGAACTTCCCGGTGGACTACGCGCTGTCGAGCGCCGACAGCGCGAGCGGCCCCTTCACGACGCTCGCCCAGGTCGACGGCCAGCAGCCGCCCCAGCCCTACCTGCCGGACGGACTGCCCCTGCTCACCGACGACTTCACCCTGCGCGCGAAGGTGCGCAGCGCCCGGCTGTACCTCGCCGGCCTCGGCATCTACGACGCCACCCTCAACGGCGAACCGGTGGGTGACGCCGTCCTGGAGCCTGCCAACACCAACTACGCGCAGCGCGTCCAGTACGCCACCTACGACGTCACGGACCGCCTGCGGACCGGCGCCAACACCATCGGTGTCGCCCTGGGCAACGGCATGTCCAACGTCGTCAGCACCGCCGACCGCTACCGCAAGCTGTACGGCAACCTGAGCGACCCCAAGCTGATCGCCCGGCTGGAGGTGACCCTGGCCGACGGCAGCGTCCGCACCGTCACGAGCGGCGACGACTGGCGTGCCACGCTGGGACCCACCACCTCCTCGAACTGGTACGGCGGCGAGGACTACGACGCACGCCGAGAGATCCCCCACTGGGACGAGCCGAGCGGCGACCGGCACCGGTGGGGGAGGGCGGTCACGGTACCGGGCCCCGGCACCGCGCAGAACCCGGCCCGGCTCAGCGCACGCGAGACCGAACCCATCAAGGTCGTCGAGACCTTCACCGGCAGGGAGGTCGACGGCGCCGAGCACAGCCGGGTCTTCGACCTGGGCCGCAACATCGCCGGCTGGCCCGAGATCACCGTCAGCGCCGCGGCCGGAACCGACATCCGTGTCTACCCGGCCGAAAGCCTGAAGGACGGCCACGCGTTCCAGTCCATCAGCAACGTGGGAGCCCCCCTCTGGGACAGCTACACCACCCGCGGCGCCCGCAGCGAGACCTGGCACCCACGCTTCGGCTACCACGGCTTCCGGTACCTGGAACTCAAGGGCCTGCCCGAGGACGCGACGGTCACCGTACGCGGCAAGGTGCTGCGCACCGACAACACCTCGGCCGGCGACTTCAGCAGCTCCGATCCGCTCGTCAACGGCATCCACTCGCTGATCCGGCGCGCCATCCAGGGGAACATGATGAGCGTCCTCACCGACTGCCCCAGCCGGGAGAAACTGGGATGGCTGGAGCAGGACCAGCTCGTCTTCCCCGCGCTCGCCGCCAACTACGACATGCGGTCCTACCTCCGCAAGATCGTCGGTGACATGGCGGACGCGCAGACGCAGGACGGGCTGATCCCCAGCACCGTGCCGGAGTACACCAGCCTGCCCGGCGCCTACCGCAACGACGCCAACTGGGGCGGCGCGTTCGTCCTCGTCCCCTGGCAGCTCTACACGACCTACGGGGACACGGACACGCTGCGCACCTACTACCCGCGCATGCGCCAGTACGCGGACTTCCTCGAACGGCAGGTGTCCGGCGGCATCCTCGACTACGGGCTTGGCGACTGGTTCACACCGGACCGCACGTTTCCGCGAGCGGTCGCCGGAACCTACGGCTACTGGCGGGTTGTCGACGCCCTCGGCCGGATCGCCGACGTCCTGGGCGACCGGGCGGCGGCCGACGCGTACCGGGTGAAGGCCGACGCCAGCGCGACGGCACTCGCCGCGAAGTACTACGACTCCGCCACCGGAACCTTCGGGGGCGGTGGTCAGGGCGCCGAGGCCCTGGCCCTGGACATGGGGGCGTACCCGGCGGGGGAGAAGGACCGCCTGCTCAGCCACTTCACCACCGCCGTCAAGGACGCCGGTTACCACCTGCTGCTCGGCGAGATCTCCCTGCCGGCCGCCTTCCGCGTCCTGTCCACCGCGGGTCGCGACGACATCGTCCACGAGATCGCCACCCGGACGACCAGCCCGAGCTACGGCTACCAGGTGCGCGCCGGCAACACCACGCTGGGCGAGTCCTGGGACGGCGGCCCGGGGCAGTCGCAGAACCACTTCATGCTCGGCGCCATCGACTCCTGGTTCACCACTCGGGTCGCCGGTATCGGGCAGACGCCCGAGTCCGTCGGCTACGCCAAGCTCCTCATCGACCCGGCCGTCGAGGGAGACATGACCTCGGCGTCGGGCTCTTACCGCACGCCGTACGGCGTCGCACGGACCGACTGGACACGCGACGCCGGGCTGTTCCGTCTCACCGTGGACGTGCCCGCGGGCAGCACGGCGGAGGTGCATGTCCCCCTGTTCGACGGACGCGCCGAGGCACCGGCCGGAGCACGGCTAGTGCGCGACGGCGGGATTGAGACGGTGTACGAAGTCGGCTCGGGCCGTTGGAACTTCCGCTCGGTCACCTCATAGCGCGACCCGCGCCCGCCCTCGGACGCCGGGCCGGGCAGCACACCGCGCACCACGGTGTGCTGCCCGGCCCGGCTGAGATGTGAATCCGAGAGTTCGTGGGCAGCGCGGATTCCGGCGGGACGTCAGACGGGTCCGGCTTCGGTGGATCAGGCCGGTGGTGCTGAGGCCGGTTCGACGGTGACGTCGTAACCGAGGGCTTCGAGCTGGGCGGTCAGGCGTTTCGCGCGACGGGCGGGGCCGAATCGCCGCGCCGCCCAGTCCGGGCCCAGGTCCCGGTAGGGGACGTGGTCGTGGACGATGTGCCAGTAGGCGACGACGACGATGTCGTGCCGGGTGGCGCCGTCGTTTGCCCGCGGCGTAGCAGCCGCCGACGTGCACCTCGATGGGCGGGCGCCCGTTGCCGATGCCGAGTTCGACGATCCAGTCCGGCTCGAGAGGCCGGTTCTTTTGGCCCTGTCCTGTTCGCCTCCCGCTCCTGAAGAGCGGCGATCTGTTTCGATACGCTGCAACCACATGGCGTGCCACATCCGCATTCTGTGGAATCTGATTTGTCAAGATTGTGCCGAGTCAACCCAGCGGGCTGGCTGGGCAGTGAAGGGGCGCTTCGACCTCCTCAGGCACAGATCGAACCACGGGCGCCTAGGGATGGTCCCGCTGATCCCGGGCTTGGTTTGCCTTCAAGCCCATCAGTCCTCGCCGCTCCCGTACGGCCTGGTCAGGATCTCCAGGTTGTGTCCGTCCGGGTCGTCGAAGTAGACCCCGCGGCCGCCGTCGTTGTAGTTGATCTCGCCGGGGCGGTGGTGATACGGGTCCGCCCAGTAGTTCAGGCTCGCCCTGCGGACACGGGCGAAGATCGCGTCGAAGTCGTCCTCGGAGACGAGGAACGCATAGTGCTGCGGGGTGATCGAACCGGCCGTGTCCGCGTAGTCCAGCGTCACGCCGTTCGGTATCCGCACCGGGACGAACGGACCATACTGCGGTGACACTTCCAAACCCAGCAGTTCGGCGAGGAACCGTGCGGACGCCCGCTTGTCGTGTGTGGCGACGATCGTGTGGTTGAGCTCGACCGCCATTGATCGGCCTCCTTCCCGTGGCTGCCGGATGCGCTTTCCACGCTAACAGCCATCCTCGGCAGAGCCATCGGTCCCTGGTCCTGTCCTGCTCGGCCTTGTGCCGTAGGGCACCACCTTCACAAGATAATTGGTCCGATGTATCACCGTCACGGTCATTGACGTCTCACGCCGATACCCCTACTTTGCCTGCATGTTTTTCATAAGACAGCAGGCGCATGCCACGAGACCCCATGGATCATTCCGCTTATTCATCGGGTCTTATCGTGTCGTCGCGGCCTTCCTTTGCGCGCTCCTGCCCCTCGGAGCGCTCTCCTCGCCCGCGCATGCGGCGACCGCAGTCACCTACTTCGTCTCGCCCAGTGGCAGTGACAGCAACCCTGGGACGAGTGTCGATGCCCCCTTCCGCACGCTCACCAAGGCGCAGACCGCAGTCCGGGCGATCGACAAGACGACGTCCGGCCCGATCACCGTGACCCTGGCCGGCGGCGTCTACCGGCTGGCCAACACGCTGACCTTCACCGCCGCGGACTCAGGCGGCGGCACGGCCGGCACCGTCTGGTGGAAGGCTGCGTCCGGACAGACCCCGGTCATCAGCGGCGGTGTCCAGATCAGCGGCTGGGCGAAGACCAGCACAAGCAGCGACATCTGGTCCGCCCCGGCCCCCAGCGGCCTGGACACCCGGCAGCTGTACGTGGGCGGCGTGCGCGCCCAGCGCGCGACAGGCTCCCTGCCGGTGTCGTTGACCCAGACGGCTACCGGATACACCACGGCGTCCGGAGACCCGATGGCCGGCTGGCGCAATCCATCGGCGATCGAGTTCGTGTACCGGGGCGGCCTCGGGCTGTGGACCGAGCCGCGCTGTCCGGTCGCTTCGGTGACGAGTACCGCCATCACCATGGCCCAGCCCTGCTGGAACAACTCCACCCAGCGTGTCATGCGTACCGACGACTCGGGCCGCACCTACAACCTGGTCGGCCGCAAGTCGATCACCGAGAAGCCTACGGCGGTGGAGAACGCCTACGAACTCCTCGACAAGCCAGGTGAGTTCTACCTGGACAAGAGCGAGCACCGGTTCTACTACATTCCGCGTTCCGGGGAGAACCTGGCCAACGCGGACGTCGAGGCGCCCTCGCTCGACACTCTGGTGGCGTCCTCCGGCAAGGCCTCGGACGAACCCAGTCATGTCGGCTTCCAGGGGATCCAGTTCAGCTACGCGAACTACACGACGTCCAACACCGGTACCGGCTTCTCCGAGATCCAGGCGACGTACCAGGTCACCGGCACCACGGGCTACGCCACCCAGGGACTGTGCGACTTCGTGTCGGGCGGCAGCTGCCCGTACGGCAACTGGACGAAGATGCCCGCCGCGGTGCGGTTCAGCTACGACAAGAGCATCCACTTCGACCACGACTACTTCGTCCATCTCGGCGCGGCCGGACTGGACCTCGGCGACGGCTCACAGAACGACACGGTCACCGCCTGCGTGTTCACCGACATCTCCGGCAACGGCCTCGACCTGGGCGGCGTGGACATCCCGCAGCCCAGTAGCTCCGCCCAGCACACCAGCGGGATCACCGTCAAAGACAGCCACTTTTACAACATCGCCACCGAATACCACGGCGGGATCGCCGTCGACGCCGGATACATCGAGACATCGACCATCACCCACAACCAGATCGACCATGTGCCCTATACGGCGATCTCCATCGGCTGGGGCGGCTGGCCCGACAAGGTGAGCCTGCCCGCACAGCCCAACTACTCGAACAGCAACACGATCTCGAACAACCTGATCTACGACCACATGTCGCTGCTCGGCGACGGCGGAGCCGTCTATACAAACGGGATCACCGGCACCTCGATGGCGAACGGTGAGCATGTCAGCGGCAACGTGGTCCACGACCAGCTCAACACCTCCGGCGGCCACGTCCTGTACACCGACAACGGCGCCACCTACGTGTCGATCCTCGGCAACGCGGTCTGGAACATCAGCGTCTCACCATGGGGCAGCAAGCACGTGAACTACACCGTGGGCGACGGAACGTACGACCCGACGGACATCGAAGGCAACTACTGGCCGAACGGTCCCTCCGACTACAACAACAAGGAAGTCCTGATCCAGAACAACCACAACATCACCGGGGCGGACCAGGTTCCGTCGAGTATCACCGCAGCCGGGGGCATCGAGTCGCAGTACCAGGCGATCCTCTCCTGGCAGCCGGCCTGACACGCAAGCGTGCGGGCGTGCGGCGCTCACCGCAGGTGCGGTGCGGCGGCGCCGCCCGGCACCAGGCGCCGTTCCCGCAGCTGCGTCCACGTCGTCGATGCCGTGTCGACCTGTGATGCAGCTGCGGTATCGGCGCGCCGCCGACCTGCGGTGTTCACCGCAACTCCCGGCCAAGTGACCCGATTACCGGGCCGGAACGACCCTCCGCTTCGCCATCCGGGAGAACATCACCAGCGCCGCCGACCAGCCCGTCGCGCCCTGAGCACAGGCCCAGAACCGGGCCCCACAACGCCCCGACACACCGTCAGACGCCCACGCACCGAACAACATGACAACGCCCCCGCCCGGGTTCCACGCCTGACGTCAGCCGGAGAAGGCGGGGACGAGCGGGCGCGGAGGGAACTGCATGGTGTGCAGTGAGACGCAGATCACTTGCCAAGGTGTGACACGGCAGCTGTAGTTCTTGATCACGGTTGGTCGTGACGGTGGTGTCGTTGCTGGTGGCAGGCGGTCGCGACGGCTTGGTGATGGCGCCGCCAGGCGGTCCAGTGCAGGACGTGCTCGCGGTCGCGGACGGGTGGCGGCAGCACGAGGGCTCGCAGGAGCCGGATGAGCTCGGGGCAGCTCAGCGGGACGAGTGCGGGTTCGTCCTCGGCAGCGTCGTGGACGGCGGCGGCCGTGAGGGCAAGGACGGCGGCGGCGATCAGGGCGAACAGTGACCAGCGCATCCAGGAGTTCCAGCAGGTCACCTGAGCCTGGTCGAGTCCGGTGAAGCCCTTGGCGAGTTGGAAGGTCTCCTCGATCCGCCATCTGCGACAGATCACTTCCACCAGCGTGCCGAGCGAGACGTCGCCGGGTGCCCAGCAGCGGAAGTAGGATACCTCGCCGGTGTAGCGGTGCCGTCGCGCGACCAGCACACTCGTCCCGGCCTCCTTCTCGTTCCGGTTCTCGTCGAGAGCGTCGTCGGGGCGGACATCGAGCCAGGCCCAGTCGTACTCGCGGGTGCCCTTGGTGCCATGTCCGGTCTGCCGGCGCATCCACTGCCCGGGCCGCACCTTGTTGATCATTTTGCGGGCCTCCCAGCGGCACCCGGTCCCGTCGGTGACCTGGTAGGTGGCGGCGATGCCAACGGTGTAGCCGAGCCCCAGCGCCCGTATGCCCCGGCGTAGTTCGCGCCCGCAGTACACCTCGTCGCCCGCGAACCAGCGGGCCTTCAGCCCGGCGGCGAGCGCGTCGGTGACCATGGCCAGCGCCTGCTGCGGCTTCGTCGCGAAGGCGATCTCCTCCGGCACTCCGGCGACCTCGCGGCGTTCCTCGTCCGCAGCCCAGTCCGCCGGGAGATACAGGGCCCGATCGATGATCACCTTCGTCGTCGCGGTGACCGCCGCCAGGTGTACCGCCACCTGGCACAGTCCGACACCGCCGATTGCACCGGAGTATTGCCGGCCGGCGCCCACGCAGTCCGTGGACGACTTCGCATCCCCCGTCTCGTCCGCCACCAACACCACGCTCTGACCGGCGAGTTCATCGATCACGAGGCAGGCGATCTCCTGCCGGGCCCGCTCATGGTCGAACCGGGCGCGCGAGAGCAGGTGCTGCAGCCGGTGCGGGCCCGGATGTCCCAGAACCTGCGCGAGCGTCCAGCAGTTCCGCGTGTCCACCTCCAGCAACAGCCCCGCGACCAACTCCGCCGCCGTCGCCCGGGCTTCACGTCGCGCGAAGCACCCCGCCACCGTCCGCATCGCCCTCCCGAACGCCTCGCCCCACGCCCGCTCGGCTATCGTTGCTTCCACGGCCACCGCGTCTTGATACGTCGTCACAAACGTTCATGATCACGGTGGCCGTACTCATGCCCGCACCCGCCCCGGCAACACACTGACCAGCGCAGACGCTGGAACTACAGCTGCCGTGTCTCACGCGAACTTCTCCGACCGGGCCCGCATCACATGTTGTGTGTCCAGCCGCATCAGACTGAGAACGGACCCCGGCCAGGGGGAAGTTCGTCAGATGAGGCGGCCCCTTACCGAAGAGAGCAAAGCAGCCCGGGAGGCGAGGTTGTGTCCGAAAAATGAACCTCTCTCGCATCGCACGATCGACCGCGGCCCGTGTTGCTGGACGTCCTGACCATGGGTCACATCGCAACGGAGTTGCGTAAGCGACGGCAGCGCCCTCTTGAAGACCAACGCATAAGGATTGAAATGAAGCTCAAGCGGAAAATCACTCCGCGTCGAACTTCCGCCTCTTGCCTGCCATGACCCTCAACTTCCCCTGCAGCCAGGGTCTCTACGCTACGAGGGGAAGGTCACGTTTCAACGCCTGCTGCATGCCTCGGGCGCCAGCGAACCGGAGCAGAACAGGACGCTCGTTCGCTCAACGCCCCCCGTGTTCCAACCGTCCGCACCAAATTTGCACGGTGGATGTCACAAAACAGGGACCTACGTTGTCAATGAAGCAGACGCGATGGGCAGGGATGCGGGCACGTTGGTCTGTCCTTCGGTCAGTGGAAATCCGGATTCCGGACGACTGGTTGACCGACGAGTAGCCGCCCTTGTGGCATCCGGGGGTCACGATCTTGCCAGCACTTGGGCGCGATCGGTCACCGGCCGGCGTGGCTAGGCGTCCTGAACGATGTCCTGGGCCTGCCAAGAGTCAGCGTCAGCACGGACGTGTCGGTCCGGCGGGTCCCGTCGGGCAACGGGCGGAAGCCCTGCGGGCGCAGTTGGTCGATCACCTCGGCACGCGAGGCCGGCCACATCCAGAACGTCTCCGTGTGCTCGCGCAGCACGTGTCTGCCCGCGCACACCCAATAGTCGAACCGTGTGCGGATCCGGGCGCCGTCGGCCGACATCACCATGCGTCCCCCGTACTCGTGTCGGCCGACCCGCTGCGCCGGGAAGGGGCGCACCACCTCCGCGTCGGGAAGCCGAGCGGGAGGCAGCTGAAGATGCAACGAACCGCCGGGGACGATCGCCCGGGCGAGGGACGGCCACAGGGCGCGGCGTACGGCGGACGACAGGCTGGCGACGGTGTTGTGGCAGATCGCCACGTCCGCGACTTCGTACAGCTCCGCCTGGTCGAGTGGATGAGGGTGGACCGTGACGCGCGCCCTCGACTCCGCGGGCAGGGAGGCCAGACGCGTCATCAGCGAGGTCCTCATCGCCCGCGCGGGTTCGACGGCGTGCACGCCCACCTCGGATTCGAGAAGGCTCATCAAGGTCACACGACCGGTTCCGGCGCCCACGTCCAGCACGCCAAGCCGGGCGCCGCGCACGGCGTCGCTGTAGAGGTGGTGGACCCGTATCGCGTCCTGCTGGGCTTGGAGCACGTCGTAGAACTCGGCGCTGACGGTGTAGTCGTCCGGCTGGGGCGGAGCGGCCGACTCCCGGGAGGTGACAGGGTGCATACCCAGCAAGACAGACGATGCGTTACTTTTGTGACAGCCGTGTGGTGGCGGCCCCGGTGCCATGAGGCGACGGGGGCCTTGAGGCGGGACGGAGACCGACCTCTGGACTCCGCGGTCGGCATGAGGTCCGCGCCGAGGGCGTCGGACTCCAGGAGCGTCTTGACGGTGCCCAGACAGCGGGCGGCGTCGGCGCCGACCACCAGGCGGTGGTCGTACGACAGCGACAGGAACCATGTCGCGGATGTCGATCGCGGCCGCGCCGTCCGCCTCCACGACGGCGGGACGCTTCACCACGCTGCCGCCACCCAGCATGGCGACGTGGCCCGGTGGCACGGCGACCGTCTCGAACAGGGCGTCGCGGCAGCCGGTGTCGGAGATCGTGAAGGTGGCACCCGGCACGTCGTCCGGGGTGAGCCGGCCGGTGCGGGCCCTGTCGGCGAATTCCGTGGTCGCGCGTGCGATCCCGGCGATGCTCAGGTCGCCCGCAGCTTTGATGACCGGGGTCATCAGGCCCTTGTCAGTGTCCACAGCGATACCACGGTGCCGACATCGGAGCCGTGCTCCGATGTCGGCACCGGGTGGCGGGGGAGGGGCGGGTACGCGGGGCGAGCGCGCGCTCGGCCTCGGTGGTCAGCGCCGCGCGAGCCAGTGTGCGAGCGTCTCGTGACCCGGGTGGGCCGTCGCGCGGGGCAGCAGCGAGCGCTCGGCGACCAGGGCGCCGAAGAACGGGGCACGCGCGTCGGTGACCACCCCCCGGATGTCCCCCCGAGCGGCCTGCAGCTTGGCGGCGAGGTCGTCGAGTGGGTACTCCTCGGGGCCGACGATCTCCAGGACGCCGAACAGCGGCAGCCCGACGGCGACATGGGCGAGTTCGGCCGCGACGTCGTCCGTCGACACCGGGCGGATCAGCACGGGCGCGACGTGCACGCCGTCCGCGTGCGCGGTCGACCGGGACAGGGCGTCCACGGACTCGAAGAACGGCATGGCGCGCACGAGGGAGTGTGGGATCGGCGAGCGCCGGGCCCGCTCCTCCTGGAACGCCTTCGCACGGAAGTAGCCCTGCTGCACCCGGTCGGCTCCCACGACGGACAGCGCGACATAGTGCTCGATGCCCGTGGCGGCGGCGGCCTCCAGCAGGTTACCGGTCGACGTGCCGAAGAACTCGACGCTCGTCCCCTCGGCGCGGGAGGGCGCGTCGGTGACGTCCACGACCACGTCGGCGCCCCGCAGGGCCGCGATGAGCCCCTGCCCTGTGATGACATCGACACCCTCCCGGCGCGAGACGGGCACGACTTCCACACCGTGGTCCCGGAGCCTGGCGACAGTCCTGGAACCGATCAGACCGGTGGCCCCTGCAACAACGACTCTCATCCGGGTCTCTTCCCGTCAGGGGGTCGGTGACCCCACGGATGCGTTCGTGACGGCGACGTCAGCCACTCACAACATCAAGGACAGTGTTTGCGCCATTGTTGTGACACCGTCCCGCGCACTGCCTGTGGAACGCCATACCTGTCACAGATCCGCACGGTGCTCGGTCAACACAGCTGAAGAGGCGGGGAGATGCGCCCCGCCCGGAAGCATGGCGACTCATGGAAGGTGCACAACAGTGTCGGACAACCACGCGGCGCACATGCACGGAGTCGGCGACCAGGCGGCGTCGGAGAGCTGGATGACGGCGGCGCAGATGGTGCAGGACGCCGCGCCCCTGACGAACCCCGAGGGCGCCGCGCGATGAGCATTCAGGCCGAGTGGGAGCCCGGCGACCCGGGAACCTCGCCGCACCGCCACTCCGGGCCCGCCTTCGACTACGTCGTGGACGGCGCCGTCCGCTTCGAGCAGGAGGGCGAACCCGAACGGGTGGTGGAGGCCGGTGGCACGTTCTGGGAGCCGGGCGGCGACATGATCCACTGCCAGGACGGCAGCGCGCTCAGGGACGCCTGGACCTGGTTCATCGTGACCATGATGTGTGCGCCGGGAAAGCCCATGCTCGAACTCTTCTCCGATGAGGAGCTGGAACAGCGTGCCCACCTGCGCGCACCGCGGCCCACCGAGTGAGGCCCCCGGCACACGGCCGCCGCGCGCGAAGGCACGCCGGGCGATGAGCGCCACCGATGCCGTGCACGCCCTGCTGACCACGCTGTTCGTGGGCGCGGCCGGCTATGCGGTGCGGTACGCGCTCGGGCCTCCCGGTTCGGCATGGCGCGGACGCGTCGACCATCTCCTGCACGCCGCAATGGCTGTGGCCATGGCGGCGATGCCGTGGGGGCCACTGCTGCCGCGGACCGGGCAGGCCGTTCTCTTCACCGCCGCCGCCCTGTGGTTCCCGCTCACACCCGTACGCCGCCCCGGGGAGTCCCTCCAGGCCACGACGGCACGGCGACTGCCCTACGCGCTCGGCATGGCCGCGATGGTCTGGATGCTCCACAGCCCGCACGCCACGCACCACGCACCGGCCGCGGTGGAGTCGACCACCGGATCACTCGTCACCGCCGCGCTGGCCCTGTGCCTGCTCACCTGCGCGCTGTGCTCGCTGACCCGCGACATGCCCGGGCTGCGCGCCACGTCGGACACTCGGGGCATCCTCCCACGGCCGTACGGCCACTTCTGGGACGGCTCGACCGCGCTGGGCACGGCGATCATGCTGGTCATGCCTCACTGACCGACATGATCGCTCGCCCCGCGTCACCGCGCGCCGATGACGGCCTTGCTGCGCATGAGGAAGTCCGAGAACGTCGGGGCGCCTCACCTCCTGTTGCTGGTCCGTCCCGACGCACTGCTGCGCTGGCACCGCGACATGCTCGGGCAACGTCGTGGCGCCGCCTGAGTACCGAAGTGTCGCGGGCGCCCGCCCACCGTCCGCTCGATCCGCGCCCTGGTCCTGCGCCTGGCCCGCGAAGACAACTCATAGGGCCATCGCCGCATCCACGGCGAACCCGCCGCGCTCGGCGTCGAGGTCGCCGCCTGCAGCGTCTGGGAGTCATGATGCGCGGAGCGCGGTGGTCGGCGAACGCCGTGTGAGGACGGAGTCCCGGCGGGAACCGGCGCGGGGGGTTCGTGGGTGGTTCCGGACCGGCCGTGTGACGTCAGTGGGCGTTCTCGTGCTGGGAGCGGTGGGGTGTGGAGCGGGCGGTGGTGGTGGTGCGGGCCGCCGCTCGGGCCGCGGCGTCCGGGAGAGTGAAGGCGAAGGCCGCGGTTGCCGCCGCGATCGCGGCGAGGGCGAGGTAGGCGTTGTGGTAGGCGCTGATGGGCGGAGCGGAGGAGGCGGTCGCGGGGGTGCTCAGGACCAGGACCGTGGTGACGGCCGCCGGTGCGAGTGCGCCTCCGGTCTGGCGTACGACCGTGTTGAGGGTAGATGCCTGGGCCAGGTCGTGGCGGGCGATGTTCGCGAGCGAGGCGACCGTCGTGGGCATGAAGACGCCGCCCATGGCGATGCCGAGCAGGAACATGTAGGCCCGGAAGGTCCATAGGCCGGTGTTCTCGTCGCAGGTGGAGAAGAGCAGCAGGACCACGGCTACGCCGGACAGTCCGCATCCGACGATCACGCGGGGACCGACGCGGGCGTAGAGCGCTGCGGCGACCTGGACGGTGAGCAGCACGCCGAACGCCTCGGGGAAGGTGCTGGTGCCGGACTCCAGAGCGGTGCGCCCCTGCGCCTCCTGAAGGAAGAGCGGGCCGAGGTACATGGCGCCGAGGATGGGGATCAGGCCGACGAGGTTGACCAGGTTGGTGTCGCGGAACAGCCGGTCCGCGAAGAGGCGTAGCTTCAGCAGGGGTTCGGCGGTACGCAGTTCGAAGACCACGGCCGCGGCCAGCCCGATCGCGCCGAGAAGCAGTGTCGTGACTACCGGTGGGGAGGTCCAGCCCCGGTTGGGGCCCTCGCACACGCCGAACATCGCCGCGCCCAGCCCCGTGGCGCTCAGCAGGAGGCCGGTCAGGTCGAAGCGGCCGGGCGGGCGGCCCCGCCGCTCGGCCAGGAACAGCATGCCGAACAGCACGACGGGCACGCCCACCGGCAGGTTGACGTAGAAGACCCACCGCCAGGAGAGGTGGTCCACGAGCAGTCCGCCGAGAATGGGGGCCGCTGCCGGGGCCATCTGCTGGGGAATGATCATGTAGCGGGATATGCGCACCTGCTCGCCGGAGTCGAAGGTGGCGAAGAGCAGTGCGGCGGAGGCGGGGAAGAGTATGCCGGCGGACAGTCCCTGGAACGCGCGGTAGGTGACCAGTTCGGCGAGGCCGGCCGCCGTACCGCACAGCAGCGACGAGCCGAGGAAGGCGGCGAGCGCGGTGAGCAGCACGCGTTTGGCGCCGAGGCGTTCGACCAGCCAGGCGGAGGCGGGAATGGCCATGGCCAGGCAGACCGGGTAGACCACGACCACGCCGTCCAGGGCGGCCGTTGTCAGGTCGAACTGGTCTGCGATCGAGGGCAGCGCCACCGTGGTGATCGCGCCGTCGACGATGGCGATGAAGGTCACGCTGACACAGATGACGGGGACGACCAGGCGCTGTCGGGGGCGGAGGGAACGAAGCGGCGGCCGGAAGCGGTGAGGATGGGAACGCAGCACATGCTGAGTATACTCAGTATGTGGGTGCTCATAGAATCGGGTCATCGGCGGAGCGGGAAACGGGGAGCGGTCATGGCGGTGCAGGGCAGCAGCGACATCCTGGTCGACGAGCTGTACGAGACGACACATCAACTGCGTCAGTACGTGGAGGCGCGGCTGCGGACCGGGGGTGCCTCTGTCGCCCGGCTGCGCGCCATGCGGATGCTCGCGCAGGCGCCGGAGCCCCTGCGGATGCGGGACTTGAGCGAGCTGACCGGCGTTTCGGCACGGACCACCACCAGCATCGTCGACAGCCTGGAGCGCGACGGGCTGGTGGAGCGAGTACGGCACCCGCACGACCGCCGCGCCTTCCTGCTGCGCCTCACCGAGCGGGGCGTGGAGTGCCACCGGGAGGCGGAGACGGTGGACCGCCGCGCCCTCGCCGAGGCCACGGCCGGACTGAGCGGCGAGGACCGCGACCGGCTGCGTGCGCTGCTCTCGCGTATCCGCGAGGCCACGGTCTGAGGGCGGGTCATCGGTACGGTGCGCGCCGCAGGGCGGTGCGGTCGCCAGGCACAACAGGGCCAGGGCGCATGCCATCCGTCGGGGGTGTGACGGCTGGACGGGGCGCGCGCGAAGGACGCGCTTGACGACGGCCGCGGTCTGACAGCGGTCATCATCAAGGCTGTGTGTTCGGCCCTGGCCATCTTGGTGTCGACGAATCCGAACCGGACCCTGGTGACACTCACCTCGTGCGGACGCAGGGCCAATCTGCGGGTGCCGATAATGATCCGCACTGGTCAAGCGACATGTCGGTATTCGTGAAGGACGCCGCCAGCGCGCGAACCGTGGCGCCTGGGAAGACGCAATAATCGCCCGAGAGGCGCTCCACTCGATGTATCGCCAGGCTGGTGAGGGCGGAGAGCCTGTGGATCCGACTTGGCGGCGGGTCCTCCCGGATGCGAGGACCATGGTGCTGGGCGCGCAGGGCGCCAGGCCGTCTACGCGGCATCGGCCCTTCGGTTTGCGGTCACGGCCGTCATCATGCCAGCCGCACACCTATGCAGCCAGGGACAAAAGCGAAGCTCAGGCTGACCGGGGTGGTGTGGCTCAATGAGTAGAAGTACTCATGACACCCACCGAGCTGCGGGGAAGGATCGGGGGGTGACGACACTGAGGAAGACGAGAGCCCGGCTCGGGATGCTGCCGTTAGCGGTGATGGTCCTGCTGACGGCGGGGTGCGGAACGCAGCGGGCAGGGGATACCGCCGACGCGTACCGGCGTTCGCATCCAACTCCGACCGGTATATCGACGCCGAGTACACCAGCGGACTTCACCTGCCCCGGCGAGAGCCCCAAGCCAACGGCGCCCACGGCCGCCACTACCCCCAGCTCAACCGTGCCGCCGACCGACCACTACGCCGAAAACCACGGCTTCAGAGTTCCCATCCCACTCCACGGCCAGAGCCGCTGCGACGGACTCACCGCCGTCGGACGCGTCAAGAGTGCACTCGAACTGCTGCGCCAGCGCGACGATTTCGCCCCGGACAGCGTCCGCAACGCGCTCGCTAGCCTCGGCTACTCCGCCGGGAAGGTGCAGGCGTACCAGGACGGGTCAGCCGGGGTCGGCTTCCTCATCGACATCGGCGCCTCTCCCTGGTGTGTGGAGGGCACGATGAGCAGTGACTCCACCAAGGCGGATGCCTTCGGCGGCTACCCGGACGGCACCGGCTGCGAGCCCCCGAGCGGCGGCCACTGACCATAGTGCTGCAGATCAAGGTTGGTCGTTGCCGTGATGGGAGGGCGGCGGGGTCGAATCCGGGTCGAATGTGCCTTCCTTTCGCTCCGTTCGGTGGGTTGTTGCAGGTCAACGGCATGATCAGGCGTCATGGCGCCGGGTCGCGTGAGCGGCTGCTGGACCCGGAGGGCCGAGGGGCGGTCGCCGGCAGGTTCTTCGTCTGTCGGCGGTACAGGCCGTGCAGGCCTTTGACCACCACATCGAACGTCGCCCCGGCCGGCACGGTGTCTCCGACGCCGTGGGTAGGTGACCTTGCCGCCCTGTACAGCGAAGCGCCCGGGCCGTCCACCGCGACGGACCCGGGCGCCTGCCGATGTCACCGGCTACTGGCTCATCGCACCTGCCGTGCGTACGGCGCCACGGTGATCCGGTCGATCAGCGGCGCGTAGCGGGAGCGGAGCAGCACCCCCGGGAAAGTGTCCGAGGCGTAGGTGGTGCCGTCGAAGTTCGGTAGTTCCTCGGAGCGGAAGGTGACCGTGTTCTGTCCCTTCTTGAGCTGGACCGGCACGGTCAGCTCCCAGAAGTTGTTTTGGTGGAAGGTGTGGGGGAAGCCGACGCGCTGTGTCCCGCCGCCGTTGACGCTGATGTCCGCGTGGCGGGCCAGCGGGTCCGGGTTGTAGTGGGTGGCCTCGGACTGCTCGGGGTTGGAGTAGCGGACGCGCAGCGCGTACAGGCCGGCCTTGTCCGCGGTCACCGTGAACGTCGCGGTGTTGCCGTTGCCCGGGTCACCGCCGACGCCGGTGATCGCCGTGCCGTCGGTGGCGAGGGACAACGGGGTGAGCGTGGCCGAGCCCGCGAGTACGGCGTCCTGTGCCTCGTAGACACGCGTCTTGAGCGCGCCCTCGGTCGGTGTGACCGTGAGGCGGTCGACGAGCGTGGGCGACGAACCGCCCGTCACGGTCACCTTGTTGATGCCGCCGGAGAGGGAGACCGCGACAGCGCTGCGGCCCTTGGCCAGGCGCAGCACCTCGTGCCCGTTGACGGACAGCCGTGCGCCGGCACCGCCGAGGGCGTCGACGTCGAGGGTGGCCTCGCGGTCGGCGGGGGAGTACACCCAGAACGTGGCGGTCTGGCCCTTGGCGACACGGGCCGCGCCGGAGCCGCTGGCCGCCTGCTTCGGCAGGTTGTAGACGGCCTGTGCTCCGCCCTCCAGCCAGGCCAGTTCGCCCTCGTCCACCTGGGTGCCGGCCGAAGCCGTGGGAAGGGTGAGGGTGAGGCGGTCGACGATGGCGTCACCCTTCGTGACCCGCTTGCCGTCGAGGCTCTTCGCGGCGAGCGTCAGGGTGTGCTTGCCCTTGGTGAGCTTCACCTTGGTGTCGGTGTGGTCCCACACCACCCACTTGTAGCCGACCGGCAGATACAGCTGCTGCTCGCTGTCGGCCTTGCCGTCCACGCGCAGGAAGACGTTGGTGGGCCCCTGCTCCTTGACCTTGTCGAAGGTGTTGAGGGAGTTGGCGAAGACGCTCAGGTCGTAGGTGCCGTCCTTGGGCACGTCCACCGTGAAGTCGAGCGTGACGTCCGAGCCGGTGCGCAGACCGCCCACGTCGTAGCCGCCGGAGGTGTAGAACTTCGACACGTCCGAGGTGGAGCCCTCGGGGCCGTTCTTGGAGTAGCCGGAGCCCGTGTGGGCCGCGTCCTCCGCCTCGTACGACGCCTGCCAGCTCACCGGCGGCGACTGTGTGCCCTTCGCCTTCCCGGCCGGGCTGAGCACGATCTCGTACGCCGAGGACTCCTTCAGCTTCGGCAGCACGCCGTCGCCGAAGTCGACGGTGACCGTGCCGTCCTGACCGACCTTCAGATTCTGCTCGGTCAGCAGCTTGGGGCCGGAGTTGTCGCCGACCTGCCCGCTCCACTCGATCTCCCGCACCCAGGCGTGCACTTGAGCCCCGAAGAGTTTCTTCGGGACGCCCGCGAAGGTGATGTGGCCCTTTCCGGTGGAACCGCCGAAGAGCAGCCGGGCCTGCTTCTTCTTCGGGTCGAGCGTGGCCACGCCCTGCATGGTGTAGTTCTGGCTGGGGAACGGCGGGGTCACCGCCACGGTGTGCCCGGTCATCGAGGCGTACGAGTTGAGCAGCCACCACTGGCCGTTGCCGCGGTTGGACTGCACCGCGGAGTCGGAGAGGTTGCCGTCGATGTTCCAGTACGCGATGTCCGCGTCGACCTTGGACTCCTCGATCGCGGAGACCCACTGGATCATCTGGCCCGGGACGGAGGTGTGGTAGTTGAACGCGTACTCGTTGATGTTGATGGGCAGTTGGGTGTCCTCGCGAGAGGTGCCCTTGAACAACTCCTTTTCCCACGCCCGGTACTTGGCCACACTCTCGCGCACCGCCTCCGGGTGGCTCAGCTCGTGCCAGGTGATGACGTCCGGGAGGGTGCCCGCGGCCAGGGCGTGGGTCAGGAAGCCCTTCACCTGGTCGTACAGGACGCTGGTGTTGGGGCCGGCGATACGAGCATCGGGCATCTTGCCCTTGATGAGCTTGTAGGCGGAGTCCCAGGCAGCGAAGTAGTCGTCCGGGTCGTTCAGCCAGCTGACCTTGTCGTAGCTCCAGTCGCCGGTGCCGAACATGTTGCCCTCGGGCTCGTTGAACGGCACGAAGACGATGTTGTCCTGGTACTGCTTCGGCAGCTTCAGGACCTGGTCGACCTGGGTCGCGATCTTCTCCTCGTACAGCTTGAACTTCTCCTGCGGAGTGCTGCCCGGCCACTCGTAGGGGAAGCCGCGGTGGATGTCGGTCATGTAGATGTACACGTCACCGTCGGTGGAGTCGGCCAGCGGCTTCACCACGTCCAGCGCGTCGGCACCGGGGTGCTGCGGGCCGTCCTGGGCCTTGGTGGAGACTGTGCGCAGGCCCATGCCCTCGATGAGGTTGTTGGTGGGGACGTCCGGTCCGTACACGCCGTAGAGGGTGCCGGAGGCGCCGCCGTGGAACGCGCCGGTGTCCGAGCCGAGATCGACGGTGAGCTGGCCCTCGCGGACCACGGTGACGGTGGCCTGCACCGCGCGCCCGGCCGCGGTTCCGGCCACCGTGAAGGTCCCCGGCCCGGCGTACTTCTCGGGCGGTACGGCGTCCCAGACGATGGAGGTGTCGCGGTCGTAGCCGTCGGAGAAGGAGGAGCGGACGGTGGAGGGGAGGGACGGGGCGGTCCCGTCGGTCGTGCGGACGTCGAAGGACGTCGCCGAGAGTGCCTGGAGGGTCGGCACGGGCCCGGCCAGACCGGCCACCTGCTCGGCGCTGAGCGCCGCGTGCCACACGGTGAAGTCGTCGATCGCGCCCTTCAGCAGCGGGTCCGGGTACAAGGACTTGCCTATGTAGCCGGCGGCGGTCGCCGAACCGTCCAGCAGGTCCTTGGCCTTGATGCCGGTCGCGGCGGAGGAGACCGCCACGCCGTCGAGGTAGGTGGTGAGCCGGCCGGCGACGGTGTCGAGGGTGACGGTGACCGTCCGCCACGCGTCCGCGGGCAGCGGCGTGTAGCCGCGGACCTGTGTCTCCGCGCCCCCTCCGCCGGTGGTCACGGAGGTCTGGAACAGCCCGTTGCTGTTGTACGGCGTGCTGAAGAGGTACTTGGTGGTGTCGGTGCCCAGATCGAAGATCCGCTGCCAGGACGACTTGTCGCCGCTCCACTTCACCCGGGCGGAAACCGTCAGGTCGCTCGAGTCGCCGACCACTTCGCGGGGCAGGCGGACGTAGGCACCGTCGGAGGTGGGCGCCCCGCCGGGCAGGGCCAGCGCCTTGCCGCCGTCAGTGCCCGCCACGGCCTGGGCGGTGGAGCCGTTCACCAGGGTCGCCGTCAGGCCGTTGCCGGAGCTGTCGGTGATCTGTCCGGAGGCGAGGTCGTCGTGATCGAAGGCGTAGTGGGCGGCGGGCTGGGGCGTATCAGCTGCCCGCGCCGGGACCGCCGGCACGGCCAGCAGGCCCGCCCCGAGAACCAGCGCCACGGCGGCCGGCACCCGGCGCCGGGCTGATCTGTCAGCGGATGGCATTGCGTCCTCAATCCTTGAGTGGCGATGTACATCGAACCGGTTCGGTGATGTGGCAGGAAGAAGCGGGGAAGGTCCAGGGCGGCGGGGTGCCGGCCCTGCGTGTCCTGGGGGAGGGTGGAGAGGGGCCTCTGGCTGCCGGAAGGATCGCTTCATCGAACCGGTTCGGGGAAGCTAGCACCGGGGCTCCCAGCCATCAATCCCTTGGGCAGAAAGTTTCCGCGGCGGCATCATGGGTCGGGAAAGTTCGTCCGGCGGTATTGACAGGGTTGGAGGCAGTTCCTACCTTCACTTCACGCGAACCGGTTCGACAGCCGGTCTCCGTTCTTCGTTCCAGCCCCTACCCTCACGACCGGCGGGCGCTTCCTCTTCCGAGGGGGCGAACCGGTTCGAGCAAGGAGTCGCCGTGAACATCGGTGAGATCGCCCGGCGGGCCGGTGTCTCGCGGAGCACGGTGTCGTACGCCCTGAGCGGCAAGCGCCCGGTCTCGGACGACACCCGCCGGAGGATCCAGGAGGTCATCGACGAGCTGGGCTACCGACCCAACGCCAGCGCCCGCGCCCTGGCCAACGGCCGGACCAGCACCATCGGCCTGGTCTTCCCGCCGGCCGGCAGCCACTACACCGGGATGCAGCTGGACTTCATCGGCAGTGTGGTGGAGGCCGCCGCGGCCCACGACTACGACGTGCTGCTCTCCCCGAGCGGCGTGGACAGCGACCGCTCCTTCCAGCGGCTGCTGGGGGAGCGGCGGGTCGACGGCGCGATCCTGATGGAGATCAGGCTGGCGGACGACCGGGTCGATCACTTGGCTGCCCTCGGCTTCCCCTCCGTCGCCATCGGCCGCACCGCCCATCCCGAGAGCGGCTGGTGGGTGGGCCTGGACCACACCGCCCTGGCGGCGGCCTGCGTCCACCATCTGGCGGATCTGGGCCACCGCCGGGTCGCCTTCGTCAACCGTCCCGAGCAGTTGCTGCGGGCCGGTTACGAGTCCGCGCAGCGGGGCCTCGACGGCTTCACCAAGGCCGCCGCCGAGCGCGGGCTCACCGTGCGGACGTACTGCTGCGGGGACGACGCGGCGTCGGGCCAGGCCTGCCTGGAGCAGATCCTGCACGACGAACCCGCCACCACCGCCCTGGTCACATTGAACGAAGCAGCCCTGGGCGGCCTCTACCGAGGGCTCGCCCAGGCCGGCCGCCATGTACCGCGCGACTTCTCCGTCACCGGAATCGTGGCCGGCCGCTGGGCGGAGACGGTGACCCCGCAGCTCACCGCGGCCGACGTACCGGCGGAGGAGATGGGCCGGCGCGCCGTCGACCTGCTGGTGGAGCGGCTCGACCATCCCGACGCGCCGCCCCGCCACCATCTCCTCACGCCCCCGATCTCCCTGCGGGCCAGCACCGGGCCCGCCGCAGCCGGTACGGCGTCCTGACCGCACCGACGTAACCCTCTTCACTCACACAGATCTCCTCACCTCACCGGCCGCTCGAACCGGCCCACAGCGCCGTTCGCCGTGTCCGTTTCTCCTCATCACCCCATGCCTCGGCACCCGCACGCCCAAAAAAGGAATCCCGCGATGAACGCCTCCTCCAGACGGCGCCGTCTGACCGCCGCCGCCCTCACCGCCCTGGCCGTCGCCGTCAGCGCCACCGCCTGCTCCTCCGGCTCGGGCAGCACCGACACCAAGGGAGCCGGCAGCGGCACGTACACCATCTGGGACCCCTACCCGCAGTTCGACAAGAGCTCGGCCTGGGCGAAGCTGCTCGACCAGTGCGGTGCCAAGGCCGACGTGAAGATCAAGCGGACCGGCTTCGACACCAGCGACCTCGGCAACAAGACGCTGCTGGCCGCGCAGCAGGGCAACTCGCCGGACGTCCTCATCGTCGACAACCCGGTCGTGTCGACCCTGGCCGAGGCCGGCGTGCTCACCACGACCGCGGACAACAAGCTGGACACTTCGAAGGCCGACCCCAACCTGCTGGCGGCCGGACAGTCGGGCGGCAAGACCTACGGCACGCCGATCGGCGCCAACACCCTCGCCCTCTACTACAACAAGAAGGTGCTGAAGGAGGCTGGCGTCGACATCGCCTCGGTCAAGGACTGGACGTCACTGACGGCGGCACTGGAACAGGTCAAGAAGGCGGGCAAGAAGGGCATCACCTTCTCCGCGATCGGCACAGAGGAGGGCAGCTTCCAGTTCCTGCCCTGGTTCTGGGGAGCGGGCGCCAAGCTGACCGAACTGGACTCCTCCCAGGCCGTGTCCGCGCTGTCGCTGTGGAAGGACTGGCTGAAGAACGGCTACGCCCCCAACTCGGTGCTCAACAACACCCAGACCACCAGCTGGCAGGAGTTCGCCAGCGGCGACTACGCGTTCAGCGAGAACGGCACCTGGCAACTCGGCAACGCCAAGAAGGCCGGCCTCGACTACGGGGTGCTTCCCATCCCGTCCGCCACCGGAGGCAACGCCTCGGCCCCGACCGGCGGAGAGTTCATGACCATCCCGGTCCAGCAGGACACCGGCCGCTACGCCACCTCCCAGAAGCTGGCGACCTGCCTGACCAGCACCGACAACCTGTACGACACCGACACCACCCTGTCCTACGTGGCTCCGACCGGCGAGGTCCAGGACAAGCAGGTGGCCGCGAACACCGAACTGAAGCCGTGGGTGCAGGCGGTCAAGGCGGCCAAGGGCCGCACCAGTGACGATCTGGGCACCAAGTACCCCAAGATCTCCGAGCAGATGTGGAAGGCCGTCCAGTCGGCCCTCAGCGGGTCCGAGTCGCCCAAGGACGCGCTCACTTCGGCGCAGGCCGCGGCCAAGTGACGTGCGTCCGATGAAACTGACGACACATCCGCCGGATCACCGGTCCGCGCACGTCCGGAACGGGACGGCCCCCGCCTCCCCGCCCCCGGCCCGCAGCGGGAAACGCCGCCGGCCCATCTCCACCCAGTGGGCCGCCTGGGGGTTTCTCGCCCCGGTGACCGTCTACCTCGCCCTCTTCTACGCCTATCCGCTCTACCGCAACCTCGACCTGAGCCTGCGCAACTACACCGTCCGCTCCTTCGTCCAGGGCGACGCCCCGTTCACGGGCCTGAAGAACTACCGCACCGTCTTCGATGATCCGACCTTCGCCCCGGCCCTGCTGCACACCGCCATCTTCACCGCCGTATGTCTGCTCTTCCAGTACGCCATCGGCCTGGCCCTCGCGGTCTTCTTCAACCAGCACTTCCGGCTCTCTGCCACCCTGCGCGCGCTGTTCCTCGTGCCCTGGCTGCTGCCACTGATCGTGTCGGCCTCGACCTGGTCGTGGATGCTCAACAGCGAGTCCGGCGTCGTCAACGCCACCCTGCACGCCGTCGGCATCGCTCCGGTGAACTGGCTGACCTCGCCGTCCTGGTCGCTGGCCTCGGTGATCATCGCGAACATCTGGATCGGTGTCCCGTTCAACCTGGTCGTGCTCTACAGCGGCCTGCAGTCCATCCCGGTCGGTCTGTACGAGGCCGCCGCTCTCGACGGCGCGAACGCCTGGCAGCGGTTCTGGCGCATCACCTTCCCGCTGCTGCGACCGGTGTCGGCGATCACGCTGCTGCTGGGGCTGGTCTACACCCTCAAGGTCTTCGACATCATCTGGATCATGACCAAGGGCGGCCCGGCGGACTCGTCCACCACCTTCGCCACCTGGTCCTACCAACTCGGCTTCGGCAACCTCCTGCCCGCCTTCGGCCCGGGCGCGGCCGTCGGCAATCTGCTCGTCGTCGCCGCGCTGCTCTTCGGCCTGGTCTACGTACGGGTGCAGAGAAAGCAGGCGCTGTCATGAGCCGAAACCGCAGGCGTACGTGGGGAAAGACCACGATCGGCGTGCTGCTGACCGCGATCATGCTCTTCCCGGTCTACTGGATGCTCAACGTCTCCGTCACCCGCGACCAGGACATGCGCAAGAGCCCGCCGGACCTGCTGCCGGTCCACGGCACCCTGGCCGGCTACCGCACCGTCCTCGACGAGCAGCTGCCCTACCTCGCAACCAGCCTCGTCGTCGCCCTGGGCACTGTCGCGCTGACCGTGGCACTGGCCGCCCCCGCCGGATACGCGCTGGCCAAGCTGCGCCCACGTGGCGGTGGCGTCCTGAGCTTCGTCCTGCTGGCCGCCCAGATGATCCCCGGCATCATCATGGCGATGGGCTTCTACGCCATCTACCTCAGCCTCGGCGTGCTCCAGTCCGTCCCCGGCCTGATCGTCGCCGACTCCACCCTGGCCGTTCCCTTCGCAGTGCTCATCTTCACCGCGTTCATGTCCGGCATCCCCGGCGAGCTGCTCCAGGCCGCCAGGACGGACGGCGCCGGGCCCCTGCGCACCTTCTGGTCGATCGTGCTGCCGATGAGCCGCAACGCCGTCGTCACGGTGTCGCTGTTCGCGTTCCTGTGGTCCTGGTCCGACTTCGTCTTCGCCGGCACCCTGGTCAACGGCGGCGCACACGAGCCGATCACCCTCGGCATCTACCACTACATCGGCAACAACAACCAGGAGTGGAACGCCATCATGGCCACCGCCGTCGTGGCCTCGCTGCCCGCCGCGGTGATCCTCGTCCTCGCCCAGCGCTACGTCGCCGCCGGCGTGACCGCCGGTGCCGTCAAGGACTGAGTCCCCCCGACCCCACCACGACGGCTCAACCCTCCGTACATCAGTCGACGTTGCCTCCTGCTCCAGAAACGAGTCACGCCACATGACCGCCGCCTCGTCCGGCCCGGCCTTCTCCGTCCACGACATCCCCTTCAGTACCTACGGATCCTGGTTCGACATCTCGCCCGTGGTGGCGGAGAAGACGTACGCCGAGGACCTCCACCTCGTCTCGCACCAGAACGGCATGCACGCCGTCCTGCGCCTGGCCCCCCTGAACACGACTTCGGGCGAACGTGCCGAGACCCGCGTCGAGGCGATACCGGGCCTGCTCAGCTGGATCGGCGAGAGCGGGCGCGTCGACCTCGCCTACGAGTCCGCGGACACCGTTCGTCTGCGGGGGAGCGGGCTGGGCGTCGATGTCTTCGCCGCCGCGCACACCCTGACTCCGTTCAGCGGCACGTACTTCTTCCACGACCCGGCGGCTCGGGCACACGTGTTCACCTCGTACGAGACCGGACGCCGTTACCGCGTCACCCTGCTGTCCGGCACCATCGCGGAGCCGGCCGGAGATCAGGCGCTGAGCAGCAGCGACCGCGGTCTCACCGTGACGGCACAGGCGGGCGGGACCTGGGAGATCGCGATCGAGGAACTCGACACCGCCCGCCCGCCGTACGCGTCCTCGGCGGCCTTCGACGACATCGTGGAGTCCGTTCGGGGCGCGTTCGCGGATTTCGTCGACGCGGTGGCCCCCTGGCGCTCGTCCGCCACACCGGCCGCCGAACTCGCCGCCTACGTCGTCTGGTCGGCGACCGTACGCCCGGCGGGCCTGGTCAACCGGCCCGCCGTGCTGATGTCCAAGCACTGGATGGACAAGGTCTGGAGCTGGGACCACTGCTTCAACGCCCTTGCCTTGGCATCCGGTTACCCCGAACTCGCTCTGGACCAGTACCACCTGCCCTTCGACCACCAGGACGACGGCGGCGCCCTGCCCGACTCGGTCACCCACTCCGAAGTGCTCTACAACTTCGTCAAGCCGCCCATCCACGGCTGGGCCTTCGCTCACCTGCGCCGCCTGTTGCCCCCTCCCCACCAGGACGAATTGGCCCAGACATACGCCCGGTTGGAGCGCTGGACCGACTTCTGGCTCACCGCGCGAAGAGCCCCCGACACCCAACTGCCCTACTACCAGCACGGCAACGACAGTGGCTGGGACAACGCCACCACCTTCGATCCCGAGCGGGTTGTCGTCACCGCCGACCTCGCCGCCTTCCTCGTCCTCCAACTGCACGAACTCGCGGCATTGGCTGAGGAGTTGGGAAAGTCGGAGGAGGCGCGCCGGTGGACTGCCGCAGCCGAGGCGACCCAGACGGCGCTGTTCGACCAACTCTGGACCGGCGACAGGTTCGTCGCCCGGTCGGTCGCCACCGGGGACACCTGGAGCAGCGCCAGCCTCCTCGACCTGATGCCCATCGTGCTGGGCGAGCACCTGCCCGGCGAGGTCGGCAGCGCGCTGGCCGATCACATCAAGGCCCATCTGACCCCGTACGGCCTCGCCACCGAACTGCCCACCTCACCGCACTATCTCGCCGACGGCTACTGGCGCGGCCCGATCTGGGCCCCCGCCACCGTCCTCGTCGAGGACGGCCTGCGCCGCGCCGGCCACCAGCGCCTCGCGGACGACATCAGCGCCCGCTTCCGCGCCCTGTGCGAAACCCACGGCTTCGCCGAGAACTTCGACGCCCTCACCGGAACGGGCCTACGCGACCGCGCCTACACCTGGACCGCCAGCAGCTACCTCCTGCTGGCCGAAGCACACGCCCACCGAGAGAGCCGCTGAGCGGCCGCCTCCCGTCGCCCCGGGGCCGTAACGAGTGAACGGTGAGCCTTGGTCGCTTGTCGGTGATGGTGCCGGCCCGCTGTCGGAAGATCGCGACGTCCACCGGTGACGGGCCGGCGCCCCGCTCAGGCGGGCACCGTGAGTTTCAGGTCCAGCACAGGGATGTCGACGCGGCCGTCACCGTCGGTGTACCAGCGCCAGTGCGCGTCCTGGGCTTCCCCGTAGACGAGTCCGGTCCAGCCCGCGCCGCCCGGGCCGCACAGGGCTGCCAGTTCGGCGGCCTCCCGCCCGTTCGGCGTACCCGCCACCACGACCAGGCCCCTGAGCGGCCGGCGCGCGGCGGCGGCGCGCACCGTTCCGTGTGCGGGGACCGGAACGGCCACGGCCTGGGGGGTGACCTGCGGCAGCTGCTGGAGGCTCGGCGATACGGCGAGCGGCGGAGCGTCGGCCGTTCCCCGCAGTACGGTCACCGGTGTGCCGGGGCGGGTGCGGGCGATCTCCGCCAGCAGGTTCTGTACGACGTCACGGGCCACTGTCTTCTCACCGGTCACGCTGAGGACGCCGTCCAGGCGGCTGAGGTCGACGAACACGGGCCGGTTGCCGTCGTTCGTGCCTGCCCGGACCAGACAGGCCGTGGTGGGAACAGCGGGTGAGGTCACGCCGCCGCCGTCGCCGGGGACCTGCAGGCCCGGCGCGGCAGCGGGGCCGCGGCGAGGGCGACGCGCTGGAGGTCCGCCCAGTCGTGCCAGTGCCCGAACCGTTCGTGCACCGGGTCCAGCAGCCGCGCCAGTTGCCACGCGTGGCCGCCGAGCCCGGCGTCCACCGACTGCCGCACCACTTCCAGCAGGACGAGCCGCTCCGCACTGAACCAGCTGAGGGCGGACTCGGCGTCCCCCAGGGCCACCGGGGTCCCCGTTGTCTCCGGCGACGGGGTCGGCGAGGGGAAGACACCCGCCGGATCGAGAAGGGGGGCGCTGGCATGCGCGGTGAGCAGATAGTGATCGAGCATGCGGCACAGTGCGTCGCGCCGTTCCTCCTCGCTGTCCCCCTCGCCGTCCTCGGCACGGGCGAGTTCGTTCGCATACGCGCGCAGGAGGTCATGGAAGCGGTATCGGCCCGGGGCCTCCTCGGTGAGGAGGTGCGTGCGCGTCAGTTCGGCCAGCAGGGAACGGACCCGGACGGTTGGGCGGTCCGCGAGTGCGGCGGCCGCGTGTGTCCCGATGTCCGGCCCGGGATGCAGGGACAAGAGCCGGAACAGCCGGGCCGCTTCGCCGGTCAGAGTGCGGTACGACCAGCCGAACACTGTCCGCACATCTGTCGCCGCGTCGAGGCCGTCGAAGGCGTCGAGGCTTCCGTTCGCCTCCATGAGTTCCGCTGCGATGCCGGACAGGGGGAACGTCGGGTTCATCAGGGCGCGGACCGTGATGATGGACAGCGCCAGTGGCAGCCCCCCGCAGAGGGAGATGATCGTGTCGACGGCAGCAGGTTCGGCGGCCACCCGGTCGGCCCCGAGACGTCGTACGAGTGACTGCCTGGCGTTTTTCGGAGACAGCAGGTCCAGGGTGAGGGGGTGCGCGCCGCCGGCCACCACCAGGCTCGTCAGCTGATTGCGACTGGTGATCAGGACCAGGCAGCCGGCGGCGCCGGGCAGCAGCGGACGTACTTGGTCGGCGTCGCGGGCGTTGTCCAGCAGGACCAGGACGCGTCGGTCCGCGAGGAGGCTTCGATACAGAGCCGCCTGGGCTTCCAGGCTGTCGGGTATCTGCTTGCGGCTGACTCCCAGGGCCTCGAGGAAACCGCGTACGGCTTCCGCCGGGTCCATGGCCGCGCCGTGGAGATCGAATCCCCGCAGATTGACGTAGAGCTGGCCGTCCGGGAATCGGTCCGCCACCCGATGGGCCACCTGGACGGCCAAGGTGGTCTTGCCCACTCCGGCCATGCCGCCGATCGCGTTGATCACCATGGTGGTCCCGGGTCCACCGTGGCCCTGGACGGCCGGAAGGCGGTGCAGCATGTGGTCGATCTCGGCCTCGCGACCTGCGAAGTGTTCGTAAGCGGCCGGGAGTTGGGCCGGCCGGGGCAGCGGCACGAGCAGGTCGTCACGAGCCGGGGAGGCCGTCTCGGGAGCAGCGGCCCGGCCGGTTGAGCCATCACTGTCCGAGGCCGCGAAGGGCGTCGGGGGAGTGGGTGCGGACCGCGCACTCAGCACTTCGCGGTGAGCGGCCAGCAACTCGGAGGAGGGCTCGACGTCCAACTCCTCGGCCAAAAGCACCCGGATTTTCTGATAGGTCTCCAGAGCCTGGGCCTGCTGGCCCGTCAGCGTCAGCGCCCGGATCAGCCGGCTGTGCAGCGGTTCGTCAAGGGGATGGTCGTCGGCCAGGCCCTGGAGTTGAGCCAGCACCGGTTCCGCGCGGCCGCAGCGCAGGGCCGCGTCGGCGGCCTCCTTGACCGTGGCCAGACGCTCGCCGTCGAGTCCCGCGAACACGGGGTGGCTGCGAGCCTGAGCCGGTATCCCGGCCGCCGCGTGACCGCACCACAGCGCCAGGGCTTGCGCGTACAGCTCGAGGGCGTACGCAGAACCGTCCACCCGGTCGGCCGCACGCGCCTGCGTGCGCAGGTCACGAGCGCAGCAGGTCAAGTGTGGTGACGCCGACGTTCAGCCGGTATCCGCCGCCCTCTCGGAGCAGCCATCTTCCGGTCGCCATCCGAGGCAGCCCCGGCTCCAGCACGCGGCGTAGCGCCCCCACATAGCGGCGTACGACATTGACCGCGCTCGACGGCGGATCCTGCCCCCACAACATGTCGACGACTTCCGCGACGGTGACGGGCCGACCGGCGCTCGCCAGCAGCAACGCCGCGAACGCCTGCTGCTGCGGGGGCCCCAGGCGCAGCTCGACATCGGCCCGCCAGGCGCGTACCGGACCCAGCACGGCGAAGTGCAGCGTCTCCCCCGGGGGGCGGTGCTCCCGACTGCCGGAAGGACCGGTCGTGGGCCTGGCTGAGGGTCTCCGCGTTTCGGCCGCGTGCGTCATATGGCGGTCGGCCGAGCACGATGACCGGCGAAGCCCGAGCCGGTGCCCGGACAGGCCCTTGCCCTGCTGAACGCGTAGAGCACCATGGTCATGAATCTCCCCATTTCGAGGCCCCGACCCGCCCTCACCGCCCGCGACCGATGCGCGTTCCAGCTGTGTCGTCTGGGACCTCCCCATTACCGTCTTCCTCTGCCCCGCAACGGGGTTCCCGGCCTCCGGGACCGGCATGACTTCGTCCCCCTGTCGTTGATGATCCGGGGGGTGGTGTCACCGGGCCCGGAGGCACTGGTAGACCGCTGATTAGGGGCATGACCACCGACTCCCTCCGGGGAGGCTGGGAGGCTCTTCGTAATGTGGATGCCGGCAACTGGTGCCGCAGGTGAGGCCGGGACGGGTACGACCGGAGAGTGCACGTGATCGACACCAGTGACATCGGCGCTTTCCTCGGCCTGGACGTCGGCAAGGGCGAACACCACGCCACCGCGCTGACCCCTGCCGGGAAGAAGGCGTTCGACAAGCGACTGCCCAACAGCGAGCCGAAGCTGCGCGAGGTCTTTGCCAAGCTACAAGCCAAGCACGGCACCGTACTGGTGGTCGTCGACCAGCCTGCCTCGATTGGTGCCCTGCCGCTGGCCGTGGCCCGCGACACGGGCTGCAAGGTGGCCTATCTGCCGGGCCTGACCATGCGGCGGATCGCCGACCTCTATCCCGGCGAAGCCAAGACCGACGCCCGCGACGCGTTCATCATCGCGGACGCCGCCCGCGCCATGCCGCACACGTTGCGGTCCATCGAGCTCGCCGACGAGACGATCGCCGAGCTGGAGATGATCGTCGGCTTCGACGACGATCTCGCCGGTGAAGCCACCCGCATCAGCAACCGGCTGAGGGGCCTGCTCACCCAGATCCATCCCTCGCTGGAACGGGTGCTGGGCCCGCGCATCAGCACCCGGCAGTGCTGCTGATGCTCCAACAGTTCGGCTCCCCCGCCCAGTTGAGAAAGGCGGGACGCCGTCGGCTGGTCAATCTGATACGCGCCAAGGCCCCGCGGATGGCCGAGCGTCTGGTCGACGACACCTTCACAGCCCTCGACGAGCAGACCGTCGTCGTGCCCGGCACCGATGCCGCGGCCCTGATCGTCCCCAGCCTCGCCGACCAGTTGAAATCCGTGCTCGACCAGCGCAAACTCCTCGCCACCCGCATCGAGGAACTGTGACCGGACACCGGGCCGAGGCACGGAACGTCTACCGGGACGTCAGTACGCGACTCGTCGATGAGCTGGGTCTGGACCCGGGCCCGGAACTCCTGGCCGCCGAGCAGCAGTTGCCGCGCAGCGCCGCCTCCACACCGCCGGGCCGGTCGGGGACCGGGAGCGGTGCTCGCCGAGAACAACGCCCCCCAACTGCCGTACGGCGGGGCCTCGGTGCCGGAGATCTCCACCGAGAGGACGGGTTCGCCAGACGGCATGACATGGGTCCGGCCCGCACAACTCCCGCCCGACGTGCGTATGTTCATCGGCCGCCGCGCCGAACTGGGCCGGGTGCACACCCTCTTGTCGCCGTCGGACGATCGGCCGAACGCCGTGGTGATCAGCGCGATCGGCGGCATGGCGGGCGTCGGCAAGACCAGCCTGGCGGTGCACTGGGCCCACCAGATCGCGGACCGCTTTCCCGACGGCCAGCTGTATGCCGACCTGCGCGGCTTCGACCCGTCGGGTTCGATCGCGGATCCCGCGGAGGTGATCCGCGGCTTTCTCGACGTCCTGGGTGTCCCCGCGCACCGCGTACCGGCCGGCCTTGACGCCCAGGCCGCCCTCTACCGGAGTCTGCTGGCCGGCCGCCGCGTCCTGGTGCTGCTGGACAATGCGCGCGACACGGAACAGGTCCGCCCGCTCCTGCCGGGCTCCGCCGGATGCCTGATCGTCGTCACGAGCCGCAACCACCTGCACGGACTGGTCGTCGTGGACGGCGCCCATCCCCTCTCGCTCGACCTCCTGACGGCCGCGGAGTCCGGGGAGTTCCTCATAAGGCGACTCGGCACGAAGCGGGTCGCCGAGGAGCAGGCGGGCGCTGACGAGATCGTCGCGCTGTGCGGCTCCCTGCCGTTGACACTGGCCATCGTCAGTGCCCGTACAGCGGTGCATCCTGGCTGGAGCCTCTCGTCCATTGCCGAGGACCTGCGCGAGACCCGTGGCAGCCTCGCCGGCTTCACTCACGATGATCCCGCCACCGACCCCCGCACGGCGTTCTCGTGGTCCTACGACGCTCTCACACCAGGTGCGGCGAGACTGTTCCGCCTCCTGGCGCTCCATCCCGGCCCCGACGTGTCCACCGCGACCGCGGCGGTTTTGCTGGGCCTGCCTCTCAAAGACATACGCCCTCTGCTCGCCGAACTGGTCGGCGCGCATCTGCTCACCCAGCGGTCCCCGGGCCGCTTCGGTTCACACGAACTGCTGCGGATCTACGCCGGGGACCTGGCGGAATCACACGACACCCCCGAAGAGCGGGACGCCGTACGGCACCGGTTGCTCGACCACCTCCTGCACACCGCTCACCGGGCCGACAGCCTGCTCGCACCCCACCGGGAGCGTCTCACCCTGTCACCGCAGGTCGCCGCCGGGGCCAGTCCGGTAGCGTTCAACAGCCAGGAGAAGGCGGCAAATTGGCTGGACGCCGAGCGTCCGGTCCTCCTCGCAGCCGTGCAGGAGGCGGCGCGATCCGGCTTGGGCGCCCACTGCTGGCAGCTTGCCGCGACACTGGAACTCTTCCTCGACCGGCACGGCCGGTGGCAGGACCAACTAGTCGTTCAGGCCGCGGCGTTGCATGCGGCCGAGGGACTGGGCGACCTCTCGGGACGCGCTCACGCGCACCGGGCCCTGGGCTTCGTGAACGGGCGTCTGGAGCGCCCCGCCGAGGCACGCGAGCACCTGTCCACCGCGCTGGAACTGTTCGCCGCCATCGGCGACTTGCCCGGCCAGGGGCGCGTCCACCGCTACCTGGCCTTCCAGGCCAACCGCCAAGGCCATCACCACGAGGCACTCGACCACTACCGCGAGGCGCACTCGCTGTACGAGGCGGCCGGTCATCGCAGCGGACAGGCAGGCATCTGCAACGAGGTCGGCTGGACCCACATTCTGCTCGGCGCGTACGAGGAAGCCCTGGCCGACTGCCAACGGGCGATCACCATGAACCAGCAACTCGGCGACCGCAACGGGGAGGCCGCCGCCTGGGACAGCCTCGGCTACGCCCACCACCACCTCGGCCAGTATCAGCAGGCCCTCACCTGCTACGAACACGCGTGACGGCATACCGCGAGATCCACGACGACTACCTGGAAGCGGACACTCTCGTCCACATCGGTGACGCGTGGGAGGCCGACGGCTGCCAGGAGCGGGCGGCGGGCGCCTGGCAGCAGACACTGGAGATCCTTGTGACCATTGCGCACCCCGATGCCGAGCACGTACGCGACAAGCTCCGGCGCCCCGACGTCACATGACTCGACACCGAGGCGTCCCTCCGCGGCCGAGAGCACACGTACGCGGGGCTCAGCAGCCGCACTCCGCCGGTCCGCCGCGGTCGCCGTACTGCCATGACGGCGACGCCGGTACTCAGGGGCCACGGCGAACAGCACGAAGCCTGCCGGCGGACCACCCGGCCGTGGAGGGGTACTGACGAGGCGGACGGGGCCTGTCCGCCTTCTCCGCAGCCTTGGGTCACCCCACGAGGTCAGCAGCACCCGGGGACGGCGCCGCCAGGGCATCGGGGCGAGTCTCACGGTGGCAGCGTCGAGGCGGGTCGCGACCGTGGCCTGCACGTGGTGACCCTGCAGGCCGGCACGGCGGGCGCGTCGGTGTACCGGCGCGTGGGGTTCGAGACGGTCGCCCCCTACCGGCTGTTCACGCTGCCGCAGGAGTGAACGCTCAGCCGAGGGGGGTGTTCACCTTCTTGGCACGCTTTGCACACTCCGACCCGCTTACCGTCACTCGACAGCACGCAGCCTTCCCCGAACGGCCCGGAACGCCGGAGGAAAGCACACAAGAGTTGATCAGGAGCCACCGCAGTAGAGGCGACCTGACACGGCTCACAGTGCACAGATAACTGATCGGTTGAATCCTGTGGGGGGACCGTGCCTACTTTGCCTGGTGGCGAGATGCCAGCCATGCGAACGAAGCATCTTCTGACCAGGGTGGAGGACGACCCGCACGTCCACCTCGGCGGCCGACTCCACTGGGCTGCGGCGCTGCTCTTCCTGTCGCCCCACACGGTGGATCACCACCTGCGCCACGTTTTCCAGAAGCGGGAGCTCAGGTCACGCGTGGAGCTTGCCGCACTGCTGACCAGGTTTGCACGGCCGAGTGTCAATCCCCTGGTTGCGTAGAGACGTTGGTTATGCGGCCCGGCCTTCCTGATCGGTCCGGGCTCGCGCTTCCTGGATGATCCGTTCGAACTCGACGGGCGGGTTCCCGCCGGCCGCGCTGTGACGACGTTTCGTGTTGTAGAAGTCCGCGATCCACGTGGCGGTCTTCAGCCGGGCCTCGGCGCGGGTGGCGAAGGTGTGCCGGTGGATGTACTCGACCTTGAGGACCGAGTGGAACGATTCCGCGGCGGCGTTGTCCAGCGCCGACCCGACGCGGCCCATCGACTGCACCACGCCCCAGCGGCCGCACAGCTGCTGGAACGCCTCGGAGGTGTATTCCTCAGGTTCAAGGAGTCGTTGCAACACTGTCTGTCAACAAGCGTAGCTGCTCGCTCAATGCCTCGCCGGGCGTCTTCCAGGCGAGGGTCTTGCGGGGGCGGCTGTTGAGCGCGAGAGCGACGGCGTTGAGCCGGATCGCGGTGGAAGAGGTGCGCCCCGCCCAGGAGGGCGAGGGGAAGCGCGCGGTGTGCACGGGTGGACGCCGGGCCATGCCCGCCGCCGAGGACCTCGGCGGCGTGTGGGGACTGGCCGAACTGCTCCAGCGATACGAGGACGGGGAACGCCCGCGCCCCGTGGTCGTCCAGGACGGGGGCGAGGACTGGGTCGAGTACGACGGCCTGCGCGACGAGGTGCTGGCCGGCCTGTACGAGGAGGGCTTCGACCCGGCCGCCTTCGACCCCGCCGAGGTCACCCGGGCGCTGGCCGGGGTCCGGCTGCGGCGGGTGCCGGGCACGCGGCGCGGCGTACCAGTGGGCATGTACCGCTGCGGGTGCGGCGAACTGCATCCCCTGACCGGCGGCGCGGGCCAGCCCGCCGACGCCGACCGGGAGGACGCGGTCGGCCGGGAGGACGAGGAGGGGGCGCTGTCCGACCTCCTCGGCGTCGCGGACGTCCGGTTGCCCGCCGTCCGGCTGCCCGGCGAGGCGGAGCTGGCCCGCGCGGTGCCCGCCTTCATGGCGGCGGTACGGCTCGGGCACTGGTGCGGCGGAGGGCAAGGGGCCCGAACGGCTTCCGCGGAAGGGCGGTCGCGGGAGACGGGCGGGCGGGAGCTGACCCCGAAGGGGCTGCTGCGGCCGAAGCTCGCCCGGCAGGCCGTGGAGGAGGCCGAGCTCTGGCGCATCGACCCCGAGGAGTGGGGCGATGCCGAGGTGCGGGCCGCGCGGCTGGCGAAGATCCGCAGCGCCGGCGACATGGAGGTGTTGGACCTGCCCTGGGAATGGGCATTGAACTGCGGCTTCGTCGAGGTGGACGGCGCTCGCGCACGCGCCGGCGCCGACCTGCCCGACGAGGACGACGACGCGGCGCTGCTGACCGCGTGGCAGGGCGCCGTGGCGGGCGCGGCGGCCGAGCTCTCCGTCGCTCTCCCCCTGCCGGCCGGGCCGCTGGGCGGGCTGCCGCAGCTGTGGGCACTGGCCGACGAGGTCCCGCCGCTGGTGTTCTTGATGCTGCTCACGGCGTACGGGCTGCCGGAGGGAGAGTGGCTGGACGTCGCCGGCTTCACCGACGGTCTGGAGGGGTTGCCCGAGGGTCCGGCCCGGATGCTCGTGTCGGCGCTCCTGGCCGAGCAGTACGAAGAGACCGCGGGGGTACTGGAGCTGTTCGGCGCCGCCGAGCGGGAAGGCGGCGAGACCGGGGAGGGCAGCGCCCTCACCCTGCTCCTCGGCGGCGGCGGGCCTGACCCGCTGCCGGCCGGCCGCTTCCGGCTCACCCCACTGGGCCGCTCCGGCCTGCACACGCTGCTGGTGCGCGTGGGCATCCCGGCGCCGGTGATCGGCTCGCTCGCCGAGGCCGACGCGCGCGAGCTGCTGGCCTCGCTCCCCTCCTACGCCTCCGAGACGGACGCGGCCAAGGAGGTGGCGGACTGGCTCGCGGCACGCTCCGCGGCGGACGCCGCCGTGCAGGTGGTGGACGCCTGCGTCGGTACGGAGCCGGCCGACGCGCTGCGCCGCCTGGAGGCTCCGCGGGTGCTGGCCGCCGTGCTGGAGACGGACACTGCCGGGCGGGCGCAGCAGGTCCTGCACAAGGCGGCCGTCTCCACGGTCACCGGTTGCTCGCACGCGGCGGCCTCGATGCTGCGCCGGATCGGGGAGCCCGCTGAGGGCGAGGCGGCGTGGGGCCTGGAGTGGATGCTGGTGGACGGCGCGCTGCCGATTGCCCGTCGGGGGGAACAGGCGTTGCGTGAAAGGTTGTTGACGGGCCCCGAGGACGGGCCGCGCCCACTCGGCCAGGTGGCGGAGCGGGCCGACGACCTGTGGCGGGCCGGCCACCCGCACGCCGGCGAGGTGCTCGGCGCGCTGGCCGACGCCGTCAAGCCGGTCGACCAGGCCCTGGCCAAGCGGCTGCGGAAGGCCGCGTTCAAGGCGGGGAGCGCCAAGTGAGCCTGCTCGTGAGGGAGATCACCGACGAGGCCGCGCCGCTCGCGGATCCCGCCGGCGCCGCCTGGGCGCGCGAGCACCTCGCCGACGGCGGCTGGGCCGCCGTGTTCGCCCCCGCCGAGGCGGGGCAGCCGGCCCGGCTCGGCCGCCTGGTGTTCTACCGGCCCTCCGCGACCGTCGGCCGCGTGCCCGCACAGGTCGCCGCGCCGGGGACGGTGGAACGGGTCCGGCTCGCGCTGGTCCTGCCGCACGGCCGCGGGGTGCGCACCCGCACCGTGGAGGGGTGGGCGCTCAGCCCCGGCAACGCGCTCGCCCTCCTGCTCGATCTGCCCGCCTCCGGCGTCCATCCGTCGCTCGCCGCGTGGGCTGCCGTCGCTCGCCGCGCGCTGGAACTGCTCGGCGAGGGGCGCCTGTATCCGGCGCTGACCTCCGACACGTACACCACCTGGCGGTTCGGGCCGCCCGGCGCGCGCGGCAAGCGGGACCTGGACGCGCTGGCCGCCGCCCTGCCGCCGTACGCCCACAACCTGCCTGCGCCCCCGAGCGGCGACAGGACACCGCGCATCGTCGAACCGGCCGCCCTGGTGCGGGAATTCTGCGACGCGCTCGCCGACACCCTGTCGCGCACCCCGGCGGCCGGGCATGCGGTGCCCGGCAACCCGTACGCCGACCGCGCCAGTGCCCTGCACCCGAAGCTCGCCCAGTGGGCGGCCGAAGCCGCGGCCGAGCGGGCCGCGCAGGTGAGCGTGGAGCTGAGGGTGGAGCCCTGGCCGGGCGGCGCCGCGACTTCCGGGCCGTGCTGCAGCTGCGTACCGCGGCCGACCCGTCGCTGGTCCTGGACGCGGCCGAGTTGTGGGCGGACCCGGTTCGCGCGCAGCGCCTGCTCGGCCCGCACGCCGAGGCCGAGGTGCCGCTCGCGCTGCGCCGCGCCGCCCGCGCCTGGCAGCCGCTGACCCGGCTGCTCGCCGAGGCCGCCCCGAGCGCGCTGGGGCTCGACGACGAGGAGGCCATGGAGCTGCTGGGGGACGCCACCGACGCGCTGCGCACGGCGGGTGTGCGCGTGCACTGGCCGCGGGAGCTGGTCAAGGACCTTCAGGCGCGGGGGGAGGTCGGAGCGGCCACCGCGCCCGGTGCGACCGTGGGCACCCTGCTGGGCCGCGATGCCCTGCTGGACTTCTCCTGGAATGTCGCGCTCGGCGGCGAGAAACTCACCGAGGCCGAACTCGAGCTCCTCGCCGAGTCCCGCCGCCCGTTGGTCCGGCTGCGCGAGCAGTGGGTGGTCGCCGACCCGAAGCTGGTGGCCCGCCTCAGGCGGCGGCGCACCGGCGCGCTCGCCCCGCTGGAGGCGCTCCAGGCGGTGCTGACCGGGGAGATGGAGTGGGCGGAGGACGGCGAGCGCGTCGCGGTGGAGGCGGCGGGCGCCTTCGCCGACCTTGTCGCCCAGCTGCGCGACCCCGAAAGCCGTGCCCCCGTAGGCGTACCGGAGGGACTGAGGGCCACCCTGCGCGGCTACCAGCAGCGCGGCCTGGCCTGGCTGGCGGACATGACCCGCCTCACCCTCGGCGGGATCCTTGCCGACGACATGGGCCTCGGCAAGACGATCACCCTGCTCGCCCTCCACCTGCACCGCCAGGAACAGCCCGACACCGCGGGACCCACCCTCGTGGTGTGCCCGGCCTCGCTGCTCGGCAACTGGCAGCGCGAGGCGGCCCGCTTCACCCCGGCCGTACCGGTGCGCCGCTACCACGGCGGCGAGCGCACCCTCGACCATCTCGCCGGAGACGAACTCGTCCTGGTCACCTACGGGGTGCTGCGCCGCGACCGGGAGCGGCTCGCCGGCGTCAAGTGGTCGCTCGTGGCCGCCGACGAGGCCCAGCACGTCAAGAACCCCTACGGCACGACCGCCCGCGAGCTGCGCGCCCTGCCCGCCCGTGCCCGCGTCGCCCTCACCGGCACCCCGGTGGAGAACAACCTCTCCGAGCTGTGGGCCCTGCTCGACTGGACCACCCCCGGCCTGCTCGGACCGCTGTCCGTCTTCCGCGACCGCTTCGCGAAACCCATCGAACGCGGTGTCCTCGGCGCCGACGGCGACGAGGAGGCCGCCGACCGGGCGCGGCAGGCCGCCGGGCAACTCGCCCGTCTCACCCGCCCGTTCCTGCTGCGCCGCCGCAAGTCCGACCCCGGCATCGCCCCCGAACTACCGCCCAAGACCGAGACCGACCATCCGGTCGCCCTCACTCCCGAGCAGGCCGCCCTGTACCAGGCGCAGGTCCGCGAGACCATGGCCCGCATCGAGAAAGCGGACGGCATCGCGCGCCGCGGACTGGTCCTCAAACTCCTCACCGCGCTCAAGCAGGTCTGCAACCACCCCGCGCACTACCTGCGCGAGACCGGCCCGCTGCCCGGCCGCTCCGGCAAGCTGGAACTCCTCGACGAACTGCTCGACACGGTGGTCGCCGAAGACGAGGGCGCCCTGGTCTTCACCCAGTACACGCAGATGGGCCGGCTGCTGGAGCGGCACTTCGCCGATCGCGGCGTCCGCGCCCGCTACCTGCACGGCGCCACGCCCGTGCCGCGGCGCGAGGAGATGGTCGCCGCTTTCCAGCGGGGCGAGTTCCCCGTCTTCCTGCTCTCCCTGAAGGCCGCCGGCACCGGCCTCAACCTCACCCGAGCCACCCATGTCATCCACTACGACCGGTGGTGGAACCCCGCCGTCGAGGACCAGGCCACCGACCGCGCCTACCGCATCGGCCAGGGTCGGCCCGTCCAGGTCCACCGGCTCACCACCCAGGGCACCGTCGAGGACAAGGTCGCCCGCCTGCTCGGCGCCAAGCGTGCCCTCGCCGACCAGGTCATCGTCTCCGGCGAGGCCGCCCTGACCGAGCTCTCCGACGCCGACCTCGCCGAACTCGTCGCACTCTCCAAGGAGTTCGAGGTATGACCCCCGCACGCAGGGCTCCCTCCCGCACGGCACCCCGCACCGGCAGCCGCGCCTTCGCCGCCACCTGGTGGGGGCAGGCCTGGGTGGACGCCCTGGAGGCCTCCACCCTCGACGCCGGCCGCCTCTCCCGCGGCCGCACCTACGCCCGCAAGGGCATGGTCGGCCCGGTCACCGTCGCCCCCGGCGTGCTGCGCGCCGAGGTCGAGGGCAGCAACCCCTGGCCGTACGACGCCGCGGTGCGCCTGCGGGTCCTCACCGACGCCCAGTGGGACGCCCTCCTCGACTCCATCGCCGCCCGGGCCGGCCGCACCGCCTCGCTCCTCGACGGCGAGATGCCCGCTGACCTCGTCGACGACGCCCGGGCCGACGGCGTGCCCCTGCTGCCCGAGCCGGCTGAACTCGATCCCGAGTGCTCCTGCCCCGACTGGGGCTACCCCTGCAAGCACGCCGCCGCCCTGTGCTACGCCACCGCCGCCCATCTCGACAACGACCCCTTCTGGCTCTTCACCCTCCGCGGCCGCACCAAGGACGCCGTCCTGGCCGCGCTGCGTGCCCGCCGCCAGGCCCACACCGACGCCATGTCGTCCACCGGCGACGACGCGCCACGCGACCAGGGCGTGCCCGCCCACGAGGCGTTCACCTCGTGGAACGGGGCTTTCACTCCGCCAGCCCCCCATACCGCCGAGAGTGTGCCCGGCGAAGGCGACACGGCCCCCGCCCCCCTCACCACCACGCCCCCGCCCGGCGCCCCCTTCACCCTCGACGACCTCGAAGCGCTCACCCGCGACACCGCTCAGCGGGCCCGCCGCCTCGCCGCCGGGCACACCGCCTCACTCACTGCCACCCCGCTCGACGACGCCGTACACCTCGCCGCGAGCGGCATCAGCGAGGACTGGTTCCACCGGCTCGTGCGGGCCACCGGCCTGCCCCCGCTCGACTTCGCCCGCCTGGTCCGCGCCCTGCGCCACGGCGGCCCCGCCGGCATCACCACCGCCCGCACCCCCCTGACCCCCGACCCCGCCGCCATGGCCGCCGCGCGCACCGCCCTCACCGAGCCCGACAACACGGACAACCCGGAAGACACCGGCGGCACCCCGCGGCTGCGTGCCTGGCGCAACCGCCTCACCGCCGACGACGAGGGCGTCCAGATCCGCCTCGGTCCCGACAACCGCTGGCACCCCTACCTCCGCGAAGGCCGCGGCGCCGACACCGCATGGTGGCCCTGCGCCCCCGCCACGGCCGACCCCACCGCCGCCCTCCTCGCCGCCCGCACCGCCGCCGCGGGCGCTGATCCGGCCACGACCGGAGCAGCATCCGCCTCGCCGCCCGGAAGCCCGGGGCCTTGACCGCCCGGGGCATGGACCGTGTGTGCGGTGGGCGCGTGACCCGGCCCGCGACGCCCCGCGCCGGACCGCCCGCTGGAAACAAGCCGCCACGCCGCCCGCTGCGCACCCTGGCTGACCGCCCGGTGGGCGGCGTGGGTGCGTGGGGTGCCCCGAAGCTGTCCGGACAGGGACCCAATAGGGTTGCCCTGAACAGGAAACGAAGAAGCAAGCAGTGGCGCCACCCAGCATGTATTCACCGGAGTTCCGCGAGGAAGCGTGCGACTTACCTGACCCGCGAGGCCGCTCGGTAGGACATCACCCGCTACATCGAATTCCGGTACAATCGCAAACGCCTCCATTCGGCCGTGGTTTACCGCCCTCCGTGCGAAGTCCACACCGAGTATGAGAAGTTGCGAATCTCTGCGTGAAATAGACAGTCAGACGCCTGTCCGGAAAACGCGAGGCCCCTCAGGAGTTGTCACAGATCGTATGGCTGCGCGGTCTTGGTTGATGATCTGACAGCAACGTGTGCCGCGGCAGGCGGAACGGTGTCCCTGCCGTCATCACCGCGCGGCAACGCTTCTTGCACGCCGACGTGCTTGCCCGTCCCCCTCGACAGCTGAAGTGAGACCATCCATGAATCACCCGGAACAGCTCGGGATCGCCGAGGTGCCTTCGACGGCAAGGATCGCCACGCTCGAAAGCCTTCGGGAGCATCTGCAGTGGGCGATCGAACTGGAACACGCCACTTTGCCGCCGTATCTCTGCGCGCTCTACTCGCTCGAACCGTCGCGGAACCCGGATGCCGTTCAGGTGATAGCCGGCGTCTTCGTCGAGGAGATGATCCACCTGTCGCTGGCGGCGAACCTCCTCAACGCGGTCGGCGGGCAGCCTCGCCTGGACACGCCGCAGATGCTGCCTCGCCACCCCCGGTCCCTGCCGCACGGCGACCGCTCCCTGGAGTTGTCACTCGTCCCGTACGGCGCGAAGGCACTGGAGATGTTTCTCCGCCTCGAACAGCCGGCGCTGCCTGGTGCTCCGGCCGAGGGCGACAACTACGAGACGATCGGGCAGTTCTACGACGCGATAGAGGAAGGACTGCGTCACCTGTGCGCCGAAATCGGCGAGCGGGAGGTCTTCTGCGGTGACCCTGCTCGCCAGGTCACCGCCGGTCCCTTCCTCCACACCGGCGGACAACTGGCTGCGATCACCGATCTCGCCTCGGCTTTGACGGCGCTGGAGGAAATCGTCGAGCAGGGCGAAGGTACGGCACGCGGCGAAGTCTGGGACGGCGACCAGGACATCTTCCACCCCGAGCGCGACGAGGTCTCGCACTACTACCGCTTCCAGGAGCTCAAGTTGGGCCGGCGATACCGGCGCGGTGACACGCCGCAGTCCGGCCCCACGGGTGCAGCGGTCGCGGTCGACCTCGCCGACGTCCGCCCGATGCGCCCCAATCAGCGCATGGCGGATCACCCTGTGGGCAGTCCGATCCGTACCGCCCAGGAGGAGTTCAACCGGACGTACTGCGGACTGCTCCATCTCCTGGATCAGGCCTTCAACGGCAGTCCGAAATCGCTCGGGGCCGCGACCGGCATGATGTATGCGCTCAAGGCGCAGGCGCAGGGCCTGATGGAGATGCCCGACGCGGACGGCACCACAGCCGGCCCGACTTTCGAGTACGTCGCCCCCGAGTCCCGCCGGTGAGCGGCGACGAGCGGCGCCGGATCGTCGTACTCGACAATGGCCCGTACGTGGTCTACGGGCGGATCCCGCTGAGACGCAAACGCAAGATCGTGTCCGAGCAAGACGATTCACTGGGCTGGGAAACACGTGAGACCCTCCAGACCGAGGAAATCTACGTGCTGTGCCGCTGCGGACGCTCGGGCTCGAAGCCGTTCTGCGACGGGACTCACGCCGTGATCGGCTTCGACGGCACGGAGTCGGCGGATGTCCGTCCCTACGAGGAAGTGCAGCACGTTCACGACGGAGTGGGCATCTCAGCCAAGCGAGTCGGCGAGCTGTGCATCCACGCCGCCTTCTGCATCGGCCGCACCAGGCCGATCGCCGAGATGCTCGCTGACACCGACGACAGCGACGTACGTTCCAACGTCATGGGACGGATCGGCGACTGCCCGTCCGGGTCGTACAGCTACGCCCTTCAGCGCGACGGCAACCCGATCGAGCCCGACCTTCCGCAGGCGATCTCGGTCCTCGAGGAGGAGAACGGTCAGGCCAGCGCGTTGTGGGTCACTGGCGGAGTGCCTGTGTTCAGGGCGGACGGTCAGCCACTGGAGACCCGCATCAGGATGACGCTGTGCCGCTGCGGCCACTCAGACAACAAGCCACTCTGCGACGGGACCCACCGCAAGATCGGGTTCCGCGATGAGAACACCGTGTCGGGAGGCACGCCCGAGTCCGACACATAGGGGCTTTGGCCTCTGGGGCCTTGACTCAAGGCCAGGTACTCACACAGCGTCAGGTGAACTGGCAGTTCACCACCCACGACGCACGCATCGAACTGCGCCACCTCTACCCCAGAAATTGGCCGCGACAGTCTACAAGGGACTGCCGTTGTAGGTTTTGGCCGTGGTGGTCCGATCAACTGCCTTGGTGGCCATCGTGTCGAAGGCGGTGCTACGACTCTCGGCGACGCCGATATGCAGCCACAGGGCTGAGCGACGCCTTGCAAGCCGCAAGGACTGTGCCCGACTTGGTGGCATTGCCGATGTGCAAGAAGCCGTACCCGTCCAGCCGCTGAAGTGCGGGCCAGCGCAAGCGATCTCACCCCCGCCATTGTCGGAGCGGACGCCGGAGGTCGTTGTCGACAGTGTGAACAGTGTGGTTCCGCTCTCGAACCCACCGTTGGTCATCGCAGATGCGACCACCGGCAGCGGGGACCGTCGTTCTTGAGTTGATGCAAGTTCAACTCCCTGTATGCGGGGGCGGCATGGCCTTCGTGGCAGACAAGTCGGGTGAAGTGACGGGTCGGCAGGGGATCGGATGGCCTGCCTTCCGAAGCGAGACGCCCTGCCGTCTACCCGGCCTGCTGCTGATCGTTCGAGAGATGGCAGAGCTTTGGTACTGGTGGCGCGGCTTACCGAGCCTGCCGGACGATTCGCTGCGCCGCGCCGCCGCGGATCCCCCTGCCGGGGATGGAGATCGCTCACTCGTAGCGGAGGTTCTGTGGGTACGAGGACCGCCAGAGTGTGGGGAGTGTCAGCATGGTCACCGCAACGCTGGCGACAGCGCCGATGCCGGCTATCGCCAGCATACTGCTCCAGTCGTACACCGCTGTCTTGCCGATGAGACTGAGCAGTGCGCTACCGAGGGTGGTTCCCACCAGCCCTGCGACGAGTAGTCCCATCGCGACTGGCAATGCGGTCTGCCAGAGGATCGAGCGGCTGAGGGTGCGCCGCGGGGTGCCGAAGGCGACGAGTACGGCCAGGACGCGTTTGCGGTCCCGGACTTGTTCGAGGGCCCCGAGCAGCATGCTTGCCGCGATCAGCAGCAGGACGGCGGTCACGCCGGCCAACAGGGCGCGCCTGATCCCGTCGAGGGCCGTGTCGCTCTTCGCCTGTGTGGGGAAATCGATGGTGAAGGAAGGGTCCAGCTCGGCGGCTGTCGTGCGAAGCCGGTCTTGGATGTCATCGCTGAACGCCGAGTACGTGATGCTGATGGTGCTGACAGCGTGTGTCATCGCCGTGGAGCCGGCTGCCTGGGGGGTGGCGAGCAGCATCTCCTCGGGGAACTCGCCTTGCAGACTGCTGCTCTTGGCCTCGGCGGAGGTGGTGATGTGTGGCACCTTCCACAGGGGGCCGTTCAGGTCCACGCGCATCGTCCTGCCCGACGTCCATACGGTCGTGTCGGCGGCACCGTCCGCACCGTGGGGGGTGACGGCGAAGGCGTCCCCGTCCGTGCAGGTGGGGAGCGAGGCAAGCAGCCTCAGTTGGGCGCATCCGGCGACGCGGACCGTCTCCGGGACACCGTCGTCGGGTGCGCTCACCGACAACTCCGCGTAACCGATCGCTTGTTGAACGCCGGGCGTTGAGGAGAACACTGAGGCATATCGCTCTGCGTGCCCCTTGCCGTCGTCGAGACGGGCGACGCCGATGTGCGTGCTCGACGTAGGACTGTTGCCAGCTGCCCGGCTGTCGCGGTTCTGGCCGTGCGCGATGCCGGTGAAGAGGGTCTGCAGTGCTATGGCACCGGCCACAGCGACCACGATCCCGTTGACCGAGCGGGTGGAGGCTTCGCCACTCAGCTGCAGTCGACGGACGGCCAGTTGCCAGGAGAGGGGACCGAATCCGCCGGACACCCTGGTGAGCTGATCCAGGATCCAGGGCAGAACGGCGGTCACGCCGATGAGCAACGCCAGCATTCCGACAACGACCAGGACGATGCTGGTGGCGTCGGGTATGTCAGATCCGTCCCCCACGGATGTTCGGAGCAGAAGCAGGCCGAGTACGGGCACGGCGATGCGCCACCACAGCCGTCTCCTGGCACCACCGGAATGGCGAACCACCCCGAGGGGTTCGACAGCCACCCCGTTCATCGCCAGCCTCGTGACGGCGAGAGACAACCCAACTACGCCGGCCACCGTGAGCGCCGCCAGGACAGGTTCCGGGGTGAGATCCACAGTGAACACACTGAGCCCCTGCAGGTCCACCAGCTCGATGAACTGGCGGCCGATCATGAACAGGACTGCGCCCAGAACGACGCCGATCAGCGCGCTGGCCAGCGTCTCACCTGCGGCGATACGGGCTGTCATCCGACGGTCCGCGCCTACCAACCGTAGCGCGGCCAGCCGCCGGTCGCGGTGTTCGCCGCCGAACCGGACGGCTGCGGCGATGAACACCGCGACCGGTGCGAGCAGTACGACTATGCCGACCACGCTCAGCAGCACGAGCTCGGGGGCGAGAGGTTTCTCCGAGTAGACCTTGCCGAAGTGGTCCAGCCGACGAGCTCCTGCGACACCGTCCGCCATGTGCTCGCCGCCCAAGTAGAAGACGTACTCGCCGGGTCCGAGCAGGCCCCCATCTGCGACTTCGCCCGTGATGGGATGGTCGAGGCGCTCGCGCAGCAAGTCAGTCCCGGGCGCGGCCAACAGCTTCCGGAGCGCCGGCGACACGACCATCTCCCCAGCACGCGGAAAACGGGTGACTCCGGGAGGCAGCGGCGCCGCAGGCCCCTCGGGTTCCAGCATCCTTCCCCGGATTTCCCTGCCTCGGAACACGGTGTCGATATCACTGACCAGCACTGTCCTGCGCGAGGGCGTGATGACCCGGTCGTCGAGATTGGTGTCGATCCGGTGGTGAATCCGTTCGTCACGGTGGTATCTGGCGGTGGGCACGCACGAGGCCACCAGCAGCAGGGCGACCCCCAGTCCGATGCCTGCGGCCATCAGGACGGTGCGCACCAAGCCGTCCCGGCCGCCGGTCACGGCGAGCCGTGCTCCGAAACTGAGAGCACGAAGACTTCCGAATCGCCGTCGACGACTCGGAGCTGATGGGGGGGCAGTCTGTCGTGCGTTCTGCCGGCGTGGGTTCACTGGCATCCTCTCGTGCTGGGCGCGGAGCGCCGACGGCCAAGCCCCTGGGCCGTGGGGTGACAAGCCACCCAAGGTGTGCCCGCCAGGACAGTGTGCAGGACAGTGTGAAGGACCGATGCCTGAGGCTTCTGGCCCACAGGCCACGCTGTACAGCAGCTCACCTTGTGCGCATCGAGGCATGCAGCAGCCGGCGACCAAGAGCGCCGCCTGGCATGCTCCTGACCATACACTGAGGGTATAGATGTTGTTGTGAAGCTTGCAGTGCCTGTGTGGCGCTTCTATCGACCATGGGTTCAACAGGGCGTTGCCAAGTTGACTGGGGGTGTCTGGCTGATGGGTGCGCCAGGGTGTGGTGGGGCCGGGTGACTGGTCTTGGCTCAGGCTGCCGTGGGCAGGGTGGTGACGCCGGTGATGCGGTCCCGGACGGCGAAGCGGGCGGTTGACAAGGCCCCGGCAGACCTTGCGGCGCTCAGACCACGATCTTGCGCGGGTTGAAGTTGCCGCCCGGGTCGGCAGCGTCGAAGAGGCCCGCCATGACCGCGACGCCCTGCGCCGAGATGTCCTCCTCCAGCCACGGCGCGTGCTCCAGTCCCACCCCGTGGTGGTGCGAGATGGTGCCGCCGGCGTCGATGAACGCCTGCTGGATCGCGCGCTTGACCGTGTCGTACTCGCCGAGCGGGTCGTCACCGAACACGAAGGCGAAAGTGAAGTAGAGGCAGGCTCCAGAATGGTACGAGTGCGACATGTGCGACATCGTCCAGCCCGTGTGGCCGATCTTCTCGTAGGCACGGTCGGCCGCCTCGTAGACCGCCGCGTGGATGCCACGCAGCTTCGACCACGGACCGGCGGTCTCGCTCACGTCGCCGGCGGCACCGCGGTCGAGCAGGAAGTCGCGGATGTACGGCGTGTCGAATTTCTTCTGGTCGTAGAGCGCACCCGGGCCCTTGCCGACGCCGATGCCGTGATGCTTGCGCACGATCCGGTCGACGAGCGACTTCTGCCGTTTCGCGTGCGCCTCGCCGCCCTCGAAGCCGATGAAGGAGAGACACATCTCGTCGAGGTCCCAGCCACGCCTCTTGAGATACGCCATGAGGCCGGCCTGCGCCTTCTTCTGAATGCCCTTCGACTCCTTGCCCGTCGCCAGCGAGAAGCCCGTCTCGTGCGCGTCCGAGATACGGGTGACCGAGGGCGAGACGTCGCTCTCGGCGATCTCCTGCATCGCGGCGAGGCCGTGGTCGAGATTCTTGAAGAAGTAGGCGTAGATGGCACGCTTCTCGGGGAGCCGGCGCACCTGCACCGTGACCTCGGTGATGACGCCGAGCCGCCCCTCCGAGCCCACCACCATCTCCCGCACGCTCGGCCCGGTCGACGCACTCGGAACGGCACGGATCACGAGGACCCCACCGGCCCGCACGACACGCAGTCCCTTGACGATGTCCGCGATGTCGCCGTACTTGTCCGACTGCATGCCGGACGAGCGCGTGGCGACCCACCCGCCGAGCGTCGAGTGGGTGAACGAGTCGGGGAAGTGCCCCATCGTCCAGCCGTCCCGGTTGAGTTGAGCCTCAAGATCGGGGCCCAGCGCTCCGGCCTGGATGCGCGCCAGGCCGGAGTCGGCGTCGATCTCCAGCACCCGGTTGAGGCGGCCGAGGTCGAGCGAGACGACCACCCGCGACTCGTCCGGGTGCGGTTCGAGGCTGCCCGCGATATTGCTGCCTCCCCCAAAGGGGATGATCACGGCGTCCGCCTCGACGGCCGCGTCGACGACGCTTTGCACCTCCGCCTCGTCGGCCGGGTAGACGATCACATCGGGACTGCGCGCGATCTCGCCGGCTCGGATCCGGACCAGGTCACGCAGGCTCTTGCCGTACGTGTGGACGACCCGGGACAGGTCGTCGACGACGGTGTTCTCTGCTCCGACGATGCCGCTCAGGACGGTGACGAACTCCTCCGGTGCCGTCGAATCCGGCACCTTCAACTGCGAGAAGTCGGGCCGTTCGGTGCGCTCTCCCGCCAAGAGGTCGAGACCGACGGCCTTCTGTACGAACGGCGCGAACCCGGGCTTGTCCTCGTGATGGAAGCCGACGCCTTCTACGCCCCAGCCCCACCACTTCATGTGTTTCACCTCACCGGTGCGCATCGCGTCGGTGCGGCGGGGGGATTCGGTCACGAACGGTCTCCTTCAAGTACACGACGGGAGGTGGTATTCGAGCCGAGGATATGGTCGGAGTGCTCCTCGGCCAGGGCGACGATCGCCGAGCGGATGCGTTCGGTGAAGTCGCTCCTCAACTCCCCGGGATGGGCAGTGAGCGGTTCGCCGAAGACAACCCCGACCGGCAGGCGGCCCGGTTTCGGCCAATTCGATCCGCGAGGATGCGCCGCATGCGCGCCGATGACCGCGACGGGGAGCACCGGCACCTCGGCCGACGAGGCGAGCGCCGCCACCCCCGGCTTGAACGCCCCGAGCGATCCGTCGCGCGAGCGGGTACCTTCGGGAAAGATCAGGAGCGGCACTCCCCGGTTCAGCAAAGCCTTGGCGCTCACTCCGCGCGTGTTCGCTCCGCTGCGGTCGACCGGGAAGGCGTTGAAGAAGAGAGCCGTGAGGCCGCGCCGCCGCCACACGTCGAAGAAGTAGTCGGCGGCGGCTCCCACCGCGAGGTAGCGCGCCAATCGGCGGGGCAGCGCGCCCATGATGAGCGGTGTGTCGAGGTGCGAGCTGTGATTGGCGACGACGACATAGGCGTCCTCGACGTTCTCCAAGCGCTCGCGCCCCAGTACCGTGACGCTGGTCACGCTCCAGACGACGGGCTTCAACAGCCCCCGCTGCGCGACGAAACGCGCCGCGGCGTGAGAGCGTGACGTGAAACGGTCGCGCATCGTCGCAGGCATCCGCTTCCTTCCGGTGCGGGCTCGCCCGCACTGATTCTTTCAGTGAGTGAGACTGTCGTTGCGGCTGGAGGAGATCCGTCGCGAGATCCACCGCACCGTGTGGCGCGGAAGGTGACGTGTGAACCAGATGAGCAACCGGTACCGGAAGCTCGGCATGGAGATCACCCGTCCGCGGCGCACGTCGCGCAGACTCGCCTCGACGAGTCGTTCGGCGTCGAGCCAGAGGAAGTTCGGAATGCTCGACGACCGGATTCCGGCCCGCATGTGGAATTCCGTGCGGACCCAGCCCGGACAAAGGGCCGTCACGGTTACGCCCGTTCCATGGAGCTCGTTCGCCAGCCCCTCCGTGAGCGAGGTCACGAAGGCCTTGACCGCCGAATAACTCCCCATCGTGACGAACCCAGCCGTGCTCGACACATTGACGATCGCACCGTGTCCGCGTTCACGCATGGCCCGCCCAGCGGCGCCGGCGAGCACCAGCACCGCGCGCCCCATGACCTCGATCGCCCGGTCGTGCGGAGCGGTGTCGGCCGAGGTTATCGGCGCGTGCACGCCGAAACCGGCGTTGTTCACGAGCATGTCCACCGGACGGGCGGGGTCCTCCAGCCGGGCGACGACACGCTCGACGTCGGCGCGATCGGACAGGTCGGCGGGCAGTACCTCGACGGCACGGCCCCGGGACTCGAGCTCGACCGCCATCCGGCCGAGCCGCTCCCTGTCGCGCGCCACCAGGACAAGGTCCCATCCACGGTCCGCCAGAGCGCGCGCGAACGCCGCTCCGATACCCGACGTAGCGCCGGTGACAAGTGCGACCCCCATACGGCTCAGCACAGTTTCATATGCCATCCACTTGACATCCGAGTTCCCCGCTCACAGCTATTACGTGGGGTGGCGAGCGGGTGCACGTCGCCGAGCCCGACACCGGCCTTCCGAGTTCGCCGACCGACGAGCCAACTCAGGTGAATCGCTACGGTCGTGCAGCAGCCGACGGCTGAGTCCTCGCGCATGACACACCTTTCATTACTCGGCTCATTCCCTTAGACCGGGCACGCATCCGTCTTGTGACACCAGATTCCGCACGTGCTCATACGGACTCAGGAATCGCCCTCTGACCTCGATCCGTCAGCTGGGGCGGGTAGTTGATCGGCTCGGCGGTTCGCCCGTAATGTCCTCTGCCGTTCGAGAGTGGGCCGTCGCGTGACGCTGCGGGGTGCGCCGGGGTTCCACGTCTCCCGGGCTGGTGCGGTCCTCTCCTTTTCGGTCCTCGTTGGGGCGGATGTGGGTGGTCAGGTGATGGCTGGGAGGGCGGTCAGTCGTCCAAGGCGGTGGTGAACGCGTCGGCCCATGGCCAGGTGTGTTCGATCCGCGGCCATCGGCGACGGGCGTGTTTCGCGAGGCGGGCCGGGAGGTGGTAGAGCCGGAAGCACATGGTGTCCGGTACGACCTAGACACTCGCATCCATGCAGGTCAGCGGCACCTTTCTGCTACCGGGGCGTCAGATAACCCAATTTAGGCCTCAGGCCACGTGTCACACATGCGCCGGTTGCTCGGTCTGACGTGACGGCCCCCGACAGTTTTTCGCACGTTCCGGGGCCTCTGCAGAGTCCCCCCCAACTCCCGCCCCAGAAAGCCGGCGCATGAACTCAAACGACGAGGCGACGACCGCGCCGCCCGAGACAGCGGGCTTCGACGTGCGTGAGTTCGCCCGTACGGCACACGGCAGCCACCGCGAAACGCTCGATCTCGGGGCGCTCGCCGAAGAGCCGCTCGACGCCGAATCCGTCCGGCTCGTCCGCGCGCTGCGCGACATGGAACGTGCGACGCTGCCCCGCATGAGCGACCTGCTGCTCACCGCGACTCACAGGGACGCCCGGGTCACCGCGTTCCTCACCACGTGGATGTTCGAGAGGTTCTGGATCGCCGACGCCCTCGACGCCGTCCTGGATGCCTCTCCCGCCACCCGCGACCTCCCTTCGAGCGCCGGTCCGGCACGGTGGGTACTGGCGGAGCGCCGCAAGCGCCGCGGCCCGATCCGTCACGCCCTCATCGCCAACATCACTGGTACGCAGATCGTCGCCGCACACGTGACGACGGGCCTCGTGGACGAATGGATCACGCAGGCGGCCTACCGGCGGCTGGCCGGCGCCTCCCGCGTCATGGCGTCGATCATCAACCCCGTGGTGGAGATCAAGCATCGTCACATCTACTTCCTCGCCGAGGAGACGGAACGGCGACTCCGATGCTCGGCCCGCGCCCGGCGCATCACCCGTCGCGCCCTCCGGCACGCCGCCTGGCCGCTCGGCTCGGTCGATCGCTCCAAGCACGAGCGAACCTTCTTCGAACGCCATGTCTTCGGCGACCAGAGCGGACGGGCCGAGGCGGGCCGTATCCGCGCGATGGTCGCCGCGCTCCCCGGCATCCGTCCCGGTGTCGCATCCACCGTGGAATCGAGGCTCCTTCCGTGACACTGCACAACGCGAAGACCGAACTCGGCAACGCACACGTCCTGTTGACGGGCGTGACCGGCTTCGTCGGGCAGGCCGTCCTTGAGCGGCTGCTCACCGATCACCCCGCCACCCACATCTCGCTCCTCGTGCGCGGGAAGGGCACCCAGACCGGGCAGGACCGACTCCAGCACCTTCTGCGCAAACCCGTGTTCGAGCGCTGGCGGGATGCCGTGGGCGCCGAAGAGGCGGAGCGCATCGTCCGTGAGCGGATCACCGTGCTCAACGGCAGCATGACCAGCATTCCCGAACTGCCTTCCCACCTCGACGTCGTCATCCACTCGGCGTCGACCGTCTCGTTCGACCCGCCCATCCACGAGGCGTTCGACACGAACGTCAACGGCACCGTAAACCTCTACGAGGCCCTGCTCGCCTCCGGATCCGACCCGCACGTCGTCCATGTGTCGACCTGCTACGTCGGGGGACTGCGTCGCGGCGTGGTGCCCGAGGCCAAGCTCGAGCACGACGTCGACTGGCGCACCGAGTGGACCTTGGCGACACAGACCCACGAGCGCACCGAACTCACCTCGCGGGAGCCGGCGATGCTCGAGCGTTTCATGTCCCGCGCCCGCGGAAACCACGGCAAGGAGGGCCCGATCGCGGCGGCCCGCGCCAGCGAGGACGCGCGGCGCGAGTGGGTGCGTTCCCAGCTCGTCTCCGCCGGCCGGCGGCGCGCGCAGAGTCTGGGGTGGACCGATGTCTACACGCTGACGAAGGCACTCGCGGAACGTGCCGCGGAAGACCTCTGGGGCGAGGCCGGACACCGGCTTTCGGTGGTCCGGCCCTCGATCATCGAGAGCGCCCTCCAGCATCCGTTCCCCGGCTGGATCGACGGCTTCAAGGTCGCCGATCCGCTGATCTTCGCCTACGGTCGCGGCCAACTGCCGGACTTCCCGGGGCTGCCCGACTCGATCCTCGATGTCATCCCCGTCGACTTCGTCGTCAACGCCATGCTGGCCGCGGCGGCCAACCCGACACCTGTCGACGAGCCGAAGTACTTCCACATCGCCTCGGGCGCGTCGAATCCGCTGCCCTTCCACCGCATGTACGAGAACGTACGCGACTACTACACGCAGCACCCGCTGCCCAAGGGCGACGGATTCGTCAAAGTACCGACCTGGAAGTTCTCGGGCGAGCGCAAGTTCAACCGAGGTCTGCTGCTGGCGAAGAGAAAGGCCGACCTGTGGGACGCCGCTCTGCGGCTGATGCCGAACGACGAGCGTAAGCGCGCTCTCGCGGCCGACAACGCCAAGCTGCGCGCCGGCATCGCCACCCTCAGTAACTTCATCGACCTCTACCGCGCGTATGCGCAGACCGAGATCATCTTCGACGACCGCAACGCCCGCGCGCTGAACAACGCGCTTCCGGCCGCGATGCGCGAGGACCGCGGCTTCGATGTGGAGCGGATCGACTGGGAGGAGTACCTGCAGAAGGTGCACCTCCCCGCCATCAGCGAGCTGACAGCGGCCTACCTTCGCCGGAAGGCCGCGACCGCCCGGTCGGCGAACGCCCACCCGAAACGCGAACTGCCGCAGCGTACCGACGTGCTCGCCGTCTTCGACCTCGAACGGACCGTCGTCGACTCCAACATCGTCGAGCAGTACCTCTGGGTACGCACCTCGGGCTTCCGTAAGGCGGCCTGGCCGAAGGAGGCAGCGGACCTGCTCGCCTCGCTGCCCGGCTACCTCCGGGCCGAGAAGCGTGACCGCGGCGAATTCATCCGTGCGTTCCTGCGCCGCTACCGCGGCATGCCCATCGCCCGTCTCGAGGAGGTCGTGAGGCGCGGCTACGCCGACACGATGCTGCGGCACACGAGCGCGGACGCCCTGGAGCGCATCCGCGAGCACCGTGCGGCGGGTCACCGCACCGTCCTGGTCACCGGCTCCATCGGCCTTCTCGCCTCTCCGCTCGCCGACCTGTTCGACGAGGTCGTCGGGAGCTCCATGCACATGAAGGACGGTGTGCTCACCGGCTACCTCGCGAAGCCGCCGCTCGTCGACGAGGCGAGGGCCGCGTGGCTCCGCCGGTACGCCGAGGAGGGCGGCTACGACCTCGCGGCCTCCTACGGCTACGGCGACAGCCACTCCGACCTGCCGTGGCTGTCGCTGCTGGGCAAGCCCTCGGCGATCAACCCCGACGCCGAACTGGCCCGCGAATCGCACAAGAGGAACTGGAACATCTACCGCTGGAAGAGCGGCGGTTCGGGGGTGCGCCGCGACGTCATCGCGGCACGGGCGACGATTCCGACGCGCACCGACGAGAAGAGTGTCTGATGGCTTTCGACATAGACAAGTACACGAAGAACTCCACCGGCGTGCAGTGGGCCGACCTCGACTTCGACGAGTTCGAGCGCGACCCGCTGTCCGAGGAGACGCTGCGCACACTGCGCTACATGTGCGACGTCGAATACCACACGGTCTGCTACATGCGTAACCTGCTGACGACCCCGTCTCACAACGAGCCCGCGGTGGGCGCTTTCATGACGATGTGGAACCGCGAGGAGTTCTGGCACGGCGAAGCGCTCGCGGCCGTGCTGGGGCGCCACAGCATCCGAGTCGACTTCGACGAGCTCAAGGCGACCCGACTGAAGCTCGGCTGGAGGGATCGCTTGGCGCCGGTGAAGCTGACGGCGATAGGTCGACTGGTCGGAAACGACTTCGTCGCCGTGCACATGGCGTGGGGCGCGGCGAACGAGTGGGCGGCGACAGCGGCGTACCACCGGCTCGCGGCGCTGGAGACCCACCCGGTGCTGGTACCGCTGCTGAGGCGGATCGCGCAGCAGGAGACGAAGCACGTCGCGTTCTACGCGTCGCAGGCGCGTGACCGGCTCGCGGCAAGCAAGAAGGCCCGCGTGATCGCCCGCTTTGCGCTCGAGAAGGCCTGGGGCCCGGTCGGCTCGGGCGTCATGTCCGAGGACGAGGTCACCCACGTCATGACGCACCTCTTCGCGGGTTCCGAGGGCCGCAAACTCATCCGCGACATCGACTCGCACATCGCGAAGCTGCCGGGTATGGACGGGCTGCGCATAGTCGAGGACTCCATGGACAACCGCGGCATCGCTGCCTGACGCCGCTGGCAGAACGGTTTCGGTCACCGAGGGCATGACTTGGCACCACCATCGGTCGCGGACCGGGCCCGCTGAACTCGCCCACCGGCCCTGGGCCCAGCGGGCCATGACAGCACGTCGCACGTCACGCCCCACCGTGAGGAGACCGCCCTCCTCGTTCAAGGCTGCCTGGAGCTCCTTGACCGCTGCCTGGGGAAGGTCTCTCACACGCCCACTGTTGGGCCGGTACCGAAGGTGGTATGTGCCACGCGGTCCGCGTGCTCCACGATGACGGTCGTCAGATGACGACGATGCCGCACCTTCCCGCACGCCCCCTCCGCACAAGCTCTGCGGAGCCGGGGAGGCCGCGTCGTCCGACACAAGGGGCAAAAAAGCATCGAGCATGCGGCCCCGAGCGCACCGGGCAACGCCGGCCCTTCCGACCGAGGCCCTGGTTCCGCCTGAGTGCGGATACTCAGGCGCGATGGTTGCTGGTGCGGATGAGGCACGTGATGAACGAACGCTACGGTGCTTCTCGATCACCAAAAGGATGCTGTCGCACCTTCACATCCGCTCGTCGGTGCACGACGAGACACCGGGAGGGGGCCACGCATGGCGTGGGACGAGTGGGAGCAGCTCAAGACCGCGGCGTCCGAGCGACACACCACACGGATGCAGCTCAACCAGCTGTCCGCCGGCCCCGGAGGCTCCACCCCAGGGGGCAGCGGCGGGGGTATCGACAAGCTGAGGTCCGACAAGGCCGCGTGGACCAAGGCGGGGGAAGGCGTCGGCGATCTGCGGGACAAGATCGGGCGGGGACTTTCGCGGGTACGCGCTGCGGCCGACTGGATCGAGAACGCCGTCACCCGCGGCGAGGTCGACCTCGACGAGCAGCTTCAGAAGCCGCTGAAGGGCGTCTCCCGCTCGCCGTCGTCGTAGTGCTCGCCGCGCAGGTTCGGAACGATCCTCCCGGCCGTCGCGACGAACTGCGCGCAGGCCGCGACCAGGTCCGTGAACTGCGCGCTGTGTTCCATGCGCCGCAGCTGACCAGGGACCTCCTCGGAGACGACTGCGGCACTCGCGTCCGCGCCTTCGCGCCGACTCGGCAGGCGTCACGAACGCAAAGCGGCGGCCTCGGCGATCGATGCGAGCTGCTTCATGGACAACGGCGGATTCGCCCGGTTTGCCGGGAGGCCGAATGCCATTGCATTGAGCTCGCTGACTACAACGCGCCGTCCGTCGCCGTAGAGGGCGTCGGCATCCCACTCGACGGCGTTGCGACCGCCGCTCGTGGTCGGGTACTGGCGAGTGACCAGCCTGTTCCCGGACCTGTCGGGTTTGGCGTTCTTGAAGATCTCATTCAGTTGTTCCTGCTGGGGAGGCCAATCCTGGACGGTGATGGTCAACAGGGCTTCTGTACGGCCGTCGTCGAGCAGAACGTCCACATATCCCTTTTCGGAACCGCCCTTCCGCACCGCGTGAACGCCGCTCGGCAGGGCGCCGTCGAGAGCGTCGAGAATGGTCTGCTTGCCCAGCACCGCTTGGCTCGGGGCCGCGGGGGGCTCGGCGGGGCGAGAAAGCCCGTCGATCAGTGACGCCCAGCCCGGGGCGGAGGCGAGTGAATCGCCCCGGGTTCGATAGAGATCTCAGATTATGGTTGTGACCTGGGGTTTCGTGGATTCCATGTAGTGGTTGGCTTTGTACTCGACGGGCGGAACGTGCCTTATCTCACCGTGGAGTCGGCGGTGGTTGTACGAGTCGACCCACTCTGCGGTGGCCGACTCGACCTGGGAGAGCGACTTCCAGGGCCGTTGGGGCTTGATCAGTTCGGTCTTGTACAGGCCGATCGTGCTCTCCATCAGGGCATTGTCGTAGGCGTCGCCGACCGATCCGATCGAGGCGGCGATGCCGGCGGCGTCCAGATGCTCGGCGAGCCGGAAACTCGTATATTGCGACCCGGCATCCGAGTGGTGGATCAACTCGCCTGGCTGAACTGGGTGTTGGTCGCGGTCACGTTGCCACACGGCCATCTCAAGGGCGTCCAGGACGAAGACCGTTTCCTTCACGGTGGCCGCGGACCAGCCGACGATCCGGCGGGAGAAGGTGTCCACGACGAAGGCGACGTAGACGATACCGGCCCAGGTTTTCACGTGGGTGAAGTCCGCGACCCAGCAGCGGTTCGGGGCGCCGGCGACGAAGTCGCGGTCCAGCAGGTCCGGCGCCCGTTCGGCCTGCCCGCCGGGCAGCGTGGTGATCACGCGTTTACCACGGACCGCCCCAGCGATGCCGAGTTCGCGCATCAGGCGTTCGACGGTGCAGCGGGCCACGCGGCGGCCCTGCCGGTTCAGCTCACGCCAGATCTTCCTCGCCCCGTAGACGTGGTAGTTGGCCTCGAAGACCTCGCTGATCTGTTTCTTCAGTTCGGCATCCCGCACGGTCCTGGCCGACGGCGTGCTCCGACGTTTGTGGTGGGCGTAGTAGGTGGAAGGGGCGATCCTGCAGTCGTGCTCGGTGAGCGTCCTGCAGATCGGCTCGACGCCGCCGAAGCGGTCCCGGTGCTCGTCGATGAACGCTACGAGCGTGTGTGTGGCCGGTCGGGCTCGGCCGCGAAGAAACTCGCCGCGGCCTTCAGGATCTCGTTGGCCCGCTTGAGTTCGGCGTTCTCCTTCTTCAACGCCTTGAGCTGGGCGGACTCCTCCGTCGTTGTCCCCGGACGTGTCCCCGCGTCGATCTCGTGCTGCTTCACCCAGTTCCGCAGCGTCTCGCGGGAGCTGATGCCGAGCTTCTCGGCCACCGCCTGCAGGGCGGCCGTCTCGTTCGGGTAGTCGTCGCCTACCTCGGCGACCATGCGCACCGCGCGACGGCGGAGCTCAAGCGGGTAACGGGAAGGTCGTGCCATGACTCGATCCTTTCATGAAATCGAGTCTCCATTCGAACCGGGGCGATTCAGTTATTGAAATACGGGCCCCCGGGCGGACAGAAAATTGCCAGATCGGTGTCTTCGCCGCCTACGCCACCACCCGCGGCCATGCCCTGATCGATCGCGAGCTCTACCTGCCCAAGTCCTGGACAGGCGACCGGGAACGCTGCCGAGCGGCCCGCATACCCGACGAGCGCACCTTCGCCACCAAGGGCGAGCTGGCTCGCGACATGATCTTGCGCGCCCTGGCCTCCCCGCTGCCCGTCGCCTGGGTCACTGCGGACTCCGCCTACGGACAGGACTCGTGCTTCCGGCGTTTCCTGGAAGACACCAAGCTCTCCTACGTTGTTGCCGTCCCCAAGTCGCAGCAGGTGAACGGCCCGCGCATCGACCATCTCATCACCCAGGCCCCGCCCGAGGCGTGGCAGCGTCTGTCGGCGGGGCCTGGAGCCACGGGCGAACGGTTCTACGACTGGGCCGGTGCCCGTCTGCCCGCCGTGGCCGAGTCCGACGGCGGCGAGCCGACTCGGCAGCGGTGGATACTGGCCCGCCGCAGCATCAGCAAGCCCGACGAGATCACCTACTACCTCGCCTGCGCTCCACTGGACGCCACCGTCGCCGACCTGGTCCGAGTCGCAGGATGCCGATGGAAGATCGAGGAGTGCTTCCAGAGCGCGAAGAATGAGTGCGGACTGGACCAGTACGAGGTCCGTCGCTACGTGGGCTGGTACCGGCACATCACGCTTGCCATGCTCGCCCACGCGTTCCTCGCGGTGATGGCCGTGCAGGAGCGCGAAAAAGGGGTGTCGAGGCCGACACACCCGACCTCGTGGACCTCACACCAGCCGAAATCCGTCGTCTGCTGGCAGCTCAACCCGGCCGCCATCCTGCACGCCGCGACCACGCGGTGAACTGGTCCCGATGGCGGCGTCGCCACCAGGCACGTGCCCGACGCTGTCATTACATGCGGCGCGGGCACTCGTTGGGGGGACGGTCGGCCCAAGACCGACCCACCCATGCCAAACCCTCGCTACACTCCCCACCGCCAGACCGTTGAGCAGGAGAAATGCAGAAGTCCGGCTGGAGTACTAGCCGAAGAGCCTGTACGACGCGCGGTAGACGGGGTCTGTCTGCGCGAGGATGTCCCGGCGCACCTCGTGCATCTGCCGGTAGAGACGGTGGTTGTCGGCATCGGGGCGGAAGACCGCTCCGGGGCGGACCATGGCGTCGACGGCGTCCTCGAAGGTCGCGTACAGGCTCACGCCGACCGCGGCGCAGATCGCCGCGCCGAGGCCGGCGGCGTTGTTGACCGCGGCGCGCAGGGCGGGGACGCCGAAGACGTCCGCGAAGATCTGCATCATCAGGTCGGAGTGGGAACCGCCGCCGGAGACGATGGTCTGCCGGTAATCCGTGCCGAGCTCGGCGGCCATCGTCGTGCTGTGCCCGTGCACGGTCAGGGCCAGTGCCTCCAGGATCGAACGGTAGATGTGGAACCGGCCCTGCCGGCCGTCGAAGCCGAGGATCGAGCCCTTGCGGTACGGGGCGTCGGTGGGGGCGAGCCAGTCCAGCATCGTCATCAGGCCGTCCGAACCGGCCGGAACGGCGGCGGCTCCGCGGTTCAGAGCTTCTTCGACCGACATCCCGTCGCGGGCCGCGGCCTCGGCCGCCTCTTCACCGAGCAGGTCGCGGAACCAGCTGACGGTCCACATCCCGCGCCGTACGCCGAAGCTCTCGTAGAGGTACTCGTGGGGCCGGCTGGCGTAATTGGTCCAGAAGCCGGTCGCGTCCTTGACGTTGCGGGCGCCGGTGGCCATCCCCGTCACGTAGGTGCCGAGGGACACCAGCAGGGTGCCGGGGTCGCTCAGACCGCAGCCGAGTGCCTCGACGGCTTTGTCGTTGGCGGTGGCGACGACCGGCAGGCCGGCCGGGATCCCGGTGTGCGCGGCCGCCTCGGCGGTGACCTGCCCGAGTACGTCGCCGGGCTGCACCGTCTCGAAGAGCATCTCCCGGGGGACGCCGCACTTGGCCAGCTCGGCGTCGTCGGTCGTCCACCGCCAGGTGTCGGAGTCCATCGGCCACATGCCCGCGTAGTTGGCCGCGGTGTCCTTCCACTGACCGGTGAGTCGGCGGGTGATGTAGCCCGAGGAGGTGGTGACGTAGCGCACCTGCGGGTCGGTGTGTTCGTACGGGCGCGAGACGCGCTCGTCCATCCAGCTCATCACCGGGCTCGCCAGGGTGCCGTCGGCGCGCAGCAGGGCGCGGCAGAAGCGGATGGTGCACAGGCCGACACCGACGATGTCCGCGGGGTCGCCGGGGAAGGCGGCCAGGGCGCGCCGGCTGGCCTCGCCGATGGAGGTCCACAGGTCGTCCTGCGGGTGTTCGACGACCCCGGGGCGTGGGGTGTCGTAGGGGCGCAGTGCCTGACGGCCTTCGCACACGGCGGTTCCGGACTCGTCGAAGATGGTGACCTTCGAACTCTGCGAGCCGTTGTCGATGCCGATGAGGTAGCGCGCCATGCCTGTGCTCCGTGTGCTTCCTGGGCCGTGTGCGGCCGCCGGGCCTGTGGGGACGGCGCTCCGCGGATGCGGGGTGCCGCCGTCGGGGGCCGTGCGGACGCGGCCCGGTCGCAGCGTCCGCACGGCGTGAGGGCCGGACCGGTCGGCCGGTCCCGGCCTCCGTCAGCCGCCGATCGGGAAGATCGTCCCCTTGTTCATGATCCCGTTGGGGTCGAAGGCCGCCTTGAGCTTCGCCAGTATGTGGTACGCGCTGCCGTGCTCCTGCTCGGTCCAGGCGGTGCGGTACTTGCCGATGCCGTGGTGGTGGACCATCGAGCCGCCGACCTTGAGGGCCTCCTCGACGATGATGGCGTTGATCGGGATGTGGTACTTCTCGATCTCCTCGCGCGGCTCACAGTCGATGGAGTAGTCGTACACGAAGTAGAGGTTCGTGCCCGTCTGGTAGCTGTGGGACGAGTGGGCGCCCAGCATCGTGAGGTCGCCGGCGTGCGGGTACTCGGTGCGGATGCGGTGCATCACGTTGTTGTAGAGCTCGACGGTGCGCGACCAGTCGGCGGAGACCTCGGTGGTGTAGCCGAGGTGGTTGTCGGCGAGCATGCTCGCCTTCTCCGCCTCGATCTTGTCCGTGCCCCAGTTGAGGTTGTCGAACCAGGCGCGGATGAGCTCCGGATCGACCTTCTCGTGGGGGTGCCGGCCGATGACGCGCTCGATCTCGTCGCTGGTGGCGCGCACGATGCCCTTGGGGCCCTCGGCGACGAAGACCACCACGCACTTGCCCTGGTAGAAGTGGGCGAAGTGCTGGCGGGCGTCCTCGGGCGAGTACAACCGGACGACCGAGGGCCGGAAGCCGTTGGTGACGACCTCCCGGATGACCGCGACGCCGGTCGCCACGTCGTCGACCAGGAAGCCGTGGAACTCGTTGTTCTCCGGCATGTACTTGAAGACCTTGACGGTGACCTCGGTGACGTAGCACAGGGCGCCCTCGTTGCCGATGACGATGTGCCGGATGTCCGGGCCGGTCGAGCGGCGCGGGACGTTCTTGATCCGGCTGACCGTGCCGTCGGGGAAGACCGCCTCCAGTCCGACGACCATGTCCTCGATCGCGCCGTAGAGGGTTGAGAACTGGCCGATGGAACGGGTCGCCACGAGGCCGCCCATCTGGGCCAGCGGCTTGGACTGGGGGGAGTGGCCGGTGGTGAGGCCCTGCGCGCGCAGGGTGTCCTCCAGCACCTGGAGCGGCACTCCGCACTGGGCGGTCACCTGCATGTTCTCGGCGTCGATGGACACGATCCGGTCGAGTCCGGAGCCGTCCAGGACGATGGTGTCCTCGACGACGGTCTCCAGACCGCCCTCGGTCCCCGTGCGGCCGGTGCGCGCCACCACGTTGATGCGGTGCTCGTCGGCGAAGGCCAGGACGGCCGCCACGTCCTGCGTGCTGGTCGCCTCGACGATCGCGGCCGGGATCGGCCCGTCGAAGATGCCATGCACCGACTGGTACTTCTTGAACCGGTCGACGCTCGCCAGGCGCAGCTGCTCTTCGTCGGTGACCACGCGGGAGGCGTCGACCAACTCCCTGAGGCGGGCGACGATCTCGTCGCGGCTCAGCTTCGATGCGGACTGGACCATGTGGATCTACCTCGTTCTTGCGGGGAAAGCCGGGGAGCCGGGGGAAAAGGGGGTGCTGAACCGCTCAGCGGACCAGGTATCCGCCGTCGACGGCCAGGACGTGGCCGTTCACGTAGTCGGAAGCGCGGCTGGCGAGGAACACGGTCGCGCCCATCAGGTCGGCGACCTCTCCCCAGCGGCCGGCGGGGATGTGGTCCAGGACGCGCTGGTTGGTCTCGGGGTCGGACCTGGTCGCTTCGGTGATCTTCGTGGCGAAGTAGCCGGGGGCGATCGCGTTGACCTGGATGTTGTGCTGGGCGAGTTCGTCGCAGTACGCCTTGGTGAAGCCCACGATGCCGTGCTTGGTCGCCGCGTAGGCGGGCGACCACTGGCCGCCCAGGAAGGAGAACATCGACGCGATGTTGATGATCTTCCCGGAACGCTGCGGGATCATGTGGGCGATGGCCTCGTGCGCCAGCTCGAACGCGGCCGTGAGGTTGACCGAGATCATCGGGTCCCACTCGGCGCGGCCAAAGTCCTCGACCTTGGCCAGCTTGGAGATCCCGGCGGAGTTCACCAGGATGTCGACCGATCCGAAGGCGTCCACGCAGCCCTGGACGACCTGCCGGGGGACGCCCGGGGCGGTGATGTCCGCCTCCAGGAACTCCATACGGCGGCCTTCGGCCTCGATGAGCTGGCGGGTCTCACCGCCGTCCTCGGCCAGGGCCGGTACGAAGATGTTCGCGCCGGCCTTGGCGAGCGCGAGGGAGAACGCCTGCCCGAGACCGGTGTTGCCGCCGGTGACGATCGCGTTCTTGCCGTCCAGGGAGAAGAAGTCCCGGGAGAATTCCGTGATGTTCATGAGTGCTGCACCTCGTCGTGCTGGTGGGTGGACCGCTGGTGACCTTCGCCGCCGCGTGCGGCGCCCGGCGTCAGCCGGCGGGCCACTCCACGGCCAGGTACTGGGTCTCCAGGAACGCCTCGATGCCGTCCGTCGCACCCTCGCGGCCCAGGCCGGACTGCTTGACACCGCCGAAGGGGGCGGCGGGATCGGACAGCAGGCCGCGGTTGATCCCGACCATGCCCGACTCGATCCGCTCCGCCATCCTGACGGCACGGCCGAGGTCGCGCGAGTACAGGTAGGCGGCCAGCCCGAAGGGGGTGTCGTTGGCGGCGGTCACCACCTCGTCCTCGTCGTCGAACACGGCGATCGGGGCGACCGGGCCGAAGACCTCCTCGTGCATGATCCGTGCGTCCGGCGTGACGCCGGACAGTACCGTCGCCGGGTAGAAGTAACCCGGTCCGCCGGGCGTGGGGCCCTGGGCCGTGACGGTCGCACCCCGCTCGACGGCGTCGGCCACGAGCGAGCGGATCTTGTCGATCGCTGCCTGGTTCACCATCGCGCCCAGCTCCACGCAGTCCTCCAGGCCGGGGCCGATGCGCACCGCCTCCATCGCCTCGCCGAACTTGCGGGTGAACTCCTCGACCACGTCCTGGTGCACGTAGAAGCGGTTGGCGGCGATGCAGACCTCGCCCCCGCCGCGCATCTTGGCGTCCATGGCACCGCGCACGGCGGCATCGACGTCGGCGTCGGCGAGAACGATGAACGGCGCGTTGCCGCCCAGCTCCATCGTGGTGTTCTTCACCGTCTTGGAGGCCTGCTGCAGCAGCAGCTTGCCCGTTCCCGTGGATCCGGTGAACGAGAACTTGCGCACCCTCTCGTCGTCCATCCACACGCCGACCACCTCGGCCGCCCGGTCGGTGGGCACCACGTTGAACGCGCCCGCCGGCAGCCCGGCCTCGTGCAGGATCGCCGCGATCGCGATCGCGGTCAGCGGGGTCTCGGGGGCGGGCTTGAGCACGACCGTGCAACCGGCGGCCAGGGCCGGCGCGGCCTTGCGGGTGACCATGGCGGCAGGCAGGTTCCACGGGGTGACGTGGGCGGTGACGCCCACCGGCTGCTTGCGGATCAGATGCCGGAAGCCGCCCGCGGGAGCGTCGCCGAATCCGGAGCCGATGCGCACGGCCTCCTCGGAGTACCAGCGGAAGAACTCGGCGGCGTAACTGACCTCGCCCCTGGCATCACGCAGGGACTTGCCGTTCTCCGCGACCATCAGCGTCGCCAGCTCGTCGATCCGCTCGTGCATCAGGTCGTACGCACGCCGCAGGATCTCCGCCCGCTGCCGTGGGGCGACCGCGCGCCAGACGGGGAACGCCGCGGCGGCGGCGTCCACCGCGGCGGCGGCGTCGGCGGCCCCGCCGGAGGAAACCTCGCGCAGGAGTTCGGCGGTGGCCGGGTCGACGACGGGGTAACTGCGGCCGTCCGCCGCCTGCGTCCAGGCCCCGTCGATGAACAGGTCGCGGACAGCGGCCGGGGCCGTGACGACGTTGCTGATTTCCATGGGGTGTTCCTCGCTCGTTGGCTGTGCCGTGGGGTCCGGGCGGTCGTGCCGCGCTGCCTGTGCCGGGATGCGGCCGCAGCGCCGCCGCCGCATCCCGGAAGGCCAAAAGGCCCGGTCAGCGCGGCACGGCGGGACCCGCAGGTCGTGCCGAATGTACGGGCGGCGCGACGAGGCGGACAAGGCGCCGTCGGAGATCGCAACAATGGTTGCGCTCCCGACAACCGCCCGTGAGCAGCGCCCTGTCGGCACGCCCTCGTCGGCTGCTCACATGACCGGAGCGGCCCTGGGCGCGGACGGCACCCAGCCCAGTTGGACCGAGAGCCGCAGGGCGGTGCGAGCGGTGGCGCGGCCTGCCTCGGCAGTCCGCGGACCCAGCCGCCCGACGGGCCCGGACACGTTGACCGCGGCGATCACCCGGCCCCGGAAGTCGCGCACCGGTGCGGAGACGCCGACCAGCCCGGGTTCGAACTCCTCGTACTCCTCGGCCCAGCCGCGCCGCCGGACGGCCTGGATCTCCGCCCACAGCTGCGGCAGGGTGTGAACGGGTGAGGCGGGCCGTTCCGGGGAGAGGTCCGGCTCGGGGCCGAAACGCACGTACAGCTCGTCGGGTGTGGCGTCGACCAGCAGGGCCCGCCCCGAGGACGTGCAGACGGCCGGCACCCACTGGCCCTCCCAGTCGTGGGCACGGTAGGAGTGCCCGGACAGGGACAGCAGGGTGAGTACCTGCCGGTCGCGCAGGACGCACAGGTGCGCGGTCTCCTCCAGGTCCACGGCGAGGTCCTGCACCAACGGCTGGGCCAGCCGGAACAGGCGCTGCTCGTAGGTGCGCCCGACCAGCGAGAACAGCCGCCAGCCCACCCGGTACTCCAGCGTGCCGGGATCACGCTCGACGATGCCTTCGTCGGCCAGCGCCCGCAGGGCACGGGAGATCTGGCCCTTGTCCCGGCCCACGATCTGGGCGATCCGCACCACGCCGAGACCCCCGCCGTTCGCGCGGGCCTCGTCGGAGGCCAGCGCCTCCAGCAGTTCGAGGTCCCGGCGCAGTCCGCGACCGCGGCCGTCGGAGACCGGGCCGCGCGGGTCAGGCAGGCCCGCGGACGTTGTGGCGGGGATGGTGGGCGGGCTCTCGCCGGCGGACACGGGGTCCGACTCGCCCGAAATGGAAGTTGTCAACACGGGGCCAGGGTAAATCCACCACGAACCGTTCCAGGTTGTCGCCAGCGCAACTGTGATTGCGATTACCGGCCCCGCCTTGCCGCTGTCTCCCGCACCGACCTACATTCCGAAGCAGGCCCGGCCCACGCCCCCGCGGGCGTCGGCGGCCGAGTCGTCGTACGCCTCCGACCTGCGTGTCCGCCGGGCTCGGGGGTTTCTCGCGGATGCGTTCCGCGTCACATGGACACCACCCGTACCGCCTGTCGAGGAGCTTCGACATGACCTTCGCCCGCACCGCACTGATCGGCGAGTCCTTCGTCGGCCAGGGCCCCAACGCGGCCCACACCAACATCGTCCTCGGCCGCCGCGGCGGTCCCGTGGAGGGTGCCTGGGCCACGGCTCTGGCTTCACCCAGCGCCGGATACGCGCCGTTCGTGACCGTGGTGCGGCCCTCCGTCCCGGTCAAGCCCTTCACGCTCTTCGTGAACAAGGCGGAGGCCGAGGGCGAGCTGCACCAGCGCGCCACCTGGGGCTCCGCACAGGCCGGTCTCGCCGCCGGTGTCAGTGACGCGGTCGCGCAGGGCCTGATCCCGGCGGAGGAGGTCGAGGAGCTGCTGATCATCGCGGCGGTCTGGGTCAATCCGCAGGTGGACGACCTGGACGAGTCCTTCCGCAACCAGCGCACCGCCGCCTACGAGGCCATCGCGGCCGCCGTGCGCTCCCTGCCCGGCATCGACGAGATCCTCGACATCGCCGCGTCGGGACCGGCCAACCCCTTCTACACGCCGAGCGCCGAGCAGTTGGCGGCCTCCGCCCCCGGCACGGCCCACCACTGAGCCGTCGCCCGTGCGGCCGGACCACCCGCCCCCGGCGGCTCGTCCGGACCTTCGACCCCATCACACAGCAGCGAGGGAACACTATGCAGATCGGATTCATCGGCCTCGGGAACATGGGCGGCCACATGGCCCGCAACCTCATCGAAGCCGGCCTTCCGGTCGTCGTGCACGACGTCCGGGAGGCCAGCGCCGCCCAGCACATCGCTCTGGGCGCCACCTGGGCGGCGAGCCCGGCGGACTGCGCCGCGAAGGCCGACATACTGATCACCATGCTGCCCAACCCGCGCATCGTGGAGGACGTCATGCTGCGCGGCGGCGCCGCTGCGGCACTGCCGGAGGGGGCGCTGTGGATCGACATGTCCACCTCCACTCCGGAGGCCGCCCGCAGGGTCATCGGCGAGGTCCTGGAACCCAGGGGCCTGCGGATGCTCGACGCCCCGGTGAGCGGCATGGCCAAGGGCGCCCGCACGGGCACCCTGCAGATCTTCGTCGGCGGCGCCGAGGCCGACTTCGCCCGCGCGCTGCCGGTCCTGGAGGTCATGGGGGACCCGCAGAAGATCATGCGCGTGGGCGGTCAGGGCAGCGGCTACACCGTCAAGCTGATGATCAACCTGCTCTGGTTCACCCACCTGGTGGCCTCCTCCGAGGTGCTGGCGATGGGCGTCAAGGCCGGTGTCGACCTCGGGGTGCTGCGGTCGGCGCTGCTGGCGAGCCCCGCCGCGTCCAACTTCCTCGAGAACGACATCATGGGCATCCTGGAGTCCGGCGACTACGACGAGTCGTTCGCGATGGTGCTGGCCTGCAAGGACCTCGGCCTCGCCGTCGACCTGGGCCGGGACGTGGGCGTGTCCACCGAGCTGTCCGCCCTGGTCGAGCAGATCTACCGGCGGGCCAAGGCCCGCTACGGCGACCTGTCCGGTGAGATGGTCCCGGTGAAGCTGTACGAGGAGCTGGCCGGCCAGGACTTCCGGCTGCCCGGCACCGAGACGGCGGAGGCCTCCTGAACCCCTCCGAGCCATCGAGATCCCTACGCGCGTGTTCCCCGACCGGGGGCACGCGCGTTCTCGTTGCGCAGGCGCGGCGCCCACGGGTGATCGCATCTCGGCCGGGACCAGGCAGCGGAACCCACTTCACTGCCGGGGCGGCCCTGGAGCGGCCTCCGCACGGACTTCCCGCGCGGACACGCAAGGGTCCCCTTGACCCGACGTGCGGCGCACCAGCCTCCGCGCCGTCCCGAGGCGCTCGGTACGCGGCGCCGCTGCTGCGGGAGCCGTGGCGGGGACGGGACCGGTCCTGGACGGCCGTCCACGTGCCCGTACGGGCCAAGCCCCACCGGTGAGCGCCATGGCGCAGATTCGTTCCGCGGACTCGCTCCGCAGATTCGCTCCGAGGGCACCCGGTGCGGCCCGCGCACCGGACACTGTTCGCCCCCCGTGAGCGCCCCGCACGGCACGAGAAAGCCTGTGGCCACGACGGAAGCTTCCGTCGTGGCCACAGGCGTCGTCGGGGCCCCGGTGTGCCCCGGAAGGGTCAGTCCTGGTGAGAACGCGCGCTCCGCGCGGCCTGCGCGAGGTCCATGTCCGTGGTCTCCGGTGCGAGGAACTGGGAGACCAGACCACCGAGGGCCAGGACACCGGCTCCCGTCCACATCACGAAAGCGACGCCGAAGTGGTTGAGGCCGATGGGCAGCAGGAAGGTGCCGATGGCGGCGCCGACACGGCTCATGGCGGCCGCGAAGCCCACGCCGGTGGTGCGGACGGAGGTCGGGAACACCTCAAGGGGGTAGACCGCCGTCAGCGCGCTGGACGCGGCGTTCAGGAAGATGAAGAAGAGGAAGCCGATGACGACGACCGGAGTGGAGTCGGGCCACAGGGCGACCACTGCCAGGCTGGCGGCGGTGATCCAGAACGGCGGGATCAGCAGCTTGCGGCGGCCGATGCGGTCGACGACCGCGGTTCCCAGCGCGACGCCCAGCACCGCGGTGACCGCGTAGACCAGCAGCGCGGCGGTCGCGTCGTTGCCCAGGCCGAGCGCGTCGAAGACCTTGGTCCAGAACGTGCCGATGGCGAAGTAGGGCAGCACCAGAAAGGCCCAGAAACTGCTGGAGAAGATCGTGCTGCGAATGTGCGTACGGCTGAACAGCGCCCGGAAGCTGTCCTTCTGCTCCGCGTCGGCCACCTCGGCCTCGACGTCGACCTCCAGGCCGTACTTGGCGATCAGTTCCTCGGCCTCCGCGCGCCGGCCCTTGCTGAGCAGCCATCGCGCCGACTCCGGAACCCCTCCTCGCAGCGCCAGGCAGATCGCGGCGATGATCGCGCTGCTGCCGAGCGTCCAGCGCCAGCCCCCGTCCACGTGGGCCAGTCCCGCGCCGACGATGGTCGCCACCATGTAGCCGACGTACCAGCTGACCTCCAGGCTGGCCAGCAGGCGGCCGCGGTTGCGGCGCGGAGCGTACTCGGACAGCAGCGGGGCACCGATCGCGTACTCACCGCCGATCGCGATGCCCATGACCAGCCGGATCACGAACAGCTGCAGCCCGTCGGTGACGAAGAACTGCGTGACCGACCCCACAAGGAAGATCACCATGTCGACCAGGAAGACCGGCCGACGTCCCATCCGGTCGGCCAGCCAGCCGAAGACCGGGCCGCCGACGAAGATGCCGATCAGCGGAGAGGCTCCGACCAGGCCCTGCCACAACGTGGAAAGGTGCAGGTCAGCCGTGAGCGCGGCGAGAGCCATGCCGATGCCGCCGATGATGTAGCCATCGAGGCCTTCGCCGATCTGTGTCGCGAGCTTCAGCTTGATCAGCAGCCGTCTGCGGTTACGGTCCGCGGTACTGGCCTGTAGTTGAACGGGTGGTTGTTTGACGGGCGTCATTGCCATGTCAGGCCGTCCTTGTCATCGAAAGTTCGATTGCCCTTGGTGGCGCTGGGCGGACGGTGACGCAAGACGCGAGCTACCCGTCCGGGCTGTCATGAAAGTAAGGTCGGCCAGGGGCTAGAACAAGATCGAGCCGCAGATCGCAATCATGGTTGCGCCAGCGGCAACCCCGCAGGGTTCCCGGATGCCTCGGATCCGATTATGCGCGCGAGCGAAACGCCGATCGAAAGTCGTAGACTCGCTGTGGGCATGTGTCCGCCTTCCTCGACAGTGGCGCGTCAGCCGTAGGGCGGTCGTCCACCGAGGCAGGCCGGACCGCCGGACGGAATCGACCGCGTCGTCCACGGAGGCAGGCGGGCCGTCGACGCGGTGAAATCGCAGGGCACCCTTCAGGCCCACCAGGGCCCCGGACGGAGGTGACCTATCGCAACGAAGTTAGGCGGCTGGATCGCGTTGACCTGCGTGGACTGGATTGGGTGAGACGGCTGCGGGACCACGATTGCCCCGTGACGTTAGATCTTGACCGTCTGTCTGACTACCTCGTTAGCCTGTGCGGGTGACGCCCACCGATGATCGACAGTTCCCTGCTGCGCTCGCCGCTGCGATGGCCGTTCCCTTCGACTACGCAGGCGGTGACGGGGTCGACTTCGAGCCCTTCGCGACTTTCCTGTCCGCTGAGGAGACCACCGACTGGTTCCAAGCATGGACCGGGAACGGCGAACTGGACGGCGACGACTTCCGCGTGTTCGGCCAGGACGGCTCGGGCGGGTATGCAGCGTTCTGGCTCGTCCGCCCGAGCCAGCCGCTGGCCGATCAACCGGTCGTCTTCCTCGGGTCGGAGGGGGAGACCGGTGTTGTCGCGCGCGATCTGGGCGACTTCCTGTGGCTGCTGGCTGGCGGCTTCGGCCCCTGGGAAGCAGCCACCTCATACGAGCCCGCCTGGACCCCGCGCCCCAACCAGGAGCTGACGGCCGTCGCTGAACGGTTCGCACCGGGCTGGCGTCGGTCACCCGCTGCAGTGATCGAGCTGGCCGCCCAGGAGTTCCCCGAATTCGATGACACCCTCATGGAGCTCTGTCGCTGAACCCGGCAGATCCACTGTCAGGGGCCGCGACTTCCTTTGCGGGGTCGCCCGGGATTTCAGCTGCTCTGGGCAGGATTTGCGGCGTCGTCAACTTGGCTGAGATCTGGGATGATCTTGGGGTTGTGATCGCGGGGAGGGCAGTCTTGGACGCGGGGTCGCCGTCGTATAAGTGCGTTGTGGCAAAGGAAGTCCCTGTTCGATGAACAGGGACTTCTTCGTGTGCGGGGCATGATCGTCCTGGGGTAGGGGCAGGCAGCGGACGGCTTGTTGTGGATCGAGGAGGGTGCGATGCCGTCGGTGCTGGGGTTGATGGAACAGCGTGAGGCGCGGGCGAGGCAGGATCTGGAGTCCTGGACGGAGGTTCTGGAGCAGGTTCAGGCGGAGGTGGATGCCGCGCGGGAGCGGGTCGAGCGGGCCCGGGTGGGGCGTGAGGAGCTCGTGTCGGTGCTGGCCGGGGAGAGCCCGGGGAATACGCCGGTTTCCGTGCCGTCTGGTGGTGAGATGGCTGCCGCCGTGGGATCGGGCGGCCCGGGCGCGGGGCATGGCGAGCGGCCGCCGGTGTGGCGGTCGGGCATGGGCGAGGAGGTGCTCAGCGGCCTGGATCGGGAGGTGTTCGCCGCGGTGGTGGCCGCTTCGGGGCCGGTGAACGGGGTGGAGCTGACGCGGGCGGTGGGCCGGGAAGCGGAGATCAAGAACGAGGTGGAGAAGATCCGGCACCGTGCCTACGTGCTGGAGAAGCGGGGCTGGCTGGTGCGGGCGACGGACGGACGGTTCACACCCGCGCCCGGAGCAGTCGGCCGGGACGCTTCTCCGGCCAGCGCGGAGCGTCCACGGCCAGGCGCCGGGACAGCCTGATCACGGCGGCCCACCACACCATCTGGGCGTGGTGGTCGGGGCGGCGTTCGTGGTCGCGGTTGAGGCGGCGTGAGCGGGAAAGCCAGCTCAGTGTTCGCTCCACCACCCACCTGCGGGCCAGTGCGACAAATCCGCGCTGTCCGTCGGAGCGGCGCACGACCTCGGTCCGCACTCCGTGAAGTGCCAACGCCTCTGCCAGCGCCGGCCCCTGGTAGGCACTGTCGGCCCACACCAGCTTCAGCAGCCGGCCCGGCTGGTCCATGAAGGTCTCCAGCAGCGCGGGGGCGGCCTTGGAGTCGTGCACATCAGCCGTGGTCACGGTCACCTCCAGGAGCAGACCGTCGCTATCGGTCAGGATGTGGCGTTTGCGCCCGTCACGCGACTTCCCGCCGTCATATCCGCGACTGTCCTCACCGACGGTCTCGGAGGCATCCACCGACTGGCTGTCGATGATCCCCGCGCTGGGCTCGGTGTTGCGGCCTTTCCACGACACCCCCGAGCGCCCCAAGGCGTTCTCCATGGACTCGCTGGAGTTCTTCTTCCTGATCGCGCAGTACTTCCGTGAGGCCCTGCCGCTGCGGCTGATCCTGCTGATGATCGCCTGCCAGAAGGCTGGCGGGCAGATCCGGCTGACCCAGGAGGAGATGTCGACGGTCCTGGACGTGCAGCGAGCGAAGATCAACGAGGCCCTCGGGGAAGTGATGTCGCACGGCATCGTCTTCAAGGTGCGCCGGGGCGTCTACCAGTTCAACCCGCCCTACTCGTACCGTGTAGCTGAGTTCATCCCGGGCACGGAGCTGGTCGAAGCCGAGTACGTCCAGGTCGACCAGGACAAGACGATCGCGAACATCCGCAAGGATGAGAGCCTGCCGCAGCTCGTGCGGTTCCCGTCGCTGGAGCACATGCGCGAGGCGATCGAGGAACTGCGCAAGAAGCGGGCCGAAGAACGCGCTGAACGCCGGTTGGCCCGTGCCCAGCGCCAGGAGGAGGGAACAGCCCAGTGAGCACCTTGAAGTGGGCGGCGACCAACGCCGACAGCCTTCTCGCCGACCTGGACCTGCCGCCCGCCGCCTACCGCGCGCTGCTCAAGCTCCGGGGACGCAGCGAGGCCGGCGGCCGCATCAGCATCGACCAGGCCGCCCTCGGTGAGCTGCTCGGGCTCAGCCGCCCCAGCGTGAACGCCGCGCTACGGGAGCTCGAGCTGGCCAAGCTCGTTAAGAAGGTCCGCAACGGCGTCTACCAGATCAACCCGATGCTGGCCGGCTACGCCTGTCCCGAGGACGCCGAAGCTGCCGTGAAGGCGATGCCCAAGGCGGACCGCCTGGACAACAGGAACTACGTGGCGAGCTACCACAAGGCCGTCGCCGCTTACCAGGACCAGCTCGCCGAACAGCGCAAGAAGCGGGCCGCCCTCGCCGCCGCCAAGAAGGCCGCCGCAGGCAAGCGCCGCGGCTCGCTGCACGCCGTCGGCTGACCCGGTCGTCGGCCTCGTACGGACATCGGCGCTGCACCTCCGGGTGCAGCGCCGATCGCGTGCTCGGTGTCGATGCCGACACCAGAGTTCCCCGCGTAGGTGGGCAAAGATCCATCGGCACAGGGCCAACAGCTCGTCACCCACCTCATTTCGGTCCCGACGGCGCCGCACCCCACGGCGTGGCGCTGCTTCACTGTGGTGCTGACGAAGGCGGGAAGTGCTTCAGCCAGCTGACGAGTTCCGCTAGTTCGGCATGCGGGACATCACGATCAACCCGCTCGGCGGCGGCCAGGAGCCCTGGCACCAAGATTTGCAGGGTCCGTCGGATCTCCTCAGCGATGTACTTGTGCCTTTTTGTGTCCCCGGCTGCTGAGCGCAGCTGCTCCTCCAAAGGCTGGCGGTCTGGGCGCCGACCTCGGAATGTCATCGCTCTCCGGCATCCCGGCCTCCCGTACCCACCCACCGAGACAACACCACCGACCGCCCTTCACTGCACACAGCAGCGCCCCGGACCGATTGCTGGTCCGGGGCTCTGCACGGGTGCTCGGGAGGCTCCTACGCCTCAACGTACGCGACGATCGTGATCGTTATCTGCGGTCCTGATCTTGCCCTTGTTGTGTGAGGCACATGGGCTCATCAGTCCGTGTGACTGTGAGATATCTGTTGGTTGTGAGGCACGTCTTGACGGTCAGTCATCGGTGTCATGAAGTTCCGTGCTGCATGCGCCGAGTCCCCGGTCGACGGGGGCCCGCTGTGGGTCGTGGTCGATGAGTCGTACCGGCTTCACCATGAGTCCTGCCTGTTCCTGGCTTCGTTGCGGGACATGGGTCGGTCGTTCAACACCGAGAAGGCGTACGGCATCCGTTCCGCTCTGCTGCTGACCTGGTGCTCCGAACGTGGCCTCGATTGGAAGTCGATCACGCTGCTCGACCTGGCCCGGTTCCTGCGTTGGCTGGTGGACGAGCCGCTACCTCCACGCAGCCCGCGGTTGTCGTCCCCGCCGCGCTTCCGGATGGAGAAGTCCGCGAACGCGGTGATGACCGGGGTCTGCGAGTTCTTGCGGTTCTGCTCGCGCAATGAGTGGGTGGACGCGGAGCTTGTGGGCCGGCTGTCGGAACCGAAGTACCTGAGCTGGCTTCCCCCGGGCAAGGATGCGGGCGAGGACGGCCAGTTCCGCACCGTGAGGACGAAGATCCTCAAGCTGCCGGAGCCGTCCGAAGAGGCCGTGGAGTATCTGCCTCCGGAGGAGGCTGACCAGCTGTTCCAGGTCGCCACGCGGGCCCGCGACCGGTTCCTGATCGCCCTGCTCGGCTGCACTGGAGAGCGGATCAGCGAGGCACTGGGACTACGCCGTCAGGACATGCACCTGCTCAGCGACTCACGGATGCTCGGATGCCGGGTCGAGGGCCCGCACATTCACGTCCGGCGGCGGGCGAACAACGCCAACGGAGCCCTGGCCAAGTCCCGCTTCGCCCGGGTTATCCCGGTGACCGAGGACCTCGCCGGGCTCTATGCGGACTACCAGCTCGAACGGGACGAGGTCCCCGAGGCGGCCGATTGCGACATGGTCTTCGTGAACCTCTTCCACGTCCCGCTCGGGCGACCGATGCGCTACGGCACGGCGAAGGAGCTCTTCGACCGGCTGGCGAAGAAGACCCAGCTCACCGCACGTCCGCACATGCTGCGGCACGGGGCGGCCACGGCCTGGGTCCGCGCCGGCGTCGACGAGGACGTGGTCCAGGACCTGATGGGGCACGTCTCCCGGTCCTCGCTGACTCCCTACTTGCACGCCAGTGACGCGGACAAGCGGGCGGCAGTCGAGCTGGTGGCAGCAGGGAGGCGCTCGTGACCAGTCCCGCCCCGATCACAGCGGAGCCGCACTCCGACGTCGTTCCCCTCGACCTGACGGCCTGGACGAGCTGGCTGCAGGACCAGGTCGATCCTCTCTGGCGGCCGGGCGAGTGGTCCCAGCAGGCATGGTTCTTCGACGGCGACGTGGACAACCCGCGCACCTCGGCCTCGAAGTGCGCCACCACCTCGTGCTGGACCGTGATGCCCTCCCGCAACCTGCTCTGCCGGCACTGCCTGGATGCTCACAGGATCAGCACGCTGAGCCGGGAAGAGTTCGTCGCCACCTACCAGCGGCCCCGACGGATCCGCACGAAATGGGGGTCCGAACGCGAGCCATGCGCTCTGGAAGGTCTCTCCGGCAGATGCGAACGGCCGGCCTACAGCGGCAAGATCTGCCGCACCCACTACTCGCGTTGGCGCCGGCGCCGGAATCCGGAAACCACAGTCGAGGAATGGCTGGCTGTCACCACTGCGGAGCCGCTGGAAGCAAGGCCGACCTGCATCGTCCGGGGCTGCTTCAACCAGCGAGTGGTCGCGGGACTCTGCGGCACGCACGTCCAGCGGTGGGACCGTGACAAGAGGGCGGGCGCGACCCGCGACCCCGAGCAATGGGCCCGGCAAGTGGCCACACGTCTGCTCACCCACCAGTTCACCCTGCGGGACCTGGAGGACCCTGTCCGCTGGGAGCTTCTCTACGCACTGCAGCAACGGGATGCCCGCGGCGGCATCATCGAGCCGATGGCCACCCGCCATCTGACCCGCCGGCTGGAGGGCGTCCCGAGCCTGCTGACGGTGGACGTCGCGGCCTTCATCGAGGGGATCTACCAGCACCACAACCTCGCGGCCTTGATCCGGGAGACCGTTCGAGGCCTGCGCCGAGCCTCTCTGTCGTTCCGCGGCCTGACGCCCACCGATGCCGACACGTGGGACCTGGGCTGGATGAATCTGCGGTCCCCGGCGCTGGGCGGGCGCCGCAGCCGCCCGGGGCAGGTCGACGCTTCCGCCATCCGCCAGCCGTGGCTCCGAGAGGTGATCAAGACATGGGCCACCACGGTCAGCTTGGACAGTGGCAAGTTCAAGCAGGTGTTCGCTGCTTGCGTCGTCGCTTCCGATGCACTGCATGCACGGCCCGGCGGGGGCCAGGACTACACGAAGCTGCGGTTCGCCGACATGCAGGCGGTCTTCACCGCGATGAGCCGCATCCGACGCACCACCGATGACGAACTCGCCAGCCGAAACCATCGCCAGCAGTCGTTCGGCTACTTCATGGAAATCGTCGACTTCGGCCGCAAGACGGACATGCTGACCGGCATGCCCGGCAGCTTCGACCGGGACAAAACACTGGTCCTGCCGCCCGAGGAGACGAGCGAGGACGCCGCCGGCCGGGCCGTCCCTGAGCCCGTCATCGCCCAGCTCGATGCCCACCTTGCCCTGATGGGAGCCGGCTTCCGCTACGGCGAGATGGAGCCGGCCGACGTCGAGCTGATGATGCAGACGGCCTACTTGGTCCTACGTGATACCGGCCGCCGTCCCGTCGAGATCGCCAGCCTGCGGCTCGAGTGCGTGGAGACCCACGGAGTCGAAGACACCCTGATCTGGGACAACGTCAAGAAGCGCCGCTACGGCCGCAAGCTGCCGATCACCCGCGAGACCGCCGCGGTGATCAGGACCTGGCAGTCCCGTCGACGTCAGCTGGAGGTTCCCTCCCGCAGCCGGAAGTACCTGTTCCCGTCGATCACTGGCCGCAGCGGGATCGCGCACATGGGGTCCAACCTGGCCAACGCGATGCGGGACTGGGTCGCGGCCATCCCGGTGCTGCTGAGCGACGAACTGGACGAGCACGGCAACAGGCTGCCGTTCGACCGCTCGCTGATCTTCCTCTACGCGTTCCGGCACGCCTATGCCCAGCGTTACGCCGACGCCGGCGTCCCCGTTGACGTGCTCAAAGAGCTCATGGACCACCGGTCGATCGTCACCACGATGTCGTACTACCAGGTGTCCCTGAAGCGGAAACGCGAAGCGATCACGACCATGCGGCAGCACACCATCGACCGTTCCGGACGGCCGGCACCGTTCACCAGCACCGCCGACTACGAGGCGCAATCGGTCGCCGTCCCGTTCGGCAACTGTCGCGAGCCCAGCAACGTCAAGGCGGGCGGCAAAGCCTGCGCGATTCGCTTTCAGTGCGCCGGCTGCGGCTTCTATCGCCCCGACCCGTCCTACCTGCCCGCGATCGAAGAGCACGTCAACGACCTGCGGGCCGACCGCGAGACTGCCAAGGCCATGGACGCCGACGACTTCGTCGTCCGCAACCTCGCCGACCAGATCACCGCCTTCACGACCGTCGCCGACACCATGCGTGACCGGCTCAGCAAGCTCCCCCAGGACGAGCGCGAGGAGATCGAGGAGGCCAGCGCGGTCCTGCGGAAGGTTCGCGCGACCCGGGACCACAAGCTGCTGCCGCTGACCGTGATCCGCAAGGACGCCCCGGATGCCTGCTGAGACATCCGAGAAGCCCTCCAGGACACCCGCAGACATCCTCAAGGCCGCACGTCAACGGGACAGTGCCGACAAACGGGGACGCGTCCTCAAGGCCGTCCAGGACATGCTCCGCGACAACCGCCGGATCACCTTCGCCGCGGTCGCCCGCGAAGCCGGCGTCTCCAGCTGGCTCGTCTATGCTCCTGGCCTGCGCGAACGCATCGATCAGGCACGAGCCCGACAGGCTGCCCAAGGCCACCAGGACCAGCGGAGCGGGCGGAAGGTCTCCACCGCCAGCGAGCAGACCGACCTGCTTCTCGCCCGACAGGAGATCAAACAGCTCCGAACCGAGAACGGACAGCTACGGCAACAAGCCCGCATTCATCTGGGCCAACAGGTCGAACAGCTAGGCAACCACGACCTGGTCAACCGCATCAGCGAGCTCACCGAGGAGAACCTACGACTCTCCACGGCGGAACGGCAGGCGACCACAGAGAACACACAGCTCCGGCAACGAGTCACCGAGCTCGAGGACGACCTGGCAGCTGCCCGCACAAGCCTCCGCCGCATGATCCGCAACGAGAATCGGTTGCCACCAGAGCGCTGAATCCCGCCGATCATCGGTTCTGGAATCATTCGCTCATGGAATTCGAACTCACGCCGCCCACCGGTCTCGGCGCCCTGGTCATCGGCATGCCCCGCGAGGCGGCAGACCAAGCGCTCGCCTCGTTCCGCGATTCCTCAGCGATCTCGGAATCAGACCAATTGGGCAGGTTCGTCTTCCGGCCAAGCGGCCTGATGGTCAGCATTCACTGCTCGCGCGGCAAGCTGGAAGCAATCGAGCTGGGCCGACCCGCCAGCGGCCAAGACATCGTCCGGTTCCGCGGCATCGATGTCTTCGGTCTGCCCGCTGCCGAGGTGGTCACCCAGCTGCGAGGGCTCGCCACGATCACCGAGGCCGAGGACGACCCGGCCTCCTTCATCGCACCAGACCTTCTTCTCAGCTTTTGGCGCCCCTTCGAAGCGGACGACAAACCCGACGAAGAACAGGGCTACTACTTCAGCTCGGTCCTCCTGGCTCGCCCCGGCTACTACGACACACCCGCTGAAGCCGCTGCCAGACTCCGCGCAGCTGGAGACCAGGAGCGATGACCTGACGGAGCTCGACTGGTGACGATCCAGCGTTGCCGCCCATCAGAGTGGAAGGGCCTCATTAACCAAGGTCTTCAACTCTGCCGGCAGATCAGGTGAGTCCCGCCAGTTCTGGGCGATCAGCAAGAGCGCGACCCACGCGCCTCAGCGTTCGGCTGCCCGGAGAAAACCGCGTCCAGCACCTGCCTAGCGAGACCGTCGACAACCTCATACAGGGCATCGGAGACCTTGCTCACGTCATCCAGAGGCGAGCCCGCAGCATGAGACGGTGCACCGTCGAGCCGGATGGTGACTGAGGCAGCCGAGTACGTCCTTCCATGGAGGAAGTCACGAAGGCTGCCAACTTGATGACGAGACGGCAGAAGCGGCTGATCAGGACTCTGAGACACCCCGTCACCCTATTTGAAGCGGGACCGTGGCTAACGTCCCTCACACAGCAGCGAAGCTCTGAGCTGCAACGACGCCACACAAACCCGAGATAACGCCAGACCCCAGAGCCGTCACATAGAAGATCACCCGCACGCCGTCGACCTCGTCGACGTAGTCGCGCAGCAGGGTGCCGGGCACCTCGGTGCCGAGCTCTGGGTTGACGCTGATCGCGACGATCGCGCGGTCCAGGCGGTGCGTCTCGTCCGCGGTGAGCTTCGCCAGCTGGGTGAGCGCGGGCTCCACCAGAATGACCCGGGAGCGCCGCGCACCGTGGTCAAGCGACACGGGGCTCCCCGTCGGCGAGACGGGCTAGGTGGGCGTCGCGGGCGACCTCCCACGGCACGCCGGACTCCGGCGAGGGGTAGCCGTTCTCAGCGATGTCCTCCAGGACGGAGGCGAGGACGTCGACCCGCGCGCGCTGGTCGGCCGCGTACCTGCGGACCGATTCGGCGGCGGTCGCATCGAGCGGCTGGCGGTCGGGCGCGGTGGCCGGCTCCTGGCTCATCGAGGGCTCCTGGGGCGTCATATGGCGTGTGTCATCACGGTATCGCCGGGGCGCGGCATTGGTCTGCGGTACGGACGAAACCCGGCCCGATGACACAGCTGAACAGTGGCACAGGTCGCCGCGACCACCTGGGAGAACAGGGGGTTGATGACACAGATCGGCGCCGATGACACAGATCCCGGACCCAGCTGGACCCAGGACCCAGGACCCAGGGATCAAAGCAGACCCAGGTTCGGGCGGCGGGCTGGGTCCCGCCGGACGGGTCAGGCCGGGATGCCGGAGCGGCGTTGGCCGTCGGTGTCTGGACGCGCGGGCGGCGATGGTGCCCGGCGGGGAGCACCCTGGAGGCATGCGCACCAAGGACGTCAGGGTGGGGCAGACGTACCGCTGCGAGGTGCCGTTCGCGCTCCCGTACCGGCGATACCGACCGGAGACGATGGGCGACTCCTGGTGGGCCCTGAGCTGGCTGCGCGGCACGTACTTCCCGTTGTCCGTCACCGACGTCGACACCGAAGCCCGTACCGCCCAAGGTCTGCGGATGGCCGCCACCACCCGCATCACGGTGGAACTCACCGAGGACCAGGTCGAGGCCGCCGGCTTGCCGCCCGGCCACGGCTACCAGGTCACCGGCATGCTGCTCGATGCCGACGGCGAACCCGTGGAGCTCCCTCGGGTCGCCGCGCTCACCGTCCCGGTCCGCTGGCTGCACCCGATGGACACGCCCGTCTCCGCTGGTGTCCCGTCTCAATTGATCTGGTCCGGACCTGGAGCTGTGAGCTGGGGCGACCAGATGGGTTGAGACGGCTGCCTGACGCGGATCTCATTTGATGTGGTCCGCCGGGGCTGTTCTCCTGAGTTGTCTCAGAGAATCTGGTCCGGCAGCGGCGGATCTGTTTGATACCGGTCTTGGCGGGCCTGGCGGGTCTTTTCGCCTCAACGGGTAGGCGGTGTAGAGCGGGCGTAGCGGTCGGCGAGTCGACGGAGGTAGGTGACCAGTTCCACGGGCTCGGTGACGTCGAAGTCGAAGTCGAGCATGCCCAGGTAGACGGCGAGGGTCTGCACCGTGTCTGCACCGGTGATCAGGGCGCAGCTGTCGGCGTCGAGCGCCTCGACTGTGCCAACTGCGGGGTTGATCTGCTCGATCACCGCCGTCGCCGGGGCATGGACGGTCACCCGCGCGCGGTAGCGCCAGGCCGCGCTCGACACCCGTTGGGAGACGTACGCCGCGATGTCGCCGCCGGGCGGTTCGCGCGGGGCGAAGCGCGGTCCGGTCGGGGTGGAGGGCTGGATTCGGTCGACCCTGAAGGTCCGCCAGTCCTCGCGCTCGACGTCCCACGCCACCAGGTACCAGCGCCGTCCCCAGTTCACCGCCCGATACGGCTCCACCACACGGCGGGTGGGCGATCCGGCGTGGGCCAGGTAGGCGAAGCGCAGCCGTTCCCGGTCGCGGCAGGCGGAGACCAGGGCGGTCAGCACGTCCGCGGAGACGGTCGGGGCCGGACGGTCGGCTGGCACGGCCACGGTGTACGCCTGGATCGTCCGCACCCGTCGGCGCAGCCGCGAGGGCAGCACCTGCTCCAGCTTGGCCAGCGCCTGCAGCGAGGTCTCCTCGGTGCCGGGGACGGCGCCCTGCGCCGCGGTGCGCAGCGCGATCGTCACCGCGACGGCCTCCTCGTCGTCGAGTAGCAGCGGGGGCATCGCCGCCCCGGCGCCCAGCCGGTAGCCGCCGGTGGCTCCGCGCGTGGCGTCCACGGGATAGCCGAGCTCGCGCAGTCGGTCGATGTCATTGCGGACGGTACGGCCGCTCACCCCCAGGCGCTCGGCCAGTTCGGATCCCGGCCAGGCCCGCGGGGTCTGCAGCAGGGAGAGCAGACGCAGCAAACGCGCGGAAGTATCAAGCATGAAGCCAGCCTGAGGTGTCATTAGGAACGTAGCGTGCCTATATTGAGAATACTGTCTTACCCATGGAGAGCAGCAGCAACACCGACGCCCGGATCCACCCGTACCGCATCGACGTCGCGCAGGACGAGCTCGACGACCTGCGCGACCGGCTGGCGCGTACCCGCTGGGGCAGCGAGATCCCCGGCACCGGCTGGAGCCGGGGTGTACCCACCGACTACCTCAAGGCCCTGGCCGCGTACTGGGCCGACGGTTTCGACTGGCGCAAGGCGGAGGCGGAGCTCAATGAGTTCCCCCAGTTCACCACCGAGATCGACAGCCAGAACATCCACTTCCTACACGTCCGTTCGCAGAACCCGGCGGCCGTCCCGCTGCTCCTGCTGCACGACTGGCCCTGCTCGTTCGTGCAGTTCGTCGAGGTCATCCGCCCGCTGACGCAGGACTTCCACGTCATCGTGACCTCCACCCCCGGCACCGGCTTCTCCGGTCCGCTCGGCGAGGCCGGCTGGAACACCGGCCGCATCGCAGGCGCGTTCGTCGAGCTGATGAGCCGGCTCGGCTACAGCGCCTACGGCGTTCAGGGAACGGGCGGCGGCGCTTGGGTCGCCGCCGAGATGGGGCGCCAGGCACCCGAGCGGATCGTCGGCATTCACGTCAACGGCCTGGTCACCTTCCCCTCCGGGGATCCCGCCGAACTCGAGGGGCTGACCGGGCCCGAGATGGAGCGGCTGGCCCGGCTGGAGAACTTCCAGCAGGACAAGATGGGCTTCAACGCCATCCAGTCCACCCGCCCGCAGACCCTCGCCTACGGCCTGCACGACTCGCCGGTCGGCCAACTCGCCTGGATCGCCGAAAAGTTCAAGGAGTGGACGGACCCGGCCGCCGAGCTCCCCGAGGACGCCGTGGGCCGCGACCGCCTGCTGACCAACATCAGCGTCTACTGGTTCAGCGGCACGGCCGGCTCCTCGGCGAACCTCTACTACGAGGCAGGCCACGACGCCAGCGCCTGGGCCCCGAAGACGCGCGGCACCGTCCCGACCGGCGTGGCCGTTGCCTTGCACACCGACATCGCCATCCGCCGCTTTGCCGAGCGGGACCACTACATCACCCACTGGAGCGAGCTGGAGCACGGCGGCAACTTCCTCGCGCTGGAGCAGCCAGAGGCGTTCGTCACCGACGTCCGCGCCTTCTTCCGCACGCTCGGCGCCTGACACCTACGGTGGGCACCCCGAGAATGCCCGGGCAGCCCACGGCCTTGAATCGCCAGGTCGAGACTGCCCGGGCTGAACCACTCCGGGCTCCCTCTGACCGGCGGCAGTCTCGGATTCCTCAACTTCACCGCACAGCAGTCACACCGACCAGATCGCCTGAGACGACGGGCGAATCGGACCAGATCACCTGAGATTGGGACCAGGTCGACTGAGACCGGACAGCTGGCCTGGCGCCGGTCAGCGCGTCCAGCAGCCACGTGCCGCACTGCCCGTCGGCGAGTGCTTCGAGATGGCCGGTCTCCAGGTCGTCGTCGGCCATCTTCAGCAGCTCGGTCACCGCGTCGGCCTCCTCCGGTACCGCGTACCGGATCCGTACGCCGTCCGGCCCCGGTAAGCCGTCGACGATCTTCTGCTTGGTCAGCCGCACCAGCCCGGTGGAGGAGCGCGCCTTCGTCCTTCTCTTCTTCGCCATCCCCATGAGCTACCCACCGCCCGTACAGAAGGCACCGGACTCCTTCACGGTGGCGCGAAAGAGGCCGCCGTGGCCCCGGTACCGTCCATGCCGTACTCGCCGCTCGGGTTGCCCAGGTTGCGTGCAATATCCCCAAGCAGAGACCCGGTGCAAAGGGGTGAGCGGTCTGGACCGGGTTGCGGTGGATGGGCCGACACGATCGCTTCTTCGGGCAGGACACCTAGGCTGTTGAGACGTGGAACTCCATGACGTCGATCTTGGTAATCGCCTGCCAGTCGACCGCGCTGTATCCGTCCCAGTTTTTTGCCTTGGAGTCGACCGGGAACTTCGCGGCCTCGTCGGAACCCACGAGGACGAGCAGGTAGTTCACGCTGATTCCCTCGACGCCGGGATAACCGACCGAGTGGTTGTCGTCCTCCCAGCAGCCGCTGGACGTGGGGCTGATGGGTGCGCCCGGATAGAAATGGCCGTTTCCCGGGTGTCCGTACTCGTCTTTCGAGTCCGGGTCGGGCCGGGTGATGAGATAGAGGACCTGGCCTGCCGGGATGTCGAGGCTCAGCTGCCCCTTGACGCTGATTTCGGGGTTCCCCGCCGGGCCACCCACCTGCGTGTAGACACGTGGCGCCTCGCGGTTCCCGAACAGCGTCTCGTTGTAGCGCTGTGACGGCGGCTGATTCCAGGAGTCGGCGAGCCGGTGCAGATCGCAGGGGTCATCAGTCCCGGCCGAGGATGAGACGGGTGGGGAGACTGAAGCAGGCGGTGCAGCGCTCTCACCATTCTGAGCGAGGAAGGATCCGGTGGCCGCGGCGGCGATGCCCGCCAGCGTGCCGATGGACGCGATTAGGATCCTGGTCCTGTTGGCGCTCTTGTCACTCCACCCTTCAGCTGGGTCCTCGGGTTGATCGGTATGCCGTACCTCGGTGGCACGCGAGATTTTGCTGACCCGCGCGTGCAGGACCTTAGCCCTGTTGTCGGTTTCGCTGCCCTGACGGGGAGCCGGGGTTGCGGTGCGTTCGGCATGCCGCACCTTGGTGGCGGGCGGGCCTTCTTTGACCAGGTTGACGTCGAGTAACGAGGCGAGATACCTGCGCCATAAACTCTGGTCTTTGCGGCGCCCTCGCTCGACTAAATCATCCAGCGCTACAGGAGTTTCACCTCTGGAATCGGTCAATGATATCCAGTATCGGCGACCGGAAATGTTCATGATGTAGATCCTTATTCGGCTCGTACGGTGACGTGCGTGTCACTGGCCAGAATCCGAAGTGCCAGGAGAGCTCTCGCTGATCGCCGCCTGGGCTGCCTTAAGGCCACCGAATTGCGTTAGCAGTGCCGGAGCCGATGCTCCGACCGCTATTGCTGCTGAAATCCCGTTGAGCTGAGAGGATAAGGCCACTCCCGCAAATGCGCCGAGGGCGAGCCGCGTCAATGCTGCCAGAATATCGGAAGGGAGATCGATATACTCACTGAACTCTTCTCGGTAACGCCTCGTGACGTTTTGTGATCTTCGTTCAGGCGGTGCGGCCGTGCTCGAGCTGGAGCAAGACGAGGGCGGCTCGGGCGATGCGGGTGATGGCCGCAGGGTCGAGGCTGACCCTGCGCAGGGCCTTGAAAGTGACCTTCAGCAGGGCGTTGGCACGTTCGGCGACAGCGTGGACGCCTCGGATTACGGCGTTGAACGCCTGGTCGGGTTCGGCGAGTTCACCGCCGTTGGGCTTCTTGACCGGGTGGCGGAAGCCGGGCCCGGCGTTCTCGTAGCCGAGGTCGGTCAGGGTGGGGACGCCCAGGGTGGCGGCGAGCCGGTTCAGGGTGTCGACCAGTCCGTGGGCCCGTGCGCAGGTGGTGTCGTGCTCGCGGCCCGGGCGGACCGGGGAGACCCAGATGGGCCAGCCGTCCGGGGCGGCGATGACCTGCACGTTTCCTCCGTGGTGCTTGTGCTTGCCCGACCACCACAGGTCCGCGCCGTTGGGGCCGGCGGCGGCCACTCGGTCGGTGCGTATGACCGTGCCGTCCAGGTTGAGGTGGGTGTACCCGGCTGCCGCTGCCCTCTCCAGCGCGGTGGACAGATCGGGAGCGTGGTCGGCGAGCACCGTCAGCCCTTCGTGCAGGTAGCGGTAGGCGGTCGGTACCGAGATGCCGTTGTCCCGGGCGAGTTGGACCAGCCGGGTACCGTCGACGAACCAGCGCAGCACGAGCACCGCCTGCCGGAAGACGCCCAGCGCGCGAGTGCCCTTGCGGGTCCCGAGCTGTTCGCGGTGCCCGCGCAGCAGCTTCGCGAGATGCTCGGCGGTCGCCCTGCGGACATCGAGCACGGCGGTGTAGGTGATACTGGACGCCACGTGGAGCCTCTGGTTGTGCGGAACGTGATCTTCGCAGACCCGTTCCTACCAGGGGCTTCACTCATGTCTGACGCCGAGTCACCATCCCGCGCCGTCCGGCAGCGTCACACACCGCAACCGTCACGTTGCTGAGAAGACTTCACTGAGACCATCGGGGTCATTCGTTTCCGGCGGCGCGGACACTTCAGACGGAGGCGCGGCCGCCTTCGGCGGGCCCGTTTCGTTCTTCGAGGCTGCCCCTTTTGACCTGGCCTTCTCCTCCTCGGTGGCGGCCTTCTCCAGGGCGGTGAGGACTTCCTCTCCTCGCGGTCAGGCAGAAGGGGCTATGCCCCCTGTGCCGTCAAGCCCTGATCGTCGGAGCCGAATACGAACCGGACAGCCCACGCGAGTGGATCGAATGGTTCGCGGCCTCGAAGAAGATGCTCAACAAGCATCACTTCGTTTACCGGCGCGATGGCGGAGCGGACAGCAGAACGAACCTTCGTCTCGTACACGCCGACTGCCATCGCCAGCACCACGCCAGCGACGGGAAACGGCCTCGTGAGCAGGAACCCGCGTAGCCCATAGGGGCTTGCTTGAGCCGGATGCGGTTAACGTCGCACGTCCGGTTCTGAGGGGGCCGGGGCGCAGCAATGCGCTCCGGCTACCCGACCGAGGGACAAGAGTCGGGCCCGGGGCGTCGCCTACGCCGCTTCCAACGTCGGCACCCTCAGCACGCCGCCGGCGCTCATGGAAGCGGGCGGCGGGGACGCACTGGAGATGCGGCATGTTCGGCGGCCGGCCAGGCGTCCGGCCGGTTCTGTGGGAGGGGGACGTGTCCGCACTGCGCGGAGAGATTGGAGAAAGGCTTACTGACCAGAAGTTACAGATCAGCAGATTCGGTCAGTTCATGCGATTAGGTGGTTTAGCTCAGGACAGTGCGCGCACTGCGACTGGCATCTGTTTCCTGGTGGCGAGACGCGGGGGTGGTCACAACAGGGAGCGGGTGCTGCGACGCCCTGCTGCTACGTGTCGGCTGTCCTCCCGCTCGTTGAACACCGACCAGTGTCAGGAGCGCAACATGCCACCTTCTGGGATTGACCCTGCCGTTTTCCCGTGTCTGGAGGCGGACTTGGACAGGGTCCGTGACGCTCTTGGACCGGTGCGTATCCAGGGCAGGCCCGAACTCGACGCGCTCACGCGGGAAGGGCCCGGTACGTCCCGCGGCCTGGTCCGTCCCACCCTTGCTCTGCTCTCGTACTACGTTCTTACGGATCCTTCGGCGCCGGCCGATGACCGGGCAGTGCGCGCCGCCGCAGCCGTCGAGCTGCTGCACCTGGGCGCGCTCTACCACGATGACGTCGTGGACCATGCTCACGAGCGCCGGGGCCGCCCCAGCGCTAACGCGGTATGGGGTGAACACCTCGCCATCCTCGCCGGGGACTGCGTGATGCTCACCGGCCTGAACATGCTGGCGCAGCTTGGTCAGCGCGAAGTCACCGAGGGGACGATGGCGAACGAACGCATGTGCGCCGGCATGGTGATGGAGGCGGCCGACCTGTATTCGGCCTCGCGCAGCGAGCAGGCCTACCTCGACGCGATTGGGGGCAAGACGGCGCATCTGTTCGCCCTGGCCTGTCGGCTGGGGGCGATGCAGGCGGACAGGGCCGACGGTCGGCAGGAGAGCCGGGAGGAGGCGCTGGCCGGGTTCGGTTGGCAGTTCGGGTACGCCTATCAGCTACGCGATGACATTCTCGATCTGACGTCCACAGCCGAGGAGCTGGGCAAGCCCGTCAACACGGATCTGTCCGAGGGCGTCTACACCCTGCCTGTGATCCGCGCGGCTTCCCGCGACCGTGACCTTGGCCGTCTTTTGGGCAGGGAGCTGACACAGGAGGAAGCCGCACGGGCCCGGGACCTCGTTGTCGCCTCCGGGGCCGTGCAGGAGGCACAGGCGGTGGCCGACGCGCACATGGCAAAGGCCACCGATCAGCTCTCCGATCTTGCCGATCACCTCCCTGCGCTCGACGGGCTGACGGCCTACGCTCGGGCCGTACTCGACCGGCCCATTGCTTCCCGCCCCGCGGCCATTCCCCACCAGGTCCGGCAGGCACCTCAGCCCCAGGACAACGCGCAAGCTCAGCAGGTCACGCAGTGGCTGAAGAGCTGGCTCGTGGACACCGGCATCGCCGCCACCCCGGCCGAGGCCGACCACCACCGGCTGACGGGCACCCTGTCGATGATCGAGCGGATCCTTCCTCGGGTGGCGGAGGGGGCCACCAACGCCGACGGCAGCGACGATGACCTCTCCGAAAGGAAACAGAACAGCGCAGCCCTGGGCACGCTGTTCGCTGTGTGGGACGACCTGTTCGAGGATCCGCAGCTGACGGACCCGCAAGCCGTCACCGCACTGCGGGAAGGCCTGGTGGCAACACTGCGCCAGGACCTGGGCGAACCCTCGACGCACGGCGCGATCCCGACGGCCTGGGCGCAGTTGTGGCCGCGCCTGTGCAAAAGCAGGACAGTGCGATGGCAGGAGGCATTGCTCGACAACATCGAGGAATGGCTCCACGCCTGCGAGCGTGAGACGCGCCACCGCATCAGCGGCTACATCCCCTCAACAGCGGACTGGCTGCCGTTGCGGAGGTCGACCGGTGGATTCGAGGTCGGCATGGCGTGCTCGGAGATTGTGCAGGACCGGGAGATGCCGCCGGCGGTGCGCAGCCACCGCATGGTCCGACGTCTTGAGGATCTCGGCTTCTTCGTCATCTTCGCTGAGAACGACATGGCGGGAGTGGACCAGGACGAGGCAGACCAGGTCCCCTACAACCTGGTCAGGGCGATCCGTCACGAGATGGGGTGCAGCCGTGCGGAAGCTATCGAGCGGGTGGAGCGCCAGGTGGCGGAGAAACGTGCCCAGTTCAACGCGGTATTCACGTACGTGCCCGTACTCTTCCGCACGTTGCCCGGCCTCTCCGGCCAGGGCAACCGGTATGCGGCGATCTACGACATGTTGAAACTGTTCCTCGATATGCGGCAGGAAGAGTCCGAAAGGTATCAGCCCGATACCGCAGCGGAGGGACCGGACCTGGAGCGCCTGCGCCGTGAGATCAGCCGGCCTGCCGCCCCGGCCCCGTCCACGCGGTAGTCCCGGGGCTGGAGGAACACAGTCTCCCCGCGCGGGCTGCTTGCGCAGGACACCGCCCTCATCGATTCGCCGTCTTCCCGAACGGCACCGGGTCGGCATCCGCCTGCCGGCCGATCCGCACAGCGGCTGCCAGAGCGGACCGGGTACGCCGGTGGAAGGCCAGCAGCCCGATGAGGCCGACGGCGGTGAACCAGGCCAGCTGGACGGCAAAGTCCACGGCGGGCACGGTGGAGGAGAAGCCCGCCGCCGTCGCAGCCTGCATGGCACCGTACGAGGGCAGCCAGCGCACCACGCCGCTGCCCGCACCTCCGCTGGCGAGAGGATTCTGCAAGCCCAGGTCCACGACACTGATCATCACAACGGCGAACATGCCCTCCACCTCACGGCGCAGGAGCGTGCCGAGGGCGACCCCCAGCGCGCCGTAGGTCATCGCCGTGCAAAACAGCGCCGCGCCGAGCAGCACGGGCTGCCTGGGCGACCAGAAACAGCAGATGACCGCGGTGGCGTAGGAACAGACGGCCACCGACGCAATGACCAGGCAGGCGACCTTCGCCAGCCCCAGCGGAACCCGGGGGAACCCGGCCATGGACAGACGCCGGTCGAATGCCCCATTGCTGAAGGTCGCCGCGAACATCATGAATCCGGTGATGAGCGTGACCCCGTTCAGCGCCCCGGTAATCTGGGTGATCTTGTCACCGTCGGCGGTCAACACGCGACCGGTGCTGTGCAGCCGGAACTGCACCGGCTCCTTGGCGATGGCCCAGCCCGTCATGATGACCCATACAGGGAGAAACACCGCCACGAGCAGCATGGCGAACCGGTTCCTGGCGTGCTCCACCAGGCCATAACGCGTGGCGATCTTGAACAGCCGCACCCCGCGCCTCACCGCACGTCCTCCTGCCGTCCGTGCAGCGCACCGTCCCGCAACCGCCACACCTGATCGAGCCGATCGGTGTCGTAGGCCAGGTGCGAGACGACGAGGACCGATCGGCCAGCCGCACGCAGGTCTCCGACCAGATCCCAAAACCGCAGGTAGGTCTCCCAGTCGAAGCCCTGGTACGGCTCATCCAGCAGCAGCACCTGCGGATCGTGCATCACCGCGAGCGTCAGATTCAGCTTCTGCCGCGTGCCGCCACTGAGCGCCCCCACCAGGGCACCGGCGTACTGGGCGAAACCCAGGATCGCCATGACCTCCTCGGCCCGCCGCAGATCGGCAACGTCATAAGCCGCAGCGAAGAACTCCAGGTGCTGACGCACCGTGAACACGTCGTTGAGCACCACCTGCTGAGGGCAGTACCCGAACCGCCCACCGTGCCGGACCACGCCCCGGTCCGGTCGCAGCTCTCCCGAAAGGATCTTCAACAGCGTCGACTTGCCCGCCCCGTTCTCGCCGACAATGCCCACCACCGACCCCGCGGGCAGCGTGACATCGACACCTCGCAATACCCGCCGAACGCCGTAGGAATGATGGACTCCCTCTGCCTCCATCAACGCCCCCTCTCCCTCAGCCCCCCGATGCAGGCCATGTAGATGTCCCACAACTGCCAACGAACCAACAGCCGCAAGGAAACGAGGCGAGGCAGGACGAGCCGTCACGGCTGGTTTGCCGCCCGGCAGTTTGCCGATCTCCACCCGGCGTCCGTATCGCTTGGCCCACTCGGGCTCGATCAGCGGCGTCAGCCAGGCGGGCGCGGCTTCGGCCAGTTCCTCCAGCGCCGCCCGCAAGGTCTCCCCGACCAGCTCCCCTTGCTGTGCTGAGTGTGGTGGCGCACGCTCATGCGCCGGTTGCAGCGTCCGCAGTGCACCAGCCCGGCCGCAAGCGCGGGGCCGCCCCGGACCGCGCCCATGGCATCGGCACGGGCACGGTTGGCCGCCAGCTTTGCCTCGTTCGACTCGAACTGGGCGACGGTGATGTAGGCGGGCAGGACATTCGGGATCACCACATGCCATCCGTCCCGGGAGCGGACGACCCGCCCGGTGCTCGGCCGGGCCGGGTCCTGGCGGCGCGGGTCGACCCGCGCCGCCCGTAGGCGTAGATGCCGGCATAGGCGGGATTGTGCAGCAGGGTCTGCAGCGTCATCCGGTTCGGCCTGCGCCATTCCCGGGTGCCCTTGTCCGGACCCTCCCGCAGCCGGATGCCCAACTGGACGTCGTTCTCGACGAGATAGCGCAGCACACCGTGCAACGTGCCGAGCCGCTCGAACTGCGCGAAGATCAGGCGGACACGCTCTGCACCTGCTCGTCCGGATCGAAGGCGACCTGCCCGGACGGGCGGCGGACATTTCTCAAGGTCAGGGCCATCACTTGGCTTTGACGCGGCTCGAATCGCCGCCTGAGGCGGCCAGGCTGCTCGGCGCTGTCGGCGATGCTCGATGCCTGCTCTGGGTGACGCAGCGAGCCCCTCGGCCGCAGAGCTCTGCCTGGTCGCTGTCGGCAGGCTCCCGGCCGACGCCGTCTGATGGCGTGCTCACCTCGACTGCGGATCCCGCGCCGAGTCGGTCGCGTCGACGGATGTCGAGGTGGTCGAGTCGGTCCGGTTCGGTCAGGCCGCGTGTGCGTACTCGTGGAAGAGGCCGCCGAGTCGGTCGCGTCGACGGATGTCGAGGTGGTCGAGTCGGTCCGGTTCGGTGATCGGTTCGCGGAGCGGCCGAAGGGGAGCTGCGCTGTGCAGGGTGCGGTGAGGCCGATGCTGGTTGTAGATCGACTCGAACTCGCCGAGCGCGTGGAGCAGGTGGGCCTGGTTCAAGATCAAGGTGCGGTCGAGGAGCTCGTGCCGGCAGGTCTGCACCCAGCGCTCCATGATCGAGTTCATGCGGGGAACGCGGATGCCGGTGGTGACGATCTCGATGCCCTCGGCCTCAAAGACGGCATCGAACGCGCCAGTGAACTTGCTGTCGCGGTCCCTGATCAGGTATCGGACGGTGGCGCCGGCATCCTGGAGGTCCATGACCACGTTCCTTGCGGTCTGGGTGACCCAGTCCGCAGTGGGGTGGGCGGTCGCGCCGAGGATGCGGATGCGGCGGTTTGCGTGCTCGATGACGGCGAAGACGTACAGCGTCGCACCGTTGAGGGTGGTGGCGGTGAAGAAGTCGCAGGCCAGGATGGGTGCAGTTCCTGTGAGGGTCCTTCGTTGGGGTGATTCGCGGGGGTTTGGTATATGCATGGCGGGTCGGGCTTCTACCTTCGGCGGTGGGTCATTCGCTGTCGGGGTGGACGCCGGGGGAGGGTGGGTGGTGTCGTGCCGTCGTGGATCGTTGCGTTGGAGACCAGGGAGAGTGCGGCCCGGTCGCGGGCCGAGGGGTTGCGTGAGCAGATCGGCGGGCTCTCGGAGGCGTTGGCGCAGGTCGAGATCGAGTTGTCCCGGTTGCAGATCACGCGGGAGACGATGAGCGAGGTGCTGTCCGCCACGGCCGCGTCGTCTGCGGAGGTCCCAGAGGTGTTCGAGTCCCTGGGGCCGGTGCCGGTGGCCGTGTTGATGCAGGCCGCGGCGCTGCTGGTGGCCGCCGAGGCGGGCGGGGACCAGGCGGTGACTTCGCCAGCCTACCGGCAGATTGCCGCGGTGTTCGCCGAGCAGACCGGTGCGAAGAGGTGCAAGGACGTGTTGGCCGCGATCGGGGTGCCGGAGGCGACGGACTCGCAGCGGGAGTCGATGCGATCGAAACTCAAGCGCCTGGTCGCCCGGGGTGTCCTGGTCGAGGCCGAGCCGGGGCTGTTCGAGCTTTCCGCCGCGGGTGTCCGGTGAGCGCGGCTGGGGCCGCCGGTGGCGCGCTCGCCGCGGCCGAGGACGTGTTCGCCGACTCCACCGGTTTGTTCGAGCATGTGAAAGCGGACCTCGCGGGTCCCGGCACTGCGGCGATGACGCACTCGCAGTTGGAGGACATGCTGGGTGCGGCGATGCGGGAGGTGACCCGGTCGTTGTTCCAGGACCATCTGCGGCTGCGGGCACTGACCGAGGTGCGGGTTGCGGATGTGGTGGACGCGCACGGCGTGGAGCGCACCCGGATCGAGCGGGGCCGGACCCGGATCCTGGGCACGGTGTTCGGGAAGGTCACCCGCGACCAGGATCGCCTACCGCGGGAGGGGCGTGGCCGATCTGCACCCCGCGGACGCGGTGTTGAACATGCCGGGCGGCATGTATTCGCACGGGGTGGCGAAACTGGCCGCGATCGAGGCCGCCCGCGGCTCGTTCGCCGAGGCCGCGAAGCGGGTCAACGCCCTGACCGGGGCCGGAGTCGGGTACCGGCAGGTCCTGGAACTGGCCGTCGACGCGGCCGCAGACATCGACGCGTTCTACGACGCGCTCGTCCCGGCGCCGTGCACGACCCAGACGCTGCAGGTGCTGTCGGTGGACGGCAAGGGCGTGGTGATAAGGCCGGAGGCGCTGCGGGAGGCCACCGCGAAAGCCGCCGCGGCCAAGGGCGGCAACAAGCTGGACAAACGGTTGTCCTCCGGGGAGAAGAACGGCCGCAAGCGGATGGCGACCCTGGGCACCGTCTACGACGCCGAGCCGGCCGTGCGCGGCATCGACGACGTCATCGCCGACCCCGACCGCGCGGGCGGTGAGGTCGACCCCGAACGCCGGAAAGGCCCGAAGGCCCGCTCCAAATGGCTGTGCGGCTCGGTGAACGACACCGCCGCCGAAGTCGTCGCCGCGGTGTTCGACCAGGCCGAGCACCGCGACCCCGAACACGCGCGGACCTGGGTGGTCCTGGTCGACGGCGCACCCCACCAGATCGACCTGATCAACGAGCAGGCCGCAGCCAGGGGAATCGGCGTGCACATCGTCATCGACATCATTCATGTGCTGGAGTATTTGTGGGGCGCAGCCCACGCCCTGCACGCCACCGGCGACAAGACCATCGAGGCATGGGTCGCCCGCGTCGGCCGCACCATCCTGGCCGGCGGCGCCGTTCAGGCCGCCGAGCAGATCAGAGAGGCCGCGACGGCCGCCGGCATCGCCGTGGGCAACAACAAGGGCATCGACGACGCCGTGGCCTACCTCACCAACAAGGCCGCATACCTGCGCTACGACACCGCGCTCGCGGCCGGCTGGCCCATCGCCACTGGAATCATTGAAGGGGCCTGCCGCCACCTGGTGAAAGACCGTCTGGACATTACCGGGGCCCGCTGGGGCCTGGCCGGGGCCGAGGCCGTGCTGAAGCTTCGCGCGCTGCGCAGTAACGGCGACTTCGACGCCTACTGGACCTGGCACGAGGAGCAGGAGTTCACCCGCAACCACCAAGCGCGATACCGCCTCACAGCATGATCAAAACAGAACCCTCACAGGAACTGCACCCATTGTGGTCCAAGCCCGTGCGTCCAAGTGATCAAGCTGCGTGGAGAATAGCCATGATCACCCGCGATCACGGGCTTCCTGCATCCAGGGCCCAATTCGCCCCACACTCACCACCAGTGGCGGCAGGGCAGGCCGATCGACGCCAGACCCTGCTCAAGCTCGGAGACCCGACAAGGCTTGACTGCCGTGACCTTGTACCTCCCGGCTTCCTCGTCCGGATGCTTCGCCCGGGGGTCCACGACGTTGGCCAGGTGTTGTTCAGGTCGGTGACCGCTGTTGCCAGACGGAGGTGAGCGCTGCGACGGGGTCGGTGTCGGCTGGTGCCGCGGGCCACCATTCGCCGTCGTCGTCCTGGACGTAGGGGTACCAGCAGGCGTCGGGGCCCAGACGCAGCTGGATGCCCTGGCCGGGGAGGGTGAGGCGGTTGCGCCAGGCCCTGAGGGGGACACGGCCGGTGGCCATCTCAGCGAGGGCCATGTTCAGGGCGGTGCGGGCGGCTGCCATCACCGCTGGGCCGGGGGTGTGGGGCTGTTCGGCGACGGTGAGGCCGGTGGGACCGCCGTGGCGCCAGGCGCGGACGAGGCGGGCGAACGCGGTCGGTTTGGTGCCGGTGTTGTGGATCAGGTTATGGAACCACTCGGGCCCGGGGCTGCTCGCGGCGATCCGTACGGCGTCCTGGTGCTGGGCCAGGTGCAGGCAAGTGGTGTCGCCGGACAACAACTGCGTTGCGCGCGCCGCTGCGTCGGCCATGAGCCGTTCCAGGTCCGTGAGGGACAGGCCGCTATCGGACGGTGGGGGGACCGGCAGTGCGGCGGCGTGGGGGGATGGTGCGGGGAGGTCGGGCAGCCCGGGGGTGTGTTCGGCCCAGGCGGCGTAGGCGCTGGCGGCGGGGATCCCGGCCGAAGCCGGCGGGGTGTCCGCCGCCGGGCTCGCGGTGCGGCGTGCGCGCAGTTGGGCGAGGACCTCATCGCGGCTGCGACCGCGCAGCGCGAAGAGCACGAACGGGTCGGTGTCGATGGTGGCGGCGATGGCGTAGCAGAGCGCGGCGGCGTGCTTGCAGGGATATCCCCAGTCGGGGCAGGAGCAGTCCGGGTCAAGTTCGGTGGGCTGCGGCAGCAGGGGGACACCTGCCTGGCTGGCGTCGTCGACGAGTTGGGCGGGCATCTCGCCGTCGAGGAGCGCGGCGAGATGCCCGGCACGGGCCGCGACGGCATCCAGCAGTGTGTCCCACTGGGCGTCGGTGAGGACGGGCAGGTGGACCGAGGATCGGTAGGGGCGCGGCTGGCTGCCCTGGACAGAGGCCTTGATACGGCCGGGGGCGACGGTGGTCGGGCCGACCATGCCCTTGCGGGCGTAAGTGCGTCCGCGGGACAGACGCCCGGCGTCGAGGGTGGAGTCCTCCAGGGCCGTTACCCACGCCTGGCCCCACCAGGTTGCGGCGAAGGCGTGCCTGCCACGGGCGGGCGCACGGCGCTGGCCGGGCAGCGAAGGGCTCATGACTGCCTTCCCAGGGCGACGAGTTCGGCGAGGTCGGCGTCGGACAGTTCGGTCAGGGCGGCCTCGCCGGAGCCGACGACGGCGTCGGCGAGCGCGCGCTTGGATTCCAGCAGCTTGGCCACCTTGTCCTCCACGGTGCCCTCTGCGAGGAGCTTGTGGACCTGGACGGGTTTGTCCTGGCCGATGCGGTAGGCGCGGTCGGTGGCCTGGTCCTCGACGGCAGGGTTCCACCAGCGGTCGTAGTGCACGACGTGGGCGGCGCGGGTGAGGTTGAGGCCCGTACCTGCCGCTTTCAGCGACAGCAGGAATACCGGTACTTCACCGTGCTGGAAGCGGTCCACCATGTCCTCGCGTTGCGCAACGGGGGTGCCGCCGTGCAGGAGGAGGGTGGCGATGCCGCGTTCGGCGAGGTGTTTCTCCAGGAGGGCCGCCATCTTCGTGTACTGGGTGAAGACCAGGACCGACTCGCCCTCGGCGGTGATCGTGTCGATCAGCTCGTCGAGCAGGTCCAGTTTGCCGCTGCGGCCACGCAGCGGCGTGGACTGGCGCAGGTACTGGGCCGGGTGGTTGCAGATCTGCTTCAGAGCGGTGAGCAGCTTCAGCACCAGGCCGCGCCGGGCGATGCCCTCGGACTCCTCGATCTTCGCCATGGTCTCGCGGACCACCGCCTCGTACAGGCTGGTCTGCTCGGCCGTCAGCGACACGACGCGGTCGGTCTCGGTCTTGGCCGGCAGCTCGGGCGCGATCCCCGGGTCGGACTTCCTGCGGCGCAGCAGGAAGGGACGGACGAGACGGGACAGGCGCTCGGCGGCCTCGGGGTCCTCGCCCGTCTCGACCGGGCGGGCGTACCGGTCGCGGAAGGTGGAGAGCGGGCCGAGGAGTCCGGGGGTGGTCCAGTCGAGCAGCGCCCACAGTTCGGAGAGGTTGTTCTCCACCGGGGTGCCGGTGAGGGCGACGCGGGCGAGGGCGGGCAGGGCGCGCAGCTCGCGGGCGGTGACGGCGTAGGGGTTCTTGACGTGCTGGGCCTCGTCGGCGGCGAGAAGCGACCAAGCCGTCTCGGCGAGGGCTTCGCGGTCGCGGCGCAGCACCCCGTAGGTGACCAGGACGATTTCATCGCCGGCCAGGTCGTCGAGGTGGCGGCTGCCACCGTGGTAGCGGCGCACGGGCGTGGACGGCGCGAACCTGGCCGCCTCGCGCTGCCAGTTGCCGAGCAGGGAGGCGGGGCACACGACAAGGGTGGGGCCCGCGGTGGCGGGGTCGGTCTGGCGGTGCAGATGCAGGGCGAGGAGGGTGATGGTCTTGCCCAGGCCCATGTCGTCGGCGAGGCAGCCGCCGAGGCCGAGCTCGCACATCTCGGCCAGCCAGGCAAGGCCCCGCTTCTGGTAGTCGCGCAACGTGGCCTTGAGCGCGGTCGGCTGCTCGGCGGAGGTACGGGATTCGGGATCGCGGATACGAGCGACGAGGTCGCCGAACTGGCCGACCGCCGCGCAGGGGATCGGCTCGCCCTCCCTTTCCACCTCGCCGGTCAGCGCGGCGCTCAGCGCTTCCATGGGGGTGAGCGGTTGCATCCGGCGGCGCCTGGCGCGGGCGACCAGCTTCGGGTCGGCGACCACCCACTGGTCACGCAGCCGGACGAGGGGACGGCGTGCCTCGGCGAGGGCGTCCATCTCGGCGTCGGTGAGCGGCTCGCCGCCGAGCGAGATCTGCCAACGGAAGTCGAGGAGGGCGTCGGCGTCGAGAAGACCGCCGGCGCTGGAGCCGGGGGCGGTGCGCTGCCCGATCTCCCCGGTCGCGGTGAGTGCCTTGACCAGCTCGCGCGGCCAGTGCACGTCGATACCGGTCGCGCGCAGCGCGTCGGTGGCGTCGCCCAACAGGTCGAAGGCTTCGTCGTCGGTCAGCCGGAGTTCGTCGGGGGCGGCGTCCTTCAGCAGCCGCTGCAGCGGGGGCCAGACGCGGGCAGCGCGGCGCAGCGCGAGCAGCGTTTCGGTCTCGGCGCGCGGGCCGAGCAGCCGCTCGACCTCGGCCGGCTCGCTCCACAGCCGTGCGGCCTGGACGAGGAGCGCCGGATCCGCCGCGGTGTGCAACTGCAGGACGGCCCGGAACTGCCGGCGCCGACCCTCGGGCAGGTCGACGCGCAGCGAGACACCGACCTCGGCGGTGAGCGCAGCGGTGGTCTCTTCGGACCACTCGCGCAGGGCGGGCACGGCACGCACCTCACCCCAGGCGTACGGCAGTGCTCCCACGGCGAGTGGCGCGGCCGGGGTTCGGACCAGGCCGTCGGCGACCGCGTCGCAGAACTGGCGTACCAGGGCCGCCGGTTCGGCGATCCGCAGCGGCGGCGGACCCGGCTGCGGCAGGCAGTGGGCATGCGGCGGGAACGCGGCGGCCAGGGAGTCCAGCGTCTGCCGCTGGGCGGCGGTGAAGGGGCCCACCTGCCAGGTGTCGTAACCGGCGGGGGTGAGGGCCGGGTGGAGGCGGCCGTCCGCGAGCAGCCGCAGCGCGAACCGGGCGGCGGCCTGCCAGGCGGTGGCGGACGGATGCGGCGGCCGCGCCCCATCCAGGGCAGACACGGCGACAGTGACGGGCAGCGCGTAGCCCTCCACCCTGCGCCGTCTGACCGAGCGGCCGTGCGGCAGCACCAGTTCCACCGAGTCGGTCTCCACACTCGGACGCATGCCATTGTCCTCGGCGACCGCCCCGGCAGGCTGCCAGAGCAGCACACGCCCGAGACGGGCCGGCTCGCCGGGCAGGAACACCGCCGCCCAGCCCCCGTCGAGCAGCCCCCGTGCCCAAGTGGCAGCCTCGGGGGCGGCCGGCGCCGGTGCGCTCATCGTGCCCGTGCCCGGTTCTCGTACGACGATCCGTGCCACGCTCTTCCGCTCCATCGCCGTCCGGGGCGGTCCTCACCGCTCACGCCCACCACCGGACTTCACCACGCACTGTCGCCCACCGGCAAGTTCGGGCCATACCGTCACGGGTGGGGAGGAGAGTTTACCGGCCGCGGGCCCGTAGAGGTCGGGCGGATGGGGACACGCTCGCCAAGTGGGCCGCCCCCGTCTCCGACACCCTGGCGCTCGGCCTGATCAACGAGGGCATCGGTATGGGCCTGCCGATCGTTGTCCTTCCCCACTTCAACGACGCCCGGGCCGCATTCGGGCGTCGCCACGCACGTCGACGTCCTGTGTGAGGGGGGCGTCACCGTGTTACTCGGAGAGGGCGGCTTCACGCCGCGCAAGCCGTGTAATGGCGACCTCGACGCGTACCCGTGGCAGGTTACTCTCCCAGCCTGATCACGCGGGAAGTGGCTGTGTGCGCGAGAAGAACGGGAGTCGTTTGTCGACGACTTCGGGAGTCACTTCGCACACCGCAGCCGTGATCGATGTCAACGAGTTCGGAAGTCACTGAACGACGCCTGAGCGCCGGGGGCCCGGGCGCCGTTGCCCCAGCGGCTGCGCAGGCGCCGGGTCAGTGACACACCGGCCATACCGGCCAGGCCGGTGCCCAGGCACGAGGCGCCCACGACGACGTCCTGGTGCTTGCCCCGCTGAAAGTCCCGCTGCTGCTCATAGGTTCGGTAATCGTCCTCGAACCTCGGGAAGCACCGGTCGTCGCCGTCCATCACGGGCCCGACCTCCTCGTGCTCGGGGTCGATGTCGGACCCGTCGCAGATCACCTCCTTGGACAGGCCGTGGTTGATGATCCCCCCGGTGGACTGGACAGCCCCCCACAGCGTCAGGACCACCAGACACGCCGTCAGGACGCCGCGCACCCGCATTCGTCGCCTCTTCCCGCATTCCGTCACTGCACGGGGAGTTGACGAACGAGGAAGGTGTTCGGTTGCCCCGTCCCGCGCGCCCCGATCGTCAGCACGACCACCCACAAGTCACTGCGCGGCCCACGCGACCCTCATGGCCTGGCTCGCAGACATCAGCGCTCAGGACCCCGACCGGCCGGCGTGAACCCTCGCCCGGGCTCTCCTCTCCCTGCGCGGGCAGCCCAGTTCGGCGGTGATGGCGATGTGTTCACGTTCTGTGAGCCGTACGGGCGCTGGTGTGGGGTTGTTCGTCGCCGTAGCGGCAGGAACGCCATGGCCGAGGTGCTGAACGGCACCTTCAAGGCCGAGCTGATCGAGATGCAGGGCCCCTGGAGGGACGTCGGCCAGGTCGAACGGACGATCTTCCAGTGGATCACGTGGTACAACGAAGAACGCCTCGACTCCGCGCTCGGCTACGTACCGCCCACCGAGTACGAACGGGATTTCTGGCGGAGCCAGGAGCAAGTCGCGCAGTCCGCCTGAACCTTCAAGATCGGACTCTACGAAACTCGGGACAGCTCAGGCTCGCCTGGAGTTGAACACGTGCATTCGGGTGAACTTGACCAGCGGAAACGTCCCTTCCCGTGGGCGGATTGTGGTCAGCCTCCATGCTGGTGGGCCATCGACGAAAGGCTCTCCCATGCGGGGTCGTGCTGTGATCGCCACTGCTCTTGTGTCAGCGGCCGCCGTCGCTTCGGCAGCGGCCATCGCTGTGGCCGCGGGCGCCGAGTTGCCCGTTGCCGGAACGGTTACCTGGTGCTTGTCTCCAGCTGCTGCGCAGCATCTTGCGGCGGACGGCGTCGTGGTATCGGCCGGTGCCCCGGCCGTGCTCGACTCCTCCGGGTCGACGCCGTGCGTGCAGTGGCCGATGAAGGGCAAAATCAGCCTCGATGTGTCATCGGGGTCGTGGGCGTCGGACGGCGATGTCTCCTTCACCAGGGCATCGGACGGACGCAGTCTGCGTCTCGGTCAGGCTCACGGTGATTTGGCGCGGCGGACGATGACTGTGGAGGCAGCGGTCGGAGGCGAAGCGGCACGGTCTGTCGATCTCTCCACCTATTCGATCGACATGAAGGACATCACGGTCACCATGCCGTCTCTCAGCTCCCCTGGTTCTGTCGAGGCGAAGCCCTTTGCCACCGTGCTCACCGCAGACGGTGCGGCTGTCTTCACCAAGGCGTTCGGTGCACCGCCAGTGCCCGCCGGAGACAGCCCGGCCACAGTCGCGGGCCGTGTCGACGTTGTTCCGGCCTTGGGCTGAGTGCCGTGTTACGAGGCGTCGGCTCAAGCTTGGCCGGTGCGGGGGTTCCGGCTGACGCGCGGGGTCATAAGGAGAGCGGTCCGGTGCTCGCATGGGCTCGGGATCTGCGCTTGGTCGTCGACGCAGGCGAGGAGGAACGTCTGGCTGCCATGCGGTTGGACGAGTTCGCCTCTTTCATCGTGCCGGGGGCCGATGCGGCAAAACGGGACCTGACGGCGCAGTGGGCTGCGTTCATCTGCCTGGTCGACGATCGATTCGACCGTAGTGGGCGCGGCTCCCAGCCGGATGAGGTCCGTGTGCTGTTCGGCCGGCTGCTGGGAGTGCTCACCGCGGGCGGTACCGCTGACGTGCACAGTGGGCCCGCGGCGGCCTTGGACGACTTGTGGCGGCGTACGGCTCCGGGCATGCCCCCGCAGTGGCGGGAGCGGTTCGTCGCCGATTACCGCGATTTCGCTCTGGCCACATGTGAAGAGGCCGCAGGCCGCAACGACCGGGGTCGGCTGGTGCTCCGCGACTATCTTGCGCTGCGCCGCCGGACCATTACCGCATTGCCGATGGCGGACATCGTGGAGTGCACCGCCGGCGCTCCGTGGCCGGACCTGCCTGGCGGAGACACCAGGTTGAGGACTCTGCGTTTGGCTGCGGCTGATGTGGCGGCTTGGACCAATGACCTTGTATCGGCCGAGGAGGACCTGCGGACAGGGCAGGAGAACCTGGTGACCGTATGGGGGCGTACACACGGCTCTTCCTTGTCTACTGCGCGTGAGCGTGTGGTGCGGATGCGCGACAGCCGGCTACGGGACTTTCACACGCTGGCGGCCGCACTAACTGCGGGTGAAGGGGTGCCCGGCCCTGATCGGGTTCCGGTGCGGCGCTACGTGAGGGCGCTGGAATCCTTCGTGTCCGCGACGCTGCTCTGGCTCGGCGTCACGGGGAGGTTCGAAGCGCGATGGATGCCGACCCGCCACGGCGTGCCCACCCCACTGGATCGACCCGACCGCTCTGCCCGCCTGTCCTGAAGGACCGTACTGCTGATGAGACCGCTCGCTCCCGAGCAGCTGCCCACCAGATGGCCGGCGTCACTCCTGGCCGCCGAGCTGCTGGCCGGACAGAGCCGACTCCTGACAGGACTGCTGAATCGGGTCGGAGCCGACGGTGCCGTTCGTGATGCCTGCCGCAGCCGGATCCTCGAATCCGCGCTCACCCTGGCGCTCGTGATACGGCACGGGCAGCCTCACCAAGGCGCTCGCTCCCGCATCATGCGCTACCTGGAACGCCACCGGCACACCGGCAACCCGCTAGAGGCGGCCCTGGCGGACACCGCTCTGCGACGGGGCAACGTGCCGGTGAGACACGAGATGCTCGCGGAGATGACAGCCCGGGTGCCGGAGTTCGCCGGGGTCCGCAAGCGAGCCCTGCTCCACGCTGTGTTCATCATCCTCGGCGCAGATCCCGCCTACGACACTTCGGGCCCGGATGCCTTCGCTGTGGATGCGCTGCACCCTTGGGCCGCCGTGCAGGTCACTGCAGTCAAGGCTGTTCTTGGCCGGGCCGCCGGCAAAGCTCCGCTCGGCGCCGGTGATCTCGCCCTACTGGCATCCACCCAGCGGCGGGGAATCGTGTGGGAGGGAAACCTCTTCATCCATCTCCTGGTCCTGCACGCCCTCGCAGATGTGCCAGGCATGCAGGCCACGGTCGACGAGGGTCTGGGCACCGCCCTCATGTACCAGCGTGACGACGGCGGCATGCCGTTCGTCACCGACACCGATACCTGGTCCACGGTCACCGCGGGACTTGCCCTCCACGCCGCCGGCGCACCGCGCCGTGTGCTGCACCGCGTCGGCCGCCACCTCCGGCATGTTCAGCACGAAGACGGCGGCTGGTCGTACACCGACCGCGCGCAGTTGCCCGATACGGACTGCACCACCGTTGCGCTCGAATTCCTGCACCAACTCGACCCATACGCCTACCGCGACCCGATCCGGCGTGGCCTGGATGCCCTGCTCGCCGTGCGCGGCGCCGACGGAGGGTTCCCCACCTACGGCGCGGGCACTCCTTCCGAGGCGTGCATGACCGCCGCGGCCGTCAACGCGCTCAGCACGCAGGGCCGCCTCCACCACGGCATCATCCAGTCGGCCCTGCACTTCCTCGCAGGCAGTCAGCTCCCGGATGGTTCCTTCCCGCCCGGCTGGAGCAGCAGTCGACTGCACACCCTCTTTCGGGCGCACCTCGCCGCCAACCACTCTTTCCTGACGCCTCCTTCTCCCATCCGCGACATGAACGAGCGGATCCTTTCCCTGGTGCTCGCCGCCCAACGGGCTGATGGAGGTTTCGGACAGCAGGAGGGCAGCCAGAGCGACGCGATCAGCACCTCCTACGGCCTGATCATTCTGACCGGCCAGGGCGCCCCCGCCCCGGCAGCACGTGCCACCCGCTACCTGCTCGCCCAGTTGCATCATGACAGCGGCGGCGGCATTACCTCGCCTCCCGACATACTGGGCCCTCGCCCGTTCCCGTATCACGTCCCGGTACTCGCCGACGCCTTCGCCCTGCTCGCGCTGGGCCACCTCAGCCGCCGTATCCGGCCTTGCCGAGCCGCTGTGCCGCGGCCGTCGGCACAGCGGCTCGCGACCCGTCGACATCGACCCAGCCCGGCACCATGACGCTGTCGCGGCCCACTCCACGGAGAGCACCACGTGAACCTTTCTCAGCCACCTACCCCCATGGATCTGACCATGCACCACATGGCTCAGACCCAGCCTTCGATTTCCCAGACCATCGGAGTGCTCCTCCACCTCGAAGGCACCCCGCCCACCGTCGGCGAACTCCGCAGCCACATCGCCCACCACCTGCACCGCGAGCCTCGCCTCACCCACTATCTCCACGGCTTCGGGCTCAAAGCACGCTGGCAACACGACCCCGCCCCGGACCTACACACCCGCGTCCGTGGACGCCGCGTCCCGACCGGCGACGGTCACCTTGACGCCTCCCTGCGCGACCTCATGTCACATCCGCTGCCCGACCAGGGGCCCCTCTGGGACGTATGGCTGGTGAGCGGCTATGCCCCGGACCGCTATGCCATCTGCTGGCGGGCACATCACAGCACCCAGGACGGCATGGGCCTCATCAACACGCTGCACACGCTGTTCGGTGCCGCAGAGCCGCCCGCCGTCCAAGCCGTCGCCCGACCCACTGCCGGGAGCTACCTGCGCACGGTGCGCAGCACCTTCGCCGCCTGCGCCGCCAACAACATCTGGAACGATGCCGCGCGACCCCTCGACGGCACTCGTGTGGTCAACTGGGCGCACCTGCCCACGCAGTGGCTGCGCGGCCAGGCAACCCAGCGCGGCGGCGACACCAACGACGCCTTCCTGGCCGTCCTGAGCGGAGCCCTGCGCACGTGGTCCTCCGAGAACTGGCCCCGAGGCGTCGGCAGGCCCTTGCCCGCCCTCACGATGGTCAACCTGCGCCGAGCGGAGGAGCACCAACGGCCTGGGAACCTGATCACGTTCGCCCCCATCCCGCTTCCGTGCCACGACCCAGCAGTCGACAGCCGCCTCGATCGCGTCATCGAGGCCACCCGGGGCACCAAAGACCCTGCCCGGCGCAGGGCCATGCGCGTCCTGATGGACCTCACCCCGACTCAAGCTTTCTACAGCGTGGCCAACCTCCTCACCACACCCGACCGGGCAGCGATCATCACCTCATACGTCGCGATCCACCGGCAGCTGCACTACGGCCACCACCCTGTCACGCACATCCAGCCGTTCAACTGGCTCCCGCACAACCAGCCGGCGTCCATCGTCGCCTGCAGCTACAACGGCACGACGAGCGTCTGCTTCGTCACCGACGCAGCTCTTCCCGGACTCCACCGGCTTCCCGAGCTGTTCAGCGACGCCGCGGAAGAACTCTCCCCGCCAAAGAACGGCGGCCAATCGGAACCGCCGAAACAGCCACAAGGCCCTGAAGAGCAGCGCTCTTCGCTCGCAGCAGTCAGCGAGGACACCTCAGCCGTCGTCGACTTCACGTTCATCAAGAACGTCCTCGTGCACCATGCCGCCCTGCCCGCGGCACCGATCACTCAGAACGCAACCCAGACGCAGGCCGGCATCGATTCCATGGCAGTAACTGTGCTGTCCATGGCCCTCGAAGATCAGTTGGGTCTCCTCATCACCGAACACGACCTCGCGCAAGCCCCCACAGTCGCCGACCTGGTCGACCTCGTAGCCCAACGCGCCGCTGCCCAGCTCAGTCGATGACCGCATCCGCCCTGCCACCAGCGGCAATCACCGCACTGCGGAGACCACCCGAAGCCAGGCAAGCCTCCTGTAGGGATCTGCCAACACGAACGGGTGACACCGAATGAAACGACCGATTGCGCCCACCCGCCTGTCTACCGTGAGCCCCGTGACCGCACCTGATGCCCTCTCCCCACTGCCCCCACGGGCTGCCCGACTGATCGGCCTGGGCAGCTGGCTGCCACCACGCCAAGTCACCAACACGGAATTGTGCTCACGCCTGGACACCTCCACGGAGTGGATCCAAACGCGCATCGGCATCACCACACGACACATCGCCGACCCCGCCACGGCGACCAGCGACATGGCAGCGGAAGCAGGTCTGCGCGCGATGAAATCGGCGGGAGTGGAACACGTCGACGCTCTGGTACTGGCCACCACCACACCCGACCACCCGGTACCCAGCACCGCGCCGGCGGTGGCCCACAGACTCGGCCTGCACCAAGTGCCCGCATTCGACGTCGCCGCCGGCTGTTCAGGATTCGTCTACGCAACGTCCGTCGCAGCAGCACTCATTCAGGCGGGCACCGCCCATACCGTCCTGGTCGTGGGAGCAGAGACAATGTCGGCCATCATCGACCCCGCCGACCGGTCCACGGCGCCGATCTTCGGGGACGGAGCGGGCGCGGTCGTGCTGGAGACAGGACGGGCAGGCGAACCCGGGACGCTCGGGCCGGTCGCCTGGGGCAGCGACGGCGAGCACGCCAGCGCCATCTACGTCCCCGAAGGAGGCTCCCGTCGATTCCCAAGCGACCTGACGGGCGACGAAGCGGGCCGGTACGTACACATGCGGGGCAACGTCGTGCTCCGCCAGGCGGTACGCCACATGAGCCAAGTAGCCCGAGAAGCAGCCGCTGCGACTGGTTGGACCGTGCAGGACATCGACCGACTGATCGTCCACCAAGCGAACGCGCGCATCAGTGCAGCGGTCGCCGACGCTCTGGGCATTCCGCCAGAGGGGGTGCCCTCCAACATTGCGCGCGTCGGCAACACCTCCGCAGCCTCCATCCCCCTGCTGCTGGCCCATGCCACAGCCAACGGACAACTGACCGCCGGGCAACGAGTCCTGGTGGCCGCCTTCGGCGCCGGATTCACCTGGGCAGCCACCACGCTCGTGTGGCCAGCTGGTCTGCAGGCCCTCACCTGACCCCACGCAGCCAGACACCCCGTGTCGTTTCAGCGTCTCTAGTGTGATGCGCGGGTCTATCAGGAATGAGGCTCTTACAAGATTTTCGTAGCCGGTGATCGCTTCAACTTGCCTGTGGCGTCGGCTGGTTGACGGTGTCAGGCTGGCTGTGTGTCTTGTCGCGGTGGGGGACCTGCTACCGAATCTGGCCGCGGTGCAGGTCGAGCGCGTGGAGGCCAACGGGAACTTGCTGCGGATCACTGCCCGGACCAGGGATGACACCCCGGCAGCATGTCCGGGGTGCGGGCAGGCGTCGGACTGGGTGCATTCGCGTTACGTGCGGCATGTCGCGGATGAGGCGGTGGGCGGGCGCTCGGTCGTGATCGACTTATCGGTGCGCCGCCTGTACTGCGAGAACTCCGCCTGCGAGAAGACCACCTTCGTCGAGCAGGTCGCGGGGCTGACCCGACGTTACCGGCGCCGCACTCCAGCCCTGCAGAAGGTGGTCGACGCGGTCGCCGTGGCGCTGGCCGGATCGGCCGGAGCCCGCCTGCTGGGCGTGCTGCACCACGTCCTGTCCTGGGCGAGCGTGCTGAACTGCCTGATGCGCATAACGGTGCCTGCCCGATCGGCTCCGCGGGTCCTGGGCATCGACGAGTTCGCCCTGCGCAAGGGGCACCGCTACGCCACCATCCTGATCGACGCCGAGACCGGCGAGCGTGTCGAGGTACTGCCGGACCGGAAGACACAGACGGTCATCGCCTGGCTGAAGGCCTACCCCGGCATCGAGGTGGTCTGCCGGGACGGGGCCGGGGCTTCGCCCAGGCCACCACCGACGCCGACCCCACGATCGTGCAGGTCTACGACCGCTGGCACCTGTGGCACGGCCTGGCCGAAGCAGTGCTGAAGGAAGTCGGCGCCCACAGCGCCTGCTGGGCCAAGGCCGGCCCGCCGCTACGGGAGGGCACGCGTGCGCAGACCACACGCGAGCGGTGGCAGCAGGTCCACCAGCTGCTGGACGCCGGCGTCGGCCTGCTGGAATGCTCCCGCCGACTGGACCTCTCCCTGAACACCGTCAAGCGCTACGCCCGCCACAGCGAGCCCGAACGCATGGTCCGGGCACCGCAGTACCGGCCCACCTTGGTCGACCCCTACCGCGACCACCTGCGCCGGCGTCGAAGCGAGGACCCCGCGGTGCCCGTCACCCACCTCCTGCGCGAGATCAAGGAGCTGGGCTACACCGGCAGCGCGAACCTCCTGGTCCGCTACATCACCCAAGGGCGGGTCGAGGCCGACCACGCCACCCTCTCCCCGCGCCGGGTCGCCCGGCTCCTGCTCACCGCCCCCGCCGACCTGCGTGAAGACAAGCTGCTGCTGCGTGACCAGCTCACCGGAGCCTGTTCGGAGATGACCGCCCTGGCCACCTCGGTGCGCGACTTCGCCACTCTGCTAACTCCAGACGAGGCCAACGCCGTGGCGCTGACCGGCTGGATCGCCCAGGTCCGGGCAGCGGACCTGCCCTTCATGCATTCTTACGGCGTTGTCACGTTGTTGGGTGTGTGGGTGCCTGATGGCGTGTCGGGGCGTGGTGGGGCCCGGGTGCCGGCCTGTGGTCAGGCCATGGTGGGCCGGCTGGCAGCGCCGGTGATCTGGTCCCAGATGGCGAAGCGGATGGTCATTTCGGCTCGGTGTTGGGATGCGGTCATCAGGTGGCGGTGGGGTCGGAAGTGGGGTGAGATGCCGCTGAATGCGGACAGGAACTGCTGGGCCGCGCCGACGGAGCGGAAGCCCTTCATCGCGCGTTCGCGTTGCCTGGTGGGCTGGTGGGAGTTCTCGGCCCGGTTGTTCAGTCCCTTATGGGAGCGGTGCTCCACCGAGTGCATGACCTCGCGGTGGGCCGCGCCGTAGGAACGCAGCTTGTCGGTGACGATCACCCTCGGCACCGCCCGGGTCTTCTTCATCAGACGACGGAAGAACCGTCTGGCCGCCGCCTTGTCCCGCCGGTTCTGTACGAGGATGTCGAGCACGTTGCCGTCCTGGTCGACGGCCCGCCACAGGTACTTTCGTACCCCGTTGATCTTGATGAACACCTCGTCCAGATGCCACTTGTCGCCGGGCCGGGTACGGCGGCGGCGCAGTCCGTTCGCGTAGGCCTGGCCGAACTTGGCGCACCAGCGGCGGATCGTTTCGTGAGAGACGATCACGCCGCGCTGGAGCATCAGCTCCTCGACCTCGCGGTAGGACAGAGGGAAGCGGAAATACAGCCACACGCAGTGAAGTCTTCTCAGCAACGTGACGGTTGCGGTGTGTGACGCTGCCGGACGGCGCGGGATGGTGACTCGGCGTCAGACATGAGTGAAGCCCCTGGTAGGAACGGGTCTGCGAAGATCACGTTCCGCACAACCAGAGGCTCCACGTGGCGTCCAGTATCACCTACACCGCCGTGCTCGATGTCCGCAGGGCGACCGCCGAGCATCTCGCGAAGCTGCTGCGCGGGCACCGCGAACAGCTCGGGACCCGCAAGGGCACTCGCGCGCTGGGCGTCTTCCGGCAGGCGGTGCTCGTGCTGCGCTGGTTCGTCGACGGTACCCGGCTGGTCCAACTCGCCCGGGACAACGGCAACTCGGTACCGACCGCCTACCGCTACCTGCACGAAGGGCTGACGGTGCTCGCCGACCACGCTCCCGATCTGTCCACCGCGCTGGAGAGGGCAGCGGCAGCCGGGTACACCCACCTCAACCTGGACGGCACGGTCATACGCACCGACCGAGTGGCCGCCGCCGGCCCCAACGGCGCGGACCTGTGGTGGTCGGGCAAGCACAAGCACCACGGAGGAAACGTGCAGGTCATCGCCGCCCCGGACGGCTGGCCCATCTGGGTCTCCCCGGTCCGCCCGGGCCGCGAGCACGACACCACCTGCGCACGGGCCCACGGACTGGTCGACACCCTGAACCGGCTCGCCGCCACTCTGGGCGTCCCCACCCTGACCGACCTCGGCTACGAGAACGCCGGGCCCGGCTTCCGCCACCCGGTCAAGAAGCCCAACGGCGGTGAACTCGCCGAACCCGACCAGGCGTTCAGCGCCGTAATCCGAGGCGTCCACGCTGTCGCCGAACGTGCCAACGCCCTGCTGAAGGTCACTTTCAAGGCCCTGCGCAGGGTCAGCCTCGACCCTGCGGCCATCACCCGCATCGCCCGAGCCGCCCTCGTCTTGCTCCAGCTCGAGCACGGCCGCACCGCCTGAACGAAGATCACAAAACGTCACGAGGCGTTACCGAGAAGAGTTCAGTGGGAGATCACCTCGACCGGGTACCGGTGACCCTTGTACGCCGACGGCACAGGCGACACCAGCGATCCCCTCCCAGCATGATCAACACAGAGATCATCCCACCCAGTCAGCCAACGTGACAGTGCCTTCGAGGATGTTGCGCCAGGCGCAGAAGAGCCGGTCCGAGCCGCAGAACGCTCGGCTGCGAGCTGTCAGCTTGTGGATCAGCAGGTAGAGACCGCCAGGGGTGTGCAGGGCTCGGTGCGGGGGACCGATCTCCCAGGTGACCGTCTCGAACCATCGCCGCGGGCCGCGACGCCGCTTGATGAGGGTGAGTTCGACAGCCCGTCCGTCAAGGATCTTGTGCTGTGCCGGCAGTTCCTTGATCGTCTCGCCGTTGCGTTCGGTGAGAGCACACAGCAAGACCATCAGCGGTGCGAGGTCCCGCAGGTGCAGAAACAAGTGCTGGGCCAGCTCGATCCGTCGCGTCAGATGGTCATGACGACCGCCGTCGTTCAGGCGCGGAACCCTTCCACTGGCAGCCATGTCAGCCAGCAAGGCCGCCTTCTCATCGCCAGCGCCGTCGCAGTGCCGACTTACGAGGTCTTCTCCGGACCTGATCCGGTCGCGGATAAAGGCAACGTCGGCTCGGGCCGCCGCCAGCAGTTGCTCGAACTCGCCGTCGGAGTAGCCGGCCTGACCGAAGCCACGGGATCGTGGCTGGCGCCGAACCAGAGAGTCCTGAGCTTCGGGTGCCAGGAGCGAGACGATCGCGTCCATGTCGAGCAGGAGCTTGATGTCCTGCACGTCCTTGAACGCTGTTTCCTCGCCCGCCTGGGCCGTACGGAACCGTACGAATCCTTCGACGTGGGCGGCGGTGAGCCGGCCGGGATCGGCGGGCGGGGCGGGAAGTCCGGCCAGGAACCGCATCCAGCGGCCCAGGCACCACCAGGCTCCTGACGCTGAGGTTCGAGTGCGCAATCCGCCGCTGGGGCCCGTCCGCTGGGCGAAGGCCCCGGCCAGCGGAATCCACCAGCCTGGCAGCGGCAGCCGGGCCATGTCGAAGACGTCGTGGCGACCGTCGTCACCGTGGAAGAACACCACGGTCGCGCCCGCAGGACCTGCCCCCACCGGGCCCGGCGGGTCGTACTCGTCCGGCGGTAAGGCCGACGGACGGCCTGGCCCCGTGCTGCCGCGGCCCCGGCGGGTCACCGCACCACTTCCTGTTCAGCGTCAGCTGGCACCGCGTCGTCGCCGAGCTGGGTCAGTGAGGTGTCTCTCGGGTCGTCCCAGGTGTCGGGGACCAAGGCCATGCGGGTTTCCATCTCCAGCTCCTGGAGGGCGTGCAGATAGATCAAGGTCGTCAGGATCGACCGGTGTCCGAGCCTGCGGCGAACCCAGTCCAGTGGGTCGCCGAAGATCCGGGTGTAGTGCCCGCGCTGCTGGGGTTCGAGTTCGGCGAGCTGAGCGATGTGGGCCCGCTGGAGCTGTTCGAGGGTGACCACCGCGAACGTGTGGCGCAGGAGGTGGGCGTGTGCTTCGACCAGCACGTTGGCCTTGTGGCAGCGGTCGTTGGCCGTGGAGAACATCGCCTGCCAGCCGGAGACCGACATCGGCAGCCCGTTCTCGTTCAGCCAGAGCATCGCGGGTTCCAGGCCGCTCTCGGTTTCCCGCAGAAGCCGCCGCCGCTCGACCGGCCGAAGGTCTTGCAGCCGCATCCGGTGGACACCGCCCGCGCTGAGCCGGTGCACCACATGCGGGCGCGCCGGGTCGGCGATGACCAGGGGCTGGCGGATGCGCTGGTAGCGGCCCGCTGCCCGGGCCTGCTCGACCACCTCGGCCCGGTCCCATTCCACGTAGGCGGTCACCTCCTGGACGGTGCTGTGCGGGACGTAGACCCACCGGGCGGAGAAGTTCTTCGCGATCATCCCGGGCAGCCAGAACCGCTGGTATCCACCCAGGGCAGTGCTGGTGGGAATCTCGAAGACGGTGATGCTGACCTGCTCGGTCAGCCGCAGTCCCGTGCGGACCATGAGGTCGCTGAACGTTGCGTTGCGGGCCGCCCACCGGCCGCGGAACCGGTCTGAGGGCAGTCCGTTCGGGCCGTAGCCCCGAAGCCCCACGTCCCGCCAGATCCGGTAGGTCGCCGGCGGCATCCACTCGATGCGTTCGCCGTTCTCGTCATGCGCATAGGTCGCCGGAACCGTCGATGAGTCGAAAGCCCGGATAATTGAACCCACCGGCGCAGGGCGGCGGGTGCGGTGCGGGATCGGAACCGCCGCGACGTAGCGCTGCCGGACGGCCCACTCGTAGAACTGATTGACCAGCGACACCTCCTGGTTCCAGGTGCTGCCCTCGACATGCGGCCCGGCCTCATCCCGACGGCGCCACTGGTGGAACGCCAGATGATCCGCCTCCGTGGCAGCCCGCCACGACTTCCCACCGCGCGCGGTATGCAGGAACGTGAAGAATCGGGCCAGGGCTCTGGCCCGGTTGGCGTTGCTGTTCCACGGTGCCGTCAGATTCGCCTGAAGGAAGTACGCGTTGAGCTCGACGTCGTACTCGAACCGCGGCGAGAGCAGGAACGGCAGGCCATCGGGCAGACCCGCCTCGTCCAGCCACGCCACCAGCTCACCAGGCACTACGCCCAGGAAGGAACGCGTCGTGGGCACGGGTAAGTCACGGCTCACGAAGTGCACTGTCCACCTGGGTCTGCTCAACACCCGCGGACCCTAACCGGTCAGTGGTCAACTACTCGCTCCTGACGCCTGTCCTGAGTCGACGCGCGACTACACGTAGGTGCCGGACCGGAAGGGATTTGAGAGTCGCGGACCGTGACCGCCTACCGCCGGGCCTCGACTGGCGCCGCTTCGGCCGCGGGGGCGTCTCGCAGGCCCAGGCGCAGGTGCTCGACGTGGAAGAGGGCCTGTTCCAGGAGTTCGGCGACGTGGTTGTCGTAGAGGGCGTAAACAATGGATCGGCCCCGGCGTTCTCCGGTGACGAGCCCGAGATTGCGCAGCAGGCGGAGCTGGTGGGAGCAGGCGGAGGCTTCCATGCCCACGGCTTCGGCGAGGTCGCCGACCGCGCAGGGGCCTTCCTGGAGGCGGGCCAGGATGTACAGCCGCGAGGGGGTGGCCAGGGCCTGGAGGGTGGCGGCGACGTCGGTGGCCCCCGCTGCGTCCAGGCGCTCGCGGGGGGTGGCGTGGTTCTTGTCGTCGGCTCCGTGACCCATGGCGCCCATCCTACCGGTCACATGTGAAGACCTGTTCAGATGTTCCTGTACGGTGGAGATGTCGCCCCGCTTCCGCCCTGAAGGGTTGTTTTGTCATGTCTTCTGATCTGCTCCAGCGGTCCGGACGGGCGGCTCCGGCCGCTTCGCGTACGGCGCCGAAGCGCCGTACGCGGGTGTTCGCCCTGGCGGAGGCGCGCTGGGCCGCCGCGGCGCTGGTGCTGTTCCTGATCGCGCTGCCGCTCCAGCTGTCCGGCGCACCCGCCTGGGCGTGGGGCCCGCTGTACGCCGCCGCGTACGTCACCGGTGGGTGGGAGCCGGCCTGGGCGGGGCTGACGGCGCTGCGGGAGAAGACCCTGGATGTGGATTTGCTGATGATCGTGGCTGCGATCGGTGCGGCCTCGATCGGGCAGGTGATGGACGGTGCGCTGCTGATCGTCATCTTCGCGACCTCCGGCGCGCTGGAGGCCCTGGCGACCGCCCGTACCCAGGACACGGTGCGCGGTCTGCTCGACCTCGCGCCGACCGTTGCCACCCGTCTGGCCGACGACGGGAGCGAGTCGCCGGTCCCGACCGAGGACCTGGTGGTCGGGGACACCCTTCTGGTCCGCCCCGGTGAGCGGGTCGGCGCGGACGGTCGCGTCCTTGCGGGGGCCAGCGAGGTGGACCAGGCCACCATCACCGGGGAGCCGCTGCCGGTCGCGAAGGGGATGGGGGACGAGGTGTTCGCCGGCACGCTCAACGGGACCGGCGCGTTGCGGGTGAAGGTCGAGCGGGACGCCTCGGACTCGGTGATCGCCCGGATCGTGGCCATGGTCGAGGAGGCTTCCGAGACCAAGGCGCCCACCCAGCTGTTCATCGAGAAGGTCGAGCAGCGGTACAGCCTCGGCATGGTCTTCGCGACCCTGGCGGTCTTCCTGGTCCCCCTCGCGTTCGGCGGAGACCTGACCGGCTCGCTGCTGCGGGCGATGACCTTCATGATCGTGGCCTCGCCGTGCGCGGTGGTTCTGGCGACGATGCCGCCGCTGCTGTCGGCGATCGCCAACGCCGGACGTCACGGCGTCCTGGTGAAGTCCGCTGTGGTGATGGAGCGTCTCGGGCAGGTCGACGCGGTCGCCCTCGACAAGACCGGCACCCTGACCGAGGGCACCCCCCGCGTCACCGACATCCGCCCCTTGGACGGTTCCGGGCTGACCGAGGACGCCCTGCTGGCGCTGGCGGCCGCCGCCGAGCACCCCAGCGAACACCCCTTGGCCCGCGCCGTCGTCGACGCCGCCCGCGCCCGCGGCCTGGCCATCGCCGACATGCAGGACTTCACTTCCGCTCCCGGCGTCGGGGTCACCGCCACTGTGGGCGGTCACTTGGTCGCGGTCGGCGCACCGGCCCGCCTCCTCGACGGCAACGACGACAGCGGCTCGGCCCGAGTCGCCGTGGTCGCGGCCGACCTGGAGGACGGCGGCCGCACGGCCGTCCTGGTCCTGCGCGACGGCGTCCCGGTCGGGGTGCTGGGCATCGCCGACCGGCTGCGTCCCGATGCCACCGCGACCGTTGCCGCCCTAACCAGGCTGACGGGCAGCACTCCGATGCTGGTGACGGGCGACAACCCGCGCGCCGCTTCCCGCCTGGCCGCCGAGGTCGGCATCACCGGCGACGAGGTCCACGCCGGTCTCCTGCCCCAGGACAAGGTCGAAGCTGTACGGCGCTTGGATGCCCGGGGGCGCAAGGTGCTGGTTATCGGCGACGGCGTCAACGACGCCCCCGCCCTAGCCGCCGCCCACACCGGCATCGCGATGGGCCGCGCCGGCTCCGACCTCGCCCTGGAGACCGCCGACGCCGTCATCGTCCGCGATGAACTCGCCACCGTCCCCACCGTGATCGCCCTCTCGCGGGCGGCCCGGCGTCTGGTGGTGCAGAACCTGGTGATCGCCGGGGTGTTCATCTCCGGCCTGGTCATCTGGGACCTGGCCGGCCACCTACCGCTGCCGCTCGGTGTTCTCGGCCACGAGGGCTCGACCGTCATCGTCGGCCTCAACGGGTTGCGCCTGCTGCGCGACGTCGCCTGGAACCGCGCCGCGAAGGACATGCGGTGAGCCGCCGTACCAAGAAGGCCGCCCCCGCTTCGGGGGCGGCCCGGCCCACCGTCACCGTCTGCCGCGGCTGCTGCTGCGGCACCCCGGCCAAGGTGCCCCGCCTAGACCACGAAGCCCAGCTCACCGATCTGCGCGTCCAGCTGGCAGGAGTCGCGATGGTCCGGCGTACCGACTGCCTGGATGCGTGCGAGCGCGCCAACGTCATCGTCATCCAGCCCTCCGCCGAAGGCCGCACGGCCGGCGGACGCCCGGTTTGGCTCGGGCAGGTCAACGACCCCGGCGCCGCTGCCGACATCACCACCTGGGTTAAGAACGGCGGCCCCGGCCTTGCCGAGGCACCCGACATCCTCGACCTCTACACGTTCAGCCCGTCCCGCCGAGTCCGCCACGAACTCGAAGACTGACCAGCCCCGGCCGGTGCGCGGCACTGACCACTGCCGCGTACAGACGCCGCTCCGCCCCCTGCGCCCGGGACACCGAGCACACCGCCTCCCAAACCGGTCACTGACCGCTTATGCACAAGGGTGCGGGTGCCGTAAGAAGACGCCGTGTGTGTGGACGGCACGCGGGATGCGGGGGATGAGTACTGCGGGGTCGCCGCCCGGGTACAGACACTGGTGGACCGTCGGTATTCGAGGGTTGCAGTATTCGCCGTAGAGCGAGCAGTTCCGTACCCGGCTCGGTCACGTCAGCGGTGACAAGGTGTAAAGCTCTCGCCGAACGGGCGCTGTCTGCGCGAAGACGCCGAATCAAGAACAAGACCGGCCTCTTGCGGTGAACCCGCCGGCCGCCCGCGCTCCGGTGCGGGCCTTCGCCCTCTGCCGCAGCGCCGTACGGCCCCCTACCGGCATCGGCAATCCCGCGCGGCAGAAGGCTCACCCGGCGCTACAAGGTTCACGGCGCCGGTACGGCACCGATCTGCTGCATCACCCCGAGGAGGTCGGGCTGGCCCCGTTCGCCGACGATCCGGCCGTCGGCCAGGTAGTAGAAGTTCATGGCCTGCACCGAGATCTTGTTGCCGCTCGCCGGGATCCCGAAGAATTCACCGTCGTGGGTTCCCCGCATGGTGAACCGCGCGGCCACGGTGTCGCCTTCGGTGACTGTCTCCTCCAGCGTCCACTGGACGTCGGGGAAGGCGCTGCGCATCATCCCGATGACTTCCATGTACCCATCGGGCCCTCGCAGTGGTTCCGGGTGGCTTGGCGCGTGGAACACCGCGTCCGGAGAAATGACCTCGCGGGCGAGATCCTCGTTGCCCGTGTTGATGAACTCGACGAAACGGTTCATCACTGACTCGGTGGACTGCGATGGCATCTTGCTGTGCCTCTCCAGAGACGTTTGGGCGGGTACCTGCGAGCGTAACATCGAATCGATGTCCACATCGATTCGATGTTCGCGTGCGAAGATGGACTCATGCTGGAACTCGCGATACTCGGCTTCCTCGCCGAGGGACCCCTGCCTGGACACGAGCTGCGCCGCCGCATCTCACAGCTGACCGGCTATACGCGGCCGGTCAGTGACGGCAGCCTGTATCCGGCGATCAATCGCCTGACCAGGGCGGGCTTGATCGAGCGGCGCACAGACCCGGCCGCGGGGGCGGCCCGATACGTGCTCAGCCTGACCGCGGCCGGACGGGCCGACATGCTTCAGCGCCTGCGCAAGCCCGCCGACCACGAGATCACCGACTTCACCCGGTTCTACGTCGTCCTGGCCTTCCTCTCCCACCTGCCCGCCGTGGCCGAACAGCACGCGGTGCTGCGCAGACGGCTGGAGTTCCTGGACGAACCGGCGAGCTTCTTCTACGACAACGAGCGGCCCCTGCGTGCCGAGGAGGTCGCCGACCCCTACCGGCGGGGCATGCTGCTCACCGCCCGCGCCACCAGCCGCGCCGAACGGACCTGGCTGCGCGAGACCCTCGGCGAGGAACCGCCCGTATTCGACGCCGCATGCATCGACAGCGATCCGCATGCGCCCGCCGCTCCCGCGAGCTGACTGTCCACGGAGGTACCCCCATGCTTGCTTCCTGGTACGACGCCCAGGGACCCGCCGCCGATGTCCTGCACGTCGCTGAACTCCCTGATCCCGTCCCCGGCCCCGGCGAGGTCCGCGTCCGTGTCACCGTCTCGGGCGTCAACCCAGGCGACACCAAGAAACGGCGCGGCTGGCACGGTTCGTCCATGCCCTTCCCGCGGGTGATCCCGCACAGCGACGCCGCCGGAGTCATCGACGTCGTGGGCGCCGGAGTCGACGCCCGCCGCGTCGGACAGCGGGTCTGGGTATACGGCGCCCAGTCCTACCGCCCCTTCGGCACGGCCGACCAGTACACCGTCGTACCCGACCACCAGGCCGCACCTCTGCCCGACCACCTCAGTGACGAGTTGGGCGCGAGCCTCGGCATCCCCGGCATCACCGCCCACCGCGCCGTCTTCGCCGACGGCCCGGTCGACGGCCAACTGGTCTTGGTCCACGGAGTTCTCGGCGGCGTCGGCTCCCTGGCGATAGCGGCCGCCAGGAGCACAGTGGCGTCGGTCTCGTACGGGTCGTCGTAGCTCTCGTGGTCGCTGACGTCGAACGGCGCGGCCTTCGCGGTGACCGTGAATCCGGGGACCACGGTGGCCGCCTTGCCCGCCAGCTCGGTGTTGAGCCGGTCGGCGTCGTGGCCGGCGAGCCAGGTCTGGTTATAGGGACCGAGGCGGAGCAGCGTGTACCCGGTGCCGTCGCTGCGGCGTGCTTCGACGTGGACGCCGTAGTTCGCCGGGACCATGCCGACGTCGTCGGGGAGGTCCAGGCCCGCCGCGGCGTGGGTGAGCGGCTCGTAGGCCGGACTCCACGCACCGAGGATCTTGTCCGTCTCGCAGCGCAGCCAGCCCAGCCGCCGGTAGCGGGCGCCGTATGGCGCATACGAGCCGCTGGGGTGTTGCAGGGCGACGGCGATGATGTCGGGCCCGCGGTCGTCACCCGGGCGCGGGTGGGCGCGCTCCACGAAGGGGCCGATCCGGACGGCGACGTCCTGGCAGCGGCCGGGGGTCCAGGGTTCCGGGTCGCGGAGGGCGGCAAGCATCGCGCGGAACACGTCGACGGCGGCCTGGTCCTCGAGGGAGAGGGCGCCGGGCGCGTGCCCGCAGCGGCGGAAGAGACGCTTCATCGGGTGGGCTCCTGCTCGGGGTTGGTGTTGGCGGGGCTTGTGGCAGGCGTTTTCAGCACGCGCGGGAGGTGGACGTGGAGGTGCTCGACTTCGACCTGGCGGCCGCGGTCGCGGAGTGCTCGGGCAAGGAGTTCGGTGAGACCGCTTGCACGGTGCCGGCCCTCCGTTCTCTCGCCTATCCCGAGTTGTTGCTTCCGGCGTTAATCGATCACGGTTCAGCGGCCGTCCCCGCGTAGCCCGGCGGTGCCGAACTCGCCCTTGTTATGGCTTGAGGGCGGTAGGTCCTGTGCCAGTGAACGCCCGACTCCTGGAAAGTAGTTGAGGTACAGGAAATCCCGGTGAGATTGATCTGCACACCGGCGAGCCGCGATTGTGAGCCGCCTCCACGGCCAGCACCCGCACGGACAAGCCGCTGCTGACGTTCAAGCAGATCGCCGTGGTGGTCGCGTGGACCGTGGACGCAGGAGTGACGCAGCCACGGCGCCGACTACGACGCTCCTCACAGGGCCAGCGCGGTTCGCGCCAGTCCGCGGAGCCAGGCGTGGGCGTGATCGGTGTCGTAGCGCTGATGCCATGACAGGTATATCGGTGCCGACGGCAGTTCGAGCGGGAGGGGGAGCACGACCAGGCCGAGGTCGGCGACCGCTGACCGCGTGGTGGCTTCGGGGACGCTGATCAGGATGTCGGAGCCGCGCGCGAACTCCAGAGCGGCCCCTTCCGTGGGCGCGGTCGCCACCACACGGCGGGTGAGGCCGAGCCGGGCGAGGGCGTCGTCGATGGCGTTGGTGAGGTTTCCACGTCGCGAGACGGTGACGTGTTCAGCGTCGGCGTACTGCTGTGCGGTGAGGGTCCTGACGCGGGTGAGGGGGTGCCCCTGCCTCGCGACGACGACGAGGCGGGTCTCGCCCACGTTCTCGGCACGGATGTCCGGTGCGCTCGGGCGGTTGGAGTTCGCCTCCAGGTCGACCTCGCCGCGCCGCAATTCGGGGGTGTCGATGCTCGATTCCGCGACGAAGCGCAGTCGCACGCCTGGCGCCTGTCCGCGCACGGCCGCGAGCAGTGCGGGGCCGCTCAAGGCGACGAGGGAATCGTGCCAGCGGAGTGTGAACGTGCGCTCGAGCGTTGCCAGATCGAGTTCACGGCTCGGTGCCAGCACCCCCTGGACCTGGTGCAGCAGCTCGTGCACCTGTTCCCGGACGGCGATCGCATACGGCGTCGGGGTCATCGTGCGGCCGGTGCGCACGAGGATCTGATCCCCGGTCGTGCGCCGGATCCGGCCCAGACTCCGGCTCATCGCGGGGGCGGTGACGTGCAGGCGCGCCGCCGCCCCGGCCACACTGCCCTCCTCCAGCAGCGCGTCGAGCGCGGCGAGCAGGTTCAAATCCAATTGCATGTGAGTAATTCTAACCGTGCCTGACATGCATTTGAAGTTAATCGCCGGGCTGCCTACCGTTGAGGCGAAAGCGCAAGAAGTAACGCGCAGTTCGGCCCTCGACCGGCCTCAGCACCCCTCCTCAGACGGGAATACCGCCATGTCCGAAACGCTTCAGACCACCGACGTCGCCGCCTCCGACGCCGACCTGCTCGCCCAGACCGCGATCGCCGTGCGTGAGGCGGGTTCGGCGCTGCGCGAGCGCTTCGGCGAGGTGGTCCGCTACCAGAGCCGCGAAGAGCTGATGCGCGCGCTGGCCGTCAACGACGACGCGGCTCTCGACATCCTGCGTCCCCGTCTCACGAGCCTGCGTCCGCAGGCCGGCTGGGTGGAGGACGAACTGGACGGCGGGGCGCTGCCGGCCGGCGAGTGGTGGGTCGTGGATCCGGCCGAGGGCAACGTCAACCACCTGCACGCCCTGCCGGAGTGGGCGGTGACCGCCACCCTCGTGCGGGAGAATCAGCCGGTGCTCACCGCAGTGCACCTGCCGTTGACCGGCGAGACCTACACCGCGCTCACCGGCGCGGGCGCCCACCTCGACGGCCGGCCGCTGCACGTCTCCCAGACCGCCGACCTCGGCCTGAGCATCGTGGCCACCAGCCAGGCCCGGCCGGACGAGGACGAAAAGGTCGTGCGGCGGGTCGGCTCCTCGATCACCGCGATGCTCTTCGACGCGCTCGTCGTCCGCGTCGCCGTGCCCGCGACCCTGCACCTGCTGAACGTAGCCGCCGGCCGGATCGACGCCTTCTGGCAGTTCGCCGGCGCCCGCGCGGACCTGCTTCCCGGAGCGCTGCTCGTCACCGAGGCCGGCGGACGGATCTCCGACGCCGAGGGCCGCCCCTGGACCCCCCAGAGCCAGAGCTTTGTGGCCGCCGCGCCGGGCGTCCACGCCGAGGCCGTGTCCACGCTCTCGCGCTGACCGCGCACTACAACCCGCACGCCCACGGAAGGACCAGATCATCATGACCAAGATCGCAGTTCTCGGAAACGGCCGCGTCGGCGGCAACCTGGCCGCAGCCCTCGCCCGGGCAGGACACGAAGTAACAGTGGCGGACCGCACGCCGGGCACCGCCGCCGACGCCGCCCGGACTGCCCGGATCGTCATCAACGCCACCCCGGGCGCCGGCTCGCTGGACCGGCTCGCCGCTCTGCGCGAAGAACTCCGGGACAAGATCCTCGTCGACGTCTCCAACGCCACCACCGACGGACCGGACGGACTGCCCGCCGATCTGATCTACCCCGGCTCGAGCCTGGCCGAACAGCTCCAGAAGGCGCTCCCCGAAACGCGCGTCGTCAAGACACTCAACACCATGCTCTTCCCGGTGATGACCTCGCCGGACACGCTCGCCCAGACACCGACCGTGTTCCTCTCCGGCGAGGACGCGCAGGCCAAGCAGAGCGTCCGCGAACTGCTCACCGACCTCGGCTGGCAAAAGGAATGGATCACCGACCTCGGCGGGATCCAGACCGCCCGCGCCACAGAGGCCGCGATCCTGTTCGTACCTCACGTCATCCGTTCCACCGGATTCACACCCTTCGCGATCTCAATCGCCCGCTGACTGTCGAGCTGCGCCGGCTGGAGGTAGCCGGAGCCGGCGCGTGGCATGGATGGGTTCCCGGTGGGACACGATCGTGGGATGTACTGCCCGACTTGGTGGCGGAGTCGACGTTGACCCAGGGGCGTCAGGCACAAACTCTCGCCTCGTCAGTCATCCGCCAGAACTTGAACCCGGCGACGTCCTCTTCGCCGGCGTAAGTTCTTCTGGAGCGTCGCGGAGACCTGGCGGCTCTCGGCGTCCTTGGGCAGCACGCGTTCGTCCGGGGTGCCGAAGGTGATGCCGAGCAGCGGGCTCGCCGCCACCAGCAGGACCGCGAGGACGGGCAGCGCGGTGAGCGCGGGCCGCCGCATGACGGTACGCGCCAGCCGCGCCCATATGGAGACGCGCGTGGTGGCGTTCGCGGTCTTCGCCCAGGGCATCTGCCCCTTGTTGACCCGGTGCCCCAGGACGACGAGCAGCGGCGGCATGACGAACAGCGCGCTGACGGCCGCGATGGCGACGACGCCGACCCCGGCGAAGCCGAACGACCGCAGGAAATACTGCGGGAAGACGAGAAGCGCCGCGAGTGCGGCGGCCACGGTGGAGGCGGAGAACGCGACGGTGCGGCCGGCGGTGTGCACCGTCCGGCGGACGGCGTCCTCCACGCTCGCGCCGGTCGCGAGCTGTTCCCTGAACCGGCTGATCATCAACAGGCCGTAGTCGATGCCCAGTCCCAGGCCGAGAGCCGTGGTGAGGTTGGTCGCCGTGTTCGAGACGCTGGTGACGTCGGCGAGCAGGGACAGTTCGGCGAACGAGCCCAGGATGGCGATGACGGCGATGGCCAGCGGCAGCAGCGCGGCGACCACGCTGCCGAAAACGAACAGCAGCAGTATGAGGGTCAGCGGGATCGCGATCAGCTCGGCCAGCTCAAGGTCCTCGACCACCTGCGTCGACATGTCGTTGCCGACGGCGGCCACCCCACCGGCCCGTACCGTGAGGGCTTTGTTGTACGTGCCGTCGTAGTCGTCGAGCAAGCTCGTGGCGTTCTTCTGCTGCTGGGTCGGGTCGCCCTTGACGTGGGCGAGGACCATGGCCTCGCGGCCGTCCTTGGACAGGAGTTGGGCGCTCCGCGTGTCCCAGTAGGAGACGACGTTCGCGAGCGTCTTCTCCTTCTTCAGGCTCGCGACCAGTGCCTTGCCGTTCTGCTCGGCGGACGGGGTGTCGACCCGGCCGTCGCCGGCGCGGACTAGCAGCACGAGGTTGGTCTCGCCGCCGAATTTCTTGTCGATGAGATCGCGTGCCCGGGTGGACTGGGAAGCCGGGTCATCGAAACCGCCTCCCAGCAGCTTGGTGAATGCGCCGCTACCGAGGGCACCCATCCCTGATCTTGCGTGGGTATCCCCGGCTTCAGCCGGGGAGGGAAACGCATCCTCGGACCGGAGGCGCGCAGCGCCGGAGTTCGCTGCGCCTCTTCGGTGACGGTCAGGTGGGCCGCTTCTGGCCCTCGATGTACTGACGGACGATGCTGAGCGGTGCGCCGCCGCACGAACCGGCGAAGTAGGAGCGCGACCAGAACACGGAGCCCAGCCCGATGCGGTTGATGCGGCCGGTGTACTCGGCGCGCAGGTAACGGGAGCTGACGCCCTTCAGGCTGTTGATCAGCTTGGACAGGGCGACCTTCGGCGGATAGTGCACGAGCAGGTGTACGTGATCGGCTTCGCCGTTGAACTCCTTCAGCTCCGTCTCGAAGCTGCCGCACACCTCCCGCATGATCTCCTCGCACCGCTTCAGCATGGCGTCATCAAAGACGTCCTTGCGGTACTTAGTGACGAACACCAAGTGGGCGTGCAGATTGTAGGTGACGTGACGGCCGGTACGGATATCGGGGTTTGGTTCCCAGCGCGGTGACATACACCAAGGGTAGTATGATCTTCGAAGCTGACCAGGAAAGGGGGTGGGCCGGATGATCCGTGCGTACAAGTTCCTCATGCGGCCCACCGTGGGCCAGGCGGCAGCGCTCAGTGAGATGCTGCGTGATCACTGCTCCCTCTACAACGGGGCGTTGCAGGAACGCCGCGACGCCTACCGGCACGCCTCGAAGACGACGATCCGGTATGGGCAGCAGTCGGCCCAGCTCAAGGACATCCGGGCCTTCGACCCCGAGCGTCAGGGCCGCTGGTCGTTCTCCAGCCAGCAGGCGACCTTGCGCCGGCTGGACAAGGCGTTCGCCGCGTTCTTCCGGCGCGTGAAGGCAGCGGACAAGCCGGGGTATCCGCGTTTCCGGTCGCGCAAGCGGTTCGACACCGTGGACTTTCCCAAGGACGGTGACGGCTGCCGCTGGGACTCCACCCCGCACGACCCCGTCACCCGCGTGCGCCTCCAAGGCGTCGGCCACGTCAAGGTCCACCAGCACCGGCCCGTAGTCGGCAAGGTCAAGACGATCAGCGTCAAGCGTGAAGGGCGCCGCTGGTACGTCGTCCTGACCGCCGAGCAGCCCCAGCCCGAACCGCTCCCGGCAACCGGGTCTGTGGTCGGTATCGACATGGGCATAGCCAACTTCCTCGCTGACTCCAACGGCGAGTTCGTACCCAACCCCCGCCACGGCGCGAAGGCCGCCGCGAAACTCGAAGCCGCCCAGCAGGCTCTCAGCCGCTGCAAGCGGGGCTCCAAGCGCCGCCGCAAGGCCGTGGAAGCCGTGGCCCGGCTGCACCGCAAGGTCCGCCGTCAGCGCCTGGACCACGCGCACAAGACCGCGCTCGGTCTCGTCCGTGAGCACGACTTCATCGCGCACGAAGACCTCAAGATCCGCAACATGAGCAAGGCCCCCGCACCCAAGCCGAACCCTGAACAGCCGGGCAGCTTCCTGCCCAACGGGGCCAGCGCGAAAGCGGGACTCAACCGCTCGATCGCCGATGCCGGATGGGGGGTGTTCCTCGCGATCCTGGCCGCCAAGGCGGAAGGAGCCGGACGGCAAGTGATGGCGGTGGACCCCCGCAACACCTCCCGGCGGTGCCCCGAATGCGGGAACACCACCAAGGAGAACCGGACAACCCAGGAGAAGTTCCACTGCGTCTCGTGTGACCACCAGGCACACGCGGACACCGTGGGTGCGATCAACGTTCTACGGGCCGGGCTGGTCCGCCGCGACGCCAACCCGGCATAGCGAGAAGCCCCCTCGTTCACGAGGGGGAGGAGTCACTACGACACCGCCGGAGCAGACGCCGTCGGCGCCTGCCGTGCGGCCAGCACCACCGGAAGCTGCCCCTGCCCATTCCCCTGCCGGCACCGGAGAAGCTGGACCTGCCGTACCGGAGCCGCCGCGATTGCCGGAACCGGAGGCCGGTGTGGCGGCCACAACCGGAAACGACGTGAACACTGCGGACGCCGAGGACACCGCCCCGAGCCGCACCGGCCACGAGCGTGCCGTGCCGCCTCACCCGAGCATTCCGCCGATCCCCGCGCAGCCGCTGGCCCCCGCGAACCAGATCCCACCTCAGCCGGCGCCGGACTGGCCGCCCCTGCCATCCTTCCCGCCGCCCGACCCGGGCGAAGGCGGACGTCGCTCGGCACTGGGACGGTGGCTGCACCGGGTCCGGCGGTCCCGCCCCAGCCGGTGATCGTCGACTCCCGCGCAACAAGCTGGATCGGCAACAAAGGGAAGGCCGTTACCCGAAGGATGCCGTAACCCGTGGGCATGCGAGCTGGCTGCCGTTACCGAGGCCCACGCCGCGAACACGACGCCGAGAATGAGGAGGGACCATGGCGCACGTCTGGGTGCTCCACGACAACGGGACGCTGCAGGTCGAACTGTTCCGCGCGGACGCCATCGAACAGCCGTGTTCCGACGACAAGTAGGTGGACGCCCGCCGTATCGGGGCGGAGGCATGGTCGACGCTCCTGCACATTAGCGGCCGGCCGGACCCCCCGGTTGGATACGCCCTGGACCTGCTCAAGGCGATTGCCAGAGCGTGCGCCGAGCGTCCCGATGAGGACACCGTTGCGGGCGCCTGAGGAACCGGAGAACCCCACGTCCGGCTGGAGTTGGACCATCCACCAGCTCGCCGACTACCGCCTTCCCCAGGACTGAGCCGAGGCGGCGGCCGTCCGTAGCTGTCACACAGCCGGGGGTACCGCAGATGGGGCGCGCGCCCCATGTCGTACGGGCACGGGTCAGGACTCGTACGACGCGGGCTCGTCGAGCTCTTTGAACTGGCCGATCCAGATCCGCCAGGCGAAGGTCAGGCTGTAGAGGCCACCGCTGAAGACGACGGGCCACAGGATCCAAGGCGGCCACGGCGGTGGCAGGGGCAGGTCGGCTATCAGTGCGGACAGTGTGGTCATGGCGACGACGAAGGGCGGGCCGATCCAGGTGAAGAAAGCGGTCTTGTCCACCTGATGGCTGCCGTAGAGGCTGGCGATGGCGAGGTTCGCGCTGAAGATCATCAGTGGGAACATCCACCTGCTCCAGCCGGCTTCGTGCAGGCCGGGGGAGCCGCCGGCAGTGAAGGCGACGCCCCCGACCAGTATCAGGTGGCAGAGTGCAACGAGCGTGATGACAGCCCGGGCCGGCCAGCTCACCTGGTCTTTGACCAGAACGCGATGCGGTCGGGAAGCGGGCGCAGGGGACTCGCCTTCGCCTTCGCCGCTGGCAGGCTCCCGCTGACTCTCAGAGTCCTCCTCCTGCTCGCCGTGGGAGAGTTCGTCGACGAGCTCCTCCAGGCCGCGTGCGCCGGAGGCAGCCCGGGTTTGTGCGTCGGCGATGAGATCGCTGGCCCACTCGTAGGTGTCGGGGTCCGCGTTGGGCTGCGTGGCCCGGTCGGCGACCGCGTCCTCGAGCTCCGCCAGCCACTGGCGGGTGTGCTCCACGTCGAGTTCGGTGGCGATGGTCTGCACGGCCAGCGGCAGCAGTAGTTCCGGGTTGGCGGCAACGGCGCGGAGCGCGCCGTCGGCGAGGTCGGGCTGTTCCCCGGCGGTCCGTACGACGGTGCTGAGAGCCTGGTGGCACTGGTGCTGGGTGAGGCGGTCGTGCTGCAGGAAGTGTTCGACGAACTCGTTGCCGCTGTCGGTTTCCACGTCGGCGAGCAGAGCGGTGGCCAGCGGCTCGCCGATGGCGCCCCAGTGCGCGCCGTCGGTGGCCGGGTAGGCAGCGGTCAGGACGTCGTCGAGCGCGGCGAGCTGACTCCGGTCAGGCAGGGCCGCGGTCCCGTAGCCATGATGGTGGACGTCGAAGCTGGCGCGGACGGCCGCCCGGCCGTCGCGGGCGGTGGGCGCGCCGGCGAGGAACTGCGCCACGACGAGGGTGCGCAGCAGCTTGGTGTCGACGGCGTCGGTGCCGAGCCGGGCTTCGGCGACGCGGCGCACGTAGTTCTCCTCGTTGGCGAGGAGGACCTCCATGGGGTGGTCGTTGCGGGCGAAGTCGGGGTTGGCGCGGGCCAGGACGTCGGCGAGCGCGGCGATGTGGTGGTAGATCACCGGCTGACTGCGGGCGGAGGTGATGTCGGCGCCGTAGCGGCGCGGCGCGTCGGCGACGACGGTCTCACGCCAGGTGTCGTCGCCGTGCCCGGCCTGCTGCAGCAGCCGGATGCGGTGGGCGAAGGCGGCTTTCGCCTCCACGTAGATGTCCTCCGGGCTGTGGTCGGCCAGCGCGTCGTCGGGGGCGAGCAGGAAGGTTTCGTTGACCGGGCCGACCTGCTGGGCGCGCAGGTCGCGGCGCAGCCTCGGCCACCAGATGCCGTCTGTGCGGGCCAGGAGCAGGACGCGGACCGTGGCCCCGTCGTTGCCTTCGGCCAGCGCGCGGGCGACGTCGCGGATCTGAGCGTCGCGGGCTTCGGCGACATCGACTGCGATGAACAGTGGGTACGGCGACGAGGCGAGCATCCCGTACTCCGTGTGCACGGGCGTCTCGGCGAGGAATCCTCCGCTCCACGGCCGCTGGCGGGCGCGGGCGGCGGTGAGACGGGCGAGGACCTCGGTGACCAGGCGGGACTTGCCGGTGCCGCCCAGACCGGTCACGGCGGCCACATCCACCCGGGGCGTGCCCTGACACCAGCGCTCGATCTGGTCGATCAGGCCGGTCATGCCGGTGAGACCGACGACCTGGGAGCGCGGGTCGAGCAGGTGAGAGGAGGACAGCGTCGGCGCGGGTGGAAGGGTGAGCAGCCCTGTGAGGTCGGCGGGGAGCAGGCGCGGGGGCATGCCGGTGTGCGCGGTGACCGCGGTCGCGAAGTTGTCGGCCGTCAGAAGGTGAGACAACGGTCGTGCCAGCACGCTGCGGTCCCACTGCTGGTCGACGAGGGTTGCGATGCCGACGAGCAGGCCGTCGCAGAACACCCCGGCCCCTGAGAGGCCCTGCCAGTTCTTCACCTCCGTCGGGACGGCGCCGTCGACCTCGAGCGCGTACACCTTCGAGCGGGAGCCGGTGTGAGGGGCGATGCGCCCGTCCACGGTCTTCAAGTCGTCGACGTACCGGTCCGGGTTCGCGGACATCCTGCGGCGCATCGCTTTGGGGAAGCCTGTCATCGTGCACACCGGCCGACGGTCCGGATAGTCGCAGACCAGCTCGCCGAAGCGCACCACACGGACGTCCGCGCCGACCCGGGCGCGGTCGGCCGTCAGCAGTACCGCGTCCAGCTCGGAGCTCTGCCACACCGCCACGGCCTCGGTGAACGTCGCGCTCGCGGTGTCCCGGACCTTGACCACGCTGCCCCCGCCCGGTTTGGCGACGTGAAGGGCGGTGAGGACCAGGCCGGGTGCAAGCAGGCAGCCAGTGCCGTACGACTCCTTGTCCTGGTTGATGACTTCGACGGCGCGAGACGCCGTTCCTCCTGCCATCGTCTGCGGCCTACGCCAGCTCGTCGACCGGTCCGCCCCGGCCGCGTGCCGAGTCGCCGATGAGCAAATCGCGCCCGTCCTCGTCGGGGGCAACCTGCAAGGTGACGGTCATCCGGTGCGTGGCGGTCTTCGCCCGCTCACCTTTCGCCTCCGCGGACACGACGAAGGCCTTCACCCCGCCGCCGGCCGTCGCGGTCTGCCGCAGCTCGATCCCGAGGTCGAGCACGACCTCCTTGACCGTGAACCGGATCGGTGATCCGTCCCCGTCTTGCTGCGCCGCGGCCAGCCCGCTGCGCACGGCCTTGATCGCCTCGGACAGTTCGGTGGGCTCTAACTCCACGTTCCCCCCTTGATCAATTCAGTTGCGGGGCCAGTCTGCCGGGCAGTTCCACGGGGCGGAAGTGGGCCCGGCGCCACACCCGGGGGTGATCCGGGCCAACAGGCGGGGCATGCTGCCATCCGGGCGGGAGTGGTACCTGATCACTTGCCGGGGCCAGCGCGCTGTTCGCCCGAGCCCGGCCTGCTACGGACGGCCTTCGGTGAGCTGGCTGGCGGTGTTCTCGATCCACAGCAGCGTCCACTCGACTCCCGACTGCCATCCGGGTTCCGCGCCGGGGTACCGGCCTTCGGCTTGGATCCGGATTTTGGCCGCGAGGGTGCGCAGGTCCTTTTGCAGTCCTTGCCGCCGGGCCGTGTCCATGGCTTGGCGCATCTCGTCAGTGACCTCAATGTTGTGGTTCTCGTTCACCGCCCCACCTTGGCCGACCATCCCCACTGATGGCCATACCGCGTGGTCACCCGGCTGAATGAGACATCTCCGAATGTCTGGAGAACCGTCGAGTTTCACCTCGTAGCTCCAGTCCGTGCCGGTGGGCAGTTCCGGTACGGACTGTGCGAGGGCGATGGAGGCGGGCCAGCTACCCGTCCAGCCTGCGGCGGCCGTGGCCGCGGCGCCCGGTCGGTGCCGTCGGGAAGCGGGCCGTGCTGGGGGCTCACAGGCTGGTTGTAAGCTCTCGCGCTTCGCTGCATACACCAAGGCTGTGACCTGCGGCTTCTCGCGGTGCCTCACGCTGCTTCATCTGCCCTCGCTCTCCGTCGCCTAGCCGCCCGGGAAGAGCAACGGCGCCGCGATGAGCGGGAAGCCGCGGCGCGGGAGGCGCGGCGGCCGGTGTGTGCGGACTGCGGGCGGAAGTTCACCGACGACCGATGGGCGGCGGTCGACCGGCGGGACTGGGGCCAGTCGCGCGAGTCGCACCCGCACCTGTGTGAGGACCGCCAGAGCCGGGCCGTCGCAGCTCAGCAGCAGGCCGAAGCCGCCGAACGCGAGCGCCAGGAGCAGGAGAGCCTCCACCAGGAGCAGGAAGCCGAGCAGGCCGCGCAGAATGCCGGCGGCTGGTTCTCCCGCTTCCGCACCTGACCCGGGCAAGCCCTTCCGCCGGCGGCGCGGGCAAGCCCACGATGCTCCTGCGTGAGCCCGCGTTGTCGGTGGCGGCTGGAAGGCTGGTCGGATGAATGGCGATGAGCAGCTGCTGCGCGGCCGGGTGTACGGCCACGATTACGATGCCCCCGACCCCGGCCCGCTGCCGTGGCAGACGTACGCGGCGCTGATCGGCGGGCCACTGGATGGACTGCTGCTCGACATCACGGGCTGGCGGTCGGAGGAAGTCGACGACGGCGCCGCCCTGTCCACCGAGCTCGGGCAGTTTCCCGGCGGCCGCGCGCTGTACGACCCGCGCCCAGATGAACCGCGCGTACCAGGCCCCGGAGTGACGTGCCGCTTCTACTACTGCGGCGACACGCCCTGACCGGTGCTCATCCGGTTCACGGCCTCAACCAGGCCGGGTGAAGAGGGCTGCGTCGCCGGGGAAGAGGCCGGGGCGCGCGGTGCCGGGGGCCGGCGCTGTCGAGGGCGACGTCGACCTCCACGACCATACCGGGCAGGGTCTCCGAGGCCAGATCGTGTTTGTGCCATGTCTCCCTGCCTTCGACGGAGAGGCACTCAGGGTTGCCATTTGTGTACTGTGGGTAACTATCGGGTGATTCGGTCGCGATCATGACGTGGCCGGACAACGACAACCTCGGATGGAGAACTCGTGCCGCTGCCTTCAATCGGTCAGGAAATCCCGGTCGCTTGCCATGCGTCGGATACGCCGCTGCGAGTGGATGCCCTGGGGCTCGTCACCGTCGACATCAAGGGCGGTTTCAGGGCCCGGGTGGAGCAGGAGGTTCAGGCCGGGGTGAAGCTGAAGGTCGTCGGGTTCGAGATGAGCGGCGACAGCCCGGTGCTCGGCAGGGTCACTTTGGCCTGGGCGGACCTCGGCACCAGCCCGCTGAGTGCGGTGGAGGTCAACGGCAGCTCCAATTACCGCAACACCATGTACTTCGACTGGACACTGACCATCGAGAAGCCCCCGAGCGGGGGCGGCCCGATGACGCTGTCGGGCACGAAGACGGCCGTCCTGATCGGCGACCAGCTCACCAACTACCCCCCGCAGGGGGTGGGCTACCAGCTCCAGCAGCCCGTCGATTTCGCTCCGGCCGGTAACCCTGGCCAGGTCGTCGCCAGCCTGCAACAGCTCTCTGCGACGGTCAGCTACGTCCCCTGACCCGCAAGTTTGCTACAGCGGGCCGAAGCCACCGACGGATTCGGCCCGCTCGTGGACGGCCCGCCTGGGGGAACTGGGCGGAGCACCCAGGTCGGCCCCGGCCTGCTGAGCAGCTCTCGTCGGGCGGGTGATCGGCTGCCCGGCCGCGCTGCAGGGCGTCCGAAGCCTCGGGACTGGGCACAGTGCGGTTGCACGGCCGCGAGCGGGGTCACAGCGCCCGTCTGCGGCCGTGCGGGTGTGTCTTGTCAGGGTTCAGTTGCCGCGGTGTACGCAGAAGAGCTGGTTCTCGGTGCCGTTGCGGTCGCGGTAGTTGACGATGGTCGGTCCCTGCGCGCTGAAGTGGTCAGTGAGCTGGGTGTCCGGGTGCCAGGTGCTGCCGTTGAAGCGGGTCCACCACAGGCTGCCGCCGCTGGCCCCGCCGCGGTGCACGCAGTACAGGTGGTTGTTGTAGACGGCCAGGGCGGGGCCTTCCTTGCTGTGGTGGTTGGGCAGCTTGCTGTCGCCGTGCCAGCCGTTGGTGCCGTTGAACCGCGCGTAGTAGAGGGCGGTGGTGCCGACGCCCTTGTAGACGGCGTAGAGGGTGTTCTTGTAGACGGCCAGGGCGGGGTTGGAGTCGGTGCGGTGGGAGCCGAACTCCTTGTCGCCGCTCCAGCTGGTGCCGTTGGTGGTGGTGCACCACCACAGGTTGTTGTTGCTGCCGGTGCCCTTGTAGGCGCAGTACAGCTTGCCGCCGAAGACGGCGAGGGCCGGACCCCGGCTGGTCTTCTGGCTGCCGAACTTGGTGTCGGCGCTCCAGGTTTTGCCGTCGAAGCGGGTCCACCAGAGGTTGTCGTCGCTGCCGCCGCGGTGCGCGCAGTACAGGTGGCCGTTGAAGACGGCCAGGGCGGGACCGTCCTGGCTGTAGTGGTTGGGGAAGGCGGTGTCCACCGACCAGCCGTTGCCGTCCGGGTCGTACACGGTCCACCACAGCTTGCCGTCCCCGTCACCGCGGTGGACGCAGTACAGCTTCCCCTCGTACTCGGCCATGGCCGGGTTGGACTTGGAGCGGTGGTCGGTGAACTTCTCGTCGTCGCTCCACTTGTGCGAGGTGTCCATGACCGTCCACCACAGGTGGGTGTCTTCCCTGGGGCGCAGCGAGATCGGGATGAGCATGCCCGGTGCGATCCACGGCGAGACGAGCTTGCAGCCGTATCCGTTGGACACAGCCTTGATCCACTCTGACTTGACCTTGCAGAACAACTCGACGATCTCGCCGTAGGGTGACGGCAGGAACTCGCCGGTCACGTCGCCGATCAGCTCAGCGATGTCCGCTGCCATGTCGGCGGCTTCAGCGTTGAGATGGATCTCGAAGCCCCACCACTTCGTCTTGGGGTCGACCTCATACCCACGTGCGGCCAGCTCCTCCTGGGCCCGTTGCGCACGCGCGATGTCCTGCGATGTCGGTTCCGCGTGGTCGGTGCCCAGTACGTGGCTGGGGCTTTCCGTCGCCGCTGATTCCTCGTCAAGCGCCATCGAGCACTCCCTGATGCGGTGGTGGCGCCCAGGGCCCCATAGCGGCGGCTCCGGGCATATGCAGGAGACTCCAGATGACCATGAAGACATCGACGCGGATAGTGACCTTTAGGTCACACGGAGTAATCATATAATCGGCGTCGCCGCGAAGGGCGACACCCATGCGCCTGCTGCCCCCAGCGGCGTGATGTGCCGCTTCTTTGCTACACCGGCGACACGCCCTGACCACAGGCCCGACCACCGCACCGGCCGACCCGACCATGACCCCGACCACGGCAGGTCAGCGCGCTGGCGTACCTCGCCGACCATTCGCGCGCCCGGCGTTCCTCGAGGAAGCCCTCCGGGAGGGCGCCTTCTTCGCAGACTTGGCCGGCACCTCGGGCACCTCCGTCTCGCCGCGCGCCGCCCGGGCCCTGCCGACGGACTCCTGCAGCGCGGCCATCAGGTCCACCAGCTGCTCCGGCCGGGCAGCCGGCTCGGGGGCCTGCGGCAGCTGGCGGTCTTCCTGCTTGGCCTCGACCACCGCCTGCAGAGCCTCGGTGTACCGGTCGGCGAACTCCGGGCCGGTGAGGTCCTCGCGGGTCATGGCCTCGATCAGCGCCACTGTCCAGCTGGACCGGAGGCGGGACCACAGCGGCGGGGTCGCGGATTTCGTCCGGCCACAGCAGGCCGTGCAACGCGATCACGTCACCCCGGACCCGCAGCAGACCCAGCCGCTCGCGGCCGTGCCACGCATACCGTGCGACCGCGACCCGTGAGGCGCGCTCCAGAGCGTGCCGGAGGACCAGGTACGGCTTGGCGGCGATGGTGCCCTGCGGCTGGAGGTAGTAGCCGGGGCCGATACGGAGCGGGTCGACGGCGGAGGCCGGGATGAACGCAATCAGCTCGATGGCGCGCGCCGTGGGAAGCGGCAGGGCCCGCAGCTCTTCGTCCGTGACCGGGATGACCCGGCCGTCCGGCAGTTCATAGCCGCGCCCTATTTGTCCGAAGGTGACCTCACGGTCCTCCGCGTCGCAGCAGTAGCGGTTGCGCACCAGACCGTTGTCGGCGGTGTGGATCCTTCGGAAGCGCACGCTGTGGTCTTCGGTCGCACTCAGGACCGTGATCGGGACGCTGACGAGCCCGAACGAGATAGCGCCGTTGAAGATGCTCGCGGGCAGGGCACACCTCCGGGGCCTTGAGCACTTCCAGCGTAGGAGCCCCGTCACGGCCGGGCACGAGCACGGCCAGGCGCCCGCCGCAGGCCTATGTGTCGGCGTCCTGGTGAAGGTTCAGGAAGAACCGCAGCCGCACGCCCGGTTCGCCGGGCACCCGGGTCGTACGGTCCGCCGGCGCGATGGCGCACCGCGCGGCGAGTAGCTCGTGGACCGCGAACGCGGTCTCGTCATCAGCGGCCGCGACCTCCACCACGGCCAGGCCAGGCACGGCCACATGCGCGTCATTGATCTGCCTCATGCCTGGCACGACGTGCCGGCGCCCCCGGAAGTTCTCTCGTCCGAACGGCTTCACCCGACCGGTGCGCAGCTACGCGCGCGTGCTGACGTAGCGCACGGTCGGACCCCACTGCTCCATCACGGGCGCCATGCACCACTGGCACAGCGGACAGCCGCCACTGCCGTACTTGTGTGTTTTGCGCTGGCACCCGGCGCAGAGGCCGACCCGGTCACCGGGGCAGGTCAGCGCGGACGGATCGGGCTCCGTGATCGGAGGTGCGGGATTTGTCATCATGGATCCTGTTCCGGGTGACGATTTCGGGTCACCTCACCGACAGAATATCGGCCGGGCTGGCACTGTTGTTCGAGCCGTGCCCGGCCCGGGCGGCAACATCTCCTGCGTCACCCCTTGCTGTCAGTCGAGGATGCGGAGCTGGGCGTCGGGCTTGCAGTGCGTGCAGGCGCGCACGCCCGAGGTGAGGAGGCGGCGTGCTTCGTCGCGCGGGACGGGGGCGCCGTCGTTTGCCCGCGGCGTAGCAGCCGCCCACGTGCACCTCGATGGGCGGGCGTCCGTTGCCGATGCCGAGTTCGACGATCCAGTCCGGCTCCTGAGGCCGGTTCTTCCGGCCCTGTTCCTGTTCGGCTTCCCGCTCCTGAAGGTCGGCGATCTTGGTGTTGATGCGCTGCGGCCACATGGCGTGCCACACCCGCATTCTGTGGAATCAGGGTCTGTCAAGCAGCTCGGCATGCAGTGCGGGGCCGCCATACGGACGGAAGCCAGTCTGCGTGGGCGGCTCCGACGGGATGGTCGAGGGTGCGCTAGAGGCAGCTCAGAGCGCGAGTCGCTGATCACGTGGGCTGCCACCACCCTGATGACCAGACACATCACCCGCCGGACTTCCCGCCGCACCGGCCACGCCGGGCCGAAGGCCGCGAAGCCGAACAGCAGGCGCTGGAAGCCTCCTGGCGCGAGCGAGCTCTGAACAGTGAGGTCGCGCTCAAGACCGCGCACAGGGAGATCCTGCGCCAGCGCGAGCAGATCGCCGAGCTCCTCGGCCAGATCCGCGAACTGGACACTGACTGGACTGAAGAGGACCGCATCCGCATGACCGGCGAGAACCTCGCGCTCAAGCGTGCCGTCCGCGATCAGGAGACGGAGATCCGAAACCTCACCGACAAGCTGGCCGCCGCCCGCGAGAACAACCGCTTCGCACACCGCAGCATCGCCGACCTCGAAGCCCGCGTCGTGGACGTGCAGCCGTGACCGGGGGCGTTTTCTGTCAGCATGCCGATCTACTGTGCTGGCATGAACCTGAACCTACGTCCCTCCGCCCGTGCGATCATCCTCGATGAGAACGATCGAATCCTGCTCTGCCGGTTCGTCTTCCCTCACCCGGCAGTGCCTGGGCAGGCGAAGGTCGTGTGGGCAGCTCCAGGCGGCGGCATCGAACCCGGCGAGGACCCGCTGACGGCCTTACGCCGCGAGCTCCGCGAGGAGACCGGTCTGGCCATCACCGCTGACCTGCCGCACGTCTGGCAGCAGGTAGTCGTTGCCGCCGACTACGCGCCCGGCTTCGACGGCATCATCAACGGCTATTTCCTCGTCAGGGCGAACCATTTCGAGCCCCGAGGCGAGCTGACAGACGACCAGCTCGCCGCCGAGAACCTGGCCGCGTTCCGCTGGTGGCAGTTCTCGGAGATCGCCGGTTATACCGGACCTGACCTGTTCTCGCCCCGCGACCTCGCAACGCTCTTGGCCGAACTGCTCACCACAGGGACGCCGGCCCAGCCGGTCCAACTCGGCCTCTAGGCAGGGAGCTGCCGATCAATAACTCCTCGATCTTGGTGAGGATTACGGGAGCGTGAGGCTGTGCCCGGCGATCGCGGCGAGCTGTTGTGCCGTGATCACGGTGAGGGCGCCGGCCGGGACCGTGTACCCGAGTGCAGTGAGCACGGGGGTGACCTCCTGGAGGGTCGCGCCGATTCTGCTCTTGGCCAGACTGGTCGCCTCGGCGAGAACGGCGTTCGTCATGGACCAGCGCTTCTTGAGGAGGAAGACGACAAGCTGGTCGGAGACGGAGAGCCGTCTGCTGCCGGCGCCAGGGCCGCCGTCGGGGCGTTTCCCGGGCAGGAAGATCGGCGGGTGCTCACTCCACCAGGCTTGGTAGCGGACGGCGAGATCGTCGAGGGCGGCGGGCTCGAGTCCGGTGAGGCTGGGGTGCCGCAGCCAGGCAGGCAGCTTGTCCCCAGTGGGGAAGCGCCCGAACTCGGCACTGGGCGGGGGTGGTTCAGGGGCGAGCGGTTCGGGGCGCACCGTGTAGTTCCACGTGCCGTGCCACTCGTGCGGCGTGACGGGCAGACGCTCCATGACGGTGTCGGGGACGGTGACACCAGTGGGGTAAGCGCCGGGGTCGAGCTCGGCGTGGACGGACAGTCCGCTGTGTGTCGTGGTCGCTCCGATGGTACTGACGACGACTTCGTGGCTGGTCAGGGGCCTGCCACGCCAGTTGATGCTGATCTGTGAGAACAGTCGGTGCTCTATTTTGTTCCACTTCGATGTTCCCGGCGGAAAGTGACAGACAGTCACATCAAGGCCCGACTCATAGGCGAAATCGGCGAGTTCCTTCTTCCAGGCACGCACACGGTAGCCGTTGGAACCTCCGGCGTCGGCGGTGACCAGCAGACGGGAAGCGTGCGGGTAGCGGCGGCACCCTTCACCGTTCCACCAGCGGCGCAAAGTGGCCACCGCGAAGGCGGAGGTGTCCCCGTCACAGCCCACCGATACCCAGCCCGCGTCCGCGCCGATGTCGTAGATCCCGTACGGCACCGCTTTCTGGGCCCCTTTCTCAGGGAAGTCGTGCGCGCGGACCTGCACCGGCTGCCCGGCGCGATGCCACTCGCGTCCGGTGACCGCGTAGTTGCCCAGCGTCTCCTTCTTCTTGGCATCCACGCTGATGACCGGCTGCCCGTCGGCGAGGTACGCCGTGACCTGATCGTTGATGTAGCGGAACTGGGCGTCCCGGTCCGGATGCCGGGCCCCCTCGGTGGTCCTCGAGGTGCCCTGCAGGGAGAAGCCCTCCGCCTTCAACAGTGCGGCCACCGTGTCCGGACCGACCCGATGCCCCTGACGTGTCAGCTCGGCCGCCAGATTCCGGGTGGACTTCACCGTCCACAGCAGCGGAGATTCCGGGTCGCCTCGCTGGTCCGGCTCGACCAGCGCCAGCAACGCGGGCACCAGCTCCGGATCCACCTCCCGCAAGGACTTCCGACCCGCGCCCGGTGCCCGGACCCGACCCGCGGGCTCCTCCGCATGCTCCAGCTCCCGCTTCCCGCGCGACACCGTGGACTCCGCCACCCCGGCCGCCCCGGCCACCATGCGGATCCCGCCATGGCCCAGGACACGGGCCGCGGCGCCCAACGTCAGGCGCTGCTGCCGCTCATCCAGATGCGGCAGCAACAGCCCGAACACATCCACCAGTTCAGCCATCGTCCCCTCCGACACATCGGCATCCTACGACCCAACAGCCCATAGAAACCGACGAGTTATTAATCGGCAGCTCCCAGGGCTTCGGCGTAGTCGCGGGTTGAGCGGGGTCGTCCCGATATGGGCCCGGAACGTAGGGGGGGCGCGAGCTTCCAAGATCATGTGGGTGTCGAGTCCAGTGATCCCTACGGAAGTCCGTGCCCGCCGTCGTATCTTCTCCGATCCCGCCCGTCCTTGACCAACTCCGTGATCAGCCTGACGCCGCAGAGGTTGAACTGCCCGGACTGCTGGCCCGGTTGGCCGAGGTTCCGGCGCATCGTCCTGAGCCTGGGATCGGCGTCATCAGCCGGGGCTGGAGATCTCTGACGTGGGGCGGGACGGGCCCTTGCCCGGCGGATGACAGGTGGTACGCAGGGCGTTCATCTTCTCCGAGTCGGTGGTCCCGGCCTCGGCCGTGTACGTGACGATCCTGAGGTCGGTTCCGGCGGCCATTAGCACGTCGAGGTCGAGGGCGATGTCGCCCACCAGCGGATGTTCGATGGTCTTGCGGTCACCGACATGGGTTCGGGCGGTGCCGTTGGACCACAGGCGGGCGAAGCGGGGGTTGGTCCGCCGCATGTGATCGACGAATGAGACGAGTCGTCCGTCGTGGGGATGGGCGGCCGCGGTCTCCCGCAGGTCGGCGACGAGTTCCTCCTCCTCCACTTCGTCGCCCGCCCAGGACAGAACGGGCCATGCCGCGATCGGTTCCCGCGCTCGTCCGCCGCTCGACCGGAACATCCCGGCGACGAGATTGTGCTCGTCCCAGCCGTACGTACGGGGATCGCCGACCGCGGCGGACCACATCGCGTTCCATCCGATGAGGGTCCAGTCGGCGGCGAAGACCGCGGTGGGGTTGTCTCCCAACTGGCTAACCAGTCGGTGCACACGCGCGGGTGCCTGCCGGGACACAATCCCGGTGGCGGGCGGTGCGAGACGGGCACAGCGGAACAGATGATCACGCTCGGACGGGTCGAGGCGCAGCGCCCTGGCCAGGGCTGCGACCACCTGGGCCGAGGGGTGCCGAGCGCGGCCCTGTTCCAGCCGGACCACGTAGTCGACGGACAGCCCGGCCAGTCGGGCCAGCTCCTCCCGGCGCAGCCCGGGGATGCGCCGGCCCCCGCCCGCCTCCAGCCCGCTGTCCTGCGGTGACGCGCGCCCGCGCCAGCCCCGCAGAGCGATGCCGAAGTGGTTCGTCGTTGCCATGCAGGTCATCGTCGTCCAGACGGCATGGACCGCAGGGCGCTTCTACTGCGGCACAACGGACTCTTTACTCGCAGGCAGTTCCTCGTCGGTGGCGTCGGTGGTGGCCCAGTGTGCGAGGGTGAAGGCGGCGGCGGCCTGCAGCGCGGCGTCGGCCTCGTCGAGCATCACGGCGAACGCCTGGAAGACGTGCGGTACTTGGGGCCAGACCTGCAGTTCGACGTGGACGTCGTGTTCGGCGGCGCGGGCTGCCAGCCGTACGGCGTCGTCCAGCAGGATCTCGTGCGAGCCGACCTGGATGAGCAGGGGCGCCAGACCGGTCAGATCGGCGAAGACGGGGCTGGCATGAGGCGTGGCGGGATCGGTGTCCCGCAGATAGTCGCGGGCGCGTGTGCGCAGCCCCTCGGGGGTCAGCGCGGGATCGACGGCGGCTTTGCCGACCACGCTGTGGCCGGACACGCTCAGATCGGCCCACGGGGAGAAGACCGCGGCCGACGAGGGTTGGGGCAGGCCCGCGTCCTTGGCTGCGACCAGCGTCGCGACGGCGAGACCGCCGCCCGCCGACTCGCCGACGAAGGCGATGGCGGAGCTGGGAACACCGTCGTCGAGCAGCGCGCGGTAGACGGCCAGGGCGTCATCGACGGCTGCGGGGTAAGGGTTCTCGGGGGCCAGCCGGTAGTCCACGCACACGGCGCGTGCACCGGTGCGCCGGGCGACGTCCCCGGCCAGGCCCGCTGCGTCGGCCGCCGAGCCGATGGCATAGGCACCGCCGTGCAGGTACAGCAGCACGGTCGCCGGGTCGTTCGCCGGTGTCTCCACGGTGACGACGGGTACGCCGCCCAACTCGCCTGCCGTGGTCGAGACGTCGGGGGGCAAAGGTAGGGACGTCATCATGTCGTGGAAGATGGCGCGCTGTTCGGCGACGTCGCCTCCGAGGTCGAGCGGGCCGTGCCGCAGCAGGTCGTCGAGGGTTTGGCGCTGTTGCCGGGACATGGCAGTGCCTTTCGTGGTTCCGGTGAGTGCCGTACGGCGGAGCGATGATCGCTGCGGACCTGCCGACGCTCAGCGCGGCGGCCCGACGATGATCTGGCCGTACATGTCGGCGGCTTCGGCCATGAGGTCCCGTGAGATCTCGAAGCCTTCGGGGCGCGGGGTGGCCAGGTCACGTCCGGCGTGGCGGAACATGCCTTCGATGCCGCCGGGGGTGCAGATCATCAGCAGGTCGGCGGTGTCGGAAGTGATCCGGTAGCCGTGGGGGACGTTTCGGGGGAGGTAGACGATGCCGCCCTCCGACAGTTCCATCTCCTGGTCGTCGCACCACAGCAGCGCACTGCCCTTGATCAGCATGAAGATCTCGTCCTCACGGGTGTGCGTGTGGTAAGGCGGCGCCTCGCCCTTGCAGACGGAGAACCGTCCGACGGTCAGTTGTCCGCCGGTGGCCACGCTGTCCAGGAGTACGGCGAACTCGCTGCCGTCGAGCCATTCGAGCCTCTGCTGCTGCTCGGGCTGGGCGAGGTAGGCCATGGTCATGACGGTGTCCGTTCTGCGTGATCGGTGGACTCGGCGCCTTCGCCGAGGGGAATGAGCGCGATCACGGGGATGACCCGCTCGGTCTTGCTCTGATAGCCGGCGAAGCCGGGATAGCGGCGGGCCTGTTCGGCGAACGCCGTGTCGCGCTCCGTGCCCCGCAGTTTGACGGCGCGCACGGCGAGGATCGCGTCGTCCACCTCGATGCGTGCCTCGGGGGATGCGCGAGCAGGTTGTGGTACCGGTCCGGATTGCGGTCGGAGCTGGCCTTGGAGGCGAAGACGAGGAAGCGGCCTCTGTCGGCCAGGTACATCATCGGATTGACGCGGGACCTGCCCGAGCGCGCGCCGACGGTGTGCAGCAGGAGTAGGGGCGCCCCGCTGAAACCACCACCGACCCCTCCCTTGTTGGCACGGAACTCGTGGATGATGCGTGCGTTCAAGTCCGGTTTGCCAGTCATGACTGTCTCCGGTTCGGACTGTGCCGTGCCTGTGGCGCTGCGGACCCGGGCCGCAGTTCGCTTGTTCGATCGTCCTCTGGGCGATACGTCAGCCGCCAGTCGCGAGGGTAGGAACAGCAGTACCACTCCCCTCGATTCGTCTTCTACGCCACCGTGCAGTTCGCCGCATGCGTGCTGTTCGTGCTCATGGTCCGGGAAATCCGCGGTGACGGCCTTTACCCAGGGTTTCGGCTTAGTCGCGTGACGCCCAGTTCGTGGCGAACTACCAGCTCAGCGGTGCTCTCGGAACGTGACAGGCACGGCTCCCAAGATCATGGAGTTCTTTACGCCCCGTGATCCGAACGGAAGACCGTGCCTGCCGACGCACCATCGCCGATCCCACGCGCTCTTGACCAACTGCGCGGTCATCCTGAGGTCGTATGCGATGAGGTGCCCGGCCTGCTGGAGCGGCTGGCGGAGGTACCCGACCCGCGTGATCCTCGCGGAGTGCGCCACACGTTGACTGTCGTACTCGCGCTCACTGCGTGCGCGGTTCTGGCCGGCGCCAGGTCGCTGCTGGCGGTCGGCGAGTGGATCGCCGACGTTCCGCCGCAGGTGCTCACCACGGTCGGAGCACGTCCCGATCCCCTGTTACCGCAGTGGCGCCTGCCTGCGGAAACGACGGTACGCCGACTCTTGGCCCGGATCGATGGCGACGCCTTGGACCAGGCCGTGGGCCGCTTCCTCGCCGACCGCCGCCGCCCCCACGCTGCAGGAGGATTGCGCGCGCTGGCGGTGGACGGCAAGAGCCTTCGCGGCGCCGCGAAGGCACACGGCCGGAAGATCCACCTGCTCGCCGCCCTGGACCACACCACCGGCCTGGTCCTGGCCCAGCTCGACGTGCAGGAGAAGACGAACGAGTCTCTGTATCCGGCATACCGGACGTCGGCGCAGCCGTGAAAATGGGGTCGTGTGGTGGCTGCCCGTCCGACGCCGATGATCTGTGGGCCTGGAGCCCGTAATGAGTCTGGTGCTGGAGCCGGCCCAGAGGGGCTGCGCATTGTTGCTTCGAGCACGCGGGTTAGATTCTCGTTTTCCCTCGCCGGCCCCCGGGTGGCTGCCACCGCTCCGTGCGACCGGGTGGTGGGGAGGCGAGGGTGAGGGCGAGCGAAGAGACCGATCTCGAATCGGAACTGGTGGAGAGGGTCGCGGCGATTGATGTTGCCAAGGCCAGCGGCATGGTGTGTACCCGGGTTCCGCACGAGTCCCGGGCCGGGAGGCGAGTCCAGGAGGTCTGGAACGTCACCTCCACTACTACGGGCATCCTGGAACTCGGGGCACGGCTGTCCAGCCTGGGGAGCACTCGCGTGGTGATGGAGGCCACGGGGGTGTACTGGAAGCCGTTCTTCTTCCTGTTGGAGTCCTGCGGGTTGGAGTGCTGGCTGGTCAACGCCCGTGACGTGAAGAACGTCCCGGGCCGGCCGAAGACTGACAAACTGGATGCCATCTGGCTCGCCAAGCTCGCGGAACGGGGCATGCTGCGCGCCTCGTTCGTCCCGCAGCGTCCGCTGCGGAAGATCCGGGACCTGACACGGTTGCGGTCCGCGCTTACGCAAGAGCGCACTCGTCATAAACACCGAGTGGAGAAGGTCCTGGAGGACGCTCAGATCAAACTGTCGTCGGTCCTCACGAACATCTTCGGCCTCTCCGGGCGCATGATGCTCGACGCGCTGGTCGCCGGAGTACGCGATCCGCAGCAACTCGCGGAGCTCGCCCAGGGCAAGGCGAAGGCCAAGCGGGAAGCCCTGGTCGTGGCATTGACCGGACAGTTCGACGAGCACCATGCCTATCTGCTGAACATGCTCCTGGAGGCGATCGACCGCACCCAGGCCCAACTCGATGATCTCACCGGTCACATCGAAGCAGCACTCGCCGACCTGGCCGAGCCAGATGGGGTTGAAGCGGGCAAGGCCGGCGAACTGACACCTCAGGAACGCCTGGACGAGATTCCGGGGATCGGCCCCGCCACCGCGCAGGTCATCCTGGCGGAGATCGGTCTCGACATGGCCATCTTCCCCACCGCGGGTCATCTGGTCTCCTGGGCCAAGCTCTCCCCGCGAACCATCCAGTCCGCCGGAAGGAATCTCCCTGGCGGCATCGGGCAGGGCAACCCCTGGCTGAGGGCAGCGCTGGGTGAGGCCGCGATGGCTGCCGCCCGGACCGACACGTTCCTCGGGGCCCGTTACAAACGGCTCGTGAAGCGCCGAGGACACGGGAAGGCCCTGGTGGCCGTCGCCCGCTCGATGCTCGTCATCGTCTGGCACCTGCTCAGCGATCCTGATGCCCGCTTCCACGACCTCGGATCCGACTACCACCTGCGGGTTCTCGATTCCGCAGCCCGGACCAGAGGGCTCGTGCGTCAGCTCCAGGCTCTCGGCCACGAGGTGACCCTCACCACGAAGGCCGCATAGCTGGAGAACCCAACGTGTTCGATCTCGGGAGTAAGACCGCGGTAAAGGTGGGCATTTTCGGGTTAGATTACGTGCTTCCAGCCGCTGCTGAACACCGTCGCCGACCTGGCCGGCACCGTGGTCACCAGCGACGCGATGCACACCCAGCGCGAGCACGCCGACTACCTCCTCGCCCGGGGCGCTCACTACATCGTGATCGTCAAGGGCAACCAGAAGAAGCTGCGGCGCCAGCTCAAGTCCCTTCCCTGGAAGGACATTCCGCTCCAGGGACGCACCCAGGGCATCGGTCACGGCCGCTCGGAGATCCGCCGGATCAAGGTCGCCACCGTGAACAGCCTCCTCTTCCCCGGAGCCCGCCAGGCCGTCCAGATCAAGCGCCGGCGCACCGACCGCAAGACCGGCAAGACCACCGTCACGACGGTCTACGCCGTCACCAGCCTGACCGCCGAGCAGGTCACCGCGGCCCAGCTCGCCGAACTCGTCCGCGACCACTGGAAGATCGAGGCCCTGCACCATGTCAGCGACACCACCTTCGCCGAGGACGCCTCTCAGCTGCGGACCGGCAACGCGCCCCGTGCGATGGCCACCTGGCGCAACCTTGCCATCGGAGCCCTCCGCACGGCCGGAGTGAAGAACATCGCGGCCAGCCTCCGCCGCAACGCTCGCGACCCTCGCCGCCCCCTGGCACTCCTCGGTCTCGGATGATCACGAACCGGACGTCACGCGACTACGCCGAAGCCCTGGGCCTCTAGGGGCTGGCTTCCATCACCGATATCTCTGATATAGCCGATATCGCTGATATCACCGATGGAGCCCAGCCTCTTTCCCTTGCCTCGGCGATCCTTCAGCCGGTGCTGCCGTCCTCCAACTGCTCGGTGACGCTGCGGGGTTCGCGGCCGAGCAGATTGGCCAGCAGAGGGTCGACCCCGGCGAAGCGGCCTTCGCGAGCGGCCTGGTATCTGGTGAGCATCATCCGTGCCATCCCCTCCGGCATGCCATCCGCGACCTTGTCCGCGATCCACTTCTCGTCGTCCAGCACGACTCGCTTGACCTCGCGGCCGCTGATCTCGGAGGCCATCGCGGCGACGTCGGCGAGGGTCACGGCCTGCCGCGCGGTGAGGGTGACCGGCCCGTCGAACCTCCGGTCACCGGCCAGGATGACCGCTGCCGCTTCGGCGGAGTCGGCGCGGTCGGTCCAGGAAATCGGGCCATCGGCCGGAGCTGCAATCTCGCCGGTCTGCCGCCAGGGGCTGAGCAGCCAAAGGACGCTGTGGGCGTAGTAACCGTTGCGCAGCGAGGTCCAGGCGACACCGGATTCGGCGAGGAGCACCTCGGTCGCGGCGTGATCGCGGGCCGGGTGGAAGGGACTGTCGGCCCCGGCACCCTGATGGCTGGTGTACAGGATGCGCCGGGCTCCCGCTGCAACGGCAGCCTCGATGCCAACGCGGTGCAAGCCAACATGGTCGGCATGCGGGTCACTGGAGGACACGAGCAGGACCTGCTCAGCACCCTCGAAGGAGTGGCGCAGTGCGGCCGGATCCGCATAGGAGCCCTGACGCACCCGCACCCCGCGTTCGGCTAAGTGCCGCGCCTTGCCGACGTCGCGCACGCTTACGCCGATCCGCTCCGCAGGAACATGCTTGAGAAGGTGCTCAACAGTGGCGCCGTTCAACGCGCCCGTGGCCCCGGTGACAACGATCATGATGAATCCCCTTTCACTTGTCACACCTGCCGCACTCAGTACGCACGGAATTGGATTGCCTCAGCGGCCCTCAAGCAGCAACGGCAGAAGAATGTCGTCGACGAGGTGCTCGACGAAGCGTTCATCGCACGGCTCGCCCGCGACGACCACACGGTGCACGATGACCGCCGGAGCGATCTCGGCAAAGAGCTCGGCGGCCCGGGGAGTCAACCGCTCGCCGTCCCCGATCGCCTTGCGGAACGACTCATCAGTCATCGCCGCCTCGTCCCGGCGCAAGATTCGACGCATCTCCTCAGCAAGCCGCAGGTCCCCACGCATCCCCGCAAACAGCGCCCCAAGCAGTCCGATCTCCTGCTCAGCAATCTGCCGAGCCAGCCACCCGGCAAGCGCAAGCAGGTTCTCCCGCAGGTCGACCGCAGCAGGCGAGGGCGGCGTGGCATGCGAGCGATATTCCACCGCCGCAGCAACCAGGTCGGCCTTGTCCCGATAACGACGGTAAATCGTCGTCTTAGCGACCCTTGACCGCCCCGCAACCGCCTCGATCGACAACTGCTCGTACCCAAGCTCCGTCAGCAGCGACAACGTCGCCTCCAAGATCGCCGCATCCCGACGAGCATCCCGCGGCCGACCCATGCCGGCCGCCACGTCCGCCCCGCCGCTACGCGGCCCGCTCGATGCCTCGGCCAAGAGTGACCGCCCCACTTTCGCTACGCTACCGTTGCGTATCGAAAGTATCCCTTGATCGCCGACGAGGTCAACCCGGACGGCGGGCGGTCAGTGCTTTCCGGCTATCGGTGCGACGCTCTTCTTCGGAGTCGGGCCCGGCGCGGCCGGGCACCTGCTTGCAGGTTTGGGGCTGGCCCTTGTACTGCTTGCCGCTCTCGGCCGTCACGCCGGCGCCTTGTGGCGCGCCCCGTCCGGCCCCGAGGACCGGGCACCCCACATGCTCGCGCTCATCCTCGACGGACTCCGCACGCACCCGTAAACGACGGGCGCGCGACAGGGCCCGCCAGATGTAGGACTCTTCTGTGCAATCAGGTTTGTCATGCTTGCGCCGCTTTGCCCTGTCGGACGCCGACGATCGGTAGGAGCTGAGCTGTGCCGGGTGCCGTGATCTGCCGGGGTGTCGGCCCGGCCGGGGTCGGGGTATCGGCGAGTCTGCCGAGGAGTTCGTCGATCGCGTTCTGACCGTCGGTGAGAGCGGCCTGTTCGTCCTCGGTGAGCGGGATCGAGATGGCCATCTTCTGCAGGTTGCCTTTGGCTTCGAGGAGTTGGGCTCTCGTGGAGTCCTTCGGGGTATAGAAGTCGCAGCGGGCGCAGGCCATGCGGTGCTGGCACTGTTCGAAGAAGGTGTAGGTGCAGTAGCCGTGTCCGAGGTCGTAGTGCTGCCAGGGTTCGCCGGCCGCGGCGGCGCCAGAGGCGACCGCGTCGCGGTCGACGAGGACCTCGATGGTGCGTACGTTTCGGGCGAAGTACCCGGCGTCTTCGTATGCCTTGGTCAGTTTGTTGGGGCTGATCTTCGCGTAGTGCTGGGTGGACTCCGGGGACCGGTGTCCGAGCCACGCCTGCAGCTCGAACAGGGTCATGGGCTCTTTCGCGTTGTACAGCTGGCTGGCGATGGTGGAGCGGGCGCGGTGGCTGGTGATGCTGCCGGGGGCATCGACAGCCGGTACGCCTGCTTTGCGGCAGAGCATGGGGATGATGGTGCTGTTGATGTAGCCGCTGGAGACGGTGCGCGCGCGGTAGGAGAACAGGAAGTCGATCTGTTCTCCCGTGCGCTTGTCGGTGCGTTTGGGCTGGCTGGGGCGGAGTGCCTGCCAGACGTTGATGGCCTGCCCGAGCAGCGGGTCCACTGGCTTGGTGAACGCAGTGCCGGTCTTGTGAGCGGGCACGTCCAGGAGGCAGACGGCGTCGCGGGCGAGGATCTGTGTGGAGTTGCCGGCGACGGGGTCCCCGTCGTGCTGCCAGCGGACGCAACCCAGGCGCAGGCGCGCGATCTCGTTGCTGCGCTGGCCGGAGAAGAGCCAGGTCAGTGTGACAGCGCGGACCAGTTCCACGGGGTAGGTGGGACCGCCTTTACCGCGCGGGACGTCGTGGGCCTCCAGATTGAGCCCGGCCCACAGCAGTTTTGCCCAGACGTCGTCGGCGATGACGCGCGGTCGGGGGCCGATGAGGGCGTTGATGCTGCGCGGCAGGGCGAGTGCGCGCTGGGGGTCGAACCGGCGCGGCAGCCATTCCCAGTCCTGGATATCGCGGAAGAAGACGCGTACGGCACGTATGAGGCCGGCTTTCGATTCGGCTTGGAGCGGCTGGCCGAGGCGCTCCTGGAAGCTGCTGGTGCGCAGGACGTAGTCGCCGATCTTCATGCGGTCGACGGCCGCGATCCAGGCCGCGCAGGTCTGCCGCGTCCATGCGGCCGGATCAGCGGCTTCCGGCTGCTGATCCGCAACCCACCGGCCGGCTTTCAAGAGCGCGGCCCGGCTGTGGAGACGGGGCCGGTGCGTCATGGTCGTCGTGGCCGTCCACCGTTCCACCCACTCACCCCATGTCGGTGGGACCCCGGCGTGGCCGGCCCGCTCAGCCCCGGAGCGCAGGGCGGGCGCCTCGCAGTGGCCGAGCGCGGCAACAGCCCGCTGCACCGCGAACAGGACCCTCGTGCCCCCATCGGTCAGGAGGTCTTCATGCCGGACGCGGTCGAAGAACGAGGTGGTGAGGTCGCTGCTGTGGGGGCTGCGGTTGAGGAGGAAGAGCTGGCTCATTACGGAGGGCACGCTCTTGTCGTGGTCCTGGCCGTACTGGTAGCCCCAGCCGGTCAGCACGGTACGGATCTGTCCGATCTCCGCTTCGACCAGGCGGCGGCCGAAGATGCGGCATGCGAGTGCCAGCCGGTCGAAGTGCCCCAGCCGATTGAAACCGGTGAAGCCTGCCAGGTGGTAGGCGTACCCGCACAGAGCCGGACGCACGGCTCCCGCGGTCCAGTCGGGTACCTGCCCTTGAAACGCCCTGTGATTGTGGCCGAGGAACCGTAGCCATTCCTCGTCGTCCCAGCCCCAGAACGCACGGCCCGTATCCGCGCACCGCAGCAGCACCACGGCGACAGCGTCGTTCGTGGCCCGACGCACATGCTCGGTGGGAGGCACTTCGAAACTGGCGTTGACGTCCTGCAGCGGGCGTGTGAGACGGCTGATGTCAGCCCACTGCGGGGCGTCGGGGTCGTGGTAGCGCTGTCGTCGCAGGTTGCGCAGGCCCAGCTCGCGAATGGCGCGCTGCTCCACCCCGGCCAGCGCCGACGAACGGTCGTAACGGCGCAGGTCGATCGGGGAGTGCCAGGGCCCATGCGTGTCCTCGGGCAGGGAAGCGACCGTTATTGCCTCCCACCGTGGCCTGGGGTATGTCGGCGCCAGTGAGCATCTGGACCCGCCAGGAGTGGATGTGCTCCATCCCGCTCTTCAGCTTTTCGGCGAGGTCACGCCCAGAGAGGTGGATGTACTGGAGAGTCGTTTCGGTGTGCCGGTGACCGGCGAACGAGGCGATGGCGTGCAACTCCCAGCCCATACGCGCGAGATCGGTCAGGCACAGATGACGGGTGGTATGGGTGGAGAACCGCTCGGCACCGGCCGTCAGCGCCAGACGCCGGACCACCTTCGACCACGTCCACAGACTCAGCGGCTGACCGTGGTTGCGCCGCGACTCCGACAGGAACAGCGGCCCCCGTGCCCGGCTGACCGTCGCACGATGCACGAGGTACTCACTCAGCAGCACCCCCGTCGACACCGAGTACGGCACCACCCGTTCGAGCCGGTTCTTCGTCGTCTCCGCCCGCACCCGCACCGTCCGGTGCGCCGGGTCCAGATCATCGGTCCGCAGCGAGCACAGCTCCTCCCGCCGCAGTGCCGCGTCATAGGCGAGCGCCAGCATCACCCGGTTGCGCACCGGCTCACACCGCGCCACATCCAGAAGATCCCGCCACTGCTGCTCGTCGGGGATCCACGGCAGTTTGGAAAAGCGCGGTACCAGGCCCCGCTGCTGAGTGCTGCCGCGTCGGCCTGGCGTGTACCGCCCGCGGCCCACCGGGTTCGAAGCACGCAGCCCTTCCTCCATGAGGAAGTCGTAGAACAGACGCACCGGCACCAGGCGCTGCTGGACCGTCGCGTTCGCCAGCCCCGCCCCGGAAGTGATCGAGACGACGTTCGCCCCGCGCCGGTGAGGCCGCGACGTCAACTCGCGAACAAACACCCCCACATGCGCCCGGCCGGCAGCCAGCGGATCGACGCCCTCCCGCTCGCACAACGCCAGATACTCCGCCAGCCCCCGTGCGTACGCGTCCAAGGTCCGCGGCGCACGACCGAGGTCCTCCCACGCCTGCAAGCAGGTTGCTGCATGCTCATGCCGGGCCAGTTCCGGCCACTTGGCCACGAGTGCCGATGTGCTCCTCAAGCTGTTCCCCAGGATCGTGGACGAAGCCGGGCTACATGATCACCCAGGCAGATTCCACGTAACTTCTAGGGTGAGCAGTCGTGCCAGGTCAGGTGGCAGATAATCGAACATATTTCCGATTATAGATCCGCGGGCGATAGGGTTCGCCGTCTCGCGTGTTCGAATCCTAGTTCGATAATGTGGGGTGGAGGAGGTGGGTGCTGTCGAGGCAGGGATGGAGGCACGGCGCGTGGCGAGTGTGATGCATGTGCGCTGCCCGGACGGGTTGCCGGAGGACGTCTACCGGCAGGTGCTCGAGCAGCTGGCGGAGCTCTCCCCGGTCGTTCAGGCGCTGCCCCCGTCGGCGGCCTTGGTGGAGCTGAAGGGGGCGCTGCGCTATCACGGAGTGGATGCGCGGCGGCTGGGGGAGGTGCTGCGGGTGCGGACCATCTCCCGGCTGGGTGTCGATGTGCGGGTCGGGATCGGCCCGTCCATCACGGTCGCGGCCACCGCCTCCGGCCAGATCACCGAGCCGGGCGGCGTCCTCGCCGTCGACCCCGGCCAGGTCACGGACTGGCTCGGGCCGCTGCCCGTCGAAGCCCTCTACGGCATCGGCCCCCGCCAGGCCCACGCCCTGCGCGACTACGGCGTGCACTGCGTCGGCCTGCTCGCCGCCGTTCCGCCGGCGACGGTGCAGCGCCTCCTGGGCGGCCGGGCCGGATGCCAGGCGGCCGACCGGGCCCGCGGCATCGACCCCCGCCCCGTCACCCCGCGCGCCCTGCCCGCCTCCGCGAGCGTGAGCCGCACCTTCCCCCGGCACACCCTGGACGGCGCCGCCGTCCGCGCGGCCCTGCTCGACCTGGTCGTCACCCTCGCCCTCCAGCTCCGTGGTCGGGGCCAGGCGGCCCGCGGCCTGACCCTGACCCTGCGCTTCGCCGGAGGCACCACGTGGGAGAAGACCCGCCGGCTCCCGGAGGCCTCCGCCCACGACGACGACCTGCGCACGCCGGCCTACCGGCTGATCGACGCGGCAGGACTCCAGCGCGGCCGCCTCACCGGGATCACGCTGAAGGGCGAGGACCTGATCGCCGCCGGCCAGGTTGCCGAGCAGATCAGCTTCGACCAGGCACGCGAGGCCCGGCTGGTCGCCGAAGAGGTCAGCGACCGCATCCGCGCCAAGTTCGGGCCCGGCGCGATCCGCCCCGCCACCACACTCCTGCGCGTCTCCTGACCCGACCGACCCCGCCGCGGAGGCGAGACTAGTGCTGCTCCAACCGCCAGGACTTCCCGGCCTGTTGCCCCACACCCTGCCGCACTGGCCGTATGCCACCGCGGTGGACCAGGCGCTCGTCGACCGCGGTGTCCCGCCGGGCACCGTCCGCGTCGAACGGGCTTTTGGGCGAGCGGATGTGCATCCGGCTGCGGTGGGATGTGAGCCGCTGCGTCGGTCCGGGCGGAATCCGCCTACTCTGGGGCGAGGACACTGGCTGGGCGTACGCCTACGTCGGCCCCGGATACTCGATGCCCCGCGGCCCGGTCGCCTCACTCCAGCGCGTCTACGCGACACCGGAGTCGGTCGCCGCCGCGGCCGACTCCCTCGTACACACCGGGCGGCCGCCTGCCGAAGTTCACGAAGAGGAGTGGCCGCAGGCGGACGCGGTACGCGCCGCGATCGACGCTGCCGCCTGTGCTGAGCAGAGACACCCAGCAGCGACGGTGGGGCGTCCGCCGACGCGGCCGCGGCCCCGGGCGGCGGCCAGGCAGAAAACGTCCTCTGGGCGGCTAGTTATCCTCCGGGGGCAACCCGGCGTTTTGCCGGTCGAATGCCCGCTGGCGATCGGCGTAGGACCGCTCAGTGTTCGCGGGTTCCTGCGTCCGGGTGGGCTCGGTCACCTTGTCTGTGCCGTAGACGTAGTACGTGGACTCACGGTCGTACGTCGGCTTGTACAGCGTGACGGCGTACAGGTTCTGGTCGGGGTTCGCGCACGTGACCGCGCGCACGATCCCGTCGTAGTACACGCCGTTGCTGCTCTCGCGGTGGCTGACGATGCGCACGGCCCGACTCGGGTCAGGCTGGAGCTCTGCAACCGTGGCCATGGAGAATCTCCTTCACTGCGGGGGAAAAAGGGGGAAAACACCCTTTCGCCACCCTCGCATGCCGGCCTTCGACCCGAAAGTTACTCGCGGGTTATTTGTCGGTTGGCAGGTCGATCGTCGGCGCTGTCATTGAGCGAGCACGCTGTCGCGGAGTACAGAACGACACCACCCCGTGCGGGCGTGGTCGGGGGACCTCCACCACCAGCCGGACGGTGCACAGAAAATTCTTGGCTCTGGGCACGAGCGGTGTGGCGGGGCGTTGGCCTGCTGTGGTGGGGGTTGTGGTCGGGGTCTGGCGGACCGTGGTTGGGGGGTTGGGCCGGGAAGTGATGTGTCTGGTCGGGGTGTTGTGGTGGGGGCGGTCGTGTCTACGGTGAAAGTCGTTCGGACGCCCTCGCTCGCCCCGGTGGGGCCGTCCGCACATCCCCAGTGGCGGCGGGTCCGGCTGGTGTTCTCGGTGAGGACGTGGTGGGCGCCCGGCTGCTCGACCCAGTTCTCGCCCTGGTGGTAGGTGGTCACGGGCTTGTCGTCGAGCTTGCTGCGCACGGTGCGTTCGAGGACGTAGGCGTAGACGAACGCCTGGCCGTGCCGGTGCGGCAGCGCGCTTGCGTTGGGCGGGAAGTCGACGACGGCCGAGGTGAACGTCTTGCCCTTCACATTCGGAAGGGCCTGCTGGAGCAGCGGCTTGAGGGTTTCGGTGGGGCGCGTCGATGGCATGGCCGCAGGCGATGCCACGGCCGCGGTCGGCCTCTTGGCGTGGGCGGGCTGGTTGGAGGTCGAGCAGGCCGTGGCCGTGGCCAGCGTGGCGACGGCCAGCAAGCCGCCGTCGGCGATCCGCATTTCGATCACGATGGGTCTCCTGATTCAGTCTTCCGTGACGCGGATGATCGTTTTGCCTGGGGTGCGCTTGCCGGGGGCGAACGCGGCGGGTGCCTCGGCGAGCGGCCGCACAGCACCGACGACCGGCTTGAGCCGGCCGTCCCTCAGCCGCGTGGCGAGGTCGGCGAGTTGGGCGCGGTCGGGTTCGACGACGAAGAAGATCGCCCGCCCGTCCTTGGGCTGGACCCTGGGCGGCATGACGATGGTGACGAGCGTGCCACCGGCCCGGATGAGGGCGGCTGAGCGGTCGAGGATGTCGCCGCCGATGACGTCGAACACGACGTCGGCCTCGCCGGCGTCCTCCAGCTTCTCGGTCTGCAGGTCGATGAAGGTGTCGATGCCGAGTGCGAGTGCCCTGTCCCGGTCGGAGGCCCGGCCGGTGCCGATGACGCGGGCGCCGGCCTCGCGGGCGAGCTGTACCGCGATCGAGCCGACGCCGCCCGCGGCACCATGGATCAGGACGGTCTGGCCTGTGGTGAGGCGGCCGTGGTCGAACAGGCCCTGCCAGGCGGTCAGCCCGGAGATCGGCAGTGCGGCGGCCACGGTGTGGTCGATGTCCGCCGGCAGCGGGGCGAGGTTGCGGGCCTCCACCGCGGTGTACTCGGCGAGAGTGCCGTTACGGGTCCAGTCGGCCAGACCGAACACCCGCTGTCCGACGCTCAGGCCGGTGGTGCCGTACCCCAGCTCTACGACGACACCGGACAGCTCGTGCCCGGGCACGCTCGGCGTCCGGTCGCGGCCGGCGCGATCGGTCCACGTGGCGGGCCAGTCCAGCTCGCCACGGGTGAAGCTGGCGGCGTGCACCCGCACGATGACGTCGTTCTCGGCCGCATGGGGGTAGGGGATGTCCGTCAGGGACATCCCGGCAAGACCGGCGTTACGGTCTTGCACAGTGATGGCTTGCATACAGGTCCTTACTGGGGAGGGGCGACCCGAGCGCACAGCCCGCTCGCGCGCAGCGCTCGTCGCGGCTGCAGGTGGATGTATGCCGTTCTGCATGATCGATCTCACCTGCTCGCGCGGATTCCTTCGTCGCCCTTTTGCGTTCTCATCAGGGAGACGAGGGAGGCCCTCCGGGTGTGACAGCTCAGACGCGCACGAGTTTGTCGGGATTGAGGACCCTGCGGTATGCGGTGATCAGACCGTCTGTGATCTGGACCGTGTCGACGGAGTAGACCCGGCTTTCCCGGTGGAACACGAGGGCGAGCTCGCCGCCGACCTCAGCGAAGTCGATGCGGTCCGGGTGCCACTGGCGCCCCGTACGCACCATGACCTCGGCGACGCGCTCGCCGCCGTGGATGAGCTTGCGTGCCGCGGAGACCTTGCCGCCGCCGTCGGTGACGTAGACGGCATCCGGGTGTAGGAGCCTGACCAGGCCGGCCAGGTCCCCGGCCTCGTAGGCGGCGCGGAAGACCGTGAGGACGCGTTCGCGTTCCGCCTTCGACGCCTGCGGCGTGGACTGCTTCGCTTTGGCCACCCGCCGTCGTGCCCGCGAGGCGAGTTGCCGGGCAGCCGGCACGGAGATGTCCAGCACTTCGGCGATCTTGCCGAACTCAAGACCGAAGACATCGTGCAGGACGAAGGCCACCCGCTCCGGCGGGCTCAGCTCTTCCATGATCAGGAGCATCGCCGAACTGACGGACTCGTCGACGAGTACCGGCTGCGACGCGTCCGGCCCTGTCAGCAGCGGCTCCGGCAGCCACGGCCCGACATAGGTCTCCCGGCGGAAACGGGCACTCTTGAGAATGTCGTACGTCCGTCGCGCGGCCACCGTCACCAGCCAGGCCCGCAGATCACCGATGTCCTGCAGATCCGCTCCGGCCGCCCGCAGCCACACGTCCTGGGTGACATCCTCGGCATCGGCCACACTCCCCAGCAGCCGGTAGGCCACACCGAAGACCGCGGGCCGGTGCCTCTCCCATTCGGCTCCGAGCGGGTCCTCCTGCTCAGACCGTCCGGGCCCGTGCCCGTCACCCATACAGATCGCAACCTCCTCCAGCTTGCGGATCCAGCGTAGCTATTTCGACTCAGGATCTTCCAAGACAGCTCCGCGGAAGCGAGCCAGCCCGCTCTGACAGGCAGCCGTAAGTCGTGATCAAGCTCCTTTGGAGATGGTGTCGGCGTAGGGCGTGCGGCGCGCTCGGCAGCGGGTCCGTTCGCCGTGAGGTCCGCTTTCGCAGCCCGTGCGTATCGGATCGCCGGTGGGCCTGTGAGCGCGTGATCGTCCAGCGTGGAGGGCCGCACCAACTGACAGCGCTCCGACGAAGCTGACGTACAGGTAGCTTGTGGTCTCCAGTCCCCATGAGGGCGCTGCGAGCCCGGCCGCGAGGGCCGGAAGACTGAACGCCGCGTAGCTGATCACGTAGACGGCCGAGAAGACCTCCGACCGCGACTTCGCGGGGGTGACCGCGCTGATGGCGCGGAGGTTGCCGTTGAACGTCAGGCCGACGCCCAGCCCTGCGACGACCGATCCGCCCATGTATATGGCGGGCGACGCAACAGCGATGGCCACCGCCAGTCCGGACGCACCCAGAGTCAGGAGAACCGCCCCCAGCAAGGTGGCGAGCCGAGCCGTGTGCCGAACGGACCACAACCCGCCCACGCTGTTGGCCAGGAACAGCGCCGCGATGCTGAGCCCGCCCGCAGCGCCGGATCGCACATGAAGGACATTGCTCACCAGGGACGGAGTGAGGGCGAGGAACAGGCCCGTGACGGACCACCCCGCGACGAGGGCGGGAACGGAGGCGAGGAACTCCGGCCGGGCTTCCCGAGGAACCCGGACTCTGGGTCGCAACGACGCCAGTCCCACCGCTCGCGGGGCGAGTGTCTCAGGGATCGTGAGGATGACCGCGGCCAGAACGACGAAGGTCAGCGTAAGTACGGGGAAGACATATGCATCGGGGCGTGAGGTCGACTGAACCAGCAGCCCCACCGCTCCTGCACCGGTGGCCATGCCGATACTCGTGCTCACCACTGTCATCGTGGGCCCCAGATGCGGACGTCTCTTGGGTGAGAGCTCGACCAGTCCGGCGGCAAGAGCGCCCGTGGCCGTCCCCGTGGCGATGCCCTGCACCACCCGGGCGATCACGAGGGAGACGACACCGTCGGCCGTCCAAAAGATCGCCGTGCTGGCCGCCGCCACCAAAAGGGCGGAGACCAGCAGCGGGCGGCGACCCAGGTGGTCGCTCAGCGATCCGACCGTCAGCAACGCGCCGAGCAGACCCACGACATACACGGCGAAGATCACTGTCAGCATCGTGACCGACAGGCCCCAACGCTCCTGGTACAGCGGGTAGATCGGTGACGGTGCGCTTGCCGTGGCCATCATCACCACATTGGCGCAGGCCAGCACGGCGAAGGCCGCACCTCGCCCGAGAGGACGCCCCTCGCGAGGGCCACTCACACGTTTCATCACGTTGCCTTTTACGGCGCCTTGATCAGCTCGGCCAGGGAGCGCCCATGATGCGCTCGACCGTGGTTGTGCGCTGGAAGCCGGGAATGAAATGCTCCAGCACATCCGAATTCACGGTTCCGTTCGTGGTCTCCGGGCGGTGCTTGAGTCCCTCGACGAAGGCCTGCAAAAACTCGTTCTTGAAGTCACCCCGCGGATGGACGGCAGTGATCTCGTCCACCTGGCTGCGATCCAGCTCATCCAGGCCCAGGCCGAGCACGTCGGTCAGAACCCCCAGATTCGTGATGGCGATCTCCGGGCCCATCCGCCCGGGAATTCCCGGCGTCGTGTGCAGCGCGATCGCCGTCCACACCACGTCGGCGGCCGTGGCCGGGAAACCGCGGTCGAGCATGAACTTGCGTGCGTGGTCGGCTCCATCGACCTCGAAGCGCTGCTCAACGTCGGAAAACGGCGTCAAGAGGCCGGTGTCGTGAAACATGGCGCACAGGTAGAGAAGCTCCGGGTCGGGCTCCAGGCCGAGCCTGTGAGCATGCATGGCGCCGAAGACGAAAACGCGCCGGGAGTGGTGGTAGATGAGGGGGCTGGTCATCTCCTGCATGAGGCGGGTGGCCTCGGCGACCGCCGCCGTTTCAGGAATCTCTACCCCCGCGATGATCTCGCTCATGACCTCTGCGCCTTCCGATATCGGTGTGTTACGAATGGACGGTGCGTCCGTCTTCCACACTGCCAACCACCCGGCGTCCGGCGCCCCCTCGGTCCGGCCATGAGTCACCCGAATCCGGACAGGCGGGCAGCGGGGGTGTGGGCTCCGCCACGCATCGGGTCGCGATCCTCGTCTATGACGGGGTCAAACTCCTGGACATGGCCGGCCCCGCGGAGGTGTTCGCGGAAGCGAACCGGCTCGGTGCCGACTACAAGATCGTGCTGGTGTCACCGACCGGTGCCGATGTCACCTCGTCCATCGGGATCCGGATCGCGGTCGACGCCGCCGCTACCACGGAGCCTGCTCCCGACACGTTCCTGGTGGCCGGCGCAGACCTCTACCCGCGCACACCTGTCCCCCGTGATCTGATCGAGGCCACGCGAACGCTGGCGGGCCGGGCCGACCGGGTCGCGTCCATCTGTACCGGAGCATTCATCCTCGGCGCCGCGGGCCTCCTGGACGGCAAGCGTGCGACCACGCACTGGAAGGTCGCGCACGAGCTCGCCGCCCGCTGCCGGGCCAGCCGCGTCGAACCCGACGCGATCTACGTCCGTGACGGCACCACCTACACCTCGGCGGGCGTGACCGCCGGCATCGACCTGGCACTGGCACTCGTCGAGGAGGATCACGGCCCTGATCTAACCCGCGACGTCGCCCGCGCCCTGGTGGTCTATTTGCAGCGTTCGGGCGGCCAGTCACAGTTCTCCGCCCCACTGCAGGGCCCGCCGCCCCGATCTCCGGCCCTCCGCAGAATCACCGACTTGATCACGGCGAATCCCGGTGGAAACCACTCACTCGGCGAACTCGCCAAGCACCTCAATGTGAGCCCTCGGCATCTCACGCGACTCTTTCACGACGAACTTTCCACCACACCGGCCCGGTACGTGGAGATGATCCGGTTCGACATGGCAAAAGCTCTACTCGACCAAGGGCATACCGCAACGCAGACGGCATCCCTTGCCGGATTCCCGAATTACGAGAGTATGCGGAGAGTTTTCGCAAGGAAATTGTCGATCAGCCCCGCCGCCTATCAGCGCCGCTTCAGCACAGCACGCCGAGCCAACGCGGAGCAGCAGTAAGGCGAAGTTATCACTGCACGGACGCCGATGCGTTACAGGCGGTTGCGCTGCCTGGGTGCGATTTTGTTCCACACGACGGGTTCGGTCCACTGCATAGGAGACACAGGCCGACTTGAGGGACGGGACAGGCAGGCGTCAGCCCGACGCCGACCAGCTCTCCCGACGTCAAGGACACGCCCGCGATCGGAGGCTGCCCCCAGAACTCACCGGCGATCCGCTCCAAGCGCGCTCACACCCCCCGTACACACGGGCTCCGCGCACTACATCGCCATCTCCCTGGCCGTTTACTGACCGTACGTTCTGGCTCGCGCCGCTCGCCGCATGGCCGCCGGGGTATCGCGCCATTCGCGCAAGCCGTCCGCCCCGCCGCTTTGCCCGCCCGAGGGCCGCCGAAGCGGGGTATCGGGGCAGTCCTCGAGTCATTGCCCGGGAGTGGCCCGTTGCGTCCGCGAGGGGGCGGAGGCGTCGGTGAGGTCGGCGCCGGTGTCGGCGTCCCGTCGGGAGTGGCCGACGCCGTGCCAGTCCAGGCACATGACGGTCGCGTCGTCCTGCAGGTGACCGTGGTTGGCGTCAAGGACCGCCGTGATGAGGGTGCGGGCGGCCTCACGGGGATGCAGCGCGCGGGTGCGGACGATCAGGTCCGACAGATCAAGACTGTGGGCGTTGCGCTCCAGCATGCCGTCGGTCAGCATCACCAGCCGGTCACCTGGCCGCAGGTCCAGGGACTGGACCCGGTAGCCGTGAGGGGCATGGAAGCCGAACGGCGCGTCGATCTTCGGAGTGATCTCCCGCACCTGTCCGTCGCGCATCAGCAGCGGCCAGGGGTGCCCGGCGTTGATGAACTCGGTTGTGCCGTCGATCAGGCTGATACGCAGGACCTGGCCGGTGACGAAGCCGTGGCGGCCGTGCTCGCGCACGGCCTGGTCGGCCTGGCGGCCTTGTTCGGCGAGGTCGGCACCGGCCCGCCGTGCCCGGCGCAGAGCGCCCACCAGGAGCGTGGCCAGCAGCGCGGCGTCGACATCGTGCCCCATGGCGTCGGTGACGGAGAGCTGGACCGTGTCCCGGTCGACCACGTAGTCGAAGGTGTCGCCCCCGACGTGGTCGGCCGGCTCCAGCGCCCCGGCCACCGCGAACTGCGCCGCCTCACACGCCAGCGACACCGGGAGCAGCCGGTGCTGGATCTCCGCGGCCAGGCTCAGCGGGACGGTACGGCGGCCCCACTGGTACACGTCGGTGAAGGACCGGTTCGCGATGACAATGTAGGCCAGGGCGTGCGCGGTCTCGCCGACTTCCCGCATCACCTCCGCGTCCGGCGCTACGGGCAGGAACAGTTCCAGGAGCCCGATGGCGTCCCCGCGGTTGGTCACCGGGGCGACGATCCGCACCAGCGTGCCCTCCCCTTTGTCCTCCACGCTCGGCCGCTGGGTGCGGATCACGTCGTCGTACAGGGTGCCCCGCAGCATGATGCGCCGGGCGGGTTCATCGGTCTCGATGCTGCCCGCCGCACCCATCCGTACGACTGAGCTGCCGGTGAAGTCGGTGATCAGGAACGACACCGACGCGGCCCCGAGGTGTTCCTTGAGCATGCGCGCGACCACGTCGAGCGACTCCACGGGCGCCGCGGCCTCCGCCGTCGCCAGCGTCCCCGCCAAGGTCATCGCCCTGCGCCCGCCGCTCCCGTGCTCGGGAGGACGATTGGTCGGCCCACCCTCCCCATCAGGCCCGCATACGGTCACGGTGTCTCCTCGCTCCTCGCTCCTCGCTCCTCGCTGGCGCTCAGGGCTCCGTCCCGGGTGGGTGAGGAGTCGGCGCCAAGCCCGGGGCCAAACAGTGCCATTGCACCACAGAGCCCCTGAACGGTCGCCTGGGCTCGCCCCGGACCCGGCGGTCCGTACGCCCTCCGCCGTTGCGGCACCCCACCACGTCACCCGCAGCCCGCAGCAAGGTCCTCATCGACCAGCAGATGAACGGGTGGGTGTGGCGTTGACGCTCATTGTGTGGTCACCCTGGCCTTTGGATCCACATGCCCGCTCCTCTGACCGCCGCACAGGCCCCGGCTGCCACCCGTCAACCCTCACAGTGACAGGCGCTGGCCTCCGTCCACGTTCGAGGCCGATTACCTCACCGTCGAACACGCGGAAATCTATGTTGGCCAGAGTAGACATTGGGAGATCGTGTGGTTATGGTTTCTCTCGTAGCCGAGATTGAGCAGGGCCCGGCAGACACGAACTGCCGGGCAGCAGTATGCAGTTGCAGTGCGCAGGACGGTGCGGTGGTGGAGTTCCGGAGCCAGGGTTGTTGCTTGACGGCGACGGGGCTGACGACCGGACCGGGTGGCCCGCAGTGATCAGGGGCCGCCGTGAGCAGGACCGCAGTTAACGCAAGTGCAGTACCGGTAAGTGCAGGTCGCAGTACCAGCAGTGCGGTTGTCAGTGGTTCCTCGGTAAAGGCGTCGGCTGCGGGCGCGCGTGCCGGGAAGTTCGGCAGTGGGGTTCCAAGCCAGAGCAGACGCAGGACGGGCGACGGGGCTGGCTGCCGAAGAGTGGCGCTCACTCAGGTCACCAGCAGTTCGCATCACCAGTAGTACAAAGCAGTACGCAGGACCAGCAGTACGCAGGACCGGCAGTACGCAGGACCGGCAGTACGCAGTCCCCCTTCGGTAAGTGTTGATCAAGAGGGAAGAACGGAGGAGCCCCGCGCCATCAGGATCGCCCGGGCAGAAATGCTGAGCCCGGGTACCGCAGGACATCGATAGTGAGGTGGTCTCCGGTCGAGCAACCGCGATCCCTGCACACGCCCCCACCCCCCGTGGGCGAGTGCGGAAACAGAAGGCCGGCGCAGTACCAGGGCCGGCAGATGGTGTAGCAGTTCCTTCGGGGCCCTGGTGCCATATGGCACCAGGGCCCCTCCAGGCGTTCCACAGAGAGGTGCGATGACAGCAGACGACTCGCTCGACCGGCTCGATGACGACTACCCCGCCTACACGATGGGCCGGGCCGCTGACATGCTCGGCACCACCCAGGGCTTCCTGCGCGCCCTCGGCGAAGCCCGCCTCATCACCCCGCTCCGCTCCGAGGGCGGACACCGCCGCTACTCCCGCTACCAGCTGCGCATCGCCGCCCGCGCCCGGGAACTCGTCGATCAGGGCACCCCCATCGAGGCCGCCTGCCGCATCATCATCCTCGAAGACCAGCTCGAAGAAGCCCAGCGCATCAACGCCGAATACCGCCACGCCGCCGAATCGGCGAACCCAACGGCCGCGGCCTGAAGAGGCTGGGCCCCGTAGGCCTTCCCGCATCTTCTTCGCTGATATTCATCACTTTCTGTGGATTACACATGCACATGGGTAATCCACCCTGGCAGGCCGCGACGGTGGGGAGCCTGCTGTGACCGCACAACTCGCTGTGGGCACCTACCGGTGCCGGGCGGTCCCGGAGGCGGCTGCCGGCACAGACCCTGCTGGCCCCGGCCCTGGCTGCCCACCCGTCCCTGAACGTCTCCACCAAGACGGGGTACTTCACCGCGGCCACCGGCACCGACGCCGTGAACGCCGGCGTCCTCACCGAGGACCAGGCCGGTCACAGCCTCACCCCCGACTACGTGCGCTGGCAGACCAGTCGCAACCGAGCCCAGCTCGGGCGCGACCGGCTGGACCTGACCCTGCTCCACAACCCCGAGCGCACCCACCCCGGCGACCGCCCAGCCCTCCACTGTGCGATCCGGGACGCGTTCGAGGTCCTCGAGGGAGAGCCGGCGGCCGGGCACGTGGCCGCTTACCCCTGCTCGGCGGTGTCCGGATCGCGTAGGGGCCGCACCCCGTATGTCCGCGCACGGCGAGCCGCTCCTCCGGGCATCGACCTGTGTCGAGAACCTGGACTCCGTGCGTGCGCGATGCGTGAGCGGACGGTCCAGCACGCGGCGTCATGAGCGGGATCAAGCCCGCAGCCACGTGGCGCTGATCCTTTCGGCAACGGGCACCACGCGGCAGCGCCAGGCACTACCCGGCAAGGATTCGATCCCACTCCTGAAGCGGGTGTCGCAGGTTCGAATCCTGCCGAGGGCAGGCCGTCGGGATCGGTCGCTGGATCGGCTCCCGTACCGCGCTCACCACCGGTCGGCCCGCAGGGAGGCCGTCAGACGGGCCGGGCCAGGCGGCGCTGCTGCCTCCGCCACCACTGCTGCCGTAGTCACTGCTGCTTCCGCTGGAGTCGCTGTTGCTGTGTGAACATGTGCAGAACTTTGTATGTTGCTGCTGTGGAGGGGGTGCCCGAGGGACTTGTCACGCTGTGAGCTGCCCACCTATGTTCGATCACTGTGCTCGCTTCCCCGATGATCAGTGTCATAGTCGCCGCGCACGACCTTCAGGGTCAGCTGGAGGTCTGCCTGAATTCGATACTGAACCAGTCCTTCCGGGACGTGGAGGTTGTCGCGGTCCTGGACCAGTCTGCTGAATGCCCTGCGGACTTGGTGGATGACTATGCTCAGCGCGATGGGCGGGTCTCGGTCGTGCGACTGACGGGCGTCGTCGGCATCGGCCGGATACGCAACGCGGGGGCGGAGCGCGCCGCCGGTGACTACCTGCTGTTCCTGGACAGCGATCACATCATCGGGGGTGAAACACTTCAGGCGATGGGCGATGAGCTGCAATCGGCAGACGAGCCGGATGTTCTTCTCTTCGGGCACACTCGCCTCCATCGCGGCCGCGCCTGGCCCGGTGCCGCCGTCGGCCTGCTTGCCCGGCAGGGACGTGAGCCCTTCGCCTCGATCGACCAGCCAGAGTTGTTCGGTGCTCCCGCCTACTCCTGGGACCGTTTGGTCCGCCGCGACTTGTGGATCCGGCAGGAACTCGCGTTCCCTGACGGTCTCCACGAGGAGGTCACAGTCGTCCATCGCGCCATGCTCGCCGCCGACCGGGTCGCTGTCCTGAAATGGAACTGCGTCCAGATCCGTCGTCGGCACACTCAACACCCCGCAGGCTCACCGGACGGCACCCACTTCGACGTCTTCGGCCGGTACGAAGAGAGCTTCGACTTGCTCAAGGAGCGCGACGCGCTGGACGTTGTGGCTCCGTTTCTCTTCACTCGTATGATTCGTCATTACCTCTTCCTTCTCAATCTCGAGGGATGTCTCTCCCGCTCCGAGCGCCCGCAGTTCTTCGAACGCGCCAGCGAGCACTACCGGCGGTTCCTCCCTGACGGCTACGAGCACCCCGAAGGCCGGGAGGGTGTCAAGTTCCAACTCGTGGCGAGCGGGAGATACAGTGCGCTGAAGGCCGCCAGTCTCCCTCAGCAGGCGCGGAGTTTCGTCTCCCGAAGCGCTGCCGTCCGCGGACGGCAGCCCCAGGCCGGGTGACTTCGACCGTTACTGCCGCCGACACAGCGGCGTGCGTGTACCGCACGCTGCACCAAGACGGACAAGAAGTACGTGCAACGGCTCCTGGAGTTCAAGGGCAGGCGGATGACGTGATGCACCGACAGATTCGCACCATCCGTGGCGTCATCACCAAGCACGACCTCCCCAACTCGGGGTACGTCAACGCCCTGTTGCGAGAGTGCATTGACCGGCTTCAGTGAGGCCGACACTCGCCATCATCGGCTTAGTACTGCAACGGTCTATGTCGTGACTGTTGGCCAGTGAGGCGAGGGGAGTTACTCGGACTCTTCCCGCGGAAGAGCACGGCTGTTGATCGCGTCGGCGATGGCATAGGCGATACGGACGAAGGACTCTGCCTGCTGCGCCGACAGGTTCAGCGCGGAGGTCTCCTCCAGGGCCCGCCACATGGCTGCCAGGGGCTCGCGCATGGCACGGCCCTTCTCGGTGAGGTGGACGACCATGACCCGCCGGTCGTGTTCGGCCGGCTCGCGGATGAGCAGGCCGGCGTCCTGCATGCGGCGCAGGGACTTGGAGACGGTGGAGTGGTCCAGGCCGACGCTTTCGAGCAGCTCGGACTGGGTCTGGCCGTCCCGGTCCAGGAGGTGCATCAGCAGCAGTTCCTGTCCGGGATGCAGGTCCATCTCCCGGAGCATGGCAGCGGCGCGGGCGCGGTGAGCGCGGGCGAGCTGGAAGATCGCGTAGCTCATCGGCCCCTCGCTGGCCGTGCTGGGGGTGTGGGGTGTGGGGGCGGGCATGGTTCGGTTCCTCAGACGGTGTGGGTGGGGTAGTCGGTGTAGCCGGCCACTCCGCCGCCGTAGAAGGTCGCCGGGTCGGGGGTGTTCAGCGGCGCGTCAGAGCGTAGCCGCTCGACCAGGTCCGGGTTGGCGAGCGCGAGGGCGCCGACGGAGACAAGGTCGGCCGTGCCGTGGTCGATGTCCTTGGCGCGGGTGGGCAGGTCGGTGCCGGCCCGGTTGAGGATCAGCGTGGTCGGCCACAGCGCGCGCAGGGTGCCCAGCAGCTCCTCGTCGCCCGCGTGCATCACGTGGAGGTAGGCGAGGCCGAGCGGGCTGAGGGCGCGCAGGAGTGCCGGATACAGGTCGGCGGTGTCGGACTCGGCGATGTCGTTGTAGGGGTTGCCGGGGGAGATGCGCAGGCCGGTGCGGTCGGCGCCGATCTCGTCGGCCACGGCAGCGGCGATCTCGACGGCGAAGCGGATTCGGTTGTCGAGGGAGCCGCCGTAGCGGTCGGTGCGCTGGTTGGTGTTGTCGGACAGGAACTGGTGTACCAGGTAGCCGTTGGCGGCGTGGATCTCCACACCGTCGGCGCCTGCCGCGACGGCAGCCGCTGCGGCGCGGCGGAAGTCGTCGACGGTCGCGGCGACCTCCTGCGTCGACAGCGCACGGGGTGTCGGCATCTCCTGGGGTCCGGACGCGGTGAACATCTGGCCCTGCGGCCGGATCGCCGAAGGGGCGACCGGCTGGCGCCCGTGGGGGGTGTTGTCGGGGTGGGCGATGCGTCCGGTGTGCATCAGCTGGATGACGATCCGGCCGTCGGCCGCGTGCACGGCGTCGGTGACCTTGCGCCACCCGGCGATCTGCTCGTCATTGTGGATGCCGGGGGTGAGGAGGTAGCCCTGGCCGTCGGTGGAGGGCTGGGTTCCCTCGGTGATGATGAGCGCGTGCGAGGCCCGCTGGGCGTAGTACTCGGCGTTCAGCTCGGTCGGTACGCCTTCAGGTGTGGAGCGGTCACGGGTCATGGGGGCCATGACCAGGCGGTGCGGCAGGGAGATGCCACCGACGGTGGTCGGTGTCCACAGAGCGTTCAGCATGAATGGTCCTTCGGTGCGGTGATGAACAGGTGGTGATCGGTAAAGCGGGAGGGCGTGGCGGAAGGAGAGGCGGGCGTGATCAGTCGAGGGTGAGGACGAGCTTGCCCCGCACATGCCCGGCGTCGCTGACCTGCTGGGCCGTGGCGGCCTGGTCGAGCGGGTAGGCAGTGACGGTGGTGACGACCTTGCCGGTCGCGGCATCCTGCGCCAGGGCGGCCAGACGGGCGGCCGAGCGTTCCTGGCCACCGCTGGCGAAGGTGATGCCGAGCTGGTGCGCGCGGAAGTCGGCGATGGTGACGATGCGCTCGGTGCCGCCGCGCAGGGCGATGGAGTCCTCCAGGGCTCCCTTCCCGGCCAGGTCGAACACCGCGTCCACGCCGTCGGGGGCGAGCGCCCGGACCCGCTCGACCAGGCCCTCGCCGTACACGGTCGCGGTGGCGCCGAGCGAGGCGAGGTAGTCCTGGTTGGCGGGGCCGGCGGTGCCGATGACACGCGCTCCGCGGGCCGTGGCGAGCTGGACCGCCAGGGTTCCGACCGCTCCGGCCGCGCCGTGCATCAGCACGGTCTCCCCGGCCTTGACTCCGAGCAGGTTCAGGACCCGCTCGGCCGTCTCGCCCGCCACCGGCAGCGCGACCGCGTGCTGCCAGTCGAGGCCGGCGGGCTTGCGGGCGACGATGGTGGCCAGCGCGTACTGGGCGTACGAGCCGGTGTCCGACCAGCCCAGCACCTCGTCACCCACCTGCACGTCCCGCACGCCCACCCCCAGGGCGTCCACCACGCCGGCGAGCTCGTGACCGGGGACGGAGGGAAGCGGCGTGGGGAACACGGCCTCCAGGGCCCCCGAGCGGATCTTGCCGTCCAGCGCGTTCAGCCCGGCCGCCTTGACGCGGACGCGGATCTGCCCGGGGCCGGGCTGCGGGACCTCGATGTCCGCCTCGCGCAGCACTTCCGTGCCTCCGAAACGGTCGAACAGGATGGCTTTCATGACGACTCCTCTCATGCCCCCACCCATTTAGGTGGCTGGACACATAACCAACGTAACAGCAAACATGTGGCTAGCCAAGTATTTGCTGTCGCTCGGGCCACGCAAGATCGGTCGTGGTCGCGTCGGTCTCCCTGGGGCGGAGGTCGAAGCGGGAGGCGCCCCGCCGGAGCGCGCCTTCCTCAGCCAAGGGCTGCCTCGGCCGGAAGCCGGACGACCGGGCTGGCCAGACCTAGCGGTCCGCGGCCCCCTTCTGGTGCAGGGCCCGGGTCAGCTCAAGGATGGCCGCCCGGGCAGCCTCCAGCTCCGCGTCCCTCTCCTCCAGCCGCGCCAACAGCTCGGTGTTCGCCTGTTCCAGGCGGGAGCCCTGGCGCTGAAGCTCTTCCTGGTCGGCGGGGGCACCGAGGCCCGACTCCCGCCACGCCTGCTCGCCCATCAGCTCGGCCAGCCGACGCTCCAGGCGCTGGGTCTGGATGACGAGCCGGGTGTTGCGGGCGTGTGCGTTGGCGGCGTACCAGCGCTGCCGCCTCGTGCCGATGCGTGCACGAGAGCCGCCTCGGGTGACTCAGCGGTGGGCGGCGCGGTTCATCTCGACGACGTCGTCGACGGTGGGGTTGGCCGGGAGGGCGGCGAAGCGTTCCGGGAGGCTGTCGCGGATGGCCGCGTCCTTGACGCGGTCGGCCGCGGCCAGGGCCGTCGGCAGCTCGTCGAGGGTCAGCTCGGTGCAGTAGGCGGGGCCGTTGGGCTGCTGGCGCCAGGAGTCGGCCAGTGTGCCGGCGTCGTAGGGGTCGAAGCCGGTGTCGTCCACCAGGCTCATGGCCACCTTCCGCGCCTCCTCGGAGTCTCCGGCGACGGGGATGGCGAGGCGGCCGGGTGTTCCGGCCGGAACACCCTTGGTCCGCTGGGTTTCGGCCAGCGCGGCGTTCCACGCCTTGACCACGGGGCGGCCGAGCAGCTCGGCGGTGTACACGCTCTCCACCTGGCCGTTGTCCACCGCCTCGATCGGCTCGCTGAGCATGCCGGGGTAGTAGTTCGAGGTGTCGATGACCACCGTCTCGTCGGGCACCGACGCGAACAGGTCCGCCAGCTGGCCCGCCACCCCGAACGGGATCGACAGGACGATGACGTCCCGGCCCTGGACGGCGTCGGCGAGGTCCGCCGCGCGGGCCCCGGACTCCAGCACCTCGGCCCGGACAGCCTCGGGGCCGCGGGCGTCGGCCACCTGGACGTCGTGACCGGCCGTGCTGAGCTTGGCAGCGAGGTTCCCGCCGATGGCGCCGGCGCCTATGACAGTAATTTTCATGATTTGTTCCTTCGGAGGTTGTGCTGCCCCTGAGGGCAGCGCGATGTGATGGCCGTGTGGTGGTGCCACCTGGTCTTGCGGGCGTCGGGGCGGGGTGTTTGGCGTTTACGCCTGGGTGTCCCTCTGGCGGTAGCCGCTCGCGATGAGCGTGCGGAGCCGGTCCAGCGGCTCCTCCTCGGTACCGGTGCCCTTGATCCAGGCAATGGAACAGGCCGCGAGGAAGAGGTCGTGCCCCCGCACCGACGCGCGCACGCACCCCGCGAGCTGCGCGGCTCGCACGTACTGATCGGTGGCGGCGATGAGGATGTCGCAGGGAATGGTGAGCGGGTTGTCCGGCTCCTGTGCCCGGGCCGCGGCCATGAGCGGGTCCGGCAGCCCGCTGAAGGCGCTGAAGTACTCCTCCATCGCGCGCAGCCACTGTTCCAGCGCCTCGGCCGGGTCGCCGAGCTGCTCGATGTCCGCCTGGCGGGCCACCAGTTCCTCGGAGCGCGTCTGCAGCACAGCCGCCAGCAGCGCCTCCCGGGTGGGGAAGTGCCGGTACAGGGTGCCGGGCCCGACGCCCGCCTCCCTGGCCACCGCCTCAAGGGAGGTGCCGACCCCGTGCTGCAGGAAGTGACGCTGCGCGGTCTCCAGGAGGGCAACGCGGTTGCGCTGGACGTCCGCTCGGGGCTTGCGTCCCCGCAGTTCACCGGCGCTCATGCGCCCTCCTGCCTGCCGTGATCCTGCGGCCGCATCAAAACGGATGCTGCCTCCGTATTCATTCGAGAGTAAAACGGAGGTAGCATCCGGTCAAACCGGCGGCCCGACCACGGAGCCCGGACAGCGCAGGGGACCGACATGTCTGGCCATAGAGCGCAGGTCAAAAGCCGTACGGGCTGCACCATTCCAGGGTGCCCTTGTCCGGCCCTCCCGCGCCGAGCCTGGCCCCGTCCCCCGGTCCAGGACGTCAGGGGGTGAGCTGCTGGTGTCCGATGACGGAGAGCAGTTCGAGTTTGCTGTCGCTCTCCGTGCCGGGGCGAGTGGTCAGCACTACCAGAGTCTGGGCGCGGTTCTCGGTGAACAGGACCTGGCCGTCGACATCGATGCGGCCGAGTTCAGGATGGAGGATGGTCTTGCAGTCGTCGTAGCGTTGAGCGACCTCCTGAAGTTCCCACATGCGGACGAACTCGGGGCTGTGTTCCTGGAGTTCGGCGAGGATCAGAGCGGCTCGGGGGGTGTCGCTGCCGGACGTCAGCGCGGCCCGCAGGCGCGCTGCCTGAGCACGGCCGTGGCGTTCGTGGGTCTCCTCGGGATATACCAGACGCTCGGCTGGATCCATGAACCAGCGGTAGTAGCCGCTGCGGGCGAGACCGGTGTGGCGGGTCTGGTCGCCGAGCAGCGCGACGGCCAAGGGGTTCATCGCGAGGGTGTCGAGCAGGTCGGTCTGCACCAGGGCCGGGGAGTCGTCCAGGCGGTCCAGGACCCGCATCAGCGTCGGGCTGACATGTTCGGAGCGCTGGAAGCGGGCCGGGGCGTTGTGGCCGATGAGGACGAAGAGATGGTCGCGTTCGTCCAGGGTCAGCCGCAACGCCCGGGCGAGAGCCGTGGTGATCTGGACGGAGGGCTGCGGAGCACGCTGCTGTTCCAGCCGGGCGTAGTAGTCGGTGGACATGGCGGCGAGCTGCGCGACTTCCTCGCGGCGCAGTCCCTGCGTACGCCTGCGCGGCCCCTCGACCAGCCCGACGTCGCGGGGGCGCAACGTCTCACGCCGGTGGCGCAGGAATTCCGCCAGTTCCTTCTTGTCCATGCCGTCCATCCTCGCCGCATCCCGCCCGGCTATCCAGAGACCGCCGATCCATGGCTGAGCACTCCTCTCCCACCCGCGTGAAGCCGCTCATGGGGCCGACGCCGAGGGCGCTCGCAGCCAGACGACCCGATGATCACTCGACCTGCATGACCCGCTGGGAAATTCGCCGACCGTCGGCGGTGTGCCGCAGGCCGACGGCCTGGAAGACGGCCTGCGGCGACGGTCCCCCGTCGACGACGTCCAACGCTTTGGACCGGCCCCGGGCCTCGTCGCCCGGCCCGGCCTACACGACGATGTCCGCCGTGTCAGACGGGCGCTCGTGTGCCCCTCGGCACTCAGGACGGAGTCGGTCGCCTCCAGTGCGACGAGCGAGATGCAGCCGAAGACGCTTCCTTACCGTTCCGCGTCCTCGGTGAGGACCACCCCGAGGCGGTCCAGCTCGCGTTCTAGCTCGCGTTCGCCCATGAGGCGACCCCACAGGGTCCGCCCGCGTGCTGTTGTTCCGCGTCGGTCATTACAGGTCGGTCAGCTGCCGCTGATCATGGCGAGGACGTTGTCGTAAGAGCCGGTGGCCTCCGCGTCGCGGATGAACCTGGCGCGCTCGACGACCAGCTCCCTCGCGTCGGGCTTCTCGCGCAGCAGGTCGAGGGTCTCGGTGAGGAAGTCGTCCAACGGCATGGCATGGTCGTCGTCCTGCTGGCCCAGCAGGGTCGTGCGCACGCCCGGCGGGACCACCTCGATCACCTGGACGCCGGCGTCAGCACCGGCGAGTTGGAGGCGCAGGCTCTCGGAGAAGGAGTGCAGCGCGGCCTTGGTCGCGCTGTAGGTCGGGGTGCTCGGGAACGGTACGAACGCCAGCGCGGAGGTGACGTTCAGGACGACCGCGTCGTCCTTGCCCGCGAGCAGGGGCAGGAAGGCGTACGTCATCCGGATCGTGCCGAGCAGGTTGACCGTGACGTGATCCTCGGCGGCCGGGAGTCCGGCGGGGTCGAGGAGGTTCTCCCGCAGCATGATGCCGGCGTTGTTGACCAGGACGTTCAGCCCCGGGTGGCTCGCTGCCACGGTCTCGCGGGCTCGGGCGATCGAGTCGGGGTCCGCGACATCGAGGACGAGCGCGTCGATGCCCGGGTGCTCGGCCGTGATCTCGTCGAGGAGTTCCTTGCGCCGGCCGGCGACGATCACCTTGTTGCCGGCCTCGTGCAGGCGCAGGGCCAGGCCGAGGCCGATGCCCGAGGTGCCGCCGGTGATCAGGATCGTGTTGCCGGTCATCTTCATGGGGGTCTCGCTCCTTCGTTGCGGTGGGGCGGTGAGCGCCCGCGGCCTCGACCGTAGGGGCGCCCGCGCAGGGGCGGGAGAGGAAGGTTTATCCATGGATCGGCGGTCTCTGCCTGGTGAAGTGGCCCCGCCCAGCGGATCCGGTGTCGTGGGCGGTGGAGGTGGCGGCGATGGTGACGTTGATGCCGAGGCGGTCGGCGTCGGATGAGATGACGTCGAGGGCGGTGACCGAGCCGCCCAGCGCCTCCATCGTGGCTGTCAGCTGAAAGACCGCGTTGCCTGCCGCGGGACTTCGAGCCGGATAAGGGTCCTCACCTGTCTGGTGCACGGCGGCCTGGAGGATGCCGCCGGTGGGCGACGTATATGCCGTCGAGGGGTGAGCGCTCTCGACGGGCACGGCTACTTGTCGGCGCCGGCGCGACGGTGAGATCGAGCACCGCCGAATCCGGTTCGATCATCTGCACGCGCGGCGTGATGTTCTCGAGCAGGCGGCGCAGCCGCTCGGGAAGGTCGGGGTCGTGGCCGGCCGGGAAGTCGAAGCGGAGGTGCAGAATGTGTCGGCCCATGGCGATTGGTCCTCGGGACTGGTGAGATCGCATGGTGAGGCGCCGATGTGGAGTCACCCAAATTTGGGTGACTCCACAAAGCTGAGAGGCGACCGCCCCGAACCACGGTCGGGCGCCGCTTTGTGCGTCAGGACTCGTGGAGCAGCATGCGGATCAGTCGTCGCGGCGACGTCGCCGCACAACATGGTTCCTGCAGGGCTTCAGGAGGCTTCGGCGTGCGGTGGTGCGGCGACCGGGGAGCGGGAGCGGGTGCACCTGATCGCGACCCTCGACGGCTCCACGGGTGTGCAGCCCGCCACCCGGTAGCCGCACCGCCTGCGTGCGCTGTGGGTCTGCATGCCCGCATAGTGCCGGGGTTCAGCCGTCGGAATGCCGTCCTTTGTCTTTTCCGTCGCCGTGCTTGCCTGACCGTTTGTCGCTCTCTTTGCCACCGTGCTCCTGGGCAGGCGGCGTGGTGGCGGACTGAGTGGCGGACGGTGGCGTGGGGGCCGGGGTCTGGCGCGCGGGTGTTGATGTGACGGTGGTGGGGGAGGTGGGTGACGCAGGCGCGTTGTCGCCGGAGTTCAGCGATGCTCCGAGGGCTGCGGCCCCGGCGAACAGCGCGAGGCCGACGCCGCAGACAACGGCTCTGGATGCCAGTTTGCGGCGTCCCCGGGGGCGGGAGTGTGCGCCGGTGCGGGACTCACCAGTGGGTGGGGCCGGGGGTGGTGGAATCGTCGGGGTGGGCGTGAGGGTGGTGCCGTCGGGCTCGGCCGGTCGCGGCGTGCCGTGCTGCGCGGAGAGCCAGTCGGCCGCCTGCTCGGCGGTGGGCCGGTGGGCCGGGTCCTTCGCGAGCAGGTGCAGCACGTAGTCGGAGAGCGGCTGCGGTATGTCGGGGCGCAGTCGGTCGGGCGGCGCTGGTGTGGCACCGACGTGCTGCTGGACTACGGCCAGCGAGGTGGCTCCGCTGAACGGAGGCCGTCCGGTGAGCAGTTCGTACAGCACGCAGCCGAGGGAGTAGACGTCGGAGGCGGGCTGCGCGGGACGGCCCAGAGCCCGTTCGGGCGCGAGGTAGTCGGCGGTGCCGAGGATCTTGCCGGTGGCGGTCAAGGTGCTGGCGGCATCCTCGGCAAAGCGCGCGATACCGAAGTCGGCGATCTTCACCGTGCGGTCGGCGGTCAGCATCACGTTGGCGGGCTTGATGTCTCTGTGGATCACTCCCTGCTGGTGTGCCGCTGAGAGGCCGGCGGCCGCCTGGGCCGTGATGGCTGCCGCCTCCGCCGGGGCCAGGGCGCCGCGCAGGGAGCGTTCCTGGGCCAGACTCCAGCCGTCGACGAGTTCCATGACCAGGTAGAGCTGGTCATGGTGCGAGCCGAAGTCGTACATGCCCACGACGTTGGGGTGGTTGAGCCGGGCCGCGGTCTGGCCCTCCAGGCGGAATCGCTCGGCGTCCGCTGCCTCTTCGGCACGCAGCAGTTTGACCGCCACGGGGCGCCCGAGGACCTGGTCGGACGCCCGCCACACCTCGCCCATCGCGCCGCGCCCCAACGGCTCCTGCAACTGATAGCGGTCCGCCAGCAGACCCTGCACACCCACCCCGATCATCACGATGCTCGTACACCCCCCTCAGACCCGATTATCGCGGGTTGTGATCATTCGGGCCGCGAGTGCCCGGGCCAGTGCGCACACCCTCTCGGACCGGACGCCTCGCGAGGGGCACGCACGGGGCAGGCAGACGACGGGGGACTCGCCTGCCTGCCCCTCATTGCGCGACCACCCACTCGAAAAAGGGGGCGAGCGGGCACCACGGGACCCCTGGGCCATGGGTCCACCCCCTACAGCGCACTGGAGCGCCGGGCTGTCACACCGTGAGGCACCCAACGTCATACCGCTCTCGACGCATCGGCCCCGGCGTAGGCCCGCAGCAAACGCGCGCCGTGAAGTCCAGGGTCGGACAGTGAGGTTGCGGAGCTGTGTGAGCAGGGGCAGACCCGGTCACGGGGGGAAACCGAGCCTGCCCCTGCATATCGGCGCCTGCATACCTCCCCCCGGAGGATGGGCGCCATGACCCCACCCGGGGGTCACTTCCAAGAGCGCGCCGCACCTCAGGAGTGTCACGGGTGGACGGAGACGGCCGCGAGACCGACACCCTTATGAAGGCGCGCACTTGTTGCCATCATTACTTGGTCACGAATTCCACACATGCCGGGCCCCGGGCCGTGATGGCACCTCCGGTCAGCCTTCTACATTCCATCCGGAAAAGTGCCCTGTCGCCTGAACATTTCGCCAAGTGCCTGAGTAGGCAGCCATATTTGGGTCATCGCGGGCGCCGGTGTAACACGGCAGCGCACACGGAACGCAGAAGCAGACAGAAGCGGGGCGACGACCCGGGCTGAATTTCGACCCCGGGAGCGAGCGCGCCGACATGGCACTACGTCGATCGGATTTCCTGTGAGCAACATCGACCCGGTTCCCGGATACCAGACGTACAACCAGCCCCCGGGCCCGGACCGCTCCGCGCGCAACCAGGCCGCCGCACGGCGCACGGCCCTCACCGTCAGTGCGATCGCCGACATCGCCGCAGGTCTGCTCGGCCTGTGGATCCTGTTGTTCCTGCTCGACGCGAACCAGGCGAATGTGTTCGTCGAATTCGTGCGGGGAACGGCCGACTGGCTGGCCTGGTGGTCGCAGGACATTTTCACGATGGACACAGAGGGTCTACGCGTTGTCCTCAATTACGGTCTCCCGGCTGTCATGTATTTGCTGATCGGCCATGGGATCGCCGCCCGGCTCAACAGAGCCTGACAGCGGACCGGCCTTTATCGATCGCCACAAACCGCTGCCGCCAGCGCCTTCCCCGCCGACGAAAATGCAGGGACGTGCGGGCAGCCGAAGGGTAAACCGTGATAAGCACCTCCACTGAAAACGATCACCTGCCGATCTATGAGGACCTGGTACGCGAACGTGGTGACGCCGTCGCCGAAGCTCAGCTGGCGGCCGATCACACGCAGCATCAGGCAGCGGAACTACTGACCGGACGGGATGCGGCCCGGCAAGCCCATCGCCGGGACGACAACACCACCGCCGCGGCGGGTGGTCAGCCGCAGTGGGGCGGATCGCTGCCGTAGGTGACTCGGCGCGGATACGTCCGTCTGTCCCGTCCGCACCCAAAGAATCCCCGCAGGAGCATCACACAGGCTGCACACAGCCTTTCGAAAGCCTCGTTAGCGTGGCTGGCTGCTCGATCCCGTGCGCGAATGTGACCAGGCCGTGGCCCAGGCGGGCCGACGGCGCAGTCGAACCAGGAAGACCGGAAAACCGCAGATGGATTACTGCTCCTCGTGTCGTCGGCATCTCAACGGCGCCCTGGTGTGTCCCGGGTGCGGCGCGTACGCCCCGGACATCGACCCGCACGCCACCGATGGCCGCAGCGGTCCGGCCCTGGCAATGACGCCCGCCCCAGCGGCCACAACGGCCGACACGTGGCACGACAGACCCCTCGGCAACGACGCAGAGTTCGACGCTGGCACGGACGCTGCCTCGTACGCCCACGCCGCCGAGGCAGAGGAACTGCCGCCCGCCCGGCAGGGGCGGGCGGCACGCCGTCACCAGCTGGCCCGTTGGAAGAAGAACAAGCGCCGGGCAGCGGTCGCGAGCGCCGTCGCGCTCGTCGGAGGCGGCCTGACCATCGCCACGATGGAGCGGCACTCCACCGACCAGGCACAGGCGGCCACAGCCCCGGACGACCGGAGTATGGGCGTCGCGCAAGAGCAGCCGCCTGAGCAGAACCGTCCGGCGTCCACACCAGCCACCGCTGAGCGCCGGTCCTCACACACCCCTTCCCAGCCACAGCCGCAGACGACCAACTCCCCGCGGCAGCAGTCCCTCACGGCCCCGCCCCGCGCTACGCCGCCGATCGCCCGGCCGGACGCCGCCGCGCCTGCCCGTCCAGCCGCGATCCCGACCCGGCAGGCGCAGAGCACCGCCCCGTCCGCCGGCGACACGGCCCCCGACCGCTCCGATACGGCGACGGAGCAGCCGTCGGCGCCCGCGACCTCCGGCGGCACGGACTCGGGCACGTCCCAGACCGGCCCCGCACTGGTATCGACGTCGCCGACGGAGGTCTGCCTGCTCGTGGTGTGCCTCGGCTGACCTATCGGCACACGGCCGTTCCCGGATCGACGAGCAGGACGGGTGGCGCACATGACGAATGGACGCCCGCAGCGGATCGCACCACTCGTCGACGTCGTACGGCCAGGGCACGCGCCTACCGTCGTATGTCCTGGCTCTTCACCGACGGCGACCGACCCGACCGCGGCCTCGGCTCCCGTCGTCGTACGGCGCGTGGGTGAAGCGGAGCGGAGTTCGCGAGCCGTGCGTCAGCCCGTGGGCAACGGCCACAGCCCAGGGAAGGGAGAGGAGGCAGAGCCCGTGAGTCCCCGCTACGAGGTCCAAGTCCTGCTGCACCGCATCGGGCGGTGGTGGGCCGTCGACGTCCCCCGCCTCGCCCTGCACACCCAGAGCCGCACCCTGGAGGGTGCGGAGGATTTGGCGCGCGGCCTCGTCGCCGAAGCCGTCGGTGCCCCTCCGGACGTGATCGTCCTGGACATGGTGGTGCCCGAACTCGCGCCCGTGCTCGGCCCGGTGGCGGAAGCGCGGCGCCGCCGGGCGGCCGCGGTCGCCGCCGAGGATCAGGCGATCGCCGCCGCCATTCGCGAGCTCGTGGACGAGCTGCGCGTGAGCCAGGGTGACGCCGGACGTCTGCTCGGCATGTCCCCGAGCGAGGTGGCCCGCTTCACGCCACCAATCGGCTCGGCAACCGCCGGTACAGGGCAGAGCCCAGGGCAGCTCGCCCCCGTGCCCGCGCCGGGTCCGCCGCGACCGGCCCTCGCTCCTGCACCCCGCTCACACCCCGGCCCGGCCGGGCGGCCGCGACCGGCGATCTCCCCCGCCCGTCCCGCCTGGGTGATCCCGGACGACGGCGCCGAAGGCCGGGGCTGACAGAGCTTCACTTCCAGGTGAGTCAGCGGACATGCCCAGGTGTTGCTTGGTCGCACACTGGCGGAAGTGACCTGCAAGGGGGTCCCGGGGCCCACCCTCTTGCGGGCACACGGGCACGGGCGTGCTTGCGTGTGCCGGTTGTGTGCAGTGGCCACCGATTATTTGGGAGGCCGGTGTGACGTGCCGAACTCTCCGGGGCGTTGCTCGGCCAGTGGGGGGACGGATCGTGGGAATGGGAGGGCACGCGCAGCGCGCGTCGGCCGACGATCTGGCGCTGGGCGCGGCGGTTGCCCAGGCCCAGGACGGTGACGAGGCCGCGTTCGCGGTGCTGTACCGATTGGTCCAGCCGGGCCTGCTCGGCTACCTGCGGGGGACCGTGGGTGAGGGCGCCGAGTTCGCCGCCGCCGCTGCCTGGCGGGAGATCGCCCGCGAGTTGCCACGGTTTCGTGGTGACGGGCACGGATTCCGAGGCTGGACGGCGAGCATCGCCCGGCGCCACGCGCGCGGGCCCCGCGTCGACGCCGTGGCGCATCGCCCCGCTCGGCAGGAAGTCCCGGGACGCCGCCGACCGGGGACCACCTCGACCACATCCTGCCCGGAGCCCCATTGTCCGCCGAGGCGGCCCAGGCCCTGGTCGCCCGCTTGCCCCGCGCCCAGGCCGAGGTGGTCCTCCTCCGCCATGTCGTATGTCTGGACGAGTCCGCGGTCGCCCGGGTGATGGGCAGGCCCAGCGCCGTGGTACGGGTCCTGGCCCGCCGTGGGGTGAGGAGCCTGGCCCGCCTGCTCGGCCCCGACGACGTGACACATGATGTCGCGGGGACGCTGGGGGAATCGAGATGAACACCCGTCGAAACGGAGACGAACGGTTGAGCGGCGAGGCCCACCAGCCCGAGGCCGCCCCACGCCTCGGCCACACGAGCGAACGTGACGACGCGTCCGGCCTGGACAGCACGGCCGAGCAGATCGGGGATGCCCTGCGGCGGCAGCCCGTGGACGACGGTGCGGAGCAGGCCGCCCTTGCCGCGTTCCGAAGCGCACGCACGGCGAGCGACGAGGCCCTGCGTACCCGGCGCCGGGACGACTGGCGCCCGAGGACCCGGAAGCAACGCTGGGCGCGCGGCGGCGCACTCACCCTCGTGTCGAGCACGCTGCTGGGCGGCATCGCCTTCGCGTCCATCGGCGTGGTGGACAGGGGGCAGCACCACGCTCCCCAGGCCGGCACCAGCCACAGCACGCGTCGGCCGCCCACGCTCACGCCCAGCGAACAGGATGCCCCTTCCGCCGCGTCCGGCACGGCACCCCACGCCTCGTCCTCACACCCCGGCGCGGCAAAGGACGTTAAGGCGCACTGTCGCGCCTACGAGAAGGTCAAGGACCGCGGCCACGCCCTGAACGCCACGGCATGGCAGCGACTCGTCCGCGCCGCGGGCAGCGAACAACAAGTCGCGGCCTACTGCGCCCAGCTGACAGGATCAGCGGACAAGGCCACCCCGGCGCCGACGAAGACGAACAAGACGGAGAAGACAGAGAAGGCAAGGAAGGCGGGGAAGACCGGGAAGGGTCAAGGCAAGCCGAGCGCCGAGGCCAAACCGTCCAAGGGTCCCTCCAACCAGTCCTAGGCAGCGCCCCTTTCGAGGCGGAGGCGTCACGTAATTCCCCACCTCGGCTGGGGCCGTGACGGGTGAACCGCTTCGGGATCGGTGGAGCCTCCATCAGCCCCGGAGCGGTTCAGACCGCGGGCGCAGGCGACCTCGATGGCCACTCAGAAGGAAGCACTCCCCGCGGATTCGGGTCAGTGCCGTTCCGGATCGAACTCCAGCACCTGTGTGAGTCGGATGTTGTTGCCCGACGGGTCCCGGAACGATGTGTCGATCCCATACGGCTGCGCCGTAGGTGGGTCGTTGAACTCGACACCACGGGCGGACAGCTCGTCATACGCGGCCTTGCAGTCGTCGGTCTCCAGGAACAGCGTGCCGCCCGCGCCCTTGGCCACCAGATCCGACAGCTGGGCACTGCTCGCCTCGTCCAGCATCGGCGGACTCGGTACCGGCATCAGCACAAGCGCCGGACCGTCCCCGCCGGGCGGGGCGACGCACACCCAACGGAAGCTCCACGCCTCCATCGTCACGTCCGCCCGAACCTCCCACCCGAGTTTCTTGGTGTAGAAGTCAAGCGCCTCGTCCTGGTCGTGCACCCAGAACTGCGCATTGGCGATCTTGATCGTCGTCATGGACGCTCCCCGGTCGGTTGCCTGGAATCGACGCTAAACAGCCAGCAACCTCGTGTCTTCTCGAAACGTGCGGTTCCGCGGCCGCCCGTAAGCCATCGCCACACAGCGGGGGATGCGCACATGCCGTGCAGCGGGCGGGTGCGCCGCCCGGTACGCCTGCGGGGTCATCCCATACATCCTGCGGAAACTCGTCGTGAACGAACCGATGCTCCGCACACCGACGGCGACGCCGATCGCGGCCACCGTCCAGTCGGTCGCGAGCAGCAGGGCGGCGGCCCGCTCCAGTCGACGGGTCAGCAGGTACTGGTGCGGCGACTCCCCGAACGCCGCCTTGAAGCAGCGGCTGAAGTGGGCCGGGGACAGCGCGGCGGCCGCGGCCATGTCAGCCACAGTGAGTGCCTCGGAGTAGCGGACGTCCACGAGATCCCTGGCGCGGAGCAGATGACGAGCAATCGGAGCATGGGCCACGGCCCCATTGTGCGGTTACCAGGACCCGCCGCCCCTGACGCGCGGTCACCGTCCCCTTGTCCACGACGAACGCCACGCCGCTGTCCCCCTGTCCCATTGCGTGACGTTCGGGGTGGAATTGTGTGACCGTCGACACCCCTCCACCTACACCTGTTCGTAACATGGGTGCGCTGTATGAGAGTCGACCAATGAACACTCCCATCAGCTCCCCGTGATCTCAGAATCTGTGTGGCCAGAAGAACGAGTCAGGGATACGAACGGCGGGCGGCCGCCGGGGGGTGACGACGCCGATGGCGTCTTCGGCCGCCCGCAAGGCCTGTTCGTGGCTGCCGCTGCCGAGGTGATGAGCAGGGCAGTTTCTGCAGTCCCCCGTCCGGGCGTGCGCATTGGGGCTGCCGTTGAGGCCCCGTACGTGGGTGAAGGCGTGTTCGGGGAAGTCGGCCCGCACCGTGTGCCAGGTGCCGTGTTGCTCTCCTTCGGTGAGGCCGGCGGCCACTTCCGGGTGCATCGGCGGGTACAGCTGGCCGTCGTGCTCGCGGAGCATGAAGACGCGGTCGACGTAGTCGACGGTATCCCCCTTCGGTTGTTCTGCGTCTAGCCAGGCCAGGGCGTCGCTGCGGCTCCCGGGCCCCCAGAGGTACTCCGCGGGGAACTGCGTGGTCTCGAACCGGGCGTCGAACTCTGCCCAGTACGCGTCCTCGAACCGGCTTCCGGGGCAGGAAACGCTGCGGATGAGGAGGTAGAGGTATCCGTCGGCATCGGTGTCGTCGCGCAGGGCATCGGCCTGGGCCATGTGGACGCTTCCCTCGTCGTTCCAGGCCATGACGACGATGTCGCGTTCCACCGGGGCGGGGTACAGGCGCCCGCCAGGGGTCGGGTGTCCCCACAACTGGTTGATCAACTCTGCCAGGTCGTGCAGGGTCCGTGCCGTCTCCACGGGCATCCTGCGGTGGTATCCGGTCGGGTGGGCGACAGCATTGCGCAGATTCGACATCGCATGCTCGATGCCACGCGTGCGCTGGCCACGAAGCAGACCGGCCGCTCGGGCCCAAGTCCGCAGCCCGGCGAGCATCCCGTTGAAGTCGATCAGGGTGCTGCCGACCTTCAGCCGCCAATGCGGCGACGGCTGCTGCCGAGGTATCCGCCGGCTCCTCCTGCCCAGCGTCTTTACCGCGGCGAGCACATCGTCGTAGGTGCGCACGTCCTCGGATCTCGGAGACTCCAAGCCGTTGGCGTCCTCGAACGTGACCGCACCGGCGCACCACTGGACGAACCGCTCGCGCAGCGCCTGCTCCATCACCAGCAAGGCGCGGTCGTCGACGACGGTGAAGACGTCATAGTCGAGCAGGCCATATGGGAAAAGATGCTGAAGCCGATCGAACTCCCGGCGCGTCCCCTCCGCCACGTCCGGAGCAAGGACGCAGTCCGCGACCAGCCGTTGTAGGAACTCGGCGGACCTCTCGGGCGGCATCGCGCCGCCCAGCCCGAACGGGGTGAAGATGAGCGCTGTGCTGTCCGGCGTCTGCAGCTCTTCCAGCGAGCGGATCTCTGCCACGGTTACGACCTCCTGTGTGGGCAACCCATCCCTGATCTTGCGTGGGTATCCCCGGCTTCAGCCGGGGAGGGAAACGCATCCTCGGACCGGAGGCGCGCAGCGCCGGAGTTCGCTGCGCCTCTTCGGTGACGGTCAGGTGGGCCGCTTCTGGCCCTCGATGTACTGACGGACGATGCTGAGCGGTGCGCCGCCGCACGAACCGGCGAAGTAGGAGCGCGACCAGAACACGGAGCCCAGCCCGATGCGGTTGATGCGGCCGGTGTACTCGGCGCGCAGGTAACGGGAGCTGACGCCCTTCAGGCTGTTGATCAGCTTGGACAGGGCGACCTTCGGCGGATAGTGCACGAGCAGGTGTACGTGATCGGCTTCGCCGTTGAACTCCTTCAGCTCCGTCTCGAAGCTGCCGCACACCTCCCGCATGATCTCCTCGCACCGCTTCAGCATGGCGTCATCAAAGACGTCCTTGCGGTACTTAGTGACGAACACCAAGTGGGCGTGCAGATTGTAGGTGACGTGACGGCCGGTACGGATATCGGGGTTTGGTTCCCAGCGCGGTGACATACACCAAGGGTAGTATGATCTTCGAAGCTGACCAGGAAAGGGGGTGGGCCGGATGATCCGTGCGTACAAGTTCCTCATGCGGCCCACCGTGGGCCAGGCGGCAGCGCTCAGTGAGATGCTGCGTGATCACTGCTCCCTCTACAACGGGGCGTTGCAGGAACGCCGCGACGCCTACCGGCACGCCTCGAAGACGACGATCCGGTATGGGCAGCAGTCGGCCCAGCTCAAGGACATCCGGGCCTTCGACCCCGAGCGTCAGGGCCGCTGGTCGTTCTCCAGCCAGCAGGCGACCTTGCGCCGGCTGGACAAGGCGTTCGCCGCGTTCTTCCGGCGCGTGAAGGCAGCGGACAAGCCGGGGTATCCGCGTTTCCGGTCGCGCAAGCGGTTCGACACCGTGGACTTTCCCAAGGACGGTGACGGCTGCCGCTGGGACTCCACCCCGCACGACCCCGTCACCCGCGTGCGCCTCCAAGGCGTCGGCCACGTCAAGGTCCACCAGCACCGGCCCGTAGTCGGCAAGGTCAAGACGATCAGCGTCAAGCGTGAAGGGCGCCGCTGGTACGTCGTCCTGACCGCCGAGCAGCCCCAGCCCGAACCGCTCCCGGCAACCGGGTCTGTGGTCGGTATCGACATGGGCATAGCCAACTTCCTCGCTGACTCCAACGGCGAGTTCGTACCCAACCCCCGCCACGGCGCGAAGGCCGCCGCGAAACTCGAAGCCGCCCAGCAGGCTCTCAGCCGCTGCAAGCGGGGCTCCAAGCGCCGCCGCAAGGCCGTGGAAGCCGTGGCCCGGCTGCACCGCAAGGTCCGCCGTCAGCGCCTGGACCACGCGCACAAGACCGCGCTCGGTCTCGTCCGTGAGCACGACTTCATCGCGCACGAAGACCTCAAGATCCGCAACATGAGCAAGGCCCCCGCACCCAAGCCGAACCCTGAACAGCCGGGCAGCTTCCTGCCCAACGGGGCCAGCGCGAAAGCGGGACTCAACCGCTCGATCGCCGATGCCGGATGGGGGGTGTTCCTCGCGATCCTGGCCGCCAAGGCGGAAGGAGCCGGACGGCAAGTGATGGCGGTGGACCCCCGCAACACCTCCCGGCGGTGCCCCGAATGCGGGAACACCACCAAGGAGAACCGGACAACCCAGGAGAAGTTCCACTGCGTCTCGTGTGACCACCAGGCACACGCGGACACCGTGGGTGCGATCAACGTTCTACGGGCCGGGCTGGTCCGCCGCGACGCCAACCCGGCATAGCGAGAAGCCCCCTCGTTCACGAGGGGGAGGAGTCACCAGAATGCATGAGGAGTTCGCACAGCGCCATTGCTTTGCTGTTGCTGGATGAGGGTGCGATTCGCAAGTCCCGCTTGCCCCGCGGTGTCCGCCAGTACGCTCGCTGCGTGGTCGGGACGAGAGACGCACGCTCCTGAAAGTCAGCCTCCGTCGTATGACCGCGCACGGCGGTGAGTTGCGCGGCGGGGCGTTCTCAAAGAGGTGGGGAAGGTGAAGCGGGAGCGGGCCACCGCGTTGGTGGAGGGTCCCGCTGGAGCGACGACGCTTCACCAATACCGGCCAGCAGTTGGAACTGCCATTCCGGGTCGGCTTGGCCGATGGCCAGACCGACCCATCGCTCCGAGTTCGGCAATTGCCATATCTGCATGCGGCTGGCGACACCGCATAGGAAGCTGAGCGGTTCGCGGGCCGTGGCGTCTGGGTCGGGGGCGTCGAGTTCGAGATAGGGCCACAGGTCAACCGTTTCCGGGGCGCCCCAGCGGCCCGCGAGGATGACAGACAGCGCGGTAAGGTCGGCTTCCAGCTCCCGTTCGGCTGCCTCCACGATCTCGATGCTTCGATCCTCCCAGAAGTCCTGGCTCTCACGGAGCACGGCCAAGTGAAAGCCAGGCCCACTCCACTGACCGTTCACTCCCGGCCGGCTCTTCTCTCCAGGGAAGGGTCGGGAGCTCAAGCTGTCGATGATCGACAAATGCTCGCCAGCGCGGTCTGCGGACTGGTGCTGAAGAGGCATGGCCGAAGCCTAGCTTCGCATTTCCAGTCGGTCTTTCCGAGTCGCATGATCCTCGTGCTGCTGATGTTGGTGACAGGTGCGGCGCACAGGTGACAACTATCGCGCTACCCCGACCACACATTGATACTGCTACTTCGCCCCGAGGATCGCACTGTCAGTGGCCGATGGCAGCATGGTCGGTTCGTCCCGCCTGCACGCCGCAGACCGGGACCATCCAGGAATATGGAGCAAAGCAATGAACCGGAGCGAACTGGTGACTGCGCTGGCGGAGCGCGCCCAGGTGACCCGCAAGGACGCCGATGCCGTGCTGACCGCCCTCGCCGAAAGCGTCGGCGATGTCGTCGCCAAGGGCGACGAGAAGGTGACGATCCCGGGCTTCCTCAGCTTCGAGCGCACCCATCGGGCCGCACGTACGGCGCGCAACCCGCAGACCGGCGAGCCGCTGGAGATCCCGGCCGGATACAGCGTGAAGGTCTCCGCCGGCTCCAAGCTCAAGGAAGCCGCCAAGGGCAAGTGACCCCCGGCTCCCGGTGTCCTGCGGGGCACCGCGGAGCACGGATCGGGTGGGAATTCCGGCAGGATTTGAAGGACATCAGCATGGCCAGCGGCACCGTGAAGTGGTTCAACGCCGAAAAGGGTTTCGGTTTCATCGAGCAGGACGGCGGCGGACCGGACGTCTTCGCCCACTACTCCAACATCTCCGGCAACGGCTTCCGGGAGCTCCTTGAGGGCGAGACGGTCACGTTCGACGTAGGCCAGGGCCAGAAGGGTCCCCAGGCCGAGAACATCGTCCGCGGCTGACACGAACATCGCAGAGTGGAAGTCCGAGGCCTTCGAGAGCCTCAGGGTGAATCCCACCGTGTGAAGAGGGGTCCGGCGCAGCCGGGCCCCTCCTCTGTTCCCCCGCGAACCTGGTCAGCCCGGGCAGCGCCGAGAAGTGGTCAGCCCGGCCCCGCCAGAGCGTTACGGGACCGGGCTGGAACTGCGGACCAGCAGCCCGTTGGCGCCGGGACCTCAGCCTTCGCGCATCCTAGAACGCACCCGTCCGGCGAGGGTCCTCAACGAGACTCAAGCCCCGAAGTGGTGATGGGCGCCTGCGGTTCAGTACATGACGAGAGCGTAGAACCTCGTGCGGAGGGCCGGGCGCCGACTTCCGAGTGTGCTCGTACCCGTCGGGCGGGGGCGTTTCGTGCATCGGCACCGGACGTGGCGGGCGGACCGGTACGCTGCGCAGCAGTGGCCGGCGCATCGGCCCAAGCCCGCTCCCTGGCCCATGACCGGGGTGCACCACGGCGAAGGTGCCCGCGGACCCCGCGCACGAGGGTCCGGTCTGTGAGCATCAGTGTGAGGCGTACGTCTTCCGGCGGCCACAGGGCCGTTGAGCCTTCCGCATGCTGCTCTTCGTCACGCGCATCGGGTCATGGGGCCGGGGCGCGGGAAATGCGAGAGCCGTATGACCAAGAGCCACGGCCGTAAGAGCCGGGCGAGAAACAGGAGCCGCCGATCCGGCGTCGCCTACGCGGCCGCCAATGCGGGAACCCTTCACGTGCACGCCAGCGGCCCGTCGGCCACGGACCTCCAGCCTGACCCCGGCCGGTGGGGAGTCGAGACCGTGCCGGACCTGCGAACCGCGGCCGCGCTGATCGGCGCCAGCATTGAGCGGTGCGCGCCGTGCCGGCAGTCCCTCACGGTGAAGCTCCTCGAGGAGGACCCGATCGTGCTCGCGGTGACCGCGGGCACCGCCTACCGCCTGCACGCGGCGGCCCGCGTACCCGAAGAAGAAGGCCCTGTCGCCGGGCCCGCCCAGGCGTTCTCGTTCCTCGTTGAGCACGCCCGCGCTCACGGTGGAGATGCCCGACTGCTGCTCGCGGGAGTCGAGCGGATGCCCGCAGCGGACCGTGCGGCGCTCCTGGGCGACGCGCTGGACCTCTTCCGTGTCCCCGCTCCCGCATATGGGGGCGGGGGTGCGGCGGCCATCGCCGTCTCGTCGGATGAACGCGGCGTGATCCGTACAGGACCGCTGGCCACATCACCAGCTGCCCGCGCCTCTTCAGCCCAGCAAGGAGAACCGGATCCGTATGAGCGAGAACACCGAAGACGTCATCCGGCACGCGGAAAGTGCAGCCCGGTCCCTCGCCGAGTTCGTCACCGACCTCCAGTACCGGGGGAGGAAGATCGAACATCCTGCGGAGGCCTCCTTCATCGACAGTCATCTCGCCCGCGCCGCAGGCGAGATGACGACAGCCCTCACCCTGCTCAGCACCTTCGTGGAGGGCCTCCGGGAGCAGGACCGCCTGATGACCGACTACCGGGGTGAACCGCTCGGCGAGGTGATCCAGCGCTACACCGACTCATCCCTTGAGGCGGAGCAACTCGCAGACGCGCTGGGCAAGGCCCGCCCGGTCACCGAGCACCCGGCGTACGAGGAGGTGCCGGGTGGCGAGCAGGGGGCGGCGGCCGCGGTCCGCTCCCTTGCCGAGCTCGTCACCGGTCTCAAGTACCGGGGTATCGAGTACCCGGTGGAGGCCTACCGCATCTACAGCTTCCTCACCCGCGTGGCGGGGGAGATGAGGACAGCTCTGCCCCTGCTCAGGACCTCCGTGGCAGGCCTTCGAAACAAGGAACTCCTGAGGGACGAGACGCTCGACGAAGCGATCCAGCGGTACACCGACGCGTCCCTCACGGCCGCGGAACTCGCGGGAGTGCTGGGCAGGGCGTACTCCGCCCTCGGGCACCTCGCATACAGGGAGGCGCCCAGCGGACAGGAGCCGGGCAGTGCGCGGCTGAGTCTGTCTGTTCGGCGGGTGTGCGTTCGTCGGCGGACGCGGTGGGTCAAGGCCGGGGCCGGTTGGTAGCCCCGGCCTTGGTCATGTTGTCCGGCCGTGCGAGGCTGCCGTCCGTGAGCACCCAAGCCGTCAACCCACACCGAAACTCCTCACGAGTGAGTGAGATTAACCAAGGCAATGTGTGACTTTGGCCAATTAGGTGAGTGACTCCTGATATCCTGAAGGGGAGTTGAGTACCGGGAGGGTGAGTGAGTCAGTCGCCACAGGCAGAGCACGCGATGAACGCGAGCGACGCCCGCAGGGACCTGTACGCCTTGGTCAAGCACGCCGAGGACGACGGGGTCACCACCCTGATCCACCGGATGGGCTCCAAGCGGGAGGACCGTGTTCTGCTGGCCCCGCTCGACCGGTTCCCGGCAGCGCGGAAGGCCGGCGCCTTTCCTTCCTGGGCGCTGAGTGCGGCACAGAAGGAGTTCGGCACCCTGGTCAGCCAGGCGGCCAGCGGCCAGCCCCAGGTGCTCCGCAGGAACACCACGTCCGTCGCCGTACTGCTCCCCGCCGACCCCCACACAAGTGTTCCCTCGTCCGACCCGGCCGCGCCCTCCGGCGCGGCGCCCGCAGGAGGTGCGGTGAACAGCCAAGGACAGCAGGACCGGGAAAGCGCGCCGCGCAGGCTCGCGACACTGGGCGACGCCATCGGTTCCGTGCTCACCACCGGCCCCGCCGACGGCCCAACGTTCGGACTGCCCGGCCTGGACGCCGCGACCGGCGGTCTGCAGCCGGGCCGGCTCACCTTGGTGGCGGCCGCCCCGAACGTCGGCGGAAGCCTCCTGGGGCTGGCAGCCGCCCGCACGACCGCGCTCGTCGACCACCGCACGGTCCTGTACGCGGCATCCGGACCCAACCGGGACGACGTCTTCCGCCGCATCCTCTCCGCGGAGACCGGAGGCGACTACCCGCGCCTGAAGCAGGGACGCCTCACCGACTACGAGCAGGACGTCGCCCGCCAACTGATGCAGGCCGGCGACGTCCTGCTCATCGATGACGGCAGCAACCTGACCGCCGAGGACATCGCGGAGACCGCTCCCCATATGGAGGGCCTGGCCCTCGTGGTCGTGGACCGCCTCCAGGCCGCCCACAGCGCCCGCCTGCCGCTGTCCGGGAACCGGCTCCCCGACGCCTCCCAGATCCTCTCCACCCTCGCGCGCACCCTGCACGTGTCGGTACTCGCCGTCGTCGACAGTGACGACCCCACGCTGCTCGGGCTCCTGGACGCTGATGTCCTGCTGACGCTCACCGCGACCACGGACCCCGGCAGGGTCCAAGTCACGGTGGCGGAACGTGACTTCGGCGTGATCGGCTCCGCGTATCTGCGCCCCGACCTGTTGCACGCCCGCTTCGGCGACGCAGAAGCCGTGCCCGTCGCCGGGACCGGCAGCGAAGAGTGGAGGCTGCACACCACGCCGGTGGAGCGGGAGCTGGCCGACGCGGCGCTGCCCTACACTTCCGGCGCCCAGAAGGGACTGCCGTCCGCGCTCACGCACCTGCTGGCCGCGCTGCGCACCGCACTGGCAGCCGGTGACCAGGCGGCGATCGACGAGCTCGCGGCGTCCCTGGCGCAGGCTGCTGCCGCGCCGCCGCGGCTGCCGGACACCGCCGAGGGCCGTCGTCTCGCGGCCGCGCTGCACGCCTACAACGCGGCCGCGGCCGCCAGCGTCACCGCGCAGCCTTCTGCCCCGGAATCCGCCCGACCTGCCGCCGCCAGCGGCGCCGCCTCGGACGCGGACGAGGAGGTCCGGCGGGACGACGATGACGGCCTGGTCCCGGGCGACGAGGAGGACGAGCCGCAGGGAGCGATCTTCCCGGCGTTGCGGATCCTCAAGGACTCGGTGACGCGTTCGAAGATGCACCCGGTCCCGGTCATCCGCCTTGAGGACCGGGAGGACGGCCCCTGGCCGTTGATCAGCGAGGACATGGACGGCGAGCCGCGCTGGGTCCACCCCGACGTCACCAGCACCCGCGTCGCCCACACCCGAGAGAACGGCAAGCGGGTCCGGCGCGACCAGCTCGACGTGCCCGCCTCCTTCGGGGACGGCGTGCTGTGCCTGATCGACCGCAACGGCTCCTTCCCCTCCGCCTGCTCGGCCGTCCCCCTCGCCCCGAACAAGCTCCTGCACACCGGCCCCCTCGACGCCTTCGACAAGACCAAGGCCGGGATCTACCAGATCGACATCCCGGACTGGGACTACCCGGGCATGCCGCACCCGCTGGGGCGGCTCATCGACCGGCCCGACGACGAGGGCCGCGTGTGGGTGACCACCCCGCACATCAAGCAGCTCGAACGCCTGCACCGCGACGGCCACCTCACCACGCCCGTCACCATCCACGACTCGTGGACGGGGAAAGCGAACGAGTCGCTGTTCAAGCCGTTCTACACCGCGGCCCGCGAGGCCCGCACCGAGCTCATCCAGGCCGGCGGCGAGCCGTACAAGAACTACAAGACCCGCCTGTCGATCGCACTGCGCCTGCTGTGGCCCAAGCGCCCCTCACAGCGCTCCCCGTTCTGGCGGCCGGACTGGCGCATGAGCATGGTCGCCGAAGCATCCGTCCGCCACTGGCTCAACGCCTTCAAAGCCGTCCAGGAAGGCCACACCCTCATTGCGCTGCGCAACGTCGACGCCGCGATCTTCTGGACCCCTGACGAGACCCCGCCCGGCACGTACCGGATCGGGACCGGCTTCGGTCAGGTGAAGGCCAAGTTCATCCAGCCCGGCGAGTTCATCCCCGAAGGTGACGACTGATGGCAGGCCCCACAGGCCGCGGCAACTCCCTCGGCGCCGCCCTGGGCGACCTCCTGCGCGCCCAGGTCACCCCCCGCCACCGACTGTCGACGTACAACGCCAAGCACTGGCACGCCCAGCTCAGCCAGCTCACCGGGACCAGACGCGGCTACGAGGCCCTGGAGAGCGCCGGCCTCGACGTCAAACCCGACACCCTCTTCAAGTGGCTGTCGGATCCCGAGTACAACGTCCGCCGCAGCTACCGCGACCTCATCCACACCGCCTACGAGAACGCCGCCATCGTCCCCGCCGACCCCATCCCCGACCATGTCAAGAACGGCCAGTTCGAGATCAGCGGCCTCGTCAAAACCGGCGCCGACGAACGCGAACGCGGCACCCGCCGCGCCGCCCCCCTGCGGATCGACGGAAGCCGCGGCGACTGGAGCGACATCGAGGCGCTCTGGCTGGCCGGCGACCTGCGCGACGACGACTTCGAGGACCGCTTCATCGACGACGTCATCGTCGCTGACATCGGCGAAGGCACCGACGGCTGGGAATTCAACGGCGGCTCCTACGCTGTTGAGCTCAGGTGACCTGCCGCCGAGCATGAAGCTCCCGACCTGGGGACGCGGCCGGGGGCTTCATGCGGACTGGGATCTACCGGTACCAGCACCTGACGCCCCGGTGGTACGAGCAGGTGCCGCGGGCGTGGGCGCTGTGGGACCAGGTGCCATCCTTGCACTTCGCCCTTGCCCCGCGCGGATGCGGCGAGTTGGCCTTGCAGACGCCCGTGGTGTGCGGGCGCACGTCGCCGCTGCTGCGTCGGTCGCCACCGCGACCGGGGCAACGAGCGCGGCCGCTAGTACAACTGCCGCAACTGCGCTCCGGAATGTGGTCAGCATCAGAGCTTCCCCTCCTGTGGATTCCAACACCATTGCGTTTACGTCCGTGCGCGGTTCGCGAGCCCGTGTTCGAAGAACGTGACGGTGCTGTGGACGGTGTAGTTCTGGCTGGTCGTGGGGTGTTGCCCGGCGTTCGGTCCGTACTTGCTGGTGGGGTTCTTGCGGGTGCGGGCCTTGACGCGGTGTCGGCGCCGGGCGGGGTGCAGGGCGTCGAGGACGGCCCGGCCGATGGTGCCGATGAGCTCGGCAGGTCCTGCCGGGGGCAGGATCCCGGTCGCGGTGACGACCGTGTCGACGGCGGTGGTCTGCAGGACGGTGAAACTGATCCGATCCATGTCCACCTCCGGACGGGAGTAGACGGTGTCGGCGGCAGCACGGATCAGGGCCTGGTAGGTGGTCAGCAGGGCGTAGACCTCCTGGTCGAGCCCTTGCAGGCTGCGGGAGCGCAGAACGCGGCCGTCGAGCATCGTCGCCTTGATCGAGAAATACGTCGTCTCCGACTGCCACCGCTCATGGTAAAGATCAACAAGCTCGGCGGCCGGGAAGGCGACCGGATCGAGCAGGCTGGTCAGCAGTCGCCACTGCTCCGTGCGGATCGTGCCGTCGGCCAGAGTGACCGTGATGGAGGCCTCGATGACACGGACGGTCAGCAGGGCGGGCAGTACGCCGTAGCCGATCCGGGCCAGGTAGGAGCCGTCGCCCAGGTGCGTCAAAGGCGTGGGGATCCGGCGGGCGGAGGAGCGCACCAGGAGCTGTGCGCCGTCGGCGGCCACCTCGTTCAGGAACTCAGCCGCGTCGAAGACGGCATCGGCCAGCAGGAGCATCGTGCTGTCCAGGGCACCCAAGAGGCGTGTGGTGTAGGCGAGTTCGCCCTCGGACTCGGGGCCGAAGGCGGCGGCCAGAATCGCGCGGGTGCCGCACTCGACCAGAACCAGCAACCGCAGCAGCGGGTAGCCGAACTCCACGCTCTCGCCCGAGCGCTTGGCATAGCGCCAGGTGAGCGCCTCCTCGTCGGGCACGTGCAGCAAGGTGCCGTCCACGGCCACGGTCCGCAGCCCGCGGTAGAACGAACCGGCCTGCCCGAGGCGGGCGACAGGCCCGGCCAGGATCTCGAACAGCCGCCGCAGTGGCGCTACCCCTATCCGCCGCCGGGCCCGGGAGAGCGAGGAGGCCGCCGGGCGCACCAGGTCCAGCCCCGCCAGCCCGGCGACCAGCTTGCCCCACACACCCCGGTAGGAGCAGTCCTCGAACAGGGCCAACGCGAGGACGAAGTAGACCACCACCCGAGACGGCAGCAGCCGCAGCCGCCGCTCGACCGCCCCGGTCTCCTCGATGACCGCGTCCACCAGCACGAAGTCCACGATCTGGGTCAACTCACCCAAGTGACCGGGCGCGTACACACCCCCGGCTACCTCGACTGTGCGCGTGATGACAGACTTCTCCTGCAACGGGACTCCCGATGATCTTCATGCTCGACACAAGTTGATCTATCAGGACGTCCCGTTGCGTCGTTCACCAGGGCTTGACCTGCGACTCAAGACTCAAACGCAACGGTGTTGCTGTGGATTCGGAGAGGCGATCATGGACCTGGCTGCCGGGAAGAGGCGGCCGGCCGGGTGAGCGGTCACCAGGCTGTGACGGTTGCGGCCCGGTCGTAGCCGCAGGTTCGAGTCGTGCGTACATGTGCGCGACCTGCACGGTTGGCGATCAGGCGCTGTACTGCTCGGGCTTCGGCGTCCGTGCCATGAGCGCGGCGGCCGCGTCCGGGACGCTGGTAGTGCCGTCGATCACCGCGGCGACGACCTCGGTGATCGGCATCTCCACCCCGTGGACCCGCGACAGGTCCAGGATGGCCCGGCACGACTTCACGCCCTCAGCCGTCTGCCCGGTCGCCGTCGTGGCTTCCTTCACGCTCATTCCCTGCCCGAGATGCTCGCCGAAGGTCCGGTTCCGGGACAGCGGCGAGGAACAGGTGGCGATGAGGTCTCCGGCCCCGGCGAGGCCGGAGAACGTCAGCGGGTCGGCGCCCATCGCCTGGCCGAGCCGCGCGGTCTCCGCGAGGCCGCGGGTGACGAGGAGGGCGCGGGCGTTGTCGCCCACGCCCAGACCGGCCGCCAGGCCGACCGCGAGGGCGATGACGTTCTTGATCGCCCCGCCGAGCTCGCAGTCCGCCACGTCCGTGCCCGTGTAGGGGCGGAAGCACGGGGTGTGGCACGGCTTCTGCAGCGCGGCGGCCGCCGTCTCGTCGGGGCAGGCGATCACGGACGCGGCGGGCTGCCCACCGGCGATCTCCCGGGCCAGGTTCGGCCCGGACAGCACCGCGATCCGCTCGAACGGGACGCCCGTGACCTGGTGGATCACCTCCGACATCCGCAGCCCGGAGCACGTCTCGACACCCTTCATCGAGCTCACCACGACCGCGTCCGGCTCGATGTGCGGGGCCCAGGCGGCGAGGTTCGCCCGCAGCGCCTGCGCCGGGATCGACAGCACGACATGCCGGGCCCCAGCGAGTGCCTCGACCGGGTCTGCTGTCGCGCGGAGCCGGTCGGGCAACACGACGTCTCGCGTTCCGTCATTCCATCCCCATCTTCCCCCGCGCGGTGCGCCAGGCTGAGTCCGGCCGGTCGTCTGGCTGACCGACGGGCGCGTGAGAGAGTTGCGGTTCCGACCGGCGCGGTTGGGGTGTTCGGCCTGTGGGGGCGTTGTTGTCCATGCGTGTTCATCCTGCGCGGCCTGGTGATCCGGGCCGGACCGTTTCGTACCGGCTCGTCGGCCGACTGGGTTCGGGCGGCATGGGAACGGTCAAAGCCACGCTGTCCCTGTCGAGCGTTCTCGGTGCGGGCGGCGTACAGCAGATGCACGAGCCCGTCATGACGCCCGAAGAGCATCAGGCCCTGGCCGAGAGCGCCAAGGTCCTGCGCGCAGCCGCCGAGCGGGCCATTGCCTTCGGGACGACTTGAGCCGCAACAGGCCAAATGAGTCGACGTCTGAGTAGGGGGGACCGGCGCGGTGGCCTGAGACGATGCTGCTGACCACGGCCGTGGCGTCGTTGCTCCACGCGTGTGTGAAGAGCGCCCGATTGGCCGTGCGTTGTCTGCCCGGAGTTTCTCTGCCGCTTCCGAGCCGAAAGGATTGCGGATGGATGACGTCATGGCGGTGCTGAACCGCGAACTCGGGAGACACGCGACTTGTGAGCATTCTCAACGAACCCGGGAGGCCGGCCGCCGCCTCCTATGACAGCGAGTTGCCGGTGAGGCGCAAGCAGCCCGGCAATGTCGTGGTGAAGTGGCTGACGACCACCGACCACAAGACCATCGGAACGTTGTATCTGGTCACGTCGTTCGGGTTCTTCTTGGTCGGCGGCGTGATGGCGCTTCTCATGCGCGCCGAACTGGCCCGCCCGGGCCTGCAGATCGTGTCGAACGAGCAGTTCAACCAGGCGTTCACGATGCACGGCACCGTGATGCTGCTGATGTTCGCGACGCCGCTGTTCGCCGGTTTCACGAACTGGATCATGCCGCTGCAGATCGGCGCGCCCGACGTGGCGTTCCCGCGGCTGAACATGTTCGCCTACTGGCTCTACCTGTTCGGCTCGACCATCGCGGTCGGTGGCTTCCTCACCCCGCAGGGCGCGGCCGACTTCGGCTGGTTCGCCTACAGCCCGCTGTCGGACGCGGTCCGCTCGCCGGGTGTCGGCGCCGACATGTGGATCATGGGTCTGGCCTTCTCCGGCTTCGGCACGATCCTCGGTGCGGTCAACTTCATCACCACCATCATCTGCATGCGCGCCCCCGGCATGACGATGTTCCGCATGCCGATCTTCGTGTGGAACGTGCTGCTCACCGCCGTCCTGGTCCTGCTCGCCTTCCCCGTCCTCGCGGCCGCGCTGTTCGCGCTGGAGGCGGACCGAAAATTCGGCGCCCACGTATTCGACGCGGCAAACGGCGGAGCCCTGCTCTGGCAACACCTCTTCTGGTTCTTCGGCCATCCAGAGGTGTACATCATCGCCCTGCCATTCTTCGGAATCGTTTCCGAAGTCATCCCGGTGTTCTCGCGCAAGCCGATCTTCGGCTACATGGGCCTGATCGCCGCGACCATCTCCATCGCCGGTCTGTCTGCCACCGTGTGGGCGCACCATATGTACGTCACCGGCGGTGTGCTGCTGCCGTTCTTCTCCTTCATGACGTTCCTCATCGCCGTACCGACCGGCGTGAAGTTCTTCAACTGGATCGGGACGATGTGGCAGGGCTCGCTGTCCTTCGAGACGCCGATGCTGTGGGCGGTAGGTTTTCTCGTCACCTTCCTCTTCGGTGGTCTGACCGGTGTCATCCTGGCCTCGCCGCCATTGGACTTCCATGTCTCGGACTCCTATTTCGTGGTGGCGCACTTCCACTACGTGGTGTTCGGTACGGTCGTGTTCGCGATGTTCTCCGGATTCCACTTCTGGTGGCCGAAGTTCACCGGCAAGATGCTCGACGAGCGCCTCGGAAAGATCACCTTCTGGACGCTGTTCACCGGCTTCCACGGCACCTTCCTGGTCCAGCACTGGCTGGGTGCCGAGGGCATGCCGCGTCGCTACGCGGATTACCTCGCCGCCGACGGCTTCACCGCGCTGAACACGATCTCGACGATCAGCTCGTTCCTGCTCGGCCTGTCGATGCTGCCGTTCTTCTACAACGTGTGGAAGACCGCCAAGTACGGCAAGAAGGTCGAGGTCGACGATCCGTGGGGCTACGGCCGCTCGCTCGAGTGGGCCACGTCCTGCCCGCCGCCGCGCCACAACTTCGTGACGCTGCCGCGGATCCGCAGCGAATCCCCGGCGTTCGATCTGCACCATCCGGCGATCGCATTGGCCCAGGCCGAAGCACAGGGAACCCGGGAATGAGCCACCGGAGACGCAGGTGAGCGATCTGTCGAAACAAAAAGCCGAGGGAGTCGGCCTCGGAAACCAGGTGGAGGGATACCTTCTGTGGCAGGCCACGATCACGGTGGCAGAGCAGCGCGCGCGTGAGTTCGTCCAGCCCATGGAGTGGCTGACCACGGCACAACGAACAGAGATCGAGCAGCAGTACGTCGCTGACAGCCTCCACCACGCTCAAAAGGACCTTGAACGCATCGCGGCCCGCTGTCTGTCCCTGCGTGGCGAGTACGAGCGGCGCTATAGAAGCCTGCGCCTGCGCTGCGTGGGATGGGCACTGGCCGCCTGCGCAGGGTTCATCTCCGTCGCCGCCCTGTCATTGATCCGGTGATACCCGCCCCACTACCCCCCCGATCGACGTCAGCGTGGGCGGCGCCCCTTTTACTGGCGAAGGTACGGGCCAGGTGGTGCCGCATGGGACGGGTCACAGGCCGGGGAACGGCGCTGCCAGTGGTCCCAGCACGTGGCCGGCCAGAGCGGCGATGGCGGAGACATCGGCTCAGCCGGCGACCCTCGGTACGCCCGGCCCACGCGGGAGCCACGACACCGGCGCGAAGGCGGACGACAGGCGACTGGTCCTCGTGGGCGAACCCGGGGTGGGCACGTACGCTGTCGCGGCACGGCGCCGCCTCAAGTTGCTGTCCGAGGCAAGCACGCGCATCGGCACCACCCTGGACGTGACCCGCACGGCTCTCGAACTCGCTGAGATGGCCGTCCCGCGCCTGGCCGACCACGTCGCCATAGACCTGCCCGAGGAAGTGCTGCGCGGCGAGGAGGCAGCCGACCCGCGGACCGGCGTGATGCGTGTGGTGATGCACGGCATCCGCGACGACTTCCCCTTCTACCCGGTCGGCCGACGGGTCGACCCACGCCCCGCGACGCCCCAGTTCCAGTGTCTGACCCGCGAGCAAGCAGTACTGGTACCCGACCTCAGGGTTGCCACCGGCTGGCTCGCCCAGGAGCGTGAGCACACCGAGCGCCTGGTCGCCCAAGGCGTCCACTCATTGATCACCGCCCCTCTGCTCGCCCGTGGCGTCGTCCTGGGCGTCGCCAGCTTCTACCGCTCCCAGGACCCCGCTCCCTTCGGCGACGACGACCGTTCCCTGGCCCAGGAACTCGCCACGCGCGCCGCCATCTGCATCGACAACGCCCGCCGCTACACCCGGGAGCACACGATGGTCCTGGCCCTCCAGCGCAGCCTGCTCCCGAACCGCCTGCCGGAGCAGAGCGCCGTCGAGGTCGCACACCGGTATCAGCCGGCCGAGTCGGAGGTCGGCGGCGATTGGTTCGACATCATCCCGCTCTCCGGCACCCGCGTCGCACTCGTCGTCGGCGACGTGGTGGGCCACGGCCTGCATGCCACCGTCACCATGGGCCAACTTCGTACGGCCGCACGCAACTTCGCGGAGCTGGACCTCGCCCCCGACGAAATCCTCACCCACCTCGACAATCTGGTGGCGCGCCTGGATCAAGACGAGGGGAGTGAGGAGGAGGCTGCCGGAACCGCCGGAATCATCGGCGCCACCTGCGTGTACGCCATATACGACCCCGCCTCGCAGCAGGCCACGGTGGCTCGCGCGGGCCACCTCCCGCCCGCGCTGGTCCACCCCGACGGCACCGTGACCTTCCCCGACCTGCCCGCCAGACCGCCCCTCGGCCTGGGCGGCCTGCCCTTCGAGTCCACCGAGATCCACCTCCCCGCAGGCAGCCAGCTCGTCCTCTACACCGACGGACTCGTCGAGGACCGCCACCGCGACCTCGACACATCCTTCGACCTGCTGCGCCGGGCCCTGACTCACCCCGACCGCCCACCGGACGACGTCTGCCGGGCGATCCTGGAGACCGTGGCACCGGAGCACCCCAACGATGACATCGCGCTGCTGGTCGCCCGCACCCTCGCCCTGGACCCCGACCGCATCGCCCAGTGGGAACTGCCCGCCGACCCGGCCCGTGTCTCCGAGATCCGCGCCGCTGTCACCCGCCGTCTGAGCGACTGGGGCCTCGACGAGGTGGCGTTCACCGCTGAACTGCTGCTCAGCGAGCTGGTCACCAACGCCATCCGCTACGGCAGCGGGCCCATCCAGGTACGTCTGATCCACGACCGCACCCTGATCTGCGAGGTCGCCGACACCAGCAGTACCGCCCCGCGCCTGCGCCGCGCGGCCACCTACGACGAGGGCGGCCGAGGCCTGTTCCTCGTCGCACAGCTCGCCCAGACCTGGGGCACCCGCTACACCGCCGACGGCAAGGTCATCTGGGCCGAGTGCGCCCTGGAGACGCCCGGCGGTCTCTCCGAGGTGGCGAAGACGGACTGGGAGGACCTCCCTGGCCTCGAATGACTCGACAAGCGCCGCCGGCCGCAGCGACGAACCCCTCGTCCGTATCTAGGGTCTCATCAAGCGGTTCGGCGGCACTCTCGCGCTGGGGAGACACCGCTGGTGCTCAGGCTCGCCTGGCGACTACCAAATTGGTTCTGGCCGGTGTAGTGGGGGACGGGTATGCGCGGCGGAGGTCGGCGAGTAGCTCCTCGATGAGTGCCTCCTCGTAGGCGGGTCGGCCGGATGCGCGCATGGCGGTGGCGAGCGCGGGGTCCCACGGGGTCTCGCCGAGACAGTCGGCGTCCAGGACGCCTGGTTCGAAGGGTGCTGGGTGCAGGCTGGCGGTGTAGTCGTCGGCTGTCATGCGCCACACCACGGCTTGGGGGACGGTGGCGAGGACGGCGCGTACGAGAGCGAGGCCCGCGCAGTCGAAGTCGGCCCGCACGGCGATGCGCCACCCCGCCGCCGCCAGGCGTGCGACGGCGTCCAGTTCCGTACGCGATGGCGTCCCCACCGTGCACAGCAGCCGTACGGTGCCCGGGGCGCCGTTCAGGGCCGCGGCGGCGACCGAGGGGTTCTCGGTGAGGAAGACCCACCGGTTCTCGCTGTGCCGGGGGGCGGGCCAGACGGCGCGGTGCAGCACCCACGGGATCAGGAAGTTGGGCTGGCCGGGGGGTGCCTCTATGTCCTTCGTCAAGGCACCCCTGTCGGGTTTGGGATGGTTCGGTCTTGCTGGGGTCATGCGGCGAGCTCGACGTCCGCGGGCGTGCGGGATTCGTAGAAGGTGCCGTCGCGGAGCATGGCGAACAGGACGCTGATGCGTTGGCGGGCGAGGCGGAGGAGGGCCTGGGTGTGGGTTTTGCCGCGGGCTCGCTGGCGGTCGTAGTAGGTGCGGGAGGCGGGATCGGCGTTCATGCAGGCGAAGGCGGAGAGGAACATGGCGCGCTTGAGCTGGCGGTTTCCGCCTCGGGGTGCGTGTTCGCCGTGGATCGAGGTTCCCGACGACTTCGTGGTCGGGGCGAGTCCGGCGTAGGAGGCCAGGTGGGCGGCGCTCGGGAAGCTGGTGCCGTCGCCGACGGTGACGAGCAGGACTGCGGCGGTCCTGACGCCGACGCCAGGCATCGACGTCAGGACGGGGGAAAGAGGGTGGGCCTCCAGCAGGGCGTTGATCTGGGCTTCCAGGGCCCGGCGCTGTTCGTGGACGGCGGCCAGGGAGTGGGCCAGGGACGGGATCACGATGTCGAGGGTGCCGGTCCCGGGCACGACCACGGTCTGCTCGTCGAGGGCGTCGAAGACCTCGTCGATCAGCCGCGCGGCCATGCGCGGGGCCTTGGGCCGGATGACCTCGACGAGTCTGCGGCGGCCGGCCTTGCGCAGTGCGGCGGGGGAACCGTAGCGCTCCAGCAGCCAGGTGACGGCCTGGTGGTCGAGGCGAGGGCCCAGGACGCGCTCCAGGCTGGGGTGGAACTGGGTGAGCAGGCCGCGTATCCGGTTGGACGTGCGGGTGGCCTCGGCCGCGAGGTCCTGGTCGAAGCCGACGAGGACCGTGAGTTCGGCGGTGATCGCGTCGGTGAGTTCCAGCGAGCGCAGGGTGTGCGGCATGGTGCGGGCCGCATCCGCGATGACCGCAGCGTCCTTCGCATCGGTCTTGGCCTCGCCCGGATACAGGTCGGCGATCCGCCGCATTGCGAGTCCGGGCAGGTAGGCAACCTTGCAGCCCGCGTCCCGGGCGACCGTGAGCGGGAGGGCTCCGATGGATGCGGGCTGGTCCACGATCACCAGTACGGTGCCGAACTTCGCGGCCAGTTTGTCGAACACGGCCCGCAGTTTCGGCTCGCTGTTGGGCAGCTGCTTGTCGAAGACCTTCTTGCCGGCCGGAGTCAGCCCGTGCCCGTGATGAGAGCTCTTTCCGACGTCCAGGCCGAGGAACACGCCCACGTCTTCGGTGTCGAACATCGCGCCCTTCCAGGAGAGTTGAACGTGCCGGCCTCGGCGGTGGTGTCGTACGCGCGCATCCACGTTATGCAGACCTGCCGCCCGCGAGCTGTCCGGCATTGCGCCGGACCGGGTGGTGGCCGGACCTCTCATCAGCGTCTCCGACGGCACCTCCCGGGCCCGGTGACACCACCCCCCAGGTCATGCCTTCGACAGGGGGACACAGTCATGCCGGGCCCGGAGGCCAGCGGCCCTCTTGCAGGACCGCGGAAAACATAACGGGGGCTCGCTCCAGCGGAGCTTGTGCCGTTCGGGAGCTTCAGGTCCCGGGTGTGATGCCGATTGTCGGAGGCGGGGTTCGGGCGGCGATGCGGTGGGTTTCTTGATCGGCCAGTTCGGACAGGGCCGTTGCCCCGCAGCCAGTGAACAATGCTTTCGCTTGTTCCAGCTGAGCGAGTCCTTCGGGCTGACGGTCGACGACGGACAGCGCGATGCCAGCCGTTAGCCGAGCGGTGGCTTCATAGAGTGGCATTCGTGCTGCGCAGAACGCGGCAGCGGCCTCGCACGCAGCCTCTGCCGCCGCCGCGTCTTCCCTTGTGAGGTGTACCTCAGCGCGAGCCAGCAAAGCGAAGCCGAGCTGTCCGGGCGGTCTGTCGGAGCTCACAGCGGACGCTGCGCGGCCAGCCCACATCTCGGCAGCCGCCACATCGCCCCGGGCCAGTTCCGCACCAGTCAGCAGCCGCAACCACAATGGGCGCACGGGTGCTTCGAACGCAGACATTTCGGGGCCACCGCCCGCTTCGATCACCCTGCGGACGCAGCCTGCCGGATCACCGTTGAGCAGCAGCGCATTGCCGAGCATCCCGAGGATTGCCGACCGGTACTGGGTCGGTTCGGGGCCGGCCTGGGAAAGCGACTCCTCGCAGATCTTCAGTGCTCCGGCGAAGTCTCCCCGCCACATCGAGACCGCCGCGTTCACCGCCTCGGCCAGCGAGCGTGGCTCGTTGCTGCCGACGAGTGATGCCGCCTCCAGCGCGTCGTCGGCGTACGTCGCTGCCTCGTCCAGCTGCCCGAGCCACATCAGGACGTATGCGGAGGCAGCGAACAGATCGGCGAGCATGAGGCTTTGGCCGGTACGACGGGAAAGGTTCAGGCCCTGACCGAGGTGCCGGAGCGCGGAGTCGTAGTGTCCCAGGAACATTTCCGTCCAGCCGATCGTGACAAGGGTGTCGATCTGGCCGACCAGTTGCTGGTCATCGGTTTCGTCGAGTACTTCCAGGACCAGGTCGAAGTAGTCGGTCGATCGGGCGGAGTCCCCGGCCAAGGTATGTGCCAGTGCCAGCAAAGCCCGGACAGCGGTGATCTGCAACGGGTCGCCGATGGTTTCTGCCGAGTGCAGCGCGCGTTCGCCCCAATCGATGGCTGTGGGGAAGTCGGCTGTGCGAAGCGCCACCGTCGCAACCCCCATCTGCAGAGCCGCGGTCTCGGATTCCGGCCGGCCGTCGTGGTCCGCCAGTTCCCGGAGCAGCAGCGACGTCGCCTCCTTGTACCGGCCGAGCTTCCACTCCATCGTGGCTCGGGAGACGGTCAGCCGAGCCCGCTGAGCCCATGCCTCCGCAGGCAGGAGAGAAGCGGCCGTGCGCAGGATGTCGCGGCTTTCCAGCAGTCGTCCGGCCATGCCCAGCGCATCGGCCCGCTGGAGCCACAGTTCGGGCCGCAGTCGACTCTGCTCGCCGAGCAGTCGCAAGGCTTCCTGTGTCCAGTGTGCGGCAGCGGCTGGTGCGATCGTCATCACCTGACGGGCAGCCCGTACAAGTACGTCGACGGCATGTTCATCTCCTACGCGCGCCGAACGCTGAACGTGTGACGCCTGGGCAGTCAGCGGTGCGCCGCGCAGCGCCAGGCCGTCCGCGGCCCGGGTGTGCGCCTCGATCCGCCAGCCGGCGCCCGCCCCCTGGTACACCGCTGCCCGCACCAGCGGATGGCGGAACCGGAATTGGCGCGTGGAGCCGATCTGGCGTACCAAGTCCCGCTCCGCAGCCTCGTCCAGGGCGGCGAGGGCCTGTGCCTCACCGGTTCGGGCCACAACTGCCACCATCTCGGCTTCGAAAGAGTCGCCGAGCACCGCGGCCGCCTGTGTACAGACCCTCGCAGTGGCCGACAGACCTCCCAGCTCCTCCAGCAGCGCGGCACGCACCGATTGCGGCAGATCGTCGGCGACGGGCACCGAGTCAGCCGGGACCGCCGGCGGGCTTTCGTTCCCGGCGCTTCGGGTCAGCGCCTCCAGGTAGAACGGGTTGCCGCCGCTGGCCTCGTACTGCCGTTGGAAACGCCAGTGATCCGTCCTGGCCCCGCACAGCTCCGCTCCCTCAGCCGGGGACAGCGGACCCAACTGGACCCTGGCCACTCTTCCCTCCGTTCCTGCCCGGGCCAGTGCCGCGGCCAGTCGCGGCGGGGCCTGCCGGGGACGGTAGGCGAGGGCGAGGAGCAGCGGTGTCCTTGGCGGGTGCCGTACGAGGTGGTCGATCAGCTCGGCTGTACCGTCATCCGTCCACTGCAGGTCGTCCAGGCTGAGCACGAGCCCGCCGTCGGCACTCAGCGTCTCCAGCAACGTCCGCACCGCCCGGTGGAACCAGTACCGTTCGACCGTCACCGGCTCCGGCCCGGTCGGGAAACGGTCGCAGAGCGCGGGGAAGACCGTACTCAGCAGAGCGAACGCGCCGGGCGGTGATCCATCAGGCCGGAGCCGGAGGAAGTCCACATTGCCAAGGTGGTCGTCCAAGGCGTCCACGAACGCACCGTAGGGAGCCCGGTCGAACTCCACGCTGCGTCCGGCCAAGGACACGAAACCGCGCTGTCTCGCGCGCTCGCCCAGTTCGCCGAGCAGCCGTGTCTTTCCGATCCCGGGTTCCCCGACCACCTCGACCACCCCTGGCACACCGGCCAAGGCATCCTCGATCGCACTGTCGAGGACCGTCAACTCCGCTGCCCGCCCGATCAGGCGGCTCCACGTCCGGGGCCGCCGCGGTGTCAGCGGAGTGGGCAGGGCACCACCGTCCCGTGCGGTGGGCACCGGCGGGGGCGTGGGTAACGGGCGCGGCACGAGGGCGGGTGCGGATCCCGGAGCGCGCCTGGCGGCGGGGCCGGCGGCCGGGACGTTCAGTGCGGGATCGGTGGTGAGGATCTGCCGGTGCAGTTGCCGCAGCGGGAGGCTGGGGTCACAGCCGAGTTCTTCGGCGAGCAGCAGCCGGGTTTGCTGGTACTGGTTGAGGGCATCGGCTGGGCGACCGCAGCGGTACAGGGCGAGGATGAACTGGCCGGCCAGTCGTTCGTCCAGTGGGTGTATCTCGACCCGGGCGGACAATTCGGCCAACAGTCCGGTGTGGTGACCGCAGCGGAGCCGAACGTCGGTGTGGTCCAGCTCGGCCGCAATCCGTTCTTGGTCCACGGCGTCGCGGAGGGCGTTGATCCAAGGGGTGTCCAGACCCGCGAGGGCATCTCCCCGCCAGAGGCCGAGTGCCTGCCCGAACAGGGTTGCAGCCTGCTCGTCCTGCTCGTTCTGCGCGGCCGTGCGGGCCCGTGCGGCAGTGTCATGGAAGCGGTGCAGATCCACTGCCTTCGCCTCGACGTTGAGGACATAGCCACCGGATCGCCGGACGATATCCGCCCCCTCAGCGATGGCCAAAGCTTGCCGCAGACGGGAGAGGTAGCCGTAGAGCGCGTTCCGGACCCGCTGTGGAGAACGATCGGCCCAGACGCGCTCGACAAGCTGGTCCACCAGAACCACCCGGTTGGCGTCCACAAGCAGCACTGCGAGCACACACCGCTGCCGGGCATGGCCCAAATCAAGGGTTCGGCCGTCCACACGCGCCTCGACGCTGCCGAGCAAATCGAACTCAACCGTCACCGCACCCCCCCGAGTCTCAAGTCCCCACCCTGGCATAGCGCCTTCGACCAGCCAATTCAACGTTTACCCAAGGTTCGCCGACGGTCGGCCGCGCACCGTGGTCCAGGACAGGGAACAGCACGACACGCAAACCGGGAGGATTGTCATGTGCCATGCAAATGCATACCTCCCCGTTTTACCCGCGAGAAGACAGCCACGGATCTCAGGACGAAGGAGTCACCATGGGAATGCAGCGGGTCAAGCACAAGGCCGGGGTCGTGCTCGCGGCCACCGCGCTACTGACGGGCGGGTCCGGGTTCGCCGCGGCAACCACGGCGCAGGCGGCAGCGGCCGCGACCTGCTGGGGCACGAACCAGACGAACAACTCCTCCCTCGTGACCACGCTGAAAGGCACGTACAACCTGAAGGTCGGTGTCGGCTCGGTCTGTGGGAACGTCCGTTCAGTGAGCAGCGGCAGCACCTTCTATGTGTGGTGCGGGGCCATAAACCCGGACTCGGGTGTGCTGTGGTTCCTCGGCAGGGTCAAGGGGGACTCCGTTGCCAACATCGGCTACATGTCCTCGGACAATCTGAAGTACGTCAGCGGCACCTGGGACTACTGCTGAGCCAGCCCCTCGGTGGGCGGCGCGGCGGTGCCGTCCGCCCGCCGAGGGCGCGCACGACCCGGGCCGGTTTGCAGACCGCATTCCAGCCTGGTCCGGGGCGCCCAGGGTCCATTCCGAATTGGTCGGGTAGCCCGAGGGGATCTCACCCAATGCCAGCAACTTAGGGAGATCACTGTCCGTGTTGGTCCCTGATCGGCTGGCAGTCCGGTGTTCCGCCGGACGCGACGAAGCTCCTCGGCTACGACTGGTGATTGTCGAGATCAACCAGGTAGTCGAGGAGCTTCGTTGTCGGGTCATGGTGCCATGGACAGGGGCTGGTCTTCCAGCGTGGGGCGGCTGTTGAACGGGGTGGGAGGCGGTGTGCTGGCCTGCTATGTCCCGCCGGGCCTGGTCGATGAGGCGCTGGCGGTGACCGGCCGGGCTCACCGGCGTTTCCGGTCGCTGCCGGCGCGGCTGGGCGTCTACTTCGTTCTGGCGTTGTGCCTGTTCAGCGGCGCAAGCTACGGGAGTGTGATCGCCAAACTGGTCTCGGGGCGCCGGGGCGGCCTCGGAGCTGCGGGCTGGCGCCTGCCGTCGACGACGGCGCTGACCAAGCTGCGTCGCCGGCTGGGGGCAGCCCCGTTCGAGCTGCTGTTCCAGCGCCTTTCCGGCACGTCGGTGTGCCGCCGTACTCCGTGGTCACATGCGTTCGGGCTACTCCTGGTCGCGTGGGACGGCACCAACGTGGATATGGCCGACTCGCCGGCGAATGCCGAAGCGTTCGGCCGCCCCAGCTGCAAGAAGGGAGCGGCCGGGAATCCGCAGTCACGCCTGGTCGTGCTGATCGCGTGCGGCAGCCGCCGGATCATCGACGCGGCGTTCGGCACCTACCGGACCGGCGAACGAGCCCTGGCCGAGCGGATATTGCCCGCCCTTCGGCCCGGCATGCTGGTGCTGGCCGACCGGGGATTCTTCAGCTACCGCCTGTGGTGCGCAGCTCAGGCGACCGAGGCCCACCTGCTGTGGCGGGTTCAGGCCGATCTGCACCTGCCCGTCCAGCGGGTCCTGCCCGACGGGTCCTTCCTGTCCCGGCTGACCGACCCCGCCGACTCCACCCGCCATGCCAAGAAGAGGGCACGTCGCCGCAAGGCCGGGCAGGCACCGCCGCCCCCGCTGGCGCCCCGCGGCCCCGTGGTGCGCGTAGTCGAGGCCGTCATCACCGTGCGCACCGATGACGGCACTGCACGGACCGGCCACTACCGCCTGGTCACTCTTGGCATAGGTGGCAGCGAGTTCGGCGGCGGGTGCGGTCCGCGGGCCGAGCAGTGGGCATGCGAGACAGGATTCCGAGAGATCAAGACCTAGCTGCGCGGCACGCGCCGCGCTCTGCGCGCCGCCGACCCTGAAGCCGCCCGCCAGGAACTGTGGGCCTACCTCATCGTCTACCAGGCGATCCGGCACATCATCTGCCTCGCCGCCCTGCGCGGGGACGACCTCGAGCCCGCGAGGATCTCCTTCACCGCCGCCCGCGACGCCGTCCAGGACGCCATCACTATCACGCCCCGGTGCGCCGATGCGCACGCCGAACAGATCTACCGGGACTTGTCCCGGCGCCTGATCACGAAACACGTCACCTGCCGGACGTGCCCGCGCATGGCCAAACGGCCCCTGTTCCATTTCCCCTCGCGGCAAGCCTCCATCGCTCCGGCCTCGCAGAACGCCACCTACCACCTCGCCATCGTCACCCCGGACATCGCGAACGCGCAGACTCAGCACCAACATGAACATGATCAGGGGCGCACCGCGACCCAACCCCGCGCTGCCTAAAGTTGCTGGCATTGGGTGCGATTCCCCCGGGCCACCCGACCCTCCGGCCCGGGATCGCTCCATGAGCGTCTCGGGTCGTTTGACGGTTTCGCCGACCGACGATCCGGACAGTCGGCCGCATTCCACGCGAGCGGATAGAGAACAGCCCGTCAAAGACGTGTTGCTACGCGGATCAGGTCGGCGACTGCGCGAAGTCGGCTCTGCGACGGCCAAGCGATCACCGTTGTCACGGGCGGAGCATCCAGGACCGGCACGGCGGCGAGATCCCGGCGTAGGTCGGTGCTGGCGGACTCGGGCATGATCACGGTGGTACGGCCGAGCGCGATCAGCTGGAAGAGCTGTGTCAGGTTCCGTACCTCTGCTCCTGATCCCTCCGGGTAGTTGCCGCCAGGACCGGGCCAGCGAGCCATCGGGAGTTCCGGCAATGCGGTGATCTCGGCCACCCGGATCTGAGAGCGGCCAGCAAGTGGGTGTGAGGTGGGCAGGATCGCCACCTGTCCCTCGGTGTGCAGGGTTTCGGTGTCTAGTCCGGCCGTCGAATCGAATGGCAAGTGCAGCAGAGCCACGTCGGCTTGCCCGTCCTGCAGCAATTTCTGTTGCTGATGCGCCTCGCAGAGCAAGAGATCGACGGTGGCCGCGCCAGGCTCCGCGCGGTAGGCATCGAGCAGTTTGGCCAGCAACTCGCCGGCGGTGCCGGATTTGACGGCGAGGACGAGGCGGGGGCGCCTTTGTGCAGCCTGCTGGGTACGCCGCTCAGCTGCGGCTACCGCGCTGAGGATCGCGCGCCCCTCGGACAGCAGCACGGCTCCGGCCTCGGTGAGCGTGACCTTGCGGCTGGTGCGCTCCAGCAGGGTGACCCCGAGCTGTCGTTCGAGCCGGGCGATGGCTCGGGACAGGGGCGGCTGGGCTATCTCCAGACGCTGGGCAGCCCTGCCGAAGTGCAGTTCCTCGGCGACGGCGACGAAGTACCGCAGCTCGCGTATCTCCATCCCTGATCTTGCGTGGGTATCCCCGGCTTCAGCCGGGGAGGGAAACGCATCCTCGGACCGGAGGCGCGCAGCGCCGGAGTTCGCTGCGCCTCTTCGGTGACGGTCAGGTGGGCCGCTTCTGGCCCTCGATGTACTGACGGACGATGCTGAGCGGTGCGCCGCCGCACGAACCGGCGAAGTAGGAGCGCGACCAGAACACGGAGCCCAGCCCGATGCGGTTGATGCGGCCGGTGTACTCGGCGCGCAGGTAACGGGAGCTGACGCCCTTCAGGCTGTTGATCAGCTTGGACAGGGCGACCTTCGGCGGATAGTGCACGAGCAGGTGTACGTGATCGGTTTCGCCGTTGAACTCCTTCAGCTCCGTCTCGAAGCTGCCGCACACCTCCCGCATGATCTCCTCGCACCGCTTCAGCATGGCGTCATCAAAGACGTCCTTGCGGTACTTAGTGACGAACACCAAGTGGGCGTGCAGATTGTAGGTGACGTGACGGCCGGTACGGATATCGGGGTTTGGTTCCCAGCGCGGTGACATACACCAAGGGTAGTATGATCTTCGAAGCTGACCAGGAAAGGGGGTGGGCCGGATGATCCGTGCGTACAAGTTCCTCATGCGGCCCACCGTGGGCCAGGCGGCAGCGCTCAGTGAGATGCTGCGTGATCACTGCTCCCTCTACAACGGGGCGTTGCAGGAACGCCGCGACGCCTACCGGCACGCCTCGAAGACGACGATCCGGTATGGGCAGCAGTCGGCCCAGCTCAAGGACATCCGGGCCTTCGACCCCGAGCGTCAGGGCCGCTGGTCGTTCTCCAGCCAGCAGGCGACCTTGCGCCGGCTGGACAAGGCGTTCGCCGCGTTCTTCCGGCGCGTGAAGGCAGCGGACAAGCCGGGGTATCCGCGTTTCCGGTCGCGCAAGCGGTTCGACACCGTGGACTTTCCCAAGGACGGTGACGGCTGCCGCTGGGACTCCACCCCGCACGACCCCGTCACCCGCGTGCGCCTCCAAGGCGTCGGCCACGTCAAGGTCCACCAGCACCGGCCCGTAGTCGGCAAGGTCAAGACGATCAGCGTCAAGCGTGAAGGGCGCCGCTGGTACGTCGTCCTGACCGCCGAGCAGCCCCAGCCCGAACCGCTCCCGGCAACCGGGTCTGTGGTCGGTATCGACATGGGCATAGCCAACTTCCTCGCTGACTCCAACGGCGAGTTCGTACCCAACCCCCGCCACGGCGCGAAGGCCGCCGCGAAACTCGAAGCCGCCCAGCAGGCTCTCAGCCGCTGCAAGCGGGGCTCCAAGCGCCGCCGCAAGGCCGTGGAAGCCGTGGCCCGGCTGCACCGCAAGGTCCGCCGTCAGCGCCTGGACCACGCGCACAAGACCGCGCTCGGTCTCGTCCGTGAGCACGACTTCATCGCGCACGAAGACCTCAAGATCCGCAACATGAGCAAGGCCCCCGCACCCAAGCCGAACCCTGAACAGCCGGGCAGCTTCCTGCCCAACGGGGCCAGCGCGAAAGCGGGACTCAACCGCTCGATCGCCGATGCCGGATGGGGGGTGTTCCTCGCGATCCTGGCCGCCAAGGCGGAAGGAGCCGGACGGCAAGTGATGGCGGTGGACCCCCGCAACACCTCCCGGCGGTGCCCCGAATGCGGGAACACCACCAAGGAGAACCGGACAACCCAGGAGAAGTTCCACTGCGTCTCGTGTGACCACCAGGCACACGCGGACACCGTGGGTGCGATCAACGTTCTACGGGCCGGGCTGGTCCGCCGCGACGCCAACCCGGCATAGCGAGAAGCCCCCTCGTTCACGAGGGGGAGGAGTCACGCAGTCACAGTAAGTCCGGCGGACGGTCGATTGATGTCGTTCGGGTATTGGTGCGTTACCGAGGAGGTGTTGGTGCCTGGTCGAAGCGCGGCCATGCTCGCTGTCATGAGTGAGAAGACAATCGCACTGGTCACCGGTGCGAACAAGGGAATCGGGTACGAGATCGCGGCCGGGCTGGGTGCATTGGGCTGGAGCGTCGGTGTCGGCGCTCGGGACGAGCAGCGCAGGATGGACGCCGTGGCGAAACTGCGCGCGGCGGGTGCCGACGCGTTCGGCGTGCCCTTGGACGTGACCGACGACGAGAGCGTGACCGCCGCGTCGCAGCTGATCGAGGAGCGAGCGGGACGCCTTGACGTGCTGGTCAATAACGCCGGCGTCGCAGGCGGCTGGCCAGAGGTGCCTACAACCATCGACCTGGAGACCGTGCGGCGGCTGGTGGAGACCAACGTCATCGGCGTCATCCGGGTCACCAACGCGATGCTGCCGCTGCTGCGCCACTCAGCGCACCCGCGGATCGTCAACCAGTCCAGCCATGTCGGCTCTCTGGCCCTGCAGACCACGCCCGGTGTCGACCTCGGAGGGATCAGCGGGGCTTACGCGCCGACGAAGACCTACCTCAACGCCGTCACCATCCAGTACGCCAAGGAGCTGAGCGGCACCAACATTTTGATCAACAACGCTTGCCCCGGCTACGTGGCTACCGACCTCAACGGGTTCAGCGGTACTCAGACCCCTGAGCAGGGCGCGGTGATCGCCATCCGGCTGGCAGCTCTGCCCGACGGCGGCCCCACCGGTCAGCTGTTCGACGACAATGGAGTCGTGCCATGGTGATGTTCTGATGTGTTCCTGCTCGCCTGGGCTGCGGTTCAACGCGCCCCACCAGCGCCCTGTGAGCAGCCGTCACCCACGGCTGAGCTTGTTCTTTCGCCTCCGGACTCGACGGGTGGGGTCGGAGTTTTGAAGATCCGGAAGTCGGCCTGGGTTCATGACTTGTGTGGATTGGTAGTGGTGAGGTGCCGTTCGGAGCCGCTTTAGGGCCGAACGGCACCGTTCGTCGGGTGTGGGTGAGAGGAAGATGGCGGCCGACTTGACCTCGTGACGCCGGGCCCTCGGCCGCGCAATGAAGCCGCTGCCAATTGCCCACAACCCCGCGTCGAGTACCCCCTTGCGCGCTGGACGCAGCGGTCACCGCCGCGGTCGCGCAGGTCATGAAGCGGTACGGCCGGATCGATCTGCTGGTCAACAACGCCGGTGTCGGCTCGGCCGGAGCCGCCGAGGAGGGTTCCGAGAAGCTAGATACTCATGTAGTATCTGAACATGCCTGGCGCGAACACCCAATTTTCGATCGCTGTCCACGTGCTGGCGGCGATCGCACACAACGATGGAACCTTCACGTCTGAACATCTGGCGGGCAGCGTGAATGCGAACCCTATTTTCGTCAAGAGAATCCTGGTCAAGCTCTCGAAGGCGAAGCTGGTCGCTTCGACTGTTGGCAAGTCGGGCGGTTATGCCCTGGCGCGAAGTCCGGAGAGCATTTCTCTTTTGGACGTCTACTCTGCCGTCACTCCACCAGAACCGTTCGCGATCCACACCTATCCCGAAAAGGAGGACTGCGTCGTGAGCCGCAACATCAAGGAAGTCATGAGTGACGTGCGGGCTGAGGCTCAGAAGGTCCTGGAAGGGGAGCTGAGGCGGACATCACTGGCGGACGTGGTGCTCCGAATTAGGGCTAGGTCCGTCTAGCTTCATGACCAAGATCAGGGCCAGACCGGGTTTTTTTAACCCAAATAGATACGTTTGTGGTAACTAATGCTCAACGAAGGGAACACAAGATGGCACGCTCATGCGGTCCTCCAGGAGGCGCTGGTGGCTCCTGTGAGGCGACGGCTCATGACGGAGGCCATCGCCCACAGAACGCGGGAGCGGGAGGAGGCGGGGCGGTGTTCGTAGTCGCGTACGAGACGGCGGTAGAACATCAGGATCCCGTTCGTCTGCTCCACGATCCACCGTTTGGCCTGTGGAACGAAGCCCTTGTCGTCCGGGTTGCGCTCGACGATCTCGACGTCGATACCCACGTGTCTGCCGTGCTCGACGACCTTCTTCTTGAAGCCCTGGTCGACCAGGGCCTTTTTCACCGTGTCGCACTGCTCGGTGACAGCGTCCAGCAGGGCGATGCCGGCGGTGTTCTCGTGCGCGGAGGCGGGCAGGACGACGCAGTCAATGACGAGGCCCAGCACGTCCACGGCCAGGCATCTCTTCCTGCCCGGCACCCGTCCCGGCCCGTCGTCGTGGCCGGGACGCCGACGGCCACGTGGATGCTCTGCGTGTCCAGGACCACCAGGCTCGGGTCGGCTAATCGTTTCCGCTTCTCCCGCAGCTGCCAGCGCAGCACGTCGTGAATGTCCTGGTCGGTGCCCTCGTCGCGCCAGAGGTAGAAGTAGTACTTCACCGCTCCGGGCGGGGGCATGTCTTGGGCCCGAACTCCCACTGACAACCCGTGCGGTTCTGGTAGAGGATGGCGTTCACGATCTCCCGCATCGCGTACTTCCCCTGATGCCCGCTGACCGACGGATGCCGGGCCTTCCATGCCGTGATCACGGGTTCGACGAGCTCCCACTGCTCATCGGTGAGATCGCTCGGGTACGGCTTGCGCATGCTCATGCCACAACTCAAGCGAACCCCGAACTCCTGACCACCAGCGATGCCCCAACATCACACCATCGAGCGATGACAAGACCGACGGAACGCCACATCCCGCACTCTGAGAAGCCGTATCTCAACCGATCTTGGAACGTGCAGATCGAACAGGCGTCTCGGCCGGGTGATCTTCCTACTGCGCGCGCATGAAGGCAGGGCCTCTTGGTAGCTCGGGGGTGCGACCCCATCCGAGCGGTTCCAGGAGGCCCTGTTGTCGTTGTTGTACGCGCCCGAGCCCACCGAGTTCAACTCGTCCGCCATGTCGTGCGATTGTCTCGCGCACGTGTACGGCAACGCGGCCGACCATCCTGACCGGGTGCGCCGGTACCCGTCGGACATGAGCGACGCGGAGTGGGCGGCCATCCGGTCTTTGTTGCCGGTGCCGGCCTGGCTTCAGGGCCGGGGCGGGCAGCCCGAGGGCTACTGCCACCGCCAGCTGATGGACGCGATCCGTTACCTGGTCGCGGGCGGGATCTCCTGGCGGGCGATGCCCGCGGACTTCCCCGCCTGGGGCCGGGTCTACGCCTTCTTCCGCCGCTGGCGCGAGCACGGACTGATCTCGGAGTTCCACGACCGACTGCGCGGGAAGGTCCGCGAGCGCGAGGGCCGCGAGGCGGAACCCTCAGCGGGGATCATCGACGCGCAGTCGGTCAAGGGGGCCGCGTCGGTGCCCACGGTCTCGCGGGGCTTCGACGGCGGGAAGAAGATCAACGGCCGCAAAAGGCACATCGTGACCGACACGCTGGGCCTCCTGCTGGTCGTCGCGGTCACCGCCGCGAACATCGGCGACCGGGACGCCGCGGCGGGCCTGCTGCAGCGGCTGCACCGACTGCACCGCGACATCACGCTCGTCTGGGCCGACGGCGGCTACACCGGCGGCCTGGTCGGCTGGTGTCGTCAGAAACTCGCCCTGGCCTTGGAGATCGTCAAGCGCACCGATGACGTGGAGGGGTTCGTGGTGCTGCCGAGACGGTGGGTGGTCGAGCGCACGTTCGCATGGTTGCTCAGCTCCCGCCGTCTCGCCCGGGATTACGAGACCCTGCCCGCTACCAGCGAGGCGATGATCCGGTGGTCGATGGTCACGCGGATGGGCCGGCGTCTGGCACGGCCACGGGCCGCCGACCGGCGCTGAACATTCCCGACGTCTCCTGCAGGAGCCACCCTCGCTCCGCCAGGCGCCTGGCCTTCGAGCGCACCCCCTCGACCTTCGCCGGCGTCGTCCGAAGGCCCAGCCCCACCGCGATCTCCTTGGCCTTGAGCGGTCCTTGGCCCGCCGGGGCCCGCTCCTCCACCACACCAAGAATCCGCTGGTAGTCCGACGTCAGCGCCGACACCGGCAGCCCGTCCCGCCACGGCGGCACCGTCGAGCCCGGCATCGGTGCTGGCGAGGGCGCTGTCGCCTGCTCGGCCTCGGTCAGGGGTTCGCTCACGGCAGTTGTCTCGCCCGCAGAGGCGGCCAACGCCTCGACCAGTTCCTCCCGCGCGATCACCCGCCGGTCCAGCTCGATCTCCGCAGCCTCCAACACCTCAGCCAGCCGCGCGACTTCCTCCCGCAGCCCCTCCACCCGCACACGGGCAGCCGTCTCCCGCTCCTCCAGCATTCCCAGCACCGACGCCACCGCGCACCCCTCGGTCATGAAGCGGACACAAGACGCCGCATCCCTCCCTCACTCCGAGCGAAACCATGCTTGACCAGCAAGAATCAACCGATCACGTTCGGTTGAGATACGGCTTCTGATGCCAGCGGAGCGGGGCGGGATTGGGTGTCGGTGAGATTTGACTCCACTGAGGGCCTTGCGGTGGGAGGATACGGAGTGCATCAAGTAGCCCTGGGTGGCCCAAGTGCCCCTTTCGAAGGTCGAGTTGTGCGCGGCGATCCGCCATGACGCTCGGGTCGAAGGGCTGTCCAGCAGGGCGTTGTCGTCGACGATGCACCGCGTGCTGTCGGGCCGGGCCTCGTCCTCGGCGAGGGCATCGAGGAAGAGCGGCACGCACGCGAGCCCGCCGTGCGCGTCGGGGCACCGGACGGCCGCGTTGAACTCGTCGAGCACGCATGCGTGTTCCGCCTCGGTGAGCGGGGTCCGGCGGCGAACCGTACGGGGGATGCTCCGAAGAGACAGCGTGCCGACCACCTTGAGCCGTTGCCGTCCGCCTGTCCACCCCGTACTTCATTTCGCTCAAACCGCCAAGGCCCGGGTCGGTTCAGCAGTGATCGCCAGGGGCGGGTTCGGGACTCTTGCCGAGGTCCGCGAGGAGGCTCCGGATGCTGTCGGCGATGGCGGTGTGGTGTTCGACCTCGCGGGGCCAGCCGCGTTCGATGGCGTCCTGGGCGAGCTGCTCCTCTCGGGAGAGTCGGGTTCGCAGGCGTGGTGCGTACTCGTTGGTGGTGAGGAACTTCGAGCAGCGGAGGTAGAGGTCGCACTCGCAGGGTCCATCGGCGGGTGCCCGTAGGCAGGGCCCAGTTCGAGCTCGGTCTTGAAGAAGTTGGTCTTGAGCCGGTTCAGAGTGTTCTCGCCGATCCGGCTGCTGAGCAGTTCCTCCGCGGCCGGGCCCGCGATCCGGCCGCCGGCGGCGATGACCTTCTCGTACTGTTCCTTCAAGACGGGGTCGCTGATGGGGGAGTAGGCGGCCGACATCTGCGCGCTGCGGTGCCCGAGGATCGCCATGATGGTCTGGATCTGGGCCCCGGCTGGCCAACGTGGCAGCGCCGTTCAGGTGGCTGTCGTACTACATCCGGCGCCGCCGCCTCTCATTCAGTCAGCCACGCCACCACCACCTCCAGCTTCTGCCGCAGTGGACCGATCAGCTCATCAAAACGCCCCGTACCACATCAACGGGCGCAAGTCCCGGAAGGAACTCATAGATTCCCGACGGGCCCCCGGAGGCCAGCGGCATGGGGACCCCGACCGTATGAATCCGGCCAGTCGGCGATGCGCTCAGTCGGCGATCCGCTCCGGATCGAGCACCACGGGCAGCTCGGCAAGTCCGCGGAACGCCGGGAAGGGCACGGTCAGCCAGCGCACCTCGTGCGGAGGCACGGCCAGCGTGATCTCGGGATACCGGCGGAACAGCGTGGTGAGCGCGATGTGCATCTCCAGGCGGGCCAGCGGCGCCCCGATGCAGTGGTGGGGGCCGTGGCCCAAGGCCAGGTGGGGCTGGCTTCTGGTGCGCGTGACGTCGAGCCGGTCGGGTTCGGGGTACGCCTGCGGGTCGCGGTTCGCGGAGGTGATGGCGACCTGGACGAGGGCGCCCTTGGGGATCACCACACCGCGCATCGGGATGTCCTCGGTGGCGTGGCGGAAGGTGGAGCTCTCCACCGACCCCTCGTACCGCAGCAGTTCCTCGATGGCCTGCTTCAGGGCCTCGGGGCTCGCGAGGGCCGCGCGGCGCTGGTCCGGCTTCGAGAGCAGGTGGTACACGGCGTTGCCGATGAGGTACGCGGTGGTCTTGTGTCCCGCGAAGAACAGCACCCACGCCGTCGAGACCAGCTCATGGTCCGTCAGGGCGCCGTCCTGGTCCTGGGCCGCAATGAGCGCGCTCATCAGGTCGTCGCCGGGCGTGCTGCGCTTGCGCGCCACGAGGTCGACCAGGAAGTCGCGCAGTTTCCCCTCGGCCTCCTCCAGTGCCTTCTTCGCCTCCGGGCCGAATCCGGTCTTCGCCACGGTGACCGCCCACTGATGGGCGCGCTCGCGCTCGTCCTCCGGCACGCCGAGGAGCTCGCAGATGACCTGGAGCGGCAGCGGGAACGTGAAGTTCGGGAGCAGGTCAACGGACGCGTCGGTCGGACAACGCTCCAGCAGTTCCTCGGTGACCTGCTGGATACGCGGGCGCAGCAACTCCACGCGGCGCGAGGTGAAGGCGCCCTGCACGATCCGCCGGAGCCGGGTGTGCTTGGGCGGGTCGGAGAACAGCATGTTGTCGTCGAGCGCGATGGAGGAGTCGCCGAAGATGCGGTGGTACGCGTCGAGGGCGCCGTACATGTCCTTGCTCAGCCGGGGGTCGGCCAGCGCGGCGCGCGCGTCGTCGTAACGGGTGATCAGGTAGGTCTCCACGCCGTGCGGCGGCTGCAGCGGGCACACCGGGGCGGTCTTCCTCAACGCCGCGTACACGGGGTGCGGATTGGCGCGGAAGTCGGGTGTGCATCGGGAGGCGGCGGCCACGGGGTCCGTGGATCCGGGTTCGGTTTGCATGGGTGTTCGCGTCATGGCCTCGACGGTTCCCGGCGGGCGGCCACCAGCAAACGTCCTTAGCCTGTCCAGGGCAACGCCGGGACGCGGTGTCGCGATCGGAGCAACAGGAGGTGCGGAGCCCGTGAAGCGGGCGAAGGATGCCGAATGGAACTGCCCCGAGTCGCCGTTTCCCACGGCTTTCGGGCGTTCGGCTTCGGACGACAGACGATAGGGGACCAGCCGATGAGCAGACGAGCCGTGGAATCCGTACCAGTCCTGGTGGTGGGCGGTTCCCTGGTGGGCCTGTCCACGTCAGTGTTTCTCGGCCGCCTCGGCGTCGAGCACCTTCTCGTCGAGCGTCACGCCGCGACGTCCACCCACCCCCGCGGCCGTGGGAACAACCTGCGCACCATGGAGCTGTTCCGGACCGCGGGCGTCGAGCAGGACATCCGCGCCGCGGCGGGCGCCCTGGCCGGAAACGACGGCGTCCTCCAGGCGAGCACGCTCTCCGGCGGCGACCGCCGGTGGATCGTCAAGGCCATCGACACGGGTCCGGCCCTGTCGCAGATCACCTCGTCCGGCTGGTGTCTGTGCAGTCAGAACGACCTCGAGCCCGTTCTCCTGCGCTACGCCGGCTCCCTGGGCGGAGACATCCGCTTCGGCACCGAGCTGGTCTCCTTCACTCAGGACGACGAAGGGGTGCACGCGGAGGTACGGGACCGTGACAGCGGCGAGACGCGCATCGTGCACGCCCGATACCTGGTGGCCGCCGACGGGCCCCGCAGCCCGGTGCGCGAGCGGTTGGGCATCACCCAGTCGGGACCGGGCGCGTTGTTCCACAACGTGAGCATCACGTTCCGCAGCAAGAAGCTGCAGGACATCGTCGGCGACAGGCGCTTCGTCGTCTGCTACATCACCGATCCCGCCGGAGAGGGTGCGCTGCTGCCGGTGGACAACCGCGAGCAGTGGGTCTTCCACGCCCCCTGGGCCCCGGACCGGGGCGAGACACTGGACGACTTCACCGACGCGCGCATCGCCGCCCACATCCGCGCCGCGGCGGGCGTCCCCGACCTCGACATCGAGGTCACCGGAAAGGCCCCCTGGCACGCCGCGGACCGCGTGGCCGACAGCTATGGCGAGGGCCGGGTCTTCCTGGCCGGTGACTCGGCGCACGAGATGCCCCCCACCGGGGCCTTCGGCTCCAACACCGGTATCCAGGACGCCCACAACCTCGCCTGGAAGATCGCAGCCGTCCTGCGCAGCTGGGCCGGACCGGGGCTGCTCGACACCTACCAGACAGAGCGTCGGCCGGTCGCGCTCGCGACGACCGCCCGCGCCCTGTTCCAGGCGGGCGAGGAAGAGCATCCGGGCTACACCCCGGAGAAGAAGCGCAAGGACGATCCGGCCGACGCGTTGACGGTGGCCCTGTGCTATCGCTACCCGTCGGGCGCCGTCGTCGGCGCCGACCCGGACGCCGCGATCGTGCCCGACCAATTCCAGTTGGGCGGCGCCCCCGGGAGCCGCGCCCCGCACATGTGGCTGACCACCCGGGACGGCCGGCGGATCTCCACCCTGGACCTGTACGAACGGTCCTTCGTCGTCCTCACCGGCCCCGGAGGCGAGGCCTGGCGCACTGCGGCCCGCGGTGTCGCCGCACGCCTGGGCATCCCGGTGGAAGGCTACGTCGTCGGCGCGGACCACGACCTCGTCCCCGAGGACGGGGCCGACTGGGCGGCGCAGCACGGCACGGCGGAGTCCGGTGCCGTCCTGGTCCGCCCCGACGGCTTCGTGGCATGGCGGTCGCCCAAGCTCGTACCGGACCCGGAACGGGCCCTCACGGACATGCTGATGACGGTGCTTCGCCGCGCGACGCCACCGAACGCCGCGGCCAAGCCGCGGCGGACGACCACGACGGAGCAGCCGCTGGCGACGACATCCGACGGGCGCGTCTGAGCGCCTCCACTGAAAGCCACTTCTGAACGAAGAAAGAGCCCGCAGTGATATCAACTCACCCTTCGGCGTCCGCGCCGGCCGACGACGACGCCCGAACCTCCCGCGTGGACGTCCACCACCACTTCACCGCGCCCACCTGGCTCGACTGGGCCGAGGCGCAGGGCGTGGTCCGGCGCGACAGGCTGCCCTGGTGGACCCGCTGGGACCTCGACTCCGCGCTCGCCCTCATGGACCGTACGGGGATCCGCACCACCGTCATGACCGTGGCCATGCTCGGCCGCATCCAGGAGCGCAGCAAGCGCGAGGAGAGCGCACGGGTCGCGCTGCAGGCGGCGGCGGAAGTCGCCGCGAGCCACCCCACCCGCTTCGCCTTCTTCACGCCGGTCTTCCTCGACGACCCCGACCTGTCGAGCTGGTCGATGAAGTACGGCCTGGACGACCTCGGCGCCGTCGGAGTGAGCACGCGTACCAGCGCGGGCGGTGTCTATCTCGGCGCCCCCTCCCACGACCGCCTCCTCGCCGAGCTGAACGACCGCTCCGCGGTCATCAGCACGCACCCGATGGACGTACCCGGTGGCAACGCCGACGAGGTGGGTGTCCCGGGCCTGCCACCGTTCATGTGCGACTTCCTCATGGACACGACTCGCGCGGCGATCAACCTCATCCTCAACGGCACCCTGGACCGCTACCCCAACCTCACCTTCGTCCTCCCGCACGGCGGCGGCTTCCTCCCCTACATGGCCACCCGCCTGGAGCTCTTCAGCAACCACCTCGCCCCCGAGATCGAACCGTCCCGAATACGCGACTACCTGCACCGCTACTACTACGACACGGCGGGCCCCATGTCCCTTTCCTCGACCCCGACCCTCATGGCCACGGTCGACCCCGCCCGGATCCTCTACGGCACCGACTGGCCGCCGACCCCCGCCCACATCGTCTCCGACATCGCGGCACCGGCCCTGGACAGCGACCCGGCCATCGCCGACCACCAGCTCCGCGGCATCAACCGGGACAACGCGCTACGCCTGATACCGGCGCTTGCACGGGCTTGAGCCGGTCAGGCTCGCGTCAGGCGGGTGAACATCTGTTCCGTATCTTCTAGTCATAAACAGGGCGTTGTCACCCTGGTTGGCTGGGAGGATGCTCTTCGGGTTGATCATGCCGGAGGGGGACTTGTCCGTGGAGAGCGCGCCGCCGTCGTACAGGGGTCATCGGTCTCCGGTGGCGGGCCGGTTCGCCAGCGCGCTCGAGGACATCGCGGCCAACGGACTGCCGGTGGTCGAGGAATGCACGCCGTGGGAGGAACTGCGCGAGGCGCACCTCGCCCGCCTCGCAGCCCAGCGCCCGGCTGTCGCCTGATGACAGGACGGCGTCGCGCTCAGGTCGCCTTCAGCGACTCCGCTGCGAAGCAGCTGGAGAACCTCACCGACGAACACCAGATCCACGCCCTGGACCGCGCCCTGGTCGCCATCTCCGTCGACCCCGAGGTCGGTGAACCGATCCCCGGCGACGCCACCCACCCCGAACTGCGCCAGTATGCAGACGAGATCGAACGAGTCCGCGTCCTGTACTTCGTCACCGCACTGCGCACCGTCGTGGTCGTCGCCTCGACCTCGAACAGCCCATCCCCACCACGCATACCGGTATTATCCCGCACGAAAGATCACGAGACGCAGGCGGGTTGCCCGTTACCGAGATACGCTCCTAGCTGACCTGCTGCAATGCCCAGTAGTGCGGCTCGATGGGGGCCTTCCTCACCACAATTCGACCGGTTACGTCGGGACTGTCCACCAGCTTCCCCCACGAGTTGGATTGGTCGCCGGGGGTGTGCTCGATGTCGGCCCACACCACGCTGCCGGGCCCAGCGGAGCCGTAGGAGACGGTCCACTCGGCGTACTTGTCAGCGCAGTCGTTGACCATCACTCTGTAGTCCGTCGTCAACTTCAGGCAGGTGCGCGGGTTGGAACCCGGCGTGGAGACTTCCATCGTTCCGTTGGGGCGTTGCCGTACCTGCCAGTTCGCCGAGGTGGACCCGTTGTCCGTGCAGGCGCCCAGCGACACCATGCCGATACTCGCGTGCGTTTTGGGCCAGACCAGGCACTTGCCGTCGCTGAGAGCCGCGAACCGGTAGACCCCGTCGGCGAGCGGGGCGGCGTAGGCGGGGTGCGCGAGTGCGGCAGTGGCCGCAACCGCGGCGGCCATGACAGCGATGACGCGTGAACGCATAGGATGGGACTCCTCGAACAGTCGTGGTCGAGCCGATCGCACGGCACAGACGCTGTCGATGCACATTCCGCCGGAGACAGCGGCGGCACCGATCCTGGAACACCGGCCCGCCCCGTGGGGGCCTGCGGTGGCCGCTGTCACTCGCCTGGCTGAGCCGCATCACCCGATGGCGTGGCGGCTCGGGGCTGTGGCCTCGCCGATGAGAACCCCATGAACAGCGGGGACGGATGTCAGGGCGATGTGCCGGGTTCGGCCGACTGCTCGCGCTGCTTGTAGACGATGCGGGCCTCGTTCACGGCGCGCTGCCAGCTGCGGTCGATACCGCCGGTGGTGAGTCAGCCGCTACGCAGCCGCGCGTTGTCCGTCGGTCGGTAGGTTCCCCGTGTCAGCATTCCGGTAGGCGTCCTGCCACGCACAGCACAGGGCGCTCCTGCCGTGCGCGGCCGCCCGCCCCCCGCTCCGTGACGGCTGCGCACGGCGTCCCGCTCACCGAGCCCCGCTGGCGCCGAGGATGCGCCCGGCCTCGATCCGATACCTCCAACCTTGACCGGGTCGACGGCGCCACCATGTCCCGGTTGGCGGCAGTATGTACGTGGGTGAGGGCCCGAGACCGGGCGGGGCTCGGGCCCTCACGGGATCGCGTGCCTATCCGTGGGGCGTGCGATGTCGTGTCAACGATTCGAACGAATTGTCGCGCCCTTCACAGACTGCATCTCCCGGCGGCGAGTGCCGTGATCGCGCACTCCGCGGCGTGCCGTGCCGCGAGCGCGGAGGGGAAGGGCCCGCAGCCGTGGGAGGCACGGCTGGCCGGTCCGTTCGTGATCCGCCACTGCCAGGCGGTGCTTGCGGCAGGGGCCGAAGGGTGGTGCCAGACAGGGTGTGCGGCGGAGGGTGAGTTCTCCGCCTGCTGGACCACCACGTCGTGGACCACTCCGCCGATCAGGGCCGAGGCGCGCCCTGCGTCGTCGTCGGTGGTCCAGTGGAGGGGGGTCGGGGTGGACTCCGACACTTCCAGGAGGACGTCGGTGAGGTCGGCCAGAGTCCGGTACAGCGCGGCACGAACCGCGTCGGTGTGCTGGCGGCCCCACCGGCATGGGGTCCGTTCGGCGACTTCGTCCACGATGGCCTGCGCGGCGAGTTCGTCGAGAGGGTCGGGCTGTGCGAGGCGTTCCCGCGCCAGGGTTGCGGTAGCGCCCCATGCGAGGTCGTCGCGGGTCATGCCGGTGTTGCGGGCCAGCGTCCAGAGGCCCGTTGGGCCCAGGTCGTCGACCGTGTGCTGGATGCAGCGGGCGCCCGCGTCGGCCGCGGGCGGTACGTCGGCGTTCAGGAGGCCGGCGCGTACCTCGGTGGCCGCGCTCACGTCGCCCGGTTGCAGCGCGCCCGGCGGCAGCGCGGCCGCTGTGTGGAGCACGCGCTCGTGGACGCGCCGTGCCGGATGAGCGCCTGGGGGCGGCGAGGGCATCCTGACAGGGAGCACAGGGAGCACAGGGAGCACAGGGAGCACAGGGAGCACAGGGCGTCCAGCAGGTCCGTCGGCACAACTCTCAGGTTGATGCACGCCTTCGACAGACGGCCGTCCATCCTGTCCTCCCCCTTTGCGCTCTCTGGGATGGCTGGCTGGTCCGGCGCGGTTCCCCTTGAACCGCGCCGGACCAGCCTTGTTCTGTGGCTGTGTCAGTCGTCCAGCACGGCCAGGGCGTCGATCTCCACGAGGAGTCCCGGCGGGAGCTGCATGTAGACGGTGGTGCGGGCGGGGAAGGGCTCGCCGACGGCCGCGGCATACGCCTCGTTCAGCTCGGGCAGGTGGGCGGGGTCGGTGAGGTAGACGCGGAGCATGACGACGTCCTCCAGGCCCGCGCCGGCCGCCTTGAGTACGGCGGTGACATTGCGCAGGACCTGTGCGGTCTGCTCGGCGACGGTGGTGCCGACGACCGCGCCGGTGTCGGGGTCGAAGGGGAGCTGTCCGGAGACCTGCAGGACGGGGCCCTTGCGGATGCCCTGGGAGAGCGGGGCCGGGAGAGAGGGGGCGTTCTCGGTGGTGATGACGGTTCTGGTCACGGTGTTCCTTGAAGCGGTGGTGATCCCTGAAGGGGGTGAGCAGGCAAAACACATACGGGCGTCAGCTCCAGGCCTGTCGTTCCCGGCTGCGGGGGTCGTCGATCTGGGTCCACTCGGCGTCGATGTGCATCGTGGCCCTGCGCTCGGTGTCGTAGGGGTCCCAGCCGGGGTCGCCGGTGGCGGCGAACCGGATCCAGGTCTCGTGCATGCGGTCCGCAAGATCCGCGGGGGGCTTGTCGGGGCCGAGCAGGGCGCTGGGGCCGTTCAGCTCGGGCCGGTCCGCGAGGTCGAAGACGAAGGGCAGCTCGACCGCGTGGGTGGCGCCGAGCTCTCCGTCCAGGGCTCGGGAGCGCCAGGCGAACTCGTACGCGTAGGTGGCGGACTCCGGATGGGCGGCATGGGCGCCGGCCAGAGCGCGGCTGCCCGCGCCGAACAGGGCGTCGGCCATGATTGCGGACCGCAGTTCCGCGTAGGAGGCCTCGGGGCGGGACTTGCGGTAGGTCTCGACGAGCCGCGCCGGATCCGGGTGTGAGCGCGTCGCCGCCTCGTCGACGTCGGCTGCGGTCGAGGTGGCGTACTTGCCCACCGGGACCAGGTAGAGGTTGCCCTCCTCAGTGTTGGTGCCGACGAGCAGGTCGACGTCGGCGGCGAGGCCGGCGGCGACGGATGCGGCGGGCTGAGTGTCGAGGACGAGGCTGAAGGGGCTGAGGCCGATCAGCGGGTCGCCGTGGGTCTCGGTCTGCAGGTCGATGCCCGCGAGCTGGGAGGCGACCTCGACCAGGCGCTCGTCGGAGATGTCCGCGAAGGCGCCGACGTGGGGTTCGATGCTCAGGGCCTCGGCGGCCGCGGCGGTGACGCGGGCGGCCTGCTCAGTACTGAACGCGCCCAGGCCGCTGCCGCTCTGCACGATCGCCCTGCGGAACAGACCCGTGGCCTCCGCGGTGGCGAGGACGCCGCCGACGACGGTGGCCCCGGCCGACTGGCCGAAGAGCGTGACGTTGTCCGGGTCACCGCCGAACCCGGCGATGTTCTCCCGCACCCAGCGCAGCGCGGCGACGACGTCGAGCAGACCGCGGTTGGCGGGGGCCCCGGGCAGGTCCAGGAACCCGGCGATGCCGAGCCGGTAGTTGAGCGTGACGAGGACGACGCCGTCGCGGGCGAAGGCGGAACCGTCGTACATCGCGGACCGCGTCGATCCGGCGACGAATCCGCCGCCGTGCACGAACACCATGACCGGCAGGTCGCTCTGCGCGACGGCGGGCGTCCACACGTTGACGGTGAGGTAGTCCTCGCTCCGGCTCCAGCCGGTGCCGAAGTAGGGGGCCATGTCGATGCTGCCGAGCTTGCGCTCGGACTGCGGCGCGTTGGGTCCGGGGACAGTGGCGTCCCGTACGCCGCCCCACGGCTCATGCGGCTCGGGCGGCGCGAAGCGGCCGGCGCCCAGGGGCGGGGCGGCATAGGGGATGTTCAGGAAGGCAGCGGTGCCGTCCTCCTGGCGCAGACCGCGCACGGCTCCCTGCGCGGTGGTCACGACGGGTTCGGGGTGGTGGTTCATCTCTGGTGCCTTTCCCCGGGCTTCAGCCCTGCTCGGTGTATGGGGTGAAGGGCGCCCAGCCCTTGATGGCGAAGGTGCTTCCCTCGCGTACGACTTCGGTGGCGCCGTGCCCGCCCAGGTGCGCGGGGATCACGAGCGCGTTGTTGTCGGCGGCCCAGCCCAGCACCTTGCGGCGGGTGGCGCGGGCGCCGGCGGGGTCCTCGCAGAAGCAGCTGTTGGCGTCCGGCTCCAGGATCTGCACCGGGCTGTGCAGCATGTCGCCGACGAACACCGCGCGGTCCGCGCCGGAGGTGAGAGTCAGCACGGAGGAGCCGGGCGTGTGCCCGGGAGCCGTGTCCAGGCGCAGGTTCGCGTCGATCTGGTGGCTGTTCTCCCACAGCTGCGTCAGGCCGGCCTGGTGCACCGGGGCCACGCTGTCCTCGAAGACGTTCTGGTTGCCGCGGCCGAGCAGCGGCTGGTGGCCGTTCTCGGGGTTCCAGAAGTCGAAGTCGTCCTTCGGCATCAGGTAGGTGGCGTTGGGGAAGGTGGGCACCCAGCTCCGGCCGTCCAGGTAGGTGTTCCAGCCGACGTGATCGATGTGGAGATGCGTGTTGATCACGATGTCCACGTCCTCCGGTTGGACACCGGCCCGGGCGAGGTTGGCCAGGAAGTCCGTTTCGCGGTGGCTCCAGACCGGGGCGTAGGGACGCTCCTTGTGGTTGCCCACGCCGGTGTCGACCAGGATCGTCCTGCCCTCGCTGCGCAGCAGCCAGGTCTGGATCGCGGAATTGACGATGTTGGTCTCGGAATCCAGGAAATGCGGGGTCAGCCAGTCGGTACCGCCCTCCCATACTTCCTTCGAGCTTTCCGGGAAGAAGGTGTCGGGCGTCATTTCGACGGAACCGTAGTATTCCCATACCCGGGTGATGGAGACATTGCCGAGGGTGATCTGTTCCATGGGATTTCCTTGGAATTCGGGGGATTTACTCAACCGTACGAGCGACCCCGGTGGGCACGGTATCCGTCACGTGACTGCACCTGTGTGTACAGCTCTGAGAACGGGTCTTTCCCCCTACAGGCCGGCGAAAGGCGGCTCCCGTTCCGGGTTCCATTCATGGATGCCTCTTCAACGGGCACATGGCGACCTCTCTGCGGTCACGAGGCCGGAGCCGGGTCCGTATCGGGCCGCTTGCCGGTCGTGTCCTGCGCGGGTGGCCGCCCCGGTTTTCACGTCGACGGCTTCGACGACCTGCCGATCAGCGAAAAGCAAGGATGTCCGGCTGCCCGGTAGTGCGTGTGGTCGCATCCGTCTGCGACCGGGCGGCCACGGAAGACGTGTGCCCCCGTGTTCCGACGGCCCCTACGTCTGTTACGTCTACGAGTTCGTCCCCGCTGCGACTGCCGGCCGACGCCATCGGCCTCCGGCTGACCGACCGCACCGTGCGCGTGGTGCAGGACACGGTTCTCCAGCAGTTGCTGCTCTGGTCCGGGATCGAGCTGGCACTGATCGCCCTGCTCACCGGATTCATGGGCTGGTGCCTCGCCGGCCGGGCACTCGCACCGGTCCCCGCCATGACGGACATCGCCCGCCGGATCAGCGAACAGCACCTGCACGAACGCCTCGCGCTCACCGGCCCCGACGACGAACTGCACAGGCTCGCCAGCACCTTCGACAGCATGCTCGACCGGCTGGAGAAGTCCTTCGAGAGTCAGCGTCGCTTCGTCGCCAACGCCTCACACGAGCTGCGCACCCCGCTGGCCGTGCAGCGCACCATCCTGGAAGTGGGGCTCGCCGACCCGCTCCCGGAAGGTCTGGCGGACATACGCCAGGACCTGCTCGCCATGAACCGCGACACGGAGAAACTGATCGCCTCGCTGCTGCTGCTCGCCCGCAGCGACCTCGGCCTCGACGAGGACGAGACCGAAGAGAGTGATCTCAGGGACGCCGCACATCAGGCGGTCGGGAAACTGCTGCCCCAGGCCGAGGAGAAGAAGGTCTCCCTCGAACTGGCAGCCGAGGGGCCGATGCCGGTCATCGGAGACCCGGTACTGCTGCTCCATCTGGTGACGAACCTGGTGGACAACGCCGTGCGGTACAACCGGCCCGGCGGAACGGTGTGGGTCCGGCTCACCGGCCGGACTCTCACCATCACCAACACGGGGACACCCGTGGACCCGGACCGGGCGGACGGTCTCTTCGAACCGTTCCGGCGCCTCGGCCAGGAGCGCACCAGCACCTCCGCGTCCATCGTCGCATCGATCGCACAGGCGCACGCGGCCCGCGTCACCGCCCGCCCGAGACAGGGCGGCGGACTCACCGTCTCGGTCACGTTCACCGGCACCTGACCACCACTTGGTCTATCCGGCTAGGCGCGTTCGCACCGGTCGGTGAGGACGGCGCAGCTCACTGCGGCAGCCTGGGCCGGGCCGTGCGGCAACGGGATGTCCACTCTCTCGGAGGGAACCACGGTGGTGCGGTCGGGGTCCGAGGCGAGTGGGTCCAAGGCTCGTACGAGCGCGGTCAGGGTCGCGTCGAGGCGATCGATGTGCAGCAGCAGGCGGTGCTCCGGCGACGGCCAGTTGCGGCTCACGCGTTGCTCCTCCGAAAGCCGGGACAGCGCCCTGATAGCCGTGGGGCGTGCCATGTGGGAGGCGGCGCCCGGTCCATGACCGGCAACGCGGATCAGGTGGGTCACGGTCTCGTGCGCGCGTTCGGCCGCGGCGGTGAGGCTGGTGGCGCACTCCGGGACGTGGCCCGCCGGCAGACGTTCGGCCGTGGCGGCCAGGCTCCGTGCGTGGTACGCGCCGGCTTCAAGAAGTTCCAGCAGGTGGCGGACGTGGTGACGGCGGCGGCGCTGCGGAGTGAGCGGATGGGTGAGGGGCAGGCAGGCCTTGCGGAAGGATTCCAGTGCCTGGTCGAGGTCGTGTGCCGCGCGGACCCAGCTCGTCGGCGCTTCCGTGTTCGTGCTTCCTGCCGCGACGGTCCGAAGGAGGCGGTCGAGGACGCGCAGGAAGCCGACCAGTTCCTCGTCACTGGCCCGGCGGACCGTGGTGGGAAGCACGAGGACGGCCGCAAGGATCCCGCAGGACACTCCCAGCGCGGTCTCCTGGACACGCAGGAGCAGCACGTGCGTCGAGAAGGTGTCCATCAGCGCGAGCAGCATGCCGAGCGTGCCGGTGATGAAGAACGTCACGGCCCAGTAGGCGTGCGACGGGGTGTAGAACATCCCGAACATGCACAGCAGGAGCAGGACCAGGAGGACGGAGCCGTCTCCGCCGACCAGGGCGGCAAGGCCGTAGCCGAACACCACGCCGAGGACCGTGCCCGCCAGCCGCCGGAGGCTCTGCAGCAGTACCTCGCCGGTGCTCTCGTTCTTGATGAACACGACCCATGCGGCCGCGACGGCCCAGTACCACAGGTGCGGCGACAGGAGATGGCCGCCCGCGATGGCGAGGGCCGAGGCAGCCGTCACCTGAAACGCCTGGCGGGTGGCTCCCCGCTTCAGGCTTTCGGTGTCCGTGTCCCTGTGCGGCAGCGCCCCGAAGGTGGGTGAGGCGTGCTTGCGTGGAGGTGTCCGGCGTCCTGCCGGGCGGTCGCGTGGGCCGAGAACCCGCAGGGCTTCGGCGAGTTCGTCGACCGCGGGGAAGCAGTCCAGCACGAGTGCGGAGCCGGTCGGCCGGTTCGCCGGGCCGCCTTCGTACCCCTCTGCGCACCGCTCGGCTGCGCAGGTAGTTCCCACGGTGGGCTGGTGCCGGAGAGCCCGGATCCGCTGGGCGAGCCGCTGTCGCGCCGTCCGTTCCGCCAGATCGTTGCGTGCCGCCGGCGTGCGCATCGCACGGACCGCCAGCACGGCCAGGCGCTGCGCGGCCACCTCCACCCGGCTGAGGTGCGGCAGCAGGGCCTCGGTGTCCTCGTCGGCGGCTCGCTCGTCGAGAAAGTCCTCGATCAGCAGCACAGACGCGTGCAGTGTGTCGAGGCGGTCCTGCAACGATCGGCTCCGGGTGTCGATGTCCTGCCCGGTGGCGACCATCGCAGCCGTGTCCCGCAGGACGTTGTGCAGACGCACGTCGAATGCGTGCCGCAGCCGCCTCAGGGCTTCGGACGCCGTGATGGGGCCGACGCAGCACCAGACGGCCGTGACGGCCGCGAACGCCACGAGTACCGATGCCCCGAGCTGCGGAAGGCGGTCTGCCCGGGCCTGGGTGAACTGAGACAGCAGGAAGGCCATGAAACCGAAGATCCCCAGGCCCAGCCCGCGCGGGCCGAACCGGCGGGCCTGAACGGCAAGGTGGATCACCACCAGGAAGATCAGCTCGGCTGCTGTCGGGTACGGCGTCAGCGCGGCTCCGGCGGACAGAGACGCGAGGGAGAGCGGAACGCCGAGTCCGAGGGTGATGAGCTGGTTGCGCGGGTGCAGGTCGCTGATGGCCAGTGAAGTCGTCATCGCGGTGAAGCCGCCGACCACCAGCGCCGTCTCTGGCTCTCGCAGCGCTGTCAGCACGGCAAGGGTCGCTGCGGTGCCGAGTACGGCGCGCATCGCGGAGGTCAGACGCATGAGCCCGGGGTCGAAGGCGGCGAAGCGGTCCCACAGCGATGTCGTTGTCCTTGCCACCATGGGGATCTCCGGAGGTCCTTTCGCGTGTGCACGGCCGTGCGGGAGCCTTCGGGTTCTGACCGGCCACCGCCCGCGTCACCAGTCTCGGCATGCGGGGTTCCGTCCGGTATGCGTCAGGTGACTGCTTTCGGGGGTTTTGCAGCACGTGGGCGTCCATTGCTGGCGTCGGCGACCGCGCAGCGCTTACAGGCCTGCACCCGTCGACGATGGCTTACGGGTTCAAGGGGCTACGCAGTGCACGGACTTGGGACGGACAGCCGCCAGGCGCCCAGAAGGTCACGCGACATTCGACGCATCTCGACACAGCCGTCATCCGGCCGCAGGTTTCCGTGCGCCGCGCGTTCGCTCGGGTCGTTCGCCAGCTCAAGAGCAGCCTCATGGGCCTGCTCCGGACCAGCCATGCCATCGACGACGTAGAAGTGGCGTACAAGCCGACCGCATGGAGTGCGGAACCCGAGTCCCACCAGCCACGAGCGTCCAGTAACCATGACAACACCTTCCGGCCGAGATGTACGGCTTCCGCGATCCCCGTCTGTGATGGCACGACGCCACCGGCGACGCACGATCGTGCCTGCCCGCCGACCCGGAAAGGCGCGACCGTGCTCGCTTCACGATTCTGTGGCCGGACGAACAGCCGGGGGTATGCGTCACGTGACTGCATCGGTGCTGGTCGGCCACCGGATGGGGCGTTTGCGCCTGCCGGCCGGTTGTCCCGCCGTGCGATCCCGAGGCCGACGGTGCGGAGATATACGGCTCGAGGCGTGCGGAGGTCTGCAGTCGCCTCGCCACGATGTCCGCGCGGCGCGCGACTCCGCGGGCGAAACCAGGCCTCCGGGAGAACTCCATGGATGCCATGGCCGGAATATCCCGGACCACGACTGGTGTTGCCGACAGACTGCGCTCGGATGTGCCTCTGACCGGCTTCGAGGCCGCTCCCTCAGGCGCTGCCGCGGTTCTGCCACGCTACTATCTGGGGTATCTCAATTCCCTGGAGCATCCGTGGAAAACGATGGAAAGGCTCGTGGGGACCAGCGCTCGACGCGGAATTCCGGTCTGGCACTGGTCGGCCGGGAAACCGAGACCGCAGAAATAGTCCGGCGGGTCGGCGCCGATCGGTCGCACAGCGACGTGTTGATCCTCACGGGTGACCCCGGTGCCGGAAAGAGCACGCTCCTCGGCATCGCGGCCGATAGCGCACGGAGTGCGGGTGGCCGAGTGCTGCGAGCGGTGGGGAGCGAATCCGAGGCCCACCTTGGATTCGCGGGTCTTCATCAGCCCCGGTACTCGGTGAGGCGGAGGGTCTGCCGTCGCGGCAGCGCGCCGCGCTCCGCGCGGTCCTGGGGCTCGACGAGTGCGCGGAGACTCCCGACGCGATGGTCGTGGGTCTGGCGGTTCTGACCTTGTTGTCGGACCTGGCGGAGACCGCCCCGCTGCTGGTGGTGGTCGACGACGCGCAGTGGATCGACCGCGGATCCCTGGACGCTCTCTCCTTCGTGGCGCGGCGCATGGACAGCGAGCCCGTCACGCTGCTGCTCGGAGTCCGCACCGCGGCCACGCTGCCGGGTTTCGACAAGGGGTACGAGCGCCTCGAACTCGGCCCGCTGGACAGTGCGGCGGCGAACCGACTGCTCGACCGGCAGCCCACGCCGCCCACCGGCCGAACCCGGGTGCGGATCCTCGAGGAAGCGGCAGGCAACCCGCTGGCCCTGGTGGAACTCGCCCACGCCACCGCGGTCCGCAACCCCGAGGGCAGCAGTGTGGAGGGCCCGCTGCCGGTCACCGACCGACTGGAGCGGATCTTCGCAGGGCACGCGGCCAACCTGCCGGCACCGACCCGCCGCGTCCTGCTGCTGCTCGCGGCCGCCGACGCGGCGGACGCGCAGGCAGCCGCCATGGGGCTAGCCGAGGCGGACGACAAGGCATGGGACCCCGCGGACCGGGCCGGTCTCGTACGCCAGGACGGATCCGGGATCGTTTTCCGTCACCCGCTCGTCCGCTCCGCCGTCTACCATGCCGCGCCTTTCGAGGAACGCCGCCAAGCGCACCTGGCTCTCGCGGAACTGCTGCGCGAGGAGCCCGACCGGCGCGCCTGGCATCTGGCCGCCGCGACCGTACGCCCCGACCTGGACGTATCGGCCGCCTTGCAGCAGACGGCCGACCGGGCCCGGCGCCGGGGCGGCTTCGCGGCCGCCGCCGCGGCCCAGGAGCGCGCCGCGGAACTCAGCCCGCACCGCGAGGACCGGGCGCGCCTGCTGGCCGAAGCCGCTGCCAGCGCCGTCTTCACCGGTCAGCTCGGCTGGGTGGAGCACCTGGCCGCCGCAGTCCGCGAGTGCACCGACGACCCGTCACTGCTGGGCAAAGCCGCGCTGGCCACCGGCCGGCTCATGTCTCTTGGCCCCCGTCACACAGCAGCCTTCGCGCTGCTCATGCGCGTCGCCGACGAGGCGGCGAACGCCCGGTCACCCCTCGTACTCGACGCGCTGGCCGCAGCAGCGGTGGTCCGCTACTACTCGGGCGCGGAGTCCCAGCAGCGACAGATCCAGAGCCTGCTCTCCGGCATGCCCGACGATGCCGCCGGAGCGGCGCTGCACGCATGGGTCATGGCCGTCTCCGACCCCGGCGGCGCAGGAGCGTCCCTCGCGCCGGTGCTGCCCGAGCTCATCGCCGAGGCCAAGGGCGACGCCCAGCGCCTGACCGCGCTGGCCATCGTCGCCTGGCTGCTCGACCAGACCACCCTCGCCGCCAGGACCTTCGACGAGGCGTTCGACCAGTGGCAGGCCCACGGCCCGCTCCCGGACGGACTGGGATGCGCGGCCGGCTGGACCCGCCTGGAGCAGGGCCGATGGGCCGAGGCCCGCTCGGTGGCTGCCGACATCGCAGCCATGGCATCGGCCGCCGGACTCGACCACGCCGAGGCGTGTGCTCAGGCACTCGACGCCACAGTGGTCGCCCTGCTCGGCGACCCGGCCGCCGCACGCCGGCTCGCCGAGCGAGCCCTGTCTCTCGTCGATCCGCTGGAGAGCCGCTCCGTCGCGGTCTTCGCCCGCCGGGCCCTGGGAATGGCGGCCGTGGCCGAGGGCGACTACGACACCGCATACACACAGTTCCGCTCCGCGTTCACCGACGACGGCGATCCGGTCCACTACCACGTCTCCTACACCGTCCTGGCCGAACTCGCGGCTGCGGCCGTCCGCCGAGGACGGCAGGAGCACGCCGCACAGCTACTGGAACGCTCGGCACGGCACCTCGGTACGGGCATGTCCGCACGGGTGGCCACGCTGATCGACCGTGGCCGCGCCCTGCTGGCGGATCCCGAACACGCGGAGCCGTTCTTCCAGGCCGCGCTCGCGCAGCCCGCGGGTGAGCAGTGGCCGTTCGAACGGGCGCAGACCCGGCTCGACTACGGGGAATGGCTCCGGCGCCGGCGCCGTATCGCCGAGGCCCGTCCGCTGCTGAGCGCCGCCCTGGAAACCTTCCAGCGCCTCGGCGCGCGGCCGTGGGTCGAGCGGGCACAGGCAGAACTGCGCGCCGCCGGCATCGAGGCGACCGACGTCGTACCCAGTGCCTTCACCGAACTCAGCCCCCAGCAGCAGCAGATCGTCCAACTGGCCGCCCGCGGCCTGACGAACCGTGAGATCGGGGAAAAACTGTTCCTCTCACAGCGCACGGTCGGCTCCCACCTCTACCGGGTCTTCCCCAAGCTGGGCATCACCGCCCGCTCGCAACTCCGCGACGTACTCGAAGGCACCCTGTCAGATACCGGCGTCCAGAGCTGACAGCCGAATCCGCCGCGGATCCGCGCTGACGCGCGTGCCGCCTGCCGGGCGTCTCCCGACACGGCGACGGCCGTCGCTGTGCAGTCGGCTGACAGATACCGCGACCGGAATCCGCGTGACAGATTCATAGAGCGCGACGACGAGAGACCGCACAAACTCGTCGAATCGCACAAGGGATTCACCCGGGCGCCCTACCCCTGCGCCCGTGCCCTTGGGGGGCGTGAGAGCCGTCCAGCCCTGGCCTGCCTTTCACGCCCCCGGACCTGCGACCGCGACCGTGTCGAGAACTCCGCCCACCGGCGCCGACGAGACGGCACAGAGGACCGGATCGACATACTCGATCCGGTCCTGGACGAACACCACGGGACACCGAGCCGACACAGCCGACATGACCGAGTCCGAACCCTGTTACGCCTGCCCTTGCCGACAACCTCATCCGCCCTGGTCAGAGCCCATGTGTCGTGATCTTCGTTCCGTCGGATGCTGAGGCCGACGCAGTGCTCTGGCGGAGATGACGATCACCTCGGCATGATCGTCGCTCGTGCTGTTGAAACTCGCCTACCTGAGCGTGACCAACATGTTCGCGATGCTGCGACTGCTGCCGGTGAGCACCCAGGACAAGGATGTAGAGATCCTGGCTCTACGCCATCAGATCACCGTGCTGCAACGGCATCTGAACGGGCGGCGAGTCCAGTTCGCACCGGGGGATCGGGCGTTCGTGGCGGCGCTGCTGCATGACCTCCCGAAGGAGGCGCTGCTCCGTATGCGGTTGCTGGTGCGGCCGGACACGATCCTGCGTTGGCACCGTGACCTGGTCGCCCGCCGGCACGCCGCCCGATCCCGGCCCCACTGCGGAGGCAGACCCCGCACCGTCCGCTCCATCCGGGCCCTCGTACTGCGCCTGGTCCGTGAGAACCCGAGCTGGGGGTACCGGCGCGTGCACGGCGAACTGCTGGTACTCGGAGCGAAGGTAGCCGCGTCCACGGTCTGGGAGATCCTCCAGGACGCCGGCATCCCGCCGGCCCCCGAACGGGCGTCGAGCACCTGGTCGGACTTTCTGCGCTCCCAAGCGGACGTCCTTCTGGCGTGTGACTTCTTCGAGACCGTCACCTTGTCCGGGGCGCGGTTTTACGTCTTCGCGGTGATCGAGCACGCCAACCGGCGAATCCGGGTCCTGGGCGCCACTGCGCATCCCACCGCCGCCCGGGTGACCCAGGCGGCGAAGAACCTCGTCATGGACCTCGAAGACGCCGGCTGCCGGGCAAGGTTCATGATCCGGGACCGGGACGGGAAGTTCCCCGCACTGTTCGACACCATCCTCACCAACGCCGGCATCGAGGCAGTCCTCAGCGGCGTGCGAATACCGCGCATGAACTCGATCATGGAACGGTGGGTGCAGACCTGCCGCCACGAACTCTTGGACCGCACTCTCATCTGGAACCATCACCACCTGCTCCGCGCGCTGAGGGAGTTCGAGCAGTTCTACAACGGGCATCGACCGCATCAGGGCATCGCCAACGCCCGCCCACTGCACCCGTTGCCCCCACCGATCACCGATCCGAGGCAGATCGCCCGCCTCGACATACGAAAACGCGACCGACTCGGCGGCATCCTCCACGAGTACCAACATGCCGCGTGACCTGTACGGACGAAGTTTTCGGCAAGGACAGGGCCAGCAGCAATAACAGGCTCCCGCTCCTGACGGGGCGGTGGCTACCAACTGTTCGTCTGGAGCCAGCTGCCCGAGCGCGCGGCCGCGGCGGTGTACCGGCCAACTTGTAGCGCGGCGTCGATTGCTGGTTCACCTGTCGCCGACAGTGCCTAACCGGACGATATAGACGCCGCTACCGGGGGCACTTTCTGACGAGCGGGCTTTGAGTTCTTCGACGTCTAGGGTTGCAGGCCATCGCGTTAACGGCGACCAGCGGACCCGGACCATGTCGATGCCGGTCAGGTCGCTATTGGTCAGGTCGACGTTGGTGAAGTCGTCGAGGATCTTGTGCAGCAACTCCTCGTCGAGTTCGGGCGGTTCCCGGCGAAGTGCTTGGCCGATGGTGTTCCGCAGCTGGCTGGTGCAGGCAACGACGAAGTCTTCGGCGAGTTGATGGGCACCGGTGATCGTGTCGGCGAGCGCGTTGACAGCGTCCATGAATTCGCCGCGGTCGGTGGGACTGAGCGGGTCGTTGAGGTGTCTGAGGCCGTGGCGGACATCGTCAAGGAGATCTTGTCCACGCTTGAGGCTGCGGGTGAGCATCTTGGGGAGGTCAAGGCCACTGCGGGCGAGCTCCTCAGCGAGGCCGAGGGGGTGGTCGAGTTCGTCGGCGTGTTCGAAGTCGCGGATGCCGGCTGGGTTGCATGCAACAGCGGAGTCGAGGGCGCGGGTGAGTCCATGGGCGACTTCGAGAGCGTGGCGTGCGGTCAGGACAGCGGGGAGGCGCCGCATGGTCATACGCATCTCCGGAGGGACCGACTTGAAGAAGTGCCACGCGGGTACGAGGCGGTTCAGGAGCTGCTCGGCGCCGGTCCGGGTGGTGGGGTCGATGACGAGCGGGTGGAGGGGCCTGAGGAAGGCGGGAAGGTCTTCGCTGGTACTGCCGGGCAGTAGCACAGGCAGGATTCGCTGGCTTCCGTCGGCCGGGGTATGGGCGAGTTCGCTGCGGAGCAGGCGGGCTTCGAAGGCCACGCCGGCCGAAAGATCGGCTTCGGGTCCTTCTGCGCGGCGCTTGTACGCGGGGGAGGCGATCACCAGGATGACGTCGGCAGTCTCGATTTCCTGCCGCATCCAGGCTGTCCAGTCCCGGGAGACTTCAGCATCGATGTGGTCGAGACGGACATCGATGCCTTCAGCGCGCAGCACCTGTCCCAGGCTGCGGACCTGTTGGGCGCGGGCGCCGTTGTCGTCTTCGTGGGCGTAGGAGATGAACACCCGTGGCGGTCGGGGTCCGGCCGCCGGCCCGTCGCTTGTACGGCCGTCCCCGGCTGGAGCGGAAGAGGGAAGGAGGTTCAGGCGGGGGACGCGCGGCATGTACTGGCTGCAGACCTCGGTGAATGCGGGGTCGCTGGCCAGAGTCGCGATACTGGCGACAGTGAGGTGGGGGCGTCTGGAGCGGTCGGTCCGCGCGACGACGAGGCCCAGGAGGAATTCCCCGAAGAAGACGGGGGCTCCGGACATGCCTCTTGCGAACGATCCGGGCTGCGGCAGGGCAGTGGCGGGTTCGAAGTCGTATGGGGCATCAGGGTGGCTGGAGGTGGGGAGCAGGGTGCCGGTCAGATATCCGCTTGCTTGCGGGGAGGCCGCGCTCGCAACGGTGACTCCGGTGATGTGGCAGGGGGTGAGTGGTTCGCTGCTCGGCTGTGCCCAGCGGGGGGTGGAGAAGTGGCTGTCGGTGGCGTCCTCGGCGAGGTCGTGCTCGGTGAGGAGCAGGGCTGCGTCATAGGTGTCGTGCCTCCACAGCACGCGGCAGTCGACCCAGGCGTCCGCGGTGACCGTGCCCGGGCTGTTGCGGACCTTCACGGTCCACGATGGGCTGCGCCGGTCCAGGATGCGCGCGGCGGTGAGGACCAGGCGGGGACCCAGGAGGAAACCAGTACCCAGGTGATCGAACTTGCTCCCGGCGCGCACTGGATCCCTGGCGCTGGCGATCATGACGAGCCGTGTGCGGGACGGTTCGCCTGGCCATCGCTGGGAAGCGGCGTCCGCTGCGTCGACGGGGTGGACGCGGATGACCTCGGCACGGGCGATCAGGTGGCGGCAGTTCTCGTAGTCGCCGGGTGGGCTCTGTTGGGCCATGGCGACGAGGCTGTCCCAGGCCGAGGGGGTGAGCATTCCGAGGACTATGACGGGTGCCCGCTCGGTGTCCTCGATCAGGTCGCGCACCACGCGTGCCATGGCCTCGATGGGAAAGCCGGGAGTGGTCGTGTACTTCTCGAGATCGCTGAGCATGACGACCGTTCGGGGACCGACCAGTGGTGCTCCCCGATTCAGCGTGAGCGAGAGGTCGGGTGACCATGCACTCCAATCGTCCGGGATCTGTCGGAGGGCGCGTGTGGTGGCGTAGGTCTTGCCTGAACCGGGCTCTCCGACCAGCAGGACGAGGCTGCTGCCGCCGTTGATTGCCCGGTGGATGGCCCCGCGCAGCTGAGCGTCCACGTCGCGCTCGGGGGGCAGCGGGTGCCCCTTGTACGGGGCCAGGACCTCCCGGACGGGGCGCCCCACAGGGCTCGGCGTGCTCGCCCGGTCGGCGAATGGCAGCGCGTCCTGGGCCATGGTCCGGCTGCCGTCCTCGCCCGCTGCACCGCGCGCGGCGAGGAAGTCACCGGCCGGGCCTGAGCCCCGCTCGGTGACGTAGGCCCCCATCTCGCGGCGTACGACTTCTTGCACCGCCGTGATCTTGTCCCGCCGCTGGGAGCCGAGCAGCGCCTCGCGCACGCCCGCACGGAAGCGGAACGGCATCCGCTCCAGGTCCGCGCGCATTCCGCTGGCTTCGTGCTCCCATGGTTCGAAGAGTCCGCCGAGGGCGACCTCAGCCAGATGTCCGGGATCCGATTTGGGCAGCATGATCTGCCGCACGAGGTTCATCACCGGCAGATTCAGCGGCACGGCAGACAGGTAGCCGGCCAGGGTCTGGGCGAGCGGAGACGCGCCGGCCCGGAAGCGGCGAAGGCTTTCGTCCACAGCGACCGGCGGTTCCAGGGTTGGACGCGGCGGATCCGGCCGAGGCATCCGTTGGCCTTCCGGCCTGCGCGGAATGGTCAGACACGGCAGGCTGCTCCAGCGGCCGCCGCCTGCCACCAGCTCGGCCAGTGCGGACATGGAGTCGGGGCTGGCCTCGACGACCGGGATCGCGATGCTCTCGTCCAGGGCAGCACGATCCCGATGACGGCGGCGGCTCCCTGCGGCATGTCCCAGCCGCCAGGACGTATTGGGCGCGGCTGGTCTGGGTGCCCTGACCAGATAAGGCTGGGGCCGCACGGCGCCCCGGTCCCACAGCCTGCGCGGCAGGACGTTCAGCAGGGCGACGGGGCCGTGCGACGCCCAGTGCCGCAGAACGTCCCGGAGCCCGGAAGCGCCCCAGCCGCCCGACACCGTGTCCGTGACGACCAGTACCAGCCGGTGGCCGGACGGGTCGGTGATTTCCTGGACACTGCGCGGCTCGCCACCCGCTCGTGCCACGCACGGGGCGTCGTGCTGTCCCGTGCCGCTCAGATACCAGGTCCGCACGTCCCGGAAGATGCCGCTCTGGGCGACAACGCGGCGGAGCTCGGTCACCAGGTCGTGCCAGAGCAGCATCGAGTTGTGGGTGTCCACGACGAGCGCGAGGTCCAGCCAGCGGCCCCGGCGGGGGCGGAAGACCGGGACCGGGAGGCACTGTTCGATGGTGCTGCGGACGGTGAGTTCCTCGTCAAGTTCGCTGCGTGCGATGTCGCCGGGCACGCCGGTAGGCCGTCCGAGAGGCCGCAGGGCCCGCATCACGGCCAGGGGGTCGTGCACTGATGCGGCACGCCGGATACGGACCAGATCGACGTTCCTTGCGGCAGAGGCCGAAGCGTCGGCCACGTCGGCAGCGCTGTAGAACTGTTCGGCAGGCCGCGGATCGCCGGCGCCCGCTGTCGACGAAGACTCCAGCGCACCGGGCGGAGGAGCGCTTTCGCCGTGAGGCGCGCCCCTCAGGCCGTCGGGCATGTGGATGCCGGCGCCGTCGATGCGGGCGGCCAGCCACAAGATCTCCGCCAGTTCCTCGGGACCGGCGTTGGCGCCGGACTCCTCAAGGGCCTCGAACAGTTCCTCGATCATGCCAATGGACCGGTCAGCCGTTGCAGGACGGTGTCGAGGAAGTTGGTGCGGTCGCTGTCATCGGACCAGGCTCCGCTAAGCCTGAGCTGTACGGCGTTGAGGAGCTGGTCGGTTGCGAGATCGCCTTCCACGCGCCGCTCGAGGAAGGCCTCGATGAGGTCGCGGTACGGCGCATCGCCAGCTCCTTCGTCCAGGGCAAGTCGCTGGCGGACGATCTGCGTCAGTTTCGCGCGGCCTGGTGGCTTCAGGTTCAGCCGGATGCAGCGGCGCAGGAACGGCGGTGGGAAGTCGCGCTCGCCGTTGCTGGTCAAGACGACGATCGGGAAGGCGAGGCACTGGACGCGGCCGCGTTCGATCTCGGCCTGAGGTTCCGGGTCGTCGTGCGTACCGATCTTCACCTTGGGGTGGCGCGCGGCGATTCGCGCGAGCTCGGGGATCTCGAAGGCGCCTTCCTCGAAGACGGTGAGCAGATCGCCGGGAAGGTCGATGTCACTCTTGTCGATCTCGTCGACCAGCAGCACGCGGGGCCGTTCCTGGGCCACCAGCGCGGTGCCCAGGGGGCCAAGTCGCAGATACGGCGCGATGGGGCCGCCCGGCGGACCGACGGCGGAGGCGGGCAGCGGTGGGGTGACGGATGCGGGCTGCCGGGGTGCCACGTCTCCAGCGGAAGGCTGCTCCTTGGCGAGTGCGGCGGCCGAGTCGAGGTGGCGCAGGTTGGCGTCGTGCAGGCGGCCGATGGCGTCGTACTGGTAGAGGCCGTCGCGCAGCGAGCTGCGGCTGGTGATCGGCCAGTGCAGTACCGGGCCAAGTCCCAGGTCGGCAGCGATGCTGTGGGCGAGCGTTGACTTGCCGACGCCGGGCTTGCCAGTCACGAGCAGCGGCCGGCGCAGATACAGGGCCGTGTTGACGGCGTCTTTCTCCTCTCCGTCGGGGACGTAGCCGGCGCCGCGGCGGTGGGTCTCATCCCAGGCGGCCCCAGAGGTGCCTGGCGGGGTGTAGCCCGGGTCGGGTGTGCCGTTGAAGGACCGCCATGGCGGGCGGTGTTCGGCCAGGCGTGCCTGTTTCTCAGCAGCTGCGCCCGCGCCCTGGTAGATCCACCAGTCCTTGACAACCTCGGTTGCCGCCACCGTGTCCTCGTTCATGAAGTGAGCGTCTGCCTTTCGGGAATGCGCCCGGGGTCGTCCCACATCAGGGCGAGAGGGCGACGCTGGATCCGTGCCGTGCGAAGCCGGGCGGGCAGCGTCTGCACCTCGAACGGGCCAGGGTCTACCGCCAGCGCCGTGCGGATCGGCTCGGCCGTCCCTTCCTGGGAGTCAGACCGCCGCCGCCAGATGGCAATCGGCACTCCGCCATCGAGTACGGCGTCCAGCGTGTTCATGATCATTGGTTCGGTGACCTCGGCGAAGACGACGACGGGCGGCTCGCTTTCCTGGAGAGAGTCGCCGAGTTCCTCGGACACGTCACTGTCGCAGACCTCGAGTACGGCCTGCGGGTGCCGGCCACCCTGGGCCTTCAGCCACGCCCATTTGCGGTACCAGGGAGCCTCGGCGAGCCCCTGACGTTCGTCTGGGCAACGCAGCACAACCTCGAGGCAGCAGCCGAGCTCCTTCGTTTTGCCGACGCGCCAGGGGATCTGCCAGGACTCGAAGGGCACGTCCAGGAGTTCATACGGGACATGGAACTCGACGCGTCTCGGAGCGTGCGAGTGGCGCGCGGTCAGCTGTTGGCCGAGCGCGTCTCGGACGGCTTCAAGCTCCAGCGGCTGACCGGACTCCCAGACGCTCTCGAACTCATTCTGGTAGAGCCACATGCGGGTCCAGTACCGGTTGTTGTCATCGGGCGTGAGCCGGATGTGGAGGGCGGGACTTTCGGCTGCAGGTTCCGGCGGAGGGGGGACAGGCGCTGTACCGAGCCGTACGCGGGTGCGATCCACCCAGGCATCGGCTTCGTCAGCCCAGTTGGCACTGCTCCTTCTGGACCGGGCGGCCAGAAGGTGTACGAAGGGCAGAGCGAGCGGGAGGTCGTCACGTCTGCCCTGCCGGCTGTCGAGGTCGCGGAGGACATCCAGAGGGTGTGCCGCGGGGAGCGCATCACCGGGCGGAACGGCGCAGCCGGTGACCTCAAAGGCCCACCGGTAGGCGTCATAGGAGTAGGCAGGCAACGGACGGCCCTGGAACAGTTGCCCGAGTTCGGTCCAGGCGTCCTGGTCGAGCACGGGAGCGCTGGCCGACTCGGCGGCGATGCCGGTCGTCTCGTCGGCCCAGTGGTTACCGAAGAGGGCCGACCCGTCCCAGCCTTGATTGAGGACAAACTCTGGCTCCTGCCAAGCCTCGCCCTTCGCACGCATGACGCTGAAGTCCGCCTGGACAGTACGGGCGATGCCGACCAGACTCTCAACGGTTTCGCCGACGGGCCGGCCGGCCAGGCGCTTCAGGAGCGCGTGCGTGAACTGGCCAGCCTGTAGCTCCGCTTCGTTCTTGGCCGCCTGACCGGGGCGTGCTGCGTAGAGGACGAACTGCTGTCGCTCGGGAGTGAGATCACCGGCTTCGGGCTCGATGGTGCCGAACTTGAATTTGTGTGCTCGCTTGGTCTCGATGCGGCAGGTGTCTCCCACGGCGACGACACGGCGGAACCGCCCCCCGGGGACGTTGCTCGATCGCCACCAGCGAAGGGCCGCCTGGAGGTTGAGATGGCGGGTGTAAGGAATCGTGGCATCCGCGTAGGGGAGGAGCAGCTGATATCTGGAATCGATGAAGCCATGTCCCGCCCAGTAGATCCACAACAGATCCCCGTCACATTTGGGGAGTACTTCGAAGAGCACCCGGTTGACGTTCTCCGAAGTAGCCGACGGACGTGTTTCAGCATGGCCTTGGTCCAGGGGGGACAACAGCACATGCACGTGGTCCTGCGGCACGCCCGCGGGGCCGGTTAGCCAGTCGGCGAAGCGGACCGCGTCACGTGCTGGGCCAGGAAGTGACCAACCTGGGCCCACCTGGTAGGACTCGATGCCTACAACCAGTGCAAAGACCCTCTCGGGATCGAGGGCGGGCATCACTGCAGTGCCTCACCGATCCGGTCGTAGACGGCACCGAGCTTCCAGTACGCGCTGTGCGAGACGGGGAAGGGCTGACGGCTGTACACCTCGTGATCGCTCACCCGAGGGTCGCCGGGGAAGACAGGCTCGGCCAGGTAGGAGAGCAGGTCCCTGCGGTCGTAGATGTTGAGCCAGCGCGGGAAGCCGGGTGGCAGGGTGGCGCTGGGCGGGAGGCCGGCGAGGGCACCGAGCTCGTGGAGGAACGGGGCCTGGGAACCGACCGTGACCAGCAACCGCACCGGCAAGGGTTGCTGGCGGACGGCGGCCAGGGCGAGAGCGTCCACGAGGGCGATGCCGCCGAGGCTGTGGCCGATCACGACGGGCGGCTCGGGGCTCTGACTGATGAGCTGGGCCAGGTAGTCGCGGAGGGGGCCGCCGCGTGCCTGGTAGCGCAGGATGTCACCGACCTCGGATGCACTGCCCGAGGTGAACTTACCCCGCTTACGATCCAGCACGGACTGGGGAGTCCAGCGCAGCCCCAGCTGGAGAAGCACGCCCGCAGCCCGGAGCACAGGGCCGCGCGCCGTGCCGCCGATCCGGCTGCTCAGCAGGTCGACCATCCGGTCCCGTTCGTCGCCGGTGCACAGCACCATGTCTCCGGCACCGGCGAGCAGGAGCGCGACGACGGCACGGCTCGCGGCAGTGGTGAGTTCGGCCGCTGCAACGTCATCTTGGGCGGCCATGCACGCGTCACGGAACTCGTCGGAGTCCGTGAGCGCATCCAGTGCGTCGTTGTAGCCGTCGATGAGGCCAGCGTCACCAAGCAGGCTGGCCAGTTCGTCCGAACTGTAGGAACTGAGCGTGAGGTCTCTGGGCAGCTTTCGGAGACTATCGGCGACCCGCTCGCCAGCCGATTGCACGCCCGGCATCCCGAGTCCGTCATCCGCGGCGCCCAACGCTGCGAGGACCCTCAGTTCGCAGAACGGGTCGGTGAGAAGCAGCAACCACTCGGCCGCATCCGCTTCCTCGGGATCGACAGCGCCACGTGTTGTCGCCATCCCCGGGACAGAAGCGCCGCCCGCGCTCAGCGTCGAGCCGAAAGCGTCGCCCCAGTAGTACGGCACTACGTCCGCACCCTGGAAACGCTCGGTCAGCCCTTCGCGAACCCACCGGAACAAGTCATCAAAACGCTCCCGGCGCACCCCGGTTCCGTGCACGAAGATGAACCGCATGCCGCCCCCCAACTTGCGATGTTCTGTAGGGAGGATAGGGCGCACGGCGATGCCAAGGCGCCAGTTCAGCCAAGTAAGGACCATGACCATTGCAATTGCTTGGCGGCGCCCGGGTCCGAGACATGGTGGGCGCCGACGCCTGCGCCCGCGGTCGGGCTGTTGGTTCAGATGGCCAGCGCGGGCGCCTTCGCCGACGCCGCCATCGACGCGGCCGTGTGGCTGTCCCTGGCGCGGGCGAGCGCCGAGCAAACCCCGGTCCCGACCGACGCCGACGTGGTTGCCGAGCACGCAGCCAGCCACCCGGGATAACGAGGAGCGGTACCTCATCCGCTCGGCCAGCCGGGACGACGACCCCGCCGCGGTGCGCGCCCTCCTGAAGCCGGTCGACTTCCTCGACGCGGCCATGCCTGAGTAGATCGTCGACCGGATGCGCACCGACTGGCGGCTGCCGGCCCAGTTCGGTTGCGGTGTGCCACAGCACGGTTCTGTGGCCGTCAATGTTTGCGTTTGATCGACATGCATGCTGCGAAGGTGGCATATCGGGGCGCGACGGCTCTTGGTGCGTTCGGGGCACATTATTCGGTTACTTCGCGTTGCCTTGCTGTATTCGGGATACTTCTACGGCCCACTGGGCGAGTGCTTCCAGGCGTCCTCCCGGGACCGGCTGTCCGAGAGCTGCCGCCACTCTTGGGTAGGCGGGGTGCATGTCGTGGTCCGCGCCGGTGACGAGCGCGGACAGCAGTCCGGCGCGTGTGTCTCGCGTGCTGCGGCCGCGGTCTACCTGGATCAGGACCGCTGTCTGGTCGGTGCGGGCCAGGGGCGGCAGCCCTGCCGGGAGTTGGCTGCGGACCTGCGACCAGGTGAGAGTCCTTCTCTGGGACGCTGCCTTCTGCAGAATGGTCCTGACCGCGGCGGCCAGGCGCTCCAGGTCTGAGTCGCCTGCCCCGGCTCGCCTCTTCGGAGGGCTTCCCGCGGCGTCGGTGCGCCGAGCTGCGGGGGCTGTGGCCGGTCCGGGCCCAGCAGGCTGCCGGGCCCTTCGGGTCCACTTGTCGATGGCCGCACGCTCGGATGGTCCGATCTTGTCGCCCGCGGCCGCGGCTGCTTTGGACAACGTGACGGTGACGGACCGCAGGTCGGAACGACTCATGGTGTTCCTTTGACGGCGGAGCTGGCCGAGGAGCGCCCGGACTTCGCCGGCGGCTGTCTCGCGGGCCTTGGCTGCCTGCTTCCGGCCTGGCCGCGTCCGGGCGCGTTTCCGGACCGGCGCCGGGCGCACGGAGGCGGCCTGACTGGGGCGGTCGTGGTCGCGGAGGAAGCCGCGTGCGGCCGAGAGCACCTGCTGCTCGGCCGGGCTGGCACCGCGCCGGGGTGAGCGCGGAGGCCTGCTGAAGAGCGAGGCGGACGTCCCAGGCACGTTTCTGAGTGACGGCCTGGGCAAGCTCGGCGAAGATGCGGCGTTGGTAGTCCTCGTGCGCGGCCAGCCAGGTACGTGCCTGATCGAGCGCCTGCTCGGCCTCTTCGCGCGCTGATGCTTCCAGGTGTGCGAGGAAGGAGGTGCTGCCTGCGCACAGCCGGCGGACGTGCTCGACCGATCCGGTGCGCTGGGCTGCCTCGAGCCCGCGGATCAGGGTGGCGACACTGTCGGGCACTGGATGGGAGCGGGCCGGCGAGCTGGCGGCTGTACCGGGCGACTCGGTCCCAGCAACGGGCCGTTCGCGCAGGATCTGTGCTGCGGCCGGGGTGAGGAGGCCGTCCGAAGTCCAGGTGCAGTCGCTCAGCGGCACCCAGTCGGTCGTGTGACCGAGGCTCTGGGTGCCGATCCAGACCCGGCGGCCGGTCCCGTCGCTCTCGCACCGGACCCGGTGGATATACGGGCAGCCCGGCCAGCACGCCCGGTTCGAGCACAACTCCCGGCCCCAGCACGACGGCTCGCCCGCCCGTCCAGTTGGGCGGCACCGCGCTGTCCATGTGTACCCGCAGGGAGGTGCCGTCCTCCAGGTCGACATCGACGAGCGACCCGATCGGTGGCGGGAAGGCGAAACGAGCCGCCCGGCCGTACTCCAGCAGCGACTGCGACATCGCCGACTTCACATACAGGTGGTCCGCGCTGGCTTCACCGACGGCGGGGCGGCGGCAGACATGCGGCACCCCACTCGGTAGAGGGACGTGCGAGAAATGGCACTGCCGGTCGAGATACCGCTTGGTCGTCAACTCGCTGCCGCAGCCTCCCAAGAGCAGCCCGCACCAGTATGTGTCGTGCTCGTGGACGTGGCGGAACTGGTCGAGCTCGATCGCTTCCTGGGGCAGAACGACTGGCACGTCCGAGTGCTCATCGCCGAGGACGGCGGTCTGTACCAGCCTTGTATCCCGCACCATCTCGGCCTCCTCGTGTCGAACCCCCACCATCCGGCTCGCCTCAGCGGATCATCCCGTGCGCCGATGCTGTCGGGGACGTGACCGTTTCTCGACGTACATCTGTTCGTCGGCGGATTTCAAGACCTCGTCCGCGGTCATTCCGCAGCGTGCCCATCCGATGCCGAAGCTGGCGCCGACGCGGACGGCGCGGCCGTCGACGCGGATGGGCGGGATGATCGCGTTCCGCAGTCGTACGGCGAGGTCAGCCGTATCGGCCCGGGTGAGCCCGTCAGCGAGCACAGCGAACTCGTTGCCGCCGACGCGGCCGACAACGCCCCCGTCTGGGATCCTGTTGGTGAGTCGTTGCGCTACTTCGACGAGCACCATGTCGCCTGTGTGGTGTCCGAAGCGGTCGTTGATCGATTTGAAGCCGTCGAGGTCGCATACGAGGACAGCGAGGCCTTTGGCGCCGTCACCAGCATCGTCAGCGGGCGGCTCGAGGTGTATGTGGGAGAGGGTGCCGTCCTCATGCGGGGCTGCATCAGCTGGCCGGTGAGCGTCGATGCACAACCGGGAGTTGAGGCGGGTACGCAGCTCAGTGACGTTGGGCAGACTGGTGAGCGGGTCGTGACTGACCTGAGAAGCCGTATCTCAACCGAACGTGATCGGTTGATTCTTGCTGGTCAAGCATGGTTTCGCTCGGAGTGAGGGAGGGATGCGGCGTCTTGTGTCCGCTTCATGACCGAGGGGTGCGCGGTGGCGTCGGTGCTGGGAATGCTGGAGGAGCGGGAGACGGCTGCCCGTGTGCGGGTGGAGGGGCTGCGGGAGGAAGTCGCGCGGCTGGCTGAGGTGTTGGAGGCTGCGGAGATCGAGCTGGACCGGCGGGTGATCGCGCGGGAGGAACTGGTCGAGGCGTTGGCCGCCTCTGCGGGCGAGACAACTGCCGTGAGCGAACCCCTGACCGAGGCCGAGCAGGCGACAGCGCCCTCGCCAGCACCGATGCCGGGCTCGACGGTGCCGCCGTGGCGGGACGGGCTGCCGGTGTCGGCGCTGACGTCGGACTACCAGCGGATTCTTGGTGTGGTGGAGGAGCGGGCCCCGGCGGGCCAAGGACCGCTCAAGGCCAAGGAGATCGCGGTGGGGCTGGGCCTTCGGACGACGCCGGCGAAGGTCGAGGGGGTGCGCTCGAAGGCCAGGCGCCTGGCGGAGCGAGGGTGGCTCCTGCAGGAGACGTCGGGAATGTTCAGCGCCGGTCGGCGGCCCGTGGCCGTGCCAGACGCCGGCCCATCCGCGTGACCATCGACCACCGGATCATCGCCTCGCTGGTAGCGGGCAGGGTCTCGTAATCCCGGGCGAGACGGCGGGAGCTGAGCAACCATGCGAACGTGCGCTCGACCACCCACCGTCTCGGCAGCACCACGAACCCCTCCACGTCATCGGTGCGCTTGACGATCTCCAAGGCCAGGGCGAGTTTCTGACGACACCAGCCGACCAGGCCGCCGGTGTAGCCGCCGTCGGCCCAGACGAGCGTGATGTCGCGGTGCAGTCGGTGCAGCCGCTGCAGCAGGCCCGCCGCGGCGTCCCGGTCGCCGATGTTCGCGGCGGTGACCGCGACGACCAGCAGGAGGCCCAGCGTGTCGGTCACGATGTGCCTTTTGCGGCCGTTGATCTTCTTCCCGCCGTCGAAGCCCCGCGAGACCGTGGGCACCGACGCGGCCCCCTTGACCGACTGCGCGTCGATGATCCCCGCTGAGGGTTCCGCCTCGCGGCCCTCGCGCTCGCGGACCTTCCCGCGCAGTCGGTCGTGGAACTCCGAGATCAGTCCGTGCTCGCGCCAGCGGCGGAAGAAGGCGTAGACCCGGCCCCAGGCGGGGAAGTCCGCGGGCATCGCCCGCCAGGAGATCCCGCCCGCGACCAGGTAACGGATCGCGTCCATCAGCTGGCGGTGGCAGTAGCCCTCGGGCTGCCCGCCCCGGCCCTGAAGCCAGGCCGGCACCGGCAACAAAGACCGGATGGCCGCCCACTCCGCGTCGCTCATGTCCGACGGGTACCGGCGCACCCGGTCAGGATGGTCGGCCGCGTTGCCGTACACGTGCGCGAGACAATCGCACGACATGGCGGACGAGTTGAACTCGGTGGGCTCGGGCGCGTACAACAACGACAACAGGGCCTCCTGGAACCGCTCGGATGGGGTCGCACCCCCGAGCTACCAAGAGGCCCTGCCTTCATGCGCGCGCAGTAGGAAGATCACCCGGCCGAGACGCCTGTTCGATCTGCACGTTCCAAGATCGGTTGAGATACGGCTTCTGATGCATCAGCTGGAGTTCACGGTGTTTGCGCTCTTCGATGTCCTCAATGTGCGTGAGAATGAAGCGGGGGCCGTCGGGGGCGTCGGCGACTACGGAGTTGCGCAGGGAGACCCAGACGTAGGTGCCGTCGCGGCGGCCGAGTCTGAGTTCGGCACGCCCGCCTTCCGCTGACGTGCGGAGCAAGATGCCCATGTCTTCGGGGTGCACGAGGTCAGAGAAAGCGAGACGGCGCAGGCCAGAGGCAGAGCGGCCGAGCAGGCGGCACAGGGCGTCGTTGGTGCGCAGGATGCGGCCGTGCTGCTCGCCGCCCAACTCGGCGATGGCAAAGCCCGACGGGGCGTACTCGAAGGCTTGGCGGAAGGACTCCTCGCTGGCCCGCAGGATCTCCTGTTCCCGCTCCAGGCGGACCAGGGCGCGCTGCATGGTGGCGCGCATTCGGGCGCTGCCGACGGCGATAGCGGCGTGGAATGCGTAGGACTGCAGGGCCTCGCGCTGGTCCGGGCTGGGCGGGCGATGGTTGCGCGGGCGGGCTACGGACAGGACGCCGATGAGCTCGCCGCCGCTGCCGCCAGAGGTTCCGGGGGTGTACATGGGGGCGTAGAGGCGGTCGGAGGGGTGCCAGCCCTCCTTGAAGCGGCGCGCGGGCCCGTCCTCCTTGTTGTGCCACTCCGGTACGTCGTCGTCGAGGATCCAGCCCTCAGTGTGCGGTATGAAGCGTAGGTTGCCCCAGGCCTCGCCCATGTTGAGCCGGCGGTCCCAGGAGGCACGGGAGCTGACGCGGCCGGTGATCAGTGCCTCGGCGGAGTCGCCCGCGCAGGAGGCGAGCACGAGATCGCCGTCCGGGCGTACCAGGTGCATGAACGCCAGTTCGTAACCGAGACCGTTGACGACACCGTCCACAACGGATTGGAGCGTGTCGGCCAACATCCCCGCGACGTGCAGACCGTGGATTGCCTCGTCCAAGTTGTAGGCCTGATCCGGTACGTAGGCAGGGTTCTTGGCGAACGCGGTGCGTCCGATCTGGTTGCGACCCAGGCACTGTGGATCCGGTCGGCCCTGACGTTTGAGGATGGACTGCACCCCCATGAAGACGGTGTCCAGATCCAGGAGTTCCGGAGCGTCGGCTATGCCGTCGCTCAGCACGCCCACCAGAGCTCCGGTGAATGCTGTGTAGGCCTCGCCTGGCGGGGCCAGGGCGAAGGCGTTCTCCGCGGCGGCCGCGAGGACGTATGTTCCCTCGGCCTCGGCCAGTTCCACCAGGCTCGAAGGAGACGACTGCAGCCCCATGGCGCGGGCGCTGAAGCAGCAGTCCAGGATCACGATGCACCGCTGGGCCCTGCTGGCTGCCAGCCCCATGCGTACCCAGTCGTAGGGAAACGCCGTCGAGTGCACGGAACGCTCGTTGCTGTCGGGCAAGGCCAGGTGCAGGCGGCCCTTGCGATCGAGCAGTCCGTGCCCGGCGTAGTACAAGAGCAGAGTGTCTGACGCCGCCTCCGCAGTGCGGAAGATCGCCTCATCCACCTCGCGCACCGAAGTGGGATTCAGCAGCTGCGTGCAGTGGGAGGCGCCCAGCCCCCACACGTCCTCGGCGAAGAGGTCGACGAGGGTCGACAGATTCCGCCCCACCGCTGGCAAGTCCTCCAGACTTTCGAACCGGTCCACCCCGATAAACAAGGCCTGGGACTTCTCGGGCACGGGAAGCCTGCTCACACCCGCCCCTACTGCTGCTCGCCGAGCAACTGTTCCAGCAGACGCTGCGCTTCATGAGGCGATGCCCCAGTGATCGTCACCTTGCTGCCGTTCGTCCGCTCGACGGTGACTGTGGGCTGCTGGGGTCGGGTTGTCCGCCATGTAGCGATCGAGACGCCCAGGGAGGCGGCGCTGATTCCGTTGCCCAGTACCAGCGACACCAGGTCGAGAATCGCCGCTCCTTGCTGGCCAGGGGCCGACGGTGATGACGAAGCCATCTCGATGCGTCCGGCACGGCGAACATTCCGGTCCAGAAGCAACCAGTCGTGCAAGGACCGAGCCTCGTCCTCAGCCAGGCCCCCGGCCACTCGAAGGATCACCTGCACGCCCCCACCTCCACGCCGCATTTGACACCCAAGAAGCCAGCTTAGAGATGGCCTCCGCCGTGATCTGACTCTTTGTGAGAAATCTAGGGAGTGCCCTGTTACATACCGATCGCGGCTGCAAGTTCGTCGTATCGATAGGGTTCGCCCTCGGGTACGAGGCTGCGCACCGGCACGTCGCTGCCAAGTTGTCCCGGCGGATCCCCTCACGGTGCGCCGAGCGGGCCCCCGTGCCGGCTGCTGCGGAGGGCCGTGACGGCCCCCGCGCAGCGGCCGAGAGGGATGCCCCCTTCCGTGCTGGGGGAGGGGGCGCTGCCGTACGGCGGTACCGCCTGCCGTGCGGCCGGGGTTTCAGCCGTCGGTTGAGTGGCGGCGGGTGTGTTGTGTGAGGGCGAGGATCGCGCCGCATGTCATGGAGGTGACGGCGAGGACGACGAGTTGCCAGGCCCGGGTCGGGTCGCTGACTCGGCCGGTGGTGAGCAGGCCGCCGAGGGAGAAGGCGTAGGTGAAGCAGGCTCCTGTTGAGAGGGTTGGCTTACTGGGCCATCGGAAGGACACGATCCTGCTCTCGGTGTCGTGCGTGTCGTCGGTGGTGTTGGGCGTGTGGGTGGCTGGGGTGGGATTCTGGTTGGGCATCGGGAGTTCTCCTGGTAGGGCGGACTTCCTGGTGGGCCTGCCGCTCCCTGTGCGGCCTAGGAACCGGGGGAGCGGCAGGTCGTTCATGGTGGAGCGCGGGGGGTGAGGAGGCGTTCGGCGGGCGACCGCCGCACGCCGGCGGGCTTTCGTGGTGGACTCGCCTTCCTCCGGGATGTTGAACAGGTCGTTGGGCAGGTCGATGTCGTTCTTGTCGAACTCGCCGAGCAGCACCGGGAGTTTGGCGGTGGGCAGCCTTGCGGTGCCCGGTTGGCCGAGCCGGATGTGGCTGTCGAGGCCGGCGGCCGGGGCGCCTCTGGTGCGGGAAGCGATCTGGCTGTTCTGGAGCCGGGCGATGGTGTCGTAGTGGTAGAGGCCGTCGCCCGGGACGGTGCGGCTGGTGACCGGCCAGCGCAGCACCCGACCCAGGCCCAGTTCGTGGGCGATGGCGTGCGGGAGAGTGCTCTTGCCGGTGCCGGGCTTGCCGGTGACCAGCAGCGGGCAGCGGAGGTGGAGGGCGGTGTTGACGATCTCCAGCTCCTCGGCGCAGGGCCGGCGCAGCTCGACCATGTGCCGGTGCGCCCCCAGCTCCTGGGCGAAGGCGCTGTCGGTGGCGGGCTCGACCAGCGGTCCGCCGTTGAAAGGCCGTGGGGGTGGCGTGTCCGGCGGTGCGCTGATGCGGTCGTGGGATTCGCCGGTTCTCCGGCGGATGAGCCTTTCGCTGGGGGCATCTGTACCGGGGGTGTAGTCCGCGTCGGTCCTGGGATTCACTTCTTGCACCTCGGCTCCTTGTTGCTCCCGCGGCTGCGGTAGGTGGGCTGGCTGGCCTCCGACCGTAGAAGGTCGGGCGGGGGGTCGTAAGGCGGGTGGGCGGGAATCGGGCCGCTGCTGGTTCACGGTGTTTCCAGCAGTTCGTCGGCTCCGGGCAGTGGGCGGGTGGGGTCGTCGTAGAGCAGGGCGATGCCCTTGGGCCGGTAGGCCTCGGGTACGTCCCGGACGGTTTCCGCGCGCAGCCGTCATACGGCGTCTTGCACGGGTCGGCGCAGTACACCGCTTCCATGGCCCGGCGCGGGCCGCTCCGGTCCGAAGCGCCAGGCGTCGACGTCCAGTCCGGGCAGCGGGTGGGGCAGCACGACCTGGAGGACGGCGGGCCGTCCGGTTCGTCGCGCTGGCGGAACGCCTCGGCGAGGGGCGCCGCGAGCACCGGGCAGGCCGGCCAGCAGGGTGCGCTCGCCGTCGCCGACGCGCACCACCTCGCGGGTGGGCTGACTCACGGAGACCCGTCGGTCGCAGCGGTTTGGTTCCCAGCCCCGCTGCACGAGTTCGAGTGCGCCGTCCTGGCGGGAGCTCTCGTACAGCGCTCCCAGTCCGTCGCGCCAGCCGCGGGGCGCCTGGTGCGGGATCGTGGTCCGGTCGCTGAGGAGGGATTCGAGGATGTCAAGGAGCCCCCGGGTGCTGACCGTCGGCGGCAGATTGGCGAGCCGGCCGAGTATCTGGATCCGCTCATTCGTACGCCGACGACCGCACCGCTTGCGGGATCGATGGCCGGTCCGCCGGAGACGCCAGGCGGCAGGACGCCGCCGAGCCATTTCTGCTTGCCGGCGGACCAGCTGCCAATGCGCCCTGCGGCCGGCACCGTGCAGGTCCCGTTGAGGCGGGTCAGCGGCCCCGAGTCGCAGATCCGCACCGGGGCTGGCTGGGCGTCCCTGAGCTTCTCCTCTGTGCGCCGAGGCGACACAGTGGCTGCTCGGCGCAGTGCCACTCCATCACGTGTCTGGCGAAGGGGTATTGCTCCTCTGGTCGTGTTCCGGAGCGCCCTTTGGTCACAGACCGCGGCATCGAGGAGCTGGAGGTCACCTTCGAGTGGTTCTCCGCCTGCCGGCCGGAGTTCGTCGATCTGAACACGGAGTTCGAGACGACTGGCGACCGGGCTGGCGCTTTTGGCTGAGGCGCAGCTGTGGCTGTGAGGCGATCCGCCTCCTGGAGGAGGGTTTCCAGGGCCTGTACGTATGTCCCGACCCTTGAGCGGAAGGGATTTCTCGGAGCGTGGTGTGGCTCCGACACGTCGCACGATTTTCACGGAGTGGTACCAACCTTATGGCTCGGACTGATGGGTGTCTCCGAGCTGTGGGGTCCTCGGAGCGTGGCTGGCTCCGAGCGGTGATGTTCGTCGGAGGCAGCAAGGTGTCTCCGAGCGCAGGGGTGTTCGTCGGAGTGGAGTGGCCGGAAGTCTGGCCAGGCGACAATTTAGCGGCGCCTGTTGCCCATGGTGCGCAAAGCAACAACAAGCAGGCGGCGATTTCTGCATCTCGCCTTGGCGATACGTGGCATTGAGGTGAGGTTCGGAAGTCTGGCCAGGCGACAATTTAGCGCCGCCTGTTGCCCATGGTGCGCAAAGCAACAACAAGTAGGGGAGTGAAATTATGCATCTCGCCTTGGCGATAAGTGGCATTGAGGTGAGGTTCGTCGGGTTTCCCCTACCACCTACCACTCGTCGGTGCCGGAATCGGGATCTTGAATGTTGATTGCCACTCAGGCGGTGCGCAGTCAGTCCCTCAGCGTGCCTGCGGGAATGCCGAGGTCGGCAGCGGTGGTTGCCTGGCTGGTGCTGTGTGCGGCGGCCAGCAGGGACGCGCCGGTGGCGTCGGCGGGGAGGCGGCGCACGGAGGGAAGTGCGGGTCGCGTTCCCCGGCGCCATGCCCAACGTGTGCCCCGCGAGCTCCCGCTAACAATCGTTCACTTCGCAGCGGTTTCTCCCACTCGTATCCTGGGAGTGATTCAATCAATATTGCTGGAAGTTGATTCAACTATGGACGGTTAAATCAATGTCAGGGAGGAGGCCCGGGACGGCGGATCACTGTCACGCCCATGTAGGTGGTCGCGGCCCGGTTGTTGATTGCCACTCAGGATGAACACGATGAGGGCTGGTTGTGCCATGGCGGCACACGTCCTGACATGGCAACGGCCCTCCCGTTGTCGTTTGGTCGCGAAGCCGGGAGGGCCGTCTGGGTGCGCCCGGAGGCGCTTTGGTCACGGTAGAGCTGGACGCTGTCGTTGTCGAACGGACTCTGGTGGCAGGCGAGTTGGCCTGCCCGGAGTGCGGTGGGGTCTTGGTCCGGTGGGGGTGGGGGCGGTCGCGTCGGTTACGCGGGGCGGCGGGGGCGGTGGAGGGTGCGTCCGCGCCGTACTCGGTGCGGGTCCTGCTCAGCCACGCACATCCTTCTTCCCGCGTCGTTGCTGGTCAGGCGGGCGGATGTGGTCGAGGTGGTCGGGGCCAGGGCTTGATCAAGTTCCGTTGAGGTCGGGCTTGTAGGTGATGCCCAGGATGGGGAGGGCTCGTTCGGGTTGGTCGCGGATGGCGCGAGTGGTCTTGGCGATGTTGGTCGCTCCGAGGGCTTTGAGGGCTCCGATTGCGAGGTTGCGGAGGGCGGCCATGACGCGGGGTGCGTTTCCGGCGTGGACGGTGGAGGCGTCTTCGGCGAAGGTACGGTCGCGGATGTGGTGCTGGGCTTCCACGATCCAGTGTCCGCGCAGGTGGGAGGCGAGTTCGGCCGGTTTCGCCTGGTGGGCGTCGAGGCTGGTGACCGCGTAGACGGTCTCGCGGGTCTCCTTCCTGCCGGTTGCTTTGCGGCGGCGGTGGACGCGGAGGGCGAGCTTCGCGTGGGGGAAGGCGATGCCGCCGAGGTTGTCGGCGATGGCGAGAGTCTTGACCGAGCGGGACTCGCGACGGCCGTGTCCCTTGTTCGAGGCGGTGTGCTGGATGGCCACCGCATGCCAGTCCAGACCGTCCAGCTGGGCCCAGGCGGTGGGCTGATTGGGCTTGATCACGGCCACGTAATGCGCCTTCTTGGTCTCCACCAGCCAGGCGACATTGGCCTTCACGGAGTGCAGCGCGTCGAAGGTGACCACGTCTGCGTCCAGGTCGAGCGGTGCAAGCAGGGGCTGGAAGTGCCGTGTCTCGTTGGTCTTGGACCCGACCTCGGCCTGGGCGAGGGTGACCGGGCGGCCGTGGGTGACGGCGGACAGCAGGTGGCGGCGGGGCCGGCTCAGACGGGCGGAGCCGCGCAGTGCCTTGCCGTCCACAGCGATCACCCGTCGTCTGCCCGGGGCTGCGGCGGTATGGCGGTGAGCCAGCCAGGCTCCGACGGCCGCATCGAGTGCGTCGGCGTCGAGGCGCTCGAGGACCCTCCCGATCGCCGATCTGGACGGTGCATGCCGCCAGTGCAGCAGGTGACGGCGCACGTCGAGCGCGGCGAGCAGCCCGGCGTCGGCACGGGCGCCCCACTCGGCGAGCTCGTCGATGGTCCGGGCTCCTGAGACCGCGGCGGCCGCGCAGACCAGCAGGATTGAGGCCAACGAGTACCAACGGCCCCGCCGGGAGCGAGGATCGGGCACCGCCTCCAGGAAGAACCGCAGGTCAGCCACGTCGTCCGGGTTGAGCGGACCCAACTTGGCCAACACGGCAGGGATCGGGGAAGATGAGACAGCGGACACGGGAACCCTCTTGATCACTCGGCTTAGACACCTGAATGATCACGGATTCCGTGTCCGCTCTGCCATCCACCCCAACCCGCGGCATCCTCACGCCAGTTGGGCGAACCCGGGAACTTGCGCAAGCCCTGGGTCGGGGCTGGGCTGGGCTGGGCTGGAGCTGGCCGCGGGCGGCTGGGGCATCGGCGGATCGCGGACCGCCTCGGTAGGCCGGTCTCGACCGTCCGCGGCTGGCTGCGGTGCTGGTCGAGGCGGGCGGCCCGGGTCGCGGGAGTCTTCACGTCCTGTTCAGCATCGCCCTGACCAGCATCCATTCGCCAGCTCGGCTATAGCGGCTGTGGGTCGATGTCGCAGCTAATCCGTATGCCTTCCCTGAACTGGACGGTGGCAGGGTGCGGCGTGCCCGAGGCCTTTGGGAGACGCGCCGCGTCCAGAACGCGTGCCATGCGCGTAAGGGTGTCCTCGCGCAGGGCACGCCCCTCCGTCTCAGTGCCCGTGGCCAAGAGATCCATCGCCAGGTTCCCCGCGCACGCCAGCGTGGTTGGGTGGTTCTCGCCGAAGATGGTCCGGCACAGCTCCAGCGTGGCTTCCCCGCGGTGCCGCGCCTCCTCGGCTCGGCCGAGCGCGGCCACGTCGCTGGCGAGGTTGATGGCGCAGGCGAGGGTGAGGGGATGTCTCTCGCCGAGGCTCTCGCTGAGGATGGTGAGCGCCGCCTCGTCCAGGCGGTGCGCTTCCTCGGGCAGGTCGAGCAGCCGTAGTGTGACGGCGAGGTCGATGTCTGCGGACAGGACGTGCGGGTGCCGTCCGTTGTAGACCTGCCGGTAGCGCTCGCAGGCCTTCGACCCGCGGGTTCGGGCGGCCTCCAGGTCACCGTTGTGGCGAAGCGCAAGGGCGAGGGTCAGCTCGGCGGGCGGTATGCGGGGATGGTCCTGCTGGTAGCGGCGGATGAAGTGAGTCATTCCCGGTAAGCGATGGTTGCTCGCTGTGATCGCGAGGCTGGCGCTATGGCCCGTGGCATCCCCAAGTCCGGGCAGGCGTAAGGCCCCGGGTAGGAACGATCTTGCCAAGAAAAGATCCGACTGAGGGGCCTCACGTGTCGACCAGTGTCACCTACACCGCCGTGCTCGATGTGAAGCTGTCCACCGCCGAACACCTGTCCCGACTGCTGCGCGACCACCGGATCGCGGCCAGGACCCGCAAGGGGCGGCGTGCGCTGGGCTGCTTCAAGCAGGCGGTACTCATCTTGCGTTGGTTCCTCGACGGCACCAGGATGGCCCAACTCGCTTGTGACAACGGCCTGTCGACCACCACCGCCTACCGGTACCTGCACGAAGGGCTGACCGTGCTGGCGGCCGGGGCGCCGGACCTCGCGACCGTGCTGGAGCGCGCAAAGACGGCCGGGCTGACGCATCTGAACCTCGACGGCACCGTCATCCGCACCGACCGCGTCGCCGCCCCAGGCCCCAACGGCGCGGACTTGTGGTGGTCCGGGAAACACAAGCATCACGGAGGAAACGTGCAGGTCATCTCCACTCCAGACGGCTGGCCGCTGTGGGTCTCGCCGGTGAGGCCCGGCCGAGAACACGACACCACCTGCGCCCGCCACCATGGCCTGATCGACACCCTGGGCCGCCTCGCCGCCGAACTGGACATGCCCACCCTGGTCGACCTCGGCTACGAGAACGCCGGCGACGGCTTCCGCCACCCCTTCAAGAAGCCGGCAGGCGGCAAGCTGACCGAGGCCCAGCAGACCTATAACAAGGTCATCCGCGGCATCCACGGCATCTGCGAGCGCGCCAACTCCCTCCTCAAGACGACCTTCAAGGCCCTACGCAGGGTCAGCCTGGACCCCAGCCGAATCACGCAGATCGCCGCCGCGGCCCTCGTCCTGCTCCAACTCGAGTACGACCGCACCATCTGAACATCACACAACGTTAGGATCCGTCACTGGGAAGGGCTCAGTGGACGGCGCCGCCCGGCGGGAAACGGAAGGGAGGCCGTCATAGCCTGCGACGCTTCCCCCTGCACTGTCTCATCGCGGGTCACCGCCTCCGCCGCTTCCCCCCGTTATTCGCGGACTCGGCCGCCCGAACGCGCTGCTCCATCGACTTCGCCGCCCGGACGCACAGCAGGCCCACCACGGCGAGGAGAGCTCCTACCACTTCCATAACGGAGGCCGATGACACCGGGGCGTTGAGCAGGACGTAACCGGAGACCAGCAGCACGCCCCCGCCCAGGGCGCCACCGAGTCGTGCCACGGTGCCGCGCGGTGACCAGGGCCGATTAGCGCGGAGGAAGGCACCCATGAGGCACCACATCGCACCGGCGAGGGCGCCGAGCGTGAAGCCGAGATTCTGGGTGGAGTCCATGGACGGGGTGTCCTCCGTCGGCACGCTGAGACCGGCGGCCTCGACCTCGACCACCGATCCGCGCCACCACACCAGGTCGACCGTCTCCCCTGGAAAGGCGTCCTCCAGAAGCGTGCTGTCCTTGCCGAGTTCCACCCGTGCGGTGCCGGCACCTGGCGCGAAGGTCATGGCGTGGGCCGGGACCCGGCCGCCGACGTCATAGGTCTGCGCGACGGTCGCGACGGTCACTCGTGCGCAGTCCGGCGAGTTGGGCGCCAACGTCGGGCACACATGGGCGCGCGCGAAGTCCTTCTCCAAGGAAAGTGCACGGATCGACTCAACACTGGAGAACACCGCGATGCCCAGCAACAGGATGCCGGCCGCGGCCGCGATCCCCCGCTTCGTTCGGGACGTCACGTTCAAGTTCTAACCCCCAGCTTCCGAAAGATGGTAGCCAGCCGTCGACGAACCGGAAGCACCACCGTCTCCCTGGGCATTCCGTCCCGACGGAGGAGTCGTATTGGCGCGGACGCCGGACGGCGGACGCTGTTCCGTACCGATTCCGCGGTGGCACTCACGCCTTTCTGGCCTTACTCCTGCCCGGACTTGGGGATGCCGCGGGCCACATCACCAGCCTCGCGATCACAGCGAGCAACCACCGCTTACCGGGAATGACTCAGTGGGCGTGTGCATCGGTAGCCAGTTCGAGGGAGCGCGCATGGTCGCCAGCCTTGCGGCAGGACTCGCTGAGCTGGCGCAAGGCCTCGATGGTGGCAGGGTGATCGCGGCCGAGCGTGTCTAGGTACGTGACGCAGGCCGACTCGTGCAGCCTGCGCGCACCGGCGTAGTCGCCCATCTCGCGGGTGTCGAGAGCGAGATTGCACTTGGTGATCAGGTACTGCGGATCGTCCTTGTCGAACAGACGGCTTTTCATGTTCAGTGTCCGGCGGTCGAGTTCCAGTGCTCCTAGGAACTCGCCGACCAGCCGCAGGTTCACTGCGACGTTGTCGGCGATGCCGAGTGTGGTGGGGGCGTTCTCGCCGAAGCTCGTGCGGGCCCGCTCGTGAGCGGTCATGTCCAGGCCGGCGCTGGCCGCGAAGTTGCCCTCCGCACGGTGAACGGCGGCCTCCAGCTGGAGTACTCCGAGCGCGGTCTCGCGGGTGTCGTGGGCCGGGAGCCCGCTGATCTCCCTGAGGCGGGTTGCCAGGTTCGACGCGTCGTCAAACCTGCCCGCCGCCCAGTACGTGAATCCCAGCCACTGGCCCATGAGCTGTGTCGGCTGGTCCTCCTCACCGAAGACAAGCCACGTCTCCCAGGCCTGCTCGGAGAACTCCAGTGACAGTTCGTGGTCGCCCCAGTGGTAGAGGTACTCGGCGATGTTCCGCACCAGCTGACGCACCCGGGGCTGGTCGGATGTGACCGCTTCGGTAGCGACGACGTGGCTGTAGAGCTCCGTGTACCGGGGCCAGGCCCTCGGGTCACTCGGCCTGCCGGGGGCGGCGGCCGCCAACAGGAGATGGGCGGGCGCTGTCACGTTGACTGACTGGGTGGGATGATCTTCTGGTTGGTCGTGGTGGAGGGGGATCGTCCGTGGAGAGCGCGTCGCCGTCGTATAGGGGGCACCGTTACCCGGTCGAGGTCATATCCCACTACGTGTGGCTGTACCACCGATTCCCGCTCAGCTTCCGCGAGGTCGAGGAGCTGCTGCTCCAGCGCGGCGTGATCGTCTCCTACGAGACCATCCGCCGCTGGTGCGCCAAGTTCGGCCAGGCCTACGCGAACGGACTGCGCCGCCGTCGGCCACGGCCCGGCGACAAGTGGCACCTGGACGAGGTCTTCATCAAGATCAACGGGGAGCACAAGTACCTGTGGCGGGCCGTCGACCAGGACGGCAACGTGCTCGACATCCTCGTGCAGAACCGGCGGGACAAGGCCGCCGCCAGGCGCTTCTTCCGCCGCCTGATGAAGAAGACCGGCACGATGCCGCGGGTGGTCGTCACCGACAAGCTCCGCTCCTACGGCGCCGCCCACCGCGAGGTCATACCCTCCGTCGAGCACCGCTCACACAAGGGACTGAACAACCGGGCCGAGAACTCCCACCAGCCCACCCGGCAGCGCGAACGCGCGATGAAGGGCTTCCGCAGCATCGGTGGAGCACAGCGGTTCCTGTCCGCGTTCAGCGGCATCTCACCCCACTTCCGACCCCACCGCCACCTGATGACCGCCCCCGACCACCGAGCCGAGATGACCATCCGCTTCGCCATCTGGGACCAGATCACCGACGCTGCCGGCCGACCCACCACGGTCTGACCAAAGGCCCGGAACCCAGCAACACCACACCCTGACACGCCGCCAGATCTCCACACACCCAACAACGTGACAGTGCCCTCGTCTACGACCCGGACACGCTCACCCCGCACCCCGGTAAGGAACTGGAGAGCGTGGAGTACGGCACGGAGCGCGCCCCCTGGACGGTGGCGGCGCGAACGGTCGTCGCGCTGTACGGTGTCACGCCCGTGGACTTGGAGGAAGAGTTCGCCCGGCTCGGAACGGACCGGTTGGAAGAGGAGTTCGCCCGCGTTGCTGGACTCGTGGGCGCCGGGCGGTGAGTGTCCGGTCGCGCCGGCTCATTGGCTGAGGTGAGCCGCCGGGACTCCCTTTGCCACAACGCACTGAGAAGATGATGGGCCTCGGCGTGGGACATCAGGGGATGGCGAGCTGGGCGGCGACCAGCAGATCGTCGGCCTGGAAAGCCGGCCGGTCAGCACCGTCTTGGCGCGGGTGCCGTTGCGGCTGTTGCCGTTGTTCTTCCCGGCCGGATTGTGCTTCTCGTAGCCGACGTGGTCGGTGATCTCGCCCTCCAGGGCGGACTCCAACACCCGCTTCGTCAGCTGCTGCGACAGCCCGCCCTCGCCCGTCAGCTTGCAGGCCCTCGTTCGGGGCCCGGTCGACCAGCATCGCGATCAACTGCTCGTCCGACGTAGCCGGAGCAGAGTCCGAGGCCGGGGCACTCAAGCGCGTCTACATGGCGCTGATGAGCCTGGACCCGACGGGGAAGGGCCGCAAGAGGTGGACCATGCGCTGGAAGGCATCCTGAACGCGTTCCAGATCGCCTTCGAGGGCCGCCTGACGCCGAGCAAAACTGACCACTCAACAACCAAGATCAGCCGTTAAATTGACACACCCACCTGACGCCCGATGAGCAGAGCGCATGGAAGAAGCTGTTCGCTGCTGTCAACAAGGGACTGGCGTAACCACCGGGCCTACGGCCCTGTGCCCATTCGGTGCCCAGTTCCGTGAGCGCGGACTGTCGCTCGGGGTGAGTTTTGCCTTAGTTAAGAGCATCGACCATTAGCGGTCACTGGCCCAAGCGCCGCGCCTCACCGGCTAGTTGGAATCAGGCCAAGGTGATATGCGACACCGTTGACCTAAGTGGCTGTTGTCGTTCCGATCTTGAGGGGTGTTCGTCGAACGGGAGTCTCGATCGGGTGGTTGCCGCCGGCTGCGGGCATGAAAGCAGGGCCTCTTGGTAGCTCGGGGTTGCGAAGCCAACCGAGATCCAGGAGACCCTGTTGTCGCAGTTGTACGTGCTGGAGCCGGTGGAGTTCAACTCGGCTGCACCGTCGTGTGATTGTGTCGCTCACCGGTTCGGAAACGCGGCCGATCACCCGGAACGTGTTCGGCGGTATCCCTCGGACATGACGGACGCGGAGTGGGCCGTGATCCAGCCGCTGCTGCCGGTGCCGGGCTGGATGCGGGGCCGGGGAGGGCAGCCGGAGGTGTACTGCCACCGGGCGATACTCGATGCGATCCGCTACCTCGTCGACAATGGCATCAAGTGGCGGGCTATGCCGGTGGACTTCCCGCCATGGGACCGGGTCTACGCGTTTTTCCGCCGCTGGCGCGATCACACCCTGGTCAGGGAGTTCCACGACCGGCTCCGGTCGAAGGTCCGCGAGAAGCTGGGCCGCGATGCGGAGCCGAGTGCGGGTGTGATCGACTCGCAGTCGGTCAAGGCGGACGCCGTCGTCGGTACGGACAGCCGTGGCTTCGACGGCGGGAAGCTGGTCAACGGGCGCAAGCGGCATGTCGTGGTCGACACGCTCGGCCTGCTACTGGGTGTGATGGTCACCGCCGCGGACACCGGTGATCGCGCCGCCGCGCAGGTCCTGCTGCGGCAAGTCGCCGACGCACAGCACCAGTTGGAGCTGGTCTGGGCTGATGGCGGCTACACCGGCCCCCTCGTCGAGTACTGCCTGGTCACGTTCGCGCTGGTCCTCGCGATCGTCAAGCGCAGCGACGACATGCGCGGCTTCGTGGTCCTGCCCAAGCGGTCCTACCTTGTTCGTGGGTTGGACGGGCCGTCGTAAGGTCCAGAGACCCAGAGACACCGGGTATGGCTTCCAAGCGGTTGCCCTCGATGGTTCTATCCACCTGGCCACCCGGTGTCTCACGACGACTCGGCCGCTGATTAGGAGCTGCGAACGCCTTCGAGCGGATCGCTGAGTAGGACCACGCCGGCGAGGTCGTCCGGGAGAACAGAGCGTCATCGAACGACCGGAGGAACAGGTGGCCCAGATCTGGGCGGGTACAGACATCGGCAAGACCCATCACCACTGCGTGGTCCTCAACGCGGAGGGCGCACGGTTGCTGTCGCGACGGGTCTTGAACGACGAGCCGGAGCTGCTGGCCCTGCTCGCCGATGTGCTGGCCCTCGACGAGGACGTGGTCTGGGCGGTCGACGTCGCCGACGGCATGGCCGCACTGTGGATCAGCCTCTTGCTCAACCACGGCCAGCACCTCGTCTATATACCCGGCCTGGCGGTTAACCGGGCTTCGGCCGGCTACCGGGGCATAGGCAAGACCGACGCGAAGGACGCCACCGTCATCGCCGACCAGGCCCGGATGCGCCGAGACCTGACCGTCCTGAAACCGGACGACGAGCACGCCATCGAACTGCGGATCCTCACCAGCCGTCGGGCCGACCTGAACGCCGACCGCACCCGCCGGATCAACCGCCTGCGCGGCCAACTCACCAGCATCTTCCCGGCCTTGGAGCGAGTCCTCGACCTGGGCAACGCCGGGCCGCTGATTCTGCTGACCGGCTATCAGACGCCGGCCGCTCTGCGTCGAACCGGCCGCAGGCGCCTGGAGACCTGGCTGCGGAACCGTAACACCCGCAGTCCCGAAGCCCTGGCCGAGGTCGCCCTGGAAGCGGCTGAGCGCCAGCACACCGCCGTCCCCGGGGAGAAGATCACGGCGCAGGTGATCCATACCCTGGCCAAGGAGGTGATGAGCCTCAACGAGCAGATCACCGAGATCGACAAGCTCATTGCGGCCCGGTTTCGCGACCACGAACTCGCCGAAGTAATCTCCAGCATGCCCGGCATCGGCCCACTGTTGGGCGCAGAATTCCTCGCCGCCACCGCCGGCGACATGAGCCGCTACGGCACCGCTGACCGCCTCGCCAGCCTTGCCGGAGTCGCTCCGGTCCCCCGAGACTCGGGCAACATCAGTGGCAACCTGCACAGGCCCAGGCGCTATCACCGCGGGCTGCAACGCGTCTTCTACACCTCCGCGCTGATCAGCATCCGCAGCTGCGACCAGTCGCGTCGTTTCTACGAACGCAAGCGCGCCGAAGGCAAGCGGCACATCCAGGCCGTCCTAGCCCTGGCCCGACGACGCGTGAACGTCCTGTGGGCTCTCATCCGTGACGGACAGTGCTACCAAAGCAACCTCCCCGTCACTGCTGCGGCTTGACAACATCATTAGGAGGTGGATCGTCGAGCGCCTCTTCGCCCACCTGATGCGCACCCGCCGCCTGGCCCGCGACTACGAACGCCGCACCACCAGCGCCGAAGCGATGATCTACTGGTCGATGACCCTGCTTATGACGCGCCGCCTTGCCCGGCCAGGCCCTGGGCCAGGGTGAACCGGCCCGGCTGCCGCTCGGCCAGCCAGCCCCGCGCGACCAGGCGTTTCGCCTTCGACCGCAGCGCCTCCACCTTCGCCGGCACTGCGTCCAGGCCGAACGCCACGGCCATCTCCTGGCAGGTCAGCGGCCCTTGACGGAGCCGATGCCGGTCCGCGAGGGCCTGAAGGATGCGCTGATAGTCCACCGACAGTACCGACCAGGCCAGCCCCTCACGCCACACCGGCACCTGCGACTTCGCCTTCGCCGCCTGGCCGGGCACCGAGCGCGCGTCCGCGTCCCGTGGGCCAGAGGCGGCCTCCTCATCGGCGATGCTGCCGCCGTTCGGATCCAGGACCGTGCCCACTCGCCTGCGGGCGATCACCCACTCCTGCCATTCCTGCTCAGCCGCGGCCAGTTCGGCCTGGATGCGATCGGCTTCCTCACGCAATCCGTCGACCCGACGGCGAGCAGCGAGCTCATGCTCTTCCAGCAGTCCGACGACCGACGGCATCCACAACCTCCCGGGGAGCGACGACACAACACACCACCACTCCCACCGAATCACCGGCCCTATGCCTGAGCAGCGCAAACACCGGCCTCAGATTCGGAACGACAACAGCCACTAAATGATCAGTCAACACATGATCCTCACAGTTTCTTGTAAGGAAGAGTTAAGGGAACGGGTGGGGTGTGTTTTCACAAAAGAGGCGGCAGGGCTGGCGTGAGGTGGTGCGCAGTGGGGTGATAGCCGTCACGCTCCTGGGAGGTGTGGTTCCGGTGATCGGGGCCGGGGCGGCTCCGGCACTCGCTGATGACGGTGCAGCCTCGGTAGCGGCTGACAGGACTCCGGAGTCGGAGGCGGGTACTCGCGCGGCGGAGACCGGTGAGCGGGTGGCCGTGGAGGCGGCGACCACCGAGTCGTCCCAGGTTTTCGCCAATCCGGACGGCACGTTTACGCAGGAGATGAACGCGGCTCCGGTCCGTGCCCGGAAAGACGACGGCACCTGGGCCCCCATCGACACCACCCTCGTGCGCGAGGCTGACGGCTCTGTGCGGGCGAAGAACACGACGCCCGGTCTCACCTTCTCGGGCGGCGGCAGCAAGGACGGACTGGTCACACTGGCGGACGGGAGGCACAAGCTGCAGCTCGGCTGGCCCACCGCGCTTCCCGAGCCCCAACTCGACGGCGACACCGCGACCTACGCCGGTGTGCTCCCGGACGTCGATCTGAAACTGACCGCGCTGAGTTCCGGCTACACGTCGTTGCTCGTGGTCAAGACTGCGGAGGCGGCGAAGAACCCGGCGCTCACGACGATCAGAATGACCGTCTCCGGCGGCGGCCTGGACATCGGCCAGACGGCCGACGGCGGTCTCATCGCGCGCGACGGCGACGGCACTCCGGTCTTCGAGAGCCCGGCAGGGCGGATGTGGGACTCGGCCGGTGACACCCCGGCCACTGGCTCCGCCACGGCCGGCGTCACCACGCAACTCGCCCGCACTACTGCTTCTTCGGCAGAGGCGAAGGGCGAGGCGGAGACAACGGAGCCGGCCCCACTGCCCGCCGCCGCTGGCGAGCCAGGCCCTTCGGAGGGCCCCGGCAGCGGTGACGCGGCGGCCGAGCTTCCGCTCAAGGTCACCGACACCACCCTGGAGATCACGCCCGATCCGGCCCTGCTCCGCGGCGAGGACACCGTCTTCCCGGTCTACATCGATCCGCCGACCAAGGGCGTGACGCTGGGCGACTGGACGGCTCTTGCGTCCAACGGCAGCAAGTACTGGAAGTTCGACGGGGACAAGGGTGTGGGGCGCTGCTCCAACTACGGCGGCTACCTCTGCTCCAACAGCCCCTACACGCAGCGCATGTACTTCGAGTACCCGCTCTCGTCGATCCACGGCAAGAAGGTCCTGGACGCGACGATGGAGGTGTACCAGACATGGACGTTCACCTGCGATGCGCACTGGTACGACCTGAGCCGCGTGGACAAGGGCATCTCATCCAGCACCACCTGGTCGTCCCGCCCCACCGGGGTGGACCTGATGGGCGACCGGAACGTGGCCTACGGACGGGGCAGCCTGTGCAGCCCTTCGCAGCCGGCGAACTGGGTGCGCTTCAGCGACAACCTGGACGAGACGAATGAGAACCTGACGACAACACTCGCGTCCTACGCCGCGAACAAGACGGCGCAGATCACCTTCTCGCTGACCGCGCACGACGAGTCCGACGCGGCCGCCTGGGCGCGGTTCCGCAACGACGCGAAGCTGTCGGTGACCTACATCTCCTACCCGGACAAGCCGACCTCGTACGGCGTCCAGCAGGGCACCACCGGACGGGCCTGCAACACCTCCGCGCTGCCGTTCGCCACCAGCGCCACCAAGCCGAAGATGCTGGCCACGGTGCAGTCGGCGGACGGCTCCAACGCCCAGCTGCGCGCCATGTTCGAGGTGTGGAAGGCCGACGGCTCCAGCCGCGTCTGGTCCGCGGCCTCGCCGGACGCCGCCTGGGTGGCCGACAACGCCGTCCGCGATGCGTCCACCAGCGTGCTGCCGGCGCAGACGGACTACCAGATGCGGGTCAAGACGCAGGCGTATTACAAGACGGACCGGGGCGTCACTGGTGTGCTGGACTCGGCCTGGTCGTCCTGGTGCTACTTCCGGGTCGATACCGATTCGCCGCCGCCTCCGGTGGTGACCAGCGCGGACGGCGTCTACAAGCCGGCCGAGACCAATGAGGCTGCGGGCGGGGTGGGCACGCCGGGCAAGTTCACCTTCACCCCCGCGGACACCAACCCCACCACGCCCGGCATCCAGTCGGACGTCGTCAGCTACAAGTGGAAGCTGAACAGCGGCGCGCTCTCCAACCCGATCCCGGTCCCCAAGGGCACGGCCACCACTCAGACGATCCCGCCGAACCAGGCCGGTGAGAACACCGTCCAGGTCTGGGGCTTTGACGCGGCCGGCCACAGCTCGCTCACCGGCTACTACAGCTTCCTGGTGAAGGGCGCCGAAACGCCCTCGGGGATCTGGCACCTGGACAACGCCCTCACCGACTCCACCACCGCCACCCAGCATCCGCTGACCTCCTCGGGGGCCACCTGGGACACCCTGTCCCGCAGCGGCTCCGGTGCGGCAAAGCTCAACGGCACGAGCGCCTACCTCTCCACCTCCGGCGCGGTCCTGGACACCACCAAGTCCTTCACCGTCTCGGCCTGGGCGCGTCTGACGAAGAAGGACGTCAACTACACCGTCCTGTCCCAGGCGGGCACGAACGCCTCCGGGTTCCAGCTGTACTACTCCACGGCCTACAACGCCTGGATCTTCAACCGCCATCAGACGGATGTCACCGACCCGGCGATCACCCGCTCGATCGGCACCAAGCCCCCCGTCCTGAACGCTTGGACCCACCTGGCGGGCGTCTACGACGCGGCCGGGCAGACCCTCCAGCTCTACGTCAACGGCGTTCCCCAGGGCAACCCGGTCCCCTTCACCACCCCGTGGAAGGCGCCCGGCAACCTTCAAGTCGGACGCCTGTGGCACGCCGCGACCGGCAAGGAGTACTTCTCCGGAACCATCGATGAGGTGAAGGTCTGGTCCCGCGCTCTCGCGGACACCGAGGTCGCCCACGACGCCTGGCTGGAGGACGAGGACCTCAGCGACGGTACGGCCGACGCCCCCGTCCCGGCGATCGTCGCCAAGTGGGACGCCACCGACATGGCCAACGCGACCGGCACCACGGTCAAGGACACCAGCGGCTTCGGCCGGAACCTCACCCTCAACGGGGCCGCGCTCACCCAGTACACCCTCGGTGACCCGGACATCGGCGAAGAGGTCACGACCAAGCAGACGATGACCCTCAACGGCACCAGCGCGTATGCCGGCGCCACTGGTCCGGTCGTCGACGACTCCGGTTCGTTCACCGCGACCGCCTGGGTCACGCTGGACCCCGCCAAGCTCGCCGACACCAGTAAGTCGTACTCGGTGCAAGTCTTGGGCCAGTCGGGGACGAGCCAGTCCTCCTGGGGCGTCTGGTACGAGCAGCCGGCCGGCAGCACCCAGGGACGGTGGACATTCGGCCGTCCCGACAAGGACGGCACCGGGGCGGCCTGGACCGAGAGCGAGTCCGACGCCTTGCCCACGGCCCAGCTGGGCGTGCCGGTCATGCTGACGGTCGTCTATGACGCCCAGGCGGCAGCCGACGCCCTCGACACTTCCAAGCTCGGCGGCCTCAAGCTCTACGTGAACAGTGCCCGGATGGGCGATGAGGACGGCGTGTCGTACCCAGCCCCCTGGCAGGGCGGGGGAGCGTTCGAGATCGGCCGGGCGAAGATCAACGGCGCTGCTGCGCGCTACTTCCCCGGATCGATCGACAGCGTCCGTGTCTGGGCCGGAGCCACTTCCACCGACACGATCGCCAACCGGTACAACGCCGAACAGCAGTAGCAGCGGAACGGGTCAGCGCGGGTTCCCTCACCCGCTCTGACCCGTTCCGCTTGCACCACGGCGCGCGTGTGAGGACGCGCCACCGAGATCCAGCGTTACGGGGTGCCGACGCCGTCACCCGAGCGCTTCCTGCCCATTTCCGAGAACCGGGATAATACCGTGTCTTCATCACCTTTCCGCCCACGCTTGCCAGGGGCGGTCATACGCCGCTGGCTCGGCCGTGGCGCACTGGTCGTCTCTTTAACCCTTCTTCCACAAGTCGTGGTTCCTTCCGGCTACGACTTCACTGCCCAGGCCCAGTCCGCGGCGGCCCGCAAGAAGTTGGAGGACCGGCCTGACGCAAAGATCGACAAGGTGGGCGTGCTCAAGCCAGGCACGTCCAAGGCCCCGAAGGACAAGGCCGCCCCCGCGTCCCGCGAGACACGTGACCGGCTCAAGAAGGCCGCCTGGCCCAAGGCCGGGAAGACCACGCTCAAGGTCGCGGCGACCGGCGAGGCCGCTGTCACCGTCGGCGGGCTCGGCGTGGAGCTGGCCCAGCAGCCCGCCGCCCCGGCACCCAGGACGGCGAAGAAGAAGACGGCGGCGAAGGCCACCGGTCCGGCTGAGAAGGTGGCGCTCAGCGTCCACGCCCAGTCGGCCGCGAAGAAGGCGGGCGTCAACGGCGTCCTGCTCACCGTCGACCCGGCCGGTGCCGCCAAGAAGTCCACCGGCGACACCGACCGGCTCCGCCTTTCTCTGGACTACTCCTCCTTCAACGATGTCTACGGCGGCAACTTCGGCCCCCGGCTGCGCCTGGTGACACTCCCGGCGTGTGCGCTGACCACCCCGGAGAAGAAGTCCTGCCGCACCCAGACCCCGGTGGCGGGCGCGGACAACGACGCGGATTCCCAGACCCTGACCGGCACACTCTCCGCCCGCGCCCTCACCACCGGCACCCCGGTGCTGTTGGCGGCGGCCGCCGCGAGTTCGGGCGGCGGAGGCGACTACGGCGCCACCTCGCTGTCCCCGACCGCGACCTGGGAGGCCGGCGGCAGCACGGGTGACTTCACCTGGAACTACCCGCTGCGCGTTCCCCCCGCGACCGCTGGCCCGTCCCCGAATCTGTCGATCTCCTACAACTCCGCCTCGGTGGACGGCCGCACGGCCGGGGAGAACAGCCAGACCTCCGTGATCGGCGAAGGCTTCTCGATCACTGAGTCCTACATCGAGCGCAAGTACGCCGACTGTAAGGACGACGGCCAGTCCGGCAAGGGCGACCTGTGCTGGAAGTACGCCAACGCCACCCTGGTCCTCAACGGCAAAGCCGTCGAGCTGGTCAACACCTGCACCGACAAGGCGGCCTGCGACACCGCCGCCCTGTCCCAGGCGTCCGGCGGCACCTGGAAGCTGAAGAACGACGACGGCACCCGCGTCGAGCACCTCACCGGCGCCACCGGCAACGGCGATGACAACACCGAGTACTGGAAGGTCACGGACACCTCCGGCACCCAGTACGTCTTCGGCAAGCAACGGCTGCCCGGCTGGAGCGACAAGGGCACCACCGCCACCACCGACGACGACCCGGTCACCAACTCCGTGCGGACCGCCCCGGTCTTCGGCGACGACTCAGGCGAGCCCTGCTACAAGTCCACCGGCTTCGCCGACTCCTCCTGCAACCAGGCCTGGCGCTGGAACCTGGACTACGTCGTGGACACCCACGGCAACGCCTCCACCTACTGGTACACCCCGGAGACGAACTACTACTCCAAGAACGCCGACACCACCGTCAACGGCACCGCCTACACCCGCGGCGGCTACCTCGACCGCATCGACTACGGCCTGCGCAGCGACCTGATCTACTCCAAGCCCGCCGCCCAGCAGGTCAGCTTCACCTACGCCGAGCGCTGCGTCACCTCGGGCGGCTGCTCCAGCCTGACCTCGGCCACCAAGGCCAACTGGCCCGATGTGCCCTTCGACATGATCTGCGCGGCCAGCACCAAGTGCACCACCCAGATCGGCCCGTCCTTCTTCACCCGCAAGCGCCTCACCGACGTCACCACTTCGGTGTGGACCGGCACCGGCACCACCCGCCGGGACGTGGACACCTGGCACCTGGAGCAGGACTTCCCCGACACGGGTGATGCCTCCTCGGCGAGCCTGTGGCTGAAGTCCATCCAGAACACCGGCAAGGCCAACACCACCGCGGCAGCCACACCGGCGGTCGTCTTCGGCGGCATCCAGCTGTCCAACCACGTCGAGGGCAGCGGCCCGGACACCCTGCGCTACATCAAGTGGCGCGTGCGCACCATCAAGTCCGAGACCGGCTCGACCCTCACCGCCAACTACTCCGACCCCGACTGCATCTGGGGCACCAGCATGCCGGCGGACATCGACAAGAACACCCGCCGCTGCTTCCCGGTCAAGTGGTCCCAGTCCGGGGCGACCCCGGTCACCGACTGGTTCCACAAGTACGTGGTCACCTCCGTCTTCCAGGACGACCCCTACGGCCACGGCGACACCGGCGAGACGTACTACGACTACCAGGGCGGCGCCGGCTGGGCCTACTCCGACGACGAGGGCCTGACCAAGACCTCCAACCGCACCTGGTCGCAATGGCGCGGCTACGGCAAGGTCGTGGAGACCGCCGGCGACTCCGAGGGCCCGCGCTCCAAGAAGTCCACTCTCTACATGCGCGGCCTGAACGGCGAGAAGGAACTCGACGGCACCGCCCGGGTGGCGACGGTCACCGACTCCACCGGCACCGCCATCGACGACTCCCGCCAGTACGCCGGCTTCGTCCGCGAGACCATCGCCTACAACGCCACCGACGAGATCAGCGGCACCATCAACACCCCCTGGTCCCACAAGAGCGGAAGCCACGCCTACAGCTGGGGCACCACCGAGTCCTGGATCGTCCAGGCCGGTGAGGCCGCCACTCGCACCAAGACCTCCACCGGCACCCGCACGGTCAAGCAGACGACTACGTACGACACCACGTACGGCATGCCGATCACCGTCGAGGACAGCGGGGATGCCACCAAAACCGATGACGAGACCTGCAAGCGCATGACGTACGTGCGCAACACGACGGACTGGCTGGTGGCCAAGGTCAGCCGTGTCGAGGTCTACTCCGTCTCCTGTGCGACCACGCCAGCGGTTCCCGACAAGGTCGTCTCCGACGTCACCACGGCCTACGACGGCCAGGCGGTCGGCGTGGCGCCCACCAAGGGCGACATCACCGCCACCTACCGTGTCGCCAGCTACAACCCGGTGGACAAGAGCCCCGTCTACCAGCAGGTCTCCGCCTCCACCTACGACAAGCTGGGCAGGGCGCTCACCGAGACCAACGCCCTCAACAATACGGTCAAGACCACCTACGTCCCCGACGACACCGGCTATGGCCCGCTGACAACGAAAACCACTCAGGACCCCCTCCTCTATACCTCTACCACCGAGGTGGACCCGGCCTGGGGCACGGCCACCAAGACCACCGATGCCAACGGCAACATCACCGAGTGGTCCTTCGACGCGCTCGGCCGCCTGCGGTCGGTCTGGAAGCCGAACCGCTCCCACACGCTCGGCGACGCCGCCAGCATCGTCTACGCCTACAGCATCAACAACGACAAGGAGACCTGGGTCCGCACCGACGCCCTCAAGGCCGACGGCAAGACCTACAACAGCTCCTACGAGATCTTTGACGGCCTGCTGCGGTCCCGCCAGAAGCAGGTCCCCGCGCCGAACGGCGGCAGGGTGATCTCCGAGACCCTCTACGACGACCGCGGCCTGCCCTACATCTCCAACGCGCAGGTGCACGACAACAACGCGCCCTCGGGCACCCTGGCCAACACCTTCCCCGGTTCCGTCCCCGCCTCCACCGAAACGGTCTACGACGGCGCCGGCCGGGCCACGGACTCGATCTTCCGGGTCTACGACCAGGAGAAGTGGCGCACCAAGACCGACTACCAGGGCGACCGCACCGCCGTCACCGCCGCCGCGGGCGGCACCGGCACCCTCAGCATCGCCGACGCCCGCGGCAGGCTCATAGAGCGCCGTGAGTACGGCGGCCCCGTCCCGACCGGCAGCGACTACACCCGCACTCTCTACGAGCAAGACCCTGCCGGCCGGCTGACGAAGATGACGGGCCCGGACAACGCCGTCTGGTCGTACGGCTACGACCTGCGCGGCCGCAAGACCACCTCCACCGACCCCGACAAGGGCACCGTCACCACCACCTACAACGACGCCGACCAGCCGCTGACCACCACCACGACCCTCAACCAGGTCACCCGCACACTGATCACCGACTACGACGCGCTCGGCCGCACGATCGGCACCTGGGACGGCACGAAGGACAACGCCCACCAGCTGACCAAGTACACCTACGACTCCCTCGCCAAGGGGCAGCCGACCGCGGCCATCCGCTACGTCGGCGGCACCACCGGCAAGATCTACTCCCAGGTCGCCACCGGCTACGACAGCCTCGGCCGCCCCAAGGGCACCAAGACCGTCATCGCCGCCAGCGACCCCCTGGTCGCCGACGGCGGCGCGCCGCAGACCTTCACCACCTCCACCGTCTACAACATCGACGGGACCGTCCAGTCCACGTCGATGCCCGCGGTGGCCGGCCTGCCCGCCGAGACCGTCGCCAACAGCTACAACGACCTCGGCATGCTCACCGGCACCAACGGCATGACCGGATACGTCCAGAACATCGGCTACTCCCCGTACGGCGAGATCGAGGAGACCCGTCTGGGCACCTCCACCGGTGCCAAGCAACTCCAGATCCTCAACCGCTACGAGGACGGCACCCGCCGCCTGGCCAACACCCACACCGTCGACCAGACCAACACCGGCTACACCAACGACGTCGACTACGCCTACGACACCACCGGCAACGTCAAGTCGGTCACGGACAACGCGGCCGGCAAGGACACCCAGTGCTTCGCCTACGACGGCTACCGCCGCCTGACCGAAGCCTGGACCCCGACCTCCAACGACTGCGCCACCACACGCTCGGCGTCCGCGCTCGGCGGACCGGCCCCGTACTGGACCAGCTGGACCTACAAGCCCGGCGGCCTGCGCGACACCCAGATCGAGCACAAGACCACGGGTAACACGACCACCGCCTACGGCTACCCCACTGTGAACGCCAACGGCGCCGGCCAGCCCCACACCATGACCTCGCTCACGGTCAACGGCGGCACGGCGAAGTCGTACACCTACGACGAACAGGGCAACACCACCCAGCGCTACGACCCCACCGGCACCGCACAGAGCCTCACCTGGGACATCGAAGGAGAACTCACCCGCCTCACCGAAGACACCAAGACCACCGACTACCTCTACGACGCAGGCGGCGACCTCCTGATCCGCCGCGGCCCCGACCAGACCGTCCTCTACCTGGCCGGCCAGGAACTCCACTACGACACCGCCGCCAAGAAGTTCAGCGCCCAGCGCTACTACGCGGCCGGCGGCGCCACCGCCGTCCGCACCGAGACCGGCCTGAACTGGATGGTCGACGACCACCACGGCACCGCCTCGATGACGGTGGACCCCACCACCCAGGCCATCACCCGCCGCTATACCAAGCCCTTCGGGGAAACCCGCGTTGCGGCGCCGTCGGCCTGGCCCGACGACAAGGGCTTCCTCGGCAAACCCGCCGACGCCGATACCGGCCTCACCCACGTGGGCGCCCGCGAGTACGACCCGGCAACCGGACGCTTCCTCTCCGTCGACCCCGTCCTCGCCCCCGGCGACCACGAATCCCTCAACGGCTACGCCTACGCCAACAACACCCCCGTCACCCTCGCCGACCCCACCGGCCTCCGCCCCGACGGCATGTGTGGTGGTGCCTCGAGCTCCTGCAACGGTGGTACCGAGACCTGGACCAAGAGCAGGGACGGCTGGGACTGGAGCTACACCAAGACCTACACGAGCAAGGGCACAGTGGGGGGCACAGCGGGAACTTTCACCGCGGTAGTCACCCAGACCCAGAACAGCACAACGGCCAAGGTCACCTTCAAAAAGGGCCCAGATCCCATCCCCGCGAAGAAGAGCGGGAACCACGGGTGGGGCTGGCTGTCAAAGGTCAAAGACTACGGCTCCGCCATCTTGTCCCACCCCGAGATCGGGTGGGGCGCCTTGGAAACCGTAGTCAGCGTCGTGCTCACAAACGCCGGCGCAGACGGTGTCATTGGCGGTGTGGGTCTCTGCCTCACCGGTGTCGGCTGCATCGCCGGCGCGTTCGCAATCGCGGGCGGCCTGTCCGTTGCCAGCGCCGGCGCCACCGGCGCGAAGGACGGCATCGGACGCATCAACGACGGACTGGGCAAGGCGCTCAGAGAGGAGAAGGCTGGCGACATCGGTAAATATACCGATGGGCAGAAGACCCGGGATCCGGCGTCGCAATGGTATCACGAGGAACTAAGTAATGAGGAACTCCTGGACGGAATCAATAAATCTGGGGAAGGAGACGGAATTCTCGTCTCACGTGAAGGAACTATTCTGGGAGGTCACCACCGCAAGGACGAACTTGTGGCGAGGATCAAGGACGGGCGTATCGACCCAGATACACCAATCCGCATTGACGTCTATGATGGGGAGTAGTGCCTGATGCCGCTAATCCACTCGACCGACCCTGACTTCCGCGTTTGTCAGATCAGCTTCGAGACGCTACTTGCGATCCAATTGGAGGCGGAGGGGCGAGGCTGGGCAACTCGGTGGTCCTCGGCGAACGCACTCCGCAGCCAGGTCAAGGAAGGAAGCGTCGTCCTTCAGTCACTGATGCGTGAAGAGAGAGGGGGGATTATTCGGGCCTACCGATGTCTTCTCCTGTTCTCGACTGCGGATGATGGATCGGCTGGCGGAGTTGCCACGATCGATCTTGATCCGGCAAGGTTTGAATCGCTGGAGCGACTCGATCGAGACCCAGATGTCCGAAAGGCGCTGGCCGGAATGTTCACCCTTGCGGCAGGTGGGATTTCAATGGTCTCGAAGAAATAGCTGTCTCTCCTGGTATGTGGTCCAATTTGCGGGAGCGGCGATTGGGATGCATGCATCGATGGGATCAGTAATCGGAGCCCGATGAACGAAGAAGGGCCTGCCGGAGAATTTCCGGCAGGCCCTCTTGGGTTGGAGATTTGGGCCTGTACGAGATCACCTTCAAAAAGGGCCCAGAACCCGTCCCTGTACGGACGCAGGTCCCGTGGAATTTGGAGAGAATCTTGAGGACAATGGGTGGGCCCGTACTGAAAAAGGACCGAACATCATGTACGAGAAGGATGGGGCAAGGTATTTCCTTCGAGGGAAGGCCAACAGTCACGAAGGGTGGACGGCCGACTACTACAATGCAGGGTCCAAGAAGGCCGACATCAAGATCAGACTGGGTGAGGACTAATGGCAGAGGCGGGTTCGAACGTGATCGATCGCAACGGCTACCTGGATGTTCGCTCCCGTAGCGCAGCCACCTTCGAACTTGATGCCAGGTTGCCTGACCAGGTTTTCAAAGAAAATATGGAGGACTCACTGTTCTGTGAGTTCGATGCGGTCCTCACCCCGGAATTCTGGCCGGCGCTCTGCGCGATGGCGCGATGGCATGGCGACCGACACGTCGAACTGCTGGTTCTTGAGCCAGATTGCGACTCGTTCTACCTTCCGGAGTATCGGATTTACCCGGCGATGTCGCTATCCATCGAGGCCGACGCGGACGACTACTGGGCGGCGATCAGTCACGAGCCAGATGGAGATATCATGGGGTCGATTGCAATCTCTTCGAACGTCATCGCTGTGACCGGACCTTCCGGAAAATGGGGGTTCTGGGGTGAAAGGGATCCCGAGGTTGCAATTTTCCGAGGTTTTCCGAACGTAGCCGCACGGAATGAATGGCGCGCGCAGTTCGGGCTCTTCCTGGAGGTGTATGGCGCACTGGAGTCGTATCTCCCGCTGGCCTTCGCGGGCCGGACCGTCCCGGACGAGTACGCCGCAACCCTGACCGCCAACTATGGACCTCCGAGCGGTAGAAGGCCGTAACGTCACGGAGAGTCCGGCCGGAGTTGTCGGCATCATGGGGTCAAAAATCCTTGTCGAGTTTCACGGTTCGGCCCAGGTGCTGAGTCCGCGATGGTTTGCTTGTGCAAGGCTGAGGCCCTGTCGGGTTGCACCCTGACGCTGTCGGTAAATCAGGGGCCTGCGTGATGATGGCCTGTACGACCCCGCTGGGGTTGTGCAGGCCATCGTTGTGCTTCTGGGGTGGGTTCGTGTCGTTGCGTGGGGTGGAACTGGCGGTGAAGCTTCCCCTTGATCGTGGACACCTGGAGACTGGGATCTGAGGTTCCAGAGGAAGCAGTGTCAGGTGTGAAGCAAGTACACGAATCGGTACTCGGACGAGTACAAGCGGGACGCGATCGAGTTCGTGCGATCGTCGGACCGAACGGTCACCGAAGTCGCCCGGGAGCTCGGGGTCGTTCCACTCATTGGAGATTAGTCAAATTCGGTGAGCGCCGGGGCCTCCCGCAGGAGGCCCCGGCCTGCGGAAAGAAAGACGAGTGTAGTGTGATTAGGATTGGCGTACTCGGGAAGATCGTGGAAGGTGATGAGGCTGGCAGGTTCGTCTTCATCAAGGAACTGCCGGATGATCCGCCGAGCTATCTAGTTCTCACGGCTGCTGATGAAAACCTCAAAATCTCTGGTGGGGACGAGTCACGGCCCCGGCGTAGTTGTGTGATGTCCGGTTCCGTGCCGGTTGATCAGATGCCGTAGACGGCGAAGGCGTCCTTGTGGCGGAGGAGGTCGCGGCGGGCGTGGGCGATGTTGGCGCGTCCGGCGAGGCGGATGGTGCTGATCGCCAGGTTGCGGAAGCTGGCCAGGGCTCGGGGTGCTGTACCGGTCCTGACCTGGGAGTTGTCTTCCCGGAAGGTGACGTCTCGCACCCAGTGGATCTTGTTCTCCACGGTCCAGTGGGACCTCTCGTAATGGTTGAGGTGGGCGGGGCCGGCGACGTCGGGCGGCAGGCTGGTGACGCCGAAGACGATCTCTTTGCTGGTCCATTCGCCGTCGAGGTTGCCGGTGTCGCGGCGGAGGCGGAAGACCTGGGATGCGCCGGGGAACAGGGTGTGGCCGGCGGGTGCGGTGCGCAGGGTGCGGCGTTCGGTGCGGCCGTGCCCGCGGTCGGTCTCGGTCGCGGTGGTCTCGGTGAAGTCGGTGTCCGTGCCGGTCAGCAGTATCTGGGCGGCGGCGTGCGCGAGGGGCTGGTTGCCCTTGAGGATCAGGACGTAGTGGCTGCCGAGGGGGCCGGTGATCAGGCGGGCGGTCTTCTTCGTGGTGTGCAGCGCGTCCAGGGTGAACACCCTTCCGTCCAGGCCGAGTCGGGTGAGCAGGGCCCGGGCTGCCTCGCCCTCGCCGCGCTTGTCGGGGACCTGGCTCTGGCCCAGGACCGCGCCGTTGGCGTGGTCGATCGCGCCGACCAGGAAGACCCGCCCGCTCTCGGTGCGGGCGCCGGTCAGGGCCTTGCCGTCCAGGGCCGCGGCGGGCAGCAGCCCCTCTGGCGCCGGGTGCTCGGCTGCGCGCTGGGCGGTGCGGCGCTGTTCGCGTTCCGCTGGTCCCGGGGTGGCGGGGATCTCCGGCGCCGGCACGGTGCCGCGGGCGAGGTCCGCGACGTGTCCGCAGGTTGCCGTGTCCAGGGCGTCGGTGTCCAGATGGGTGAGCACGCGCCGGAAGGTGCGCTCGCTGGGTACGAGGTAACGGCCGGTCAGCGGGTTGTACCGAGCGCCGATACTGGCCAGGTTCGTCTGCGGGGCACGGGCCGCCCACTGCCAGATCGCGGCGATCGAGTCGCCGCCGACCACCAGCGTCGCGCACGCGGTCAGTGTCAGGATCACCACCAGGGCGTGGCGTCGGCCACGTTTCGCGCGCAGGTCCGGGACCTGCCGCAACCTGCTGACCAGTTCGGACTCCACTGTCGTCGGGTCGGTGGCGAGCTCGGCCTCCCCCCGGGCGAGGTCCGCGAGTTGGCCAACGGCAGGGGGGATCGGCGAAGATGCGGGCACGAGCGCGACTCCTGTGACGATCTTTTGGCGTAGAGACCTGAAAGATCATCAGAAGTCGCGCTCGTCCTGCAACCAGCCACATCAAACCGGGGCAGAACAACTCAAGGGAGAACTACGCCGGGGCCGTGGGGGACGAGTGGGTTGAGGACTACCCCTCGCTGATCGATTTCTTCAAAGAAGGGGAGTGGGTTGTCGAATGGCGGTGATTTAGAAGCCGCATTCGTTTCGACGGAGAAGGTTGCCCAGGACGACCGGCCACCGCCTGCTGAGCGCAAGCGACTGCGTGAGGCAGCGGGGCTGACCCAGACCCAGATCGCGAAGGCCCTGGAAACCCGCCGGAAGGCTGTGGGGAACTGGGAAACTGGGCGGACCGAACCGCGGCCGCCGCAGCGCGCCGCCTACGCTCGGCTGCTCGAAAACCTTGCCGCCCGCTTCCCCGCTCCGGACACGGAGGCAGCCCCGGGGGCCGCGGTGCCAACAACGCCCGTCCAGGACACGGCCGTTCCCCCGACGTTCGCGAGCGCTCCCGCCCTGGTGCCGGAAGCGCGGGCCGTATCCACAGGTCCGGCGCCCGAGGCTGCGGTCATGACGACCAAACAGAACACCCCGTCCCGCCCCGCCACTGCTCCGGCCGTCGCGTCGCGCCCGGCGCCCGCCGCCAGGCCGACGTCGCAACGCCCGGCCGCGCGGAAGGCGGCCCCGGCGAACACCCCGGCCGACGCCGACCCGCATTTCGTCAACGGTCCGCTCGCGGTCGTCGATGTCGACGGGCAGGTTCTCGCGTACTGCGTCGGCGGCCTGGTCCTGGACGTGCCCGCCAAGTCCATCCCGGCCCTGGTCGACTGGACGCTGAAGGAGGCCCTGCTCGGGCAGCCGAAGCTGTCCGGGCCGGGCAAGGACGCCGACCCGCTGATCGTGCTCACCCAGTCCGCGCTGGAGTGCTACGGCCTGCCGGTCGCTCTCTCCGAGGATGAGCGGCTCGCCGGGCGGATCCCGGAGGGGCACAAGGTCATCAAGCAGCTGGTGCGCGCGGAGTGGAAGCTGACGAAGCGCGGGTTCGGGCCGTGGGCGCGGATCTACCGCCCGGCGCAGGGCGCGGAGCGCAACTGCGTGCAGCTGTGCATCCCGTCGTGGAACGCGCTCGACACCCGCCACTGGGATGGGGCCGGGCAGTTGGCGCCGACGGACCTCGCCCGGCTCCTGGGTGTGTATGCGTCCCGGGTGATGACGCCGCGTGGTTCCACCGCCGTCACGGGCCTGGAGCTGATGACCGCCTTCCACCCGCCGACCCGCGCCTCCGAGCCCGACGAGACGGGGAAGCGGCACTCCGAGCACAACCCCGGCAGCCTGGGCAAGGACGCGGTGGACTGCGCGCCGTGCGAGGCGCCGGACGGGCACCCGCTGCTCAAGGATCTTCCGCGCTTCCACACGCGGACCCGGCCCTGTTCTCGTATAGCTACGGCGAACGGACATGTAGCGCCGTGTGACTGCTGTGGTCGTCGTTTCCCCTCGTCGGGCGCCTCGTTGAGCTGAACGAGTGATCTCGGGCGGGGTGGAGGAGTGCGGGTGCGGCAGGACTGGGAGCCGGAGGACCTGATCGAGGTCTGGACGCTGCTCGAAGACGACATGAGGCGGGTGCGGAACAAGTCCGGGGCGACCCGGCTCGGGTTCGCGTTGTTGCTGAAGTTCTTCGAGGTGGAGGCCCGGTTCCCGGAGTCGGCCAAGGAGGTGCCGGCCGCCGCGGTGGCGTACGTCGCCCAGCAGGTCAAGGTGCCTGCGGAGGCGTGGGCGGACTACGACTGGCAGAGCAAGGCGATCCAGCGGCATCGGGGCGAGATCCGGGCGGCGTACGGGTTCCGGGCGAACACCGAGGAGGGCCAGGACCGGTTGGCCGGGTGGCTGGTGACTGAGTGCGTTGTGGCAAAGGGCGTCCCTGTTCGATGAGCAGGGGCTTCTTCGTGTGCGGGGCATGATCGCGGCGGGGTAGGGGCAGGCAGCGGGCGGCTTGTTGTTGATCGAGGAGGGTGCGATGCCGTCGGTGCTGGGGTTGATGGAACGGCGTGAGGCGCGGGCGAGGCAGGATCTGGAGTCCTGGACGGAGGTCCTGGAGCAGGCTCAGGCGGAGGTGGATGCCGCGCGGGAGCGAGTCGAGCGGGCCCGGGTGGGGCGTGAGGAACTCGTGTCGGTGCTGGCTGAGGAGAGCCCGGTGAATACGCCGGTTTCCGTGCCGTCTGGTGGTGAGATGGCTGCCGCCGTGGGATCGGGCGGCTTGGGCGCGGGGCATGGTGAGCGGCCGCCGGTGTGGCGGTCGGGCATGGGCGAGGAGGTGCTCAGCGGTCTCTATCGGGAGGTGTTCGCCGCGGTGGTGGCCGCTCCGGGGCCGGTGAACGGGGTGGAGCTGACGCGGGCGGTGGGCCGGGAAGCGGAGATCAAGAACGAGGTGGAGAAGATCCGGCACCGTGCCTGTGCGCTGGAGAAGCGGGGCTGGCTGGTGCGGGCGAAGGACGGGCGGTTCATGCCCGCGCCTGGAGCAGTCGGCCGGGGCGTTTCTCCGGCCAGCGCGGAGCGTCTGCGGCCAGGCGCCGGGACAGTCTGATCACGGCGGCCCACCACACCATCTGGGCGTGGTGGTCGGGGCGGCGTTCGTGGTCGCGGTTGAGGCGGCGTGAGCGGGAGAGCCAGCTCAGCGTTCGTTCCACGACCCATCTGCGGGCCAGTACGACAAATCCGGGTTGTCCGTCGGATCGGCGCACGACCTCGGTCCGGACTCCGTGGCGGGCGAACGCCTTCGCCAGCGCCGGACCCTGGTAGGCGCTGTCGACCCACACCAGTTTCAGCAGCCGGCCCGGCTGGTCCATGAACGTCTCCAGCAGTGCGGGGGCGGCCTTGGAGTCGTGCACATCGGCCGTGGTCACGGTGACCTCCAGGAGCAGGCCCTCGGTGTCGGTCAGAATGTGGCGCTTGCGCCCGTCGCGTGACTTGCCGCCGTCGTATCCGCGACTGTCCTCGCCGACGGTCTCGGAGGCGTCCACCGACTGGCTGTCGATGACTCCCGCACTGGGCCCGGCATTGCGGCCTGAGCGTCCCCTCGCCGTGTGGCGCAGGCGTTCGTGCAGTTCACGCACGTAGTCGCAGGTCCGCCAGCGGCGGAAGAAGTCGTAGACCGCCCGCCAGTACGGGAAGTCGACCGGCATGGCCATCCACTTCACGCCGTTGTCGACGAGGTAGCGCACAGCGTCGAGCATCTCGCGGTGGCAATACGCCTCCGGACGCCCGCCCCGCTTGAGGAGCCAGGCCGGCACCGGCATCGCCGAGCGGACCTCGGCCCACTCCGCATCCGTCATGTCACTCGGATAGCACCGCGCCCGCCGTCCCGGAGCGACCGAACCGAACCGGTGCACGTAGCAGTCACACCCAGGGGTGACCGCGGTGGACGCAGGCACAGAGATACTGCTCAACTGATCAGGCAACGGGCTTCCTTGGTCGTGCTGGTGTCGTAACCGCGTCACTACCAAGGGGCCCGTTCTCTCATGCCCACGGCCGCACCCGAACCTCTGTCCAGATGATCACCCGCGCCGCACACCTCGAACGAAATCCGGTTTGCCACAACGCACTCAGGCGCCCCAATTCTTGGCGTGCTCCCGCAGGTAGCTGGCGAGATCGGGCGGTTGGAGTTCGAGCGCTGTCAGGGTTGACGCGTCCAACTCGACTCGGACTGGCGAGAAGTCGCCGATGTCGGGGTCGTCGAGCTCGGGGCCGCTGCGGCGGTTTTGATCCATGTCCAGCACGTCGGCGCGGAAGAAGTGCTGTACGACGGTGACCTTTTCGCCCGGTTCGGTCATGGTCAGGAATTCGGTGGCAGGGCCGATCGTGGCGCCGATCTCTTCCATGACTTCGCGGCGTAGAGCCGCTTCAAGGTCGGCGTCGTCGGGTTCGACGCCCCCACCGACGGTTGTGTAGTAGGGGGTGCCGCCCGACCATCCTCGGCGCAGGAACACCAGATGGTCGTCGTCGAGCAGAACCGCACGAACATTGTGGCGGACCTTCATATGCCTGACGATAGTGCGCCCGCCCCGGCGACGAGGCCCGAACCGCGCAGACTGGAACGGGGAGAAGGCCGCATGTGCTTCCTGTGTGCTCGATTACGCAGCACTCAACGGGAAGTAGCGGGAGTCAGGCGGGCACGCAGGTCAGCGTCTCACCATGTGAGACCGCATCCGGTTGCGCGGTCTTTCGCTGATGAAGCACGGCGGGGTCGACGCCCCGCCGTGACTCCTCTCGGTCAGCGGTCCTTGGCCAGGGTAAGGAGTTCAGCGAACAAGCCGCTTCCGTATGCAAGTTCGTCGTAGCGGCCTTGCTCGATGATGCGGCCGTCACGCATGACGAGGATCCGGTCTGCGAGACGGGTGTTCTCGAGCTGGTGTGTCACGACGATGGTCATGCGCTCGGCGGCGATGCGCTTGATCTCAAGGAAGATCTGGTGCTCGCCTCGCGGGTCCATCTGCGAGGTCGGTTCGTCCAGGATCAGCAGCGGGGTCTGCCGGTACAGGGCCCTGCCGCACGCGAGCCGCTGCCACTGGCCTCCGGACAGTTCGGCGCCTCCGAAGAGTTCTTTTGCGAGCAGGGTGTCGAGCTGCTTGGGCAGTTTCTCGACCGCCTTCCGCATGCCGACGGCGTCGACGGCTTCCCACACGGGTCCGTCGTCGAGGGTTTTGGGCTGTCCGAGGGTGATGTTCTCGCGGGCCCGCAGGGGCCAGCAGGCGAAGTTCTGCGGGACGAGGGCGGTGCGGGACCACACGGAGTCAGGACGGGTGTCGGCCAGGTCGGTGCTGTCCCACAGGACACGGCCCTTGTCGGCGAGCAGGATGCCGGTGATGAGCTTGGCGAGGGTGGACTTGCCCGAGCCGTTCTCGCCCACGATGGCCAGGATTTCGCCCCGGTGGAGGGTGAGTGAGACTCCGTCGACGGCGGGTTCGTCCGTGCCGGGGTACTGGTAGACGACCTCGTCGAGACGGATCTCCTTTACCCGTTCGGAGATGGTCAGCTCCCCGCGCTTGGGGACTCGTTCGGCGGCCATGTCGAGGAAGGAACGCATGTCGGCGAGGTACAGCGAGGTGTGGAACATCGCGGCGCCGTGGATGACGAACTGCGAGAGCGCGGCCAGGGTGGTCTGGACGGCGACCACCGCGGTGGCCGCGACCGGGAGGGCGACGCGGCCGGTGGTGGCGAGCCAGGCGAGGGTGGCCCAGGTACCGAGCAGGAACACCCCGTCGAGGGCGCTGCTCGCAAGGACGATGCGCAGCATGCGGGGCGCGGCGGTGAGGGTGCGCTCGTCGATGCGATCGGACAGGGCCCGGTACCAGTAGACGAGGTAGCTGGTCATGCCGTTCGCACGGACCTCGTCGCCGTAGCGGGAGTAGGTGGCCCACCAGCGCATCATGGCCCGTACGTTGCGGTCGCCGACGTTGGCGTAGTGGGTCTCGTAGTCGACGCGCGCGGACAGCACGGCCCCCGTGCCGGCAGGGAGGACGGCGAGCAGCAGCAGCGGCAGCATCATCCAGTGCAGCGCTGTGATGACGCCGCCCGCGGCGATCATGCGGACGACGGCGGTCATGAAGCGCTGGGCGTCCTGCACCATCATCCGGGTGCGTGTGACGCCGACCTCGGCGGCTTCCTGCCGGTCGGAGAAGCCGTCCTCACCGTATGCGGAGGCTTCGACGCGGCACACCGCGGACACCAAGGCGACGTCCGCCTCGGTCATCAGCAGTGGGGTGATCCGCCCGTCGGCGTAGGAGGATAAAGCGCTGCTGACTCGGCCGACCGCCGCGGCCGCCGTGACGACGATGAGAGCGGGCAGGGCGGCATGCAGGCGTTCGGAGACCGCGTCGGCTCCGAGGATATGCGTCATGGCCTTCGCGGTGAACGCGAGGACCATTGCGGCCGCGGCTCCCGTGAGGAACTGGCAGGTGAGCAGCAGCATGACGGCGGGCCGGTCCACGGCCCAGGCCATGCGGGCGGTGTGCCCCAACACGGACGGAAGCCGGCCGCACATCTTCGCAAAACTGGCCTCTGCCAGCGGGTTCTTGCCGTGCTTCCCCTCAAAGTTGATGGTGGCCGGAGGTGGAGGGGGTGGCGTGGAATCTTCGGGCGAGGTGTCGGTCACGGTCACCTGCATGCCTCCTCGGGGGTCCGCGCCGCACCTGGTTGGTCCGGCGGTGTCAGGCTCAACGAGACGGGGAGCGAGTCGAACGCGCTCGATTCCGGACGAAGGGCAGCGCCCGGAATCTCAAGGCGTCGAACGCGTGGTCGCAGTGCTGGACGGCCTCCGACGCGACGCGAGTTGGCCGAAACGCCGAGGCTTGCTGCGCAGGTGACGGAAACAGAGGTGGCCCGGCACGCCTTCATGCCTTCATGTGCCGGGCCGCCTCTGCCCCACCACTCTCTTCCTGGTCGTCGACGTGGCCGGAGCAAGGCTCCGGACGAGGGACGTTGGACGATGTTCTGAGCACCGATGCCCGCCCTGGCCCGTCCGCCACGGGGGGCGGCCGAGCGGGGTCGGCCTGGGGGTCTACCAGGTGATGGTTTGGCCCTGCGGGGTGACGCTGACGGTGAACTCCTCCAGTGCTGGAGTGCCGGCCGCGCGCCAGCGGCCGAGCTGTTCCTCGGCAGCATCCCAGAGGGCGTCCGGCCCGTCCTGCCGCACGATCCAACGGCCGTCCTCCTCATAAAGGGCAGCCCACGAGCCGGACTCGACGTCGATGAGAACGTGTTCGGTGCGCCCGTCGCGTTCCATCGTCAGGCGCTGTGCGTGGGGAGCTGCGAGCTGCACGACGAAGCGGGACGTCCAGTCGTTCAGTGCGTCGGTACCGGCGTTGGCCTCGCGCTCCTTGCCCTCGCTGAGGTCGGGGAGCAGGCCCAGCGCGGGTGGCATGTGAGGGCGTGCGAGCATGAAGCTGACCTGACCGCTCAGTAGCGGCCCGGTTGCCGTGCCGTCGTCGTGGACCGTCAGGCGTGCGAGTTCCGACGAGCCGAGCCAGCCACCGATGGTCGTCAGGATCAGGCCACCGGGCCGGGTCTGCTCGATCCAGGCCGCAGGAACGGTACGCACGCCGCAGGTAGCGATCACCCTGTCGTACGGTGCCCCTTCGGCGTAGCCGAGGAGGCCGTCGCCGCTGACCAGCGTGGGGTACATCCCCCGTCGGCCCAGGGCTGTCCGTGCACGCGCGGCCACTTCCTCGTCGTACTCGATGGAGGTGACGTACTCCTCGCCCAGCCGCGCGCAGAGCACCGCGGTGGAGTACCCGGTGCCGGTCCCGATCTCCAGCACCTTCGATTCCGGCTCGACCTGGAGGTCTTCCAGCATGCGCACGACGAGAGACGGCAGCGTGCTGGAGCTGGTCGGGTCCCGCATGATCTGACCGCGGATGTCCGCGGGCATGATCGTGCCGGCGATCTGAGTCACCAGGGACTCGTCCTCGTAGCAGGCTTCGAGCCAACTGGCGTCGCCTTCCAGGACGGGTGCCCATGCCGAGGGCACAGCGCCGTCCACGCGGCGGAAGAACCCGGTCCGCAGGAACTCGTGTCGGGCGACGGTTTCGACGGCACGCTTCCACGGCTGCGTGCGCAGACTGCCGTTCGCCGTCATGGAGTCGATGAGTTGCTGGTGGAGCTGCGCTTGGTCGGTCACGACGTCCTCTCCAAAAGGTCTGCCAGGGCTGCGCACATCGGCAGACCGGTCTCAGACTCCAGCCAGTACCACTGACCGGAGGGGTTGCACTCCAGGAACCACCATTGCCCGTCCTCGCCTACGCAGAAGTCGAAAGCACCGAAAACGAGCCCGAAGTGGTCCAGGTAGCGGTGAAGCGCCTGCTCAATCCCCGGCGGTGGCCCCACGGGCGTGTAGGCCAGGCGGTCGTAGTCGGTGCGCCAGTCCAGGACGTCGGAGTCGATGCGGACACAGAACACCTGGGAACCGATGACGGTCACGCGCACGTCGGCAGTCTTGGGGACGCGTTTCTGGAACAAGTGCGCGGTGCCGGACACGCTCTCGCCGATGTCCTCGGCGGTCACCTCAGCGATTTTGACAACGGACGAGACGCCGTCGATGCGGTACACGGGGTTGTGCAGCGGCTTGTAGACGACCGAGTCGTGGCCCTTGACGAAGGCCCTGGCAGCGTCGGGGCTGGAGGTGATCAGTGTGGGCGGCACCAGGAATCCGGCCTCTACCGCTGCAGCCAGTCCGGACGGCTTGAATTCCGCGTCCCCGATGCGGTGTGGGTGGTTTACGTAGAGGCACCCGGGAAGTGACGCCAACACTCCTCCGAGTCCATACCTGGCCTGGGTGATGGCGAACCGCGCGTCCTGCTCCCTGAGATGAGGGAAGGCGAAGCCGGTCGGGCGGCGGTAGTACAGGGCCCGGATGTTGGCCAGGTCAGCGATACGGGACGGGGTGGTGAGGCGTCCCTGGATGCCTTGCGAGGTGATCTCGGCCTCCACCGACAGTGATGCGGGGAAGTCCCCCGAGTCGAGCCGCACGACCGGGATGCCCCGGTCGTGCAGCTCGCGGATCACCACGTCGGCGGTGGGGTCGTGCAGGCTGGTGACGACCAACACCGGACGTGGGTCATTCACTGGTCGTTGTCGCTCCCCGTGTCGGTGTCCTGGGTGCCGCCGTTGCCGTCGGGGCTGGTGCCTGTGGACGGGTTGGTGCCGGTGCTGGTGCCGTGGCCCGGCATTTCCATGACTTGGCCAGTGGCGTCGTAGAAGACGGCGGTCTGGGTGACCGGGTCCAACTCAGCCCTGGCGTACTCGGGGGCCATCGTGGGATACGGCGCCATACGGCTCGCCCCCCACGGGGACGGAGTGACGGTTCCCTGCGGGACCGCGGAGCCGGCGGGCAGACGGTCGGAGTGGACGAACATGCGTCTCCTCTGTGTCGCAGTGATGAAACCCGCCTGGTCGGCGGGGCAAGGTCATACCAACAGGGCGGCGCTGGGGCCCGCCGGGGGGACGTAGCCCCAGCGCCGTTTCCGCCCGCGCCACCTTTCGTGTCATACGGGCGGAGCTTGTGAACTGCCCGATGGCCACGGCCGGACGGCATCCGGGCCACCGGGCAGGGTCTATGCGGCCTGCTTCCGTGGATGAAGCTGTTGAGTCCCGGCGCGGAGGGCTGCCATGCCGCCCGAGGGGAATCGGTGGTCGCCTGGCCCTCCGCACCGAGGGCCCCGCCCGGTGTCGACAGCCCCTCACACAGCGGGCACCGGGCGGGAGTCATGCGGTGAAGGGAGCGAAGTCGATGTCGTCGTACACAGCGAGTTGCCCCCACGGGTTCACGCCGGAGCTGAAGCGCGCGGCTTGCTGAGTCAATTCGAAGAGCAGGGGCAGCACGATGGTCGTGATGCGGTCCATACGCCCTGAGCGATCGAGATCAGCGGCGACGCGGCCGGGTCGTTGGATCTGCGTGGTGCGGGAGAGGAGGTCAGGCATGGAAGAACCCCCTCGCGCGGTCTACGTCCGTGACCTGGCCGTGGTGCGCGTCGATCTCGGCTCGGGCGGCATGGGCGTAGTGCTGCACCACCGAGGGGCTGAAGGCGTGCGTGGCAAGCGATCCCTCTACGAATGCGGCCACTGCCTCGTCGAGAGTGCGCGGCACCGGCCCCGGGAGCGGATCGGCCTCATAGGCGTCTCCTGTGGAGGGGTCCGGCAGCATGGGGTGCTTTGTGATGCCGTGGAGGATTCCCGCGAAGACCGCGGCGAGTGCGAGGTAGGGGTTGGCGTCGGCGCCGGGAAGCCGGACCTCCAGCCGGGTGTCCTTGTGGCGGCCGGTGACCCTGATGGCGCAGGTGCGGTTGTCGTACCCCCATGTGAAGGTCGTCGGTGCGAAGGAGTGGGGAGCGAATCGCTTATAGGAGTTGGGGTAGGGGGCGTACAGCGGTGCCATCTCGGGCAGCGCGTCGAGGAGTCCGGCAATGGACTGTCCGAGGGCCTCGGGCAGATCCGCGCCGAATGCGGTCTCGAACGCGGGCTTGCTGTCACGCCACAGGGACACGTGGAAGTGCAGGCCGGAGCCGATGCCTGTCTCGGGGGCGGCCATGAACGTCGGCGTCATACGCTGCTGCGCGGCAATGGCCCGCACAGCGTGCTTGTGCACGGCGTACGTGTCGCAGGCCCGCATCGCATCGCCGTACGGCCATGTGACCTCGATCTGTCCCGGTGCCCCTTCCGTCTTGATGGCCTCGACCGGTGCGTCGGCCTGGTGCAGCGCGTCCCGGAGGGCGCCGAAGAACGCGGAGAGGCCGGGAGGATGGTCGAGGGCATAGTCGAGGTTGTGGGGCGACATGGGCGTCAGGCCCCGGTATCCCGCTCGGCGGCTGCGGTCCGCGCTGCCGCGATAGAGCAGGAACTCACTCTCGATGCCGACCCGGACCTCCCACTCGAGGTCTGCCAGGTACTTGATCTGCTGGCGCAGCATCTCCCGCGGCGCCACCGGGATGGGGTAGCCGGCGTGGTCGAGGGCGTCGCCAAAGACGAGAACGGTGCCGGGCAGGTAGCTCAGACGCCGGATGGCACCCAGATCGGGGACGACCCTCAGATCTCCGTACCCCTCGTGCCAGCCGGTGAGCCCGAAGCCGTCCAGCGGGGTCATGTTGACGTCGGACGCCAGGATGTAGGCGCACATCTCCGACCCGCCGGGAAGCTGCGTGAGGAAGTGGAGAGCGTCGAAGCTCTTGCCCTTCAGGCGTCCCATCAGGTCGGGGACGCCGAGCATCACCGTGTTGATCTCGTGAGCCTGGACGAGCTCTCCGAGCCTTTCACGGGTGAGACGGTCGTTGATCTCGCCGGTCATCACAGCACGTCCCCGGCTAGAGCAGCGTTCTGGGCAGCGGAGCCGAGCGGGGGAACCTTGTAGTCGCGCTTGCCCTTGGTGATCCACGTGACCCAGGCCAGAAGCAGGACCACGGCCAGTGCGACGCCTGCGTAGTTGAACGACTCGGCGGTGATCGGGGAGGCCTGCGGCAGGCAGAACACGACCGTCAGGACGATCACGTACACCACGGAGAGGAGCCCGAGGGGGCGGCTCCAGCCTCCGAGGTGCCAGGGGCCGGGCTGGAAGGCACGGCCGGCGCGGAGGCGGAGGTAGACGGGGATCGCGTAGGCGGGGGTGATCCCGATGACGTTGATCGCGGTGACGGCGGCGTACGCGGTCGGCGAGTACAGGCTGGGCAGCGCCAGGACCAGGGCGACGCTCACGGACAGCCACACCGCGGCGATCGGGGTGCGGGTGCGGTGGCTGACGCGCCGCCAGGTCGAGGAGAACGGCAGGGATCCGTCGCGGGAGAACGCATACACCATCCGGCTCGCAGCGGCGGTCTCCGCGTTGCCGCAGAACAGCTGAGCAATGATCACGACGACCAGTAGTCCCTTGGCCATGCCGGTGCCGAGGACGTCGATGAAGATCTGCGCCGGGGGGACACCGGTACTCGAACTGAGGGTGCCGTTGTAGTCCTGGATCGCGAACAGCAGGCCTGCAAGGAGGACGAAGCCGGCCGCCCAGGACCAGGCGATCGAGCGGACGATGCCGCGGGGCGCCGCTATCTGCGCCTGAGTGGTCTCCTCCGACAGGTGGGAGGAGGCGTCATAACCGCAGAACGTATACGCAGCCAGCAGGCAGCCGAGACTGGCGACGTAGAGGGGGCTGGAGAAGCCGGTGCCGTTGGTGTAGTGCCCGAACACGAAGGACACTGACTGGTGCTGGGCCGGGGCCAGGGTGAGCGCCCCGACGATCAGGGCGACGCCGAAGAGCTGCCACCACACGGAGATGCTGTTGAGGACGTTGACCAGGCGGACCCCGGCGGCGTTCAGCGCGCCGTGCAGGACCAGGGTGCCCGCGAAGATCAGGATCGTCGTCTCCGGCGTGGGCGTCAGACCCCACTGGAGACTGGCGAACGCGCCGACGAACAGGGCACAGCCGTAGTCGATACCGGCGATGGCGCCGAGCAGGCCGAGGAGGTTGAGCCAGCCGGTCACCCACGCCCAACGGGGGCCGCCGAGACGGTGGGCCATGTAGTAGAGGCCGCCGGAGGTGGGGTAGGCGGACGTCACCTCGGCCAGGCACATCCCCAGAAGTAAGGTCATGGCGCCGATGCCGACCCAGCCCCAGATCATCACGGCCGGGCCGCCGGTATTCATGCCGTAGCCGAACAGCGTCATGCCGCCGGCCAGGATGCAGATCACACTGAAGCTGATCGCGAAATTGCCGAACCCTCCCATCCGGCGGGACAGTTCGGGCTGGTAGCCATGCGCGCGCAGCGCGGCATCATCGTCAAGGCGTGCATGAGCTCTACTCCGAGACAAGGGAGAAATCCTCTGGTTGTAGGGGGGCGGAGCGGTGTGCCAGGTATGGCCCGCATGAGGGCGGAGGTGCTCGACTTGCTCATCGGCGACCGTTGCGGTCTCTGAGGGCTCTCTTGCGTGCGGAGCGGAAGTCGTCCTGCCACCACGCAGGGTTCTGGGTGACGTGGGCCCACGGCGCGGGGGTGGCGTAAGGGCCGATCGCGGTGAAGACGTCTGCGGCGTTTCCTACGCCGGTGGCGCTGAGGGCGTGTGCGAGATGGTTCAGATCCGCCAGCGAGTAGGTGCGCGGGTCGCGCGCCTGCCGCTTCTGGCCGGCTGATGTCGCTCCCGGCGCAGGTGCGTTGAACCACCACTCAAGGCCCCGCCGGGCGTAGTGGGCCTTCTGGTCGGTAGCCCAGAAGGCAATCACTTTGGTGGTCTGGCTCTGTGCGATGGAGCGCCGGTAGGTCTCGACGAATGCGTACAGGGGCAGCAGCGTCACCGCAGCGCCTTCGGGTGCTGTGCTTGCCACCCACAGAGCGAAGTCCAGGTCACCCGCCCCGCGGGCCTGCAGGACCTGAAGGACCCGGTGGTAGGCCTCCCGGTTGTACGGATCACGGACGTGGACCCAGTTCAGCACTGTCCACGGTCCTGGCGGCAGAAATCCGTCCCTGTGCACAAACCAGTTCAGCCGGCTGTGCGGCCATGACTGATCGACGTCGGTCTGGGCCAAGGCGAGGAAACAAACCCCCGGTACCGGATCCTCCGGCCACGCGCTTGCCGCGGCCCTGCACGCCTGGTCTGCGACATAGGCCGCGCGGCGTAACTTCTCACCGCGCACGCCGTCACGGAAGGCGTAGAGCGCCCGCTGTGTCAGTACTCGGGCCCACATCATCAGCGCGCTCACACTGCCGGGCTCTTCTTCCCGCCATGCTTCGATGGCGTGGCTCTTGGCGGCGCCCACGGCCAGAGCCTGACTGCGCGACGTCCGTAAAGCCCAGTTTCTTCCGGTGCTTCGAAGTAGCTGCTGCGCTGCGCGCCAGCGGTCCATTTGCAGGTCTTCCATGGCGAGACGCAGCTCGTGGTCCCGTCCTGCAGAGTGAACGATCAGGTCCATGACGTCGGCGGCCATCAGCGCACCTCCGAGTGCACAGATGCGGATCCAGCCGCCTGCGGAACCGGGGTAAATAAGCGGGACATGGGGGTTGGTGTCCTCAAAACGGGATGGCGGAGCCATCGGACCGCAGGAGGCTGAAGCCCTAGTTCCGGGGGAGCCAGAGCGGCTTCTGCGGCCCGAGGGCCGATCAGGCGGGTCCGGGAGCGGCCGCCGTGGAGACGCGCCGCTGGGAAGCGGCTGGCCATGGCCAGCGTTCGGCGTGTTTGCAGCCGAGTGGAGGGCGAGGGGGGCCGTTGGTAGAGGGGCATGCCCCTGACGCGGACAACAAGGCCGTGGAGCCTTGAGGCGTGCGGTCAGCGCTGGCCGAGGGGTGCAGACGACTGGGCGTGAGCGGCGGTGTATTCGTTGATCCCGGCTTCGTGGTATCCGAACATGCGGCCTCGCGTGGGCCAGTCATCGACGGGTGTAGAGGCACCCCAGCAGACGGTTCTCGGCTCCCACGGCGAGCCGAGCGGCTTACGCTGGCGGACCTTGGGATACCGCTCCGGATGTGCTTCCAGCTGCAGAATGACGATCAGCGCCTCGCCCCAGTTCCCGACGGTCACTTCCCCCGCTACGCGAACCCCGCCCACGGGCACCGCCAGCCGGCTCACGCCTGCGCCGGAGACCCGGGCTGAGCTGAGATCGAGGACGACGCTCTGCTCAAGCAGGCGGGGGTCGGCCAGACGTTGCGCAAGCGCCGCCCGCTCCCCCTCATCGGCGGATGTCTCCTGCACTGCTGCGTAGGCAGTCCGTCCGCGCGGGCGCCGGGGTACGTCCCAGACATCGAACTGCCGCCGCAGCCATCCGATTCCCACACCGTAGTCACGGCAGAGCGCCGCCATAGACGCGCCCTCGCAGGTGTATCGGCGGACCACGGTCGCCTTCTGGGCGATAACTGCTGCGCGATTTGCTGAGACCTCGCGCTTGGTGCGGTGATTCGTCATCAGTCTGTCTCCCGGGCGGCCTCGAAGAGACCTGACGGCTGCGGGAATGGGGGCGGGGAATGAGGTCTGTCGGGTGCGCACCGCGGTGGACACCCGACAGACCGGGCCCGCGCCGGGGGCACGCGGGGGCTTCGAATTACTGAAGGAGGAAGAAGGGCGGCGGTCCGCTCGATACCGCGGGGGCCCGTGGTTTGCGAGTGCCTGGGCGAGCGGACCAGCTCCGCGAAGTCACCCACGTCCATGGCCGGTGCGGCCGCTGACGTCTGCTGCGGCGGCGTGAACTCCAAAGCGGCCATCAGACGGCAGGTTCCTTTGCTGCGGGCACGGTGAGAGAGCACCAGGTCTTCGTGCAGTCGGGGCTGACACCCCAGGAGCCGCCGTACTCGGAAGCGATGGACTCAACAATCCACAGCCCCCGCCCGCTCTCGGCATCCAGCTCAGGCGCTCTCAGCCGGGGACTCTCTCGCGAGCCGTCGTCGACCGTCAGCCGGACGGTCTCGCTTGAACAGGAGAGGAGCAGAGACACCGGGCCGTCTCCGTGCTCCAGTGCGTTGGTGACCAGCTCGCTCGTCAACAGCTCCATGGGCTCAACGAGTTCAGGTAATCCACACAGACGCAGCCGGGCGGCCACGAGCCGGCGCATCTGCGAAACACGACGGGCATCCTGAGGCGGCATCGGCTGGCACGGGCTCCGTAGCTGCCGCTCGAACCACACGGCCATGGCATCAAGCCGGTCCTCGTGCAGACGGGGTGCGAGGCGAATGGCTGTCGTGGTGAGCGTCATCAGCAGTCACCGCCGCCCGATTCGGAGCAGCCGACTAGCTTCAATCGCCGTCAAAGATGCGCCGTCGATCGAACACCGGGGTAACACGGTCGCCTCCTGGGGGGACAACAGGGTGGTAGGGCATGTGGCACTCTTCGATACGCGCCGTAGCCGTGGATCACGGTGCGTCAAGAGTGGCCCTCCGGATGTCCCATTCCGAGGACTTTCAGAGGTCTTTTCTCGGTCGAGAAAGGGACTTTTAATGAGCCTTGTAGGTGATGACTAGTAAGAAACAGGGCCTGCTGTAACACTGTCGATTGAGGCAAGACGGAGGTGTGTAGTGTCACGGCCCGCAGGCAACATTCAGCTCAAGTCCGCCCGGGTGGCGGCAGGTTACCCGTCCCAGCAGGCGCTCGCCGACGCGCTCGGGGTGGGAGTACGTCAAGTACGTCGTTGGGAGTCAGAGGCACCGCCGTGGCCGCAGCCAGAGGTGGGACAGGCACTCTCGCGCTTGCTCGGCCAGGATCTCGAGGCGCTCGGATTCATCTCACCAACTGGCGTGACGCCTGGGCGAGGGCGCCGGTCTGCACTGGCGACGGCAGCGGCTGCGGTCGGCTTGGCTGCGGTTCCGACACAAGCCGCCGCCGTGCTGCAACCGGCCAGCGTGGTGGCCGATTTCGAGGCGGTGACGCGCGCGCATCGGCGCTTGTACTGGTCGGTTGCCCCCGCCGCACTGCATCCCTCAGCCATGGCCCACGCCGCTCTGGGCTTGGTCCTGCTGTCCGAGACGGCCGGACAGACCAGACGGGGAGTGGCCGCGGCGCTCGCCGAGACGTACCTACTCGCCGGCCGGATTGAGTTCTTCGACCTTCGCGAGCCGGACCACGCAACCCAGACGCTGCTGCGCGCTCTCCAGGCGGCGGGCGAGGCAGATGACCCGCTCCTCGGTGCCGCAGCGCTCGCTCACACGGCATTCATTCCGGCGTGGGCCGGACGTCGCGACGAGGCCGTCGAGCGCATGGTGGCTGCGCGTACGTACGCGCGGCGCGGGTCTGCATCGGCGGGGTTGCTTGCCTGGCTGGACGCGGTCGAGGCGGAGTGCGAGACCCGGTGCGGCAACACGCGCCCCGCGCTGCATTTGATCGGTCATGCTGAGGATGTCTTAGCCGCGGACTCCGAGCACGCTAATCCTCCATGGCTGGACTGGTTCAGTCCTGTACGACTAGCTGCATTTAAGGGCAATACGCAGCTGAAGGCCGGGCATCTGCCGCAAGCACGCGAGACCCTCCTCGCTGTACTCAGCACACTTGATCCGAGCGAGGAGAAGCAGACCACCGTTGTACTCGGCGATTTGGCCGCGGTAGAGGCCGCTGCCGGACAGCCTGAGGAGGCCTGCAGGTACGCGCTACGGGCACTCGATCAGCTGGAACGGACCTGGTATGCGATGGGAATGGACCGGGTGCGGGAGGTGCGGCGCGTGCTGGCGCCGCACCAGAACGAGCGGTGTGTGCGAGAGCTGGACGACCGACTGTATGGCTGGTCGACGACCGTCAGTGCGCTGACTCGTTGAAGTTGATGATCAGCCCGGACAGCTCAAGGAGACTCTCGATCCTGAAAGCCGGGAGTTTTTCGGCTTCCGTGGTCCGCCACTGAATGGTTGCCCATGGGCCGCGGTGCACCAGCGCGGTGTGCATGCCTGCCGTGACCGCCGGCCGCAGGTCGTTGTCCACGCGGTCACCGACGTAAAGGATCTCGTCGTTACGGAAGGGGACAGCCTCGGCAACGCGCTGGAAGAACTCGGGGGCTGGCTTGCTGGCGTCCCAGTCGTCCGAGGTGCCGATCAGGTCGACGTCCTCCGCGAACAGCTCGCGTAGGAGCTTTCCGGCACGGATTGTCTGGTTGCCTGCAATGCCCAGCCACAGGCCGTCCGCCCGTAGTTGCCTGAACGTTGGCCGGACGTCCTCGTACAGGTCCCGCTCATCGAACGCCTCCGGCTGACCGGCGGCCGCCCGAAGCTCGCGCTCCTCAGACAAGTCGAAACCGGGTCGGAACTCCTGGAAGACCTCTCGGTAGTCGCGGCCTTGCGCGATGACCGCGCCGAACATGGCATGAAAGGTATGTCGGGGAACGCCGAGCCAGTCGGCCCAGGTGCCATACTCGCGGGTCTCGTCCACCAAACACTCACCGACATCGAACACCACTGCACGAATCATGGCGGCAGCGTATCCGGGCACAGAGAAACGACTCCCAGCAGCCGATCAGGGATTCTCGGTGATCGCCTTCCCTATGGGGCAGCTGATGAGCAAGGCGCGCGTCGAGTGGGCATCAGCTTTGGGTATCGGCACGGTGTCGGGCGAGAGCTTTCCAGCGGCGTTCAAAGTCGTGGGTCTGCTTCGTAATGTCGGTAGCGGTGATGGGGTTGTTGTACTGGGCGGTGATCCCGCGTGTTGCGCAGTCCTGCGCAACGGCGTCGGCCAGGGGGGCCTCATTGCGTATCCGGTGCTCGGCCCAGACGCCGTAGGCACGGAAGGACAGGAGGTATCTGCGCAGCGTGGACGGGCTGATCGGCTTCCCGCCGCGGCCCTGCACACCCTTCTCGTCGAGGTAGGCAGACAGTTGCTTGTCTGTGGGCTCGGTGCCGCGCTGTTTGTGGTGCTCCACCCACGCGAGGTAGTAGCGGTCGACGGTGGTGAGGTCGCTTTCCTTGTTCGCCTCCGCGGGCGCGGTCTCCTCATCGGTGATAGCAGCGTTTACCCGGGGGCCTTGTTTCCCCTTCGCAGCCTGTGCTCCGACAATGGCGGGTGTCTGCTGGGTGTCAGTCTCGGCCGGGGCGGGTGCTGGAGGTGTCTGTGCGCCGGCTTCATGGTCCGTCTCTTCGCCCTGCGGTTCACCGTCGCCGGACTCGCGCTCCTGGAAGGCCGCGACGAAGCCTTCCAGGTCCTCGCCGGTGAGGGGCTGGCCGTCGGCTGCGGTGATGCCGTCTCGCTGGAATACGTATGCCGCGAGGGCGGCTGCGTCGGGGTACTGGCCGTGCTGGTGCGCGTACGTGAGCCAGGCACTGTAGAAGAACCCGTCCCACGACTCGTCTGCTGCGGCCGGTTCCGTGTCGCCCGGAGGGGGAGGGGTTTCGGCCGGTGAGGTGTAGTGCTGCTGGAAGACCCTGAGCAGGGGCAGCAATTGGTCATCAGTGAGCGGACCACCGGCCGCGGTAGAGATACCGAACTCGTCTCGGAGGAAGGAAGCGAACTGGGCGGCTGTGGGCTCAGTCTGGAACTGAGAGCGCCACAACTGGTAGGCCTCGGCGAAGCGTCCGTCGGCGTGGTCGGTGGACGCCTGCTCACGAGGCTGCCCGCCGCCCACCGGCTGGGCCTGCATGACACGCTGTGCCTCCGTGCTCACCGGCTCCGGCGGCTGTCCCCGGCCGGCTGTTCGGGCCTTGGGTGCCAGGGCGTCCGCCTGCACTGCGGCGGGACCCTGCTCGACGGTGAGCGGGGACAGGAGAGCGGCCTCTATGCCCGCCGCAGCCAGGCCGGAGGGGGCGGTCTCGGCGAGCGGGACGCCGTAGCGGGCCAGGCGCAGCGGCATCAACGATTCCACCGGGGCCTTGCGGCGCCAGGCGCGGCCGAAGCGGGAGCGCAGGCGGGCCTGGTAGACGAGACGTTCCTGCTCCAGCTTGATGACCTGCTCGTAGGAGCGCAGCTCCCACAGCTTCATACGGCGCCACAGGAGGAAGGTGGGGAGCGGGGAGAGCAGCCAGCGGGTGAGGCGGACGCCTTCCATGTGCTTGTCGGCGGTGATGTCCGCGATCCGGCCGATCGCGTGCCGGGCCGCCTCGACGGAGACCACGAAGAGGATCGGTATGACGGCGTGCATGCCGACGCCCAGCGGGTTGGGCCAGGCTGCCGCGCCGTTGAAGGCGATCGTCGCGACCGTCAGCAGCCACGCCGTCTGGCGCAGCAGCGGGAAGGGGATGCGGATCCAGGTCAGCAGGAGGTCCAGGGCGAGCAGGACGCAGATACCCGCGTCGATGCCTATCGGGAAGACGTACGCGAAGTTCCCGAAGCCCTTCTTGAGGGCCAGCTCGCGCACAGCCGCGTAGGAACCCGCGAAGCCGATACCCGCGATGACGAGCGCACCGGCGACGACCACACCGATCAAGATGCGGTGTGCCCGGCCAAGCTTTGCTGCTGGCGTCGTGCTTCCTGCTGTCCCGCGCTGCTGGTCTTTCTCCATCAAAGACCTCGTATCTGAATCGCCGTCATGCATGCGCGCTGAACCGTGCCGTGGGGCGGGGCGAACGCTCGTTCTCGGGACGGTCCGCAGTGACTGATCTGCTGGAGGTGGATCACTGGGCCGGGGCCTGTCTGTCGTTGGTGCTCAGGAGGTCGTTGATGAGTTGCTCGGTCTCGATCTCCAGTGAGCAGTCCAAGGCCCGGTTGACCTGTTGGACTCGGGTGATGGCGGTGTGCAGCCCCTGCCGGTTCCCGGCCGCGCTCTCGATCCGGAGATAGTCCCGATACAACAGCTCCGCGGTGTCGTCGACGTCGAGACCGGTCACGACGGCCTGGCGGGCCGCGGTGAGGTCGTGGTGCGGGCCCGCGGGGGTGCGGTAGGTGGCCACGGTGTGCGCGACATCGATGATCCGCGTGATCATTTCCTGCTGGTAGGGCTCGGCCCAGGGCAGGGGCTTGCCGCCGAACGGCCGGCCCCGGACCAGAGTGAGCGCCTTCTCCAGATCGGTCAGGCCGGCCGGGCCCAGCGGCAGGGCACGTTCGACGAGTTGCCGGAAGCGGGTCCAGTCGCAGCGCACGCCGGGGGAGAGCCGGTAGGGGTCCTCGCCGGACTTGCGGCGGGGAACGTAGGGGTTGCCGGCGGGGTCGCTGCCCAGGGAGCGGCGCAGTCCCTGCAGCCGGGCATTGAGGGTGCTCGCCGACCAGGGGCTGACGGGGTCCATGTCCGAGCACAGAATGTCCGCGCTGCGCCCGGGCCGGAAGTACAGCAGCGCGGCGAGCTGCGCGATCCGCGGGCCGTGGCCGGTGCTGTCCACGCCCGTCACCTCGACCGGGCCCAGGATCCGGATCTCCGGCGCGTGCAGGTCGTGCGCCTCGCACTCCTCAACCTCCTGCGCCGCGCCTTCCTCGCCGGAGTTCTCGCCCCCGTCCGTCTCCGGGGCCGCTGGGGTGGGACCCGTCGTCGCTTCGGTGCCGGGGTCTTCCTGGGCAGGGTCTTCTTCTGCCTCGGCTGGCGCCTCGGAGGTGGGCAGCAGGCACAGTCCGGCCGGATCGGTGGAAGCGGCGAGCAGGGCCGGGAAGATCTCGGTGCTCACGTCCGCTGCCCGCGAGGGGCTCGTAGGAGCGTCCGTCGTGGGCGCGGTCGTTCTCTCCGGCGCGAGACGCTGGGGCTGATGCCTGCTGTCGGGCTCGTCCGGGACCTCCTGCCAGGGCCCCTCGGCCGGATGGGGCGGCTGTCCGGACACTTTCAGCGCGGTGGTGATCTCCAGGTAGGCGGCATGCTCGAGACGCTGAATGGTGATCTCAGTGCCGGCATAGTCGAGCTGCTGCGGCTCGTTGTGTGAAGCGTTGAGGATCTCAGCTTCGGGGAAGTGTGCGGCTGCCGTACTCGCCGGGGCCACCAAGGTGACGGGAACTGTTCCGGCCTTGTCGATGACGTCGGCGAATTCCCAGGCAAGGTCCGCGTCTAGAACGGACGCGCACAGCAGCAGGTAAGGCTGATGCTGGGTTTCTGGCATCTGGTGTGCTTCCAGGAGCCGTTCGCTCAAGTCCCGCAGTGCGTGCGTGGCCTGCCGCATGTGGGCGATCCGTGCGGTGGGCAGCAGTTGCGGCAGGTCCTCGCCGAACCCGATGGTGACGACCTCGACGTCGCTCGCCCACGGGCTCATCCCGAGCTCCAGGGCGAGGGAGGTGCACACCTCGGTGATGTGGACCGGGTTGCCGTCCAGCAGCACGGCGGGCACCTGGGTGAGATTGAGCAGCAGGAGGTCACCGGCCTCGGTACTGCCGATCGTGACCAGCGTCGGATACGGCGCCGGCACCTCGCGGGCAGCTTCCTCGTCCAGGAGGGGCGCGTCGGCGGGCAGGACCCACCAGCCGCTTTGCCCGGACACGAAGGGCGCCTGCGGCTCGTGGGCCAGGTCTTCGGGCAGCACCTCGAGCGTGCGGGCGCCGATCCGCGCGGCCCGCAGCTGAGGCAGCTCGCCGTCGCCGTCCTGGGCTGCCTGGTGAGCCAGGGTCCGCAGGGCTACGTCCAGGCGGGCGGCGCCGCCCGGCTCGGCGGCGGCCGCCAACTGCGCCTCCGCTGGGGAGATCTCGGACGCGATCGCGATCTTCTCGCCCGGCTTGCGGCGACGGCGCTGCAGCAGCCGGCGCAGCGCGAGCGCCCCGGTGACCGCGGCCGCCAGGAGAGCGCCGGCGCCGAGGACGGTACGCAGTTGCAGTGTGCCGCTTGCCGGGGATGCGGCGGGTTCCTGGGTTGCCGTAGCCGTGGGGGAGGGGGCATCGGATGCGGGCGGTTCGGCGGATGCCGTTGCGGAGGTGCTCGCGCTGGGGCGGGGGGCCGCGGATCCGGCCCCCTGCTCCTGGCCGGGCTGGTGGGTGGGACGGCTGGACGGTGTGCTGGGCGAGGACGTCTGTGGTGCGGGCGAGGTGGACTGGCCTGGCGCGGGAGCCTGCGTGTCTGTGTGGTCGTCGCCGGGCTTGTGCCCGCTGCGGGGAGCGCTGGTGCTCGGCCGGGTGTGCGGCCGGCTGCTCGCCGTGTCGCTGCTCTCGCCCTCGGCGGGCTTGTCGTGCCGCTCGGCCTGTGCGCTGGGCACGGTGACCTGCTGCCCCGGGTAGATCACATCCGGGTTGGTGATCTCTGGCAGGCCGTGCGGCTGCGGTTTGCCCCGGCTGGCTTCGAACAGCTTCGGCCACTTGGCACCGTCGCCGAGCTCCTTCTGGGCGATCTCCGACAGATAGTCGCCGGGCTGCACCGTGACGGTCGCCCCGCGCTCACCGTCGGCATCCGGAGCACTCCCATTCAGCTGTGTCCGGGCGCCTCCCGCCTGCGCGCTGGCTGGGCTGACGGCTGGTGTGGCAGGGACGGCATCGGAGGGCAGCGTGATGACCGCGCCCTTCGGCAGGTACTGGTCGCCGGCGGCGAGGCCTGGAATGTCGGGGTTGAGGGCGGCGATGTCCTGCCACCGCTGTCCGCTGCCGAGGTACTTCTCCGCCAGGTCCCATGGCAGCTCCGTGGACGAAGTGACCGTGTGCGTCGGGACATTGGTGTGATCGGGCGACCCGGGCGTGGCGGACGAGGCGCTGGGGCTGCTGTCGCCGGCGGTCTGGGTGGCGGTCACCGCGTGGGCGGGCGCCGAGGTCGCCGCGGAGGCGGCGGTCGGGGCGAGCAGCACGATCCCGCCGACGAGGAACGAGGCCATGGACTGCAGGCCGCCGAGGCCGCGCAGGCGCGGGGCGGAGCGGCGCCGCGTGACGGCGACGATCTCCAGGACGACCGAGAGAGAGAACGCGGCCCAGGCCACCCAGCCGATGCAGGTGATGGCGGTGAAGAAGAGGGTGCCGTCGTCCGGGCGGAGCAGGACGTCGATGCCGCCGGACAGGTCGGTGGGCTGAGTGCCGACGAGCAGCAGAACGTACGGGGTACCGGCGAGCAGGGCGATGAGGAGGGCGAGGCCGAGCAGCGCGCGCACCAGGATGCCAACGGTGCGCAAGGGTGCGGGGGTTCGGTGGGCCATGGTGGGGCTCAGCCTCCAGCCTGGGTCTGCAGGTGTGCGGTCGCGGTGCCGGTCACGTTGATGGTTCCCTTGCCGATCAGCTGCGCGAAGTAGGTGTTGTAGGTGTCGTGGACGGTGACCGTCATGGTCTGTCCGTCGTCGGTGATCTGGACGTCGCCTTGTACGCCGGCGGCGGCGAGGTAGTCCTGGGCGGCGGCCTGGGCGGCGTCCGGGTCGATGGTGATGGCGGTGCCTTCGATCGCCTGGGCGGGGTCGAGTTGCTGTCCGGCGGTGCGGGCGGCTTCCTGGGCGAGGGATTCTGCGCGGTTGGAGGCGTTGAGTGCTCCGCCGCCGTCGACGAGCAGGCCCATGACCATCAGCAGTCCCACGGTGGTCACGGCGAAGAACAGCGACATCGAGCCGTCGTCGCGGCGCGCACGGAGCGCGGCGAGACGGCTCCTCAGCACAGCAATCAAGATCATTAGCGGGCCCTGTAGGTGTCGATCGGGCTGGTCCAGGACGCGGTGATCGTCTTGGCTCCGGGCAGGCCGGGCACACCGATGTCGGACAGGTTCGCGGTGCACGAGATCGTCGCGGTGACGGTGGCGGCTTCGCCGACGTCGGTGGCGTAGCCGGAGGTGTCGATGGCAACGCTCGAGGTCTGGCAGGTGACGCCATCGCCGTCGAGGCTGCGGGTGACCGCTTCCTGGGCTGCGCTCTGCGCGGTGCCGGCGTCGCGCTCGAGGGAGGCGGCACGGGCTGCCGCGTGGGCGGCGGCGTCGACCGCGCCCTTCGCATCAGTGACCCGGCCGAAGGCGATCATGAGGCCGAGGATGATGATCAGGACGGGGGCGAGGACCGCGGTCTCCAGTGCGTAGCTGCCCCGGTCCTGGCGCCGCCATCGGAGCAGGCGGGGGCGCGTCACGGGTTGGTCCAGCGTTCGATTGGTCCGTCAACGTGCTGGGTGACGTGCAGCGTGAGGCCGGGTACCAGGGTGGCGACGTCGCCGGTGACGGTGATGCGGATCTGCTGGGCGGTGCTGCCGTCTGCCGAGACCTGGGCGTCTTTCACGGAGCCGCCGAACCGGGCGAGGTACTCCTGGGCCTGCGCGAGACCGTCGCCTTCGCTGGCGCCGAACGACCGTCCGGCGTCCACGCCTTGCCGTGCCGCGGACTGGGCGACCTTGCGGGCGTGGTAGTACAGGCCGACCTGGATAGTGGTGAAGGCCAGCATCAGCACCACCAGGGCCAGGGTGGCCAGTTCGAGGCCCAGCACGCCGTCGTCCCTGCGGCGGATGCGTGCGCGGATGGCCTCGAGGTGCCGTGATCGGCGTGCCACCGTTTCCCCCTCGATCGTCGTCGGTGTGGTGTCCGGGCGCGTGTGGTTGTCCTCAGCCGCCGTCGATGATGCCGATCTTCTCCAGGAGTTTGGCGCGGATGGCTGTGACGAGCAGGCCCGCGCCGACGAGCAGGGCGCCGGCGAGGACGGCGAGTTCGGTGCTGGTGGCACCTCTGTCACGAGCGGTGCGCAGCTGCTCGGCGCGGGCGCGGATCCATACGGTGAGGAGCTGGATGTCCATGGGGACCGTTTCCTTTCGGGCGCCAGCTCAGCTGGCGAGGATCGTGTTGACGATCGGGATCATGACGAAGGCGAGCATGAGGATCACGGCGAGGGTGACCGGGAGGACCATTGCCGCGGAGGCCTCGTTGGCCTGTGCTTTGGCGTCGGACAGCAGTGCGATGCGCAGCTGGCGGGCCTGGGACTGCAGGGTGGTGTAGACGGCGGCGCCGTCTCCGGCCAGGGCCAGGGTGTCGGCGGGCCGGGTCAGTTCGGGGATGTCGAGTTCCTCGCCGAGCTGCTTGAGGGCGTCCCACGGGGTGACGCCGGCGAGCTCGGCGTGGTCGAAGACCTGGCGCATCCGCTGGAAGATCCAGCCGTCGCCGACCTCGGCGGTCTGGGTCAGCGCTTGCCCGGCGCCGCTGTTGGCGACGCGGGCCAGCGCGACGCGCTCGAGGTAGGAGGCGGCGGCATGCCGCACGATAAGCCGGGCGGCGGCCGCCTCGCGTTTGACGTCCTGCCCGGGACTGAACCAGAACAGCGCACCGAGCAGGAGCGAGACGCCGGCGGGGATGGCGAACGGGAACGGGGTGCCGGCGAAGGCGAGCATCGCCTGCAGCAGCTGGGGGGCGAGCAGACCGTACAGGGCGAACAGGACGCGCTTGCCGAGGTGTTCGGCCGGGGAGATCCGCAGCAGTCTGAGGTCGCTGAGCGGCAGGCGGATACGGACGCCGAACTCGTCGAGCAGCCGGGCGCCGACGCGTTCCGGCACGCCGCGCGCGCCGGGTGGCGCGGCGACGGGCATGGCGTTGGTGAAGTGGGCGGCGTCGAGGCGGTCCAGGACGCTGGCCAGGTCCGGTTTGGTAGGCAGGGCGGCGCGGACGGCGAGGCCGATCATCACGCCGGCCGCGGCTGCGGGCAGCACCGCGTTCATGGGGATCATCGGGTCTCCCCTTCCAGGATGGCCAGGTGGGAGGGCAGCGGGTCGAGCAGGCGTGGGTCGGGCTTCGTGCGGGCGATGCGGCGCAGCCACGACAGCGTCCACGCGAACAGGCCGCCCAGGACAATCAGCGCGACCTGTCCGACCGGGCTGGCGTACCAGCCGGACCAGGCGTTGTTCAGCATGCAGCCCAGGACGACGATGCAGATGACCAGGGAGACCTGGCGGGAGGACTTGCGGACGGAGGCGCGGTCGGCTTCGACGTCGCGGGCGTCGGCGGCCTGCTGGTGGATGGTCACCGCGAGCGCTTCGAGGGCGTCGGCCAGGCCGGGGCCCTTGTAGACGGCGTGGCTCTGGAAGAGGAGGACGACGTGGTCGGAGACGCCGTCGGCGAGCTCGTCCGCGAACATCGCGAACGCGAGATGGGCGTCCATGCCGGTGCGCAGCCGGTCGGCCAAGCGTTGCACGTTGCCCGCGATCGGGCCGGGGGCGTTCTTCGCGGAGGCCCGCACGGTCTGGGTCAGCGAGATACCCGCCGTGTGTACGCCCGCGAGGTGGTTGAGCCACTGGGCGAGCGCTTCGAGGCGTTCGATGCGGGCCTGTGCGGCGCCGCCGGGGTGCAGTACGAAGGGCAGGCCCAGGATGGCGGCGCCGGCGAGCAGGCCGTGCACGGGCCAGCCCGTATACGCCCATACCAGCAGGGTGACGACGGCGGCTGTGATGACGAGGTGGCGCCAGCGGCGCTGCCAGCTCTCGGGCAGTTCGGCCTTGGCGCGGCGCATCCGGGCGGCGATGCGGGAGGGCGGTTTGACGGGGTCGGGGATGCGGCCGCGGAGTTCGCGGGCGGTGGCGAGCGCGGCGATGACGGCCAGCACGGCGCAGCAGGCCGCGACCAGGGCGAGCTGAGACGTGGTCACTGGTCCCTCCGGGGCGGCGTGATCCGGTACGGCGCGGGGCGGCGGTCGCTCATCGTCGTCCCACCGTCTGCAGGGGCTCTCCCCACCAGCCGTGCGGGTTCTCGGCAAGCCATGTGCGGGCGATCAGGCCGGTGCGCTCCAGTTCGTCGATGAAGGACGGCATGTTCTGGTAGATCGCGCGCGGGTCGCCGCCGCCCGGGGCGAACAGCTCGGTGGTGGTGGGCCGTCCGGCCTCGCCGACGACGTCGTGGATCTCGTAGATGTGGGAGACGAAGCGGTGCTTGCGGCCGCCGACGCCGGTTTCGTCGAGGTAGGTCAGGTAGACGACGACGTCGATGGCGGAGGCGATGAGGTGGTGGGCGGCCTCGGTGGCCATGCCGGCCTCCGTGCACAGCTGCACCAGGCGGGACACGATGGCGTGCGGACGGCGCACGTGCATGGTGCACATCGACCCGGACCCACCGGCGGACATCGCCTGCAGCATCGGGACGATCTCGGTGGAGCGGACCTCGCCGACGATCACGCGGGTGGCGTTGTAGCGCAGCGCCGTCGCGAACATGTCCGCGATGCTGACCTCCCCGGCGAGGCGGTCACCCGTGCTGCGTTCACCGTTGGACTGGCGCGCTTCGAAGGCGAAAGTCACCGGGCCGGGCTTCGGGCCGGGCTCGTCCAGGTAGAGCTCGCGGTCGGATTCGAGGGTCACCAGCCGTTCAGCGGGCGGGATTTCCCGGCCCAGGGCGCGCAGCAGGCTGGTCTTGCCGGCGCCCATGTCGCCGACCACGAGGACGTTCATCCGCGCCTGGACACACGCCGTGAGGAACCGCTCCAGCAGCGGGTTGATCGACTGCCACTGCACGAGCTCACCGATGCCGTGCTGGCGGATGCGGTGCTTGCGGATGACGACCGAGGGGCGGCTGGTGAGCAGGCTCGCGGTGACACGGGAGCCGTCGGGCATCCGGAAGCCGACCATCGGCGTCGCCTGCGTCAGGGCACGCTCACCCTGGCCGGACTGGCGTGCCATCCGGTTGACCCACGTGATCAGCTCGTCGTGGGAGTCGGCGACCTTGTCGATCGTGCGCCGCGGGCGGTCGTAGTACTCCACGTGCGCGGTCAAACCGTCGACCATGACGTCTTCGACGCCGTCCTCGTCGAGGAGGGACTGCAGGCGTCCGCCGCGGAACATGGCGTCGTAGACCGCGGTGGCGATGCGGCCTTCCTCGTCCTGGGTCAGCGGGGTGTTGCCCTGCGCGTATTTGGTGGCCCAGTCGGCGACGGCGGTGCTGGCGAGCGAGCGGGCCAGGGCACGCCGGTCCGGCTCGGCCAGGGTGCGCTCGGGGTCCTTCTTGCTCAGCTCGGCGGACACGTCGGCCTGCAGGGCTTCGATGACCTCCCAGCCGACCGGCAGGAGTTCCGTCGGCAGTCCGGCCAGTCGGGGAACGGCCGTGGGACTGACGGTGCCGCCGGGCACCGCGGGTGGCGCAGCTGCCGTTGGGGCGGTGGGCGGGGCGGGCCGCCGTTCGCCGAGCTTGCCGGTGAGCAGATGGGCGATGTCGTCGCGGCCCATCGGCGGGGGGATCTGCCCGTTGACGTCGGCGCGCTGGTGCGTGTCAGCCACGGCCGCCTCCTCGCTGGGCCAGCCGGTCCAGGAGGCCCGCGAGCTGCGGGTGGGACGGTGCGCTGGGGTAGTGCTGCTGAATCTGGCGGCGTGCGGCGAGCGCCTCGAACTGCTCGGTGGCGGTGCGGGCGTAGCGCAGGAGCGGGCTGCGGGCGAAGCCGCGCGGCGGCTTCCCCCCGGTGGTGAGGTAGGCGGCAGTCTCCGGGGCCCACGGCAACGACGCCAGTACTGGGGCCTCGAGGGCCTCGGCGACCTGGTGCGAGCGGTACGGGCCGTCCTCGATGAGGAGCAGGCCGAGCGCGTCGGATCCGGAACCGTGCTCGTCGAGTTCGGCGCGCAGGGGCCGCATCAGGTGGCGGGCCAGGGTGAGGCCCTGCTCGGTGCCACGGACGGCAAGCAGCACGAGGTCGGCTCGGTGCAGGAGCGGCGCCGGGGTGAGAGTGGGGTGCAGGTGCCCGGATTCCAGGGCCAGGCGCCCTGCGTCGACGAACACGTCGTGGCCGGCAGAGTCGGCCATAACGTGCAGGACGTCGGCGAGAGCCGGCCAGGTCCGGCTCAGGGCTCCGGCCTGGGCCGGATCAGTCAGCCCGGGCAGCACCTTGCGGTGGCCGGCCTGGCCGTCCAGCGGCCACAGGTGCGACGCGAACGCCTGGGCCAACTCGACCGGTCCGACGCGGTCGGCAGCCGCCAGGTGGTAGAGCCCGTATCCGGCACTGATCTGGCCCTGCAGCAGCCCGGCCCGGATGGTGCCGCCGGCCGGGTCACACTCCGCGAGCAGGGACGGACGGCTGGAGGCCAGCGTGAGAGCGAGCGCCGCGGTGGTGACGCCACAGGACTTCGCAGAGGCGATACAGGTGACGGGCATGTCAGTTGCTCCGCGGTTCACGGACCAGCGCGATACGGCCCAGGGCGGCGCGGCTAGCCAGGACCGGCCCGTCGTCGGGGGCAACCGCGAGGTTGACGACCACGGTGCCGGTGGCGTCCGGGCGGGAGACGGAGACGACGGTGGCGTCGATGGTCTCCGGGACGGTGCCCTTCTTCGCGGGCTCGTCGCCCTGGGCGGGGGTGGTCACCGCGCGGACCTTGTCGCCAGGGGCGAGCGTCCCCGAGGGCGCCATGCCGCGCTTGATCTGCACGCCGACCTGCTCCTGGTTGTCACCCAGCCCCGTACCGGCGCCCAGTTGAGAGGTCAGCAGGAGCCCGCCCTTGCGCAGGTCGACGGCCGACCGCCTACCCAGCACGCTGGCCTTCTGTGATGCGGGGATGGGGGTGAGCGCGGAGTCCGCCGACACCTCAGCGACCGCGAGGTCGGAGTCCGTCAGAGCGCGGCCTGCCGGTACGTCCCGTGCCACGGCCAGCACCCGGGTGCGGTCGCTGGCCGAGTTGACGGCGGCGGCCGCCCCGAGCGCAGCGACGACCGCAAGCACGATGCACAGCGCGGCCACGGACCAGCGGCGTTGCCGCTTGACCGGCGGGGTGGTCGTGATGGGGATCGCGGGCCGAGCCGGGCCCTGCGGACGCGGCACCGTCGGCGCGGCGGGAGTTTCCATGACAGGCTGGGGCCTTTCAGGGAGTTCGGGGTGCGGGCCGGTTAATTGAGGACCTGAACTTCGGCGACATCGATGTCCACAGCGTTGGTTCGGGTCGCAGCGAGCTGTCCGGTCTCGCCTCCGCCGTTGACCTGCCAGTCGACTTGCCAGGTCGAGGTGGCGGTCACGTGGTAGCGGCCGCCCGCCTGTGTGGAGGAGGGCTCGTCGTAGCGGTATCCGCAGTCCGGTGAGGCCTTCTTCCCGAACGCAGCCTTGTACGGGGTGCCGGCAGTGGTGCAGGTGACGGTGTTGCCGTCGCCCATGTCCCAGACGATCCGCTTGACCTTCGCGGTCGCGGTGACGGTGACTCCTCCCGCGGAGGCGGAGGCGCTGTTGGGGCCATACGTCTCGGCGGTCCGGGCCGTCCACATGTACACCGGCATGCCGACCACGCCCTTGCCACCGGGCTTCGGGGTGATCCCGATGTCCGGGCCGAGGAGCGTCATCTTGTCCAGGGCCTCCTGAGCCAGCTGTGCAGGATCCACGTTGGCGGCGGGTGCTTGAGCGGCCCAGAAGACCTGCGGTCCAGCGATCGCCGTGCCGACGCCGGCGACGCCCGCGGCAGCCTGCAGGGCGGGACAGACTCGCACATAGATCGCCCCCTCGCTGGGGTCGTGCCCCTCCCACAGCGCACTTCCGGCCGGGGGCTGGGGGTCTAACTTGCTGACGGTGCAAGGCTGCGCCGCAGCAGGTATGCCCTTGCCGCCCTTGGCCGGCTTCCCAGAGGTATTCCCCTGGCTGCCCGGCTTGGGATCGGTGTGGACGTTCACGCAGAACCGCACGATCTCGCACTCGCCTGCGCCGACATGCGGGTCATCCGCCGCGCGGGCCGTGGCGTGCGCTGATCCGAGGAGCAGGAGAGCAGACCCTGCCGTGGCTGCTAACCGTCTCAGCACTTGCGCTCCTGCGGTGTCTCCTTGAGGACGACCCACTGCTTCCCCCACTTCTCCACTCTGATGATGTCGACGTACTTGGTGAGGCGCTCCTTGGGCAGCTCGACTACGTTCTTGGTCTTTTGGTCGATGAGCTTCCACTGGGAGACGTCCATGCAGTCGGTGATGGTCGCATTGGGAACCTTGCGGCCGAGGTTGATGGCGGTGACCTCGGGCGTGCTCCCGGGCTTGCCGGTGGTGACCTGACCGGCCTTCTGCATCGCCTTCGTCTCGCTTTGCACCGTGGCCAGCGCGGCCCCGGTGGCGTACTTCTTGATATCCGTGCCTTCAGTGCCGGCCTGCGAGTACGACTTGGTGACCTCATTGAGGTACTGCTGGTACGCGGCCAGGAGTTCATCCTTGGCCGCAGCCTCGGGGTCTGTGCTCGACGGTGTCGGCGTCTCAGCCGCGGAAGCGGTTGTCGGCGAGGAGGGCTTCGCCTCGTCGCCGTTGTCGGACGAACTGCACGCGGACAGGGCGAGTACGGAGCACAGCCCGAAAGTCACCGCCGCCCCGTTTCGGAAGCGAACAGCAGAATGAACACTCTGGTGTGCGCGGCGTTTCATGATGCCTCCCCGTTCAGCGCAGCTGGGGCGGAGGGCCGACGCGGGCGTACCGCCCGATTACCCGCCCCAGGAAACCTGGTCGAGCTGCGCTGATGCGTTTGCGTAGTCGGAAGGTTACGCATATGCCAGTCAACTTCCCAGCGTGATAGTTGAGTTCACTCGTACAACTCGTGACGTATCCGGTCACTTTCGAAACCGGAAGTCGCTTTGTAGTTCTATGTATTCGCCCGCCCCGCCCGCACATGATCTGGATCGGTCTTCGCTTCGCGCGGACCGCTTCAGTCCCTGTTCGCGAGAACGGGACCTCGCCCCGGCGGTCTTCCTGCGGCCGGTCCAGGTGGCGTTGCGGGCGACCGGATGCTGCGCTCCTCACGCGTCATGCTGGGGGAGTCGGCCACACGGTGATCACGTCACTGTCGAGGGTGACGCGCCGGCCCGGGAATCGGTGGCGCACCAGGTTCAGGTCGTCCAGGTCGAAGTCGCCGGACCCCTCGACGACGCAGGCGTTCCCGACGTACGAGACGGCCTGCGTGCGGACGGGCCACGCGTCACCGGATGCCGTTTCATGGATGCGAACTTCACCAGTAGCTTGCGGCATCTGGATCTCCCAAGGTCAGAGCGCGCATGGCCGATTGAAGAACGCGGCCCCGTTGTGCAGAAGTAAACTAGTCGTTCGCGTAAGCAAACTGCAAGTGAGTTCCGGAGCAGTTGCAAGGCTGCGACATTCGGTCGGCACCAAGACGCTGCATCACAGCTCGGTCCATGGCCGCGGCTCGCCCCCGGCCAGAGGGACCCAGAGATCGCCCGTAGGCCCCCGGAGTTCGAGGTCGTCCAGGACCGCGGCGCCGAGCGGCACCTGCCGGGCCAGCGTGCCCACGAGCGGGTGCTGCGCGACCATGGCCTGCAGGTCGCTGATCCGGTTGCCCAGGACGTACCGGGAAGCTCCGGTGAGCACGAACAGAACCCGGGGGAACACGGGATACCAGCGCAGCCAGACGGCACCGGGAACGACCGACTGCCGCGAGCGCTGCCGCCCCACAGGCTGCGGCTCGTACGACCACAGCCGTGCGTACTCGATCAGCTTCGACGCGAGCCGCTCGCTGCTCATGGTCGTCCGGTCAACCTCGACGAACGCCCTGAGTTTTGTCCGCTGATCCTCGCCGATGACCGTGTAGTGCATCAGCGCATCCGTGATGATCTTCTCGCCGTCGCTGAGCGGATGGGAGACCTCAGGCGTCCAGTCCAGGTGCCCGTGCTCGTCGCCACGTCTGCGGGCATCGGTCACGAACGCCAGGTGAGTGCGGACCACGGTCAGGGTGTGCGGTGTCTTCAACGAGGCAGCGGTGGCTGAGGTGATCGGATACGGCGGCCGGCCCCGCAGCGCGGGGAAGTCCCGGACCAGCCGGGCGCCCTCCCCTGTCAGGTACCAGGCGCGGGAGCGGTTGGACTGCGGCAGCACCGTGTAGTCCACCAGGCCATCACGGCGCAGCTTGTTCAGCGGCGTGGAGACGGTTTGCCGCGCCGTGCCAGGCCGCAGCAGGTCGTGGAGCTGACTTGTGGTCGCCATCCGGTGCTGCCCCAGCACGGCCAGGAGCTGATGCGGCAGCGGCTCAACCGGACTCGGAGTGCGACCGGACGACACGGTCTCGAAGGTGGCGGTCACTGGTAACCCTTCTTCTGCAGCCGTACGGCTGACGGTGTGGTGGGGGCGAGTTGGGCGAGGAACCGGTTCACACGGCCCAGTTGGTTGGTGGCGCGAGTCGTGAGCTGGTCCAGGGGCTCGGCGGCGGCCATAGCGAGGGCGGCGCGCTCGAGCGCCGCCGCCTGGCGGGGGCGTGCGTAGTCGGCGAAGACCTCGTCGAGGTGCGGGCCGGTGATGCGGACCGGGCCGACGCGACGGCCCCTGACCGTCAGCGACATGTAGTGCTCGAAGCGGTCCAGGGTGGCGACGATGTCAGGTCCGGGACGGTCGCCCCATTCTGCGGTGATCGGAGCGATGGCGGACTGCGATCCGGCGGTGGACGCGAGCGTGGAGGCGTTCTGGACCAGGGAGAGCCGCACCTGGATAGGCAGGCGGGCCAGCAGCTGGGTCATGCCGTGGACGTGGACCTTGTACTTGCGGAAGTCCTCGAACATGCTGGCGATCGTCTCTGCGGCTCCGCCGGTCAGGGTGATCAGCTCGTCGAAGTACGGGCGGAACGGCACCCGTTGGGCTTCCGGGGTGTCGCGGCGGGAGCGCACGGCGCGCAGCAGGTCGCGGGCGAGCAGTGCGGTGATCAGCCGGTCGGTGGGTCCGTTGCCGCCCGGGCACACCCACACGATCATTTTCGAGTCCATCGCGGCGCGGATGTTGTAGCGGCCGGCGGGCTGGCCGAGGAACGCGCGGGTGACGGGGTTGGCGGCGAGGCGGGCGATCGGGTTGAGGACTACGGCGAAGGAGTCCGGTGGCAGGGTGGGGAACACCGTCTGCCACCAGGAGCGCGTCTCGTCGTCCAGGCGCCCCTGAACGCCGGCGAGCGCCGCAGCGCGGAAGACCGGGTCGGTGAGCAGCGCCCGCACGTGGAAGACCGTGGCCTGGTCTTCGGGGCGCCCGGCTTGGCAGGCGGCTTCGTTGACGGCCACCAGCACCGCGAGGGAGGCGGTGAGGATGGTCAGTGCGCGGGGTGCGCTGGCGTCGTCCCAGCCCAGTGCGGCCGCGTAGGCGTCCGCGGTGGCCTCGACGACCTCGTGCGCCACCTGGCCCTGGTGCATGCCGAGCGGATTCCATGAACTGACCTGCGGAGCAGGCCCATTGGCGTTGAGGTCGATGAGCGCGATCCGGTCCATCAGAGCGTCGTGGGCCAGGAACGGCAGAGCGCGAGGCCAGGAGTCGCGGTGCGGGTCGACGAACATCAGCCCGCCCCCGGCATGAGCCCAGCCGATCGCCTGCGCTAGGGCGCGCTCGGTCTTGCCGCCGCCCGCCTTGCCCACACCGACCTCGAACAGCGTCTCTTTCGCGTAGCTGGCGACCAAACGACGGCGGCCGTCGGGGCCGCGGTAGAAGCCCTGCAGCAGCAACTGGGGGTTGTCGAACTCGAAGGTCGGCAAATCCCCGGCGAGCAGCGGCAGGCGGCAGTTCACCGTGGGCGGCTTGAGCAGTCCGGTGAGCTCCTCCAGGCGCACCCAGTTCGGACGGGGCGGCTGGCAGTGACCCAACGTCCAGCGGCGCTCGAAGCCGCGTCGGCTGGGCCAGCGGTCCGCCCCCAACCGCCACGGGCCGATCCGCCATCCGCGCATCGCCCACCGTGACCCGCCGCCGAACACGTCGAACGCGGCCTGGAGCTGGGCCAGCCGGGCCTGGGAGCGGCCTTCCGTGTTCGACGCGCACATCACCAGCAGCTGCACGCGCACCAGGTGGTCATCATCGGCGAGCTTGCCCAGAGCCTCCGCGGGGTCCACCCGGCGGGGTACGGGCGGCATGACCAGACGGCGCCCGCCCCCGCCCTGCTTACCGCTGACCAACTGCTGAAGCTGCCAGGCCACTGAGTCCTCGATGCCGGTAGCGTCCTGCCGCACCCACCGGGCCGCCCGCTGGGCCTCGCGCCGCTCCCTGCGGCGGGCGTCCGACACCAGCTGCAGACGGCGGGCCCGCAGCGCCCACTTGGGAGCCCGCTGGATGTCGAGCCGGATCTCGGCCAGGTCACCCAGCTCCGCCCGCAGATCGGAGACGGCATCGATCAGCGGCTGCAGCGGATCCGGGTCCAGCGGAACGTCCCGCAGCGGGGCCGTGGGCTTGCCTCGCAGGACGAACTCCGCCCGCACCACATGCTCACGCGGCTTGTCGACGAGGGGACGGGCCCGCTTCACGGTGACGGCCGGGCCGAAGGGCGTGATCGACAACAGGCGTTCGCCGCCCGCAGGACCCTCGATCCGGTAGCGGAGCGGGCTGGAGCCGTCGGCGCGCAGCCGGATCTGCACCGCCTTCGACCGTCGCGGCGCCCACCACGGCATGCTCGTCGAGGCCCGGGCAAGCTGGACCCCACGGCGGAAGATCTCCTCCAGGCCGGGGTCGAAGTGCTGCGACGGCACGAGTTCCAGCGCCATCCGCTCGGCCGAGGCCTTCCTCGCCAGACGGCGCACCACCATCTCGCTCACGGCCCAGACGACGAGGACGGCCGCCACGGGCACATACCAGAAGGTGATCACCCAGCCAGCAGCGTTGGCCAGGCCGGCCAGCAGACCGAGGACCTGACCGGCCGCCGTGCCATCCGCCCGGTCGGTCAGATACGGGGCTGAGGCGTCCACGTGGACGCTCCTTTCGTCGAAGTGCGTGCGAAGTACCAGTCGGTGATGCGCCGGTCGGTGTAGGTGCCGCCGCGGTCGGCGCCCGCCCACACCAGGTGCACCACCGCCTTGTCCGGGCAGCCGTCTCGGCGGGCGACGGCCGCCTGGATACGGAAGCGAGCGGTGGCGAATGCCGGTGCGATCGCCTGGTCCGGGTCGCCGAAGAGCGCGGGCCACTTGGCCCGGCCGACCCCCGTGGCGTCCGCCCGCAGCAGGCCACGGCCGGCCGCGAGGAGCTCCTGCTCGTCGTCGGCGGCAACGTCGGCGGGCCAGGCGTCTTCCAACGACTTCTGGATGGCGGCATCGCCGGCCACGCCCTCACCGTGCGGCGGCAGCGCGGACGAGCTGGCCGACTGCGTCGACGCAGTGGAGGCCGTGGCCTGCGCGAGCGCACTGGCCTGCGCAGTGCGGCTGCCTGGAGCGGTTCCCGTGGGGCGCGCCGTGGGAGCGGTCGCGCGCGGTGGAGCCGAGACAGCGGGTGCGCCCGCCGTCTGCGGCACCGTCAACAGGATCACCCCGGCCACGACCAGGACCACAGTGACGATCAGCAGCAGGCGCAGCGAACGCGCCGGGGAGTTTGTCATAGCAGCCGGGCCCCTCCCGCATATCCCGACATCGCGTTGACCGCGTCCAGCCGGACCACGGTGCCCGGCCGGGCGGCGTTGACCATCTGTCCACTGCCCAGGTAAATCCCGACGTGATAGATCGTCGCGTCCCGGCCCGGGGCATCGGCATAGAAGACCAGGTCACCCGCCTTGAGCGCGCTGGTGCCGAGACTTGGGGGGATCCGCCTTCCGGCACCGGCCTGGGCGGCTGCGGTACGCGGCAGCTGAATGCCGGCCTTGGCGTACGCGTACAAGGTCAGCCCCGAGCAGTCGAAGCCGGTGATGTTGGTGCCGCTCTTCCCGCTTGGCGAGCAGCAGATCCCTGTGCTGGGCCCGTTCGTGCTGCCGCCGCCCCAGGAGTAGGGGACACCCCGCTGGGAGAGCGCGGCCTCGAGGACGGTGCGGACCGTTCTGGACACGTTCTTCAGGTCCGGGTCCTCGGCGGCTGCCGTGTACTGGTCGATCCAGCCCAGCACGTTCGCCACGTACTCGGTGGAGTGGTTGTACTGCAGGATCGCGGCCTCCAGCTGGGACTGCTTCGTCAGGTCGCGGCCGTTTCCGCACAGGTAGACGGCGGCGCCGAGGGCGGCGTCGTCGGCGTTGTGCGGGTCGGCGGTCTTGTCACCGTTCGCGTCCTTCCCGATCCCCTCCCAGGTGGAGGGGAGGAACTGGAAGGGGCCGACCGCGCGTTCACCGCTGGCGGTGCTGTCCCACCTGCCGTTGTCGGTGTCCGGGAAGGCGGTGGTGTTGCCGCCCGTGCCGGAGCCGTTGAGCAGGACGCCGAATATGCGTGGGCGGATGTCGCCGTTGTCGGCGATGGTGCGGCCGATGGCGTGGTTGGACTCGACCTTGGCTATTCCGGCAAGGATCGGCCAGCGCATGCCCTGGCACTTCGGCACGTACTTCCCCACCTGTTGGACGGCGTTCTTGTAGGCGGTGAACATGCGCGGAGGGATGTCGGCGGCCGTGCCGCCGTCGGCGATCCCGCCGTCGTCTCGCGCGGCGCTCTGCAGCGCGACGACCGCGCTGATCGCGCCGGATATGGGGGCGGCGCAGCACACGGCGGCGAACAGCAGCATCACGGTCAGGCAGCCCCATGTGGCCTTCCGGCTACGGCGGCGGGTCACGGGCCGTCACCGTCCTCGGGCTCTGCCGGGGCCAGCCAGTCGACCTCGGCCCCAATGCGCCGCGCCTCCTCATAGGCTCGCGCCCGCCGCGCTTGCTCCTGCTGCTGGCGGAGTCTTTCGGCATCGGGTGCGGTACGCCGCAGCAGCTCCTGGAACCGGGCCTGTGCCTGGCTGCGCGTGTTGTCGCTGATTCTCCCCGGAGCGGTGGGCCGCGGAGCCGGGGAAGCCGGCGCGCTGGGCGGCGCGGAGGCCTGGCCCGTGCCGCCTGCGGGTCCACCGGACCGGGGCAGCCTGGGAGATGAGGACGGCCCTGAGGGCGACGAAGGGCCGGGGGGCGATGAAGGGCCGGGTGGGAACGGCGGCCTGGGTGGCGGCGGTTGGGTAGGGATGGCAGGGGTGTTGTTGCGGCGGATCAGCCGTCCGGCGTCTCCCCAGGCGTGAAGGTCCTGGCGGACGGTGTTGCCCCATACCTGCACTTGCTGGCGGGCGTCTTGGGAGTAGCGCGAGCCGCTCGTCCGCGTAGCGCGGACGGTGGCGGGCAGGCCGACCGTCGCTCCGTAGGCGGCGCGGCCGCCGCGGTGCAGGATGCGGTAGCCGCGGAAGCGGACGAGCCGGTTGTGTGCGCGGGTGGACAGCAGGGTGCGGTCGGTGTTCTGGTCGTGCAGCACCTGCCCGGAGTTGCGGTCGACGACCTGGCCGTCCTCGTTGCGGTACCGGTCGGGCGGCCCACCGGGCCTGAGCGGCCCGCCGCTGCCTGAACCGCCTGGTCCGCCCCCGCCCGGTCCGCCTCCGGACGCGCCGCCCGTGTGGGGGTCGCCGTCGGCGGTGGGTTTGCGCCACTTGAGGAGCTTGTCTCTGTCGGGCCGTCTGCCGATGAGCAGCCAGTGCGCGCCCTTCCCACCGAGCCGGACGCCCAGCCCGCCTACGGCCGCAGCCGCGGTCAGCGGTGCGAGTCCGCGTCCGGCTTCGGCGGTGGCGTCGGCGAGCAGCCCCCCGGTGTCCACCGGCATCCCAGCTCCGTCGACCAGAGAGGCGAGGGCGCCCATCAGCCGCTGCCGCGTGCCGAGCATCCCGAACCTGCCGCCGCCCCCGCCAGTGAAGGCCCGAAAACCTGCGCCGTACCCGCCCATCGCAGCGGGGGAGTTCATGGCGAGGGCGGCGCCGAGCTCGGAGGTGTCGCCGGGCATGTGGGTGCCGCCGACCTTGGCGTAGCGCATCCGCATGGCCATGCGCCGGCCGAAGGAAGTGATGCCGGTCAGCAGCCTGCGGTGCCCGGCTGCACCGGCGATGGCCAGCACGTCGATCAGCAGGATCCGCTCGACCATCAGGTCGGGGCCGTTGGTGACGGTGGCGTCGACGGCGATGCCGAAGAACGGCACGAACGCGCAGATCCCGACCAGCGCGAGGATCGCGATGCCCCACAGGGACAGCCACTTCCACACGGACTGGCGGGCAGGCCCGGGCAGCATCCCGGCGATGAAGGTCACACCGCCGGCGGCCGCGGCGGCGGCGCAGATGCCCTGGGTGCCGAGCAGGACGATCGCGGAGGACAGCAGCATGCCGCAGATGAACAGCGTGGCGATCAGCAGTAGTCCGGCGCCGCCGACCCGCCACCAGGTGGGCTTCTCGGCGTAGGCGGCACACGCCTTGCCGACCGGGCCGACCCTCTTCATGTCGGCCAGGAAGGAGGAGAATTCTCGGTCTTCGTCGGTGACGATTGCGTTGGAGGCGTCCAGTAGGTCGCCCCCGGGGGTGAGCGTCGGAAGAGTGCCGCTTCCGCTGGGAACGTCGCTGGTGGACCGCTCGCAGTACTTCTTCGCCTCACCCTTGATCAGCCGGCAGGCATCGTTCCTGGCGTCCTTGCCCTTGTTCTGCGCGCTCGCCTTGTACCCGCCGGTGATCCACTTCAGGTGGACCGCATACGCCGTCCGGTCGGCCGCCTTGGCAGGGTCGAGGATGCGCCCGTACTCCAGCAACATGTAAGGCTTGACGATCAGCGCGTTGGTGATCGAGTCCTGGATCGGTCGGGCTACCTCCGCGGCCGAGACGGGGCCTTCGTCCTCCTGCTGAAGGCACTTGAGCTCCTGGTTGCCGGCCATGCCGTCGCACGGGCCGCGGCTGGCGAGCTTGCCGCCCCAGTCGTAGGAGTTGACGCTCTGCTGGGCCACCTCGGCGGCCACCTGCTGGGCCTGCCCCAGCGGGCCGTCCTGGGTGAGCAGGTAGTCGGGGCGGACGAACGCGGACGCGGCGAGCGCCCCGATGAGCAGGGTCAGGAAGATCTCGCCCAGACTGCGGCCGATCCGGCCGCGCACGAGCATGAATCCGGTGAACACGAAACTCCAGGCCAGCAGTAGCCCCTTCAGCCCGAGCGTGTCGACGACCACGTGGTTGTAGGAGTCGGCGACCTTCTGAGCCGGCTGGATCAGGATCTTCAGCAGCGGGAACCGGAAGGCCAGCTCGATCGACCACCCTGCGAGCCCCACCAGCAGCCGGATCAGCGTGAACAGGCCGGACAGGGCGAACGCGAGCGCCTGGGACCTGAACGCGACGATGGACCCGCCTTCGGCGTTCAGCTCGTAGCCGTTGATCGGCACCCCCTCAGAGGAGGTGATGTTCAGCGGCGAGAGCAGATCACCAGTCTCACTGCTGCTGCTCGCCGCATACACGACCTGGCTGTTGACCATGACGAACACGCCAGTGAGCAGCAGGACAAAGCCGGCCGAGCGGAGGGTGCCGCGGTCTGGACGCCACATGTGTCAGCGCCGCCCTTGCCCAGCGGCACTCCGGCGCCGCCAGATGACGACGGCGCCCAGGCCCGCGCCGGCCGTTCCCAGCCGCCACGCCGCACTGGCGGCACTGGGGTGTCCGGCGGGTGCGGAGGTTTTGGTGCCGCGCTCGCAGTAGTCCTTGGCGGGCCCCACGATCCCGTCGCACGGGTTTTGGCGCGCGGAGTGGGCGTCGGTGGCGAAGGCCTGGCCAGTGTGCGGCCACCACGGCTCCGGCGTGCTCGTCCCGAGGGCCAGGACGAGCACGCCGGCGGCGACGGCGATCACCGTGAGGATGCTGGCGGCCGCGGTGATGTGCCGGGAGCGGTCCCAGGAAGAGGTGGTCATGAGATGTGCTCCTTCGGGCGCGCATTCACGGCCTCACCGGCAACAGGTAGGGAGGGCGGGGCAGCGTTTGTGCGGCGTCCGGGTGTGGTGGTGATGGAGGAGGAGATCCGCTCGATGCGGGGGATGGAGACCTTGATGCGGCCGGTGTTCTGCCGCGGGCAGGTCAGCAGGAACTCGCCCTCCCGGCCCTTCTGGCCGACGGGGGACAGGCCGGTGGTCACCAGCCGCAGCAGTTCGGGGTCGTTCGGGTCGAGACCGAGGAACTCCAGGCCGCGGCGGGCGCGTTCGCGGTCGGCGGTGCGGGCGAGCGCCCGGTAGGCCATGAGGCCGCGGTCGGGGCCGAGTTCCTCGGCGTCATGGGATCCGGCGAGCAGGCCGGCGCCGTGTTTGCGTCCGTCGTGGAGGATCTCGTGGACCAGGGCGGTGCCCTCGGCGGACGAGGTGAGCCAGTACAGCTCGTCCGTGACCACCTGGGTGAACCGCTCGGGGTCTTCGAACGCGGTCTGCCGGGCGAGTGCGGCGATCAGATAGAGCACTGCGCGGCCGATGAGCGCTTCCAGCGGCTGCTGGTGCAGGACCCCTGGCTTGTCGAACGCGGCCTTCGGGGGCAGCTTCAGCCCGGTCGTGGTGATCACGATCATGTCGGTGGTGCTGGAGGCGTCCAGCCGTACCGGCGGCAGCGTCGGGTCGAACACCATGCGGGCCAGGGAGTTGGTGGCGACGACGCGGATGAGGCCGGCGAGGGTGGCGGCCGCGTCCTGCCGCTTGCCCGCCTCGCTCGTGGCCATCCTCTCCAGGACCTCGAGGACGCGGTGCATGGAAGGGGCGTCGCTGGCGGCGGCCTGCTCGACGGCATGGTGGAGGACCTCGCCGCTGGTGCTCATCGGACCGATGCCGAGCTGCAGGGTCAGGTAGGACAGGGCGTAGTGGCGGCCTTCGGGGCCGTCGAACATGCGCAGCGGGTCGATGGACACCTCGGCCTGGGCGGCGTCGATGATCTGGACGCGGCCCGCAGCTGCGGTGCGGGCGAAGGTCGCCCACTCGCGGACCGGGGTGCGGTCGATGCAGATCGCGCAGCCGCCGCGCGCCCACACCGCCTCCGCGATCAGCTTCTGCATCACGCTCTTGCCCGCACCGAGATCGCCGATGATCCCCATGGAGGCGGAGGCGTCCTGCTTCGGCGCATCCGCCACGTTGATCATCACGGGGCGGGTGGTGCCGCAGTCCAGGTCGATGCCGAGGAACATGCCGTTCGGGTCGCCGACCTCCGCAGCCGTGAAAGCCCCGCCCAACGCCCAGTCCTCGCTGACCTGATGCTGGGTGAATTCCCGCACCACACCGGGCCGCGCGGTGCCGGGCAGCCCGAGGGTGAACAAGGCCTCCTGCAGCCCGGCCGGACGCACGGCCCGGTAGTCGGCGCCGCCGAGCAGGGCGGCCAGGGCCCGGGCGCGGGCGTCGCAGACTGCGGCGGTCGGCCCCCACACGGTCAGGACCGTCACCGACTGGACCTCGACCTCCACGCTGGTGCGCGACAGGCGTGCGTCCAGCTCGCCCAGGTCGCGGGCGGCCTCGCTCAAGGAGGCGGGCATCCCGGTCGGGCGGGCGTCGTACTGATCGGCCTGGTCGATCAGCTCGTTCTTCTTGCGCCGCACCTGATCCCGCGCCTTCTCCGCCGACACCAGGGTCAGGTCGACGGTGTAGTCGACGGGGAAGTCCAGGAGTTCCAGCTGCGCGAACAGGTCGGCTGCGTCCTGGCTCACGGCAGGCGGGCACTCGGCCAGCGCCAGCTGCGCCTGATAGCCCACCCCGGCGTCGGACTCCACCTGCAGCCACCGCCGCCGCAGCGGCGACGACGTCTTCAGCCGCCACCACGCCGTGCGCCCCGACCGGCCGATCCGGTCCGAGCCCGCCAAGTCCTCGGCGTCGTCGCGCGCGGGGTCGACGCCGCCCTCCTGCAGGCGGACCTGGCCGAGGTCGGCGTAACTGGGGGAGTGCAGCGTCCCCGCCCTCAGCTGCCCTCCGTACAGGTCGCTGGTCTCGGCTTCGGTGAGCAGCGGCTCGTCCAGGCCGCGGTGGAGGGCGTGCTGGATCATCCACACGATCTCCGCCGGGCGTGCGGGGCGGAAGGCGATGCCGCCGGCGAGCGCGGCTTCCACCCGGGAGGCCTGCTCGCGGTAGGAGGTCACCTCGCGTCGTGCCACGGGGGCGGCACGCATGCCCAGCATCGGCGCGACGTCCGCCCACATCGCGCCGAGCGACGCGGTCACCTGCCCGCCGGCGGCGTCGTTTTGCAGCGGCACCGCCAGCCAGAGCGTGCGGCGGTGCATCTCCTGCTCGCCCAGCAGGTCCAGGGTGGCCTCGACGTTCTCCACCCACGGGTGCGTACTGCCGGGGGGCTGGTCGCCGGGCTCGATGCCCTCGATCATGCGCAGGGCGATCTCGCCCGGGTCGACCTGTGCGCACAGCCCGAACAGGCGCGGCGCCCCCGTCAGGGAACGGATCAAGTGCGTGATCTTCGCGAGTTGCTCGTCACGGACCGCGGCCGGGACGTAGGTGCCCTGGACGGTCTCCTCGCGGCGGCCGCGCGCGTCCGGTCCGGGGTGCAGGCGGTAGAGCGCCCACACGCTGCCGTGCGTCGACCACACCAGGTGCCCGGCGATGTGACGGACCGGCACCCTCATCGCACACCCCCCTGCTCGGCCAGCGCGAGCAGCTGCTGCACACCTGACACCGGCCGCACCGGCGCCGCGGGAGCAGCTGGCGCCGGGCGGCGTCGCGTGGACGATCGGGGCGTGGTCGGTGTGCGGTCGGCCGGCCGCCGCGGCGCACGGAGCGGAGCGGCCGCTGCGACAGAGGCGAACGCGTCCTCGACGGTGAAGCCGCCGAGCAGCGTGCGGGGAGCGCGGTCGCGGGCGGCCCTGCCGCCGATCCGTCCGCCGCGCGGCTGCCAGCCGAGCAGCACCCAGCCCAACGCGGCCTGCATCGGAGCGCGGCCGTTGATCTTCGCCCGGCGCACCGCCCAGATCGCCAGCAGCCAGGCCGCGATCGGGACGGGGCCCATCCACGACCACCAGCTGATGGTCTTGACCAGAAGGAAGCCGCCGCCGACGGCGACCGCGATCTGCGCGGGCGTGTAGGGGCCGAGGGGGATGCGCCAGTCCGCCACCTTGCCCAGCACCCAGGGATGGCGGCGGGCGGAGGTGTAAAAGCGCCCCATCCGCACCGGGGCGGCGGCGCTCACAGCCAGCCTCCCGCGCCGGCGGAGTGGTCACGCACGAGGGGATCGGTACTGCGCACGATGCCGGGGATTGCGGGTGCGCCCTTGGCCGGGTTCTTCACCTCGTCGGTGAACATGTTCGCCAGGTCGTTGCGCGAGTTGTACAGGCCCAGCGCGATCACCATCAGGAGCAGGGCACCGATCCCGGCCTTGAGGCTGAACTTCTGGATCATGATGACGACCACGAGGCAGACCAGACCGGCCTGCAGGCCTTTGGTCGCCCACTCCTTGAACATGTTGATCCACGAGTTGCCGAGGTCGTTGAGCTGCCCGGCGAGCATCAGGCTGTGCATCGTGTTCACCGGGCACCCCCGTCCTGGGCGGTCCCGGACTCCAGCGCCGCGACTTCCCACCGGCCCGAGCGGGCCTTGAGCGTGAGCTCGTACCCCAGCGGCCAGCGACCGCCGGAGTCCCGGGCTTCCACCTGCACGAGGACACGCACCGCCGTGCCGTCGGCCGGCACCTTCCCGGCGGCCGCGGCCTCCTCGACGGCGGACACCCGCTGCACCGCGACCGCCGTGTACGGCGCCGGGGAGACGGCCGACATCCGAACGCCGGGTGCGAGGTAGCGGTCCACCTCCCCGGCCCCCGTCAGGTACGCGCCGAAGAACTCGCCGACTGCCAAGGACAGATCGCCGTCGTATGGCACGCTCACGCCGTACGGCGACTTGCCCACCGCGGCGCGCGCCGGGCCGGTCACCGCGCCGGGGGCGCCGGTCACGGCGAACGAGGCGCCGCTCGCGTCGGCGGTCACGGGGACGACGAAGTAGCGCAGCCGCCCGTCGGCGTACTGCGCAGCCACGGTCACCGCCCACTCGCCGTCCCCGCGCTGCGCACTGCGCACGGCGATCACCGCCACCGGCTTCGGCTGCGCACTGGCGACCGGGTCCGGCAGATCGACATCCGGCGCGAGGGACTGCGCAAGCCACGCCTGCGCACTGTTCGCGTCGTCGGCGCCGCTGCGCAACCACGCGCCGACGAACACCTGCGCATAGCCCGCAGGGTCGGCCGTGGCGGCCGCGCTGCGCACGGCGGCTGGCTTGTCCGAGGGGGCGGCCGCGACGGTGGTCGGGCCGGACATCACCGCGACGCCCAGGGCGACGGGGCCGGCCGCGATCGCGGTGAACAGGGCCAGGCGCGACAGGCGGACGCGCCGCCTCATCTTCTCCAGCCGGGCGCCTGCGGCCATCGGAGGAGCCGCGTCGCTCTCCGAGGCCTGCTTGCCAGGGGACATGGTCAAACTCCCAGGTCAGAACGTGTATTTGCTGACCTTGAGAAAACCCGCCGACCCCGACCCGACCACCGACCATGAGCCCCCGACCACGGTCACGATGGGGACACAAAGCCCGTGGTCGGGGTCATGGTCGGCCCGACCACAGCCCCGACCATGGCCCCAGACGGCGACCAGGCACGCCTGAACCGAACATCGCTGTGAAGGTGGTGGGGACGGGGAACTGGCCCAGCGAGCCCAGGGGACACAGAGGGAGAAGCGGCCGAAGGACCGGGCCCGCGCCGACTCCAGGAAGGAGGCTGCGGAAGGCCCGGTTGCGCACGACTTGGCCGAGTGCGCAGACCAACGTCGACGGCGCCTGTCCGCTGTGCGCAGTCGGCTGCACATGCCGAATGCGCAGGGCCCGGAACCGTTGCGCAGCTGCCTGCGCAATGAGCGACGCTGCCGCTGCGCAACCGCGACTGCGCATCCATCGCCTGCCATCGGGGATAGGCCGTGGTCGGCCCGACCATGAGCCCGACCACGCCAGCCCAGTGCGCATGTTGCCGGATCGTGACCGGTGGTCGGGGGCTGTGGCCGTCAGCTTGGTCGGGGGCGCCGGGTGAGCTGACGGAATGGATCTCGTCCACATCACCTCACACAGCGGCCCCGGCCACCTCGCTCCCGCAGGTCCGCTCCAGGGCATCGGCGGCCGTGCGCACATGGCGCGCGAGGAAGCACGATGAGCCGTTTCGGGGCGGGAATCCGTCGTGGGGTGATGGCGGCGGACCAGTTCACCCAGATCGCTAACGCCCTGTTCCGCGACCCCAAGATCTCCTTCAAGGCGAAGGGAATCTTCGGCTACATCAGCACCCACCGCGCCGGCTGGCACGTGACGGTTGCCGACCTCGTGCGCGCCGGACCCGACGGACGCGACGCCGTACGCGGCGGCCTGAGCGAACTGCAGCGGCACGGCTACCTCATCCGCGAACAGCTGAGGCACGACGACGGGACGCTCGGCGAGATCGTGTACTCGATCACGGACCGTCCTGCTCCCGTCGACGCCGACCTTGCCGCGGCGGCTGGTCCGGCGTTCACCTCCGCGCCGGCGGGTGAGGCGCCGCCCGGCTTCGGGGCGGGGATCCGCCGTGGGGTGATGGCGGCGGACCAGTTCACCCAGATCGCCAACGGCCTGTTCCGCGACCCAAGGCTCTCCTTCAAGGCGAAGGGAACCTTCGGCTACATCAGCACGCACCGGGACGGCTGGCGGATGAGCGTCACGGACCTGGCGCGCCGCAGCCGCGACGGCGAGGCGGCCGTCAAGAGCGGCCTCAAGGAGCTGGAGAAGCACGGCTTCCTGCTCCGGGAACGCGAGCGCCGCCCCGAAGGCACCCTCGGCGCGGCCGCGTACTTCATCACCGATCTGCCCAGCCTGCAAAACAGCAGGTCGCAACCGATGTCGGGTTTTCCACCGGTGGATAACCCGACGTCGGTTAATCACCCCGCTAAGAACACCAACAGAAAGAAGACCAACAAGCAGAAGACCAGCACCCTCCCTCCGTGCGACCGCAGCGACATCGCGCGCACACCCGAAGGGACGGACCAGCCCGACGCACCAGCGTCCCCGCTGGCTGCGCTCCCGGCGGATGAGATGCATCCGGGGATCCAGCTGCTGCTCGAGATCGGAGCGAGCCGTCCGGAACTCCTGCTGACCGGCAAGGTGCTGACCGATCAGGGCCGCGTGGCCACGGTGATGCTGGAGTCCGGCTGGAGCAGCGAGCAGCTGCGCCACGTCATCACCGACCGGCCCCTGCCGGACCCAGTGCGCACCTCGGTCGGCGCGATCATCGCCGCCAGGCTCCGCGCCGCCCAGGCCTACCCGTCGCCCACCACCGCAGCAGACCACCACGATGCGCCCCCGTGGAACGAGCCGTACGCAGCGGCGACAACAGAGCGGTCATCGATGGGGGCCGCCGCCCGCAGCGTTACTGACGCCCTGACCTACCGGGCCCTCGTCGAGTGCGCCGGCTGCGGGGTGCCCGCAACCGCCCCCGGTGAAGACCTCTGCCCGGCCTGCCTCGGCTGGCCGCTGTGCCGCACCTGTCCGGGCCCAACGCCCCGGCGGGCCCACCCCGACGGCGGCGGCCGCTGCAGGACGTGCGCCTCCGCCTGACCGACCCACTGGAAGGAAGCAGCCCGTGACGGACACGCTCCGCACACCACCGCCGACCGCAGCCGGCCAGCACCAGCGCCCCTTCACCCTCGACCCGGACCGGTGGGAGGCCAAACGCTCACGCGCCGTGCGCGGCGGGCATGTCTGCTGCGGCTCCAATTGCGTGGCCGGCTGCGAGCCCGTCCTGATCCGTGAACGGACGGGATGGGGGTGGATCGACTGGACGGTCCCGGCCGACGGCAGCCTGCCCGAACAGCCACACCGGATCGCCGTGTTCACCCCGATCGCGACCCGGTCCCAGCGCATCAGCCTGCGCTGGCTGGCCAGACGACCGGCACACCGGATCCTCCTCGGCAAAGTGACCGTACGGCCGGCCACGGCCGTCGTCACGGCCCTCACCCTGGTGGTCGCCGCCCTTGCGCCCATGCACGGCATCCCCTTCGGCATCGTGCTGTCGGCGGCCGTCCTAGCCCCGCTGCTCGTGGAGCACCTGTCTGACCGGCTCGGTACCCGCGCCGGCGAGAACGCCCGGATCGTCGAGGACGAAGCCGCCTGCCGCTACCTGCAGCGCCTCACCGCTCTGCACACCGGCCTCGTCCGGGCCGCCGTCAGCAGCGACCGCTACGAGGTGCGGCGCGCCGTCGAGATCGGCCACCACCAGCTGTTCGACGCCGCAGACCTGCTCCAGCGCCACGACACCCGCTCGGCCTCCAGCGAGCTCATCGCCCGGGAGCGGCTGATGCTGCAACTCGCCGTCCAGACCCGACAGATCGTCACGCCCACGCAGGGCGACGCGGCGGCTGCCCGGCATGACCGGTTCGGCGGGCAGCCTCCGCTGGGTCCCTATCCGCCCGGGCCCCGCCGGCGGCCCCAGCCCTCAGCCGAGCACACGACCCCCGTCCCGCCGACGAAGGAGGAAACGAACATGCCCCAGGACGGTTCCGAGCAGCCCACCGGCGAGGTGTACCTGCTCTTCTCGCACGAGGCCTACTACCCGGCCGCAGCCCAGGAGATCAACACCTCGCTCGTAGCCGCAGCCTCCCTGCTGCACCCCCGTGTCCGGCAGCCCGACGGCGCCCGCATCTACGACCTCCTCACCCGCGGCCGCCGGCCAGGCGAGATCGTTCCGCTTGCCACGCTCACCCACGAACTGGACGGCGGTACGCGCTGGCCGGAGGTCGGCGACTGGGAGGCGGTCACCGAGGATCTGCTCCAGCTCATCCAGGACGGTGAATGCGATGCCCTCAGCCTGGGTCTGCCGGACATCGCCCGTGCCCTGGTGTGCTCCGGCCCGCACAGCGAAGTACGGGTCTACGACCCGGCGGCCGGGCGGCATCAGGCGTACGGGCCCGCCGAACGCATCAAGGTCCTGGTCGAGGTCGGCAGGCAACTGGCCTGGGCGGAAGCCGGGTGCGCCCTGTGGCCGGGTGACGGCCTGCTGGTTCCCGCCAACCCCGGAGGCGCCAAGTGATGTTCGGCTACGCAGCGTACGAAGTCTGGGCGGATTTCCGCAGACTGCTGACCCGGTGTACACGCCCCGAGCACCCCGGTCGCCGGCGGTCATTCCCCGCCGAAGGAGACAGCACCGGGCCCTGCACCGCGTCCGGGAACGACGGCGGCAAGAACTCCCAGCCCAGCAGCTAAGGCGAAACACAGGCCATCGCGCCGCACCAGACCACTACCTGGTGCGGCGCGATGGGCGTACGTGGCTCTCGGGGAGTAGCAGAACGGAAATTCGCGGTGGTCGCTGACGCCGCACCGCGTCAGAGGGCGGGCTCCGTCGTCGCTGCACGAGGGCCGGGGGAAGGGTTGCGAAGTCGGGGTGTGCTGCTTCCACGGCTTCGGGATGCGCTTTGCGTTTGGCGTGCTCGGCGAGCGCCCGGTAGCTGGCGGGCGTAGTTCGCCGCGCTGGCCGAAGAAGATCTTCCGAGCGGGGCGGTGCCGAACAGGTCGGCACCGCCCAAGGGCTAAAACACCCCCGCCTTCTCCTCCAGGAAGAGCGCGAAGTACGTCGCCGCGAGGAAGGTGCCGCCGACCCCCGCGGAGGTAGCCACCGTGCTGGCGTGGCCAGCCATAAAGATCATCAGCGCCACGAGGGCGGCGATGATGCCGACCGCGATGCCGAGCAGAATCGCGAGGATTTTCGCCTTGCGCTGCAGTCGGGCAGTCTCGGACCGGGCTTCTGCAAGGGTGCGCGGCTGCGCGTCTCCACTTGTATTTTGTGAGTTCTGGTTGGCGGGCACCTTGCTCCTCCGATGCGCGGGTTTCTGTTCCGTGCACCGACTCTCCTGCTCATCCGCGAGTTGCGGATTGGGGACGAGGGGATCCCGCAGTTTGGCAACTCACAGGGGGTGCGGGGTGGGCGAGGAAGAAGAGCAATCCGCTGGGGGTCCCGCTGGGAACAAGTCCGCGGAACTAGACACCGAACGGTTCGCGCGACGGCTCCGGGAGGTTCTGGAGGAGCGCGGCCTCACGCGGTCAGCCTTCATCGAAAAGTACTACCTGAACAAGTCCACAGCTAGCCGGTACTTCACCGGGAAGCGGGTCTGTCAGCAACACTTCGTTGCGCAAATCTTCGCCTTCTGCGAGGAGGAGGAGAAGCCGTTGAGCGACGAGGAACGGGTCGAGGCTTGGCAACTATGGGAGACGGCTGTCGCTAACAGCAAGACCCCAAGCCCGCTCGTTCAGCACTACCTGAACGAAGCCGAGTCGCTACGGCGAGAGCGCGACGAACTCAAGGACCAACTGGAGGGTGCCGACGGCTCGTCGCAGGAAGTTCGCCAGGCCCTCACTGCGATGGAGGAGCACGTTGCTGCCCTGGCGAATGGAGTGAACGAGGCCCGCCGGGAGATCACAGAGGACAGGAGAGACCGCGATGCCCTAGGACGCGAGCTGGCGGAGCGGGACCAAACTCTGGCCGAAGAACTCCAACGACAAGGGCAACGGCTGGCCGACCTCGTCGACCGCGAGGATGCAGCCCTGGCCGAGATCCAGATCGGCATGCGCGCCCTGGACCAAGAGGTCCGGGACCTGCGTAGCGAAGTTCCCGCCACGGGAACAGAACTCGTTCCCGCAGGGGAACTCCGCTCCGTCCCCGTCGCCCACGCAGAGATCGTGCTGACGCGGAAAGACCGGAGAGGGCCGACGGCCGCACAGGTGGCCAGGCTCGTGCCTACGTACGACGGGGTCGTTCTCACCTTGAAGGCCTGCGCGGTGATCCTCCCAAGCTGGCTCTTCGCCTGGGCCATCGGATTTCTTGCACACACGGTTGGCACGAGCAACACCTCGGCGAGAGTGCTCCTTGGCTGGGTGACGGGCGTCGTAGGAATGGCAGGGGGAGGCTATGGAACCGGGCTATTGGTCGCAGGGCTGATGCCGTACAGGCCGAAGGATCGAGAGGCGGCCATCCTCATCTCTTCCGCGATCGGCAGCTGCGCGAGCGGGCTCACTTATCCGTTCTTTGGAGTGGAGGGCGCCGCGATAGCCTTCGTGAGCGGCGTGATTCCTGTCGGTCTCCTGCTCCTCATGAACTGGGCGGACGATCACAGGGCCTAGAAAGGTCTCGTCGACACGCCGGGCCCGAATCGACTCTCTGCGTTCAACATCTGCTCTGGTGCTCATCCGGTCTCGGCGCGCTTCGGCACGGCTGCCCTGGGCGGATGCGGCGATGGCCGGTGCCGCGGAGCCGTGTGGCTTCGCGGCGGAGAGGTGGCTGGCCTCTCCATACCGGCCATCGTGCGGCGTCTGGCCCGCCGGGAGTTCGTCGATCCCTTCAACCAGAGGCCGCGGTCTTACGGTATCCCGCGTGTGACGCGATTCGGTGTTGCAGTCAGGGCGTCGAGGACCGGCGGGCGGCCAGCTCCTCGAGGCGGGAGCGTTTCCAGCGCTGCTGGCGCGGTCGGCCGGCACTGCCGCGGCGGTATTCGAACCCGTCGGGCTGCTCGAGATCGGGCAGGAGCCCGTGCCCGAGCGCGCTGATGAAGCTGTCGGCGTTGCCGTATCCGAGGATCTGGGCCGCTTCGGCGGCGCCGACCAGGTCCTCGTTCTCGTCCTGGTCGGCGGCGGGCAGCACACCGCGCGTGCGGGCGGCGGCGACGACGGTGGCCCGGCGCCACTTCTTGCGGGCTCCGCCGCGGCTGCCTTCCTCCCTCTCCAGGGTCTCCGGCTCGGGCAGTTCGGGGATGCGTCCCTGGTAGAGAGAGCTGGAGAAGGAAGCGACACTGCTGTAGCCGAGCAGGCTCGCGACTTCGGCGGTACCGAGCAACTCGTCGGGGTCCCCATCGACGGGCACCGGGGGCAGCGCGGCGGCCGGGGCGGAGCTGCGGCGGCCCTTGCCGGGCCGGTTGCTGGCCCAGGCGACGATCGTGCCGCGGCGCCACATCGGGCCGTCGGCGTCCTCGTCGGGCTCGGGGAAGTATCCGGGCCGGTCGCGGAAGTAGGCGTCGATGGTGGAGGTGCGGGTATAGCCGAGGAGCTTGGCCACTTCCCGCTTGGCCAGCAGCTCGTCCTGGTCGGCCTCGAGTACCGCGGCCGGCAGCGTGCGCTTCTTCGGGGCGCGCTTGGCGAAGAACGCCGCGACCTCGTTGTGGCGCCAGAACCGCTTGCGGCCCTCGGTGTGCGCGACCGCGGGGAAGCCGCTGTCCGGGTCGTTGCTCCACTCGCTGATCCGGGGCTTGCTTGTGCCGAACTCGGACACGATCTGCGCGGTGTCCACGAGCCGCTCGGCGGGAGACATCTGGGCCCCTTTGGAAGGATCAGCAAGGCGGTGCCGGCGCCCGGACGAGCGCGACAGGTTCGATAATGCCAAAGTGGATGGGTTCGTGTCCAACCCGCCGCCAGATCGGCTACAGAAGTTCCTCGCCAAGAAGGCAGACACCGAAGAGTGCGGCGCGCTCTTCCAACTCCGTGTAGGCCATGGCGGCCGGCGCGGCCTCCCAGATCGCGAACGCGAGCGCGGAGACCGCCTCGCCGCGTGTCATCCCCGGCTCCCACGGAGCGCCGACAGCAGAGCACCGCTCGGCGAGCTGGGTGTCGGACAGGTTCGCGACTTCCCGGCGAATACCGGACTGGACGTCGGCGACGCCCTCGCACCAGGCGCGGTGGCCCGTGGCGAGAACGTCCTGCAGCGCGTCCAGGTCACTCAGGTCCTGGGCGCGGGCGGCGAGGTCGAGAAGCAGGGCGGTGGGGTTGGTGTCCATGGTCATCTCCTTCAATCCACTGTAAGGGGACGTATGCCGGGCCGGGTCCGGACAGACCGGCCCGGCACACGCGGGTATCAGCTGTGGGGGGTGCAGCCGTCGCACAGCTCACGGCCGCCGCGGCGCGCCAGCTCAGGTTCCTTGCGGGGGTTCTTCTTCAGCGCCTGGCGGACCTGCTCCTGCAGGGCGGTGAACTCCGGGCCGTCGTCCGTGCACACGACGCCGGGGTCGGGCGCCCCGCAGGTCTCGACGTGCCGGATCAGGTCGGTGATACGCCAGTCGGCGTGGAAGCCGTCGCACCGCACCTGCTCGACTTCGGCGTACAGGTCGGCCAGCCGCGGCCGTTGGCCGACGGGGAGCAACTGGTCGCGGCGGGAAGCGAATCCGCACAGCGCACAGGAGCAACCGAGATTTGGCGGATCTCCCAGACGTCGGCCTTGTTGGGGGTCGACTCTGAGCATCGGACAGCGAGGCAGGCTGTTCATGCGCGCAGGAGGCGGCGTAGGGGCGTCCACAGGTGCTGAGCTCGACCTCGCGCAGCTTGAAGTGCTTCTGGAACTCCTCCCACTCCTGCTCGGTCTGTTCCGGGTATTTCGCAGCCGGCCGGCAGCGGGCCGGGTGTTGAGGAAGGCTCGGTAGAACTTGATCGGCTCCTCTTGGAAGACCCGTCCTCTACAGCGGTGAACGCGGCGCCGGCGGCAGCGTCCTTGCGCTCGGATTCGGATGGGTCTTCACCTGTTTTGCCGGGTTGATGTGCATGTACCTCCTGGGTCGGCAGATGTGGGGCCGCGACGCCGAGCCCGTGAACGGCATGGGGGAGAGGCCTTCGGGCTCGTGACCGGACCGGCTGGTGGCGGGATTCAGCCTGAGATGTGGGCTTCACCTGCGCTGTTGCCTGGGTCTGCGAAGATGGCGAAGGCGGCCGACCCCACTAACGCTGGGGCCGGCCGCCGCTTTCGTCTACGGCTGTCTCACGTCACGGCCGGTGAGTGCTCAGGCCAGGTGGTCGAAGGCGCCCGCTTTCGCTCCGGCCAGCAGGGCCCCGATCTCGCCCCGGGTGTACACGAGCGGGGTCTGCTCGGGCCGCTTGGAGTCGCGCACGGCGACCAGGTCGCCGATCACGCCGAACTCCACGCAGTTGTCGTTGCCCCCGCTGAACGGGCTCTTCTCCCAGGTGACGGTGGAGAAGTCCAGCTCGGCGGGGTCGGGCTTGGTGTTGCTCACTTACAGCTCCTTGAGCATGCTCTTGATACGGCTGCGGGTCTCGGGCGGGCCGAGGGCCGTGGCCCGCAGGTGGTCAAAGACCTCGGTGTAGCGCCCCACATCGTCTGATCCCTCGAAGTACACCGAGTTGGTCAGATTCTCCACCCAGACCAAGTCCGGGTTGGGCTCGGGGAAACCCATGAGCATGAACGACCCGTACAAGCCGGGATGGAACCCGGCGGCGAACGGTAGAAGTTGCAGGGTGATGTTGGTGCGAGGCTCGGCATCCAGCAGGTGTTCGAGCTGTTCTTTGAGGACGGTCGGCCGGGATTCGATGCGGCGGAAGGCGGCCTCGTCGATGACCGCCCACAGCTTCGGCGCATCGTCGTGGACCAGCAGCGTCTGGCGGTTCATCCGCACGTCCACCAGGGCCTCGACCTGTTTGGCGTCCAGGTCGACGCGCATTGCGGTGATCACCTGGCGGGCGTACTCGGGGGTCTGCAGCAGTCCGGGGACCAGTTGCGGCTCGTAGGACCGCAGGGTCGTCGCGCTCTGCTCCAGCTCCAGGTAGCCGCCGTACTGGGTGGTGTTGATGACCGCGGAGTACTTGCGCCACCACTTCTGACGCTGTGCCTGATCTGCGCGGACCAGGTCCAAGATGTCCTCCCGGACAGCCGGGTCGGTGACGCCGTAGCAGTCGAGTAGTGCCTTCACCAGGACAGGGGAGGTGCCGCGGTCACCGTTCATGATGCGGCTGAGTGAACCCTGGTTGACCTCGATAATCTGGCCGACCTCGGCCAGCGTCTTGCCGGACTGGTCGTGCAATTCCTTGAGCCGGGCCGCGAGTTGACGTCGGTAGATGGACTTGGGGGCAGGATTCCTCTTCCAGGCCATGGCGACAGTGTGGCCCTTGCCCGAGGGGTGGACAACCAATCTGGGAAATCTCAATTGGGCATGTTGCCCAATTGAGTTGCCTCAGGGCATGCTGGCTAACGGTTGCGAGGCGTGATGACTTCATCGCGCTTCGTGTCATATGCCGTTGCCTTACGCCGACTTCCCGGGGCGAATCACCGCTCTCGGGGGCCGACGTGCCGACCCACAGCGCGAGCCCGGTCCGACTCCTCGGCCGGCTGCCCGCTCTGTCGACTGGGGAGCACGCCATGCACGAAGCCCAGGCCCACACCGGACCTGCCGACGTCCTGCCGCAGGCATCCTGCGGCTTCTACCTGGTGCACCATGACGCCGGATTCGTCCTCCACATGAGCGCCAGCCCGGAGCATCTGCGGGAGATGCGGCAGGCGGTGTTCAAGACGGTCACCGGGTCGGGAATAGGCGAGGAGATCGCGGACGCGGCACAACTGGTGGCCAGCGAACTCGTCGGCAACGCGGTGAGGCTCTGCGGCCCCTGGGCCCCGGTCATCGTCCAGGTCCAGCCCCAAGACGATCTGGTGCTGGTGAAGGTGCACGACCCCGAGCCAGCCGCCGTTCCCAAGCGCCGCGACCAGGCACCGGACAACGCCGAAGCCGAGGCCGGGCGGGGGCTGTGGATTCTCGACGCGCTCGCCCCGGGCTGGACGGTGAAGCCGACTGAAGTCGGCAAGCAGATCACATGCGCCCTGTCCGCCCCGGCCCTCGTGGACGTCTGACACATCTTCCGGCCCGCACGACGGCTGCCCCCGGGCCGCCCGTCGGGTCGGGGCCGCACGCCCGCCCCGGCGCCCCGGGGATCCACGTGCGGCGGGCACCCCTTCTTTTCCTTCGTGAGGGCGGTGTCATTCGCGGGCCGGCCGCTGCCGCACCCCCGTTGCCGGCGGCCGGACCGCCCCATGAAGCACTGCATGACCAACGCCACCTTCAGTCCCAACTGCGCTTGTCCTGGAGGTTTCTGATGGAGCTTGCTCCCACCCGCACGACTGGTGTCGATGCCGTCACCATCCGGCCCGGCCGCCCGCTGGTCGGCACGGTCAGGGCGGACGGGTCGAAGAACGCAGCCCTGCCGCTGCTGGCCGCCGCCGCGTCTCTCCGTCGCGGGGTTCACCTGTCCGGCGTCCCCGCCAGTGCCGACGTCCACAGGATGCTCGGCCTGCTTGAGCAGTGCGGCTACCGCGTCGCCCACCCGGTCGCCGAGCCGGGGGCCGTGATCGTCATGCCCAAGGGCGGCCCCATCGAGGTGCCCGAGCTGGCGGACGCCGCCCGGATCAGGGCCTCTTACTACCTGGTGGCGCCGCTGCTGGCGGCCTGCGGGCAGGCGGTGCTGCCCTGGCCGGGCGGCTGCCGGATCGGCGACCGCGGGATGGACCTGCACTTCAAGGTGTACGAGGCGTTCGGCGACACTGTCCTGCTCGACGACACCGGATTCCGCGTACTCGCCGGACAGGCCCGCGACAGGGTCGTCCTCACACTGCCGTTCCGCTCACGCGGAGCGAGCATCGCCGCGGTGTGCCGGGCGGTCGCCTCCGGCAGCCGCCTGGAACTGGGCAATCCGAACCTGTCCCCGGAGACCACCGGGGTGCTGGCCTCCTTACGTACCGCCGGGTGGCAGGCCCACGCCAGCGAGGACCAGATCACGCTGGACCCCCCGCCGGGCGTTACGGCCCGCACCGTCGCCTGGACGGTCCCCGGCGACAAGATCGAGGCCGGCACACTGGCCTGCGCGATCGCGGCAACCGGCGGCGAGGGCCGCATCGAGGGCATCAACGGCCCCGACCTCAAGGTCCTTGCGGGCCTGCTGGACTGGGTCGGCGTTCCCATCACTGTCGCCCCCGACGCCATCACCGTCCACCAGGCCCGCACGGTCGGCGACCGGCCGCTGCGGGCGATCGCCTCACTGGCTCCGAACGGCCTGGACGCTGACTTCGAACCCCCGCTGATGGCCCTGGCTCTCACCCTGCCTGGCATCCACCTGTTCTCCGACGACATCAACCCCGGCCGCCACGGCAACCTGATCCCCCAGCTCACCCGCCTCGGCGGCGTGATCGAAGAACTCTCTCCCACCCACTGCCGCCTGGCCGGCCCCCAGCGGCTGAGCGGGGCCGCCGTGCAGGCCACCGACATCCGCACCGGCTCCGCGCTGCTGATCGCCGCCTTGAACGCCCGCGGTGCCACCACCGTCAGCGGCCTCGACCAGCTTCGGCGTGGACACGCCGACCTGCCGGCCAAACTCCGCATGCTCGGCGCCGACATCACCGAGGTAGCGCAATGACCAGGACCTTCACCCAGATCGTGGCCACCACCGACGTCCACTCCGCCCTCGACCGGGCCGACAGCCTGCTTCCGCACCTGCACGATCTGCGGGCGACCTCGTTGATTGCCGACTGCGGCGACTTCTTCGAGGGCACCGGCTACTACCAGCTGGGCAAGGGGGCCAGCGAGCGAGAGATCCTCACGACGCTGTATGACGTCCTCGCCCCCGGCAACCACGGCTGGCCCCACTACTTCGAGTCGAGCCTGCGCGAGATGACCGTGTGCGCCAACGCCGTCGACGACAGCACTGGGCGGCCGCTGTTCGACCGCATACGCATCGTCGACGTGCAAGGCCGCCGTGTCGCAGTCACCGCGGTCATCGGCGTCAGCGCGTTCCACACCATCCCCGCCGACCAGCGGGCTGGGCACCGCGTCACCGATCCCGCCACCGTTTTGCGCGAACTGATGCTGGAACACCACCACCGCGTGGACGCGTGGATGGTGCTGTCCCACTCCGGCTTCGAGACGGACCTCGAACTCGCCGTCGCCTGCCCGTTCGTGGACGTCATCTTCGCCGGGCACTGCCACAGCAGCACCTACGGGCCGCTGAACGTCGGCGACACCCTTGTAGTCAAGGGCGGCGAGCTCGGCACCGGATACGCCGCCGCCGAACCCGTCGGGTCCGGATGGGCCGCCCGCACCGCCCCCTTCCCCGACAACGGCACGGTCCCCGCCGAACTCGCCGCCCTGAAGGAGGAGATCGCCTTCACCGGCCGGATGCTCGCCGCCCGCCTCGGCACCGTCGACGAGCCCTACCGGGACACCGAGCTGGACCGGCACCGCCTCCTGCAGGACATCGCGGACCGACTGCACACCGGGCTCGGCGCCGACGCGGTCATCCTCAACGACACCACCCTGCGGCCCACCCGCCTTACCGACGTGCTCACCCTCGGGGACCTGCTGGCCATCGAACCGTTCGACAACCAGCTCGTCCACGCCTTCCTCCCCGACGCATACACAGCCGACATGGACGGCTTGCTCACGCACCTGGCCAATCAGGTCGGACCACTGGCCATTGCACCGCGGCCACTGCCGGAGGGGATCCGGTCCGTGCTGACCACCGACTACCTCGCCGACACCTACCTCGGCGGACGCACCCACCAGGCCGGACTCCGGCTCGGCCAGACCGTCCGCCGCACCGTCGCCACCCCACTGCCCGACCAGGAGGAAGGTGCCCGATGATCCTCACCGGCCCCGAAATCACAGCAGCCGCCCACGACGGACGCTTAACGATCAACCCCTTCGAACCGGACCAGGTCAACCCCAACAGCTACAACGTCCGCCTCGGCCCCACCCTGCTGACCTACACCGCCCCCGTCATCGACGCCCACCACCCCAACCCCACCACCGCCGTCGAGATCGGCCCCGGCGGCTACGTCCTCCAGCCCGGCGAGCTCTACCTCGGCCACACCCTCGAACAGGTCGGCTCCGACACGCTCGTCCCGCTGCTGTTCGGCCGCTCCTCCGTCGGCCGGCTCGGCCTGTTCGTCGAGATCACCGCCCCCATCGGCGACATCGGATTCCACGGCCAGTGGACCCTGATGCTCTCCCCGATCCGGCCCTTGCGGGTGTACGCGGGCATGAAGATCGGGCAGGTCATGTTCTTCGTCTCCATCGGCGACATCGACCTCTACCGCGGCAAGTACCAGGCCGCCACCGGCCCCCAACCCTCCCGCTACTGGCGCGATGCGGCCCGCGTGAGGGCGGTGGCCTCGTGATCCTCACCGGCCCCTCCATCGCCGCCGCCGTCCACACCGGAGAGATCACCATCGACCCCTACGACCCCGTCCGCATCTCCCCTAACGCCTACGACTGGCGGCTCGGCGACACCATCCGCGTCTGCGCCGGCGACCTGGACGCCGCCGCCCCCACCGCGTTCACCGAACAGCACATCCCCGACTACGGCCTCATCCTCGTCCCCGGCCTGCTCTACCTCGGCGTCACCCACGAGCGGACCGGCTCGGAGACGTTCGCGCAGATGCTCAACGGTGACCGCACCATCGGTTCCCTGGGCATCTGGGTCCACGTCTCCGCCCCGCTCGGCCACCAGGGACACGCGATCCGCTGGACCCTGGAGATCCGTGCCGCCAAGCCCGTGCGGGTCTACCCGGGCATGACCTTCGGCAAGCTCGTCTTCATCGCCGCGCACGGCCATCCGGACAGCTACCAGCACCAGGCGGCGAAGTACGCGGCCACGGACGGCATCGACATCTCCCGCCTGTACGAGGAGATCAACGGAGGCAGCCGATGAGCCGCCCTGCGAGCCCCCCGTCCGGTCCGCGGGCCGCCACCTTCCTGGATCTGCCCGTCGGCAGTCCCGGCGGCAGCGTCGAGCTCTTCCTCGACCTGTACACCGGCGAAAAGCCCCTCATCCCCGCGAGAGCGTTCATGCTCGCCCCCGCCGGTGTCCGTCCTCACATCCCGGCCGGACTCGAGCTGCTGTCCGTCACCGGAAAGTGCCTGGAGGGTCCGGCTTTCGGCCGGTACGTCGCGACCCTGCGCACCTCGCTGACGGCCGTGCTCGACGCCGCCCAGATCAGTGTTCTGCACCTGCAGCACCTCGCCTTCGGCGCCACCCCGGCCCTGATGCGGGCCTTTCCCGTCCATCCCAGGATCGCCCTGGTCCACGGCACCGACCTCCTGTTCGCCGAGGCCCACCGCGACCAGCTCCAGATCCTGCGCGAGACTGCCCGGGCCGCCGACGCCATCATCGTGCCCGCTGGCGCGATGGCCGACCACTTGATCAAGCTCGCCCCGCAGACCGACCGCCGGAAGATCAACCACATTCCCTGGGGCATCCCGGACCGGCTGCTGGTCGCCCCACCGGCCCGTCCACCCCGCGCGTCGATGAGGCATCTGCGGCTGCTGTACGCAGGACGGCTCACTGCCGAGAAGGGCGCCGAAGCCCTGGTCAAGAGCCTCGCTCCGGTCCAGGGCGTCGAGCTGAGCATCGCCGCCCCCAGACGCTAGTTCCATGCACTGGCACCCCTGCTGAAGCGGGCCGGGGTCCGGGCCCGCTATCTGGGCTGGCTCCGCCGCCCCCAGCTGTGGAAGGCCTTCACCGAGCACGACGTGCTCGTCATGCCGTCCACCATCCTGGAGGCCATGGGCCTGGTCGCCCTCGAAGCCCAGGCATGCGGGCTGCCCGTCCTCTACCAGCCGGTGCCGGGCCTGAGCGAGGCCCTTGCCGCCTCCGCCGTGGCCACCGACTTCACCCACTCCGCGGCCCTCGCCCGCGACCTGGACCGGCTGCGGACCACGCCCGGGCTGCTGCCCGCCCTACGGCAGGCGGGCTATGCCAACGCCGCCCGCTACCCGCTCTCAGCGACCGCTGAGGCCCTGGACGACCTGGGCCATCAGCTCACCTAAACCGGCCTCCCAGACCAGGAGGCGGGGCCGCTAGATGCCTGGTCACAGCGTTGTACCTAGCACCGAGGGCCGCTAGACCCAGAACCTCCGCTAGCGGGAGCGCGGCGGCACAGCCGCCACTGACGACGCGCCACTGCCCGGCCTGCCCCGTCCACGTCACTACGCTGACCGGCGGGAGCCGACGGCGAACAGGGAGACCATGACGTACCGCACCGACCGCATCGAAGCCCTGCTGGACGAAGGCGTCCGCAACAAGGTCTACCCCGGCGCCGTGTGGGCCGTCGGTGACGCCGCCCGCATCCGCGCATCCGGCGTCACCGGGGTCCTGGACCCCGACGAGCCGGGTGTGAAGATGCAGCCCAACACCGTCTTCGACGCCGCCAGCCTCACCAAGATCCTCGCCGTGTGGTCCTCCATCGGCGCCCTGTGGGAAGACAGCGTCCTCGACCTCGACGCCCCGCTCGGCACCCTCTGGCCTGAAGTCACCGACCGACCGCTCGGCGCGGTGACCGCCCGCCAGCTGCTGACCCACACCGCAGGCGTCCCGCTGCGGGCCCAGCTGAAGAACCTCTACGGCACCGACCGGCAGGTCATCCGGGCCGGTGTACTGCACGAGGCGCTGCACCGGCCGCCCGGCGAGGCCGTCGAGTACACCGACCGGGCCGCCCTCATCCTCGGTTACCTTGCCGAACACCTCTCCGGCCAGTCCCTGAACCAGTTGGCCGACGCCCGCACCTGGCAGCCCCTCGGCATGACCTCCACCCGCTTCGGGCCTCTGCCCGCCGAGATCGCCGCCCGCTGTGCGCCGACCGAGCTCGACCAGGACACCGACACCCACCTCAAGGGCGTCGCCCACGACTTCTCCGCCCGCCTGCTGGGCGGGGTGTGCGGAATCGCCGGCGCCTTCACCGTCCTCGACGATCTTGCCGTCTTCCTGCGCTACATGATGGACGCCGCGGCAGCCCCCGCTCAGGCCGGTTTCGGGGCTGAGTGGACGGCCTACTCCTTGACCGTGCAGACCGGCGGCCTGGAGCCCGCCCGTGGCCTGTTCTGGCACCCGGCCCCCGGCACCACCGGCGAACAGGACGTGTGGGTCCACTACGGGTTCACCGGCACCGGCATGTGGATCTCCCCCTATCAGGACCGCTGGGCGGCGCTGCTGACCAACAAGCTCTACTACACGCGCGACCGCCAGCCACTGACCGACGTACGCAACACCTTCCGCCAACTTGCCTTCTCCTGAACGCTTGTGGGGCCCGGCGAAGCCAGGCCCCACAAGCCGCCTGGCCGGTACGGCAGACTAGAACTCGCTGGGAGCGAGGTCTTCGATGCCTGCGACCACCCACTGCCATTGCGCCTGGTCTATGATCACGCCGGGGCACGGGGGCGGTTGGGGATGTCAGAGCAGGGCGAGCGTTCGCGCGGGGTCCGGGACCAGGACGGCGCGCTGCTCGGCGAGGCCGGGTGCTGCCTTCTGCGCGGATGTCCTCGGTGGCGGGCGGGGCGAGCAGGGGCCGGTTGAGGTCGGCGGCGACTTCGGCGGTGTGCATCGCCGCCTCGGCGTGGTCCAGGGCCTCGATGAGGACCACCGTGCGCACGAGCGCGGCGAGCAGGGTGGCACTGGCCCCGAGCGTCGCGCCGCTGGCTTCGGTGCCCGGCCGGTAGAGGCTGACCACCGCGCCGCCGGTCGCGGGGACGGTGCTCAGCAGCTGGGCGTGGTCGTGCGGGTGGGCGCGGTCCAGGCCGCGCGGCAGGACGGCGAGCGTCGCCCGTCCGGCCAGGGCGGAGGCCCGGTGGGCGGCCGAGTCGACGCCGTACGCGAGTGTCGCGGTGACCGTATGACCGGCCTCGGCGACGGCGGTGGCGAAGGCCCGCGCACGGGTGATGGCCTGCTCGGTCGCGTTGCGGTTGCCGGTCACCGCGACGGCGCTCGCGGTGAGCTGCGGCAGTTGGTCGCCTCCGCGGGCCCACAGACCCACGGGCAGTCGGGACCGAGGTCGGCCAGGGCCGCGGGCCAGACCTCGTCCGACGGGATGACGAACTGGCAGGACAGCTGTGCGTTGTCGAGTTCCTCGGTCGGCTTGTACTGGGCCAGGCGTCCGCTGTTGTCGTGGCGGACGCGCTGCTCCCAGACCTCCTGGGCAGAGAACTGGGCGAGTGCGGCGGCGAGCTGGGCGGGGGTGAAGTGGGCGGCGCGCTCGGGCAGGACGGGGCTGGGCATGGCGAACCTTCGGGACAGGGCGGCGGCCGGCGGGCATGCCGGTGCCGCGATGGACGGTGTGCTGGATCGAGGGCGCGGTCAGCGCCTGGTGCGGCTGGGCGCGGTGACGGCGTCCCAGGAGGGGCGCGGCGCGGACCGCCACCAGTCGGTCTCCGGCGCGGCAGCCGGGACCGGGGCCGGGCGGGCTGCCGGGGCGGGACGGGCCGGTCCGGCGCGGTGAGCGGGCGGGGGCACGGGCGCGTCCGGCGAGGACGGCGGGCAGGGTGTCGTCGACGTAGGCGACGTGGTGGGCGAGGTCCACACCGACCTGGGCGGAGTCGAGATAAAGCACGTTGTCGCGCAAGGCCACGTTCCCGGTGGCGATCACGTGCACGGCGTCGGTGAGGCATTCGGCGACGTGCCGGGCGAGAGGGCCGGTGACGGTGCAGATGACCGGGATCGGTTCCCCGTCGTGCCACTGGCCGCGTGCACGGTCGTACTCGCGCGGGACCTGCATCACGGTGAACCGGGCTGCTGGCGTGCCTCGTTCGGTGTGGCGCAGCTGCACGGTTCCGTGCACGGGGCCACGGACGACGGCGGCGGTCTCTCCGCTCATGGAGGTACTCCTCGATGCGACGAACGTTCTGGCAGTGCCCGGGAGCCATCCGAACGAGTTCCATAATACTGAAGTCGGGGGCGAGCGTCATCCCCTTTTCCCTCGGGATGGGAGCACCCGCCCCCGGCGAGGCCAGCCGCAGCCCTATCGCTCACGCCGCGTGCCTTCTCCGCCCGCTTATGCGGCGGTCTGCTCTGCGGCGGGCTTGGGCGTCCGGCAGGGCCCGGGGCCCTCGCAGCAGGTGGCCGGGCCCGGGTTGTCCCATCGGCAGGCCGGGCAGTGCCACAGGATGCCGGCGGCCAGGGCTGCCGCGCGGATCGCGTCCTTCTGCCCGTCGTCGGCCACGTTCAGCAACGCGTCCAGCAGGGGCGGCTGCGGCGCCCTTTCTTCGCCGCTGTCGTCGAGTACGACCTTGTCTTCGACCTTGACGCGCAGCGGCACCGTGCCGTCGGGCCGGACGAGCCGGTCCGGGGCGCTGTCGAGGTGGACCGACACCCGTACGGCGCCGAGCTCATGGTCGAGGTAGCGAACACCAGGACGCCGTCGACCTCCACGCAGGGCAGACCACCGTGGAATCCCGGATGGGAGACGGCATAGCGGTGCGCGCGCTCGCATGCGTCCGCCTCAACCGGAAGTCGAGAGACACGACGCGCGTACGGCCGGTCCCGCTGATGTCGGCGGCGTACAGGGAGTAGCCCTCGTCCGGGCGGTTGTTGCGCTCGGGCCCGTAGTAGAGGTCCACGGCCGTGCGGTCGTCGGTGGGCGGCTCGTTGGGGACACCCTCGTCGCCCAGGAGGTTCGCCCAGGATCCGCGCACGTGCCGGGCGAGTTCGGCCAGGGCGGAGTCGGCGTCGGTGAACAGCAGCACGTCGTCCTCCTGCCGGTCCCAGCGGCGCAGCACCCAGGCCTGGCCCGGCAGGCGCGGGCGATGAAGGCGATGGCGGGCGCCGAGGTCGTGGCGAAGTCGAACCGCTCCAGCCAGGGTTCGAGTCCTTTGAGGATCTTGGCGTCCCTTGCCGATCAACGCTCATCCATGACGTTTTAGCAGTTCAGACAAGGTGCGCAGTGTCGGTGCTTCTCGGCCATGACGCCTTCGGGGTCCATGCCGAGGGCCGTGGTCACGAGTTTGGGATCGAGGGTGTTCACCAGGTAGGCCAGGCGGGTGCACCGCAGCGTCGCGCCCCCGCACCCACGCCAGGACCTCGCCGGCCAGCCGCTCCCGGCCGAAGAACCGCTCGCGGTCTCCCAGCTCGATCCAGGCGAGGCCCTGGTACAGCTGATCACTGTCATCGGCAGCCACCGCTGCGGCAGTTGTCTCCGCGTCCGCGGCCCGCCAGCGCCGCTCCACTCCTCACCGTCGCCCCCGCACGCGGCTGCATAGGCCAAGGTGACCGGCAACGACGGCAGTTGCTCACTGGCGGCCGCCCCGCGAGAGCGTTGTCAGGGAGTAGCCGGTGTCGCGGGCCATGGCTCGGTAGGTGATCCGGTCCGCTTCCTGGCGCAGCTCGAACGCGAACCGCTGCGACGGCCCGGCACCCGGGTCCAACGCCCCTCCTGGCGTCCCCCTCCGCCTCAGCGCCGTGTGCATCGCGCGGTCAGCCCGCGTCAACCTATGCACCCCGACAGGGGGCCGCAATGCTGCCCCATCCGCCGGTCTTCCTCCGCGCCCACCCCGTGACCAGCAGCGTGGCCTTTGTTGCGTCCGGCAGGAGGGGGCTGCGCAACAACCGCCGGACCGCGAAAACTCGGTGACAGACGAGGAGGACGAGCCGGCAGGGCAGCCCCCGGACACGGGGCTTGATCTGCAAGCGCAGCGACCTACCTCGACACCAGGCGCCCGCAGACGGCAGGCGCTCTGCGGCCGATCACCGATCGGCCAGGAAACCAAGCGGAACAGGAGAACCGAGCATGACCGACAGCAATCAGGCACCGCCGTACCCGGCGGGCGGCGCGGGAATCTTCGACGTCGATCCCGCCCAGGACGGCATCAGCCAGGACCCCGCGCACGTGGTGACCGGAGATGTTGACGCCCTTCCCGAAGACTTGGAGCCGTGACATGGGAACCGTACAAGGAATGATCTCCGCCGCCCGCAAGCTCCTGGGCACCGGCGAACACCCGCCGGGCTCGAACCACAACGCCGTCACCGTCTGGTACGGCTTCACCGGCCCGTGGTGCGACATGTCCGTCAGCTACGAGGCGGCGCACTCGGACAACCTCAGCGCCGTGATGGGCAAGTACGCCCTCACCACCGCCCACGCACGGGCCTTCCAGAACCACGGCCGCTGGCACTACGGCATCGGCGGCATCCGTCCCGGGGACATCGTCTTCTTCGACTGGTCCGGCACCCGCTCCATAGGCAACATCGACCACGTCGGACTCGTCGAGGCCGTGCACTCCAACGCCACCATTACCACCCTGGAAGGCAACACTTCCGACGCCTTCCGCCGCAGGCTCCGCAACAGCGCCTGCATCGTCGGATACGGCCGCCCGGCCTACGGCAACGCGGCCCCCATGCCCGGCCACGACGGCATCCTGCGCCGCGGCTCGACCGGCAACGCGGTCAAGACACTGCAGAAGAACCTCAACGCCGTCCTGCACACCAAGCTCACCGTCGACGGCCAGTTCGGTGCCGGCACCGAAGCAGCCGTACGCACCTTCCAGTCCAAGTACCACCTGACGGTGGACGGCGCCTACGGCCCGCAGGCGGCAGCGGTGATGAAAGCTGCCCTGGCCGGCCGCAGCACCCCCAGCAAGCCCGTACCGAAGCCGCCGACCGGAAAGCTGACCGTCGACGGCGAGTTCGGGCCCGCCACCTGCGCTGCCCTGCAGCGAGCACTGAACGCCCGCGGCGCGGCCAAGCTCGTGGTCGACGGCGCCTTCGGACCGCTGACAACCAAGGCTCTCCAGCACTACCTCAAGGTCGCCCAGGACGGCGTCGTCGGCCCGGTCACCGTCAAGGCCCTGCAGCACCACCTCGGTGCGACCGCCAACGGCGTATGGGACGCGGACACCACCCGCCACCTGCAAAAGGCCCTCAACGCCAACACGTTCTGACCAACCCACGACAGGCACCACCCACAGGGGCCGGACGGATCCTGACACACCGCACCGGCACCCCTCAACCCAACCGCCGAACCCCAACTGAACAGGGTGCTGCGGTCCTTGTCCGTCCATGACGGGACGGACAAGGACCGCAGCACTCAAACCCCAAGGTCCCGCCACCCACTTCCGGCGGCGTGGCCGTCCTCTCCGACACCAGAGATTTTTTACAAAAAGGTAAACCAGGTGAGTCACATCCATCAGCCCGTCAGTTGCGCCCAGCGTTCCGGCGGTGGTTCACCGGTCACCGCGTACAGGGGCAATAAGTGCGTTGTGGCAAACCGGATCTCGTTCGAAGCCTGCGGCGCGGGTGATCGTTCGGACAGAGTTGCCGGTGTGGTCGCGGGCATGAAGAAACGGGCCCCTTGGTAGTGACGTGGTTGTTGAGGCCGGTCACGAGCAAGGAGACCCGTTGTCCGACCAGTTGACCATCTCTGCTGTACCCGCGTCCACCGCGGTCACCCCGGAGTGCGACTGCTACGCGCACAGGTTCGGTTCGATCGCTCCGGGACGGCGGGCAGGCTGCTATCCCAGTGACATGACGGACGCGGAGTGGGCCGAGGTCCGCGCGGCGATGCCGGTACCGGCCTGGCTCCTCAAGCAGGGCGGGCGTCCGGAGGCGTATTGCCACCGCGAGATGCTCGACGCTGTGCGCTACCTGGTCGACAACGGCGTGAAGTGGATGGCCCTGCCGGTCGACTTCCCGTACTGGCGGGCGGTTTACGACTTCTTCCGCCGCTGGCGGGCCTGCGACTACGTGCGTGAGCTGCACGAACGCCTGCGCTGCGTGGCGAGGGAACGCGCAGGCCGCAACACCGAGCCCAGCGCGGGAATCATCGACAGTCAGTCGGTGGACGCCTCCGAGACCGTCGGCGAGGACAGCCGCGGATACGACGGCGGGAAGTCACGTGACGGGCGCAAGCGTCACATCCTGACCGATACCGAGGGCCTGCTCCTGGAGGTCACCGTGACCACGGCCGACGTGCACGACTCCAAGGCCGCCCCCGCGCTGCTGGAGACGTTCATGGACCAGCCGGGCCGGCTGCTGAAGTTGGTGTGGGTCGACAGCGCCTACCAGGGTCCGGCACTGGCGAAGGCGTTTGCCCGCCACGGAGTGCGGATCGAGGTCGTGCGCCGCTCCGACGGCAGGCGCGGATTTGTCGTACTGGCCCGCAGGTGGGTGGTGGAGCGCACGCTGAGCTGGCTCTCCCGCTCACGCCGCCTCAACCGCGACCACGAACGCCGCCCCGACCACCACACCCAGATGGTGTGGTGGGCCGCTGTGATCAGGCTGTCGAGGCGCCTGGCCGGGGACGCTCCGCGCTGGCCGGAGAGGCGCCCCGGCCGACTGCTGCGGGCGCGGGCATGAACCGTCCGTCCCCCGCCCGCACCAGCCAGCCCCGCTTCTCCAGCACATAGGCACGGTGACGGATCTTCTCCACCTCGTTCTTGATCTCCGCCTCCCGGCCCACCGCCCGCGTCAGCTCCACTCCGTTCACCGGCCCCGACGCAGCCACCACCGCGGCGAACACCTCCCGGTACAAGCCCCTGAGCGCTTCCTCGCCCATGCCCGACCGCCACACCGGCGGCCGCTCGCCCTGCCCCGCGCCGGGGCCGCTCGATCCCACACCGGCAGCCGTCTCACCGCCAGACGACACGGAAACCGGCGTATCAACGTCGCTCTCCTCGGCCAGCACCGACACGAGCTCCTCACGCCCCACCCGGGCCCGCTCGACCCGCTCCCGCGCGGCATCCACCTCCGCCTGAGCCTGCTCCAGAACCTCCGTCCAAGACTCCAGATCCCGCCTCGCCCGCGCCTCACGCTGTTCCATCAACCCCAGCACCGACGGCATCGCACCCTCCTCGATCCACAACAAGCCGTCCGCTGCCTGCCCCTATCCCTCCGCAATCATGCTCCGCACACGGAATAGTCCCTGCTCATCGAACAGGGACTCCCTTTGCCACAACGCACTAAGACCTACTTCAGCGGCAAAACGTTGAACGGAATTTTCCGCACAGTGCACGCGCAATGACGAGGGAGATGCTGGTTATGCAGGCTCAGCTAGTGATCAAAATTCATTCGCATACCGCGGACGCGAATGTACTGGACGCTTTGACCCGGAATCTCTGGGAGGAACTGCGGTCTGTTGACGTCCCCAGCGTGGACCGGCCGGCCGCGGCCGAACGTCCGGAGGGCAGTCGAGGTCCGTTCGCCGAGACCATGGGCACGCTGGTGGTCAGCGGGGTGACGTCGGCAGCCGCCATGAGCGCCATGGCGCGCACAGTGATCGCGTGGATCCGCCGCGACTGCGAACGGTCTGCCGAACTGGAGCACGGCGACAGCAGACTCACCCTCCACGGACTCTCCCAGGACGACCTGCACGCATTGAGTGAGGCGTGGGTGCGCGACGCGATGAACGGCACCGGCCGCGATCCAAGCCAGGACGGTGGCTGAGATGGGCCGCTATGCGCTGCTGGTGGCAACGGGCAGATACGACGACCCGGAACTGAGTCGACTCCGCTCGCCGGCCCAGGACGTCCGCGAACTGAAGGCGGTGCTGGAACATCCAGAGGTCGGTGGCTTCGATCAGGTCACCGTGTTGGAAGATGCCTGTCGTCAGGATGTGGCCGACGCGGTAGAAGCGGTCCTGGCCGACCGGCAGCCCGGCGATCTCGTCCTGCTGCACTTCTCCTGTCATGGTGTGCAGGATCCTTGGGGCCGGCTCCACCTCGCCACAACGGACACCCGGCGAGGTCGGCTGACAGCATCCTCGTTGGCAGCCGATGACCTCAACCGCCTGCTCGAACACTCCCGCGCGCACGCCAAAGTCCTGCTACTGGATTGCTGCTACAGCGGCTCCTTCGCGGCAGGGCTCCGTCCCCGCGCAGGAGGAACCGATGTGCTGTCAGGCCAGTTCGCGGCACGTGGCTACGTGGTACTCACCGCCTCCAGCGCTCTGGAGTACGCCTTCGAAGGCGAAGTACTCTCCCTGGACTCACCGCGTCCGTCGGTCTTCAGCGGCGCAGTCGTATCAGCTCTCACCAGCCCCGAAACCGACCGGGACGGCGACGGATGGATATCGGTGAGTGACCTCCACGCGCACGTGTACTCCACTGTGCGGGCCCGTACCCAACAGACTCCCACCTACTTCGCCCACGGAGTCCAGGGCGAGATCCGGCTTGCCCGGGCGCCGCGAAGCGACCTCAACTGGAACGATGTCCCTGGCAAACGTGCACGCGAACGGCCATGGGTACCCGCAGTTGAGTCCGCCGCCCTCGGCGTCGCCGCCCTCACAGCGACCTCGGCCGCTACCGCCCCGCTGCTGGCCGGCGACGGCTACGGGGGATATCTCATCCCTCTTGGTTCCCCGCCAGCGGTCTGGTGGTACCTCGTTCCGATGCTGCTCGCTTCGCTCAGCGTCGCATGGTGGGCCGGGCGCGTCGCCCGCCGCAGAGTGTTTCTCGCAGCATCCGCCTGTTTTGTGGCGGCCGGGCTGATCGCGGGCCTCATACCGGGCACGGCCGTGCTACCCACCGCACGAGTCGTACAGGGCACGGCGGGAGGCGTGATGGCGGCATTCTCCGTCGCCAGTGCGATCGCACTGGCACAAACGGGAGAACGCCGATACACACTGCCCTGGGTCGCCGTCCTCGGCCCGGTCGGTGCACTCGCCCCGATGACGCCGGAGGTCGACGCCTTGCCGAACCTGCTGGACGGGCGCTGGCCTTACCTACTCACCGCGCTGCTCGGCACACTGCCCCTCGCCAGCAGTTGGTTCCTGGGGTTCTTATCACCCGCACCGGCACCGGCAGCTGCACGCTCCGCTGTCCGCACGCCCCACCCGCACTCCGTGGCCATCGGGGCGGTGTTCTTCGGAGCAGCGTTCACGGGTGTGGCAATGGCCAGCCGTACTGTCAAGCTCGGCAGCATCTTTGCCCTGGTTCCCTGCACAGTACTGTTGGTTGTCGCTCTGGCGGTCGTACTCACGCTGCGCGGCCGGCAGAGCTTCATCTCCATCCGGTCAGCGGGCGCGCTATTTGTGGCAATGGCGGCGACGGCCACCGCATCCGGAGCAGCGGCACTGGAGTCCTGGTTCGGGTCGTATATCCGTGGGACTACCGCTGGATCAATCGGTCCTCAGTACACTTTCGACCCCGCCCACGGTCATGGCGGCACCGTCTTCGCCGCCGCACTGACCGGGCTGGCCGTCGCCCCAGTGCTGGCACGTGGACTGCTGGCCAGGCTCTCGCACACCGCCGTCGTACTGGGCGGCTTCGCAGTCTGCTGCGCCGGGCTACTCCTGCTGTCCACCGCTGCCGCATCTGTCACAGTCGCCGATCTGGGATGGCGCGCGGCACTCAGCAGTTTCGGTTTCGGCCTGCTGCTCGTCGCGCTGCTGCAGTCGCTGGCAGGCAGTACGACGGCTGAAGGCACAGAGGTCGCCGGAGCACTCGTTTCGTTCCTCTGGACGCTCTGCGCCATCACCTCCGCCTGGACAGATAACGCCAATATCTGGAAGACCGAGAAATTGACAGATGGTCCCGAGCCCTCCGACGCAAGTGCACCCCCCTGGGTAGCAACCCTGCTCGGCGACGGTTTCCACATTCTGCTGATCACAGTCGCGATCGGCGTCATCCTCGCCCTGCAGATCTCTTTCCGCGCACGAAGCCGCGAGTAGGGACGCGGCGACCACTGCGCCTGCTGCCGTGCCGCGCTGTAGCGCAGCCAAGCGCCGTCAGCCGCACGGCACCCACGGACGACAGCGGCGGCTCCAGGGCTTCCCGGGCCGAGGCCCGGTCTCAACAGGTCTTCCGGTACGGGATGCTGGGCAGGTACGTCTTCCAGTCGGCCCGCGAAAGGCCGGTTCTGGCCCGCTTGCAGACGTCGGCGACGATATGCGCCAAGCCGATGTCGTACCGCTGCAGGGGGACGTTCGCGCCGGCCGCGTACAGGGTGCTGCCGTCCCGGCTGAAGGACAGCGCCAGGATCGAGTCCCCGGGCGTCGAGAGGACACCGCCCAACCGCTGGTGCGAGGCAACGTCCCACAGCTGCACCTGGCCGTTGGAGCCTGCCGTTGCCAGGGTGCGCGAGTCTGGGGAGAACGCCAGTGCGAGCACCGGCTCCGAATCCAGTTCACCGGCATGGTTGGGCGTCCCGGGCAACACGCCGAGTCGCCGGTCGGCGTGGCCGTCCCAGAGTGTGATCCGGCCCGAGCCGTCGCCCGCCGCCAAGTACTGGCCGTCTTCACTGACCGACAGTGCCAATACGTCGTCCAGGCTGAACTGGCGCTGTGTCACCCGTCCGGATTTGAGATCAATGAACTGGCTGTGAGAGGTAACCAGGCGACTGCCGTCGGGAAGGAACGTCAGAATCTCGCCGCCGGCATGACTTATCATCTTGTTCTTGGACCGACGGCGCAGGTCCCACACCTCTATGACCTCCGCGTCCGGGATACGGGACGCCAGCAGCGCTTTCCCGTCAGGGCTGAACGCGATACCGTTCAGCTCGTTTCCTGACGTCGGATCCGGCAGCGCCAGATCCAAATGGGTCGTTTCGCGGTGTTCTGCGAGATCCCACACGGACACCCGTTCCGGAGGAATGGACCCCCCGGACATGCTTGAGCCGTACGCGAAAACCTTGCTGTCGGGGCGGAAAGCCATGAGCACACCGCAGCCCAGACTGATCCCGTCCCCCTCGACTGCCACCGAAGAATCGTGACAGGAGGCCTTTGGCAAGCTGTCTCGCACACGGCCGGTGTGCCCGTCCCGCAGCTGAAACGTGGCCGAGTCCTTAGACTGGCGGGCAGTCGCCAGGGTGTCGCCGTCCGGGCTGAAAACTGCCGCGTCGGCAGGATCTTGCTGCCACTTGGAGGCCAGGACACTGCGGAGGGAAAGCGTCCGCACGACACCGCCCGTCGTACCCGCGCGGTAGCGGATCACGCCTTCCTGCTGGTCGATCCGGAGTTCCGAGACAAACTCGTTGACCAGCGAGTACCGGAAGACCGGAGTATTGGGGACGTCCGCCCTCCAGACGAGAATCTCATCGTCGGCAACGGATGCGATGAACCTTCCGTCCTCACTGATCACAGCCCAGGTGAGCCCCGACTGCTTGATCCGCTGGATCTCCCGGCCTGAGGAGACGTCCCAGAGCCGGACACCGCCACTGCCCGTGGACACCAACGTGCTGCCATCAGGCGCGAACTGAACTTCGTCACTGTCACACAGCGTTCGCTGCGCTCCCCTCGCCCACGAGGTCGCCATCTTCCGGTGTCGGGTGACGTCCCACAATTCGAATGATTCGCCTTCCGGGCACAACGCCAGCAAGCGGTCATCCGGGCTGACAGCCGCCGAGGTGATCCCCTGCTCATCGCCAAGGGGGCGCTCGAACACCAAACGCCGACTCCTCACGGACCACACTTGAACAGAGGATGATTCAGCCGCGTTGGAGTTGTCGGCGACGAGGGTCCGCCCGCTGGGGCTGAATCTGATCAACCCACCCGCGCCAGCGGAGCGCAAGAGTCCCTTGTCCGACGGGGCCGGGAGCAACCCCGCCAGGTGTATTCCTTTCTCTTCGAGCGTAGCGAGCGTCCGTGCGTCCGGACTCATCCACACATCACCACCACCCGCGAAATTTCCGAGGCTGCGGGACGATGTGAGTCTTCGGTGGGTACGCACATCCCACCGTTCCACCCGGTCCTTCCCAGCGCTGACCAGCGTGCGGCCGTCACCGCTGAGAAGGTACTGGGCGTTCGGATCCCTACCGCCCGGCGGGGTGAAAACATCCTCCTCGCGCTGCGCCATGGCGCCGAGCACAGCTGAGCGGGTCTCGTTCGTGTCGGCGAGCCGGTAAGCCGCAGCACTGAGCTGCATCGCCTTCACGGGGTCGGAGAAACGCATGCTGTCGGCGACGGCGGCGATGCGGCGGGCCTCGGCCTGGATGTGCTGTCGGTTGTTCGTACGGCTCTGCTGCCAGGCCACGACACCGGCCATCAGCGCCAACGCGAGCAGCACCGAGAGCGTGCTGGCCAGGCCGCGCAGCCGGCGGCGTTCACGGGTGCGGCTCGCGCTGCTGGCGGTGAGGAAGGAACGCTCCAGGCCTGTGAGGTCCTCGGCCCTACTTTGCTCCGCGAAGTGCTCCTCGGCGCCGCTCAGCCGGGTGCCCCGGTAGAGGGCGCCGGGGTCGCGGCCGAGGTCGTGCCAGGCGCGGGCGGCCTCAGTCAAGTGCCGGTGGGCAAGGAGGCGTTCGCGGTCCTCATCGATCCAGGAACGCAGCCGAGGCCAAGCGGTGATCAAGGCCTCGTGGGCGAGGTCGACGGTGCTGTCGTCCAGGGTGAGGAGTCGGGCACGGGCGAGGCGTTCCAGGACCACGGCGGCGTCCTCGGCCCGGCCGGTGTCCAGTTCGGCACGGTCGGCGGGACGGCGGGTGTCCTGGGAGCCCTCACCGGGGGTGATCAGCCGGAGCAGGATCCGCCGGGCGATGTCGCCCTGAGCGGGAGTGAGCTGGGTGTAGATATGCTCGGCGGTGCGGGCGATGGCGCCGTGGATGCCGCCGGCCGCATCGTAGGCGGTTTCGCCCAGGGCCCGGCCCTTGCGGCGGCGCCAGGTCTCCAGCAGGGCGTGGGACATCAGCGGCAGTCCCCCGGGCTCGCCGGAGACCTCCTCCACGATCCTGACGGTCAGCGCCTTCTCCACGATCAGGCCGCTCGCCATGGCCGGCTTCACGATCGCCTCGCGCAGTTCCGCGGGGTTCATCGGGCTGACCAGCAGGCTGGTGGCGCCCAGAGCCTGGGCCAGGGCGTCGTGTTCGGCGCAGCGTCCGTAGAAGTCGGCCCGTACCGCCAGGACCACCCGTAGCCGGTTGTCCGGGTACAGGGCGGTGAGGGCGAGGTCGATGAACGCGCTGCGTTCGGCGAGGTCGGTGCACAGGGTGAAGACTTCTTCGAACTGGTCGATCACGACCACCGTCTCGCCGGGTCCGTCCTTGGCCGTGAACAGGGCGGCGTGGGTGCGGGCGGGGTGCGGGCCGGGGGTAAGGATCCGGATGGCAGCCGGACGCTGGTGCGGGGCGGGTTCGGTCCGCAGGAGAGGCGCGGTCTGCAGGGCGGGGATCAGTCCGGCGCGCAGCAGCGAGGATTTGCCGCTGCCGGAGGGCCCGAACACGGCGCTGAACCGGCGGGCCCGCACCAGCGCCAGGACCTCGCTGGCCAGCCGCTCCCGACCGAAGAACCGCTCGCGGTCACCCGACTCGAAGCGGGCCAGGCCCTGGTAGGGCGGCGGATCGGTGTCGTCGTCAGCCGCCGCGGTGGCCGCCTCATCAGCTGCCGCCTCCCGCCATCGGCGCTCCCACTCCTCACGGTCACCGCCGCAGGCCGCCACGTACGCCAAGACGACCTGCAACGACGGCAACTGCTCGCCCGCAGCCGCCCGTGACAGCGTCGTGACGGAGTACCCCGTGCCACGGGCCATGGTCCGGTAGGTGATCCCGCCCGCCTCTTGGCGCAGCTTGCGCAGCTCGTACGCGAAGCGTTGAACTGGCCCGGCCCCCGGGTCCACTGGGTTTTCTTGGCGTCCCATGCGGTGTCCCCCTTTGCCCGACGCGCGGTCGTCGCACCGTCGGCCCGCGTCAACCTACGCACCCCGATTGGTGGCCGCAACGCCTTCTCAACAGGCAGTTTCCCTTTGCTCCCGGCTCTGACCAGTAGCGCGGATCTTGTTACGTGCGAGGGAAGGGGGCAGCGCAACTACCATGCACCTCGGTCAACTCGATAACGCAAGCCACGGACACGATCTAACGAAGGCCGACACCTCCTTCAGGGACAGGAACCGGGTCCAGTCGTCGCGGCCGACCAGGTTGGCACGGACGAACGCCTTGACTGGCCGCTTCTCGTGGCCCTCCGCCCCGGCGGTGGCGTTGGTGATCTGCGTGGCCTGGGAGCGCCGCCAGCCTTTGAACACGCTGTACGTGCGGTCCGGGCGGGGCCGGACACTGACCGGGTCCTGGATGACGACCACCTTCGCGGAGTTGATCAGGTCGGCGTCGGGCTCGGTGTCGTGCTCAAGGGCGTTGCACACGGTGGTGGCTGTGGCCATGTCTGGCCTCCTTGTGCTGGGTTGACGGACTTTCAGCGGTATCGGGAGGGAGTCACCTCTCGACATGTTCCATAATACTGAATCGGCGGGGTGGGGCAACCGAATTTCACAGCGCTAGCCAGCCATCAAAAGCGCAGTTCAGATGACCTTGAGGCGCTGTGCCGCGTGCACGGAGCACGCGTATACAGCACGTGTTCCGCCGCCGATGCGGGGGATGGATGTCACCTGCTCGTTGCAGGGCAGGCCGCAGTCGACGCACCGGCGGTCGTCATCAGCCGCGGGGGCCGGCGCGGGCGGCGGGGGCAGTACGGATCGGGGCATGGCGGAGCCTCTTTCGTCTTCGGGACGGGGGAGTGCCGTATGCACCTTGTGTGGGCCGGGCGTTGACGGCTACGCGTTGCGACCGCAGCGGGCTACGTGCACGCAGCGGGTGGGGCGCGGCACGCGCTTAGGCGTCGTACTGCTCCTGCTCGCTCGCGGCGGCGTTTCCGTCCTTCGTCGCCTTCTCCTGTTCCTCCGCCAGCCGCGCCCGCATCTCCTCGGCGCTCACGCGGCCGGTGACCTTGTCGTACGGGAGCTTCCCGTTCCACGAGTACTGGCGGTTGGCCTTGGACACGATCGGCCCGGCCTCGGGCCCGCCCGGCACGGTGACCGTCTTTTTGTTGACCCGCAGGACCTCCAGCAGGCGGCTGCCGGAGCGCACGAAGTCACCCGGCTCGAAGTCGCCCGGCCCCCACAGCTTCACGCCCTCGGCCTCGGCCTGGGCGATGACCCGCTCCCAGTAGCCGATCTGGTCGCACAGGTCGGCGTGGTCGGCGTCGAGCCGGACGAGGGCCTCGGCCAGAGCCTCAGGGGTGAGCCTGCCTGCCTCGGCGGCCTCGACCGTCTCGGCCTGCTGGCGCTCGACGCGGCGCCGGTCGGCCTGCAGATGCTCCAGGCGGCGCAGCGTCACCCCCGGGTTCCTTCTGTGCTGTTCGTAGTGCTCGGCCGTGACCGCGCGGCCCGCGCAGCGGTCGGCCTCCGCCTGCTCGGACTGGCCGAACAGCCCGTGCGCACGCTCCAGGTCGCGCATGTGCCGGTTGGCCGAGTAGTGGTCGACCTTCACCGGCTCGCCCCCGTACCCGCGCGTGATCTCGCGCCCGCGTTCCCACTTAGCGTCTGACGACGTCTGGAAGCACTCGGCCCGCGCGCCGAAGTGCTCGGCGCGATTGGCGGCCCGGTCGGCGCGGTCCTGCTCGGCCTCGGCGAAGGCCCGGCGCTGGGTCTCGTCGATCTCGACCGCCACCAGGTGGCCGGCCCCGCGCAGGGCATCGGCTGCCAGGCGGATCCGGTACAGGTCGGCGCGGCGGTCACGGGAGCCGCGCAGGTAGATCCCGATCCCAGGAGAGGCCCGGAAGCGGAACGGCTGGACCAGCTCGTACACACCGTCGCCCTTCACTGAGCCGGACACGAGAGTCCCGTCAGTGCGGGTGTGGGTGATGGTCAGGGGGGGCCTTCGCCGGACGCCCCTGCGCTTCGAGGTCGGCGACCAGTTCGGCCGTCGGATACAGAACGGCGCTCCAGCAGGTCGGATCGGTGCAGGTGTACCAGGTGCCGGTGAAGCGCTGTGCCGGGGACTGGTCGCCGGTGTGCAGTGTCATGGGGCCGTGCTGGCGGCACTCGGGGGTGCGGGTCGCGTCGGTCACGTAGGCGCCCTCTCTCGGTGCGGGTGCGGGTGTGGGGGTTGGGGGGTGCAGCTCTCTCGCGCGGGTGCGGCGTTTCATGTTCCATAATACCTGCCTTGGGGGGTGGGCAACCGATTTTCATGGCGCTGCCCCACCCCGGAACGCGCAGATCAGGGCCTGGTCGGCGGATTGTTGTACGTGACCTGGATGCCGTCCAGCATGACGGCCACCGTCCGGCCGGGCCTGGTCAGGAGCCGCGCGTAGGCCTCCATGTCCTTGTCGTAGAGCTCGACTTCGCGTTCGGGCGCCTCGAAGCGGGCACCGGGCCGGATCGCCCCCCAGGGCTCCAGCAGCCGCGCCACCTTGGCCCGACCCGGCTCCGCGCTCGGGTAGATGTGGAATCCCGGCGTCTGCGTGTAGTCGACGTCGGCCAGGCCGTAGGGCATGTGTCCGGCGGTAGCCAACTCCACGGCCAGGGACCGGAATTGCTCGTCCTCGATCAGGTCTGCCGACAGTCCCGGCAGGTCCATGGACGCGACTGCGGCGCGCCGGGCGGCGTCCTCCTCGCCGTTCGCGCTCTCGGCGATCCCCTGGGCCCACTCCCGGTCGTCGTACGTCCGCACGCACGCGCCGGTGAACTCGTCGACCAGGTCCCACCCTGCGCCCCCGGCGGCAGGGGCGATCCGGAACCGGGTGTCGGCCTGCCTGGCAGGGGGCTCGGCGAAGAACACGTAGCCGCTGCCGTGCGGCTCCGTCGTCGCCAGACCGGCCCGGCGCAGGACATCGGCCATGAACGGTGCCACGGCCCGGGAGGGCCCGTCGAGCGTGTGCCACCAGGCGACGGCGCACCGGGCGGTCAGCCCCAGCGGGCGGCGTACCGGCTGCTCGGAGATCGCCACCCCGCCCCGGGGGCGGTCGAGGAGTCCGGCCAGGGCGGCGTCGGCACGCTCGAGCGTGGCTGGCTGAGGGGCGGTGCGCTCGCGCAGTTCGACCAGGGCTGCGGTGTGCGCGGGCAGCAGCCGCTGACGGATGTGGTCGGCCGTGTGCCGCGAGGTGGCCTTGGCCTGGCTCTCGCTGGGGCGCGGGCGGGGCAGGGCCGTGACCGTGATCGCCTTGACCTCGATACCGTGCGCGGTCGCCTGCTCGGGCAGAACCGCGGTGACGGTGATCCGGGTCCGGGGGCGGTTCAGGGTGAGTTCCAGGGCGCGGCCGTCGGCGTAGACGATCCGCACCCGGCCGGTGTCGCCGTCCTTCTCGGTGCGGTCGGCGCCGACCTGCTCGGCAACCGAGCGTGCGAGGGACTCAAGGCCGGCGGGGGTGGACAGTTCCATGGTGGGTCTCCTTCGGGAAAGGGGGACGGGGGATTCGGGGCGGTGCGCCTACGGCGCAGGGGGCTGGACGTCGTGGCGCTCGGCGTCGGCGCGGGCGTCCCCGGCGGTGTATCCGCTGTCGCACCAGGCGCGGCAGAGCTGCCCGGGCGGGGCGTTGCAGGTCTCGCACCGTTCTTCGAAGTCCTCGGGCCTAAACGGCGGCGGGCTGCTCATGCCGGGACGTCCGTGATGTGCTCCGCCACCAGGCGGGCGGACAGGACCGGGGCCCTCGTCATCAGTGCCGCGCAGCTGGCCTGCCAGATCTGCCCCGGACTGGACGGGGAGATCTGGAAGTTGGTGGCCGGGCTGACCTGCCACATGCGGCCGTGCGGGTCGGTCACGGTGTACGTGAGGAACTGCGGGTCGTCCTGGCGGCCGTTGTCGCTCCAGTCAAGGCCGGCGGCGGTGAGGGCGCGGCCGAGCTGGGCGCAGCGTTCCGGGGTGGCGTGGGCGAACGTTGCCATGGGGCATCTCTCCTCTTGATCAGGGGCGGGGGCCGGGGCGGCCTGGCGGTGGGCCACCCCGGGGAGCGGCCGTATCGGCCTACGGGCGGGTGAGGTCGCGGTGGATGCGCTCGCTGGTCTCGCGCGCCTCCCGGCGGGCCTGCGCGGCTGCGGCTTCCGGGCTGGCCGCGTAGACGGTTTCGACGCTCCCGAACGCGTTGTCGGCGTCCTCGCGGTACTCGTCGCACAGATCGGCCCGTTCGCCCGGATCGGCGGGGGCCTCCTCCACGTGCCAGATGTCGACGTCGCCGCCGCCCGTCCACTGACCGACCACGAAGTACGGGCGGTCCCGGTTCTCCGGCGCGGCGGCGGGCCGGGCCAACCCCTCGTACTCCGACCGGAAGAGCGTCAGACGGCGGCCCTCCTCATCGGCTGCGCCCTTGCTGATCTCGACCCACTTCGGCAGATACTCGGCGCGGTGCGCCAGACTCTCGCGGTCCGGTGCCAGCAGTAGTGCGAGCACCGGGTGCGGACGGGCGGTGAACCAGCGGGCCAGCGTCCACCAGGCGGCGAGACTGCGGGCGGCCTGGACCCGGTGGGCCTCGGCCTCCTCCAGATAGCAGGCCTGCGCCCGTTCCGCGTACGAGATCATCGCGTCCAGCCACTTCAGCAACTGCGGGGTGTCGTGGCGACGGGCCGCGAGCTGGAGGCGGGCGAAGTCGCTGCGCCCGGCGTAGTCCGCGGCGCACGCGCGCAGGATGGCGGTCAGCGTCTGGCTGGCCTGCTCGGGCGCGGGGCGGTCGTCGGTGTCGACCAGGGACACCGGTCCCTGCCACCCCCAGGGCACGTCGGCGGAGTGGGCCAGCACCCGGACCGTGCTGCCCTGGTAGGCGCGGCCACGGATGCGCACGAGCGGCTCGGCGGGCAGCTCGCGCACGGCGCTGGCGGATCCGAGACTGGCCCGGACGGCGTCGAACTGGTCCCACCGGGCGGGGCTGCTGGTCGCGGTCACGTGGACGGTTCCCCGGGCGGCACCGGTGAGGCTGTAGCGCACGCTGCCGGTGGCGTCCGCCTCGGACGGAACGGCGCGGACGGTACCGGACGGGGTGGCAATGGTGATCACAGGGTCTCTCCTCACGGGGCGTACAGGAATGGGGAGTTGGCGGGCGGCCCGGCCCCCGCCGGGGCCGGGCGGTGGCCTCAGCTGGTTACGGACGGATCCGGCAGGAACGGGGCGGGGTACGCGCGGGCGACGGGCGCCGAGCCGCCCCCGCACGGCCGTACGGCGGCCTGCACGGCGGCGGGCTTCATGCCGTGCAGCCATCCGCGCTCGATACGCCACCCGCAGACAACCGGGTCCGGTTCCTGGTCGGTCTGCACGACCAGGGTGGCCAGGACCGTGCAGCTGCCTTCCAGGGCGGCCGTGACGGCGGCCTCGATGGCGGCGAACTCGTCCGGGTCCGCGTCCAGGTGCCATGCAGGGGCGGTCGTGACCGTGACGGTGGCGCTGGCCAGGCGGTAGCGGCCGTCGACGTCCACCACGGCGTAGTGCAGGCGGTGACCTCCGGCACCCAGGGCGGTGAAGAGCTGGGCGAATGCGCGGTGCGCGCGGCGGCGGGCGGCCGCGATCGCTTCGTCTCCGGGGTACGGCAGGCTGCGGCGGTCGGCGCGGGCGGCCTGGTCGGGCTGCGGGTTCGTCACGGTGACTCCAGCGGGGCGACGGGTGGGGGCCGGCTACGCGCGACGGGCGGGGGTGCCCGCACGCCGTGGCGCGCGGGCACTGGTCAGATGACGGGGCGACGGCGGCCCAACTCGTCCAGGCGACGGATGTCGGGCGCGGGCTCCCGGATGTGGCACCAGGTGCGCCCCATGAAGTCCTCGGCGGTGTAGAAGTGCACCGTCCGGGCCCGGTCGCTTCCGCCTGGCGTGGTGTACGCGGCGGCGTACCAGTAGCCGTTGATGTTGACCGGAACGGCATCCTTGGGCCACTCGTGCGGGACGGGGGTCAGGTGCGCTCGGCGGGCGTGGTGCAGGCGGTCTTCCGTGGTGAGGTCGACCGCCATGAAGTGATCCCGCTCCATCGGGTGCCGCTCGCCGAACTCGTCGTCCTGCTCCCAACAGGCCTGGCAGTGGCCGAACCACATGCACGGCAGGAGGTACAGGGGGCGGTCGTGCATCTCGGTGACGGTGCCGTGGTAGGTGACGCGGCTCCCGATGAACAACCGGGGCGCGGGCGCGGTCTCAGACATGGGCGGCCTGCCAGGCCTTCGCGTTCCACTCGCGGGTCAGTTCGTCGGCGTACGCAACGTCGCGCGCGGACTCGGCGTCCAGGGCGGCCACGACCCGGACGCTGCCCCGGATCTGGTCCGCGCGGCGCTGGGCGGCGGCGGCCTGCTCCTGGCGCTCGGCCTCGCCCTCCGGCACCTGCTGCACGAGGGAGATCCGCCCGTCCCTGTTGAAGATCACGAGGTAGCGGTGGAAGTCCTCGATCCGCGACGGGCGGGCCGGGCCGGTCGTGGTGTCGGCCAGCGTGGCGCGGGCCTTGGCCAGCAGCTTCGCCACTTCCTCGGTCGCCTTCACGCCCGTGTCCCGCTGGGGCTGGTTGCGGCCGTAGTAGACGCGGGCCTTGTCGCGGACGGGGGCGAACTCCACCGGGGCGTAGATGCTGAGCATCCTGCGCGCGTAGGCGTCGCGCTGGTCCCGCTCGTGCTGGGCGGCGTGGGCGGTCAGGGTGACCGTCGCCTGCCTCCAACCCAGGGCGCGGGCGGCGCAGGATGTGCCGTAGTACACGACGTCTTCGGCGGTGCCGTCCTCGTTCCCGTCGGCGTCCAGCGGCATCAGCGCTACCGTGCGCTTGAGTCCGCGGCGGCCGCAGCAACCGCACTCGTCGTAGTCGTCAACGATGCCTTTGATCGTCCATTTCGGGATGGGCATGAATGGCCTTCCGTGGGGCGGTGGGTGGCGCGTCGAGCTGCTGGGCATCCGCCGGCGCGGCCTGGGCGCAGTAAGCGGCGGACGTGTTCTTGGCGCGCGGGCTGCTCCGCAGACGCGAGGCGCTGCCGCTACGCGGCAGGGGCGGGCCGGGGAGCGCTCCGCGCTCCTGAGGCGGGGTGAGCGCTCCGCGCTCGGGCGGGGCGGCCTGTGCGGGCCTGTGGGGGCCTGTGGGGGCCGGGCGGGCACCCGTGGGGGAGTTGGGGCGCCCGCCCGGCGTTCAGGGGGTCAGACCGTGGTGAGGGCGAATGCCTTCTCCATCAGGTCGTTCGCCGCGCCGCTGATGACCCGCTCGGCGCGGGCGTCCGCCTTCTCGGCGTCAGTCTTGCCCCGGGTCGGGGCGACGTGGTTGGCGTACTCGGTGAGCGCGTTGTAACCGGCCCACCGCGTGCCCCGGATACCGGCCTGGGTGTCGGCGTGCTCGAACAGATTCGAGATCGCCCCCCACCGCTGGCGCTGGTTGGTCTTGGTGCGGGCGCTGTCGTTGTCCTTGACCGGCCACAGCTCGTCCACCACCGACTTGAGCTCACTGAGCGTCATCTCGGCTTCGATCATGCGCTGTGCGGCCCGCTCGAACTCCTCGGCGTACCGGACGGTCAGACCGAGGGCGGAACGGGCCTGCGCGATACGGGCCTTGGCTCCGGCGGTGTGCCGCACCACGAACGAGGAACGGGCCCCCGCGATCGCCGCGCGCTGGGTGTTCGCGCACACCACCCGGATCGGCGTCACGACGACGCGGAACGCGCTGCCTCCGTCGTGGCTGTTGAACGCCGCGATGTACAGGTCCACGTCGTCGTTCCCACCAATGGTGAGGGTCTGCGGCATCTTCATGGTCAGGAACACCTGACGGCCGTTCTTGAGCGATCCGGCAGTCTCGAAGTGCGCGCCGGACTCGTCGGCCAGCAGGTTCAGGAACTCGGCGTGTTCCTCGTTCTGTACGGGGTGGTAGTCGCTGCCGACGACTCCGAGCGTCTCCGTCCGGCCGGTCTTCGGGTGCGTGCGAGCGGTCGCGAAGTGCTGCGGGACCTCCAGGGGCGTGGTGCCGTCGGCCGTGATCTCGGTGGCCGTCAGGGGCAGAAGACGCACCTTCCAGTTGTCCAGGGACGCGAGGCGCATGGCCTCCTCGGCAGTCATCGCGCCATCGGTGACGGTGCCGAGCTTGTGCCAGGCGCTCGTGTTGGCGGAGGCGAAAGCGGCGGTGCCGTCGGTGAACTGCTCGATCTCGTGAGCCACTGGGGCTTCCCTTCTGGTGACGAACTTTCGGCGTGTCCGGTAGGGGGCCAACCCTTCCGAACTGGTTCCATAATACCTAACTCCGGGAGTGGGGCAACCGATTAAATCTCCGGTGCGCCCCACCCTCGGGGCCACGCTCTGACCTGCGGCTACGACTGCGGCGGCTTGTGCCGCATCAGGTCACTCGCCCTGCTCGGCAAGGGCGGTAATGCCGTAGTAGAGGTACTCCGGCACGTTGAACACGTTGGTCTCGACCGGGTAGTACTGCGGGCGCTCGGTGACCATCCGGAACATCCGCCACCCGTCGACCGCGTCAATCTCCGACCACTCCAGAACCTTGCCAAAACCGGCGAGCGTGTCGCCGACTGCGAGGTACTTGACCTGTGCGCGGTAGCGCATGGTCCCGGTCCGGTCGCGGCCATCTTGCTCGACCACATGGGCGCGCGGGTGGGTCTTAAGCTGCTTGGCGATCCTCTGACTCATGATCAGTTCCCTTCCGTGTGGGCTTACCGCTGCCAGTGCTGCGGGAGTGCCGTAACGCTCGACGTGTGGACTCCGGTCAGTGCGGTGACGAACGCGCCGTTCCTGTACTCGCTGAGGCGGTAGAGCACGGACTCTTGTCCTCGGCGGTCCAGTTCGCGCTCAATGCGAGTCACCCAGTAGCGGCCGTGGCAGCACTCCTGCGACCCGTGGTAGCTGACCAACTGTCCGACGCTGGGGCCGCTGTCCGCGTGTAGGGCGGCGGACAGGTTGGCCAGGGCCGTACCGAACGTGTAGGGCGGCAACGGAACGTCGGCCAGCGCGGGCCCGGTGTGCCCGGTCCGTACGCCAGAGATCCATCCCGCCTCGAAGAGGGGCCGGGCCAACTCGCGTACGTCGTGCGGGAAACCGGTGTTCTCGGGGAGCTGCTCCAGGGCTGCCCGGAAAGCGGCCTCCATTTGCTCTCGCTCGCCATCGGTCGCCGGAATGGCGCGGTGGGCGGGCTCAATGCTCGTCATGCTCACAGTTGCTTTCCCTCCGGTTGGTGTAGGTGCTGGGGATGCCCGGGGGGCCCGGTGGACCGGACCCCCCGAAATTGCCGCCTACTTCAGCCCGCGCGTCCGCAGAAATTCACTGATGCGGAATGCGACGGCGCGCACCGAAAGGGATGCACCCCGGAAGGTTCCGAGAATGCGGGGCCCGGTGTCGCTGTCGTGGATGACGTGGAACTCGAACCCCTCGGCGACCGGCAGAAGAATTCGGATGGGACCGGCCGTGGTCTCGAACCGGATAGACGTGGTGTTGTCGTCCTGGTTGTGCTCGATGACGGCGTCCCGGAGGAGTTCCGGGCGCGGGAGGAAATTGGCGATCCGGCGGGCCTTTGCAGCCTGAGGGGTCGTGATCTCGTCCGTGCTGGGAGCCACCTTGCCTCCGCTGATGACGATTTCCACGCTGACGCCTTTCTATTGACGAACGTTCGGCGGTGCCGGTTAGGGGGCCACCCCTTCCGACATGTTCCATAATACAGCAGTCTTGATCTGTTGCACCACCTCACGCGCAAAACTCCTGCGCTATCTCTTGCGTCATCTCCTGACCCTGCCCGGCGGCCGGCCTCCGGGCGTCCCTGGTCAGCTGGCCTTTCCGTCGTGGTCGGGGAGCTGACATCCCCTCTGCTGCCGCTCTCCCTGCCCGAATGAGAGAAAAAGGGTGGGTGTGGGCGTGGGTGGCGCGGCGGCGTCGGGGATCGGGGCGGGTGGTTGTGTTGCGCGTCGGCGGGGCCTCCGCGCTCTGTGGTGGGGCCCTGGCGGGCCCTGGACCGTGTGGGCGGTCCAAGGGTCCGGTCTGCTCGGGTTGTCTGTCGGGTCGGTTCCTGGTTGGTCGGTCTTCCGGGGGTGTGTCTGCTCCTGTCTTGTCCTCGGTCTGTCTGTCTCCTGGGGGGTGTCGGTCCTGCCGGAGGCAGGCACACCTGCCAGGAACTGACCCAACGCCCCTTGCCCTGAAAGGGGTTGGGCCCCGGAGGGGCCCTTTCCTTTCCCGGGTATTCCGTGGTTTACTGGGTCTTCGAATTTAGTGGGGGTGTGCCTCCCGTCGGCTTCGCCGGGTGGTTGCGCAGCGTGAGCGGAGGCGTTGGTTCGCTCGGTTGCGGAAGCCGAAGGCGTTACGCGCTTCGAGCTTGATGAGGCGGTTGTTGCCCTCCGAGGCGGCGTTGGTGATCCCGGTGGTCAGGTAGGTCTCGATGCCGTCCCACCACTGCTCGATGGTCTCGGCGAGGGTGACGAGTTCGGGCAGGTGAGCGTGGTCGGCGACGTGGGCGAAGAAGCGGTGGCGGGCGGTGGAGATCGCGGAGTGGTCGGGGGTGACGTGCCTGCGGGTGACGGTCAGGCCCAGGAGGTCGCGCAGGAGTTCCTTGCCCTGCCAGGCCGCATAGATCTGTCGGCCGTAGGTCCCCATGTACTCCAACTCGGTCTTGAGGAGCTCGCGTTGTTCGTCGGTGAGGTCTTCCTTGTTGCGGCGCAGGAGCTTGCGGACGCTGTAGATGCTGTCGCCCTTGCGGGCCCGGCGGCCGTGCTGTTTCCAGGTGAGGCGTCGGCGCAGGTCGGCGAGGTGGCGCTGGGCGAGTTGCACGATGTGGAAGCAGTCCACGACCACCGCCGCGTGCGGCAGGGCACGGTGGACGGCGGCGCGGAAGGTGGAGCACAGGTCGATGGCGACGTAGCGGACCTGCTCGCGCCAGGCGGCGGGCCGGGCCGTCAGCCAGTCGGCGACGGAGGCGGAGTTGCGGCCCTCGACCTGGCCGAACAGGCCGCGCCCGCCGATCGCGTCGACGAAGCCGATGTGCCAGGCGTCCGCGACCAGCTCCCACTTCTCCGTGTCCGGGTTCTGCTCCCACACCGGCTTACCCCGCCGGGTCTCGTCGATCCCGATCGCCTCGGTCACCGGCGGCTCCTCGGGCAGGACCTTCGCGGCGTAGTCCTCGAAGCAGTGCTGCACGATCGGCCAGGACAGGCCCAGATCCCGGCCGGCCTGCACCACCGATCGCCCGCCGTCACACACCGCGGCCCCGGCCGCCCGCCGAAGCGCCCCGGTCGTACGCATCCGCGCGGGTACCTGGCCTATGGACTCGGTGAACGAGCGGCGGTCGCAGTCGAGTTCGGTGCAGTGCCAGCGTGCCTTGCGCCACCGGATACTCACCGGGCGCCCGCCGCAGGACAGGTGTCTGGGGGCGGTGGTGCGGTAGTCCTTCAGCCGGGTGGAGAAACCCCGCACGAGGGGCAGGCCCTCGCGGACTCCTCGTTCGTCACGACGTATACCGTCGATCCGCCTGCCTTGTCGTCCTTGACCTGCGTCACACTCACCCCCTCCAGCCCAAGCAGTCGCGTCGCAGCCTCGTTGGTCCCGGTATCGTCGATGCTCAAGCCCGTGGGTTCTTCATGATCGGTTGCCTAGACAACAACCATGATCACGAAGACCCGCGGGCTCCTGCGTCCAGGCCACCCACACCCCAGGCCCATCACGCTCGGTGACTGAACGTCAGGCCGTCACCGCCGCACCCC
>NZ_JAPEPW010000013.1 GCF_026339955.1 Streptomyces sp. NBC_01549 | reverse complement strand
ATGCGGTGCCCGGCCCACACATCGGGACCGGACACCGCATGCCCATGCCCTGTGAGACCGCTTCCCAAGGGGCAAGCGGATCCTCGTGCGGGCGCGGACGCGGCACAGGACGGAGTGCGCGTCCCGCTGCGGGCACGGCCCGACCGGGTGCGGCCCTCACGAGCCGACGGTTGCCGATGCCCTCCCGACGGAGCGCCGGCATGCAGGAGTTGCGCAGTGCAGCGGCTGGAGGCGCTCGGCCTCGGCACAGGGGCCGACACCGGCCGGGCCGAGGGCGGGTTCAGTTCGGGTCTGTGCTGAGGTCGAGGGCCGGGGTGATCATCGCGAAAGCCTGGTCGACCAGCTCGTCCAAGGCCTTGGTGCCGTCGCTGTCCACCCAGCGGCGCAGGGCGGTCTGGAACGCGCTGAGGGCGACACCAGCGGCAAGTGCGGGGCTCAGGTCGGCGTCGGGCTCCACTCCGGCGCGTCGGGCGAGGATGTCGGCCATCTCGGCCTGCCACTGCGACTGCCGGCGCTGTCACGTTGTTGGGTGGGTAGGGCCTGACGGTGTGTCGAGGCATGAGCACTGTGCATCGTGAAGTTGCTGGTCACGGGTCTGGTGTGTGCGGGGTTCGGGATGCTCGTGCTGGTCGTGGGTGGATGCCTTCGGTGAAGATCGTCGGTCATCGGGAAGCTTCGCGGTTTGTGAGGACGAGCAGGGACCTGACCAGGGCGGTCGCCCACGTCGGGTCGATGCGGACCTTGCCGAGCACGCGCCAGTTCTTGAGGTGGGCGAAGCCGTGCTCCACCGGTGCCCGGACCGCTGCCAGTGCGGTGTTCGACAGCTTCTGGCCGCGGGTCAGGGGCCGGTTCCGGGCGGCCTTGTAGCCGGTGATCACCGCCGGGTCGGCGTCGGGACAATGATCGACGCCGCGATCGAGACGGCCGTGGCGGAGCTCACGCCCCTGCCGGGGTGCGTACCGGGCCACCGGCCGGGCCCGGCCGGCCACTACCGCCGTCACCGCCAGTCCCCGCCGCCATCGGCCAAGCCGCGCCCGCCGCACGACCGCAGCCACGCGCCCTGTCGGCCCGGGAGCGGGCCACCGTGCGATCGCCGCTCAACACCGGCGACTTCGCCGACACGGCCCCGGCATCGGGATACCACCAGCTGTTCGACCAAGGCGTGTTACGTGGCCGGCGTGTCCACCATGTACGGCGTCCTGCGCGAGCACGACGAGGTCCGTGAGCGTCGCCGCCACGCCGTCCACCCAGCGCACACCAAACCGGAACTGCCGGCCACCCGCCCGAACGAGATCCGGTCCCGGGACGTAGCGCGGCTGCGCGGACCGGGCAAACGGGTCTTCTGCCACCTGTACTCGATCATCGACATCTAGAGCCGCTGCACCGTCGTCCGGATGGTCGCCGTCCGCGCCGACGTCCTGACCGCCGTCTACCAGCGCACCCCTGAACGGTTCGTCAACAAGCACTCGCCACAAGACCAGGCTCGGCGGATTCCTGCGCGACGCGAGTAGTACGCCTTCGATTCCCGCGCCGGCCGGGTCACCGAAGTCCGCGACTACTACACCTTCACGCCGCTCCGCGCCGACGGCCGGTCCCAGGTCGAGCTCGAGAACTTCGACTGCGGCGCCTGCCGGGGCTACCGCCCGTCCTGCCCGGTGCATCGCCCGCATGCGGACGCCGAGTACGCCAGGAGCGGTGGTGCACAGGCCACCGGCTGCACAGTGACTCGCCGACAAAGCAGGCCGCTGCAGGAGCCGGCACCCGCGGTCGGCCGTTCTCGGGCCGAGGCCGCACACCTGGTGTCAGTGTGCGGCCCCTGGATGGTTGGCGGGACTCAGCCAGCCAGTGCGTGGAAGCCGCGTTGGAAGTAGACGGTCGCCGGGTCCTGTCCGAGTCGGACGTCGTGCACGCGTCCCACCAGGATGGTGTGGTCGCCGGAGACGTGACGGTCGTATGCGGAGACGTGCAGGCGCGCCGACGCGTCGGGTAGGTAGGGCACGCCCTCGGGGTCGAGGTGGAACTCGTCGCCGGCGAACTTGTCCGCGCCGCGGGTCGCGAACCGGCGGGCGAGCGGTTGGTGGCCGTCGTTGAGGATGTTGATGGTCCAGTGCGTGGAGCGCTCGAACACCGGGTGGCACTCGGCGGTCCGGGACAGGCACACCAGGACGAGCGGCGGTTCGGCCGAGACCGAGGAGAAGGCGCTCGCGGTGAACCCCCAGGGGCGTCCGTCCTCATCCACCGTGGTCACGATGGTGACGCCGCTGGGAAATGAGGCCATGGCCTCCCGGAAGCGTCCGGCGAGTTCGAGGTCGTCGGGTGCGGTCACGGGAGTTTCTCTTCTTGTACCGCGCTGGGCGAGGCGGTCATTGCCGGCGAGCCTGTCAGACACGGACGTAGACCTCCATGCCGGGGACTTCTCCGGCCAGGTGGTAGCCGCCGACGAAGTACTGTGCCGCATCGACCTTGGGGTCGTGCTGGGAGAAGGTGCGGATGTTGCGCCAGAAACGGTCGATGTTGTACTTGGCGGCGGCGCTGCGGGTCCCGGTGAGGTCGACGATCCCGGACGCGACCTCGACGGCGATGCTGGTCGCGGCGGTCTTGGCGGAGAGCGCGTCGATCATGAGCTGGGCGATCTCGGTTTTGTCGTCGGCGTTCTCCACGGCACGGACGAGTTCCATCAGCAGGGCTCGGGCCGCGTCCAGCTTGATGCGGAACTCGCCTATGCGTCGGCGGACGAACGGGTCGGTCTGGATCGAGTCGTAGATCTTCACGGTGGGAGTGGTGGAGGCCCTGACGTAGTCGATCGCCGCGTCCAGTGCCCCGTAGGCAGGGCCGAGAACGATGATCGCCTGGCCGGCCTGTGCCACGGGGAACAGCAGGGGGTCGCGCGTGGCCTGGACGGTGTACCAGCCGTCGGGGACGAAGACGTCGTCGTAGGTGATGCGCTGGCTCTGGGTGCCGCGCATGCCCATGACGTCCCAGTCGCCGTGGAGGCGCACGGCCAGGGTGTCGAGCGGGATCAGGGCGGTGACCAGGGACGTCGAGCCCTCCAGTTGGGCGGAGACGCTTGCGTAGCCCTCGGCCGCGCTGCCGCTGTTGCTGTTGAAGGACTTGGTGCCCTTGACCAGCACGCCGCCGTCGACCTTGCGCGCGGTGGTCGGGCCGGTGGCGACACCGGTCTCGGAGGCGGACGCGACGAAGCGGAACCTCCGGCCGGTGGCGATGTCATCTGCCACCTGACGCTTGGTCGCTTCGGGAAGATCGCTGCTGAAGAGCTCGGCCAGGACGACGGAGCCGACGACGGTGTTGAGCAGGACGGCGGCGTCTCCTCGACCGATAGACAGATAGATCTTGTACAGGGCCTCCAGGCCGAACGCGACGCTGCCGTCGCTGTACCCGCCGTATGCGGCCGGGACCTGCAGACGCCAGAAGCCGGCTTCATTGAGCAGCTTCATCGCCTCCGTCGGGTCCTCACTCAGGCTGTCCGAGCGGTTGCCGATTTCAGCCAGCCGGGGAACGAGTTCCGCAGCTTTGTCAATAAGCTCCTGAATTTCACTGTCCATGATTTTCGACTTCTGTCCCATGGCTTTCTCCTCAGAACGGCGGCACCGGGAAATTCCTCGTGTTGACCGCGCCATGAGCATCACGGTATGAGTGACTATCCATAGAAGCAAATAGTTCATTTGCTTACGTGCTATAGAATGCTTCTATGGGTCACGTGAGGAGAAACCGATGAACCTGCGCCAGTACGAATACGCCTTGGCCATGGCCGAAGAGGGCTCTGTCACTGCGGCCGCCGCCCGGCTCGGCGTCGCCCAGCCCACGGTCTCCCATCAGGTTGCGGCGCTGGAGAAGGATCTCGGCGTCCGCATCTTCACCCGGATCCCGCGCGGAGTCGCGGTGACCGTCGCCGGGCGGGCCTTCCTCAAAGAGGCCGAGATCGCCGTGAGCGCCGCCCGCCGAGCCCGCGCCGCGGCACGTGCCAGCGGAGGCGATCTGACGGGCGAAATCCTCGTGGTCGCCTCAACCGGCCTGGCGACCAACCAGCTTGCCGCCGCCCTGGGAGAGTTGCGGTGCATCCATCCGCGCCTTCATGTGACTCTCGTGGAAGAACCCACGCCGGTGGAGATGGAACACCTCGACCACCTGGGTACGGTCGATCTGGTGCTGTACCACCACCTCGCACCCGAGTGCGGCTACGACGTCCACGAACTGGGCGAGGAGCCGTATGCCGTGATCCTTCCTCCCCAACACCCCCTGCACCGGGCAGACTCCGTACGACTGGAGGACCTGGCCGGCGAGGGCTGGGTGCGGTTCACCCGTGGCGGCCTCCTGGACGAACAGATCGGCCAGGTTCTCAGGCGCGTCGGGATCACTCCCTCGACCGTGGCACGCGCCTCTCAGATCGCCACGGCGGTACAACTGGTCGCGCATGGCCTGGGTGTGACCATGGTCCCCGCCTCCACCGTCCCGCCCCCCTATACCCAGCTGGCCAGGCCGCTGGCCCCCGCCCTCTCCGAACGGGTCCTGGTCGGCGTGCGTCACGACCCGGGGCCAGCCGAAACCGCCCTGCTGGACCTCCTTCGCCAACAGGACTGGTCAACGCCCGCTACCTTCAGCAGCGCGCGGGCCCTTGCCGCCTCCTCGGCGTGACGCCGACCGGGCTTCCGTGCGCCGCTGAGGAGTATCGAGTGTCTTGTCGTAGCGGGTGGCCAGCCCCCGCCTTTCCTTGAACTAGTTGATGGCGCGCTCGACTGTGTTGCGGCTTTTGTAGAGCGTGGCGTCGTGGCTGCTTTACCTGATGCATGTCAGCAGCGAGGACCCGGATGTGGTCTGGCTGTGCGAATGCTTCGCCGACGAGGCGGTCTTCGAGCGCGCCGTGTCGCTGGTGCACGCGGAGGTCACCGAACGCCTCCACGAACTCTGCGTCGCAGGAACGGAGGCGTACCGGCTCGGCCTGGTCGCCAGGCAGGGGCTCCCCGCGGCGCCTTGAGACAACGCGCGTCCCGACGGTCAGGCGCCGCAGGCCCCGTTTCCGCCGAGGCTGATCATGGCGCGGTACAGCTGCTCCTCGGTGAGCGGCGGCGCCGGCAGCGGGTGGGCGCGGTCGGTTCGGAAGCCGTCGAGCAGAAGGTAAAGGTGGCGGCGCCAGGCGTCCGGGGCGATGGCGTGGGTGGCCTCGGTGACGCGGCTGTGCGACCAGATGACGAAGGCAAGGTCCTCGGGGGTGAGGTCGGGGCGCAGGCTGCCCTGCTCCTGCGCACGCTCGACGATGTGTACACCGAGTTCACGGATGCGGGTCTGGGTGCCCGCCAGGCAGGCGCTCTCCGGCAACCGCATGGAGGCAAGGTCGTTGAACCCCTGGTCCTGTGACTGGAGTTCGCACATGGTCTCCAGGAAGTGGCACAGCCCGGCCCAGGCGTCGTCCATGGTGACGGCCTTCTCGGCGGCCTCCCGCCAGACGGCCAGTTTCTCGGCGAAGGTCGCCTGCACCAGGTCCAGTCGGGTGGGGAAGTGCCGGTACAACGTGCCGATGGCCACCCCGGCCCGCTTGGCCACCTGCTCCAGGGGTGCCTCCATGCCCTGCTCGGCGAAGCAGGAGCGGGCCGCGGTGAGCAGGGCCTCGCGATTGCGCTGCGCGTCGCGCCGCAGGGGGCGGACAGGGGCCGGGTTCCCGGCGGAGGCGGACGGACGGTCAATGGCCATGTCACTCAGGCTACCAACCGGAGGGCGGCCTCATATTCTCTGCTACGATCCAAGAACATGAGGCCGCCCTCGACTTTCAGTCCTGACCGCTGACGTGGCGGGAAGTGCGCCTCATCCATTCAGGCCGTCCGACCACAGGAGCACCACCCATGCCCGTCATCGCTGTCATCGGGGCAGGCCCCGGCCTGGGCCTGTCCATCGCCCGCCGCTTCGGAAGGGAGGGTTTCCAGGTCGCCCTGGTCTCCCGGACCCAGGACAAGCTCGACGCGCTCGCCGCGCGGCTCTCCGAGGAGGGCATCGAGGCCGCGGGCTTCGCCGCGGACGTGACGCGTCCCGACTCGCTGCAGTCGGCGCTCGCCGCGGTCGCCGACCGGTTCGGGGCCGTCGACGTACTGGAGTACTCACCCGCCGACCCCACGTTCGCCGGCGCCGCCGCCGTCGACGCCACGACGCAGGACCTCCACAAGCAGCTCGACTACTACCTGTACGGAGCGGTCGCCGCGGTCCGTCAGGTGCTGCCCGCCATGCTCGAACGCGGCAGTGGCACCCTGCTGTTCTCCACGGGCGCCTCCTCCATCCGGCCGAGCGGCGGCGCGTTCGGCAGCATCGGCGTCGCGGCGGCCGCCCTGCGCAACTACGCCATGGCCCTGGGCATCGACCTCGCCGAGCGCGGAGTGCACACCGCGCACGTGGCCATCGGGGTATTCATCGGCAGCGGTCCCGGCACCGAGCCCGAGACCATCGCCGAGCACTACTGGGACGCCTACACCAAGCGCGACCAGGCCGAGATCGTCCACACCGCCCCCGGCGGCATCCGGTGAGCACCTCCGGCACACCCGCGGCGAACACGGCCAGACCACCCATGGTGAAGATCTTCCGAGCCGCCAACAAGGTCGTACGGCCGCTGCTCGCCTCCCGCTTCCACAAGCCGCTGAGCGGGCGCCTGATGCTGCTCACGTACAAGGGGCACCGGACGGGCCGCGAATTCACGGTCCCCATCGGCTACTTCGACTGGGATCCCGGCACCGTGCTCGCCATGTCCTCCCAGCTCGGCTGGATCCCCAGCATGCGTGAAGGGTCCGCCGTCCGGCTGCGCATCCGGGGCCAGGACCACGGCGCCGTCCCGACGGTCGTCGAGGACCCTGAGAAAGTCGCCGCCCTGCTGGGCGAGTTCGGCCGGCGCAAAGGACCCAAGGCCGCCAAGGGACTGATGCTCGGCCTCCCAGGCGACCGGCAGCCCACCGACGACGAGCTGCGCACAGCCGCCGCCAAGACCCGCTTCGTCTGCTTCCGGATGGAGCCCGAGCGGCCGGGCCAGTAGCACTCGACCGGCTGATGCGGTCGACAGAGTTCCCCATCCCAGACACGCATCGCAGTTCTTGTGACACGTACCAGGCTTGGGAAAGGGTCAGCGCCGCGACCGCCTCGCGCGTCAGGTGATGCTGGTGGGGAGGCTCCGGACGGGGCTGGGCTGGGTGCTGTTGTCGGTGCGCCGGTCCAGCTCGGTGCGGAGTTCGTGGATGACCTGGGCATAGACGGCGACGCGCTCGCGGAGCCGGCCGTTGTCTTCCCGCAGTGTGCGGGCGGCGGCTTCGGCGTCTACTACGCGGGCGTGCAGATGCTGGAACGCGGGCGGGATGCCGTTTGCCTCGGACTTTCGGCGGGTGAATTCTTCTTTCAGGTCGACGTGCTTGTGCGTGAGGACCCAGCGCTTGACGCCTGCCTCGGCGGCGAGTTGCAGCGTGGTGAGCGCCCCCGTGGACCGGGTTGGACGGCCGTCGAGCAGCCGCTGGATCGCTGCGGTGATGGCGTCGCGTTCGGCGTCGCGGTCAGTGGCCATCGTGGGGTTCTCCGGTGTGGTCGTGGGCGGTGACGATGCGTTCCAGGCGGTCGAGTTCGTGCTGTTCGCGGGCGTGGCGGAAGGCGGGAGCCAGCGGGTCGTCGACGAGCGGCCGTAGCCGTTCGATCTGGACGTGGACGTGTTCGATGTCGCGATCGGTCCGGGCGATGTTGACGCAGTTCGGGCGGCAGTCGTCGAGGTCGGGGGTGCGGCGGGTGCCGTCCTCCTCGCTGCGCAGGCGGCAGGCTGCCCTCTTGGGGTCCAGGACGCAGGTCATGCCCTTGCCGGGGAAGATCTGCAGGTCGGGGTTGGTGAGCATGGCGTTGGCGTGCCGTTTGGTACGCAGGACTCGGCCGCGAAGGGGTGCGTTTCTTCTGGAGGGACCTCGTCGGTGACCAGTACGGACGTGGTCGTTCCGGGAAGAACGACACGATCTACCGTGACGCGGTTTCCGGAGGGCCAACGCGTTGACCAGGTGTTTCTCGTCCCTCAAGAAGAAACGCACCCGCCGCGAAGCGCGTGGCGGCCTGGACGCGGTGCCGGTAGGTCTCGGCTGCTGGGCCGCTGACCTGCTCGCCTTCACGTAGGCGCTCGTGTGCGTCGGCGAGGGTGTCCAGTCGGGCCAGCCAGTCCTCGAACGCGAGGTCGTCGGGGAAGCCCGAGGCGTAGCTTCCGGCGTAGCCGAGGGTCATCTGGACGCGGAGATGTCCGTATTGGATGGCGGCGGCGACCAGACCTCGCGGTCGGCGGACGATGAACCAGGCCAGGGTGCGGCGCAGGCGCCCGGTGTAGATGACCGGGTGGACCGGGTCGGGCGGGATGTGGTCGCTGCGGCCGTGCTCGGTGCAGTAGGTCTCGACCCAGGCCAGGAACTCGGCGATGTCGTGGTTGATCCGGGTCTCCGACCGGGAGCCGCCGACGCGGCTGCGGAGGATGGTCGCGCTGTCGCGGCCGTCGGTGAACATCGTCGCCGGGAACAGCCAGGTGCTCGTGTGCAGCCGTTCCAGGACGGCGACGGCGGTAGCGACGGCCTCGGTGACGACCCACGGATCGGCCCGGATCTCGCGCGGGCGGCGGCCGGGTCGCGGAGCCGGTCACGAACGTCCTCGATGCGGTCAGCGGCAGGCGGGACGGGGGAGCCGTCCAAGCTGGTGGGCAGGTGCAGGTAGCCGAACGAGATCAGGCGGATCGGGTGCAAGGAGGTCTCCTGCTCGGGTGAAGGGTGGAAACGCGCAGAGCGCCGCGCCCGGCCGGGAAGGGCGGGGCGCGGCGCTTGGGGTGGTGCTACTGGGTGGTGTCAGTGACCGCGAGGAACACCGTGAACGCGGCCATGGACGCCGTACGGATGGCTCAGCGGGTCAGGTTGGCGAGGAAGGATTCGGCTGCCGACCACGGGGTCAGTTCGATGCCGAAGCCGCTGTGTGCATTGGGTCCTGGCCCTGCTCTCGTATAGCTACGGCCAGGTGGCGTGTAGCTCTGAGTAACTACACGCGGTCGCGCTGCTGAAGGGTGGCGAAGTCGGCGTGGGCCGCCTCGACGGCCTCGGGATACGCCTCGCGCTTGGCGTGCTCGGCCAGGGCCCGGTAGACGCTCGCCACCGAAGGGTTCTGTCCCTTGCGCTTGCCCGTGGGGATGATCAGGTCGGGCTGGATCTGCTCGACTGACTCACCGCGAGCCCTGCGGCGGAGGACGGTGTGCAGCATGTCGTCGGTGATGACCGACGGCCGGCCGCCGTACTTGCCCTTGCGGGCAGCGCTGGAGCAGGTCGATCGCGTCCATCACCGGCCGGTAGGCGGTGTTGTTGCACTTCAGCTCCAGCGCACCCAGCAGCGGCGACAGCATCCGGCGCCAGTGCGCCGAGTACGACGACCGCAGCACCGTGCGGACCCTCGCCTTGTAGCGGGCCTCGTTCGCCGCAGCCTCCGCGGCCAGAGCCTTCAGAGTCTTCTCCCCGCCGACCACCGGATAGATCACCCGCCGCACCGTGCCGGACGGCTCGGACAACGCCGCCTCCGCGACCCGCAGCAGCATCCCCTCCTTGCCCCGGACCTTCTTCAGCTCGGCGTTCAGCTCCTTGTCGACCTTCCGCTCCGCCCGGGTGTTGATCTTCAGCACCAACTGGATGAACAGGTCCACCAGCGAGTCGGTAATCTCCGTCTGCCGCACATGGCAAAGCGCGGCCAGCAGCGTCAGGCGCCGCGGCGGCTTCATCCGCTCCAGGTTCGCCGGGTACTCCTTCGACGCCCGCGCCCGCCACGCGTCCACCAGCTTCTCCGACACGTCCGCGAACAAGTCCGCGGGTAACTCCAGCCGCCGCACCCGCTTCAGCTTGTTCACCTCCGCCAGCAGGCTCTCCAGGCCCGGCGCCCCCGGGTCGGCCTTCAATTCGGCGAAGTGCGACCGCCCGCCGCCCCACGGCCCCGGCGTAGTTGATCTTTGATGGGTTTTGGGTCGTTTGCCCAGGGGGAGGGGTGCGAGTTGCCAGACGAGCGCGGCCTCTGATGATCTTTCAGGTTCCTACGCCAGAAGATCGTCTCAGGAGCCGCGCTCGTGTCCGCATCCTCCCTGATCAGCCCTGTCCTTGGCCAGCTCACCGATCTCGCGCTGTGGGAGGCCGAGCTCGCCGCCGACCCTGTGGCAGTGGAATCCGCGCTGGTCAGCAGGTTGCGGCAGGTCCCTGACCGGCGTGCGGAGCGTGGGCGGCGGCATCCCCTGGTGGTGATCCTGGTGCTGGCCGCGTGCGCGACGCTGGTGGTCGGTGGTGACTCCATGACCGCGATCTGGCAGTGGTCCGCCCGCGCCCCGCAGGTCAAACTGGCCCGCCTCGGCGCCCGGTACGACCCGCTGGCCGGCCAGTACCTTGTGCCCAGCGAGCGCACCTTCCGCCGCGTGCTCGCCGACCTGGATGCCGACGTGCTGGACGCGGCGACCTGCGCATACGTCACCGACGTCGCGACCGGAAAGGCACCGACGCCCGAGGTCCCGGACACCCCGGGGCCCATCGAGCGCGAACAGCGCCGCGCCGCCCAGCGGGCCGTGGAACACCCGGCGCCGGCCGGGCTGCTGCCCGCTGCGGCTCTCGACGGCAAGGCCCTGACCGGCGCCCGCACCGAATCGGGGCGGGTCTTCCTGGTCGGGGCGGTCGACCACGCCAGCGGCGCGGTCCTCGGCCAGAGGCAGGTTCCGGACAAGCGCGGCGAGGGCGAGGCGGCCCGCATGCTGCTGGCCCAACTCGCCTTGTCCGGCCGGGTGTTCACCCTGGACGCCCTGCACACCACGAAGAAGACCGCCCACCTGATCACGGACCGGCTCGACGCCCACTACGTCCTGATCCTGAAGGGGAACCAGCCGCTGGCCCGCGCCGCCGCCCAGGCGCTGCTGGCCGGTACCGACGCCGAGTGGACCGAGACCACCGAGGCCGAGGACGACCGTGGGCACGGGCGCACCGAGCGTCGCACGATCCGCACCGCCCAAGCCGACGACGCCCTCTTCCCCGGCGCGGGACAGGTCTTCCGCCTGCGCCGTGACACCGGCGGCCTCGACGGAACCTGGACCGGGAAGGAGATCGTCTTCGGCGTCACCAGCCTGCCCGCCCACCTCGCAGGCCCCGCTCACCTCAACCACTACGAGAGGGTCCACTGGTCCATAGAAAACAAGATCCACTGGGTGCGGGACGTCACCTTCCATGAGGACAACTCCCAGGTCAGGACCGGCACCGCACCCCGAGCACTGGCCAGCTTCCGCAACCTGGGCATCAGCACGCTCCGCCTGGCCGGACGAGCCAACATCGCCCACGCCCGCCGCGATCTCCTCAACCACAACGACGCCTTCGCCGTCTACGGCATCTGATCAACTACCACGAAGCCGGACACAACCGAACAACGCCGGGGCCGTGCCCGCCGCCCGACACCGAGCCATCACCGTCCGCTCCCTCGCCCGTCGCGTTCTCGCTGCCGGCGACCAGGTCCTCCAGGCGCGAGCGCGTCGCGTGCGAGATCCGTTCCACCCGGCTGCGGCAAAACTGTGCCTCGAAGTCCTTGACCGCCTTGCCCACCAGCCGCCCGACCTGCCCCGGGGCCGGCGGCTCGATGTGGTCGTTACGGCACCGGGCCACCACCGCCGCCAGCCGATCCCGCGACAGCTCCAACGGACAGAGTTCAGCAGCCAGCCACTCGGCCAGCCGCTCCTGGTCCTCCTCTGCGTTCGCCCTAAACCCGTACGCCTCCCGTATCTCTTTGCGGTGCCGCTTGATCCGGTCGCCCTGCCAGTCGTAGTCCGCCCACGCACCTGCGGGAACCTTCACCTGCTGGGCCACGTACTCCACCGCCGCTGCGGGCATCTCCTTGGCAGACTCCGGGAACCGGGCCTCCACCTCGAAAAACTTGAGCAACAACGCGAAGCCCAACCGGGTCGCCCCGGATTTGTTCCGGACCTTCTTCATGTCGTCTTCGAGCAGCGTCCAGACCTCGATCAGGTCTTCCGGCTCCCAGTCCTGCCGCACCACGTGCTCCCTCGCCCAACCAGTTGGATCACCACAGAGTGGCCAGGCGGAACCGGACCGGAGACCAGAAGAGCAGAACTGTTGCCAGATGATTACTCAGAGCTACACGCCACCTGGCCGTAGCTATACGAGAACAGGGCCTGGGAGACCTCCGCCCGCGCGGACGCCGACCTGGTCCTGACCACCCTCGAGTACGCTCTCGCGAGCCGGGAAGTCGAACCGGGCAAGCTGATCCACCATGCGGACCACGGCTGTCAATACACATCCGTGAAGCTCACAACCCGACTGCTACGAGCGGGAGTTGAAGCATCCATGGGCTCGATCGGGGACAGCTACGACAACGCTCTCGCGGAGAACCTGTGGATGATCATCAAGACGGAGTGCATCCGCGGTCGCGTCTTCGCCACCCGCGCCGAGGCGAACCTCGCTCTGTTCGAGTACATCGACGGCTTCTATAACTCCCGGCGCATCCAGAAGCGGCTCGGCTACCTCAGCCCGATCGAGTTCGAGGAGAAGCACTACGCCGACCAGGCAACGGCCGAACGAACGAACCTGAAACCCCGTCAACCCGCCCTGACCAGCTGATCAGCACCTCCCGCACGCCGGGGGAACCTCACGCAGCTACGCCACAGCAGCTGGTGCTGGCCGAGTGCCCGCCCGCGATCAGCCAGGACGCCGCCGACCTGTTCGCCCAGCTGGCAACCCTCGACTTCCCCGTCGACCACACCGCAGACCTCACCCTCATGCCCGCGGAGACGCCGCGTGATCAAGTGCCGCGCAAGAAGAACGAGTTGATCGACCAGGCCGTGGCACACGGCTCTCAGCCCGGCTGGGCGGACCTCAGCGCCGCCAGCAGCGTACGAGCGTCCCGGACCGTGGGATGGCCGTCACCGAGACGTACGGCGACCTCGTCCACGACGCGTTCGGCGTAAGCCGTTCCGCTTGTCCCGACGTAGCCGAGCATGGCGTGGGAGACCTTGAGGCGCAGGGCCAGGGGGTGGTCCTCGCCGAGCCGGGAGCGCGCCTCCGCGGCGAAGGCGCCGCATTCCCGGCGTACCTGGTCGGTCGACTTCGAGCCGCCTTCGCGTTCCCAGGCGAGGACTTGGGCTTCGAGGTCCCGGGCCGCGGTGTCGGGGGTGCGGGCCTCGGGTGGTGTGTCACTGGTGTCGCCGCCCGTCGCCGGCCGTGCGGCGACCGTGGTGTCGTCCGGCCCCTCGAGCCGAGTGTGGACGAGCGTCTCGAAGCGGCGGGTGGCCGGGAGAGCGGCGTGCTCGCGGATGAGGGTCGTTGCCTCGGCGGGCAGGGGCGGCGGGGCGCAGCGTTCCGCCTCCGGTCCGAGGGGTGCGCCCGCAGGGCTGGCCGCGAGGGCCGCGGCGACCTCGGCAGGGGTCGGCCGCCGGGCCGGATCGGCCTGCAGACACGACCGCACCACCTGCTCCAGTTCGGCGGGCAGACCCCCCAGGTCGGGCGTGCCGTCGCAGATGTTGCTCATCACGGCGAGAACCTTCCTGCCCCAGGGAAGGCGCCCCAGGGCGAGGCGGGCGAGGAGCGTGCCGAGGGAGAACACGTCGCTGGCCGGGGTGAACTGCTGGTGCTCCCGGATCTGTTCCGGCGAGGCGTAGGCGTACGTACCGGCGAACCCGCTCCGGGGCTCGGTCAGCCGCTCGATCTGCGCGATACCAAAGTCGATGACGCGGGGTCCGTCCTCGGTCAGCAGCACGTTCGCGGGTTTGAGGTCGAGATGCACGATGCCCTCGGCGTGAATGGCGCTGAGCGCGGAGGCAATGCCCGCACCGATGCCGCGGACGGTGGCGGTATCCAGGGCTCCGCACCGCTCGGCCACCTCCTGCAGCGAGGGCGCGGCCACGAACGGCACGGCCATCCAGGGGGTCTCGCCGCTGGTGTCGGCGGCGATCACGGGCACGGTGAACCGGCCGCTGACCCGCCGGGCCGCCTGCACCTCGTGCGTGAACCCATCCCGGATCGAGGAGTCGGCCGCGTACTCCGCGTGCAGGGTCTTGACCGCCACCATGACGCCGTCCGGATCCTGGCAGAGGTAGACGCGACCGAACCCGCCCTCCCCGACGCGCTCCAGGACCTCGTAGGGACCGAAGGCCGCCGGATCCTCCATCGTCCGCGCGGACGTGGCCCGCGCCACCTGCCGCCACTCCCCCAGGGCCTCGGCTTCGGCATGGACGTCCGTGGGACCACCCTGGGCACGCGCGGGGGCGGGTTCCGGCTCCGCCGGCTCGTCGTCCACCACGACGAGCGACACCGAATGGGCCGTGCCGTCCCGGAAGGAGTAAGCCTGCACGTTGACATTGCCGGCGCCCTCACTGGAGACGTAGACGCCGAGCAGCCCCAGCCGCTCACACAGAGCGATCTCCTCGGGTATCGGCCGGCGGTCCGCACGGGCGAAGTAGAAGGCGCGGGCCTCGCACCCCTGGTCGGCCACGTGCTGGATCACGGTGCGCCACTGCGTGACGCTGACCCGGTGCGGTCGCGTGTCATCGGTATCACCGCTGACCGGGAAGACCCGGGCGATATGCCGGGCGCGGGCTTCGCGTGCCAGCAACCCGAAGGCCGTGGCGGGTGCCGCCTCCACCTGCCTGGCGAGCAGGGTTCCCGCCGTGTCGCCGATGTGCAATTCCGTCGTCCCGGCTGCCCGAGCGAGTCCATCGCGTTGCTGGGACAGCGTGTCGTACTCGGGAGAACCCGGGCCCTCTCCCCGTAGCTCCATGCACGCGAGCACTTTCCCGAAACAGACAACGGCTTCGGCCAGGCCTTCTGGGTCATCCGTCTGCATGGCCACCTTCGCCTGCGACACCAGCGCGCCGAGCGTCCGGTCACTGCCCGCGCCGTACAACTCCTCACATTTCTCCGCTATTTGACCGTACATGCGGGCGGCCCTCCGCAGGTCACCGCTCCGCTCGATCTCCGCGGCCGCCGCGACGAGCCCCTCCAGGCTGTCGTGCCCCCGCTCATGACCGAAGGGCAGCCCGCCGGCGAGTTCGGCATAACGCTGTCGGGCGATACCGGTGAGCCGGTGCTGCGAACCGAGCTCACCCTCGGCGGTCTTCAGCATCCGGGTGAAGGTGCGCAGCGCGGCCGCGTTGTCGCCGGCTTGCTGCTGCCAGTGGCCCATGTCGCAGAGCAGGTTGAGCGCGGCCTCGGTACGGTCCTCCTGCTCGGCCGAGCGGTGCATCTCCTCGTAACGGCGTACGGCTTCCTCGGGCCGCCCTGCCCGGCCATGCCAGTGGGCGAGCTGGTGGCGGGCCAGGCCGGTGTCCTGATGCCGGGGCCCCTGGAGCCGCTCACGGTCGGAGAGGAGCTGCGCGAACAGCTGCACCGCGCCCTCCGGGTCGCCCGACTCCCCTGTCCAGTGGGCGAGTTGGTGCCGCAGGGCCAGGGTGTCGGGGTCGTCGGGCCCGGGCGCGGCCGTCGCACGAACGACCAGTTCGCGGTACCGCTTCACCGCCTTGCCGGGCCTGCCCTGCCGACCGTCCTGCTCGGCCGAGGCACTGCCCTCCCGCAACCGCGCGACCACCTCGGCCGCCGACTCACCGGACTCCGGAGTGCCGTTCCGTCGCTTGCCGATCCAACGCATACAGACCCCCGGAGCTGTCGATCGGCCGACATCCCGCCCTGCAGGCAGACCGGATGAAGAGCCCGTACACGGCAAAATACCGTTCCCACATAGTGAGCGGGAGTGGGTCGTAGATCCATTCCCGCTCACTGCGCCTGCCTCGAACGGTGTTGGGCGGGCTGGGTTGCCGCGTTCGCGTCCACGGCGGCAAGGCGGCGACACCACTCCCAGTGGTGGTCCGGTCCGGGGTGGGCGGTTTCCCTTACGCCCGGGGTCTCGAGGTGCGGTCCGATGCCCCACACGATGACTCCCTTCTTCTACCGCCACTGTGACCTGGTCGAACGCGTTCACGCCACCACCCTCGTGGGGAAGGGGGCGGTAGCTTGGGAGAGCCGCGCGCCGCTGTGCGCCGCGGTCGAGTCGCGAAGGGTTCCGGCGCGTTCGCCGACACGGGCGATGACGGCGCCGACGGACTCGGCTGCGGCCGCCGTCCAGGGTGCCAGCAGTCGGTTCGTTGGCGCTGTGTGCGGGTGCGGTCCTCTTTTGCGAAAAGGTCAGCGGATCACCGCTCGGATCCGCTCGAATATCGGCATGACGATGAGGGAGACTCCGCGCTCGGGGGCACGCAGCACGCAACTCCAGCGGATCGCCCGGCGGAGGGGGCAGTCGGCCACCGCCCGGCCGTGCGCTCCCTTGGGCTCATGGCAGCCAGGGCAGCGCCGCAGGGCGACCGAACGGCTGAGGGGCAACGCCCTGCCAGCGGCCCCCACTGGCAAGGCCGACGAGGACAGCAGGTGGTGGACGAGGCTTGAGGGGGCGGTAAGTGACATGCTGCCCGTTTCGCGCTTGCAGCGGGGGCTGTCGGGCTGGTGATGGCCTGGCGTGGACGACGCCGCCCGCGGCGGCGTGCAGGGCCAGACCTCTCCGGGTGGCTATGGCCGTGGCTGGGTGAGAAGCTGTTGTCTTTTCGATCTTGAGAGATGCGCTTCGAACGGGAGTCTCGATCGGGTGATTGCGGTCGGCGCCGGGCATGAGAGCAGGGCCTCTTGGTAGCTCAGAGGGTGTCTATGCCAACGAGCGATCCAGGAGGCCCTGTTGTCGCAGTTCTACGCGACCGCCGAGACGGAGTCCACCCCGGTCACCCTCGCGTGTGACTGTCTGGCTCACCGGTTCGGAAACGCCACCGACAACGGGATGCGCGAGCGCCGTTACCCGACCGACATGACCGACGGGGAGTGGGCCAAGGTCCGGCCGCTGCTGCCGGTGCCGGGCTGGATGCGCGGTCGCGGCGGGCAGCCGGAGGCGTACTGCCACCGGGCGATATTGGACGCGATCCGCTACCTCGTTGACAACGGAATCAAGTGGCGCGCCATGCCGGTGGACTTCCCGCCGTGGGACCGGGTGTACGCGTTCTTCCGCCGCTGGCGCGACCATGACCTGGTCAGGGAGTTCCACGACCGGCTGCGTGAGCGGGTCCGCGGGATGCTGGGCAAGGACACAGAGCCCACGGCCGGTGTGATCGACTCACAGTCGGTCAAGGCGGACGCCGTGGTGGGCTCAGACAGCCGCGGCTACGACGGCGGCAAACAGATCAACGGGCGCAAGCGGCATGTCGTGGTCGACACCCTCGGCCTGCTGCTGGGCGTGATGGTCACCGCTGCGGATGTCGGCGACCGTTCGGCCGCGCAGGTCCTGCTCGCCCGGGTGGCCAACGCGCACCACCGCCTCGCCCTCGTCTGGGCTGACGGCGGCTATACCGGCAGCCTCGTCGAGCACTGCCTGGCCGCGTTCGCGCTGGTGCTGGCGATCGTCAAGCGCAGCGACGACGTCAAGGGGTTCGTAGTCCTGCCCAAACGATGGATCGTCCTGTGGTCGATGACCATGGTCATGAGCCGCCGTCTGGCTGGGCCACACCGCGGGCGGGCGTGAACCGGCCCGGCGCCGGTTCAGCCAGCCAGCCACGCGCGACCAGACGTTTCGCCTTCGACCGCAGTGCCTCCACCCGTGCCGGCACCACGTCCATGCCGAACGCTGCGGCCATCTCCTGGCAGGTTACCGGCCCCTGCCCGAGCCGGACCCGGTCCGCCCCCAACTGCAGGATGCGCTGGTAGTCCACCGACAGTGCCGGCCAGGCCAGCCCCTCTCGCCATACCGGCACCTGCGACTTCGGCTTCGCCGCATCCCGGGGCGCCGACTGCGCGTCTGCATCCCTCGGATCCTCGGTGACCTCCGTGTCGGCGGTGCTGCCGCCGTCTGCAGCCAGCACCGTGTCGACCCGCTTGCGGGCGATCGCCCACTCCTGCCATTCCTGCTCGGCCGCGGCCAGTTCGGCCTGGATGCGGTCGGCCTCCTCCCGCAGCCCGTCGACTCGACGGCGAGCGGCGAGTTCGTGCTGTTCCAGCAGTCCGACGACTGACGGCATTCGCGACCTCCCGGGGAGCGATGACTCGACAGGCCACAACTCCCACGGAACCACCACTCATACGCCCAGCGAGTAGCCGGGAG
>NZ_JAPEPW010000008.1 GCF_026339955.1 Streptomyces sp. NBC_01549 | reverse complement strand
CGGGTGCCTGAGGTGGTGCTGGTGTTCGGGTGCGTGCTGGGCATGTTCTGTCAGTCGTGGTGCGCCGTGTCGGGCGATGTGTGCTGGGTTCCGGATAGCGGGTTTGTCTGGTGGTGGCCGTGGCTCTGTCTGGAGGGGGGCGGGGGTTCACTGAGCGGGTCGGGGTGGATGTCGGCTTGTCCGTCTTTTGGGGGAAGGCGGGTGTCTGGGGTGAGAACGAGGGCTATGGCTGCGGGTGTTCGGGCTTTCGCGTGAGTGGTCACCCGGTCGCCGTGCGGCCTGCGGAGTGAGGGTTCCCGCTGGCACGGGGGCCCGGCGAAGGGGGCTCGTGGCAGTGTCATGCTCCTGTCCTGTGTCTGTGTGGGCCCGGATCAGGGTAGCGGCGCATCCTCGCTGGTGTGCTGCTGGATCGGGTGGGTCGGCTCGGTCTGTGTCCGGCTGTGGATCCACCTCTACGGCAGCCGTGTGCTCAACAGGGCTCCAGGGCCCGCTGACCCGGCAGTTGCCGGCGCTCGTTCTCCCGGCGCCTTCACGCGGCGCAGGGCGTACTGCGGCCGGCGGCGACGGGGCACTGTTCGCGGAGGTCCTGTGGAGTGGCTGGCACGGCCTGGCCGCCCTCACCGGGGCGGGCCGCCGTGCCCCGGATCCGGCGTACTGCGGGCGGCCGCCCTGACCGGCGTGCTGCCGGGTCCGGCGGCCCAGTCCGTCTGAGACGGCCGGCCCGCCCCGTCCTGCCGGGGATGAACGGCCGGCCCTGTCCGGGAGGCGGCCGGTTCGAAGGCCGGGCTTCTCGGGCCGGGCTTCTCTGGCCGGGCTTCTCGGGGCTCTCGGGGCGGGCTTTCAGGCGGGGCTTTCAGGTGGGGCTTTTGGCTGTTTCCCTGTTCTGTTCCGGTTCGGCGGGGCCGGCTCCGGCGGATTCGTTGAGCCGCTTGCCGAGCAGTACGAACAGCAGGATGAGCCCCGCTGTGAGCAGGATGTGTCCCAGGCCCGCGGTCAGCGGTACGGCCTTGGGGACGTGGTCGCCGAGTACGGTCTGGGTGCCGTGGACGAACATCATGGCGACGGTGATCGCGATGCCCGCGTTGTAGAACCAGAAGAAGTACGTGAACAGTTTCGTCCCGGACAGGGTGAACTGCTTGTCCAGGGCGAGGATGATGAGGAAGCCCAGCATGCCCAGCGCGAGCAGGTGGGTGTGCATGAGCGCCAGCTGGGTGTCGCCGGTGAAATCGTTGGCTTTGGTGAACTCCCGGTAGTACAGCCCGGAGACCACTCCCAGGATCATGTAGACGTGTGCCGCGTAGTACGACTTCCGCATCCCCGTGCTCGCTCCCTGCCGGCCGGTGCTGGTCGATTCAGGTTCTGCCGGGGGCTATTGAAGCACTCGGCAGCGAACGCTTCGCCCGGTTCGGGAGATCGTTCGAGGCGCTCTCGAAGACCTCTGCGACCTCTGCGACCTCTGCGACCTCTGCGACCTCTGCGACGTTCGGGGCCGGGCTGGGGCGCCGGGGTTCGTCCGCGCGAAGTCCACGCGGACGGGAGGCGCCCGCAGGAGGCGCTCCTATGCGGTCGCGGCCGTGGCCGCGGTGACCGGACTGGTCCTGGCCGCCGGGGGCGCGGCGAGCACAGGTCGGGCCCGGGCCCGTCACCCGCTGTCCCCCGGCGGGCTGGAGGAGACCGTATGACGCATTCCCGCAGTACCCCCGGCGGGCCGCGGCCGGGGCGAGCGGAGGCCGGGGCGAGCGGCGGCCTGGCTGCGCCGCCCGGCCGGCCCGGGGGCGTGGCGGTGGCGTCCGGGGCGGCCTTTGGCAGGGCGGTCGGCTGCCCGGCCGGATGGGTGGCGGGCGTCTTGCCGGCGGTGTCGTACGGGTAGGCGGCGGTGACGGCGATGCCCGCGGGCGCGCCGGCCGGGGTGTGCCGTTCGGTCGGGATCGGACCGGGGGCCGGGGCCCGCGGCGGGAGGAGCGCGGGGGCCGCCCGCCCGCGTCCTGCGGGAGCACCCCTGAGGCGGTGAAGGTGTTCACCGGGGCGAGCGAGACCTGCTGCGGCATCCGCTGCGCATCCTGGCGGGAGGCTCACGCCGGCCTCATGGACGTCGGCACCTGGCTGGACCGGTCGGGCAGGGCCCGGCTGACGGCACGCCTGGACTGCCTGCCGGTGTAACCGGCCGCGGGCGGCGGGCCGCCCCGCGGTCTTGGCCGGCTCTGCGGCGTGAGGTGACAGGGCCGTAGCGGACATACCCGCATTTAGTTTCAAATGAGACCGTATCGAAAGAATAGATGGTTGTAATGTGGTCTCATGACCGCCGACGTTGCGCACACAGCCACCGCCTCGCGTGTGACCGACCGCCCCGGGGACGCCTCGCCTTTCGCTCTCGGCCTGCTGCTGCGCCGGGCGCACTGGCGCGCGGCCGCGGTGATGGAGGAGGCGCTTCGGCCGCTCGGCGTCGAGTTGCGGCATTTCGCGGTGCTGATCGTGCTGGTCGACCGCGGGCCCACGGTGCAGCGGGACCTGGCGGCGGCGACGGGGTCGGACAAGGCGGGAATCATGCGGGTCGTGGACGACCTGGAGCGCAAGGGGCTGGCCGTGCGCAGGAGTGTTCCGGGGGACCGGCGGGTGCGGGCGGTGGAGATCACGCCCGAGGGCGTGGAGCTTTTCGATGCGGCTCATGTGGCGGCGGAGCCGCTGGCCGGGCGTCTGGTTGCCGAACTGGGGCCCGGCGAGCCTGAGCGGCTGACGGATCTGCTGACCCGGTTCGCCTATCCCGCAGGCGGCCAGGTGTAAGCGCGCCCGCGCACCGGCCGCCTGCCGCGCGGGCGCGTTTGGCCGCTGCGCATCTCACGGGTCTGTCCGGCGGAAACCGTTTCCGTTCGGTGGAGCGGTTGCGCGAGCATGCCGGAGTGGCCTTGCGGCAGTGGTGCGGTGGAGGCGTCTGATGGCGGCGTGCCCTGGTCGTGATCTTGCTGTGCGGGCTTCCTGGCTCGGGGAAGACGACGCTGGCAGGGCGCCTGGCCGGCAGGATCCCGGTGGTGCGTCTGTGCCCGGACGAATGGATGGCGGCTCTCGGCATCGACCTGTTCGATGAGCGGGCGCGCGACCGGCTCGAGGGGCGGTTGTGGGAGCATGCCCGGGAGCTGCTGAGGCTGGGACGGACGGTGATCCTGGAGTTCGGCTTCTGGGCGCGTTGTGAGCGGGACGAGAAGCGTGCGGGAGCGCGCGCACTCGGCGTTTGGGTTGAACTGCACTGCCTGGCCGCCCCGGCTGATGAGCTGTGCCGCCGTCTCGAAGCCGCAGCCGGGAGGGCGGGCCGGGGACCGTCCCGGTCGGCCGCGAGTTGCTCGAGGAGTACGTGAAGTTCTTCCGGGCTCCCGGCGATGACGAGCTTGCTCTCCTCGGCGAACCGCCTTTGGGCCGGCGTGGATGACGGGGCTCTTTCGGCGCCCGCCCGCCGGCCCGCCGTCCGTGCGGGTGTGCCTCTGATCGCGCGCGGCGGCGGCAGGACAACACGGCCCGCACGTGGGCCGGGGGTCCGCGGCCGCGGCGCGCCGGCCGGCGAGGGCTTCAGGCCGGAGTCCCCCGCCCTCGCCGGGGCCGCCATAGCCCGCAGGGCTGCCGGTGTGGCGGTCGGTGCCGCGAAGGCGGCCCTGGCGAGGGCGGGCCGTAGGCACGGCCGGGACGGACGCCTGGTGCGCCCGGCCCGCACCGCCATGGACTGCGCGCAGCGCACCGCCGCAGCCGCGCACGCACCGCCGCAGCCGGAACGCACCCGCACCCGCACCTGCCTGCACCTGTACCTGCCTGCGCCTGCCTGCGCCTGCGCCGCGTGCGGAGCGGCCGGGCGCCGCCCGGCCGGGGTCACGCGGCGAGGCGCTTCGCGAGTTGCTTGGCCTTGGCGCTCGCGTCCTGGAAGGCGCGCTCGCGGGAGGCCTCGTAGAGGGGGACCAGTTCGGACATGGCCGGGTTGCGGGGGGCCATGGTGAGTTCCGGGACGATGAAGTCCAGGTCCAGGCCGAGGGTGCCCTGGAGGACGGCCTCCAGGTAGTTCTGTACGAACTCGAAACCCTCGCGCGGGGTGCCGGGCGCGTAGGAGCCGCCGCGGCTGGCGACGACGACGGCCGGGGTGCCCTGGGCGGAGGGGGCCGGGCCCGCGGTGCGGCCGAGCAGCAGCACGTTGTCCAGCCATGCCTTGAGGGTCGAGGGGATCGAGTAGTTGTACATGGGGGCGCCGATCAGGACGGCGTCGGCCTGCTCCAGTTCCTCGATGAGCTCCACGCGCGCGGCGAACGCGGCGGACTGCCCGGGGGTGTGCTCGCACGGGGCGGCGTAACCGGCGGACCAGGCGTCGGCGGTGATGTGCGGGACAGGGCTGGCGGCGAGGTCGCGGTAGATGACCGTGCCCTGCGGGTGCTGCTCCTGCCAGGCCTTGCGGAAGGCGTCCGCGACGGAACGGGACGAGGACGCCTCGCCGGGGAACACGGACGAGTCGATGTGCAGCAGCGTGGCCATGGACGTTCTCCAAAGGGCGGTGCCCGGGCCGGGGAACCCGGGGCGGAGGATTCGTACGCAGAGATAGTTATACACGAGATAGTATTGAGTGATACTTTATCGAGTGTGACAGAGATGGATGTGCTGAGCGAACGGGAGGCGGGCGATCTTGGACGTCTATGAGGCGGTCACGAGCCGGCGGGCGGTGCGCGGATTCACTGGCCGGCAGGTCCCGGAAGAGGTGCTGGAGCGCGTGCTGTCCGCCGCGGCCTGGGCGCCGTCCGCATCGAACCTCCAGCCGTGGCACGCCTACGTACTGACCGGCGGGCCGCTGGCCGAACTCAAGAAGCGCGCCGGCGAGCGCCTGGCCGCGGGCGACCCCTGGGACGAGCCGGAGTACGAGCAGTACCCGCCCGCGCTGAAGTCCCCCTACCGCGAACGCCGGTCCGCCTTCGGTGAGCAGCGCTACGGCGCACTCGGCATTTCGCGCGAGGACCTGGAGGCGCGCCAGAGGGCCGCTTCCGCGAACTGGGAGTGTTTCGGCGCGCCCGCCGCCCTGTTCTGCTACATCGACCGTGACCTGGGCCGGCCGCAATGGTCCGACGCCGGCATGTATCTGCAGACCGTCATGCTGCTGCTGCGCGCCGAAGGGCTGCACAGCTGCACGCAGATGGCATGGGCGAAGTACCACAGGACCGTCGCGGAGGTCCTCTCGCCCCCGGATGGGCTGATCCTCTTCTGCGGCATGTCGATCGGATTCGAGGACGCCGGGGCGGCTTGCGCCCGTACGGGCCGCGCGCCGCTGGGCGAGACGGTCACGTTCGTCGGCGGTCACTGACGCCGCCCGCCCCCCGGCGGGCCGGGGCGCCGTTCCTCGCCGCGCCCGCATGCGGGTTCATGTGGAATATTCCGGACATAGTTCCGACGAAAGGTATGTCATGAAGATCGCAGTCATCGGCGGTACCGGGCTGATCGGGTCGCAGGTCGTCAAGGATCTGAACGCCGCCGGGCACGAGGCGGTACCGCACTCGCAGTCCACCGGAGTCGACATCATCAGCGGCCAGGGACTGGACAAGGCGGTGGCGGGAGCCGACGTCGTCGTCAACCTGACGAACTCCCCGACCTTCGACGAAGCCTCCCCGGCCTTCTTCCAGACCTCGATGGACAACCTTCTGGCCGCGGCCCACAAGGGCGGCGCCGGCCACTTCGTCATCCTCTCGATCGTCGGCACGGACCAGGTGCCGGAGCTGGACTACTACCGGGCCAAGGCGCTCCAGGAGAACATCCTCGCGGCCGGGCCGATCCCCTACTCGATCGTCCGGGCGACGCAGTTCATGGACTTCATGGACGCCGTCCTGTCCTGGACCGCCGACGGCGACACCGTCCGGCTGCCCGCCACGCCGATCCAGCCGATCGCCTCCAAGGACGTGGCCAGCGCGGTGGCGGAGGTCGCCGTGGGCGCCCCGCTGAACGGCATCCGCAACATCGCCGGCCCCGAGATCTTCCCCCTGGACGAGCTGGGCCGGATCACCCTGTCCCACAAGGGCGACAGCCGCACCGTCGTCACCGACCCCACCGCCGGCATGTTCGCCGCCGTCAAGGGTGACGTCCTCACCGACAAGAACGCCCGCCTCGCCCCCACCCGCTACACCGACTGGCTCTCCCGGCCCTGACCCGCTCGCGCCCTCTCCGCGTGCAGGCCGCAGAGGGCAGGCCGTGGAGGGCAGGGCGCGGCGAGCAGGGCGAGCAGGGCGCGGAGGGCAGGGGGCGGCAGCCTGCGGCACGCCCTGGCCGATGAGGCCTGGGCACGCCCTGGCGGATGAGGCCTGCGCACCTCACGCCGCCCGGCCGTGAACCGCTGGGCCGGCGCCACGTCCGGGATGCCCGCCTGCGCACCGGCCGTGATCAAGCGGCCCGGGGGAGCGCTGGATAGAATTCGGGCATGGGTGAGCGGCCCGTCCACACGGCTGCGCCGGGATTCGCTCCGGGAGCCGGTTCCGGTGGCGCGGGGGTTTGTCCCGGGGCGCTCGCACGGTGGGCCGGCGGTGTGTGATGGGTGCGGCGTCGGGGGGGATGGAGCTGTACTCCGGCCGGGCCTCGGGCCTGATCGGGGCGCAGATCGCGGGCTACCGGGTGGAGCGCGAGATCGGCCGCGGGGGCATGGCCGTCGTGTACTGCGCCAAGGACCTGCGTCTGGACCGTACGGTCGCGCTGAAGCTGCTCGCCCCGGAACTGGCCCGCAACGACACCTTCCGGCGCCGCTTCACGCACGAGTCGCGGGTGGCCGCCGCGATCGACCACCCGCACATCGTGCCGGTCTTCGAGGCCGGTGAGACGGACGGTGTCCTGTACATCGCCATGCGGTACGTCTCGGGGCTGGATCTGCGGGCCCTGCTCGACCGGGACGGCCCGCTGCCGGTGCCGGCCGCGCTGCGGATCGCCGGGCAGGTGGCGTCGGCGCTGGACGCGGCCCATGAACACGACCTGGTGCACCGGGACGTCAAGCCCGGCAACATCCTGGTGGCCCGGGGCACGGACAGCGATCACCCCGAGTACGTCTACCTCACGGACTTCGGGCTGACGAAGAAGTCGCTGTCGCTGACCGGGTTCACGACCGTCGGCGAGTTCGTCGGCACGCTCGACTACGTGGCCCCGGAGCAGATCTCCGGCCGCCCGGTGGACGGCCGGTGCGACCTGTACGGCTTCGCCTGCGTCGTCTACGAGACCCTCGCGGGCGGCCCGCCCTTCCAGCGGGACGACGACATGGCGCTGCTGTGGGCACACCAGTACGACCAGCCCCCGCCCCTGAGCGAGCAACGGCAGGGCATCCCGCCGGCGCTGGACGGCGTACTGGCCAAGGCCCTGGCGAAGGTCCCCGAGGACCGTTACGACTCCTGCCTGGAGTTCGTGGCGGCACTGCGGGCCGCCGCGAGCGGCGCCGGCGCCGGCGCCGCTCGCGGCAAGGACGTGCACGCGCCGACCCAGGTGGTGCCCATGGTCGCCGAAGCCGCCCCGGCACCCGCTCCGGCACCCGGCCCGGTGCCGGATCCGCCCCGGTGGGCCCGGCCGGTCTTCGGCCGTACCCCCGGTTAACCGCACGCCGTACCCCCGGTTGGCCGCGCGGCGTACACCCGTCCGGCCGTACGCCGCCCGCCTGGGCGGGCCGTGTCCGCTCCTGCCGGTGCGCGGGGCCGTCGGCTTGCGAGGTGTGCGGGAGGGCCGCACACAATGGGGTGAAGAGGAACCGGTGAGGCGGAGAGGCGAGGGGGAGGGCGCGGGGCCGACGGCAGGAGGTTGTGTTGCGGGTTTCCTGAGGCTGTGCCGCCGGCCTGTGTGCCGCAGACCCCGATGCCGGGAGTGGAGCTCGTGAGCGTCCTACCGTCGCCGTCCGGACCGTCGTCCGACCGTCCCAAAGGTCCTCCGTCGGGGCCGCTGGCGGGTCCCTCCCAGCCGAACCGGCCCACACCCCCGGACGCCGAAACCCGCCCCGGCGGCGGCGGGCGGTCGGGACCGCCGCCCCCGCCGCCCGGCGGCGAAGGCCCGGGCGGCGACGGGGGCCCGCACCACCCGTGGTGGAAGTCCGCGCCCCGGGTGGCCGTGGTCGCCACCGCCATCGTGGCGGCGGTGGCCCTGATCCTCGTGTTCACCCGTTCCGACGGCATCTCGAACCAGCAGCGGGGCGAGGTCTTCCTGCAGTCCGCCGGGAGCACGGGCGCGGATCCGTTCACGGAGTCGACCGCGAAGGAGAGCGCCGCACCGACGGCGACACCCTCGCTGCCCTCCACAGCCGCGGGCAACGCGGCACAGAGCGTGAACGGTGACGCCCCCGGCCTCTACGGCGGGACACGCAACGTCGCCAGCTGCGACGTGGAGAAGCAGATCACCGCCCTCAAGGCGGCCCCGTCGAAGAACGCGGCCTTCGCCTCGGTGCTGGGCATCCAGCCCTCCGCCGTCCCCGGCTATCTGCGCACCCTCACCCCCGTACAGCTCCGGGCGGACACCCGGGTCACCAACCACGGCTACCGCAACGGCTCCGCCACCAGCTACCAGGCCGTGCTGCAGGCGGGTACCGCCGTCCTGGTCGACGACCGCGGAGTACCGCGGGTGCGCTGCGCCTGCGGGAACCCGATGACACCGCCGGCCGCGCAGCAGACCGACCCCAAGCCGGTGGGCGAGTCGTGGTCGGGCTACCGGCCCTCGCACGTCGTCGTCGTCGCGCCCGCGCCCCGCCCGGTGAAGAAGTTCGTCGTGGCAGGCCCGGAGAAGGGCGACTGGTTCACCCGCGACCAGGGCGACCACCGCGGCGAGCACGACAGGAAGACGACACCACCCCCGCCCCCGCCTCCGACAGGGCCGTCCACGCCAGGCAAGGAACAGACACCCTCGAACGGCAAAACCTCGCCGGGACCGGGTACGCCGTCCAAGCCGTCCGAGTCGTCCGAGTCGGGCAAGTCTTCTGAGTCGGGTAAGCCGTCCAAGCCGTCTGAGTCGGGTAAGCCGTCGAAGTCGTCTGAGCCGGGTAAGCCGTCGAAGTCGTCCGAGTCGGGTAAGCCGTCGAAGTCGTCCGAGTCGGGCAAGTCTTCTGAGTCGGGTAAGCCGTCCAAGCCGTCCGAGTCGGGCAAGTCGTCGAAGTCGTCGAAGTCGTCCGAGCCGTCGAAGCCGTCGTCACCGTCGGCGTCCGACAAGGAGTCGTCGCCGTCGAAGGACAAGTCCTCGTCGGAGTCGGGCAAGCCGTCCTCTCCGTCGTCCGGGCCGTCCTCGCCAGGCTCCTCCGAGCCGTCGTCACCGCCGTCGTCGCAGCAGTCGGCGCCGTCGTCCGGGGAGTCCTCGAAGCCGCAGGAGCCGTCCTCCGCCCCGTCCTCCTTAGAGCCCGGGCCGAAGACGTCCGCGCCCCAGAACACGGCGCCTGAGAATTCCGGACCCGCGCCCGCCGATACAGGGCAGGAACAGCAGCAACCGCAGGAGGACCAGCAACAGCAGCAGGAACCGCAGGAGGAGCAGCAACAGCAACCGCCCGGCCCGGAGGGGTCCTAGCAGCGCCGGTCGCCGCCCGGTGTCCGGCAGCGCCGCCCGGGCCCGAGGGGCCCGTGAAGTGCGGTGAGGCGGGGGGCTGTCGAGGGGCGGCGCGCATACGCCGCATGGTGTCCCAGGACCACCGTGCGGCGTCTTTTTGCGCGCTTTACCCGATTGATTCCGCTTGGTCAAGTCACGAGTCCTCGGAACGTGACCGTGCGATGCCCGTGGGGCCTACTTGAAGTGCGGGCCTCACCGGAACGGAAATCCGGAAAAGAAATGAGGCAGGACGGTAGGACGGAAATCCTCGCGGAGGGTTGTCTCTTTCACCGAAACCGCAAGTTGTCCCGGTGTGGCGGTCCCGGCAAAACGGTCCGCCGATCGCCGTCCCGAATTCCCGGGGCAGGCAGAAGAGCCCCCTGTATCGGTAGGAGAAAACCCATGACCCGTATTTTTCACACCCAGAGCGACGTCCGTCCCAAGCGCCGGGGCTTCCGCCTTGCGACACTCGCCGCCTCGGCCGCGGTGATCACCGGGGGCATCGTCCTTCCGGCGTCCGCCGCGATGGCCGCCCCGATGCCCGCCGCGCATGTCGTGAGCTTCGTCCACGGCGGCGGCGCCGGCGGTGACGGCGGTGACGGAGGCGGCGGCTTCATCGGCGGGGGCGGGGGCTCCGGGGGCTCCGGCGGCGGCAGCGTCCTGGGCGTCGGCGGTGACGGAGGCAAGGGCGGCGACGGCGGCGACGGCATTCTGTCCGGCGGCGGTGGCGGCGGCGGTGGTGGCGGTGGCGACGGTGTCATCGGCGGTGACGGAGGCAGGGGCGGCGACGGCGGCACCGGCCTGTTCGGCGGCAGCGCCGGCTCCGGCGGCTCCGGCGGCGACGGCTTCATCGGCGGCAACGGAGGCAAGGGCGGCAACGGCGGCTTCGGTGTCTTCGAGGGCGGCAACGGCGGCAAGGGCGGCGCGGGCGGGCTCGGTGTCCTCCTCGGCGGCCTGGGCGGCGCCGGTGGCGCCGGCGGCGGCAGCATCTTCTGACCGTCCCGCCCCGGTGGGGGCGGAGGTCCGTACGGCCTCCGCCCCCACCTCCCCCTCCAGGAACCCCCACCCCCACCCCCCACCCCCCACTCCCACTCCCCACCCCCGTACCCCCATTGGCCAGTGCGCGGAGCCGGACGGCCGGCGCGGCGCCCGCAGAACCACAGCCTTGCTTCAAGGAAAACGGAGAACCCCCATGTCCAGAACTCGCTGGCAGCGTCCGCTCGTCCTGGCGGTGGCCTCGGTGGCCCTGGCCACCGGCACCGCGTGCGCCGCCCAGGCGGCGCCGGGTGCCGTCACAGGCACCAGCCAGACGGCCCCGGCCGACTTGTCCCACTGCGGGAAGGGCGGGGAAGGCGGGAAGGGCGGGGAAGGCGGCAAGGGCGGTGAGCCCGGCCGGCCGGGAGAGCCCGGCAAGCCCGGCGGACTCGGCGGGCTCGGCTGCTTCACGTTCGGCGACCTGCCCGACAAGCCCAAGTCGGAACTCACGGGCGTGGACAAGATACGGATCGTGCTGACCGTGGAGTCGGGCCAGGCGGAGAAGGACGACGTCGTCAAGAAGTACAAGATCTCGGCGAAGGAGTTCGACACCTGGGACAAGCAGGTCCGCGACGGGGACTGGGCCGCGCTGATGGGCCTGAATTCCCTCTTCGGATCCTGAGGAAATTTTTGAACGCCCCGGCCCGGTGCGGGCCGGGGCGTTCCTGTCAAGCCCCGAATTCACGGGCCGTGACGGCGGGGACCTCGGCCGGGTTTATTCGATACAGCGGAAACCGCGGTACGGAAAATAATTCTCTGGAAAGAGGAATGCCATGCGTATGCGTTCTTGGAAGGTCCGTCTCGGTCTCACGGTCTCGACCGCCCTGACCGCCGGTGTGGCGGTCGGCGCGCTGGCGCCGGCCGCGATGGCGGCGCCGGTACCGCAGAGCCATACGACGGCGGTGGCCGCCGCCCGGCAGCTTCCCGCCGGCAGCGCCCAGCCGGGCGGCGGCACTCAGCCGGGCGGCGGCGGCCAGTTCGGCAGCGGGTTGTTCGGCAGTGGGTCGTTGGGCAGCGGGTCGTTGGGCACCGTCAAGGTGGGCGACGGGAGCGTGCGGATCGGCGACCGGGTGTGTGCGGGCAACTGCAACGGGACCGTCAACGGGAGCAACGGCGGGCAGGGCGGGATCTGCGCCGGGCTGTGCAGCGGCAGCGCCAACGGCGGCACCGGTACGACCGGCGCGCCGGGCCGTGAGGGCGGTATCGGCGGGCAGGGCGGGATCTGCGCCGGGATCTGCGGCGGCAGCGCCAACGGCGGCACCGGCGGGACGGGCGGGGCCGCGGTGGGCACCGGCGACGGCGGCCGCGGCGGCAAGGGCGGCACCGGCGGGATCTGTCTCGGGCCCGGCTGTGAGAGCGGCGGCATGGGCGGCCGCGGCGGCACCGGCGGCAGCGGCTGACGTTTCTCCTGCCTCTGAAGCGGTGGGAGGGGCGGCGTTCCGCGGTCTCACGGCGCGGACAGGCCGAGCAGGTCCGCCGCGTTGGTGTCGAGGGTCATCGTGGCTTCCTCCGGGGTGAGCCCCGAGTCGGTGATGTGGTCCACGGCCCGCAGGAACACCTCCCCGTCCTCGTAGGGGGAATCCGTGCCGAGGACGAGGCGGTCCGCCCCCGGCGCCCTCGCCGGCCGGGTGGATGTACAGGACGGCGCCGCGCCGGTCGAGTTCCTCGTAGACGGGGTGGAAGAGGGGATCGGCGAGTGTGCGGCCGAGCACGGTCGTGGTCACGCCGACACCGACCGCCCCGAGGTCGTCGAAGGCGCGGGTGAGCTCTTGCAGGGCCGCGTCGGCATGGGGCAGGGGCAGCGCGGCGAAGGCCCGGAAGCGTTCGGGGAAGCGGGCCACGAGCTGCGCGTACGACTCGTTCGCCGCGCCGGCCAGCGCCACCGCGTCGGACTCCCCGGCCAGGTGCGGGAGTGCGGTGCCACGCAGAGCACCTGGAGGTCGATGCCCGCCCGGTCCGTCAGCGCGAAACGGCGCTCCAGATCGGTCTCGGTCGCGTCGGCGCCGATCCCGCGCTGGGTGGCGGTGCCGGTCTTGCCCAGATGCTCGAGACGGTCGAGATACCCAGCGCTCCACAGGTGGGCGTGCACGTCGATACGCAAAGGAGCCACCCTTCGATGGAACGCCCGCCGGGCGACGCGGTCCAGCCGGCGGGCGGACCCGGGCCGGGCGGATCGGCCGGCCCAAGAAGACCGCGCGGCCGCCGGCCCCCGCGGCCGCGCACCGGCCTGCGGCTGGTGGAGCTGATCGCGTCGCGGGCGGCGGCGCCGCGGGTGTCCGCCGGTCTCACCGGGCTCCCGCAGCGCGGCCGGCCCCGTGTCGTGATCGAGTGGAACCGAGTGAACCGGGCGGATCCGGGTGGGATCGAGTGGATCCGGGTGAGACCGGGTGGGATCGAGTGGATCCGGGTGAGACCGGGTGGGTTCGTGGGCGGGGTGCGGATCGCGGTGTCGGGGCGGTAGGGAGAGCGTGTGGTGAGGGAGCGGATCGACTACCGGGGGCTGTTCGCCGCCACGCCCAGCCCGTATCTGGTGCTGGGCCGCGACCTGGTGATCGTGGATGTCAACCGGGCCTACCTCGTGGCGACCAACCGCACGCGGGCGGAATTGGTCGGGCGGTATCTGTTCGACGCCTTCCCCGACAATCCCGCGGACCCGGGTGCCGACGGGGTGCGCAACCTCAATGCCTCCCTGCACTGGGTGCTGCGTTCGAAGGAACCGGACACCATGGCGGTGCAGAAGTACGACATCCCCGTCACCGGCCGTCCGGGCGTGTTCGAGGAGCGGTGGTGGTCGCCGATCAACACCCCGGTGCTGGGGGCGGACGGGCAGGTGGAGTGGATCATCCACCGGGTGGAGGACGTGACCGAGTTCGTCCTCTCCCGCTCCCTGCGCGCGCAGAGGATCAGCGTGCTGGGCGAGCGGGAGGCGATGGAGGCCGAGCTGTATGCGCGGGCGCGTGAACTGCAGCAGCTGAACGAGGAGCTGCGCAAGGCGCACGCCCGGGAACGCCAGGTCGCCGTCACCCTGCAGGAGGCCATGCTGCGCTCGCCCGACCTGGCGGGGCACCAGGACATCGCGGTGCGTTACATGCCCGCCGCCGGGTCCCTGAACGTGTGCGGCGACTGGTACGACGTGGTCGATCTGCCCGACGGCTTCGCCGTGGCCGTCGGTGACGTCGTCGGGCACGGCCTGGAGGCCGCCGCGGCGATGGGCATGCTCCGCAGCGCCCTGTCCGCGGCGGTCCGCGCCCTGCGCGAGCCGGCCAGAGCGCTGGAGGTACTGGGCCTGTATGCCCGCTCGGTGGAGGGGGCGCTGGCCACCACCGCGGCCCTGGCCGTCATCGACAACCGGGGCCACCGCATCCGCTACAGCAGTGCCGGCCATCTCCCGCCCGTTCTGGTGCACCCCGACGGCTCCTTCGGCTTGCTCGACCAGGCCACCGACCCCCCGCTGGGAGCCCGTCCCCGCCACATGTCCCGCCCCCAGGCCGAGCTGCCCTACAGCCCGGCAGACACCCTCGTGCTCTACACCGACGGGCTTGTCGAGCGCCGGGGGGAGGACATCGACACCGGCCTGCGCCGGCTCACCGACGCCCTCGCCCGCCACACCCGTCTTGCTCCCGAACGCCTGGCTGACATGCTGCTCGCCCGCCTCGGTGTCAGCAGCGGCGGACGGGACGACGTCGCCCTGGTCGTCGTACGGCTTTGACGTGTTCTCCCCGCCGAACTCACCGCCCCCGGCACCGGCACCGCCCCCGGCACCGCCCCCGCCCCCGGCACCGCCCCCGCCCCCGGCACCGCCCCCGCCCCCGGCACCGCCCCCGCCCCCGGCACCGCCCCCGCCCCCGGCACCGCCCCCGCCCCCGGCACCGCCCCCGGCACCGGCACCGGCACCGGCACCGGCACCGGGGGCGGGGGCGGGGGCGGTCGTTTTCCGGGTCGGGCGGGCGGTCAGCCGGGGGAGAGGGACTGTTCGGCCCAGACGGTCTTGCCGGTGAGGGCGTGGCGGGTGCCCCAGCGCCGGGCGAGCTGGCCGACCAGCAGCAGGCCTCGGCCGCCTTCGTCGAAGGTCCGGGCGCGCCGCATGTGCGGGGCGGTGCTGCTGGAGTCGAAGACCTCGCAGGTCAGGGTGGATTCCTCATGGATCAGCCGCAGCTGGATGGGCGGCCGGCCGTAGCGGATGGCGTTGGTGACCAGTTCGCTGACCGTCAGTTCGGTGATGAAGGCGGCGTCGTCCAGTCCCCAGGCGGTCAGCTGGTCGGTGGCGTGCCGGCGCGCGCGGGCGACGACGGCCGGGTCGAAGGCCAGGTCCCAGGCGGCGACCCGGTCGGCGTGCAGGGCTCGGGTGCGGGCGACGAGCAGGGCGATGTCGTCGTCGGGGCGGTGGGTGAGCATGGCGGTGAGGACTCTGTCGCAGACCGTGTCGAGGGTCCGCGCGGGGCGGGCGAGAGCGGCGAACATCTTGTCCAGCGCCTCGTCGATGTCGTGGTCGCGGGCGGCGAGCAGACCGTCGGTGTAGAGGGCCAGGAGGCTGCCCTCGGGCAGGTCGGTCTCGAAGGTCTCGAACGGCAGGCCGCCCAGGCCCAGCGGCGGGCCGGCCGGGACGTCGAGGAAGCGGACGGCGCCGTCCGGGGTGACCGCGGCGGGCGGCGGGTGGCCGGCCCGGGCGAAGGCGCAGCGGCGGGAGACCGGGTCGTAGACCGCGTACAGACAGGTGGTGCCGATGCCTCCGGCGCTCTCGGCGGCGCCGTCCGTGCCGGCCTCGTCGGCGGACAGGTGCAGGACGAGGTCGTCGAGGTGGGTGAGCAGCTCGTCGGGCGGCAGGTCGACGTCGGCCAGGGTGCGCACCGCGGTGCGCAGCCGGCCCATGGTGGCGGAGGCACGGATGCCGTGGCCGACCACGTCGCCCACGACGAGGGCCACCCGCGCGCCGGACAGTGGGATGACGTCGAACCAGTCGCCGCCCACGCCGGCCTGGGTGCCGGCGGGCAGGTAGCGGGTGGCGATGTCCAGGGCTCCCTGGTCGGGCAGCGTCTGCGGGAGCAGACTGCGCTGCAGGGTCATGGTGCTGGTGTGCTCCCGGCTGTCGCGGCGGGCGGTGTGGATGCCGACGGCCGCCTTGGCGGTGAGTTCCTCGGCCAGCCACAGGTCGTCCGCCTCGAAGGGCTCCGGGCGCCGGCTGCGGCCGAAGAGGGCCACGCCGAGCGTGGCGCCGTGGGCCCGCATCGGCACCACCATCACCGAGTGCGTTCCGTTCCCCATGAGCCGGGCGGCCCCCGGGTCCTGCCGCGCCCACCGGACGAGGTCGGGGTCGGTGGCGTCGTACAGGGCGCCGTGGCCCTGGGCCAGGCAGCGGGCCACCGGTGACAGGGCCGGGTAGAGGGTTTTCCCGCCGGCCGCGGGAGCGGGGCGGTCCTCGAGGACCGAGCGCACCGCGGCGCGGGTCATGGACAGGAGCCCGGCCGGGGCGGCGGGGGAGGGCCCGCCGCCGTGCCGGGGGGCGTCCAGCAGGTCGACGGCGGCGAAGTCCGCGAGCCGGGGGACGGCGATGTCGGCGAGTTCCTGCGCGGTGCGCCCGCTGTCCGCGGTAGTGCCGATGCGGGCCGAGGCCTCGCTCAGCAGGAGCATCCGCTGCCGGGCGAGGTGCTCCTGGCGCCGCGGGTGCGCCGCCAGGCACACCGCGCGCACCTGGCCGGCGGGGTCCTTCAGCGGGACGAGGGAGGTCGACCAGCCGTGTTCCGCCCCGGTGCCCGCGGGGCCGGCGCCGGGGCGCAGGTGCTGCGGGCCGGCGCCCTCCAGCACCCGGCGCATCTTCGCCTCGGCCTCGTCGCTCACGGGATGCGGCGCGATCTCCGGCAGCCGCAGCCCGCGCATCTGGTCCTCGGTGAGGGACAGCGCCTGCTCCATACCGGCATTGGCCCGCACCAGCCGCAGGTCCGCGTCGAAGACGGCCAGGACGCAGGGCGCCTGGCGAAACACCCATTCCCCCAGCTGACCGCTCCCGGGCGGCCCGCCCCCGTACGCCTCGCTCCCGGAGGCCTCGCTCCCGGACGTCGCGCCTCCGGCTGCTTGTGCGCCAGGCGTTGTTCCTTCGGGTGTCTTTCCTCCGGGCGTACCGGCAGGCGCCTGCCCCTGGGGTGCGGCGCTCACGGCGGACACCACGAGCCACTCGGTGCCGGGGCCGTCCGCCGTACGGCGGTGCGCCAGCAGTTCTTGCCGGAGCCGGCGTCCGTCGCGGTGCCGCAGTGCCACGGTGCCGCTCCACCGCTCCTGTCCGGCCGCGTCCCGCAGCGCCGCCACGCCGGCGCCGGCGCTGGCACCGGCGGCGAGCAGGCGGGCGGCGGGCTGTCCCAGGATCTCCGAGGGCAGGTAGCCCAGCAGCTGCCGGGCGCCTTCGCTCCACCCCGTCACGATGCCCCGCGCGTCGACGGTCGCCGTGGCCGTGGCCGTGGCCGTGGCGGTGGCCGTGCGGGCCGGACCGGGGGAGGCGTCCGACTCGTGTGGCCGCTCACCAGGATGGGTGGGAAGTCGCTCCATCGCCGCTCATCTCGTCCTTCGGGAACCTGCACGGCCGGGGCTCTTCTGACAAGCATGATCCCGGGGGCCGTGGAGCACCAACCCGGCGCTGCCGCCGGGGCGCGGCCCGCCGGTCCGTCCGTGACCGCGCCGCGGCAAACCCGCGAGGTCCCGCTGTGACAGGCCTGTGACAGGCGGCGGACACCGTCATGAAATCCCCCGGCCAGCCTTTATATAAAGCGGACAAAACGCCTTATTCGGTCACATGTCCCCTGCTTTCAAGGGTGTGAGCGGTGACGACCGAGCCGACACGTCGGAGGAAAACCCATGAGCCTCACACTCGCCACGCCGCACGCCGAAGCCCCCGTCCCCGCCCTGGCCCCGCGGGAGCAGGAGACACTGCGACATATCGCCGCAGGGCGCACCTACCTGCAGACGGCCCGCCACATGGGGCTCTCCAAGCACACCGTCGACGCCTATCTCCGCCGTATCCGGGCCAAGCTCAACATCAACAGCACGGCCGAACTCACCCGGCTGGCCATCTCCCTGGGCCTGTGACCACCACGCCCCCACGCCGCCGGGACTGCGATGTGACCGCCGCGCCGCTGCTCACCGGGCCCGGGCCGAACCAAGCTGATCCGGATCGACGTACTGGACATCGAAAGAACCGTCTTTCCGCCATCCATCACCTGCACGTACTCGGAACGGGTCCGGCCGCGAACAAGAAGAAACTGACCAGCGGCACGCCAGCATGCTCACGGCCTCCGCGCGCGCTCGTCCGCCCATCGGGCGGATGCGGCCAGCGCCACCGCGGTGACCACGAGGCCGGCCAGCGCCGGGTTCACATATCCCGGCACCGCCCGGTCGTAGGTGGTCCCGTCGCTTCGATGGCACACGAACCGCACCGGCACCCACCCGATCTGGTAGTCGTCGATCCGGTAGTCGCGTTCCTCCACGCCCGTGCGGCACGACCGGATGGGAGACGAGTCCGCCCCGCCGTCCTCCGCCACCAGTGCCGCGCCCGCGACGTACAGGATTCCCCACGCGTACATCGCGGCCGCGCCCGCCGCGATGACATACGCGAGACCGCGGAGTGAGTGCGCGAGCCCGCCTCTCCCGGCGGCTGCCAGTGCCCGGCCCAGGAACACCAGGCCGGAGACGACCGCGGCCAGGACGGCCGGCGGACAGAGCAGGAGACTCACTTCCTCTCCCCCCGGCCCTCGTCCTCAAGACGTATGTGACCTCGCACCGCACGATCCCCTCCCGCCGCGCTTCCCCGGGGGCGGGGACGATCAAGGGAGGGCGGGCGGTTGCACGGGGCGAGTCCGGCCGCCGGCAAGCGGCACCGGGCCGCCCCGGCCGGCCCGCGGCAACATGGCTGACATACGGTCAGAAATCTGTACCCGCAGCCGAGTTGACCGAACGGCCGGGCCGTCCGTACCGTGCCGGCCGTCCGGTGCGCTGCGGCGCTGAGCGCACCGCCCGGGACCTGGGCCGCCCGACGGGCAGGGGAGGGACCACGCTCCTATGCTGGTGAGGCAGGAGTTTGCGGGTGGTGTCCACGGCACGGCTGTGTGACCTGCGGTGCGCCGCGCAGCTGTCCCGCGCTCTCGGCCGCCACGCTCACGGGCTCCGTCCCCGGCTGCTGGGAGTGGGCCCATGACGCACGCGTGCGGACGACTGCGCAGGGGGGCCGTAACCGCCACGGCGGTGGGGATGCTGACGGTGCCGCTCACGGGCCCGGCCGCGTCCGGGGCACCGGTGTCCGTGCGCACCGCGGCCACCGCCCCCCAGCCGCCCCCGTCCACCGCCCCGCAGCCGCCCTCGCCCTCCGCCTCGCCGACGGGCGAGGTCCGCACACTCACCCCCGCCGTGACCCGGCAGCTCGATGGGACCGTGCAGCAGGTCATGCGCGAGGCGAACGTGCCCGGGGTGAGTGTGGGCCTGTGGACACCCGGCCAGGGCACCTACATACGGTCGTTCGGGGTCGCCGACAAGAGCAACGGCCGGCCCATGTCGCCGGATCTGTACACGCGGATCGGCAGCGAGACCAAGACGTTCACCGTGACGGCCCTGCTGAAACTCGTCGATGAGGGCAAGGCGGGCCTGGACGACCCGATCGGCAGGTACGTCGCCGGGGTGCCCAACGGAGACAGGATCACCCTGCGCGAGCTCGCCGGGATGCGCAGCGGCCTGTTCAACTACACCGAGGACCCGGGCTTCTTCAAGGCCTTCACCTCCGATCCGCAGCGCCCCTTCACCCCGCGGCAGCTGCTCGCCTACGCCTTCAAGCACCCCGTGCTGTTCCCGCCGGGCCAGAAGTTCTCCTACTGCAACACCAATCTCATCCTGCTCGGCCTGGCCGTCGAGAAGGCCGGCGGGAAGCCGGTCCAGGACTACATCCACGACAACGTCCTCGCCCCGGCGGGCCTGCGCCACACCCTCTTCCCGACCGACGCCGCCTTCCCCGACCCGCACGCGCAGGGCTACACCGGCCAGACCGCGACCGGGAAGGTCGAGGACACGGCCGGCTGGAACCCGTCCTGGGCCTGGACGGCCGGCGCGATGATCTCCGACCTGGACGACCTGCGCGTGTGGGCGCGCACGGTGGCCACCGGCGTCCTGCCCGACGGCACCACCCTGATCAGCCCGGCCACGCAGAAGCAGCGGCTGACCACACCCCCCACCACGATCCCGGGCGCCGGATACGGCCTGGGCATCTTCGACGTCCAGGGCTGGATCGGGCACAACGGCTCCCTGCCCGGCTACGAATCCCTGACCGTCTACCTCCCCGCGGCGCAGGCGACCCTCGTGGTCCTGCTGAACACCGACATCGACCACAACGGCGCGGAGCCCAGCACCCTCTTCGGCGAGGCGATCACGAAGATCGTCTCCCCGGGCCACGTCTTCAGCCTGCCCGCCCAGCCCGCGGCCCGCTGACCGCCCCCGCGCGAGGCGGAGCCGGCGTGCGGCGGAGCCGGCGCGCGGCGTACGGGTCTGCGGCCGACGGAGCGCGCCGTGCGGTCTGCGGTCAGTGGTCAGTGGTCGGCGGCGGGCCGGCCGGCACAGGCCGGTGCGGCGGCCGGGGTGCGGCGGCGCAGCGGCAGGCAGACCAGCGCCCCGGCGGCCAGTACGGCCAGCGGCAGGACGGCGGTGGTGTGCAGGGCGGCGGGGTAGGTCTGCCCGGCGGCGAGCCCGGCGGCGAGGCGGCCCTGCAGCAGGGCGCCGACGGCGGCGGCGCCCGCCACGGAGCCGATCTGACGGACGGTGTTGTTGACGCCGGAGGCGGCGCCGGCGAGATGGGAGGGGATGGTGCGCATCGCCTCGGCGGACATGGGGGCGATGATGCAGCCCACTCCGAGCCCGGTGAGCAGGGTGGCCGGGACGAAGGCGTACCAGGCGGTGGCGGGCGAGGCGGTCAGGGTGATGGCGAGGATGCCGGCGCCGTAGCAGCCGAGCCCGGTGAGCAGGAGGTACCTGCCGCCGATGCGGTCGGCCAGGCGGCCGGCGAAGGGGCCGACCGTCATGGACACCAGGGACGAGGGGGCGAGCACCAGACCGGCCTTGACGGCGCTGAGGTGCAGCACGGACTGCAGGTAGAGGTTGAAGGGCAGGACCAGGCCGAGCATGGCGACGGAGAGGAATCCGACCAGGGCGGTCATCGCGGTGAAATTGCGGTCACGCAGCAGCGCGAAGGGGATGAGCGGTTCGCGGTCCTGGCGGCGGCGCTGGTGCAGCACGAAGGCGGCGCCCAGTGCGCTCCCGGCGGCGAGCAGCGCCCAGATGCCCGCGCCCCACCGGTAGTTCTCGCCTTCCTGCAGGCCGAAGGCGAGGCAGAACAGGGCGGCGGCGGACAGCAGGAGGCCGGTCAGGTCGAACCGGTGCGCGCGGGCGGGCCGGATGTCGGGGACCACCAGGAAGGTCAAGGCGAGCGCGGCCGCCCCGACCGGCACGTTGACCAGGAAGATCCAGCGCCAGTTCGCGGCGGAGACCAGGAAACCGCCCAGGGTGGGCCCGGAGAGGGTGGCCAGCCCGGCGACCATGCCCCACACGCCCATGGCCCTGCCGCGCCGTTCGGCGGGGAAGACGGCGACGACGAGTGTCGTCGTCTGCGGGGTGAGCAGGGCCGCGCCCAGGCCCTGGACGGCCCGGGCGGCGATGAGGGCGTTCGCGGTGGGGGCGAGCCCGCAGGCGACGCTGGCGAGGGTGAAGACCGCAAGCCCGGCCGCGAACAGGGTCCGCGGCCCGTGCAGGTCGCCGAGCCGGCTCGCCGTGATGATCAGGACCGAGAGGGCCAGGGCGTAACCGCTGACCACCCAGAGCGTCCGGTCGAGCGAGGCGTCCAGGCTGCTCATCATGTCCGGGACTGCGATGTTCACGATCGTCAGGTCCAGCAGGGTCATGAAGAACCCGAGCGAGAGGGTCACCAGGACGGCCCACGGGTTTGCTCGCCACGTCCGCACGGTCGGTGCTCCTTTTCTCCGCCCCGGCGGTGCCCGGGAGCCTGCCGGGACAGTAACCCATCTATTTAGATGCATCAAGATAGATGCATCTCTCTTGATGTAATCTGGGGTCATGAACGGAGTCGACCTGTTCCTCCTCGGCCGCACCCTGATGAAAATCGGCGAAACCGCGATGCCGGAACCCGAAGGCGGCGCCGCCCGCCACGGCGGCAGCACCCGGTCCGTCCTCATCGTCGCCAGCGACCTCGCCACCCACCCCGACAGCGCCGTCGGTGAGATCGCCGCCCGCACCGGCCTGCCCCAGAGCCAGGTCTCCACCGCCGTCGCCCGCCTCAAAGAAGCGGGCGCCGTCATCACCGCCCCGGACCCCGCCGACCGGCGCCGCCTCCTCGTCCGCCAGGCCCCCCACCTCTCCGGCCGCGTCGCCGAAGTCCGGGCCACCACCATCGACGACGCCCTCGCCGCCGCCCTCGGCGACAGCACCCCCGAGCAGCTCGCAGAAGTCACCGCCGCCCTCGGCGTACTCGCCCGCCACCTCTCCCCGCAGACTCCCGCCCGCCCCCGCCCCTGAACCCCCGGGCGTGCCGTCACAGCCCCCGCTCCACACAGCCCCCGCTCCAGCCGCTCCGCAGGCCCATGAGTGCGGACAACTCGCTAGCCTGGACACCAGGGGGCGGCTCGGGCGAAGCCCAAGGAGGCTGACGTGGCTCAAGCGACTCCTGAGGCCGGAGCGAAGAACACGACACACACCGGCCCCGGCAGCTTTTACGGCACCGGCACCCACCGCTACCTGCCGATCGCCGAACACGGACTGATCGGCGACCTGCGCAGCGCCGCCCTCGTCGGCACGAACGGCACCATCGACTGGTACTGCTGCTCCCGCTTCGACGCACCCAGCGTCTTCGCCTCGATCCTCGACGCCGAACGGGGCGGCTCCTTCGAACTCGCCCCCGACGTCCCCGCCCGCACCAAACAGTTCTACTTCCCCGACACCAACGTCCTGATCACCCGCTTCTTCGCGGACGACGGAGTCGGCGAGATCCAGGACTTCATGCCCGTCGTCGACGACTCACGCGAGGCCGACCGCCACCGCCTCATCCGCCGCGTGGTGTGCGTGCGCGGAGCACTCCCGTTCCGCACCCTCGTCGCCCCCCGCTTCGAATACGGCACCGCACCCCACACCGTGCACGCCGAGAACGGCCAGGCCGTCTTCGCCTCCGCCTCGCTGCGCCTCGCCCTGACCTCCACCGTGCCCATCGAGGTCGCCGGCCCGGACGTATGGGCCCTGTTCAAACTGCACGAGGGCGAGACGGCCGTCTTCACCATCGACCAGATCGGCGGCGAGGTGGCACCCCGCTTCTGCGCCGTCGCCGAGGCGGAAAGAGAATTCAACGCGACCGTGCGCTACTGGCGCCGCTGGCTGTCCCAGTCCCGCTACCGCGGCCGCTGGCGGGAAATGGTCCACCGCTCCGCCCTCACCCTGAAACTCCTCACCTACGCCCCCACCGGCGCCATCATCGCCGCGCCGACCACCAGCCTGCCCGAACAGATCGGCGGCGAACGCAACTGGGACTACCGCTACGTGTGGATCCGCGACGCCGCGTTCTGCGTGTACGCGTTGCTCAGGCTCGGCTTCACCGACGAGGCCGAGGCCTTCATGGGCTTCCTCTCGGAACATGTGCAGTGCACCGAGTCCGGGCCGCCCGGGCCCACCGGCCCCCTGCAGATCATGTACGGCATCGACGGATGCCGTGACCTGCCCGAACGCGAACTGACCCACCTCGAGGGCTACCGCGGCTCAGCCCCCGTACGCATCGGCAACGCCGCCGTCGACCAGCTCCAGCTCGACATCTACGGGGCACTCGTCGACTCCCTCTACCTCTACGACAAGTGGGGCAAGCCCATCTCCAGCGCCCACTGGGACAACATCAGCGGACTCGTCGACTGGGTGTGCACCCACTGGGACCAGCCCGACGAGGGAGTCTGGGAGACCCGCGGCGGCCGCAAGACCTTCCTCTACTCCCGCCTCATGTGCTGGGTGGCGATCGAACGCGCCATGCGGCTGGCCCGGCACCGCGGCCTGCCCGCCGACATGGTCCGCTGGGGCGCCGCCCGCGACACGATCTACCGGCGGATCATGAGCCACGGCTGGTCCGCCGAACGCCGCGCCTTCACCCAGTACGAGGACAGCGACATCCTCGACGCCTCCCTGCTGATGATGCCGCTGGCGAAGTTCATCTCCCCGACCGACCCCAAATGGCTCGCCACCCTCGACGCCCTCGGCGAGGACCTGGTGTCCGACTCCCTGGTCTACCGCTACGACCCCCAGGCCAGCCCCGACGGCCTCCAGGGCGAGGAAGGCACCTTCTCGATCTGCTCCTTCTGGTACGTCGAGGCACTCACCCGCGCGGGCCGCCTGGACGAGGCCCGCCTCGCCTTCGAGAAGATGCTCACCTACGCCAACCACCTCGGCCTCTACGCCGAGGAGATCGGCCACACCGGCGAACAGCGCGGAAACTTCCCCCAGGCCTTCACCCACCTCGCTCTGATCAGCGCCGCCTTCAACCTCGACCGCATGCTCGGCTAGGTACGAGCCAACAGTCCGCCCGGCCCGCCACGTCACCGACGATCGCTGCGCCCGCCGCCGAATCCTCCAGAGTTCCCAGCCGGCTTCAGGCGCGGCACACGAGAAGTCGTACACGGCGAAGTCGGTCACCGGGAGGCCCGGACACCGGCAAGCGGTGCCCGGAGCGTGCGCCGCTGTTGGTACCGGCCGGCACCAACAGCCCCCCGGCGGCCGCTCCTTGTCATCCGAACTGGCCGGGCTGGTAGTCACCGGCGGGCTGCCGCACGATGACGTTCAGCCGGTTGAAGGCGTTGATGAGGGCGATGACCGACACCAGCGCGGCGAGCTGCTCCTCGTCGTAGTACTTGGCGGCGTTCGCCCAGGCCTCGTCCGTGACCCCGCCGGCCGCATCCGCGATGCGGGTGCCCTGTTCGGTCAGCTCCAGGGCCGCGCGCTCGGCGTCGGTGAAGACCGTGGCCTCCCGCCAGGCCGCGACCAGGTTGAGGCGCACCGAGGTCTCCCCGGCGTGCGCGGCGTCCTTGGTGTGCATGTCGGTGCAGAAACCGCAGCCGTTGATCTGACTGGCGCGGAGCCTCACCAGCTCCTGCGTCGCGGCCGGCAGCGCCGAGTCCGCCGCCACCCTGCCCGCCGAGACGAGGTGCCTCAAGGACTTGGTGACGAGCGGGCTGCCGAGAAGGTCCAGTCGGGCTTCCATGAGTGCACTCCTTGCCGTTGTGTGCGGATACACCTCCATGACGGGCCGGCCCGGCAGGATGTGACATCGACGACTGTGACGCGCGTCTCCCCGCCGCACTCACCCCGCGGCAAAGCCCCACGACGACGTTTTCCGCCCCGCCCCCGCGCACCTGCCGGGCCGCCGCGAGCACCACCACCCGCCCCCGGCCGCACCGCACCACCCCGGCCGCGCCGCCACACCGCACCCGGCTGTGACGCAGCTCCTGTCGCCCCCGCGGAAGGCCGCCGTACCGTTGTCCGCCACGCCCATCCCCGCCCGGGCGCGCAGTGCCCGCGACCGGATCACCCACACCGGCACACCCAGGACAGGCGGGCACACGCACAGGACGGTCCACCATGCCCGCTGATCTCTCGCCCGTCATCACGGCCTCCACGCGCTGGCTGCTGTCGGCCTTCCCCCCGGCCGCCGGCCCGCTGAACCAGGCCCTGGCCGAAGCGCAGGCAGCGCACGCGGCCACCATCGCCGCCGCTCTGCGCTACCCCACCGCGCTGGACGCCGAACTGCTGGACCTGCTCGGCCCCGGAGGCTCGGGCCGGCTGGACTTCGTCACCGGCGCCGACGCACCCCCGCTGACCGACGCCACCCACACCTGGCGCACCCAGGTCGACGAGACCGTCGTCAGCTGGGCGGCCTGCCTGCTGGCCGACGCCGACCTCGCCGCCCTGGCCGCCGCCTGCCTGGCCGCCACCCACCACGGCCCCGACAGCGTGGGCGACGCACGCCGGCTGACCATCCCCAGCCCGCGCGACCACCGCGCGGCCCCCCTGCTGCGCCACCCGGACTTCCTCGGCCCGATCGCGGACCTCCACCGCGAGACCCTCCTCGGCCTCCTCGGCGCCGCCCCGGCCGTCAGCGCCCCCGAACCCGGGTGAGTCCCGGGTGAACGCCGGTCCCGTACGGCGTCAGAGCACCGATCCCGTACGGCTTCAGACCGCCGTCCCCTGTCCGGCCGCCGCGGCCCGTGGCGCTCAGGGCGCCTTGAAGAGAGCCGGGAAACGCGGAGCGAGCCAGGGCTTGCGCCCCCCGACCAGGATGCGGCCCTGAGCGAGGGCGCCCCACTGGCCGCGGCGCCCGAGCGCCATCAGGAGAAAAGTGACCGGCTCGATGAGGATGGTGCAGTCCGCACGTTCCGGCAGCCGCTCATCGACCGACACCGCACCCCCGGCCACCCGCACACCGAACCGGCCGCCACCCCACAGGCGGATCGCATAGCAGGCGCTCAGCCCGGCCGTGCGGGCCGTGTCGGTCACCCGTGGCATCACCGTCGTCAAGAACGGCAGCGTCAGCCGCACCCGCCCGCGGTCGATCATGTGCGCACGCCCCAGCGCACGGGCGAGGTCGTAACCGTGTCCCAGCATGTGCGTGAGCAGATACGACCCCAGCACATCCGGTCCCATCGGGCCCAGCGGAGTGACCACCGTCCCCTCCGCGCCCCGCTCCTCCAGAGCCCTCAGACACGCACCGGCCTGCTCCACGATCATCCCGGCCAGCGGCTCGGCCCCCCGCTCACCGAACGCGGCGAGCCCCTGCTCGTTGGCCGCGGCAAGACTCTGCGGCGTGCCGTCCCCGTAACCGCGCGCACGGCCCGCCGCGATGTCCGCCATCAGCTCGTTGGCCAGCGCCAGATGTGCCGCCGCCTCCCCGACGCTCCACTGCGAGTCCGGCACCCGAAGTTCCATGCCGGCGCCCGCGCGCAGCAGCGCGGCGATCTCCTCGGCCGTATCCCGTATCGCCACGCCGAGCCCCTCGGGCACCGCGCCCCGCACGCCAAGCCCCGCCACTGATTCCACGCCGCCCCATCCTCATTTCCGTCCCCGTCCCCGTGCCCGGGTCCGCCCGCAGCCGCCGGGCGAACACGCGTCACGGATCACCCGGCGTACAGAAGACCAGGTGACAAAGGCAGCGACAAGCCCCTGGACCACGAGGCCGGACGCGGCCGCGCCCGCAGCACCGGCCCAGCACCTTCGCCCTCACCCGCTCCGCTCACCCGCTCCGCTCACCCGCTCCGCTCACCCGCTCCGCTCACCAAGTCGGTTCACCCCGTCGGTTCGCCAAGTCCGCCCGGCCCAGGCCGCGTTGAGGGGACGCTGCGGGCGGATGGCATAGTGCCCCGCATGCCGATACGGACCGCACGCCCGCAGAAGGGCAGAGGGCAAGGAGCCCTCGCCGCACTCCTTGTCACCCTGCCCTTCTGATGCACAGGCCAGCCGGCACGTCGGGGTGGCAGCCATGGGTGTGGCGTCGATCAGCCCCGACTACTACACGCGCCTGGAGCAGGGCCGCCGCCAGGCTTCCGAACCGGTGCTGGACACCCTTGCGCGGGTGCTGCGGCTCGACGACGGCGAGCGTGCCTACATGTTCGAACTGTCCGGCCGGGACGCCGCCCGGCCCCGCCGGCGCACCACGCAGAAGGTCCAGCCGCAGCTGCGGCGTCTGCTGGACGACCTGTCCACCACGCCGGCCGTCGTCCTGGGCCGGCGCACGGACATCCTCGCCTGGAACCCCATGGCGGCCGCCCTGTTCACCGACTTCGCGCGGATCCCGGAAAAGAAACGCAACTTCGTACGGCTGGTCTTCTGCGACCCGGCCGTCAGAGCGCTGTACCCGGACTGGGACTGGGTGGCACAGACGAGCCTGGCGCAGCTGCGCATGCAGGCCGCCCGGGACCCGACAAGGATCCACGGCTGGCGGAACTGGTGGGCGAGCTGTCACTTCAGGACCCCGACTTCCGGCGGTGGTGGGGTACCCATCGCGTCGCGGTCCAGGGCACGGGCACGAAGGTCCTGCACCATCCGGTCGTCGGCCGGCTCACCCTGGACTGGTCCTTCCTCACCTGCACCGCCGATCCCGACCAGCAGCTCATCACCCTGACTGCCGAGCGCGGCACCCCCAGCCACGACCGTCTGCGCATCCTCGCCTCATGGGCCGCGCAATCGGCCGGCCACTCCGTGGCAGACCGCTAGACGCAGGATTCTCACGCGCTGCCGGAGCCGGGGGAGGGCAGGCCGGTGAGCTCGGCGATGGCCTCGGGAGACGGCTTGAAGCAGCGGCGGACGCTTGTGCCCTCGGCCTTGACCCGGCGATGCCGACGCCGGGGATCTCCTCCGCAGGGGCGGCGGTCTCGTACCTGCTGACCTAGATGTGGTTGCCGGGATCCTGGCCGGGAGACTGTAATGGAAGTGAGCACGACGTTGAACACCCTGGCTGTACGCCATGGTTCAGCGTCGTGGGCATGGTGAGCGTCTCCGGCATGTGAGCCGTTCGAGAATCCGCCACTGTCCCATCACCCCATTTCCCAGGGCTTCACCGACCCGATGCCTCCATCAGAGGCACTGCCAAGACCGGCGGGCCTGTCTCGACATGCACGAAAGGCTTCCGATCATGCGGCGTTACGTTCTGACCGGCACACCGGGCGCGGGCAAGACATCGATCCTGCGGTGCCTGGCCGAGCTCGGCCATGGGGTCATCGAGGAGGCGGCGACAGCGGTCATCGCACAAGCTCAGGCTCAGGGCGAGGACGCGCCATGGACACGGGCGTCCTTCATCGATGAGATCGTCGCTCTGCAGCGACAGCGGCAGTTGGAGGCCGCCACCACGGACTTTGTCCAGGTGTTTGACCGGTCACCGGTCTGCACGCTGGCGCTCGCCACCTACCTGGGTCGGCCGGTGTCCCAGGCGCTGGCCGCGGAGCTCGAACGGATCACCTCCGAGGGGATCTACGAGCGACAGGTGCTCTTCATCCGCAATCTGGGGTTCTGCGAGCCCACCCCCGCTCGGCGGATCAGTTTCCAGGAATCGCTGGTATTCGAACGTGTCCACGAACAGAGCTACCGCGTGTTCGGCTACGAGCTCATCGACATCCCCGCCGACGACCTCGCCCATCGCCTCGCCGCCGTCAGCTCGGTGATCACGTCGAGCGCTTCCTGACTTCCTCCCCCTCGTAAACGAGGGGGACTCCTACGGCTCGCGCCGTGGGGTTCTCTGCTTCGTCGCCGACTGCCCGCCCGGAGTTCTCCGTTGAGGTCTTGCACCAGCTCCACAGACAGACACCGCCGGCCCGGCGGCCAGAAGGTTCTTCGCCGCGTTCACGTCCCGGTCGTGGACCATTGCGCAGTCGCACGTCCAGGTGCGGACATTCAGCGGCGTCCTGTCCTGCAAGGCACCGCAGGGGAGCACAACTTGGAGGAGGGGGAAGAAGCGGTCCACGACCATTCCGGTTCCTGACCGTATTGCGCACGGTCAGGTCCTCGATCACGAGCGTTTGGTTTTCGCGCACGAGTCGAGTGGTCAGCTTGTGCAGGCCGTCCCCGCGCCGGTCCGTGACCCGGGCATGGATCCTGGCGACCTTACGGCGTGCCTTCTCCCGGTCGCGGCGTTCGTGCCGGGGGTGGCGATCTTCTCACCGGTCGACAGGGTCAGCAGGTGGTCCAGGCCGGCGTCGATCCCTGCCGCCGCACCGGTGGCCACGAGCGGCTTCACCGTCGGGTCGTCGCACAGCATCGACACGAACCAGCGGCCCGGCCATCTTCGCGAGCTTCGACCGGCCGTCGCGGAACGTGAACGCCGAGCCGGTGTACTGCGCCGAGGCGCGGGACTTCCGCTTCGACTTGAAGCGTGGGCACCTGGCGCGCTTGGAGAAGAAGTTCAATTCTTGAGCCCGTCGCTTCAGCGACGGGTGGTTGACGAACCGGAACGGGATCTGCTGCGAGGAAGCGATGGCCTCGCACGTGAGCGGACGGGCAGGTTCGCGGGCGAGCTCCAACAGGGCCCGCGTGGCGTAGTCCGCCTTCGCGGGGATATGCATGCGCGCATGCTGCCCGGCCAGTTGCCCGGACGAGGGATTCCACCGGTTCCCCTCCTGCATTACGGGAACATTGCCGCAGGTGAAGGCCAATGGGCACCTCTTGACATCCTTTTATGGACCGCTTTAGCGTCCCCATTCATGAGCGAGCCGCTGACGACCCCCGGCGAAGGTTTCCACCCCCATCTCCACGACGCCGCAGGGCGCCCGGCCACACCCCTGCGCGCCCGCCTGCACCACATCCGCGCCGACGCGCTCGACGGCGACACCGCGCAGACCGGGGGCATGCGCAGGTTCGCCGCCGTCAGCGGCAAGGCGGTGGGCTCCGAAAAGCTGTGGATGGGCCAGACCCACGTCGCGCCCTCCACCTCCTCCTCCGACCATCACCACGGTGAATCCGAGACCGCCATCTACGTGGTGAGCGGGCACCCCGAGTTCGTCTTCCTCGACGACGCCGGACCGCAGCCGCAGGAGGTGCGCCTGCGCACCTCTCCGGGCGACTACATCTTCGTCCCCCCGTTCGTGCCGCACCGCGAGGAGAATCCGGACCCCGCCGAAGAGGCCGTGGTCGTCATCGCCCGCAGCACCCAGGAGGCGATCGTGGTCAACCTTCCGCAGCTGTACGCGCTGCCGGCCGGGGACGTCTGACCGAACAGCCCCGGCGCGCGGCGCCGGTCAGGCGTCCGGGACGGCAGGCTGCGTGCCGCTGCCGGCCGGGGCCCCGGCGGAGGGCCACTGCGCCAACGAGATCATCCCCGTCACCCGGCGGATGAGGTAGAAGGCCAGCGGCAGCTCGACACACGCCGCGAGCACCGCCGACAGCCACACCCCCGAGGTGCCGAAAGCGAGCGACACGTCGAACCACGCGTCGCAGATCAGCAGCACCGCCGTCGTGATCCCCGCCACGATGACAGCGCGGTGCCGCAGCCAGCCGAGAAGCGCCGTGGACGCCATCGCGACCATGAGCAGGGCGTCGAATCCGACCCACGTCACGCGCCATTGGCGGACCTCGTACACGGACGGCAGCGTCGCCGCCAGCAGGACCGTCCACGGGACGAGCCCGGCGGCGCAGACGGTGAGCAGCTTCAGCGTGCGACGCCGGTGCCCGCGTATCGGCTCGGGCAGATCGGCCGCCGGCGGCGCGGCCCCTTTCCGGGTACTGGGTCGGGTGTCGCTCACGTCGGCTGCTCCGTTCTCGTCTGTCCCGGACGGACAGTGGCGGGGGTGTTCCGCCGGCGTCGGGCGGTCAGATGTCCGGTGATGATCCAGCCCAGAACTGCCAGGCTAATACCCGGCCCACCGCCGCCGGACGGCGGCCGAGGCACCGCCGTGGCGCCTGGTCACAGACGGTTGCGCGCCGGTTTTCGGCGGGTGAGTCACGGCAGCTGTAGTTCGTGACTCGTGAGGTTCCTGTCATGCGATGGCCACTGCTGTGACGTTGTTCCAGCGGCGGTGGCAGGCCGTCGCGCGATGCTGGTGTCGGCGACGCCAGTTCGACCAGCGCAGGGCGTGTGCCGGATCGGTGTCCTGGCGGGGCCTTGGCAGGGCGAAGACCCGCAATAGCGCGAGGAGTTCGCGCGGGCTGACGGGCACCATGGCCAACTCGTCGTCGGAGTTGGCGGGGTGGGCGCGTTGCCGCTCGTGGAGGGCGCCGACGGCCAGAAGTGCGTAGGCGATCATTGACATGAGGCTCCAGCGGTGCCAGGACGTCCAGCAGGTGACCTGGCCGGTGTCGAGGTGGGCCAGGCCCTTGGCTCCCTGGAAGTCCTCCTCGACCCGCCACCTGCGGCAGACCGCGCTGACCAGCACCGATATCGGCTGCGGGTCGGGGTGCCAGGTCCGGTAGAAGGAAAGGGTGCCGGTGCGGCGGTGGCGTCGGACCAGGACCTGGCTGTGCCCGGCGGCCTGTCCGGGCGGCGCATCGTCGGGGTTCACGTCGATCATCGCCCAGTCGTAGAGCCGCTCGGCCTTGGTGCCATGGCCGGTCCTCAGCCGCATCCAGGCCCGCTTCGGCACCCGCTCCAGCAGCGCGGTGACCTTCTTCTTCCCGGCGCCCGGGGTGGTGACCCGGTGGCTGGTGGGTACCGCGATCGCGTAGCCGTAGCCCAGCGCACGGATCCGCGCACGCAACTCCCGTCCACCGTAGACCTCGTCGGCGGCCACCCACGCGGTGTGCACCCCCGAGGCGTGGGCGTCCTCCAGCATGTCGCCGGCCAGTTGCGGCTTGGTGGCGAACACCCTCTCGTCGGGCACCCCGACCAGCTCACGGCGCTCGTCGTCCGCCGCCCATGCCTCGCCCAGGTACAGCCGACGGTCGACCAGCGCGTGCCCCTCGGCACTCACGTAGGAGAGGTGTACCGCGACCTGGCACAGCCCGATCCCGCCCAGCGCCCCGGAGTACTGCCGGGCCGCGCCGACCGCGTCGAGGGACGACTTCTCATCGCCCGTCTCGTCCACCACCAACATCACCTCCTCTCGCCGAGTTGCTCCACCGTCCAGGCCGCGACCGACCGGCGGACTGCCTCGGTGTCGAAGCGGGCCCTCGACAAGAAGTGCTGCAGGACATGCGGACCGCTGTGGCCGATCGCCTCGGCCAACGACCAGCAGTTCGCCGATTCCTTGACCATCAGCAGCCCAGAGACCATGTTCCGGCAGGTCAGCCGGGTCTCCCGGCGCGGGAAGCAGCTCGCGAACCGGCCCATCAACCCCTCGAACAACCCGTCCCACCCGGCGTGTACTACCGTGGCCTGCGCGGCCACCGCTTCTTGATTCTTCGTCACACAAGATCACGATGCCGGTGGCCGTACCCCTGCCGCAGGCACCCCACCCACCACGCTGGCCAGCGGCGATGCCTCACGCCTCACGAACTACAGCTGCCGTGTGAGTACGTCCGCGTCACAGCTGCCGCGGTCCGTCAAGTCCCGAGTTTCCCTGCCACGCGTTTAAGGGGCATGACTCCCTTCGCCTGCCGGTGCCTAATAGAGATGCGGGCCCGTTCAACAGCAACTGGCCCTCACACATTCCGGAACTGCTCGCACAGTGCGAATTACCGGACATGCATCTCGTCACCGAAGTACCGAATGGCTGCGAATCGGCAGGACTGTTCGGAAACCCTGATCATTTCTCACGGAGGAGAAATTCCCATGACCCGTACTTCCCGTACCCAGCGCCTTGTGACGCTCGCTGCCTCGACCGCTCTGGCGGCAGGAGGCGCGTTGATACCCTCCGGCGCTTTCGCCGCCACCCCGGCGACACCGCACACCGGGACCGTGGCCACGGTCGTGGCAGGCCATCAGGGCCATCAGGCCGGCGAGATCACGGGGCTGTCCAGGAACAGCACGACCACCACCACCACCAGCACGACGGTCAAGAAGGAACTGACCGACGAGGGCCTCAAGATCACCACGACCACCAAAACAACCAAGACCACCAGGAATTCCGAGGGTGCCGTGATCAAGAAGGTCGTCAAGGTGACCACGAAGGTCAGGACGATCAACATTGACGGAAACGACCGCAACAACCACAGGCGGTAGCAGCCGCTGGGGCCGGTCGCGCCCACGGGGGCGCCGCCATAGGGGCGGTGACGGTCCATCCGGCCGCCGCCGCGGTCAGTGTGGCCGCGGCGGCGGCCGGTTTCCGTACGGGGGTGATCCGCGGGTTGTCGAACTCGTCGGTCCGGCGGCCCGCCACGCCCAGGCCGGCGTGTCCGGCCGCGTGCGCCGAGCCGTCGGCGGGGGGCGGGGAGTTGTCGACCCCGCCAGCGCCCGGAACATAGTTCCGGATGGGCGCAGTGGGTGCCCCGGACGGCGTTCCGGTTCCGGTACGCGCGGCGGCTAGCGCGTCAGGCGCAGTCCCGCGATGAGGAGTTCGACCAGTCGGCGTGCGTCGTAGCGGGGATCGCTGTCCGCGCCGATGCAGAGGTTGCCGACGCCGCGCATGAGCTCGTAGGCGTCCGCGTCGGAGCGGATCTCGCCGGCGGCGGCTGCGGCGCCGAGCAGCTGGGCGCACACGGGCACGAGCCGGTCGAGGAAGTAGGCGTGCAGCGCCTCGAAACCGGCGTCGTCGGACTGCAGCACGGCGGCCAGTCCGTGCTTGGTGACCAGGAAATCGACGAAGAGGTTGATCCACCGCCCCAGTGCGGCATGGGGAGTTGGGCAGGTCGCCAGCAGGGCGGGGCCGGCCTCGGCGCAGGCCTCGACCTGGTGCCGGTAGACGGCGATGATGAGATCCGCTCGCGTGGGGAAGTGCCGGTAGATCGTGCCCGTCCCGACGCCGGCCCTGGCCGCGATGTCGCGTACCGGCGCCTCCACGCCCGATGTGACGAAGACCGCGGCGGCCGCGTCGAGCAGGGTCTCCTTGTTGCGCCGGGCGTCCGCCCGCCGGGGCCGGGCTGTCTGCCCCGCGCCCCCGTCGCCGCCCCCGCCCCCGTTGCCGTCGTTCACCGCGCCGTCCTCTCCGCTGCCGAGCTTGTCAAACGGAACGACGTTCCGTATGTTCTTTCCGGAACGAGGTTCCGTTTGCTCATGATGTCAGAGCAGGGAGCCGGCGGCCAAGCCGCGCAGTGCCCTGCCGCCACGCTTCACCCGCAATGGAGGAACACGCTCATGCAGTACCGCACCTTGGGCCGCACCGGTGTGCAGGTCAGCTCCCTCGCGCTCGGCGCGATGAACTTCGGCGCGATCGGGCGCACCACCCAGGACGAGGTCACCGCCGTCGTCGACGCCGCCCTCGAGGCGGGGATCAACGTCATCGACACCGCCGACATGTACAGCGGCGGCGAGTCGGAAGAGATGGTCGGCAAGGCCATCGCCGGCCGCCGCGACGACATCGTGCTGGCCACCAAGGCGGGCATGCCGATGGGGGACGAGCGCAACCACCGGGGCGCCTCGCGCCGCTGGCTGGTCACCGAGCTGGACAACAGCCTGCGCCGCCTGGGCGTCGACCACGTCGATCTCTACCAGATCCACCGGTGGGACCCGGACACCAGCGACGAGGAGACGCTGTCGGCTCTGACCGACCTGCAACGCGCGGGAAAGATCCGCTACTTCGGCTCCTCGACCTTCCCCGCGTACCGCCTCGTGCAGGCGCAGTGGGCCGCCCGCGAGCATCACCTGAGCCGTTACGCCACCGAACAGCCCAGCTACTCGATCCTGCAGCGCGGGATCGAGACCCACATCCTGCCCGTGACCGAGGAGTACGGGCTCGGTGTGCTGGTGTGGAGCCCGCTGGCCTCGGGCTGGCTGTCAGGCGCGATCCGCGAGGGCCGGGACATCACCACCAGCCGCTCGACGTTCATGCCGCAGCGCTTCGACACCACCATCCCCTCCAACCGGGCCAGGCTCGACGCCGTCGAGCAGCTGGCCGAAGTCGCCGACGGGGCCGGTCTGACCATGATCCAGCTCGCGCTCGGATTCGTGACCGCGCACCCCGCCGTGACCAGCGCGATCATCGGCCCCCGCACGACGGACCACCTGCACTCGCAGCTCGCCGCCGCGGACACCGTGCTCTCCGCCGACGTACTCGACGCGATCGACGCGATCGTCGCCCCCGGCACCGACCTGGCCGCACACGAAAAGCACGACACCCCGCCCTCCCTGCTCGATGCGTCACTGCGACGCCGCTGACCGCCCGCGCGGACGCCATGTGCTGCGGCGCTCCGCGCCGCCTGGCCAAGGACGCGGCGCCGGGCGCTTCGCCCGGCTGAGGGCAATCGTGCGCGGCCCCGCGGTTTTTCACGGGGCATCCCGGGCGCGCCGTGGGCGGGCGGTCCGGGCGACGCCGATGGCGGCGGCCGAGGCGTCGCGGACCAGGGCCACGGCGCCCTTGGGCCGGTGGGGTGAGGTGATGGCCGTTGAGAGCGGCGTAGGCCTCGCAGGAGTGCCGGGCGAAGGCTTCGCTGGAATGCTCCAGCGCGGGCAGTCCGACCAGGATCTGCAGCAGGGCTGCGGCTTTCAGGCGCACAGAGCCGTAGATGCCGCCTTTCCTGGCCCGCGCATCATTGCCCGGCCGCTGCAAAGCCGCAGCGGCCGGGCCTGCCGCCCGAGGACGCCCCGGGAGAGAGGTACGGGCGGGAGCGTTACGCCGGTCCGCCCCGAACTGCTGAGTCCTGTCATAAGACCCTCGTATGCTGAGGGCATGAGGCGGACTTCCTTTGCGAACTGGCCCTGCTCCATCGCGCGCACGATGGATCTGCTCGGCGACTGGTGGACGCCGCTGGTCCTGCGGGAGGCGTTCTACGGAATCAAACGGTTCGACGAGTTCCAGCAGGAGCTCAAGATCGCCCGCAACACCCTGACCGACCGGCTCCGGCGCCTGGTCGACGAGGGCCTCATGGAGAAGAGGGCCTACCAGCACGATCCGGTGCGCTACGACTACGTGCTCACCGAGAAGGGCCGCGACTTCTTCGGCGTACTGGCCGCCATGAACACCTGGGGCAACCGCTGGCTCAGCGGCGAGCAGGGACCGCCGGTCGTCTTTCACCATGACCGCTGCGGCCACGAGAGCGCCGCCGAGGTGGTCTGCGCGGGCTGCGGGGAGCCCATGACGGCGGAGGACACCCACCCGCGTCTCGGGCCCGGCTATCCCGCGCATCTCGCCGAGCGGCCGGACATCCGGCGGCGCTTCACCGCCTGAGCACGGCTCGCCCCCCGCCCCCCGCCCTCGGGCTCCCGCCCTCGTCCTCGTCCTCTCGTCTCTCGGGCGTGCGCTTGGGGGCCTCCTTGACAAGTGAGTCTATCTACGCAACTCTCAAGGTCAGGGCCCACTTTAAGGTGTTTTCCGGCAGGGATGCAGAGGGAGGCCGAGCGAAGCCATGGAGTGGACGGGCGCACGCTATGCGGACAAGCCGGCGGTCGAGGTGCGGACACGGATCGACGCTCCGCCCCGGCAGGTGTGGAGGCTGGTCTCGGACATCCGGCTGATGCCGGCACTGAGCGCGGAGCTGCAGTCGGTCCAGTGGCTCGACGGGGCGGCCGGCCCCGCACTCGGCGCCCGTTTCGTCGGCAGCAGCAAGCACGAGGCACTGGGGGAGTGGGAAACCACCTCCTACATCGTCGAGTGGGAGCCGTACCGGGTGTTCGCCTGGGCGGTCGCCGATCCCGAACACCCCAGCTCCGTCTGGCGCTTCAGCCTGGAGGCGGCGGACGGCGGCACGGAGCTGACCCAGTGGATGCAGATGGGCCCCGGCCGCTCAGGGCTCTCCTTCGCGATCGACCGGATGCCGGAGAAGGAGCAGAAGATCGTGTTCGTACGGCTGCGGGAGTTCGAGCGGAGCATGGCCGGCACGGTCGACGCGATCAGGAAGATGGCCGAAGGCGGGGAAGGGGCCGGTGCGTGATGCGTACATCGACGACGATCGAGGCGTCGGCGGGGAACTGGCGGGAGAGCGTCGACTTCGTGGTGGAAGCCGAAAAGCTCGGGATGGACATCTGCTGGGTGGCCGAGGCCTGGGGGGCCGAAGCGCCCTCTGCGCTGGGCTACCTGGCGGCACGGACCGAGCGGATACTGCTCGGCTCCGGGATCATCCAGCTCGCGACACGCACCCCGGCCGCCATCGCCCGTGCCGCCCTCACCCTCTCCCACATCTCCGAAGGGCGCTTCCTCCTCGGCCTGGGACCGTCCGGACCTCAGGTGATCGAGGGACTGCACGGCGTGCCGTTCGCGCGGCCGCTGTCCCGGATGCGGGAGACCGTGGAGATCGTCCGGCAGGCCGTCGCGGGCGAGAAGATCGCCTACGAGGGGCGGGAGTTCACCATTCCGCTGCCGGGCACCGGCGCGAGACCCATGCGGATGTCGATACGGGCCGAGTACGACCTGCCCATCTATCTGGCCACCCTCTCCCCGAAGATGCTCAGGCTCACGGGGGAGGTGGCGGACGGCTGGCTGGGCACGAGCTTCGTGCCGGAGGGCGCCAAGGAGGCATACTTCGACCACCTGGACGCCGGGCTCGCGGCGGCCGGACGCACACGCGCGGACCTCGACGTCTGCCAGGGCGCCGAAGTGGCCTTCGCCGAGGACGAGGACGCGCTGCGCACGATGGTGGCCGGCCGGAAGAAGGAACTCGCCTTCAGCCTGGGCGGGATGGGGTCCGCCACGACCAACTTCTACAACAACGCCTACAGCAGGCAGGGCTGGGCGGAGACCGCCGCCGAGGTGCACGAGCGCTGGCAGGCCGGCGACCGGGACGGCGCGGCAGGTCTGGTCACCGACGAGATGGTGCTCGCCACGACACTGATCGGCACCGAGGACATGGTGCGTGACCGCCTTCGTGTCTGGCAGGCCGCCGGTGTCGACACGGTCCGCCTCTACCCCGCGGGCGAGACGCTCGACGCCCGGCTCACCACACTGGGGCGGGCGCTCGACCTCGTACGCGACCTGGGCAGCCACGCATGAACGGCCCGCCGGCGCCCGGAGCCTGACGTCACCGGCGGCTGCCACGCTGATCTAGCGCTTGCCCTCGACCAGCCGGGCGAGGTTGTCCAGGGCCATACGGGTACCCAACTCGTTGTCCTCACGGGGTACGTCATCGGGAATGCCCTCATGCACGATCACGACGTCGGTCGCGTCGCCCACCCGGGTGAGCGACGTGGTCATCGTCATCGTGCCGCGCAACGCGTCCTCGGACGTCTCGAACTCGAAGACCTCAACCACCAGTTCGCCGGGAACCAGTCGTGCGAAGCGGCCGTGGTAGGTGTCCGTGTGAGCGGCCGACTTCCCTGAAACGGCCGCGTCCTGGTAGCTGAGCGAGATGCGGAAGGCGCCGCCTTCGCGAGGGTCGAATTCGTGGACGCGGCTGGTCATGCCGGCGGGCACCCGCCAGGCTGCCACCGCGTCCGGGTCGGTCAACGCCTGATAGACGGCCGCCGGGGCTGCCTTCACGCGTCGCGAAACTCGCGTGGCGTACATGAGAGGCAACGTACTACTCCCGGTCCGGACCCGGCGCTGTTCGACAGGCAGGCTCCGGACGCGCGGCCGGGACAGTCATCCGCGAGGCCAAGGCCGACGACCCGCCTCGCCGCCCGTCAGGCACCGAAGCGGCGGCGGGAGGCCTCGACCCGCGGTGGCACGACGGGGCGCACCTTCCGCTCGACCAGACCGTTGCGCTCCAGCATGCGCAGGTTCTGGGTGAGCATCTTGGGACTGACGCCGTTGTTCACCCCTTCCCCGCCCGCTCCTGGGTCGTTGCTACGGTTCACCGGTGTCTGACTCTTCACGCGATACCGCCGAAGGCGCCGGCTGGGGCACCCTGGAACACGGCGAGTACCAGCACCTCATGCCGCACCAGGTCGAGAAACTCTCGTGGCTCAACCCGAAGACCCTGTGGGCCGCACGCAACGGCGTGCTGGCCTCCTGGTTCGGAGATCCCACGGGCCACACCCGCAGCCGCTGGGCGGCACAGCGGACGGCCGCCGGAGCACCCGCCACCAAGGTGATCCGGCGCGAGGACCCGGACGAGTTCTCCTTCATGGTCATCGGAGACACCGGCGAGGGAGACGATCCCCAATACGCCGTCGTCCCCGGCTTTCTGAAAGTCAGTCAGGGAACAGAATTCGCCGTCATCGCCAGCGACGTGATCTACCCCGTCGGCAGTGCGGACGACTACGGCACGAAGTTCTTCCGCCCGTACCAGAACTACCAGGCACCCATATACGCGATACCCGGCAACCACGACTGGTACGAAGACCTCGGCGGCTTCATGCGCGTCTTCTGCGACGACGCCCCGCCACTCGCCCCTGAGCCCGCGCCGCGCCCCCTCTCGCGGGCCTGGCTGCGGTCGCTGCTGTGGCACCGGCCGCACCCGTCCGGCGGACAACGCCTCACCGAAGCACGGAAGTTGCGCTCCTCACCAGCCCAACAGGCCGTCCAGCCGGGCCCGTACTGGGCGATCGACGCCGGGCCGGTGCGGATCATAGGCATCGACACGGGACTGCTGGGGACCCTCGACGCCGAGCAGGGCGCATGGCTGCGCGAGGTGTCCAAGGGACCTCTCCCCAAGATCCTCGTCACCGGCTCGCCGCTGTACGTGGACGGCGAACACCACCCTTGCGCCATCGAGGGCGGCGGCACCGTCGACGACCTCGTCCGCGACCCGGACCACCGCTATGTCGCGGCCATAGGCGGCGACATCCACAACTACCAGCGCTACCCGGTGCAGGTGGACGGCCGCACCATCCAGTACGTGGTGTCGGGCGGCGGCGGAGCCTTCATGCACGCCACGCACACCATCCCCCGCGTCTGCGTCGCGAACGTCACCGAGCAGGAGTTCCGCTGCTACCCGCTGCGCGGCGACTCCCTCGCCTTCTACAGCAGGCTGTACGGACGCAGGCTCCGCCTGCGCCGCCTGTTCACCCTCACCGAGGCCGAGGCGACGGCCGTGGTCGCCGAGCGGCTCGGCATCCCGCCGACCCGCACCCAGGGCCCGCCCGCCCCCGTCACCCGGCGCACCCGTCTGATCGCGAGCCTGCTGGGCGCGGGCGGCCGCCCCGGCCGCACCTCGCGCTTCCGCCTGCCCGTGCGGAAGATCTACACCCAGCTCTTCTCGCCGGGCTCGGCGACCTACAGCCCGCCGTTCTTCAAGTGCTTCCTGCGCCTGGACGTCACTCCGGAGGCGGTCCGGCTGCGCTGCTTCGCGGCCACCGGAAACCGCGCGCAGGAACTCGAGCCGCCGGTCGAGGACGAAGTCACCATTCCGCTGATCTGAACGCCCCGGGATGTCGGGACGCCGCGGCTGCGTTATCATTGATCTTGAGCAGGCCGCCCGAACATGTGGCGGTCGGCCTGGCGTTGGTGGTCCAAGGAAAGACGTCCCGCTTCCTGCGGGGAGATGCAGGTGCAAGGCCTGCCCGGCGCTCCGCACAGCCCCGCCTCCGGTATCCCGGAGGCGGGGCTGCTTTTTTCATGGCCGCTTCCCGCCTGCCACGTACTGCCGTGTGCTCGAGTGGTACGGCTTTTGCACCGGCCTCCTGGGGCACGGTGCGGGTGCTCGGCTCCGCCGGCGAACCGCCGTACGCCGGCGGCGGCATGGGGGTGAGCCCCCGCCGGTCTGATGCGGGCAGCAGGCGCAGGCCCGGTCATGCGCCCCGCCCCGGCCACGACGCGGCCGCCCGCGCGGCCCCGGGCTGCCGCGCCCGGCCGCACGGCGGGATCAACAGGGCGCGGACGGGCGACGAGTGACGTTTCTCCGGTGAACCGCTTGCGCCATTGAGGTGAGTAAAGCCAGTCCAAGGGGAGGGTCCAGGATCGATATAGGGATCCTCTTGTCCTGGCAAAGGGTGGTCGTGTCGTGACGGTCCTTTCCGTGTGACGTGTTGAACCCCAAGGGAGGAGCCGGACATTGACTTACGGGAAGAAGCTGAGGGAGCAGATCGCCGAGCCGCAGACCACTCCGCTGATCGGCGTGTACGACATGTACTCGGCGTCGATCGCGGCCGAGCACTACGACGGGATGTTCGTCTCCGGCTTCGGCTTCGCGGCCTCGTACTACGGGCTGCCGGACATCGGCTTCATCGCCTGGCCGGACATGGTGGCGTTCGTCCAGCGGCTGCGGGGCGCGTTCCCCCGGCACCACCTGCTGGTGGACATCGACGACGGGTACGTCGATCCCGAGGTCGCCTGCCATGTGGTGGAGGGGCTGGAGCGCATCGGGGCGTCGGGGGTGATCCTGGAGGACCAGAAGCGGCCGCGCCGGTGCGGGCACGCCGACGGCAAGCAGGTGCTGCCGCTGTCCGAGTACCTCGCCAAGCTGGAGATGGTGCTGGCGACCCGGCAGGACATGGTGGTGGTGGCCCGTACGGACGCCACCGACGAGCACGACATCCTGCACCGGGCCGGGAAGCTGGCCGCGACCGACGCGGACGTGGTGCTGGTCGACGGGGTGCGCAGCGTGGAGTGGATCCGGCGGATCCGCAAGGTGGTCGGCGACAAGCCCCTGCTGTTCAACCAGATCGCGGGCGGCAAGTCACCCAGGCTCTCCCTGACCGAGCTGTCCGAACTCGGCGTGGACGTCGCCATCTACAGCACGCCGTGTCTGTTCGCCGCACACCAGGCGATGCACTCCGCGCTCGCCGACCTCAGGGCGGCGGACGGCCGGCTGCCCGTGGTGGACGCGGCGGACGGAGTCGGCGTCAAGACCGCCACCCAGCTTCTGGAGCGCAACATCGCGCGTCTGCGGCCGGAACCCCAGGGCGTGAGCGCGTGACACCGGGGCGCGTCCCACCGCGGCCGCTGGGTAGGGCCGCCGTCCTGGCGGCGGCCCTGCTGGGCGCCGCGGCAGCACCGGCGGCCGCGGGCGACAGCCTGATCACCGTGCTCGACAACTCGCACGCCGACTCGATCCTCGAGGTGGACCGGACCGCGAACATCCAGCAGGGCAGCGGAACGGCCGGCAGCGACCACGAGGGCAGCACCGTCGACATGATCGAGGCCCTGGTCGCGGCACACCAGCGCAAGGACGACGACTGACCCGCCGGGCGGCCGGCGACGGGACGGTGAGGGCCTGCCGTGCGGGGCAGGCCGCAGGGAGGTGACGGTATGTGCCTGTCCGGGCCGGGTGAGCGGGGTCCGACAGGGACGGCGTGAGCGCGGGCAGCCGGCCGGGTGCGAGGGCGGAGTTGTCGCGCGAGGTGGAGGGTGGTCGCACCTGTGCGGCCACCCCAGCCCGGCCGTACACGGCTCGCCGGGCGTCTCCACCCGGTTCAGCGCTTCGACGGCACCGGAACTCCCTGACCCTGTCGGCGAACATCCTGACGCCCTCGTTGTCGGTGGCCGGCGTCATACTGCCGTGCATGACGACACGGCAGGAATGCGCGAAGACCGACAGTCTCGTACGGGAGGCCTTACGCGCCGCGCTGCGCCATGTGTGGCTGCGCTTCCCGGAGGTGGTCCGTGAGCGGACGCAGGAGCAGTCCGTGATGGCGAAGGTCGAAGGCGCTTTGCAGCCTCGTATCGATGCGGCTCTCGGCGAGGGTTTCCGCGTCGACTCGGAGTACAACCGCTGGCACGACCGCGATCGCGAGGGCCTTGAGATTCTGCGGACCAAGTATCTCGAGGGATGGGGCGACGACGGCCAGGACCTGCAGGTTCGTCCCGACCTGATCGTGCACGACGGAACGGGCGACCTCAGCCGCAACCTGCTTGTCGTAGAAGCGAAGCAGGGCACCGTACGGGCCTGCGACCGTGCGAGTGACTACCGCAAGCTCGACGGTTTCCTGACCCTTTTCCAGTACCGGCAGGCGGCCTTCCTCGAATTCGACGGCCGGGGCGGACCGCCCCGCCTGCAATGGCTGACAGCCGCAGCGCCACCGCCCGACCCGTCGCGTCAGGCGACAGAGACGGTGCAGCTCTGACACTCCCCAAGCCTTGTCGGGACGGCCGAAGCGGGCTCTGCCCGCAACGTAGGACCGTCTGACGATCCCGCAGCACACACCCGAACTCTCAGCTCGTTGCGGGCTCTGGGCTGTCGGTGATCAGAACCTCCACCAGGGCCTCAACAGCGACCGCGGCCTCCGGGGTGGCCGGCGGGAGCGGTCGGCTTCCGGGCTGCGGGTGATGGCCGGGCCGTTCGTCGCCCCGGGCCCGTCCGGTGTGGCGGTACGCGGCCGGCTCGAGCATCTGACGGCCGGGGATGTGCGGGTGGTGCATCGTGGCAGGCGGCCGGCGCACCCGCCTACGCCCGGCTCCTGGACGGCCTGGCGGCGCGCTTCCCGGTGGTCCCCGACGCGGCCGCGCCCGTGCAGGACACGGCGGTGCGCGAGACGTCCGCCGGCGTCCCCGTCCCGGCGGAGGCGCGGGCTGTGTCCGTAAATCCGGCGCCCGGGCGTGAAGAAGGCGGCCCCGGCGAACACTTTGGCGGGCGCCGACCCCTGCTTCGGGAACGGGCCGCGGCCGTCGTCGACGTCGAAGACGGCAACGTCGTCGCGTACTGCGTCGACGGTCTGGTCCTTGACGTACCCGCCAGGTCGATCCCGGCGCTGGCCGACTGGAAGCTGACGAAGCGCGGGTTCGGCCGGTGGGCGCGGATCTACCGTCCGGCGCAGGGCTCGCAGCGGGCCTGTGTCCAGCTGTGCAGCCCGTCCTGGCACGCACTCGGCACCCGCCACTGGGGCGAGGCCGGACAGCTTCCGCCGGCCGAACTCGCCCGGCTCCTGGGCACGTTCGCGTCGCGGGTGATGACGTCGCGCGGCTCCACCGCCGTCACCGGCCTGGAGCTGATGACCGCGCTGCACCCGCCGACCCGCGCGTCCGAACCGGACGCCAACGGCGTGCGGCACAGCGTGCACAACCCCGGCTCGCTGGGAAAGGACCCGGTCGACCCGGCACCGTGCGAGGCCCCCGACGGACACCCACTCCTCGCCGGCCTGCCCCGCTTCCACCGCCGGAGCCCGGCGGAGGTCCTGGCGGAGGAGGCGTACGACTGGGCGCGCCCCCTCACCGGCGCCGAATGTACCCGGCGGTTCCTGGTCGGCATCGACGTGAACATGGCCTTCGCCGCCGGCGCGAACGGCATGGTCGTCGGCCTCGGTGCGCCGACGCACGAACGTCGCCTGTCGCGGCACTGGTTGGCGAGCCGGCCATTGCACGCTCGGCGTGAAGACCGTGCCGGACCGCGTCCATCGTGACCTGCTGCCGTACCCCGGTGACGACAAAGCAGCGGAGGTGGCCCGGCTGCGGGCCCTCGGCGCCACCGACCTCGACCTCGGCCAGGGCGACGTCCCGTGGACGTGCCTGGCCGACCCGGAGGGCCACGAGTTCTGCGTCCTCGCCCCGTCCTGAGGCGGAGCCCTGACGGTACCCCGACACATGAGCCCTGTCTGCTCATGCGCCGTGACCCCGGGTGGGTGGTCAGGCTCAGGTGAGCACGAGGGGGGCGGGCGTGCCGAGCGGGGCCGTCGAATATTCAGTGTCGTGCCGGTCGGTGGGAGTGCAGACTCGCTCCATGGCGGACATGCACGTATTCCGGGACACGGTCAGCCGCTGGGCGGCGGGCGGCCCCGGCGGTCCGGCGAGTGATCTGGCTGTGCGACTGGGGCTGCGGACGGCGGTGCTGGTGGAAGGGCCGAGTGACTTCGCGGCCGTCGAGGCGCTGGCCGCACGGTGTGGCCGGGACCTGGCCGCCGAGGGGGTGTGCGTGGTGGCGATGGGCGGGGCGATGAGTATCGGCCGCTACGCCGGTCTCCTCGGGCCACCCGGTCTTGGCCTGCGCCTGAGGGGACTGTGCGACGTGGGCGAGCAGCGGTTCTACGACCGCGGCCTGAAGCGGGCCGGGGTGCCGCGCGAGGGCTTCTTCGTGTGCGTGGCGGACCTGGAGGACGAGCTCATCCGCGCGCTGGGCACGGCGCGCGTGGAGGAGGCCATCGGGGCCGGGGGCGACCTGCGGGCCTGGCAGACCTTCCTGGGCCAGCCCGCGCAGCAGGGTCGGCCCCGGCAGCAGCAGTTGCGGCGCTTCCTGGGCACGAAGAAGGGCCGCAAGATCCGTTACGGCCGTCTCCTGGTGGAGACCCTCGCACCCGGACAGGTACCGGGCCCGCTGGAGGGCCTCCTCGCGAGTCTGTGACCGGCGCGCGAAAGCGCGGTCACAGCCACTTCGGGCGCGGCCCCGCTGTCAGGACGGTGCTGTGGGTGCCAGGCGCGCAGCCTGGCGGATGCCGTCGTAGGGAATCACGTCGCTGGTCTTCGGGCCGAGTGCGAAGAGCGGGGCCGTGCGGTGCAGGGCAGGGCTCAGAAGTGCGCGAACGATTGTGACCGGCGCCGGTCCAAAACAGGGGACGCTGAAGTGCGGCCGGTGCAGCTCAACGGGTGACGTCCATGCGCTGTGTACGGTGACCGAGGAGATCCGGGCGGCGGGCGGCACCGCGGAGTACGTGGTGTGCGACCTGGCCGAGGCGACCAGCGTGCGCGCCGCCGTGGACCGAGCCGTGAACCTGTACGGCCGGCTCGACATCGCCTTCAACAACGGTGCGACGATCCAGCGGCCCGGCCCGATGGACCAGATGCCGCAGGCCGACCTCGACCACATCTACGACGTGAACCTCAAGGGCGTCTGGCTGGCCATGGTCGCCGAGATCGCCGCCATCCGAACCACCGCAGGGACGGGCGCCATCGTCAACAACTCATCCGTCGGCAGCCTGATGGGCAACCCCGAGCTGCCCGCCTACAGCGCGATGAAACGGGCGGTCAACAGCCACACCGAGTCGGCCGCCGTCACCTACGGCCCGGAAGGCATCCGCGTCAACGCCATCGCCCCCGGCCACACGTCGACCGAGATGATACGTACCTGGGAAGAAGCATCCCCCGGTCTCCGAGAGCGACTCACGGCGCACACCCCGCTGCGCCGCGCGGCAGACCCGCAGGAGATCGCGCAGGCCGCCGCGTGGCTCCTCAGCGACCGCTCCTCCTACGTGACCGGCTCGGTCCTACGGGTCGACGGCGGCGCGCGGGCCTGAGCCGGGGACGCCTCTGTCCCTGGGCCCTGCAGTGCCTCGCACCAGAGCAGGGCCTCGCCGAGGTCGGTGGCCGACCACACCGGCTCGATCGGCGGACCGGCATCGGCGAGCACCTCCAAGAGGACCTGACGGCGCTTCACGTACGGACGCGGCCAGTTCCGGCGCCCGGCCGACACGGACCGACGTCAGGATCCGGCAGCGGACACATGGTGAGCCAACTCGGTGGCCAGGCGTCGCATCACCGTGCGGTTGGCGCGTCGTATCGTGGCCCGGACGACGAGTGCCAGCAGACGGTCGGCGAGCGGGGCGCGCGCCCAGGCGTACGTGAACGACACGCGACTCCCACCGGTCCGCAGCGGTTCGATGGTGTAGGTGCCGTGGGCCAGGCGTCGGCCGGCCGCGCTGACGTTCCGTTCGACGATGCGCCGCGGGGGGTCGGCCTCGACGACCTCGACGGTGACGTCGGTCTTCGTGCCGCCCAGCGCGACTGTGACCGTGGCGCACGATCCGATGCCGCGGCCGGGGCCGCTGTAGCGCCAGTCGGTCAGGTAGTGGTCGGTGAATCGCTCGTGGTGAGCCATGACATCGAGGAAGTCGTAGACCTGCTCGGGCGTCTGCGGTACGTCGATCGACACGGTGACAGACTTCATGTACCACACGGTACACAGGGCATGTACCAATTGGTACACTCGTGAGGTGGTGAATACGGTCGGCTCACACCCTGAGGGCGAGGCAGCGCCCGGCACGGACGGGGACCGGCGCGCTCAATTGGTGAACGCGGCCGTCGACTACGTCGCGGCACACGGCATCGCAGACCTGAGCCTGCGCGGCCTGGGCACCGCGATCGGCGTCAGTCACCGCATGCTGATCCACTATTTCGGCTCCAAGGAACACCTGCTCGTCGAGATCGTCCGGACGTCGGAGCAGCGCCAGCGTGATCTGCTGTCCCGGCTCCGCCTGGAACCCGCTCTCTCGCCCGCCGATGCCGCGCGGCTCCTCTGGCAGCAGCTGACGGACCCTCGACTGGCCGGTCAGGAGCGGCTCTTCTTCGAAATCTACGGGCACGCGCTGCGGGGCCGTCCCGAGGCTGCCCCGGTCCTCGAAGGGCTCGTGAACGACTGGCTGGAGCCGCTCGTGGCCGCCGAGGTCGCCGCGGGGGCGGACCCTGCCGTGGCCCGGAACCGCGCCAGGCTGGGACTCGCCACCGTCCGTGGTCTGCTGCTCGACCTGCTCGCCACCGGTGACCGCGCCGGCGTCAACGCGGCGATGGAGGACTTCCTCCGGCTGTATTACGGCTCGAAGTGACGGAGCCGCCGATCAGGCCGGGCGGCTGGGCCGGACGGCGACCACCGTTCGAACAACGGTCCCTTGTGTCGCGGGCTTGCCAGGGGACAGCGAGCGGGCCAGGCCGGGGCAGCACACTTCCATGACGAGGACCGGAAGGGGGCGTTGAACCTACGGCGTTCATGAAATTGCTGGGCAGCCAAGCGCGTTGATCACGTCATGACTCAAGGACCAGCGCCTCGCCCACTGGACGACGAAACGCTCTCCAACCTGCTTGGCAAGCAGCAGTTCGGTACGCTCGCCACGGTCAAGCGCAGTGGCCACCCCCACCTGACCACCATGCTGTACAGCTGGGACGCCGAAGCTCGCATCGTGCGGTTCTCGACGACAGTCGACCGGATCAAGGTCCGGCATCTGCGGCGCAACCCGCAGGCGGCGCTGCATGTGCAGGGCGGCGACGTGTGGTCGTTCGCCGTCGCCGAAGGCGAGGCCGAGGTCTCCGAGATCACGACGGTTCGCGGTGACGCGGTGGGGCGGGAACTGCTCGGGATGATCCCGAAGGCCGCGAAGCCCGAGGATGAAGATGCGTTCCTGGAACAACAGGTTGCAGAGCGTCGGGTGGTCATCCGGTTGAAGGTGGACCGGCTGTACGGAACTGCGCTCAACATCAAGGGCTAGGACCTATCGGGTCCGTGCTGGTTGCAGCCCGTCGTTGAGGACTGCGGCCAGCACGGTCGCCTCGTAGCGGACGGCGAGCCACCCGGCTGACCGGCTGTGATCACGATGGACAGTGGCTTTTGTCCCCGCTCGACGGCGAGGTGAACCTTGGCGGTCAGCCCACCCCGGGGCCGTCCGAGACCATGATCGGTCGGCTCGACGGCGACGCCGCCGGGCGGCTGCTTTTGCAGGGAGCGTCGGCACCTGATGACGTCGACGCACCGGAACGTCGGGGCATCCCGGGGTGTCTGGGCCCCGGTCCCTACCCGGATCGGAGCGTCTGCGGGTCGGTCAGCCGAAGATGCCGCGGGGCAGAGTCATCGACACGAGCCATCTGGGGAGGTCCACCGTCTCGTTGATCTTCAGGTCGCCGGCCACGCTGCACAGCGTGTAGGCCTCGTGCAGGCTCAACCGCTGGTCGCTCACCAGCCAGTCGATCATCTCCCGGACGGCTGTCTTCGCGTTGTCCATCAGATCGGGTCCGGTGCCCACGGTCTGGTAGTAGCCCTGGTTGAGCATTTCGGCGGGCATGGCCAGCTGTGTGGGGTCCGCTGCGGGGACGACGGCCCGAGGCGAGGCGATCACGGTGTTCTTCACCAGGCCGAAGCGCAGCGTGACGGCCATGAGGGTCTCGACGGCCGTCCCCGTCACCTCGCCGTCGCCCTGTGCCATGTGCCCGTCCCCGGCGGAGAACATGGCTCCCGGGACGTACACGGGGAGTTGGACACGTGACCCTTTGACCAGCTGCCGGATGTCGGTGTTGCCGCCCATGCCTCCGCTGACGTCCGGCGAGAAGGTGCGATACATCCCCTTGCGCAGGGGAGCGACGCCCAGGATGCCCATGAAGGGGGCGATCGGGATCCGCGCCTCCCGACCGGTGTCGACACCCGTGAAAGCGGCGAAACCACTGCTCTGGCCCCGCTCGAACCTGAACGTCTGCAGGAACGGGGCACCGCTGTTGTACGGCTGGTCCTCGGGAATGGCTCCGGCCGCCGGGCCGGGCGTGGGGTCGCTCAACTGGGAAGCCTCGCTCCAGGGGGCGAGCGGAGCCAGTAGCTCGGGGCGAAGGGATCCGAAGAGACCGAGGACCGGGCTGATGACGACATAGCCGAAGTCGACCAGAGGACCGACGTCCAGGATCTCGACCTCCAGGATGTCGCCGGGCTCGGCTCCCTGGATCTCCACCGGACCGGTGAGCGGGTGCACCAGGCCCAGATCGATGGTGAGCGTTCCGTCCGGTGTCATCGTGCGGGCCGCCTCGCCGATGTCCAACGCGTCCCGGCACAGCAACTGGACGACCTCGCCGGGCCGTACGGTGGCGACCGGAGGCAGATCTCTGTTCCAGCGGTTGTGGAGCACCCGGCCGTATCCGTCGACGACGTTGACCCCACCCGGCCCGGCCGTCAGGTCAGGGCTGCCGGAGCCGACGACGTCCGTGCCGCCGATACGGCCCTCGCCGGTGGCCAGACCGGAGAGCGCGGTCGAGCCCGACCTCGCGGCCGTCTGCTGGATCAGGCTGCCGTTTCTCACGGTGCCGGAGTGGACGAAGCACATGGTGACCTCCGCGATCCCGCGCCTCCAGGGTGCCCGGTCGCGCCGGAGCCGACGCGTCAGTGCTTCGGCGGATCAGCGAGGCGCCGGCCTGCTCGGGACACGTCCTGTCACCACCTCGGCAGGGGCACAAGAGGTCGGGAGGCACAGTCCGTATGCAGCCGCTCAAAGAGGCAGAAGACTCAGGCCGGCCCTTCCCTTCAGGGTCACCCCGCTTGACTGCGGCGGCAAGCGGGACGGGCGGTGTACGCCAGCGCCCCGCTGACGGGGTGGTGCGTTGCTGCGGCGGACGTGTGACCGGCGACGGCTCGGCCAGGACGGTGGTGCGGGTGGAGACGATGCCGACGGCCGGTGAATCAGCCGCATCGGTCGCCTGCCTTTCCGGCCGACACCGGATCCGCCTCGCGTCAGCAGCGGCGAGAACGAGGCGGTCGTGAGCTTCGGCGCGCTCCACCGTGGGACCCTGACGCCGCTGCTCGAACACGGGCTTTACTGTTTCCGGTTCGACGGGTGAGGCACGGGGCGGGCGTGTGTCGAGGCGTGGCCCCTCTGCTTCCCTCTCATGGACTCCCGGCTCAGTGCGGCGGTCGTGACCGGCGCACTGAGCCGTGGTGGTGAGGTGCCGTGCCGGAAGGATCAGCCGGTCGGGCCGGGATCGTTGGGGTGCGGCTGCAGGGTGGTGATCACGGCGGTCGCCCAGGGCCACAGGGGCAGGCTGCCGAGGACCTTCTCCCGCAGTTGCGCCTCGTCGTCGGCGCGCCATACGCCGATGACGCGAGGTTCCCCGGCCGGGCGCCACAGCCGCAACAGGTGGCCCTCGGCGGCGAGTTCCCTGGCCCGCACGGCTTCGGCGGCGCGGCGCCGGTCGACTTCTGCTGGGTCGGTCCTCTCGGGCACACTGGCGGTCAGCTCGACCAGGAACTCCTTCATGGTCTCTTCCTCTCTTGTTTCTTCGGGTCTTGTTCTGTCGTCTACGGTGTGGTGGTTGCGGTGCGGTAGAACTCGGCTGCGGTGAAGGTGACGGGGACGCCGAGTTCGGCGGCGACCGCGGTGAGCCCGGTTTCGGCGGCGGTGAGGTCGGTGTGGCCGTCGGTGCTGAAATACGGTGCGATGAACTTCTCGTAGTGCGCTTGGACTTCGACCGCGGTGTGCCGGCCCAGGAACGTCTGCATGTACCGCACCGTGGTGTCGGGGTCCTTCTGGATCACCTGCAGGGCGCGCCGGTGGGCGCGTACGACGGCCTGGACCGCGGGGCCGTCCGGGTCGGTGTAGGTGGGGTCGACGGCCACGCCCACGGTGGGGATCTGGAAGTGGTCGCCGACGAAGGCCAGCACCTGCCAGCCGTACTCGGCGGCCAGCGCCTGCGGTGCCATGGTGTCGCCGACCATGGCGGCGTCGATCTTGCCCTCGTGCAGCCAGCGCAGGTCCATGGCGTAGTCGCCGGGCCAGCGGACGATGGTCTGCACGTCGCGGTCCACGTCGAGGCCGGCCTGGCGCAGCACGATCCGGGTGAAGATGCCGGGACCGGTGTGCGGGGGAGTCACCGCCAGCCGCCGGCCGGCCAGGTCGGCCAGGGAGGTCAGGCCGGGGCGGGCGAGGAACCAGAACAGCGGGCGGGCGGTGTTGACATGGAGCGCGACCCAGGGGATGCCGTCGTTCAGCCGGGACAGCACGGTCCGCCCCAGCCCGATGACCGCGCAGCGGCGCAGTTGCTGTGCGTCCCAGGTGCAGCCGTCGCGCAGTGCGACGTGGACGCCCTCGTCGGCGTAGAAGCCCTGCTGGTCGGCGATGTAGGTGACCAGTTCCTCGTGCGGGCCCCGCCCGACGTACGCGAGATCGATCATGTGCATGGCGTTTTTCCTTTGCGGTGACGGTGTGCCGGATGCGGCCCGGCCGTCGGCCGGACCGGGAAGGTATGGCCCCGTGTGCGCAGGACAGGACGCAGCGGTGCGGCGCTTGCGAGGATGCGGTGGGGCCTGTGTTGGTTGTAGGACTGCTCGTCTGCGCGCGGGCGTTGAGCAGATGGGCCTGGACTTCGATTCCCTCGGCCTGCAGGACGGGGTCGAAGGTGGCCGGGCAGTGCGCGTCCCGGTCACGGATCAGTTCACGGATCAGGAACTTCACCCCGGCGCCGGAGCCGTGGAGGTCCGTGACCGTGTTCTCGCTACCGTCGCCGCCGGTACCTGTCGACCTGGTCCCGGTCGACGTCGACGCCGAGCCCCGGGCCCTCGGGCACGAGGAGGTGGCCGTTGTCGTAGCGGACGGAGGCCACGGTGAGGTCGTCCTGCAGCAGCAGCGGCCCGATGAGCTCACACCCCATCTCGAGCTCCGGAACCGAGGCGAACACGTGCGCCGCGGCCGCGGTGCCGATCGACGTCTCGATGGCGGTGCCGCCGTAGCAGCGCAGACCGCCGTGGGTGGCGATGGTTGCAACCTCCACTGCCGCGCGCAGCCCACCAGCCTTGCCGATCTTGACGGAAACCGAATCGCACGCCCTCGCGGTGACGGCGGACATCGCGTCGACGGGGCGGCAGATGCTTTCGTCCGCCATGATGCGCAGGGTCGTCGACCGTTCGACCAGTGCTGCCATTCCGGCGAGGTCGCGGCGATCGACCGGCTGCTCGACAACGCTCACGCCCATCGCTTCCAGCTCTTTCACACTGGTCACGGCAGTGCGGTAGTCCCAGCTTCCGTTCGGGTCGACGAGGTAGTCGTAGTCGGCGCCGATTTTGGTGATGAGACGGGCCGCCCGCTTGAGATCCTCGGCGGGCGGCAGCGCACCGAGCTTCAGTTTCAGCGCCGAGTGGCCTTGCCCGAGACGCTCGATGGCCTCGTCGGCGACTTCTTGCTCCCCGCTGCCGCTGAGCGCCCAGCGGACGGGCAGGCGCAGGCGTGCCGCACCACCGAGCAGGCGGTGGACGGGCACTTCGAGCGCCCGGCCGGTGGCGTCGAGCACCGCCATCTCAACGGCAGCCTTGGCGAACTCGTTGGCGTGGGTCACCCTGTCCATCGCGGAGCGGATCAGCGGGAGCGCCAAGCAGTCCATGCCTTCCAGTACCGGGGCGAGGTAGATCTCGATGAGCTGCTGCTGCCCCTCGATGCTTTCGCCACTCCACCACGGCCCGCCCGGCGACACTCCTTCGCCGATGCCGACGACACCGGCGTCCGTGTGGACCTCCACAAGGAGGTAACTCTGGTGGTGGATCTCGTGGTTGGCGAACCGGTGCGGCCGGGACGTCGGAAGGTCGACGATCGTGGTACGCAGCTTGCCGATCCGTAGCGTGCTCACGACTCTTCCTTTCTTGAACGGTGTTTCGTACGTGTCGGGAAAGGAGTCATCTCGTCACTCGGGCAGTTCAAGGACGAGCTCCTCGCTCATCGCCCTGGACACGCAGATCATCATCACCGAGTTCTCGGCGCGCTCCGATTCGCTCAACACCTCGTCGCGGTGCTCGGGGAGACCCTTGACCACCCTGGTCTCGCACGTGCCGCAGATGCCGTCCCGGCAGTCGAAGTCCAGGTCGTAGCCTTCGCTTTCGAGGGCTTCGAGAATCGACTGGTCCGGGCCGACCCGTACCCGGTGCCCCGAATCGGACATGATCACGTCGAAGCCGGTGTCGTTCGAGGTATCGGTCCGCAGCGACGACTGGAAGCGCTCGATTTTCACCAACGACGGTTCCAGCGCCAGGTCCTCGACAGCCCGGGTCATCCCCTCCGGCCCGCAGCAGTACACGGTCGAGCCCCTGTGCCGGTCAAGGAGTGCCTGGAGGTCCACCAGGCCTTCGTGTTCGTCGTCGGCATGGATGGTGACCCTGCTGTCCGCCCAGGAGATGACCTCGTCGTGGTAGGCCATCAGCGAGCGACGGCGACCGCAGTAGACGAACTCGAAATCCGGGATGCCGGCGGCACGCAACTGCCGCAGCATGCTGAGGATCGGGGTGATCCCGATGCCTCCGGCGAGGAAGAGGTACCTTTCCGCGTGCACGAGTGGAAAGTTGTTGTACGGACCCTCGACCGGGATGACGGACCCGACAGGGAGTTCGTCGTGGACGTAGGTGCTGCCGCCGCGCGAAGTCGGCGACCTGTGGACGGCGATGGTCCAGCTGCCGTCCTCCCGGTCGGGGCCGCACAGTGAATACTGCCGGGTCAGGCCGGTCGGCAGGCTGAGGACGATGTGTGCGCCCGGCTCCCACGCCGGCAGCGGCTCGCCCGCAGCATCGGCCAGCCGGATTTCGACGACGTCGTCCGTGGCCTGCCTTCGCCCCTCGATCCTCAGATGCCGTCTCGTGTCTTCCCGGCTCATGTCTCTCCCGTCTATGTCGCCCTTCGCTCCGTCTGCACGCATGTCACGCCGCCGCGGGTGAGCCGCCGAGGTGTCCTCGGAAGAAGTGCAGGGTGCGGTGCCATGAGTCGGCGGCGGCTTCCGCCGACTCGTGCCCCTTCTCGGCCAGTCCGGCGAGGAAGCTGTGTCCGGCACGCTCGTACCAGACGACCTCGTGCTCACCGGGTGCTCGCTCCAGTGCCGCCTCGAGCAGGTCCACCTCGTTCGGGTCGATGTAGTCCTGCCGTCCCCAGAAGGCGAGCACCGGACCAGTGGTCCGGGCGGCGACCTCGATCGGCTCGTCCGTCGGGACCTTCGCCCCCGCCACGCCCTTCGGGAACGCGTAGTAGGTGACGGTTGCCTGGTTCGGACGGCTGGCCGCCGTCAGCAGCGCGAACGTGCCGCCCAGGCAGAACCCCAGCATTCCAAAGCGCCCAGTCGCACCCCCGATCTCATCGAGGACCTTCCCGAGGTCGTCGACAGCCTGCACGTCGTCGAGCAGGGCACGCCGCTCGTACGCGGCTTCCCGGCTGGAGTCCCTGGCCTCACCCACCCGGTGGAACAGGTCCGGGACAACCGTGCGGTAGCCCTGCTCGGCGAGCAGGCCGGCCAGGTACCGGTAGAACGGGTTGATCCCGAAGATGTCGGACGCGATCACGATCTGCGGCGGCTCGCCGCCGCCCCCCGCACTGCCGGTATCGGGCTCGAACACCAGGTACGGAACCGGATCGGTGCCGCAGGTGCGGCGCAGATCCTGGCGAACCGACGACGGGGGCCGCGGGGCGGCGGAGTGGACGTGGCACATCAGAGCACCGGTTCCTTTCTCGCGGCTACTGCGGCTGCAGCACGAACGCGAACTCGCCGTGCGTCCAGCTGTCGCCGTCGATTTCGGTCTTGCTCAGCGGGATGATCAGGCCCTGCTTGACCCCTTCCGCGCAGTCGCTGTCGAGGTAGGGGTCGCCTTCGAAGTAGAGCTGGGTGACCAGGGGCTTGTAGCCCTCGGCGGTGATCCTGAAATGCAGGTGGGCGGGGCGCCAGGTGTGCCGTCCGAGTACCGAGTTCAGCAGGTGGCCCGTCGGTCCGTTCTTGGGGATCTCGTAGGGGGCGGGGCGGATGCTGCGGAACTCGGTGCTGCCGTCGTCGTCGACGGGGATGCGGGCGCGCAGTATGTAGTCGTCGGGCATGCCGGCGTCGATGAAGCTGTAGAGCCCCTTGTCCGTGGCGTGCCATACGTCGATCACGGCTGTGCTGACGGGCTCGCCGGCCGGGCTGTGCACGGTGGCTTTGAACAGCATCTTGTCGCCGGCCTCGTCGGGCCGCATCGGCAGTGTGTAGGGCTGCTGGCTCAGCAGTGGTGCTCCGGGCTTGTAGTAAGGCCCCTCGATGGCGCTGGGTGTCCACGGTCCGTCGCCGTAGCTGGTGGTGTCCACGGTGGCTTCGAGGAAGTTGTCCATCCACAGGGGCCACTCACCGGCGTCGCTCACCCGGATCAGGTACTGCGTGACCGCGGCGTAGTCCTCGTATTGAAGGCCGTGACGAATGATGAAGTCCCTCGTCAGCTCCATGAACTCGTCGAACAAGTCGACGACGCGCTGATCAGTCATTGAGTCCTCCTGTGGAGGTCGCGGGAATAGGAATCCAGCGTCCGCGTGGCCGGCAAACTGGATTTCACGGCCACGCTAACCGCAGCCGCACGGCGAGGACCAATACCGGATCGGAACAGCTGATTGTGCTGCGCGGGTATCGCCACGGCCCCGGCGTAGTTGATCTTTGATGGGTTTTGGGTCGTTTGCCCAGGGGGAGGGGTGCGAGTTGCCAGACGAGCGCGGCCTCTGATGATCTTTCAGGTTCCTACGCCAGAAGATCGTCTCAGGAGCCGCGCTCGTGTCCGCATCCTCCCTGATCAGCCCTGTCCTTGGCCAGCTCACCGATCTCGCGCTGTGGGAGGCCGAGCTCGCCGCCGACCCTGTGGCAGTGGAATCCGCGCTGGTCAGCAGGTTGCGGCAGGTCCCTGACCGGCGTGCGGAGCGTGGGCGGCGGCATCCCCTGGTGGTGATCCTGGTGCTGGCCGCGTGCGCGACGCTGGTGGTCGGTGGTGACTCCATGACCGCGATCTGGCAGTGGTCCGCCCGCGCCCCGCAGGTCAAACTGGCCCGCCTCGGCGCCCGGTACGACCCGCTGGCCGGCCAGTACCTTGTGCCCAGCGAGCGCACCTTCCGCCGCGTGCTCGCCGACCTGGATGCCGACGTGCTGGACGCGGCGACCTGCGCATACGTCACCGACGTCGCGACCGGAAAGGCACCGACGCCCGAGGTCCCGGACACCCCGGGGCCCATCGAGCGCGAACAGCGCCGCGCCGCCCAGCGGGCCGTGGAACACCCGGCGCCGGCCGGGCTGCTGCCCGCTGCGGCTCTCGACGGCAAGGCCCTGACCGGCGCCCGCACCGAATCGGGGCGGGTCTTCCTGGTCGGGGCGGTCGACCACGCCAGCGGCGCGGTCCTCGGCCAGAGGCAGGTTCCGGACAAGCGCGGCGAGGGCGAGGCGGCCCGCATGCTGCTGGCCCAACTCGCCTTGTCCGGCCGGGTGTTCACCCTGGACGCCCTGCACACCACGAAGAAGACCGCCCACCTGATCACGGACCGGCTCGACGCCCACTACGTCCTGATCCTGAAGGGGAACCAGCCGCTGGCCCGCGCCGCCGCCCAGGCGCTGCTGGCCGGTACCGACGCCGAGTGGACCGAGACCACCGAGGCCGAGGACGACCGTGGGCACGGGCGCACCGAGCGTCGCACGATCCGCACCGCCCAAGCCGACGACGCCCTCTTCCCCGGCGCGGGACAGGTCTTCCGCCTGCGCCGTGACACCGGCGGCCTCGACGGAACCTGGACCGGGAAGGAGATCGTCTTCGGCGTCACCAGCCTGCCCGCCCACCTCGCAGGCCCCGCTCACCTCAACCACTACGAGAGGGTCCACTGGTCCATAGAAAACAAGATCCACTGGGTGCGGGACGTCACCTTCCATGAGGACAACTCCCAGGTCAGGACCGGCACCGCACCCCGAGCACTGGCCAGCTTCCGCAACCTGGGCATCAGCACGCTCCGCCTGGCCGGACGAGCCAACATCGCCCACGCCCGCCGCGATCTCCTCAACCACAACGACGCCTTCGCCGTCTACGGCATCTGATCAACTACCACGAAGCCGGACACAACCGAACAACGCCGGGGCCGTGC
>NZ_JAPEPW010000007.1 GCF_026339955.1 Streptomyces sp. NBC_01549 | reverse complement strand
GGTCTTCGAATTTAGTGGGGGTGTGCCTCCCGTCGGCTTCGCCGGGTGGTTGCGCAGCGTGAGCGGAGGCGTTGGTTCGCTCGGTTGCGGAAGCCGAAGGCGTTACGCGCTTCGAGCTTGATGAGGCGGTTGTTGCCCTCCGAGGCGGCGTTGGTGATCCCGGTGGTCAGGTAGGTCTCGATGCCGTCCCACCACTGCTCGATGGTCTCGGCGAGGGTGACGAGTTCGGGCAGGTGAGCGTGGTCGGCGACGTGGGCGAAGAAGCGGTGGCGGGCGGTGGAGATCGCGGAGTGGTCGGGGGTGACGTGCCTGCGGGTGACGGTCAGGCCCAGGAGGTCGCGCAGGAGTTCCTTGCCCTGCCAGGCCGCATAGATCTGTCGGCCGTAGGTCCCCATGTACTCCAACTCGGTCTTGAGGAGCTCGCGTTGTTCGTCGGTGAGGTCTTCCTTGTTGCGGCGCAGGAGCTTGCGGACGCTGTAGATGCTGTCGCCCTTGCGGGCCCGGCGGCCGTGCTGTTTCCAGGTGAGGCGTCGGCGCAGGTCGGCGAGGTGGCGCTGGGCGAGTTGCACGATGTGGAAGCAGTCCACGACCACCGCCGCGTGCGGCAGGGCACGGTGGACGGCGGCGCGGAAGGTGGAGCACAGGTCGATGGCGACGTAGCGGACCTGCTCGCGCCAGGCGGCGGGCCGGGCCGTCAGCCAGTCGGCGACGGAGGCGGAGTTGCGGCCCTCGACCTGGCCGAACAGGCCGCGCCCGCCGATCGCGTCGACGAAGCCGATGTGCCAGGCGTCCGCGACCAGCTCCCACTTCTCCGTGTCCGGGTTCTGCTCCCACACCGGCTTACCCCGCCGGGTCTCGTCGATCCCGATCGCCTCGGTCACCGGCGGCTCCTCGGGCAGGACCTTCGCGGCGTAGTCCTCGAAGCAGTGCTGCACGATCGGCCAGGACAGGCCCAGATCCCGGCCGGCCTGCACCACCGATCGCCCGCCGTCACACACCGCGGCCCCGGCCGCCCGCCGAAGCGCCCCGGTCGTACGCATCCGCGCGGGTACCTGGCCTATGGACTCGGTGAACGAGCGGCGGTCGCAGTCGAGTTCGGTGCAGTGCCAGCGTGCCTTGCGCCACCGGATACTCACCGGGCGCCCGCCGCAGGACAGGTGTCTGGGGGCGGTGGTGCGGTAGTCCTTCAGCCGGGTGGAGAAAACCCCGCACGAGGGGCAGGCCCTCGCGGACTCCTCGTTCGTCACGACGTATACCGTCGATCCGCCTGCCTTGTCGTCCTTGACCTGCGTCACACTCACCCCCTCCAGCCCAAGCAGTCGCGTCGCAGCCTCGTTGGTCCCGGTATCGTCGATGCTCAAGCCCGTGGGTTCTTCATGATCGGTTGCCTAGACAACAACCATGATCACGAAGACCCGCGGGCTCCTTGCGTCCAGGCCACCCACACCCCAGGCCCATCACGCTCGGTGACTGAACGTCAGGCCGTCACCGCCGCACCCCCACTAAATTCGAAGACCCGGTATCGCGCTCTCGATGTGAGGTCTCAGGACCTGCTTGACGGTCTGTCGCCAGGAGATCCTTGACGGCCTTTCCGGCACGCCGCGGGCCGAGCTTGATGAACCGGCCGTCGATCAGGAAACGGCCGCTTGCACGCACCCTGAGCGTTGCCGGCGATGGCGTGCACGAGGTACCCGTTCAGCCGGAGGGTGATCGTGCGGCCGGTGAGGGCGGATCCGGCCTGGTGACGGCCGCCGGCCAGGCAGCCGATTCCGTCGCGAAGGACCTTGCGGCAGGCCTCGGCCGTTCACCGGCTGCGAGGACGGCCGTGCGCGGATGCTGCCGTTCCCGGGCGAGGAACAGGCCGTTACGGGACACTCGGTGAACCGTGGCCCGCGACGGCGCCGACTCCAACCCGCGGCCGGCAGGTTCGTGGGAGATCCGGCGGGCACCTCACGCGCGATCACCGCACTCAACCAGCTCGGCTACACCGTCACCCTCAACCCGATCGAGGGGGCGGCCTGACCCACCAGAGCCCGACACCCGGCGACCTCCCGGCCACCGGGCACCCAAACACGCCCACACCCACCATGACCTGCTGCTATTTACGCGTCAGAGAGCACTTCCTTGTTCCCGGGAACATCACCGCCGCGCATCCGGGGTCTTCGAATTTAGTGGGGGTGCGGCGGTGACGGCCTGACGTTCAGTCACCGAGCGTGATGGGCCTGGGGTGTGGGTGGCCTGGACGCAAGGAGCCCGCGGGTCTTCGTGATCATGGTTGTTGTCTAGGCAACCGATCATGAAGAACCCACGGGCTTGAGCATCGACGATACCGGGACCAACGAGGCTGCGACGCGACTGCTTGGGCTGGAGGGGGTGAGTGTGACGCAGGTCAAGGACGACAAGGCAGGCGGATCGACGGTATACGTCGTGACGAACGAGGAGTCCGCGAGGGCCTGCCCCTCGTGCGGGGTTTTCTCCACCCGGCTGAAGGACTACCGCACCACCGCCCCCAGACACCTGTCCTGCGGCGGGCGCCCGGTGAGTATCCGGTGGCGCAAGGCACGCTGGCACTGCACCGAACTCGACTGCGACCGCCGCTCGTTCACCGAGTCCATAGGCCAGGTACCCGCGCGGATGCGTACGACCGGGGCGCTTCGGCGGGCGGCCGGGGCCGCGGTGTGTGACGGCGGGCGATCGGTGGTGCAGGCCGGCCGGGATCTGGGCCTGTCCTGGCCGATCGTGCAGCACTGCTTCGAGGACTACGCCGCGAAGGTCCTGCCCGAGGAGCCGCCGGTGACCGAGGCGATCGGGATCGACGAGACCCGGCGGGGTAAGCCGGTGTGGGAGCAGAACCCGGACACGGAGAAGTGGGAGCTGGTCGCGGACGCCTGGCACATCGGCTTCGTCGACGCGATCGGCGGGCGCGGCCTGTTCGGCCAGGTCGAGGGCCGCAACTCCGCCTCCGTCGCCGACTGGCTGACGGCCCGGCCCGCCGCCTGGCGCGAGCAGGTCCGCTACGTCGCCATCGACCTGTGCTCCACCTTCCGCGCCGCCGTCCACCGTGCCCTGCCGCACGCGGCGGTGGTCGTGGACTGCTTCCACATCGTGCAACTCGCCCAGCGCCACCTCGCCGACCTGCGCCGACGCCTCACCTGGAAACAGCACGGCCGCCGGGCCCGCAAGGGCGACAGCATCTACAGCGTCCGCAAGCTCCTGCGCCGCAACAAGGAAGACCTCACCGACGAACAACGCGAGCTCCTCAAGACCGAGTTGGAGTACATGGGGACCTACGGCCGACAGATCTATGCGGCCTGGCAGGGCAAGGAACTCCTGCGCGACCTCCTGGGCCTGACCGTCACCCGCAGGCACGTCACCCCCGACCACTCCGCGATCTCCACCGCCCGCCACCGCTTCTTCGCCCACGTCGCCGACCACGCTCACCTGCCCGAACTCGTCACCCTCGCCGAGACCATCGAGCAGTGGTGGGACGGCATCGAGACCTACCTGACCACCGGGATCACCAACGCCGCCTCGGAGGGCAACAACCGCCTCATCAAGCTCGAAGCGCGTAACGCCTTCGGCTTCCGCAACCGAGCGAACCAACGCCTCCGCTCACGCTGCGCAACCACCCGGCGAAGCCGACGGGAGGCACACCCCCACTAAATTCGAAGACCCCGCATCCGCCGGTGGCCCCGGGCTCAGCCACCCGAAGCGAAACAAGGAGGCCAAAAACGTCCGCACGACCACGCTCCCGGAATATGGAATCCACCGCCGACAAGGAAAGGTGAGCGGCGGCGTAACGCGGTTCACGAAAGGTATGACGATGGCCAGATCTCGGTATTGGACGGCATGCGACGCCGCTGCCTAACGTCTGCTCAACGTGCTCGGCGTGACGACCCAAATCCTTCCCGAATCGAAGACGACCTGGAGGAAATATGCATGCTGTGATCATCGGCGGTGGGATGGGGGGCCTTTTCGCTGCGCTGGCTCTCCGCGAGGCGGACGGCGTGTTCGATTCGATCGACGTCTACGAGCAGACCAAGACGGCCACCACCGCCGGCGCCGGCCTGAACATCTCTCCGAACGGTGCGCGGTTGTGCCACTGGCTGGGCGTCGACCTCGACGGTGGCGACCCCAAGGGCCCGGACGGCGTGCTGGACGGCGGGCGCGCCGCGGTCCTGGAAGCGTCCCGAGAGATCCTGGCCGACGGATCGGTGTCCCGTAAGCCGATCCCCTACAACACGCCGGAGCAGCTGAGCCAAGGTGGCGGTTTCCACCACATGCACCGGCAGGACCTGCTGATGTGCCTGCACAAGCGGGTGAGCGAGCTCGGGCCCGAGTCCGGCGTGAAGTGCCCCATCCGCATACACATGGGCAAGCGCCTCGTCGAGCTGTCGCAGGACGAGAACTGCGCGACGGCCGTCTTCGAGGACGGGACGACAGCCACCGCCGATCTGCTGGTCGGAGCCGACGGAATCGGCTCGAAGGTGCTGAAGGAGACGTGGCCCGGCAGGGGGCAGCGGCGCTGGACAGACGTTGTGTGCTACCGGGGGTTGATCCCGCGCGACAAGGTCGCGGCCATGCGGAAGCCGGACGGTAGCCCGCTCGACCACAATCCGATCGACTCCTACACCATGGACACCCGCCGGCACGACACCGCCTGGGTGATGACGTACTGGGTCCGGGGCGGGGAACTGCTCAACGTGTGGTACGGCGTGTACACCCCGGACTCGGGCGAGTTCCCCGAGGACTGGGCGGGCTGGAAGCCGATCGAGAACTCGGACATCCTGGAGACCACCGAGCGTGCGTTCGCCGGCGACCCTCGCAAAGACGACATCCTCGCGATGGGCGCCGCGATGGTGGAGCCGACGAAGTGGGGGCTCTATGACCGGGACGCGCTCGAAGAATGGCAGGAAGGCCGGATCTGCCTGCTCGGCGACGCGGCGCACCCGATGCTGCCCACGTTCGGTCAGGGTGTCAACCAGTCCCTTGAGGACGGCGCGGCGCTGAGCAGTTGCTTCAAGCTGCACGGCAACGACGTCTACAGCGCCCTCCTGCACTACGAGCGCGTCAGGCATTACCGGGCGAGTCGCTTCCAGTTCGCGTCCAAGTTCAACTTCAAGGTCTTGGAACCCGAGGACACACCGGAGCGCAAAGCGCTGCTGGCGGCAGCCAACGAGCGCGACTTCCCGCTGTTCGCCCACGAGCAGCGTGCCGGCAACGACGATTCGTGGATCTACGACTTCGACGCGCGCAACGTCGGGGACACGCTGCCGAAGAAGAAGCTCGGCCCGTGGGACTTCCGGGACCGGGAAGTGATCGCCACCGCGCGCAAGGAAATGATGCGCAACCTGTGGAAGCCGGAGACCCCCTCGACCGGTGACCGGCAGATCACCAGGGACGAACTCGCGCAGCACAACACCTTCGATGACTGCTGGATCGTCATCGGGGGCAAGGTCTACGACTTCAGTGAGTGGAAGGACCACCACCCGGGCGGATCGTTCGTCGCCCGCATGTACGCCGGGCGGGACGCGACCGCGGAGTTCTCGGACTTCCACAGCAAGGCGGCGCTGAAGCACATGGACAACTTCTGCGTCGGTGACCTGGTCGACTAGTGTCCCGCGCCTGAAGTCCGTTGAACATGTGTGCCCTTGCCCGCGACGTGCATGAGCCGGCCGGTCGCCGAGGTGACGTCGACCGACGACGAGCGCCAGACACCGGTGCGCCTGCCGCGGCGGGCGACCTCGGCTCAGGCTCCGGCTCAGCGGTACCGGATCGTACGGCGCTGCGCGGCGGGAAAGCCGAACCGGTGAATGGCCGCCGGACTCGGCATCTGGCCGCAGCCGGTGGGCAGACGGCGACGCCGATTCCTGGAGCCGCGCCCGGACGCCCGGCGGACGAGCCTCGCCCGGGCGTCCCGCGTGAAATCTCCGGCGCGGGGGTGGAGGCATCGCGACATCGTCGATCTCCACCTGGACCGCCGGATAAGGCGCTGTTCCTGTGCGTCGACGAGAAGTCGCAGATCCAGGCGCTGGACCGCTCGGTTTTGGGCATGCCCGAGCGGCGGACCAACGACTACGTCCGCCACGGCAGCACCATCTTGTTCGCCGCGCCGGACGTGGCCTTCTAGGGCCTGTCCGGCGGATCAAGTCGGAGGAAGCAGCGGCGCCTCATCGACACCGGCGAGCGGGGTCCGGTGCGTGCAGCTGCAAGGCGGAGGAGGGAGTCGACGCGGAGCGTCGGCGAGTGACGACCACGCCGCAGATGGGCGTGCCAGACCCCGCGTCTCCGGCATGATCCGCCGGACAGGCCCTAGGCAAGTAATCGGAAGCAGGGGTCCGCGATCGACAGCGGCCCCGGATGGAGGGAAACCCATGCCCATGTCTGAGGAGAACCACGCCACGGTGGCGGTCACGGGGGTGACCGGGGCGCTGGGCAGCCGGATCGCGGCCCGGCTCGCCGAGCGTGGCGTCCCCCAGCTCCTCGTCGGACGCGACCCCGGCCGCATACCCGAACTGCCGGGCGCCCAGCGGCGCGGTCCGGCCGCCTACGGCGACGCCCCGGCCATGCGCAGGGCGCTCGAGGGCGCGTCGACCCTCATCCTGGTCTCCGGATACCGCACGGGGCGCCGGCTGGAGGAACACGCCACCGCCGTCGAGGCCGCGATCGCGGTGGGCGTGGACCGGGTCCTTTATGTGTCCCTCGTCGGCGCTTCGCCCGTCGCCACCTACCTCAACGCCCGCGACCAGTGGGAGACCGAACAGTTCCTGGCGGGGGCCGGGGTCCGCCACACGGTGCTCCGGGCGGGCTTCTACACGTCGACGCCGGCCGCCCTCGCCGACGAGGAGTTCGTCGTGAGCGGTCCCGCGAGCACCGGCCGGGCCGCCTTCGTCACCCACGAGGACATCACCGACGTGATCACGGCCGTCGCCCTCGACGAGGGTCCCCGCTCCGAGCACGACGGCGCGATCCTCGAGATCACCGGGCCCGAGGCGCTGACCCTCGACGAAGCGGTCACCCGGATCGCCGCGGCCACCGGCCGGCCCTACCGCTTCGAACCCGAGACCCTCGAGGAAGCCTTCGCGCGGCGATGGCAACGGGGGATCACCGGGGAACAGATCGAGACCTGGATCTCGTGGTTCCAGGCGATCGAGAAGGGCGAGATTTCCATGGTCACCGACGTCGTCCCCCGGCTCACCGGCTCACCGGCGACCCCGATCTCGGACGCGGCCTGGTGGCCCGAGCCGAAGACAGCGCGTGGTGTCCGGTGAGGGGCGCGTCTGCGGACCGGGATCGGCTTCAAGGCGGCGGACGTTGGCCTTCTTCGGATCACACTTGGGTCCGGTAACAGGTCACTGACGTGCTCGAACCACCGGGCTGTCCCCGTCGATGACTGGACTCAAATTGCGGTCCCTGTCGAATTAGGAGAACCATTCTCATGATCGAGAACGAGCCGTCCGTGTCGTCGGCAGGGCTCACGGGCTTCGTCCACGAGTGGCCTGCTTCACGCGTCGTGTTCGGGCCTGGCGTGATTTCGGTTGCCGCCAGTGAGGCAGCCCGGTACGGCAGCCGGATCGCCGTGATTCACGATCCGACTGCCCAGAGTGCTGCGGACCGGGTGACTGCCGATGCGGGAGGAGGAGTCTGCGCGCGCATCGGTGAGGTCGTGCAGCACGTCCCCGTGCACGCGGTGGGCAAGGCCGTGGCCACCATCCGGGAGGCACGCGCGGAAGTACTGATGTGCATCGGCGGCGGCTCGGCCACCGGCCTCGCCAAGGGGGTCGCTCGGGACCTCGAGTTGCCGCTGATCGCCGTTCCGACCACCTATGCCGGCAGTGAGATGACCTCGATCTGGGGGCTGACCGAGGGCGGGAGGAAGACCACCGGGCGAGCGGCCACGGTCCGGCCCCGCACTGTCGTCTACGACCCCGAACTGACACTGGATCTGCCCACAGCGATCTCGGTGACGAGCGGTATCAACGCGATCGCGCACTGCGTGGAAGCGCTGTACGCCCACGACTCGTCCCCGCTGACGCGGCTGGCTGCCGCCGAGGGGATCCGGTCCATGGCCCGAGCTCTGCCGAGCATCCTTGAACGGCCCCGTGACGTCGGCGCCCGCGGCTTCGCGCTGCGCGGTGCCTGGCTCTCCGGGTGGTCGCTGGAGGTCTCCACCACCGGACTGCACCACAAGCTGTGTCACATCCTGGGCGGCTTGCTCGACCTGCCGCACAGCCCCCTGCACACCGTGCTCCTTCCCTACACCGTCGCGCACATCGCGCCGGCCGCTGTGGCCGAAACCCGGACCGTACTCGAAAGCCTCGGTATCACCGGGCCCGTGACCGACGCCGGCGGCTTGATCTGGGACCACCACCGGCGCCTCGGGGCACCCACATCGCTCGCCGGGATCGGCATGCGCGAGGCCGACGTGGACCCGGCGATCGCCGAGGCTTCGGCAGTGCTGGCGGATCGCGCGCTCCCACCACGTCCGGCTGGGCCCTCCGACCTCCGCGACTTGATCCGGGCCGCCTTCAACGGCGACCGGCCTGCGGCGTGATGAAAACGCAGTCCTGCGCCGTCAGGCTGTTTTGGCACCGCAAGCCGATCGACAGGAACTGGGACTGCTCCGCCCGCCGCAGCCGCACCGGCCGGCCCCCGACTGCGGCCGCGGCTCAGGAAGCTGGTGCCGCGCTTGGCCGGCGAGGATTTCCGGTGGGGACATCGAAGGATCCAAGGCGAACTGGTCCGGCCGGGCTGTGCACGGGCATCCGCGTGGCCGGCAACTGGATCTCGCGGCAACGCTGAGCGCAGCCGTCCGGCGAGGACCAACGCCGGATCGGAACAGCTGATTGTGCTGCGCGGGTATCGCGGCGACTGTTCCCTGGGGTCATCCGGCCTCGGGCGACATGGCGGACACGTGGTCAAGGAACGCGTTGACGAGCGAAGGTGTGTTGTCCGCGCGGTACAGGCAGCTCAGCCTCTCGAGCGGCGTGTCAGTCAGCGGCACGAAGCCGATGCCCGGGAGTGCGATTCCGGTCGCGGACCGGGGGACCACCGAGCAGAAGCCGGCCGACGCCACGTAGCCCAGGGCGGTGAGCACGTCTCCCGCCTCTCTGACGACGTGTGCCGTGAACCCGGCTTGGGCGCACAGCTGGCTGACCTCGTCGGCGAAGCTGGGGCGGGGGGCCGCAGGAAAGAGCACGAGTTGCTGCTCCCGCAGGTCGCCCAGTTCGGCCTTGCCCGCCTGCAGCAGCGGGTGTGCCTCGGGAAGGGCCAGGTAGAGCGGCTCGCTGGCGACGTGCCGCACGGCGAGCCCCGGCTCGCTCCGGTACTGGCGGCTGAACCCCAGGTGCATTCGTCCGTCGCGGATCGCGTCGGCCTGCACGTTCTTGGCTGCCCGCTCGAGGACCAGGCTCACCGCGGGACGGGTCTCGAGGAACCCCCGCAGCAGGCGCGGCACCGCGTCGAACATCGGGGAGCCGAAGTAGCCCACCACCAGGGAGCCGGCCTGCCCCGCGTCGGCCAGCCGCGCACGGTCGATGGCGTGCTCGGTCAGCTGCACGATCCGGTAGGCCTGGTCGAGCAGGAGAGCACCGGCCTCGGTCAGTTCGACGCCGCTGGGGGTGCGCATGAACAGGCGCACGCCGACAGCCCGCTCGAGTCGTACGATCCGCCGGGTCAGCGGCGGCTGGGTCATGTGCAGCCGTGCCGCGGCCCGGCTGACATTCCCCTCCTCGGCGACGATGATGAAGCATTCGAACTGCCGGAGATCAACTGGGAGCACACCTTACTCCAGGGTGAAGAATGACCAGTTTTCATGCTCTTCGACCCTCACGGCACTGTCACCGTCCGAGCCCGGTCGCCACCACTCGCTGACACATCTCACGATGCCAGGTTGCTGCGGGCCGGTTGGGAAGGGAATGCGATGTGTTCGTCGAACAGTTCGCTGGTCTGGAGGCATGGGTAGAGCTGTCGCAGCACCGGGATCGACGCCGATGCGGGCGAATCCGTGTCAGCGTTCGAGGGCGAGGGCGAGGCCCTGGCCGACGCCGATGCAGAGGGTGGCGATGCCGACTCCGCTGCCCTTGCGGGCGAGTTGGTGGGCGAGGGTGCCGGCGAGGCGGGCGCCGGAGGCGCCCAGGGGGTGGCCGAGGGCGATGGCGCCGCCGTGGGGGTTGAGGATGGCCGGGTCGAACTCGGGCCATTCGGCCACACACCCGAGGACCTGCGCGGCGAAAGCCTCGTTCAGCTCCAGGACGGACAGGTCGTCGAAGGTCTTGCCCGCCTTGGCGAGGGCCCGGTTGACGGCCTCTACGGGGGCGAGGCCGAAGTACTGCGGGTCGGTCGCGGAGACACCGGTGGCCGAGACGCGGGCCAGTGGCTCGCGGCCGGTGGCTTTGAGGCCTTCCTCGTCGGTCAGCAGGAGCGCGGCGGCGCCGTCGTTGAGGGGTGAGGCGTTGCCCGCGGTCACGGTGCCGTTCTCGGTGCGGAAGGAGGGCTTGAGTCTGCCCATCGCGGCCGGAGAGGCGTCCGGGCGGACGGACTCGTCGGCGGCGAAGAGCACCGGGTCGCCCTTGCGCTGCGGGACCGGCACGGGGGCGAGCTCGGGCTCGAACAGGCCCCCGGCCTGAGCCTTCGCGGCCTTTTGGTGGCTGCTGAGGGCGAACTCGTCCTGCTGTTCGCGGCTGATCTTGTGCTTGTCGGCGATGAGTTCGGCGGACTCGCCGAGCGGGATGGTCCACTGGGGGTCCATCTTCGGGTTGACCATGCGCCAGCCGAGGGTGGTGGAGTACAGCTCGGTGTGTCCGGCGGGGAAGGGCCGGTCGTTCTTGGGCAGGACGTAGGGGGCGCGGGTCATCGACTCGACGCCGCCGGCCAGGGCGATGTGGGCGTCGCCGACGGCGATGGCGCGGGCGGCCTGGATGACGGCTTCGAGTCCGGAGGCACAGAGCCGGTTGACGCTCACCCCGGGTACGGAGGTGGGCAGACCGGCGAGCAGGGCCGCCATGCGGGCGACGTTGCGGTTCTCCTCACCGGCGCCGTTGGCGTTGCCGAGGTAGACGTCCTCGATCCGGGCGGGGTCCAGGTCCGGGGTACGGGCCAGGAGTTCCCGGATGGCGTGCGCGGCGAGGTCGTCCGGGCGTACCGAGGCCAGAGCGCCGTTGTGACGCCCGATCGGCGTGCGCACGGCGTCGACGATGTAGACGTTCTTCACTTCAGGCCCTCCGCGACGGTCAGCTTGGCATCGGTCTTGGCGATGATCTCCTCGACGCCGACGCCCGGTGCGCACTCGACCAGCACCAGGCCCTCGTCGGTGATGTCCAGGACGCCGAGGTCGGTGATGATCCGGTTCACGCAACGCTTCCCGGTCAGCGGCAGCACGCACTCGGTGAGGATTTTCGGTGAGCCGTCCTTGGCGGTGTGCGCCATCACGACGATGACCGTACGGGCGCCGTGCACGAGGTCCATCGCACCGCCGATTCCCGTGATCATCTTGCCCGGGATCGCCCAGTTCGCCAGGTCCCCCTGCGCGGAGACCTGCATCGCACCCAGCACCGCCACGTCGATGTGGCCGCCGCGGATCATCGAGAACGACAGCGCCGAGTCGAAGAAGGAGGCGCCCGGCAGGACCGTCACGGTCTCCTTGCCGGCGTTGATGAGGTCCGGATCGACCTGCTCCTCGGTGGGATACGGGCCGGTGCCCAAGATCCCGTTCTCCGACTCCAGGACCACTTCCACGCCCTCGGACAGATGGTTGGGGATCAGCGTCGGCAGCCCGATGCCGAGATTGACGTACTGGCCGTTCTCCAGCTCCCGCGCGGCCCGGGCGGCCATCTCCTCACGGCTCCAGGCCATCAGCCGTTCGCCGACCCTCGTGCCGCAGGCACGGACACCGTGCGCTGCTCGATCTTCTTGTCTGCTGCCTGTTCCGGCGTGAGAGCCACCACCCGCTGTACGAAGATCCCCGGCAGATGCACCGCGTCCGGATCGATCGCGCCGGGCTCGACCAGCTCCTCCACCTCGGCGATCGTCACCCGCCCGGCCATCGCGGCGAGGGGGTTGAAGTTCCGGGTCGACTTGTTGAAGACGAGGTTGCCGTGCCGGTCGCCCTTCGCGGCCCGCACCAGCGCGAAGTCGGTGCGGATGCCGCGCTCCAGTACGTACTCGGTGCCGTCGAAGCCGCGTACCTCCTTCGGCGGTGACGCGAGCGCGACCCCCCGGAGCCGTCGTAGCGCCAGGGCAGCCCGCCGTCCGCGACCTGGGTGCCCACCCCCGCCGGGGTGTAGAACGCCGGGATCCCGGCGCCGCCCGCCCGCAACCGCTCCGCGAGCGTGCCCTGCGGGATCAGCTCCACCTCCAGCTCACCGGCCAGATACTGCCGCGCGAACTCCTTGTTCGCCCCGATGTAGGAGCCCGTCACCCGCCCGATCCGGCCCGCCGCCAGCAGCACCGCCAGACCCGACTCCATCGCCCCGCAGTTGTTCGAGACGACCGACAGCCCCGACACCCCCCGCTCGAACAACGCCTGGATCAGCACGTTCGGCACACCGCTCAACCCGAACCCGCCCACCGCCAACGACGCACCCTCCGGCACATCCGACACCGCATCCAAGGCCGTGGCGACCACTTTATCCATCTTTATTTACTCTGCCTCTCGCCAATGTGGACCCATCGGACGCTGTTTCCGTAACGCAATGTCAAGAATTCGGCGGGTTCTTTAATATTTTGTGGGCGTTACGCCTGTTGCGGGCGTTGTGGGTGCTACGGGTGTTGCGGGAGTGGCTCCGCCGCAGACACGTCCGTCGCGTCCCGCAGACACGTCCGTCTCGTCGTGTCTCACCTGGCTGACACCTGAGTCCACACTCCAACGCCCCGGCATCCGTCGGCATCCCGCAGATGAGTGATATCGCAGGCGATCTCTATGCCGCTCTGTCGGTGTGCGTCGTGCGAACAAGGTATTCCCGCGCCGATCCTCGTTATCACTCACGGATTCCGTTGACGCGCATCATCCGAGTATCGAGGCTTCGTTCCAACAGCGGAGAAACGGCAGGACCGGGGAAATTCTCATGAAGACATTCGTGCATCGGGGACAGATCACCAAGGTGGTCTTCGGCAGCGGTACGCGCAGCCGTATCCCCGAAGAGGCCGATGCTCTCGGATGCCGTCGGGTGCTCCTCCTGTGCACACCTGATCAGGCGGACCAGACAGCGCAGACGCGCGACCTGCTGGGTGCGGCAGCCGTGGGAACTTTCGCCGAAGCGGCCCCGCACACCCCTGTCGAGGTCACGGAGAAGGCGGTCGCGTACGCCGGATCCGTGGGAGCGGACTCCGTGCTCGCCATCGGTGGTGGATCGACCATCGGCCTCGGCAAGGCGATCGCCGCGCGGACCGGCCTTCCACAGCTGGCGCTGCCCACCACCTATGCCGGCTCGGAGATGACGCCGATCCTCGGCGAGACCGAAGGCCACAGGAAGACGACCCGGCGACTGCCGGAAGTGCTGCTCAAGACGGTGGTGTACGACGTCGACCTGACGCTCACCCTCCCGGCGGCGATATCGGTGGTCAGCGGCATCAACGCGATGGCGCACGCCGTGGAGGCCCTCTACGCACAGGACCGGGACCCGGTCGCCTTCCTGATGGCCGGTGAAGCGCTCGATTCCCTCACCCGGTCCCTTCCGGTCATCGCGCGACGTCCGGACGACGGCGAGGCGCGCGCGGACGCGTTGTACGGGGCGTGGCTGGCGGGCACCTGCCTGGGCACGGTGGGCATGGCCCTGCATCACAAGGTGTGCCACGTACTGGGCGGCACCTTCGGGCTTCCGCACGCCGAAACCCACACGGTCGTCCTGCCGCATGCGGTCGCCTACAACGGGCCGGCCGCCCCCGAAGCCATGGCACGCATCGCGCAGGCGCTGCCGGGGAACGACGCCGCGAGCGGTCTCTTCGACTTCGCCGGCAGGCTCGGCGCCCCCAGGGCACTACGGGACCTCGGCATGCCCGAGTCGGGGATCGAGCAGGCGGCCGAACTCATCGTGCGGGACGGCTACTGGAATCCGCGTCCAGTGGACCGGACAGCTGTCCACGCCCTCTTGACCCGCGCCTGGGCCGGGGAGACACCGTGAACGTCACCGGGCAACGCACACACCCGGACCGACTCCGTCATCGAACACTCAATGACCAAGGGAGCGCGCCATGCGTGATCTGACCAGCGACACCATCACCGATGCCGTGATCTCGACCATGCGGGACACCAAGGATGCCCGCGTCGCGGAGATCCTGGAATCACTGGTACGGCACCTCCACGCCTTCGTCCGCGATGTCGAACTGACGGAGGAGGAGTGGGCGCAGGGAGTGGACTTCCTGACACGCACCGGGCAGACGTGCACGCCGACGCGCCAGGAGTTCATCCTGCTGTCCGACGTGCTGGGCGTCACCATGCTGGTCGACGCCCTGAACAACCGACGCCCCGCCAATGCCACACAGAACAGCGTCCTGGGCCCCTTCTTCAGGGAGGACAGGCCGCAGCACGCCGACGCCGCCGACATCTCCGAAGGTCTGCCCGGCACCCCGCTGTTCTTCGAGGGACGGGTCGTGAACAGTGAGGGAGCACCGGTGACCGGCGCCGGGGTCGATGTCTGGCACAGTGACGCGGAGGGCCATTACGACGTGGATGTGCCCGGGCAGGTCGACCCGGCCATGCGCGCGCTGTTCAGGACCGACGAGAGGGGACACTTCAGCTTCCGGTCCATTCGCCCCTCCAGCTACCCGATCCCCGGTGACGGCCCGGTCGGCGAACTCCTGACCGCGACCAGCAGGTCGCCCATGCGTCCCGCCCATGTGCACCTGCTGATCGACGCTCCGGGATTCCAGCGCGTGACCAGCATGCTGTTCCCTTCGGACGACCCGTACCTGGACTCCGACCCGGTGTTCGGGGTCAAGGAGTCGCTGGTCGAGTCCTATGACACCTACGAGGCCGACGCCGGGCCCTGCCGCGGACTGACCGACGTGCCCTACACCCTGCTGCGTCACACCTTCGTCCTCGAATCCCTCCCCGCGCAATGAGGGTGACTGGCGCCGCACGCGCAGTCGGTCCGGGGTAGGACGCGATTCCTCCGGCATCAACAGGCGGCGTTGCACGCTTCGGCACAGGCACCAGGGGCCCAGCACGGCACTGGTGCGGTCGAGCCCCGGGTACGGGGCCGGCGTGCAACTCCGCCTTGGACTCGGCGAAGCGCGATCCGTCCGCCACGCGGGCGTTGACCTCGCGTACGTCATGGGGCAGCCGCCCCGCCTTCTTGCCCAGCTCGAACGACATGCCCGCCAACGCACCCAGCGGCACGGTGAGTTCACCCAGTGTCCTGCGCGACAGGCCGAAGTTCTCCCCGACTTCACGGAGGTACTCCGATGACTGAAACCCTTCACACGCCAGTCGATTTCCGAGCCACGATGAGCCGGCTCGCCACGGGTGTCAGCGTGATCACCACGCGCTCTGGAAGCACGCCCATCGGCATGACGGCGAGCGCCGTGTCCGCCCTCTCCCTGGACCCGCTCCAGCTGCTCGTGTGTATCAGCAACCACCTGTACACACGGACCGCGATCGCGGAACACGGCCGATTCGCCGTGAACGTCCTCGGCGAGGACAGCGAGCACCTGGCACGGCACTTCGCCGCCTCGAAGGCGGACAAGTTCGCGGGCGTCGAGACCATCGACGACCACGGCGTGCCGGTGCTGAAGGACGCCATCGCGGCTGTCGTGTGTGACGTCGCCGAGGCGCTCCCCGGCGGCGATCACACCATCTTCGTGGGTGAGGTCCGCTACTGCGAACACAAGGCGGACTCCCGTCCGCTGCTCCACTTCGCGGGCGGCTTCGGCGCGCTCAGGGCTTCGCGCTAGTCCTGGTGGCAGCGGTCCGGCGGAGGCCGCTACGGCGCCCGTGACCGGGCCGCCACCGCCCCCGATGTCCGGCTCCTACGAGGCGAGCCATGGGTGTCGGGGGCTCCGCCCGTCCCGACGACTCGACGGAAAGTGCCATGACCAGCTCCGTTGCGACATTCAAGCTGCACCCTCCGGCCCAGCCTCCGCATCTGCTGACCCGCCCGCGTCTGCTGCGTCGGCTCGACGCGGCGACCGAGCCCGTGGTGGTGGTCTCCGCGCCGGCCGGCGCCGGGAAAACGGTGCTCCTGACCGAGTGGTCGCAAGGCCTGGCGGCTCGTGGAGAGTGCGCCTGGCTCAGCCTGGACGCGTACGACAACGCCCCGGGCCGGCTCTGGACCTGCATCCTGCGAGCGGTGCACCACGCACGACCGGATCTGCCGACCCGCCTCGACAGCGACGGGTGGACGCTCGACGCATGGCTCGAGGACATCCTGCCGAGTCTGGCGGCCGGACTGGGCGGAGAAAAGCCGCTCACGCTGATCCTCGACGGACTGGAATCCATCACGGACGCCGACGCGGTGCGCAGCCTGGCGGACTTCCTGACAAGGCTTCCCGCCGGCTTCCGCGTCGTCCTGTCGACCCGGCACATTCCCGGAAGCCCCCTTCCGACCCTGCGCGCCCGGGGGCTGACCGCCGAACTCGACCAGCACGACCTGGCCTTCACCCCTGAGGAAGCACAGACAGTACTCACCGATCTGCTCGGGTCAGCTCCGGCCGCGGACACGTCGAGCGCGCTGTACGAGGCCACGCAGGGATGGGCGGCGGCGCTGTGCATCATGGGGCGCGCCCTCGCCCGCTCGGCGAACGAGGCCGACACGGAAGGGAACCTGGCCCGCGGCAGGCAGGCGGTCACCGAGTATCTGGCCACCGAGGTGCTCTACCGGCTCACCACCGAACAGCGCGAGTTCCTGCTGCGTACCAGTGTGCTCGACGAGCTGAGCACCGGGCCGTGCCAGGCCCTCGTCGGGGACCGGGCGGGTGTACTGCTGCGCGAGCTCGCACGGACCGTACAGCTGCTCGTGCCCGTCGCCGCCGATCCGTCGGCGTACCGGCATCACCGGGCACTGTCTTCGGTGCTGTCCGACATCGTCAGGTCCGAAGGGTCGGACACCGTCGTGTCCCTGCACCGGTCGGCGGCCCAGTGGTACTCCCGGCAGGGCGAGACGACCGCGGCCGTACGGCACTGGACGCTGGGCGGCGACGAGTCCGCGGCCGTCGCGTCGGTTCTCGACGGCTGGGAGAAGGCGATCTCGGCGGGACGTAGCGCGGAGGTCGCGCACTGGCTGGACCTCCTGCCGCCCCGCACGGTCGCCGTCGACGCGCGACTGTGCGTCGTGGCGGCGATGGCGGCTCTCTCCGGGGGCGCCCCGGAAACGGCCCGGCGCTGGCTGGATGTGGCCCAGCTCAGGCAGACGGGACCGGAGACGGTCGGCGAAGGCAGCACGGTGTCCGATGCGGCAGCCGCCGCGCAGGCCATGGCCTGCTGTCTGAAGGGGGAGGTCCTGGCCGCCGGCCGGCTGGGCGAATCCGCCGTTGCCGGCACCCTGCCGTTGACGTCCTGGCGTGCCCTGGCCTGCACGGCCCGCGGTGCGGCTCTGCTGTGGGCGGGCCGCTACGAGGAGGCGGAGGCGCTGCTCGGCGAGGCGACCCGTGATGCGCATGCCGCCGGGCACGGCCTGGTGCTCGTACGCGCGCTGGGATCGCGGGCGGTGTGCGCGCTGCTGGCCGGACGGCACGAACTGGCGCGCATCCTGAGTGACGAGGCCCTCGACGCGGTCGCGACGGCCGGCCTGGGCGGGCACTTCGTCTCTGTGCCCGCCTACATCAGCCGGGCCGGCCTGCTCCTCGAAGAGGGACAGGCGAAGGAGGCCGAACGGGCTCTGGCCGCCGCGGAAGCGGTGCTGGCGGGCTCGTCCCGGACCGGAGGCGAGCCCCACATACGGGCCTTGTGCCACTTCACGCGGTCGCGAGTTGAGAGTGCGCGCCGCAACCCGGATGCGGCGCGAAAGGCCCGCGAGGCGGCCGAGCGGGCGGCGGCCCGGTGCGAGTCACCCGGGGTGCTGACGGACCTGCTCGGCCGGACCGGCGAGGACACCGTGGTGCCGCCTGCCGCCCCCCGCCCCCAGGACCTGTCGCTGGGGGAGCGCCGGGTGCTGCGCGCCCTGTGCGGTCCGCTGACACTGCGTGAGATCGCCTCCGAGCTCTATGTGTCCCACAACACCGTCAAGACACAGGTACGCGCGATCTTCCGCAAACTCGACGCGCACGACAGGAGCGAGGCGGTCGCCAGGGCCCGGGAGTGCGGCGTGCTCTGACCCGGGCCCTGGCATCCTGCTACTTGGCGTCCTGGCGTCGGGCGTAGTCCGCCTGAGCCTTGTACGCGGTCTCCCCGTCGTCGCTCACGTTCTCGATGCCGCAGACCTTGCGCGCGAGGTCTGCCATGCTGCCGCTCGGGGACATCTCGGCGCGCTTCATGGTGAGGGTACGGATGGCCAGCAGGGGCGTGCCGTTGAAGTTCTCGAAGGTGGTGATGCGGTCGCCCCAGTCGGACAGGAACATGTCGCGGATCACCCGGCTGATCTTCAGCCGCTCGTAGGGCCTGCCGACCGGTCCGGTCTGCAGTGCCTCCAGCCACGGCCGCAGTTCGGGCTGCTGCCACTGGCCCTCGGTGGGGAAGATGAGCGCGGCACGACCGGACAGGTCGATGAGCTCGTGGGCCATCTCGGCGATGTGCTCGAGGTAGTACGCCCGCCCGAAGTCGAACATCAGGACGTTCGGCTTGTAGATGCCACCGGGGGTGAAGAACCCCTGGTCCTCCGAAGCGATCAGATGCGCCTTGAGTGTCTGGTGGAAGCCGGCGAACCGGGCGACCCGGGCCTGGACCGGCGGCAGCTGGTAGGTGCCGATGTGCTCGGTGATGAGCAGGGCCAGACCGAGCATCAGCTCGGCCTTCACCATCGCACGCATCGCCGAGTGGTAGTGCAGCCAGTCGAAGACGCGCTGCGGGTACAGCGACGCGTGCTCGGGGTTACCGATGTGGAAGACCCGGTTCCAGGGGATGAGCACGTCCTCGAACACGATGACGCTGTCCAGCTCGTCACCCTGCGAGGCGAGCGGGTGCTCCACCTCCTCGCCGTCCCGGACGTTGCTCTCCCGGCAGATGATGGTGACGCCGGGGGTGTCGGGCTTCACCGCCCCGTAGATGATCTGTTCCGCGATGATGCCGGGGCGGTAGAAGACGCCGATGTGGATCCAGTCCCCGAAGGCCGCGCCGGTGCTGATCGCCTTCACACCCCGCACGGTGATGCCCTCGTCCGAGGTGCCGACCACCTGCAGGGCAGGGGACTCGGCCTGGGCGGAATCGCGCGAGCGGTTCGCCTGCGGGTCGACGAAGGCCGGCGTCGCGTTGAGGTCACCGTCCCGCACCACGTTCCAGAAGTCGAGGATCCCCGCGGTCAGGTCCCTCCCGTCGGTCCCGACGGACTGGCTGCTCCACGGCTCCGGGTCGTCGACGTAGGTCAGCAGGACGTAGTTGTTGACATCCGGCGTGCGCGGGATGGATCCGCCGCCGAGTTCCCGCTGCACCGTCTCCAGGTAGGTCCGCTTGCGCAGCAGGTCCTCCTTGGAGCGGTGCTGGAACCAGGTCATGGACCGCCGGACGCCGTCCTCGTCCACGAACGTCATGACGTCCTGGAGGTCCGGGCGGTGGTGAAGGTCGTAGAACGCCGCGAGGCTCCTGGCATACGCCCGGGTCTTCGGGTGCGTGGCCACGTTGTCGACGAGTTCGTCACCCACCCACACCTTGCGGCCGTCGTTCAGCGCTTCCAGGTATTCCTTGCCTGTACGCACGTCGTGCTCCTCTCCAGGGGCAACAGATCCGGATGGCACGGAGCATGCGTCGCGGCAGGGTGAGAGGACGGCGCGCAAGGGGCAATCACCCGGGTGAAAGCGGCGATCACCGGGGAATCCGCATTGAGGGCGGATGTGGCCGTGCGTCATGCTTGCCCCATGAGCAGCACAGACCCCGCTGACGGCCAGGCAGGTGGGCGTGGGAACCAGGCCATGGCCGGGCTGCGGCTGCGGGGACGGGACCGCGAGATCGCGGCTGTGCGTGACGCGTTGGACGCGGTACGTGGCGGACGGGGTGCCTGCGTCGTCGTGGAAGGCACGCCCGGCGTCGGCAAGAGCCGGCTGCTCGCGGAGCTGGACCAGATGGCGCGGCGGTCCGGCTTCGATGTGGTGTCGGTACGGGCCGATGAGCTCGACCAGTACGCGGCAGGAGCCGCCCTGCAGTCTGCCTTGCAATCCGCCCCGCAGTCCTTGGATGGTTCCGACCGGGCCGCCGCAGCCACCGACGACCAGCGGCTCTGGCTGCTGGACAGCATCACGGACGCTCTGGAGGACCGGGCTCAGCGCGCCCCGGTGGCCGTGCTCGTGGACGACGCGCAGTGGGCGGATCCGGCCACGCTCTTCGTGCTGCGCACCCTGCCCGGACGACTGGCCGCCTCGCGGATCCTGTGGGTGCTGGCGGTACGGTCGGACACCGAGCGACCGACCGTGGCCAGGGTGCGGGAGGACCTCGAACGCCTCGGAGCCCGATGGCTGACCCTCGGCCCCCTGCCACAGCAGGAACTGCAGCACATCGCGACCGACGTCCTCGGGGTGAGGCCGTCACCCGGTCTGGTCAGACTCCTGCGGGGCGTCGGGGGCAATCCCTTCCTGGCGATCGAACTGGTACGCGCTTTCGCCGACACGGATGCCGCCATGGAGGCGGGCGAGGCGAGCCTCCTGCACGACGGCATCCCCGCCAGTTTCCGGCGGAGTATCACCGCGCGCCTGGAACGGCTCCCCGAAGACGCCGTGCGCCTGCTCCAGGTCGGATCCGTCCTCGGCCGCGAATTCGACTTCGGCACAGCCGCCCGGATGCTCGGCAGGCCGGTCGGCAGCCTGCTGTCGGGCGCCGAGGCCGCCCTGAACGCCGGTCTGCTCTCGGCCGACGGCCCGCGACTCGCCTTCCGTCACGACCTCATACGGCAGGCCTTCCACGAGAACCTGCCCCTGGCCATCCGGACCGCCCTGCACCGGGAGGCGGCCGACAGTCTGCGGGGCATCGGGGCACGATCGGCCGAGGTGGCCTGGCACGTCGTCATGTCAGGAGGCCCAGTTGACGACGATGCCGTGACCTCGCTGACCACCGCCGTACGGGAACTGTCGTCGTCGGCCCCCGACGCGGCCGCGGACCTGGCCCAGCGGGTCGCCGGACTGCTGCCCCCACACGACCGGCGTCGCATCCCCCTGCTGACCGACGCCGCCGAGTACCTCGGCCGGACCCGCCGGGTTCACGAGGCGCTCGACCTGGTCGACGCCACTTTGCCGGAAGGACTCGAACCACTGCAGGAAGCATGCCTGCGCCTGGTGGCCGCCGAGATCCACCAGGCCGCGGGCGACGACGCCGCCGCGATGACACACCTCCAGCAGGCCCTGGACCTTCCCGCGCTGCCGGCCGACCTGCGCGTGCGGCTGCTGAAGACCAAGGCGACGGGCCACGTCTACCTCGGGGACCTCACCGCCGCCGAACAGACCGGCCCCTGGCTGGTCGAGGCCTCCTACCGCAGCGACGATCCGGCCGTCGTCGTCAGCGCCATGGTGTTCCAGTCGCAGACGTCCTTCTACCGTGGGCGCCTGCCCCGCGCCCTCGAGTTCGCCGAGGAGGCCACCCGACGCGCCGGCACCCAGTCCGCCGCACTGTACCTGCGGCCCCCGCGGATCCCGGCGCTGTGGCTGGCCACCGTGCTGACCGCCACCGACCGGCTCGCGGACACCGGGCGCATTCTGCGGGAGGGACAGCGCGAAGCGGAGGCGATGGGCCTCGGCTGGTCACTTCCCCACTGGCATGCCGCCCGTGCCTGCGCACTACTCGAACAAGGAGCGCTGGACGACGCGGCCGTGGAGGCCGAGTCCAGTCTGATGGTGGCGGACGAACTCGAGATCACTCTGCCGAATCCGCAGGCCCGCTCCGTGCTGGCATTGGTGGAGATCAGACGCGGTGACCTCGCCAAGGCCAGGGACCACCTCCGTGCCGCCGAAACCGCTCCCGGCACGCACACGCAGCGCTACGGCCCCTGGGTGTCTCTCGCGCACGCCGCTCTGGCGGACGCGGAGGGCGACGACGGCGAAGCGGCGGTGGCACTCACGGCAAGCTTCACAAGCCGTGAGCCGACGCGGCTGCTTGCGATACCTCCGTCCCACTGGCCCGGGATCGTACGTATCGCGCTCCGCGGCGAAGACGCCTCGGTCGCGCAGGCCGTGTCCGGCGCACTGCGCAGCCTGACCGCACAGGACGAGAGCCGGCAGATCATCGGGGCAGTCCGCGCCCACGTCGACGGCCTGCTCCACCGCGACCCCGGTGCACTGGAGTCCGCCATCACCGGCTACCGGAGCACCGGCAGGCCGTTGGTCCTGGCGGATGCCTGTGAGGACCTCGGCGAGCTCATGACCGCATCGGGTGATACGACGTCGGCGATCCCGTACTTCGAAGAATCGGGTCACCTGGCGTCGGCCTCAGGAGCCGGGCGCGATCAAGAACGGATCAGGGGGCGCCTCCGCCAGCTCGGCGTACGCACCGCCCCCGTGCGCAACCACACGGCCGGCCCCCAGGAGTGGGGGAACCTGACCGAATCCGAGCGGAAGGTGATCCCGCTCGTCCTTGAGGGCATCACCAACCGGGCCATCGCCGACCGGCTCTACGTGTCCGTGCACACCGTCAACACGCATATGAAGCACATCTTCACCAAACTCGGCATCAACTCGCGGGTCGAGCTGACCCGGCTGGCGATCGAGCGGGGCATCAGCGTCGACGGAGCCGACTGAGCGGTGCACCGACCGCAGGACACGGTGGCAGGGATCCCTTGAATGGGTGACGCCCGGCTCCGGCACCACCCGTGATGCTGGATGCCACGGCGTGGCCTCCGGCACGGCACCGTCATTCATCTCTCTCAGGAAGTGACGCTTCTTGAACACGATGCGCGCAGCACGCGCCCACCGGCGCGGAGGCACCGAACCCACCTGGACCGACAGCTTCGACGGATCCGGGCGTGAGTGGTCAGCCGTCATTCCCGCACACGAGGCGTCCGGCGTCCTGCCGGCATCGTCGCGCCGCCCGACCCCGATCCCGGCCCGGCCCATGCTGCACGCGGGGTGTTCTTCATCGTCCAACCGGACCGCGGCGCACTCGACTCCACCGGCGAGTTGATCACAACCGGACGGTCGGGCCCGAAGGCCGACCGGATCGTCCCCCTCGCACAACCCGCGCCGCGTACAAGGCGCCTGAGAAGGAGCACCGGCGTGGCAAGGTCGTCATCCATGTCGCGGAAGGACGGTCAGCCGCAGCCCAGGGCGGTCTGGCCCGGTGCCAGGGGCCCGGGGCGCGGATACCGCGGCCAACTCCGGGCCGCTGTGACCGCGAGCGCGGCCCCGCACGGCTACACCCTGGCGCTGTGGACCGCCACCGCGGTGACGTCGTCCGAACGGGGCGCCCCCAGGGCAGCCGAAGTCCTGGCGCTGCTTGCCGGTGCGACGCTCACCTTCGTCGCGTTGGCCGCTGTCGCACACGGCGGCGCCCCCATGATGCCGGACAGATCCGCCCCGGCCGGTACGCGGATCTGGGCGGCCTTCCATCTGCCCATGGCGGCTTGTGCCGCGCTGGTCACCATGTTGCTGACACGGTGTTGCTCAGGGCCCCTCCTGTGGGGGCTCGTCGGGACGACCACGACCGCCGTGTACCTGCTGGGTGTCAGCGCCCAGTTCTTCTGCTTCGCGGTTCGCCGTGTCACCGAGAAGCCACAGGACACTCAACCGTAAGAGGTCCAGCGTCTCCCTCGCGCAATTTCATCATCCAGGCGATGCGAGGACCCCCTGCAGCCGTACCAACACGAAAATAGAGGGAGCGCATGTCCGTGAAGCATTCTGGGGCGTATATGTTCGACGGTCGCATCTATCTGGTGGATACCGAAGACTACGCTCTGGTGCTTGACGCCCAGGGTGAAGTGATCGGCGAGGGGTGCGATTTTTCCAGGTATATAAGTGAATACCTGGGGAGAGAGGACCTCGAATAAGGCCGTGTCCTATGTGCGGGCGAGTGAGCGGTCGGTGGAGGGCCGGCGTCGTGCCTGGCGGGGGGACGGGACGGCCGCGCTCGCCTCGGCGGGGCTGCCGAAACTGCCCGGGCTGTCCGATGACCAGTTCGCCGAGCCGGAGCCGGAGCCGGAGCCGGAGCAGGAGTTGGCGCTGGGGGCCTTCACCGTTTTCCGAGGACGAGGCCGGGTTTCTCGATGACGCCGCCCGTCGCGCGTACCTGGGGCCGACGTGGACACATGCCGGTGGTGCGGGTGCGAGGCCGGTCCTGGCGCCGCTGGTCGATCGCCGTGACGAGCTGGGCGAGGCCTTCCGGCTGACCTGCCGGCCACGCCGCCACCGTAAGCACCGAGGCGAAGGGCGCAACGCTGGTGGGGCCAGGCCAATCACTAGATTATGCGATGCGCCTCAGTGGCCATCCGGCGCACTCTGGGCGGACGGGGAATGCGCGCCGTTCGGGACGGATGCCGGTCGGAGCCGGCCCCTCGTGAGGGCGTCGACCGCGGCAGGCGGTGAGGCGGTCCGGGAGCGGGCGGCCTCACGGCGCTCGGGCCACGGACCACCGGAGCCCGAGATCGTCAACCGGCCGGCCTCGGGTCAGGGGCCGCGCACCTGCGGGTGGCGGCAGCCGCCCAGCCCTCCGCCCCCTCCGCCCCCTCCCCGCGACCGGTGGCGTGACCCGGACCTCGGCCCGTTCCGCCCTTCGTGCAATCCGCGCACGTCGATCCGGCAGAGATTCCGTCCGCCAAATGTGCCGGATATCGCATCAGTTGGGCATTGTTGTGCATCCCGGGAAGGATGTATGTTCCACGCATGATCAGAATTGCAGTGATCGGACTCATCGGGGCCGTCGCAATCGCCTTTGGTGTCACGGCGCTGACCGTCTCACCCTGGTGGTGGCCGGTCGCCGTATTGTGCGCGGCGATAGCCGGAGTCGGCACTCATGATCTGCTTCAAAGACGCCATTCAATCCTGCGCAACTATCCGGTGCTGGGACATATCCGCTTCATGCTGGAGTCGATCCGGCCGGAGTTGCAGCAGTATTTCATTGAGCGCAATTACGACGGCCGTCCGTTCGACCGGGATGTGCGCAGTCTCGTCTACCAGCGCGCCAAGGGAGACGAAGCGGAGCTTCCGTTCGGAACCGAGCGGAACGTCTACGCCGAGGGCTACGAATACTTCGAATCGTCGATCAGGCCACTCGCGGTGGGGGTGGAGGAGCCCCGGGTCCGCATCGGCGGCCCGGACTGCACCAAGCCCTACGACATGTCCTTGCTCAACGTCTCGGCGATGAGCTTCGGTTCGCTGTCCGCCAACGCCATCCTCGCCCTGAACCGGGGGGCCGCCCTCGGAGGCTTCGCCCACGACACCGGCGAAGGCGGCCTGTCGGACTACCACCTGCGCCACGGTGGTGACCTGGTGTGGGAGATCGGCACCGCGTACTTCGGCTGCCGCACCGCGGACGGAGGCTTCGACCGCGCGCGGTTCGCCGAAAAGGCCGCTCACGACAACGTGAAATGCGTGTCACTCAAGCTGTCCCAGGGAGCCAAGCCCGGCATCGGGGGAGTGCTGCCCGGAGAGAAGGTCACCGCCGAGATCGCCCGGGTACGCGAGGTTCCCGAGGGGAAGACCGTCATCTCGCCCCCCTACCACCAGGTCTTCAGCACGCCCCGGGAGCTGATCCGGTTCATCGCCGAAATGCGCGAGCTGTCCGGGGGCAAGCCGGTCGGCTTCAAACTGTGTGTGGGCTCCCGGCGCGAGTTCCTGGCGGTGTGCAAGGCCATGATCGAAGAGGGCACCGCGCCGGACTTCATCATCGTGGACGGAGCGGAGGGCGGCACCGGAGCGGCCCCGCTGGAGTTCGCCGACCACCTCGGCAGCCCACTCACCGAGGGACTCATCACCGTCCACAACGCCTTGGTCGGCGTCGGCCTGCGGGACCGGATCAAGATCGGGGCCAGCGGCAAGGTGGCCACGGGAGCCGACATCGTCAAGCGCATCGTGCAAGGCGCCGACTTCACCAATTCGGCACGCGCCATGATGTTCGCCATCGGATGCATCCAGGCGCAGAGCTGCCACACCAACGCCTGCCCCGTCGGCGTCGCCACACAGGATCCGCGCCGCGCACGCGCCTTGCACGTCGACGACAAGTCGGCCCGGGTCCACCGCTTCCAGTCCGCCACGGTGAAAAGCGCACAGCAGATCATCGCCTCGCTGGGCGTGAGCGAACCCGCCGAACTGCGCCCGCACATGCTGCGCCGGCGTGTGGACCCGGTCACCGTCCAGTCCTACGCGGAACTCTACGACTGGCTGGCTCCCGGGCAGTTGCTGATCGATCCGCCCGAGTCCTGGGCCGCGCACTGGAAGGCCGCCGATCCCGACCGCTTCAACGCATGACACGTCTCGCGGCGGTGAGAGGGCGGGGCCGCCCTCGGGACCAGCACGGTGATTTCCCGATCCTTCCGTGCGGGTCATGATGTCTGCGCGGACGAGGGCGGCCGGGTCGCTCGTCCAGCCAAGGCGTCGACGCACGCCGGACTGCTGCCGACGCCTGTGCAGACGGCGGCGCTCGAGCGACCCTGCGCGCGCAACGAGGCCGTCACCTGAGTGAGCGAGGTCGCCTTCGTACGCGGGGAGTTCTCGGTACGCTGGCGGACGTGGCGTCGCACAGCCTGGGCATCCTGGAGATCGGCTACGGGCGGCACGCGGAGGCGGTGAGGCATCTGCGGTTCGCTCTCACCACCCCCTACTTCTTCGTCTCCACCCGCGTGCTGCCCGATCTGGCAGAGGCGGCGGCCCGGGCCGACGAGCCGGAACTTGCATGCCGCGCGGCGGACCAGCTGTCTTTGCCGACGCAGGCGAGCGGCACGCCCCTCGGCCTCGGAGTCGATGCCAGAACCCGCGCCCTGGTGGCCGACGACGCCCTCGCGGAAGATCTGTACGTGTCCGCTCTCGGCCATCTGCGGCAGACCCGCGCCGTGCTGCAGGTGGCCCGGACCCATCAGCTGTACGGCGAGTGGCTGCGGCGCCGGCGCAGACGCCGGGAGGCGCGTGAACAACTGCGCACCGCGTACGAGATGTTCTCCTCGCTGGGGACGAGAGGATTCGCCGAACGGGCCCGCGCCGAACTCGAAGCCACGGGCGAGCACGCCCGGCGGCGCACGTCCGACGTGGCGGCCGAGGCGCTGACCCCTCAGGAAGCGCGGATCGCCCGGCTTGCCGCGGAGGGCGCGTCCAACCCTGAGATCGCCGAGCAGTTGTACGTCAGCCGACGGACCGTGGAGTCCCATCTGACGAAGATCTACGCCAAGCTCGGTGTCAACTCCCGCACCCAGCTCGCGTACATCATGCTCCGCGCCGACTGACCGGGAGGGCCGACGGCGCGCACCGGCGCTTCGGCGGTGCCGATGCTGGGGGTGACGGCGGCGTGCAGGAGGGAGGGCTTGCCGCCCCCGTACCAAGCCACGCCACGTACCGTCGCGACCCCTCAAGCAGATCGTCTCCGGCCATTGTTTGGTCGCCGGAACAGCCCTGCCGAACAATGCGCTGGCCGCTGAACTCGGTGTTACGAGCCGACGAGGAACCCCTCCGGCACGACGGACTGCCGGACGGTCACGTGGTTCCGTTCAGGGGGACGGGGGACGGGGGACGGGGGACGCGGATCGGTATCCGCCGTGCAGAGATGCCGACGGATACCGATCCGCGGTAGGCCCCGTGATGCGGCAGGCGGGTCAGCTGTGCAAGGTCGTCACCTTCAGGGCAGGGTCGCCGGCGATCTCCGCTTGTGTGAAGCGTTCGGTGACCCACTGCTTGCGGGAGAAGAGGCGGGTCTGGTCCGCATAGTGGGGTGAGGCCGGGTTCGCCGACTCGCCGTAGGTGAGGAGGGTGTGGGCGCGGGGGCCGTCGGCGGTCAGTTCGACGGCCATCAGGAAGCTGGTGCCGAAGGCGCCGGCGGGCGGGGTGCCGGTGCCCGAGTCGGGGCCTGCCTCCACGACGTCGAAGCAGCCCACGTCGCAGCCGGGCAGCGGGATGCCCGCCCACTTCTGTACGGCGCCGAGTTCGGTGTCGACCGGGAGGTCACGGGCGGCGAAGTCCTGGACGGCGGAGGCCAGGGCGCGCTGGACGCGTACGTCGTCGCCGTTGATGCCGCGCGGCGTGGTGAGGGGCTGGGCGGGGTCGTAGGGGACGCGGCGCCAGGTGTCGGGCGGGCCTTCGTCGAGAAGGTGGGCGTAGAAGGTGATCCAGAGCGCGGCGCCCCGGCTGGTGGTGTCGGCGCGGGTGTCCCAGCCGGCGAGGGTCGTGCAGGCCTGCCATACGTCGACCTTCTTGCCGTCCGTGGCCGTCAGGCTCGGGTGGGCGCGGCACATGTCGACCACGTCGTAGCGGCCCGTCTCAGCCGACAGGACACGGTTGCCGAGCATCGACGCGCGCAGGGTGTCCTCGGTGAAGCCCGGGGCGCCGAGTCCGTCCGTGCCGTCCCGGCGTTGGGCGATCATGCGGAGTCCGAGCTGGGGCCGCTGGTCGAGACGGGGATCGATGTCGTAGACGCCGGGGAGGCCGGTGAGGGGCGCCTCGGGGTTGGTGTACTGGGGCCCGTTGTTGGAGTTGGCGACGTAGTCGGTGCGGCTCAGCTTCGGCTGGTGGGAGGGGCCGTAGACGCCCGGCACGAGCGCGTCGGGGTCGCTGCCCCAGGCGCAGGACGACGTCGAACCGTCCAGGGCGGCGGGCGTCTCCGCGTCGGCCGGAAGGGTGCAGCGCCCTCTGCGGGCCACTGGCCGTGGAGTTGCGGGGATCTGGGAATTCTGATCGGAAATGGTGTCCAACAATGGCTGAGTGCTTCTCATCGTCACTCGTGTGAGAGCCACCCGGTCAGGAAGCCGCGCACGTCAGGACGGTTACGTCCGCCACCCGTTCTGAGGCGGATGAGAAGTGCTCAGCCAACTGCGCAGGTACAAGACTGTGCGTCCGTGTCGGGCCCGGGTGACCAGCCCAGCGCGATGCAGGACGCCAACGGGCTGCCCCGCGATTGATTTTGGGGCGTGCCGGCCTGGGGTTCGGCCGGCTGGTGGTTCAGTAATCGCAGGTCGGCCCGTTACTCGTACCGGTACTTCAGCGAGTCCGCCTCCGCCTGCTCGATGTCGGCGATCGTCAGCTCCGGCATCCGCAGTTGGGCCAGTGTCACCTCGGCCGAGGCCGGCTGGGCGTCCGCCGGCAGCCACTCCTCCGGCTTCCAGGCCCCGCTACGCAGCAGCGACTTGGGGCAGTGCGGGTAGACCTCCTCGATCCCCAGCACCAGCGCACTGGCCGGCGGCTTGCCCACGGCGGTCAGCTGCGACAGCAGCTCTGGGCGGGTGGAGACGCAGGCCCGGCCGTTCACCCTGAGCGTCGTGGTGCGCCCTGGAATGACGAACAGCAGCCCGGCCCGTCCGGTGGCGATGACGTTCTGCAGGGTGTCCAGACGCTTGTTGCCGGTCGCGTCCGGTATCGCCACCGTCCGTGTGTCCAGGACGGCGACGAACCCGGCGGGGCCGCCGCGCGGGGAGACGTCACAGTTGCCCTCGGCATCCGCGCTGGCGACCAGGACCAGCGATGAGCAGCCGATCAACCGCCGGGTCTGCTCGGTGAGTTCGGTCATCTGCTTGCGCACGGCCGCGGTGCCGGGGAGTTCGTAGACCCGGCGCAACGCCTCCTGGTCGGGCACGGCGTCGAGGCGGAGCGAGTCGAAGGCACTGCCGGCAAGAGGTGTCGTCATGCCTCCGACCCTAATGGGCCGACCCGCGATTGATCTTGGTCGGTGAGTGTGGGGACAGACATGCCGCGGCCGAGGACGTCTCCTTGCGGATCGACGGGATGCAGACCCAGGTCCGCCGCCCAAGCGCGGGCCGTCCCGGCCGACGGGCCTTCGTCCGCGGCAAGCGCAGGCAGAACACCGTCACCGCCACGATCAGCGACGGCCAGGGCCGCACCCTGTGGTCCGGGGCCGGCGCCCGGGCCGGGTGCACGACCGCCGTGCGCACCGAGGGCATCGCCGAGCAGTTCCACCGGCACCCCGGCGTGAAGTCCGAGGCCGACGACGGCTACCGCGGCCTGGCCAACGAGTTCCCCGACCAGGTCAGCGCCCCGCCCAAGAAACCGAAGGGCATGATCGATGCCATCGACAGGCTGGGCATGGATCGCATCGACGCGGGTGGCGGACGGTCCATCGCGGAACTGGCCGACTCGGTGCTCGCGGCAGTCGACGCGCAGAACGCGAGCGCGGAGGGCGAGCCGGCCGGATCGCAGAGCGGCGTCCGCTGCCGGCCGACCACCTCCCTGACCGGCCCGAGTCGGCGGCGTGTGCGTGCGCCCGCGGGCCGGTCAGGCCGTCGGCGTCGTGCGTACCGGCGCGGGCGGGGCCAGGAGCTGGTGGATGCCCAGATCGAGGGCCGCTTCGAGGTGGGTGAGGGAGCCGGTGGACATCATGATCAAGACGCCGCCTTGGATACCGGCGAGCAGGGCGGCCGCGGCGCGGTCGGCGTCGAGGCTGAGCGGGATCTCGCGCTGGTCCTGCATGGCCCGGATGCCGGCCGCGATCTGGGTCTGCCACGAGGAAATCAGTTGTCTGGTGACGGCCTGCGCGCCGGGCGTGGTGGGTGTCAGCTGTGACATGAGCGTGCCGAGCGGGCACTGCTGCCCCTGTCTGCGGTAGCGGTCGACGACGGCGTCGCGCCAGTTGTGCCAGGCCTGCCAGGAGGTGAGTTCACCGAGGTGGGGTTGCTGGTCGGACAGGACGCGGTCGGCCTCGTGCCGGGCCACGGCGAGCAGGAGCTCCTCCTTGCCGCTGGGGAAGTAGTGGAAGAGCTGGCTCTTGCTGGTGGCCGTGCGGGCGCGGATGTCGTCCAGGGTCGTCTCGGTCACGCCGCGCTCGCGGATCTCCTCCGCGGCTCCTTCGATGATGCGTTGCCGGGTGGCCGCACCCTTGGGGGTCAGTCGTGGTGCCATGCCGCCATCCTGCCACTTTCTGGACTTGCAGGTCCATTTTTTGGGTGGCAGGTTTGCCGTTCCCAGCCGGTTCAGTACAGACCGGTTCAGTACAGAAAGGCACGGCACCATGACCCAGCGACTCACCGGGCGGACGGCCCTGGTCACCGGTTCCACCGCGGGCATCGGCGCCGCCATCGCGGCGGCCCTGGCTGCCGAGGGCGCGTTCGTCGTCGTCAGCGGACGTGACGAGCACCGCGGCGCAGAGGTGGTGGCGCGCATCGAGAAGGACGGCGGTGCGGCGGCCTTCGTGAAGGCGGATCTGTCCGCGGGCGCCGATGCGATCGGCCGCTTCGCCACCGACGCGGTCGCCGCGGCCGGCGGGCGGATCGACGTGCTCGTCAACAACGCGGCGCTCCTGCTCGCGCCGGCCCCCACCGCCGAGGTTGCGCAGGAGACCATCGACGAGGCGCTGGCCGTGAGCGTGCGGTCGGTGTTCCTCCTCACCGGCCTGCTGGTACCGCCCATGGCCGAGCGCGGCCACGGCGCCGTGGTCAACCTGGGGTCCATCAGCGGCATGCGGGGCATGGCGCATTCGGCGCTCTACAGCATGACCAAGGCGGCCGTGCACTCGCTCACCGCGTCGTGGGCCGCGGAGTACGGGCCGCACGGCGTCCGGGTCAACACCGTCGCTCCCGGCCCCACGCTGACGGAGAAGGTGGCGGCGATGGAGGAGCACCTGGCCCCGATCATCGCGGGCATGCCCTCCCGCCGCGCCGGTACCCCGGCGGAGGTGGCCGCCGCCGTCGTGTTCCTCGCGAGCGACGAGGCGTCCCAGGTTCACGGCGCCACGCTCACCGTCGACGGCGGATTCACCGCGGTGTAGTGGCGCGGCGGTGCGGCGGGGAGAGCCGCGTGCGATCTCTCGGTTTGGTGTCAGTGGTGTCAGTGGAGTCATGACAGTGACGGCGTGTCAGGGATGGGTGCTGGTGGCGCGGTTGCTTGAGCTGGATGCGGCTCGGGCATTGACGACGGCTCATGTGTGCCCGGGCGTCCGGGCCGGCGGGTATGTGGCGGTGCTGCACCGGCACCTGGAGGATGCCGGGGGAGAGGTGCCGTCGCTTGTGTCGTTGTACCGGGTGGTGCGCCGGGACCTGGAGGGCGGCAGGGTGCTGCCGGACCGTGCGGTGGTGCGGGCGTGTCCGGGCGGAAGGGGAGACGCGGCAGGCGCTGGCAGAGCTTGCCCTGGCGGCATCCGCTGAGGGTGCCGCGCCGGATACCGCTGTGCGCGGGCGGCCGAGACCGGCGCCGGGTGAGTTGCCGGCGGGTGAGAGCGCCATGGTGGCGGGTGTGGTGCTGCCGGCAGGGGCGCGGCTGGTGCGGGCCTCGCCGGTGCGGGCACTTGGCATGGGTCCACAGATCGTTGGAGGCCTTCCACCGCTGCTCACCCCAACTGTCGCCCGCGCCGGTGAAGTCGTCGTACAGGGCGCCCGCAGCGGGTGGAAGCCGATCGACCGCGGACGCCGCCTCCGCTCCGATCGGACGCGGAACCTCCTGCCACGCGCCGATCCGGGACGCCGGCTGCGGCAGACAGGGCAGCGCCCACTCACTACCCGCCCGCCCCGCACAGCACAGCGTGATCCGCGTGCCGGGGTGATCCCACAGGCTCTGCCAGTACTCCAGGCACGGCCCCGGCAGGCGCTGCGCCTCATCGACCGCCAGCTCCCGCGCCTCACCCAGAGCCCCCCACGACCGCGGGCAGAGCTGTGCCCATGGCCAGCCCCACACGAAATCACTCAACACGGGATACTTCGAGGAATACGCGGGTCCCGTAAAGGTGACCCACGTCGACAACGTGTGTATATCCCTGAACGCGGCCGAGGACAGCCCCGAGGGGCCCGCAAACGGCTACGACACCCCCATTTACAACGTCCACTGTGGCTGAACAACGGCGTCCGACTCAGCCCACCGCAGCTGCCCGTCGGCCAGCGCACCGGCCCTGCCGCCGTATCCAGTGGGACTGGCGCGAACGCAAGGAAGCGCAGGGCTACGACGCGATGCTGACACGGCACCAGGCCGCGCCCTGAGCCCGGACCATGACACCCCAAGCCTGGGGAAAGGGGAGTGATGCCGCGCGGTACAGCGCGACGGCATCCCTCCGGAACTCCTCCGGAACTCCTCCGGAACTCCTCCGGAACTCCTCCGGATACGGTGACCGGCGTCCCACCCGGACATCCCTTCCCGGACCTCAAGATCCATTGTCAGGGTGTCGTTCGTCACTGCTCAGGACACGGCGGGGCGGGTCGGCCGGAATATGCGTGCCGTCAGCCGTGTCCGGTGGGCGGACTCGTCCTCACCGGCCAGGAAGCCGGGTCGTCACCTCCTGCAGCACCCACCCGTTGCCGTCGGGGTCGCTGAAGGCGGCGAACGAGCCGTAGCTGGCGTGCTGCGGGTGCGGGCCGCCGACCCGGCCCGCTTCCGTGCCGCGGTGGAACACCCCGCCCGCGTCGTGGAAGATCTCGCTCATCGGGATGCCGCGGTCGGTCAGTTCGGCGTGGGCCGCCATGATGTCCGAGACGATGAGGTGCAGACCCTGCACCGAACCCGGTGCGGCCGTGGTGACCCCGGTGCCGAAGAGGATCGAGCACTGCGAGCCGGGGGGCGTCAGGTGCACCACGCGGTAGCTGTCGTCGGCGACGTGGTCGACGTCCAGACGGAACCCCGCCTTCTCGTAGAAGGCCCTGGCCCGGTCCACGTCGGAGACGGGCAGCACCACAACTTCGAGTTTCAGATCCATCTTTGCCTTCTCTTTCGCGGACGGAGGCGTGCACGTCCCAGCTCGTCACCGGTTGAGCAGGTGATATCGTGACACCCAACCTCGTCACCGGTCAAGAAGGTGACGAGCTTCCTGCGGGATCGCGTGCGGCGGGGCGAACGCCTCCCAGGTCAGGCCGTGCTCGCGCCGCTGATGCAGGACCCGCACAGCCACCTCCACAACAGCCCCGTCCGAGAGGCCACTTGGCCGTCCTCCCGGGCTAACGGGGCGTGAGGTGTCCAGGCGACAACAGGTATGCGAACTGCTGCAGACATCTCATGAGCGGGCGCCATTCAGGGCCGTCACCGCAACAGGTTGACTCCGGGCGGTCGAGGGTCGGAGGTCTTGATTCCGGTTGCTCCGTGGCTCCGTCGTCGCGTCGAGAACTCGGGAGCGTCCGAGGCCGGGTCCCCGGACAATGATCGTCATGACGTCCCTCCACTCCAACCCACTCTTCACCCGGCTCGCCGATGCCGAACGGATCCTCGTCGCGGGCGCGGGTGGCGGCTTCGACATCTACTCCGGCCTGCCGTTGGCTCTCTCCCTCCTGCATCAAGGCAAGCAGGTATATCTCGCGAACCTGTCCTTCAGCGCACTCGCCGGTCTCCCGATCGATGACTGGGTCGCCCCCGACCTGGCCGCCGTCACTCCCGACTCCGCTTTGCACCAGAGCTACTTCCCGGAGCGGACCCTCGCTCAGTGGCTGCGCCAACACGGCTACCCGCCCACCGTGTACGCCTTCCCCCAGACCGGGGTGCGCCCGCTGCGCGCCGCCTACGAAGCACTGATCGAGCTGCACCGCGTCGACGCTGTGGTGCTGGTCGACGGCGGTACGGACATTCTGATGCGCGGCGATGAAGCCGGGCTCGGCACTCCGGAGGAGGACCTGACGAGCGTGGCGGCGCTGGCCGCGCTGGACGGCATACCGACCCGGCTCGTCGTGTCAGTCGGCTTCGGCGTAGACGCGTCCCACGGCGTAAACCACACGCAGGTATTGGAGAACATCGCCGCACTGGAGCGCGACGGCGCGTACCTCGGCGCGTTCTCGATACCGCGCGCCACCCGTGAGGGCGCCCTCTACCTTGACGCGGTGACGCACGCTCAGGACCACACCCCGGAGCACCCCAGCATCGTGAACGGTTCAATCGCGGCAGCCGTGCGCGGCTCGTTCGGCGATGTTCGGTTCACTGACCGCACCCGGGGCAGCGAGTTGTTCGTGAACCCGCTGATGTCCCTGTACTTCGCCTTCGACCTCCCGGGCCTGGCAGTCCGCTGCCTCTACCTGGACCGGATCGAGGACACCCACCTGATGCACCAAGTCCACTCGCGGATTGCCGAGTTCCGCGAATCCATAGTCACTCGCCCACCCCGCAGCTTCCCGCATTAGGCCGTGTCTCCTCGCTTCGGCAGGCGGAAGGCGTTGAGGGCGATGCCGGCCGGCGGCGCCCTCCTTGGTGTGTCTGCTGCGTGAACCACGTTCCCGGCGCTGGGCTCACCGTGCCTATGTGTTTGTGTCTGAGGTCGGCATGTCGATAGCGAGCGGCCGATCCAGCTCAGTCTGGGCACGTGGCGTGTGCCGGCTGGTCCGGCAGGTACGTCGAGCGTTCCTGCGGGGTGAGGTCGCGGTGGACGGCCCGGCAGACTGTGTTGATTGCCGCGGTGGGTGTGGGCAGGGCCGCGTTCCACACCCGGATGGTGCTGTCCTCGCCGGCGGTCAGATCTTCGGCAGGACCGCTGCTGAAGCGTTCCTCGGCAGGGACGAGACGACTTCCCCGGTACAGAGCCCCCGGGTCGCGGCCCAGTCCCTCCCAGGTGCGGGCGGCCTCGGTCAGTTTGCGGTGGGTGCGCAGGCGTTCGCGGTCTTCTTCGATCCAGGCGTGCAGTCGGGGCCAGGCGGTCAGCAGGGCTTCGTGGGCGAGATCGACGGTGTCGTCGTCGAGGGTGAGCAGCCGTGCGGCGGCCAGCACCTCCACCACTCCGGCGGTCTCCGGCCGGCCAAGGGCCTCCAGATCCTCCCGCTCGGCGGGTCTGCGGGTGTCGGGGGTGCCATCGCCGGGGGTGACCAGGCGCAGCAGCACCCGGCGGGCCGTCGCCTGCTGGGCTGGGGTGAACCGGCCGTAGACGTCCTCGGCGGTCTTGGCGACCGCGCTTTCCAGACCGCCGGCGGCTTCGTAGCCGGCCGTGGTCAGTGTCTTGCCGCGGCGGCGGCGCCAGGTCTCCAGCAAGACGTGCGACAACAGCGGCAGTCCGCCCGGGGCGCCGGCGACCTCTTGGACCAGCCGGGAGGTCAGGGCCCGTTCCACAGTCAGGCCGGCCGCGGCGGCGGGTCTGACGATGGCCTCACGCAACTCGGCCGGTCTCATGGGGCCGGCGAGCAGGTGGGCGTCGCGCAGGGCGTCGGCGAGGTCGCGGTGTTCGGCGCAGTGACCGTAGAAGTCGGCGCGCACGGCGATGAGGACCCGTAATCGGTTCTCGGGCCGACGGGCGGCCAGCAACTTGTCGATGAAACGGGCGCGCTCTGCGGGGTCCTGGCAGAGGGTGAAGATCTCCTCGAACTGGTCGACAACGATGAGCGTATCCGCTTCGACGGTGCCAATGCCGGGGTTGGTGTCGCTGGGCTCGAACACGTGGGCGTGGGTGTGGGCCGGGCGGTCGCCGGGAGTGAGTATGCGGATCGCGGCCGGGCGCAGGCCAGCGTGCTGGGTGTGCTGGAGGGTGGGGATGACGGCGGCGCGCAGGAGGGAGGACTTGCCGCTGCCGGACGGGCCGAACACCGCCGCGAACCGCCGTCGAAGCAGCAGTTCCAGCAGGTCAGTGGTGAGCCGGTCGCGTCCGAAGAACCGTGCGCTGTCCCCGGTCTCAAACCGGGCCAGCCCCCGGTACGGCGGATCCGCACCCTCACCCTCATCCTCCAGGGCGGAGGCGGCCTCCTCCACCGCCTGCTTCCACCGCGACTCCCAGTGCGCCGCATCGCCCCCGCACGCCGCTACGTAAGCCAGGACCACCGGCAGCGTCGGCAACTGCTCTCCGGCGGCCGCCTGCGACAGCGTCGTGACCGAATACCCGGCCCGATCCGCCAGCACCCGATAGGTGATCCCGCCCGCCTCGGTGCGCAACTTGCGCAACTCGAACGCGAACCGCTGCACCGGGCCCGCCTCCGGATCCACCGGCACCTCACGACGTCCCGCCACAACACACCCCCCACCGGCCTGCCGGACAACCTACGCACCTCCACGACCCCGGTTAAAGGTCGCGCCCGGCCATTGTTCGGCTGCTGGAACACCGCTGCCGAACAATGCGACAGCCGCTGAACTCGGTGTTGCGAGCCCCGGGGGGTAGCCGTTCAGCGACGGGCTGTTGGACGGCCATGGGGCTCGGCTTGGGGGAGTGGGATCGGCATCCGCCATACAAATTTGTTGGCGGATGCCGACCTGCAGACACCGTGCAAACAGCACACCCCACCGAAAGGTGAGATCCATGTGTATCCGCCAGTAGCTCGACGACGTCGAGCATCTTCCAGCACAGGTGCTCGGGCGGCAGCCACTCCCGCACATCCCACGACATCTCAAGATCACGTTCACGGTCACACGACAAGAAGTTCCGGGGTGCCGCGCTGATGACCGCGGCTGGGGACGCGCGGGTGCGCGCCGTGGCCTCCGTCGCGGGCTTCGGCATGGGCATGGTCGCGGCAATGTGCCGTGCGGATCCGGTGGTCCGCACCGCGTTCGTGGAGGCGTTCGGGGGAGAGCTGCTTGGTCAATGGGCTTTGATGGAGCCGGGCCGGGTCCGCGAGCACCTTAAGGAAGCGTTGGTAGGCCACCGACAGCACCGACCAGGCCGGCCCTTGGCGCCACACCGGTACCTGCGACTTCGGCTTTGCCGCACGCCCGGGCGCCGACTGCGCGTCCGTATCCCACGGAACCACCGTTCCTGTCCCCGACCAGCGGAAACCCGTCGATCACGTACGGAAAGGCAACAGCGTCTGACAGAGATCCTCCGAGAGTGGCCGCCGTGGTCGAGATGCGCCGGCGTCGGCGGCATGTCGTGTCAGGGCGTGTGCCGTCCGTGCTGTCATCGCGCGAGCGGCACACGCTTCCTCGGAGGTTGCCGGACGGCCTACACGAAGGCGCTGTGCCCGGTGATGGACTTGCCGACGATGAGGGTCTGCATCTCGCGGGTGCCCTCGTAGGAGTAGAGGGCTTCTGCGTCGGCGAAGAACCGGGCGACGTCGTAGTCGAGGAGGATGCCGTTGCCGCCGAAGATCTCGCGGCTGAAGGCGACAACCTCCCGCATACGGGAGGTGACGAACGCCTTGGCCAGCGACGAGTGCTCGTCGCGGAAGATGCCCTGGTCCTGCAGCCGGGCGAGCTGTACCAGCATGCCCCAGGAGGCGGTGATGTTGCCCAGGCTCTTCACCAACAGGTCCTGGACGATCTGGAACTTGGCGATCGGACGGCCGAACTGCCGGCGCTCCTTGGCGTAGTCGAGCGCGAGTTCATAGGCGCCGATCATGACGCCCAGGGCTTGCCAGGCGACTCCGCTGCGGGTGAAGCGCAGGATCTCCGCGACGTCCCGGAAGGAGTTGATCTTCTGGAGGCGGTTCGCCTCCGCCACGCGTACGTCGGTCAGGGTGATCTCGGCGTTCTCCACGATCCGCAGCGCGATCTTGCCCTCGATCTTCACCGGCTCGAAGCCGGGGGCGCCCTTCTCCACGACGAAGCCCTTGACCTGGTTGTCGTCGACGTCCCGCGCCCACACCACGACGTAGTCGGCGAAGGTGGCGTTGCCGATCCACTTCTTGGCGCCGTTGAGGACCCAGGTGTCGCCCTCGCGCCTGGCGGTGGTGCGCATGCCGCCGGAGACGTCGGAGCCGCCGAGCGGCTCGGTCAGGGCGAAGGCGCCGATCTTCTCCATCGAGGCCATGGCGGGCAGCCACCGGTCGCGCTGTTCCTGGTCGCCGCCGTAGTAGATGGAGTAGAAGCCGAGCCCGTTGTGGACGCCGAAGAAGGTGGCGCACGAGGCGTCGACGCGGCTCATCTCCATGGCGAGCATGCCGTCGAGCAGGTGGCTGATGGCCGGCAGGTGCTCGCCGTAGCCCTCGTAGGACAGAGCGGCCAGTCCGCTGCCGCGGAATTTCTCGATCAGCTCCTTGGGGAACTCGCCCTTGCTCCAGTACTCGTTGACCAGCGGCTTGACCTCTTCGCGCAGGAAGGTGCGGGCCTTGAGCAGTATCTTGCGCTCCTCGTCCGACAGCAGTGCCTCGTAGAGGTAGAAGTCGGCGGCCAGCTGGTCGTCCTGCGGTGCGAGGGGGGTGGCGGTGGTGGTCATCTCAGTTCTCCTTGTGGTGTCGGACATGGCGGAGGTCGTCCAGAGCGGTGATTCCCGGCAACTAGTTGACCGGCAAGTCACCTCCCTTGTGACGGCTGAGGCTGATCCTTTGGAGTGGACACCCTGACAGTGGATCTTGATGGTCCAGGGAGGGATGTCCAGGTGGGACGGACGCAGGTCTCCGTATCCGGAGGAGTTCAGGAAGGACGCGGTCGCGCTCTGTCGCGCCGTGGGCGGCAAGCGCACATACGCGGCGGTGGCGGCGGACCTCGGCCTCACCGCCGAGTCGCTGAGGACGTGGGGCCGCAAGGAAAACGAGTTCCAGGCACTGCCCGAGCGCCGCGAGGCCGGCGGGAGTCCGGCTGGGGAACTGGCCCGGTTGCGGGCGGAGAACGCCCGGTTGCTGAAGGCGGAGAAGGAGTGGCGGCCGGGCGTCCGGGCCGGCGCGCCGGATGCCGTACAGGTCGCGGACCGCTTCCGTCCGTGGAAGAACCTGAGCGAGGCGGCTCACAAGACGGCCGTGGCACACCACGGCTGCCCACGTCAGGCAACTGGCCCACTCGACCTGGTCAAGCCTCGCGGCTGAGAAGGCTCACATCCTGCGGGAGCGTCGCCCGCAGTTCCCTCACCAAGGCGCGCACGACAGCGGATCCGGCCAGTTCGGACGTGGTGACATAGCCGACCTGGCGTGTCGGGCGCTCGGGGCCGAGATCAGTGATCCCGACCGAGTCCGGTGCTCCGACCAAGGAGAGCGCCGGCATGATCGCCATTCCGTGACCTGCGCTCACCAAGGAGAGCACCGCTCCGTCGTCCTCGGCCTCGACGGTTGCCTTCGGGATCCAGTCCTGCGCAGCCCACCAGTCGCGGGTGTACGAGCCGCAGTTCTCGGCCCAGTCGACCAGCGGCAGCGAGCGCGGGGCGGCGTGACCCGTCGCGTGCACCAGGGCATACGGCTCTTCAAGGAGTCCGTTCGCGACCAGACCTGGTGGAAGCAGCACGGAGCCGCCCAGTGTGGCGATGGCTATGTCGGCTTTCCCGTCGGCCACTTCGCCCGCTGTGCCGCGCCCCACCTCGCGTACGATCCGCACCCGCGGCTCGATCCTGGGATGTCGGGCGCGGAGCCGCTGCAGGACGGCCGGCAGCAGGTGGAGAGCCGCGCTGCGGAAAGCCGCGATCCGCAGCGGCCCCTCCGCGGCATCGGGCCGCGCCGCGCCGCGCGCCTCGGCGGTCAGGACGTCCAGCAGGCGAAGGATGCGGCGGGCGTGCGCGACGGCCTTGTCTCCGGCGGGGGTGGGGCGGGCGCCGGTGCGGCCGCGTTCGAAGAGGACGGCACCGATCTTGCGCTCGCTGCCGCGAACCGAGTGGGAGACCGCGGACTGGGTCAGACCGAGTACGCCGGCCGCGGCCGAGAAACCGCCCGTGTCCGCGACCGCCACCAGGACGCGCAGTTCCTGTGGGGCGAGATCGGAGTCGGTCGTGCGGGCCACGGGGCGCTCACCTCAACGTATGAGAACTGCTCATGGGACGGTGTGTCGCATGAGCCCAACCGGCTGCCCGGGCGGCGCATTCCCGCCCTACGGTCCGGGCATGAACGAGACCGCGCTCACCGTGCACCAGACCGCCCGCCCCCACGGCTTTCCCACCGCCGAGCACTTTGCCTTCGTCGAATCCACGCTTCCCGACCCCGCGGCCGGCAGCGCGCTCGTGGAGAACCTCTACTGGTCCGTCGACCCCTACCACCGCGAGATGATGGACGACGTGCCCGGCGGCTTCGCACTCGACGCACCGCTGGAGGGCCGCGCCATCGGGCGGGTGATCGCCTCGCGCACGCCTCGGCTGACCGAGGGCGAGATCGTGTTCCACCGGCAGGGCTGGCGCACGCACGCGGTGGTCACGCCCGAGGAGATCCGGCGACTGCCCCTCTTCGACGGGGTGCCCCTGACCGCGTACTTGAGCGCCCTCGGCGGCACCGGCCTGACCGCCTATGTGAGCCTGACCCGGATCGCCCGGCTCCAGGAGGGGGAGGACCTGTTCGTGTCGGCCGCCGCGGGCGGGGTCGGCACGGCCACCGGGCGGTTCGCCAGACTGCTCGGCGCCGGACGGCTCGTGGGCAGCGCCGGCTCGGCGGCGAAGGCCGGCCACCTCATGCGGGAGGTGGGCTATGACGCCGTCTTCGACTACCACGACGGGCCCGCCGCCGACCTGCTCGGCAAGGCCGCGCCGGGCGGCATCGACGTGTTCGTCGACAACGTCGGCGGCGAGCAACTGGCCGCGGCGGTGGGAGCGCTGCGCGAGTTCGGGCGCATCGTCCGCGTCGGCACGATCAGCCAGTACAACACCCCCGACGCGCCGTCGCCGCGCTTCAACTACGCGGACATCGTGGAGAAGAGCCTCCGCATGGAGGGCTTCCTGGTCAGCAACTACCGCGACGTGCAGGAGGAGTTGTACGAGGTCGCGGTACCGCATCTGCAGAGCGGCCGGCTCGCTCTGGACGAGACGGTGATCGACGGTTTCGAGCACATCCTGGACGCGTTCCTGGGAATGCTGCGCGGCGAGAACACCGGCAAGATCATCGTGCGGGACCGCACGCAAGCCCGTCCGTAAGACTGGCACCCGAACTCCGGTGCCATGAGGGGAATCCGTGCGCGTGGGGCTGGTGCGAGCGTCATCACGAGGTCGAGGTCACAGCGCGAATCATGCGGGCAGCGTATCGGGGCCGGCACGCTGCACGCCCGCCGCCCGGACGGGCACCCAGCCCGAGTTCGTCTCACCGCACAGGACATCGTCTAAATGATGTTGAGGCGGTCGAGGAACGGTGTCGCGGCGGATGTGTCCCCCGTGATGCGGCAGTGGTCGCGCCAGGGTTTGCGGGTGGTGGCCCAGGCGATGAAGGCGAGTGCCGTGCTGTGGACCCGGGTGGTGGCGTCCGCACCGGGTGCCACGGTCAGCTGCCCGTCCGGCTCGGTCGCGGGGAGGAGGGTGACGGTGGTGGCGCCCGGCCCGGTCAGGTCGAGGACGAGAGGCCTGCGGACGGTGGCGGTGAGTTCGGGCCCCTGCATCTGGGGGAGGCCGGCGAGCATGAAGTCGACGGCGGGGGTGACCTGGTCGTCGGTCGGTTCCGGCAGGGTGAACGGGAGCGGGCCGTCCGGGGCGAGCATGTCGTTGCGGAGGTGACAGAAGACGTTGAAAGCCATGGTGTTCGCCAGGAGGTGGCGCGGATACGTCCCGAGCCCGGCCACCTGGACGGCCTCGTCGGCCCCGGGTACCTCCTGGGCCGCTTCCAGGAGGTCCAGCTGGCGAGGTGTGCTGCGCCGCCACTCGTCGAGGACTTCCGCATGGCTCCAGCCACGGCGTTCGTCGACGCGCAGGTCGTGGTAGCGCTCGCGGTTCTTCGGCAGTGAGGGGTCGGGCGGTGGCGGGTCCACCGCCTCGGAGGCGAGGGCCGCGAGGTGGGCCAGCACGTCGATCACGCGCCAGCCGTCGCATGCGGACGGCAGGTCCCATTGCTCGTCGTCCACCTGGGGAATGATCTCCGCCAGTTGCGCCGTGCTCGAACGCGCGGCGGCGATGCCGGCACGGGTCATCGTTCCTCCCTCGCCTCTCTCGAACGGGACGGCCCGGTCAGGATGCGGCCCGGCGGGACATTCGGTAGGTCGCGGCGACATCCGCGCGGCCCAGTCCGCCGTCGGCCGCGAGGTGGAGGCGTTCGCGTACGACTTCCGCGATGCCCAGGCGCAGGCCGGCGGCACGGGCGGTGTCGACTGCCGCCCGCTATCGGGGGGTTCAGGCGTCCTGGCCGATCCAGACGGTCTTGGCGTTCATGAACTCCCGCATGCCGAGGTCGGACAGCTCGCGTCCGTAGCCGCTGCGTTTGACGCTCCCGAAGGGGATCTCGGGGTAGCTGGCCGTGTTGCCGTTGATGAAGGCCATGCCCGACTGCAGGGTCAGCTCGGCGAACCTCCTGAGGACCTCACCGGTCACCGGACTCGTCGTTGCCATAGCCATGAATCCACGCTAAGACCGGCCGATAAGACCTGCAATTCACCCATGTGCACCCCTCCTGACCTGCGAAGCGGCGCGCTCGCCATCGGGAGCCGTACCTTCCGCTGCCGATCACCCAGCAGGGCACCGGATGCGCGGAAAACGCAGACACGCGAACATTGTGATATCCGAAGCGGCGGCAGCGGTGACCGCGGCCGCCGCCAAGTACCCACCGTCGGCTCTCCGCGTTCCGCGCCGCACGATTCTTACTGTGCTCAGTCGCCGAAGAAGCCGAGTTCACCTGGTACGCCGAGGAAGGGGAAGCACGTGACCGCCTCTGGGATCTTGAAATCAGGCAAGGGTGGACTGGCCCTCGGAGCGGCGGTGCTCTTCGTCCTGACCGTGGTGCCGGCTCACGCCGCAGACGACCTCGGCAGGGCCCCGGGGGGCCAGAAGCCGACCGTGGTGCTCGTACACGGAGCATTCGCCGACGGGTCCAGCTGGAACGCAGTGGTGCAGCGCCTGCAGCGGGACGGCTACCAGGTCATCGCCCCGCCCAACACGCTGCGCGGCATACCCCAGGACTCGACGTACCTGAACAGCCTCCTGAAAACCATCAAGGGGCCGATCGTCCTCGTCGGACACTCCTACGGCGGCGAGGTGATCTCGCAGGCGGCCGCCGGGCTCGACAACGTCAAGGCGCTGGTGTACGTCAACGCGATCATGCCGGACAAGGGTGAGTCGTTCGCCAGCCTCTCCGGCAAGTTCCCGGCCGCCCCGCTGACCAAGGCGCTTCAGCAAGTGCCCTTCCGCAACGGCGACGGCACCACGGGCACGGACGTGTACATCCAGGCCGGCAAGCTCCATTCGGTCTTCGCCCAGGACCTCTCGCAGCAGCAGACGTCCGTCATGGCGTCGACGCAGCGCCCGATCGCGCAGTCGGCGTTCAGCGACAAGCTCACCGCAGCGGCCTGGCGGGACAAGCCGGTCTACGTGCTCGTCGGCAGGCAGGACCGGGCCATAGACCCAAGCCTTGAGCGGTACGAGGCCAAGCGCGCACACGCGCGCAAGACGGTGGAGATCAACTCCTCGCACGTGTCCCTGATCTCGCACCCCCAGGCGGTCACGGATCTCATCGTGAGCGCGGCCCGCGACTCCGGTCGCCAGTAGGCGAACAGACATCTTGCTCAGCTGCCCCTCTACAGACGCGGGCACACGAAAGGGCCCCATGCAGCGGATTGCGCCCTATGGAAACGGCTCATCCACCGCGTTTTCGGGCAGGGTGCCCGGTCCTTCAGGGCCGGGGTGAATGCTCGCTCCCGCGGAGCGGGGCAGGGGTGGCCGAATCGCCTTCAGGGCGATTCGGCGTCTTGCCCGGGGTGACGGCGCGTCGCACGGCGGCAATCAGCCAGGAGTTCAGGGAACGGTCGTCGGCCTCGGCGGCGGCTCGGGCCTGTTCGTGCAGGTCGTCGGGGAGTCTCAGGTTTACATGCTTCATGGGACCATGATTGAGCTAGGTTGGTCCCATGGCAAGGTTTCGGATGTACCCCACGGGCGAGCAGGAGCAGCAGATGCTGCTGCACTGCGCGCACGCCCGGTACGTGTGGAATCTGGCCGTCGAGCAGCATTCGTACTGGTACAGGGGCAGGAAGGCCGCGCCCGGTTTCGCCGAGCAGTGCCGCCAGCTCACCGAGGCCCGCACCGCCAGTGAGTGGCTGCGTGAGGGCAACGCGGATGTGCAGCAGCAGGCGTTGAAGGACTTCGGAAGGGCCAGGCAGGCGAGGTTCACCTCCGGGTTCGGCGAGCCGACCTGGCGCAGGAAGCACCGGCACGAGGGCTTTCGCGTCATCGGCACCGACCGCGTCCCGGAGTTCGACACCGACGGCGGCCCGAAGCTGAACGCGAAGACCGGCAGGCAGGTCATGGGCCGCTCGGTGGTGGTCCAGAAGCTGAACCGGCGATGGGCGCAGGTGATGGTGCCGGGCTGCGGCTGGGTCCGCTTCCGCCTCACCCGGACCGAGCTGCCGCAGGCGAAGACGTTCCGGGTCACTTGGAAGAACGGGCAGTGGCACATGGCCTTCGCCGTCATCCCCGCCCCGGTCACGGCGCCGGGCACCGGCGAGGTCATCGGCATCGACCGGGGCGTCACGATCACCGCGGCCCTGTCGGACGGCCGGATGCTGAACTGTCCCCAGCTCACCACCCGTGAGCGGGCACAGATCCGCAAACATCAGCGGCGCGGCGCCCGCGCGCCCAAGAACAGCTCGCAGAAGACGACCGAGTACGCGAAGGTCGCCGAGCTCAGGGCCCGCGAAGCCGACCGGCGCAAGGACTGGTGCGAGAAGACCTCGACCATGCTGGCCAGGTCGTACGACCTGGTGCGGTTCGAGAAGCTGAACATCAAGAACATGACCCGCTCGGCGAAGGGGACCAACAAGGAGCCGGGCAAGCGGGTTGCGCAGAAAGCAGGGCTGAACCGGGCGATCCTCGCGCAGGGCTGGGGCCTGCTGCGCCGGCGCACCGAGCACAAGGCCCCCGGGCGGGTCGAGGACGTACCCGCCCCCTACACCAGCCTGCGGTGCAGTGCCTGCGGATGGATCGACAAGAACTCGCGCAAGAGCCAAGCCGAGTTCGTCTGCTCCTCCTGCGGCTTCACCTGCAACGCGGACACCAATGCAGCAACCAACGTCGCGGCAGGACAGGACGGCGATAGCCGCCCCGGGCGCCAAGCCCGTGCCGGAGGGACAACACCGCCCAGACAGCGGTCGAGTGTCCGTGAACCGCAACCCACCCGGGTTGGAATCCCCCTCTTTTAAGAGGGGGAGGATGTCAATGTCAGAGACAGGAAACCGCCTGCCCCAGCTACATACATCGACGTATCGCGTGCCACGAGGAGGCCGGCCCCGACGGGGAGCGGCAAGCGCACACGTGACTCGGGTGCCGAGGGGGTGTGCAGGATCAGCGTGTCGCCCAGCAGATGGGCCGTCAGAGCGCGGCCGTGACGGTCACGTACCGTACGCGGACAACGGGCCTCGCCCTCGCCGGAGCAGGTGTGCTCGTGGCGCAGAAAGCCGGTGCGCGCGTCCCGGACACGTAGGGCCGCCCCGTCTGGGAAGACATGCGTAGGGGTGAGCACGGGTTCCGGACTACGCGGCCAAGAAGGCGCGGGTCGAGCACCTGTGCGCGATCGCTGACTGCGAGGTTGTACCCGACGAAGACGAGCCAGAAGTGGTGTTTCGCCTGGACGAGTTCCGTCCGCTCAACCTCCAGTCGCGTCCGGGTCGGCAGTGGGCCGAGCGCGGCGGCAAAGGCAAGGATCCCGACCGTGAACCCAGGCCACGGCGGCGCGCGACCTGCACCCGACCGTACGACATCCGGCGCCTGCTCGCCGCCTGCACCCCGACCAACTCCTCATGGCTGAACCGCATCGAGGCCCAGTTCACCGCGCTGCGCCACTTCACCCTCGACAACACCGATCACGCCAGCCGCAAAGAGCACGGCAGCATGATCCGCCTCTACCTCATCTGGCGAAACCGCCACGCTGACGACCGGCGCCTACGAGCCGAGGTCGCCAGGGCAAACGTTGCCTGATACGGACTGGGTGGCCGTCGGTTCCCGGGCGGCCGTAACGACGGCTGTCAGGTCTGCGCCCGCTCGGAGCAGCGCCACGGTCCGTGTGGCGATCTGGTCAAGACGCTGTTGCAGGATGCGTTGGGTCTCTCCCCGGCCGTCGAGTTGGCGCAGGGAGCCCATGATCTCGCGCACTGCGGGAATGCCATAACCGGCGTTGCGGAGGGCCGCAACGATTCGGGCTGCTCTGGAGGCTGAAAGACCGTAGCGGCGTGCTTGCAGTGACGTCACTCGGTCGGGGGTGACGAGCCCTTCCTGCTCCCAGAACCGCAGGGTGGAGGGACGTACATTGAGCGCTCCGGCGAGCTCTGTGATCGTCATCGCGTCACTGTCTTGCTCGAACTCGGGTGTGTTCGCTTCGGCCTGGATCGCACGCAACGCTTGTTGAGCGCGCAGGGCCTCCTCTCGTTCCCGCGCGAGTCGAACATGGACCGTGTTGATCGCCGAGGCTGCCTCCGCGAGGGTCTCTGTCCGCAGTTCCGTGAGCATCTGCCGGGCTGCGACAGGGCCAACAGCACCTGCGAGTCCCCGGTAGGCGCGAAGGGCGTGGACGTGCAGCGGTGTGTAGGAGCGGTAACCGTTGCTCGATCGAGCGGCTGGGGGAATGACTCCCAGCCGCTCCAGGTCGCGAACCTGTTGCACCGAGTACCCCGACTCCATGGCGACGTCGGCGGTTCGGAGCGGTACCCGTTGCGAACCGCTCACCAGCTCGCCCATCAGCCAACCCCACATAAGCACTTGAAGGTGATGCTTGAACCATGAGTATGGAACAGATCATCGCGACCGTGCGAGGCTTCGCCGGCGCGCTCGTGGTCGTTGCGGGGCCGGGCGGCGACTTCCCCGAGCTCGCGTGGGGGGATGCGTTCTTCTACTACGCCCCCGACGGTCGGATGCCCCAGAACGTCCAGCCTTACGGGACGATCGTCATCAAGAACTACCCCGACGACGCCGCCTCCGACCTTGACCCTCCGGGCCGCTGGCGCGTGAACATCCACGCCGACCGTGCGACGTTCCGGGAGCTCACGGGGGAGGAGCCGCGCAGTCTCACCCGACCTCGCGACTACGCAGCCGCCGACAGCGTGATACCGCACCCGTTGTACGGGGTACTCGGCTGGGTCTCTGTCGTCAATCCTGGTGAGAGGACAACGGACACGGTCGTGCAGCTTCTGCGCGGCGCCCACGACGCTGCTTGTGCCAGGTTCGCGCGGCGACACGAACCTGGAAGGTCTCTGGAAAATGACTGACACGGTTCCAGACCAAGCGGACTCGAGGGCGAACGTTGCCCGATGCGGCACTGGTGGGCGACGAGACGGGGCTGGGTGTATCCGCGAGGAGTGTGTCCCGCGGCGCCGAGGCCCAGACGGCGGGGAGTACGACGCCCACGTATACCGCGGTGAAGACGTACCCTTCGGAGACATCTGCCGAACCGCACCGAAAGGGTCGGGAGTTGGCCGTACCAGCGGTAGGTCCGATCGCGGACTTCCGCGCAGAGCTTCGGCGCCTGGTCCGCGCAGCAGATGTGTCAGCCGAGGGGCAGGAGACCGCCGTCTTCCGGTGGTCCGAGGGATGACCCGTTGGTGATCTCGGCGATCAGGCTCCGGTACGGCTCCGGAAGAACGACCCCGTGCTGGGATTCCCACGCCAAGACGCCATCGTGTCCCAGCGCCGGCTCGCGCCACTCCGGCGCGAATGCGGAACGCAGGAACGTCAAGATGGCCTCGTCAGGGTGTTGACCGGGTGATGCGGTTGTCACAGCAGCATGCTGTCAGGAGGGACTGACAGAGGTGGCAACGGACACCGCTGCCTGGAAAGGCGGGCTCAGCCGCGCCCTCATGGATCAACCCGGTTCAGTCTTCCTTGCCTGCCGCGAGGCAGAGCACCGGGCTGAACGCTTCGTCCTGGCGCCGTTCTTCCGGGGCCCGGTCAGCACGTCGACGGCAGAGACGACGGCGATCACGATGGCCGCCTCGGCCGGGGCCGGTCGGCCATGTCGCCCGAACTCGTCCGGCTCTGGCGGTGCTCCAGGACCCAGCCCCACGCCAGGAGCGCAGCAGCGGTGACCGTACCTGCCTCCGGCCGACCGCCATCCGTGCGCAAACGGCCGCGAGCGCCCTAGCGTCACCGGGGTGAGCGACAATGAGGAGCAGTCCGTTTCTCCGTTCGTACCTGGGCCGAGGGGCGCCAACTTGTCCGGGCCGCGCACCAGCTTGAACGGCCGGCCTGCCCGAGCTTCCTCCCGGCGTTGAGCCTGACGCGCTGTCCACCACACTGCCCGCCGCGGTGATCGAGCGGGAAGCCGCCGAGGCCCACGCCGAGTTCCTGTACGCGCCGGTGGGACCGGGTCCTCTACGCGACGCAAATTGCCTGCTCTGAGTACCTCAGGAGCGCAGGTCAGTCATCTTGCCTTTGGGGACGGCTTGCGGGCGTGAACACATCGGCTGGGGCCCCGGCCGGCCCTGGTTGTTGCTCCGGGCCAATCCAGGTTTGGGCGATTTCCGCGACCCAGGTGGCCGCCGCCTCCGGAGCGGGTGGGGGTGCGCCGACGACGACCAGTTCGGTGACGCCTGCCGCACCGAGTGCGGGGAGGTGCTCCGGTGTCCCGTCGCTCAGCGCGACGGCGACTGTGAGCTCGTCAAAAGGGCGACCGTGGCGGGCGCACTCGTCGGCGAGAACGGCGATGCGCGCCGGGACGTCGGCCGCCGGGACGTTGAAGCCGTACCAGCCATCGGCGAGCGTGACCGCGCGGCGCAAGGCGGCGTCGCTGTTGCCGCCGACCACGACCGGGAGCCGGCCGCCGCGCAGCGGCTTCGGGTTGACCCGGATCGCGTCGAAGCGGGTGAATTCCCCTGAGAAGGAGGCCGGGTCCTCGGCCCAGAGGGTGCGCATCGCGGCGAGGTACTCTTCGGTGCGCTGCCCGCGCCTGGCGAAGGGGACCCCGAGCGCTGCGAATTCCTCGGCCGACCAGCCGACTCCGACCCCGAGGCTGAACCGCCCGGCGCAGAGCACGTCGAGTGTGGCGGCCTGTTTGGCTGCCAGGACGGGGTTGTGCTCAGGCAGCAGGAGTACGCCGGTGGCGAGCTCGATGCGGCTGGTGACCGCCGCCGCGAAGGCCAGGGCAAGCAGCGGGTCCAGCCAGTCCGCGTCCGCGGGCACGGCGATCCGGCCGTCCACGGAGTAGGGGTAGCGGGAGGCCGGTTCATCCACGAGTACCACGTGCTCGCCGCACCAGAGCCTCGCGAAGCCGTGCGTCTCCGCGGCTGCGGCCACCGCACGGATCACCTCGGGACGGGCACCGTCACCGATACCGAGCGCGTGCAACCCCACTCGCATTCTCCACCTCCGGGCGTCACCTTAAGCACGAAGCCCGGACGCGCTCGGGTGACGTGGCGCGCCGCGCGCGAAGCCGGCGGGGCCTGTCGTCCGGACGAGTGAGACCACCGCCCCCGTACCGGCGCTGTGATGCTTGCCCGACTCCGGTCGTCTCCTGGGATGTTGAGCCCGTAGGGCGGTCTGGTGCGGGGGCTGTTGAGGGGCCACGCACTGTTGCTTCGAGCACGCCGGTCAGATTCTCGTCTCCCCTCGGCCCCTACGGGCGGGCACCGCTTCGCGGTTCCGGTTCGGGGAGTCGGGAGACGGATGGTGGCGGACGAGGCCGATGTCACCCCGGTGGATGATCTTCGAGCGGATCTCCTGGTATTCGGTGAGGGCGGCAGCGTCGCACCCCGGGGCCGGCGCCGCAGCGTTTGCAGAGCACCGTGTCGGGGTCGGGGTCGCCGTGGTCGAGGGCCGACGGGTTCGCCGGGGAGGGCACGCGCACCTGCGCCGGGCCCGGGCAGACGTCGATGGGGCACGGCTTGTGGGTCGCGAAGGCCCACTCGGTGGGGTCGTCGGGTGATCCGGCGCCGCAGCCGCCCCCGGTGGCCGGTCGCCGTGCTGTGGTGCCGGGCCTGGCGAGGGGCCGTAGCTCGTGCGGAACGCCGGGGCTGGTCATGCCGAGCACCTCAGGCAGGCGCGGACTTCGCGGCCGCTGCGTGTCTGATGGACCTCGGTCGACTGTGCGAGGTACTGGACGATGCCGGTGCCGCGGCCGTGTTCGTCCGGGGCGATGTCGGGGAGAGGGTGCTCCACGGCCATTCCGGAGTCACTGACCACTATGTGCAAAGTGTCGTGGTCGAGGACGAGCTGCAGGGTCATGTGCTCGCGGCCGTACTGGGCTGCGTTGGCGGCGAGTTCGTCGACGATGAGAACGGCGGAGTCCCGTTCGCTCGCGGGAACACTCCAGGTCTCCAGCAGATCGGCCGCGAAGTGACGGGCGGCGGAGACGTGCGCCTCCTGCGCGGGCAGGGTGAGCAGCGCCTGGTGGCTGCAGTGCCGGGAGAGCAGCGAGCTCGGGCGGGGGGAGTCGGTCACAAACATGGTCTTCTGGCCATTCTGTGGATGTGCGGAGACCGGAACGGGGGAGACCGCCAACGACTTCGAGGGGTGGTCGGTATGCCGGATCCTGCATGGGAGCGCTCATTCAATTCCACGGGCGGCGCATGCCGAACGGTTCGAGTTATTCGCGGCTTTTGTTCAACTTCTTGCGGGTCAGGTCAATGCCGATGGCCGGGCTGGGCTCACTCGCCTCTGTCAGAGCTCGATGCCGTACTCGCCGAGCCGGGCGCGGCAGCTCGGCTCCCCCCACGTCCGTGGTCTTCTTGGGACCCTCAGGGAACGTCGCGCCGTAGAGCTGGACACGTCCCTGCCCGCGCTCGGCCGGCTCGCGGCGGCCCTCGGCGTGCAGATGCCCTGGATCCCCTTCTCCGCTCCGGGCCGCACGGGCTTTGGAAGAGAGGGAGAGGCGGCCGAGGGATGGGCGCAAGACACGGCTGTCCCGGCAGTGGCAGGCCGGCGACGCCGCGCCGGGACCGCCCTCGGGCGTCGGCTGCGTGTGTGGGTGGGCACGGCTGTGTGGGGGCCTGCGGCATTCTCTCAACCTCCGCCGGGAGGAGGCCGAAGCCGGCGCAAAGGCCCTGCTCGGGGCGCGCCCGACGGCTCCCGGGAGCTGATCGCCCTCACCGTCGGCCCCCGCGAACCGGGCCGGTCCTCAGCCGCACTTTGGCCGTGCACCCGCACGGTCGGCGGGCCGACCGGCCCGGCTGCGGTGGTGACCTTTCCCGGCCGGTGGCAGCCGCTTCGACAGCCGGCTGTCTCTGTGCGCGTCGTGCCGATCAGTCCCTCGGCCATAGAGGCGCCGATGTCGGCCTCGGGGGCCACCGCGGGCATCCGCCGGGCGCCCTTGTCGGACGATCTTGATCTTGATCTCGCCGATTCCGGAGCCGTACGGCGTGGTGGGGTCGGTCGGCGACGGTGACCACGGGCGTGCCTTTGCGGCCGATGCGACGAGCACTGGCCGCCTCGATGATCATCGGCCGGACGCCCCGTGCGTGCTCACCAACGTGATCCACATCCACCGGCCTTGAGGACGGTCGGACACGCCGGGAGCCGGTCCGCCGCAGCGTCGGGCCGGCTCCCGGCACCTCATGCCCGGATCGTGACCAGCTTCTGACCGTTGTCCGCGTAGATCTCGAAGTGCTCGATGGCTGCCGGAGACATGGCAACCGCCCCGGGGATCGTGGTGCCGGGAGGGTACTCGCCCGCCCGCCAGGTAGCGGCGTCCGCCCGGGCCCCGCCGGGCCCGACCGCCTGCAGCCGGCAGGTGATGCCGGCGGGCGCCCCCTTGGCGGAGACCTGCAGGACACTGCCCCAGGCAGAGGGCGAGACCTTCACCGAGGCGGTGACGCCAGTGGCGGGATCGCTTCCGGAGAAGGTGCGCGTTGCAGCCGGCGCGGTCGGTGCGGGCCGCGTCGCCTGAGGGCCCACGGATCCGACGACCGCCAGCCATGTGCCGCCGGCGGCTGCTGCGATGAACATCAGGGAGGCGGCGGCGCCGGCCAGTTGCAGACGCCAGGTCCTGCGGCGGCGGGCCGCGGCCCGCTGGAGCAGCCCCTCCAGCACACCCGACTCGGGCGCCTGCGGCACCGCAGGCCGTGCGGGCGGGGAGCCCTGAGCGCTCTCGGCTGCCCGCGCCACCAGTCGATCGGCCAGGTCCCCGCCGGCCGGCACCGTCTGACCTGCGGCTTCGGCTGCGGTCACCGTCGCGAGCAGCGCGGGCAGCCCCGCCAGCTGGGCGTGTTCTGCCCGGCACTCGGCGCATCCCGCGAGGTGGGCGCGCACGTGTTCCATTTCCGCCGGGGGCAGCGTGCCCAGGACGTATCCTCCCAGCGCCACCCGGAGGGCGTCGTGCTCTGCGCTCATGGTCGCCACCTCCTGCATGCCGCGGTCATGGCTCGATGCCCCGTTCCTGCAGCACCAGCCGCAGGGCGTGCAGGGCGTAGTACGTCCGCGACTTCACGGTGCCCAGCGGGATGCCCAGCACCCGGGCGGCCTCCGTCATGGTCCGGCCCCGGTAGTAGGTCTCCAGCAGGACCGCGCGGTGGTCCGGGGACAGCGTCCGGATGGCATCGGCCACCGCCCAGCTTTGCAGTGCCTGCTCGATCTCGTCCTCGCCCGGTGCCTGCTCGGCGGCTCGCTCCAGCGCCTCGCCGCCGGCCTCGGCCGGTCTGGCCTGCCGGGCCCGGTGGGCGTCGATGACCAGGTGCCGGGCGACCGTACACAGCCATGCCCGGGCCGGGCCGCGTGCCGGGTCGAACGCGGCGGGATGCTGCCACGCTCGCAGCAGCGTCTCCTGCACGACATCCTCCGCCCACTGCCAGTCTCCTGAGGTCAGCCGCAGCACGTAGTGGAACAGGGCTCCTGCGTGCTCCGCGTACAGAGTGCGCAGCAGTTCCTCGTCTGCGGTCGAAAGGGTCCCTTTACCGGAGACACGGTGCGCGGAGCGATCCGGATCGGTCCTTGGACCACGCTTTCGGGAACTCCAGGACATAAATCGATCATCGCTCATATGTATTGCTTTGTCGTGCAACATACGGCGTGGTGCAGGTGACGCTCTGCGAGCACCGCGGGCGGCACGCCCCTGCCGGGTCTGACGGCACCGCCAGGGCCAGGGCGGGCGGAGCGCCGTGGGCCGGCCGGTCCGCGGCGATCGCCAAGAAGAATCACAAAAAGTGCCTATCTTCCGAACCGGGCACCCCTCGCCGCCCGTGGAGTCGGACAAGAGCCGGCTTACGCGGCATTCCTCCTCTATTCCGCTATTCCCCGGCGACAAGGATGGATCAGAGGTGACCGAGATAGGCAACGCGGCGCACGCGCTCATGGTGTCGGCCACGCCCGTGCCCCCCCGGGGCACCGGGCTCGGCACCACCGGGCAGCCCCGGGCCGGGCCCCGCGCACACCACGGCGACGGCCCTGCGGAGCGCTCGACGCGTACGGCGAGACAGCGATCGAGGGCTGCGCAGCCACCAGGGCGGAACTCCCCCCGCCCAGTGTGCGCAGCACCTGCACAGGCACCGCCGCACGGCGATGCGTCACTCGTGGCCCCGGACGGGGAACTGCCGCATGTCGCCTGCGACTTCGCGGCATGCAAGGGCCGATGCGCAGCGCGGGGCCTGTCGAGGCGACCGGCCGGCACAAGGACAGCACCAGCGCTCGTTCGCAGGGGCCGCCAGGGGCACGTGGCCGTGACACGGCATCCACCACACATCACTGCGGTTGCGTGCGCTCAGCCGGCGCATTCCCCATCTCTGCCTGACCAGTGAGGAACGAACACCATGTACCTGAAATTTCGTACACCAGGCCGGCGATCACGCGCCGCGGCCGGGCTGGCCGTCGCTACCGCCGGCGCGTTGGGGCTCCTTGGCGCATGCGGCCAGTCGTCGCATTCCTCGTCCGCCGGAACCGGCGCCATCAAACCCGGTCCAGGTCAGCACCAGACGGCCGGGATGCCCGGTGCCACCGGACCGGGGAACGCGGCGGGCTCCGCTCCCGGGGCCTCGCCGATGCCCGGCATGAGCATGCCCATGAGCCCCCCGAGCACGGCCGCGCCGGTGACCGGGGACGCCGTGGCGATCAAGAACTTCGCATTCTCCCCGGCCGCGCTCAAGGTCAAAGTGGGCACGACGGTGACCTGGACCAATCAGGACACCGACGCCCACACCGTCACCAGCGCGGGATCCGGCGGACCGTTGCATTCGGCAGCCCTGAACACCCACGCGACGTACAGCTACACGTTCACCAAGCCCGGCACCTACTCCTACCTCTGCACCATCCATCCGTTCATGACCGCCACCGTGGAGGTGACCCGATGACCGGCTACTACGACAGCCACGACAGCGCGCCGGCCGGCGATGCCGAGCAGCCCGCCACAGAACACGGTATGACCCGGCGCCAACTGCTCCGTCACGCGGGCTGGTTCGGCGGCGCCGTGGTGCTGACCGTGGCCAGCGGAGAGGTGATCAGCCACATCGCCGACTCCCGGGAGACCAACTCCGTGGCCGCCGCCGGCGCCGCCACAGCGGCGAACAGCTCGCTGCGGTTCGTACAGGTCTCCGACAGCCACATCGGGTTCCAGGGCCCGGCGAACATGGACGTGACCGGCTCATTCACCGAAGCGATCCACCAGGTCAACTCGCTCGGATTCAGACCCGACTTCGTCATGCACAGCGGCGACCTGACCCACCTGTCCACGGCCGGGCAGTTCGACCAGGTCAAGCAGCTGATGACGGGTATACAGACAGACCGCGTCTTCACCGTACCGGGCGAGCACGACTCCATCGGCGATGCAGGCCGCGCCTACCGGCAGACCTTCGGCAGGGGCACGCTCGGTGATGGCTGGTACAGCTTCGACACCCACGGCGTGCACTTCATCGCCCTGGTCAACACGATGAGCCTGGAGAAGCTCGGCCATCTCGGCAACGACCAGATCGACTTCGTCCGCAAGGACATCGCCGGACTGTCGTCGGACACCCCCATCGTGGTCTTCAGCCACATCCCGCTGTTCGCCATGTACCCGCAGTGGGGCTGGAGCACCGACGACGCCCTCAAGGTCATCGCCCTCCTGCGCCGCTTCTCCTCCGTCACCTGTCTCAACGGGCACGTCCACCAGCTGTTCACCAAGACAGAGGGCAACATCACCTTCCACTCCGCCACCACCACCGCCTACCCCCTGCCCAAACCGGGCCGCGCCCCCGCCCCCACTCCGCAGGTCGTCCCCGCCCGGCAGCTCAAGGACGCACTCGGCATCCGCACCGTCAGCTACCGCCAAGGCGACCGCGAACTGGCCATCAAGGACCGGAGGCTGGCATGAACACCCACAGACTCCTCGCCCCCACCCTGCGATCGGCGAGCGCCGCCACCCTCGCCGCCGGCGGATACATACACGCTCAGCTCTACGTCGACGAGTACCGCTTCATCCACATCATCGGCCCCCTGTTCCTGCTCCAGGCCGGCGCCTCCTTCGCCCTCGCCGCCCTGCTGCTGATGGGGACGCCACCCTTGCTGCTGAGGGCCGCCGCAGCCGGCATTGCGCTCGGCGCCCTCGCCGGCTTCACCGCCTCACGCACCGTGGGCGTCTTCGGATTCACCGAACACGGCCTGCAGCCCGCCCCACGAGCCCTCCTCAGCCTCCTCACCGAGACCGGCACGCTGCTGCTCCTCGCGATCTGGCAGATGACCGTGACAAGACAACACCGCGCTGCCCGAACACCCGTCAGGACACCCGCCTGGGACCGGGCCACCATCCGCACACCACCCAACTGAACCACCACCGCCAAGCCGCCCGGGACGGCAGCGTCCTGGCTCGGGGGGTGCCCCTGGGTCTGTCCAGCCAACGGTGTAACTCGGGTGGTGTGAGTTAGCGGCGGCCGACGCAGAGTCGGCCGTCGAAGGCGATGTCGAAGGCCTGGAGTGCGGGCTTCCAGCGCATGGTCCAGCGTTTGCGTCCCTGCCCGGTGGGGTCCAGGCTCATGACGGCGAGATAGACGCACTTGAGAGCCGCGGCCTCGTTCGGCAAGTGCCCGCGGGCCCGGACCGCTTTGCGTATGCGCGCGTTCACGCTCTCGACCGCATTCGTGGTGCAGACAACGCGTCGGATCTCCGTGTCGAGCTGGAGGAACGGCACGAACTCCGCCCAGGCGTTCTCCCAAAGCCGCACGATCGCCGGATACTTGGCGCCCCACTCCTCCTGGAAGTCCAGGAAGCGGTCCTCGGCGGCCTTTGCCGTCACGCGGTGTAGACCGGCTTGAGCGCGCGGGAGATCTTGTCCCAGTCCTGGCGGCCCGCGTAGCGGAACGAGGCCCGGATCAAATGGACGACACAGGTCTACGTGACTGCCTGCGGCCAGACCGCTGAGATGGAGTCGGACAGGAGTCGGACACGCCCTTCAGGCCGTCGCAGACCACCATGCACACGTCCTCGACGCCGCGGTTCTTGATCTCGGTCAGAACCTGGAGCCCGTACTTGGCGCCCTCGCCGCCGTCGCCGGCCCACAGACCGAGGATGTCCCGGGTGCCGTCCACGGTCACCGCGAGGGCAACGTAGATCGGCCGGTTCGCCACCTGCCCGTCGCGGACCTTCACGTGCACGCGGTCGATGAAGATCACGGGGTAGACCGAGTCCAGCGGCCGGTTCTGCCACTCCGCCATCCCGTCCATGACCTTGTCGGTGATGGTGGAGATGGTCTGCTTGGACACACTCGCGCCGTAGACCTCGGCCAGGTGCGCAGAGATGTCACCATGCGTCAGACCCCGAGCGGACAGGGACAGCACCATCTCGTCCACGCCGGTCAGCCGCCGCTGGCGCGCAGCCCGCTCGCGCGGGCCCGGTCGACCAACTGCCCGATCAACTGCTCGTCCAGCACGTCCGTCGACAACTCGACCGGCCGGACCTCTTCAACCGCCTCGGCAGAGACAGTCATGTCGCTCATCAGGTGCTACTTCCATGATCGGGAGTTACACCGAAGACCGTACAGACCCGGACAGCGTCGCCCCCGTGCACCGGGCCGGACAGACCGTGCTGTGGGAGGGCGACCACTACGACATCGACGCCCAACTCCGTATCGAGCCCGCCCCCGGCCATACGCCCGGCTCCTCCACGGTATGGCTGCGGTCGGGTACGGACCGGGCGGTGTTCGCCGGGGACCTGCTGCACAGCCCACTGCAGATCTCGGAGCCGGACGACTGCCCCAGCTTCGACGAGGACGAGCCCCGCGCACGGGACAGCCGGCGCCGGGTGCTGGGGGAGGCCGCGGACCGGGGCGCCCTGCTGTTCCCCGCGCATTTCCCCGGGCCGGGCGCAGCCGAGGTGCGACGCGTCGGCGACCGGTTCGCGGTGAAGGAGTGGGCGGCATGGCGATGAGGACGTTCTGCGGCACCGGCATCACGCAGCGCACCGGCTGGTGAGCCTTCCCGAAGAGCCTGCGGGTACATCTGCCCGGGTCAGACGGTGCGGCCAACTGTGCTGCTCGCAATGGCCGACTACGGCGCTCAGTGTGCGACACGAAGTCGTACCACGTGAGTGAGGACAGCTGTTCCGTCTCAGGCGATGTGGTCCTGGTCGCAATTGATCTGGTCCGATTCGCCCGTCGTCTCAGGTGATCTGGACCGTCGAGGCATGGTCCCTTCTCACTGAGCTTGGATGAGTCTCACTGATCTGAGCGGGGTAGCCCCGAATCTCATCGGCTGCGGTGCCTCGCAGACGCCGACTCCCTCCACGGTTCACAGATCGTGGTGGTTGAGCGGGGCGGCCTTGACAGTGACGGTGGTCCAGCCGGCGGGCACGGGCCGACTCGGGGCGTTCCCCCAACTCCCTTCCGTTGAGCAGCTGATCACGGTCGAGGCGGGCGGCGGCGTATCGCCACACCGGTTTCATCGCCGCCGGCACCCCTGAGAACGCTCTGAAACCGCGCTGAATGGGGGGGCGGCCACGCTTTGCGGCATGACGACGACGACCCCGCCAGGGGCAGCGGACCGGGAGGGGATCACCATGGACGGCCTGCGACTGATCCGCCGGCACGCGGCGGCCTTCGGGCGCTTCGCCGGGCTGGGCAGCGGGGTCACCCTGGCGGCCTCGGCGGCCCTGGTCCTGCTCTCGCAGTGGATCCCGTGGATGGCGGCGAACGCGCTCACCACCGTCGCCTCCACCGTGTTCGCCACCGAGCTGCACGCCCGCGTCTCGTTCGGCCACGGACGGCCCGGTCTGGCCGGCCACCTGAAGAGCGCGGCCACCATGGCCCTCGGCTGGCTGGTCACGTCCGCCGCGGTCGGCTCGCTGGCCGCGCTCCGTCCCGGCGCCGGACTCGTCCTGCAGCAGACGGTGTACCTGTCGGCCACCGCGCTCGTCGGGATCGGCCGCTATCTCGTGCTGCGCCTGGCTGTGTTCGCGGAGCGCGCCCCGCAGCCCCGGACCGGCGGCGGCGTCCAGTTGCGGGCCGCGTACGACGCGGCGGCGTGAGGGCCGGCGGGAAATACTGCGGCCCGGGGTCGGGGCGGGAGGCGCGTCCCTCGGGGGTCGGCAGGAGTGGGGCCATAGCCCTGCCCGCAGACCAGATCATCTGAGACGGGACAGCATCCGTTCGTTTTCCCGCGATGATCGGGAAGCTCGTGTGAGCCCCCGCACCCCGATCCCACCGGCGCCCGCGCGTGCCCGCTGCCCGAGGTGTCGCGTCTCGTGAACCGGTCGACTGGGCGAGGGTCGGAGAACACCTCGGTCCGGCGACGCGCCCGCGGCATGACCCATACCGAGGCGGCGGCCGACCTCGAGGAAGCGGAGCTGCAGCAGCACCTGGGCCGGGACCGCGAGGCCTGGCCGACGATGAGCGCGGCCCGGCCGAAACTCGCAGAATGGGCGCGCATCGTGCAGCTGCTCGCCGTCGGCGCGTACGCCCCGGATACCGAGGCCGTCGTCCAGGACGAGCTCGCGGCCGACGCCGAACGCGAGCGCGCCCGGCAGTTGGAGACGAGAAGCGCCGCCAGGAGGAGGAAGCCGAAGCCGCCCGCCGGACTCGCTGAGCGAGGACGAGCGGGCCGCCGTCAATCGGCTGCCCGACTGCGACCCGGCGGCCGCGCTCGCCGTCAACGCGCTGCTCGCCCGCGCGCATGAAGCCGGAGCGGGCTCGCGCCCGAGGACCGTGTCGTGACCGGCGACCCAGGTGCGGTCGCCGCCGTGTTACCCGTGTGGGGGCTGCCAGGCCTGCGGGCAGCGCCGGCATCGCCGCGGGCACCGCTGATACATACCGAGGGGTCGTCATGGGCGTCGCCGCCGGTGCCCAGACCGTTGTCCGGGCCGGGGCCGGGGCCGGGGCCGGTGACGAAGCCGCCGAAGGAGACCGAGATGTCAGCGATGATGCGAGTCATGCCAGGGCAGACCCGATCCCCAGCCCGAACTCATCGCGCACGCATGAGGCATGTGTGGGATGTGAACCCGATAGCCGCGGAGTAGAGGTCCGCCGGTCCGTCAGTTTCCGGCTCACCGGCCGCGCAGGCCCACGCTGATCACGCGGCCGGCCTGCCGGGCGGCCTCCGCCAGCCGTTCCAGGCGGTGCGCGGGATCGGTCAGGACGCAGAGGGCCGCCACCGGGGCACCGTCCGCTCCAAGCAGCGGCACCGCCGTGCAGCACACCCCGCTCATCACTTCCTCCTGGTCGAATGCGGCACCCCGGTCCCGGATCGCGGCGGCCTCCTGGAGCCAGGACGCGGGAAGCGGCCCCAGCAGGGGATTGGGATGGGCCCCGGCCACCAGCACCTTGCCCGCCGCGGTGAACCACGGCCAGGTCGTACCGGTCCGCAGCGGGACCGGCTGCTCGGCCTCGCCGGGACTCCACTCCACCATCAGGGTCTCGCCCTTCCACAGCACGGCGATCCCCACCGTCATCCCCGTGATCTCCACCAGACGCCGCACCGGTTCCCTCGCGGCGGACCTCAACCGGGGGTGCGGCTGCCACTCGCGCCCGAGGCGGAACATCCGCAGGCCCACCCGGTAACTCCCGCGGCACCGCTCCACCGCACCCAGGTCCGCCAGCTGTTCCAGCAGCCGGTACGCGGTCGTCTTGGGCAGCCCGCATTCGGACGCCAGCCTGGTCGGCCCGGCCTCCACGGCCCGTTCCACCGCTTCCAGCAACGCGAAAGCACCTTCCAGCACGCTCCGTCCGCCAACGCCCGCCGCCGAAGGCGCACCAGCCGTGGCAGTCGCACCAGCCGCGCCTGCGGCCGCACCTGCGGACTCGGATGCCGGTGCCGGTGGCGGCGACGGAAGATTTCCCGGCATGACCTCCGCCATGACCTCCGACCGCTGCACCGCCACCAGCATCCCCGGTGCGATCACTCCACGTCCGGTCACGCTCCCGCCTCCCCCGTCTGCCCGTTGCGCGGCCGGCAGGCGACGGCCCCTGCCGCCGTGCTCGGACGGGGCGCGGTCATGGCCCGTCCGTTCGACCGCACCCCAGCAGACTGGCACTGGAGTGTGGCTTGAAACCTTGTCGAATGCTTGTCGCCCAGGGGAGGACGCTTCCCGGAGGGGAGGCAGACGACATGGTGGACGTGCAGTTGCTCGGTCCTGTGGAACTGTCGGTGGGGGGCCACGTGGTGGAGGTGGGCCCGCCGCAACGCCGTACGGTGATGGCCGCCCTGGCGGTGGACGTCGGCCGGCCCGTCGCCGTCGACGTGGTCATCGAGCGGGTCTGGGGCACGCGTGCGCCGAACGGGGCGCGGGCCGCGGTGCACGCCCATGTCGCCCGGATCCGGCGGATGTGCGAACAGGCCGCCGAAACGGCGAGAGAGCCCTTACGCCTGGTGCGGCGCTCGGGCGGGTACCTGCTGGAAGCCCGCCTGGACCAGGTGGACGTGTACCGGTTCCGGCAACTGATCGACCAGGCACGGGCGGTGGAGCGGACCGACCCGGCGCGGGCGGCGCGGCTGCTGGGCGATGCACTGGGCCTGTGGCGCGGAGACCCCCTGTCCGGTCTGCAAGGACAGTGGGCGGCGCGGATGCGCGAGGCCTGGCGGCGTCAGCGCCAGGACGCCGCCGTCGGGTGGGCCCGCGCGGAGCTGCGCCTGGGTGATCCCGCGTCCGTCATCGGCCCGCTGACTGGCCTGCTCGGTGAGTATCCACTGGCAGAACCCCTGGCCGAAGCACTGATGCGAGCGCTGCACGACACCGGGCGCAGCGCGGAGGCACTGGACTGCTACGCCGCCGTCCGTGAGCGGCTGGCGGAGGAGCTGGGCACGGATCCGGGAGTGGCGCTGCGGCAACTGCACCAGGCGATCCTGCAGGGCCACCAGTCCGAGTCCGCTTCGCGGCCCAAGCCCCCGATGCAGCCGGCGTCCGCGGCGGCGCGACCGGGCGACCGTCCCGCCCAACTGCCCATGGCCGTACGCGGGTTCACCGGACGTGACGAGGAACTGGCCCACCTCGCGGCGATCCTCGCCTCGGCGGAGGGAGAATCCGCGGCGGTGGTGATCTCGGCGGTGTCGGGCATGGCGGGGGTCGGGAAGACGGCGCTGGCGGTGCACTGGGCGCGCCGGGTGGCAGGCGCATTCCCCGACGGACAGCTGTATGTGAACCTGCGGGGATTCGATCCGCAGGGGGCGGCGGTGCCTCTGACGGAGGCGGTACGGGGGTTTCTGGACGCCTTCGGGGTGCCGCCCGAACGGGTGCCGCCGGGCCTGGAAGCCCAAGTAAGCCTGTACCGGAGCCTGTTGGCGGGGCGCCGGATCATCGTGGTGCTGGACAACGCGCGGGACGAGGAACAGGTCCGTCCGCTGCTGCCGGGCGCGGTCGGCTGCATGGCGCTGGTGACCAGCCGGAACCGGCTGACCGGGCTGGCGGTGACGGAGGGCGCCCATCTGCTGGCGGTCGACTCGCTGAGTCCGGACGCGGCGCGGGACGTGCTGGCGGAGCGGCTCGGGGCGGGACGGGTGGCGGCCGAGCTGGAGGCCGTGGCGGACATCGTCGCCTCGTGCGCGGGACTGCCGCTGGCGCTGGCGGTGGTGGCGGCCCGTGCGGCCGTACAGCCGCGCAGGCCGCTCAGAGCGCTGGCGGATGAACTGCGGCAGGCGGGCGGCCCGCTGGACGCACTGGACGGGGGAGAGGAGGCCAGCCAGGTGCGGGCGGTGTTCTCCTGGTCCTACAGCGCGCTCAGCACCGGTGCGGCCCGGATGTTCCGGCTGCTGGCGCTGCATCCGGGGCCGGACGTGGGACAGGCGGCGGCGGCCGCGCTGGCGGGGGTGTCACCGGAACGGGCCCGGGGACTGCTGAGTGAACTGACCGGCGGGCACCTGCTGGCCGAGCACGTACCGGGACGCTACACGTTCCACGACCTCCTGCGGGTGTACGCCGGGGAGCTGGCGGCCGCCTACGACGGTGAGCGGGTACGGCGGGCGGCGCTGCACCGGATGATGGATCACTACCTGCACACCGCGAGGGCGGCCGATGTCCTGGTGACCCCGCAGCCCAATCCGGTGGCGACGGGGCCGGCCGCGCCGGGGTCCAACGTGGGGGAGCCCGCCGACTACGGGCAGGCGCGGGCCTGGCTCGTCGCCGAGCACGCGGTACTGCTGGAGATCGTGCGGCAGCCGCCGCCGGACTTCGACGGCCATGTGTGGCGGCTGGTCACGGTGCTGACCAGCTTTCTGGACCGGCACGGGTACTGGCAGGCCTTGCTGGCGGCCGGGCGCAGCGCGCTGGCGGCGGCCCGACGCGAGGGCGACCTCGCCGGACAGGCAGGTTCCTACCGCGGTCTGGGGCTGGCGCTGGACCGGCTGAAGCGCCCGGGGCCGGCCCGGGAGCACTACCTGCGGGCACTGGAGCTGTTCGGCACGCTGGGCAGCGACGCGGGGCAGGCCCGTACACATCAGCATCTCTCGCGGATGTCGGGGGCACAGGGCCGCCCCCAGCAGGCGCTCGAGCACGCGTACCGGAGTCTGGAGCACTACCGGAGGGCGGGCGACCGGGCGGGACAGGCCGCGGCGTTGAACCACATCGGCTGGCGGCAGGCCAACCTCGGCGACCACCTCGGCGCGCTGGCACACTGCGAGCAGGCCCTTGAGCTCGCGCACGAGGCCGGGGACGTGGACGGGCAGGCCCACATCCTGGACAGTCTGGGCTACATCCATCATCACCTGGGCCGGTACCAGCTGGCGGTCGACTGCTACCGGCAGGCGGCGGAGCTGTTCCGCGCCACCGGCGAGCGCCGCAGCGAGGCCGCCTGTCTGCTCTGCCTCGGCGACACACACCGCAGCGCCCACCAGCCCGACGCGGCCCGCGGCGCCTGGATTCGGGCCCTGTCCCTCACCGGCGAACTCGGCTTGCCCGACGACGACTTCCTGCGCGCCGAAATCCTCGACCGCCTGAGCTCCGCGGCCACCTCCGGCAGGCCGTCCTGCCACATCCCGGTCCTGCCCCAGTAGGCCGGGCAGCGGACCGGCCGTTTCGGGCCTTCGGTTCCGCTGAGTGGAACAGGGCACGACAGGCCGTTCCGCGCCCGCCACACTCTCGGAGAGTTACGACGTGCTGGCGCTGTTTTCGCACCTTTCGAGTGCCGGTTCCATCGAGCAGCGGAGGGGAGGGAACATCATGGAGAAGACCGTCGTGGAGAACGACCCGCAGATCGACGATCCGGATTCCGCGCTGGTGACAGTGAGCGTCGGCGTCAGTTTCTGACGCTGTCCGGAAGGAACCCGGCCGGATTTCCGGGGGGTCTTTCAGACGCTTCCGGCGCAACCGGAAGATCCGGTCGCACCGGAAGCGTTCAAAGAACATCGGCATGGCAGGGTCACCTCGTCGGGGCGAGCCGAATGCCATGCCCGCCCTGTCACCATCGAGCGGCCGGGGGGAGGAGCGCCATGGAGAAGACCGTTGTGCACAACGACCCGCAGATGGAAAACCGTAAAGACGTCGATTCTACGGTGATATCGGTGATGGTGGTAGTCAGCTTCTGACCAGCGCGGCCTCGCTTCCAAGCCTTGCTCCGTGCTTCCGCCCGGGAGACACGGGCTCACGCCGGAGGGCATATGAAGATCACGCTGGTCTGCATGCCGTGGGCCACGACAGCAACCCCCTCGCTCGCACTCGGGATCCTTTCGCGAAGGATCGCGGACACATTCCCGGACATCGAGACGAAGACCGTCTACGCCAACATCGAGTTCGCCGACTGGATGGACCAGCAAGGAGGACTCGGATCCCCGGAGTTCAGCTTTTTCTCCCTGCACAGCTATTTCCTGGGATGCGGCGACTGGGTGTTCTCTTCCGCCCTCTACAAGGACCCTTCGTGGCGGGTCGACGAGTTCACCGCCGGATTGAAGGGAAAGATCACGGACAACCAGTTGGAGACATGTCTGCGACTGCACCGGATCGTTCCCGATTTCATTGAAGCCACCGCACGGCAGATAGTCGCCGACGGTCCCGATCTCGTGGGCGCGACCTCGACGTTCCAGCAGAACGTGGCGTCACTGGCACTGCTGCGCCGGATCAAGGAACTGGCCCCCGGCACGACGACCGTCATGGGCGGAGCCAACTGCGACGGTCCGCAAGGGGAGGCGCTGCACCGCAACTTCGACTTCCTCGACTACGTCGTACGCGGCGAGGCGGAGCGGACGTTCCCACAACTTGTCGAGGCCCTTCGCGCCGACGGCGAGCCGGAGACCTCGCACATACCCGGCCTGTGCCGGCGCGACGGCAGCGCCAGCGTGAGCAACCCGTCCACCGAGCGGCTCCTGGCGCCGTCCGAGATCCCCGCGCCCGACTTCGACGCCTACTTCGAGCGCCTCAGGCGCTCGCGCGTGCAGTCCTGGTACGAGCCGGTGCTCGTGGTCGAGGGCGCGCGCGGCTGCTGGTGGGGCGAGAAGCACCACTGCACGTTCTGCGGACTCAACGGTTCGGCGATGACCTTCCGCAGCAAGAGCCCGCACACCTATCTGGAGGAGATCCTCACGCTCGCCGGGCGCCACCATGTGCTGGACTTCTACGCCGTGGACAACATCCTGGAGATGTCCTACCTCGACTCCGTCCTGGACAAGCTCGCCGAGGCCCCCTTCGACCTGCGCATCCAGTACGAGGTCAAGTCGAACATGAAGCTGCCGCAGATCGCCCAGATGCGTGCGGCGGGTGTGGTCAGCGTCCAGCCGGGCATCGAGAGCCTCAGCAGCCGCGTGCTGAAGATCATGGACAAGGGCGTGAGCGGCACCCACAACATCCGCTTCCTCCGGGACGCCGAGACCCACGGGCTGTCGGTGGCGTGGAACTACCTGTACGGGTTCCCGGGTGAGACCCAGGACGACTACCTGCCCCTCATCGAGCAGTTTCCGGCCCTGCACCACCTCCACCCCAGCACCGGAGCGAACAGGATCGCGCTGGAGCGTTTCAGCCCCTACTTCGACCGCCCCGAGCTGGGCTTCGCCGACCGGCGCCCGAACTCGCAGTACCAGATCACCTATGACCTCCCGGAGGCCGAACTGGCCGATCTCGCCTACCTGTTCGACACTCCCGCCCAGGGTATCGACCGCAAGCTCGCCGAACGGCTCGCCGAAGCCCTTCAGGAGTGGGCCGACAACTACATCCGCAGCAGCCTGTCCTACGTCGACCTCGGTGACCGCATCACGCTCACCAACTCCCGGCCGGGCTTCTCCTGGCGGTCCATGGCCCTGGAGGACCCCGTCGAGGCCGAACTGTTCCGCGCCCTGCACGACCCCAGGTCCGTCGCTCAACTGGTACGCCGCACGGCCCAGGCCGGCCACGCCTGGGACGAGAACCGCGTCGAGGCCCTGCTGGGCGACTGGCGACGACAGGGACTGATCTTCGTCGAGGCCGACCGTGCCGTCCACCTCGCCACCGAGGACGAGAACCAGTTGCTGTGCCGCATCCGGCGCGACTCGCAGAGCGGCGGACCCGAGCTGGCCCTGGAACTGGCCGAGGAGCCCACATGCGTGACGATCTCCTGACCCCGCCGTCCACCACCTCGAACGGCTCGCTGCCCACGCGTCAAGTGCACGACCTGTACGCGCGCGGCGTGCGCTACGCCGAACTCCACGAGCCCGTCAACCTGAGCTCGCCCACCCCCCGCGATCTGCGCGCCCTCGACTTCGTCCGGGTCGCCACCGCCCGCGGCCTGCTGGTGCGCTGGCAACTGCGGGCAGGCCGGCGCGCCGATCCGGCCCTGACCGCACGCGACCTGACACACCTTCAGCCACCCGCCTCCCTCGACGGCGCCCGGTCGGCCGAACGTCTCACCGAGTGGCGCAACCGGTTCTACATCGGCCGCTGCGTCTGGCGCCGAGGCCCCGGCTTCGTACAGATCCGCGACCGGCGGGACGGAGTGCTGCAACGGTTCAACCTGCTCCAGCCCGCATACCTGCAAGCAGTGGCCCTGCTGGAGCAGCAGCAGGTGAGCGGGGTCGATCCCGATGTCCTCGTGGCACTGCGCGCCGAGCACCTCGTGCTGGACTTCGGCGGCCTCGACTGGTGGGCTCCCTGCCTCATCGACCGGTGGCCCGTCCCGTCCATGGTCCTGTGACCGGTGCCCCCACCTGCTGACCCGACCTCCCTAAGGAGCCGGCATGGTCAATGACGTCGCGGCCGCGGTCCTCGCCTGCGGGGCCGTGGCCTGGCTGGTGTGGCGCGGGTTCTTCACCGCGCCGGGGTCCTTCGGCTCCTGGGCGATGTTCTCCCACGTCGGCGGCTACCGCGCCCGGCTGCACGACGTACGCGACGGGCGGCCCGTCTGCCCCTGGGAGTACGAACTGCGCCAGGACCACTTCGGCTCCCCGGACGCGCTCGCCTCGCTGGTGCGCTACCTCGATGAGGAACACGGCCTGCGTGTGGTCGGGGACGGCGTACTCCTGGTGCCTTTCGGCCACATCAGGATCGCGGTCAGAAACGGCAGGGTCGTGCGTGCATGACCTGTTGGCGACCGCTTTCCCGGTCCACGGCACGGCGTCCGGACCGGCGCTGTGCTGCTTCCGCCTGATCCTGGCAGCCGCCCTGCTGTGGAAGATCACCGCCGACCACGTCTACGGCATGGCGCGGTTCTTCGACCTCCACCCCAAGTCACTGGTGCGCTGGCGGTACGAGCAGGACGACATGGCCGTCAAGGTGCTGCTGAGCCCCACGGCGTTCAAGGTCTTCTACGCCGCCCGGGCCCTGGCGGTGCTGTGTCTGCTGGCGGGGGTGCTCACCCCGCTCGCCGCGGCAGTCGTGGCCGCCTGGTGCATGTTCGAGTTCACCTTCGACCGCAAGTTCAACACCCTCTTCCTGGGCATGATGTGCGTCCCCTTCGTCTTCGCCTCCGGGGCCGATGCCTATCTGAGCCTGCAGTCGCTGCTGGACGCCCCGTCCCCGGCCGCGTTCTTCGATCCCGCGCGGGCCCCGACAGGACCCTCCTGGCCGCAGGCCGCCGCCGTCGTGCTGATGTTCCAGGTGTACTGGAGCAGCGCCTGGTTCAAGGCCGCCTCCCGCCAGTTCACCAGCGGGGACGCTCTGCAGAAGATGTTCGAGCAACTGGTCTCGCTGCGCGACGAACTGCCCCCGGGGCGGCGCGAATACTATTTCCCCGACTGGTTCACGCGCCGTTTCGCCACCGCCGACCCCGCGCTCGCCGCCCGCCGCTGGCTCCTGCCCTCACTGGTGACGATCGCCGTGGAGGCCGTGCTCCCTCTCCTGCTGATCTTCCCGGCCACCTGGCCGGCGGGCGCACTTCTCGGCCTGCTCACGCACGCCGCCTTCACCGCACTGCTGCCCAAACGCCTCGTCCCCTTCAGCCTCGCCTCGGTGGGCACCTATGTGCTCTTCCTCCCGCAGCACACGTTCGTGACCCTGATCGGAGGACTGATGTGACGGACCGAGCGGCGTGGGCACCCACCAGCTTCGGCGCCCGCGCGCACGACTACGACCGACTGCGCCCCGGCTACCCCCTCGAAGCCCTCACCGGGACCCTGGCCGCCCTGGGCGCCGGCCCGCCGGGCACCGCACTCGACATCGGATGCGGAACCGGCAAGCTCGCGGCCGCGCTGACGACGCTCGGCCACGAGGTCACCGGGGTCGAGCCGGACCCACGGATGGCGGAGGTCGCCTCGGCGGGCGGGCTGGCGGTCGAGGTCGGCGCGTTCGAGACATGGGAGCCGGACGGCAGGCGGTTCGACCTGGTGGCGTGCGGCCAGGCCTGGCACTGGCTGCGCCCCGGACAACGGACACAGAAGGCAGCGCGGTGCCTCGGCGCGACCGGCCGGATCCTGCTCGCCTGGAACTTCGGCTCCTACGCGCTGCGCGACGCGCCCCGTCTCAACGAGGTCTATGCCGCTGTCCTCCCCGGCGGCCTGCCGGCCGGGCCGGGCGGCCGGGTCTCCCTGTCGGAGTCCGACCTCGACGACTACGCCGAGGAACTGCGATCCCACGGATTCCGGCACGTGACCAGGATCGCCGTGCCCTGGCAGACCCGCCTCACCTCCCGGCAGTTCTGCGAACTGCTGGCCACCGAGAGCCGCCACCTCGCCCTGCCCGAGGCGCTGCGGCGGCGGCTGCTGGGCGAGGTGGCCGCCTTCCTCGACGCCGAGGAGGGCGGCGAGATCGGCGTGGACTACACCTGCCTGGTCGTGGGAGCGTCCGCCGCCGGGTGACGCCGCCGAGCCCCGGGCCGGCGGCCCGTCTCACAGGACGGTCTGTCCGTCCGGGTCGGCGCGGGACTCCGATTCCCCGCCGCCCTCCGGCGGTTCGCCCAACTGGCGTACGACCGGCACGACATGGTTGGCGACCGCCAGCACCGCCAGGCCGACGGCGATGGCGATCAGAGGGACCTGGACTCCGAGACCGTCCGCCAGCGCGCCGCACACCACCGGGGCGAGCCAGCCGCACGACTGCGAGGCCATGTTCGCCGATGTCATGACGCGTGCGGTCATCGCGTCCGGAACCATCGCCACCATGCCGCTGGCGAACACGACGTTCAGCGGAGTCACGAAGAGGATGCTCGCACCCAGACACAGGGCCGCCAGCCACGGCCGGGACGCCAGCAGCACGATCCCGCCGACGCCCGCGGCGACCATCCAGGAGACGATCAGGATGATCCGGTAGCCGGAGAGGCGTCGCACGACCCATCCGGCGGCGAGCGCGCCGCCGAGGCCGCACGCGGTGGCGATCGACTCGGCCGCGCCGATCTGCGAGGGCGACGCGCCGTGGTGCCGCAACGTGACGATGAACATGAAACCGATTCCGGTGAAGAACAGGTTCATCAGCGCCATCCACAGCAGTGCGTACCGCAGGAACGCGCTGCCCCGGATGAACGCCAGCCCCGCGCCCAGGTCGCGGCGCAGCGCAGGGCGGCCGGCGGACCGCTCGATGGCGTCGGGTCCCAGGGGGGTGCGCAGGAACAGGCAGGCGAGGGCGACGGCCCCGAAAGACAGGGCGTCCACGAGGAACGGTGCCCAGCGCGCCCATGAGAACAGCGCCCCGCCGAGCGGTGCTCCGGCCAGCTGGGCACCGTAGTCACGTGCCTCGACCCGGGCGAAGGCGGTCCTGACCTGTGACGCGGGGACGATGCGTTTCACCAGCGGTGCCGCCGCGCCGGCGAACGCCGCCGACGCCAGGCCCTGCACCAGCGCCACAACCGCGATCAGCGGCAGCCACAGGCGCCCGGCGGCCACGATCCCGAAGACGACACCCATGGCGGCCAGTTGGACCAGTGAGGACCCGATCAGCAGAGCACGTCTCGGATAGCGGTCGGCGGCCACCCCCGCGGGCAGCAGACCGGCCACCAGACCGACACTGCCGCAGGTACCGACACCCCCGGCAGCGGCGGCGGACCCGGTGGAAGCCAGCACCAGCAACGGGAACGCCAAGGTGGAAACACTGGTGCCCAGCCTCGACACCGCCACCCCGGACCACCAGATGTTGTAGTCCCGGTTCCGCCACAGCGGGGTGGGCTCCGGCCCTTGTGGATCGGCTGTCCGTCCGTCGTGTTGGGCCACGGTTCAACGTATCAGCCGCCCACCGAAGCGTGTCGACCCGCGAGCACACAAGAACGGCCCAACTGGCCTTAGAGAGAGGCTAGTTGGCCGAATCCGTCACCGCATCCACGGCGCGGGCGGCGGAGCCGTGGAGCAGGCTGAGTCCCGGCTCGGCGGCCTCTTCACTTCAGTGCCCGAAGCCGCTTTGTGAGACTGGCGGGCGGCGGCGCGACCCGCTCCGGACGCGGGCTCACCCGAACGCGCGTACGTGCCGGCGGGGCATCGGCAGCGGGGCGTGGTGAGGTGATGCGGGCGGCGGCAACCGGGCCGGGAGCGCCGGCTCGCCGCCCGTCTGTTCCTTGTCGAGATGGGGAGCGTTCATGTACGGCGTACTCGGATCCGTTGCCGTGACGGCCAGTGCCGCCAGTGCGCTGCTGGGTCCATCGATGACCCCGGTCGGCTCCGGGGCCGGGGCGGTGGTCGCGCCTCATCCCGCGCGGGCGGCCGAGGACGTACGAGGCGGGTGTTAGACGTCATTGAAAATGCCTACGAGTGCGGCACTTTGGGCAGCTTTGCGCCGACAAGATCGGTAAGCGTGCCTGCCGACGAAGAGGTGCAGATTTGGGGCGGCACCTTGCCGACGAGGGGCATGTGAAAGGCCCTCCCGGTATCTCTTGGCCGAGCGCCGGGAGGGCCGTGTAGCGCGCGGAGGCGCTGTGCTCACGGTAGAGGTCGACCCGGCGCGGGTGGAGGTTCGCCTGGTGAGGGGCGAGTTGGTTTGTCCTGATTGCTCGGGCGTGTTGCGGCCGTGGGGGTGGGCGCGCTCGCGTGTATTGCGTGACGCTTCCGGCGGGCCGGTGGTGGTGCGTCCTCGGCGGTCGAGGTGTGTGGGCTGCGGCATGTCGCATGTACTCCTTCCGGTGTTCG
>NZ_JAPEPW010000010.1 GCF_026339955.1 Streptomyces sp. NBC_01549 | reverse complement strand
TCCCGGCTACTCGCTAGGCGAGCGGATCTGGCGGAGGTGATCGGGTCGGCCCTGGCGGCGAAGGCGGCCGGGGCCGGGGTCCGGGCGATCGCTGAGAGGCTGGGCCGCCCGGTCGAGACCGTTCGCGGCTGGCTGCGCAGGTTCACCTCCAGGGCGGAGGTGGTCCGGCGGTACTTCACGGTGTTGCTGGTCGATACCGGGGTTGACCCGGCTCCTCCTGGGCCCGCCCGCACGGTCTTCGCGGACGCGGTCAGCGCGGTGGTGGGGGCCTGGTGGTCGGTCATGTCGCGGTGGCCGGGCGTCGGCAAGGTGTCGCCGTGGCTGGTGGCCTGCGCGGTCTCCGGCGGGATACTGCTGGCGCCGTCCTGGCCCTCGGAAATGATCAACACGAGCCGACTCTGACGCCACGCCGACACTGTCTGTCACCGTCACGCGTGTGTGTTCATGCTGCGTGAGAGGGCTGGTGATCGGGTGCCAGGTCAGGAAGACCAGACACGGCTGGAGCGGGCTCAGGCGATTGGCCTGTTCCGCTACATGCTGATCAGAGAAGCGGCCGATCCGACTCTGTCGCGACGCCAACGCGGATCGCTGGTACGGGAGTTGGCGGCCATGACCCATATCGACCCGGACGGCCGGGCGGTGCGGATCACCCGGTGGACCCTGGACCGCTGGATCTACGAGTGGAAGCGGGCCGGGTTCGACGCCTTGGTGCCTTCGCCGCGCCAGTCCCGGCCCCGCACGCCGCAGGAGATCCTGGACCTGGCGGCGTCGCTGAAGAAGGAGAACCCCTCGCGGTCGGCGGCTCAGATCCGCCGGATCATCGGTGCTCAGCGGGGCTGGGCACCGGACGAACGCACCATCCAGCGGATGATCGTCCGTGAGGGACTGGACGCGCTGAAGGCTCCCACCGCAGCCGCGGTGTTCGGACGGTTCGAGGCCGACGGTCCCAACGAGCTGTGGACCGGGGACGCCCTGCACGGGCCGATGGTCGCCGGCCGCAAGACGTATCTGTTCGCGTTCGTGGACGATCACTCGCGGGCGGTGATGGGGCACCGCTGGGGGTTCGCGGAAGACACCGTCCGCCTCGCCGCGGCCCTGCGGCCGGCCTTGGCCGCCCGTGGTGTCCCGCGCTACATCTACGTCGACAACGGATCCGCGTTCGTGGACTCGTGGCTGCTGAGGGCCTGCGCGAAACTCGGCATCAAGCTGGTCCACTCCACGCCTGGACGTCCCCAGGGCCGGGGCAAGATCGAGCGGTTCTTCCGCACCGTGAACAGCGAGTTCGTCGTCGAGATCGCCTCCGGCGACGGCCAGGCGGGACGGCAGGTCGACAGCCTGCTGGAGATGAACCGGCTGTTCACGGCCTGGACCGAGAACGTCTACCACCGCCGGGTGCACTCCGAGACAGGAGCCGCCCCGCTGGCTCGCTGGATGGGCGACCGCCCCCTCGTGGTCCCCAACCCCGCCGACCTCGCGGAAGCCTTCCGCTGGTCCGAGCACCGCACCGTGTCCAAGACCGCGCTGGTATCGCTGCACGGCAACCGCTACCAGGTCGACCCGCTGCTGGTCGGCCAGCGCGTCGAGCTGGTCTTCGACCCCTTCGACCTGTCCTTCCTGCGGGTCCGCGCGAACGGCCAGGACGCCGGGACCGCTCTGCCCTTCCAGGTCAGCCGTCACTCCCACCCCAAGGCCCGGCCCGAGACTCCCGCTGAGGAACCCAGGCCGACCACCGGCATCGACTACCTCGGCCTGATCGACACCGCTCACAAGGCCGAGCTCGCCGACAAGGTCAACTACGCGGCCCTGGGTGAGCCCACGCCGGCCGTCGACTTCACCGACCTGACCGGCGAATGACCCCCGACCCCCAACTCCCGGGAAAAGAAGCGTGATTGAGAAGCTCCAGGCCCACTACGGGTTCAGCCGCATGCCCTTCGGCCGCGACCTCGCCCCCGGCATGCTGCACCGCCACGCGTCCCACAACGAAGCCGTCGCCCGCATCACCTGGTGCATCTCCGAACGCTCCATCGGCGTCGTCACCGGCGAGGTCGGCGCCGGCAAGACCGTCTCCGTCCGCACCGTCCTGCACGGCATCGACCCGTCGAAACACACCGTGATCTACCTGCCCAACCCCATGATCGGGGTCCGCGGGATCCACGAGGCGATCGTGACCGCCTTCGGCCAGCAGCCCTCCCACCTCGGCTCCCGCCTGACCGCCCAGACCGGCCTGGCGCTGGCCGCCGAACGCGAAGAACGCGGCCGCACCCCCGTCCTCGTCCTGGACGAGGCCCACCTGCTGTCCTACGAACAGCTCGAAGCCATCCGGATGCTGACCAACACGGCCATGGACCAGGACTCGCCGCTGTCCTGCCTGCTGGTCGGCCAGCCGACCCTGCGGCGGACCATGAAACTCGCCGTCCTGGCCGCCCTCGAACAACGCACCGCCCTGCGCTACACGATGCCCGGCATGACCTCCACCGAGACCGCCAGCTACATCAAGCACCACCTCGGCCTCGCCGGCCGCAGCGACCAGCTGTTCACCGACGACGCCATCACCCTCATCCACACCACGTCCCGCGGCTTCCCCCGCGCGGTCAACAACCTCTGCCTGCAATCCCTCGTCGCCACCTTCGCCGCAGGCAAGTCCCTCGTGGACGAGAAAGCCGCCCAGTCCGCCGTCACCGAAGTCCTCGACTAAGTGACTGCGAGAACAGAGCCAACGCCGCTGCTAGCTGATCGTGTCAGGAAGGTCAGGGGACTTCGTGTCGGCCACCAGCTCGGCAAGCTGGAAGAAGTACTCGAACTCATAGAGGCGCCCGTTGACCCGAACGAAGTAGGACCGGTCCGAGCACCTGAACACCTCGCGTCGCTTGACCTTCGTGACGTCACGGTCATAGGTGTTCACACTCTTCGCGAACTCCGTCATGGCCTCCTCCGCACTGCCTTCAAACTCGGCCAGAGTGCGAACGCTGGACGCTTCAGAGGCGACCCCTCCAACGGGGGTGACAAGCACTATCCATCGGGGCATAGCTGAACCCAACTCTCTCGGTCTGCTGGTCAATGACTGTCACGATCTTGGCACTCCCACGGCGTCACAGTCCGACACCTTGCCGACCCAACCGGCACCTCGCCGACGATCGCCCTGCCGGGACCACCCCGGCAGGGCGATCACGCTTTCACTCATCGGCACACTCAGTGCCGCGCCGGTCGGCATTTTCAGCGTCGCCCAACACCCCAACGCGGCCCTGCCGCTGGACCGCTGCTGGGGGCATCCGTACGACACGCAGTACCACTACCACGGCCCCTCGCAGACCTGCTTCGGCAGCAAGCCTCCGAAGGGGGCGGCGAACACCCGTCCCCGTTCCCGGCACTCACCGCTCGGGATACGCCATCGACGGCTTCGGGATTTTCGGGCTGCGCGGCGAGGACGGAAGGATCGTCAGGAACAGGGATCTGGACGTCTGCCACGGTCACACACACGCGATCATGTGGGACGGCAAGAAGGTCGTCATGTACCACTACCACCTCAACGGAGAGTATCCGTACTCCATCGGATGCTTCCGGGGGAAGCCGGTGACGGTGCCCGGGTCCGGGCGAGGCGGGCACTAGGGGCTGTCCGGCGGATCATGCCGCAGACGCGGGTTCTGGCACGCCCACCTGCGGCGTTTTCGTCGGTCGCCGACGCTCCGCGTCGACTCCCTCCTCCGCCTTGCAGTTGGACGCACCAGACCCCGCTCACCTCGGCTGATCAGTCACCGCTGCTTTCCTGCGACTTGATCCGCCGGACAGCCCCTAGGGTGCGCTCAGAAGTGGATCTGACACATCAAGATCCACTTGCGGCAGCGCCCAGCCGTGATGCACGGGCTTGGCAGTGGCAGCAGGCAGACTGCGGTGCATGACATCGGTGACCGCACATGACTATGCCTGGATACGTTCCTCTCCGCTGTTTCGCTACGCACTTGAGACCGGGTACACCCTGACCCTGGTGCGGGGCGTCGCCCCGAGGGAGGTGCTGCGGGTGATGGAGGCGGAGCCGCAGGGCACGTGCACAGGAGCGGATGCGCTGATCGGGCGGCAGGATGAACTGCTCGGCCCGACGGACTACTGGGACGAGTCCTTCATCGCGGGCGCGTTCACCGTCCCGGGCGAAGGTGGCGACTGGACGCTCGTCCTGCACGTAGGAGACGGGGGCATGGGGATGCAGCCGCGTTTCCTGGAGGCCCTGTCGGCCGGCGGGTGCGCCGCGGTGCACTCCAGCAATGGAGGCAAGCCCATGCACTTCTTCCACTGGTATGAGGACGGCGAACTCCGGACCACCTTCGAGTGGCCCACAGACAGGGGCGGCAGCACGCCCGATGCCCTCAACTCGGTGATGCTGACGTCGGTTTCGAACTGTCGGACGACGAGGGAGAGACGAACGGGCGCGTCGACACCAAAGCGGCGGTCTTCGCCCTCGCCGAACGCCTGCGTTCCACAGTTGAGCGGGGTTCTCGGGGGTGTGGCAGGGCATCGGTGCAGGTCAGGCGGTTGCACCTAGCGCGAAAGGCCGAAAACGCCTAGTGGCACGATGTTGTCACCCCCATGCCTGTGACATGGAATGATGTGCGTATCGTCTAGCGGCATGTATGTGAAGACGACGTCCCGGCGGAACAAGGACGGGCAGACGGTCCGGTATCTGCAGCTGGCCCACAACGAGTGGGACCCGGCCGTGGGGCGTTCGCGTACGAAGGTGCTGCACTCCTTCGGCCGGGAGGACGAGCTCGACCGCGAGGCGGTGCGCCGACTGGTCGGCGCGCTCTCGAAGCTGCTGGACCCCGCGTCCGCGCTGGCCGCGACCGGCTCGGGAGACCTGTCACTGATCAGTTCCAGGCCGTGCGGCGGGGTGCACGCGCTGGACGGACTCTGGCACCGGCTCGGCCTCGACGGTGTCGTGCACCGCCAACTGGCCGGGCGGCGGCTGGATCCGCGCGTCGAACGGGTGCTGTTCGCGCTGGTCGCCAACCGGGCCCTGGCCGCCTCCAGCAAGCTCGCCGCGACCGAGTGGATCGCCGACGACGTCCACATAGACGGCCTGGAGGCGATCAGTGACGAAGCCTGCTACCGAGCCATGGATTACCTGCTGACCATCGAGCCGGCCCTGGCCAAGGAGACGTACTTCCAGGTCACCGACCTGCTCAACCTGGAGGTGGACCTGCTGTTCTTCGACACCAGCTCCACGTACTTCGAGACCGAGGACGCCGACGAACCTGTCGCCCGCGACGAACACGGCGAGCGCCTGGCCGCCGACGCGCCGGCCGAAGACGCGGTGCGACACGACGGGTTCCGCACCCACGGCAAGTCCAAGGACTCCCGCGACGATCTGCCCCAGGTCGTCATCGGCATGGCCGTCACCCGCGACGGGATCCCGGTGCGGGTGTGGTCCTGGCCCGGCAACACCGGTGACCAGGCCCTGATCCGGCAGGTCCGCGACGACCTGCGCGAGTGGACGCTGTCGAAGATCGTGTGGGTCGCCGACCGCGGCTTCACCTCCGCCGCCAACCGCCGGGCGCTGATGCGCGGAGGCGGCGGCTACATCATCGGCGAGAAACTCCGCACCGGATCACCCGAAGTACGCGCCGCCCTCTCGCGGCAGGGCCGCTATGCGTCCGTGCGCGACAACCTCCAGGTCAAGGAGGTCAACATCGGAACCGACGACCGGTTCGTGATCTGCTTCAACCCCGACCAGGCCACCCGCGACGCCGCGATCCGTCAGCGGATGGTCACCCAGCTCACCGAGGCGATCGAGGCCACGGACAAGCTGCCCAGGCCCGAACGCGACAAGCTGGCTGGGGTGTTGTCCACCAAGCCCGGTCTGAAACGGTTCTTGCGCACCACCCCGAGCGGGCTGCTGCGGGTGGACAAGAAGAAGATCGCCGCCGAGGCCAACCTCGACGGGAAGTACCTCCTGCGCTCCTCGGATCCGAAGCTGTCGGCCGAGGACATCGCCCTGGGTTACAAACAGCTCCTGGAAGTCGAGCGCGGCTGGCGCGACATGAAGCAAATTCTCGATCTCCGCCCCGTTTACCACCGCCGCGAGGACCGCATCCGCGCCCACGTCCTGCTCTGCTGGCTTGCCCTGCTGCTGATCCGCGTCGCCGAGACCTCCACCGGCCAGACCTGGAACCGCCTGCGCGCCGAACTCCAGCGCCTGCACGCGGTCACCTACACCGGCCCGGCCGGCACCTTCCGCCAGTCCACCGACCTCACCAAGCCCCAGCGCGACATCTTCACCGCCCTGAACGTCACCCCGCCCAAGAAGATCATCGATCTGACCGCAGGCCGCTGACCAGGCACTATCCCCCCGCCTAGTGACACGCCATCTCGGCGTGCTCACAGGCGTTTCCGCAGGTCAACCCACGTTTTCGTTCCCTAGTCGACACCGCTAACTGTGGAACTCAGGGAACGGCTGACCGGGGTTCGGGTGACGGAGGAACTGCTCCGGGATGGCGCATACCAGCTCGGGCATGTACCCGAGGAGCCCGCCGAGGAGTGGACCAGCATCGTCATCGACATCACCGACGCCCACGGGGAACGCTTCTACCTTTGATCTTGCGCGGTGCTCCCCCGTTCACGGGGGAGGTGAAGCGCATCTCAATACTGCTCTGACCTCGGTTTTGGGCACGGATCTGCGCTGTTGACCTGAGCCAGATCACACGGGGCGCTGCTGGTTTTCGATGTACTGGCGTACGACGGTCAGGGGTGCCCCGCCGCAGCTTCCGGCGAAGTACGAGCCGGACCAGAAATGGCCGCCCCACAGATACCGGCGGACATGCGAGTCGTACTCCTTGCGCAGATATCGGGAGGAGACGCCCTTCAGGGAGTTGACCAGCCTGGAGAGCTGGACCTTGGGCGGGTAGTGCACCGACAGGTGGACGTGGTCCTCTTCGCCGTTGAACTGCTTCAGTTCGGCCTCGAAGTCCTGGCAGACCTCTCGCATGATCTTCTCGCACCTGGTCAGCATCCCGCCCGTGAACGCCTTTCGCCGGTACTTGGTGACGAACACCAAGTGGACGTGCAGGTTATAGACGACGTGACGGCCCATTCGCACATCGGGATTTGGATTCATCGTGGTGACATGAACCAAACGGTAGAGTGATCGCGTGAGTACGGTACGTGTTCATGAGGAGCGGCGGTTCGGGCACCGCGCCCGGCTGGCGCTGACACCTGCACAGATCCGGCTCATGGACGACCAGGCGCACGCGGCCCGCGCCATGTGGAACTGCCTGCACGACTGGTGGTCGATGCTCCCCAAGGACAGGCGTTCCCTGGCCGCGGCCGACATGGCGATCCGCCAGGCCCGCAAGGAGATCGACTGGCTCGGCGTGCTCCCCGCCCAGGCCGCGCAGGCCGTGCTGAAGACGTACTTCCAGGCCTGGCGGAACTGCTGGGACGGCCGAGCCGACGCCCCGAACTTCAAGGCCCGCATCCGCACGGTGATGTCCGTGGACATCCCGCAGGGCCGGGACTTGAACATCACCCGTGTGCACCGGCGCTGGGGCATGGTCAACATCCCCAGGATCGGCCGCGTTCGCTTCCGCTGGACGAAGGACATCCCGGTCGGCAAGCACGCCACCACCGGCAACCGTGTCACCGGGGCCCGACTGGTCAAGGACGCTCTCGGCTGGCACATCGCCTTCCGCGTCCAGACCATCGAAGCCAGGCCGGAGCCACACACCGGCCCGCAAGTCGGCATCGATGCTGGGGTGAACCTGCCCCTCGCCCTCTCGGACGGTAACCACCGCGACCACGGTCGCCCGCCCCGTCTGCCCGCCGGGACGGCCGACCGTGACAAATGGCTGAACCCGCAGGAGAAGGCCAAGCTGCTGGGTCTTGAACGACGCGCCGCCCGGCGTAAGCAGCACCGAGAGCGCGGGGAGAAGACGTCCCGCCGCTTGCAGCACACCTACGACCAGATCAAGCAGCTCCGCGCAAAAGCCACGCGCCGCGCCGTTGAATGGCAGCACAAGACCACCACCAGCATTGCCACGCAGTACGGCACCGTCGTGGTCGAACAGCTCAACATCAAGAACATGGTCAAGTCCGCCAAGGGCACCACCGAGGAACCCGGCCAGAACGTCGCGCAGAAGTCCGGCCTGAACCGCTCCATCAGCCAGGAGGCATGGGGCCGCACCGTGGCGATGCTGACGTACAAGACCGCCCGCCAGGGCGGCGCCCTGCACAAGGTTCCCGCCCCCGGCACCTCCCTGCGCTGCTCAACATGTGGTTTCACCACACCGGGCAGCCGGGAGGACCAGGCCACGTTCGTGTGCAAGAGCCCCGACTGCGGATGGTCCGGCAACGCGGACTGGAACGCGGCCCGCAACGTCTTGCACCTGTACCGGATGGGCCACGCGCTCACCCCGGCTGCCGGGAGGGCAGTCGTCAGGCGTCCCCGTGGCGTCAAGCCCGCCACCGCAAGGTAGGCGAGAAGGGGGGCCACTGGGCTGTCACCCGTGACGGCGGCGACGTGCTCGGCCGGATCGCACTGCGTGGCATGGACTTCGACGACGGCACTGCCGGTGTCGCGTACTGGACACTCCCGGCCGCCCGCGGTTCCGGCGTAGCCACCCTCGCCCTTGCGGCGCTGAAGTCGGCTTTCACCGCCTGGAACTGGACCACTCGACCCGAAACCAAGCCTCATGCCGGGTCGCCACAAGAGCCGGCTATCGCCTGGAGGGCACCAAGCGCAGCGCCGCTGTGCACGACGACGGCCGACACGACATGCACCTGCACGCCCATGTACGGGGCGATTTAGTCTGTACAGACGATCGGTGGGACAGGCTCTAGCCGTCAGCCGATGCCGCCTGCCGCGAGCAGCGGTCGCCCTGCTGACGCAACGGGCCTTCAAGGCAGTCCGGCATAACCTCATCCTCGCCGACCAGTTCCGGAACTGGCCCGAGGAACTCCGATGCTGTTGCCCGTGAGAAATTGTCAGTACCTGTGGATGGTTCACCGGCAGCGGCAGCGGCAGATGGTCATGGGCGAAGCGGCATACTGTCGTCGTGGCGACTTATGACGGCATTGGTGCGACCTACAGTCAAACCCGACGACCGGATCCCCGGATCGCTGCCAAGATCCACGCGGCGCTCGGCAATGCTGCGACGGTGATCAACGTAGGTGCCGGCACCGGCTCCTACGAACCGCCGCAAACGGTGCTGGCAGTTGAACCCAGTTCAGTGATGATCGCCCAGCGTCCGGCCGGATCCGTGCGGACCCTGCAGGCATCCGCGGAGTCGATCCCTCTCGCCGACGACTCGGCCGACGCGGTGATGGCCCTCCTGACCGTGCACCACTGGACCGACCTGGAAGCCGGTATCGGGGAACTGCTTCGGATCGCCCGGCGGCGCATCGTCATCTTCACCTGGGACCAGATCACATTCCGCAGGTTCTGGCTGGTGGACGAGTACCTGCCGGAGGTAGCCGCGTTCGACGACACGCGGGCCGTCGCGGTCGACCGGCTGGCTGCACTGCTGGGAGGCGCCCGCATCGAGACGGTTCCAGTCCCGCATGACTGCACCGACGGATTCGGCGCCGCCTTCTGGCGCCGACCTGAGGCCTACCTTGATCCGGAAGTGCGAGCCGGCATTTCGATGCTCGCCCAGACTGGCGAGAAGGTCCTCTGTCCGGGTTTGGCCCGGCTGTCCGACGACCTGTCTTCCGGTCTGTGGCACGAACGTCATGCCGACCTCCTCGACCGCGAAACACTCGACGTCGGCTACCGGCTTGTCATTGCCGACCTGTAGGAACAGGTGAGCGACCGACTCCACGCTCAGGCAGGCGCGGGCCTTCACGTAGGTAATTGTCAATACCGTGAGGGTGGTTGAGGTCGGTCATGCCGCGAGGGTCTCGGGGCGTTCGGCGGATTCGTCGTTTGTGAACCCAGCACCGCTGGTGGCGGGTTTCGGGGAACACCTTCGCGAGGGCCTTGCAGAAGCAGCTCCTTGGTGCCGTCCGCGCGCACGCCCACGACGACCAGGACGCAGGACTTGGCCTCGGCCAGGCGGATGCGCAGGTCGATGCCGTCGGCCCGGACGTAGACGTAGTCGCTGCCCGTCAGGCCACGTTCGTCGAAGGCCCTGTGGTCGGCCTGCCACTGGCCGGTCAACCGAGTGACCGTGGCGGGCGAGAGCCCGGCCGAGCTGCCGAGGCACTGCTTGAGCGCGGGCACAAAGTCGCCGGCGGCAGCACCTTGCTGACCTACGGGGACTTGCGGCACCAGGGCGGCAGGATCGCCGAGGAGAACCGCTTGCGCTCGCCAGTGGCCTCGTCGACGCGCTTGTCGTTCACACGCGGGGCCTTCACTTTGATTGTCCCGGCGGCGGTGGTCACCTCCCGCCGCTGATGGTGGCCGCTGCGCACCACCAGGCGGCGGCCGTCGTTGTCGCGCTGGTCTGCCAACTCGGCCGTGTGCGCGTCGACTTCGGCTCGATCACCCGGGAAGGTACGCCCTTCGCGTGCTCCCCGAGCCCCGAGTCCCGATCCACAGGCCCTGAGCATTGCTCGTTGCCCCCGTTTCCTTGAAGTACTGCTTGATCGCACAGCAGTGAGCCGCTGTCACCCGGGCGTTCCGTGCGGGTTCGATCGGATGATCGGAGTGTTGATGCGGAGTTACGGCGCGCGAGCGGCAGGGCAGTGCGCCTGATGCCATATCGCGCCCCTGAGTGAGAAGTTCGTTGGGCAGGAGGTGCGGACAGGGTGCAGGGGTCAAAACCCCGATCCGGAAGGAAGCACTGTTGATGAAGCACCATGCCACTCTGACGGCGTGCGCGTCCCTGCTGGCTGCTGGGATGCTCGCAGCGGCCGTGCCCTCTGTCAGCGCTGATCCGGCGAAGTACCCTACGCACGAAGCCGCCGCGCAGCAGCTCAGGCAAGCGGGCATCACCTGGTCCTCGTCCGGTCGCTGCAGTGACCGGAACAGGAGCACCTGTACCTCCTTCACGCAGATCAACAAGGCCACCATCGCGGGTGTGATCGCGTTCAAGAAGGCCAGCAGGTGCACGGTGAACATCACCGGTGGTACGGAGAAGGGGCACTCGCCGGGCACCTACAGCCACTGGAACGGCTACAAGGTGGACATCAGCCCAAACCAGTGCGCGGACAACTACATCACCGGCAACTTCCGCTACGCGGGACGGCGGGGTGGTGACAACGCGAAGATGTACAAGTCCCCGGCAGGCAACGTCTACGCTAGGGAAGGTTCCCACTGGGACATCCTGTACTACAACGGCAACCGGTGAGACGAGTGGGGGTCCGGCCACCAGGGCCGGACCCCCACTCGGCACCGGCGTGAACCGTGCGTACTGTGCGCCTCGTCAACGACTGCCCCTCAGACGTGCGGTGCGGTGTGGGCGACGTCGGTCGGCTTCGACGTCGAGGACGCGCTGGAGCGGGGGCTCGGCGATTGGGAGAAGGTGCTGTCGGTCCTGGAGGCGCTGCGCGAGCGCGAGGAAGAGGCCGTGCACGGCTGGGTGCGGGAACAGCCCTGCCTGCTGGATGACGTAACCGATGCCTCGGCGCAGTTCGTGTGCGGCGATGGTGGCGGTGTCCCGACCGTTCGGCAGGATCCGGCCCGAGTCGGGTTCGATCATGCGGTTGCTCATGCGCAGCGACGTGGTCTTGCCGCATCCGGAGTGCCCCATCAGGACCGGACCGGTCCTGACCCGGCCTCGAAGCTGAGGTCGTTCAGAGCCAGCGCCCCGTCAGGGTAGTCCTTGCTCACCGATTCGAAGCGGATTGTCGCCCTTCCTCGCGCGGGTTCAGGGCCGCAGCCTGTGGTCGTATCGCCACGTGCACGCCCTCCCGTGAGAGTCGATCGCGCATTACCGATGACCGAGGTCGCCGTAGTGGGCGAACAGCGCCAGCTGATCTTGGATCCAGGGGTTGAACGCCAGCAGCTGGCCCTGTACCCAGGGGGCGAGGCGGTGCTGCGCGACCTGGCCGCTGTCCAGGCTGGTGGTCTTCGTGTCCGCGGTCACGACGACCCGGGCGGGAGTGAGCCCGCCATCGGGAAGAGTGGCCGCCGCCGCGGAGCCGCCGGTGGCGAGGAGTGTGCCTCCGACGAATACCGCGGAAACGCTCGCGGTTGCGATACGCCGCATGAGCTTCTTCATGGTCTTTCCTCCTTGCAGTGTCCGCCGCTCATGGCTGCGACGGCGGACCTGCCTTTCTTTAGGCGCTGTCCAAGCTACGCACCGACATGTAGTTGAACAATGAACTAGTGTGGTGAATGAAATCACCTGAATGTTGAGGAATGGGCGGGCGATGTCCTGAAGGGGCGCCGAGTGCGGAATCGTTCGATCGGCGCGCCTGCGACAGGGGGGCGCGGGTGGGCCGTAAATGCTCAGCCGCGGTGGGTCTCCAGCAGCCGCAGCCAGACTTCGCCGAGGGTGGGGAAGGCGGGGACGGCGTGCCAGAGCCGGTCGAGGGGCACCTCGCCGGCGACCGCGATGGTGGCCGAGTGCACCAGTTCCCCGACGCCGGGGCCGGCGAAGGTGACGCCCACCACGGTGTTGCGGTCGGTGTCGATGAGCATGCGGGCCCGGCCGCGGTAGTCCTCGCCGTACTGGTGGGCGCCGGCGACGCGGGCGAGGTCGTAGTCGACGACCTCGATGCGGCGCCCGTTCTGCTCGGCCTCGCGGCTGGTCAGGCCGACGGAGGCGACCTCGGGGGTGGTGAAGACGACCTGGGGGACGGCCGCGTGGTCGGCGGTGGCGACATGCGTGCCCCAGGGGGCGTCGTCGATGGGCTCTCCCTTGGCACGGGCGCCGATGACGGTGCCGGCGATCCGGGCCTGGTACTTGCCCTGATGCGTCATCAGGGCGCGGCGGTTGACGTCGCCGACGGCGTAGAGCCAGCCGCTGTCGACGCCGGTGACACGGAAGGTGCCGTCGACGGACAGCCAGTCGCCGGGGGTGAGACCGACGGTCTCCAGGCCGACGTCGCTGGTCTGCGGGGCGCGGCCGGTCGCCAGCAGGATCTCGTCCGCGGCCAGCTGTCCGCCGTCGGAGAGCGTGATCCGCACCTCGCCGTCCCCGCCGTCCTCGCGGGCCATGGAGGTGACGGTGGTGCTGAAGCGGATGTCGACGCCCGCTTCGCGCAGTCCGTCGGCGACCAGTTCGCCGGCGAACGGCTCCATCCGCTCGAGGAGCCCGTTCTCGAGGACCAGCATGGTCACCTGGGAGCCGAGGGCCTGCCAGGCGGTGGCCATCTCGACGGCCACCACACCACCGCCGACGACGGCGAGGCGGCCGGGCACCTTGTCGGCGCTGGTGGCCTCGCGGCTGGTCCAGGGGCGCACGGTGTCGAATCCGGGGATGGGGGGCAGGGCGGCGCGGGTGCCGGTGGAGACGGCGACGGCGTGCCGGGCGGTCAGGGCGATGGTGTCGCCCTCGGGGGTCTGCACGGCCACCTGCTTGGGGCCGGTGAGGCGGCCGTGGCCGCGTATGAGGTCGACGGAGACCGAGTTCAGCCAGTCGACCTGGTCCTCGTCCCTCCAGTACGAGGACATCTTGTCGCGGTGTGCGAGGACCGCCTCGACGTCCAGCGGGCCGGCCACCGCCGGGCTGAGTCCGGGTACGCGGCTCGCGTCGGCACGTGCCACCACCGGCCGCAGCAGCGCCTTGCTCGGGTCGCAGGCCCAGAACGAGCACTCGCCGCCGAGGAGTTCGCGCTCCACGATCACGGTGCTGAGCCCTGCGGCGCGGGCGCGTTCGGCCACGTTCTCGCCGACCGGCCCCCCGCCGATGACGATCACGTCGTAGGTGCGGGGTGTCTCGTTCCTCACTGCTACGTTCCTCACTGCCGCGTTCCTCACTGTTTCGTCCCTCATTGCTTCCGTGACTCGGCCGGACACTCCGGCGGCCGCAGCCCATTGCCGACCGCGCTTGCCGTTCCCCGCCGCCGGACGGCCCCGGCGGCAAAGCCATCTCTCGGCGCCCGCTCGGCCGGCGCGGCCCCGTGGCCGCCGGGCAGCGGAGAGCACCCTTGCCCTCGCCCTGCGGTGTGGTGCCGGCCTTCGGCCCGGACCGCGGGAACCGCTGGGTCGGACCGGCTGCCATCCGGGCCGGACGCGGCCCGTAGCAGCCCTTGGACGGTGACTTGCGGGGTTGTCAGCGGCCGGGGAGGCGCTGCGAGATTTCCTGGAGCACCCAGCCGTTGCCGTCCGGGTCGCTGAAGGTGAGGAAGGAGCCGTAGGAGGTGCGCTCGGGGTGCAGGCCGGCCCGCCGCTCCTGGCCGGGGCCGCGGTGGGTGACGTCCCCGCCCTCGTGGCCGTGGAAGAGGCCGCCTGCGTCGTGAAAGATCTCGCTGACCTCGATGCCGCGGCCGGTGAGCTCCGCGCGGGCCTCCTCGATGTCGGAGACGATGAGGTACAGACCCTGGAACGAGCCGGGTGCGATGGGTGTCATCCCCTCGCCGAAGATGATCGAGCACTCGGAGCCGGGCGGCGTGAAGTGCACCACCCGGACGTCCTCGCTGGCCGTGTAGTCGACGTCCAGGCGGAATCCGACCTTCTCGTAGAAGGCCTTGGCCCGGTCGATGTCGGAGACGGGCAGCACGATCATTTCGAGCTTCAGATTCATGGGGGGTGTCCTTGCTTCTTGACGTCGATGGATTACGCCCAATGCGTCACCGGTTCGACAGGTAGTGGTCGCAGCCGGGGTGCCTCGTCGCCCCCGGCTGCTGCGGCGGACGGCGGTGACGGCCGGAGGGGGACTCGTCCGCCGCCAGCGGCGCGGGATAGGCTTATTCGGATCGGCGATCCATATAATCGGACCACTGATCCGAATATATGGACCACCGATCCGAATAGTCAAGGGGGACAGATGCGGGCCGACGCCAAGAAGAACCGCGATCACCTGCTCGCAGTAGCGGGCACCGCCATCGCCGAGCAAGGCGTCGACGTGTCACTGCGCGACATCGCGCGCAGGGCCGATGTCGGACTCGCGACGCTGCTGCGTCACTTCCCGACGCGCGAGGCGCTGCTCGATGCCCTGCTCCATACGAGCTTCGACGAGCTGACCGCTAAGGCAGGCGCCCTCGAAACGTCCAGCTCGCCCGGCGATGCCCTCGTCACGTGGCTACGCGACTGCGTCGCGTGGACAACCGAGTATCGGGGCGCGGTCGTGCTGATGGCAGCCGCCATCGAGGACACCGAGTCCGCACTCCACGCTTCGTGCGTCACTCTGCGCGCGGCCGGTGCGCGGCTCCTCACCCGCGCCCAGGCCGCGGGCATGGCGCGGACCGACATCGACGGCGTCGATCTGTTCGCGCTGGTAGAGGCGCTCGCTTGGCTCGGCGATCAACGCTCGCTCGCGCCACGCGCCGATCACCTCTTCGACGTTGTCGCAAGCGCGATCCTGACCGGCACGGCGAGCAGTGACGCCGAGGGGGAACGCTGACCTCGCGCCCGTGGCTGAAATCGTCGCGCACGCGGACCGGCGAACCCGGCCGCGCGCTCGGCAGGAGCGGGTCGACGCCGAGTTCGCCAAGGCGGTCAAGGCGGTCAAGGTCACCGGCATCCCAGTTCCCCGTCTGTCCGGGCGGTCTTGTCCAGTGATTTCTCACACCCGAGAGAGCCGATGAAGCGGTCCAGCCGTGAGACGGCTTGCTGCGATACATCAACGGATCCCGCGGCGTCGTCCGCGAGCTCCAGGGCGTGATCCGCTGAGGGAACCTCCAGGACGTCGTGCCGTAGGGACTCGGCGATCCGTGAATCCCACAGCTTGTCGGCGCTACCGCCGATGAGGAGAGTCGGCGCTTTGGCTCGCTGGAGAGCACGGGCCACATGGTCGGTGGTCAGGGCAGGAGTGAGCCAGGCTGCCACGGCACGGCAGGCTCCGTCAGGTACGGAGCAACTCCGGGGGACGGCTGGCGGGGTGGGAGCGGCTGTCGCCGTGACGGACTCGGCGGGCATGCCCGGGGCCGTCCCCGCGCCCGCCCCCTTCAGCGCCCCGCCGCCACCCGCCGTACCACCGCCAGCGCCTCGCGCACTGCCCCCGGGATGTCCGTCACCGGGAAGCGCGCCTGGCGCACCACGCGTTCGCGGTCCACCACCAGCACCGCCCGCTTCAGCCGCAGTGCCTGCCCGGCACGGAACACCGGTAGCCGCAGAGCGGCGGCGAGGCGCAGGTCGACGTCTGAGAGCAGGGTGAAGGGGATGCCCTCCTCGACCGCGAACACCTGCTGCTCGTCCGGACGTTGAGTGCTCACGCCGCGCACCTCGGCGCCCGCCGCGCGGAAGTCGTCGTACGCGTCCCTGAACAGCCGGTTTTCCAGCGTGCAGCCGATGGCGCCCGGGATGTCGGCCCAGCCGTCGCAAGATGGCTTCAAAGACCGGACGCGCACGCGGCCCTGTGGACGGTGTGCGCAGCCGCGCTCCTGCCGCCGCTGTACCTGCTCGCGGTCCCGGTGGGCCGCCGCCGGGACTTCGCCTGACGCGGTCCTGGAGCCGACGTGCTCTTCGTTCGACACCGCGCCGGCGGCGCTGATGCGCCGCTGCGGGCCGGTGATCGGCGAACGGCAGATCGAGGACCTGGCTGTCCAGGCCGCGGTGGATATCGGTGCCTTCTGCCGGGCCCCATTCCCGAGCCGTGCACCGCCAACACGCTGCTGGTGCTCCCGGCCGACGGCAAAGGCAGCCGCCGTACGCAGGGAGGCGGTCACCCGGTTCGCCTCGATCCCCCTGCCACGCAGCATCCCGGCCAGCTGCTGTCCGAGCAGCTCGGTGTCCAGCTGCCCCCGCGCGGCGAGCACGAGCAGCGCGTCCACCGCCGCGTCGCGTTCGCCCTGCTGGTCGTAGGTGAGGGTGTACGCCAGTGCCAGGTGCAGCGCGAATCCTGCCGGGCCGCCGGACTCCGCGGCGAGCGGCAGGGCGTGGGCCCAGCCCCGCATGGACACGCGGTACCTGAAGTAGTCGCGGGTCAGCACGAGTTCGCGGTGGTGTGGCAGCTGGGCGAGCCAGAAGGGGACCATCGGGTCGCAGAGACCGCTCTTCCGGTACGGCCCGATCAGGGCCTTGGCGGGCGGGAGCAGCGAGGGACCGGGGGCCGGCTCGGGGCGAATGTGGCTCACCCAGTCCGCCAGGTGCACACCCGAGTGGGCGTCGGGCCAGTTCGCGGGACCGGATTCCCAGTGCGGCAGACCGCCCTCGCGCAGCCACCGCGACAGCCGGGGCCCGGCGTCGGACCCGAGCCGCCCGGCCGCGCCCAGCACCTTCGCGTCCGCGGTCGGGGTGACGCGCAGCAGTGCCTGGGCCAGGTCGACCGGCGCGGGCGTGATGCCCAGCCCGTCGAGCACCGACAGACGCCTCACGAGTACGGCGGCGTCCAGCGCACCCGTGGCGTCGGTCGGCACGGCCAGCAGGAACGGCTGCGCGTCGGCCTTGATGATGTCGACCACCTCGGCCAGGCGCGCCCTCAGCAGCTCCCCGGCCGGGGAGAAGGCGTTGAATTTGAGGCGGGCGGTGAAGTCGCGCTCCCTCTGCCAGCGCAGCCAGCTGTCGATGAACCCGTCGGAGGTCGGGACGGGGCAGCCCGTGTCGAGGACGAGATGTTCGACGAGGTCGGACCTGACGCTGTTCCCGGGCGTCGACCGATCGGCGAGCTGTGCGGCCAACTCGGCCCGCCAGGCGACGGGATGGAGGTTCACCACCTCGAGCATCCAGGCGCCGCCGAGGGGCAGGCGGATGGCGTTCCTGTCGTTCTCGGGCCGCAGGATCCAGTCGGCCGCGGCCACGGGGTCGGTCCGGCAGCCGAGTTCGGCGGCGAGCTGGGCGGCCTTCTCCTCCTCGGGGACGTGGTACCAGCCGGCCCGCATCGGCGCGCGCCGGGCCTCCAGGGCCTCGGCCTGCGCCGCGCGCTCGTTTGGCGTCAGGGCGCCGAGTTCCCGGAGCACTCCTTCGACGTCGCCGGCTTTTGCGAGGTGGACCAGTGTCATCGTGCCGTCTCCGATCGTGCCGTGGTCGCCGGCGCTGTGGCTTCCGCGGCAGCGGCCGCTTCCGTGTCCGCCGCCGTGCCGCGCACCATGCCCACCGCGAGCACGTGCTTGCAGGGGCCGCGTCCGCCCCGGTACTTCGCCCACCAGAAACAGGTGCAGCTCAACTGTCCCGACTCGTCGTCGGTGCGGACCACATGAGCGTCGTCGCCCTTCCCGACCCGGGCCAGCGGTCCTTCGAGCCGCACCGCCCCGTCCGCGACGAGCGCCCGCGCCCCGCGCAGCCGGGGGTTGCGCGTCTCAGCGGCGCCCGCGCGCTAGGGCAGGTGGCGGTGAAAGTACGCCTCCTCGGCGAGGTCGTAGCCGATCTGGCCGGACGTCCCCAGCATGGTCAGCGCGGCGCGCACCCGGCAGGCCGGCAGACCGGCCTGCCGGGACAGCTCGGCGACATCGATCCTCGGTTCCCAGGCCAGCAGTTCGGCGACCCGTTCCGCGTCCGCCGCCGCGCGGCCGGTGGCGAGGTCGTGCAGCACTGCGCCTTCGCCGGAGAAGCCGCGTGAGGCACTCTGGGAGAGCATCAACGTCAGCCGCATTCCCGGCAGTTCGACCTCCCAGGCGACGGCGGCGGCCCCGTCCGCGGCAGCCGGGGCGGTCGGCGCGTACACCCGTACGGTCGTCGCGTGCCGCAGTACCGTCTGCAGGGTCAGCAGCCGCTCGGGGCCGGGCAGGCACACGGCACCCGGCGCCGGCCTGGTCGTGGGACGCAGGGTGCGGCCCGCGGGCACCACCCAGCGGCTCGTACGGGCATCGGGCCTGCGGGTGGGCCGGGGCAGCGCCCGCAGCACGGCGGCCGCCTCCACGGCGGGCACTTCGGCCCGAAGGGCCAAGCCCGCCGCGAGTGCCTGGGCCTCGGCGAAGCCGCGCAGCCAGCGCTCCGGCAGCGGAACCTTCTTCTCCGCGAACTCGCCGTCGAAGGTCTTGACCGTCAACTCCTCGGGCCCGACGGCCAGATGGAGGGGGTCGAGCCCGCCGAGGCCGGCCAGCGCCCGCCGCAGCGGCAGGTTGACGTCCACGTTCGTGGTGCCGTGCCCGACGTCGTCACCGTCCAGGCCGGACGCGAGAACGTCGAGCCGGGCATAGACACCGCAGCAGCCGGAGAAGGACTCAAGCCGCAGCCGGTCGCCGTCGGCCGTCACCACCGGGTCGAGCGAGGCATTGGCGCTCGGCCGGTAGTAGCGGGCGGCGGCCACGTCGGCGACCGCGAGCAGCGCCGTCGCCGCGGCGGCCGGTGCGGTCAGGAACCCGCTGAAGAACCGGGGGTTGGCCACCTCTCCGGCCGGGGTGGCACCGCCGGAGGTCTCCAGCGCGAGGGTGCGTCCGGCCGTGGAATCGCGCACGGCCGAAGGCCGTAAGTAGGAGTAGGTCTGCAGGAGTCGGGTCAAGCGCACACGCTAATGGCCGGGCACTGACACCAGGCAGCAGGGGGCGCCCGCACACCGCCGGCGCCCCTGCTGCGGTGAGGAGCCGGATGCCGCCGCTGCCTTGCCGCGGCGCGCCCACGACGGCCCTCCTCATCGGACCAGAAGCCGTCGGTTTCGGTGAAGCGCCGGACCTCATGCCTTTCGTTCTGCCGTCTTGTGGGGAGTTTTCGGGCCGCTGCGTCCGCTGCTGGTAATCGGCGTCGTCGGTTTCGCGGGAGACAGCTCTGAGCGGAGGTGTCTGCGAGAGCTGACCCCGAGTTTGGTGAACACGTTGCCGAGGTGCCATTCCACCGTGCGTGGACTGAGGAACAGCTGGGCAGCGATCTCCTGGTTGGTGTGGCCGTCTTTGGCCAGCCCGGCGATTTGGGCTTCCTGGCTCGTGAGTTGGGCGAGGTTGCCCGTCGTCTGCGTGCGTGGGGTTTCTCCGGTCGCCAGAAGCTCCTTGCGGGCGCGCTCGGCGAAGCCGTCGGCTCCGAACCGGTGGAACGCCTCGTAGGCGGGACGCAGTTGAGCCCGGCTTTCCCGGCGGCGGTTCTGACGACGCAGCCACTCGCCGTACAACAGACGGGCGCGGGCCAGGTGGACAGCGATCCGGCAGCGTCCGAGATGCTCGATCGCCTCCTGGTAGAGCGTGTCGACAGCCTGGTCGTCGCTCATCAGCGCGCGCGAGCAGGCATCTACTCCCAGGGCCCACTCAGTTTTGCTCGCGTGTGTGCGTTCGGTGAGTTTGTCCAGGGCCGCCGAGCCGGCTTCCGGCTGCCCGCTGCGGGCGGCGGCCTCGATCAGTTCGATCAGTGCCCACCCGTAGAAGCCCAGATCCTCGAACTCGCATGCGCGCGTCGCGGCTGCCAGCGCGGCGTCGTAGCGGCCGAGGCCGTTGTACAGCAGTGCGGTCGCGTACTCGGCCACAGCCAGCGAGCGCCCCTCACCCCGGGCGCACACCTCGTTGACGGTGGCCTCGATGAGGTCCAGTGCGTGGGATTCCTGTGCTCGCCAGGCGGCGAGCACGAGCGACGTGTACATCATGGGTACGCCGCCCGTTGCCTCCGAGATCGCCGTCGCTTCGTCGATCAGAGCCTCTGCGGTATCGAAATTCCCGGCATGTACGCAGAATGCCGCCTGGTAGGTCAGCGCCATCGGGAGGACGGCGAGCGCCCCCGCTTCGCGGGCGGTACTGACAGCGCCGGTCGCCAGTTCATGCCACGCTTCGTCGTCCCACAACTCCGGCGCGAGAGGCTCGGGCGTAACCCGGGACGCCAGCCACAGCCAGCGCTTGTCCGCATCCGTCGCGTCGGACGCCGGCTCCTGCCGTACGAGGCGCAGTGCCCGCCTGAGAGCGTCGACGCTGGCGGGGTAGCCGTCGATGACCAGGCTGGTCATGCTGTCCAGGAGCACATCGACCATCCGCGGTGGCGTCGGGGACGGCGGTCCGGCACGGACTGCCTCGGCCACCTCTCGCTGCCCGGCTCCCGTGCTCAGACGGCCGGTGAAGATCGCCGCGCCGAACGCTTCCAGCAGGGTGTCACGGGCGAGGGCTGTGTCCAGAGGCGCCAGCCGGTGCGCGGCGTCGAGCAGAAGCCGGGGTGCGTCGCTGCCTCGCAGCCGGGAGAAGACCAGCCGGGCTCGCAGCCGCTCGAGCCGGGCACGCTGCAGGTCGTCGAGCGGGCCGGCCTCCGCGGCCGCCAGCATGGTGCAGGCCTGGTCGGCCCCGCCGGCTTCGATCTGGGCCTGAGCCGCGGCCAGGGCACGGGTGACGCGGTGTGCGGGGTCGGGTGTCACTTCCGCCGCCCGCCGCAGGAAGGAGGCTGCCGCGGCGGCTCCGCCCCTGCCCTGCGCCCGGCCGGCTGAGCGCTCCAGCTCGACGGCGACGCCCTCGTCGGGCTGGGTGGCGGCGTGAGCGCGATGCCACGCCCTGCGATCAGGATCGAGGTGGGGATCGGTGGCCTCCGCCAGTGCCCGGTGCGCCGCCCGGCGATCCGGCGCCGGCGTCCTGCGGTAGATGGCCGAGCGCACCAAAGGGTGGTGGAACCGAACCCTGGTGCCGAACTCGACCAGTCCCGCGGCCTCGGCCGGCGCTGCGGCGTCCACCGAGATCTCTTGCAGACCCGCCGCGCGCCACAACAGTCCGGCGTCGCCGGTCGGCTCTGCTGCGGCGGTCAGCAGGAGACGCCGGCTGTCCTGCGGAAGTGATCGGAACTGCTGGTAGAAGACGCTCTCGATGCGGCTCGCCAGGGGGCACCGGCCAGGGAGCCAGAAACCGCCCGCCAGCTCCGCAGGTGCGCGTGGCAGCTGCAGCAGGGCCATCGGGTTGCCGTGGGCCTCGGCGACGATCCGGTCCCTTACCACCGGGTCGAGCGGCACGCGAACGGCCGCGGTCAGCAGGGCCCGCGCGTCGGGCTCGCTGAGACCCTCGACGATCAGTTCCGGCAGACCGGCCAGCGCCAGATGGTCTTCAGGCTCTCGCAAGGTGAAGATCAAAGCTATCGGTTCGGCCATCAACCGCCGGGCCACGAACGACAGCACCTGCATGGACCCCTCGTCCAGCCACTGCGCATCATCGACGAGGCAGGCCAGCGGCTGACCCTCGGCGGCGCCGGCCAGCAGATTGAGCGCGGCCTGGCCAACCAGGAACCGATTCGGCGCCTCGCCCTCCCGGAATCCGAACGCGACCGACAAGGCATCGCGCTGCGGTTCCGGCAGTTCTTGAAGCCGACCCAGCATCGGCGCGCAGAGCCGGTGGAGGCCCGCGAACGGAAACTCCATCTCCGACTCGATGCCGGCGACGCCGGCGGTACGGAACCCGACGGCCCGGTCCGCGGCGTAGTCCAGCAACGCCGTCTTGCCGATACCCGCCTCCCCGCGCAGGACCAGGATCGCGCCACTGCCCGCCCTCGCCGTGGCCAGCACCTGCTCCAGCGCGGCCAGCTCCCGGCGGCGGCTCAGCAGACCACCCTGAGTATCGATGGCGGGCACGCCCATGGGATCTCCCGACCCGCTGCTGGGTGCGTTCCACCGGTCGAGGTACCTGGCTCGCGTTTGCGGGCCCCAACGCGCGACCCAACCTCACAGGGCTCGCGCCCGGTCGAATCGACCGAGCGGGCTGGGCGGGCTCCCTTCAGACTGCACCTGTCATCAGCATAGTATCTTTTGGGTATTATAGGCTGATTTTAGGGCCTATGTCCATGTGGGGCCGACCGCGCTCCGATCCCCGCTCGGCCCGCTGACGTCCCACTTCGGGGCACTGCCTTCTCCGGCCATCGCAGAGAGCGACTGTCCGCAACCGTACGTGGCCCGAACCCGCGTCCCTTCCGCCGGGAACGGGGATCCCCCGGGGTCAGCCACGAGACCGATCCCCGGGGGTATCCCAGGGGCGACGCACGCCCAACCCAGGGAATGGTGGACGACGAGCCGGCGGCCACGGGACCAACCCCCGGGGATGTCCCGGGCGCTGCGCACGCCCCCCTCCGGCAATGGTGGACGACGAGCCGGCGGCACGAGGTCGCCGGCGACCCCAAGGAGATCAACATGTCCGTCACGCCGGAAGCGCGGGCGATCCGTCCGTTCACGTTCGAGTTCCCGGAGTCGGAGCTCCAGGCGCTGCGCGCACGCATTGAGACGACGCGCTTCCCCGAGAAGGAGACCGTCGCGGATCATTCGCAGGGCGTGCCGCTGGAGACGATGCAGGAACTCGCCCGCTACTGGGCCACGGAGTACGACTGGCGCAAGGTCGAGGCGAAGCTGAAGGCCCTGCCGAACTTCATCACCGAGATCGACGGCCTGGACATCCACTTCATCCACGTCCGTTCCAAGCACGAGAACGCCCTGCCGCTGATCGTCACGCACGGATGGCCCGGTTCGATCATCGAGCAGCTGAAGATCATCGAGCCGCTCACCAACCCGACGGCCCACGGCGGCGACGCCTCGGACGCCTTCCACCTGGTGATCCCGTCGATGCCGGGCTACGGGTTCTCGGGCAAGCCGACCTCGGCCGGCTGGGACGCCGAGCACATCGCGCGTGCCTGGGGAGAGCTGATGAAGCGCCTGGGCTACACGAAGTACGTGGCGCAGGGCGGCGACTGGGGTGCGATCATCTCGGACCTCATGGGTGTGCAGGAGCCCGAGGGGCTGGTGGGCATCCACGTCAACCTGCCCGGCACGGTTCCGCCCGCCGTCGAGCAGGCGCTCGCGGTCGGCAACCCGCTGCCCTGCGACGTCGTTCTGGCGAACGATGAGGAGAAGCGCGCGGTCGAGCAGGTCGGCCACCTGTACCAGAACATCGCCCAGTTCCTCATGATGGCCTCGCGCCCGCAGTCGCTGGCCGCACTCGCGGATTCGCCCGTCGGCCTGGCGGCCTACCTGCTCGACCACGACGCGCCGAGCCTGGAGATGATCTCCCGAGCCTTCGCCGGACAGGCCGAAGGCCTCACCCGAGACGACGTCCTGGACAACATCACGCTCTTCTGGCTGACGAACACGGGGATATCCGCGGCCCGTCTCTACGCGGAGAACAAGACCCCGTTCCTCGGTGCCAAGGGCGTCAAGCTCCCAGCCGCCGTCAGTGTCTTCCCCGACGAGGTCTACCAGGCCCCCAAGAGCTGGGCCGAGCAGGCCTACCCCAACCTTGTCCACTACAACCAGCTCGACACCGGTGGGCACTTCGCCGCCTGGGAGCAGCCGAAGCTGCTCGTGAACGAGATCCGCGCAGGCTTCCGCTCCCTCCGGTGACTCCTCGTCCACGAACGACTGCACGGGCCTTGACTCGCCCGGGCGGTCGAGCGGCTCCCCTCTGAACCACTCGGCAACCTCGAGCCACCCGGCCACACAGCGCGCCACGGGGGCGATGCTGTGGAGAGCGCGTCGCACGCGTCGAAGCTCCGTTGGAGCGAGTGACCTTCCCAGGTCGCCTGTATCCAGCGGCGCTTCGATGCGCCGCGGGTCCGGTACGCACAGGTTCCGCGAGTCCGCCGCCGACTGCACGGGGAAGTGCGCCGGAAAGCGGAGCAGGCCACATGGCTCCGGCGCCGGCCCGCGGGATTGACACGTAGCGGAATTCTCTGCGCAGTCGGCGCCGGCCGCCTTACCTGCAATGCAGTTGGACACCGCGGAGACCAATCTGCCCATCGGCGCCGACCGGCACGCAATCCGACTGTTCACCTTCGAGTTCCCCGAGGCGAAGCTGAAGACTCTGCCGAACCTCGTCACCGAGATCGACGGCCTGGAGATCCACTGCACAGCCTCCTGTCAAACCGTCCGGCATGCCCTCCAACCGTCGAACTCGGACTCGGCCTCGGCGGACGGCGGCGTCCGGGCCACCGAAAAGCCCGCCCCGATCGCCCGCCCAAATCGCCCGACCCAATCCCCTCACAGTCAGTACGGAGCAGAGATGAACGAGACCACCCGCACTTACGACGTGATCGTCATCGGCGCAGGGCCGGTCGGCGAGAACGTGGCCGAACGCGCTCGTGCCGCCGGGCTGAGCACCGTGATCGTGGAGCGAGAACTGATCGGCGGGGAGTGCTCGTTCTGGGCCTGCGACCCGAGCAAGGCGCTGCTGCGTCCGGTGGTGGCGCGGGCCGATGCGCGGCGAGCGCCCGGGCTGGGTCAGGCGGTGGCCGGGCCGTTGGACGTCGAGGCGGTCCTGGCACACCGCGACAAGATGGCCTCCTACTGGAAGGACGAGGACCAGGTCGACTGGCTGGACTCGGTCTCCGTCGATCTGATCCGCGGCCACGGCCGCCTTGCCGGCCCCCGCAAGGTGAGTGTGCAGACCCCCGACGGTGCCACCGTCGCCCTCACGGCGCGGCATGCCGTGGCCGTCTCCACCGGCACCAGCGCCGCTCTGCCCGGCATCCCCGGCGTGGACACCGTCCGCCCCTGGACCAGCCGTGAGGCGACCAGCGCCGACAAGGTCCCCGGACGTCTGGCCGTGGTCGGCGGGGGCGTGGTGGCCGTGGAGATGGCCACCGTTTGGCAGGCGCTCGGTTCCCAGGTGACCATGCTGGTTCTCGAGGACGGGCTGTTGCAGCGGATGGAGCCGTTCGCCGGGGAGCTGGTGACCGACGGACTGCGCGAAGCCGGCGTCGACATCCGGTTCGGGACCTCGGTGGCCTCCCTGGCACGGGAGGGCGGCGAGGTGCGGATCACTCTGGCCGACGGCGGGCAGCTGGCGGCGGACGAGATCCTGCTCGCCACCGGCCGGACCCCGAACACCTGGGACCTGGGGCTGGAGACGATAGGTCTCACCCCGGGCGACTGGCTGAAGGTGGACGACACCTTCCGAGTGACCGACGTCGCCGACGGCTGGTTCTACGCCGTCGGCGACGTCAACCACCGGGCGCTGATGACCCATCAGGGCAAGTACCAGGCCCGGATCGCCGGCGCCGTCATCGGGGCGCGCGCAAACGGCGAGCCGGTCGACGGCACCCGGTGGGGCACGCACGCCGCGACGGCCGACGACCTGGCCGTGCCGCAGGTCGTCTTCACCCACCCCGAAGTCGCCTCCGTCGGTCTGACCACGCGCGACGCGGAGCGCAGCGGGCGCCGGATCAAGGTGGTGGACTACGACCTCGCGCACGTCGCGGGCGCCCACTTTTACGCCGAGGGCTATCGCGGCCAGGCGCGCATGCTCATCGATCTGGACCATGGCACCGTGGCCGGTGTCACCTTCGCCGGTCCCGGCGTGGGAGAACTCGTGCATTCGGCCACCATCGCGGTCGCCGGCGAGGTGCCGCTGGAGCGGTTGTGGCACGCCGTGCCCGCGTTCCCGACGATCGGCGAGGTCTGGCTGCGGCTGCTGGAGACACACCGGGGCTGAAGACTGCCACTGTGGTGGGCCGGGGATTGACGGCGGTGTGACTTCCCGGCGGCAGAGCCTTCCGACGGATTTCACGCGTCTGCGCTTGAGGGCGCGTGCGCCACAATTGGCCCCGATCGACGACCGACTGCCGTGAAGTTTGCCGACGGTACCTCGTCAAATTTCCCAGACAACACGCCACCATCCTTGCGAAATCCAGCTCACGTTCCAGATTACCGACGTGGCAACCAGGCCCATCAGGGAAGTACGCCGGAAAACAGGGCGGGCCGCACGGCCCCAGCGTCGGTCGGCGTATTGACAAGTCGCGAAAATTCCTGCGAACCCGGCGCTGAATCCCGCCTTACCTGCAATTCATTCAGACATCAAGGAGACCAACATGTCCGTCGGCACTGACCGGCACGCAATCCGTCCGTTCACCTTCGAGTTCCCCGAGGCAGAGCTCAAGGACCTGCGTGCGCGCGTCGCGGCGACGCGTTTCCCCGAGAAGGAGACCACCGAAGACCAGTCCCAGGGCACCCGGCTCGCCACCCTTCAGAAGCTCGCGCACTACTGGGCGTCGGAGTACGACTGGCGCAAGCTCGAGGCGAAGCTGAAGGCCCTGCCGCATTTCATCACCGAGATCGACGGCCTGGACATCCACTTCATTCACGTCCGCTCGAAGCACGAGGACGCCCTGCCGCTGATCGTCACGCACGGGTGGCCGGGCACGGTCATCGAGCAGATGAAGATAATTGGGCCGCTCACCAACCCGACGGCCCACGGCGGCGACGCCTCGGACGCCTTCCACCTGGTGATCCCGTCCATGCCCGGCTACGGCTTCTCCGGCAAGCCGACCTCGGCCGGCTGGGACCCCGAGCGCATCGCCCAGGCCTGGGCCGAGCTGATGAAGCGCCTGGGCTACACCAAGTACGTCGCGCAGGGCGGCGACTGGGGCGCGCTCGTCACCGAACTCATGGGCGTGCAGGAGCCCGAGGGCCTCGTCGGCATCCACACCAATATGGCCTGCGTGTTCCCGCCCGCCATCGAGCAGGCCGTCGCGACCGGCAACCCGCTGCCGTCCGACGTCCTTCTCTCCAACGACGAAGAAAAGCGCGCCGTCGAGCAGCTGGACTTCTTCTACAAGCACGTCTACTACGCCTACATGATGGCCTCTCGCCCGCAGACGCTGACCGGGCTGGCGGATTCTCCGGTCGGCCTGGCAGCCTTCCTGCTCGACCACGACGCGGCCAGTCTGGAAATGATCTCCCGGGCCTTCGATGGAGTGACCGAGGGCCTGTCCCGGGACGACGTCCTGGACAACATCACGCTCTACTGGCTGACGAACACCGCGATCTCCGCCGCCCGCCTCTACGCCGAAAACCGGATCTCTCCGTTCTTCGCGGTCAAGGGCGTCAAGCTCCCGGTCGCCGTAAGCGTCTTCCCCGATGAGCTCTACCAGCCCCCGAAGAGCTGGACCGAGCAGGCCTATCCGAACCTCGTGCACTACAACCGGCTCCCCAAGGGTGGCCACTTCGCAGCCTGGGAGCAGCCGGAGTTCTTCGTGAACGAGGTCCGCGCAGGCTTCCGCTCCCTGCGGTGACCGGCTGCGTCCGACACATGCGCAGGCCGTAGCCCGGCGGGGCGGCCGAGCGGCTCGACACCGAGCTGCCCGGCCGCCCCGGGGCACACGGCCACACCGAGCGTCCTGTCCACGAGTTCCCCAGGCACGTACGAAGGCCCCCACCGAAGCATGCGAACGTCGCAGATCACACCCTCACGATCTGATCATTTTCCCGTGGCCGCCATGGCGGTGACCAGATCTCGCCACAGCCCTCTTTCGCCTCGGAAGGATCTCATCGTCATTTCTGGAGAACCCATGTCCTCAGCAGCAACTCTGCCCGTTGACGCCGCGAGCCTGCCGGTCGTCACGGACTACGCGAAGGGCCGGCACCGTGGGGGAGCGGCGTCCGAACGCCTGCGAGACCTCTGGCTCGCCGGACAAGGACGGCATCGCCGTGCCGCAGTGCTCGTTTCCTCTCGGGAGCAGGCGTGAACCGAGCCCCCTTCCAGCGTGCCGAACGGGAGAGCTGCCCGGGTCAGGAACACCGCGGCAGCCGCCGAAGTCCAGGCGCGGCCTACGGGGATACCGATATCACGCAGTTCGCGCGCGAGGCCATGCCACTCCTCGACCGGTTGTACGCAGCCGCGATACAGATGGCGTGTGACCGCGCTGACGCTGAAATGCTGGTTCAGCAGACGTATCTTCAGGCTTTTCACACGCTCGGGTCGCTCTCCGAGCGGATCAGTCTGAAAGTTTGGCTGTTCCGGATCCTGGCTGACACCGCGCTCGGTGCCTGTGGCGAGCGGAACCGCCAACGGAGCTCTGTCCTCCCCACAGCAGGAAGCCCACAACGGTTGACAGGAGAACGGAACCCGAGGCCTTGTGATGACCGGGCTCTGAAAACGCACGCCCTGGACCAGCTGCCCGACGACGAGGTGACGGCCGCGCTTCAGCAACTGCCCACCGAGCTGCGGATCGTTGTGTACCTGGCCGACGTCGAAGACTTCCCGCCCACCGAGATCGCGGAGATCCTGGGCCTCTCCCCGGGCACCGCGACATCACGGCTCCGCCAGGGACATAACAGTCTCCTTCAAACCCTCACCGACGCCGCCCGCCGACGCGGGCTACTCGACTGACCACGGCGCGGGGCTCGTTTCGGCTGTCGCCCCGCAGCCTCGCCTGTCCGCGAGCCTGACTCACGACCTCTTGCAGTGCCCGCGCAACATCCTCTGCCATGGCGGATACCCGGTGAGCCGGCACCGTCGGCTGCGTGGGCCCCTACGAACGCCATGGAAGCCGCCATGGTGGCGGTCCGGCGGTGACGGCATCGATGTCCTGGCGGAGGAAGCTGGCGAAGGAGCGGATCGGCCTCAGGCCGTAGTTCGGCCTGGCGGATCCACTCGCCGAGCAGGTGGCCGCGGCGGTGACGGACCAGGTCGGCGAAGGCGTGGGCCAGGTCGCAGGCGTTGGCGATGTCGGGGCAGGCCAGGCGGACCTGCTCCAGAGCACGGGTTTCTCGCGGTGGGAGGTTCTCCCGAGGCCGCATGATCCACCCGGTGATCTTGCGGGGAGCCGGGATGGGCGCAGGGGCGGGGACGGCTGTGCTGTCACGCAGGGTCCCCATGTAGCGGGAGAGTGTTGAGTACCCGCCGCGGAAGCCTGCTCGCGGATCGGCTGCTACAGCTCGGTGGCAACGGTGTTGCCGGCGGCGAACTCGGCCTGAAGGTACGGCTTGAACCGGCCGGGGGTACGTTCCTGCGGTCGCGGGCGGATGCCGGCAGGACGGGGCCCGACGACGATCCCCGCGTCTTCTGCAACGTCCCACAGCTCAGCTTCGGTACCGCCGAGGGCCTCATCCCCCTCGCCGCCACGGATCAGGGGGCCGCGGCTTCGGAGCGCCGCGGGTCTACGGGTCCTCAGATGGCTTGGTGGTACAGGGGGCAGAAGGCGACTGGGTCGGATACGCGATGGGCTTCTCCGAGTGGCTGTACCGCTACCTGATCGGCGAGGAGATGGCCGGCTGGGACAGCGCGGCCTTCTACCGGGGCCCCGTTCAGCTGGAGTACCCGCCGACAGGACCGGGCCAACGCACCCAGGAGGCCTACGGGCCAGAGCGTGGAATGTGAGCTGCACACCAACCGGGACAACCTGTAAGCGGATCTTGGCTGTCGTCAGGTCTGCTTGCCTCTGGTGCGCGGCGCCTTGATCAGTGAGTGTGTGCGCATGATGCTTCCGCCCGTTCAGGAGAAGACCGAGTTGATCGAGGTCGTCCGCATCACCGACCCAATGAGGCATCTCAGCGCCGCGAACCTGGTGGGTGACGATGTCGCGATCTGGGAGGCGGCTCAGGTCAGCAACGCCCTGACGTTGATCAGCTCTGCTCCAGACAGTGAGCTGCACCGCTGTTTCATCCCGGGCTGGGGTATCCGTGCTCATAGCGCCACCGATCTGCTCTTCCAGATCGCCTTCTGCTTTCAGTGCCATGGCGCCCGCCTGTGGGGGCCGGACGTGCCCGCCGAGTTGGATGGGATCCACGGCTTTGATCCGGACAGTCCTCCGGCCCTTGAACTGCTTCAACGATTCCGCAGCTCCACGCCGGGCCGACGCGGTTGAGGGGCGCCACGCCTTCCCGGTCGAAGTACCGATCATGAGGCGGCCGGCTTCAGCACGCGGGGGAGGTGGATGTGGAGGTGCTCGACTTCGGCCTGGTGGCCGCGTGCGCGAAGTGCTCGGGCAAGGAGTTCTGTAAGTCCGCTGGCCCTTTCCGGACTACGGAGCTGTCAGAGGTATGCGCGATGATCCGGATGTGCTGGTGATGAGCGATGGTGCACGCGTGGTGGCCAGGCGGCCGACGAAGCCGAAGATCAGCGCGGCGATAGCCAACCTGCAACGCGGCAATGCCCTGATCGTCGAAGGCGTCGTTGAGGGGGAGCCAGGCGATTGGTATGTGCAGGTACTGATGCGCGCGGACAACACCTTCCAGTCGGAGTACCGGGATGGGGTTCCCACCGTGCACTTCCAGACCCGGACGGTCTCGCGCGAGAAGGTGGTCGCAGCTGTGCTCGGCTGGGTGAAGGGAGAGCCGGGCTGGAAGGACGCCTTCATGTGGAACAACATCGCGTCCTGCTTCGAAGACGGTGACCAGAGCTAAGAAGCTGTTGTCTTTTCGATCTTGAGAGATGCGCTTCGAACGGGAGTCTCGATCGGGTGATTGCGGTCGGCGCCGGGCATGAGAGCAGGGCCTCTTGGTAGCTCAGAGGGTGTCTATGCCAACGAGCGATCCAGGAGGCCCTGTTGTCGCAGTTCTACGCGACCGCCGAGACGGAGTCCACCCCGGTCACCCTCGCGTGTGACTGTCTGGCTCACCGGTTCGGAAACGCCACCGACAACGGGATGCGCGAGCGCCGTTACCCGACCGACATGACCGACGGGGAGTGGGCCAAGGTCCGGCCGCTGCTGCCGGTGCCGGGCTGGATGCGCGGTCGCGGCGGGCAGCCGGAGGCGTACTGCCACCGGGCGATATTGGACGCGATCCGCTACCTCGTTGACAACGGAATCAAGTGGCGCGCCATGCCGGTGGACTTCCCGCCGTGGGACCGGGTGTACGCGTTCTTCCGCCGCTGGCGCGACCATGACCTGGTCAGGGAGTTCCACGACCGGCTGCGTGAGCGGGTCCGCGGGATGCTGGGCAAGGACACAGAGCCCACGGCCGGTGTGATCGACTCACAGTCGGTCAAGGCGGACGCCGTGGTGGGCTCAGACAGCCGCGGCTACGACGGCGGCAAACAGATCAACGGGCGCAAGCGGCATGTCGTGGTCGACACCCTCGGCCTGCTGCTGGGCGTGATGGTCACCGCTGCGGATGTCGGCGACCGTTCGGCCGCGCAGGTCCTGCTCGCCCGGGTGGCCAACGCGCACCACCGCCTCGCCCTCGTCTGGGCTGACGGCGGCTATACCGGCAGCCTCGTCGAGCACTGCCTGGCCGCGTTCGCGCTGGTGCTGGCGATCGTCAAGCGCAGCGACGACGTCAAGGGGTTCGTAGTCCTGCCCAAACGATGGATCGTCGAGCGTCTCTTCGCCCACCTGATGCGCAGCCGCCGCCTGGCACGCGACTACGAGCGGCGCACCGCCAGTGCCGAGGCGATGATCCTGTGGTCGATGACCATGGTCATGAGCCGCCGTCTGGCTGGGCCACACCGCGGGCGGGCGTGAACCGGCCCGGCGCCGGTTCAGCCAGCCAGCCACGCGCGACCAGACGTTTCGCCTTCGACCGCAGTGCCTCCACCCGTGCCGGCACCACGTCCATGCCGAACGCTGCGGCCATCTCCTGGCAGGTTACCGGCCCCTGCCCGAGCCGGACCCGGTCCGCCCCCAACTGCAGGATGCGCTGGTAGTCCACCGACAGTGCCGGCCAGGCCAGCCCCTCTCGCCATACCGGCACCTGCGACTTCGGCTTCGCCGCATCCCGGGGCGCCGACTGCGCGTCTGCATCCCTCGGATCCTCGGTGACCTCCGTGTCGGCGGTGCTGCCGCCGTCTGCAGCCAGCACCGTGTCGACCCGCTTGCGGGCGATCGCCCACTCCTGCCATTCCTGCTCGGCCGCGGCCAGTTCGGCCTGGATGCGGTCGGCCTCCTCCCGCAGCCCGTCGACTCGACGGCGAGCGGCGAGTTCGTGCTGTTCCAGCAGTCCGACGACTGACGGCATTCGCGACCTCCCGGGGAGCGATGACTCGACAGGCCACAACTCCCACGGAACCACCACTCATACGCCCGACCAGCGCAAACGCGGCGATCACATCCGGAAAGACAACAGCTTCTAAGGGGCTCATAGCGACGTCGCCGTCTTCAGCACGCGGGGGAGGCGGACGTGGAGGTGCTCGACTTCGACCTCGCGACCGCGTGCGCGAAGTGCTCGGGCAAGGAAGTCAGTGAGGCCGCCGGCCCTTTTCCGGTACTGCTGGATGACGGTGAAGGTGTTGTCCGCGTCGTTGAGTTCGCTGATCAGGTCGAACAGGGCGTCCTCGGACGGGTCGTCGATGTGGTGGCCGTTCTCGCTGCCGAAGTCGCCGATCGGACCAGCTCGGCAAGGCTCTGCCGGCGGTCTCATGCCTGCCGCCCGGCTGGCCGAGACGGCGGCGGACGGCCGCTGCGTCACGGTGAGGGCCACACACGGATCCTGCGACGACGGCCCCGTCGTCAAGACGCTGGAGACGGACGGGAGCGTGGTGCTGTACGCCTCCGTCGCGGGGGAGCGGAGCCGCCCCTGCCCCGCCGTCATGACCGAACAGAGCGTGAAGGCGGAACTGGAGGCCGCTCGGCGACCGCATGCTCCTGGACGCCTTCACCGGCCGGCCGGGTGCCGTACGGAGAACCCAACGGGCCATCACCCAGCTGGTCCTAGCGGCCTGAGCCGGAGGCTCGTCGTCTTCGGCGCGCCCTGAGTGCGTGCTCCTGGACCACGTTCCGTCCGCACCGTGAGTAAGATCACAACCTAATTCGAGGGGTCCCTCATGTTAGTCTGGATGCATGAGTCACCAGCACGTCCCGCCCGCGCCCCAGGCGCCGGCCAAACCGCTGCGCCGCGACGCGCAGCGCAACAGGGATGCGATCGTGGCCGCTGCCCGCAAGGCCTTCGCCGAGCAGGGGCTGGACGCTTCCCTGGAGGGTGTTGCCCGCGAGGCGGGCGTGGCGATTGGCACGGTCTACCGTCACTTCCCCCGCCGGCTCGACCTGGTCGAAGAGCTCTTCACCGCGAAGTTCACGGATCTGCTCGCCGCAGCCGAAGAGGCCGCAGCCATGGACGACGCCTGGGAGGGGTTCTGCTTCTACCTGGAAAAGCTCTGTGAACTGCAGGCCTGTGACCGCGCCTTCAATGACCTGGCCTCGGCTCGCCTGCCGGTCCATGCGCTCGGCAGGGGAATGTTCGAGCGCACGAAGGAACGGCTTGCTCAGATCTTCCGCAACGCCCAGGAGCAGGGCGTCCTGCGTGACGATGTCACTCCGGAAGACGTCGCTTTCGTGATCTGGTCCCAGGTGGGGATCATCCAGGCCACCCGTGCCGTCGCCCCCAACGTCTGGCGCCGCCACCTGCACCTGCTGCTCGACGCCTTCCGCGCCGAGTGCGCCCACGAGCTGCCCGAACCCCCGCTGACCCCCCAGCAGGTCGAGCAGACCCTCACCACTCTCGAGTGTCCCGAAGAGGAGTGCCGCGAGTGCCGCGAGGAGGCATGAGCCGCGGCTGACGGCGTCGGGCAACAGGGCATACCACGTCGGGCAACACGGCATACAGCGGGACATGCGGCGGGCCCGGTGCCGCGGTCGGCATCCGGGCCCGCGGTCCTGCGAGGGGCGTCACCATCCAGGGGATGGTGTTCAGTTTTCCGCCAGCAGCTGTGCCAGCTCGGCGTCCAGGTCGAGCCGGCTGGATTCGGCCCCCGGCGGCACCGCGGACCACGTTTCGCGCAGGAAGGATTCCACGTCCTGCGCGGGGAACTCGAGCAGGGCCGATCCCACAGGCGAACGAAGAGCCATGCGTACCGCATCGCGTCCCGAGCCGCCGGTCGGCCACATGTGCACGTCTCCGTGCCCGGTGTGCTCGCTCAGAGCCTGAGCCAGCATGTCGCGGCTGAGGAACCACTCGACCGTTCCGCTCTGGTCCAGGGTGTGGAAGACGGCGTGCACGGCATAGGGGTCATCCGTGTCGTACTGCAGTGCTGCATGTATCGGCACCGACAGGTCGTGCGACACGACAAGCCGCACGGGCAGCTCGTGTGCCACGGTTCTGACCGATCTCACTGTCCCTCATTTCCATGTTCCCGCTCGCCCGGCGCTGTGATCGCTCCCCGTATGCTTCGAGTCGCGGGGTGTGGCGGTGCCACCGGAGCGGCCAGTAGCGGCGGAGGACGGGAGCAGTACACACGGCTCCCGCGTGCTGTTCCCGTTCGGCCGGGCGGTGATTTCACCGGTTCGCGCTCGATGTCGGCTCGGTGAGCGGTCGGTTTGACGAGTCGCAACGGCGCAGCCCATAGCCACGTCGTTGCGGCCGGTCAAACCGACCGTGCCGGCCTGCGGCCACATCAGCGCTGGTCCGCGTACCATGCGACCTGGTCGAGGTGCCAGCGCTCGGCGCTGACGCGGTACCACGTCGTCGCCTCGTCCCAGCGGTACCCGTTCCAGACGTACGCGTGGCTGCCGTTCCAGCGCTCTTCCCCGTAGTGGCCCTGGCGGTCGTCGTTCGTGTACCAGCCGCGGGGCGCGCCCCAGCTGTCGTCCTGTGCCTGGTGGTGAGCGCTCTGGTAGCCGTCCGCGCGGTCGCCGCTGGTGGCGAAGGCGGTGATCGCGGACTGCGTGTGCTCCCCGGGCGCCGAGGCCGTCGCCGCTGACGCCGTGCCGCTGACTCCGAGAAGGGCTCCGCCTGCCAGCGCCGTAGAAGCGACAGCGGTCGAGACGCGCTTGATCCACTTGTTCATGGTCATCTCCATGTGATGTGCCGCGATTCCGTTGACCGGGCGGCCGTCCTGTCCGTGATCCGGGGAATCCGGATCGGCCGGGTGCCGAACGGTGAGGATCATCCGGAGGGGTCCCTCATGTTCGACGCTGCCCAGCGTACTCGAGGGGGCCCTCATGTTTGCGGTGAGGCTCATCACAGCACGTCGGAGGGGGCGACTGACACGAGTGGCGCGACGGCGGCCGAGGCAGCGGGCACCGGGTCTGACCTGCGGGAACGGGCATCCGGGACCCGGGGTGCCGACGCCAGACTCGCGCTGGGAGCCGCCGGGATCAGGCGCCGCCTGCGCCGCGACCTGCGCATCGGGGATGTCGTCCAACATCACCGCCCGGCTCTCCCGCGGCCGACGCGCCACCTCCGTGTACGAGCTCCATGTGGCAGGCGGCAGCGCGGCCGAGTTCGTCCGGTGGTTCATGGACACCTCCTGCGAGGACTGCACCCGCTCCATGACGGCGGCCCGCCCCGGTCACTTCCTCATCCGGCTCCTGCTCGACGGGAAGCGGGAGGTGATCGAGCCCACCGGCGGCAGCCCGCTGCCCACCCGCCTCCTCGTCGACCACGACGACACGTCCCCCCCTTGCCGCACCGCCCGCCCCTGGCACCGACGCCCGGGCCGCAGGCGCCGCCCTCAGCGGCAAGAGCGTGCACATCGGCGGTGTCCGCCACGAGTTCCGCGACGTACCGCGAGACTTCCGCGCGCGCCTGTGCGTCGAGTTCCCGAAGAGACGCTCCCGCGGAGCCTCTCCGTGCGCCGCCGGCACCTGGCCGTCGGGTTCTCCAACCGGAAGGACACCGCCTACCCCGTCCACATCGACTCGTCGGTCGGACTGGGCGTCTCGGAGCGCACGAAGCTGTTCTCCGACGGCGGCAAGTTCTGGATGTCCGACGGCGACAAGGGCGTCGGCAGGTGCGGTACAGCTGACGGCTGTTCCTGCGGCAGCGGCTACGTCGGACCGCATGTACTTCGAGTTCGCCCCCACCGACCTTGTAGGTGCCGAGAACCACGTCCGTGCTGGTTACGCGGCATGTTGGTACTCGCGGGGGATGCCGCCGAGGCGGTCGTGTCTGCGGACGTCGAGAGGGACGAGTCGGTCGGATTCGAGCGGTTGCGGGAGCGGGAGCAGGGGGGGCGGCGCCTCGGCGGCGCAGGTGTGGGTCACGCGGCCAAACACAACCTCGTGACCCAGACGAGCAACCCCACCAACTCCCTTTACCAGCGCGGCCTCATCGAGGACAAGATCTACCGGGCCGTGGACGACAGGGACGAGGTCATCCAGTACGACATCACTCCGATCTACGGGGGAGCCAACTCCGTCCCCGTCCGCCTCGAGTACTCCGCCTACGGCAACAAGGGATTCGAGCTGACCGGCTGGCTCGACACTCCTGCACCCGCGCCGCGGCACCCCACGGCACGCGACAGTTCGGTCGGCGGACCGATGCTGTGGTCCGCCGACGAGCCCTGGCCGGTGTGCGCCATCCCCCACAAGCGATCCAGCGGCTTCCGCTACACCGAGGTAATGCGTAAGCGGGAGATCCTGGAGCAGGCCCGGCGGCGCGACGCGCGATCCGGACCGACCGCCGGAGAGATCGAGATCATCGACGGCTTCAAACGCGGCCGGCACGCCCCGCACCTCGCCGACACCCGCCACAACCTCCACGTACGACTCCTCCGGCGCCACTCCGAGGACATCGGCACGCCGCTGACCGAGCATCCGGTCCCCGAGGCCGTCGGCCGCGAAGAACTCGTACCGGCCCCCTGCGTGCTGCACCCCGAGGACATGGTCGAGCACCCCTACCTCGAGGCCCTTGCCCCTCCCTGCAGGCCCGTATCGACGTATGGGAGGGGCCAAAGGACGACGAAGGCCCGCAGTACATCTACGACCTGTCCACGGCCCCCGGCTGGAAGATCGGCGGATACATCGTCTGGAACCTCACCGGGCCGCAGCGTCCGGTCTGCTCCTCTCAGAGAATCGAGCCTCCATCCGGGCTGTCAGGCGGCCGAACAGGGTGGCGGTTTCGGTGCGCTTGTAGTGCTGCGGCCACTCCAGCCACTGCGGGTCATCAAACTTACGAAGCAATGTCAGCAGATCTACTTCGCTCTCAGGCACTCGCACATCTTGGCGTGCGAGCTGCACGAGCATCCGCACGGGCCGTCGCCGAGCGTGCCCGTGCACCCTCCTGTCCCGACAGCACCCATTCAAGTTCAGTAGCCGGACGAGGGTGAGGATGCGCTCGCCGATGCCGATGGTGCGCCGTGTGCCGGCTCTGGCGGGGAGTCGGGCAGTTCGCGGATACGTGGGACCGGCGAAGGCAGCACCCAGACCAGGCACATCACGGTCCCGGCTGTTGCGATCCACAGTGTCGGGCGTAGCCCGATGGCCGTGCCGAGCGCTCCTCCCGCGAGCGCGCCCAGCGGGCGCATCCCGTGGGTGAGGGTGCGGTAAGCCCCGTTGACGCGGGCGCGCAGGGCGTGGGGGATGAGGGCCGTCTGAAGTGAGCCCAGCGAGATGTCGACGATCATCGCGCCCGCGCACGAGCCGAATTCGGCGAGGAGGAGGAGGCACGCGACACCTTCCCCGTCCCGGGCAGCCCGGCCGGCCTCGCCGCTGAAGCGACCGTGTGCGCCCAGCTGCTGCAGACCGTGAGCCGTGGGGACAACCTCGCCCTCGCCGACCAGCTCCGGGACTGGTCTGCGGAACTGCGCCGACACTGACGGCTCTTGCGTCCGGTCAGCCAAGCCTGGAGATCAGCCTGCCCACCCGATGCGACGGACCCCGATCGCTCCGGCGTGCGGTATGGCCGCATGCAGCCTCACGGGTGCCCGACTTGGCGTCCACTGCGCGCTCGAACGCGGAAGTCGATTCATTCGGGTCGTCTTGCTGTACGTCGTCATCGCGCTGGCCGTCAAGCCCGCCTACCACCAGTTCACGCAGTGGCCACGAGCGAACCTCATCAGGAAAGCGCCTTCCGAGATCCGGTCCGCCTCGGGGCGGCCGGGATCGGACCGCCGACCGTGACCAGCCGGGCCGCCACGCCGGATTCGCCCTGCGACCCCACGGGCCCGTTCGGAGTCGTATCACGTGGCTGGGATAAGGATTGGACGGTGTGATGCTCGGGCTTGTAGCTTGCAGTGGACCGTGACACCGCCCGAGGAGGTGAGACCCATGAACGCTGTATCGATGTGGGTGCTCCCCCTATCCGTCACGGCCGGCGATTGACGTAGGTGTCGCCGGGAGCGCCTCACCAACAAGGCACTCCCGAAAGGCAACACCTATGGACTCTCCGCAGTTCACCACCGAGCCGTCGTCGAACGATACGGTCGAGCGCGACGTCACCGTGGGCGACGTCCCCGGACTCCGGTCGCCGACCTCCGGCGCTGATCGCGCGCCCCTCATGTTCGACGTGATCATTGCCGGGTGCGGGCCGACTGGCGCGATGCTGGCCGCCGAACTGCGGCTGCACGATGTGCGGGTACTCGTTCTGGAGAAGGAAACCGAGCCCGTGCCGTTCGCCCGCATAGTCGGTCTGCATATTCGCAGTCTCGAGCTGATGGCAATGCGCGGACTGCTGGATCGCATGCTCGAACACGGAAGACAGCGTCCGGCCGGCGGATTCTTCGCCGCCATCACCAAACCCGCGCCCAAGGGCCTGGATTCCGCGCACGCCTATCTGCTGGGCATCCCGCAGCCGGTCATCGTTCACCTGCTCGAAGAACATGCGATCCAACTGGGTGCGCAGGTTCGGCGCGGTTGTGCGGTGGCCGACTTCGAGCAGGACGACGAGGGCGTGACCGTCGAGCTGGCCGACGGCGAACAGCTGCGTTCGCGCTATCTCGTCGGCTGTGACGGCGGGCGCAGTACGGTGCGCAAACTGCTCGGCGTCGGCTTCCCCGGCGAGCCCTCGCGGACCGAGACGCTGATCGGCGAGATGGAAGTGGGCGTGCCGCAGGAGGAGATCGCCGCCAAGGTGACCGAAATCCACGAGACCGATAAGCGATTCAGTCTCAGGCCCTTCGGCGAAGAGGTCTACCGCGTCGTAGTCCCCGTCGCGGAAGTCAGCGATCGCGCGGAACCGCCCACCCTCGAGGATTTCAAACAACAGCTGCGCGCCATCGCCGGAACCGATTTCGGCGTGCGCTCCCCGCGCTGGTTGTCCCGCTTCGGGGATGCCACCCGGCTGGCGGAACGTTATCGGGTCGGGCGGGTGCTGCTGGCCGGAGATGCGGCACACATCCATCCGCCCACCGGCGGACAGGGCCTCAACCTGGGCGTCCAGGACGCATTCAACCTCGGCTGGAAACTGGCCGCACAGATCCGCGGCTGGGCGCCGGGAACACTGCTGGACACCTACCAGGCCGAACGTCATCCGGTCGCCGAGGACGTGCTGGACAACACCCGCGCCCAGATGGAACTGCTGTCCACCGAACCGGGCCCGCAGGCCATGCGCAGGCTGCTCACCGAACTGATGGACCTCGACGAGGTGAACCGCCTTCTGATCGAGAAGATCACCGCGATCGGCATCCGCTACGACTTCGGCGAAGGCCCCGACCTGCTCGGCCGCCGCCTGCGCGACATCGACGTGAAACAGGGCCACCTCTATGGTCTGCTGCATCGCGGCCGCGGCCTGCTGCTGGACCGCACCGAACGCCTGACCGTCGGCGGCTGGTCAGACCGGGTCGATCACCTCGCGGATCCCACTGCGGTACTGGATGTTCCATGCGTCCTGCTACGCCCCGACGGCCACGTCGCCTGGATCGGCGACGATCAGCAGGACCTGGACGACCACCTCTCCCGCTGGTTCGGCAAGCCCGCCGACTGATGTCCCCTGAGCAACCGAAAAGGCCCGTGAGGATGATCGGAACGGCCAGTAGCGACTGACCATCGGAAGGCTGGAGACAGCATCAGCCGCGGTGCTCTGGCGCCAGGGCCGGCCTGCGAGGAGGGTCAGCCTCCGAGTGGCGACCGGAAGACGGCGCAAGAGCACCGCGGAGTGGATCGGCGCAGACGGCCATGCGTTCGTCTGACGGCCGGTTGATGAGCAGGACCCGGTTCAGCCTCCGAGGCGGTGTGCAAGGTGGAGCAGATCTGCCAGGTGCAGCACCCGTCCGTTGAATCCTGGGAGGGGGACATGGAGCGGCTGGGTCCAGTGGGCGGGGATTGCATCCAGCCCGTAGTACGCCCCCGCGAGGCCTCCGGTCACCGCGGCGACGGTGTCCGTGTCGCCGCCGAGGTCGATCGCCGCGCGTATCGCATCTTCGAAGCCGGTGGTGGTGCGCAGGGCCCAGACGGCGGAGCCCAGGCAGGGCCAGACGGCACCGTTGAACTCGGTCGCCTGATCGGGGTGCCAGTCGGGCGCGAGGACAGTGGCATAACGGCCGCGGTGGTCGGGGTGGACAAGAGCCAGGATGTCCGGGAGCGCGGTGAGAGGGTCGGTGTCCTCGAACGTGACGCGGATGAGTTCGTGGAAGATCGCGGTGCCTTCCCAGGCCGCGCGGTCACCGTGGGTGAGGGCAGCGATGCGGCGGGCCGCGTCCATGGTGGCTTCTTGGCCGGCGGGTGCGAAGTGGACCGCGGAGGTCGATGCCCGCATCAACGAGCCGTTTCCCGCCGCTCGTTGGTTGACCTGGAAATGGATCGCGGCGGCGAGGTCCCAGGGCATGCCGTTGGTCAGGACGTCTTCGGTCTGCAAGCCGATGTCCTTCGGTTCTGATGCTGCCCACCGCTGGAAGCGGGCGAAGACGTCCGGCAGATCCAGCCCGTCCCGCTCCAGCAGCGACTCCGCGACCAGGACGGCCATCTGCGTGTCGTCAGTGGCCTCGCCGGGGTCCCAGCCACCGCCTCCGCACATCTCGCCACCGGCACCAGGCACGGGAAACCGCGCGGAGAACGCTCCCCGGGGACCGAACTCGAAGGGGCCGCCCAGAGCGTCACCCACCGCTGAGCCGACGACCGCGCCAGCGGCCCGCTGAATCCGCTTCATTCGCGCAGGTTATCTGTGCCGCGCCGACGGCCGCGCGGCCCTATTTCTTCTCCGGCTCCCCGAACCATCGGCGGCGAACGCGTCTCGTCTACAGAGGCGCGCCGCGTGAGACACCCTGGGCCTGAGACACCCGTACAGGTCACATAACGCCGTCCAGCGCGGTCGCGTCCGGCAGCTGCGCAGCCCCGGCCACCACCTCCGGAAAGGCCGGCGCCATGTCGGTGCCGCGCCTGGAGCGCAGCACCACCTGGCCCGCGTCGACGGAGACCCCTGCCCGGAACCCGTCCCATTTCGGCTCACCCGCCCATCCCGGCAGCAGCGCAGGGTCGGACACAGGGGCGGCGAGCATCGGTTCCGGCAGTGTCCACGTCACAGCCCATGCCTTCCACCCAGCCCGCCCGTCGGCAAACCGAGTGCGCGTACGCACCCGACTACCGGCCCGACCACGGCAGGTCAGCGCACTACAACACCTCGCCGGGGGCTGTGTGCTGAGCTCCTGGCGCACGTCCAGGCAGCGCAGCCGGACACCGGGCTGCCCGGATCCCGTGTCGTACGGTCTGATGTCGCGGCCGCCCACCGTCCGCAACGGATCTCACCGAACCCGGCGGTGCCGCCGGGTTCGGCCGAAAGATCTGAACCAATACCGGGATCAGGCCGCGACGAGCTCCTGCTCGCGGTCCGGTGTCTTGACCTTGGGCTTCTTGTTCGGCAGCGAGAGCCGGAAGACCTTGCGCCACGCGGAGAACACCTGCTTGGGCAGCGGCCCGGTGACGTACTCCAGCTCGTACTTTTCGAACAGCGCGCGCACCTTCACCGCGACCTCGGCGTACCGGTTGCTCGGCAGGTCCGGGAACAGGTGGTGCTCGATCTGGTGCGACAGGTTGCCGGTCATGAAGTGCATGGCCCTGCTGCCGCTGATGTTCGCCGAGCCCATCATCTGGCGCAGGTACCACTGGCCGCGCGTCTCGCCCTTGATCGACCGGCGCTCGAAGACCTGCACGCCCTCGGGGAAGTGCCCGCACATGATCACCGAGTGGGACCAGATGTTGCGGACCAGGTTCGCGGTGAACGTGGCGGCGAGCGTGGTGAGGAACGACGGGCCCGACAGCAGCGGGTGGATCACGTAGTCCTTGAGCACCTGCTTGCGGATCTTGCGGCCCACGGCCTTGGCCCGCGCGCGGAACTCCGGGTTCTTTCGGCGGCGCTTGTGCAGGTTCTTGCCGAGCTCCAGGTCGTACGCCGCGATGCCGTACTCGAAGAAGCAGGCGTTGATGAAGTTCCACAGCGGCTGGCCGAGGTGGAACGGGTGCCACTTCTGGTCCTCGTCGACGCGCATGATGCCGTAGCCGAGGTCGTTGTCCTTGCCGATCACGTTGGTGTACGTGTGGTGCAGCTCGTTGTGCGAGTGCTTCCACTGCTCGGACGGCGAGACGTGATCCCACTCCCAGGTGGTGGAGTGAATCTTCGGGTCCCGCATCCAGTCCCACTGGCCGTGCAGGACGTTGTGGCCGATCTCCATGTTGTCCATGATCTTCGCCACGGACAGACCGGCGGTGCCGAGCAGCCACGCGGGCGGGAAGATCGAGAACAGCAGCACGCCCCTGCTGACCAGCTCGAGCTTGCGCTGCGCCGAGATGACCTTACGGATGTAGGCGGCGTCTTTCTCGCCGCGGCTGGCGATCACCTCGTCGCGGATCGCGTCCAGCTCGCGGCCAAGCTCCTCGATCTGCTCCGCGGTCAGGTGGGCGGTGGGGTCGATGGCGGTCAAGGTGCTCCTACCGTTCGATGTCGCAGGGGCCCGCCGCGGCGGACACGCAGGTCTGGATGAGGACGCCCGGCTCGGCCTCGGTGATCTCGCCGGTGCGCAGGTCGCGGACGGCGCCCGCCTTGAGCGGCGTGATGCAGCCGAAGCAGATGCCCATGCGGCACCCGGAGGGCATGAGCACGCCGGCCTCCTCGCCGATGTCCAGCAACGGCGTGGCGCCGTCCGCGTCGACGGTCTTGCCGGTGGCGCTGAACGTGACCTCGCCGCCGTCGCCGGCGACGACGATGCTGGGGCGGAAGCGTTCGGTGTGCAGGCGCTCTTGGACGCCGTGCTCGGTCCAGTGCTCTTCGGCGGCGTCGAGCAGGCCCGCGGGCCCGCAAGCCCAGGTCTCGCGCTCGGCCCAGTCGGGCACGAGTTCGTCGAGACGGGCGATGTCGAGCATGCCGTCTGTGTCGGTGTGCACCTCGGTGAGCCGCAGCTTCTTGTCCGCGACCAGGTCGTGCAGTTCGTTGCGGAAGATCACGTCTTGCGGCTGTGGCGCGCAGTGGACCATGACGACGTCGTCGAACTCGATGTCGCGCAGCATGCCCATCACGGGCGTGATGCCGCTGCCGGCCGTCAGGTAGAGCACCTTGGCGGGCTTGGCCTGCGGCAGCACGAAGTCACCGGTCGGCTGGTCGAGCTGGATCAGCGTGCCCGGTTTGGCCCTGCGGACCAGGTGGTTGCTGACCTTGCCGTCCGGGATCGCCTTCACGGTGATCGTGACGCGGCCGTCCTGGCGGTTTGTCGGCGAGGTGATGGAGTAGGCACGCCACAGGCGCACCCCGTCGACGTCGACCCCGATCCGCACGTACTGACCGGCTGTGTGGCCGCGCCAGCCCCGTCCCGGCCTGATCACGATGGAGGCGGCGTCACCCGTCTCGGGGTGCACGGCCTCGATGCGCCCACGCAGGTCAGCGCCCGCACGCAGCGGGCTGACCAGGTCGAGGTAGTCCGACGGCAGCAGCGGCGTCGTGACCATCTCCAGCAGTTTCCACGCCCTGCTGCGGAGGGCTGCACTCGTCATGACTCCAGCTTGCTGCGCCTCAAGGCGTAAAGTCCTGACCGCAGGACGTAAATCTGGTCGGCTGAATTGTTCGCAGGGAACAAAAACGTGAGCCATGCAATCCGGAGGGCCAGCGAACTGGCCCTGGATGAGACGACGGTCACCGCACTTCGGGCCGCGCTGAAGACCACCGCCGACGAGGTCGTCCAGGCGATCATCGACGAGGTCCCTTCCTACGCCAACGCCCTTTCGGGCCGCATGGGCGGCACCATCCGCCGAGCCGTCCGCACCGCCCTGGGGCACTACCTGGACCTCGCGAGCGGGAACGCCACAGGCGGCGACGCCGGTGACGCAGCCTACGAGCTGGGCCGCGGCGAGGTGCGCGACGGCCGTTCGATGGACGCCCTACTCAGCGCCTACCGCGTCGGCGCCCGCGTGGCCTGGCGATGCCTGGCAGCGGGTGCCGTACCCGCAGGTCTGCCCGCCGCCGAGGTCGCCAAGTTCGCCGAGCTGACCTTCGCCTACATCGACGAGCTCTCCGCCGCGAGCGCCGCGGGCCACGCCGACGAACTGGCCGCCCGGGGCAGGGCCCACGAGCGCCACCTGGAACACCTGGCCCGCGACCTCCTCGCCGACGCGAGCCCGGACGTGCTGCTGGCCTCTGTTCAACGGGCCGGGTGGCAGCCTCCGGTTTCGCTGACCGCGGTTCTGCTGCCCGCCGCCCAGGCCCGGCCTGCCTACCGCGCGCTCGACCCGAGCACCCTCGTCCTCGACGATCTGCCGGACGCCACCGGTGTGCTGCTCGTCCCCGATGCCGACCGATCACATCTCTTGCGGCAGCTGACCGACCGCACCGCCGTGGTCGGCCCGGCCCGGCCGTGGACTCGTGCGTCAGCCTCGTACGCACGAGCCGTACGCGCGCGCTCCCTCTCCTCTGATATTCGCGACACCGAGGACCACCTGCCCGAGCTGGTGCTGAGCGCCGACGTGGACGCGTTCGCAGACCTGCGTGCCCGAGCTCTCGCACCGTTGCGGACCTTGCCTGTCGCGACCGCACGGCGGCTGGAGGAGACGTTGCGGGCGTGGCTGCTGCACCACGGCAGACGGGACGAGGTGGCGGCGGCGTTGTTCGTCCATCCCCAGACAGTCCGGTACCGGATGTCGCAGCTGCGGGAGCTGTTTCCGGATCTCGCATCGCCACACCGGGTCCTTGAACTGACGCTGGCGGTCGGTCTTCGGGTCAGCTGACGCGTACTTCGACCGTCCACGACCGCGCCCGCGAGCGGTCCAGGAATCGTGCCTCGTTCTCGGTGCCATCAGCTGGCTCATGCGGCCCGGGGAAGAGCGGTATTAGCCAGCTGAGACCGGGGGTTGATGTGAAGACCAGACAAGGCCTCGGGAAGCCCGTCGGGGGCGCTGTCTCTGAGAAGCGGGGTGGCGGATACGGCTCGACTGGATCCGGTGGACGATGCGCACCGGCCCGCTCGTCGACGCGCTCATCGAGCATCTGGTCGGTGATCTGGGCCTCTATGCCCTGGAAAACGGCTTTCATGTCGTCGTGCGCTGTCCTGGCACGAGCTGACCCACGGGCGCGCGGCGGGCTGCAGCTGGGTGACCGGCGGGGCGGCCAGGCCGGGTCACCAGGGGCGGGGGGCCGGGCCGCTCGCGCCGGGGACCACCGTGGTTCTGCGACGGCCCCGTACCTCCCTTCCGTCAACCGGACGACCGACCGTGTGATTGCGAGGTTCATAGTTGGTGTGGTGGGTTGGGTGTGAGCTGCAGTGTTGGGGGTTTCCTGAGAAGGGGACAGGCGCCTTCGGGGTGCTTCGGCGGTGGTGGCGAGGCTTCTGGTCTGCGGTTGTTGGGGTTTCGCTGATAACGGCGGTGTGGTGTTGGTGATGGTCTCTGGCATCTAAGAAGCTGTTGTCTTTCCGGATGTGATCGCCGCGTT
>NZ_JAPEPW010000014.1 GCF_026339955.1 Streptomyces sp. NBC_01549 | reverse complement strand
TCCGCCGGTGCCTGGTGTGGGTCTGGATGGGTTGGTGCTGGGGTTGGCCGATCCTGCCGCGGTGTTGGAGCCGCGTCCGCCGGTGCCTGGTGTGGGTCTGGATGGGTTGGTGCTGGGGTTGGCCGATCCTGCCACGGTGTTGGAGCCGCGTCCGCCGGTGCCTGGTGTGGGTCTGGATGGGTTGGTGCTGGGGTTGGCCGATCCTGCCACGTCGGTGGACGGTGTCGGCCGGGAGACCGTCGAGTCGATCGCGGATCAGGCGGCGCCGGAAGTTCCGTCCGCCGTTACCGCCTCCGGGGAGACCGGGCGGGACCCGCTGCCGGCGGGAGAGGACCAGGCGGGGCAGGAGCGGGCGGGGCAGCTGATCCCTGGTCGCGACGGGCAGGACGACGTCACCGTCACCGATGCCGTCGGCGTCACCGATGCCGTCGCCGTCGGCGTCACTGACGTCGTCGCGCCGGCGCCGGGGTCTTCGGGCGTTGCCGTGCCGCTGGAGGAGTTGGCGGCCAGTCTGCCGGTGCACTGGTACGGCACCAGGCCGGTCATGGTTTCGCTGCCCGTTGACGGCGCCCCGGTTCTGGATCCGGCGAGCGTGCAGGGCCTGGCCCGTACCGTGCCCGGCGTGCTGTTGCTGTACGGCCGGCTCGACGGCGACGCGTTCGTGCGGCCCGACGGCCGACGGGCGAGCCTCGACACGGTGGCGGCGACGCTCGCGATGCTGCCGGCCGAACGACCGCCCGTGCTCCTGATGATGCCCGGTGGGGACGCCGTGGCGCACCGGCTCGCCACCACGCTGGGTGTGGCGGTGACCGGGGCCCGGGGCGGAGTCCAGGTGCTGCCGGACGAGGGCCGCCTGCGGGCCGGGGACGGCGGGCAGTTGCTGCGCTTCGACCCGGACGCGGAGGATGCCGCGGGCCACCCGCTCGAGTTGCTCGATGGTGACCGGTGGCGGCCGGGCGCCCGCCTGGCGGACACGGGCACCGGTACGGAGAGCGACGCCGAGCCCACCACGGCGCCCGAGGGCGACGGCATGGCCGGTCCGGCCGGTCGGTCCCCGCTTCCGCCCGCCGAGCCCACCGCCCCCCCTGTGGCGTCCGGGTCTTTCCCCGTCGCCCGTGGCACGGACACCGACGTCGTCACCGGCGTCGACGGCGATCGGGAGGCCGGCGGTGTCGGCGCGGGCGACCTTCGATCGCGGCGGCATCCGGCCGATCTGGGTCAGGGCGACGGGCACGCCCCCTCCCCGAGCGACGCACCGTCACCGTCACCGGATCCGACGTCGTTCGAGGCGCGGGCGGCCGATCCCCGTATCCGTTCGATCGGCGTGCCCAAGGCCGGTCTGCCGCATGTGGCCGAGGTCGTCGGCCAGTTGCGCGCCTGGGCCATCGAACTCGGGCACAGCGTTCCCGACGAGGTGTGGAACCGGGTGCCGCAGCAGTTGCTCTCGAACTATCCTTTCCTGCTGAGCGGGGAGCGGCCGGAGCGGCCGGAGGGCCTGCTCGTGTCGCTCGGCCCGGTCGAGGCCCTCGTCACGCTCGACCCCCGGCAGCCGGCGCCGGTGGCCAACCCGGCCGGTTCCGTGGACGGCCCGGACCAGGTGCCGGCCGGCGGCGATCCCGGGGCCTTCCGGGCGACGGCGGCTGTCAGCGCCACGTACGCCACCGGTGCGCACGTGCAGAGCGAGTCCAGCAACACGGGCGCCACACGGCTGGGCGTCAACCTGAACTTCGGCGTCGGCTTGCCCTCGCCGGTCGCGCACCTGCTGAGCCTCGGGGGCGGCGTTTCAGGCGTCGCGAACCAGTCGGGCCGTACCACCACGCACGTCGCCGACTCCGAGCGCGGACACGTCGAGGACAACCGGGCCGGGGCCACCCTGGTGTCGTACGAGCCGAACTGGTCCGTGCGGCTGCGTCCCGTGAGCGCGCGGCACGATGACTGGCGCGACGTCACCGCCCGTCCGGTGGGGGGTCCGGAGTCGCAGCGGCTGCTGCTGTGGGTGCCGAAGCCGTATCTGGAAGCGGGTGCCGGGGACCACGTCGTCGCCACGGGTGAAGGGGTGTTGCGGAACCGGCTGCCCGGCACGTATTTCGCCTCGGGCGTCACCGGCCTGCCCACGCTGTTCGACGGTATCGCGCACGCCATGGAGGAGGGTGGTGTCCCCCTGTCGGCCGATGCGCGCACCCACGACGAACTCATCCACAAATTGTGGAACCTGCCGTCGTTCCTGGACCATGCCGTCAACGGTGACCGTCCGTCCGGTGACCATGCCGTCAACGGTGACCGTCCGCCCGGTGACCGCGGGACCGCCCGTGGCGGCTACACCTTCCGCCTGCACAACAAGTACGGCCGCACCGTCGCCACCATCACCGTGCACGCCGTCCGTCTCGATCCGGGACGGGAGCAGCAGGTCGGCGCCACCAGCGACACCGCGCACCTGGAGAGCGTCCGCACCGCGATCGACGGCGTGGGCGGTGAGCACCGGCTCGGCCAGTCCTCGACCCTCACGCTCAACGCGGGGCTGGACGTGATACCGCGCCCGCCTGGGAACTCGCGCGGCGGACTTAATATCTCTGTCTCGGGGTCGGTGACATGGAATAATGGCGACTCCCTCGGGGCTTCCCGTACCGGGCTGTGGGTCATGGTCCCGCGGTTCGCGGGCGCCACTGTCGCCTATCGCACCGCGTTCATGCTCCAGGCGCAGGTGACGCTACGCCGCGAAGGCCCCGACAGGGTGCGGGCCACTGGCATGGTGGAGAGTCAGGCGCTGCTGCGGCTGCCGCAGCCGGAGGCGTTCCGGCACGGCTTCCCCGTCGAGCGGTCGGCCCTGCGCGACGACGCCGTCGGCGCCGCCACCGGCCCGCTCGTGCCCTACGACCCCGCGGCGCTGCGTGGTGGTCCCACGCCGGAGCAGTTGCGGGTACCGGACCGGCTGCCCCGCCACCTGCGGGACGACAGCCCTTACCGGGGTGTCGGCATGGGCCTGGTGGAGGTCCCGGAGGAGACCGCCGATCACCTTTTCGAGGTGATCTCCGGTCCGTTGCGTGCCCATGACTTCCTGCTGTCGGTCGACCAGGAGAACCCGATCGGCGGCCAGTCGCGGTTGCAGCCGTCCTCCGGCCTGGAGAGCCGCGTCGAAAACGAGGACAAGCTGCGCAAGTTCGTCGGGGACGGTCTGGCCGTCCACCACGACCGTCTCCACCAGGACGGCCTGACCCTGGTGCTGCACCGGCGACGGGGCTTCGCCGGTATGGAGTTCGACGTGGACGCGGCCCGTGTCACCATCAGGGCGGAGCGGTCCCGGCCGATCGAGTTCCTCGACCGGGGCAACGACCACCACCTCACCAACCTGGCCATGGGCATGGACAGTGCCTCGATGGGGGTGTCAGGGGGCAAGACCGTATCGCTGACCCTGCGGGCCCGTGGCATGTTCCGCTATCTGCTGGGTGGCGGGATGGGCGTCGGCCTGAGCGCGGGCAGGAGCGCGTCGGAGAACGCGTTCTTCCTCAACAACCGTCCCGAGCTGCTGGAGAGCAGCTCGGCGGAGTTCCTGCGGATGAGGGTGACCAGCACCTACACCGTCACGATCGAGTTCCAGCACAGCGGGCTGCCCGGTATGGTCCGTGAGGGCCAGCGCGACCCGGCGGCTCTGGTGGTGCCGGACCAGCCGGCGATCGTTCGGGTGCTGCCGCTGGGTGACGGGGCGCAGGGCACCGCGGTGGGACGGGGCGAGACCCGGCCCGAGGTGCTGGACCAGGCCGTGATCTTCCACCTGGACTCCAAGGGTCTGCGCGGGGCGCTGAACCGGCTGCTGCCGTCACTGGACGGCCCCCAGGGCTCGGCCGCCCGCACGCTGGACTCGATGGCGGCGTCGCTGCGCGCCCACATGAAGGAGGCCGCGTATGGGGGTTACACCACCGACCAGCCGTTCGACAACGGGCTGTTGCGGGACACCTTCGCCGCGCTGGACGTCAAGGCGAAGCTCGGCCCGTCCGAGTTCCTGGGCGCCTCCTCCGAGCAGTTCGTGCAGGGTGCGATCAAGCTGTGGCTGTCCCAGGCCGGGACGACGACCTCCACCTCGTGGGGCGTGAGCTGGACCCAGGCGGACGTCACCGTGGGCGGCGTCAGCGGTGCCCGGTCGGTCTCCACCTCCGGCAGCGTCGACACGAGCCGTCGCTGGCAGTTCAACACCTCGGAGAATTCGCAGCAGGCGGCGGCCAAGGAGCTGATCCAGCTCAGCTTCAGCAACGTCTACCTGTACGGCAGCGAGGTCGAGCTGACACTGACCAAGCTGGCCGAGAAGCGCGGCAAGCTGATGTGGTCCGCGCGTGACTACGGCCGCGAGACCCTGGCCGGCCGCGAGATGCTCTACCTGCTGCCCGAGCCGGAGGCTCTCGCGCTGTACGCCGCCGGTGACCTGCCGGTCTCCGACCAGCAGCTGACCGATGCCATGGGGCGCTGGGCCGCCGGATCACTGAAGCTCCCGGCCAACACCGTGGCCCGCCTGCTCGCCCGATGGCGTCCTGACACCTCCACCGGGCACGAGCCGGCCGACGGGACCGTACGTGACGAGCAGGCCGAGCCTTCCGTACGTGACGAGTCGGACCGCCAGGTCGTGCGGCTGGACGATGTCGTCATGTCGGCGGACGGCCCTGTCACCGGCCGGCGCCTGGCCTGGGCGCGGCTGCTGCGTGAGCAGCACGCGGACGGCCGGGCGACCGTCTGGGACGCGGACGCGCGTGCGGCTTTCCGCGAGGCGTTCGGTGAGGGCCTCGCGCTGGACCCGCAGGCCAACCCGCTGGCGTCGCTGACGCTGCCGGAGTATCTGACCCGCCGTGACCCCGGCGGCAACATCCTCGGCCACAGCAACGTCATCAGCATCGACCACGAGCACGGCCGGTCCACCGCAGACCTGTTCCGGGAGGCCGTGGAGCAGGTCGCCCCGGGCCTGCTCACCAGGGGCGCCGACCTGTGGACCGCCGACGGCCGTCACATCGGTCGGCTCCAGGGCTCGCTCGACGCCGTGCTCAACCTGTTCTCCCGCGGCCGGGAGGACGCGGTCTACGAGGACCTGCTCTCCCCGGACGGTGTCGAGTTCTACCTCGTCGACCAGGTCGGCTGGTTCAACACCGACTTGGTGAAGGTCACCGTGAAAGCCGAACTGCGCTCGGGCGTGGAGGTGCTGGAGCGCCGTCCGGACGCGGGCCTGGAGAACTACGGGCATCACCAGTCCAACAACTCCGTGTCCTCCTCGCGTGACATCGGGCAGACGTTCACCGTCCCCAAGATCAGCTCCGGCCAGGGACACGGCAGCGGCGGTGGCTCCGTGGGCTTCGGGACGACCCGGCACGAGGGGCTGACGCACGCCGAGTCCCGGGTGCGCGAGCAGACGGTGTACTCGTGGGACGGGCTCGTCACGGCGCAGGTGAAGCACACCTTCCGGGTCGCAGCCGCTGTCGTCGACATGCCGCACCGCCCGCTGAACGAGTGGAGTATGGCCGGCATGCGTGTGCTGGGCCTGCTTCCGCCGCGCGCCGTCCACACGGTGACCGCCGACGGTGTCACCCGGCTGCACCTGCCCTCGGGCATCGCCGGTTTCACCCCGGCCCAGCGGTCCGACATCCCGGCGGGGCCGCGCGACCTGCGGCCGCTCGGCCGGCTCCCGGGCGACGCGTACGTCGCCGGGGTGGTGCTCAACCAGTCGCAGAAGACGGCCGAGGACCTGCTGCGCGCCGTGTTCGGCGTCGAGGCGGCCGGCGGGAAGCGGGTCAGCTCCCTGCTGAACCTGCTGATGTCGCGCACCCACCTGACCAACGTGCTGGGCCGGGTCGGCCCCGGCGAGCGGGTGCAGCTGTCCTCGCACCTGTTCGAGCCGGGCGCGTCGGGGCACGGCGTGAAACTGTTCCTGCGCAGTGCGATGTACGACGTCCAGGTGCTCGGCGACGTCGTCGGCACCGGCACCGGCCGCTACTCCAAGCACCAGAGCGGCACGTCCGTCTTCGCCTCCACCGACCACTGGCGGCCCACCCTGTCGGCCACCGGCAGCGGCAGCGGCGCCTTCGGCTCCCACGACCAGCACAGCGCTTCGCCGTCGACCTCGCTGTCCCTGCTCACCTCGGCGACGCAGAAAGCCGGCGGCACCGCCAACTACCGGCGCGAGCAGCACGTCAAACAGCAGGGTCCCGTGAAGCTGGTACGCATCCGCGTCCAGGTCCACCTGGAGGCGGAGGACCACCGCACCCACATCTTCCGCTCGCCGACCCGGGGCGGCCTGCGGGTCAGCGAGCCGGTCAACGGCGAAATGTACGTGGAGGTGTCGGAGGACGGCCTGCGGGTGTTCCAACAGCAGCTGGCGGACTCCCGGGTGAGCGCCGGCCGCCGGGACGCGGCATGGGAAGCCGCCGCCCGCGCCACCCCGCTGGACCTCGCACCGCTGCTGGTGCGGGCGGCGCGGGAACCCGGTGCGGACCCGGTCCGCGCCGACCTGGTGATCGGGCGGCTGCTGGCCGATCAGGCCGGCCCGCTGGACAGCCCGCGGACGCTGGCGCTCACCGTGGACCCCGACCGGCTCGCGCTGGAACTGCACCGGGCCACCCTCGACTGGGCGGTGCGGACCTTGCAGGACGACCACGCGGCGATCGCGGCCGCACGGCCCGGGACCGAGCCCCCGCCCGCGCTCGCCGACTACCGGCGCACGCTCGACGCCACCCCGCACACCGCACCGCCCGGCACCGCCGAACTGCTGCGGGCGCGAACGGACGCCCTGATGGACGCGGTGCGGGCCTACCACGCCACCCGCCCGGACAATCCGGACGGCCGCCCGCCCGAGCCGCCGGCCGCCTTCGCCTACGCCGACATGGACCGCGAGGCGCTGGTGCGCGACCTGGCCCACCACATGGACGCCCACGTGCGCTTCGCGGGCGGCGGGCAACGGGGCGGCGACCTGTGGATCGACCCGGCCGGTGCCGTTCACGCCTCCTACCCCGGCAACACCCCCGGGCCGCGGACGGACGGCGCCGTCCCGGCGTCGGCGCCGGCGTCGGCGCCGGTGCCGCGCACGCCGACGGCCCTGCCGGTGTCCCCGCAGGTCCTCAACCACGCGGGCCCGTGGCTGGAGGCGATCACCCGGCGCACCACCGGGGGCTCCCTCGCGCTGACGATCGCCCAGCACCTCCACCCGGCCGGCAGCCAGGCCGGGGGCGCCCCCACACCCGCGCCCGCCTCTCGGGACACCGCGCCCTGGCACGTGACGCACTTCGAGGAGGGCGCACATGAGCTGAGCCCTGGGGAGACCTGGTGGCTGCAGCGGACGGCCGACCACTTCGCGTCGACGGTCGCCCGCCGTACCGCCAGCGGTGAACTGGCCCGTGTCCGGGTCGCGTTCACCGGCCGCGGCAACGGCAGTTCCCTGTTCCCCGACCAGGCGCGGCTCACCGCTACCGACCGGGCGAAAGCGGCCCGGCGGATCTGGGAAGAGCGTCTCTCCCAGCCGCCCAACTCCGGCACGCTCACGGCCCTCGACTACGACTCCAGCGCGGCACCCGCAGAACGCCTCGCGGGTGAGGCCTCCCGGGAGGCGAACCGCACGGTGACCGTCCGCGTGGACTTCATCCCCCACCCCGCCCCCGCGCCACACCCGGCGGCGGAAGACACCCGGCGCCCGGCCGGCGACGACACCCACGGCGCCGACCCGAACCCTCGGCCCGAGCCCGAGCCCGAACCAGACCCCGCCGCACAACCACGACCCGAGCCCGAACACGACCAGGTCCCCGGTATGTCCGAGCCGCCCGAACACGACCGGGTTCCGGGTGTGTCCGAGCTGTCCGCGGGCGACCGGGTTCCGGGTGTGTCCGAGCTGTCCGCAGGCGACGCCGACATGGACGGCATGATCCTGGCGTCGGCCGACCCCGCCGCGGTGTTGGAGCCGCGTCCGCCGGTGCCCGGCGCCGGTCTGGACGGCATGATCCTGGCGTCGGCCGACCCCGTCCCGGCCGTCACCACGGCAGGGGAACAGGTCGCCGGCCCCGGACCGGAACGGCTCAGCAGCTCCGTCACCGAGTTCGGTACCACCCGGGCCGGTGCGCAGGGTCTGGTGCACATCACCCCGGTGTCCGAGGACACCGTCGGCTGGCTCCAGGAGCAGGTCATCCGGCGGGTCGAAGGCGGCCGGGGTGAGGACCCCGGCTTCCGCCGGGCCGTACGGGACACGCTGACCTCGCGAGTGCTCAGCAGCGACTGGGGGAGTCTGCTCGGCGAACACGGCATGACCCTGCGGGCGGCCCACGAGGGCAGGACGTACCAGATCAGCCTGCGGCTCGGCCTGTCCGATCCGCGCCACGTGTCCCCGCGGACCGAGGAGCCCGCCCCGCAACTCACCCTCACCCACGACCGGACCACCACCTCGGTCACCGCCGACCCGTCCGTGCGGCCGATGGTCCTGTTGCGCAGCCGCGAGCGTTCCTGGCCGATCGCGTACGGCATGAAATGGGAACTGGGTACGACCCCCTCGCCGGCCCAGGCGAGCACCGCTTCCCCGTTCCCCGACCAGTGGCACCCGCTCACCGACGGCCCGGGCACACCGCTGACCGTCTGGTTCCCCCACCACCTCGTCGAGGACGAGGCCGACCCGGTCACCCTGACCAGCGAGGACCCCGAGCAGCGGCCGGCGCCGATGCGGACGCTCCTGGACCGGGTCCCGCTCTTCGCGACCGACACCGTGCCGCGCGCCGACGCGTTCCTCTCCGACGTCCTGCGGTCCTTCCCCGACGAACTGGCGGACCTCTCCGAGCCGTCCCTCGACCAGCTGCGCCGGTTCCTGGCCGAGGGCAGCCTGCGCGGCAACCTGCCCCTGATGTACGGCGGCCACCACACCACGCCGACCCTGTTCGCCCGGGACGGATCGGTCATCGGCATGCTGCGCCTGCACGCGGATGTCATCCAGCGCACCGACGTGGGCGCACTCGCCGGACCGCCCACCCGTGACTCCGTACTGGAGTCGCACGTCCTGCGCTCGGTCCGGCTGCCGGGCGGCGCTGCGGTCACCGACGCGGCCGGTACCGACCCCGGTGGCGGCGTCGGCGGCTTCGCGGCCGGCCGCCCGGACCCGGCCACCGGGACGGACCCGAGCGGATCCACGCCGACCGGGCAGGCAGCCGTCCGGCAGCAGCCCACGGACCCCCTCGCCTCCGGCGGCGGCGCCCTTACCTCGCGCGCCCTGCGGACCGCGAGACCGTTGCTCCAGGTCAACGCGGACGCGGTCTACGAGGTCACCCTGGTCCGGCCCGGCGGACCCGAGCGCGGCCCGGCCGAGGGCACCCCGCTGGCCGCGCCGGGCACCAGGTATCCGCTGATCCTGCGCGTGCCGTCCGCCGCCACCGTCTCGGGCGCCCCGCGGACGCCCCGCCATCTGCCCCCGGAGATCCTGCACCTGCAGGACGTGGACGTGTCCGTGACGCCGCTGGCCGTCGAGGGAACCGGTCCGCTCTTCGACGGCGTGGAGTCCTGGCTGCGCGACCAGGGTTTCCTGCCGCCGAGCCAGGACCTCACCGGGGCCCGGCACCAGGCCCCGGCCGGTGACGCCGTACACCTGCGGCGGCTGGACAACCTGCGCACGCTGGACCAGATGCGCTCCAGCACGGGGCTGCGTGCCGGGCTGGACGAGATGACGGCGGGCGGCCACACCACACGGTTCGAGGTGGACACGGCCACCGGTGTCCACCAGGTGACACTCCGGATCTCCGTGGAGCGCCGTTATCACCCGGACCGCGTCAACGGCGGCGTCACCCACGATCTGCATCTGACCCACGTGCGGACACTCCACTACTCCGGCTCGACGGTCGCGGGTGACGAGCAGCCGACCCGGCTCCCCCTGGCCGTCGGCGACACCGCGCAGGCCTCGCCGACCGGCCCGTTCGACGCGCACGGCGACCCGCGGCTCCAGGGCCAGGGTCCCGAGGACGCCCTCAGCCGCCGGACCGCGGCGGCAACGGACGCCAGCGCGGGCGCGGGCCACGAGTTCCACGCCGTCGACCCGGCCGCCGACGGCGTCCAGGTGCACACCCTGCCGGTCACCTACCGGACGTCGCTGTCCTACAGCGACGGGCCGGACATCGCGCAGGGGCAGGCCGACGGACAGGTCACCCTGGCGGTCCCGACGTACCGCACCCTGGAGCGGCCGGCCGCGCCGCAGCAGGCGGTCGCCCCGCCCCCGGTCCGACCGCCCACACACGCCGACGCGGATGACCCGGCGGACCTACAGCTGCCGGAGACGGCCTGGCCGGAGCGTGTCGGCGGCAGCGGGGAGCTGTAGGACGCGGTGCATACGATGGTGTCGGACTGGCGCGGCTGCCGGGCGTCCGGCCGGCGCACGCGGCCGGGGACCATGTGCGAGACCGAGGACCCGGCGGCGAACGACGGCGGCGACCGGCGGTCGGGGACTCAGTCATCCCGGCCGGATCGACGCGAGTGGTCTTTCAGGCAGCTGAACGGGTTCGAAGGGGCCCATGTCCCGGCTGCGCGTTGGCCTCACAGGCCTGGGCCGCTTCAATGAGTGAGGGGGCCTTCACCCCGACGTCTCAGCGCCCCGCAAGGACGTCTCGGCCCGGCAGTGTCATCCCCCGTCGCTGCCGGGCCGACGGGGGATCAGCGCGGCGGACTGCGCGAGATCCGCCCGCTCCATCGGGCTGAGCGGCCGTCGGGTCATTTGGGGAAGACCGGGGATCCCTCTATGTCGTCATAGCCTTCGCGTTGGGTTGCCCGGCGGGTAGAAACCGTCGGCGGGAGTCCCAGTCCGGTCACGTTGCCGCCGCCCACGCTGCGCTGAGCGAGCTGTCCCGGCCGAGGCTGCGCAGCGAGGTGACCAGGCCACTGACGCGCTGACCCGCCGTACCCCAGGCTCTGCACTTCGCCCCGGCTCCGTCAGGTCGCGCCGCGTCACCATTGCGTCTTGCGAGCGCATCCCCGCCGGGGAACCTCACACGTCGCCTGCCTGCCCCGCCCCG
>NZ_JAPEPW010000009.1 GCF_026339955.1 Streptomyces sp. NBC_01549 | reverse complement strand
AAGGTGTGGGCACCCGATCGGCGCATCGGGACGTCCAGGCGGCGGGTCGACACTGCTGGAGGCGAGGGAAGATTGTGGACGAGGCTCATACTTGAGCCGAACGATGACGACCCTCCTGGATTCGTACCCCAGATTCACGAGTTCCGGGCAGAGCCGGATACAGCGGAACTCAGGCGGACCGCGCGACGGCTCGGCCTCCCCGAGGCGTACGCGAGTGGCAGCGGCCGCGACGACGTGCCTCCGTTGCTGCTGCTCATGCGCTGGGTGTGGCACACCTTCGGCCGTGCGGTGGAGGACCGCCCCGAATACCTCGATCTGCTGGCGGGCGGTGTGGCCGTGGACGAGATGCGGCTGGCGGACCCGCAGTTGTCGGCCGATGGCTTCTCGCTGTCCCTGATGGACGCGCTGCTGCGCGCCCAGGACGGCGAAGCGATCATGAGTGCCTCGGAGGAGGCCCGCCGGGCCGCGTACAGGCGCCTGCTCGGCACGGCGCGGGGGTTCGGCGGGCAGCTTCACCGGCCCCCGCTCGGCACGTTCCTGGCCTGGCTCGAGCGGCACCGGGGACCGCGGTGAGCCTGAGCCGGCGGTGGGCCGACGGCGGTTCCGGGCCGACGGCGATTCCCGCGCCCGGGTGCCCGTGTGGAACGGCGTGCGGGGCGTGGCCTCCGCCACGGGTGCCGGCTCCAGAGGTCCGGCGTGTGGCGGTCCTGTCGGCCGGGACCTGGCCGCCGAGGAGGGCCGGGACGTGCCGTGCGTTCCCGGCCGGGCGCATGCCCCGCGGGGCCTGAGTGGCCTGTTGACCGCACCGGCCCAGGGCAGGCTGGGCCGCGGACACGGTGCCGCGTCGTGTACGACGCGCTGCCCGCCGCTGCCCCCGCTGCCCGCCGGTGGGCCGGCCACGGCTCCTGGCGGGTCCTGACGGGTCATGTCAGGTTCCTCTTGGGGCCCACCATCGACTTCGAACCCCTTCTCCGAGCGTTTCGTTCCTACGGTGATCCCGAGTAGGTCCCGCGTTCCCGCGAGAGGTTTCCAGATGAGTACCCAGGTCGTCAGGCGGAAGCCGCGCGCCGGCGGCCCCGAGGCGCCGGAGGGGCAGGTCGAGCTGGCGGAGCCGCCCATCCTGGGTGAGCCCGCCACCGCCGACTTCAGCTCCGTGATGATGTATCTGCCCATGGCGTTGATGTCGGGCGCGATGGTGATGATGTACAGCACGCAGGGCGGGTCCCTGTCCACGTACCTCATGTCCGGGATGATGGGCGTGGCCATGCTCGGCATGGGCGTCGCCCAGATGGGCCGGGCCGGAGCCCAGCGCAAGCGGCAGATGCGGGCGGAGCGGCGGGACTACCTCAGGTATCTGAACCAGTTGCGTGAGCGGGCGCGCGAGGCGGCGGCCGAGCAGCGGGCCGCCGCGCACTGGGACCACCCCCACCCGCGTGACCTGTGGCTGGTGGCTCTGGGGCCCCGGGTGTGGGAGCGGAGGCCGGGGGCGGACGATTTCGCGGCCGCGCGGATCGGGCTCGGCCCGCGCCGCGCCGCGCTGGAGTTCATCCCACCGCAGACCAAGCCCGTCGAGGACCTGGAGCCGCTGTCGGCGGTTTCGCTGCGACGGTTCGTGCACGCCTACCAGACGGTCACGCACCTGCCCCTGCCGGTACCCCTTCGGCGTTTCACGGCCGTGGAGTTCGCCGGGTCGGGACAGGCCGCGCTCGCCCTGGCGCGGGCGCTCGTCGGGCAGCTGGCCGTGCTGCACTCACCGGACGAACTGCGTATCGCGCTCCTCACCGACGCGGTGGGGCAGGAGGAGTGGGACTGGATCAAGTGGCTGCCGCACAACGCCCACCCCACCGAGCAGGACACCGCGGGGCCGCTGCGGCTCGCGGCCGACGACCCCGACGCGCTGCTGAGTCTCCTCGGGGACGAGGTGCAGGCGCGCCCCGACCATGAGCCGGACGCGTCCCCCAGTGTCGCGGAGCCCTTCGTGGTGGTCATCGCCTACCGGGCCCGCGTCCCGGAGACGGCGCGGCTGCGCACGGGACTGCGCGGGGTGGTCCTCCTGGACCTGACCGGAGAGATGCCGGGTGGTCCGCAGGTGCTCCGGCTGACCGCACGGGACGACGGGCAGGTCGAGTTCCCCTCGGGCGCGGACACGGTGCGCGCCCAGATGGACACCTTGAGCACCGCGGAGGCGGAGACGCTGGCCCGGGTGCTCGCCCCGATGCGTACCGGCGGCAACGTGATCGAGGTGGACCGGCCACTGGAGTCCGACTTCGACCTGACGACCCTGCTCGGCATCCGTGATCCGCGCCGCTACGACGTACTGCCCCTGTGGCGGGCCCGGATCCCTCAGCACGCCCGCCTCAAGGTGCCCATCGGCGTCAGCGAGGACGGTGAGGTGGTGGAACTCGACCTCAAGGAGTCGGCCCAGGGCGGCATGGGACCGCACGGCCTGCTGATCGGTGCCACGGGCTCCGGCAAGAGCGAGTTGCTGCGCACCCTGGTCATCGGCCTGGCCGCCACCCACTCCTCCGAGGTGCTCAACTTCGTCCTGGTCGACTTCAAGGGCGGCGCGACCTTCCTGGGCATGGACCGGCTGCCCCACACCTCCGCCGTCATCACCAACCTCGCCGACGAACTCCACCTGGTCGACCGGATGCGGGACTCCCTCAACGGCGAGATGGTCCGCCGGCAGGAACTGCTGCGCGAGGCGGGCTACGCGTCGAGCTACGAGTACGAGAAGGCCCGCCTCGCCGGCGCGGGCCTCGCCCCCCTGCCCTCGCTCCTCGTCATCGTTGACGAGTTCTCCGAACTGCTGTCCAGCAAACCGGAGTTCATCGAGCTGTTCGTCTCCATCGGACGCCTCGGCCGCAGCCTCGGCGTCCATCTCCTGCTGGCCTCGCAACGGCTGGACGAGGGCCGGATCAGCAAGGTCGAAGGGCATCTGTCGTATCGCGTCGCGCTGCGTACCTTCTCCTCCATGGAGTCCCGCAGTGTCATCGGCGTCGCGGCCGCGTATGAGCTGCCGTCCGCGCCCGGCAACGGCTTCCTCAAGATCGACACGGTGAACCTGGTGCGGTTCAAGGCCGCCTACGTCTCGGGGCCCGCACCCCTTGCCGAGACCGAGAGCCGAGGGGATCCGGTGCGCGCCGCGGACGAGGTGGTGCCGTTCGGCCTGGAGCAGCGCCCCCAGGAGCTCCAGCCGGTGGCGGCGCTGCCGGCCGCGGAACCCGCCCGGCCTGCCGCCGGCGCCGACGACGACCAGGACAGTCTGCTGCACGTCCTCGTCGACAGGCTGCACGAAGCGGGCCCGGCTGCCCGGCAGGTGTGGCTGCCGCCGCTCGCGGTCTCGCCCAGCCTCGACCAGCTGCTGCCCGGCATCGTGCCGGACCCCACGCGGGGCATGACCGCCGGAGGCTACCCGGCGGGCGGGCTGCGCGTGCCGCTCGGCATGGTGGACCGCCCCTTCGAGCAGCTGCGTGAGCTGCTGGTGGCCGACCTGTCCGGAGCACACGGGCATGTCGGGGTCGCGGGTGCCCCGCAAAGCGGCAAATCGACCCTGCTGCGCACCCTCATGCTCTCGCTGGCGTTGACCCACACCCCGCAGGAAGTGCAGTTCTACTGCCTGGACTTCGGGGGCGGCGGTCTGGTCTCCATAGCGGGCCTGCCGCACGTCGGCTCCGTGGCCACCCGACTGGACCGCGACCGGGTCAGCCGCACGGTCGAGGAGTTCTTCCAGCTGCTGGAGCGGCGCGAGCAGACGTTCACCGAGCAGAGCGTCGAGTCGATGCACGCCTACCGGCGGGCACGCGCCGAGGGCCGGATCGAGGACCCCTACGGCGATGTGTTCCTCGTCGTGGACGGCTGGTTCACGCTCCGCAACGATTTCGAGCACCTCGAAGGACGCATCTCCGAACTGGCCGCACGCGGACTGTCGTTCGGCATCCACGTGGTCATCTCCGCGGTCCGCTGGTCCGAGATCAGGTCCCGGATGCGCGACCTGCTGAGCACCAAGTTCGAACTGCGGCTCGGCGATCCCATGGAGTCGGAGCACGGATCCAGGGTGGCGGCCGGTGTTCCGGACAACGAGCCCGGGCGCGGACTGATCCACGACAAGCGGCACTTCCTGTCCGCGCTGCCCCGTCTGGACAGCTCCTCCCGCACCGACGACCTGACGGCCGCCACGAAAGCGGCCACCGCCGAGATCGACACCTTCTGGACCGGACGGAAGGCACCCCCCGTCCGCCTGCTGCCCACCCGGCTGCCCGCGCGGGAACTGCCCGCGCCGTCCGGAGACCTGGAGGTCTGCTTCGGCCTGGACGAACGCCGGCTCGCACCGGTGTGGCACGACTTCGACACCACCCCCAACCTGCTCGTCTTCGGCGACTCCGAGACCGGGAAGACGAACGTCCTGCGTCTGATGGTGAACGCCGTCACCAGCCGCTACACCCCGGACGAAGCCCGCATCCTCCTCGCCGACCCCAGGCGCGGGCTGCTCCAAGCCGTGCCCGAGGCCTACCGGGCGGGCTTCGCGGTGGACTCCCCTACCCTGTCGGGGCTCATCGCCAACGCGGTGGTCTCCATGCGCCAACGGATGCCCGGCGCCGAGATCACCCCCGAACAACTGGCGCGCCGCGACTGGTGGAGCGGCCCGAAGCTGTTCGTCGTCATCGACGACTACGAGTACTTCGCCGGAGGCCCGGGGGTGGAGTCCCCCGTCGCGCCACTCGTCCCGCTGCTCTCGCACGGCGCCGACATCGGTCTTCACGTCATCGCCGCCCGCTCCACATCCGGAGCGATGCGCGCCGCGGGCGACCCCCTGGTCCGCCGGCTGTGGGAACTGGGCACCCCGGCCCTGCTCTTCTCCTACCCCAAGGAGGAGGGCAAGTTCCTCGGAGAGGCCAAGCCCCGCAGCCTGCCGGCCGGCCGCGCCCAGCTGGTCACCCGGCGCAGCGTGGGGCTCGTGCACACCGCGCTCGCCGACTGACGGCGCACCGGCGTCCGCGGCGAAGGGCCCGCCGGCCCGGACCCGCCCGGCCCCGCCCACCTTCCTCCCTGTAACGCACTTCAGGAGTGCCATGACCAACACGCCCGCCCTGCTCACGCCGCTGGCCTCCCACGCGGACGTGTGCCGGCTCACCATCGAAGCGCCGCAGGGCAGAGCCGACCTGGCGGTGCCGGTGACCACCACCGTTTCCGCCCTGCTTCTCGCCCTGCGACGGCACATGCCGGGAGACGAGGAGTCCGACAGCTGGGTGCTGAAGCGGCTCGGCGAGGAATCCCTGCCCCCGGACGCCACCCCGTACAGCGCCGGACTGCGCCACGGTGACGTGCTGTACCTGCTTCCGGCCGCGGACCCGCTGCCCGGCATCGGCTTCGACGACGTGGCCGACGGGGTGGCCCGCACGGTCGCCGGGGGCGATGACCGCTGGCGGCCGGAACTGACCCGGATCATGCTGCTCGTCCTCGCCTGCGTGTCCCTCTGCACGCTCGCCGTCCTGCTCGTGACCCAGGGCACCGGCCGTACACCGACGGCCGCCGCCACCGCCCTCGCGCTCGTCCTGGGCACGGTCTGCGTCCTGAACATCCACACGCCGGCCGATCCGACCGCCCGTCTCGTCGCCGGCCTCGGGGCCTGCGGCTTCGGCACGCTGGCCGGTCTCACCCTCGGGTACACCCCCCGCGGCCTGACCGCTCCGCCCGCCCAGAACGTGATGTACGCGGCCGTCTACGCCCTGATCGTCGCGAGCGCGTTGCTGGCGACGGCGCGGCTGCCGGTCGCGGTGCCGGGGAGCGTGGCCGTCACGGCGCTGCTCGCGGGTACCGCGGCGGCGCTGGAGCACCTGGCCGGCCTGAGCGCCGCGGACAGCGTGGCGACCGTGGCCGTCACGGCACTGCTGCTCGGCCACTGGGCGCCCCGGTTCTCGCTGCGTGCCGCTCTGCTGCGGGTCCCCCTGCTGCCGCACAACACCGACGAGCTGCAGGAGGACATCGACCCCGAACCGGAGGAGCGGATAGCCCGCCGCGTGGCCATCGCCGAGGCACTCCTCGACATCACCGCCGTCAGCACCGGCGTGCTCTGCACGGCCGCCGCCGTCCTGCTGGTTGTGGTGCCGGGGGGGAGCGGTCCCGTGCTGGCCCTGCTGACCGGCGCCGTCCTGCTGCTGCGCGCCTGGCCCCAGACCGGCATCTGGCAGCGCGTCCCCACGCTGCTCGCGGGAGCCCTCACCGGGCTGGTCGTGCTGTCGGCCGGCTGGTTCGGGGTGCTCGGACCGTTCGCCGTCATGGCCCTCCTCCTCGTCGCCGCGTGCCTGCTGCTGGCCGCCACCCGGCGGCTGCCCGGTGCCCGGCTGCTGCCCGTCTGGGGCCGCCTGGCCGAACTCCTCGAACCGCTCACGACGCTCGCACTCGTCCCGCTGCTCCTTCAGGTGCTGGGCGTGTACGCGTGGGCCCGGATGCTCGCGAGCTGAGGGGAAGACCTCGTGCAGACACGCAAGGACCACCTGCAGGCCTACCGGTTCGCCGCCGGACGCCTGTCCTCGGCTCTGGTCAGCGGGGAGGCAAACACCGAGCAGGGTCCGATGCGCCGGGCCGCACTGGGCTCGATGATCGGTATCCTGCTGGCGTTCCTGATGGTGGCAGGATTCGGCGTCTACGGGTACGTCTCACCGGTGGAGACAGCCTGGCGGAAGGACGGCGCGTTCGTCGCCGAGGAGGGAAGCGGCACTCGTTTCATCTACCACCACGGTGAGTTGCACCCGGTGCGGAACTACGCGTCGGCGCTCCTGGCACTGGGCCGGTTCACCCAGCCGGAGAAGGTGACGGCCGGCTCCCTCAGCGGCCTGCCGGCCGGCCAGGAGATCGGTATCGCGGGCGCCCCGGACAGCGTGCCGCCGGCCGGGGCACTGCTGGCCGGGAGCTGGACCTACTGCCTGCACCCGGGCCGCGCCGCCGACCGCGTGCTGGACTTCGCGCCGGGCAGGCGGGCCGAAGCCGTACCGGGGGATCAGCGGCTCCTGGTCGCCGCGGCCGACGGTACCCGCTACGTCGTCTGGCAGGCCGCCAAGTACCGGGTGGGCCAGCGGTCCGCCCTGCTCGCGCTCGGGCTCGACGCCGTCACCCCGGTGACGGCGCCGGAGGACTGGCTGAAAGCCCTGCCCACCAAGACCCCTCTGACCGCCGCCGGCATCACCGGGTACGGGTCCGCCGGTCCCCGGGTCGGCGGGGAGCCGACCAAGGTCGGCCAGCTGCTCGCCACTTCCCTGGCAGGCCGCACCCAGTCCTACGTCGTCCGGTCCGACGGAGTCGCCCTGGTCAACGCCACCGAGTCCGCGCTCCTCGCCGCGGCGCACGGCGGGACCGTACGGCGAGTGAGCCCCGCCGCTCTGGCCGCCGCGCCCAGCTCCGCCGACCGCTCCCTGCTGACCCGGCTTCCCGACCTGCTGCACGCAGCGGACGTCACCGGATCCCTGGGAGCCGGTTCCCCGTCCGCGGCCTCCCGCACAGGGTCGGCGCTGTGCCTGCGGCAGCAACTGCGGCCCCACGGCCGCGGGCTGCGGCTCAGCAGCACCGTCGTACGCGAGGACGGTGCCGCGGCGCGCCCCGGTTCACGCGTCCTGGTGCCCTCCGGCCAGGGGATACTCGCCCAGCCGCCCAGCAAGAACGACTTCGATCGGGTCCAGCAGTACCTGATCTCCGACCAGGGGCGGAAGTTCCCGCTGGGTGACCCGGGTGCCGGTGCCGCGCTCGGCCTCAACACCGGCCTGGCCAGAACGCTGCCGTCGAACGTGCTCGCACTGGTTCCCACCGGTCCGACGCTCAGCACGTCCGCCGCCCTGGCGACCATCTCCGGAGACTGACGACATGGCGATCACCAAACATGCGTCGGTGGCTTCCCGGCGTCCCCACCGCTGGCTGCTCGCCAGCCGTGTCGTCGGCAGCGCGCTGCTGGTCCATCCCCGGGGGCACCTCGACGAGCGGGCGGCGGTGTTCGCCGGCGGCCTGGCTCCCGACAGCCAGCACAACCTGGTCGTCCTCGACCTGCCCCCGCGACCCCGCCCCTCGATACTCGAGTCCGTCGCCCGTCTCCTGCGCGAGCACAGCGGCCACGGGGGCAGTTTCCGGGTCGTGCCCGGACGCGGCTCGCCGGACGAGACCCGCACGCTGGCGCAGTGGCTCGCCGACCGCCTGGACCGGGTGGTCGTCGCCCCGGACGGCACGCAGACCGCCGCCGCCGGGGGCGCCCTCTTCGTCGCGACCACCCAGGGCAGAGGCTGGCTGCGGTACGAGCGCGGGCAGCCCGAAGTCCCCGACTCGCAACGCTTCCCCAAGCCCGCCTGGGAGCAGTTCGTCTCCGGTGACCCCCAGTCCACCGGACCGCTCGGTACCGCCGAGGCGATCCCCGGCGGGATGTGGCTGCGGCCCGACGGTGAGGAACCGACGCTCGCCGCCGCCCGGCAGCACCTGGCCGCCCGGGTGGTCGCCGACCTCGAACTCCTGGCCGTGGTGCTCGGCGCCCCCGGCACACCGGCGCTTCCCCTGGAGGAGATCGCCGGGTTCTGGGAGAACCTCGACCCACGTGTCCGCGCCCAGGTGCGCTTCCTTCCGTACGGGCCGGTCGCCGTACCCGACCACGCGACGCTGGGGCACGTCCTCGCCGATCTCCTCGGCCAGCAGGTCACCCTCTACAACGGTTTCCCGGCGCTCGTCCGCGCGGGATCGACGCCCGAGGTGCACACCCTGGGACCGGACGGAGAACCGGGCTGGCGCCCCTATGTCACCGAAGTCGGCTATCTGCCCAGCGCCCTGACCGGCGGCCGCCCCGCACCGCCCACTCCGATCGCCTACCGACCGCCGGTTCCGGGCCTGCAGCCCGGAACCGGACTCGGCGTCTACCAGTGGGGCCCGGACGCGGTCCTGGAGGTCGTCGCGAGCGGCCTGTGGCTACGGTCCCCCGGGGAGCCCGACGACGCGGAGAGGGTCCGCCGCGCCCCGGCCGACCCGCTCCACGCGGCCGTCCTCTTCCAGGACGGCACGCCGCAGATCGCCGAGCGCATGCGGCACCTCGCCCTTGAAGTCCTGGAACAGCTGCCGGCGGAGGTGCGCCCGCACAGCCGGGTGATCCCCGCGAGCGCGGTCGCCGCCGCCGGCTCGGCGCCGGTGGTGGGGTACCTGCCGCCGCCTGACACAGCCGCCGGGGCGGAGGGACCCGTCGAGCCGTCCGCGGGGCCGTCCGCGGGGCCGTCCGCCGAGCAGCGGACGGCAGCCCCGGCCGCCGCCCACCAGGCAGCGGCCACAGCCACGGCCGCCCTTCCCGCGGTGACAGCGGACGGGGAGCCCACGGTGACAGCGGGCGGGGAGCGGTACGGACAGGCCGAGGCGCCGGCATCCACCGCCGCCGCCCCGGTGCCCGAGGACGGTCCGCAGACCGAGCCGATTCCCGGAACCGGCCGGACACACGACGGGACCACGGGCCCCGACGCCGTTGACGACCCACCGCGGGGGAGTGGGGAGGGTGGCCCGGTCGCGGCGGGTGACCTGCCGGAAGGGACTGGCGACGACAGCCGGGCCGCCGCGGGCACCCCGCCGCGAGTCAGGCCCCGGCCACGGCTGGAGTCCGCGCCGGATCCGTCCACCGCGCCGAAGGCGCCTCCCACGGCACCACCCGCCCCGGCGGCCGACCCCGCGACCCGTACCGCGGCACCGCCCGCCGACGCCGTGCGGGCACAGCCGGCACCGGAACCCGCGGTGTCCGTGGTGGTCGCGGCGGGGCAGAGCATCGAGCGCGAACGCGCCTGGCTGCGGCGCACGCTCGCCGAGCGCTACGACGAAGCGGCCGGCTTCGTGACCCGGGTGATGTCCGAGACGCCGGGCCTGCGCGGCGGATACACGGAGGGCACCGAGGACAAGGGCGTGCTGGCCGACCTGGCGGCCGTACGCCTGTACCTCGTGTCAGGAGCGGGCGCGACCCTGAACGAGGCCGTGCACAGCGCGACGGTCGGCCCTCACGTGCCACTGGCCCGTTGCGTCGCCTCCGGTCTGCGGCAACTGCCGTCGCACCGGGGTGTGACACTTCTGCGGACCACCCTCACGGAGGCCCAGCTCGACTGGTACCGCATGAGGCGGGAGGTCACCGACTGGGGGTTCTGCTCGGCGCTGACCAACGTCAGGCCCGGCCTGCCGGGGGAGACGGACATCCTCATCTGGTCCCTCACCGGCCGGCGGACCGCGCTCATGGACCCCGAGGTGCCGGACCGCGTCGTGTTCCTGCCGGGCACCGAGTTCCGGGTCCTGCACGTCACCGACGAGGACGGCCACCGCACCGTACTGCTGCGTGAAACGGCATCCGTGGGGGTCCCCAAGGAGGACGCGCTGGACCAGGTCGCGCTGGGCGCGCTGCGGAAGGCCGCCGAACTGGTCCACGCGGGGGGAGAGCAGGGCGCCCCGCTGCCCGAAAGAGCCGCTGCCGCCTTCGGCGCCGCCCCGGGGCTGGCCATCCGCCCGACGGGACCGGCGACGAAGACGGACAAGACGAGGAGCGAACAGCCTTGAGCCGACAGGTACTTGAGGTTTCCCCGACGCACAGGGGGGCCTACCGGAGCATCTCCGCAGCTCTGGCCGAGGCCCGCGACGGCGCGTTGATCACCGTGGCATCCGGCACGTACGAGGAGTCGCTGGTCCTCACCAAGGCGGTCACCCTCAGCGGCTCCGACGGCGCCCACGTCCGCTCGTCCGCGGGACCCGCGGTCGCTGTGGACGCCGAGGCCGTACGCGTGACCGGCCTCACGCTCACGTGCTCGGACCCCGAGGCTCCGGCCGTCGAGGTGGTCCGCGGACAGGCGGCCCTGGAGGACTGCGCGGTCGAGGCGGCGGCCTGGACCGCCGTACTGGCCTGGAACGAGGGAGAACTGGCGGTCCGCGGATGCCAGGTGACCAACGCCGCCGGAGCCGGGATCGTGGTGACCTCCGACAAATCCAGTACCGTCGAGCACACCATGATCTCGGCGGTCGGATCCTCCGCGGTCGTCGTGGCCGAGACGGGCCGCCTCACCGTGCGGGACTGCGTCCTGGAGAAAGTGGGCGGCAACGGCGTCTGCGTCAACGGCCGCGGCCGCGTCACGGTCGAGCGGACCATGGTCGACAGGTGTGCGAAGCCGTCCCTGGTGGTCGAGCAGGAGGGCCAGGCCGACCTGAGTGAGGTCACCGTCTCCGCCAGCGCCATGCTCGACGTCTACCTCACGAGCAGCGCCGAGGTGAAGATCCACGGCAGTACCTTCAGGGGCTCGGCAGGACAGTCGGTGTACGTGAGCGGCGGAACGCCCGTGCTGCGCGGCTGCTCCATCGCCGGGGCGGCCCGAGGCGGGGTACATGTCACGAACGGTGCCCGGCCCCGGCTGGAGGAGTGCGAGATCTCCGCGACGCCGCTCGGGATCGCCGTGGAAGGCGCGGCCGCGCCCACCATCCTTGACACCAGGATCCGGGACACCGCCCACGCCGCCGTCGTCGTCACGGGAGAGGACAGCGAGGCCACTATCGAGCGGCTGTCCGTCTCCGGCGGCTCGGGCGGGGTCCGTGTCGGGGACCGGGCCACGCTGACGGTACGCGACGCCACCCTGGCCACCGGTGAGGGAAACGCGGTCGAGCTCACCGGGCACGCCACCGGTCGGCTCACCGACGTACGGATCACCTCCCCGTCCGGCCACGGCCTCACCGTCGCCGACGGGGCGACGCTCGAAGTCGTCTCCTGCGCCCTGCGGGCGTGTGGGATCCTCGTCGGCCCCGCCGGTGGGCTCACCCTCCGCGACAGCGAACTGGCCGACGCGGCCGGCGACGGGATCAGGGTGACCGGCGGCGGCACCCTCACCGCGATCGGCTGCCGGGTGCACGGCGCTCACGGGCACGGCCTGGACATCGCCGCCGGAGGACGGGCCGAACTGAGCCACTGCACCGTCATGGCCAGTGCGGGCGACGGCGTGCGGTACGTCGCCGGCGACCCGGTCGACGTGGTCGACTGCGAGATCGTGGGCAACGGCGGTACGGACCTCCACCCGGTGCGGGAGGGCGAGACCCCGCCCCCCCTTTCCGAACCCGCGCGTCCCGCTCGGCCCCCGCGCGGGGCACCGCGGGAGCCGGTCGCCCAAGAGCAGGGACGGCGCGCGAGCGAGCCGGCCGCCAACGCGGGGCGCCTCGCCGAACTCGACGCCCTCGTCGGACTGGAGAGCGTCAAGCATGAGGTCAGGGGGCTGATCAACCTCAACAAGATGACGCAGCTGCGCCAGGAGCTGGGCCTGCCCATGCCCCCGATCAGCCGTCATCTGGTCTTCGCGGGGCCGCCCGGCACCGGCAAGACCACCGTGGCGAGGCTGTACGGGGCGGTGCTCGCCGAACTCGGCATCCTCCGGCAGGGCCACATCGTGGAGGTGGCCCGCGCCGACCTCGTCGCTCAGATCATCGGCGGCACGGCCATCAAGACCACCGAGGTCTTCACGAAAGCGCTCGGCGGAGTCCTCTTCATCGATGAGGCGTACACCCTCACCAACCAGGCCAAGGGCAGCGGCCCTGACTTCGGCCAGGAGGCCGTCGAGACCCTGATGAAGCTGATGGAGGACCACCGCGACGAGATCGTCGTCATCGTCGCCGGATACTCCCAGCAGATGGACGAGTTCCTCGCGTCCAACCCGGGCCTGGCCTCCCGCTTCTCCCGGACCGTCGAGTTCCCCAACTACGAGGTGGACGAACTCGTCACCATCGTCGAGAACCTGTGCTCCAAGCACTACTACGAGCTGAGCGACGACGCCCTGCACGCGCTCGGCGAGTATTTCGAACGGACCCCGAAGGGGCCGACCTTCGGCAACGGCCGGGTCGCCCGGCAGATCTTCGAGTCCATGATCAGCCGACAGGCCTCCCGGCTCGCCGAACGGCAGTCGACGGGCAACACGGAACTGAGCCGCCTGGAGGCGGAAGACGTCGAGCAGGTGACGGAGCAGCCGGCCGACGCGGCCCCGGCCGCACCGCGACTCCCCACGGACGTGCCCTCCGCGGCACCCGCACCGCCTCCGGGTCTGCGCCGGCTGGAGGCCCTGGTGGGCCTCTCCCGGGCCAAGGACGCCATCGGCCGTCGTCTGGCCGGACTGGCTCATCAGCGTCAGGCCGGGACGCCCCTGGACGGCGCCGCCAACCTCGTGCTCGCCGGCGGACGGGGCAGCGGGCGGCGGACGGTGACCGGCCTCTACGCCCGTTGCCTCGCCGAGATCGGCGCGGTCACCACGGGCGCCGTCCTCCCGGTCACGCTCTCCGGCTTCCCCGCCGGGCGCCCCGAACAGGCCGCGGCCTGGTGGGCGTCGCTCCTGCGCGACGCCGAGGGCGGTGTACTCCTGCTCGACCTCGATGAGGCGTTCGAGGCCCGCCCGGAACCCGAACGCGCCGCAGTCCTGGACGCGTTGAGCGGTGGAGCGCCGGGCCAGGTACTCGTTCTGACCGGCGCCGACACCCGACTGCTGGCCGTCCTGCGCAGCAGAGACGACCTCGCCCGGCACTTCGCCGAGTACCTCCGGCTGCACCCGTACACCCCCGAGGAGACCGCGGAACTCGTACGCCGTCGCCTTACCGCCCTGGGGCACGACACCGACGACGAAACCATGCGGCACCTCGCCGCGATGCTCGCCGAAGCCCCGCCTCCGGACGGCGCCTGCGGCGCCCACGCGCTTGCCGACGCGATCGCCGCCAGGTCCGCCGGTCGGTCCGTCCGCCCCGACGATCTCCGCGACCTCACGGTGCGGGTCCCGGTGGGGGCCGCCGGGGCCCATTGAGGCACGGCGAGGTGGCCCGCCAGGCACAAAGTGAGGACCTCCCGCCCGCTCAGTGGGGCGAGTCGGCATTCTGACGACAGCTCGGTGGCCCGGAAAGCGGGACGCCGGGAAGACCGGAAAAGGAAGGACATCACATGGCCAATTCAGTGATCAACACTGACGAAGGAATGCGGCGGGCGGCCGCAATATGGAGCAGCAGCGGAGAGCTGATCGCCTCGCTCATGAACACCCTGCAGTCGCTCCGGTCGGAACTCGAGGCGACTTTCACCGGCCTGTCGGCGACCAACTTCGACCAGGCGCTGCAGAACTTGCTGAGCGCCGCGCAGAGCGTGCGGCAGTCGCTGGAGTCGATCACCCAGACGATGGGAACCCACGCCGGCATCGTCACGGACACCAACCAGTCCACGGGGCAGATGGGTAGCTCCATCGCGGGTCAGATCACCACCCCGACCGGCCTGCCCGGATTCTGACGCCCAGAGGGACAGCACGCCCGCCGGGCGTGGTTCCGCGAAAACAGCATGGAGGACAGATAATGCCGGGAACTTACTCGTACAACAGCGACGGCCTGTCGGCCGGCAGCCAGCAGATCAACCAGGTATCGACACAGCTGGTCGACGTCATCCAGGGGGTGGAGACGCAGACGTCGGCGGCCCTCCAGGAATGGGTGGGTGACAACCACGAGCTGTACGGCCAGATCAAGGATCTCTGGCGGAATGCCGCGTCCCAGGTGTCGCAAAGCGCCGCCCAGGCCTCTGCCGCGCTGGAGAGCATCCGCCAGGAGCTCGACAACGGCGAGGCCCAGGGAAGGCAGCGCTGGGCCAGCCTCTGATCCGAGGCATCCGTGGGGCGGGGCGCACTGCAGGCCGGTGAACGCGCCCCGGACACGGACCCGTCCGTGCCGCCGCGTAGGCGACCCCTCCGCGGCGGCGCGGGCTCCGATGACCAACAGGAAATGACGGACAGGAGGGAAGACAGTGGGAGACCGGGAACCAGTTGTCCCCAGTGGACTTACCCACAGGAGCGGGCACCACGGGAACCCCAACCCGGACGTGCGGAGGTGGGATTCGGGCACCGACCCCACGACCCCGGGGGGAACGGGCTCGATCGCTCCGGTGCAGGACCCGCAACTCGGGACCGTGCCGGGCTATTCGGGCGGGGGCAGTGGATCGGTGGCCGAGAACGCCGACGATCTGGAAACGCACGCCAAGGTCTTCGACCCCATGATCGAGGCGGTGAACACCGCCAGGCAGCACATGGACGACATCGCCAAGGCCGGCACCAACGGGATCAAGGCGGGTAACTTCCCGCAGGCCCTCGCACTCGGCAAGACGGTCGTCGATCAGGCAACGCACTACTCCAAGGTGCTGAGCGCGCTCTCCGCGGTCCTGAGCGACAACCAGGCACAGCTGCGGGCCTTCAGCAAGACCGTCCGGGACGCCGACCACTCGACCGGGCAGAGCGCGGCGGACCTCGCCAAGGCGTTCAGCTCGACCGCGACGAAGCTCACCACGCTCGCCGGTGTGGCGAGTCAGGGCAGCTAGTCACACGTCCCAGCCGGACGAAAGCCAGGAACAGCAGAACCCAGGAGAGCGCGGTCTGACATGCCGGACACAACGAACATCACTCTCAGCTCGGGCAACAAGGGAGACCTGCACTCCGGGTTCTACCGGGGTGACGGCCACGAAATCCTGTCGGATCCCAACACCATGGGGTCGGTTGCGTACAGTGATGTCCTGTTCAGCAGTTGGTCCTGGCAGGAACTGGAGGCCGCGATCCTGGGCGGGGCCGGCACCCTCCCCGGGCAGATGGTGGCGGCAAGCAACGAGTTCAACAGGAACGCCGCCACCTCGGTCTCCGACCCGGCGACTCTGGAGCGCGCGGCCCAGTCCTTCCAACTCGTGCTCCAGACTCTCCTCACGGTGAATCAGAACATGGCCAGCCAGGTCAACGCGCTGGCCGGCGAAGGCGGCGCGTGGAAGGGGCCGGCCGCGACCGCCTACGCCAACTTCATGAACTCCTTCGGCAAGGAGATCACCGCCATCTCGGACGCGATGGCGGGCGGTGGCGGTGTGGCTCTGCCGCAGAGCGTCGCGGACAACTCGCACTCACTGGGCCTTGCCATCATGCTCGCCACGGCCATCGACCGGTTCTACGGTCAGCAGATCGCCGACACGGTCAACTCCGTCAGCGACGCCCAAATGACGGTGGGGGCCTGGAACACCACGCAGCTCGTCCTCGACGCCTACTACAAAAAGGTCGAGGAGGCGATGAAGAACGACCTGGTGCAGCTGCTGCAGAACCTCGCCGGTCACTACATGGTCACCGTCAGCGGTGCGGTGACACCGCCCGAACTGGCCAACCCCTTCGGGACCACCACCACTACCACCAACCAGAACGTGCCGGGCGGCACCGACGGCCACGGGAACACCCCTGGAGGTACGGGCAGCGGGACCGGGTCCGGAGCGGGGGGCACGGGCGCGTCCGGTGTCTCCCCGAGACTGACGACGCCGAATGTGTCGACGTCGGGTCTGGGTGGTGCGGGTCTGGGCGGCGGTGCGGGCGGCGGGGGCGGGATGCCCGCGGGCGCGGGCGGGGGTCCGATGGTGCCGGACGTGTCGTCGTCGGGTCTGGGTGGTGCGGGTCTGGGCGGCGGTGCGGGCGGCGGTGCGGGTGGTGCCGGGCTCGACATCGGCGGTGCGGGCGGCGCGGGCGGGATGCCCGCCGGTGCGGGCGCGGGCGGGGGTCCGACGGTGCCGGATGTGTCGTCGTCGGGTCTGGGTGGTGCGGGTCTGGGCGGCGGTGCGGGCGGCGGTGCGGGTGGTGCCGGGCTCGACATCGGCGGTGCGGGCGGCGCGGGTGGGATGCCCGCGGGCGCGGGCGCGGGTGCGGGCGCGGGCGGGAGTCCGACGGTGCCGGACGTGTCGTCGTCGGGTCTGGGTGGTGCGGGTCTGGGCGGCGGTGCGGGCGGCGGTGCGGGTGGTGCCGGGCTCGACATCGGCGGTGCGGGCGGCGCGGGTATCGGTACTCCGGGCGTCAACACGTCGGGTTTGGTGGGAGCGGCGGGGCTTGCGGGCCTGGGCGGCAGCGGCCTGGGCACGAGCGGCTTCGGCGGCGTCGGCACCGGCCCCAGGACGGGGGCGGCCGACGGCTCGAAGTCCGGTGACCAGGGTTCGGGCGTGACCATCCCGGGTGTGGACACCTCGGGTCTGGGCGGTGCGGGTCTGGGCGGCGGTGCGAGCGTCTCGACGATCGGTGGCGGTGTCCCGGGTGTGGACACGTCGGGTCTGGGCGGTCGGGGTGTCTCGACGGTCGGTGGCGGCGCCGCGGGTGTTCCGGGCGTGCATACATCAGGTCTGGGCAGTGGAGGCGGCGCGTCCGGCGGAACCGGTTCGGCCGGCGGGACCGGTTCGGCCGGCGGGACCGGTTCGGCCGGTGGCCACGGATCGGCTGGTGGCCACGGATCGGCATCCGGCAGCGATGTCCCCTCCGTGTCGCAGTCCGCGGGGCTGGCGGCGGAGAGCCCGGCGGGCATGACCGGCGGCATGGCACCGGGCGCGGGCGCGGGCGCCGGGATGCCGTACATGCCGATGGGAGGCATGGGCGGGGCCGGCTCTCCGGCGGGCGCCGGAGAGCGTTCGGACGCCTCGGGCCTGTTGTCCGCGGAGAGCAAGCCCTGGACACCCGCTTCCCCTCTCTCCTTGGCCGGCGAGGACACGATGGGCGCCGATGGCGGCGCGTCAGCCGGCGGTGCCGGCCTCGACCTGCCGGGCTTCGATCCCGATACGGCGGGCACGCCGGAGGCCGAACAGCCCGTGGAGGGCCTGGCGGCGACCTCGGTCACGGGAGAAGGCGCGAACACGGGGCCCGGCATGGCGGGCGGCATGCCGTACATGCCCATGGGGGGTACAGGAGGCGCGGCCACCGGCGCGGCGCAGAGCAGCGGCGAGCGTTCGGACGCCTTCGGGCTGCTGTCCGCCGATGCGGAGCCCTGGGCCGCCTCGGCCGACGAACTCGGCGGCGAGGAGGCATTCGTTCCAGGGGCCGAGGCCGGGGCAGCCGTTCTGGACCTGCCGCGATCCGACGCGGCGGCGGCCGGTGAGCCAGGCACCCCGGCGGAGGCCGTCACGACCGAACCGTTCGCGCCGACGTCCGAGTCCGTCGCGGTGTCGTCCGAGGTGTCCTCCGCGGACACCGCTGCCGCGGCGACGGCACCGGCAGGGCCGACGGCGGCGGAAACGGCGACGGCACCGGCAGGGGCGACGGCGGCGGAAACAGCGACGGCACCGGCAGGGGCGGCGGCCGGCGACGGCTTCGTGCCTTCCCAGGACCAGGACCCGGGCGGCGGCCAGGGCGCGGCCGTGGCCGGTGACCCGTGGGACGTCGCGGCCGGCTCCCTCCTGCTGCCGTTGTTCGGGCCGGGCCAGGCCCGAACAACGGATGACGAAGCCGATGAACTGGGCGCCAGAACCTCCTCCTATCAGCTGCGTTCCGAAAGCGGCATCTGGGAAGACGACGGCCCTGTCATGCCGACCTGGCGGCCGGACGCCACGAGCGCCGGCGCTGCCAGAGCAGAACGCGATGAAGGCGAAGTGAGCATGTCCGCCGCGATGCGGCGTATCGAGGAGGCCAGGCAGAGGATCAGCCAGTCCGCGGACGAGGACGCGGCCCGGGCCGCGGAGGCGGAGAAGGAAGCCGAGGAGGAAGCCGACAACACGCGGGAAGAGGGTCTCAGGCCTACGGCTGTCGCCCATCTTCTGAGGCAGGGAGACAGCCAGTGGGGCGGTTCTCGCGGCTCGGACCTCTTCGGCTGATTCCTCTCGGCGACGCCTGAATTCTGACCCTCTGACGGCGGATCAAAAGTGACCCTCTCGGTGGTCTTCGCCTGAACCTGATCTTGATCGGAAGGTCAGGAGGGAAGGGTGATCCGCGTGGAGGACTGGGCAGAGATCCGCAGGCTGCACCGGGCCGGGCAGATGCCGATCCGGGCGATCGCCCGGCATCTGGGCATCTCGAAGAACACGGTGAAGCGTGCACTGGCGAGTGACCGGCCGCCGAAGTACGAGCGGCCGGCCAAAGGCTCGGTGGTCGACGCGGTCGAGGTGCAGATCCGTGAGCTGCTGCGGGAGACCCCGACGATGCCCGCCACCGTGATCGCCGAGCGGATCGGATGGGAGCGCGGGATGACGGTCCTCAAGGAGCGGGTGCGGGAACTGCGGCCGGCCTACGTTCCCGTCGATCCGGTCTCCCGCACGACCTATCAGCCGGGCGAGCTGGCCCAGTGCGACCTGTGGTTTCCCGACGCGGACATCCCGCTCGGCTACGGGCAGACGGGGCGACCGCCGGTGCTGGTGATGGTGGCCGGCTACTCGCGGGTGATCGCCGCGCGGATGCTGCCCTCCCGCACGACCGGCGACCTGATCGACGGACACTGGCGGCTGCTGAACGGGTGGGGCGCCGTGCCCAAAACGCTGGTCTGGGACAACGAGGCCGGGGTCGGCCGCGGCAGGCTCACCGCAGAGTTCGCCGCGTTCGCGGGCCTGCTCGCCACCAAGATCTACCTCTGCAGGCCCCGTGACCCCGAGGCGAAAGGGCTGGTCGAACGCGCGAACGGTTATCTCGAGACCTCGTTCCTGCCCGGCCGCACGTTCAGCGGCCCCGGCGACTTCAACACCCAGCTGACCACCTGGCTGGCGGTCGCCAACCGGCGCCTGCACCGCACCCTGCAGGCCCGTCCCGCCGACCGCTGGGAGACCGACCGGGCCGGGATGCTCGCCCTGCCGCCCGTCGACCCGCCTGCCTGGTGGCGGATGCAGACCCGCATCGGGCGTGACCACTACGTCCGCGTCGATACCAACGACTACTCCGTGCACCCCGAGGCGATCGGACGCACCGTCACCGTGCTCACCGACAACGACGAAGTCATCGCGCTGGCGCCCGGCGGCGTGATCGTCGCCCGCCACCCCCGCTGCTGGGCCCGCCACCAGACCCTCACCGATCCCGATCACGCCGCTGCGGGCCAGACGATGCGCGGGCAGGCCCGCCATCAGCAGGCCGCCCGGGCCGAGGCCGACCCGCTCGTCGAGGTCGAGCAACGCGAACTCGGCTCCTATGACCGGTTGTTCACCGTCATCGAAGGCGGCGGCGACAGGGAGGCCGGCTGATGCCTCGCACCACCAGTGCCCCGGCCGAAAGCACCGGAGCGGGCCGCAGGACCGGCTCCCAGACCATCGCCGACCTCGCTTTCCTCGCCCGCGCGATGAAGGCCCCGGCCCTGCTGGACGCCGCCGACCGGCTCGCCGAACGTGCCCGCAAGGAGTCCTGGCCCCACGCCGAATACCTCGTCGCCTGCCTCCAACGCGAGGTCTCCGCCCGCGAATCGCACGGCGGCGAGGCGAGAGTACGTGCCGCCCGCTTCCCCGCGATCAAGACGATCGAGAAGCTCGACGTCACCCATCTGCGCGGCATGACGCGACAACAGCTCGCGCATCTGGGCACGTTGGACTTCATCGCCGGCAAGGAGAACGCCGTCTTTCTGGGCCCGCCGGGCACGGGGAAGACACACCTGGCGATCGGCCTCGCCGTCCGCGCCTGCCAGGCCGGACACCGCGTCGCCTTCGCCACCGCCGCCGAGTGGGTCGACCGCCTGGCCGCTGCCCACCACTCCGGACGGCTCCAGGCCGAGCTCACCAAGCTGAGCCGCTACCCGCTGATCGTGGTGGACGAGGTCGGCTACATCCCCTTCGAAGCCGAGGCCGCGAACCTGTTCTTCCAGCTCATCTCGAACCGATACGAACGCGCGTCCGTGATCGTCACCAGCAACAAACCCTTCGGACGCTGGGGAGAGGTCTTCGGCGACGAGACCGTCGCCGCCGCCATGATCGACCGCCTCGTCCACCACGCCGAGGTCCACTCCCTCAAAGGCGACTCATTCCGCATGCGAGGACGCGAACTCGGACGCGTCCCCGCCACTACCGACAACGACTGAAACGGCCGAACCGAAGACACCCGGGTCAGATTTCACCTGTCCAGACTGGGTCCAGGTTCAGCCGCCGCCGACAATTCCACCGAGAGGCCGACCCGGCGACTGCTCGGGCACTCTTGCAGGTCCTGAAAGGCCCTTTCCTCGAAGGCCCCTAGGCCAATGGGGGAAGGGCCGCTTCACTCGAAGACCTGGACACGGTACGCAATGGAGCGACCGTTGGATGGAGGCTGACTGTGACTACGCCGTACGACCAGCAGATCGAAAGTCTCCTCGAGGAATACCGCAAGGCGCGGTCGGCGTCGGCCGACCGGTTCCGGCAGATCCAGGAGATCTCGGCGACCGCGACGGCCCCGCGGCAGAGTGTGAAGGTCACGGTGGGGGTGCGTGGTGACATCACCGCGCTGGAGTTTCCCACGGGGGCCTATCGCAGGATGGCCCCTGCGGAGTTGTCCCAGGCGATTCTGGCCGCTTTCCAGGAGGCCAGGGCCAAAGCTCTGGCCCAGCTCTCGGACATGGACCTTGGCGGCGTGCTGAGCGCGCTGAACCCCTCAGATCTCCTCCAGGGCAACGTGGATCCGGCTGCCGTACTGCCGGAGGACCCGTTTGCCCTGAAGGGACTGGGTGACGTCCTCGGGACTGAGCGGCGGTCCTGATGGGCCAGGTCAGCAACGACGCGGAAGGGGTCGGCGCCTCCGCGGGCGGCATGCGGGACGTGTCGGGGCCTCTCAGCCAGGCGCTCCGGCTGCTTCAGCGAGCCGCCGCGGCGGCTGGTGATCCCTGGGGCCACGACGCGTCGGTGCGGGAGGCGCGCGCACAGTACGAAGAAGGACACGCCAACCTTCTGAAGGTACTCGCCGCCGTCGGAGGAGTCGGCGACGGGTCCGGCGACCGCCTGAAAACCACAGCGCAGGACATGGTGGAAACAGATGAGTCGACCGGAAAGATAGCGGCCGACCTGAACCACTAGCTTCCGGCGCCGGATTCCGCATCAGTTCCGCCGGGTCTGGGCCTCACTGCCATCAGTTCCGCCGGGTCTGGGCCTCACTGCCATCAGTTCCGCCGGGTCTGGGCCTCACTGCCATCAGTTCCGCCGGGTCTGGGCCTCACTGCCCGGTTCCCTGCTGACGCAACGCTATCAAGTTTCACGGCTGGCACGGTGAAACATTCGCCATGACTGCCGTGAATGGCGCGATCTTTGTGTAGATCCGCTTTGTCCGGACAATGTGATCAGTCGGCCCGAGAGCACGGGAAAAGAAACAAGAGGCCCTGCTCCTGGCTGTGTGCGGTGGTGTTGAGGGGGTGATGGGTCATCAGGACGATCAGGCAGCCGGCTGCGTTGGACTGGGTGGCGATGATTGCGTCGGGTGGCCGGTTTCCCACGTCCGATGAGGGGGCTCTCTCGAGCTTGGCGGAGGCGCACGACCAGGCCGCCGACCTGGTGGAAGAGGCGGCCGGGGCGTTGCCCGGTGTGGTGAGGCGGGTGAGGGAGAGCGCCACCGGTCCGCAGGGTGATGCGATGGCGGAGTATCTGGCCGCGTTGCATAACAGTCTGCCGGATCTGGCGGCGTCGGCGCGGGGCGTGGGGGAGCTGCTGCAGCACACGGCGGTGGAGGTCCAGTACGCCAAGATCATGATCATCGTGACGGAGATCTGGCTGGCGGAACAGCTCATCGAGCTGGCGTTCTGGGCTCCGTACCTGATTCCGGCAGTGGTGGGTGCGGCCCGTGCGGTGATGCGCCTGCTGTTCCTGGCGTTGGAGCGGGGGCTGCTGGCCGCGCTTCGTGATGTGCTGGGTGTGGCTGTCGAGCGCATGGCGGCGGCGTGGTCGCGAATCGTTCCGCTGATGCGGACGGCCGCTGGCACCGGGCTGAAGTTCGGGGCGATAGGTGCCGGGTTCGAGGTGGGTCTGGGCGGGCTGGTCCAGCTGGGGCAGATGGCCGCGGGGGACCGGACGGAATTCAATTGGAACTCGGTTGCCAGCGGCGCGGTCATGGGTTTTGTGGGCGGCGGTCTGGCCGGGGTGTTCCATGCCGCGCTGGCTCCGACGCGAGGGGTGGTGAAGGATCTCGGCAAGGCTGATCCGTTCGTGGCCGTCGCGGGTGATGTGGGCAAGGACGTGTCCCGGTCCGCGGACGCGGCCGGGGTGTGGGGGGCGGTGAAGAATTCCGTCCGCGCCACCGGGGTGCGGGGGGTGCCGGGCTCGCTGAGGTCCACCGAGGTGGTGGATGCGGCGGGGGCCGGGGTGGTGAAGGGGCTCGGGGGCAAACTGGGTGGGCTCGGGCGAGCCGGCGGCAGTGGCCGTGCCTTCGTGGACACGCCGTTGGGCCAGGCCGCGGTGTGGGGACCCGCGGGGTATCTGGCGACGGAGATCAGTAACGCGGTGTACGGGGACAGCGCGAGCGGGGCGGCGGGGTTCCTTTCCGGGATGGTCGGCGGGATGGCCGGCGCGCGTCTGGGCAGGCACGGCGGGGCCGTCGAGGAGATCAGCATCCCCGACATGCCCGGTATGCCCGCGGCGTCGGAGGCCGGCGGCCCGGGTGAGAAGGGCGGAACCGCCGTCACCGCCACGGAGGTCCCGGGATATCCCGCAGGGACCGGAAGGGACGGAGCTCCCGCAACGACGACTGGCGTCGCGCCGTTCTCCCCAACCTCGCCGGCCAACGACGTGTCCGGTACGGCAGGGACGGGATCGAGCGGGGCCGCCCCGAGCGGGGCCGCCCCGAGCGGGTTGGCGGAGGCGGCGGGAACGGTCCCGGTTTCCGGAGCCCGGCCCGTGGGCGGAGAGGGCGCGGGGAGTGTCACCGGATCCGGCCCGGTCCCGGCCACGACGGCCGGCGTTGCCGGGAACGGCCATGCCCCTGGCGGACTCCCGGGCTTCGACACCGTCCTGCACAATACGCAGAACACCGGCAACTCCCTCGCCGGAACCGCCACCGGCGCGGGCGTCGGCACGGGCGTCGGAGTTACCGGCACGGGTGTCGGAGCCGGCACGGGCACGGGTGTCGGAGTTACCGGCACGGGTGTCGGAGCCGGCACGGGCACGGGTGTCGGAGTTACCGGCACGGGTGTCGGAGCCGGCACGGGCGTCGGCACCGCAGCCGCAGCCGGAAACACTCCGGACGGCCACGCTGCTGCCGTACCGGCCCGCGCCGCCGGTGCCGGCTCCGCGCCGCCGGCCGCCGCGGACAGCCCGCGCACCGAAACCTCGAACACCGTCGCGGGGGCTGGTCAGGTCCGTGGCGGGGGTCGTGGGGAAGGTGTCGCCGTCACGGGCGCCGGTCAGGTCCGTGGCGGGGGCGGCGCGGCGGGCTCCGTTCCGACAGTTCTCACCGGACCCGCCGCGCCGGCGGAGGGCATTCCCACCGGCGCGGCGCCAGGCCCTGGTCCCGCGCCGGCGGAGGGCATCCGCACCGGCGCGGCGCCAGGCCCTGGTCCGGAGACCACAGCCACGGTCGCCGGTGTCCCGGCCCGCGATTCCGTCGCGGCGGGCGGTGGGGGCGCGGTCGGTGCGGAGCCCGGCAGGACCGCACCGGGCCCCACCAGAACCGCAGATGGGGCTGGGCCGGGCGTCGGGCGTCGAGAGTCGGCCGTCCCGGTGGACACCCAGCGCGCCGTCCCCCAGACAGCCGCCACTGCGGCCGGCCCCGCCGCTGACTCCGGGTCCACTCCTGCCCGCGCTGATGCCGGTGCGGTCCGGGGCACCGACGGGGTTGTTCCGGCGGGGGGGTCGTCGGCGGTCCGGGGTGCCGGCCCGGAAGCCGGCCCGGAAGCCGGCCCGGAAGCCGGCCCGGCCGAGCCGTTCGCGTCCTCGTCCTCGCCCCGCACCGAGGCTCCCATCCCGGCGACGGCGACGGCGACGGCGTCTGCGTCGGCGTCGGCGGGCGGTCCTCACGCGGGGTCGGCCGCAGAGCCCGCGCCGGGTGAGCACGGCCGGTCGGCGGTGGAATCGCTGGTGGATCGTCTCGTGAAGGAAAGGGACCGCCAGGGGGACGCCGCGCCGTCGTCTCATGACGCCGGTGCCGACGCGCCGCTGCGGCGGTTGACCCGCCGGGAACAGGAGGAATGGGTCGAGCGACAGGTGCTCGCGCAGGGGCACGGCCCTGGCACCGGGCCGGCCGCGGATCAAGTCCGCACGAATGCACGGCAGTTCCTGCGGGACCTGCACCGCAACCTCGGCCCGTCGCTTCCCGCGCCGGAGGGGACACAGCGGTATTTCTCCCCGGCTCACTCGGCGTCGGAGCGGGCCGCGTCGCACGCGGAGCAGTGGTTCGACGAGCAGTCACGGATCGCCGGAGAGCGAGAGGTCGAGCTGGCGCAGGCACAGCTGGACGCCGCGCGGCACGATCACCTGGACGCCGGATTCGAGCGGTGGGCCGCCGACCGGCTGGGCCGCGGTCCGTCGGCGGAGACGACGGCGGAGGGGGACCGAGGGGGAGAGGCGTCGGCGGAGACTTCGGCGGAGACGACGGCGGAGGGGGACCGAGGGGGAGAGGCGTCGGCGCTCCCGCACACCACCGACGGTTCCGCACCCCGTCCGAACCTGGACGGTGTTACCCCCGCGACGGCGCAGGAGAGGCCCGGTGACGGCGCGGCACCAGCGCAGAACCCGCTCCCGCACGAGCGGTACGGGCCGGCGGTGGCCAAGGCCTACGAGGCCGCCGAGCAACGGCTTCGGCAGCAGCTGGACGACGGGGGAGACGGCGGGTTCGACAGCTGGCCGGGACTGCGGGACTTCCTGGACCGGCAATGGGTCACCGAGCACGGAGTGGAGCAGGCGTCACTTGCCGTTCGCACGGCGTTCGAGCAGTGGCGGGCGGCGCTTCCCCCGGAGCGGCGGCAGTGGCTGGACGGCTGGGCGGAGCCACGTCCGGGATCCGGGCCAGGGCCCCGGTCCGGCGCCGATCGCCTGCTGCTGACCGATCGTCCCCCGGGAGACGGCGAAGGCGGCGTGCCGGTCCAGGCGGGGACACGCGCCGAACGGCTGCTGGAGGAGGCCGAGCGGGCTGTGGAGCGCTCGGTGCGAACGGAGATGGGGCGGCTCCTCACCCCCTCCTCGCTGGCCTCGGGGCCGGAGCCACTGATCCGTGGGGCCGGGCGTGCGGTGGCCGAGCTGATGGACCGGGGACTGCGTTCCCGGGTCACGAGGCTGTTCGAGCGGACGGAGGCCGATGAGCGGGTCCGGCACACCGCCGCCGGTGAGTTCGACACGATCGCCGACCGGGCCGGAGCGCGCGCCGCGGGCCCGGATCGGGCGACGGGCGGAGACCGCGTCCGGGAACTGTCGGAGAGCGGCCGCGAGCGGCTGCGGAATGAGTGGCTGACCGAAGTCGACCGGGATCTCGCCGAGATCCGCGGCGATCTCGATTCCCCGCGGCGCTCCGGCGCCGGGCAGGCCGAGGCCGACCGCCGCTGGGAGGAGGTGCGTGCGGCAAGGCTGCGGGAGTTGTCCGACCGCGTCGAACTGCAGGCCGCCAAGGAAGCCGCCGCCCATGAGGCGATCGACGCCGTGCGGAGGACGGCGGGTACCGAACGGTGGCGGACGGCACTGGACGGGCCGGGCGAGGCGGGCGACGTCTTCCGTCGGGAATTCGTGCTGGACCTGCGGCAGGCCGACGTGGCGGCGCAGAGGAGCGCCGCGGAGGGCCTCGGCACCGAGATGCACGCCCGTCTGGACGACTGGGCCCGGCTTCCCGACCGGGACCCTGACGGAGGACGGCGGATCATCGATGACCTCACCTCGTCGGCGAACGTGGAGCGCCGCCTGGCGGCCGCGGTGGCCCGCCGGGCGGAGGAGGGCGCCGCCCGGTACGAGGCGGCGCAGATCCTGGCCGCGCGAGCGCCGGGAATCGCGCAGGACGCGGCGGAACGCTTCACCGACGGGCACGTCGACCGTGTCACCTCCCTGTTCGACGAGCGCTTCGGCAGGTTCACCGCCGCGGCGCCGTCCCGGGACACCGCGGAGCCCGGGGGGCCGCCCCACACGCCGCCGCCCGGCGAGGTGGACGCGGCGGCTGTGCACGCATGGCGGGAGCTACGCCGCCACCTCGGTGACGGGCTGGAAGGTCACCTGGCCTTCGAGGCCGACGCCACCGACGGCCTGGGCCGGTGGGCCCAGGGCACTCGCGAAGCGGCGGCAGGCCGCGGTGCGCAGGACGAGGAATGGGACCGCATCGCGGACATGACCCGTCGCGACTGGTTCGAGTCCTTCCACGCGAACTTCGGCCCGAAGGGGCTCGACACCGGCGACTGGCTCAGCCACGAGGCCACCGAGGGCGGGCGGTTCCGCCGCGACGCCGCCACCGAGCGTTTCGACGAACCCGGCGACAGCACCGGACTCAGCCCGGCGCCCGACGCCTCCCCCCGGGACGGGGAGGCGCCGGCGCCCGACGTCTCGCAGCCCGCGTCCGCGCCGCACGCCCGGGACGGGGCGGTCGGTCCGCGCCCCGACGCGACGATGGACACGGCGTCGGACCACGAGGTTCTGACGTCGCGTGAGGATCGAGGGTCCGGCCGCAGGACGGATCGGCCGGCCGACTCCCTCACCCCCGACTCCCGTCAGACCCCGACACCGACCCCGCGGTCCGATACCACGGTCCACGAGAACAGCGCCGCATCCTCCCGTTCGTCCGCCACGCCGACACGGGACATCGACGGTGTCCAGGCGGACGGCCTGCCACATGTTCACGGCCGGTACTTCACCCGCGCCGACAGAATGGATGACGGTAGCCCCACCGCGATCAGCCGATCCGGCCGCGTCGGAGGCCTGTCGCCGGGCTTCCGGCGGCCGCGCACGGACATCAGGCCGACGCCTGCACCCGGACCGCGGGCCGTGCCCATGCCCATGCCCTTCGCGCCGCGTCCTGGTATCTCTCCCGAGGCCCTGGTGCGTGGTCTGCTGGACCAGGACGGCAGGGAACTGGGCATCCACAGTCCCGACGCGATGATCCGGTATGTGCTGCACCTGGCCGATTCCGCGGACCTGGATGACAGCGCTCTGCCTTGGCTGGTCGAGGTGGCCGTGCGGGACACGCGGGCCGGCTCCGCTCAGCAACTGCGCGCATATCACGCTGAGTCGGCGTTGCTGCAGGATGTCAGTCAGTCCTTTGACGCCCACGGTAATCCGGGCCGTGACTGGACCTACAAGAGCAGTGACATGGACGTCGCCCGGCCGTTGCGGACCGATGCCGTCATGGCCCCCGACCCGCTTAGGTCACGAGATCAGGCTGCGGACTCGCTGGTCAAGGCGCCGTGGCACGGGCCCGGGAGAGTCCCGTACAGCGTCCGAGCAGTCTATATGGATAGCAGCAGGACTGTGGCGGTCTGGAGCAGTGCCGCCAACCGTTGGCTCGCACTCAGTCACGAGGAGTTCGCCAACCTGCTGTCTGCGGATCTCGTCCGGTCCGGGCGCGAAGCCACAGAAATCGTCCTTGCCGCGAGTCACATGGGCGATGGGGACCTCGAACTGCCCCGCCTGGTCGCCGACCGGACCGGGCGTGACGTGTGGGCCTATACCGAGGAACTCTCGTTCACGTCTCAGCTGGACGGGAACGTCCTCGTGATGAGACCACACGAGGACGAGCGCTCTCGACGTTCACCGGGTGTGTGGGTGCGCTCCCGCCCCGGCGACCTGCCCGCGGGTTACGTGAGCCGGCGGCCAGGAGGGGTGACCTACCAGTCGTTCCCGCTCGTGGACTGGCAGGGCACTCCGTTCGGCCGATCATTTCTTTCTGACGCCGAACGGCCTGGCCAAGAGGCCAGCTCGCTGCGCAGTCTGGCCGAGATAACGCGGTATCGGCTCAGATATCCAGAAGACATTACCTCCGACGGCAGGTACCTGCCTCCGAACGGCGTACGGATGCTGTCGGTGCCCTGGTCGGCTGCCGAAAGGCCCTCCTACTGGCTCGACCTGCACGGCAATGATGCGACATTCAGAGTGCCGACCGGTGCGGGAATGGTGAGGGCGACTGCGGCAGAGTTGGCGCAGGTATTGCGGCGCAGGCCGAGCTTCAGTCGGCCCCGTCCCGCCGCCGAGCCCGGCCGCCCCCCGTTCCGGCGAACCATGGCCCTCACCGCCTGCAAATCCGGCGCGATACCAGCCGATGCCGACCCGCTGTGGGATGATCCTCCCGCCCAGCAACTGGTGGATCAGGTCAGCGACCTGTACGACGCGGTCTACGCACCCAACGGGAAGGGCAATGTCCTTCCCGACACGATGTCCGAACCCTTCGGGGTTTCGGGCGGCGACACGGCCCGTATGGTCGAGTTCCGGCCGTTGCCGACTTCGGACCGGCTCGCGGAGCTGGCCGGGGAGCTCCAGAGGCGCCAGGGCGGGGCCCGGCCCACCCCGGAGACCCTGCTGGCGCTGGTGCGGTTCCTGCGCCATGTGTTCACCGCGGCGGTGGAGGACCGGGCGGATTACCCCCTCCTGCTGGAGGGCGCCTGGGCTGTGGAACGCATGCGGCTGAACGACCCGGAGCAACAGAGTCTGCGGCTCCACCTCTCGGATCTGGCACGCCTGCGCAAGTCGGCCGCAGAGGCTCGGATGCGGCCCACCGAAAGCCTTGGGGCACGGGACTATTGGGACCTTTTGCATGGCGCCCGCTCCTACACCCATGACCCTGCTCATGCGCATCACACGCTCAACGACTTCGAACACAGCCTGTTTTGGGGTCCCGCCCTCCCCGCCGCCCCGGAACCTCACCCTCCGCTCCCCGTCGACGACATCACCACGTCCCACCCGTCCAGTCCCCCTGCTTCCGGACCACAGCCTGGTGCCGAGCGCGCTTGGTTCTCCCGCGGAGGCGAGCGAGGCCGGTCGAGCAGGGCCGGAGCGGTCGAAGACCGCGGCCCGCGCCCGGGTCTGGCGGCACTCGCACCGAACGGGCAGCCGCGGACCGAGGACGACGGGGGAAGGGGCGTCACCCATGAGCCCGTTCGGTCCCTTCGCGGCAACGGGGGCCGTCTGGTCGGTCGCGTCTCGGCCCCCGCCGGTCACACCGCCCTCCGCCGGCCTTCGGTCACCGGTGAGACCCACGTGGTCGACGGCCCGGCTGCCGGCGACGGCAGCCGGGCACTCCGGGAACCGCGGCCCACCGGGTCGAACCCGGACACGGCGCGGCTCCGGCAGGCCCTGCTGGACCAGGCCCTGCTGGAGCCGCGCCCGCAGGCACCCGGCCCCAGTCTGGACGCCCTGATCGGCGACGGGCTGGACCAGGCCCTGCTGGAGCTGCGCCTGCCGGCACCCGGCCCCAGCCTGGACGCCCTAATGATCCTCGCGTCGGCCGACCCGGCCATATCGGCCGACGGCACCGGTCGGGAGGCCGTCGGGTCGGCTGCGGATCAGGCGCCGCAGGAAGATCCGAATGTCATTGCCGCTCCCGGTGAGGAAGGGGAGAACGCGCCGCAGGCGGAGCAGGAGCAGTCGGCCGCCCGCCGGGAGGCTGTCGAGGGGCCGGAGCGTGTCGCGGAGACGCCACAGCAGGTCGACCTGGCCACCGCTGATCCGCACCGCGTGGACTTCATCCCCCGCCCCGCCCCCGCGCCACGCCCGGTGGAAGACACCCAGAGCCCGGCCGGCGACGACACCCACCGCGCCGACCCGAACCCTCGGCCCGAGCCCGAGACAGAGCCCGACGCACAGCCACGACCCGAGCCCGTGCTCGACGGGCTTCCCGGTACTTCTGAGTCCGTGCTCGACGGGCTTCCCGGTACTTCTGAGTCCGTGCTCGACGGGCTTCCCGGTACTTCTGAGTCCGTGCTCGACGGGCTTCCCGGTACTTCTGAGTCCGCGCCCGACCGGCTCCCCGACACTCCCGAAGCCGTACCGCCCCGGCCCGAGCACCCCTGGTACCTGGACCACGGACTGCAAGGTCACGCGTCGGTGACCGGTACGGGTACCTTCGACGACGACGCCGTGCGCGACTGGGCCCGGCAGGTCGCCACGGCACTGCCGCACCGGGAACTCGCCCACGACGTCGAGCGCGCGCTGCACACGATGCTGGCCACCACAGAACGCCACGCCTGGGAGGACCTGCTGGCGTACGGCGTGACGCTGGCCGCCCACGGCCGGCTGGTATGGCTGCGCCCGGCCCTCGCCGACCTGCGCCCCGTCACCGAGGAGACAGAGCAGGCCGTGCGCGAGTACAACGTCCGGTTCGCGACGACCGCCGCCGGCGGGGAACGCACCCGCGAGCGGTCCCTCGCCGCCGACTCCGCCCTGCTGCTCGGCCTCAACACCGCCTCGGCGGTGGTTTCCTCGGTGATTCTCGGCATGCCGCAGCTGCGGGCGGAGGCCACCAGCACGAGCAGCGGGACCCTGCGGCGCAACGTCATCTCCGGGCGGACCCTGTTCAGCAGTGCCAACCAGCGCTTCTCGGCCGGTGTGCGGGTGCGGGTCTTCGTGGACGGTGTCGGTGTCGAGCACGCGTCCGACGCCGTTCTCGACCGCGGCCTTCGGGTGGAGATCCCGCGTGAGTACACCGGGGCCGACGCGCCGCGTCCCGCCATGGCCGCGGCTGCCGTCGAACCCCTGTCCGGTGAGGCACGGCCGGGGCCCGATCCGCTCGTGCTCAACGCCGTGGACCTCGCCCCGCTCGTGGCGGCCCTTCACCGCAGGCTGCTGGGGATTAGGCTGGACGCCGCGACGGTGGAGCGGTTCATGACCCAGGCGGGGGAACTGCTCAACGAGCGGACCGCACGTACCCGTAGCCGGTGGTGGCTGACCAACGGTGACATCTCGGGCATGATCCGGGTGCGGAGAACCGCGGGCGGGTCGTTCGGCGGTCGTCTCACCATACGAGCCGACATCGAGAGCCTGGAGTTCGCCGGGGTCAGCGAGGGTGTCCAGATCCGTGAGGACCTCGGGCGCGGCACGGCGCGGGGCCTGGGGCACGCGGGCGGCAGTTCGGCCGGGATCTCCCTCGGCTTCAACTCGTACGGCTTCACACTGCCGACGGCCGACGGCACCGGCACGGGGAGCAAGGGCTTGTTGCCCCTGCTCGGCGTCGGGGTCGACCGCGGTACCCGCAGCGGACTGGCGGTCACCGCGCAGAACCTCGGTCACACCGTGCTCAATTCCGCGGACGACCAGGCCAGGTACCGGGTCCGGCTGCGGTTCACGGTGGAGGTGAAGTCCCGCACCTGGGCAATCGATCCGGTGACCGAAGAGGTCGAGGCGGAGATCGGGGTGCCGTGGCGCGACGGGCAGGGCGCGCGGCAACTCGAGGAGCGTGTGCTCGGCGCGGTACGCACCCCGGCACTTCTGCCGGAGAGGCCGACGGTCCTGCCCGGCCCGGTCTCCACCCATCCGCACGTGCGGGCCCTGCTGCGGGAGTCCGGCACCGAGCCCGTACGGGCGATGGAGCGTCCTGAGCGGCTGGCCGCCCCTCGGGGCGCACCGCACCCGGCGGAGCCGTGGGCGCTGGCCGCGCGCCGCGGCCTGGGCTTCGCGATGGCCCTGGCCATGCCGGGCTCGGAGATGGTCCAGGACCACCTGAGCTGGGCGCTGAGGCGGGCGGCCCCGCGAGCCGCCCGGCGGCCCGCGGAGTGGGCGGCGGTGGAGGCCGAACTCGGCCTGCACTTCAGCAGGCCCGCCCTGGAGGCGAACCTGCCGCTGCACGAGACCGGGCACACGGTGACCGTGGGTGGACGGCGCTACCGTCTGTCGGTCAAGGCCATCCTCCTGGACCGCCTGCGCGACACCGAATACCCGATGACGGTCAACGCCCGGGCCGCGCGCACCGACACGGTGACCGGACGGCGGGGCACCGAGTGGAGCGCGGTGGTCGGCGGCGGCGGTGGGGCGCTGGTGCCGCTCGGCGGTTCGACGCGGCTGCGCTTCGGCGGGCTGACGGTCCGGGGCGGGGTCAAGCGGTCCCGCGAGGAGCGGTTCACGGCGGCCAACACCGTGTACCGCCGTACCGAGACCGAGGGCAGGGTCGCCGAGTTCGTCTACGACGTGGTGTGGGAATTGGCGGTGAGCCCGGAGCGGCCGGGCCGGCACATCGGTGCCGAGCGCTGGTGGATCGACCGGCCCGGCCTTGTCGCGCAGATCGTGGTGCCCCGGCAGCACGTCCCCGCCCAGCCGGCCGACACGGGACTGCTTGCCGAGGTGGGCCGGGCCACGGTAGGAGACTCCTGGCTCGACCGCGCCGTACAACAGACCGCACCTGAGGTCGACTTCGCCCGCGGCGGCACCGGGGGCGTGTACCCCGCCTTCGTCGTCATGCCGGAGCTGACGCGGCTGGCGGCGGAGGGCTACGCCCGGCTGGCCGGACTGCCGGACGACTGGGCGGAGGACCCCGGCAACTGGCCCGAGCCGCTGTTGGAGCTGACCGGACCGTCGGCGCTCGCCGCGCGCCTCGGTGCCTTGACCGGCCCCCACGGGTACGAGACCGAGCTGGAGCGCGGCGGATGGCGGTACGCGGTGCGGCTGCGCCTGCGCGCCTTCTCGGCGCGGGACCTGGGACCGACCGCCGGTGAGACGGAGATCGAGCAGTACTCGCAGTCGACCGACCGGTACGGCCGCGCGAACAAGCAGGCATGGCATGCGGGCCTGTCCGCGAGCGTCGGCCCGCAGATCGCCGTCGGTGCCCTCGCCGGCGGCACCCACCACGAGAGCGCGGCGGTGACGGACGGACCGGCGGGGCAGGAGGGCTCCGCCGCCGGACACCACCAGGGGACCGGCACGGGGCTGCGGGCCGTCGCACTGGCCGAGGCCGGGGCGCAGTGGGCGTGGGGCCGCGACCGGGAACAGGTGCGGGGCATGATCGAGATCACCCGCGCCACGTACCGGGCGACACCGCACGTCGTCCACGCGTCCCCGGTCTTCGAGGTGACCGTGAGGCGGTCGAAGGGCAGCAGCAGTCAGGAGACCGTCCGCTACCTGCGGGTCGAGCGGGGCCTCGAACTGCTGGTACCCGAACGCCGCCTCGAGGATCTGCTGCCGCCGCCCGCCGCACCGGCGCGGACGCCCAGCACGGTTCAGGACGGCATGGTCCAGGACGGCACGGTTCAGGACGGCACGGTCCTGCCACTGGCTCGTGCCCACCTGGCCGGTCACCCGCTGCGAGGCGCCGCCCACCCGGAGCGGCTGCGCGCCGACGACGTGCTGCAGACCATCGTGGAACGACTGGACGAGCGCGGCGCCCCGGGGAGGAGCGGGCCGGCGCGTGAGCAACTGCTGCGGGCGCTGCGCGCGACCTTCTCCTCGGACGCGCTGCAGACCCAGTACACGGCCCTGACCGGCACCGGCGTCTCACGCTGGTTCCCGCTCAGCGGTTCCTTCGGCTCCACCCGCTACGTGTGGGTCAGGGTGACCGCAGACGTCGCCGCACCGCACTCGCACCGGCCGCGCGCCGAGATCAGGCTGACCCTGCGCTCCGAGGCGGTCACCGAGGACAAGGCCGGTGTCGAGCGTTCCTTCCACGCCGGCGGCGCCCTCGGTGTCCGCACCCGGATAGGCGGCCACGACAGTCACGGCGGCGTGGAAATCGAGGCCTCCTACGGAATGGGCGGGGGACGGTCGCACGAGACGGACCGGCAGAACCTGGACATCTCGCGGGCCAACACCCGCGACACGTCTGAGGAGTTCGAGCACCGGCTCTCCTTCCGGATCGAGATGGGGGCGACGACCGAGCCGCCCGCGGCGCTGTCCGTGCCGCTGCACGCCGTGCGGGAGTCGGTCCAGCGCGCTGCGGCGCTGGTACGCGGCGGCGACCCCGCCCTCCGGTGGGACCCGGTCCGGGTGTGGACCTGGCAGGACGACGGCCTCGGCGACGGACGAGAGGTCACCGGTGACGTGCGGCTGCTGGTCCCCTCGCATCTGACGGTCCCCACCGAGCAGCCCGTCCCACCGGCCGTCACCCGGGCACGGCCTGACGCACCGGCGGACGCCCCGAGGCCGAGTTGGACGGACCCGGCCCCGGTCCCGTCCCCGACGGTGCCCGAGGCGCTGAGGGCGCTGACCGAGTTCTTCCACCCGTGGGACGTGTCGGCCGCCCACGCCGTCCAGCGGTGGGCCAGGGCCGCGGCACACCAACCGGTACGCGTACCCGACCTGACCCGTGACCGTGCCTGGCAGGTGCCCGGGATCGACCCCCTGACCGCCGCCGGCATGAGCTACGACCACCACACCTCGACCGCGATGCTGCGTGCGAACATCGCCTCGCTGCTGCAACACCGCTACCGGGTACCGGTCGGCGGACGGACCGTCACGGTCGGGTTCCACCTGACCGCGGCGGAGGTGGTCGGTCCCGCCGAGGGTGTCGCCGTCAAGGCCCGCCGCTACCAGCAGGACCGAGCCACCTCCAGCAGCGAGCACAGCGGCTCCCGCGGCGGGGCGCTCGCCATCGGCCCGGAGGCCGGCGGCACCGCCGACGGAGACCGCGTGTACGACCGGCTGACCCTGGACGCCGGCGTGGGCACCGGACACCGGGAGGGGTTCGAGGCGGGGGAGACCCGCGAGTCGAACCGGGAGGCCACCCGCAGGTACCGCCACTACCGGTTCGACGTCACCGTGCTGGTCACACCGGAGGGAGATGCCCGCCGGGCGCTGAGCATCGAGGTACCCGGCGGCCTGTACGGGATGCTCCCGCTGGACCCCGACGGCACCCTGGCCGGTGGCGTGGAGCAGGCGCTGCCCCACCTGTTCTCCCCGCCCCGGCCCGCCTCGGACCCGGGCACCGGTCCGGCGGAGGCCGGCGCGGCAGGCGCCGGTCCTCATGGTGTGGAGACCGCTGCCTCGGACACCGGGGCCGGTCGGGTGGAGCCTGTGGCCGGACAGGGTGGTGGGCTGTCGGCGGCCGCCCGTTCCGGAGCCGGCCGGGCCGAGTCTGCCGAAGGGGAGGGAGGCACCGGCCGTACGGAGCCCGTCCCGGCCGAGCCCGCACCGGCCGTCACCACGGCACAGGCCCCAGGGCCTCGTGGCGTGGAGACCGCTGCCTCGGACACCGGGGCCGGTCGGGTGGAGCCCGTGGCCGGACAGGGTGGTGGGCTGTCGGCGGCCGCCCGTTCCGGAGCCGGCCGGGCCGAGTCTGCCGAAGGGGAGGGAGGCACCGGCCGTACGGAGCCCGTCCCGGCCGGGCTCGCACCGGCCGATACCGCCCCGGCCGTCACCACGGCACGGGAACAGGTCGCCGGGGAACAGGTCGCCGGCCCCGGACCGGACCGGCTCAGCAGCTCTGTCACCGAGTTCGGTACCACCCGGGACGGTTCGCAGGGACTGGTGCACATCACCCCGGTGCCCGAGGACACCGTCGGCTGGCTCCAGGAGCAGGTCATCCGGCAGGTCGAAGGCGACCGGGGAGAGGACCCCGCCTTCCGCCGTGCCGTGCGGGACACGCTGACCTCGCGCCTGCTCAGCAGCGAATGGGCGCGTCTGCTCAGCGGACAGGGCATGCCCCTGCGGGCGGCCCACGGGGACAGGACGTACCAGATCAGCCTGCGGCTCGGCCTGTCCGGTCCGCGCCGCGTGTCCCCGCAGATCGAAGAGATGCCGGACGGGCCGCCGGTCAACGTGCAGCGCTGGGTCTTCGGCATCAGCGAGTCGGGCACCACCGATTCCGTCGGCGACCTGCGTTCGGCGAGCCTGGCTTACGCGCACACCCTGCCCCACGCCGGCACCGGCTTGTACCGGCGGGTGACGCTCACTCCGCAACTCACCCTCACCCACGGCCAGACCACCACCGCGGTCACCGTCGGCGCGACCGTGCAGCCGATGGTCCTGTTGCGCAGCCGCGAGCGCTCCTGGCCGATCGCGTACGACATGAACTGGGATGTGCGTACGACCCCCTCGCTGGCTCAGGCGAGCACCGGCTCCCCGTTCCCCGACCAGTGGCACCCGCTCACCGACGGCCCGGGCACGCCGCTGACCGTCTGGTTCCCCCAGCACCTCGTCGAGGACGAGGCCGACCCGGTCACGCTGACCGGCGAGGACCCCGAGCAGCGGCCGGCGCCGATGGAGACCCTCCTGGAGCGGGTCCCGCTCTTCGCGACCGAGACTGTGCCGGACGCCGACAGGTTCCTCTCCGACGTCCTGCGGTCCTTCCCCGACGAACTGGCGGACCTCTCCGAGCCGTCCCTCGACCAGCTGCGCCAGTTCCTGGCCGAGGGCAGCCTGCGCGGCAACCTGCCCCTGATGTACGGCGGCCACCACACCTCGCCGACCCTGTTCGCCAAGGACGGCTCGGTCATCGGCATGCTGCGCCTGCACGCGGATGTCATTCAGCGCACCGACGTGGGTGCACTCGCCGGACCGCCCACCCGCAACTCCGTACTGGAGTCGCACGTCCTGCGCTCGGTCCGGCTGTCGGGCGGCGCGGCGGTCACCCATGCGGCCGGTATCGGCCTCGGCGTCAGTGCCGGCTTCGCGGCCGGCCGCCCGGACCCGGCCACCGGGAAGGACCCGATCGGCTTCACCCTGACCGGGCAGGCAGCCGTCCAGCGGCAGGCCACGCACACCCTCGGGTCCGGCGGCAGCGCCCGTACCTCGCGCGCCCTGCGGACCGCGAGGCCGTTGCTCCGGGTCCACGCGGACGCGGTCTACCAGGTCACCCTGGTCCGGCCCGGCGGCCCCGAGCGCGGCCCGGCCGAGGGCACCCCGCTGGCCGCGCCGGGCACCAGGTATCCGCTGATCCTGCGCGTGCCGTCCGCCGCCACCGTCTCGGGCACCCCGCAAACGCCCCGCCATCTGCCCCCGGAGATCCTGCACCTGCGGGACGTGGGTGTGTCCGTGACCCCGCTGGCCGTCGAGGGAACCGGTCCGCTCTTCGACGGCGTGGAGGCCTGGCTGCGCGACCACGGTTTCCTGCCGCCGAGCCAGGACCGGGCCGGGGCCTGGCACCAGGCGCCGGCCGGTGACGCCGTACACCTGCAGCGGCTGAACAACCTGCGCAAGCTGGACCAGATGCGCTCCAGCATGGGGCTGCGTGCCGGGTTGGACGAGATGACGGCGGGCGGCCATCCCACGCGGTTCGAAGTGGACACCGCTACCGGTGTCCACCGGGCGACGTTCCGGATCACCGTGGAGCGCCGCTATCTCACGGACCGCGCCGAGGGCGGCGTCACCCACGATCTGCATCTGGCCCACGTGCAGACGCTCAACTACTCCGGCTCGACGATCGCGGGGGACGAGCAGCTGACCCGGGTCCCGTCGGCCGTCAGCGGCACCGTGCAGGCCTCGCTGACCAACCCGTTCGACGCGCACGGCAACCTGTGGCTCCAGGGCCTGACTCCCGAGTACGCCCACAGCCGCCAGACCTCGGTGGCCACGAACTCCAGCGCGGGCACGGGCCACGAGTTCTACGCCCTCAGCCCGACCGCCGACGGCGTCCAGGTGCACACCCTGCCGGTCACCTACCGGACGTCGCTGTCCTCCAGCGACGGGCTGGCCATGGCACCGGGGCGGGCCGACGGACAGGTCACCCTGGCGGTGCCGACGTACCGCACCCTGGAGCAGCCGGCCGCGCAGCGGCAGGCGGTCGTCCCGCCCCCGGTCCGACCGCCCACGGAAGCCGACGCGGACGGCCCGGCGGACCTACGGCTGCCGGAGACGGCCTGGCCGGACCGTGTCGGCGGCAGCCGGGAGCTGCGAGACGCGGTACACGCGATGCTGCAGGCCATCGCCCACCAGCCGGCCGCCGGGGACACCGCCGCCGCCCGGAGCGCACACGCCGACGACGGTGTCGAACTGGCGCGGATGCCGGGAGCCTGGCCGGAGCAGGAAACCGGTGACCACGCGCGGGACCGAGGACCCGGCGATGACGGCGGCAACCCGGCCGTGGGGGACCACGGCGGCCCCGCCCCGTCCCACCGGTGGCCGGCCCACGGCCTGGACGGGGCTTCCCGGGCCCTGCGGATGACCGGCGACGCCGCCGCCGGCACCCTGGGCGCGATCGGCCGCGCGGCGACCGGCGAGCGGGTCGATGCCCCGCGGAGCCTGGCCCAGGAGGTGGTGGAAACCGGCCTGTCCCCGCACCACCTCACCGCCAACGCCCACCGGCTGTTCAACGACTCGTACGTCGTCGAGGGCGCCGGCACCTCCGGAGTGCTCGCCGGCACCGACGTCATCGTCGAAGTCGAGGGCAGGCTGAAGGACGTACGGGCGCTGCCCCGCCCCGGAGTGATGGACTACGAGCGGTGGATCCAGTCGGTCGACGCCTCCGCGGACACCCGGAGCACCACCCGGGGGCACGCCCTCGGCGTCACCGCGGCCGCGGACTACGGCGATTCCCGGCGCGCCTTCGCCCCGTCCGGCCACCTCGCGCTCCGCCGTACCGGCACGGACAGCACGACGGTGCACGACAACTCCGCCGTGTTCCGCGTCACCAGCGAGAACGACGTCCCCGCGCACCGCTTCGCCGCGACCGCCGTCTACCGCGTCACGGTGCGCGCGGGCCTGCGTAACGTGGTCGCCACAACGGTGGTGGGCGGACCCGGGTACGAGGAAACCCGAATCGTCGAAGTGCCGGACGCCGTCGAGTTCCTGCTGTCCGACCACGACCTGGGCGAGGGCAACCACCCCGAGTTCGTCCTGGAGGGGGTGTCGCGCCCGCAGGCCGCGGCCGCGGCGGATCGTCGGCTGCCGTCCTCGTTCACGGACAGCGGCGGGCAGATCGGCTTCGGATCCGTGGTGGAGGTCCACCCGGAGGACGGCAGGTCCGCGTTCCAGCGGACCATCCGGCAACTGGTGGAGACGGTCGCGCCCGGCAGCACCGTCCCCGGCACGGCCACCTACCTGCCCGGTGTGCTCTCGCGGATCAACGAACACGGTTCCTCGCTGGGCCTGCGCACCCTCACCAACGCGGGTCCGGACGGACACACCGCGTTCCACTTCGTACACCGCTCCTGGCTCGGGCCGATGGTGGTGGAAATCGCCCTGAGGGCCCGCCCGGCCGAGTCCCTGACAGCCGTCCGGGGCCGGCGCGCTCTCGGCAATCCCGGCCTGGACAACGTCCTGGGGCACAGCAGCGGCGACGGAGGGGTGCTGCCCGTACCCGGCAGCACCCGGCAGACCCGCGTCAGCACGACGGCCGGCACGGCAGACTTCTCGCCACTGCTCCAGTACGACGGTTACCGCCTCCGGCCCACACTGTCCGCGACCCGGCAGACCGGCACGGCCGACACCGCCACCTCGACGCGGGAGCGGCGCGCCTGGCAGCGCAGCATGATGGACGTCTCCGAGTTCCTTATTCGTTACCGTTACGAGGTGACCGTCTCCGCCCGCCCGATGCGAGACGTTCCGACCGCCGCGGCCCCCTGGCTGCTGGCGGAACCCCTGAACGCGATCGGCCGCCGTACCGGCCTGACGGATCTGGCAGGCCGGGCGTTCGGCCGACTCCCCGAGGGCGTACGCATCCCTGTGGAGAGGTGGGCCGACCTGCTGCCCTGGCCCGTCCAGCGCGTCTCGGGCACCGTCGAGGCCCGGGCGGTGCTCCGCTTCAACGGCTCGGAGACACCCGCCGATCCGGTCGAGGGCCCCCCTCCGGCCGGGGGACACCCTCTGGTCAGTCCGGCCGTCTACACCGCCGACCCGTCCCGGGAACCGGTGCCCGGCCCCGGCGAGACCGTCGCCGACCTGGAGATCCCACTCGCCCTGCGCCGACTGCTCAGCACCGAGCCCTGGATTCCCCGCCGGCCCTTCGCTCTGCACCACTTCGACGGTCTGCCGCAACTCGCCGAGGCGCTGCGGGCCGTGGACCCCGCACTGGGCGGCAGGCACACGCTGCCCACCTCCACCTCGGCGGAGGGCATGCTGGTCCGGCTCAACCAGCTGGCCGCCACCGGCCGTGTCACCCTGCTGCCGCCGGCCGCGACCGCGCCCTTCCTGGGGCAGCCCGGCACCGGCGCGACCTCGGTCCAACTGGCGCTGTACAGCCCACGCAGCGTGGCCGCGAGCCTGGACACCGCCATCGACCGGGTGGAGATCTCCACCGACGGCGCCTTCTCCCAGGGCGACCTGACCACGACCTCCGCGCTGGGCTTCGGTTTCAGTGCCCCGACCTCGCACGGAACCGGCCGCCTCGGCCCCACCGTCCCGGTGACGGGTCAGCGCACCACCACCGGAGTGACCCACAGCCATGCCGTTCCGCGGCGCGAGATGCTGCGATTCGGCACCCCGGTGGCCGGCGCCGCGCGGGGCGTGCCCGGCCACCTGATCCGTGCGGTCGCGCTGGCGAGAGTCACCGGGCCGAACGGCACCCGCTGGGTGGCCGGCACCGCCGTCCTGCGGACCACGGAGGCACCACCGGTACCCCACCTCGTTGAGGGCCGGCGCACAAACTCCGGCGGAGGCGGTCTGGTCCCCGCATCCGAGAGCATGGCAGTCTCCGGCAGGGCGGATTCCTCCCGCGAGAGCAGCAGCGCCACGACATCTGACGAGCCCTCCCCGCGAAGCCTCTCACTCGCCCGCGGGCCGTCATCCGACGGCACCCGGTCGGTGGTCACGCGCGCTCTGTCCACCCGCGGAGGGGAGCGGGGCACGGAAGCGCCCGAGTTCACCGCGACCGGGCCGGGAACCGCTTCGCGCGAATTCCGCCAGCCTCTGACGGGCGGGCGTGGAACGGATGACACGGCGCTCGATCCCGATGAGCGGATACTGACCCTGGACGGCAGGTCCGTTCCCTTCAGCGAACTGATCGCGCACCCGATCCACGACGGTCAGGGACGTGTGGTCGGCCACGTGTCGCTGCCGGACCGCCACGCGGCCCCCTACCGTCCGCTGGTGGCAGCGCTGGGACCGACGTCACGGGTGTACACGGCGCGGCGCGCGGCCGATGGCGGATACGTGCTCGACGGCCTGGCCGGACAACCGGCGCCGACCGGCGCGTACACCTTCCTCGCCCACGGTGCCCGGAGCCCGGAGCCCGGCTCCCCCACGTACGTCGAACTGCTCACCACGAGCGGCGAAACCGTCCGAACGGGCCCCGAGCAACTCGGCCGCCTGCTGCTGCGGCCCGGCTTCCAGGAGGTGTGGAGAGGGGCCGGCGCCGTCTTCACCGCGATCTGTTACTCGGCCGCCAAGGACCTCATACCTACCTCCTTCATCCAACGTCTGGCGGCACAACTCGGCCACGACACGCCGGTCATCGGCGCCACCGCGGTGATGGACCTGGTCCGAGATCCGAACAGCGAAGGCACCGCACTGGTCATGCTCGACGGCGGTGCCCTTGTACGCGTGGATCCCGTTGCCCGGTCCGGGGAACTGGCCGGGCCGGCCACCGCCGCGCACGCAGGCCTGGTCCGACAGGAGCAGCGGACCAACGGGTTCGCCCTGGAAGGGAACCAGCGGACCGGGGGCAGGGCTGCCACCGCGGAGACCGGGCGGGACACGCGGGAGGCACTCGACGGACCACGCACGTCGGCCGCCGCCGGTTTCCCGACGCGGCCGGCCCTGCCGTCGTCACCTGACGAGCGCGGCACGGCGCCGGAACCCCCGAGCCCGAGCCCTGGCGTGGTGAGGGCGTTCACGATGCCCCGCACCGTCGCCGCGCCCGTCCCGGGGGGGACCGGGTTGTCCGGGCGCGGGCCGGCTGGGTCGTCTGGGCGCGGGCCGGCCGGGGTTCCGAGGGCAGCCCATCAGCCACCACCAGGCGTGTACCGCGGAGGCGCCGGCTTCACCACCGGCCCCCAGAGAGCCGGGGCGACGAGAAGCGGCCAGCCACAACCCGGCGGCCGTCGCAGGATCGTCGAGCTCGTCGTCGGCCCAGAACCCGAGGATCAGCCGCAGCTCAGCGCGGCGGGTCTGCACACCGTCGTCAGCGCGGCCAACCGGCTCGCGCGTCTCGCGGTGACGAACAGGAGCCGTGGGCTGGCCGCGCCGTATCTCGCCATCGCCGGCTCTCCGCACGCCGTCCGCATCACGGCCAGGAAGTTGCAGGACTCCCTCATCGAGGCACTGGCGAAGACGCCGGGCGGTCGGCTTCTGGCCCTGAACGAGCTCGCCCTGCCCTCCAGGGAGCGTTCGCCGTCAGAAGCCGGAGCGGGGATCAGCGCTGAGCTGATCGAGGTGCCGACCCCGGCGCCCCTGGTTCTCGCCGGCCCCGGAGACAACCCGCAGCCGGTACCCAGCCGGCTGCTCATGGCCTGGTTCGGCGGGCGGCTGCGGCCATCGGCCCAGGAAAACATCGAAAGCTGGAGGGCGGCGACCGCGGAGGCCGAAGGCTGGCGGATGCACCTGCTGACCGACCAGGCCGGGTGGGCCGGCAACGCGCGCTTCTTCGAGGTCCTGCTGCGCCACCCCCACGTGAGCGTCGACATCGTCGACGGCAGCGCTCCCTTGTTCCACGGCTGGCGTCAGGCGGCTGAGGTGTTCGACTTCGCTCGGGGGATCCGTGCCCACCATCTGGCATCCGACGTGGTCCGCTACGCCGGACTGCACCGCCATGGCGGTGTGTACGTGGACGTCGACATAGCACCGGGCAACGTGGTCCTGCCCACTCGGCTTCCCCACATGGATCCTTCGGGCGTGCCCCTTCTGGGGGCCTGGCTACGGGACGAGCGCAAACTCGGAACAAGCCTGGACAGGGTAGAACTCGAGCCCGCGTCGATTGCGTACCCGCCGAGACGGTTGAGCCGGCAGGAGGCCCAGGAGGTCGCGGTCGACCTGTCCTATGGGCGGGGTGGCGTGAGCGGCAACCTGATCGTCACGCCACCCCACTCGGTCTTCATGGAACAGGTCATCAAGAGTCTTCCGGACGTGAACAGGTTGCGGAATCTGGACCCGAACGAGTTGCGGAAGGTGGGCCCTGACTATGGGCCGGCCTCGCCACACACCTTGACCGGGGCGCGCTTCCTCAATGGTCACCTTGAGAACTACATCACGGACCAGGGCAACTGGCCGGCCGACTCATCGGTGAACCCCTACCAGGCCGGCCTGGTCCGGTTCGACATGAGGCAGAGGACGCTGTGGCGTGGTCTCGGTTGGCTCACTCCGGAGAGCGAGTTCCAGCCCGCTCAGGACGTGCCGCGTCCGCTTCGGTCGGCCCCGTCGCCCGCGTCCGTCCCGGCCGTTCCCTCCACACGTCCGGGTCCTTCTGCGCACACTCGCCCGGGCTCTCGGCCGGAGGCCGACCGGCTGGCCGACCGGCGCCGTCTGTACAGCGTGGGTACCGAGCCGGAGTTCTCATTCCTCCACCTGTCCTCCGGGCGGGCCCGCGCCCTCGCCACGCACGCCTCCCGAGTCAGACGGCCCGGTGGCGCCCTGTACGGCCGCGACTCGGCCGCGTTCGAACTCGTCCGTAAGGCCTCGACCGACCGCACGCGGGAGGGCGGCCCCTGGGTGCGGCCCCGGATGCACGAGGTGACCGACGGACTGGGGTCGAAGCGGTTCGGGAGGCCGTTCGGGCTGGAGGTGGAATTCGATTTTCCTCTGATGATGAGCTCGGAGCAGCAGAACAGAGCGCGTGCGGCCATCGCCTTCGCTCTCCACGACGCGTTTCTGACCGGCGACCATGAGTTCAAGCAGTCACACAGCCGGGAAGACGGGTACTCCGACGACCCGAACACCTGGCGGCTGGAAAACGACGCCTCCGTGGAGGGCGGAGAGATCATCTCGCCACTCCTGTACGACACGGCCGAAACCTGGCGCGACCTCGCGATCGTACTGGGCGTCATTCGCAAGTACGGGGGTGTTGCAGGCGGCCGGAGCGGCGGCCACATCCACGTCGGTGTCGCGGACTTCGCAGGCAGCGTCGCCGCCCACCACAGGCTGCTCGCGCTCATCGCCGAGAACGAGGACGTGATCTACCGGCTGGCCCAGAATCCTCACAGCTTCTCTCACCGTGGCCTGCGCTTCGCCGTACCGAACGTGGTCGGCCGTCGGCCGCCCGCTACGGGAGCCGAGCTGGCGGCGGGCAACAGCCGCGGCGACGGTTCCTACCCCGCGTTGAACCTGTCGGGCGTCCAGGGTCTGCTCGGCGGGGATTCCGGGCCGGACCACGTGGAGTTCCGTATGTTCGACGGGTCACTCGACCTCGGTGTCATCCAGGCCCAACTCGTTCTGTCCCTCAGCCTGGTCGACACGGCTCTTCGAGAGGCCGGGCCCACGATCCCTGTGGAGCGCGAGCCGATCGGCACACACTGGTGGAAGATGGCGCAGGAAGGGCTGCTGGGCACGGACGACCAGTCCTTCCGTACGTTCCTCGATCATGTCCTCGTCAGCGCCCGCTCCAAGGAGCTGCTGACAGAGCTGTATGTCGCGACGCAATGGATGCGGCTTCCGGTGTGAACGAGTACTGCAACGGCCTTTGCCGTGACTGCTGGCCAGTTCGGCCCTGACCCCCTCTACCGATGCCAAACAGGATCGAGGGGGACGCTGGACGAGGTTCTCAGCGGACATGCGTAGGTACCCGGCCGAGAACCTCCGCGCCCCTCTGTCAAGCCCTCCGCGGGGGTTGCTCGGGTGGCGGTATGCCGGCTCCGTCGGCCCGTCATCGGTCGCAGTGGGTCGGGCACCGGGTGAGGCGGTCGGGCTGGCGAAGGCCCACGTCCGACCGAGGCCAGGCGCCCGGTTTCTCAGTGTCGGTGAAGCGCCATCGGTCGTCTCCGATCCCGGCGAGCACCCGCGCGCCGGTGAAATACCGGTGATTGATCTCGCCGTCCAAGTGGGCGTCAAAAGACCCGCCCTGCCGTCGTACGTCATTTGTCGCGTGCCCGGTCATGCAAAAGCGAGCGGAAGCGGAGACATAGGAGCGTTTCCCGGCGTCGGCTCCCCGGCCTAGCGTCGGGCCTTGCGGCAGTGAGGCCGCGGAGCGAGGGACGACATGACGTACACAGTCAGCAGTATGCGTAAGCCCCCGGAGGGGTACGCCTGGAGCCGCTTCGGCCAGCCCGAGTACACCGACTGGCTCGACGAGAGCCTGTCGTGGAAGCACACGTGTTACATCGGGGACTGGTCGTTCCTGTGGCAGCACCGGATCACCGGGCCGGATGCTCTCGCCATGCTCGGTGACATCACGGTCAACAGCTTCGCGTCGTTCGAGATCGGGCAGTCGAAGCACGCCATCCACACCAACAAGGACGGCAAGGTCATCCACGAGGGAGTGCTCACCCGCTTCGGCCAGGACGACTTCATGCTGCACGGCCGTGGCGGCTTCTGGGCCGCGCACTACCTGTCGCAGACGGACTACGACGCCAGGGTGGAGCGGGACGACTGGTTCGTGCTTCAGGTCTCCGGTCCCGAGTCGGTCAACGTGCTGGAGAAGGCCTCGGGCGACTCCGGCCTGCGGGAGACCGGCTTCATGCGGGTCAACACCGTCACGATCGCGGGTCACGAGATCTGGGCGCTCCGCCAGGGCATGGCCGGTGAGATCGGGTTCGAGCTGCAGGGGCCGATGGCCTTCAAGCAGGACGTGTACGACCGTATCGTGGAGGTCGGCCAGGCCTTCGGTATCCGCAAGCTCGGTGCCCGGACCACGATGATCAATCATCTGGAGGCGTGCTTCCCGACCATCGCCACCGACTACATTCCCGCCATCTTCGATGCGGACATGACGGAGTATCGCGAGGCCTTCACCGCGTCCATGCCCTCGTTCGCGCAGCCCGCCTACATCGCCGGCTCGTACGACGGAACGGACATCAGCGACTACTACCGCAGCCCGGTCGAGCTGGGATGGGGCCGCAACATCAAGTTCGACCACGACTTCCTGGGGCGCGAGGCACTCGAGGCGGAGAAGGCCGCCCCGCGCCGCGCCATGAGGACCCTGGTGTGGAACAGCGACGACGTCGCGGACGTCTTCGCGTCGCTGTTCCGGCAGGAGGACCACTACCCCTTCATGGACATGCCCCGCGACCAGCGCGGCTTCATGTGGGCGGACAAGGTCACGGTCGGGGACGGCCTCGTCGGAGTGGCCACTTCCCGCGGCTACAGCTACTTCTACCGGCAGATGCTGTCGCTGTGCACCATCGACGTCCAGCACAGCGAGCCGGGCACCGAGGTGGTCGTCCACTGGGGAAGGCCCGACGGACCCCAGAAAGCGGTCCGGGCGACCGTCGCCCCCGCTCCGTACAAGCCCGACCGGCGCCGCGCAGACCTGCGCCGGGCGTGACCATCCGAGGACGGGAGCCGACACCATGCCCAGCTCATTCACCCTGACGTTCGCCTGCCAGGACCGCCCCGGGATCGTCAGCCGGGTCACGGCGGGACTCGTGCGGATCGGCGGCAACATTCAGGACGCGAACCACTTCAACGACGCGTTCTCCGGTCGCTTCTTCTGCCGCATCGCATTCGAGGTGCCGGCCGGGGTGAGCCCCGGCGCCGTCGAGGAGAACGTCTCCGCGAGCCTCGCCCCCCTGGACGCCTCGTGGACCGTGAAGGCGAGCCACGACCGGATGAGGGTTCTCATCATGGCGTCGAAGCTCGACCACTGCCTGGCCGACCTGCTCTACCGCTGGCGCCACGGGGAGCTGGACATGGACGTCGTGGGCGTGGTGTCCAACCACCCCCGCGCCGTGTACCACCACCTCGACTTCGGGGACATCCCCTTCCACCACCTGCCGGTGACCAAGGAGAACAAGCCGGAGCAGGAGGCCAAGCTGCTCGCCCTCGTCGACGAGTACCAGGTGGATCTCGTCGTCCTCGCGCGCTACATGCAGATCCTCTCGGACGAGCTCTCCGCCCGCCTTGAGGGAAGGATCATCAACATCCACCACTCGTTCCTTCCCGGGTTCAAGGGGGCGAAGCCCTATCACCAGGCCCATCAGCGCGGCGTGAAGCTGATCGGCGCCACGGCGCACTACGTCACAGGCGATCTCGACGAGGGACCGATCATCGCTCAGGACGTCGAGTCCGTCACCCACCGCGACACCCCGGACCAGTTGGTCCGCAAGGGCCGCGACATCGAGCGGCGGGTGCTGGCGCGGGCGGTGCGCTACCACCTCGAGGGACGGGTGCTCGTCAACGGACGCACGACGGTGGTCTTCCCGGACTGATGGACACCGGCGACCGCCGCCGCGGTCGTACGCGAGGATCCGGCGACCCGGTGCACGACCGGGTCGCCGGATCCTCGCTTCCGGTGCGGGGCCGGTCAGCGGGCGGCCACGGACCTCTCGGCGGCCTCGACGACGTTGGTCATGAGCATCGCCCGCGTCATGGGCCCGACACCACCTGGCATCGGGGCGAGCATGGAGGCGATGTCCGCGACGTCGGCGGACACGTCTCCGACGATGCCGGCCTCGGTCCTGGTGATACCCACGTCGAGGACGACCGCGCCGGGCTTGACGTCGTCGGCTCGGACCAGCGCCGCCGCGCCGGCCGCCGCGATGACGATGTCGGCGCGCCTGAGGTGGGCGGTCACGTCACGTGTCTCCTCATGGCACATGGTGACGGTCGCGCTCTCTGTGTGGCGCGTCAGGAGCAGTCCCAGGGGACGCCCCACCGTCACCCCGCAGCCGATGATGACGACGTCGGCGCCGGTCAGCGGAACGCAGTACCGGCGCAGCAGTTCGACGACGCCCCGAGGTGTGCACGGCAGCGGTGCGGGCGCGCCGATGACGAGCCGGCCGAGGTTCGTCGGATGCAGACCGTCGGCGTCCTTCCCGGGGTCGATGCTCTCCAGCACGATCCCGCGGTCGATCCCCGCGGGCAGCGGAAGCTGCACGATCATCCCGGTGCAGGCGGGGTCGGCGTTCAGCTCGGCCACCGCTGCGAGAACATCGCGTTCGGTGGCGGTCCCGGGCAGTTCGACCCGCAGAGACCGGATGCCGATCTCCTCGCAGTCGCGATGCTTGCCCGCGACGTACGCGATGCTGCCCGGGTCGTCGCCGACCAGCACGGTTCCGAGCCCGGGCCGCACGCCCCGGGCGGTCAGCCGGGCGACTCTCTCCGTGAGCTCCGCCCGGATCGTGCGGGCGGTGCCTCTGCCGTCCAGGAGATGAGCCGTGGCCGGCCGCTCGGCGTGGATGGCCAACGTGTCCACGAGCGCCACCTTTCTACGGGTTGGGTAGGGTGTCGTGCCCGTCGCGACTGCGTCGCCCCGGCCCGACCGCGCGGGCACGTCACGCGCGCCTGCCGCATGTCGACGGTAGGGGGATCGTCCTGTCGCGGTCATCGGGCGGACGACGCGAAGGCCACGCTGATCACGGAGTACGCGGTGAGGACAATTGACGTAGGCGGCCGAGGCGACCAGGGAGCTCTGTGACGGATGGACGAACGGGTCGAATGGGAATCCGCGCTCGACGCGCTCGCGACGGGTGCGGCGCTCGTGGACGGGGACGGGACGATCCGATGGGTCAACCGGGCCGGAGCGCGCCTGATGCGCCGGTCCCGCGAGGAGCTGATCGGCAGCGTGGCCCCCTTCCGGCCGGAGAACGGCGCCCCCCAAGGCACCACCGCCTCCCGGGAGGAGGGTGAGCGGGTCTGCGTCTGGCAGGCCGGTACCCGCGCCCCGCGTTGGCTGGCCTACGTCCGGGGCGCGGACGACCGCCTCGGTGGCGAGGCCACACTGGTCAGCTTCCGCGACGTCACCGAGTACCAGCAGCAGCACCGCAGTGCGGCGGCGCTGGCGCGCACCGCCGCGAGCATGGCGTCCGACAGTTCCCTCGAGGCGGTCCTGGGGGCGATGGCCGCGGAGATCCAGCGGACCCCCGGCGTCGCCGGAACCCAGATCATCACCTTCGGCCCGAGCGGTGACCGCCTGCAGCTCATGGGGTCCGCGGGCTTCGAGCAGGTGGCGCCCTTCTTCGACCTGCTGATGGCGTCGCGGGACCGGGGCGCCGACCTGATCACACACCGGAGCATGAGCGAGCGGCGTCAGCAGGTCCTTCCCGGGCGCCGGGCCCAGATGCTCGCGGACCCGGCCTGGGAACCGCTCCACGCGTACGTGTCGCAGCTGGACTGGGAGGACTTCGTCGGCACACCGCTGCTGTCGCGGGGCAAGGCCCTGGGAGCCCTCAACGTCTACGTCGCCACCGGCTACCGGGCGACCCCCGCCCTGCTGGACTTCATCACCGCGATGGCCGAACAGGCGGCCCTGGCGGTCGACTACGCGACACTCATCCACCAGGAACGTGTCTCCGCCCGCCGTGAGGAGCGCAAGCGGCTGGCCCGGGACCTGCACGACTCGGTGGTCCAGCACGTCTTCTCCATCGGGATGCAGGCCAAGGCACTCGGAGGGATCGCGCGGCGCCTGGACGAACCCCTCGCCGGGCGGGTGGAAGCCGTCGCCAGGGAAGTGACCGACCTGGTCGACCACGTGCAGCGCGACCTCCGCGGGGTGGTGCTGGCCCTGCAGCCCCCGGTGTCGGCGAAGCTGGGACTCCTGCCCGCCCTGAACGCCCTCGCCGAGGCCATCGAGCGCAGATACGACGTGAACGTCGACCTGACCGTCGACGCCCTCACGGAGGAGGACACGGGAGGGGCGGACTTCAGCGAGGACGTGTACCAGATCATCAGCGAGGCGCTGCACAACGCGGTCAAACACGCGGCGCCGACGGTGGTCCACGTCGACGCGCGCCTCGACCGGGAGCGACGGGTCATGTGGATCGACGTGGTGGACGACGGCCGTGGCGTCGCGGCCAACGCCACCGCGGGAGGCGGTTACGGCCTCACCTCCATGCGCGACCGCGCCGGCCGGTGGGGCGGCTCTGTCGCGGTCACGACCGGCGAGGAGGGATCAGGCACCCGGGTCCGGGCCGAACTCCCCTTCCCCCGCGGCCGGTCGGGGCACCGGAAGGAAGGCACGGTATGAGCGAGCGGGCCAGGAACATCAGGGTCTTCGTCGTCGACGACCACACGGTCGTCCGCCGGGGCATCAGCAGCTTTCTGGAGTTCGTCGACGACATCGCGTTCGTCGGCGAGGCGGCCGACGGACAGGAGGCGCTGGAGAAGCTGGGGGCGATGAACGCCCACGGGGAGCTCCCCGACGTCGTCCTTCTGGACCTGCACATGCCGCGGCTGGACGGTGTCCGGACGGTGGCCGCGATCGCGGAGCGGTACCCGCACGTCCGGACCGTCGTCCTGACGAGCTTCTCGGAGATCGAGCGGGTCCACGCGGCCCTGGCGCACGGCGCGTCCGGTTACGTGCTGAAGGACGCCTCCCCCGACGAGGTCGAGGAGGCTATCAGGGCCTCCCAGCGGGACGAGGTCTTCCTCGACGCGGCCGTCACCCGTGGCCTCACGCAGCGGCTCGTCACCCCGTCGCACGGGCTGAACTCTCTGAGCGGCCGTGAACGCGAGGTCCTCGTCCTCGTCGCGCAGGGGCTCTCGAACCGTGCCATCGCCGACCGGCTGACGATCAGCGAACGCACCGCGCGCACCCATGTCAGCAAGCTGCTCGCGAAGCTCGGCCTGGCCTCCCGTACACAGGCGGCGCTGGTGGCCGTGCGCGAGGGGCTGGTGGA
>NZ_JAPEPW010000004.1 GCF_026339955.1 Streptomyces sp. NBC_01549 | reverse complement strand
CACCATCGCTCATGATGTGCAAGCGGAACACCGGTGCTCGCACCGCGCTGCGGCCGCCCGCCCAGGGCGCTGGCGGCTCGCTGGGGGCTCACTGCACAACCTCCACGGGGTTGCGCTCGAGCTGTGCTCCCTCCGCCGTCCCCCCCCCCCCCCCCCCCCCCCCCCCCCCCCCCCCCCCCCCCCCCCCCCCCCCCCCCCCCCCCCCCCCCCCCCCCCCCCCCCCTCTCCAGGAGCACCGCCGGCCTTCGGCCGGAGCCGGGCTGCGCCCGGACGTGGCTTCCGCTGCGCTCCAGCCGCTCCGCACTCCGTGCAGGCGGCAGCGTGGGGTTCGTGCGGGTCTGACGGTCCGGCAGCAAGAAGGGGTAACGCGGCTGAGGTCCGGCCAGCTGATGCTCTGTTAGCGGTAGACCGGAGGTTGGGCCGGGGGTGCAGCTGTGGGTAATGGGGGCCAGAAGGGGTCACCAGGAGGGTCGTATGGCTGGGTTGAACTTGCGGGATCAGGGGCGGGGAAATCGATTTTTCCTACAGCCCATATGATGCCCAACGTGGTCGCTGCAACCATCGCGATGACACCCGCGTAGAGAAGGATCCTCATCACTCCGCGGCCCAGATCATTAGGACGCACTTGAATTCTCCGACGTTCGAACGGGGCCTTGAGCTATCTGAGAGGTCGTCAGCCTTTTCCCCGCTTCTGTCCGGCCGAAACGGCCGCCTTCACATACACTTCGCCGCAGTGCGTGTGATCATCACGGACCTACTGGATGAGCAGCAGCAAGACAAATACTTGCGGTTGTGAGTGCTTCATTTTGGTTCAGAGATAGACTCTGGGATCAGGTAGCAGCACCCGCAAAGGGGTAGCTGGATCGATCCTGATCACGCTCCCCTGCGATTGACCCGAGGCTTCGACCAGGTTTCGGTGGCTTCACCGTAGCCGCTCACACCCGTTCACGTGCACGTTTCCTGTTTCCTGCCGCGTGATGCCACAGGCGCGGCCCACAGGAGAAAACAGATCGGAATGGCAGTGAAGGAACTCCGTCCCCACCAGCGAGAAGCCGTTGACGCGGTACTGCGTGCACTCGATTTGCCTGCAAGATCGCTTGTGCCGGAGGGTGGCCTCCGGACTCAGGTGATCATGGCGACCGGATCGGGCAAGAGTCTCGTCGCCGCCCGGAGTGCTGACGAGCTCCAGGCGGGCCGTGTGCTCGTCCTCGTGCCCTCGCTGGACCTGCTCGCCCAGACCGAGACCGCCTGGCGTGAGGGAGGCCGTACAGGGCCGATGATCGGGGTCTCGTCCCTCCGTGGGGATCAGGTGGCCTTCCCCAACACCACGGACGTGGACGAGCTGGTCGACTGGGTGCGCCCGTTCGACAAGGTCACCGTGTTCGCCACGTACGCCAGCCTGGGGCTCGGCACGCTGGAGCGCGCGCATGCCGCCGGTCTTCCGGGCTGGGACCTGATCGTCGTGGACGAAGCCCACAGGTGTTCCGGCCGGATCGGAAAGCCGTGGGCCGTCGTGCACAACAACACCCGCATCCCGTCCCTGCGCCGCCTCTACATGACCGCCACGCCCCGCCTGTGGCAGCTGGACGAGGAATCCGAGCAGGGCGCGCCGGGCGAGCTGGTAGCAAGCATGGAGGACGACCCCAATGGGCCGTTCGGCAGCAGGTGTTACACCCTGACGCTGTCGGAGGCGATCGATAGGGGGATCTGCGCGCCGTACCAGGTGGTGTGCGTGGACGTCACCGACACCCAGTTCCAGGCCGCCGTGCTGCTCGGTGCCGAGGGCCGGTCGGACCAGGTGCGTGGAGCCCGGCTCGCCGCGCTCCAGACTGCCCTGGTGAAGGCGGCCGCTGAGGAGGGCTTCCGCCGCACGCTCACCTTCCACCACGTGGTCAAGGAAGCCGAGGCGTTCGCGGTCGGCCTTCCCGATGTCGCCGCGCAGCTGCACGCCGCGGACCCGGAGCTGTACCCGGCCACGATCTGGGCCAACTGGCTGTGCGGCGACCACAAGCCCAACCACCGTCGATGGGTTCTCGGGGAGTTCGCCGACGGGATCGCCATGGACGGCACGATGGTGGAGAAGGGCTTCCTGAGCTCGGTGAAGGTTCTGGGCGAGGGCGTCGACACCCGAAATTGTGACTCTGTGTACTTCGCCGACGTGCGCGGCTCCATGCCCGACCTGGTCCAGGCCGTGGGCCGGGCGCTGCGGATGCAGCCGGGCGAGGGGAAGATGGCCTCCCTCGTGGTGCCGGTGCTACTGGGTCCCGGGGAGACGGCGGACAACATGCTCACCTCCCGGGCGTATGGCGGCTTGGCGAAGCTCTTGGAAGCGCTCAGGGCGCACGACACCCGCATCGTTGAGCAGTTGGCCGAGCAGCAGGCCCAGAGCCGCTCCAGGGGCGTGCAGACGCGCGAGAAGGGCAGCGCCGGGGACGGCTCCGGTGGTGCGTCCGCTTCAGCGAAGGCGCTGCTGAAGTTCTCCACGCCACGTGACCCGGCCGCGCTGGCGGCGTTCATCAACCTGCGGGTGCTCAACCCCGAGCACGAGCACTGGCGGCGCGGCATCGAGGCCGCCGTCATCTACGCCCGCGAGGTGCGCGATCTCAAGGTGCCGTTCACGTACCGCGTTCCCGAGCGCGGCGACCAGGAGGCGGAAGCCGAGGGGTGGCCGGCCTCACTCGCCAATTTCCCGCTGGGGCAATGGATCGCCGACGCCCGAAGGTTCTACGCCCGCGGGGACATGGACGCCGACCGCGGCGCGCAGCTGGAGAAGCTCGGCATGGTGTGGTCGCACTTCGACGTCGCGTGGGAAGAGGGCCTGGCCGCCGCCCGTGGATGGGCTGCCGAACACGGGCACCTCCTGGCCCCGCTGGACGCCACTTATCACGGGGCCAAGGTGGGGATCTGGCTGAAGAACGCCCGGGCCGCCGCCCGGAAGGCCGCTGAGATCGAGCAGCAGCGTGCCGAGGGACTTCCGATTCACTCGTCGGCCGGCGCCTTGTCGGAGGAGCGGCGCGAGCAGCTTGAGGAGATCGACCCGTCGTGGCGCCCGGCCTGGCCCGTGGAATGGCAGAGGGCGTTCCACCTCACCCGCCGGCACCTGGACGAGGGCGGCGAGTTGCCGACCGAGCCGGGCGTGGTCGTGCGCCAGGGCGAGGATCTCGGGCGGTGGGTCAAGGCCGTTCGCTTCGGCTGGGGCAAGCTCACCGCCGTACAGCAGTGGATGTGCGAGCAGGTCCTCGGAATCGAACCCGCCACCGAGAACGAGAAACCGGTCCCACGCCGTACGCAGGCCGACAAGTGGGCGATGAACTTCGCCGCCGCCAGACAGTTCTACGAGCGCGAGGGGCACCTGCGCGCGCCGAGGAAGCACGTCGAACGGATCGTCGGCGAGGACCAGGAGGAACGCGAGCTGAAGCTGGGCGCCTGGGTCAGCAATCAGCGCAGCAGGGCCGCGACGCTGTCGCCCGAGCGGATGGAGCAGCTGTCCGCCATCGGCATGCGGTGGACATAGCGCATGGGCGGGCACCTGCGGGGCAGGGCAGTGGGTCCCGGCCGCGCACGAGGGAATTCACGATCGTCCCGGACAGCGACAACAGCGTCGCCGTCTGCCTGCCGGTGACGAGACAACGTTCCAGCTAGCGGAGTGCAACGGACGGCTGTAGCCACCACCGTCTAGGCTCCACCCGTATCCGGAACACACGGGGGTGGCGGATGGATCCAGTGGTACTCGGTGGCAGGCTGGCCTCCAATCTGGTCGGCTCACTGATCAGGAAACTCTTCGTGGCGGACGGGCCTGGTGCTGGACTGGTCGACAGGCCCGTGCGACTGAAGGACCTGGTCTCTTTCCGTGGTGAGAAGCGCACGCTGGGCGAGAAGGACGTGCACAAGCTCGCGGCCTATCTGGTCCAGGAAGCGATCGACTCGCCCGGCGAGCGTCCCTTCCGCACCCAGGAGCGGGTCGCCGTGGCCGATGCACTGGCCCGAAGGCTGCTTGCCCTAGGGGATCTGGACATGAGCGATATCCAAGCCGTGCGGCTAGGAGCGTGTCTCAGTAACGGACACCCCGCTTGCGGTTCGTGATCATTCATGCGGGATGATCTCGGTATGCGTGATCGGGATGGTCTGTTCGAGATCGAGCCGGGTGAGAAGGAGCAGCCGCAGGGTCGTCCGGCGGCGGTGGACAAGACGTTCCGGGCGTTCGACCCGCACCAGGTCCTGCTGCTGCCGCCGTCGCTGGACGACTGGCTGCCCGAGGATCACCTGGCCCGGTTCGTTGCCGACCTGGTCGACGAGGTGCTCGACCTGTCGCCGATCCTGGCGGACTACACCGAAAAGCGCGGCTACCCGCCCTACGATCCGCGGCTGATGGTGCGGCTGCTGATCTACGGCTACACCACCGGGGTGCGCTCCTCGCGGGCGATCACGCGTAAGTGTGTCGATGACGTCGCGTTCCGGTTCCTGGCCGCCGACCAGGCTCCGGACTTCCGCTCGATCGCCCGGTTCCGCCGCCGCCACCTGGACGCGCTCGCCGGCCTGTTCCTGCAGTCGCTGCACCTGGCGCGGAAGCTGGACATGGTCAAGATGGGCCGCGTCGCGCTGGACGGCACCAAGCTGGAGGCCAGCGCATCCAAGCACAAGGCGATGAGCTACGGCCGCCTGATCGGCAAGGAAGAGCAGATCGAAGCCGAGATCGCCGCCCTGGAGGCCACGGCCCGGTCCCTGCTGGACGACGCCGAAGCAGTCGATACCGCCGAAGATGCCCGGTTCGGCGTGGACGGCAAAGAGGCCGACCTGCCCGCCGAGCTGGACCGGCGCGAGAAGCGCCTGGCCAGGCTGCAGGCCGCCCGCGCGCAGATCGAGACCGAGGCCGCCGACAAGGCCCGCGCTCACGCCGAAGACAAGGAACGCCGCCGTCAGGAACGCGCCGGGACCAGCGACGAGCGGGCCGTCACCGACGCGGGCGAGCAGGCAGCAGCCAAGGCCCGGCCCAAGCCCAAGGCCCAGGCCAACTTCACCGACCCCGACTCGCGGATCATGAAGAACAGCGACGGCGCCTACATCCAGGCCTACAACGCCCAGGCCGTCGTCGATGAAGAGCACCAGGTCATCACGGCCGCCGACATCACCACCAACGCCTCGGACGCGCTGAACTACACCCCGATGCTCGACCAGTCCGCGCAGAACACCGGCGTCCACCCGGGGCAGGCCCTCGTCGATGCCGGCTACTGCTCCGAGACCAACCTGCAGGCCTCCAAAGAGCGCCAACTCGCCTGCGGCACCGATACGTTCATGGCCACCGGCCGACTCGGCCACGACGAACAGGTCCCGCCCGCACCCCGCGGACGCATCCCCGCCAGCGCCACCCTCAAGGAGCGCATGGCCCGCACACTGCGGACGAAGCCCGGCAAGGCCGCCTACAGCCGCCGCAAAGCGATCGTCGAACCCGTCTTCGGCCAGATCATGACCTGCCAGAACGGCCGCCAACTCCTCCTCCGCGGCGAGGACGGAGCCCGCGGCGAGTGGCGACTGCTGGCCGCCTGCCACAACCTCCGCAAGATCTTCCGACACGCCGGAACCGCAGGACTCGCCGTCCTGGCCGGCTGACCATCCGGCCACACCGGCCTCAGCGGGCCGAAATCCCCCTCCGACCGACCCGCTCATCGGCCCCACAGGCGCTGACCGAGCGACCACGACCGATCCCGCCCATCACGACCTCCCGGCCAGTTGCCCGTTACTCAGACACGCTCCTAGCTTGCGGTACGCCTTGACCCGGCTGTCGTCGGCATCGGGCATCGGCCGCAGCGGCAGGACCTCCCACGAATGAGCATGGAGGAACCAGTCGATGTAGCCGCTTGGATGGCCGTCGACGAGCATCGAGCTCCAGTATTCGGCGTGCGAGGCGTCGGCGTGGCGCCAGCGCCGGAGCGGGCTCTCGCACGAGAGCAGCCACCGGCCCTCGTGCAACGGGCTGCCCGGCGAGTCGATGAGGTGTTGCGCAAAGCGGTGGGCCCACCGTTCCGGGCTGCCCGCCAGGGCGCGGCCCGCATCGGCACGCAAGGGCGGGACGACGGAGCGGTACCCGTCGGTACGCCAGAAGTCCACGCCCTCGTGTTGCTCATCGACGACGGCGAGCAGCACAGGCTGCGACATCTGGGAGACCAGCAGTTGCGCACCGGCAGTGAACACGCACAGCCCCGGCTGGTGGCGGTCCTGTACGTCCAGGGACAGGCCCACCCACGTGCCGTCGTCCCGCGTGACATCGCTGCGCTGCATGCCGAGAGCGTAGACGGCTGCTGCGGGGACCCCGATGGCATTCTGTCCATCCGACATGACCCGCACACTCCACAAGGCGGTAATCCTGGCCGAAGACACGCCCGGTGCTCGTCGAAGCTCCTCACTCCGTTGAGCACCGGACCGGCTGAGGCGGCGAGCGGCCACAGCCGATTTCAGAGAGCCTCATCAGGGTCGGGAGCCCCGCACGTTGCGGCGTGCCGGATCAGCTCGGTGATGCGCCAGTCCGCGCGGAAGCTGTCGCCGTGCACCTGCTCGACCTCGGCGTACAGGTCGGCCAGCTGCGGCCGACGGTCAACCGAGAGCAGCACGTCGTGGTGGGAGGCGAAGACACACAGTGAGCAGGAGCACCGGGAGGTCCCGGACTATAGTCGCCGGCGCCGGGCACGGAGTCGTACGTCCAGCTGTACGGCACCGGCGCGCACGCACCTAACGCGCCGGTGTGATGCGCCCTTACGTCAATGGTGCGCGCGCCTTCATGCGCAAAGAAGTCGATCAACGCCGAAGAGAGGCCGCGGCATCCCCATCTTCGGGAAATGCTCACGGATCAAGGAGCCATCATGGCAACCGTTCTCGGCCGTCTTACGCTCACTGGCGTCGTGGCAGGTCCGGGCGGTGTGCTGGATACCGGCCCTGTGCGGACGTCGCCGTGAGCGCTGCGGACGTCATAACTGGGGCTTGTGCGCGAACACCCACCGGTTCCCCTCCAGCGCGTCGTTCGGCTCGGGGAGGGGGCCGCGTCCGTGCTGGTGGGTGAAGTCGAAGGGGGTGTGTACCGAGGTGGACCAGCCCTTGGCCGCCAGGTCGCCCGCGGAGTCGGGTCGTGGTCCCTTGTCGAAGAGGTGGAGCAGGTCGATGCCGATCTGTTCTCGCGTCGCCGTGTAGATCGCGCTGTCGCGGTACTCCAGCAGGTTCTTCTCCAGCTTGACCTCGAAGGCCAGCGCGCTGCCTTCGGTGGTCAGCCGGTCCACCGTGTCGATGAGGTACGTCTCGGCGGGGCTCGGCAGGTAGAAGAGCAGTCCCTCTGCCAGCCAGACGCTCGGTGTGGCCGGGTCGAAGCCGGCGGTGGTCAGCGCGGTGACCCAGTCGGCGCGCAGGTCGACTGGTACGGGGACGCGCTTCACCTTCGGGGTGGCCGACAGGTCCGTGAGCACCTGGTGCTTGAACGCCAGCACGCCCGCCCTGTCGATCTCGAAGACCACGCAGTCGGACGCCCAGTCCAGCCGGAAGGCGCGGGTATCCAGCCCCGCGCCCAGCAGGATCACTTGACGGGCACTCGTACGGACCGACCGGAGGAGGAAGTTGTCGAGGACCCTGGTCCGCAGGCCGAAGTAGCGGGCGAACCGCCCCCACAGCGGGTTGCCGTCCCCGTCCGGGACCTGCTGGATGCGCACCGGCCAGTCCGCGCACGCCGGGGCGGCGCGCACGAAGTGCTCCGCGTAGACGTCCTTTGCCAGGCTGTCGTGGCGGTGGGTCTCGATCGCCCGTGCCGCGGCGACCAGGAGGGCGGTCAGACCCACGCCTCCGTCCACGCCTTCCACGTCCGTGTGCTGCGGCGCCGTGCCGACCATGTTTCCTCCGTTGGCGGGAGTGGGGACTGCGAGGTGCCTGATTGTCGGATGCGGTGGGTCTGCGGTGCCGCATGCCTGGCTCATCGGCTTCTTCCCTCCGGGAGCAGGACGGGTTTGACCACGCGGCCCGCGTCGCAGTCGCGTTCGGCCTCATTGATGTCGGCCAGCGGGTAGGTGCGGATCAGCTGGTCGAAGGGGAAGCGTCCGGCCTGCCACAGCCCGGTCAGCCGGGGTATCAGCAGTCCAGGTACGGCGTCCCCTTCGCAGATGTGGCGGATGCTGCGGCCTCGGTCCAGCGTGCCCGGTTCGAGCGGCAGCGCGGTGTGGAGCCGTGCCACCAGGCCGAGGCTGCCGGTGGGGCGCAGTGCCCGGAGCGCGTCGTTGATGAGCGGGGACGAGGCCGTGGTGTCCAGCGCGTACTGCGCGCCGCCGTCGGTCAGCCGCCGGATCTGCTCGGGCAGTCCGGCCGTTCCGGCGGACAGCGGGATCGCGCCGAACCGCTCGGCCAGGGCCAGCCGTTGGGGATGCCGGTCGACGGCCACAGTCAGTGCGCCGGCGGCGGTGGCCGCCATCACCGCGGCCAGGCCTACCGCTCCCGCGCCGAAGACCGCGAGGGTGTCGCCGGGGCCGGCGCCGAAGGAGTTGAAGACCGCTCCGGCGCCTGTGAGGAAGCCGCAGCCGAGCGGTCCGAGCAGTTCGACGGGCAGTGCGGGGTCTACCCGGACGGCGTTGCGGGCCGGGACGAGCGCGTACTCGGCGAACGAGGACTGGCCGAACCACCGGGGGGTCAGCGCTCCCCCGGTCGCGTCGGTGAGCCGCGGCGCGTCCTCCTTGCGTCCTCCGAAGAGGTTGAGGGAGGCGAAGGATTCGCAGTAGGCAGGGGCCGCGCCGCGGCAGTTCCGGCAGTGTCCGCAGGAGTCGAAGCTCAGCACGACGTGGTCGCCGACGCCGATCGCGGTGTCTGGGCCGCCGCCCGTCCACACCACGACCCCGGCCCCCTCGTGGCCGAGCACCGCCGGCAGCTGGCTGCAGCTGGCCGATCGCCGGACCGCGAGATCGGTCCGGCACATCCCGCAGCCCGCGATCTCGACCAGGATCTCGCCGACGGCGGGTTCCGTGCGCAGAGTCACCTCCTCGAGCGCGAACGGGTCCTCGTACGAGCGAAGTACGGCCGCCTGAAACCTCATCGTCATTCCTCCTGCGGGCGGTGGACGACGAACGGCCGGAGGTTGCCGTACAGCCCCCACGGTCCGCCCGCGACGCCGACACCGCTGTTCTTGACGCCTGCGAAGGGCTGGGCGAGGGACAGTTCGGCATGGTGGTTGATCCAGGCCGTGCCGCATTCGAGGCGGTCGGCCACCACCTCGGCCTGGTCGAGATCAGTGCCCCATACGGAGCCGCCCAGTCCGAAGCCGGTGCCGTTGGCCGCGTCGACGGCTTCGTCGAGGCTCCGGTACGGCAGCACCGGAAGGACCGGTCCGAACTGTTCCTCGGTCACCACCGGGCTGCCAGGCGGGACATCGGTGAGGATCGTGGGAGCGAAGAAGTAGCCCGGCCCGTCCAGCCGGTGGCCGCCGGCCGCCGCCCGGGCGCCGTCCGCCAGGGCCTGCTTCGCGACCTGTTCGATCCGGGCCAGCTGGGGGGCGTTGTTGACCGGGCCCAGCCGGGTGTCCGGGTCGAGGCCGGCCCCGACAGCGACGGTCTTCGCGCGCTGGGCGAGGGCTTCGACGACCTCGGCGTGGAGCCGGACCGGGGCGTAGACGCGTTTGACCGCCATGCAGACCTGCCCGCAGTTGCGGAACGCGGCCCAGAACAGCCGGTCCGCGATCCGGTCCACCTCGACGTCGTGCAGCAGGACGGCGGCGTCGTTGCCGCCCAGTTCCAGGGTGACCTGGGCGAGCGAGGCCGCCGCAGCTTCGGCGACGGCCCGCCCGGTGGGCACCGAGCCGGTGAAGGTGACGTGGCGGATGCCCGGGTGGGAGGCGAGGCGGGCGCCGAGGGGTTCGCGGCCGGTGACGACGGTCAGTACGTCCTCGGGCAGGGCGGTGGCGAGAACGGAGCCAAGCAGTCGGGTGGCGAGGGGGGTGAACGGGGACGGTTTGAGGACCATGGTGTTGCCCGCCGCGAGCGCGGGCGCGAACTTCGCCGCCGCGAGCTGGAGGGGAAAGTTCCACGGCACGATCGCGGCGACGGGTCCGAGGGGCCGCCAGCGGATCTCGCTGTGCACGGGCCGGCCATCGGTGATCCGCCGGGTTCTGGGGGCCAGGTCTGCGAAGTAGCGCAGGCGGGCCGCCGTACGGGCGATCTCCGCGTACGACTCGGCCACGGGCTTGCCCTGTTCCCGGGTGAGCAACCGGGCGAGGTCGTCGCCGGCCCTCTCCACGGCGTCGGCCGCCACGCGCAACGCGGTGGTGCGGGCGGCGGGGTCGGCGCGCCAGCCGTGCCAGGCCCGGTGGGCCCGGTCGACCACGGCGTCCAACTCGTCCGGCTGCTGGTCGGGGGCCTCGTCGAAGATCTCCCCGGTGGCCGGGTCGACGACAGCGAAACGCGCGGCCCGGCGTCCGGGGACGCGGTCGGGCTCAGAGGTAGGCATGCCAGTGGTCAGTTCACGGCGGGGACGCCGGCCGCGTGCTCCCGGGCCTGCCAGTCCATCTCCGCCCGGAAGGCAGCCACCAGATGCGGCTGAATCCTTCCGGCATTGCGGTCGCCGCCCTCGCAGACCGCTCCGCGCACGCCCACGATGTCCGTGCCGATGCGGGTCAGCAGACCGACGTCGGTCTGTTTGACACTGCCCGCGAGGGCGGCGAGCAGACCGGACGCGTGGGCCAGCCGGACGAACTCGGCACAGACGTCCGGCGGAACGTGGTCGAACAGCCGCGTCCCGTCCTTGATGGCGGTGTCCAGCATGGCCGCGTCGGCGCCGGAGCGGGCGGCGATGTCGGGCACGGCGAGCGGGTTGACGCAGCCGATCCGGTGGGCGTCGGCGTAGCCCGAGGCGACGACGAGTGCTTCGGGGCGGTGGTCCTTCACCGCCCGGACGACCGCGCGCATGACCTCGATGCCCTGATCGGGCGTCGTGCATCCGTAGAGGCCGACCTTGATGTACGTGGCGCCGGAGACGACCGCGCCGAGCGCGGCCTGAGCCACCGTGCCGGGCTTGTACGGGACGTCTCCCACAGTGGCGGACACCGGCTTGTCCGCCGGGACCGCGTCGCGGATCTCCCTGATGACCCAGGGGAAGTTGGCGCCGAGCGAGCCCTCGTCGGGCTTCTTGACGTCGACGATGTCGAGGTGCTCCGCCGCCTTCGCACAGTCGAGGGCCTCCTCGACGCTGTCCGGGGAGATGAGAAGCAACACCATGGGCTCCTTCCGCCGCATGTCCGCCTGGCCAAGGGACAGGGGTGCGGATCACCTGGTTCATGTGCGGTGTGGCTCATCATTTCCGCCGCCCGTGGGCACCGGTAGAGCGTGCGGAGTTCCCATGGACGCTCGTGGCCACGCATAGTGCGCCGCGCGCACCGGCGTGAACCGGCCTTACTGATCATTCCGACATGAGTTCGGCTCAGGCCCTTGGCAGTTGAGGGCGGCACTACGGAGTTGCGCGCACACTCGGGTCCCACCCGACCGACCTGCCGCCACCGCTGGACTCCCTCGTGCTGGAGCTCGTCCAGCATAGGCACGGCTACTCCACCCTCGGACGCAGTGACGATCAGCCCCGGCTCTTCCCGGGCACGGCCGATCAGCCGCCGACAAGTCATGCGCATGCTCACCGTCATGGGTATCAAGGCACGGCCCGCCCGCAACACCACACTCATGGAACTCTCCTCAGAACTCCCCGCTGTCGTCCTCAGTAGCCTCCTGGGACTTCACATCAGCCGCGCTGAAAAGTGGACCAAGGAGACCGGCTCCACAAGGGTTGACTACGCCGCCGAACTCTCCCGCCGACAGGCATTCCGCCCGTCGACGTAGCCGGGCACCAATCACTGACAGAGATTCCTGGACCGGCGACTCGGCCCCAGACGTGGTGCAGGCGGAGATCCGTACATCCATCACGGCCAAAAGCCGCCAATTGCCCCTCGGGACACCGTTGGGACGCGTTGTGCTCCTCCTTTCAGGCCGGAAGTTCGCTCTGGCCGCGTTCTCGCCGGTGCGGGATGACCAGGCCAGTGTCCTGATAGCCGCCGTCCGCGATGACCGTGGCACTGCCGACGGCGGTCTTCGCACCGGACAACTCCCACGCCTTGCAGTCATTGCAGTTGCCGAGCACGGGGATTCGTCGTGGCCGCGGCCCCCGCTCGAGCGGGGGTAAGCCGTGGCGGCCCAGGACCCGCCGCCCGTGCGCGCAATTTGCCAGCAGGCGGCAGCCCACGTCACCACGAGGCCCCGGCCAGGCTGGACGTCCGTGTTCAGATCGGCAGGGCAACACCCAGCGCGATGATGCCGCACAACACGGTGAGAGCAACAGCAAAAGCCCCGCCGGCGCGCATCAGCGCGCCGGGAAGCGAGGATCCGTCCCAGTGTGCCAGGAATCCGGCGGTGATGTCGGTGATGAGCACCAGGAGCTTCGCCTCTTCCCTGACTCGACCCCCACGCCAACTCAAGCTGCTGCCAGCCAGGTTGGCAAGCACCATGGTGCGGTCCAGGTCGACTCCGTGAGCGGCCGGGTCCTCCAGCATCTTCACCAGGTACGCGGTCGAGTCGACCCCCAATCCTCTGTCACCTCTTCGGGGCTGTTGTATCCACGTCTCGGCTCCTCCGGCGCGGAGCGCCGGAGACTCAGGTCCGGGGCGATGCGGTGGTGTCGGTAGGGAGTCGCCGGACGTTGGGAGGGAGTGTCTGGGCTCTGCCGAGGTGGGCGAGTTCGGTCGTGAGAGCGTGGATGACTTGGGCATAGATCTCGTTTCGTTCGGTGAGTTCGGTGTTGTGTTGGCGTAGTCGTTTGTGTGCGGCTTCGAGGTCGTCGACTTTGGCCTGGAGGGTTTGGAAAGCGGCGGGAATTCCGTTCACGGATTCCCGGGCTTCTTCAAATTCCTTGCGGAGGTCGGGGTGTTTGTGGGTGAGGACCCATCGCTTGACTCCGGCCTCGGCGGCGAGCTGGATGACGGTGAGGGCTCCGGCGGAGCGGGTCGGAGTGTCGGCCACGAGGCGTTGCAGCTCGATGCCCTCGCCACCGAGGCGGGGTACGGCGTTCATGCGACCGCACTCCTTTGGTCGGCCTTCGGGTATGGGTAGGAGGTGGCGGTGAGCCGGCGGCCGGTACGCGGCCCGATGTAGGCGGCGTAGCGATGGTGGCCGCCGTGGCGTACGCCCTGCGCGCCGACGTCGTGCAGGGCCTCGGCCAGCCACGTCCGGCCCGGCTCGCCCGCGTCACGCGGGCGAGCGCCGAGGGCGACCAGGCGCCGCTCGACCCCGCCGCGGCCGCGCTCGCCGTTGCGGACCTTGGACATCGCGCGGTCGGAAGCGCGCGAGTTCGCGGATTCTTGGATGCGGTCACGCTCCAACCCGCGCATCGATTGGAGCTTTGAAAGGACCTGTGCGCGAGTTCACCGCTCTAGCACTCGGACGGATTCGATCGTACGAGTCAAGGGTGACGGCTCTTCGTTCGGCCGGTCAGGGCCCTTTCGCGCTGTCAGACTCCCGGGAGGGAACGCGCCGGTGGGGCGTGGGCGAGGCGGGAGCGGCGGGGCAGGGTGGGCGTGACCGAGCGCGGTTCGGCCGGTCGTGCCGCTCCGGACGGGGCGGCGCCGGGCGTGACGGACTACGGCGTGCCGCGCGCACGCGCGGTGACGGAGGACCGGTCGGGCGGGCGACAGCGCGGTGGCGGACCCGGCGGGCAGCGGCGGAACGAGGGGGCGGCGCGTGCGGGGCCGCGGCACGTGGCCTGCGTGATGGACGGCAACGGCCGTTGGGCGCAGCGGCGTTCGCTTCCCCGTACGGCGGGTCACCGGGCCGCGGAGACCGCCGTCATCGACGTCATCGAGGCGGCCCGGGCCGCCGGCGTGGAGTGGCTCAGCCTGTACGCCTTCTCCACCGAGAACTGGAACCGCCCTGGCACCGAGGTCGAATTCCTGATGCGTCTGGTGCGCCGGGTTGTGCGCAAGCATGCGCCGCTGCTGCTCGCGCGCGGCATCCGCTGCCGTTTCCTCGGGGTCACCGACCCGCGCATCCCCCGTGAACTGGCCCAGGACTTCGACGACTTGGCGGCACTGACCGCCGACAACCGGGGGATGACGCTGACCGTCGCCTTCGACCACGGCGGGCGCCGAGACATCGTCGAGGCCGCAAGGTCGCTGATCAGCAGCGGGACGCCCGCCGACGAGGTGACCGAGCAGCTCTTCGCGGACCACCTGCCGTTCCCTGACACCCCCGATGTGGATCTGGTCATCCGCACCTCCGGTGAGCAGCGCATCTCCAACTTCATGCTCTGGCAGGTCGCCTACGCCGAGTGGGTCTTCCCCGAGGCGCTCTGGCCGGACTTCCGGGCCCCCGACTTCCTCGCCTGCCTGCACACCTACCGGCACCGAGACCGCCGCTTCGGCGGCGTGCCCGCCCGGACGAACGGAGACCCATCATGACCACCGAAACCACGGGAACGGCCGACGAGGCCTCCCTGTTCGGCCCGAAATCGCAGTTCAGCGCCTTCTTCGACGACCCGCGCTGGGCCCTGGCCATGATCCGCGCCACCGTACTGGAGGCCGCTCACCCGCAGATCGGCGCCGCCCTCGTCGACAACTCCACCTTCGTCGCCCACCCCTGGCGCCGACTGCGCAACACCTTCCTCAGCATGCGGCGCATGTTCGGCACCGACCCAGCGGTACGCGAACGGGAGGCCGCCCGACTCAACCGGCTGCACGCCCGCATGAGCGGCTCCGACTCCCGCGGCCGCGCCTACGACGCGATGGACCGCGCGACCCGCGCCTGGGTGGTCGCCACCCTCTTCGAGAGCGCCGTCACCATGTGCCGGCTGAGCGGCCAGCCGCTCGACCAGGACACGATGGAGCGGATGTACGCCGAGTACCGCGTTTTCCTCGCCGCGCTCGACGGCGACGCCGCAGAACTCCCCGAGGACCTGAACGACTTCTGGCGATACTTCGACCGGGTCGTCGAAAACGAGCTGGAGAACACCGAGGCGGCCCGCGTCATCCTCTACCGGCTCTTCGACCACCTGCCCGCCCCTGCGCTGCTCGACAGCGCGCCGACACTGTGGGCGGCCGGCCGCGCTGTCGCCGGTCCGCTCCTCGGCGCGATCACCGTCGCCTCGCTCCCCGAGCCCTACCGGCGCCGGGCCGGCCTGCCCGAGATGCCCGGCGCCCCAACCCTCATGCAAGGCGCCTACCTCGCCGCCGGGCTCGCCCGATTCCTGCCTGAGGGCTGGATCAACGCCGAAAGCATCATCGAAGCCCTCTCACTCTCACCCGACAGCGACGACCCTCGCGCCCGCACCGTAACCGTCCTGCGCGCCCGCATGAAGCGGGCATCGGCCCTGCTCCGCCTCCTCACACCACTGAGCGGCGACACCAACCCCGACCCGGCCCCTTCGGCGGGCACAGAAGAGAACCGACGCTCGGCGGAGGAGTTCTTCCGCCGAGTGCTGGACCAGACCGGCGACGGCCACCTCGGCTGGCCTGACCTCGCCGCCATGGCACGCGAACTCTCCACCCGCCTCGACCTGGACGAACCCGAGGAGACCCGGCTCTACGACGCCTTCGCCGCCTGGTGGCGCGAGCTCCAGGCCGCCCTCGACACGGACGGCGACGGCCGCGTCAGCGCCGAGGAGTACGCCAGCGCCGTCCCCTCCCTCGCCGGACCCGCGCTCATCCGCGTTGCCGAGGTCCTCTTCGGCGCCACCGACAAGGACGGCAACGGGAGCATCGACGCGGACGAATACCGAACCCTCTTCCGCACCGCCTTCCACCGCGACCTCACCACCACCGACGGCGCCTACGGCCGGAGCGCCTTCGTGGGCGACTTCCTCTCCTTCATGGCGGGCCGCCGCACGGGCACCCCGTACGACCCCCTCCTCGCCGACGCCTAACGAGCTCGTGCATGGGTTGGCGGCCACGGCTGCACGCTCATGCAGTATCCGGACGCATCGCTGGCACGGCAGGCTGCTCGAGCAGGTCAGAGGTACACGACCTTCATCCTCGGCAGGAACTACGACGCCGAGCTCATCCTGGAAATCACGGACAAGCAAGACCCGACGACGAAGGCCGGCTACAGGGACTTCGTGAGCGACAACCTCAATAACACGCTGGTGAGGGCACCCGGTACAACCGGGTCGCGCTCATCCGTCCGGTCACCGGCAACGACGGCAAGCTCAAGTGGGTCCTCCTGTGCTGGGAGAACAGCGAAAGCAGGGACGACGACATTCCCACCGTTGAATGGGCACCGGAGGTGTCGCCGATCGCCAAGCAGCTCGGTGGCATCGACAAGGTGATCACCCACTACTCGTTCGAGTTCGGCGACGACGCAGAACGCGGCTACGACAAGCGCGTTGCACCCGAACTGGCTGACCTGTAACCGGTACAGCGCATGCTGTCCCTCTGTCCGCAGCAGACGGAGGGATGGCGGCGGGATGCCTTCGCCGTCGGCGACTCCGTCGGCCGGGCAAACGGCTACCGGGGCAGTTTCGCGGTGCGCTCGGGGTGGGATGTGCCGACGTAGCGCATGGCGGTCTGTTCCGTGATGCCGAGCAGCCGCATCAGCTTCAGTGGGTCGGCGCTCGCGAGTGCTTCGTTGAGGATCCGGTCCTGGCGCAGGCCGTCCAGGGTCAGCCCCTTGGGGATGGCTGCGCGGAGTGTGCCGATGCTGACGGTCGGATGGTCGGGGTCCAGCGCGGTCTTCTGACTGACCAGCAGATGGGGGTTGGTGGAGGCGGGCCAGCGGTGGTGGCGGTAGGCCAGCCACTCGGCAGCGAGTCGGTGCGTGAACTCCTCCAGGTAGAGGGTGTGCCGCAGCAGGCCGCGGCGGATTTCGAGTGTGCCGCGAGCGAGGTCGACGTCGGCCGTCAGGACCTTGATGATGTCGCTGCCGGGCACGGCGTGCACGGCGGCCAGGGCGACGGTCAGCCGCCCGAGCGGCGTCGTGGCGTGGTCGAGTAGGCCGGCCAGCAGGTCGCTGGGCACGGACTTCGGAATTCCCTTCAGGTCGCCGACGGGCAGGTGCCGGGCGGGATCGCGGAAGATGATCCGCTGCCTCTTCCGCCGGTTCCAGCAAGTCGGCCCGCAGCAGGACCATCTATGGAGGACCGAGCCGTCGGGCAGCATGGTCAGGCGCCGCGGGCGCGTCTTGCCCAGGTAGTCCATCCCTTTGGCCTGGTAGATCGTCCCGTAGTGGCCGGGGAAGATCGTCTCGGGCCCGTGGGCGGTGAGACGTGTCCTGGGCTCGGGATCGCTGTGCGCGACGACCCCGCGGACGCCTCGGGCGGCCGCCAGGCGGAAGGCGCGCGCCTGTGCCCACGTCTCCGCGTTGGCCGGTACGTCGTCGAGCAGCACCAGCCGGTTCAGTTCCAGCGACTCCTCGTAGGGACGCTTCTGCGTACCGGAATAGCTCGTCGCAGCAGTTCACGGCATGCTTCACCTGCGGGTGGAAGGGCTGACTCACTGGCACGTTGGCATGAGTCAGCGGTCCATGGTTGACCGCGTCGGCCACTCGCCGCTCGGGCAGGCCGTTCTACGCGGAAAGTTGACGAGCACTCGGGCCAGTTCGTGTGCTACGACCTCGGCCGGTGACGGCCTCGAACTCCTGAAGCCACGGCCAGGGGCAAAGCAGCTATCCGTAATCAGAAGCTTCCAGTGCCCTCTCATCGTGGTCGCGGAGCATCCGCATGACGGTGGCCGCTGACGGGTGCTGGCCTTTCTTCTTCCCCGTGGAGTTGAAGAGCCGCTCGGCGATCTCCCGCAGGCTCAGTTCCTGGTCGCAGAGGTGGAGCGCGGCGGCGAGCATGGCGTCATCCGTGACGGGGCCCCGCCGATCGACTGCTGCCACCCCGATCGTCTCGTCTGAGCTGTCCGGCAGAGCGCTGAGGCTGTTCAGCACTACGGCAGCGTGCGGGGCCAAACCACCAGTTGAGGAGGTCAACACGAATCTGCGCGGGCAGTTGGACTCCCGGGGAGCAGTCCGCGACCTGGCCCAGCGACGTCGAACCTGACTCCCCGCGACGAGACGCAGGGGCAAACCTTCGCTGGATTCGACGCCTTTGCGTGCGAAATAAGCCCCCGCCCGGTATCCCCCGGGCGGGGGCATGGCACGGCCGGACCCCATCACGGTCCGCGATAATCGACGGTTACCGCGTTGCGGTGGCCAGTGCCGCGTGGATGGCGTCCTCGCCGACCGGCTGGCCCTTCTCGTTCGAGTACGGCCCGTACGGTGTTCCCCACACCGGCGTGCCCGTCGCCTGCCGCCAACTGTCGGCCAGCGTTCCCGCGTCTACCACGCTGTAGCCGATGGAGTCGATGAATTCGGTCACCGCCGCCTTCGCCGATGCGGAGTCTCCGGCGATCGGCAGGTAGGAACGGTCGGCCGCCCCTGCCGGGCGGGCGAGTGACAGCAGATGCCTGAAGAAGATGTTGTTGAACGCCTTTACGAGCAGGGCGTCGGGGACGTACCGCAGGAGCAGCTCGCTTGAGGTGAGGGATTTGCTGTCGAGCTCGGGGATGTGCCCGTCACGCTCGGGGCCGTAGTTACAGGTGTCGATGACCGTCTTCCCGGCCAGTGGCGCGGCGGGCACGTGGGGGAAGGCGCTGACCGGCACCGTGACCACGACAATGTCACCGGCCGCCGCGGCCTCTTCGCTCGTCGCCGCGGACGCCCGCGGCCCCAGTTCCTCGGCCGTGTCCACGAGCGTTTCGGGACCGCGCGAGTTGCTGAGCACCACCTGGTGCCCGGCCCCGACGGCGAGTCGCGCGATGGTCCTGCCGATGCTTCCGCTTCCGATGAATCCCACAGTCGTCATAATCTCAACGTCCTTCAGAAGAGCCGAACTTGCCGGTTGCCGGGTTCGTTTCGATCCCGGTTCCCGCCGTCAGCCGGCGGGGAAATAGTGGCCGTTGTCCATATCGGCGAGCAGGCCTGGCTGGGCGGGTTCCCAGCCGAGGGTCCGGCGGGTGATGAGGTTGGACGCCGGGTAGCTCTGCGTGACGATATTCGTGAGGAACCCGAAGTACCCCGGCGTCATCAGGGCATCGTTGGGAACGCTCACGGCGGGCAGGCCCAGGCGGCTGGCGATGGCCTCGGCGATGTCGCGGAACGGGATGCCCCCGTCCTCGACCGCGTGCCAGTATTTGCCGGCCGGCCCCTTCTCCAGCGCCAGGCGGAACAAGGTGGCGGCATCGCGGATGTGCACGGCGTTCCACAGGTTCGCGCCGTCCCCGGGGTAGCCGACGAACCCCTTTTCCTTCGCGAGCGCGATCAGCGTGGGGAGGAAGCCGGCACGATCGGTCGTGCTGTGCGCGATGTTGGCGATCCGCACGACCGAAGACCGCACCCCCTGCTCGGCGAGGTCGACTACTGCCCTTTCCACGACGTTGCGGATTCGCAGGGTGCCTTTGTGCTCCTCGCCGGCGGGGAGGGCCGGGTCCTCCTCGGTGGCCGGCCGGCCCAGGTGCTGCCCGGGTGAGCCAATGCTCCCCGCCGTGACCAGCGGCTTTCCGGTTCCCGCCAGTGCCTCGCCGTACGCGAGCATGATCGGGAGCTCTGCAGCGGCCACGGCGTCCATCCCACCGGAGGGCAGCAGATCCTGCCTGTGGGCCACGTGGATGACGCCATCGGAACCCGAGGCTGCCTCCTTGAGCCCGTCGAGATCCTGGACGTCGCCGCGACGCACCTTCGCGCCGAGCGCGGACAGGGCCGCCGCGGCCGCGTCCGACCGGGCCAGGCCGGTGACCTCGTGCCCGGCGGCGATGAGCTCGGGGATGATGTACGAACCGGAATGGCCGGTCCCCCCAGCGACGAATACGCGCATCTGATTGTCCTTGTGAGGGTAGGTGCAGGATCTTTTCGTGCCGCAAGTGAACTGGCGTAACGCGGCACGAAAGGTAGGGGTAAGGGGTGTGATCAGCCGAGAAGGGTGATGCCGAGGGAGAAATTGGTGTGCTTGACGGAGTGGTTCATGAGGCCCAGCTCCAGCAGGCCGACGTTCTCCAGTGCCCGCGCCATGAACAGTTCCCCGGTGTCCCAGGGGCGCAGCCCCAGGCTCTCGACGAACGCCGACACGCGTGCCTTCGCCTGCGCGTCGTCGCCGGCGATGAACACGTCCAGAGGGCGATCCTCGGCCGGGCCGGCCGCCAGAACGTGGGAAAACACAGTGTTGAACGCCTTGACGACATGCGCGTCATCTGGAGCCGCCTTGGCGATCTCCTGTGCGCCGGAACTGTCGTCGGGGACGACGAAGCCCTGCAAGTCGGGGGCTACGGGGTTGGTGATGTCAACGATGATCTTGCCTCGCAGTGCGTCCCCGTACTCGCTCGCCACCGCCGCCGCGCCGGCGTACGGCACGGCGAGGACAACGATGTCCCCGGCCGGGGCGGTGCCGGCCGTCCCGACAGTGGCGCCACCGAGCGCAGCGGCCAATTCCTTGGCCTTGGCCGGGTCACGGCCGATGATCTCGACTGCGTTGCCGCCGGCGAGCGCCCGGGCGGCCAGGGCGCGGGCCGCGTTCCCCAGGCCGATAATGCTGATGCTGCTCATGGAGTTCCTGCTTTCTGGAGCTGGATAGGACGCCATGCCCGCCCCGTCGTTGTTAACGGTTGTGTCGTCGACGCCGTCGAATAACGCGATGGGGCGTTCAAATCCTGATGCGCTAATTCTGGGCCTGGTCCCTCCGATGTCGAATTCTTGTGCCGAATTCGCTCGGACCATTAGGTACCTATTCAGGTTGCCATTGAACTCTTCTCGGTAACGCCTCGTGACGTTTTGTGATCTTCGTTCAGGCGGTGCGGCCGTGCTCGAGCTGGAGCAAGACGAGGGCGGCTCGGGCGATGCGGGTGATGGCCGCAGGGTCGAGGCTGACCCTGCGCAGGGCCTTGAAAGTGACCTTCAGCAGGGCGTTGGCACGTTCGGCGACAGCGTGGACGCCTCGGATTACGGCGTTGAACGCCTGGTCGGGTTCGGCGAGTTCACCGCCCTTGGGCTTCTTGACCGGGTGGCGGAAGCCGGGCCCGGCGTTCTCGTAGCCGAGGTCGGTCAGGGTGGGGACGCCCAGAGTGGCGGCGAGCCGGTTCAGGGTGTCGACCAGTCCGTGGGCCCGTGCGCAGGTGGTGTCGTGCTCGCGGCCCGGGCGGACCGGGGAGACCCAGATGGGCCAGCCGTCCGGGGCGGCGATGACCTGCACGTTTCCTCCGTGGTGCTTGTGCTTGCCCGACCACCACAGGTCCGCGCCGTTGGGGCCGGCGGCGGCCACTCGGTCGGTGCGTATGACCGTGCCGTCCAGGTTGAGGTGGGTGTACCCGGCTGCCGCCGCCCTCTCCAGCGCGGTGGACAGATCGGGAGCGTGGTCGGCGAGCACCGTCAGCCCTTCGTGCAGGTAGCGGTAGGCGGTCGGTACCGAGATGCCGTTGTCCCGGGCGAGTTGGACCAGCCGGGTACCGTCGACGAACCAGCGCAGCACGAGCACCGCCTGCCGGAAGACGCCCAGCGCGCGAGTGCCCTTGCGGGTCCCGAGCTGTTCGCGGTGCCCGCGCAGCAGCTTCGCGAGATGCTCGGCGGTCGCCCTGCGGACATCGAGCACGGCGGTGTAGGTGATACTGGACGCCACGTGGAGCCTCTGGTTGTGCGGAACGTGATCTTCGCAGACCCGTTCCCACCAGGGGCTTCACTCATGTCTGACGCCGAGTCACCATCCCGCGCCGTCCGGCAGCGTCACACACCGCAACCGTCACGTTGCTGAGAAGACTTCATTGGCCTGAGTGGGCGTCCAAGACTTCTTTCAGCCGTGGTGATACCCTGGAGGCATCACCAGCTGGGGGCGCCATGGATCTGGACCTGCGCAAACTGCGTTACTTCGTCGCTGTGGCCGACCAGTTGCACTTCGGCCGCGCCGCCGATGAGCTGCACATCGCGCAGCCGGTGCTCAGTCGGCAGATCCGTGCGCTCGAGCAGGATCTCGGCGCCTCGCTGTTCACCAGGGATCGCCACGGCGTGGAGCTGACAGATGCAGGCCGGCAACTGCTGGCCGACGCCGGTCCGCTGCTCGCCTCAACCCACGCGGTCCGCCGCCGGGTGTCCGCGGCCGCCGGCGGCAAGCGGCGGCTGATGGTCGGTTTCCGGGCCGGCGTTGCCGTCACCCCGGCGGCCCGTGCGTTCGAGGACCGGCACCCGGACGTGGTCGTGGACGTGCAGCGGATCGAAGGGGACGACCAGGCTGCGATGCTGCTCGACGGCCGTATCGACGTCGGCTACGTGCGGCTGCCCATCGACGAGGCCGGCCTGCGCGTCACCCCGCTGTACACCGAGCCGCGGGTAGCGGTACTGCCCGCCGGACACCGGTTTGCCGGCAAGAAGGAGGTCACCGAGGCCGACCTGGCCGGCGAACCGCTGGTCTGGCACGGTGACCCGAGCACACAGCCCACCAAGCGCCCGCTCCCCAATGCCGGGTACCCGGTGCGCGGGGTGGACGAGACGCTCGAGCATGTCGCGGCCGGCCGGGGCATCTCCTTCCTGGCCCGTTCGGCGTCCGTGTTCTACTCGCATCCGGACGTCGTCTATGTGCCCATCCCGGATCTGGCGCCCGACCAGGTGTGCCTCGCGGTGGCGGCATCTCACACCTCGCCGGTAGTAGATGACTTCGTCACTGCGGCCCAGTCGACGGCCGAGATCACGGCAGAATGTGGGAACTACGAGATGTGGCAGCTTGGAGGCGATGCCGTCACAAGGCACGCTTGAGCAGTTCGACTGACCCCCGTTCATCATGCGCTGAAGAGTGAGATGGCCTGACGGAGTGGTGCTGTTGCGGCTGACCTCTGAGCCGGTTCCGTTCTTCGGCCAGCAGTTGTCTGAGGGGGCCCGGAAGCACCTGAGACGGCGCTGTCACGTTGGCTGACCGGGTGGGATGATCTTCTGGTTGGTCATGTTGGAGGGGGTTGTCTGTGGGGTGTGCGTCGCCGTCGTACAGGGGGCACCGGTACCCGGTCGAGGTGATCTCGCACTGTGTGTGGCTGTACTTCCGCTTTCCGCTCAGCTTCCGCGAGGTCGAGGAGCTGATGCTCCAGCGCGGCGTCATCGTCTCCTACGAAACGATCCGCCGCTGGTGCGCCACGTTCGGCCAGGCCTACGTGAACGGACTGCGCCGCCGCCGTCCCCGGCCCGGGGATAAATGGCATCTGGACGAGGTGTTCGTCAGGATCAACGGGGAGCTGAAGTACCTGTGGCGGGCCGTCGACCAGGACGGAATGGTGCTGGACATCCTCGTGCAGAATCGGCGGGACAAGGCCGCGGCCCGGCGCTTCTTCCGCCGTCTGATGAAGAGGACGCGTGCGGTGCCGCGGGTGGTCGTCACGGACAAGCTGCGTTCCTACGGCGCGGCCCACCGTGAGGTCATGCCCTCCGTCGAGCACCGCTCGCACAAGGGACTGAACAACCGGGCCGAGAACAGCCACCAGCCCACCAGGCAGCGTGAACGCGCGATGAAGGGCTTCCGCAGTACCGGTGGAGCCCAGCGGTTCCTGTCCGCGTTCAGCGGCATCTCACCCCACTTCCGACCCCACCGCCACCTGATGACAGCCTTCGACCACCGAGCCGAGATGACCATCCGCTCGCCATCTGGGACCAGATCACCGGCACTGCCAGCCTGCCCGCCACGGCCTGAACACAGGCCCGGACCGCAGACCCACCACACCCCGACGCACCATCAGACAGTCACGCACCCAACAACGTGACAACGCCGTGCATGACAATGCGCGCGATCACCCAGAAGTCCTTCGGCGGCCCCGAAGTGCTGGAGCTCGTCGACGACGCGCCCAAGCCGGCACCTGGACCGACGCAGGTGCTGGTCCGGGTCAGGGCGACGAGCGTCAACCCCGTGGAACTGTTCGTCCGCTCCGGCACCTTCCCGTTGCTGGGCGAGCCGCCTTTCGTCCTGGGATGGGACGTCTGCGGGGTGGTAGAGCAGGTCGATCCGGGTGTGCACCGGTTCCAGGTCGGCGACGAGGTCTACGGGATGCCGTACTTCCCGGCCGCGGCCGGTGCGAACGCCGAGTATCTGGTCGCCCCCGCACGGCAGTTGGCTCGCAAGCCGGCAGGGATCAGCCATGAGGAGGCTGCGGCGCTGCCGCTGGTCGGCCTGACCGCCTGGCATGCGCTGGTGGAGATCGCGCAGCTGCGGCCGGGGCAACGGGTACTGATCCACGGTGCGGGCGGCGGGCTCGGACACGTCGCGGTGCAGCTGGCCAAGCACCTCGGCGCAGAGGTGATCGGCACGGCGAGCGCGTCCAAGCACGACTTCCTGCGCGGGTTGGGTGCGGACCAGCTGGTCGACTACCGGACCCTGGACTACACCGAGGTGCTCCGGGAGGCGCCGGTGGACGTGGTGCTGGAGACTCTGGGCGGTGGGAACGCCGAGCGTTCCTTCGGCGTGCTGCGGCAGGGCGGCGTGCTGGTGACGGCGGTGGAGCGGCTCAGCACCACCCTGCCCAAGCTCGCGGAGCAGTCCGGCGTGCGCTTCGCGGCGGTCGGCGTGGAACCGGACCCGGCCGGCCTGGAGGCACTGACCGAGCTGGTTGAGGCGGGGAGGCTTCGGGTGCACTTGCAGCAGGTGTTCCCGCTGGAGAGGTTGCCCGAGGCGCACGAGGTGCTGGCTGCCGGCGGTGTGCAGGGCAAGCTTGCGATCACGGTCTGAATGAATCGCGTGAGGTCTGATCAGGCAGCAGCGTCCTCCCGCCGCTCGGCCAGGACGCCGTTGTCGAAGCGGGCGCCAGCGCGGACCAGGGCGACGAGGTGGGCGCCGGTGATCGCGCGCCAGCGGGCCTGGGCGGTCTCGACGAGCTTGAACACCATCGCGAGAGCTGCGGCCGGGCTGCCGGCACCGCGGGTGACCTTGGTGCGGAGCTTGACCGTGGAGAACGTCGACTCGATCGGGTTCGTGGTCCGCAGGTTGATCCAGTGCTCGGCCGGGAAGTCGAAGAAGGCCGGCAGCTCCTTCCGGTCGTCGGTGATCTTCGCGACGGCTTTGGGGAACTTCGCGCCGTAGGTCTTCTTGAACGCCTCGATCGCCTTGTCGGCGTGAGCGCGGTCCTCGGCGTTGTAGATCTCCTGCATCGCCTTCGTCGCGCCGGGCCCCGTGTCGTGGGCTCCGCAATCGCGGTGCGGCTTTCGACTCAGCCCAGTGCGGCGAGGTGATCGGCGGCGCCCCCGCGCCACTCCATCAGGAAGAGGGTCGCGTCGTCGGTGGTCGTGCCGCCCCGTTCCTCCATCAGGGCGTGGGAGAGGGCGCGCACCACCGCACGCACTCGATTCTCTGTGTGCTCGATGCGGTTGATCCAGTGGACGAGTTGTTCCTCGCCGAACTGCTCTTCGCCGGCTTCGTGCTCCTCGATGAGGCCGTCGGTGAAGCACAGCACCCGGTCGCCGCATTGGAGGGTCTGCTCGCTGATCCGGGGCTGTTCACCGCCGAAGCCGACCGGCAGGGTGGTCGGGCTCTCCAGTTGCTGGACGACCTCGTGGTTACGGATCAGCAGCGGTGCGGGATGGCCCGCGTTGACCCATTGCAGATGGCCCGTTGCGATATCCAGGCGCATCATCTGCGCGGTGACGAAGTGCTCGGGCCCGAACTGCCCGGCGATGGCCTGGTCCATGAACGCGTAGATCTCAGCCAGTCCGATGTCGGCGCGTCTAGCGTGCCGGTAGGCGCCGATAGCGACGGTCGCCATGGTGGCGGCGTCCAGGCCGTGGCCCATCGCGTCGATCACTGCCAGATGCAGGATGTCGTCATTGAGGGCGTAGTCGAAGCTGTCGCCGGCGACCTTGTAGGCGGGCTCGAGGATTCCGGCCACCTCGACCTGCGGGACGGACATGGCCAGCGGGGGCAGCAGGGACCACTGGATCTCCGCGGCCACGCTCATCGGCTCGCGGCGCCGGGCCTGGAAGAACCGGTCGGTGTAACTGTTCTTGGTGACCAGCGTGTCGGCGACCAGGCCGGCGAGCCTGCGCAGCAGTCGCCGGTCGTCATCATCGACGGTGTCCAGGGTGAGGGCCATCACTCCCACCTGGTCGCTGCCGTCCAGCAACGGCAGGTACATCCGGACACCGTCGGCCTGTGGCACCTCCATAGACGTCGCGGACAGGAAGGCCGTGCCGGCGTGGGAGTCACCGATCGGCTCGGGCTCGCCGACGGTCAGCCGCCTACCCGGCAGCGGCACCAGCACCCGCTGGCCGTAGTCCTGCAGGAGGATCGAGACGTCGCGGCCGCCGACCCTGGCCACCTCTTCCGCGACCAGCGGGGCGATCAGCTGCGGCGGCATCTCGTGCGCCCGGTCCAGCAGCACCCCCAGCAGCCGCTCACCGAACCCTTCAGACCGGTCCACCATGGCCTTGTCAGGCCACCGCTCGCTGTCCGCCATGGCCACCTCCTTCACTCCACCAGAGCCGATTTCGCCTGCTGGATGGACGTTCCGAGGGGCCGCTCACGGGGCGGCACGGTGTTCGGCCTCGGGGGCTTGGAGCTGGCCCGGCTCACCTTGCACCGCAGAGCCGACGCCCGCCCCGACACGCTCGGGTCCACCCGGCGGTCACGGCAGATCCACTCGAAGACCCACTCATCGGTGCACACGGGCTCCTGACACGACCGTGATCAACCCGCACAGAGTGACGTGGCCGACCAGCCTGAAGAGCCCATTACGCCAAAAGCGGCATGTCGCACCAGGTCGGGACGGGCGGCTCTCAACTGTGCAACAACCCATGGGTTCGTCCTGGCTTCCCTCTCCCGTTGCCGCAGGTCGGCCTTACAGGCGGGGACAAATGGTCCGTACGGATAATGATGGCCCTTCGGGATTTCTGAGGAAGCATCATGATCTGCACGTGAACGCGCGGGCCGAGGGCGGCGAACTGCCTGATCAGACCGCGCGCCGAGGAACTGAGGGCCGCGGCGAACTCGGGGGATATTGCACAAAATGGGGTCTTCAAAGTTGAGCGGTGCGGAGGTATCCGCGGGCTCGGCGGGTGGTCACGCAGCGTGTCCGTAGTCGTTGATCGTCGGCGTTGCGGAAGCCGAACGCGTTGCGGGCGACGAGCTTGATCACTCGGTTGATGCCCTCGCTCTTGGCGTTGCTGTACCCGGTGTCGATGAACGCTTCGATCTCCGGCCACCATCGGTCGACGGTGGCGGCGAGTTGTCGCACCTCGGGGAGGTCGGAATCCGCGCACCAGGCGAGGAGCTTCCAGCGTGCGTGGCCGATCTGGTGCCGGTCGGCACCGGTGCGGGCCAGGGCGAGGAGGTTACGCAGGTTCTCCTTGGCGATCCATGCCGTCAGGAGGGTTTGACTCCGGACTCGGCTACAAGACTCCCGCAGAAGTCCACGCCGAGTACGAGGAGTTGCAGGCAGCGGCATAGGCAGAACCCTCAACACCGCTGTCCGAGAAGCGCAGGGCCCCTCAACGACGGCTGCCGTGCAGGCGTGGGCGGTGCCCACCGAGAAACCGAAGCCGACGGCGAGCTGGGCGAGTGTGTCGTGCCGGCGCAGGTACACCAGGCCGACGAGCGCACGCTGGTGCGGCGGGAGTTTGCATCGTCGGTCACCCTCGCGGGTGACGATGAGCATGGCGACCCTTAAAGAGCGCCCGAGCCCCCGCGCATCCCACACACCGCCTCCCGCCAGCGCGGATGAGGTTTTCGGCAGGCGCAAGGGCAACTTCAATCCCTCCGTCGGGAAGGCGGCTACTGTCCGGGGTGGACGGCCTGGACTCCGGTGCCCGCGTACGCCTTCGGCGTCAGGGTGAGCAGGAAGCGCCCGGTGGGAAAGGCGGCGGATGGTCTGGCGGCGTGGATGGCGTGTACGGCGGCCCAGGAGTGCCCGAAGCGCAGCAGTTCGGTGGCGGTGACCGCGGCGTCGGTGTCGAACGCCTCGATCCGGATGAAGCGCAGCCCCTTGATATAGCTCAGCAGCCCGGGCCGCTCGGCGTCGCCGGCTGTCAGCGACAGCACCGGCGCATACAACGTTCCCAGCCCCCCGGACGCCTGCACGTAGAACGCCGCGACCGCCTCGTTGAACGGATCCTTCGGGTCGTACAACGCCGCAGCGGCCGTGTGGTCCAGGACAACCGCGATTGCCCCCACTACGCGGCCGCCTGCGAACCATGCTGCGCCGCGCCCAGGCGCTCCAGTAGGGCCCTGGCCTTCGCCTCGGCCTCCGGGCTGGGCACGCTGCCCAGAGCAGAGGCAAGCTCTGCTCGGGCCAGCTCGGCCCGCTCGGCGTACTCGGCCTGAGTCGGGGTGCCCTGTGCGAGCTCCTCGACCAGGCTGCGGATGGTCTTTCCATGCTCGGCCGCCAGCACGGCCAGCCGGTCACGCGCAGCCGCGCTCACCTTGATGCTCGTCTCATCTGTTGCCATATCTCGACTCTACCGCAGTCCTCTACTCTCAGTAGAGGACTGCGTCCGACGTGTCCGGATAACGTGCGCGCTGCTTGTTCATGCGCGGACGACTGATCTCGCGGACGAGTTGTACGCCGACGGGCTGATTGACCCGGGGCAAGTACGTTTGCATCTCTGAGTGCCCTCGGTGCGGGGCCGGGGGAGAGACGGTTTCTCGGGGGGAAACATGTCCAGAGCCACCAGCGCTGTGTGCGCGGCGGGCGGGGCCGTGCTGGTCACGCTGCTTTCCTTCGTGACGGTGCCGGGGGCGATGGCCGCTGAGCCGGCTGGGGGCGCTCAACGCGTCAGCGTTGCCGCCGATCGCGCACAGACCGACGGCGTACACGTCTCGGGAACTTCGTTCCAAGCTCAGTTCGTTGGGCCTGAGAGCGTCGGTCGGTCGCACCGGTGCCTGCTGGGACAATGCGATGGCTGAATCATTTTTCGGTGCCCTCAAAAACGAACTCGTGCACCGAACTACGTTCCCAACACGCGCACACGCCCACCGGGCTATCGTCCGCTACATCGAGATGTTCTACAATCGAAAGCGCCTCCACTCCGGACTCGGCTACAAGACTCCCGCAGAAGTCCACGCCGAGGACGAGGAGTTGCAGGAAGCGGCATAGGCAGAACCCTCAACACCGCTGTCCGAGAAGCGCAGGGCCCCTCAAGGTGCAGCGCCACAGATACCGTGGCCGCCTCGGCGAGCGCGGCGGTGGCGCGGGCGATCGGGGCGAGCCGGCTGCCGTGGAACCGCACGGCGTTCTCGCTGATCTGGCAGATGACCGGGCAGCCCGCGGCTTCCGTCCCGGCGACCACGGCCTCGGCGTGCCCCAGGCTGATCACGTTGAACGCGCCGACGCCCCGTCTGTCGCGCCACGCGGAGCTCACCACGTCGACGGTGGGAGTCAGCGGCACCGACGACCTCCGATCGCGGCGTGCGAGGATCGCGACAGCGGCAACAACGACGTGCGGAACGTGCAGGGTTTTGCTCGTTTGGCGACCATAAAACACCCAATCAAGCGCTGTGGTTTCATGGTGGTGCGCACATCGTGGCGCACACCACCGACAGGGAGTTGTGAGACATGGCGGCACCGCAGGTCCGGTGGAGCGCGCTGCTGGAGATGCTGACGCGCGACGGGCGGATCGAAGTCGAGTCGGCCGCCGCGGAGTTGGGGGTCTCCGCCGCGACGATCAGGCGCGACCTCGACGAGCTGGCCCGCCAGCAGATGGTCACCCGCACGCACGGCGGAGCCGTGATCAACGCGATCGCCTACGACCTGCCCCTGCGCTACAAGGCCGCGCGCAACGCTCCGGAGAAGGAGCGGATCGCGCACGCGGCCGCCGGGCTGGTGAAGGCCGGCGCCGTGGTGGGGCTGAACGGCGGCACCACCACCACCGAGGTGGCGCGGGCCCTGGCCACCCGTGCCGACCTGAGTTCCGGCGGCGCGGAGACGGCGGTCACCGTGGTGACCAACGCCCTGAACATCGCCAACGAACTGGTCGTACGGCGCCACGTCAAGCTCGTGGTGACCGGCGGGGTGGCCCGGCCGGCGTCCTACGAGCTGATCGGGCCGCTGGCCACCGAACTGCTCGCGGAGATCGCCCTGGACCAGGTCTTCATCGGGGTGGACGCCATCGATGTGGCCCACGGGGCGACCGCCCACCACGAGGGCGAGGCCAGCATCAACCGGGCGCTGGCCCGCCGCGCGCAGCAGGTAGTCGCGGTCGCCGACTCCTCCAAGCTGGACCGGCGGGCCTTCGCCCGCATCTGCCCGCTGGAGGACATCGACGTCCTGGTGACCGACAAGGCCGCCTCGGACGAGCTGACCGAGTCGTTCGCGGCGGCCGGTGTGGAGGTCATCCGCGCCTGACACCCCCCCACCCCACCCCTGCCCGCCCCGGGCGCGACGCGCGTCCCCGCCTCATCCCCGGACGCCGCCCGCCGTCAGGCCGGCGACGAGGTAGCGCTCCACGAAGACGAACAGCACCACCACGGGCACGATCGCGACGAGCGACGTGGCGAACAGGTACTGCCACTGCTCGTGGTACGAGGTGACGAAGCCGGGAATCGCCCTGGTCAGGGTCATCCGGTTGCTGGAGGAGGTGATGGTGAGCGCCACCACGTACTCGTTCCACGCGCCGATGAAGGTGTAGACGAGCGCGGTCACCACCCCGGGCATCGCAAGCGGCAGGACGACACGGGTGAGGGCGCCGAACCGCCCGGTGCCGTCGAGCCAGGCAGCCTCCTCCAGTTCCCGCGGAATGCTCGCGAAGTACGCGTTGAGGATCCACACGCAGAACGGCAGGTTGAACGCCGCGTTCACCAGGATGAGGCCCTCGGCGGTGTCGGTCAGGTCGAGGCTGACCATCTCCCGGTAGATGCCGACCAGGAGCGCGGTCGGCGCGAACATCTGGGTGACGAGGACTAGCAGCAGGAAGGCGCCGCGCCCGCGGAAGCGGTGCCGGGCGGTGTAGTACGCGGCGGGCAGCCCGACGGCCAGGGCGAGCAGCGTCGCGGCCCCGGCGACGTACAGCGAGAACACCAGCGCGTCCGCGACGCGCGGGTCGGTGAGCGACCAGATGTGCGTGAAGTTCGACCACTGCCATCGGGAGGGCAGGTAGGACGGCGGGGACTTCATCAGTTCGGGCGTCGGTTTGAGCGCCGTCAGCAGCATTTCCGCGTAGGGCGCGAGAAACGCCAGCGCCACCAGCCATCCGACGGCGGTGAGCAGGACGGTGCGCAGCTTCATCGGCCTTGGCCGCCTTCTGCGCGGCGCGGCTTTGTGAGGGCTGTTCACTCGGTGGCCTCCTGTCCACGGACGACGCGCAGATAGACCAGCACCACAGCCAGGACCAGCCCGAAATTGACGACGGCCATGGCGGCCGACTCCCCCACCGACTGGTTGTCGAAGGCCAGTTTGTACAGGTAGGTGGTGGTCGTGTCGGTGGCGAAGCCGGGGCCGCCGCGCGTCATGGCCCAGATGATGGGGAACGAGTTGAACACGTTGATGACGTTGATGATCGCGGCGACCACCAGCGAGGGCCGCAGCAGCGGCAGGGTGATGCCCAGGTAGCCGCGGACCGGACCGGCGCCGTCCACCCGCGCCGCCTCGTACACCTCGGCGGGGATGCTCTGCAGACCGGCCAGCAGGACGAACGAGGTGAACGGCAGCGAGACGAACACCGCCACGCCCATCATGGCGGCCAGGGCAGGTCCCGGTTCGGCCAGCCAGTTGACCGGCGCGTCCAGCACGCCGAGGTCCATGAGCAGCCGGTTGAAGACGCCGTAGAAGTTGTTGAGCATCCAGCGCCAGATCAGCGCCGTCATCAGCACGGACGAGGCCCACGGCACGATCAGCGCCCACCGCACCAGCCGGCGCCCGGGGAACCGGGAGTTCAGCAGCTGGGCCAGGCCGAGAGAGACCAGGATCGTGACGGTGACGACCCCGACGACCCACACGAGGGTGCGCAGCAGAACTCCGGGCAGGTCGCCCTCGGCGAACAGGTCGGTGTAGTTGCGGACTCCTGCGAACCCCTGGGACTGTCCGGTGGAGCTCACCCGCGTCAGGGACGTACGGATCATCTCGACGACCGGCCAGACGACCATGGTCAGGATGAGGAGGGTCGCGGGACCGAGCCACAGCAGCGGCTCCAGCGCGCGCCATGTTCTGCGACCGCGGCGCGGCGAGGGCGGCGCCGGGGCCGGGTGTTCGGTCCCGGCGGCGCTCACGGTGACATCGTGGACGGCCACCGAGGTCAGTCGCCCTTCTGCGCGGTCTTCTGGATCTCGCCCAGGACCTTCGCCGGGTCGCTGCCCGCCACCGCCGTGCCGATGCGCTGTTTCACGGCGCCGTCGACCGCGGCCCAGGCGGGGTTGTCGGTGGGGGCGAACTCCGCGTCGGAGAGGGCGTTGACGAACGGCTTGTAGTAGGCGGCGTTCCGGCTGTCCGAACTCAGTGTCTCGCCGGCCGACTTCGTGACCGACAGGAACCCTTCGGTGGAGACGAACTCGGCGGCGTTCTCCTTCTGGTAGAAGAAGTCGAGGAACTTCTTCACCGCCGTCTTGTTCGACCCGTCACCCTTCTTGAATGCGACGAGGTAGTCCTGCACACCGAGCGTCTTGTGTGTACTGCCGTCCTTGCTGGGCAGGGCCGCGACGCCGTAGTTCAGTTTCGCGTCGACCGGGTCGATGAAGCCCTTGCGCATGAAGACCGCCCCGTTCAGCATGCCGATCTTGCCTTGGGCGAACTCGTTGAAGACGTCCTTGCGGTTGGTGGCCTCCGGGTTGGGCTGGGTGACCTTGTCCTTCGTCAGTTTGCGCAGATAGGTGAGTGTGTCGACGTTGGCCTGCTGGTCGATCGCCCACTTGCCCGAGGTGTCGGTCCAGCCGCCGCCGTTGTTCATCGCCCAGATCTGGAACTCGGCCTGGGCCTCCTCGGCCCCCAGGGGTAACCCGAGGCCGATGTATCCGGCCTGCTTGATCTTCTTGGCGTCGGCCTCGACCTCGGCCCAGGTGGACGGTGGCCGGGCGATGCCCGCCTTGGCGAAGATGTCCTTGTTGTAGAAGAACAGGCGCGCGCTGGAGATGAACGGCAGGCCGTACTGGGCTCCCTCGTACTGCGCCTTCTGCCGGAACAGCGGGAGGAAGTCGCTCAGCACCTCGGGGGAGACGACGTCCTGCGCCTTGTACACCAGGCCGTCGCGGGCGAAGTCGGAGAACTTGTTGTAGTTGAGGATGTCGGGTTCCTGCTTGGTCTGGACGTACGTCTTGACCTTGGAGTCCATCTGCTCCCAGTCGACGACTTCGAGATTCACCCGGTAGCCGGGGTTCGCGGCTTCGAAGTCCTTGATCAGCGCCGTCCAGTAGGCCTGGGTGTCGTCGTCGTACTTCGCCGCGACGAACCTGATCGTCTTTCCGTCGGATCCGCCGCTGTCCGAGGAGCTGCCCTTGCCGCATCCGGTGAGGGCCAGTGCCAGGGCCAGTCCCCCGGCGAGGCCCGCGAGGTGCCGTTTCACGGAGTACCTCTCCGCACGCATGGCGTGCTTGGTCAAGCGCGTGCCCGCCTGATTGCGCGCCCGCTTGCTTGTTTATGCTCGATTATCGGTGTTATCAATCATCTAACGACATGATGCTCAATGAAACGCGCACGGCGTCAAGGCCCGTCGCATCACGTATCGGTCACGCCGTGCGGCCGAGAGCGGAGACTTCCCGATGAGTCAGACCGAGATCGAGATCGCCACCCAGCCCGACTGCTGGCGGCAGGCCGTGGCGCTGGCCCGGCAGCCCGACGGCCCCGCCTCCGCCTCGCTGCCCCGGCCCGGCGAGCGGGTGGCCGTCGTCGGCTGCGGGACGTCCTGGTTCATCGCCCAGGCGTACGCGGCGCTGCGGGAGTCGGGCGACCACGGCGAGACCGACGCCTTCCCCGCCTCCGAGTTGCCGGCGGGGCGCGCCTACGACCGGGTGGTCGCGCTGACCCGGTCCGGCACCACGACCGAGGTGCTGGAGCTGCTGCGCCGGCTGCGCGGGCGCACCCCCACGACCGCGGTGACCGCGGTACCGCAGGCACCGGTGACGGGGCTGGCGGACGCCGTCGTCCCGCTCGACTTCGCCGACGAGACCTCGGTCGTCCAAACCCGGTTCGCCAGCACCGAACTGGTGCTCCTGCGGGCGCATTTGGGCGAGGACCTCGGGCATCTCCCGCAGCAGGGGCACTCGGCACTGGACGAACCACTGCCGGCCGGGGTCCTCGAGGCCGAGCAGTTCACCTTCCTGGGCCAGGGCTGGGCATACGGGATCGCCCAGGAGGCGGCGCTGAAGATGCGCGAGGCGGCGTGCGCCTGGACGGAGGCCTATCCGGTGATGGAGTACCGGCACGGCCCGATCAGTGTCACCGGACCCGGCCGTGTGGCGTGGTGGTTCGGGGACCCGGCGGCCCTACCGTCCGGTCTCGCCGACGACATCGCCCACACCGGCGGGCAGTTGGTGGCACTCGGCCGGGACCCGCTGGCGGACCTCGTCGTGGTTCACCGGCTGGCCGCCACCCTCGCCTCGGCACACGGGCTGGACCCGGACAATCCGCGCTATCTGACCCGTTCCGTGATCCTGGCCTGAGCGGGCATCCCCGGAGGGATCTCGGGGAGGTCGCAGAATTTACCCGTCCGTTACGAGCGGTTTCCGGGTCCCGTTGAGGCCTCTCAGCGGGACCCGGAACCGACCGCCACCAGGGACAACTACTGCTCCACGAGAACCCTCGGGGCACTCGAGAGGCTACGTGCCCCGCATGTTGACAGGTGGTAGCTGCCGCAAGAATATGAGCGAAATCAATTGGAATCTTGCATCTGCACGCAGTATCAAACAGATGGCAAGCCCTGCCCGGCACCGCGCTTCCTCGTGACCATGCACTCCGCACGCCAACAGCACCACGCACCGCCGCTCCTGAGTCACCGTCCTGTCCGACAGGAGGACACGAGTGCACGCCCGACTGAGCAGTCCCGGCGGCCTGTTGCTCGCTGCCGCGCTGACCGCCGCCATGCTCATGGCGCCCGTCACCGGCTCCACCGCCGCGGCAACGGCCTCCGCCCGCCCCACCACCGGCGGGCCGAAGGTAGTCCGCACTGCGCACGCCGTCACGGTCTCCGTGCCGGCCTCCGCCAACGCCCCCGGCTACACCCTCGACGTGGCCACCGACGAACTGGCCCTGACCACGCGCCGCGCCGGGAAGACCGTGCTCGCCACCGCCTCCGGCGACACCGGCGCCCTGCGCTTCACCGCGGCCGACGGCACGTGGCAGCACGCGACCGGCGTCACGGACTGGACATGGAAGAACGGCGTCCTGACCGTCACCGCCGACAGCACGCTCGACGGCGCCACCGTGCAGGCCCGGATCACCCCCGGCCCCGACCGCTACCAGCTCGACTGGGACGTCCACGGCGGCGGACCGAAGCAGCTGGGCCTCGCCTACGACCTGTCCTCGGCCGGCCACTGGTACGGCCACGGCGAGGCGGAGACCCCGCAAGGCGGTCCCGGTGTCAACCAGCCCTGGCCGCTCGACGCCGGCGAGGTCGACCACAAGACCTTCGGCCCGGCGTCGTACAACATGATCGACCCGTTCTGGTACACCTCCCAGTCGACCGGTCTGCACGTCGGCACCGGGAACGTCATGGACGTGGCGCTCAACAAAGGCAAGGACGGCCTCGGCACCTTCACCGTCGAGTCACCCGACACCTACAAGGCCACCGTGTTCATCGAGTCGACCCCGCTCGAGGTCTACCGCGACTACATAGGCATCGTCGGCAAACCGGCCAAGAGCGACGCCCCGTACGAGCAGTACGCCAAGCCACTGTGGAATTCCTGGGCGCAGTTCTACACCAAGGTCGACCAGGAGAAACTGCTCGATTACGCCACCGACCTCCACGACAACGGTCTGGACGGGCACACCATCCAGCTCGACGACAAGTGGGAGTCGAACTACGGCAATCTGACCTGGGATCCCAAGACCTTCCCCGATCCCAAGGGCCTGTCCGACAAGATCCACAACATGGGGTTCGACTTCGGCATCTGGGTCACTCTGTGGATCAACCTGGACTCCGACAACTACCGGTACGCGGTCGACCACGGCTATCTGCTCATGGACGCCAAGGACACGACCAAGCCGTGTGAAGTGACCTGGTGGAACGGCCAGGCCGGGATCATCGACCTGGCGAACCCCGACGCCAAGGCCTGGTACGAGGGCAACCTCAAGAAGCTGATGGACACATACAACATCGACGGGCTGAAGTTCGACACCCGCTTCTTCGACGAGAAGTGCGCGCCGCGCGAAGGCCACCAGGCCACGGACTACCAGAAGCTCGGTACGCAGCTCGCCGACGAGTTCGACCTCCAGGGTGCCGGCATCCGGGTGCACTGGAACCAGACGGCCCACGAGGCGGGCTTCGTCACCCGCCAGGTCGACAAGGGCACCGGCTGGGACTCCCTGCGCGCCTCCGCCACCCAGAACCTGGCCATTTCGACCATCGGCTACCCGTTCGTCGAGTCCGACATGATCGGCGGCTCCGGCGGCCAGCCGGCACCGTCGAAGGACGTGTTGGTGCGGTGGGCGCAATCCGCCTCACTGATGCCGCTGATGTACGCCTCAACATCCCCAGTCGACACCAACGACACCACCACCGGGCAGAAGGTGGACTACGACCAGGAGACGGTCGACCTCTACCGGCGGGCGATCAGGACGCACGAGAAGCTCGCCCCCTACATCTGGGACCAGGTACAGAGCACCCTGAAGACCGGCGATCCGATCATGCGGCCGCTGTTCTTCGACTTCCCGAAGGACGAAGCGAGTTACACGGTCACCGACGAGTGGATGCTCGGCCCGGCCGTACTGGCCGCGCCCAAGCTGAGCACCGGCGCCACCCGCTCCGTTCATCTGCCGCCGGGCACCTGGTACGACGTGAACCAGGGCACCGTGATCCGCGGCCCCAAGACCCTCAAGGGGTATGCGGCGCCGCTCGGCGTCACCCCGGCCTTCGTCAACCTCAAGGCCAAGGGCGCAGCCAAGGCCATCAAGGCGCTCAAGCGCGACGACGCTCCGGCCGCCTCCGTCCTGATCACTCCGGACGCCCCGTCCACCGACTCCGGTACACCGTTCGAGGTGACCACCGAGGTGACCAACTGGGGCACCCGGACCCTCAAGAACGCCAAGACGGCACTGGAGCTGCCTGACGGCTGGAGCGCCAAGGCGACCGGCCCGACCACCGCGAAGTCCCTCAAGAGCGGCGCCACACTCACCACCACCTGGACGGTGACCCCGGCCGGCGACGCCCGCTGGGGCAACCACGACCTCACCGGCACCGTCACCTACAACGGGTCGCAGAAGGCCTCCGACACCGTGCCGGCGCAGGTAAAAGCCGCCCCGGGCAGCGTGCAGAAGCCGTACCTGACGACCGACACCACCTCCGGCGACACCCAATACGCCCAGGCCGGCGACCAGTTCGCCATCTGGGCGGGCGGCCAGGACCTGTCCGGCTGGAAGGACGAGAAGGGGGTCATCTACCGCGACGACGCCGCCGGCGAGAAGGCCACCGTGCAGGCCCGGTTGGTCTCCCAGGACAGCGCCTCACCGGTCGGCAAGGCAGGCATCGCCCTCGCCAACGACCTGACCGCGCCGGAAAAGGGCGGCTACGCGGTGCTGGTCATGACCCAGCAGTACGGACTTGAGTTCATGACCGACAGCGACGGCGACGGGAAGCTCGACACCTGGGCGGGCGGCGGCTCCACCTACCACCCGGCGTATCTCAAGCTGACCCGGGACGGCGCCACCTACACCGCGTACGCCAGCAAGGACGGCGACACCTGGTCGCAGGTCGGCACCGCCCAGGTGCCGTCGGCCGCCGCCACCGGTGACGCCGGGATGGTCGCCAGCGCGGCCAACGTCAACTACCCCGGCGAGAACATCGAGGCCGTCTTCAGCGGATTCTCCGTCATTTCCTGACACAACAGGCGCCACCGACACCATCGGCGCCACTGGCATCACCCCGCTTCCCGGCAGACCCCCACCCCTGGGGTCTGCCGGGGACCACTCCCTGCACGCCCGTGAGAGAGGGAACCCAGCCCCATGGCACGTACGTCCTCAGCTGTCGCCGGCTTCGTCGCGGGCGTGGTCGTGGCCGCGAGCACCACCGCGATCGCCGTCACCGGTACGACGACCAGCGGCACCGACCTCAATTCCAAGGCCACCACCACCTGGCTGACCGTCAAGGTCGCCGACGCCATGGGCACCAGGGACACCATCACCTGGGTTCCCACCGGCTCCTTCGCCGGCTCCGCGGAGGAACGGGTCCCGCGCTACCCGATGACCGCCATCCAGGGCAAGGACACCAAGGAGCTCAAGCTCTCCGCCGTCCGCAACGAGCAGGTCTCGGCGCAGCTGGCGATCGCCTCAGGCCAGAACCTCGACGACGTCAAGGCCGTGGTCGGCGACCTCACCGGGCCCGGCGGAGCGAGGCTGTCCGGTGACGACACCGAGGTCCGGTTCGTCAAGTATGTGCCCGTACAGCGCTCCAAGAGCGAGGTCGACTGGTCCGCCACCATCGACCAGGTCAGCTCGGGCAAGGAGGTGTCCGGCGACCGCAACCCCGATGTGGTCGGCGACGCGCTCGAGGAACGGGACTCCGTGGACGTGCCCGCGTACGCGGCACAACCGCTGTGGTTCACCTTCCACATCCCCAAGACGGCCAAGCCCGGCACCTACACCGGCACGGTCAAGGTCAAAGCGGACGGCCGCACCCAGACCACGTACCCGCTGACCATCGAGGTCGCCGACGCGAGCGTGCCCGACCCGAAGGACTACGACTTCTTCCTCGACGTATGGGCACAACCGGAGACGATCGCCAAGAACCACGGCGTCAAGCTCTGGTCCGACGAGCACTGGAAGCTGATCGACACGTACGACCGCGACCTGGCCTCGCGCGGCCAGAAGGTCATCAATACCACCATCGTCGACAACCCCTGGCACCACCAGTGGTCGCTCGGCACGCGGGAGTCACAGACCGCCACGCCGTACACCAGCATGGTGGGCTGGTCCTGGAACGGAAAGACGTTCTCCTTCGACTTCAGCCGCTGGGACAAGTACGTCCAGACCGCCAGGCGCGCCGGTCTCGGGCCCGACATCGGCGCCTTCTCCATGCTGGCGTTCCAGGACCAGGAGCACCTCACCTACACCGACACCAGTACCGGCAAGACCGTCTACGAGAACGTCGATCTGGGCGGGGACCGCTGGCGGGAGGCGTGGGGAGCGTTCCTACCCGCCTTCGAGAAGCATCTGAAGGCGAAGGGCTGGCTGGACAACACCTGGCTGTCCTTCGACGAGCGGCCCATCGACACCATGACGGTCGTCAAGGACTTCGTCCACGAGGTCGCGCCAGCCTTCGACAACCGTATCTCCGTGGCCGGTTCGATCAGCACCGAGGGCGTGGCGTCCAACCTGTCCGTCGACTGGGGCGGCATCGACGCGATGACGAAGGAGAAGGTGGCGGAGCGGCGCAAGGCCGGCAAGATCACAACCTTCTACGTGTACGGCTCGCCGGCCCACCCCAACACGCTGTCGTACTCGCCCGCCGTCGAGTCGCGGATGCTGCCGTGGATCTCCGCCCAGCGAAATCTGGACGGTTTCCTGCGCTGGTCGTACAACAGCTGGACCAGCGACCCCTTCAAGCAGCCGGTGCACATCTTCACGCAGGGCGACGAGTACCTGGTCTACCCGGGCAAGGACGGGCCGATGTCCAGCATCCGCTGGGAGCAGCTGAAGGAGGGCATCGAGGACTACGAGCTCATCGCCCAGCTGCGGAAGAAGGACGGCGGCACCGACAGCGACGCGCTGACCGAGGCCCTCACCACCGCGACCCGGAACCTCGACGGCCGGACGAAGGACGTCAGCGACATCGAGACCGCGCGGGCGGCAATCGTGAAGGAGCTGACGTCATGAGGGGCAAGTGGAGATCTCTGCTGCTCGCCGGAGCACTGACTGTCATGCCCCTGACCAGTACAGGTGTCGCGACACCGGCCCAGGCGGGACAACAGGCCCAGGCGCAGCACACCGTCACCTACGACCAGTACTCCGTGCGGGTCGACGGCAAGCCCCTGTACCTCTGGGCCGCCGAGTTCCACTACTTCCGGCTGCCCAGCCCCGACGCGTGGCGCGACGTACTGCAGAAGATCAAGGCGGCCGGATTCAACGCGGTCTCGCTCTACTTCGACTGGGGCTACCACTCGGCCAAGCCGGGCTCGTACGACTTCACCGGCATCCGCGATGTGGAGCGGCTGCTCGACGAGGCCGAGCGCGCGGGCCTGTATGTGATCGCCCGCCCGGGCCCGTACATCAACGCGGAGGTCTCCGGCGGCGGCATGCCGGCCTGGCGGAAGACACAGGCCGGCGTGAACCGCACCTCCGAGCCGGAGTACATGAAGGCGGCCCGGGAGTGGATGAGCCGGATCAACCCGATCATCGCGCGCCACCAACTCACCCGCGGCACGGGGTCGGTGATCCTCTACCAGGTCGAGAACGAGTACCAGGGCGGTCGGCACGACGCCGACTACATGCAGACCCTCATCGACTGGGCGAAGGAAGACGGCATCGATGTGCCCACCTTCGTCAACGACGGCGGCGCCAACAGAAACTGGGTCAGCGGCAAGGGCGCCCCGGACATCTACGGCTTCGACGCCTACCCGCAGGGCTTCGACTGCAAGAACCCCGACACCTGGAAGAACCTGCCCGACTACTCGTACGTCAACGAGTGGAAGCCCGAGTCTCCTCTGATCATCCCGGAGGCACAGGGCGGCGCCTTCGACCCCTGGGGCGGCACCGGATACCGAGACTGCGCGAAACTCACCGGCACCGACTTCACCCGGGTGTTCAGCAAGATGAACATCGCCGCGGGGGTGAGCGGCCAGTCCTTCTACATGACGTACGGCGGCACCAACTGGGGCTGGCTCGCCGACCCCAACGCGGTCTACACGTCGTACGACTATGGGGCCCCGATCAACGAGTCCCGTCAACTCACGGGCAAGTACCAGGAGTTCAAGCGTCTCGGGTACATGGTCAACTCGGTGACCTCGCTGGCGCGCACGGACAAGGCCGAGGCCCCCGTCCCGTCAGACGACGCCCTGCGCATCGACCGGCGCGTCAACCCCGACGACGGCACCCAGTTCTTCACCGTCCGGCACGCCGACACCCGCGTGAGGGACAAGGACGAGACCACCCTGTCCCTCTCGGGCAAGGACGGCGACTATCCGCGCGTCCCGCAGCAGGGCGAGATCACCGTCGACGGCCGGGACGCCAAACTCCTCGTCGCGGGCTACGACCTGGGCGGCCAGCGGCTCGTCTACTCCACTTCGGAGATCATGACGCACGCCCGGATCGGCGACCGGGACGTGGCGCTGCTGTACGGGCGTGAGGGCGAGGCCGGCGAGACCGTGCTGCGGTACGCCGAGCGGCCCAAGGTGACCGCCCTCGACGGCGATGTCACCACCACCTGGGACGCCGAACGCGGCGACCTGCGCCTGAACTACACGCACGAGGGCCTGGCCCGCGTGCTGGTGAACGGCCTGGAGTTGCTGATCGCCGACACCTCCGAGACCGCCCACTGGTGGCGACAGGACACCGCCGCGGGCCCGGTCCTCGTACGAGGTCCGTCCCTCGTCCGTACCGCCGAACAGGCGGGTGGCACCCTGAAGTTGACCGGAGACTCCACCAAGGCCGCAAAGATCGAGGTCATCGCGGACGCCAAGAAGGTGACCTGGAACGGCCGCAAGGTCGCCGTCACCCAGGCGCCGCGCCCGGTCGAGCTGCCCGCGCTCACGACATGGAAGTACAAGGAGGAGGCACCGGAGGCCGCCCCGGGCTTCGACGACTCCGCCTGGACCACCGCCGACCACCTCACCGCCAACAACCCGGCGCTGGCCGGGTCGCTGCCGGTCCTCGCGATGGACGAGTACGGCTACCACCACGGCAACGTCTGGTATCGCGGCCGGTTCAGGACCACCGGTGCCGCGACCGCGCTCGCACTCGACACCAAGACCGGTCCGACCGGCCAGTACGCGGTCTGGCTCAATGGCCGCTACCTCGGCAGCTCCGGCAACGGCGCGCACACCTTCGACATCCCGGCGGACACGCTGAAGGGCAGCGGGGACAACGTCCTCTCCGTCCTCGTGGAGAACGCGGGCCACAACGAGGAATGGGGCCACGACTACTCCAAGGAGCCGCGCGGTCTGCTCGGCGCCGAGGTGATCGGCGGGGCCTCAACCTTCACCTGGAAGATCCAGGGCAGCCGTGGAGGTGACGACCCGGTCGACACCGCGCGGGGCCCGTACAACAACGGCGGGCTGTACGGGGAGCGGGCCGGCTGGTCGCTGCCGGGATACCCCGACGGCGGCTGGAAGAGCACCACCCTCTCCGGGAAGACCGGGCCAGGCGTGCGCTGGTACCGCACCTCCGCCCGGCTCGACCTGCCGCAGGGCCAGGACAACGCGATCGCACTCGATCTCGCCGAAGCCGACGGCGGCAGCACCGGCTACCGCGCCCAGATCTTCGTCAACGGCTGGCTGATCGGCCGCTATTTGCCGGACACCGGACCCCAGACACGGTTCGTCATCCCCAAGGGCATCCTGCGCGAGCAGGGCAGCAACACCATCGCCCTGGCCGTGTGGTCCACCGAGGCCGGTGCGGGCCCGGGTTCGGCGAGGCTCGTCGACCTCGGCGCCTCGGCGGGCGGGATCAAGGTCGGTACGGTGGCCGCGCCCTCGTACGACGCCAAGACGTACGCCATGCCGGACTCCGGCGCCCGTGTCACCGTCGACGCCGATCCGTTCCTGAGCACCGGCACCGCCGCCAAGGTCCCCGTCACCGTCGGCGTGCCGAAGGACGCGCCCACCGCCCGGAACGTCGAGCTGGCGCTGAAGGTCCCGGACGGCTGGACCGCGACCACCGACGACACCACCCGTTTCGACCGGGTCCGGCCCGGCGACACGGTGACCGCCGACTACACGGTCACCCCGCCCGGCGACCCGGTCCACTACGCCGTCCTGTCCGCGACCGCCAAGCTCACCCAGCCCGGCCGTCCGGGCACCGTCACGGGTGTACGGGCCGTACAGGTGCCGCCGCCGGGGCTGTCCTCCGACGGCTACGTCAGCGACCTGACCCTCGTCAAGGCGGTCAGCGGCTGGGGTCCGGTGGAGAAGGACGCCTCCAACGGGGAGTCCGCAGCCGGTGACGGACGCCCCCTGAGCATCGGCGGCACTTTCTACGCCAAGGGCCTCGGCGTGCACGCGAACAGCCAGATCCGGGTCTATCTCGGCGGCGGTTGCACCCGCTTCACCGCTACCGCCGGGGTGGACGACGAGGTCGGTGACAGCGGCAGCGTCTCCTTCCAAGTGATCGCCGACGGCCGCTCCCTCGTCACAACCCCGGTGGTGCGCGGCTCCGACGGCGGCACCGACATCGGCGTGGACGTGACCGACGCCCGCTGGCTCGACCTGCTGGTCGACGGGGACGGCGATGTCTCCACGGACCACGCCGACTGGGCCGACGCCAAGCTGACCTGCGCGGGAGGCACCTCGTGAACCTCGCCCGAGTCCCACAACTGCGTACCCCACTGGCCGCGGCGTTGGCCGCCGTACTGCTCGCGATCCTGACCGTGGCAGTACCCGCCCACGCCACGGTCCGGACCGCCGCAGCCGCCAAGCCCACGCCGCACACGGTCAGTTACGACAGGTACTCCGTCAAGGTCGACGGCGAGCGGCTCTTCGTCTGGTCCGGGGAGTTCCACTACTGGCGGCTCCCCAGCCCCGACCTGTGGCGCGACGTACTCCAGAAGATCAAGGCGAGCGGCATGAACGCCGTCTCGATCTACTTCGACTGGGGCTACCACTCTCCGGCGAAAGGCCGTTACGACTTCACCGGGATCCGTGACGTCGACAAGCTGCTCGACATGGCCGAGGAGGCCGGGCTCTATGTCATCGCCCGGCCGGGCCCGTACATCAACGCCGAGACAGACGGCGGTGGCTTCCCCGGCTGGCTGATGACGCAGAAGGGACAGGCCCGCTCCACCGACCCCGAATACCTCGACGCCGCCCGCGAGTGGCTCAAGGAGATCGACAAGATCCTCGCCCGCCGCCAGGTCACCGACGGCACCGGACCGGTGCTGCTCTACCAGGTCGAGAACGAGTTGTACGACCCCGAAGGCCGCGACTACATCGTCGATCTCTCCAAGCAGGTACGAGCCGACGGCATCACCGTGCCCCTGGTCGGCAACGAGCCGATGCCGCGGTACGCGGGCGGCGAGGGCCTGGACTTCGTCGGCGAGCTGGACCAGTACAACTCCTTCTGCAAGGGCGAGTGGTGGCTGCCCGCACTCGCGCGCCAGGACGAGACGAAGCCGCTGGCGGTCTTCGAGGCGGGCACCGGCTGGTTCCAGACCTGGGGCGACACCGGCTACGACGAGTGCCGGCAGAAGATGGGCCCCGCCTACCAGAAGATCGTCAACAAGCACGAGGTCATGCAGGGCACGACCATCGAAAACCTCTACATGACCTACGGCGGCACCAACTGGGGGTGGCTCGCCGACCCGCGCCAGGTCTACACCTCGTACGACTACGGCGCCCCGATCAGCGAGCCGCGCCAGACCGGCGCCGACTACGACGAGCTGAAGCGGCAGGGCCTCTTCTACACCACCACAGGACCGCTCACCGCCACCGATCCGGCCGACGCCCCCTCCTCGTCCAACGACGCCGTGCACATCGAGGCCCGCGCCAACCCGGACACCGACACCCAGTTCCTCTACCTCCGGCACGACGACCCGATGGCCGACGCCGACGCCACCACCACCTTCGACTGGAAGACGCCGGACGGCACGTATCCGGTCACCGTCCGGCTCAACGGCAAGACCGGCAAGATCCTCGTCGCCGGCCATGACCTCGGCGGCGGCCAGCGGCTCGTCTACTCCACCAGCGAGCTGCTGACCAGCGCGCGGACCGGTGAACGCACCCAGGCCGTGCTGTACGGCGGCGAGGGCGACCAGGGACAGACGATGCTCCGCTACTCCTCCGAGCCCAAGGTCACGGTGCTGGACGGCAAAGCGGACGCCACCTGGGACGCCGAGCGCGGCGACCTGAAGCTGGACTACACCCACTCCGGCCTCACCCGGGTCCTCGTCCAGGGCGGCGGCCGCCCCGATCTGCTGCTGCTCATCGGCACCGACGCCGAGGCCGCCGGCTTCTGGCGGCAGGACACGGCGGCTGGTCCCGTGCTGGAACGCGGCACCGAACTGGTCCGTACGGCGTCCGTCACCGGCCGGGGGACGACGCTCGCCCTCACCGGCGATGCGAAGAAGGCGGGCCCTCTGGAGGTCTTCGCACCGCCCGGCGTACGGAAGGTCACCTGGAACGGCGAACCCCTCAAGGTGAAGCCGACCTCCTTCGGCAGCCTGCTGGGCATCGTGCCCGGCCCGAAGGACGTCAAGCTCCCCGCGCTGACCGGCTGGAAGACGTCTGCCGAAACCCCGGAGGCCGACCCGGACTTCGACGACTCGTCCTGGACGTACGCCGACAAGCTGACCACCGACAACCCGACCAAGCCCGGGACTCTACCGGTGCTCTACCAGGACGAGTACGGCTATCACTACGGCTATGTCTGGTACCGCGGCCGCTTCAAGGCCACCGGCACCGAGAAGTCCCTCTCCCTGACCGCCTCCGCCACCAACCCGGACACCGGCTCGGCCGCGGTGGGCGCGTACTCGGTGTGGATCAACGGGAAGTTCGCCGGCACGAGCAAGACCGGCCGCCAGACCTTCCCCCTCGCCGCCGGGTTGCTGCGCAAGGGCAAGGAGAACGTGATCTCCGTCCTGGTCGGCAACATGGGCCACAACGAGGACTTCACCTGGAACAGCGACGACCACAAGCAGCCGCGCGGCCTGACCACGGCGTATCTCGCAGGCTCCGACGCGCAGATCACCTGGCGCATCCAGGGTGCCCGGGGCGGTGAGCAGCCCGTCGACACCGTACGCGGACACATGAACAACGGCGGTCTGTACGGGGAGCGTTCGGGCTGGACCCTGCCCGGCTACCCGGACCGCACCTGGGACGACGCCACGCTGCCGGCCAGTGACACCACCCCCGGCATCGCCTGGTACCGCACCACCTTCAACCCCCGGCTGCCCAAGGGCCAGGACGTCTCCGTCGGCGTCACCATCACCGACGACCCCGACCGGAACTACCGCGCCCTCATCTATGTCAACGGCTGGCTGATGGGCAACTACGTCAACGACACCGGTCCGCAGCACACGTTCCCCATCCCGAACGGCATTCTGCGCACCGACGGCAAGAACACCATCGCCATCGCCTCGTGGAGCGAGGACGCGAAGAGCGGTGGCCTCGGGAAGGTGGGTCTCACCACGCTCGGCAATGTCACCTCCTCGCTGCGGGTCGCCGATGTGGCCGCCCCGGCCTACGACGCCGCCACCTACGCCGACCCGGCCACCGCGGCGCGGGTGAGCGTCGTCGCCCCCGACACCGTCGAGCCGGGCAACAGCTACCAGGTCACGACGACCGCTGCCGTACCGGACGACGGCACGGCGCTCCGCGACCTCACCCTGAGCCCGAAGCTGCCCGACGGCTGGACCGCGACCCCGGCCGACCCGGTGCGGCTCGGCACCCTCAAACCCGGTGCCTCGGCGAAAGCCCGGTGGACCGTCACCGTGCCCGCCGACCAGAAGACCGGCACTGTCGCGATTCTCCGCGTCACCGCCGACTTCACCCGCGCCGGCAAGCCCGGTTCGGTGACCGGGGAACAGGTGGTGGCCGCGCAGCCACCGCCGCTCGCGACCGGCGAACACTACGTCAGCGATCTGCCGTTCCAGTCCAGCAGCAACGGCTGGGGGCCGGTCGAACGCGATCAGTCCGTCGGCGAGAACGCCGAGGGCGACGGCCTGCCGCTCACTCTCCACGACACCGTCTACGACAAGGGCCTCGGCACCCACGCCGCCAGCAGCGTGCAAGTGTGGCTCGGCGGCACCTGCACCACCTTCCACGCCGCGCTCGGCCTCGATCAGGAGACCTACGGCCGGTCCGACGGCCCGGCCACCGTCGCCTACACCGTCCTCGCCGACGGAACCCCCGTCTACGAGAGCGGCACCGTCGACCGGGACACCGCGACGAAGAAGATCGACGTCGACGTGGCGGGCGCGCGCCGGCTCGAACTCGTCGTATCGGACGCCGGGGACGGCAACGCCCTCGACCACGCCGACTGGGCCGACGCCAAGCTGACCTGTGAGGGCGGTGTCTGATGCCCCTGCTGAGACGAACCATCCGACACGGCTCGGCGGCGCTGCTCCTGGCCGCCCCGCTGCTCGGCACGGCAGCCCCGGCGACCGCCGCCGAACCCGGGCCGACCACCTTCGTGACGCCACGCTACGAACTGCGCCTTGCGACCGACCGGCTGGCCCTCACCACGGTACGGGCGGGCCGGACCGTCCTGGCCACCGCGCCCGGGGCGTTCCGGTTCCGGATCGGCGCCGACTGGCACGTCGTCCGGGAGGTCACCGGCAGCACTCGAGACGGCGACACCGTGCGCGTCACCGCCGCCACCGACCCGCCGGGCGTCACCGTCGATCTGCGGATCACTTTGCGCTCCGACCGGTACGACATGACCTGGTCCCTGTCCGGCACCCGGGCCGACGCGCTCAGCACGGCGTACGCCCTCAGCAGCGCCGGGCACTGGTACGGCCACGGCGAGAACAGCGACCAGACCGTCCAGCCGTGGCCGCTGGACTCCCGACAACTGGTGGACACCGGGTTCAGCCCAGCGTCCTACCAGGTGGTCTCCCCCCCTTCTGGTACACCTCCAGGGCCACCGGGCTGTGGGCGAACACCGACGACCCGATGGACGTGCGGATCAACTCCGGCGGCAACGAACTCGGCGAGTTCACCGTCACCGGAGACCGGCCCGCCGCCTCCACGGTGTTCGTCGAGGACACGCCCGAAGCGGTGTACCGCGACCACATCGCGCTGGTCGGAAAGCCCGAACGCTCCGACACCCCCCGGCGGATCCGCGCCGGCTGGGCGCGGCGTACGACTCCGGTGACCATCTGCATCCCAATGACGCCGGGATGAAGGCTTTCGCCGACTCCATCGGCCTGACCACGCTCGGCCTCGGCCGCAGCTGCTCCTGAGGAGGACCCGTGCTCGGACCACTTGGACCCCTGCGGGGACACCCGCGTAGACACCGAAGATTCGCCGCCCTGGCGGCCGCCGTGGCGGCCGTCCTGGCGGCCCTGCTTCCGGTGACTCCGGCCGAAGCCGGGGCCCAGCAGCAGGACTGGACAGGGACTTGGGCGACCGCGCAGCACGCCTCGTACGACCCGGGCACCTCCGAGGTGACCGTGCGGATACCGGTGCACGTCAGCGCGGGCGGGACGAGCGTACGGATCCGCCTTACCAACGAGTTCACCGACCAGCCGGTGACGATCGGGCACGCGACCGTGGGGCGGCGCGCGAGCGGCTCGTCCGTGTCCGGCCCGCGCGATCTGAGATTCGGCGGGAAGGGGGACGTGACGATCCCGGCCGGGGGACGGGCGGCGAGCGACGCGGTGCGGATTCCCGTCGCGGCCCGCAGCGACCTGGTGGTCAGCCTGTACTTCCCCGGCCGGCTCACCCACGTCAGCCAGCACTGGATGGGGCTGCAGACCGTCTACTGGACGCCCGACGGCGGCGGCGACCACGCCGGGGACCCCGGAGGGGCCGCGTTCACCAAGACCGACTCCACCTTCCCGTTCCTCACCGGCGTCGATGTGCGGGGCGGTCCGGCGCGGGGCTCCGTGGTCGCGCTCGGCGACTCCATCACCGACGGCGCCGCCTCCACCTCGGAGGCCAACCGGCGTTGGCCCGACTATCTGGCGGCCCGGCTGTCGGCCTGTGCCTCCACCGCCGGAGTGCTGAACGAGGGCATCAGCGGGAACCGCATCACGGCCGGGACCGACGGCAATCCCTCGGCGCTGGAGCGGCTGGAGCGCGATGTGCTGTCCCAGCCGGGCGCCCGGACGGTGATCCTCTTCGAGGGCGTCAACGACCTCAGCTGGGGCGGCGCCACCGGCGCCCAGGTGATCGACGGCATGCGGGAGATCGCACACCGGGCGCACGCCCGCGGGCTGCGGGTGATCGGCGCGACCGTGGTCCCGTACCGGGGCTGGGGCGACTGGTGGACCGAGGCCAAGGAGGCCGACCGGCAGCAGGTCAACACGTTCGTACGCGACTCCGATGGCACCTTCGACGGCTACGCCGACTTCGACAGGGCCGTACGCGATCCGGACGACCCCACCCGCTACGCCGCCGCGTTCGACTCCGGTGACCATCTGCATCCCAACGACACCGGGATGAAGGCGTTCGCCGACGCGGTCGACCTCGCCGGTCTCGGGGTGGCCCGCGCCTGCCCGTCGGCACGCGTCCGGCTCACCCCGTACCGCCCGAGCCTCCGGACCGGCCGCGCCACGGAGATCACCGCGACGGTCACCAACACCGGTCCCACGGCGGTCACCCGGGTCAGCAGCGCCCTGCGCCTGCCGGACGGCTGGAGGGCCGAAGCGGAGGGCGGGACGGGCACCGACTCCCTTGCCCCCGGCGGGAGTTCCACCGTCACCTGGCGCGTCACCCCGTCTGTCGGCGCGGCATGGGAGGCGTACGACGTCGGCGTACGCACCTCCTACCGGCAGGGCGGCCGGACGCGCCACGACAGCGACAGCGTGGATGCCGACGTCACCCCCGTCCCGTCCACGGTCCAGCCCCCGTACCGGATGTTCGCCACCACCGACGACGCCCAATACGCCCAGAACGACGCCCAGTTCGCGATCTGGGCGGGCGGCGAGGACCTGTCCGGCTGGAAGGACGAGAAGGCCGCCGTCCATGTGCCGGACGCCGTACCCGCCTCCGGCGCCGTCACCGCACGCGTCGTCTCCCAGACCGGCAGCGGACCCTCCGCCAAGGCCGGGATCGCCGTCGCGAACGACCTGACCGCCCCGGAGAACGGCGGCTACGCGGTGCTGACCATGTCCAAGAACTACGGCGTGGAGTTCATGACCGACAGCGACGGCGACGGCCGGCTCGACACCTGGGCGGGCGGCGGCTCCTCCTACCACCCGGCCTGGCTCAGACTCACCCGCGACGGCACCGCCTACACCGCGTACGCCAGTACCGACGGCACCGCCTGGCAGCAGATCGGGACCGCGACCGTGCCGTCCGCCGGCGGCGGCCTCGACGCCGGGATGGTCGCGAGCGCCGTCAACCTCGACTACCCCGGCCAGACCACCACAGCCGTCTTCGACTCCTTCTCGACCACCGACTGAGAGGCCTCCCGTGAACGTCAGCCGTAGACGCTTCCTGACCACGGCCACTGCTCTGGGCTCAGCAGTGCTCCTGGCCCCACCCGGTGCCGCCCACGCGATCAGCGGCGGCATCCCCGACTACAAGCCCACAAAGGAATCCCTCGACACCCACCCCGTACCGCGCTGGTACAAGGACGCCAAGTTCGGCATCTTCGTCCACTGGGGCGTCTACTCGGTCCCCGCCGGCTCCGCCCGGCAGATGGCCGCCGAGTGGTACCTCTGGTACCAGAGCTTCGACACCGATCCCACCTGGAAGTACCACCGCGACACCTACGGCCAGGACTTCCTCTATGACGACTTCATCCCGCAGTTCACGGCCGAGAACTACGACCCGGATGCCTGGGTGCGGCTGTTCGAGCAGGCGGGTGCCGAGTACTTCACGCTGACCAGCAAGCACCACGACGGATTCGCCCTGTGGCCGAGCAAGGTGACGGACCGTCATGCCGGGAAGTACGGCCCGAAGCGCGACCTGGTCGGCGAGCTGATGACGGCCGCCCGCAGGCGCGGCACCGTGCGGCCCGGCCTCTACTACTCGCTCGGCGAGTTCTTCAATCCCGCGATCGGCCGGCCCATGAAGAACTTCTACACCGGCCAGGAAGTCCCGATGCTCGGCTACAAACCGGTCGACGACTACGTCGGGGACTACGAGCTGAAGCAGCTGTACGAGATCATCGACCGGTACGACCCGGACCTGCTGTGGGCGGACGGCCAGTGGTTCCGGCCGACAGGCGAACCGCCGTGGCGCAGCGAAGAGGCGCTGGCCCGCTTCTACAACCGGGCCAAGGACCGCAGGACGCCCAAGGGTGTCGTGGTCAACGACCGTTTCGACACGCACTACGACTTCGCCACCTACGAGCAGCGCACCAACCCGACCATGGACCCGCAGAAGTGGGAGTGCTGCATCACGATGGGCTACTCCTGGGGCTACAACAAGTTCGAGGTCGAGGAGGACTACAAGACCTCCGAGTTCCTCGTCCATCTGCTTGCCGACGTCACCAGCAAGAACGGCAACCTGCTGCTGAACATCGGGCCGAAGCCGGACGGCACCATCCCGGACGTCATGCAGCGGCGGCTGCGGGACATCGGCGCCTGGCTGGACGTCAACGGGCCCGCGATCTACGGCTCGACGCCGTGGGTGCGGGCCGAGGAAGAGGGCAGCGCCCTCGGCATCCGGTACACCGTCACCCCGGGCAAGTTCAACATCATCGTGCTGGGCGCCCCCAGCGGCACCCTCTCCGTGCCCGCGGACATACCCCTCTCCGCAACCTCGCGGATCCGGCTGCTCGGCCACAACAAGCCGCTGAAATGGACTCGTTCCGACGGCAAGGTCCACATCAGCGTCCCGCAGACGCTGCCCAGCGAACTCGCCAACGCCTTCACCATCGACTGGGAGCGACGGTGAACAGCGTGAGCACCCGTACGGACACCCTCTGCCCCACCCTCACCGTCACCACCGAACCCGCCGAACCGGCCGGCGGCGACGCCGTCACCGCCACCGCCGTCCTCGTCAACGACTGCCCGTTCCCGCTGCGCGGCGCCGTCCTGTACCTGGTGGACCCGGGAGCGACGATCGCCGCACGCACCATCCCGCTCGGTGATCTGCGCCGCGGCGCGAAGGTCACCCGCAGCTGGCGCACGTCGATGCCGGCCGACGTCGCCGGGGACGTCGCGTTCACCGCGCACGTCCTCTTCGACGTGGACGGGCGCAGCGCCGACTGCGCGCGGGCCGCGAAGACCGTCAGCGTGCCCTACGAGCCGAACGGGGTGCGGGACCCGTACAAGACGTTCGCCACCACCGACGACGCCCAGTTCGGCCAGTACGGCAGCCAGCTGGTGATCTGGGCGGGCGGCGGTGACCTGTCCGGCGGCCGTGACGAGAAGGGCGGCATCCTCCTTCCCGGCTCCGCCGCCGCATCGAGCGTGGCGCAGGTCAAGACGGTCAGCCTCACCGGGAGCGACAATCCCACCGCCAAGTACGGGATCGCCGTCGCGAACGACCTGACCGCCCCGGAGAACGGCGGCTACGCGGTGCTCACCATGTCGAAGTCGTACGGCGTGGAGTTCATGACCGACAGTGATGGCGACGGACACCTCGACACCTGGGCCGGCGGCGGAGCTTCCACCCACCCGGCCTGGCTGCGCCTGGTCCGCTCCGGCACCACCTACACCGCGTACTCCACCACCAACGGCCTCGCCTGGACCGAGATCGCCAGCGCGACCGTGCGCTCCGCGAACGGCGCCCTGGACGTCGGCGTGGTGGCGAGCGCCGTGAACCTCAACTACCCCGGCACGACGGTCCGGGCCGTGTTCGACCACTTGACCGTGGAGGAGTCGTGAACGCCTACCGCCCCGAGGAGGACTTCCTCCCGCCGCCCGTCTCGCTCACCGTCACCCCGCCCACACCCGAGCCGGGCAAGGCCGTGACCCTGACGGCCACCCTCACCAACACCACCAGGATCACGCTGCGCGGCACCGTGCTCCATCTCGCCGTCGACGACACCGAGGAACCGGACAGCCTGGGCAGCCTCGCGCCCGGACGGTCGGTGACCCGCGCCTGGCGGACCCGGCTCGCCGACGACGCCGAGGGCCGGATCGTGTTCACCGCGCACGCCCTCTTCGACGTGCACCGCCACGGCTCCGACTGCACCCGCGCCACCTCCTCGATCCTGCTGCCGTACCGCTCACTGCCCGGGGCCTTCGACAACGCGGGGATCGCCTCCGACGCCGCCCTCACCGTCGCCAACATCGACGGATCGAACTCCAGTCTGTCCGCCGAGGCACTGGCGTCGGCGGGACTGACCCCGGGCGCCACTGTCACGTACGGCGGGGTGACCTTCACCTGGCCGGACACCCGGCCCGGAAACAGGGACAACGTCGTCTCCGCCGGCCAGAGCGTGCTGCTGTCCGGCTCCGGCTCCCGGCTGGCCTTCCTCGGCACCAGCACCTGGGGCGAGGGCAGGGGCGACGGCAAGGTCGTCTACGCCGACGGCACCGAACAGGCGTTCTCCATCGCCGTCCCCGACTGGTACGGGACGAACCCCTCCGCCGCGGTGGTGCTGCCCTACCGCCACATCACCACCGGCCGGGACGACACCCCCGTCAGCCTGTTCACCTTCGGCGTCGACCTGACGCCCGGCAAGGAACTGCGCTCTCTGGTCCTGCCCCACGTCAGCGACGGCCTCCAGTCGGGCGTACCCGCCCTGCACATCTTTGCCATGACGATCAACTGAGCTCTGCCGGAAGGACGTTCATGCACGACAACCGAGGCGACCTCGGCATCACAGGTGTCACCCGCAGACGGATCCTCACGGGTGCGGTCGCGCTGGGCGGCGCCGCGCTGCTGGCCCGCCCGCAGGGCGCCCACGCGGCCGTCGGCGCCCTGTTCGACACCGCCCCCGCCGCAGCCGCGCTGAAGCGTCTGCTTCCCGACCACCACCGGCAGATCACCCTGCGGGCCGTCGACGACGACACCGACCGCTTCCGGGTCACCGGCCGGGCCGGGCACATCACGGTGGAGGGCACCAGCCCCGCCGTGCTGCTCGCAGGCCTCCACACCTACTTGCGGCGCACCGCGCACGCCTCCGTCTCCTGGACCGGCGAGCAGCTGAACCTGCCGCGCACCCTCCCCGCGCCCGCCGAGGAGATCACGGGAACGGCCAACGTGCCGCACCGCTTCGCCTTCAACGACACCAACGAGGGCTACACCGGCGCCTACCGCAACTGGGACGCCTGGCAGCACGAGCTGGATGTGCTGGCCGTGCACGGAGTCAACCGGGTCCTCGTCTACATCGGCGGCGACGCGGTGTACTACGACACCTTCCGCCGCTTCGGCTACTCCGACGCCGCGCTGCGCGCCTGGATCCCGACCCCCGCCCACCAGCCCTGGTGGCTGCTGCAGAACATGTCGGGCTTCGGCGGACCGGTCTCCCGGCAGCTCATCGAGAGACGTGCCGCGCTCGCCGAGAAGATCGTCGACCGGATACGTGACCTGGGCATGACGCCGGTCCTGCCTGGCTACTACGGCACCGTCCCGGACGACTTCGTGGCGCAGCACGGCGGGGACGCGGCGGTGGTGGCGCAGGGCACCTGGGGCGCCTTCAAACGCCCCGACTGGCTCGACCCGCGCACCACGGCCTTCGACGACGTGGCCGCCGCTTTCTACCGGGCCCAGACGGAGCGGTTCGGCGCGAGCACGATGTACAAGATGGACCTGCTGCACGAGGGCGGCAACCCCGGTGACGTGCCGGTGGGCGAGGCCGCTAAGGCCGTCGAGGCGGCGCTGCAGAAGGCCCACCCGGGGGCCGTCTGGGCGATCCTCGGCTGGCAGACCAACCCGTCCAAGGCGCTGCTCGACGGCGTCGACAAAAGCCGGATGCTGATCGTGGACGGTCTGTCGGACCGCTACACCACCGTCACCGACCGGGAGAGCGACTGGGGCGGCACCCCGTACGCCTTCGGCAGCATCTGGAACTTCGGCGGCCACACCCCGATCGGCGCCAACGCCCCGGACTGGGTGGAGCAGTACCCGAAGTGGCGTGACAGGGAGGGCAGTTCACTCGCCGGTATCGCGGCGATGCCGGAGGCCGCCGACAACAACGCACCCGCCCTCGCCCTCCTCACCGACCTGGCCTGGACGCCCGGCACCGTCGACCTGGACGACTGGTTCGCCGCGTACGCCCTCTCCCGCTACGGCGGCCCCGACCGGCACGCCGCCGCGGCCTGGCAGACGATCCGCGACACCGCGTACAACATGTCCCGCGCGGACTCCTGGAGCGAGGCACCCGACGGCCTGTTCGGCGCCCGTCCGAGCCTGACGGCGAACAAAGCCGCCGCCTGGGGCCCGGAGAAGGATCGCTACGACACCACGGCCTTCGACGCGGCACTCACCGAACTCCTCGCCATACGCGCGGAGTTGACGGACAGCTCGGCCTACCGGTACGACGTCGTCGACGTGGCGCGGCAGGTCCTGTCCAACCGCAGCCGTATCCTGCTGCCGCAGATCAAGGGCGCGTACGAGGCCGGGGAGAAAGCCCTGTTCGGCAAGCTGACCGAGACCTGGCTTGACTGGATGAACCTCCTCGACGACCTGCTGGCGGCCTCCGGCCCGCACCTGCTCGGGCGGTGGCTCGCCGACGCGCGCGCCTGGGGCGCCGACCGGACCGAGAAGGACCGCCTGGAATACGACGCCCGCTCCCTCCTCACCACCTGGGGTGGCCGCGCCAGCAGCGACGAGGGCCTGCACGACTACGCGAACCGGGAGTGGGCCGGGCTGGTCGGCGGCCTGTACCGCACCCGCTGGAAGACGTACTTCGACACGCTCGCCACTGGAAAGGACCCGGCGACGATCGACTGGTTCGCCCTGGAGGACCGCTGGGCGAACGCGCACGAGACGCACCCGAGCGAGCCCCACGGCTCCCCGTACGCCCTGGCCCGCCGCGTGCGCGACCTGCTCGCTGCCACTGCCCATCAGGCGGCCCTCACCGCGGAAACCGACCGGGGAGCGGTGGCCGAGGACACGCCCGCGACGGTGACGGTCACCTTCACCAACAGGAACGGGTTCGCGGCGGCACGCGGCGTGACCCTCTCCGTCACCGCCCCCGAGGGCATGGCGGTGAAGCCGCTCGACCTGGTGCGCACGACGGCGGTGGCGTCCGGCGAAACGTTCGCCGCTCGCTTCGAGGTCTCTCTGGCAGGTGAGCCGACGGAACTGGTCGGCCAGGTCGTCGCAGCGGCGGCGTACGCGGGCGGCGGGAAGGCGGTCACGCCGGTACGGCTGGTGGCCGCGGCCGGGGTCAGCGACCCGTACCGCACGGTCTCCTACAACGACGCCGTGTTCGGCCAGGCCGGCAACGAGATCGCCGTCGAGGGCGCCGGGGCCGACCTGTGGGGCGGCACCAACGAGTTCGGGGCGGTGTACCGGGCGGGCGCGTACGACGACGGAACCGTGGCCGAGGTCACGGTCACGTCCCAGGACGCGACCGGGGGCTGGGCACGGGCGGGCCTCGTCGTCCGCAACGACCTGGACACTCAGGGGAGCGCGGGCTATGTGAACCTGGCGGTCACGCCGTCCAACGGCTGCGCGCTGAGCTGGGACGCCGACGGTGACGGCCGTTTCGACTCGATCGCGCTGTCGGGCTCCTTCACCGCGCCGGTGCGGCTGCGGCTGACCCGGTCCGGCGCCTCGTACACCGGGGAGGCCAGCACGGACGGCGTCACCTGGACGACGGTGGGCACGGCCACGCCGGGAGGCGCGGCCGCCGCACAGGACGTCGGGGTCTTCATGACCGCGGCCAACGGCTGGAACGGCGCACGGGGCATCGCCACGTTCGACGGATTCACGGTGGCCTGATCTCTGTGACCGCGACGCCGGCAGTCAGCACGCCCAGGCGGAAGCTCGGCCACAAGACGACGGCCCGGCCCTGTCGGACGACACCGGCCTCGGCATGGTCGTCCACAGCCCGCCGCCTGGGACTGCGGCCGCTGGCATAGCACGACCACGCCTCTGACGGCCTCTGCCAAGCGGGGTCTTGCTACCAGTGGTCGCAAGACCCCGTGCCCCACGCTGGTTTAGCCTCGATCCACCGACTGGTGCCTTGTGGGCAAGGCCCGGGGTCAAGGCCCGGCAGGGAGTCACCCCCCTTGGTGAACTGAGCGGTGGACGGCCAGCTCTGGGGTATGGAGGCGTTCGTGGTGACGCCCAGGTCTCGGGCATCGGTGCCGCCCTCGACAGTGAGGTCGGTGACACGCAGCCCCGCCGTAAGGCTTGTCCAACAACAACTCGACCGAGCGCGCCTTGGGGACGCGCAGCCAGGCCTACGCGAACGGACTGCGCCGCCGCCGACCCCGACCCGGGGACAAATGGCACTTGGACGAGGTCTTCATCAAAGTCAACCGGGAGCGGAAGTACCTGTGGCGGGCTGTCGACCAGGACGGCAACGTGCTCGACATCCTGGTGCAGAACCGGCGGGACAAGGCCGCCGCCAGGCGTTTCGTCCGCAGGCTGATGAAGAAGACGCGTGCGGTGCCGAGAGTAGTCGTCACGGACAAGCTCCGCTCCTACGGCGCGGCCCACCGCGAGGTCATGCCCTCTGTGGAGCACCGCTCGCACAAGGGACTGAACAACCGGGCCGAGAACAGCCACCAGCCCACCAGGCAGCGTGAACGCGCGATGAAGGGCTTTCCGCAGCGTCGGCGTGGCCCAGCGGTTCCTGTCCGCGTTCAGCGGCATCTCACCCCACTTCCGACCCCACCGCCACCTGATGACAGCCTTCGACCACCGCGCCGAGATGACCATCCGCTTCGCCATCTGGGACCAGATCACCGGCGCTGCCAACCTGCCCACCACGACTTGACCACAGGGCCGGACCGAGGGCCCACCGCGCCCCGACGCACCATCAGGCAGTCACGTACCCAACAATGTGACAACGCCGCGCGAGCGGCCGCCGCGACGCGAAGAGGTGAGAACCCGGCAGGCTACCACAGGTGGGGTGGGGTCGGAGGGCGTCTTACCGGCACCGGTCGGGGTGCGGCAGAATGGTTGGGATCCGGTGGTGTCCAGCCGGACGTGCAGCAGCCGAAGCAAGGGAAGCCGCCAGATCCGTGAGTGACGAGCCCGACGTCCCGGAGCCCGTTGACGAGGGCGCGTTCGGCATCGACGCGTTCTCCCTCGACGATCGGCTGCGGCTTTTCCACTTCGCCGCCGCCGAGAAGCGCCACGAATACCTGTGGTTGCTGCGCTCCTTCGACCGCGGACGCGCCAACTACCAGGTGCTGCTGCACGCTTCGGATGCGGTGGGACTGCTTGAGCGGCTCGCAGTCGACCATCCCGCCGCGGGCGCCGTCGGCGGGTTGGCCGGTGTTCAGCCGTTGCTCGACGCGCTCGCGGAGTGGCAGGTCCTGGACCGGTCGTACGACGGGACGCGCGCCGCGAACCTGGCCGAGTACCGCAACCGCCACTACGTGTACCAGTTCACCCAGGCCGGATATCGCGCGTACCGGGCTGTGGAGGACGTACTCGGCGCGCGCCTGGAGGACGCCCAGCTCTCCCGCCTCGTCTTCCCCGACATCCTCGGCGACCTGCGCGCGCTGGCCGAGGCCAACGCCGCGGGCGACGGGGAGGAGGTGTACCGCAAGCTCGGCCGTCTCGACTCCGTGCTGAACGAGATGGCGCAGCGCGCCGCCCGTTTCTATCTCATGCTGGGCGACCTGGCGCGCACCAACGACACCCGGCCCGAGGTGTTCCTCGCCCACAAGGACACGCTCCTCGCCCACATGCGGGAGTTCACCGCCGAACTCGGGCGCTATGCCCCGCTGCTCGCCGAGGCAGTCGAGAAGGCCGCGGCCACCGGTGTGGACCGCATGATCGAGTACGCGGCCGAGGCCGACGAGCGGCTCTTCCGCAGCCCCGCCGAGCGCCTGGCGGACTGGCGGCACCGGTGGGAAGGCATCGTCCACTGGTTCGCGGAGCGCGAGCACAGCGAGACCGAGCGGCTGCAGGACGCCACCGTCACCGCGATCCGCTCCGTCCTCGCCCTGCTGCGCCGAGTCACCGAGGCGCGCCGGGGCGGGGTGAGCCGGGAGAGCCAACTGCGCCACCTCGCCCAGTGGTTCACCTCCTGTGAGAGTGACGAGGACGCGCACGCCCTGTTCCAGGCGGTCTTCGGACTCGGCGCGCCCCGCCACATCGCCGTCCCGTACGCCGATCCCGAGCAGATCCCTGGGCGTACGTCCTGGTGGGAGGCCGAACCGGTCGAGCTGGCCCGCACCCTGGTCCAGTCCGGCCGCACCCCCGCCCTGCACGGCCCCGGCCGCATCGAACGCAACGACGCCCAGCGGGCCCGGCTCCGCGCCCAGCAGCTGAAGGAGCAGGCCGAGGGCCGCAGTGCCGCGAACGCCCTCGCGTCGGACGGCGTCTACGGTCGGACGCTCGACGAGCCCGAAACGCGGGCCCTGCTCGCCCTGCTGGACGTGGCGCTCGCCGCCCGTGTCCCCGCCAGCCGCCTGGTCACCGCCGCCTCCGGATCCGCCCACGGGGTACGACTCACCCTCACCCCCGCCGAGGGCTCCACCACCGTCGACACCGTGCGCGGCCGCCTCCACCTCGACGGACTGCGCCTGGAGGTCACCGTATGAAAGACCTCCCCGATGTCCTGGGGCCTGTGGACCTCACGACGGGCAGTACGACCCACGGACAAGGCAGGACCGCATGAGCCGCGTCGCCGAGGGTGTCTCCCCGCTCGAACTCGCCGACTACCAGAAGGCCGTACGGCTCGTACTGCGGCATCCGCTGGTCACGCCCGGGTATCCGGACAAGGCGGCGCTGGCGACCGTGCGCCGCTGGGCCGGGCAGCTGCGCACCGATCTGATGGAGGTGCTCGGCTACCGGCTCGTCACCACCGCCGACACCGCCCGGCTCCAGCGCGCCCAGGACGGCCTGGACGCCACCCGCCCGGCCCTCACCCGCGCGGGACGCCCCTTCGACCGACGCCGCTACGCCTACCTCGTCCTCACCCTCGCGGCCCTGGGCCGCCACGGCGCGCAGGTGGCGCTGGGCGAGCTGGCCGACGCGGTCGCCGCCGACGCCGTACGCATCGACGGACTCGGACTCGACACCGCACGCAAGCCCGACCGGGACGCCTTCGTCGACGCCGTCACCTGGCTCACCGAACGCGGCGCACTCACCCTCGCCGACGGCTCTGCCACCGCCTGGGCCGGCGATCCCGAGCGCGCCGAGGCCCTGTACGACATCGACCGCGAGATCCTCCTCGCCGTCCACCACCCGACCCGCGTCCTGCAGCACCTGAGCTCCGTCACCGCGCTCCTCGACTCCGCCGGCGCGCTGGGCATGTCCGCCGGCCGTGCCGCCCAGCGCCGCGACCAGGCCCGCCGCGCCCGCCGCCTGGTGCTGGAGAACCCGGTCGCGTACTACGCCGACGCCGACACCGAACTCCTGGGCCAGCTGCGGGCCCCCGCCCTCGCCGAGGACCTGGAGCGCCTGACCGGGCTGACGGTGGAGCGGCGGGCCGAGGGCGTGGCGCTCATCGACACCTCCGGCAGACTGTCCGACATCCGCTTCCCCGGCGGCGGCACGGTTGCGCAGGCCGCGCTGCTCCTTGCGGCCCGGATCAGCGCCGCCGTGCAGCGTTCCGGACGGCACGCCCTCGAACTGCTGCCCGCGCCCACCGCCGCCGAACGCCTCGTGGCCCGCGCCCGGCGTATCGACGGCGCCCTCCCTACGCGCTCGGCGATCGCCGAGTTCGCCACGCCCGACGAGCCTGACGCGGGGGCCGCGTACGAGACGCTTGAGCCGTATGACGATCATGATGAGGCGGGAGAGGAGCGAGGAGAGACCCGGTATCCCTTCGTCACCGACTCGTGGCTGCGCGGCAGGCTCAAGGAGATCACTGGTGAGTACGGTGCGGGCTTCGCCGCCGATCTGCGCGGCGACCCGGACCGGCTGCTCGACCAGGCTCTCGCCCTGCTGGCCGCCATGTCGCTGATCGTCCGTGTGGACGGCGGAGTCCTCGTGCTTCCGCTGCTCGCCCGCTACCGCGGGGTCACCGCCCGGGTGAAGACCCGTACGGCAGCTCAACCACCAGCCCATACCGCACCAGCCCAGACCGCCCTGTTCGCCGACGACACCGCCAAGGACCCGACTCCGTGAGCACCCCCGCTCCCACCCCGGCCCCCCGATATGTCCCCACCCGTGCCGGGATCATCAACCTGTGGGACTACCGGGACGAGGAGTTCTCCTTCGCCGGCGGCTGGCTGGTGCTGCGCGGCCCCAACGGATCCGGCAAGACCAAGGCCCTGGAAGTCCTCTTCCCGTTCGTCCTCGACGGCCGCATCGACCCCAAGCGGCTCAACCCGTTCGCCGCCGAGGACCGCACGATGAAGTCCAACCTGCTCTTCCGCGGGCAGGACAGTGCGCTTGGCTACGTCTGGATGGAGTTCACCCACCGGGAGACCGGCGAGGCTGTCACCTGCGGTATCGGGCTGCACGCCCAGCGGCACCGCGACACACCCGCGCGTTGGCACTTCGTCGCCGAAGGCCGCGTCGGAGAGGACTTCTCGCTGCTGACCGACGACGACCGGCCGATGACGAGGAAGCAGCTGGCCGCCGAGCTCGGACGCGAACTGATCGCCTCCACGGCCGACTACCGCGCCGCCGTCGACCAGCGCCTGTTCGGCCTCGGCCGGGAGCGGTACGAGCAACTGCTCACCCTGATCCTCACGTTGCGCCGTCCGCAGCTCGCCAAAAACCTCGACCCGGCCAAACTCTCCGACACCCTCACCGCGGGCCTGCGCCCGCTCGACGACGACCTGATCGCCGAGGCGGCCCGCTCCTTCGACGACATGGAGTCCGTGCAGCGCACCCTGGAGGGTCTGGCCGCCGCCGACGACGCCACCCGCGCCTTCCTCGCGAGCTACTCCACCTATCTGCGGGTCCACGCCCGCACCGCCGCGGACAGGCTCACCGCCCGCCGCGCCGAAACCGCCGAGCGCGCCGCCGCCCTGCGCGCCGCCGCCGCGGACCTGGCGGCGGCCCGTGAACAGCAGGCCACCGCCGAGACGCGCGCGCCGAGTCGGCCGACGCCGCGCTCGCCGCCCAGCGCGCCCGTCTCGACCAGCTGCGCTCCTCCGCCGCCTACCAGGCCATCGAGCAACTGGCCGACCTGGAACGCCTGGTGCGCACCTGTGAGCAGACCGCCCGGCAGGCGAGCGCCGAACGCGAACGCCGCACCGCCGCCACCGGCCGCGCCCGCGCCGAAGCCGAACACGCGGCCCAACTCGCCGGCGAACTCGACGCCGCCGTCTCCCGGGACGCCGCCACCGTCGCCGACCACGCCCACACAGCCGGCCTCGCCTGGACGCCGGCGGACGCCGAGCCCGACCACATCGCCGACCGTTCCGCCGCGCTGGCCGCCGCCCGCCACGAGGGCGTCCGGGTCGTGCGCGGCGCCCAGCAGGCGGCACGCGGTGCCGACCAGACCCGTGACCTCGCCCGGGTCTCGCTCGACCGCGCGCAGGAGGCGGTCGCTGCGGCCGAAACCGCCGAAACCGCTGCCGAGTCGGCCCTCGAATCCGCCCGCGAACAGGCCCGTACGGCGCTCGGTCAGTGGACGGGGGAGCACGGCGCGCTCATGGCCGAAGCGGGTGCCGACCGACTCGCCGAAGCCCTCGAACTCACCGGCGAGACCGAGGCGGTCACACTTGCCGACACCTTCACCGAGGCCACCACTCCCGCCGTGCAGGAGCTGCGCGACACGATGGCCTCCTTGCGCGCTCAGCGCACCGATGTCGAGCGTCGGCACGCCGAGACCAAGGCCGAACGCGACCGGATCGCCGCCGAACACGACGACGCCCCGCCCCCGGCCCGCGGCCGCACTGCCGAGCGAAGCGAGATGGGGGTCCCCCCGGCCGAAGACTGGGGGAGGGCGCCCAGTGACGGCGTGCCGCTGTGGCGACTCGTCGACTTCGACGACGAGCTGACGGATCATCAGCGCGCCTGCCTGGAAGCTGCCCTGGAGGCGTCGGGCCTCCTCGACGCCCTCCTCACCACCGAGGACACCCCCGTGACAGCCGGGCACAGCGAGGGCTACCTCCGCGCCGGTGCCCCGGTGAGTGGACCGAGCCTCGCCGATCTCCTGCGACCCGAGAACCCCGATGGCCTCGGGGACCCCGAAGGCAACGCCGCGATTCCGGCCGCGCGGATCACCGCTGTACTGCGCTCCGTCGCCGTCACCGGCGATCTCGACACCGGGACCCCACAGATCAGTCCAGACGGCCGGTACGCGGCAGGTGTCCTGGTGGGTGCCCACACCAAGGAGCACGCCGAGTACGTCGGCGCCACCGCCCGCGCGCGCCGGCGCGCCGCCCGGATCGCCGCCTGCGAGACGCTGCTGGCCGAACTGGCCGCCCAACTGGACGAGTTGGCGCGCGCACAGGCCCGTGCGGACGCCGCCCTCGACGCGTACGCCGCCGCTCGCGCCGCCCTGCCCCGCACCACCGGCATCACGCAGGCCCTGCGCGAACTCGACAAGGCCGCGGCGAGACTGCGCGCCACCCGCGACGCCGCCGACGCCTCCCAGGCTTCGTACGACGAGTCGGTGGCCACCTGCTCGGTCGCCGAGCGCGCCCTGCGCCGCACCGCGGCCGAGTACACCATCGAGATCGAGCGCGTCGACGCCGTCGAGACCGCCACCCGCGCCTTCGAGACGGCGGTCCGCGAACTCACCGCCCGCCGCCGCGAACACGCCCGCCAGACCGAGGCCGCCCAGGCAGGCGCCGACCGGCTCACCGCCGCCGCCGAGGACGAGGAGGCGGCGCTGGACGCCGAGCGCGCGGCGCGCCGCCGGCACACCGAGGAGGCCGCGGGACTCCAGGCCCTCCAGGAGACCGTCGGGGCCGAGGCGCAGGAGGTGATGCGCCAGGTGCAGGAGGCCGAGGACGGAATCGACGCCCTGGTGAGGGAGGCCGAGGCGGCTCGTGTGGCCCAGCACACCGCGATCGCGGGCACCGCCGCGGCCGAGGCCCGCCGTACGGCCGCGGCCGAGGCCGGGTCGGTCGCCGCGGCGGAGGAGAAGGACACCGCCCGCGGCCTGCGCCCGTACGCCGCCCGTGAACTCCTCGACATCCTGCGCTGTCCGCCGGGCCTGGCCTGGCCCGCCCAGGAGGCCGACTGGGCAGGCGAAGCACTCCCGCCGGCCGTGGTCGCCGTACACGAGGCGATCCTCTCCGCGACCCGCGACCTCACCCCCACCGAAACCAGCCTCAAGCAGTCCGTCACGCGTCTCACCAAGGCCCTGGACGACCTGCAGGCGCAGCTCGCCGCCGCTGGACAGGACTACCGGCCCGAATGGGACGGCTCCGACGGGATCATCGTCGTCCGCGTGGCCGACGAGGAGGGCCCGCTGCCCGTCGCCGCCTTCGCCCAGAAGATCGCGGCACACCGCCGTGACCAGGCCGAACTGCTCTCCGAGTCCGAGCAGCGCATCCTGGAGGACGCCCTGCTCACCCGGCTCGCCCAGCAGATCCACGACCGCACCGTCGACGCCCGTGACCTGATCAGGCGGATGAACACCGACATGCGCAGGCGCACCATGTCATCGGGGACGACGGTCGGTGTGAGCTGGCTGCTCGCCGACCATCTCGACGACGAGCAGCGCGCCGTCTGCGCCCTCCTCGACGCCGACGCCGCCCGCCTCGGCCCCGACGGTCTCGCCCGGGTGCGCACCCACTTCGCCGCGCAGATCCAGACCGCCCGCGCCCGCCACCGCGACCAGCCCTACCGGGAGTTGCTCGCCGAGGTCCTCGACTACCGGCGCTGGCGGCAGTTCGCGTTCCAGCTCGTACGCCCCGACAAGAGCGAGGAGAGGCTCACCCGCGCCCGGCACAGCCGGCTGTCGGGCGGTGAGCAGTCCGTGTCGCTGCACCTGCCGCTGTTCGCCGCCGCGCACGCCATGCTCAACTCCGCCGACCCGCACGCCCCGCGCCTGCTCGCCCTCGACGAGGCCTTCGCGGGCGTGGACGACACCGGGCGCGGCGAACTCATGTCGCTGGCAGCCCAGTTCGACCTCGACCTGTTCATGACCGGCTACGACCTGTGGGCCGCGCACGCCTCCGTGTCCGCTGCCGCCCACTACGACCTCGCGCACACCGCCGTCGACCACACCGTCTCCGCGCTGCTGCTCGTCTGGGACTGCGACCGGCTCCTCGCCGACGACACCGGCGAGCTCACCACCGCCCTCGGCTCGCCCGGCACCCGGCGCGTCCCGACGCCCGAGGAGGCCGCTGTTGTCGACTGAGCCGCGTGAGCACCGTGAGTACGACGAGTTGCGGGGCGAGGGATGGACACGGCTGCTCGCCGCCGCTCGCCGCAGGCTGGAGCGCACCGGCGGCGTGCTCGACGGCGACATCGGGCTCACGGGGCCCAGCGAGGCCGAACGCCGCACCGCCATCGGCATCACCGGCCGCTACCGGCCCGAGACCGTCAAGCGCCTCGCCGTACCCCTGAGCGACCTGGACGCGTATCTGCACGACCGATACGGCACCGGCCTCCTGACAACCCTCGGCCGGCTCCACGGCCCACTGCGTGACCGGCCGGCCGAACGGGCCGACGAGGAAGCGCGCCGCGAACAGGCCCTGAAGTCCGCCCACTCCAGCCCACTCGCAGGGCGGGGATGGTTCGCGGCCTGGCTGGAGCGGATCGCCGCTGACGGCACCCTCACCCGTCTCGTACGCCGCGGGGACGCTCCCCTCCTCGACGCGGCGGTACGCGTCCTGGAAAGGCTCCCCGGCGACCGGGACCGCTTCCCCGGTGACCAGGACCGGCCCCCCGCGCACCCGGCCGGCGCCCTGCCGCTTCCGGTCCTCGCCGAGTGGGCCACCGGCGACACCAAGGCCCTCGTTCCCGGCAGCCCACTCGAACAGCTCGTCCTGCGCGCCATCGCCCAGCGCACCGGTGGCGACATCCCGCGCGTGCGGGCCGGGCGGCGCGCCCTGTGGGAGAGCGCCGGAGCCATCGCCGACGACCTCGCCAGCCAGGTACTCGTCCTCAACATCGGAGCCGAGGGCGACACGGTGGTCTGCGACTGGCTGCGCGACGCCGCCGACTTCGGCATCCCCTTCCGGCTCACCCTCCACCAGCTCGCCACCAACCCCGTCGTGCCCGCGGCCCGCACCATCTTCGTCTGCGAGAACCCGGCCGTACTGCGCGCCGCGGCCGGCGAACTCCAGGACACGAGCGCGGCCCTCGTCTGCACCGAGGGCGTCCCGTCCGCCGCCTGCCACAAACTGCTCGGCGACGCCGTACGCGCGGGAGCCCGGCTGCACTGGCGCGCCGACTTCGACTGGGCCGGCCTGCGCATCACCGCGGGCGCCGCGGCTCGCCACGGCGCCCGCCCCTGGCGGATGAACGTCGCTGACTACACGGCGGCACTCAGCAAGGGCGAGTCCACACCGCTCGCGGGACCGCCCGCGGCCAGCCCCTGGGACCCCGAACTGGCCCGTGTCATGGCGGAGTCGGGCAGCACGGTCATGGAGGAACGCCTCCTGCCCGCACTCCTGTCCGACCTCACCCGCACCTGACCCGGCGAGTCCGGTAGCCGGCTCGATCTGCCCACCGGGGAGTGTCGGCCGGTGTTCACCGACGAGTGGGGACCTGGCGCCGAGGACGATGTCGAGGAAGCGGACGTTCCCGGGCAATGGCTGGTCGCCCACCAGCTGGAGGAGCAGGTGCTGGACCTGTTCGCCTCCGAGCAGCGCGACGACTACCGCAAGATGATCGAGGTCAACCTGCTCGGCGCGATCACGACCACCGAGGTGTTCCTCGAACAGATCAAGGACGGCGGCGGCGACCTGGTCAACATCTCCTCCGTCGCCGGCCCCGTCGCAGGTCCCGGCAGCGGCGTCTACGCGGCCACCAAGTTCGGCATCAACGGATGGTCGGAGTCGCTGCGCAAGGAGCTGCTGCCCGACGTCCGCGTCACCCTCGTCGAGCCCGGCGTCGTCGACACCGAACTGCCCACCCACATCACCCACGAGCAGACCCGCCAGGGCGCCGCACAGCTCTACGGCGTCGCCACGGTGACCGCCGAGGACATCGCCGAGGTCATCACCTTCACCTGCGGGACGAGCAGGGGAATCTGGTACGGCTCCTCCGGCGTCGGATCCGACATCTCCACGGCGACCTGGTCGATGGGCCCGTCGTCGGTGTAGATGCGCTGGACGGGGTATTCGCCCCCGGAGGCGACGATGCGGTCGATCACGCCGAGGTCCTCGAACACCTCTTGGCTGCGGGGCTGGATGCCCTTGCCGCGGGAGCCGACGAACGGCTGCGGCGCCTTGTCGATCAGCAGGAAGGCGACGTTCCTGCGGGCGAGGTCGACGGCCAGGGTCAGCCCCGCCGCACCGGTTCCGCAGATGATCACGTCGGTGTCTGTGGTGTGTGACATAGCTCTGTGTTCCTTCGGTAAGTCCGGTACACGCTGCATGACGGTCTTGCCGGGGTCAGGGCACCAGGACGGTGCGTACGCCCGGGACCTCGGGGGCGTTCCACGCGGTTTCGACGTCGGCGAGCGGTACCGCCTTGGCGGTGACCGTGAGACCTCCGCCCTCGATCTCCTCGACGAGGGAAGGCAGTTCCTCCAGGTACGTCCTGGTCGACACCGCGCCCTGGCCGTTGCCCTGGAGGCGGAAGTTCGCCGAGCGCAGTGCCACTGACGGCAGTTCGATGGTGGGGCCGGCCATGGCGCCGATCTGGATCCAGTTCAGGGCACGGCCGCGGTCGGCGCGGGCCTGCAGCACCGCCATGATCGCATCGCCGGCGGGCTTGCCCCACAGGTAGTCGATGACCAGGTCGACCTCGGCGGCCTCCTTGGCCAGGGCCGCGGCGGTGGCGTCGGCGTCGTCGGTGAGCGCGACGGTCGCGTCGGCGCCGATTCCCGGCAGGGTTGCCAGGCGGGCCTGGTCGCGGCCGGCGCCGACGACCCGGCCGGCGCCGAGGCGCTTGGCGACCTGGACGGCCATCTGGCCGGCGTTGCCGGTGGCGCCGAGGATCAGCACTGACTGGCCGGCCTCGATCGGGACGCGGCGGCGCAGCGCCACCCAGGACGACATGGCCGGGTTCATCGCCGCGGCGATCTTCACCACGTCCGCGCCGTCGGGCAGCGGGATGCTGTGGCGGCTGTCGATGACGGTCCGGGTGGCCATCGGGCCGACGAGTTCGTCGTCGGCGACGAAGTACACCAGCCTGCCGTCCTCGCGCCGGCCGACCCCGTCGACGCCGGGAACCATCGGCAGCTCTCCGGTGCTGGTGTAGTGGTTGCCCGACGCGCCGGTGCGCACTCGGGGGTGCAGGCCCACCGCGAGGACGTCGACGAGTTCCTGGTCCTCGCCGGAGGAAGCGGGCAGGTCGAACGGCTCGTAGCGGGGCGGGTTGTCGAACGAGCTGACAACGGCGGCGTGGATGTCCATGGCTGCTCTCCCCAGACTTGGTACGCGACACAAAGGTTTTAATACGTGACACAAATTAAATTAGTAGGTGCCGCGTACCTTCGCAAGTAGAATCGGAATATGACGTCACCCCAGGACCCCCCGTCCCCGCACGCAACGCCGCCCGCAGGTAAGGACCTTGGGCTGGTCGACGCCCTGGCCCAGCTGTCGTTCCTGGTGCAGAACGGCCTGGCCGAGATCGCGGGGCAGTACGACCTGTCGATCACCCAGACGCGGCTGCTCGGGATACTTCGGGACCGGGAGCCGACCATGAACCAGCTCGGACGACACCTCGGCCTCGACAAGTCCTCGATCACGGGCCTGGTCGACCGTGCGCAGCGCCGAGGTCTGGTCACCCGTACGGTCAGTGCCGTAGACCGCCGCTCGTTCCAGGTGTCGATCACCGACACCGGCCGGCATCTCGTCGAACAGGTCGCCACCCAGTTCGCCGAGCAGATCGAGAGGTCTGTCGCACCGCTGCCCGAAACCGACCGGCGACTGTTGTCACGGATGGCGACCCGGATCGTGACCGCCGACGCCCATGACCGCGGCATCGACCTGCGCACCACACCCCGCTGACCGGAACTCCGTCACACGGAGCTACGCGGCACTGTCACCACGTGCTTGCCCACGACGCCGCCGCGCTCGAACGCCTGGTGCGCCGCGGCGATGTCCGCGAGCGGGTACACACTGTCGATCACCGGGCGCAGCGCGCCCGACGTGACGAGGCCGGCCACATCGCGCAGCACGGGGGTCTCGGGGTTGGCGCTGAAGGTGCGGATGCGGCGGGAACCGTGCACGCTCGACGCGGCGATCGCGGCGAGGGCCGACGGGGAAAGTCCCACGGTGACCATCCGGCCGCCCTTGGCCAACCGGCTTCGGTAGCAGTTCAGTTCCGTGCCGACGGTATCGACGATGACGTCGAACGGCCCGATCTGGTCCGAGGTGGTGGAGCCGTAGTCCAGGACCTCGTCGGCGCCGAGGTCGGTGAGGAGCTCGGCATGGCGGTCGCGGGCCAGCGCGGTCACCTGGCCGCCCATGGCGTGCGCCAACTGCACGGCGGCCGTGCCGACTCCGCCGGCCGCGCCCCGGACCAGGACCCGTTCCCCTCCCTCCAGGCGCACGCTGTCGCGCAGCGCGATCAGCGCCGTAGAACCCGCGACCACCAGGGAGGCCACCTCGACCGACGAGAGGTCCGCCGGGGCGTGCGCGATACGGTCCGCGGCGACCACGACGTACTCGGCCGCCCCGGCGACGGAGTGCCGCCGCCGGGGATGCACCATGCCCCACACCCGGTCTCCTACCCGGTAGCCCGCGACACCGGCGCCGGTCGCGGCGACGGTGCCCGCGAAGTCCAGCCCTACACCGATCGGGAACCGGCGTCCCGACACCATCTTCAACTCCCCCGCGCGGACGATCACATCGTGCCCGTTCACGCTGGACGCCTCGACCGACACCAGTACCTCACCCGTGCCGGGAACGGGACGATCCACGTCGTTGACCCGCAGTACGTCCGCTGCACCGAAACTCGTGATCTGAACGACCTTCATGTCGCTGTCCTTCCGTGACCGGTTGTGGTGGATCCGATGCTGGACCCCGCACGCGGCATCACGGTCGTTCTGCTTTTCCTGGGTCTGGCAGACCCACCCTCGCGGGCCGCGCCGACGGCATACTGGCGCCGTGACCGACTTCTCCCACGCCATGAGCGACGATCCCCGACGCGAACTCGCCGAGTTCCTGCGCACCCGCCGAACTCGGCTGCGCCCGCAGGACGTCGGCCTGGAGCCCGGTCCGCGTCGGCGCGTCGCCGGGCTGCGGCGGGAGGAACTGGCGCTGCTGGCCGGGGTGAGCTCGGACTACTACCAGCGTATGGAGCAGGGACGCGACGTCCGGCCCTCCGAACAGGTTCTGGACGCCCTCGCGCGCGCCCTGAACTTCTCCGTCGAGGAGACCCGCCACCTGCACAGCCTCGCCGCCGCCGCACGCATCCCGGCCCGCCTGCCGCGTTCGTACGAGCCGGAGGAGGTACCGGACACCACGCTGCGGCTGCTGCGCGGCATGACCTCGCCCGCTCTGGTCGTCGGCCGGTTCCTGGACGTGCTGGCCTGGAACCCACTCGGCGGTGCCCTACTGGGGGAATTCACCCGGCAGCCGCAGAGGGAGCGGAACCTGCTGTCACTGTTCCTGCACCCCGAGGCCGACCGGGCGTGCCCGAACCGGGCGGCCACCGTCGCGGAGCTGATCGGCATGCTGCGGACGCAGGTCGCCGCCGATCCGGGTCACCCGCGTGCGGTCGAGCTGGTGGGTGAACTCGCGGTCCGCAGCGACGAGTTCGCGGCACTGTGGGCCCTCCACGACGTTGAGGAACCGACCCGCGGTCAAATGCGCCTCAACCACCCCCAGGTCGGCGAACTGAACCTGGACTGGGACGCCTACCCGATACCGGGCAACCCCGGCCCCGCGCTCATGGTCTGCACCGCCGCCGAAGGCAGCTCCGACGCCGAACGGCTCCAACTGCTCGCCGGCCTGCTGGGCGCTCGCTGACCCACCACGGAATCGACCCCTGCGGGCCAGTTCGAGCTTTGCACAGTGGGCCTCAGCCGTCTGACCCAGCCCAGCGCCACCCCAGCTCCCCCGGAGAACAACCAGCAGCACAAAGGGCAGGGCCCCGACCGCGAGATACCTCACCGTCGGGGCCCTGCCACATCACCGTCCGGGCCACAGCCCGCCGCGTCAACGAGAAGCGGGCCCCGGCCGGTGGCGGGCGCCTGCCCCGTGACGGCGAGTTCTCGGCATGTCTCGCGTGCTGCGTGGCCTTGAGTAGTGTCTCTGGCGTTCCGGCCCGGACGGAATCCGGCAGCTCTGTGTTCTTCGGGTGCAAGGGCCGGCTCCGTGCGCCCCGTCAGCGCCGCGGGCTCTGGCCCCACCGCTGACTGGGGAGCGGTCGTCGTCGTCCTGCTCGTTCGAAGCACGGGCAGGCGGTCGGTGTGGTCTCGACGCCGAGGACCACTCCGGCGGACCCCCTCTTTGCCAGTGCCGGGTACCGCGGTCCCCGGCACTCCGCATTCCCCACCTCTGCGCTGCTCCGCGCGGCTCGCCCTTGCCGGCCGGTTCCTCCCCCACTTGCAACCGGAACCAGTTCCGCTTAGGCTGCAACCGGAACGGATTCCGGATATGAAGCTACCGCGCTCCGAGCCGTTCAGCGAGCGGCCTTACCCGGCCGAACAGAACGAGCAGGGAAGGCAGGCAACAGAGCAATGGACCAGACTTTCGAAGGCGCCACGGCGCTGGTCACTGGCGGTGGAACCGGTATCGGCCGGGCCTCGGCACTCGCCCTGGCCGCGGCCGGCTGCACCGTGACGGTCGCCGGGCGCACGGTGTCCACGCTGGAAGAGACCGTTGGGATGATTACTGACGCGGGCGGTGCGGCCCGCATTGTGCAGTGCGACGTCGCTTACGAGCGGTCGGTCGCGCACGCGGTCGAGGTGGCGGTCGGTGACTCCGGGCGGCTGGATTTCGGTGTCAACAGTGCGGGGATCAGCGGCGGGGACGATCTTCGCAAGTTGGCCGACTACTCCGTCAAGGCGTTCGACCACCTGATCGCTGTCGATCTGCGGGGGACGTTCCTGTCGATGAAGTACCAGCTGCGCCAGATGCAGACCCAGGGCTTCGGTTCCATCGTCAACGTCGGCTCGGGGGCGAGTGTCGTCGGAGTGCCGGGTTTCGCCGGGTACACCGCGGCCAAGCACGGAATCATCGGACTGACCCGGACGGCCGCCCTGGATTACGGGCCGGACGGGATCCGGGTCAATGCCCTGGTCGTCGGCCTGGTCAACACACCGCTGATCGCCGAGGGGCGTTCGCCGGAGGTGATGGCGGCCCGGGTGGCCGCGCACCCGATCGGCAGGATCGCCGAACCCGAGGAGATCGCCGACGCCGTCCTGTGGCTGTGCTCCGACAAGTCCAGCTTCGTCACCGGCGCGGCCGTCCCGGTCGACGGCGGCTACACGGCCCGCTGACCCATGAAGGGAACACTAGGTGATGTCCACAGTCTCCTTCGATCACACCGGGCTGTCGGTCGGTGACCTGCACCGGCAATGCCGCTTCTACATCGAGGCATTCGGATTCCGCGAGATGCACCGGACCGAGATCCCCGACGCCGGTATCCGAATAGCGCTTCTCAGTGGCCCCGGCGGTGCCGCGGTCGAATTCACCGAGCGCGCGGGCTCGGTACCGCAGCACTTTGCCGATCCCAATGAGGGGGCGGGTGTCCAGGGCTACTTCCACTGGGCCCTCACGGTGGACGACCTAGAGGGGGCCGTCGCCGCCGCGGTCGGTCACGGTGCCCGCGTCGTCTCGCGGCCGGCCCTGGCCCGGCGGCCCGGGGTCCGCTTCGCCTATGTCGCCGACCCCGAGGGAAACCTGATCGAGCTGTTGCAGTACACCCACTGACCTGGCGCCACCCCGCGAGCGCTCGCCCGCGTATCGGCGATCAAGGCAAGGACCGGGACAACACCGCGCCCAGGCCGCCCGGCACGGCGCGGCTCAACCGCGGCAGGACCGCGAAGGTCCGTCGGTCGCACAACCACTACGACTACGACCCGCTGACCGCCGAGTCCGCGGGCAGGACACATGGAGGAATGACAATGGCTGGACGACTGCAGGGCACGGTGGCGCTGGTGACCGGCGCGAGCAGCGGTATCGGCGCGGCAACCGCGCGCGCCCTCGCCGCGGAGGGGGCGGCGGTAGCCGTTCTCGGGCGGCGGCGGGATCGGCTGGAGGAGCTTGCGGGCAAGCTCCGGGCCGAGGGCGGGACCGCTTACGTGGTCCAGGCCGACATCACCGAGCAGCAGCAGGCCGCGGCGGCGGTGGAGAGCGTGGTGTCTGAACTGGGCCGCCTTGACACGGTCGTCAACAACGCCGGCACCATGGGCGTCGGCCCGGTCGTGGACTCCCCGCTCGAGGAGTGGGAGCGGATGGTCGAGATCAACGTGCAAGGTCTGCTGTATGTGACGCATGCGGCGGTGCCGCATCTGCTGCGGGCCGCGGAGGACTCCCCGCGCAAGGTGGCGGACCTGGTCAACATCAGCTCGACCGCGGGCCGGGTGGCCCGGCCCGGCACGGCCGTCTACAACCTGACCAAGTTCGGCGTCAACGGCTTCACCGAGGCCCTGCGCCAGGAGGTCATGCAGAAGCGGGTGCGGGTGAGCGTGGTCGAGCCCGGCACCGTGGACACCGAGCTCAGCTCGCACCTGCGTGACGGGGTGCGCCAGGCGATCGAGCGTCAGGTCGAGGGCATGGAGCTGCTGCGTCCCGAGGACATCGCCGACGCGGTCTCCTACATCGTCACCCGGGACCGCCGGGTCGCCGTCAACGAGATCCTCGTACGCGCCACCGACCAGACCTGGTAACAGCACGGACGAACGGCGGGATGAGCGCTTCCCCCAGCGCCTTTCCCGCGCAGCCCCCGGTCCGGCGCCGGACCGGGGGATCCGTGGCATACCGACCGTGTCGCAGCCACACAGCTGACGCGACACCAGAACAGTGAGACCGGCGGCATTCCCATCGCCGGGGACATGCGGAGAGTGACGTCATCATGAAATACGTGAAGCTCGGCCGTACCGGCCTGGACGTTTCCCCCATCTGCCTGGGCTGTATGACCTTCGGCGAGCCGGAACGCGGCTACCCGTCGTGGAGCATGCCCGAGGACGGGAGCCGGTCGATCCTCAAGCAGGCGATCGACGCGGGCATCAACTTCTTCGATACCGCCAACGTCTACTCGGACGGCTCCAGCGAGGAGATCCTCGGGCGCGCCGTCAGGGACTTCGCCAGGCGCGACGAGGTCGTCATCGCGACCAAGGTCCGCGGTGTGATGCGCCCTGGGCCGAACGGCAGCGGACTGTCCCGCAAAGCGATCTTCACCGAGGTCGACGCCAGCCTCACCCGGCTCGGCACCGACTACATCGACCTCTACCAGATCCACCGCCTGGACCACGAGGTGCCGATGGAGGAGACCCTCGAGACCCTGCACGACGTGGTGAAGTCCGGCAAGGTCCGCTACATCGGCGCCTCCTCCATGCACGCCTGGGAGTTCAGCAAGGCCCTGCACCTGCAGAAGACGAACGGGTGGGCGCGCTTCGTGTCCATGCAGGACCACTACAACCTGCTGAACCGCGAGGAAGAGCGCGAAATGCTGCCCCTCTGCGCCGACCAGGGCATCGGTGTCATCCCGTGGAGCCCGCTGGCTCGCGGGCGCCTCACCCGCGACTGGGACACCGTGACCGACCGCTCATCCGCCGACCCCATCGGCAACAGCCTGTACGACGCCACCGAGGCCGCCGACAAGGCCGTGGTGGAGAAGGTCGCGTCGATCGCCGCCGCACGGGGCGTCTCCCGCGCCCAGGTCGCCCTCGCGTGGCTGCTGCGCAACCCGGTGATCTCGGCTCCGATCGTGGGTGCCGGCAAGCCGGGCCACCTCGATGACGCACTGGCGGCGCTGGACCTCGACCTGACCGACGCAGAGGTGGCCGACCTCGAGGCACCTTACGTTCCGCACCCGGTCGTCGGGATCTCCTGACCGGCGTGGCTCCAGCGCCCGCTCGCGTACTCCTCGCAACGCGTTCGCCCGAGGTCGTCGGGGTGCCTGGCACCCCGACGACGTACACGCAACGATCTCCTCTTCAGGAACAAGGACCTGCTCCTTGCCCTGGGGGGAGGCTCACAGCTGCAAGATCGTCCTGCCCGTCACCGCTCTCGCCACGCAGTTCCTCACCGACTACCACGGGATCTGACCCACCGAACAGTGGTACACCGGACAGTGGAAGGGGTTCCGCGACGTGGATGGTCCAGGCACGACGCGCGCGGAACCCCGCCCTTTCGTGACTGCCTGCCTGCCGGGCCTTGGCTGCCGGGCAAGGGGCGTGCAGCCTGCGTGCATTCACCTCACACATGAGTGGCCGCCACCGCCGAGCCGCAGGAGCCGGCGCAGGCCCTTCCCGTCATCGTCAGGAGTGATCGCGACATGGTGTTGGGAATCGCGGGCCATGGAGATTCGTCCCGGGAGCGAGGACGACTTCGCGACGGCATACGCAACGGCGCGCAGGGCCGTGCTGACACATCCGGGAGTGCACGAGATCCGCATGGTCCGCGGCGTCGAGTCGCCGAGTCGATTCATGTTGCTCGTCGAGTGGGAGGACGTGCGGACCCACGAGACCTTTCGCAGGACCGACCAGTTCCAGACCTGGCGCTCGATGCTCGCCCCGTATTTCGCCGCTCCCTCGCAGGGAGCGCACTATTGCGCTGTCTGACCGTCAGCCCCGGGTGTGGGCGGCGTCCATGACGCGCACTCGGGTCGGCCGCGATGGGCGCGCTCTCGTGCAAGCACTCCCGGCGGAGGACAGTTGAGCAGGCCAGCGACTGAACGCCCCGAAGCAACTGCTGCACCGGTACCTCTTCGACGCCGGGCTCGCCCCGCAGGGCATCGGGCAGGCCGTGCGGCAGTGGGCGAGCCGCCACCTGCCCGCCCGGTGCGCGAGGCGGCGGTGCTCGGCCGCGTGGCGGCGACTGGCTATCATGTTGCAATATCCGGAACCGGTTCCGAATGTTTCTCGTAGCTGACTGCGGTTGCAAGCCGCCATGCGAAAGGAGTCTGCATTGACCGACAACGGCGGGGACACGGCCCGCTCCCGCAGGCCGCTGCGCGCTGACGCGCAGCGCAACGAGGACAAGCTGCTGGAGGCGGCAGCGGCTGCCTTCGCCCGCGAGGGTGTGGGGGCCTCGGTCAAGGACATCGCTCGGGCGGCCGGTGTCGGCGTCGGCACGCTCTACCGCCGGTTCCCGTCCAAGGAACTGCTGATCGCGGCCATCTATCGACACGAGGTGCAGCGCCTGTGCGAGGCGGCTCCGCACCTCGCAGCCACGCAGCCCCCCCTGGACGCGCTGCGGACATGGATGGAGCGCTTCATCGACTTCATGGCCGCCAAGGAGGGGATGGCCGACGTCCTGCGCGTGGTGCTGACCGACGACAGCGAGAAGCTGCACACCCGGGCCCTGCTCGCCGACGCCATCGAGTACCTGCTCAACCGCGGAAGCGAGCCGGCAATGGCGCGGCCGGAAATCGAAGCCCAGGACGTGCTGATGGCGCTCGGTGGGATCAGCCTCATGGCCGCCAACGAGGACCAGCGCGACCTGGCCGCCCGCCTCATCGACCTGCTTCTGCACGGCATCCTGACAAACTGACGCCCCATGAACGGATTCGGCAGTCCACTCGCAGCCTCACACATGCAGTGGGTGCCAGCGGCGGTTCTCCAGGAATGACAGGGCGGCGGCGGCGCACTGTCTCGTAGGAGACGATGACGCCGCGCTGGAGCATCAGCTCCTCGACCTCGCGGAAGCCGAGCGGGAACCGGAAGTACAGCCACACGCAGTGGGAGATCACCTCGACCGGGTACCGGTGCCCCTGTACGACGGCGACGCGCTCCCCACGGACGACCCCTCCCAGCGTGATCAACCAGAAGATCATCCCACCCGGTCAGTCAACGTGACAGCGCCCGCGAGGGTCCTCCTGTTCGGTGCCGGGCACCATTGTGCGGGGCCCGGCGACCGTCTCACGAGCGCCGTCGGAGTTCCGTTTCGATCAGGCGGTTGAGGTGACGACGCGCGTCCTCGGTGCTCAGCGGGGGTGCCTGCCGTAGCCGTTGCAGGGCGAGGCCGTCGGCGAGGGCGGCGAAGCGGACCGTGAAACCGCCCAGGTCGTCGGAGCTGAACTCCCCGTCGGCGACGCCTCGTTCGGCCAGTTCGCGGATCTGGGCGTGCCAGGCCTCGTAGCGCTCGGCCTGGCCGCGGGCGAAGGCCTGGTCCGGGTCCTGGTCGCCCGCGTTCCAGTAGTCGAACCACATCCGCCAGTGCCGGTCGGTGTCCTCGGTGAACAGCGCGTCGACGAGCAGCCGCAGCGCCTCGGCCGCGCCGGCCGCCTGCGCGGCGGCCTCGCTGAGCGCCGCGTAGTACCGCTCGATGTGCAGCACCATCGCCTCGGAGAGGATCTCCTGCACGCTCCCGAAGTGGTACGTGACCGTGCCGACGGACACCCCGGCCGCGGCGGCGACGTCACGCACCCCCACCGACGCGTAGCCGCGCTCGGCGATCAGCGGCACGGCGGCCTCCACGATGAGGCGGCGGCGCACCTCGGTGGGCTGGCGGGTGCGGTCGGCGGCGGCGACGGCACGGCGAGGGGTCCTGGCTGCCTTCATACCGACGTCCTCGGGGTGGTGCGGTGCCATGCGCGCTTGGCCACTGTCTCTCCGTTCGCTCGTGCCTCGATGCGGCTGTCCATGATGAAGTCCGCGGCCGTGGCGCGCAGCTCGGTCCGCGTCACGATCTCCGCGTCCCCATCCTCCCCGCGCGTCAGCCGGATCGTCCATTCGGAGACCGCGGACGCGGAGAGCGGATCGTCGCGGCGGATGCGGTAGGTCTCCCGGGCGCTCTCCTCGTAGCGCAGTCCGTCGGCATACGTCCGCGATCCCCCGTAGTTGGGGTCGACCTCCAGGGTCCACTCCCCCGTGGCCACGTCGTGCGTGACCAGCCGCTCGGGCCGCGGTTCGGCGGGCAGGTCGTAGGTCACCGGGAGCGGGGGTGCCTGCTCGGGTTCCTCGAAACGGATCGGCGGCTCGTCCCCCGGCTCCCGCACGGGAAGCGACAGCGAGCTCCGCGCCGGTACGACGCTCAGTTCGCCGCGTTCGCCGTGCGGCCACACCCACGGCCAGTAGGCGTCGGAGACGGCGACGCGGATGCGGTGGCCGGGCGGGAAGGCGTACCCGATGCCGCTGAGTTCGAACGCGACGTCCTCGTACGTCCCCGGCATCCACTCCACGGCCCGATCCCGCCCGTGCCGGGAGAGCAGGTTCAGCACGCCCCGGGTGACCAGGGTGGACGAGCCGTCGGGGGCGACATCGCAGAGGCGGGCGACGACGTTGGCGCGCGGGGTCGCGCTGTCGAGCCGGAGCCGGACGCGCGGGCGACCGAGAATCTCGACGCGCTCCGTGAGCGGCGCCGAGTCGAAGCACACCGACCTGCCGTCCTCCTCCCGCTGGTCGGGCGGCAGGTCGCTCGCGTTGCCGAAGGGGAAGAAGCGGCCCGCGTCGAGGCCGGTGTGCTGGGGCGACCGTACGAGAACGGGGTCCTCGCCCGTCCCGAGGGGCCGCTCGTCCCAAGTGGCCGACGGGGAGGGCCAGTCGGCATCACCGACCCAGCGTCCCGGCATGACGTCGTACGAAGTGGCGGGCGGGACCGGGTCGTTGATCCAGGCGCGGAGCAGCGGCTCCCGCATGACGCCCGTGTCGATGCCCTTCAGGTGCTGGTCCCACCAGCGCAGGGTCTCCTGGAGGAAGCCGATCGCGGGGCCCGGGGGCAGCCCGCGGTCCGGGTACTGGTGCGACCAGGGGCCGATCAGTCCCCGTACGCGGTCGCCCGGCAGATGCTCCACCAGTCGCAGCACGGTGTCGCGGTACGGGTCGTGCCACCCGCCGACCGCGAGGACGGCCGCGTCGATGGCGTCGTAGTCCTCGCAGACGCTGCCGTGCCGCCAGTAGTCGTCGCGCTGCTGGTGGGCGAGCCAGGTGTGCAGGAAGGGTTCGAGGGCCTCGAGCCGCTCGCGCCACATGGGGAGCAGGCGGTCATGGCCGACGTTCGCCGGGTCCGGCGGGCGGGAGGCGAACGCGAGCATGGTGCCGGCCCAGGCGAGCATGTCGATGCCGAGCAGGGCGCCGCCCGTGTAGTGCACGTCGTTGTCGTAGCGGTCGTCCGTCGAGCAGACGGTGACGATCGCCTTCAGCGGCTCGGGTGCGAGGGCGGCGATCTGCAGGGAGTTGAAACCGCCCCACGAGATGCCGAACATGCCCACCTTGCCGGTGCACCAGGGCTGCGCGGCGAGCCAGTTGACGACGTCGACCCCGTCGGCGAGCTCCTGTACGTCGTACTCGTCGCCGGGCACGCCCTCGCTGTCGCCGTGGCCGCGGATGTCGACGCGGACGGAGGCGTAGCCGTGCCCGGCGTACCAGGGGTGGCGCTGGGCGTCCCGGGGCGCGGTCCAGTCGCTCTTGCGGTACGGGAGGTATTCGAGGAGCGCGGGGACGGGGTCGGATTCCGCGTCGGCCGGACGCCAGACGCGGGCGTGCAGGCGGGTGTTCCCGTCCCGGGTGGGGATCCAGACGTCCTCACGGACGACCTGGCGCTCGAACTGCTCGCGGTACTTCACCAGGATCCTCCGAAGGTGCCACGACCTTCAGGCCGGATCGGGTAGCGTGTCCGCCATGCGTCGCGAGAACCAAGCGCGCATGACGTGCTGAGCGAGAGCCAAGCCAGCACAGCAGCATCCTCCAAAACTTCATACATCCGGGCTGGTTCCAACCCGGCTGGTGTTGATCGCGTAAGACTCGGTCGTTCGCTGAGCGACCAAGCAGCGTGAGCCAGGAATCCCCTTGCTTTGGCTAGGGGAGGGTTCAAGAAACTCCTTCCGCCACAGGGGCGTTGAGGGGGCGCCAGCGTCGGACGCGGTGGCCGTCGCCGTGATCGGTCCAGACGTCGTCCCCGTCCGCCGCGTCGGCCCAGTCGAGGGTGTCCTCGACGTAGGGCTGTGCGTCGGGGTCGGGTTCGAGGGCGGCGGCCATCAGTTGGCGGGTGTAGGGGTGCCGGGGGTCGGCGAACACGGCTTCCGTCGGGCCCTCCTCCACGACGACGCCGTGGCGCAGGACGACGACCCGGTCCGCGATGCCCCGTACGACGGCCAGATCGTGACTGATGAACAGACAGGCCAGTTCGCGTTCCCGGCGGAGGTCGTCAAGGAGCCGCAGGACGTCGGCCTGCACAGACACATCCAGGGCGGTGGTGATCTCGTCGGCGATGAGGACGTCCGGCTCGCCCGCCAGCGCTCTGGCGATGCCGATGCGCTGCCGTTGGCCGCCGGACAGCTGCGCGGGCAGGCGGTCGGCGAGGGCCGGGTCGAGCCGTACATCGGCGATGAGGCGGCGGCCCCGCTCGGCCGCCTCCATGCGGTCGGCCGCCGTTCCGAAGAAGCGCAGGGGGTGCCGGACCGCATCGCCCACGGAGCGACGGGGGTTCAGCGAGGTGTCCGCGTTCTGGAAGACGAGCTGCACCCGGCGCCGCAGGGACAGCGGCCGTTGCCGCGCCGGCCGGTCCAGGTCGCCCGCCTCGTGTCGCATCGTGCCGCCGGACGGTGTGCGCAGGCCCGCCAACGTCCAGGCGAGCGTGGACTTGCCGCTGCCCGACTCGCCGACGAGGGCGAGGACCTCGCCGCGCCGGACGTCGAAGGAGACTCCGTGCACGGCCCGGGTGCTGCCGTAGTCGATGGTGACGTCCTGGGCGGACAGGGCGACGGGGGCGTCGGCAGGCACCTCGGCCTTGGGCCTGACCTCCCGCTCCCCCGACTCGCCCACGACCGCGAGCCCGGCGTCGTCGAGGCGCGGCACGCTCGCCAACAGGTATCGGGTGTAGAGGTCTTGGGGCTGCGCGAAGAGCCGCCTGGTGGGCGCCGATTCCACCACCCGCCCTGACCGCAGGACGGATACCTCGTCGGCCATGTGCGCGACGACCCCGAGGTCGTGGCTCACCAGGACGGCGGCGAGCCCGAGTTCGTCGCGCAGGGCGGCGATCAGGTCGAGGACACCGCGCTGGGTGACGACGTCCAGGCCGGTCGTCGGCTCGTCGAGGACCAGTACCTTGGGGCGGGCCGCGACGGCCATGGCTATGGCGACGCGCTGCTGCTGACCGCCGGACAGCTCGTGCGGGTAGCGGCGGGCCAGTTCGGCGGGGCGCGGCAGCCGGACCTGTTCGAGCAGCTCCACCACCGGTACGTCACCGCCGGCCTCCGCTATCTGCCGCCCGATCCGCATGGACGGCGTCAGCGCGTGCCCCGCGTTCTGGGCGACCATGGCGACGGTGCCGCCACGCAGTCGACGCAACTCCCCTGCGGGCAGGGCGAACACGTCCTGTCCGTCGACGAGCACCGAACCCCGGGTGATCCGGGACCCGTGCCGCAGATGCCCGAGGAGGGTCGCGGCGACGGTCGACTTCCCGCTGCCGGACTCGCCCACGAGAGCGTGAGTCCGCCCCTCGGCGACGTCCAGCGACACCTCGTGCACGACGGGCACGTCACGGCCGCCCGAACGGTAGGCCACGGACAGCGAGTTCACGGACACGATCGAGGTCATCAGGAGCCCTCCCTGATCCGGTCGACGCCCCACGCCTTGGACAGGCCGTCGGCGGCGAGGTTGAGCCCGACCACGAGCGTGGCCAGGGCGATGATCGGCGCGAGGCTCGCCATCGGGACGACGGTGATGGCGGTGCGGTTCTCGGCGACCATCAGTCCCCAGTCGGGGGTGGGCGGATCTGCGCCGAAGCCGAGGAAGGAGAGGGAGCTGATGAGCAGCACGACCCATGACGCCCGCATCGCGAACTCCACGCACACGACGTCCGAAATGTTCGGAAGGACTTCGCGCCGCAGGATCGACCAGGTGCCCTCGCCCCTGGCCCGGGCCGCGGTGACGTAGTCGGCGGGCACCACGGCGAGTGCCGCGCCCCGTACGACCCGTACGACCTGGGGCACGTACACCACCGCGATCGCGAGGACGATGACCGCCGGGCCGGTGCCCAGCGCCGTGACGACGACGAGCAGGGCCAGGATCGACGGCACCGCGAGGACCGCGTCCAGCACCCGGCCCAGCACGTCGTCGAACCAGCCGCCGCGCAGCGCCGCCGCACAGCCCACGACCGTGCCGAGGGCGACGGTCACCACGGTCGCGGCGACGGACACGCCGAGCGCGTACCGGCCGCCGTACAGCACCCGGGCGAGGACGTCGCGCCCGTACTGGTCCGTGCCCGCCCAGTGGTTCCAGCCGGGACCGAGCAGAGCGTGCGAGGAGTCGTTGGCGATGGGGTCGTAGGAGGTCAGGAGCGGCGCGAGCAGGGCGATGAGGATATGGACGGCGACGATCGCGAGGCCGATCACGGCCGCGCGCGAGGAACGCACGGTGCGCCAGGCGCGCGCGGCGGGCGCCGGAGCGGTCGCGGGCGGGGCCGCCGGGGCGGTGTCGAGCGTGGTCATCGGGTCCTCCCGCGCGTACGGAGCTTGGGGTTGAGGGCCATGGCGCCGAGGTCGGCGGCAAGGTTGCAGACGACGTACACGACGGCGCTGATGAGGGCGATGGCCTGGATGACGGGCAGGTCGCGGTTCTGCACGGAGGAGAGCATCAGCTTGCCGATGCCCGGGTAGTTGAAGACGTTCTCGACGACGGCGACCCCGCCGGCCAGCCAGGCCACGTTCAGCGCGATGACGTGCAGGGTCGGCAGCATCGCGCTGGGCAGGGCGTGCCGGGTGACGACCCGCCAGGTCGACAGGCCCTTGAGGCGGGCGGTGGTGACGTACTCGCTCGCCATCACGTCGATGACGGAGGTCCGGGCCATCCGCACGATGTACGCGGCCATCACCACGGCGAGGGCGAGAGCGGGCAGCCAGACGGCGGGCAGGAGTTGGCCGACGCTCGCGTCAGGGCCGTAGAGCACGACCGCGGGGAACCACGGCAGCGCGACGGAGAAGCAGAGCACCAGCACCGTGGCGACCACGAACTCGGGGACGCTCATGCCGACGAGGCTGACGGTCGAGATGAGGTGGTCGGGCCAGCGGTCGCGGTACAGGCCCGCGAGGATGCCGAGCACGATCGAACCGGTGACCGCGAACAGGACGGTGATCAGGGCGATCAGCGCGGAGTTCCCGAGGTACATGGAGACTTCGCCGCCGACCGCCTTCCCGGAGACCAGGGAGGTGCCGAAGTCGCCGTGCAGGGCGCCGCGCACCCAGTCGGCGTACCGCTCCCAGGCGGGCCGGTCGAGCCTCAGCTTCCCGCGCAGGGCGGCAACGGCGTCCGGGGTGGCGTCCTTGCCGAGGACCTGGGTGGCCACGTCGCCGGGCAGGGCCTGGACGGCGAGGAAGACGAGGACGGAGGAGAGGAAGAGGGTACCGAGGGCGGCGGCCACCCTGCGGGCTATGAAGGAGACCACTGCTCAGGCTCCCTTCAGGCCGATGCCGAGGTAGTCGAACTCGAAGCCGTGCTCGGCGTATCCACGCACCTTCCGTGACAGGCCGACGAGCCGGTCGGCGAACATCGGGGTCATCGCCCCGCCCTTCTCGACGACGAAGGTCTGTGCCTCGCCGTACAGTTCGCGCCGCCGCCGGTCGTCCGTCTCCCGTCGCGCCCGGTCGAGCAGGGCGTCGAAGTCCTTGTCGGACCAGGCGGTCTCGTTGTACGAGGAGCCACCGCGGAAGACCTGCGTGAAGAGCTGGTCGACGGGTCTGCCGGTGTACCAGTAGGTCGCCATGAGCGGCTTCTTCATCCAGATCTGGGTGTAGTACGAGTCCGCCGCGGCCGTCTTGACCTTGATCCGGATGCCCGCGCGTTTGGCCGAGTCCTGGTAGGCGAGCGCCATCGGCGTGAAGATCGGGTCGTAGGAGGAGGTGTAGAGGTCCATCGCGAGGCCCTCGTGCCCGGCCTGCTTCAGCAGGTACCTGGCCTTCTCCGGGTCGTGCGCGGGGTGCGCGGCGATGTACGCGGGGTCGCTGGGCGGCACGGGGTTGTCCCAGCCGGCGGTGCCCGCGCCCTGGAGGGCGACCTTCACCACGTGCTCGGGGTCGTAGGCGAGCTTCATCGCCTGCCGCACCCGTACGTCCGTGAAGGGCTTCTCCGTGGTGAGCATGGGGAGCACGTACCACTGGGCGTTCTTCACGCGGGCGACGGTGGCCCGGCTGGAGGCGGCGACCACCCGGGCGGTCGCGAAGTCCAGATTGGTCTGGGAGAGCAGATCGACCTGTCCCGCCAGCAGGGCGTTCGAGCGGGCGGACATGTCGGCGACGGAGTAGAAGGCGATCGCGTCGAGGACGGGGCGGCCCTGCCAGTGGTCCGTGTACGCGGTGACACGGCCGGGTCCCGCCGGGGCGAAGGACTCCAGCTTGAAGGGTCCCGTGCCGATGCCCGTCCGCCCGATGGAACGGGCGCTTCCGTCGGGGACGACATAGCAGTTGTAGTGCGTGAGCAGGCTCGGGAACTCCGCGTTGGGGGTCTTCAGCGGCACGACGAGGGTGTGCTCGTCGGGGGTGCGCAGTGTCTTGAGGTCGATCAGCGGGGCGAGGACGGCGGCCTGGGGCGAGGCGGTCGCCTTGTCCAGGATGTGGCGCAGGGTGTAGGCGGCGTCGGCGGCGGTGAGCCGCCGGCCGTCGTGGAAGGTGACGCCCTCGCGGATGCGGAAGGTCCAGGTGCGGGCCTGGGCGTCGGGCTCCCAGGACTCGGCGAGGTCGGGGGCGAGGTCGCCGTTCGCGTCGACACGGACGAGCCGGTTGTAGAGGGCGCCGAGGTATTCGTACGCGGAGAGGGCGCTGGCCGGATCGAGCGTCTCGGCCTCGGAGGCGGGCGGCCGGGCGATACGGAGGGTGCCGCCGCGGTCGGGGGCGCCCTTCTTCGCCGCCGCGGGCAGCACGGGTGCGGCGGCGGCACCCGTACAGCCGGTGAGCAGCCAGGACGCACCGAGTGCCGCGGCACCCGCGGCGAGGACCGATCGCCGTCCCGGGTGGTGGATGTCGGACATGGACCGACCGTCCTTCTCGCTATTCGTTCAGCGGAACGATTGAGTGAAGTGCGTGAACGATAACGAGGAGATGGTTCCGCGCCAACCCTTGGAACCTGGAAATTAACCTCGGAAACCCACTCGTTACGGGGTGGGTGAGGATGTCGAGTCTGCAGACTCGTGTTCCGTCGCAGTAAAGGTTGAGCGTTCATCGCCCATCCCTTCCGTGCTGGAGCAACTGGGCTCCACGACTGATTCCCTCAGCTCAAGCGATGTCGCTGACCTGCGGCATTTCCTGATCCTGGTCGCCGATCCCCACGATGTGCGGGGACTGCGCTATCCGGCCCTCGCGTTGCTGTGCGCGGCCGTCTCGGCGGTGCTGACCGGAGCGCGCCCGCTCATCGCGATCAGCGAGTGGATCACGGATGCCCCGCAGCATGCGCTGGGTGTCCTTGGCTTCGCGGCCGATCCACTCACCGGTCTGCGACCGGTGCAGCACGCCGCAACGGTGCGCCGCCTGCAACACCTCCAGTAACCGTTCTACCTGGGATGTTGCACCGACCCATTGACCTCACCGCTGCTTTTCACTGGATGTCGGCGAGATCGTGCACGATGTCCGCCGTGGCGGGGTAGAGCGCGGTGTACGACGCGTACAGGCGGTCGTACACCTCACGTGTGTCGGTCTGGGGCCGCACGGTCGTCTCGGCCACTGCCCAGTCCGTGTCGGGCGGTACGAGTCCGAGCCCGACCGCGGAGAGGAGGGCGTCGCCGTAGCAGGCTCCGATGGTCTGTGCCGGTACCTGTTGTTCCCGGCCGGTGACGTCGCTGACGATCTGGGTCCACAGTCCGCCCCTCGTGCCGCCCCCGACCGCGACGATGCGCCGGACCGGGTCGTCGGGGTCTTCCAGGAAGTCGAGGATCTGGCGGACGCCGAATGCGATGCCCTCGTAGGCGGCCCGGAACAGGTGGCCGCGCGTGTGCCGCAGCGTAAGGCCCGCCACCACGCCTCTGGCATGCGGGTCGAAGATCGGGGTCCGCTCACCGGCGAAGTACGGGAGCATCAGCAGGCCGTCCGAACCGGCCGGCACGGCCTCCGCCTCGGCGACCAGGGTGTCGAAGGACTCTCCTCCGGTGACGTCCTGGAGCCACTGTGTCAGGGATCCCGAGGTGGACATACCTGCCGCGATGGTTCGTCGGCCCGGCTCCACTCCTGCGGTGGTCCACAGTTTGGGGTGCGCCCGGTAGGTGCCGAGGACCTGGACGAAGAACAGTGTGGAGCCGTACATGAGCATGAGATCGCCGGGATGCCGTACGCCGGCGGAATGGGCCTCGGCCCAGGCGTCGACGGTCCCGGCGGAGACAGGTGTGCCGACCGGGATCTTCGTGGCCTGCGACGCCGCGGCGGTCACTGTTCCGACGACCTCGTGGGGGTGGACGAGTTGGGGCATCTCCAGGTGGCCTGCGATGTCCGGGAGCCAGTCCTGCGCCCAGGACCCGGCATGGATGTCGTACAGCGGGTCGCATTGGCTGGCCGTGTGGTGGTCGAGTACGTAGGCCCCGGTGAGCTTGGCGGCCAGGTAGGAGTTGGAGTTGTACCACCTCGTTCCGCGCGCCCATTCCTGTGGCTCGTTGCGCTGCATCCACAGCATCTTCGGGCCGACGGCCTGGGTACTGAGTGCCTTGCCGCAGCGTTCGAGAACGGTGTCGGCGCCGAGCCGCTCGGTGAGGTCGTGGATCTCCCGCTCGGCCCGGCCGTCGATGCCGTAGAGGATGGCCGGCCGCACGGGCTCCACGTCGCTGTCGCAGACCAGGAGGCAGGGGCCGACGCCGCTGACGCAGAGTCCGGCGAGGGTGTGGGGGCCGATCCGGTCCATCAGTTCACGGGCCACCGCGGTGAAGTCGTCCCACCAGACGGCGGCGGCGTCCACTTCCGCCCAGGACGGTCTGGGCAGCGACATGGAGTGGTGGCGTACGGCTGTCGCCATCACGGATCCGTCCAGGGTGGTGAGTACGCCCTTGGTGCTGGCGGTGCCCGTGTCGATGCCCAGTACGACTTCGCTCATGGCAGTGTGTCCGTTCCGTTGTCGATGCGGTGGGAGGAATCCTGCGAGGACAGGATGCGGGCGTAGACCGACGGGCGCTCGTAACGCGGGACGAAACCGTTCAGGTCTTCGCCGCGTGTGGTGAACTGACGGAGTGTTCCGTCGGGCGCGTGTACTTCGTGGGCGATGAACACCTGGTGCCGAGCCAGTCGGTGTCGGAGCGCCTCCAGGTTCTCGACCGAGGAGAAGACCACGTGGGCGAGACCATCAAAAGCGACGCGAAGCCTCTGGTGGAGACGGTCTTCTTGGTCGAAAACCCATCTACCAGGGCTTCACCCGTCCGTTGTCCAGCTGTCACAAGTTGTCCTCGGCTGCCAGAGCGCGGGCCACCTCGTCGGAGAACGGCTTGCGGCGCCGGCCGCGAGGGGCGCGGCCGTAGGGCAGGGCAATGATGAAGCCGCGGTCCAGGCCGAGACGCTCGTACTCGCCGGTCTCAAGCGCGGTCCGCGGTATCTGGCGGGCACCGGTGAAGACCTCGGCCGCCGTTCCCGGAGTGACTTGGCGTGGTCCCTGCGGGCCACGGGGTGCGCCGCGCTGAAGGACGAGCATGGGGAGCCCGTGGGAGGCGCGGTGGCGCTGATCAGCGATGAACGCCACCAAGTGATCGCGCGTCAGCAGCTGCGGAGTGTGTCCACCGTCGGGTGCTCGTCCTTCGAAGAACGCGCTCAGTTCCACGCAGCCGCTGGTCATCCGCCGCAGAGGAGCGGCGCTTCGGGGCGAGGCGGCGGTAAGGCGCAGGTCGAGGCATCTCCGAGTATGGGCAGTTGTCTCGGCGGCGTTCGGCAACCGTCTGCAGGCCCTGACGGTGATTGACGAGGGGCCGGACGCACCCTCGCGCTGGAGACCTCCGGCGGTGCCACCCCGGCCGGAGAGGTGGCCAACCCCCGGTTCTTCAGCGGGTTCGTGACCGCACCGGCCGCCGCGGCGACGGCGCTGCTCGCGGTCGCCGACGTGGCCGCCGCCCGCTACTACCGGCCGAGCGCCAATGCCTCGCTCGACCCGGTGGTGACGGCCGACGGCGACCGGCTGCGGCTTGAGTCCTTCTCCGGCTGCTGCGGTGTCTACGCCCGGCTCGACGTCCTCGCGCCCGGCCTGGACGGTGACGACGTCGGGCACGGCACCACGCAGGCGCTTCCTTCCAGTTTGGACGTGCAGACTGTCAAAGTCGCACCCCCGGTTTTGTACACATACGACCCATGACGTACCTCCGGGGGGTGCTGGTTCACTGAAGACATGACCCGCAAAGCTGACGGCAACGAGCAGAGCCCGCAGTTCGAACTCCGCTGCGGCGAGCTGTACTTAGTCATTCATCGGGTGCCCGCGTGGCTCGTGACGCTGGTGACCACAGCCACCGGAACGGGGGTCGCGTGGTGGACGAGCCGTTGAACGTGCGTCAGAACGGGGGCGTCGTGGCCCCGAAGTTCTCGCGGGTCTTGAGCTTGTGGCAGCTCTTACACAGCGGCTGCACGTACTCGTCCATGTCCTCGCCACCGAGGGCGGCCGGCTGTGGCCAGAGCGGCCCAAGCGATGCCCTCACCGTCCTGGTGGGGGCCTCGCGCGAGCCAGCGAACACCGTCGAGCCGTCGGGGGTGAACGCCAGCGAGCTCAGGTAGCCGGTCAGGCCGGCGGCCACCTTCGTCAGGTGCTTGCCGTCGTCGGTGGTCACGTAGATCGTGTCCTTGCCGGCGATGACCGCGTGGCCCGGGGTGTGCGGGTTCTGCGCGATCGCGCCGCAGGTCCAACTGTTACGGCGGATATGGGTGCAGCAGTACTGGTACGACGCGGCGGACCGGTTGCGGTGGCGGGGGCCGAAGTCCACCACCGACCGGTTGAGCCGGCGCACCATGCCCCGCAGGGCGGACCTGCCTCCGCAGTCGCCGGACGGCCAGACCCCGCCACGGCCTGTGCCCCGTGGGCCAGTCTGGAAATCGTCTCCCCCTGTGACGGCGAGGCCTGTTACGGCCAGAAACTCACCTCGCCCGGCCAAAAGTCCTGGATCGGCTACCGCGATCACCGGACCGGGACATGCGGGGCGACCGGGCCGGACGTCATCGTGCAGGTCGTCACCCAGCCCGCCCCGGAGCAGGACATCGCGGTGCTCGACGACATTCACCAGGGCCTGGTCCGACAGGGGTTCAACGATCTGGAGCACTTCGTGGACGGCGGATATGTCACGCCTGAGTCCATCGACCGATCGGCTCGCACCCATGGCCTCACCCTGACCGGGCCGGTCCGCCCCGATCCCCGGGCGCGTGAACATCCCGGCTTCACGAAGGCGGATTTCACCCCGGACTGGGAGGCCCGCACACCCACCTGTCCTCCAGGGGTGACGAGTCATCCCTGGAAACCCACGCTCGGCGACGGGCACGAGCGGCTGTCCGTCATGTTCCCCAGGCCTGCCTGCCGGGCCTGCGAGGACCGACTGGAGCGCACCGGCAACGCCGCCCGCCGGGGCCGCCATATCCTCCTCCTGCCTCAGCCGCTACAGGAGATCCAGACCCAGGTCCGCCGCGAGCAGGAGACTTCCGAGTGGCAGGAGCACTACGCCATCCGCGCCGGTTGCGAGGCGACGGTCTCAGAAACCGTCCAGGCCCACGGCCTGCGGCACTGCCATTACCACGGCATCGCGAAAACCCACGTCCAGCACGTGTTCACCGCCGCAGGAACGAACATCATCCGCCTCAGCGGATGCCTTCCTCCTGGCACCACCCCACCCCACCCCACCGCGCCCAGTCAGAACCGCCAGCCACTTTCGGCGCCTCTGCCGGGACTTGGCCATCTGAAGATCACCAACAGCATCCCGATTACGGGACAGAGCCGTCACGTTGACAGCCCTGTCAGGACCGCTCATGGGTTTCCTTCGGATGGCTGCGTTGGGCCGGTGCCACGGTGCGGCGTTCCTGTGCGTCGGCGCTTGTTTCCTCTCTGGCTGTCGGTCGCAGGCATTCGATGAGGTAGTCGCCGGTGTCGGGGTCGAGGGTTACGCCGTGGGTTTCGCTGCGGAATCCGGGAAAGCGGCGGTCGAAGGATTCGAGGGCGGTGAGGTAGCGCAGCAGCGGGCCGTCCGGGGCGCCGACGCTCTCGCCGGGCATGAGGACGGGGATGCCGGGCGGGGTGACGGTGATCATGGCGGCGGCCACCTGGCCCGGCGCCTCGGTCAACCGTACGCGATGGGTACCACCGCGGATCAGGCGCTGATAGCACAGCTGCGGTGGAGTGACCGGTTCCGGCAGCTGCTGGAAAGCAGTGTCCAGCAGGTCGACGAGGCGGACAGAGCGAAGATGGTTGTGCATGTCCTGGCACAGCTCGCGCAGGGTTTGGCCGGCGTATCGCCTGGGGTGCTCGGCGACCAGGGCAGGCAGGACCCGGTCAAGGGGGGCGTCCTCGTCGTAGAGGGCCTTGAAGTCCATCAGGGCGTCGAGGAGGGTGCCCCATTTGCCCTTGGTGATGCCCATGGAGAACAGGACGAGCGTCGTATAGCTGTCGGTCTTTTCCACGACGATGTGGCGGGTGGCCAGGTACGCGGTGAGCACTCGTGCCGGGATGCCCCACTCGCCGGTCTCGCCGGTCGCGTCGATGCCCGGGCAGGTCAGGGTGACTTTGATCGGGTCGAGCATGCAGTAGCCGTCGGTCAGCCCCGGGAAGCCGTGCCAGGCAGCGCCGGGTTCCAGGTGCCAGCAGGTCGGTTCGGTGCGCAGCAGGTCGGCCGGGGTCTCGTCGAACGGCAGTCGGGTTCCGGTGCTTGGGTCGGTAACCGTCTCGGGTTGCCACACGCCGAAGAACCACGGCGGCCGGTCGCCGGCCTCCTCGATACGGCGCCGGATGCGGACCATCTCCTGGCGGAAGCGGACCGCCTCGGTCACGGCCTCGTCGATCAGCCAGCGGCCCTGCGGCCCGTCCATCATCGCTGTTGCCACGTCCAGTGAGGCGATCATCGGATAGAGCGGGGAGGTGGTGCCGTGCATCATCAGCGCCTCGTTGAACCGGTCGTGTTCGACGGGCGCCCTTGGGGCGGGCTTGACGTGGACCATGGCGCTCTGCGAGAGCGCGGCCAGCAGTTTGTGGGTGGACTGGGTTGCGAAAACCGTCGGCCGGTTCGGGCCGGGGAAGGTGTCCTCGTCCACCGACATGCCGTACCGGCCCGCGTAGAGCGGGTGGAAGCGGGCGTACGCGAACCATGCCTCGTCGAAGTGCAGCCGGGGCGTACTCGTGGCGAACGCCTGTGCCGCCACCGGGGCGTCGTAACACAGGCCGTCGTACGTGGAGTTGGTGAAGACGGCGTACTGAGGGCGCGGCGACACGGCACCCCGGGTCAGCGGGTTCGCGGCGATCCGCGCCGCGACGGAGTCCGCCGCGAGCTCCGCCGGGGACAGCGGCCCCGCTAAGCCGTAGCCGTTGCGGGTGGGGATCAGGTAGACCGGGCGGGCGCCGGAGACGACCAGTCCGTGCAGCACCGACTTGTGGCAGTTGCGGTCCACCAGCGCGATCTCGTCGCGGGTGACGCTGAAGTGGCCGACCACGCGGTTGCAGGTGGAATCCCCGTGCAGGACGAAGTAGGTGAGGCCGGCGCCGAAGACCCGGGCGGCGTTGCGCTCCGCCTCGCCGATCGGGCCGGTGTGTTCGAACAGCGAGCCGAGCTCCCCGACGGAGATCGACAGGTCGCTGCGCAACAGCCGTTCCCCGAAGTAGTCGTGGAAGGCCCGGCCCGCGGGCGACTTCAGCAAGGCGACGCCGCCGGAGTGGGCCGGGGTGTGCCAGGAGTACTCATGCGCGTCGTCGAAGCGGCGCAGCGCCCGGAAGAAGGGCGGCAGGACGGCATCTTGGTAGGTGCGCGCGGCGGTGGTGATCCGGCCCGCGATGAACCCGGGAGTGTCCTCCAGCGGCCACACATAGCCCACGACCGACTCCGACACCCATAGCGGCAGGTCCCGTACGCCGTCGTCGGTCATGACCAAGAAGACCGGAAGGTCCTGGAACCGCCGACCGATGGAGCGCAGCACCGCGGCGCCCCCGGGCTCGCCCTCCGCGCCCCCTTGGCCCGGTAGTTCCCAGGCGACCAGTGCCGCGGTCAGCCCCGCCTCCGTCCGCAGCACCGCCTCGGCGTCCGCGACGCCTACCGCCCATCGGACGTCGAATCCCCGCTTCTCGATCGCCTCACCGATGCGCGCCAACTGCTCGGCACCGGCACCATCATCCTGTGGACGTTCCCGTACCGCGACCAAGACCCTGCTGTCCGCCATGAGACCCCTCCCGGCGGCCCACGCCGCTCCCGGCTCAGTTTCCGAGCCGACCGACTGAGCGCGCAGCCTCACAGCCGCAAACCACCCGCAGGACGGAACAAGTGAGCTTGAGCTTTACCCTCCGGCCCTGGATCGCTCCTGTGAACACACTCGCACCGCAGCAGCCTGCCCTCCACGAGCTGGTCCAGCAGTGCGGCGGTGAGCTGCTCGATGGCCTGGGGGCCGCTGCGGCGTACGAGTTTGACCAGCGCCGTCGGGTGCGGCACCGGGGAGGTCAGCGGGATCCGGCAGAACCGCCGCCAGCTCAGCGAGTCCGCCACCTCACGGCACAGCGTCTCGTAGCCGAGCTGGTAGCGGTGCTTGAGGTACAGCAGCCGCAAGACCGTTTCGACCGGAACCGACGGCCGCCCCAGGCGTTCGGTGATCACCGGCCGCCACGGTGCGATGAATTGCTCGTCATCCAAGTAGGCATCTATCCGGGCCAGTTCAGCGGGCAGCTGCCGCGCCTGCTCCGGCAGTACCTCCCACCACGTTTCCTGTGGCCCGGACACACGCAAAGTAGCTAGGTACCCCCACCAGTTCAGCAGCGGAAGTCGCTTGATGGCAGAAGAGACCTGATCTTCTCGAAGTCGAACTTCTTGCCGTCCTTGCGCGCGCACAGCAACGGCACATGGCCGGCGCTTGCGCCGGTGACCCGTCCGTCGCCCGGGTCGATATGCAGCATGGTGCAGCTGGCGAATCGTGTGCGGCTTGCCGGTGCGGATCGCCTCGGGCAAGGCGCTTGGATGGTCCAGCGGCAGGCCGTGCAGGACGTCGACCTCCCACATGGCTATCCCGGCATCGGTGGAGACGCGCAGGCGGCCTTCGTCGACGAGTGCGAGCAGGGCGCCGCTGGCGCCGAAGGTTGCGGCGAGCCGGGTCAGGGCGATCTGCCGCAGCTCCTGCTCCGTGGCTGCGGTGATCAAGGCAGAGGAGAAGTCGGCGATGTCTTTGGCGCGCTGTCGCTCGGCAGTCAGTGCGGCCTGCGCCTTCTCCTTGCGCTTCTCCTGCTTGGTGTCGTCGCGGAGTATTCCGAAGATCCGCTCGGGGCCGCCGTAACCCAACTGGATCCGGCCGGTCTGGGCGGCCAGTTGGTGCCAGCCCTCGTGCTGGGGGAGGTACCGCACCCTCACCCAAGGGGACTGCTGGGCGGATGCCGAGCGCAGGAGCTGCCGCAAGGCCTCCCGGTCGTCAGGGTGCACTGCCGATATCACTCTGGAAAGCGACACAGTGAGGTCGGGAAAGAGCGTGACCAGGGCGGGTGCGCCGCCGAGCCACTCCAGCTGTTGATCACCGGGTGAGTACATCCACAGGCCGAGGTGGGCGGCCGTGGTGGCCAGCCGGAACGGGATCAGCAGGCTGGCCAGGTCGTTTCGCGCGTCCAGTGCGTGCACCCAGACCAGCTGCTCGTCACTTGCGGGATCCTTCACTTGCCGCGCCTCGATCAAGGAGGCAACGGGTACTCCGCCTCGCCCGGGGAAGTCCAGCACCCGCATCGCGACCGCCTTCGTCTTGGCGGCGTGGGCCACGAGGCTCTCGGCCGACATCCGCTGGCTTGCGGGCCACAGATCACCGAAGTCACGTCCCAGGCACTGCTCCGCAGACCTGCCCAGCGCCGTGGCCATCGCAGCGTTGAGGCTGCGGATAGCGCCGTCCAGCGTCAGAAAAGCCGCCGGGTCAGCCCCTCGAAGGAGTTCGTCCGAGGCGTCCATCTGCGACTCCTGGCAAATACCAAAACATCCTCTTCAGCCATTTTCGCGCATTTTGCCGTGATGTCTCGGTGGAGGGCGTGTCTGACCGCCTGCGTCGAGTGACAACGGCAGGGAACCCCCTGGAAACGGGAGACGGCCGCGAAGAGGGGGCGACGGAGCTCGGTTGCGGTACAGCAGCGGAGTACAGCAACCCCAGCAATGGCCCACGGCCTGTAGCGTCCCTTGGAGACTTCGACGCGACCGCCGTGGCCGACGTCGACCGATCCAAATAGAGCTACGGAAAGGCCAGCAGGCACTCACGGCCCGGTCGCCGCAAGGGTGCCCCACACCCGTCCACCACCACGGCCACCCCGGCAGGGCAGTGGACGTTTCTGACGAGTCACGCCCAGGTGTTCTTGGCCATCGCCGTCGACCCGACCGCCCGGCTGCGCGGCATCACCGCGACCTGCCGGATCACCGAGCGCACCGCGCAGGCCATCGTGGCCGACCTCGAACAGGCCGGTTACCTCAGCCGGGAACGCATCGGGATTGACCAGCCCGGATAGCCCACAGCGAGGATGCGACACAGATTCTGACAGGGGACCGTATCGGGGGGTGCCTCGATGTCCTTCGTCAAGGCTGAGTGGGTTATGCGGGAGCGGTTTCGGGGGTTCGGGGTTCGTAGAAGGTGCCGTCGCGGAGCATCGCGAACAGCACGCTGATGCGGTGACGGGCGAGGCGGAGGACGGCCTGTGTGTGGGTCTTGCCCCGGGCCCGGCATGTGTCGTAGTAGGTGCGGGAGGCAGGAGCGTGCAGGACGGCGAACGCGGAGAGGAACATCGCGCGTTTGAGTTGGCGGTTTCCGCCTCGGGGTGCGTGTTCGCCGTGGATCGAGGTCCCCGACGACTTCGTCGTCGGGGCGAGGCCGGCGTAGGAGGCGAGGTGAGCGGCGGTGGGGAAGGTGGTTGCGTCGCCGACGGCGACCAGCAAGGTGGCGGCGGTCCTGACCGCGACTCCCGTCCGCTGCCGCAACACACGGGCAGAGGCCGAGCGTTCTCATCCTTCCGCGTCCGGCGCTCCGGCTGACGGCGAAGAGATGCGGGATGGTACTGACGTCGGGAGATCTGCTTCCGGACGACGAACGCTGGTCAAGTCAGCGCCGTCCAGACGGGCGGCTTCCAGGCTTGCCTGGGTCAGGTCCGCCCCGGTCAGGTCCGCGTTGGTCAGATCCGCTTCCTGTAAGTCGGCCTCGTAGAGGTAAGCATTTCGCAGATCTGCGTTTATCAGGACGGTAGATTTCAGCACGGCTGAATCGAGCCGAGCGTTGGACAGCTTCGCCTTGATCATGTTTGCGTCATTCAGGACCGCCCCGCCCAGATTCACCTCGGCCAGGTTGGCACCCTTCAGACTCCCCTGTCTCAGCGAGGCGAGGCGGAGGTTCGCACCGGACAGATTCGCGCCCTCCAAGTTACAGTTGGACAGAACCGCTTCGCCGAGGTTCGCCTCGGTCAGGTCGACTCCTCGCAGATCGGCGTTTGCCAGATGGACGCCTCTGAGGTTGATGGTGCTGTCACCGTCCTGGGAAGGGTTGCGATGACCGAGCACGGAGAGTGCAGCCTGAACGTCGGGGGCCTTCTCAGCCGACATTTTCTTGGTGGCGTGCGTGCGAATGTACCCGGACAACCACGGCAGCTGTAGTTCGTGACTCGTGAGGTTCCTGTCATGCGATGGCCACTGCTGTGACGTTGTTCCAGCGGCGGTGGCAGGCCGTCGCGCGATGCTGGTGTCGGCGACGCCAGTTCGACCAGCGCAGGGCGTGTGCCGGATCGGTGTCCTGGCGGGGCCTTGGCAGGGCGAAGACCCGCAATAGCGCGAGGAGTTCGCGCGGGCTGACGGGCACCATGGCCAACTCGTCGTCGGAGTTGGCGGGGTGGGCGCGTTGCCGCTCGTGGAGGGCGCCGACGGCCAGAAGTGCGTAGGCGATCATTGACATGAGGCTCCAGCGGTGCCAGGACGTCCAGCAGGTGACCTGGCCGGTGTCGAGGTGGGCCAGGCCCTTGGCTCCCTGGAAGTCCTCCTCGACCCGCCACCTGCGGCAGACCGCGCTGACCAGCACCGATATCGGCTGCGGGTCGGGGTGCCAGGTCCGGTAGAAGGAAAGGGTGCCGGTGCGGCGGTGGCGTCGGACCAGGACCTGGCTGTGCCCGGCGGCCTGTCCGGGCGGCGCATCGTCGGGGTTCACGTCGATCATCGCCCAGTCGTAGAGCCGCTCGGCCTTGGTGCCATGGCCGGTCCTCAGCCGCATCCAGGCCCGCTTCGGCACCCGCTCCAGCAGCGCGGTGACCTTCTTCTTCCCGGCGCCCGGGGTGGTGACCCGGTGGCTGGTGGGTACCGCGATCGCGTAGCCGTAGCCCAGCGCACGGATCCGCGCACGCAACTCCCGTCCACCGTAGACCTCGTCGGCGGCCACCCACGCGGTGTGCACCCCCGAGGCGTGGGCGTCCTCCAGCATGTCGCCGGCCAGTTGCGGCTTGGTGGCGAACACCCTCTCGTCGGGCACCCCGACCAGCTCACGGCGCTCGTCGTCCGCCGCCCATGCCTCGCCCAGGTACAGCCGACGGTCGACCAGCGCGTGCCCCTCGGCACTCACGTAGGAGAGGTGTACCGCGACCTGGCACAGCCCGATCCCGCCCAGCGCCCCGGAGTACTGCCGGGCCGCGCCGACCGCGTCGAGGGACGACTTCTCATCGCCCGTCTCGTCCACCACCAACATCACCTCCCTCTCGCCGAGTTGCTCCACCGTCCAGGCCGCGACCGACCGGCGGACTGCCTCGGTGTCGAAGCGGGCCCTCGACAAGAAGTGCTGCAGGACATGCGGACCGCTGTGGCCGATCGCCTCGGCCAACGACCAGCAGTTCGCCGATTCCTTGACCATCAGCAGCCCAGAGACCATGTTCCGGCAGGTCAGCCGGGTCTCCCGGCGCGGGAAGCAGCTCGCGAACCGGCCCATCAACCCCTCGAACAACCCGTCCCACCCGGCGTGTACTACCGTGGCCTGCGCGGCCACCGCTTCTTGATTCTTCGTCACACAAGATCACGATGCCGGTGGCCGTACCCCTGCCGCAGGCACCCCACCCACCACGCTGGCCAGCGGCGATGCCTCACGCCTCACGAACTACAGCTGCCGTGACAACGCATCGATCACCGCGGGTTGCTGCCGTGGAGAGTCTTCCATGATGCCTTGCAGGGAAAAGATGGCGCCTCTGCGTATATTCGCTGAATTGTCGCTGAGCCTCTCCAATGCCTTGTCTAACCGATCCGCGATCTGTCCCTGCTTCGAAATTGCCAGTTCTTCGGACACTTGGGTCACGGATACCCAGGTGAAAACCAATGCGGCGACTGCTGCCAGCCCGGGGAGCATCGTCGCGACGAGGGCCGCCCGGTCGCCCGATCCTCCCACTTCCGCGGGCAGACTGACCGCTCCTCGGTCGGCTCCAGGGCCGACGCCGGCACCGGTTCGCTGCGGCGCCCCACGGCGGTGTCCTGGGCGACGTGCTCCCAGCGGAGCTCCGGCGCCTTGCGCGGTTCGTTGTCCCACCCGTGCTCTGCGCTCTGCGATCCGCCGAAGCTGACGGCCTCGTGCCCCCGCACGCGGTATGCCTCTGGTCATGGTGCTATTTGAACCGATGGTGACCGGTGGGCGTAAGTGTGACGGCTGGGTTCAGCGGGCTCACATCGTGACGCCGGATCAGCGCGCACGACCACGCGCACCGTTCAAGTTCGAAGACCAGCGTTACGGCAAGGGGCGCGGAAAGGTCTTGAGTGCTCTGGCAAGGCCTGTGGCATCGGTGCCGATCTTGCGGTACGCGGAGGACAGCAGCCGTTTCATGCCTTGTTCGGTGATGCGCAGGTTCTTCGCGGCTACCGCGACCGGGTGGCCCTGGGCCACCATTTCGGCAGCTTTTCGTTCATGAGCGGTGAGCGTGTCTGTCTGCGCGTAGCGCAGTGGCAGTGGCCGCAGTCCGGCTGCGGTGAGTTCTTCCCTGGCCTGGGTGGCCAGCGCCTCGGCACCGCTGTGGACGGCACCTTCCAAGCCGCGGTAGAGCTGGTCGGCGGCCTCCTGGAGCCGGCCGTTCCGGCGCAGTGCGGCACCGTGGCTGACCAGCGCACGGGCCAGCTCGTACGCGGCGGGTGAACGCTCCAGGTATTCGACGGCCGCAGCGTGCAGGTCAAGCCCCTCAGGTCCGCCGGTCACTTCGGCCTCGGTGTGGAACGCCTGGCCGACGGCGGATGCCACACCGAAGTCCCGTGCCCGTTTGACGGCGTCCCGGGCGTGGGAGGCTGCTCGTTCGGGGTGGGTAGGGGCGAGAGCGAAGGCCAGGTTCTGCTGCCAGGGGCACCATGCGGGGTTGCGCCAGGCGCGTGACTCCAGCCGGTCTCCAACCCGGGACAGCAGGCTCGCCGCCTCCTGATGTCGCCCCTCCGCCAGGAGCAGTTCGGCGTACACCGTACGGGGGTCCGGGTAGACAACGGCGTTCGGGACCATCTCGCCATAGTGGTAGGTGTCGGCGAGGCGGCGTGCATCGTCTGTCCGTCCACGGGCCAGCAGGGTCTGGATGAGGATGCCGATGGCGAACCACTGGGCGGGAACCGCCCCTTCCACCTTGTCGGCGATGTGCAGGCCTTCCCGGGCCAGCTCCTCCGCGTCGGCCAGGCAGCCCCGGCGGTAGCGGATGTAGCCGAAGAGAGTGTGGCCCAGAGCGAGGTGGGAGCCGCGCCAGACTGCCCACAGGAGGAACTCCACTGTGCGATGTCGCCGCGATGCCCTCACTCGTCTATGCACAACACGGCCGCGGAGGCCATCCGTGTGACCGGGCTCCAGGGCCCTGGCCCACACCGACCGAATGGCAGAGGGCCGCATCGGTGGCCGCGAACGAGGCGCCCAGGCCCAGCCGGCTGGACCCCTACAAGCCCTATCTGGAACGACGGTTAGTCGAAGGCTGCACGAGCGTCATCCAGCTGCACCGTGAACTGCTTGCCGAGAACGCCCCCGTCACCTACCAGATGGTCCGCGCCCACATCGCCAGCCTGCGCGCCTCTCCGCCCCAAGCACCGCCACTACCACCGACGGTGCGGCAGGTGACGGGCTGGCTCACCCGTCATCCCACGGCCCTGAGCGAGGAGAATCGCGCCGGTCTCAAGGACGTTCTGGCCCGCTGCCCCGAACTGGACACCGCAGCCGGACACGTCCGCGAATTCGGCGAGATCCTCACCGACCGCCGCGGCGCCATGCTCCTCACCTGGATCGACGCTGTCGACGCCAGCCAACTACCCGGCCTCACCGGCTTCGCACTCCACTTGCTTCGAGACATCGACGCCGTCACCGCCGGACTCACCCTCGCATGGAGCTCTGGCGGCACCGAGGGCGCCGTGAACCGCATCAAGAAGATCAAGAGGCAGCTCTATGGGCGTGCCGGATTCAAACTGCTCCGCAAGATGATCCTGCTTCAGTGACGCTCCGCGACCGCTCCCCAAGATCTGTGCCAAAACCCAGAACTCACCGACATTCAGAGGCATGACAGACCCTCCGAAGTAGCCACGAACACCACCAGCCTACGAAAACGAGTTGCTCCCGGCACGGGGAGCGGCTCCCTGGTCGGGTTCCCTCCCGGTCTGGCGGACGCCGATACAGCGAGGCCGGGAGAGACACCGAGTTTGGCGGACTGCGGACAAAGCCGCCCTTCCAGCGTTACGGAGGCCAGGACTCTTGAGGAAATCGCCATTCGCCGGAACGTGCTTCGCCGAAGAGCCGGGCCAGGCTGTGCACTTGGTAGTGCTCAGGTCCCATGGGTATGAGCAATCCGACGTCGACCAGACTCTCCAGCAGGTCGCCTGCCTCCGGGATGCCCCGGCTGAGGAGACTCGCTGATTCCAGAAGAGATACGAATGGGAGGGTGGCGGAGCTCAGCAGGCAGAAAGCTCGGGCTTGTTCCGCATCCAGCTGGCCGTAGCTGAGCTCGAAGACGGGCCCCACGGCCAGGTCGCCAGCCTGCAACTCATCCAGTCGACGCCGCTCGTCGGCCAGCTTGACGGCGAGGACGGACACGGCGCGCCGCCAGCCGTGACGCCGAGCCGCTCAGGCTTCGTTGACACGCGCTCAAGGTTCGATGACACAGGACATCTGACTCGGCGGCCGCGCTCGCCGTCAGCGCTGTCCCGTCTCGGCCGATCTGGTCCCTATCTCAGGTGAACGGGGCCGATCCGCAGGCCGACCCAGGTGAACTGGTTCGGGCAAAAGGGCAGTCGGCGCACGGGACGGCAGAATGGGCGCATGGGATGGATAGATGCGCCGAGTGCTTCCGATGACGCCGAGCCTGGTCAGGATGATGTCGTGGAGGCTGCGTGGCAGCGACTGCTCCAAAAGGAGTACATGGACATCAGACTGGTGGGAGCAGCGTATGGTGAGCCGCTTCTCCGGCAGCTCCATCCCTCAAGCAGCCACCGGGACCTGCACTTCAGCAGGTGTACTGGCGCCTGGTCGTGGGATGTTCCGTTCATCATGCACCTTCCTGGCGGGCGCTACCTCGCCGCTGGGCCGTCCCGTTCCCAGATCGTCGAGGAGGCGGACACCGCCGAGGAAGCCGTTGCTCTGGTCGTCGGTGGTCTGCCGCCAGGCTGCGGCCCAGCGGTCGTCGGGGGCCGGGAGGAACTCGACCGGCTCGACACGGCCCCGGCGGACCAGATCCCTGGAGACGATGAGCGGCGTTCTTACCCATCGGACCAGATCGGCTGAGAATTCGAATGTCCGCCTGTCTCAATCGATCTGGTCGCCGCAGCTCACAGCTCTGGCTTCGGACCAGATCTTTTGAGACGGGACAACGGGCGGCCCGGACACCGTCGTCGCCACATGGGTGGAGTCGACCGGCTGCGGCGCCCGGTTCGAGACGCTCACCGCCGACGGCCAGCTCCACGTCGACGGCCGGCCCCCGATCGTCGAACCGCGGTTCGAGGGCGAGGACGCCCCGGACTGCAACCCGATCTGCGGGTGCCCGCGCGTGCCGTCGGCGCCGTGCTACCCGTGCGGAGGCTGCCGGGCCTGCGGGCAGTGCCGGCACTGCCGCGGACACCGTTGATGCTCACCGAGGGTGTCCTGTGACAGGGCACGTTGAGCGCGTGACAACGAAGTCTGAGCGGCTCTGGTCGAGCGCCTGCGCGCTGGCTCTCTCCAGTTGCCGTTGGGGTGTGCTCAGCGCTTCCTGGAAGAGCGGGTGGAACCGCCCGCTCTTCCAGGAGGAGCGCACCATGGCGCAACCCATAAGTCGGCCAACGATCAGCGCTGAACAGTTCAGCCGAGTGTGTGACGAGATTGGGAGCACGGCGGCGCCCGAGAAGGACGCTCAGTCCATCCGGGACTGTGGTCTGCGCATCGTGCAGACCCTGGGCCTGGCCCTCTCCACGGATGACCTGAGCGGGCTCCTCGCCGAACTCATGGCCCCTAGCGTGGCCCCACCCCCAAAGAGCCCTCAGTACACCCGAGAGGCCATCCTGGACATGCCTGACGCACAGCCGGGAGAAGATGAAGGCCCGGTCAGGTAGACCCGGCCGCCACGCCTGACTACATCCGCGGCTGGCCGGAGGACTCCTGGCCCCCACCGCTCAATCTTCGGTGGCACGGACTCGCGGCCGTCGAGATTCGATGGCACGCGCTCAAGATCCGATGGCACAGGACACACGCGAGAGGGCGAGCCCCAGTCACCCTCAGATCTAGAATCGCAAACATGTTCGATTACCTGCCGCCCGAGCGCGGTGAAGGACTGGGTGGCTGGTGAGGGTCTGGCTCAACCCGTGGTACCGGCGATACCGTCGGTACCATGTCGCAGCCCAAAGCCATGAACCTACGTTTTCCCGAGCCGGCCCAGCGCGCCGCAATCGAGGCCGCTGCACGGCAGGAGGGCGTCAGCTTGCAGGAGTACATCCTGTCTGCTGCCTACACCCGTGCCACTGCCGTAGAGGCGCGATTCCTCGACGCCTTCAGGGAGTCGATGTCCCGCAGCAGCGAGACGTTTGCCGAGGGGGCCGGCACTGCCGATCCCAGCGGGGAGCTGCGCGCCGCGGAGCTGGCTGCGCGGCGCGGTCTTGAGGAGCAGCAGCAGCGGGGTCACGCCGCGTGACGCAGCACGAACCGCTCCACCCTCTTGATGTGACCTTCCTGCTGCACGCATCGAAGTCCCGCACCGGCCCGACGGGCTGAACGTATGGGTCGAACTCGATGTTGACGGACGGGCCGCGGTCGCGGCCCTGGCACAGCGGGGCTGGGCGGTGCGGCCAGGTCACCTCTTCGCGCCGGATCCGGCCGCTCACCAGGGCGCGATCCGGGTCACCGCCTCCACCATCACCGAGCCGCAGGCCGAGGCCTTCGCCGCCGAACTCGCCGCGGTCGTCGCGGAACTGCGCTCGGCGGCCAACTGACCATCACGAATCTCCCACCCACTCAAGGAGCCATCATGTTCCGCGGCCTGAGCGCCTTCCCCCTCACGCCCACCAGCGAGCAGGGCATCGACGAAGCGGCGTACGCAGCGCTCGTCGCCCGCCTCGCCGCCGCCGGCGTGGACTCCATCGGCGCGCTCGGCTCCACCGGCGGCTACGCCTACCTCACCCGAGAGCAGCGCGCCCATGCCGCGAAGATCGCGGTTGAGGCCGCCGACGGAGTGCCCGTCATCATCGGTATCGGCGCGCTGCGTACCTCGCACGTGCAGGAGCTGGCCGAGGACGCTCAGAAGGCGGGCGCCTCCGGAGTGCTGCTCGCCCCGATGACGTACCAGCCGCTCACCGAGGAAGAGGTGTTCGGCCTGTACGAGGACGTCACGCGTGAGCTTTCCGTGCCGCTGTGCGTGTACGACAACCCTCGCACGACGCACGTGCACTTCACCGACGAACTGCACGGCCGCATCGCGCAGTTGCCGAACGTCGGCTCGATAAAGATCCCCGGCGTGCCCGACGACCCGCAAGAGGCCGAGCTCCGTATCGACGCGCTGCGCGCGCTGATCCCCGACACTGTCACCATCGGGGTGAGCGGCGACTGGACGGCTGCGCGCGGCCTGAACGCCGGGTGCGACGCCTGGTACTCGGTCATCGGCGGCACCTTCCCTCGGACCGCCCTCGCCCTCACCCGTGCTGCCCAGGCCGGCCACGCCGGCCCAGCGGCGGACCTGTCCGAAGGACTCGAATCGCTGTGGGCCCTGTTCCGCCGCCACGGCAGCCTGCGCGTCATGTCCGCCGCCGCCTCCCACCTCGGCCTGACGGGAGAACCGAACCTGCCGCGTCCTTTGCGGGGGCTGGACGAGACCGCCCGCCGGGAGGTCGTCGCCGTGCTGGACGCCCTCGTGCTCACCTCCTGAGCACGAACACCATGAGCCGGCAGCACACAGCAGGCACGCCGAGGACGCGGCAAGCCCCGCCTTCGCCTGGAAAGGGCAGCAACGGCCTGGCGCGCTATGTCGTCGCCGCGGCGGAGCCGTGGTCGCCGTCGTTCTGCTCGTCACCTCATCCGGTGGCTCCGGGACGCTCGCCGGGGTGCTGGGTGCCTGCATCACCGCCCCGCACCTGCTCGGCCCCTTCGTCGCGCGGCCACTGGACCTCGCCCGGGGCGGCCGGAAGGTCATCGCGGCGGCCTGCCTGCTGCACGCCACCGCGCTGGCCACGGGAGCACTGGCCTACGGGCACGCGCCTGCCGTACTGACCGCGCTGCTGCTGGCCGGCCGGCGCCTGCGGGCCTTTGCTGACCGGCGGTATCAGCAGCCGACTGCCCGCCATCGTCGGACCGCGACTGCGCACGCAGCGCGAGGCCCAGGGCTGGGACGTGGCCACCTACGGCATCGGCGGCACCGTCGGCCCGTCCCTGGTGGCCGCCCTGTCGGGTTGGGTCTCGCCCACTGCGGCGGCTCTCGCCTGACGTGCTGGTGTGGCGGCTGCGGCGCATAGCCGATCTGCCCGCCGACGCCACCACGATGCCCGACCACACCCCCTCTGCGGCCAAGGGCAGCGGGCGTGCTGTCTCGTCTGCCCCGGGCCGAGACGACCGGCCCCGCAAGGCGCGGTGATGCAGCGCATACGCCCGGTGCCCCTCTGCCATGGACAGGCAGAGGGGCACCCGATGAGGCAGGCCGGTCAGTGGGCAGCCTGGGCCTTGATGAGCGCCTTCTCCAGGTTGGCGTACCAGGTGGACTAAGTTCGTTGAGACGGCTGGTCACCGAGTGGGCCACTGGCTCCCGGCGTGTCCCCTCTCTGTCGATCTGGCCCTGTCTCAAGTGATCTGGTTCACCGCGAGCGATGGTGTCCCTCCTTGGTCGGCGGGTGGGGTGAGCTGCTGAACGGCGGTGTCGGCTACCGCGGGTCTTGCTGTTCGGCCTGTTCGGCCTGTTCGGCGGGGAACAGGATGGGGCTGAGGAGGTAGCGGGTGCGTTCCCGCGAGGGTTCGTTGGCGAGGAGGGGCGCGACGGCGACTTGCATCGCGCCGATCAATGCTACGAGCTCGTCCTTGCTGAGCCAGATCGCGTGCTGCCGATAGCCGACGAGGTCGTCCACGGGATCGCTGCCTTCGCGCTCCAGGTAAGCGCCGAACTCCGCAATCAGGGCGGCCATGGCGGCAGCGAATGCCCGCTCGTGGTGCTGCGGGGTGAGTGCGCGCGCGGTTTCCGTGTCGATGCCCGCGCGTTCCTGCCGTAGTCGGTAGAGGCGTTCGACGGCGCCCCGCACTCGCCGTTCGTCGGCGATGTCGAGGATGCCGCCCGCGGCGAGAAGGTCGACGTGCCGGTAGACGGTCGCCTTGGACACGTCCGGGATCAGAGCGCACAACTGGCCGGTGGTCAGGGCCCGCCCGCCGCGCAGTGCGTGGACCACGCGGAGGCGGACAGGATGCGCCAGGAGTTCCAAGGTGTCCATCACCCCACTTTCTCACGCATGCTACCTTTCTCAAATCTAAGAAAGGCGAGGGGATGCTGACTGCGGAGGAAACCGCCGTGTTGGTGGTCGAGTGGGCACGCGATGGCCGTTTCAGGGAGATCGCCGCGCTGTTCGCCCCGCCGTTGCATGCTGCGCTGAGCGCCCAGACCCTCCAGGCGGCCTGGCTCGCCGAAACCGCGGGAACCGGTCCGGTCACGGACCTCGGCGAACCGTCCAGCGAGAGCCTGCGGCCGGACCTGATCCGTGTCAGCGTTCCCGTGGTCTGCGAACGGGGGCAGTTCACCGCCGTCATGTCGGTCGACTCCACCGGCCTGCTGAACGGGCTGCGCCTCGCACCCCCTGCCGGCGAAGCATGGGAAGCGCCCACCTATGCGGATCCGGACGCCTTCGAGGAGCACGACGTCACGGTCGGAGCCGGTGCTCTCGCAGTGGCCGGCACCGTCACCGTCCCGCTCGGTGACGGCCCATGGCCCGGGGTCGTGCTGCTCAGCGGGGGAGGTCCCTTCGACCGGGACGCCACCAACGGGCCCAACAAGCCCCTGAAGGACCTCGCCTGGGGTCTGGCCAGCCGTGGCGTGGCGGTGCTGCGCTACGACAAGGTGACCTTCACACACGCGGCGGAGGTGGCTGCCGCGGACGACTTCACGATGACACGCGAGTACGTCCCCTATGCCGTCGCCGCCGTGCGTCTGCTCCAGGAGGAGCCGTGCGTCGATTCCAGCCGGGTGTTCGTCGCCGGGCACAGCATGGGGGGCAAGGTCGCCCCGCGGGTCGCCGAGACCGAGCCGTCCGTCGCGGGCGTCGTGATCCTGGCAGGTGACGCCGAGCCCATGCACCGGGCGGCCGTCCGGGTCGTGGGCCACCTCGCCGCCCTCAACCCCGGCCCGCACTCCGAGGCGGTCCTTGCGGAGATCACCCGGCAGGCCGCGACCGTCGAGACCGCCCTGTCGCCCCGTACGCCCCGAGAGGACCTGCCCTTCGGCCTTCCTGCCTCGTACTGGCTGGACCTGCGCTCCTACGACCCGGTTGCCACCGCCGCCCGCCTGGACAAGCCGCTGCTGATCCTCCAGGGCGGCCGCGACTATCAGGTCACCGTCGAGCACGACTTGCCCCTCTGGCGAGAGGGACTGACCGGGCGTCCGGACGTCACTATCCAGATCCACGAAACCGACGACCACCTCTTCTTCCCAGGGACCGGACCGTCGACGCCCGCCGGGTACACGGCACCCCAGCACGTCGACGCGGCGGTCATCACGGACGTCGCCGCATGGCTGGACTGCCAGCTTCAGCGCGAACCCTACAAGCAGGCGGAAACGCCACAGGCGAACCAGATCACCTGAGACGGATACAGGTATCCGCTCTCCCGGACCAGATCAGATCACGTGAGATTTTCAATGCCTCCGCGTCTCACTTGATCTGGTCGATCCAGGTCAGAGCCGGTCTCGGAGACCAGGTCCTTTGCGACGGGACACGGCGGCTGCCTGCGTCGACGGGATGCGTTGAGACGGGACGTTCCCCGAGGGAACGCGCCGTCTGTTCCCTGGCGGAACGCCGCCCTGTTCCCTCGGGAAACAGCGTGACGTGCTTGCGCCCCAGCGTGTTCACCTCATACGGCTAAGGGCTGTCCCGTAATCCCCGGTGGATCAGCGCGCGGCGTCAGATGCGGTGCATCGCAAGGCGGAGGGTCGTCCTCATACCGGGCGTATTCGGGCGATCCAACAACGCGGCGAGGTGCCGCAGCTGTCGTCGTCCGCCCGCCGGGGATTACGGGACAGCCCTTAGGTTCGCTGCCAAACGCCTCGATTGGATGACGGCGAACTGGTGAATCGTCAGAATGATCCGCACCTATGCGTCCGTATGCGTCGACAAGAGAGTCCCAACTCGACGGGCGACTTCAGCCGTTCCCTCGCCTGGGGCGGGCCTCCTCTCCCGGGCTCAAGGAAGGGAGGACTGCGATCGAATCTCGCCAACCCTGGGTGCTGCGCCAGGTCCGGCTTCGTCGCTCCGCCCCCGGCGACGTAAGGTCAACTTCCCTACGACTGGCAAGTTTCGGCAAGTTCCTCGCTTCACGGCACAGCCGCGGGCAAGCTCTGGCACAGAGATCGCTACCGGCATCCGAGGAGGACATCATGGCCTTGCGTAAGCTCGGTAAGGACCCGGAGAGTCCCAGTGGCGGCTCCCCCACCATCTACCTCGACGAGGAGAAGGACAGCTACCTCGTGCAGGGGCTGAGGGTGGAGGACATCGAGCGCCTCGGGCAGATGGACATCCCCGGCCACGAATCGGTGGTGGAGATCCCCCAGCGCATGGTGCAGTTCTTCCTGGAGGTGAAGAAGGTTGACGAGGACCCCGGCGTTTGAGGATCTGTTCCGCGACTGCCAGAGGACGGCCGTCCATCTGGAGATGCGTGACGCCTACATGAAGTCGGATCCGGCTTTCATCGACTGGAAGGCCGGCATGACACTCGACCCGGCCGAGCGCTGGGGCGACTGGCACGGCATCGTCACGAAGGCGACCTCGCGAAGCGTCGAGGTCCGCCGGTCCCCCCGTGCGACGGCAAAGCACTCCCCACGGACAACCCCCTCCATCATGATCAACCCGAAGATCATCCCAACCGGTCAGCCAACGTGACAGCGCTCGAAGTTAGGCTCGCTTAAAGCTCTGAGGCGAGAATCCGATCTTTGCGTCCATGTCGGGGTAATTACCCTTTGATAGGACGCCGGTTCGTCCTTTACAGCCAGGGAGCGCGTAAAAACGCACCTTCTTTTTGAAGCGGATCTTCGCTGACGCCAACAATTCGTCGCCGGAGTCATAAGATTCGAAGCAGATTCCTCGATTTACGGCCGTATAGGTCGTGTTCCCCTTGTATTTGTCGCGCATCCAGAAACACATGTTGCTAGTGCAAGTCGCACTGGCGGATCCGTGGACTGCGGTCGGCGCATGGCCCTCGGCTGAGGCGGGAGATGCAATGCCGCATGCCGCAACCGCAGCAGCCGACATCGCGAATGCTTTCATGCCGCGATACATCGTGCCTCTCCATTCTGATTGGGCGACATTCATGACCCGGCCTCACACTCGCTACGCCGGGAGTAGGTACCGGGGTCACCATCAGACTGACGGATGGATGGTGGGGACGTCGTTAGCGATGAATCCACGAGTGCTTGGCGATGCGTCTACCCGATGGGGCGCTGGGCTTCGTGGCGGTATTCGCTGGGCGGCATGTCGTAGGCGGCGCGGAAGGCGCGGGTGAAGTCGGTGGCACGGGGGAAGCCCCCAGTGGGCGGCGATGGCGTAGATGGGGATGGTGCGCAGGCTGGGCTCTGCGCGTTCGCGGCGGGGAGCCCAAACCCAAGAGCCAGACCAACCTAAAGAGTCCTATTAGTGGGGCCGGCTCGAGCCGCCCGGGTGGGGCCACCGAACGACATCGCAGCCAGCCCCGCAGGCGCGCCGGAGGCGCACGTACGACCGGGGTACGGCGGGTGGTTTGCGGGGTCGGCGTAGGGGTGACTGGCTGAGGTGTGCCGGAGTCCAGCGTCAGACCGCCCCGGCCGCCGCGGCCAGGATGCGGTGCAGGACGGGGACCGGGATCGCCGGGTTGGTGACCGCCTCGCATGCCGTGGCACGGTCGTGCAACAGCCCGGCCAGGACGCGGGCCGGCAGCTGCGGATTGCGTATCGCGGTCCCGCGGACGTGGGCCGCCGGGTCGTTCAGCAGCCGCACCGCGTCGGCCGGTGGCAGCCGGGGGTCCTCGGCCGCGCGGCGGCGCACCTCGGCTTCGGGATCGCGGGCGAGTCGCGCGACGTCGGCAGGTGTGGACTCCGGATCGTCCAGGGCCAGGCGGCGCATCCGCCCGCCGGGGTCGCCGGCGTAGCGCAGCAGGCCGGTGCGGGGGAAGTTGGGGTGGCTGCGGGGGCGGCCGGGATGGCTGAAGCTGCCGTCCCACCAGCGCCAGACCTCGAGCAACATTTCGGCCGGCGCGTCGTCGCACGATTCGGCGAGGAACAGGCGGACCGTCCGGTCCTCGTCCCACGCCAGACGCTCCACGACGTCCGGTGGAAGATGCCGGGCACGAGCCACGCTTCGGCGGATGAGCGGATGGGACGATACGGCCAGGCGGCGCATCGCGTCGGCGTCACCGTGCAGGCCCTCGACCCAGGGCAGAGTGCGCGACATCGACGTCGGGTCGAAGTCGTAGCGCACCGCGGCACGCTGCTCCTCGTTGAGGTCAGGTCGCAGCGCCACCACCGAGCGGATGTCGTCGTATGGGTCCTGCGCCAGGACGGCGACACTGTGCGCGCCGAGCCGTGGATTGGCGGCCAGCGCCCGGCGTACCCCCGCGTCCCCGTCCCGGACCAGCTCCGCCTCCAGCTCGGGCGCGAGACGGCACTGTTCGAGCGCGCGCCGGGGCGCAGGCAGCGCGGCAAAAACCTCGCGAGGCATCGGGACGCTGGTGTGGTGGGCGAGCAGCGCCGCCGTACGCACCGCGTCGTCGGTGTCGGCCAGCAGCCGCTCCCGCAGCGCCGCGGCGAGGTCCTCCCACCGGGCGCAGGCAGTCGCCCGCACCCGGGGATCGGCGTCGGCCGCGAGGCTGGGGAGGTGGTGCGCGGGGAGCCCCGGGAGTTCGGCGGCCTGAGCGCGGGACGGGCCGGCGAGGAGGTCGTCGTACGTGTCCCCGGGGAGTTCGACGCCCCCGGCGCAGGCATGCTCGGCCCAGAGCACGCGCCGGCTCGGCGACGGTTCGGCGCGGACCAGGCGTACCCACTGATCGGACGTGAGCTTGGGCCGGAAGGTGTCCGCGGGCCTCGAGCGCACCCGCGGATCGGGATGCGCCACGGCGGCGTCGAGTACGGCGGGCCGGTCGCAGCCGTGCAGGAAGCCCACCTCCACATCCAGCAGCCGGATCAGCAGCTCGTCCGGCGCGGCCGGATTGGACCCGATCCCCTCCGCCCAGTGCAAAGGCCATGCCGGCCGGCCGGGCACCGCCGCCCACACCTCGGCGCGCTCGACCTCCGTCTCGCGCCCGGCGGCCGCGGCGGCCTCCTCCAGCCGCTCCGGCAGTCGGTCGAGGGCCGTCACCCGAGACCCGTCCGCGCCGGGCACCTCCGCCAGCAGCACCTGCCCGTCGAGGGAGAGCGCCACGAACCCGGGGTCGCCGGTCAGCCCCGGCACACCGCCGCCGGCGTAGCGGACCCGGGTCCACCAGGAGTCGTTGCCGCCGATCCGATGTCCGAGGACGGCCACCAGGAACTCGCCGTCGGCATCTGCAAGGCGGCGCCACCACGCGGCGTCGAGCGCTTCCCGGACCGCGCCGTCCGGCGCCGCGATCCCCCGCGCGATGCGCCAGCCGGCCTCTGGCGGGAACAGGCTGCCCGGGCGCATGTCTTCGACGACCGTGAGCCCGACGCGTGGAAGCAGTTCGTGGAGTTCCTCTCGGTGTTGCACGCGGTCATGATCCCCGCCGACTCGCGGTGGGACAAGGCCCTCAGCCCAGGCGCAACCAGCCCTCACCCGCGTACACGTCATTGGCTGCGATGCGTTCGGACGCAAGTTCCGTGACGTGGCGACGCCTTGTAGTTGTTGATCTTCCTTTCGGTAATATGCAAGTCGCCTCGAAATCGCTCCTGGCGCGAGTGGAACGGCCGACATTCGGTAGCCGTGGACGAGGTGCTGTCCCAGCTGCAGGAGTTGTTGTTGTTCTTCTCCGACATCTCCCGCCGCAGCCGCTCCAGCTCGGCGCGCTCGGCCTCGCGCATCCGTCCACCCGGCGGCGCGGGCTCGGTCGGCCGGTCGGACGACGCCGACCCGTTGCGCCGCCACCGCGACACCCAGCTGTGCAACGTGCCGGAGTGCACGCCGAGTTCCTCGGCGACCTCCGGGATCGGCCTGCCGGTCTCGATCACGATGCGTACAGCCCCCTCACGAAACTCAGGCGTATACGTCCGTTGCTTGGACCCCATGAACCCCAACTTCCCCTGCAATCACGGACTCCACGCTACGAGGGGAGGGACAGTCCCGCCCTGGTTGGAGGGCCACGGCGGGCAATCCGAGGGCTACTGCCACCGACACATGCTCAACGCGGTGCGCTAGCTGACTGACAACGGAATCAAGTGGAAGGCGGTGCCCGCGGACTTCCCAGTCTGGGACCGGGTCTAACGCCTTCACTCCGCCGCTGGCGGGTGGCGGGCCCGCTCGCCGAACTGCACGACCGGCTGCCCGGCTTGGTCCGTGAGGACGCAGGCCGGGATCCGGAGCCGACCGCCGCAGTCATCGACGCGCAGTCACTGCGGGCCGCGCCGACCATCCTGCCCTCGATGTCCGGATGGGACGGCGGGAAGAAGGTGGGCGGGCGCAAGCGGCTCGACTGCCTGGGACTGCTGCTGGTCGTGATGGTCACTGCGACCGGTGCTGTCCGGCATGCAGGCGTGCCGTCCGTTCCTCGGGCGGGGCGTCTGCCGTCCGGTCGCCCGGCTGGCCCCGGCCCGCCCTCTCGAGATTCTCTCGTGCTGCAGGCTCCCGCGCCTCCCGTGCCACCCCGACGGCCCAACCGGCTCATCGCGACAACCGGCTCTCGCGGCCGTGTCCCTGCATCAGCTGGAAACCCCGAAGCCACCGACCCGGGTGGCGCCACCGCCACCCCCTGCAGACAGTAAGAAACATGAACCGTCACCGACGCTCACCCCGTCGAGCCCCGTGGATCGCGGGCGGTGCCGCCGTGCTGATCGCCGGTGGCGTCGGCATTTGGGCGTTAGTGACGTCCGACCATGAAGCCCCTCGGCCCACGCCGTCGGGCGTAACACAGCCCACGTCGACACGCACTCCGAGGCCCAAGCCGACAGCGACGGCTCGTCCCCGGCCATCGGCACCCTCGAGCAACCGGCCTCAGCCGACGCCCCGCCAGACGGCGACGGCCCCCTCGTCCGGGCCAAAACCGAAGCCACCAGCAACACGGCTCCCCGTGCCCAAACCGTCGGCGACAGCAGTACCGAAGCCTACGCCGAAACCGCCTGTACCGTCCCTGCACAAGCCCACGCCCACGCAGCCTCCGGCACCCAAACCACCGACAACAGCAACAGCAACAAAGCCCATACCGACACTGACCGCGCCGCTCCCGCCCATGCCCACACCGATACGGCCTTCTGCGCCCAAGTCGCCGACGACAACACCGAAGCCCGCATCAACGCCACCTACGCCCAAGTCCACGCCGCCCCCGCTGCCCCCGCCGCCCGTGTCGCCGTCGCCGACACGGTGGTACACAAGCGCGGAAGCAACGGCCGCTGCTCAGCGCATGGCCACCGCCGGAGTGGTCGGCGATCCTGCCTGTTCGCTGGCGGCCGTCGGCAAGCCGGACCCGGCACTGCTTCCAAAGGGCCTCACGTCGGTCGGCGCCGGCCATGCCGGCAACTACTGGTGCCTGATCTGGTAGCGGTCGTGCCAGGTGTCCTCGCGGCCCGAGCGCAGCACTCACGGGAACGGGGAGACCTTGCCAGACGAGATCTCCACCTTCGGGTGCTGCGGACGCGTTCATGGTCGGCTGCGGACGCCGACAGCAGCCAGACGGCGGGCGGTGGCAGAAGCGGAAGGGGGCAAGAAGTCCCCCTGATGGTGCGGGCACCCTGCCCGCAAGCGGCCTTCGCGGTCGCCGTGGGGACAGATGCGGTGTGCGGGTGACGGCCGGTCGACCGCACACACTCTGTCCACCTCACGGTGTGTGGGTCGACGGCGGACGGGATAGGAGCTGGGGAAGGTGGTGGGTACAGGACACTCCGAACCTTCTGTAAGGGGGGTAAAGATCGCGCTAAGAACCTGAGCGGTTCATTCCGGCCGTATGACTGGCCTGACACGCTCTCTGCGTTGCGGGAACGAGTCGCAGTGATGCCGTGGGGGGACTGGGGTGTCGGTGGACGTCATGGACTGGATCTGTATAGCGATCGCATGGCTCCTAACCTTTGGGTCAGGAGCTGTAGCGATCTTGCGTGGCCGGCTGCCCTTCCCATGGCGCAGGCCCATCGCATCTCCGCGCATTTGGGGTATCGGGGCGATCGTGGTGGGTCTGGCGGCCACGATCGGGATCACCACGCATGGACGTTCTTACGCTGATGCGGCCACGGCTACGTGCCTGGTCATCACTGGCCTTTGCCTCATGGCCTGGGCTGCCCCCTAGGCACCGACGGACAGGTCACACAACCGACACGTACGGGAGATTCGTGCCGACGAGGGGTATCGATGCTCAGGTTCATGGACTGGTCCGTCGTTGTGATGGGCTGCTTGCTGGTTCTTCTCAGCTTCGGCTGCCGCTGGTGGGAGCAGGCGAAGATTCGCAAAGGAGCGAGCCCCCGCCAGGGCGTGCGCTTCTACTCGATATGGCTTCCCCTGCTCATGGGTCTTGGCATGCTCATCGCCAAGGTGCCGCACATGGTCGGCGCACCGTTCGCCGTCGTCATGATTGCTGACTCGTTGAATGTTGTGCTGGCGGTCACGGCGGTGCTGGTCTTGGCTGTACAGGCAAGGCATCGGGCCGGCTCTGGGCCATCCGTTGAGTGACGGCAATGCTTGTCAGGGCCGCGTACGGCGGCTGACACCAACAAGCGCGAATAGCGGCGGTCGACGCCGAACCTCCGCACACGATCAGCCGAGGTGCAAAGCCGGTTGGTCGACGTCGAAGGTCCGGCAGGATCGACCTGGTGGAGATGAGGCCAGATCCCAAAGACTGAACCGCCCCGGGTTCGGTAGAGATCTCAGATTGTGGTCGTGACCTGGGGCTTCGTCAGCGGGCCACGGCATGCCCCTGCCGGCTCAGCTCGCGCCAGATCTTCCGGGCCCCATAGACGCGGTAGTTGGACGAGAACCGTTCCGGTTGAACGATGTGGAGGGGCATGTGGACTACCCCCTCCACATCGTCATGGGTGACGGCAGTCAGCTCTTGCCCAGCAGACGCCAGATCTGGTTCTTCTTGGTGCTCAGTACGCTCGCCGCGTCGCAGGTCCACTGGTGGATCTGCGCGCCGGCCGTGGTCGAGACGTTGCTGACGTCGACGCACTTGCCGCTGTGGACGGCGACCAGCTGGTAGTCGTGGCCGTTGCCGAGCGCGGTGACAGGGTTGAGGGTGAACTGCTGGTTGGTGGCGCCGTTGCAGGTGTACTGGATGACGGCGGCGCCGTCGGTGGTGGACGCTCCCGAGACGTCCAGGCACTTGCCGCTCAGTTCGTCGACCACGCTGTACGTGTTGGTCTTGCCGCTCACCGGCTTGAGATCGAGCATCTGCTGGTAGCCGCCCTCGCAGTAGTACTGCTGGTACTGCGTGCCGTTGGCGGTGGAGCGGTTGGTGTCGTCAAGACACTGGCCGCTGTTCTGACTGACGGCGACCGTGGAGACGGTGGTGTTGGACGGAGGCAGCAGAGTGACGGTGTAGCCGTCCTTGGCGTTCGTCCACGGGAGGCTCACCGAGGCGGCGTTGCCGCTGACCGTGAGGGTGGTGTCGGTGATCGTCTCCGGGCCGGTCACGGCGGCCCCGCTGTTGTAGGGGATGCGCTGGACGACGGCACGGACCTGGCTGTTCTGCACGACGGAGGTGGTGTTGAGTCCCGTCAGGTTGACGGTGACAGTGCCGGTGTTGCCGCTGCTGCCGAGCAGCACCTTGGCGTTGCCCGCCGAGTTGTCCTTGGTCGCCAGACCGTCGGTGCCGGTACCGGCGGTGAGCTTGACGATGTTGCCGGTCTGGGAGCCGTAGTAGCGGTACATGAACCACTCACCGAGCGGCAGGTACTGGCCGGCGCTGTTCTTGGTGAGCAGGTTGGCCTCGTTGTCGTGCAGGGCGGTCCCGGAGGCCCAGTTGCCGCGCAGACCGTCGGCGCCGGCCCGTTCCAGGCGGCCGATGAACCATGCGCCGCCGCCCGGGGACTGCATGGACAGGGTGGCGTACTCGTTGATCTGGTAGGCCCGGGTGTTGGTCAACCCGGCTGCGGCGAGAGTGGAGTTGGCACGGCCGACGTCGGTGGCGGGGTCGCCGGGTTCGTCGTGCCAGCTGTAGATGTCGGGGGCGACGTTGTTCGCCTTGACGTAGGCCAGGTACGTCGTCCACCAGCTGTTGGAGGAGTTCGGCTGGCCCGCGATGCTGGGACCGACGATGAGCTGGGCGGGGAAGGCTGCGCGCACCTTGGCGTAGAAGCGCGACCACATCTGCAGGTACTGCGTCTGCGACGCGCCCCAGAAGCCGCTGCCGTCGGGCTCGTTCCACAGGTCCCACTGGACCGTCATGTTGTTGGCCTTGACGTCACTGATGAGCTGGGTGGCGAAGGCGTCGAACTGCGTCCAGTCGCCGTTGTCACCGGGCCAGCCCTGACTGGTGGTGCCGTCGGCGCCCCACAGGTCGTGCGGCAGGAGGACGAACGTGCCACCGAGGGCGGCGGTCCGCTTGTACTGGGCCAGGGTGGAGGCCCACCGGGTCTGGTAGTCGGCGAGGCTGGTGGCGTAACCGCCGCTGTTGAGCTGGGCGCCCCCTGCCCGCATGAAGTGCCACTTGATGTCCGTGAAGAAGTGGTCCTGCGGCAGCGAGCCGTCCGGGGTCATCCCGTAGATCATCCCCGAGGCGTGGTACGTGGGGGCTCCTCCGGCGGTGGAGAAGTCGACGGTGACGGAGGTGTCCGCGGCGTGGGCCGTGGTCGCGGGGAGCGTGACGGCGGCGAACGAGGCGAGGAGCGCCGCGATCACGGCGGTCCTGCGGCGTCTCGGAACGGCTGGTCTGCCGGGGCGTCCGGCTGGGGAAAGGATGCGAGATATGCGCATGTGCGGGTCTCCCGAAGGGGGTGCTGCCCGGGCGCGAGTCGCCCAGGGGGTCTGTCAGCCGCCGACGGCCTCGGCGGTCTCGGCGCGCCTCAGCTCGTGGGCCTCGGCGAGGAGGAGGTAGCCGGCGGCGGTCCAGGTATAGGCGCGGTCGCGCAGACCTACGCCGGTGAGGGCGTCGAAGTTCTCCGCGAAACCCGAGGTCTCGCACAGGGCGCGGAAGCGGGTGCTGATCTCGTCCGCGAGACGGTCGTGGCCGGCCCGGCGCAGGCCGTCCTCGATCAGGACGGTGGACGGGGCCCAGATCGGCCCGCGCCAGTAGCCGTCGTCCAAGTAGTGCGGTGAGGTGGGCAGTTCGGTGGCGAGACCGTACGCGGTGAGGTGGGACTCGATGCGGTCGGCCAGTGCGTCGCCGATGCTCTGGGGCAGGTGCTCGCCGAGCACGACGGGCATCAGGTCGAGCAGGCTGGAGCTGGTCCAGGTGGCCCCGCCGTGTGCCGAGCGGGCGACGAACCGGTCGCCGGTCCACAGCTCGTCGAGCAGCGCCGCCTGCGTCGCGTCGGCCACTCGGGTCCACTTGCGCGCGTCGGCGGGCAGCCCCAACTCGTTTGCCAGACCGGCGAGTTCGCGCAGTTGGAGGACTAGGAAGGCGGCCAGGTCGGCGCTGACGATCACGCGTTCGGGGTCGAAGGTAGTGGCGTTGTCCCAGCCGCTGTCGTTGCCGTGCTGGTAGTGGGGGAGGGTGGCCCCGGGTGCGCGCCGCATGGTGAGCCAGAAGTCTGTCCAGCGGGCCAGCCGGTCGTACGTCTCGGTCAACTCCGCCTCGCCGAACGGGTCGGGGAGCCGTCGGCGCAGGTGGCGCAGGGCCCAGCCGTGGATGGGGGGCTTGACGAAGTTGTAGAGGATCTCGGAGTGGGCCACCGAGTCGGGCAGCGCACCGGTCTCGTCCTGGTGGTCGAAGGGCAGCGAGAACTGGTCCAGGGCGAGTCCGGGGCTTCCGGAGGCCAGGGCAAGGGCGTTGAAGCAGTGGTCCCAACTCCATACCTTGTCCATCCAGTGCTTCGACATCAGCACCGCGGGCCGGGTGACGAAGCCTTGCGGCCGGACGGTCGCGGACCACAGGACATACGCGGCGAGTTCGGCGGCGGGCGTGCTGGACGAGCGCCAGGGCGCGATGGTGTCGGCGAAGGAGGAGAAGGCGCTGTGCGCGGCGTCCACGACCTGGCCGAAGGGTGTCGAGGACGCGTACGGGCGGCGCGCGGTCTCGTACTCCTCGACCGCGACCTCCCAGGCTGCACCGGCCTCGGCGCCGATCGTGACACCTCGCACGGCGCTGCCCAGCGTCTGCGTGCCGGACGCTTCGGCCAGGGTCCCCGACAGCACGGTGACGCGGTAGCGCCGCCCGGTCTCGTACGAGGTGAACACATGCGCCCCTGTGCCGGGTTCGCGGTAGAAGTAGGTGCCGCTGAACGGGGTCAGCGCGGTCGCCGACGCGCCGATGTGCAGGCCCAGCCCGTCACCGCGCAGGCGTACGGTGTCCGGCGATTCGTAGGCGAGGTCGATGCGGCCTTCGCCGCCGGTCCAGCTGAGCAGGCTCGGTGTCGCGTGCGGGCTGGTGGCGGCGCGGTCGCCGGTGGCCATGTCGAGCGGAACGAGACACAGCACGGCGTGCATGCCGTTCTGGTGCGAAACGAGGTGAAGATCTTCGGCGTACGTCTTCTCCGCCACCACGGGCGAAATACCGAACCATGACCCGCGGGTGCTGAACGGGATGTCGTGGACGGAGAAGGCCGGGCCGAACGGGGCGGCGGTCATGAAGCGGGACTCGTTTCTGGAGCAGGGGTGATCGACTCATGGGCATGCAGGAATGACAGGCCGGCCGGCAAGCGGCCCGTGGGTGGACCGTGACGGGGCGGGGAGGAGTCAGTCTTTGACGGCGCCGGCGGTCACGCCTGCGGCGACGTACCGCTGGGCGAGGACCAGGATCACCGCGGCGGGCAGCGAGGCCACGACGGCGGTGGCCATGATGGCGTTCCACTCCTGGTTGTTGTTGCCGATGTAGTGGTAGATGCCGAGGGTGATCGGCTCGTGCGGGCCGCCGTTGGCGAGGGTGCTGGCGAAGACGAAGTCGGACCAGGACCACAGGAACGCGAACAGTGACACCGTGACGATGGCGTTGCGGCTCATGGGCAGCACGATCGACCAGAAGGTACGCATGGGCCCCGCGCCATCCGTCTTCGCGGCCTGGAGCAGTTCGCCGGGGATGCCGGACATGAACGCGGTGAAGATGAGGACGGCGAAGGGGACGGCCAGCGTGGAGTCCGCGACGATCAGGCCGGGCACCGACTGGAGCAGGCCGAGGCTGAGGTAGATGGCGTAGAAGCCCATGGCCATGATGATGCCGGGGATCATCTGGGCGACCAGGAAGAGGAAGCTGAGCACGCCGCCGCCACGCGGGCGCAGTTTGGCGAGTGCGTAGCCTGCGGGCGCGGCCAGTGCCACGGTGAGGACCACGGTGCCCAGACCGATGACGAGGCTGGTGCCGAGGTACGGCAACTGCTGGTCCAGGACGGCGCGGTACCCCTCCAGGGTCCCGTGCAGAGGAATCAGGTCCGGAGGGCTCTTACGCATGTCCTGGTCGCGAGTGAAGGACACGTTGAGCATCCAGTAGACCGGGAAGAGCATCACCGCGGTGAACAGCACGCCGATGGCCGTCTGCCACCACGTACGGCGGCGGGGGCCCGCGGCGATTCCAGCACTCGTCATGACAACCCCTGCTTCCGCTGGACCCTGACATAGACCAGTCCGAACACCAGGGCGGCGACCACAAGCAGGTTGCCGACGGCCGCTCCCGGACCGAAGGCCGGCAGCAGGTTGCCGAAGCCGAGCTGGTAGGACCAAGTGGCGAAGGTGGTGGACGAATCGGCCGGGCCGCCCTTGGTCATGATCCAGATGATGTCGAAGACCTTGAGCGTGTAGACCAGGCCCAGCAGCAGGGTGATCGCGGACACCGGGCGCAGCAGCGGGAAGGTGATCCGCCAGAACCGCTGCCAGGCGTTCGCCCCGTCGAGGGCTGCGGCCTCGTACAGACTCGCGGGGATGGACTGCAGGCCGCTGTGGAGGACCACCAGGTTGAACGGCACGCCGATCCAGATGTTCGCGATGATCACCGAGGCCAGCGACCAGCCCGGTGCGGTCAACCAGTTCACAGGCCCAACGCCGACAGCGTGCAGGACGGCGTTGACGACACCGGAGTCGCTGTTGAGCATCCACGACCAGGTGGACGCCGACACGATCAGTGGGAGGAGCCAGGGCACCAGGAAGAGGGCTCGCAGGGTCGCGGAGAGCCGAAAGCGCTGGTTGAAGAAGACCGCGAGGGCCAGGCCGATGGCGTACTGGGAGAACAGACACACAGCGGTGAAGACCACGGTGTGGACCAGGGCTGGGGAGAAGGTCGGATCGTCGAGGACGGTGCGGTAGTTCGCGAGGCCCGTGAAGGGAGCATCGCCCTGGACGAAGGACCGGACCGTGTAGTTGCGCAGGCTCAGGTCGATGTTGCGGTAGAGGGGGTAGGCGTAGAAGAGGACGAGGTAGAGGGTCACCGGGGCGAGGAAGCCCCAGGCGGCCCACTGCTGGGACGTGAGCCGGCGCCGTGCCCGGGGCGGTGCGGTGGGGGCCGCACCGCTGTGGTGGCGCACGGCCCGTCGGTGTGGCACTTGGGTCATGTGACTCATCAACTGGCCCTGATTTCCGATTACTTGACGGCAGATTGAGCGGCGGACAGCGCGTCCTTCGGCGACTTCGAACCGCTGAGCGCGGACTGGACTGCCTTCCACAACTGCTCGGAGATCTTCGGGTACTTGGTGCCCAGGTCGTCGCTGGTGCGTCCCTTGGCCGCCTTGACCGCGTCGACCCAGGGCTTCAGTTCGGCGTTCGCCGCGACCTGCTTGTCCTGGACCTCGGTGGTGGGTGCCACGTAGGACAGTGTGGTGTCGGTGTTGAGGAGGTTGTCGGCGCTGGTCAGGCAGGTCACGATCTTCTGTGACGTCGCGTAGCGGTCGGTCTTGCCCTGGACCGGGATGGTGACGAACTCGCCGCCGGTCGGGGCGGCCGCGTTGCCGCCGGCGGCTGCGGGAACGGGGATGACCCCGTAGTCGAAGCCGGCCTTCTTGGCGTTGGCGAGCTGCCAGGTACCGTTCTCGCTGAACGCGTAGTCGCCGGTCGCGAACTCCTGCCAACTGGTCGTCTGCGTGTTGTTGAGGACCGAGTTCGGGGCGTAGCCGCTCTTCAGCCAGTCCTTCCACAGCGTCAGGGCGGAGACCGCCTTGTCGGAGTCGAGCGCGGTCAGCTGGGCGCCCGATCCCCAGTACCAGGGCAGGAATTGGAAGGTTCCCTCCTCCGTGCCGATCGCGGAGAACGTGATGCCCTTCTTGCCCGCCTTCTTGACCTTCGCGAGCGCCGCCGTCAGCGACTTCCAGTCCTTGAGCGAGGCTATGTCCACCCCTGCCTGCTTCAGCACCGCCTTGTTGTAGTAGAGGGCGAGGGTGTTGGCACCGATCGGCATGCCGTACGTCTTGCCGCCCGCCTGTCCGGCCGCGAGGAGGTTGGTGTTCACCTTCGAGGTGTCCAGCTTGTTGTCCTCGGTCGTGGTGAGGACGCCGGCCTCGGCCAGGGTCGACACCACCGGGTTGTCGACGATGAGGACGTCCGCGGAGTTGTCCTGCTGGGCTGCCAGCAGTGCCTTGTTCGCCAGGTCGCTGGTGTCGAGCGCGGTCCGCTTGATTTTCACCCCGGCCTTGGTGCCGCAGGCGTCGAGCAGCTTCGCCCACGCGGAGCTCTTGTCGAACTGCGGGTACGGGTCCCAGATGGTGTACGTGCCGCTGTCCGCGGCCTTGGTGCCGGTGCCGCCCGCACCGGAGGAACAAGCGGTGGCGGTGCCTGCGACGGCGAGGACGGTCACGGTCGCGGCGGTGAGGCGGAGCCGTCTGACGGAGCTGTGCATTGCGCGTTCCTTCGTTTTCTGGCACGGGTGTGCCGAGGGTGGGTGACGAGGGGGGAATCGGGCATGCCGAACAGCCCGGGCGGTGCATACGGTGAGGGGGACGCACGCTGCCCGTGATCCGTGGTCAGAAGGTGGTGTTGATGGCCGACGTCAGGGGGCGTCGATGGACGGTGTGCCGGGGCCGGGCCCCGTGCTGGCACGTAGCGAGATCGGCGGCGCGAGCAGGTGGTGCCGGGGCGGCGCGTCAGGGTGGTCGATCCGCTCGACGAGGAGGTCGACGGCGTATCGGCCCATCTCCTCCGCCGGTACGTCCGCCGCGGTGAGCTGCGGGGTCACCGTCTCCGCCCACCGGCCGGCCACGACTCCGGTGACGGAGAAGTCGCGCGGTACGTCACGGCCGGCCTGGGCCAGTCCGCGGTACAGGCCGCCGAGGGCAGCCTCGTTGAGGGTGACCAGGGCCGTGGTGGTCGGGTCGTCGTGCAGGATCTGTTCCAGGCACGCCTGGCCGGACGCGGCGTCGTCCCCGCAGCAGTACGTCCGGACGGTCAGCCCGCGCTCGGCCGCGGCCTTGGTGAAGCCGTCAAGGCCGCGGTGGGCCGACTCGTATCCGGCCCGCAGCAACTGCTCGGGCCGGTTGACGAAGGCGACCCTGCGGTGGCCGAGGTCCGCGAGGTGATGGACGCACGCCGCTGCCAGCGCGGTGTGGTCCAGGCCGACCCACCAGGTGCCCTCGGGATGCGCGGTCCGGCCGATGGCTACGGAGGGGAAGCCGAGGGCTGCCAGGTGGTCGACCCGGTCGTCCTCCAGTCTGATCTCCATCAGGATCGCGCCGTCGACCCTCCGCTCCCCCAGCAGCCGCTGGAACGAGCGGTCGCTGTCAACGCCGCTGGGAGACAGCAGCACGTCGTAGTCGTGGGCCGCGGCCGCCTCCACCACGCTGCCGATGAAGTCGAGCTGCATTCCGGTGTAGTGGTTGCCGGCCGGCGGAAAGACCAGGCCGATCGTGTTGGTCCGACCGTTGGCCAGGGCGCGCGCACTGGCGTTGGGCCGGTAGTCCAGTTCGTCGATGACGCGCTGGATCTTCCGGCGGGTGTCCTCCGACACGGCGCGCTTGCCGCTCAGCGCGTAGGACACGGTGCTCCGCGAGACACCGGCCCGCCGGGCGATCTCACCGATGTTCACGGGCACTCCTTGGACGGATCGAACCGGTTCGATGTGCGGAACCAGTTGTCGAACCGGTTCGCGTGAAGTGAAGGTAGGAACAACCCCGGCGGCTGTCAACACATCTCGCCGCACTTCTCGTAACGGCCCCGAGATCCAGGAGGAGCTGCCGCAACTCCCCGTGTCGGAGGTATTGCTGGTGGATTTCCGCGGTGCTAGCTTCCCTCGAACCGGTTCGATAGAGCTCGGGTTCCCCCTCTGCATGAGCTGTGTCCTGCACCGGGGGCATCATCGAACCGGTTCGATCCGTCTCTTCCAGCGTCCGAACCCTCAGGGAAACCACGGAGATCTCAGTGCGACGAACGAGAACGACGGGAGCCGGCGCCCCGGTGGCGGCGATCCTCGCCACCCTGCTCGCCGCCCCCTTCTCTGGGCCGGTGGCGGTGGTGAGGGGGCCAAGTACTGGCTGCACGTGTTCACCGAGCTGAAGAACCGCGGCCTGGACGACGTGCTGGTGCTGGTCTGCGACGGGCTCAAGGGTCTTCCCGATGCTGTGGAGGCCGTCTGGCCTCGCACGATTGTCCAGACATGTGTGGTTCACCTGCTGCGCAATTCGTTCCGTTATGCCGCCCGTCAGGACTGGGACAAGGTCGCGGGGGCCCTCAAGCCCGTCTACACCGCACCCAGCGAGGATGCGGCGACGGAGCGGTTCCTGGAGTTCCAGGAGTCCGCTTGGCGACGCCGCGCGCCTTCGGCCCGGCGGGCGAGGGCGGCCTCCCGGTGAGGATTTCCCATCGCGTCCCAGAGGTTGTGCCGGTCCTCACGGCCGAAGCGCCAGAACGCGGGCCCGGCCGGGCCGTGCTCGCGCAGCAACTCCAGAGTGGTCGCCACGATCGGCATCTTCTCCTCGTAGATGCGGAAGCCGCCCTCTGCCCACCGGCCCTGCCAGTGCTCGCGGGTCAGTGCGGCGACCCGCTCCATCTGCTTCAGCGCGGACCGCTTGCCGACCTTGTGGACGACGAGCAGGACCGGCGGGTGCGACGCGTCGCCCCACCGGGGATCGGGCGCGGACCAGCGCGCCACATCGGCTTGTCCAGGCCGTCGGTGTCCTTGACCTTGCGGCGGTAGTGACGCATGTACTTGTCGAACTTGGCCGCGATGACGCTCGCGTCCTCAGTGCAGTTGTCGGCCTCCATGAAACAGCAGCGGCAGCCCGGCCTCCGGGGCGATGAGGACGATGTCGGCCCACGCGCATCCGGCGCCAGGGTTCTTCCACGTGCCCGTCGACGGGAGGGCAACTTCGGTGGCGTAGGAGGTGATGATGCCGATCCCGTCGGAGGCGTCGACACAGGCCTGCGGGGCCACGATGGCCCCAGGTACCGCGGTGAAGTACACAAACGCCGCACACCGGAACAGAGCGCTGCTCCGAATCCAACTGACGGGGCGACACCGCTCACGGCTACCTGACCGAACGTGGCCTTGATGCCAAGACGAGCCTCGGACATACGGGCACCTGCCCAGGACGGCGGCTGATCGGGGGTGGCTCAGCCCAGGTAGAAGTTCTTGCGGGCGGCCACGAACGCCTCGATCGACTGAGGAGGGACGCCCGTCACGCGCTCCACGCCGTCGGTCGTGCGGTCGTAGCGGTTGTCGCGGTGCAGCTTGGCCATGGTGATGACGTGCTGGACGACGTGCGGTGGCAGGCCCAGCTTTGGGAGCTGTTCCTCCCACCTCTGCGGGGGCAGGTCTACATAGGAGACCTCGCGGCCCAGCGCCCGGGAGAATTCCGTGGCCAGTTCCGTCATGTCGACCGAGCGCGGCCCGGTCAGCTCGTAGACCTGCCCGATGTGCAGAGCTGGATCGCGGAGCACGGTGGCGAGGACCCGTGCGACATCGTCCACGGCGACCGGTGAGGTGCGTCCGGTGCCGAACGGCAGGGCGATCGTGCTGTTTTCCTTGATCGTCCGGGCCGCCAGATCGGTGAACAGCGGAGTGTCCAGGAACACCGTCGGCCGGATGTGCACCACGGGCAGGCCGGACCAGTCCAGCACCTGCTCCGCCAGCCAGTGCAGCCGTTGCTGGTGGGACTCCTCGGTGCTGGTGGCGGTCATCTGCGAGACGGTCATCTGCGACAGGTCGACCAGGGCTTCCAGCTGTCCGTACTCCCTTGCTACGGAGGCCACCATGGTGGCCGCCAGCAGGTGATGCGGCGACACAGCCATCCCGAAGTACATTCGCGTCACACCCTGCAGTGCGGCCGCCACCGTTTCGGGCCGGGTCAGGTCGCCGACGACCACCTCCGCGCCGAGCGCCCGCAGCTCGGCCGCACGCTCGTCCTCGCGGCGCACCATGAAGCGCACCGGCACGTCCTGAGCACGCAGTTGCTCGAAGACCGTACGGCCCACGCCGCCAGCACCGGGGATGAGCACAAGGTTGTTGGTGACCATCAGTGGATCTCCTTCGTATGAGGTGAATGTCGGAGTCGAGGTGTGATCGGACCTGTCGGCGACGCGGCACGGGCTTCGCCCCCGCGAGAGCGCTCTTCGAAGGTTGTCTCGACCATCGCCTCGGGCGGTTGCGCGGGACGGCATTGGTCGGGCGGTCGCCTGCGGTGTGTCGCAGGCTGACGGGGGATCACTGCTGGGCTTCCAAGGTCTGGCGCTGGGATCTGTCGGCGCCGGCAGCCGCGGCGGCGGCCTTGCGCGGCAGAAAGACCAGCACGACGACGGCGCCGAGCAAAGCGACGGCCGCGGAACCTATGGCGGCGATGTGCATGGCGTGGATGAAGGCGTCGTTCGCGGGCCGCACCAGCGCTCGGCCAGCCGGTCCCATCTTCTCGGCGACAGCCAGGGTCGCCTGGACGGATTCACCTGCGGCGGGCCGGTCGGAGGGCGGCAACATGTCCAGGTGGCCGTTGATGCCGTTGCGGTAGCTGGTGGACAGCAAGGATCCCAGCATGGCGACGCCCATGGCCCCGCCGACCTGCCGGAAGGTGTTGTTGATCGCGGATCCGGAGCCGGCCTTCTCCCGCGGCAGCGACGACATGATCATGACCGTGGCAGGCGGCATCACGTGGGCCATCCCGGTGCCCATCAGGAAGAACAGCACTTCCAGCACCCAGATGGGAGTGTTCTGGCCCAGGAGCAGGAAGCCGGCGAAGGCCGCGGCGGTCAGGACCAGGCCCGTGGCGCACACGGCTCGGGCACCGAAGCGATTGACGACCAGCCGCGCGCGCGGGGCGAAGAACATCTGGGACGCGGCCAGCGGCAGCACAAGCAGCCCGGACTGCAGGACGCTGTAGCCGCGGACGCTCTGGTTGTAGAAGACGCTGAAGAACGTGACACCCATGAGGGCGAAGAAGACCAGCCCGATGGCGGCGACGGACGCGGAGAACCGCCGGTTGCGGAAGTACGTGACGTCGAGGGCCGGGTGGTCGCTGCGGGCCTCGTAGACCACGAAGCCGGCGAGGACCGCCAGGCCGGCGAGGATCATCGCCCAGGACTCGGGCCGGGTGAAGTCGCCGTACTGGCCGCCCTTGATGATGCCGTAGACCAGCAGCGCCAGACCGACGATCGACAGCAGCACGCCGAACGGGTCGAGCCTGCCGGGCTTGGGGTCCTTGGAGTCGGGGACGATCGCGGCCATCGCGGCCATCGCCGCGACCACGATCGGGACGTTGACCAGGAAGACCGAGCCCCACCAGAAGTGCTCCAGCAGGATGCCGCCGGTGATGGGGCCAAGAGCGATGGCGAAACCAACCACACCGGTCCAGATCCCGATGGCCTTGGGCTGCTCCTCGCGCTCGAAGACATTCATGATGATCGCGAGCGTGGCGGGCAGAATGAACGCGCCGCCGAAGCCCATCACGGCCCGGAAAGCGACGAGTTGCCCGGAGGACTCCGACATCGCGGAGAGCACGGAACCCACGCCGAACACCAGCATGCCGAAGAGCAGCACCTTCTTGCGGCCGAGGCGGTCACCGAGCAGGCCCGCGGTGAACAGCAGTCCGGCGAAGACCAGCGTGTAGGAGTTCACCGCCCACTCCAGCTGACTCTGGGTGGACCCGAGACCGGTGGGAGCGGGCTGGGCGATGGTCTTCATCGCCACGTTGAGGATCGAGTTGTCCAGCATCACCACCAGGAGGCTGAACAGCAGCACGGTCAAGATCGCCCAGCGTCGGCGGTGGACCGCCTCGGGAACCCTTTTTCCCTGGCTCGGCGGCACGGGCGGCGTGGACGCGGCGGGCGTCGAGGACTTGGTGGGGCCGGGCGGTGATGACACAGGAATTCTCCAGTGCTGTCAGTGATGATGCGATTTCGGAGCGGAGCACGCGGGCCTCGGATGGTGGAGGCGGCGCCAGGCCCTGCTCGGCCCGGCGGGCGATCCGGTTAATTAGATTTCGCATGACATCTAAACAAGAGCTACGATAGATGTCAAACGACATCCATCAGAGGAGAGTGATCCCATGGGGCGCGTGTCCCAGGCGCAGGCACAGGAAAACCGGCAGCGCGTCGTCGCCACCGCCTCCCGGATGTTCCGCGAGAAGGGCACCGCGGTGAGCGTCGCCGATCTGATGAAGGCCGCCGGGCTCACTCACGGCGGGTTCTACAAGCAGTTCGCATCGAAGGAAGACCTCGTCGATGAGGCCATCACTCACGCCTTCGAGAATCCGGCGCCCTACTCTGCGGCCGCAGCGGTCACGCCGGAGGAAGGTGAGGACCACGAGGCCGCCCGCCAGGCGATGATCGACGACTACCTCTCGATCTGGCACCGCGATCACGCCGCAGAAGGCTGCCCGGTCTCCGGATTCGCCGCCGACCTCGGGCGCGAGCCCGACCAAGCCGCCGGCGCCCGCGAGGTCTACATCAACGGGGTACGGAACCGCGCCGCCCGGTTGGCCACCGGCGACGACGACGGCCTGGCCCAGTTCTGTACCCTGGTCGGCGCCCTCGCCCTCGCCCGCGCCACCCGCGGCAACCCGCTCTCCGAAGAACTCCTGCAGGCCGCGCGAACAGCACTGACGGAGATTGACACCAAGGGATCCGAAGGGCCAGTTCCGGGGGCCAGCTCTCCTGCCACCACCGGATGACGATCCGGGCGTCGGCGCCGGCGTCCCGCTCTCCGACATAGCGCCCCCTCGATGAGGTCGAGCCCGCTGTGCGACCTCCTGGGTTTCGGTCAGTGGCCGCTCCGAGCCGCCGGTCTCCGGCTCCTCGTTGTAGATCCGGTAGGGGATGGCGACGGTCTCGCCCTGCACCTCAACAACCTCGAATGACTCCGCTGGCGCTAGCCTGGCATCCGGCATGACCGCCAAGACGCTCTGCACGGCACCGGCAAGATGTGCCGGAAAGGCTGCCACAAGGACATGCGTGACGTTCGACGGATCCCGAGGCAGCTGCATGACACGAGGAGGGCGGCGAGCCCTCGCTCCCTCAGCCGCCCGCCTCAACGATGCGGGGCAGGCTTTAGCTGCGGTGTCGCCCGGGCTGGGCACGGGGAACGCGCTGAGGTGCTGGTGCAGCTCGGGGTGGTGGCGGTGACGGGGCTGCCGAATCTGCGGCTGCCCCGGGTGGTCAGCCGAGACGCGGGTGGTCGGCCGAGAGCTGAGCGGGACCGGCCGCGCCCGGTACGGCAGCAGGGCCCCGATACGACAGCAGGGCCCGGACCGCGCGTCGCGGTCCGGGCCCTGCCTCGTGCGGTGCCGCCCTACGGCGGCGGTGCGTCAGCTCTGTGCGGTGTCGTCGCCCGCCTGCCCGGCGCCCTCAGCTGCGCCTGTCCTCTCGCGCATCTTGCGCACCAGCTCCGCCTTCTGGTCGGCTGCACCCTGGCGGTCGCGGTTGCGGTGCGGACCGTTGTTCTGCCGTTCGGCGCGGGACAGCTTCTTGCGCTGGCCGCCGCCCATGCCCACGGGGTTGTTGATGTTCTTGCTCACGGTCACGGATTCTCCCGGTAATGATGTGAAGTGATCTACGGATTCATCGGTGGAGGACGGGCGGCGACGTCGAAGGACGTCAGCAGGGGCCCATCACGCTCTCACTCGTAAATCGGCGTCTGGAAGAACATGACAAAGACATTACCCGCTTCCGTCGGCCCCGCACACCAACCTTTTCGCCGTCCCGGCGTCGGCCGGGCCTTCGGCGAGCGCCCGGGGTCAGCCGTTTCCTTCCGGGAATCTCAGCACCGCCAGCACCCGCCGGTGGTCGCCGCCCGCCCGGGCAGGTCCAGATGGGCGTTACTGGGCCGCCGCGGGCGTTGTCAGTGGTCGCGAGCACACTGACGGCATGAGAGATCATCTCACTTGCGCCCCGCCGTTACGGGACAACCTTTACACCACACTCAAAGTGCTCCAGGACAGCGGAACTCCGCCAGTTATCCCAGGGCAAAGACCGGCAGAAGGTCGACCAGCTGAAGGAGCCGATCGCTGAGCACGGCCTCGAAGAGCCGATTCTGCTCTGAATCGAACCGCGCTGGCGCGACATCTACGTGTCACGACAGCCACCACCGGTCCATCACCGTCATGGAGTTGGGACTCCTGATGACAGTCTCCGACCACCGCGCCGAGATGACCATCCGCTTCGCCATCCGGGACCAGATCACCGGCGCTGCCAGCCGGCCCGCCACGGCCTGAACACAGGCCCTGACCGCGGGCCCACCACGCCCCGACGCACCATCAGACAGTCACGTACTCAACAACGTGACAACGCCCTCACGCGCCCATCGGTCAGCCAGACGACCGACCGGACTCAGCCTGCCCCACCTCGCGGGGGAAGATGGGGATGAAATGACGGAACGCGAGGTCAGGAGCTTCCATGGCGAAGCGGATTCACCAACCCCGTGAGGACGCGGAGTTCGATTTCATCCTCGGGATGAGCGGAGTCCCGGTCCTCGCATACTTCACCGGGACATGGCCCAAGGCAATCGAGCCTTGCCGGGCGATGGACCTCGTCGTGGGTGACATCGCAGACGAATACACGGGCCGCCTGACGGCCGTCCGCACCGACATGACGCGCTGTCCGTCCGCAACCAAGCGATACGGGATCACCGGAGCCCCGTCCTACGTCCTGCTGAAGGAGGGGGAGGCGGTGGCCCACGGCACGGGGCCTATGACCATCGCCGAGGTACGGGAGTTCCTGGACGGCCACCTCTGAGCGGTCGCCGCGGCACTGCGGCCGCCACGTCCCTCACGCAAGCCGTAGTGCCCGGGCTGCGGGCGTCGGTGGTGGAGCAGGCGCGCGCGGCCGGGCTCACGGTGGAGTACATCGACGAGCGGCCGGACGAACCGGCGATGGGGAGGCGCTTCTACCCGCTGCGGCAGCCCCACGAAGCGGAGCTGCGCCGGGAGCTCGGTGACGACCAGGCGGCGCGGGAGGACGAGCTGGTCCTGCCCCGGTTGGCGACGCGCGAGGCCGTGGCCGTGACGCTGAGGAGGCCTTCGGGCGGCGGATGGGGTCACCAGGGTCAGGGCTCGCGAGGTGGACGGGGTGTCGGGTGGCTCGGGTTGCGTGCTCTCCGCAGGGTCATGGGGAACGACGATGGCGAAGGTGTTCGCCGACGCCGGCAGCGACGTCACGATCCACGCCAGACGGCCTGAGGTCGTCGCCGAGACCAACGTCCGGCACCAGAACGCCCGGTACCTGCCCGACGTTGTCTTGCCCGACCGGCTCCGCGCGACAGTAGACCCAGTCGAGGCGCTCGCCGGGGCCCGGCATGCCGTGCTGTCGATCCCGGCGCAGGCGCTGCGGGCGAACCTCGCCGCCTGGGCCCCGCACATCGAGCCGGACGCGGTCGTGGTGAGCTCGATGAAGGGTGTCGAGACGTACTCCGGGATGCGGACGTCGGAGGTGATCCACCAGGTCACGGGCATCTCGTTCGAGCGGATCGCGGTGCTATCCGGGCCGAACCTGGCCCGGGAACCCCGGCCGCGGCCCTCCGCAGGATCTCCCGCTCGAGCTCGAGTTCCTTCACCCGCGCCCGCAGCTGCCGGTTCTCCTTCTCCATCGCGGTGGCCTCCACCGCGCCAGGGCGGGCGGCCTGCTCGGCATTCCGCACCCACGTGCGGAGCGTCTCGTGGTTGACGCCCAGATCCTTGGCCACCGACGCGTACGTCCCACCCGGGCTCGAGCGATACAGCGCGACGGCATCGACCCGGAACTCAGACGAGTACTTCTACGTCCCCAACGGGAACTCCTGTCCTATAGATCATCACGATCCAATGATCAGGGTGTCCACGATCAAGGGGAAACGCCCTTCACAGGCTGCCCCCCGATATGGAAGAAGTGGATGCCTCGCCCGGACTGGCGGGTGTCGAAGGTTCGTCGACCCGATACAGTCCCGGACCGCTGATGCGCAGTCCGTCGAGAAAGCGCCCCGCCGTGCGGGACGCGGTGCTGATCAGGCGCTGAGTCTGGCGGAAGTCCCACGGAGCGGGCCAGGCCTCGATGCCGGTCGGCAGCACAACGGTCGGGATGTGCTTGGACACCTCGTCCAGGTCACGCTCGATCTGATGGTGCAACAGCACCAGCCCGGCCCTGGCGGCGATCGCGCTGGCACGCCGGCGCGTGGCGGTGGGGCGCAACGGCGAACTCTCCGGCCCGGTCGGCACCACCACCACGCTGGCCGCCCCGGCCTGCAGGGCCGCCAGTACCGGGACATAGGCGGTCACTCCGCCGTCGACGAGCACCCGGCCCTCACGTTCCACCGGGGGCAGCATCCCGGGAACGGCCGCGCTGGCCAGCAGCGCGGACTCGAGGTCTCCGTGGTCGAGCAGTACCGGATCGCCGGTGTCCAGGTCCGTGGCCACCGCGGTGAACGGGACCGGCAGCTGCTCGATCCGTGACGGCAGCCCAGCCCCAGCGATCAGTCGACGCAGGCCGCGATCGGTGAAGATGCTGGCCCGTGAGAACAGGCGGTAGCCGAGCGGATACACCTCACGTCGATGCAACTGGGTCCACACGTGGTCCAGCCACGGCGCGGCCTTGTCGGGGTGGGCGGCCGCAATGGCCCCGTTGAGGGCACCCACCGAGGTTCCGATGATCATGTCCGGGACGAATCCGTGCTGTTCCAGCGCGTACCCGATACCGACGTGCGCCGCTCCGAGTACCCCACCGGCGCCCACCACCACTGCCACGGGACGGGGAAGAGCGCGCAAGCCCGCCGACGTCGGGTTCCCTGGCGGCCGGCTCGATGACGAGGGAATCGTCCCCCTGTCGCCCGTCATGGTTCGACGTCTCTCACGGCTACTCGACGACTTGCCTCCGCCGCAGCGCATGCCCATGAGGTTGGTCTTTGAGGCAAGTAACCCTCCGCTTTTCTGATCATGGCGCCGAATCGGATCGGTTTTCCAAGTAAGACCGGGTGGCCACGCGGTTTGTGACACCGCCGACCAGGCGTGTCCCGGTGAGGCCCGTTACTGAGACCCGTGACAACGCACTGCATCCGCAGGCCTGGAGGTGCATGCCGTCTCGCGAGACCTGTGGCTCCGGTGGTCTGTCAGCACTGTCAAGCGGAGAGGTCGAGTACGCCGGTGACCTCGAGCCCCACGCCCCAGGCCGTGAGCTACGTCATCGAGTTGTTGCCCGAGCAGACCGGCGGGCGCGGGATCTCCGTTGTCTACCGATACAGCCAGAACCTGGACTCGGCGCTCATTCTCTGGTTGATCGCCGGCCGTCCGTAGCGACCGCGGTCACCGAGGCGCCCGCCGTGGGGGTGCAGGTACTTCCCTGTCCTCCAGGGGCCTGGTCGACGACGGGTAAGAGCCGAGGTGCGCGACCCGCAGGCCCGAGGGAGGCCAGTCGTAGGTGCGGACCAGGACCCGGTCGAGCCGTCGAGGCCGACGCTCACCTCGTACGCGATCCGACCGTCCGGCCGGTCCTGCTGGGCCATCACGGTGGCCGTACCCTTGCCAGCGGTGGCGACGACACAACCGCGCGCCTGTGGGACCTGCCTACCTCATCCTGGCTCCCGATGGTGTGAATCACTTCGGATCACCCGCCGCGGCCGGTCGACGTCACCGCGGTCTTTCCTCAACGCGTCACCATGAGCGCCGGGTTGAGAGGGCGGACGGAACGGCGCAGCCGCTGTGGGCCTCGCGGGAGCTGTCACATTGGCTGGTTCCCGAGATGATCTCGGGGTTGGTCATGGTGGAGGAGGGTGTCCGTGGGGCCCGGGTTCGACGTAATTCGGAGCCTCTGGAGCAACGGCATGCCCGCTGGCCTGCGGCTTCACCTTCTCGGCTGCCGCAGGTCGTTTCTCTGGGCGTTCGCGTTTCCGCAGGTGGCGGGGCCTCCGGTGCGGCTTCCGAGGACCTGGCCGAAGACCGTCTCGAAGCCGCTGCGTGATCGACGATAGAGCGTCGATCACGGACCCCATCCTGAGGCCGCCAACTTGCCCCGTTTCAGAGGGGTTTATCTCCACCGTCCCTCGGCTCATTGTTGGCCCATCGGCCTGATCGGCCAAGCCGCTTACCTGCCCGTTTCTCTATGCCCAAAGAAACGGGCGATTCGGGGCGCAAGCGGAGAGTCCGCAGGTCAGCGGGCACCTCGCGCCTCCAGGCGAGACGAATTATGTCGAACGCGAGTGGGGGACGCGTCGCCGTCGCACAAAGGGCACCGGTACCCGGTCGAGGTCATCTCCCCCTGTGCGTGGCTGTACTTCCGCTTCCCGCTGTCGTTCCGCGAGGTAGCGGAGCTGATGCTCGAGCGCGGTCTGATCATCTCGCATGAGACGGTGCGGCGGTGGTGTGGGAAGTTCGGCCAGGACTACGCCGACGTGCCGCGCCGCAGGCAGTCCCGGCCTGGCGACACGTGGCATCTGGACGAGGTCTTCATCAAGGTGACGGGGAGCGGAAGTACCTGGGGCGGGCCGTGGAAAGAAGGGACGGTGCTGATGAACATCCTGGTTCAGAAGTGCCGGGACACCGCCGCGGTCAGGAGCTTCTTTCGCCACCTGCTGACGACGCGTACGGTGGCGCGGGTGGTCGTCACGGACAAGCTCCGCTCCTACGGCGCGGCCCACAGCGGGGTCATGCCTTCCGTGGAGCACCGCTCGCACAAGGGGTGAACAACAGGGCAAAGAACAGTCACCAGCCCACGAGGCAGCGGGAACACGCGATGAAAGGCTTCCGCTCAGCGCAGCGGTTCCTGTCCGCGTTCAGCGGCATCTCACCCTACTTCCGACCCCGCCGCCACCTGATGAACGCCCCTGAATACCGCGCCGAGATGACCATCCGCTTCGCCATCTGGGACCAGGCCACCAGTGTCGCCGGCCTGCCTGCTGAAGCCTGAGCACCGACCCCAAACCCGACTTCCGCCACAACCCGCGGGCTGCGTGCTGACGGCAACAGGAATACGCCCCTGATCCGTGCTGCCGGGCCGTGCGTCGGCCACATCCTGCGGTCCGGGGGCTGTCGGCGGTCAGTGGTGCATGAGCAGCATGATGACCGTTCCCAGGGTCATCGATCCGTCCCAGAAGTGGCCGAAGGGCTCCGCGATGCGGGTGGAGATGCGTTCGGCGTTCGAAGTTCTGCGTAGCGCGGGCATGTCACGGGTCAGTGACCGAAGAGCGCACACAAGGAGGTACAGCGACAGAGCTCCGATGACCGCGTTGCCGGCCGTCGATTCCCCTGCGGAGTGACCGAGATGCGTGGCCTGGTGCGCCGCTGGGAGACCTTCGGCCAAGGTCTCGTGCGAGGCGGAAGCCATGGAGTGCGCCATCCAGGCCATCGTGGCCATGCCGGCCGTGTACTGCAGCCTCTGTGCGGTCGCAGTCAGTACCGACTTCTCGCAGCGGCTGACGGCGCTCAGCGGAAACCACAATGCTGCGGCTGCGAACAAGGCCGTCAGCGGCGCCTCCGGCAGCATGCGCCCCCAGCTCCAAGGCATCATCGCCATAGTCAGAGCCATGGCGGTGTGTGTGCAGGAAATGGTCAACTCGACTGCGCCACCTGGCACTCCGCGACAGGACGCCATGCCGCAGCGCGCGGATGGCCGCTGCCGCGAACAACGCTGTCAGCATGCCGTACACAACATCAGTGGCGCTCATGCCTCATTGCGCCCTTTCCCGGAGCAGACGAGCTCCGTTCGGACCCGGACTGTTCGAGTAAGCGGCAGGTCAGTCGGTGGGCCGCGGGGCGCGCAGGTGAGCCCGCTTCTCGAACTCCTCTTCGTCGACCATCGTGAGCATCGGCTGGCCAGGGACGCACATCATGAACACGATGTACTTGGCCGGCGCGTCCGACAGGGCGTTGCCGTTCTGGTAGCGGATCACGTCACCGCCCGGCTCCCAGAACGTCTCACCGGCCTTGATCACGCGCTCCGGCTCACCCTCGAACTCCCACCGGAGCTCGCCTTCGATCACGTAGCCGAAACACGGCCCCGAGTGGCGGTGCGGAGGCGTCCCGGGGTCACCGGGAGGCCACTTGACGAGGACGGTCATCCCCGAAGCCCCCTCGGGAATGAAACGCGGCTTGACGTCCGCCAACATCGCGGGACCGAACCCGTCCGCTGAGTCCATCTCATGCACTGTGCCAACTCCGTAAGACCTGCCCGGATTGGACGTTCTCGCGTCGGCGATTCCGGGCTCAATCAGCTTTTTTCACGGTGAAGACACAGCACGGCCCGCATCGGTGTCCCGCCGTCTGTCTTCTGCCGTCTGTCTTCTGCCTCTGCGCAGAGTCTCGAGACCACCCAGCCTCTTGCCGGCCTCCACAGTCCGGGAGGCCGCGGCAACGAGACCGCGGCCCGCACTCGCGTTTGACGGCGGCCTCGGGGAAAACACGGTCGATCCTCGATAAGTACCGTCGCGTGGTTGAGCGTGGACGGCTGGCACCCGAAGTCCCTCTCTCCGCCGGAGGCCGGGGCGACACGGAGACGGATCATGTGCGTGCGGTCGGGCCGGACGCCCTGACTCAGCCGAACTGGCCCACTTGGTAACTGCCTGCGGGCTCCTGGTTGATGATGTTGATGCGGTTGTAGCTGTTGATGACGGCGATGAGGGAGATCAGCGCGACGAGCTGGTCCTCATCGAAGTGCTTGGCGGCGTTCGCCCAGGCCTCGTCCGTGACCCCGCCGGCCGCGTCCGCGATCCGGGTACCCTGCTCGGCCAGCTCCAGTGCGGCGCGCTCGGCCTCGGTGAAGACCGTCGCCTCCCGCCAGGCGGCGACCAGGTTGAGCCTCACCGAGGTCTCCCCGGCGTGGGCCGCGTCTTTGGTGTGCATGTCGGTGCAGAAACCGCAGCCGTTGATCTGGCTGGCGCGGATCTCCACCAGATGCTGAATGGCGGTCGGCAGCGTCGAGTCCGACAACACCTTGCTGGCCAAGTAAAAGTGCTTCAGCACCTTGGCCGCCAGGCCATTGCCGTAGTAGTTGAGACGCGCATCCACGGGTCCTCCTAGCAGCGTCGGCGTTACGCACTACTGACCGGGCAACCCGGCAAGGTGTGACACCGAGACGCTGTGTGCTGTGAGTCTCCGCGACCACGTCATCGCCGTATTGACGGCACCCTCGACGCACGTGCCGATCGAACTGGGGCGTGACGCGGGCATTCGGCGTTGTCTCCACGCCTTTCCTGTCATGGGCACGGGGGGTGGTAGGGCAGGTTGCCGACGTAGCGTCTCCACTCACTCTTGGTCAGGGTATGAGCAGTAACGGCGCAAACGCGGCGGGTTGTGCGCCCGGCGTCAAGTGCCCAGAGGCGGATCACACCGTCTTCACCCCCCGTGGCGAGGGTCTGGCCGTCGGGGCTGAACAAGAGGCTCTCGACGGAGGACGCTTGGCCGGAAAAGGAATGCCCTTTGGCGGCGGGGTGGACTGGATCAGCCGTGTCCCACAGCTGGATCTCGCCCATCCGGGGTACTGGTATCCCACAGCTGAATCGTCTCATCGCCGCAGGTCGTGGCCATTGTTCGGGCATCGCTGCTGAACCCGGCCGGGGTCAGGTCGCCGCAGTCAAGAAGCATGACCGGCGGCAGACGCCATACACGAAGCGTCTGGGTATCCTCCACGATCAGACTCTGACCGTCAGGCCCGAACGCCATGGCCGTCTCTCCCTGCGCCTGTGAACGGCTGCTCAGCGGCTGTCCCAGGCGTCTGGGTGACTCGGGCACGGTGGTGTTCCACAGTTGGATTCCGCTGGGTCCGATGACGGCGAGGAGTCGGCCGTCCGGGCTGTAGGCGACGGCGTCAGCGCGTGTCCCGCCGGGAGCGCTCACCTGCTGATTCAGGTTCTCATCCAGGGCATACGGATGCCGAGGATCGGTGATGTCCTACAGCCACACTTGTTCGTGGTCGGCGCCGCCGGTGGCTAGAGTCTGTCCGTCTGGGCTGAAGACAAGAAGGTCCCCGTCAACCACCCGTCCGCTGAGCACCGAGAGCGCGGTGGGACGATTGCGTCGGGAGATGTCCCAGAGTTGCACAGTGCCGTTGTCGGTGTCGCGCGTCGCCAGCAGCGGCCGACGCGGGCTGAAAGCCGCAAGGTCACATGGCATGGACCGGACGAGCTCGGGGTGGCTGATGTTGTGCACGTTCCACAGGGAGGAGGTGCGCTCGCCGCCTACGAGAAGCATGCTGCCATCGTGGCTGAAGGCCATGAACTGCCCAGGGGCGTCTCCGGGCGGAGGGAGCGTGCCGAGCTTACGAGGGTGGGACAGGTCAGAGGTGCTCCACAGGCCGACGGTCAGGTCATAGTTCGCAACGGCCAGGACTTGTCCGTCGGGGCTCAGTGCCGCCTTCCACCCCGCCAACGCCCTGCCGACAGGCTTGGGGTGCGTGAAGTGGCTGGTGTCCCAAAGCCGTATGAGGTTGTTTCCGGTCAGAACCAGGACGCGGCGCGCGGAATCGTAAGCCACTCTTCCATTGCCCGGCGTGTAGCCGCTGGAGTTTGCGTCCTTGTTCCGCTCCCGTACCTCGGTGAAGAGCGGTGCGGTGGCTTCGCTGATGAGATTCGTGTACGTCTGCGGCGAGGGCCGCATGCGGTAGGCGGTGATGTCGAGTTGCGCCGCAAGCGCTTCATTTTGATATTGAGTGGGAAGGTCTGCGGCACGCAGCCGGTCTGCCTCAGCGGCGATTTGACGGGAGATCGCAGTGGTCCGCTCGTTGCGCGCCGTGGCACGCTGCTGGAGGGAGATGGCCACAGCTGCACAGGAGACCAGGAGGAGGGCAGATAGGCCTGCGACAAGGGAGCGCAGGCGTCGGGTGATCCGCACTGCAGCCCGCCGTTCATCCGCGCGCGCGGCAGTACTTGCGGCGAGAAACTCCTCCTCCAGCACGGTCAGTTCGCGTCCGCGACCCGGGGCGGCGAACGCCTCCTCTGCGGTGTCCAGCCGAGCGCCACGGTAGAGCGCGCCAGGGTCACGGTCCAGCGCGTCCCAGGCCTGCGCCGCCTCGGTGAGCCGACGGTGCGCACGCAGCCGTTCGCGGTCGGTGTCGATCCAGCCGCGTAGCCGAGGCCAGGCGGTGATGAGCGCCTCGTGCGCCAGGTCGACGGTGTCGTGGTCCAGGGTGATCAGCCGGGCGCGGGCCAGCCGCTCCAGTACGGTCGCGACGTCGCCGGGGCCGTCCGCAGGGCCTGGCCCAGCAAGGATGCGTTGCTGCTGCACCTACTGGAACGCCTTGAGGCTGAGACCGAGGAAGGGACGGACCTCACCGAGTGCCGCCGCGGGACGGTCTGTTCCGCGTCGAGGAGAGCATCCGGCACACCTACCTCAGCGAACACTCCGACACCAACCTCGGCGTCCTGACCGCGGAGATCCGCACGCTGCCCGAGCTCAACGCCGTCTTCCTCCGTGCGGTCATCGGCCCACGCCGACCACCAGCCTGAATATCCAGGCCTCAGGAGAGCCGGCCTATCGGACTCCGGCCGAGGGATGCCAGCCCAGCCTGCGAGACACGGCCAGACCGGAGGCGATGACCGCCGGCCGTATCGCCCGGAGATCGACCGACCCGGCGCCCACGACGACCGACAGGGCCGCGACCACCTCACCATCGGCGTTCAGGATCCGGGTGGCCACCGAGTCAACCCCAAGCGTCGTCTCCTCACGGACGACAGCCACACCGGTCTCGCGGCACTCCGCCAGCATCGACCGCAGCCGCGCCGGATCGGTGACGGTGCGCTCGGTGTACGTCGGCAGGCCCTGCGCAACAACCTGCTCCACCAACTCGGGGCCGGCGTGCGCGAGCAGCACCTTGCCCACGCCGGAGCAGTGCAGCGGCAGCCTCCCGCCGAGCCTCGACATCACGTCGACCGCCTTGCCCGCCGACAGCCGCTCGACGAGAACCGCTTCTGTGCCCTCCAGTACCGCCAGCTGTACGTGCTGGCGCAGTGCGGTGTGCAGGTCGTCCATGAACGGGAGTGCGGCGGTGCGCAGCGGGACACTCAGCGGTGCCAGCGTGCCCAGCTGCCACAGCTGGATGCCCACGGTGAACCCGCCGTCCGGTGCCCGGTCCAGCAGCCCGGCCTCGACGAGTTCCAGCGCCAGTCGGCGCACTGTGGCATGGGGCAACCCGGTCTGTCGGGTCAGGTCGGCAAGGGTGAGCCGGGACCGGCCGGGCCGGAACGCGAAGAGAACGTCGAACAGCCGTGAACTCACGCTGCGACCGGGCTGACCGGAACGGGGCATCAGACGTCAGCTCCTCGTGGCGGCCGCCGAAAGGGGGTGTCCATTGAATGAACATAGATGTTCTCGGCGGTGATGGAGGCCGGTGAGAATCGAGTTCTTACCAGGACGTTCGCCTTCGAGGCAGAGGAGTGGCTCCATGCCCGACCTTGTGCACGGCCCGCGGATCGCCATCATCGGGGGTGGCATCGGCGGTCTGGCCGCCTGCGCCTTCCTGCGCCGCGCGGGGCTGACCGCCACCGTCTACGAGCAGGCTCCCGCACTCGCCGAGGTCGGCGCCGGACTCGTCGTGGCCCCCAATGCCGTACGGCTGCTGCGTCGGCTCGATGTCATGGAGCGGTTCCTGCGCCGGGCGGTGCCGCTGGACTGGGGCTGGGAGTTCCGTCGCTGGGCGGACGGGGGCGTGCTCTCGGTGGAGAAGCTGAGCGGTGTGTGCGAGCGGCTCTACGGCGAGCGCACTTATGCCGTTCACCGGGCGGATCTGCTTGGCGCCGTCAGGAGTGCCGTGCCCCATGAAGGGATACGGCTGGGCGCACGGTGTACGTCGGTCGAGCCGCGCCCGGACGGCGCGCTGCTGCGCTTCGCCGACGGCAGCCAGGTCGAGGCCGATGTCGTCATCGGCGCCGACGGCGTGCACTCCGTCGTGCGTGGCGCGGTGGCCGAGCCCGCCCCGCCGGAGTACTCCGGCATCTGTGCCTTCCGCACCGTCGTGCCCGCCCATGCCGCGCCCGAGTTCGCGCTTCGCCCTGCTCAGACCCTCTGGCTGGGGCCCGGACGGCACTTCGTTCACTATCCGATCGCCGACGGGAGCGCCGTCAACATCGTGGCCTTCGCGCCCGCCGGGGACTTCACCGACGAGTCCTGGAGCGCGACGGCCACGATCGAGGAGTTCCATGCCGAGTTCGCCGGCTGGGATCCGCGGGTGACGGACCTCATCACCTCCGGCGGGGTTCCCGGCCGCTGGGCACTGCTGGACCGGACACCTCTACGGCACTGGAGCCGGGGCCGGATCACGCTGCTCGGGGACGCCGCGCACCCCATGTTCCCCTTCTTCGCCCAGGGTGCGGCCCAGTCCATCGAGGACGCGGCCGTGCTCGCTCGCTGCCTGGCCGCGTCCGCGGACGACCCCGAACAGGCGCTGAAGCGGTACGAGTCGGCACGCATCGAACGCACCACGCGCCTTCAGCAAGTCAGCCGCGCCCGCCGGGACATCAACCACCTGCCCGACGGGCCCGACCAGCAAGCCCGGGACGCGGCACTCGCCGCAGCCGACCCCCTGGTGAGCAACGGCTGGATCTACGGCTACGACGCCGAGGAAGCACTCACCTCGTGAACGACCTCACCGGCCGCAGAAGCCGCTGCGCGACGGCGCGCTCCCCCGCCACGTCCGAGGTGTGCCCGCCCAGGAAGTGCAGGATGCTGACGCCGTTGTCGAAGCCCTCCTTGCTGGCGGCTATGAAGTCCGCGGCCGGGCCCTGGAACCATGTGGCGCTCATCCAACCGTCCGGATGCCAGGTGGTGGCGAATCGGTTCCAGTGGCCGGCGTCCCGCCACAGCGCCCAGTTCTCCACGAGCTGCCTGATCTTCGTCTGATCCGCGTTCATCGAGACCTCCGCCTCATTTGATTGCCGGCAGCGATCGACGGGTGCGTGCGTTGACCGTGTGGTCAGGCACCTGGCTGCTCGGCGGCTTCTTCTTCGGACCGGTCCGGGTGGAGCCGGTCCAGCAACCGCAGTCCCTCCCGTGCCCACTCGACCTCCGCGCGGGCGCGGGCGATGAGGCCGCTGTACGCGAACGCCCTGAACTCCACGACCGCGTCCTGCTCGCTCGCCGGTGTGCGCTCCAGGCGGGCCAGGAGCAGGGGAACACGGCGGGCGAGGATGTCCTCGCGCTGCTTCTCGTACGACGCCCGGGCGTCTTCGTGGAACCGCACGTGCGTCTCCAGTCGGGCACGCGCCGCCTCCGGACTCGCCCATTCGAAGTAGGCCGCCTTGAGACGCTGGGGGTCCCGCTCGCGCCGTGGTTCCTCGACCTCGTCCACCCAGGACCGAAGCTGATCCCGGCCGGTCAACGCCTGCGCCGAACTTGGATCCCGCATTCAGACGGACCGGTGTTCCTGCCAGGCGCGTACGTAGGCGCGGCCGTAGTCGTTCCCGTGGGGAGTCCGCAGCACGGTGTGGATGTGGAACGGTTTCGGGGTGTCGTAGTCGAGGAAGACGCCGCAGTGATGGTCGAGTTCGGCGATGAGCACCGGTGACTGGACCCGGTAGTAGAAGACGTACGGTCGGCGGCGCCGACATACCCGTGCCCTCCGCCGAAGACGGTCTGGACTGGGAGGGCGAGATGCCTCCGCTTGGTGGTGTAGCTGCGCGACCTCGCGCGAATCGTCCACGCCTGTCTGCGGCTCGGGCAACCCTGTCGGCCCGAGCTGGCTGTGTTGGGGACTTCGGGGCACCTGAGACCGGGCCTGCCGACGTCAGGTCCGCCGGCGGAACAGGCCGCGGAGCCCGCCGGGTTCCTACCCGTCGACCTATGTACGGACCTGGTCCGGCTGGGTCTGTGTCGCCTTCGTCCGTGTACTCGCGGATGATCGTCGGATGGCAGCTTGCCACCCACATGCGCCTCGAACTCCCGCTGAATGCCCTGGAGATGGCGCTGTGGCGGCGCGGCATCAAGAAGGGCTCCGGCCTGATTCATCACAGCGACAGGGGCAGTCAACCCGGGGTGCGGGGCTTCGCTGCCCCGATACACGCGACCGCGGAGACGGCCGGCCCGCCCACGGCCGGCCGGCTCCGCGTCCGGTCACTCCTCGGCGGCGGCGAGGGCGGCCAGTTCGCGGTCGACCGCTAGCTGGTGCGCCTCGGCGTCCTCACGCGCCTTCTTCGGGCTCCAGCGACCTGCCATCACGAAGACGAAGGGTAGGAAGAGCACCTGGCCGCCGACGCAGATCCACCACCAGTTGCGCCACTCGCCAGGCCCGTCCTTCGACGCCTTCTGGACCTCGGGGCCGTACTCCTGCAGCAGCTTCAGCTGCGGCGCCGCCTTCTGCACGACACCCAGGTTCTCCGCACCGACCTCCTTGACGGCGCGGGCGCCCAGCGCGGGCGGCACCGTGGTCGGGGTGTACTTGTTCAGCTCGGCGAAGAGCTGAGGGTGCGCGTTGACGATGGCCAGCGCGGGCGCAGCCTGCACCGAGGCGGCCTTGACCTCGGTGCCGTGCTCCACGAGCGGGGTCACGGAAGTCACCAGCACCGGGATGAAGGCCGCGGAGACGGCGACCACGATGCGCACCGTCCAGCCCCACACCGCCAGGCCCGCCGCGGTTGCCGCCGGGTTGTGCTTCTCCACGGTCTCGGTGAAGCTCGCCATCCAGGGCGCGTAGGCGATGCCGCTGAAGACGCCGATGCCGATGAACAGCCAGGCGAAGGTGTAGTAGTCGGTCGTCAGGTGGGTGGCGCGGGTGGCGAAGATCGCGGTCACCACGACGGAGCCGACCGCGCCGACGATCATGAAGGGCTTGCGCACCTTCAGCCGGTCCGAGAGCAGGCCGACCAGGACCAGGGCGATGGCGTTCGCCCCCCAGTACCAGTTGGCCAGCGCGTTCGTGCGCTGCTCGCTGTAGCCGAAGGTGGTCGCGAAGTAGACGACGAAGTTGCCGACCGCCGCGTAGTACAGCAGCAGGAACACGGCGATGGCGAAGGCCGAGCCCAGAACGTCCAGGCGCATCATCTGCCGCCACTCGCCGCGGCGCACCGCCTCGGTGTCCAGTCCCTTGGCGCGCGCCTCGACCAGTGCCCGGTCCCGCAGCGACACCATGATCTGGTCGCGCAGCGCCGGGGACAGCTCGCGCAGCGCGAAGATCGCGACGACGAAGACGACGAACCCCGCGATCGCCGAATAACGCAGCTCGTCCTGCCAGGTGGCGCTGTCGAGGGTGTTGCTGGTGACGGTGGTGACCACCAGGGAGCCGATGACTGGGCCCATCGTCCAGTACCCCATCGCGGTGGCCCGACCGAGCTGCGGGGAGAAGTCCCTGATCAGCGCAGGGGTGGCGACCAGCACGATGCCCTCGATGAAGCTGACGAGCGCGAAGAGCACCAGATAGGTGGTCTTGTTCGCCGCGTTCGGCAGCCCGAAGAAGACCAGCAGCGCGGCGATCAGCAGCCCGTAGACCACCAGATTCGCCCGACCCCAGCGATCCGCAAGACCGGCCACGAGCGAGGCGAAGGCCCCGATCGCGTTGCCGATCACCGAGACCCAGACGAAGTAGCGGTATGTCATGTCGAAGTGCGTGATGATCGACGTCGCCACCGCGTACTGGATGTACAGCATGTAATACAGGACGACGGTGGTGATGACCACAATCGCGAGATACGCCATACGGCGACCGGTGGGCGGGTAGTCCGCCAGGTCGCGGCGGTACAGCCAGGCCAGCGGGCCGCGGGCGTCCACGGCGGGCCCATCGGGCGTGGGTCTGTCGGCGTCGAACGCCGTCGAAGTGGCGGACATACGGCTCCTCCTGGGATACGGAAACCGGGTGTTTGCGTCGGGGCGACGGGAGCGCGCTGCGCCCGGCTCCGAGAGCGTGGCCAGAGGCTAGTACCGACTAGTCGGTACGCCTAGGGGTCTGCGCAAAGTCATTCACCCCGTTCATCACCCGGCCGCCGACGGACCCCAGCGAAGCCGTCCAGAGCGACGAGCAGATCCGCAGCCGCACCATGACCCTGCTCATCGCCGGCCACGACACCACCGCCGGCGCTCTGGCCTGGGCCCTGCACCAGCTCGAACTCCCGCTGGTCTTCGCCGACGACGGCTCGGCAGTGCAGGCGTCACCCGAACCCGAGCGTCCATTCACCTACCCGTCCTCATGCTTCGTGACGGGCACCATCCATGGGACGTCAGTCCCGTGCTCGTCCGCCGAACAGCAGGTCTACTTCCACCAGGGCTACGAGCCCTCGGAACGCGATCGTCACGACATGGCACAACTCCGCCGCCTGAACTTATGGATAGCTCGGTGGCTCGTCATGGGTTCTGATCTGGTGCTTTGCGTGGCGGACATGTCCGTGACGGGTTACGCCGGCCGCTGGCCTCGGTCGCGGACGACGAGATCGGCGAGGCTGCCCTGGAACTGCTGTGGGGCACTTCTGCGGTGAACACCTGAACTCCCGCCGGGCGTCGGTGCTGTCCGCCCCGGTACAGCCGACGCTGATCGCAGGCGGCCCGATTCGCCTGTCGCTTCCCGCCTCACTTGGTGCGGTTCACGGAAGTGGGGAGTCTGGGGAGGGGGTGCGCGTGATCGGTTGGTCCCAGAGGCCGGCCAGGTGCGTGTGGAGGACGTCGTGTGCTTCGTGCGGGGTGAGGTGGCCGACGAGGACGTGCACGGTGAGGCCGTCCGCGAGGGCGAGGAGGGTGCGGGCCTCGAGTTGCGGATCGAGGCGCACGGCGCGGTCGGCGCCGTCGCCGGCTTCCGAGATGAGGCGGGTGAACGCCTCCTGCAAGGTTGCGTAGTTCGCCGTCAGCGTCCCTGCAAGCGCCTTGCTCACAGCCGCCTGCGCAACGAAGGCGAGCCAGACCCTCGCCTCGGCGCGGTGCTCTTCCCGGAGCAATGAGATCTCGGTGGCCGCGTGGCCCAGGGCGGTGCCGGCCGACTGGGCCGGGCTCCTGAGGAGGCGGGCCTGTACGCGCTCGCTGATCCGCTCGCTGATGTGCCCGAGAGCGAACACGAGCATCTCTTCCTTGGTGCGGAAGCTGGAGTCGCGTGACAGGTCAGGTAGGGACCGTGTCGGGTCGGGAATGCGTCTGTGCACCGTGACCAGCTTCGTGGGCGTACCCGGCGTGGCCATACCGACCGGGATGGTCGACGGGCTCCCCTGCGGAGTACAGATCGTCGGGCGCGCGTTCCGGGAGGACCTGTGCCTGGGCGCAGCCCAGGCGATCGAGGACCGGCTCGGCGTTCTCACACCGGTCAACCCGCGACTGGGAGGCCGGGTTGATTGAGCCCTTGGGCCATAGAGGGCGCGCGCGGCGCCCCCTCTACCCCTCACGCTCCTGCCCCGGCGACTTGGTCGGTCTCCTCGCCCAGACCGACCGGCGCGCCGCCTACGCGGGCCTCGCCCTCGGCGCGACCTCCTTGGCGGAGGTCGCAGAACTGGCCAAGCTCCGCCCACCGGCCGCTGCCGCGGCTCTGCAGAAGCTGACGGACGGCCGGATCGCCGCCTTCGACAGCGAAAAGCGCACGTACACGCTGCTCGACGACACTTTCCGGCTCGCAGTCCAGGCCGAGGTTCCTAACAAAAGTGGTGGGCTTGACCTGGTCAGAGGTCGGTGTCGCGCACGAGGCCGCCGGGTAGCGGGACGCGGTCAGCCGCGTAATCGCACGCGATAAACCCGGCGACTCGGCGATGATCCCCGGGATACTGGTCGCCCATGGATGAGGTCAAAGTCGTCGTCGCCCATTCCGAGCGCGCGACTCTGCGCGTCGGCGACGTGTTCTTGAAGGTGGACGCCGATCAGGCGCGCATCGACGCCGAGGTCGAGGCGATGTCCCTCGCGCCGGTCCCGACCCCGGAGGTTCTGTGGCGCAAGCCGCCCGTGCTCGCGATCGCCGCACTCCCGGGGACGACGCTTGGGCGCCTCGGCGGGCCGTCGACCGGGTCGCCTGCGGCGTGGGCTGCGGCGGGCGCCGCCATCCGGAAGCTGCACGACGCGCCCCTGCCGCCCCTGCCGGGCCGGGCCGGCCGGAGCATCGTCGCGCTGGCGGCGGAACTCGACGACGAGTGCGAGTTGCTCGTGACGAACGGTGTCCTGCCCGCTGATCTGGTCACCCGCAACCGCCAGGTCGCCGAGGCCGCGCTCCGGCCGTGGACTCCGGCGTTCACGCACGGCGACCTGCAGATCGCGCACGTCTTCGTCGACGGCGACGAGGTAACGGGCATCATCGACTGGTCCGAGGCGGGCCAGGGTGATGCCCTGTACGACCTCGCCACCTTCACGCTCGGACACGAGGAGCACCTCGACGACGTCGTCGCCGGCTATGGCACCGACATCGACCTCGACGTGATCCACGCGTGGTGGTCGTTGCGAAGCCTGCTGGTGGTTCGCTGGCTGATCGAGCACGGCTTCGACCCGTTCGCGCCGGGCTGTGAGGTCGACGTGCTGAGATCCCGGATGTGAGGCTGCGCGGGCCCGACTGCCACGAATGCGTGCTGAGGCATCGAGCAGGCCATCCCCTGGGGCGCGTCGCCTGCCCTTACTCTCGACAAAGTGCGGTGCGCAGTCGTCGCCAACAGATGTATGAGTTTTTCGGCAGGGGCAGGTCCTCCGCTTGGGCAGACGTCGATGGTCCAACAAGTCCGCATCCTGTATGTGCCGCACAGGGGGACGGAAGGGGCCCCTGGACGGCGGTGACGCCGCACAGGGGGCCCTTGACGAGGTGAGCCTGCGTCAGCCGTCGGACTCCGACGAGGGGATGTAGGCGCCCGGGACGTCCTTGGGCGCGAAGATCTTGTTCTCGCCGGGGTAGGGCTTCGTCCACTCGTGTGTCTGGTACCACGTGAAGTGGTTCATCTGTGCGGGGTTCGCGAAGTCGGGAATGGCGCCCGGCCCGGTCAGCCGCTGGTGCGACTTCCACTCCTCCCACTTCGCCGCGAGTGCCCGCTTGCTGGCCGGCACCTTTGCCGAGGGCACGGCCGCTGCGCTGGGGTCCTGCGGCGCCGGGGTGTCCAGGCCGCAGGCAGGCGGGGTCTTCAGGCCGTCGGTCAGCGAGGTCCGGTTGGGCAGCACCTTGAACGGCGTGAAGTCGGCGTGCCGGGTGAACGCCCCACGCATCGGGCTGGCCGCGCTGTCCTTCTGGTTCATCGGGTGGATCCCGAGGATCTGCTCGATGGTCCGGATCATCGTGATCTGCGAGTAGTAGCGGCTGTCGACGGTGCCGTGCTGGGCCCAGGGGCTGATGATCTGGATCGGGGCACGGTGGCCGTCGACGTGGTCGAGGCCGGCCTGGGAGTCGTCCTCGACGACGAAGATCGCGGAGTCCTTCCAGTACTTGCTGTGCGAGATCTCGTCAACCATCCGGCCGACCGCGAGGTCGTTGTCCGCGACCTGAGCGGCCGCGTTCGCCGGACCACCGGTGTGGTCGTTGGAGAGCCAGAACATGTTCAGGTTCGCCGGACCGTTCTTCTCGAAGTCCTGCTTCCAGATCTGCTCCTTGTAGATGTCCGGGATGCTGGTGTCGAACAGCGGGAAGCCGGGCACCGACACCTTGTTGAGCGATGGGATCGCCGAGCCCGTTTGAATGGGGTAGGCGGTGTCCTGCCCGGTCGCCTCCATGTTCTTGGTGTCGCAGTAAAGGTTCTGCCAGGACGCGCCGGCCGGCTTGCTCTCGAACGACTGGAACTCACCGAAGTCCTTGACGGACTTCCCAGCCGCCTGCGCACCGGTCCAGATGAAGCCGGACTTCTGGTGGCCGAGAGCGTCGTCCTCGGTGTCGTAGCTGCGCGTGTACTCACCGGCCGAGGACTCGGTGTACTCCGGGTCATCGGCCTGCATCAACCAGTTGTGACCCTCAGCGGAGTTCGTGCCGATGTCGTACGTGTTGTCGTACAGCCCGAACTGCGAAGCCAGCGCGTGCTGGTTCGGCGTCACGTTCTCGCCGAACTGCGTCACCGACGGGTCGCCGTTGCCCTGCGGCATGTCACCGAAGACCTGGTCGTAGGTCCGGTTCTCCTTGACGATCATGAAGACGTGCTTGATCGTCGAGGGAGCGCCGAGCCGCGCCGGGACCGGCACCGGCCTCTGGTTGCCCTTCCCATGGGCCAGCGAGACCGAGCCGCGGGTCCAGCCGTTCTGTTGGAAGACCTTGCCCGTCTGGGACCTGATGACGCTGTCGTCCGGCAGCGTGAACTGCGTCAGGCTCGACGTCGTGTCGTGGGTGCCGTGCCCGGCCTTGCTGGTGGGGCGGCGGGCGTCGATGCCACGGGTGTTGGAGACGACCACCTTCTTGCCCACGGTGGTGATCTCCGCGGGGAAGTAGTCCGTCGGGAGCAGGCCGACGTAACTGGTCGGCTCCTGCGGGGACTTGTACCGGTAGACGGCGACGGCGTTGGCGCGGCCGAGCGTCACCAGCAGACGACCGTCGTCGGTGAGCGTCACCGCGTCGGGCTCGTAGCCCACCGACGCCTCCGGCCACGGCTGGGTGGCGATGGTCTGCACGACCTTGTTCTTGCGGGTGTCGATGACCGACACATTGTTGTCGGCGGTGTTGGTGACGAACACCGCCCCGTTCTTGGCGTACAGGGCTGTCGGGTGCAGACCGACGTCGATGCTCCCGACGGCTGCGGTCGGGTCGGCCAGGTCGATGACACTGACCGTGCCGGTGGTGGTAGCACCGGTCTCCGGGTTGGCCGGAACCTGGGTACCGTAGGAGTTGATCGTGGTGTCGCCGGCCTTGGCCGGACGCCCGCCCTCGTTGCTGACGTAGAGCTTGTTGCCGGCCATGGCGATGCCACGGGGTGCGTTGCCAACGGCCCAGCTCTGCTTGATGGTCCCGGTCGCCGCGTCGATGGCGGCCACCCGGTTCTGGCCGTTGACCGCGCAGTACACGGTGGAGCCGTCGGCCGAGAACACCGCGGCACCCACGAGTGCGTGCTTGGAGCCGTCGGCCGGGATCGGGATGGCCGTCGGGCTGGCGAGGGTGCCGTCCGGGTTCACGGTGAACTTGGTGTAGCCGTCGCTCTGGCCCAGCCACAGCTGCGAACCGTCGGGCGAGTACGTCGGGCCCTCCTGGCCGACGGCGCCGCTCGGGATGCGCAGGTCGTCCGTCGAGGCGGTGCCGACGCGCTGCTTCACCTGCCCGGTCTTGAGGTCCATGACGACCAGCGACGCGTCACCGTCGGTGATCGAGGCCGCGAGATGGCTGCCGTCCGGGCTGACCGAGGACGACATGATCTTGCCGTTGTTGATGACGGTGCGGCTGCCGTACGGGGCGATGTACTGGTCGCTCGAGATGACCTGACCGTTGGCGGTGACTTGGCCGACCTGCTGGGTGGCGAACTGGCTCGTCGAGGCAACAGCGGTGCCCGTGACGGCGAGGGCCACAGCGATGCCCGCCGCTACCAGAGTGCTCCGGCGGCCGACGCGTCTGCCAAAGAGGTTGATCTGTTCCTTCTCGTTGCTCCGACGTTGCCGTGCTACCTGCATGGAGTTATCCCTTCGGGGTGGCGAGCAGGTCGACGTTGCCGTCGAACTGCCACAGCGGGTTGGGTGCGTCCCCGGTCGGGGTGCGGACCAGGAAGTAGCCGTTGACTTCCTTCGGTCCGTCGCCGTCGGCCATGTAACGACCGTCAGGTGTGAGGTCGAGCTGATAGATCGCCGTCCCCACGACCTCGATGCCGGGCAGATGCCAGGACACGACGCAGCGCCAGTCGTTGCCCGGCCCCTCGGCGGCGACCTTGACGCTGCCCTTGTCGCACGTCGCCGTGGCCTTCAACTGCGCTTCTGTGACGGCAGGGCGGTTGAGCTGCTCGGTTTGCAGGCGATAGAGGTGGGCGAACGCCGTGGCGACCGAGCGCTGCACTTTGTCCTGCTCGATCCCGGAGCCCGAGGCCCCGCTCGCCGAGGCGAGCACCGCGACCGTGACGGCGACCAGCCCGGCGAGCGGCAGGCCTGCGGCGATGACCGCGCGGCGCCCCGAGCCGTCGTAGGTCGGGTTGGTGAAGTCGCGCCGCAGGAAAAGCACGTAGGCCAGCGCTGTCGCGGTCACGGCCCACAGCAGGCTGACCCCGATGCCGATCAGGAGCGGGCCGAGCTGCATGGGGCTGGTGAACAGACCGTTCCAGGCGATGAAGGCGTAGCTGGGCAGGGCGAGGCGTACGGCGACGGGCAGCGGCATCATCTGGGCGAGCTGCATCGCGAGCGCGACGAGCGCGGGCAGCAACAGTCCGATCGGGGACCGCCCCAGCGTGACGGACCCGAGCAGTCCGATCGCGGCGAGGGCCAGGGTCGGGGCGAGTACGCAGATCCAGGCGAGCAGGACCTTGCCGGCGGCGTCCGCCGGGCTCAGCAGGTGGCCGTCGAGGCCTGCCAGCGGCTGGTTGCCGACCGCTACGATCCCGCCGGCCGTGCTGGATGCGGCCAGTCCGGCCACGAGCAGCAGGATGACGGTGAGGCTGGCCAGTGCCTTCGCGGCGAAGATCCGCCTGGGTGAGCGGACCGCCACGAGCAGATGGCGCCAGGTGCCGAGCCGGTCCTCGGAGGCGAACACGTCGCCGGCGACCACCGAGGTCAGCAGCGGGAGCGCCCAGGTGCCCGCGAAGCCGAGCATCACCAGCGTTCCGGCCCACCCGGTGGTGTGCATCCAGCGGCCGAAGAGGGTGTCGGAGGGGAGTGTGCTCTGCTGGCTCACCGCGGCGACGAAGAGCGCCGGCGCGATCCAGCAGGCGAGGACCAGCAGGCGGATCCGCCATTGCGAGACCAGCTTGACCAGCTCGAAGCGGTAGGCGCGCGGAACGGAGACGCGGCGGGCTGCGGCAATGTTGTCGTCGGCGATGGTCGCGGTCACCGGCCGTTCTCCTTCTGCTCGGTGAGGGCGAGGAACGCGGCTTCGAGCGGCGACACCAGGGGGGCGAACTCGCGCAACGCGATGCCCGCCTGCACGAGCCGCACGACCAGTTCATCGAGGGCGGGCACCGGCGCACGTACGACGAGCGCCTCGGCGTCGTGCCGTGCCCCGATGTCGTCGACGATCCGGATTCCGGCCGTGTCGAGGGCCAGTTGACGGGCCGCCTGCGGGTCGGAGGTGAGCAGCCGGTAGTCGAGTGCACGGTTCTCGGCGGCCAGCTTGCTCAGCGGGCCGGAGAAGACGACCCGTCCCGTGGCAACGATGGTGGCCTCGGAGCACAGTGCCTGGAGGTCGTCCATGCGGTGGCTGGAGAGCACGACGCTGGTTCCCTCCGCCGCGAGCCTGGTGAGGACACCGTGTACGTGTTTTTTGCCGGCCGGGTCGAGGCCGTTGGACGGTTCGTCGAGCACGAGCAGCCGGGGCTTGGTGAGCAGGGCGGCGGCGAGCCCGAGCCGCTGACGCATGCCGAGGGAGAAGCCGCGGGCCTGGTCGTCGGCGACATCGGTGAGCCCGACCTGGTCGAGCACGTCGTCGACTCCCGCTGTCCGCGCGTCGTGGCCTCGCAGAGCGGCCAGCGCGGCGAGGTTCTGCCGGGCGGTGAGCGAGGGGTAGAGGCCGGGCCCGTCCACGAAGCCGGCGACGCCGTCGGGAGCGGCGAGCGCGCGCCTGAGCGGCGTGCCCAGGATCTCGAGGTGGCCGCTGTCGGCGACGGCCAGGCCCAGCAGGAGACCGAGCAGCGTCGTCTTGCCGGCGCCGTTCGGTCCGACCAGGCCGTGGATCTGGCCCTGCGCCACGTCCAGATCGACGCCGTCGAGTGCCACGACGTCACCGAAACACTTGGTGATCCCGCGAGCCTGAACTGCGAGAGGTGTGTCCATGAGCCCCTTCTTCCGAAACACTCAGGGACCTTAGGGACGGCACACAACGCAGGCACAGGCGGCTGGCTGAACGTGCAGGAAACGGATCGTCAAGGCGTGGGCAAGTCCGGGTGCACAAAATGGCCAGCATCGAGCCAGAGTTGGGCAACCCCTGAAAGCACCGGGTCGGCGCGAACACCGTCCGCTTCGAACCCGTCGAGTCCACTTGAACCCGCGACCTTCATCCGGGGCCTCGCAGAACGTCTCACTCATCGTCACTGGCGCACGGCACCACGCGTCCCGTACAGCCTCGACCACACCATGACCCACGCGAACGCACCGGTGTCCGTGGAGGGTCGCCGCCGATTGATCGAGCGTTGCAAGACTCGTCCGATCGCGCATGTAGCCGCAGAGATGGGGATTTCCCGAGCAACGGCGTCGAAGTGGATAAACCGGCACCGGCGACATGGCGAACTCGGGTTGATTGATCGAAGCTCGACGCCGCATCATCAGCCAAGTGCGACACCAGTCGACGTGGTCACACGCATTGAGGAGATGCGGCGTGCCCACAAGTGCTCGGCCACTCGCATCGCCCGCGAGCTCACCGTCGACGGGATGGTGATTTCGCGCCGCACGGTCACCCGCCACCTGGCCGTCCTCGGTCTGAACCGACGGAAGTTCATCGACCCCAACGGCAAGACCCACCGAGAGCCGCGGACGATCACTGCTCGACGGCCCGGCCACATGGTGCACGTCGACGTGAAGAAGGCCGGCCGGATCCCCGACGGTGGTGGCTGGCGTGTCCACGGTCGCGGAAGTCAACAGGCAAAGGCAGTCGCGCGCCGCAAGGGCAAGAGCGAGTGCGGCGGCTACGTGTACCTCTATTCCGCCATCGACGGGGCATCACCCACATCGAGCGAGTCGTGCCCGCCAATGGTGCCTGCTACCGCGCTGACGCATTCGCTCGGTCCCTGCTCGGGTCACGCCACCAGCGGATCACCCCGTACACGCCTCGACACGACGGGAAGGTGGAGAGATACAACCGCATCCTTGCCGAGGAGTTCCTCTACGCACGCACATGGCTATCCGAAGACCAGCGTCGAGAAGCACTCGCGATCTGGAACATCCACTACAACTTCCACCGCCCCCACAGCGCCGCTGATGGAGAACCTCCTGCGTCGCGGCTACGCCAAGGCGTCAGCAATGTCCTGGCCTCCTTCGACTCGAAAGGCGGACGGTGGCAGTCCCGGTCTTCGCCCTCGCGGCGGGGCCTGGAAGGGTAGATCTTCTGACTGACGGATCCTGAGTGGGAGTTCATCGGGCCGTACCTGCCCATCGCCGAGACCGACCAAGGCTCACGCCTGCATCACGCCACTGCCGAAAGCGGTTGTGCACGGTCGACCAGGCGCCGAACTCCTGCGGCATCTCCCGCCACTGCGCTACTGCTTCCTGGCGAAGCTGCCGGTGTCGATCTCCGTGCGGCCACGCTGTTCGCGTCCCGGAAGACGGAGGAAGTCCATCTGACGTACGTCTACCTGAAGTTGCACGTACGTTCACGGACGGATCCGACGCGGCTGCTGACGGCGGCGGATTTGGTGGACTGGCGGTCGCTGGTGAGCTGATGTGCTGGTGGATTGAGTACGGGTACTCATGTGGGCGGTGGTCGGCAGCCTGCATGGTATGGACATGCGATCGATATTCCTCCCGAAGTCCTTGCTGGCAACCGCTCTTGGCGGCGTCGTCGTCCTGGTCGGCTTCGGCGCGCAGAATGCCACCGCCGATCAGACCTCCGTGGTCAGCACCGTCGCGGCGACAAGCGACGACGGCGCGGAGGCGCGGTTCCTCGAGATGGCGGACCTCATCTCGCAGAGTTGTGCCCCGGACGCCTCCAGCGGCGTTGCTGCCGTGGCATCGGCCTCGGCCGACACCACGGCAGCGGAGCCGACCCCCGACTCCACCCTGCCCGTCCTGGTCGACCCGGTGCCGCTGACTGTGACAGAGGAGTGCGCCGCCCAGAGGCATCAACTGCGCATCAGCAGGGCGTTCTCGGGGAAGGACACGGCCACGTACGGGGAGATGCGGGACACGCTGACGAGCCTGAACTACCCGGCGGCGCGGATCCACCGCATGCCGGACTTCTCGGGTGAGCCCGTGGCAAGGCTCGACGTGCGTGTGGGGGCCGAGCACTTGGCTCTGGAGGTCACCGCCATCAGCAACGGCGTGATGGTTGAGGCGTTCGGCGCTCCGGAGGGCGTGAGCGTGACCGAGGTACGGCTGGAGCCGCAGCTGGACCCGCCCACATCATGAGGCACCTGCCGACGCCCCGCCCGGGCTGTGCCACCGGGTCACTCCGAAGGCGTCGGATCCGGCGGGGTGGTACCACTGCCGGCGTTTCCTCTTCCCTGCTTGGTGAGCGCGCCGAGGTCCGGGGGGGCGTAGTGCGCACGGGGATCTTCAGGCCCGCGTCGGCAGCCGTGGCCGGCGCGGAGGCGATTCGGCAGCGGTTCGTGGTCGAGGGCTTCGCAGACATCACGGGCCCGCAGCGGGCGCCTGTGGCCTCATTGAAGACGGCCAGGACTACGGGGGTGGTCCGGGTGATCGAGCAGGCTGGGCGAGACTGGGTGGGCGGGGAGCCGTTCGCTGAGGGTGGTGACGGTCTTCCGGGTGATGGCCAGGCGCTCGAGGTGGGGCTCGGTTCCCCGCAGCCGTTCCTACAGTTCGGTGATCTGTGTGCGGAGGTCGTCGGCCCGGGCCCGGGCGGCGTCCTCCTGGATGCCGAACGTGTCGAGCAGGGGCTGGATGTTCACGCGGTCACCATCTGAGGGTCGCGCCAGGTGGGAGTGTTCGCGCCGGTGAGTTGGCGGGCCATGACCTGGGTCCATCGCCCAGTAGACGCGGGAGGCGGAGGAGGCGGGGCGGTGTTCGTAGTCGCGGACCAGGCGCCGGTGCATAGGATCCCGTAGGTCTGCTCGACCCTCCATCGCTTCGGCTGCGGGACGAACCCCTTGTCCTGCGGGTTGCGTGCGACGGTTTTGACGTCGATACCCAGGAGGGTGCCGTGGGCGGCAACCTGGTTCTTGAAGCCCTGGTCGACCAGGGCTTTCTCGACGGTGCCTCCGGCGTTCCCGGCGACCTGGTCGAGTGGGGCGATACCCGCGGCGTTGGCGTGCGTGCTCGCGGCGAGGACAGTAACGGCGATGACCAGGCCCAGCACGTCCACGGCCAGTCCCCGCTCGCGGCCCGGCACCCGTTTCGCCGCATCCCGGCCGGCGCACGCAGTTCAGCCGGCCTCGGCCTTGCCGATCCCCGGCCGGGCGGAAGGGGCCGTAACCACCCGCCGGACGGCGCGTTGCTCAAGTGAGCCTGGCGACGTGCCCACCGTACGGCGCCGGGCTTCCCACTACCCTCCGGCCAAGCGCCGCCCTTACGATGATCACCCTGACCACCCGCCGCACTCTTGGCACCGGCCCCGAGGCTCCCTGCAGAACATCCGCGCCGCCCAGACCGACCTTCTCGACGCACTGCCCGGCGTCCATCTGCCAGACCTCGGCGAGTTGCGAGCCCGCCAAGTCCTCGGAACCCACCCCACAGAGCTGCCCAGCCCGCGACGATCCCTCGGCGCCGGCCACACGGACGACGCAGTGCCGGATCCCTCCGACCCGCGGCCAACCGACGGAATGCGCTGACCTGCTGAAATACGGCCGCTGCCGAGTGAGGGTCCCGCGTAGATACGTGGAGATCCCCGGTGAACTTCTATCGGGGTGGTCAGTTCGGGCTCGACCCGTTTCGGAATCGTGACAAGTGGCGGCTTCCCCTCCCTCACCTGCACGACCGTACGCCCCGCCATGAGCTACACACTCGACGTATACATGCAGCGTATACATGGTGTGTATAGTGTGCTCATGTCCATCGGTCACACCCTTTTGGGGCTCCTGGAGTCCGGCCCGCGACACGGTTACGACCTGAAGCGGGCCTTCGACGAGACGTTCGGTCACGACCGGCCGCTGCACTACGGCCAGGTCTACTCGACGATGTCCCGGCTGCTGAAGAACGGCCTCGTCGAGGTCGACGGGATCGAGGCCGGCGGCGGCCCGGAGCGCAAGCGCTACGCGATCACCGACGCCGGCATCACCGACGTAGAGCAGTGGCTCGCGACACCGCAGAAGCCGGAGGAGTACCTCCAGTCGGCCCTCTACACCAAAGTCGTCCTCGCGCTGCTCACCCACCGGAACGCCGCCGACATCCTGGACACCCAACGCTCCGAGCACCTGCGCAGCATGCGCATCCTGACCGACCGCAAGCGCAAGGGCGATCTGGCGGACCAGCTGATCTGCGACCACGCCCTCTTCCACCTCGAGGCCGACCTGCGCTGGCTGGAACTGACCGCCGCCCGACTCGACAAACTCCGTGAGGCTGTAACCCCATGACGACTTCTCCCCCTGGTTCCCTGCTCACCGCGCGGGACCTGCGCAAGACCTACGGGCACACCCACGCCCTCGACGGCGCCGAGTTCTCCATCCAACCCGGCGAGGTCGTCGCCGTCATGGGCCCCTCCGGCTCCGGCAAGTCGACGCTGCTGCACTGCCTCGCGGGCATCCTGCCGCCCGACTCCGGGTCGATCACCTACAACGGGCGCGAGGTGACGACGATGAGCGACGCCCAGCGCAGCGCGTTACGCCGCTCCCAGTTCGGCTTCGTGTTCCAGTTCGGGCAGCTCGTGCCGGAACTGACCTGCGTGGAGAACGTCGCCCTGCCACTCAGGCTGAACGGCACCTCCCGCAAGGAAGCCGAGCGGGCGGCGCTCGGCTGGATGGAACGCCTGGAGGTCGACGACCTGAAGGGCAAGCGGCCCGGCGAGGTCTCCGGCGGCCAGGGCCAGCGCGTCGCCGTGGCACGCGCGCTGGTCACCGGCCCCCGGGTGCTGTTCGCCGACGAACCGACCGGCGCGCTCGACTCCAACAACGGCGAGCGCGTGATGGAACTGCTCACCGACGCGGCCCGCTCCACCAACGCCGCCATCGTCCTCGTCACCCACGAGACACGGGTGGCCGCCTACTCCGACCGCGAGATCGTCGTACGCGACGGCAAGTCCCGGGACATGGAGCACGCCATATGAGTCCGCGCCGGTGGTCCAGAGACCTCGCCATGGGAGCCCGGTTCGCCGTCACCGGCGGCCGCGAGGGCTGGGTCCGAATGACGCTGACAGCGGTCGGCGTCGGCCTCGGCGTGGCGCTGCTCCTGCTGTGCACCGCGATGCCCAACGTGTTCGCCGCCCGCAGCAAGGTGGAAGACGCCCGCTATGCCAACGTGTACTCCCGGACGGTCCCGCCCAAGGCCGACAACACTCTCCTGATCGCCGACGCCGACACCACCTGGCACGACGACGACATCCAGGGCCGGTTCGTCCAACCCGAGGGCAGGCGGGCGCCGCTGCCCCCGGGGGTCGACCGCTTCCCGGGCAAGGGCGAGATGGTGGTCTCCCCCGCACTCAAGGACCTGCTGGACTCGGACGACGCGAAACTGCTGCGGGAGCGCCTGCCGTACAAGATCACCGGCACGATCGGCGAGAGCGGACTGATCGGCTCGCACGAACTGGCTTACTACGCGGGCGCCTCGGGGTTGAAGCTCACGGACTCCTCCCTGGTGGCACGGCTGACCAAGTTCGGCAAACCGGACGCGACGCCCGAGAAGACCGACCCGGTGCTGCTGCTCATGGTCTTGGTCGTGTTCGTGGTGCTGCTGACGCCGGTCGCCGTGTTCATCGCCGCCGCCGTCCGCTTCGGCGGCGAACGCCGCGACCGCCGCCTCGCCGCGCTGCGCCTGGTCGGCTCCGACCGGGGGATGACCCGGCGGATCGCGGCGGGCGAGGCGCTGGCCGGAGCCCTGCTCGGCCTGGCCGTGGGCACCGGCTTCTTCTTGCTCGGCCGCCAGAAGCTGGGCACCGGCGAGTTGCTGGGCGTGAGCGTCTGGCCCAGCTACCTCGACCCCACTCCCGCGCTTGCCGCGCTGGTCGCGGTGGCGGTGCCGGTCTCCGCGGTGCTGGTCACGCTGCTCGCGATGCGCGGCGTGGTCGTCGAACCCCTCGGTGTCGTGCGCGCGGCCAAGCAGAGCCGCCGCCGGCTGTGGTGGCGGCTGCTGCCGACTCTGGCCGGCCTCGGGATGCTCTACCCGATGATCGGCCAAGGCCACAAGAACGGAAACTTCAACCAGTACCTCGTCATCGGCGGCGTCCTGATGTTGCTGATCGGCATCACCGCCCTGCTGCCCTGGGTCGTGGAGGCGGTCGTCGTCCGGCTCGGCAAGGGCCCCCTGTCCTGGCAGCTGGCCGTGCGACGGTTGCAGCTGAGTAGCGGCACTGCCGCCCGCATGGTCAACGGCATCGCCGTGGCGGTGGCCGGGGCCATCGCGCTGCAGATGCTCTTCACGGGAACGCAGAGCCAGTACACCGAGAACACCGGCAAGGACCCCAGCCGGGTCCAGATGCAGGTCGACTTCAGCGGCCCCAAGCCGCTGTCCGGAATCGAGCGCGAATTCACCGGCACCAAGGGTGTCCGGGCCGCGGTGGCCCTGGCCCGCTCCCAGTACGGGGACTCACGTCGCAACCCGAAGAACAGCAACGGCCTGACCGTGGGTGACTGCGCCGCCCTGCGCGAACTCGCCACATTGCCCTCCTGCAAGGACGGTGACGTGTTCATCACGCGAACGCGGAGCGGCTACTCGGCCCCCAGCAACGCATCCGAAATCGCCCTGGTGAAGCCCGGTCGGCAGCTCTACATCGACCCGTCGTACGACGGCGCCGAACGCGGGCTCGAGGTGCCCTGGACCGTTCCGGCGAACGTTCGTGAGGTGAACGCGCGCAAGGACTCACTGCAGGACTACACCAGTCTGCTGGTCACCCCCGCCGTCCTGCCCCACAAGGCCGCGCCCGCGGTGTTCTCGGACGGTGTCTACCTGCGTCTGGACCCCTCGGTGCCGGACTCACGGGAGTACATACGCAACGTCGCCGCCCGCATCGACCCCCTGGCACAAACCTACGGCTGGTCGGCGACCCAGGAGGACGTCAAGTACACCTCCATCCGCACCGGCCTGTTCGTCGGCTCCGCCTTCGTGCTGGCACTGATCGGAGCGAGCCTGCTGGTCTCCCAGCTGGAACAGCTGCGCGAGCGCAGGAAGCTGCTCTCCGCGCTGGTCGCCTTCGGCACCCGGCGCCGCACGCTGAGCCTGTCGGTGCTGTGGCAGACAGCCCTCCCGGTCGGACTCGGTCTCGTACTGGCCACGACGGTGGGCGTCACCCTCGGCGCAGTACTGCTGAAGATGACCCGTACACCGGTGACCATGGACTGGGCGAGCGTGCTCACCATGACCGGCGTGGGCGCGGCCGTGGTCGGCATGGTCACGCTGCTCAGCCTGCCGCCGCTACTGCGCATGATGCGCCCAGCGGGCCTGCGCACGGAATAACCCCTCACACATCCCATGAAGTGGGCTCCTCCTACCAGGAGGAGCCCACCCCTGCACGCAGGCAAGCCCGGTCGGCGTCAGCACAGTCACCGTCAGGGCGCCCTCGGCGCACAGCAGGATCCTCAGCCGAGGCCAACACGCCACCAGTCGGCGTCGTCCGGACGACTCCGACGCAATCAGCAACTGCGGGTCCTTCAGGTCGCTGCCGAAGTCGCGGCGCTGGTCCGCGGTCCAGGTGTCGGCGCCGGAGCGCCAGGCTTCCGCGAGCGGGACCATGTGTTATCCGCACCTTGTTCGCGGTGCCGCTCACGTCTGTGACATAAGTGATGTGCACCGTGTCAGCTCCCTGAGCGATGCGATATCCGGTATGCGGTGAGATGTCGCCGACAGTGATGACAGAGGGGGCACGGTGGCAAGTACCCAGCGGGGGGTCATGGGCGAGGCCGTGACGCGATCGGGGTCACTGAACTCGGTACGTTCGTAGGCAAGTTGCGTCGCGGAGGCGTGGCTGAGGACGTCGTGGCGCTCTACGGACGGCCGACGCGACCGTGGCCAGCCGGGTCCACGCGGTCATGGGCTTCTACCGCTATCACGCCGCACGCGGGGCCGGTCGCGGGCCGGCCTGTCCGCGGGACGCCAACACCCCACACGAGGCGAATGACGACGGACTGGCAGGACGAACCTCGGGTGCAGCGTGGTGACATCAAGTTCCCCCCGTGACGTGATCTGTGGCGGAAGCGTAGCTGTACTGCGATGAACCGCTGAGGAGTTGAGGGGTAAACGTAAGAGCCCCGACCGTGGTGGTCAGGCCCCTAGAAGCTGTGTCTCATCACGCATGCCCATGGCGAAGGGGTCACCTCACGAGGGCCCGGTGGCTGGAGCCCGGCGGGAAAACACTGGGGTGATCGCCAAGGAGGTTAAGTGGTTCAGGATCAACAGTCTCAGCAAGGACCGCAACCAGCGGATGACGGAACATCGGATCAGACTCAAACCAACGACTCCTCCACCCAGCAGCCGCGGCGCATCGACTGGATGCAGATCAGCACTGTGATCGCGGCGCTCGCAGCCTCCGTAGGTCTGGCCTTCTCCGGCTGGACCAGTTACTACAGCGTTCGGACTGCACAGGCCCAGCTCGACCAGTCACGCGAGGACGCCGACCGGGAACTCCGTCAGCAGGCTGTACAGGTCTCGACCTGGACCCAGATCGACGGCACCAACGCGCCACGCGGAGAGCCGGGCAAGATCACTGGTTTCGTCATGAACCGCTCATTGGATCCGGTCGCTCAGGTCATCATCGGCATTACCACGGAAGCCGATATCGGTATCGTCAACGAAAGAGCGCACAACTTCACGCTCGACCTGGGAGAACTGCCCCCATGCTCCAAAGTGACCATCCCAGCTGAAGTTGTGCATGCCGTAGGCATCAGAACGGAAGTCAACTACAGGATCGTTGGTGTGTCCCTCGTTGACGTCTACGGTCAGCGGTGGACCCGCCTCGCGTCTGGCCCTCTGCTACCGATCAAGGAGGCGTCAGCCAAAGACACGGATGGGTCCATCCAGTACCAGATGGCGATCAACAAAGCGCTATTCGGGAACATGAACGTCTCAGGCGCGAGTGGCACCCCAGGAGCGGGCAACTCTCCAGTGGATGCCCCGGAGCCGCTGAAAGACTGCGGGACAGACAAGTAGGCAACTCTTCGCCCCCAAAATCACCTGCCCGTCGTACGGTGCCCGTAACGGGCAGGGACGGCGCGTCGCCACTGCCGTTCGGCTACCCGTCCATCGACACTCGTCCGAACGGCAAGCGGTACGCCACCGTGCTTCAAAACCCGACCTCCGGAAAGAGGCTGTGTAGCAGCTCCTTTAACGGGTGTGGTGTCCTTTCACCCACTTCTGGCACGCATCGAAGGCCCTGGGCACGGTCTCATGCTGCTCGTGCACCACTGACCGCCGTGTGACCATCACGCCGTCACGCCAAAGCATCGCTGTGGAGACCCCCAGGCGCGCGGAGTTGTCACAGATCGTATGGCTGCGCGGTCTTGGTTGATGATCTGACAGCAACGTATGCCGCGGCGAGCAAAACGGTGTCCCTGCCGTCATCACCGCGCGGCAACGCTTCTTGCGCGCCGACGTACTTGCCCGACCCCCTCGACAGCTGAAGTGAGACCATCCATGAATCACCCGGAACAGCTCGAGATCGCCGAGGTGCCTTCGACCGCACGGATCGCCACGCTCGAAAGCCTTCGGGAGCATATGCAGTGGGCGATCGAACTGGAACACGCCACTTTGCCGCCCTATCTCTGCGCGCTCTACTCGCTCGAACCGTCGCGGAACCCGGATGCCGTTCAGGTGATAGCCGGCGTCTTCGTCGAGGAGATGATCCACCTGTCGCTGGCGGCGAACCTCCTCAACGCGGTCGGCGGGCAGCCTCGCCTGGACACGCCGCAGATGCTGCCTCGCCACCCCCGGTCCCTGCCGCACGGCGACCGCTCCCTGGAGTTGTCACTCGTCCCGTACGGCGCGAAGGCACTGGAGATGTTTCTCCGCCTCGAACAGCCGGCGCTGCCTGGTGCTCCGGCCGAGGGCGACAACTACGAGACGATCGGGCAGTTCTACGACGCGATAGAGGAAGGACTGCGTCACCTGTGCGCCGAAATCGGCGAGCGGGAGGTCTTCTGCGGTGACCCGGCTCGCCAGGTCACCGCCGGTCCCTTCCTCCACACCGGCGGACAACTGGCTGCGATCACCGATCTCGCCTCGGCTTTGACGGCGCTGGAGGAAATCGTCGAGCAGGGCGAAGGTACGGCACGCGGCGAAGTCTGGGACGGCGACCAGGACATCTTCCACCCCGAGCGCGACGAGGTCTCGCACTACTACCGCTTCCAGGAGCTCAAGTTGGGCCGGCGATACCGGCGCGGTGACACGCCGCAGTCCGGCCCCACGGGTACAGCGGTCGCGGTCGACCTCGCCGACGTCCGCCCGATGCGCCCCAATCAGCGCATGGCGGATCACCCTGTGGGCAGTCCGATCCGTACCGCCCAGGAGGAGTTCAACCGGACGTACTGCGGACTGCTCCATCTCCTGGATCAGGCCTTCAACGGCAGTCCGAAATCGCTCGGGGCCGCGACCGGCATGATGTATGCGCTCAAGGCGCAGGCGCAGGGCCTGATGGAGATGCCCGACGCGGACGGCACCACAGCCGGCCCGACTTTCGAGTACGTCGCCCCCGAGTCCCGCCGGTGAGCGGCGACGAGCGGCGCCGGATCGTCGTACTCGACAATGGCCCGTACGTGGTCTACGGGCGGATCCCGCTGAGACGCAAACGCAAGATCGTGTCCGAGCAAGACGATTCACTGGGCTGGGAAACACGTGAGACCCTCCAGACCGAGGAAATCTACGTGCTGTGCCGCTGCGGACGCTCGGGCTCGAAGCCGTTCTGCGACGGGACTCACGCCGTGATCGGCTTCGACGGCACGGAGTCGGCGGATGTCCGTCCCTACGAGGAAGTGCAGCACGTTCACGACGGAGTGGGCATCTCAGCCAAGCGAGTCGGCGAGCTGTGCATCCACGCCGCCTTCTGCATCGGCCGCACCAGGCCGATCGCCGAGATGCTCGCCGACACCGACGACAGCGACGTACGTTCCAACGTCATGGGACGGATCGGCGACTGCCCGTCCGGGTCGTACAGCTACGCCCTTCAGCGCGACGGCAACCCGATCGAGCCCGACCTTCCGCAGGCGATCTCGGTCCTCGAGGAGGAGAACGGTCAGGCCAGCGCGTTGTGGGTCACTGGCGGAGTGCCTGTGTTCAGGGCGGACGGTCAGCCACTGGAGACCCGCATCAGGATGACGCTGTGCCGCTGCGGCCACTCAGACAACAAGCCACTCTGCGACGGGACCCACCGCAAGATCGGGTTCCGCGATGAGAACACCGTGTCGGGAGGCACGCCCGAGTCCGACACATAGGTTCGGTCCGAACCCGGTTGACCGTGCGCGGCCGAGCTCGAAGCATCATGTGCTGACCGACGCGCACGGCACCCCGCTGCGGGTGTCGCTCACCAGCGGCCACCGCAACGACATCACCCGGCTCCTGCCACTGATCGACGGGCTGCCGCCGGTGCGGGGCAAGCGGGGCCGGACCCGGCGCACGCTCTCGGGTGTGGTGAAGCAGTGTTGGACAGCCATCCGCGCCGCAGCAGGGACCAGCCGCCCTCATCTGGCTGATACGCCACAGAGTTGACAAAGCTGATTCCACAGATTGCGGGTGTGGCACGCCATGTGGCTGCAGCGCATCGACACCAAGATCGCCGACCTTCAAGAGCAGGAAGCCGAACAGGAACGGGTCCTGAAGAACCGGCCACAGGAGCCGGACTGGATCGTCGAAGTCGGCATCGGCAACGGACGCCCGCCCATCGAAGTGCACGTGGGCAACTGCTACGCCGCAGGCAAACGACGACGCCCCGTCCCGCGCAACGAAGCACGCCGACTCCTCACCTCCGGCGTGCGCGCCCGTACGCACTGCAAGCCCGACGCGCAGCTCCACATCCTCGACTGACCCGCCACAGCCGACGCCGCACCTCTACTCCCCCACCTGCACGGGACTTCGGGCTAGGCGCCCCGCTGCCGCCGGGCCGGCTTCTTCGCCGCCGCGGACTTCTTCGCGGTCTTCTTGGCAGGCGCCGCCTTCCCGGCCGTCTTCTTCTTGGCCGTCGGCATCTCGTGGACCTCGGCATCGCCCGTGTCCTCGCCGCGCGCAGCCTGCGCCTTGCGGACGCTCTCCTGCAGGACGGCCATCAGGTCGACAACCTGGCCGCCCGGCTGCCGGTCACGTGGTGCTCGGTTCCGATGGGTCCCGTTGATCCCGAGTAGCCCCACTTCAGGGATCGGGAGGGGGCTACGTTCGCTTTCAGTAGTCATCGGGCGGGCCGGGCCCGCCCGATGCGTGACTCTGCCACTGGCTGGTGCTCAGGCGTTGTCGTCGCCATATGCCAGGTCGCCGCCCAGTTGGCGGGATGCCTGGGCCTGTGCAAGAAGTTCTCTGGCCTTGGCTTCGACGCCTTCGATGGCATCGGCACCGGCGACGAAGCGCAGCAGCGGCTTCTCCTGGTCGGCGATGGTCAGCAGGGCGCGGGCGAGCTTGGCGGGGTCGCCGGTCTGCTGGCCGTTCATGCTCTTCCAGGCCGTGATGGTAGCCGTGGTGCGTTCGGTGTAGTCGTCGATGGTGGGCTCGGGCCAGGTGGTGGAGCCGTCGACCAGGAGTTCGGTGCGGAAGAAGCCGGGCTCCACGACCGTGGTGTGGATGCCATAAGGCTCGACGTCGTAGCGCAGCGACTCCATCCAGCCCTCCACGCCAAACTTGGAGGCGGCGTACGCGACACAGAACTCCTGGCCAATCAGACCGGCGGACGAAGAGAGGGTGACGACGTGCCCGGCGCGCTGCTTGCGCATCACAGGCAGGACGGCACGGGTGACGTTCATCGGTCCGAAGAGGTTGGTCTCGATCTGCTGGCGCATCTGCGCGGGCGTGATCTCCTCGAAGTAGCCGGCGAAGAAGTTTCCGGCGTTGTTGATGAGGGCGTCGATGCGACCGAAGCGGTCGACGGCGGCCTGCGCGGCGGCCTCGGCGTCCTCCAGGCTGGTGACGTCCAGCTTGGTGACCAGCAGATTGCCCTGCGGCCCGCCCAGGGTCTTCTCGACCTGATCGGGGCGGCGGCCGGTGGCGACGACCTGGTGGCCGGCAGCGAGGGCCTCGCGGACGATGTCCGTGCCCAGGCCGCGTCCGGCACCGGTGACGAGAATGACCTTGCTCATGGGGGGTCCTTTCAGGTGCCGTGCTCCGGCACCCGGTGTTGTTCGGTGATGTTGTGTGGCGTCCCGCGGAGGCCGAGCAGTGGATGGGAGGAGAGGAGGTCAGGCTTGGTCGGTGGGCATGATCCACAGTTCGCCGACGGAGGCGTGGCGGGGGCGGGTGACCATGTAGACGACGCCGTCGGCGATGTCGTCCGGGGCGAGGACCTCGGTCGTCTCGTAGAACGGGGTGATCATCGCGCCCTGGATCTCGGGCCTGTTGTGCGAGCCCAACTCGGTGTCCACACCGCCCGGTTCGAGGACACCGACGCGCACGTGGCGCTGGGTGACCTCCTGGCGCAGGGACTCGGTGAAGCCGTTCACACCGAATTTGGTGAGGTTGTAGACGCCGTATCCGTTCCACGCCACGCGGCCGGCGATCGAGCTGATGTTGACGATGTCGGCGACCCGGCGCGGTCCCTCGTCGGCGGCCTCGATCAGGTGTGGGAGGGCGGCGCGGGTCATGTGGAGGAGGCCCCGGACGTTCACGGCGATCATCCGCTCCCACTCTTCGGCGTCCGCGCCCACGACCGGGCCCAGGAGCATCAGGCCGGCGTTGTTGACCAGGGTGTCCAGCCGTCCGAAGTGCTCGACGGACTGCTGTACGGCGGCCTCGGCCCGGGCGCGGTCGCTGATGTCCGCTTCCACCACCAGGGCCGTGCCGCCCGCCTTCTCGATCTCGGTGGCGAGGTCGTCCAGCCGGTCCTTGCGGCGGGCCACGAGCGTCACGGAGGCACCGTGCTCGGCCAGTAGGCGGGCGGTGGCGGCGCCGATACCACTGCTCGCGCCTGTGACGAGAGCGACGGTGCCGGTCAGATTCGATGCGGTCGCGGGAGCCATGGGGGTGTCCTGTTCTCTGAGCCAGGTGGGGTTGGGCGTGCGGTGCGGTGGGCCCGTAATCCAGGCAACCACCCGCCGACCCCGCCCGGGACGCCGTAAAGGGCACCCCTCCACCGGGGGTCCCGCAGTACCCCTTTCCCGGCAGCCGACGGTCCGGGGCGGCCGTACCGTGGATTCATGGACCGCAGCACCGAGATCCGGGAGTTCCTGCGCACCCGCCGCGCCCGGGTCACCCCCGAACAGGCCGGCCTCACCCCGCAGCCGGGCGCCCGCCGGGTCCCGGGGCTGCGGCGCGAGGAAGTCGCCCAGCTCGCCGGGGTCAGCGTCGACTACTACGTCCGCCTGGAGCGCGGCCGCACCCAGAGCGTCTCCCACGCCGTACTGGAGGCCGTGGCCGGCGCCCTGCAACTGGACGACACCGAACGCGCCCACCTCTTCGATCTCGCCCGGCCCACCGAGACCCGGGTCCGCCGCAGGCGACCGCTCAGCCCGCAACGGGTGCGCCCCGTCCCGTACCGGGCCCTGGACGCACTCGACACTCCCGCGATCGTCCTGGGCCGACGTATGGACGTCCTGGCCGCCAACCGGCTCGGCTACGCCCTCTTCACCGACTTCCAGGCCCGGCCCCACCGCGAGCGCAACTTCGCCCGCTACGTCTTCCTCGACGAAGCCGCCCACGCCCTGTACGCCGACTACTGGGACACGGCCGCCGGAGACTGCGTCGCCACGCTGCACCTGTACGCCGGACGCCATCCCGACGATCCCCAACTCACCGAGCTAATAGGGGAGCTGTCCGTGCAGAGCGATGCCTTCCGCCGGATGTGGGCCGACCACCATGACGTCCTCGCCCACACCACCGGCACCAAACGCCTCCACCACCCGCTGGTCGGCGACCTCACCCTCGACTACGTCGTCCTGGCCGTCGAGGGCGACCCCGACCAGAACCTCACCATCCTGACCCCCGAACCCGCCTCACCCTCCGTAGAAGCCCTCGCCATCCTCGCCAGCTGGACCCACACGTCCGGCGGGCAGGTGAGCGAAGGGAACATGCGGAAAAGCTGAGCTCGACGTGAGCGAGCCATCGCCAGGTCAATTCGTGGCCCGCGCGCGCCGCACAGAACTCGGTGGACGGCTGCAGCACGGAAACCTCCAGGACCGTCCATCCAGGAGCATGAGGGTTGCTGCACGAAAGAGTGCGGCACCCCTGACTGGACGGACAAGGCAAATGGCACTGTTTCCCGTTTCATCTCTCCATGGTTTTGCGGTGTCTGACTGCAAAGGGTGGTTTGATCATCGGCCTCTAGATCATTTGCGGTTTGTCCTGTTCTTCTCTGTTCTGGGCGATGTTCCAGGGAGGGAAGTTGGACCTGTACTTCGTGAAGCGGCCTCTGGTGGAGAGGTACGCGGAGGGACTGCCGGAAGCGTCGGCGGGGGCGGTGTCGCTAGTGGACCGGCGGGTGCTGCCGGACGGGATGCCGGTGGTGCTCGGGGCGGACATGAACCCGGTGGAGCCGCTGTGTTCGTGGTTTCGACATCTGGCCTATCTGGGGCGGGACCCGGAGACGATGCGTTCGTACGCGTACGTCGTGCTGAGGCTCGCCGACTATCTCGCCTTCCGCGGGCGGGACCTGCTCTCGGCAACCGAGGGCGACCTGGTGGCCTATCGCCGTCAGCGGCTCGAACTGCGAGCGGTCCCGATCGGCCCGGAGACGTGGGACCGGGAGTCCTCGACGGTCAACGGGCTGTTCGCCTGGCTGCGTAAGGCGGGGCACCTGACGCATGGGCCGCTGCGGATGCCGAAGGCGTACGGCTCGGGGATGTTCCACGGGATGCAGGTCCGGCACCTGGCGCTTGAGCAGTACCTGTTCTTCCGCGATGTCGGTCTGGGCGGACAGCGTCCGGACGGAGAGGTGGACTCCGCCTTCCGGGGCGGGTTCCCGCACCGCAACCGGGCGGCGGCCGAGCTGGCGCTGATGACCGGGATGCGCAAGCGGGAGTGGTCCACGGTTCTGCTTCCGGAACTGTTCACGAGCGCCGAACTCACCCGTCCCAAGGACGACCATCCGGGCGGTGAGCTGATCTTCGCCCCGTTCGACACTCACAGGATCGGCGGCGTTTTCGCCGGCTGGCTCAAGCGGCGGGGCGTCACGGTCGGCGGGAAGCAGGACATCCGCCGGTTGAGGAACCGCACACGTGGAGTTCGACTCATGACCACCGCCGACTGGGCACACAACTCCGTACACCACGCGCCGCCCGCACCCGAGTCGAAGCTGTTCCGCCCCGACGAGCCGGTGCTTCAGGGCCGTCCGCTGCGGTCCGGCATCGAGGTCCCCGCCTTCGGCCGCAGCGACCGCTGGCCCTTCGACGCCGTCCGTCGCCCCGCGAACGTCGCCCCGGCCCACTGGGTGGCCATCTTCAAGCTGTTCCCCGGCGAGTGGAACATGCGCATCCGGGAACTGCTGATGGTGGTGCTCAACCCCCAGCACCCCGCGCTGCTGGACACCGGGGTCGACCTGGGACGCGACCCGATGGACCTGCGCACCATGCCCAAGTTCCTCTCCGGCTTCCGGACTCTGATCGCATGGACCACCCAGGAAAGCCTGGGGCCGCATCCCCTCGCCTGGACGTCCAGCGACATGCACCGCTTCCTCACCAGCAAGGAAGACGCAGACCGGTCCCCGGCCTCCCTGCGTCTCTACGCCAAGTCCGTCCGGCTCCTGCATAAGCTGTCGCCCGCCCTGACGGGCGGCGGCCTGCCGGCCGACCCCTGGCCGGGCCGCACCATCCGGGCCATCGCCAACGACACACGCGACACCAGCGAACTCACCACCCCCAACATCCGGCCCGAGACGTGGTTTGCGCTGGTCGTGTGTCACGAACGCTGAAGGAGGCGTCGATGTAGGAGCTTCTGGAAGCGGTGCTGTGCAGGAGATGGAGGTAGGTCCTCCGGGGTCGCCCTGCAGGGGGAGGCTTCAAACCACCGCAGGCTGCGTCGGTTAAGTGCCGTTCGTGGTGAGCGCTGCGGGAAAAGGCGCGACCTGATCGCGTCAGGTGTGGGTCAGGAAGGCGAGCGGGAGCGAACCGCTGATGACGTGTCGTAACAAATTCCAGTGGCGTCGAAACCAGGGCGAGACCAGGGCTCTGGGACAAGTCCGGGGGGAGCCTGCTGACTGCCCGGATGGCGTCCGGCATGTAGGCGGCGCGAGCCTGACCTGGGCTCTTGCATGGAACGTGAGAACCTGTCGCCCCGATACTGCTGCCGGCCCGTGGGGCCGGCGCCGAGAGGGAGATCCCCAAGCGGCCAACACCGCAAGGGGCGGAGTACTGACGCGGGGCACGGGGGCAGACCGTCTCGTAGTAGTGACGAAGCCCGGTAATGCGGGTGGAGCGAAGGGGACGGATCATCCAGGTCTGCTTGGCGGTCAACCGGAGTTCCCGGGAGGAGCCGGATGAGTGGGCTGAAGTCGTTCGAGATTTCGAAGCATGTGGTCTGGGAGGCGTATCTCAGGGTCAAGGCGAACGGGGGAGCGGCCGGGGTTGATGGCGAGTCGATCGAGCGGTTTGAGGCTGACCTGCGGGGCAACCTCTACAAACTGTGGAATCGCCTGTCGTCGGGCAGCTACTTCCCGCCGCCGGTGCGGATGGTGGAGATCCCCAAGTCTGGGGGATCGGGCAAGGTCAGGGTTCTCGGGGTGCCGACGGTCGCGGACAGAATCGCGCAGACTGCGGCGGCCATGGTCCTGGAACCGGAGGTGGAACCGATGTTCCACCCCGATTCTTATGGATACCGGCCGCGCAGAAGCGCGCTGGACGCGGTCGCGGCCTGTCGGGAGCGGTGCTGGAGGACGAACTGGACGGTCGATATCGACATCCAGGGGTTCTTCGACAACCTCGACCACGACCTGGTCCTCAAGGCGGTGGCCCACCACACCGACCAGCGGTGGATTCTGCTGTATGTGGAGCGCTGGCTGAAGGCTCCGCTGCGGCACAAGAGTGGCGAACTGGTCGCGCGGGATCGTGGGAGTCCCCAGGGCTCGGCGATCTCGCCCCTGTTGGCGAACCTGTTCATGCACTACGCGTTCGACACCTGGATGGATCGGGTCTTCCCGGGTGTCCGGTTCGAGCGCTACTGCGACGACATGGTGGTTCACTGCCGCACCGAGGCCGAGGCGCACCAGGTGCGTCAGGCGATCGGCCAGCGGCTGGCCGAGTGCGGGGGCTTGCGGCTGCATCCCGACAAGACCCGCATCGTGTACTGCAAGGATGGCAAGAGGCGTGGTTCGTACGAGCACGTCTCGTTCACCTTCCTCGGGTACACGTTCCGCTCGCGGAAAGTCCGGTCGAGGACGGGGAGTTACTTCTTCGGCTTCAACCCGGCGATCAGCGACGAGGCGGCCAAGCGCATCCGGGCACAGATCCGCCGATGGCGGCTGCACTTGCGCAGTGGGTCGTCCCTGGCAGACCTTGCACGGGAGATCAATCCCGTCGTGCGGGGATGGATCAGCTACTACGGGCGGTTCTATCCGTCCGCGTTGGTCCCGAGCCTGAAGGGCATCGATCAGTATCTGATGCGATGGGCCGTGCAGAAGTACAAGCGGCTCCGGCGTCGCCGGAGCCGGGCATGGCAGGGCTTGGAGAAGACCGCCAAGCTCTACCCGGGGCTCTTCGCCCACTGGAAACTCCTCCGGCCTCGAACGACCGGGTGATGGGAGCCGTGTGAATCGAGAGGTTCACGCACGGTTCTGAGAGAGCCGGGAGGTGAGATCCCTCCCGGCTACTCGCTAAAGCCGCCTGGACCTACATCCACACCTTCTCGGCCGACATCATCCGATCCCGCGACGCATTCGTGAACGACGACGAGCCGAGCGCGCTCAACCTCATCGACGATCCGGTGCAGGTGACCCGCCCGGACGACACGACCGGACCCTGGCACCCCGGGCTCAACGGCCGAACACTGGAGGACGAATGCCGGGCCCTGCGGGCCGCCTGCTACATCTTCGTGGCCGCGCTGTCGATGATGCGCGACAGCGAGATCCGGGAGATCAGCCGCGGCGGCCTGGTCGACGAGTTCTTCGGCGCCCCCGCAGTCGTCTCCCGCAAGCGCAAGCAAGATCCCGGCAGGCCGCTGGAGCACTGGTGGATCACGGAACCGGTCGCCCGCGCGATCGTGGTCGCCGAAGAACTCGCGCTCCATCCCGAACTCGTCTTCGCCGACCCCGGCCTGCCCGAAACCGCCGATCGCTTCAGCGCGAGCCAGAAGTTCATCGACCACTACGTCCGGCACGTCAACGCACACCGCCAGGACACCGGACTGCCGGAGATCCCGGACGACCACGTCGCACCGCACCAGTTCCGCAAGACGATGTCCATGCTGGTCAGCAACGAGCCCGGCGCCGAGATCGCCCTGGGACTCCAGCTCAAACACTCCGCGGTCCGGGCCCTGGCCAACCGATCCACCCAGGGCTATGCCGCCTCCGACACCCGTTGGGCCCGCCTGGCTGGACTCCGCGATCGAGCACGCCCGGTTCACCCGCCTGCACGAACTTTACGAACGGCACCACGCAGGCGAGACCATCGGCTACGGCCCAGGCGCCGAGAAACTCGCCGACACCTTCGACGCGGTCAAGAAGGCGGCTGACGAGGCGACCCGCACCGCGAAGAGCGGCGACAAACGGACCGAATACGACTTCCTCCGCAAGACCCGTGTCTCACTCCGCTTCGGCAAGCTCAACCACTGCACCTTCGACCACAACCGGCCCGACGAGGCGAAGTGCATCGAGGAAGCCGTCATCCCGCCCGGCCACACCGGACCCCTGATCGACCGCTGCCAGCCCGGCCGCTGCCCCAACAGCGTGATCACCCCCGAGCACCTGAAGATCTGGCGAAGCGAGGAGACCAGCCTGCTGACCCTGCTGGAGACACCGAAGCTCCCCCGATGCCTCCGAGATCAGCTCAACCACCACCTCGACGACGTCCGATCTGTGATCCGGAGGGCCGAGAAATGACCGGCACCCGCGTCTCCGGCCAAGCCGAGAAAGCCCTGCGAGCCGCCATGGAACGGCTCCTGGCAGGCAAGCCCACCCGCACCGACGGACGCCTGATCAAGGAAAACCTCTACAGAGAAGCCGGCGTCAGCAGGGCCACATTGAACCGGGCCCCCGACATCCTCACCGAGTGGAACGAGCGGACGGCCGCGACCGGCGCACGCACCCCAGGAGAAGCCCGTCGAGACACCGAACTCGGCGAAGTCCGACGCCAGTTGAAAGAACTGAAACGTGAGCGGACCCAGCTCCAGGGCCGCCTTGAGGCAGCAGCCACCGTGATCGCCGCCCTGCACCATGACAACGCGGGCCTCCGCGAGGAAGTGGCCGGACGCGGCGCCGTCATCGCGCTCGACGAACGACGCGCCTCCCGAACCGAAACGATCGGCCCATGCTGATCCCGGACCCACCCAGAACTGTCAGTGCTGGGTGCAAGGATCTCCTGCATGAATAGTGGACCCCTCGACCTGCGACAGGTCACAGCCCCAGGTGACGTCACGCCGGAACTCAGGCAAGCACTCATTGGATGCTGGATTGAGGTCACCAACGCCGGCGGAGCAGCAGGATTCCCCTTCCCGCCCATCGACGCGAGCCAGGCCGCCCCTGCGGTCGACTCCCTCATCGAGGGTCTTGTCCCTGAGACGAGCCGCCTCGTGGTCGCATCGATCAACGGCAACCTCGCCGGGTGGCTGAATGTTCGGCGTGATCCCTTTGAGGTCATCTCCCACTGGGGGACGCTCCACCATGTCCAGACACGGACGGGCCTGCGGGGCCGCGGCATCGGGGCTGCTCTCATGAATCACGTTCGTGACATCGCCCGCGACGAGATGGGGCTGGAACAACTCCACTTGGCTGCACGCGGCGGCGTTGGGCTGGAGGACTTCTACGGCCGCTTGGGCTGGAAGGAGATCGGTCGTTGGCCGGGCGCTCTTCGCCTCGCCCTCGGCGATGATCGCGACGAAATCCTGATGATCCTGGCACCGCTCTGACGCCAAGCATCTGTCTCAACACCATCGCGACAAAAGATCCCGTGTTCGCCCCGATGAACACGGGATCTTGCATGTCAGGCAGACCTCACGATGTCTCATGAGACACCGAAACGGTGGGGAATGTTTCCTCTCCGCAGACGGGAGGCGCTGCTCGCGACGAGAGGGACCCGCCAGGTCGGCTGCCGCCCGACCTGGCGGGGAGCGGATAACCGTGAGCTCATGGCGCGCACCGGATGCGCCGATCAGCACCAGGAGCGCGTTCTTGGGCAGGGGGTAGAGGGGGCGGTCATTCGGCTACTCCTTGGGGCAAGGGCGCGGGCTGCCCAGGTCAGGCGCATCCCGGCGTCGTCGGCGAGCAGCTCGGCGGCCAGGTCGAGGACGGACGGGTCGGCGTTCACAATGAGCTCGCGCAGGATCGCGGCAAGCTCCGCTTGGTCGACGTCGCCGGCATTGAGGTGGTCGTCCTCGATCTGCTGGAGGGCCAGGGAGGCGGTGGCGACCGAGGCGCGGACGCGTTCCAGACGCGTGCGGGTCACCGCGGCCGCCGTCACAGCGCGAGGCCGGAGGCGGCCAGCGCGAGCAGGACCAGGGCGGCGAGCAACAGGTCGACCGCGCACCGCAGGTGGGTGTACTTCCGTACGGCGAGGACGGACAGGACCCGGAGGCGGGCGGCTCGGGTGTCGCCGTCCATGCAGGCGCGGATCTCGTCTTCCTCCAGGCGTGCCCTCTAGATGATCAATTCCAAGGGGCTCAGCAGCGCCGCCCGCGACTCCAAGCACCCCGCAAGCCGAAGCCCTCGCCGTCACCCCGGAGGCATTCGGTGCCTTCGTCACGGCGGCTGCGGACAGTTTCTTCGGTTGATTCGGCCGTCCATGGGTGGTCCGCCGACCAGCATGACGAGCAGCATGACGAGGCAGTAGAGACGGTGCGCGCGGGCCCGGGCGGCCAGCTCGCCGAGTTCGTGCAGGAAGCCGACGGCCCCTTCCGGGTCGGTTTCCGGCGGGAACTCCTCGATCCGGGACCAGGGTTCGGCCAGGTCCCGGGGCCGGTCCGGCGTCGCGGTCGCGAGGGCGTCCCGCAGTTCGTCGGTCAGGGTGAGCAGCCAGCGGCTCTCGACCTCGGGGGCGCTGAGGAGGCGGTTGAAGCGGGGCCATCCGAGCAAGCCGAGTACGAGGACGCCCTTCGCCTTGCACACGCACCGCACGATTCGAAGCCAGCTCTTCGGGACGGCGCGACATCGGACTTGATTCTAGCGAGCGCGCAGCCGATGGGCCTTCTGGCGGCAGGCGTCGCTGCAGTACCTGCGGGGACGACCAGTTGCCGCGACCGGCAGCGGGCTGCCGCACACAGGGCAGAATCCCTCGCCAGTTTCGTTACAGGCTGACGTGTCATTTTCGTTACGGTCGGGTGCGCTCGGTGTCGATTCAGTTTCCGACACGGGTTCCGCTATGGCGGCCGGCAGCTCGGTCGCGGCTGCCGGGCGCAACGCGTCGCAGGCAAGGGCCACCATGCGCCCGGCGGAGCCCCGGCCGGCTTCCATGGCGATACAGCCGGTCGCCAGCGCGACCACGTCGGCGTCGTCTACGTCCGCACGCACCGCCCCTACCTGTTGGGCCCGCAGCAGCAGCGCGGCGACTGCCTCGCGAAACTCCCGCTTCAAACCGGAGGCCACCGCGGGGCGGATCTGCGCTCGGCCGTCCAGCGCTGCAACCAGGGCCTTGTTGAACGTGACTCGCTCAACCATCTCGGTGAAGAACGTGAAGAACGCCGCGCCAGGATCATCAGCTGCGGTCATCGTGCGGGTGTCCGCGGCCATCCGCGCGATGCGGTCAACGATGACGGCCTCGAACAGGGCCTCCTTACTGGGGAAATGACGGTAGACGGTGCCCGCGCCGACCCCGGCTCGACGGGCCACCTCGTCCAGCGGGACGTCAGCCCCCTCAGCGGCGAATGCGGCCTCGGCGGCCCGCAGCACCCGGGCCCGATTGCGACGGGCGTCGGCGCGCGACTGCCGACCGGTCTGAGTGTCTGCGTCCGCCATGGTGGTCGGCCTCTCTTCTCCCGTAAATCCTCGATTGACAACCGGGGCGATCGTTCCGTAACTTCAATCGGGCTGTGCGTTCCGATTCTAAGCTCTGGAGTCCACCATGACCGAAGTCAGCGCACCCAGCCCGCGCGAGGCCGCCGAGCGCTTCCTGCGGGTCGCCTCGGAGGGCACCCCCGACGAACTCGCCGACCTGTACGCCGAGGACTCTGTGATCGAGATGCCGTTCGGACCGCAACCCGGCGTCCCGCTGCGCTTCGAGGGCCGCGAGGGGCACCGCGCGCGGTTCAAAAACTTTGCGCCGTCGATACGGGTCGAACGGATCGACCCCGTCGCCCTGCACGTGACGGCCGACCCGGAAGTCGTGATCGCCGAGTACGACTACCACGCCACAGCGGTCCCCACCGGACGGTCGTTCACCAACCGCTACATCATGGTCATGCGCATACGGGACGGCCTCATCGTGCATTCCCGCGACTACGCCAACCCCCTTGGCAGCGCTGCTGCTTTCGGCAACCTCGACCGCCTGCTCCAGGCTGCCCGGCAGTCCACCGCCAGCTAAGACATCAAGTCCAAAACTTCTTCGGATGAAAGGGGTCAGTGGTCGTACGCGGTGAGCGAGCGGAGGGTGGCTTGTCCCGTCTGGTCGTTGTGCCAAATGACGGCGGTCACCTGCGTTCCACAGTTGAGCGGGGTTCTCGGGGGTGTGGCAGGGCATCGGTGCAGGTCAGGCGGTTGCACCTAGCGCGAAAGGCCGAAAACGCCTAGTGGCACGATGTTGTCACCCCCATGCCTGTGACATGGAATGATGTGCGTATCGTCTAGCGGCATGTATGTGAAGACGACGTCCCGGCGGAACAAGGACGGGCAGACGGTCCGGTATCTGCAGCTGGCCCACAACGAGTGGGACCCGGCCGTGGGGCGTTCGCGTACGAAGGTGCTGCACTCCTTCGGCCGGGAGGACGAGCTCGACCGCGAGGCGGTGCGCCGACTGGTCGGCGCGCTCTCGAAGCTGCTGGACCCCGCGTCCGCGCTGGCCGCGACCGGCTCGGGAGACCTGTCACTGATCAGTTCCAGGCCGTGCGGCGGGGTGCACGCGCTGGACGGACTCTGGCACCGGCTCGGCCTCGACGGTGTCGTGCACCGCCAACTGGCCGGGCGGCGGCTGGATCCGCGCGTCGAACGGGTGCTGTTCGCGCTGGTCGCCAACCGGGCCCTGGCCGCCTCCAGCAAGCTCGCCGCGACCGAGTGGATCGCCGACGACGTCCACATAGACGGCCTGGAGGCGATCAGTGACGAAGCCTGCTACCGAGCCATGGATTACCTGCTGACCATCGAGCCGGCCCTGGCCAAGGAGACGTACTTCCAGGTCACCGACCTGCTCAACCTGGAGGTGGACCTGCTGTTCTTCGACACCAGCTCCACGTACTTCGAGACCGAGGACGCCGACGAACCTGTCGCCCGCGACGAACACGGCGAGCGCCTGGCCGCCGACGCGCCGGCCGAAGACGCGGTGCGACACGACGGGTTCCGCACCCACGGCAAGTCCAAGGACTCCCGCGACGATCTGCCCCAGGTCGTCATCGGCATGGCCGTCACCCGCGACGGGATCCCGGTGCGGGTGTGGTCCTGGCCCGGCAACACCGGTGACCAGGCCCTGATCCGGCAGGTCCGCGACGACCTGCGCGAGTGGACGCTGTCGAAGATCGTGTGGGTCGCCGACCGCGGCTTCACCTCCGCCGCCAACCGCCGGGCGCTGATGCGCGGAGGCGGCGGCTACATCATCGGCGAGAAACTCCGCACCGGATCACCCGAAGTACGCGCCGCCCTCTCGCGGCAGGGCCGCTATGCGTCCGTGCGCGACAACCTCCAGGTCAAGGAGGTCAACATCGGAACCGACGACCGGTTCGTGATCTGCTTCAACCCCGACCAGGCCACCCGCGACGCCGCGATCCGTCAGCGGATGGTCACCCAGCTCACCGAGGCGATCGAGGCCACGGACAAGCTGCCCAGGCCCGAACGCGACAAGCTGGCTGGGGTGTTGTCCACCAAGCCCGGTCTGAAACGGTTCTTGCGCACCACCCCGAGCGGGCTGCTGCGGGTGGACAAGAAGAAGATCGCCGCCGAGGCCAACCTCGACGGGAAGTACCTCCTGCGCTCCTCGGATCCGAAGCTGTCGGCCGAGGACATCGCCCTGGGTTACAAACAGCTCCTGGAAGTCGAGCGCGGCTGGCGCGACATGAAGCAAATTCTCGATCTCCGCCCCGTTTACCACCGCCGCGAGGACCGCATCCGCGCCCACGTCCTGCTCTGCTGGCTCGCCCTGCTGCTGATCCGCGTCGCCGAGACCTCCACCGGCCAGACCTGGAACCGCCTGCGCGCCGAACTCCAGCGCCTGCACGCGGTCACCTACACCGGCCCGGCCGGCACCTTCCGCCAGTCCACCGACCTCACCAAGCCCCAGCGCGACATCTTCACCGCCCTGAACGTCACCCCGCCCAAGAAGATCATCGATCTGACCGCAGGCCGCTGACCAGGCACTATCCCCCCGCCTAGTGACACGCCATCTCGGCGTGCTCACAGGCGTTTCCGCAGGTCAACCCACGTTTTCGTTCCCTAGTCGACACCGCTAACTGTGGAACTCAGGGGTCAGGGCGAGTATTCGCTGCATGACGCGGGCGATGACACCGCGGGGTGTCCGTCCTCGGTGCTGTTCGAGGTCGAGCTGTCCCTTGAAGGTTTCGTTGATCGACTCGATAACCTGCCGCAACGGCTTGAACAGGGGTCCGCCGGGCCGCTGCCGTTCGCCCTTGCGGGTTGGCCGGAGCAACTGGATGCCGTACTCGGCCAGTTCGCGTTCGAAGTCGCGGCCGAAGTAGTTCTTGTCCCCGATCAGTGTCTGGCCGGGCCGGCGGCGAGGAGGTGCGGTTCGGCCGCGAACAGGTCCAGCAAGGTCTCGCACTCGTCGGCCTTGGCCCCGGTCAGGGTGAAGGCGACGGGCAGGCCATGGAGGGTGCATACCAGGTGCAGCCGCAGGCCCCAGAAGAAGCGGCTGTGGCTGGCGCAGTAGCCGTACTGGGCCAATCCGGCCAGGTCGGAGCGTTTCACGGTCTCCCGAGAGCGGCCGCATTCGACAGGTGTGGAGTCCGCGATCCATACGTCGTCGCTCCACACCGAGGTGCTGGTGGCCAGGATCCGAGTGACTCGGCGAAGCAACTCGGCGGCCTTGCGTAGCCGCTTGTTGTAGCCGGGTTGCTGGGGCAGATACGGAAAGAGGTGCCGCAGGTGGGCCCGGGCATGCCGAAGCCACCTGGCCTCGGAGGTGAAACCGAGCATGGCCTGCATCATCGCGAGGGTGACCAGCTCGGCGTCGGTGAGCTGCGGCGCGATGCCCACGGCCGGCCGCCACGACGCCAGGTCCGGACGCTCTTTCGGCAGGTCGTCGGTCGTCGCATAGAGTGCTGTCGCGAGGGTGTCCAGGTTGTTCGTCACAAAACGATCTTGGACACCCTCATTCTCGTCTCCGCAGACACCCCTTGGAATTGATCATCTAGGGGAAGGACGCCTTGTCGTCGCCGCGCAGGCGGGGCCTCACGACCAAGAGCAACAGTTCGGCTTCGCCAGATCGATGCTGAGCAGGAAGCCCCGGGCGGGGTGGTTGCACGACAGATGCGGCCTATAGGAGCACCACTTACAGCGCAGGATCGCGACCGTGCCCTTGTTGCTACCGGGGCTGAGGCCCATGTCCCGCAACTGGCGCCGTGTGGCCAGGCCTTCGGGGACCGCGCTGCGGTCGTACTCGGAAACCAGCGGGTTCGCGGATTCTGAAGGTCGGCCGGAAGCGAACCTGCTGGTAGTGGCGAGCATTCGGAGGGCTGGGCACTCAGGTTGAGCGCTGCTTGAATGCTCCAGTGATCGAACTAGTGGTTGCCCTGGCAGCGGCCGGGCCGACGGCGTGGCTGTTCCGTCGCAAAGCGAAGCAACGTGCAGACAGTGCCGCTCAGGGAGATTTAATCAAGGTTCCCTGCCTGCTCCGGCATCCTTCGCCTGAAGGGCGGTGGCTCCGTGGGTGGCTGTTGATCGGCCCCTCCGGGATGGCCTGGGAGCCCCGAACCAAGGCCGGTGCGGCACTATCACTTCCGGATGAGTTGCGGCAGATCAGCGTGCGTTCACCGTCGCTGCGCGAAGCAGTGAAGATCAACGGTGGGTCCAGGATCGTTGAGTGCACCTCGTCCGAGGGCGCTCTTCTTGTTGCCGTGATGCCGAATGAGTTGGATCACGTGCTCACGGGCTTGAACAGCAACGGAGCAGAATAGACAGCGTTCCCTCATGCCTGGGTGGGATCGATGGTGAAGCGCTCGGGGTGGACGGTGCCGATGAGAGCGACGCCATCGATGACGATGAGGGCGACGGCGGCCAGCAAGAGGTAGGGGGCGCGCCCCTGCCCCTGGTACTTGCGGAGCGCGATCTGAGACAGGACACGGATGCGGTCCGGTCGGCGGTCGTCGCTCATCTCCGCGCGGATCTGCTGGGAGTCGCACCGGGCCCAGTAGGGGAAGCTCACGTGGTCAGTGCCGCGCAGGCGGGGAAGATTCACGAGCAGGACCGGACGGCGGAGTTCGGCAAGCGCGATGGCGTACGCCGCACAGGAGCCGGAGCTGAAGTCCCGGGCGGGCTCCGGTCGATCCGGTGATGTGGACGCGGACCCAGCCACGCACCGAGGGAATGCGGACGATGTCGCCTGGCCGCAGCCCTCAGTGGGGCAGCCGGCTCGGACTGCAGTGTTCGTCTCCGAGCCCGTTCTCAACCCGTCGCCTTCCAGGCGAGGTCGTGCACGGGCGTTTGAAGACCGTTGCTGAGACGCATCCTTCTGCCATTGCGGCGGGCACTGGCAGGAAGTGGTGGAGGATGGTCAGGTCGTCCAGAGGACAGCGGGTCCTGCCCGGGCATCCCCTGCGCGAGGCGATACCCCCCAGGCTGCGCCGCCCTGGCCGGTCATGGGCGACGAGCCTCGCCATGGTTTGCGGCAGCGTTGCTCTGGTCATCTTCGTCACCGTGGTGGCACCCCGGTATTTGCTGAACTGGGACGCTCCATCGACACCCGCCGCAGACCGGGCGAAAGCGATCAACGACATCCGCACCACGCTGCTGCAGGGCCTGGCGGGCATAGCCCTGCTGATCGGTGGATTCTTCACCTGGCGGCAGCTGGACATCAGCCGCCAAGGGCAAATCACCCAGCGCTTCACAGCAGCCGTGGAGCAGCTGGGCAACACCAGTCCGGAAGTACGAATCGGTGCGATCTTCGCCCTCGAACGTATCGCCCATGACTCGCCGGACGACCGCGGACCGATCGCGGAGGTGCTGTGCTCCTTCGTGAAGCACAACGGACTGGCGACTCCCCTCAGCGAGCGTCCGGTCCCCCATGATCAGGCGCACAAGGGCGAGCTGGCGCGCACCCACGGCGGGGAAGAACCTCTGCCCGTGCGGCACCCCGTCCGGCAGGCGGCGATGACAGTGCTCGGCCGCCGGTCGCCGACGCCGCGCAGTCAGCCGCTGCCCTTGGACCGGGTCGACTTTCGGCGGGGTCTGCTTGCCTTCGCCAACCTTGCCGACGCCGACCTGCATTACAGCGATCTCTCCGGTGCGGCCCTGGCCTGTGCGAATCTACGACGCGCGCAACTGACCGGCATCTGGCTGGCTGGCGCCGTGCTCGTCGACGCCGACCTGCACCAGGCCGACCTGCGCAGTGCAGTCTTATGGCATGCCCGACTCGACAGCGCGGACCTGAGCGCGACGGACCTGACCGGAGCCGACCTGACGGGCGCGGTCGTCAAAGGCACGCGGTTCGAACTGGCCGATCTACGCGGCGCTGACCTGACTGGTACCGATCTGGCTACGGCCAGCCTGACAGGCGCGGTGAGTGACGCCACCACGATCTGGCCCACTGGATTCGACGCCGCAGCCGCCGGCCTGATCACGGCCAGCGACGACGCACCGCCGCTACGCCCGCACTCGTACCACGACCGGTCCCGGTGAGCCAGTGCCTGTCTGCGGCGCCGTCCGGGTGCGAGGCCGTTGTCCGGGGCCGGGGTGGCCTGAGGAGCAAGCAGGGTCACAGGGTGTGTTCTCCTTGCGGGTCAAGGAAGTTGGCAGCCCAGATCAGGCGCTGCCCGGCGTTGTCGTTGATCAGGACGGCGGCCTTGTGCAGCGGGCAGGAGGAGTAGCGGTCGGGCTCGATCTGCTCAGCCCGGCGCGCGGCGGCTGTGACCAGCTGCGCGAGCGAGGGGACGAAGCCACCGGGCGGGTCGGCGTCCACGATGAGCTCACGCAGGATCGCAGCGAGCTCCGCCTGGTTGACGTCGTCCGCTTTGAGGTCGTCCTCGGTCTGCTGGAGAGCAAGCTGGGCGATGTCGACCGAGGCGCGGACGCGTTCCAGGCAGGTGCGGCTCACCGGCGGGCCCGGGTGCGGGTGGTGAGCCAGGTGGTAACGGCGGCGGCGACGCCGATCGCGCGGTGCAGGACCGGGTCTGTTAACTGCACTAACTCGGAGGGCCGTTCGGTCCGGGGGCCTTGAGTTCTGATCATGGGATCGTGCATGAGACTCCTTCGCTTCATCGAGATCTGATTGACGGGCGGGTACGGCTGCCGCAGGTCGGCAGTGTGATCGCGGGTACAACGCCGTCGCTGCCGTGGCTGGTGGTGGACGCCGCCGACCGTGAGATCGAGCCCGCCAGCGCCTACCTGCGGGACCGGATGCTCGGCGACGCCAGTACGGCGACCTGCCGGAGTTACGACTACGCCCTGCTGCGCTGGCACCGCGTGTTCTGGGCCCTGGACGTGGGATGGGAACAGGTCACCGAGGCCGAGACCGCCGCCCTGGTGGGCTGGCTGAGGCACGCCCGCAAACCCCAACGTCAACGGCGACGCCCCGGCAGCCACCCGGCCGGGTCCGTGAACACGAAGACCGGCAAGCCCACCCTGCGGGCCGGATACGCGCCGTCGACAATTGGCCGCAACCTGACGGTGGTCCACGGCTTCTACGCCTTCCACCAGCCCTTCGGCCGTGGTCCGTTGGTCAACCCGGTCCCGGAGAGCGCGGCTCGACGGGCTGCGCTTGCCCACCGGTCGCCGTTGGAGGTCCACCAGCAGTACCGACGGGCCCAGCTGCGTCCGAAGGTGCCCGTCAGGCATCCGCGGTCTATCCCCGATGACCAGTGGGACGAGCTGTTCGCGCAGATGAAGTGCGTCCGGGACAAGGCCCTGTTGTCGAACTACCTCGCCTCCGCTTCCCGGGCGTCCGAGCTGCTGGGAGTCCGCCTCGGAGACATCGACTGGACCAAGGGCCAGCTCTGGGTGATCTCCAAGGGCACCCGGGCCCGGCAGCCGGTCCCGACCTCCCCGGAGGGCTTGGCCTACCTGGCCGCTTACCTGGAGGAGGACGGACTGCCGCCGGAGGGGACACCGGTCTGGCGGACCCGCCGGGGCGAGCCCCGCCCGCTGACCCACTGGGCGGCCCGCCGGATCTTCCAGCGGGCCTGCGAGGTCCTCGGGGCGAACTGGACTCTGCACGACCTGCGGCATATGGCCGCGAAGCGGATGGCCCGGGATCCGGAGCTGAAGCTGCACGAAGTCCAGACGATCTTGCGGCACACGCATATCAGCACCACCGAGCTCTACACGGCCGTCGGCCTCGACGACCTGTGCGACAAGCTCGCAGCCTTCTACTCCCGGCCTGTCCAGCCCACGACCTGGCCGACCCAGTACGCCCAGGACGACATCGAGGCGGTGTTCGGTGCCGGCCAATAGGGTCGGACACAGCATGCGGATCCAGGGACCCACGACCAACCGGGTCCGCCGCCGCGAGGTCGAGGACCTGGTCCCGGAAGGCATGTTCGTACCGACTGCGCTCCTCCCGGCCCCGCCTCCGCCGCCACGGCAGCCGCCGCGGTCGCTGGGTGACTTCAGCACGGCACCGGTCGAGCAAGTCATCACGGTCGCCGCCGATCACAGTGTGCCGCAGGGGTCGCAGAGCGGCCCACGGTCGGCGATCCCTCGGGTACTGGATAGCGTCAGCCTGGTGAATCTCAACCTCTTCAACGATGTGCCCGATGGCCTGACTCAACGAGCCCGGTCATTCGTCCGCGCGCACGGCGTCAAGGTCGACATCCGGCCCATCGAGGAGCACAGGCAGTGGTGGCTTGAGCGAGACATCCCAGCGGCGGTCATCGACCGGATGGCGGCCTATGAAGAGCAGTGGGGTGGCCTGGTACTGCCACCCTCACCGCAGTATGACGGCGGACCCAGGTACCTCGAAGCGGACTCGCCCGAGGGCTCAACCTCCGATGGGTGGTGGTTCGAAGCCGGGATGCAGCGGACCGCTGTCCCGTACTCGTTCATGATCGGGCCGTCCGGTGAGTTCGGCATTCACACAGGTCGGTGGGTGCCCCTCCATGCCACCGTCGCAGGCTGGGTGGAGTCGCTCGCACTGACTCACCACGTGTCCGTGTGCGCAAAGCAGATCGTCAAGGTCACCGGCGACGATGTCGATAGCATCGTGCTGGACGGGTACGAGCCAGTGCGCGAAGTGAAGGGCCTGGCCGACACCTGGTGGCGAGGAGCCGACTCGCTTGTGACGATCTATTCAGGGGAGGCCGAGGCCCTCTCCTTTCCGCGGGGCCGCACTGCGTTGATCTATTCCGGCCTGGATGAGTGGGGCCTGCGAGGAGGCGTCAAGGACAGCGACAGCTGAGGACGTCAGGAGCCCTTGGTCCAGAATCAGGACATGGACGTCCCCAAGCTGCTCGAAGCCGCGACCCTGCTTGTCCCCGAGGAGATCGCCACAGAGAACGACATCACGGTGCGGGACGTCTGGGAGTACCTCAGGGAAGACGAGTGGGAGGTTGCCCTCGGGCTACTGGAGGAACTCGGCGACGTCCATTCGCTCCCAGTCAGCTTCTGGGAGAACCTGGCCACCGCAGCCGAGCAGATGCGACTGGAGAGGAGCGCGGCCTGGTGCCACTGGCGCTGCTACGAGACCCGCAACGGCATCATCCGAGCCGACCTCACCCTGCGGTCGGCCTCCGAAGCTCGACGGCAATCCCCCTTCGACGGTGCCGGTGTTTTGCGTCCGATGTGGAACATCGGAAATCGCACCTCGACCGGCGAACCCGCCCTCAACATCGCGCGGCTCTGGGTGGAGTTCGTGCCCTTCCTGGAGCTCGGTGGGCAATCCTCGGTGCGGCTCGCTCCTCTCGACCCCTCCCAGTGGCAGCACCTTGATCCCGGACAAGTGATCACGATGCATGAGGACCGATCCGTCGCCGGAACGGCCATCATCCTGGAGATTCAACGCCCTGCGACGGCGGCCACCGAGTAGAGCAAAGCGACCGTTGGTGCAGAGAACGTCCAGCTCCATCCACGCGCTGCCCGGGCCGGTCAGCTCCAAAGTGACCTGGTTGTCGACGGTCACGCCGTAATTCCCCACCTGATCGCCAGGCACGGTGCCTCGGCCTGAGGGGGCCGCCGGCTGGCCAATGACCTCTGGCAGACTCCGCGGCATGGGGTTGTTCAAGCGGGCCAACAAGCCAGACAGTGCTGCTAGGGGGCGACTCACGACTATGTGCGCGCCGGCACCACCACCTTGTTCGCGGCCCTGGAGGTCGCGACCGGCAAAGTGATCGGCTCTCTGCACCGCAGGCATCGGGCCGAGGAGTTCAAGAAGTTCCTGATCAAGCTCGACAAAGAGGTGCCTGCCGGCCTGGATGTCCACCTCATCTGCGACAACTGTGAGAGTGCGAGATGTGGCGTTCCGTCGGTCTTGTCATCGCTCGATGGTGTGATGTTGGGGCATCGCTGGTGGTCAGGAGTTCGGGGTTCGCTTGAGTTGTGGCATGAGCATGCGCAAGCCGTACCCGAGTGATCTCACCGACGAGCAGTGGGAGCTCCTCGAACCCGTGATCACGGCATGGAAGGCCCGGCATCCGTCAGTCAGCGGGCATCAGGGGAAGTACGCGATGCGGGAGATCGTGAACGCCATCCTCTACCAGAACCGCACGGGTTGTCAGTGGGAGTTCCTGCCCCATGACATGCCCCCGCCCGGAGCGGTGAAGTACTACTTCTACCTCTGGCGCGACGAGGGCACCGACCAGGACATTCACGACCTGCTGCGCTGGCAGCTGCGGGAGAAGCGGAAACGATTAGCCGACCCGAGCCTGGTGGTCCTGGACACACAGAGCATCCACGCCGCCGTCGGCGTCCCGGCCACGACGACGGGCCGGGACGCCGCGAAAAGGGTGCCGGGCAGGAAGAGATGCCTGGCCGTGGACGTGCTGGGCCTCGTCATTGACTGCGTCGTCCTGCCCGCCTCCGCGCACGAGAACACCGCCGGCATCGCCCTGCTGGACGCTGTCACCGAGCAGTGCGACACGGTGAAAAAGGCCCTGGTCGACCAGGGCTTCAAGAAGAAGGTCGTCGAGCACGGCAAGAACGTGGGTATCGACGTCGAGATCGTCGAGCGCAACCCGGACGACAAGGGCTTCGTTCCACAGGCCAAACGGTGGATCGTGGAGCAGACGAACGGGATCCTAATGTTCTACCGCCGTCTCGTACGCGACTACGAACACCGCCCCGCCTCCTCCCGCTCCCGCGTTCTGTGGGCGATGGCCTCCGTCATGAGCCGTCGCCTCACCGGAGCCACCAGCGCCTCCTGGAGGACCGCATGAGCGAGAACCCGCAGGTCAAAGTCATCCTGGAACACATCGAGACCCGCGAACGCGAACTGGACGACCAGGCCGGGCAGTTCCGGGCCCGCATCGAAGAGCTCACCCGGCAGCTCGGCGAACTCGACGCGGAGAGCGAGAACCTGCGCATCACCCGCAAGACCCTCCTCACTCTCCCGCTGCCCTCACCCTCCACCGGGCCGGACCGCCCCGACATCCCGGACCACCCCGCCTACCAGCAGATCCTTACCGCCCTGACCGACGCGGGCCGGCCGATACGCGCCCGCGACCTCTGCCAGGCCCTCGACCTGCCGATCCTCCCGAAGAACACCGAAGGCATCCGCTGCAAACTGAAACGCCTGGTCAGCCGGGGCATCCTCATCGAACCCGAACCCGGCCTGTTCGCCTGCCCCGGCGCCTGAGGACCACCCCCCACCCGCGACCAGCGGTCCTTCCACAACCTCAACCACGAAACGGACAAGAGCCCACGTTCCGCACTCTGAGACTCACGGGGTGCCGTCGGGGGCCGGAGCCTGACCCGTGTGACAACTGGCCTCAGCTGCCTTGGAGTAGATCTGTCGGCTTCCGGCCCCGGGCGGTGCCGCTGTCGCCGGACCGGCGGGCGTGTCCCGATAGGGGCCTTGCCGTGAACAGGGCACCATCACAGTTCTGACCGCCCACCCGGCCCGGCGTCGGCTACAAGCCCCAGCCGATGAAGGAGCCGCGTGACCGTCACCAGCATGCCCCAGCCGACCCTGCCCGCGCAGCAGGCAGCACAGCCCGCGGAGGACGTGATCCTCGGGGTCGACACCCACAAGGACGTGCACGTCGCCGCAGTGATCACCGTGCTCGGCGCGCTCCTGGCCCACCAGGAGTTCCCGACGACCGCTGCCGGATACCGCCAACTCCTCGTCTGGGCACGCTCGTTTGGCGCCCTGCATCGTGCCGGAGTGGAGTGCACCGGATCCTACGGATCGGCACTGGCACGGTTCCTGCACGGGGAGAACATCCAGGTCATCGAGGTCAACCAACCGGATCGTGCCACCCGGCGCAAGCGAGGCAAGACCGACGCCGTCGACGCGGACGCCGCTGCCCGCGCGGTCTTGTCCGGACGCGCCACCACCACGCCCAAGACGGGCGAGGGCCCGGCTGCCGACATGCGCGTCCTGAGACTGGCCAAGGAATCGGCGGTCAAGGCCCGCACCCAGGCGATGAACCAGCTCAAAGCCGTACTCCTGGGTACCGATCCCGCACTGCGCGAGTCTTTGTCCGGACTCAGGAACCCGGCGCTGATCGCCCGGTGCGCGGACGGCCTGGCCGACAGTGACGACGCGGCCGTGTTCACCCTCCGGCTGCTGGCCCGCCGCATCCAGCACCTGACCGGAAAACTCAACGGTCAGATGGGGATGGCGAGATAGCCCCTCGATGGTGACGGTCGGGGGCTGGTGTGGGGCGGTGGGGTCGTGGGATGTCAGGCGGCTGCCGGGGTGAGGGTGACGTCGTGGCCGAGGGCCTTGAGCTGGCGGACGAGGTCGCGGCTCTTGCGGGCCGGGTCGAGGTTGCGGGTGTGGAAGTCGGGGCCGAGGTCTCGGTAGCGGGCGGTCGGGTCGTTCATGAGGTGCCAGACGGCGACCAGGATGGAGCGGGCGACGGCGACCAGGGCTTTCATGTGGCCGCGGCGTTTGACGATGCGGCGGTAGCGGGCGCCGAGGAAGGTGTCGGTGCGGGCGGCGGAGATTGCTGCTTCGCCGAGGGCGCCGCGGAGCCAGGGGTTGCCTTTGCCGGTGGGGCCGGAGGTGTTCTTGTTTCCGGACTGGAGGGTGCGTGGGGAGAGTTTCGCCCAGGACACGAGATGGCCGGCGGTGGGGAAGACCGTCATGTCCAGGCCGGTCTCGGCGAGGATGACCTGCGCGGTGCTGGGGCCGACGCCGGGGATCTCGTCGAGGCGTTCGGTGTCGGTGATCGGTATGAGGGTGCCCTGTCCGGGGCCTTCGTCGTCCTCGGTGGTGGACAGCTCGGCCAGACGCAGGGTGATCCGGGCGGTGAGCTTGTCGATCTGCACGGTGAGGTAGTCGACGGTGTCCAGCAGCATCCGGCACATGAAGGCGTGGTGTTCTTCGAACCGGCCGGTCAGGGCCTCGGCCAGGGTGCTGTGGCTGGCCTTGATGGTGCCGTGGGCCAGGTCCGCCAACGCCTTGGGGCTGCGTTCGCCCGCGATCAGTGCCTCCAGCATGGCCCGGCCGGAGACGCCGAAGATGTCGGCGATCACGGTGGACAGCTTGATCTGGGCGTCCTCGAGGAGTTTCTCGGTGCGCTGCTTGTGGCGGGTGCGCTCGTGGGTCATGACGGCCCGGGCCCGGGTCAGATCGCGCAGTTCACGGACCGGCTTCGGGGGTACGAACGAGGGCCGGAGCATGCCGCGTTCGGTGAGCTTGGCCAGCCAGACCGCGTCCAGGCGGTCGGTTTTGGGCCGGCCCGGGACGTTCTTGACGTCACGGGCGTTGACCAGCCAGCACTCCAGACCACGCGATTCCAGCAGAAAGAAGTACGGCTTCCAGTAGGTCGACGTCGCCTCCATCACCACCCGGGTGACGCCCTGGCAGACCAGGTGGTCGGCCAGGTCCAGGATCGCGCCGCTGGTCGCGACGGTGTTGAAGACCCGCTGCACGCGCTTGCCGGGCTTGTCCTCGTGCGGCACCCGCACACAGACCATGCCCGACGCCTTGGCGATATCGATCGCCGCGACACGGGCCACGAGCTCCTCGGCCTGCTCGATCTCCTCGACGCCACCGTCGTCGGTGTCCGCCATGCACAACTCCCTGGTATCGATCCGTACGGGCCGACGCCTGCCCAGGGGCCGCGGGGGAGCGAAAATCTGACCGGCGTGCTCGATGGCAACAGTGCGTGGCCCCTCTGCGGCCCCGGCACCAGACTGACCTACGGGCTCAACGTCCCAACGAGCTACCGGCGTCGGCGGGCAGGCGCCGCAGCCATGTTTTCACGCCGGCAAGGCGCACCCGAAGGGAACAGGGGGACTGACCTGCGAGGTCAAGGAACTCACCCGCCGCGTCACCCAAGCCGTCAGCACCCACCGCCCGCAGCTGCTGGAGATCGTCGGTATCGGTCCCGACAGCGCCGCAGCCCTCCTCATTGCCGCCGGCGACAACCCCGACCGGATCCACAACGAGGCATCCTTCGCCGCCTTGTGCGGCGTCAGCCCGGTCGAGCGGTCCTCCGGCAAGACCCAGCGCCGACGGCTCAACCGCGGCGGTAATCGGCAGGCCAGTGCCGCCCTCTATCGCATCGTCATGACGCGAATCCGCTGGGACGAACGCACCCGCACCTACCTGGAACGACGCACCAAACAAGGCATGTCGAAGCGCGAGATCATCCGCTGCCTCAAACGCTACGTAGCCCGCGAAATCTACCGTCACATCCAACCAATGACGGCATCCGCGTTCCATCCTTCACCGCTTGACGAAACATAGGGGCATCTACGCCACCCACAAGACTCCCGCCATCAAGAAGTGGCTGCTGGCCCACCCCCGGTTCCACCTGCACTTCACACCGACTGGCTCGTCCTGGCTGAACCTCGTCGAGCGATGGTTCGCCGAACTGACCAACAAACAGATACGGCGAGGCGTTCACCGGTCCGTCCAAGCCCTGGAGAAGGACATCCGCAACTGGATCGCCGCATGGAACACCGACCCGAAGCCCTACGTCTGGACGAAGACCACAGACGAGATCCTCGAACGCCTCGCCAGCTATCTGAACAGGATTCCTGACTCAGGAGACTAGGTCGAAGACCAGATCGCATCGCGAAGCGACGGCGCTCTGTCGCATCGCCAGGTGCCGGAGTGCCAAGGGCTCATTCAGCCCACATCCCGAGCCGCTCGGCCAGGAAGGCGATGATCTCGTTCCGGGCCTGCATGGTGGGGTGACCGGGCCGCGATCACGCTCATGACCAGGCGCATCACCCGCAGGCAGTCCCGCCGGACAGGGCAGCCCACATCCTGCGAGGGCGACAGGGACTGACGGTCGCCCGGACCACCGACACCCAGCCCTCGCAGCGCTCCCGGCCCCTCAACTCTCCAACGGGAGGCAGAAACCCAAGCCGGAGGCGTTCAGTCTCCAGGGGCCGGTGGCGTGGTGACGAGTTCGCTGGCCAGGCAGTTGTCAACCATGGCCAGGAGCTCCTGGTCCGTGAGACCGAGCTCGCGCGCCTGGGTGATGAGGCCGTGCACGGCCTCAGTGAGCCGGGCCTGGTCCGCGACGCCGGGCGCCGCGGTGATCACCGCGCCCCGGCCACGGCGCAGCTCGATCAAGCCCTCGTCACGCAGTCGCTGGTAACCGCGCAGAACCGTGTGCACGTTGACGCCCAGCGACTCGGCGACCTGGCGGCCAGGCGGCAGTCGCTCACCGGGAGCCGCCGTGCCGTTGGCGATTGCCCCCCGTACACATGCGGCGATCTGCTCGCCCAGCGGCACGGGAGAGCCGGAAAGCACCCGAAACAGCATCCCTACTCACGCTCCACGTGACGATTGACCAAGCCGTTGAGCAGCGCGGCCGCGGTAGTCGAGTCGTCGACGGTGACCACGTATTCGCGTTTCCCCACCGTGCGGACCGAGAGCGCCTCCCCCGAGCGCAACACCACGCCCCGCCGGTTCGGGCGTATCCGATAGCCCCAGCCGCCGAAGTCCCCCATGGCGTTGATCTGGATGCTGCTGGCACTGACGATGCTGCCGAGCGGCAGGGCCAGCCGGGGCCTGGGCAAGACCGTCGAGGCAACCGTGAGTCCGCGCCGGTCGACGGTAACCCGGACACCGACGAACGGTGCGCAGGTCATGCCAAGGACGAGCGACAGCAGTCCTGCCTGCCACGGACCGAGCGCCACGACGAACAGCCCGCTTAGCGTGACGGCGCCGGCCGGTACCAGCAGTGCGCGGGAGATCATGGTGCGGCTCCAGACCGCAGCCTCGCCCTCGGCCAGCGGCAGCGAGGGGGTCGGTGGCGCGGGCGCGGGGCGCTGCCCGGCTCTCATCAGCCACCAGGCCAGCGCGCCGGTAGCCACGCCCGCGAGCAGCAGCACGGCCACATGCCACATCGGCAGTTGCACATCAGCCGGGTCCTGGACGTCCGTGTTGACAAGGACGGTGAGGATCAACGCATAGCCGAGCGTGACGGCAGTGCCAGCGCCGACTGCCGCGGTCAGCCTCGACCCCGAACTCTCCTTGGAGACCAGGGTCAGGACGGTGAACAGCAGTCCGAGACCGAGGAGCAAACCACCGCCGAACCACAGTGCGGCGGTCCGGCTCGTGAAGCCGTCAGCCCCGCCATCCCCCGAGAAATGGGTGGCGATCCGCCCGGGCAGCCGGTCGTAGCTTGCCAGAAAGATACCGATGTAGGCGACAGTAGCGATGCCGAACGGAACGGCCGCCAGGGCGCACCTGCGAGTGGCGGTCACCGACTCCCTCACATCATTGTTCTCATTCAAGTAGAACAATGACACCCTACTTCAACAGAGAGTTCAGAAACAGGCACTAAGAGGTCGTTTTCACCTTAGTTGCTAAGGTATCGACTATCTTGCGAGTCGTGGGGATTCGATGCCGGTGAGGCTGTCGGTGGGGTGGAGGCCCGTGAGTTGGACGGTGTGACGCCTGGGGTGGGACGCGGCTTGTGCCTGTCTCATTCCTAGACGTCCTGGTCCAGGCCGTGCTTCCACGACTGAAGTCGCACGCCTGGGCGCACTCGGCTCGGGACGGTATGCCCAGGTCATGACTGAGCGACGTTCGTATCCGAGTGATCTGTCCGATGCCTGCTGGGAGTTGATCGAGCCGGTTCTGAGGGCCTGGCGCTTCGAGCGTCGCGGGCCGGGACCTGGACTTCGGAAGTCCGCCCGAGCATGAACTGCGCGAGATCATGAACGCGATCCTCTATGTGGACCGCACCGGGAGACCCTCCCGGATGTGGACCGCACAGGAAGACCCTCCCGGCCCGTTCCGAAGCCATGATCCACCTGGCCATGACCGACCTGATGGCCCGCCGCCTCACCGGCGAAGCCACCATCTCCTGGCGCGACCCGACATCACCGGATCAAATCCGCATCACGGGATGAAACAACGGGAGAAAACGACCTCTCAGCGCGGAATCACCCAGCCCGGCCTCCAGGTCCCGGCGGCATTGTGGTCAGCCGCTGTGGCGGCGAGGTGGGCGCGGAGGGTGGCCAGCGCCGGGTGGGGGTTGTCGCGGTGCCAGAGGAGCGCGTGCGGGTAGACGGGTGTCGGGTCGGTCACCGGGATGCGGCGCAGGCCATGGCCGGCGGGCCAGACGAGGCGGGTCTGCTCGGTCGTGAAGGTGGCCAGGGTCGGGGTGTCGGCGACGGTGTCGAGGAGCGCGTCGGAGCCGAAGTTGGGGCCGGTTGCCTCGATGGTGAGGCCGAACTCGGCGACGAGGGCGTCGTAGTAGGCGGCCCACTCGGTTCCGGGAACGATGCCAGGCATCCAGATCCGGTGGCCGGCGAGCTGGGCGACGGTCACCGACCGGGCGCGGGCCAGCGCGTGGGCGGGTCCAGTGAGGAGCTGGTGCGGCTCGTCGAGCACCCGGACGGACTCGATGTCCTCGGGGAGGGGCCGGCCGGGCATGGCGACGGCACGGAAGGAGGCGTCGATCGCACCGGACCGGATGGCGGCGACGGCCGTCTCGACGTCGAACAGCATCACCACGTCGAGGTCGATCTCGGGGTGCGCGTGGTGGAAGCCGCGCATCAGGCCCGATGGCGCGACGCGCGAGGCGATCACGTCGACGCGCAGAGGACGGCGGCCGGTGCGCACGGAGGCGACCGCGCGTTCCCCGACGCGCAGCAGCTCGCGCGCGTGGGGCAGGAACGCCTGCCCGTCGATGGTCGGCTCGGCGCCGCGCGGCGTGCGGGTGAACAGCCGCACGCCGAGGTCGCGCTCCAGCGCAGCCATGCGCTTGGAGACAGCCTGCTGGGTGATCGACAGGTCGGCGGCGGCTTTCTGAAACTGGCCCGCTTCCGCGACGGTGACGAAGGTACGTACTGCTTCGAGATCCACGCCGACCCACCTTAGCGAACAACGGATGGTTGTGGATATCTGGCATGACAGTTGTTTGACCTGCTGTTCTCCAGCCCGCTTAGCTCTCACAGGTCAACGTCAGTTTGTTCGTGTGGTTCGCCAAGGGGAGCGCGCTGAGCATGATGGGCAGGAGACCGTTGGGCCGGCAGTTCGGCTGGCTGTGGGCGGCATACGCGGTGAGCGCGTACGGGTCCGGGCTGGGATTCGGGGCATTGCCGCTGATCGCCGTGCTGGCGTTGCATGCCGGCCCCGCTGAGGTGTCCGCGCTGCCCGCGGTGGGGCCTGCGATGGGCGCGCTGATCGCGGTGCCACTCGCGCCATGGGTGGAGTTCCGGCGCAAGCGCCCGGTCATGATCACGATGGACCTGACCCGGTTTGCGGCCATGGCGACGATCCCCGTCGCCTACGCCTTCGGTCGGCTGAGTTTCGTCCAGCTGCTTGTGATCTCGGCCGTGGTCGCCGCAGCCAAGATCGCGTTCAACGCGGCCAGCGGCGCCTACCTCAAGGCCCTCGTCCGGCCGGACGACCTGCTCGTCGCCAACGCGCGGTTCGAGTCCACGAACTGGAGCTCCATCGCGGTCGGGCCACCTCTGGGCGGGGCGGCGATCGGTCTGTTCGGGCCGGTCACCACCGTGGTGGCCGACGCGCTCAGCTACCTGTTCTCTGCACTGGGCATCACCGCGATTCGCGGCCGAGAAGAAGCGCCGCGAACAACCGATAAGAGCTCGGTCCGGGCGGGCGCGGTGCTTGACGGCTGGCGACACATCCTGCGCCATCCCGGTTTGCGGGCGCTCTACCTCAACCAAGTGCTCGTCGGCGGTCTGATCATGGCCACCGAGCCGCTGCTGGCCGTGCTACTCCTTCGCCAGCTCGGGTTCCCACCTTGGCAGTATGGCCTCGCCTTCGCCGCCCCCTGCGTCGGCGGTCTCATCGGCTCCCGACTGGCCCGCCGTGTCGTGGCCCGCTTCGGCCGGCACTGGGTCTTCCGGACCGTCGGCACCCTGCGCGCCATCTGGCTGATCGGCCTGGCCTTCGTCCGTCCCGGCATCATCGGCCTCGTCACCGTGATAGCCGTCGAACTGGCGATCATCATCAACATGAGCCTGTACACCCCGGTGCTCGCCACCTACCGGCTCGAACACACCCCCAAACATCTCGTCGCCCGCACCCTGTCGGCCTGGTCGATCGGCCAGCAGGCATCCATCGCCATCCTCACCGCGCTCGCCGGGCTGCTCGCCGACGTCACCAGCCCACGCACCGCTCTCACGGTCGCGGGACTGCTCATCCTGACCACCCCGCTCCTGCTTCCCCGCGACGACCACACGCCGCAGCACGAGCCGGAACTGGCTCATAGCCAGTCATGACACACCGCAACTCGCCGCTGAAGCCCCGCAGGCCGCAGCTGGTCCGCCGATACGCGTCCGCCTCGACCAGGCGCACATCACCCGCCAGGAGAACACTCACGTGAGCACTGCCCCCGCACTTGACCCCGCGCACACCGCACTTCTCGTCATGGACTACCAACCCGCGATCCTGGCCGTTCTGCCCGAAGACGGAAACCGCAAAGCCCTGCTCGATCGCGTGGAAGGGGCCATCGCCGACGTTCGCACAAACGGCGGCACCATCGCCTACGTACGCGTCGGCTTCACCGACGCCGACTGGGATGCGATCCCGGCCGCCAACAAGTCCTTCGCCCCGCTGGCCCAACACCGCGTCATGCACCACGAGGACCCTGCCACCGCCATCCACGAGCGCCTGGCTCCCCAGGACGGCGACATCACCGTGCGCAAAATCCGCTACGGCGGCATGTCCACCACCGACCTCGACCAGCAACTGCGCGAGCGCGGCATCACCACTCTGGTCGTCTCCGGCATCAGCACCAGCGGCGCCGTCCTGTCCACCGTCATCGACGCGGCTGACCGCGACTACCAGCTCTACGTCCTGTCCGACGGCGTCGCCGACCCAGACACCGAAGTCCACAACGGCCTGCTCCACAAAGTCTTCCCCTCACGGGCCCACATCATCGACACTGCTGAGCTGCACGCCCTGCTCCGGACTGACTGACCCGAACCACGAGCCGATCCCACCTGCGGTCGCCGCACCCACCCGTGTGGCGGCCCGCCCGCACCCCCGTGCCGGACCAGCAGCAGCCCGGAGCGCTCACCAGCCGCCTACCGCACCCGCCGCCACGCTCTCCGCCGACGTGATGGCTCCCAGCACCCTACGAGCCGGTAGCGAGTAGCCGGGAGGGATCTCACCTCCCGGCTCTCTCAGAACCGTGCGTGAACCTCTCGATTCACACGGCTCCCATCACCCGGTCGTTCGAGGCCGGAGGAGTTTCCAGTGGGCGAAGAGCCCCGGGTAGAGCTTGGCGGTCTTCTCCAAGCCCTGCCATGCCCGGCTCCGGCGACGCCGGAGCCGCTTGTACTTCTGCACGGCCCATCGCATCAGATACTGATCGATGCCCTTCAGGCTCGGGACCAACGCGGACGGATAGAACCGCCCGTAGTAGCTGATCCATCCCCGCACGACGGGATTGATCTCCCGTGCAAGGTCTGCCAGGGACGACCCACTGCGCAAGTGCAGCCGCCATCGGCGGATCTGTGCCCGGATGCGCTTGGCCGCCTCGTCGCTGATCGCCGGGTTGAAGCCGAAGAAGTAACTCCCCGTCCTCGACCGGACTTTCCGCGAGCGGAACGTGTACCCGAGGAAGGTGAACGAGACGTGCTCGTACGAACCACGCCTCTTGCCATCCTTGCAGTACACGATGCGGGTCTTGTCGGGATGCAGCCGCAAGCCCCCGCACTCGGCCAGCCGCTGGCCGATCGCCTGACGCACCTGGTGCGCCTCGGCCTCGGTGCGGCAGTGAACCACCATGTCGTCGCAGTAGCGCTCGAACCGGACACCCGGGAAGACCCGATCCATCCAGGTGTCGAACGCGTAGTGCATGAACAGGTTCGCCAACAGGGGCGAGATCGCCGAGCCCTGGGGACTCCCACGATCCCGCGCGACCAGTTCGCCACTCTTGTGCCGCAGCGGAGCCTTCAGCCAGCGCTCCACATACAGCAGAATCCACCGCTGGTCGGTGTGGTGGGCCACCGCCTTGAGGACCAGGTCGTGGTCGAGGTTGTCGAAGAACCCCTGGATGTCGATATCGACCGTCCAGTTCGTCCTCCAGCACCGCTCCCGACAGGCCGCGACCGCGTCCAGCGCGCTTCTGCGCGGCCGGTATCCATAAGAATCGGGGTGGAACATCGGTTCCACCTCCGGCTCCAGGACCATGGCCGCCGCAGTCTGCGCGATTCTGTCCGCGACCGTCGGCACCCCGAGAACCCTGACCTTGCCCGATCCCCCAGACTTGGGGATCTCCACCATCCGCACCGGCGGCGGGAAGTAGCTGCCCGACGACAGGCGATTCCACAGTTTGTAGAGGTTGCCCCGCAGGTCAGCCTCAAACCGCTCGATCGACTCGCCATCAACCCCGGCCGCTCCCCCGTTCGCCTTGACCCTGAGATACGCCTCCCAGACCACATGCTTCGAAATCTCGAACGACTTCAGCCCACTCATCCGGCTCCTCCCGGGAACTCCGGTTGACCGCCAAGCAGACCTGGATGATCCGTCCCCTTCGCTCCACCCGCATTACCGGGCTTCGTCACTACTACGAGACGGTCTGCCCCCGTGCCCCGCGTCAGTACTCCGCCCCTTGCGGTGTTGGCCGCTTGGGGATCTCCCTCTCGGCGCCGGCCCCACGGGCCGGCAGCAGTATCGGGGCGACAGGTTCTCACGTTCCATGCAAGAGCCCAGGTCAGGCTCGCGCCGCCTACATGCCGGACGCCATCCGGGCAGTCAGCAGGCTCCCCCCGGACTTGTCCCAGAGCCCTGGTCTCGCCCTGGTTTCGACGCCACTGGAATTTGTTACGACACGTCATCAGCGGTTCGCTCCCGCTCGCCTTCCTGACCCACACCTGACGCGATCAGGTCGCGCCTTTTCCCGCAGCGCTCACCACGAACGGCACTTAACCGACGCAGCCTGCGGTGGTTTGAAGCCTCCCCCTGCAGGGCGACCCCGGAGGACCTACCTCCATCTCCTGCACAGCACCGCTTCCAGAAGCTCCTACATCGACGCCTCCTTCAGCGTTCGTGACACACGACCAGTGCAAACGTCACCGCACGGACGGCCCGGCGGTGATGGCTAACCGCACGGGGTTCACATCTCTTCGACCGCGTCCGGTCGCGCAGCGGATGCAGGCCGCCGGGCAGATCGGGGGCCGGCGCCGCGCTCGGGGCCTGGTCCTGCCGTGGCCAATGCGCGGGGCACCTTCCGCGTCGGCGGACTGCTGCCCCGGGGCCTGCGTCGTGCTCCTTGGCGGGCGGCACTGCCCGGGAAGCCGCTTCAACGGTCCCGCAGCCAGCTCTCGGTTGACGAGCCGCATTGACGAGACTGGCCTTACGTCCCTTAGCCAGCCAGCCAAGACCATCTGACCTGGGCAGATACCCTCGGGATCTAGATAAGGACCGTCACCAGACCAAAAGAAATGGCGCCACTCCACAGCGGTCGGGGCATCACAGACCTCCACGACAACCCCGCGCCCCACCAGCCCATGAGCCCCCAGAGCGGCCCACTTCCCGACGACGCCAACGCGCTCCGCGGCGTCTCCCAGCACGCCTCCGACCCTCACCGGAAGACTGCACGTTGCCGGAGTGGTGACGCATGCCTGTGGAGTCACGTACAGCTGTGCGGCGCAGCCGCCGCCCCCGCGGCTGCGGAGGTGCCAGCGCGGGGTGAGGTCTGTGTAGAGGCCGCCGGGCGTCTGGATTCGTGCGGTGATGTTCGCCTGGTGTTTTCCGGGGGCCAAGTTCTTGAAGCGGACGGATCCTGCGTTCCAGGAGGAGATGGTGGGCGACCCGGTGAATTGGCAGGTGGCCTGGGCGAAGGGGAAGGACTCGGTGGTGTGGAAGCGGATGTCCACGTCGTCCTTCTGGCCGCCGCCGTCCAGGTCTGCGACGGAGACGGTGTCGATGATCGTGTCGATTCCTACGGTCAACCGTGTGGGGCTGAGCGTTGTGCCCGAGGGGCCGGAGGCCTGGATCCATCCAACTCGGAGAGGAGACGCGGGCTGAGACGCACTCGCCCAGGCGCCGTCGTGTCGGTCTGGCATGTGTCTCATGAGACACGTCAAAGTCTGGAGAACGACGGCCACAGGACCGTGCTGTGGCGGACCGAGGACGGTGTCCGGCTGCAGTCCAGAACCGGCCGCGACGTCACCGCGCTCTGGAGGGACCTGGCGGTTGCCGCCATGCGCCTGCCTCCCGGCGTGATCCTGGACGGCGAGGCGGTGGTGTACGTCGCCGACAACGACGGCAGCGCGCAAATCAGCTTCGAGGCGGCGCAGTCCGGCGCACTCTCCGGGCCGCGCCGGGCCCGGGAGCTCGCCGCCCGGCACCCCGCGACGTACGTGGCCTTCGACGCCCTGGCCCATCCCGGGGCGGGCACCCCTGACCTGCGGCCGCGTCCATACGTGGAGCGCCGTCAAGCCCTCCTGGACGTGCTCGCCCACGTCGGCCCGCCGATCGAGCCAGTGTGGTCGACCACCTACCAAGGCCCAGCAGAGCGGCCGCTGACCGATGACCAACAGAGGGATCACCGGAGCGCGAACGACGCTCGCTGCTGCCACCTTGTTCCGTCGTGAACCATCAGATCGACCGACGACACACGGCCAGTGACGGGAAGCCGGCTGCGAAGGTCGGTCTCGGCCTCCTCCAGCACGGCATCGTCTTGCCCCTGGGCGATGGTCAGATGCGGGACGACCTCGTCGAACTGCCCGCCGAACGGCGGGGTCTCCGGCCACCGGTCCGCGATCGCCTCGGTGAGCCGACGGAACGGGATGTCCGGTTCGGGGACGAGATACAAGATCCCCGGGAATCGACCGCAGTGCTCGAACCGGGCCTCGAAGGGCCGGTGACGCCCGATCACTTCTCCGATGGCAGCGCAAGCACCGTCGTCGATGCGGCTCTCGTCGAGAAACGGGAAGAGGATGGTGACATGGGCCGGAACACCCGCACGGGCTGAGGGGTCCAGCCGGTCACGCCACGCTCGAACAGCAGGTTCTGCCTCGGGGACCCTCACGATGAGTCCCGACTGCCCTGCCTGAAACGCACCGGAGTCGTCGCCTGCCATCGCACATCTGTATCAGCAAGCCCAGAACGACAGCGACCCGATTACGATCGAGTGATGGCGCTCGTTGAAAGCTCAGGGCTCTGTCCGCAGTTCCATGATTGCCGCGCCTACGCTCTGACCGCGGTGTCATGCTGGGACACGGAGCAGCGGGAGGGAACATGGCGGGGGGCAGTCGTGGTGCAGCCGGGCTCGATGCGCGGCCCTGGTATGCCGCGAATGAAGCCGTGGCGTTTCTGCTGGAACTTGCCGCGCTGGGCTTTCTGGGCTGGTGGGGATTCGGTGCGGGGCATGAGGGTGCCCTCCGGATCCTGCTAGGCGTGGGGACACCCCTGTTAGCCGTCGTGGTCTGGGGGCTGTTCGCGGCACCCCGGGCGCGGTGGCGACCGCGGCTTGTGCTCGTCCTGGTGGTGAAGGCGCTGGTGCTCGGTGGTGGCGCCGCCGCTCTGTACGGAGTGGGGCACCCCGTCGTGGCAGGCGCCATGGCGGTCATGACGGCTGCCAATATCACGGTCGCCGAGACTTTCCGCATCCCCCTGTCGACCGGCGCCAAATCGACTGCACGGACCGGGTAGGCGCGACTGACAACCAGGACCGGTTCACGCAACTGCGGCCAGAGCCTTGAAAGGATCAGGCACATATTCCGTGAGGACAATCAAGGTGGTTCGACTTCGTCATCAAAAGTGAGAGACGGCGTTCAGCCAGTCCAGCCCGCGGTGTTCGAGTACGACTCATAGGAGTAGCGGGTGTTGCGGTCCCATTTCTCGCCGGTGATGCGTTCGTATGCATGGTCCGGTGTGTAGAGCAGATTCTCGGCCCAGATGTCGCCGGTGGCGTACGGGACAAAATCCGCAGGGTCTCGCATGACGCTTTCGAACGCGGTGCGGCCAGCGGCAACGACCGCGCAGCGTGTGTAGAGGAAGGCGTCGCCGGACAGGCCCTCTCCATGTTCCTTGCGGTCCAGACGGTAGAGCGTCCACGAAAGCTGTTCGGCGAAGCCGGTGACCACGAACAGTGGGGACCGGGCAAGGCGGTCGGTCAATTCAGCTGTGAGCCGTTCGGCGTCAGGGTGCGGTCCCGTGGGTCTGCAGTCTTCGATGAGCTGCCAGAAGGCGTCTTCGTTCATGCCGGTGAGCATGACGCACCGGTCTGACACTCGGCTGCGGTGTCCTCCTGTTTCCTGCTGCCGTCAGGAGGACACGTTTGCGGAGCAAGGGGAGCTTGGCTCGTCCCAACATCTGGCGTTTGATCATCTTGATGTGATTGACACGGCCTTCCACCGGACCGGAGTTCCAGCAGGTGGTCAGGCCCTGAACGACAGCGTCCGGGCTCTGTCCCCGAGTGGTGGACACCTCTGAGCCCGGCCCCGGCAGGGGCCGGGTAGGAGGGATCTCTTATGGTGATGAAGGTCTACTCGCCCGAGTTCAAGGCGGACGCCGTCGCGCTGTACCTGTCGGACCCGAGCCACACCTTGGCGGGGGCCGGGGCGACGGCGGACTGAGGGGCGGGGGCACAGGTCGCGGTCGACGAGGTTACGAACCCTCCGAACCCTCCGTGAACGCGGTGACGTGGTCGGCGGCCCACTGGCGAAACGTTCGCGGCGCCGTCCCGAGGATGTCGGCCACCGCAGTGGTGATGTACGCGGGCTGTCCGACCGCCGCGCTCCACGCGGCGAGCAGCATGTCGACGACCGAGCTGGGCGCCGTACCCTCCGACAGGCTTCGGAACTCGTCCGGCGTCATCTCCTCGAATGCGATCAGGCGCTCCAGGGCGTCACCGATGACGTCCACCTGCGCGGCTTGGGTCAGCGATTCGGGGCCCGTAAGGACGTAGTCGCCTCCGGCGTATCCGTCCTGATAGAGCGTCCGCGCCGCGACGGCTGCGACGTCGCGGTCGTCGACCGGTGCCGTCTCGGCAGCGCCGTAAGGCCACTGGACGACCTCGCCGGCCTGGATCGCGGGCGCCCACCAGGCCAGCGAGTTCGACGCGAACATCCCCGGCCGGATGATCGTCGACTCGAGTCCGGTGGCCGCGATGAGCCGCTCGATGTCGGCGTGCAGCATCGCCATGGGATTGGGCTGCTGGAAGAAGGGGTGCGGCGTCTGGTGCGGGGAGGAGAGGAAGACGACCCGCCGCACGTGGGCTGCCAGCCGCTCGACGACTGCCGCGGCGGTCTGAGGCGGGGCGGTCCAGACGAGGAAGACCGCACCGGCGCCATTCAATGCCGGGTCGAGCGACTCGGGCACGGTGAGGTCGCCGGTGAAGACCTCGACCTTCGCCGGCAGCGTTGCCGCCGCCTCGGAGCGATGGGTGAGGGCGCGGACCGGCACGCCCGCGTCGAGGAGTTGGTCGATGACTGCGCGGCCGACCCGGCCCGTCGCCCCGGTTACGAGCACGGGAGGAGTGTCTGTCTGATTCATACCACCCATGGAAACGTTACTCAGTTAAAAAAGCAACCCGGTCATGAACGTTACGGTGGTCAGATGAGCGAGTCGACGGGACTGCGGGCCCCGCAAGAAGGAGCGGACGCGCGACGCCATCAGCGGCGCGGCCGTCTCGCTGTTCCTGGAGCGCGGCTTCGACCGCGTCTCGGTCAACGACATCGCCGCGGCGGCCGAGATCTCCAAGCCGACCCTCTTCCGGTACTTCAGAAGATCGCCGACGGTCGAACCGCCCAGGACGTCCACCCCGAGGCCGTAGCCGATGCCGACCAGGCATTCAACCAACTGCAGTGGCAGGCGACGCTCCCGGTCGAGGAAGGCTCCGCGGCCCGGTGCACGCGTTTCCACGGGCCCGGTCAGGCCGCTTCTGTGGATGCTGGGGGCACCGCCTCGTCGGAGACAGGTCGCCGGCATGGTTCCGATCCGGTAGTCACGGAAGGTGAGGGGGCGCGGCCAGATAGCTCCCTGTCAGGTGGCCGCCGGTGGGGAATCTGAACTGGCCACTGACATTAAGATCCCTCCGACACTCGCGGACGGTCGTCGCCGGAGCGCCGTCATGGATGATGGCGCAGAACGGGCAGTTGGGCCGGGGGTGTTTGCGGGGGACCGGCGGCCAGTCGATGTGGTGGTGTGTGACCGCGACAGCAGCGCCGGCCTCTTTCATGCGACGGCTGATCGCGTCGGCAATGGCCGGGGCACTTCTCCGGACTAAGAAAGTGATCACGTGGGCTGCGGGGCCTCACTAGAGTCGCCCGCATGCCTGATCTCTCCTACCTCGCCGCCGTCCGAGAGTCGTACGACACTGTCGCCTCCGACTACTTCGAACAGGTCAAGCCTCCGGCGGAGCTGGATCCGCTGTCACGAGGGATGCTGAACGTCTTTGCAGAGGTGGTGCGAACGGCCGGCCTCGGACCGGTTGCGCGCACCTACAGCGGGGGCTGGGCCTTCCCCGCTCGGCAGTACAACGGCGTCAGGTGGGCCTTCTACGGGGGCTACATCCGCGCGGTGTCCCTCGACTGGTTCGAGGAGAGGTTGCGTCAGATCGCCCAGATCCCGGCCTCCTACCAGGATGACGAGTACGACGAGAGGCCCCGGGGGCTGTTTCTGGTCAGCCACGACGTCGACGGCATGAGCGAGTGGAGGGTCCACAACGGCGGCCTAGTGATCGGCCTCCCGGATGGGGATTACCACTACCTCGACGCCTAGCTAGATCACGAAGTCGCACTGGAGTAACTAGGAGCGTGTCTCAGTAACGGACACCCCGCTTGCGGTTCGTGATCATTCATGCGGGATGATCTCGGTATGCGTGATCGGGATGGTCTGTTCGAGATCGAGCCGGGTGAGAAGGAGCAGCCGCAGGGTCGTCCGGCGGCGGTGGACAAGACGTTCCGGGCGTTCGACCCGCACCAGGTCCTGCTGCTGCCGCCGTCGCTGGACGACTGGCTGCCCGAGGATCACCTGGCCCGGTTCGTTGCCGACCTGGTCGACGAGGTGCTCGACCTGTCGCCGATCCTGGCGGACTACACCGAAAAGCGCGGCTACCCGCCCTACGATCCGCGGCTGATGGTGCGGCTGCTGATCTACGGCTACACCACCGGGGTGCGCTCCTCGCGGGCGATCACGCGTAAGTGTGTCGATGACGTCGCGTTCCGGTTCCTGGCCGCCGACCAGGCTCCGGACTTCCGCTCGATCGCCCGGTTCCGCCGCCGCCACCTGGACGCGCTCGCCGGCCTGTTCCTGCAGTCGCTGCACCTGGCGCGGAAGCTGGACATGGTCAAGATGGGCCGCGTCGCGCTGGACGGCACCAAGCTGGAGGCCAGCGCATCCAAGCACAAGGCGATGAGCTACGGCCGCCTGATCGGCAAGGAAGAGCAGATCGAAGCCGAGATCGCCGCCCTGGAGGCCACGGCCCGGTCCCTGCTGGACGACGCCGAAGCAGTCGATACCGCCGAAGATGCCCGGTTCGGCGTGGACGGCAAAGAGGCCGACCTGCCCGCCGAGCTGGACCGGCGCGAGAAGCGCCTGGCCAGGCTGCAGGCCGCCCGCGCGCAGATCGAGACCGAGGCCGCCGACAAGGCCCGCGCTCACGCCGAAGACAAGGAACGCCGCCGTCAGGAACGCGCCGGGACCAGCGACGAGCGGGCCGTCACCGACGCGGGCGAGCAGGCAGCAGCCAAGGCCCGGCCCAAGCCCAAGGCCCAGGCCAACTTCACCGACCCCGACTCGCGGATCATGAAGAACAGCGACGGCGCCTACATCCAGGCCTACAACGCCCAGGCCGTCGTCGATGAAGAGCACCAGGTCATCACGGCCGCCGACATCACCACCAACGCCTCGGACGCGCTGAACTACACCCCGATGCTCGACCAGTCCGCGCAGAACACCGGCGTCCACCCGGGGCAGGCCCTCGTCGATGCCGGCTACTGCTCCGAGACCAACCTGCAGGCCTCCAAAGAGCGCCAACTCGCCTGCGGCACCGATACGTTCATGGCCACCGGCCGACTCGGCCACGACGAACAGGTCCCGCCCGCACCCCGCGGACGCATCCCCGCCAGCGCCACCCTCAAGGAGCGCATGGCCCGCACACTGCGGACGAAGCCCGGCAAGGCCGCCTACAGCCGCCGCAAAGCGATCGTCGAACCCGTCTTCGGCCAGATCATGACCTGCCAGAACGGCCGCCAACTCCTCCTCCGCGGCGAGGACGGAGCCCGCGGCGAGTGGCGACTGCTGGCCGCCTGCCACAACCTCCGCAAGATCTTCCGACACGCCGGAACCGCAGGACTCGCCGTCCTGGCCGGCTGACCATCCGGCCACACCGGCCTCAGCGGGCCGAAATCCCCCTCCGACCGACCCGCTCATCGGCCCCACAGGCGCTGACCGAGCGACCACGACCGATCCCGCCCATCACGACCTCCCGGCCAGTTGCCCGTTACTCAGACACGCTCCTAGCTAGACCACGATACCTCGCTATCTGTGGCCACCCTGTCGGGAGTCGGCAGGCTTCAGCCTTGCAGCGGCCGACAGTTGGTTCTGACCCCGGATGGAGGCATCCTCAGCATGAGTAGCACCGAGCCTGTGGGACTACTGCAAGTGGAGATCATGTACGAGCGGCCCTCGGCGCATAGGGTGGTCTGTCACGCCCGCTGCATCAGTCTGGGGCGGAGCGTCTTCCCGGGCGATTCGGTGCTCCCGGTGGACAGCCCACCGGATGACGGGACTCCCCCGGCCCGGGTACTCCGGATGTACCGAGAGCCATTCGGAGAGTTCACCGAGATGACCCCCGGCTGGAGCACCGTCGTCGAACTCGAGGGCATGGACCTGTCCTGGGTGCAGCCCATGGCGAAGCTCCGAGTGGTCCCGCCGGCAACCGGCGCGGATCAGGAACAGGAACAGGCGGGCTGAGCGCCGTCCTCAGCGGCATCCGACCAGAACCTGTGCGGCAGTGATCGGCCCGACGCCAGACATCTCCAGGAGCTGGGAGCCAGCCGGCGGACGAGGCCGAGGATCTCTCCTTCGAGGTCCTCAGCCTCACCTTGCACGGACTGACGAGATCGCCATCACCGGAAATGAGCCCTCGAGGCACTGCCCGCCTTGGGCGCAGGTCAGTACGGCAACTGGCGTGGGACCACACGAGCTTCCCAAGCTGGCTGCGTAGATGAGAACCAAGATCTGTGCCAGAGCCGTTTCCAAGAATCCCCATCAGCTGCGGTGCGGCCACGTCGCTAACTACCGTCAGGTGGCGTCTAGCGCAGTGTTACTGCCGTGGTCCTCGTTTCTCAACTGACCGTAGGAGCCTCGGCTTCGGCCTGTCGGGCGCGCCGCTGCGCGCGGACGCCAGTGCCAGACCCGTCCGGGGCCGACCAGTCCGGCTCGTCCCCGGGGTCCTTCGTCACCACTTTGGACACCTGCAGCCCGGCGGCCCGGCCCCGGGTGTGCTGACTCGTATCGCACGTCAGCAACCGAACGTCGCGGCCAGCCAGGCCCTGGATGGCCACCGTCCGGTCAATGATCTCGACATCGGGGCGGTCCAGGCGCACGTGGCCGGGAGGATCGAGGACGATCTCCACGTTGACCCTGCCGCAGGTCTCGCCGTCCTGAACGGTGTGCTCCCCCTCATGCAGGACCCCGTGGCTGCCGCCGTTGAGGACCCCGTCGAGGAGACCGAGCGTGTGGGCGGCACGCCAGCGGGCCCGCTGCTTGCTGGCGTCCTTGAGGTCGTCCAGCTCGTCGACCACCACGATCGGGAACAGCAGGCGCACGAACTGCCAGCGCGGCACGTCGAGCACCTCGTGCAAGTCGACGTCGGCCAGCTTCACCTCGTTCTGGATGTAGAAGCTGGAGTCGGCCACGACGAACACCTCCCGCTGGCTCCACCGGCCGATCCGCGTGTCCAGCGCGGCCACGGCCGCCTCGAACGCCTCGATCCGTTCGGCGACCTCAAGTTGGACCAGGCCGTTCACGAGGCGCTCCTGGGCGGTCCCGGCGAGCGTGCCACAGCTGCCCAGCAGCGCCCGGTAGCGGTCGGTGAACACGAGCTGGTCGAGGTCCCGGTCGTGCCACAACTGCCGTGCTCGCCGCGCGACTTCGCGGTCACCGTCCGCGATGAGCCCGAGCAGCGCCGCCTGCGCCGTGTCCCGGGTCGGCTCGCGTACGCTGCCGAGCAGCTGCTCCACGAGATGGAGGGAGCCAATGCGTTTCCAGGGCTGGGAGTCGACCACGGCGGATCGCATCTCGGCGAGGCGGTCGACGTCGGCGTGGCGTGGGCTTCGTGCCAGGTAGATCGTGCCCTGGGCGCTGTCCACGCTGAGCGTCGGGGTCTGGCCGGCGATGCGCTGCCGTACCTGCTCGTGGACGTAGTCGTAGAGCTCGTCGACTGAGAGGGCTTCTCGAAACCGAGTGTGGTGGCTGAGTTTGTGCTGTTCAGGCGTGATGCCGGGGCGGGTGAGGTAGGTCCGGTGCGTCCGTGGAGGTGGCGTGCTGGAGGTGTGTGATGGCGTCGGTGTTGGGGCGGCTGGAGGAGCGGGAACGTGCGGCCCGGCAGCGGGTGGAGGAGTTGCAGGCCGAACTGGAGGCGGCGCAGTCGGAGTGGGACGAGTGGCTGATCGCCCGCAGGCGAGTCGGCGAGGTGTGGGACGCGGGTGAGACCGCAGGCCAGGAGGCTGTGGCGGGGAAGACGCCGGAGGAGAACAAGGCCAGGACGCCGTCGGCGGTGAAGCCCGGGTCGCTGGTTCCGGTTTGGCGAGAGGGGTTGTCGGCCGAGGTGCTGGCGCCGGAATATCAGCAGGTCATGGGCCTGCTGGCCGAACGCCGCGTCACCGGCGGTCAGCCACTGAACTGCCGTGAGATCACTGCCTTGTTGGGGTTGGATGTGGTTCCGGCGAAGATCGAGGGCGTGCGGTGCAGGCTCAAGCGACTCGTTGCGCGGGGATGGGCGCACGAGCCGGCACCGGGCCGGTTCGCCTGCGGTGATGGCCGAGACGGCGGGTCATGACCATGGTCATCGACCACAGGATCATCGCTTCCGACGACGCGGGCAGCCGCTCGTAGTCGCGGGCGAGGCGCCGGGAGCGGGTGAGCCAGGCGAAGGTCCGCTCGACGATCCACCTTTTGGGCAGCACGACGAAGCCTTTGTGGTCGTCGCTGCGGCGGATGACGGTCAGTATCAGGTTCAAGGCGGTCGCGCACCAGCCCACGAGCATGCCGGTGTATCCGCTGTCCGCCCACACGCGTCTGAGCCGGTGATGCCGTGTGGTGGCCTGGGCCAGGAGGTTCTGGGCGGCGTCCCGGTCCCCCGTCGAGGCGGGGGTGACCATGACCGCGAGGATCAGGCCGAGGGTGTCCACCACGATGTGCCGCTTGCGCCCTTTGATCTTCTTCCCGCCGTCATAGCCGCTGGTCGCGGCCTCGACGGTGGATGTGCCTTTCGCGGACTGCGAGTCGATCACTCCTGCCGTCGGCTCCGCCTCCCGGCCCTCCGCTTCACGGGTCGCGGTGCGGAGCCGGTCGTGGAACTCGCCGATCAGCCCCTGCTTGCGCCAGCGGGTGAAGAACCGGTGCACCGCCTTCCACGGCGGGTAATCGGCAGGCAGCGCAGGCCACTTCACGCCGTTGTCCACCACGTACCGGATCGCGTCGAGTATGTCTCGGTGGCAGTACTCCTCCGGCCGGCCACCCCGGCCCTCGGCCCACGCGGGCTTCGGGATCATGTCGCGGACCGCCGCCCACTCCGCGTCCCTCATGTCGGTCGGATAGCCGTGCCCGCCGGACGGATTGTCCGCGGCGTTGCCGTACGTGTGGGCGAAGCAGTCGCACGCCCGGGTGTCCCAAATGGACTCTTTCGCAGCAGACAGATACAACTGCGGCAACAGGGCCTCCCGGTGAGCAGTGGCGTAGACACCCTCTGTGCTACCGAGAGGCCCTGCCTTCATGCCCCCACGCGGCCACAATCACCTGAACAGCACACCCGTACGGAACCCCCAACCCAACACTCGGTTTCGAGAAGCCCTCTGAGACCAGGCCATCGCCGTCCAGGTCGGCCGAGCCGTCCCGCAAGCCGTTCACCACGGCCGAGGTGAAGACGGAGGGCTGGGCCGGAGTCCGGCTGTAGCGGACGTCCTGTTCGCCCTCGTGGGCGTACTGGAGAGCCGTTGACGCGGTGAGGACGACCCGGCCGTTGCCCGCGAAGGGCTCGGCGATGTCGACGATGGGCGCCCCGGCGTCGCGGCGCAGCGCGTTCATAGTGAACGCTCCGCTGTAGCAGCAGTCGAGCATGACGACGATGCGCCGGGAGCGGCTCTCGCTCATCCATGTACCGATCGTGTCCGCGGAGATCGCTGTGGAGCCGGGGTAGTCGCGTTCGGTGTCGCACATGACGAAGTACAGGCGGTTTCGGAGGTCCTTCCAGCCGTGCAGTGGCAGGTGCAGCAAGAGCAGGTCGTCGGAACTGGCCTGGGTGAAGAAGGATTCGAGCGCCCGCATGGCCGGGCGCTGTTCGACGTCAACCAGTGTGTCGACCGAGAAGTCGCCGACGGCCGGGTCGCCGAGTACGTTCGCCAGCTCCGCCGCGTCCGCTGCGGCTGCTGGAAGCGCGGCGAAGTGGTCGTCGTCGTAGCGGCTGTTGGCAATGATCAGGGCGCGACTTGCCACGGTATTCACTCCCCGTGGCGTCGGAGGAACTCCTCCAGGGCTCGCTGCCGCATCTCGTCGGAGGTCGCGGTGAGTTCGATCTCGTCGTCGCCGATCTTCAGACGGATTGTGCCGGACCGCTGCCGGTTCAGCCAGTCCTGTACGAGGCCGACGAGCACCGGGAGCAGTGCGCCGCTGCCGCCGAGGCCGATCAGCAGCGCGCCCAGTTCGACGGCATCCCCGCTGCGGGTACCCGAGGGCGCCGGGGCGCGGGAGACGCGGTTGATGCTAGTAAGGTCGATCTGTTGCAACTCGGCAAGCAGGTACTGGAGTTGCTCTTCGGTGTACTCCGGGTCCCCCTCCCCTGTGTCGAGCACCAGCTCGACCGGTATCCGCTTTACCGCCACGACGCCTCCCCGTTCAAGCGAGCAAGGCAGCAAATTTAACGCCCTGCAGGGGCATTGCGAGGAATTGACGGGCACACAGGAACCTCAGCCGGTACGGCCTACCAGTTCCCAGCGCGTTCGCCTCGCACGTCTAACTTCGCTGGCAAGGAAGCCCGAGCGACTGGATTCGTTGTCAAACGCCCGATTGGATGACAAAGGACAACTGCTGTCCCCTGTCATCCTGTAGGGTCTCGCGGCTGATGTCGTAATCTCACGGGCCGTGTCGTACCGATGTCGTATACGACATCACCGTGAGACTAGCGCTGTCCTGTCGCACTGAAACTGTCGGGTTCTCACCGCTTCTCGTTCGCCCTGTCGGATTCTCACTGCGCCGCGTGCTGAGCGACGGTGTTTGCCCCGTACGTGGGGTTTGATCTCATTTCTCTGGTCCAGTTCTCGCTGTACCTGTCACGGTCGTTCTCGGCAGGTACGCGGAGCCGGGACCACAGCGGACTGCGGACAGGTCTTGTTCTTGGACCAGATCAGCCGATGTCCGTGTGATCAGAGCAGGGCTCGGATGGCGTCGCGCTGCTCCGGCAGGCCGGCTTCCCTGAGCCAGCGGAATTTGTTGCCAATGCTTCCCCAGCAATTGTCGTTGGCGGTGATGGCTTGCAGAAGCTCTCGTTGCGTGGCCGACAGCGGCAGGCCAGGGCTGTAGCCGGTGGGGAAGGCTTTGACGAGCAGCGGACCCCAGTCGCGGTCGACGGTGTAGTCGCTGGCGAGCGGTATCAGGGCCATGGCCGCCGGGGCTAGGTCCTCGAAGGCGCCGACGCGGTCAAGGACGGCCTTCAGAAGGGTGAAGCGGAGCCAGCCGTCGATCTGGGGGAGGGGGTCGGGGAACCAGTGGTCTGCCTCGGCCGGGCTTTGCAGGGCTTCGAGCAGGACGGCGGTGGCTCGTGGCATGTGCTCGCATCCGGTGGCCAGAGCGGCGCAGGCGCGCACGGCTGGATCGGGATCGTCGAGGAGGCCGGTGGTGTCCTGGCCCCAGGCGCCCATCGCCAGAGCTGCGGAGGAGCGTTCTCGGCGGCCTCCGTCTGCTGCGAGAACGTTGCGCAGGCGGTGGGCGGCGCGGGGGACGAGCTCAGCGAGGTCGGGTGCCTTCAGAAGCAGGGTGACCGTTCCGAGGGCTGCCTCTCGGATGTCCGGATGCGGATCGTCGAGGAACGGTTCGACCGCGTCGTAGAGCTCGCGTCGGATACTCCGGCATGCGTGGATCGCTTCAAGCTCGTCTTCGTCCTCGCCGTCGTACTCATCCCCGTACTCGTCCTCGCTGCCGGGGTCTTCGCCGTAGGAGGCCGAGTCGGCGATCTGGCCGAGCCAGTCGAGTAGTGCGGCACGCAGGGGCCGGGTCCGGTCATCCCAGGGGAAGAAGCTCTCGTGCTCGGCCAAAGTCTGGGGATGGGTCAGGATCGCTGCGACGAACAGTGCGGCCGGCGGGGTGGAACTGTACAGGGATCCTTGATGCAGCACGGACATATCGAGCATTCCCAGTGCCTCGGCCTGCACCTCGGGATCCTCGTTCAGGAGTTGACACAGGTACGGCGGGGTGTCCTCGGCACTCCCATATGCATGCTGCAAGGCGCCCCATTCAGTTGCGATGAGCAGCTCCCTGGCCGCCGAAGGCAGTCCAGACCAGATGGGGACGCCACGTTCCTCGTTTCGATTCGTCACATGCACACCCTGCCGAACAGCACTGACAACCGGTTGCACCGGGGTGCCGGGGTCCCTGCAGGCATGTCTCACCTGCTGCCGCCTTTGGGCGGTTCTGTGAACACCCTCCACGAAAGCCAGGTCGTTTGAGAACCCCGAGCCCCCTCTTCTCAAACGGCCTGGCATCCCAGCAGGTCAACGGCTCGCCATCTGACAGATGCAATTCGACAGGACTAGCGCGTGGGTGCTGCTGCTCAGCGCCTCGTCTCGTACCTGGTCAGGACCACGCCGCCGGGAAACGTCCGCGTCTCCACCAGGTTCAGGTTCGCCCAGCTGTCCAGCGCGGTGAAGAACGGCGTGCCGCTGCCCACCAGGACCGGATAGGCGGCGATCGCGTACTCGTCGATCAGCCCGGCGCGCATGGCCGCCCCGGCGAGCGTTGCGCCGCCGATGTTCATTGGGCCGCCGTCCTCGGCCTTGAGCCGGGTGATCTCGGCGATCGCGTCGCCGGTGACCAGGCGGGTGTTCCAGTCGACCTTGTCGATCGTCGAGGAGAACACCACCTTCGGCGTGTCCCGCCAGTTCCGCGCGAACTCGATCTCCGCCGGGGTGGCGTTGGGCTGCTGGTCGCCGGTCGGCCAGTAGGAGCTCATCGTCTCCCACAGTTTGCGCCCATACAGCGACAGGCCACTCGCCTGCTCGTGGTCGAGCCACCACTGGAACAGCTCGTCGCTCGGCGGTCCGCTCCAGCCGATGTCGTCGCCGGCCGCGGCGATGTAGCCGTCCAGGGTCAGGTTCATGCCGTAGATCAGTTTCCGCATGGCTCAGCCTTCCGTTCGTGGGTGTCTGGCGTATAGACCAGCGCGGCGCGGGAAACTCATCGGTGCGCGATCTGGGCTCGCCGGTAGCCTTCGCGCTCGGGGCTCAGCGCGATGACGGTGAAGCTGGTCGTGCGAGTGCGGGGTGAGCAGCGCACCTGGGCCTGGCTGGCTATCGGGTGGCCCCGCGCATGGGGGGTGACCCAGACGCCAAAGACCCGCCACGGGATGATCTTGAGGGCTTGCGGACTCATCGCTCGACTTGCCCGGCCCGGGCCCTGAGCCGGGCCGGGGCGGTTACTCAGTGTCGATGTCGCGGCCATCGTCGTCGATGCGTCGGCCACGGAACCGTCGTACGGTCAGGGCACACAGGGACAATACGCAGGCGGCTGCGAGGGAGCCGAGGAACTCCGGCAGCGCGGCGGTGAGGACGGTCATGCCTCACCCCCTCGAACGACGCGCTCCCCCTGGCGACGTGCGTACTCGGAGCCCAGGCGCTTGAGCTTGCGTCGTACCCGTTCCCCGTACGCCGCTTCCTGCCCGGCGCCATCTGCGGTGTCGGCCCAACTGTCCCCAGTGCGGGCCCAGCTGAGTGCGATCTCCGTCTCCGCAGCTGGCAGTTGGCTCAGTACGGTGCCGATCCGGTCATCGATGTCTGTGTCGTTCAGCAGGGCTTCCGGGCTCCGCGCCCCGGGGAGCGCGTCAGCCAAGGTCAGACCCTCGCCGACAGGCCGGCTCAACAGTGCTGTCCGCTTGCCCTGCACCCGCCGTTCCCACAGGGGTTGCAGCCGCCGATGCTCTGTCTTGCGGTGGCGATGCAGCAGGTCGGTGACGAAGGGATCGTGCGCGCTCCCGCCAGAAGCAGCAGCCCTGAGGACTACAACGAGGGGATGACCGTCTTCCTCTGTTCCAAGTGCGGCACCGCGATCACGCGGGAGTTGGCCGAGCTTGCTGCCATCCCTGACGTCTTCGACGACGAGCGTGACCGGGACAAGGAGACACGCCGGGCACCTTCCACCGTTCCGCGAGGCCGCTACGTGATCGATCCCGAGCCCTGGGGACCTCCCTACGTCGTGCAGGACGATCAGGAGGACCCGAAGCCGGCTCAGTCGCGCGGACCTGTGGTCTGCCGGGAAGGAGGCTTCCTCATCTCGGCGGGCAGCCGACAGACAGTGCTGCTGCACCCCGACGACGCCGCCGGCCTTCAGCCACTGCCCAACTGGGAGAACGGCAACGGGTGCTGCGGACCGACAGGCGACGAGGGGCTCAACCGAGCCTGCCCCTGCGGTACTCCAGTCGCGACCCTCGCGGCCGACTGCTTCGGGCCCTACGAACTGCACCTCGACCCCGTCCGGACCTACGCGTTCTCCCAGTAGGACCGCGAAGCGCACGGGGACGACGCGACCGACACGCCCGGCGGAACACGTCCGCCCAACTCCTTCACGACTACTTTCCGTCGTGAGTTTTGGCTCGCAGGCGGACACGTCCCTGAACTGGGCTAGTTCGGATAAGACCAGATCGGCGCGCTCGGCCTGGCCCTCAACGCACTCGTGCTGTTCAACACCCGCTACATGGACGCCGCCGTCACCCAGCTCCGCGAGGACGGCTTCGATATCCGGGACGAGGACGTCGCCAGGCTGTCCCCGTTCGTACGCCACCACATCAACGTGTTCGGCCGCCGAGGACAGCAAGCGGTCGCGCCGGTACTGCACGGCGCCTGCCGAGTTGGACGATGTTGCGAAGGCGGCGGTCGCCCGTGTTCTGGCAGACCGAAGCTACTCAGCGCAGTACGGCCGCCAGCAGGTCGGCCCCCAGCGCCGTCAGATCGGGCAGATTGAGGGCGTAACGGACGTAACGACCGTGCCGCCGGGCCGTGAGCAGGCCCGCGCGGCGCAGGACAGCGAGGTGGCGGGAAACCTCCGGGGGTGAGAGTTCCCAGGCGTGGGCCAGCTCACCGGTGGTGTGCGGGCCGCGGGCCAGGGTGCGCAGCAGCCGCAGCCGTACCGGATGCGCGAGTGCCTCCAGCCGTAGCGTGACCGTTTCCAGCGACACCGGCTCCGATGGACTCGCCTCGGCCACGGGGTACTGCACCACCGGCTGCCACCCGGGCGCATAGACCGCCACCAGGTGCGGGCGGCCGAAGATGCTGGGGAGGAAGGTGACCCCGGTACCGTGCGCGGCGGTCGCATTGTCCTGCAGCTTGTCCACGATGATGCAGTCGCCGTCCGGCGCCAGGGTCACGGCGCCGGAGACCGACGCGAGCGCCGCGCCGATGCCCTGGCGCTTCAGCAGGTCGTTCTTCAGGCGCAGGTCGGTGGCGAGTTGCACGGCGACGCCCGTCCAGGCGGCGTCGAAGAAGGCCTCGGCGCACTGTTCGAGAGTGTCACGCACCCGCGCCCGCACGACGGCCGGGTCCGAGAGCAGCCGTTCCGCGAAGGCTTCTTGGAGCGCGCCGCGGGCCTGGGCCCGGTCCAGGGCCCGTTCGCGCGCCGTCGCGTCGGCGAGCGGCGACGGCGCGGCGAAGTGGACCCGGTTGCTGCCGCACGTGGTGATGAGCGCGGCGGTCACATAGGTTTCATCGTCGATCCGGTCTACATCGTCCAACTCCTCGGCGAGGGTCGGCCGGGGACGAGCGGGGACCAGGAAGTCGGCTCGTGAGGAACGCCAGAGGAACTCCGCTTCCCTGAGCCGCTCGGCCAGCTCCGGCCGCAGCCCGGCCCAGACGTCCCCGGCCCAGCCGGCGAGCTGCGGGTGATGCGCGGGTTCGGCCAGAACGTGCAGCATCGCGGTCAGCTCGGCCAGCGGGGAGGCAGCGAACCGCAGTCGCCCGGACGGCAGGCCGCCGATGTCGATCCTCAACGTCATCCCCTCATCATCGCTGGCCGGACGGCCGACGAACGCGTCGATTGACGGTGTCCGTCAACCGACATGGTCGGCTCTGCGGCCGAACGCACCGTTGACGCCATGGCAACCACCACCAAGCTCCAGCCGCGCGCCCTCGTCCGTGCCTCCGGAGGCCCCCGCTATGCCGTCGCCCTGGCCGTGGACGCGCTCGGCACCGGCCTGCTGCGGCCCTTTCTGCTGCTCTACGGGATGACCGTGCTGAGGCTGTCCGCGTCGGCCACGGGCATCGCCATGACGGTCGGCGTCGTCGTGGGTCTGGTGTGCATGCCCGCTGTCGGCCGATGGCTGGACCGGGGCGCACGCAGCACGGGTCTCGCCTCCCACGGCTCGGCTGCCCTCTGGGGCAGCCTCGCCGCTGCGACGCCCAGCTGAATCCGCCCTGGCAGCCGTGGTCGGCATGATGGAGACGGCCCTTCGGTCGGCTATGACCCGCACGTTCATGCCGTGCCTCTTGTGTTTGCCGGAGCGGAAGGGGCGGTTGGCGGCGATCCGGTCGATCGGCAGAGGGGTTCCGTCCAGGGTCAGGTACGCCTTCGTCGATGCGGCCAGTGCTGCTTCGGCGAGTGTGGGGCGAGGGCGGCCAGGAGTTCGACGGCCTCGGCGATGTTGCCAGGTGTTTCACCTGTCTGCCAGGCCAACTGCCCAGCTGGCGCAAGAGCTTGGAAAGGCGCAGAACCTGAGCCGCCGGCCGGTGTGCCCGAGCCGCTGCCTGCCGTCCGAGGTACGTACTTCCACGCGCCGGACTGCGTCTGGCCGGCGATCGTAGTGATCCAGCCGTGTTGCGGGGAGGCGTGACGGAGGCCGACCCGGCGGGGTCATGTGGTGTGGGTTCGCCGTGTGATCCGGACGAGGTGTTCGGTCTGGGCGTCGACGGACTGGGGTCCGTTGCCGGTCAGCAGAGTGTGCTCGTCGTCCCAGACGACTTTGACGGCGGCGGGGTTCAGGGTGAGGCCGACGTCGTACCCGGCCGCGTCCAGGGCGACGTCGACATAGTAGGGCAGGCGGGTGGCTTCGCCGGGCACCTTGGGGTACTGCATTTCCAGCATCATTCGCTCGCCGTAGCGGGGGACCGTGGTGATCCGTGCACCCTTGAACAGGTGCTGTTCATCGGTGGTGACGTCGCCTTCGTCATCGACGCGGTAGCGGGCGGAGGTCAGCGCGACGGGCGCGTGACAGATGAGGGAGATCGGCACGGCACTCTCCCGGAGGGTGTGCAACAGCTCGCCCATCCACGGGTTGTCGTGGAAGTCGACCATCGGCGCGTGTCCGCCGGGCATGTGGACGAACGCGAGGCCGTCCAGGGAGAAGTCGTTGGCCGGGTCGCGGTGCCGGCGGATCAGTTCGGGGATCGAGTGGTAGCGGCGCTGTGGCAGGGATTCGAAGCTCGCGACGACGTCGCCCCTGATGGAGGCGGCCTCACGGTCGGTTCTGGGCAGGGCCTGGGAGACCGGGATACGTCCGAGGTGCCGCCGCGCAAGGGCCAGTTCGGCGTTACGGCGTTCCAGCAGGGCGGGGTTCTTGGCGCGCATCGACTGGGGGCTGGAGTGCTTCGCCGCGCTCTGGACAGTGGTGCGAGCGGTGGCACTGCCCAGGTTGCCGGCCGCGTGGAAGTTGAGGGCGAGGCCGTTGATGTCGAGCTGGGGCGGGTTGCCGTCGGGAGTGGCGAGGATGAAGTCGTAGTCGTTCTCGAACGCGGCCATGACCGCGGCGAGTTCGACCAGGAAGAAGCCGGTGGGGATCCCTGGGTGGCCGACCGGTCTGCTCAGCGGCAGAGTCCGGGCGGAGGACAGGACGAACAGGGCTTGGGGGCGGGGCTCGACGGGACTGGACACCAGAGGGCCTTTCCTTGTGCTGACGGGGCTGGGAGTCAGGCCGGTACGCCGGAGCCGCGCTTGATGAGGGCGTCGAAGGCGCGGGCGGGCAGGAGCCGGCTGAGCAGGATCAGCGGGCCGGCGCCGAAGCCGACGCGGTAGCGGATGCGCGGGCGGCGGGCCGTGGCGGCCTTGGTCACCGCGTCCGCGATCACGGAAGGGGGAGAGGTCATCCGGGCCCCCTCGCGGGAGCTGCTTTCCAGGGACTTCGCCATGGCCTCGGCCTGTTCGGCGTAGGGGCCATGACCGGAGACGGCGCGCAGCTTGTCGGCCGCGATGGCGCCCCACTCGGTGTGGATCGAGCCGGGCTCGATGAGGACGACATTGACGTCGAACCGATTCAGTTCGAGCCGGAGCGCGTCGCTGAGTCCTTCCACGGCGAACTTGCTGGCGTGGTACCAGACCCCCATCGGGGTGGCGAAGCGCCCGCCCATGGAGCTGATGTTGACGATCGTGCCGCTGCGCCGGCTGCGCATGTGGGGCAGTACGAGCTGGGTGAGGTGGGCCAGGCCGAAGAGGTTGACGTCGATCTGGGCACGGGCCTCGTCCAGGGGTACGTCCTCCAGAGCTCCGTAGGAGCCGTAGCCGGCGTTGTTGACCAGGACGTCGATACGCCCCTCGTCCTCGATGACCCTGTCGATCGCGGACTTCGCCGAGGTGCTGTCGGTGACGTCCAGTGGCAGTGTGCGTACGCCCGCGGCGGTGAGCGCATCCATGCGGTCGACCCGCCGCGCGGCGCCGTAGACGATGAATCCCGCCTCCAGTAACCGGAGTGCGGTGGACTCACCGATACCGGAGGAGGCCCCTGTGACCAGTGCGACCTTGTTCGACATGAGAGTTCCTTCGTTCGTGGCAGGCCCGGTGTGCGGGCCGTCGGCCGGGTGGGCTTCCCGTCGCCACAAACATAAGAGACCGGCGGTCTGAACACAAGAGGACGGCGGTCTCTAATCAAGAGACTGCCAGTCTGTAGACTTCGGACATGACCACGTTCCAGCGGGCGAGGAGTGAGGAACAGCGCCTGGCGCGAAGGCAGACCATCCTGCAGACCGCCGCGGCGATGCTCGCCGAGATGCCGGTCTCCGCGATGAGCCTCAATGAGCTGAGCCGCCGTGTCGGGCTCGCCAAGTCCAACGTGCTGCGCTACTTCGAAACACGTGAAGCCGTACTGCTCGACCTGCTCGACCAGAGCGCCCGTGACTTCCTGACAGAAGCGGGCGAACAACTTCGCTCACTGGTGGACGCGCGCGACCCTCTGGACGTCAGGACCGACGCCGTGGCATCCGGGCTGGCCGCGTCCTTCGCTGCCCGGCCGATGCTGTGTGAACTGCTCAGTGCGCAGGCGGGCGTACTGGAGCACAACATCTCCATCGAGGTCGCGACCCGATACAAGGAAGGCGCCCGCGACAGCCTGCTCGGACTGGCCGAGCTGCTGCGGCGCCTCTTTCCCGAGCTCGACCAACCACGTTCCGAACAGGGCGCCAACCTGATCATCGTCTTGGTCTGCAGCCTGTGGACCCACACACACCCCGCGCCCGCGGTGCGCGCCGTCTATGACGCCGACCCGAGCTTCGCGTTCATGGACTCGAACTTCCCGGACGCCCTGCACCAGACGTTGTACATACTGCTCACGGGTCTCCTCGTCCGTAGCTGACACACTCCGCCCCGTCCGGTGTCCGCTCGCGCCGACTTGCCCGACCTGGACGCCGGCACGAGCGGCTTACGGCCAACACCCCCCGAGTACCGACCCGAAGAACAACTCGCAGGGCGCTGTCACGTTGGCCGACCGGGTGGGATGATCTTCGGGTTGATCACGCTGGGAGCGGTCGTCCGTGGGGAGCACGTCGCCGTCGTACAGGGGCAGCGGTACCCGGTCGAGGTGATCTCCCACTGCGTGTGGCTGTACTTCCGCTTCCCGCTCAGCTTCCGCGAGGTCGAGGAGCTGATGCTCCAGCGAGGCGTCATCGTCTCCTACGAGACAGTGCGCCGCCGGTGCGCCACGTTCGGCCAGGCCTACGCGAACGGACTGCGCCGCCGCCGGCCCCGGCCCGGCGACAAGTGGCACCTGGACGAGGTGTTCGTCAGGACCCACAGGGAGCTGAAGTACCTGTGACGGGCCGTCGACCAGGACGGAATGGTGCTGGACATCCTCGTGCAGAACCGCCGGGACAAGGCCGCCGCCCGACGCTTCTTCCGCAGGCCGATGAACAAGACCCGCGCGGTGGCGCGGGTGGTCGTCACGGACAAGCTCCGCTCCTACGGTGCCGCCCACCGTGAGGTCATGCCCTCCGTCGAGCACCGCTCTTGACGGTCGTGGCGGTGTCATCGAGTTCAACGACGCCGCCTAGTTTTCGAACACGTGTTTTTCGGTCGGTCTGCGAAGCCCGGCGATGTGCGGCTGCTGTCAGGTGCGAGATACAAGGACCCTTGTCCCGCAAGAGCGCACCGGAAGGACTGGTTGGCCAAAACGCCGATGCTCTGTCGGGAGCAAGGCCGACGCCCCTGAGACCCCCGGCTGGGGGGCGGTGGCTTCGGCGAGCGGCATGACGAACCAGTCGTGGGTGGGGCTGAAGTCGTGGACCGGCATGACGTGCGGGTTGCCGCCGAACCGCAGGGGTCGTCACCTCGCGGCGCATACGCCGTGCGTCCCTCTCGCCCCTGCCTGTGCGCTTCTTGAAGGCCACGATGGTGCCGGTCGGTTTGTGTTCGGCGCGGTAGACCTCGGCTTGGCCCTCGCGGGCCAGAGGCAGTCTCTCGAGCCGGTAGTCCTGGCGCTCGCCCCGGGCTGACTGACTCACCGCGTCGTATGCGGCGATGAGCAGCTCAGCATCCGGTCTCGTGCCGGTGCACATCGGCCAGCCTGAGCCCGAATCCAAGCGAGGGCGTGAGCGTCCCGCGCCGATGCGCGTCCCGGCGGACGTGGACTGGCAGCGGCACGGTCTTCAGCCGCGGTGGCTGGGAATGGAGAGCAGCGACTGCTCGACGGCGCTCTCACCGGGGTACTTCCACGACCAGGGCGCCGAGGAGATGAAGCGGCTCGCTGCCGGTGCCCACCAGCGCGGCGAACTCGCCCTCGTAGTCGCGGTGATCGGTCGCGTTGACGAGGACCGTCCGCGCAATCCGCTGTCGTCCGCAGACGCGTCCGTACACGTTGGCGACCTGCTCACGAGCGTGGGCGGCCGGCGTCTTCCTGCCGGGATGCGGCCTGAGATCGCGCCGGGTCTGATCGGCGCCGACCGGGATCTGGCAATCCGGCTGCTGACCCGGCCCGAAGGATCCCCTTGGTGGAGCCTGCACCTGAGCGGTGTCCGCCTGGAGCGCGGCGACGGCTCTGGCTCTGAGGACCGCCCCGCCGAAGGCGCACTGCACCCCATCCTGGTCGACGCTCTGGGAGACCCGGTGGTCGCCGCCTGGACGTCATCCGCGGGCAACCAGCGCTGGTATGTGATCCCCGATGACACCAATTGGGACAACATGTTGGGCTGGCTGGTTCATCGGGCGCTGCCGGAGTACGTGCCCGATGCGCTGCGCCGGGCCCGGTCGCCATTCTTTGTCGACCTTGCTCTGCAGAGCGTCGGCGAGCAGGCCGTCCGGCGGGCCCTTGACGATCTCGAGGAGCGTTACGCCGACGAGAAGCTGCGCCTGGAGCAGGTGTTGCGGGAGGCGAAGCAGAAGGCGGAGCCGGTGCGGTACGGACTGCGGTACGGCAGCGGCTCGGAGCCGGTCGACGCGGTGGCTCACGTACTGACCGAGGCCTGATTGCACGCCGCAGATCTGGACACGGAGTTCGGCGGCACGAAATCGCCGACCTGCTGGTCAGCGCCCAGGCCGTGTCCGCGCGCCTGGTCGAAGTCAAGGGCGCTTCTGGTCCCGCACAGGAGCACCTCGTCGGGCAACTTCACAAGCATCTGGAGACCTGGCCGCGACTGCGGCCCGACGAGCCGGTCTCCGACGGCGTCCTGATCGTCAACCACCAGCACAAGCTGCACCCGTCGGAGAGCACGATGGCGGTGTACTCGCGGCCCGAGTTCGTCGCCGCACTGGATTCGCTGCCGGTGACGGTCATCAGCACGGTGGAGCTGTTCAACTGGTGGCGTGCCGACGATTGGACGGCGATCCGTATGGCCGTACTCGGCGGCACGAACGCGTCGACGGGCGTACCCGTTGAGTCGGCGAAGCCCCAGACCGATGACCACGCCGGTGGTGGAACGACCGCCGCCAGTAGCGGCATGCGTCCGGGCCTGCCGACGTACGGTTGACGGCTCCGTTCAAGGAGGGACTGCGACAGGGCCGGATAGGGTCACCGGGGTCAGGACTCAGGACGTGGATGGGGTGTGTCGGGTGGCCCAGTGCACGTAGTGGTCAACCGGACTGTTCGGCCTGGCCACCGGGCCGTCATTCCACGCAGGCCGCCGCACCGCGACCACCCGCCCCGTCACCCTGTACTTCGTCGCACACGCCGCCTTTGGAGAAGTCCGGACTGGCCTTCCTCCGGAACTACACCGGGGACTGGCCGGAGTCGCTTCCTGGTTCCGAGCACGGCGAGGTCGAGTACGAACTCACACGGGCGGAGTGGGAGCGGCCCTGAAGGAGACAGATCAGCGGATGGCCAAGGTGGACTGAGTAGGTCGCCGCGATGCTGGTGCCACCGGAGCCGCCCGCGCGCTCGATCGGCGTTTCGAGGACCACCTCAAAAGCTCGAGCGCGGTGCGGACCATGCAGGGCTCAGGTTGGGTGACCATACGGCTCGACCGCAACGTAGACGTTGATCCGCTGCTGAGGCTGATGAGCCTCGCCGTGCAGGGCCCACCAGGGGCGGCCTGGTCTGGACGATCCACCGCCGACGTAGTGCAACGGCTACCGCGCCACTGCCCGTCCACGAGAGATTGCCGGCGAGCCCCAAGAGGGCGGTTCGCCCGGAAATGAGTTGGTCTGTCGTTGCCTGATGGTGTGGGTGTGGGGCGGAATCCGCCGATCCGCTACCGGTGGTCTGCTGGTGTGGCGGGGTGAGTGAACTCGGTCAGGAGGCCTCGGCCGGTGCGACCGCTCCGTGCCGTCGCACCAGCCGGTGCCGGAAGCCCTTCGGCAGTGTGCCCAAGTAACCTGCCGTACGCGCACACCCCCCGTGTACGCGTCGGAGTCCATGGCGCCGACCGCGTTCGGTAGATGAACATCCTCAGGTGAGAGCGGGCTGGGCAAGGTCAGTACCGAGGTGCGTACAGGTTGCCCGACTGCGGGTACGGGCTGCCCGACTGCGGGTACGGGCTGCCCGACTGCGGGTACGGGTTACCCGACTGCGGGTACGGGCTGCCCGACTGCGGGTACGGGTTACCCGACTGCGGGTACGGGCTGCCCGACTGTATGGTGAACGAGCCGTTGAGCAGCGGCCCCGGCGTATAACCGCCACTGGGCAGCGCCTGCGGCGCCATGGCATCCATTGACCCTCCGTCCACGGTGACTTGGGTGAAACGCACGCTGTCGAGTTCCGGATAGGCCTGGTTGGGCGACTCGATCACCGCCTCCGCGCTGACATTTTTTGCTTGAAGCGTCTTTTTGACGTGCTCGGTCCAGCCCTTGGTGTTGTTGGTCAGGGCCAGCGAGTAGCCACCCGCGCCATCGGAGGTGACCGACGCGGTCATGCTGTCTCCCTCGGAGACCGGATCCTGCCAGTACACCGGTGGGGCCGGATACATCTCGTACCAAGCGGTTCTCACCGGGGAGCCGCTGGAGCAGTCGGTCTGCACCCCAGCTTGCTCCACCGTGCGTGAGCCCCAGCCGTCCAGCCCGACCCAGGGGGCGAACATGTCGTTGTTGGAATGGCAGACGACATGCGGCTCCGTCCACGAGCCGGTGATTTTGGTGAAGCTGCCCTGGGTCACGTAGCCGGCCCAGTTCGAGTCGCCTGACTGCTGCTGGGCCGTGGGGTCGAACCGCACAGTCGGCATCGCGGTGGCTGCGGAGGCCGCCGGGGAAAGAGCTGTCGCGGCGAGAACCAGCCCTGCTGCCGCGAATGCGGCCGGGGTGCGCCGTGTGGTGCCTGCGCTGCCTATTCGCATAACGATGACCGGTCTCCTTGCGAGATGTGGAACTCAAGTCGGGTGAGAGGGGACCGACCGTGCGGACGGTCTACGGGGACTGGTGGTGACAGTGCCGTCCGAAAGACGTCGTGCTGCGGACCTACGTGACACGAACACGCCGCAGGGGCGGCGAGTTGCCGACGAGCCCTTGGCTCGTCGCGCGGCGTCGTGGGCTCCGGCCCGGCGACGACTTGCTCGGATATTTCATCCCGCTGGTAGCGATGACAAGTGTTTTGTGATGGTCGTCACCACGTCGCTTCGTCACATTGCCGCCGGCGAGCCAGATACGTTTTGGGATAGTTAGCACCGTTTCAATACGGTGTAACCGCCCGCGAGAACCGTCATTTCGGACACCAGGGGGCTGACAAGTCAAGTCCGGACTCCCGATACCCAGAGCGCCACTTGCCGTCGCGCTGGGCAATACCTGCAGGTTGACCGCACCTCTATATGCACCAATTGCCGTAAATATGCAGGAACACTCTAAACAGCTCGCTTATGGACGGTTCGCGAGCTTATGTCCGTTTCAAGGTGATGCTTGAAGCAGGGGTGCTGGCCGCGGCGCGGGCTACTGCTTCGTGGCGAAGTTGCCGGTGTCGGCTTCGGTGAGGATGCCGAGTTTGACCGGGCGCTTCAACTTGGCCCAGGTGCCTTCGACGATCTTCGGCAGCAGGCCGTGGCCGAAGGCCTGGCTGACGTCCTTGGCTCGCAGGGGGCCGGTCACCTCGTTGAAGACAGCGAAGACGCGCCAGCAGGACGATACCCGCGGTGTTGTCGTGGATGTTCGCGGCAAGGACCACGACCCCGATGACCAGGCCGAGGACGTCCACGGCCAGGCCGCGCTTGCGGCCCGGCACCCGCTTGGCCGGATCGTGGCCGGTCGTGGAGGCAGGGACCCCGACGGCCGCGTGGACACTCTGGGTGTCCAGCACCATCAGGGTCGGGCCCTCTAGGTCGTTTCTGATGGCTCTTGCTGGGTGGGTGGATCAGCGCTTGGGCTGGGCAGGTGCGTGTCATGGTGCGGCGACATGAGCTCACGGATGCGCCGTGGCGGACCGTTGCCCTCGTTGATCAGCGACCGCACGCCCCACTCCCAGCGCTCGCAGAACGACTTGAACTCCCCCGTCAGCCCCTCGTGCCCGAGTTCCAGGCCGGAGAGGGCGAGGTCGCCGAAGCCGCGCCCGGCCCCGGCCGTGCCGACCATGCCAAGCTCCTTCAGCTCGCTGAGGGCCTCGGTCAGGCCCTTCGCGATCAGGCCGAGCCCGTCGGTCTTCAGGTCCTTGCCGCCGTCGCCGGTCTCGTCATCCGGTGCAGCCACAACCCGTACGCCACGACGTGATCTGCTCCTGCGTCAGATACAGTCGCCACCGCTTGATCCCGTGATCACACGAGGCCGCCCTGACCTGCTCGCCAGCCCATCAGCCCGCGGCACCCGGAGCTGGCTGGTGAGGCCGACAAACACCCGTAAGGCCGCCACCCGCGACGGGATCAGCTCCACCCGCCTGCCGGTCCGGGGCTGCCTCGCCGGGCGGGGGCTCGGCGCGGGACTGGCCGTAGGTGAGGGTGTCGTGGCCGTACGGCGTCAGGCGGGCTGCCCACCGCACGGGTCGACCCTCCAGAACTGACAGCTCCGCGTGGTCCTCCCGGCCGGCAAGCTCCACCAGGCCATGACTCTCCAGGGCGTTCACCTGCTGCTGGTGTGGTGGGAGGATCCCCGTGTCGAGCGCCCAGCCGTGCCCGGCCGCCTGCCCGCGCTCGCGCAGCGCCTCCAGCACGCACAGCGCCCTCTCCCAACTCCTCATCCCACTCCCCCGCGTTGTGTGCCGCGCCCGTACGCGTTTGCCGACCGTAGACGTGGACGCCGGGCCAGGCAGCGCCAAGGCGGGGAAGGCCAGCCCATCGGGGGAATCCGTCCGCCGCTCGGCGCGCTCTCGGCAAGGCGACGGGGCCGGAGGAAGTGGCAGCCGCGACCGCCGACACCTCGCGGCAGGCAGGCAAGCATGGTCTCCGGGGCGGAATAGTTGGCGTAAGGTGGAGCAATCCGACGCGGGGTGGAGCAGCTCGGTAGCTCGCTGGGCTCATAACCCAGAGGTCGCAGGTTCAAATCCTGTCCCCGCTACTGAAACCTGAGGGGCCAGCACATGGTGCCGGCCCCTCGGGCGTGTCCAGCCCCGTGGAGAGCTGACGACGCTGCCGTCAATGTGCCAGCGCTCCCCGTGCCCGGGTCGGATGCCCTCGGCGTCCAAGACGGCGGCGATCTCGCGGTAGGACAGTTCGTCCTCGTCCCGGAGCCGGCGGGCGCGGGTCCGGCCGGCTTGCTCCGTCTCCTCCTCGGTCAGTTCGTTCTTGTGGGCCTGCCAGCCGTACGGCGGGGCGCCGTAGGCGTACCGGCCCTTCTCCTTTTGTGTGATGCAGGTCTCAAAGAAGTGGTGCAGCAGAAACGGCCACTCCACGCTTAAAGGGGGCAGGAAGGGAGGAGCAGTGCGGCTCTGGCAGCCAAATGGAATTCACTGCCTTCCGAGGCGAGTCGAACCAGTCGGCATGGCCGGTCCGATTCGACGTCGGCCGGAATCGACCCGGGGGAGGATTTCCAGTCCTTCGTCGCGGCCCGCTCGGGGCGCTGTTCCGAGGGGCCCTGGCCCTGACCGGAAGCCGCAGGGCCGCCGAGGATTACGGGACAGCCCTTAGGTCGGAGCAGGCCGCAGCTGAGTTTCAGCTGCGGCCAACCGAAATTCTCAATGGCTAAGTAGCGAGCTCAGTCTCAACTGAGAGTTTTGTAGCAGCCCTGAATTCCTCGCCGCTAATACGAGATATCCAGCCACTCAACGTCTGCAAAATCCGCTCGAAGGCCCTTCCGCGTGGTCCCGCCCAGCCCCGCTCAGCGCTCTTCCAGCTCAACCCTTCCCTTGAGAGGAACCGCACCCATCAGGGATCGGGGGATGGGTCGGCCGGTGGCAAAGGAGCGTCACCATGCGCAGGCGGTCGTGGACATAGTTGCGTCGCTCGCCAGGTAGCGTGACCGGATCATCTTGACCTGAAGTATGGTTGAGGATTCACGATGGTGCGGTGACTGATAACGGAATCACCCTGATCGACGCGTGGGAACTGCCCGAGGACCGGATCGACGAGTCCACCGCACGCTGGCGGGAGCGCGTCGGGCTCATCCACGCCGCCCCCGGTTTCCGGGATGCGCGGCTTCACCGCAGACTGTTCCCGGAGTCCCGGCTCGGCCTGGTCAATGTGGCGCACTGGGACAGCATCGAGGCCCGGGACGATGCTCTGGCGAATCCCGGCTTCACCGCGTCGGCAGCCACCGCGGCCAGCTATGCCACCGTGTACGGCGGATGGTATGAGGTGGCGGCCGAATTCCGCGCAGTGGGAAATGGTTCGGGCGAAGGGCCGGGAATCACCTTCGTCAATGCCTTCGAGCTGCCCGCCAAGCGGATCGATGAATTCCTGCCTCACTGGCTCGGCCGCGCAGAGCTGCTGAGCAAGGCGCCCGGCTTCCGGGACAACCGGCTGCACCGTGCGGTGGACCCGGACACTCGCTTCCAGCTGGTCAGTATCGCGCACTGGGACAGCCCCGACGCATGGCGCACGGCAGACAACGACCCCCGCTTCCAACAGCGCCTCTCCTCCTCCCCTGACTTCGCCATCGCCGACCCCGCACTCTTCCGGGTTGTCGTCGAGTTCTGAGCGCGGGTCGTACGCTCCCGCCCCGTTCGCCCCGGTGGTCGGATCCGCCAAGTAGGCAAGGGACAACCCAACGGGCTGTCCCGTGATTGATTATGGGGTGTGCTGGCCTGAGGGTTCGGCTGGTGGGTGGTTCAGCAGGTGGTCGTGCGGACGTGCACCGGCTCAGTGCTCGGCCGACGGCGGGTGGTGCGTTTGGCGGAGCGGTCGCAGACCAGGGCGGCGATGGCGCGGTGGGTTTCGCCGTAGGTCTCACGGCGCTGGGTGTACCGCTGGAGCGGGCGCCACTGGCGGTGTTCGGCGTTGGCGTGTTCGACGCAGATGCGTCGGGAGGACTGGCGGCGTCTGTGCTCGCGCCAGCCGTATCGTTCGGTCAGCGACGCGGTGTCGTCGTCCAGGCCCTTCGGCTTGCGGGGCGGGGCCAAGACCTGGCCGGGGAACTCGTTCGCGAGACCCCGGTAGCCGTCGTCGACTACGGCTTTCACGGCTGGGTGCTGGCGGAACTGCTCGGTGATGCCCTCGGTGCGCATCGCGGGTCGGGTAGCGGCGGCGCATTGCTGCGCCGCCGCCCCCTCAGAACCCGGCGTGCGCCGTTAAACGCACCGGGCTCAAGCAAGCCCCAGTGGGCTCGCGGACGGGCAGAAATGTGCTGGTCGAGTGCCGAGTCGGCGTCGGCAGTGCGCGTGTACGAGGCTGGGTGCGGCGAGTGTGTCCGACGTTCCCGGTCCGCTGGTGACGATCGCCTGTCGGCGGCCCGCCTTGCGGATGACCTTGAGCCATTGCTCCCACTGGTCTGGGCTCTGCGGCTCATGGTCGGCGTGCAGCAGGAGTTCCCCGCAGAGCGGGCAACGGCCGCGCTGGGCTTGGAGAAGCCACAGTCCGGTCGTGCTCAACGGGGGCTTCCGGCGGCGTCGCCGCTGGGTCCAGTAGTCGGTCAGGGCCGGGTCGTCCGGAGACGCCCTGCCCTTGACCATCTGGTGTCGGACAATCTTCGTCCAGGAGAATTTGGCGAGGTAGGCGCCGCTGTCGCGGTCGCCGAACACCCACCGGTCGCGCCTGGAACGGTCGAACATGCCGAAGTGCCGATCAACTATCCAGTGCCTCGACTTGTTCGGGTGGCTGCGTTTGGCCCACTTGTAGGTGAGCTTGAACGCGTAGTGATCCAGCTGAGCGTAAGTCCTGCTGGACACTGCCGTCCGGTAGTAAGCGGCCCAGCCCCGGATGATGGGGTTGAGCTTGCCGATCACCGCCTCGGCGTTGGCCCCGAGGAGGGCCCTCGTCTCGGCGGCGAGCCGTTTCCGGATGCGCCGCACGGCCGTCTTGCTCGGTTTGATCAGCAGCTTGCCGCTGCGATACCGGCGGATGTTGAACCCCAGGAAGTCGAACCCGTCTTCGAGGCGGACGATGCGCGTCTTGTCCTCGTTGAAGGTCAGCCCCCTGGGCCCCAGCCATGCCGCCAGCCGTGCCTTGACCTGGTTGGCCTGGTCGCGGCTTTCGCAGAGCGCGACAAGATCGTCTGCGTATCTCACCAGCACGGGGCTGCCCGGCACTGCGCTCCCGGCATCTCTGCCGGTTGCGAAGTAGCGGACCCCGGCGGCCTCCTCCATCCCGTGCAGGGCCACATTGAGCAGGACGGGGCTGATCACCCCGCCTTGAGGACTGCCCTCTTCGGTCGGGGCGAACCGGCCTTGGTCGACCACGCCCGCCTTCAGCCACTGCTCGACCAGTCCCCTGGCGGGGAACGAGCCGAGCTGCCGGAGGAGATGTGAATGGTCGATTCGGTCGAACGCCGCCGCCAGGTCCGCGTCGAGCGCCCACCGTCTGCGCGGGTTCTTTCCGCTGGCGGTGTTGAAGATGGCTTCGATCGCGTCGTGGCAGCCGCGGCCCGGCCGAAATCCATAGGATCTCGGTTCGAACCGTGCTTCCCACTCGGGCTCAAGTGCCCCAACCGCAACAGCTTGTAGTGCGCGGTCAGCGATCACGGGAATCCCGAGAGGGCGCCTGCCCTTGGCCTTGGGGATGAACACGCGTCTGACGGGCTTGGGGGTCCACGGCCGGGAGCGGTGCTGCACCCAGTCGGCCAACTCGGCCTGGGACTGGGGCAGCAGTGCCGTCCGTCCGTCGATTCCCGCCGTCTTTCGGCCAGCATTGAGCTCCGTCACGCGGCGCACGCTCAGCAGCGTGTTGGCGCGGGAGCGGAGCATCAGTTTCTGCAGGTTGCGGACCTTCTTGAGGTCTCCCGCCTGCGATGCCGTGAAGATGCGTTGCCGCAGCCGCCGTACGTCCTCTTCGACCTGTCGCCAGTCGATGGACTGCCAGTCGGTGAGGTCGTCCTGGGGTCCGTTCACCACGGCGGCGCCTGCCGGGGCAGCCGCAGTGGCTATGCCCGGTTGCGTCGTCATGGCGTCCAACTTGTCCCTCGGTTCCGTCGTCGTCGGTCATCGTTCTTCACGGGCTCACCCGGTCCACGTCAGCACCCTTTCGGGTCGGGGCAACTGTCCCTGTCCGGCCGGTTATCCGGGACGATCGGCGGAGGAGCCGATCACGCTGTCCCGGTTTCCCGCTTCCTTTCGGCCGCCGGCATTCGCTTCTTGGACCGTCCTGTGCCCGCCGGGGATCTGGGCCTTCCTCGCGGTCGGCTTACCGGCCACCAGCGGTGGCCGGACCCCGTCGGGGTTGTCACGTTGCGCACGTACGAGATGCGACCGGGGTGGGTGCCCCCTCTACTCCGGGAACGGCGGTGTCCACACGGCCGATACCAAATCCTCAGCCGCCGCCTGCCGCCTCACAACGGCCGGTTCCTGAACCCCGGTGGTGCACTCCATCAACCGAGGTGATGCATCACGAAGCATCATCGAGGGTTCACTCGCGTTCACCCGTCCGGTCTTCCCCTCGCCTGTAGCCACCGGATGGTTCGGCGTCCCTTGGGCTTCTTCCCCCGGGCTTCACACCCCGCCGTTACCAGCGGCGCATGCCGGGGTGGGGACAGGCACTCGGACACTGGCCTGGGATTACGCCGCCGACATCAGTCGGCCTCCTTTCCGCGCAACCGCTCGCTGCGTGCGCCTTCGTGTCGCACTCTGGTCGTGCATCCGGCCCGGCCGTTCGGCTCCCGACCACAGGGTGCGGCCCTGCTCGTCGCTGACGGTGGTGGTCTTGATGGTGTTCTGCTTCCGCTTGCCCGAGACGAACGCCCGCCGGCCCGGTCTGCCCGCTTGCGGGCGGCGGACCTGAGTCTCCAACCCGTCGATCCTCAGCGTGATGTCCTCAGCTTCGGCGTAGGCGAACACGTCATCGAGCGTGCGCAGCCGCACCCCGGGCCGGTCCGGGACGGCGAACGCGCGCGGCGAGCAGTGGACGCACCTCGCAGATCGCCCGGCTGATGGTGGACGAGCCCACCTCGTAGATCACCGGGGCCTCGTAGGTGAGTCCGGTTCGCAGGTGGACCAGCGTCACCAGCAGCCGGTCGACGAAGACCAGCCCGTACTTCGGGCCAGCCCCGGCCTTCCGCAGGCGGACACCCTCGTGACGTTCGTGCCGTCCGGACTCGCACCGCGCCTCCCACCGCGGCCCGAGTTCGGCGGCCAATTCACCGAGGTGTAGGCCCGAGATGCCGCAGCAGGCAGGATGAGAGATGGCCGCGCGGGCCTGATTGATCGTCACAACCCAGAGAGTCGCGCCGCCTCCGCCATGTCCCCACCCGTGACGAAGATCATCGATCGCAGGTCAGCCCGTTAGGATCCGCCACATTCGCTGTTGTCGCCGCCGGACCGGCACAGCGCGCCCGGGTTGATGGAGGGAGAGGTCGGGGCGGGCTGTGGGTGCGCTTTGCGGTCTGCGTCGTGAATTCCGATGACGGCCACGAGCACCAGGACCAGCCCGGCGAGGACTTGGACGCCGCTGCTGATGATCGCGCGGGCCATGAACAAAAGGAACGCGGAGACCAGGACGATGCCGCCGACCACGGCTACGTAAGCGAAGGGGCGGGTGAGGGAGACGGACGAGTTGTCGGCTGCGGGGTCGAACATCACGTATCCCGCGGCGTCGAGTCCGAATACGAACGCGATGAGGGGGGCGATGACATCGATCACGAGGAGGCCGATAGCGAGTGCGATGTCTGCGGCCGTGTGCAACCACCTGCGCCGCTGCGGCGGCAGAGGATCGGTGACCCCTGTGTAGCGGGGGTGGCGAGTCGGCCACGGCGGGGTGTTGAGGGGAGGCGGCGTGGTCATGGGCCTAGCGTCTCTCAGAAGCGGACCGGGGGCCTGAGTAGAAGTACTCAGGCCCCCGGCAGGCGGTCGGTGCAGGATCGGCGAGCCGGTCAGCTTCCACGCCTGGCACCCTTGCCGCCGCCCTCGATGTCGTAGATGACGGTGGCGTCCGAGGAGTACCACAGGCCCTTGTCAAGCGTGGCGGACGGAGCCGTGCACGTCCGCACGACGACCTGCTGAATCACCCACCAGCCAAAACCCCAGGCCAGCACACCCAAAAATCAATCGCGGGACAGCCCGTAACGCTCCAACGCCGTGGTCTCAACTGAGACGGCACTCCTTCTGAGACAGTCGAATTGTTCCTAAGGTCCGCAACATCGGGAAGGGCCGACGCTCCCCGCTCGCCGCCCTGGTGAAGGCGAAGGAACCGCTGCCGTGTGAGCGGGCGCCACCCGTGTGATGACAGCCGGGCGGTTCGGCGAGAGGCTCAGCAGAAGGTCGAGAACACCATAGACGGCGCTGTCACGTTGGCCGACCGGGTGGGATGATCTTCGGGTTGATCACGCTGGGAGCGGTCGTCCGTGGGGAGCACGTCGCCGTCGTACAGGGGCAGCGGTACCCGGTCGAGGTGATCTCCCACCGCGTGTGGCTGTACTTCCGCTTCCCGCTCAGCTTCCGCGAGGTCGAGGAGCTGATGCTCCAGCGAGGCGTCATCGTCTCCTACGAGACAGTGCGCCGCCGGTGCGCCACGTTCGGCCAGGCCTACGCGAACGGACTGCGCCGCCGCCGGCCCCGGCCCGGCGACAAGTGGCACCTGGACGAGGTGTTCGTCAGGACCCACAGGGAGCTGAAGTACCTGTGACGGGCCGTCGACCAGGACGGAATGGTGCTGGACATCCTCGTGCAGAACCGCCGGGACAAGGCCGCCGCCCGACGCTTCTTCCGCAGGCCGATGAACAAGACCCGCGCGGTGGCGCGGGTGGTCGTCACGGACAAGCTCCGCTCCTACGGTGCCGCCCACCGTGAGGTCATGCCCTCCGTCGAGCACCGCTCGCACCAGGGGCTGAACAACCGGGCAGTTCATGGCGACGTATCACCCGACCATGATCCACCACTCAAGATCTTTTGAAGACGCGGCCTAGGGGCGGCGGTCTCGACGAAGACGACGGCGAGGATTAGGGCCCGTCTTCCGGACCTTGCGATGCGCTGATCCGGCTTGAAGCCCGACCCCAGCCGTACGTGGAACCGGCCCGCGCTGGTCGGCGTCCCTCCATGAGTCCGTAAGATCGACTTCACCGAAGGACGCGTCCATGACCGGTATGGCTGCCCGCTACCTCTATCTCACCCGCCATGGCGAGGCATCGTCGGACGAAAGTGAACTGACGGATGCGGGCCGCCACCAGGCCGCCTTACTGGGGGAACGGCTCCGTGGGGTTCCGCTGGCGGCAATCCACCACGGGCCTCTCGCCCGTGCTGAACAGACCGCCCGGCTGGTCGCTGAACGGCTCGACGACGTTCCCCACCGTCGCTCCGAAGCGGCTGGCGACTACCTCCCCTACCTGCCGACACGCGAAGAGCTGCCGCCGGAGGCAGCCGACGCCTGGCTCAAGTTCCTGGACCAGTTCACGACTGAGGAACGCGAGCAGGGCCCCGGGCTCGCGGCGGCGGCGCTCGCAGACTTCACCGGACCTGTCGTCGGCGACGAACCGCGCCACGAGCTTGTCGTCACCCACAACTTCCTCGTCGGCTGGCTCGTTCGAGCCGCCCTCGACGCGCCGAAGTGGCGCTGGCTGGGCATTAACCATGCCAACGCGGCCCTGACCGTCATCCGCTACACACCCGACCGCCCCCCGGCGGTCCTCCTCTTCAACGACACCGGCCACCTCCCCACCGAGCTCCGCTGGACCGGCTTCCCGCCAGAGCTCCACGTCTGAGGACCGTAGGTGAGATCGATGTTGATCAATCGGAGGGAGCATCTGATCCTGTCGGCAATCGCGTTTGCCGACAGGAGATACATGCATCCCATGAACCCGGACAATCCAGGGCGCCGGGACGGCGCCGATCCCATCAGATCCGATGGTGATTGATGACAGGGTTTGACGACAGACAGGGTCCGACCCTCCGCATGGAACGGGTCCTTCGGTGGCGAACCTGGTCTACAAACGGATCTCGATCGACCAGCAGTCGACTGCCCGGCAGAACCTCGTCCTGGCCGAGGCCGGGATCGAGGACCCGGTCGTCTTCGAGGAGCAGGCCGGCACCTCCAGCCGCCTCCACCCGCTCCAGCGCCCGAAGGTCAGCGAGCTGCTGACGTAGGCACGGCCGGGCGAGACCGCGCACATCTCCGAGATGTTCCGCCTCGTGCGCGGCACCCAGCGCATCCTCGACGTGCTCGACGTCCTCCATCGCGATCGTCTCCCCCTACGCATCCACGACGGCGCGTTCTCGGCGATGGACCTCACCGCCCACCACCCGCGCACCGGAGAGCTGTTGTCCACCGTGAAGTTCATGGTGCAGACCCTCGCCGCCGCCGGCGAACTCCAGCGCGACCTCCAGCGCGAGCTGACCTACGACGGACTGCGGGCCGCCGAGGCCAAGGGCAGCAAGGGCGGCCGCCGCCCTACCATCCCGACCGGGAACACCGACGCCGTCCGCACGGCGTACCTGGACGGGTCGGTCCATCGCCGCCCTGGCCCGCGAACGAACCGGTGACGATCTCCCGAGCCAGTGCTTCATCGAAACCCGGCTGCGCTCGGAACGTGAACTCCACAAGATCAGACACTGCTTGACTCCGCTTCTCATGGCTGACTCCCCGGCTTTCTCGGGAAGCCAGGAACGTTTCAGAAAAGGAATGGGGACGTGGCACCGGCGGTGAGGGCTCTTCGCTACTCCCCCCACGGTCCGCCGACCACGCCCCGCTCCATGGTGGTGATGCCGTCGGCTGCCCGCTCCTGCGCGAGGTGGAAAGCGAGCGCGTAGGGAGGCGCCGCTGTCTCGGAACGGGCTCCGTGGGCAAGGACTTCCTTGGCCAGATGGTGGGCCATCTGAAGCCGCGGATACGCGGCATGGATCTGACTCTGCTCCGCGGCCACGAGGTCGGCGTTCTTGCCGAAGTCGACCCAGATGCCTTCGTAGGTCAGGTGGGTCAGCAGCCCCATTCGTTCGGGAATCTGCGGAGTGGTGTGCAGAGCGATGGCCTCCCAGACCTTGTCGACATCTGCCGCCGGGGCGCCGAGGCCGGTCAGCAGAGCGGCGGCGAGATCGGCGCTCTCGATCTCGAACCGGAGCAGGCCCGGTGCGTCCGGCCCGGTGCCCAGGTCGTGCAACACGTTGGCGGCGAAGAGGAGTTCCTCGTTGTAGTCCGCGTCGTTCAGAACCCCCTTGTGGGCGGCGAACAGGCGGGACCAGTAGAAGCCCCGGACGCAGTGGTTCAGCACGGACGGATGCACCGCGGCGCGGGCTGCGGCGAGGCTCGCCTCGACCAGCGGCCCGGAAGGGAGAGCGAGTACACCGTCGTGCAGCCTGTTCGAGAGGGCGGGGGGAGTGTTGGTCATGATGTGACGCTACGAGAGCGGATCTCGTGCGAAAAGTGGCACGGGTGCCATGCAGCGCTACTGTCGTGCCACTATGACGAACAGACATCATGTCGCCGTGCTCGTGCTGCCTGGTGTGCTCGCGCTCGAATTCGGCGCGGCTACGCAGATCTTCTCGACGGACCCGCACTACGAGCTGACCGTGTGTGCCGACAACGGGCCCGGACCCGTGCCTGTGTCCGGCTTCGTGATCACTGTCGCAGCCGGCCTCGAAGCACTGGAAGACGCCGACACCGTGATCATCCCGGGTTACGACGACATCGACACGGTCCATTCACCGGGACTCCTGACGGCGCTGCGGGCGGCTCACGCCCGGGGCGCCCGGCTCGTCTCCATCTGCACCGGGGTCTTCGCCCTCGCCGCGGCCGGACTGCTCGACGGGCGCCCCGCCACCACGCATTGGCGGCATGCCGAGCAACTGCGGCGGCGCTACCCGCACGTCGATGTGCTGCCCAACCAGCTCTACGTCGACGACGGCGACATCCTCACGTCCGCCGGCGTGACGGCGGGGATCGACCTGTGTCTGCACCTGATCCGCACCGACCTGGGTGCGGCGGCGGCGAACACGCGCGCCCGAGACCTCGTCGCGCCGCCACGGCGACGGGGAGGCCAGGCCCAGTTCATCGAACAGTTCCGCCCCGAAGCCAGCGGAGACGAACTCGCTCCCCTGCGGGAGTGGATGCTCGACAACCTCGCGGCCACGTTCACTGTGGACGACCTCGCGGAGCACGCCCTTATGTCACGGCGGACCTTCATCCGCCGCTTCCGTGAGGAGACCGGCACCACGCCGATGGCCTGGCTGACCGACGCACGCATCGACCGGGCACGCGAACTGCTGGAGGCGGGCACCTTGCCCGTCGAGCAGGTCGGCCGCCTCACCGGCTTCGGCGCTCCCGCTTCCCTGCGGGCCGCCTTTCACCGGCATCTCGGCACCTCCCCCCAGGAGTACCGGACTCTGTTCCGCCACAAGGCGGAGCCGCTGCAGACCTGATGGTGCGCCCGCCAGTGCCCGGCGGGCCCCCATGGGGCCGGTTCGAAGGCCACCCGAGCATTCTTGACATGCCGTTCCAGAACCCCATAGGGTTCTTGACAAGGCAGTCTAGAACTCCGCCGCCAGTCGCTCTCGACACCCCTCGAAGCCCACGGAACGGAAAGAGACGCATGTCTTCGCAAGATCAGATGGCCCCTCCGCTAGCACAGAGGGGTCTCTTCGTTACGGACAGCCTCGGTGGCTGCCACCGGTACGGGGTTGGTTTGTGCAGGCGCCAAGGGACGGAAGTTCCAAACCCACTCTCACGCACATGCTCATCGCGTGCCAGTGCGAAATTTCTGATGAATAGCTCCGCACCCGCCCTCTGGTCTCGAGCACGGCGAGCCCGACCACGTTCCTATGGTTTCCGCGCACGGTTCGTGCAAAGCCCGATCTGGTAGACCATGACGACGCACACTCGGCCCCCGTGACCGGCGAGATCACCTTGGCCGTCGCCGTCCATATTCAGTCGCCGCACCATTTGGGGCCCGGTCGCAGGGCTCTTTCAGATCCCGGTGTGCACCGTTCTGCCGTGCCAGGCGATATTCCTGCGCAGACCGACATTGACGGAGACGAGTCCGACCGCCATGGCGCACCTCACCGCCTGGCCCCACCACCAGGTTCTTCGCTGGTATGCCTGCAGAGCGTCGGGGTCCCGGTGCTGGCGCGGGTCCTCGGTCCTGGGTCAGTGGGCCAGTACCCGGATCCGCGTGTGCGTATGTCGATTCCGCCGACAAAGTCGGCATCCGGAACCGACGTGTCCTCCCAAGCCAGTGTGGTAAACGGCCTCTAACCTTAAAGGAGGTAACGGCCTGCCCGATAACACACGCCTGGCCCGCGCTATGCCTTTCATGGGCGACCCGCAGATCCCATCATCCGGGAGGAACTGTCATGACCACACGTCCACCCGTGCCACCGTTCACGCGGGAGACGGCGATCGAGAAGGTCCGGCTGGCAGAGGACGCCTGGAACTCACGCGATCCCGAGAAGGTGTCGCTGGGCTACTCGGTGGATTCGCGCTGGCGCAACCGCGCGGAGTTTGTCAACGGACGCGAAGAGATCGTCGCCTTCCTGACCCGCAAGTGGCACCGCGAGCTGGACTACCGACTCATCAAGGAGTTGTGGGCGTATACCGATAATCGGATCGCGGTGAGGTTCGCCTACGAATGCCACGACGACTCCGGCCAGTGGTACCGCTCTTACGGCAACGAGAATTGGGACTTCGGCGAGGACGGCCTGATGAGGGTCCGTCTCGCCTGCATCAACGATCTCCCGATCGCCGAATCCGACCGTAAATACCACTGGCCGCTAGGCAGGCGTCCCGACGACCACCCCGGCCTGAGCGATCTCGGGTTCTGACATCCCGCATCCTCGCCCTCTGCCCACCACTACTGAACTTGAATGGGTGATGTCGGGTCGTTCGGCTGAGCCTTTGGCCCTCTGCGCTGTACCACGGCTGGGCTGACCAGCGGTGGACCCTGGCGCGCGTCAAGAAGCTGATCGGTCGGCTCTTCCGCATCTCGTACACGGTGGAGGGCACGTGGCGACTGCTCAAGCGGCACAGCTGGTCGTGGCACCAGCCCGCGCGCCGCGCGATCGAGCGTATCGACGACGCGGTGGAGCTGCGGAAGAAAGAGGTCTGGCCGCGGGTGGCAGGCATGTCCTGCTACACGACGGGCGAGCGAGCGCGGCTGATCTACGCGGTCCGCGAATACCGCGGACGCAAGAACCAGCCGAAGGGCTTCGGCTCGCGGGACTTTCGCGCCCTGCTGGTTCGCGCCCGGATCCAGGTGGGTGGTCCGATCGTGCTGGTCCGGGGCAACGTCAGCATTCACCTGACTGCAGACTTGCGCGAGTTCTTCGCGACCAACACCGACTGGCTCACGGGGTTCCAGCTGCCTGCCTACGCACCGGACCTCAACCCGCAGGAAGGCGTGTGGTCTGTGGTCAAGCGCGACCTCGGCAACCTCGCCGCCGCAGACCTGGGGCAGATCACCGGGACCGTGAAACGACGCAAGCTCAAAATGCTCCAGTACCGGCCACAGGTGCTCGACGGCTGTCTCGCCGACTCTGGCCTGGCCCTCGACGAGTGACCAGCTTGGGAACCTGACACCCGAACATACGTTCAGTAGCATCGCGTCGCCTGGATCAGGTTCCGCCTGACGAATCGAGTGACACACTCACCGTTGTCGACTGTGGTCAGAATCTGCAGAAGATCGGCTGTCCGTGCTGCGGGGCGTCGATCGACACCGAGCGGTGGGCTGACCTGCTCGAAGCCCACTGCGACGACGGCTTCGCCACCCTCGCCGTGGTGGTCCCCTGCTGCGGAGCCTCGACCTCGCTGGACGCGCTGGACCACGACTGGCCTTGTGGCTTTGCCCGATTCGAGATCGCCATCTGGAACCCCGAGCGTGCCTTGTTCAGCGACGAGGAACTGACCACCATCGGGGACACGCTCGGACATCCAGTGCAGCAAGTCAGGGCCCTCAGCGGCTCGCATGTCAGCTGCTCCCGCAGCCACCGGCCTCGCAGATGCCGTGGTCGGCCGCCCAGCAGGTCCGGAACATGATGCCGGCGCTGCAAGACCGAGCCGACCGCCTCCGGTTCTTGCTGCGCGACCGCGACGGCAGATTCTCCGCCGCCTTCGACATCGTGCTCACCGGCGCCGACATGCAAGTTCTGCTCACCCCGCCAAGACCTCCGAAGGCGAACACCTTCGCCGAACGCTGTGTGCGGGCCGTCCGACGCGACTGCACTGACAGTCCACGAGGTGGAGGTCCGGTTCCCGGAGTCGGTCAAGGAAATGCCCGGGGCGGCGGTGGAGTACGTGGCCCAGCAGATGAAGGTGCCTGCGGAGGCGTGGGCGGACTACGACTGGCATGGCGACCGGATCAAGCATCATCGCAAGAAGGTTCGGGCGGCGTGCGGGTTCCGGGCGAACACCGAGGAGGACCAGGACCGGCTGGCCGCATGGCCGGCCACCGAGCTGTGCACGGTGGAGCTGTCGCGTGACCGGCGCTCGGCTGCGGTCGTGGCCCGGTGCCGCCATCAGGTGGCGATGGCCTGAAGCCTCGCGTTGCGAGCGTCGATCGCTTCCTGCGTGGAGGGCACGATGAGTTCGCCGCCGTCCGTGACGCTGTTCTGGGCGAACTCGACGTAGGGGCGCTGGCGTTGCTCGTAACGCTCGAACGCCACCGTGTGATCGCCGCCTGCGTCTTCGAGTTCCTCGGCCAGAAAGTGCGCGCCGCCGAGGGCCAGTGAGGTGCCGCGGCCGGAGAGCAGCGCCGCGCAGTGCGCGGCGTCGCCGATCAGGGCGATACGGCCTCGGTACCAGGTGGGCATGTGGATCTGGCTGACTGAGTCGAAGTAGAACTCGGGATCGGCGCGGACCGCGTCGAGCAGCTGCGGGATCTTCCACTCGGTGTGTCCCGCAAAGGCGTCCAGGAGGATCTTCTTCTGGGCGTCGAGGTCGCGGTAGTCGTAGTCGAGGAGCCCGGAGCGGAAGAGGAACACTCCGAACGCCTTGTTCTTGTAGCGGGCGATGCTCGCAAGGTGGCCGGGGTAGTTGTACAGGGGGCTGGTCCGGTCGGCTCGGGCTTCGGTGGGCAGGTCGGTGAGTGCGACGTAGAGGCCAAAGTGGCGCAGGTAGTCACGTTCGGGCCCGAAGGCCAGCCTGCGGGTGACCGAGTGCAGGCCGTCGGCGCCCACGACGAGATCGAAGCGTTCGGCGCGGCCGGAGACGAAGTGGACGTCGACGCCGTCGCCGTCGTCGGCGAGTGCATCGACGGAGTCGCCGAAAACGATGTTGCAGTATGCGTAGGAGTTGAACCCGCCCTCACACCGGGTCGGGCCGTTCCCCGTTGAACCCCAGGAGACTCACGAGCCCTGCTTCGTCAGCCTCTAGATGATCGATTCCAAGGGGTTCAGTGGTCGTAGGCGGTCAGTGCGCGCATGACCGGCTGGCCGCGCATGAACCTGGCTCCACTCATCAGGCCCCCTTGGCATCGATCATCTAGGGAACCGGGAGGCGCTCTACCGGCGGACCGCCGAGATCAGTCCGCCGGGCCGCTCCTCGCGCTGCGGCGGGGTGCTGATCGGGCGGCCGTAGGCGGCAGCGCGCTCGCGCAGGGTGTGGCTGTCGGCCTCCCAGCCGTGCCCGGCCAGCCAGCCCACCGGGTCGTCGGGCATCTCCGAAACCCACATGGACGCCGGCGATCCCGGCACGGCGTCCGCGCCGAAGCGCTCGATCACGCCGCGCGAGCCCAACGTCAGCCCCATCCGACTGCCTGCCGCCGACTGCGTGCTGATCCGGGCCAGCAGCAGCTCCACCGCGTCCTCGGGCAGATAGATCAGCAGTCCTTCGGCGATCCACACGGTCGGCGCCGCCGGGTCGTGCCCTGCGGCGGCCAGCGCGCCTGGCCAGTCCTCACGCAGATCCACCGCGACGGTGATCCGCTCGCAGCGTGCGACGGCCCGCTCCTGGCGCAGCACCGAAGCCTTGAAGTCCAGTGGCGCGGCGGTGTCGACCTCGAACAGCCGGGTGCCCTCGGGCCAGTCCATCCGGAAGGCCCGGCTGTCCATGCCGGCGCCGAGCAGCACGACCTGCCGGACCCCGGACGCGAAAGCCTGCCGCAACAGGTCGTCGAGGAACTTCGTCCTGATGACGATGGAGAACGACACGGCCAGCCGGCGGCGTCGCGCGGCCTCGTCATCGGGCAGCGGCGGCGAGGAGGGCCCCAGGCCGCCGGCGGTGGCGAAGGCCTGTGCCAGTGGGTCGCGGAACAGCGCGTTCTCCCGCTCGGTCTCCAGCGCCCGCACCCTGGCCACCCCCACCGCCGTGGCCCACACTCCCGACGGCTGCACCCGCTCCTGCTCATCAGTCACCGCGCCAGCCTAGATGATCGATTCCAAGGGGGCCCGATGAGTGGAGCCAGGTTCATACACGGCCAGCCGGTCATGCGCGCACTGACCGCCTACGACCACTAATCCCCTTGGAATCGATCGTCCAGATCCGTCACACCATCGATCATCTCGGCTCAACGAGTCGTCCACCAGCTCGTCACCGGTCCCAGATCAGAGGTCAGGCCCTTGGCGCATACAGAGTGCCGCCCGGCGGCGCCTTCACAGATGGCCTTATGCGCGGTGGTACTGGATGGGGAAAGTGAGATCGCGGCCGAGTTCTCGGGCTGCGTGGTGCGCCCAGTACGAGTTGCGGAGCAGCTCGCGGGCCAGAAGTACGGCGTCCGCCTTGCCCGTGGCGATGATCTCCTGAGCCTGGACGGGCTCGGTGATCATACCGACGGCTGCCACAGGCATCCCGGATTCGTTGCGGACTCGATCGGCGAAGGGCACCTGGTAGCCGGGCCCTGTCTCGATCTTGGCATTTGGGGCGTTGCCGCCGGTGGAAACGTCCAGCAGGTCCACGCCACGCGCGTGGAGCTCCTTGGCGAATCGGACGGTGTCGTCCGCGGTCCAGCCGTCCCGGTCGTCCGCGGGGTTGTCCGTGAGCCAGTCGGTGGCGGAGATGCGGAAGAAGAGTGGCAGGTCCTCGGGCCGTACGGCGCGGACGGCGTCCACGACTTCAAGGGCGAAGCGGGTCCGGCCCTTGAAGGATCCGCCGTACTCGTCGGTGCGGCGGTTGCTGTACGGGGAGAGGAACTGGTGAATGAGGTAGCCGTGGGCGCCGTGGATCTCGGCTACTTCGAATCCCGCCGCGAGGGAAACCGTGGGCCGACGGCATGCTGTGCCCCGGCCCGTCATCGTGCGGGCCGGGGCAGATGGGCCGGAGATCAGACGGCGGCTTGGGCGGCGTCTTCGACGAGGCGGGCGGTGATGCCCGGGTGGCTCATCATGGCGACATGGGATGCCCCCGGCACATCGACAACCTTGCGGGCGCCTGCGCGCTGGTAGAAGAAGCGTTGCAGGGCGGGCGGGATGGCCTGGTCCGCGTCGGCCACCAGTCCCCAGGACGGGATGGTGTGCCAGGCGGCGGCAGTGGTGACGTCGGTGAAGCAGGCGGCGCTGAAGGGCCGCTGAGTGGCCTGCATCAGGCGGGTGGTGGCGACGGGCAGGTCGGCGGCGAACGCGGCCCGGAAAGAGTCGGCCTCCAAGTACAGGTCGGTGCCGGTGGTGCCGTCGGGGCTCGGGCAGGGCACTGGCCGAGTTCCGGCCTGGATGATGCTGCCGGGGTACTTGTTGATCAGCACGCCGAGTTGCTCGCCATCGTCGGGGGCGAAGGCGGCGATGTAGACCAGCGCCTTGACGTTCGGGATGCCGGCGGCGGCGTTGGTGATGACGGCACCGCCGTAGGAGTGGCCCACCAGCACGATCGGACCACTGATCGACTGGAGGACGCTGGCGAGGTAGGCGGCGTCGGTGGGCAGGCTGCGCAACGGGTTGGCGGGGGCCATGGTCGGGTAGCCGGCGTGCTGGAGTCGCTCGAGGACGCCGTTCCAGCAGGAGGCGTCGGCGAATCCGCCGTGCACCAGCACAATGGTCGGTCTGGTCCTGTCCTTGGAGCGGTCGGCGGCAGAGGCGGCCGAGGAGAGGGGTCCCGTCAGTGCTGCCGTGCCCGCGACGACGGCGCCGGCGGCAAGCACTCAGCGTCGGGTGAGCTCATGGCCCATGAGGGGTTCCTTCACGGTGGGTCGGGATGGGAAGGGCTCTCGCCCGGCTGCAGGCCGGGCGAGATGTGCTGGTGACGCGGTGGGGCAGGGCCCTTCGCTGCTACGCCTGACCGTTGAGTCCTTGGGCGGCGTGGGCGATGACGGCGGCCACGACGGCCGGGCGGGAGACGTAAACGGCGTGGCTGCCGGGGGTTTCGGAGACGGTGGCGCTGGCCCTCTCCGACATGGCGCGCTGGGCGGGCGGCGGAATCATGCGGTCGTCCGTGGCGACCAGGTACCAGGACGGCTTGGTCTGCCAGGCCGGTTCGGAGACGGCCCCTTCGAGGGCCTCGACGCCCCAGGGGACCTGCGAGTCGGCCATGAACGCCGACAGCTTCTCGGGCACATCGGCGGCGAAGGAGGCCGCGAACCTGTCCCGGTCCAGGAACAGGAACTCGTCCTGGGGCGGCAGGATCGGCGGGACCGGCGCCCCGGGCGGCGGGTCGGCGATCAGGGAGCTGACCGACTCGCCCTTGTCCGGGGCGAACGCGGCGATGTAGGCGAGCGCCGCGACGTTGGGGTGGTTGCCGGCCTCGGTGATGACGACACCGCCGTAGGAGTGGCCGACCAGCACGGCCGGGCCGTCGAGGCCGTCGAGGACCTGGCGGGTGGCGGCGACATCGCCGGCCAGCGACAGGGTCGGGTTCTGCACGACGGCCACCTTGTAACCGTCGGCGCTCAGGTGGTCGTAGACCCCCTGCCAGCCCGATCCGTCCACGAAGCCGCCATGCACGAGAACGATGTTCCTGATGGTTGCCATGGTCACTCCTGACCTGGAGGGACAGTGCCTTGGGGTCTGTCCCGGTGCACATCAGCCAAGTCGAAAAGACGCGGTCGGACCACGCAGAACAGCACGCAGAAGTACCCGCCCGATTCTCTGCGGGTAGGACCTTGGACGAGGTCAGGGGGCGGCGGTCGCCAGGGCGTGGCAGCGGCTGCTCGCCACGGGGTCACCGATCGCTTCGAAGACCTGCGCCGCCCTCGCGTAGGCACGGCGACTCTTATTGGACCGGCCTTCGCCGGCGAGCAGAGCGGCCAGTGTCTCCAGGGCGCCGGCCTGCCGGTAGTCGGACATCTGGAACATGTCGATGACGTCGATGCCCTCGCTGAGCATGGTGATCGCCTCCGCACGGCGGCCGAGGCGTTCGAGACAGTGGCCGATGCGGATCAGCGCGAGGGGCTGGCTGACAGTCACGACGCTCGGTGTCATCCCCGACTCCGGGTCCTCCAGCAGAGCGAGCAGTCCAAGGTATTGCTCCAACGCTTCCGTGTAGCGCCCTTCGTCGAGAAGGCAGTTGGCTATGTGGGCGAGGCACTGGACGTAGGCGTCGATGTCGCCCATGGTCTTGAACATCTCCGCCGCCCGGGAAGACGCTGTGACGGCTTCACCGAACCGGCCGAGCAGACGCTGTGCCGAAGCGGCGTACTCGTGTGACCAGGCAATCTGCGCCGTGGCACCGCCCCGGGTGGCCAACTCCAGCGCCCGGGCCGTATACCGCAGCACAGCCTCAGGATCGCTGGGCGGCACCGAATGGACCCAGGCCAGATAGTTCAGCTGGCTCGCCTGCTGCGCCAGGTCACCAAGAGCGGCGGCCGCTTCCGCGCCGAGCGTGAACACCTCGCGCCAGTGCGGGCCGTGCGCCCACAGATCGGAGAACCAGTGCATCGACTCCGCGCAGTCGAGGATGAGGGAGTGCCTGCCGCTGCCTGCCGCGGCCCGCATCGCGCCCAGCCAGTTGTCCACGTTCCCCCGAAGCCACCCTTCTGCCTCCTGCGGAGAGGCCAGGACGGCGAGATCGGGGTCGGGCCGGTCGGGACGGCCGTATCCGGGTTCGAACCACCGCCCGGACAGCGTGGCCATCCGCAGCAGCCACGACGTCACCCTCGCCGTCAGCGCCTCGCGCTCGGTCGCGGCCTCCTCCTTGTGGAGCCGGTCACGGGCGAACAGACGGACCAGGTCGTGGAAGCGGTAATGGCCTGTGGCGCTGTCATACAGCAGGCCGAGATCGACGAGGTCGTCCAGAGCCTCCCAGGCATCCTCGACCGACACCCCGCCGACCACGGCCGCCAGGGCTTCGTCGAAATCCTGTCCCGGTACCACGGCAAGCCGCCGGAACATCCGCCGCGCGGAATCGGTGAGCTGCTCGTACGACATCCCGAACGCGTTGGCGATCTTGAGATCACCGGCCTTGAACTGATCCAGCCTTCGCTCCTCGTCCGCCAGCCGCGCGGCGAGTTCGGCAGCGCTCCATCCGGGCCGGCTGACCAGGCGGTTCCCGATAATCCGCAGCGCCAGCGGCAGACCACCGCACAACTCGGCGAGCCGGCTGAGGGCCGATTCCCCGTCGGACGCGGAACGTTCGCCCAGAATCCCGGTCAGCAGTTGCGTGGACTCCGGCAACGGCAGGGGCCCGAGGACAAGCCTGCGCACCCCCTCCAGACCCGACAGCAACCGCCGGGTGGTGATCAACGCCCTACCCGCGCCCCCTCCCGGCAGCAGCGGGCGCACCTGCTCCTCCGACGCGGCGTTGTCGAGAACCACAAGGACACGCCTGTCCCGCAGCAGCGACCGGTACAAGGAGCCGCGCTCCTGGGTGTCGCCCGGGATCTGCTGGTCCGCGACACCGAGCGCGCGCAGCAACAGTTGCAGAGCCTCGGCGGCGGCCAGAGGCCGCTGGGACATGCCCAACAGATCGAGGAAGAACACCCCGTCGGGAAAGCTCGGCCGTACCGAATGAGCGGCACGGACGGCGAACGTGGTTTTTCCCAGGCCCGCGGATCCGGTGATGAGCCCCACCACACCGCCCCCCGGCGAACTCTCGGCGTACACCAGCTCGCTCACCCAGACCAGTTCCGTGGCATGGCCGGTGAAGTCGTCGACCGACCGGGGCAGTTCACACAGACCGGTCGGACGCGTCCAGTGATCCCGCAGCCGACCCTCGCGCGCCAACTCCAACAACTGCTTGCGGACATCGCCCTCCAGCGCAAGGGCATCCGCCAAAGCGGTCACGGTCCGATGCTGAGGTCCTTTGCTGCGGCCACGCTCCATGTCCGACAGCGTCCGAGCACTGACCCCCGACACCTCGGCCAGCCGCTCCAACGTCAGACGTGCCGCACGCCGATGAGCACGTAACACCTCCCCGAAACCGAGACGTCCAGTGATGGCGCCACACCCCCTTCAGCGGCGAAGGCACCCCACCCGCCGCAACCGAGCAGCGAGCCTGCTCAGACCGTCTTTCACCGCGCACGTTCTACCACCACTGACCCGCACCGAGGCCGGCTCGTCGAGCAGCGCGATTGTCGTGTCGGATATATCGGACACATTCAACCGCCTACCGAGTGTCACTGCGTCGAAGCCGGTCGTGGTCATCGAGTACTGCCCTCGGAAGTCTGGGAAAGCTGGCGGTATGGTGCTCCAATAACGCGCCCCTTTTTTCACCTAATGACCGAATAGCGATCGTTTTTGTGACAGCGCTGCTGCCTTGGCTGATACCGCTCCCGTCCTTCAGGTCGCCGTAGGGCTGCCAGCCAGGTAAAGCTCCAAGCTGTCGACTGACCCACCCCGCCTCCGGGCAACCTTTGCGCGCACCTCGAACTGCAGCAGTCGCGTGACGTCCGTTTCGTGAACATGTGAGTCCGAGGAGGGCGACCGGTCGTCTGGCGTCGCGGGCGTTGTGCCGGAGGCCGGCGGCGATGGCGAGGCGGAGGACGCCGATCGCGAGGTTGCGCCAGGACGCCACGGCGCGGGGGGCGAAGCCGGTTCGCAGCTGAAGGCGTCCTCGGCGAACATCACATCTCTGATGTGATGCAGGGCCTCGGGCAGCGGTTCACCAGCCCGTCTCCGAGGCCAGCGGGCCGCCTTGCGCAGAATCTCCCGTTCCTTCTTCAGCTCGGCGTTCTCCCGCCGCAAGGCGGCGACCTCGGCCTCCAAAGCCAACGGCACCACCGCAACCGCCGGCGGCTTTGCCGTCCGACGGCTGCGCGGACGACTGGTGCCCGCGTCTCGGATCCAGTGGCGCAGCGTTTCCGGGTTCACACCCAGGTCGGCGGCAATCCGCTTGATCGTCGCCTCGGGCTGCGACTCGTACAGCGCGACCACGTCCGCCTTGAACTCGGGCGGATAGTGCTTCATGGCCACGACACATCCATCTCTCAGACCCTCAAGATCCACTATCTCGAGTGTCCACGATCAGGGGGAAGGTTCACACTCTGCGGCGAACCCGGTGTGGGCAAGTCCGCGCTGCTCGACACGGCCGCCGATCTGGCCCTGGCGTACGGCATGCGGACGCTGCGGGCGGCCGGGGCCGAGTTCGAGGCCAATATCGCGTTCGCGGGACTCAACCAACTGCTGGTGCCGCACTCACCGCCCTCGGCCAGCACGATCGGCAGGGCCGGCAGTAACCGGGCGGAAGAAACCAGGTCGGATGACTGGTGCGGGCCGGATGCCCCCAGGATGACGATTCAGTTGTCCCCGCCATTCGGCAGGACAACGCATCCTGATCCAAGGAGCACCCCATGCCGTTCGTCAACGTCAAGCTGGTCGAGGGCGTGTTCACCACCCAGGAGAAGCACGACATGGCCGCCGCCCTGACCGAGGTGATGGTCAAGTTCGAGGGATCCGAGGCCTTCCGCGAGGTCGTCTGGGTCCTCATCGAGGAACTCCACACCGACGGCTGGCACATCGGCGGCAAGCCCTTCGCCGGCCCCGCCAGCCTCCTGGACACCCTCGGCCGCTCCGCCGCCACCTACCAGACCATCGACGGCCACCCCGTCACCCGCCCCGACCTCGCCAAGGCCGCCCCCTACGTGGAGAAGTAACACCACCCCGCACAACGAGAAGTGCACCACCATCTTGATCACACGGGAGCCACTGAATGAGTTTCGTCGTACCCGCATCCGCCTCCGGTCTGGAGCCCGTAGGCGGCGGGCTGCACGTGCCCGCCGCGGAGGGCATCACCACCTGGTTCAACGGCGACATCTACACGACCAAGCTCACCGCGGAGCAGTCCAACGGGGCGTTCGGTTTCGTGGAGGCCAGCGTGCCTCCGGGCGGCGGGCCGGCTCCGCATGTCCACGCGCACACCGACGAGACGTTCTACCTCGTCTCCGGGGAGCTGGAGTTCCTCGACGGCGACAGGGTGTTCACCGCGCGCACCGGCGACCTGGTGTTCTGTCCGCGAGGGAACACCCACCGGTTCACCAACACCGGGCTGCACCCGGCGAAGCTGCTGTTCATGTACACCCCAGGAGGAGCCGAGGGCCTGTTCGTCGAAGGCGGCGACGAGCCCCGGCCGGGGGTGCAGGTGCAGCCGTGGGGGCCCGAGCGTATTGACGAGCGGATGCTGGGCCTGCTGGCCAAGTACGACACGGGCCTGCCCGCCGCGCAGTAGCAGGCGCTGAACAGTAAGGAGCCCGGTAGCGCGATGGTCGCGCTACCGGGCTCCTTGCTGTTGGGTCAGGCGTCGATGTCGACGACAATCTTGGCGTGGGCCGAACCGTCCTCGACGGCCGCGTGGGCCTGGGCGATCGTCTCCAGGTTGTAGCGGCGGGGATCGAGCAGCGGCTTGAGCAGGCCCGCGTCGGCCAGGGCGGCGGCTTCGCGCAGGATTTCGCCGTGGTGGCCGCGGCCGTTACCGGTGAGCATGGGCAGCAGGGTGAAGACCCCGGAGTAGGTGGCGCCGCGGAAGGAGAGCGGGGCCAGGCTGTGGCTGCCCCAGCCCAGGGCGCTCAGGACGTGGCCGGTGTAAGGGCGCACCGCTGCGAAGGAGTTGTCCAGGACGGTGCCCCCGACGGTGTCGAAGACGATGTCGAAACCCTCGCCGCCGGTGTGGGCGGCGACGTACTCCTCCACCTCGGTGGTGGCGTAGTCGATCGCGGTGGCGCCGAGCCGGCGGATGGTCTCGGCGTCGGCGGCCGAGGCGGTGGCGAAGACCTCGGCGCCGCGGGCGCGGGCGATCTGTACCGCGACGTGGCCGATGCCGCCTGCGCCGCCGTGTACCAGGACCTTGTGCCCGGCACCGACCTTGGCCCGGTCCACCAGCCCCTCCCATGCGGTGACCACCGACAGCGGCAACGCCGCGGCCTCGCGCATGGTCAAGGTGGCGGGCTTGTGGGCGAGCAGGCGGGCGTCGGCGGCGGCGTACTGAGCCAGTGATCCCTGCAGGTCGCCGACGCCGCCGCTCAGCCCGTACACCTCGTCGCCGACGGCGAAGCCGGTTACCTGCGGCCCAACCTCCTCGACCGTGCCGGCCAGGTCCAGGCCCAGCACCGCGGGCAGGACAGCACGGGCGTGCGCGGCCAGACCGGCACGGATCTTGGTGTCCAAGGGGTTCACGCCGCTGGCGGCGATCCTGACCAGGACCTGGCCGGGGCCGGGCACCGGTGTGGCGATGTCGGCCAGTTCCAGCGGGGTGGCGAATTGTCTGAGCACGGCTGCGCGCATGGTCACTGTCTTTCGGTGGGTCCGGGTGGTGGCCGCCGTCATGAGGGGCGGTGGAGCTGGGGATGGGCCGGTCGCGCTGGGGTCGCCAGGGCGAGAACTGCGAGAAGCCGGGCCGAGCCGGTGTCGGTAGGAGTGGACGACCACGTCCACATAGCCCTCGTTGGGAAAAGCCTGTGCGGTGCGGTCCAGAAGCGTGTCGTCGAAGTCCCGGTCGGGTGAGTTGCGCCGCCGGATCACCTCGGCGATGTCGCGGCGGTTGCCGGTCAGGCCGCGCCGTCCGCGTTCGCCGCGACGACGTCGGCCCCCAGCGCCGCCTGCTCCCCCGACCGGCCCGTCTCGAAGTAGGCGACGTCCAGGACACCGGCCCGCACGGTGCGCGGGGTGCCGAGCCCGGCAGAGCCCACGGATGTCGTCGCTGCGGGGATCACGGCTGTAGCAGCCACTGGGTCTCGGTGCTCGCGCGTGAGGGGCGCCAGTCGATGACCGTGTGCGTGGCCACCTCGGCGATGCCGAAGGGGTCCAGGGCCAGGATTCGGCCCAGTGCCTCGCGGTCGGCGGCCCGGGCCAGGACGAGGCCGCCCGTCCTGGGTTCCTGGCGGCCCGAGGCGAGGAAGTGGCCGGCCGCGTAGTTCTCCTCCAGCCAGGCGTTGTGGGCTTCCAGGTGGCGGTCGATCTCTTCGAGCGGCGCGGTGTAGTTCAGGATCACAACGAACATGGCGTGCACTGCCGATCTTCGGACGGGGCGGTCAAGGGGGTTGAGGCGGTAGGGGTCAGGCGGGCTGGACCCGGGCCCAGAAGTCGTTGAACTCGACGCTGTCGAAGAACGCGACAGCGCTGACGATCCGCTGGTCACGCATGGTCAGGAACCAGGCGTAGGTGTTGTCGTAGCGCGAGCCGTCCCGCACCGTGGCGCTCGCGTCGAACAGGGCGACCACGGTGTCCCCGTCGGCGTACAGCGCGCGGACGGACGGCACCAGCGGGCTGCTCATCCGGGCGTTGAACGGGGCGATGACCGTGGAGAGGAACGCCTCGCGGGTGGGGTAGGTACCGGAGGCGACGCTGTTGCCGACGATGGTCCAGTCGGCGTCCTCGGCCAGGAGGTCGAACACCCCACCGGTACCGGCGGCCCAGGCGTCGAACGCCTCCGCGACCAGCTGCTTGTTGGATTTCTCGGACATGGGGTTTCTCGTTTCATCGGTGAGGGATTCGGCGGCTGCGCCGTCCCTACCCATGGTCGTCGCCGCCCCACGGCCGGGCATGAGTCATCCGACCCGGGTTTCACCGCCCCGAGCCCACCTGGGCGGATACGGCCACCGGCCCGGTGCGCCCGTCGCAGGCACACGACACACCCGGTGCGATGGTGTTGCCGCGGGCCGCACGGCTCTGGTGCGAGGGCGGCGCCGCACAAAGGCCCTTCGCAGTCAGGTCGGATGACTGGTGCGGGCCGGATACCCCCGGGATGACGATTCAGTCGTCCCCGCCACTCGGCGGAACAACGCATCCCGACCCAAGGAGCACCCCATGCCGTTCGTCAACGTCAAGCTGGTCGACGGAGTGTTCACCCCCCAGGAGAAGCACGACATGGCCGCCGCACTGACCGAGGTGATGGTCAAGTTCGAGGGATCCGAGGCCTTCCGCGAGGTCGTCTGGGTCCTCATCGAGGAACTCCACACCGACGGCTGGCACATCGGCGGCAAGCCCTTCGCCGGCCCCGCCTCCCTCCTGGACACCCTCGGCCGCTCCGCAGCCACCTACCAGACCATCGACGGCCACCCCGTCACCCGCCCCGACCTCGCCAAGGCCGCCCCCTACCAGGAGAAGTAACACCACCCCGCACGACCTGTAGAGGAACGGCCATGCCCATCACGCAGATCTCGCCCGTCATCCTCACCCTGGACGACGCGGCCACGGCCACCGCCGCAGGCGTCCACAAGGCCACTGAGCTCGCGGTCCCGTACACCTTCACGGTCCTCGACGGCGGCGGCAACACCGTACTGGTGACCCGGATGGACGGCGCGGCGCTCGCCTCCATCGACACCTCCGGGGCCAAGGCCCGCACCGCGGTGTATTTCGGCGCCGCGACCGCCGATCTGGCCCCCGCGGTGCAGTCCGGCGCCCCGCTGTCCTCGATCCAGACCGCTACCACGCTCCCGCTGGCCTTCGTCGCCGGCGGCGTCCCGATCACCGACGCCTGCGGGGTCGTCGTCGGGGCGCTGGGTGCCGGCGGCGGGTCACCCGCGCAGGACCACGAGGTCGCCGCCTTCGCGGTCCAGGCCCTGCGCCGGCCCTGAACCGGCGGCCCTCCCCTCCCTCCCCCCTTTTCACCCGCACCACCGCGCCGTCACATCCACCCCTTCCCACTCAGGAAGCGAAGCCATGCCCTACATCACCGTCGCCAAGGAAAACACCACCGACGTCGACCTGTACTACGAGGACCACGGCCAGGGCTCGCCCGTCGTGCTGATCCACGGCTACCCGCTGGACGGCAAGTCCTGGGAGCTGCAGATCCCGGCGCTCCTTGAGGCCGGGCACCGCGTCATCGCCTACGACCGCCGCGGCTTCGGCCAGTCCAGCCAGCCCACCACCGGCTACGACTTCGACACCTTCGCCAACGACCTCCACGTACTGCTCGACGTGCTGCGGCTCAAGGACGTCGCCCTGGTCGGCTTCTCGATGGGTACCGGCGAGATAGGCCGCTACATCGGCGCCCACGGCACCGCCAACCTGCGCAAGGTCGCGTTCCTGGCGCCTATCGAACCGTTCCTGCTGCAGACTCCCGACAACCCCACCGGCCTGCCTGCCAGCGTGTTCGACGGGATCGTCTCGGCCGCGGAGTCGGACCGGTACGCCTGGTTCACCAGCTTCTTCAACGACTTCTACAACCTCGACATGAACCTGGGCACCCGCATCAGCGAGGAGGCGGTGCGGGGCAGCTGGATCACCGCCACGCGCATGTCCCCGTTCGCGTCCTCGGCCGTGGTGCCCAGCTGGCACACCGACATGCGCGCCGACATCGCGAAGATCGACGTGCCGACGCTCATCCTGCAGGGAACCGCCGACCGGATCCTGCCGATCGACGCCACCGGGCGACAGTTCACCAAGGCGGTGCCCGCCGCGCAGTACGTCGAGATCGACGACGCCCCCCACGGGCTGCTGTGGACCCACGCGGACCAGGTCAACGCCGCGCTCGTCGACTTCCTGGCTTCCTAGCCGTCACGCGGGCGGGCGGGAGCCCGGCCACTGCCACCTCCTGCCCGCCCGCACACCGCCCGACTGCCCGCCCGCTACTGCTACTTCCGCGGAGAAGAAATCAACCATGAACGCCAGTTCCCTCGTCCCCCTGCTCGACGCCTGGCAATGGCAGGCAGACGCCGCCTGCCGGGGCATGGCATCGGCCGTGTTCTTCTCGCCTCCCGGCGAACGCGGCCACCGCCGGCGCAGGCGCGAACAGCGCGCCGTGGAAGTCTGCCGGGCCTGCCCGGTCCTCGACAGGTGCGCCGCGTTCGCGCTGAGCACCCGTCAGCCGTTCGGAGTCTGGGGCGGCCTGACCGAACGCCAGCGCGACGTTCCGCGCCCCGTGTCGAGGGCCGCGTGAACGCGGCCGACCTGCCCCACCCCAAGGACGCGCCCTCTCGACCCGTCCCGGGGCTGTGCATCACCGCGCAGCGCACCCACCGAGTAGCCGATGACCACCACCCCCTGAGGCCGCAGCGCCGGCCGACCCACCCCCGGCAACAGAGGCTCCCGCCGCGCTCCACCAGCCGACCCACGCAAGCGTCGGCACCCCGCCCGAACTTTTAGACGAACGTTTATTCGACCAGGAAGGCAGATCATGACACAGGAAACCGCACGCCCCGTCGACGCCTCCGGGGTCTACCGCCTCGGCGGCGACCTGCCCGTCAACCGGCTCGGCTACGGTGCGATGCAGTTGACGGGCCCCGGAGTCTGGGGCGACCCCAAGGACCCCGAGGAGGCCGTGCGCGTGCTGCGCCGGGCCGCCGAACTGGGCGTGAACTTCATCGACACCGCCGACTCTTACGGCCCGTTCGTCAGCGAGCAGCTCATCCGCAAGGCCCTGCACCCGTACTCCCAGCACCTGGTGATCGCCACCAAGGGCGGGCTCTCCCGCTCGGGCCCGGACGACTGGCGCGCGCTCGGCCGCCCCGAGTACCTGCGGCAGCAGACCGAACTGAGCCTGCGCCACCTGGGCGCGGAGCGGATCGACCTCTACCAGTTGCACCGCGTCGACCCCAAGGTCCCGCTGGCCGACCAGGTCGGTGAGCTGCTCCTGCTGCAGCAGGAGGGCAAGATCCGCCACATCGGCCTGTCGGAGGTGACCGTGGAGCAGATCAAGGAAGCCCGGAAGATCGCGGACATCGTCTCCGTGCAGAACCTGTACAACCTGGCCAATCGCGGTGCCGAGGACGTCCTGGAGTACGCCGAGCGGGAAAACCTGGGCTTCATCCCGTGGTTCCCGATGGCCACCGGCCAGCTGGCGCGCCCGGGCGGCCCGCTGGACACGCTCGCCAAGGAGCACGGCGCGAGCCCCTCCCAGCTGGCCCTGGCCTGGCTGCTGCGGCGCTCCCCAGTGATGCTGCCCATCCCCGGTACCTCCCGCGTGGCCCACCTGGAGGAGAACACCCAGGCCGCGCAGGTCACCTTGACCGACGCCCAGTTCCAGGCACTCAGCCAGGCCGTCTGACCAGCGCCCCAACCCTGGCGGGCCCTGTGCACTCCCCTCCCCGCAGCCACCCCCTGGGCCGGGTCGCGCGTCCCCCCGGCCCAGGGGGTTCCATCACGAAAGCGACTTCATGGCACGACCGACCTGATGGACCTCGTCCTGACAGCCCATGGAGGCCTTGACCGGGGGCGCCAGGACAAGACGATCCACGCGACGGGAGCGGTGGGCGGGCCCTGCTGCGCTGCCACGCACGCGCCGTGCGCGAGCGCACCACCGTCCGCATCGGACCCGTCAGTGCCGCGGTCGCCCGTTTCCTCGCCCTCGTGTGTGCCCCGCACCCCCTGCCCGCCGACCTGGTCCAGGAGCACGGGCAACCCGTACCCGCACCGACCTCCGGGCACCTGGCCCTCAGCGCCGCCTGACCCAGTTTTCCCCTCACCCCCGCCCCCCTCCCAAGGAGATCCATCATGTCCATCCCCCGTCCCCGGCTGCGCACCCTGCTCATCACCGCCGCCATCACGGCTTCGGCCAGCCTGTCCCTGATCCCGTTGGCCTCCGCCCACACCACCCCCGCCGCCCCCAAGCCCACGGTGGTACTGGTGCACGGCGCCTTCGCCGACGCTTCGAGCTGGAACGGCGTGGTCGAGCGCCTGCAGCACGACGGCTACCCGGTCATCGCTCCGGCCAACCCGTTGCGCGGCCTGGCCGAGGACTCCGCCTACGTCGCCAGCGTCCTGGCCAGTGTCAAGGGTCCGGTCATCCTGGTGGGCCACTCCTACGGCGGCGCCGTCATCTCCCAGGCCGCCGCCGGCGACCCCCAGGTCAAGGCCCTTGTCTACATCGCCGCGCTCGTCCAGGACAAGGGCGAGAAACTGAGCGCGCTGTCGAACAAGTTCCCCGGTACCAACGAACTGGCACCCGCCCTGCGCCCTGTGCCCTTCAGCAACTCCGACGGCACCGGCGGCTCGGATCTGTACGTCGACCCCACCCGCTTCCGGGCCGTATTCGCGGCCGACCTGCCCGCCTCCCAGACCGTCGTGATGGCCGCGGAACAGCGCCCCGTCGCCGCCGCCGCGTTCGCCTCCTCGGCCACGGCCGCCGCCTGGCACACCATCCCCTCCTGGGCCCTGGTCGCCAGGCAGGACGAGGCGCTGGGCGCACCGGTGGAGCGATTCGAGGCCCGGCGTGCCCACTCGCACACCATCGAGATCAACAGCTCCCACGTCGCGATGATCTCCCACCCCGGCACCGTCACCCACCTCATCGAGGACGCCGCCACGACCACTGCCCCCTAGAGAACAGGACGACGCAGTGCGGTGCGGCGTCGAATAGAGTCGAGACAGACAAGGGAAAGAGGCACCTCCGCATGAGCGCAGAGCACCCGGGCGCCGAGGGTCCGGAGGTCGGGACCGGCCTGACCGGCCGGTCCAGCGAACTGGACCTCATCAGGGCAGTGATCGACGACACCGCCCGACTCGGCGGCTCGTTGACCCTGTTCGGTGATCCCGGTGTGGGAAAGTCCGCCCTGCTCGACGCCGCCGCCGATCTCGCCCGCGCCAGGGGTATGAGGACATTGCGGGCTGCCGGCGCTCAGTTCGAGGCCAATATCGCGTTCGCCGGCCTCAACCAGCTGCTGGTGCCGCTGGTCCCGCTGTTCGCGGAACTCGGCCCGGACCACGAGAGTGCTCTGCGGGTGGCACTGGGCTTCGGCGACGGTGCGACCCCCTCGCGCATCCTCATCTCGACCGCGGTCCTGTCACTGCTCCTGCTCGCCGCACGAGAACAGCCGCTGGTCGCCATCATCGACGACGTCCAGTGGCTCGACGACGCCAGCGCCGACGTCCTGTCCTTCGTGGCCCGGCGGGTCGCCGGAACCCGTGTGCGCATGCTCTCGACAGTCCGCACGACCGGGGAGCCCCTGCGCATTCGCGGCGACGTCAACAGCCTCACCATGCATTCTCTGGACGACTCGGAGTCCGAAGCCCTACTGTTCTCCCGCTACCCGCACCTGGCCGAGCATGTGCGCCGGCGCATCGTCTCCGAGGCCCAGGGGAACCCGCTCGCCCTCGTCGAGCTACCGGCGACGCTGGCCTCGGACCGGTACCCCACGGCGGACGCGCTTCCCACCGTGCTGCCGCTGACCGAGCGGCTCACCCGGATGTTCACCGCCCGGATCGCCACGCTCGCACCGGAGACCCGGGACCTGCTCCTGCTGCTCGCCCTGGACGGTTCGGGCCAGGCAATGTCCGCCGAGAGTGTGGTGGGACCCGATGCCGCCAATCAGCTCGACATCGCCGAACGTGAGCACATCGTCGTCGTCGACAGCCGCCACTCGGTCGTCTTCCGCCACCCGCTGGTGCGCTCCGCCGTCGTCGAACTGGCCCGGCCCGAGCAACGGCGCAGGGCCCACCGGGCACTCGCCGGCTGCCGACGCGCCGATCCGGGACGCCGCGCCTGGCATCTCGCCGATGCGTCCTTCGGCCCCGACGAGGAGGTGGCCACCCTCCTTCAGCACGAGTCGATCCGGGCACTCAAACGCGGAGACCCGTCCGCGGCGGTGGCGGCGATGACACGGTCGGCCGATCTGAGCCCGGATCCCGAGCACCGATCTCAGCGCCTGGCCGGGGCCGCGTACTTCGCGGCCGAGGTGATGGGAGACCTCCAGACGGTCTCGCAGCTGCTCACCGACGCGCGCCGCCTGGACGCCAACGTCGGCTCGCTGGCGACCGCCTCGGCCGCGGCCTCGCTCATGCTGTACTCCGACGCGGACGTCGTCTCGGCCTTCCGGGTGCTCACCACCGCTCTGCGAGCCCCCGAAGCGGAGCCGACCGCGGATGAGATCAACTCCGCGATCTGGGTCCTTTCGGTGATCGCCTCGCTCAACGGGCGCAAGGAGATGTGGGACCCCTACCTCGAACTGGTCGACAGGTACCGCGACTTGCTGCCGGAGGGATTGATCGTCCGCTCCGAGGTCGTGTCCAATCCGGCCCTTGTCTCCCCGGAGGCACTGCACACCCTGGACCAGGAGATCGCGACGCTGGCGACCGAGCTCGACCCCGGGCAGATCATCCGCGTCGGTTATGTCGCCAACGATGTCGACCGCCTCGCCGACCTGCGGGAACCGTTGCTGCGCGTCTGGCAGGACGCTGCCCGCACGGGGGCCGTCGCCTCCGTCACCAACGCGCTCATGCTGCTGTGCGCGGAAAGCTACCTCGCCGGGCGATGGGACGACACCAAGCGCTTCGCGGAGGAGGGACTGGAGCGCGCCGAGTCCTACGGGTACGTCAACTTCGTCTGGTTCCTGCACTACAGCAGGGCCCTCGCCGCAGCCGCGCTCGGGCAGCAGGATGAGGCGGAGGAACCGCTGGAGGGAATGCTGGCCTGGTCGATCCCGCGCCAGGCCTTCATCGTGCCGCAGCACGTGTACCGCGTACGGACCCTCGCGGCGATCGGCCGCGGCGACTTCGAGACGGCGTATACACAAGCGACCAAGATCAGCCCACGCGGACTGGAACCCGGCACCGCCCGGCAACTGCAGCTGTTCGTCGCCTACGACCTCGTCGAGGCAGCCGTCCGGACCGGCCGGTCGGACCAGGCGCGCGATTACGTCGAGGCGATGCTGCGGATGGGCATCACCAAGATTTCTTCCCGCTGGGCGATGCTCGTGGCCGGGGCGCAGGGGTTGGTGTCCGAGGGAGAGGTGGCGAGCGCCCACTTCGAGCGGGCCCTCGCAGCGGCGCCCGAGAATCTGTGGCCCTTCGAACGCGGGCGCGTACTGCTGGCCTACGGCGAGCACCTGCGCAGGGAGCGGGCCACCGTGGAGTCACGCACACGCATCAACGCTGCGCTGACGATCTTCGATCGGCTGCAGGCCGCACCGTGGGCCGAGCGCGCCAGGAACGAACTGGGGGCGACCGGCGTGTCCAGGCGGCAGGCCGGCTCGACAGACGTCCTGCTCACTCCGCAAGAGCTGCAGATCGCCACGCTCGCGGCCTCGGGCCTGACGAACAAGGCGATCGGCGAACGGCTGCACCTGTCCGCCCGCACGGTCAGCGGACACCTCTACAACGTGTTCCCGAAACTCGGCGTCACCGCCCGCGCCGGCCTGCGCGACGCACTCACCGCCCTCACGGCACAGGAGGACCTGCCACCGGGTGCGGTGGTGCGCCGGGACCCCGACGGCCGGTGAGCCATCGGGGTTGGGTGTAGCTCTCTTTCAGGGACGTTCCTGATCAGGCTGTGAGGTCGTAGTTGTGCTGAGGGTGAGGTAGCGGCGTCCGTGCTCGCGAGCGCGGTGGTGGAATTGTCCGGGTAGTGCCGGTACGGCGCATTGGATGACACGCCGGCGCGACGGGCGACTGCGCGCAGCGAAACGGCGGCCTCATCGCTCTCCTCCAGCAAGTCCAAGGCAGCACGCAGGCACGCAGCCCGCAGATCACCGTGGTGGTAGCGGCCACTGCTCAATGTTGACACTGCACACTCCTGTCCCCTAGTGTGTGCAGCGTACACATTTGGGCTTTCTGGCGAGCCATTCCAAGGCCGAATCTCAGCCCTCGCGCTCTGACGTCACTGTGTGGCGCGAGCGTCCAGCCTGCCGAACACTTCGGGAGCAGCCTCCCCAGGGACCTGCTGTCCGCCGCACGGATCGACGGCTGCACGGAGTGGCAGCTCTTCTCCCGCATCGCGCTCCCGCTCGCCAAGCCCGTGGTCGGACTGGTCGCGTTCTTCAGCTTCGTCGGCAACTGGAACAATTTCCTCCTGCCGTATCTCGTCCTGCCGAACAGCGAGCAGTTCCCCGTCCAGGTGGGCCTGAACCAACTGCTGGCCTCGACGCCGTCCTTCAACCCCGTCGCCGGCGCCGGACTGAACGTCACCATCCCCGAACTCGCCCTGGCCATCATCATCGCCATCCTGCCCGTGCTGGTGCTCTTCGTCTTCTCCCAGCGCACTCTGGTGTCCGGGATGCTCGCCGGAGCGAGCAAGGAATGAGCGCCTGCGCGCCGCCTTCCCTCTTCACCCACCCCCTGTCCGCAAAGGAGACCGTGTGTACCGGCTCGATCCGCGCTACGCCCCCGCCCCGCAGGCCGTCCTCCACACGGGATGGCAGGCAGTGGCCTCCCAACTCCCCGACGGCCCCACGGTGGTGGCCATCGACGGGCCCCCTTCCGTCGACTGGTCCCTCCTCGGTGATCGCCTCGCACATGAGCTGACCGGGCGCGGTACCCCCGTCACCCTGCTCGACATACGGAGCCACTACGCACGGCCGGCGCTCGTCAGGAGCCGCACCGAACGGCCGGCAGACGCCGACGACCCCTACTTCCGCGGGCTCGCCGACAATCCCCTCGTCGACCTCTTCGAGATCCTCCCGGTAGCCGCACCGCCGAAGGAAGGGCTGCTCCTCGTCTACGGGCCCGGCGCCGCCCTCGTGGATCACGACCTGCTCTGGTACGCCGATGTGCCCAAGCGATACGCGGAGGCCGCCGTAGGCGCGGGTGAGCCGGGCGCCAACCTCGGTCTGCCGGGCGAGAAGCCCGACTTCAGACGGCTGTTCTACATCGACTGGCCGATGATCGACCAGCACCGCGACTCGCTCGTACGCCGCCTCGACGCCTGGATCGACATGCAGCGCCCCGACCACCCGGCGTGGATCGACGGAGCAGGCCTGCGCGCCACGTACGCCGCCCTGGCCCGCCAGCCCGTCCGCACCCGCCCGTACTTCAACTCCACTCCCTGGGGAGGCCATTGGGCACAGCGCGAACTCGGCTTCAACCCCGACGCCCGCAACACCGCGCTCGGCTACGAACTGATCGCGCCCGAGGCCGGAATCCTCATCGGCACCGGACCGCAGGCCCAGGCCGAAGTGCCGTTCCAACTCATGTGCGTGCTGGAACCGGACAGCGTGCTGGGGGCACAGGTGCACGCCCGCTTCGGCACGTCCTTCCCGATCCGCTTCGACTACCTGGACACCGTCGGCGGCGGCAGCCTCTCCGTGCACTGCCACCCGAAGGAGTCGTACATGCGGGAACGTTTCGGCTGGGACTACACCCAGCACGAGACGTACTACCTGACCCTCGGCAGCACCGACACCAAGGTGTTCCTCGGCCTGCGCGAGGATGCCGACGTCGATGTCTTCCGCAAGGAGGTGGAGCGGGCCGTCACCGACGCAGTGCCCATGGACCCCGAGGACCACGTCCTGGCCTTCCCCGCCGAGCAGGGCCAGCTGTTCATGATCCCGGCGGGCACCCCGCACGCCAGCGGTGCGGGCAACCTCGTGCTGGAGATCAGCGCCACCCCCCTATCTGTACAGCCTGCGGTTCTACGACTGGCTGCGGCCCGGTGCCGACGGCAACCCGCGCCCCCTGCCCTACGAGCACGGGTTCGCCAACCTCGAGACCGGACGACGCGGTGCGGCCGTCGCCCGCGACCTGGTTCAAGAGCCGCGCACCCTGCGCGAGGGCACCGGTTGGCGGGAGGAGGTCATCGGCGCGCTGGACGAGATGTTCTATGAGGTCAGGAGGTTCGTGCTCGACGCCGAGGCCGAGGCGGCCGACGACACGCAGGGACGGTTCCACATCCTGAACGTGGTGGAAGGGGAAGGCGTCACGGTGCACACGGCGGCCGGAGACCGGCACGAACTCGCCTACGCGGAGACGCTCACCGTGCCGGCCGCGGTCGGCCGCTACACCCTGCGAGCGGCCGGTGGCGGCCCGGTGCGTGTCGTGAAGGCGTTGGTCCGTTGATTCCCGTCCTGGAGATCGGCGGCACCCATGTCACCGCGGCGCTCGTCGACCTGCGCGACGGACGTGTCACCAGCCGTACGCGCAAGCCGCTCGACGCGGACGGCGGCGCCGACGACATCCTCGGCTGCCTACGACACTGCGCCGACGGGCTGTCAGTACCTCCAGGTGCGCGGTGGGGTGTGGCGGTGCCCGGGCCGTTCGACTACGCGAGGGGGATTGCCCTCTTCAAGGGCGTGGGCAAGCTCGACGCCCTGTACGGGATGGACGTGCGAGCAGCACTCCTCGACGGACTGCGACAGCGTCCCGGCGACGTCGTGTTCCTCAACGACGCCCACGCCTTCCTGACCGGCGAGTGGTCCGCGGGTACCGTCCGCGGGCACCGCCGCGCCCTGGGCATCACGCTCGGCACCGGTGTCGGCTCGGCGTTTCTCGCCGACGGCCGCATCTGCGACAACGGTCCCGGCGTACCACCCGAGGGGCGGATGGACCTCACCGAGATCGGTGGCCGGCCGCTGGAGGACTCCGTCTCACGCCGGGCGATCCTCGCCCGCTACGGCGACCCCACCGCCGATGTACACGACATTGCCGGACGGGCCAGAGCGGGGGAGGAACGGGCCCAGCGGGTGCTGGACGACGTCTTCACCGGACTCGGCGTCGTGCTGGGCCCGCGCCTGGTGGACTTCGGCGCGACCGCCCTGGTCGTCGGAGGCTCCATAGCCCGCTCCTGGGACCTCGTCGCCCCCGCTCTGTCCACCGGTCTCGTGACCGGAGGCTGGACGCCGGACGACCCACATGCTGACGCGGATTCACTACCTCCCGGAGCCCCGGAGTGCTCCGTAGGAGACGCGCTACCTGGTCCGGGTCACGCCTTGTCGGCCGGCGCAGGGCGTACTCGTGCGATGAAGCCTGCCGGCCCCGCGGGGGACGCCGCACTGGTGGGTGCGGCCCGCGCGGCGGTGGCGCGAGACCGACGAAGCTGACGCATCTCCACTTCGCCGAGGCCGCGATGAAGGTCTCCTCGGCGGAACTGCTCACCGGCGACTTCGTGGGGCTGATCGGGCCGCTTCGGGTGCCTCGTCCCCGCACCGGGGGGTGCCGGTCCAGCGGATCGTGCGGGACCTGAACGCCCTGACCACAGGAGTTGGTGCCGCATCCCGACGTGGGCATCGTGCTCGGCTTCGCACGGGCCGGGCGGGGCAAGCCGGGTGCAAGTGCCCTGCAACTGGGACCCGAAGACTGGGTGTCATGACTTCGAGCAACACTTCCGGCTCCACCATGCTGACGAACCGGATGCTCAGGAATAAGGAGTTGCGGACGGCGGCCCTGCTGACCGAGGAGCTTGGAGACCCGTTGCCGCGTTGCGGGCCGTTAGCCTGTCGGTATGTCAGAGCGTGTCATGCCCGGTCGCACGGACGGCCTGATCACCCTGGGTGCCGCGGACGCTCTGTGGGTCGATTTGACGGCCGACAGTGCTGTGCCGACGGCTTCTGGGGCATTCACCTGCTCTCCTGCCCATGCCCGGGTGGGGTACGTCCTGCTCGGCAGCCATGTGGTGGCGACGGTGAGGGCGAGCGGCGGTCAGTGGAGTGTTCCGGAGGCTCAGGTGCGCCGGGCGGCCGCGGAACTGAACGCGGTGGGAATGGACCGGCAGGACCTCCTCCGCATCGGTCCGTTTCGTGGGGCGCCGAGGCAGGAGTACGACGAGGAGACGCCGTTGCGTTGGCGCCGGCGCATCACGCGGGAACTGCAGGAGCCGGGCGGCCCCGCGCGGGCAGCACGACGCGAAGTCGGCCGGCCGTACCATCTGGCGGGGATCGACTGGCGACAGATACTCGTGGAGCAGACCCGCGACGGGACGCAGCGGACGTGGTGGCTGCCGCGCGCTGTGGTCAGGCTGCTGGATGCGGCCGAGCACACCGAAACGCAGTGGGTGCAAGCCGCACGGACCCGCCAGGCAGGCGCAGCCGTCACCGAGCCGCCCTCCTACCCCCGGCAGGCCCGAGACGCCGACGGTCGGCAGCCGACGAGCCCCGACGGCCCCACCACCTCACTGCGCCCGTACAACGCAGAGCTGCAAGGCCAGCTGTACTCGGTGCTCAGCAGGAAGCCCGGTACCTCCCGCAGGGTGGCTGGGTGGGCGTGCGCTGTCTGCCGCACTGCGCCCGCCACAGTCCTCGACCACTGCCACGAACACGGCTACGTCCGCGCCCCCCTCTGCCAGTCCTGCAACACACTGGAACGCCCCGACCACCTGTACAGCAACGACATCCGCGTGGCGAACCGCTACACACGCCTCTTCCACACCGACACCGACGACTGGCTCCGCCACTGGCACCGCTGCCCCGGCTGCCGCGCACGCACCACCCTGCCCCTGCCGCACCTCGCCGCATGGACCGCCCACACAGCCTGCCGATCACTGCGCCCGACCCACCGCGCTCCCCGCGGGCGCAAGCCCTGCGGTGTCCTGCGCGTGTCCTGGACGGGCAGTCACCAGGCGCCCCGTTCCTGCCTGTTCACGGTCGCCGTCGACTTCTGCCCCTCCGGCGAGCACCGTGTCCTGGCGCGAGTCCCCTACCGCGAAGCCGCCGAGCGGTTTCGCATCTGGCTGGCCGAGACGGCCCCTGCCCTGGCCGCCGCGGCCGGTCCTGACCGCTTGGACGACCTCCCTGCCCAGTTCCGGCCCATCATCGTGGACACCAGCGGCGAGGGCCCAGCACTGTTCTGAGCGAGCACCGGAAAACCTGACGCCCCCACGTCACCTCGCAGCTGCCGGCCCCGACACGGTGACCCCGCACGCCCCAGCGAAATGCGCAGCAGAGTCGAACGAACTCGGCCCCATGCCGACGCTGGGCTCCCCACCACGCGCGGGTACCGCTCTGTTCAGGTCCAGGAATCGCGAACCCGCGCGCTTCCAACCGGTCCAAAGCCGACACGGACCCCAGGGACTGGATGCCCCCTATGCCGGATACTGGTGCCAGTACCTCACCGACTGGGTCGCCGACAAAACCCGCTACCACCTCACCGTCGCCCCCACCGAACAAGCCACCCTCGCCGAGGGCCTGGCCCACTGCCCCGACCAGCCCATCCACGTCACCCTCGCCCGCTAGGGCCTGTCCGGCGGATCAGGCCGGAGGGAAGCGACGGTGCCTTATCGACGCTGGTGAGCGGGGCTTGGTGCGTGCAGCTGCAAGGCGGAGGAGGGCGTCGACGCGATGAGGGTCCCCCCGCTCGAGCGAAGTCGAGAGTGGGGGAGTCGGCGAGTGACGACAACGCCGCTGGGGGTACCCCCTCTGGGGGAGGGCGTGCCAAGCCCCGCGTCTGCGGCATGTCCGCCGGACAGACCCTAGCCTCCCGGGCCACGCTGCACAGCGGCCAGGCGCCGCTGCGGCGTGGGCACCCGGACAAGGGAGCCAGCCGACCGGCGGTTGAGCGTCAGATCAAGCCCCCCCCGACAGCACTACCGTTCGCAGCTGGGGGCATGGAACGGGGTTAACGAGGCGTGACTTCTGCGGTGAGGCGGCCGGTCCAGGGGCACCAGTAGAGGCCGGGGAGGAAGGGGCCGCCGACTTCGTCCAGGTGGTCCTCGACGTAGGGAATGGTGGCGTCGCAGACCTCGATGGCCGCGTCGGCGAAGCTGATGGTGTCCGGGTTGTAGTGGAAGTCCCACTGGGGGTTGTAGCTGGCCGCGCGCTTGATGATGCGGCCGATGACGACCTTGGGTTCCCCGCTCCTGACGATGCCACCGGCTTCCTTGATGACTTCTGGCCTGGTGATCTCGATGACGAAGTTGTGGCCGGTGATGTCCCGCATGTTGAAGTACGCGGCGTCGCCGGCGGCTCCGGCCTGTCCGCTCTGCCCCATGGTCAGAGCTAGCGTGCCGATCGACACCCACACCGCCTGACTTCCTTGACCTGACTCCTCAACCGGAGCCAGAGGACAGCCAGTTGGCCGCACATACCTGGTGTTCTGCGCGACGGAGGGAACCGCGAGTCGACGTGAACGCGTCACCGCCGACGAGTACGTGCGGGACCAGGGCGCCGGACGGCGTCTTCGGATGGGTTCCGAGGGCTGCGGGGCAGTGTGAAGGAACTTCGGGGAAGTGGAGAAGAGGGACAGCTGCCCGGCGGGGCATCGGCGGCGGACACCGAGCAGGACTCCGGAGCGTCGGCCGGAGGACCCTCGGGGATGTCGTCGGATGCCGCGGGGACCAGGTGTCCGCCACCGCCCGCTGCTCGCCGGTGCGGGGGTGCACGCGGGCAAGGGGTGCCTGGCCGGGCCCCGTTCCGCCACCGGCTCCTTCCCGCGGTCGTGGCGTCGCTGGCCGCGATGACGCTGACGGTGTCCTGCACAGACTCGTCCGCCCCGCACCGTCGTTCACCCGCCGGGCAGCACGCGCCTGCCGACAGTGCGTCCGCGGGCACACGAGCCGGGACCGGCGAGGATTGCGATCGGCTGCGGTCACTGAAGCCCCCGGACCGCATGCCGGAACCGGGCGGCCGGATGCCGAGCGGTACGGCGATGGAGCGGATCGTCGCACGCGGTCGGCTGATCGTGGGAGTGGACCAGAACACCTATCTCTTCGGCTATCGCGACTCCGTCACCGGACAGCTGAACGGGCTCGACATCGACCTGGTGCGGGAGATCTCCCGCGCCTTGTTCGGGCGGCCGGACCGGGTGCAGTTCAAGACCGTGCCGTCCTCGCGGCGCATCGAGATACTGGAACGCGGCGAGGTCGACCTGGTCGCCCACTCCATGACGATCACCTGCGAGCGCATGGAGCGGGTGCTGTTCAGCAGCGACTACCTCGATTCCGGCCAGCGCGTCCTCGTCCCCGACACCTCCACGGTGAAGAACCTGGCTGATCTCGCCGGGCAGAAGGTGTGCACGGCCCAGGGCACCACCTCACTGGACGAGTTGCGCCGCGCCCGCCCGAACGTGCGGCCGGTGACCGTCGCCGACTGGACCGACTGCCTCGTACTGCTGCAACAGGGCGCCGTGGCCGCCGTGTCGACCACCGACAACGTCCTCGCCGGACTGAGCGCCCAGGACCCCACCACCCGCATCACCGGCCCGCGGTTCACCTACGAGCCGCACGGAATCGCCGTCGCGAAGAAGACGCCGGAGCTCGTCCGCTTCGTCAACGGCGTGCTCGCTCGCCTGCGCGCCTCGGGCAAGCTCCGCGCCCTGCACGAACGGTGGTTGGGCAGGTACGGGGATTTCTACCCGCCTGCGCCCCGCTATCGCGAGTGACACCGCCCGAGCCCGCCGCGGCAGGTCGACAGCCGTCTCCCAGGGCGGCCGGCAGCGATCACACGCAGTCGTCAGCGGTCAGAGGTCCCTGATGTCGTCGTCACCTTTGCCGGATCCGCGCCGGCCGCCGGTCCCGACCCGGATCCGCCAGCCGTGCCCGTCACGGGGCGCGTCGATCACCACCAGCATTCCGGGAAGCAGTTTCAGCCTCTCGCGTCGGAGTCGGCCCGACAGGCCGCCCATGGCGAGGACCCATTTCTGCCAGAAGAGCTCGGGGGTCAGAGTGCGGACCGAGACCATGCCGGACCACTTGTGCCACGACCGGCTGATGACCCGTGCGGTGGCGGGCGGCCCCGTGTAGCGGAGCACCTCCCCGGCCGTGCCGCTGATCTCCTGGTCGAAGGTGCGCAGTTCGTCGAGTGGGGTGACGTGCAGTTCCCAGCCCCCGTCACCCGTGGTCTGGAGCAGCGTAGGCCCGGGGCCGATTCCGATGATGCCACCGCCCTCGGACGGGCTGTCGGAATCGGCGAACAAGGTCGCCTTGTATTCGCGTGACTCGATGCTGAGATCCACCCTGGAGTGGCGCTCCGCATCCCGCGCGCGCCGCAGCGTGAGCGCGCCCGGCACCCCCGTTTGGACGAGGACTTCCGCGCCGGTCCCGGTCGTGGTGCTCTCCACCGGGCGGGCCGCGGACAGTGGCAGTATCCGCAGCAGCCACTCGCAGTTGTCGGCCTTGCTGACCTCGACCCGGCCGGACGCCGACCAGATGGGCGGCGTGTCGTGGTCGAACAGGAACCTGGCACGGTCGATGTCGCCCACGGACCAGTGGACCTGGTCGCGACGTCCGTGCGCAGCCTGAGGCACGGGCGAGCGGGGCGAACGCAGACGATCTTGGTGAACTCAAGGATCGCTGCTCCCCGCGGGTTGGGCCTGGCGATCTCGGTGTTCGTTTGCCTTCACCCGCCGATGATCAACGGTGGTAAGTCCTGGCGCCACAGCCAGGTGCCGTCGGTGACCAGCGAAGAGCATCCCAGAGAGTGCCGGTGGGCGCTTCCGGTGATGACGTCGTGTCCGGCCCCGCACTACGTGGAAACGCACCACGTCTCGCTGTCCGGCGCGTTCATCGAACACTTCCATGACGTCGATGAGGACGTGGCCGGCGTCCAGGTAGGCCACCAGTTCCGCCTCATCCGGCTCGCCGACGGGCTGGAGGAGTGCCGCTCTCATATGTGCTTGACAAGCCGCTGATCGCCCGCCCCAACACGGAGCACGGCTCTGGTCTGGGCACCCAACACTGAGTCATGAAACGCGCGTTCGCCCAGCTGCGCTGGTTCCGCCGTCTGCGGATCCGCTGGGAGATACGCGACGGCACCCACAAAGCCTTCCTCACCCTGGGCTGCGCACTGATCTGCTGGAGACGTCTGAACTCAGCTGCCTCCCGCTAGAGATCTTTAACGGTGTGGGTTACTTCGGGTCGTGACGGGATGGTGTCCCGCCGGGTGGTGTAAGCCGTGAGGATCTGCGCAGCGGCTCCGGAATGGACGAGCACCATAGGGTTCGACATAACCGATCGACACCCTGATCCTGTTCGGGTTGGCTGGGTGGCATGCCAGAGCTGCGAACCGATCGTCTTCTGCTCCGCCGGTGGCGGGAGTCCGACCTCGAACCGTGGGCGGCTATGAACGCCGATCCCGAAGTCCGAGAACACCTGGGGGAACTGCTGACGCGGGAGCAGAGCGATGCCGCGGTGGCACTCATGCAGGCCGAGTTCGACGAGCGAGGTTTTGGGTGGTGGGCGCTCGAAGCACGGGAGACCGGTGAGTTCATCGGCCGCGCCGGCTTGGACGAGGTGGGTAAGGATATGCCGTTCGCGGGAGTGGATATCGGTTGGCGGTTGATGCGTTCGGCGTGGGGTCACGGTTACGCCACCGAGGCCGCCCTGGCCTGCCTGGCTTTCGCCTTCGAGGCCCTCGGGTTGCCGGAAGTGGTGGCGTCGACGACCGTCCACAACCTTCGTTCCCAGGCAGTGATGCGCCGGATCGGCATGACCCGGGACCCGGCCGACGACTTCGAGGATCCGAGCGTGCCCCAGGGGCCGCTTCGCCCGTGTGTGCTGTACCGGATTCCCCGCAGAGAAGCCCACGGGCTGCACCACGCGGCGGACACGACCCCGCTGTCAACAATCGCATGAGCTGCGGTGTCCCCTGGGAAACTGGCTGTTTCGGCCGCAGACTCGCCAAGTACCGCGAACAGCACCCCATAACGCTTCAGATTGGCTTCACCGCCTGTGAGCTGTGGCTTTGCCGGACGATCAGCTGGCTCGGTGGTACTCATTGATCAGTCCGACGACGGCTTGCCGGCGTTCGGTCCGGGCTGGTGGCAGTGGGATGACGTTGGCATCGTCCAGCGGCGCGAGTTGGCCCCGGCCTTAATGCGGCCAATGCCGGTTGAAGTGGCGTGCGTAGTCGTTGAGGATCTTCTCGGCGTGGCTGCGGTCGAAGATCAGGAGCCGGTCGGTGCACTCCTCGCGTGCTGAGCGTACGAACCGCTGGGCGTGGGGATTGCAGTGGGGAGGGCGCGGAGGGATTTTTGGGTGACGTTGATGCCCTCGCTGGCGAAGACGGTATCGAACGCGGCCGTGAACTTCGCGTCCCGGTCGCGGACCAAGTGCGTGAACTCACCCGTGCTTTCGCCGAGTTGCCAGAGCAGGTGGCGGGCGTGCTGGGTGGCCCAGGCTGCGGTGGGGTGTGCGGTGACCCCCGGGATGTGGATGGTGCGGGTGCGGACCTCCATGACGAACAGCGCGTACAGCCGCTGCAGGCTGACGGTGTCGACGTGGAAGAGATCGGTGGCGAGCAGGCCGTGGGTCTGGGCCTTGAGGAAGGCGGCCCGTTCGCCGCGCGCGGGATGCCGGCGCGGGGCTGGGCCGAGGCCGGCGGTGCACGGGGTGCGGGGGACGGTGGCCGGGCTGACCTTGTGCCCGAGGCGGCGGAGTTCGCCGTGGATGCGCCGGAAGCCCCATCGTGGATTCTCGGTGCCGAGCCGGACGATCAGGTCGCGCAGCTCTTCGGGTATCGGCGGGCGTCCCGGGAGGGGCGGGTTGGCGACTTCGTGCCGCACGATCAGTATCTCGACCTCCTTCGCCGCGGAGGATCGGGAGAGCAGGACCAGACACGCGAAGATCCGCGTGGCGATCCAGTAGAGCATTCGTACGACCACAAGGTCCGATGGTGCCCGATCGGCCCGCGGAGCGTCGTCCCAGGTCACAGGCTGCGCAGCCATTCTGAAGCGGTACGGGCAAGGGGCGCGTCGGCTCTCGTGCTCGGGCTGATGGTGGCCACGGCCTGCCTGGCTCTCTGCCACCGTATCCATCTCCGGCCCAAGAGCCGGCGCTCGCGCGAGCACGACGAGAGCGGCTGAGCCCCGACGCGGCCGGATGAGAGGGTGTCCGCATGACAGATCCACTGGTGACCGACGGCGGCCCGGTGCGCACCCGCCTCATGGCGGCCGGGGCGGCCGTGCTGACAGTTGCCGTGGGGCTTGGGGCCAGGGCCGGGATGGAAGGAGGCATCGCCAAGTACGCCGGGGACACGCTCTACACCACCCTCGTCTACGCCCTTGTCGTCCTGGCCGCGCCCCGGGCGAAGCCCGTGACGGCTGCCGGCATCGCGCTGGGGATCAGCTGGTCGGTCGAGTTCCTCCAGATCAGCGGGGTGCCCGCGGAGCTGTCCCGGCGGAGCGTCGTCGCCCGCCTCGTTCTGGGCTCCACTTTCCACACGCCCGACCTGTTCTGGTACGCCGTCGGAGCCACGCTCGGCTGGTTCGTCCACACCGCAGGCCGAGGTCAACCAGCGAAGCGGCGCACATAGCGCCGCTGCCAGGGGTCGCGGACCAGTGCTTGCGGTTCTTGGCGTCGTCGGCCCCGCACACGCGGGGTAGCTCCGACATCGAGGATCGAGCGGCACGAAGGCGACAGTCCCACCGCAGCACAGGCAGCAGCCGGCGTCCACGCCCTGACTCACCGTCAGACACTGACGCGCCCAACAACGTGACAGCGCCCCGAAGACCCCCAACCGACGCGTACTCATCAACGCCAAGACCGCCCTGGGGACCGGGCCCGTCAGCGCCGAATACCTCAAGCGGCACCTCCTGCACCGGGGCGTCTACCTCGAACGCATCCGCGGCGACCGGCTACTGCACGGAGCTCTGACCGTCGGCGCCGACCCGCTGCACCTCGCCCTGGTCTTCAACCTGTCCCACACCACCGCGAGCCGCTACGCGACCATCGCCCAGAGCTTGCTGGACGACCAGATCGAGCGGGGCGCCTGGAACGAATGAGTAACCTGCCAATCAGGCGCTCGGGGGGCGGTCAGTTGCCATCGATCGGTGTCACAGCTGCGGTGGAACCGGCCGGCCGAGAAACGCGGCAAGCCGATCGATGGCCGGAGCGGTCTCCTCGACGGGTTGGGGCTCGGCGAATCGTCCCGTTCGGGACTGAGCGGAGAATTGGACCTGAACGAACGCCAGGCTCTGCTCGGCAAGGTCTTCGGGCAGCAGGGCAGGGATTCCGGTCGCCTGGGCGAGGTCCCATCCGTGAGCGAGCAGATCGTACAGGCGGATCTGCAAGCGCTCGGCGCCCGTGGCACTCCCCAAGGGTCCGCGATAACTCCGCTCGAGTACCCCGGGACGGGCGAAGGCGGCCTGCAGCGACGCGCTGGAGGCCCGGTAGGCTCCGACCGGGTCGTCACCGAGGGGGTCTGCTCCGCGCTCGGGCATTGGGCCACCCTCGAGCATGGCTGTGAACACCAGGTCCATGCCGACCAGATGGCGGACCACCCCGCGCACGTTCCATTCCGTGCACGGCGTCGGCGCCTTCCATTGCTCGGGGCGGACCTCGGCGATCAGGTCGCCCACGGTTTCGGATGCACGTGCGAGATCTTCAACAGAAACGGTAGTCATCCGGGGAGACTACGGCGTCATCTGCCCGGCTGCCCACGGGTTTCGCGTCGGTGCGGAAGCCCTGTCGAACCGAGATACCGCGCGATCGTTCGACGTCGATGAGTGGCACCTTTCGCAGGTACCTCCTCCGCCCACCAAAATCAGCGATGAGGAACCCACCACACTTCCGAGCACGCCTACAGCGTGAGCTGGTGCTCGCAGTCGCGTGGAGGAGCTGCGGGAGGAGGCCGGCCGTATCCAGGCCGAACTGGCCCTGGCCGAACTGGCCGTGGCCGAACTGGCCGTGGCCGAACTGGCCGTGGCCGAGCGGGAACGGCAGGAGTGGGCCATCGCCCGCTCGCGGGTCGGCGAAGTGCTGGCCCCGGCGGACGAGACCGGGCAGGACCACGCCCGGGCCGACCTGACCGTGCCGGCTGCCGAGGAGCAGTCCGGAAAGACCGCGCAGGTGCCGGAGGCGGCGAAGTCGCAGGTGCCGGTGTGGGGTGCCGCTTGCTCCGCCGCCTGCTCCGTAAGCATCTGCGAGAGATGCCCCCACCGCAGGTGGCGACACGGACGTCGGAGAGGTTCAGGCCTTCTCGGCGACGTGCTTGCCGAGGTCGAGGTCGGCACTCTGGACCTCTTCCGCGATGAGGACATCGAGTACGCCCGGCGGTTGAACGCCGCGGCCGTGCCGACCGAGCTCCACGTCCACCCCGGAGTACCCCACGCGTTCGATGCGCTTGCACCTGCTGCTGACGTGTCCATGCGCTCGACCGCCGACCGCATCCGGATCATCACCTCGTTCTGAGAGGGCGCGACGGGCCGTTCGCTTGTTCACCGCGGCGGCTGCCACTGAACGTCTGGAAGTGAGCCGCTGACCGGAAAACTCAACGGTCAGATGGGGATGGCGAGATAGCCCCTCGATGGTGACGGTCGGGGGCTGGTGTGGGGCGGTGGGGTCGTGGGATGTCAGGCGGCTGCCGGGGTGAGGGTGACGTCGTGGCCGAGGGCCTTGAGCTGGCGGACGAGGTCGCGGCTCTTGCGGGCCGGGTCGAGGTTGCGGGTGTGGAAGTCGGGGCCGAGGTCTCGGTAGCGGGCGGTCGGGTCGTTCATGAGGTGCCAGACGGCGACCAGGATGGAGCGGGCGACGGCGACCAGGGCTTTCATGTGGCCGCGGCGTTTGACGATGCGGCGGTAGCGGGCGCCGAGGAAGGTGTCGGTGCGGGCGGCGGAGATTGCTGCTTCGCCGAGGGCGCCGCGGAGCCAGGGGTTGCCTTTGCCGGTGGGGCCGGAGGTGTTCTTGTTTCCGGACTGGAGGGTGCGTGGGGAGAGTTTCGCCCAGGACACGAGATGGCCGGCGGTGGGGAAGACCGTCATGTCCAGGCCGGTCTCGGCGAGGATGACCTGCGCGGTGCTGGGGCCGACGCCGGGGATCTCGTCGAGGCGTTCGGTGTCGGTGATCGGTATGAGGGTGCCCTGTCCGGGGCCTTCGTCGTCCTCGGTGGTGGACAGCTCGGCCAGACGCAGGGTGATCCGGGCGGTGAGCTTGTCGATCTGCACGGTGAGGTAGTCGACGGTGTCCAGCAGCATCCGGCACATGAAGGCGTGGTGTTCTTCGAACCGGCCGGTCAGGGCCTCGGCCAGGGTGCTGTGGCTGGCCTTGATGGTGCCGTGGGCCAGGTCCGCCAACGCCTTGGGGCTGCGTTCGCCCGCGATCAGTGCCTCCAGCATGGCCCGGCCGGAGACGCCGAAGATGTCGGCGATCACGGTGGACAGCTTGATCTGGGCGTCCTCGAGGAGTTTCTCGGTGCGCTGCTTGTGGCGGGTGCGCTCGTGGGTCATGACGGCCCGGGCCCGGGTCAGATCGCGCAGTTCACGGACCGGCTTCGGGGGTACGAACGAGGGCCGGAGCATGCCGCGTTCGGTGAGCTTGGCCAGCCAGACCGCGTCCAGGCGGTCGGTTTTGGGCCGGCCCGGGACGTTCTTGACGTCACGGGCGTTGACCAGCCAGCACTCCAGACCACGCGATTCCAGCAGAAAGAAGTACGGCTTCCAGTAGGTCGACGTCGCCTCCATCACCACCCGGGTGACGCCCTGGCAGACCAGGTGGTCGGCCAGGTCCAGGATCGCGCCGCTGGTCGCGACGGTGTTGAAGACCCGCTGCACGCGCTTGCCGGGCTTGTCCTCGTGCGGCACCCGCACACAGACCATGCCCGACGCCTTGGCGATATCGATCGCCGCGACACGGGCCACGAGCTCCTCGGCCTGCTCGATCTCCTCGACGCCACCGTCGTCGGTGTCCGCCATGCACAACTCCCTGGTATCGATCCGTACGGGCCGACGCCTGCCCAGGGGGCCGCGGGGGAGCGAAAATCTGACCGGCGTGCTCGATGGCAACAGTGCGTGGCCCCTCTGCGGCCCCGGCACCAGACTGACCTACGGGCTCAACGTCCCAACGAGCTACCGGCGTCGGCGGGCAGGCGCCGCAGCCATGTTTTCACGCCGGCAAGGCGCACCCGAAGGGAACAGGGGGACTGACCTGCCGGAAGAGACTCGCTGCTCGTCGGGCCGCTCCGGGGGCCCGGTCAAGCGGCTGGTATGCCGAGGGAGCCCGCATCGGGGCAAAATGGGCGCATGGATATCCGGCGTGGGCGTTTGTCGCGGGATCGCCTCCTGGAGGAGCCATCGAACCGCGGGCTGGTGGCGATCCCGCTCATACTGATCGTGGTAATCACCGTGCTGGATCTCTACACGCCAGCCGATGTCCATCTTGGGCCTCTGCTGGTCATCGCGCCTGCGCTCACTGCCTCTCTCTCCGGGACGCGGCTGACCGCTCTCGTCGGGGCCCTCGCGGTGGCGGCCCTGGTGCTCGTAGCCGTGCTCGAAGGCGGACTGACCACGGCCAACCGCATGGCGCAGATCCTCGCGCTGCTCGTCCTCTCCGCCCTGACAGTTTTCCTGCGATACGTCACGGAGCGGCGTGAGCGTGCGCTGAGCCGGGCACGCTCGGTGGCGGCGACCACGCAGCGGGTTCTGCTGCGGCCTCCGCCGCGCCGGATCGGGCCGTTGCGGGTGGCGTGGCTGTATCTGTCCGCGGAGGACGAGACGGAGATCGGGGGTGATCTCTTTGCGGTCGGCCGGGCCGGGCATGCCGCGACCCGGGTGGTGATCGGCGATGTGCGGGGCAACGGCCTGGCCGCGATCGGTGAGGCTTCGCTGGTGCTGAGTGCATTCCGTGAGGGCACTCACCGCTATGCCTCTCTGCTTGAGCTGGTGGCTGCCCTTGACGACAGCGTCTGCCGGAACGTGGAGGACGTGGCAGACAGCAGGCACGATCCCGGCGAGCACTTCATCACCTGCCTCGTCCTGGAGATCCCCGACGAGGGCCCGGGGGCCCACATGGTCAACTGCGGGCACCCGCCGCCGCTGCTGGTGACCGATCAGCAGGTGACGGTTCTGCACGCCCGCCGCCCCCTGCCGCCGCTGGGCATGGGCGAACTGCCCATCGAGGCGCGCCGCACCGACCCGTTCACCTTCCAGGCCGGCGACATGCTCGTGCTCTACACCGACGGTGTCATCGAGGCCCGCTCACCGGCCAGAGCGTTCTATCCGCTCGCCGAGCGGGTCGCATCCTTCCCCGCCGCAGGCCCCGACGATCTGCTGGACCGGATCCACCGCGACCTGCTCGCCCACATCGGCGGCCCTCCCGCTGACGACGCCGCCATCCTCGTCATCGAACACACCCCCGCGCACCACCTCCTTCGGCCCCGCACCCACTAAGGGCTGTCCCGTAATCCCCGGCGGGCGCACGACGACAGCTACGGCACCTCGCCGCGTTGTCGGATCGCCCGAATACGCCCAGTATGAGGACGACCCTCCGCCTTGCGATGCACCGCATCTGACGCCGCGCGCTGATCCACCGAGGATTACGGGACAGCCCTTAGAAAAGCCTCAGTCGATCCAAGCAACTACCGCGCGGTCTGGAAGACGGTCGTCGATTCGTATGCAGATGCCGCCTTCACCGAGAGGTGAACGTTCGAGAGCTTCCTCGCCACTGCCGACCCGACCTGCTGGCGGGCGGCTTGGGATGGGGAAAGTATGGCCGGGGTCGCCCTGTGCTCCATCCCTCGGCACGACCCGACTGTGGGCGAAGTCGAAGAACCGAGCGTTGATGGCGATTCTTGAAATCGGCTCTGTCCGCGGTTTCGTTTCGTGAAGGCCATCAGTTTGGCCATGGCAGGATGGTGAGCTCCGGCCACTCGTCCTGCCAGCGTGCCGCCTTGGTCTCATAGACCTCCCGTGGGGCAAGGACCGGGTTGGGCCGCACGACCAGGTTGAACACGTCGGAGAGCCCGTGAGGTGCATAGACGCGCCACCCTGTATCGGGGCCCAGCCGGACGCCCAGACAGCACGTCGTCGCAGCGAAGCAGTCGATTGCAGTTTCGGTGGACTCATGCGGCGGACAGGGCACTCCGAACTTCTCCTCGTACCAAAGATGCACGCGGGCTTCGTTGCGGATCTCCACCTCGGCCGGCAAGTCGGCGAATAGCTGGCGACCCGCTTTGATCACAGCGTCCTCTGCTTCCCATGAGAGGTCGCTGCTGTCGAAGTAGAAGATGTCGTAGTCCTTGATGCCGTTGGTCGGGGGTCGGCCGGTGACCACGTTCCACACGGTCTGGAACAGACAGCCCGCCGTCACATACCAGCCGGGCAAATCCAGTGTTGCGGCCCTGGTCATCACGTCAGTCAGGATTTTGTTTTCGGAGAGCACGGAGCGCAAGCCGTCGAGTTGCTCATCGAGAGGAAGTCGGCCAAGCATCCGCCTTGCCTACCACGATCACTGTCAGAGCATCACGGCCGAGTGAGGATGCGGGTTCGGAGGAGTTCGAACGAAGCCCGGCCATACATCGCTCTCTTGAGTGTTTTCACCCGGTTCACACGGCCTTCGACCACGCCGGAACTCCATGGGAGGGTGAGTCCGGCCGTGACGGCGTCGAGGTCCTGGCGCAGGAAGCCGGCGAAGCCCTTCATGGGCTTCGGTGCGTCCTGCTCGGCCTGGCGGATCCACTCCAGCAGCGCTCCTGGCGAGTCGGTGTCGAAGGACGCGACCACGGTCACCATGCCCCGTACCGGGATACCAGTTCCGGCGGTCAGGACTCGATGACGCCGTACGTCTTCGCCACCAGGATCGCGGTCCGACCGGCCAAGCAGGTCGTCTCGGTGACGCTCTCGGCGGCGGACGACGGTACCAATCACGTCTTCGCCGTCGGCTTCGGCGGCCAATCCGCCATCGGCGATGCCAGCCGCACAACTGACGCCATGTGAAGGTTCCGTCCCGGTCTTCGCGGACCGGGACGGAACCTCTTGTTCGCGTGCGAAGCGGCGTCGTCGACCCGCCCGTCGAGCGACACCGGCCACCGACCGCAACTCCCAGCCCTGCGGACCGTCGTGCTGCAAGCGTGGTCCGAAGCGGACGGGGCTACTTCAGGCCGAAGGCCCGGACCACCGTCTGGCTGACGCTGTTGCCCCGGGAGTCCCGGGCCGTGGTGCGCAGCGTCACGAAGCGGGCACCGGGCGGGGCGTCCAGCCGCCCATGCCAGTCACTGCCGTTGTGGCGCAGGTCGATCGGGTGCCAGGTGGTTGCGTCGTCGTAGGAGACCTCTACGGTGACCTTGTCGATGGCGCCCGCCCCGGTGGCCCGGGCCGGCTGAGACGGAGTGACGGACAGCTCGGTGTGCCGCTGTGCCCGGCCGGAAAGGTCGGTCGGCACGCCGTAATCCAGCTGGATCAGCGGCAGCGGCAGCTGCGTTGTGTAGTCGGTGAAGGCGGAGGTGAACCCCCACTCGGTGTGCGTGCGGGGCGAGTACGGCCGGCCGGGGATCTCCTGGGTGCCGTCCACCACGAGTCGGTACGGCAGCGGATCGGGGGTCACGTCCGCGAAGAGGGAGGAGTCGCCCTGGCTGAGCAGCTTGTCGCCCTGGTACAGCGACACGTCCGCGGCCGCGTCACCGTCGTCGATCGTGCCCACGTGCCTGCGGGCGTCGCCCCAGGCGGGCATGTCGTAGACGGCGAGGATGTCACCGACCCGGGAGGGGGCGGTGACCAGGGCGCTGTCGCTGAGCAGCCGCGGGCGCTGGACCGGCGCGAACCATGTTTCCTCGGTGGTGCTGCCCGGCCGGTACGAGACCGACGCACCGATCTCGGTGAGGTCCAAAACCGCTTCCTCGCTGACCCACCGCACACCGGGATCGGCGGTGACCCAGGCCGTGTACTTCCCCTGGGCGTCGACCGGGGTGACGGCGGCGGACATCGGCCGGCCGGTGTCGACCGACACGTCGTAGCGGATGTCCAGCGCCTGGCCGGGCCTGGTGTCGCGGACGTCCTCGTCGATCCGGGCGAGTTCGCCGGGGCCCGGCCGGTAGGTCAGCGCCGCGGGGACAGCTCCGTGATGGTGCTGCACCAGGTCGTAGAGGTACTGGGCGTAGGGGTGGGAGACCGTCCTCAGTGCCGCCGTGCCGCGCTGGATCCGGCGTATGAGCAGCGCACCCTGGTCGGCGTCGAGAGAGGCGACCGGCAGTGCGGCGGCGTCCTCCGGCGGGAGGTCGGCCCAGGCGTCGAGCCGTCCGTAGCCGTCGTTCACGATCAGCAGCAGCCTGGCGCCGGCCTTGGCGGCAGCGGCGGCCTGGTCGGTGGCGGCCACGGTGTCATTGCGGCGCACCACCGCGATCCTGTTCCGCAGGTGGAGCCGGGCGAAGTCCGTGGCGGCGCCGTCGCCGGCGTAGACCGCCCCGTAGACAGCCGTTCCCTGCGGTAGCGGCGGCGAGTAGCTCTGGATCTGCGCGTCGCCGTACGACGTTCCCGCGAAATCGAGCGTCAGCGGCGGCTGCACCTGGCGCCAGCGGGTGGTGAAGGTGTAGGAGCCCTGGGTCACCTTGGGCGTAGGAGTGGCCCACAGGCTGTCGTAGCGGGGCTCCAGCTGGTAGCTGTCGGTGAAGGGGACCAGCTTGCCGTAGGACCGGTACTGGTCCACCTGCATCGTGCTGTTCGTGGTGCGCTGCGGGGTGCGGGCGCTGACCTTGCGCAGGTCGGCGGCGTCGAACACGACCGTCCGGTCGGTGTCCAGGTCGACCTGGGGTGCGCTGAGCACCGCGCGGCCGAGCGAGTGCGAAGCCTCGATGCCCGGCACATCGGCGTACATCCAGGCGGAGTACGTGCTCGCGGGCAGGCTGAGGTCCAGGTTGCCGGTCCCGTCGATGTCGTAGACCTTGGGCATGGTGTTGTGGGCACTGTCCTTCAGCACCAGGGTTCCCGAGAGCCCCCCGCCCTGCCGGTCCTTGGCCTTGATGGTGAGTTCGACCCGCCGGCTCTGCTTGGTGACGCCGATGGGCGTGTGCGTCCGCAGCACTCCGTCGGGGCCGGTGGCGGTGAGCACGGCACTGTAACCGGCGTCGTCGGCCGCCGCGTCCAGGTGGCTCACCACCCCCACCGTGCTGGTGCCCTGCGCGGGCACGGTCACCTGAGAGGTCGTCAGCGTGAACAGACCGGCCGCCACACCCGGGGCGTTCAGAGCCAGGTCCAGAGTGACCGGCTGCGACCCGGTGTTGGTGTAGGTCACGTCCTTGCGGACCGTCTGGCCCGCCGTGTACGGCCAGTGGACGGAGGCGAAGGCGGTCCCGGTGGCGAACACCGTGCCGTTCACTGCGGCGGCGACGTCGAGCCGGCCGCTCCCACCCGCGTACGGGCTGTACTGCGCGGTGGTTTTGGTGGTGCTGACCAAGGCGTCCTTGAGCTGCTGTCCGCTCCAGCCGGGGTGTGCGTGGGCGAGCAGGGCGGCGGCACCGGCGGCATGGGGCGTCGCCATGGAGGTGCCGCTCATGGTGAGGTAGGAGCCCTCTCCTTCCGGAGAGTACTGCGAGCGAGCCGCGGTCACGTCGACGCCTGGCGCGGTGAGCTCGGGCTTGAGGGCGTTGTCGCCCGTGCGCGGGCCGCGGCTGGAGAAGGACGCAAGTCGGTCCGAGCTGTCCACCGCGCCGACCGTCAGCGCCGCGTCCGCCGTTCCGGGCGTGCTCACACTGTACGGAGCCGGGCCGGAGTTGCCGGCGGCGATGACGAACAGCGTCCCGGTCTCCGCGCTCAGGCTGTCCACCGCCTGGCTCAACGGGTCGGGGCCGTCGGTCGCGTCGGAACCCAGGCTCATGCTGACGATCTTGGCGTGCTGGTCGCGGGCGGCCCACTCCATCCCGGCCAGGATCCAGGAGTCCTGTCCGCTGCCGTCGTTGTCGAGCACCTTGCCGATGTGCAGCGAGGCGCCGGGGGCCACGCCCTTCTCCTTGCCGTCCGAGGCGGCCCCCGTGCCGGCGATGGTCGAGGCGACATGGGTGCCGTGGCCGTGCCGGTCGGTGACGTCCTCACCGGGCACAAAGCTGGCCGTGGCGGCGATCCGGCCCGTGAAGTCCGGGTGGGCGGCGTCGATGCCCGTGTCCAGGACCGCCACGTCCACGCCCTGGCCGGTGTCTCCGCCCTGCCATACCTGCGGAGCGCCGATCTGCGCCGTGGTGTCGGACAGCGCGGCCTTGGCCTTGCCGTCCAGCCAGACCTTGGCAATCCCGTCCGCCAGGGCGGGGGCGGTCCCGGCGGTACGAGCGGACACGGACCCGCCGCCGGTGACGGATGCCCAGAAGTCGGCCGCACGGGCATGGCTCTGGGACAGCGCCGCACCGCGGATGCTGCTCAGGGCGAGCGTCTGGTGCGCACCGGCCGGCACAGCCGTCTTGCGCGAGCGCACGGCGGTGTCGGTGTACGTGACGATCAGCGGCAGGTGGTCGCTGTGCACGTCGTCATAGCCGTCCGCGAGGAGCTCGGTGACGTCGAAGAGGTGCTCGTCGAGCACGCCCGACGCGAGGAACGGCAGGGCCGAGTCGGGATACGCATACGTGTCCTTGCCGACCGTCATGACATGGGCAGCCACCGGGCCACCGCCGGGGCCGCGGACGGTCGCGGCGACATGCCCGTCGCCGGTGTGCGTCACCGTGACCTTGTCACCCGTGATCAGGGTGACCGTATGCGGCCCTCCAGTAGGGGCGTCCGTCGGTGCGGGCAGGGCGGCGGCAGCAGTCGGCTTGGCTGCCGACGCGGCGTCAGCCGGTGCCGAAGCCACCGACGTCAGCACAGCGAACGCGGCACCGAGGACTGCGAGCCCTGGTCGCCGGGAGCGGGGAAGAGGCAACTGTAGGTCCTTCTTTCCAGGCGTCGGCGCATACGAACGTTCCGAACGGCACCGACGCGTGATCATTACCTCCCCGCCCCACCCGGGTCTCCCTGGGTGGGGCGGGCGTTTTCGGGAGGGGGGTGCCTCGGTAGGCGCCGGCGCCCTCGCGGCCTACGACGGCCGGGTGCGATCTCTCGGGAGCCCTCCTCCTGAGCGGACACACCAGCATTGCCGCCGGCCTCCGCCACTACGCCCGCGATGTCACCCGACCGCAAGGATCAGCTATGAGCGCGGAACCACTGTTCAATTGACCGCCACCACGGCCGAGTTGTGACACTGCCTCCCCCACATGTTTGTGTAGATCATGTGAACGCGCCCCGACGGGTTGGTCGCTGGGCGGTGCGGGGGCGGAGGCGGGTGACGCGATGTCGTGGCTGACAGGCGGTGGTTGTCGCGGTAGGTCGGTTCCATGAGGTGCCCGCAAGGTGGTGGGCTGACCGCGGAACGACGGGAATGCGGCGCGGGTGGCGGGAAACCTTCGGTGATGCGACGTCGTTCAGGCAGGATCCGGCAGTTGGCCGAACACGTTCCTCGGCGCGTGTTACAAACGCCTGGTCAAGCGCCGAGGCCACGGGAAGGCACTGGTGGCAGTCGCCCGCTCGATGCTCGTCATCGTCTGGCACCTACTCAGCGATGCCGACGCCCGTTCCCTCGCCGACCTGGCCGACACCGTGGTGGCCGGTGACGCCATGCCTCCCGCGCCGAGGACCGTCTCCTACTCGAGCGGCTTGCCGTCGGCCGAGTCGTCGTGCATCAACTCAGCGATGTCGGTGGGGATGGGAGGGATGGGCTCGCGGCGCACCCCGGTCTCCGGCGACCACACCAGGTTGACTTTCAGGTCCGGATTGAGATCGGGGTAATCGGAACGGATGTGACAGCCTCGTGTCTCCCGCCGCTCCAACGCGCACTCGAGTGTCGCTCGAGCGGCGAGAACGGAGGACCTGAGGTTGAAGGCGTACGCGAGGTCCTGGAAGCCACCGATGTCGACGTGCACGCCCACGTCCACCATTCGGGTCTCGATCTCGTCGAGTTTGGCGAGCCCGGCGGCGAGCCCGGCCTCGTCTCGCACGACGCCGGCGTGCTCCGTCATCAGGTGGCGCACTGACCGTTGCAGCGCGCGGACGTTCTGGTCGCCGTCAGCAGTCAGAAGCCGGTTCACGTCCGCCTGTGCGGCGCGAATCGCTCCTAGCGACCGTTGCTGGCCGGTGAGTCTGGCCGAGTACTCCGTCGCGGCCCGGCCGGCGATTTGACCGTAGACGAGTAGTTCGATCAGCGAGTTTCCTTCCAGCCGGTTCGCGCCGTGCAGACCACTGGCGGCCTCCCCGATCGCGAAGAGCCCGTTGACATCGGTGCTGTGGTCCTCAGGCCGGACCCAGACACCGCCCATGGAGTAGTAGGCAGTCGGTGCGACCTCGATCGGGTCGCGGGTGACATCGACCATCTGCAGGTCCAATAGGGTCTGGTGCACTCGCGACAGCCGCGCCAGGACCATCTCACGCGGCAGGTGGGACAGGTCGAGCCACACGCCGCCGGCCTGGGTTCCGCGCCCCTCCTTGATCTCGGTGTAGCAGGCCCGCGCGACCCTGTCCCGGCCGGAGCGTTCCATTCGCTCGGGTTCGTAGCGCATCATGAACCGCTCCCCGAGGTTGTTCAGCAGGATCCCGCCCTCGCCGCGTGCGGCCTCGCTGAGAAGCGTGCCGGCCGCGTTCTCCGGCTTGATCAGCCCGGACGGGTGGAACTGCACCAGTTCGGTGTCGCGCAACCGGGCACCGGCCTCGGCGGCGAGGCGGAAGGAGTCACCGGTGTTCTCGTCGCGACGCGAGGACGCACGCCGCCAGATGCGAGTGTGCCCTCCTGTCGCGAGGATCACGGCGTCGGCATGCACGAGGTAGCGCGAGCCGTCGACGAGGTCGAATCCATAGGCACCGAACACCGTCCCGTCGTCGACCAGCAGTCGGGTGACGTACAGGTTCGACAGGACGGGGATGGAGAGCCGGTTCGCGCGTTCGCTGAGCACTCGTTGCACCTCCAGGCCGGTGTGGTCGCCGGCGAACGCGGTGCGTCGGTACGTGTGGGCGCCGAAGTGTCGCTGGGCGATCCGGCCGTCGTCCTGGCGGTCGAAACGCATGCCGTAGCGCTCCAAGTCGTAGATTCCTTGGGCGGCGTTGCGGGTCACCGCCAGCACGGTGCGTGGGTCGGCCAGCAAGCAGCTCTCCTGCAACGTGTCAGCCGCATGCTGCTCCCACGTGTCGGCGGGGCCGGTGGTGGCCAGCGCCGCGTTGATACCACCGGATGCCATGACGGGGCGGGTATCGGCAGCCGGGCGTTTGCCCACTGCGATGACCGCGACACCGGCCTCGGCGACTTCGATGGCTGCTCGAAGGCCCGACCTACCGGTTCCCACCACGAGGACGGACGTGGCGAGTTGGCGCTCGAGCGATGACATGGGACCTCCTGTGACGGCGGACGGACGATAGGCAGTGCTCGACCGGATAGCGGCGCCGTTTGTGACAATCCCCGAGCATTTCTCGGTGTGGAGTCCGTCACAGCCATTGAGATATCAGGCTGTCTGCGTGATGTGTGGCGACTAGCGGCTTTAAGTGCTTGATCCGCCCTGTTTTATTGCATAAGAACTCATTCGTCCCATGCCTCAAGTAGTCCGGCATAGAGGGAGAGAGCCGTCCCAGGTATCGTTGCAGCCATCGTCCTGGGAGCCGTCCCAGGCGTTCCCTAGGAGCCGCGCTGCATGGTCGCCAGCCCGCTTCCCGACCTGGTTGGCCGGCATCGCGAGTGCGCGGCGCTCGACGATCTGCTGGTCGGCCTGCGTGAAGGTGGGTCCCGAATACAGGTGATCCGTGGCGAAGCAGGCATCGGGAAGTCGGTGCTTCTGGAGTATGTGGCCGCCCAGGCGTCACGGGTGACGGTGACCCGGGCGCAAGGCATCGAGGCCGACATGGAGTTGCCCTACGCGAGCCTGCACCAGCTGTGTGCGCCGTTCCTGGCCGAGGTCGGAGCGTTGCCGGGACCCCAGCGCGATGCCCTCCGCGTGGCGTTCGGGATGGCGGCCGGAGACCCGCCTGACCGCTTCCTGGTCGGCCTCGCCGTGCTGACTCTGCTCACCCGGGCCTCAGAGACCCGACCGGTGCTCGTCGTGGTCGACGACGCCCAGTGGCTGGACCAAGTGTCCTTGCAGACACTGGAGTTCGTGGCTCGGCGACTGCTCGCCGAGGCAGTCGCGATGGTGTTCGCGGTACGCGACCCTGAGGGGCAGGACGCACTCGCCGGTCTGCCGGAGATGCGGATCGGCGGTCTCGATGCCGCCGCGGCCGGAGAGCTCCTCGAGGCCGCCGTCGGCGGACGGCTGGAGAAGCGGGTCCGGGACCGGTTCGTGGCCGAGATGCACGGCAACCCACTCGCGCTGCTCGAGTTCTCCCGCGGCCGCAGCGCCGCCGAGCTGGCATACGGCTTGCACTCGATATCCCCGAGTGTCCAAGGGACGGTGTCGAGCCGCCTCGAACGGGACTTCGCCAGCCGGCTCGGTTCGCTGCCGGCGCCGACCCGGACGCTGCTGCTGATCGCCGCGGCGGAACCGGTCGGTGACCCGCGTCTGCTGGTCCGCGCAGCCACCTCTCTGGAGATCACTCTCGATGCCGGACCGGCCAAGGTGGCCGGCCTGATCGAGTTCGGTGAGTCCGTTCGGTTTCGACACCCGCTGGTCCGTTCGGCGGTCTACCACCAAGCCGCCCCCGAAGAACGCCGAGCGGTGCACCGGGCGCTGGCCGCGGCCACGGACCCGGTCCTGGATCCCGACCGGTGTGCCTGGCATGCCGCGCAGGCCGTCGACGGGCCGGACGAGGAGGTCGCCGCGGGGCTGGAGCAGGCCGCCGGCCGAGCGCGGCAGCGCGGCGGCATGGCCGCCGAGGCGATACTTCTCGAGCGCGCGGCCGAGGTGACGCCGGACTCCTGGCAGCGGGGGCGCCGAGCTCTCGCGGCCGCCGAGGCGCACTTCTCGGCCGCCTCGCCTGACCGCGCCACGGGGCTGGCGACGCTGGCCGAACTGTGTCCCCTCAGCCCCTTGGACCGCGCCCGCTTGGCGCGCCTGCGTGCCAGGATCCTCTTCGCCCGCAGCCGCAACGACGAGGCGGCACCTCTGCTCCTCGATGCCGCCGCACAGTTTGCTGCCGCCGGGTCGCCACTGGCACGGGAGACCTACCTCGGGGCGATCAGCGCGACCATCTTCGCAGACAGGGTCCACGGTCCGACAGGTGCCCGCGCTACAGCGATCGCGGCCCGCGGGTCCGGGGCGCCCTCCTCGGGCTCCAAGGCCGCCGACCTGCTCCTGGACGGTGTAACCACGCTCCTCGCAGACGGTTACGAGACCGGTGGCCCGGCACTGCGCCGCGCGCTGGAGCCTCTTGCGCACGAGGACCTCGGCACCCGGGAGGCAACGATGCGTTGGCTTCTCATGGCCCCGGTCGCACTGGAGGCGTTCATTCACTACGCCTGGGACCTGACCGCGTGGAACACGCTGGCGACTCGTGCCGTGCGCCTGGCTCGCGACATCGGAGCGCTCAGTGAGCTGCCACCGGCACTGGTCTACGCAGGCGGGGTGCACATACACACCGGCGACTTCGCCGAGGCAGCCCGGATGATGGACGAAGCCGACGCGCTCGCCGCCGCGACCGGCCACGCCCCTCACAAATACGCGACGCTTGTCCTGGCCGCGTGGCAAGGCGACGAGGACGCTGCCGTCGGCATCATCGAAGACGCCAAGGCGAGCGCCGCACACGGTGGCGAGGTGTCCCTCCTGGGCGTCACGGGCTACGTCCAAGGCCTGCTGTTCAACGGCCTGGCACGCTACGACCAGGCCCTCGTGGCCGCTCGCTCGGGCATCGAGCACGACGGATTCAACTTCACCGGCCTGTCGCTGGTCGAACACATCGAGGCCGCGACCCGGTGCGACGAGCTCGACCAGGCCCGCGCCTCGCTTGCCCAGCTGGTCGAACTCACCCGCGCCGCCGATACCGGATGGGCCCGTGGCGTCACCGCACGCAGCCAAGCTCTCCTCACCGACGGTGACGAGGCCGATGATCTGTACCGGATCGCGCTCGAGGAGCTCGGCCGTGACCGCGTGGCCGTGAAGGTGGAGGTGGCACGCACCCACCTGCTGTACGGCGAGTGGCTGCGCCGGACCCGCCGCCGTTCGCTGGCCCGAGAGCACCTTCGCACGGCCCACGAGATGTTCGACGGAATGCGGGCCAACGCGTTCGCCGAGCGAGCTCGCCGCGAGCTGCTCGCCACTGGCGAGCGCGTCCGAGCGCGGGAAACCGAGCCGGCGAGCGCCCTGACCCCACAGGAGTCGCAGATAGCGACTCTCGCCGCGCGCGGCATGACGAACCCGCAGATCGGTGCGGAGCTGTTCATCAGCCCGCACACCGTGGAGTGGCACCTGCGGAAGGTGTACACGAAGCTCGGGATCACCTCACGTCGCGCGCTGCCGGGTGCCCTCGCGATCGCCCCGGCCTCGGATACCAGGGGCGCGGGCACGGTGTAATCCGGCTGAGAGCCGGTGCGGGGGGGGAGGGTGCGGGGGAAACCCCCGGGGGTCCCTACGGACTCGACCACGGACTTCCAGGGCGCGGTGAGCGGTGCCGCGGACCGAGGGTGGAGCCATCGCCCTCGATGGGCGCCATCCACAAAGAGGAGTCCCCGATGTCCGCGCCCACCCTGGAGATGACAACGCCGGCCGAAGCCCCGGTCGCCCGGTCGGCCGAGGACGACCTGGACCGCGCCCTCGACATCTTCCTGGCCCATCGGACACGACTGTTCCGCATCGCCTACAAGGTTCTCGGCGACGTCTCGGGAGCCGAAGACGTGGTCCAGGAGATATGGCTGCGCTGGCAGCTCACCCACCGCCCGAAGATCGAGAATCCAGAGGCGTTTCTGACCACGGCCACGACCCGTCTGGCGATCAACGTCATCCAGTCCGCGCGACACCGCCGCGAAACCCCGGCCGAGTCGCAGTTGGTCGAACTGGTCGACCGGGCCTCCCAGGATCCCGTGCTGCGTGCCGAGCAAGCCGTGGCGATCGAGGAGGCCCTGGCCCTGCTCATGGCGAGGCTGACGCCGGATGGGCTGGCCGCCTACGTGCTGCGGAAGGGCTTCGATTTCGCCTATGCCGATCTTGCGGGGTTGCTGCGGATCAGCGTCCCGAACGCACGGGTACTGGTCCACCGCGCGCAGGCCCGCCTCGCGGGTAACCGCGAGCGGCCAGTCCCGGCTGAGTCACACCGTCGCCTCGTCGCCGCCTTCCAGACCGCGGCCGGCACCGGTGACCTCAAAGGCCTCACGCAGTTGCTCGCCCCCAACGGCCATGCGCACCGCTTGCCGTCGCGGACCCCTTGATCGTCTCGTCCGGGTCCGGGTCCGGGTCCGGAGATGGAGGACCTTGAAGTTCCCGGCATTGGATCTTGGCTTACTGATCGTTTCAGAATGAGGTTCGGAGTCGTCTCAAGCAGATGATGCTGCAGGCGAGTTGGAGTAGGCCGAGGTGGAGGTCGACGCGTATCTCGTAGTGGATGCGGAGTCGTTTGAATTGGTGGAGCCAGGCGGATGGGTGGGCCGCCACTTCCTCGCTCTCCTCGGCCTCGCGGCCGCCCTCACCTGCTGCGAGAAGCCCGCGAAACTCACCACGTGAGACATCCTCATAGCTTGACTCTGCCGGGGATCTTGGGGATCCCCGGTCGACCAGCCTGATCAGCAGGCAGGCTCGTTGCTGTGGTGCAGGCCGACCCGGTTGACGAGGTGCGCGTCGTCCGTTCGTCCCCGTTCCGGTGAGCAAGTTCCCTCTCTGAGCACTTCAACGTTCGTAGCCGGGGCAGGGGTTATGCCAGGAAACTTCCATGCCTGCAGTTGATGGCGGCCGGGGTGCGGGAGGCGCCGCTGGACTGAGCTGGCATCAGAAGGCTTCTCGAAACCGAGTGTGAGGCTGGGTTTGTGCTGGTCAGGCGTAGTGCCGGAGTGCGGGAGGTAGGTCTGGTGCGCAGTCAGCAAGCTTGGCGAGCTTTGTTGCGGCGTATGACGAGGCGGCCGAGGACAAAAATCGCCTTCGCCAGGATCACTGCCAGGACGGTTCCGACGACCCAGTGCCTCCACGGACCGGACACCAGCAGAAGTCCACCCAACCCCAGGTGGACGGCCACGACCAGGGCGATGACGGCTATGAGGCCGAGCTTCGCGCCGCGTCGTGGACGGGGCACGGTTTTCTGCGCCGGGGCGGGAGCAGCGGTGGCGGGATCATCGGCGGCTTCGGCCTGTTGCCGGGGAACCTGCAGTGCCTCGCGCTTGCCGATCTTCTTCGGCGACGGCGGAGTCGTAGTGGAGTTTTCGGTGCTCACGATGAGGAACCTCAACTTCTAGGATGGTTAATGCTTGTCTATGACGACAATGCGGAGCGCTGATCTGTGACAGCCAGATCAGCTGGATCAGCCTGTCAAAGCGGCCCTCACCTGGGACATTCCTTCGCTCGGCCCGGTCCGCGACGACCCGCAAGCCGCCCATGGGCCGGGCTTCAAGAAAGTGGCCGGGCTTCAAGAAGGAGGACTTCCACATCCACTGAAAGAACCGCACCCTCACCTGCCCGAACGGCATCACCAGCCCACCCTCGAAACCCACCCTGGGCGACGGACAGCCCCGACTGTCCGTCCTCTTCCCGCGCAAGTTCCCCCGCAAGGCATGCCGGGAATGCGAGGACCGCGTGAAGTACACCGGCAACGCCGATGGCACAGGACGCCACATCCACCTGCTGTCCGAGACGGCGGGGCGGATAGGCGGGGTCTCCCCGGTGCTTCTCCCAGAAGAATTCCAGCGGGTGGACGGCTGGGTGGCGGGCTGCGAAGTCGTGCCAGGCGTGGAAGTCCCGGGCGGCCTCGGCGGCCACGGGCCGACGGGCGGCGCCGAAGTCCAGGAGCCCTCGGGGGCCGCCGTCGCAGGTGCCGGCGCAACCCGCCTCATTGGACCGAGTCCTACGGTCCGGGAAGCGGTTGATCTTTGTACCGGAGTCTGACGCCTCTGCCCGGCGGGCGTGCGATAAGTTGCCCGCCATGACTGAGCTTGGACCTGTCGCCTGGCCGCCTGCCCCGATCAGGACCGAGCGGCTCGTGCTCCGCGAGTCCGAGGCTCGGGACCGTGCGGCGTTCATCGAGTTGTTCGCCTCACCGGAGGTGCATACCTACCTCGGTGGCCCTCGACCGCATGATGAGCTCGAGCGCACGGCGCCTGAGGTGCCCGGGCGGCGCCCAGGCTTTTTCGTGATCGATCTCGACGGAGCGATGATCGGCATGGTCAAGCTCGATCGGCACGACGCGGAGAGTCCGGGGCGCGTCCGTCCGGATGTCGGGGAGGCCGAGCTCGGCTACCTGCTCCTGCCACAGGCGTGGGGACGCGGGTACGGCGCCGAGGCATGCGCAGCGGCACTCGACTGGTTCGCCGACGCGCTTCCCGGCAAGCCGGTGGTGCTGCGCACCCAGACCGCCAACGAGCGCTCGATGCGCCTCGCGGCAAAGCTGGGGTTCACCGAGGTGGAGCGGTACGAGGACTATGGCGCCGAGCAGTGGTTCGGCGTGTGGTCCTCGGTCACGCCGTCTGGTTGAGCTCGAGCTCGACAGCACGGGTCCACGAGGCCATCGATCGGTCGTCGGCTTTCGAGCGGCTGCGACGACGGCTGTTCCGGTTTCCAGCGGCGGGGCAGGACGACGAAGCCCTGGACACCATCGGGCCGGAAGACGATGCGCACGGTGAGCCAGAGGCGTTCGCGGGCCCAGTCCACGAGTTCGCCGGTGTAGCCGCGGTCGGCCCAGACCTGGGTGATCTGCGGCTGGGTGAGACGCAGCCGCCAGAACTACCGCAAGCCGATCGCCGTTGCGCATCGTGCTGCGAGTCCCGCATGCGGGACTGATCGTTCGAGCCGCGTTCGATGAATGCGCCGTATCGGGGCGCCGATTCGCCGTGTCTTCGAGGCGACACGGCGAATCGTCAGTGCGCACTGGATGTGGTCACGGACGCCCCCCGGGCCCCGGCGGGGTCCCGGCTGGTGCGCGCTCTGCTCGTCCTGCGAGTGCGCACGCGGTGCGGGTGGTGCGCCATCGGACTCCTGGTGCGCAGCGCGGCGACGTCGACGGGGCCGGCCTTCTTCCGTACGGGCTCCTCCTTCTGCTGGTCGAAGAGGAACAACTGCTCGGGCAGCGCGGCTTGCCGGTGCGCGAAGCCGTCATACGGGTCACGGTTCGAGCGGCGGGCGGTGCGCAGGCGCGCGCTCAGCACGGCACTGGCGATGACGGCACGGTCGTAGCGCAGCGGGTCGCATGGGACGGGCCACTCCCCCTCGTCCAGCGGAAGGTGCGACGCGGCCGGGTCGGGGCCAGCTTGTGGTCGGGGTCGGGACCGGTTGGCGGTCGGCGTCGTGCGGGTGGTGGGCCGGGTGGGGCCCAACGTGTGGTGTAGAGGCGGTACTCCGGGCTGCGGCCACGCTGGGTGCGGGGCTCAGTGATGTCCGTGCAGTGCGCGGCGCGCGCGGCGTCGACGATCCGCTCGTCCAGGCCCGGCTCGCGCGGGCGGCCGCGCAGTACCAGGGCGAGGTGGCGGCGGGCTTCGGCGAGCAGGTGACGACGGTGGAAGAAGCCGTCGCGGTGCATGACCCACGCGATGGCAGCGATGTCGACGGCCGCCAGGCCGATGTCGGCCACTGCGGCGACCCGGGCCCAAACCGCCCGGGCCGCGGCGCGGGCACGCTCGAGGAGCGAGGTCACCACGTCGACACCGACGGCCAAAATCGCACTCTTCCTCCAGTCGGCGCAGCTGCTCAGCGACGAAGTAGGCGTGCACGCCGGGGATCCGCGCCCGCGTCGAGCACGCCTTCGCGCCCGCACGATCGCTGCAGCTACGCTTCCACGGCACAGTCGATGTTGAGCGAGACCGGGGGAGATCGTGAACCGACCACTGCTGTTCCTCGACGTGGACGGCCCACTCAACCCCTATGCGGCCAGGCCGGAAAAGCGCCCCGATGGCTACACCACGCTCAGAGTGCCCCAGGACAGCGCAACTTCAGACGAACACAGAGGACTCTCGGCCCGGCGGCGCCCCCTGCGGGTCTGGCTCAACCCAGAGCACGGGCGATCCCTGCTCCAGCTCGGCTACGAGCTGTGCTGGGCCACCACATGGATGGACGACGCCAACCGGTGGATCGCCCCGGTACTCGGCCTTCCCGAACTCTCCTTCGTGGACTTCGGCGACGCACTGCTCCAGTACCGGCCCGACGGGGTCCACTGGAAGACCGGTCCTCTGGTGGACTACGCCAGCGGCCGTCCCTTCGTCTGGGTGGACGACGAACAGAGCGATCTGGACCGGGCATACGTGACCGCCCACCACCACGGGCCTGGGCTTCTGCACCACGTCAACCCGCGAATCGGTCTGCGCGCGGACGACTTCCGTACGCTCGCCGACTTCGCCCGATCCCTGGACACTCCACGAGCCGCCGGCTGAGCACGTCACCAGTCCTTCAGAGTGCGTCGCTGAACTCCGGCGAGGCTCTCTCAAAGATCGCGATCGAGCCGGAATCGGAGTCAGAACTGGGCTAGAAAGGTCAGAACGCCAGCAGCTCGGCCTCGTCATCAACGATCGTCTTGACGGCCTTGGGGAACTTCGCGCCGTACTGCTTGGCGAACGCGGCGACGGCTTTGGCCGCGTGCTCGCGGTCCTCGGCGTTGTAGATGTCTTGGATGGCGTTCTTCGCCGCGGCGCAGATATTTAGCGAGGGTGTGCATGCTGATGGACGATCTCCAGCTGGAGTCCCGCCGCTACCTGGCCTCCTACGTCATGTTCAACCAGGCGGTCGCGGACCATCTCAAGCTGCACCCCACCGACGTCCAGTGCCTCAACCTGCTGACCGTCGAGCCCGGCCCGTTCACCACCGGCCGGATCGCCGAACTCACCGGCCTGACCAGCGGATCGGCGACGCGGCTGGTCGACCGTCTCGAGAAGGCCGGCTACGTGGTCCGGCACCGCGACAAGACCGACCGCCGCCGGGTCCGGGTGGAGCCTGTCCCGGAGGCGATGCGGGATCTCATGGAACTGTGGTCCGAGTTGGGCGAGGGATGGCGGGCGATGTTCTCCGACTACACCGAGGACGAGCGCGCCCTGCTGTACCGGCACATGCGGCGCACGGTTGAACTCTCCCGGCAACAGATCGCCCGCCTGCGCGGCGAGGAATGACGGCCGCCCACGCACAACGCTCGGCCGGCAAACCCCGGCCGAGCGCCTGCATGAACTGCTCCCGGCGGCGCCACTGGTGGAACCCAAGATGATCCGCTTCCGTGGCAGCCCGCCACGACTTCCCACCGCGCGCGGCATGCGGGAACGTGAGAACCGGGCCAGAGCTCGGGCCCGGTTGGCGTTGCCGTTCCACGGTGCCGTCAGATTCGCCTGAAGGACGTAAGAGTTGAGCGCGACGTCGTACTCGAAGCGTGGCGAAAGCAGGAACGGCAGGCCGTCGGGCAGACCTATTCTGAAATCGGCCAGAGGTACTCGCCATTTCTCTGGTTGATCGAATCTTGGATGATGTGTTGTGGTGCGGAGTACGAGCGGTGGCGGGATCGGCGGGGTCCTGGTCAGGACGGTTACGGAAGGCTACTCGTCACTCTGCCGTAGCTTCGGGGATACCAGGGCGCGGAACGGCCGCGGGGAGCGTCGCCGGAGCGGCCCGGTTCAGGAGGTGTCGGCTCCCACCTTCGCCGCTGCGGCCAGGTAGGCCGGTACCAAGGGGCGCGGGCGAGTTTGACCTGGCCGGGGGCCGAGCTTGGGTTTCTGGCCGCCGGTGCGGGCGCGGATGGCCGCCAGGCCGTCCATGGTGCGTTCGGACATCAGGACCTGTTCGAACTCGGCGATGACTCCGAAGACTTGGGAGAACATGCGGCCGTGGCGACGGTCTTGGAACTGTCCCGGCCTGGGCCAAGACGGTGGCCGGCGACCAGGACGGACAGCCCCCGGGACCACGCGCCGCTCACTCGCGCTGCGTCGGTAGGCCGGGGCCGATCCAGGTGCCTTCCGGGGGCTGGCCCAACAGGTACTCGGCCCCGTAGGGGTAGCACTTGAAGGCAGGCGACCGGTACGTGGCGTGCCCGCCCTTCCTCGGCGGCGGCAGGACGGGCGGGTCGCGCAGCGCCTCGAAGTCCTGACGTACAGAGGTGGGGAGCGTGTCGTCGGCGAGGTGGTGCGACGCCAGCCGTCGAACCAGCAGTCGGGCGAGTCGTCCGCTGTCGGTGGCGTCGTCGAAGAGCAGGGTGAGGCGGTGGCTGGTGCAGGTGCTCTCCGTACCCTCCTGCTGGGTCTCGACCACCACCTCGCAGTCGTTGAGGAAGCTCTGTTTGGGGCGAAACCCGATGGAGTTGACCCACGGGTAGCGGAGGTGTCCGGCGATCCTGCGGGCTTTGGCGTCCGGCTTGTCGGACACCAGGACCAGGCGGGCGTCAGTGATGTACAGGCGCAGACCGAAGATCCGCCACTCGGTGCTCCTGGTGGCGCGAAAGGCGGCGAGGTCCAGGTCCTCCCGCGTCCACACGGCGCCGCGCACGGGTACGGGACCGACCGCCTCGCCGTCGAAGGGCGTGAACCTGACCTGCCCGTCGGGCCCCAGGCACGGGTACAGGACGTCGTCGCGACTGCCCGACCCGTCCGGAGCGTGCCTCTTCATCATCATGAACGGCTCGTGCGGGGCGCGCCTGGAGGGCTGGGGGCGAACCGGCTTTCCGGTGGGGGCGGTCGGCGCCGACCGGGACGAAAAAAAGGGGGGCAGCACCGGGATACCGGGCTCCCCCCTTCCGGCGCATCAACCTCGACGGCTCACTTCACGACCGCCTTGGTCGCCTTGCTTACCGCCGAACCGTCGTTGTGACCAGTGCGGTGCGCGATCACCTTCACGGTGATCTTCTTGCTCTGCTGTGCCGACTTCAGCACCAGCGAGGACTTGGTGGCCCCGCTGATCGCCTTGCCATTCGCGTACCACTGGTACGCATACGACGTCGGACTGGTGCTCCACGTCCCCTTGGACGCCTTCAGCGTCTTTCCGATCTTCGCGGTCCCGCTGATCACCGGTGGCTTGGCCGACTTGGGCGCGTCTCCCCTCGCGACGGTCACCGCCGCCGAGGTCTCCGACCCGCTCTGCCAGCCGCTCCGGAGCACCGTCACGGTCACGGTGAGCTTCTTGCCGAGCACCGGCGCCGGGATCGTGTACGTCGACGCGGTCGCACCGGAGATCGCCTGCCCGTCGGCCTTCCACTGGTATGTGTATGAGGACGGGACCGCCGACCAACTGCCCGGCGCCGCTGTGACCTGGGCGCCCACCTTGGCCATACCCGTCACCTTGGGCGCGGCGGTGTTCGTCAGCTGGGGCTGGGTCACTGTGAACGTGCCGCGCGGGTACTCGCAGCAGCGGGTGAACACGCTGACGTCCCAGGTGCCGGCGGCTGTGCCCGTCAGGTCGACGGTCGCCGTCACCGACCGGTTGTCGGCGGCGACCGAGTCCGTGGTGGCGGTCAGGGTCCTGCCGCTCCGCGTCAGCCGGACCTCGGTGTCCGGGCCGAGTGCCGTGCCGGTCACGGTCAGCTTGACCTTGCTCCCGGCCACTCCGGTCGAGGGGCTCACCGCGGTGACACCCACCTTGTCCGGGCCGCAGAGCGTTGAGGAACAGGTCAGCTTGGCGCTGTAGGAGGTGCTGGACGCCTTCTCGGGCAGGCTGAGCAGGAACAGGCTCGGGCTCGCCGCCGAGGACGAGCCCCCGGCCGAGCACTGGGTGCCCGATGTCGACAGCGAACAGCCGTTGGTCCAGCTGCTGTTGTAGAGGGCCGCAACCGCCGTCGTGGCGGCGCCGGTGCTGTCCGTGATCTCCAGGCCGAAGCGGTCGAATCCGGCTGTCGGCAGCACCGCGCACACCGCGCTGTGCTGCTCGTCGAGCGTGCCGGTGACCGGCCCGTATCCGTAGGACACCGACGGCACCTTGGTGCACTCAGGTGCCGGACCGTTGGCGGTCGCGATACGCAGGGCGTCCAGGTGGTAGTCGGGCGCGGCCTTCAGGGTGGCCGGAGTCTGCACGAGGACCTCGTGGGTTGTGGATCCTGTGACCGCACAGGAGCGGTTACTGAAGGAGCACTCGGCGCCGCCGTCACCGTCGAACACTGCCAGGTTGGCGGTGCCCAGTGCGTCCCGCACGTTGACGTGTACGACGTCGCCGGCCGCGTCGGTGGTCACCTGGTGGCAGGTCAGGGTGCCGGGTTCACCGTACGGTGCGGACAGGGACGGGCCGCCGACCTTGGCCGCGGCGGTCCTCGCGCAGCCCGCCGAGGAGGCGGTCGCGGTCACGTCACGCCGGGTCAGCGTGTACGTGGCAGCCTGGTTGCGGCCGGTGACCAGCACGGTGTGGGCCCGGCCTGGAGTCAGGCCGCAGGCGGTCCAACCGTTGGTGGTGGCGGTGCGGTCGCAGATCTTCTTGCCCGTGGCGTCCAGCACGGAGAACCTCGCCGGTACGCCGCCGGAGGTGGCGATCAGCTGGAAGACCTCTGCGCCGGTGTGCGCGTGGGCCGGGATGCTCAGGCACTGCGAGAAGACGCCGTCACCGGTGGTCAGCGTGGCCTTCGCGCCGTCGTCGGCGAAGCTTCCGGCGGGCAGCACCGGGCAGTCGTTCGCCTCGTCGGTGCGATGGAAGGCGATCGTGTAGGGGCCTGTGGCGTCATCGCCGGTGTCCTCGGTGTGCACCAGCGCCCGATAGGGAGCCGTACCGGTCAGCGCGCAGTCGCCGCCGGCCAGTTCGGTCGCGTTGCACTGGGCGGCGCCGTCCGCGTCGAAGACCTCCACGTCGACGTCCACCCCGGAGCCGGCGGTCGGGGTGAGCGCGGCGATCCGGGCGCCCTGAGGCGCGTCCAGCTTCAGGCAGTCGTACTGTCCGGATGTGCTCAACTCGCCCTGGTACAGGCCTGTTCCGGTGGCCACGCATCCGGCGTCGTAGGTGCGGTCGAGGACGATCAGGTCGTCCTTGAAGTCGTGGAAAGGGTAGGTGTCGTCGAGGGCCGCGGTGTAGGTGCCTGCGGCCGGCAGCCGGCAGGGGTCGGATGCCCGGCAGGCGATCTTCCCGGCCGCGTCGTACACGAGGACGGGGCTCGTGGATTGGCCGTCGGTATTGTGGACCAGGTGGGGTCCGGCCTTGTCGACGGTGAAGGCGAAGCAGGGGTTGGCCTGGAAGTCCAGGTCCTTGAGCGTCCCGAAGGGGCGCACGGAGGCGCTCCGGCAGCCCTGCGGGTCACTCAACGAGCGCACCTTGACCGCGTACTCGGCGGGGTATCCGCTGCCCGCGTCGGTGACCTGGGAGATCACCCGGTAGGGGCCCTCGCCCGGCAGCACGCAGCTGCGGGTGTCCTCGTTGTCCTCCGTGACGCGCGGACAGATCCGGGTCCCGCTCGCGTCCGTGATCCACGCGACCGTGCCGCCGTAGACCTTGGTGCCGCTGGTGAGCCGGACACGCTCGCCGGGCTTGCCTTCGAAGGCCTGGCAGTCGACCTCCAGCGAGCTCGCCGAGGTCCGGCTCACCGTGGGCTGGTCCCAGGCGGTGCCGGCCGACTCGAAGCAACCTTGGGTGGCCGCGGCGAGCGGGACGACGGTGACGGAGGTGTTCTCCAGGTCCGCCCAACCGCTGTTGACGACCTTGAGGGTGTAGCTGCCGGGCGCGGGCACCTGGCAGCGGCCGCTCTCAAGGAACCGCTCGTCGTAGCAGTCGAGCTCGGTGCCGTCTTCGGCGTACATCTGTGTGTAGGCGTTGGCGCTGTCCTTCAGTGACACCAGGTACAGGCCCGCCGCCGGGGCCGTCACCGTGAAGCAGGCGCTGTCTTGGGGCGGGACGGCCGCCGTGCCGACGGCGGCCTCGGGGTCGCCGAAGGACGCGAGCGCGAGCGGTGTGCACTCCGCGTCGGCTGCGACGGCGGGGCTCGCCCCGGTCAGGGTCAGTAATGAGGCGAACAGCGAGAGGAGTACGGCGAGGACGGCCGCGGCAGCGGCCGGCCTCCCCCGTCTCGCGCGCGGACAGGAGTCGGCGTCGGGCAATGGATCCCCCCTGGATCATGGGTAGTTGTAGGCGATGGTCGCACGGGGGTGTGACAACGCGCTGGTCGCGGGTGCGCGCGGCGTCGCCGATGGCACGGACCCGGTCGACGCGGACCTCGTGGACGCCGAGAGCCCGCATCTCGGCGCAGGCCTGCTCGGCGCGGCGGCCGCCGCCCACATCGACGATGCCGACCGTCACCCGTACGCCGCGGCGTACGGCTTCGACGACGTTGGCGCGCGTCGCCGTGTGGGAGCCCCGGCGTCCCGTGAGCGCGTCGTGCTCGGCGTGCTCGGCGTGCTCGGCGAGGTCCGGGTGCAAGGTGGTCTCTCCCCCGATGAGCTGCACGACCGCCCGCCTCGACATACGAAAACGCGACCGACTCGGCGGCATCCTCCATGAGTACCAACATGCCGCGTGACCTGCACGGACGAAGTTTTCGGCAAGGACAACGCTACCGGCCCGCGCCTCTGAGGAGGGGGAGCTGACCAGTCATGGACGGGGGGCACAGCGGCATGGTCGGGGTAGTGGTCGGGGGGCTCTGGCGGGACGTGCAACTCCAGGATCTCCACCCAGCGGTGCAGACGATGAAGCTGGCTGGCCTGTGCCTGGACCAGCCCTATCAGCGCATCGATGGGTTTCAGGGGTTGGCGGAATCCAGCCGAGTGTCGATGAGCACGCCATAGAGTCCGGCTCATGGATGACTCGTTCGAGACGGTGTTGACGAACCACTGTCCGTTCCAGGGGCGACACGCTCTTCCTGAGGGAGCGGCTGGAATGATCACAGGGGACGAACACGGCATCACAGAACTGCTCTCAGGGGTCTACGCCGACTGCGAATACTGCAAGGAACATGCGGACGCGCGCTTCCAGTGCGATGCCGGGAACGGATACGTCCTTCTCTGTACGATGACCGCCATCTGGCTGTGCTCGCATGCACAGGTGCGCGCCTCTCAGGGGCTGCCCCCGGTCGATACTGCGGACTTGCTGTTCCCTCCTGCCATGCTCAGAGAGTTGAGTCCGCGGACGCGCCGCGTTCTCCGCAGAATCCTGTTGTTCCCTTGCGAGGCTCCCGGTGGCCGGCCTGCCGCTCAGCCGGATCCCTTGGATATGGCTGACGTGCTGATCAACCACACCAACGGACTGGATCGCTGGGACATTTGGCTGGATGCGCTCGATGGAGCTGTGTCGATTGTGATGATGGAGGCATCTCGGGGCTGAAGCGCCGTCGCGTTGTGCTGGCAGGCGCGGCCGTTCGCCATTCTTGGCTCCCCGCGCCGACGGCGAGCGCGCCCGTATCGTCTGTAACGCTGAGAAGCGCGCATGAATGATCAAGTCCGGTCCTCTTCATGGCTGTTCTCAGGTTTCACGCAGGCAAACCGGAGGCCCGAACACCTTTACGAGCTGATCCTCGCGGCGCTCCACACACGGCAAAACCCGATGTGCGTGGCCTCCCCACCGGCCGCGAAACACCGGCTTCGGAGTCGATCCCACCCCCAAAGGACAAGACCGTGCACCGCTTCCCTGCCCATGTCCACCAGATTTGAGCCGGTTCTACGCTTACCGGGCGTCAACCACTGGTTCACTCTCGTTGTGCCTTCTGGCACTGCTTGCCGAACCCGGCCCGTCTGGTGATTCCGGGCCGTCCCGGCGTTGTCGGGGCTGCTTTCCACCCTTCCCGGCGATCCCCGGGTCAGGTTGCCCCCAGCTTCTTCGTGCCCCAGCCGGCGCTGAACGACCGGCCTGGCCACGGATGCTCGTTCGCGGCGGAAGCCGGAGTCGGCCGGTGGGCGGCCGCGACCCCACTCCGCGATCAGGGATCCGGGCCACCCTGCGGGAAATCCGTCGCTGTTCAGTCCCCGACCCGTACCAGCCCGCTCTCGTAGGCGAAGATCACCGCGTGGATGCGGTCCCGGAGGCCCAGTTTGGTCAGGATGCGGCCGAGGTGGGTCTTGACGGTCGTCTCCCCGACGAAGAGGCTGTCGGCGATCTCGCCGTTGGCCAGTCCCCGGGCGACCAGGGCGAGGACTTCCCGTTCCCGCTCGGTGAGAGCCGCCAGGCGGCTGCGCTGGGCGGGCACGGACGCGGGGGCGTGCAGGACGAAGCGTTCGACCAGCCGCCGGGTGAGCGAGGGCGCCACCATGACCTCGCCCCGCAGCACCGCACGGACGGTCACCAGGATCTCCTCGGCGGGGGCGTCCTTGACGAGGAAGCCGTTCGCGCCGGCACGCAGGGCGGCGTAGGCGTACTCGTCGAGGTCAAAGGTGGTGACGACGAGGATCCGGGGCCCATGGGGCTGCGCGCAGAGGTGTTCGGTCGCGGCGAGTCCGTCCAGACCGGGCATGCGTACGTCCATCAGGACGAGGTCCGGCTCCAGGGCGGCCACGCCCGCGATCGCCGCGCCGCCGTCGGCGGCCTCGCCCACCACGGTGAGATCGGGCTGGCTGTCGACGACCATGCGCAGCCCTATCCGGATCAGCTCTTGGTCGTCGCAGATCAGCACACGGGACCGTGACGGAGTGGGAGTTGGGGTCGGGGCCGGGGTCGGGTCGGTCATGGGGTCGCCGTGGTGGACTCGGGCTCGGTGGGGCGCAGGGTGGCGGCGACCCGGTAGCCGCCGTCGGGTGTGGGCCCGGCGTCGACACTCCCGCCGTACAGGGCGGTGCGTTCGCGCATGCCGGTGAGTCCGCGGCCGGAGGAGAGCAGCGGGGCGGGGCGCGCTGCGGCGGCTTCCCCTCCGGCTCCGGCCGAGTTCTCCACCCGGACGCGGACCAGCCGCCCGGGCCCATGGGTACCGGTGTCGACCCGTACGTGGATCGTGGCGTCCGGCGGCGCGTGCTTGACGACGTTGGTGAGCGCCTCCTGCACGATGCGGTACGTCTGCACGGTGAGATCCGCAGGAAGGCCGCCCCGCTCTCCGCGGAGGTCCAGCCGGGCGCGTGTGCCGCTCGTGTTGAGGCGTTGGACCAGCCGCCGCAGATCGGCCGAGAGCGACTCGGTGGCCCCCACGGGATCGCAACCAGAGCTGGGGTCGGGGGCGGGGCCGTCGGCCGAGGCGTCCGCGACGGGAGTACGCAGCACCTCCAGCAGCCGGCGCAGTTCACCCAGGGCCTCACGGCCGGTCGCACTGATGACGCCAAGGGTGCGGTCGACGACGGCGGGGTCGACATGCCGCATCAGCCTGCCACCCTCGGCGTTCAGCACCATCACGCTCATACTGTGCGCGAGGACATCGTGGATCTCGCGGGCGATGCGCGCCCGCTCCTCGGCGACGGCGACCTGGGCCAGGGCAAGGCGCTCCGACTCGGCGAGCGCGGCCCGCCGCTCGAACTCGGCGATGTAGGCGCGCCGGGCACGGACGTACTCGCCGAACACCCAGGCCCCGGCCAGCAAGAGCCCCACCGCGAGCGGGGTGAGCCAGGCACCACGAGCGCCCGGACCCAAGGATTCCCGCTGCCACGAGGGAATCCACAGCAGTACGCAGACGGCGGCACAGACCACCGTCGCCGCCGCTGCGCGGCGCAGGCCACGCACCGTGAGGGTGGCCAGGACCGCGGCCAGGGCGACGGCGCCGCGCCCCGGTTCCTGTCCCCACACCTGTCCGAGATACTGCGCCCAGAACGCCGCCGTCACCAGGGCCGCGACGAGCACCGGCCGACGGCGGCGCCACAGCAGAGGCAGCACCAGGGCCACGTACACGCCCGCCTGTACCCAGACCGGCCGCCATCCCGGCTCCGGGCGGATCACCGGGGGCACGGCCACCAGCACGACCAGCAGGAGGTCCGTCAGCCACGGGTGGCCGCGCCGCAGGCGGGGCAAGGTCTCGATCAGCCGATGCATCGCCTCACGCTACGGCCGGGGCCCGCTCCCCCGCATCGTCCTGGGGGGCGTCATGAGGTCCTACCGCGGTCGTACACGCTCCGGCCGGGGATACGACGTGCGGCTCCCCGGGGCACTTCCAGCATGGCCGCCATGTCAATCACCACCGAGTTCCTCAGACGGCCCCTCATGACCGGTGCCGTGGCGGCCAGTTCACGGCGGCTGGCGCACGCGATGACCGAAGGCATCGGTCTGGAGCGGGCCCGGATCGTTGTCGAACTCGGCCCGGGAACCGGGGTGTTCACCGACGCGATCCTTGCCCGGCTAGCGCCCGACGCACGGCTCGTCGCCGTCGAGCTCAACCCGGTGCTCGCGGCACGGCTGTCGGCCACCCGGCGCGACACACGGCTGACCGTGGTAGCGGGCTCGGCCGCCGAGCTGGCCGCCGCGGTGGGCGAACCGGTCGACGCGGTGGTCTCCGGGCTGCCGTGGACGGTCATGCCGCGGGAACGGCGCGGGCAGATCCTGGACGCCGTGACCGAAGTCCTCGCGCCTGGCGGTCGGTTCACCACCTTCGCGTATCTCCACGCGGCCTGGACTCCTCCCGCCCGTCACTTCACCGCCGAACTGGGGTGCCGTTTCGACCGGTTGGAGCGCTCGGCCGTGGTGTGGGGGAACCTCCCGCCCGCCTTCGCGCACCGGGCCACCCAGAACCCATGACCATGAGTAGGCCGGTGGTGGACCACTTCCCCCCCGTCCGGCAACGAGGCAGCCTGGGTGTCGAGCACAGGCTCATGGCACCCCGCTATGAGTGATCAAAGGCATCCCGAGATCAGCCGCCTGGCAGCCCACTCCGCAGCCACTGATGACCGGGATCGCCAGTACTCCGCAAGGCCCTGGAGCGCAGCAGCAAGGCCGCGGTCGCGAAGTTCGCCCGGTACGGCCGTGAACGCCTCGCTTGCTGAGGATCCGCGACGACGCTGTCGGCAGGTTCGGATATGTGGTCGTGCGGAATAGGGGGGCGGGGCAGCCGGTTCAGCTCGACCGGACCGCGGGAGGTGCAGAGTGGCCCAGGGCCCCCGCATGCCCGCCGAATCCCGTAGCAACGCCTGCGTGCGCTCCCTACAGTCACCGCATGGCCACCGAGGACGAGCACCCAGGTCGGCCCGACATCGCCCCCGACATCGCCGCGATGCTCACCGACCAGACCCGCGCCTGCAAGGCAGCACGCGACGCCATCGCCGCCGGCGGCCAGGTGGTGGTCTGGGACAACGAGGTGCCCCATTGGAGGGTCGCCGGCATCGCCGCAGCGAGACTGAGATGGTCGTTGAAGCGCGGCCTGACGACCATCGGCCTCGACGAGACCGTTGAGATCCTGGCTCAGCACCGCGACGGGCGGTTGCGCACCGGCATCATCGACGCAGCAGACCGGTCGTGGCACTTCACGCTGTACCTCAACGCCGCCGGGACCGAGCTGTGGGCCTGCAGCGGCGTCAAACGCGAGTCGCCTTCGAAGGTGGGCGATCAGAAGCTCCAGCTGTAGAGGCCGCCACCCGTGTTCACCGCAGACGCCGCGAGCCGGGCAACTCCCCGCAGGACCGCCAGTAGATCATCGTCGGTCATGTCGTCCCCGTCCTCGGACCAGAGCCGCGTGGTCCAGCGGCCTGCGAGCTTTTCGAGTTCGGCGGAGCTCGCGTTGGCCAGCGCCCGGGTCAGCCGCTTCGGCAGAGCGAACACCTCAACGCCATCGTTCAAGGGGGCGGTGACCCACTCCGGCCACGCCCAGCCAAGGAGCTGCTCAAGCGGCGGGGCCTCGGCCGAAGGCTCCTCGAAGTACATGTCCCACTCGGCGATGGCACTGTCCGGCTCAATATAACGGCAGGTCACAGACTCAAAGGCCTCACCAGGTCCCCGCAGGCGCGTCGCGGCGGCGGCCTCGTCGTCGGGGGCGAGGAAGAACACTATGTCGTGGGCCATCTGAGCATGATGGCAGCCCGCCGAACTGACGCCGGTGAAGCCACGTGACAGCCATCTCGACCAGTCGCAGGACCAGGACCCTGCCGTCCTTGGCGGCGGCCACTGCGTCTGCAGCCGGCCCGTACGAGGGCGGCTCCCGGCTGTCCTGGCAGCCCACCCGCTACCTTCCTCACATGGAACGGGCCTTCATCCTGAGCAGCCTCGCCGCGAGCGGAACTGGCACCGCCCCGCAGCGACTCACCGAACTTGCCGCCGAACTCGACATACCGGCCGCCGACCTTCTCGTCGTCGCGGGCCACCTGGTGCCGGCGGAACTCCTTCCCCCGGAGCGCGACGCCAGGGTCATGAGGCAGTTCGCATACCGCGTCAGTCACTGCAACCACTCGCAGCTCGCCGCGCTGGAGGCTTTCGTCCGCTCGCTGCCCCGCGTCGCCGCTCGAGAACCCCTCGTGCAGCCGACGTGGCCGGGCCGCCGTCCCGCCCAGACCAGGTTCGCCGCCATGCTCGGCGCGCTGATCCGCAATCGCGGCTTCGGCATCCGCGAACTGCCGTTCATGGGACTGTCCCTCAGCACGTTGCACGGGATGATGTGGCGCTGGGACCCAAGTCCGCACCGCCGACAGCAGCTGTCCGCCGTAGCAGGTCCGCTGGGCTGGACCCTGCCCGATCTCTTCGCGGTCGCCGATGAGCCGTACTCGGAGGGACTCCGCCCGATGCTGCACTGCCGCCACCTCGGGCGGGTCTTCGCGGCGGCCGTCCCCTTGACCACCGCTCAGCTGATCGAGACCGCGGAGGAAGCGGATCGACTGAGCGTGCGTGAGGACCACGGCGTATGGCAGCCCGTCTCGCAGGGCTTTGCCGAGGAGTGCCCGGACTTCCCCTGACAGCAAGCGCCGCCTTGGTGCTTCATGAATCTGAGCTTTCGCCGACAAGGCCATCGTTGTTCTTGCCGCTTTTACCGGGACGGGCCGGGGCTGTCGGCCCGCTTCCGCTTTCCTCCCATTTCCTCCAAAGCGGTTGGGGAGCGACCGGGAGCTGTTCACTGTGGAACCAGTCCAACGTGTGGCCAGGCCACGCGGTCCGGTATTGGCAGCAGTCCACGCGCGGGCTTCAGCCGGGGTCATGATGTCGAGCCGCATGTGGGGGCCCCGAATGGACCGTTCACCGACGTTGATTTCCGATGCGAGTTGCCGACGCTCGGGTCTCACCGTGACACCGGCGAAGGCCGCTGCCTGACTGATCGTCACTGCGCCGGTCGTGTCTTCAGCGCCGGCCGCGGTCGAGGGCGGCGACCTCGCGTACGGCCTCCGCGACGGCCGGGGCGTCCTTCTTGAGGATCGCATCGTGATTGCTGGCGACCTTCGCGCTGATCTTGATGTTCGTGTTGCGGGCGACCACTCCATCGAGGCTGGCGCGGATCCGCTCCTGCTCGTCACCCTTGCTTCCGAGGGACGCCCCCGAAGCGACCACATAGCGCGCCGGGACGGTGATGTTGTCGAGCACGGGGCCCAGCTCGCGCTCGCGGGCGAGCCTGCCGAGCTCGATGTTGCTGTCCGCCATCTGTTCGGCATTCATCCGCGGGGTCAGGCCCGTCGGGCGCAGCAGCGGCAGGAACCAGCTCATCCGCCGAAACGTCTTCCGGATCCGCTGTTCCATGGCCTCGTCCAGCCAGTCGTACGGCTGCGCGCCCTCGACCAGGACCGCGCCCAGGGTGCGCTCCGGATTGCGGCTGGCCCAGTGCGCTGCGACGAACGCCCCGTAGGACCAACCCACCACCAGCGCCCGGTCCACCCCCCGAGCCGCGAGGACGGCATCGACATCCCGGACGGCGGCCTCGAAGGAGTAGTCCGCGGAACGCTTCGATTTCCTGCCGCGGGCCCGCTCGTCGTAGGTGATGTGCCGCCACCCCGTCCCCAGTTCAGCGATGACCCGCTGCCAGTACCCCTGAGTGGCGAACTGACCATTGAGGTAGATCACAGGGATGCCGGGACCGTCGGTGTCGGTGACGGCCAAGGCCGTATCGTCGACCGGCACCATGCCGGTCCACTGCGAACCGGTCTTCGATCCGGTCAAGGAAGTGCTGTTCTTCGTCATGTGTTTCCCCCTGGTCGCGTGAGAGCGTCTTGTCCTACTTCTCCAGGCCCTGCAACTTCTCCAGGCCCTGCGACTTCTCCAGGCCCTGCCATGTCGTTCGCGGGCTCCTCGGGACGGGCGGCCGGGTCCTCGGCGACGACCGACAGGATCTCGATCGCGGTGGGCCCGGCCGGATGGTCCTGGTCCTGCTCGTTCAGAGGCTGCGGGCGGTGATGTCGCCGCGGGAGGTGGTGGCGCGGATGTCGAGTTCGGCGGTGCCGTCGTTCTTGAGGGCGTTGCTGACGCGGCCGTGGTCGGTGCCGGCGTCCAGGGCGGCCGAGACGCCGGCGGCGGCGACGACCGAAATATCGCCGGACTGGGTGCGGAGCACGACCGTGCCACCCACGGCCTCGGCGATCCGGATGTCGCCCCTCGCGGTGCTGATCTCCGCGGAGCCGCCCAGTCGGCCGACCTCGACGTCGCCGTCGACCGCGGTGAGGCGGACACTCGCGGCCTCGTCGATCTTGATCTGGCGGTACGCGCCTTCGAAGGCGACGTCGCCGAGGCGTCCGACGCCGCGGAGCTCGGCGCTGGCGGCCTTGGCCTCGATGCGGGAGCCGGCGGGCAGCTGGACGGTGACCTCCAGGGATCCGGAGGGGCCGAAGAGCTGGTTGTCGGCGGCCTTGGCCGTGATCCGCAGGACGCCGTCGGCGTAGGCGACTTCCGTCTGCTCAGCGGCCTTGGTGTCGCGGCTCTTGGAGGGGTCGGCGGGCAGGACCTCGACGGTGGTGTCGGCGCGGTCTGCGGCGATGAACTGGACGCGTCCGGCGGGGATGTCCAGGACGGCGGAGATCGGGGCGGGGGTGTCGAACTTCTGCATCATGCTCTCCCGTACTCGCTCATTGTTTCTGACTCCGGAAACGCTACGTTGCCTTTCGGAATCCGACAACATGCTGGTTGCGTAGTATCGACATCGATGCAGGTAGAGACCAAGAAACTGTTGCAACGGCCTTGAAGGTAACGCAACGACGGACGCTCTGGTCATTGCAATGGATGAGAGGTGAACGCTATAGTCGGCGGATCGGGGACCGCCACGAAGGATCACCAAGGAGATCGCGATGCCGGGAGGCAGACTCACCCAGCAGGAACGCCAGCAGATCGCGCTGGGGCTGGCCGACAGCCTCCCCTACGCCGAGATCGCCCGACGCCTCGACCGTCCGACCTCGACGATCACGCGTGAGGTGATGCGCAACGGAGGCCCCACCACCTACCGCGCCGACCTGGCCCACCGCGCCACCGAACGCCGCGCCCACCGGCGCAAGCACACCCCGCCTCGAGGGCAGGGGGCGCCGGCGCAGGGCCACGGGCGCGACGACGAGGCCGTGTTGGAGTACGAGGAGGCGTTCACCACCCTCCTGATGCAACAGGGCCTGCCCAAGATGACAGCTCGGGTGCTGACCTGCCTCTTTATCGCCGACGCGGGTAGCCTCACCGCGTCCGAACTCGTCCAGCGCCTCCAGGTCAGCGCGGCGTCCGTCTCCAAGGCGATCGCGTTCCTCGAAGATCAGGGCCTCGTCCGCCGGGAACGCGACGAACGCCGCCGCGAGCGCTACTTCGTCGACGACGACGTCTGGTACCAGTCGACGATCGCCAGCGCCCGCGGCATCGCCCAGGTCGCCGAGATCGCACGGCAGGGCGTCGGTATCCTCGGCCGCGACAGCCCGGCCGCCGCCCGCCTGGAGAACATCGCCCGCTTCAGCGACTTCATCAGCGAGAGCATCCTCCGCGCCGCGGAGCAGGTCCGCGAAGTCCTCTACACGAAACCCGAAACGAAGCCAGGTGACACCACCACACCAGGTTCGGATCGCGGATAGACAGCCGTCTTGATGGTCACAGCCAGTGGTGCCCACCCCGGCCCCTTCAACCTGAGCCGAACCCATCGCGCGCCCGCCAGGCGGCCTCGTTCATGCAGGGGCCGGTGAGGTCGGCAAGTCCCTCATCGCAGCTCCCTGGCTGACCGGGTGGCGGCATCTGCCGAGGTACGGGGGCGGGGCACGGCCACAGTCGGCCCCAGGTCGAGCCAGGCGTCCATGTCCAGACGGAAGGTGCCGTAGGGGTTCACGTTCCACAGGGAGTTCCACGGGGAGTTCCACAGGGAAGCGACAGCCCGTCGGCTGTACGGGTTACGGTGCCGGGCCACCCGGGCAGGTCCTCGCAGTGCGCGGGGCACGGCGGCAGGCGGTTCGCCATGTTCGGCTGAGCCGCACGTACGGCCCCTCCGCAACGGCCTGGGCAGGCCGGCCTTCACGTGTCATCGCTCTCCGGAACAAGGCGGCACCCCACCACCCCAAGGCAGCGCCGTGCAGCGAAAAGCAGCAGCGCCCCGGACCAAGGAAGTCCGAGGCACTGCACGCCGGGGCGCGTTCAGATCCGCCAAGAGCGGATGCGGTCAGCTGCGTCGTACCCGTCGGCGCGGCCGGCGTCGATGTCGCGGGCAAGGTCGATCAGCGCACCGTACGGCGGGTCGACGGTCTCGCCCGCGGCGTCCATGTACGCCGTGACGATCGCGGCGCCGTACAAGGCGTTGCGTGCCGGGAGGGGGCGCAGCCGGATGATGGCATGCATCAGGGCCGCCGCGCGCCAGGCGTTGTCGACGGCGACGCCGACCTGGGGGGTGTTGACCCGGTGGCGGGCGACGGCGGCCACCAGGTTGGAGAAGTCGTGGACCGAGGGGTGCTTGGGCAGCACTTCCGCCTGGCGCTCAAGCAGCCAGCGGATGTCGATGTGGAGCTCCATGGTCAGGCGGCAGCCCGTCCGGAGGCGTCCAGCCGTGCGGGAGCGTCGTCGGGGAACGCCGCGTCGAACGCGGCCGCGTTGTCGGCGACGAACGCGCGGAAGACGTCAGCGGCGCTGTCCAGGCGGGGGTCGCGGAGCGCGTTGTGCGCGGCCTCGGTGATGAGCGCGGTGACCGTGGTGCCCTCGGCTTCGGCCCGCTCCTGCAGCTGCGCGTGGAGTTCTTCGGGGACCCGGATTGTCACTGACTTCGACATGTTCCGACCGTACAGCATGGCGTACAGCACGGGGAGGGGTATGGCGGAACCGGACCCGACGAGGACGCCCTCCCGCATCGCGCCTCGGGTGCCAAGGGCACAGCTGATCAGTGACACAGGTCGGCCCGGCTGCCTGGGAAGACACGGGAGTGAGGACACAGACCGGCGCCGATGACACAGACCCCGCACCCACCTGGACAGGCACCCGGCCCCGCGTGCGCGGCGCGGATCCACCCAGGAAAACGCCGGACCCAGGAGGGGAGCACCCTGGAGGCATCCGCACCGAGGACATCAGGGCGGGGCAGACATACCGCTGCGAGGTGCCGTTCGAGCTCCTGCTCCTGCCCGGTGCCGTCTCAGTTGATCTGGGAGGGCACGTTTCGCGGCTCTCAGTCGATACAGAACTCGTTGCCCTCGATGTCCTGCATCGGGATGCATGAATCATTGCCGTCATACAGCGTTCGCACGTGTACCGCGCCGAGCGGGACCAGTCGCGCGCATTCGGCCTCAAGTGCGGCGAGGCGCTCTTCACCCACGAGTCCGGTGCCGACCCGCACATCAAGATGCAGCCGGTTCTTGGCGGCCTTCCCTTCGGGGACGCGCTGGAAGTACAGGCGCGGGCCCACACCTGAGGGATCACTGCAGGCGAACCACGAATCCCGCTGCTCTGGTGGCTGCGAGGACTTGAAATCGTCCCAAGTGGCAAACCCCTCCGGGGGCGGCGGTACGACGTACCCCAACACCTCGCACCAGAAACGAGCGAGGCGCTCAGGTTCTGCGCAGTCGAAGGTGACTTGGAACTGCTTGATCGATGCCATCGGTCCACCATATTGGCGCGTACTGCTCACCGGGACCCCGGGTTTCATCGCCGTGCGGGTCGAGGTCTCGCGTGACATGAGTAGCGCCAACGGACCAGATCGCATGAGACGACGAGCGAATCGGGCCAGATCACCTGCTCAAGTCAGTCCGCCCAGGTCAGCCGCCTGCCATCGACTGGGTTCGTTGAGAACGGACACTCACAGAGGACCAGGTCGAAGCCGCCGGTGTCCCGTCTCAACGGAGTTCGACCAGTCTCATCGAAGTTTGATCGGGGTGTGGTGGGTCGGTGCGAGGGGGGATCGGATCACCCCCTACGGGCCTTCGGGGCCGGCGTCCCCGGCTTGCGCGGCGGCCGCCGCCTCCAGCAGGGGCCAGCCGTCGACCTCCGTCGACTGCGGCTCCCCCGGCTGCCACCCGCGGGCCGACGCCGCGTCGAGCAGGGCCCGGACAGCGCCCGGTTCGTGCAGGTTCAGGGAGCCTCCCCGGACGTACCCCACATCCCCGGAGCCCATGGGGAACCCGCCCACGTACCGGCCCGGGCCCTCGGCGAAGACGATGCGCAGCGGGCCGCCGGTGCCGGCTGGCTGCGGGTACAGCGTGAGGGTCTCGCGGCAGTCCGCGTACCGGCCGCCGTCCAGCACGCGGTGGCTGTGGCGAAGCGTCCACAGGTACGCGAGCCCGTCGGCGATCAGTCGGCGGGGCTTCTTCGAACGGCGGGGCACGGAGCCGAGGGTACGCGGCCTGATCCACGAGACACCCCCTCAGACCTCGATGAGACGAACAGGACGGTCGTCAGGCTTCGGTGAGACCGGTCAACGTCCGAGGAGACGGGACAGTCCGCCTGCCGCCCGGCCACTGCTACCAGGTCACCGGCATGCTGCTCGATGCCGACGGCGAACCCGTGAAGCTCCCCCGCGTCCCCGTGCTCACCATTCCGGTCCGCCGGCTGCACCCCATGGACACGCCCGTCTCCGTCGGCGACCACGACGCCTCGGTCCAGGACGGCTGACCTGTCTCAATCCGGTCGGCCTTCGGTGAGACACACCCCGGACTGGTAGTTGGCCGGATGCCCACACCCGGTCGCAGGAAAGGACTTGTGGTGGCCGGTACCCACGTAGGGTGCTCGGGTGTTCAATCGGCTTGAGGTCAGTGCGTTGCCACCGGGCCCCCGTTGGGCTGCGCAGTTGCAGTTCCGGATCGACGGCGAGGAAGTGGTGGCGGAGGCGGTTGGAGAGGGAGGCCGCGGCCCGTTTGCGGAGGAGGCGCTGCCCGCCGACGGTCACGGTTCCCTCTGGGCGACCGGCGAGGGGCGACGTGTAGTGATGGGCGAACCTGAGTGCACGGGTGGCTGCTGTGGCTACCTGTCCGTGTTCGTGCAGCGTCACGGCGGGATGGTGGAGTGGTCCGATTGGCAGGTGCCCATAGACAAGGTGCGGCCTCCAGCGTTTTGTTTTGACGCCGATCAGTACGACGCCGAACTGACCCGAGCACTGACAGACCGGCCGTGGCAGGTCTACAGGAGTGATGGACGCGCCGCCGGTCCTGTCCCTGGTGGCGCGTGACCGTCAGGCTGTGCGGGTGGCTGAATGGCTACGCGTCCGTGAGATCGATGACGGCTAGGGCCGGCGGTTGCTGCGGACTGTCCGCCGCGGCACGGGCCGCTCGCCGTCGGGGTCGACGGCGATACCCGACGGATTCCTGCCGACCAGGATGCGCGCGACTTCCGAGCGCGCGTGCGGGTCGACGACCGTCACAGTGCTGCGGGGCCTACGCAGATTCCGCAACGATCCGGCGACGCCCGGATTGGCCAGGTAGACGCGGTCCCCGAACGGGCTCACCGCGATAGCACGAGGAGCCTCCTTCAGCATCATCGGCTGCGAGTTGATCCGCACCGGCGCCCCCTAACGGCACGAGTCCGGGCCCGAATCCTTCCATCGCCGCTTCGGTAGTGCCGGAACCCCGGCGCGGACAGTTGGGTGGATGGTATGCGCTTCAGGCGATCGCTGCGGCGTCAGGTGCGTGCTCTCGGTGTGCCGGGCACAGACCCTCGTACTGGATGTACTCGGGTCTGTGCCCGGTGCGGCGAGTGGGGGCACCTCCCATGCCCTTCAGGCAGTGGGGCAGCGTGCATGGCATCGCAGGGCAGACGGGAGTTTGACGACAGGGCCTAGGGTGGAGTGGTGGCGCGGCTACCGTGGGTGCACGGCGTAGGTCAGGTGCGTCACCCGCGACGACGGCTCCGAACGGACCGGCTCCAGCGCGACCCTGGACGCGTCCACGCCGTCGAACAGGCGGGTGCCGGCGCCGAAAAGCACCGGTGACAGCGTGATCGAGAACTCGTCGACCAGGCCGGCGTTCAGGTACTCCAGGATCGTCGCGCCGCCGCCGGCGATGCGGACGTCGCGGTCACCGGCGGCCTCACGGGCCTGGTCGAGGGCGTGCTCGATGCCGTCGTTGACGAAGTGGAACGAGGTGCCGCCGGGCCGCTCCCACGGGTCACGCTTGGTGTGCGTCACGACGAAGACCGGGGTGTGGAAGGGCGCCTCCTCCGGCCATGACTGCTCGCCGAGGTCGAACATGCGCCTGCCCATGACGCTCGCGCCGGTGCGCTCGAACGTCTCCCGCGCGATGTCGTTGTCGCGGCCCTCCTCGCCGCCCTCGCCCAACTTCAGGTTCTCCCGGAAGAACCGCAGCGGGAACACCCACTGCTGCAACTCCGTCCACTGCGCCATCCAGCGCTGAACGTCCGGGTCGTCCTGCTTGTCGGGCGCGAAGAGCTCGTCTTCAACGGGCACGGACTCGGGCGCGATGAAGCCGTCCAGCGACAATGACACGCTGAAGAACACCTTCCCGGCCATCAGCCCTCCGCCCCCTTCCGCGCGAGGTCGGTGACGTAGTCCGCCAGGCTGCTCAGGGTCTGCTGCCCGCCCTCGATCGCGTGGTACTTCTCGACCGCCTCGTCGCGCAGTTCCTTGGTGGGGAACACCGTGCGCATCACGATCCGGGTCGCCGTGCCGTCCGGCGCGAAGGTCAGGACCGACTCGAAGGCGTTCGGGTCGTCGCGGGACTCACCGTGCAGCAGCTCGATCCGCTCCGGCGTGGCGATCCGCAGCCAGCGGATCCACTCGGAGTAGTCGGTCCCGTCCGGCCCGTGCAGTACGAAGTCCCACTCCCCGCCCTCGCGGAACTCGAAGGACCGCGTGGTGGTGGTGAACCCCTCCGGACCCCACCACCGCGACAGGTGCCGGACCTCGGTGAACGCCTCGAACACCAGCTCCCGCGGGGCGTCGATGACCCGGGAGACCACGATCTCCCGGTCGGCCGTCGCCGGCTCCCCCCGCGCTTCTTGTCTTGCCCCTGCCATCGGTCATTCCTCCTGCCGTGTCTGCTTGAGGTCCTGCACGTAGGTGTCCAGCCGGTCGAAACTCTCGTTCCAGAACCGCTCGAATCCGCCGGTCCACTCGTGGACCGGCCGCAGCCCGCGGGCGTCCAGGCCGTAGAGGCGCTGCTTGCCCGCCCCGCGGACCCGCACCAGCCCCACCTCCCGGAGCACCCGCAGGTGCTTGGACGCCCCCGGCTGGCTCATCCCCAGCTCCTGGGCCAGGTCGGTCACCGGCCGCTCACCCGCCCGCAGCAGCGCCAGGATCTCCCGGCGCTGCGGCTCCGCTATCGCGTTGAAGACGTCCGACGTCGTCGCTGCTAGTGCAGTTGGGCTGTGCCTGAGTGTCTAACTGCGTGACAACGCCAACGCACAGCAGCGGACAACCGCGCACACCTATGGACCATCGCAGCAAGTGAGAGGCGGACTTGCCCAAGGTCAAGGGCCCGCCCAAGTTGCTTCGGGACGAAGCGGCTGCGGGTTCAAATCCCGCCACCTCGACAGGGAAGTACCAGCTCAGGGCAGTGGGTCAGCTGATTTGCGAAGCGGGTTGGCTCTCCAGCAGTGCTTCCACTGCCAGGGTTCCTACCAACGCGCCAGTCAGCCATTCCGCGAGGTCGATGCCCTGGGGCCAGAGCTCTCCTTCATGGGTGCACCACATGGCGCCCGCAGGATCGCGGAAGTCGACCAGCGACCAGACGGTGCAACCCCAGTCGTAGATCAGCACCAGGCCGGCGGGGATGCAGCCGGACGGATCCGGACCGTCCTGGTACAGCTCGGCAATGTCCCAAAAGTTGCCCTGCGCACGCCCCCCGCATACTCCCAGGATTCCTTCGGCCGGGCCGAACCCGCCGTTGGCGACTTCGAGGTACAAGCGTCGCAGAAGGGGAGGCAGCGGGAACCCGATGACTTCTTCCGCTTCGGCGACAGCCTCCCGTGTCGCGGGCGCTGGCAAGGTCCCCGCCCGGGCTACGGTCCGCAACGCCTCGACAACCTCATCATCAGTCACCGGCTCAGCCTCTCAATCCGGAGCGGTGGAGGCCATGCCTTCGAGTGCTGGAGTCAAGCGGTCACTCGCCGCTGTGGGCCGACACCGATCGCTGGGCCGTCCCTGGGCCGTGCGAGGCCGCTCGGCAGTGACCGGCGGCGACAACCAGTGACAGGTCAGCTACCAGCGCGGCCGGTGAACGGCCAGGTCACGGGCGCCCGGCCGAACGGGTTTCCTTCGAGGGATAGCCGTCAGGCAAGATGGGGTGTCTCTTGCCATATAGGCCAATCAGTCGATATCCGGCACTGACTGCCTCTCCGAGCCGTCAAGGCCAGCCCTGCTACGTGGCAGCGCAGTGGCGCGCTGCGGCAGCAACAAATGAGTCCATGGCCGTTCTGGACACCTCTGCTCTCTGCTCCAACTCCGCAGCATCGGAAGCCTCTTCGATGATGATGGATGCCTCGAACGCAACCACGGCCAGGTCTACGACTGAGTCAGGAACACCCGCGAGCCGAAGGCGGAGGAGGCAAGCTCGGCTCGAAGTGCGTGCCTCGAAGCAGGCGTCCTTGGCCTCGCGGTACGTGTCGTTTCCAGTGCCGTAGTCGCGCCTAGTGGACCAACGCCAGATCTGCCGGCGGCGGAGCTCCACTAACGCCTCCGCAAGATCGTAAATGGCCGTTCGCTGCTCTTGCCTATTGCGCTCCCGTCGGGCCAGTTCAGCAGCACGGTCAGTATGTCGGCGTTGGAGAACTCCTGTCACGATGGATCCGCCTAGCGTCCCGAGGACAGCGATGAGCGCAACAAGCACGGCCTGCATAGCAGCAAGTTCAGCAGTTATGGCCCAGCCTGGCGAGACCGCGACCGCCACCATGTTCTGCTGCGGGTGATGCCTGTCGAATGCGTGGCGGCGCATGTATCATCTGCCACTTCCGTGAGCCTGTCTTCGCTGGTCAGGGCAGGAGAGACGCTGGTGGGCATGAGCGCCTTCTAAGCGCTAGGCCGCAGGTTCGGACTTCTCGGTGCTAATCGTCGGGGTAGGTCCATTCCTCAATGACCCAAGTATCGGCCGCAGTTTAGCGCCGGGCGACGTATCCAGGCGGCATGGTGGCCAGCTGGGCAAGCGACGGGTCCGAGTCCACGACGTGTTGGAGGTGGAGGACCGATGAGGCCCCACCGTTGGGATCGTGTACGCCGTCGCTCACGAGCCAGTCATCCTCGTCATCATGGATCACTGTCAGGGCCGGGAACTCCCCCGCTGAGACGGACCTTTGGATGATCGCGAGCAGGCCTTGAGGGAAGACCTCACCCTCAAACGGCCAGCTCAGCTCAGGCTGCATAGATCCCATGCGGGTGATTCTGCGTACAGCAGCGAAGTACAGCAACCACAGCAACTGCCCCCGTTCAGCAATGGTCGCCATGGGCTCAACTTCGGCCGGTATGACCTGACCGACCGTTCTCTGTAGAGCTGCGGATCAGCAGGTTGCAGGTTCGAATCCTGCCGAGTGCACACAGGTTAAGGACCCTGGAAGATCGTCCCCGGGCCCTTTTCGTTGTACTTCGTGCTGAAGATCAGCCCCTGAGCGTCCTGCCAGAGGGCGCGTGTTCAGTTCTCGCGGATACGGCGGGCCTTGACCACGAGTCCCCGTGGCAGCCCCGGTCCCGCGCATGCGTAGTCGATCAGCAGCTTCCGGTAGGAGATGTTCGCGAGTTCCGGCGCCAGGACGATCAGGGCCCGCAGGTCGTCGGACGAGCCAGACAGGCGTGTGCGGTAGGCGGCACCCGCCGCGCGCAAGGAGATTTCGTGCGGTGCGTATGTCAGGCCCCGTTCGACGAGGCCCACCGCCGTGGCGAAGTCGCCCTGTTCGGCACTCACGTCGGCAAGGTCCAGGTAGAGGGACCAGTTGGCAGGGTCCAGGCGTAGGGCGTCTTCGAAGGCTGCCGCAGCCTGGTCCAGGTTGCCCATCACGCGCCAGGTGGCCGCTCGTGCGACCGCGGTCCACATGACCCGATCAGTGGCATCGGCGCGGTCGCACAGGGCGAAGGACAGCTCGTAGCGGCCGCAGGCCCGGGGCAGCCGGGCCATGGCGGCCAGCGACTCCGGCGCGGGACTCCGTTCGGACACCACGTCGATGGCATGAAACCAGGGCGCGAATCGCTCACGCATCTCGTCGGTGTCCAGGTCGTGGCCGTAGTCCAACGTCCGCAGACATGCCTCGGCCAGCGCCTCGGAGCTCACCGCGCCGAGAAAGCGCGCATCGCCGAACCATGGGGCAGCGCCCCACGCCACGTCGGCCCGTACCCCCGTGACCGAACCCAGGGCCATCACCGCGTCGTCCATGTTTCCTTCGAGGAATAGGAAGTACGCCTGCGCCAACACAGCGCTCAAGGAGCCGTCCCCTTCGAGGCCCTCCTCCAGTTCCGCGCGCCGGTCTCGCCACAACTCGGCGAGGGCCGTATAGGGCTCCGGGTCCGCCGGTGCTGAGGCTATCGCCCCCACTAGAAACTTCACGGCGCTGACCGGGCTTCCGCCGCAGTGCGCCATCACACGAGCGAGACCGACTCCCGCTGCCACTGACTGGTTCGACATCACCAGAGCATAGCCACGGCCAAAGGTGCTGTGGGCCCTTCCGCTTGCGCGGCACAGCCATCGGTGATCCGTGAGTGACGGCAACCCTGACGGCAACGACGGCACGCAGAGGCCGGTGATCACCACGGTTGGCAGTCAATCCAGGGGAGGGCTGACCACCCTCCCAACAAGCTGCCCGATCCTACGGATCAGAAGGTACCCGTGCCCCTGTCGTGCCCGATCGACCGGTAACTGACGGGGAACCACGGTGCTTGACGGACAGCGCACACGAGAACGACCCCCAACCGATTCAACTGGTCAGGGGCCGTTCACCTACGGTGGGTGTGGGATTTGAACCCACGGTGACATCGCTGCCACGACGGTTTTCAAGCTTGTGGCCAGCCTGACCGCTCAGGAGCAGCCGCAGGACAAGGCGTAGGCGACGAATACAGCTGCCACGGCAAACGTGCTCCCGCTACACCAGCCAGCCGGCAACGCCGCCCTCGCCTGGCGGGAGAAGCAGCTCCCAGCCGCCATAGCCGAAGGAGGTCAGCACGGCACCGCCTACACCCCCGGTGACGAGCGGGCCGCGCCCCATCCCCAGACAAACGCCAGGCGAGATCACCGCGCACCGGGACGGGAACTCGGGTCTGTGTTAGTGGAGTCGTGGTCCGAACGGTGCCCTGGGCACACGGTCGCCGAGGGGCGTCCGGCTCCCGGCACCGCTCCGGGGTATCAGTCCTCGCCGCTGCCGTACGGCCTGGTCAGAATCTCCAGGTTGTGTCCGTTGGGGTCGTCGAAGTACGCCCCGCGGCCGCCATCGTTGTGGTTGATCTCGCCGAGGTGGTGGTGATGCGGGTCCGCCCAGTAGGTCAGGCCCGCCTCGCGGACACGGGCGAAGATCGCGTCGAAGTCGTCCTCGGAGACGAGGAACGCATAGTGCTGTGGGCTGATCGACTCGGCCGTGTCCATGTAGTCCAGCGTCACGCCGTTCGGTATCTGCACCGGGACGAACGGACCGTACTCCGGTGCCACCTCCAAACCCAGCAGATCCGCGAGGAACCGTGCGGACGCCATCTTGTCGTGCGCGGCGACGATCGTGTGGTTGAGTTGGACTGCCATCGGTCGGCCTCCTTCCCTCTGGGTGCCAGAACCACTTTCCACGCTAGCAACCGCCCGGGCCGGCGCCATCCGTCTCTGGTCCCGTCCAGCTCCGACCTGCGACCGAGACCGAGAACCAGGGGAACGAGGACCCTTCCTGGACCCCTATGGACCGGGGTCATCACCGATGAGCTCGTTGTCTTCCACCCACAAGCGCACACCCCGCTCCTGGAGCGCATACAGCGGAGCCAAGAGACCTTCGACGTGACTCGCCCCGGTCGTCCGGATGGCTTCCCATACCCGTCCCAGTCTCAGCCCGGCGGTCTCATCTCCTGGGGCTACGACTACTGCGGGGACGAGCACTTCTTCCTCCCTGGAGCTGCACGGCAGAGCGTGATCAATGCGTTTCAGGAACTCGGATTCGACGGCGAGGGCATAGAACGGTTCGGCATGGTCGCCCTGGACGTCCCGCCCGCCGCTGATCTCGCCAAGGTGCAAAGGCTGCTCAACCACGGTGTATCCGAGGAGTGGTGGGACATGGAAGAGGGGTGCATCACCGCGCATTGACCGGCCGCTTCCGCCGGCTGACGCCGTTCAGGTGGGCCACGGCTGGGCCGTCCCTGGGCCGTCCGAGGCCGATCGGCGGCGGCCAACGACGACCAATGACGACCTCTGTGAAGGGGCGGACTAGGGTGCGTATTGAGTTGTGATCAATGGGCGGTTCTCGTGAGTTCTTTGAGCCAGATCATCGAGGCACGCAGGTGGAGGCCGGCGAGGTAGCTGGCCGGGGTCTTGTCGTATCGGGTGGCGATGCCCCGCCAGGCCTTGAGCTTGTTGATCAGGCGCTCGACGGTGTTCCTCTCCTTGTAGAGGTCGGCGTCGTGACTGACGGGCCGGCCGCCGCTGGAGCCCTTCTTCTTCCGGTTGGCGGCTTGGTCCCTCTTCTCCGGGATGACTGCTTTGATGTGGCGTTTGCGCAGGTGGGCTCGGTTGCCGCGGGAGGAGTAGGCCTTGTCCCCGGCGACCGCGTCCGGGCGGGTGCGGGGGCGGCCGACGGGCCTGCGGACCCGTACCTTGTTGAGCACAGGGATGAATTGCGGGCTGTCCGCGGCCTGGCCCGCGGTCAGGACGATTGCCAGCGGGCGGCACTTTCGGTCGGCGGCGAGGTGGACCTTGCTGGTCTGCCCGCCCCTGGAACGTCCCAGGAGAGCGGCCTTCAGACGGACTCTGCGTCGGCGCCGGATGCGTCGCCGCTCTTCCCGTTCGGGATCCTGCCCGTTTCGTTCTTCGCAGTCGCCCCCTTTGACCTGGCCCTCTCCTCTTCGACGGCGGCCTTCTCCAGGACGGTGAGGAGGTCCTGGTCCAGGTGCATCCCGGCGGCGTCGTGATGGGCGCGCGCGGTGGTGGAGTCGATGCTGACCAGGGACAGATCCACCTCGCCGCGCTTCGCGGCTTCCGTGATCAGACCCTCCAGCAGAGCCTCGAAGACGCCCGCGTCACGCCACTGCCGAAAGCGGTTGTGCACAGTGGACCAGGCGCCGAACTCCTGGGGCATCTCCCGCCACTGGCCGCCGGTCTTGAACCGCCAAATCACGCCTTCGAACTGCTGCCGCAGCCGCGTGGGGTACGGGCCGTACTCGCCGATCGGCAAGTACGGCTCGATGAACTCCCACTCCTCATCCGTCAGTTGCACTCGCGTCACACAAGAAGATCTACCGCTCCAAGCCCTGCCGCGAGGACGAAACCCGCAGATTGATCGCGACTCGATACAGGCCCTAGGGCCCTGACCAGCGAAGCCCCAGCTCACCAAGATCCCCGACAAGACCCAGGGCAAGAAGTCACCTCAGGTTGCGTCCCGCGGGGGATCAGGCAGGTTGTGACACGCGTGAGTACATCCCCTGGCGCAGTACAGCGACCGCCTGCGGGTATCCGCGATGGTGAAGAGGGCAACCAGCAGGCGGAAAGACTTGGTGAGTTCGTAGGCTGGAAGTGCTTCCATCCCGAAGCGCCACTTCGTGAGCATCACCGCCGGCGTGTGAGTGAGACGGATACCGGAACGCGCGATGCTCTCCGGCACGTCCTCCTCGCAGGCGCGGGCCTGTGACGATCCACTCGGACCGCGGGTCCCCGATGGTCGCGCAGAACGTCGCCCAGATGATGGCCGGTCTCGGCGTCACCAAGTCGCATTCGCGGCCGAAGACGTCGAACGACAACCCGTACAGCGAGAGCCAGTACAAGACCCTGAAATACCGGCACGACTTTCCCGAGCGTTTCGGATCTCTCGAGGACGCCCGGGCGTGGTGCACCCAGTTCTTCACCTGGTACAACGAGAAGCATCGGCACTCCGGAATCGGCCTGCACACGCCGTACCACGTGCACTTCGGTCTCGCCGAGCAGCTCCGCGAGATGCGTGCCGACGTCCTCCAGGCGGCCTACGCGCAGCACCCCGAACGCTTCGTCCGCAAGCCACCGGAGCCCCCGAAGGTCCCCGCAGCGGCCTGGATCAACCAGCCGGCACCAGATGGCCCACTGATCCCAGCACAGCGTTAGAACGATCTACCTGCCTTGATCGCTTTGACGGGTTCCGCTACAGCGCCACGTTCGACAGCCGAGACTCTGGGGAGCGGGGGCGCTGCTGGCATCAAGGAGACAGCGATTCGCACCATGCCCAGGTGATCGTTCCAGGGGTGGTGTATGAGGCTTCGCCGATTCCGTCTGCTGCCGTGCCGCGTATCGTTGCCCAAGCGTTCCCTCGGGCGGTGGATCGTGGTCGCGCTCGGTCTGGGTGTTGCTTGTGACGGCGCTTGCCGGCGCCGCTGACCCGTATCGGCAGACCCGGGAGTTCCGCAAGGTCGTGGCGTGCGAGCGGGGCGCCAGCTAAGTTTCGGCAGCGAGGTGGGCTCCATCGTCGGCCGGCGCACCTACCCCACGACCTCGACGACGACGCACACCGACGGCACCGGCCAGACGTAGACGAGCACGACCACGACCACGACCACCCACTACGAGGTCAAGGTCACCTGGCGGCGGGCCGACGATTCCCGGCAGGCCCGCGGCATGTCGTCGAGTTTCTACTCCAAAGCCAAGGAGGGACAGTCGGCCACACTGCGGCTCTGGCGCGACGAAGTCGTTGGCGTGGAGGTGATGGGTGACGCGCAGTGGTTCCTGCCGAAGTCCGGCGCAGCACTCAATGCCTGGCTGTACCTGGCTTTTTTCGGCCTTGGGGTTCTGCTGTGGGGACTGCTGTTCGGCCGGTGGCACCAGTCGTCGAGCGAGGCGAATGGCATCCTTCCAGCGACCCCGGTGAAGAAGAGGGCGAACACGATCTCTACGACGAGATCAGCCCTGGTGGCCACGCCATAGGCCAAGGCATCCGTCATCATGCCCACCGGCAGGAAACTCACGAACATCCAGGTGAACGTACGGAAGGCGAACGACCGGCCGGTCGGTCACCTTCCGAAGTCGGCAACCACACCGTGCGGACTCGGGCCCTGTACGCCTACCTGCGCTGGCACAACGCCAACGGCCGCCACCCCGATGTCCTCGCCGCCCAGCGCCGCGAACGCGCCCGCATCCGCAGCGAGAAGGGCATTCGCTAGGGCGGACGCCCCCTTCAAGCCGCTGTCTGATGGGCTGCCCGCACGTGACCGAAAGTTCCATCCGCGCACCCTTGCCGACTCGACGCCGCACTGGTGGACACAGGGATGCCGCCGAACGACGCACGTGAACTCTCACGCCGGGCACGCCTTGGAAAAAGTTACGGGTCACTGTCGATCCGGCCACGTCCCGTTCGACGTCCTGATGTGGGGCACTTCGCTACACGAGGTTGCGAACAGGATCTGATGAGGAAACACATGGATCAGCTACTGAGAGTCATGAACTTCAACGTCTCAAGTGACGGAATCGGTGCCGGTGAGCACCAGAGTCTCGAGCGGCCGTTCGGCCACGACCATCCCGAGAGGCTGTTCGCCTGGGCCGGCGCCACGGCGAGCTGGCCTATGCGCACCGACCCCGAAGGGAGCCGTGGCCTCGACGACTACTTCACGCGGGACTTCGCACGCAACATCGGCGCCGAGATCATGGGCCGCAACAAGTTCGGCCCCCAGCGCGGGCCCTGGCACGACCATGACTGGCGCGGCTGGTGGGGTGACGAGCCCCCGTTTCACACCCCGGTGTTCGTCATGACCCACCACAAGCGTCCTTCGATCACGCTCTCCGACACCACGTTCCACTTTGTCGACGGCAGCCCGATCACGGTCTTCGAACGGGCCCGGGAGGCGGCGCAGGGCAAGGACGTCCGACTCGGCGGCGGGGTCACCACCATCCGGCAGTTCCTTGATGCCGACCTCGTCGACACCATGCACGTAGCGGTCTCGCCGGTGAAGCTCGGGTCCGGCCGGCGTCTCTGGGAGTCGCCCGATGAACTGCTCGACCGGTTCCATCTCGAGGTCGCGCCCAGCCCGAGCGGCGTGACGCACCACCTGTTCTGGCGAAAATGACACGAGGGACCACTTGGGAATCTCAGCGCAGCCATGGATGAGCGCTCTGCGCACGGAAGCTGGGCAGTTGGCTCTGTCCCGCTTCCTGCAGGACGTGCCCGTCCTCGCGGCTTCGCTGGCCGACCTGCTCCGTCACGGTCCCTCCGCCCCGCGCCCCGTCCGTGAACCCGACCAGCGAGTCCGCTGGACCGTATCCGGGCATCGGCAGGCGTGACGAGGCCGCCGCGGCTGACACCCCTCCCGGCGGTGCTGACCAGTCGTGGTCGCGGTGAGAGCGGCGCGGCCAGACCCGTGCTCGGGCTCATCGTCGGGGTCATGCGGTCGCCCCGACCGTGACGGCGCGACCAGAGCTTCACGGGGACGTCCGGGCGAGTGCTGGTGTAGACAGCTTGACGGTCTCGGTTCCTCTCGGCCTGACAACCTTGACGGGTTGGAGCCGCCCCGGCGTCGACTCCTGTCCGATGGCGATGGGCCTGGCGAGGGGGCCTTGCGGCGGTGTTCGGGATCAGCCCTGGCGCTTTCGGTACGGGAGTCCCGGCGGATCGCCGCGAAGAACTCAACCTTGGTTCTCGGGCCATCCATGCGGGCCACCTGACTGTCAGAAGCACATTGATGCTCCCACTGCAAGACCGCCCCTGGGGCCACTTCTGACGAACACTCGAACCGAGATCAAGCCCCTGGGGCCCAAAGGTTCGTTCTGTTGGGGCCGGAGAAGCCGTTCACAGCCATCTGGTCCCTGGTCAAGCGCGACATCGGCAAAGCGGCCGGCGTCGACGGCGAGTCGATCGAGCAGTTCGAGGCGGACCTGAAGGGCAACCTCTACAAGCTGTGGAATCGCTTGTCGTCGGGCAGCTACTTCCCGCCGACGGTGCGGATGGTGGAGATCGAAAAGCCGCAGGGACGTGTCATAGACAGACATGGAGTGGGGATCGGCCTCTCGCCGCTCAGCCGCCGATCTCGTCAACCGGACCGGCGTAGTGGCGGACCTCCTTGGTGCTGAACTCGTGGTCTCGGCCTGGCAGGGGCAGTGCCGCCGCTCAACTCTGGCGGGTTGAACGCCATTCGTACGTCGTGGGCTTCGGCACGCTGGCCCGGCGACGCGGGTTTCGTGAGTACCTGGCCGGGCTGCTGCTGCCCCCGCGATCGCAGCAAGACGCTGACCTCCCTGGCCGGCCCCGAACCGGTGGCCGGTGCCCGAGTCGTGCGGCTCGCCTGTACTGGCTTCCTCGCTCACGCCACCCCTTGCCACGCCTCCGGGCCAAAGGATCCCTTGATGTCTGAGGCGATGGTCGCGGCGTTCACCAGCGAGGGAAGCTGGTAGACGATGGTCTTCTGCGGGCCGCGCACCGCGAGTTGAACGGGATTCTGGCCGGGGTGGGCGCCCATGATGCGTTTGAGTTCGTTGATGCACAGCTCGTTGATGCGGTGATAGGGCAGCCGAAGCTGGACGGGGGCCGCGCCGTCGCGTTCGACGGAGGTCACGTCGAGGACCTGCAGTTCCTGCCCGAAGATGCTGATGGCGCCGTCGCGGTCGTTGACGCGGCCTTGCACGGTGATGACGCTGTCCTCCACCAGGGCGGCGGCGACCATCTGGTAGGTGGCAGGGAAGAAGAGGACCTCGATCGTTCCGTCACGGTCGGCGAGGTTGACGATGGCCCAGGCGTTGCCTTGTTTGGTCATCTTGGGCTGGACGCTGGTGATCAGGCCGGAGAGGCGGACCATGCCTTCGGTGCGCCCTGAGGCCAGCAGGTCCACGATGGTGGTGTCGCGGTTGTTGGACAGGATGTGCTCGGTGCCGTCCAGCGGGTGTGCGGAGACGTACATGCCGAGCATCTCGCGTTCGATGGACAGCAGTTGTTTGCGGGGCCATTCGTCGTCGCTGACCGGCACGTCCAGGCTGAAGCTGTCGTCGCCGGCTGCGTCGCCGAGGCCGGCGAAGAGATCGTCCTGTCCGTAGGCGGCTGCCTTCTTGAGCGGGACGACTGCGTCGATGGCGCTCTCGTGGGCGGCGGACAGTCCCTTGCGAGTGTGTCCGAGGGAGTCGAAGGCGCCGGCTCTGATGAGGGATTCCACGGCCCGCTTGTTCAGCGCGGGCAGGTCGACCTTGTCGAGGAAGTCGGAGAACGAAGTGAACTTCCCCTTGGACTTGCGGGCCGCGATGATCGATTCGATGACGTTGTCGCCCACGTTGCGCACCGACAGCAGTCCGAAGCGGACGTCGTCGCCCACGGCCGCGAACTCGGCAAGCGACTCGTTCACATCCGGCGCGAGGACGGTGACGCCGAGCTTGCGGGCATCGGCGAGGTAGATGCCGGCCTTGTCCTTGTCGTCACCGACAGAGGTGAGCAGGGCCGCCATGTACTCGGCCGGGTAGTTGGCCTTGAGGTAGGCGGTCCAGTAGGAGACGAGTCCGTAGCCCGCGGTGTGGGACTTGTTGAACGCGTAGCCGGAGAACGGGAGCATGACGTCCCAGATCGCCTTGATGGACTCTTCCGAGTAGTCGTTGTCGGCCATGCCGTCGTGGAACTTCTGCCACTCGGCGGCCAGCACCTCGGGCTTCTTCTTGCCCATCGCGCGGCGCAGCATGTCGGCGCCACCGAGCGTGTAGCCGGCCAGGGTCCGGGCGATGGCCATGATCTGCTCTTGGAAGATGAGCAGGTGGTGGGTGGAGCCCAGGATCGGGTCCAGGACTTCCTTCAGCTCGGGGTGGATCGGGTCCGGGTCCTGCTTGCCGTTCTGCCGCAGCGCGTAGTTGGTGTGCGCGTTGGCGGCCATCGGGCCGGGCCGGTACAGGGCGAGGGCGGCCGCGATGTCTTCGAAGCGGGAGGGCTCCATCAGCTTCAGCAGCGCGCGCATGCCGCCGCCGTCGAGCTGGAACACGCCGAACGTGTCGCCGCGGCCCAGAAGCTCGAAGGTCTTCTTGTCATCCAGCGGGATCACGGTGACGCGGGTGTCGCCGTTGCCCGGGTCGACGGTGGCCAGCTTGACGCCGCGGTTGTCGCGGATGTTCGTCAGCGCGTGGTCGATCACGCCCAGGTTGCGCAGGCCCAGGAAGTCCATCTTGACCAGCCCCATGTTTTCGCAGCTGGGGTAGTCAAAGCCGGTGATCTTGACGCCGTCCTTGGCGCGCATGTGCAGCGGGATGCGCTCGGTCAGCTTCGTCTTGGACAGGATGACCGCGGCCGCGTGCACACCGGTGCCGCGGGTCAGGCCTTCGACACCCTTGGCGGTGTCGATGACCTTCTTCACCTCCGGCTCGTTCTCGTACATCGTCCGGATTTCGCCGGCCTCGCCGTAGCGTGGGTGCGCGGAGTCGAAGATGCCGTCCAACGGGATCGACTTGCCCATGATGTCCGGCGGGAGCGCCTTGGTGATGCGCTCGCCGTGCTGGAAGGGGTAGCCGAGGATGCGGGACGAGTCCTTGATCGCGTTCTTGGCTTTGATCTTGCCGAAGGTGTTGACCATGGCGGTGTACTCGTCGCCGTACTTCTCGGTGACGTAGCGGACCATGGCGTCGCGCTGGCGGTCGTCGAAGTCGAGGTCGACATCGGGCGGGTTGATGCGCTCAGGGTTCAAGAAGCGTTCGAAGAGCAGGCCGTGCTCGAGCGGGCACAGCTCGGTGATGCGGGTCGCGTACGCGACGATCGAGCCGGTGGCCGACCCGCGGCCGGGCCCGACCGGGATTCCGTTGTCGCGGGCGTGGCGGCAGATGTCGGCGACCACGAGGAAGTAGGAGGAGAAGCCCATGGGGCCGATGACCGTCATCTCGGTCTCGAAGCGCTCCATGACCTCGGCCGGGATCGGGGCGCCGTAGCGCATGGCCAGGCCCTTGAGGCATTCCTTGCGCAGCCAGGACTCCTGCGTCTCCTCCTCCGGCACGTCCGGGTACTGCGGCATCTCGTCGACGTTCTCGAAGACGGAGTCGTAGGACTCGATGCGCTCGGCGATCAGGAGGGTGTTGTCGCAGGCCTCCGGCAGCTCCGCGAACAGCTCCCGCATCTCCGCGGCGGTCTTGAGGTAATAGCCGCTGCCCTGGAACCGGAACCGCTTGGGGTCGTCCTTGTTCTTGCCCACCCCGATGCACAGCAGGTTGTCATGCGCGTCGGCCTGGTCCTCGTGCACATAGTGCGCGTCGTTCGTGGCCAGCAGCGGAATGTTCAGATCCTTGGCCAGCCGCAACAACCCGTCGCGGACGTCCTTCTCGATGGACAGCCCATGGTCCATCAGCTCCAGGAAGTAACTCTCCCTGCCGAAGATGTCCTGGTAGGCGGCGGCGACTTCACGGGCCTCGTCGTACTGGTTCAGCCGCAGCCGCGTCTGGATCGCCCCGGACGGGCAGCCCGTCGTGGCGATGATGCCGCCCGCGTGCTCGCTGATCAGCTCCATGTCCATCCGCGGCTTGCCCGCGGGGAACTGACCGGTGTAACTGGCCTCGGTGGACAGGTAGAAGAGGTTCTTCAGACCCTGGACGTTCTGCGCCCACATCGTCATGTGCGTGAACCGGCCACCGCCGGAGACGTCCTTCGAGCCCTCGCCGTCGTCCGACATGGCCCGCTGGCCGCCCGGACCCCAGAACTCCTGCTTGCGGTTCCGGCGCGAGGACGGCGCGACGTAGGCCTCGATCCCGATGATCGGCTTGACGCCGTCGACACCCTTGGACACCTGATGGAACTCGTACGCACCGAACATGTTTCCGTGGTCGCTCATGGCGACGGCCGGCATGCCCTGACGCTCGACTTCGGCGAACATCGGCTTGAGCTTCTGCGCGCCGTCGAGCATCGAATATTCGGTGTGGTTGTGCAGGTGAACAAAGGAATCCGTCACCGGGAGGGCACCTCCGGAGCAGTCGCAGGAGACTTCACCCTAGCCCCCGAACGGTGACCAGATCCTGCCCTGAAACGACCTCAAAGCCGTCTCGGCCAAGCCCTTCCCGGGTGACCTCGCACTCTTGCGGAACGAACTCGAAACGCTTCTCGGCGTGGCGGCTCGTCGCGTGTCGACGGCGATCTTCAGAAGCCCGACACAGCCCGGAACGCCTCAGCCAGTGAGCGCTGCGAGGGTGCCGCCGACATCTCACGAGAGTGGCCGATTTCAGCCGTCCTGCCAGATCTTTCCAGGTTGCTTCACCATCTGTAATCAGGCGGGGTGCATGCCCGATCTGCGTACCTGCGGACGCTCCACCTGCGGTCTCGGACAGGGCCTACGCCGACCACAAGGACTCCCGCACCACCCAGCGCTACAACCGGCGCAAGGAACTGCTGGACGACAGCCCCGGCTACGCCCTCGCCACCGACGCCTGGAGCACCGTGCGGCCTGAGCCGACCTCTGAACTGGCAAGCGGAGACCTCGAGGCTATGGCACTGGGACTGCGACTTCCTGGGCCTGGCCCTCCCAAGAGACCCACACTTCCCGCGGCACGGGAGCGCCGACGGAGTCAGCCATGAGGAACTCGACGGACTCATAAGGCCGCACCACAGCCGCCTCGGGAAGGTTCCTCACGGTAGGGGGCAGGTTGGACGGGTTGATGCGGACGTTCCACAAGGTCGCGCCGCCGGAGTTGACCAGGGCGTATGTGTGGCGGTTCGAGCGCCGCAGAAACCACGGGGAGCGGGCATGTGGGGCCGGGTACGGGGACATGCGCCGCGGGGCAGCGGGCTGATATGACGGAGGTGGCGGCGGGGTCGCAGATTGTTGCGGATATCCGTAGCCGCCAACAGAGGGGGGAGCTGGATGAGCGGGAGCTGGAGCTTGAGGAGCGGGCGGCGGCAGGGTCCAGTCGTCCTCGTCGCTGATGTCCAAGGCCGCGTGCGGCGCGGAGCCTTCGGGTCCCGGGCTGGCAACAGCTGGTTGCGGATATCCGTAGCCGGGGCCGGGAGTGGGGTCTTGAGGAGAAGGCTCCGAGGTCCCGTCGGGTTCCAAGTCAGGCGCGGGGGGCTGTTCCGGAACGCTGCCTCCGTCAGGGGCACCGTTGCCGTGTGGTCCCGTCTCCCATCGGGCCGGAATCTGCACGGCGGATGGGGCGTCGTTGCTGCTTGGATACGGGGCCAGCGAAGCTGAAAGGCGCTCCAGCATATGTTCCACGGCCAAGGCACGGCGTTCGGATGCCTCGATCTGGCGGCGTTGGAGCTGCGATGCCTCGGCCTGCAACTCGTTCTGCCGCTCTAAGTCTCGCTTCAGGTCCCGCTTCTGGCTGCGGGCCTGGTAGAGGGTCAAGAAGATCGAAGCCAGGGCAATCACCGTGCTACCCCAGGTGGCAGCGTCGCCCGCTTCGAAAGCCATGCTGACCATGCCAAGACCATAGCGCTTCAAGAGCTGCACGTACCGGGCCGGTGCATCAACTGCGATGCCTGGCGCGCTTCTCGGCGCAGGCCTTGGCAAGGGCGGCTCTGTACGTCTCCTCCGGCGGCGAGGTGGCCAGGAGGCGATCGATGCGACGGCGCTCCTCCATCTGCTCCTAGGCCCTGTCGTCCCCCTAACCCCGCCCGTCAAGCACGGGCTGGAGGAGTTGGCGGCACGGATGCGGCTGACGCCGAGCTGGATCCGGCAGGTGCTCAACGGGAAGAAGCCGGGGGTGGAGGAGGCCGCATAGGCAGACAGTAAGAAGTCCGAACCGGCTGATGTCCAACGACTGGAGAAGCCCCCGGCCAACTGGCCGGAGGCGATCCGGCGTATCCCACAGCGTAGTCATCTTGCGCCGCGTTCCTGCACGTCGAACGGTGGGACGTCCTGGGAAGGCGTCACCTGCCCGGCATCGCTGGTTCTCCTGTCCGCGACCGCCCATGGTGGTCATCGGCTGCGGGGCGGTGTCGGGAGCCCCGGGCCCCAACAACGGGAGGAAACAGAGCATGAGTATCCGCAGGCGCGTTACCGCGCTCGCCGCGACCACGGCACTCGCCGGACTGGCCACCCTCGGCCTCACCACATCCGCCGGCGCTGCAACGGCCGCGGCGATACCCCAAGGGGCGCAATCCGTCACCGTCCACCCCGATGGCTATGAGCCGACCTCCCGCATCCAGCGAGGACGCTGCACCGGATGGGTCACCACGAAGAAGATCAGCGGCCGCTGGAACGCCCAGGGGGTACTCCGCTCCAACAACGCCCACTGCCAGATGTACCTCGCTCGCAAGTACGGCAGCGGCAGCTACACGCCGGTCTCGAACGACTATCTCTCGCAGGCGGGCGAGGACCAGACATGGCGCACCGGTTTCCACCGGGATGACCGGGGATACAAGGCGCGAGTCTGCATTTCCAACATCGATCGGGGCGACCAGAAGTTCTACTGCGGCAAGGGCGTCTGATCGCGTGAGCCCCCGGCTGACCGGCCGGGGGCGTCGCGCTGTTGCCGCGGGTTTCGGAACGCCGGGACAGCGGCGATCCGCCGCCGGAGCCGGTCATCGAACTGCCGGACGTCGGACAGGCAGCCTGGACGCAGCATGACGCCCCAGGTCCGCCGTCCGAGCCTGGGGCGTCGGTCACTCGCCGCCTTTCTCGAGCGGCCGACGCCGACCATCCCGCCCCACGCGGATACGCGAGTGGGCCCCGGACCGGCGGTCCGGGGCCCACAGCGTGTTCGGGGCGCGCCTACAGGTCGAAGTCGAGGTGCTGGATGTCGGTGAAGCGGACCTCCTCCAGCTGGCCGGCGCGGCGGCCGCCGTCCTGGAAGTACACCTCCTTGAGCGCTTCGGCGGCGATCTCCCGCAGGCGGTCGTCGCCGGCGCCCTGTTCCTGGGCGTCGAAGAGGCGGGCGGCGTAGCGGGGCGGCAGTGCGACGGTCAGGTGCCGGATGCGGTCCTGGTCCGTGGACCCGATCGGCGCGGTGTAGCCGAGGCGGGCGCGGGTGTCGATGATGATGCCGCCGGTGGTCGCCGCCTTCTCGCGGGCCTTCGCCCGGATCTGCGGCTGCCACCGCTTTTTCACCTCGCTCTCCAGCCGGGCGGCAAGGTCCGGACGCGGCTTCTTGATCTGGTTCTTCACGTACCGCTCGACGGTGCGCTGGGAGATCCGCAGCAACTGGGCGACCGCCTTGGTGCCCTTGAGCTGTTTGACCAGGTACCGCATCTGCGCGCCCGCGCTCTTGGGCGCCGGGCGGGTGAACGCCTTCTGCACTGCGGCTTCCAGGCCGTCCCCGAACACACTCATGCCTGCCTACTCCCCGCTGTCGGCGTTGGTGACGGTGCCGTCCTTGATGTACCGGGCGAGGTTGAGCTCGGGGGCGTCGAACTGCTCGCGGACGCCCTCGCCCCACAGCACGCTCTGGGTGCCCTCCCACTTGACCAGGCCCGGGTTCACTCCCAGCTTGAAGCCGCCCGGCAGCGGCTTGCCGTCCCGGTAGGGCAGGAAGTCCAGCGGGCTCTCACTGTCGGCCGCGTACACGACGCAGTCGGAGAGGATCGCCACCGGGTACTGGCCGGTGAACGCCGCGTGCTTGAGCAGCTTCCGGTGGAGGTTGATCCGTGTGCGGGAGATGACCGCCGCACGGATGTCCGGCCGCCAGGTGGGCCGGGACAGCGCCCGCCACGGCTCGCCGGGCTTCCAGCCCTCGCCCCGGGGCCGCTCGCGCAGCTTGCCCAAGCCGCCCTTGACCGTCGCCTTGACCGCGGAGACCACGATCGCCAGCTCCGGGTCACGGCTTCGGTAGCCGTCCATCGCCACCAGGAAGTCGGCCGGGGACGACAGGTCCGCGTCGACTCCGAGGTCGGCCATCGTGGCGAGGTAGGCGTCGCGCAGCCGGTTGTACCAGGCGTCCAGGTAGCGGCCGTTGTCGTAGCGCACCCACGCCTCGATCGGCGCGACGTCGTACCCGAGCTCCAGCGCGTACGCCACGGTGGGCGTCGCGTACCAGGCCGGTCCCGTCGGGCGCTCGCCCTTCGGCGTGAACGGGCTCGGCAGCAGGCTGCCGTCCAGCTCCACCCACTCCTTGCCGACCTTCACGCGGGACAGGTCGACGTGGGACAGGTCGACCAGCCACGAGCCGGGCAGCTTCGGGTCGAACACCGGGTTCTTGACCTGCGTCGGCTCACCGAGGCCGACGGTCAGGCCGTTGGCTCCGGCGGCAAAGGCCATGTTCACGTCGATGCCCACCAGGTGCCGCTTGGTGCATTCGGCGTCGGTGAGCGGGCGCGCCCAGTCGTACGCCTCCTCGAACAGCTTCTCGCCGGGGCCGCGGACGTGGAAGCGCGGCAGATCCTTGAGCACCGGGTGCCCGTCCGGGGCTTCGCACGGCGCGCAGTCCACCGGGTGCTCGCCCAGGGAGCCCGGCGTCTTGACGTCCGCTTTCCGGAACGCGCCGGTGGCTTCGTCGCGGACGGCGTGGGTCGGCGGGTGCAGGGCGGTCATCAGCTCCAGGCCGGTCACGGCGGTGGAGCCGCGCGGCGTCATCACCCGGGACGCGTACACACCCAGGAGCCGGGCGAGTTCGGCCGGCGGGAGCTGCCCGGCCTCGCCCCAGTGGCGGGTGTCGAGCGCGTTCCATGAGGGGATGCACAGCTGCACGCAGGCCCGCTCCGAGCCCTGCGCCGGACGGTAGATCCGCGCCCACGGCCCGAACCCGCGCTTCGTCAACTTCCAGTCCGCGCGGACCAGCTGCTTGATGACCTTGTGGCCCTCCGGGATCCGCCCGGCGAGCCGCTCTTCCTCCGTGAGGGCGACCGGCAGGCCGTAGCGCTCCAGCGCGGCCTCGGTGAGTACGAGCAGCGGGTCGGCGTCCTTGCCCGGGCCGGACAGTTTCGGCTGCCCGAGCCTGGCCTCCTTGAGGGTCCAGTCGACCAGCGCCGGGATCGACTTGGCGGGCACGTCCAGAACCAGGCCGCCTACGCAGTACGCGAGGACCTGGCCGTCTTCGACGTCGACCACGGCGAGCGGGCCGTTCTCGAAGCGCGGGTCGACGCCTGCCGGAGTGTTCGCCGGGGCCGCCTTCTTCACGCCCGGGCGGCGCGATGTCGCCGACGGCCTGACGGCGCGCACCGGAGGGGACGCGGCGGCCGGAGCCGCGGTCTTGGCGGGGCGGGGCCGGGTGTTCTCTTCAGCCGGCAGGGCCGCAGCCCCGGGCGCCGGATGTGTGGACACAGTCCGCGCCTCCGCCGGGGCGGGGACGCCGGTGAACGTCTCGCGCACCGCCGTGTCCCGCACGGGCGCGGCCGCGTCGGGGACCATCGGGAAGCGCGCCGCCAGGCCGTCCAGGAGCCGGGCGTAGGCGGCTCGCTTCGGAGGTCGGGGTTCGCTGCGGCCGGTCTCCCAGTTGCCGACGGATTCCCGCCGGGCATCCAGTGCCTTGGCGATCTGCCCCTGGCTGAGACCTGCGGCTTCCCGTAGACGCTTGCGCTCTGCCGGGGGCGGCAGGGGGTCCTGGGCGACCCGTTCCAGCAGTGCGTCGACCGCGCCGAAAAGCGCCTCTTCCTCGTTGGGCACAGCGCTCACCTCCGCACCCCATCCTACTTCAATCACTCATGAATTTCCCCTTGATTTAACGTCGATCGCTCACCCGGCACCTCCAGCACCGACAGCGCCCTCTCCCAGTCCGTCGCCCCGCTCCCCCAGCTGTCCTGTCTCTGTGATGTCCGGGCAGTCTCGGAGATCTCCGGGCAAGTGAGCTGACGTCTCAGTCATCTCCGGGCATTTGGTGGGGTGTCTCGGTCTTCTCCGGGTACGCCGTCTCTTCGCTGTCTACGGTCGTCGTGGCTGGTCGACGTCGTACCGGAGGCCCGGGTGAATGTGAACGAGGCGTCGGCAGAGGACGTCGAGCTGGAGTACGTCAGCGCGGCTGGGCTTCGTGAACGCGGGTCTTTGGGGCTCCTGTGGTCGGTTCCGTTTGAGTCGGTACGGCCCGAGCGGCGGTTCCCGGCTTTCCGGGGGCAGGGCAACTGGTGCGGCTGGTACTGGTCGGCGACGTGTGACAGGCATGTGGGATATGAGTCGTGGTTAGAGCGCGATCACCTGATGCTGCTCGACTTTGACCCGCTGGTGACGGGCATGTCCTCACAGCCGTTTCGGCTGTCCTGGGCAGGGCCGGACGGGAAGCGGGTGCGGCACACGCCGGACTTCTTCGTCCGGCGCGCGGATGGCACGGCCCTGGTGGTGGATGTGCGCCCGGATGAGCGAATCGGGCCGGGGGACGCAGTGAAATTCGCAGTGACTGCGGCGGCATGCCGGTCGGTGGGCTGGGACTTCGCGCGGGTCGGCACGCCGGAGGCCGTGTTGATGGCGAACGTGCGATGGCTGGCCGGCTACCGGCATCCGCGGGTGCACCGCCCGGGCGTCGCCGAACGTCTGGTGGAGGTGTTCGTTGACGGCGCCGGTCTGTTGGACGGGGCTCGGGGAGCGGGCGACCAGATCGCGGTGCTGCCGGTGCTGTTCCACCTGCTCTGGCGCCGGGTTCTGACCACGGACTTGGAGACCGGGCTGCTGTCGGCGGACACGCAGGTCCGGCTCGGCCTGGTCCAGGAAGGAGGCGGGGATGCCGTCGCGTCCGCGACTGCTGCGAGCGGGTGACCTGGTCCGCTTCGACGGGCGGCTGCATACGGTCGCCGCTCTGGAGGGGACTGCGGTCCGGCTGGTCGACGAGGGCCAGTCGGCGAGCGTGGTGATGCTGGCCCATCTGCTGTCCTCGGACGGCTTCGAGGTGGTCACACCGGCCTCGGTGCGGACGGTGGTGCCGGCGGCCGGGGTGCTGGAGGGGCTTCCGGCCAAGGCGGTTGAGCGGGCCGAGTGGTGGCAGCGGCATCTGGTGGAGATGCTCTCCGGGCGGCCATTGGACGATCCGCACGGGCCAGCAAAACCCGAGTACGACCCGGCGGTGTGGTCCCTGCGGCAGCGGGAGCTGGCGAAGGCCGCCGAGCTGGCGGCGGCGGGGACGGCGGTGTCGCTGACCGTGCTGCAGGACATGCGGGCCCGCTTCGAGCGGGAGGGAGTGCTGGGGCTGGTCGACCCGCGGCTGCGGACCGCCTCGGACGGCACAGGTCGTGCCGACCGGCGGGTGGTCGAGGCCCTGCGGAAGGTCGTGGAGGGGCAGACGGGCCGGTCCACGGTCTCCGCGCAGGTGCTGCGGCGCCGGATGGAACGCCTCCTGGAGGCCGAGCACGGACCGGGAGTGGTGCCGCTGCCGTCGCGGGCGGCTTTCTACCGGCTGTTGAAGGCGGTCAGCGCCGGGCGGCACACGCTGGGCTCGGCCCGCACTCGCCGTTCGCTGGCCAAGCAACCGGACGGCATGTTCGGCCAGCTCACTGCGGCCCGTCCGGGTGAGGTGATGGAGATCGACTCGACTCCGATGGATGTGCTGGTCGTTCACGATGACGGCACGGTGGACACCGTCGAGCTGACCGGAATCGTGGACATCGCGACTCGCACGCTGTCGGCGGCGGTGCTACGGCCGTCGACGAAGGCGGTGGACGCCGCGCTGTTGCTGGCGCGGGCGATGACTCCGGAGCCGATGCGCCCAGGCTGGGCGGACGCTTTGCGGATGTCCCGTTCGGTGCTGCCGCACGCCTCGCTGACGGCGCTGGACGAGCGGCTGGCCCAGGCGGCGGCCGTTCCCGTGATCACGCCGGAGACGATCGTCTGCGATCGGGGCAAGGCCTATATCTCCGACACGTTCCGCTCCGCCTGCCAGTCGCTGGGCATCTCCTTCCAGCCCGCCCACCCCGACACCCCGACGGACAAGCCGCACATCGAGACGACGCTCGGGTCGGTGGCCTCGATGTTCGTCCAGCACCTTCCCGGCCACAAGGGCCGCAGCACCGAACACCGCGGCACCGATCCGGCTGCGGAGGCAGTCTGGACAATCCACCAGCTTCAGGAACTGCTGCAGGAATGGATCGTGCACTGGCAGAACCGGCCGCATGACGGTCTCCGCGATCCGCTGATGCCCGGCAAGGCGTTGAGTCCGAACGAGAAGTACGCCGCTCTGGTCGCGGCGGCCGGGCACGTCCCGGTCGCGCTCAGCCCGGACGAGTACATCGAGCTGCTGCCCCGCTGTCGGCGGAGAATCAACTCCTACGGCATCCGCCTTGGCCACCGCACCTACGACAGTGCTGAGTTGACCCCTTTCCGCCGTCAGCCGTCCGGCGCCGGAGTGGACGGGCGGGGCTGGGAGGTCCACTACGACCCCTACGACATCTCCCGCGTCTGGGTACGCAACCACCGCGGGGGCGGCTGGATCACCGCCATCTGGCGGCACCTTCGCACTGCTCCGATGCCGATGGGCGAACTCGCCTGGGACCACGCCCGCCGCATCCTGGCCCAGCGCGGCACCGACCCGGCGACCGAGGACGAGATCGCCCGGGCCGCCGTCGCCCTGCTGGACCGCGCCGCCGACGGCCCGGAGGACAAACCCGCGAAACCGTCTCGCGCATCGCGCGGCAGCGGCCGGGACCGCAAGGTCGCCGCCCGGACCCGGGCCACCGCCGAACCGACCTGGCCCCGGCCGGACGCACCGGTCGAAGCGCCCGCTGCCGAACCGATGGAGACGGACGAGGACGAACTCGCCGACGTGATCCCGCTGGAGATCTTCGACGCACGCAAGGAGGCCGAACGGTGGTGGTGAACACGCCGGAGCCTGACGGTGAGGAAGTGCCTGAGCTCGGCGAGGACCGCACGGACCCGTCCACGCGGCTGGAGGGCTGGCGCCGGTTCATCGACGAAGACCCGGCCGTCTTCGACCTGCTGCCCGAACAGCAATGGCAGGCCCTGAGCCCGCCGATGCGGGACGCCTACGACGAGGCCCGCATCGCCTACCACTCCGAACTCCAGGTCGTTCGCACGTCCACGGTCAAGGACATCGCCCACCAGGGACGGCTGCTGACCCTGCTCAACCAGCGCGAGCACGGCGCCCGTCGCGGACTCATCGTCTCCGGGGAGTGGACCACCGGGAAGACCACCGCTCTCAAGCAGCTCGGCCGCCTGCACGAACTGCGTGTCCGGCAACGCTTTCCGGGAAGCGACCGCATCCCGGTCGTCTACATCACCGCCCCGCCCAAGGGGTCCCCGCGCAAACTCGCCATGGAGTTCGCCCGATTCCTCGGCCTGCCTGTCATCGGCCCGAGGCACAACACCATCGACGTCACCAGCGCCGTCTGCCAAGTGCTCATCGAGGCCCGCACGGACCTGGTCCTGGTCGACGAGATCCATCTGCTCAACCACGCCACCATCGCCGGTGAAGACCTCTCCGACCACCTGAAGTACTTCACCGAGCACCTGCCCGCGACCTTTGTCTATGCCGGGATCAACGTCGAGCAGTCCGGGTTGTTCACCGGCATTCGCGGCAAGCAGCTCGCCGGCCGCTGCGTCCTCATCCGCACGGGCCCCTTCCCTCTCAACACCGAGTGGCGGTCCCTGATCGCCTCCATGGAGTACACCCTCCGCCTCCACCGGCACGAGCCCAACACCCTGGTGAAGATGGTGAAATACCTGCACCAGCGCACGGGCGGCATGATCGGAAGTCTCTCCCACCTTGTCCGGGCTGCGGCGATCTCCGCGATCCTGGACGGGACCGAACGCATCACCCGGACCACGATCAAGAACATCCGCATCGACCACAGCAGCGAATCCTCCGGCCACAGCCGTCCCTCATCCCTGCCCCACACGGGATGAACGTGTTCCGTCCGGCCCTGATCCGTCCTCTGCCCATCCCGCTGCCGCCGTTTCCCGGCGAGTGCGAGTCGTCCTACTGGTCCCGACTGGCCCTGGCCAACCATGTCCCTCTGGCCCGACTGCGAGCACCGTCACGCTGGCTGGAATCTCACCTGACCAGCGTCGATGTCCTCTGCATCCTCAGCGGCCAGACTCGACAACACCTGGTCCGCACACTCCCTGACCTTCAGACCGACGAGCGCCCTGCAGATCCGCCCGCCATCCCGGATAACCACGTCCTTCGCTGGGCCTGCCGCCGTTGCGTCGTCGCGCGCACAGGCGCGACACTTCCCGCCCAGATCTGGGCACCCATCCACGACAACGTCTGCATCCGCCACAGACTATGGGTCGGTCAGCACGTCCACGCGCCCGAGGAGCAGCTCGATCTGTCCCGCACCCCCGATGTCGTTCGAGCACAGCAGAAGTACTGGCGCCTTCGCCGACATCACGGCACAGCCCTCATCGACCTCTGCGAGGAACTCACCGCAGGGCTCTGGGCCGGGCTCGCCCACCGCCACTACCGGCTCGTCCACCGAGCCGAGACCCTTCACGACCTGGTCCGAGTCAAAGGGCCCGAAGTCGAGCCGGACAGGAAGGCACCCTGGCTGACAGCAGCCGGATTCCCCGAACGCGTCGCGCTGATCCACATGTTCACGTCTCCCCACTGGAGGAAACTGGCGATGAGCGACGACTTCTACGTCTCTCTCAGCAGCATCGTCCAGTTCCATCAGCGCTTCCCCACCGAGAGCCCGATTCGCGGGACCAGCCGCATCTGGCTCACGAAGACTGTGAAGTCGTCAGCCGCGGAGATCGAGTATCGGCTCGGCAACCCCGAAGGCGTCCCCACACTCATCGCCAACTGAGCCAGCTCAGCCGCGACGGAACTATGCACAACGAGCTCAGCGTCCATCCCGACATACAAGATCACGGATGGCAACGGAGACCCGGGACATGACAGACACAGCCACTCGATACCTCTACCTCGCCCGGCACGGTGAAGCGTCAGCAGACGAGACAACCCTGACGGAAAGCGGCCGGCGCCAAGCCGTTCTGCTCGGAGAACGACTCCAGAGCACCCCACTTTCGGCGATATATCACGGGCCGCTGCCTCGGGCGCAGCAGACGGCCCAGCTGATCAGCGCACAACTTGACGCCGTCCCACTGCACCAGTCGGAACTGGCCGGCGACTACATCCCCTACCTGCCTGCGAAGGAGGAGCTTCCGCCGGATTCGGCCGAAGCCATGCTCAACTTCCTCGCTCAGGTTCCCGAAGAAGAGCGCAACCGCGGTCCTGCAATGGCCCGGGAGGCACTCGCAGAATTCACAGGCCCGGTCGACGGCGATCGCCCCCGCCATGAACTGGTTGTCACGCACAACTTCCTCATCGGCTGGCTCATCCGGGCTGCCCTCGACGCGCCCGAGTGGCGCTGGATGGGCCTCAACCACGGCAACGCAGCACTGACGGCCATCCGATACGCACCCGGCAGGCCGTCCTCCGTGCTGTTCCACAACGACATGCGGCACCTGCCCGCAGAACTGCGCTGGACCGGCTTCCCGCCCGAACTCCACATCTGACCAAGAAGGCCGTTTGCCCGGACTTGAGCGAGACGACCTTACGAAATGCGTCTCAGAAGCTGTTGTCTTTCCGGATGTGATCGCCGCGTTTGCGCTGGTCGGGCGTATGAGTGGTGGTTCCGTGGGAGTTGTGGCCTGTCGAGTCATCGCTCCCCGGGAGGTCGCGAATGCCGTCAGTCGTCGGACTGCTGGAACAGCACGAACTCGCCGCTCGCCGTCGAGTCGACGGGCTGCGGGAGGAGGCCGACCGCATCCAGGCCGAACTGGCCGCGGCCGAGCAGGAATGGCAGGAGTGGGCGATCGCCCGCAAGCGGGTCGACACGGTGCTGGCTGCAGACGGCGGCAGCACCGCCGACACGGAGGTCACCGAGGATCCGAGGGATGCAGACGCGCAGTCGGCGCCCCGGGATGCGGCGAAGCCGAAGTCGCAGGTGCCGGTATGGCGAGAGGGGCTGGCCTGGCCGGCACTGTCGGTGGACTACCAGCGCATCCTGCAGTTGGGGGCGGACCGGGTCCGGCTCGGGCAGGGGCCGGTAACCTGCCAGGAGATGGCCGCAGCGTTCGGCATGGACGTGGTGCCGGCACGGGTGGAGGCACTGCGGTCGAAGGCGAAACGTCTGGTCGCGCGTGGCTGGCTGGCTGAACCGGCGCCGGGCCGGTTCACGCCCGCCCGCGGTGTGGCCCAGCCAGACGGCGGCTCATGACCATGGTCATCGACCACAGGATCATCGCCTCGGCACTGGCGGTGCGCCGCTCGTAGTCGCGTGCCAGGCGGCGGCTGCGCATCAGGTGGGCGAAGAGACGCTCGACGATCCATCGTTTGGGCAGGACTACGAACCCCTTGACGTCGTCGCTGCGCTTGACGATCGCCAGCACCAGCGCGAACGCGGCCAGGCAGTGCTCGACGAGGCTGCCGGTATAGCCGCCGTCAGCCCAGACGAGGGCGAGGCGGTGGTGCGCGTTGGCCACCCGGGCGAGCAGGACCTGCGCGGCCGAACGGTCGCCGACATCCGCAGCGGTGACCATCACGCCCAGCAGCAGGCCGAGGGTGTCGACCACGACATGCCGCTTGCGCCCGTTGATCTGTTTGCCGCCGTCGTAGCCGCGGCTGTCTGAGCCCACCACGGCGTCCGCCTTGACCGACTGTGAGTCGATCACACCGGCCGTGGGCTCTGTGTCCTTGCCCAGCATCCCGCGGACCCGCTCACGCAGCCGGTCGTGGAACTCCCTGACCAGGTCATGGTCGCGCCAGCGGCGGAAGAACGCGTACACCCGGTCCCACGGCGGGAAGTCCACCGGCATGGCGCGCCACTTGATTCCGTTGTCAACGAGGTAGCGGATCGCGTCCAATATCGCCCGGTGGCAGTACGCCTCCGGCTGCCCGCCGCGACCGCGCATCCAGCCCGGCACCGGCAGCAGCGGCCGGACCTTGGCCCACTCCCCGTCGGTCATGTCGGTCGGGTAACGGCGCTCGCGCATCCCGTTGTCGGTGGCGTTTCCGAACCGGTGAGCCAGACAGTCACACGCGAGGGTGACCGGGGTGGACTCCGTCTCGGCGGTCGCGTAGAACTGCGACAACAGGGCCTCCTGGATCGCTCGTTGGCATAGACACCCTCTGAGCTACCAAGAGGCCCTGCTCTCATGCCCGGCGCCGACCGCAATCACCCGATCGAGACTCCCGTTCGAAGCGCATCTCTCAAGATCGAAAAGACAACAGCTTCTCACTCAAGTCCGGGCACCGCAGGTCAGGGGCTCGCCTCGCCCGGACTTATCTGAGACCGGACAGGGGGCCTCAGCTCCCGGTCGGACCCGCGGCCGCCTTGCGCAGCGGCGGCACGAACGCCAGGGCCAGCAGCGACAGGAGCAGGTTGAGGACCAGCGTCACGGTGAACGCGTGGGTGTATGCGTGCGGGGACGAGGCGGCGTCGAGCGTGCTGAAGTAGAGCAGGCCCACCAGCGCGATCCCGAGGGACATGCCGAACTGCGTCGGCGATGACCACCAGGCCCAACGGCACGTTGACCAGGAAGATGGGACGCCGGCCCCATCCGAACAGATCCGCCCGGACCAGGACACCGCCGATCAACTGGCCGGTGATGGCGGCCAGTCCGATGGTGACGCCGAAGAGCGCGAGGGCGCGCTCGCGCCGTGCCCCCTCGAAGGTGGTCTGGATGACGGAGAGGATCTGCGGGAAGAACAGGGCGGCGGAGAGGCCCTGGACACATCGGAAGGCGATCAGCGATCCCATGCCGGGTGCGCTGCCGCAGGCGAGCGAGGCGGCGGTGAACAGTCCCAGACCGGCCAGGAACATCCGTTTGTGGCCGACGATGTCGCCGAGCCGGCTGCCGGTCACCAGGAAGAGCCTGTACACCGGGATGTAGCCGCCGACGGTCATCTCCACCCCGCATGCTCGGCGACTTCGCCGCGGAGCGCACCGCCGCGGGGCGAGCCGTCCCCGAGGACCTCAGCCACGTACTCGCCCTGACCGCCAAGGAAGTCTGATGCGCATCTTCGACCCGCGCATCCACATGACCTCGCGCACCACCGACGACTACGAGGCGATGTACACGGCCGGGGTGCGCGCACTGGTCGAGCCCGCCTTCTGGCTCGGCCAGCCGCGCACCTCGCCGCAGAGCTTCCTGGACTACTTCGACGCGCTCCTCGGCTGGGAGCCGTTCCGGGCCGCGCAGAACGGGATCGCACACCACTGCACGATCGCCCTCAACCCGAAGGAGGCGAACGACCCGCGCTGCACCCCGGTCCTGGACGAACTGTCGCGCTATCTGGTCAAGGACGGCGTCGTCGCCGTCGGCGAGATCGGCTACGACTCGATGACGCCCGCCGAGGACACGGCGCTCGCCGCGCAGCTCGAACTCGCCGCGGAGCACGGGCTGCCCGCGCTGGTGCACACCCCGCACCGCGACAAGCTGGTGGGTCTGCGCCGCACCCTCGACGTGGTGGCCGAGTCGAAGCTGCCGGTCGATCAGGTCCTGGTCGACCACCTCAACGAGACCACGGTCAAGGAGGCCAGAGCGGCCGGCGCCTGGCTCGGCTTCTCCGTCTACCCGGACACGAAGACGGACGAGCACCGCATGGTCGCCGTCCTGAAGGAGTACGGGCCCGAGCGGGTCCTGGTCAACTCGGCCGCGGACTGGGGCAGGAGCGATCCGCTCAAGACCCGCAAGGTCGGCGAGGCGATGCTCGCCGCCGGCTTCGACGAGGACGATGTGGACCGGGTGCTGTGGCGCAACCCCGTGGCGTTCTACGGACTCAGCGGCCGGCTCGCCCTGGAGCTCGCGAAGCCCGCGTCGCTGCACGAGGGCAACTCCATACTGCGCGGGGGCGAATGAGCCGTGCGCCTGACCCACCCCGACGGCACGACCGTGCACCTCGCGTACTGCACCAACGTCCATCCGGCCGAGACCCTCGACGGTGTCGTCGCCCAGCTCGCCGAGTACTGCGAACCGGTCCGCCGGCGCCTGGGCACCGACCGTCTGGGCGTCGGACTGTGGCTGGCCCGTGACGCGGTGCGCGCCCTGAACGCCGACCCCGCCGCGCCGCGCCGCCTGCGCACCGAGCTGGACCGGCGCGGCCTCGAGGTCGTCACGCTCAACGGCTTTCCCTACGAGGGTTTCGGCGCCGAAGTGGTCAAGTACCGGGTGCACCGGCCCGACTGGACCGATCCGGAGCGTCTGGAGTACACCAGCGACCTGGCCCGTCTGCTGCCACCGGATATCACCGAGGGCACCGTCTCCACCCTGCCGCTGGCCTGGCGCACCGGCTTCGACGAGGCGGTCGCCGACGCGGCGCACCGGGCTCTGAGCGAACTGGCCCGCCGCCTGGACCACGTGGAGCAGGGACGCTCGATCCGGATCGCCCTGGAGCCGGAGCCCGGTTGCGCGGTGGAGACCACCGCCGACGCGCTCGCCCCGCTCGCCGCCCTGCCCGGCCACCGCATCGGCCTGTGCCTGGACACCTGCCATCTCGCGACCGCCTTCGAGGATCCCGCGCGGGCGCTCGCCGCCCTCGATCGGGCGGGCATCCCCGTACCCAAGGTGCAGTTGTCGGCGGCCCTGCATGCCGGCAACCCGAAAGACCCCGCGGTCCGTTCGGCGCTCGCCGCCTTCGACGAACCGCGCTTCCTGCACCAGACCCGGGCCCGCGCGGGCGGGGTCCTGCACGGCACCGACGATCTCGGTCAGGCGCTGGCGGGCGACGCCTTGCCGGACACCGTGCCCTGGCGCGCCCACTTCCACGTCCCCCTGCACGCCCCGCCCGCCCCGCCGCTGAGCTCCACCCTCGACGTGCTGCGCGAGGAGCTCACCGTGCTGGTCGGCGGGCCGACGGCACGCAGCACCCACTTCGAGGTCGAGACCTACACGTGGCAGGCCCTGCCGCCCTCGGCACGTCCGGCCACCAGCGCCGAGCTCGCCGACGGCATCGCCGTCGAACTCCGGCTCGCCCGCGACCTGTTGACCGACCTCGGACTCAAGGAGCAGCAGTGACCACGGCCCCGCCTCCCCTGCTCGTCCTCGACGTGGTGGGCCTGACCCCCGCGCTCCTGGAACACATGCCGCGCCTGCGGGAGCTCGGCGGCGCCGGCTCGCGCGCCGGGCTCGGTACGGTGCTGCCGGCCGTCACCTGCGCCGCCCAGTCGACGTTCCTGACCGGCACCCTGCCCGCCGAGCACGGCATCGTCGGCAACGGCTGGTACTTCCGCGAACTCGGCGAGGTGCTGCTGTGGCGCCAGCACAACGGGCTCGTCGAGGGCGACCGGCTCTGGGACGCGGCCCGCCGCCTGCACCCCGGCTACGCCGTCGCCAACGTCTGCTGGTGGTACGCGATGGGCGCGGACACCGACTTCACGGTGACCTCCCGCCCGGTCTACTACGCCGACGGCCGCAAGGAGCCCGACTGCTACACGCGGCCGCCCGAGCTGCACGACGAACTCCACGCCGCACTCGGCACGTTCCCGCTGTTCCACTTCTGGGGCCCGGGCGCCGACCTCGTCTCCAGCCAGTGGATCATCGACGCGACCCGGCACCTCAACCGCACCCGGCATCCCGACCTGACGCTGTGCTACGTACCACATCTCGACTACGACCTGCAGCGCTTCGGCCCCAAGGACCCGCGCTCGCTCAGGGCCGCCGCCGACCTCGACGCGGCGCTCGCCCCGCTGCTCGAGGACGCCGAGGCCGAGGGACGCACCGTGGTCGCCTTGTCCGAGTACGGCATCACCGACGTCAGCAGGCCCGTCGACCTCAACCGGGCACTGCGCCGCGCCGGTTACCTCGAGGTGCACACCCAGGACGGCATGGAGTATCTGGACCCCATGGCCTCCCGCGCCTTCGCGGTCGCCGACCACCAGCTCGCGCACGTGTACGTACGGCGGCCCGAGGACGTCGCCGGCGTGCGGGAGGCGCTGGAGGGGGTCGCCGGGGTCGCCGAACTCCTGGGTGAGACGGGCAAGAAGGAGCACGGCCTGGACCACCCGCGCTCCGGTGAGCTGGTGGCGCTCGCCGAGCCGGACTCCTGGTTCACGTACTACTACGGGCTCGACGACGCCCGCGCCCCCGACTTCGCGCAGCTCGTCGAGATCCACCGCAAGCCCGGGTACGACCCCGCCGAGCTGTTCATGGATCCGCTCGACCCGTACGTGAAGGTCAGGGCGGCGGGTGCGGTGGCCCGCAAGAAGCTGGGCATGCGCTACCGGATGGCCGTGGTCCCGCTGGATCCGGCCCCGGTGCGCGGCAGCCACGGCAGGCTGCCCGAGCGGCCCGAGGACGGGCCGGTGCTGCTGTGCTCGCGCCCCGGCGAGGTGAGCGGGACGCTCGCCGCCACGGAGGTCAAGTCGCTGCTGCTGCGGCTCGCCGGGCTGACGTGAGGTTGTCGAGAGCGCTGCGGAGCGTGTCGATGCGCCAGATCCCGTCCGTCTCACGGCGCAGGTGGAAGCGGTAGGCCCCGGAGATGGCCAGCGAGGAGGCGGCGTCCTGGATGCGCAGCTGGATCATGTAGGCGTGCGCCGTGGCCTCGTCGCCGGACAGGTCGATCACGTGGTTGGTGAACATGTGGCGCCGCTGGTCGCCCTGTTGGGGCCAGAGCGCGGCCTCCGCCGCCGCGATGGTCTCCGCGCCCCGGTGCAGCGGAGTCTCGATCTCCCCCATGACCGTGGCACGCCAGGTGGCGTCGGCGGTGAAGCACTCGGCGAGGGCGGCCTGGTCGCGCTCGTCGTAGGCCCAGCCGTACCGGGCGATGCGCTCGGCGATCAGCAGACGGTCCAGGGCCGGACCGCCGTGCTCACCGCCCGGGGAGCGCGGCGGGGTGAGGGCGACCAGTCCCGCGGCGGTGGCCCAGCCGGGGGCGGGGCGGGCGGTGGTGGCGGTCTCGGTGATGGTGTCCATGACTCTCCCAGTCTCTCCGGTCTGTGAGGTCCTGCTGGGCATTTCCTGTCCCGTAAAAGGACCGGTCCGGGCGGTCTGCACCGCCCGGACCACTCGGGACGCCTGCCGAAGCGCCCCGAGAACCCCCGGCTACCTGGCCAGTTGAGCCAGTTCGTCCAGGCGCGTCAGCTTGTGCGGGTTGCGCACCACATAGATCCGCGTGACCCGGCCGTCCTCGACCTCGAGGCTCACCGCGGCCGGCTCGCCGTCGAACTCGATACGGCCCGCGGGAGCGCCGTTGAGCCACACGGTCCTCGTCTCGAGCGCCTCGACCACCCGCTTCGCCCGGGCGAGCACCGGCGCCACCTCGGCGGCACCATGGATCGGCACCAGGGCGGCGGACACGACCCCGCCCCCATCGGCGATCATGACCACGTCGGGGGCCATGACCTCCATCAGGTCCTGCAGCTTCCCGGTGCGCAGCGCGGTCAGGAACCGCTCCACCACGACCTGTTGTTCCGAGCGGCTCACCTGCATCCGCGGCCGGCGGGCCGCCACGTGCTCGCGGGCACGCCGCGCGATCTGCCGCACCGCGGCCGCCGACTTGCCGACGGCCTCGGTGATCTCCCCGTACGGCATGTCGAAGACCTCACGGAGCACGAACACGGCCCGCTCGGTGGGTGCGAGCGTCTCGAGCACGGTCAGCATCGCGATCGAGACGCTCTCCGCGAGTTCGACGTCCTCGGCCACGTCGGGACTGGTCAGCAGCGGCTCCGGGAGCCACTCCCCCACGTAGTCCTCGCGGCTGCGCGATAATGTCCGCAGCCGGTTGAGGGACTGGCGGGTGACGGCCCGCACGAGATACGCCCGTGGCTCGCGCACCTGGGAGCGGTCGACGTCGGCCCAGCGCAGCCAGGTCTCCTGCAGCACGTCCTCGGCGTCGGCCGCGGAGCCGAGCATCTCGTACGCGACGGTGAACAGCAGGTTGCGGTGGACGAGGAACGGATCATCGGTCATGGCGTCATGAGTCACACCGATCATGTTGTCAGGCAGCACCCGACGTCTGAGGGCGCTTGGCCAACGGGATCTGGCACGCCTCGGAGTAACCCTGCGACGTGATCCCGTGCGCGGTGTTGACCCGGGTCGACAGGTTGGCGAAGCCGACGAACACGGTGAGCTCGACCAGGCCCGCCGGGCCGAGCTGCTTGAGCAGGCTCGCCGACAGCTCGTCGGTGACGGTCGGCGGGGTGTTCGTCATGGCCTCGGAGTACTCCATCACCTCGCGCTCCAGCGGGGTGAACGCGTCGGAGTCACGCCAGTTGGGCACCTGGCTGGCCTTCTCCAGGTCGAGGTTCTGGTTCAGTGCGGCGAAGTAGTTGATGTCCAGGCACCAGCTGCAGCCGACCTGGGCCGCCACGGCCATGTGCGCGAACGTCTTGAGGCCCTCGTCGACGGCGTCCCACGCAGCGGCCTTCGCCGAGAACTCCAGGTTGGAGGTGGCGACGGCGGGGTTGTTGAAAACCACCTCGACGGGCTCGGGTACGGAGCCGAGCTGCTTGACCAGAGCCTCCTTCATCTCGGCGGGAAGCTCGGCCTTGGGGATACGCGGTGCCATGGTGTTCTCCTCTTTCAGGGGCCTTGCGGCCTGTTTGGCATGAAGACACCGCCGGGCGCACGAGTGTGACAACCATCCGTGCGCCGACGGACGCCCGCCTGACCGGCGGCGGGCGTGGCGTGCTTCGTGGCTGGTGAACCCGGTCAGGTGGCCGGGAACTTCAGCAGCTCGCCGTCGGTGGTGCTCAGCGTGTTGCTGGTGACGTAGATGTCACCCTTCGCGTTGACGGCCAGGCCCGTGGGCTCCGTCAGCGGGGTGTCGGTCGCGATCGGCCAGCCGGGTTCTCCCGGCCGGGCACTGTGCTGTCGCGCTGGGGTCCGCCCGCGGTCCTACTTCTTGGCCAGGGCGTCGGCGGGTTCGGCCGGCGCCTTGGGGGCCACGGGCTTGCGGGGGTCGGCGTTGATGAAGACCGCCACCAGCAGCGCGGTGCCCAGCATGATGCCCAACGCCCAGGTCGCGGCGACGGAGTAGCCGTGGACGGTGGCGTCGCGCAGGGTGCTGCCGCCGTGGTGGTCGGCCAGGTAGGTGGCGCTGGCCGCGATCGTGTTGAGCAGCGCGGTGCCGATCGAAGCGCCCACCTGCTGGGCGGTGTTGACGGTCGCGGAGGCGACGCCGCCGTCCTGCGGGTCGACTCCGCTGGTGGCCACCGCCACGGTCGGCACGAACAGGGTGCCGATGGCGAGCCCGAGCAGCATCTCGGCCGGCAGGATCACCGCGGCGTAGGAGCTGTCGGGGGTGAGCTGGGTGAGGATGGCGAGCGAGGCGGCCGCCGCGAGCAGTCCGGGCACGATCAGCAGCCGGGGTGGCAGCTTGGGCAGCAGCCGGCTGGAGATCTGGGTCGCGCCGGTCCGCCAGGTTGTCGATCTTGCGGTCGTCAGGGACGACCCGCTCGAACGGAATCAGCCGCATGCGCCGCCAGAACGCGGAGCCGCCGGTGCCGACTTCGGGCCGGTGGTTGCCCAGCAGCCAGAGTTTGTGGGTGGGTTCGAAGCTGAAGAAGTCCTGACGCATACGGCGCGCCTTGATCCGGTCGCCGCCGGTCAGCAGCTTCACGCGGGCCTCGTCGAAACAGTCCCCCGGCTTGACCTCGCTGCACACGATGACGCGTCGGCCGTGCAGTTCGGCCAGGTCGGTCGGATGTCCCTCATAGGGACGGGCCATCAGGAAGCCGGGCGGCGCGGCATCGGCATAGTCTCCCACCAGCTTCATCAGGACATCCAGCAGCACCGACTTGCCGTTTCGGCCGGAGCCGAACAGGAACGGCATGACCTGTGCGCCTACGTCGCCGGTGATGGAGTACCCCAGCAGCAGATGCAGGAAGTCGATCATCTCCTCGCCCTTGGGCCCGTCGCCGAAGGTGTCGGCGAGGAACCGGTCCCAGCGCGGGGTGGGCATCGACCGGGGGGCCGCGGTGGTGGAGCGGGAGTGGAAGTCCTTGGTCGGGTCGGGCGTGCGGATCAGTCCGGTGCGCAGGTCGACGATGCCGGCCGGCGTGCACAGCGCGTACGGATCGGCGTCCAGACGTGCCGCGTGGAGCACCATGCCGGGAGCGGATCTGGCCTGGGCGAGCATCGCGTTCATGCCACTGGTGCTGAGCGCGCGGCGGCGGTGCTGCTGCAGCGCGGCGGGCGTGAACACGCCACGCGGGTCGGTGCTCGCCAGAGACTCCGCCAGGTCTCCGGCAGCCCACATCACGGTGTCGTCCTCGTCGACCTGCCAGCGGGTGCTGTCCCAGCGGAACCAGCCGAGCCCGGGCACGTGCCGGTAGTCGTTGGAGTAGAGCTTGACGAACAGTTTGGCGTTGCCCCGGTCGCTGAGGGTGTCGGGCAACAGCCCGTCGGCGGTGGCCTCCCCCGCGTTGGACGCGCTCTGGTCCTGGCGGGGGCGCGGCACGGACTGGGCGAGGATCTGCGCGGCGACGGCCTGGGCGTCGAAGAGGGTGCCGTCGTGTCCGAAGGTCATATTCGACCTCCCGGGGACAGCGGACGCAGTCGGCCGGCGCCCAGGCCACTGCGGATGATGGCCCCGTAGCGCTGCTCCTGCCCGGGGCGGGCGTGCTCGGCCGCCTCCGTCAGGACCCGTTCCGCCTCGTCCGCCGACAGGTGCCCGGCGGCCACGAGGCCCCCGACGGTGTAGGCGGCGCGGTTCAGCTTCTCGGAGAACGCCGCGCCTTCGGGTACGGCGGCGCAGTCGGCCACTTCGGCGAGCAGCGTGGCCAGGGCCCGGCCGACGGCACCACGACCGCCTCCCGCGGCGATGACGGCCTGCCGGGCGCGGGGCGGCACCGGCCGGGGCGTGGGCACGTGCGCGGGCGGCAGGTGGCCGGTGCGCTCCAGCTCCCGGGCGAGCCAGGCCGGCAGCGGAGCGGGCTCACGTACGCCACCCACGGGCTCGTACGGCCCGGCCTCGGTCAGCGTGCCCGGGGCGACGATGTACCCGCCGCATGCTCGTACGTCGACCTGCCAGGCCAGCGCACGGCTGCCGCTCGACCCGGTGGAACACTGCCACTGCCGCCCATGAGAGGCCCCGGTACCACACGTGAAGGCCCCCGGACGGGGTGCGTACGCGCAGGGTCGTCTCGTCATCGGCGGGACTGGTGGCGCCCCGCAAGGCGGCCAGCAGACCGATCGTGTGGAACCCGTCGGCAAGTCCGGTCAGGTCGACTCCGTCGGCAATCCCGATGCCGGGCAGCAAACGGTTCCGGTCGGGCAGCTGCCTCTCATGGGCGTCGACGTCGATGATCACCAGCCCTGCGGGGCCGCAGGCGACTCCCACACCGAGGCCCGGGTGGGCACCCCACCACTGCTCGATCCTGGTCGAGTCCAGCGTGGCGGCACGGAACCCATGGCACCAGCGGCCCGCGGCGGGGCAGCCGCATGCCACGTAGGTGTGCCCGGATTCCCGGCAGGACGCACAGTTGCCTGCCGGCGTCTTACGGCCCGGGGCAAGGGGATGAACCGGCCAACCCCGACCGGCGCACCATCGGGCGGTCGCCAGTGAACGAGGAATGCCTGACGGCCGGGCTCCCGTCTCGCGTGAGTCGCTGCATAAAAAAGGCAGCTCAGAAGCCATGCGCATCCCCCATCAGCGACCCAAGCGACTGAACGACTGGAACAGACTAGCGAAACGGAGGTGACAGAACGAGGCACCCGAAGGAACTGAGCCAGAACACGTCAGCAGGGATGCGAGCGACTCACGAAGCGGCCCAGCGACCGGGGTTGCTTGCGTCGCTTCTTCAAGCACTCAGCCTAGAAGCAGGTCAGAGGCCCTAAGAGGGGCCAGTCAGCGACTGAAGCGACTCATGGTCCCCATATATGGCTCCCAGGCGCCCACACAGAGCACATCCCACTCCCCATATATCCGTACGCTGAGTCCTTCAGTCGCTGACTGGCCTTGAACACCCACTCCGACCTGTGGTTTTGTCTCGGGACTCACGAGCGACCGACCGCGCGTCCCGTCACTGTCTCCCAGTCGCTGCCGCAGGCCGCGCGATCCGCGAAAGCACCCACGCCCGGATCCACGCCAGCGACTCAAGCGACTCTCCAGCGGAACTTCCCCGGCCGGTCTGAGCGTCACTGGACAGCGACTCAAGCGACTCTCCAGCCATGCTCTGGGGACACTCGGCCGGACGTCCTGACGACCGCGCCTCAGTGACGTGGCCTGACGACCGCGCCTCAGTGACATGGCGAGAAAAGTCCGGCGCCAGGAGTGGGGGTCGGTCTAGGAATGGGAGCCGGTTATGGCTGCCGGCCCTCTTTGCGAGCGGGGGGTCTTCTCGCCCACCTTCCTGACCTCGATAGTGCGCGGATCCACGGCTTCGCCGGGGGCGCCTTCTTGGTAGAGGCCTTCGGGTTGGGCGTCGCGGTCGTGCGGAAGGAGGAAAAAGACGCGACGGCGGTACAGGCCGCTGTCCGGGTCGGCTTCGGCGTGGTCGTCGAGTTCGGCGTAGCCGACCATGCGGCCGTCGCGGGCGTAGCGGGGTTTGTTGCGGCGGCGGGGGGTTTTGTCGAGGGCCTGGCGGACGTAGTCGAGCTTGTCGGGGTCTTCCAGCCACACGACGTGTGCCTCGTGGGTGAGATCGCCCTCGGTCAGTAGCGAGCTCATAGCTGGTTGCCCTCCTTGGTGTGCCAGGTCGGACGACGGTCCGCCTCGTGGTGTGGTGTGCCGCCTGTTGGTGAGTCTGCCCCAGCGACTTCATGGTAGGGCGGGCCGGTGGGGGCGGGTAGGGGCATCCGGGTGCCCTGACGCGCGCGGCTGTGGCGCGGTTCGCTGTGGTGGTGTGGGGGTTGGTTCATGAGGGTGTGTCCAGCAAGGCCAGGCCGGGGTAGTACTTGCGGCCGTTCGATTTGATCATGTCGGCGGGTGAGGCGAGTCCGACTTCCTGCCGCACGCGGGTGGCAAACGCGCGGGTGCCGGCGGGGCGGATGCCTTCGCCGCTGCTGCACCAGGAGGCGTAGGCGGTGTAGAGGAGGCCTTGTTCGACGCGCAGGTCGGGCTGGGCCTCGAGGTCGCGGCTGCAGCATTCGGTGAGGAAGCGGCCGATGTGGTCTTCGGTGTTGGCGTACGCGGTGGTGGCGATGCGTACGCGGTCGGGGCCTTCGAGGTTGTCGCGGGTGGTGAGGTAGCGGCGGGCGCCCTCGATGAGCCACTGCAGGATGCCAGGGCCTTCGTCGCGGACGAGTTCGAAGGCCAGGTTGTCGATCTTGCGGTGGTCGGGGACGGTGCGTTCGAAGGGCAGCAGGCGGATGCGGCGCCAGAACGCGAAGCCGCCGGTGGACACTTCGGGGCGGTGGTTGCCGAGTAGCCACAGGTGGTGGGTGGGGCTGAAGGAGAAGTAATCCTGCCGCATACGGCGGGCTTTGATCTTGTCTCCGCCCGTCAGGAGCCGGACGCGGGCTTCGTCGAACTTGTCGTTGGGCTTGAGTTCGCTGCAGACGATGAGGCGGCGACCGTGGAGTTCGGTGAGTTCGGTGGAGTGCTCGGAGAACGCGCCACGGTCCATGAGGAAGCCCGGCGGAGCCGCATCGGCGTAGTCGCCCAGGATCTGGATCATGGTGTCGAGGAGGACGCTCTTGCCGTTCTTGCCGTGGCCGTGGAGGAAGGGCAGGACCTGTGCGCCGACGTCGCCGGTGATGGAGTAGCCGAGCAGCAGGTGCAGGAAGTCGATCATTTCCTGGCCTTCGGCGTCGTCGCCGAAGGTGTCGTGCAGGAAGCGGTGCCAGCGCGGAGTCCCGGTCTGCTGGGGGGCGACGCTGGTCGCGCGGGAGTGGAAGTCGCGAGTGGGGTCGGGCTTGCGCAGCAGGCCGGTGTTCAGGTCGACGACTCCGGCGGGAGTGCACAGGGCGTAGGGGTCGCCGTCGAGGGTGTCGGGGTCGACGGAGAGGTCTGGGGAGGCCTTGGCCTGGGTGAGGAGCGCCTTCATCCCGGTGGTGGACAGGGTGCGCTTCTTGTGGTGGTGGAGCTCGCGGTCGCTGAAGAGTCCGTTGGGGTCGGTGTCGGGCATGTCCTCGGCCATCTCTCCTGCGGCCCACAGGGCGGCTTTCTCGCCGCCGGTGCGCTTCCAGCGGTAGCCGTCCCAGGAGAACCAGCCCAGGCCTTCGACATGGCGGAACTGATCGCGGTAGAGCCTGACGAACAGCTTGGCGTTGCCGCGGTCGGTGAGCGTGCCGGGCAAGGGGGCCGGCTGCGCCCAGGACGGGGTGGCCGGGGAGGCGTTGGCCTGGGCGGGTAGGGCCGCAGGCGGAGGGGATGCCTGTTCGAGGTCCAGCATCTGCTGAGCGGCGGCGGTGGCGTCGAAGCGCGGGGTTTCGGCGCTGCTCATGAACGTCCTTCGAGGTGGAGCGGGCGGGCGGACCCGGCGGCGAGGGCGTCGTCGACGATGCGTTCGTTACGGGCACTCTGCCAAGGCCGCGCTGCTTCGGCAGCCTGGAGCAGCAGGGTCCGCACGGTGTGTTCGTCGAGATGCCCGGCTGCCGTGAGTCCTCCGGCGGTGTAGGCGGCCTTGTTGAGTTTCTCCGTGAAGGCCGCGCCTTCACGCGTGGCCGCGCACTCGGCGACGTCGAGGAGCAAGGGGTCCAGGACCCGGTGACCGTCGGCAGCGGTTCGGGGACGGCGGGTGCGGGCGACCTTGGGTCTGGGACGGACCGTCGGGCGCTGGATCACGTGGCCGGTCCTCACGAGTTCTTCGCCGAGCCATTCAGGCAAGGGCGCGGGCAGTCTGGTCGGCCCTTCACGCAGATACGTCCCCTGGGTGGTGCGAGTGGTGGGGGCGACGATGTAGCCGCCGTCGGCCCGTACGTCGACCTGCCATGCCAGGGCGACCTTGGAGCTGGATCCGGTCGAGCAGCGGAACCGGGTGGCTGGGTGGGGGTTTCGGTACCAGACGTGCAGACCACCGGACGGGGTACGCACGCGCAGGGTGCTGTCGTCGTCGGCGGGGCTGGGCTGCCGGCGTAGTGCCGCCAGCAGCGCGAGGGTGTCGAAGCCGGACGCCAGCCCCTGCAGGTCGACGGAGTCGTGGATGGCGATGCCGGGCAGAAGGCGGTTGCGGTCGGGGACCGGCGCGGAGTGCGCGTCGATATCGATGACGATCAGGTCGGCTCCCCCGCAGGCGACGCCGACGCCCCAGGACGCGGTACCGGACCACCAGGCGTCGATGCGCGCGGCATTGGTCGTCGCTGCGTGGAAACCATGGCACGGGCGCCCGGCGGGAAGACAGGCACAGTCAGCCGGCTGGTGGTGCTGGTCTTTGCAGGCTGCACAGTTGCCTGCGGGCGTCTTGCGGCCCGGCGCAAGCGGATGGACAGGCCAGCCCTGCTCGGCACACCACCGGGCCACGGCATGCGGTGCTGCAGGCCTCGCAAGGCCTGCTGGCACTCTCCTCGCGCTGGGGCCGAGCACGTGTCTGTCCTTCTTCGAAGTTCTCGTCCCTTCGGTCCCTGTCAGGCCCGGCCAGTGCAGTGACCACGTGCCGGGGTGAGGGACTCAAGGGACTGTAGGGACTGTGTTTCGGAAGAGAGTCTAGGACCCAAGGACGACAGCGTAAGGCAGCTCCCCCGCGTGGCGGCTTATCAGCCTTCCAGTCCCTACGGTCCCTTGAGTCACTCCGCGACACAAGCTATGAGAGCAATACCCGAATTGTGAGTGGCTGGAGGGGCCGTACTGCGCACAACCAGCTGCAGCGCGCCCCTCCAGGCGCCAGGGACTGAAGCCCGAGCGCGGCCGTGAACCACGCCGGACCTACCACCGAACAGAGCCGCCAGGCGGCCTGCCGTCGGCCCGCCACAGGCCGACAGGGACGGAGCCGCCCACCGCAGCCCTTTGGTCCCTCGCTTCAGTCCCTGGGCATTCCCGCAGGTCAGAGGAGCAATGGACTACTCGCAAGGGACTGTAGGGACTGAAATCCCCAATTATCAGCTAGCTCTATACCTGTAGATACCTGTAGAGGGACAGATACGCCCGCGCGTACCCGCACACAGGACTGGCTCATAATTACAAACTTGAGTCCCTTGAGTCCCTGAACTAGGCTGCATACCCGTTTGACCTGCACTTTTTCCAGGGACTGAAGAGCAGGGACTGAAAGGGACTGAAGAGCTAGGGACTGAAGAGGACGCGGCCGTCCTCCACGCCTTCGACAGCCCACACCCGTCGACATGCAGTAGCCGCCGTCGTAGCGCCCCTTGCCGACAGCCAAGCGGACCTCGGGCAGGCCCGTCGCACTACTTCAGGAACGCCAGGAGCAGGGTCACGACGATGACGCCCACGCCGATTGCAGTGCCCAGTTCCGGATTGCGGTATGCGGCGTAGACGGCCAGCGCGCCGAGCGCCAGAGCAAGCGCGGTTCGAGTGTCCATGCCTGTCAGGACGGCCTTGCCGCGGAATTTTTGCGCCGTCAACCTCGCGGCGGATGAAAGAAGTTGGCCGCTTGTGCGTCCTACTACCAACCAACCTCTGCGGGGTCCATCCCCGCCTGAGTCCGGTGGAAGGACGGCCCATGGCAACCAACTCAGGAGGAGCGGGTCCCGCGCGGCCACGAGACCGGCTGTCCCGTGAAAAGGAGGCGAAGCTGAGCGAGGTACTGAAGGAGGTCCATCCGCGGCTTCTGGCGGTGGTGATGCGGATGACGCGTGACTACCACCTGGCCCACGACGTCACCCAGGAAGCGTGTCTCGCGGTGATCCAGGAATTCCGCAGGGGCACCGTGTTCAAGAAGCCGGTCATCGTGTTCGCGACGGTCGTGGCCCGCAACAAGTTCCTCTCGGAACTGGGACGGATGCGAGCCCAGCTGGAACGGCCCTCGGACGAGCTCCCGGAGGGCGGCAGGCCGTGGCCGGACACCACCGCTCCGTGCGACATCACCTCGGGCTTGGAGTACCTCGAACTGCTGGCTGCGGTGAAGGCCGCGATCCGTGACGAGCGGCAGGCGACGGTCTGGGAACTGACCCACGTCTGGGGCCTGAAAGGCATCGAGATCGCAGCGTTGCTGAAGGTCTCGTCCGCGACCGTCTCCAGGGATTTGGAGAAGGCGGAGACCAAAGCCAAGCGCATATCCGAACCGTACGCAGAGCAGTAGCTCGCCTCTCGGGACCACGGTGGTCGCGAGAGGCGAAACCCGTGGTCCCGACTCGGGACCTACCGCTCCCGACACGAAGGGAGCGCCTCCCACAGACGAAGAAACGGGACACGGAAAAGGGGATGCAAATGGAGCACGAGAAGCACTCCTCTCCTCACGAGAGGATGCTGGCCTACTTGCGGGAGGGAGAGCGGCTCGTCGAGGACTCTCCACACGGGGCCCCCGGCTGGGACGTGGTGTATCGCGCACTGTCGGAGGCCGCAGACCAGGCCGAAGCAGGCGTCAGCGGGGACGAATCGGCGACACGGAACGAGACCGGACTGCACACCGGCTCGATCGTCTGGTGACGGGCCGCCGATGAAGCCTTTCGGCACCCTCGTCAGCCCACAGCCGAGCCGACCAGACAGCACCTCGGTCACGGTGTTGTTCATCTCTGCCCGCCTGTCGGGCACGTTCCGCAAGACCGCATGCAGCTGTACGGACGGCACGGGGGCCCGCCCGTAGAGCTGGATCTGCACCGCCTCGGGGGCTGGGCAGGTCATTCACCATCGGTGTGCCCTCTCGCCAAGCACAGATGCCTGGCGAGAGGGCACACCGCATCATCCGGTCCCATGGACGGGAGCCGTCCGCCGGGAACACGCCCTGGTGGAACGACAGGCGACGTGCTCTGCCGCCAGCCGGCCCTGGCGGCAGCCACCTCCTGGGTCATGGCTCCCCCCTCGTGAGACAGGGACGCGGAAGCGCTACGCAGGGCTGTCAGCAAGAGTCTGAGCACGGCCACGAGCACGGCTGCGGCGGTGCCCGCGGCGAAGAGCCAGCCCGTTCTGAGGAGCGATGAGGCCATGGAACGCCGAAGGCCCGAGCAGGCCAACGCCCATGCTCACCCGAGTACAGGAGTCGGAAAGTCGTCGCCAAGCGGGATTCACACAATGTGAATCGGGTCCGGCAGGCACAATCTCAGACATGGCGACGAAACCGCGCAGGGCGCCAAAGCGCACAAGTCCCCTGCTCAGAAGGCCCATCCGGATCGGCACCCTGGACACCGCAGCGATTGTCGGTGAACTGCGGGACCTGCACGAGAAGGCCGAGGATCCCGACATCGGAAGGATGCCCGCAGACGATGAACTGTTCGGCGCACTGCTCTACACCGAGACGCACGCCTCAGCGCTTGGCAGGGCGGACGAAGACGCACGACGTGCAGCCGCCCTCAAGAGAGTCCTGCTCTGGGAGTACGTCCGCGAGCAGGCCGAGATCCATCAGATGAAAGCGATCGAAGCGGCCCGGGCCGCCGGTGTCGAGTGGGCCGACTTGGCGCCCCCTCTCGCCGTCGGCGGACCGAGCGCGGCGTACAACAAGTCCAAACGGCTCAAAGCGCTCACTCTCAACGATGATGAGAGCGAAGGCCAACCGGTGCGCCGCACCCCCGAGGCCGTCGTGAAGGCCGAGCGCCGGATCGCCGAGCGTGCTGCCGCTCAGCGTCGTGCTGAAGAGGCCGCGCGGCGGCGGCACGAGCTCTTGCTCCCCGTTGCGCGCCGCCTTCTCGAACACCGCGATGATTTCGTCCCGGACAGCGAAGTCAACGACTGGCTGGACGAAGTCGCCGCTGTTCTTCCCAACTGCCAGACACCGACCCAGAAGGTCAGTCTCGGGACCTACCTCAACGCCACGGTACGAGCCCTTCAGCGAGTCGAGCGGGAAACGGCGCTCCGTGCGGCGAGGACGGAAGACGCTCAGCTGGCCTATACCGCAGCGGTCGCGGTGTGTTCGGACTGAACCGACTGCGCGGCGGCGCCATCGTTGGCTCCACTCCCCCACCTTGTGGCGAAGGCTGAGCGCGTGCCTCTCGGCAACGAGAGCGCCTCGGCCTGGTCGGTGGTGCTAATGCTCTTGACGAAGAGGGACAGCGCACAGTGCGTGGTCGAGCAGGGCGCTGGCCGCGTTCTCCTGGTCCAGTATGTGCTCCGGGGTGTCGCCGCGTGCCTCGGACATGGAGACCACGGCGCTTCGCCTGCCGTCGTCGGTGATGCCGTTGTGGGTGATGTAGCCGCCGTCCCCGCCTTCGTGGCTCCAGTAGCTTCCTCCGCAGCTCAGGGGGCGCTGGACCAGACCGAGCCCGTATCGCCCGCCGGGCCACAGCTGTTGGACCTCCGCGCTCACGGGGACGGTCTGCTTCATCTCGGCCAGCTGTCGCGTCGGTAGCAGTCGGCCCGCGAGCAACGCGCGGAAGAGGCCGTTCTCGTCCCGTGTGGTCGTGACGAACGACAGGATCTCGTAGTCCACCGATATCTGGTCGGTGACGTCCACCACGGAACCGGGGCCGAAGAGCTGGTAGGCCTTGGCGTGCGGCCGGGGCAGGGTGGGCGAGGTGCCCATCCACCGGGTCTGGTCGAGGCCGAGCGGGCGCAGGACGCGGTCTTCGATTTCCTGGTGGGCGGGGTGCCCGGTGGCCTTCTGGATGATCATGCCGAGCAGGACGTAGCCGGTGTTGGAGTACTCCCAGCCCTCGCCGGGCGAAAAGTCCGGCGCGTGGGCCATGGCGCGGGCAACCAGCTGCTCGGGGCCGTAGACGTCGTACCGCTGCTGGTAGAACTCCTCCGGCGTGGTGTATCCGGGCAGGTCGTCGTGGATGCCGCTGGTGTGCTGGAGCAGTTGGCGAATGGTGATCCGGCTGCCGTCGTTGCCGTTGCCTCGCACCACTCCCGGCAGCCAGTGGTCGACCGTGTCGTCCACGGACAGCGTGCCCTCTGCCTCCAGTTGGAGAACCACGGTGGCGACCAGCGTCTTGGACGTACTGGCCATGCGGAAGTAGCCGTCAGAAGGGACCGGGCGGCCGGTGTTCAGGTCGGCGGTGCCGCTGGTGGCGACCGACTGCCGACCGTCAGGCGCGATCACGCGGGCCTGCACACCGCTGATACCGAGGGCGTGGATCGCCTCGGTGTCCTGGCGCAACTGCTCGACGGGAGAGGGACCGGCGGGCTGGGCGACGGCGGTGGCCACCTCGGCGGCGAGCAGCGTAGCGACACCCAGTGCCACGGCGAGGTGCCTTCGCAGAGTCGAAGTCATGGCCGAACGCTAGATTCGCCCCCCAACGGGGCGCGATCCGGCGTCCCCCCGGATCGGGAGGGGGGATATCCCCCAGCGCGGGTTGTCATGACTCTGGATGGTCGCCGAGCGCGACGGCCAGGGTGACGATTGGAGGCCGTCCCACTCAGGTCGGTGAGACTCATCCAGGCTCAGAGAGACGGGACAGACACAGCCATCGTGCTCCACAAGGACTGAGACTCCCCCAGGTCGGCGGAGACACCGCACCACCGCTTGTGGACTGCTGGGGAAAGGGCCGAGTACCGGCCGAGCCCTATTACGGCGTAATAGGTCGACGTCAGCATGGGACAGCCGCGACAACGACGTCCTCGTGTCCTCGTCGGCCTGGACCAGCTGCGCGATCACAGGAACACGGTTCCCGCCGGCGAACGCCAGCAGCATCATCGCCCGGCGATAGCGACCCGAGCTGGTACTGCCCCGGCGCACGAGCTGCTGCAGCTTCTGCCCTTCTCGCCGCACTCCCCCATACTCGGATCGTCCGAGTCGGTGCGCGGCCGCAGCGGCAACCTGGCAGAAGCACATCCGTAGTGCGTCGGACGATCCTCGCGCCCGGCACTCCGGAGGACGCCTCGGACCCGACAGCTCATTTCTCCTCTGCGTCCGCTGCGTCGAACGTCAAGGGCGCCAGTTATTACGGCGTAATAGTTCGCGGGGCGCACGAGGGCGACACACGCCGGCGCGCTGTCTTCCGGCTGACCGGTACCGGGAGCCGCGCGGCCAGGCGCTCGCCGGCCCGGCCGGCCAAGGCCACTCAACTCTGCTGGCCCTGGTCGTGGCGCTGCCGGACCCGTTCGCGGCGACGCCCCGGGTGCTCGGGGTCGACGAGTTCGCCCTGCGCAAGGAGCACAACAGCTACGGCACCGTACTGGTCGACTGCGAGACCCGTGCCCCGGTCGACCTACTGCCCGAGCGGGAGGCAGTCACCTTCGCCGCCTGGCTCACCGTGCACCCGGCGTGGAGCTCATTTGCCGTGACCGCGGCGGCCGTCGCGTCGGCGCGGGTACCGGCCGAGCCCTATTACGGCGTAATAGCTCGACGTCAGTCTTGGACAGCCGCACCAACGATGCCTTCGCCGGAACACACCCTGCGCGGAGCGGCTGCTCTATTACGCCGTAATAGTTGCGCCCAGTGGCGGCTGCTCGTTCCGCTGCGGGAACGCCCCGTGTTCACTCCCATCGAAGTCAGTCGCCGCCACCTTCAGTCCGGGCGGACTCCAGTACGACCGAGCGGTCCGCCCTTCGCGACATCGCCACCACGGACATGTACGAGAGCATCGTCGCCGCCGTACGGGCAGGCGAGTGGGGTGCCTACGGGGGCGGCCCTCTCCCCCGCCTGTCGCCGGATTGCCGTGCTGGCGGCGACGGACATCGACCAGAGATACAGCCGGCCCGGCGTTCCCCCCGGACACGATCTGCGCCGACTGGGCTGGAGGAAACGGCGACGGGGCTTCGGCGAGGGCGTACGCCCAGACCGGGCGGCGGATGTTCCGTCTTGGTACAGGCGGCGAACGATCAGGGACTGGCCTTCGGCTGGACGAAGCCACGAGCGTCGGTTGCTGAGGGTGCCTCGGGGGGTGGTGGTGGGGGAGTACTGGCCGGGAATCGCGGCAAGCGGGGCGGGGTCGAACGAGGGCGGAGCACTGCCGAGGCCGGAGGGAGACCCGCCTGCGCCCGGGGGATCCGTCCATGTGCCGGGGATCTCCACGCGAGCCTGGCCAGTGCCAGTGCCAGTGCGGCTTCGCCGTACCCAGTGACACGGAACAAAAGGGTCAGTTGGGGCCACCAGCCCACTACCAGACGCCTCGTCGGCTATTACGGCGTAATAGCCGAGCGGGCTTCCGCGGGCAGTTCATCCATAACAAGTCTGCCTAACTAACGTGTCGATGACGCGAACGATCAAGAACGTTAGTAAGGTGTCCACCATGACCTCGCCAGCCACCTCCAGCGACCGCGAGAAGGTCGTCTCCAAACTGCCGGGATGGCTCCGGCAGGACCTCAAAATCAGAGCCGCCCAGCGCGGCATCGAAATCCAGGCCGCCGTCGAACAGGGCATCAGCGACTGGTGCAACTTGGCATCAGCACCGGCCGGCGTCGACACTGCGGGCGCCGATTCCTTCTCCACCTTCCTCCCCGAAGGCCAGTGGGAGGAATTTCGCAGCGTCGTCGCCGACCGTCGCCTCTCCCTCATTCAAGGCCTCGCCCAGTCCGTGAAGCTGTGGCTCGACTCCAACCCGGCCCCGGACATCGAACGCCCCGCGATCACACGCCGCATCATCGTCTGCAACCAGAAGGGCGGCGTCGGCAAGACCGCCATCACCGCAGGCACCGGCGAAGCCCTGGCCGAAGACCCCGGCACCCTGCACCGCGTCCGCATCGCCAAACAACTCGCCGCCGCCGCAGGCGAGAACGCCGACGGCCCTCTCGACGTCGAAGACCTTCCCGGCCTCGGACTGCGCGTCCTGCTCGTCGACTTCGACCCGCAGTGCCACCTCACCAACCAGCTGGGTGCCGCGCCGCTGCCGATGAACGGCGACAGCCTCACCAACCACATGGCCGGCGACCCCAAGGGCGATCTGCGCGACCTCATCGTCTCCATCGACGACGAGAACTTCGGCGATCGCCTTCACCTCCTGCCCGCCTGCAACGACGCGTTCCTTCTCGACGTACGCCTGTCCGCGGTACGCGCCCGGGAAGCCGCCCTCGAGCGGGCACTTGCCCCGCTCGAAGCCGACTACGACGTCATCCTCGTCGACTGCCCGCCCAGCCTCGGGCTCAGCATGGACGCCGCCGCCTACTACGGCCGCCGCCGCGCCGACGAAAAGCCCGGCCAGTCCGGCGCCCTGATCGTGGTGCAGGCCGAGGACAGCTCAGCCGACGCCTATGAACTCCTCACCAACCAGATCGACGACCTGCGTGGCGACCTGCAGATCGACATCGACTACCTCGGCATCGTCGTCAACCTCTACGACGGCCGCCGCGGCTACATCGCCACCTCCTCTCTCCAGGGATGGGTCGACATAAAGGATCCGCGGGTCGTCGGACTCATCGGAGACCTCAAGGAACAGAAGGAGGCCGTCCGCATGAAGCAGCCCCTGCTGTCCTACGCCCCCAAATCACAGCAGGCGATCGGCATGCGCGCGCTGGCCAGGGAGATCTCATGAGCAAGGCCGACCAACTCGGCGCCGGACGCTTCGGCGGCGCCCAGGCCCGAGGCGTCAGCGCCCGCCGACAGGCCGTTGCCGCCGCCACCGGCGTGCCCACCGAAGGCATCGCCGCGCCGACTGAACTCCCGGTCCACCGCATCAGCCTCAACCCGGACAACCCCCGCTCCAGCCTCGGAGACCTCACCGACCTCGCAGGCAGCCTCAAGACACACGGGCAGAAAGTGGCCATCACGGTCATGAACCGTGACGCCTACACCAAGGTCAACCCGGTCGACGAAGATGACCTCGAGCCGGACACCACCCACGTCGTCATCGACGGCAGTAGCCGGCTCGCGGCCGCTCGAGAAGCCGGCCTTGCCACCATCAAGGTGATGGTCAGCGACGACCAGGGCACCACAGTCGACGAACTCCTCGAGTCAGCACTGGTCGCCAACATCCACCGCCAGGACCTCGAGGAACTGGACGAGGCCCGAGCCCTGGAACGTCTGCTGGCCATCCACGGCACCCAGACCGCCCTGGCCAAGCGCCTGCACCGTTCCCAGGGCTGGGTGTCGCAGCGGCTCGCCCTGCTCACCCTCACCCCCGAACTCCAAGCACGCATCGGCCAGGAACCCATCGACCTGCTGCGCGCAGTGGGTAAAAAGCCTGCTGAACAACAACAGTCGGCCCTGGAAGAGCTCAAGGAGCGGCGAGCCGGCGAGGGCGCCGAGAGGGCAGATCAGAAGCGGAAGAAGGCGGAGCCGCAGGAGCAGGCGGCCGACACCGACACTCGGCCCTCTGCGACCGCCGCCCCCTATTACGACGTAATAGGGGAGCCGGAGACGCAGGAGGACAGCCCGGATCCGGAGGTGTCTTCGTCGGGGGAGCAGACCGGGAAGTCCACGGAGACTGTGCCCGAACCGCGCACCAACGACAGCCCGGCGGTCGCGGAGCAGCCGGATACCGGAAGCCGTAAGCCGCCCCGACTGCCTTATGAGGACGGGGTCTTCCTCGCCCACCACCTGATCCGCAAGATGAGCCCCACCGAGTTCGAGAAGATGCTGGCGCTGTTGAACGGGTACCACGACCAGTTGGCCGCATCCAATGGCGCTGACGCGGCTCTCTGACCATGAAGGACCGTCGGGTCCCCTGCCACATGGTGGCAGGGGACCCCCTCCTTCTTCAGGCGCAGCTGGCGGTCTCGATCACCCACCGCATCTATTACGGCGTAATAGCGGTCCACGTTGGAGAGCGGTGCGAACCAGCGACATGCCCGTGCTGTCCCGCCTCACTCGATTTCGCTCGTTCGCCGCAGCTCGGAATCAACCCGCGTACTGGTGGGCCGAGTAGGTCAGGTAGCCCGCGTCACCGCCCTGGTAATACGTGCCCTCGTCGACGGGGGCGATCGGAAGTCCGCCCCGCAGCCGCTCGACCAGGTCGGGGTTGGCGAGGAAGGCGCGGCCGAAGCTGATGAGATCGGCGCCGAGACCGAGCCAGTGGTCGGCGTCGTCCCGGCTGGTCTGCTTCGGTCCCATCGGAAGGACGGGGTTCATGATGAGGGCGCCCGGCCACGCTCGTCGCAGGGCGACGAGCACCTCTTCGTCGGCGGTGGCCTCGAGGTGCACATAGGCCAGCCCGAGGGGGGCCAGTTCGGCCAGCAGCGCGGTGTAGAGCTCGCGGACGTCGGTCTCCTGAACTCCCCAGAAGGTCCCGCCCGGTGAGAAGCGGATGCCGGTCCTGTCCCCGCCGACGGCCTCGACGGTGGCGGCGACGGCCTCGACGGCGAACCTGATCCGGTTGACGATCGGGCCTCCGTAGCGGTCCGTGCGCAGGTTGGCGTTGGACGAGAGGAACTGCGAGATCAGGTAGCCGTTGGCGCCGTGGAGTTCCACGCCGTCGAAGCCCGCGTCGACGGCACGGCGTGCGGCATCGCCGTACGACCGCGCATGCTCGGGCACTTCGGCGGTGTCCAGCGCGCGCGGCGTCGGAGCGGGCTGGAGTCCGGTCGGGGTGAACACGTCGCCGACGGCGGGGACGGCTGAGGGCCCGACCGGCTGCAGGCCGGTGGTGTCGGAATGTGAGACCCGGCCGCCGTGCATGAGCTGGGCGAAGATCCGGCCGCCGTTGGCGTGGACGGCGGCGGTCACGAGGCGCCATGCCTCGACCTGCTCGTCGGTGTGCAGTCCCGGTGTACCGGGGTTGGACTGCCCGATCGCGCTCGGCTGCACCCCCTCGCTCACTATCAGCCCGGCTGTGGCCCGCTGGGCATAGTAGGTCGCCATCGACGACGTCGCCAGGCCACCGGCGGCGGCCCGCACCCGGGTCATCGGGGCCATGACCATCCGGTTGGGCAGCGTGAGGCCGCCGAGCCGGTAGCTGGTGAAGAGGGTCGTCATGTCAGGACTCCTTCGCGCTCCGCCGTGCCCGCACCTCGGGCACGGCGGCTACGCTAAAACCTCACACTGACGTCAGAGGCAAGGGTCTGTGACGCAGAACTCAGCAGGGGAGGCTCTGTGAGGATCGGGGAGCTCGCGTCACGCGCCGGAGTCAGTGTCCGGTCCGTGCGCTACTACGAGGAGCAGGGGCTGCTCACCAGTACCCGTAGCCCGAGCGGGCAGCGGCACTACACGGAGGGCGAGGTCGAACGGGTGGCATTCATCCAGCGGTTGTACGCCGCCGGCCTGTCCAGCCGCACGATCACCGAGCTGCTGCCCTGCGTCGACGCGCCCAGCGAGGAAAACTCCGACTCCGCGCTGGAGCGGATGGCACTGGAGCGCGAGCGGCTCTCCACGCACATCGCTGACCTCGTGCGGACCAGGGACACGCTCGACGGGCTGATGGCCACGGCCCGGGCGCACCGCGAACAGCTGGGGAAAGCTGCGGTCGGCTGACTGGGGGAGGGGCTCGTAGGTCGGCACTGGCTCCTTTGGGAAGCACGCAGCCACAGAGGTTGCCGGGCGCGAGCGGGCCCGACCTCCAGGTCAGGTCGAGCCGCACCCGTATGCGGTTACGAGCGGCCGAGCCGCCGCGTTCCGATCGCTGCGGCGACCTCCTCGGACAGGCTCTCGTACGGCAGGCCGACGCCTGCCGCCCGGGCCAGCGAGCGGCCCTGTACCCGCCTCCGAAGTCGCCGCAACGCCGTCGCCGAACGCGGCAGTACCCCGGAGGCAAGCCGAACCCGCCGTGGCAGCCCGCGCGCTACCGCAAGCGTCGGCAGGGATGAGCCGAACGACGCGGTGCGCACCGCACCGATGAACGCCTCATCGCACATCGCCCTCGACGACGAGGCGTTCCACCTTGGCTGTGGACACCGGTTGTCCGCAGCGACGACGGACGGAAGATCCCGTCCGAGGGGGAGGGGCGCGAGGGCGCGAGGTAGCCGATCGCGGCGTACCGGGTACCTGAACGCATCCTGACTGCCGCGCGGTACGACTCGCCTCACCGGTCCCGCACCAGCAGCATGGCGCCATGCACACCTGCGCTCACCCACTTCGCATAGCGGCATTCCGTCCCGCCCCCGCCCCCGCGACGGAAGAAGACCGCCTTGCATACCCCGATCACCACCACCCGGCCCACTGACCGCGCGACCGCCTGGCTGCGGCGCCGGCTGGGGCGCGCGGTCGTCTTGTCATACGCCGGCGCCCTGCTCCTGCCCGGGCCCGGACTATGGCTGTGCCAGGCGCACACCCTGCCGCTCGGTACGCTGTTCCGCCTGCCGCTGTCCAGCGCCCCGTTCCTGCTCTCGCTGGTGCTGTTCTCGGCCGGGCTCCAGGTCCCCGTCCGTGCGCTGGGCCGGGTGCTGCGGCGCCCGAGTGCCCTGCTGGCGGGGCTCGTGCTGCACCTGGCGATCCCGCTGCTGGTCATCCCGTTCGTGAAAACGGCCGCGAACCGGGTCGTACGGGCACGGCCTCGGCACCGGGCAGGCACCGTGAGTTCTTGAGATGCGTATTCCACACGCCCGTTGACGCACAACCAGCTCGATGCCGGCGTTTCGTTCATAGGTTCTTCGGAAGCGTCGGCAAAGATCAGAGGTGGGGATCCTGTTGAACACTCTCGACAAGCAATACGGTCCGGCGGGCTTCGAAGAGTTCTTCCGCCACTACGAGCCGATGGTGCGCCGGCATCTGATCTGGCAGGAGGCCGAACCCGGCATCCTGGACGACGCCGCCCAACTGACCATGGTCAGCGCCTTCCGGTACTGGGACCGCGTCGGCCAGATGGACCCCCGACGGGCCGGCTGTTCAAGGTGGCCCGCCAACGACTGCAGGACGCCCGCGAGTCGCACAGGCGCAACGGCATCCTCATCGGCGCGCCGACGCACTACACGACGATCAGGGGCGCTTCACCCGCCACGGTCCGCGCTGGTCGGATAAACGGTGATGAGCAGCTGCTGCGCGGCCGGGTCCACGGCCACGACGACCCCGGCCCAGGCCCCGTGCCGCACCAGACCTACGCGGCGCCCATGGGCGGGCCGTTGGACGGACTGCTGCTGGACGTCACCGGCCGGCGTCCGGACGAAGTTGTTCCTCGAAGGCGCGGGCATCCAGGATTCCGACAGCATCCTGGACGACGACCAGTGGATCGAGTGGCGCGGCGGCCACGCGCACCAGTGGAACACATCGAATTTGACCTGTAGTTGTCGCCGTACAACCCGCGAGCCCCGGGCCGGCTGGTCCGGGGCTCGCTCGCGCATCCGTGAGCAAAGGAGTGAAGCGAGCTCTTGTCCGCTCCTCACGTCAGGTGCGGGTACCGAGGAATGAGAACGGCTGCGGCAACTGCGTAGTGACGGCCTGAAACGCAGATGGCGTGGTTGAGATGAGTGGGTGGTGCCGGTGGCCTCCGTTCCTGAGTCCGTATGTGACCCGCCGTGGTGGTTGGCTTTCGTGGGTCGCTGTCCAGGATGAGGTTGTGTAGGGTTGTATGGGGTACTTCATGCAATTATAGGATATTTACGGACTCAAGGCCGTGATGCGAGGTTGTGCCCAGGAACTGGGCAAGGGGGCAGTACTTGTGGGCTCTTTAATAAGAAGCGCCAGCGAAACTAGGCCTCTGACCTGCGCTTTTAGACTGCAGTCAGTGCTCTGGGGGGCACATTTCCGACCTCGGAATGTCAACCTGGCGCGCACATTCGGGCTTGGAAATCAACTACTGCTTGATTTCTGAGTCCCCTGGTGGTGGAGAGGAACGCCGCAGGTCAGGGCGTTGTGCAGGGAGGGGCCGAGGGGGGGGCAAGGGGGGTGTCGGAACGCTTCAGGTACATGAAATGTGCTGCCATTGCGGCACTAGAAATCAAGTGTTGCTTGAGTTCTAGTGCCTTGGCGCCCTGAATATCCATGCCCAGTTGATTTTTGGAGCGCGCCCGGCACGGGTGATGTGCGCAGAGGGCTCGTCGGCACGCCGACGCAGCAAAAGACAAGCTCTAGTTGATTTTTGGGCTAGTCTCTGGATCGCCTGAGTAATGAAGGAGGTCCTGTGACATCTGATCCACCAGCACCCCGGAGCCCACGACCACGAGTTGTCCCCAGCGGAGCATCTGAGGACCTCGGCTTCGACGACCTGTTGCAGGTTCTGGGCGAGCAGCTTGGCCAAAGCAGCCCGAGCACCGACCCACGTGATCGTCGTAGGCTCAAGAACGTCACCTTCGAGTACGAGCCTGCCCACCGGGCCGTGCACGACATGGCGGGCGATGCCGGCTACAGCCTGGCGAGCAACTGGTTCACGCAGCTGCTGGCACAGCTGGCCGTCGCCAATTCCATCACCAAGTCCCAGCTCTGCGTGTTCCTGTACGTCGCCGGCGGCCAGGAGCGGGGCACTGGAGTCGCCCAGTACACCCAGCAGGAGATCACCGACGGCCTCAACAGGCTCGCCGAGAAAAAAGACGGCAAGCGCATCACCCGCTCCACGGTGAACCGCGCCGTCCGGGCCCTGGTCGGCTACAAGTGGGTCGAGCAACTCGGCAACGGCGTCATCCAGCTGAACGTGAAACTCTGGTTCCATGGGAACAGCACCGCCCAGCACGCCGTTCTCGAACAGATCGCCGCCCAGCACGACCGCGACCCGGAGGCCTTCCCCAACGCCATCGGACCCGACCTGCACCAGGAGGAGCTGGACCTCGGTTTCACCCAGCAGACGAACTACAACAGAGGAAAACGCACCGGGTGATACACATCCACCAACCAACCCGCTGCACACGACGAGAAAGGGATACCGATGGCTGAGGTGCTGTCTCCGGTCGTCTCCGAGCGCATCTGGGCGCTCCCGATCTCCGGATCCTCGGTGAAGTTCCTCAACTACCTTCTCTACCGATCAAACTTCGGCGGCCACCTGCCCATAAAGCAGAAGGACATGGCCAGGGAATACCGCGTCACCCCCCAGGCCATCAGCAACCTCATCGCCCCGCTGTGCGACCTCAACATCGTGCTGCGCCCGAAGAACGAGGACGGCGGCAAGGGCAACTCCTACCGGCTGCACCCCCTCGCAGCCAAGTACGAGAGTCCCGAGGCCATGGAGACCTCATTCCGGCAGGCCATCGTGAACATCAAGGCCGGCGAGCTGCCCAACCTCAAGCTGCCCGCCTACGCCTCAGTGCCTCCCGCGGAAGGACGCCCCAACCTTCAGGTGGCCTGACAGTACAAATACAGGGGCCCCGCCGATGCATCGGCGGGGCCCCTGTGCCTGAGTAAGAGGTACTGCTTGCACTATACCCAGGCTCGGCCACGATCATCATCTCGAAGTGCTCCTTCCAGGTCACGCATAGACGTGCGTCGCGCTCCGGCCCGGGTGCTCGGTGGCGGCCGACCAGGGATGACAATCGTGCGGACTACTGGGCACCTAGGGGCGCCTGTGGGAAATCGGCGGCGCGGGAGCTTGCCGCTTCGCTCGCGCGGGGCCGCCCGGCCGAGCACGCGGAGCGGGAAGCGAGGGAGACCCTCGGACTCCACGAGCTCGTCGTCTCGATGTCTCGACTGGCCCGCCCGCTGCGTGGCGTGAGCTATCGAGACTCAGACACTCACCGGGGCCTGGATCTGCTCCTCGACGGCCTACGCGTCCCCGCTGCGGTCGAGGCCGGTGTACGAGCAGCTCACTGTGACCGCTGAAACGGGCTCAGCACAGCGGCTTCTGGCCAATTGGAGCGCCATACCCAGAGAGAGGCCCTGAGCGGAGAATCGTTCCTGACGAAGAAAATGATGGACTGTCAGATACAGATTCATGGACGGTGTGGGCTGTCGCCGCCCCATGATGTGCTGCCGCGTGAATCAGCGGCCGAGTGCGACCCCGCGACTGCTGCCGGACACTTCGAACCAGTTGCTGTCTCCGGACGCCGGTGCGAGGCAGAAGCAGTCTGTGGCAGCACAGATCGCGTCGCCCAACGCGGCGACAGCTTCGCAGAGTTCGGCGGGCAGGGGAGTGGTGCCGCCCGTTTCCCGGTGCTCGCTTCCCCACAACGGGCGCTGGGAAAGCTGCGTGACATCGGGGCCGTGGCGGGGCTCTGATCCGTGGAGGAAAGGACCGCGAGAGCAGTTCTGCCGGGGGGAAGGTCGGTATCGACAGGGAGCATGGCGGTCGCCCTCACTACGGGGGAAGTCGCGAGGGCGACCACCTGTCCCACCGCTGAGGCCAGCCAAATATCCTCGACGGCGGGAGTCTTCACTCGGTACACGAGTGCGAGGGGCGGCGAGGTTCACGGTTGAGAGGCACACCACCAGCCGATCGGCTCCCGGTGACGGCCCACATGACGTGTGAGGTCCTCTCCGCACTGTCGCGTGGACGAAACTTTCGCGCGGTCGCGCCGTCTCAGTATCGGGCCCCTGCATGCCGGGTGGTCCCACCGGGCTTGCCGGTCCGGAGGCTCCGGTCTTGAAGGACCGGCACTTCCGGATCGCCCTTCCCGGGGGCGAGTCCGTTCGGCAGGTGATGCTCTTCGGGCCGCCGACGGAGCCGTCCACGGCCGAAACCTCCGTGGACGGCCCGGCGGACAGGACCATGGACGGACCCGGGCACCCGGCGCACCGCCCCCGCCGTGGAAGCCCCAGGCCGCACCGGACCGGTGGCGCCACGGCACCGTTGCCGGAAAGCCCACGCTCACGGCACCGGACGGTACCGTCCACGACCTGATCCTGCCGCGCGGCGACGGCAACGGCTTCTGGGCGGCGCGCATCCAGTGGCGGAGCGAGGCCGGAATCCAGGAAAGCGGTCAGCCGGCCCTCAGAGACCCGGTCCGCAAGCTGGTCGAGGGGTTCCCGCTCCCGCCGTCGGCCAGCCTGGACCGCGGCGCACCTTCACACATGAGAGCTGAGCATGGCTGGTTCGGGCTCCTGGGTTGGCGCACGCTGGTGGTGGGGAGTGGCTGGACGTGGGACCGGGCCGAGGGCGTCCTGCGCCGGGTCGCCGTTGCCGCACTCCTCTGATACCGGCTCGTCTCGCCGGAGCATGTGCGGTTCGCGCAACGCGGCGACGTCGGGTGCGGTTGGTGAGCTGGGCGGGGCGGGAGCGAACGGGCCGGGTCGGCGCTCGGGCCTGAGGCTGTGGTCAGGCGAGGGTCGGCGAGGCCTGTGGCCCGCGCTGCTTCAGGCGCTCGGCGACGGTCTGCAGTAGTTCGTCGGAGAAGTTCTTGTCGGCTACGGCCCGGGACATGAGCAGGGCGCCGACGAGTGCGCTGAGGGTGAGCATGGCCTCGGCGCGGGCGTCGTCGGAGTCGTCGAGGCCTTCGATGAGCTCCAGGTAGGCGCGGACCTGTTTCTCGTACGCGTCCTTGAAGTCCGAATCGTTGCGTCCTGCGGAGGCGCCGAGGGAGACGACCGCGCAGCCGGTGGCCGGCGCGTCCCGGTGCCGTTTGGTGAGGTAGGCGTCGATGAGACCGGCGCGCGCGTCCTGCTCGTTCTTGTTCGCGGCGCGTTCCATCTTTGCTGTGCCCTCGGCCAGTGCGACGGCTGCGGCCTGTGCGATCAGGTCGTCGCGTGAGGCGAAGTGCTTGTAGAAGCCGCCGTGGGTGAGTCCGGCCTCGTTCATCAGCTCCGCGATGCCGAGACGGGTGACGCCTTCGGTGCGGACCTTGCGTGAAGCGAGCTGCAGGACGCGTGCGCGGGTCGCCGCCTTCTCTGCCTGCGAGTGGCCCATGTCCGTGCCTGCCTTCCGCGGGGCGGCGTAGTGGGGGCGCCGCGCAACTGGATGACCTTCATCATACATCCACGTCCGATATGGGGCGGAAAGCTGCTTGGGCTTGACTTTCAGGATGATGGAAGCAATCTGACATGTGGATGATGACAGTCATATAGATTGGAGTGGAAACCGTGCCCCGCCCATGACCCCTGCCGCACATCCGTCCTGCTGGTCGACCCCTTCAACGACTTCCTGTCCGAGGGCGGCAAGATCTGGCCCCGGCACGCAACTGCCCGGTGCGAGCTTCCTGAGCCTGCGGGTGCACGGTCTCCGATACACGGGGCGACACCGTCCAGCGCGCGGTCGGACTGCGCTGATCCGAAGCCGCCCCGCTCACTCACCGTGCCCCTCCACCAGGGACGCGGAAAACGGCCACGGCCGGGCGCCGCCAGGCGCGGAAGGTGAAGAAGCCGCCACTTGCCGGGCCCGCCGCAGTGCCGGCCATCGATCGTGCGGATGCGGTGTGCCGTCGGGACTCCTACGGTGGAACCAGATTGGCGGGTCACCGCATGCCGTGGTAACAGCGCAGGGGGGTGGGGGGAGTGCGCCCGCCGCGTCGTGTGCCGTGACCTGTGGAACAGGCGATGGGGGGCGCCGGAGACCGAGGTGTCATGACAATGCGGGCAAAGCCCGGCGCGACACGGGCCGTTCCCCAGGCGGAGTTCACCCTGCGGGTCAACAACACGAAGTACCCCCTACGCGTGGACGCACGTGTCACCCTGCTCGACGCGCTGCGCGACCGGCTGGGTCTGACCGGCACGAAGAAGGGCTGCGACCAGGGCACCTGCGGTGCCTGTACGGTCCACGTCGAGGGCAAGCGCGTGCTGTCGTGCCTCATGCTCGCCGCGCAATGCGACGGCCGGGACGTGACGACCATCGAAGGCGTCGGCACCGACGAGCAGCTGCACACGGTGCAGGAGGCGTTCCTGCGGCATGACGGCTTCCAGTGCGGTTACTGCACGCCGGGGCAGATCATGTCCGCGCTCGGCCTGCTGTCCGAGGGCAGGACCGGTACGCCCGAGGAGATCCGCGAGTACATGAGCGGGAACATCTGCCGCTGCGGCGCCTACGAGAACATCGTGGCCGCGATCCGGGAAGCGGCTGGTGATCACGATGAGACCCTTTGAGTACGTGCAGGCCCGTGAGGTGTCCGCGGCCCTGGCCGAGGCGGAGGCGCACGACGAGGCCGACTTCCTCGCCGGAGGCACCACCGAGCTGGACCTGATGAAGGACGGCGTACTGCGGCCCAGCCACCTCATCGACATCACCCGGCTGCCGCTGCGCGGCATGGAGGAGCGCCAGGGCACGCTGGTCGTCGGGGCGCTGGTCACGATGGAGGAGCTGGCGGCCGAGCCCGTGGTGGTACGCCGCCTGCCCTTCGTGAGGGAGGCTCTGCTGCGCAGTGCCTCGGTCCAGCTGCGCAACATGGCCACGATCGGCGGCAACCTGCTGCAGCGCACCCGCTGCCGGTACTTCCGCGATCCGACGGTCCCGGCGTGCAACAAACGCGAGCGGGGCACGGGGTGCGCCGCCATCACCGGCTCGCACCGAACGCACGCGGTGCTGGGAACCAGCACGCACTGCATCGCCACGCACGCCTCCGATGTCGCGGTCGCGTTGATCGCGATGGACGCGGTCGTGCACATCGCGGGCGCGCACGGCCGCCGCGAGATCCCGTTGAGCGGCTTCTACCGGATCCCGGGCGACACCCCGGACGTGGAGAACGAGCTGCGCCGGGGAGAACTCATCACCGCCGTGGAGATACCGCTGCTGCCGGAGGGCGCCCGGTCGGACTACCTGAAGGTCCGCGACCGGACGAGCTACGAGTTCGCCCTGGCCTCCGCCGCGGTGGCCGTGGTGCTCGGAGACGACGACGTCATCCGGTGGGCCCGGGTGGGTCTGGGCGGCGTGGCGACGGTGCCCTGGCGCGCCCTGGAGGCGGAAGCGGTACTGACCGGCAGCCGCGCGAGCGGCGAGGTGTTCGCCGGCGCCGCCAGAGCGGCCCTGGCCGGGGCCGTACCCCTTCCGCAGAACGCCTTCAAGGTGGAACTGGCCCAGCGCACGCTCGTACGCACACTGCGCACCGTCACGGGAGTCACCTCATGACGACGATCTCACGCCCCCGGCTGCTCGGGCCCGGCGTCAACCGTGTCGACGGTCCGCTCAAGGTGGCCGGCAAAGCCTCGTACCCCAGCGACTTCGCCTATCCCGGCATGGCCCACGCGGTCCTCGTGCGCAGCACGGTGGGCTCCGGGCGGATCACCGAGATCGACACGACGCAGGCCGAAGCTGCCCCCGGAGTCGTGTGCGTTCTCACCCACCTCAACGCCGGACACCTCGAACGGGGACCCATGACGTCCCTGGGCGTGTCTCCGCCCGCCCCCCTCCAGGACGACGTGATCCTGCACTATGGCCAGCACGTCGGGGTGGTGGTGGCGGACACCTTCGAGGAGGCCACCGAGGCGGCCGGCCTCGTCCGTGTCGACTACGCGGCGCAACCGGCCCTGCTCGAACTGGATGACCCCCGCGCCGAACTGCGGACGAACCCCTGGAAGCGGGACGCCGCGTGGGGGGACACGGCAGGGGCGCTGGCCGCCGCCGAAGTACAGCTGGACGAGACCTACCTCACGGTGGACAACACCAACAACCCGATGGGCCCCCTCACCACTGTCGCCCGCTGGGAGGGCGACACCCTGCTGATCAACAACTCGACCCAGTGGGCCTCCCTGGAGAGCACCTCGCTGGCGGAGACCTTCGGCATCCCCGAGGAGTCCGTCCACGTCATGGCGCCCTACGTCGGGGGAGGATTCGGAGCCGGACTGCGGGTCTGGCCGCATGTCATCCTGGCCGCGCTGGCCGCCCGGGTGACCGGGCGCCCGGTCAACTCGCCCTGACCCGGCCGCAGATGTTCACCGCCTGCGGCCACCGGCCCAAGGGCCGGCAGCGGATACGGCTCGGCGCGACACGCGACGGCCGCCTCGTGGCCATCGATCACGAGGCACTCACCGCCGCCGCCATGGACGACGACAACTTCGAGCCCACCGCGACCGTGTCCGCCACGTCCTACGCCTGCCCGAACGTCGCCACCCACGACACGCAGGCCCGCCTCAACATTCCCGTCCCGAACTCCATGCGCGGTCCGGGAGCGTCGACGGGCAACTACGCGCTGGAATGCGCGATGGACGAGCTCGCGTACAAGCTCGGCATGGACCCGCTGGAACTGCGCCTGCGCAACGACGCCGACCCGCACCCCCCGTCGGGCATGCCGTGGTCCAGCCGCGCACACCGGGAATGCCTCGAACGCGGCGCCGAGCTCTTCGGCTGGTCCCGGCGCGATCCCGAGCCGCGCTCGATGCGCGAGGACGGGATGCTCGTCGGGTACGGGCTGGCGGCGGTCGGCTACCCGTGGTTCCGCGCCCGCTGCCTGGCACGGGTCACGATCCGCCGCGACGGCACCGCGTACGTGTGCAGCGCGGGAACGGAGATCGGTAACGGCGCGTACACCGTCTTCGTCCAGCTGTCGGCCGAACTGCTGGGCCTGGACCCCGGACAGGTCACCGTGGGGCTCGGCGAGTCCACCATGCCCCTGGCCCCCCAGACGGGCGGATCCGGACTCACGAGCGCGATCGGCAGCGCGATCTACGAAGCCTGCCGGAAAATCATCGGCGACGTCCTGGACCTGGTGGCCGACGGCGACACCGACTCCCCGCTGCACGGCTGCACGATCGACGACGTCGAGGCCGTCGGCGGAGGCATCCGGCGGCGCGACGACCCGGCCCGGTTCGAGTCGTACCGGGACATCCTCGCCCGGCATCACAGGCCCGAGCTGACGGCCGAGGGCGAGAGCGTTCCCGCCACGTCGCAGGAGCTGGGCATGGCACCGGCCGGAGCGTTCGGCGCGAAGTACGTCGAGGTGCGCGTGGACCCGGACTTGGGCCGTATCCGCGTCGCCCGAGCCGTCTCCGTCATCGACGGCGGACGCATCCTCAACGAGAAGACCGCGCGCAGCCAGATCATCGGCGGGACCGTCGGCGGGATCGGCATGGCCCTCTTCGAGGAGACGGCCAGCGACGCCGGAACCGGACGCATCGCCAACGCCACCCTCGGCGACTACATCGTGCCGGTCAACGCCGACATCCCCGATATGCAGATCGAGTTCGTCGGCTCCTGGGACCGCGCCAACCCGATCGGCACCAAGGGCATCGGAGAGATAGGCCTGGTCGGTCTGGCACCCGCCATCGCCAACGGGATCTTCCACGCGACCGGCCGCCGTATCCGCTCACTGCCCATCACCATGGACCAACTGCTGTGAAGCGGTGGAAGGAAGCGGCGGATCCATGACCCCCGACGAACTGCGTGCCGCCCTCATCGGAACCTGGCGCCTGGTCTCCTACGAGGCCACCTCCGTGGACGACGGGGAGGTGGTGCGACCCTACGGTGAACACCCGCTCGGCCTCATCATGTACACCGCCGACGGGTACATGTCCGCCCAGATCACGACCCCGGACCGGCCGCTGTTCGGGGAGCAGCGGCAGGAGTACGGGACCAGGGTGGCACGGCTGGACGGAAAGACGCTGCAACTGGCACCGCCGGCACCGCTGAGCGTCCAAGGCAAACCCCGCACGGGCGTCCTGACCTGGGAACGCGCGGAGCCGCACGTACCCGTCGCGGAGACGCCGAAGGTCCCGCCCATGCCTGGTTCAGCATAATCGCCGACGCCCAGGACCCGGCAGCCGGGGTATATACGTATCTGTGCATCCGCCGAATACGTGCTTCGTGCACGACGGCTCTCGCGCGGAGCATGTGAACCCTGCCGACGTCTTCAACGTGGACATAAAGGAAACATGTCCAGATCAAGGGCCCGTCCGGGCACAGGTGTGAACCTTTTGGTGCCCTGGCCGCGTCGTGCTGAGCCTGCGCGACGGCAAGGTGATCCGGCACGAGGCGGTGCGTGACGATGTCACGGTGCTCGGTCAGCGGCCAGGCCTGCTCCAACGCGTTCGCCCTGCGACGGTAGCGACAGTCTGCACGGGTTGGCGAGGTCGCCCATCCGCATTCGGTTGTGCGTCACCTCGGAGAGGTGCGCCAGGACCATGTACTCCGGAAAGGGGATGTTAAACGAGCGGTTGTGAGTAGGAGCCGTGATTCACGGCGCGGACGCGACAGGCGATCCACCGTCCCGTAATCTGTGCAAACTAAAGCGCACGTATCACGCACGATAATGTATTTCTAAATACGTTGTCCGTGGCCTTCCGCACCCGATGCGCCCCGCCTGGTTCGGCGGGCGGGACACACCTTGCGTACACGCGGAGGCCGACCATGTCCGGTCAGTCGGCATCCTCGGTCGTGCTGGAGGCGTCTGGCTGCGCGAGGGTGTACATCACCGATCGCTGCTGCTTGTGACGCTGGACGCGGCCCTTGGCGACCAGCGACTCGATGGTGTTCCGCACGACCTGGGGCGTCGGATTCCGGTCCGGGTGCTTTGCCAGCAGCTCGTCCCACAGCTCCTTCGCAAGGCGGGGCTCCGTGTGCCCCCCGAGCAGGCTCAGCAGGATGTCTCCGAGCAGAGGCTGGCGCGACTTACCCTTCGCGCCGGACTGCGTCGGGCGCGTGCGCCGGGTCGTGGGCGAGGAAGACCGCCGTGATGTTCTTCCGGACGGGATGGAAGTGTCTTCACGTACCTGCGTTCCAGTCCCGAGCACGTTTCCGCTCCGCGCCTGGTCAGGCCGCGGCGACGGGTCCGGCAAACACTCGTACCGCTCGGCGAGGGTCAGAATGTCAACCAGGAGGGCTTCCTCCTGCTTCAACATCGTGATTTGCTCCGCCAGTTCCTGTTGTCGACGGCGATTCTCCTCAAGATCCGACGCGGCTTGCTCGCTATACCGCGATCGGAGTGTGGCGGCTGATTGGCTGGTCACAACCGTTCACTCCCTCTCATCAATGACGCGTCGCATGGTACCCAGGCCTGTGCAAGAGACATGCAGCCCTCTACTGGACAGTAGCCTGATCATATGGTGATGGTGATCGGCGAGGTGCTCCCACGTGGTCGGCAGTCATGTCCAGTGTCGGACTTCCTGCCCAGGGCAGGAAGTGTGCGGACGCCAGGAGCGGACACGGTTCGGTTGTGAGCGCCCTTTTCGGGCGCAGGAGAGCGACAGCTGTGAGACGCCTGTGGCAGGTGGTGGGCGTCAGGCCGTGAGGGAAGACCGTGGCGGTACCTCGTGTCGACCAGAGAGTCACATGTCGCCTGGGTGAGTTTCGAACGTTCTGTGTGAGCTGTAATCGCCCTGGGGTGTGCGCCCCTTCCGGCGCGCATGGTGACGCCAGTCCGGCGTCACAAGTGCGGCAGGTTTCGGTCACCTGCCTCTGTTTACAGTGCGCGGACGGGGGCGGCTTCCGGCCTCCGTTCGTAGTGACGGAGAACCAGGACGGCTCAGAAGACGATGGTTACGCCCCCCACGGAGACATCTTTCGCAGTCGGCTTCGTGTTCGTCGCCGACGCAGCCTCGATCGTCAGTCGAGGCCTTCGATGATGCGGAAGTCGCGCTCGACGCCGTCAGCAAGTGCGGCCAGCGCCTCCTGGTAGGCCGCACTCGCATGTGCGGCGACCGCCTGTTCGAAGCTGTCGAACTCGATCAGGACGGTGCGCTCGGCGATTCCGGCGTCGTGTGCGACGACCCGGCTGCCGCGGGCGAGCAGCCGCCCGCCCGCGGCCTCGACGGCTGGACCAGCCAGCTTGTTGTAGGCAGCCAGCTTCTCGGGGTCCGCAATGGTGCGGTAGGCGCTGACCCAATAGCCCTTGACCACGGTACCTCCTGTGTTCGGAATTGATGCTCAGAAGCATGCTCAGATCCATGGCCGGCGCGCTGTGGGTCAGCGAGCCGACGGAGACGGCGTCGAAGTCGGACGGCTTCGATCCTCAGCTTCCGGTTCGACTCGACCGGCCCAGGCCCGGCACACCGACTGGGGCTGTGATCGGATTGGTCTCGGGTGAGCGTCGGCGGGCGAGGGCGAGGCTGGCCATCGTCGTGATCGCCATCGCGGCGACGCCGACCAGCGCTGCGGTCGTGTAGGCGTCGTCGTTCGGGAAGAGGTGGCCCGTGGCGGTGCCGGCGGCCAGGACCAGACCGCCGATGGCGCTGCCCAGGGAGTACCCGACGCTGCGGACGACGTAGTTGAAGCTCATGGCGCTCGACGTCTCGCTCTTGGGGGTGACGGCCAGGATGACGCCGGGCATGGCGGCCGAGAAGCTGCCGACGCCGAAGCCCAGCACGCCCATGGCCGCGAGCAGTTCGGCCAGGTTGGACCGGGCGGTGGCGAACAGGACGAACCCGCCGCCGACGATGGCGGCGCTGCCGGCCAGGAGCAGGGGGCCGTCGATCCGTTCGCGGACCCGCGGCGTGAGCTTGCCGGCGACGAACCCCAGCACGGAGAACGGGATGAGGACCAGTCCCGCCACGAAGGTGGTCAGTCCGAAGCCGTAGCCGGCGCTGTGCGGCGTCTGCGCGTAGCGGGTGATGAGCGTGAGCAGGAGGTACATGCCGCTCCCGCCGACGAACATGGCGATGTTCGCCCCGGCGACCGCCGGGTGCCGTACCGCCCGGACGTCGACCAGGGGCGTCTTGGTTCGCAGTTCGGAAACGGTCCAGACGCAGAGCAGGAGTACGGCGGCGACGGCAAGGGGCACCGCCACGGCGAGGTGTCGGCTCCACAGGCTCCTCTCGCCGGCCAGGAACAGGACGAGGAGCAGTCCACCCGCCAGGACGAGCGCACCGGCCACGTTCACGTGAGCGGAGCGGCCTTCGGGAGCTGCGGGCATGGAGCGCCACGCGGTCACGAAGGCGATGGCGGTGACGAGCAGGCCGAGGCCGTAGGCGGCCCGCAGTCCGCCGAACTCGGCGAGCAGCGCGGCCAGCGGGTAGCCGACGCCGGCTCCGATGATGGAGACCACTGAGATCAGGGCGATCGTGGCCGCGCTGCGCTCCTCGGGAAGATGGTCGCGGGCCACGCCCATCATCAGCGCCGTGAGACCGAGTCCGACGCCTTGGGCCGCTCTGCCCACGAGCAGCCAGGCGAACGGCAGCGGCAGCACGGTGAGCGCGCTGCCGACGACGACGATCGCCAGCGTGGCGAGAATCGTGGCCCGCCGGTGCGGACCGGCTCCGAGCCGGCCGAGGACGGGTGTGGCGACGGCGCCGCTGACCAGGGCGATGGTCAGCGTCCACTGCGCGCTGTCGAGGGAGACGTGGAACGTGGTCGCCACGCTGGTGATGAGCGGCGTCCCGAGGCTGGCGACCGCCGCCACGACCAGGGCGATGAACATCAGGGCGGGGACCAGCAGACGTGCCTCGGAACGTATCAGGGCAGTGCTCATGGGCTGGTCATGAGCCTGGGCCGCGGTCACCGGTCCGAATCCTCTCGGGCGTGGCTTTCGAGCTCCGCCAGATGCAGCAGCGCCGGAAGGGCTGCTGCCAAGGCCTCGACCTCGTCACCGGTGAGTTCGTCGATCAACCGCGCGTACGCGTCGACGCCCGCCTGGCGTCGCGTCCGGACGTACGACGCGCCGGCCTCGGTCAGGCACACCAGCGTGACCCGCTTGTCGGACGGATCGCCCTTCCGCTCGACCAGCCCGGATTCCTCCATCACCCGGACCAGGACGGTCATCGCGGGCTGGGTGACGCCCTCGGCCACCGCCAGATCGGTGATCCGTCGCGGGCCGGTCTTGTCCAGGGTGGCCAAGGTGGCGGCGGACGTCAGGCTCATGTCGCGGGGAAGGCGTCTCACGGCCCTGGTGGCCAGACCGTAGAGGGCTGACCCGATGGCATCGGAAGCGCCGTGCGCGGCGTCTCGGCGACTCATGCCTGAAGCATAGCAGCTTTATATGAATCCTTTATGCATCTCCCGATCAGGGTTCGGCGATACTTGACTTACAACGCGTCGCGTAAAGATGAACGGCGTCGGTTTGATCGCCCTGTTGATCCCTTCGGAGGCGCCGTTGGTGACGCCGGTCGTGATCGCGGCGAGGATCTGCGGCCACCACGTGCTGACGTGCGGCAGCGAGTCGCGCACCGCGGCTTTGAACACGGTGCACATGTCGATCGCGACCACCTGGACCCCGGCCCGCCACTGGCGAGTCTGGGCGCCGATCCACGCCGACACACTCGCCGCGGTGCGGCCCTCGACCTGCCCCAGCAGCCCGGCACCGCCGACCAGGTCAACCAGCCCGACATGCCACCGGTCGGCGACGACTTCCCAGATCTCACCGCCATCGGGCGCCTCGACCAGGCGGAACTTCGCCTTCCCGCGTCGGGTCTCGTCGATCCCCAGGTGCGTCACCGGCGGCGTGTCCTTCGGCAGCGCAGCCTCGGCCGCAGCCGTGAACGCGGTGTTCGCCACCGGCCACGACACCTCGAAGTCGCGCGCGGCCTGCACCACCGTCCGTCCGCGGTCGGCGACCGCTTCCCCGACCGAGGTACGCAGCCGCGACGTCAACCGCGACCGCGGTGGGATCGACGGCAGCGCCTCGGTGAACGTCTTGCGCCGGCACTGCTCGTTGACGCACCGCCATCGGCGCTTGGTCCAGGTCGGACCGGTTCGCCGCCCGGCCACGGGCAGGTCCCGCGGACGAGTGCGTACCCAGGAGTGCGGCCGCCCGGACCGCACCCCACAGTCGGGACAGCATCGGGCCTGCTCATCGCAGGTGACCAGGGCCAGCATCGGAATGTCGTCGGCGCCGACCTCGACGCCGACCACCTCCACCCCGACCAAGCCGAACAGCCGCGTCGTATCGTTGGACAAGCCCGTGGCCCTTCACGTGATCCTTCAAGCGTCGCAACTCGAAGAATCACAGAGCGTCACGGGCGTTCTGCACCCGTCAAGACCCTGACAGCGGACCGTGCCCACCGGGCACGGTTAAGTTCGAAGACCCATGATCATGGATCAGATTCTCTGTCAACACCATTGCGTTTACGTCCGTGCGCGGTTCGCGAGCCCGTGTTCGAAGAACGTGACGGTGCTGTGGACGGTGTAGTTCTGGCTGGTCGTGGGGTGTTGCCCGGCGTTCGGTCCGTACTTGCTGGTGGGGTTCTTGCGGGTGCGGGCCTTGACGCGGTGTCGGCGCCGGGCGGGGTGCAGGGCGTCGAGGACGGCCCGGCCGATGGTGCCGATGAGCTCGGCAGGTCCTGCCGGGGGCAGGATCCCGGTCGCGGTGACGACCGTGTCGACGGCGGTGGTCTGCAGGACGGTGAAACTGATCCGATCCATGTCCACCTCCGGACGGGAGTAGACGGTGTCGGCGGCAGCACGGATCAGGGCCTGGTAGGTGGTCAGCAGGGCGTAGACCTCCTGGTCGAGCCCTTGCAGGCTGCGGGAGCGCAGAACGCGGCCGTCGAGCATCGTCGCCTTGATCGAGAAATACGTCGTCTCCGACTGCCACCGCTCATGGTAAAGATCAACAAGCTCGGCGGCCGGGAAGGCGACCGGATCGAGCAGGCTGGTCAGCAGTCGCCACTGCTCCGTGCGGATCGTGCCGTCGGCCAGAGTGACCGTGATGGAGGCCTCGATGACACGGACGGTCAGCAGGGCGGGCAGTACGCCGTAGCCGATCCGGGCCAGGTAGGAGCCGTCGCCCAGGTGCGTCAAAGGCGTGGGGATCCGGCGGGCGGAGGAGCGCACCAGGAGCTGTGCGCCGTCGGCGGCCACCTCGTTCAGGAACTCAGCCGCGTCGAAGGCGGCATCGGCCAGCAGGAGCATCGTGCTGTCCAGGGCACCCAAGAGGCGTGTGGTGTAGGCGAGTTCGCCCTCGGACTCGGGGCCGAAGGCGGCGGCCAGAATCGCGCGGGTGCCGCACTCGACCAGAACCAGCAACCGCAGCAGCGGGTAGCCGAACTCCACGCTCTCGCCCGAGCGCTTGGCATAGCGCCAGGTGAGCGCCTCCTCGTCGGGCACGTGCAGCAAGGTGCCGTCCACGGCCACGGTCCGCAGCCCGCGGTAGAACGAACCGGCCTGCCCGAGGCGGGCGACAGGCCCGGCCAGGATCTCGAACAGCCGCCGCAGTGGCGCTACCCCTATCCGTCGCCGGGCCCGGGAGAGCGAGGAGGCCGCCGGGCGCACCAGGTCCAGCCCCGCCAGCCCGGCGACCAGCTTGCCCCACACACCCCGGTAGGAGCAGTCCTCGAACAGGGCCAACGCGAGGACGAAGTAGACCACCACCCGAGACGGCAGCAGCCGCAGCCGCCGCTCGACCGCCCCGGTCTCCTCGATGACCGCGTCCACCAGCACGAAGTCCACGATCTGGGTCAACTCACCCAAGTGACCGGGCGCGTACACACCCCCGGCTACCTCGACTGTGCGCGTGATGACAGACTTCTCCTGCAACGGGACTCCCGATGATCTTCATGCTCGACACAAGTTGATCTATCAGGACGTCCCGTTGCGTCGTTCACCAGGGCTTGACCTGCGACTCAAGACTCAAACGCAACGGTGTTGGATTCTCTGTGTATCGAACATGAAGGAGGCGGACATGCCCAGGAGCAACGGATAACGGTATATTAATTGCTGGATCAAGTAAAGTTACATTTTAATTCCCCCGTCAATGAAGTGGGTGCAGGGGCCGAGATCTGTGTCTCGTGATTCACCGCAGGCGCTCGGCGACGGTCTCCAGCAGTTCGTCGGAGAAGTTCTGGTCGGTGACGGCCCGGGACATGAGCAGGGCGCCGACGAGTGCGCTGAGGGTGAGCATGGCCTCGGCGCGGGTGTCCTCGGAGTCGTCGTCCAGGCCCGCGATGAGCTCCAGGTATGTTCGGACCTGCTTCTCGTAGGCCTCTTTGAAGTCCTGGCCGCCGCGTCCCGTGGAGGCGCCGAGCGAGACGAGCGCGCAGCCGGTGTCGGGCATGTCGCGATGCCGCTTTGCGAGGTAGGCGTCGATCAGGCCGGCACGGGGGTCCTGCTCGTTCTTCCGTGCGGATCTCTGCATCTTGATGGTGCCCTCGGCCAGTGCGACGGCTGCGGCCTGGGCGATCAGGTCGTCGCGTGAGGCGAAGTGCTTGTAGAAGCCGCCGTGGGTGAGTCCGGCCTCGTTCATCAGCTCCGCGATGCCGAGACGGGTGACGCCTTCGGTGCGGACCTTGCGTGAAGCGAGCTGCAGGACGCGTGCGCGGGTCGCCGCCTTCTCCGCCTGCGAGTGGCCCATCCGTGCCTGCCTTCCGTGGGGCGGTCTCGTGGGATGCCGCACTACTGGATGATGCCCATCATACACCTGTGCCCTGTACGGGAGCTTTACGGCCCTTGGGTTCGACTTTCAGGATGATGGACGGGATCTAGTTCCGCGACGCCACCGCCGCCTTCCTCCCCGAGGTGATGCACGCCGCCCACGAACTCGACGGCCCCACCTACGCCCGCACCACCACCGAACTCACCACCGCATTCGAGCGAACGCGCGCATGACGCTCGCGGGCGGCCGCTTCGTCGTTCTTGATGTGGGGCTTCCGTCGGCCGTGTGTGAGCACGCGGGCGGGTGCGGGTCGGCCGTCTTCGACAACCTCCCTGCCGAGAGGGTCTGTTCCCCGCATCCGAAGTCCGATTCCGGACCGGACTTCGGATGCGGCCTTGACGGTTGGTCCAGGAGCCCGATCTCTTCTTCATTGCCTTCTCGGGGTACCAACTCGTGGCGGAATCCGTCAGGTTGGGGCGGGCGTGGGACTCATGCCGTGTTCTTGGCAGCATGGCAGTGTGGACATTTTCTTGACTAGTCAATCTCTTGGGTCGTTTCGGAGCACCGGGAGACTCGTCGGCCCCGGCGTGAACGGCCTGTCGGCCAGGGTGTCTTGCCCGTCCGGTGCAGGCTTGGCAACCGAAGAGCGCGTCCGACACCGCCCGGCCGACGCGTCTGTCATACGTCACCGCAACGTAGGAGCGTTCTTATCTTGACCGACGTCCGACGCCGAACCGTCTTGTCCACCGTGCTGACCGGACTCACCTCCGTGGGACTCTCCGCGGGTGTCGCCGAGGCCGCGGACGGACACACGGCTTCCCGCCCCCACGACCCCGCCCACAACGACGTGCTCTTCGTGGGGGCGCATCCCGACGACGAGATGCTCAGTTTCGCGACGCTGGGACAGTGGCGCGAACGCCACGGGTGGAGCACGGGCGTGCTCACCGTGACCCGAGGTGAAGGAGGCGGAAACGCGGTGGGCCCGGAGGAAGGCCCCGCTCTCGGCTTGATCCGGGAGACCGAGGAGCGCGCCGCCACCGCCCTCGCCGGCATCCGCAACATCTTCTACCTCGACAAGCCGGACTTCTGGTACACGCTGTCGGCGCCGTTGACCGCCGGTATCTGGAACGAGCCGGACACCCTCGAACGTGTCGTCCGGCTGATCCGGGAGACGACCCCGCACACCGTGATCGCGATGGATCCCCGGCCGTTCAACCAGCACGGCGGGCACCAGCTGGCGGCACGGATGGCCATCGAGGCCTTCCGGGCGGCGGGCGATCCGCACGCCTTCCCCCACCAGATCATCCGCGAAGGGCTCACGGCCTGGCAGCCCCGGCGGCTGCTGGCCCAGAACTACCGCTTCGACGGCCTTCTCGGACCGTCGGCGGCCGAGCAGCGCCGCACGGACCCCGACACCGGTCTTCCGGTCCTCGGGGTGTGGTCCGGCGTGTCGTCCCGCGCGCACGGTACGACCTGGGCGCAGGTCAAATGGGACGCCGCCCGTCACTACGCCACCCAGGGATGGGCCGCGCTCCCTTCCGTGGCGCCGACCGATCCCGACGCGCTCGGATCGGAGTGGTTCAGCGTGCTGGCCGAGGACGGACGGACGCTGGAGGCGCCGGTGCACGAGCAGTCCGGACTGCTCCCGCTGTACGCGGAGTTCCGTGACTGGGCACACCGGGTCGGCATGCCGTGGCTGGCGAACAACGCCCAGCCGCTCCACCCCGACCGACCGTCGACGACGATTCCGGAGGTGCACGCGGCGCCGGTGCTCAATGGCCTGGAAGGCGAAGGGGAGTACCCGGGCCCCGAACTGCCGCTGCGCCACTGGCAGGGTGATGAAACCTCGGCCGCCGACTGCTCGGCGACGGTGAAGCTGTCCCGCCACGGCGACGACCTGTACGCCCTGGTGCGCGTCCTGGACGAGCGCAAGGGAGCCGCGCTCGCCCAGGACGACCTCAAGAGGCACTGGCGTACCGACTCCGTCGAGATCGCCCTGGACCCGCGAGGGGCCGCGAACGACACCTCCGTGACGTTCAAGACGGGCATTCTCCCGTTCACGGCCGCGGACGGCGGCCCGGCGGCCGAGCGCGACGCGGACAACCGGCAGGGGCCGGCGGAGAAGACGGCGCCGGGCATGCGCTGCGTCAGCACGGTGACCGATCCCTACCAGAGCTACAGCGTCGAGGTGAAGATCCCGCTCAGCGAGCTCCCGGCCGCGGCAGACCCCGAACGGTTCGCGATGAACGTCCTCGTGTACGACGCCGACACCGACGACCGGACCGGACAGACCCGGCTGGCCTGGTCGCCGTACGGCAGCGCCCAGGCCGACCCCTACGTCTGGGGCCGGGCTCGGCTCGAGGGCTACCAGCCGCCCGCGGGCCGGCCCACCACGCCGGCCCGACCGGACATCCCCACCGAGGCGGCCCGCAGTGAGGACTCCCCGGCCACCCTGCGCCAGGCCCGCCGTACGGGTGTCCCGATCGCGGGCGGAGCGCGCACGCCGAGGGCGAGAGGCTGATCGTGGTGACCGCTCGGACGCCTCGGAGCGGCCCGAGCGGTCACCGGCCCGCCCCATAGGAGCCCCGCGTGGACGGGCCCTCGAACACGACGGACAGCCGTTTCACGTCCGTCGGCATGACCGCGATCGACCGGTTCCTGAGGCCGGTCACCTGCCAGGGCTTTCCCGACGCCCTCCTGCCCGATGACCTGGCCGAGGCCGACCCCGAGGGGCTGTGGCGTCTGATCGACGGGCAACCGACCAGCCCGGAGCGGACGCCCGCGACGCGCCCCCACGCAGCCAAGTCCTGGTCATGGAGGACCCGTTGGCGGAAAGGGTTCCTATGCCGCCTCCGCCGGCGGGATCACGGCGGCGGCGCGGGCCCGGCCGACCATTCGTCCGCGCTCCGACGCGGGGAAGCGGTCGACCATGGCCCGCAGTTCGCGGGCGCCGACGTCCGCCCCGAAGGGTTCGGTGCCTGGTTCGAGGCGTACGCCTTCGGCCAGCGGGCCGACGATGACGGGATCGAAGCCGAGGGCGTTCACGAGGTGGGCGGCCGTGGCCCGGTCGGACGGGTTGTTCCCGGCGACGGCGATCGCCTTGCGGTCGGGCGCGCCGGCGGGCCGGGCCTCGTCCTCGAGGTCGTGGTAGCCCATGTGATTGAAGGCCTTGACCACACGGGACCTCGGCAGGAACGCCTGGACGATCTCGCTGGTGGAGGTGCGCGGATCGGTGAGGTCGTCGCGTACCCCGTCGACCTCCCACCAGTAGTTCATGGCGTCGACGACCAGTTTGCCGTGCAGCTCCTCGACCGGGATCCCGCGGTACTTGCCCAGGGGAAGCGCCAGGATCACCATGTCGGCCGAAGCCGCCGCCTCAGCGGCGGTGACCGGGATCGCGCCGGGTGCGAGGACCTCTACGGTGAGTGAGATGTCCTCGGGAGCCCCCGACCCGGCGATCAGCACGCGAAGGCCTGCCGACAGGGCCAGCCGCGCCAGGACGGTGCCCACTTTTCCGGCACCCAGGATGCCTATGGTGCGGATGTCGTGTGCGTCCATTGCGTTTCCTTTCACGATGTCAGTCGGCCAGGATGTCCCGGACCATGGGGATCACCTTCGTGCCGTAAAGCTCGACCGCGCGCAGGCGGGCGCTGACCGGCTGCTGGCCCGCGGTGTACAGGAGGTCGAACCTGCCGACGCCGAGGCCGCTCACCGCGTCGGCGATCCTGCGTGCCACCGTCTCCGGCGAGCCGATGTACAAGGAGCCGTGCTCGATCTCGGCTTCGAACTCCTCCCGACGTACCGGTGCCCAGCCTCGCAGCGCGCCGATGCGGTCGCGCATGAGCCGGTAGCCGGGCCAGAACACCTCCCGGGCCTCTTCGTCGGTGTCGGCGACGAATCCGGGAGAGTGCATGCCCACCGGATGCGCCGTGGTGCCGAACTGCTGCGCCGCGCGCCGGTAGAGGTCCGTGTAGGGCACGAAGCGTTCGAAGGAGCCGCCGATGACGGCGAGCATGAGCGGAAGGCCGTAGCGGGCGGTGCGGATGACCGACTGCGGTGAGCCGCCGACTCCGACCCAGGTGGTCAGCCGCCCCGATTCGGTGGTCGGGAAGACCTCGGTGTTCTCCAGCGGGGCCCGCATGGTGCCCGACCAGGTGACGGGCTTCTCCTCCAGCAGCCTCGCGAACAGCTCGATCTTCTCCTCGAACAACGTGTCGTAGTCGCTCAGGTCGTATCCGAACAGCGGGAAGGACTCGGTGAACGAGCCACGTCCGAGGATGACCTCGGCCCTCCCCCCGGAGAGGGCGTCGACGGTCGCGAAGCGCTGGAACACCCGCACGGGGTCGTCGGAGCTGAGCACGGTCACACCGGAGGACAGACGGATGCGCTCGGTGCGTGTAGCGATGCCGGCGAGCACGGTCTCCGGGGACGACACCGAGTACTCGGGACGGTGGTGCTCGCCCAGTGCGATGACGTCGACGCCGATGCCGTCCGCGAGGACGGCTTCGGCGACGACCTGCCGTATCGCCCTCGCGTGGGAGACCGGGGCGCCCGAGTCGTCCTGGGGAACGTCCCCGAACGTGTCCAGGCCGAAAACGATGTCATCCATGGGTGGACTCCTTGGTGAGCAGTTCCCTGACCCGCGGGGCGACTTCACGGCCCAGCAGCTCGATCGTGCGGGCCCGGGCCCGGCGAGGCAGGTGCATGATGTCGTACTTGAGGTCGAAGCGGCTCAGGTGCAGGTCGCGGGCCATCTGGGCGATCTTCTGGGCGACGGTTTCCGGGGAGCCGACGAACAGCGCGCCGCGGTCGATCTCCGCCTTGTACCGTTCGCGGGTCGGCTTGTAGAAGCCCCGCTCCTCGGCGGCCTGGGCCACGACCGGCTGCCAGTACTCCCACCAGGTCTCGGCCGCTTCCTCGTCGGTGTCGGCGATGAGGCCCAGCGAGTGCTGGCCGATCGGCTGCGGCTCGTGCCCGGCCTGTTGCAGTGCCTCGCGGAAGAGGGTGACGAGACCCGCGAAGCGCTGTGGGCGTCCGCCGATGATGGCCATCATCATGGGCAGTCCGTATCGGGCGGCACGGATCACGGAGTGCGGGCTGCCGCCCACGCCGATCCAGGTGGGGATCCCGCCGTCGCGCATCCGGGGGCGCGGCCGCTGTTCGACGAGCGGTGCCCGGAACGCGCCGGACCACGTCACCGTCTCCTCCCGCTGCAGGCGCATGAAGAGGTCGAGCTTCTCCTCGAACAGTTCCTCGTAGTCGGCGAGGTCGTAGCCGAACAGAGGGAAGGATTCCGTGGCCGATGCCCGGCCGAGGACGAGCTGGGCCCGGCCGTTCGACACGGCGTCCAGGGTGGAGAAGTCGTGGTAGAGCCGCACGGGGTCATTGGTGCTCAGGACGGTCACCGACGTTCCGAGACGGATGTGTTCGGTGGCGGTGGCGATGGCCGAGAGCAGCACGGGAGCGGCACTGTCGACGTGGCCCGGCCGGTAGTGCTCGCCGATGCTGAAGACGTCCAGTCCGCAGGACTCGGCGAGGGCGGCCTCCTCGACGAGGAGGCGGACGGTCTCGGCGTCGCCGAGCGTGCGGCCGTCGTCCGTGGCGACCTCCCCGAACGAGTTGAGGCCTATTTCGAAGGTCATGGTCTCCTCCACCGGTGATCCCGCAGGATGCCGGTCACCCCGAGGTTATTGATTGACGTAACAAGTATCTTTATGCATGCTTGATGTGTCAATCAGTGAGGTTCCGGTGGGCTGCTCTGTGACCCACCCGCTGTCCGGCGCGTCAACCATAGTTCACATACTTAATGCATCAACTAAGTGAGGTGACCCAGTCGTGGCCCACGCCACGCAGATGCCGCATGCCGCCGTCCTGGCGTCCGGCAGGCCGTCAGACAGCCGTCCACGCGCCACCCGGCAGACATGGCAGACGATCGTCCGTACTGCCCTGCGGCATACGGCGACGGGTGCGGCGGCGCCTCGCGATGCTTCACGCGGCCCTGCTCGGCGTCTCTTCCGGTGCCGACCCTTATCACGACCTCGCCTGGACGGACACGACACAGGTGATGTCATCCGTCTACACCCTGGCCCCCCGGCCCCTGACGGCACTGATCCTGCTCTGGCTGGCGCAGCAGCGGCCGGCGGTCTACACGCACGCCGCCCTCGCGCTGCTGCTGTCCAGCGCGGCCGGGCTGCTGTACACCTGGTCGGTACCGCTGGAACACCTGCCGGCGCACGAGAGTTCGCTCTTTCGCGAGTACCTGGCGATGCCCGGTGCGCTCACGGGCTGGTACCTGTTGATGGCCTCGGCCGCGGTCACCGCCATCTCGTCGGTCCGCACACGTATTGCCGTCATGGTGACCGCGGCATGCGGTGTGACGACGTCGGTGCTGACATCTCCTCACCCCGCCTCCGCCGGTGTACTGGGCGCGGTCGTACCGCTCTTGACCTGGTTCGCCGTAGGAGTCTTCGCGCGCAAGGACCCGGTACGCCGGCGCGCAGTGGATGCCTGGGAGCCGGAGGGACAGCTCGTGACGCTGCGGCCGCGTGCCCAAGACCCCGGCGCCGGCCAGGCCGCACCGTCCGGCCGAACGGCAGGGACGCCGGTCCGCCCCGCCCACGTCCTCACCCCCGATTCCGCGCCGTTGGGGCGGGCGGGCTGACGGCCATGCACCTCAACGGTGTGATCGAGGCGGCCGGCTGGTGGTCGTACGCCGTGGTGTTCGTCCTGACGGCCAGTGAGACCAGCGCCTTCATCGGGCTGCTGGTGCCCGGCGAGACGGCCATCCTCCTCGCCGCCGCGGTCGCCGGCCGGGGCGAACTGAACGCCTTCCTCCTTACGGCCGTCGTGGTGGCCGGAGCCGTCACCGGTGACAGCCTCAGGCGCGGGCCGGGGTACCGGTCAGGTCCTCGACCGTGCCGGTGATCTCCGGGGGCACGCCGACGGTCTGAGCGAAGGAGCCCAGCATCCGTTCGAGCATCGGGGGCGGAACGTGCGGGAACAGTTCCGTACCCGCCTCGCGCGGGTCCACCTCGACGAACGTCAGCTCCCTGCCGACGGCCGCACCGATCGCCGCGACCTGCTCGGCGTTGGTGGCCGCCTCGGGGCCGGTCAGATGGTGCACTGCTGCCTCATGCCCGTCGTCGAGCAGCGCCCGCTCGGCGACGGCCGCGATGTGGCCCTCGTGGATGGGTGCGAAGCGGGCGCCCGCGAACACGCCCCGGACGGTGTTCCCCGTACGGATCTGCGGCGCCCACTGGAGGGCGTTGGCGGCGAACGCGTTGGGCCGCAGGAAGGTCCAGGCGAGACCGCTGTCGCGGATCTGCCGTTCGGCGGCGGCGTGCAGGAAGTGGATGGGGTGGGTGTCGTCGACGCCCTTGTGGATGATGCCGCTGGAGAGCAGGACGACGTGGCGCACTCCCTGGGCGCGGGCCGCCTCCAGCAGGGGGACGGAGCTCGCCTGGGCGTAGAGGAAGAGGCTCGTCACCCCGGCGAACTGGGCCGCGGGGTCCTCCGGCCGGAACCGAACCACCTCGGCCTCCTCCGGGAGTGAGGCCCGCTCGGGGTCCCGGGTCAGGGCCCGTACCGGCCGGCCCGCGGCGAGGAGACGGTCGACGAGGGCTCGGCCGACGTTGCCGGTCGCGCCGGTCACTACGATCACGTTTGCTGCCTCCGAGGGCTTGGTCGATCGCTTCTGGCGACCCGAGCCTAAAGGTCATGTGTGAGGTGTCAGCTGGTCAGAGCAGGTGTTCAGCGCTTCCCGGCACTCGGCCGGCGGGAGGCCCGAAAAGGATCATGAACCGGTTGTCCCGTCGAATCCGTGTTGACAGTGACAAGCCCCCGCTGCCACACCCCCGGCGGCGGGATGGGGCCGGCTGCCCTTCGGTGCGCCTTTAGGACAGCCGGCCCTATGTTCCTGAGGTCACACACGTGTGTGTGACATGTCACTGCGCTCTGCTGTCCCGGTAGGTCTCCAGGAGCCTCAGCCAGACCTCGCTGATGGTGGGGAAGGCGGGGACCGCGTGCCAGAGCCGATCCAGGGGCACCTCGCCGGCGACGGCGATCGTGGCCGAGTGGAGGAGTTCTCCGACTCCGGGTCCGGCGAAGGTGACGCCGGCCACGGTGCCGCGGTCGGCGTCGACCAGCATCCGGGCCCGACCGCGGTAGTCCTTGGCGTACTGCTGTGCGCCCGCCAGCCGGCCGATCTCGTAGTCGACCACCTCGACCCGGCGTCCGGTTCGCTGCGCCTCGTGCGTGGTGAGGCCGACGGAGGCCACTTCGGGGGTGGTGAAGACGACCTGCGGCACGGCGGCGTGGTCGGCCGTCGCGGCGTGCGCGCCCCAGCGGGCGTCGTCGAGCGAGGTTCCTGTGGCGCGGGCGGCGATGGCCGCGCCGGCGATCCGGGCCTGGTACTTGCCCTGGTGGGTCATCAGGGCCCGCTGGTTGACATCGCCGACGGCGTAGAGCCAGCCGTCGGCCACGGCGGTCACCCGGCACGTGTCGTCCACCGTGAGCCAGCCGCCCGGGGTGAGACCGACGCTCTCCAGGCCGACGTCCGTGGTGCGCGGCGCGCGGCCGGTGGCGAACAGGATCTCGTCCGCGGCCAGTTCCTCGCCGTCGGCCAGGGTGATCCGTACTTCGTCGTCCGCGCCGCCCACGCGCTTCACGGCGGTGACCTCGGTGCCCAGCCGGATGTCGACGCCTGCCTCGCGCAGCCCGTCGGCGACCAGTTCACCGGCGAACGGTTCCATCCTCGTCAGCAGGCCGGCGCCGCGGACCAGCAAAGTCACCTGGGAGCCGAGTGCCTGCCAGGCGGTGGCCAGTTCGACCGCGACCACGCCCGCGCCCACCACGGCGAGACGGCCCGGTACGCGGTCGGCGCCGGTGGCCTCGCGGTTGGTCCACGGCCGTACGGTGTCGAGGCCGGGTATGTCGGGCAGGGCCGTGCCGGTACCCGTGCACACTGCGACGGCGTGCCGTGCGCTCAGCCGGACGGTGTTTCCGTCCGGGGTCCGCACCGACACCTGCCGTGGGCCGGTGAGCCGGCCGTGACCGCGTACGAGGTCGACGGAGACCGAGTCGAGCCAGTCGACCTGATCCTCGTCCTTCCAGTAGGCGGCCATCCGGTCGCGGTGCGCGAGGACCGCGTCCACGTCCAGTGGTCCTCGCACGGCGGCGGCCAGTCCCGGGACGCGGCGCGCGTCGGCGCGGGCCACCACCGGCCGCAGCAGCGCCTTGCTCGGTTCGCAGGCCCAGAACGAGCATTCGCCGCCGAGCAGTTCGCGTTCCACGATCACGGTACTGAGCCCGGCGGCACGGGCCCGGTCGGCCACGTTCTCGCCGACCGGGCCCGCGCCTATGACGACCACGTCGTAGGCGCGGACGGACTCGTTCATCATTGCTCCTGTCGTTCAAAAGGGGCTCCGGACCTCCGCGCGAAGGCGTCGGCCGGAGCCCGCGTGTCCTCAGCCGTGTCTGGTCGACGGACGCGCTGTCACCGGCCGGGGAGCCGGGTCGTGATCTCCTGCAGCACCCACCCGTTGCCGTCCGGGTCGCTGAACGCGGCGAACGAGCTGTAGCTGGCGCGCTCCGGGTGCGGGCCGCTGACGCGTCCCTCTTCCGTGCCGCGGTGGAACACGCCGCCCGCGTCGTGGAAGATCTCGCTCATCTCGATGCCCCGGTCGACGAGTTCGGCGTGAGCCGCCTCGATGTCCGAGACGGCGAGGTGCAGGCCCTGTACCGACCCTGGTGCGGCCGTGGTGACGCCGGTGCCGAAGAGGATCGAGCACTGCGATCCGGGGGGCGTCAGATGCACCACGCGGTAGCTGTCGTCGGCGACGTAGTCGACGTCGAGACGGAAGCCCGCCTTCTCGTGGAAACCTTGGCGTTCACCGGCTACGCGCGGCGCACCGAGGCCGTCGCCGCCCTGCGCGCCGTCCCGGAGACGGACCAGCTCAGCTCGCCCGATCGCGCCGCGGTGCGTGGCCGGCTGGGACGGGTGCTCTTCGGCCTCGGCGACTCATCCGCCGCAGCCGCCGAGTTCGAGCTCGCGGTCCTCGACCTCGGTGAGGGCACGTACGTGCACGGTCGGCGCGCAGCTGAAGTCGGCGATGCGCAAGTACGCAGTGAGCTCCCGGACAGCGCCGGCCGTGATCGTCAGTCAGGCGGACGGCGACTGAGGCGCCCTTGCCCCCCGGCGTGTTTTCGGCCGGGGGAGGAGCTCTTATGGAGTGCTCGTGCCTGCCGTCAGGGGTGCCGCGTCGAGCAGGACGGCCGCGGCGGCCCGGGCGGTCGTGGCGGCAGAAGGGTCACGGTCCATCCGCGCCGACTGCCCCGCACCGTCGTACAGCAGGTGGAGCTGTCGGGCCAGCGCCTCGGGGGCGGCGTAGCCGGACGCCGTGGCCAGTTCTGTGAACAGGCCGCGGAGCCAGAGACGGTAGGTGTCGGCGACCTGGCGGATTGAGCTGTCCTCGGCCGTCTCGGCGGTGGCCCGCACGAAGGCACAGCCGTTGTACCTGGGGTCGGTGATCGCCTCGCCCAGGGCGTCGAAGACGCCGAGCAACTGCTCGCGCGGGGTGCGGAAGCGGGTCAGGGCCGTGGTGATCCGGTCCCTCATCCGCACGTAGCGCAGCTCCAGGTAGGCGCAGACGAGGCCTTCCTTGCTTCCGAAGGTGTTGTACAGGGACGCCTTGGCCACTCCCGCGTGCTCGATCACACGGTCGATGCCGACGGTCTGCACGCCTTCACCGTAGAAGAGCTCGTTGGCCGCTTCGAGCAGCCGTTCGCGTGCGGACGGCTTGGTCGCGGTTCTGGTCGCCATGGCCACATCCTTTCAGACAGACCTGTTCATTCTAATGCCGGAGAGCTCCGTCACGCCTCTGAGACCTGAGCCACAGGGGCTGCCTCGGAGGGGACATTCTCCGCGCGCACCACCGACATCCGCCGCACGGGTTCGACCCGGCGGCCGCGGAGCAGCAGCCCGGTCAGGGCCGCGAGAGCCAGCACGATGACGGCGATGCCGTACTCCCTGGACGTCTGGATCAGTCCGCCGCCGTGCACGACCAGGACGCCGGCGATCACGGCCGGCACGCCCAGGCCCATGTAGCACACGACATACAGCAGGGAGAGGACTCCGGCCCGCTCCTGCGGCTCCACCTGCGGAATGACCAGCCGAATGCCGCCCTGGAACCCGCTTCCGAAACCGACGCCGGAGATCGCGCCGCCCACGAAGAAGCCGATCACGGAGAGCGTGCCGCCGGTGCCCGAGCCGATGGACACCAGGGTGATCGTCACGCCGACGACCAGTGTGCCGACGCTGATGAGCATCATGGTCCGGGTCCCGGCGCTGCGCAGGACCACGACGGCGAGACCGGCGCAGCCCGCGATGACGAACAGGGGCAGCCCACCCCACACCACGGAGGTGGAGTGCACCAGGGTCCGGGTGATGGCCGGGCCGAGTGCGCCGTACAGGCCGGCCAGCGACCACACCGCGAAGATCACAGGGGCGGCGATGGCCACCGACGCACGGGCCGACCTGGGCAGCTTGAACTCGGGAACCATGCTGGCCAGCGCGCCCGGCTTGCGGGTCACCGTTTCGTTCAGGGCGAGCACGCCCAGCGCCTGCACCACGAAGACACCGAGGAGCACGGCATAGACGAGATGCGTGGGGGCCGGCAGGTACTGCACGATCAGTCCGGAGGCGAAGGCGCCGCTCGCGGTTCCCAGCGTGGGGGCGAAGGAGTTCAGGAAGCTGCCCTTGCGCGCGTCGATGTCGAGCATTCCGGCGCCGAGAGCACCGACCGCCGCGCCGGTGCTCAGCCCTTGCAGGACGCGGCCGACCAGCAACGTGCCCACGTCACCGGCGGTGATGAACACGACCATCGCCAGTACCTGCACGAGCAGGGCCATCAGGAGCACGGGGCGTCGGCCCACCTGGTCGGAGATCCTGCCGAAGACCAGGAGTGCGGCCAGTACGGCCACCGCGTAGGTGCCGAAGACGATGGTGATGGTGATGGGGGAGAAGCCCCAGTGCTGCTGGTAGATCGCGTAAAGGGGGGTCGGAGCGCTGGACGACGCCAGCAGCGATATGAGGATCGATGCCAGCAGGCCTATGGAGGCCTTGGGCCCCAGGCTCAGGGCCCGGCGCCGCGGCGCCGCGTGCGCGGGAGACGACTTGACCGGGGCACCCGGTGAGGCGGGCTGACGCGAGGTGGATGCGCGGCTCATGGGTCACTTTCCGAATAGGGCGAAGCGGGACCCTCATACTAGACAGACCTGTCTGACTAGTATGAGATCGGAGAGCGTGAGGTGTGTCGCATCAGCCCCATGTGTGCGGACTGTCGCTGTGTGTGCCGCGGGAGCGGAGCAGGGTTCGGCCGAGCCGTCACGGCGGGGCCCGCCGCGGGCACGGCACTCGGCACAGTCGGCGCACCGCTCACGCCGCGCACCGCTCACGCCGGATCCACGCCTGCGGGCCCCTCCGGCCGGTAGTCCGCGTCCGCCGGCCCGATCGCCGGTCTCGCGACGGTCGGGCCGGCCGCGTCCGGCGCCGAACCGGCTCACTTGCCGCCCAACAGTTGCTCGAACGGCACATGGTCGCGGTAGGGATCCGCAGGCCCGGACGGCTCACTGCGGGATGTCGCGACGGCGAGTTCCCGGGCCGCTCGCGCCACGCGCTTCAGGAGCGCTCCCTGGGAGTCGCTTCCACTGCCCCAGTCCTCCGTCGCGGCGTAGACCGCGGTGGGCACGGTCATCGCGTGCAGGTAGGTGAACATCGGCCGCAGCGCGTGTTCCAGTACGAGCGAATGCCGCCCGGTACCGTCGGTGGCCGCGATCAGCACGGGCTTGTCCGCCAGGGCGGTGTCGTCGAGGCAGTCGAAGAACAGCTTGAACAGACCGCTGTAGGACGCGTTGAAGGTCGGAGTCACGGCGATCAGGCCGTCGGCCTTCGCGACGGAGTCGAGCACACCTTGCAGTTCCGGTGACGGGTAGCCCGCCATCAGATGGTTCACCAGATCGTGAGCATGGTCTCGCGCCTCTACGACGACGATCTCGACCTGCGAGCCGAGTCGCTCGAACTCGAAGCGGGCGGCGTCCGTGAGCCGGTCGGCGATCGGATTCGGGAGCGGCACACGTATTAAGGCCCTGTACTGTGGCTCACACCTCGGAAGGGGAAGCGGATACGGGTCGGCATGACTCCGGCGGCCGTGTGCGGCGGTCAGGTGGCGACGTTGCGCAGGGCCGCCGCGAGCTTCTTGAGGTCCAGTTCCTTGAGGTGGTCGAGGAAGTGCCGTCGGATCGCGTCCAGATTGGTGGGCCAGGCCTCTTCCAGGCGGGCCAGGCCGGCGTCGGTCAGTGAGGCGTGCCAGCTGCGGCCGTCCGTCTCGCACCGCAGCCGCTCGATGAAGCCCTCGTTTTCCAGTCGTTGCACGATGCGGGTCGTACCGCTGAGCGACATCTCGATGGCGCCGGCGAGCTCGTGCATGCGCAGCTGCCGGTCGGGTGCCTCCGACAGGTACATCAGGGTCAGGTACTCCGTGTTGGACAACTGCTGCTCTCGCTGCATCTGGGCGTCGATGGCGCGCGGCAGGGCGTAGAGGAGGGAGGGGAGGGCGCGTACAACGGCCTCTTCTTCGGCGGTAAGCGGTTGTAGCGCGTCCGCGGGCGGGGTGGACTTCGGTGTCATGGGGGCATACCTCACGTGTGTGCGGTGGAAAGCACCTCTGCCGACCGAGTGCTCCGGCTCCCTGGACTGCTGCAGTTCTCGTTCGAGCCCTGTGCTTTCCTCACCTGCGGACCGGCCGTCGGCCGAGTGTTTATTTGACGAAACAACCTCTTGTGCTATGTTGCTTGTCGAGTCAAGTATATCGCGAACCGGTTGCCAGGGCCACATCTACGCCCGGAACGGACGCGGCTCATTTCCACGAAGGGTTCAACGTGACCAAGATCGGAATCATCCTCGGCAGCACCCGTCCGGGACGCAATGGGGAGGCTGTCGCCCGTTGGGTGTTCGACATCGCCTCGAAGCGGACCGACGCGGAGTTCGAGCTGGTCGACCTCCTCGACTACAAGCTTCCGCACCTCGACGAGGCGCTGCCGCCGTCGCTCGGCCAGTACTCCCAGCCGCACACGCAGGAGTGGGCGAGCAAGATCGCCTCGTTCGACGGCTTCGTCATGGTGACGCCCGAGTACAACCACTCGACGTCCGGCGCGCTGAAGAACGCCATCGACTACCTGTACGCGGAGTGGAACAACAAGGCAGTCGCCTTCGTCGGCTACGGCGGCTTGGGCGGCGCCCGCGCGGTGGAGCACCTGCGCCTGATCGCGGGTGAACTGCAGATGGCGGACGTGCGTTCGCAGGTCTCGCTGTCGCTCTTCCACGACTTCGAGAACTTCAGCGTGTTCAAGCCCGGCGACTTCCAGCTGGAGGCGCTGAACACCACGCTGGACCAGGTGCTCGCCTGGAGCAAGGCGCTCGCCCCGCTGCGTGCCGCGTAACGGACACATCTGCTCGTAAGGAAACGGCGGCGGCCCGGCGGAGAGGTCTGGCCGCCGCCGTTCTCACGTGACGAAACCGACTATCACGGCGAGTTCCGTGGCCGGTGAGTCGCGTCATCTGGCGGGGCTGGACCTTGGCAGACTCGCGGCAGCCCTGCGTGGCATCGGCACCTGACCAAGCGGTCCAGGATCCCGACGGCTGATCCGGCCTCCGGTCCCGGCCCATGCGCCACACGTGCCGACGCACTCTCGTCCGAACGGGCGGAGCGTGCGGTGCGCCCCTTCACCTTCATCCCACTTCCTCATCCAAGGACCTTCGTGTACATCGCCGCTGTCATCCTCACTGTTCTCCTCGCCCTGGTCACCCTTGCCGCGGGCGCGCCGAAAGCGCGGTTCAAGGGTGACGTCGTGGACGGGCTCGTCGCGAAAGGGCTCAGCTCCGCGCTGGTCCGCTTCATCGGCCTCGTCGAGGTGGCCGCGGCGGCGGGGCTGGTGGCCGGCATCTGGTGGCAGCCGCTGGGCATCGCGGCCGCCGTCGGGATGGCCGTCCTGCTCCTCGTGGCGATCGGCTACCACGTGAAGTGGGGCGACTACCGGGACAGCGCCGCTCGTGGCGCTGCCACGGTTCCGGTTCTCCTTCTCCTCGTGGCGGTCGCGGCGGCCATCACGCTGGCCGCGTCGCAGTGACCGTCATCATCTCCTCGGCGTGCCGTTCGCCCAAGCAAGATCCACAAATACGTTGATCGTGAACGGCCGTACGTTCGTGCGGCCGGGTCGTCGTATCAAGAGGGATCCGCAGGTGAGGCATGAACGTATCAACATCTCCGGTCAGGACATCACCTACACGGCATCGGAGGGCACCGGCCGCACCGTTGTCCTGATCCATGGGAACTCCTCGTCCGCAAGGGTGTGGCGCCCGCTGATGGAGAGCTCCTTCGGGGAACGGGTTTCGCTGCCTGGCACTCGATCTGCCCGGTCACGGCTTTTCGGCGCCGGGCCGAAACCCGGACGTCTACTCGCTTCCCGGGTACGCCTCCCTTCTCGCCGGCTTCGTCAGGGAGTCGGACGCCGCGAGTTTCCTGGCGCCCGGATCGGCCCTGCCCACGGAGGATCTCGTCGCCGACATACTCGCCACCGACGGCGCGGCACGCACCGGCATCCTGGCGAGCATCGAAGCGGGTACGTTCGCCGACGAGATCCGCGTGGTGGCCGAGCTGACGCGGCCCGTCGCGGTACTGCACGGCGAGGGCGAGCAGCTGATCAGCCTCGACTATGTGGAGGGACTCACCATGCCGACGCTCTGGCGCGGCGCCGTGCAGATCCTGCCGGGGGTGGGGCACGCACCGCACCTGGAGGCGCCGAAGGCCTTCGCGGAGATGCACACCCGGTTCGTCGCCGACCTGGGCTGACGCACCCGTACCGCTGTCTGGGGACGGTACTGCCCCGGGGAGAACGAGATCACGACCGAGATGCAATCGCATCGGGAGCGTGAGAGCTTGGTGGTGACAACTGTGGAACCCGTCCCCATCCTCCGGCGGCCGGGCTGTGGGCCGGGCGACGAGGGCGGTGTCGGCCGCCGACACCGAGTGATGCGGAGACGGTGGAGCGGCGCTTCCCTGAAGCGAGCACGCCTCGCGGGCGGTGATCGCCGAGAGGCGGCGGGGTGTTCCGGTGAGGGCATGCCGATACGCCGGGAGTTCGCAAGTGAAGAACCGAGGTGCGATGAACGCCCAGGATGTGACATATTCGCCCGAAAGTACCGCCCTGCTGATCATCGATCCGTACAACGACTTCCTGTCGGAGGGCGGAAAGATATGGCCGCAGGTCAAAGAGGTCGCAGAGGAGATCGAACTTCTCGACCACATGCGGGCGGTGCTCGCAGCCGCCCGCGAACAGGGTTTCCACGTGTTCATCGTGCCTCACCACCAGACGGCGCCGGGAGACTACGAGACGTGGGATCACCTGTCCCCGACCCAGCAGCACGTCGTCGAGCGACAGACCTTCGCGGTCGGCAGCTGGGGCGCCGAGTGGCATCCGGACTTCATGCCGCGGGAGAACGAGCTGGTCATGCGCCAGCACTGGGCGTCGAGTGGCTTCGCCAACACGGACCTGGACATGATGCTGAAGCAGCACGGTGTCCAGAAGGTCGTGATCATCGGCATGAAGGCCAACACGTGCGTCGACACCACCGCCCGTTTCGGGCAGGAGCTGGGGTACCACGTGACGCTCATCCGCGATGCCATCGGCGCCTTCTCGTGGGACGAGATGAGGGCGACGTTCGACATCAACGGCCCCGCGTACGCCCACGCGATCTTCACCACGGATGAGTTTCTGAAAGCCCTTCAGAAGACTGCCGCATAGGCCGACGGAGCCGGACGACAAGGCGCTGACCGCCGCGGCGACCACGGCGCTCGCCGCGACGGGCCGCTGGTCCCGGCGAGCGAGGGCTCCCGCCGGTGGCGGGAGCCCTCGGTGATTCGTCGGTGTGGTCCGGCCCTCATGCCGCCGGCGTCCGCACCTACTTCGTCAGATAGGCGTTGACGATCGTCTCGCTGACCGTGTTGCCCTGCCGGTCGGCGGCCGCCGTCTTGAAGGAGACACTGCCGCCTGCCCTGGGATTGGTGACCTGCACCCGTCCGTCGCGCACCCTCACCGTCTCCCAGTGGCCGCCCTCGTCGTAGGAGACCCACACCTGCAGGAATGGAGCAGCTGGTGACCTGCTGCGTCATCGCGTTGGACACGGCCGACGGCATGGCGGAGGTGGCCCTGGCCGGGCATCCCGCGCCGCTGGTGCAGCGGCCCGACGGGACCATCGGCACGCTCGAGGCGCCCGCCAACCTGCCTCTGGGTGTCACGCTCAGCCATGCGTACGAGGGACGTGAGCATGTTGTCGAGCCCGGGAGTGTGCTGATGCTGTACTCCGACGGCCTGATCGGCTGCGACGGAACCGACCCCGAGGTGTGCGCGAGAGCCCTGTTCGGTTCCAGCAGTCGGGAGACCGGGGGCGATCTCGAGCAGTTGGCCGACGGCCTCATCGCCGACGTACTCGGCCCCCACCAGCGCCGCGACGACGCGGTGCTGCTGCTGGCCTGCTACGAGGACGCCGGTGGCGAGGGTTCGCAGCGGGTGGGAAGCCTGCACATCCAGCAGCGTGACCTGCACGGGGTCAAGGCCGCGCGTGCCTTTGTGGACGACCGGTTGAACTCCTGGGGGCTGGCGGAGATCTCGGACACCCTCCGTCTCATCGTCTCCGAGATCGTGACCAACGCGCTCATCCACGCGGGCAGCGACGTCGATGTGCGCCTGCGGGCCTTCGCGGACCATGTTCGGCTGGAGGTACGGGACTCCGACAGCAACCCGCCCGTCCCCTCTCCCCTGGCGCTCTCCGAAGAGGAGAACGCACGGGCGGAGCACGGCCGCGGTCTCCTCATCGTGGAGGCCCTGTCCGGGCAGTGGAACACCTCCCCGAACGGCCGCGGCAAAACGGTATGGCTGGATGTGGCTGTTCAGGATGCCTGAGCCACTCGGTGCTCAGCCTCCCCGGGACCTGACGCCGGTACTGTGACGACGCCTGTTACCAGTTCTCGATGGTCAAGTCGCCCGAGGCGCGAAAGACGCACTTCCCGTGGTGGTTGGGCCATGGGCGGGTCGACGAGCTTCCCGAGAAGCTGTTCGCCGGCTGGGTCCGCGCGATCATCGACTGGGATGTCGACATCGTTGAGCCAGTGGGGGTCGACATCCGTGGTGGACAGTTCCGTACCGGTGTCGGCCGGCAGGAAGCGGGCCGTGGGGTACAGGTCGGTGTCGGCGGCCGCGGACAGGGTCAGCCGCCAGGTCAGGGTCTGTCCTTCGGTGACGTGGTCCGCCACCGGTGTCACGCTGACCATCGGCCTCGGGTCGTCGTCGTGCACGGTCAGGCCGCCGGCAGAGGCGCCGACCACCGCATCGCCTTGGCAGACACGCCGTACGACGCCGTACCGTCACCACACGGGAGGTGCTCTTCCCGGTGGCGGTGTCGGTGGTGAAGAGCCGGATCTGACCGCTGCCATGGCCGGAGACCCGTACCGGCACCACCCGATAGGTCTTGCCCCCGGAGTCGCCCACTTGCTGCGGGGGGGTCAGTTCCAGGCTCTTCACCTGCTTCAGGCCAGCGGGAGTTCGAGCCAGTTGCCGCTGATCTTCCCGTTCGGGCAGGTGACGGTGCGGCGGTCGAAGTCGATGGCGGCTAAACCCAAGTGTCCAGCCACATACGCGACCGCCAGTCGTCGATCGGGATCGTCGTGCCGGTGTAGAGGGGCCAGAAGTAGATGAAGTTCCAGGCGATGAGCAGCACAAGCACGCCCGCCGCCACCGCGCCCCGTGTGCGGCGTTTGCCGTCCGCCTCCGGCGGCCCCAGCAGCGCGCCCAGCATCATCGCCACGGCCAGGCACAGGTACGGCACGAAGGCGACCGCGTAGAAGGAGAAGATCGTGCGGTCCTGGTACAGGAACCAGGGCAGATAACCGGCAGCTACCGCGCACAGGACGGCGCCGGCGCGCCAGTCGCGGCGCAGTGCCCACCGGTAGAGCAGATAGACAAGTGCGCAGCATGCCGTCCACCACAGGAGCGGTGTGCCCAGTGCGAGGATCGCCTGCGAGCAGTCGGCCGTCGCGTGGCACCCGTCCTGCCCGGGTTTCGGCGACTGGTAGTGGAACAGCACAGGGCGGCCGAGGACCAGCCAGCTCCACGGGTTGGACTCGTAGCGGTGCCAAGTGTGGAGCCCCACATTGAACTGGTACACCCCGTACTCGTAGTGCCACAGGCTGCGGAGCGGAGCCGGGATCCACGACCAGGTGCCACCGCGGCCGTCTGCCCAGTGCCGTCCGTAGCCGTTGTCGGACAGGAACCAGCCTGTCCACGTCGTCAGATAGGTCGCCACGGCGACCGGGACGACGGACAGCAGCGACCAGCCGAGGTCCTTGCGCAGCACTGCCCGGTACGGGCGGCGGGCCCCCGCCACGCGGCGAGAGCCGACGTCCCACAGCAGGGTGAGGACCAGGTAGAAGACGAGGAAGTACAGGCCGTTCCACTTGGTCGAGGCCGCCAGTCCGAGGAAGAGGCCGGCTGCGAGCCGCCATGGACGCAATCCCATCCCGGCGCGGTCGCCTGTGACTTGATCCGGGCGCGTGTGGCCGTCCTCGCGCACCGGGAGGGCTGCCGCTAGCCGGGCCCGTGCGTTGTCCCGGTCGAGCAGCAGGCATCCGAACGCCGCCAGTACGAAGAACATGACGATGATGTCCAGGAGAGCGGAGCGGCTCATCGCCATGTGCAGACCGTCCACCGCCATCAGCGCGCCGGCCAGGCAGCCCAGTGCCGTCGACCGGAACAGGCGGCGGCCTATTCGGCACAGCATCAGCACCGACAGCGTGCCCAGGACCGCAGTCATGAAGCGCCAGCCGAACGGGTTGAGGCCGAACATCCCCTCGCCGAGGGCGATCACCCACTTGCCCGTCGGCGGGTGGGCGAGGAAGGACCCGGTGTCGGAGAGCGGGATCACCTGAGGGTGCGCCAGGACCTGTGGGTCGGCGATCTTGCGGTCCGGCCAGGTGCCCTCGTAGCCGAGCTGCAGCAGCGACCAGGCGTCCTTGGCGTAGTAGGTCTCGTCGAAGACGAGGTCCCGCGGTTGCCCGAGGTGCCAGAAGCGGATCGCTCCGGCTAAGACGGCGATGAGTACCGGCCCCAGCCAGTCCATCGCCCTCGCGACGCGGTACGCCAGTGCCGGATTGATGCGTGTGAGCTCCCAGAGGCGGGTTGACGGCTCGGGAAAGGACGGAACCAGGCGCTCGAGGATGTCGGGACGGGGGCGTCCGACGTATCCGAACAGGCGTAGCCGGTCCTGCCAGTTACCGGGCGCCGCAGTCGGACGACTGCTGTCGAGGACATGGGAACGCTGCGCGCTGCTACTCGTCACCGGGTGATCTTTGCGCATGGCGGCCGAGTTCTGGCAGCGGGGGGCGGCGCAGGACAGTCCTGTACTGCCGGGCGTCGCGCTGTGTGACCCCCGCCCGGACGGTCCGCTCGCGTTGAGCGTCGTTGCCGCGGTAAGCGAACCTGGGTAGCAAGAACTGGGTGATGGCGCCGACGGTGAGTGCGTACAGCACGGTGCCGATACCCACGCTTCCTCCCAGTAGCCAGCCCGCCGCGAGCACGATGATCTCGATCAGCGTGCGGATGAGCCGTATGGAGCGCGTGGTTATGCCGGACACTCCGGTCATCAGTCCGTCGCGGGGGCCGGGTCCGAAGCGCGCGCCGACGTACACAGCGATGGAAAATCCATTGAGGAGGACACCCCCGACCAACAGGCCGGCCCGGGCCGGGAGTCCGAGGTGCTCGGGGATGAGCGAGAGGCCGAGATCCGATGAGTATGCCAGGACGATGATGTTGGCGACGGTGCCGAGTTTCGGTCTCTGTTTGAGGGGGATCCACAGCAGGAGCACGAGAACTCCGACGACGGCGCTGATAGTGCCGAAGCTGAGGGACGTGTGCTTCTGCAGCCCCTCGTAGAGAACGCTCCAGGGGTTGACGCCCAGCGAGGCCCGGACCATGACCGAGAGGCTGAATCCGTACAGGGCGAGGCCGATGAGCAGTTGGGGAAGGCGTCTCAGCGGCTGCTCACGGAGGGGGACGTAGGCGAGGAGTGGCGCAGGAAGGCGCGGTGCCGGAGCAGCTTCGGTGGGATGTTCCAGAGCGCGGTCATGGGGGAGCGGAGCGTCAGCGCTCACGGACGGACCTCCAGCGCGGCGCCGACGGCCTGCAGGGCGAACAGCGCCAGTCCGCCCGTCGTGCCCGACACCGTCCAACTGTTCGCGCTCGTCACCCCGAAGTCACGGGAGACGAGCGGTAGCAGGGCCTGCGTGGAGTAGAGGAGCGCGAAGGTGGCGACTCCGGCGAGGAAGAAGGCGGGGCTCATCCGGCGGTCGCCGGCGCCGCCCGGGGGCAGACGGGAATCGGCGGCGAGAAGCGCGGTGGCATTGGCGCCCGTGGTGGTGGACGCCCCGGTATCGACAGCTGGCATGCCTCGAACGTATGGACCCCTAAACCCATCCGTCCAATGAACAAAGACTCCCTGATCGTTCCTGTGGTGCATCAGCAGAGCTCAGAGGGGCTCGGTCACCTTTCGATGACACGAGTGATGCGGCGGACATCGACACGCTGCTCGGGCCCCGTCATCTGGACGACGGGGCGCCGGCCTACTGAGGTCTTCGGATTGTTATCGGCCGATGGGTGGGGTGAGTCCGGTGCTAGTGAGGCATCCGTCGATGAGGTCGGGACGGAGCCGGATGTGACGCAGGTCCCGGCGGAAGGTACGTTCGGGATGTTCGTCGTCGATGAAGGCGACGTTGGCCAGCGGGCCAAGTCGTCACAACGACCAGATGCCGTCCTCCGGATTCAAGTCCAATGCATACGACGGCAGTTGCACTCTGGTGATCCGGTTGTGTTCGGCGGCGTACTTGCGCGTCCCGGCGGGCGGCACACTGCCATGACCAGCCGTGCCGGTCCATCAGCCGCCACCTTGGATCGCCTGACGGGCGCCGAGGTAGTCGATGTGGCTGAACGCCGCGATCTTGAGCCGGCGGTTCTCGTCACGATGGTGGGCGCGGTCGCGGGTGCGGTGCCCGAGTGGGATCTCTGCCCAAGGTAGCTTCCTGACCTGGGCATACAGAAGCCACCCAGCACACCAGTGACCTTCGGATTGCGCTGACCGTCAGAGGCGCTCTAACGTGGTCGGGAACCAGTCGGGCAAGTGGGCCCATGACGAGGGAACCGGATCCGCGACCACGCCGCTACCCGTAATGCGATGGTTGCCGTCTAGACCTCTTCGGTCAGGGACACCCCGAGCAGGTCCTCAAGCTGGGAAATCGTCTGCCGGGGTGCCTTCGCGTGGAGCGTCGCGAAGCCCAGATCGGCAGCTGCCGGGAGGTAATCAGCGGTGTCGTCGACGAAGACACACTGCTCGGCGGGCAGTTCCAGAAGCTTCAGCGCGGCCTGGAAAATCTGCGGGTCAGGCTTGCGCATTCCATGGTGCTCGGAGATCACCACGGCGTCATACAGCGCGTCGAGGTCGTATCCGTCGTAGAGGTTCCAGGGCGCGAGTCCGACGGAGTTGGACAGGATGCCGACCTTGATCCCTGCTCGTCGTGCCGCGGCAGCCGCGTTGATCATCAGCGGTTCGGGGCGCAGGTCGGCGAAGATCCTGCCCATCAGGTTGTCCGGAGCGACCCCGAGTCGCGCCGCCGCGGCCTCGTTCCACTGGTTTTGGGTGATCGCGCCGCGCTCCAGCCCCTGGGTGCGCCGGGTCCCTTCCTCGTCCAGGTACAGCGCTGTGATGCATGCGCCCTCGGCCAGTCCCTCGCGCTGTTCGAAATTGAGCACGGCGGGCAGCAGTGGTGTGGTGAGCACCCCGCCGAAGTCGAGGACGAGGCCTGCGCGCTGGGACATGCGGAAACTCCAACAGTGATGAGGCTGATGTGTCGATCTGGGAGAGCAGGCCGAGCCGCGGCACGAACCGTGCCCGGTGTCGGCGAGGCGAAAGCACGGATACGGCCAGCGGCGTCGAGCGGTTTCCCCAAGGGGAAATCCACGGCCTGTGACCGTCATCCGTGCCGTTCGTCGTGCGGTCTCCGACGCCGGGCGTGGGCGGCTATGCCTGGGCGGGTTCTCCGCCTCCGAGGAGGCCGGCCTCGGTGAACGTCTTCACGAGGTGGTGGTGGTCGGCGACCCGGGTGAGCTGAAGCAGTTCGGTCTCGGCGGTCATGTAGGGCCGGCGGCCGGGCTTAATGGACGCCCGCGCCGAGGCCGCCGGGGTCGCGCCGACGTCCTGCGGAGGCGCCGAGGGAGACGACCCCGCAGCCGGTGGCCGGCGCGTCCCGGTGCCGTTTGGTGAGGTAGGCGTCGATGAGACCGGCGCGCGCGTCCTGCTCGTTCTTGTTCGCGGCGCGTTCCATCTTTGCTGTGCCCTCGGCCAGTGCGACGGCTGCGGCCTGGGCGATCAGGTCGTCGCGTGAGGCGAAGTGCTTGTAGAAGCCGCCGTGGGTGAGTCCGGCCTCGTTCATCAGCTCCGCGACACCGGGGCGGGTGACGCCTTCGGCGCGCACCTTGCGGGCCGCCATCCGCAGCACCCTCTCGCGGGATGCCTCCTTTTCGGCCTGCGAGTGCCCCACGATGACCTCCCTCTGAGGGGCGGCGTCGGCCGCCGATAAATGGATGATATGCATCATACACAAGGACTGCAAAAGGTGATGTGACGTGCATCTGTTTGACTTTCAGGATGATGGTCGTAATCCTCATTTCTAGATGTCATCCATCATCCAGTTCTGAGGGAGAACCCGTGGCCGAGAACTACGACCCACGCCGCACGGCGATTCTGCTGGTCGACCCCTACAACGACTTCCTGTCCGAGGGCGGCAAGATCTGGCCGCGTCTGGAGCCCATGGCGGAGGAGGTCGGTCTGCTGGACAACCTGCGTTCCGTGGTCGCCGCGGCGCGCCGGGCCGACGCTCGCGTGATCTTCGTCCCGCATCGGCGCTGGGAGCAGGGCGACTATGAGAGCTGGGATCATCCCAATCCGACCCAGCGGGCCATCATGGAGCGGCACAGTTTCGCCCGTGGCACCTGGGGCGGGGAGTTCCACCCCGACTTTCAGCCGCAGCCTGGCGACGTCGTCGTCCGGGAGCACTGGGCGCAGAGCGGGTTCGCCAACACTGACCTGGACTTCCAGCTCAAGCAGCACGGTGTCACGCATGTGGTGGTCGTCGGTCTACTGGCGAACACCTGCATCGAGTCCACCGGCCGGTTCGCCATGGAGCTCGGGTATCACGTGACGCTGGTCCGCGACGCGACCGCGGCCTTCCTTCCCGAGATGATGCACGCCGCTCACGAGCTGAACGGCCCCACCTACGCCCACGCCATCGTCACCACGAACGAGCTCACCGCCGCGATCGAAGGAGCACACGCATGAGCAGGGAACCGACCGGAGAGCTGCTGACCGGAGAGCTGCTGATCGGAGCGGCCCCTGTGCCCGCCACCGCGGGAACGATGAGGGCGCTCGATCCGGCGACCGGAGAGCTCATCGGGCCCGAGTTCGCCTTCGGCGGCGCCGCCGAGGTCGAGCGTGCGCTGCGCCTCGCCGACGAGGCCTTCGACAGCTACAGCCACACCGGCCTGGCCGAGCGGGCCGCGTTCCTGGACCTCATCGCGGACAGGCTCGAGGCGGTCAGGGACGAGCTCGCCGCACGCACCGCCCTGGAGACCGGCCTGCCCCTCGCGCAGTTCGAGGGCGAGGCAGTGCGCAGTGCCGCCGTGTTCCGCAAGTTCGCCACCGTCGTCCGTCAGGGCCGCTTCCTCCAGGCGGCCATCGACCCCGCCCAGCCGGACCGCCGGCCCGCGCCGCGCATGGATCACCGGCTGCAGAAGGTGGCCCTGGGCCCCGTGGTGATCTTCGGCGCCAGCAACTTCCCGATCTCCTACTCCGTGGCGGGCGGCGACATCGCCTCGGCCCTGGCGGCCGGCTGCCCCGTCGTCGTCAAGGCCCACAACGCACACCCCGGCGCGTCCGAGATCCAGGGCCGTGTCATCCAGCAGGCCGTCGCCGAGGCGGGACTGCACGAAGGCGTCTTCTCCCTCGTCCGGGGCGCCGGCAACGAGATTGGTGAGGCGCTGGTGGACCATCCCCTGGTCCGGGCGGTCACCTTCACCGGCTCCGAGGCCGGCGGCATGGCCCTCTACCGCCGGGCTCAGCAGCGCCCCGACCCCATCCCGGTGTTCACCGAGATGACCAGCGTCAATCCGACCTTCGTCCTGCCCGCCGCCCTGGCGGCCCGCGGCGCCGAGATCGGCGAAGGCCTCATCCAGCGCGCCATGTACAACGTCGGACAGGCCTGCCTGAAGCCCGCCGTCCTCCTCGCCGTCGAGGGACCCGGCTTTCAGGAACTGCGTGACGCGGCGACGGCCGAGGTGGAAAAGGCGGCCGCACGCACCATGCTCACCCCCGCCATCCACGACTCCTACACCCGCAACGCACAGCGGCTGGACGACAACGGCGCCGGCCTGATCGGCGCAGGCCCGGCCCCGGCCGGCGCAGGGGACGGCCAGTCCCTGCTGTACGAGGTCACCGGTGAGCGACTGCTGGCCGAACCCGCCCTGCGCGAGGAAGTCTTCGGCCCCGCCGTCCTGCTGGTCAGACTGACCAGCCCAAACCAGCTGCTCGAGGCGGCCCGCGCCTTCCGCGGACAGCTCTCGGCCACCCTGCACGCCGAGGCCGCCGACCGCGCCGCCGCCGAACAGCTCCTGCCGATCCTGGAACGCCGCACCGGCCGCATCGTGTTCAACGCCTTCTCGATCCCCCAGGAGGTCTCCTACGCCTCCACCCACGGCGGCCCGTTCCCGGCGACCTCCGACAGCCGCTTCACCTCCGTGGGCATGGGCGCCATCGAACGGTTCCTACGTCCGGTCACCTACCAGAACTTCCCCGACGAACTCCTGCCACAGCCACTGCGCGCAGCGAACCCGCTGCACCTGTGGCGCCTCGTCGACGGCGAACTCACCCAGCGCTGACCGCTGCCACCGGCCCCGTTCGCCCTCCCGGAACGGGGCCGGTTCGCTCTCCCGAACGGGGCCGGTTCGCTCTCCCGCAACGAAAGGAGTCCCTTCCATGACCGTCACAGACCACACCGCCGCAGGGAATGAACGCGAGGCCCGCGAAGAGATCCGCAGAAGGCTGCTCGGCGCATGGCACCTCGTGTCCTACACCGCCACGAGCACCGACGGGAAGGTCATCCACCCCCTCGGCCCCGCCCCGCACGGCCTGATCGTCTACACCCCGCAGGGATACATGTCCGCCCAGCTGGGACGCGGCGACCGCCCACCCATGAGTTCGGCACGCCTCGAGGACGCGACGGCCGATGAACTGGCCCAGGCAGCGGCCGGCTACGTCGCCTACGGCGGACCGTTCGAAGTCGTCGACCCCACAACCGTCGAACACCACGTCACCACCAGCCTCTTCCCGAACTGGATCGGACGCTCCCAGGTCCGGACGGTGAACTTCGAAGGCCCACTCCTCAAACTCGGCCTCGTCACCCCCACCCGACTATGGGGCGCGGAACGCACAGCCGAACTCACCTGGAACAGGCCGACCTGACCGCAGCCCGCGTCGCGGCCTCTTCTCGCGCAGTGCCCTGCCTGCACGCAGGGCGTATCCAACGGGGAGCAGAGGGACCGGCCTGCTCATTGTCGTCGGATCGCCACGGCGTGCCGGAACCATCGTGACAGCCGTTGTCGCGTCCTGTCGACGCGATCGCGTCTCCGCCCATCACAACCCGTGCTTCACGCACATAAGGACCCCATGACCAGCGCAGCCACCCGCCCGGACGTCAAGCGGGGAACCATCCCCGTCTTCGCCACCGCGACTGCGATCACCGTCTCCAACATCTATTTCACCCAGCCGCTCCTCGACGAGATCGCCCGGGGCTTCGGGATAGCACCTTCCGCTGCCGGGCTGGTGGCCACGACAGGACAGATCGGCTATGCACTGGGCATCATCGCCATCGTCCCGCTTGCTGACACCGTTCGGCTTCGCCGGTTGTCCATCCTTCTGCTGGCCGTCACTGCCACCGTCCTCCTCGCGGGCGCTTTCGCCCCCTCGGTCGCTCTGCTGAGCATGGCCACCCTCATACTCTCTGCCAGCACCGTGCTGCCGCAGGTCATCATGCCGACCGTCGTCTCCATGGCGACTCCCGGCAATGCCGGTCGCGTCCTGGGAGCGGTGGGGACGGGGCTGACCATGGGCGCCCTGCTCTCGCGCACCGTCGCCGGCCTCATTGCCGAGGCCACAGGTACCTGGCGGGCAGGATTCGTCATCGCTGCCCTGGTCACCGGAGCCCTGCTCCTGGTCCTTCCGCGCTACATGCCGGACGACCGGCCGACCTCGACCGGAGCTTCGGAAAGCTACCTCCATCTGCTGGCGTCGCTCCCCAAGTTGATCGCCGAACACGCTCCCTTGCGTCTGTCAGCCGCGCTGGGAGCGACGGTCTTCGCGGCCTTCTCCGCCTTCTGGTCGGCACTCGCCTTCCACCTCACCGCGGCCCCGATCTCACTGGGCCCCGCGGTGATCGGACTGTTCGGCCTGTTCGGCGTGCCCGGCGCCCTGGCCGCCCGTTACTCGGGGCGCCTTACTGACCGATGGGGCACGCGCAACGTCAACGTCCTGTCCCTCACGTCGATGCTGCTCGCCTTCGCACTGTTCGGGTTCGCCAGCCAGTCACTCATCGCCCTCGCTGTGGGCTGCAACCTTCTCGGCTACGGAACGACCAGCGGTCAGATAGCCAACCAGGCGCGTATCTTCGCCGCACCCCCCACGATCAGAGCTCGGCTCAACACCGTATACATCTTCGCGGTCTTCGCCGGAGGCGCCGTCGGATCCGCGGTCGCCGGGGTGCTGTTCTCTGCCTTCGGGTGGACCGGTGTGGTGCTCAGCGGACTCGGCTTCCTGCTGCTCGCAGGCGTCGTCCTGGTGGGCTACGCCCTGCGCGCCCCCCGCGCAGCCGGCCGGACGACCGTAGCCGCCGACACTCTTGAGAAGCATGCGGAGGACGACGGTCGCGTCGGCGACATCAGCAGCCGACGGTAGCCGCGTAGGTCCGACGGCCGGGAACCGGCATCATCGACGGCACCGAGATCCGGGTCCGTCGCCCGGCCCAAGGACGCAACGACGGGGACAAGTTCATCTCCGGCAAGAACAAGCAGAACGCCGTCAAATCCGTGGTGGTCACGGACGGCGAAGGACGCGTGCTGTGGTGCAGCCCGGCCCAGCCCGCACGCTGCGCGGATATCACCCACGCACGCCAGTCGGGGCTGGTCAGGCTCCTGGCCGGCGGGCCCGCGGTCGAGATCCTCGCCGATGCCGGCTACCAGGGGCTGGGCGTACAGACCGGCGGACGCGTCGTGACACCGCCGCACCGCAAGTTCAAGAAGAACGCCCCTGCCTGGTACGAGTAAATATACGAGCGACAGCGCAAGGCACATTCCGCACGCCGTAACCGCGTCGAGCACGCCATCGCGCATCTCAAGCACGGGCGAGCCCTGGCCCGCCACCTTGGCCGCCGCAACCATATGAGCCATACAGTGCAGGCCATTGCCGACCTGCTGTCCCATCAGCAGAACGCGGACCTGACATCGGCTCAGCAGATGTGAACCCGGAGCCCAAGCGAACTCCTCGACGCCTCACCGCCAACCATGCACGAGCCTCGATTACCGATCCGCATCCGGGAGGCTCAGCACCACACGGGGGGTCTCTCAGGAATGATTCCTGAGAGACCCCGATTGGCTGTCCGAATCAGCTGTGGTTGGCATTCTCAGTGAGCAGGCGGAGCAGCTCTTTGGCTGTGGTGTGCTGCTGGGGTGTGAGGCCCATGGCGTCGCCGATGGCGAGGTGGACGGTGTGGGCCTTTTCTCGCAGGTCCGCGCCTTGGCTGAGCGCATGGAGCCAAACGGCCTCACAGACAGTCGCAGCCTGTGGCGTAGAGCAGCAGGAAGAGGGCCGTCATGGCGGCCACAGTGAAGCCGACAGCGGTCAGGGCGGCGAGGCCCCGACGGCGACCCTTCATGGGAGTGCGGAAGGTCTGCCAGGCACCGTGGGCGAGGAAGAAGCTGAGAAGCTGTTGTCTTTCCGGATGTGATCGCCGCGTTTGCGCTGGTCGGGCGTATGAGTGGTGGTTCCGTGGGAGTTGTGGCCTGTCGAGTCATCGCTCCCCGGGAGGTCGCGAATGCCGTCAGTCGTCGGACTGCTGGAACAGCACGAACTCGCCGCTCGCCGTCGAGTCGACGGGCTGCGGGAGGAGGCCGACCGCATCCAGGCCGAACTGGCCGCGGCCGAGCAGGAATGGCAGGAGTGGGCGATCGCCCGCAAGCGGGTCGACACGGTGCTGGCTGCAGACGGCGGCAGCACCGCCGACACGGAGGTCACCGAGGATCCGAGGGATGCAGACGCGCAGTCGGCGCCCCGGGATGCGGCGAAGCCGAAGTCGCAGGTGCCGGTATGGCGAGAGGGGCTGGCCTGGCCGGCACTGTCGGTGGACTACCAGCGCATCCTGCAGTTGGGGGCGGACCGGGTCCGGCTCGGGCAGGGGCCGGTAACCTGCCAGGAGATGGCCGCAGCGTTCGGCATGGACGTGGTGCCGGCACGGGTGGAGGCACTGCGGTCGAAGGCGAAACGTCTGGTCGCGCGTGGCTGGCTGGCTGAACCGGCGCCGGGCCGGTTCACGCCCGCCCGCGGTGTGGCCCAGCCAGACGGCGGCTCATGACCATGGTCATCGACCACAGGATCATCGCCTCGGCACTGGCGGTGCGCCGCTCGTAGTCGCGTGCCAGGCGGCGGCTGCGCATCAGGTGGGCGAAGAGACGCTCGACGATCCATCGTTTGGGCAGGACTACGAACCCCTTGACGTCGTCGCTGCGCTTGACGATCGCCAGCACCAGCGCGAACGCGGCCAGGCAGTGCTCGACGAGGCTGCCGGTATAGCCGCCGTCAGCCCAGACGAGGGCGAGGCGGTGGTGCGCGTTGGCCACCCGGGCGAGCAGGACCTGCGCGGCCGAACGGTCGCCGACATCCGCAGCGGTGACCATCACGCCCAGCAGCAGGCCGAGGGTGTCGACCACGACATGCCGCTTGCGCCCGTTGATCTGTTTGCCGCCGTCGTAGCCGCGGCTGTCTGAGCCCACCACGGCGTCCGCCTTGACCGACTGTGAGTCGATCACACCGGCCGTGGGCTCTGTGTCCTTGCCCAGCATCCCGCGGACCCGCTCACGCAGCCGGTCGTGGAACTCCCTGACCAGGTCATGGTCGCGCCAGCGGCGGAAGAACGCGTACACCCGGTCCCACGGCGGGAAGTCCACCGGCATGGCGCGCCACTTGATTCCGTTGTCAACGAGGTAGCGGATCGCGTCCAATATCGCCCGGTGGCAGTACGCCTCCGGCTGCCCGCCGCGACCGCGCATCCAGCCCGGCACCGGCAGCAGCGGCCGGACCTTGGCCCACTCCCCGTCGGTCATGTCGGTCGGGTAACGGCGCTCGCGCATCCCGTTGTCGGTGGCGTTTCCGAACCGGTGAGCCAGACAGTCACACGCGAGGGTGACCGGGGTGGACTCCGTCTCGGCGGTCGCGTAGAACTGCGACAACAGGGCCTCCTGGATCGCTCGTTGGCATAGACACCCTCTGAGCTACCAAGAGGCCCTGCTCTCATGCCCGGCGCCGACCGCAATCACCCGATCGAGACTCCCGTTCGAAGCGCATCTCTCAAGATCGAAAAGACAACAGCTTCTGAGCAGCCCCGCCCCCGCGATGGTGAAGCGTGGGCTGAAGGACCAGCTCAGGTGGGCGATCAGAGCCAGGCAGCCGAGCAGGGCGCAGGCGAGGAGGCTGAGGATCACCTCGGCGACGGCTTCTCCCACCATCTCGATCAGGAAGTCGCCAACGCCTTTCGCTGCCCTTCGGACCCCCACGGCGCTCCTCCACCCTCGCGTCCGATGGCCCCGAGCGGGGCCTGGTAGGGAGGACCCCCGTCGAGCCGAATTGGTTGCCGAGGTGCTCAGGAGCTGCCAGCCACGGCACACAGTCACACCTTGACGAAGGACATAGAGGCACCCCCCCAGCACGGCGACCGGCTCGGTCCTCGGCCACAGCGGGGCTGACCCTCTCGGCGTTCGCCATGTACGCGGTCGTCGTCGCCGTGGTCCCGCGCCTTCTCGAACGCGGCTACCCCGCCACCCAGGCAGCCTGGACCCTCGGCCTCGGCGGAGCCGGACAGACCTTGTGGGGCGTACTCTTTACTCGGCGCTCGCCCCGGCACCCGACCCACCGCCCGAACGCTGCGTCTGGGGACGGGACAACGGGGCACCGAAGCAGTAGTCGATACCGCCGCCGCAGCCGAGGTGCTCGTTGTGCTCGCGACCGGGATCGAAGCGGTCGGGGTCCGGGACGAAGTCGGGGTCGCGGCTGCCGGCGGCGCCCACGCGTTCCCCGCCGGGGTGGCCGTCCAGGAACGCGAAAAAGGGGTGCCGAGGTGGATGCCCGACCTCGTGGACCTCACACCAGCTCAATTCCGCCGTCTGGCGGTCGTGATCGGCGCACCGTGCCGTGGCAGTGAGGTGCCGTGCCAGAAGACTCAGTCGGTCCGGCCCGGATCGTTGGGGTGCGACTGCAGGGCAGTGATCACCGCGGTCATCCAAGGCCACAGGGGCAGGCTTCCCAGGACCTTCGTACGCAGCTCCGCCTCGTCGTCGGCGCACCATACGCCGATGCTGCGAAGCTCCCCGACCGGGCGCCATAGCCGGAACAAGTGGCCTTCGGCGGCGAGCTCCTTGGCCCGCACGGCTTCGGCGGCGCGGCGCCGGTCGACCTCTCCTTGGTCGGTTCCCTCGGGCACGCTGGTGGTCAGCTCGACCAGGAACTCCTTCATGGTCTCTTCCTCTCTCGTTCCTTCGGGGGCGCAGGGCTTCGCGACCGTCTGTGAGGGTCCCCTGCGATGCCGGAAGAGTCGGTCTCTGTCTCGGCTCAATGCAAACAGGTCGGCGCGTCATCGCCAGACGGCGAGTTGGGGCCGCATGCCCGGCGCGATCAAGATGAAGCTCGCACGCGCCGGGCCCCGAGTGGTGCCGCCGGTTCAGGGCTCAGAGACCCGTCCCCACTGATGCTTCAGGGAAGGCGCGGGAACCATTGGCCGGCGGATCCATGTATGTGTCGGACGCTGCAGTTGGTGCGGTCTGTCGGCGACCGCCGGGGTGGCGCCGACAGGTTTGCGTGTGGTCAGGCAGCAGCCTTGAGCGCAGTGGCTATCTTGATGACGCGCTGAGCCTGGATGCCGGCAGCGGTGCGCGTGACGTCGTCCACGGGGTTGCCACCCTGGGCGTCGACGTGGGAGGTGCCGTACGGGTTGCCGTCGACGAACTTGTGCGGGTCGGTGAAGCCAGGGGTAACGGTGATGCCGCCGAAGTGGTGCACCGAGTTGTAGAGTGCGAGGAGTGTCGACTCCTGGCCGGCATGGGCCGTGGCGGTGGAGACGAACCCGCTGTAGACCTTGTCGGCGAGCTTGCCCTCCGCCCACAGGCCGCCGAGGGTGTCGATGAACTGCTTGAGCTGGGCGGAGACGTTACCGAAGCGGGTCGGTGTGCCGAAGACGACGGCGTCGGCCCACTCGATGTCCTCGGGGGTGGACTCGGGGATCCCGGCGGTGGCCGCGTGGTTGGCGGCCCAGGCCGGGTTGGAGTCGATGGCGGCCTGAGGGGCGAGCTCAGCGACCTTGAGAAGACGGACCTCGGCGCCGGCCTTGACGCCTGCGTCGTGGAGCTCCTTGGCGATCTCCGTGATCGTGCCGGTGGACGAGTAGTAGACGATGGCGAGCTTGACGGGAGTGGCCATGGGGGCGCTCATTTCATGAGGGGCTTCGGATGAAGGCGATATAGTAGACCGGTCGTCTACCATCGATTACTCGTCGATAAGGCTGACGGCCGGACTCCTGTGGATGCTACATAGCATCCAGGTAGATGACAACCAGCATCCTGGCGTGCGGAGCTGTCCGGCGGTGGGCGGGCGGCTTCACCGCCGCGGCGTCGCGCGTCTGTGACGAGACAGCCGTCATGCCGACGGCGGCACAGGTTGCCCAGTGGCTCGGGGCGGCCCGGCGTCAGCAGGGCGCTATGCGCTCCAGCACCTTCGCGGCAGCGGCGATGTCACAGCCGTCCAGGTGCGAGAAGACGTGGCGCCGGACACTCGCGAGGTTGGTGGGCCAGACCTGCTTCAGCTGGGTCCATCCGGCGCTGGTGAGTACGGCGAGCCACGCCCGCCCGTCGTCGGGCGCCTTCTCCCGCAGGACCAGCGACTGCGACTCGAGCCGGTTGACCACTCGGGTCATGCCGCTCAGCGACAGCCCGCACATATTTGCGAGCTCACTCATTCGCATCTGGTGGTACCGCGCCTCGGAGAGGTGCACCAATACCATGTACTCAGCACTGGAAATCGAGTGTTCTTCCAGCATGTCCGCGTCGACGACCCGCGGCAAAAGCGTCATTACTCTGCCCAGCGCCCGCAGGAAGGCCTCCTCGTCGGGATCGAGGGGCTCGATATTCTTCACGTCTGCCATGCGGCACAGTGTAAGTGGCGGTCCACTGCCGAAGGCGACGACCGTACGGGCCGTTGGTCGGCTCCCTTTCATGCGAGATATCCGGGACCCGAATGGATATACGTTTCTCGGATCATCGAATACGTATCACGTCACGCATACGGACACGAGTACCTGCATCGGAAAGCCGCCGAGGCCCGTACCCGTGTGCCCCGCCCAGCAGGCATCCAGCCCGGCAGGGCACATCGGCCGGCCGGGCTACTGAGGCTGATCCGCCGGCGCCTTCGCCAGGGTGTACGTCACGGAGTGGTGCTGCCGGTGCCGCTCGACGCGCCCCTTGGCGACCAGCGACTCGAGGGTGTTCCGCACGACTTGGGGTGTCGGAGTCCGGTCCGGATGTTTCTGTAGGAGCTCCTTGCGCACTTCCTTGGCCAGGCGCGGCTCGTCGTGGCCGGCGAGCAGGGCCAGCAACATGTCTCCCAGCAGAGGCCGACGCGACTTCCCCTTCGCGCCGGACTTCGCCGTGTCACTGGTCGTGCGGGTGGCCCTGCGTGCGGAGGCGGCGTCGGACACCTGCCGTACCCGTTGCGGCACGGGTCCTTCCTGGGCCTGCTCGGGCAGCCGCGGCGGGTCGGACAGACCCTCGTAGCGCTCGGTGAGCGTCAGGATCTCCTGAAGGAGAGCTTCCTCTTCTTTCAGCATCCTGATCTGTTCGGCGAGTTGAAGCTGTCGATGGCGATTTCGCTCAAGATCCGACACGGCCTGTTCCACGTACCGTGATCGGAGCGTGGCGGCTGGTTGGCTGGTCACAACCGTTCACTCCTTTACCCAATGGCGCTGCGCCGTGCATGGTATCGAGGTACTCACGATTGTGCAGATGTGCGGCATTACCCGAGGCGGCCGACCGTCGACGTGTCGGCCGAAAGAGGCATCTAGCCCCCGCCGGAAGCACAGGAAAATGCGAGGTCGGAATTCGGGCTCGTAACCTGTGTGCCGGGTGTGATCGGAGTGAGACATGCCAGGCGGCGCGCGGTCCGGAGCGGCGTGACGTGCGACGCACGTGTACCTCTTCCGGCGCTCGTCCACCGCGCCGGCCCGGCGTCACACGTGCGGCAGCTTTCGGGCACTTGTCTCTGTCTACAGTGCGCGGGCGGAGGCTGTTTCAGGCCTCTGTTTGCTGTGACGGAGAACCAGGACGACTCAGACGATGGTTACGCCCCCATGGAGGCGGTCTGTTCCGAGTTTCTCGGGTCGGTGAAGGCACGGCTCTTCACGGTGACGCACACGGTGACGCGGAACCTGATCGTGGACTGGGTGCGTAATCCCCACAGCCGTAGGGAGGTGGTGGGAGGTACCTACAACGATCCGTTCTCGGAGGCCGACCCGATCGAGGCGGTACACCATGCGATGGTGGTGAAGCCGCGCAAGCTCCGCGCGGGGTTCCCGACGGAGACGGCCGCCTGACCGGCGTGGCTCGCGCACTCGATGGTCAGGGCCGGTGCCGGGGCGGGGGTGTTCCGCCCCGGCACCACCGGGTGGCTCAGGCCGCCGCGTCGAGCACGACGCGGAAGCGGGCCTCGCCGGAGAGCATGCGCTCGTAGGCTTCCGGCGCCTTGGTGAAGGGCATGACCTCGACGCTGGGGCGGATGCCGTGGGCCAGGCTGAAGGCGAGGTTGTCCTCGTTCTCGATGGAGGAACCGGTCAGGCTGCCGACGATGGAGTGCGTGCCGAAGATCAGGTCGGGAGTGGCGACGGTCAGCGGGTCGGGCGCGGCACCGACGACGACGAGCCTGCCGTTCGGTGCGAGGCCGCGGACCAGCGGGTCCATCGACGCGCCGCTGGACGCCGTGGCGACGATGACGGAGGCACCGCCCAGGGCGCTGAGCGCGGCTCCGGGGTCGGTGCTGGTGCTGTCGATGTACTCGTGGGCGCCCAGCTGCCGTGCGTACGCCTCCTTCTCCTCCCCCCGGGCTATGGCCGCGACCCGGTAGCCGAGGCTGCGCGCGTATTGGAGGGCGAGGTGTCCCAGACCGCCGATGCCCTGCACGGCGACCAGCGCGCCGGCTCGGGTCGGCCCCTGTTGGAGGGCGATGAAGGTGGTCAGTCCGGCGCACAGCAGCGGAGCGGCGTCGATCGCCGATATGCCGTCGGGAACCCGCACCAGCCCGCTGGCCCGGGCGTAGACCACCTCCGCGTATCCGCCGTCGATGGTGGTTCCGGTCTGCTCCTGGTTGACGCAGTTCACGAAGTCACCGCGGCGGCACGGCTCGCACTCCCAGCACTGGCCGTTCAGGAAGCCGACGCCGACGCGGTCACCGGGCTGCCAGGCGGTGACGCCGGCCCCGACGGCGTCAATGACGCCGACGATCTCATGCCCCGGAACGAGGGGGCGCGAGGGGTCGCTGCGCAGGCCTTCCACGGCCAGCACGTCGGTGTGGCAGACGCCGCAGGCCTCCACGCGCAGGCGCACCTGGCCGGGTGCGGGATCAAGCAGCTCGCGCTCGACCAGCTGGAGGTTGTGGGCGCCGGTGGCCTCGAAGGCCCGGTATGTGGACATGACTGCTCCTGAGTGTGGTGCTGCCCGGGAGGGCAGGGCTGGGTGCCGACCGGCGGTTCCGTGGCACACCGCGGTAGCGCGGTGCAGTTTCAAAATGACCGGTCGTCTTAAAACACTAACCCATCTCCCGTCCTCTGGTGCACCTCGTGCGTGGCGAAGCCGCCTCAGCCTGCGGCGGGGGCGGCCAGTACGGCGTTGTGCGGCGCCTGTCCGCGGGCGACGCGGTTCAGTTGCACGGCGAGTATGCGCTTGACCTGCGGCAGGAACGCGGTGCTGAACGCGCCGGCATGGGGGCTGATGAGCACGCCCGGCGTGGCCCGCAGCGGATGTTCCCTGGGCAGGGGCTCGGGGTCGGTCACGTCCAGGGCCGCGTGGGCCGCGTGAAGCCGGCCGCTTTCCACTTCCGCGAGCAGTGCCTCGGTGTTCACCACCGCACCACGTGCCACATTGACCAACAAGGCGCCGTCCTTCATGGTCTTCAAGAAGTCCGCGTCCACCAGATGGCGCGTCCTCTCGGTGAGCGGCACCGAGAGGACCTTCGCGGCGCCGGGTGAGGAGAAGGACCTCAGGACCCTTGTGCGACTTCCCGACTATAATATGGTCGGTCATCTTGATTGAGCGGCCCCCAGCCTCCATGACTCACACGTCGCAGACCCACTGGCCGCGCACGTATCTGCGGAGCCGTGCCCGGGCGTCTCGTCAGGCCCGGAGATGTTCGACAGAAGGTGGGAATGATGGGACGAGCCTCCAAGCGGGAGGAGATCGCGCAGGCGGCCTTCCGGCAGTTCCACGCGCAGGGCTTCAATGCCACCGGCATCAGCGACATCGTCAAGGCCGCGGGTGTTCCCAAGGGCTCGTTCTACAACCACTTCTCCAGCAAGGAGGAGAGCGCCCTGGAGGCACTGGACCGGTACGGGGCCTCTCTGCGCTTCGAGATGTTCACGGCACCGGGCCGTCCCCCGTTGGAGAGGCTCCGGGCGCACTTCGAGTTCCTGAGCAAGGACACGGTGGAGAACGGGTTCGTCCGTGGATGTCTGGTGGGCAACTTCGGCGCGGAGGTCGCCGACCACAACGAAGAGATCCGGGCCGCGGTCAAGCAGGGGTTCGACCGGTGGGCGGTGCAGATCCGGCAGGTGCTCGCCGAGGCCCAGGAGGCGGGTGACGTGGACGGGGATCTCGACATCGAGGCCACCGCGCTGTTCATCCTCAGCGCGTGGGAGGGGACGCTGATCGCGGCACGCGCCGACAAGTCGGCTGCGGCCGTGGACGCGTTCTTCCGTACCGTCTTCGACGTGGTGCTGCGCCCGAAGTGACCGTCCCGCCCGATGGCCGTCCTCCGGTGGCGGCACCCGCCACCGTTGCCGCGCAACCGGGCTTCATTTACGAGTGGTTGACCCGGTACGTCCCACCCTGGTGGCGCACTGGGTCCGCTTCTTCGCATGTGCGACCGCGACCTCTGCTATGCGGTATTTACTCTTATGCGGACGGTTGCCTGGGTGGTTGTCTGTACCCTGCATCGGTCTTCCGATCTACTTAATTGCGTCGGCAAGTGCGCGTGGCGCTTCAAGCCGGACCGGTCCGTCGACCAGGACCTCACTCGCCCCGTGTTCGGCCGCGACCTCGATGAACAACCGGGGGAGGGGCTCCACGCATCACAACTCCGTAAGCATCGACAACAGCGGCGTGATGGGTTTCGGTCGGTCGAAGAGCCTCGGTCCCGAGTGCCGTTGCCCGGGACCTCTTGCGTGGGAACCGACCGGTGCGGCACGCGCGGGCGGATCAGGTGTCGTCCCGCAGAATGGTGAGTACGCGAAGGGCCTCCAGGTAGATCCACACCAGGGTCGCGGTGAGGCCGAAGGCCGCCAGCCAGGACTCCTCGCGCGCCGCGCCGTAGGCGATCGCGTCCTCGACCTGCTTGAAGTCCAGGGCGAGGAAGCACGCGCCGAGAAGGACACCGGCGACTCCGAAGACGACCCCGAGTCCGCCGCTGCCGAGTCCGAGGCCGTTGCCCGCGCCGAAGGCGGAGAACAGGAGATCCACGGCCGTCAGCAGGAGGAAGCCAGTGGCGGAGGCGAGCACGAAGCCGAAGAACCTTCGGGTGACACGTATCCAGCGCATCCGGTACGCGATCAGCACGCCCGCGAACACGGCGAAGGTGCCGAGGACCGCCTGGACGATGACACCGGGTGCGACGTATGTCGACGTCGTGTCGGAGATGACGCCGAGGAAGACACCTTCGAACGCCGCGTAACCGAGGATCAGGGCCGGGGACGGTGTGCGCTTGAACGTCTGGACGAGCGAGAGGACGAAGGCGGTGACGGCGGCGGTGACGGCGATCCCGTAGGAGCGGCCGAGCGCGTCCTGGTCGACGGGCAGCAGCACCCATGACAGTGCCGCTGTCAGGACCACGGTCCCGAGCGTTGCCGCGGTGCGGACGATCACGTCGTCCATCGTCATCGTCATTCGGACGGTCGGAGATTCCTTGAGGCTCGAACCACCGACTCCGGCGTACGGGTTGACGAGGTGATCGCCCGCGGAACCGGCGCCGGCCGGACGGTCGAAGCCCCGGCGGGAGAAGATCGGATTGCTGCTCTTCACGTGATTCGTTCCTCTCAGTCCGCCGCGGGTCACAGGCGGAACCGTCTCGGAAGGTCGTAACCATTCTGGCCGGTGACGACTGGGAGGGCAAGCATAGATCACCCCTCGGAGAGGTGACGGCAATCTCGCGGCGCTAGGGAGTGATCGCGCGCCTGCGCTAGAGATCTCTAACGGTGCGGGTTACGTCGGGTCGTGACGGCTCCCGTGGGATGCGCTATGCCGGGAAGGTGAGGTATCCCGATGGCGGTGGGCTGACGGCCGAGGAGCGGGCTCGGCGTGAGCAAGTGCGGTTCGAAGCCGCCGATCTGATCGAGGCCGGGGCCAGTGACCGGGAGGTGGCCCGGCGGTTCAGGGTGACCCGGATGTCGGCGAACCTGTGGCGGCGTGCGTTGGCTTCGGGCGGTCGGCAGGCTTTGGCCTCCAAGGGTCCCGGCGGGGCGCGCGGGTGGGCGACTTGGATCAGGCGCTCGTCATGGGCGAGCGCGCCCTCGAAGGCGAGCGCCAGTCCGTCCCTTCGCTCATCATGACGAGCCGCGAGCTGGCAGCCGAGATGAGGAGTTCCCACCCGCGACGTGCTTCCGGGCCGACTCGGACCCAGCGTGCCCGACGGGTCGGCACGGTCCCTGCGACTCTCCCGGCTACGCTCGCGCGGGAGCGCCCCGCAGCGCGTGGCTGCGGGGCGCCTAGTGGGGTTTAGTCGACCATCTGCCCGTCGTACATACCGCCCCTGCAGGTGTTGTTCGCCCAATTGACTGTTCCGCCGCCCTGCTCGCACTCACCCGGGGTGAGGCTGGCGGCGGTGGCGGTGGCGGCGCCTGTGATGCCGAGTCCGGCGAGGGCTGCCGTGGCGATGACGGCGGCGAGGATTCGTCGAATGCGCATTTGGTTCCCCTTTCACGGATTGCCTCAATTGGGGCACTAGTCAGCTTGACCTTCACCCATTTGGGTGGCACGCCATATTGCGCCATTCGGGTGACATTGCTGTCGGGTGCGGGGTCGGGTGACGCGACCCGTCAGACAGGCCCTAGGAGATCTCTAACGGTGCGGGTTACGTCGGGTCGTGACGGCTCCCGTGGGATGCGCTATGCCGGGAAGGTGAGGTATCCCGATGGCGGTGGGCTGACGGCCGAGGAGCGGGCTCGGCGTGAGCAAGTGCGGTTCGAAGCCGCTGATCTGGTCGAGGCCGGGGCCAGTGACCGGGAGGTGGCCCGGCGGTTCAGGGTGACCCGGATGTCGGCGAACCGGCGGCGGCGTGCGTTGGCTTCGGGCGGTCGGCAGGCTTTGGCCTCCAAGGGTCCCAGCGGGGCCCGCTGCAAGCTGGACGCCGGTCCTGCCGCCTCCGGCTGGAGTGACCAGTGCTGGACGCTGGCCCGGATCGCCGAGATCGTGCGCCGCCGGATCGGCGCCGAGTACACCTTGGCCGGGCTGGACCTAGTGCTGCACCGCATCGGCTGGAGCGTGCAGGTGCCCTCCCGCAAGGCCGCCGAGCGCAACAAGGCGAAGATCGCCGCCTGGAAGGACGAGTAGTGGCCCGTCATAAAAAGAGGGTGGCGGACTTGGGCGCCTGGCTCTGCTTCGAGGACGAAGCCGGCCAGGGCCTGAGGCCGCCCAAAGGCCGCACCTGGGGCCACCGGGGCCACACACCGGTCGTGCGGGTCACCGCCCAGGGCACCAAACGCGTCTCCATGGCGGCGCTGATCTGCACCAGGTCCGGCCGGCGGCCCCGGCTGATCTACCGCATCCACCTCGACCGCGGCCCTGCCAAGGGCCGCCGCAAGGGCTTCACCGAGACCGACTACGCCCGCCTGCTGGATGCCGCCCACCAGCAGCTAGGCGGCCCTGTCGTGCTGGTCTGGGACTGTGGGAATGGCGGGGTCTCGTTCGGACCACGGCCTGGCTCGGTCTGGGACTGACCTTGCTGTCCAGAGAGTTGATCTGCCGACCGTGGTGCGAACGGGCGTGCCGACCCGGCGAACGGACGTGTCTCCATAGGCGGGTCGCTTACTTTCCTGCGGTCTTCCGCGGACGCAGTGTCGAGAACGCGGCCCGGAGTTCCTCCGTGAAGATGCCCGGGACTTCCCAGGCCGCGAAGTGGCCGCCGCTGCGGGCCTTGTGGTAGTAGAAGAGGTTGTGGTATGCGCGTGACGCCCAGCTCCGCGGGGCCTGGTAGATCTCGCCCGGGAACACCGAGATGGCGGCCGGGAGGGACACCGAGACGGCGTTGAAGTTGTTGGCGTTGTTCTCCCAGTAGAGACGCGACGAGGAGACCGCGGTGTTCGTCACCCAGTAAAGGGTGATGTCGTTGAGCATCTCGTCCTTGGTCAGTACGCGCTGGGGGTGGCCGCCGCTGTACGTCCACGCCGCGAACTTGTCGTACATCCAGGCGGCCAGGCCGGCGGGCGAGTCCGTGAGCCCGTATCCCTCGGTCTGCGGCCGGGTGACCATCATCGCCGAGTAGCCGGAGCCGGTCTTGTAGAAGGTGGCGAGCTTGTTGTACGCGGCCCTCTCGTCGGGGTCGAGACCGGCCGGCGCCGGATAGCCGCAGGCGAGTTTCTGCGCGATGTCCGGGGGGACGGTGGCCGGGAAGTTGACGTGGATTCCGAGCAGTCCCGGGGGCTTCTGTACGGCCATCTTGTCCGAGATCACGGCGCCCCAGTCGCCGCCCTGGGAGACGTAGTGGTCGTATCCCAGGCGATCCATCAATACCGCCCAGGCGCGCGCGATGCGGTCGGGGTTCCACCCGGTGGTCGTCGGCCGCTCCGAGAAGCCGTAGCCGGGCATCGACGGGATGACGAGGTGGAAGGCGTCCTCGGCGCGGCCTCCGTGGGCCGTGGGGTCGCTGAGCGGTCCGATGACCTTCAGGAACTCCAGGATGGAGCCGGGCCAGCCGTGGGTCAGGATGATCGGCAGGGCGTTCGCGTGGCGGGAGCGGACGTGGATGAAATGTATGTCCAGTCCGTCGATCTCGGTTATGTACTGCGGCAGGGAGTTGAGTGTCTCCTCGATGTTCCGCCAGTTGTACTTCGTTCCCCAGTACTGGGTGAGTTCCTTCATCGTGGCGAGTTGGACGCCCTGGGACTGGTCGTTGACCGTCTCACGGTCGGGCCAGCGTGTCGCCATGATCCGGCGGCGTAGATCCGTCAGGTCCCGCTCCGGAATATTCACGCGGAAGGGGCGGATGCTCTGCCTCTCACTCGCCGCGGCCGGCTTGGCCGAGTCGTCCCAGGCGCGCAGTCCAAGAGCCCCGGTGGCCGCTACGGACACCGTGGCGGCCGACGTGGAGAGGAACTTCCGACGGGAGTACGAGCGGAGCAATTCGGGCATGACGGATCTCCCTGCAGTCATTCCTGGGGCCGGAGTCGCGGAGGGTGGGGAGGGAGCGCTTCCTTGATGAGCTTTCTACTCATGGGCGCGAACTGGATTCCGCGCACACCGAGTCGCTGCACTGCAGGTGAACCGTGCCAAGCTCGGCGTTCCGCTGGGAATCGCGTGGCACCGAGGCGCTCGTGCGACACAACAGACTCATTACTATCTGTAACGGTAACTTTCTCTCTGTGAGCACGCAACTCGGGCGGCTCCGGACCCGGGTCATGCGGCGGCCGTCGGGCAACCCCTGGCGACGGGCGCGGGTCGGCAGAAGCGCGCGGGCGACCCGCCTCGCTGGAGCCGGAGCGAGTCGCCCGCGCATCCCGCCACTCCACCCAAGAGCAACGGGAGTCTTTGACGTGGAACTTCCTGCCGCTCGGCGTGGCCGTCCTCGCGGCGGTGCACACCTGGAACGCCGCCCAGCCGAGCGCGGCCGGACCCCGCTCGAGATACGCGGCGAGTTTCTCCAGACAGCGCGGGGACAACCTGCAACGCCGGGCTGCGCCCCGGGCAGGGCACCTCCCCGCGTGATCGGCAACCTTGGGGACGTGATGGGAACGGTGAACCCGCCGCCACAAGCGAGGGCCGCCACCGGTGGACCGCGAGCTGTATCTGCCCAGGTCCAGGACGGACGGCCGTGAGCTGCGCGGGTGTCGCGTCCCGCCGGTCAGGCGGTCGGCGCCTGGACGTTGTCCGGGTTCGCCGGTGTCCGTCGTGCAACCGGGACCGCCGGAGCGGGGAGCCCTCGTATCTCGCTCAGCAGGGACGTTATCGCGGCCATGATCTCCTCCGTGGCTTCCCGCCACACCTCCGGAGTCGGCTCCCTGCCTTCGAAGCGGGACAGGTCCACGGGTGGTCCCACCAGTAGCTGATGCGTCTTGCGGGGGAAGACCCTGCCCATCTTTCCGTACGGCGGCAACAGAAGGTTGGCGCCCCACTGGGCAACGGGGATCACCGGGCACCCGGTCTCCAGCGCAACCCGTGCGATGCCGGTCCTGCCGCCCATGGGCCACATCTCCGGATCGCGAGTGAGCGTGCCCTCCGGATAGAAGACCACGCCCTCGCCCGCCCGGACGGCGGTGGCCGCTGCTGCCAGAGCCGCCAGCGCTCCCGCCCCTCCACGGGCGACAGGTATGTGCTTCATGGCATGCATGAGCCGCCCGAACGCACCCTTGAACAGAGCCTGCTTCGCGAAGAAGCGCGGCGGGCGTCCGGCGGTGTACTGGAAATACCCGTAGGCCACCGGATCGACGTAGGAATTGTGGTTGACTGCCGCGATGAACCCGCCGTTTGCGGGGATGTGCTGTGTACCTGCCCAGTCCCGTCTGAACAGCAGCCACATGATGGCGCGCGCGATCGCGGCCAGCGTCCGGTAGGTGATTCCTATCTTGCGGCGCGGCATACGTTTCCTAACGTGGGACATGTACTGGGGGAGGGTATCTCTGTATGTCACCCGGCGATGAAGCGAAACTGATACATGTGCCTTTGGTGTGAGGTGACGTATATCCACCGCGACCTGGCCTCCATCCCATGTCACCGGGAGGCCGTCGCGCGCGGAGGGGCACCCTACGACGAGCTTCGTGCGGGTGTACGTCGGCTGCCCCTGCCCGGGAAGTAGAGTGACGGCCGTGTTCGTCCTGTAATCGTCCAGCACGTCATGTCCCTTTCCGTATCTCTTGCGCCGCATTGCGTATGAGTGTCTTCGTTGGAGAATTCATGAGCGCCAAGCATTCCCTCTCGACGTGGCTCACACCGATGGAGCCCATGCCTCGCCTGGCGGTCGCGCTCGGCCTGAACGGTGACGAACTCTGGGTCAAGCGGGACGACCTGATCGGGCTCGGCGGAGGGGGAAACAAGGTACGCAAGCTGGAATGGACGGTCGGAGACGCTCTCGCCACCGGGGCGGACACGCTGGTCACGACAGGTGCGGCGCAGAGCAATCATGCCCGTCTGACGGCGGCTGCCGGTGCCCGCCTGGGCATGAACGTGGTCCTGGTGTTTCCCGGGACGGCCGACAGCGCGGCGGGCGGCTCCGGAAACCTTGTGCTCGACAGCCTTTTCGGGGCCAGTGTCTTCTGGTCGGGTGAGACGGACCCCGGCACCATGGGCGCTGTCGCCGAGGACGTGTGCGATCAGCTCCGTAAGCGCGGTGCGCGTCCCTACTTGATTCCTTTCGGCGGATCGAGTCCTCTGGGCGCGCGAGGATACGTTGAAGCCGGTGATGAAATCCGCATGCAGGTGCCCGATGTGGAGCACGTTGTCGTGGCGCTGGGTTCCGGTGGGACCATGGCAGGGCTCATCGGCGCCCTCGGGGAGGAACGCGTGCTCGGTGTCGACTGCGGGGCGGTGACGGAACCGGCCGATGTTGTCGCCGCGCTGTCCACCCAGGTGGCCGGTCGCGACGTCACGGCCGCATCGCTACGCATCCGTCTCGACCAGGTCGGCCCCGGATACGGAGTGCTGCACGAGCCGGTCATGGAAGCCCTGAATACGACTGCACGAGCGGAGGGCATCGTCCTGGACCCCACTTACAGCGGGCGGGCCATGGCGGGCCTGATGGCCGCCGTACGCGAGGGCGAGATCCGTCCGAATCAACGCACCGTGTTCCTCCACACGGGCGGCCTTCCTGGTCTCTTCGGGCATGCACAGACGGTGCAGCGCAGTGTGGCCGCGTTGAACTCGATCATCTTCCGCTGACCTTCACGAGCAGTGGCCTCCAGCTCCGCGGCACTTGGGCCGGCCGCCGCCGACGCGGCAGGACTGGTCGGCTCCCGCTGCGGCAGTAGCTCCGGTTCCGCCCGATCGGCTGGGTGCACGACCCCGCGTCGAGTACACGGGAAGGGGTGCCTCGGCGAGCAATTGGGGGATGCGGCATGCTTCAGCGCCCGGGGCCGAGCTCGGAGGTGGGAACCTGTACCAGTCCGGCGCAGCGTCAGCGCGACACGGATGTCGGGAATTCCCGTCCGCGTCCACCGGCCTTGCGCCGGCCGGTGGACGTTGCTGCGTCGGCCCGGGCCGGCGGCTGCCGACGCGGCGGGTCGGCCCGGGCCGACAATGCGAGACGGCTGCCTACTTCAGCGCTGCCTACTTCAGCAGGGACAGGTCGACGGCGTTCGCCAGCGCCTGCATGCCGGCTTCGTTCGGGTGGAGGTGATCTCCGGAATCGAAGGCCGGGCTGAGGGCCCCGGGTTCGGCCGGGTCGGCGACGGCCTTCTCGAAGTCGACGACACCGTCGAAGGCCCCGCTGGTCCGGATCCAGGTGTTGACCGCCTGGCGTATGGCTTCGGCAGAGTCGCTGTAGTAGCCGGCGCCCTTGTCGGGAAGGAGGGTGCCGCCGATGATCCGGACGCCGGCGGCATGGGCCTGCTGAATCAGATTTCGGTAGCCGTTGATCAGATCCTGCGGGGTCAGCGGGGCACCACCGGGGCCCGCGTTGTTGCCGATGTCGTTGATGCCCTCCAGCAGGATCACGTCCCGCACCCCGGGCTGACCCAGTGCGTCGTGGGCGAAACGCCGGGTGGCGCTGATGCCCTGCCAGATGTTGGGCACGTCGGTCAGGACCCGGTTGCCGCCGATACCGGCGTCCACCACACCCATCGGGTGGGTTCCGGCCAGTCGGCGGCCCAGGTCGTCGGGCCAGCGGTGGTACGCCCCTGCCGGGGTGTTGTAGCCGTCGGTGATGGAGTCGCCGAAGGCCACGACGGTGCCGCGGGCGTCGGGCGAGACCACGTCGAGCCCGGAGAGGTAGTACCAGGAGGTGGTCGCCGCGATGTAGTTGCCGTCCGCCGCGTCGGCGGTGTGGTCGCCCGGAACGGACAGGTAACTGGTGTCGAAGGCGTCGGAGTGCCAGGTGGCGGAGCTGGTCGCGTGCGGCAGGTAGATGCTGACCAGGACGTTCTGGCCGGCCTTGACGGACATCGGTACGGGATCGCTGACCAGTTCCGCCCCGGCCGGGATGGTCACGGACCTCTTGTGGGAGAAGGTGGCCGCGCGCTGCGATCCAGCGACCGCCGTGGCCCGGTCGGCCTGTGCGGCGATGCTGACCGCTCCGACGGTCAGCGGGATGGTGCTGCGCAGATTGGACAGGTGGATACGGAGTGCGGTTCCCGCAACGCTGGAGTGCGCGACCATCCGGATGGTCTGGTCGTGGAAGTTCGGTCCGCCAATCGTCATGCTGGGCGCCCATGCCGTCACCCGCCGCGCATCGGGCGACTGAGTCCTGGCCGGACGGGAGTTGTCGGAGTGCCCTTCGGCGAAAGGCGCGCCTCCCATGAGTCCGGCGGCGGCGACGGTCGCCGCCAGCAGGGCCCGGAGCGTTCTTCTCTTCGTGACAAGCATGGTTCACCTTTTCTCCCGGTCGGTGATCGGGTGCCCTGACGCAGGCGTCAGGGCACCCGGAGTCAGCCGGGCTGATGGCTTGTGCGTTCGGGTCCGGGGCGGATCCCGCGGTGGTCAGTGGTGATCGGCTGCGACGGGTGACGCTGAAGGGCGATCAGCTCAGCGTGAAACCGTCCACCAGGAGATAGCTGCCGCTGAGTTTGGTCACCGTCAAGGTGTGCCGGCCGGCGGTCAGTCCGGATATCGCGTACAGGCTCTGCTGAGCGTGCCTCTGCTCGGTGTGCGCGCCGACCGTTTTCTTCGAGACGCCGTCCAGGGTGATGCCGATGTCGCCTTCGTCGGAGTTGGTCTCGGTCAGGAAGCTGATCCCGGTGCCGGTGAAGGTGATCGTGGCGGCGGCACCGTCGTGTTGGGTGTAGTGGACGCCGTTGTCGAGGTCGCCGGCGTCGCGGGACCCGCTCGACGACCAACTGCCGGTGTACGAGACGCGCAGGTCGTCGTCATCGACTGTTTTGCCCGGCATGGTGCCGGGACCCGCAGCGTCCACGATCGTCTGCGCCGCCGACGGCCAGTTCCCGTCGGTCACCACGGTGGCCTGCTCGAAGGAGATGTTGGTGCCGTTGTTGTTGTAGGCGGCGGTGTCGCTGTAGTTGTCGTGGATCGAGTCGTCGTGGATGCTCGGCGTCCACAGGTTTGTCCACAGCGACCCGTTGCTGAAGCGCACCACGTTGTCGTGGGTGTTCCAGAGCGAGCTTCCTTCGTCGTGGTAGACCATGTTGCAACCGTCGATGCACTCCGACAGGACGTTTCCGGCGAACTGCGAGGCTGCGGACTGGCCGCCGAGAGTGTAGATCGGGCCGCCGTCGAACAGCGCGCCCATCACGCTGTGCACGTGGTTGCCGATGATCTTGTTTCCCCCGGCGTAGGTGGTGCCGTGCAGGCACGGGTTGGGCAGTCCCTGTGCGGCCTGCAGTGTGCAGTTCGACGCCCATCCCCAGCCCCAGCCTATGGACATGCCGGAGTACGGCGTGTAGCCGACATCGTTGTGCGAGATGACGGTTGACCTGCTGTGCCCGACCCAGATGCCGACCGCGTCCTGGTACTCCTGGCCGGGGAACTGCACGACGCTGCCGGACACGGTGTTGCCGCTCGTCATCAGCGCGGGCTCGGTCTGGTAGTAGTCGTCCACCTCGCCGATCGCCACCCCGATGCCGGACGTGTCGGTGACGGAACTGGCCTTCACCGTGGAGTCCTGCGTCTGGTCGGCCAAGGCGATCCCGCTGGTTCCGGTGTGCTGGACGACGTCGTCGGAGAAGGCGATCCGGGCACCCCGGTGCACCTGGACCGCGGCGGGGATACGCGCCGGCGTGCGCGTCGTCGGATCCCAGATGACCCCCGCCTGGTTGTCCACGTAGCCCTCGGCCGTAGGGGCGTTCCACGTGGTGTGGGCGAAGGTCAGTCCGGAGAAGACGAGGTCGTGTACGGGCGCGACCACATCGGGGATCACGGTGAAACCGTCGACGAGCAGATACGCTCCGCTCGTCTTGACCAGGCGCAGCGTGTGCGTGCCCTTGGGCAGTCCGGTGACGGAGACCATGGCCTGCTGGGCGAGACGCTCGGGACCCTTGCCGGAGACCGTCGACACCTTCTTGCCGTCCATGTAGACGTCCGCGTCGCCTTCGTCCGAGTTGGTCTCTGACAGGACCTGGATCCCGGTACCGTCGAAGGTGTAGCTGACGGCGTCGCCGTCAGCGGAGGTGTAGTGCACGTCGGCGCCCAGGTCACCGAGGTGCCGGCCGCTGGAGTGGCCCCAGCTTCCGGTGTAGACCGCTCGCCAGTCGGTGTCGTTCACCGGTGCCAGGTGCCCCGGGGTGCCTGAGACGTCGAGCAGTTCGGGGGCCACGGGTAGTTCGACGTCCGCCGTTGCCAGGTCCTCGCCGGCCCTGGGCACGTAATAGAGGTAGCCTGCGCTGTCGTCGAGGTAGAACTGGCCAGGGGTGCCGAGCAGCTGGTGCGCGTTCTCCAGCCACGTGATGCCGTCCATGCTGGGCAGTCCCGCACCGTTGAACGGAAAACTCGGGTTGGGCACCGCGGTGTGGTTGTTGTTCCAGCAGGCCGGGTCGACGGTGAGGTCGGAACCGCCGGAGGCGGAGCGGGTGATGGACGCCAGCGGGCACCGCATCTGCTTCCAGGCGTTGTTCTCGACCACCTCGACCTGCGCGGGGTTGGTCCATGAGGTGTACGACGGGTCGCTGGTGGTGAACCCGGTGGCGGTCACCGAGAACCCGGATGGACTCCTCGGCCCCCGCGCACGGTCGGCGCGTACCCCGTTCACGAACAGTTCCCGGCCGTCCGTACCCGCTGGGACCTTGGCGCGGTAGATGTTCTTGGCGGCATCCACCCGGGAGAACCCGGTGATCCGGGCGGCGCCGCTGAGCACCGGTGTCTGTCCGGCGGCCGCCCGATATACCACCGGATGGCCGGGCCGGCCGGAGTCCTGGCGCCCCAGCCGGAACGGACCGGTGAGCCGGTACGTCCCGCCCTGCAGTTCGACCACGACATCCCCGGTGGCATCCGGGACCAGGGCTCTCGCGCGGTCGCGGGCGGTGGTCAGGGCGCAGGGTTGGTGCGTACTGCAGGCCGAACCACGCCCGTCGGGCGCGACGTGCAAGGTGTCCGGTAGCGGGACGGCGGCTCCGGGTGGGCCACCGGTGAAGCCGAAACAGGCAGCGGCGGCGGCAACAAGGCCTGCGGCTACGGCGTTGCGCATCGTGAATCTCCAGCAGTAAGGGGCGAGTTCAAGACATCCAATGAATGTACGGAACCTCGTCCTCATCTCCTAGATGTAGGAGCGATCTCTCGTGAGAAGATCCGATGTCTGACATCCTGACAGCGTGAGCGAAGTATCTGATTCTTCGCAGACTCATCGCGCCGACGGCTGTCAGGAGAGCATCGTCGTCATGGACATCGAGGTTGGGATCGCGAAAGCCGGTACCGTCTGAAGCGGATCTGGTCCTGCGAGGAAGCCGGCCGCCACGAGGGGCCTGCCGCGCCGGAATCGGGGCACGCGGTGGTCGGACCGACTCCGGATCAGTCGCCGCAGGCACGACTACGGGCATCATCGCCCGACCGCCACCTGCGCCACCGCCCGAGGACGGCCCTTCGCCCTTCCCGCCCGTGGCCTCTGGCGGCGCCACCGCTGCCACCTTGGCTATCCGTGGCCTCGGGGCCTGCCCGGCGCCGGCCTCCGCCCGCCGATACCCGGTACGGCCTACTGCGGGATCTCATCCGAGAGACGTGACCATGCATCAGCAATCCCATCAGGAACCCCCACGGCACCGGCGGTCGCGCGCCGCGGTCCGCCGGACCACCGCCTCGCAGTGGGGACGCACGCGCCGAGTGCCCCGCCCAGCGCGCGTCACCCGCGTAGTCACGCCGCCATCAACCAGGCCGTCGCCGCTCTGCTCCCGTAATCGGTGGTGGCGAAGCGTGACCGGGATCGTCGGCATCGCATGAGTGACGTCAACTCCCTTGTGGGGAGCGTGCTTTCTGGGTTGTCGGCACTGGTCGTTGAGGACATGACGGACCAGGGTGAGGTGATCCGCCTGTCGGCGCGAACCCGGCACGAGGTGGTGCCGTGTCCGAAGGGCGGGACGCCGACCGCGAGAGTGCACGGCGCCATCGCCGGACACCCCGTCGCATCAACCGATCCGGTCGCAGGCCCCTCCATAGGGCTTCCGGTCGAGCCTCACTCGCCCGGCCTCACCCAACGAATCTTGGTGGGGCTCCGCTACGCGGGCAAGCGCCGTCTGGACCGCCGAGCAGGGCATGAACCTCATGAGCAGCACACTGCTGTCCGAGGACACCGGAACACCCTTCGACGAGCTCCAGCGCGAGCAGATCGACACCTACCGCGAGACGTGGCGCTCGGCGGGCCACACACACCGCGCGTGTCTGTCAGCCGTAGTGTCCTGCCGATCACCAGCGACCGCCTGTACTTCGGGGACGGGAACACAGCCAGCAGCCGCGACCAGGTTGGAATCCTCGACGGAGCGGTCTCCCGGTTCGGCCGCAGCTACATCGGCGAGCCGGACGTCATCGCGAAGGAACTCGCCGCCGACGCGGCCGTCGCCGCTGCGGACACCCTCTTGCTCACCATCCCGAACCAACTCCGCGTCGACTACAACGCGCGACTCCTCCAGACGATCGCCGATCACGTCGCCCCGCACCTGCGGTAGTGGAACCAGCGGACCCGGCTGGGCCCGGGCCCGGTACGGAATCCTGTGTCCGCGGGCGGTCTTCTTCAGCCGGCACCTCTGCGAAGCGGTCAGTGTGATCGTGCGCGCGACGGCGACAGGCAAGCCGGGCAGCCAAAGTCCGGGACACGTCAGCGGCGTCGCTGGTCGGCGCGCAGTTCGAAGTCGCCGTAGCTGTTGTCGACCGGGTTGACCGTGACGCCGGGCGCGATGATCTCGTCGATGGCGTCGAGCACGTCGGACGACAGCGTGATGTCGGCGGCGGGCAGGAACGCCTCCAACTGGTCCATGGTCCGCGGTCCGATGATCGCCGCCGTGACGCCGGGGTGGTGGATGACGAAGGCGACGGCCAGCTCGATCAATGTGAGACCCGCCTTCTCCGCCAGGAGCGCGAGCTGTTCGACGGCGTCGAGCTTGCGCTGGTTGGCGGGGGTGCTCATGTCGAAGCGGGCCTGGGGGCGTGCCGCGGAGGCGGGGCCCTCGGTGGCGTTCTTGCGGTAGCGGCCCGACAGCCAGCCGCCGGAGAGCGGGCTGTAGGTGAGGGTGCCCATGCCGTGGCGGCGCACGGTGGGCAGCACGTCCTCCTCTACGCCGCGGACCAGGATCGAGTACGGCGGCTGCTCGGTCACGAACCGCTCCAGGCGGCGCTCCCGCGAGACCCACTGGGCCTCGACGATCTGGGAGCCGGAGTAGGACGAGGAGCCGATGTAGCGGATCTTGCCCTGGTGCACGAGGTCGGAGAGGGCGCCGAGGGTCTCGGCGACGTCCGTGTCGGGGCTGGGGCGGTGGACCTGGTAGAGGTCGATGTAGTCGGTGTCGAGCCGGCGCAGGGAGTTCTCGACCTCGCGAATGATCCAGCGCCGTGAGCCGCCCCGCTGGTTGGGGTCGTCCTGGTCCATCGGCATGAAGAACTTGGTCGCCAGGAACACGTCCTCGCGGCGGCCCTTGAGGGCCTTGCCGACGATCTCCTCCGAGACGCCGGCGGAGTACACGTCCGCGGTGTCGACGAAGTTGATGCCCGCGTCCAGGGCACGGTGGATGATCCGGATCGAGTCGGCCTCGTCCTCGTTGCCCCAGGGGCCGAACATCATCGCGCCCAGGCAGAGCGGGCTGACCTGGACGCCGGTGCGGCCGAGCGGTCGGTACTGCATGAAGTGGTTCTCCTTGGATGTGCTCAGCGGATGTGCTCAGCGGATGTGCTCAGCCGTCATCAGTTGGCATCGGTCGTTCGCGGTCGGGACGACGGTCCCGGCGCTCGCCCAACTGGCGAGGAGGCCCAGAGCCTCCCCCGCCGGGGAGTCCGGTTCGGGCGTGTAGAAGTTGAGGCGAAGGCCGGGATCGGCCGGCAACTCCATCGCCTCGTAGGGCAGTGCGAGATCGCCGACCACCGGGTGGTGCAGGTTCTTCACTCCGGAGCGGTGGAACTTCACGTCGTGGTGCGCCCACCGGCGGGCGAAGTCGCCGCTCTTGGTCGTCAGCTCCCCGATTAGATCGGTCAGCGCCTTGTCGTGGGGCGCCCGGCCGGTCTCGATGCGCAGGAACGCGACCGCGTCGTCGGCCCCCTTGTCCCAGTCGACCCAGAAATCCTTGCTCGCGGGGTCCAGGAACAGGAAGCGGGCGCTGTTGACCGGGCCGCGCTGGGCGAACAGCGGCGAGTCGAAGAGGGGTGCGTACAGTGCACGGCCCAGCGTGTTCGCGGCCAGGATGTCGAAGCGCGCGTTGCGCACGTACGCCGGAATGTCGGTCATCGAGTCGAGCAGGCGCAGGATCGTGGGCCGCACCCGGGACGCGGTCGCCGCGGGGCGCCGGCCCGAGGGTGTCGCCGCCCGGGCCAGGTCGTAGAGGTGGGTGCGTTCGGCCTCGTCCAGTTGCAGTGCGTGCGCGAGGGAGTCCAGTACCGAATCCGAGGCGCCGGAGAGGTTCCCGCGCTCGAGGCGGACGTAGTAGTCGACGCTCATACCCGCGAGCAGCGCGACCTCCTCCCGGCGCAGGCCCGCAACGCGGCGGTTGCCGCCGTAGACCGGCAGTCCGGCCTGCTCGGGGGTGATCCGCGCACGCCGGGTGCTCAGGAACTCGCGGACCTCGGCGGCTACGCTCTTCTTGTCTCTGTCTGCCATCGTCCCGATCCCTGAAATCGCTCCGCCGCCGGTGACCGCATCCCGGGCGGACGGTCCGCCTCGAACTTCACCGTAGGCCGGTCCGCGCGGACCTGCGAGGTACTGGCAGTACCTGGAAGACCAGTGACTCCCACCCATGCGACCACGCGGGGTTGTCTTGAAGGGAACCGAGGGGCCGGGGTCAAAAACCGGTCCCTCGCCCTGAAGCGACAGCGAAGGACACCACCGTGGGCGCAGCACTCGAGTACGACGGGACCGGCGACGTCCGTGTCGGGCACGTCGCCGACCCGGTCCGCAAGGAATCCGCGGCGCCCACCGCGGCGCGTGCGCCTGAGGCCCCGGTCCGGGCGATGCTGATCCTCGCGATCATCTGCGTGAGCTACTTCATGGTCATCCTGGACAACTCGATCGTGTTCACCGGGCTGCCGCAGATCCGGGCCGACATGGGCTTCTCCGAGACCGGCCTGTCCTGGATCACCAACGCCTACGTCCTCGTCTTCGGCGGACTGCTGCTGCTGGGCGCCCGGGCCGGTGACCTGTTCGGACACCGCCGGGTGTTCCTGTTCTCCCTGGTCGTCTTCTCGCTGACGTCGCTCCTGGTCGGGGCCGCACAGACTCAGTGGTGGCTGATCGGTGCCCGGGCGCTGCAGGGCGTGGGAGCCGCGGTCCTGGCTCCCTCCGCTCTGTCGCTGCTGACGCGCAGCTTCGCCGAAGGCCGGGCCCGTAACCGGGCGATGGCCGCTTACAGTGCGGTGGCCGGTCTCGGAGCCGCGTTCGGCCTGGTCGTGGGCGGACTGGTCGCCGACCTGGTCTCGTGGCGGGCCGGGTTCTTCCTGAACGTGCCGGTCGGTATCGCGATGGTGGTGCTGGCCGTGCGGTTCCTGCCGGAGACCGCGCGCCGACGTGGCCGCTTCGACGTCGCCGGGGCGCTCCTTGCGACGCTGGGCTCCACCGCGCTGGTCTTCGGCATCGTGGACGCGTCCGACATCGGCTGGACCGCCCCGGCCACCTTGATACCGCTGGTGGCGGGCGTGGTGATGCTGGCGCTGTTCGTCCGGGTGGAGCGGCGGGCCGCGCAGCCGATCGTGCCTCTGCGGCTGTTCGCGAGCCGGGAGCGCGGCGGCGCCTACGTCACCCGGATGCTCTACATGGGCGCGATGATGGGCTTCTTCTTTTTCACCGCGCAGTTCCTGCAGAGCGTCTACCACTGGACGCCGCTGCAGGCCGGCCTCGCCTTCCTGCCGATGACGCTGGTCAACTTCGTCTTCGCCGTCCAGGTGCCGCGCCTGCTGGAGCGGGCGAGCAGGCCGCTGGTACTCACCACCGGGGTCGCCCTGACCATGGTGGGCATGGTGTGGCTCAGCCGCCTCGACCTGCACACCCCCTACCTGACCGGAGTGGCGCTGCCGATGGTGCTCATCGGTGCCGGCCAGGGTCTGGCCCTGGCCCCGCTGACCTCCAGCGGCGTCGACGGCGTCGCACCCGTGGACGCGGGCGCCGCCTCGGGCCTGGTCAACACCGTGCACCAGATCGGCAGCGCACTGAGTCTGAGCATTCTGACCGCCGTGGCCGCCACCGTCTCCACGGGCCACGGGGCCACCGACATCGCGGCCCGCTCCGGCGCCGCCCTGACCGGCTCCGCCGTCCTGCTCGCGCTGGCGGTCGTGGCCGTCCTCATCCTCATCGTGCCCGCACGGGCCACCCACACCGAAAGGTCCCTGTGATGCAGACCCTCACCCTCAACAACGGCGTCGAGATGCCCGCCCTCGGACTCGGCGTCTTCCAGACCCCGCCGGACGAGACCCGGGCCGCCGTCACGGCCGCGCTCGACCTCGGCTACCGGCACATCGACACCGCCGCCTACGGCAACGAACGCGAGGTCGGCCAGGCCATCCGCGACTCCGGGGTACCCCGGGAGCAGATCTTCATCGAGACGAAGATCTGGATCAGCGACTACGGCTACGACGAGACCCTGCACGGCTTCGACAAGAGCGCCGCCAAACTGGGCGTGGACCGGATCGACCTGCTCATCCTCCACCAGGCCCTCCCGTCGGACTTCGACAAGACCCTCGCCGCCTACCGCGCCCTGGAGAAGCTCCTGGCCGACGGCAGGGTCCGGGCGATCGGCGTCAGCAACTTCATGGTCGACCACCTGACCGCACTGCTCGACGCCACCACCGTCGTCCCCGCCGTCAACCAGCTGGAGATCCACCCCTACTTCCAGCAGCGCGCCGTCCTCGACTTCGACGACCAGCACCACATCCTCAACCAGGCGTGGTCGCCCATCGGCGGCATCACCTTCTACCCGGGATACGGCGAGCACCGCCGCAGCGTCCTGGAAGACCCGGTCGTCACCGCGATCGCCGAGACGCACGGCAAGAGCCCCGCCCAGGTGCTGCTGCGCTGGGGCATCCAGCACGGCCGTTCGGTGATCCCCAAGTCGACCAAGCGCCACCGCATCGCCGAGAACATCGACGTCTTCGACTTCGCCCTCACCGCGGACGAGCTGAAGGTCCTCGACGCCCTGGAGACCGGCCGGCGAGGCGGCCCCGAGCCTACGAGCGTCACCCTCGCCGCCTACGGGCGCGCCATCCCCGAAGCCTGAAACCCCCTCCAGACACCTGCCTGAAACCCCCTCCAAACACCTGAAGGAACCTCCGTGCCCACCACCGTCAACGCGTTCGGCGCCCACGAAGCCGGCGAGCCGCTCGCTCCCGGCACCATCGAGTGCCGTGACGTCGGGCCGCACGACGTCAAGCTCGACATCCTGTTCTGCGGCATCTGCCACTCCGACATCAACTTCGTCGGCGGCGCGTTCGGCCCGCTGCCCATCAGCCCGCTCATTCCCGGCCACGAGATAGTCGGCCGGGTCACCGAGATCGGCCCCGAGGTCACCCGCCACCAGGTCGGCGACCTGGTCGGCATCGGCTGCATGGTCAACTCCTGCCGCGAGTGCGAGAACTGCCAGGCAGGCCAGGAGCAGTACTGCGTCAACGGCCACACCCTGGTCTTCGGCAACCCCGACCCCGCCGAGCCCGGCGCCCACACCCAGGGCGGCTACTCCGAGGCGATCGTCGCCCCCGAGGACTTCGTACTCCGCGTACCGAAGAGCCTCGACCCGGCCGCCGCCGCTCCGCTGCTGTGCGCCGGCATCACCGTCTACTCCCCGCTCAAGCGGTTCGGTGCCGGGCCGGGCACCAGGGTCGCGGTCGTCGGCCTCGGCGGCCTGGGCCACCTCGGCGTGAAGATGGCCAAGGCCATGGGCGCCGACGTGACCGTCCTGTCCCAGTCCGGCAGCAAGCGCGAGGCCGCCACGGTCCTCGGCGCCGACCACTACGCCGTGACCGGCGACGGCTCGGCGTTCACCGAGCTGGCCGGCACCTTCGACATCATCCTCAACACTGTCAGCGCACCCGTATCCCTTGCCGACTACCTCGGGATGTTGCGTCTGCACGGCACCATGGTGAACGTCGGCGTGACGACCGAGCCGATGCCGATGGACGTCTTCACCCTGTGCCAGAACGGCCGGTCCTACGTGGGATCGCTGTTCGGCGGCATCGCCGAGACCCAGGAGATGCTCGACTTCGCGGCCGAGCACGGCGTGAGCGCCGACATCGAACTGATCGGCGCGCAGGACATCAACACCGCCTACAAGCGGATCCTCGCCTCCGACGGCCGCTACCGGTTCGTGGTCGACGGCGCGACCTTCGCCGAACCGAGGCGGGCATGACGCGCCGCCCACATGGGACCGACGGCAGGGGCGCCCGTCACGCCCACCCCCTTACAAGGAAATGAGCATGGCAACACAACCCCTGACCGTGCTGGTGGTCGGCGCCACCGGCAGCATCGGACGGCTCGTCGTAGCCGAGGCGATCGCTCGCGGGCACACCGTCCGGGCCCTCGTGCGTGACCACGTGAAGGGCACCCAGATGCTTCCCGCCGACGCCGAACTCGTCGTCGGCGACGTCACACGACCCGAAACCCTGCCCGAGGCGGTGGCCGGGACCGACGCGATCGTGCTGGCCCTCGGCTCCTTCGGCACAGGCGACTCCTCACCGGAGACGGTCGACTACGCGGGCGTACGCAACGTCCTGACCGCCCTGGGCGGACAGCGGCCCCGCGTGGCGCTGATGACCTCCATCGGCGTCACCGGCCGCGGCGGCCCGTACGGCCACTTGCTGGAGTGGAAGCGCCGCTCGGAACGGCTCGTACGGGCCAGCGGCCTCACGTACACCATCGTGCGGCCGGGCTGGTTCGACATGAACGGACCCGACGAGCAGCGCCTGGTGTTCCGCCAGGGCGACCGCCGCCGTTCCGGCGGCCCCGCCGACGGCGTGGTCGCCCGTGCCCAGATCGCACGGGTGCTGGTGGCGGCCCTCACCGCTCCCGAGGCGGCCGGCCGGACCTTCGAGTTGGTGGCCCAGCAGGGCGGTGCGCCCGGCGACCTGGCACCGCTGTTCGCGGCGCTGGCCCCGGACATCCCCGGCGACCTGGACGCGGTCCGGGACGAGGCCAACATGCCGCTCGACGCCGAGCCGCAGCGGGTCCGCGACGACCTCGACGCCCGGACCCGCACCGCATCCTGACGACGGCCCGAGGCCGCCACATACCCGGCGGGCCGACCGCGCGGCCGGCCCGCCGCCCACTGTTCGGTACCGGTGGCGGGATGAGTACGAGGGTGATCCGGAGGACCAGCGGATCCTGGCGAGGATGGAGACGCCGTGGTGGAAGCGGCCGATGGTACTGATCGGAGGCGTCATCGCTGTCGTTGTTCCAGGCGCTCGCCCACCTACTGGCGGCCTCCAAAGGGCAGCCGGTGAAGGTCCCGGGCGGTCTGACCGCGGACGTGTTCCAACGCGCGCTCGACGCCCTGCTGCCCGCGGGCCCGCCAACGCGGCGCGCCGTCCTGGCTGGACCTGGACGGCCCGCTCCCGACGCGGGCGTCGACATCCTCCTGGTACCGGTTCATCCGCAGACAGGTCAGACCTGGACCCCGGTCGGCCCGGCTGCATCGGCATACCCGGTGCCGCTGCCGCTGGGGGTGTGGCTGTGGTTGGCCTCTCCCCAGCCGTACTTGCCGGTTCCCGCGTCGGGCGGCATACCCCAGGACGTCCTCCGCGACGACCCGCTCCCGCCGCACCCCAACTACCTGTTCCGGGCCGACCGGGGAACGTTCCAGCACACGTTGGTCCGGATACCAGCCGTTCGCAGCCCGTGGATGCGCACGATCCTCGAGAGCCTCACGCAGGACAGGTCGGCCGACCTCTTCTAGGTCTCTTCTAGGTCTCTTCTAGGTCCTGTTTCAACAGCGCGCTTCGAGTGAGTGGTCAGTCGGCAGCAAGGATGTGGGGAAGACTCACAGCGGGGCATCCGAGTAGCGTTGTCAGCGCGTGGCGCTGGCGCTCGGTCAAAGAGGCAACGAAGATCACTGCGTCGGCGTTGGCCTGCTCGCAGGCCTGAGCCACCTCACGGACCTTTCCGTAGCTCAGCAGCGTCCGCGAGGAATAGGGCAGGCCCATCTTTTGGACCCCGCCGTCCGAGACACCCCGTCGTTGCACGATCTGCCCGACGACCCGAGCGCCGCGCGCTGCCAGTTCTGCGGCTGCCGACGCCATGAGCGTTACGGAGTCCTTCTCTTTCGCGGAGAAGTAGCCAACCACCACGACATCAGCCCCCGCGACAGTGAGCTGTGAAGTCTGACGCCGGGCCGGCTCCGGCGGCACACGGCGAGCCAGGCGCCGGTCACGCCTTCGGGGCTGATGCATGCGCCACAGGCTAGATGCCCGGTGAGCCGCAGCGATACGCGCTTTCCCAACTCGACCGCGTGGCGCTCGCGGTAGTCGGCCTTGGCGAACTTCGGCGGACGGCCGCCACGCGCGCCCAGCTTCTTCCGGTTGCGGATCTGGTCCGCCTTCTCCGGAATCGTGCAGCGGATTTCCCGTCTGCGCAGGCAGTCCCGGTTCGCTCGGGAACTGTATGCCCTGTCGGCCCGCACCCGGTCCGGCCGGCAGCGTGGCCTGCCGACGCTCGCGCGCGGTACTCGGATGCGTTGCAGCACCGACTGGAACTGGGGACTGTCGTGCCGCTGGCCGACGGTGACGTGGATCACGGCAGACCTTGATCCACTTTGAAACAGACCCTAAGGGCTGTCGCGTAATCCCCGGCGGGCGCACGACGACAGCTACGGCACCTCGCCGCGTTGTCGGATCGCCCGAATACGCCCAGTATGAGGACGACCCTCCGCCTTGCGATGCACCGCATCTGACGCCGCGCGCTGATCCACCGGGGATTACGGGACAGCCCTTAGCCGAGTTTCCGCAGCACCTCGGCGATGGTGGCCCGGTACGTCCGTAGTGCCTGCAGCCCGGCGGCGTAGCGGTCGCGGTGCCGTGTGATGTCCACGGCTTGCTTCTGCGCCCGTGCCGCGTGCCAGAGTTCGGCCGTATGGTGGCGGCGCTTGCAGGTGACGTCCGCGACGGCGGTGGCCCGCTCCCGCTGCGTATGCCGGGTGTTGCCGTCACCGCCCCGCTGCCAGGCGGTGTCCGTGTACGCCGCGACGGGGTCGGGATAGCGCGTGAATCCTTGTTCTGCCACACAGCGGGACCACACATCCCACGCCGCGCGGAGGCGTGGGTCGCGCTTGACCGCCTTGTCGACCTCCATCGCCCTTGTGCTTGCGTAGAGCCAGTCCCGCTTGAGGTCGATGCCGCGCATCAGCCGCCGGCTCGCCTCGGCGCTGCAGGCGGGGAAGTCCGCATACTCGGCGTTGGTCATCCGTCGGCCCTTCGGCCGGAGGGCCAGGGGCTTTTCCGGGTCCCAGCCGTAACCCCAGCGGCGGGCGGCGGCGAGATCCAGGACGCCGTAGTCGGTGCTGACTGCGGTGGCGACGACGGTACTGCCGGGGTAGCGGGGGTCGAGCGGGAAGTCCGGGTGGCCGCGCTCCGCCATGCACTGCCGGATCAGCAACGCCGATGCCCGCTGCGATCGCTGGTAGTCCTGCGGCGTGTAGTCGTAGCGGTCGGCCGGGAGGGGGCCGAGGTCCGACGCCGTGCGGATGACCTCCGGGCGTTCCGGACCGGCGGCACAGATCGCCGCCAGCACCACCACGGTACCCAGCCGCCACCCCCGACTCGTCATGCGAAGGGATGGTAGCGGGCGGCGTGCAGCGGTCGGCCGTGGCCCCCAGCGACTCGTCCCCGCACGCCAAGGCTCCGAGCGACAGAGAGCTCCATCAGGCGACACCTATCGAGCAGCTCTCCAGACCGACGTATGACCGACGTACCGCGATCTCGATGGCGTACGACATCAGGTACGAGTTCTGCGACAAGAACGGCAAGGCCGTCGGCTCGGTGGTGGGCGTCTTCTCCGCCCGCCCTTCGACCGCCTGGACGGAATTCGCGGCGTACGCGTCAGCCGGCCAGCATCACGCCCAGTAGCAGCAGGAGCGTCACCGGCAGAAGTGTGATCATCAGTGCCGCTCCACTCGCCAGGACGCGGAAGGTTCTGAACGAGCGGCGGTGGGGCAGGGCCCAGGCCACGGCGAACAGTGCGAGGGTCCAGTAGAGAACCGCCCCGTATTGGCCCATGCCTGCGTGCGCCCGGATCGCGCTGTACTCCAGGGCGAGGACCGGCAGGCCGAGCGCGGATGCCACCAGGGGGACCCTCCACCAGGTCGGGTGGTCTGCTCGGCGCTGAGGCGCGGCGTTCTGCGTCGTCATGAGAGCCACTTCATCAGCGCCGCCCGCCACGGGCATCGGGGCGCGTACTTATGTGCGAGGCGCGTTCCGTCTGAGTAGGGAGCGCACTACGGGCGGATCGCCAAGTCCCTGCACATCCTGCGCCTGGCCGACGAACCCGGCTACCGCCGTCTGCACGCGGTACACCGACGCCGCGGTACGCGGTACACGGACGCCGCGGTGAACCAGCTGCGTGCGGACGGCTTCGACGTCCACGACGAGGACGGGCGAGGCCGGTGTCCGGCCCCACGTCCCGGGGACTGACGACGTTGCCGGAGCCAGGCCGCCGGTGAGTCACGAACACCGGCCCCGCGTACGGCCGTTGAGGAGGCGGGGCAGTAGACGGGCGGTGCCGGCGTCCCAGTAGACCGTTTCCAGTACGAAGTCCTCGCGGGCCTGGCCCCTACGGCGGGCCTTGGTCCGGGCGCCCTTGGCCTTGACCTGGCAGGGGCGCCCGGCGAAGTCCAGGTCTTGCGGCCCGGCTGCTCCCGTGAGCGAGCGGAGCGGGATGAGGAGGGCAGGCGATCGGTTGTGGTCCGTCGGGTTACGGGTCTGTCCCAACGGGCGGCGGCTGCGAACAGGTGCGCGACGGTGGCGGGAACCGCCGTCCCGGCTGGCCGGCGGCGCGTTCCGGCGCGGTCTGCCCGGTGATGGCGTGCGTTGTGCCTGGCTGTGCGTGTAACAGGGATGTCTTATGAGGTGACCGTATGGAACGGTCCACCGGGCCGGGCCGGTCCTGTTGGTCGGAAACGCTCGCTCGTACCGACCCGTATCGAGCGGCCGACACTGCCAACCGATCCTGAGGAAGAAACGATGCGCGTTCACAAGCTCACCTTCGCCGCCCTGGCCGTCGCCGCCGGTCTCTCGCTCACGGCCTGCCAGAACGACGACGCCGGCACGGGACAGAGCGATCCGTCGTCCACGTCCACCGGGTCGTCCGGGGCCACGGCGTCGCCCTCGGGCGGCGGTTCGGACTCGGGCAGTTCGGACCGGGGCGGCGCGCAGGACTCCGCCGGGACGAGCTCCGCAACGAGCTCCGGCGGGACGGGTACGGCTGCCGGGACCGGCTCCAACGCGAACGCCAAGGTCGGTAAGTGCCGCACCGACGACCTGAAGATCACGGCGCAGGACGGCACCATCGACGGCGACCCCGACGGCACCGTCGTGGTCACCCTGACGAACCACAGCGGCCGGGACTGCACGATCTCCGGCTACGCGGGCGTCGACCTGAAGACCAGCGCGGGATCGCTGTCCGCGAAGCGCACCGGCCAGCAGGCCGGCTCGGCCGTCCTCAAGAACGGGAAGTCGACGTACTTCCCCGTCAACTACCCGTTCAACAAGTCGGGCGGCTCCGGCGTCCGCGTCACCGGGCTGGTGGTGACCCCGCCGGACGAGACGAAGTCGGTCACCCTCAACTGGCCGGGCGCCGCCACGCTGCCCGTCACGGACGGCTCCGGCTCCCCGGTGAAGGTCGGCCCGGTCGGAAGCGCCGGTCAGGGCGGCTGACCCGCACGCCGCCAGGGGCGTTCAGCGCTCTGTGTCGTGCCTGGCAGGCGCATCAATCGAGTCGTTCCTCAAGACATGGACGACTGGGCAGGCGGCGCCGTGCAGGCCGCCGTCGACGCCCCCGAAGGGATCGGCACCATCAGCTCCTGTGCCACCGAGGTCGCGCTCCTGGTGAAGGGCACTGGTCCCACCCGAGCGGGAGGGACACGAGCGTGTGCACCCGCCGGTTCTGCTCGTCTTCCACCAGGTCGGCAAGTATTCCGCCAAGAGCCAGACGGCGAAGGTCGCCGATCTCACCCGCTGGCACGGGCAAGGCAGCCGACAGCACTTGGAGAGCTTCCGCTCCTACGACGGCCGCATCCCGATCGTGGCGACCACGCCGGAGCTGCTGCGCGAGCACGGCCCGGCCGGGCCCGCGTTCCGGCGTTTCGGCCGCGACCACCGCGAGCGGCTGCTGGACGCGATCGGCAACTCCCGCCGGGACGTCACCCTCGCCCGCCGCCGCGCGGAAGCCCGCGAAGCGCAACGGCAGGAGGCGCGGGAAGAAGCGGAAGCCGAGTGGGCCGCGCGGAAGGCCGGCGGCTGGCTCGGACGCTGGCCTACCTGACCGGGCAAGCCTTGCCGCCGGCAACGCGGGCAGCGCCACGGTGGTCCCGGGCAGAACCGCGTTGTCAGTAAGTGGCCGAGCCACGACCGCCGGAACCGCCTACGAGTATCAATGTCAGTGGCGGCTGGAAGGCTGGTCGGATGAACGGAGACGAGCAGCTGCTGCGCGGCCGGGTCTACGGCCACGACCACGACGACCCCGACCCTGGACCCCTCCCGCACCAGACCTACGCCGCGCTCGTAGGCGGGCCGTTGGACGGACTGTTGCTGGACATCACCGGCTGGCGGCCGGAGGAAGTCGACGAGGGCGCCGCCCTGCCCACCGAGTTGTCGCGATGGCCCGGTGGCCGCGCCCTGTACGACCCGTACCGAGATGAACCGCGCACGCCCGGCCCGGGTGTGATGTGCCGCTTCTACTACTCCGGCGACACGCCCTGACCGCCGCCCCGACCACGACCCCGACCACGGCAGGTCAGCGCGCTGGCGTACCTGTCCGGCCGCCCGCGCGCCCGGCGTTCCTCGAGGAGGCCCTCCGGGAGGGCGTCTTCTTCGCGGGCTTGGCCGGCACCGCGGGCGCATCCGTGTCCAGCTGGACGGGAGGCGGGAGGACTTCCCGGGTCACCGACATCGCTGTTCGTTCACGCATTCCAGCTACATCAGTTGGCTCCAGGGGAGCCGCTTCCGCGCGAGGGGGAACCGTATCCCGACGACGAGTTGCACCGTCGTCGGCGAGGCCCGGAGGCACCTGAGGACCGGCACTCGGCTGGCAAGGACGTTGCCCTCATCCTGAACACGCACTTCGCGAGGGCCTCTGCCCTGCCCAGCGAATTGGCCGATGCCTTCCATGACGTCTACGTCCCCATTCACCAGAACGAGCACATCGCCGCCGCGGCTGAGCGGGCGGGCAGAGAACGCGTTCGCCAAACGGGCCGCTGGTTGGTCCGATACGGGACCGATCGATGCTCGGTCACCGTTGGACTTCCTGCGTGCCGCCGGGACCATGGAATTCGGCAGCGCGCGCCGCCCGATCAGCCACACCCGGGCCTGGGGCATCGTCGCCTCGACACGCCACTACCTCCCGACCTTCGCGCCCGCTCCGGGCGCACGGCCATGGTCGGGGATGCGCCCGATGACGCCTGACGGCCTCCCGGTCATCGGGCCGGCCTCTGAACGGTCGAACCTGGCCGTGGCCACCGGCCACGCCATGCTCGGCATCACCCTCGCACCGGTCACCGGCCGGGCCGTGGCCGAGCTGACCGCCGGCCCCCTGGGCGCGCCGGTCTCGCCGCTGAGGTCTGGGGCGAATAGCACCGTCCGGGCGCGCCCTCGGCTCTACCGCTGAGCGGGGAGGAAAGCGCGGAGCAGGTCGGTGACTTCGCGCCGGAGGTGAGCATCGGTCTCAGGGATCATGAAGCGGCGGGCCACGGCGCCGAGCATGAACGTCCGCATCGTGTGCCGGATGCCGACGACCCGGTCGCAGTTGGGGCCACTTGCCCCCCTGACCAGCGCATCCAGAGTTCGGACGGACCGTATTCCGCTGTCCCGCTCGCAGATCGAGGCAGCGTCCCAGCGCCTACGCGTCGTCTTCGACGGGGGCCTGGACACGGAGACGGGAATTCTTCTCCGTCCACTGCCAGGCCGCAGGCCGGGAAAGCGCGACGCGTACTTCCTCGCCCCCCTCCTCACCGAACTGGCGCAACGCGACCACGACCTCCTCGCCGACGGCCCCTGGCAATCTGTGCCCCCACTGCCCAGGCTCAAGGCCACCCCTGCTGCCGTACGGAGTGCACTTGCCAGCGCGGAGCCGGCCCATATTGCGGCCCACGGCTACGCCGACCCCGCCGACCTTCTGGACTCAGCCCTCCTGCTCTCCGACGGCCGCACACGCCCCAGCAGTACACGGGAGGCCCACAACCTGCCTGCCCACGCCCGCTATCTGCCGCGCGTCCAGGACGTCACCGCGGACAGCATGGCGCCGAGCCGCCTGGTGCGGCGCGCCTGCTCGGCAGGCTGGAGGGCGCCGGTCCGGTGTGATGCGCAGCTGTTGTCCGCGGCCTCGTCTCTGGTGTGGTCAGGACTGCTCGCGGCAGTCCTCTTCGGTGCACTCGAGAGTGACGAGGGTCTGGTCGACCTGCCGGCTGGTCAGAGGAGGCTCGGGCAGTTCGTGGGCGCACTCGGTGCGGAAGGCGCTGAGCATCAGGTGGAGGTGGCGGCGCCAGGCTCGGGGGGCGATGGTGCGTGTGGCCTGGATGATCCCGGCCTGGGACCAGATCACGAAGGCGATGTCCTGCGCGGTGACGTCGCCGCGCAGGACACCCTGTTCCTGGGCGTTGCGCAAGATCTGGATGCAGAGTTCCTTGGTGCGTGCGTACATCTCGCGGCCGGCCACGTGAAGGGGCAGCCGTGCCGAGACCAGGTCGTTGAAGGCGCGGTCGCAGGCCTGCAGCTTGCAGAGTTTCTCCAGGTAGCGGCAGAACCCCTCCCAGGCGTCGTCCATGGCCGCGGCTTCTTCCGCGGCGGTGAGCAGTTCCGCGTACTTCGCGGTGAAGAGTGTTTCGACCAGGTCGAGCCGGGTGGGGAAGTGGCGGTAGAGCGTGCCGATCGCGACGCCGGCCTCGCGGGCGACGCCCTCCAGGGACGCCCCGAGACCCTGCTCGGAGAAGGCCGTGCGGGCGGCGGCCACGATCGCGTCCCGGTTGCGCTGTGCGTCACGGCGCAGGGGTTTCGCCGGTGTCTCCCTCGAGGACGGGGCGTGGTGGGGGCTCATGGCTCGAGCTTAACATGAGGACCCCCTCGAATTAGGTTGTTGTCATGTTTCCGATCGCAATCTCGCCCCTCTGACGTGCTGTGATGAGCCTCACCGCAAACATGAGGCACCCCTCGGGTATGGTGGCAGAGCCGAACGTGAGGCACCCCTCCGGATGACCTTGCGGCAAGCCGACTGACCCGGGATTTCCGGATCTCGGTTCACATAGAAGCGGCGGCCGCCAGTTCGGCGAAACCGCGGCAGTCTCGCAAGGGAAATGACCATGAACAGCATGACCAAGCGCGTCTCGATCGCACTCGCCTCCACGGCACTGGCCGGCGGAGCTCTTCTCGGAGCCGGCGGCTCGGCGTCGGCAGCCACGACTTCGGTGCCCGTGCAACACACGCAGTACGTGTCCGCCACCTCCGCGACCAGCAGCGAGCAAGTCGGCCGCCACACGGACGACGACCGCCGCGACGACCACCGTGGGCAGGACACTGTGCGCTACGTACGGGCTGCGGACCACGAGGGCGAGGCGGCCTCGTGGCGCGGCGTCAGCGCCGCCCGCTGGTACCAGGACCAGGTCGACGAAGCGGCCTCGTGGCACGGTGTCAGCGCCGCCCGCTGGTACGAGGACCAGGTCGTGTGGTCCCTGAACCACAGCTGACGCGGCCCGAGCCGCCCCACTCCGGAACGCCGGCGCCTGCCCACACAGCAACACGGCCGCACCCCCGGCCGACCAGGTTCCCGGATCGCGCGCCCCACGGCGGTCCGCACCCGCATGGAGACGAACGCCGCACGCAAGGCGAAGGCAACTCCGGCCCTCAGCGCCCGCCACGCCGACCACGGCCAGGCCCGCACCGACACATGAACCTCGTCGACCGCTTCCCTTGCCGATCGCTTCCGCACGCGCCGTGACATCCCGCCGGACCGGGCAGATCCGCTCCACCCCGGGACAGTCACCCGACGCGAACGCCTAGAACACCACCCCAGGGCGATCGACCGGCCGGGGCGTCATCGGAAGCACTCGGCGCATCGATCCATCCCATGCGCCCATTCTGCCGTCCCGTGCGCAGACTGCCCTTTTGCCCGCACCAGTTCACCTCGGACGGCCTGCGGATCGGCCCCGTTCACCTGAGACAGGGACCAGATCGGCCGAGACGGGACACCCCTTCACCGCGGCTGGGCCCGCACCACCGTGCGGGACATCGCCGCGGCCGCCGGGGTCAGTCACGCCGCCATCGGCTACCACTTCGGCTCCCGGGACGCGCTGCTCACGCAGGCGCTGGTGGAAGCCGTGGACGAGCTCGACGAGGAACTGACCCGCCATGCCCCGGCAGGAAGCGCGGAGGAGCGCTGGCAGGCGCTGATCGACAGCTTCACCACGCATCGGGCGTTGTGGGTGGCCCAACTGGAGGCCGTGGTGCAGGCCGAACGGTCGGCGGCGGTGCGCGAACACCTCGCCGAAGGCCAGCGCAGGGCGCGGGAGGGGCTCGGCGGCTCGGTGCCGCTCGCTCTGCTCGGCGGCTTGATGCTGCAGTGGCTGGTGGATCCCGATCACGCACCGTCGGGCGCTGAGGTGATCGCCGAACTGTGCTCGCCCCCGGCGTCGTTGACGACGGATCGGTGACAGGACCGCCGGAAGGCGACGCGCCCCGAAGCGGGAACGAATCCAGGCGGGCGGCGGCTTGACCTCCTGACCCGCATCCTTTCCCGGGGGCATTCATCGCCCGCTGCCGCAGTACCCGCCCCTGCGAGAAATGCCGAACCCCGACCGACAAGTCCCGGCAGGGCCGCCAACATGTGCAGAGCCCGGAACAACACCGAGTCCAGGCCGCGTTCCACCTTGCCCCGGGACCCTACGCACCCGACCCGCGCGACGTCGAGCAGCGGCTACTGCGCGGCGCCGACATCGGGCCTGGGTACATCGCGGGCCCTGATCGGCGCGAACGCCGAGTGGCTCACCGTGTTCCAGCTGCCCACCTATGCCCCGGACCTCAACCCGCACGAAGGCGTGTGTTCGCTGGTCAAGCGCGACATCGGCAATCTCGCCGCGGCCGACCTCGGTCAGATCACCCGGGCCGTGAAGCGCAAGCTCAAGATGCCGCAGTACCGCCCCGAAGTGATCGACGGCTGCCTCGCGGGCACCAGTTTGGCCCTTTGATCGAAGCAGCGCGCAGTCAGGAACAATCTGAGCGGTAGGCGAAGGGCCTGTCGGAGCAGCTGGTGCATTCGAACAGGTAGATGCCGCCCATGTCGCCGAGCATGAGCCCAGGGGGGCATTGGATCTCGGTGCGTTGTTCGTATGGAAGGTCCCAGATGGTTCCCATGGCCGGGGTGTCCTCGATGGGCAGCCACGTGCGCCAACTCTCGCCATCGAACTCGTTGCTGCTGATCGTCAGGAGATGCTCCATGCGCACACGGCATGTCGGGCACGTCGGCCAGTTGGGCTCCTGCGTCCACGTCGGATACCCGCCGGCCTTGACGCCGTCCGACACGGAGAGGTGGGACCAGTAAGACCAGCCGGTTTCCTCCTCCAGCTGTTCGAACCTGGCTTCGAGCGCGTCGGCGACCTCGTCCGGGAGGTCCCAGTTAGGGTAGTCGGTGACACGCTCAGGGTGCAGGACGCACGGGTCCGGAAGGTAGTCGTTGTCAGCGCCGGTCGGGCGGGGTCGGTTGGCCGGCTGCAGGTCGCTCAGGGAGCCGTCTCGCCAATAGATCTCGGGGCGGGGAACGTAACCGTCCTCGTGATCGAAGGGGCACCACAGCACCTGCAGCAGATCGGTGGCGCTGGGGAAGGCCAGGTCAGGCACGTCGGCCGCGAAGAGCTGGAGGACCGGGACGAGCGGGATCGGTCCCTGGGCGGGAGGGGAGAACGCCGTGCGCGGGTGGTCGTCCTCGCAGTGGGGCCAGGGCTCCGAGAGCGGCCAGAGCACGGGTCCGCCGAGCGAGCTTTCCCACGCGCTCGGATCGCCGAGGCGCGGATGCAGGCGAACGGCCGTCTTCCGATAGCTGGCCACCTCAGGGAACAGCGTCTCGACATCGAGCGGACGTGGCGGGGTGGTGCGAGCCATCGGAGTGCTCCTCACAGACCGAAGCGTTGGCTTGGCCACGGCCGAGGCCGCGGTGGGCTGAGAGTAGCCGCACGGTCCGTCGGATCCAGCAGCAGGCCCCGTTCTCGGTCACGGGGCAGCGCGCGGTCGGCCCTGACAACACCCGACATCACGAGTTCAAGTTCAGTAGCCAGTGGAGATGTGGTGCGTGGCAGCGATGGTGCGCGGGGTCAGTTGCGGGTCGCGCAGGTGCTGTTGGATGAAGGCCCGAATGCGTTATCGCACCCTTCGCATCGGTCAGGGACTGGAGTCGGCTGAAGACCCTGTGCCAGGTGCCGTTCCGCTGCCATCGGCGGAACAGGTCGTAGATCCGGCCCCACGGCCCGTACTCGGCGGGCACGTCCCGCCACGGGACGCCCGTTCGGACCCGGAACCGTATGCCGTCGATCAACTGCCGCCGGGACCAGATGGGTGGTCGCCCCGCCTTCGTCCCCTTCGGCAGCAACGGCTCCAACACCACCCACTGTTCGTCCGAGATCTCCCCGCCCCATGAACCATGATCATTCATGCCTCGTGATCCACTTTCGATACACGGCCTAGTAGGCGAAGTCGTAGGCGATGAAGGCGAGGCAGACGACCGTTCCGTCCTCCTCCAGTGCCTCGTAGCCGTCTCGTTCCTCCTCATTGACCGGGAAGAACAGGGCGTTGCCACCGCGGTCCGGATCGGTGACGATCTCGGCGTAGTTGACCCGGCGGCCCTGGCCGTCGCCGGCCGCGATGATCCGCTTGACCTCGCGGAGATCGGCCTCGGCATCGCGGCCGCCGACGTGCAGCGGATCGAACGGATTGCCGCACAGGACGGCGTATCCGTCCAGCGCCGACGGTTCGTAGCCGCCGTACCCGTCGTTCCAGTCGGCCGCGACGATCCGGGCGGGATCCGCCAGCGGCAGGACGACCATGCTGACCCGGGCCACCCTCGGTTCGTCGCCCACCTGAGACCAGTAGAAGCCCGCGTACACGGGAGCCTTGCTGGGGCCAGAGAGCAGGCCGCCGTGAACCCATCGACCGGCGGTCGCCATCCCGTACCACGTGACCTCCTTCGCCAGTTCCAACTCTCCGACGCGCGCGAACCATTCCGGCCGCGTCATTCCCTTCTCACCGTTCCGATTAACGTGATCCACCCACCGCCATAACAGGGCGTCCATGGTGGCCGCTGGAGTGGCGGAAGCGGGCGAGTCCTTGGCTGCTGTCATGGCGCACAGCATGGCAGGGGGGTGTGACGTGTTGATGTCGGCGTTGGACCGTGAGTCCCCGCGTTCGCGGCGATCTGGCGCTGGGCGATCACGGTCTGACAGGCGTGGAGTGCGGCGGCGAGCGGGTGGACGGCTGCGCCGTCGGTGCGGGATCCTCGCACGGTCTTGCCGGCGACGGCCAGACCGACCAGGGTGTCACCGGGTTCGTCGACCGGGTCGGCGGCGTACCGGGCGAGCCAGGCGCCCACGGCGTCGTCCAGGGCGTCGCCGTCCAAGCGGGCCAGAAGTCGTCCCAGCGTGGAGGCGTTCGACGTGCTGGAGGCCAGTCCGAGTTGTTCGCACAGGTGGGAGTCGGTATCGGCGGCGAAGCGGGCGATGGCCGCCAGGGACGTGGCTCCGCCGAGGACGGCGACCATGCACAGCGCGAGCAGGGAGCCCAGGCGGTAGCGGCGGCCCCGGACCCGGCGGGGATCGGGTATCCGGCCCAACACGTCCGCCAGGCAGGTGAGCTGTGACGGTTCCGGGCAGGTGGAATCGGTGTCCGCGCAGTGCCGTTGCAGGACACCGATTGGGGAGGATGGCACGCGAACGCGACCCCTGTTCGTGATCAAAGGCTTCGAGAAGCTTGATCATCAGGGGTCGCGTCTCTCGTTGCCGAACTGGGCGAACCGACCACGGCGGCGCGTACGCAGGCGATCAGCTCATCTCGCCGAATCAGAACGCATCAGCTCTGCCCCTCGACCGTTGCTATGCGGGCCGTCTGTAGGAAGATTGGCACAGTGCCCACATGAGCCATGGCGACGTCCTGCGGAACACGAGCACCACAGGATGGCGTTGAAGCAATGACGGTGAGGGGATCAGAGAGTCATGCACAGCTCTGGAGCGGGGGTCGACGGCGCGCGCGGGGTGCTCGCAGTGGACTCGACCGCCCCGGACGCCGCACCGCGGGGACTCGATGCCTTCCGGCGCGGGTGGGAGACGCAGATCGGCGACGATGTCTTCCAACTGCCGGCCTTCAGCCCGGACACGATCGGTGACTTCCGGGTCAAGGGCAACGTGGCCAAGGTGCACGGCGCGGCAATCGCCGATCTTCACGCCGCGTCGGCAACCCGGACCGCGGACGCCCCGGGCGGCGATCAGGATCTGGTGGCCATGTACGTAGTGCAGCGCGGCGCATGGACTCTGGGCGGCCCGCCCGGTTGCGGCGAGCAGACGGTATCGGCCGGGCAGTTCCTCGTCCGGCACGTCGGGCGCCTGACGGCCTTCGAGACGACGGCGCACCTCACGGCGAAGTTCTTACGACGGGGTGCGCGATTGAGGTCGGGCCGTGTTGGCCTGGCGGGTTGGCTGGTGGTTGATTACCGCATGGCCGCGCGGTCGGAGACCAGGCCGGCGATGGCCTGGTAGGTCTGGTCGAAGTACTCGCGGCGTCCGATCCAGCGTTGCAGGGGCCGCCACTGCTTGTGCTCGGCGTTGGCGTGCTCGACGCAGATCCGCTCGGAGGACTGCTGCTTGCGCGCTTCCTCCCAGGCCGCCAGGTCCTCGGGCGGGGCATCCTTCTTCGGCTTCAGCGGCGGCGCTTGGACCTGGGCGGGGAACTGCTTGGCCAGTCCCCGGTAGCCGGCGTCGACCTTGGCCTTGACCTGGGGGAACCTCTCGAACAGGTCGCAGATGCCCTCGGTCTTCAGCGCGGTCTGGTCGTGCTGGCGGCCGGGCCGGAAGGCACCCGCCCACAGGGTCCGGCCCTTCTCGTCGGTGACGACGGTGGCCTTCTTGGTGTTCTGCCGCATCTTCCCGGAGATGAATGCCCGGCGTCCGGGCTTGTTCGCCCGTGGACGTCGGACCCGGACCTCGGTGGCGTCGATCCGCAGTTCCACTCCGTGGGAGGCGGCGTAGGCGAAGACATCGGCCAGGGTGCGAAGGCGCAGGTCGGGACTTCCAGGGACGGCGAAGCCGCGGGCGGCGAGCAGGGGGCGGATCTCGTGGACCGCGCGGGTGATCGTGGAGCGGTCCACCTCGTAGAACAGGGCGAGGACGGCATGCGGAAGCTGGAAGCGCAGGATGACCAGGGTGGCGACGACCCGGTCGGTGAAGACGAGTTGGTGGTCGGGACCCGCTCCGGCGGCGCGCTGCCGGTCATGGCCCCGGCGTTCACGCAGCTGGGACTCCTGCCCGGCCACCCACGGCCCGGCCAACTCCGCGACCAGCTTGCCCAGGCGACGGCGCGGGATCCCGGTGCAGATACGATGGCTCAAGGCCGTGCGGGCCCCTCTTGACGTCACAATCATGATCGTCCCGCACGGCCGTTCGCATGCTCAGACCGGGGTTTCAGCTACCGCGCACCACGTCGTTAGTCCTGCCCCCCGGCGAGCTCAAACCCCTGCTCGGGAACCGGGTCGTCACCGGGCCGGCGGACTCGGCCGAGATACGCCTGCTGACGGCCTTCACGGACATGATCCACACAACTGTGGCCGACCTCGGCCCAGCCGGTGTGGAAGCCACCCACGGCGCCCTGATCGAGCTGGCCAAGGCGGTGGCGAAGGGCCGGTTCGACGACGTAGAACCCCGGCTGGCTCCCGCGCTCACCCAGGCAGCCAAGGACCTCGCGGACCGCCGGCTCGCTGATCCCGAACTTTCTCCTGCGATGCTTGCGCGTGAACTCAACGTCTCCGTCCGTACTCTGCACCGGGCATTCGCCGCAGTGGGAGAACAGGTGGCCACCTACATCCGCCACCGGCGACTGCAAGAGGCCCGGCTCGCCCTTACCGCGCCGTCAGGTCGCCTGAGTATCTCGGAACTCGCCGCACACTGGCAGTTCGCGGACAGCAGCCACTTCACCCGGACCTTCAAGAAGCACTACGGCCAGACTCCCACCGAGTACGCCCGCTCGACCGGAGCAGCCTCGCTCTCGCCGAACAGGCACTTGCCGGGCCACGGGCCGGCCGAAGGCGCGTGACCAAAGGTACGACCGCACTTCAGCGGATGCCGCCAACTTGTGTTCCAAGCAAGGCAGGGCGGCGCTGTGGGCGGCCTGGGCATGTGACCGCGGTGGGATGTTGTCGATGAGGGCGCGGTCTGGGTGACCTCGCCGGCGGTGTCCGCGGGGCCCTCGGTCTTTAGGAACTCGGCGGTTCCCGGCGAGCAGAGAGGTGATCCACCGCCCCGTGGCTCACCATTGGGTGGTGTTTGCTGCCCGCCTTCCGCTGGCCGACCGACCACGTACCGGCGTCAGCTCCCCCTCTTTCGCGTGTACGTGGCGGCCGTCCACACCGGCCCTGGACCCGTCGAGCTCGCCGGCCGCCTTGAGTTCGGCAAGCAGGCTGCCGGCAGCTGGTCGAGACTCCGACCAGCCGCCGGCGGTCCAGGCGTCGGGGATGAGCGCGTTGTGGAAGCGCCGTGGGCGCTGAAGAAGGCTCAGTCGAGCAGTTCTGCGGCCCGTTCGGCGATGGCATAGACGGTCGCGTTGGTGTTGGCCGAGGGGATGGACGGCATCACCGAGGCATCGGCGACCCGCAGTCCGGCCATCCCGCGTACGCGAAGGTTCGCAGGGTCGACGACGGCATCGGCGTCGGTTCCCATGCGGCAGGTGCCGGTGAAGTGGAAGTAGGGGCCGGTGGCCTTGCGGATGAACTCGTCCACGGATTCGCCGCTCGTACCGGAGCCCGGCACCGCTTCCTGCTTGCGCCAGTCGGCGAACGCGTCGGCCTCCCCGATGCGGCGTGCCAGGGCGAGGCCCTTGCGCATGACCTCCAGATCACGGTCGTCGCTCAGGTAGCCGGGGTCGACGACGGGAGCGCTGCCGGGATTGGCGTCCGTCAGGCGCACGGTGCCGCTGCTGTGCGGAGCCATCGCGGAGAAAGCAATGGAGTAGCCGTTGGCCGGCGGCTGGCCCCATGCCGACGGGAGCGGTGCGGCGACGATGTAGACCTGAAGGTCCGGCCGGGCCGCGGCGGGGTCGCTGTACAGCAGGCCCATCATTTCGGCGGGCGGGTTGGCAGGAACGAACGGTACGGGCTGGATGGCCTCGTACACCACGCCCGCCATCGGATGGTCCTGCAGATGGGAGCCCACTCCCGGCAGGTCGGCGACGACGTCGATACCGTGTTCCTCAAGGTGTTGTGCCGGGCCGATCCCTGACAGCATCAGGAGGTGTGCCGAACCGATGGCCCCCGCGGTCAGTACCACCTCGGCGCCATCGACGGACAGGTGCTCCCCACCGATGGTGTACTCGACGCCGGTGCAGCGGCCCGCGGTGGTGCGCAGCCGCTGCACGGTCGCGTCCGTGACGACGTCCAGGTTCGGCCGGTCGAGGAACGGACGGATGTAGGCGTCGGCCGCGCTCTGGCGGGCGCCGCCGGGCAGATTCATGTCACTCCACCCGAACCCGGTCTCCAGGCCGCCGCCGATGTCATCGGCGCGTGCGAATCCAGCCTCCACCGCGGCGTCGACGCCCGCCGTGGCCAGGGGATGGGGTTCCGGGACCGGGGCGACCACGACCGGCCCGTCCGTGCCTCGCACGGAGGCATCACGGCTGCGAGTGCTCTCGCTGCGGCGGAAATAGGGCAGCAGATCGTCGAAACCCCAGCCCGGAGCACCGAGGCCGGGCCATTCGTCGTAGCCGGAGCGGTGCCCCCGCAGGTGGTAGAGGCCGTTGATGCTCGACGATCCGCCGAGCGCTTTTCCGCGCAGCACGTCAGCGACCCTGCCTGTACCGGTCTGCACGGTTGAGGCGCCCAGCCAGAGGGATGACGGGTCGAACCCCAGGAAACCCCATGGAGATGCCATCGTCTCGGTTGCGTCCCGGGCTCCCGCCTCCAGCAGCAACACCCGCGCGCCGGGGCGTTCCGAAAGCCGGGAGGCAATCACGCATCCCGCTGTCCCCGCTCCCACCACGACATAGTCATAAAGACTCTTGCCCATCATGTCTCCGCTTTCCACGGCAGCCTTGTCCGACCACCGGATTTCAGAAAATCAGCTCCTCGACGATCAAGGAGCTGATTATGCTTATGTACTAAAGGGGCCTAAAAGTGAGGATGGTTGTCTTCGCGTCAGCCCTATGGGTCGCCGAGCCGCGTCCGGGCCCGGTGCGCAGAAGGCGTGGAACCGGCTGATCAGCAGCGAGCGGGCTCCAGTGGAGCACGGCTGTCCGGATGGAGGCCCGCCACGCGCCCCTGCTGGTGTGGGCGTTGCTGGTGCTGACGGACACCGAGGTGACTCGGTGACAAACGAGCACCTTGATCCGGCGGGCCTGGGCACGCCCGATCCGCACACGGCCGATCACCCCGTTGGGGCTGTCCATGTCGGCGCCGGTACCTGCGATGACGGCCACGCGGCCGGAATTCTCTTGGTTCACGAGTTTCTCGTCTTTGGTGTGTACCCGTCCAGGAACAGCCCGGGTGTTCCCTCTGCCGTCGAAGCTTAGGAAAACCGACACAGCTCGCACTTGAACCACCGCGACGTCCGTTCGGAACCTGAGCGCCATAAGGCAACGTTGGAGCGCGCGCGGCCGGGCTCACGGTGGAGTACATCGACGAGCGGCCGACCGTGCGGATGTAGGGGTCGTCGGGTTTCTTCTTCTGGTGCGGCAGGAGGATCCCGGCGATGAAGTTGGCGACCCGGTGGTGGACAGACTCGAAAAACGCCCGCTCGTAACCCGTCCAGATCTCCGGCGCGTCGTCCAGCATCCGGTAACTCCACGTCTTGTCCCAGGTCACCGGCGGAAGTCCCTTCGCGGCGGCGACCTGGCGCAGGTGCGCGAGCCCGGTGTGGACCTGCGTGCGAGTGCGCTCGGTGGCCGCCATCAGCTGGACGATCGTCAGGCCGGCGGGACGGGCCTCCAGCAGGGCGGAAAGGATGGCTTCGGCGTGGACGTGAGCGGGAACGCGTGGCATTGGTCCCGCATCTGGCGGTGGCAGTAGCCCTCGGGCTGCCCGTCCCTGCCCGCAAGCCAGGCCGGCACCGGCAGTAGCGGGCGGATGGCTGCCCACTCCGCGTCCGTCATGTCCGACGGATACCGGCGCACCCGGTCCGGATGATCGGCCGCGTTGCCGTACATGTGCGCGAGGCAATCACACGATGGAGCAGCCGAGTTGAAGTCGACGGGCTCGGGCGCGTACAACAACGACAACAGTGCCTCCGGGAACCGCTCGGAATGGGGTCGCACCCCCGAGCTACCAGGAGGACCTAATCCGTTCTTAAGGACGCAGGGTGATCAGATCGTCGCGCTGGCCCTCGGCTAGGACAGTGCGGTACAGGCTCATGCGCTGGCGCAGCCGGTCAAGATCGTAGGTGCGAAGGCCTGACCAGGCGACATGCAGCGGCAGCTCAACCCGTCCCTGCGTGGGCCCAGAGAGCTCGTCGAGCGATGCGGGAAGACGACCCGCGTACCGCTCCCGCAGAACTTCGGCGGCGGGCGGCAATGAGACGGGTGAGGACTGCGGAGCCATGCGGTCGATTATCCCCGCCCCCCGCTCCTTGGTAACACAGACGCGGTATCTGCCGCTCCTCTCTGGGACGCATGGCGTCACGTAGGCGGCTGACTCCAGCGGAAGGCCGCCTCCCGTTCAACCGTCCGTAGCCAGCCGAGCACGGTGAGTGGTGACCGGCGCTCGAAGTCGGCATCGGCGCTCTCCGCCGTCTGCCCAGCATCAAGGCGGTGGCTTGAGCTACGTGCTCCGGGCGGCCGGCCCCGGCCATCGGGTGGCCAGCAGGCCGAAGAGAAGAGTGTCGGTCCACTTACCGGTATTGGTGTTCCGGGTGAATTCGGGGCGTCGGCCCTTGAGTTGGAAGTCGGCGAGTTCAAGAAGGCGGGCCGAGGGGGTGCTGCGGGTGTCGCATTCGGCGGAGACCCGGTGGAGCCCCTGGTTGAGCAGATGCCGGCCTGCAGGGCTTCGGTGGCGTATCCGCTGCCCGTGGTGGGCCGGGGCGAGGGTGATGCTCAGTTCGGCCTGCATCCGGTTGTCGTGGAGGAGGATGCCGAGGTCGCCGGCCACGCCGCGGTCGGCCTTGGGTTCGATGGCGTACTGGAACCAGCCGGGCTGTTCGGGGTCCTGTTCGCTGTACTTACGGACTTGCTCGGTGGCCGCCTCGGGGGCGAGAGAGGAGGGCTACCGACGAGCACGTCGAACTGCGATCCACCCTGCGGCGTCTCGGGAGTGCCGGGCGTGCTGATCGTTGCGGAGTAGCTTGGAGGCCCATTCGCCGGACCACGGCCCGCAGCGGCTGTCGACTCCCCAGATGGCGATAAAGGGACAAACGGACCAAAGTGATGCCCGTATGGCTCTATCGGCACATTGCCGCACCGTAAATGCTGCGATCGGGGCCTTGAGAGGACGGCAAGCCCCCGACTCTGCCGTCTGCGGCGCTGAAGGAGATCGGTCATGAGCACCGATGTCGATGTGAACGCCTTCCCGTCTGCCGCGAGCGACGGGCTCGTGATGGGCAAGGACGGAATGGCCGCGCTCGTGGACGTGCTGATCGGACGCGGGTTCACGGTGATCGGCCCCACGGTGCGGGACGGTGCGATCGTGCTGGCGGAGCTGCGGTCGGCCGGCGAGTTGCCGTACGGCTGGGGCGTGGAGCTGGAGGCCGGGCGATACCGGTTGCGTGAGCGGTCCGACGGCGCGGCGTTCGCGAACGCGGCGGGCCCCCAGTCCTGGAAGTCGTTCCTGCATCCGGCGAGGGTGCGGGAGTGGAGCGCCGACCGAGTGGAGGGCGAGTTGGTCCTCACGGCCGACCAGGCCGCGCCTCCCCGGTACGCCTTCCTCGGCGTGCGTCCCTGCGACCTGCGGGCCATTGCCATCCAGGACCGGGTACTGACCGGTGGGGCGTACCGCGACCCCGTCTACGCGGGGCGGCGCTCCGGGGCACTGCTGATCGTGGTCGAGTGCACGGAGCCCGGCGCCACCTGCTTCTGCGTCTCGATGGGCACCGGTCCCGCCGCCGGCCCCGGCTACGACTTGGTGATGACCGAAGCGGTCGATGAGGACGGGCACCGCTTCTGGATCCGCGGCGGCAGCCGGGAAGGTGCGGAGATCCTGGCCGAACTGCCCGCTCGTCCGGCCGACCCCGAAACCCGGGAGACGGCCCGCGCAGGTGTCACGGCCGCCGCGGACCGCATGGGACGGAGCATGCCCGAGGCCGATCTGCGGGAACTGATGGCCGGAACACTCGACGCGCCCCGCTGGGACGACGTCGCCGGACGGTGCCTGACCTGCGGAAACTGCACCATGGTGTGCCCCACCTGCTTCTGCACCACCACCGAGGACGTCACCGACCTCACCGGCGACCACGCGGAGCGGTGGCGGCTGTGGGACTCGTGCTTCGATCTGGACTTCTCCCACCTGCACGGCGGCCCGGTCCGCGCCTCCTCGCGCAGCCGCTACCGGCAGTGGATGACCCACAAGCTCGGTACCTGGCACGGCCAGTTCGGATCGTCCGGCTGCGTGGGCTGCGGCCGCTGCATCGTGTGGTGCCCGGTCGGCATCGACATCACCGAGGAGGCCGCCGCCCTGCACGACTGGACACGGTCCGGGGCATCGGAGGGGGCGGCGTCGTGACCGGGCTTTCCGCCTCCCCGGACTCCCCTGCGGTCGAACGGCTGCTGGGAGGTGGGCCACCATGAGCACCGTGGCGCCCCCGCTTCCGTACCGCGTCGCCGACACCTGGGCCGAGACCGCCGACACCCGGTCGATCGAACTCGTGCCGGTCGGACGGGAAGTCCCGTCCTTCGCACCGGGGCAGTTCGCGATGATCTACGCGTTCGCGGTCGGCGAGGTGCCCATCTCGGCCAGCGCCCTGCGCGGCCGCCATGGAGGTCTCGTGCACACCGTGCGCGCGGTGGGTGCGGTCTCGACCGCGCTGTACCGGATGCGCCCGGGCGACACCGTCGGGTTCAGCGGGCCGTACGGTACCGGCTGGGACCTTGATGCGGCGGTCGGCCACGATGTGCTGGTGATCGCCGGCGGCATCGGGCTGGCTCCGCTCCGGCCGGTTGTGCACGCGGTCCTGGACCGGCCTGCCGCGTATGGTCGGCTCGCGGTCCTGGTGGGCGCCCGTACCCCCGCCGATCTGGTCTACCGCGACGAGATCGAGAGCTGGCGCGGTCCGGCCCGGGTGGAGGTGACCGTCGACCGCCCCGGCCCGGGGTGGCAGGGTGCGGTGGGTGTGGTCACCACGCTCCTGGACCACCTCGACCTGCGGCCCGAACGGACCTGCGCGCTCGTGTGCGGGCCCGAGGTGATGATGCGGCACACCGCACGCGCCCTCTTGGTCCGGGGCCTGGTCCCGCAGCGCGTTCAGGTGTCCTTGGAACGCAACATGCACTGCGCCACCGGCCATTGCGGCCACTGCCAGCTCGGCCCACTCCTGCTGTGCCGCGACGGACCGGTCGTCGGCTACGACCGCGTGGCACAACTGCTCCTCGTGAGGGAGTTGTGACATGGCCACCGAAGCCGGACCTGCCACTGACCCACGGCCCACGCTCGCCGTGTGGAAATTCGCCTCCTGCGACGGCTGCCAGCTGACCCTGCTCGACTGCGAGGACGAACTCCTCGACCTCACCGAGCGAGTACGGATCGACCACTTCCTGGAGATGACCCCGGTCGAGGGTGCCGGCGGGGAGCGCGCGCGGCTGGACGGCCGGGGCCCGTACGACCTTTCCCTGGTCGAAGGATCGATCACCACCGCCGAGGACGCCGAGCGGATCCAGCGCATCCGCAGCGTCTCCGGGTATTTGGTGACCATCGGAGCCTGTGCCACCGCGGGCGGCATCCAGGCACTGCGCAACTTCGCCGAGGTCGACGAGTTCCTGGCCGCGGTCTACGCCCAGCCCGAGTACATCTCCACGCTGGATACCTCGACACCGATCTCGGCCCACGTCCCGGTCGACTTCGAACTGCGCGGCTGCCCCATCGACCGCCGCCAGCTGCTCGAAGTCATCACCGCCTACCTGGCCGGACGCAAACCCCGGATCCCCAGCCACAGTGTCTGCTTCGAGTGCAAGAGGCGCGGCACCACCTGCATCACCGTGGCCCATGGCACCCCCTGTCTGGGCCCGGTCACGCACGCCGGTTGCGGCGCCATCTGCCCCGCCTATGGGCGCGGGTGCTATGGCTGCTTCGGACCGACGAGCCGGCCCAACCTGCGCTCCATGGTCGCGCAGTTGCGCCACGACGGGATGAGTGAGCGGGACATCCAGCGTGTCTTCCGTACCTTCAACGCCGCGTCGCCGGAATATGCCCCCGTACCCGACCTCGCGGCCGAGGAGCAGGACAGCCCTCGGACCACGACGGAAATCCGCCCGGAAAGGCCCGCATGAACCATCGTGGAACCCGCGTCCTACGACTGGACGCGCTGGCCAGGGTGGAAGGCGAGGCCGCCCTGCACCTACGCGTCGACGGGGGGACTGTCGCCGAGACACGGCTGCGCATCTACGAACCGCCACGGTTCTTCGAGGCCTTCCTGACCGGCCGGGCCCATACCGAACCCCCCGACATCACGGCTCGCATCTGCGGTATCTGCCCGGTCGCCTATCAGATGAGCGCCTGCCAGGCGATCGAGAACGCCTGCGGGGTCACGGTGGACGGTCCGCTCGCGGAACTGCGGCGCCTGCTGTACTGCGGCGAGTGGATCGAGAGTCACACCCTGCACATCTATCTGCTGCACGCTCCGGATTTCCTCGGCCATGCGGACGTGGTGGGGCTGGCCCGCGACCAACGTGCCGCCGTGGAGCGCGGCTTGAGGCTCAAGCAGGCCGGTAATACGATCCTCGAACAGCTCGGCGGCCGTCCCATCCACCCGGTCAACGTCCGAGTCGGCGGCTTCTACCGGACGCCGGCGCCGCAGGAACTTCGCCCGCTGGCGGAACGGCTCCGGCAGGCCCGAGAGGACGCGCTGGAGACCGTTCGCTGGGTGGCCGCGTTCGACTTTCCCGACACCGTGTGCGACCACGACCTGCTCGCACTGCGTGACCCCGGCCGCTACGCCATCGACTCCGGAACGCCGACGGTCATGGCCGCCCACGGCGGAAGTCCGGCGTTGCGCGAGTTCACCCTGTCCGACTTCGAACAGCACGTCCAGGAAGGGCAGGTGCCGTACTCCACTGCCCTGACCGCCACTCTCGACGGACGCCGCTTCCTGACCGGTCCGCTGGCGCGCTATGCGATCAACGGCCGGTGTCTGCATCCCGTGGCGGCCGAGGCGGCGCGGGACGCCGGGCTGGGCGACCCCGCCGCCGGCGCGATCTGCGACAACCCCTTCCGAAGCATCGTCGTACGCGCCGTGGAGGTGGTGCATGCCGTCGAGGAAGCCCTGCGGATCATCGACGGGTACGAACAACCTCTCCGACCGGCCGTCGAGGTACCGCCACGCAAGGCGGTCGGCGCCGGGGCCACCGAGGCGCCCCGGGGCCTGCTGTACCACCGCTACGCCCTCGCGGAGGACGGCACGCTCACCGAGGCCCGCATCATTCCGCCCACGGCCCAAAACCAGACGGCCATCGAGGAGGACGTGCGCAGGGCGGTTCAGGCGCGCCTGGACAGGGCCGGGCCCGCCGCAGACGACGAGGAGCTCACCCACTTGTGTGAACGGGCCATCCGGAATCACGATCCCTGTATCTCCTGTGCCGCGCACTTCCTCGACCTGACCGTGGAGCGCAAATGAGCGGCCGGGTGCTGGTGATCGGTGTGGGCAATCCCCTGCGCGGTGACGACGGGATCGGCCCGGCAGCGGTGGAGGCACTGCGGGGCCGTGTTCCGCAGGACACCGTCCTGGTGGTCAGCGACGGTGAACCCGCACGCATGCTCGACCTGTGGCGGGGTGCGGACACCGTGGTCGTCGTGGAAGCCCTGCGTGCACATCCGGCCAGGCCGGGTGAGGTGCACACCCTGACACCGGTGGAAGCGGCCTGCCACGCAGTGGGTACGGCGAGCACACATGCCTTCGGCCTGGGGGAGTGCCTCGCCCTGGCGGAGGCCCTGGACCAGCTGCCTCACAGGCTCGTCGTGCACGCCGTGGAGGTGGCCGACGTCGCACTCGGCGCGGGCCTGAGCGAAGCGGTGCGGTCGGCCCTCCCCGAACTGACCGACCGCGTTGCCGCCTCCGTCCGACAGGCATACGCACGGAACCACTAGCGGTGGTTTCCCACACGAAGCTCCAGGCCCGGCAGGCGACGATGCGACGCCCCGCCACATCGAGCCGTAGGGGGCCGAAGGTCCTCCGACGCGGGCCGAAGCGCCCCTCGCAACGCCAACGGCGGAGTGCCACCGTGAAGTTCACCCCCATGCGCTGCACGAGGTGGCAGCCCTGTGAAAGGTGGTGGGCAGGATGACACTTCCTCTGGTGGTGGGCGTCGACGGCTCGGACTCGTCTCTGCTCGCGGTCGACTGGGCCCTGGACGAGGCCGAACGTCATGGTCTTCCGCTGAGGCTCGTCTACGCCTCCCTGTGGACGCGCTACGAGGGCGGCCGCACGTCGGTGGGCCAGGGGCGCCCTTCCGAACGGGTGCTGGCTGAGCACATAGTGGCCTCTGCGGCCGAACGCGCCGAGCGGCGCGACTCCGATGTGAAGGTCACCACCGACATCGTTCCGGACGAAGCAGCAGACGTTCTCGTGCGCGAGGGCAACAATGCCTTCGCACTGGTGACGGGATCGCGCGGCCGCGGTGAACTCAAGGGACTGCTTCTCGGATCGGTCGGCCTGGCCGTGGCGGGCCGGGCGCCCTGCCCGGTGGTCGTGGTCCGGGGCGATCGTGCGGGTCTGGCGGGTACGCATGAGCGGATCCTGCTCGGTCTGGGGGAAGCCGACACCAGCGTGGAGGCCGTGCGGTTCGCCTTCCGCGAGGCCGAGGTGCGCGGCTGCATCCTGGACGTCGTACATGCTTGGCGCAGGCCCTCCCATGACAGGAGCGGCGAGCGGGTACAGGCCGAAGGGCCGACAGACGTATACGAGGAGCGAGCCTCCGCCCTTCTCGACGCTCAGCTCAAAGCTGCGACCGCCGAGTATCCACACGTCCGAACGCGCCGAACGACACTTGAGGGCCCTGCCGGCAAGATCCTGGTGCACCGGTCGGCGGCCGCCGATCTCGTGATCACCGGCGCACGGCGCAGGACGGGCCATTTCGGGTTCCAGCTCGGTTGCGTGAGCCACGCTGTGCTGCACCACGGCCAGTGCCCGGTCGTGGTCGTACCCCAGAGGCAGTGAGTGCATCCCAGTGGACGGAGGGCCGATGAGCAGGCGCACCCGAGTCGCCCCGCGAGCCGAGCGTGCCCGCTGCGGTGCCCGGTTGCCGTCGCGCGGGACGGCGCGGCTCCTGGCGTCGCGGCCGATGGCCGACTCCGTCCGCCGGAGTGGCCGATGCGCGGCCGGTGAGTGGATGCTGCTGCCTGGCGGCGCGTGGCGGCGTGTCGAAACGATCCGGGTGCCAAGCCTGTTCGGCTGATCGCGAGAGACATGTGCCGAAGCGGTCGCCGGCACATTCCCCACTTCCGGGAGTACCCGTCTTGGGGCCGAACGGCACTCACGAGGACCATGGGGCCCATACCCGGCGGGCATGCGGACACCGCGTCTGCCCGGTCACCGGCCTTCCTCCGGCTTGCCCGGTAGGCGGATCCCGCACAGACCCGACGGCGGCCGGAGCCCCCTGGAACGGCCGGTGGAACGGCGGAACGGCCGGTGGACCGGACGGCTGGTCGGCGCCCGCCGTGGACGTGGACGTTGACGAGACCCGGCAGCGGATGCGGCAGGAGCTGACCGACGTGCTCGGGGAGGACGCGGCCGGCTCGGTCCGTACGCAGGTGGTGCACGGCAATGCCCCCGACGTCCTGTTGCGGGCCGCCGAGGGAGCCGAGGTCCTGGTGGTGGGCAGCCGGGGGAGGGGCGGGTTCGCCCCGCGCCCTGCTCGGTTCGGTTCGGTCAGCCTGCATGTGTCACAGCAGCGAGCTGTCCGGCGGTGATCGTGCGCGACGAGCCGTCGTGAACCGAAGCCGAAGCCGGAACGGCCCGGCGGAATCACTGGAAGGCCGCGTGGATCTCCTGCTCGGTGGCCTCGTGCGAGACGAGCAGGAATTCGTCGCCCGGCAGCAGTGTCACTTCGGGGCTTGGCACCGTGGGACGCCCGTCGCGGACGACGGTGGCGACGACCGTGCCGGCCGGCAACGTGCTCTCCCCAGCGGGTGACCCGCAGCCCGGGAGTCCTCGGTGATCGCTGTCTCGATGACCTCGACGCCCGCCTTGCTCCGTCGCAGGAGCGCCACCGTGTCCGTGGCACCGATGGCCTCCTCGATCAGGGAGATCAGCGGGGTGGCCGCAGGCACTGCGACGTCCACACCCCACCGCTCGTCGAAGAGCCAGGTGTTCTCCGCGTCGTTGACACGCGCGGCCACGCGGGCCACCCCGAACTGGCGCTTCGCGAGCAGGCTGATGACGAGGTTGTCCTCGTCCCGGCCGGTGGCGGCGATGACGAGGTCGCAGGTCAGCGCGCCCGCTCGCTCCAGGAGTACGGGCTCGCAGGCGTCCCCGGCCACCAGCTGGCGGGGGGCAGGCCCTCGATTTCGGCGATGCGGTCCTCGTCGTGCTCGACCAGGGTGACGTCGTTGCGTGCTGCGGAGAGCACCTGGGCGATCTGGGTGCCGAGGCGGCCCGCTCCGGCGATGAGGACGTTCACGTTCCCAGCTCCTTGTCGAGAAAGCCCCGCAGTCGGCCCAGCGCGGTGGCGGCGACGACGAAGGTGACCAGGTCGCCCGGTTCGGTCAGGACACCGTGGGCGGGCAACAGCGACCGGCCGGCGCGGGTGATCTCCACGACGCGGATCTCCCCGTCGACATCGAAGTCGGTCAGCGGCCGTCCGGTGAGGTCGCCGCGAGGATCGGTACGAGTTCGGCGATGTTGTGTGTGGCTGAAGAGGTAGATCAGGAACTTGCGGATGTTCCGGTAGACCGAACGGCCGAGCCCCACCGCCGTGGTGATGGAGGCGAAGGAGTCGTCGAGCAGCACCATCACCGCTGCCTCGCGGACGACGTCCGTGCCGGAGGCGCCCATGGCGACACCGATGTCCGCGTGACTTCCCTTCGCTGCGGGGTTGGGGGCCTCACCGCCGTCCGCGCCACGGACGACAGGTCGAGCGCATCTCTTCGAATCCCCTCTCCAGCGTGTGCTCCGCGCGCCGCGCCCGGGCAAGGGCCATCCGGGCCCGGCGCGGGGCCGAGTGGACTTTCCTTGACAGCCGCGTGGCTTACGCAGGTGCGGACGGAACGGCGATGACGGGGCAGCGCGCGTGGTGCAGCACGCCCTGGCTGACCGAGCCCAGCAGCATGCCGGTGAATCCGCCGCGACCCCGGGTCCCCACCACCAGGCCCAGAGCGTGGGCCGAGGCGTCGGTGAGCACTTGGACGGGATGCCCGACGACCAGTTCGTGACGCAGGTCCACCTCGGGGTAGCGGGGGCGGCGACCGGCCACGACCTCGGAAAGCAGCCGACGGGACTCCTGCTGTGACTCGTACTCGTCGAAGATCCTTAGGTGCCCGGGCTCCCAGACGTACAGGGCGCGCAGCTCGGCGCCGCGCAGAGCCGCCTCCTGGAACGCCACGTCGACCGCGGCGCCGGAGTGCTCGCTGCCGTCGACCCCGACGACGTAGTACGCGCGTTCCTGGGTGACGTGCTCCGGCTCGGGCACGACCACCACGGGACAGTGGGCGTGGGCCATGACGGGTACGGCGACCGAGGCGGAGCCGAACACCTCCTGGGCCCGGCTCAGGTGCCGCGAGCCCAGCACGACGGCCGTGGCATCGCGGCTCTGTTCGCGCAGCACCCACACGGGGTCGCCCTCCGCGAGCAGCGCGTCCACTTCGAGCTGCGGGTGCTTCGCCGTGACGAACTTCGCTGCCTCTTCGAGCACCTGCTTGCCGGCCTGGTGCAGTGCCTCGTTCCACTCCTCCCAGGACGGCGGGATCTCCCGCCTCCCATAGCCCCTGGTCGGCACGCCCTCGACGTGGACCGGGCGCAATGGCAGCCGACGGCGAGCGGCCTCGTCGGCCGCCCAGGCCAGCGCCATCCGGTGGGCGGGATCGGGATCGACGCCCACCACGATCGGCCGACGATCACCGGGCCGGGACATGACTGCCTCCGGTCACCAGTTCACCGGGGGCCGACGAGGCGTCGGCAGCCGGGCCTGCGGGATGCGGTGCAGACGTCAGATCCCTGATGTACGCGTCGGGGCCGGGGAAGTACAGGGTCCACCGTCCGTTTTCGGTCCATCGCACGTCATAGGGCGGGCTGCCGTCCGGATGGTGCAGCCCGACGATTTCGCCGTCGCGGGCGATGACCCCGGCCGTGGTGGCGCGTACGACGATCTCGTCGCCGACGCGGGCGTGCATCGAGGTACCGGTCGCCTCGGTGCCGGTACTCGGCACGGCCCGGTCGTTCTTCTTCGCCGGTGCGGGAGCGGACATCGCCCTCGCCTCCTTCCTGCGGTGGCGCGGAGCAGTGCCGCCGCCGATTTCATTCAAGGCCGCGGCACGGCTGACCTGCCAGAGGCCATTGGTCCCCGGTCCGAGCCCAACGACCCTTCCGCCGCACCGGGACTGCTCACTGTGTGCGCTCCGAGAGCGCCGGGGCGCGGAAGGCTGCCGGGCCTGAGGTCGCGATGCTCCGGGCACAGCCGGGCTTCGATGTCGGCGCGCACCTTGGCGGTCAGCTCCTCAAGGGCTCGGGACCGGCCCGGCGTGACCGGTTCACCCCTCGCACGCAGCGTCACCCGCCGCGCCGTAACCCCGGTCGGCCCCGTGACAGGGACCGGGGAGACGGGCCACTCGGCCCATGCCGTGAACGTGTCCGTTGCCTCAGGCTGAAGGTGTCGTGGGACGGCATCCGAAACCAATGGAGGACGCCATGGACGGCACTGCGACTGTGGTGGACGACGTGATGACCCACCGGGTCGTTGCCCTGCGCACGGGAGCGACCTTCAAGGACATCGTGAAGACCATGGGGGAGTGGCGGGTCAGCGCCCTCCCGGTGCTGGATGACGCCGGACGCGTCGTCGGTGTCGTCTCCGAGGCCGACATGCTGCTTAAGGAGGAGTACCGGCGAAGCGATCTCGACCGGTATGGCCAGCTACAGCATCCCGCCGACGTGTACAAGGCCGGCGCGGTGACAGCCGGCGAGCTGATGACCGCCCCAGCCGTCACCGTGACACCTGACGCCACCCTCGCCCGCGCTGCGCGCGTCATGGCACGCCACGGGGTCAAGCGGCTGCCGGTCGTCGGGCACGATGGGGCACTCAAGGGGATCGTCAGCCGCTCCGACCTGCTGAAGGTGTTCCTGCGGGATGACGAGGACATTGCCGAGGAGGTCCGGCGCGAGGTCGTCGAACCGCTCTTCGGTACACACGCCGAAGCGCTCCGGATCGAGGTGCGCGACGGTGTCGTGACGCTCTCGGGCCTGGTGCACGACACCGCGCTCGTCCCGCTCGCCGCCCTGCTGGTGCGGGCCGTGGAGGGCGTGGTGGACGTGCAGTGCGCGCTGACCGGCCCGGCGCGCCATCCGGACCTCGACCCTGACCTGCCGGACACACGCCGGACGTCGGCCTCCACCTGACGGCGGCCGGCGTCCGGCGAGAGGAGGCGCCGACCATGACGCAGACACCTCCCACGACTCCCACGACGGTGAAACCCGTACGGCTGTGGCGCTGGCGGCGCAACCCGCTCCGACGGCACAGCGATGTCGTCGAAGCGTGGATCGTGCTCGCCACCTGGATCTGTGCCCTTTCCGGCGGGACCCTGGCGGGCGCGGCCGCGGCCCAGGCGACGGACTCGGCGTTCGCCGCGCGGCAGGCTCAGGTCCACGCCGTGTCCGCCGTCCTCACCGACGACGCGGCGAGGACGCCGCTCGGCGGGAGCGGATACGACGACGGCCGGGTATGGGCGGTCGTGCGCTGGACGACAGCGGACGGAACCGTGCACACAGACCGGGCGAAGGTGCTCCCTGGTGCTCCGGCCGGCACTCGGATCACCGTGTGGACGGACCATACGGGTCGCGTGGTGTCCGCACCCGTCACGGGTGCAGCGGCAACCCTGCAGGCGGCCCTGACCGGAGCCCTCGTGGCCCCCTCGGCGGGCGCCGCGGTCTGGACCGTTGGACGGGTGGTTCGCAGCCGGCTCATCCGGCGGCGCATGGCCGAATGGGGCCAGGAATGGAAGCAGGTCGGACCTCGGTGGGGGAACCTGAGCGGGGGCAAGAGCTGAACGCCGAGCCCGTACGTACAACAGGCTGGCCGCCGACAACCTCGATTGTCAGGACAGCTGTTCTCGTAGCGAGGGGCGCTACCCGTCGGCGGCAGTGAGCCGGCAGTCCACGCCCACCACTCCCTCGACGCCCCGCACGAGACGGACGGCAAGCGGGATGCGGGCGGCGTCCGTAACTCGTCCGGTCAAGGTCGCGACGCCTTCGGTGACCGTGATGTGCACAGGCTCGACCGGGGCCGGGAAGAGGACGTCCACGATGTCGCGCCGGATCTCGTCGGCGAGATGGTTGTCCGGGCGCAGGAACACCTTGAGCAGGTCTCCGCGGCTGACGACGCCTTCCAGGACGCCCTCGGCGTTCACGACGGGCAGGCGTTTCACATGCCGCATGGCCATGATGCGTGCGGCCTCGGCGAGCGTGGCGTCGGTGTGGACGGTGACGGCCGGGGTGCTCATCAGCTCCTCCGCGCTCACGGCCCCGGCCTTGGCCAGGTCGGACAGCCGTTGCAGCTGGGTGAACCGGTCCGGGTCGCTGTCCCGGAACTCCTCCTTGGGCAGCAGGTCGGCCTCGGAAACCACTCCGATCACCCGGCCGTCGCCCTCCAGCACGGGAAGGGCGCTGACCTTCCACTGCTCCATACGCTCGACGATGTCCTTGAACAGAGCCTTGCGGCCCACCGCGACGACGGCACGCGTCATCACGTCACCCACCCGGTGCGGGCTGCTGTCCATGCTGTCCTCCTGAAGCCGGGCGGTCACGTCAGGCCACCGCTGCCGTAGGGGGCGTAAAGGTCGAGCAGCCGGACCCGGGAGGCGTGCAGCCGCTGGGCGACCACACGGCCGACCCAGACCGCGATCGCCTGGCCGAACTCGGCGTCCTCAGCGCACATCGCCCGGACCGCCTCGGCGTCGAACTCCCAGGCCCTCACCGGGCTCATCGCCTCGGCGCCCAACTGCCAGAGGTATGGCGGGTAATGCCAGGACCAGCCGACCAGTTCGCCGTGACCGAGCGACTCGATGACGGCGGGACGGCGGCCGGGCACGTACAGGTCCAGGGCGACGGTCCCGGTCCGGACGATCCAGAAGCGATCGGCGCGCCGGCCCTCCTCGAACAGGCGGGCCCCGGCATCGAAGGAGACCTCGCGGGCAAGACGCATCAGCCGTTCGCGGTACTCGGCAGGCAAGGCCGTGGTCATGGTGGTGGCTGAAGTCATCACAGCGGCTCCCTTCATGGTCTCTGTTTCCAGCGTGGACGCGGACAGGCGCCGCCACCACAGGCCGCTCGGATCCGATCAGGGCCCTTCGGCCCATGCGGGCCGGTATCGCCGCCCCGCACGCGATGCAGGTGTCGGACGGGCGGTGCTCTCCCGTCTGGAGTGGGACGCCCGCCAACCGGCCCGGTCAGAGGCGCGCCATCTCCTCAGCGATGTCCGCGACACCCACCATCGCCGCCGGCCGAGGGCTCAGGTCCTGTAGTGGCCCCCGGGCGCTGATACGGCCTGGACGGGAGAGTGCCGACCCCGATCAGCCTCACTCGGCCAGCGAGAAGTAGCTCTCCTCCTCCTGTGTGAAGTGCAGGCGGAGGACGGTGTGCAGTCCGTACAGGCAGCCGCGCAGATCGTCGAGCTGGCCGGGGGACAAGCCGCCCTCGGCGTGAGCCAGCCGCAGGTGGGTGGCGATGCGGCGGGAGAGGCGTTCGATCTCGGTGTGGGCACGGCTCATGGTGGCCATCGCCTCCGGCCCGCCGAGGGTGGGCGCGAGCGCGGGGTAGAGCTGGTGCTCTTCGGCGTACTCGTGGGGCAGCAGCCGTTCGGTGAGCAGCCGGTACGCCTCTTCGACGGCGGCCAGAGCCTGTGGGCCGGGACTGTCGGAGAGGTGGTCGGCTGCACCGTGCACCGCTTCGAGCACGTCCTGGAGGTCGTGGTGTTCCGACGCGAAGCGGTGGATGAGCGCCTCGGCGGTGGGCGTCAGCGCCGGCCGCGCGGTCTGGTCCACGCGCAGCGCGCGCAGGGCGTTGAGGATGACAGCGACGTCAATGGCCTCCTGGAGCAGAGCGCCCGGGGCAGGCGGCAGCAGGCCGAAGGCGGCCGCGGCCATCGCAGCCAGGGACATCGCCATCCCGCCCACGGCACTCTGCACGGCGATCCGCCGGGCCCGTACAGCGATGGACACGGCGTCGGCGAGCCGGTCCACGCGATCGGCGGTCAGCACGATGTCGGCGGCCTCCGAGGAGGCGGTGGAGCCGCGCGCGCCCATTGCCACACCGATGTCCGCGGCGGCCAGCGCGGGGGCGTCGTTCACACCGTCGCCCACCATGACGGTGACCGCGCGTTCGCGTTCGGCCCGTACGACGGCGACCTTGCCGGCCGGGTCTAGCCCGGCGCGGACGTCGTCCAGGCCGAGGACGGCGCCCACCTCGAGGGCCGGCTCCGCGCGGTCGCCCGTCAGCATCAGCAGTCGCTCGATGCCCGCGGCCCGCAGGTGGCGCAGGGTGCGCGGGGCGTCGTGGCGCAGGGGATCTCGGAGGAGCACCGCACCCGCCGGAGAACCGTCGACGGTCAGCCAGGCCACGGCCGCGCCGTCGAGAAGCGCCCGGTTGTCCACCGCCCTCGCCCAGGACGGGCGGGCGTCGGTCGCGTCGAAGCGGCCGACGGACACCTGGTGCCCGTCCACGATGCCCGAAGCACCCCGGCCGGGCTCCTCGGTGACATCGAACGGGACCGACAGAACCAGCTTCCGTTCGCGCGCGGTGTCGACGATCGCCTCGGCCAGGACATGGGGCGAGTACTGGTCCAGCGACGCGGCCAGCCTCAGCACCTCCGTGGGCTGCCACCCGGGTGCGGTGAGCACGTCGAGGACGTGAGGGCGGCCGCGGGTGAGGGTGCCGGTCTTGTCGAGCAGCAGGGTGCGGGCCCGCCCCAGGTTCTCCAGGGCGCCGCCGTCGCGCATGACGACTCCCTGGCGTGAGGCGCGGGAGATCCCGGAGACGATGGCCACCGGCGCGGCCAGCAGCAGCGGACAGGGGGTGGCGACCACCAGCACCGCGACCGCTCGTACCGCCGAGCCACTGAGCAGCCAGGCCAGTCCCGCCACCGCCAAGGTGAGTGGAAGGAACCAGGCCGCGTAGCGGTCGGCCAGCCGTACCACGGGGGCGGACTCGGCCCCGGCCTGCCTGGCCAGCCGCACGATTGAGGCGTACGTGCTGTCCTGCTCGGTCGCCGTGGCCCTCAGCTCGAAGGCGCCGCCTGCGTTGACCACCCCACTGCGGACGGTGCCGCCCGCCGCCCGTTCGACGTTCAAGGACTCGCCGGTGAGTACGGACTCGTCGAGGTCGGCCACGGCGCTCTCCACCCGCCCGTCGACCGGAACGACCTCGCCCGGACCCACGACGAGCAGGTCACCTACTGCGACTTCGGCCAGCGGAACCATGGCGACTCCGGCCGCTGTCCGGCGGCGCGCCGAGCGGGGCGCGTGCTCCAGAAGCGCACGCAGGTCGTGCGAGGCCCGTCGCTGGGCTGCCGCCTCCAGGGTGCGACCGGTGGCCAGCATTAGTGCGATGAGCACGCCGGCCAGGTATTCATGGACAGCGAGGGTGCCACCGAGAGCGAGAACCGCGATCAGGTCGACGCCCGTACGGCCGTGGCGGAGTGCGGTGACCACCCAACCCATCGCCGGTGGGACCGCGGCCAGGGTGCCCAGGCCCCACAGCAGGTCCGCGAGCCCCGCGTCACCGGCGAGCCAGGCGGCACCCCCTGCGGTCAGGGCCGATGCCGTGACGGCCAGGAGGGCGGGCTCCAGCCGTGGCGAGGCGACCGTCCCGGTCAGAGAGCGCAGCCGTGTGATGAAGGCGGAGCGGTTCATGGCCACCTCTGTCCGTCCGGCATTGTTGCCCGCGGTCCGGTCCCATCACATCGCGCCGGGATGGGCCCGTGGCAGGGGACGAACGGCTCTGCCGCCAGGGCCGTACAGACGTTTTTCGCGCCTCCGTGCATGGGGAGGGCGATGATCACGGCATGCGAACAACTGCGGCGAGGTGTGGTCAGGGTCGCTCGGGCCCGGTTCGACGCCGGGCACGTCGTATCCGGCCTGTCCCAGCCCCCGCGAAGGACTCCGTGATCGTCCTCGGTAACGAGCGCCCTTGCCCGCGTGACCGAGCTGCTGCTTACGGCTCATGTGCTCCCGGGGCAGCAGATCCTGTTCATCCCCCTCTCGGCGACGAGGGCCCATCGGCCCCTTGCGTTGGCCTCACCGGCTCATGACGTGCTCCACGATCCGGGCGAGCGTGAGAACCAGACACCTCGAAAGTCGCAGGCACCAGGCCCTGGCTCTCGGTGCCCTGGAGGGAGATGAGTCGCCATGTTGTTCTGGTACGACCACGGTGTCGGTGGATGGGGCTGGTTCGCCATGTCCGTCGGCATGATCCTCTTCTGGGCCCTGATTATCACCTTCGGCGTCCTCCTGTACCGCGCCCTGGCGAGGCCGAGAGGGAGCAGTGACCGTGCCGATGCCCGGCCGCCTGGGCCGTCCCCCGAGCAGTTCCTGGCAGAGCGCTTCGCCCGGGGAGAGATCGACGAGGACGAATACCACCGCCGTCTGACCGTCTTGCGGGAAACCACTGGATGCGGGCCTCGGCCCAGCCAACGCTGACCGGAAGGAGGCAGTCGTGGACGTGAGGCTGTCTGTGGGTGCCCTGATGAACGAGGCGCCGTACTCGATCAGCGAGGACGAGACGCTGTTGATGGCCTGGGAGGTAGTAGAGCGGTCCGGGCAGCGTCATCTGCCGGTGGTCCGCCACGACGGCTGCTGTGCCGGTGTGCTGGACCGCGCCGAGCTCGCCGTCGCCTGTGCGGACCCCGCACGTTGCCCTGCCGGACGTGCGCGACCTCGTGCACGGGCGCCGCACGGTCACGGTCCATCGCTCGGCCTCGGCCACTCCCACCGCGAGCGCCAGTTCCTCCGCCGCGGCCTCCTCCGCGCCGGTTCACACCTTCTTCTCCCCGCCCACGTACCGAACGATCGCCACCGGTAGATCCTCGCTCAGCGACAGCAGTCGCTCGGTGTGGATCAGGGAAGAGGCGCCGAGGCTGACCTTGTTCGGCCGAACGGACGGCACTTGTGCGAAGTGCGTGTGCCGACCGCGTCACAGGCCGAAGGCGCCGCCTTCGAACCGGCCGGCGAAGTGCCACGCCGCCACCAGCACGAGGAACACCGCGGCTTACACGGTCAGCCCGTTGGAGCCGACAGTGGCGAACACACGCACGAGGACAGGAGTGGCCGACTCGGGCAGGAAGGCAGCGCCGCAGTGCCCGGCTCGCTGGGCGAGGTACAGCGCCAGGATCAGGAGGCCGTCGGTGTTGGTGACGGCGATCAGTCCGGTTGCCCGCCCGATGACGCCCAGGTCCACGAGTGGGTGCCCTCTTCCTCGGCAGGGGTGTCCGGTGACGCCACCGGGAGCCCGTGCCGAACCCCTCACGAGACAGAACTGTCAGTACTCGTGGGTGGTGTCGTGGGGCGCGGGCCGGGGAGGCGTCACGTACGGCCATGGCTGTGGGTGAGCCTCGTGCGGCCAGGGGGCCGGGTGGGAGGGGTACAGCTCAGGGTCCGGCTGAGACGCGTACGGTCCGTGCCCCGGGACGCCTGCGTACGGTCCGGAATGGGTGACCGCCTCGTACGGTTGCGGCTGCTGAGCGGCCTCGTACGGTTCCGACGGCTCAGGGGCGGCAGTGCGGTTGTCCCCGGAGGGCTCCGCCCCCGCCGGTGCCCGCAGGCTGCCGTAGCGCTCCATGCGCTGCCAGCGGAGTCGTGAGCCCGACACGGCGGTGAAGACGGACTGGATGACCACCAGGTACATCAGCTGGCGGTAGACGAACTGCTGCAGCGGCAGGCTCCACAGCGGGCCGGGCCGCTCGCCGTCCAGGCGGAACGCGTACAGGCCCATGCCGAGTTGCAGGAGAAGGAAGGCGAGCCACAGGGCGGTGATCCGGAGTGGGTCGAGGAAGACCAGGCCGTAGACGGCGAAGACATCGACGACCGGGGCGAGCAGGGGCAGCAGGACCTGGAAGAGGAGGAGGTAGACCAGACCCCGGCGGCCCAGCTTGCCGGCGGCGCCGCGCTGGATCAGGGCGCCGCGGTGCTTCCACATCGCCTGCAGGGTGCCGTAGCACCAGCGGTACCGCTGGCGCCACAGGGCGTTCAGGGAGGCGGGTGCCTCGGTCCAGGCCACCGCGTGCTCCTCGTACACCACGCGCCAGCCGGCCTGGCACAGTGCCATGGTGAGGTCGGTGTCCTCGGCGAGGGTGACGTCACTGACGCCGCCGAGGGCGAGCAGCGCCCGGCGGCGGAAGGCGCCGACCGCGCCGGGCACGGTCGGCATGCACTCGGCGAGGTCGAACAGGCGGCGGTCGAGGTTGAAGCCGACCACGTACTCGATGTGCTGCCAACGGCCCAGCAGGCCGCCGCGGTTGACGACCTTCGCGTTGCCCGAGACGGCACCCACGCGCGGGTCGGCGAAGGGCTGCACGATCGTGCGGACGGTGTCGGGTTCGAAGACCGTGTCGCCGTCGACCATGACCACCAGGTCGCAGGAGGCCGCGGCGAGCCCGGTGTTGAGCGCGGCCGGCTTGCCCGCGTTCTCCTGCCGGATCACCCGCACCCCGGGCAGGCGGAGGGACTCCACCAGGTCGGCGGTGCCGTCGGTGGAGCCGTCGTCCACCACAATGATCTCGACCGGATGGTCCGAGGCGACCAGGGAGCGTACGGCCGCCTCGATTCCGGCGCTCTCGTTGTACGCCGGGACGATGACGCTGACCCGTTCGGTCACCGGCGGCCCCCACGACCTGCCCCGGCGCCCCTTGCGCAGCCGCCGGTGCCGGCGGGCCGCGAACACCATGACCACCGCACGCAGCACACTGATCACTCCGGCCGCGAACATCAGCACACCCAGCAGCCACACGACCCAGTCGCCGGCCTGCAACACCGTGACGAGGGCCATCCCCTGGAGGTGCTCGCCCAGTCCGGCAGGCTGGACGGGGCCGGCCATGCCGACGGCGGCGCCGACCGTCGCGAACCGGAAGCCCCGGGCCTTGAGCCGGGGGATCAGGGTGTTCAGCGCGGCGACGGTCTGGGAGCGGTCGCCGCCGCCGTCGTGCATCAGCAGGATCTGTCCGGCGCGGCCGTGCGGGGTCGCGTTCGCGACGATGCGGTCCGTGCCGGGGCGCTGCCAGTCCTCGGCGTCCTGGGTGGAGAGCACCGTGACGTAGCCCGCCGCGCCAGCCTGCTTCAGGACCGACCAGTCGGCGTCGTTCAGCGCGTCGTTCTCCGAGGAGTACGGCGGCCTCAGCAGCGCGGTGGTGACCCCGGCCGCGCCGGCCACCGCGAGCTGGGTCTCGCGCAGTTCCAGCGAGCGCTGCCACGGGGCGAGGCGGGACAGGTCGGGATGGGTGAAGGTGTGGATGCCGATCTCGTGGCCGTCGGCGACGATCCGGCGGACCAGTTCGGGGTGGTCCACGACCTCGGTGCCGACGACGAAGAAGGTCGCCTGCACATGGTTGCGGCGCAGCACGTCGAGGATGCGCGGCGTCCAGACGGGGTTGGGGCCGTCGTCGAAGGTGAGGGCGATGGTGCCGGCCTTCGGGCGGGCGGTGTGCGGGGCGCCGGCGGCGTCCGCGATCACGGGGCCGCCGTGGGTCACCCGGCCGGGCACCGCCTCGGCGCGACCCCGGGGGCCGGTCACGTCGTCCGAGGTGATCCCGAACATGTGGTGGGTGTAGCCCTGCAGCAGCAGGGCGGCCGACAGGGTCACCACGAGCACACACAACAGCAGCCAATGGGCGCGGGGGGTGATCTGGCGGGTACGGCTGCGGCGGCGAGGAGCGGTGCGGCGGCGATCGGTCACGTGAGGGCCTTGGATCACTTCACGGGCTTGTGGGACGTCCCGAGGGCGCGCCCCTGGGAGGAGGGGGTCGGGGTCGGGCTGGCGGTGGCCGTCGGAGAAGTGGCCCCGGTGGGCGCCGCGGTGGGCCCGGACGTGGTAACGGGGGCGGTCGAGGCTGTCGGCCGCACTGGCCAGGAGGTCCGCTGCGCCGTGGGACCGGACTTGTCGTGCGCCGCGGCGGAGCTCGCGCTCCCTGCCGAGTGGCCGGTGCCGGACGGGGAGTCGGAGGCGGTCACGCGGGGCGCGGCCCGGTGTGTGGTGTCCGGCTGCGGGACGAACGGAGCGCTGATGCCGGGGCCGCCCAGCACGGTGCTGATCAGCAGGGCGACATAGCCCCCGGCGGGGATCACCAGCAGCCGGGCGACTCGCAGCACGAGGCGCTGGCGTCGCCCGGAGGAGTCCACGAAGACCGGCCGCATCGGTCCGTTCCCCGGCGTACCAGGGTCCGGCTCGGATTCGGGCGCCGGCACCGGCACGAAGGGGACGGGCTGCGTGTCGGTCTCCGGGGCCGACACGGTGAGGACGTCGCCATGGGCGGCGTCCCACGCCGTCGGGTGGGGCTGCGTCCACTGCGCAAGCTGCACCGGGTCCCGGGTCAGCGCGGACGTGTCGACGCTGTACCCCTCATGGCCGTACCCGTCGTGACCGTAGGCATACGCGTACCCAGCGCCACCGTACGGATCCTCGCCGTACGCTTCGCCGCTGGCGTTCGTCCACTGCACGAGTCGTGCCCCCCTGTCCCGGCCGACCGACGCGGCCGCCCGCATAGACAGAGCGCGGCGGGCCGAAACTGTTACACCTCACGCACACCTCATGCCTCGGACAGCCACTTCACCACCGCGTCTCCGCACTCGGCCGTGTGCACGTAGAACGCCCTCAGTTCCCGGTGCGCCGCAGCGAAGGCGTCCCACGTCTCGGGCTCCGCGATCACGCCGACATAGCGCGGCAGCAGTTCGTCCCGGGCGGCATCCCACAGCGCCTCGAAGTCGGCCATCGCGAGGAACCCGGCCACTTGGCGGGCCTGGGCCGCCGTCAGCACCAGGAGCGGCGTCTTGCGCCGGTCGGCACGGAACACCGGCCAGCCGCCGAGCACCACCTGGATCCGGGGCCGGCTCCCGGAAAGAAAATACGGGGGAGCGCTGGCGTAGATGCGCTCCAGGTCCCGGCAGTGTCGGACGGTCTCCGCGTCGCCCTCGAAAAGCCGTTCCAGCCATATCGCGCTGTTGCGCAGTGCCGGAGGCGGCACCGCGCGCAGACGGAGGTGCGCACTCATGCCAGAAGGAGCGCACGGGGGCACCTGAGCATCACGCGGGGCGGACGGAACCGGGGTGCGGATCGGACGCCGCCGGTCCCATGAGGGGTGCCTCGGGACCGGGACCCCGTTCAGTGGTCGAGGCCCCGGCCCCGTCCCTCTCCGCGCCGCCCACGGGGGGAGTCACGAACGGCACGGAGAGAGGTCCGGGGTGCGCTGCGGCGCTGGCGTCGGCGGAGCGGTCGCTCTTGGCCTGCCCTGCAGTGAACCCACATTCCCCCAGCGCACAGGCCGCACGAAACGTCACCCGGCCCGGACCGCACCGATGGCGCTCCGTCCTACACGCATATGTGCGCCGGATCCAGCGGCCGGGGCACGGGGACACCGGCGAGAACGTGGAGGCCGCCTGATGCGTTGTGACACTTCCGTGACGACGGACGCTGAACATCATGGGGTCGTCGATGCGACCGGAGCGCGGCGGACGGCAGTACTCGCTACGAACCGGCGCGAACGAGGACAATCTTGGGCCAGGTACGGCAACCCCAACGCGCACAGGCGCGCGACGGGGAACTGGGCGCGGCGATCGCACAGGCCCAGGACGGCGACGAGACCGCCTTCGCGATCGCCTACCGGATCGTCCAGCCCGGCCTGCTCGGCTACCTGCGCGGCATCGTCGGCGACGACGCGGAAGACGTGGCGTCCGACGCCTGGCTGGAGATAGCCCGCGACCTCGGGCGCTTCAAGGGCGACGGCGCCGGCTTCCGCGGCTGGACCGCGACCATCGCCCGGCACCGGGCACTGGACCACCTGCGCCGCCAACGCGTGCGGCCCCAGGCCGGCGGCACCGACCAGGACGTACTGGATCTGGCCGGCCCGCACAATACTCATGAGCAGGCTCTGGAGTTCCTCTCCACCGAGCGGGCCCTGGAGCTGATCCGCGGACTGCCCCGGGACCAGGCCGAGGCCGTGCTCCTGCGGGTCATCGTCGGCCTGGACGGTCCCGCCGCCGCACGCGTCCTCGGCAAGCGCCCGGGAGCGGTGCGGCACGCGCTCCACCGACCGCAGGGGCCTGGGCGAAGCCCCCGGCCCCGTCCCGGCAGACCGCCTCGATGCCGGGGTGGGCCTTCAGCCAGGCGATGACCGTCTGTGTCTTCCGGTCCGGCAGTACCTCGACACGCTCGCCGGTCTGGGCGTCGATCAGGATGGTGGCGTAGCGGTGCCCCTTGCGCAGGGCGAACTCGTCGAGCCCAGGACCCGCGGAGCCGATCGGGCAGGCACCGTTATGCGCATCAGGCAGTTCAGCACGCTTGCCCAGGACAGGACGTGGTGCAGCACGTCCAGCAGGCGGGCTCCGGCCGATCCGGCCAGCGCCACGGCGACCGCGTCGACCACCTTCTGCAGGGCTGGAGTGCGGCGCTGTAACGTCGGGTCAGCCCCGCGTCCTGCTCGACGAAGGTGGTCTTCTCGCAGGCGGAGTTCTCGCAGTACAGGCGTCGCACCGGTAAGTCGATCACGACCGAGCGCCCGCCCACCGCCTCATCCGCGACATGCCGCACGTCACGCGAATGCACCCAGTCCGACGCCTGCCCGCACCCCGGACATGCTGCCGGGGTGTCATCCCTGTCCGGGCCGTGATCCGCAGCAAGTTCGCGTTGGCCTCCACGCGCTCGACCTGCACCGTGGCCAGATTCGGTATCAGGTCCCCCACCGCGACAAGACACACAGCCAGCCTGGCACCGTCAACCGGCCGACGCCACAGGCAAGTTGAAGCGATCACCGGCTACGAAAATCTTGTGAGAGCCGTTCGTTTGACAGACCTTATCTCGTCTCCGAGGCAGGTATCCGGCAGTTCCTGGATGTCGGTACCGGGCCTCCGACCGCGCAGAACACCCACGAGGTCGCCCAGGGGCTCGCTCCCGAGGCGCGGATCGTCTACGCCGACAACGATCCGATGGTGCTCGCCCACGCCCGTGCGCTGCTCTACTCCACCGACGAGGGCGCGACCGCCTACATCGACGCCAACGTGACGGACCCGGATCGCATTCTTGACGTCGCCGCCAAGACGCTGGACTTCGGTCGTCCCACCGCGCTCATCCTCAGCAACATCCTGGGTCATGTCGCCGACTACGATCAGGCCCGTTCCATCGTCACCCGGCTTATGGGCGCCCTGCCCTCGGGCAGTTACCTCTCCATCAATGATGGGTCGCGTGGCATCGACCCGGTCTTCGAGCAGGCCCAGGACGCCTACAACAACAGCGGCGCCGTTCCGTACAACCTGCGCTCCATTGATGAGATCACCGCGTTCTTCGACGGTCTGGAGCTTGTCGAGCCCGGTGTCGTCTCGGTGACGCAGTGGCGTCCGGAGCCCGGTTCGGACGCCACTGAGGTCACCGCCGAGCACGGTGGACTTGCGCGTAAGCCGTAACGACAGGAGCGGCGCGGTCAGGCCGAAGGTACCGGGTCGACCTTGCCGGAGGCGGTGGTGCGGTCTTCCGGGGGCGGCGCCACCGCCGTACCGTTCGCTGCGCCTGCTGGCATGGGCTGATGTGGGCGATGTCGAGCGCGCTGCACGCCATGCTCAGGCCGAGATGGAACGTCAGGAAGAACAGCACCAGGCGGCGGCGCACGCGGAACACGCTGTGGTCTCACGGGGCAGCTGGTGCTGGAACGGCGTCTGCGCCGCAACGCTCGGCCAGGTGCCGACGGGCCGGGTCGGACAGTTGGCCAAGGACACCTGAACGGCGGCCTGCACCATCGAACCCTGTGCCCGGCGACGGGCCAGGAACGGCCGTGCAGTATCGGCGGCCTTCCGCCCTTCCCTTCCCATGGCGACCTCGCACGGCAGGAGATCAGTCGGTACGCGGCGCCTGCCGCACGCAAGCCGTGTACGTCCGCAGCCACGGCCCCGGCGTTGTTCGGTTGTGTCCGGCTTCGTGGTAGTTGATCAGATGCCGTAGACGGCGAAGGCGTCGTTGTGGTTGAGGAGATCGCGGCGGGCGTGGGCGATGTTGGCTCGTCCGGCCAGGCGGAGCGTGCTGATGCCCAGGTTGCGGAAGCTGGCCAGTGCTCGGGGTGCGGTGCCGGTCCTGACCTGGGAGTTGTCCTCATGGAAGGTGACGTCCCGCACCCAGTGGATCTTGTTTTCTATGGACCAGTGGACCCTCTCGTAGTGGTTGAGGTGAGCGGGGCCTGCGAGGTGGGCGGGCAGGCTGGTGACGCCGAAGACGATCTCCTTCCCGGTCCAGGTTCCGTCGAGGCCGCCGGTGTCACGGCGCAGGCGGAAGACCTGTCCCGCGCCGGGGAAGAGGGCGTCGTCGGCTTGGGCGGTGCGGATCGTGCGACGCTCGGTGCGCCCGTGCCCACGGTCGTCCTCGGCCTCGGTGGTCTCGGTCCACTCGGCGTCGGTACCGGCCAGCAGCGCCTGGGCGGCGGCGCGGGCCAGCGGCTGGTTCCCCTTCAGGATCAGGACGTAGTGGGCGTCGAGCCGGTCCGTGATCAGGTGGGCGGTCTTCTTCGTGGTGTGCAGGGCGTCCAGGGTGAACACCCGGCCGGACAAGGCGAGTTGGGCCAGCAGCATGCGGGCCGCCTCGCCCTCGCCGCGCTTGTCCGGAACCTGCCTCTGGCCGAGGACCGCGCCGCTGGCGTGGTCGACCGCCCCGACCAGGAAGACCCGCCCCGATTCGGTGCGGGCGCCGGTCAGGGCCTTGCCGTCGAGAGCCGCAGCGGGCAGCAGCCCGGCCGGCGCCGGGTGTTCCACGGCCCGCTGGGCGGCGCGGCGCTGTTCGCGCTCGATGGGCCCCGGGGTGTCCGGGACCTCGGGCGTCGGTGCCTTTCCGGTCGCGACGTCGGCGACGTATGCGCAGGTCGCCGCGTCCAGCACGTCGGCATCCAGGTCGGCGAGCACGCGGCGGAAGGTGCGCTCGCTGGGCACAAGGTACTGGCCGGCCAGCGGGTCGTACCGGGCGCCGAGGCGGGCCAGTTTGACCTGCGGGGCGCGGGCGGACCACTGCCAGATCGCGGTCATGGAGTCACCACCGACCACCAGCGTCGCGCACGCGGCCAGCACCAGGATCACCACCAGGGGATGCCGCCGCCCACGCTCCGCACGCCGGTCAGGGACCTGCCGCAACCTGCTGACCAGCGCGGATTCCACTGCCACAGGGTCGGCGGCGAGCTCGGCCTCCCACAGCGCGAGATCGGTGAGCTGGCCAAGGACAGGGCTGATCAGGGAGGATGCGGACACGAGCGCGGCTCCTGAGACGATCTTCTGGCGTAGGAACCTGAAAGATCATCAGCCTCATGTATTCAGCTATGAAAGTGATCTGACGTCCCGGCAGAAGAAGGGTGCCTCCCACCTGCGATGATCTGACTGCTGAGATCAAGAACGTCGCGGAGAAGAGGCACCCAACAGGTGCAGGTTACCGAATGGGATCACCGGCTTGCCGTGCGGGCCGACGGCAAGAACCTGATCGGCCACGCGGGCGTGGTGCTGCTGCGGAAGGTCGCCGACCGCGTCGGCCTGGCCGCCGCGCTGAGTGCGGCGTTGCCGAAGGGCACCGGGCCGGGCTGGCGGGACCGGGGCATGGCGCTGGTCCAGCTGGCCTGTGCGATCGTGCTCGGCGCGACGAACGTCCTGGAGGCCGAGCAACTCCAGTACCACTGGCGTGCGGTGTTCCCGCGCCCGGTTTCGGACAGCACCCTGCGCCGCGCCCTGGCCGCGATCGACGCCCCGGTCGCGGCCAGGGTGGAACGCGCCCGTGCCGCGATACGCCGCGTGGTGTGGACGCTGCTCGCCCTGCGGCCCGGCGGTTTCCCCTGGATCTCGGTGTGCGGCCGGGAGCTGACCGGCTGGTACGTCCTGGACCTGGATGCGACCATCGTGACCTGCACCAGCCGCAAGGAAGGCGCGGCGGGCACCTTCAAGGGGACCTTCGGTCACATGCCGCTGGGGGCGTGGGTGGCCAACACCCGTGAGTGCGTCGCCATGCTGCTGCGGCCCGGCAACGCGCCACCGAACGATGTCGCCGACCACAAGAGCGTCCTGGCCTCGGCGTTTCGGCAGCTCCCGCTCCCGCTGTGGTCGAAGCTGCTGGTGCGGATCGACGGCGCGGCCTTCAGCCACGAGGTCCTGGACCATCTCCAGAGTCTGACCACCAGCCGGCGCCGGGTGCGCTGGGTGACCGGCTGGGCCATCAACGCCACGGACGAGCGGGCCATCGCGCTGCTGCCCGAGAACGTGTGGACGGCCGCACTGCGGCAGGACGGCCAACTCCACGAGATCAAGGGACCCGATGGGGAATGGGTGTCCTACCAGGTCGCCGAGCTGACCGGGGTCCGTGACCTGACCGGCTGGCCGGCCGGGATGCGGCTGATCGTGCGCCGGGTCAAGCCCTCGCGGCGGGATACGAAGAAGCTGACCGCGTTCGAGAAGCGCACCGGCTGGCGCTACCAGATCGTCGCCACGAACATCCCCGCCCGCCAAGGGCTCTCCGGGGCCCCGGGCTCCGGGCAGGTGTGGTTCGTCGACGCCCTCTACCGTGATCACGCCGAGGTCGAGGACCGTGTCAAAGCGATCAAGCGGGTCGGCCTCGGGCTGCTGCCCTCGAAGTCCTGGCAGCTCAACATGGCCTGGGTGCTGGCCGCCACGCTCGCCGCCGACCTCGACGCCTGGACCCGGCTCCTCCTCCTGCACGACGAGCCCGCACTCGCCGCCGCCGAACCGGAGACGATCCGCAGGAAGCTGTACCACCTGCCCGCCCGGCTCACCTCCCACGCCCGCCGGCGCACCCTGCACCTCGACCGCACCTGGCCCTGGGGGGCAGCGTTCGCCACCGCCTGGCAGCGCGCTCACCAGCTTCCGGCCCTCACCTGACGGCCGGCCACCACCCGACAACAACGAGAGGACCGCACCACCCTCGGGCCCGTGGAACCCGACGCCCCGCAGCGTCACGCGACGGCCAGTCCCGACACGGCACGGGACATATCAGGCAGTCAGCCGCTCACACTGCCGCCGCCAGCCCTCGGAAGAATCGAGGTCAGAGGCCGCGCTCGTCTGGCAACTCACACCCCTCCCCCTGGGCAAACGACCCAAAACCCATCAAAGATCAACTACGCCGGGGCCGTGCGTCCGCAGCGACGCTCGCTCGGGCGTCGCAGCCGCTCTGGAGCTGCGCGCGCATTCTCCTCTTTGTTGTATATACGAGATATCCGCACCATTGGCAACTACCGAGAAAAGGGCCAGCGCCAGGAGGAGGAAGAGCATTCCGCAAGGGAGGAAACCCAAAAAGTGCCTGCGTAAAGATTCCCCTGCTCCCCTGCCGCATTCAGCTCTGTCATCGGGCACGGGCAGGGGCTGCCGCCACGGCGTGGAGATATCAATTCTCGGAGCGGTCCGGCGAAGCTGCCCCGCGGAAGCCTCGGCTTCCGCGTTGTCCCGCGCGGAAACGGCGAGAAGACGGAAAGGAGCAGAGGACCAGAGTTCGATGCACACCACGGGTCGGCGAGGCCGAATGGCCACGAAGTCCTTCCCGGCCTGATGGCGGCGCGTACCGACGCACAAGGCATCGGGGACGCAGGTGCCGCGCTCGTGTGTTCCACTCAGAGCACGCCACCAGTCGGACTCGACGGTCACCCGGCGTACGGCCGTCAACGGCACGCGCACGTCGTCGCCCCGGCGGGCGGCTGCTCTCTCCCACCACGCCAGGCGTATGACTACTTGGCCATCCTCGACGACTACGTGTGCCATCGTGTCAGCGCCTCCCCTCCACTTCATTCCGGGAGCGGCCCGACGCGCTGCACAGGACACGTGCTTCCCGTTGTGTGGTCCGCCCCGTCGGCACACCCGCTCTGCCCCTGTGACGTGGACGCCGCTCGGCCTCAACGGGCGGCTTGCCGCAGAGACCGTCAAGCCGTCCTGGGGCGGCGAACCGAAGGCAGGCCGCAGTGGTGAGGTCGGCCCAGTGGGTGACGCGGTCGCGTTCCTGGTCGTAGCCGTGAGCGGCGGTGACGAGGTCGATGATGTGCAGTCCTCGGCCGTGCTCGCCGTCGGTGCAGCTCGCTGCCCAGTCGCCCTGTGTGGCGGCAGGGCCGCCGTCGGTGACTTCCACCCGCACCCGTCCGGAGTCCGGGTCGTGCTGCAGATGCAGGGCTGCTGGCGGTCGCGCGTGTTCGACGGCGTTGGTGACCAGTTCGGACACCACAAGCAGCACGCTTTCGGCGACCTCCGGGGCTACCCGCCATTCTCGCAGGACCTCTTCGGTGATCTTCCGTGCGTGTGCCGCTGCCCCCGGTCCGTGTGCCAGTATCCAGGTTCCGTCATCCGCCGACACGCCCGGGGCCCCGGCCTGCCGCCCGGGAAGAACTCCGGTGTCGACGATGGCTTCCATCGCCTTCTCCTTCCTTTCTTCTGATCGTTTTCAGACTTCCTGCTCTCGTATCAGGGAAACGTTTGTTGACCGGTCGTTGTTTCAAGCGGATCGAGAATCGGTAAGCGGACTCCGATCGGTGTCTTCGGCATTGAGGAGAATCCGCCCCCGAACCCGTCCAGGCGGCGGTCATCAACGGCGACTTCAGCCAGCCGGCCTTCACCGCCGACACCGACACCAGCCAGGTCAAACACGGCAGCTGTAGTTCGTGACTCGTGAGGTTCCTGTCATGCGATGGCCACTGCTGTGACGTTGTTCCAGCGGCGGTGGCAGGCCGTCGCGCGATGCTGGTGTCGGCGACGCCAGTTCGACCAGCGCAGGGCGTGTGCCGGATCGGTGTCCTGGCGGGGCCTTGGCAGGGCGAAGACCCGCAATAGCGCGAGGAGTTCGCGCGGGCTGACGGGCACCATGGCCAACTCGTCGTCGGAGTTGGCGGGGTGGGCGCGTTGCCGCTCGTGGAGGGCGCCGACGGCCAGAAGTGCGTAGGCGATCATTGACATGAGGCTCCAGCGGTGCCAGGACGTCCAGCAGGTGACCTGGCCGGTGTCGAGGTGGGCCAGGCCCTTGGCTCCCTGGAAGTCCTCCTCGACCCGCCACCTGCGGCAGACCGCGCTGACCAGCACCGATATCGGCTGCGGGTCGGGGTGCCAGGTCCGGTAGAAGGAAAGGGTGCCGGTGCGGCGGTGGCGTCGGACCAGGACCTGGCTGTGCCCGGCGGCCTGTCCGGGCGGCGCATCGTCGGGGTTCACGTCGATCATCGCCCAGTCGTAGAGCCGCTCGGCCTTGGTGCCATGGCCGGTCCTCAGCCGCATCCAGGCCCGCTTCGGCACCCGCTCCAGCAGCGCGGTGACCTTCTTCTTCCCGGCGCCCGGGGTGGTGACCCGGTGGCTGGTGGGTACCGCGATCGCGTAGCCGTAGCCCAGCGCACGGATCCGCGCACGCAACTCCCGTCCACCGTAGACCTCGTCGGCGGCCACCCACGCGGTGTGCACCCCCGAGGCGTGGGCGTCCTCCAGCATGTCGCCGGCCAGTTGCGGCTTGGTGGCGAACACCTCTCGTCGGGCACCCCGACCAGCTCACGGCGCTCGTCGTCCGCCGCCCATGCCTCGCCCAGGTACAGCCGACGGTCGACCAGCGCGTGCCCCTCGGCACTCACGTAGGAGAGGTGTACCGCGACCTGGCACAGCCCGATCCCGCCCAGCGCCCCGGAGTACTGCCGGGCCGCGCCGACCGCGTCGAGGGACGACTTCTCATCGCCCGTCTCGTCCACCACCAACATCACCTCCCTCTCGCCGAGTTGCTCCACCGTCCAGGCCGCGACCGACCGGCGGACTGCCTCGGTGTCGAAGCGGGCCCTCGACAAGAAGTGCTGCAGGACATGCGGACCGCTGTGGCCGATCGCCTCGGCCAACGACCAGCAGTTCGCCGATTCCTTGACCATCAGCAGCCCAGAGACCATGTTCCGGCAGGTCAGCCGGGTCTCCCGGCGCGGGAAGCAGCTCGCGAACCGGCCCATCAACCCCTCGAACAACCCGTCCCACCCGGCGTGTACTACCGTGGCCTGCGCGGCCACCGCTTCTTGATTCTTCGTCACACAAGATCACGATGCCGGTGGCCGTACCCCTGCCGCAGGCACCCCACCCACCACGCTGGCCAGCGGCGATGCCTCACGCCTCACGAACTACAGCTGCCGTGTCAAAGGCTGGACCATCCGCTACCCCTACCGCTACAGCGGCACCTCCTCCAGCCACCCCGACAACGCACCGGTGGCCATCCTCCTGCGAAACCGCAACACCGACGATCACACCGTCAGCCAGCGGCTGCGCGGAGTACGGGCCGGTGCCGAGGTCACCGTCACCTTCGACGACGGCTTCGGAGGAACGGCCAGCAACTGCCCGAGCGACCAGCTCACCCAGGGCCAGCCCTTCACCGTGCTGGCCGAAGGCGGCGCACGCCAGGAGTTCCGCACCGAACCCAAAGACCAGGGCTGGCATCTCGGCCGCGAGTACACCTTCCGGGCCTCCGCTCACGAGCCCTTGATCACCTTCGCCTCCACCCGCTCCGCCGGCAGCTGGAACTGCGGCCCGCTGCTCGCCCGCGTACGCGACGGTCATCCTGAAGGTCTTACCGGAGAACTCCCTGAGCATGGGCCTGCTCGCCGACCTGCTGGCCGAGTGCGGGCTGCCCGCAGGCACGATCAGCGTGCTGCCGGCCGACCGCGAGACCAGCGAGCACCTGGTGTCCCACCCCGACGTCGACAAGATCGCGTTCACCGGTTCGACCGGCGCCGGGCGTCGGATCGCCTCCATCGCTGGCCAGCAGCTCAAGCGCGTCAGCCTGGAGCTCGGCGGCAAGTCCGCCGCCATCGTCCTGCCCGACGCCGACCTGGCGAAGTTCACAGCCGGCCTGGCCTTCTCCTGCCTGCTCAACAACGGCGAGGCGTGCATCGCCCAGACCCGCATCCTCGCCCCGCGCAGGCGCTATGAGGAGGTCGTCGCCGCCGTCAAGCAGGTCGTCGAGTCGCTGAAGGTCGGCGACCCGCACGACCCGGACACCTTCATCGGCCCGATGATCCGCCGCGACCAGCAACAGCGGGTGCGCGGCTACATCGAGATCGGCATCAAGGAAGGCGCACGCCTGGTCACCGGTGGCCCGCAGGTGCCGGTCGGCCTGGAACAGGGCTACTACGTCACCCCGACCGTCTTCGCGGACGTCGACAACGCGATGCGGATCGCCCAGGAGGAGATCTTCGGCCCGGTGCTGGTCGTCATCGCCTACGAGGACGAGGACGACGCCGTGCGCATCGCCAATGACTCCGAGTATGGCCTGTCCGGCGGCGTGTGGTCCGCCGACGAGCAGCACGCCCTGGCCATCGCCCGCCGCATTCGCACCGGCACCGTCACGATCAACGGCGCCCCCGTCGGCTTCGACGGCCCGTTCGGCGGCTTCAAGGCCAGCGGCCTGGGCCGCGAGTACGGCTTCGCCGGCCTGAACACCTACCTCGAATACAAGACCGTCACCATCTGATCACCCGTCGAACAGGGGAGTGAGGTTGGCCAGGCTGCGCTTGACATGTGCCCATACCCACTCGACGGGGTTCAGGTCCGGCGAGTACGCGGGCAGCAGGAATACCGTCAGCCATTCACGCTCGGCGATCAACTCACGTATGGCGTGGGAGACATGGGTGTTCAGCCGGTCCCAGACCAGCACGATCGGGGCCTTGACGAGGTGGTGGACACCGTCGATCAGCGCGATGAAGTCCTGTTCGCCTATGCTGCGGCGTTTGCTTTTGCCCGCGGGATGGGTGCGCAGGCGGTGGCACAGCCGGGTGCGGGAGCCGGGCCGCATCGCGATGAGTCCGGCGACCGACAGGCGGCCCGAGCGTCGCCCGCTCACCGTCACCTGCGGGGTGCGGCCGCGCCGGCCCCAGGTGCGTATCTCTCCAGGAAACTGGTGTTGCGACGACCGGTTGAGTCCAAGTTGAGCCCCGTGATCGCTGTGGAAGATGACGTCGTCCACCCGGCCGCCGCGAGTGCGGACGGCCGCCTTGAGCGCGTCGGTGACGAGTTCGGCCCGCATGTCATCAGCCATCGACCAGCCCAGTAGGCGACGGGAGTACACGTCGATGACGGTGGCCAGATACAGGAACTTCCCGCCGGCGATGGGGTGAAGTAGGCCGCCGACGAGGTGCCCGTGGCACGGGTCCTTTTCCGACGGCCCCCCCCCGAACGGAACGTGCCCGTTTCCGGGCATTCCGCTCTCCAGCGGTCACGTCCGCAGTGGCTGAGAAACGCGCCCGGCATGGACCGAGACATGGCAAGTCCGGCAGAGCACAAGCGTCTTGCGCCTCCTCCGGGCCATGAGCTGGATCCAGGCGGGCTTGTCCCGACGTCCGGGCTGTTTGAGGTCTGCGAGGTGGCGGATGTGGTGGACCTCCAGATCCGTGCGGGTCTCGCAGAGCTCGCAGTACTCGGCCAGGAGCCGTTTGATCAGCTCGTTGTAGGCGGGTGCTGTCACCGGCCGGACGTCGGCGAGCGTGGCGGTGCGCTCTCGTTTGAGTGGGATCCCGCCGAAGCGGGCGACCAGCGGCTTCTTCCCCTCCTTGCGTTCGACCGTGACCTGTAGACAGCGGCGTGGGCCGTGCGGTGTCTCGACGGTTGCCCGGTATTTCCGAGACATCTTCCGGACCGTGCTGCGGTATTTGCACGGCCCCGGCGTAGTTCTCCCTTGAGTTGTTCTGCCCCGGTTTGATGTGGCTGGTTGCAGGACGAGCGCGACTTCTGATGATCTTTCAGGTCTCTACGCCAAAAGATCGTCACAGGAGTCGCGCTCGTGCCCGCATCTTCGCCGATCCCCCCTGCCGTTGGCCAACTCGCGGACCTCGCCCGGGGGGAGGCCGAGCTCGCCACCGACCCGACGACAGTGGAGTCCGAACTGGTCAGCAGGTTGCGGCAGGTCCCGGACCTGCGCGCGAAACGTGGCCGACGCCACGCCCTGGTGGTGATCCTGACACTGACCGCGTGCGCGACGCTGGTGGTCGGCGGCGACTCGATCGCCGCGATCTGGCAGTGGGCGGCCCGTGCCCCGCAGACGAACCTGGCCAGTATCGGCGCTCGGTACAACCCGCTGACCGGCCGTTACCTCGTACCCAGCGAGCGCACCTTCCGGCGCGTGCTCACCCATCTGGACACCGACGCCCTGGACACGGCAACCTGCGGACACGTCGCGGACCTCGCCCGCGGCACCGTGCCGGCGCCGGAGATCCCCGCCACCCCGGGACCAGCGGAACGCGAACAGCGCCGCACCGCCCAGCGCGCAGCCGAGCACCCGGCGCCAGAGGGGCTGCTGCCCGCCGCGGCCCTGGACGGCAAGGCCCTGACCGGCGCCCGCACCGAGAGCGGGCGGGTCTTCCTGGTCGGCGCGATCGACCACGCCAACGGCGCGGTCCTGGGCCAGAGCCAGGTCCCCGACAAGCGCGGCGAGGGCGAGGCAGCCCGGGCCCTGCTCACCCGACTCGGCCTGGACGGAAGGGTGTTCACCCTGGACGCGCTGCACACCACGAAGAAGACCGCCCGCCTGATCACCGGCCCCCTCGGCAGCCACTACGTCCTGATCCTCAAGGGCAACCAGCCCCTCGCGCACGCCGCCGCCCAGATACTGCTGACCGGCACGGACACCGACTTCACCGAGACCACCGCGACCGAGACCGACCGCGGGCACGGCCGCACCGAACGCCGCACCCTGCGCACCGCACCCGCCGGCCACACCCTGTTCCCCGGCGCATCCCAGGTCTTCCGCCTCCGCCGCGACACCGGCAACCTCGACGGCGAATGGACCAGCAAAGAGATCGTCTTCGGCGTCACCAGCCTGCCGCCCGACGTCGCCGGCCCCGCCCACCTCAACCATTACGAGAGGTCCCACTGGACCGTGGAGAACAAGATCCACTGGGTGCGAGACGTCACCTTCCGGGAAGACAACTCCCAGGTCAGGACCGGTACAGCACCCCGAGCCCTGGCCAGCTTCCGCAACCTGGCGATCAGCACCATCCGCCTCGCCGGACGCGCCAACATCGCCCACGCCCGCCGCGACCTCCTCCGCCACAAGGACGCCTTCGCCGTCTACGGCATCTGATCAACCGGCACGGAACCGGACATCACACAACTACGCCGGGGCCGTGGCGGTATTTGCAGGCCAAGGTCTTCAGCAATGAGGTCTCCATGATCCAGTGGAGCTTGCTCAGACGGTGCACGTTCTGGGCGAGGAGGTAGTACTGGATGAGACCCCGGTACTCGGCCTGGTACTTCGCGACGATGGAGAAGTCCTCGTCGTGAAGCAGTACTCCACGCGGAGCCGGTTTTCCCTTCTTCTTGTAGAGCGCGGACTTGGTGCGGATCACCTGCTCGGGCACGAAGAGCCCGGGTGTGCCGTTGATCGACCGACGTCCATCGGTGATCTTTGTGTCGGCATGCAGAGCCCGGATCTCATAGCCCAGGAAGCGCGCCGCCTGGCTGGTGGCGTGCGTGATCAGCGTCTTGGACTCGGATAATTCCAGCCTGAGTTGCTCACGCAGGAAGGCCCTGATCTTCGACGTGATGTCCTGGGCTTCGCGCTTGGAACCGGCGAACCCCAGCAGGAAGTCGTCGGCGTAACGGACATAGCGCAACCGCCGATAGCTCGGATCGTTCGGGTCGCCGTAGGGCAGGGAACGCTGCTGGTGTCGCAACACCCGCACCGCCTCCCGGTCCTGGTGGCGTCGTGCCTTCGCGATCGCGTGCTGAACGGTTAGATATGCCGGATTCGGCCGACGACGGTCCCCGAGGTTGTATTCCGGCAGCAGGGACTGTTCAACGAACCGGTCCAGTCGGTCCAGGTAGATATTGGACAGGATCGGGGAAGCCACCCCGCCCTGCGGTGAACCGCTGAGCGTGGCGTTCCACTTCCAGTCCTCCAGATACCCGGCCTTGAGCATGCGGCTGATCAGCCGCAGGAACCGGCCATCGTGGATTTTCTCTCCCAGAACCTTGAGCATCACCTCGTGGTCCAGGCTGCCGAAGCAGTCGGAGATGTCGCCCTCGATGAACCAGTGCACTCCCCGCCAGGTCCGTGCCACTTCCGTCAGCGCGGTGTGGCAGCCCCGTTGGGGGCGGAAACCGTGGGAGCGATCGGAGAACTGGACGTCGTAGTACGCCTCCAGGAGGAGACGGACCGCCTCGGCGACCAGCTTGTCCGACCAGGTCGGCAATCCGAGCGGGCGTTTCTTCGTTGATCCCTTCTTCTCGATGTAGACCCGCCGGGCCGGAGACCATCGGTAGCGTTCGGCGCGTAAGGCGTCGATGATGCTGTCGATCTTCTCCAGCGACATGCCGTCTGCGGTTTCCGCGCTGACCCCGGGTGTCATCGCACCCTTGTTGGCGTAGATGCGCCCATAGGCCAGCAGATACAACTGAGGGTTGAACAGCTGCCGATAGAGCCTTTCCACCGGCAGTCCCCGCTCCCCTCGCTTGCGGATGACGTCCAGCACCGTTCCGGCGTTTTGCATTACGCATACCTCCCTTCGCTGGACGTCTGGACCACCTGTGCCCCTTCGCCCTGCGGCCGGCTTTCCCGGCCCCCTTGGTGGGACGTGACCCCCACGACTACTACGAGCACTCCGTCGCCATAGGGCTCGCGCCCCGTAGGCGATCCCGCGGTACGTCTTCGTCGTACGTATCGAGCGCGACACAGGCCGCCCACTCATCCCCTTGGCCGCCCTCGCTGGGCGGTGCCACCGTCATGGAGGTTGCCCCGGACTATCTGCCATTCCGAAACATGACGAGGCGTCGGTTTCAAGCGTCATTCCGACGGGCGATCACTTACGCCGCTGGAGATTGGACTTCAAGCAATCAAGCCTTGGCCATATCGCGCAGGTCTTGCGACACCCCGCCCTGGACACCTCCGGACGGTCACCGCTTCCCCGGCATGCTCTGGTCCCCTTCGCGCTTTCGCGTCCGGGTAAGCCGGGCGACCTAAGAACGTTCCTCCAAGTTCCTCCCTACTGCATAGGGGATACGACAAAGCGCCTCACGGCGCACCAGATAGGTGATGTCGCCGACCCAGGCCCGGTTGGGGGTGGATGCGGTGAAGTTGTGCCGCAGCAGATCGGGCACCGCCTGGGCGGCGGGGTCCGGAATGGTGGTTCGGTGTCGACGCTTCAGCCTCCGCCCCTGGATGGCGTGTTGGCGCATGAGCCGTTCGACGCGTTTGCGGTTGACGACCACACCGCCCGCGCTAACGACGGGGTGCGCGATTGAGGTCGGGCCGTGTTGGCCTGGCGGGTTGGCTGGTGGTTGATTACCGCATGGCCGCGCGGTCGGAGACCAGGCCGGCGATGGCCTGGTAGGTCTGGTCGAAGTACTCGCGGCGTCCGATCCAGCGTTGCAGGGGCCGCCACTGCTTGTGCTCGGCGTTGGCGTGCTCGACGCAGATCCGCTCGGAGGACTGCTGCTTGCGCGCTTCCTCCCAGGCCGCCAGGTCCTCGGGCGGGGCATCCTTCTTCGGCTTCAGCGGCGGCGCTTGGACCTGGGCGGGGAACTGCTTGGCCAGTCCCCGGTAGCCGGCGTCGACCTTGGCCTTGACCTGGGGGAACCTCTCGAACAGGTCGCAGATGCCCTCGGTCTTCAGCGCGGTCTGGTCGTGCTGGCGGCCGGGCCGGAAGGCACCCGCCCACAGGGTCCGGCCCTTCTCGTCGGTGACGACGGTGGCCTTCTTGGTGTTCTGCCGCATCTTCCCGGAGATGAATGCCCGGCGTCCGGGCTTGTTCGCCCGTGGACGTCGGACCCGGACCTCGGTGGCGTCGATCCGCAGTTCCACTCCGTGGGAGGCGGCGTAGGCGAAGACATCGGCCAGGGTGCGAAGGCGCAGGTCGGGACTTCCAGGGACGGCGAAGCCGCGGGCGGCGAGCAGGGGGCGGATCTCGTGGACCGCGCGGGTGATCGTGGAGCGGTCCACCTCGTAGAACAGGGCGAGGACGGCATGCGGAAGCTGGAAGCGCAGGATGACCAGGGTGGCGACGACCCGGTCGGTGAAGACGAGTTGGTGGTCGGGACCCGCTCCGGCGGCGCGCTGCCGGTCATGGCCCCGGCGTTCACGCAGCTGGGACTCCTGCCCGGCCACCCACGGCCCGGCCAACTCCGCGACCAGCTTGCCCAGGCGACGGCGCGGGATCCCGGTGCAGATACGATGGCTCAAGGCCGTGCGGGCCCCTCTTGACGTCACAATCATGATCGTCCCGCACGGCCGTTCGCATGCTCAGACCGGGGTTTCAGCTACCGCGCACCACGTCGTAAGGGCTCGCAGAGAATCAACATGCGTGTTTGATGTTGTCCGGGGATTCGGTGCCGTAGGCGTCGAGGTAGGCGGCCACGTCTGCGGGGGTGGTGAATCGTGCTGTGGAGCGGGGGACGGTGTATTCGTGCTGGTCCAGGAGGGGTTGGGTCTCCTGGATTGTGCGGGTGATGGTTTGCGAGCTGGTCTCGAAGAGTGCGCCGAGGAGGGCGTGGGTGAAGCAGCCGCGCTGATAGAGGACGGTGGCCAGGATCCGGTCGGGGTCAGTGAACGCCTGCCTGGGGCCCGCCCCGGGGGCCCGCTGTCGTTCGTGGCCGCGTCGGTGACGGCGCTGGTGTTCCCGCTGGGCGGCCTGGATTGGCGCCAACCTGCTGATCAGGGCGTCCAGTTGTGCGCGGGTGAGGCCGGTGAGTTCCGGGTCGGTGAGCCGGGCGTGCTGGCGGGCACCCCATTGCCGCGGTTCCGCTCCGTGTGGAGTGCCGGTGGTTGTGGGGCCGCGCTGCTGGGCGTCGAGCGTGTAGTTCCAGTCGCCGTGGAAGCGGTGGCGGGTCATCGCCAGCGCGTCGACCTGGGCGTCGTCGACTTTCACTCCGGTGGGGTAGGCGCCGGTGTCGAGTTCGGCGCGGACCGTCAGTCCGGTGCGGGTGGTGGTCGCCGCAATGGACTGCAGAATGACTTCATGGCTGGTCAGGGGCCTGCCGCGCCAGTTCATGGAGATGTGGGAGAACAGCCGGTGCTCAATCCGATTCCACTTCGACGTGCCCGGAGGTAGGTGACAGACGGTGATTTCAAGGCCAGTCTCGGCGGCCAGGGCGGCAAGTTCGGTCTTCCACGCCCGGGTGCGGTAGCCGTTGGAGCCTCCGGCGTCGGCGGTGATGAGCAGACGCCGGGCGTGAGGGTAGTCGCCCTGTCCGGCCCCGCGCCACCAGCGGCGGATCGAGGCGACCGCGAAAGCGGCGGTGTCGTGGTCGGTGCCGACACTGACCCAGCCGGAGTTCCCGGCGATGTCGTAAATCCCGTACGGGATCGCCTTGCCGGGCCCCTCCCGGTCCAGGAAGTCATGCGTCTTGACCTTCACTGGATCGCCCGTGGGCTGCCACTCACGCCCCGCGTTCTTGTACTCGCCGACCATCTCCTTCTTCTTGCTGTCCACGCTGACCACCGGGTCCCCGGCGCCGATGTGGTCCTTGGCCTGCTCGTTGATGTAGTGGAACTGGGCATCCCGGTCCGGGTGCTGCTTGCCCTCCAGGGTCTTGGAGTTGGCCTGCAGGCTGAAGCCCTCCTCCCGCAGCAGGTCACCGACCGTGTCGGCGCTGACCCTGTGCCCCTGGCGGGTCAGCTCGGCGGCCAGGTTCCGGGTCGACTTGGTCGTCCACCGCAGCGGCGACATCGGGTCCCCGCGCATGTCCGGCTCGACCAGGGCCAGCAGCGCGGGCCGCAGCCCCGCATCAAGGTCAGCGGCCTTCTTCCGGCCGCCACCGGGCCGGCGGACCCGCCCCAGCGGCTCTACTCCCGCCTCCAGCTCATCCACCCCCTTCCGGACCGTCGTCTCGCTGGCGTCGGCTGCCCGAGCAACGGCCCGGATCCCACCGTGGCCCAGGAGACGGGCCTCGGCTCCCATCAGCAGACGCTGCTGCCGCTCGTCCAGGTGAGGGAACAACACCTCAAACTTCACCGCGAGTTGAACACGAATCTCATCGGGGATGCGCATACCACGCCAACGAACCGAATCACGGGAGGCAACATGTTGATTCTCTGCGAGCCCTAAGCTCGGCGGTGATCCGCTTGGCCCCGTACGTCTTTCCGGACTCCGCGTGGACCTTGCGTATCCGCCGGGTGAGTGCAGCGTCCGCGGCCTGTTTCGCGGACTGCCGCTGAGCGACCACGCGGCGCGCAGACGTGATCCGAGTTATCGGGTGGACTCTGTCAGCCACTGAACTGCGTCGATCACGCTGTCCACCACCTCGATCACCGGCTTGGATGCATCGATGATCGTCGCGCCACGGCTTTCGTAGATCGCTCGCATCCGAGGATTCCACCTCAGGGCCGCTGCGAGCTCTTCGGGATGTTGACCGAATGTGTTCGTGGTGCGGGCCGCGAGCCGGTGGCGGAGGGTGTCCTCGTCGATCACCAGGCACACGATGAGGTCGAAAAGATCGCGGACGTCTGCCTCGTTCTCCGCCGACCCACACAAGAACGCGATTCGGAAACGAGACTCCTCGACGAGGGTCTCAACACGCTCACGGACGATCGCCCACCCGTATCGGTCGAGCCAGCCCCCAGGAACCGGATACGGAGGATCCACCACAACCTCGCCCTTACCCCGGTCGATCCAGCCACTGAAGCCGTCCTCGTCGGCGTCGAGCGCAACGTAGCCATGCGCTCGCAACACCCCGCAGACCGTGGACTTACCAGCACCTGAATTGCCCGTCACCCACACCAATGTCACGCCGCCAGCGTAGACATGACCACCCCGGAATAGTGCTGTGACCGCGCAGGTTCGCTGGGTTGCGGTCAGGCTGCGGCTTTGAGAGGGCGTCCGCCCCAGCGGATGCCTTTCTCGCTGCGGACGCGGGCGCGTTCCTTGCGTTCGGCGGCCAGGACGTTGCGCTGACGGGCGTTGGCGTTGCGCCAGCGGAGGTAGGCGTGCAGGGCCCGGGTCTGCACGATGCGGTTGGGGTGGTAGGAGTTGGCGATGGTGAACTGCCGCAGCGGCCCGAAGTGCGCCTCGATCGCCTTGGCCCACGAGGCGTAGGTCAGGGTGAAGCACAACTCGACCTTGTTCTTCTCCGCCCAGCGGCGGATGTCGGCGCCTTTGTGGGCGGACAGGTTGTCCAGGATCACGTAGACCGGAGCGCCGTCGGGACGGGCGGCGCGGATCGACTTCAGCGCTGCCAGTGTGTCCCCGGTGCCCTTCCGCCGGCGGTTGACGCCCGACAGACGGTCGTCGCCGACCGAGTAACAGCCGTGGAAGTAGCGCACCCCGTGGGTGCGGTGGTAGGTGGCCGGCAGTCGGTCGGGGTGCCTTTGTTCGGCCCAGCCGGCGCCCGCGGTGGGGCGGATTCCGAGCGGGCCCAACTCGTCGAAGGCGAAGACCCGTCGGGGAAGCGGTCTAGGACCTCGCCGCGCACCTCGCCTACGGAACCATCATCGGAGGCTTCCTCACGTGGCCAGGCTGACCTCCCCCCCAACGACACCGTTCACGGTCTGCTACGCCGATCGGCCAGCAGGAGGCAGGCCGGGTAGCGTGGAATCCGGCCCAGGAAACCGGGAGAAGAGCCCTCGTACCACAGTCGAAGGCGGAAGGGTCCCCCATGACGCACCCACAGGAAGCGCCCGCTGGCCCGCACAGCGCACCGGTCCCGGCGGATTCGGGGTCGGCCGGTGGGGGACCGGATATGTGAGGGCCGCGGCTGGCCTCGGTCGTGGTGTTCGTCCACGACCACGACGCATCTGCGGACTTCTACCAGGAGCTGCTGAACATGGAGGTCACAGTACGCACCGCCACTGCCGCCCTCCTCGTGGGCCACAATGGTTTCCAGGTGTATCTGCGCGCCGTCGGGCCGCACGCGCCCCACCCGGCGGGCCATGTCGGCGCGCAGTACGTGATCTGGACGGCGGACGGCCCCGACGACTTCCAGCGGTGCGAGCGCATGCTCAGAGCCCGGTCCGGCCATGTGTACACAAGGCAGGCTGAGGGATTCACCCTTCTCGAGGGTATGGACCCCAGCGGTCTGCCGGTGCTGGTGGCCTATCCGGGGCCGGACGAGGTGGCACGGCTTGAGATCATCGCCCGCTACTACGTGTGACGCCGAAAGAGGCGGAGTACCCAGCTCACCAGGAGGTTCCTCCATGGCACGCAAGAAGACCGTACACGTCCGCAGGGTCTACGAGGCTCCGGAGCAGGCCGACGGCACCAGAGTGCTGGTCGACCGTATCTGGCCCCGGGGAATGACCAAGGAGAAGGCCCACCTCGACGAGTGGTGCAAACAGGTTGCCCCGTCCACGGAACTGCGCAAGTGGTACAGCCACGACCCGGAACGCTTCACGGAGTTCAGCCATCGCTACCGGGTCGAACTCGAAGATCCCGAGCATGCAGACGCGCTGGCTCACCTGCGCGACCTCGCCAAAGACCGGACTTTGACGCTCCTCACCGCGACCAAGCAGCCCGAGATCAGCGAAGCCGAGGTGCTGGCCGAGCTGCTCAGAGGGTGACCACGGGTCCAAAACGCACCGTTGCGTCAACGGAAACTTTGATCTCCCAGTGTCACAAGTGCGCGGCCACAGGCAAATGACCCGCTCAAAGTGCGGCCGGAGATGTTCAGCCAACTGCGCTGAACGTCCGCCGGTGTTCAACTGGCCCGGTCGGACTCGCTGAGCAGGTCGCCCAGGGGCACATCACTGTCGGCGAGATTCTTCGTGTCGACGGCCGAAGGTCACCAGGGTGCGGATCGGGTCGGTGACGTCCCGGACATTGCTTGCGCGCTCGGTTGGTCGTCACAACGACTCCCTGTCCCGGTCACGTCGCCCACGCCTGCGACCGGCTGAGAGTGCCGTTTCTTGATTGGGTGATTCGAAGAACCTTGGCCGCGGCGCCGACTGGCGTGGGTGAGCTTCCCCTGAGATGCGGGGTGAGTTGACAGGGGGTCAGATGGGACTCATGAGAGGAACATCGACCATGGCTGCCCCCAGAAAGTACTCGCTGGGGTTGCGTGATCGTGCGGTGCGGATGTATCGCACCTCCGACCCGAAGCCGCAGATCAAGAAGCTCGCCGTCGACCTCGGTGTGCATCCGGAGGCCCTGCGCGGCTGGATCCGCCAGGCCGAGGCGGACGCCGGCGAGCGCGATGACCGGCTCACCACCGATGAACGCGCCGAACTCGCCGCTCTACCCTGAGTTCCACAGTTAGCGGTGTCGACTAGGGAACGAAAACGTGGGTTGACCTGCGGAAACGCCTGTGAGCACGCCGAGATGGCGTGTCACTAGGCGGGGGGATAGTGCCTGGTCAGCGGCCTGCGGTCAGATCGATGATCTTCTTGGGCGGGGTGACGTTCAGGGCGGTGAAGATGTCGCGCTGGGGCTTGGTGAGGTCGGTGGACTGGCGGAAGGTGCCGGCCGGGCCGGTGTAGGTGACCGCGTGCAGGCGCTGGAGTTCGGCGCGCAGGCGGTTCCAGGTCTGGCCGGTGGAGGTCTCGGCGACGCGGATCAGCAGCAGGGCGAGCCAGCAGAGCAGGACGTGGGCGCGGATGCGGTCCTCGCGGCGGTGGTAAACGGGGCGGAGATCGAGAATTTGCTTCATGTCGCGCCAGCCGCGCTCGACTTCCAGGAGCTGTTTGTAACCCAGGGCGATGTCCTCGGCCGACAGCTTCGGATCCGAGGAGCGCAGGAGGTACTTCCCGTCGAGGTTGGCCTCGGCGGCGATCTTCTTCTTGTCCACCCGCAGCAGCCCGCTCGGGGTGGTGCGCAAGAACCGTTTCAGACCGGGCTTGGTGGACAACACCCCAGCCAGCTTGTCGCGTTCGGGCCTGGGCAGCTTGTCCGTGGCCTCGATCGCCTCGGTGAGCTGGGTGACCATCCGCTGACGGATCGCGGCGTCGCGGGTGGCCTGGTCGGGGTTGAAGCAGATCACGAACCGGTCGTCGGTTCCGATGTTGACCTCCTTGACCTGGAGGTTGTCGCGCACGGACGCATAGCGGCCCTGCCGCGAGAGGGCGGCGCGTACTTCGGGTGATCCGGTGCGGAGTTTCTCGCCGATGATGTAGCCGCCGCCTCCGCGCATCAGCGCCCGGCGGTTGGCGGCGGAGGTGAAGCCGCGGTCGGCGACCCACACGATCTTCGACAGCGTCCACTCGCGCAGGTCGTCGCGGACCTGCCGGATCAGGGCCTGGTCACCGGTGTTGCCGGGCCAGGACCACACCCGCACCGGGATCCCGTCGCGGGTGACGGCCATGCCGATGACGACCTGGGGCAGATCGTCGCGGGAGTCCTTGGACTTGCCGTGGGTGCGGAACCCGTCGTGTCGCACCGCGTCTTCGGCCGGCGCGTCGGCGGCCAGGCGCTCGCCGTGTTCGTCGCGGGCGACAGGTTCGTCGGCGTCCTCGGTCTCGAAGTACGTGGAGCTGGTGTCGAAGAACAGCAGGTCCACCTCCAGGTTGAGCAGGTCGGTGACCTGGAAGTACGTCTCCTTGGCCAGGGCCGGCTCGATGGTCAGCAGGTAATCCATGGCTCGGTAGCAGGCTTCGTCACTGATCGCCTCCAGGCCGTCTATGTGGACGTCGTCGGCGATCCACTCGGTCGCGGCGAGCTTGCTGGAGGCGGCCAGGGCCCGGTTGGCGACCAGCGCGAACAGCACCCGTTCGACGCGCGGATCCAGCCGCCGCCCGGCCAGTTGGCGGTGCACGACACCGTCGAGGCCGAGCCGGTGCCAGAGTCCGTCCAGCGCGTGCACCCCGCCGCACGGCCTGGAACTGATCAGTGACAGGTCTCCCGAGCCGGTCGCGGCCAGCGCGGACGCGGGGTCCAGCAGCTTCGAGAGCGCGCCGACCAGTCGGCGCACCGCCTCGCGGTCGAGCTCGTCCTCCCGGCCGAAGGAGTGCAGCACCTTCGTACGCGAACGCCCCACGGCCGGGTCCCACTCGTTGTGGGCCAGCTGCAGATACCGGACCGTCTGCCCGTCCTTGTTCCGCCGGGACGTCGTCTTCACATACATGCCGCTAGACGATACGCACATCATTCCATGTCACAGGCATGGGGGTGACAACATCGTGCCACTAGGCGTTTTCGGCCTTTCGCGCTAGGTGCAACCGCCTGACCTGCACCGATGCCCTGCCACACCCCCGAGAACCCCGCTCAACTGTGGAACGCAGGTCTACGCAAGGAGAATGCCCAGCTCAAGCGTGCAAACGAGGTGCTGCGGACGGCCTCGGCGTTTTTCGCGGCGCAGCTCGACCCGACCCGGCCCAGGTGACGGCGCTCGTTGACGAGCACCCCAGCCTGGGGGTCGAGTGCGTACTTCGGGAACTGCACATCGCCTCCTCCACGTACTACCGCTGGCGCCGTGCCGAGCGCGAGCCGTGCGAGCGCGTCCGCCAGGATCCGGAGCTGACCGAGCAGATCCGGCAGATCCACGCCGACTCGGGCGGGATCTACGGCTCGCCGCGCGTCCACGCGACCCTGAGGCGCGAAGGCGTGCACGTGGGCCGCAAACGGGTCGAGCGCCTGATGCGCGAGGCCCACATCGCGGGCGTCAGCCGGCGCCGCACGGGCTTCACGCGCCGGGATCCCAAGGCCACACTCGCCCCGGACCTTCGTTCAGGCGGCCGGGCGCAGGTCGCTCTTGCTGCGGACCGCGCCGGTTGCGTGCTTGAGGGCCTGGCGCGCGTCGACACCCCGATGCGAGGCCGCGTCGAGACGGAGCATGCCTTTGAAGGCCTCAGGGGTGAGCTTCGCCCAGTCCATACGCGCTGTGTGCTCCGGGAGACGTGCGGTGCTTTCGTACGCTTCGCTCATCGTTGTGCCCGAAACGATACGTTCTCGGTGGTATGGGAGTATGGTCGATTTACATGGCAGATTCCCGGACCAATTCCGCGGCCGGTCCGCCCCCTGCGTTCGGCGCCGACCTTCATCTGGAGCTGCGTGGACCCGGGCTGCGCGCAGGGCTCACGGACGCCTTGAGGGAGGCCGTGCGCACGGGGCGTCTGGCGCCCGGCGTCCGGCTGCCGGCCTCCCGTTCACTGGCCGCGGATCTTGGCATCTCCCGAACCACCGTCGTCGACGCCTACGCCGACTTGGTCGCCGAGGGCTGGCTCACCGCCCAGCAGGGGTCCGGGACCCGGGTGGCCACCCGGGTAGAGCCGCACAGGGCCGCGGCCGACGCTCCTCCCCCGAGGCCGGACGAGCACCGTCCCAGGTATGGCCTGTTTACCGGTGCACCGGACCTCGCGAACTTTCCGCGCACGCAGTGGCTCACCGCGGCCCGCCGGGCTCTGACCGCCGCGCCACACGACGCCTTCGGCTACGGCGACGCCCGCGGCCGAATGGAGCTGCGCACCGCACTCGCGGACTACCTGGCGCGGGCCCGCGGGGTATACGCCGGGCCGGAGCGGATCGTCATCTGTTCCGGTTTCCACCACGGCCTGGCGCTGATGGCGCAGGTGCTCAGGGTGCGGCGGGTGCGGGCGGTGGCCGTCGAGGCCTACGGCCTCGACCTGTATCGCGACCTGCTGAGGAATGCCGGTCTGCACACTCCGCCCCTCTACGTCGACGAACATGGCGCGCGCATCGACGACCTCGGGCGACTGCGCGGAGTGGGCGCGGTGCTGCTGACCCCGGCGCACCAGTACCCGACGGGCGTCGCGCTCTGCCCGGAGCGGCGCACGGCGGCCGTCGACTGGGTACGCGCCACTGGTGGCCTGATCCTGGAGGACGACTATGACGGGGAGTTCCGCTACGACCGTCAGCCGGTGGGGGCCCTGCAGGGCCTCGATCCGGAGCGGGTGGTGTACTTCGGTTCCGTGAGCAAGTCCCTGGCGCCGGGGGTACGGCTCGGATGGATGGCGCTGCCGGAGGAACTCGTCCCGGAGATCGTGATGGCCAAAGGTCACGGTGACTACATGACGAGCGCCCTGGAGCAGCTGACACTCGCGGAATTCATCGCCTCGGGTGCGTATGGCCGTCATGTGCGCTCGATGCGGCTGCGCTACCGGCGTCGCCGCGATGAGCTGGTCACTGCCCTGCGCCAGAGGGCTCCCGGCATTCATGTGGCCGGCATGGCGGCAGGACTGCAGGCGGTCCTCGAGCTTCCGCGGGGAACCGAGAGTTCGGTGGTCCAGGCGGCGGCTCGGCAAGGGCTGGCGGTCCGGGGGTTGACGCAGTTCGGCTATGAAGTGGCGGACTGTGGGTGGCAGTTTCCCGAGCGGGACGCCCTGGTGGTCAACTACGCGGCGCCCTCGGACAGTGCATGGGCGGGCGCACTGGACGCGCTGTGCAGGGTGATGCCCTAGACGGGGTTCCGAGGCCGCAGCGGGCGCGCCGTTGTTTGGGTCGGGAGCGTTCCTGCGGAGTTTCGAAGTGCTGGGGCCGTCGGCCTCAATTGCCAGGCGGCTCGGCCGGAGTCGGCGCGATCTGCCGCATTCGCCGGGCAGACCACCGATCTGCGGATCTATCTGGTCGCGCCGATCCTGGGAGCGGCCTGGGGACCTGCCCTGAAAAGTCCTTGCCGTCGAAGTGGGTGAACCGGAGGCCACTGTCAGGCGTCGTCAACTTGGCTGAGATCTGGGATGATCTTGGGGTTGTGATCGCGGGGAGGGCAGTCTTGGACGCGGGGTCGCCGTCGTATAAGGGGTTCCGGTACCCGGCGGAGATCGTCGCCTACTGCGTGTGGCTGTATCACCGCTTCCCGCTGAGCTTCCGCGAGGTGGAGGAGCTCATGCTCGCCCGCGGCGTGATCGTCTCCTACGAGACGATCCGCCAGTGGTGCGCCAAGTTCGGACCCGCGTACGCGGCCGGGCTGCGCCGCCGAAAGCCCCGGGCCGGTGACAAGAGGCACCTGGACGAGGTGTTCGTGAAGATCAACGGCGAGCGGCGGTACCTGTGGCGCGCGGTCGACCAGGACGGCAACGTGCTGGACGTCCTTGTCCAGAGCAGGCGCGACGCCAAGGCCGCCAGGCGGTTCATGGCCAAGCTGATGAAGAAGCAGTGCCGCGGGCGCTGGTCACCGACAAGCTCCGCAGCTACGGCGTCGCCCACCGCGAGCTGATGCGCTCCGTCGAGCACCGGCGGTCCAAGTACCTGAACAACCGGGCGGAGAACTCCCACCAGCCGACCCGCCAGCGCGAACGCGCCATGAAGGGCTTCCGCTCACCCGCCGGCGCCCAGAAATTCCTCTCGGTGTTCCGCGCCGTCTCGCCACACTTCCGGCCCCGCCGCCACCTTCTGACCGCCCCCGACTACCGCGTCGAGATGACCATCCGCTTCACGATCTGGAACAAGATCACAGACGTACCTGCGGCACCCTGACCACAGCACCGGCCGACGGCTCCATTCGCCCCGTCAAGCCCCAACACACTTCGAACCCCACCAAGTTGACAAGACCGCCACGGGTGAGGTCATCACTGCCCTGCACCGACGGCACCGGGCCGTGGAGTTCAAGAAGTTCCTGATCCGGATCGACAAGGAGGTGCCCGCTCACCTGCAGGTCCATCTGATTGTGGACAATTACGGCACCCACAAGACTCCAGCGATCAAGGCCTGGCTGGCCAAACACCCGTGATTCGAGCTGCACTTCACCCCGACCGGCTCGTCCTGGATCAACCAGGTCGAGCGGTGGTTCGGCTACCTGGCCCACCAGATGATCCGCCGCGGCGCACACAAGAACATTCAGGCCCGCGAAGCCGATATCCGAGCCTGGGTGAAAGACTGGAACAAAAACCCCAAGCCGTTCATCTGGACCAAGACAGCAGAAGAGATCCGTCATCGCCAAAGACCTGCGGGTGAGCGAGCGTTCGGTGGAGCAATGGCGCCGGGACTGGCGTGAAGGCGGTATCGAGGGTCTGAAGTCGAAGGGACCCGCGAAACTGCCGAAGCTGTCGGACGAACGGTTCGCCCTGCTGGAAAAGGAGCTGGCCAAAGGGCCGGCCGCGCATGGCTGGGAAGACCAGCGGTGGACACTGGAACGCGTCAGAACGTTGATCGGCCGCCAGTTCAAGGTCAGTTGCTCGATCGCGGGAGTGTGGCGGCTGCTGCACCGCCACGGCTGGTCCTGGCAGAGCCCGGCCCGTCGCGCGCTGGAACGTGACGAACACGCGGTCGAGCTCTGGAAGAAGGACGTGTGGCCGCGGGTGGAAGGATCGCGGTGGCGCTCGATGCCTGGATCGTCTTCGAGGACGAGGCCGGGTTCGCGATGACGCCGCCACGCGCCCGCACGTGGGGCCGGCGCGGGCAGACTCCCGTGGTGCGAGTGCGGGGACGGTCCCGGCGACGGATCTCGGTCGCCGCGATGTGCTGCTACCGGCCGGGCGAACGGTCCCGGCTGATCTACCGGCCCCGCTTTCACCTGCTCCTCAAAGGGGCACGCAAGAGCTTCGCCTGGCAGGACTACCGCGACCTCCTGGTCCGCGCGCACCTGCAACTCGGCGCCCCGATCGTTGTCGTCTGGGACAATGTGAACACCCACCGTGCTGCCGGGTTGAGCAAGTACGCTGCCGACCACGAATGGCTCACCATTATCCAACTTGCCTCCTACAGACCGGACTTGAATCCCATGGAAGGCATCTGGTCGTGGTTACGGCGCGGGCCGATGGCCAACACCGCATTCACCGACCCCGACCACCTCACCCGCACCCTCCGCCGCGGCCTCGCCCACATCCAGCGTCACCCCGAGCTTATCAACGGCTGCCTCACCGAAACCGGACTGAGCCCCCCACCCCGGATCCCCCGAAGCCAATCCGAAAAGGTCAGTAGGCGTTGCTCCACCCGGTTGTGCTGGAATACGAGTCCAGCAGGTCCACCACGAAGACCAGGGTCGAGCCTGCCGGGATCAACGGCGAGTGCGACTGATTGCCGTAGCCGAGACGCGGGGGAACGATGATCTCGCGCCGACCGCCGACCTTCATCCCCCTCACGCCCCGGTCCCAGCCCTTGATGACCTTGCCACTGCCCAGGGCGAACTTGAACGGCTGGCCCCGGTCCCAGGAGGCATCGAACTCCTTCCCGGACTCGAAGGTCACCCCGACATAGTGGACCCTTACCACCATGCCCGGCTTCACCTCAGCCCCGTCCCCGACGACCAGGTCCCGGATGGTCAGCTCGGTAGGAGCGTCACCCTCCGGAACGTCGACCTCGGGCTTCGTCAGTTCACTCATTGCAGCCTCATCACTCTCCGTCGGAAGCCGTCGCACGGACCAGCCGGACACATGGGCACTCCATGCAGCAGATGGTCACGCTACCGAGAATGCCGGCCCCCGGAGCACACCAGATCCAGCGGCCACACGTGATGATCTTTCGCACAGCCGATGAACGCGACCGCCACGCACAGGTCACGCAGTAATCGCCAGAACGAGACGAGGTGCAGACGGCTGTCGGCACATTGCGAGACATGTCGACCGAACATCGGACTTCGCAGGCACAACCGCCGGGACTCTGTTGGTGATGTTGGCGGGGTGCTGACTGTATCCCTCGGACGGCAGGCCGGGGCTGTCGCCGGGGCAGCTGGCGCTGGTGTCGGTGCTGCAGTTCGCGGAGAACCTTTCCGACCGGGCGGCAGCGGACGCGGTGCGGACCAGGATCGACTGGAAGTACGCGCTGGGCCTGGAGCTGGACGATCCCGGGTTCGATTACTCGGTGCTGTGCGAGTTCCGGGCCCGGCTGGCCGAGGACGGCGCCGCCGATCGGCTGCTGGAGGTCATGCTGCAGCGTCTGAAAGAGGCCGGACTGCTCAAGCCCGGCGGGCGGCAGCGCACTGACGCCACCCATGTGCTGGGACGCCCGCGGGCGCCTGTGCTGGCGGGACGGGCACGCCCTGCCCCCGGCTCACCTGCGCTTCGACTCCAACTGGAAGCTCAAACGCACCGAACACCGACACCCCGCCCGCCCAGAGACCCCGGCCGTCATGATCACCAAGCCCACCAAGACCAGTCCGGCCCTCCTGAAAGATCACTAAATCGCCGGTATCGGATCTGGTGGGAACGGCCGCATTCCACCGGCGTGGAGTCGACGACCCCCAGGTCGTCGCTCCACAGTGTGGTGTCGCGGGCCAGTGTGCGGGTGACTCGGCGGATGAGGCCGGCGGCGTTGCGGACCGTTTGTTGTATCCGCTCTGTTGGGGAAGGTAAAGGAACAGGTGCCGCAGGTGGGTGCTGGCGTGCCGACAGCCACCGGGCCTCGGAGGTGAAGCCGAGCATCGCCTGCATCATCGCCAAGGTCACCAGTTCCACATCGCTGAGCCGCGGCACGACACCCACCGTCGGTCGCCAGGGGGTGAGCTGCGGCGAATCCTTCAGACATTGCTGAGCATTTTCACGTCTCAGCCCAAACCATCGGTAAGCACCTTGGCCACGCGCTCGAGAAACTCGACATCAACCCCCGCGTGGAACTGACTGGACCGGCATCGCACCACGGCGTGGTACCGGATGACCTGAGTTCCACAGTTAGCGGTGTCGACTAGGGAACGAAAACGTGGGTTGACCTGCGGAAACGCCTGTGAGCACGCCGAGATGGCGTGTCACTAGGCGGGGGGATAGTGCCTGGTCAGCGGCCTGCGGTCAGATCGATGATCTTCTTGGGCGGGGTGACGTTCAGGGCGGTGAAGATGTCGCGCTGGGGCTTGGTGAGGTCGGTGGACTGGCGGAAGGTGCCGGCCGGGCCGGTGTAGGTGACCGCGTGCAGGCGCTGGAGTTCGGCGCGCAGGCGGTTCCAGGTCTGGCCGGTGGAGGTCTCGGCGACGCGGATCAGCAGCAGGGCGAGCCAGCAGAGCAGGACGTGGGCGCGGATGCGGTCCTCGCGGCGGTGGTAAACGGGGCGGAGATCGAGAATTTGCTTCATGTCGCGCCAGCCGCGCTCGACTTCCAGGAGCTGTTTGTAACCCAGGGCGATGTCCTCGGCCGACAGCTTCGGATCCGAGGAGCGCAGGAGGTACTTCCCGTCGAGGTTGGCCTCGGCGGCGATCTTCTTCTTGTCCACCCGCAGCAGCCCGCTCGGGGTGGTGCGCAAGAACCGTTTCAGACCGGGCTTGGTGGACAACACCCCAGCCAGCTTGTCGCGTTCGGGCCTGGGCAGCTTGTCCGTGGCCTCGATCGCCTCGGTGAGCTGGGTGACCATCCGCTGACGGATCGCGGCGTCGCGGGTGGCCTGGTCGGGGTTGAAGCAGATCACGAACCGGTCGTCGGTTCCGATGTTGACCTCCTTGACCTGGAGGTTGTCGCGCACGGACGCATAGCGGCCCTGCCGCGAGAGGGCGGCGCGTACTTCGGGTGATCCGGTGCGGAGTTTCTCGCCGATGATGTAGCCGCCGCCTCCGCGCATCAGCGCCCGGCGGTTGGCGGCGGAGGTGAAGCCGCGGTCGGCGACCCACACGATCTTCGACAGCGTCCACTCGCGCAGGTCGTCGCGGACCTGCCGGATCAGGGCCTGGTCACCGGTGTTGCCGGGCCAGGACCACACCCGCACCGGGATCCCGTCGCGGGTGACGGCCATGCCGATGACGACCTGGGGCAGATCGTCGCGGGAGTCCTTGGACTTGCCGTGGGTGCGGAACCCGTCGTGTCGCACCGCGTCTTCGGCCGGCGCGTCGGCGGCCAGGCGCTCGCCGTGTTCGTCGCGGGCGACAGGTTCGTCGGCGTCCTCGGTCTCGAAGTACGTGGAGCTGGTGTCGAAGAACAGCAGGTCCACCTCCAGGTTGAGCAGGTCGGTGACCTGGAAGTACGTCTCCTTGGCCAGGGCCGGCTCGATGGTCAGCAGGTAATCCATGGCTCGGTAGCAGGCTTCGTCACTGATCGCCTCCAGGCCGTCTATGTGGACGTCGTCGGCGATCCACTCGGTCGCGGCGAGCTTGCTGGAGGCGGCCAGGGCCCGGTTGGCGACCAGCGCGAACAGCACCCGTTCGACGCGCGGATCCAGCCGCCGCCCGGCCAGTTGGCGGTGCACGACACCGTCGAGGCCGAGCCGGTGCCAGAGTCCGTCCAGCGCGTGCACCCCGCCGCACGGCCTGGAACTGATCAGTGACAGGTCTCCCGAGCCGGTCGCGGCCAGCGCGGACGCGGGGTCCAGCAGCTTCGAGAGCGCGCCGACCAGTCGGCGCACCGCCTCGCGGTCGAGCTCGTCCTCCCGGCCGAAGGAGTGCAGCACCTTCGTACGCGAACGCCCCACGGCCGGGTCCCACTCGTTGTGGGCCAGCTGCAGATACCGGACCGTCTGCCCGTCCTTGTTCCGCCGGGACGTCGTCTTCACATACATGCCGCTAGACGATACGCACATCATTCCATGTCACAGGCATGGGGGTGACAACATCGTGCCACTAGGCGTTTTCGGCCTTTCGCGCTAGGTGCAACCGCCTGACCTGCACCGATGCCCTGCCACACCCCCGAGAACCCCGCTCAACTGTGGAACGCAGGGATGAAGGTACGGATCGCTCATTTGCGGGATGCGGGAGAGCAGCCGGGTCATCGACGATTGCGGCAGCACGAGTGACCCAGCGGTCACCGACGGCAGTGCGCACAGTCATGACACACCTGTTCGTCGCCGCGAAAAGGTGAGGAGAAGGGCCATGTCACTCGAAGACGTACTCCAGGCACACCGTTCGAAGGCTTGACGTCAGCGGGACGCACGAGAACGACAAGTCCGAGCTTTGAGGTCGTGCGGTCGGCTCGGGGCGCGGTGACGACGTTGCCGTCGTTCTGTTTCCCCGAGCCGCCGACCCGAACCGGACGTGCGTGCGACTGTTCTTTTCGACAGGACGCACGGGGTGGGGCAGGTGGCGTTCTTTGAGGCGCGGTCCCGCGCTTTTGCGATCACCTCGGCACTCGGCGCGGCCTTGGGCCAGCGAAGTGCGGCTACTCCCCCGCTTGTGGCTTGGGCCGAGCGCAAGCGAATCGAAAGGACAACACGATGACTGAGATCACTCAGGCCAAGCCCGACGAGCGGCACACCGGAGCACAGAAGGTCCTGTTCCTCTGCTTCACCGAACCCAACGGAGTGTCTGCCGACGTGCTGCGCCAGCACCTCGAGGAACATAAGAAGTGGCTTACCGCGGTGGAGCATGACGGCCGACTCTTCGCTGCGGGACCCCTGCTCGATGAGGACTACCGGGGGTCGGGGAGCGGCATGCTGATCCTGCGTGCCGCGTCGCGGCAGGAGGCGCAAGACATAGTCGACCAAGACCCGTTTCACGTCCGCGGGCTCCGTACGTACCGGCTCCAGCCCTGGCAGCTCAACGAGGGATCGTTCGGCGTGAACGTCAGCTTGTCCGATGGCACTGCCACCCTCACCTGACCGTCCGGCTCCGGGTCTTCGAAGTCGAACGGTGGGCCGCTCTGAGCCGCGGAGGGAGTGTCAGGCTCTGTGCGTCATAACCCGCCGAGCCCGCGGACACCACCGCACCGCTCACCTTTGAAAACCCGGCAATCCACTGGGGATCTCGGTGCACCAGGAGGGACAGCAGGTCTGCCGTATCGACCGGGACCGGCCCGATACGGTCGAAGACCTCCTTGCCGATCCGCAGCAGAACAGCACGCTTGCAGCTCTCGCAGTGAAGCACATCGGCAACATCTACGTGACGGACTTCTACGGGGGACGGCTCCTCCTCGTCGACTCCGGCGGCTCAATCGCCACGGTGGCCACCGGCATTCAGAACCCCAACGCCGTCGCCGCCGATGGTGACGGCACAGTTTACGTGGCGGACCTTACGGACGGAGCTGCCATCGGACGGGTCATGTCCTGACCTGCGGCAAGACGCGAACTGCTCCCTTCGTGGAAAGCGATGTGTTTGAGGACCCGGCACTGGTATCGGCGCTATGCCCTGCACATGACGACATGTGTGTGCAGCTGCATTGGCGCATCAACGCACGATGTGCGCGGCAGCCGCCGCGCTCACCGTGCGGCGGATCCCCCAGGCTTCCTGATGGCACTCCCGCGGTCGTCGAATCGTGTGTCCGGCCGGGGCTCGCGGTTCGCAGCCTCACCGAGCGGCACCTTCACGGAGGGCCGATAATCGCAAACGGGCACATAAGGGATAAGTTGCCTCGTGGTTCTTCGGGTGAACACGGGGCACCAGTCGCGGACGTTCTGGTGGTCGGCGCCGGCCCGACCGGGCTTCTGCTTGCGGGCGATCTCGCCAGTTCCGGAGTCGAGGTGACGCTGCTGGAACGGCGCGATCACGAATCCAACTTGAGCCGAGCCTTCACCGTCCATGCGCGAACCATGGAGGAGCTCGACGCCCGCGGCCTGGCCGACGAACTGCTCCGTATCGGCACGCCAATCCAGTCGTTCCAGCCGTTTGGCCGTCTCCATATTGACTTCTCCAGGCTGCACACACGCTTTCCATTCATGCTCATCACTGAATCGCCCCGGTTCGAATGGAGACTCGATTTCATGAAAGGATCGAGTCATGGCACGACCTTCCCGTTACCCGCTTGAGCTCCGCCGTCGTGCGGTGCGCATGGTCGCCGAGGTAGGCGACGACTACCCGAACGAGACGGCCGCCCTGCAGGCGGTGGCCGAGAAGCTCGGCATCGGCTCCCGCGAGACGCTGCGGAACTGGGTGAAGCAGCACGAGATCGATGCGGGGACACGTCCGGGGACGACGACGGAGGAGTCCGCCCAGCTCAAGGCGTTGAAGAAGGAGAACGCCGAACTGAAGCGGGCCAACGAGATCCTGAAGGCCGCGGCGAGTTTCTTCGCGGCCGAGCTCGACCGGCCACACACACGCTCGTAGCGTTCATCGACGAGCACCGGGACCGCTTCGGCGGCGTCGAGCCGATCTGCAGGACGCTCACCGAGCACGACTGCAGGATCGCCCCTTCCACCTACTACGCCCACCACAAACGTCGGAGCACGCCGTCGGCCAGGACCGTGCGGGATGCCGAACTGAAGAAACAGATCAGCGAGGTCTTCGAGGCCAACTACCACGTCTACGGGGCGAGGAAGATCTGGCGTGAGCTGAACCGGCAGGGCCGCCGCGTGGCCCGCTGCACCGTCGAACGCCTGATGCGCGAACTCGGCATCGCTGGGGCGGTCCGTGGCAAACGCGTGATCACCACGCTGCCCGGCGGGCAGGCCGAACGGGCGCCGGACCTGCTGGACCGCGACTTCGTCGCTGCCGCCCCGAACCGCTGCTGGGTCGCGGACTTCACCCACGTGAAGACCTGGGCCGGTGTCGTCTACGTCGCCTTCGTCGTGGACACGTTCTCCCGCCGGATCGTCGGCTGGTCCGCGGCCACCGTGAAGGAAACGGTCTTCGTCCTGGACGCCCTTGAGATGGCCGTGTGGCAACGTGACCGCGACCAACACCCAGTTCAGCCAGGCGAGTTGATCCACCACTCGGATGCCGGGTCGCAATATACGAGTTTCCGGCTCGCCGAGCATCTGGACGCCGCCGGCATCGCCGCCTCGATCGGATCGGTCGGCGACGCCTACGACAATGCCCTGATGGAGAGCACGATCGGCCTGTACAAGACCGAGCTGATCAAGCCCCAACGGCCCTGGAAATCGCTCTCCCAGGTCGAGTTGGCCACCGCAGAATGGGTCGACTGGTACAACCACCGCCGACTCCACGGTGAGATAGGGCACGTTCCGCCACGGCAGCTGTAGTTCGTGAGGCGTGAGGCATCGCCGCTGGCCAGCGTGGTGGGTGGGGTGCCTGCGGCAGGGGTACGGCCACCGGCATCGTGATCTTGTGTGACGAAGAATCAAGAAGCGGTGGCCGCGCAGGCCACGGTAGTACACGCCGGGTGGGACGGGTTGTTCGAGGGGTTGATGGGCCGGTTCGCGAGCTGCTTCCCGCGCCGGGAGACCCGGCTGACCTGCCGGAACATGGTCTCTGGGCTGCTGATGGTCAAGGAATCGGCGAACTGCTGGTCGTTGGCCGAGGCGATCGGCCACAGCGGTCCGCATGTCCTGCAGCACTTCTTGTCGAGGGCCCGCTTCGACACCGAGGCAGTCCGCCGGTCGGTCGCGGCCTGGACGGTGGAGCAACTCGGCGAGAGGAGGTGATGTTGGTGGTGGACGAGACGGGCGATGAGAAGTCGTCCCTCGACGCGGTCGGCGCGGCCCGGCAGTACTCCGGGGCGCTGGGCGGGATCGGGCTGTGCCAGGTCGCGGTACACCTCTCCTACGTGAGTGCCGAGGGGCACGCGCTGGTCGACCGTCGGCTGTACCTGGGCGAGGCATGGGCGGCGGACGACGAGCGCCGTGAGCTGGTCGGGGTGCCCGACGAGAGGGTGTTCGCCACCAAGCCGCAACTGGCCGGCGACATGCTGGAGGACGCCCACGCCTCGGGGGTGCACACCGCGTGGGTGGCCGCCGACGAGGTCTACGGTGGACGGGAGTTGCGTGCGCGGATCCGTGCGCTGGGCTACGGCTACGCGATCGCGGTACCCACCAGCCACCGGGTCACCACCCCGGGCGCCGGGAAGAAGAAGGTCACCGCGCTGCTGGAGCGGGTGCCGAAGCGGGCCTGGATGCGGCTGAGGACCGGCCATGGCACCAAGGCCGAGCGGCTCTACGACTGGGCGATGATCGACGTGAACCCCGACGATGCGCCGCCCGGACAGGCCGCCGGGCACAGCCAGGTCCTGGTCCGACGCCACCGCCGCACCGGCACCCTTTCCTTCTACCGGACCTGGCACCCCGACCCGCAGCCGATATCGGTGCTGGTCAGCGCGGTCTGCCGCAGGTGGCGGGTCGAGGAGGACTTCCAGGGAGCCAAGGGCCTGGCCCACCTCGACACCGGCCAGGTCACCTGCTGGACGTCCTGGCACCGCTGGAGCCTCATGTCAATGATCGCCTACGCACTTCTGGCCGTCGGCGCCCTCCACGAGCGGCAACGCGCCCACCCCGCCAACTCCGACGACGAGTTGGCCATGGTGCCCGTCAGCCCGCGCGAACTCCTCGCGCTATTGCGGGTCTTCGCCCTGCCAAGGCCCCGCCAGGACACCGATCCGGCACACGCCCTGCGCTGGTCGAACTGGCGTCGCCGACACCAGCATCGCGCGACGGCCTGCCACCGCCGCTGGAACAACGTCACAGCAGTGGCCATCGCATGACAGGAACCTCACGAGTCACGAACTACAGCTGCCGTGTCCGCCCGTCGAGTACGAAGCCAACCACTACATGGAATCCACGAAACCCCAGGTCACAACCATAATCTGAGATCTCTATCGAACCCGGGGCGATTCAGGGCGAAGAAGGCGTGCAGTTCAGCCTTGGTGAACGCCCGCTTCTTCGGGTCGGACTCGTTGTCCTGGACGTGCACCGCGGTGTTCCACTCGTGCACCACCTGGACCGGGTGGGTGCCGAAGCGTTCCTCGCAGGTCGCGGTCCATTCATAGAGGGGGTCGGTCACGAAGTGGCAGAAGGACCGGACGGCCTCGGAGTACGAACGGATCGTCGAGCGCTTCAGGTCGCGCAGCGAGCGCAGATCGCCGAGCCATTCATCGACCATCGCCGGCGTCCAGTTCCACGGGTAGGTGTTCACGTACGCGGTGAACGCCTTCACCGTGTTCTCCCGGCCTTCCACGGTCGTGCGGGCCAGGTTCCGCGCCAGCTGCTGATTGGCGAACCCGGTCAGCATCGCCGCGAAGACCTGTTCCTCCGGCCGCAGCAAAGCGACCCCGTCCACCAGGAGCAGTCTCGCCGCCCCTGGTATTGAACCGTTGAACCCCACTGATCCACCACTCTCCGTGACTCGCATCAGATGCGAGAAAGCCGCATCCTATGCGAGTCTCCAGGGAACCCGCAGGTCAGCCCCCTGAGTGAGTGGCAACAAGACCCTGTCGGCCGCTATCGTCACCGGGTAACGCAGGCGCCCAACTCCACAGGATCGCAGCGTGGTTGACACCCCCGCGCAGGCAGATTCGCATACCGTCGCGAATTCGCATCCAATGCAATTGGCGGCGCTTGGAACAACGGAACAGCGGTTGGCGCTAAGCAATTGATCTTGCCGACTACTCGCTCTCCAGGTGCAGAAGTACTTCTTCGTGGAAGCGGTCAGGGTCGTTGGCTTCCTCGGGCGTCAGCAGGTCATCTGGACGCCGGATGCGGGTTCGGCGCGGGCGAGGGAGGTCGGCGTCCTGGAGGGCGGCGAAGTCGGCATGGGCTTGCTCGACGGCTTCGGGGTACGTTTCCTTCTTCGCGTGCTCGGCGAGCGCCCGGTAGATGCTCGCCACCGGAGGGGTTGTGTCCCTTGCGCTTGCCGGTGGGGATGATCAGGTCGGGCTGGATATCCTCGACCGACTCGCCGCCCGCGCGGCGGCGGAGCACGGTGTGCAGCATGTCGTCGGTGACGACCGGCGGCCGGCCGCCGTGCTTGCCCTTGCGGGCCGCGCTTCCAGGGTCGACTCGCGGATGTTCTCCCGCTCGCTCTCCGCCATCGTCGCGAAGAACGCGAACAGCAGCTTCCCCGGCCCGGTGGGGTCGTAGAGGCCGGGCAGGGGCCCGGCGAGCATCTCCAGGATGAGGCCGTGGGCGGTGAGGTGGTCTGCGAGCGCGGTGAGTTCGGCGGCGTCGCGGCCCAAGCGCTTCATCTCGTACACGGTGAGGATGACCCGGCAGTGCGGGGCGTGCGCCTTGATCTCCCGGGCGGTCTTCAGCGCCTCCTCGAACTGGGGCCGGACCCGTACGCGGGTGCTGATCTTCTCGCTGAACACCTTGTCCCTGGGGATGCCGTGCTTGGCGAGCGCGTCGAGCTGGGAGTCGAGTTCCTGGCCGAGCGCGGAGCAGCGGGCGTAGCCGATGCGGATGTCCGCGCTGGGCAGGTCCGGGTCGATCGGCGCCGGGGGCGGGGTGCCGGGTCGCCACGGCTGGCCGGGCCTGCGGTCGGCGAGGGTGGGCACCCGCAGCAGCTTCGCGAGCCGCGGCACCTTGGTGAAGCGGTGGGTGTGCTAAGGGCTGTCCTGCTCAGGTTCAAGGAGCCGTCGCAAGGCGGAGGGTCGTCCTCATACTGGGCGTATTCGGGCGATCTGACAACGCGGCGAGGTGCCGTAGCTGTCGTCGTGCGCCCGCCGGGGATTACGGGACAGCCCTTAGGCAGAGGCGACCGCGCCGCCGCGCGAGCGGCACGGCGAGCCGGGCTGTGCGTCGCACTTCGGGCAGGCGTGCTGTTCGACGTCGTCCGCGTCGGAGCGCGGGGTTTGAGGATCCGTCATGGACGCGGATCCTCGCACAATGCAACTCGCAGAAGGGGGTCCGTTCCCCTTTCGAGTGAGAACGGGTTGTGAGAACCGATCGGACATCAACGGGCCGCCGGCGGCCCACCGTTGACCTTGCTCTCGCAAAGGACCATTTATGAGAGTCGGGGCAGGGGGCCGCGCTGCGCCATCCCGGAGAAACGGGACCCGGCCGCCGTCCACTGGGAGAAGATCGTGCGCCTCGCCTTTCCCGGCAGGCGCTGACAGGCGAATACCGACACGCGCCAAGGTGGCGTTAGGCGGGCTGCAGGGCGGGCGTTGCCGGAGCGGCCGCGACCTTGCGGGTCTCGCGCATTATCAGCAGGCCGTTGACCACCATCAGTGTCGCGGTCAAGCAGTGGACGCCGAGCGCGGTGGCCACGGAGCCGTGGTGGGCCAGCACGGTTGCCATGTCGCCGTACGCGGCGAGGGCCTCCACCAGCAGCACCCAGCCCAGCGCCCGGCGGTGGCCCGTCACCAGCAGGATGCCCAGGACCAGGGCCAAGACGACGTCGCGGATTCCCTTGATGATCAGGAAGCCGTCGCCGTCGCCGGATGGCCAGCTCGGCAGGCCGAAGCCCGGCGCCGTCGTCTCCGGGCTCAGGATGAATTCCGTCCCGAACCAGAGGATGAAGAGGATGAAGGCGGCGGCCAGGACGGTGTTGATCTTCTTCAGCGACATTGTTCTTCTCCTCGCGAGTCTTCGTCAGCTTGGTGAGCTTCGTGGAGCCCGGTGAGTCGTGTGGTGCCCGATCAGGCCGCGTGGACGCGGCTGATCGAGGGGCGTAGCTTGCCGGGATCGCAGTTGTGGGATTTGAGCGGCAGCTGCATTCCCGAATGTCGGGATTTCGGTGGTCAGGCGCCCCCCCGGAGGAGTGGGGATTGTGCGCCACCGGCGCGGCGTCGGCCCGCGGGGTCAGAAATCCGAAGCCCTGTCGGGCTCACCCCGACGGGGCGAAAGCCGTCGATATACAGGGGCGAACCAGTGCATGTCGGGGCAGCGGTGGTATCAGGTGAGGGCGGCGACCAGCAGGGTGAAGGCGGCGATGATGACGGCGACGCGGACGTAGTGGTAGCGGTCCCAGCGGTGCAGCTGCTGCTTCCAGTCGGCGGGCCGGTTGTCGGGGGTCCAGGTCTTGTTTCGGTTGTTGATCGGGACGAGCAGCAGCATCGACATGACCACGCTGACGATTAGCAGGCCGGCGGCGGTGACGACGAGTCCGGCGCCGTGGTGGTGCCATCCGGCGACAGCCCAGATCGCGCTGAGGACGAGCGAGCCTATGTACCAGAACGGCATCAGGGCGCCGAGCATCCGGCCGCCGTGGGCGTGGCCGAGCTGGCCGCTGTCCTCGGGAAGCGCGTCCAGGATCCGGTTCATGATGAAGGCGACGGAGAACTCCACCCCCACCATCACGCCGACGATCACGGTGGTGACGACCTCGAGTGCGTTGAGCATAATGACCTCTTCGGAATCTAGCGTTGCTAGCTGATGAGGCAACACTAGTGCTGCTGCCGCTCGATTGTCTAGTGATGCTAGGGTCGATTCATGTCGGTACAAGAACGCAAGCAGCGCGAACGGGCGGAGCGCGAGCGCCTCATCGTGGCGACAGCCCGCGAACTCGCCGAGCAGCAGGGCTGGGACGCGGTCACCACCCGCCGGCTCGCCGAGCGCATCGAATACAGTCAGCCCGTCCTCTACAGCCACTTCCGCGGCAAGCGCGAGATCATCGGCGCCGTCGCCCTGGAGGGCGCCACCGAGATGGCCGCGGCGGTGCGGGCCGCGACCTCCGCCGAGGACGACCCGCGCGCCCGGGTCACCGCCCTGGCCCGCGCCTACCTCGACTTCGCCGAGCACAACCCGGCGGTCTACGACGCCATGTTCCGGCTCGATGGCGGCCTGGCGTACGCGCAGGAGGACACCCCCGAGCCGCTGAAGGACGCCTTCGCCGCCCTGCTCGAGTGCCTCGCCGAGGTCGCCGGGGACGGCATCGACCCGGGGCTGTTCACCGAGGTGTTCTGGGCGGCCCTGCACGGGCTCGCCACCCTGACCCGAGCGGGCCGCCTGCTGCCCGAGGACGCCGAGCGGAGGGTGGAGCTGCTGGTGGACCGGCTCGCCATGGTCTGACACACCATCCCGGCGGGCACGCAGCCGGGGCCCTCGGGCCCCGCCGCTGCCTGCCTGCGGCAACGCTTCCGGTCACTCGCGTCCACACGGCGCAGCCGCAGATCGCCGGGCCCCGTACTCCAGACGGGCACCCGCCCCGGAAGCTGCGATGCTCATTGATCACGACCCGATACGCGCCTTAACGCCGCGTCATTCGCCGGTGTCCTCGTCGTCCTCGTCGAGGTGGACGGTCGCCGGGTCACGCAGTGGGCGTAGGCCCTCGCGTGGCGGGCGGGCGGCGAAGCTGTAGCGGCCCAGGCAGTTGAGGTTGGCGTGCTTCAGCGGGGAGACCCGGGCCACGTCGTCGTCCAGGACGTCATGCTCCCGCTCCTCGGGCGGCAGGGCCCGCAGGTGGTCGACGGCGGCGTCGAGGTAGCGCGTTGTCCAGAGCACGGCGGCATTGAGGACCAGGCCGAGCGCGCCGAGTTGGTCCTCCTGCCCCGTCCTGTATGCCTGCATGATCTGTCCGCGCTTGCCGTGGCAGATGTCGCGGGCGAGCTTGTGCCGTGACTCCTGGACGGTGAGCTGCCGGTTCATCTGGCGTCGGTAGGGGTCGTCGACCGGGTCGACGACCCCGAGCAGGTGCAGGGTCTTGGCGATGCGCCCGTACTCGGCGAACGCCTGCCCCAAGGGCGTGGGCAGACACGGACGGCCCCTTCTCACTCCGGTCGGTATCCGCCTTCCGGTGTCGCCGTGCTCTCCCCCTGACCTGCCGTGTGCGTTGCCCCTTGCCGGAAGGCAACGGGCCCGTGGCGGTACGTCATTCGGGGGCCGATCCGGTATCTGCCGCGCGCTGTCACGCCTTTGGGCGGGCGATGTCCGCACCCTGCGCAAGGCAGCGCTACGGGGACTGGCCTGCGTGCGGCACCGCGGTGCAGGCGCGGTGCCGCGGTCGCACGTGCCGAGGCAGGCCGGACGACGGGCACCTGCTGTCCGCCGGACCTGTTGTGCCTGCGAGAGTGATCGTTCATGGCGGTGTCCGGTCCTGCGACCAGGTTCGGGCCGGGCCTGGCCGTGCGCACGGTGCGGTACACCCCAGGGGCGCCCGTGACCTGGGCGGATTCATGACGCGACCAGCGCACACGACTAACGCTTCGACATCTGTGGCCAGCGGTTTCCCGTCGCCGACGTACTCATGGACGACGGCTGCCTCAGCCTCGGAGGTGACCAGCGTTCCCAACCTATCGTGGATCCGCCATGTCTTGGCGTTCCCGCCGACCTCGCAGCCGTCCCGTTCCGTGCTTGCCGGACCGGTCCCACACTGGCGTCGTCGGCAATGACGCCGGATCGATGAAAGGCCGTACACCATGCCCATATTCAGCGACGGGATCGCCGAGACCGAACTGCCTGTCGACTCGACCGTGACGACCGACGTCGTGGTCGTCGGTTCCGGACCGGCGGGCGCCTCTGCCGCGCTGCTGCTCTCGACGCTCGGCGTCGACACCATCATGATCACGAAGTACCGGTGGACGGCCAACACCCCCCGCGCGCACATCACCAACCAGCGGTCCATGGAGGTGTTCCGCGATCTCGGCATCGAGGACCAGGTACTGACGGACGCCACCGAACACGGTCTGGTCGGCGACACCGTGTTCTGCACCAGCATCGCCGGTGAGGAGATCGGCCGGATCCACACCTGGGGCACACGCCCCGACCGGGAGGCCGATTACCGTCTCGCGTCCCCCTGCCTGACCGTCGACATCCCGCAGACCTACCTTGAGCCGATCCTGGTGCGCAACGCGACGCAGCGCGGTGCCCAGACCCGGTTCTCCACCGAGTACCTCTCCCACTCCCAGGACGCCGACGGCGTCACCGTCCAGGTACTCGACCGGATCACCGGGCAGGAATACAGCATTCGCGCCAAGTACCTGATCGGCGCGGACGGCGCCCGCTCGAAGGTTGCCGCCGATCTCGGTCTGCCGTTCGAAGGCGCCATGGACATCGCGGGGTCGATGAACATCACCTTCAAGGCCGACATCACCCGTCACGTCGCCCATCGCCCCTCCGTTCTGTACTGGGTCATCCAGCCGGGCTCGAACGTGGGCGGCATCGGTGCCGGACTGGTGCGCATGGTGCGTCCGTGGAACGAGTGGCTGATCGTGTGGGGCTACGACATCGCCGAGGAGCCCCCGGTGGTGGACGAGCAGGCTGCCGTCCAGATCGTGCGCAGCCTCCTGGGGATCCCGGACCTCGACGTGGAGATCACCGGCACCAGTCTGTGGGGCAACAACGAGATGTACGCGACCCGGCTGCAGCAGGGGCGGGTGTTCTGCGCGGGCGACGCCGTCCACCGGCACCCGCCGAGCAACGGCCTGGGGTCCAACACCTCCGTCCAGGACGCGTACAACCTCGCCTGGAAGATCGCCGCCGTGCTCAAGGGACATGCGGCCCCGTCCCTGCTGGAGACGTACACCACCGAGCGGGCGCCCGTCGCGGAGCGCATCGTCAAGCGGGCCAACAAGTCCAGCCGCGAGTTCGTGGACATCTTCCGCGCGCTGGGCGTCCTCGACGCCAAGAGTGAGGCGGAGATGGCGGCCGCCATCGAGGAGCGCAAGGCCAACACCCCCGCCGGCGCCGCCAAGCGGGACGCCCTGGTGCGCGCGATGGACCTGAAGAACTACGAGTTCAACGCTCACGGCGTCGAACTCGGCCAGCACTACACCTCGGCCGCTGTCGTCTCCGACGGCACGGAACTGCCCGCCCCCACACGGGATGCCGATCTCTACTACGAGATGTCCACGGTCCCCGGTGCGCACCTGCCGCACGCCTGGGTCGGCAACAGCGTGCAGCGTCGCGCCCTCATGGACCTGGCCCCCTACGACCGCTGGACACTCCTGACCGGCATCGCGGGCGAGGCGTGGGAAGAGGCGGCCGAGAAGGTCGGCCAGGCCCTGGGCATTCCTCTCACGACCGTCGTCATCGGTCCGGGCCGCGAAGTGACCGACCTGTACTACGACTGGGCCAAGCTGCGCGAGATCGGCGAGAGCGGGGTGTTGCTGGTGCGGCCCGACAAGCACATCGCCTGGCGGGCAATGGAGCTGCCGGAGAGCCCTGAAGACGAGCTGCGGCGCGCCGTGCTCTCGATCCTGGGAAGGGACTAAACGCATGCAGTTCGTTCATGACACGCTCCCACAGCGGGTGCGGTTCGCTTCCGGCGCGGCCGCGGACGGGCTCGCGGCCGAAGTCGCCGCGCTCGGCGCGCGGCGGCTGATGGTCATCGCGGGAACGGCCGAGAAGGACCTGGCCGACCGCATCACCGCGGGCCTGCCCGTGGTTCACCAGCACAATGACGTCGTCATGCACGTTCCCGGCGACGTCGCTCAGCGGGCGCGGGCAGCTGCCGCCGAGCGGGACGTCGACGTGGTGGTCAGTGTCGGAGGCGGTTCGACCACCGGCCTCGCCAAGGCGGTCGCGCTGACCACGGGGCTGCCGATCATCGCGGTACCCACCACCTACGCCGGCTCCGAGGCCACCGCCGTGTGGGGGCTGACGGAGAACTCCGTCAAGACCACCGGAACCGATCCGAAGGTCCTGCCGCGCGCGATCGTCTACGACGCCGCGCTGACGCTCTCCCTGCCCGTCGAGCTGAGTGTCGCTTCGGGTCTGAACGCCCTGGCGCACTGCGTGGACTCCATGTGGGCCCCGCGGACCGACCCCATCAACCAGGCTCTGGCCGTCGAGGGCGCCTGGGCACTGCGCGTCGGCCTGCCGCTGGTCGTCGCGGAACCGGATGCGGTGGAAGGCCGGGAGAAGGCGCTGTACGGCGCGTATCTGTCCGCGTCGGCGTTCGCGTCCGCAGGCTCCGGCCTGCACCACAAGATCTGTCATGTGCTGGGCGGCATGTTCAACTTGCCGCACGCCCAGACGCACGCCGTCGTCCTGCCTCATGTCCTCGCCTTCAACGCTCCCGGCGTCCCGGAGGCCGAGCAGCGCCTGGCCGCGGCCCTCGGCGCTCCCACCGCCAACGAGGGACTGGCACGGCTGCGCGACCAGCTGAATGCACCGCACTCGCTGCGAGACCTCGGGATGCCTTCCGACGGCATCACCGACGTCGCGAAGGCCGTCGTCGCCGCTGCCCCGGCGGGCAACCCGCGGCCCGTCACTCTCGAAGCGATCACCGAGCTCGTCCGCATGGCCTGGGAAGGATACGAACCCCGATGACCCACAACACCACCGCCCCCGGCGCCCCTGTCCCGGCCGAGCAGCAGGAGCGGGAGGCCGAGATCACCCGCAAGGTGGTCGAGTCCTTCGAGGGCTGCACCGACCCTCGGCTGCGTCAGGTCATGCAGGCGCTGGTCCGTCACCTGCACGGGTTCGTGCGGGAGGTCCGCCTCACCGAAGAGGAGTGGGCCAAGGGAATCGAGTTCCTCACCCGCGCCGGTCACATCACCGACGAGCGCCGTCAGGAGTTCATCCTGCTGTCGGACGTGCTCGGCGCCTCCATGCAGACGATCGCCGTCAACAACGAGGCGTACGGAGAGGCCACCGAAGCCACGATCTTCGGACCGTTCTTCCTCGAGCAGAGCCCCGAGATCGAGCCCGGCGGTGACATCGCCTTCGGCGCTGAGGGAGAGCCCTGCTGGGTGGAAGGCACCGTCACCGACATCGAGGGGAAGCCGGTGCCCGGGGCACGGATCGAGGTGTGGGAAGCGGACGAGGACGGCTTCTACGACACCCAGTACGGCGACGACCGGATGGCGGCGCGGGGACACGTGTTCACGGATTCCGACGGCCGCTACTCCTTCTGGGGTCTGACCCCCACGTCGTATCCCATCCCCCACGACGGGCCGGTGGGTGAGCTGCTGGAGGCGGTCGGCCGCTCTCCGATGCGAGCCTCGCACCTGCACTTCATGGTCAGCGCGCCCGCGCAGCGCACCCTGGTCACGCACATCTTCGTCCGTGGCTGCGAGTTCCTCGACAGTGACACCGTGTTCGGGGTCAAGGAGTCGCTCGTCAAGGACTTCGAGGCGCAGCCGGCGGGTACGCCCGCTCCGAACGGACGCGACCTCGGCGACCGGTCGTGGTCCCGGGTCCGCTTCGACATCGTGCTGGCACCCGACGCCAGATGACCCGCCCATCCGGTCTGCGGGCCGCAGAGGACGTCTGCGGCCCGCGGACCGGCCGGGCTCATGCCCGTGAGCGCGCCTCGCGCAGCACATCGGTGGCCCGCAGCCCGAAACGCTCCTTGAACCGGTGGGAGAAGTGGGCGGCCGATCCGAAACCGCAACGCGCGGCCACCTCGGCGACGGTCTTCCCTCCCCCCTCCTGCAGCAACGACCGGGCACGCTCCAGGCGACGCAGAAGCAGATACTGCGGAACGCTCGAGCCGCCCGAGGCGAACACCCGTGACAGATGGCGCTCGCTGATCCCGACGCCCCGGGCGACGCGGGCCGCCGAGAGCCCCGAGTCGGCCAGATGCTCGTCGATGTACGCCTTGGCGACGGTCAGGTGAACCGTGGACAGGGAGGGTGCGCGGCCGGTCACCGCGGAACCGAGCAGGTCCAGCAGGACGTCCTCGTCCACGCTCGCGGGGGATTCCCGGCGCAGCGCCTGAGCGATCAGCGTGGCCAGGGCCTTGGTCTGGACGACGCCGTCGTCGACGACCAGCGGCTGCGGCAGCGACTTCGGTCCTCCGAGATCACGCCACACCGTGTGCGGGACCTTGACCGCGAGCTCCTCCAGGCCGTGCGAGAAGCCACGCATGAAAGGCTGGTCCGCGTCGCAGACCAGCAGCTGTCCCGGATGCAGCAGCCGGACCCCGTCGTCGTGGTAGAAGAACGCGTCGCCCGCCAGGTTCAGGTAGCACGCCACGGCGTCCGAGGGCACCCGACGGATCTCGGCTCGGGGCCGTTCCACGAAGTGGGGGCTGCCGACCACCCGGGCCACATGCACCTGGGGGAGCTGCAGGTTGATCTCCGTCGCGTCCAGGGCCGCGTCCTGCAGGGAACGGCAGCGCAGCCCGATCAGGGTTTCGGCGTTGTGCTCTTCCCACAGGGCGATCCGTTCGGCCTCGGGAAGGCCCACGGTGCTGAAGCGCACCGGAGCGCCCGTCGTCCCGCTCTTCATCCCTCCAGAGTAGAGGTCACGCTCTCGCGGAGCTCGATTCGAGGTCGTCGACGCACTCTTTGATCACCGAGGAGACCTGCTCGGTCGCGGGAGTGCTGCGCCGGGCCAGGCGGGCGAGCACCAGGTCGACGGATTCGCTCTCGGCGAGTGGTACGTAGGCCACGCTGCTGAGGCGGAGGCTCTGTACCGACTCCGGGACGAGGGCGACGCCGTGTCCGGCCGCGACGAAGACGACCAGGGTGGCCGTCTCACCGACCTCCATCAGTGACGCGGGCTGGAATCCGGCGCGTCGGCACGCGGCCAGGACCCGGTCGTACATGGAGGAACGGGCGCGTGACGGGTGGACGACGAACGGCTCACCGGCCAGGTCCGTCAACGAGATGCGCCGCCGGCCTGCCAGTGGATGATGCGACGGCAGCACGGCAACCAGGGATTCGGTGCGCAGTGGGGTGGTACGGATGTCCTCGTGGTTCACCGTGCCGCGCAGGACCGCGAGGTCGTAGGTGCCGGCGAGCAGGCCGTCGACCAGATCGGGGGTGAGCAGTTCGCCCCGCAGCTCCATGGTGATCCTGGGCAGTCGGGCACGCACGGTACGTGCGACCTGCGGCAGCACGTCGTAGGTGGCTGTGCCGATGAAGCCGATGGAGACACGTCCGGCGTCGCCGGTGGCCAGCTCTCTCATGTGGAGCCGGGCCCGCTCCTCCTCCGCGACGAGGGCGCGTGCGTGCTCGACGAGGTGATGACCGGCTTCGGTCAGTGCGACGTGCCGGGTGGACCGGGTGAACAGTGAGGTCCCCAGCTCCTTCTCCAGCTGTTTGATCTGCTGGGAGAGGGCCGGCTGCGCCACGTGCAGGCGGGCGGCCGCACGTCCGAAATGGCATTCCTCGGCCAGTGCCAGGAAGTACCGGATCTGCCGTAGTTCCATGACTTCCATCTTATAAGGCTTCTTTATCAATCGATCGCGATTAGGTCTTGGACGTGCTGAAGTGCGGGTCCTACGGTGGCGGTGTGACCGACAGTTATCTCTACTTGGCAGCTCGAACCCCCTTCGGCCGGTTCTCGGGCGCTCTCGCCCATGTCCGGCCCGACGACCTCGCGGCACAGGTCATCACCGGAACACTGGCACGGACGCCCGAGCTGGATCCGGCCGAGATCGGCGACGTCGTCTGGGGAAACGCCAACGGCGCGGGTGAGGACAACCGCAACGTCGGCAGGATGGCCGTTCTGCTGGCGGGACTGCCCACCTCGGTGCCCGCCACGACCGTCAACCGCCTGTGCGGATCGTCCCTGGACGCCGCCCTCATCGCCTCGCGCACCATCGAGAGCGGCGACGCGGACATCGTTCTCACCGGCGGGGTCGAGTCGATGACCCGGGCTCCCTGGGTCCTGCCCAAGCCCGAGCGCCCGTTCCCCGCCGGGGACATGACCGCGGTGTCCACCACACTCGGATGGCGCCTGGTCAACGAGCGCATGCCCAAGGAGTGGACGGTCTCCCTGGGCGAGGCGAACGAGCAACTGGCCGACCGCTTCGCCATCTCCCGGGAGCGCCAGGACGAATTCGCCGCCCGCTCCCACCGTCTCGCCGACGACGCCTGGAACGCCGGCTTCTACGACGACCTGATCGTCCCCGTCACGGACCGCGACGGCACCGCCCTGCAGCGCGACGAGGGGATCCGCCCCGGATCCACCCCCGAGAAGCTCGCCACGCTCAAGCCGGCCTTCCGTACCGACGGCGTGATCACGGCCGGCAACGCCTCACCGTTGAGCGACGGCGCCTCGGCGGTCCTGCTCGGCTCGGGCTCCGCCGCGGCGCGCATCGGCATCGATCCCGTCGCCCGCATCGCGGGCCGCGGCGTGTCCGCGGTGGAGCCTCAGATGTTCGGTTACGCCCCCGTCGAGGCGGCGGACAGAGCACTGAAGCGCGCCGGCATCACCTGGTCCGACGTCGCCGCGGTCGAACTCAACGAGGCGTTCGCCGTGCAGGCTCTGGCATGCGTGGATGCCTGGGACATCGATCCGGGGATCGTCAACGCCAAGGGCGGTGCCATAGCGCTCGGCCATCCCCTGGGCGCCTCCGGCGGCAGGCTTCTGGGCACTCTGTCCCGCCGGCTGCAGGAGTCGGGGCGGCGATGGGGCGTCGCGGCCATCTGCATCGGCGTCGGCCAGGCACTCGCCGTGGTCCTGGAGAACGTCACCGGGAGCAGCCGATGACCGCGCGGGTGTGCACTCATCCGGACGAGGCGGTCGCCGGCGTCAAGGACGGCTCGACGGTACTCGTCGGCGGGTTCGGCATGGCCGGCATGCCGGTGGCCCTGATCGACGCCCTGATACGCCAGGGGGCCACGGACCTCACGGTCGTCTCCAACAACGCCGGAAACGGCGACACCGGCCTCGCCGCGCTGCTGGCCAAGGGACGGGTCCGCAAGGTGATCTGCTCCTTCCCCCGCCAGGCGGACTCGTGGGTGTTCGACGGCCTCTACCGGGCGGGCGAGATCGAGCTCGAAGTGGTTCCCCAGGGAACTCTCGCGGAGCGGCTGAGGGCGGCGGGAGCAGGCATCGGCGCCTTCTTCTGCCCCACCGGCGCCGGCACGCTGCTCGCCGAGGGCAAGGAGGTACGCGAGATCAACGGCCGTACCCATGTACTGGAGTACCCCATCAGCGGAGACGTCGCGTTGATCAGTGCCCACCGTGCCGACCGTATGGGCAACCTCGTCTACCGCAAGACCGCCCGGAACTTCGGCCCCGTCATGGCCACCGCGGCCACCACGGTGATCGCCCAGGTCCGCGAGATCGTCGAGACCGGAGCAATCGACCCGGAGACCGTCGTGACACCCAGCATCTTCGTCGATCGCGTCGTACAGGTGGCTGATCACGCATGAACCAGAATCTTCCAGTGATGAGCGAACAGGGCCCGCTGAGCAAGCACGAGATCGCCGCCCTGGTGGCTCGTGACATTCCGCAAGGCGCCTACGTCAACCTGGGCATCGGCCAGCCGACCCTCGTCGCCGACCACTTGTCCGCCGATTTCGGCGTCGTCCTGCACACCGAGAACGGCATGCTCAACATGGGACCCGCCGCGGGAGCGGGCCAGGTCGATCCGGACCTGACCAACGCCGGCAAGGTCCCCGTCACCGAACTGCCCGGAGCCGCCTACTTCCACCACGCCGACTCCTTCGCCATGATGCGCGGCGGACATCTGGACATCTGCGTCCTCGGTGCGTTTCAGGTCTCCGCGCACGGAGACCTGGCCAACTGGCACACCGGCGCGCCCGGCGCCATTCCCGCGGTGGGCGGGGCCATGGACCTGGCGATCGGGGCGAAGCAGGTCTTCGTGATGATGGACCTCTTCGCCAGGGACGGCGCACCCAAGCTGGTACGCGAGTGCGGCTACCCGCTCACCGGGCTCGCGTGCGTGAACCGTGTCTACACGGACCTGGCGGTGTTCGACATCACCCCGCGCGGCGTCAGCGTCAGGCAGACCTTCGGCATCGATGTGCACGAGCTCGCCGATCGCCTGGATCTGCCCCTGCTCGCCGAGGGCGAGTGAATCCGGCGGTCCGTGCGCGCACATTGGCCGAGTTGGATGCGAACGCTGTCAACGCTGGCATCCGAGCCATGTTTTAGGCTGCTGTCGCTCGCTCGGTGGCTTCACCGAGCGACCGCAGCGGGACGTGAGTACGGTCCGGCGGCCCGATGCCGCAGTCCCCGCTGGATGATGCCCAAATGGGCGCCAAGATTGTGTTCGTCTGCAGGGTGTGCACGGGCCGGAGCAGGACGCGCCGAGCGAGTGGGCGTCGGTCGGCGCCGTCATCGCGCGGCAGTGCGCGTTAACTCCTTCGGCAGTGGCCTTCCACGTCGACGACAAGGACCTCACGTACGGCGAACTCGACGCCCAGGCGAACGCCTTGGCCTCGGCGCTCGTGCGGGCCGGTATCGGAAAAGAAGACATCGTCGCCCTCGTTTTCGAGCGGAGCGCGGCGTTCGTGGTGGCGGTGCTTGCCGTTTGGCGGGCCGGAGCCGCCTATCTGCCGCTTTCCCCTGGGCATCCCGAGGCATGGCTCACCGATGCCGCGCGCCGGGCCAAGGTCTCGCTCGTGCTCGGTGAGCCGATTCCTGGCTTTCCGAGCCTGGAGGACGTACCCGAGCACGCCGACCCCGTGGCGGATCTCAACGCTCCCGGCGATCTGGCGTATGTGATCGCCACGTCGGGATCGACCGGGACGCCGAAGCTCGTCATGATCGAGCACGGCGGACTGGCCAATCTCGCCCGGGCCCAGCGCGCGTACCTCGGAGCCGTCCCCACGCGTTCTCGCGTACTGCTGTTCGCGCACCCCGCCTTCGACGCTGCCTTGTTCGACATCGTGCTGGCACTGACGAACGGTGCCCGCCTCGAGATACCGGACGTGACGATTCATTCCGGCGAACCCCTCGCCCATGTGCTCACGGACCGACGTGTCACGCACGCTGTGCTGCCCGCGGCGGTGCTCCGGACGCTCCAGCCCGACGGATTCCCCGACCTGGAAGTCCTGATCAGCATCGGTGACGTCTGCCTTCCGGAAACGGCCCGGAAGTGGTCGGCTCATCACCGTTTCATCAACGGGTACGGCCCCACAGAGACCACGATCGGCACCACCCTGCACACGGCGATTGGTACGGAGAGCACACGTGTGCCCATCGGCCGGCCGATCAGCGGTACTCACATCGTCGTGCTCGACGACAACCGCCGACCGGTGCCGACCGGCTCAGTGGGCGAGATCTGTATCGGCGGGCTCGGCGTCGGTCGAGGCTATCTCGGGGATCCCGAGCTGACCGCCGAACGATTCATCGAGGATCCCACCGCCGGCCGGCTCTACCGCAGCGGCGACTTGGGGCGTCTGCTCGCCGACGGAACACTGGAGTTCCTCGGTCGTGCGGACGATCAGGTGAAGGTGCGCGGCGCGCGGATCGAGCTCGGTCAGGTGGAGGCGGCGCTTGCCGCGCAGCCCGGTGTGCGTGACGCGCTCGCCCTGGTCGACCGGGCAGGAGAGTCGCGACTGCTCGGACACGTTCTCGGTGATGTGGATCCCGGTCTGCTGCGCAAGTCGCTGGCCCGCGCGGTGCCCGGATATCTGGTGCCCGACCAGATCATGGTGGTCGAGAGCTGGCCGCTCACGGTGAGCGGCAAGGTCGACCGCGAGGCGCTGCCCCGACCGGGGCTGACGGATCAGCGGATACGGGAACCGCGCAATGAGACCGAGGCCGCGGTGGTCGCGGTGGCCTCGGAACTGCTCGGCATCGAGGCCGAGCGGATCGATGTGGACGACGACCTGCTGTCGTGGGGCGGCAACTCACTGTTCGCCACGCAGCTCGTGGCCCGGCTGCGATCCCGCCTGGGTGCCGAAGTCGCCCTGAGCGCCGTTCTGGAGAGCGCCACGCCGGCCGCCATCGCCGCCGGCATCGAGGGAGGGACGCGTGACCTCGGACCGCTGCCCGACGGCTCGCCGCCGGAACCGTCCTTCGGGCAGCGCCGGGTGTGGCTGATGGACGCGTTGAACCCCGGGTCGCGTGCCTACCTGAGCCAGTCGGTGTTCCGGCTGACCGGAGAACTCTCGCTGACAGCCTTCGAGGCCAGCCTCACCGAGATCGTGCGCACACAGGACACCCTGCGCAGCCGGTTCCTCGTGGACGACGGCGAACTGACGTGTGTGATCGACGAGCCGTGGCCGGTGCGGCTGGACGTCCGGGATCTCAGCGAGCAGGCCGACCAGGATGCGGCTGTCGGCACTGCCGTGCGCGAGCTGCTGGAGATGCCGTTCGACCTGGCCGTGGAGCCTCCGTTTCGCTGGGCGCTGCTGCGCCTGGCGGCCGACGAGCACGTCTTCGTGCACATCGAGCACCATGTGATCCATGACGGCTGGTCATTGCGGCGCTTCGTACGCGACCTCCTCGACGGTTACGCCGAGCACCTGGCGTACGGCGTGGTGACGCGCGCCGCGCCGCCCGTGAGCTACTACGACTACGCCCGGTGGCAGAAGGAATGGCTGGCGTCCCCGCAGGCCGAGAAGCAGCGGGAGTTCTGGCGCGCGGAACTGGCCGGCGCCGAGACCGTTCTGCGCCTGCCGCGGCGCATCGAGGCGCACACCACACGGTTCCCGGGCAAGGCTCCACGACTCGAGATCGACGCGGACCTGGCCCGGCGACTGGCAGACCTGGCCGACCGGTCCGGCACGACCCTCTACATCGCCTTGATGAGCGCGTTCTTCGTGCTGCTGCACTCCTACACGGGCTCACGGGACCTGCTGGTGGGATCCGCGGTGGCGAACCGCCGCTGGCAGCAGACCGAGGACGTGCTCGGGATGTTCGTCAACATGGTCGTCTTCCGGGGACGTCTGGAGAAGGACCCCACGTTCCTCGAGGTGCTGGAACAGATACGTGAACGGTCGCTGGGGGTCTACGAGCACCAGGAACTGCCCTACGACCAGATCTTCGAGGCGTCCCCCGCGGCGCACGGCGACAGCGCACGTCCCCTGACGCAGGCGGCGTTCAGCTTCCACGACTCTCCGCTGGGACCGCTGCGCCCGACGCCTCTGGGTGTCGACTTCATCGAGGGTCTCAACAACGGGTCCGCGAAGTTCGACATCTCCGTCGTCGGTGTACCGCGTTATGCCGAACCCGGGCGCATCTCTCAGCTCACGGGCGACCTGGTGACCATTCCCGCCTCCGACGAGCCGGTGCTTCCCAGCGCGCGGGGCCAACTGGAGGGCATCACGTTGGCGCGGGAGTTCGACACCGACCTCTTCGACGACGTGTTCTGCACCCACATGCCGAAGGCGTACGAGAGGCTCCTGCGCTCCATCGTGGACGGGCCCCGGCTTCCGGTCTCCCAGCTCGACCTCGTGGACGACGCCACACGGGGAGAGCTTCTGCTGTGGGGACGAGGACGTACCGTCGAGCCCGAAGCGCCATGGCTGCCGGATCTCATCAGCCGCTGGGCGCAGGAGACACCGGACGCGCACGCCGTCGCCGGCCCTGCCCCGCTGACGTACGCGGACCTGGAGGCACGGTCCGATCGGGTCGCCCTGCATCTGGGGGCCGCCGGTCTCGGTCAGGGCGACGTCATCGCCGTTCGGGTGCCCCTGTCGCCCGAACTCGTCGTCGCGCAGCTCGCGGTGATGAAATCGGGGGCGGCGTTTCTCCCCGCGGACCCGGGTGATCCGACGGCCCGGCTGACCACCGTCATGGCCGACTGCGGAGCCCAGGTGCTTCTGACGACCGAGGCGCTGGCCGGAGAAGCCGTGCCCGAGGGCGTGCGCACGGTGGTGCTGGAGGCGGTCGCCGATGCCGGAGGTCTGATCCCGCAGGGCAAGGGAGCGGACGCCTGCTATGTGATGTACACCTCCGGCAGTAGCGGCACACCCAAGGGTGTCGTCGTCGAGCACCATTCGGTCGCCTCCCGGTTCTCCGGTGTGACCGGCTTGGGACCGGGTGACACATGTCTCGCAGTGTCGTCTCCGTGCTTCGACATCTCGGTCCTGGAGGTGTGGGGCACCCTCCTGCACGGTGCGACGGTGCGCTTCCTTCCCCGCCCGTGGTCCTTGTCCGACCTGGCGGACGCGCTCAGGACGCCTGAGGTCAGCCATGCCACTCTTTCCACGGCCGTCTTCAACGCGCTGGTGGCGGAGTTCCCCGAGGCCGTCCACGGTCTGCGGCACCTCGGTGCCGGCGGTGATGTCATGTCTGCGGAAGCCGCGGTGCGACTGCGTGCAACGGGTGCCGCGCGCCTGACGAACTACTACGGACCGACCGAGACCACCATCATGGTCACCGCGATGCCCCTGGAGGAATGGAACTCCGAGAGCCAGCCCCGGGTGCCCATTGGCCGCCCACTGCCCAATTCATGGATCTATGTGGTCGACGACGACATGAGGCTGGTCCCTCCAGGTGTCGTCGGGGAAATCTGTATCGGCGGGCCGGGGGTCGCCCGCGGCTACACGAAGCCGACACCCGGCTTCGTGCCGAACCCGTTCGGCGAAGGACGCCTGTACCGAACCGGTGACCGAGGCCGCTGGCTCGATGGCGGAGTACTGGACTTCGCGGGCCGCGACGACGGACAGGTCAAGATCCGCGGCTTCCGGGTCGAGCCCGCCGAGGTGCGCGTGGCGCTCCTCGCCCTGCCCGGCGTGCACGACGCGGTCGTCCTGGCCGACCGGGCTCAGGACGCACTGGTGGCACACGTCCTGAGCCCGCGGACGGGAACCGACATTCAGCGCGCGCTGGCCGAGGTACTGCCCAAGCACCTCGTGCCCAGCGTTGTCGTTCCGCATGAGGACTTTCCTCTCAACTCCCAGGGCAAGGTGGACCTGCGAGCGCTGGCCGCGGCGCCGGAACCGAAGCAGGCCGTTGCGCCGACGGCGCCGCTCGATGCCGCGGAGGAGGTGATCGCGGCCCTCGTCGCCGGGGTGTGCGACGCGCGGCCGGGCGCGGACGACAATCTCTTCGACCTCGGCATGCATTCCCTGCAGGCGATGCGTCTGGCGTTGCGTGTCACAGCCGCGACGGGCCGGGAGGTCGGGCTCGCCCTCGTGCTGACCCACCCCACGGTCAGGAGCCTTGCCGCCGCCGTCGCTTCGGCGCCCATGGCAACCGACACGATCCGCAGGCTGCCGCAGTCATGACACATTTCCCGTTGTCATCGGCCCAAAGAGCGGTCCGCGCCCTGCACGACGCCGATCCCACCAGGCGTCGGCAGAGCACACGCCGGATCTTCGAGGTCCGGGGCCCGTTGGACGTGGAGGCGCTCGGGCGGGCTGCGGAGGCGCTCGTCCTGCGGCACGAGCCACTGCGGACCGTCTACCCCTCCGAAGACCGACAGGTCATCAGGTCAGAGGCACACCAGGTGCTGCACGTGGTCTTGGAACGGCAGCCCTGGGTGACCTTCGACCTGGCGCATGGGCCGCTGTTGAGTATCTCCGTACAGCCGCTCGGTCCAGACCACCACGAGATCTCGTTCTGTGTGCATCTGCTGGCCGCCGACGGCTGGTCCATGCAGGTGCTGTTCGACGATCTCTCCGCGCTGTACCGGGCCGAGGTGCTGGGTGGGGCCGCGGCCCTCCCGGAGTTGGCGATCCAGTACGTCGACTGGGCCGCGTGGCATGCGGGCCGTGTGACCCCCGAGCGCCGCGCCGAGGTGCGGCGCTGGTGGCGCGGCGCCCTGGCGGACTACCCACGACCCTGGGGCAGCGGTTCCACCCCTGCACCGGGATCCGGGAGACGTCGGGCTGTAAACCTGGCCCCCGGTGTGGTGTCCGCGATCCGCGCTCTTGCCAACTCGTCGGGTCATACGGCATTCACTCTGCTGGCCGCGGCTTGCGCTGTCGCGTTGACCTGCCGGAACCGTCAGGATCGTCTCCTGCTCGGACTCGCGGTGGCCAATCGCGACCATGTCGCCGTGGAGCGCCTGCTGGGCTTCTTCGTCACCATGTCCGTCCTGCCGGTGGACCTCAGCGGCGATCCGCGCTTCTCCGAGTTGATGCGTCGCGTGGCCGAGGCTACCGCCGCCGTGTACGCGCACCGGGAACTGTCGTTCCCGGACATCGCCTCCGACTGGGACGCTCCGGCCGGTGCGGAGGTCGGCCCTGTGATGCCGGTGATCTTTGCTCATCACCCGCCGAGCACGGTAGGCACATTGGCACTCGACAGCTGCGAGATCACCGAGTTACCGGTCTTCGACACCGCGAAATTCGGCCTGACCGTCCGAGCCCAGGACGCAGCCGACGGTGCCTGCGACGTCTGGGCGGAGTACGACACCTCTCTCCACAACGACAGGGAGATCGACACCCTCCTCGAATGCTACGAAACAGTTCTCGTCGTCGCCTGCGAAGACCCGCCGATCTCCGCCTTGCGGTCCCGCGCCGAGTCTGAGGACGCGGGTGCGCGCACGGGGGCCGCCATGAACTGAACCATCGGCCTCCGCGACCCGGACCGCAGCCACTCGGATCCGCGGGTGCGGTGCCGGTACGGTCCGTGCACATGAGGACCACACCCGTGCGGAACCGGCCCAGTCGGCCGACCGGGTGGCGGACAGCGCCTGCGACGGCATGCCGTCGCAGGAGGACCGCAATCCCGGGGAGGGCCGGGCGAGGTGAGCCTCGCCCGGCCCTCCGCGCAACGGGCGGGCCATCGCCCGCCCGCCCCGACCCCGGCGTGCTGGCTGCGCCGCCCGTGCCGCCGGGTACCGGAACCCCTTATACGACGGCGACCCCGCGTCCAAGACTGCCCTCCCCGCGATCACAACCCCAAGATCATCCCAGATCTCAGCCAAGTTGACGACGCCGTCTGGCCCTGGAGCTCCCGAAGATCAACATCGAAGTCGATCGAGTCGGCCGCATAGGGGCGAAAGATTGCCAATCGCAGTTCACGGCGAGGCGTACGTCGCCCAGCCGGCCGGCCACGTCCAGGACTTCCTTGACGTCCTGCTCGCTGGTGACATCGGCGGGCGCGAAGACCGCCCGGTCGCCGAGTCCGGCAGCCACGCACTTGCCGTCGCTGGTCGGGAGGTCCACCAGGAGCACGAAGGCGCCGGCGTCCAACAGCCGCTGCCCCGTGCCCAGTCCGAGGCCGGAGGCGCCGCCGGTGACGAGTGCGACGTTTCCCGTGATGTTCACAGCGTTGCGTCTCCCGTCTCGATTGGGACGAGCGGTCAGATGCGCTCGATGATGGTGGCGTTGGCCATTCCGCCGCCTTCGCACATGGTCTGCAGGCCGTATCGGCCGGTCGCCTCGAGATGGTTGACTAGCGTGGCGAGCAGCCGGGTTCCCGAAGCTCCGAGATGGCCGAGCGCGATGGCACCGCCTCGAGGGTTGAGGCGGTCCGGCTGCGCATCCATCTCCCGCTGCCAGACCAGGGGCACGGGGGCAAAGGCCTCATTGACCTCGTACGCGTCGATGTCGTCGATCTTCAGGCCCGATCGCGCGAGGGCCTTCTGCGTGGCGGGGACCACGCCGGTGAGCATCAGCAGCTGGTCCGAGCCGGTCACCGCGAAGGAGTGGAAACGGGCCCGGGGCCCGAAGTCTCAGGCGCCTGGCCGAGGCCGAACTCATGATGAGGGCTGCCGAGGCGCCGTCGGTCAGCGGTGAGGAGTTGACCGGTGTGATGTTCCAGCCGATCTCCGGGAAGCGCGCGGCGGCCGGAATGCCGGTGAAGGCGGGCCGCAGGGACGCGATTCTCGGGCTGGTACGGGCCCGTGACCGTCGCGACGCTCAACCGCTGGCGCACGGTGCTGAACGCGCCGGTGCCGGTGGGGCTGACGGGGCTTTCCGGGCGCGGTGCCCATCGCGTGGTCCCCGTGCGGGGCGGGTCCGGTGCGACTGTCACTCATGGGGTATTTTAGGCGTATTGTGAATTTTTCGGACCCGACTGTCAATTCGGTCGACACCTTGAGCAGATGAGGGAGGTGGGGGCCTCTTGGACGTGTATGAGGCGGTCACGAGCCGACGGGCGGTGCGCGGATTCACCGACCGGCGTGTCCCGAGGGAGGTGCTGGAGCGGGTGCTGTCCGCCGCGGCCTGGGCGCCGTCCGGATCGAACCTCCAGCCGTGGCACGCCTATGTGCTGACCGGCAGGCCGCTGGCCGAGCTCAAGAAGCGCGCCGGCGAGCGCGTGGCCTCAGGCGACCCCTGGGACGAGCGGGAGTACGAGATGTACCCGCCCGCACTGAAGTCTCCATACCACGAGCGCCGTTCCGCCTTCGGACATGAGCGCTACAGCGCACTCGGTATTGCGCGCGAGGACTGGGAGGCGCGCCAGAGGGCCGCTTCCGCGAACTGGGAGTGTTTCGGCGCGCCCGCCGCCCTGTTCTGCTACATCGACCGCGACCTGGGCCGACCGCAATGGTCCGACGTCGGCATGTATCTGCAGACCGTCATGCTGCTGCTGCGCGCCGAAGGGCTGCACAGTTGTCCGCAGATGGCGTGGTCGGTGTATCGCAGGACTGTCGCGGAGGTCCTGTCACCCCCGGACCAGCTCATCCTCTTCTGTGGCATGTCGATCGGGTTCGAGGACGTCACGCTGGGTTGCACCCGTACGGGTCGGGCGCCGCTCGAGGAGACGGTCACGTTCGTCGAGAGCTAGTAGGGCTTTGTTAGGTCCTGTGGTGGGGTTCGGGTGTGGGGGCGGGGTGGCCGCATATCGAGCAGGCGCCGGTCCAGGTGGCCAGGATCTTCTGTAACGCGCGCAGAACCGCGTAGAGGGTCAGGCCGGCGCAGGGACTTTTGGGTCGAGGCGGAGCATGGTGCAGAAGGCCTGGGCGAGGGCGGCCAGGGTCACGTGCCGGTGCCAGCCGAGGTAGCTGCGGCCTTCGAAGTGGTCCAGGCCGAGGCCGTCCTTGAGCTCACGGTAGTCGTGCTCGACCCGCCAGCGGATCTTGGCGATACGGACGAGTTCGCGTAGCGGGGTGCCGGCGGGCAGGGTGGAGAGCCAGTAGTCGGTGGGCTCGGCGGCGCCGGGTGGCCATTCGGCCAGCAGCCAGCACTCGGGCAGACTGCCGTCCAGGTCACGGGGGATGTCGCGGTTGGCCGGGCGCACGCGCATGGCCACGAAGCGCGAGCGCATGTCGGCCCGTGGGTTGCGCGGACCGCTCTTGGTGCCCTGGCGCCAGGTGACGGTGCGGGCGGCGCCCCGCCCGGCGGCCAGGACGAGGTCACGCAGGGTGCTGTGCGGCATCGGGTAGGCGGGCCGGGGCGGGCGGCCGCGGCCGCTGTAGGGCGGACGCTCGGGCAACGCCTCACCGGGGTAGGCGGTGGTGGTTCCTTTGACGGCGACCGCGTAGGCGAGACCGCGTTCGGTCAGGCCCAGGCGGAAGCCGGTGGCATCGCCGTAACCGGCATCGGCGACCACCGGCAGACCGGGCAGTTCCCACTGGCCGCGGACCTCGTCGAGCATCTCCAGCGCCTGGCGCCACTTCTCCTTGTGGCGGACCTGGTCGGGGATGCCCGCCCGCTGGCGGCGTCGGCGGATCGCCTCGGCCAGCAGCGGGTCGTCCCCGGATGCGGCGTCGTCCCAGCTGTCGGGGATGAACAGCCGCCAGTTGACGGCCGCTGAGGCGTGGTCGCTGACCAAGTTGACACTGACCGCTATCTGGCAGTTTCCGCGCTTGCCCAAGGCGCCGCAGTACATCCGGGCCACCCCAGGGGAGTCGTACCCGTCCTTTGGGAAGCCCGTGTCGTCGATCGCATACGCCTCCGGGGTGATGTGCGCCGCTGCCCACCGCGAGACCCGGCGCCGCACCTCGACGTAGTCCCAGGTGGAGGAGGAGATGAACTGCTGCAGCTGCTGGTGGTCCACGCCCAGACGCTCGGCCATCGGCTGCATCGACTTGCGCTTGCCGTCCAGCATCAGCCCACGCACGTACAGCTCGCCCTTGGCCCGCTGGTCCCGGCGTTTCACCGTGCCGAGCATCTCGGCTGCGAACGCCTCCAAGCGGGGGCGGATCTCGTCCATCTCCTCAGGTGTCACACCTGACAGGACATCACGAGACTACCTCGGAACGATCAACCAGGGTACGTAACAAAGCCCTACTAGTGTCCTGCGCCAGTAACGACGGGGTGCGCGATTGAGGTCGGGCCGTGTTGGCCTGGCGGGTTGGCTGGTGGTTGATTACCGCATGGCCGCGCGGTCGGAGACCAGGCCGGCGATGGCCTGGTAGGTCTGGTCGAAGTACTCGCGGCGTCCGATCCAGCGTTGCAGGGGCCGCCACTGCTTGTGCTCGGCGTTGGCGTGCTCGACGCAGATCCGCTCGGAGGACTGCTGCTTGCGCGCTTCCTCCCAGGCCGCCAGGTCCTCGGGCGGGGCATCCTTCTTCGGCTTCAGCGGCGGCGCTTGGACCTGGGCGGGGAACTGCTTGGCCAGTCCCCGGTAGCCGGCGTCGACCTTGGCCTTGACCTGGGGGAACCTCTCGAACAGGTCGCAGATGCCCTCGGTCTTCAGCGCGGTCTGGTCGTGCTGGCGGCCGGGCCGGAAGGCACCCGCCCACAGGGTCCGGCCCTTCTCGTCGGTGACGACGGTGGCCTTCTTGGTGTTCTGCCGCATCTTCCCGGAGATGAATGCCCGGCGTCCGGGCTTGTTCGCCCGTGGACGTCGGACCCGGACCTCGGTGGCGTCGATCCGCAGTTCCACTCCGTGGGAGGCGGCGTAGGCGAAGACATCGGCCAGGGTGCGAAGGCGCAGGTCGGGACTTCCAGGGACGGCGAAGCCGCGGGCGGCGAGCAGGGGGCGGATCTCGTGGACCGCGCGGGTGATCGTGGAGCGGTCCACCTCGTAGAACAGGGCGAGGACGGCATGCGGAAGCTGGAAGCGCAGGATGACCAGGGTGGCGACGACCCGGTCGGTGAAGACGAGTTGGTGGTCGGGACCCGCTCCGGCGGCGCGCTGCCGGTCATGGCCCCGGCGTTCACGCAGCTGGGACTCCTGCCCGGCCACCCACGGCCCGGCCAACTCCGCGACCAGCTTGCCCAGGCGACGGCGCGGGATCCCGGTGCAGATACGATGGCTCAAGGCCGTGCGGGCCCCTCTTGACGTCACAATCATGATCGTCCCGCACGGCCGTTCGCATGCTCAGACCGGGGTTTCAGCTACCGCGCACCACGTCGTAAGAGGTTCGGTGAGCAGCTGACGACGAACGGGTGGGGCGCCGCTCGCAGCGAAGCGAGTACTGCCCCGTCGGTGTCGGCGAGCAACCGCCAGGCGGTGGGCGTGGAGGCGACCGGTCCGAATACCTCGCCCTGGTCCCGCAGCACGGCCAGATCCGCTATCGCCTCACCGCCGTCGGCGAGCATCACCGCGAGATCGGTGAAGGTCCGACCTGGATCGTGCCCGGTGCCACGCGGTCGCAGCGGCCTGAGCGCAGTGGAGTAGGCGGTGGTCAGACCGGTGGCATCGGCAAGATCCGCCAGCAAACGTGCGCCCGCGTGCCCGACCACCCCCGAACCGTCAGTGGAGACGTGGACCTTTGGACGAGAACCGACACCCTGCACGCAGAAAGTGCCTTCCGCTTGGACCGACAGAACCCCTCGACAAGGTTCATCGTCCCAGCTCAGAAGGCACTTTCGTATTCCCTCCCCGCTTCCGGCCTCATCTCAACCGAAACGGCGAGACTAAGGGCTGTCCCGTAATCCCCCGTGGATCAGCGCGCGGCGTCAGATGCGGTGCATCGCAAGGCGGAGGGTCGTCCTCATACTGGGCGTATTCGGGCGATCCGACAACGCGGCGAGGTGCCGTAGCTGTCGTCGTGCGCCCGCCGGGGATTACGGGACAGCCCTTAGAGATTCGTGCCCGTGTCGCCCTCGTCATTCAATGAGTCCCGCCGCTTCCTCTCACCCGGAGCAGAGAGGCCCTCTTGCCCGTCCAGCAGCTCCAGGAGCGCGGCGTCTGCCTTCTGCCTATCCTCTTTCGTCAGTTCAAGAGGTGCGTTGCTGTAGACGGTGTACCGGTCGGGATCAATGATGTTGGCGGCCCTCAAGGTGAACGTCATAAGGGAGCGCCACCCTTTGCGGTGACCGACCCTCGCCTGAAGCTGGACCTTGTAATCGCGGGGCTCCGGCAGGAATCCGGAAAACGGTGCCTCGAACTCGATGAGGAGCTGTTGCGCTTCCCTGCCGTCCACGGCGAATCCGGCTGGCAACTTCGGCTCGTCCTTCGGCCCGGGTTGGAGACAGGACGGTGAAGATATCCACAGGAGTGGCAGATGAGAGGCGGGCTCATCGGGGAAGGTCAACCTGAGATCCTGCACCACTATCGGCTTGGCACCAGTGTTGTGAAGGACGAGCGGAAGCCGCAGGCGAGCCATGGAGCAGTGAACAATTGCGGCAAAGGAATGAGGCTCCCAGGACTTCAGGTGCCCTTGCCTGGCGTTGATCCACCAGAAGGATGCGACGGTGAAGATCAACGCGCAAACCGACACGACGCCAGCACCAGGAATCGATGGAAACGCATCCTGAACTGCAGCGGCCATCAGCGAAAGCACAAATTCAGTGTGCCAGCCCCAGGGTGCGCACGCGAACAGAACTCGGCGACGCGGGCCCTATGGGCATCGGCCGTCAGCCCGCCGTCAGTTCCGTCAGCGGCAGGGTGTGCTGGGTGCGGATCGCCTTGGTACGGAGGTAGCGGACGTTGTGGGCCGTGGTGAAGACGCCCGTGGGAACGTGCTGGGTCACCGTAAGCCCCAGTGTGCGCAGCTGGGCCGCCTTGTCCGGGTTGTTGGACAGCAGGTCCACCTCAAAAATGCCGAGGGCGGCGAGCATCTGCGCGGCGGCGGTGTAGTCGCGGGCGTCCTCGGGAAGCCCGAGGGCCGCGTTGGCCTCGTAGGTGTCGAGGCCCTCGTCCTGGAGGGCGTAGGCGTCGAGCTTGTTGTAGAGGCCGATGCCGCGTCCCTCCTGGCGGAGGTAGAGCAGGACGCCTCCGCGGTCAGCGATGCGCTCGACCGCCTCGCGCAGCTGGGGGCCGCAGTCGCAGCGGGCTGAGCCGAAGACGTCGCCGGTCAGGCACTCGGAGTGCAGGCGCACCAGCGGTGGCCGGCCGGCGGCGGGTTCGCCGAGGATGACGGCCACGTGTTCCTGCCCGTCGGCGAGGTGGTGGAAAGTGGCGAGGTCGGCGGTCACCGTACAGTCGTCGCCGAAGTGGAGCGGGACCGTCACGCGGGTGCGCACCGTGACTGCCGACAGGCCCGTCGGATTGCTGCTGGTGTCGCTGGATGCGGTGGCGTTGCGTGATTCGCGCATGTCGGTCTGCTTCTTTTTTCGGGTGTTGGTCGCGCGATGGGCCGGCTCCGTCGTCGGGGCGGCCCCACGCGCTCGGTCGAGTCGTCAGGGAACGAGGATGAGGCGGATCGGATCGCCGATCTTGTTCTCCAGGCGGTGGATCGCCTCGGGGGCGTCGGCCAGGGAGATGTGGTCGGTAATGGACGGGGCCAGGTCGAGACGGCCGCTGCCGGCCAACCGGATCAGCTCGTAGACGTGATCGAACGAGGATCCGTAGTGTCCGAACACCTTCTTGTTCTTCAGGTTGAAGGTCATCTTCTCCGAGATCTTCAGTGGCTCGGTGGTGATACCCACCAGCACGAGCGCACCGTGGTTACCGAGGAGAGGCGATGCCTGCTCCCGGACCCGGGGAACGCCTGCGAAGTCGAAGGCGTAGTCCAGGCCCAGGCCGTCGGTGGCTCGCAGCACGGATTCTTCGAAACCGGGGTCGGACGGGTCGAGGGCGATATCGGCGCCGAATGCGAGGGCTCGCGCACGCGCATTGGGCAGCGGGTCGACGGCGATGATCGGCGTGGCACCCATCATGCGGGCCAGCCGGACGGCGTGGGCGCCCACCCCGCCGACTCCCCAGATGCCCACGGCTTGGGCGGAACGCACCTGCACGGTGTCGACCAGGGCCGCGTACGAGGTGGAAACGGCGTCCGGGATGATCGCCGCCTGGTCGAAGGGAAGTGTGTCGGGGATGGGGACGACGGTGTCCTCACGGGCGATCGTGTACTGGGACCAGCCACCGTCGTAGTCGACGCCGCGGCCGCGGAACGATACGCACGTGCCCCCGCTGACACAGCGGGCGCACTCGCCACAGGGCTGTCCCGCCTGCAGGGCGACCCGTGTGCCGACGGCCAGGTTGCGCTTGAGGCCGGGTCCCAGGGAATGGATGACACCGGAGATCTCGTGCCCGAGGGTGAGTACGTTGGAGTTCAGGTGCAGCGGCGTGATGCTTCCGTCGATGAGGTGGAGGTCGGAGAGGCACACGCCCGCCGCCTTCACCTCGATCAGTACTTCGCCCGGCCCGGGTACGGGGACCGGGATCTCCTCCATGACGAACTTCTTCGTGTCCAGGTGGACGCGTCCTGCCAGCATGGTGTCCATCGTTTTGGGCCTTCTCGGATAGTGGTTGCTGATTTGGAGTGCTGCAGTGGTCCGTGGGACCACAGGGGGGTAAGAAGCGCTGCGAGGGGTCGAGGGGGTCTCAGCCGGTAAGAGGCCGAGTCACGGTTGCCCCTGCGGGCTGGTGCGGGGCCGGCCGAACGGTGTGCCGATCCGTCCGGCCGACCCCGTCGGTGCCCTATATCGCCGACATCGCCGCTCGGCGGCTATGAGGCAGCCTGTGCAACCCGGTTCTGCGCGAGGACAGCGCGCTGGAACAGGGCATGGGCTCGGGATGTCTGGCGGAATGCGAGGTTCTGCAGCGCCAGTTGGAGCCCCCGCTCGGCATCTGCCCCCACGGTGAGCCAGAAGTCGGCCGCGTGGTCGGCGTAAGCCTCCGGGTGACACAGCACCAGTTCGTCGTAACGCGCCGCCGCGCGCTCGCGCCACTGGTTCGCCTCCTGAACCCTGTCGCACGCGTGCAACGCGGCCGCGAGGTGGCCGGCGTACTCGGGGTCGTCGCTGGTTCGGGTGAGAGGTCGTAGGAGGGCGACGGTATCGTGAGGCTCTCCGCGCAGCAGCTCGACCTCGGCCAGGTGGCCCAGTGCCGGCGCGTAGTCGGGCACGCGGCGCCGGGCGGCCTCGTAGAACGAGCGAGCTGCATCGAGATCGCCCTCGCGGTGCCACATCACACCGCGCCGGAAGTCCAGCTGAGCGAGTGGAAACGGCGAGGTGCCCTGATAGTGGTGCCGCGCCTCACTGAACAGCTGCTCCGCTTCGGTGACCTGCCCGCGCTCAGCCTGGAGTACGGCGAGCGAGCCGAGCGTCGTGAAGTCGCTCTGCCGCTCCGCCGCTTTGTGGATCACGGCTGTGGCATCCGTGTAGCAGCCGAGGGCCTGCAGGACGACGGCTCGTTCCGCGTCCAGTGTGGTCTCGTCCGCGCCGCTCCGGGCCGCCGCGCCGAGGTCGGCAACGGCCTCGGCAAAGCGGTGCAGGGTCGCGCGTGTCCTGGCGCGGGCGAGCAGGGCCGTGCTGTCCTCCGGTGCGACGTGCACAAGCTGTTCGGCGAGTTCCGCGGCCTGCTCGTAGTCGGCGACGCGGCCCAGGATGTGGCCTCGGAGGTTGAGGAGGTCGATCAGGGCCGCCCCTTGCGCCACCGCGAACGGAGCCCATGACGTCTCCCCGGTACCCGCACGGCTGAGCCGTACGGCCAGGCCATCGATCTGCCCGTGCAGATTCGTTACGGCGATGGTGCCGTTCGTCGTGACCGGCTCCCTCTCCTGGGGAGACGCCCCGGTCATGCCGCTTCCTCGCGGGGAGGCATCTGCGCGGCCAGGCGGGCACCCAGGTCCGGCGGGGTCGGGTTGGGAGCGTTCAGGTAGGGGAATGCGTCGGTGGCCAGCTGAGTGGGCTGGTCGACGCCGTCACTGATGCGCTCGCCGTCGATGCCGCCCACCAGCAGGGTGTAGAGGGTGTCCACGATGTCGTCGTTGAGCGACCGGCCACCGCAGGTCGTGTGCGGGCGGCCGGCGAGCAGGGCGGTCTCGATCTCGAAACAGCCGTCCTCGGAGAAGGGCTTGGACAGGTCGACGACGAGGAAGTCCGCCAGCAGCAATTCGGTCAGCGGGTGAGCACCCTGCTCGTCCAGCGGCCAGGCGGTCTTGCCGTCCAGGCCGTCGTAGAAGGCCAGGTTGGCGTTGAGCCGTGCGCGGTAGGTGCTCGCATAGTCGGGCCGCAGGCTGAAGGCGTCCTCCTCGTTGATGAGGTCGCGGATCTCCAGATCGCTGTTGACGGTGTCGAACTTCTTGGGCGACATGATCACGTTCTTGATCTCCGGCCGGCCCATGCGCTCCAGCCGGACCGGGCGTCCACCACCGGAAGTCAGGGTCTCGCCGACGATCGCGACCAGCGAGCCGGCGGCCGGGCCGAGCACCGCGGCGTCGATTTCGAGCACGATGCTCAGCGCGTTCAGGCCCTCCAGAACGTTGCTGGCATCAGACCTGAAGGCCAGCTTCCCCGTCGCCTCGGTGGCGATCACGCCCACGAAGTCGATGAAGAACGGGTCGAGCCGCGACCCGGCGAAGATCTTCAGTCCCTCTGCCTCGGTGGGCACCTCGTTGCCGACCTGGAAGGAGACCTTCCGGCCGCCGGGGGCCTGGCACGTGCCCGCCTGCACCAGGGTGTCCGTGCCGCCGACCTTCTGGGGGGCGTCGAAGGTGAAGTCGAAGACGTACTCGTCCTCTTCGACATTGAACGCCGCAGCGGCGCCCTCACTCACGGAGGTGATCGGCCGGACGCGGAAACGGTGGGTGATCGCGTCGGAGAACAGGGCCGTAGGGGCCGAGGCCGGGAGCACGTTGAGGACGAGCACCAGGTTTCCCGGCCGCTCCGGGCTCGGGAAGGCGTACACGTCGCAGATGTCGGACGCGGGGTCCGCGATGGCACGCGGTCCGGAGAAGTGGTCAGCCATGAGAAACGCTCCTTGTCGTGTTGCTTGTGAGAGATGTCAGGTGTCGAGGTCGGCGATCCAGCGCAGCGCCGACAGTCCGGGCATGAAGCAGTACTCGCCACCCCGGTTGACGACGAACGGCGGAAGCCCCTTGAAGCGGCGGCGGATCGGTTTGCGCGGGACGGTGAACCCGCCGTCGTCGTTCGTGCCGATCAGCGGGTCCTTTTCCGCGGGCGCCCCGATGAACTTGCCGTCGTTGACCCACTGCCGCTGGACGAACTCGAACTGCCGGTCCAGGTTCGCTCCGACAAAGGCGAACATTATGCCGCGGTCGGCGCCGTCGTCCTCCAGCACTCCCTTGGGAAGCGGCGGACCATAGGTCGTACCGCGCCGGATCATGCGGTGCAGGCGCACCTCGCCGGTGACGACCGCATCCCGCGGGTTCATGCGCCGGGCATGGGCGCCCACGGGGCACTTGAGGCCCTCCGGGTCGTCGCCGTACATGAACTCGTTGTTGCGTTTGGGATCGGCACCGAGTTCCGGATCGTCCTTGTCCGGCGTCAGTGCCAGTGGGGCGCCACTGGGCCAGCGGCCGACGAGCTTGGCCGCCAGCAGCTCCTCGTCGGCGGTGTCGGTGGCGCGCTCGTGGAGGTACTTACGGAATTCGGCCACTCGCGTGTGCAGCTTACGGAAGGCCACGTACGTTCCGTTGCGCCCGAGTACCTCGGGCTGCGGAACGGGTGTGATGCCGTGGGTCTCGTTCTTGTATCCGGTGATGAACTCGCCTGCTCTGAGCGGCTCTTCGTACGGATTGGTGCCGGGGATGCCCGTGCCCTCGATCGCTGGCTGACCGATGCCGTCCCGGAAACCGAACGGTTCCTTCTCGTCCGGTCCGACGTGCACGTCCTGCTGCCAGATGGCAACGACGCCGGGCAGATCGCGCAAGGCGTCGCGGACCAGGAGGAGGACCGTCTCTAGGCGAACGGTGTCCGGGGCGAGGCCGGCCAGTATGAGGTGCACGTCCTTCGAACCGAGCGGGCTCTCCCAGTTCTCCGGCGCGTTTTCCCCGACGTCCCCGATGTACTCCGCCCTCGTGGCCATGCCCTCGCGGAACTCCTCCGGGAAGGTGGCCAGCGACTCCGCGGGCACCCCCAAGGCCTTCAGGCCCTGGAAGCTGAGTGCCACCGCGAGCGAGACCTGGCGCTCGGGGTCGAACGCGGCGACGGAGTCGAGGGCGGGGGTGAGCCGCCGCAGCAGCTCGCGGCCCTGCCGCCGGTCGTCGATGCGCAGGGCGAGGTAGGCGCCCGCGTAGGGCGTCGGCCGTGGCTCCAGAGCGGCGGCCTGGATGTCGTCGAGCTCCAGGGCGTTGCCCGTCTCGATGCTCATGATGCCTTCCAGAACTGTCTTGGGCGGACGGAGTCGTCACGCGGTTCGTGGCAGGGGGCGGGGGTGACGCCCCTTCCCGGAGGGGGTGGGGGTGGGCCCCCTCCGGGGGTGTGGTGGGTCAGCTGGCGGCCTGGGCGAGCAGCGGCTTGAGGGCCGGGTGCTGGAGGGCTTCCTCGGCGGCGGGGTTGTCCAGGACCTCCTGGAAGGCGGCGTTGATCTGGTGGGCCTTGGCGATCTCCGGCATCGTGAGGGAGCCGACCGGGTTGAAGTAGGCGGCGGCCTGCTGCTGCCCGTCCTGCAGGATCTGCTTCATGCCGGCCATGTTCGCGAGGATGTGCTCCTCGAAGCCCTCGCGGGTCTTATCGCCGGTGAGCGCCTCGAGGCCGCCGGACTTCTCGATCCACGGGGCGATCTTGGTGTCCCACTCGGTGGTGTGCTGCATCCAGTCCACGAAGTGTTCGAAGCCGACGGTCAGGAACGCGTCGTCGATGTAGGGGTCCCACTCGGTCTCGAAGGTGGTGGCCCACAGCAGGCGCGTGCCGTTGTCGAAGACCACGTGGCGGGAGTCACGCAGACCGGTCTTGATGGTGGCGGCGATGTCGCCCTGCCGCAGGGCCTCGCACATCCGCTGGCAGGCCGCCGCCACTTCCTGCTCATGTCCCGGCTTGACGTGGAAGTAGGTGGCCAGCTCGGAGACGACACCTTCGGTGCGGCCCTTGCCCGCCTTCTTCGTGATCGAAGCGGTCATGATTTCCTCCATGAGAGACCTTGTGCGCAAATGCGATGGGATGAGCGGTATCTGCGGATAGTTGCGGGATCTGTCTTTTCGCAACCCCGATGTGAGACAGATTGACTCACAGAGAGTCTATGAGTCAACTTGTCTCAGAGAGACCTGCGTCACACCGATTCAGTCCACAGGTGCGCAGTGGTCGGACCGGTGGCACCCGCCGGGACTGCGGGCCGATCGGTTGGGCCGACAGGTTCGGCCGACTGCTGCCGAAGCCGGAAACCCAGAGGTGACAGGAACTCGCAGCTCTTCATGGGGCGAGACGGAGCTGGGTCTAGGCGGCGAGGATCAGGAAGGTTCATCGGTCGCCTGCCTCGGGGGGCGGATCTTCGGCGAGGTGCAGTTCAGGGTCTGTTTGAACGGGCGGAATGGGCCCGAGCGGACGCGGCCGGCGTAGCAGCCGTCGCCGCCGTCGCACGCTGGCTAGAGCCTGTCCGTTCGATCATGGTGGAGGCAGCCGGTCAAGGGAACGAACGCGCTAGACGTAAGCTCCGCGAATATGGATGACGTCACCCCACCCTCCAGCTTGCTGCCGGTTTTGGCTGGTGGTGAGCCTGGCGAAGCAGCACCGCTTGTGGACCGGTTGCGTGTTGCCGTTTCGCGGCGGCTTGCCGCAAATCTGCCTGTGCCAGGCTCAATGATGCAGTGGGTGGATGAGGAGATGGACGCTTTCGCCGACGACTCGGAATTGCTCGGCGTGCTCTTCGACCAGTTGCTTCACGCCCACGCACTGGACACTGCCATTGCAGGTGCGGCGGTGCTTCTCGCGGACGTGGTCATCGACAGTCGAGCCGCTGCCGCTGTCCGTGCCGCACTGACGGTGACGCTGGCCGAAGCGGCGACGGCCGCGCTGCGTGAAGAGGCACTGGATCCGCAGGGGTTCGTCAGTACCGAGGCTGTGCTGCGGCAACAGACCGACAGCGAGCGAGCCGTCCGGCAAGCCGTTCGAGGGGGAGGCTCCCCGCCTGTTTGCGCAATGGGACGAGGGGCCGCAAGTGATGCAGTTCGCGCTTGCCGTGCTTGCGGCCGCCTGCGCCGGGACTGATGTCATCACGCGGATCGCAAGCCTGGCCACTGTGTGGCCGGAAACCCCTCGGGCGGCCACCTTGGCGTTGGCCTGTGCTCTGGCCGCTGACAATGAGGAGGCGATCGCGGAAGCTCTTGAAGAGACCGTCAGCCATCCCGATTACAACCCTGACGCCCAGGGAGATCCTGAGGCTCTCGTGCAAAGCCAGGGGCTGAGCCTCCTGATCGACCTCGCACAGCGTGAGATCGGCCCTCTGGTCTTCCACTGACGAACCGAGCGGCTACGGGCTGCGAAGCCAGATGACGACGTGGCGGGCGCGCCCCGGGGCTGCGACAAAGAGCGGTAGTCGGCCGAACAAGTCCTAGTCGACGGCGGCTACACCTCCCTGGTGTACCTGGAACAGGCCGGTCAGAAACACCAGGGCACGGTCACCGACCGCTTTCGGGCAACCCCGACCGCCAGCACCGCAGGAACGAAGGCTTCGGCCAGGACGGCTTCCACATCGACTTCAACCGGCGACAGGTGACCTGTCCCCAAGGCCAGGTCAACAGAGGCCGACAGGGCCCCTATCCGACCTCCTCGCCCACCGCGGCCCGACTGATCGTGGCGCGGTCACCAAGGGCCAGTGTCAGCCGTGTTCGGTCCGTGCCCAGTGCACCACCTCACGCGACGGCGCCCGGAACGCGGGCTTTCCCCCACGAGAACTCCGCGACCTGCAAGTCCGCTTCCGCGCCGAACAGCAGACGCCCGACGGGCAGGCCCGGTACGCGATTCGCTCCGGGGCGGAGGGCACCGTCAACGAGCTCGCTGACGAGCAGGGCATGCGCCGCTGCCGCTACCGGTAGTTCGTTAAATCCGGCAGTAGAGGTCAATGCCGTGTCCGGTGGTAACCGCGTCGATCAGGGCCTGAAGGTCGGGGGGTGGGTCCTTGTCCGTCCAGGCTCGCCACCATCGGTTCAGGGTGATGGCGGGGGTGAGCCAGGAACGGATGGCTCGTAAGGCCCTGGGCCAGCAAGGTTGTTGGGGCTGGTGGGACGGGTCTGGTCCCCCTCTCTGGCCCCTCGTCGGGGCAGGGGTCCGGCGCGGTGGCATCCAGGGGTCCGGGTGGGGCGAACCATTGGTCCCAGCAGACGGAGAAGGGTCAACTGCCTTGCTGGAGCATGAAGATGACCGCTCGCCGTACGTGTCCGCGTGCGCCGGGTCCGTTGGAGGACTACGCGGTCCGGTTCGACGACCACTTCTTCAGCCTGGCCCAGCGGCGGGGGTTTCGCGAGTATCTGACCGGGCTGCTGGCGCCGCGGGAGCGGAAACCGCCTCTACGGACTGCGGCCGTGGACCGAGCAGAGCTACAAACAGGTCAAGGACGAACTCGGCTGGGCCGACTTCCAAGTCTGCTCCGACCGCGCCATCCGCCGCCACCAGACCCTGGTGCTCCTACCACCGGCCTACGACCAACCCGACCTGCCGTCAACCCACACCACCGCCGGATTCAACGAACTACCGGTAACAGGGGCAGTCGAAGGCCACCTGCAATACGTCTTCACGCCCATCGCCGTGAACATCGAGCGCCTCAGCGGTCCGCCGCCGACCGGCAACGCAACCCCTCCCCGGTCACCGACCGCTGTCCGACTTCCTGGACCAGCACGGGATCCCTCGGCCGAAGTCCTGGCGGGCCGTCAGCGGCCGACCTCGACGACTGCAAGATCCCCGACAGCGTCAAGCTAGGACCAGCCCCGCATGGCGGCATCCACGACGGAGTCCACGGTGTCGCGTCCTAGGCGGTTCCCGGCGAGAAAGCGTTCGAAGAACAGGGGGCCCGCGGTAGCCATGGCAAAGGTCTCGGGGGTGACGTCGGACCGGAGCTGGCCGCGCTCCACGGCCGCGGTGACAGCGGGGCGCAGGGCATCGGCGATCTGGTTCAGCAGCGACTCCCGGAGGCGGCGTATGCCTTCGTCATGCCGTGAGCCGCCAAGGATCGCAGCAAGGACGGCACCGGCCTGCTCGTCGTCCCACCGCTCGGCAAGCACGCCCAGGCGGTGAACGAGCTCCGCTCGCGGATCGTTGCCCGAAGCGGCCCGAAGCTCCTCAGGCATCGGAGGCAAAGGCGGCATGCCGGCTTCCAGCGCGGCCAAGCGGAGGTCGAGAAGGCCGGGCCAGTGCCGATAGACGGTGGCTCTGCCGACGGCAGCACGGGCGGCAACCGACTGATGCGTCACGGCCTCCAGCCCGCCCTCCGTGAGCAAGGCGGTGGCCGCCGAGACCATGGCGTCGCGGCTGCGCAACAGACGCGGATCGGTTCTGTCTTCCACCTCTCCATTCCCTTCTGTGAGACAATACGGCTTACAGGTTACTATGAGGCATTCTGTCTCAGACGGAGGGAACGGCAGCTCAGAGAATCTGCGCTCTCCCGAGGCCGCCCCGTCAAAAGTACCCGGACACTGCCCCCTTTGATTCCTCGTGCACGGCAGCTGTCGCAGCAGGTGACTGCACGACCTGCGCCCCTTCTCAGACAGACCCGTTCGTTGACTACATGTGAACGACAGGCGCGGCGTTCTCATCCTGCTGCGGCACGCCGCGGCGGTAGAGCAGGGCGGTCACGCCCAGGCCGATGACGAAGATGGCCGCCGACCACCAGTAAGCGGTGGAGTAGCCCTCGAGGCCGGCCTGGGCCAGGACGCCGGGGTCCTTGGGGTTGCGGCCGGAGAGGTAGCCGGTGACGGCGTCCGAGGCCATCGTGCTGAGCAGGGAGACGCCGATGGACCCGCCTACCTGCTGGACGGTGTTGACAGCGGCGGACGCAGCCCCTGCATCGGCCGCGGCCACGCCGGAGGTGGCCAGGCTCATCGCGGGCGCGATGACCGTGCCCAGCCCGACGCCGACGAGCATCAGCTGCGGCAGTACCTCCGTCACGTATCCGCTGTTCAGGTCCAGCGTGGTCATCCAGACCAGGCCGGCGGCCGCAATGGCCATGCCCAGCGGTACCACCGGCTTGGGGCCTATACGGGGCACCACGACGTTGTTGGCCACGGCGGAGGCAGACGACGATGCCACGATCATGGGCAGGAAAGCGAAGCCGGTCTTCAGGGCGCTGTAACCGAGGCCCTGCTGCAGGTAGTAGGTCAGGAACAGGAACACGCCGAACATGCCCGCGCCGCTGACGAAGAGGGCGGCGAACGAGGCACCGCGGTTACGGTCCAGCAGGACCCGCAGAGGCAGCAACGGGTACGCCGTCCTGCTCTGCCGCCAGACGAAGAGGGCCACCAGTACGGCACCGGCCGCCAGCATGCCCCAGGTCATCGCCGAACCCCAGCCGTGGGTCTCGGCGTTCGAGAAACCGTAGACCAGGCAGAACAGGCCGGCGGAGACCAGCAGGGTGCCGGGAATGTCGAGCTTCGAGGACCTGTCGCGCGGGGTGCGGTGCAGAAGGGCTGCGCCACCGACGAACGTCACCACTGCGAAGACCACGTTGACGTACATGGTCCAGCGCCAGTCCAGGTACTCGGTCAGCACCCCGCCGAGGATCAGGCCGATGGCTCCGCCCGCACCGGCGACCGAGCCTGCGACGGTGAAGGCTTTCGCCCGCTCGCGCGGATCGGTGAAGGTGGTCATCAGGAGCGACAGCGCGGACGGGGCCAGCAGGGCCGCGAACACGCCCTGGATCGCGCGCGCGATGACGAGCATGCCGAAACCGTTCGCCGCGCCTCCCAGCATGGAAGCGGCCGCGAAGCCGGTCAGACCCACCAGGAAGGTCACCTTCCGTCCGACCAGGTCTGCGACCCGGCCGCCGAGCAGCAGCAGGCTGCCGAAGGCCAGCGCGTAGGCGGTGACCACCCACTGTCGGTCGGCGTCCGAGAAGCCCAGGTCGCGCTGGGCGGACGGCAGAGCGATGTTCACGATGGTGCCGTCGAGAACTCCCATCAGTTGGGCGAGGGAAATGACCATCAGAATCCACCAGCGGCGCTGGTGCGACGGGTCGACAGACGCATTCTCCGGTGCGGTCTCAGCGCCACGAGCAGCGGCGGCGGTGTTCTGTGACATGGGGACAGCCCTCCAGGCGGCGGACGGGGGTACGGCGGAAAGAGAAGCGGAAAGAGAAGCGGAAAGAGAAAGGGACAAAAACGGGCGGAGAGATCAGGTACGGCTGTGGGAGGCGTCGCCGCCTCGGTGCACGGGCCTCGCGGGTGCTCCCGTTCGATGAGGCCGACGGATTCCCGCTTCAGGACCGAGGTCAGGATCCAATCCACGAACACGCGTATCCTGCGGTTCAGCGTCGGCACACGGCTGCCGCGGTAGAGGCGGTGGAACCACCACGCCGGGCGACCTCGAGTTTGATCCTGTTGAAGAGGATGGCGGCACCCTTGTGGAGGCCGAGGTCAACCACCGCGCCCAGGTTCTTGTGCTGATACTCCTTCAGCGGACGGCCGCGCAGAGCCGCGATCACGTTGTCGGCGAGCACCGTGGCCTGGCGTACGGCGTGATGCGCGTCGGGAGGGCACCACGCGCCCTCTTCGGCGGCCAGGTCGGGGACCTGGGCGTTGTCGCCCGCGGCCCACACGTGGTCGAGGCCCCTGACCTGGAGCGTGGGCAGGATGTCGACGTCTCCACGCGAGCCGAGCGGCAGGCCGAAGTGGGCCAAGGTGGGGTTGGGGCAGACGCTGGCCGTCCACACGATCATGGAGGCGGCCATCTCGACACCGTTCGCCAGGACCACGTGCTGTTCGACGCAGGACTCCATGGAGGTCTCGAGGTGCACCTCGATCGTCAGCTGAGCCATGACGTGGCTGCGCACGCTGATGGCCTCCTCGACCGACTCGCACAGATGCCGTGCTCGACCAAGCCGGGCACGGGGAACGTGCGGGAGGCACTGCGCCTAGCGGTCAAGGTCCCGGAGGGGGTGGGGGTGGGCCCCCTCCGGGGGTGTGGTGGGTCAGCTGGCGGCCTGGGCGAGCAGCGGCTTGAGGGCCGGGTGCTGGAGGGCTTCCTCGGCGGCGGGGTTGTCCAGGACCTCCTGGAAGGCGGCGTTGATCTGGTGGGCCTTGGCGATCTCCGGCATCGTCAGGGAGCCGACCGGGTTGAAGTAGGCGGCGGCCTGCTGCTGCCCGTCCTGCAGGATCTGCTTCATGCCGGCCATGTTCGCGAGGATGTGCTCCTCGAAGCCCTCGCGGGTCTTATCGCCGGTGAGCGCCTCGAGGCCGCCGGACTTCTCGATCCACGGGGCGATCTTGGTGTCCCACTCGGTGGTGTGCTGCATCCAGTCCACGAAGTGCTCGAAGCCGACGGTCAGGAACGCGTCGTCGATGTAGGGGTCCCACTCGGTCTCGAAGGTGGTGGCCCACAGCAGGCGCGTGCCGTTGTCGAAGACCACGTGGCGGGAGTCACGCAGACCGGTCTTGATGGTGGCGGCGATGTCGCCCTGCCGCAGGGCCTCGCACATCCGCTGGCAGGCCGCCGCCACTTCCTGCTCATGTCCCGGCTTGACGTGGAAGTAGGTGGCCAGCTCGGAGACGACACCTTCGGTGCGGCCCTTGCCCGCCTTCTTCGTGATCGAAGCGGTCATGATTTCCTCCATGAGAGACCTTGTGCGCAAATGCGATGGGATGAGCGGTATCTGCGGATAGTTGCGGGATCTGTCTTTTCGCAACCCCGGTGTGAGACAGGTTGACTCACAGAGAGTCTATGAGTCAACTTGTCTCAGAGAGACCTGCGTCACGTCACTGCCTTCAGCTCACATACGGCCGCGCGGGCGCGGGCAGCCCCGACGTTCGAGAGTCGACGTCGGCGCACCCGTCGAGAGCGGCATTCAGTGAGGACTGGCTCAGTGCCGTCCAGGCGGTGACGAGCAGGCTCACCCACATCGCCGACCGCACCGTCCGCCAGGCCCGCGCGGCCGTCGCGGCGGAATCGCCGCCGGCCGTATCGAGCCCGCCACCGCGCCGCTCGCCCACGGCGGTCGACGCCGTGGGGGAGGGGCAGGTGCACCGCGGCCTTGACCCCGGATCTTGAACACGTCTATGCGGCTCGGGTCAGGGTAGTTGATGTTGAGTGGAAGGTGTTCTCGTAAGCGATCGGGGATCGCTGGCCGAGCCGGGAATGCCGGCGTCGGGTGTTGTAGCGGGACAGCCAGCGGAAGGCTTCGAGGCGGGCCTCGCGCTCGCTCGACCAGCCCTTTCGCCCCTTCAACGTCTCCCTTTTGAAGGTCGCGTTGAACGATTCCGCGGCGGCGTTGTCCGCGCTGCTGCCCACTGCAAGCCCGGCTCCGCACCGCGTAGCGCGGCTGCACAGCCGTCTGATCCACCGCCGAGGATCACGAGGTCGATCGTGGTCTCGGTCGTGGTGCGGGTTCAGCGCTCCGCACCCTTCGAGTTCGCCGGCACTCAGAGCAGGATCCGGAGCGGGTGCTCGAGAACATCCACGAAGGCCTTCAACCACTCGGCCGCGGTGGCGCCGTCGACCGACCGGTGGTCGACGGCGAGGGTCAGACGCAGTACGGACGCGATGTTGATCGCACCCTCGTCGACGACTGCCTCTTGCCGCACCGCGCCGACGGCCAGGATTGCGGCCTGCGGCGGATTGATGATCGCTGCGAAGTCCTCGGTGCCGTACATGCCGAGGTTGGTGATCGTGATCGTGCCGCCTTCCAGTTCGTCCTGCTGGAGTCGGCGCTCCTTCGCACGGGCGATCAGGTCCTTCGTCGCCTTGGCTACGCCGCTCATCGGCAGGGAGTCCACGCCGCGGACCACCGGGGTGACCAAACCGCCGTCGGTGGCGACGGCCACAGCTATGTCGACGTCTGAAAAGTACCGGATCGAGGTGTCGTTCCACTGCGCGTTCATCGCGGAAACGCTCACGTGCGCGGACGCGATCGCCTTAATGAGCAGGTCGTTGATCGACACCTTCACGCCCTGGCCGGCGTTGATCTGTTGCCGCAGCTCAAGCAATGCGTCGACGCGTGCGCCGGCGCGCAGATAGAAGTGCGGCGTGTTCTGCTTGCTCTCCGTCAGCCGGCGGGCGATTGCCGTCCTCATCCGCGTGTTGGGCACGTCCACGAATCGTGGTCCGACCGCCGAAGTCCCGTTTTTCGGGATCTCTGCCCCGGTGTGGGCCGGCAACGTTTCCTTCGGCTCCACCGAGGTGACGACGGCTGCTTCGATGTCGGCGCGCCGGATTCGTCCGTGTGGGCCGCTGCCCGCCACAGCGTTCAGATCCACTCTGAGTTCGCGCGCGAGACGTCGTGCCAGCGGGCTGGCGAAGAGGCGCTCGCTGTTGTCCCGCGCCGCCACGGCGGGCGCCGGAGGGACCGTGCCCGCCGGCGTCGCGGGCTCTTCCGGCGCCGTCGCCGAAACGGTGGACGCCGTCACCGGCGCTTCTCCGGTACCCAGCGAAGCCACCAGGGCGTCCACCTCGGACGCCGGCTCGTCCTTCGCCCCCCAGACTGCGATCGGTGTACCCACCGCCACTGTCGTGCCCGCTTCCACCAGGAGGCGCAGTAGTACGCCGTCGCTCTCGGCTTCCACGTCGACCGCGGCTTTCTCGGTCTCCACCGTGACGATCGGGTCGCCGGCTGCATATGGGGTGTTCAAGCCGACGTTCCAGGCCTCCAGGATCGCCTCTGTGGTGTTGGCGGCGACCTCGGGCATGCGCATGATCTCAGCCATTGTTCTGCCCCTGCGTGATCTCGCGGAGCTTGGCGACGACTTCCTCCGTGGAGGCGAACGCGGCACGCTCCAGTACCTTGCTGATGCTCGGCGACGCCTCGCCACCCGTCACGCGCTGGATCGGGGCGTCGAGCCAGTCGAACAGCCGGCGTTGGATCTCGTCCGCGAGCCAGCCGCCGTAGGAGGTTCCGAGGGCACCCTGCTCGGCGATGAGCACGTTGTTGGTCTTCTTCACCGATCGGGTGATCGTGTCCCAGTCCAGGCTGGCCCGGTCCAGCCATCGCAGGTCGATGACCTCGGCGTCCACTCCCGTCTGTTCGACGGCGGCCAGAACGGCGGGCGTCATCGCCAGGTAGGTGAGGATGGTCAGGGCCGCTCCCTCGCGGCGTACGGCTGCCTTGCCGACGGGAAGGTGGTGGTCGTAGTTCTGCGGCAGTCCGGGCCCGGTGGAGTTGTACAGATCCACGTGCTCGAGGACCACGACCGGGTCATCACAGGCCAGGGCCGTGTTCATCAGGCCGACGTAGTCGAACGGCGTCGATGGAGCGACTATTCGCCAGCCCGGTGCCGTCGCGAAGATGCCGGCCGGGTCCATCGAGTGCTGCGATCCGTATCCGGTACCCATGGCGACCTTGCTGCGCAGGACGAACGGCACCTTGCCCTCACCTCCGAACATGTGGCGGGCTTTTCCGATCTGGTTGAACAGCTGGTCTGCCGCCACCCACATGAAGTCGGCGTACATGAACTCGACGATCGGGCGGAACCGGCCGTCCAGAGCCAGTCCGCCGCCGAGGCCGGCGAACGCGTTCTCCGAGATCGGGGTCCCGAGTACACGGTCGGGGAACGCCTCGCTCAGGCCGCGGGTGGCACCATTGGTGCCGCCGTTGAGCTTGTGCACGTCCTCTCCCATCACCACGACGCGAGGATCGGTCTCCAGACGGCGTCCCATCACCCCGGCGACGGCGCCGATGAACTTGACATCGGTCAAACCGTCGGCAAAGTCCTCGGTGTCGGTGAACTCGATGCCGGACAGCTCCGACAGGTCGCCCCGGATGCCTTCGTCGACGAACGCCGGGTCCGGCCACTCCGAGGGCATGATGCGTCGCTCACCCGGCTTGCCGCCCGGCCGCGGTTCCAGGAGGACGCCGCCGAGTTCCGACATCAGAGCTTTGGCGCGCTTGACCGTCTCCGTGACCGCCCTCTTGCTGAGGATTCTGCGTCGCACCAGGTGTCCCGCCATGGTGTCGATCGGATCCCGACCGCGCCACTGCGCTTCCTCTTCCTTGGTGCGATACCGGAACGCCGAGCCGGGGAAGGGGCCGTTCTGGTGGAAGTAGCGGTACACATCGGCTTCGATCATCGTGGGACCGTTGGCGCTGCGCATATGGGCGAGGGCCTGCTGCGTCACGAGGTACACAGCCAGCGGATCCATGCCGTCGACCTTCCAGCTCCGGATGCCGAAGCCCGGGCCGCGGCCGGACAGCCGTGGCTCGGCGGTGACTTCGGACACGTGGGTGGAGACGGCGTACAGGTTGTTCTCGACGAAGAAGCACAAGGGCAGCGACCACGCCGCCGCAAGATTGAAGCTCTCCAGCGTGGATCCGATGTTGATCGCGCCGTCGCCGAAGAACGTGAAGGTCACCGCGTCAGTGCCGGACTTCTTGTGGGCCCACGCGGATCCGGCCGCGAGCGGTACCCCGCCACCGACGATCGCGTTGGTCCCGATGGCGCCGGCCTCGTGCCACTGGAGGTGCATGCTGCCGCCTCGACCGTGGCTGAAGCCCTGGTCCAGTCCGCAGATTTCGCGCAGGCTGCGCAGGAGTACGGCCCGTACATCCTCGGGGAACGGCTTTGCCGGGTCTATGCCTTTCGGGTACAGATGGGCGAGCACCTTGGCGAGGAACTGGTGATGGCCGCGATGCGACCCGTTCACGGTGTCCTCCGACGTCAGGGCGAAGCACGCACCGACCGCGCCGCCCTCCTGGCCGATGCTGGAGTGCGCGGGGCCATGGATGAGCCCGTCCGCGGCAAGCTCCAGGACGTACTCCTCGAAGGACCGGATCAACACCAGCTGGCTGAACATGCCCGTCAGGAGTTCTGGAGCCGCGGCGTCCCAGTCGTCCTGGGTGACGACGAACTCCGACCACGCGGCGTTCGTTTCGAGTGCGTGTTCCGCAGGCATGGGGAGCCTCCTTCAATCGGCCACAGTGCGACTGACCCTCCCACATGGTTGGATCCAATTACAAGAGTGCGCTCGACTTCTGACGCGATGGCCGCCATCATTGAGGCGCGTTTGTATCCAAAGGAGGAAGATCATGGCTCTACCTGGCCTCGTGCGCCTGGATCACATCGGATTCACGGTGCCGGACCTGGACCAGGCGCACGCGTGGCTCGTGGACGTCCTGGGGTGCGAGTACCTGTACTCGCTCGGCCCGTTCAGCTCGGCAGGCGACTGGATGTCGGAGCACCTGAACGTGGACGCGCGCACGGTCATGCGTCAACTGCGCTTCTACCGGTGTGGCGAGCAGGCCGTGTTCGAGGTCTTCGAGTACCAAGCGGATGCGCAGCAGACGGTTGTCCCGCGCAACAGTGACGTCGGCGGTCACCATGTCGCGCTGTACGTCGAAGACCTGGACGGCGCCGTGTCGTTCCTGAGGGCGAGGGGCGTTCCCGTGCTGGGTGACCCGACCGTCAGCGCCGGACCGTCAGAGGGGCAGCGGTGGGTCTACTTCCTCTCGCCGTGGGGAATGCAGTTCGAGCTGGTGTCCTATCCTGGCGGCAAGGCCTTCGACCGCGACCCGTCAAAATTCAGAGGTGACCGCTCTTGACTCCTGAGCATGCTCGCGATCCGCGCGGGACGGAGAGCGTCAGGAGTCAGCACATCGCCGGCATCCTCCGCGACGAGATCCTCGCCGGCGAGCTGACTCCCGGCACGTGGCTGCGCCAGGACGAGATCGCGGCGCGCCTCGGCACGAGCCGGATCCCGGTCCGCGAAGCGCTGCGGATCCTGGAGTCCGAGGGTCTCACCGAGTCGTTCCCCAACCGAGGGTCGCGGGTTCCTGTGCTCAGCCTTGAGGACGTGAACACGTACTACCGGATGCGCGAGCGACTCGAGCCGCTGACTCTGGCCGAGAGTCTTCCCCATCTCACTGATCACCACCTCGACCACCTGGAGCACATCCAGGACGAGATCGAGAACCAGAGCAACGTCAATCGGTTCCTTCTCCTTGACCGCGACTTCCACATGGCGACCTACGCGGGTTGCCCCAGCGACCACCTGCTGGCCATGACAGTGCGGCTCTGGAACTCCACCCAGCACTATCGCCGTGCGTTCATGGTGCTCACGGACCATGACCGGGCCGCGATCGTCAACGCCGAACACCGGCTGATCCTCGACGCCGTGCGGCGCCGTGATCGTGAGGACGGCGAGCGGTACCTCACGGGGCACATCCGCCGCACGAGGGTCGAACTCACTGCCCACCCCGAACTCTTCGTCGAAAAGCGGTGACACGGGGCGGACTCCTGCAGCAGCCGGCCAAGCGGGTGCCGGAGTCCGCATGGGACGGCGAGATCACCGACCACCTCGGCCACGAGAAGTGCGATCCGGCCGGCGTCGGGCAGCGGGACTCCCGCAACGGCGTCCGTGCCAAGACCGCGCCGACCGACGTCGGCCTTCTCAAGCTCCCCCTGATCTTTCGGGCCACCGGCTGAGCGACCTCCGCGTCCGGACGGAACGCCCGTCTCAGGGGCGGGATGCCGGCGCGCGTGCCGGACTCGGCGCGTAAGGACCGCCCCGCGTCGTGCGCGGCGTGCGGATGAGCGTCCGCTTCGGACGTCGTTCCTGAGAGTCACGGGTCGCAGAGCCGGTGATGCCGAGCAGCCGGGCACAGCGACGGCCGTCCCTGCCATACGCATTCGACGCACGCAGCCGGCTCTCTCAACGCATTGCGAACTGCTCTCAGATGGATACGCGCGGCAAAAAATGTATCCAACTGGATGCGAGTGAAAGGGAAGTGCACCATATTTTCTGGCGCACTACCCTCGTGGAGCCTACAATGGATCCAATCAAGGCTCGTTGAATGCTTCCACCACGAGGAGAGCGCCGTGACCATCGCTACTGTCAACCCCGCTACCGGTGAGCTCATCGAAGAGTTCGCCCCACTCGCGGAGGAACAGGTCGATCAGCGGCTGACGCGAGCAGAGGCCGCGGCCGCGATACTGCGGGCAACCGACTTCGACACTCGTGCCCGGTGGATGCGGGCAGCCGCAGACCTGGTCGAGGCCGAGGCAGCCCACACGGCGCGAAGGCTCACGATCGAGATGGGCAAGCCGATCGCGCAGGCCCGCGGAGAGGTCCTCAAGTGCGCGCACGCGATGCGGTTCTACGCCGACAACGCCGAGAGCCTGTTGGCCGACCAGCCACTCGCTGACCCGAGCACGGTCAGAGCCTCGGCTGCCTACACCTCCTACGAGCCTCTGGGCGTCGTTCTTGCCGTGATGCCGTGGAACTATCCGATGTGGCAGGTGATCCGCTTCGCTGCGCCTGCGCTGATGGCCGGCAACGTCGGCCTGCTCAAGCACGCCTCGAACGTGCCGCAGTCCGCGATGTACCTCGACACGCTCTTCGAACGCTCGGGCTTCCCCGTCGGGTCGTTCCAGACGCTCCTCATCGGCTCGGCCGACGTCGAAGCAGTCGTCCGCGACCGGCGCGTCGCCGCCGTGACGCTGACCGGTTCCGAGCCGGCCGGGCGGTCGATCGCAGCTGTCGCGGGCTCAGAGGTGAAGAAGGCCGTGCTGGAGCTAGGTGGGTCCGACCCGTTCATCGTGCTGCCCTCCGCCGATGTTCGCGCGGCGGCCCGAACGGCCGTGACCGCTCGTACGACCAACAACGGCCAGTCCTGCATCGCGGCCAAGCGGTTCATCGTCCACACGGAGGTGTACGAGGAGTTCGTCGAGGCCTTTGTCGCGGGCACAAAGGCGCTGACGGTCGGCGACCCGCTCGACGAGAAAACCGAGATCGGGCCGATCGCTACGGAGGGCGGTCGGCGCGACCTCGTCGAACTGGTCGACGACGCCATCGCGAAGGGTGCCGTCCTGCGGTGCGGTGGGTCGGCGGTCGGTAATCAGGGGTGGTTCTTCGAGCCGGCGGTGCTGGAAGAGGTCACCGACGAGATGCGGGTGTACCAGGAGGAGGCTTTCGGCCCGCTGGCCGTGGTTCACCGGGTCGACGACATCGAGCAGGCCGCGGCGCTCGCCAACGACACGACCTTCGGCCTCAGCTCGTCGGTCTGGACCACTGATCCGGACGAGGAACGGTTCCTGATCACTCGCCTCGAGGCCGGTGCCGTCTTCGTCAACGGCATGAGCGTCTCTTTCCCCGAGTTGCCTTTCGGCGGCGTGAAGGACTCCGGTATCGGCCGCGAGCTCGCCGCGGAGGGCATCCGGGAGTTCTGCAACCTCAAGACGATCTGGAAGAACTGACGGGAAACGTTGGTCTCCTCGGACCCGGCGCGGGCTCGGCCATCGCCCGTCGGCTCCTCGCGCACGGTCATGACGTCGTGGCCTGGAACCGTACCCCGCGCCGCTCGCCGAGCTGGTCGAAGTCGGCGCTCGACCAGCTGCCCTGCCCGGGAGGCGATCGGCGCGTGGGTGAAGGCGGCGTTGGCCGGCGGGCCGTGCCGTAACAGTGACCGGACCCTCTCCACCGGATACAGGTCCGTGTGTGCATGAGGGCAGTTGCACGACGGTGAGCCAGTCGTGCGCGGTGGCGTACTCGCGTATCCCGGCGGCCCGATGGGTGTTGAGATCGTCGTGGACGAGGACGATGCTGGTGCCGAGTCGGATGTGGGCCGCACGACCAGGCCGCGATGGTCAGGCCGCGGTGGTCAGGCGCACCGCGAGGACCAGCGCACGTCACCCCCGACAGCACTCCGAAGATTTCAGTGGTCGAAAAGCTCGATGAAACGTGGCAGCGACGCGTCAAGCGCGTCGTCGTATGACATCGATGCGAACTCGTAGAGGGAGCGACGGCCAGCGGCACCTGCGCCGGTCGCCCTCAGTGCGTTGTCGAGCCACTCCCGGGCGACCACAGCTGCTCGGCCGGTCTCGACCACGGCCTGCACGAGACCGACCTCGCGGGCCCTCTCGGCGGTGAACGGCTCGCCGGAACCTATGTTCTCGATCGCCAGGCGCGGCCCGAGCCGATGGATAATGGGCACTTGCGCGATCATGGGCCACATCCCGGCGCCGACCTCCACCGTGCCGATTCGCGCACTGTCCACCGCGACAGCGAAGTCGCACGCCGCGACGAACGAGGCGCCCCCGGCGAGCGCGTCGCCGTTGACAGCAGCCGCGACAGACAAACCCAGACGAGGGAAAATCCGGAGGGTCTCCATCAACGCCTTGCCGAACAGAGCTGGGTCTGCACCTGCTTTGATGGGAGCGATGTCGAGACCGCCGCAGAAGGTCTCACCTGCGCCGGTGAGCAGGACGGCGCGGATGTCCGGGTTGTCGTCACACTCCTGCAGTCGGGTGCGGATGTCGGTGAGGATGCCTGGGTTCAGCAGGTTCCGCTCGCCATTGTGAATGGTCAAGACGCTGACAGCACCGACCACTTCTTGCTCCACGCCGCCGCTCCAGACGCTGTCCACGCTGTTCGCCATCTGAGTCCTCTCACTTCGTTGCGGTCTGTTTGTCGAAAACGGCGCGCCCTGTTCCTGGCATGTCGGCCTTGCCGCGCCGCGATGCGTCACTGATGCGTCCTCGCCCAGGTATCAGAGGACTCGGAGGATGTCGTCGACGCGGTCCTTGGCGTCGCCGAAGAGCATGGCGGAGTTCTCGCGGTAGAAGAGCGGGTTCTGGACGCCGGCGTACCCGGAGGCCATGGAGCGTTTGAAGACGATGACGTTCTCGGCGTTCCAGACCTGGAGGACGGGCATGCCGGCGATGGGTGAGTCCGGGTCCTCGGTGGCGGCGGGATTGACGGTGTCGTTGGCGCCGATGACGAGGACGACGGTGGCGTCGTCGAAGTCGTCGTTGATCTCGTCCATCTCCAGCACGATGTCGTAGGGGACCTTGGCCTCGGCAAGCAGGACGTTCATGTGGCCCGGCAGCCGGCCCGCGACCGGGTGGATGCCGAAGCGCACGTTGACGTCCCGGTCCCTGAGTCTGCGGGTCAGCTCGGCGACGCCGTACTGGGCCTGAGCCACGGCCATGCCGTAGCCGGGAGTGATGATCACCGAGTCGGCCGACCCGAGGAGCTCGGCGACCCCCTCGGCAGTGATCTCGCGGTGCTCGCCGTAGTCCTTGTCGTCGGCCGGGCCGGCCTCGATGCCGAACCCGCCGGCGATCACGGAGATGAAGGACCGGTTCTCGACAACGCACCAGCACCCGGCTCCACCACGACGTCGTACCCCAACTTCACCAGCTGGACCACCGTGGCAGGAGTCGCGGCAACGCGCGTCTCGCCGCGGCGGGCTTCGCTCACGATTCCGATCAGCATTCCCAGAACTCCAGGGTGTCGATGTTGCAGAGCACTCGGCGGACCCTCACGCACGCAAAGCAGGAGCGCCGTCCAAGGCGAGTGCGGACCTTGGACGGCGCTTGCCTGGGGGCCTGCGATCAGGCGACGGGCTTCGTCAGACCGCCGTCGACGCGCAGCACCTGACCGGTCACGTAGGAGGCGTCGTCGGACGCCAGGAACGCCGCCGCGGCGCCGATTTCGGTGGGCTCGGCCCAGCGGTCGAGGCGAATGCCAAGCCCCTTGGCCATACCTGCCCGAACCTCTTCGGCGCTCTTGCCCTGCTGCTTGCCCATGGCCTCGGTCTTGGTGAGCCAGCCCTCGGTCTTCGTCATCCCGGGAGAGATCGCGTTTACCCGGATGTTGCTGGGAGCCGCCTCGGTCGCCAGGTAGCTCGTGAGCGCGACCACGCCCGCATTCACGATGCCCGTAGGACCGGTGTTGGGAATCACCGCGTGTGCAGTCGCGCCGGCAACATTGACGATGTTGCCGCTGCCAGTCCGGCTCAGGAACGGGAGAGCGGCCTGCGAGACGCGAAGGAACCCGATCAGCTTCGTGTCGAAGGCCGATGCGATGACCTTCTCGTCGACCTTGTCCAGGGGGGACGGCGCGAGCTGCGGCCCTGCGTTGTTCACGAGGATGTCAAGGCTGCCCTGCCACGCGTGCACCTCTGCCAGCGCGCTGTTGACGGAATCCGCGTCGGTGACGTCCGCGACGACGGGGAGCACGTCCGCGGCGCCGGCTCCAGCGGTGAGACGACCGGCCGCAGCCTTGACGGCTGCTTCGTCCCTGGCTGCGATCGCCACCTTGGCGCCACGTTCGAGCAGCGCCTGCGCGATGGCGAAGCCCAGCCCTCGACTACCACCGGTCACGAAAGCAGTGCGGCCATCCAAGTTCCAACCTGCAGCCATGTCGGGCTCCTCCAGTCAGCAGTTCATTCCTTACTGAGGAGAGTGGATCTGAAGCGCTGAGGCCACTGCAAGCGCGGTTAACGCAGGGTTCACACACGGACTGTCGGGCCATCTCGCACCTTCCGAACGGGTAACGGTGCGAGGCGCATAATGCGCCCAGTCTGCTCTGAGGTTGAAGGAGGGAGGGGTGATGGAGGTCCTCAGCATCGAGGTACCCCACGGGAAACGGGGCGCTGGTGGTCGCCGCAACCGTGGAGCGCGCTCGCGCGCCAAAGTTGCGATCGGGACCTTCGACGGTGTTCACCTCGGTCACCGTCAGGTCCTCCACGGGTGCGACACGGTGCTCACATTTGACCCGCACCCGATGCAGGTGCTCAAGCCGCGCCAGGTACCGAGCCTGCTGAGCGATCGCCGACGGAAGCTCCAGAAGCTTTGCAGCCTGGGGATCCGGCGCGTGGCGATCGTCCCGTTCGACCAGGCCTGGTCGCGGGTCCCCGCCGAAGACTTCGTCGAAGGTGTCGTTGTCGACCAGCTTGGTGCGGAGTTCGTCAGTGTCGGCCAGGGCTTTCGATTCGGCGCCCGGGGCGCCGGGACGACAACCACTTTCGAGCAGCACCCCGAGCTGAGCACCCGGGTGGTCCCGCTCGTCACGTGGGGCTCTGCCCGTGAGCCGATCTCATCAACGCGCATCCGCCGGCTGATCTTCGACGGCGACGTCGAATTGGCCGCTGACCTGCTGGGAGTCTCTTTCGCCCTTCCGGCGGTCGTTGGCGATGAGGGACAGTTGCTGATCTCGTACGAGTTCACCCTCCCCGCCCCCGGGTTGTATCTCGGGTACGTCGACAGTCACCCTTGCGCGCTTCGAGTGTGTCAGGACCGCACGGTCGAGGTCATGAGCACAGCGCGGACCGGCACCCATGTCGAGGTGACGTTCGTGAAGCGAGCCTCATAGGCCGGGCCGACGTTCCGCCACTCCCTCAGGTGTTCGGGTTCCGCGGATCCCACAGGCGCCTGGGCGTGTGCCGTTCACAGCCCTTCCCACCGGGATATCCGACGAGCTCTGGCCGGAGCTCCCAGGGGGCAAGCGGCAGATCCGGGTCTGACCTGCGCCGGGCCTGTCGTGCGCACCGTCGGCTCACACATGATCTGGATGCCATGCGAGATGAGGTGAGCAAGGGCGGCCTCGAAGCCGTCAACGTGGCCACTCCCGGATGAGTCTCCACCCAGTCGTCCTCGGCCTCGATGGGACCGAGGACGTAGCAGCCCTCGGCGCCCAGAACGTCGACGAAGAACCGGGGCGCGGCGTCGAGATCGGGCACGGTGGTTCCTGGACGGTTACCACTGCGCAGACCCGGCAATCCACCAGCAGGCATCTCACACCCTCCTGACGTGTTTAGTATTACTGCACATCAGTCTCGGGCAGCGTCCGACGCCGAACAAACGACCGCCCGTAGACCGCATGCCGGAATCGAGGAGGGAACGGACCCGTGGAACCCGAAGCACGCGCTCGCTTGCGCACCGCTCGCACTGCGGCCAAGCTCAGCGTTCGCGAGTTGAGTCGCCGCGTCGGCATCTCACCGAGCATGTTGTCCCAGATCGAGAACGGGCACTCGGAACCCTCGGTCGCCACCCTCTACTCCCTGGTGTCGGAACTCTCGATCTCGTTCGACCAGCTCCTCGCCGTACCGGGGGCGGAGCACAGTCCCGGCCCACCGGCGACTCCCACGTCGCCTCTTGTGGCGCCCGACGAACGAGCTGTGCTCGTGATGGACAGCGGCGTCACCTGGGAGCGGCTTACGCCCAGCCCCGACCCGTTTGTCAATGCACTGCTGGTGACCTACCCACCTGGCAGCAGCTCCTCCACGAACGGAGGGTTGATGAGTCACCATGGGCGGGAGTACGGCTTTCTGATGTCGGGGCGCCTGACCGTCCGCCTCGGGTTCGAGACCTACAGCCTCGAACCCGGCTCGTCCATCAGCTTCGACTCTGCAGTTCCTCACTTGTACGTGAACGAGAGCGACGAGCCGGCGAGTGGCCTGTGGCATGTGGTCGCCGGCCACGGTGCGTCGGGAACCGAGGGCGCGATCCCCACCTGTCACCCCACTGACACACGGCGAGGAGGCCGCTCGTAACGACCCCGCTGCTCAGCGGGAGTTGACGCCGCTTGCTCTTCAGGTGTTCAGTAATACTGAACGCGCGTGTATCAGGTCGAATGCAGGCGGTGCGCGTGCGTCTCCCATATCCGCGACTGTGCGCTTGGCAAAGGACTTGTGATGGCGATTCCGACGTTTGGACCGAACGCGGTCGACTGGGAAACCCGCGTCGACATGAACAGGCTTCGCGACGAGCGGCTGACCCGTCTCCGTGAGTCGTTGGAGCGGTCCGACCTCGGTGCGGTCCTGGCCTTCGACTTCTCCAACATCCGCTACATGACCTCGACCCACATCGGCACCTGGGCAATCGACAAGATGATCCGGTTCTCCCTGCTGGTCAGGGGAGGTGAACCGATAGTCTGGGACTTCGGTTCAGCCGCCAAGCACCACCAGCTGTACAACCCGTGGTTGGACTACTCGAAAGCCCACGCGGACGGTGACCCGCACGGAGCCCATCACGGGGCCGATGCCCGTAACCCGAGCGGCGCTCGCGCCGGCATCTCGACCTTGCGTGGCGCCATCAACCCTCTGGTCGGGATGGCCGACTCCGTCGCCCGGAAGATCAAGCGCGAACTCGAGCTCTATGGGCTCCTGGACGAGCCGCTCGGCGTCGACGTCATCGAACTCCCGGTCCTGATGGCCCTGCAGAACGCGGGCATCACGGTGGTCGACGGCCAGCAGGTGTTCCTGGAGGCCCGACGCATCAAGACACGTGACGAGATCCATCTGCTCACCCATGCTTGCTCGATGGTCGACGCCGCCTACGAGAACCTCTATGAGTTTCTCCGGCCGGGTGTGCGCGAGAACGAGTGCGTGGGTGTGGTGGCCAAGACGCTCTACGACCTCGGCTCGGAGTTCGTCGAAGGCGTCAACGCGATCTCCGGGGAGCGGTGTGCGCCACACCCCCACGTCTTCTCGGACCGCATCGTGCGGCCCGGGGATCCGGCGTTCTTCGACATTCTGCACAGCTATAACGGCTATCGCACGTGCTACTACCGCACGTTTGCTGTCGGCAGTGCTTCTTCCGCCCAACGCGACGCCTACACGCGCTGCCGTGAGTACATGGACGAAGCGATCAGCCTCGTCCGGCCCGGAGCCACGACGGCCGACATCGTGTCGGTGTGGCCGACGGCGCAGGAGTTCGGGTTCCCCGACGAGGAAGCGGCCTTCGCGCTTCAGTACGGCCATGGTGTCGGGCTGTCGATCTGGGAGAAGCCGGTGTTCTCCAGACTGGTGTCCCTCGAGCACCCCGAGGTACTCGAAGAGGGCATGGTGTTCGCGCTGGAGACCTACTGGCCGTCAAAGGACGGTTGGGGCGCGGCCCGGATCGAGGAGGAGCTCGTGGTGACCGCGGACGGGTGCGAGGTGATCACCAAATTCCCCGCGGAGGAGCTTCTTGTTGCCGGGCGGCGTTACTTCACCGTCTCGGGACCGTTGTCGACCGAGCGTGACTCCCAGTCGCATCTGAACACGGTTGCCGGGACCCGGTCCAGCCACCGCAACGACTCTGCTGACCTCTGACCGACGGGGCTGTCCCAAGCCCGTTGGTTCACGTGGCCGTGGGCCGCAGATTGCTCCCGTGAGTCAGATCGGCACAACACCCTCACGGAACTCCGCCTCGAACTTCCGCTACTTGTGAGCCGTCACCCTCGACTGGCCCGCTGGGCACGGACCTTTGCGTTACGAGGGGACCTCACACGGCCGGCCGGCACCTTGCTCTCCGCCTTGCGTGGTGGAAAGCGCCGGCCGACCGAGATCGGCCTTCGAGTCCCATCAAGATCGTTTATGGGTGGGGCTCGCCCTTCGCCGGACATCGAGACGGCCTCTGCTTGATCGTGTGTTTCCACCAGGAAACACGTTGATCAACCAAAGGCCGTGATGGAGGGTCTGCAAGACGATGCCGCGTCACCGAAAGATCTGCGTTGAGGTCTACGGACGGATTGCTGCGGAGACCGGGGAGTTGCCCCGCCGGTATGAGGCAAGGGCCGGAGCGACATGCCGGGCCGCTGGTGTGACGCTCAGTCGGTATGCGATCAGTCGGTGGTCTCAGGGGCGATGTTCTTGTTGAAGCGGAGCATGTTGTGAGGGTCCCAGGCAGCCTTGATCGAACGCAGCCGCTGGTGCTTGGCCTTGCTGCCGTGCACTCCGCGCCGCCACTCTTCGCCCAGGTCGTCGGTGAGGTTGGCGTAACCGTTCGTCAGTGCGTGCGGCCGCATCGCCTCGGTGAGGGTCGTGGCCCACTCGTCGTACTGCGCGTCGTACTCGGGCGCGTCCCACTTGCAGATTGCTTCCCACAGCCAGGCGGCTCCCGTACGGGAGAAGGCCATGGCGTCCTCGTCGACATCCTCGGAGATCGCGCCGCCCATGAACGAGATGTTGATCGAGTAGATGACGCCGGGGTTCGACGGCAGGGCGACAACGTTCTCCAGCAGCACGTCGACAGCGCCGGCGGACAGAGTCGGCAGGTACCCACCACGCAGGTTCATACGCATGCCGTAGGGGGCGACGGCGTCGAGCATGCTGTTCGCCTGGACCCATGTGGTCTTCGCGACCAGGTTGGCGAGCGGTTGGCCGAGTGCGGCGAGCGGCTCGACGACCTCATGAGCCGTGGTGGGCTCCCCGGTGTAGACCACGACGAGAATCAGCACCGGCTTCCCGTGCACCTCCTCGGGCAGCATCGGCAGCGGGGGAGCATCAGCGATCGCGACCAGCAGGCCCAGCTCCCGCGGGGCTGTGGCCAGGTGCGCCGATAGCTTGCCGAGGACGTCGGCGGCCTGGTCGAACGGGAAGATCAGCTGTCCTGCAACGACGTCGGGGCCGACCGGGTGCGCGCGGTACTCGAGCGAGGTGACGACCCCGAAGTTGCCGCCCCCGCCGCGCAGCGCCCAGAACAGCTCGGGGTTCTCGGTCTCGTCGGCGCGGACCTTGCGGCCGTCCACGGTGATCACGTCGCAGGCCAGCAGATTGTCGACGGTGGCGCCGTAGCGGCGCATCAGGTACCCGATGCCGCCGCCCAGAGTCAGCCCGGCGACGCCGGTGCTGCTGACCGTCCCGGCGGGTACGGCCAGGCCGTGCTGCTGTGCGGCGGCGTCCATCTCGCCCAGCTTGACGCCCGGTTGGGCCCGTATCACCCGGGTCTCCGGGTCGACGGTGACCGCCCGCATCGCCGAGAGATCAATGACCAATGCGCCACCGGGCATCGCATAGCCGTCGGAACCATGCCCGCCGCCGCGCACGGCCACCGGTATGGCGTGTGCGGAGGCGTAGCGCAGCACGGTCGCGACGTCATCCTCGTCGGCGCACTGCGCGATCAGCGCGGGGCCCTCGTCGGCGGCACGGCCCTGATACAGGGCACGCGCCGCGTCGTACTGATCGTCGCCGGGCCGTAGTACCGCGCCGCGGAAGTCGGTGGGGAAGCCGGAGTAGGTGTGGGGTTCTGTTGACACGCTCATGGGGGGTCTCCTGTGTCAGGGACGCACAAGTTCTCACCGGAAAATCAGCTTCCGATTGCGCCGAAAAGAACCTAATCACCGGTGAAGAAAACGTCCGTTAATCGTCCCTGCCGATCGTCACACGGCGTGCCGATGCCCGCGGGAACGTCCGCCTGATCAGCCCGCTGAGCGGCGGGTGGGCTGCCGTCTGCTCACACCGGGGATTCGCGCTGTGCTCCCCGGCCGGCGCGTCGCGACTCGTAGCAGTCTCGCGAACCCGCGAACCGAGCCCCTGCGTACGCTGCTTCGTCTGGAGGGGGAGCAGTTGAGGTGCAGTGAGGTTTTCCCAGCGTTGATCACGTCCAGATTCCGTGGAGGTGGCGGTAGCCGATGGCCTGGGAGACCCCGGCGTCGCGGGCCAGGCGGTGCACACATCCGCATGCGCGGAACCAGCGCAGCACAGCACGGCCTGACCGAACGGCCCCATGACATCCAGCTGGACACGGTCGAAGTCGGTGTTCGGCACCACCGCCCGGCCTGTCAGACGAAGTGCAGGCGCAGTTCGAGAGGGCGGGCTCGACCCGCCGGTGCCACCCAGGGCGCCTTTGGGATCCATTCTGCGCCGTCGATGCCAAGGTTTCCAGAGCGAATGGTTGAAAATGGATCCATTCTCTGTCACGGTGGAGGAGTGACACCATCAACGGCTCGCAGCGAGGACACCACCAGTTCCTCGCCCAGGCGTTGAGGTATCTCCGTCCGGCGGCCTGGACGCGACCGCAGCGTCTCGGACGAGTTTCGCGCGCCCTGCTGCGTACGCTCGGTGAGATCTGCGGCCTCGACCGAGGCAAGGTCGATGCGCCGTGGCACGCACGATGCGTTTCACCCTGTCCGTTGACCATCGACCTGCCGACTGCGCGGTCGCGGCTCAGTGGATGCAGGAGTTCATCAGCCTCCTCGAGAACCCGTGCGGATCGTGACGTGACGTCCAGAGCGTTGAAGGACACAATGAGCCTGCCCGAGCAAGACCCTCAAGCGAAGACTCCCCCTGTCGCCTGGAGCGTGGCGCTGCGCGGTGCCGTACGAGGCAGGTCCATGGCGCAGACGACCGCGGCCGCCCTGATAGTCGGGTCAACTCTGTTCATGGCCAACCTGTACTCGCAGGTCCGGGACGGCCCGTTCACGTGGGTACTCACGATTCGCATCGCCCTGACCTTCCTCGTGCCGTGGTTCAACGCGACGATGGGGATCGCGATCGGCTCCCGGAAACCTGGCACTTCACCGCGTTGCCAGAACGAGCCTGCAAATATGGCCAAGCCCCAGGAGTCTGCCCCACCTTCCCCCCGATCCAGCCGCTTCCAGGCAGGACCCGTCGAAAGGTAATTCTCATGTCACTGGTGCCGCTCCTCACGTCCGATCAGTTCTCATCGGCCGACCAACCCGCTCTCGCCCAGGGGGTGAAAAATTTCGGCGAAGTGCTGAACACCTGGGCGGGCATCGGTAACAGCCCCGGCTTGTTCGCCAAATACCTGCCGTTCCTCGGGCAGCTCAACGGCCCCGGCGCGTTGGATCAGCGTGTGAAGGAGCTGGTCGGCGTGCGCGTCGCCGTGCTCAACCACTGTCGCTATACAGCGAGTCACCGATGCACGTCTGCGCTGTCGAAAGGGGTGGGGGTCGACGAGCTCGCGGCCGTTGCGAACGGCAAGCTCGAAGGCTTCACCGAGCAGGAGCGGCTGGCTCTTCAGCTAGCTGAGGAGATGACAGTCGTCCTTCCGACGGTTCCCGTAGAAAGTAATCCGACCGGCGTCTCGGGGAGTGTCCGCGACGACGTGCAGCAGGTGTTCGACGCAGCGGCGCTGGTAGAGCTTGTCATGTGCATAAGTGTGTGGAATGCGTTGTCACGCTTCCACCGTGTCATGGACTTCGAGCTGGACATGCCGGAGGCACCCGCACCTGTGGCGGCCCAGCTCTGAAACCGAGTAAGGCAGTGAGGCCGGTCAGGCAGGAGTCTGGCCGGCCTCACGCTGTAGCCGGACGAGCCACGCGCGCGGCGAGCGGCTTGCGAACGTCCTGCCGCTCGTAGCGGCCATCCGCTTGCAGGCGAGGCTAGGCGAGGTGGGGAGGCATCGCGAGCCGTTGTGCTCGCCGTGAACCGGTGCTCCGCAGCACCTTGGGATCCGCCCAGACACATGTTGTGGTCAGGAAGCTGCACGTGAGACTTGAACAGGACCCGTCGGAACTCTGCTCCTCTGCGCCGATGCCGGCACCGCCGCGCAAAGAGCGCGCGGATGCGGCGCGCAACCGCGTGGCGATACTCAAGGCTGCCGCAAGACTCTTCGACGAGTATGGCGCGGACGGCACCTCCATGGACCAAGTGGCGGCTGCCGTAGGTGTCGGCAAGGGCACCTTGTTCCGTCGCTTCGGCGAGCGACAGATCCGGACTGGCCACCGCGCTGCTGGCCGACCGCGAGCAGGCACTGCAGGAAGCCACCTACACGGGCCCGCCCCCACTGGGTCCGGGGGCCCCGGCATGCGAGCGCCTCATGGCATTCTTCGATGCCTACGTCGACCACCTGATCCAGCACCTGGATCTGGTCCGCACATCGGAGACCTCGACCACGGGCGCGCGCTACCGGGCCCAGGCCTACCGTTTCTGGCACCGCCATGTGACGACCCTGCTCAACGCCCTACCTGACCCGCAGGCCGCAGGCCGCAGCCCACACGCTCCTCGCCACACTGTCCGCCGAACACGTCACCGCGCTCCTCCCCGAACACAGACTCCGCGCCTGTCTGACCCACCAGGCCCGCATCACACTGCATGAGCCCGGGAAGCACACTTCGTTGGAGGTCTCCGGCCAGCGGCATGCGCAACCTTCCTTAAGACCTGATCGAGTACGTCAACCAACGCCGTTCCAACGCTGCTTGCCCGGCGGTCTTCCCGGGCCTGCACCCCCGGTGCGCATTTGGCGCGCCACCTCGACGGCGGTGCACCGGCAGGCATGCCCGTGCACCAGACGGAAGCGCTCGGCGCGACCAGCATCTACGTGCTGTTCCCCGCGGTTACGAATCAGGCCGGCCTTCAGGCGCGCGTGGCCCTGCTCGCCGCCTACCGGGCAGTGGATCAGATCCTGGATGAACGTGGGCGGCGGACTTGGCGGCGGTCCGAGAGTCGGTTCTTCGGCTGCCCGCAGCCGCTACCCCGAGGGTGGCCCCATCGACTTCACGCGACACCCCGCGGCCGGTCCAGGCCGGCCACCGGCTCACCAAGGGCCGGTTCCCCCAGCAGCACGTGGCCACAGTGCCGAGAATCCTGACGGCCGGGCTTGCCTCCCTCGCGCGCCATCTGCTTCCGCGCCATTGTCTATACTTCGACGATGGAGCCGGGCGGATCGGCACACCTGTTCGCGGGCCGAACTCACAATGCTCCGTGACTACCACATCGCTGCGCGATGTATAAGCGAACACCCTTGATGCGCATGGGTTGTTGCGCTCCCGCTCCGCGTGAGCGCCAGCCGGGGCCCTCGTACAACCCTGATGCCCAGCATCAGGGTTGACGCTCTGTTCGCTGCGCTCCCGGATCGGCGCAGCATCGCTGACGGCGTCTCGGCGAGATTAACGCGCCACTAACGCCCCTTGGCTAAAGTCACAGGAATCAACGGCCGGGCGAGTGTCCACTTCGCACTGAGATGTGATTTCGTCGATTCGCATTGCGCAGTTCGAAGCGTCGGCCGATTGTGAAGCCGTTTTCCCATCTACTAACGCGTTGAGGGGTAACTTCTAAACGGGTTCGCCGCAATTCCCGGTGACGTTCTGGCGAGTGGAATTTGAATGACGGCCCGACAAGAACAGTCCGTGCACGATGGTACTTGGTGAAGTGGAGAAGGTGGCATTTGATGCGAACTGGCGACCAGTACTTGGAGTCTCTCAGGGACGGGCGCGTTGTCTGGGTCGGAGGTGATCGGATCGATGATATCACGACACACCCGAAGACCAGGGCAGCGGCCAGGAGTTTTGCGAAGTTCTACGACCTGCATCACGAGCCCGAGATGCAGGACGTCATGACCTTCGTCGACGACGGCGGAGTGCGTCGTTCGATGATGTGGTTCAAGCACGAGGACGCCGAGGGGCTGCGGCGTAAGCGTGTGTACCTGGAGACCGTGGTCCGGGAGCTCGATGGCGGATCGATCGGGCGGACCCCGTGCGCGAACAACTACGGCCTGGTCACCTACGAAGAGGACCCGCAGCCGTGGAGCGACCAGTCCGTGGGTACTGGCGGGCGTGACCTGACCGTGGGCATCCGAAAGTTCCTGGATCTGGTGAAGGAGGGCGACCTCAACTGCGCCTTCGCCTTCATCGACCCTCAGATCGACCGGTCCAGGCAGCACGCGGCCAAGACCGCGCTGCGTGTCGTGGAGACTCGCGACGACGGCATCGTGGTCAACGGTGTCAAGGCCGTGGCCACCGGTGTGCCGTTCGCCGACTACATTCACATCGGCGTCTTCTATCGCCCGGGAATCGAGAGCGAACAGGTCATCTACGGCGCCTGTCCGGCGAACGCGCCGGGCGTCACGATAGTCTCCCGCGAGGAGACGGTGCGTGACGATCTCGTTAACCACCCGATTTCTTCGGCCGGTGACGAGCTCGAATGCACCGTCATCTTCGACAACGTGTTCATTCCGTGGGAGCTTGTATTCCACATCGGAAGTCCCGAGCACGCTTCGCTGTACCCGCAGCGCATCTTCGACTGGACGCACTACGAGTCGCTCATCCGGCAGATGGTCCGGGCCGAACTCATGGTCGGGCTCGCGATGCTGATGACCGAGCACCTCGGCACCTACCAGATTCCGCCGGTCCAGGCGCGCCTGGCGCGTCTCGTCGAGTTCTACCAGACGATGCGAGCCCACGTGATCGCGTCCGAGACGGAAGGGTTCATCTCGCCGTCGGGGCTCTACAAGCCGAACGTTCTGCTCTTCGACTTCGGCCGGTCGTACTACCTGGAGAGGTACTCGGAAATGAGGAACGAGGTGATCGACCTTGCCGGCCGTGCCTCGCTCCTGTTCCCCACCGAGGAGCAGTGGAACAGTCCCGAGCTTCACGACTGGCTGGAACCGCTGCAGGCAGGTGCGGCCGGCGAGCCCTACGACCGTGTGCGCATCTCGCGCGTGATCCGTGACCTGTTCCTCTCCGACTTCGGCGACAGGGTGAGCACCTTCGAGCAGTTCAACGGGACCCCGATACTCGGCACTCGGATGTACACGATGAAGCGCTCGGAGCTGTCACCCTCCGGGCCGATCACAAAGCTTGCTCGGAAGGTCTGTGGCCTTCAGGAGCCCGGCGTCCCCGAGGTGACGGCTTACACAGAGCAGGCCGAATATGCCCGACGTCTTGATGGCGCACGGGCTGAGGGTTCGCAGGTCCGCTGAGCCGACGACGGTGCAAGGGCGGTTCGTGGCCGGCTGCCGGCCGCGAACCGCCAGCCCTCACCGTTGCCCTGGGCAGAGGCTCGATGAGGATCAGCAGTAACTGGGCGAGGGATGTCGGCCCGGGCACCTTCGCGTGTGGATGGAGAGGATGACATGGCCTATTACATTGCGCGTGCGGCGGACCGGAAGTTCTTCGATGTCGAGGGCGTGCCGGGTCTTCGGCAGGCGCTCCTGGTCGGACACGAGCAGGGTGCTGCGCACCTGGAAGTGAGCTTGTACGAGCTGGCTCCCGGGGCGACAACGGGCTGGGCTCGCTGCCCGTTCGAGGAGTCGTGGTTCATCACAGGCGGATCCGGCGAAGCTGCCTTTGCCGGGCTGCGCTACGAACTTGGTTCCGGTGACTACGGTGTGGCGCCTGTCGGCATCGCCCACTCGCTCTCCGCCGGTGATGAGGGACTGACATGGCTCGGGGTACGCGCACCCAAGCCGCCGACGTTCGAGGGAGCCCGTAGCAGCATTGCCGCCAAGCCCTCTCCGGGTGAGAATCTCGGCCGCCCGTCCGAGACGGATCCCCGGCATCGCTTCGTCGGGCACTTCGAGGACTCGGACATGGCCCCGTACGCGCAGCTGTCGATGCCTGGCTACCACGGTCCCAACGTCAAGAACATCAGCCTCAGGATGATGGTCGACCAGCTCGTGGGAGCACAGCACCACACCGTCTTCGTGTGCGAGATCGCGCCGAAGTCCGGCCCGGGCAAGGCGGCCAAGGTCCACTACCACCCGTTCGAGGAGATCTACTACTTCACCTCTGGCGGGATGCGAGGGACCCTCGACGGCAACGACGAGGTCATTCAGACAGGTGACCTGGTGTGGGCAGGCACCAACGGCACACATGGTTTCGTCAACGAACGGGACGAGCCGGCCCGCTGGATCGAAGTGCAGTCGCCGATTCCTCCGACTTCGGACGGGTTCTTCTTCCCGGACGACTGGCGTAAAGTCCCGGATGATCACTGACGAGCACTGAGGATCACCGGGGATCACTGAGGATCGCCGGGGATCACTGACGAGCACTGGGGATCACTGAGGAGCACGGAGGCTCGACGATTGATGGGTGACTCCGATTCCGGTCGGCCAAGCGGTTCGAAGGCGCCAGGTCGCCAGCGTCGCACGATCATCAGACGGAAACTGGCAATGCCGGAGCCGGCGAAAGGCGTCGTCGTCCGCGACAGACTCAGTCAACGGTTGAGAGGGCTGCTCGACCGCCACACTGTGGTGAACGTCTTCGCGACTGCCGGGGCCGGCAAGACCACGGCAGTGGTCCTGGCAGTCAGTGACCTCGACAGACCCGTTGCCTGGCTGTCACTCGACGGTACGGAGCAGGCGGCGGGCCGCCTGCTCGTCTATCTCGAGGCGGCTGTCGAGGGCGTTGTCCCCAGCGCAGCCGATGTGGCGACTGATGCCCTGAGCAGCAGTCTTCACATCGCTGAGGCAGCCGGTCTGCTGGCTGAAAGCCTCCAGGGGAGTCGGCTCATTCTCGTGTGTGACAACGTGGAACGAGTCGCGCCCGACGAGACCTGCATCGCCGTGCTGTCGTCCTTCGCCCGCTACCTGCCGTCCGGCGTGAACCTCGTACTGATCTCGCGCGTCGATGTCTGCCTCGACCCGGGCTCGACCAGCGAGCGTGACCGGGTGGGTGAGCTGGTCGAGAGCGATCTCGCTTTCGATGCTGAGGAAGCGGGCGCTGCACTTCGAACTGTCGGCCATGTCGATGTGAATCCGGCTCAGGCGGTGGCGGCGACAGGGGGCTGGGTCACTGGCGTCCTGTTCGAGTGCTGGCGTCATGCACGGTCTCGCGAGCTGGATCCCGACTTGCTGCGGTCCTATGTCGCAGCGAACGTCTTCAACTCGCTTTCCCTGACTCAGAGGACGTTCCTCCTTCATACGAGTCTGCTGGAGGAAGTATCGGTTGAAGGTGCCCGGGCACTGGGACAGGAGAACGCAGCGCAGGTCATGGCGGAACTCCGCGGCCGGCATCTTCCGGTGACGTGGTCCCCGGACGGTTCGCGCATGACGCCGCACCCGGTGTTTCGTGACTTTCTGCACGAGGCTCTGGGACGGGAGGATGCCAAGACGCTCGGCATGGTTCGTCGCAGGCACGCCGAGGTCCTGATCGCCCGCGGCGAGCACGAGGAAGCCGTCGATGAGTTGCTCCGGCTCGGTGATCTGGAGGCGGCTGGGCGCCTGGCTGCCGTGGCCCTCCCCAGCCTCGTCGCGCGGATGGACTTCGCGCCCGCGGCACGGTGGCTCGATGCCCTGGGAGCGTCGGTCCGGACTCTGACCTCGGAGATCGGATCGGTCATCCTGCGCGTTGCGTTCGCGCTCGAGCAATCTCATCGTGGAGTGGAACTCGTCGATCGCCATGGATACGACTGGCTTCCGGAGCTGGGAGATCCCGACTTCGAAGAGGCCCACGTCCTGGCCTGTTGGTGCCTTTGGCACTCTGGGCGGATCGAGGAGGCGCAGTCCATTGCCGATCGGCTGCCACCGGGTCGGAACCGGCTTATCGCGCAGACGCTGATCGCGCTGGCCACCGGCGAGGAGCAGCCACCTTTTCCCGAGTACTCGACCATGCCGTCCGGCCCACTCGACGGTTTGCTGATGCGGCTTGCTTTCATGCGCGGTCGCCTTGAAGGACTCGACGACCCGGGTTCGTTCGATCCGTGGCGCACGATACTCGGCGGCCCTTGGGTCGTCGCCGCGCTGCGCGCCACCGGGCGACTCGATGCCGCGATGTCGATGTTCGAGCCTCGCAGTGGTTCATCGCAGCCGGTCTGGCTGCATGCCGTCGACGCCGTCGATCTCATGCTTGACCTCGGCCGCGGAGACGAAGCCTGCGCGTCCATCAAGCGAGGAAGAGAGCTCATCGCGTCAACCGGCTCGAAGGTGTACAAGAGCATGAGCCTGCTTGTCGAAGCCAAGCTGTGGCTGCGCCTCCAGGGTGACACCCAGCGTGCCGACCGTGTGCTGGCGGAGGCAACTGCCAACGGAGCCTCGGAGTATGCCCTCACACGGGAGACGTGGCAGATGTGGTCGGGTCTGTCGATGTTGCTGCAGAACAGAGATGCCGAGGGGCACGAGCACCTCTCGGAATGCCTCCGGAGCATGCAGCAGGGAGACCGCCATCTCGATCTCCCGACGGCTGCTGTGTACCTGGCTGAGGCGCAATGGCGTCTCGGCCTCGAAGACGAGTCCGACGCAACGGCCGACCTTGCGATGGACTCCGCCTCGACGCACAGAACGCAGCACCTGCTGCTGACGGCTCTGGCGGACGTGCCGTCCGTTGCGGCCAGAGCTGCGGACACCAAGTCCAGCCGCATGTCGCCCTGGCACGAGACCCTCGCTGCTCTCTCGGGCCAACATCCCGTACGTGTGAACGCGAGTACGCCCCGACTGGTGCTCGAGGAGTTCGGCGAGCCGACCCTCACGGTCGACGGAAACGTGGCTCAGCTTCGGCTGACGAAGAGTGTCGAGCTTCTCAGCTACCTGCTCTGGGCACCCGATCGCAGGGCTACACGTGAAGAACTTCTCGGGGTCCTTTTTGGTGGCCGCAGTGATGCTGCCAGCCGAAGCTATCTGCGGCAGGCGCTCTACCGGCTTCGCGAGGTACTGCCTGACGGCCTGGGCCCGACGCAGGACGGCGACGTTATTCAACTGGTCGGCCCCACGTTGGCCATGGGTTCGGCACAACAGGCAGTCGACCTCGTCGCCCAGGCCGGGAGGCAGGACGGAGAGATTCGTCTCCAGACGCTGTCGCACGCCCTCAGCATTGCTGAGAAGGGGCTCTACCTTGCGACGGTTTCAGGGGACTGGGTTGCCGAGCGTCGCGTAGTCCTGGCGGACACCTTCTTGTCGGCCCGAGTCGCCGCAGCCAAGCTCGCGTATCGAATGAACCGTTATCGCGAGGCGAAGGGGCTGGTCGACCACGTGCTTCGCGAAGACCCGTACCGCGAGCAGGCCTGGCAGCTCGTCATCAGGCTGGCGCATGCCAGCGGCAGCGATGACGCCGTGCTGGCGCTCTACCAGCGGTACGTCGCGCGGATGCGGGAGCTCGGCGTGCCGCCGTCCGACGAGGTTCGCAGGCTCGTCGTGCAGCTGCGCCGATAGGCCTGGCCGATTTCGCGTCGGTAAACACGTCGTCAGGCACACTCAAGTCAGCTGCTCACAGGGAACGCTCAAGCCATCTCGTTACAGGCAACGGAGGCATCATGAGTGCATCGACCGCGGAGGAGATGCGTGCTGCATTTCGCGGAGCAATGGCGCGCTTCACGACCGGCGTCACGATCGTAACCACCAGGACTCCGAACGGACCAGCAGGGATGACGGCCAGTGCTGTTGCGTCTGTTTCACTGGATCCGCTCTTGCTGCTGGTGTGCGTCGGAAACACCCTTGCGACGAGGGATGCGATTTCCGCCTCCGGAGTCTTCGCTGTCAGCGTCCTTTCACGGGACCAGGAACGGCACGCGCTTCGGTTCGCGAGCCGGTGCGACGACAAGTTCGCCGGTGTCGGGCTGCGAGCCGACCACGACATCCCGGTCGTCGCCGGCTCAGTCGCTCACTTCGCTTGCAACGTGCACGAAGAGATCGCCGGCGGAGACCACACGATCTTCATCGGCGAGGTGCTCAGCTGCGGTTACTCCGTCGACCCTGACCCCCTCGTGCACTTCGGTGGAAAATTCGGCAGCCTCTGCGATCCCCGTTCCCATGCGCAGCTGGCATTCGACTGGCAGCTCGCTTCATCGGTGTAGCAGGACCCCGCCCAGGCACCCAGGCCAGTACCGCGCATCACCGTGAGGCGTCGGGCTGGCCTGGGTGATATCAACAACTCTTTGCGTACGTCGCGCGCCTTGTCCCCAGGAGATGAACGTGAATGTATCCGTGCTGGGTCTCGGACAGATGGGATCCGCCATTGCCGAACGACTCATCAGCGCAGGCCACGAGGTCAGTGTCTGGAATCGGTCGAAAGGCAGGGCTGACGGCCTGGTGGCCAAGGGCGCGTTCGAGCTGGACGCCCCCCATGAGGCATGGGCCCGGTCAGAGGTCTGCATCACGATGCTCGCAGACTCCCGTGCCCTGGCCGATGTCGTGCTCGCGCCCGACGGGGGGCTCGCCCACGCCGCATCCGGCAAGGGACGGACTCTCATCGACATGAGCACTGTCTCTGCGGAGGTCTCCCGTGACGTGGCCGCAGCGGCCGCGGCCGGCGGCGTCCAGTACCTCCGCGCTCCAGTGAGCGGGAACCCGGGTGTCGTACGTGCCGGGAACCTCACGATCATCGCCTCGGGTGAGGACGCCGTCTTCACCTCCGTCGAAAGCCTGCTCCGCGACATCGGCCCCCATGTGTTCCACGTCGGCGATGGGGATGCTGCACGAATCATCAAGCTGGCTCTCAACCTCATGGTCGCTGGGACGGCCGAACTTCTCGCCGAGTGCATCGCATTGGCGGAGGCACACGACGTACAACGGGACAAGCTTCTGGAGATCGTCGGCGCCTCGGCGGTCGCGTCACCGTTCGTGAAGTACAAGATCGGGCCCCTCCTGGCGGACGACTACACGTCGACGTTCAGCTCGCGGCTCATGCGCAAGGACCTGGACCTGGCCCTCGAGTCGGCGGCAGCCGGTGGAGTTCCGCTGCCGGTCACCGGCGTCGTGCAGCAGCTGCTTCAGGCGTGCATCTCGACTGGGCTGGGTGAGCTGGATTTCATGGCCCTCCTCATCCGGCTTCAGCGTGAGGCCGGTCAGACACCTGCTTGACCGGCTTCGGCACCGGGGCAGGAACAGAGCAGGTTCCATCGTCAGTTGCGGCAGTGACGTCGCGTTGCAGAGTGTCCACACCGCCGGGGTCACCTCACCTGCGCCGAGCCACCACCATGGACGAAGGCGGCCGGGGCCTCTTCCTGGTAGCCCAGTTCGCCGACCGCTGGGGTACTCGCTACACATCCGGCGGAAAGGTCATCTGGACGGAACAACAGCTCTCCGCAAGGGACCAGCCCACCGAACAAGCCCCGCCCACCGCCCCACCGCCCGCCTGATCCAGCCCCGCCTCGCGGCTGCCCACGACCTTCTGGTGCTGAGGGTGGTCACGAGCACGCTGCTTGATCGTGTAGAGCTGGGCTGATCGCTTCTTCCACGGCTGCCTCGGCCTTTGTGCCTGCCAGTCCCGCCCACGCCGATCCCTCCTTGCCGGGAAACATGCCGACGCCAGGTCTCCGGACACATCGGCTTCGGCCGTCGCCACTGCCGTCATTTCGGCGGCGCTGATCTGACTCGCGGGGCCGATAGGGCACGCGGCTTTCGCACCGTCCGTTCAGTGTGTGACGCGCTTGCCCTGGCTGGGCAAGGCGGCTTGACAAGGCTGATTCCACAGAAGATGCCGATGGCGGCACTCGTACGCCGACAGCGTTTCTCCTGGAGGGGCGTCGGCGTGAGTGGGTTGTGTGCGTTATGCGGAGCCGTTCGGGAGCAGGAGCCGGGTGAGCCAGTCGGTGCGGGTTCGGCGGGCTGTGGCCGAGATGTTTGCCTGCGGGTACAGGGCGTCGAAGCCGTGGAAGCCGCCTGCCCAGACGTGGAGTTCGGCCTGGCCGCCGGCCGCCCAGATGCGGGTGGCGTAGTTGGTGTCCTCGTCGCGGAAGACTTCGGCGGAGCCGGTGTCGATGTAGGTGGTCGGCAGGCCCGAGAGGTCCTCTGCCCGGGCGGGCGAGACGTACGCGGACACCTCGTCGTCGGTGAGGTCGCCGAGAACGGCTCGCCATCCGAACTCGTTCATCTCGCCGGTCCAGACGCCGGGCACGCCGGAGTACTGGCGGCTGGAGGTGGTGGTGTTGCGGTGGTCGAGCATGGGGCAGATCAGCACCTGTGCGGCGATCGCCGGGGCGCCGAGGTCGCGTGCCAGCTGGGTGAGGCCGGCAGCGAGGCCGCCACCGGCGCTGGCGCCGGCGACGATGATCCGGGTGGGGTCGATGCCCAGTTCTTCGGAGTGTTCGGCGGTCCAGAGCAGACCTTGGTAGCAGTCGTCGACGAGGGTGGTGCCGGTGGCTTCCGGTGCGAGCCGGTAGTCCACGGAGACGACGACCGCGCCGAACTCGTCGAGCCATTCCAGCGGGATGTCGATCTGGGAGAAGCGGTCACCCATGACCATCCCGCCACCGTGGATCCAGTAGACGCAGGGGGCGGCTGTGGTGTGATCGGTGTTCGCGGGGCTGAAGACTGACAGGCGGATCTGGGCGCCGTCCTTGGCCGGCACGCTGATCTCGCGCCTGTTGACCTGCCGGTGTGCCAGGAGCGAGTCGACGGACGCCGCGGGGAGCTGGCGCAGTTGCGCGAGAACTTCCGGGGTGAGCTGGGACATGAGGGGCATGCCGGTCAGCAGCTCGCGCAGTTCGGGGTCCAGAGCGGGACGTGCCGTGGTCATGGTTGTGGGCCTTTCGTGGTGTGGTGCGGGACGGACGAAGACGGGGCGTCTGGGCAGGTGGCCGGGTGGCGGGTCGGCGGATCGGTCCGGGGGCTCAGAAGGCGGTCTTGCCGAGGACCGGGACGTAGTCGGTGTACTCGGACTCCTTGGCCAGCAGCCCGGCGATCTGCGCCACGATGGCGTGGGCGGCCCCGTCGGCGAAGATCCGGTGGTGGTCCTCCTCGCTGGTCCAGCCCTCGGTGACATGGATGACGTCGGGGTCGGACGCGGAACGGGAGACGAGGTAGACGACGCAGTGTTCGCTCGCGCCGGGGCTGCCTTCGTTCAGGCCGGTCAGCAGCAGGTCGACCAGCCGGCTGCCCATCCCGGGCTTGGCGGTCAGGGTGGCGTTGAAGCCGTAGTTGGCAAGCATGATGTTCTCCTTCGTAGTGATGGAGTGGGCTGGTCCCATTGAATGCTCCTGACCTGCTGAAACGTTAGAACGATGCTCGCGATCACTTGCACGATCCTCGCGGCTTCGGGAGCAGGATGGCGGAGGGGTGCTGCAATGGGCGTATGTCCCTAGAAGAGTTCCGAACCCTGCTGGACCGGCATGCCCGGCCCGACTGGACCACCGCCATCGACGGCGTCCTGATCTCGAAGGTCGACCGGCCGGATCCGCCGGCGCCCTCCATGTCCGGCACGGTGCTCGCAGTCATCGCCCAGGGCGCCAAGCGACTCGCGCTGGGCGAGAGGGTCTACGAGTACGGCCCCGGGCAGTACCTGGTCGCATCCGTCGACCTGCCCGTCACCGGGCAGTTCACCCAGGCCGACCCCGAGCAGCCGGCCCTCGGCTTCGGCCTCACCCTGGAACCGTCCGCTGTCGCCGAACTCCTGCTGCAGGCCGGTCCCGGCGACCTCCCCCGCACCGGCGGAGGCACGCCGTCGGGGATCGCCGTCAGCGACGCCCCGCCCGCCCTGCTCGACACGGTGGTTCGGCTGCTGCGCCTGCTCGACCAGCCCCGCGACCGGGCCGTACTGGCCCCGCTGGCCAAGCGCGAGATTCTGTGGCGTCTGATCACCAGCGATCAGGGTGCGACGGTTCGCCAGCTCGGCCTGGCCGACAGCGGCCTCAGCCATGTCTCCCGGGCCGTGCGCTGGATCCGCGAGCACTACGCGCAGCCCTTCCGGGTTGAGGACGTGGCGCGGATGTCGGGCATGAGCGTCTCCGCTTTCTACCGCAGTTTCCAGGCGGTGACGGCGATGAGCCCCATTCAGTTTCAGAAACAGATCCGCCTCCAGGAGGCCCGACTGCTGCTCGCCACCCACCCCGGAGACGTCACAGGGGTCGGGCACCGCGTCGGCTACGACAACCCGTCGCAGTTCAGCCGCGAGTACCGCCGCCAGTTCGGTGAACCACCGAGCCGGGACGCGGCCCGCCTGCGGAACACCGTGCGCACCCCCGTGGGCATCCTGCCCTGAACGGAAGCGGAACACGGAAGAGGATCGTGCAAGTTAAGGAGAGAATAGTTCTACTATTTCTGCAGGTCGGAGCGATCTAATGGGATCAGTAGTTCTTCCGCTGAGTAGGAAAATGCCTGCACATTGCGGATCCCACCACATCGCAAGGATCACAGCATGAAGACAGTTCTGATCACTGGTGCCTCATCCGGATACGGGCGGGAGACCGCCCTCTACTTCCACTCGCAGGGGTGGAACGTCATCGCCACGATGCGCACGCCGCGTGCGGGCGTCCTGCCCGAGTCGGACCGGCTCCGCGTCGTCGAGCTCGACGTGACCAAGCCCGAGACCATCACCGCCGCGTTCGAGGCAGCGGGGCCCATCGACGTCCTGGTCAACAACGCGGGCGTCCCGTCGATCGGCGTGTTCGAGGGCACCCCCATGGCTCGGGTGCGGGACGTCTTCGAGACCAACACGTTCGGCGTGATGGCAACAACGCAGGCCGTGCTCCCCCACTTCCGCGAGCGGGGCTCTGGCGTGGTGGTCAACGTGACCTCCAGCGTGGTGCTGGGCCACATGCCACTCTCAGCCGTCTACAAGGCGAGCAAGATGGCCATCGAGGGGTTCACCGCATCCCTCTCGCTCGAACTCGCGCCCTTCGGCGTGCAGGCGAAGACGGTCGAGCCGGGTGCCTGCCTGACGACCAACTTCGCAGCCAATGCGACGAACGGCGCCTCGATGGACGAGCAGGTCCCGGCGCCCTACGCATCATGGGCGAAGAAGACCATGGACGCCTTCACGGGCCAGGACCTGTTCACCAAGGAGAGCGACGTCGCCGAGACGGTGTGGCGCGCCGTGCACGACACGACCGGCCAGCTGCGCTTCCCTGCCGGCCCCGACGCGGTCTGGCTCGCCCAGGCGAAGTGATATGACGTCGACTGAGCGGATATGTGACGGCTCCGGACGGTGGCGAGGGTCAGGGCACCGGAGTTCAGCAGATCGGCCGCCGGCTCGGTCGCGCCCCGGCGACCAACTCGCGGGAGCTGTGACGCAACGCGGCCACTCGAGGCGGGAAGCTCGAGTACCGGGCTTCGGTAGCGCAGTGGAAGGCTGAGCTTATGTCGCGACGTCCCAAGACCGCGAACCTTGCCGTCAATGAACGGCTCCGCGAGTCCGTCCAAGAGCGGCTCTCCGGCAAGGTTCGCCGACCCAACGGGACACCAGTACCGGGACCTGAGACCGCACCCTGGAAGGGCCGCAGCAAGCCGCCCCTTCATGAGTACCAACATGCCGCTTGACCAGGCCGGATGTTCTACCGGCACCCGCAGAGTCGTTGACCACCCCGGCGTATAGCCGTGTCCTGCTCGCCAGAGACGAGTTTCGCCAGAGACGAGTTGACGGAGGCAGGCGGCGAGGCGAAGGTGCCCCGCGGACACGACGGTGTGGTGGACGACCGCGTGATCATCGCTCCTTGAATTCTTCGCTTCGTCGAACCGGTCACGACGAGGAACGGGACCTCTGGTGGATTACTTGTGCCGAGCAAGATGATCGAGAACCAGGGGTCCCGTCGCGGGAGAAATCCGTCATCACGCGGACGATCACGGTGTGTACGCGCCCGGGCTGTCGGTCATCTGGCAGGCGACGGCGAGCCAAGTGCGGCGGTCGAGGCGGAGGATCTTCACTGCGTCGCAGGCAGGAGGCCTCGAGCGGGTCGCTTGCACCCCAAGCCGAGGAATCGTCGGCTGACAGGTAACATCCGAGTCGCAAATACTGTAACCGGAGGAAAGTTTTCATGCTGACCCCGATGCCTGCTGCACCGACGCGTGAACGTTCGGCCACGCTCGAGCGTTCTGTGACCGCGCCGGTCAACGGTGGCGGGAGCAGCGCCGGCGGCCACCGTCGCACGGCAGCGGGGACTGTCTTCTCGCCGCAGGCTTTGGCCCGCACGTCCACGGCCGCGGTGTCGGGCATTTGCGTGGGGACGGGGGTGCCGGAAGCCCCGCTGAGGCCGGCATCCGCAGGCGCGCGATGATCGGTCGGGACGAGGAGTTGCGGACTCTGCACGGGCTGCTGACGGACGCGGCGGCGGGGCACGGCGGCGCGCTGCTGGTCCACGGCACCGCTGGCGTCGGCAAGTCGGCCCTGCTGCGCAAGCTCGGCGCCGATGCCGCCGAAAGCGGTTTCAGAGTGCTGCGGACCTCCGGGGTGGAGACCGAGCAGTGGCTGCCGTTCGCCGCACTGCAGCTGTTGCTGCAACCGGTCGCCCGTGACATCCAGAACCTGCCCGCCGCACACCGGTCGGCGCTGAACGGCGCGTTCGGCGCCACGGAGACCGAGCCCCAGATATACCGGGTCGGACTGGCCGCGCTCGAACTTCTCGCCGACGCGGCCGACCGGCAGCCGCTCCTGCTGCTCGTCGATGACCTGCAGTGGATCGATTCGTCCAGCCGGGATGTGCTCAGATTCGTCGCCCGGCGCACCAGCGACCTCGCCATAGCGCAGATCGCCGGCGCCCGTACCCAGTCCGCCGACGCGTACATGTACCCGGACCTCCATCTGGAACCGCTCGGCCGGACGGCCGCCGCCGAGCTGCTCGACGCCGGCGCGCCCGAGCTGCCGGAGCCGGTACGGGCGCTCATTCTGGAGCGCGCCGCGGGTAACGCGCTGGCCCTGGTCGAGCTGCCCAAGGCGGCGCAGGGCATGTCCGCGCAGATGGACGACCTGCCGCTGACCCAGCGGCTGGAGAACGTCTTCGCCGCACGCACCGACTCGGTGAGCCGGGAGTGTAGCGCGTTCCTGCTGGCCCTGGCCGCCGAGCCGGCCGCTCCGCTGAACCGGCTGCTGCAGGTAGCTAGTCGCCTCTGCGGTTCGGAGGTCTCCGTGGACACGCTGCAGGAGGCGGTCGACGCGGGCCTGGTCACCCTGGTCGGCCGTACCCCCGAGTTCGGGCATCCGCTGATGCGCTCGGCCATCTACACCCGCGCCGCGGTGACCGATCGGCTGGCCACCCACCGCGCCCTCGCGGTGGTGATGGACGACATTCCCGAGTGCCAGCTCGTCCACCAGGCCGCGGCCGCAATCGGCCCGGACGAGGAGCTAGCCGACCGGCTGGAACGTTTCGCCGACGCCTCGCACGCCCGGGGCAAGGTCGCGGCGGCCGTCCCCGCCCTGCGACAGGCGGCCGACCTCGTCCTCGACCCGCAGCGCCGGACCGGCATCCTGGTCCGGGCAGCCGAGCTGGCCAGCGAGGTCAACGACCGTATCAACACGCAGATGCTGCTGGACCGCGCCGACATGAGCGCGCTCGGCCCGGTGGAGCGGGCCCGCCTCATGATCGTGTCCGACAAGTCCGCTTTCGAACCGGACAAGCCGCACCGGCGCATCCAGGACATGGTCACCGCGGCGGCCGAAGCGTTCGACGCGGGAGCCGGCGACGTCGCCGAGGACCTGTTGTGGCGTGCCGGGATACGCTGCTTCTTCCAGGACGGCGACGCGCAGGTGCGCGCTCAGACCGCGGCGGAACTGGACCGGTGGAACCCCGATCCGGACGCCCCCCATGTGCTTGCGGTGCGGGGGTATGCCCAGCCGTACCGGTACGGGGCCGACGTGATCGCGCGGCTCGACAGTCTCGAGCCGGACCGCGAGGACGCCCGGATCCTGCACTTCTTCGGCACCAGCGCCATGTCTATCGGCGACTTCGACCGCGCCAGCCGCTACCTGGCGCTGGCGGCCACGGCGTGGCGGTCGCAGGGCAGGCTCGGGCTGCTCGCCCGCTCTCTGTCCGGCAATTATCCGCGGGTGTTCCTCGGTCAGCTCAACCGGGCTCGCGAGGAGTCGGCCGAGGGGCTCGCCCTGGCCGAGGAGACCGGAGAGTGGATGCAATGGCTGGGGCTGAAGGCGACGGCCGGCCTGGTGGCAGCGCTGCGCGGTGAGATCGAAGAAGCAGCGCGCTCGGTTCGCGAGCTGCGCACGCACAGCCTGTTTGCCGGTATGCGGTACGTCACGGTAGTAGCGCAACAGGTCGACGGCCTGCTTGCTCTCTTCGATGGCCGCGCAACGGAGGCCTACGACATTCTCGCGTGTGCGTTCGATCCGACTGACCTGCATTACCACTCGATGCGTCGCTGGCTGCTGGCGCTGGACCTGGCGGACGCCGCGGTGGCCGCCGGCACCGCGGAGCAGGCCCGGGAACTGCTGGCCGACCTGCCAGAGCTGGCCGACCGACTGCCCTCGGAAGCGATGGTGGTCGCGCACGCCTACACCGACGCGGTACTGGCTGCGGACGACACAGCCGAGGAGCGCTACGCCGCGGCCCTCACCACGCTCCCGGCCGGCTGGACACTGGCGCGTGCCCGGCTGCACCTGCACCACGGCCGCTGGCTACGCAGGCAACGCCGCAACGTGGACGCCCGCACCCCGCTGCGACTGGCCCGCGACGAGTTCGACCGGATCGGCGCGCAGCCCTGGGCCGAGATGGTCCGCGAACAGCTGCGCGCCACCGGCGAGTCGAGCGGCCGACGGCACGCCAACACCAGCGAGCAACTGTCGCCCCAGGAAACGCAGATAGCCGTACTGGCATCACAGGGGCTGACCAACCGGGAGATCGGCCAGCGCCTGTTCATCTCCCACCGCACTGTCGGAGCCCACCTGTACCGGATCTACCCACGCCTGGGCATCACCAGCCGGGGCAAGCTCCCCGCCGCGCTTGCCGCCCTCCACGAAGAACAGCCCGAGGCCACCTTGTCCGGCGGCCCGAAGTGATCTGTCGGTGTCCGACCCCGGGCGGACGGCCCGTCGCACCGGGGGCGCCGACTCCCGTGCCACTCAGGTCTCCGCCGACCGGCTCGGGCAGCTTCACGGCTCCGGCCACGGCGGGGGCGGTGTTCACCCGGGCGGCGAACTTTAGCCCGGAGACTGCGGGTCCTGCTGCTCAGAGACCCGGGCGGGGCAACCCCCGGGTCTCTGAGCCCTCGATTGAGCCGGACAACGAGCGCACGTTCGCTGAGTACATCCCGCTACCCAAGGGCCTTCGCGTGCAGGCGGCGGACAGTGGCTGCGAGGAGGCGTCGAACCTTGTCCCTGTTGGCACCGTAGGTCTTCAGCGTGTGGCAGTTCGGGCACCCAGGTTTCAAAGCTGAACTGCTTCTGGAATGGCTTGTGCCAGTAGCGCAAGGGACGACCAGCGGACTGATACTCCGCCATGAGTTCGTTGCCATTCGTGATCCGCTGATCCGCTGATCCCCCAAGAGGCCGTCACCGACGTAGGCAATCCAGCCCGCGTCCGGCAACCGACCGTCGGCATAGGGGCCCTTGCCGTCCGAGAAACCGCTCAGAATGCTGTCAGCTAGGCACCCAATGCCTGCCATCTCGGCGCAACCGAGCCTTCGACGGAGCCATTGATCGTGTGGAACAGGAGCCCGCGCTGGCGTGCGGGGTCGGTAAGCAGCCCGTGCAGACACCGTCGCCCATAGTGCAACCGGGATTTCGCGGTGCTGGGTGGGATGCTCAGGATCTCCGCGATCTCCACGCGGGAGAAGTCTTCAACGTCGGCCAGGTATACAACGATGGCGAGCTTCCGCGGGAGTCGCTGCAGCGCGACTTTCACCGCATGCTCCGACAGCCGGCCCACAGCTTGCGCCTCGGCGGTCTGGGGAACATGCAACGTCGGGCGTTCTGTGTCCGGCAGCCGGCCGATGGAGCGTCGCATCGGAGAGCTCGAGCGCACCGGGCGCTGTCGCTCGCCACGGGCATCGAGCGCGGTCTCGGCCAGGAACCGGAACATCCACATCCTGGCATCTGTCTGCCAGGTCAATGACCCGAAGGAGTCGAAAGCCCTGAGGTAGGTCTCCTCAATCAGGGCCTCGGCGTCGCGGCGATCGCGGGTCATCTGTACCGCGGCCGCGTACAACCGGTCGAGGAACGGCATGGTCACACGGTGGAAGAGCGCGAAGAGTTCGGCTGGATCCGCCGCGGCGGCGGCAGGGCCGTCCAAAGTGCCGCTGTTCGGCGGAGCGGCCATCTCGTAGTCCGTGCTATCAGCGACAGGGATGCGTTGTTCCTGATGCGGCAAGACGTCTCGTGGTGTGCGACGACTGCTCGCGCGGGCCTCTTTCTCGTGCGGTGTCGGGAGGGAAGTCAGGCCCGGGACGGTGCTCGGTCGTTCTCGGTCAGGACGCGGCGTGCTGCGGCACGCCGCGTCCTGGGCGCTGGACGGGTCGCAGGTGATGCCGCTGGCGCCATCCAGAGCCCTCACGACAGGGCCGCGCTCCGCCAGAGTGCGGACGATGGCTCCACCGATGGCCCCGGTTCCGCCTGTGACGACGGCGACCCTGGGTCCGGTGGATTGAGGTGAGGTGTCGGGCATGGGGAGCTCCAGTATCAGTGAGGAGGGTATGTGAGTCGGGCTTGTCGGTGCGCTCGTTCGCCACAGCCCTGCCACGGTTGACTGCTTAGGGGTAGGTGCCGCGGCCGGGCAGGCCGCCATCCCCGAAACCTGCGGCCGCGGACCAGTGGACCGGCTGCACAGGAGCATCTTTGGCCTGCAAGCCGGAACGCGTTGCAAGTCTGGCCGCAAGGCCATCACCGGTGCCTCAGTCACACGACTAGACAATCGGACCTGAGGCATAAGTCATGGCGTCTATTGCCGTAGGTATGTGCCCTTCCGCGGCGGCGTCACCTCGCAGCAGTCCGACCGTGGCCGGGGCCGTGTCCAGCGCGTCGCAGGGCAGTAGAGCCGGTGGCCTCGGTCAGCGGCCTGGCGAGCAAGGCCGGCCAGCGCCCCGAGATGACCGATGGCTTCGTCCTCACTGATGTGTCGCCGTTCGTCAGGCGCAGCCGCGCCCACTTCCGGGCCACCTCGTCCAGCTTCGTTCTGTCCGCCGTCACCAGCGAGCTGAACGGTCAGCGCCAGCCCTCGGCCGTCCGGGCTCGGCATCCATTACACACTCGCGCTTGTCGTTGTTGTAGGCGCCCGAGCCCGCCCGCTTCAACTGGTGAGTTACTTGTCACCTGGTTCGCCGCTCGTTACCGGCACCCCCCGTTCGCGCCGACGCCTTCCCGAACACATGCTCGCGCGCTGCCTGGCATACACCTCGCGGTGTCCCCGGGTGTCCTTACGCTGTCGGGAACGGTGAGCTGGAGCACTGCAACGGCACCTCGCGGAAGGCAAGACCAAACGCGAGATCATCCGCTGCCTCAGCCCGGATCCACCGGCTTGATTGTGGTGTGATCGGTTCGGGGTCGTGCAGGGCGTGTCGGGGCTGAGTTGCGGATTCGGGCGTGGGGTGGCCGCTGGTCTGCCCAGCCTTTCCACTTTTCCGCAGTTCTCGGGCCCTTTCGGGCAGGTCGGTCGGGGAGTGTCAGGGGGCTGGTGGCGCGTGCACGATGCTGAAGAGCTGGGTGAAGTCCGTGCTCCAGGGCCAGCGTTCGGGCAGGTGCAGGGTGAGGCGGCGGGCGGAGCGGGCCAGGCGGGCGGGCACGTTGATCAGGTGGTCACGGATGGTGGCGGTGGTCGCTCTGGCATGGAACGTGCCGGCCAGTGCGCCGGCGGCGCGGGTCAGGTTGTGCGCCAGGGCGGCCAGGGCGAGCCACGCGGCATTGGCCTGGAAATGCCCGGAGGGTGCGTGGGCGAAGGCGCTGTTCTTGACATCCGCGATCACCTGCTCGACGACAGCGTGCCGTCGGTGATCACGCTCGGCATCGTTCAAGGAGAGCGGGGAGTCGGTGAACGCGGCGTGGTAGCGCCAGGTGTCAAACAGCGTGCCCTGTCCGGCGGGGACGGTGCCAGTGTTCAGGCGTTTGACGCGGCGCACGATCAGACGGGCGGTGACCTGCTGCTTCTTCGGCTTGGAAGTGAAGGCGGTGTAGCCGGTCTCGGCTATCTCGGCGTCGGAGATCCAGCACTGGCCCTCCTCGTCCCAGACCGCCTTGGGGTACTTGATCGGCATCCAGGCGTCCTCATCGATGCGGGCGATGGCGGCCTTGACGGAAGCGTTCATCCGCACGGTGATGGAGAACCGCGCGCCCAGCGCCCGGCAGGAGTTGACGACATCGGCGCCGTAGAACGCCGAGTCCGCGCGCATCACCAGCAGGCCATTCGCGCCGCAGGCGCGGGCGGTGCGGATGGTCTCGGCGACGAACGCTGCCGCCCCGCGCGCGGAGTTCGATGGTCCCTTGCGCAGCCTCGTGGCGGCGATCACCGGGGCGGCCAGGGGTGTGGAGACGATGCCGAGCAGCGCGTTCAGGCCCTTGACCTTGCTGTATCCGTAACCGGTGCCCTGCTTGGCGTAGCCGTAGGTGCGGCGGATGGTGTCATCGATGTCCACGTAGGCGACCTGGTCCGCGCCGGGCAGCAGCGGGGCGTGACGGGCCAGTTCGGGAAGGAACCGGCGGGCCACGGCGTGCAATTGCTTCACATGCCCGTGCGTGAAGGAACGCAGAAACGACCCCAGCGTGGACGGGGCCCGCACACCGGAGAACAGGCGGCCCATCGCGCCGTGCCGTAGCCGGTGCATGTCATCGATGCTGTCGGCGCCCGCGACCATGCCGCCCACCAGCGACATCACTTTCGCTGTGGGGAAGGCACCGGTGCCGTCCTTCGAGGCCGGCAGACGGATGTACTCCCCGACCAGTGCGGGCAGACCGCACCGCTCGGCCAACCGCACCACCGGCTCCAGGCCGCCGTACGCGATTAGGTTCGGGTCGTCGAACGCGGATGAGACCGCCGCTGCGGCATGGGAAGATTGCATCTCGGAAGTGCCTTGCTGATCGTGCCTGATGTGGTCCTAGAGAAACCCCATCATCGCAGGTCACAAGGCACTTCTTCGTTCCCCGAGAAACTGTCCACAGACATCAAGCCGGTGGATCCAGGTTCAGACCTGCCGACGCGAACTCCTGGACCGAACGCTGATCTGGAACCAGAGCCACCTTCTACACGCGCTCCGCGAGTTCGAGACCTTCTGCAACGAGCATCGACCGCACAGAACGTTGGAGCACGCCGCTCCGCTCCGCCCGCTACCCGAGCCGATCAGCGCGCCAGGACACAGCAGCCACCTGGAGGTCCGCCGCCGAGACCGCCTCGGCGGAACCCTTCACGAGTACCGACACGTCGCTTGACCAGGCCGGATAATTACAGTAATCGGCACCCGCAGAGTTCGAGACCTTCTACAACTGCCATCGACCGCACCGAGTCCTGGGACAAGCCGCGCCGCTGCGCCCACTGCCTGCACCGATCAACGTGCCAGAGCAGATCGGGCATCTTGAGGTCCGCCGACGAGACCGGCTCGGCGGAACCCTGCACGAGTACCAACATGCCGCCTGAGCAGGCCGGATGATTTATCGGCACCCGCAGAGTTGGGCGGCTCGCCTGTATGCCCTGTGGCGCCGATCCAAATCGCGATGGCGGCCATTGGGCCGGCGCAGACGAGGAAGCCGATGAGGGCGTCCCGGCGGCCAGATGTGCTCATTAGATCCCCCGCGATATGGCGTTAGCCAAGGTAATTGATCTGCAACACCGTGATCGTCTTGAGCGTGTTCCCGACGAGGAGTACGGCGAACGCCTGCTCGGTGACGATCATCCGCATGACGCCGTCGTCTTCGCCGTAGGGTTCGGTGGCGGCGATGGGGTCGTGGCAGGCGTCGGCTAACGCGAGGGTGAGGGTTTCGCAGGCGGCAGGCGGCATCGCTTCGTGGACGGCTTCGGCGGCCGGGTCGTACTTCAGGCGGTAGATCACTCGCTGGCTCCAGATCGCAGGCACGACAAGCTGAAGAAACCTCAGTCTGGTAGGCAGCGGCACTGCGTAGCGTAGTGATTCATCGACGGCGCGTGTCGAGAAGTGGTGAATCAGGCGGCGCCGCGGGCCCGGATGCGCTCCGCGTCACCTAGGACGCGCTCAGTCGCGTCGATCCACTGGCCGGGAGGCTCTTCGCCCCGAGCCTCAGCAGCAGCGATCTCCCGCCCGCGTTCGACGGCGGCGAGCGTGTCCTTCGCGATCCGCTCCCACTTGGCGAACACGGCGAGCAGTTGGTGCGCCGGCGCCCGGTTGATCTCGCCGAGGAAGCGCTGGGCGAGGGCAGGATTGCCGAGGGCGTCACGGATGGACTCGATGGTCCACGGCTTATCGCTCATCCCGGCCTCCGAAACTTTAGCGGGCTTGAGTTTCAGGCTATCGCGAACCCTGGTCGGGGAAGCTGGATCCGCGATGCCAGATACGGGGATCAGATCCGGTAGGCCGGTAACGGAATGCGGTCGGCCACGTCACTAACCTTCGTGGCAGCCGCATAGGCACTTCGCCCCGCAGTGCTTGCAGGTTGCGGGCCGTTTCGCCCCGTTGAGCCTGGTCATGCAGCAGTTCCGACAGCACCCCGGCGCACTCCGTGTTCGACAGGGGGACCCGGTCCGAGCTCCGGCTTCTGGCCACCTCGCGGTGGCGGCAGGGTCCACCGGGTCAGAAAGCCTGTCGGGTCTCCTTGGCGGACGAGGCGCGGGCGAACCACGTCCGCGCCTCGTCGTCGGACAGGACGCGGGTCAGCTCGGCCGTACCCGGCAGATGGGGGAAGAACCGGTCGGCGTTCCAGCTGCGCTGGTACAGCGGTTCGTCCAGCACGAGCAGGCGGTATTCCTCCACCACGGGGATGTCGTCGGGCAGTCCCTCGTTCCAGATCCGCTCGCCGTCAGGGGCGAGGAGTTCGAAGGCCCCGGTCGCGACGGCCTCGGTGCGTCCTCGGGCGGGCTCGGGGTCCGTGGCCAGGCGGACGCTGTCAGCCGAAGGGGCGGTGCCGGGCACGTGGCCGCCGCTGACGAGGACGTGGGCGAGCAGCGTGTGCAACTGGAAGTTGTCCCCGATGCCGCCGATGCGCACCTCGAACCCGCTCCCGGTGGGCCGGTGTAGCACGATGAGGGGCTCGTCGTCCAGGATCGCCAGCGCGTAGGCCAGGCACTTGAGGTCGTGCCGATCCAGGGCTGCCAGGTCGCGGCAGGCGGGGAGGAGTGTGGATGCGTGCCGACGGCGCACCTCTGAGCTGCGGCACAGTACGGCCAGCGCGGGCGGCTGCCATTCCTCGGCCGAGCACCAGGCCAGCGCCAACCGCGTGGCCTCGTACGTGTCGCCGCCCAGGCGGGCCAGCAGCGCATCGTCGATGATCTTCTCGTCGGGCTCCGGAAGTTCGTCCTCGGCTCCGCCGGCGGTGGTCCAGCGGCGGGCGAACTCCAGGGCGTCGAGCAGGTCTCGGTGGATGCCGTCGAGGATTGGTTCCGCGCAGGCCGCCGGATCTGCGCCGCTCTCGACGCAGAAGCCGGCCGCCGACGCCAGGAGCGGGCGTGGGCCGGTGGGCGGGAAGGCGGGTAGCAGCGCGGCCAGCCGGGGCCCCGCCAGGACGCGTTCGGCGTCCGTTGCCTGCTGCAGGCCCGTCAGCGTGGCGGTGAAGGCACGTTCGGTGCGGGCACCGTCGCGAGCGTCAACCGCCTGCTCCAGCTCGGACACGACGGCGCCGAGGTCCGAGGCCTTCTGCTTCCTCTTGAAGATCACCGGCACACCTTAAGGCCCGAGGGCTGCCCGGCGTCACCGTTCGAATCTTCCGGACCGCTCTGTGCTGTCGACATCGGTGAACATCCGCTGTCGGTTCTCAGAGGACGGTTCGTGAGTTCATGTCCGTTTCGAATATGGCGAAGCACTTCAGTTGGCGAGTGAACGCGTCGGGGGCAATGGCTTGGCTGGAGGATTGTGGCTGTGGGGCCTCGTGACACGCCCGGCAGAGGTGCGTCACGATGATCGCTATGACCGACGGAATTGCATGGCTTGCCGCTCCCCAGTCGATCGCCTTCGGTGGCTACAGCGTGGTGCTCGCTCGAGGGTTGGATGCCGAAGAGCTGGTGTCTCGGCTGACCGCGACAGTGTTCGGGCCGACGCGCACGGCGCGTAGTCTGGCCCACCTCACCAGCAAGGACCTGATCGATGTCGTGGAGGACGGCCCCTGGGACCCCTACCCCGCGATAGGTCTGCGTTATGGAGAGATCGGCGAATGGGTCTTCGTGGTCAAGTACGGTGGGTGGCAGGCGGAGTTCGGCCCGCAGCCGCCTGTTTCTCGGGGTGGTGCACACGTCTTCCAGCTGGAATTCGAAGAGGAGAACGGCAAGCCGGTACCGCCTCAGTTCTCCTATCTCCATGATGATCGTCTCATGTGTGCCTTCAATCTCCACCTGGACCGTTCATGGGGATACGACGGCGTGAACGGTGATCGCGAGGTGGCGGTACGCGTCGAGGAGATGCTGGCTGCTGCCGGCCTGCCAGACGCCAACATGCCTCGCCGGGAAGTGCACCGCATCGCACTGGAGATCATCGAACGATACTTCGGCCTTTCCCTGCCACGCAGGCAAGTCCTGGAGGCCGCGCTACCCGCTGTGGTCCTAGAGATCGCGGAGCCGGCGAATCCCTTCAACTAAAGCGGCTAGTCACATCGAGGTGAGGCCGCGGCAGGATTGCTGGTCGCTTACTACTTCCTGGCGAAGCTGCCGGCGTCGACTTCGGTGAGGACACCGAGTTTGACGAGGCGTTTCAGCTTGGCGCGGGTGCCTTCGATGTTCTTCGGCAGGAGTTCGTGGTCGAGGACTTCGCAGACGTCACGGGCTCGGAGGGGGCCAGTGGCCTCGTTGAAGACGGCGAGGATGCGGGGGTAGTCCGGGTGTTCGGGCAGGCCGGGTGAGACTGGGTGGGCTGGGAGCCGGTCCGCGAGGGCAGTGACGGTCTTGCGGGTAATCGCGAGGTGTTCGAGGTGGGTCTCGGCTTCCCGTAGCCGTCCCTGCAGTTCGGCGACCTGTGTGCGGAGGTCGTCGGCCAGGGCCCGGGTGGCGTCCTCCTGGACGTGGAGTGCGTCGAGCAGAGGCTGGACGTTCACGCGGTCACCGGCTGCGGGTCGCGCCAGGTGGGCGTGTTGGCGCCGGTGAGCCGACGGGCCATTACCTGGGTCATCGCCCAGTAGACGCGGGAGGCGGAGGAGGCTGGGTGGTGTTCGTAGTCGCGGACCAGGCGCCGGTGCAGTATCAGGATCCCGTAGGTCTGCTCGGCTCTCCACCGCTTCGGCTGTGGGACGAACCCCTTGTCCTCCGGGTTGCGTTGGACGGTCTCGACGTCGATGCCCAGGAGGGTGCCGTGGGCGGCGACCTGGTTCTTGAAGCCCTGGTCGACGAGGGCTTTCTCGACGGTGCCACTGGTGTGTTCGGCGACCTGGTCGAGCAGGGCGACGCCCGCGGCGTTGTCGTGGGTGTTCGCGGAGAGGACGGTGACGGCGATGACCAGGCCCAGTACGTCCACGGCCAGGCCCCGCTTGCGGCCCGGCACCCGTTTCCCCGGGTCCAGGCCGGTCGTGGAGGCGGGGACCCCGGCAGCTACGTGGACACTCTGCGTGTCCAGCACCACCAGGGTCGGGTCCTCTAATCGGCGGGCCCTCTCACGGACCTGGCAGCGCAGCAGTTCATGGATGACCCGGTCGGTCCCGTCGTCCCGCCACGCGGCGAAGTAGTAGTACGTCGCGCTCTTCGGCGGCAGGTCGTTGGGGAGGTAGGCCCACTGGCAGCCGGTCCGGCCCTGATAGAGGATCGCGTTCACGATCTCCCGCATCGCATAGGCGCCCTGGCGGCCGCTGACCGATCGGTGCCGGTCCTTCCACGCCGTGATCACCGGCTCGATCAACGACCACTGGCCATCCGATAAGTCGCTCGGGTACGGCTTGCGTTCACTCACCCCGCCACCCCAACAGACCACCGCCCGTGGACCAGCGGATTCCGCTCGCACCCACACCATCAGGCGACGACAGAACCTCTCAAAGACTCACGAACCGCCCTCTGAGACCTCACATGACACCGTCCTCGCCCTGCTGCGTGCCCACGTGTAACCCCTGCTCGATCAAAGTCACAGCATCCCGCGACGACTTCACCCGCAGACCGGGCGCGGGGCAACTGGTGTGGCACCGTGGACGCAGACGTGGTCCGTCACTCCCCCCGTGGTGGCGGACCACGCCTGTCTAGGTGGCCGACGGCGTCGGCTCCGGCGAAGAGGCCTCCTCGAGGACCTGCCGCAGATCGGTGTACATCCGCAGCCGCACGCCGGGCTGGCCGGCATCCCGGGTGGTGCGATCGGCGGTCGAGGTCCCCCAGGTTCGGGCGATCGCGGCCTGGAAGTTAGCAGACATACCGCCTGACCGGAAAACTCAACGGTCAGATGGGGATGGCGAGATAGCCCCTCGATGGTGACGGTCGGGGGCTGGTGTGGGGCGGTGGGGTCGTGGGATGTCAGGCGGCTGCCGGGGTGAGGGTGACGTCGTGGCCGAGGGCCTTGAGCTGGCGGACGAGGTCGCGGCTCTTGCGGGCCGGGTCGAGGTTGCGGGTGTGGAAGTCGGGGCCGAGGTCTCGGTAGCGGGCGGTCGGGTCGTTCATGAGGTGCCAGACGGCGACCAGGATGGAGCGGGCGACGGCGACCAGGGCTTTCATGTGGCCGCGGCGTTTGACGATGCGGCGGTAGCGGGCGCCGAGGAAGGTGTCGGTGCGGGCGGCGGAGATTGCTGCTTCGCCGAGGGCGCCGCGGAGCCAGGGGTTGCCTTTGCCGGTGGGGCCGGAGGTGTTCTTGTTTCCGGACTGGAGGGTGCGTGGGGAGAGTTTCGCCCAGGACACGAGATGGCCGGCGGTGGGGAAGACCGTCATGTCCAGGCCGGTCTCGGCGAGGATGACCTGCGCGGTGCTGGGGCCGACGCCGGGGATCTCGTCGAGGCGTTCGGTGTCGGTGATCGGTATGAGGGTGCCCTGTCCGGGGCCTTCGTCGTCCTCGGTGGTGGACAGCTCGGCCAGACGCAGGGTGATCCGGGCGGTGAGCTTGTCGATCTGCACGGTGAGGTAGTCGACGGTGTCCAGCAGCATCCGGCACATGAAGGCGTGGTGTTCTTCGAACCGGCCGGTCAGGGCCTCGGCCAGGGTGCTGTGGCTGGCCTTGATGGTGCCGTGGGCCAGGTCCGCCAACGCCTTGGGGCTGCGTTCGCCCGCGATCAGTGCCTCCAGCATGGCCCGGCCGGAGACGCCGAAGATGTCGGCGATCACGGTGGACAGCTTGATCTGGGCGTCCTCGAGGAGTTTCTCGGTGCGCTGCTTGTGGCGGGTGCGCTCGTGGGTCATGACGGCCCGGGCCCGGGTCAGATCGCGCAGTTCACGGACCGGCTTCGGGGGTACGAACGAGGGCCGGAGCATGCCGCGTTCGGTGAGCTTGGCCAGCCAGACCGCGTCCAGGCGGTCGGTTTTGGGCCGGCCCGGGACGTTCTTGACGTCACGGGCGTTGACCAGCCAGCACTCCAGACCACGCGATTCCAGCAGAAAGAAGTACGGCTTCCAGTAGGTCGACGTCGCCTCCATCACCACCCGGGTGACGCCCTGGCAGACCAGGTGGTCGGCCAGGTCCAGGATCGCGCCGCTGGTCGCGACGGTGTTGAAGACCCGCTGCACGCGCTTGCCGGGCTTGTCCTCGTGCGGCACCCGCACACAGACCATGCCCGACGCCTTGGCGATATCGATCGCCGCGACACGGGCCACGAGCTCCTCGGCCTGCTCGATCTCCTCGACGCCACCGTCGTCGGTGTCCGCCATGCACAACTCCCTGGTATCGATCCGTACGGGCCGACGCCTGCCCAGGGGGCCGCGGGGGAGCGAAAATCTGACCGGCGTGCTCGATGGCAACAGTGCGTGGCCCCTCTGCGGCCCCGGCACCAGACTGACCTACGGGCTCAACGTCCCAACGAGCTACCGGCGTCGGCGGGCAGGCGCCGCAGCCATGTTTTCACGCCGGCAAGGCGCACCCGAAGGGAACAGGGGGACTGACCTGCGAAAACGTCTAAGTTAGTTCAGTCAATATGCCGTCGATGACGAGCAGGCCGGGTTCGGATAGGTGCGCTTCTCGGATCGGGTCCACGCCTGTCAGTACGTGTTCGTGGACGCCCGGGGTTCTGTTCAGACTCCGGATTCACCTGACCGGGTGAGTTGTCAGTGGCGACGCCTACCGTCCCTGGCATGACCAGTTTGCCGAACTCCCGTGACAACGCATGGGTGTTGGAAGCCACCATCCGGACAGCACCGGCCGCCGATCCTCAATGGCAGGAGCAACTCGACAGGCTCCGCGGAATCGCCTCGTACGCGCCTGAGACCCAGACGTGGCATGCCCGCCTCGGCGCACTCGACCTGGCGGGCGTGACAATGCTGCAGACCCTCTTCGACACCGCGCGCGCCCACGGCACCGAGGTGTGCCTCACACCCGTGGTGGTCCCGGCGTACTGGGACGGCCCCGTCTTCACGAGGGAGCCGGACGTGGCAGCTCTGCTGGAGGCACAGGCCGACCGCGGTCGGCCGCTCGGTCAGCTGCCTCTGTCCTGAGGAGCCGGCGCCGGGTGAGGACTTCGAGCACGTTGTCGGCGACCGGGAGGTAGTCCGCGCGGTGCGGCGGCCGTCCGTGATCGCGTCGGAAGACACGGATCAGCCGGGCGACTTCCTCGCGTGCCGGCCGTCCGCTGTCGTCCGGGACGCGCAAGTCCCTATCTCCGTCCTGAATCATCGGCGCTCCTCGGCAGGGGTGCCCACCGTCGACTGCCGCTGTCGCGCTCATGTCGCGCGACGTCCGTGCGCGTTCTCTGGACGACCTGTAGGGATCCGGAAAGGTCGAGCATCACGACCTGCGGTGTCGCGGTACTCCAGCATTCGTGGCAATGCTCAGGCTCTCGTATGTGAGCAGGCAAGAGCGCAGCCCCGATGTCGGTTGTCGATGCGGCTTTGCCCATCGCCGTCGACGGCTGTCGGCTCTAGCCTTGCCCCGGTTCCATGGGGCCTGGCCGCCGCTCAGCGATGGGGCCTGGCCGCCGCTCAGCGGGGCGGGTCGACCAGGCGACGGACGGTCATTTCCGCGTCGCCTGCCCGGGCCGCCAGCGACACCGATCCGTCAGAACAGCTCAGGGCGGCGGGGCCGGTACCCGGCAGTGGAGCACCCAGTTTCTCGCCGCTGACGGCGTCCCACAGCCGGATCGGGCCGCCGTACAGAGCGATGAACAGCACGCCGCCGCCTGCTGCGGTGGCGCAGGCCAGGCGGGTTTCCGGGCCTGGTCGCATGAGCGGGCCGATCGGTTCGCCGGTGACCGCGTCCCAGCGCGACAGGGTGCCGTTCATGTCCAGGGAGGCGAGCATGACTCGCCCGTCGTTCAGGGCGAGGGAGACCAACTGCATGTTGTAGTCACCGGGCCCGTGGATGGGGTTTCCGTACGGTTGGCCGGATGCGGCGTTCCAGCGGAGGATGCGGCCTGCCTCGTCCTCCGAGGCGATCAGCGCAGTGCCGTCGGGCAGTGTGATGGCTGTGATGGCCTTGACGCAGGTGGTGTGGCCGACCAGCGGCGGGCCCAGGAGCTCACCTGTCGCCGCGTCCCATCGGTACACCCGAAAGCCGCAATGGCCGGCCCCGGCGATGAACGCGCGGCCGTCCGGCAGGATCCCGGTGGCCACGTCCCAGATGGTGTCATCGGCGGCCATCTCGTGCCCATCCAGCTCCGCGCCGGTCAGCGCGTCGAGCCGCAGGATGCCGTCCTCCGTGGCCACCGCCACCACCGGGTTGCCGCCCGGCGGTGAGGCGACCGCGAGCGCATTGGCAGACCATGCATCAGCCGAACACCACAGCATTCGGCCGGTGAACATGTCCCAGCGGCGGATCTCCTGGCCTTCGCACGATGAGAGCAGCACCACCTGCCCCGACCGGGCCCGCGCCAACGTCGGCCAAAGGATGCGCCCTGGCTCGGAAGTGAACGTCGTCACTCGTGCCGAGCGCATGCCCTGCCGCATCACGCCTCCGCGCTGCCGTGTCGACTGACCACTGCTGAGCTACTGGATGTTGCTGATTCAGTGTTGAAATACCCGTCCACTTGATGAACTAGATCAGTCTCCTACACGACCGCCTCGGTCCCACTGCCGGGCTGACGGGGGAGGTGAGTTGATGGCGAGGGCGGCTGGGTAGATCACCTGGTGCTCGTAGCGGGCACGGGCGCGATCGGCGACGGCTTCGATTGCGAGGGGTTTGTCGTCGCTCGCGTCGAGGGTGAGCTGCCGGGTGGCCCGGTCGGCGGGCTGAAGGGCGTCGGCGCGCAGCGCGATGCTGCGGACGCGGGCGCGCTGGAGACCGAGGGAGTCGTACAGCGTGTATGCGGCGCGGGCCAGGAGGACGGTGTGCTGGGTGGCTTCGGGCAGGGTGCGGCTGCGGCGGGTGGCACTCAGGTCGGCGTAGCGGATCGTGCAGGTCACGCCGGTGGCGATCTGGTCGGTGGCGCGGAGGCGGGCACCGAGTTCGTCGGCGAGGGCGAGCAGGATGCGCCGGTGGGCGGCCGGGTCGAGTTCGTCCCGGGGGAAGCGGTGCTCTGTGCTGAGGCTCGCTGGGGCCGGGGTGGGGTCGACGGCCGTGGTGTCGCGGCCGCGGGCGTGCTCGTGGAGGGCGCGGCCGGCGCGGGCACCGAGGAGCCGCTGCAGTGTGTGCTGAGGGACGTCGGCGACGTCGCCGACGGTGTGCAGTCCGTACTCGCCCAGCAGCGCGGCGGTCTTCCCGCCTACGCCGGGAAGGTCCCGCACGGGCCGGGGCTGAAGGAAGGCCGAGATCGCCTCGGGGGAGTCGTCGATGACGGTGCGCCGCCCGAGCGGCGTGAGGGCGCAGGCCATGGCAGCGAGCATCGGCGTGCCGGCCACGGCCGCCGAGCTGCGCACCCCGAAGTAGGCGAGCACGCGGAGCTGGACGAGTTCGGTGATGCCGCGGGCATCGCGGTGCCACCAGCGGGTCGCCCCGGTGAGGTCGAGGAGGGCACCGTCCTCAAGCAGTTGCACGCGCGGCGTGAAGTCCTCCAGCAAGCGGCGCAGCCGTTCCGGGAGTTCGGCGTCGGCGTCGGGCGGCAGGTCGAAGGAGAGGCGGAGGATGCTGCGGCCGCTCATCATGATCACCCTGCGCTTCCCTGACTTCGGTGTCCTAGTCGGCGCAGGTCCGCGGAGCGGGTCCCCGCGGGCTGGAGATCGGCATAGGGGTGAATCCGAGCCCCGGCCGTGCCGTCTGCGAGCGTGCGCTGGGGCGCGGCGGACTGCGCCGGGGTCGGGGCGGGCGTGGTGCGGCCGAGGAGCTCCAGCGCGGCCTGCGGGCCCAGGTCGCGGCGGGCTGCGGCGACTTCTTCGAGGTCCCAGGCCATTGCGCCGACGACGGTGCGGCGCGGGCCGCGGGCCTCGACGGTGCCGCGCACCAGCAGCAGGCCGGAGTGGAACACGGTGTACGCGACGTGCTCGTGGGAGTCCTCGAAGAAGGCGATGTCGACCAGGCCTGAGCCGTCTTCTAGTGTCACGAAGATGACCCGCTTGCCGGACGGGATCGGCGGGGTCTGGGTGGAGGCCCGTACTCCGGCGACGAGGACCGGCTGTCCGGGGATCATGTTGCGGAGGTGGGCGGCGTCGGTGGCGCCGAGCTCGCGCAGCAGCCGGTGGTGGTGCTCCATCAGATGCTGGCTCACGTCGATGGAGAGGGTGTCGAGTTCGGCTCCGAGCTTGTCGCGGCTGGTCATCTCCGGCAGGCCGCTCGGCCCGGCGGTCACGAGCTCTCCGCCCAGCGGCAGCTGCCCGTCGGTGGCGGCGCGGTTGCGGTACTGCCGGTGCAGTTCGGCGGCCTGCAGCAGCATGTCCCGGCGGGTCAGGTCCGCCGCGAGCTCGTCGAGGGCGCCGATGCGGATCAGGCGCTGCGCGAGCGGCAGGGACGGGCGGGCCCGCTGCCACAGGTCCTGCAGGTTCGTGTAGGGCTGGCCGGCCGCGAGGCGGGCGGTCTCGGCCGCGGTGATGCCCTTGATGGTGGCGAAGGCGAGCCGGACGCCCCACCCTTGTGGGGTCTGTTCGACGCTGTGCCCGGGCCGGTAGCGGTTGACGTCGACGGGCAGGATGGGAACGCCGTGGCGGCGCGCGTCGGCGACGATGACGCGGCGCGGCCACATGCCCGGATCATGCTCGAGCAGCCCCGCATACAGATACGCCGGGAAGTGCGCCTTCAGGTAGGCGGACTGCAGGGCCGGGACGGCGAAGGCGACCGCGTGCGCGCGGCAGAAGCCGTACGCGCCGAAGGAGGCCACGGTCTCCCACACCTCGTCCAGCACGGTCTTGTCGTAGCCGCGCTGGCCGGCAGTGCGGCGGAACCAGGCCTCGACCTTGGGCAGCCGGTCGCTGTCGGCCAGGGCGCGGCGGGCGACGTCGGCGGCGGCGCGGTCGCAGCTGGTCATCTTCGCGATACTGGTGGAGGGCACTTATTTCCGGGGAGCTGTATTCTCCAGGGTCACATCCTGTGCCGTTGCGGCCAGGGGTAGCCAAGCTGACGGGCGAACTCCGGCGAGCCGCCGCAGACATCGGCAGCCACGCGTGGGTCAGACGCCGTGAGTTCCTCCACCAACTGATCGGCCTGGGCCGCCGGGTCGTCGTCGGAGATGCCCAAGGTCATCCGGAACTGGAGCCAAGGACGGTCATTCTTGATGGCGGCTCGGCCCGGATGAAATAGGAAGAGATTGATCTGATCCGGCTCCCAGAGCCAGGCAGACACGCTGCCAAGTTCACACTCCCAGCGCTCGAGCCAGCCCGTGCATTGCCGAAGCTCCTCTTCAAGGAGACGGGCAACAGTCCTGGCTGGCCATTCCCAAGAGCGGTCCAGCGTTGCGCGCTCAACCTCTGCTTGGTATTGCTGAGCGTCGAATCTGAACTCCGGCAATTCAACCTCATCTTCATCAGGGTTGCGCCATGCACCCCAAACTACCTGGTCGCCATCACGATGGATCGTGACATACAGAGCACCGCAGCACCCTTCTGTGCACGTTGCCTCCGCCAAGCGAACCTCGCGCGGAGACCCGTGAGCATGAAGTGGCCCATCAGCGAAGAGGAGGTAACGAGGGTCTTCGCCCGGCCCCTCGTCAAACACCTCAGCCACTACGTCCCGCCCTCCAATTTGGGGACGTACCTCCACTGCGGTTCCACGGATCACCTGGTCGGGGACAACAACACTGAGCGCGAAGCTCTGCAGGTCAGGGGTCACGGAACAATAGTCGTCCAGGGTCCGGGCGTTGTCATCTGCTTTCCTGCAAGCCATCCTCACCGCATGCCCTGGCCTCGATGAAGGCAGTCCAATCACGCTTCACGAACCGGACCCAGTCGACTGCCGTGTTGATGTGTACGCCGAGAATCTCGCTGAGGGTGGAGGCGGGCAGGTCCGAAGCGAGAGCCAGTACCGCGCTGTTCTTTGCCCGCCGGACAGCAATTCCGTGGGAGATGAGTCGATTTGCCAGCGGCGTCGCGCCCGCCGGTCGGCCAGCCAGGTTGCCAGGAAAGAGCCAACTCCTCGTTGGATGCGGTCTCTCGACCAAAGGTCGAGGCTCCTTGCCGGCCTGTGCAACGACCAACCGCGCGACAGCGGGTGGCATGAGTACCGGATGTGTACCGAGGGCGATATAAGTGCCATTGGACCGCTCTTCGACATGCTCCCGGGTCAGTTGGACAATCCGGCTGACAGGAACTCCGTAGAGGAGAACGAGCGCCCCGGTGGCACGAACATCCAGAGGAAGGTCTGCGTCTCGGACGCAACGCTTGAGAAGTACAACCTGCTCCTCTTCGCTGTGGAAATTTTCAGGATCTCCTGAGGTCCGCGACGCGACGTTGATGTCGCCACAAATTCCAGCCTTGTTTGCCCAGTTGATGAAGTCAACAATCTTGTGCCGCGTTGTGATCCCATCGGCCAACCATCGGTCGATGTCCGCCTGAGTCATCGACCGAAACTGGATTCCCTGATCGTCGAGCCAAGGCCGGCGAGTACAAGTGCTGCAGTTCCAGTGCGTCCACCCTGGCCGACGTGTGGATCTTGCGCACGGCCGCGTAGGTTCCGTTGCGCCCCAGCACATCGGGGCTGGGCATGGGCGGCACGGCGACATCCACATCGCGTTGAGCGCCCTCTCTTCCAATGCGGCGCAGCTGGACAAGGAGCTGGAGCGGGCCCGCGTCGCCTACGACGGACCGATCTTCTTCTGCAACACGGTCGAGCACTATTCCACCATCATCGGCGACGCACGGATGCACCGCCTCATCCGCCGCGGCACCACCTACGGCCCGCCGCTGCCCGAACCACGAAGCTGGGCAGGTTCTGCAGGCGGCGCCGGACCGGCTCCTCGGGGGGCGTACTGGAAGACGACGGTGCCGACCGCGCCCCGGCTCATACACATCCTCGTGGAACACGTATGGTGACGCTGCCGGTTCCGCCGTGATGCCCGGCCACCGGGTCACGCACGGATCTCTTCCAGGGAGTCGTTGTCGAGGGACTTCCGGGCGTGTGCGAACAGCTCCAGTTCGGCCAGCTCCCGGCCCACCTTCCCCTGGCCGAAGAACAGGCCGCGGAAGAGGTCCTCACCGTCCGTCTTCGTCGATGCCGCCGATATCGCGACGGCCGGCTTGGCGGACGTCCCGGACGTGTCGGCCATGGCGGACGGCGCCATCGACAGGCACAGAGCTGCTGCCGTGATTCCGGCAGCCGCCAGGATTCCGCGCTGCTTGATGTTCAATTCGTTTCCCCTCGAATCGATGAATGCACCGAGGGGCTGAATGCGTGTGGTCAGCACGCCTCCCCCCGGACAGCGATCAAGAGCTTCACGCTTCACATGCCTCGCACAGAAAAGTCGATCATCTGTGATTGAGGTCACATGTCGATGCTTGGCGGGTCATTGAATCCATGATCAAGTCTCGTCGTCGAGCGCGCCGTGGCTCATGGCGGATTATCCGCTGTCGGCTTTCTTATTTATTTGACGCGCTGGTGAGGGGAGCGTATTGACTGCCTGACGGCAGGATCCAGGCCGGCGCGGGGGAATTCACCGGCCAGGACCTGTTCCTCGCGTTGCGTGCCGGGCACTCAAGGAGTTCAGAAGGGCGGCTCCGCGTTCGGCGTCGTCCACGCTCACCGCGAATTCCCTGCCCTTTGACGGGTGGATGACCAGGCACTCGCCGCCGCGCAGCATCACGGTGGTTCCCAGCCCACTCAGCCGGTAGCCCCAGCCACCAACCTGGGCGGGCGTGCGGCTCTCGACGCGTGCCGACTCCACGTCCTCGGCGGCCCAGTGTCGTGTGGGCCAGCCGAAGGGGCCGAAGGCGACGTCCAGACCCTGCTCGCTGACTCGTGCCTGCACCGAGGAGCAGCCGAGGACCAGAACGGAGGCGAGGGTGAACGGCGTGGCCGCCAGCAGGAACGGAAGGTCCGTCAGGCCCGCGAGCGACGACACGAAGACGGTGGTGGCGAGTAGCCCGGTCAGGGCGGCGATCGCCTGGAGCCAGGAGTTCGACGTGCGGGCGAGCCATACGACCCGCTGCCCTGGGGGAATGTCCAGGGTCGGGCCGTCCGCCGCGGGCCGGGGCTCGTCCGGCGCCCGGCGCGCGGCCAGCAGACCGGCCGCGCCCACCGCGGCCGCTACGACGAGCGTGCCCACGACCCCGCTCGTCACCGATCCCGCGTCGTGCCAGTCCGCGCGGTCCAGATTCGCCCGTACGACCGATGCCTGCCCGCCGAGCAGCGTCACACCGCCGAACCCGAGGCCCGCAGCCGCCCACCCCGGCACCGCGCCACCGGCCCCTGCCCGGCGCAGCGTCAGTACGACGACGACCGCCAGCACGCCCCAGATCAGCGCGGGGAACAGTGCCGCGGCCCAGAGCGGCATGGAGCCGTCGGGCCTGCCCGAGCCGGCGTGCCAGTGGGTCGCCAGCCGGTCCGGGAGCCGGCCGCTGGCGGCCAACGGCAGCGCCACCAACAGGGCCAGGACGCCGACGCCCCAGCCGACGGCGCCCCACGCCGCTCCGCTCTTGCGTACCTGCTCGGTCACGAGATCCCCCTGATCATGTCGATGAGGTCGTCCTTGCTGTAGCCGAGGTGCGCCGCGTCGGTCACCAGGTCGCGTACGCGGTGCAGCAGGACGGAGCGCTGGTCCGCCCCGTCGGCCACTGTCACGCCCCGGCCCCGGCGGAACTCCAACACCCCTTCGTCGCGCAGCGCCCGAAGGCCCCGCAGAACCGTGTTGACGTTCACATCCAGGGCCTGGGAAAGGTCCCGGGCCGGGGGAAGACGGTCTCCCGGCCCGCACTCGCCCTCGGCGATGGCGCGCCGGATCGCGCCGGCCACCTGCTCGTGCAGGGGGCGGCTGTCCGCGGTGTTCAGTCTCAACAGCATGGTGCTAGTGAAGATAGCACCATGTGCTTGAAGTGGGGGAGCGGTTTGAGACTGACACCGCGCGAACCTCAGGAGGGCCTCCTCAGGACATCAACCCCGCGAGCGAGTCAGTCGCCGAAGAGGCTGTCCTGGATGTACTGGACGACGTTTCGCTTCGTGTACAACAGGCCCAGCAGCATGCGCACGTGCCCAGGCGTACAGGGGAAGACGGTCTCCCGGCCCGCACTCGCCCTCGGTGATGGCGCGCCGGATCGCGCTCCGCGAGGCGGTCGAGGTCGGACTGTGCCTCCTCGGATTGCAGCAGGCCCCGGAGACGTGTCCGCTCCACTTCGAGGCGCTACACCAGCCGGTGCGGCCCGGCCTGGAATCCCACCGGGGCAGCGACGTCACCGAGCTTCACGGCCTGCGGGCCGACGTGTACGAGGCGTCCTCCCCGGCGCCACCGCTTCATGGTCGGGTCCACGGAGAAGGTGGCCAGATCCTTGTCGTCGATGAGGCGCTGCTCCGCCCTCGTCCCGATGGGTGGCCACCCGGCCGGCGTCGGCCCACAGCCGCATGGTGTCGGGACTCAGGCCGAGAAGCCATGCGGCCTGGCCGATTGAAGACAGGCGCCCATTCGTCCGCGAAGCCTGGCCCCGCAGTTTCGCCGCGGTGAGCACCGACGAGAGTTCGGGATGTCTGTTCGCGGAGTTGGACGTACGTGGTCATTGCGCGGTGAGCTCGGCCAGTACCTCCGCGGCGTCGGTGCTGCCCTGGTGGGCGAGGCGGCGCAGGGTTTCCAGGTCGTCCAGTTCGGTGGCCGTTTCGATGAGCTGGGCGGTGGCTGTCGCATTGCCGCTGTCGGACAGGCGTTGCAGCTCTCCGAGGTCGGCCCGCTCGGCGGCGAGCTGGATCAATTCATCGGTCGCGGTCGCATTGCCCTGGTCGGCAAGACGCCGCAGTTCGCCGATGTCGCCCAGTTCGGCGGCGAGTTCGATCAGCTCGTCGAGCGCCGACGCGTCACCGCTCTCGGCTCGTTGCCTGAGGGCGGACAGGGCAGGGTCGGGCAGGGCGGAGTCGGGCATGGTGGGCAACCTCTCACCTGGGGAGCTTTCCTGAGGCTCGGAGTTTCTGGCGACGGTCGTGCCATTCGTTCAGCAGCTCGGGGAGCCGCTCGGCGAGGAACTCGGTCAGCGCGATCATTTCTTCGAGCGGGGCGCGGCGTTCCGGCGGAGCGTCGGCGAGCAGGGCCAGTCCTTCCCGCAGCAGCGCCGCCTGCTCCTCGTGGATGGCGGAGTCGAAGTTCTGTGGCTGCGGGCTCGCTGGATCCAGACTCACTCGGTCCGCCCGTTCGCCGGCGGTGCGCGTGCGCCGCGTCATGCGGTAGTTCTCGAGCATCTTGACCGCGCCGGTGATGGCGCTGCGGCTGGCCAGCAGGGCCTCGCTCAGCTCGTCGATCGTCTGCTGGGGCGGGTCGCAGACGAACAGGTACCCCAGTAGGCGTCCGGCCATCGGTGGAAAGCCGTACTGGCGTGCGTAGAAGCGGCCGACGTGGTCGGCGAAGATCAGGTCGGCATCCCGGGGCATGTAGTCGATGGTAGCGGCTCTGGCTGAGATGACACTTATTTGTGTCATCTCCGTCTCCAGCGCTTTAAGGAGCTGGCGGATCTTGGCGTGTTCACATCGTCGGCACGGCACTAGAGTGAGACGGTGACCTCTCCGTCGGAAGACCTGCCGTCACTGATCAGCGAGGACGACCGCGACGCGGCCGTGCAGCGTCTCCAGGAGGCGTATGCCGAGGGGCGCATCTCGCACGAGGAGATGGACGAACGCCTCCACCGGGCGCTCACTGCCACAACGCACGGTGAGATCGCTTCGGCTCTGGTCTCGGTTGCGCAGGGGAACGAGGGCACCACGTCCACGATTGCCGCCGCCGGTGGACGGATCAAGCGGCGCGGTGTGTGGCGGGTACCTCGGTTCCTCAAGGTCGAGTCCGCATTCGGAAGAGTGCACCTGGACCTGTCCCAGGCGGTCTTCGAGCATCCGGTGGTCGACATCGAGCTGCAGCTCGGCACCGGCAGGGCGAAGATCACGGTGCCTCGCGACGCGGTCGTCGGTTTCGAGGATCTGCGCACCGGATGGAAGGACACGCACTACAAGCCCCCGCGGAGCTCCCGCCCCGGCGGGCCGAAAATCCGGATCTCCGGAACCATGGGGTACGGACGGTTGAAGATCCGCCACGCGCGGCGTTGAGGCCCTGCACGGGAGCGGGATCACCTCCCCGGCCCCGCTAGGACAGCCCGGACGCCCGCAGAACGGCCTGTGCCGTCTCGCCGTCGATCTGCTCGGCCAGCCGTCGGAGTACGTCTTCCCCTTGGAGCAGGGTGCCCTTCTCCAGGGAGCGGCGGACGCCGGTGTCGAGTTCGTGCCACAGGAAGGGGTTGGCGGACAGGACGCGGGAGTCGAGTTCGAGGCGGTGGCCGTACGCGTCCCGCAGCACGAGCTGGGCGCTGACGCCGTCGTACTGCCGTACGGAGACGAGGGCATCCGTCCGTACGGCCCGTCGGCGGAGCGTGCCGCGCGCCATCAGCCAGCCCTGGCCCGCCGTGACGCGCTGCGGGAGCAGGACGGCGAAGACCGCCACGGACAGGGCGGACCAGAGCGCGGCGCGGGGTGCCGTCAGCGTGCCGGCGTCCCAGTCGACCAGGGCGGACAGAGTGCCGAAGGCGAGGGCGCAGCCCACCGCGAGCCGGGCGCTGCCGCGCCAGTGGCGGTCGCCGGCCGGGCTCACGGGTCCGCTCCGTTGCATGGCGTCGACGCTAGGCGTGTGGGTGCGGGTGGGCGACCGGCACTTACGGGCTCCTGACGCCGTACCGGTGAATCTTGACGGGATCCTGACGTCGCGGCCCGCTCAGCCGACGTGGACCTTTGGGCGGCGGGAGCGGTCGGGTTCGGCCTCGCGGAGGACCTCTCGGGTGACGGGGGCGACCTCGCCCTGGCCGAAGAGGAAGAAGCGCAGGAAGTTGGTGAAGGGGTTGCCCTCGGTCCACTCGAAGTAGATATGCGGGGTGCAGCCGGTGCGGTCGCGGACGTCGAGGAGGAGGGCGGCCAGGGCGTTGGGGATGGAGGAGGACTCCAGGGTCAGGACGCGGTAGCGGCCGTGCAGGACCTCGCCGCGTACGGTCAGGCCCGCCTCGAATTCCGACGGGTCGCCGACCGTGACCTCGACGAAGACGAAGTCCTCCTGGGCGGGGAGGTCGTTGTCGGTGCGGATCTGCTCGATCTTGTCGCGGTACTCGATGAGGTCCCGGTTGTTGGGTTCGTTGGCGATGAACCGGATCCGGCGGCTGGCGATGTCCCGTACGAAGCGTTCCGCCATGTCGTCCAGGCTCACGCTGGTGACCCGCAGTTCGAAGGCGCGGGCCAGCCGGGAGAGGAGCGAGACGAGGATGATGCCGGCGATGAAGCAGGCGCCGATCTTGACGCCGTCGGGGCGTTCGACGACGTTCGCGACGGTCACGTAGAGGAGGACCGCGGACACGACCGCGAAGCCGATCGTCCAGCCCCGCTGCTGGGCGCGGCGGGCGGCGATGGTCACCGCGATCGCCGCGGAGGACATCAGGACCAGGACGCCGGTGGCGTAGGCGCCGCCCTGTGCGTCGACGTTCGCGTTGAAGATCCAGGTGACCAGGAATGCGACCAGGGTGAAGACGATCACCATGGGGCGGACGGCGCGTGCCCAGTGCGGGGCCATGCCGTAGCGGGGGAGGTAGCGGGGCATGAGGTTGAGCAGTCCGGCCATGGCGGAGGCGCCGGCGAACCACAGGATGGCGATCGTCGACACGTCGTAGACGGTGCCGAAGGCGCCGCCGAGGTACTCGTGCGCCAGGTAGGCGAGTGCGCGGCCGTTGGCCTGGCCGCCGGACTCGAACTCCTTCTCCGGGATCAGGAGCGTGGTGATGAAGCTGGTGGCGATCAGGAACACGCTCATGATCACGGCGGCCGTGGTCAGCAGCTTTTTGGTGCCCCGGATGCGGCCCTTGGGGTTCTCCTCGGTGTCCTCGGGGTCGCCCTCGACGTGCGGCATGACCGCCACGCCCGTCTCGAAGCCGGACAGGCCCAGCGCGAGCTTGGGGAAGACCAGCAGGGACACGCCGATCATGGCGAAGACGTTTCCGTGCGCGGCGGTCAGTCCGTTGGTCCAGTCGGTGACGACGTGGCCGGCGGTGAGGACGTGCCAGAAGCCGACGATCACGACCACGGTGTTGAGCGCGAGATAGACCCCGACCAGGACGACGGCGACGCCGATCGCCTCCAGGAAGCCCTTGAGGAACACCGCGCCGAGCAGCGCCACCAGGATGAGGGTGATCAGCATCTGTTTGTCGTGCAGGGTGCTGGTCAGGTGCGGGTTCTCCACGAGGTGGGTGGAGGCGTCGGCGGCCGACAGGGTGATGGTGATCAGGAAGTCGGTGGCGGCGAAGCCGAGCAGGGTCAGGACGAACAGCTTGCCCTTCCAGAAGGTGAGCAGTCGTTCCAGCATCGCGATCGAGCCCTCGCCGTGCGGGCTCTCCTCGGCGACCCGCCGGTAGACGGGCAGTGCGCCCGCCAGGGTGACGATGACGAGCACGAGGGTGGCGACGGGGGAGAGGAGTCCGGCGGCCAGGGCGGCGATGCCGGGCTGGTAGCCCAGTGTGGAGAAGTAGTCGACACCGGTCAGGCACATCACCCGCCACCAGCGCTGCCCCTTGTGCACGGGCTCCGGCTCGACGGGCCCCGGCATCTGCCGGCCCTTGCTCATGTCGGACAGGCCCTGCAGCATCCACGCCCGCAATCGGCTCGTGGGTGCGTGCTCGGTGGTGGCCATCGGCGTGCTCTCCCTGACGTACGGCTCTTCGGTCGTTTCCGGCCATCGAGGAGACGGCGGGACCAGCGTAAGCAGAGAGTGATCCACTGGCCCAGGGGCTCGCGCATGCTGAGAGGAACGACTCTGCTCGTGGTGCCGCTCATTGTCGCCAGCGGTGGCGGCCTCGGCACGGCAGGATCAGGAGCCAGTGCGGAACGACATGTCGTATGCCGTCTCGCTGCCGCCCTGCACGAAGGTGAGGCGGACGAGGAGCACGCGGGCTTCCGGCGGTAGGCCGGGCTGCCCGGTGAGGGAGCCTTCGGTGCGGTTGCCGTCGGGGCTCGGGCCGTAGGCGCCGCCCCAGTCGAGGTACTCGTTGCCCAGGTCGTCCTTCGCCTCCAGGAAGGGCAGCAGAGGAGTCTCCTCGGTTTCGGCGTCCGCCAAGGGCGGAGTGATGGAGTAGTGCAGGGTGAAGGAGTCGTTCCTCAGCTTCAGTTTGCCGACCGTCAGTTCGTGGCGGCCGTCGAGGACCTGCAGGGTGAGAAGGGGAGCTTTGGTCACGTCGAGTTCATTCCTGTGCCGGGCCGTTCCTATGCGGCAAGTCGGTTGCGTCGTACCGGGTTCCCGGCCCCGTGGTGAACGTACTCGCGTACCAGACGGAAGCCGGCCGTCCAGGCGAGGAGCCGGCTGGCGCGGTTGAGGGTGGAACAGTTCCAGCTGGGGGTGTGGCCGCGCGCGGTGATGTCCGCGGTGAGGGCCCGGACGCAGGCCAGGGCGAGGCGGTGGCGGCGGTGGTCGGGCGCCGTGAAGACCGCGACGTCCTCGTAGCGGGTGCCGCGGAAGTAGGTGCAGGCGATGGCCAGTGGCTGTCCGCCCCGGTCGACGGCTGCCCAGGCGTGTCCGGAGGCGGCCAGGCCCAGCGGACCGCCCCAGCTGGCATGGATCCAGGCCGCGTCGGGGCCCAGGGCGAGCAGCGTGTCCGTGTCGGCGGGTTCGAGGCGGCGTACGGTCACGCCGCGCGGGACGGTGCAGGGCTGCGGTTCGGCCTGCAGGGTCCACACCATCCTTTCCCACGGAGTGATGCGGTCGAAGGCCGTGCCGAGGGCCGGGAGGAAGCGGGCGGGAGCCTCGATGCGGCTGTTCGCGAGGGGTGCCAGGTCCTCGGGGGCGAGTGTGTCCGGGGCGCCGCGCAGCAGGACGTGGCCGGCGCAGGAGACGGCGACGACACGTGGCTGGTCGGCTCGGTCCGCCCACCAGTGGCCGAAGCCGGTGGTGAGGACGTGCTTGCCGAGGGTGGCCGGGCCCGGGGCCCCTGCGGGGAACCAGCGGGAGCGGGCGGGCAGTTGGCGGGGTGCGAGTTCAATCATCGACGCCTCGAAAGCAGAGAGGGGAGGGGCGGGCGGAGAGGGAGCCGCTCGGATGCGGCCGGTCTCGTCTCTCCGCCCGCCGTGCCGGTCGCGGCTCAGCGCTGGCCGGCCTTGCGGCCGTGGTTCGCCTTCTTCCTTCGGCGGGCTTTCTTCTTGCGGGAGCGCTTCGACGTGGACATCAACTCCGTGTTGTAGGGGGCGAGTTCAAGCGGTCCGGCCGACGAGGAGGTCGGCGAGCTTGCTGAGGCGCTTGACTGTGCGGTCCTCGGTGGCGGCCGGCGCGGGGTCGACGCGCTCGGCGCGGTCGTAGTATGCGCCGTTGATGATCTCGACCGCCGCATCGCACAGGCGGACCACGTACGCGGCGCTCTCGGCAGGCGTGACGCCCTCGTGGGAGTAGAGCGGGAGCAGCGCGGTGTCGCAGACGCCCGGGTGCACGGACACCGCGGTCACCCGCGGGTCGGCGGCGAAGACCGTCAGGGCCAGCTGCGACTGGGCGTAGGCGGCGAGCCGGGAGTAGCGGCGCGCGCGGTTGGGGTCGGCCCAGGAGATGGAGGCGGTGCGGTGCAGGGAGGAGGAGACGTTCACAACCCGGCCGCCCGGCTCGCTGGTGAGCGCCGGTTCGAGCAGGCAGGTCAGCAGGTAGTGGGCGAGGAAGTTGACCTGGAAGGCGATTTCGTTGCCGTCCGTGGTGACGGTGTGCCGCTCGGGCGCCGCGATGCCCGCGTTGTTGACGAGCACGTCGAGGTGCGGGTGCTCGGCGATGACCTTGTGAGCGAGGGCCTCGACCTCGTCGAGGTGCGTGAAGTCGGCGGAGTAGGCGCACAGCCGGTCGGCGTCGACGCTCGCCGTGGCGACGAGGCGGTCGGCGGCGGCACGTGCTTCCTCGGCGGTGCGGCCGTGCAGCAGCACGGTGGCGCCGCGTTCGGCGAGTTGCCGTGCGCTCTCTAGGCCGATGCCGGAGGTGGCGCCCGTGACGAGGACGGTGCGGCCAGAAGAGAGGGAAAGGGTGGAGTCAGACATGGTTCATCCGGGGTTGCGGGCACGCCGCACACCCCCAGGGAGGGGGTGGCGGTCGTGCGGACAGGAGAGAGAAAGGGCGCCGGATGGGATCACGACGCCCAGTGACTGCGGAAGAGAGCGTCAGGTAAGGGCGGACGCGAACCGTTCCAGGCAGCGCGGCGCACGACGGAGCGGCCGAGTAGGACTCGGCGGCCGGTCGAAGAGGAGCCAGGCGCTGTTCACGTATCCCATCGAAGCCGTCCCGCACATCGCGGGCAAGCCCGACAGCCGTTCCCTGATGTGGTTCTGACGTGTGCATACGTGACCTTGACGGACCGGGCGGACAAAGGAGGTGGCGCGCGGTTCAGCCAAGGCCGGGCACTCCCGAGATCAGCAGGTCGATGATCTTGATGCCGACGAAGGGCAGGATGAGCCCGCCGAGGCCGTACAGCATGAGGTTGCGGCGCAGCAGGTCGTGCGCGGACGACGGTGTGTAGCGGACGCCGCGCAGGGCGAGCGGGATCAGGGCGACGATGATGAGCGCGTTGAAGATGATCGCCGAGGTGATCGCGGACGTCGGGCTGTGCAGGCCCATGATGTTGAGCGACTTCAGGCCCGGGTAGGCGCCCGCGAACATCGCCGGGATGATCGCGAAGTACTTCGCCACGTCGTTCGTGATGGAGAACGTCGTCAACGCCCCGCGGGTGATGAGGAGTTGCTTGCCGATTTCCACGATCTCGATGAGCTTGGTGGGGTTGGAGTCCAGGTCGACCATGTTTCCGGCCTCCTTGGCCGCCGAGGTGCCTGTGTTCATGGCCACGCCGACGTCCGCCTGCGCGAGCGCGGGCGCGTCGTTCGTACCGTCGCCGGTCATCGCGACCAGCTTGCCGCCCTCCTGCTCGCGCCGGATCAGGGCGAGCTTGTCCTCGGGGGTGGCCTCGGCCAGGTAGTCGTCCACGCCCGCCTCTTCGGCGATGGCGCGGGCGGTGAGAGGGTTGTCGCCGGTGATCATCACGGTGCGGATGCCCATGCGGCGCAGCTCGGCGAAGCGTTCGCGGATGCCGTCCTTGACGACGTCCTTGAGGCGGATCAGCCCCAGCACCCGCGGCCCGTCCCAGTCGTGCACGGCCACCAGGAGCGGGGTGCCACCGGAGGCCGCGACGGAGTCGGCGAACCACCGGGCCTCGGGCGGGACGTGGCTGCCGTACATCTCCACCCACTCGATGACCTGCTGGGCCGCACCCTTGCGGATGGCGCATACCGCGCCGTTGTCCCAGCGCAGGTCGACGCCGCTCATCCGGGTCTGGGCGCTGAACGGTACCCATCGCGCATGGCTCAACTCGCCCTCGGCGGGAGCCCGCAGCCCGTACCGTTCCTTCGCGAGTACGACGACGGACCGGCCCTCCGGTGTCTCGTCGGCCAGCGATGACAGCTGGGCGGCGTCGGCGAGCCGGGCCTCGTCGATGCCGGGCAGCGGGACGAACGAGGCCGCCTCGCGGTTGCCGAGAGTGATGGTGCCGGTTTTGTCGAGGAGGAGGGTGCCCACGTCGCCGGCGGCCTCGACGGCGCGGCCCGACATGGCCAGGACATTGCGTTGGACGAGTCGGTCCGTGCCGGCGATGCCGATCGCGGACAGCAGGGCGCCGATCGTCGTGGGGATGAGGGTGACGAGAAGGGCGACGAGGACGGTGGTGGACTGGGCGGCATCCGCGTACTCGGCCATCGGCTGGAGGGTGACGACGACCAGCAGGAAGATGATGGTGAGCGCGGCGAGCAGGATGTTCAGGGCGATCTCGTTCGGGGTCTTCTGCCGGGACGCGCCCTCGACCAGGGCGATCATCCGGTCCAGGAAGGAGTTGCCGGGGCGGGTGCTGACGCGGACGAGGATGCGGTCGGAAAGGACCGTCGTACCGCCGGTGACACCGCTGCGGTCGCCACCCGATTCGCTGATGACGGGTGCGGATTCCCCTGTGACGGCGGATTCGTCGACCGCCGCGACCCCGTCGATGACGTCACCGTCGGCAGGGATCAGTTCCCCCGCCTCAACGAGGACGACATCGAGGGGCCTGAGTTCGGTGGCGGCCACGGCCTCCGTCTCCACGTGGCGCAGGTCGGTGCCGTAGCTCCAGTGGCGCAGACGCAGCGCGACCGTGTCCGTGCGCGCCCGGCGCAGCGACTCCGCCTGCGCCTTCCCGCGGCCCTCGGCGACGGCCTCCGCAAGGTTCGCGAAGATCACGGTCAGCCACAGCCAGACGCTGATGACCCAGGTGAAGACGGCGGGGTGGAGGACCGCGGAGAGGGTGGTGAGGACGGCGCCGACGGAGACGACGAACAGCACCGGGTTCCTGACCAGGGCGCGCGGGTGCAGTTTGAGCAGTGCCTCGGGGAACGACTGGACGAGCTGGGCGGGTTCGAACAGCCCGCTCGGCGCGCGGCGTCTCTCCCGACCCTCCGATCCGGGCCGGGGGGTGCGCTGCGGGCGGGACGGCGGGGCCTGCTGGGGAGCGGCGGAAAACATGGGGACCTTCATGCCTCGGTGGAGACCGGGCGCACGCGCACCAGGGCACGCCGGAGACCGGTCGGGCTGACAGAACGCGTGGTGGCCGTGGGGCCCTGCGGTGCCGGGGCGGCACCGCAGGGCAGGGCAGCGCACGGACGCCGGGGAGGGACGACGAGACGCGTCCGGGTGCGCGGCCGCCGGAAAGGCGTTCTGACGGGAGCATCCGATGGGTGCTCCCGGAGGAGAGCCGTCATGCCACTGACGTCCGCAGCCTCTCCGACGGCCGAGAGGGAATCTAGCCCGGCCGGACGCCCGAACCGCTTTGTCCGGCACGGAATTTGCGCCTCCCTGACGGGCGATCCGCCGGTGGCGTCAGACTCCCGTCAAGGTCACCCGTCAAAGCGTCAGGAGGGCATCAACGGGCGACGCCCGTGGCCGAAACCGGCCGCAGACTGTGCGACACGGGCGACCGCCTGTGGCGTGACCTTGGAGGGCTCGTGACCATCACGGCCGGAACCACGAGCAGTTCCGAGGCGGAGGCCGGCGCTGTCGCGCAGCCACAGCACGGACCGGTCGCCCCGCCCGCGGGCGGGACCGGCCTGCGGCCACGAGGGGGGTCGCGGCCGGGCCGCCGAAGGCGGCACCTCCGGCAGCGGGCCGTGGCCGCGCGGGCCGCTCTGCGCCGCCGCTTCTGGGCCACCGTGCCCGCGCGGCTGCGCCTTCTGCGCGCGGCCACGGTCTCGCTCACCGTCACTCTGGTGCTGCTGCTCGGGCTGGCCGGGCTCGCCGCATCCGGCACGTGGGACGAGGTCGCCCGCCAGGAGGCTCCCAGGACGACCAGCGCCGCCGACCTCGACCTCGCGCTCAACGACATGGACGCGCAGGCGGCCAACATCCTTCTGTCCAGCGGCAATGCGGGCAAAGGGCGCCTGGCGACGCCGCACGAGAAGGCGGCCGGCTTCTACGGCGACGCGCGCCGCACCATCGGCCACGACCTGCGCACCCTCGCCGTCGCCGCGCAGGGCGACCGCACTGACGAGCACACCGTGGAGTCCCTCACCGACGGCTTCGCCGAGTACCAGGAACTGATCGGCCGCGCCCTGGAGAACGACGGCCGCGCCGGCGGCAAGCCGGCCGCACTCGCGGACTACCGCAAGGCCACCGACCTGCTGCGGAACCAACTCCTCCCAGACGCAAGGAAGTTGGTCGACTCCAACAACAGTGCGTTCAACAGGCAGTATGAAACAGCCCGTTCGGCCCTGTCGGGCCAACTCGCCGCTGTCCTCGTGCTCGGCGTGCTGCTGCTCGTCGCACTCGGCGTCCTCCAGTGGTACCTCGCTCGCCGCTTCCACCGGATCCTCAACCCCGGTGTCCTGGCCGCCACGGTCTGCGCCCTGCTCGCCGTGCTTCTCGGCGCCCAGGCGCTGTCCGCCTCCGCCGAGCATCTGCGCGGCGCCCGGCGGGATGCCTTCGACTCCGTCGTCGCCCTTTCCCGTGCCCGCGCGATGGCCTACGACGCGAACGCCGACGAGAGCCGTTACCTCCTCGACCCGGAGCGCCGCGAGCAGTACGGGCAGACGTTCCTCACCAAGTCGCAGGAGCTGTACGGCACTTCCAAGGTGACCCTCGGCACGTACGCCGACCAACTCGCCACGACCTGGCAGGCATATCGCTCCGACCACGACGACCTGCGCTTCACGGGTGAGTTCCGGCGCGAACTCGACAACATCACCTTCGCCGGGGAGCGGGCGGCGGCGGAGAAGACCGTCGAGACGTACGCCGCCTACCAGCGTGACGACCGCACGATCCGCGCGCTGGTGGCGCATGGCAAGGAGCGCGAGGCCGTCGCGTTCTGCATCAGTTGGGAGCCCGGGATGTCCAACGCGCACTTCGGGGCGTGGATGAACGCTCTGGACCAGGTGACCGACATCAACCGCTACCACTTCACCGCCTCCGTACGGGCGGGCCGCGCCGAGGTGACCGGCCTGCTTCCCTGGGCCCTCGGCGCACTCCTCGCGGCAGCCGCTCTCGCCGCGCTCGGGCTGCGGCCACGGCTCGCCGAGTTCCGCTGAGACGAGCTGTGCGGAGAACCGCGCTCACGCGTCCGCGAGCCGCGCCTCCTCCAGGTCCAGTGAGCGTTGCAGCCGGCGGCGGGTCGTGTCGCTGATGCGGTGTTCGTCGTACAGGCGCTGGAGTTCCGCCGCCTCGATGGTGATCAGGTCGCGGCGGAGCTGGCGGTAGACGAGGTCGGCGGACTCGGCGGGAGCACCCTGGCCGTTGCCCTCGGCGAGGCGGTCGTGAGCGTCGTCGAGGCGGGCCGTGAGGCCGCGGCGGAGGCGGTCGAGGACGACGTCGGGAACGGCTTCGAGTTCGGAGATCTCCTCCAGGCGGTTCAGCCCCGCGCCCGCCAGGCTGGAGCGTGCCTCGGCCTCCTCGCGTTCGGTGTGGTCGGGTTCCAGGGCGATGCCGGAGCGGCGGACGACCGGGGCGAGGGTGAAGCCCTGCACGACGAGGGTGGTGACGACGACCGAGGTGGTCAGGACGAGGACGAGTGGGCGCTCCGTGAGCGTGGCCCCGGCCTTCGTGGTCACCGGGATCGACAGCGCTGCCGCCAGCGGGACCACGCCCCGGGTGCCGGCCCAGGTCAGGACCATCGGGATCCGCCAGTTCATGCGCTGGATGCCTCCCTTGCGCTGAACCACCGCCGACAGCGGTGCCAGCCACAGCAGGCGCATGGCGATCAGGGTGGCGGCGACGGCGAGCGCGTACAGGGGCCAGGCCCGGTCGCCGTCGGACAGGGCCCGCACCTGGGCGGGCAGGGCCAGCCCGATGAGACTGAAGACGACGCTCTCCAGCAGGAACACCACCGTGCCGTACACAGCGTGCAGCTGGAGGCGGATGCGGGCGTTGGTGAGTCGGTCGCCCCGGCCGCCGAGGACGACTCCCGCCACCACGACGGAGGTGACGCCCGAGGCGTGCGCGGCCTCGGCCAGGACGTAGGCGGCGTACGGGGTGACGAGGGCGATCACGGTCTCCAGGACCGGGTCCTCGGTGCGCCGCCGGATCAGCGCTACCACGCCCGCGACGGCCGCGCCGATGACCATGCCGCCGCCCGCCAGCAGCAGGAACTCCCCGCCCGCCGCGTGCCAGTTCGCGGCGGCCGATGCCACGGCCACGCTCACAGCGACCCGGAACAGGACCAGCGAGGTCGCGTCGTTGAACAGGCTCTCGGCCTGGACGAGGACCTGGACCTTGGGCGGTAGCGCCAGGCGTCTGCCGAGCGCGGTGACCGCGACCGGGTCGGTGCTCGCGAGTACCGCGCCCAGTACGAAGGCCATCTGCCACGACAGCGGGGTGACCAGGGACGCCACCAGCGCGACGGCTGCGGCCGAGGCCAGTACCAGGCCGATGGACAGCACGCCGACCGGTTTCCACACCGCCCGCAGCTCACGCCAGGACAGTTCCTCGGCGCTCGCGTACAGCAGCGGGGGCAGGACGACGAGGCCGATGATCTCGGGGCTGATCTGGATCTCCGGGGTGCCCGGCAGCAGCGCGACGGCGAGGCCCGCGACCACCAGCAGGGAAGGGGCGGGGATGCGCCAGCGGCGCGCGAAGGTCGCCACCAGAGTGGCGAGCACCACGAGAGCCAGGACCGTTCCTACGCTGCGCATGCCGTCCCCTTGGCCTTGAAAAGGAGCCCTTGTGGCTCCCTGCCGACCAGACTTCCCGGCATACCGCTTTCACCCTATCGGGCCAGGGCCCGTCAAGGCAGTGTCAACGTCTACCGGAACGGCGCCAAGGATGCGTCAAGGGTCGTGCCGGGTGACCTGCGGAAGGGCTTCGGTGGGGGGAAGTACTCCTTCCCCATGGGGAGTTGATCGTCAGTGAGTGGAGCACGTCGGCTGCGATGAGTGACGTACGGAACGATGTGAGTGACGTACAGGCCGACAGGGGGGATGTCCGGCCCGGCCTGGGTGACGTACGGCCCGGTCGGCTGAAGGTCTTCCTGGGGGCCGCCCCGGGCGTGGGCAAGACCTACCGCATGCTCGACGAGGGACGGCGCAGGGCGGCGCGCGGCGCCGATGTGGTGGTGGGGTTCGTGGAGTGTCACGGGCGCCCCGGCACCGAGGCGATGCTCGACGGCCTGGAAGTGGCCGGGCGCCTCCCGTGTGTCTATCGCGGCGGGGAGTTCGAGGAGATGGACCTCGCCGCGGTCCTCGAGCGCCGCCCGCAGGTCACGATCGTGGACGAGTTCGCCCACAGCAACGTCCCTGGCGAGGGCCGCAATCCCAAGCGCTGGCAGGACATCGAGGAACTCCTCGCCGCCGGGATCGACGTCATCACGGCGCTGAACATCCAGCACCTGGAATCCCTCAACGACGTGGTCGAGAAGATCACGCGGGTGCCGCAGCGCGAGACGGTGCCCGACGAGGTCGTACGACGGGCCCAGCAGATCGAGCTGGTGGACATCCCGCCCGAGGGGCTGCGCCGCCGGATGGCGCACGGCAACATCTACGCCCCGGAGAAGGTGGACGCGGCGCTCGCGAACTACTTCCGGCCCGGCAATCTGACCGCGCTGCGTCAGCTGGCCCTGCTGTGGGTGGCCGACCGGGTCGACGAGGCGTTGCAGTCCTACCGCTCCGAGCACGGCATCGGCGGGGTGTGGGAGACGAGGGAGCGGGTGGTCGTGGCCCTCACCGGCGGGCCCGAGGGGGACACCCTCATCCGGCGGGCCGCCCGGATCGCCGACCGGTCCGTGGGCGGTGACCTGCTCGCCGTGCACGTGACCCGCAGCGACGGCCTCGCCGCCGGCGCCTCGCATGCCTCACTCGCCCGGCAGCGGCGGCTGATTGAGGACCTCGGCGGCAGCTACCACTCGGTCGTCGGCGACGACGTGGCCACCGCCCTGGTGGAGTTCGCCCGCGCCGAGAACGCCACCCAACTCGTCGTCGGCACCAGCCGCCGCGGCCGTATCGAGCGCTTCGTCACCGGACGTGGTACGGGTGAGACAGTGGTGGAGCTCTCCGGGGACATCGACGTCCACATCGTCACGCACGAGCGCGCAGGACGCGGCACGCTGCTGCCCTCGCGGCGGCGCACCCTGTCGACCGCGCGCCGGGTCGCGGGCCCGGTCACCGGGCTGCTGCTGCCGGTGGCGCTCACCTTTCTGCTCGATCTCGACTGGGCCCGGGACCGGCTCAACCTCACCAGCGAGGCGCTGCTGTTCCTGCTCACCGTGGTGGGGGTGGCCTGCATAGGCGGGGTCGTCTCGGCGGTGATCGCCTCGGTGACGGCGTCCCTGCTGCTCAACTACTGGTTCATTCCGCCCGTCGGGCAGTTCACGCTCGACGATCCCAACGCGCTGCTGGCGCTGGCGGTCTTCGCGGCGGTCGCCGCCGTGGTCGCCGGCGTTGTCGACCGCTCCCTTCGCCTGTCCCGGCGCTCGGCGCGGGCGACGGCCGAGGCGGAGACCATGTCGTCGCTCGCGGGCACGATCGTGCGGGGCGGTGCGACCATCCCGGCATTGGTGGAACGGACCCGGGAGACCTTCGGCATGGACTCCGCGGAACTGGTGGACGAGCCGCCAGACGCCGCCCGGGCGTCCGAAGCCGCCGGCGCGACCGTCGTGCCCGCGGGCCCCAGTGCCTTCCTGGTCCTGCGTGGCCGCACCCTGCCGTCCTCCGAGCGGCGCGTACTGTCCGCCTTCGCCGCGCACGTCGGCGCCGCCGTCGAACGGGCCCGGCTCGCCGAGGCCGCCGCCCAGGTCGAACCGGTCAAGGCCGCCGACCGGATGCGTACGGCGCTGCTGCGGGCGGTCGGCCACGACCTGCGCACCCCGCTGGCCGCCGGCTGGGCCGCCGTCACCTCGCTGCGCAGCCGTGACGTGGAGTTCTCCCCGGAGGACCGGGACGAACTCCTCGCCACCGCCGACGAGTCCATGGCCCGGCTGAACCGGCTGATCGAGAATCTGCTGGACCTCAGCCGCCTCCAGGCGGGCGCGCTCACCCTGAACCTTCGGGCCACCACCCTGGAGGAGGTCCTCCCGGCGGCGCTGGCCGACACCCCTGACGCGGAGGTGGCGGACCTGGAGGAGATCCCGGCAGTCCTGGCCGACCCACCGCTCCTCGAGCGGGTGATCGCCAATCTGGTCGGCAACGCCGCCCGCCACAGTCCGGCGGGACGCAGGGTCCTGCTGACGTCCAGCGCCCACGCGGGCCGGGTCGAAGTCCGGGTCGTCGACCGTGGCCCCGGCCTGCCGCCCACCGACCTCGACCGTCTTTTTGAACCCTTCCAGCGCCTCGGCGACACCGACAACACCACCGGACTGGGCCTGGGCCTCGCCCTCGCGCGCGGTCTGACCGAGGCGATGGACGGCACGCTCACTCCGGAGGACACTCCCGGCGGCGGTCTGACCATGGTGCTGTCCCTGCCCTTTGCCGAGCGGGTGGAGCACTCCAGTGCTACGCAGAGCATAGGAGGAGGCGTATGAGCCTTCAGAAGAGCTTTCGAACGGGCCCTCACATGAGCCTTCGAAAGAGCGACGTAGGCGGGCGCGGGCCCGAAGGCGCCGCGGTGGACGCAGGAGGTGAAGGCGTGATGACCGGCTATGCGATCCGGGACCGGCTCGCCCTGGTGGCGGGCCTCGCGGGGCCGTTCCTGGTGGCGCTCGCGCTTGTGCCGTTCCGTACGGACCTGTCGCGCACCAACGCGGCGCTGATCCTGGTCGTGGTGGTCGTCGCGGTCGCGGCCCTCGGGAGCCGCGTGGCGGGAGCGGTCGCGGCGCTGTCCGCCGCCGCCTGGTTCGACTTCTTCCTCACCCGCCCGTACCAGACCTTCGACATCACCGCGTCCGCCGACATCGAGACCGCGGTCCTGCTTCTGGTCGTCGGCCTGATCGTGTCCCAGCTCGCGGCCCGTGCCCGTCGCCTGGAGGTGATCACGGTGACGGACGCCGGCTACCTGGCCCGTATCCACGAGACGGCCGAGCTCGCCCAGTCCGCCAAGTCCGCGGACACCGTCGTCGACCACGTCCGCCGGGAACTGACCGCACTCCTCGGCCTGCGGGCCTGCCGCTTCGAGTACGGCACCCTCATGGGACAGCCGCCCCGCCTGGAACAGGACGGGCATGTGGCGGTCGGCCGCCGGCACTGGGACATCGACGGCGGAGGCTGGCCGGACGGCGAGATCGAACTGCGTACATACGGCAACGGCCACTACCTCGGCCGCTTCATGCTCACGCCCGGCCCGGGCCCCGTGCCCCCGCTCCAGGCCCGCCTCGTCGCGGTCACCCTCGCCGACCAGACGGGCGCGGCCCTCGACACGGCGGGGCCGGTCAAGGACGGGTGACACCTGGAACCCCTCCGACGGCATGGACTATATGGGCGGCATGGACGGTCGTCACGAGGAGCATCTGACCTGCCGGTATCGCGGGCCGCTCCATACGGAACGTTGACGCGATCCCCCGTCCCATCCGGAACCGGGCGCGCCCGTCCTGCCGTTCATGACTGATGTGACGTCAACTCTGCATCTACGAACGGAACTTGGCCCCAGATCCCAGCACATGGTGATCTGCGGCGACGACGGTCTCGCGCACCGGCTCGCCGTCGAACTGGACGCCGTGTGCGGAGAGGCCGTCACCGTCGTACTGCCCTCCCGGCGCGACGGGCGCGGCGCCGAGATCGCCGCGCTGCACCGCGACCCGCACTCGCCGATCGAGCTGCTGGTGGCCCCGCATCCGGACGAGCAGACCCTGCGGTCCGCGGGCGTGCAGCGGGCCGCGGCCCTCGCGTTGACCTACGGCGACGACCAGGTCAACATGACCGCGGCGCTCCTGGCCCGGAGCCTCAATCCCTCCATACGCCTGGTCATCCGCATGTTCAACCGCGAACGCGGACACCACCTGGAACGCCTCCTGGACCGGGCTGCCGAGGCCACGGGAGGAAACGGCGACGATCCGTGGCCGGACATGTCCACCACGGTACTGTCCGACGCCGACACCGCCGTACCGGAACTCGTGGCGGCCGCCGCGGTCGGCCATGGCCACACCCTTCAGGTCGAGGGCAAGGTCTTCCGCGGTGTCGTGCGGGCCGCCGGGTCGCCACCCCGGTCGGCCGATCTGACCACCCTCGCCGTGCTCTCCGGCTCGCACCAGGACGACCCGGCGAGTGAGGACAGCCCCGAGACGCCGGGGGAGGAAGGCACCCAGCTCCTTCCCGACACCCGCACCGCCTACCACCGGCAGTTCACCCACGGCCGGCTGATGCTGGAGGAGGTCACCCACCACCACGCGCCCGAGCCGCCCGCCCGGGAACGCCACGGCCTGGCGGGCTGGCTGCGGGCACGGCTCGCACACCTGCCGTGGCGGGTGTTCCTCTCCCGCGAGGTCATCGCGGTCTACGGGGTGCTGGCCGCGATCGTGCTGGCGCTCGCGGCCGCCACGGCGCTCTTCGCGCACGAGCACCCGTGGTGGAAGAACGTCTATCTCCCACTGCTGGACATCTTCACGATGGGAGACCCGGCGACCGACGAGGCCGTGGCCCGCCGCGTGCTCCAGCTGATCGCGGGCTTCGTCGGCCTGGCCGTGCTTCCGCTGGTCGTGGCCGCGACCATGAACGCCACCGAGGCGTTCCGGACCGCCTCCGTCAGCAACGCGCCCGCCGACGACCTCTCCGACCACATCGTCGTGGTCGGCCTCGGCAAGATCGGCACCCGGGTGCTCGCCCAGCTGTGCACCACCGACCACCGCGTCGTGGCCGTGGAACGGGACCCGCACGCGCGCGGCGTTGCCCTCGCCCGCCAGCTCGGCGTCCCGCTGCTGCTGGAGGACGCCGGAGCACCGGGCGTCCTCGACCACGCACGCATCCGGCACAGCAGGTCGGTGCTCGTCCTCACCCACGACGACGGTGAGAACCTCGACATCGTGATGGCCGCGCGCGAGACCAACCCCGGTGTACGGGTGGTGATGCGGCTGTACGACGACGACTTCGCCGCCACCGTCCAGCGCACCCTGCGCGCCTCCTACCCCCAGGCCCCCACACGCAGCCGCAGTGTCTCCGCGCTTGCTGCGCCCTCCTTCGTCGCCGCGATGATGGGCCGTCATGTGCTGGGCGTGATGCCGGTCGAGCGCGGCTCGCTGCTGTTCACCGTGGTGGACGTGGCCGGCCATCCCGAACTGGAGGGGCGTTCGGTGCACGAGGCGTTCCGGGAGCACGAGTGGCGGGTCCTGGCCGTCGGCTCGGCCACGGCGCACTCCACGTCGTCCTCGCCGGACACCCTCGCGGGGATCCGGCTCCACCGGCCCGGCCTCGACTGGCGCCCGCCGCATGGGCGGGTCCTGCGTGCGGGGGACCGTGTCGTGCTCGCGACGACACGGCGTGGCCTGGACATCCTCACGACCGGGGTGCAGCCACATCCGGCCGATCGGCGGGGATGAGCGTCACTCCAGGCCGGAGACCTTGAACACGGTCAGGGCGGTTTCCCGGTCGACCTGCTCCGAGACCCGGCGCAGGGCGGTCTGCCCACAGGTCAGCGATCCGCAGGCCGCCGCTTTGTGTGCGTCCTCGTCCAGGCGGCGCCACAGGTCTGGGTTGTTCACCAGGACCTTGGGGTCGATCTCGACCCGGTCGCCGAACGTGTCCCGCAGGACGAGCCGCTGGGAGATGCCGTCCAGGCAGCGCACCGACACCAGCAGGTCGGTGCGGACCCGGCGCCGCCGCAGCAACCCCTGTGAGGCCAGCCACCCCTCGCCGACGGTGACCCTGTGCGGGAACAGGACCACGAAAAGGAGCGCGGCGAGGCCGGCCCACAGCACCGCGCGCAGGGCGGTGAAGGTGCCGGCCCCCCAGTCGATGAGCAGGAGAAGGGCGAGGAGTACGCCAGCGCAGCGGATCGAGCTGCGCAGGTCCTGGGCCCAGAATCAGTCGCGAGCGGTTTCGGCGGGGGTGTCCGTGTGTCCGTGGACCGCGTTGTGTCGCGCGTCGTTGCGGCGTCCGATAAGGACGACGGTAGATACCCGGAGGGCCTGAATCCGGTCCCTTGACGCGTCTCTGATGGGTGCCCTGCTCCTTCTTGACGCCCGGTCGTGATGGGCGCCGTGGGAAGGTCTTCGCTCCGATGGGAGTCGTGGGGGAGAGCCGTGGGGGAGTCGTGTGGGTCACACGACCGTCAGGGTCCCGTCAAGGTCCGGGGCTTCGGCGCGAAGAAGGCGCAAGGAAGGATCGAAAGCGGCCGGGGACGGACAGAACCTGGGCGGACCCGCGCATCGCCTCCCCGCGTGCGCGGGTCACCGCGTAAGGAGCCCGTATTCCATGTCTGTCCTGACCATCGAGCCGGGGGCGACCCCCGCCGACGAGGAGCCGCCGGATACCGGCGAGCGCCACCGCCTCACCGCCCTCACGGGTCTGGCCGCCCTGTCGCTCGACGCGATGGCGTCGGTGGCGTACGGCCCCGAGGCGATCGTCCTGGTGTTGGCCGCGGCGGGTGCGCACGGCCTCGGCTTCACGTTGCCGGTGACGCTGGCCATCGCCGGGCTGCTGGCGGTGCTCGTCGCCTCGTACCGGCAGGTGATCGCCGCGTTCCCGGACGGCGGCGGGTCGTACGCCGTGGCCAGGACCCACCTGGGCGCCCGTACGAGTCTGGTGGCGGCGGCCTCGCTGGTCCTGGACTACGTGCTCAATGTGGCGGTCGCCGTCACTGCCGGCGTGGCGGCCCTGACCTCGGCGTTCCCTGAGCTGTACGGCGACCGGCTGTGGCTGTGCCTGGCCGTCCTGATGGTGATCACGGGGGTGAATCTGCGGGGGATCGTGGAGTCGGCGCGGGCGTTCATCGTGCCGACCGTGATCTTCGTCGGCTCGATTCTCGTCCTCATCGTGGTGGGGCTGTTCCGGTCCGCGCCGGTGAGCACGGCAGCCGCGGCCGGCCATGGCTCGGTGCTGGCGGACAACGCGACGACGGTCGGCGCGCTGCTGTTGCTGAAAGCTTTCGCCTCCGGGTGCAGCGCGCTGACGGGTGTCGAGGCCCTCGCGAACGCGGTGCCGTCCTTCCGCGTTCCCCGGGTGAAGCGGGCTCAGCGGGCGGAGGTGGCCCTGGGGGCCGTCCTCGGTGTGATGTTGATCGGGCTGTCGGTCCTTATCTCGCGCTTCCACCTCCAGCCGGTGGAGGGCGTCACGGTCCTCGCCCAGCTCGCGGACGCCTCGTTCGGCCACAACTGGGCTTTCTACGTCATCCAGTTCGCCACGATGATCCTGCTGGCGCTCTCCGCGAACACGTCCTTCGGCGGTCTGCCCGTGCTGCTGAAGCTGCTGGCGCGTGACAACTACCTCCCGCACGTTTTCGCCTTGAAGGCCGACCGGCAGGTCCACCGTCACGGTGTGCTGGCGCTGGCCGCCGTCTCCGCCGTGCTGCTGGTCTTCTCCGGCGGTGACACCAACACCCTGGTGCCCCTGTTCGCCATCGGTGTCTTCATCGGCTTCACGATCGCGCAGGTCGGGATGGTCCGGCACTGGCGTGGTGAGCGGGGGAGGGGGTGGCGGGGCAAGGCTCTGCTGAACGGTTTCGGCGCCGTGCTCACGGGCGTCTCGGCGGTCGTGGTGACGGCGACCAAGTTCGAGGACGGTGCTTGGCTGATCGTGATCGCCGTGCCGCTGCTGGTGGCCGCCTTCGAGACGGTGCACCGGGCGTACGCACGCATCGGCGAACAATTGGGCCTCGGCCGCATCCCGACTGAGCCGCCGCACCGCGACCGCTCCGTCGTCATCGTGCCCGTGTCGAACCTGTCCCGCCTGACCTGCGAGGCGCTCAACGCCGCTGCCTCCCTGGGCGATGAGGTGCGCGCGGTCACCGTCTGCCACCCCGACCCCGAGGACCGCGCACACGCGCATGCCCTGGCCCGGGACTGGGCGCAGTGGGACCCCGGCGTCCCGCTGATCGCCCTCACCTCCGAGCGACGCGCGCTGGGCCGCCCGATCGCCACGTACGTGGCCGAGACGGCCACGAACGAGCCCGGCACCCGGGTCACCGTGCTGATCCCCGAGGTCGAGCCGGACCGGCTGTGGCAGCGGTTGCTGCAGAACCAGCGGGGTGCGGTCGTTGCCCACGCGGTGCGCCGTGACACGGACGCGGTGATCTGCCGGCTGCGGTTCCGTATCTCCTGATGCGGCCGCCTCGACGGCCCGCACCTCGCCGGTGCGGGCCGAGGGCGTCTTCAGGCGGCCGGGTGGATTAGTTCCCCCTGGTGGACGTGTCGGGCGTAAGAGTTCCGTCAAAGGCGTACCGGCTGCCGTAAGAGAGGTGTCAACGGCGGCCGAATCCGGCCACGGAGGCGCTTTCCTCTAACAGTCCGTTCGATCCGATCCTCATCTAGGAGTTCGCGATGGCCGATCTGGCCTTCGTCGTCACCACGATCGCGGTGTTCGCGCTGGTGGCCCTCGTCGCCAAGGGGGTGACGAAGCTGTGACCGCCGAGAACATCGTCGGCCTGGTCGTGGCCGTCGCCCTGCTGGGCTATCTCGTCCTCGCCCTGATCTTCCCGGAGAGGTTCTGAGAAGCGATATGAGTCCCGTTCTTGCCGGTGTGCTCCAGCTGCTCGCTTTGATAGTGGCACTGGGGCTCGCCTACGTCCCCCTCGGCGACTACATGGCCAAGGTCTACTCCTCCGACAAGCACCTGCGCGTCGAGAAGTGGATTTACAAGGGCATCGGTGCCAACCCGAACACGGAGATGCGCTGGCCCGCGTACCTGCGCGGCGTCCTCGCCTTCTCCGCGGTCAGCGTCCTCTTCCTCTACCTGCTGCAGCGCCTCCAGGGCCATCTGCCCGGCTCGCTCGGCTTCTCCGCCATCGACCCGGACCAGGCGTTCAACACCGCCGCGTCCTTCGTCACCAACACCAACTGGCAGTCGTACTACGGCGAGCAGGCCATGGGCCACGTCGTGCAGACCGCCGGTCTGGCCGTGCAGAACTTCGTCTCCGCCGCCGTCGGCATCGCGGTGGCCGTCGCGCTCGTACGGGGCTTCTCCCGCTCCCGCACCGGTGAGCTGGGCAACTTCTGGTCGGACCTGGTGCGCGGTGTCGTGCGCATCCTGCTGCCGCTCTCCGTCGTCGCCGCGATCGTGCTGGTGGCGTGCGGTGCGATCCAGAACTTCTCCGGGATTCACTCGGTGGGCCAGTTCATGGGTGGCTCGCAGCAGTGGAACGGCGGCGCGGTCGCCTCGCAGGAGGCCATCAAGGAGGTGGGTACCAACGGCGGCGGTTACTTCAACGCCAACAGTGCGCACCCCTTCGAGAACCCGACCCCGTTTACGAACCTCTTCGAGATCTTCCTGTTGCTGGTCATTCCGTTCGCGCTGACCCGCACCTTCGGCCGCATGGTCGGCTCGATCAGGCAGGGCTACGCGATCCTCGCGACGATGGCCACGATCTGGCTCGGCTTCATCGCCCTGATGATGTGGACCGAGTTCGCCCACCACGGTCCGGCGTTCGACATCGCCGGCGGTGCGATGGAGGGCAAGGAGAACCGCTTCGGTGTCGGCGCCTCGTCGATCTTCGCGGTGTCGACCACCCTGACCTCGACGGGTGCGGTGGACTCCTTCCATTCCTCGTTCACGGGTCTGGGCGGGGGCATCGCGATGCTGGGTATGCAGCTGGGTGAGATCGCGCCCGGTGGTACCGGCTCCGGTCTCTACGGCATGCTGATCATGGCAGTCATCGCGGTGTTCATCGCGGGGCTCATGGTCGGCCGCACGCCGGAGTACCTGGGCAAGAAGATCGGCACCCGCGAGATCAAGTTCGCGGCCTGCTACATCCTCATCACCCCGGCGCTGGTGCTGATCTTCACCGCGGCGGCGATGGCCCTGCCCACCCCGGGCAACTCGATGACGAACTCGGGCGCGCACGGCTTCTCCGAGATCCTGTACGCCTACACGTCGGGCGCCAACAACAACGGCTCGGCCTTTGCGGGTCTGAACGCGGACACGCAGTGGTTCAACAGCACCATCGGTATCGCGATGCTGCTGGGCCGGTTCCTGCCGATGGTGTTCGTGCTGGCGCTGGCGGGTTCGCTGGCCGAGCAGAAGCCGGTCCCGGCGACCGCGGGCACCCTGCGCACCGAGAAGCCGCTGTTCACGGGTCTGTTGGTGGGGGCCATCCTGATCATCACCGGTCTGACCTACTTCCCGGCGCTCGCGCTGGGTCCGCTGGCCGAGGGGTTGGCGTCATGACCACACGTATAGACAACCAAGAGGACGCCGTGTCCACGACTACTCCCACTCGGGCGCCGCACAGCGATGTGCCGACCGGCCACAAGGACGAAGGAAAGGTCGGCGCGGGTCTGTTCGACCCCAAGCAGCTGATCAAGTCGCTGCCGGACGCCTTCCGCAAACTCGACCCGCGGGTGATGGTCAAGTCCCCCGTGATGTTTGTGGTCCTCATCGGCTCGGTCCTGACGACGATCTTCTCCTTCAAGGACCCGGGTGACTGGTTCGGCTGGGCGATCAGCGCCTGGCTGTGGCTGACCGTGATCTTCGCCAACCTGGCGGAGGCGGTGGCCGAGGGCCGCGGCAAGGCGCAGGCGGACACGCTGCGCAAGGCCAAGACCGACACGGTGGCCCGTCGGCTCTCCTCGGACGGCATGTCCGAGGAGGAGGTTCCCGGTACCGAGTTGCGCGTCGGTGACCTGGTCGTCTGCGAGGCGGGTGACATCATCCCCGGCGACGGTGACGTCGTCGAGGGTGTGGCGAGCGTCGACGAGTCGGCGATCACCGGTGAATCGGCCCCGGTCATCCGGGAGTCCGGCGGCGACCGCAGTGCTGTGACCGGCGGTACGAAGGTCCTCTCCGACCGGATCGTCATCAAGATCACGACGAAGCCCGGTGAGACCTTCATCGACCGGATGATCGCTCTGGTCGAGGGCGCGGCTAGGCAGAAGACGCCGAACGAGATCGCGCTGAACATCTTGCTCGCGTCGCTCACGATCGTCTTCCTGCTCGCGGTCGCCACGCTGCCGCCGTTCGCGGACTACGCGGGCACGCACCTGACGATGGTCGTGCTGGTGGCCCTGCTGGTCTGCCTGATCCCGACGACGATCGGCGCGCTGCTCTCGGCGATCGGTATCGCGGGCATGGACCGGCTGGTGCAGCGCAACGTGCTGGCCATGTCCGGAAGGGCAGTTGAGGCGGCGGGTGACGTCTCGACCCTGTTGCTCGACAAGACGGGCACCATCACGCTCGGCAACCGTCAGGCGTCGGAGTTCGTGCCGGTGACCGGGACGACCGAGGCCGAGGTGGCCGACGCGGCGCAGCTGTCGTCGCTGGCCGACGAGACGCCCGAGGGCCGCTCCATCGTGGTCCTGGCGAAGGAGAAGTACGGACTGCGCGAGCGGCACCAGGGCGAACTCGCGGGGGCCGAGTGGATCGCCTTCACCGCCCAGACCCGTATGTCGGGTGTGGACGTCGACGGACGCAAGATCCGCAAGGGCGCGGCCGGTTCGGTCATCACCTGGGTCAAGGAACAGGGCGGCACTGTCTCCGAGGACGCCGACACGCTCGCCAACCGGATTTCGGAGGCCGGTGGCACCCCGCTCCTTGTCGCCATTGAGGATGGCGAAGGCGCCCGCGTCCTTGGCGTCATCCACCTCAAGGACGTCGTCAAGGAAGGCATGCGCGAGCGGTTCGACGAGCTGCGCCGGATGGGCATCAAGACCATCATGATCACGGGTGACAACCCGCTGACGGCCAAGGCGATCGCGGACGAGGCGGGCGTCGACGACTTCCTCGCGGAGGCGACTCCCGAGGACAAGATGGCGCTGATCAAGCGGGAGCAGGCGGGCGGCAAGCTCGTCGCGATGACCGGTGACGGCACCAACGACGCCCCCGCGCTGGCGCAGGCGGACGTGGGCGTGGCGATGAACACGGGTACGTCGGCCGCCAAGGAGGCCGGCAACATGGTCGACCTCGACTCGAACCCGACCAAGCTCATCGAGATCGTCGAGATCGGCAAGCAGCTCCTCATCACCCGGGGCGCGCTGACGACGTTCTCCATCGCCAACGACGTCGCGAAGTACTTCGCGATCATCCCGGCGCTGTTCGCGGCGGTGTACCCGGGCCTGGACAAGCTGAACATCATGCACCTGTCCTCGCCCGACTCGGCGATCCTGTCCGCGGTCATCTTCAACGCGCTGATCATCATCGCGCTGGTGCCGCTCGCCCTGCGGGGTGTGCAGTACCGGCCGGTGAGCGCCGACAAGATGCTGCGGCGCAACCTCGGGATCTACGGCATCGGCGGCCTGATCGCCCCCTTCATCGGCATCAAGATCATCGACCTGCTCATCTCCCTCATCCCCGGAATCGGCTGATCCCCATGAACAACTCGGTTACCAACACCGCCCGGTTGCTCTGGGCCGGACTCCGTGCCCTCCTCGTGCTCACCGTCATCTGCGGTGTGCTGTACCCGCTGGCGATCACCGGGGTGGCCCAGGGCCTGTTCTCCGACCAGGCGAACGGCTCGGAGATCAAGGCGAACGGCACTGTCGTCGGCTCCTCGCTGATCGGCCAGTCCTACAACCTGCCACTGAAGAAGGGCCAGGAGACCCCGGATGCCGACCTGAAGTGGTTCCAGGGCCGCCCCGCCAACGGACTGGGCGCCAACAGCGTCAACACGCAGTACAAGCTGATCCTGTCCGGTGCCACCAACCGTTCGGGTGACAACGCCGACCTGATCAAGTGGGTCAAGGATGCCAAGGCCGCCGTCATCAAGGACAACTCGGTGAACGGCTACACGGTCAGGCCCTCCGACGTGCCCGCCGACGCGGTGACGTCCTCCGGCTCCGGCCTGGACCCGGACATCTCCCCGGACTACGCGGACATCCAGGTGCACCGGATCGCGGAGAAGAACGGCCTGCCCGTCGCCCAGGTGCAGAAGCTGGTCGACGAGCACACCGACGGCCGCACCCTCGGCTTCATCGGCGAGCCCCGCGTCAACGTCCTCCAACTCAACATCGCGCTCAAGGAACTCGTGGCGAAGAGCTGATGGGCTTACATGCACCACGCGGGAGTCGGCGGACGGGGACACACCCCCAACCGCCGACTCCCGTGGCCATGAGGCCGGTTCCGACCGCTCCGGCCCTCCGCATGCTCAGGAAAGGCGCACACCGATGACCCGGGTACTGGTGGTGGAGGACGACCCTCAGCTCGTCCGGGCCCTCGTGATCAACCTGCAGGCCCGCAAGTACGGAGTGGACCCGGCCCCCGACGGCACTACCGCACTGCGCCTCGCCGCCGCCCGCCAGCCCGACGTGGTCCTGCTCGACCTCGGCCTGCCCGACATGGACGGCACGGACGTCATCAAGGCCCTGCGCGGCTGGACCCGCGTACCGATCCTCGTCCTGTCCGCCCGCCGGGCATCCGACGAGAAGGTCGCGGCCCTCGACGCGGGCGCCGACGACTACATCACCAAGCCGTTCAGCATGGACGAACTCCTCGCCCGGCTGCGCGCCGCCGTCCGCCGCACCGAGGACATTCCACTGGGCCCCGAGACCGTCCTGGTCACCACGGAGCACTTCACCATCGACCTGCTCGCCAAGAAGGCCACCCGCGCCGGGCACGACGTACGCCTCACACCGACCGAGTGGCATCTGCTGGAGATCCTGGTCACCAACCCCGGCCGGCTCATCACACAGAGGCAACTGCTCCAGGAGGTGTGGGGCAGCTCCCAGACCAACAAGACCAATTACCTGCGGGTCTACATGGCCCAACTCCGCCGCAAACTGGAGGCGGACCCCGCCCACCCCCGCTATCTGATCACCGAAGCGGGCATGGGATACCGCTTCGAGAACTGACCCCTGTTCGACGCGGGCCCCGACACCGACCCTCACCGACCGCAGACTCGCAGACACGAAGAGACGAGACCATGGCACGCGGCAAGCTTCGGATCTACCTCGGTGCGGCACCGGGGGTCGGCAAGACGTACGCCATGCTGTCCGAGGCACACCGCCGTGTCGAGCGGGGCACCGACTGCGTCGTCGCCTTCGTCGAGCACCACCACCGGCCGCGCACCGAAGTGATGCTGCACGGCCTGGAACAGATCCCGCGCAAGGAACTGGAGTACCGCGGCACCGTCTTCACCGAGATGGACGTGGACGCGGTACTCGCCCGGCACCCCCAAGTGGCTCTCGTCGACGAGCTGCCCCACACGAACATCCCGGGTTCACGCAACACCAAACGCTGGCAGGACGTCGAGGAACTGCTCGCCGCCGGGATCGACGTGATCTCGACCGTCAACATCCAGCACCTGGAGTCACTGGGCGACGTCGTCGAGTCCATCACCGGCATCCGGCAGCAGGAGACCGTACCGGACGAGGTCGTACGGCGGGCGGACCAGATCGAGCTGGTCGACATGTCCCCGCCGGCACTGCGCCGCCGCATGGCGCACGGCAACATCTACAAGCCCGACAAGGTCGACGCGGCCCTGTCCAACTACTTCCGCCCCGGCAACCTCACCGCCTTGCGCGAGCTCGCCCTGCTCTGGGTCGCCGACCGGGTCGACGAGTACCTCAATGAGTACCGCAGCGAGCACAAGGTCTCGAAGATCTGGGGCTCGCGCGAGCGGATCGTCGTCGGGCTGACCGGCGGCCCCGAGGGCAGGACGCTGATCCGTCGCGCGGTGCGGCTCGCCGAGAAGGGCGCCGGCGGCGAGGTCCTCGCGGTCTACATCGCCAGCAGTGACGGACTGACCAACGCCTCGCCCAAGGAATTGGCCGTCCAGCGCACCCTCGTCGAAGACCTCGGCGGCACCTTCCACCACGTCATCGGGGACGACATACCGGTCGCGCTGCTCGACTTCGCGCGTGGCGTGAACGCCACGCAGATCGTCCTCGGTGTCTCCCGCCGCAAGGGATGGCAGTACGTCTTCGGACCGGGTGTCGGCGCCACCGTCGCCCGGGAGTCGGGGCCCGACCTCGACGTCCACCTGATCACCCACGACGAGGCGGGCAAGGGACGCGGACTGCCCATCGGCCGGGGGGCACACCTCGGCCGGCTGCGCGTCGTCTGGGGCTGGCTGGTCGGCGTGGCAGGCCCGGCCCTCCTCACGTTCCTCCTCGGCAGCGTCACCCCCGAAGTCGGCCTCGCCAACGACATGCTGCTGTTCCTGACGCTGACGGTGGCCTCGGCCCTGCTCGGCGGGCTCTATCCGGCGCTCGCCTCGGCGCTGGTGGGCTCCCTGCTGCTGAACTGGTTCTTCACTCCGCCCGTCCACACCCTGACGATCGCCGACCCAGAGAACATCGTCGCCATCGCGATCTTCGTGGGAGTAGCCGTGTCGGTGGCCTCTGTGGTGGACCTTGCCGCCCGCCGCACCCATCAGGCGGCCCGGCTGCGCGCCGAGTCGGAGATCCTTTCCTTCCTCGCCGGCAGCGTCCTGCGCGGGGAGACAAGCCTGGAGGCCCTGTTGGAGCGGGTCCGGGAGACTTTCGGCATGGAGTCGGTGGCCCTCCTGGAGCGGGCCAGTGACGTCGATCCGTGGACCTGCGCGGGCAGTGTCGGCACGCGGACGGTGGTCGAGCGGCCGGAGGACGCGGACGTCGACATGCCGGTCGGCGATCACATGGCGCTGGCCTTGTCGGGCAGGGTTCTGCCGGCCGAGGACCGGCGGGTGCTGGCGGCGTTCGCCGCACAGGCCGCGGTGGTCCTGGACCGCCAACGGCTGCAGTCCGCGGCCGACCAGTCGCACGCCCTCGCCGAGGGCAACCGCATCCGCACCGCGCTGCTGGCCGCGGTCAGTCACGACCTGCGCACCCCGCTCGCAGGGATCAAGGCCGCAGTGTCCTCACTCCGCTCGCAGGACGTCGAATGGTCCGAGGATGACCAGGCGGAGCTGCTCGAAGGCATCGAGGAGGGCGCCGACCGGCTCGACCACCTGGTGGGCAACCTGCTCGACATGTCCCGGCTCCAGACGGGCACGGTCACCCCGCTGATCCGCGAGATCGACCTCGACGAGGTGGTGCCGATGGCGCTGGGCGGCGTGCCCGAGGACAGCGTCGAGCTCGACATCCCCGAGACCCTGCCGATGGTCGCCGTCGACCCCGGTCTGCTGGAGCGCGCGGTCGCCAACCTCGTCGAGAACGCCGTCAAGTACAGCCCCGCCGACGAACCGGTCCTGGTGTCCGCGAGCGCCATGGCCGACCGGGTGGAGGTACGAGTGGTGGACCGCGGCCCGGGCGTCCCCGACGAGGCCAAGGATCGTATCTTCGAACCCTTCCAGCGGTACGGAGACGCTCCCCGCGGGGCCGGGGTGGGGCTGGGTCTCGCGGTCGCCCGAGGCTTTGCCGAGACCATGGGCGGCACCATCGCCGCCGAGGACACCCCTGGCGGCGGCCTCACCATGGTCCTCACCGTCCCGGCCGCACCGGATCTCCAGCCGGCCCCCGCCGACCTTCCGGCGACAGCCATCTCCTGACGCGTCGACGTCCCTCAGGACACCGTGCCCAGCAGCCTCCGGGCGTTTCCGCGCAGTCCAGCACGCCCCACCTCTCCTCTTCGTGCCACTCCCTGGCCCTTGCGATCGCCAGGGCCACGACCCTACGCGGCCGCCGCTTCCGGGCGATCCGAAGGACCATGGAGAAGTAAGAGGACCCGCTGGCGCCCGGAAGGAGCGAAACGTGCCGCACGGCACTCTCCGGGTCTACCTCGGGGCAGCCCCTGGGGTAGGCAAGACGTACGACATGCTCGGCGAGGGGCAGCGCCGCGCGGGGCGGGGCACCGACGTGGTCATCGCCTTCATGGAGGACTACGGCCGTCCGCTGACCCGGCAGATGGCCCAGGGGCTTGAGACCGTGCCCCGTAGGACCATGCGCTACCGGGAGGCGACCTTCACCGAGATGGACCTCGATGCCGTACTGGCACGCCACCCGAAGGTCGCGCTGGTCGACGAACTCGCGCACACCAACATCCCCGGCTGCCGCAACGAGAAACGCTGGCAGGAGATCGAGGAACTGCTCGACGCGGGCATCGACGTCATCTCCACCGTCAACATCCAGCACCTGGAGTCGCTGAACGACGTCGTCGAGCAGATCACCGGCATCAGACAGCGGGAGACCGTCCCCGACGAGGTCGTCCGCCGCGCCGACCAGATCGAGCTGGTATGTCGGCCGAGGCGCTCCGTCGGCGGATGGCCCACGGCAACGTCTACCCGCCCGAGAGGATCGACGCCGCTCTGGCGAACTTCTGCCGCGTGGGCAACCTCACCGCCCTGCGGGAGATCGCCCTGCCGTGGGCGGCCGACCGCGTCGATGAAGCCCTGCTGCGCTATCGCGAGGAGCGGGGCATCCAGGAACCCTGGGCCACCCGGGAACGCGTGCTGGTCACCCTGTCCGGTGGGCCGGAGGGCGAAACCCTCATCCGCCGCGGCGAGCGGATCGCCTCCCGGAGAGCGGGCGGTGAAATGCTCGCCGTCCACGTCATGAGCGGCGACGGGCTGGTCACCGCCTCCCCGCAGCTGCTGGACCGGCAGCGCGCACTGGTGGAAAGCCTCGGCGGCAGCTACCACACCCTCGTCGGCGACGAACCCGCCGAGGCCGTCCTGGACTTCGCCCGCCAGGCCAACGCCACCGAGCACCCGCCCTGCTGGCCCGGCTCCGCTCCGCTCCCGTCGCCCCGGTCAGTCTCCCCGCGTCCGTCCTCACCACGCTCATCACGTTACAAGTCCAGCTCCTGCGCAGTCTGCAGGCAACCATCACCCAGCTCGAGACGACCATCAAGAAGTGTCTCGCCAGGCACCCGCGCGCCGTCCTCCTCGCTCAGTTGCCTGGCGTGGGCACCATCAACCTCGCGCCTGCCCGCTGAGGTGGGCCCGATTTTCGACCGCGTCGAGTCCGCGAACAGGCCGCCGCCGAGTGCGGAGCCGCACCGGTAACCGAGGCATCCGGGAAGGCACACGGCGGCTACTTCCGGTGGGCCGCCAACACACGCGCCCGCAAGGCCTGTCACTGCCTTCACAACTCCCGCATGCAATCACCCTGGGCCGCCGCCCTCTTCGCAAACGCCCGCGCACGCGGGAAACGCAACCCGCACGCCACCCGTATCGTCGCCCGCGCATGGCTCCGCGTCATATGGGCCTGCTGGCACAACGCCACCGCCTACGACCCTGACAACCACCCCACCACCCGACGCCTCAAAGCCAGCTGACTTGACTCAGAGGACTCAAACGCTATGCGGCCCGGGAGGTCTTCCACCTGGTCATACAGCTACAGCCAGGACCCCGCTCATAGGGGCTGTGTGAGACGACGAAGCCCCGTCGGGCCTTCGAACGGACCCAGCCCGCATGCAACATCGCGGAACGCACTGTCGAGGAGCGGCACGTGCACCACAACACCATCGTCTACCGTTTGCACCGCCGTCTACCGTGTGCACCGCATCGAGGACCTGCTGCCCGTCCCGCTCGCCGAGCGGCGCCTCGAGATCCACGTCGCACTGCACCTCACCGCTGCTCGTGCTCAGCGTCATCCGAGTCCTTCCAGGCGCATTTCCTCGAGGTAGGTGGGCTCGTCGGGCCGCGCGCGGATCACCCGGGAGTAGCGGCTGGAGCTGCGGCACCAGTCGTGACAGCCCTTCATCTGGGCCTGGAGGTCATCGACGAAGACATAGGCGACGCCCCGGTCGTGCGGGGAAAGGGCCGCGGCATCGAAAAGTGCCGGGAGCCGTGCTTTCAGGCGAAGGAATTCATCGGTGTGGCCGCGGACTATCGACCGGGCCTCCGCGAGGGCCTCCCCACGTGAATAGTTCCGATGGTGCTGGAGTACGAGAACCAGGTTGTGACAGTCTCCTCTGGCTTCCTCCTTGGCAACCGAGAACACGTCCTGAACAATGTTGACGACCTGGACCGTCGCATTGTGCATTTCCTGGATCTCCGGCAGGGTAAACAGGGCATCAGGCACTTCGTAATGGCCGATGCGTTCGGCGTAGTCGATCAGCACATTCTCCAGTCCTGCCTTGTGGCGCAGACTGAGATATGTGCTGACGTCGGGAATGATGCCGCTTCGACGGTTGATGCTCTCGCTGGTGTAGGCGTTGAGAAAGTCTTCCCAGTTGCGGGTCGACCGCTGCTGCCACGCGGCGGACATTCCCCGGACCTGACGTGACCAGAGTGAGATGAGCCCGCTTGCCGCGGGGGTGAGACTTTTGTTCGGACCCGCGGGTACCGCGCCGGGACGCGCGTACACGACATCGATGAGTTCTTGGACGATCCGTGCGACTCTGTGCGGCTCCACTCCGAGCGGCCCATCGAACTGGTCGTCGAACAGGATGAACCAGCCTGCTATATCGACCCCCAACTCCAGGTCCACTCCGCCCGCATGTGGCCAGAAGCGGGCGGCTACCTCCGGCACGTTCCATCGGCGGTACTCGGGGAGGGACTCCTGGCTCAGCAGTCCATGCTCCTGGACCCAGCGGAAGTGGTGAAGCGCTGCCGATTCCATGGCCTGACTGACTCGAGAAGGGAAGGGGAGTTCGAACGAGTATTCCTGCATGACGCTCTCCTCGTCCGGGTGACCTTACGCGGATGACCTCGGCGAACCGCAAGCCCGCATCAGGCTAGCGGGTGTCCGATACGATTATCAGAGCGCGAGATGGCGGTCGGTCCAGAGTGGGAGCACAACCCCAGAGCGAGCAGAGTGGGAGCACAACCCCTGCGCAGTCGACCGGAGTCCGGCACCTCGGCGCTCAGGAAAGGCCAAGGACGAGGCTTCCTGCCGCAGTCGAACGCCGCGTGCGCGGAACGTGCCTGGCGAGAGGGTCAATTTCTGCGACGCGCTCACTCCTTCAGGTGTTCCAGTGATCATTCCTCCGCGAGACGGCCTGCCGGGGTTCTACGCTGAACGCCTCGTCAAATCACTCTCCAGGAGGCGTCCTTGCGCACAGCAGGGAGTGACCAGTGACAGATATCCGATCCCTGTCCTGGCCGAACGGCGGCGAGGGCATCGCAGGGAGCGCCACTCCCGCGCTGCCCTCCCACGCCCGGCGGACGGGCGAGCCGGGCGCCAAGGATCCGGGCAGGGAGGAGTCGTCCAACTCTCCGTTCCAGCCGAGCGCCGGCCCCGTGCAGGCGGGGTTCTTCTGCTGGGACGTCGCCACGGGAGAGATCAACTGTGATCCTCTCACCTTCTCCCTCCACGGCCTGCCCGAGGACGGCCCGCCTCATCTCGACAGCTTCTTGTCGAGGATCCCGGAGTCCGATCTGCCCGAGTTCGTCGTCGCGCTGCAGTCGATGGTGGAGTCCGGTGGCGACTACCAGATCGCCTACCGGGTCGCGGCGGGTGAAGGCGTCTGGCGTTCGTTGGAGGCTCGCGGGCGGGTGCTGGCCGACTCGGCAGGAGTGCCGACGACAATGGTCGGGGTGGTGATGGACACCACGGCCGCGCATGAGCGTCAGGAAGCCGAGAGGCGAGGCTTCCACGAAGGGGCGACCCGCAATCGCCGGATGCAACAGCTCACCGCCGCGCTGGCGGCGGCCGTGACGGTCAAGGACATCGTGGCCGCCACGCAGGCAGGACTGCAGGACTTCGGCGCGGATGGGTTTGCCGTGGTGGCGTCGTTGCCCGGTGGGCTGTCCGCCGTGGCCTCCTGCGGCTATTACGACGAGGAGCTGGCAGCCGTCTGCGATGTGCGTCCCGGCGTGCGCTCCCTGCTGCAGGATGCCCTGGCACGCCAGGCTCCGGTGTTCGTCGCTTCCGTCACCGAACTGGCCGCCGCCTACCCGCAGCTGGCACAGGCGGCCGAAAGTTCTCGCCGTCGCGCGTGGGCGGCGATTCCCATGGCGGATTCTCGGGGGCCGACCGGGGTCTGCCTGATGGGGTTCGCCTCGCTCCAGGAGTTCGGTCCCGAGGAGCGGGCCTTGCTGGTTGCCGTCGCCGGACTGCTTGCCCAGTCCCTGGAGCGGGCGAGGATGTACGAGGCACAGCAAGCTCTGGCCACGGAACTGCAGCGTGGAATGCTGCCTCCCGGCCCGCTGTCGGCGCCCGGTTTGACGATTGCCGCACGCTACCAGGCGGCCACCTCGGGCATGTGGATCGGCGGCGACTGGTACGACGCCATCTGCCTTCCCGGCGGCGCGGTTGCACTGGTGATCGGAGATGTCCAGGGCCACAGCGTGCCGGCCGCCTCCCTGATGGGCAAGTTGCGCACGGCTGTGCGCGCCTATGCATGCGAGGGGCATGGTCCGGCTGCCGTGCTGACACGGACCAACCGGCTGCTCGTCGAATTCGACACCGATCCGGACCGGGCCATGTTCGCCACCTGCTGCTATCTGGTGATCGACCCCGCCGAGGGGACGGTCGAAGCCTGCACAGCGGGCCATCCAGCACCTGCCCTGGTCGCTCCAGGTGAGCCACCGCGCCTCCTCGACATCACCAGCGGCCTTCCGCTGGGTGTCGACCCGCAGGCCCGGTACGCGACCAAGCTGACACACATCCGCCCTGGCAGCGTGCTGGCGGTCACGACCGACGGTCTTCTGGAAGCGGCAGAGGGAGACATCGACGCGGGCATCGAAGCATTCCTGGCGGGGCTGGAAAGAGCCACGACGGCCGACCTCGAGGTCCTGGCAGACGAACTCCTCGCCGGGGTACGGCGGACACCGCGCCACAGCGACGACATCGCCCTCCTGCTGGCCCGCCTCAACGCTCCCGCAGCGCACTGAGGACCACCTGCACTTCATGTCCATCGAGCGCTACTCGCACGTGATGGACATTGTGTCCACCGTGACCGGCCGGGTCGCGGCGGGTCGTACCGCCTTCGACGTGCGCTCACGGCCTGCTTCCCGGCCGGCACGCTCTCCGGCGCGCCCAAGCCGCGTGCGATGCAGATCATCGACGAACTCGAGCCGTCCAGGCGGAGGTTGTACAGCGGCTGCGCCAGCTGTCTCGACTTCGCCGGCGACTCCGACACCGCCATCCGTACGGCGCTGTTGCGGGGCGGCACGGTGTACGTCCAGGCCGGAGCCGGCATTGTCGCCGACTCCGACCCGGTCGCGGAGGACAACGGGTGCCGCAACTAGGCGGCCGCCGTCCTCCGCGCGGTGCTTACATCCAACAGGCTTACCTCATAGAGCCGTTCAGCCCGTGAAGGCCGTCGTGCCGTTAGGGACGCCGAGGCCGGTCGGGCCGTCGTAGCCGGTGGTGCCGGTGCACAGGTACGAGCCGGAGCAGCTGCCGTTCGAGCCGCTGGTCACGTCGTACAGTGCCGAGGTGTGGGCGTAGGGGAACGACGCCGGGTACGAGCCGGAGGACGGGGCGCCCGCCAGCGCGTAGGTCGCCGCGATCAGCGGGGCCGAGGCGCTGGTGCCGCCGAAGACCATCCAGCCGGTGGCCTGCCGGTAGCTGTCGTAGACCGCGACGCCGGTGTTCGGGTCGGCGACCGCGGAGACGTCCGCGACGGTCCGCTTGGCGCAGCCGCTGTCGGTCTGCCAGGTGGGCTTGGCGTCGTACGAGGAGCAGCCGGAGCCCGCCCCGCTCCACACCGTGTCGGTCCAGCCGCGTGTGGTGGACGAGGTCTTCAGGGATGTACCGCCCACGGCCGTCACGTACTTGGACGCGGCCGGGTACTCGGCGCCGTAGCCGTTGTCGCCGGAGCTGACGGTGATGGCGACGCCGGGGTGGTTGAAGTACGACGAGTCGTAGGTCGAGTCGCTGGAGGACTCGCTGCCGCCGTAGCTGTTGGAGACGTACTTGGCGCCCAGGCCGACAGCGGTGTTCACGGCCGTGCCGAGGTTCGTCATGGTCGCCGAACTGGCCTCCACCAGAAGGATCTTGCAGTTCGGGCAGGCCGCGCTGACCATGTCGAGGTCGAGGGATATCTCCTCGGCCCAGCCGGAGTCACCGCGCGGATAACTGGTGCCGCCGGTCTGGTTGACCTTCTTGAAGCAGCCGTTGGCGGTGGTGCAGGCGGACAGGCCGTACTGTGAGCGGTAGACGGCCAGGTCGGCCTCGGCGTTCGGGTCGTCGTACGCGTCGACGATGGCCACGGTCTGGCCCGAACCGCCGCTGGAGGAAGGCAGGTTGTACGCGGCCTGCAGCGAGGCGGGGCCGTAGCCCGACGGGGCGGCGGCTGCCGTCAGGTCGCTCTCGGCGTGCGCGGACTTGGGGGTGCCCGCGGTGACGTGCAGCGCCTTGCACGCCATCACGTTCTTCTGCGTCGGGGTCGCACAGGAGTGGGCGACGGTGACGCCGTTCGACGACGGTGAGGTCGAGGGCGCCGCCTGGCCGGCGGGGGCGGCCAGGGCCAGAGCAGCCGTGGCCAAGGAGGCCACGGCGGTGAGAGAAACGGTTCTGCGCAACGTACTTCCTCCGGGAGGTGGGTGAACCAGGGGAGACATGCGGGTGCGCTGGACGGCCGGGACGCGTGATGCGCGTCATGATGGCGCAAAACCTATGAGTGGCTGGAACATGCCAACAAGAAGATCGTTGAAACTGTGACTGCCCTTTGCCGTTCCTGGTCAACTCATGTGTTGTTCCTGAGATGTCCATGACGGAACGGTGGCGCGATCATGGGTTAACGCGCCCCGGGTGAAGCGGATTTCGCGGCGCTCGAGCGACGGCTCCGCCCTCGACGAGATGGCCGCGGCCGCCCCCGGCGACACCGCCGCCATTGCGAGCGCTCTCAGCCACACCGCCTAGCCCTACGCCGCCGCGGCGGGCGGCGCGCTCGTTCTCCTCGCGGGCTGCTCGCGCCCCACCCCCACGCTCATCTCCCCGGCCCTGGACATCCCGTTCCTCGTGCTGCGGAACTCACCCTTCCGGGGCCTCGACACCGCCGCCTCCATGTCGACCGGTACCGAGGAGCCCGCGACCCCGTGACGATCGACAACCGGCCCAGTACTGGGACCCGCTATGGCCATCCGGGCGCCGCTACCGCCGCCTCGGCCCCGAAGACAGCAGCTGACCGGCCAGTGGTCCGGGTGCGCGTGGCTGATGACCAGGGGAGGACGCTGTCCGGGTTGTCCGTCTCCAGGACGAGTGCCGCTTTTCCATGCCGAGGCGGACCAGGCGATGGATTAGGCGGCCCGGGCGCACCTTGAAGAGATCGCTCTCAACGCTTCCGCCGACGTCCGCCCCGGCCCGCAGCCGCTCCGCCGGCCGCCACCGCGGCCGGAGTCGCTGATTCGGTCTGCGGACCGGGCCGGTCCGCCGAGACCACCAGAGCCGCAAGGGCCGTGGTGACCGGCACCGAGGCGACCAGGCCGATCGATCCGACCAGCGTGCGCACGATCTCCTCGGCGACCAGCTCGCTGTTGGCGACCGTGCCGACCCCGCTCTGGGCGATGGAGAAGAGCAGCAGCGGCAGCGCGGCACCCGCGTAGGCGAGGACGAGGGTGTTGACGACGGAGGCGATGTGGTCGCGGCCGATGCGGATGCCGGCGCGGTACAGCCCGCGCCAACCCATCGTCGGGTTGGCCTCGTGCAGCTCCCAGACGGCTGACGTCTGCGTGACCGTGACGTCGTCGAGCACGCCGAGGGAGCCGATGATGACGCCGGCGAGCAGCAGTCCGCTCATGTCGATCGACGGATACAGGCCGTGGATCAGGCCGGTGCTGTCGTCCGTATTGCCGGTGAGGGCGGCCCAGCCGATGAACTGCGAGCCCAGGATGCCGATCAGCAGCAGCGAGACCAGCGTGCCGAGCACCGCCACCGACGTGCGGGCCGACAGGCCGTGGCACATGTAGAGCGCGATGAGCAAGATGGCGCTCGACCCGATCACCGCCACGAGCAGCGGATTCGAGCCCTGCAGGATTGCCGGCAGGATGAAGAAGTTCAGCACCATGAAGCTGATGGCCAGGGCGGCCAGCGCCATCACGCCGCGCAGCCGGCCCAGTACCACGACGGCGAGCGCGAAGATGTCGGCCAGTAGACCCATCGGGAATCGGCGGTTCACGTCGGCGACCGAGTACTGCAGATCCTTGGGCGCGGAGGGCTCGTAGGCGGCCACGACCTTCGCGCCCTGGTGCAGCTGCCGCGACTGGGCGGGCTGCACGATCTCGTTGAACGTACGGCCCGTGTCCTTGCCCGTGTCGACCCGGATCGTGGCCTTGTGGCAGGTGCCGTTCGCCTCCTGCTGCGCCGAGGTGCCCTCGGCGGTGGAGGTGTCGCCGGTCGGGTGTCGCCGGAGGCGTTCACCGACTTGCAGCTCACTTCGACGACCTTGGTGACCGTGGCCTGCTGCGTCTGGCGGTCGAAGCCGACGCCGGTGCGCGCGTGGGACGGGGCGCCGCCGGGCCAGAGCACGACGAGCCCCACCACGACGGCGGCGGTGAAGGGGATCAGGATCGCCGCGATGAGCTTGCGCAGATGCCGCGAGACGGGGGCGGCAGGCCCGTGGCTGTGGCTGTGCGCGTGTCCGTTGCCGTCGGCGCCCGCTCCGGGGCCGTGGTCGGAGCCATGCCCGGTGCCAGCCATCTCGGCGCGCCCGTTGCCCACCCACCGTGTCACGGTGGTGCGGTGTATCCCGTTGCCGCCGGCCAGGTCGCCCGGCCGCTGGTCACAGCGCAGCACCGCCAGCACGATGGCGGCGATCTTCCCCGCGGGCAGGGCCTGCCACCGCGAGCCGATCTTCTTCAGGTGGCCGCGTACCAGGTCGGCGAGCCAGTTCAGGGTGGCACTCGACAGCGGCAGGCGAGCGGTGTAGACAAGGCTGTCAGGGCCCTCGGCATGGTTGTTTTTCTTCACACCAAACTCAACTGCCGCCGGGGGTCCGCCAGTTACGCCCCGTCGGCGTCCGTTCCGGCGTGGCTACGGGCGTGCGGTGAACCGCCCGTCGCCTCGTTTGTGCAGCCAGCCACGGTCGGCGAGCTTGGTCAGCTTCGCGCGCAGCGGTTCCAGCTTGCCGCGCACTGTCACCTGAAGGCCCAGTTCCTCGCCGACATCCCTGACCTGGACCGGGCCGTCGGCAGCCCGCGCGATCGCCAGGATCCTGCGGTAGTCACCAGGCAGGGCGGCCTCGTCGGGAGTTTCGCTGCGGTGCGGGATCAGCAGGACCGCCCGCCCCGCCACCCGGGCGGGAGTCGGGGCGACAGCCGCGGTGGCCTGCGCCGCGGCCCGGTCCTGCTCAGCCAGCCGGTTCAGGACCCGCTCGGCGATCACCAGCTCCTCCCGTTCGGCCCGGACCTCCTGAAGCTGCTTGGCTAACTGCTCAGCGAGCACGTCCAGTTCATTCCGGCGAGCCGTGATCCGCTCCAGCTCCTGCATACCCACGCCCACCCCCGTGCTTTCCCGGCGTACTGACCGGTGACGGATCGTAAGAGCGGCACGGCGGTCGGCGCAGCAGAACCCGACAACGCCTCCGGCCGACACGCCAGACGATCTTCACCGTGGATACCGGCCGACGACCAGCGTGAGTATCCCGCCCACCCCTCACACCAGACCCGCGACCTGCAACTTCACGATGCACAGTGCTCATTGAGTCCCACCGAGATCAGACGCCTGATCACCCGCCGCACCAGCCGCCGCCCGGCACCAGCCGACCACATCCTGCACTGGTCACACTGGCGCCGAAGACGGCAGCACCCAGCCCGCACCGGCGACTGCACCCGATGCGGACACAGTCCCTGAGCTGCCCGGCAATCGGATCAGTCACCGTTTGCCGTACTGACGCCCGTCCCCGCGGTGTGGGCCGGTTCGGCGCCGGGATCAGCGCGACTGCGGCGGCGCGGTGGTGGAGCGCGGGGTGAGACGGGCGGGCAGCACGGTCGTCTCCGGGGCGTCCTGGCCGACGAGCTTGGCCATGAGCAGGTCGACCGCCAGGGTGCCGATCTCGCCCGAGGGGATGGACACCGAGGTAATGGGCACGGGTGCCTGCTCGGCCGTCTCGTCCGGGCAGATCGCGATGACCGACAGGTCCTGCGGAACGCGCAGGCCCATGGCGGTGAAGGACGCGATGAGCTGCTGAGTGACCGGTTCGTTGTGGACGACGACCGCGGTGAGCGACGGATCCTCGCGGACCAGCAGCTCGGCCATCGCACGGGCCGCGGCCGGCGTCTCGGAGCAGGGGTGCACGGAGGAGCGCACCCCGAGCCGGTCGGCGGCGTGCGTGAAGCCCGCGGCGACGCGGCGGGCGAACCCGGTACCGCGCACGTACACCTCGGGCGGCGACCCGATCAGGGCGACGCTGCGGTGCCCGAGTGCGGCGAGGTAGTCCACGCAGGCCTCGCCGGCGCCCTGGAAGTCCAGGTCGATGCAGGTCAGCCCGGTCGGGTCGGCCGGGAAGCCGATGAGCACGGACGGCCGGTCGAGGGTCCGCAGCAAGGGAAGCCTACGGTCCTCGACCTCCACGTCCATGATGATGAACCCGTCGGCCATCGCGCTCTCGGCGACGCGGACGATGCCCTCCTCGCCCTCGCCCTGGGTGAGGAGGAGCACGTCGTGGTCGTGTTCCCTGGCCGCGGTGAGCACCGACGTGGCGAACTGCATGACCACGGGGACGTGGACGCCCTTGCGCAGGGGCAGCACGAGGGCGAGCACCCGGGACCGGTTGCTGGCCAGGGACCGGGCCCCGGCGTGCGGCCGGTAGCCCAGGACGCGGATGCTCTCCTCGATGCGCTGCCGGGTCTCCGGGGAGATCGGCCGCTTCCCGCTGAGCGCGTAGCTGACGGTGCTCGGGGACACGTTGGAGTGCCGCGCCACGTCAGTGATCTTGACCATGCAACTCCCTTGTCGATGGGGTGTGTCGGGCAGCTGTGGCCGTCAGGACTCGGACAGCTCCAGGGTAAGGACGGAGGTGCCCGCTTCGGCCCGGGCCGCGGGACCGCCCGCGACCTCGACGCTCCAGGGCAGGGAGGCGTCGGAGGTCTCGGCCCTCAGTGTGCCGCCCTCGCGGACGATGGTGATCTCCACCGCGGCGCTGCCGTCCTCGCGGGGCACACGCACTGTGCTCCGGGAGCCGTCGGCGGGCTGGAAGACGCGGATGGTCACGTCGTTTGCCCAGGTGTAGTCCGGGCGGTCATGGACCGCTCCGACCGGGATCGCGGCGCCGGGACGTGCCAGCAGTGGGACGCCGAAGTAGTCGTGGCTCTCGCGCACCCAACGGGGCCCGGTGACCGTGCGGCCGGTGACGAAGTGGGTCCAGGTGCCCTCGGGCACGTAGTAGGAGACCTCGCCGGTCTCCGAGAAGACCGGCGCCACCAGCAGGTCCGTGCCGAGCATGTACTGGCGCTCCAGCGGTGCGCAGGCCGGGTCGTCCGGGAACTCCAGGACCATGGCGCGCATCATGGGGAAGCCCTGGGTGTGCGCCTCGTACGCGGCCCCGTACAGGTAGGGCATGAGGCTCAGCTTGAGTTCGGTGAACGTGCGCAGTACGTCCACCGCCTCCTCGTCGAAGAGCCACGGCACGCGGTACGAGGACGAACCGTGCAGGCGGCTGTGCGAGGAGAGCATGCCGAAGGCGACCCAGCGCTTGAACAGGCCGGCGTCCGGGCGTCCCTCGAAGCCGCCGATGTCGTGGCTCCAGTAACCGAATCCGGAAAGACCCAGGGATAGGCCGCCGCGCAGAGACTCCGCCATGGACTCCCAGGTGGATTCGCAGTCGCCGCCCCAGTGCACCGGGAACTGCTGGCCGCCGGCGGTGGCCGAGCGGGCGAAGAGCACGGCCTCGCCCTCGCCGCGGTGCTTGCGCAGGACGTCGAAGACGGTCTGGTTGTACAGCTGCGTGTAGTAGTTGTGCATGCGCTCCGGGTCGGAGCCGTCGAAGTACGCGACGTCGGTGGGGACGCGCTCGCCGAAGTCGGTCTTGAAGCAGTCGACGCCCATCTCGAGCAGGGCCTCGAGCTTGGAGGCGTACCAGGCGCAGGCGTCCGAGTTGGTGAAGTCGACCAAGGCCATGCCGGGCTGCCACAGGTCCCACTGCCACACACTGCCGTCAGGGCGCTTGAGCAGGTATCCGGCGGCCTTGCCCTCGGCGAACAGCGGGGAGCGCTGGGCGATGTACGGGTTGATCCACACACAGATGTGCAGGCCGCGGTCCTTGAGGCGGCGCAGCATCCCCTCCGGGTCGGGGAAGACCCTCGGGTCCCACTCGAAGTCGCACCAGTTGAACTCGCGCATCCAGAAGCAGTCGAAGTGGAAGGCTGAGAGCGGGAGGTCGCGCTCGGCCATGCCGTCGACGAATCCGGTGACGGTCTGCTCGTCGTAGGAGGTGGTGAAGGAGGTGGTCAGCCACAGTCCGAAGGACCAGGCGGGCGGCAGCGCCGGCCGGCCGGTCAGGGCGGTGTACTTGCTGAGGATCTCCTTGGGGGTGGGCCCGTGGATGACGTAGTACTGCAGCTGCTGGCGCTCGGCGCTGAACTGGACGCGTGAGACCTGCTCCGAAGCGACCTCGAAGGAGACCTTGCCCGGATCGTCGACGAAGACCCCGTAGCCGGCGTCGGTGAGGTAGAAGGGGATGTTCTTGTAGGCCTGTTCGCTGCTGGTGCCGCCGTCGGCGTTCCAGATGTCGACGGTCTGGCCGTTCTTGACCAGCGGTCCGAAGCGCTCGCCGAGCCCGTACACGGATGTGCCGACGTTCAGCCGCAGCTGCTCGCGCACGTAGTGCCGTCCCTCGCCCGTCTCCATCAGGGCCATGGCCTTGATGTCGCTGCTGGTGAGGGTGCGGCCGTCGGCCTGGAACGCCATGCGCCAGTTGTCGTCGAGGCTGAAGCGCACGCTCAACTCGCCGGAGGTGAGGGTGGCTTCCTTCTCGTCGACGGACACGACGGCGTCATGGGGTTCGTGGGTGAGGGCGAAGTGCGGGCCGGTGTCGACCTCGCCTGCGAAGTGGGTGATCCGTACGCCGATCACGCCGGGCATCGGGGCGGTGGCGTCGATGGTGACGACCGGGCCCTTGAGGAGGTCGCCGCGGCGCTGGATGTGCTGGGTGGGGGCGTAGACCGTGAGCGATCCCGGACCGGGGACGGCATCGAGGACTTCAGCCGGATAGGCCGCCGTGACGCCTTCCCGCAGGAGCCAGTATCCGTCGGTGAACTTCATGGTCGATGCCTTTCACGGTGGGGCTATCGATGTGCGCAGTACGGGGTGGGGGAACAGGGCGCTCTGCCTTCCGCCCGAGGGGGCGGGCGGAAGGCAGAGCGGCTCCCGGGCGGCGAGGTGTTCGCGCCCGGGAGGGGTGCGCGGACGTGGCCGTCCGGGCACGGGTCACTTCACGGCGCCCACGGCGATGCCCCGGGTCAGGGTCCGCTGGAAGACCAGGAAGAAGACGATGGCAGGCAGCGCGCCGAGCAGGCCGGCCGCGTTGGTCATCGTCGCGTCCATCAGCCGCTGGCCCTGGAGGACACCGAGCGCGACCGAGACGGTCTGGTTGTCGTTGGACGGCAGCATGACCAGGGGCAGCAGGAACTCGTTCCAGGTCCAGATGAAGAAGAACACCATGAGGACACCGAGGGTGGGCCGGCTGACCGGGACCACCATCCGCCACAGGATCTGCCAGCTGTTGGCGCCATCGATCCTGGCCGCCTCGATGATCTCCTTCGGGAAGGCCCCGAGCACGGAGGAGAGGAGGTAGGTGCCGAAGGCCGCCTGGATGACGCTGAAGACGATGATCAGGCTGAGCCTGGTGTCGTAGAGGCCGAGCTCTTTGGACAGGTAGTACAGCGGGTAGATCAGGGCTTCCTGCGGGAGGACGTTGGCCAGCACGAAGAAGCCGAGTATCCAGGCCCGTCCCTTGATCCTGCCGATGCCGATCGCGTACGCGTTGAGCACCGAGAGGATGACGCCGAACACGGCCACCGATCCGGAGATCAGCACCGAGTTCAGGAGCATGCGCCCGAAGTCGACCCGGGTCCAGAAGTCGCTCAGCGCGTTCAGGCTGATGCCGTGGGGCAGGGCGAGCGGACCGTGCGCGGAATAGTCGGCGGGCGACTTCAGCGCGTTGTTGAGCACGATCAGAAGCGGCAGCACCATGAAGATCGCACCGAGGATGATCGCCACCAGCACCGGGTAGCGTTTTACCGCCTTCACTGTTCGTCCTCCGCGCGGGTCTGGAAGCGCAACCCGACCATGGTCAGCGTCAGGATGATGACGGTGAGCACCGTCGCGATCGCCGAGCCGTAGCCGACGTCGGTCTTCTCGAAGAAGGTCGAGAAGGAGAAGTAGGACGGCACGATGGTCGAGTCGGCGGGTCCGCCCTTGGTCAGGACGTAGACGGCACCGAAGACCTTGAGCGCCGCGATGGTGCACCAGAGCATCACCACGTAGATCTCGGGCCGGATCTGGGGCAGCGTCACATGCCAGAACCGCTGCCACCAGTTCGTCCCGTCCAGCTCGGCCGCCTCGTACAGCGACGGATCGGCCCGCTGGAGCCCCGCCATGAAGATCACGACGGGGAAGCCCAGCTGCACCCACACCATCACGGCCATCACGCTCCACAGCGCGAACTTCGGGTCACCCAGCCAGTCCTGCTGGAGCGAGCCCAGGCCCACCGCCTTCAGCAGCTCGTTGAGCGAGCCGTTGTCGGGGGCCAGGACCCAGCTCCAGACGATGCCGGCCACGGTGATCGGCAGGACCTGGGGAAGGTAGAAGCAGGCCCGCAGTACGCTGGCCAGCTTCGAGCCGAAGTGCTTGGCGATGAAGTCGAACAGGACCGCGGCCACGACGAGGCCGACCGCGGTGGGGATCACCGCCATCGCCGCGACCATGGCGACGCTGTGCCTGAAGGACTCCCAGAACCGCGAGTCCTTCAGCAGCTCCTGGTAGTTGTCCAGCCCGGCCCAGGTGGGCGAGCCGACGCCCTGCCAGCGCGTGAAGCTGAAATAGACGTTCATCCCGAACGGAACGACGATGACCGCCAGAAACGCGACGACACCGGGGATCAGGTAGAGCGAGTACGGGTTGCGCAGCCGGATAGGTCGTGCGCTCATGACGTGGGGGCACCCGCGTCATAGGCCTTCTGCAGCTCGTCGAGCACCTTGTCGGGGCTCGCGCTGCCGGTGATCAACTTCTGCGTGGCGGAGACCAGGACGTCGTAGAAGCCGGGGATCGGCCAGTCGGGGTAGAAGGCCAGCCCGTCCTCGGAGGAGACCTTGTTGAAGTTCTCGATCAGGCCCTTGGAGCTCGGGTCGGTGATCGCCGACGGGTCGGCCGCGACGGGGACGCCGCCGTGGTTGCCCAGGGTGTTCTGGATCTGCTTCTTCAGCGTGATGTTGATGAAGTCATAGGCCAGCTGCTTGTTCTTGGCGTTCTTGGGGACGACCCACAGGTTGCCGCCGGAGCCGAGGGTGAGCTTGGACCCGGGCCACAGGAAGGAGCCCCACTTGAACTTGTTCTCGGTGTTGAAGCGTCCGAACCACCAGGTGCCGGAGAAGAAGATGGGCGCCTTGCCACTGATGAAGGAGACGCCGGCGTCCTCGGCCTTCGCGCCGCTGCTGGTCTTGGCGATGTAGCCCTTCTTGACCCAGTCCGCGAAGGTGTTGGCGGCGTAGGTCCAGGCGGCGTCGTGGAAGTTGACCTTGCCCTTGTAGAGCTCGTAGGAGTCCACCCAGCTGCGGTCGGCCTTGGACAGGGCGAGCTGGTACAGGTACTGCTGGGCGGGGTACTCGGCGCCGCCGTTGGCGAGCGGGGTGATGCCCTTGGCCTTGAAGGCGTCCAGCGCGTCGGTGAACTCGGCGAGCGTGGTGGGGACCTTCACGTGGTTCTTCGCGAAGAGGTCCTTGTTGTAGTACACCATCGTGTACTCGCCGAAGTTCGGGATGCCGTACCAGTTGCCCGAGCCCATGACGCCCTTGGCATCGTACTTACTGGTGGTGGTCACGCTCGGGCTGAGCAGCTTGTCCCAGCCGTACTTGGTGACCTGGGGCGTGAGGTCGGTGAGCAGGCCCTGCTTGGCCAGAAGGCCGGCGGTGGCATTGCCCTTGTTGTATTCCATGACGTCGGGGGCGTTGCTGGAGTTCAGCACCATCGAGGCGGTCTTCTGGACCTGCTCGAAGCCCTTCGCCTCGAACTCGACCTTGACACCGGGGTGGGTCTTCTTGAACTCGGTTATCGCCTGGTCCCAGGCGACGCCCATGGCGCTGTCCGGGCCCTCGTAGTGCCAGAGCTTGAGGGTCTTGCCGTCGCCCTCGGCACTGTCGCCGGAGCTTCCGCAAGAAGTGACCAGCAGCGTGCCCGCAAGGACAGCCGCGGCGATTGCCGCCGATCTGCGCACCTTCATCATTGAACGTGACCTCCACCTGAGCCGGACGAACGGTGTGATTGCCGCGTCGAATGGATTCGACGCGGCAATCGAAGCGCTTCGACGGGGGACGGTATGTAAGGCCCCGGGTATATGTCAATGGTCTTAACAAATCATCTCCTTGGGGTTTCGTGAACCCGGCGAAACCGTCAACCTCGTGAACCTCTCCGCCGGGCCTGCCGCAGGCAGAACTGCCGCGCCGGCGCTGTCACGTCGGCCGGCCCGGCGGGATGGTCTTCTGGCTGATCACGGTGGAGGCGAAGCCGTCCGTGGAGAGCGCGTCGCCGTCATACGAGGGGGCAGCACCGGCAGCCGGTCGAGGTGTTCGTCAGGATCGGCTGGCAGGAGCTGAACTACCCGTGGCGGGCCGTCGGCCAGGACGGCAACGTACCCGGCATCCTCCTCCACAACCGGCGGGACAAGGCCGCCGCCCCGGGCACCGAGCCGGAACGACCACCCGCTTCGCCGTCTGGGACCATGCCGGCGAAGTCGTCGGCAGGGGCGCAGCGGCCCCGGATCCGACACCCGGGCCAGCCGAGCCCTGACACACCATCGGGCTCTCGCGCACCCGGCAACGTGACAACGCCCTGTCGCGGGATCCCGCGCCGTCGCCGCACCGCCGGGGGCGGGCCGCCGTCGCAGAGCTTGCCGTTGACGAAGCCGTGGGCCGGGGCCTCCCGGGTGTCGGAGGCGGATGCCCGCTGCGTCCAGGCTCCGGTCCTCGGGTCGTAGCTGTACAGCTCGTTGGTGTCGGAGGTGCCGTTGAAGCCGAAGCCGCTGTAGATCTTTCCGTCGTAGCTGTCGACGGAGTTGTCCTGGGTGGGGACGGGCAGGTCGGGGGCCGCCTGCCAGGCGTCGCCGGCTGCCGGGGCGGCCGGCGGGGAGGCGGCCGCGGCGCGGGCCGCGGCCGGTGCCTTCGTCATCGACAGGTGCCAGTCGGCGCCCTTGACGCGCCGGAGCGCCGCACCCTGGGCGGCGATCGTGGTGCCCCCGGCGTGCTCCTTCAGCTTCAAGGTGGCAGCGGCGCCGCCGGTGTTGGTCACCGTCAGCGTCTTGGTGGCCTGCTTGCCGAAGGCCACCGTGGCCTTCAACTCCCCTGGTTTGACCACGAGTTGCTCGGTCTGGAGAGTGAACGCGGCCTTGGCGGTGCTGTCCCCGATCACCGTCGGGCTCTTCGACGCAGAGGTGTATGGGTACTTGGACGCGGTCAGGTTCCGCTTTCCGGACTGGTCGAAGAACCAGTAGAAGCCGTCGCCGACCGACGGGTCCTCAGGTGTGGCGGTGCTCGTCGCGCCGGCGCCCGAGGTGTCCGCGACCCGGACACCGGCGATGCCCTTGCCCGTGTTGGCGTCGGTGACCGTGCCGGGCAGCAACCGCAGGCCGCGGTTGCCCACGAAGACGTCGTCGACCTTCCACCAGTTGGTCCAGTCGCCGGCGAAGTGGAACCGCAACCGCACCGCGGACCGGCCCGCGTACTCGGTCAGCGGGACGTCGACGGTCGCCGGCCCGGGGACGTCGGCCGGCTGCGGGGGCGCCGTCCAGACGCTGTTCCAGGTACTGCCGCCGTCGGTGGTGATGTCGACCGAGGCGTTCTGTCCGAACGAGCCGCGGTAGTCGGTCCGGAACGAGATCTCCGGACTGCTCCGGTCGGTGAAGTCCAGGACCGGGGTGACCAGACTGGAGTCCTGCTTGGTGCCGAACCCGTAGTGGTCGCTGTCCAGTACGGCGAAGCGGCCCGTGCCGCCGGTGGTGTTGCCGCGGTTGCCCGGGTCGTCGAACTCTCAGCCGCCGGTGGTTCCTTCGGCGTTGTCGACGCTCCAGCCGGGCGGGGTCGACGGGGCGTCGAAGCCCTGGGTGGCGCCGGTCAGTTGCGGGGCGTAGCCGGGCGCGGTGATGTTCCAGGAGTCGGCGGACAGCGGGATGTTCTTGGTGACCGCGGTCTTGGCGACCTGGGCCGAGGCGGTGGCCGGCAGGTAGCCGGGGTAGGCGCTCGTCACGTGGAAGGTGTAGTCGCTGCCCTGGGGCAGGTCGACGTTGTAGGCGCCGGTGACCGGATCGGTCCACAGCCGGCCGCCGGGCACCCCGTCGATGGTGATCTCGGCGTACAGCGGCCAGTCGTGCCCGGACCCGTCGGTGACCTTACCGGACACGTTCTCGGTCGCGACCGTGGTCAGTGCGAAGTCCTGATGGACCGAGCCGCCGTCGGTGACCTTGATTCCGGTCGCGGCCGCCGCCTGGTGGCCGAAGGCGGTCGCCTGGAAGTCGTAGCTGCCGGCCGGCAGCACCAGCCGATACGCGCCCTTGGCGTCGGTGTGCCCGGTGGTCCGGCCGGCGCTGACGGTGGCGCCGGCGATGGGCGCGCCCTTCGCGGCGTCGGTGACGGTGCCGGAGACCACGCCGTGCGCACGGTCGCGGAAGGCGGCGAGGCCGTCGGGGGTAGACGACCGGCACACCGGATCCGCCTCGGCAAAGTGACTGTACGGCCGGCCACGGCCGTCGTCGCGGCCCTCACCCTGGTTGCGGCCGCCCTTGCGCTCATGCACGGCGTCCCCTTCAGCATCGTGTTGCCGGCGGCCGCGCTAGCCCCGCTGCTCGTGGAGCACCTGCCTGACCGGATCGATACCCGTGCCGGCGAGAACGCCCGGATCGTCGAGGCCGAAGCCGCCTCTACCTGCAGCGCCTCACCGCTCTGCACGCCGGCCTCGTCCAGGCCGCCGTCAGCAGCGACCGCTACGAGGTGCGGCGCGCCGTCGAGATCGGCCACCACCAGCTGTTCGACACAGCCAACCTGCTCCAGCGCCACGACACACGCTCGGCCTCCAGCGAGCTCATCGCCCGGGAGCGCCTGATGCTGCAACTCGCCGTCCAGACCCGACAGTTAGTCACGCCCACGCAGGGCGACGCGGCGGCTGCCCGGCATGACCGGTTCGGCGGGCAGCCGCCGCTGGGTCCCTATCCGCCCGGGCCCCGCCGGCGGCCCCAGCCCTCAGCCGAGCACACGACCCCCGTCCCGCCGACGAAGGAGGAAACGAACATGCCCCAGGACGGCGTTGTCACGTTGTTGGGTGCGTGACTGTCTGATGGTGCGTCGGGGTGTGGTGGGTCTGCGGTCCGGGCCTGTGTTCAGGCCGTGGCGGGCCGGTTGGCAGTGCCGGTGATCTGGTCCCAGATGGCGAAGCGGATGGTCATCTCGGCTCGGTGGTCGAAGGCTGTCATCAGGTGGCGGTGGGGTCGGAAGTGGGGTGAGATGCCGCTGAACGCGGACAGGAACCGCTGGGCTCCACCGGTACTGCGGAAGCCCTTCATCGCGCGTTCACGCTGCCTGGTGGGCTGGTGGCTGTTCTCGGCCCGGTTGTTCAGTCCCTTGTGCGAGCGGTGCTCGACGGAGGGCATGACCTCACGGTGGGCCGCGCCGTAGGAACGCAGCTTGTCCGTGACGACCACCCGCGGCACCGCACGCGTCCTCTTCATCAGACGGCGGAAGAAGCGCCGGGCCGCGGCCTTGTCCCGCCGGTTCTGCACGAGGATGTCGAGCACGTTGCCGTCCTGGTCGACGGCCCGCCACAGGTACTTCAGCTCCCCGTTGACCTTGATGAACACCTCGTCCAGATGCCATTTATCCCCGGGCCGGGGACGGCGGCGGCGCAGTCCGTTCACGTAGGCCTGGCCGAACGTGGCGCACCAGCGGCGGATCGTTTCGTAGGAGACGATGACGCCTCGCTGGAGCATCAGCTCCTCGACCTCGCGGAAGCTGAGCGGGAAGCGGAAGTACAGCCACACACAGTGCGAGATCACCTCGACCGGGTACCGGTGCCCCCTGTACGACGGCGACGCACTCCCCACCGACAACCCCCCTACAGCAGATCAACCCGAAGATCATCCCACCCGGTCAGCCAACGTGACAGCGCCACATCCTGGCCGGCGCCGAGCCAGAGCTCGTGGTGGCCCAGGGTGCCTTGGCCAATCCGGGATCACTCAGTGCGTTCCAGGACGCGGCGGTCCGCTACCGTACGCATCATCGTCCACAGAGCGTCACCGAACCGAGCCATGGAACCGAGTGAGAGGGCACCCATGACGACGACCACCCCGGCCACTACCGACAACTTCGCCGCCTCCATCGACGACCGGTACTTCGAGGACTACGTGCCGGGCGCCGTGCACGTCTTCGGCAGCAGCACCCTCACCGAGCAGGACATCCTCGAGTTCGCCCGGCGCTTCGACACCCAGAGCTTTCACACGGATCCGGTGGCGGCGCAGGACGGACCGTTCCAGGGACTGATCGCGAGCGGCTGGCACACCACGGCCGTGATGATGCGCATGTACGCGGACCACTACCTCAGCAAGGTCGCGTCGCTCGCGTCCCCCGGCGTCGACGAAGTGCGCTGGCAACGGCCGGTGCGGCCGGGTGACACCCTGTCGGTCCGGGCCACGATCACCGGGGCCCGCGTGTCGCGGTCCAAGCCCGACCGCGGCCTAGTGCACACCGACGTGGAAGTGCTCAACCAGCACGGTGAGACGGTGCTGACGATGACCATCATGAACATGCTGCGGCGCAGGCCGTAGCGGCCAGTACACCGCTTCGGGCCGCAGGGCCGCACCTCCGCGCTCCCGCATCGCTACGCAAACGTCAGCACGATCTTCCCGATGTGCCGTCCGCCCATCATCTTCCGGAACGCGCCATCGGCCCGCGTGACCGGAAACGGGGTGTAGGGCAATGGCGCCAGCGCGCCCGAAGCGAACAACGGCGCCAGTTCTCCCAAGAGCTCACCGATAAGTTCCGGGCATCGGTCGACCAGCAGCCGGAGATCCACGCTGTGCATGCTGAGGCTGTTGCGGAAGGGACCGAGACCGAGCGCGGCGTCAGCCATGATGTCGCGCTTGCCGATCTCGACGAACCTGCCACGGACCCGGAGCAGCTCCAGGCCGCGGCGCAGCAGCTCTCCCGTAAGGGAGTTGAGGACGACATCGACCCCCTCACCGTCGGTGGCGGCGGGGGTCTCGTCCCCGAATTTCGTGCTGTGGGAGTCCATGACGTGCCGCACGCCATGCTCGTGCAGGTATGTTCGTTTGTCGGGAGTTCCGGCGGTCGCCAGTACCTCGGCTCCCCGTACCCTCGCGATCGCCAGCGCAGCCGACCCCACTCCGCCCGCCGCGGAGTGGATGAGGAGCCGCTCGCCGCGCTGGAGGCCAGCCATGCGCACCAGGCCGTACCAGGCGGTGAGGAACGCGACCGGCACCGTGGCGGCCTGCGCGAAGTCCATGTGGTCGGGCACGGACATGACCGATGTCGCCGGCACGTTGACCTCGGACGCGAAAGCCCCCTCGATCACGGCCGCGACACGGTCGCCGACCTCGAACGCCGTCACTGCGGGTGCCGATAATTCATTCGCTCAGGTGAAGCGCTTGATCCCGGATCTCCGGCTGCGCCTTCCTTCACCCTGTTGTCTTCGTCTGCGCAGGGCATCGACGGCATCATGATTTTCGTGCTGCTGCGTCTTGCGTGTCTCGCCGTGACCCACACCTTTGCGTTCCTGCGCCTGTTGCCGATGAGCGACAGAGACAAGGACGTGGAGATCCTGGCGCTGCGGCACCAGCTGCTGGTCCTGCAGCGCCAGGTCGGAGGCCCACGTTCACCGACACCGACCGCGCTGTCCTCGCCGGCCTGCTCCACCACCTCCCCATGGACAAGCTGCGGCATCTCCTGCTGCTGGTCCGCCCGGACACGCTCCCGCGCTGGCATCGCGACCTGCTCAAGCGGTGCCACGCTGCGGCCTGCGTGCCCAAGCGCCGCGGACGCCCGCCGACCATCCGGTCGATCCGGGCTGCCCTGGTCGTGCGTCTGGCGGGCGAGAATGCCTCGTGGGGCTACCGGCGGATCCACGGCGAGCTCGCGGCGCTCGGCATCAAGGTCGCCGCCTCCACCGTCTGGGAGATCCTCCGCGAGCACGGCATCCCACCCACGCCCGAACGGCAGAGCACCACCTGGGCCGACTTCCTGCGCAGCCAGGCAGAAGCGCTGCTCGCCTGCGATCTGTTCGAGGTCCGCACCCTGACCGGGGCGCGCCTGTACGTCTTCGCGGTGATCGAGCACGCCACGCGGCGGGTGCGGATCCTGGGCGCCGGCGCACACCCGACGGCGGAGTGGATCGTGTGCTCGGGCGCCATCTCCTCATGGACCTTCAGGACGCAAGCAGCAGGGCCAGGTTCTTGATCCGCGACCGCGACTCGAAGTTCACGGCCGCTTTCGACGACCTGCTGACCGACGCCGGGCTGAACGTTGTCACCACCGGCATCCGGATACCGCGGATGAACTCCCACATGGAGCGCTGGATACAGACGTGCCGGCGTGAGTTGCCGGACCGCACCTTGATTGGGAACCAGAGCCACCTTCCGCACTCGCTCCGCGAGTTCGAGACCTTCTACAACTGCCATCGACCGCACCGAGTCCTGGGACAAGCCGCGCCGCTGCGCCCACTGCCTGCACCGATCAACGTGCCAGAGCAGATCGGGCATCTTGAGGTCCGCCGACGAGACCGGCTCGGCGGAACCCTGCACGAGTACCAACATGCCGCCTGAGCAGGCCGGACGATTTATCGGCACCCGCACTGCCCGCCGAAGCCTGAGCACCGACCCAAGACCCGACCTCCGCTACGCCCCGACATGACGTCAGAAACCCACGCACTCAAAGGTTCGTTGACAACTTGACCAGCGCATGCCATCGTCGTGAGACGGGGTGGACTGAGATCATTGGCTTGACGCGCGTACCGGGCTTGCCTGAAGGGCGTCCGGTTCATGGGCGGCGTCGACATGCGACGAGCACCCCTCCAGCGAACGGAGGGGTGCGATTCGGGATGTGGCCTGGAGGTTTCTTCGCGCAATGCGACGGAGAGCGACCGAGAAAGCGTGAGAGCCGGAGTGCCGATGCTCGCTTCCGTCAATGCGCTGCAACCCACCAATCGGAGCGTTGTCATGTGCACATCATTCTCGTCATTATGCCTTGCCACTTCGCCTACCGTATTCGCCACTGTGCACAATGTCCCTCCGAGGGCGCTTCGCAGCGACGGTGAGATTTCGAGCAACTGGGCCACTGCGGAGCGTCGATGCCGGTTGTGGGTGTTCACGTGTCCGACAGTCCGCTGACGGAACAGGTTTTGCCGGCGTATCGGATGCGATGCCCTGAGGGTCGGTGGGAGCTGGCCTTCGGACACCCGCATCCATCCCTGGCGCCGGGAGTACTCAGCTACCGGGGATTCCGGTTCGCGCCAGGACCGGTGCGCAGACGTCTGGAGATCCCGTGCGGACTGGCGACATTGGTCCTGGGGTTCGGTGAGTCGCTGCGGATCTCGCCGGTGGGTGCAGCTCACGGGGCCCGCACCGTCGTATCCCTGTTGAGCCCGCCGAGTACGCGCCCTGTGCTGGGCGAGCACACCGGCGGGATACACGGCGTTGAGGTGATGCTCGCACCGTGGGCGGCCTTCGAACTGTTCGGTGTGGCCTTGGGGGACCTGCCCGAACCTGGCGTAGAGCTCGCCGACCTCCCCGGCATCCGGGTCCACCACCTGTTGGAGCAGCTGGCAGGGGCATCGGGGTGGTCTTCGCGCTTCGCCCTCGTCGACCAGTTCCTCTTGCGCTGCCGGAAGGAGGGTCGCCTCGCATCCGAGCGGGTGGTCGCGGCCTGGCAGCGTCTGGAGCAGTCCCGCGGCAGGCTGGAGATCACCGCCTTGGCTGAAAGCATGCGGTGGAGCCAGCGTCAACTCGAGCGCGGGTTCGGCGAGCAGCTCGGTCTGACTCCCAAACGACTGGCCCGGGTGCTGCGACTGCAACACGCCGCCGCGTTGCTCTCCGCCGGCCGCAGACCCGGTGAGGTGGCGTCCAGCTGCGGGTTCTACGACCAAGCACACCTGACAAGGGAGTTCACCGCGCTGACGGGACGCCCGCCGCTGCGTTTTATCGCCGCATACCAGCGCGGGGGAGGCGGTGTCGACCGGGTGGCAGGCCGGATCACCAGCATTCTGCAAGAAGGCTGAACGCTGCGGGTGAGTGGGAGTCCGCTGCAGTGGGGCGGGTCGAAAAAATACAATGTCGATTTCCTCCAATACCGGTCTGTCGGCGGAATGCGAAGGTGCCTCATCCGACGTCGGGTCGGGACGATCCACAAAGGAGGGGATGACATGCTTCGTAAACTGGAATCCGCTGGGCAGGCGCTTCTTGAGCGCTTCGTGCCCAAGATTTCCGCCTCGGCGCAGGTCTCGCCGCAGTCGTGCTGGACGCAGTGCTGGCAGTGCAACGTGGCCAACGGGTACACAAACGTGAACACGTGGTGCACCAACAACGCTCCGTGCTGCGGTACCTACGGCGGCCACCTGACCTGCTACTGCTGATCGTGGCTCTGGGGCCCGGGGCATCGGCGCCGGGCCCTGTTCCACGCGGCTGGAAGGGGGCATCGGTCCCCCTGTTCCAGGTCAGGTGTGCGCCGGCACACGAACTATCAAGTCTGGGGGATCGTGGAGCACTATCTCTCGCCCTGGATCAAAAGTCTGATCGGCCTGATTTTCCTGGTGTCCTCGGTGAGCAAGGTCTCCGGACGCCGGTCCTTCGACGAGTTCGCCGCAGCGGTTGAGGTGCTGGCCCCGGTTCCCGGGGCACGCAGACTGCTGGCTCCAGCCGTGGTGGCTCTGGAATTCGCGGTGTGGGGGCTGCTGGCGCTGCCCCTACCCGTGGCGTTCCGATACGGCGCCTGGCTTGCGACGGGCCTGCTGCTCGCCTTCGCTCTCGGCATCGCGTTCGTCGCGCGCCGGGGGAAGGCCACGGCTTGCCGCTGCTTCGGCCATTCCACGGTACCGGTCAGCGGGTGGCAGGCCGTCCGCAACCTGGTGCTGGCGGTCCCGACCGGCCTCTCGGCACTGTTCGGTCCGAGCTCTGGCGGCACCACTGCCGGAGTGTTGCTGACGATCGCGATCGGGCTTACGTGCGGGGCGCTCGTCACCACTCTCGATGAACTCGTGGAGCTGTTCCGGCCGGGTGCGCGGCCCACTGCTCCGCCCGCCGCCATGTCCACCAAGTTCCGACAGGAGAAACATCATGCCCGTGGTGATCGCCGCCCTCGTCTTCGTCGGGGCGTTGTGCGTCCTCAATCTCGTGCTGAGCTTCGGAATGATCAAACGCCTGCGGGACCAGGCCGAGATCCTCAACCGCAACGGCAGGTCCAACCCGGCTGTCTCCGTCGGAATGGGCGATGAGATCGGGGAGTTCACCACCCTCACGGAGGACGCCGAGCCGGTGGATGACAACAGCTTGCGGCACGGCGACACCTTGGTGGCCTTCTTCTCGCCAACCTGCCGGCCGTGCCAGGAGAAGTTGCCGAAGTTCGTTGACTTCGCTGCCTCGTTCCCCGGCGGCCGAGAGAAGGTGCTGGCCACTGTCGTGGGCGAGCCCGAGGCGGTCGCCGACATGCTGGAGCGCCTGCGTCCGGTGGCCCGGGTGGTGCACGAGTCCAGCAACGCGGGCGCGGTGAGTTCAGCCTTCGCGCTCAAGGCGTTCCCCGCGCTGCTCGTCGTCTCACCCAGCTCTGAGCACGGACGCCCCATCGTCACCGCTGAGGAGATCGACCTCGACGTACCGGTGCAGGCACGGTGAGAACACGCCGCCGACGTCCGCCAGGCCGCTCCGGGAAGGGGCACACGCGCTCCGCGCGCCGACGCATCACCGCCGCCCTAGTCCTCTGCGCTGCCGCGGCGCCCTGGGCCTCGGCCGGATACGCCGCGATCACGCTGACGTCCGGGCTGGTGCCGGTGATGGTCGCGTGGATGACGAAGCTCTTGATTGACGGTCTGACGCACGGTGCGGATATCAGGACGTTGCTCGTCCCCGCGCTCGGTTACGTCCTTGCGGCTACCGTGGTGGGCCTCGGCCCGCTGGCTGCCCGATATCTTCGAGGCGTTGTGGACCGGGAGGTGGGATTGCTGACGCAGGATCGGCTCTTCACCGCGGTGGGCCGCCAGCCTGGCCTGGGACGGCTGGAGGATCCGGCATTCCTCGACCGCCTGCGGGTGGCCCAGGATGTGGGCAGGACTGTCGCCGGCCAACTCGCGGACGCGGCGCTGGCTGCGGGCAGGTCCATGCTGACCGTGGCCGGGTTCATGGTTTCACTGGTCGCGCTCAACTCGTTGATGGCCATCATCGTGCTCGCCGCAGGTGTTCCGTCGCTCGTGGCCCAACTCGCCCTGTCACGACACCAGGCACGCGCCGTGTTCGAAGTCGGCAGGATCGAGCGCAGGGAGGACTTCTACGCCGGGCTGATCGCCACGCCCACCGCGGCGAAGGAAATCCGGCTGTTCGGGATCGGCGACTTCCTACGGTCGCGTGTGCTGGCCGAGCGCCGGGCGGCCAACGCCGTCACCCAGTCCGTGGAAGCACGCCAGACCAAAGTGCAGAGCGTTCTGGAACTGCTGTCCGCACTCGTTTCCGGGGCCGGACTGGTGTGGGCGGTGTTCGCGGCCCACGACGGCGATCTGACGGTCGGCGGGGTGACCATGTTCGTGGCAGCGGTCGATGGTGTGCAGAGCTCGCTCGGCAGCCTTCTGATCCAGCTCGCGGCGTCCCAGCGTGCGCTGCTCATGTTCGACCACTACCTGGAGGTGGTCGAGGCCGAACCGGACCTTCCAGTGGCCCTCGAACCGGCTCCACTGGCGCCGTTGCGGCACGGGATCGAACTGCGGGACGTCTGGTTCCGTTACGCCGCGGACCATGACTGGGTGCTGCGCGGGCTGAACCTGTTCATCCCGTGCGGACAGTCGCTGGCCCTGGTGGGTCTGAACGGTGCAGGGAAGTCCACGCTGGTGAAACTGCTGTGCCGCTTCTACGATCCCACGCACGGCGCCGTGCTGTGGGACGGCGTCGACGTGCGCGACGCCGATCCGGCAGAGCTGCGCGAACGCATCAGCACTGTGTTCCAGGACTTCCAGCACTACGACATGACCGCTGCCGAGAACATCGGGCTCGGTGACCTGCGGTTGCTGGACGAACGGGACCGGATCGAGGCCGCGGCGAGTAAGGCGGGCATGCACGAGAAACTCGCGGGGCTTCCGCAGGGGTACGACACGATGCTCTCCCGCACCTTCCACCGTGACAGTCAATCCGCGGAACCGCGGTCGGGGACGCTGCTCTCGGGCGGGCAGCACCAGCGTCTGGCCCTGGCCCGTGCCTTCATCCGTGAGGGGCGCGACCTGATGATTCTCGACGAACCCTCGGCGGGACTGGACGCGGAGTCGGAACACGAGATCCACATCTCGATCAGGCACCACCGGGCAGACCGCACAAGCCTGCTGATCTCGCATCGGCTCAGCGCCGTGCGCGACGCGGACCGGATCGCCGTACTCGGTGACGGGCGTGTGCTGGAGGAAGGCAGCCACATGCAGTTGATGCGGGCTGGGGGCGAGTACGCGCGCCTGTTCACCTTGCAGGCTGACGGGTACACGGACACTCTGCGTCACGCGGAGCGGGTCAGCCCGACGGACCCGGTGGAAGCGGCGGCCAGGAAATGATCGCGGACCACGCCTCGGTCGTCGCCGCCGCGCTCACCCGCCGACTGGTGGCTGTCACCGTCGACGGCGTGAGCATGGAGCCGACGTTCCGGGACCGTGATCAGGTGCTGGTGATCCGGGGCACGAAGCCGGAGGTCGGCCGGGTGGTGGTCGTCGAATCCCCCTTCGGGACGCGTGGCTGGAGGCAGCGGCCGCTCGTGGCGAAGGCCGCTCCCTCCCTCGTGGCGAGGCGCCGCTGGATGATCAAGCGGGTCGTTGCCCTGCCTGGGGATCCGGTCCCGAGCTGTGGCATTCCGGCGCTCGCCGACGTGTCCGGCGAACGCGTGCCGGACGGCATGGCCGTGCTCCTGGGTGACAACAGCTCGGCGAGCTTCGATTCGCGGGAGTTCGGCTACTTCCCCCTTGAGCGGATACTTGGTGTGGTCAGGCTGCCGAGACGTTCGCGGACCGGCTGTGGCCGCCGTCCGGAGAGGCTGAATGACTGAGGAGCCCCTCGACCTGGCTTGAACGGCCGAGTGTGTCCGGATCGAGGTCGAACGCCCAAGACGCCGACGGCGCCCCCTTCAGCCGCGGTTCCCCGGCACCGGTACTCCCGCCACAGGTGCCACGGCCATGGGGGAATCCGTTCGGGGGCCGAGCCATTCGCAGAGGAGGATGGCGGGCGGCCAAGGCGGTGTTTTCAGACCTCGCCGGGGCGTTGTCACGTTGTTGAGGGGGTGAGGTGTCTGAGGTCGCGTCTGCGCGGGTCGGGCCGGGTGGCAGTCCCGGGGTCAGGCCCTGGTGGGCTGGCCGACGACTCCGGTGATCTGGTCCCAGATGGTGAAGCGGATGGTCATCTCGAGGCGGTGTTCGGTGGCGGTCATCAGGTGGCGCGAGGGTCGGAAGTGGGGTGAGATGCCGCTGAAGGCCGACAGGAACCGTTGGGCTGCGCCGACGGAGCGGAAGCCTTTCATCGCGCGTTCGCGCTGCCGGGTGGGCTGGTGGGAGTTCTCGGCCCGGTTGTTCAGGCCCTTGTGGGAGCGGTGCTCGACCGAGGGCATCACCTCGCGGTGGGCGGCACCGTAGGACCGGAGCTTGTCGGTCACAATGACGCGGGGCACCGACCGGGTCTTCTTCATCAGCTTCCGAAAGAAACGCCTGGCCGCGTCCTTGTCGCGGCGGCTCTGGACCAGGATGTCCAGGACGTTGCCGTCCTGGTCCACCGCGCGCCACAGGTACTTCCGCTCGCCGTTGGTCTTGACGAAGACCTCGTCCAGATGCCAATTGTCGCCTGGCCTGGGGCGGCGTCGGCGCAGCGCGTCGGCGTAGGACTGCCCGAATTTCCGGCACCACCGGCGGACCGTCTCGTAGGAGACGACGCCGCCGCGCTCGAGCATCAGCTCCTCGACCTCGCGGAAGCTGAGCGGGAACCGGAAGTACAGAGCCACACGCAGTGGGAGATGATCTCCACCGGGTACCGGTGGCCCTTGTACGACGGCCGCGTGCTCGCCACGCGCGATCCCCTCCCGAGCGTGATCGACGACTTGGAGACCATCTCAGACCGTCAGCCAACGTGACAGCGCCTTACCGACAGCTACTTGTCGGGGGCGGCAGCTATACGAGCACAGGGCCGGGTACGCGGTCGAGGGTCAGTGTCGGCCTGTTACGGCGTGCCGGTGGATCGCCGCCGTGAGCGTCGTGGCGGGACCCGTCAGGTTGCCGTGGACGAGTTCGGTGCGGTGGACGAGGTGGGGAGTCGAGAGTGGGACACCGGTCACATCGGGTTCGCCCTCTCGTTGGTGTTGCACGGCGGACGCGGGAAGCAGGGCGAGCCCAGCGCCGGCCGCGACGAGGGCCAGGAGACTGCGCACATCGGTGCCGTCGTAGTGCAGGCTGGAGCGGAACCCGTCGGTGCGTGCGACGGCCCGCATCCGGTCCAGCGGTGTGGCGACGTCGGGTGCGTCGATCCAGACAGCGTCGACGAGGTCGTCCAGACGGAGTCGGCTACGGCTTGCCAGGGGGTGCGTGCCGGGCAGGGCCACGGCGACGGATTCCTCGGTCAGGGCGACCGTGGTGAGCGGACCGCTGTCGAGCAGGCGGAGCGGGTCGCTGGCGGCGGTGACTCCGTCGACGAGACCAAGGTCCGCGTCGCCGTTGGCGACGGTCTCGAGGACACCATCACGGCCCATGGTTCTCACGACGATCGTCAAGCGCGGCATCGAGCGCTGCAGTTCGGTGAGTACGGCGATGGTGTGCCGGATGTCGGCGAGCGGCGACGCCCCGAGGGTCAGACGGGCCGGCGGTTCGCCTGACAGGCGCTGGACGTCGGTCCGGGCGGCGTTGAGGCGCAGCAGGATCGGCGTGGCGTGCTCCAGGAGTCGCTGCCCGGCCTCGGTCGGGATGACCGGGCGACGGTGCAGCAGTTGCACCCCGAGGTCCTTCTCCAACGTGGCGACCTGCTGGGAAACCGCGGACTGGGTGTAGCCGAGGTCGCATGCGGCGGCGGAGAAGGACCCTTCACGGGCTACCGCCACGAAGGTGCGCAGGAGGTTGACGTCCATGACTATAAGTATCTCTGATACTTCAACGATGATTTCTCGTTGGACTAATAACTGCGGGCTGCGCACGATGAGCCCATGGAGAGCAACGACGAGACGCATACGGCGAAGGTGGCACTCGTGGGCGACCGGTCGCCGCACGTGCGGTCCCACACGCGGATACCCCTCCTGCTGGAAACCCTGCGGGAGCGGGACGGAATCGCCTTGGACGCCTACTGGGTACCGACCGAGGAGGCGCACGCCACCAGGCTGGACCGGTTCGACGCCATCTGGCTGCTGCCCGGCAGCCCGTACCGCAGCGAGACCGGCGCGCTCCAGGCAGCCCGTACCGCCCGGGAAAACGGCATCGCCTACCTCGGTACCTGCGGTGGGTTTCAACACACACTGCTGGAGTTCGCGCGCAACGTCTGCGGGCTCACCACTGCCGGCCACGCCGAGAACACCCCGCACGCAGAGAGCCCGCTGATCGCACCCCTGGCCTGCTCCCTCATCGGGCACGAGGGCATGGTCAGCATCACCCCGGGCTCGGCAGCCGAACGTATCCTCGGCGTGGACCGGACCGTGGAGCGCTACCACTGCGGGTACGGGCTCAATCCCCAATACCTGGATGTCCTGTCCGCGCATGGCATGCGGTTCACCGGTCACGACGGCCCCGACGTACGTATCGCCGAACTACCAGGACACCCCTTCTTCCTGAGCACGCTCTTCCAACCCGAACTCGCCATTGATGACGGGCGTTGTCATCCGATCGTGCGCGCCTTCGCCTACGCCGCCGTCGCACACGCTGCGGGCGGGGCCACCGTGCCTGTCACAACCGGCAGAGGGTAACGCGATGCGACCAGGAACGCTGGCCGCGATCGGCAACACGCCGCTCGTGGAACTGCAGCATCTCGCGCCCTCAACCGGTGCCCGGGTGCTGGTGAAGCTCGAATACCTCAACCCAACTGGCGCCATGAAGGACCGGCTGGCGTTGGCGATGGTCGAGGGAGCCGAACGTGACGGCAGGCTCAGGCCGGGGATGACGATCGTCGAGTACACCGGCGGCAGCACCGGCCCGGGGCTCGCGCTGGTCTGCGCGGTCAAGGGGTACCGGCTCAAAATCGTCACGTCGGCCTGCTTCAGCGACGAGCCGCGGCGGCTGATGCGGGCACTCGGCGCCGACGTGGAGGTGCTCGACGCCGCCATCGCACCCGGTACGGTCACGCCGACCGACATCGACGCGATGCGCGCCCGCGCGGCCGACCTCGCCCAACAACCGGGCCACTACTTCACCGACCAGTTCAACAACCCGTATGTGGTCGCCGGTCTGCGCGACGGACTCGGCATGGAGATCCTGAACCAGAGCGCGCACCTGCCAGTGACAGCGTTCTGTACCGGTATCGGCAGTGGCGCGTCCCTGCTCGGTGTGGCAGCAGCGATCCGTCGGCGCGACCCGCGCCCCCGAATCGTCGGCTTGGAGCCGGCCGGATCGCCAGGTATCACCGCCGGCACCCGGGGCGTCTTCGCGATGCAGGGCTGGAGTGGCTTCGCCCCACCGCTGTTCGACATTGACGCCGTCGACGCGGTCGACATCATCAGCGACGACGACGCGTTTGCGACAACGTCCCGCCTGGCTGAGGAGGAAGGCATCTTCACCGGTGTCTCAGCCCGGATCCACCGGCTTGATTGTGGTGTGATCGGTTCGGGGTCGTGCAGGGCGTGTCGGGGCTGAGTTGCGGATTCGGGCGTGGGGTGGCCGCTGGTCTGCCCAGCCTTTCCACTTTTCCGCAGTTCTCGGGCCCTTTCGGGCAGGTCGGTCGGGGAGTGTCAGGGGGCTGGTGGCGCGTGCACGATGCTGAAGAGCTGGGTGAAGTCCGTGCTCCAGGGCCAGCGTTCGGGCAGGTGCAGGGTGAGGCGGCGGGCGGAGCGGGCCAGGCGGGCGGGCACGTTGATCAGGTGGTCACGGATGGTGGCGGTGGTCGCTCTGGCATGGAACGTGCCGGCCAGTGCGCCGGCGGCGCGGGTCAGGTTGTGCGCCAGGGCGGCCAGGGCGAGCCACGCGGCATTGGCCTGGAAATGCCCGGAGGGTGCGTGGGCGAAGGCGCTGTTCTTGACATCCGCGATCACCTGCTCGACGACAGCGTGCCGTCGGTGATCACGCTCGGCATCGTTCAAGGAGAGCGGGGAGTCGGTGAACGCGGCGTGGTAGCGCCAGGTGTCAAACAGCGTGCCCTGTCCGGCGGGGACGGTGCCAGTGTTCAGGCGTTTGACGCGGCGCACGATCAGACGGGCGGTGACCTGCTGCTTCTTCGGCTTGGAAGTGAAGGCGGTGTAGCCGGTCTCGGCTATCTCGGCGTCGGAGATCCAGCACTGGCCCTCCTCGTCCCAGACCGCCTTGGGGTACTTGATCGGCATCCAGGCGTCCTCATCGATGCGGGCGATGGCGGCCTTGACGGAAGCGTTCATCCGCACGGTGATGGAGAACCGCGCGCCCAGCGCCCGGCAGGAGTTGACGACATCGGCGCCGTAGAACGCCGAGTCCGCGCGCATCACCAGCAGGCCATTCGCGCCGCAGGCGCGGGCGGTGCGGATGGTCTCGGCGACGAACGCTGCCGCCCCGCGCGCGGAGTTCGATGGTCCCTTGCGCAGCCTCGTGGCGGCGATCACCGGGGCGGCCAGGGGTGTGGAGACGATGCCGAGCAGCGCGTTCAGGCCCTTGACCTTGCTGTATCCGTAACCGGTGCCCTGCTTGGCGTAGCCGTAGGTGCGGCGGATGGTGTCATCGATGTCCACGTAGGCGACCTGGTCCGCGCCGGGCAGCAGCGGGGCGTGACGGGCCAGTTCGGGAAGGAACCGGCGGGCCACGGCGTGCAATTGCTTCACATGCCCGTGCGTGAAGGAACGCAGAAACGACCCCAGCGTGGACGGGGCCCGCACACCGGAGAACAGGCGGCCCATCGCGCCGTGCCGTAGCCGGTGCATGTCATCGATGCTGTCGGCGCCCGCGACCATGCCGCCCACCAGCGACATCACTTTCGCTGTGGGGAAGGCACCGGTGCCGTCCTTCGAGGCCGGCAGACGGATGTACTCCCCGACCAGTGCGGGCAGACCGCACCGCTCGGCCAACCGCACCACCGGCTCCAGGCCGCCGTACGCGATTAGGTTCGGGTCGTCGAACGCGGATGAGACCGCCGCTGCGGCATGGGAAGATTGCATCTCGGAAGTGCCTTGCTGATCGTGCCTGATGTGGTCCTAGAGAAACCCCATCATCGCAGGTCACAAGGCACTTCTTCGTTCCCCGAGAAACTGTCCACAGACATCAAGCCGGTGGATCCAGGCTCAGGCGGTGCCAACGTCTATGGGGCGGTGCGCCTCGCGGCCCAACTGCCGCGAGAGGCGGCCGTCGTCACGCTGGCACCCGACTCCGGCTACAAGTACCTGGGTAGCGGCCTATTCGGATAAGCCATTCGTCAACGGGTGTAGTTTCTTAGCTCTCCCTTGGGGAGACTGTCTGAGCTGGGAACTTGAACCTCTGGCTGCGGTTCTGGCGGGTGTCTCCTACGGTGTCGTCACGACCTTGGGGGCGGCGATGGGCTCGTTGTTCGAGATGGACCGCCGCACTCCCGGCCGCGGAAAGGCGACCGTCATCTACGGCCGCGACAAGCGCCACACCGGCACATGGTCCCAAGCAGGCAATGCCAGAGGGCTGATCTCAGCTTGGCGTTTATGTGCGCCACGAGCGCAGAGGGTGAGGTTGATGTAGGTAGACCCACTTGATGCGGTGCTGTGCAGATGGTGAAGGTTTTGTGGCCCTTCGGCGTCGCCCTGCGGGGGGAGGCGTCAAATGTCCCTCCCCTCGTAGCGTGGAGTCCGTGATTGCAGGGGAAGTTGGGGTTCATGGGGTCCAAGCAACGGACGTACACGCCTGAGTTTCGTGAGGGGGCTGTACGCATCGTGATCGAGACCGGCAGGCCGATCCCGGAGGTCGCCGAGGAACTCGGCGTGCACTCCGGCACGTTGCACAGCTGGGTGTCGCGGTGGCGGCGCAACGGGTCGGCGTCGTCCGACCGGCCGACCGAGCCCGCGCCGCCGGGTGGACGGATGCGCGAGGCCGAGCGCGCCGAGCTGGAGCGGCTGCGGCGGGAGATGTCGGAGAAGAACAAGCGGATACGCGAGCTGGAGATGGAGCTTCCCAATCTTGTTGTCAAGCCGCCGCGGCAGCGGGTTGTGCGGGCTGGTAGCACTCTCCGTCACGGATCATCGCCCACAGGACGTTGACGCGGCGGCGGGCGAGGGCCAGCAGAGCCTGTTTGTGACTCTTGCCCTCGTTGCGCTTGCGGTCGTAGTAGGCCTTGGACGCGGGGCAGCACTTTAGGCTGACCATGGCCGACAGGTACATGGCTCGCAGTAGCCCGCGGTGGTAGCGCCGAGGCCGGTGCAGATTGCCGCTGACGCGGCCGGAGTCACGGGGTCTGGGGGCCAGGCCGGCGAAGCCGGCCAGCCGGTCAGCGGTGCCGAAGGCTCAACAGCCGCCCCCGCAAGACCCTCGCCTGGAAGACGCCCGGCGAGGCATTGAGCGAGCAGCTACGCTTGTTGACAGACAGTGTTGCAACGACTCCTTGAACCTGAGCGGCTCCCGGCGCTTTCGCCGGGCCTGTCGTCGCTTGGGCGTGACCCAGTCCATGGGCCGCGTCGGGTCGTGTTTCGACAACGCCGTCAGCGAGGCGTTCAACAGCGTGCTCAAGGTCGAGTACGTCTACCGGCACACGTTCGCCACCCGCACCGAGGCTCGACTGCGGATCGCGAGCTGGATCACCGGCTTCTACAACACGCACCGACTACACAGCGTGTGTGGATATCAGAGTCCGATCGACTACGAGCACGACCACCGGGCCAACTCCGCCTTGGAGCGGGCCGCTTAGAAGATCTCCACAGTTCGAGGGGATTGACAGCCGCCGCCCTCTCCAGCGCGGTGGACAGATCGGGAGCGTGGTCGGCGAGCACCGTCAGCCCTTCGTGCAGGTAGCGGTAGGCGGTCGGTACCGAGATGCCGTTGTCCCGGGCGAGTTGGACCAGCCGGGTACCGTCGACGAACCAGCGCAGCACGAGCACCGCCTGCCGGAAGACGCCCAGCGCGCGAGTGCCCTTGCGGGTCCCGAGCTGTTCGCGGTGCCCGCGCAGCAGCTTCGCGAGATGCTCGGCGGTCGCCCTGCGGACATGGAGCACGGCGGTGTAGGTGATACTGGACGCCACGTGGAGCCTCTGGTTGTGCGGAACGTGATCTTCGCAGACCCGTTCCTACCAGGGGCTTCACTCATGTCTGACGCCGAGTCACCATCCCGCGCCGTCCGGCAGCGTCACACACCGCAACCGTCACGTTGCTGAGAAGACTTCAGTAGCCAAGGCGTCTGCAAGGGTGCGGCGCGTATTTCCCGGGGTTCGGTCCCACCGTTGCTCGATGTACTCCCGGGCCAGAACGTACCAAGTGGTCCGCTGCTTCAAGGCCCGGATTTCGGAGGCCGGCAGACCTGACTGGGTGTCGAAGGGTTCGCCGTCGCGAGCGGCGGTCATCAGCTTGGCACGCCGACTCTCCGCGAGCTCTTTGGTGAGAAAGGACTCGGACTTCTCACGTCCACTAACAGTCCAACGGACCTCAAATCCCTTGCGCCGATCCGGCCGCTCGCGGATCTCCCAGAACCGGACCTTGTAACTCATCGCCATGCAGGCGTATCCCTTTCACACGCGTCCCACCACGCGTCCAGGTCGGCGCGGCGGCAGCGCAGTTCACCATTGGGTAGCTTGATCATTCGGGGTGCCTGACCGCGAGCGCGTAGGCGATAAAAGGCCGACGGGCTCATCCGGATTTCCGCTAGGACTTCGGCGAGCTTGAGCGCAGATGGACGAGCCATTGATATTTCCTCGGGCATTCCGGATTTGCCGGACACCCTAGCGGCAGCGCGCGGCTTGCACCCACTCCGCCACAGCTGACGGGCAGGCACTGTCAGTTACCGGGGCTGCAGGGCGCCGACATGAAGGGCCATAGTGTCCGAACGGCTCCACCACCAAGCACAGCCGCTGCGAACACCCTCATGTGGGGCGGCCTCCGCTGCGGCGTGGCTCTGGACTCTGGGCTGCGGCACAGTACTCGCCGCCGAGGGCAGCCGAAGGGCTTCCGGTCGAGCCGGGAAGGAAAGACTGTGCGTGATCTCCGGCGGCCGGCTTGACACCACCCGGGGAGCGGCTCGCTCGGTTCGTCCATGAGCCGCCGACCTGGCCACTTTTACCCTCTTTATGAAGTATAGGGGTTGGCGTAAAGGTGACTTGACGCCTGGTGGACAGGGCAAACTGCTGACCTCGGCACTTGACGGCACCACGCTGTCCTCCCATGAGAGACATGAACAACAGGTGGCGCCGCGGGATCCACCCTCCCCGGCCTCGGCATACGGTGGCAGCCGCCGCCCTCGTGGCGCTCGTGGCCGGTCTGACCGCCGCCCCCGGCGCCGCTCAGGACCTCGGCCCGCACACCGGGCGAACGGAAGCCGCCGCGCAGACCGGAGCGGCCCGGTCGCCGATCACCTCCCGGCATCAGCTCACCCTGATCACCGGCGACCGCGTCACGCTGGAGACGGACACCTCGGGCAAGCAGAGTGTGTCGGTCGAGCCCGCCGAGGGCCGCGAACGAGTCGCGTTCATCAAGCGCCAGGCCGGTCGCGACTGGACGGTCATACCCGCCGACACGCTCCCGATGCTCGCGACGGGCCGCCTCGACAAGGCGCTGTTCAACGTCTCCGCCCTGCTCCGGGGCAAGTACGCACAGCGGTCGAGCCTGCCGCTGATCGTCGAGTACGCGGGGGACGCGGGCACCGCCCGGCGACAGCTGACCGCCGCCGGTGCCGACACCGTCCGCCCCATCGGCGGGACCCCCTTCGCGACCCTCGGCGAACACCGCGCGGACGCCGCCGGATTCTGGAAGGGCATCGCCCCCGGCCGGGCGGACGCCACGTCCTTCGGAGCGGGTGTGCGCCGGGTCTGGCTGGACGGCCACTCAAGGATCCAGCTCGACAGGACGGTGCCGCGCATCGGGGCCCCGCACGCCTGGGAGAAGGGCTACACCGGCACCGGCGTCAAGGTCGCCGTGCTCGACACCGGTTACGACCCCAACCACCCGGACCTCAAGGGCCTCGTCACCGAGTCCGCGAACTTCACCACCGAGCCGAACACCGACGACCTGAACGGTCACGGCACCCATGTGACCTCCACGGTCGCCGGTTCCGGCGCGGCCTCCGGCGGCCGCTACAAGGGTGTGGCACCCGGTGTGCAGATCCTGTCCGGCAAGGTGTGCACGGCGGACGGCAACTGCGACAACTCCGACATCGTCGAGGGCCTGGCCTGGGCCGCCCAGCACGGCGCCAAGGTGATCAACCTCAGCCTGGGCGACACGGACACACCGGAGACCGACGCCCTCGAGGCCATGGTCGACACCGTGACCCGTGACTACGGCACGCTGGTCGTGGCCGCGGCCGGCAACAGCGGTCCCGACAAGGTCTCCTCGCCCGCCTCCGACGACCGGGCGCTGGCCGTCGGCGCGGCCGAGGAGGACGACGACCTCGCCGTCTTCAGCTCGGTCGGCCCGCGGGTGGGCGACTCCGGCCTCAAGCCGGACATCATCGCCCCCGGCGTCAACGTCGTCGCCGCGAGGGCGGGCGGCACCACCGCCGACGACGGCTATGTCGCGATGAGCGGCACGTCCATGGCCACGCCCCATGTGACCGGAGCCGCCGCCATCCTGTTCCAGGAGCACCCGGACTGGACGGCGGAGCAGGTCAAGCGCCAGCTGATGCAGTCGGCGACCGGCGCCAAGGAGCACGGCGCGTACTTCCAGGGCGCCGGACGCGTCGACGTCGCCCGGGCGGTCGACCAAGACGTCACCGCCGACACCACCACACTGGACTTCGGGCTGATCCGCTGGACGGACGGCAAGCGTCCCCCGGTGACCAAGACCATCACCTACCGCAACCCGGGCGCAGCGCCGGTCACCCTTCAGCTGAAGGACAACCCGAGCAGCGGGAAGAAGGACGTGCCCGCTCCCGCCGGCCTGTTCCGGCTCAGTGCCGACACGGTCACCGTGCCCGCGCACGGAACCGCGGCCGTCACCCTCACCGCGACCCCGGAAGCCACCACGACGTACGCCGCCTACAGCGGTGTGGTGACCGCGAGTACCGCGGACAACCAGGCGTCGGTGCGCGTCCCGTTCGGCATGGACGTCGAGCAGCCGTCCTACGACCTGCGCCTCGACATGAAGAGCCGCACGGGCGCCGCCCCCGACAACGCCTACCTGCTGGTCAACTCGGCCGACGGCAAGGCGTACGAGGTCGAGGCGCTCGGCAAGAGCAGCACGGTGGTGCGGCTGCCGAAGGACACCTACTCGGTGAGCGGCTTCTACTTCGACGCCTCCTTCACCGAGGGCACCATCGTCGGTGTGCCGAAGGTCGTGATGAGCGCCGACCAGCAGGTGACCATCGACGCCCGGAAGGCGAAGCCCGTCACGGTGTCGGCACCGAGCCGCTCCGCGCGCATCATGTCGGCCGAGATCGGCACGATCAGCATGGCCGACCAGCTTCTCTCGGTCACCATGTACAACGCGATCGGCACGGACCACATCGACGGCGTGTACGCGGTGCCGACGGCCCAGTACAAGGACTCGAAGTTCACCTACCTCGTCACCAGCGTCTGGGGCGACCCGGCCGGCGCGGACGGAAACCCCGCCTCGGTCTACTACCTCACGCGACCGGTGCACGGCGCCATCCCGGCGGACCCCGCCTACAACCCCCGTAAGTCGGAGCTGGCCAGGGTGAACACCACGTTCGCCGCCACCACGCCGGGAACCACGGCCACGCGCATCGTGTGGACGTACGTCGGCAACGTCCGCTTCAGTGGACGGGCGATGGAGGGGATTCCGGTCCCGGCCCGGCGCGTCGACTACTTCTCGGCGGGCGACGGCGTGCGCTGGCAGACGGCCTTCGACCAGAACAGCTTCCTCGACCCGAACGCGCACGGGCAGAGCTACCTCAGCGACCTGCACGGCTACAAGGCCGGCTCCCAGGTCGAGGAGCGCTGGAACGGCGGGATCCAGGCCGTGGGCCTCTCCTCCCAGATGGCCGCCTTCCGTGAGGGCGACACGATGTTCCGGCCCTTCCAGTCGGCCGCCAACGGCAACCTCGACCTGGTGGCCGACACCACGTCCGGCCTGCCCGAGGTGAAACTGTGGCGCAACGGCGAGCTCGTCTCACAGGACTGGAGCATGAGCGACGTCCCGGCCGACGCCACCCCCGCCGACTACCGTCTGACGGTCGAGCACAACCGTGACATGGCCCCCAGCTCCGTCTCCACGAGTGTGCGGGCGGAATGGCGGTTCCGGTCGCAGACCACGGCGACCCGGCAGGCGCTGCCGCTGTACGCGGTCCGTATGTCGCCGAAGCTGGACGAGTGGAACCGGGCCGAGGCCGGCCGCAAGCTCGACATCCCGGTCCTGATCCAGCGGACGGCCGGCGCCCCGGCGTCGCCCATCCGCGTCTTCACCACCGAGGTCTCCTTCGACGAGGGGAAGACCTGGCAGTCGGTGCGGGTCAAGGGCTCCGGCATGGAGCGCACCGTGACCGTGGAGCACCCGCGCCACGCCGCGGGCGGCTCGGTCAGCCTGCGCGTCTACGTCAAGGACGCGGCGGGCAACTCCTTCAAGGAGACCGTCATCAAGGGCTACTTGCTCAAGTAGCCGCCGTCGCGGAGCAGTCACGTCCTCGAGTAGCTGCTTTTGCGAGTAGCGCAGGCTGGCCGCAGCGGCCGCAACGCACACGAACAGGGCCCGCCGGACACGTCCGGCGGGCCCTGTTCGTGTGCGTTGCGGCGTCCGCCGTGCTCAGAGCCAGTCGCGGCGCGCCGCGTGCCAGCCCAGCTGCATACGGGTCGCGACGCCCGCCAGACTCATCAAGCCCTGGATGCGCCGCTGGACGGTGCGCTTGCTGACCCGCAGCTGTCCGGCTATCGCCTCGTCCGTCATACCGGCGACCATCAGGGAGAGCAGGTGCCGGTCCTCCCCGACCGGCGAGGCGGCATCCGTGGTGCCGGCGCCACCGATTTGGCCCTCCTCGGTCACCCGGAGCGGGGCACCGATCTCCCAGTGGTGTTCGAACAGGGCGATGAGCGCGTCCAGCAGGCTGCTCTCCCGCACCACCACGGCCCGCAGTTCCCGGGGGTTGCGGGACGTGCCCGAGGCGGCCAGCGGCAGGATGGCCACCGAGCGGTCGGCGATCGCCATCCGCAGCGGCAGCAGAGGCACCGCCCGGGCGACCTCTCCGGCGCACACGCCCTTGACGACGTAGTCCACCGAGTCGGGGTCGTCGAAGTACGCCTGTTCGTACAGGGCTCTGTAGAGCACGCCCCGGTCCAGCGCGTCGAACTCCTCCTGATTGCTCTCCGGTGACATGGCCACGTACTGGGCCTTCACGAACCACATCATCTCGCTGCCGGCGCCGTGCTGGAGCTGGCGCAGATGCTGGCGCAGTGCCGCCGCGCCAGTGATGATCTCGACGGCCTCGCCCGTGCTCCGGGCCCATGCGCTGCGGCGGTGTGTCTCCGCCAGTTCGTAGACGGCGGCCCGGGTCTGTTCCAGAACGTCGAAGTGACGTTGGAGCCGGGGCATGAGGGCCACCTGCGGCGGCACGGCCGTGAACCATTCGGGACTGTCCTCGACCGCCGACGCCAGGCCCTTGTGCTCCAGCGCGCGCAGCAGTAGCCGCGCGGTCACGACGTCGAGGGCCGAGCGGCCGGAGATGTCCTGAGCGGACGCCGTCCCGGTGGCGACCAGAAGACGGTACACCTCGCTCTCGTCGGCCGTCAGGCCCACCGTCTCCAGCATGTCGCCACCTTTCTCACCATCCGGGCCGCCTCCGCCCGGGTTTCCGCGGGGGGAACGCGGTCGTCCCGGCGAATGATTCCACCAGCCCCTGCGACCAGGCACCACGCGTGGTCGGCCTCCGCGTCCTGGCTGTAGAGGATGACGTGGGCGCCGTTGATCATGCCGGACCTTCGTTTCGCCGCGGTGGGGCCGTTCGGTCTACGGGGTCGTCACCGGGCCCGACTGGTCCCAGCCGGGCACGAGGTCGTCCCGGTGGACATCTTCCCCGTGGACCCGCTCGCCGCAGGTCTCGCACACCGTGTGGGTGACGAGGTCGTGATCCCGGTGCCGGATCCGGGCGGGCGGTGCGGTGACGACCCAGCGGTCGCCCCAGCCGATCAGCTCGCGGGTGATGGCCCCCAGATCGCGCCCGGCCTCCGTCAGGTAGTAGCCGCTGTAGCGGGCGTCGTCCGGCAGCGGGCGCCGTTCGAGGACGCCGCTCTCCACCAGCGCCTTCAGGCGCGCGGCGAGCCGGTCCGTGGGAGCGCCGGTGTTTCTGGCGATCTGCCGGAAGCGGTGGTTGCCGAGCATGACCTCGCGGATCGCCGGCAGGGCCCAGCGGTCACCGATGATCTGGAGGGCCGCGGCGAGGGAGCACGGGCGCCCCGCCATGTCCCGGGGGTCGATAGGCGTGGTCATCTTCCCAGTATCACCCGGCAGGGTTTGATTTTCAAACCACCCTGTGTTTGGGTTGCACCATGTCCACACTGCTTCGGTTTTCAAAGCACCCCCGGGCGGCCGCCGCAGTCGTCCTGGTGGCCGTCTTCATGACCAACCTGGATCTGCTGATCGTCAACGTCGCGCTGCCCGCCGTGGGAGAGGACTTCTCCGGAGGCGGCGGCGCAGCGGGCCTCGGATCGCTGTCCTGGGTCCTCAACGCCTACGCGATCACCTTCGCCGCGCTGCTGGTGGTGGCCGGGCGTGCCGGTGACCGCATAGGGCAGCGGCCGGTCTTCCTCGCCGGGATCGCCGTCTTCACGCTCGCGTCGCTGGGCTGTGCCCTGGCCCCGAACCTGGGAACCCTCATCGTGGCCCGGGTGGTGCAGGCCGTAGGGGCGTCGGCCCAGATCCCGACCTCCCTGGCCCTGCTGCTGGCGGCGGTGCCGGCCGAGCGCCGCACCCAGGCCACCCGCGGCTGGGCCGGGGTCGGCGGACTAGCCGCGGCCGCCGGGCCCGTCGCCGGTGGCCTGCTGACCGAGGTGGACTGGCGGTGGGTCTTCGCCGTCAACCTGCCCATTGGCATCGCGGCGTTCGTCGTCGGCCGATCCGCACTGCCGAAGCCGGCCGCGCGGGAGACCGGGCCGCTGCCCGACCTCTTCGGCGCCCTGCTGGTCATCGTCTCGATCGCGTCGCTGTCCGGGGCGCTGGTGCAGGCACCCGACCAGGGCTGGACGAGCGGCGAGACCGTACTGCTGCTGGCCGTCGGCGTGATCGGCGGCGCCGCGTTCGTGCTCCGGTCCCTGCGGCACCCCCGTCCGCTGTTCGAGCTGGACCTGCTGCGGCTGCCGCGCTTCGGTGCGGCGAACGCGGGCAGCCTCCTGTTCGGCGTGGCCTTCTCGATCATGCTGCTGTCGAACGTGCTGTGGTGTCAGGAAGTCTGGCACTGGAGTGCGCTGCGCACCGGTCTCGCCCTGGCTCCCGGCCCCGCGCTCGTGCCCGTCGTCACCGTGCTGACCACCCGCGCCGCGCAGCGCTTCGGGCAGGGACCGCTGATCGCGGCGGGCGGCGTGCTGTTCGCCGGTGGCATGGTCTGGTTCGCGATCTTCGCGTCGGTCACACCGGACTACGTGAATGAGCTGCTGCCCAGCCAGCTGCTGACCGGTGCGGGAGTGGGCCTGGCCCTGGGCACACTGGTGGCCGCCGGCGTGCACGCGGTACCGGGACACCGTGCGGCGACCGGGTCGGCGCTGGTCAACTCAGTGCGCCAGATCTCGGCCACGATCGGCGTCGCCGTCCTGGTCGCGGTCGTCGGCTCCCATGTCGACGCCACCTCGCACCACGACTTCCGGGTCGTCTGGTACACAGCCGCGGCGCTGAGCCTGGTGACCTCGGCGGTCGGGGCGCAGCTCAGCCGAGGGCGGGGCCAGGGCCCCGAGCAGGCGGGACCCGCCGCGCCGAAGGAAGCCGAGGCGACGGGGCGAGCTCTGCCGCAGACACCCTGACCGGCCGCTGCCCGGCGCGCGAGAGCTGTTCGCCGCCCGGGACGCCGTGGCGGCCGCAGGGCTGGGCGACCAGATACGCCGCCTGCTCGGACGGACCTACATGGTGTACTTCGACGACCTGGTGACGGACCCGCAGTGCGCGCCCGAGCTGCTGCCACCGCTGGTCGCCGAGCACGCGGCGCACTCGTACCGGGACGACTCCACGCTGACGTTCCATCTGCGGGGCGCCGACGACGACGTGGTGTCGCTCGCTTACGCGACGCTGGATCAGGTGAGGAATGGCACGTACCGGTACACGGCGGCCGGACCGTTCGGGGAGGGGGTCGAGCGGGCGCGGGAGCTGGCGCGGTGGGGAGACACCGACGGGGCATGGCGGGCGCTGGTAAATGCTCTGCCCCTGTGGGAGCCGCTGGGACCGGACCACCTGGCGCCGCTGGGGTGGGTGGCCGACCCGGTGCTCGGGCCGCTGCTGACCCCGGAGCGGGGCCGGGAGCTGCTGTCCACGCCGAGGGGCGGGCAGGCGGGTGAGGCACCGAGGCCGACGGCCGGGCTCGACCCGAGCGACCTGGCGTGGCTCGCGGAGCCGGACCCGGGCAACAACCGCACGTCCTACCGGTTCGTCCTGGTGGAGGGGGTGGAGCCGGAGGAGTTGCCCGGACGTCTCGCGGACGGGGACGGCACCGTGCTGAACGGACCCACGACCCTCTGGGAGGCGCGCCACAGATCGCCGCACAACCAGAGGGAGTTCTCGTCCTACGACGACAGGGCTCTCATGACGGTCGGCCGGACCGGCACCGGTTGGAGCTTCGCCTTCGACGGCGATCCCGCCCCGTTCGACCAGCGTCGGTTCGTCTCCCCGGCCGCGGCCGCCAGCGCGGGCACCCGTGCGGTGGTGGTGTGGAGCGGCCTGAGGACATGGCGCGGGGAACCGTTCTTCCACCTTTCGGTGGCGCAAGACGGTGCCGAGCAGTACGCATTCACGTACGTGGACAGGGAGATCCGGCAGAGCGGGGAGATACCGCGGGCGCTGGACCCGAGCCGGTTCTTCCGCGCCCTGGAGGACGGGGCCGAGGTGGAACGGTCGCTGTTGGAAGCGGTGGCCGGGGAGTTCGGTGCGTCTCTGCCGCGTCATGCCATCACGAACGGGCGGCTGCACACATTCACCACCCGTTCATGGACGCGGCCGCCGAGAGACGGCGAGACGTACGCGGTGATCCGCATGCACCGGGCAGCCGCGCGCCCGGCGGACGGCGAGCGGACGGGAGAGGACGGGCCGGGGAGCAGGTAGAGACCGGCCAGGCTGCGCACGTTCTCAATACGGTGAGAGTCGAGAGCACGTAGACCTGGGATGTCGGAGGACGATCACCGGCTACCGGATCGACCGCCCGACCGGGATGCTCTCCGTCATCGGCCACACCAGCCAGGGCGTGAGCGGTCCGGCCAACTTCGTCATCGACCCCAGTGGACGATGGCTCTACGTCAACAACAGCACAGCCGACAGCGTCGCCCAGTTCGCCGTCGGGCCGGAGACGGGCGAGCTGACGCCCGCCGGCCGGACGACTCCCGTCCCCGTCCCCCTGATGTTGGCGCTGCGCCACCAGGACTGAAACGGCAGTACCCGACGTCAGCTGCTCGGACCCGCGCAAACGAAAGCCACTTAGCCCTTGCCCTAACCAGCATGCCGGTGGTTCTCGGCCTCCCTCCGGGGTCCAGCCATGCTCTGGGCTACTGCGTCGGCCTGGGGCGTCAGGGTCAGCTGTCCGATGTGGGTTCGATGGCGCTCGCTTCGATCAGGAACGGCCGGTCGAACTGCCAGAAGATCTCCGTCACATCGCGTGCCTGGGTCTCGAACAGGCACGCGGTCCGCAGGGCGAGCTTGGGTACTGCGCTCACGCGCGTGCGGCCGTCGAGGGCCGCTGCGGCGGCGTACTGTCGGCCGGTCAGAGGCTTGGGAGAGGGCAGGTTCCACGCCCGTCCCCATGACGCCTCGCTGTCGGCCAGCACCACGAGTGCCCGCGCGAGATCCGGCAGGTAGTGCAGGGCGTGCGGTTGGTCGAGCTTGTCCGGCCAGAACATGCGCCTCCCGGCGACCGCCCGTGCGAACAGGGTGTTCCCGGGGACCGAGATCAGCCCCCCCGGGGGTCGGGGCCGTAGTAGTCGGCACCCCGGCCGCCGCAGCGGAGTCTTGCCGCCCGGCAAAGACCCCTTCGCTGCATGGGGCTGCCCACCATGAACACCCCGTCCGTCCGGCCCGAAGACGGCCGGATACAGTGCGCGACGGCAGCCCGGTTGCTTAAGGAGGGGAAGCGTGACCGACACCAGCGAAACCCGATCCGCCGACAGTGCAGCGCACGAGACCCAGCGGAGCCGACTGCACCGCCTGATGCGCTACCTCCCCCTGATCGCCCCCGTCCTGCTGTGGACCGTGCCCTGCTGGCTGCTGCTGCACGCCGGCCAGCACTGGCCGCTCCCCGTCACTCTGGCCGGCACCGCCCTGTTCGCCCTCGGCCTGATCGGCATGCCGCTCGCGATGGTGCGCGGCCACGGCCGACGGCAGCAGGACTGGGCGGCGATCGTCGGGGACACCCTGCTGGGCACCATCTGGGTCCTGTTCACCTGGTCCGTCGTGCTCGGCGTCCTGCTGCGGCTCGCCCTGACCGTGAGTGGCGTCGGCGACGGTCAGGACCGGGCCCGGATCGTCACTTGGGCGGTCCTCGGCGTATCCGCCGTGCTGCTCGCCTGGGGGTACGCCGAGGCCCGCCGGGTACCACGGGTACGCCGCCTCGACGTGCAACTTCCGCGCCTGGGGGCCGGGTTGGACGGCACGCGCGTCGTCCTCATCACCGACACCCACTACGGCCCGCTCGACCGCGCCCGCTGGTCGGCGCGGGTCTGCGAGACGGTGAACACTCTGCAGGCCGACCTGGTCTGCCACACCGGCGACATCGCGGACGGCACGGCCGAACGCCGCCGCGCCCAGGCCGCCCCACTCGGCACCGTGCAGGCCACCCGGGCCCGTGTGTACGTCACCGGCAACCACGAGTACTACAGCGAGGCCCAGGGCTGGGTCGACCTCATGGACGAGCTGGGCTGGGAGCCGCTGCGCAACCGCCATCTGCTGCTCGAACGCGGTGGCGACACCCTCGTGGTCGCCGGCGTGGACGACGTCACCGCCGAATCCTCCGGCCTCGCCGGCCACCGCGCCCACCTCGCCGGAGCCCTGCACGGCGCCGACCCCGACCACCCCGTCCTGCTCCTGGCCCACCAGCCCAAGTTCGTCGACAGGGCGGCAGCCGACGGCATCGACCTCCAACTCTCCGGCCACACCCACGGCGGCCAGATCTGGCCCTTCCACCACCTGGTCCGCATCGACCAGCCCGCCCTCGCCGGCCTCAGCCGCCACGGCACCCGCACCCTCCTCTACACCAGCCGCGGCACCGGCTTCTGGGGCCCGCCGTTCCGCGTCTTCGCCCCCAGCGAGATCACCCTGCTCGTGCTCCGCTCCCCGCAGCGGCCCCCCTCGCCGTAGCGCTGGGCGGGCCAGCAGTTCCGCCTGGAGATGCCGCCCCTCGGCAGCCTCGCTCCGCTCACGCGACGGAGATCGTGGCGGACGACCGGGTCTCGGAAGTGACCATGTGTTGGCTGCCTTCCAGGGTCTTGGCGTTGCTCTGCAGGCTGAAGCCCTCCTCGCGCAGAAGGTCGCCCACCGTGTCCGCGCAGATCCGGTGGCCCTGCCGGGTGAGCTGCTCGGCGAGCTTGCGGGTGGATTTGGTGGTCCAGCGCAGCGGCGACATGGGGTCTCCGCGGACGTCGGGCTCGACCAGCGTGAGAAGCGCCTTGCGGACGGCCGGATTCAGGTCGGCGACACGTTTGCGGCCTCCGCCGGGCCGACGGACCCGTCCCAACGGAGCCTCTCCGGAGTCGAGTTCCCGCACACCGACAGACACCGTGGCCTCACGGGCACCGGCGGCACGGGCGACTGCTCTGATCCCGCCGTGGCCGAGGGATTGGGCTTCCGCCCCTATCAGCAGGCGACGCTGCCGCTCGTCGAGGCGCGGCAGAATCGCCCCGAACTTGGCTGCCAGCACGGCCCGTTGCTCTTCCAACCCGCTCATGCCAGACCAACGAACCACCGAGCAGAAAGCCACGAGTTAAAGATCTGCACGCCCATAGAAGGCGCGTTGCGAGTAGAGCATCGTCCACAGGTTGAAAACTGCGCCGATTCCGCAACTGGGCGTCCCGGTAAGCGGACTTCGACACGGATTCGACAGATACCCGCTCCCTGCCCGGGTCGATGCCGTGTGGAATTGCGCGAACCCCCCGACCGTGCCGAGCCCGGCAACCAGACGGCGGCAACCGTGTGCGAACGTGAGGAGGCCGCCCGAGACCTCGAAGCCTGACGGCAAAGCGCGATGCCACGACCACATCGCCAAGATCGTGTTACGAGCTCTGGGACCGTCAACAAAGTGCGGGAAGATGCCCTCCGACCAGGCGAGGATCTCTCACTACTCGCCGACGAAAGGGCACGGTCAGCGTATGAGCGCGCAGCCGAGGGTCAGGAAGGCGTCGTGGACGTCGTCGCGGATATCCAGGGGATCCGCAGTTGACGCAACCAGTGCGGGTGGGCGAGGGCACGCGCTGAGTGACGGCGAGTGGGTACCGGCTGTGAGGCTGTCGGTCCCCCGCGGGAAGGCCCATCACCCATCGATGACGTGAGAGCGCGGGCCCGCCGCACCTGGCGTCCGCCCCGGCGGAGGGCATGCGCCAAGCCGCCGACCGGGATGCCCCACAGGCCCGTTGCTCCGTCCCTCGACACGCCGAATTCATGGGGCGGTCCGCCGCCGTCCCCCCGGACGCGCGGTGGCCGACGACCCCGTCTGCTCGCGGCGTAACTGTGCCATGGCACAAGAGCGACATGTGTGGCCCCTTGAACGACGGCGGGGGAGGCCGGAGGATCCAGTGATCTTTCGCTCTTCGTCGCGTCTCAGGAGTCTTCCTTGCCCAAGGTTTCCATCCCCCGGCCCGGGCCGATCGCCCTCGCCGTGGCGGCCGCGCTAACACTCGGCGTCATACCCGCGACTGCCGCTGTGTCCGCGTACTCCGCCGGTGAGGTGTCGCACAACGACGCCGGACACCAAACCCCCGGCGATGCCGGCACGCACACCGTCACCCTGATCACGGGTGACAAGGTCACCATCGGGACCGCCGCCGACGGCACCGTCGTGCGCTCCTTCCAGGCCGCGAGCGGAGCCACCACCGGCTTCCACCGCGCTGTCGTGGACGGCGCCACCTATGTCTACCCCGACGCCGCCCTGCCGTACGTGAGCGCCGGCAAACTCGACAAGCAGCTCTTCAACGTGACGCGGCTGATCACCGAGGGCTATGACGACGCGCACAGCTCCCGGCTGCCGCTGATCGTGCGCTACACCGGAGCCGCCGCCAAGGCCCGCACCCGGACGAAGATGGCCGGCTCGACCAACGTCCGCCGCCTGGACAGCATCCAGGGCGCGGCCCTCGCGCAGAACCACAAGCAGGCACCGGAGTTCTGGTCCTCGCTCACCGGGGGTTCCGGCGCGGCGGCCCGGTCGGCGAAGCCGTCCTTCGCGGGCGGCGTCGCCAACGTGTGGCTCGACGGCAAGGTGAAGGCCGACCTGGCCGACTCCACCGCCCAGATCGGCGCGCAGAAGGTATGGGCGGAGGGCGACACCGGCCAGGGCGTGAAGGTCGCGATGCTCGACAGCGGCGCGGACACCGAACACCCGGACATGGTCGGGCAGGTGTCCGACAGCGCCAGCTTCGTCCCCGGCGAGGACGACATCGCCGACTACAACGGCCACGGCACGCACGTCGCCTCGACCATCGTCGGCACGGGCAGTGCCTCCGACGGCAAGGAGCGGGGTGTCGCCTCCGGCGCCCGGCTGGCCGTCGGCAAGGTGCTCAACTCCGAGGGCAGCGGCCAGGAATCCTGGATCATCGCGGGCATGGAGTGGGCCGCCCGCGACCAGAAGGCCAGGATCATCAGCATGAGCCTGGGCGGCGGCGGTGACAAGACCGACCCGATGAGCCAGGCCGTCGACGAACTCAGCCACGACACGGGCGCGTTGTTCGTGATCGCGGCGGGCAACGGCGGCCCGCACTCCATCAGCAGCCCCGGTGCCGCAGACTCCGCGCTGACCGTCGGCGCCGTCGACTCCACCGACACGCTCGCCGACTTCTCCAGCCAGGGCCCGCGTGACGGCGACGGCGGGCTGAAGCCGGAGATCACCGCGCCCGGCGTCGACATCGTCGCGGCGCGCTCGCACTACAAGCGTGGCTCCGGCTACTACACCACGATGAGCGGCACGTCGATGGCGACGCCGCACGTCGCCGGTGCCGCCGCGCTCCTCGCCTCGGAGCACCCCGACTGGACGGGCACCCAGCTCAAGGAGGCGCTGGTCAGCAGCGCCAAGGCAACCCCGGCGTACACCCCGTACCAGGCGGGCGCCGGCCGACTCGACGCGCTGGCGGCCGTGCACACCACGGTCTTCGCCACCACGAGCGCCTACTCCGGCTTCCACACGTGGCCGCCGAAGCCGGGGCAGACCGACGTCCAGACGGTGACGTACACCAACGTCGGCGACGCACCGGCCAACCTCAACCTGGCGGTCAACGGCACCGTTCCGGCAGGGTTGTTCAGCCTCTCCGCCGACCACGTCACCGTGCCCGCCCACGGCACCGCCACGGTCACCCTGACGGCGGATCTGGACAAGCTGGGCGGCGACCAGTCGGTCAGCGCCATGATCATCGGTACGGACGGCAGCGGAGCGGTCCGCGCCCGGACCCTGATCGGCGCGGCCCGCGAGGGCCAGCGGCAGAATCTGACCGTGGTCGCCAAGGACCGTTCGGGCAAGCCGCTGGAGGGCCGGGTCGTCCTGACCGCCGAGCACCTCTTCACGGTGATGGACCTCGACGCGTCCGGCACCGGCACGGCGCGGCTGCCCGTCGGCAGCTACAGCGGCTGGCTCACCGGTGACGTGGAGGGCGCCGAAGGCCCGCGCTCGCGCGGCATGGTGCTGCTCGCCTTCAACGACGTGAAGCTGGACCAGGACCGCACCGTCACCCTGGACGGCCGCAAGGCACGCCGGATCCTGGCGCGCGTGCCGCAGCAGACCACCGCCGTCGCGCCGCGCCTGGACGCCCACCGGTCCTTCACCGACAGCCTGGTGGAGACGTCGATGCTGCCGGACCCGTCGTACGACAGCATCTGGGCGCTCCCGACCGGCAAGAAGGTCACCGACGGCGAGTTCGAGACCGGCGCCCGCTTCCGCCTCGAGCAGCCCGCGCTGACCGTGAGCACGAAGTCGACGACCTTCAACGACCCGCTGGTCAAGCGCGCGGCCACGCCGCTGCCCGCCGGTACCCGGAACCTGACGGCGGTCTTCGCCGGTGACGGCACGGCCGAGGAGCTCGCGCGGCAGAACGTGCGCGGCAAGGCCGTCGTGGTGCGCGGCGCCGGCACGGAAGGGATCAAGGCCCAGGCGGAGGCCGCCGCGGCCGCCGGCGCCCGGCTGCTGCTGGTCGTCAACGACGGCGTCGGCCGCCTGCAGCCCTGGGACGAGAACCCCTGGAGCCCGGAGAGCCCGGCCCCGGTGACGGTGGCGACGCTCAACGCCGACCAGGGCGCCGACCTGCTCGGCCAACTCCGGCACGGCGCGGTCTCGCTGAAGGTCACCTCGCACCCCACGACCGACTACGTCTACGACGTCGTGCACCACTGGACGGGCGCCGTTCCGGCGGACCCGACCTGGCGTGAGGAGTCCAAGGACCTCGGCCGGGTGAACGTCTCCTTCCGGAACTACCGGCAGGGCAAGGCGATGGAGTTCCGTCCGGACGTCTGGCGCGGCTGGGCCGTCGGCAACCAGCTCACCGCGCCCGCCCAGGGCGAGCGCACCGACTGGGTCACCGCCGGCACCACGTGGCTGGACGACGCCTTCATCCAGGGCGAGACCGGGCAGCACTCGATCGACCCGCTGAACTACCCGGCGCGCAAGACCGGCAAGGTCAGCTGGTTCGGCCCGATCCAGCGGCCCCGCATGGGCCCGGTCAACTACCAGCCGGTGCGCTACCTCGACACGATGTACATCACCGCGCCCGGCTGGGGTGACTCGGGCTCCGGTCACGTCGGCGAGGCCGGCGCGAACTTCGACGTCAAGGACTGGATGTCGCTCTACCAGGGCGACCAGCAGCTCGACTGGGGCAACGCCGAGTACCTGCAGGTTCCCGGCCTCGGCGCCGAGCGCCTGCCCTACCGGCTGGTCCTCGACAACGACCGCGGCACCTGGGCCAACCCGTACTCGACGCACACGCTGACCGAGTGGGACTTCACCTCCGCGGTCACCGGCAGCGATGCGGCGGTGTCCCTGCCGCTCATCCAGCTCGACTACGGCGTGGACACCGACAAGTCCGGCCGTGCCGACCGGCACGCTGGCCTGACGGTGACCGCCTCGCACCTGCCGGGCACCACCGCCACCATCGGGAAGCCGACCGTCGAGGTGTCGTACGACGACGGTGCGACCTGGCAGCGGACCGACCTGAGCCGGTGCGACGACGGATGGCGGACGAACCTGCGCGCGCCGCGGTCCGCCGACTTCGTCACCCTCCGGGTCGGCGCCCGGGACAGCGCGGGCAACACCGTCTCGCAGACGATCACCCGGGCCTTCGGCCTGCGCTGACGTCACACCCCGGGAGGTCACCTGGGACAGCACCGCGTGGGTGGGACCGCAGCCGGCGGCCCCGCCCACGCGGCGTTCCCAGTTGTCAGAGGATCTATGAGGACACCTCGTCGCGGAACGGCAAGCGAGTGCTCGTGGACCGCCTGTGGCCCCGCGGAATGAGCAAAGAACGGGCCCACCTGGACGAATGGCTCCGCGACGTGGCGCCGTCGGCGGACCTGCGCCACTGGCACCACCACGACCAGGAGCGCTTCGGGCACGCGCCCGCCGCCTCCTCATGCCTGCCTCGTGGCTCGCCCACCGGCTGACCGGCGCCTACGTGCTGGACCTGCATTCCGCCAGCCAGTGCACCCCGCTGTTCGACATCCACGAGCAGCGCTGGATCCCCGAGTGGGCCGAGCACATCGCACCCGGCATCGAACTCCCCCGCTGCGCTGGTCGGGCGAGGAGACCGGCCGGATGAGCACGCCCGCCGCGGGCGTCCCGGCCGGGACGCCGATCAGGCGCTGTCACGTTGTTAAGTGCGTGGGTTTCTGACGTCGTGTCGGGGCGTGGCGGAGGTCGGGTCTCGGGTCGGTGCTCAGGCTTCGGCGGGCAGGCCCGCGATGCCGGTGACCTGGTCCCAGATCGCGAAGCGGATGGTCATTTCGGATCGGTAGTCGGAGGCTGTCATCAGATGGCGGCGGGGCCGGAAGTGCGGTGAGATGCCGCTGAACGCGGACAGAAACCGCTGCGCTGCGCCCACACTACGGAAGCCTTTCATCGCCTGTTCACGCTGCCTGGTGGGCTGATGACTGTTCTCCGCCCGGTTGTTCAGACCCTTGTGTGAGCGGTGTTCGACCGAGGGCATGCCCTCGCGGTGGGCCGCGCCGTAGGAACGCAGCCTGTCGGTGACGATCACCCGCGGCACCGCCCGGGTCCTCTTCATCAGACGACGGAAGAAACGTCGAGCCGCGGCCTTGTTGCGACGGTTCTGGACAAGGATGTCGAGGACGTTGCCGTCCTGGTCGACGGCCCGCCACAGGTACTTCAGCTCCCCGTTGATCTTGATGAAGACCTCGTCCAGGTGCCACTTGTCGCCAGGCCGGGGCCGGCGGTGGCGCAGCGCGCCTGCGTAGCCCTGCCCGAACTTGACGCACCATCGCCGGACCGTCTCATACGAGACGACGACACCGCGCTCGAGCATCAGCTCCTCGACCTCGCGGAAGCTGAGCGGGAAGCGGTGGTAGAGCCACACGCAGTGGGCGATGATTTCCGCCGGGTACCGGTGCCCCTTGTACGACGGCGGCGCGCTACCCACGGACAACCCCCCTCCACCATGATCAACCAGAAGATCATCCCATCCGGTCAGCCAAACGTGACAGTGCCCTCGTCGGTGTTCAGAAGGAAAGGCATCGCGTCGGCCTTTCGACCCTCGCCACGCAGAACGAACGTGTGCTGACGGAACCGCCAGCACAACATTACCCTCGCTTCCATCGGGCGGTGCCGGTGTTGACGGTTGTGTTCGGCGATCAACACCGGCTGCTCGGCGTACCTCTTACGCTTCGGTGGATGTCCGAGGACCGTGAACCTTCTGCCGGACGAACAGTGCCGCGGGCACGGCCATGGCGATCAGTACGACGCCGCCGATCAGGTTTCCCAGGTGCACGGCGTCGGTGAACGCCCTCGGTACTGCCGCTCCCACCACGCGGGCGAGGGACGCGGGCATGCCCGTCCCGCTGCCGCCATGTGACACGCCCTCCACAATGCCTTCCGCCTGCCGCGAGGGGATGCCTGCCTCGACGAGACGGTCGTTCAGGTTGCGGGGGAAGCGACTGGTGACGATCGTTCCGAGCACGCTGGGGCCGAGCACCGTGCCCAGCTGACGGGCCATGTTCACCGCTGCTGATGCCATGCCCTGCTGCTGCGGCGGGACGCTGTTGACCGCGGCTGCCGTCGAAGGCGCGGTGAGCAGGCCCGCTCCGACGCCCGCCACGAGCAGCCCGGGCCACACCGCCCCGTACCCTCCCGAGGCATCCGTCGCGAGCAGCCCGAGAGAGCCGGCTCCGATGAGGACCAGGCCCGCCGTGATCAGGACCGTGAGGCCGACCCGGTGCACCAACACCCGGGCGGCCACCACAGTGACCAGGAGAAACGTCCCGAACAGCGGCAGCAGCCGCACGCCGACATCGACGGGGCTGGTGTGTCCCACACGTTCCATGTAGAGCACGCTGAGCAGGGCGACACCGACCAGTCCGAAGACGCTGACGGCGGCAACGCCCATCACGGCCGAGAAGGAGGCGCTCCGGAAGAGCCGCAGGTCCAGCATGGGGTCGGGGTGACGGAGTTCGACGCGTACGAACAGGAACAGGGACACGGCGAAGACCACGTACATGGTGATGATCGGCGGCTTGGTGTATCCCGTGGCGCCGCCCTGAATGATCGCGTAGGTGGCCGAGGCCGTCATCACCGTGCCCAGGACGAGGCCCGCGAGATCGAGCCGGCGTGTGGGATGTCTGGATTCGGTCACGAAGGCTGGGGCGAGGAGGAGGGCCGTGCCGGCGATGACGAGGTTGGCGATGTAGACGGCGTGCCAGGAGAAGTGTTCGAGCAGGGCACCGGCGAGGATCGGGCCGATGGCCAGGCCCACTCCGGAGCACGCGGCCCAGATGCCGATCGCGGCCGTGCGCTCGTGCGGGTCGGTGAAGGTGGCACTGACGATCGCCAGGCTCGTCGGCAGTACGGCCGAGCCGCCGAGACCCGCGATCGCCTGGGCGGTGATGAGCATGCTGGCGCTGTCGGCGAAGACGGCGAGCACGCTGCCGGCCAGGAAGACGGCGGCACCGAGGCTGAACACGCGCCGACGCCCCACGAGGTCGCCGAAGGTTCCGGCGGACATCACGAAGCTGACGACAGCGAGGCTGTACGCACTAGTGATCCATACCAGCGTGCTGGCGGTGACGTGGAGGTCGCCCTGGATGTCGCCCAGGGCGGAGATGGTGGAGGTGACGTCAACGAAGGCCATCATGACGCCGAGGCAGACCACCAGCAGGCCGAGCCAGCGGGACCGGCCGCCGCCGGGGGCCGCGGTGCGGGAAGCCTGAGCAGGGACGGAAGTCGTCATCGGACAGGCACCGCCCTTTTCTGCGATACGCCCCGCGACACCCTGGCCGCGGCGGCCGTGCGGGCCGTCATGACCGGCCAGGCGTGTCGGTAGGTCTTCAGAGAGGCTTCGCCGGAGGCGGTGGCGAGCATGACGATCGGGATGCCGATGCCGGCGACCGATCCGATCTGCGTCGGCATGGTCACGAGGGCGCCACGCGCGCCGGTCTCTTCGGGGCGCAGACCGATCGTGGCGGAGGCGTAGTTCGGGTCGCTGTCCGGGCCTCCTCTCTGCGTTCGTGGAGGGGTCATCCGATCTTGCGAAGACATGCGTCTTTTCCGTTCTGCGGGATGCGCGGGGTGCCGTGAACAACGGACACCAGAGTTCTGGACCGATCCGACAAGAACCGTATGGACTTGTGGAACGAAATGTCAAGAACGCATGTGAAGGGGGAGAGGCAACCGACTGCGCCTTGTGGCGGAACTGAGTCCGGTACTCCTGGGGCGAGGTGCCAAGATGCCGGTGGAAGACAGCCCGCAGGGAGGCAGGGGCACCGAGGCCGGTGAAGCGGCCCACGCGTTCCACCGGCACGGAACTCGCCTCCAGCAGCTCGCGCGCCCGATCGATGCGTGCGCCGGTCAGCCAGGCCATCGGCGTGGTGGCGGTCTCCTCGCGGAAGCGGCGGATGAAGGTCCGCCGTGACATATGGGCCCGTTCCGCGAGGTCGTCGACGGTGAGGGGGTCTGCGAGGTGGTCGAGCATCCACTCCCGCAGCAAGGCGAGCTCGTCGCCATCGGCCAGGGACGGAACTGTTCGATGAACTGAGCCTGGCTGCCCTGCCGCCGGGGCGGCGCGACGAGATCCCGTGCCCGTGTGTTCGCCGCCGCCGCACCCAGGTCGGTGCGGATCAGATGCAGGCACAGGTCGATCCCTGCCGTCACGCCGGCGGACGTGAGGATGTCACCGTCGTCCACATAGAGCTGGTTCGGCAGGACGTTGACGAGAGGGTAGCGCCTTCGCAACTGCTCAGCCTGCCGCCAGTGCGTGGTGGCCGGGCGCCCGTCGAGCAGTCCGGCCGCGGTGAGGACGAAGGCTCCGGTGCAGATGGAGACGAGCCGGGCGCCTCGGGTGTGAGCCCCCGTTATGTTTTCCGCGGTCCTGCAAGAGGGCCGCTGGCCTCCGGGCCCGGCATGACTGTGTCCCCCTGTCGAAGGCATGACCTGGGGGGTGGTGTCACCGGGCCCGGGAGGTGCCGTCGGAGACGCTGATGAGAGGTCCGGCCACCACCCGGTCCGGCGCAATGCCGGACAGCTCGCGGGCGGCAGGTCTGCATAACGTGGATGCGCGCGTACGACACCACCGCCGAGGCCGGCACGTTCAACTCTCCTGGAAGGGCGCGATGTTCGACACCGAAGACGTGGGCGTGTTCCTCGGCCTGGACGTCGGAAAGAGCTCTCATCACGGGCACGGGCTGACTCCGGCCGGCAAGAAGGTCTTCGACAAGCAGCTGCCCAACAGCGAGCCGAAACTGCGGGCCGTGTTCGACAAACTGGCCGCGAAGTTCGGCACCGTACTGGTGATCGTGGACCAGCCCGCATCCATCGGAGCCCTCCCGCTCACGGTCGCCCGGGACGCGGGCTGCAAGGTTGCCTACCTGCCCGGACTCGCAATGCGGCGGATCGCCGACCTGTATCCGGGCGAGGCCAAGACCGATGCGAAGGACGCTGCGGTCATCGCGGATGCGGCCCGCACCATGCCGCACACCCTGCGCTCGCTGGAACTCACCGACGCGATCACCGCCGAACTCACGGTCCTCGTCGGCTTCGACCAGGACCTCGCGGCCGAGGCCACCCGCACGTCCAACCGGATACGCGGCCTGCTCACCCAGTTCCACCCCAGCCTGGAGCGCGTCCTGGGCCCTCGCCTCGACCACCAGGCCGTCACCTGGCTGCTGGAGCGCTACGGTTCCCCCGCCGCACTGCGCAAGGCCGGCCGCCGCAGACTCGTCGAGGTCATCCGGCCCAAGGCCCCGCGCATGGCCGCGCGGCTGATCGACGAGGTCTTCGACGCCCTCGACGAGCAGACCGTGGTCGTGCCCGGGACCGGCACCCTCGACATCGTGATCCCGTCCCTGGCCCACTCCCTGGCCGCCGTCCACGAACAGCGCCGGGCCCTGGAAGCCCAGATCAACGCCCTGCTGGAGGCCCACCCTCTTTCCCCCGTCCTGACGTCGATGCCTGGCGTCGGCGTCAGGACCGCCGCAGTCCTGCTCGTCACCGTCGGCGACGGCACCAGCTTCCCGAGCGCCGCCCACCTGGCCTCCTACGCCGGACTCGCCCCGACCACGAAGTCGTCGGGAACCTCGATCCACGGCGAACACGCACCCCGAGGCGGAAACCGCCAGCTCAAGCGCGCCATGTTCCTCTCCGCCTTCGCCTGCATGAACGCCGATCCCGCCTCCCGCACCTACTACGACCGCCAGCGAGCCCGCGGCAAAACCCACACCCAGGCCCTCCTCCGCCTCGCCCGCCAACGCATCAGCGTCCTGTTCGCCATGCTCCGCGACGGCACCTTCTACGAATCCCGCACGCCCGCGGACGTCGAGCTCGCCGCATGACCCCAGCAAGACCGAACCATCCCAAACCCGACAGGGGTGCCTTGACGAAGGACATAGAGGCACCCCCCGCAGCGCCCTCAAGGTGCGGGGCGCCGGGGTCGCGTCGATGTCGTCGTAACCCGGGATGATCACGGTGTCGGCGTCGTCCAGTGCTTCGAGGCCAGCGGCGACGGTGACCGCGAAGCCGGACCCGGGCACGGGTCCGGGACCGCTCTCGGCGCACAGGGTCAGCGCGTAGTGCGGGTCCGTCGAGAAGATCTGCGTCACGGCGCCGAACTCGAGCGCGAGTACACCGGGCAGTACGAGCACTGTGACGCGATGCCTGTTCGTCATGTGGCCCCTATGTAGCGATGGTCAACGTCCGTGCCATTTCTTGCCCGCGAGCAGCTCTCGTGGCGCCACATCGCCAGGTGGCAGGCCGAGGCGGGTCACACCGTGAACTGGCACACCGCCTGCTGCGGTTCGAGAGGGGTAGTGCCGATCTCGCCGCCGCCGTACTGAACGGTCTTGGCGCTGCGGCCCGGGGATGTCGACAAGGGCCCGCCGTGCTGACCGGTCTCGGCGCCCCGGCCCGGGATGTCGACACGGTCTGGGAGGCCATCGCCTTGCACACCACTCCGCAGATCCCCGAGCGAATGGGGCTGCTGACCTACCTGACCTACGAAGGCATCTGGATCGACTTCGGAAAGAACGCCGACCTCGTGGCCGAGGAGCAGAGCCGGATCCATGCCGCTTATCCGCGGCTTCAGATGGTCCGCCATCTGGCCGACGAAGTCCTCGCCCATGGTGCCCGCTCCGAGACGGCCGCGCCGCCCTACACGCTCACCTACCAACTCGCGCAGGAACGGGCGGCGGACGGCGTCACATCCATGGAACGTGGCGTGATCAATGGACCATGGGGAGAGTAGCAACACTGTCGAATTCCGCTGCACGCACGTCCCGGACACAGCCGGGTACGAGGGAGCAGTGCCTCACCGCGGAGAACAGTGACCGTCGTGTGAGATCACGACCGGCACACCGGCTTCTCGTCGCTGTACGACTGGGACGGCATGTCCGTCGCCGACTTCGAGAAGTCGCCGTCTGCGACCTCCTGACAGCCAGGGCACGCCGAAGCACATCGAGATCTGCGGCCCCTTCTGTGACATCGACTCCGGCGAACTCGCCGAGCACGTCCGCGACGTTCGCGCCGGGGTCGCATCAGGCGAGCCTCAGTGCCTTCATGACGCGCAGGCTCAGGCTGATGAACGCGGCGTACCGCTGATCGTCCATGCCCATCGACGGTGCCAGCGGAAGCATCCGCTGCGTGGCGACTGTCTGCGCCTCCGTGTAGCTGAGGATGCCTTCGAGGCCGTGGCGGCGGCCAAGTCCGGAGTCCTTCATGCCGCCCATCGGGGAGCGGAGGCTGCCATGGGCGGATGCGTAGCCCTCGTTGACATTCACGGTGCCGCTTTGCAGACGGGCCGCGATGCGTTCACCGCGCCGTGTGTCCTTCGTCCACACACTGGAGTTGAGTCTGTACAGCGTGGCGTTCGCCCGCTCGATCGCCTCGTCCTCGTCGGTGAAGCGGTACACCGATACGACTGGTCCGAAGGTTTCCTCCGCGTGGACGGCCATTGTGGGCTCCACGCCGTCGAGGATGGTGGGCTCGTAGAAGAAGGGGCCGATATCAGGGCGAGGCCTTCCTCCGGTGAGGGCTGTGGCCCCTTCGGCGACGGCCTGGTCGACGTGCCGAGAGACCGTTTCCAGTTGGCGGGGGCCCGCCAGCGAACCCATGTCGACCCCGTAGCTCAGCGATGTACCGAGGCTGAGTGCTTCCGTGCGGCAGACGAATCGTTCCAGGAACTCGGCGGCTACCGAGGAGTGGACGAAGATCCGCTCGGCCGACAGGCAGAGCTGGCCGGCCGAGGAGAAGCACGCGCGAACCGCGCCCTCGGCGGCCTTGTCCAGGTCCGCGTCGGCCAGCACGAGTAGGGCGTTCTTGCCGCCCAGCTCGAGTGACGCGCCGACCAGACGGGCTGCCGCACGGCTCGCGACGTCCCGACCGGTGCCAACGGAGCCGGTGAAGGCGACATAGTCGGCCTGATCCACGACCGCGGGCCCGACGACCCGGCCGTCGCCGATGACGATCTGCCAGACATCGGCCGGCAGCCCGGCCTCGATGAGCTGCCTGCGCGCCCACAGCGGCGTCAGGGTGCTCTGCGTGTCCGGTTTCGTCACCACGGCGTTGCCCGCGACAAGAGCAGGCAGCGCGTCTCCCAAAGAGAGCTCAAGGGGGTAGTTCCAGGGGACGATCTGCCCGACCACGCCTCGCGGGTGGTGCGACTCGGTGACCTTTGTCAGCACCGGAAACGCGCCAAGGTGTCGCCGCGGCCGGAGATATGCCGGGGCCCTGCGCCCGTAGTGCCGGGCGACCACGGCGACTGACTGCACTTCCTCGTGTGCGTGCAGACGGGCCTTCCCCGTCTCCACCTGGATCAGGTCCATCACCTCGGCCTGCTTGTCCAGAAGACTGTCGTGAAACCGGAGCAGCACTTCCGTGCGCTTGCGCACCGGAAGCGCGGCCCATTCCCGCTGCGCCTTTCGCGCCTTGGCGAATGCCGTCTTGACATCGTCCGGTGCCGACTCGGGCAGCTCCGCGATGATCTCGCCCGTCATGGGGGTGCGGCTTACGACCCGGCCGCCGCCCTCCACCCCCAGAGTGAGTCGAGACACCAGGCCGGGGGTGACCACGTCGGTCACCGTCCGGCCGTTTCGTGCTGCCACAGTGTTGCTGTGCGGGGACATGCGTCTCATCCGTTCTGCGGGATGCGCGGGATGCACTGAACAACGGTCACCTCGTTCTGGACCGATCTGTCATGAACCGTAGGAACTTGTGGAACGGAATGTCAAGAACGCTTGTGCGGGCTGTAGGCTGGCCGCCATGGGGCGCCCACCAGGATTCGACAAGGACGAGGTCGTACAGGCCGTCGAGCGACAGTTCCGCCGCACCGGATACGCCGGCACCAGCGTCGACGACATCGCCAAGGCCGCCGGGCTGGGCCGTGGCAGCCTCTACGCCGCCTTCGGCGACAAGAGCTCGCTGTACCTGCGGACACTGGAGGCGTACTGCGGCCGAATCGAGGCGGCATGGGCGGCCGTACTCGAAGGCCCCGACGACACCGCGCTGGAACGGCTGCACGCGTACCTCGTGAAGTCGGCGCGGTTCGTGCACGAGGACCCGGACGGACTCGGCTGCATGGTGACCGGCTTCGTCGTCGAAGGAGTTGACCACGATCCGCAGGCCGCCGCGCGCGTGCAGCAGGCCCTGGACAGGATCGAGAGTTCACTGACCGGGTGCGTTCGGGCCGCGCAGCGCCATGGCGACCTCGATCCTGCGGCGGACGCCCAGGGGATCAGTCACCTGCTCATGGCGGTCAACCGGGGCATGGAAGTACTGGCCAGGGCCGGGTCCGACACGGCCGCACTGGAACGCGTCGCGGATCAGACGTTCGCCGGGCTCCCGCTCACCGCACAGGCCCGGTCCCGGCAGGAGCACCGCCCCGGTCCGGTCGCCTCCCGCACCCCCTGAGCAACTCCCGCCCGGGGGACGACACCCCGCGACGCGATCAGCGTTCCGCGGCGAATGACTCGATGTAGGCCAGGGCTCCGTACAGCGCGTCACGCAGCGGCGTGCTGTCGTCGGCCGCCTGGTCCAGCAGTGCTCCGCCCTGGAACGCGGCGGTGAGCAGGTGGGCGAGCGCGGCCGGGTCGGCCTCCGGTCGCAGTTCGCCGTGCTCGCGCATCTTGCTCAGGCCGCGCTTGAACAGCTCCTGCCACCGTTCGAAGCCGTCGGCCACCGCGTCCCGGTGGGAGGGCTCGTTCTTGACGACCTCGGCGGCCAGGGAGCCGAACGTGCAGCCGCCGCGCAGCATGTCCTGCGAGGCGATGTAGGAGTCGGCCCACCGGTAAAGGGCGGCGAAGGTGTCCAGCTCGCCCAGCTCGGGCGCCTGGTGGCGGGCGACGATGCTGTCGGCCTGCCAGGCGAGCACCGCGCGCACCAGGGACTCCTTGGTGGGGAAGTGGCGCGTCAGCTGCGAGCCGCTGACTCCGGCTGCCTCGCGGATCTGCTCGTTGTTGGTGTTCTGCGCGCCGTGTTCGTAGATCAGCTCGGCGGCCGCCCGGACGATTCGTTCGCGTGTGGCCAGGCCCTTGGCGGTCAGCTTCTGACCCGGCGCTTCGCTGGTGGTGGTCATGGCTACAACCCTACCGCAAAAAAGGGCTTGACAACCCTTTCTGTGAGGTGTTCCCTGGGGGCAGGCCAAAAAAGGGCTGCCAAGCCCATTCTTCTGAGGAGGCGGACGGGATGTCCACACAGGTGGCACCGCAAGCGGTCGCGACGACAGTGCACGATGCCCCGGCCCCGGCCGTCGCCGAGTCCGGTCACCCGCGCCGCTGGAGCATCATGGCGGTGCTCGGTGCCGTCGCCTTCATGGCCCAGCTCGACTTCTTCGTCGTCAACGTCGCCCTCGACGGGATCGGCTGGTCGTTCCCGGGCTCGGGCGTCGCGAGCGTGTCGTGGGTCCTGTCGGCCTACGCCATCGTCTTCGCCGCCGTGCTCGTGCCCGCCGGCCGCATCGCGGACCACTGGGGACGCAAGAAGATGCTGCTGTCCGGAGTGGCACTCTTCACCCTCACCTCCGCCGTAGCGGCCGCCGCACCCAGCCTCGGCGTGCTGGTCGCGGCCCGCGCTCTCCAGGCCGTCGGCGCAGCGATGATCGTGCCGACCTCGCTCGGCCTGCTTTACCCGAGCTTCCCCAAACGCCGGCACACCCTGGTCGTCGGCCTGTGGGCGGGCGTGGGCGCGATCGCGGCCTCGACGGGCCCGCCCGTCGGCGGACTGCTCGTCACCCTCGACTGGCGGTGGATCTTCCTGATCAACGTTCCCGTCGGCATCGCCACCCTCGTCGCCGGTGCGCTGCTGCTGCCCGAGGTCCGCCAACCCAAGGGCGCCGCCCTGCCGGACCCGGTCTCCGCCCTCGCACTGCTGCTGGCCGTGAGCCTGCTGGTACTCGCCACCGTCCAGGGACCGGGGTGGGGCTGGACGGACATCCGCACCGTGACCCTGTTCGCCGCGGCCGCGCTGGCCGCCGCCGCGACCGTGCAGCGCACCCTGCGCGCCGAGGCACCGGTGATCGAGAAGCAGCTGTTCGCCGGCAGGGAGTTCACCGCCGCCACCGTGGCCCTGTTCCTGTTCTCCTCCGGGTTCGCCATCGTCCTGCTCAGCACCGCCCTGTTCATGCAGGAGGTCTGGCACTTCAGCCCACTGCGCGCAGGGGTCTGCATCGCCCCGGCGCCCCTCGCCTCGATCGCCTTCGCCATGAACGCCGGACCCCTCCAGAGCCGCTTCGGACGCACCGCCCCCGCCGTGACCGGCACGCTGGCCATGACACTCGCCGCCGTCTACTGGCTCACCGCCATACACACCACCCCCGACTACTGGGGCGGCATGTTCCCGGGCCTGATCCTGGTCGGCCTGGCCGGCGGTCTGGCCCAGGCGCCGCTGTTCGCCGCCGCCGGCACCCTCGCACCCGAACGCGCCACCACCGGCAGCGCCGTACTCAACATGAGCCGACAGATCGGTAGCGCCGTGGGCGTGGCCCTTCTCGTCGCCCTGACTCCCCAGGCCACGACCACCGGGTTCGACCATGCCTGGTGGGTCCAGGCCGGCGCCGGACTCGCTGCGGCCGCCGCGCTGATCGCCCTCCGGCCCCGCCGCACACCCTGACTACAGGGCCGCGCCCACTCGGGGCGGGCCCGCGATCGCAGCCTCCTGCAAGACGGGCGTCGCACCGCCGCACTCACCTTCTGCGACACCCGCTCGAAGGACTGACGCTGGAGTTCCCGCCAGCGCCCTCTCAAGAAACGGAGATCACCCTCATGGAACGCAACCTCCTCGTGATCGGGGCCACCGGCAAGACCGGCGGCCGTACGACCGAACTCCTGCTCCAGCGCGGTCACCGCGTCCGCGCACTCGTCCGCGGCCTCGACGGGCGAGCCGAGCGGCTCGCCGCCCTCGGAGCCGACGTCGTGGAAGGCGACGTACTCGACCTGGACACCCTGGCCCGCGCGACCAAGGGGATCGACGCCCTGTACTTCACCTATCCGATCCGCCCCGGCCTGATGGACGCCACCGCGAACGTGGCCCAGGCCGCGGAGGAGAACGGGGTCCAGGCGATCGTGAACATGTCGCAGATCTCCGCCCGCCGCAACACCGCCAGCAACGCGGCACGCCAGCACTGGGTCGCCGAACGCGTCCTGGACCACGCCCCGGTCCCCGTCACCCACATCCGCCCGACCTTCTTCGCCCAGTGGCTGATCGACACCTGGGCCGACGGAACCGGCGAACTGCGCCTGCCGTTCGCCGACGGACGCCACGCCCCCATCGCGGAAAGCGACCAGGCGAAGGTGATCGCGGCCATCCTGGAAGACCCCGCCCCGCACGCGGGCCAGATCTACCCGCTGTACGGAGCCGAGGAACTCAACCACTACGAGATCGCCGAGAAGATGTCGCGGGCGCTGGACCGCGACGTCACCTACGTTCCCATCGAACTCGACGAATTCGCCGCCATCCTGCACGGGCGCGGCGCGCCGGACCACCTGATCCAGCACCTGCTCGCCGTGGCCGTCGACTACCGCAACGGCGTCTTCGCCGGCACCAACGACCTCGTGAAGACGATCGGCGGCAGCGACCCCCTCGACGTCGAGGGCTTCATCGCCCAAAACCGCCCCGCCTTCGACCTGACCACCGCCTGAACACCGGAGAAGACAATGAGCGTTTGGTTCATCACGGGATCGTCCCGGGGCTTCGGCCTGGAGATCACCCGCGCGGCTCTCGCCGCCGGTCACCAGGTGGTCGCGACCGCCAGGAAGGCCGAAGCCGTCCGCGAGCAGTTTCCCGACGCCGGCGACGCGCTGCTCGCCGTGCCGCTGGACGTGACCGACCCGCAGAGCATCCAGGCGGCCGTCGACGCGGCGGTCGAGCGGTTCGGCCGGATCGACGTCCTGGTCAACAACGCCGGCACCGGCCTGCTCGCTGCCGTTGAGGAGTCCGACGACGCTGCGGTGCGTGCGGTGTACGAGACCAACGTGTTCGGCCCACTCGCCGTGCAGCGCGCCGTGCTGCCGGTCCTGCGGCGCCGGCGTTCCGGCCACGTGATCAACATCAGCTCCATCGTGGGCTTCGCCACCGCGCCGGGCTGGGGCATCTACGCCTCCACCAAGTTCGCCGTCGAAGGCTTCACCGAGACCCTCCACACCGAACTCGCACCCCTCGGCATCCACGTGATACTCGTGGAACCGGGCTTCTTCCGCACCGACTTCCTAGACGCCGCCAGCCTGCACACCGGCCCCGACACCATCGACGACTACGCGCCCACCGCCGGCGCGATGCGTGACGCCGTCCCCGGCCTGAACCACGCCCAGCCCGGCGACCCGGTCAAGGCCGCCCACGCCATCGTCGAGATGGCCGCCGCCCCCGAGCCGCCCCTGCGCCTCCAGCTCGGCACCGACACCCTGCAAGCCTTCGACGCCAAACTGGACACCTTCCGCAAGGAGATGGACGCCTGGCGGCATGTCGCCCTTTCCACCGATCACGACTAGTACTGCAACCGCATCTGGAGAATGTGGCCTCGGCGTTTATAGTGGGAGCGGCGGGCTCGGGCTTGGCTGCGTCGTCGGAAGCGTGACCAGTGCAGATGGTGCTCGTTGCTGTGACAGTGGCGCGTGACGACGACGTGGCCCATCAACCGGCGGATCTCCGGGACGCTGAGGGGTATGAGGTCTTGCTCGTCGTCGAGAGTGCCCCTTTTGTGGCTTCTGCGGCGCGGACGGCGGTCAGGTAGGCAAGGGCGGCCATGGCCAGGGTGATGTGGCGGTACCAGGCCCGGTAGAGCCGCACCTGGTAGTGGTCCAGACCGCACTCTCCCTTCGCGGTCTGGAAGCACTCCTCGACCGCCCACCTCGCGGCAGCTACTTTGACCAGGTCTTTCAGTCGGGAGGCGACCGGGCCGTAGCAGACGTAGTAGGCGATCTCGCTCGGGTCGCTGACGCTGCGTCGGGCCAGCACCCAGTGCCCGAAGCCGTTTTCCCAGGACGGGCGGATCGCGACACGCGCCCAGTCGTAGATCCGCTCACCGTGCGCGCCGGCCCCGCCGGAGATTCGTTTCCACCGCTGGCGGGGCAGCGCGGCGACCAACTGGTCCACCCGCGTGTCCGCCCCGTGCGTGGTGATCACAGTGTCGTTGACCTTCGTGGCCAGCACGTGCGCGACCCGACGTTCCTCCAGCCACACTCGCAGGTGCTTGACCTGCCCGTATGCCTCGTCAGCGGTGACCCACGCGAACGGGACACCCGCGTCGATGGCGCGTTGCAGCATCCACTTGAAGTGCTCGTTCTTGGTCGCGAAGGGGACCTCGTCGTCGATCCCGGCCGCGCGGCAGCGGTCACGGTCATCCGTCCAGGAGACGGGGATGTAGAGCTCGCGGTCGATCAACGCCCGCCCCTGGCGGAGGCGTAGGCCAGGAATGTTCCGATCTGGCTGTTCTCCGTGCGGCCGGCTGTGCCGGTGTACTGCCGCTGGACGCCGGCGGACTTGGTGCCCTTCTTCAGGAAGCCGGTGTCGTCGCCGATCAGCACCGCGTCCTTGGCGCCGATGGTCTCCACGACGAAGTCCCGGACATCGTCGCGGACCGCGTTCTCGTCCCAGTCGGAGTGGTTGAGCAGGCGCTGGACGCCGTCGGGGCGCAACTGCCCGACCTGCTCCGACAGCGTCCACCCGTTCTTCTTCTCAAGCGGCGCGAGCAACCCGTTCAGGTAGTCCGACGCCCGCTCGCGGGGCTCCGACCTGCCGAAACGGTGGGCGAACCGGGCATGGAACCCGGCTATCCCCTCGGACCACGACTCGACCTGCTCAACCGTCAACGATTCATCGCACAGTCGGAACAACGAGCCAACCCAGCACCTGTCACGGCAGATGCGGTTGCAGTACTAGGACGACAACGCCGGATACACGCTGGTCGCATACGGCGTGATGGAGAAGGTGCCCTGCCGGGAACCGGGAGAGCGGGCTCGCTTCTCGTACGTGCTCACGGATGCGGGCCGGGATCTCCTCGTCGTCCTGCTCGCCCTGCAGCAATGGGGCGACAAGCACCTGCCGTGGCCGGACGGGCCGAGCATCCTGCGCCAGGCATGGAATTCGACGACCCTGTCGGCATGCGCCGGGTATGCGCCGAACGGCTCGGTGAGGACGCCGGCCAGCAGTTCGTGGCCATGGGCCGTCGCGGCTTCCGGCTGGAGCCTGCGACAGCTGACACCGAGGCGACCGGCCGATGCCGGCTCGGTGGGCCTGCCTTGCTCGAACCGGGCACGGCCTGGCCCGAACTCGACGGTGTCCCATTGTCCTTGCACGCCGTCCTCGATAGCGACGCCCTCGCGCTTTGGCTTGCGCACGAGCTGCCGACGCGGCCGGGTCTGCTCAACTTCTTCTACCTCGATCCGGACGTGCCTTACGAGGAGTACCGCGTACTGGACACATCCGGGCCCGAGGTGTGCCGGGTGATCCCCGCGGACCCCGCTCTGGCGGTCGAGACAGCCGCACCCGAACCGGCACGCGGCTATCAGGTCCAGCCTCTCCACGCCGCCGAGGTGACCATGCTCCCGGACTGCTGGGACGTTGAGGACGACGACCTCGACTTCGACCCGGACGAGCACTGGGGCGCGGCATCGCTCATCCTCACCGCGATGGGCGATATCGACGGGAACACCACAGGCCGTCATCGCGCCTTCGGGTGGCCTGACACCTCGTATGGGTCTGGGGTGACCCGTCGCGATGCCGACGGTCCTGCCGTCCATCTGCTCCAGCTCACGGAGGACGGAGAGCTCGGATGGGGCTGGGGCGATGCCGGGACCATGTACTTCACGATTCCGGCGAAGGCGTTCGCAGCTGGCGACTTCAGCAAGGCCGAGGCGAGCGGACGCTACTGCTGACCTCCGTCTTCTGGCGATCGGGCGTCGTCCTCACGACTCGGGCGACGTATCCGCTGTAGGTGCGGCCGGCGAGATCCGACCAGCGGACTGCGGTGCGCGGGGTGATGCCGAGAGCCTGTGCGAGGAGGGGGGCTTCGATGCGTGCGGCCAGATGGAGCAGGGCCCGTGACCGTGCGGGCCCGGGATGCAGTCCCAGTCTGCGCAGGCGAACCCCGGCTCGGGCGTGGCTGAGCGGCTGGCCAGCTTTCATCCCGGGGAAGAGCCAGGGGCCCGTCACGATGGCCGCTCCCACGTGCGGCAGGCGATCTTGTCGCAGGTGTTGGACGACGAGTTGGTCGAGTAGTGGTGGTAGGCGGAGCTCGGTCGCACCCAACCGCAGGTGGACGTCGACGTCGTCGTCGTTGTCGGTGATCCGGATGTCGTCGGTGCGGATCATCAGTGTCTTCGTCAGCGGGGCGGCGTAGGTCAGGATGATCGCGCCCATGACGCGGTCGGCCAGGTCGAGGCTGCCGTCGTGGAGTAGGCGTCGAAGCAGTTGACACCGCTCCTCGGACGTGATGGCGGGCATGGGCTGGTCAATGCGCTGTTTGCGACAGGAGAGCTTGCGGGTCTTGCGGGTCCGCGTCGTCCATCGGAGAAACGGTTCCATGGCGCCAAGGAGCTGCGGGTTCTGGGTGATGAACTCCTCGACGTCCGCCTGGGTGGCTTTCGCAAGTGGTGTGTCGCGCTGGGCGAGCCAGGCGAGGAAGGACTCGGCGGCTTTGATCCTGCTCTTGGCGTACTGAAGGGTCGGGTAGGTCTGGGGTCTACTGTCCCGAGGTTGACGGATCCTGGGGAGAAGCCGCCAGATGCCGTACTCGTGGAGGTGAAGCCGGTGGTCTGATACTGCGACATCGACGAGGTAGGAGTTCAACCAACTCTGGAACTCCGCAGCGTAGTTGTTGCGTTTCGGTAGACATCCGGTGGCGACGAGCTGGCTGCGGAAGGTCTCAGTGGCGCGGCTTCTCGGGAGGGCGTCGAGGGGGCGTCGTCAACTTGGCTGAGATCTGGGATGATCTTGGGGTTGTGCTCGCGGGGAGGGCAGTCTTGGACGCGGGGTCGCCGTCGTGTAAGGGGTTCCGGTACCCGGCGGAGATCATCGCGTACTTGCGTGTGGCTGTATCACCGTTTCCCGCTGAGCTTCCGCGAGGTGGAGGAGCTCATGCTCGCCCGCGGCGTGATCGTCTCCTGCGAGACGATCCGCCAGTGGTGCGCCAAGTTCGGACCCGCGTACGCGGCCGGGCTGCGCCGCCGAAAGCCCCGGGCCGGTGACAAGAGGCACCTGGACGAGGTGTTCGTGAAGATCAACGGCGAGCGGCGGTACCTGTGGCGCGCGGTCGATCAGGACGGCAACGTGCTGGACGTCCTTGTCCAGAGCAGGCGCGACGCCAAGGCCGCCAGGCGGTTCATGGCCAAGCTGATGAAGAAGCAGTGCCGGGTGCCGCGGGCGCTGGTCACCGACAAGCTCCGCAGCTACGGCGTCGCCCACCGCTCTCCGTGTTCGCCATTGCAGACACTCGCCGCCGCGAGACGTACTGCAAAGGCACCTGCGGACATGCATGGCACAACCTGCCAGCGGCAACCGAGCAGCCGTGGCATCGGCCAGGCCATCATCTCCACTCCCAGCCTCCTCCTGGTCGTCGCCGCATGCCTTCGATGCTGGAAGGGCGCGCGAGGCGGCCAGGGCAGTGAGCCGGCGATCAAGGTGCCGGTGTCGATATCGGCCGCACACCATCGCCATGCGAGCAGCAGGACATCCCCTCGGTCATGTCAGCAGTCCGCTGGTCGCACGAGGCAGACAAGCCGGCCGCTCTCGTTCGTCCATTGGTCGGGGCAGAAGGCTTTGACCTAGGGGTTACCGGGGCTGGCAGTCAGCCGCGGTCACGGAGGCTGGCTTCTTCGAGGTCGAGTTCGTGCTGGATCCGGCGTCGGGTGGCGTTGCTGATCTTGTTCGCTTCGTAGAGGTGCTGGAGCTCGGCCGCCTCGATGGCGATGAGTGTCTGGCGTATCTCGCGGTAGGCGTCGGCAGGACGGGCGTCCGGGTCGCTGTAGTGGGCGTCTTCAACCTGGTGGATGCGCGCTTCCAGATGACGACGGGCCTGTTTCAAGGCGGCCTCGGCGGCGGCACCCAGATCAGCGAGCTGATCCAGATCGCCAAGCTGTTTGAGCTCTTCGAGAGCGGCGTTTGCAATGTGTCGGCGGGTCCGGGCCTCCTCACGGGCGGTGCTCTCCGGTTCCAGAGCGATGCCGGAGCGGCGGACGACGGGGACCAGGGTGAAACCCTGGAAGATCAGAGTGAGCGCGATGGTCCCGGTGGTGAGCGTGAGAATGAGCGCCCGGTGCGGCAGCGGCGCCCCTGTGTGGGTGACCAGGGGGATGGAGAGCGCGGCTGCCAGCGGCATGACGCCTCGGGTGCCCGCCCAGGACAGGACAGCCGGGACACGCCAGGAGAGGCGGTTGTCGCCCTCCCTGTGCCGGTGGTGGATCAGGGCGGACAGCGGGAAGATCCACAGCAGGCGAATCGCCAACAGAGTGAAGGCGATCACCGGCACCCACAGCGGCCAGCCGTGCTCGTCGCGCGCGAGATGACGGACGGCCGAGGGGAGCTCGAGGCCGATCAGGGCGAAGACGACGCTCTCCAGCAGGAAGGTCACGGTGTCGTAGACGGCGTGGACCTGGAGGCGGACGGGGGCGTTGCTGAGCTTGTGGCCGGTGCTGCCGAGGACGACCCCGGACACGATGACGGCGGTCACGCCGGAGGTGTGCGATTGCTCCGCGATGACGTAAGAGGCGTACGGCGTGACCAATGCGATGACGGTCTCCAGCATGGGGTCCTCGGTCCGTCTGCGGATCAGGGCCACCACTGCGGCGACCGCCGCGCCGATGAGGCCTCCTCCGCCTGCAAGGATCAGGAACTGCTCAACGGTCCCGGGCACACTGATGGCGCTGCCGGACACCGCGGTGGCCACGGCGACCTTGTACAGGACCAGTGAGGTGGCATCGTTGAACAGGCTTTCCGCCTGCACCATGGCCTGCACGCGCGGTGGGAGAGACAGGCGCCGGCCAAGCGCGGTCACGGCCACGGGGTCGGTGCTGGCCAGGACAGAGCCGAGGATGAACGCGGTTGCGGCCGTGAGCGGGGTGATCGCGTGGGCCACGTACCCGACGGCGATGGCCGAGGCGAGGACCAGGCCGAAGACCAGGCCGGTCACAGGCCGCCACACGGTGCGCAGGTCGCGGACGGAGATTTCCCCAGCCGCGGCGTAGAGCAGCGGTGGCAGCACCAGCACGTTGATCACGTGAGGCGGCAGGCGCACCTCTGGAACCCAGGGCATGAGCCCCACGACCAGACCGGCAACTACGAGGAGCGAGGGGGCGGGCAAGCTCCAGCGTCGGGCACCGGTCGCCACGGCGGTGGCCAGAACCACGAGCAGCAGGATGACGGTCAGGCCGGTCATGGAGTGTCCCAGGTGGGTTACGACTTGTTACCCCCCTCTGACCAGGTGCTTTATAAACGTAACCGACCTCGGGCGGTGATGCAGCTGACTTGGCGCCGCGACCATCCAGGGCGCGGCAGTCGTTGCGGCGGCGCACCTGCCCATGGTTCAGGCCCTGCCGGCGGTGAGCGCTCCGGGCTCGCACATGCGATCGACGATCGCCTCGCGGTCGGGGTGACTGGCGAACTGGTGGAGAGGCGGTATTCCGGAAGCGTGCTATCCGGTGCCCGTCAACTTGTCAGCCGGTCAACTTTTCAGCGAACCCAGGAATTCCAGCAGCGTCGCATTGACCTGGTCGGAGTACTCCTCGGCGATGCAGTGGCCGCAGCTGGGCAGGATGTGTGCCCGGTCCGATGCCCGGGCGAAGCGTGGGCAGGGCGGGGATCAGTTGGTCCATCCCCGGGAACCCGTAGACCAGGTCACGGTCGCCGGTGACGTAGCGGCCGGGCATCCGGTACCGCGCGCCCTCCCACGGGGCGGTCAGCTGCCAGTTGCGGTACCAGTTGAGAGCGCTGGTGAACCCAGCTTCGGTGAACTCGGTCGCGAGCGGAGTGAGCTTTCCTCTAAGCGCGTGACGACCGGTCGAATCTTCGATTCGTCGGGAAATGCCATCCATGACGAGATAGAAGCTGGCGACAGCAGCGATCTCGTTGAGGCTACTGATAAATATCTTAGGAAACATGGAGCCCCCATTAATCCGAGAGCTGCACGTTACCCGGCGTCACAGCATGTTGAAGCGCAATATGCAATGTGGATGCGGCAAAATGGCGTAAACGACGCAACGGTTGTCATGAATAACTCTGAAGGCGTATGCGGCGGCATGTATGGGTGCCGAAACGCAATTAGGGAAATCCTGCCCGAAGGTTCAGCGATGACCGTATGGTACCTTGGCGCAACAGAGCCAGCAGTTATTCCGGGAAAGGCCGCCGCGCCGTGATTCTGAATGCAGTGATCCATGGGCGCTATTACTATGCAGAAAGCTGGTCGGAAAAGGCTGGAATAGTTGCCGAGGTCATGGAGAACCTGCGATCAGAGCGTCGTGACCAGCCATGGATCAGTCCGGGAGAGGTTGCATCGTTTATGTTCGCGGACGGGCGTCATTCGGAGTCCGTCCGCGACTGGTGGCCTGACAACACCCTTCAGGTCGCAGTGAACTCGGAGACTGGTTACGGCGGGCTCGTTTGGTTCGCAACTCAAGAGCGTGCGACGAAAGGCGATATTTCGGAACACATTTGGGTTTCCAATAACCCAAGTCCTCCTGATTTCGATCCGCGCGTCGTGTCCGACCCTGGGGTCCCATACTTCTTTGACCCCAGAAGTTCTCTGCCGCTCGATCAGGTTCGGGCCGCACTTGAGGAGTTCTGCCGACTTGGAACCGGCGATCGGCCCGAGTGTATCGAGTGGGTTCACGGAGAGATGAATGGACAGCGGCACGACTGATTCTGTTGGGATTTTGGCGAGCATGGAGGCGCGAACCCCGACCTGGGCGGATCTCAGTGAGCCTTCGGGATATCGCGTGCAGGTCAAAATACTTGACCGTTCCTGAAATGTGCCAGAGGCCCCGCCGGGTGATCTTCCGGTGGGGCCTCTGTGGTGTCTGACGGCAGTAGTTGACGGCAACGTCAGCGGACGGGTGCTGCGTAAAGCGGCGGGTTGTCGCCGTCGTCGGGCTCGGTGGCGGGCAGCGCGGCAGACGGGGGAATCACTGACGCAAGTGACCTCGAAAATCACTACGGATCGACCTTCAAGGCAACGAGTGGCCGTGATGGCATGGCCGGTGAGCTGCTGCGAAGGGGGAGACGGATCGCGCGGTATCGTATACGGATTCGACACCGACGGTGCCGGAAACATCCCGTATCCGGGACATTTCTTCAACGCGGTGAACGACGGAGGAAACGTCAAGTTCCTCGACGGTCAGACCGGCCGGTACGCCGTGCTGGACTGGGAGTACTACGACTTCATGTATACGGGAGGAGGAAAGTAGAGTGCAGCAACAAGAGGCGGCTAGCCTTGCCGAAGAATTCGGCAGGTCTAATATTCCCAAGTGGGATGAATGGGGATGTCACATTCTTCCTGCCGACAGGTTGCACCTGCCCGGCCACCACGTCTTCGTCTACCCGCCGAGCGCGGAGAGTGGCGCGCGGCTGGGCGGGAACTGGCCCATCGTCGTCAACCAAAGGACCGGCGAGTGCCGGTTCGTGCGAGGGGTCGACGAGTACAGGAAGCTGAAGGCGGCGCGTCCGCTGTAGCTCCCCGCTGCTGACCGCGACCGGCCCGCTGAAGCGCCAAGAGGGATCCACTGTCGACTCTGTTGGTTATTGCTGGCGCCATCGTGAGGCCCGTTGCCGTCAGGCGGCGGGTCTCATTGTTAAGAAGCCGTATCTCAACCGATCTTGGAACGGGCAGATCGAACGGAAGCCCTGGTCGGGTGATCTTCCGGCTGTACGTGCACGAAGGCAGACACCTCACGATGCCAACGAGTCAAGCCGCGGTGGCGAGTTCGGCGGGGAACGCGGTGTGTTCGTCGAACAGCTTGCGGTGCCGGAGGCAGTGGTAGAGCTGGCCGATCATGCGGTTGAAGAGACACCTCAGGCGTCTAACTCGTCAAGTCAGGGCGGTCGTTGTTCGAGTGTGCGGCGATAGCATCCTGGACATGCCCGATGTGTGGATCGGCTTCAGCTCTGCTGATCGGCAGAGGTACTGGTGGCGGACCGGCATCATGATGCTGGCGCTCGCCGGTGTGACGGTGGCGGCGGGCCTGACCACGCGTGCACCTGACCGTTGGTGGTTGATCGGTGGCAGACCCGCTGTCGCCTCGGCGATGGGCACCGCCGCTACCCCGATGTCGGTGCCGAGCCCGAGGCCGGCCACGAGGCCGATCCGTACGCTCGCCGTACAGACGACCAGAAGCGTGGCGTGCCGCACACACCCGTAGCCGCGCAGGCTGGACGCGCAGAGCTCCGCCCCGATGGCCAGCAGATTGGCGACGCTGGTCCAACGCAGGAAGGAGACGAACGTGTCCTGCTGTTCGGCGTCCACATGGAAGAGACCGGTCAGCAGGGGAGCCGCGATGGCGAGGAACAGGTACAGGGCCGCGCCGAGCCCGAGCCAGACCTTGGCCAGGCTGGCGGCGTTCGCCATGACGTCCCGGGGGCGCCCGGCCCCCTTGCTGATCGCGGCGGCGACCTGGTTGGAGACCGCGAAGCCCACGGTCACGGCGATGACGATAAGGCTGACAGGCTGATCCCGGATCCACCGGCTTGATTGTGGTGTGATCGGTTCGGGGTCGTGCAGGGCGTGTCGGGGCTGAGTTGCGGATTCGGGCGTGGGGTGGCCGCTGGTCTGCCCAGCCTTTCCACTTTTCCGCAGTTCTCGGGCCCTTTCGGGCAGGTCGGTCGGGGAGTGTCAGGGGGCTGGTGGCGCGTGCACGATGCTGAAGAGCTGGGTGAAGTCCGTGCTCCAGGGCCAGCGGTCGGGCAGGTGCAGGGTGAGGCGGCGGGCGGAGCGGGCCAGGCGGGCGGGCACGTTGATCAGGTGGTCACGGATGGTGGCGGTGGTCGCTCTGGCATGGAACGTGCCGGCCAGTGCGCCGGCGGCGCGGGTCAGGTTGTGCGCCAGGGCGGCCAGGGCGAGCCACGCGGCATTGGCCTGGAAATGCCCGGAGGGTGCGTGGGCGAAGGCGCTGTTCTTGACATCCGCGATCACCTGCTCGACGACAGCGTGCCGTCGGTGATCACGCTCGGCATCGTTCAAGGAGAGCGGGGAGTCGGTGAACGCGGCGTGGTAGCGCCAGGTGTCAAACAGCGTGCCCTGTCCGGCGGGGACGGTGCCAGTGTTCAGGCGTTTGACGCGGCGCACGATCAGACGGGCGGTGACCTGCTGCTTCTTCGGCTTGGAAGTGAAGGCGGTGTAGCCGGTCTCGGCTATCTCGGCGTCGGAGATCCAGCACTGGCCCTCCTCGTCCCAGACCGCCTTGGGGTACTTGATCGGCATCCAGGCGTCCTCATCGATGCGGGCGATGGCGGCCTTGACGGAAGCGTTCATCCGCACGGTGATGGAGAACCGCGCGCCCAGCGCCCGGCAGGAGTTGACGACATCGGCGCCGTAGAACGCCGAGTCCGCGCGCATCACCAGCAGGCCATTCGCGCCGCAGGCGCGGGCGGTGCGGATGGTCTCGGCGACGAACGCTGCCGCCCCGCGCGCGGAGTTCGATGGTCCCTTGCGCAGCCTCGTGGCGGCGATCACCGGGGCGGCCAGGGGTGTGGAGACGATGCCGAGCAGCGCGTTCAGGCCCTTGACCTTGCTGTATCCGTAACCGGTGCCCTGCTTGGCGTAGCCGTAGGTGCGGCGGATGGTGTCATCGATGTCCACGTAGGCGACCTGGTCCGCGCCGGGCAGCAGCGGGGCGTGACGGGCCAGTTCGGGAAGGAACCGGCGGGCCACGGCGTGCAATTGCTTCACATGCCCGTGCGTGAAGGAACGCAGAAACGACCCCAGCGTGGACGGGGCCCGCACACCGGAGAACAGGCGGCCCATCGCGCCGTGCCGTAGCCGGTGCATGTCATCGATGCTGTCGGCGCCCGCGACCATGCCGCCCACCAGCGACATCACTTTCGCTGTGGGGAAGGCACCGGTGCCGTCCTTCGAGGCCGGCAGACGGATGTACTCCCCGACCAGTGCGGGCAGACCGCACCGCTCGGCCAACCGCACCACCGGCTCCAGGCCGCCGTACGCGATTAGGTTCGGGTCGTCGAACGCGGATGAGACCGCCGCTGCGGCATGGGAAGATTGCATCTCGGAAGTGCCTTGCTGATCGTGCCTGATGTGGTCCTAGAGAAACCCCATCATCGCAGGTCACAAGGCACTTCTTCGTTCCCCGAGAAACTGTCCACAGACATCAAGCCGGTGGATCCAGGTTGAGGCGTCCGGCGTTGGCGAAGACTTGGTGCTGCCCCCAGCACAGATCCTCGGCCAGGTCGGGCAGGCCGACGTCGGAGGCGATGAGCGCGGCGTAGTTGAGGACCCCGCAGGTGCGGGCCACCAGGTCATGGTGGCCCGCACCTGCGGGCGCGACGGTCAGCCCGGTGAGATGGTTGATGCGCTCCTCCAAGGGGAGTGCGGGCGCCTTGGTGCGGCGGACCAGGGGGATGCGGCTGGCTATCGCGGGGATCATCGGCTCAGCCCTTGCGCGCCCAGTCGACGACGAGACGGCTGTAGGGCTTGTCGACGACGAAGCGCGGGTCGTCCGCCGTCAGCCGGTCACGCGAGTCCGCGACGGCCATCCGGAAGCCCGGTTCGGGGGCGTCGTTGCCGCCGGTCGCGTCCCAGGCGCGGATCTCGCTCACGACGCGCTCGGCGAGGTCGGCGCCGCCCTCGCCGTGGCCGATCACGCCGACCTCCCAGTACCGGCCCTTCTCGTCCTCGCCCTCGCGGATGGTCAGGTACGCGAGCGACCCGCCGTCGAGGGCGGCCATGGACCCCCACCCGAAGTGCGGAGTGAACCCGGGGCGCTGGCCCGGCAGCCGGGACAGGCCGTTGGGCAGCACGCAGGCCAGGTACAGGTACAGCCACTCCCACGCCGAGCCCTGCCGGAACTTCACCCCGGTGTAGAGCTTGGTCTGCTGCTGGTCGAGGACGGTACGTAGCGCGTCGCGGTCGACGTCCTGCTCGCTGAACGTCTCCAGGCGCACGTTGCCCTCGCCGGCCATCGGCACGAGGGTGTACACGTCGTCGCAGACGCCCTTGCGCAGCGGGATGAAGGTGGCCATCTCGCAGGAGACGGTCTTCCACGTGTCGCCGTCGCGTTCGAAGGCGAAGCTCCGGGAGATGCTGCCGCGGATGCGCATCGGCAGGACCAGGCGTCCGCCGGGGGCGAGCTGGTCGAGGATCTTCACGGGGACGTCGCCGGCGCCGACGGTGAAGATGATCCGGTCGTAGGGGGCGTGCTCGGGCAGCCCGGCCGCGCCGTCGGCCATCACCGCGGTAGCGTTGTCGACGTCGGCTTCGGCAAGGTGCTGGCTCGCGCCGGCGACGAGGTCCTGGTCGACGTCGAGGGTCCACACCTGCCCGCCGGGGGAGACGATCTTGCCGAGGAGGGCGGCGTTGTAGCCGGTTGCGGCGCCGGCTTCCAGGACCTTGTGGCCGGGCTGGGCGCCGAGCTGTTCGAGCTGGGTGGCGACGATGGACGGCGCGGAGATGCAAGAGATCATCTCCCCGTGCTCGTCGTGCTTGATCGGGACCGCGTCCTCCTTGTACGCGCTCTCCAAGTCGACGCCGGGCAGGAAGGCGTGCCGGTCGGTGGTGCGGAAGGCGTCGATGGCCGCCTGGCTGCGCAGGTGGCCGCTGTCGACGAGCCGCTGGGCGAGGGCTTCGCGCAGCTGGTTGGGGTCGATCACGGGTGTCACGGTGGTCTCCATTCGAGGGAGGCTGGAGTCCGCGGATGCGGACTTGCGGGTAGACACGTCAGCTCCTTCTCCGGCGGAGAAGGCGACGTGACGGCCGAGCCACGCGGTGGCGGCCTGCGCGTCGGCAGGCACGCCCGCGCGGTTGAACGCGAAGATCGCGTGATGGGCGATGACGCCCCGGATTCCGCGTATCAGTCGGCCGTCGGCGACGAGTCGGCGCAGGCGGCGGCCGGCGTCCTCGAACGCGGCGACGCGCTCGCCCCAGCCCGCCTCCGCGTCGGGGCGCCGGGCGGCGTCCGCGTTCATCAGCCGCCGCATCGCAGAGACGGCATGCTCCAGCGCGGTCCCCTGGGGCGGGGTGACGGGGGGCCGCAGGGCGGCCCACCGGGCGTACACGTCTCCGGCTTCGAACGGGTCCAGCCCGGCCTCGCGGATCATGGCGGACAGCAGCATCACGCTGCGCTCGCGGGCGCCGGGGGTGCCGGTCTCGGCGAGCGCGGCCGGGCTGTCGGCGCAGAACACGTCGTGCGCGACCTCCATGCCCTCGGGGCCGCCGAAGGCATGGGTCTCCGGCTCGTAGATCCCGCCCGTCCAGCCGGTGATCACGCGGTCGGCGACGAGCTGGGCGCAAGGACGCCGGCGTGCGCCTGCGCACCGAACAGCCCGCCACCGGCCTGCTGGACCAGCTCAGTGGGCGCCGTGCCGGTCGAGCCAGGTCGCGAACGTGCCGACGGCTTCCTCCTGGCCGGGGACGCTGACTCCGGCGCGCAGGGCGAGGGAGAGCACGGCCAGGGGCCCCGCGATGCCGTGGGCCATGCCGTTGTTGCCGTGCCCGCCGGCCATCTCCTTCCCGTCCGGGCCGACCGCCGACCACCACCCGGGCAGCATCCGGCCTTCACCACGGGCGGGGTGGGCGAGCGCGACGAGGCAGGCGAGCACGTCGGGCAGCCGGGGCGCGATCGGGCGGCGGGACAGCAGCAGGGCGGCGAGTCCGGTCAGGCCGCGGATGAGGTCCCATTCGGCGAGGTGGGGCAGCGCGCCGGCCGCCTGACGGCGGTGGGCGGCGGCGAGCCGGGCGTCCACGACGCGGTCGACGGCCGCGCGGACGTCGTCGCCGGCCCCGTGGGCGCGGGCCAGGACGAGCTCCAGGGCGGGTGCGCCGTGGAAGAGGCTGGCGTTGCTGCCGGTGCTCACCCCTCGGACGGTGGCCTGGGCGAGGTGGCGGCGCGCGGTGGACAGGTCCCGGCGCTCGATGTCGAGCAGGGTCATCCCCAGGGCGCCCTCGGACAGGTCCTGCGTACGGGGCACGGTCGTCGTGGTCATGAGCGCCTGGCCAGGGGGACGACGATGCTGTGGGCCCGGCCGCCGATCCACCCGTCGGCGTCCGGCGGGGGCGCGTCGTGCAGGGTGGCGATGCCGAAGGGGCTGGCGTCCAGGTGCGCGCGCAGGAGGTCCAGGTCGACGTCGCGGGTGAGGTCGAGGGGCAGCTGCTGGTCGTCCTCGGCGAGCAGGACCCGCTCCGGCACCCGGAACCGGGCACGCCAGGCGTGGAGTTGGTCCGCCCACTGCTGGAGTGGGGCGGTGCGGGCGGGTAGCGTGCGGCTGCGGATCTTCCACCGGGCGGTGGTGAGGATGGTGCGCCGGTAGGTGAGGGCTGGGGTGAAGGGCAGGGTCCAGGCGGCGCCCCAGTCGAACCAGGTTACCTGCGGGGACGCGGCCCGGCTGATCTCGCCGAGGAAGCGGGCCATCGGCGGGGTGTAGTTGTTCCACAGGAAGTTGATGGCGGTGGGGGCCAGCAGTTCCAGCGGCTTGCCCGTCGCGGACTCCACCAGCTGGGGGCGGCCGTCGGCGACGGTGACCGACAGGTCGCGGGGGAAGAGGACGTGCGGTTCGGGGCGGCGGAATTCGCCGACGCTGACGATCCGGGGCAGGGCCTGGGGCGCGCGGGTGAGCAGGTCGGCCGGCACGCGTCCGGCGTGGAAGGAGAGCTGCGCGAGTTCCGCCTCCGGATCGACGGTGGGCAGGTTCGCGTACGCCTCCTCGGCGCCGGGGAACAGGTGCCAGAACCGACCGGTCATCGATCCGGCCGAGCGGGAGACAGTGAGCACGCGCAGCCGGAAGTCGCCCCGGTCGAGGGCCGGAACAGAGGTGGCGTGGACCTGTGCGGCCAGTTCGAGGTGAGGCGCCAGGCCGTGGGGCTTGTCGCCGGCCGCTGCTTCCAGTTCCTCGATCATCGCCCCGGTCACCGCGACGGTGCGGCTGCCCTCGGCGGCGGCGGTGCCGGCCAGCTCCAGCAGCAGGCGGTCACGCCGGGACATCGGCCGGGGCGGTTCGCTCGCCGTGACGAAGCCTGCAGGGAAGCCCACGCCCCGGTCAGGGTCCGTCACCGCTTCCACCGGCACCGCGGTGTTCTCGCCGTAGCGCTCGGAGAACTGCTCGATCCACCGCCGCCAGGTCGGTGTTCCGGTCGGATGGGTGACCAGGCGGGCCAGGACGGTCGCGGCGGTCTCCACTTCGGTCAGCACCTGCTCGGGCAGCCGCACGTCGGAGTTCAGCCGCAGGTCGCACGGGGTCCGCAAGCCGGCTGCCTGAGCGCGCGCCGCGGGCGGTAAGACGTCGGTGGGGTCGGCGACGGTGGCGGGCGCGCGCAGCGAGGAGCGCAGCAGCCGCACCCGCAGCTGACGGCCTGAGATGGTCTCCAAGTCGATCACGCTCGGGAGGGGATCGCGCGTGGCGAGCACGCGGCCGTCGTACAAGGGCCACCGGTACCCGGTGGAGATCATCTCCCACTGCGTGTGGCTCTGTACTTCCGGTTCCCGCTCAGCTTCCGCGAGGTCGAGGAGCTGATGCTCGAGCGCGGCGGCATCGTCTCCTACGAGACGGTCCGCCGGTGGTGCCGGAAATTCGGGCAGTCCTACGCCGACGCGCTGCGCCGACGCCGCCCCAGGCCAGGCGACAAATGGCATCTGGACGAGGTCTTCGTCAAGACCAACGGCGAGCGGAAGTACCTGTGGCGCGCGGTGGACCAGGACGGCAACGTCCTGGACATCCTGGTCCAGAGCCGCCGCGACAAGGACGCGGCCAGGCGTTGCTTTCGGAAGCTGATGAAGAAGACCCGGTCGGTGCCCCGCGTCATTGTGACCGACAAGCTCCGGTCCTACGGTGCCGCCCACCGCGAGGTGATGCCCTCGGTCGAGCACCGCTCCCACAAGGGCCTGAACAACCGGGCCGAGAACTCCCACCAGCCCACCCGGCAGCGCGAACGCGCGATGAAAGGCTTCCGCTCCGTCGGCGCAGCCCAACGGTTCCTGTCGGCCTTCAGCGGCATCTCACCCCACTTCCGATCCTCGCGCCACCTGATGACCGCCACCGAACACCGCCTCGAGATGACCATCCGCTTCACCATCTGGGACCAGATCACCGGAGTCGTCGGCCAGCCCGCCAGGGCCTGACCCCGGGACTGCCACCCGGCCCGACCCGCGCTGACGCGACCTCAGACACCTCACACCCTCAACAACGTGACAACGCCGTACCAACGCCTGGAAGCTATGGGAGGAGATCATGCCGCTCGGCTACAAAGGCAGCTACCAGCGCGTCCGCGCCTACCTGCACAAGAAGCGCACCTCCCCGCGGCCGGTGACCGCCCGGCCGCCCTCGCCCCGGACGGTCGCGGGATGGATCCTCAGCCGCCCGGAGACCCTCACCGAGCCCGAACAACTCCACCTCAAGACCGTCCGCGCCCACTGTCCCGAGCTCGATGCTTTCACCCGGCACGTCCGCTCCTTCGCGGTCATGCTCACCGAGCGCCAGGGCGAGCGTCTCCCGGACTGGCTCGACGCCGTCCGGCAGGACGACCTGCCCAGTCTCCACACCCTCGCCGCCGGCATCGACCGCGACCTCGACGCCGTCACCGCCGGATTGACCCTGCCCTGGAGCTCAGGCGCGGTCGAGGGGCATGTCAACCGGATCAAGATGCTCAAGCGCCAGATGTTCGGGCGTGCTGGCTTCGCCCTTCTGCGTAAGCGAGTACTGCTCGCACAGTGATCGCAATGTCAGCGGCTGATGCGAGGATCCCGGCGACACGAGGAGATCAACATGGGCACCTGGGACACTGGCCCCTTCGACAACGACACGGCCGCGGACTTCGCCAACACTCTCGACGACGCCAAGCCCGAGGAGCGCGAGGCGCTGATCCGTGGCGTCCTCACGCGCACCGTCGACGCCATCGGCTGGCTCACCGAAGGAGAAGAAGCGGTGGCCGCCGCCGCACTGATTGCGACCCAATGTCCAGGCGGCGACCCAATCGACACACCCTACGGCCCTGAGAAACCCATGCCCGCCTTTCCCAACGATCTTCGGGCGCTCGCGGACGAGGCCCTCGCCCGCGTCATCAGCGACGAGGCCGGGCCAGCCTCGAACTGGGTCGACCCGGCAGACTGGAAGCAGTGGCGAGCCAACCTCACCCGCCTCCGCACAGTCCTTGCCCCGCCTCCACCGTCCATCCCGGTGTTCGATGTCGAGCAATGACAGAACGTCACCCGCCACAAAACCTGAGCAGAACCGCTACTCGTGAATAAAGCCAGCCGTGGGGACCGTGATGCTGCCGTAGACCCGCGGCACCATCCACCAGGCGTACCGGGACGGCATGGAGGACCAGCTCGGCTCGCTCGGCCTGGTCCTCAACGCCATCGTGCTCTGGACGACCCGTTAGAAGCTGTGTGATTGGCCACGGGCAGTGAGGTGTGCCAGGTGGGCGGGGTGTCGTCTGAGGAACCTTGGGGTGACGGCGTTTCTCCGTAGGCTTGCGCATCAAGCAAAGGAGCACTGCGCATGAGTTGTCGCCTGAAGGCGGTCACCCGCGAGGAGCATCTGGCCTTCGTTGCAGCCCAGCCCTCGGGGAGAGGTGAAGCCGGACTGGCGGGCGGAGAGTCTGGGGCTGGTTCGACGAGGATGACCGCCTCGCCGGCGCCGGGCTGGTGCTGCTGCGACCGTTGCCGAAGTTGAAGCGGTACCTCGCCTACCTGCCCGAGGGCCCGGTGATCGACTGGGCTGCCACCGACTCGCCGCCTGGGTCAGAAGGGTAGGCCGATTGGCGGTGCCTTGCAGGGAGTCAGGTGGTCTGCATCTCCCACTGCTGGGAGTTGCCGCCTGAGCACGGGACGAGTTTGACGAGGTGCTTGGCGTCCGCCCCTTCGCCGAGACAGGTGTCGGTCACGTTGTTGACCAGCTGGAACCCGACGGTCGTGGGGGCCAGGACCCACAGGGCTGCCGGGTCGCTGGACAGGCACGGCTTCATCGTGGCCGCACCGTTGCGGGCCACCAGGCAGAGCCGGTCGCCCGCGTTCTGCCGCATGGTGGAGAGCTGGAAGGCTTCGTTGTTGATCAGCCAGGTTTGGTAGCCGCTGCCGTTGCAGTCGGTCGCGTAGGGTCCGTAGTCGGCTCGGTAGTCCAGGCAGCGGCCCGTGGCCTCGTTCTTGAAGTGCACGTAGGCCGATGCCGCGTTCGCCGTCGTCGGACTCAGGCCCCACGCCAGCACAGCGGCCGTGCTCACCGCGATAACCCTCTTCAGCAACGCCGTCTCCCTCGACCTCGTCCGATGCTCCACTGACGCTGAACAGTAAAGCGCCTTTGCCGGCCGCGGGTGCAGCTTCTGAGCCATGCCCCTGGAGAACGATCGGCGGCCGGGCATCATCTCGGGAATCACAGAGCGTCACGGATCATGGGATGTGACACAGGCATTTACATCGACGCCGCCGTCGCCCAGCTCCAGGCCGAGGGCCACGAGATCCGCGAGGAGGACATCACCCGGCTCTCCCCGCTCAAGCACCGCAACCTGAACCTGCTTGGCCGCTACAGCTTTACCGCCTCGACCCCGGCCGCCGTCGCCCTGCGCCCGCTGAGCGACGCGGACGCGCTCGAGCTGGACGAGGACGACGAAGGGGTGGACTGAACGCCCACATCGGGTGACGCGGGCATATCGGGTGGCCGGGTGCTCGGAAATCGCAAGTGCCGGTAGGGGAGCTGATGTCAGGCTGCCTGGTATGTCCGACTAAGCCTTGATTGATGCGGCCGACCTGGCGGCCTGCTCGATCTTCGCGCAGTAGGCTGCACGGGCTTCCTCGTCGATCTGCTTCTCGTGTTCGGCGCGCAACCCGGTCCGGCCGTCGAGGCCCTCGCGCAGGATATCGGCGTGCCCGGCATGCCGGATGGACTCGCCGAGGACATGGACCATGACGGCGAACAGGTTCGTGTCGGCATAAGGCTCCGGCCACCACGGCACGTGGCCGGGGGCGTCCAGGGGAAGCTCGTTGATCGTCGCGTCCGAGTGTTCCCACGTGCGCCGGTAGAACCCAATGATCTGATCGCGGGTCTCGTCCTCGGTCGCCCACAGATCGCTGCCGTTGGAGTCCTGCCACCGGGGCAGCGGTTCCGGGGAAGGGCGGTCGAAGACCTCGCCGAAGTACCTGGCCTCGACGGTGGCCACGTGTTTGACCAGGCCGAGGAGGTTGGTCCCGGTCGCCGTCAAAGGTCTGCGGGCGTCGTATTCGGACAAGCCGTCGAGTTTCCAGAGCAGCGCCTTGCGGTCCCGCCGCAGTCTCCCGTGCAGGTTGTCTTTCGCGAATTCATCGATCATGCGGCAGGAGCCTGCCATGGGCTGCTCGTGGTCTCAAGATCCCGTACGTGGTCCGCAACGACTGGCAGAGCCGAGGCTTAGGGCCCGTAAAGAATCAACACGTTGCTTCACGGTCTTCCTATCGTTGGTGTGGTATGCGTATACCGAGCGAGGTCCGTGACCAACTTGCCCTGAGGTTCGGGGTGTTGTTACCTCATCTGAATGAGCGGCAGCAGCGGCTGGCGTTGGCCGCCGAGGCCCGGCTGCTGGGGCACGGCGGGGTCCGGGCCGTCGCGTGTGCCGCAGGGGTGAGCGAGACGACGGTGCGGAAGGGTGTGTTCGAGCTGGAGGGCGGTGAGGACCCGCTGCCCGATGGCCGGGTCCGACGGGACGGCGGCGGTCGCAAGAGCGCCGAGGAGCTTGACCCGCTGCTCGTTCCGGCGTTGCTGGCGCTGGTCGAGCCGGATGAGCGGGGCGATCCGATGTCGCCGCTGCGGTGGACGACCAGGTCACTGCGGTCTCTGGCCGGGGAGCTGACGCGGCAGGGCCGTGCCGCTTCGGCGCCGACCGTGGGCAGGCTGCTGATGGAGAACGGGTTCAGTCTGCAGGCCAATGCCAAGACCCTTGAGGGCGCTCAACACCCAGACCGGGACGCTCAGTTCCGGTACATCAACGACCAGGTCAAGGACCATCAGGCGGACGGCGAGCCGGTGGTCAGTGTGGACACGAAAAAGAAGGAAGTCGTCGGGGAGTTCAAGAATGCGGGATGTCAATGGCGGCCGGCCGGTGAACCCGTGCGGGTTGACGTCCATGACTTCCCCGGTGATGCACTGGGCAAGGCCCTGCCCTACGGCATCTACGACCTGGCGGCGGACACCGGCTGGGTGAACGTCGGTACGGATCACGACACCGCAGCCTTCGCGGTCGCGTCGATCCTCCGTTGGTGGAACGGGCAAGGACGTCTCGACTACCCGCAGGCCAGACGTCTGCTGATCACCGCCGATGCCGGCGGCTCCAACGGCTACCGCACCCGGGCCTTCAAGACCGAGCTGGCTGCGTTCGCCGCCCGGACCGGCCTGGCCGTCACGGTCTGCCACATGCCGCCGGGCACACAATGCCGTTGCTTGAACTCGTCAAGCAGTTCGCAGTGACGCCGGAGGAGCGCGGTCGTTGGGCCCGGCATGCATCCTTGGGTGGGGTTGTCCGACCATGTGCGACTGGGGGTGGTGACCCGGTGGGTGACTCCGGAACTGGTCGCCGAGGTGCTGGAGAAGTGCCGGGTCCGGGACAAGAAGCCCGGCGCGCTGCCGGCCGGGTTCATGGTCTACTTCACGCTTGCCTTGGCGCTGTTCCAACAGGACTCCTATGACGATGCGGCGGAGCAACTGGTGGGCAGTATCAGGGAGTTGAGCGGGAGCATCCCGAACAAGTCCTCGTTCACGCGGGCGCGCAGGCGTCTGGGACCGCTGGTCCTGGAGGCCGTCTTCCGCGAGCTGGCCGACCCGTTGGCCCCCGTCGGCCTGGAGGGCTCCTTCTACCGCGGGATGCGGCTGGCCGCGGTGGACGGGTTCGTGCTGGACGCGCCGGACACACCAGCCAACCGTGCCGCGTTCGGTGGGCCGGTCAAGAACGGCCAGCCGGCGGGGTTCCCTCAAGTGCGGGTGGTGACACTGACCGAGTGTGGCACGCACGCGCAGATCGACGCGGCGGTGGGCGGATTCAACGGCGGTGAGCGGGAGTTGGCGATCACTCTGGCGACCTCGGCGAGCAAGATGCTCGTCATCATGGACCGGGGCTTCCCCGGGGTCGAGTTATGGAAGGCCTATCTCGGATTCGGGGCCCATCTGCTGATCCGGGCTCGCTCGCCGGTGGCGCACCGGCCGGTTGAGTATCTGCCTGACGGGACCTACCTGGGGAGGATGAACCTGGGCGGGCAGAAGGGCGCGCATCCTGGCGGGGTGCTGGTCCGGGTGATCGAGTACCGCGTTGACGGCGGCGAGGTGGTCAGGCTGTTGACCGATCTGTTGGACCCGGTTGCGTATCCGGCGGCGGAGTTGGCAGAGCTCTACCATGCCAGGTGGGAGGCGGAGTCGGCGTTCCGGCAGATCAAGACGTTCCAGCGCGGGCCGGTCGAGGTCCTGCGCTCGGGAGACCCGGATCTGGTGCGGCAGGAGGTCTGGGCGCACCTGGTCGTGCACCACTGCCTCACGCGGGTCATCATGTGTCTGGCCGACGACAACGGCATCAACCCGGACCGGGTCTCGTTCGTCAAGGTCCTCAAGCACACGCGGCGCAGCGTGGTCCGACAGTGCGCGGATACGCCCAAGAAGATCAAGAAGTTCCTGGCTGTGCTGGCGGCGAAGGTGCGCCGGAAGCTCGACAACGGCGCCAGGCGCCTGCGTGAGGCGGACCGGCACCTCAAACGGCCGGACTCGAAGTACTCCTCGAAGCTCTCCTACCGGATCAACACCCGGGACCGGCAACCGACACGGCGGATCACAGCCAAGGCCATCACGCTGCACACCGCGATAGTCCAGTAATCAAGCAACGGCATTGGCCGGGCACATCGAAGTGGAACAAGGTGGAGCATCGGCTGTTCTCCGCGATCACCATGAACTGGCGTGGCAGACCGCTGAGCAGCCACGAGGTCGTCGTGCAGTCCATCGCCGCGACCACCACCCGCACCGGTCTCACCGTCCACGCCGAACTCGACACCGGCGCCTATCCCACCGGTGTGAAGGTCAGCGATGCCGAGCTGAACGCAGTGCCGGTCACCGGCCATGCCTTCCACGGCGAATGGAACTACACCGTGCACCCCCACTCCTCCAGCCCGACAGGCCCCACCGGACCAGCGCCTGGGCCAACGGCGGTCTTCGACCGCGGTGCTCTGTCACATCCCGCGCTGACCGGTATGACCTGCACCGCACTGACCGAGCTGACCGCGACCCTGACCGCCGACTGGCAGACGCTGCAGAAACAGGACCCCGCCACCCGACGCGACGGCGGCGAGCGGCGCCGGGCCCCGGGCGGCGGCCGCAAAGCCAAACTCGACCTGGCCGACCGGGTCCTGGTCACCGTGCTGCAACAAAACCTCGCCCTGCCGCCCACCGTGCTGGCCCACCTCTTCGCCGTCAGCAAGGACACCATCCGCCACACCACCAGCGAGATCCGGCGACTGATGGACCAGCACGCACACACACCCCGGCCCCCAGCAGCACACCTCAACACCCTGGCAGGACTCCTCGTCCACGCCGCCGCACACGGCGCGACTCTCACGACAGAGACCAAACCAGCATGTTGATTATTTACGGGCCCTTAGGACTCCTTACACAATGAGATACCGGGAATGACTATCTGTCAGAGAGACGTGGGGTGGGGGTGGGGTGCGTGACGGCACGCGGCCGACCGGCTCCCCCTTCTCGTACCGGAAGTGGCAACTGCCCGCTGGAGGCTGCTTCTGCACGGTGTAGGTGCTCTGCGGGCCGGCCCCGACCGCGATCGCCCCCTGCGGGCCGCCGCGCGCGTCTGTACCCGAAGGCTTCGTGGCCGCAGTTCCGGCCGGGGACGCGGTCGATCCGCCCGTTGCGGCCGGTGAGCAGCCCGCCAGGAACACCGCGGCAAACAGCACGGATGACGCGGCACGGTAGCTGGAGTGCATGACGACCCCTCACGAGCAGGCAATGGCTGGGCACATACTGCCCGGCCGGCGCATCAGTACACCGGCCGGGGCCCGCGCCAAGGAGCACGACACTAAGCGGGATGCGCCACTGCGCAGCGCGTCGCTTGCGTCCGCGCTCACCGAAGCGGGTTCCCGCTGTGTCAGTGGATCAGCGGCAGGGTGCCGGCGAGGTGCCCAAGGCTTTTGAGACCTTCGCCGCGGCCACGTTCTTCGGCTCAAGTCCCAAGCGAAACTGCGGCTTTGGGCAAGGCTCGCCCATGCCCTGGTATGGAGAAGGTGCAGGTCACCAGATGTTCACCGCCTGCATCTACCCGCATAGATCCGGCGGGTGCTGTCATTCCGTCAGCCGCCCGGTGCCTCGCCTCCGGGCCCGAAGCGGGAGACCCCCAAATGCGACCTCTGCGCCGCGTCACCGCCACCACCACCGCCCTCGGCATGGCCGCCGCCGGCCTCATCATCGCGGTGAGCGGCACCGCGCACGCCTCCGCCTGTTCCCAGTCCTACCTGCCGTTGCCCGACTCGTCCTGCACGCCCGGCTCGTACAACCCCGACGTCACCCAGTCGAACATCCACAGCACCATCTGCGTGTCCGGCTGGACCGACACCGTCCGGCCCTCCACGTCCTACACCAACCCGCTCAAGGCGCAGGGCATCATCGACTACGGGTAGTCCGACACCAACATGTCGGACTACGAGGAGGACCACCTCGTGCCGCTGGAGCTCGGCGGTGCGCCCCGTGACCCCGGCAACCTGTGGCCCGAGCCGCACTACGGCACGAAGACCGCCTACACCAAAGACGGCACCGAGACGAAACTGAAGAACGCCGTCTGCAACGGCACCATCACCCTGTCCGCCGCCCGCAGCGCCATCAAGAACAACTGGACCACCGCACTCCAGGTCACCGGCATCGGCTGACCTCCAGCGAGGCCGTAGGCCGCGCCGCGTGATGGGATCCAGAGAGGACCGGCTGCGCCCCTGCGCGCGGAAGCCCAGCAGCTCTGTCCCAGGAGCGCGGCGCGAGCGGCCAGGGTCTGCAGGAGGCCACGCCCATCACCGTCACCCTCGCCCGCTGACCCCCCTACCACCCGGGTCCGCCGCGTGCAGTTTCTGCGCCACGCCAGGGCGACGGCCTGGATAAGTCCCCGACCTTCGCGGTTGGGGCGACGACCTCGATCAGTCCGGACGGGACCGCGGCCGTCGCGCAGCTTCTGCAGAATCCACCCCGAAGGCCGGCGCTCCCCGAGGACCTCACGGGCCGTCGACTGCGGTGTCCGTTCCAGGAGGTCGATCTCCTCGGGGGTGAGCAGCGCTGAAGTCACGGCTCACCTCCAGGAGCCCAAGGACAGAGCGGTTCGGGGCGGTAGACTCAAGTCGCCCAAAAGGCCCAGTAGTTCGAGGAAGAGATTCGGTCGCGGCAGCGGGCCTCCCCTGTGGGAGGCGGACGGCCTGGAGCCGCCTCTGGCTCTTCCGGAAGGAGCTACATGGAAATGGCGGGCTGGGTGACTGTCGGGACAGCAGCGGTCGTAGGGGGTTTCACTGTTGTGGGACACCTCTTTGACCAGGTCCCCGCGCTTTCCCAAAAGATGATCACGGCGATTCGGTCTGTTCGCGACGTCCGCGAAGAGCTCCGGGCCAGCCGCAAGTGATCAACCGGCCGCGTCAGCAGGCTTCCCACAACCTCTGGCGCGACCGGAATCACACGCCCAGCTCCTGCTTGTAGTCGGCGATGGCGAGCACGGCGGCGGAGGCGGTCTCCTCCTCGGGTCACTCGTCGTAGAAGGCCTCAAAGGTGAGGGCCGCTAGATGTGCCGTCTCATGAGGTTGGTGCCAGGGAACCGCGATCTGCGAAGTTGTGGCCCTCTTCAGGAAGGACGACGAAAACCCCGGATCCAGGCGGGTCCTCCACCGATGCTGTGCGGATGCGAGCTTTCCACTCAGGGGTGGGCCACTGGGTGTCGCTGTCCCATCGGACCCCTGCAAGGTCGACCTCAACAAGATCCACGATGGTGAGATCAGCGCCAATGAAGTTATTCGCCGCACTGATTAGGTTGTGGTGAGCTTCGATGAAGTCGAGGTCGAGGTCGAGGTCATGGTCGAGGGCGGGGTCGAGGTCGCGAACGAGGGCGCGGATGAGGTCGCGGTCTCGTTCGAGGTTGAGGGTACGGGTGCGGTCGAGGAAGAGGTTGCGGTCGTGTTCGCGTTCGAGGCCGCGGGCACGGTCGAGGGCGCGGACGAGGGCGGCGTCGAGGTTGAGGTCGCGGTCGCGCGCGCGGTTCAGGGCGCTGACGAGGGCGAGGTCCAGGTCGCGGTCAAGGTCCCGGGCGAAGTCGCGCGCGCGGTCGCGGTCCTGGGCGAGGTCGCGCGCGCGGTCGCGGTCCCGGGCGAGGTCGCGGACACTGTCGAGTTCGCGAGCGCGGGCGCGGACGTCGTCGAGACTGCTGTCACGGTCGAGGGCGTTGATGATGGCAACTTGAAAGCGGGTGGTGAGGTCGCGGACGAGGTAGCGGTCGTGGCCGAGGTCGTGGCCGAGGTAGCGGTCGAGGGCGCGGGCGCGGGCGCGGACGTCGTCGAGCCTGCGGGCACGGTCGGGGGAGCGGAGGAGGGCTACAACGTCAGACTTCAGGAAATCTGCGACGGCCAGAAGGTCACCACGACGCCGGAGCCGCTCCTGTGGAGGCACAGACTTCCAGCGAGCCGTTACCTCAGCCAGACTCAGCCCTGCCATGGCCTCCTGGGCTGGATCGCCCAGAGAAGTCTCGCCAAGGCCAGACGACAGGCTGGCGGTCTGCAGGGGAGGCCGGAAGCCCGGGGAACGACGTGAAAATACAGCCAGGACACGGCCAGCCAAGGACTCGGCAGCAATCGTCACGTTGCACCCCCTCCGCCCGTCGGATCCTGCTGTGCGGCAACACCTGTATCTGGCCGGGGATTCCCTGCTGCAGGACTACCCGGCCGAGGTCCCGGCAGGCCACCATCCGACGACCCGGGGCCAGGCGGTTGTCCGGTCGCCTCTCCGCCGAGGCCCCCCAGAGCAGCCCGCCCTGCACTCTTGACCATCAACGGCACCAGCGTGGTGGCCTGCTGGACAACGGACAGCGCGCCCAGCCCGATGAGAAACGCCGCCAGGGGATTTGTGCTCCGCGGATACGTGGCCGCCACGACACCGGTCAGGGCACCGCTGACGAGCAGCCGCATTACCCCGGCGACGCAATATGCCTTCCAGCCGGGTGCGGGCAGATGCTCCTCGCCAGGCCGCACATCAGCTCTGCGCCGAGGCGGATCGATGGTGTCCGACTGGACGTTCCACGGCATCTGACGGTGCCACTTGATGGCCTTGACGACGTCGACGGCCTCGATGGAGACGCCGCCAGCCGCCCCCACCAACGCCGCCATGAACCAATCCATGATCCGAGGCTAGAGGCAAATCATGCGACAGGGCAGTAGTCCCGTGTAACCAACGTGCTGAGACACCACAGCTAGGGCCTGTCCGATGAGTCAGGAACAGGGACGTCCACCCCGGCTGCCACGGGGGCGCTTTAATGCCCACGTGGTGAACTGGACGCAGATGCACGACTGCTACGGGGATGTCGATCGCGTCCCCGCGCTTCTGGAACGGGTGGAGCTCGAGGACAACGCCGAAGCATGGGAGGAACTGGGATATCGGCTGGTCCTCGAACACGACCTCGTCTTCCCCGCCAGCTTTGCCGCCCTGCCGGGCCTGGTGCGTCTCGCCTCGAGGAGCGCACGGGCGCGTGGACTGGCCGGGGCGATCCTGCGAGGTGCGGCAGGACACCACGGCTGCGACGATCTGCTGGCGGACTGCGCCGACGCGATCGCGGAGTTCCGCAAGCTGCTGGACCGGCACCTGCAATCGCGGCCGGTCGACTACTTCGCGGCCTTCCTCAATCTGCTTGCAGCCAAGGAGGAGTACCACTGGAGTGCCGTCCTGGGGGGACTTCACGGACGACTTCTACCACGTGGCCTGCCCCCACTGCGCCGTGGAAGTGACGATCGCCATCGGGGACTACGGGCGCTATTCAGCGATCCGGGACTGGAACCTGGGCGACGTGGACCGTCGCGGCCTGCGGCCGGCGTCCTTTCAGGAGCTCTCCGGCACCGGCCGTTGGATGCACGAGACTGCCGTCCGCGACGGACACGAGGCACTCGCCGACGGAATCGCCCACCTCTTCGGCAAGGGCGAATGCCCACACTGTGCCAGCGTGTTCAACATCGCGGACGCGTACACATCCGCCAACCGCCCTGTCCTGCGGTAGACCAGGGTGAATCGGAAGTAGGCGGGGAGGGCTCAGGAGCGGAGCCACAGCCGGATCGCAGTGACGGTCACCGTGCCGTGAAAGACGTAAGCCCGTTTGTCGAACCGAGTGGCCACGGCGCGGAAGCCTTTGAGGGCGTTGATCGTTCGCTCGACCTCGTTTCTGCGGGCATACCGGGCTCGGTCGAAGCCGGCGGGCCGACCGCTCTTGCTGCCGCGCTTTTGCCGATGGGCCCCCTGGACCGCGAAGAAGACCGCGGCGGCGAAGAGGCCGGCCCGGCGGCAGCGGGGTGCCTAGGCCGAAGTCCCGTGCAGGACGGGGGAGTGGAGCCGCGGCGTCGGCTGTGGCGGGTCAGTCGAGGATGCGGAGCTGGGCGTCGGGCTTGCAGTGCGTACAGGCGCGCACGCCGGAGGTGAGGAGTCGGCGTGCTTCGTCGCGCGGGACGGGGCGTCGTCGTTTGCCCGCGGCGTAGCAGCCGCCGACGTGCACTTCGATGGGCGGGCGTCCGTTGCCGATGCCGAGTTCGACGATCCAGTCCGGCTCTTGCGGCCGGTTCTTCCGGCCCCGTTCCTGTTCGGCTTCCCGTTCCTGAAGGTCGGCGATCTTGGTGTCGATGCGCTGCAGCCACATGGCGTGCCACACCCGCAGGGTGAGCAGTCGTGCCAGGTCAGGAGGCAGGTCGTCGAACATGTTTCCGATTCTAGATCTGCGGGTGACCAGGCTCGCCCTCTCGCGTGTTCGAATTCTAGTTCGATAACGTGGGGTGGAGGAGGTGGGTGCTGTGGAGGCAGGGATGGAGGCACGGCGGGTGGCGAGTGTGATGCATGTGCGGTGCCCGGACGGGTTGCCGGAGGACGTCTACCGACAGGTGCTCGAGCAGCTGGCGGAGCTCTCCCCGGTCGTTCAGGCGCTGCCCCCGTCGGCGGCCTTGGTGGAGCTGAAGGGGGCGCTGCGCTATCACGGAGTGGATGCGCGGCGGCTGGGGGAGGTGCTGCGGGTGCGGACCATCTCCCGGCTGGGTGTCGATGTGCGGGTCGGGATCGGCCCGTTTATTACGGTCGCGGCCACCGCCTCCGGCCAGATCACCGAGCCGGGCGGCGTCCTCGCCGTCGACCCCGGCCAGGTCACGGACTGGCTCGGACCGCTGCCCGTCGAAGCCCTCTACGGCATCGGCCCCCGCCAGGCCCAGGCCCTTCGGAACTTCGGCGTGCACTGCGTCGGCCTGCTCGCCGCCGTTCCGCCGGCGACGGTGCAGCGCGTTTTGGGCGGCCGGGCCGGACGCCAGGCGGCCGACCGGGCCCGCGGCGTCGACCCCCGCCCCGTGGCCCCGCGCGTCCTGCCCGCCTCCGCGAGCGTGAGCCGCACCTTCCCCCGGCACACCCTGGACGGCGCCGCCGTCCGCGCGGCCCTGCTCGACCTGGTCGTCACCCTCGCCCACCAGCTCCGTGGTCGGGGCCAGGCGGCCCGCGGCCTGACCCTGACCCTGCGCTTCGCCGGAGGCACCACATGGGAGAAGACCCGCCGGCTCCCGGATGCCTCCGCCCACGACCACGACCTCCGCACGTCGGCCTACCGGCTGATCGACGCGGCAGGACTCCAGCGCGGCCGCCTCACCGGAATCACGCTGAAAGGCGAGGACCTGATCGCCGCAGACCAGGTTGCCGAGCAGATCAGCTTCGACCAGGCACGCGAGGCCCGGCTGGTCGCCGAAGAGGTCAGCGACCGCATCCGCGCCAAGTTCGGGCCCGGCGCGATCCGCCCCGCCACCACACTCCTGCGCGTCTCCTGACCTGCCCGCCCCCGCCGCGGAGGCGAGACTAGTGCTGCTCCAACCACCAGGACTTCCAGGCCTGTTGAGTACACGAAGAGGAGTGGCCGCAGGCGGACGCGGTACGCGCCGCGATTGACGCGTGCCGTCCGCGCTGAGCAGGCGAAGAGGCCTCGACGCCGCGGTATTGACCCCTTCGGGGCGGGTACCTCTACGTGCCGAGCTCCTGTCGCAGGTCCAGGTAGCAGCGCAGCCGTACGCCGGGCTCGCCGGGCACGCGTGTCGTACGGTCCGCCGTCGCGGTCACCCACCGCGTGGCGAGTACTTCCTGGAGGGCAAAGGCCGTCTGGTCGTCGGCGGCTGCGACTTCCACGACGGCCAGCCCCGGCTCTGCCACATGCGCGTCATTGATCTGCCTCATGCCTGGCATGACGTGCCGACGCCTCCGGAGGTTCTCCCGTCCGAACGGCTTCACCCGACCGGTGCGCAGCTACGCGCGTGTGCCGATGTAGCGCACGGTCGGACCCCACTGCTCCGTCACGGGTGCCATGCACCACTGGCATAGTGGATTCTCTAGGGGAGCGGCTGTGGTGCGAGGCTAGCTGTAACAGGTGTCGTGGTATCGCCAGTTCAGGTGAAGCTCGGCTGCAGCCGGCCCGCCAGGTCCCATTCCGGGTGCGGTAGGAATGTGTGGCGATCTGTCACACCGGTTCCTGCACTCATCGGTTGGCCCCCGCCGGGCGGCGGGACCGGGATGCGGGCCCGTCACCGGTGCTGCGCCGTGCCCAGCTCGTCGGTGTAGCGGCCGAGGGCGTCCTCGGCCGTGGGGACGGGGCCGAACAGCTGCTGCTGGCGGCGGGGGTCGGCGACGTAGCGGCCGCTGTCGAACCAGCTGAACATCGCGGCCATGTCCTTGACCAGGGGCATGAAGCGGCCGGCGACGGCTCCTGCGGCGCGGGCGACGCCGGAAGGGACGGCCCACACCTTGATCTTCTTTCCCGCCCGGTTGCCCATCAGGTCGGCCATCTCGCGCATGCTGACCGGACGGTCCCAGCCGATGTCGATGCGCTCACCGTTGTCGGCCTCGGCGTCGACGGCGGCCGCCAGGTATGCCGCGAGATCGGAGGTGTGGACGAAGGTCAGCGGGACGGTGGTCTTGCCGATCCACATCAGGCGGCGCTTGTCGATCGGGTCGCCCGCCATGGTCGCGATCTGGTCGAGGAATGCCCCTGGCCGCAGTGCGACGAACGGGACGCCGAGTTGTTCGAGCTTGTCCTCGGCGATCTTCTTGTGCCAGAAGTGCGGGATTTGGGGTGTCTGGTCGCTGGTGAGGATGCTGGTCAGGACGAACCGCCGGATGCCGGTGCGGTGGGCGGCTTCGGCGAGGTTGACGTTGCCGACGGTGTCGATGTCGTGCGCGTTCTTGCCGCCGCGGGTGTAGCCGGCAGCGGTGGTGATGACGGCATCGGCGCCGTTCATGGCGGCGACGAGTGAGTCGAGGTCGAGCATGTCGCCGCGGGCGATCTCGACACCCCGGCTTTCGAGCCTGCTCGCGTCGGTGGTCGGCCGGACCAGTGCGCGGACGTTCTTACCGCGTTTGAGCAGTTCGTCGACGACCTTGCCTCCGAGGGAGCCGGTCGCGCCGACGACGAGGACGGGGAGGGTGGTGGTCATGGGGGTCTCACTTTCCATCAGGTCAGTCCCCCTGTTCCCTTCGGGTGCGCCTTGCCGGCGTGAAAACATGGCTGCGGCGCCTGCCCGCCGACGCCGGTAGCTCGTTGGGACGTTGAGCCCGTAGGTCAGTCTGGTGCCGGGGCCGCAGAGGGGCCACGCACTGTTGCCATCGAGCACGCCGGTCAGATTTTCGCTCCCCCCGCGGCCCCCTGGGCAGGCGTCGGCCCGTACGGATCGATACCAGGGAGTTGTGCATGGCGGACACCGACGACGGTGGCGTCGAGGAGATCGAGCAGGCCGAGGAGCTCGTGGCCCGTGTCGCGGCGATCGATATCGCCAAGGCGTCGGGCATGGTCTGTGTGCGGGTGCCGCACGAGGACAAGCCCGGCAAGCGCGTGCAGCGGGTCTTCAACACCGTCGCGACCAGCGGCGCGATCCTGGACCTGGCCGACCACCTGGTCTGCCAGGGCGTCACCCGGGTGGTGATGGAGGCGACGTCGACCTACTGGAAGCCGTACTTCTTTCTGCTGGAATCGCGTGGTCTGGAGTGCTGGCTGGTCAACGCCCGTGACGTCAAGAACGTCCCGGGCCGGCCCAAAACCGACCGCCTGGACGCGGTCTGGCTGGCCAAGCTCACCGAACGCGGCATGCTCCGGCCCTCGTTCGTACCCCCGAAGCCGGTCCGTGAACTGCGCGATCTGACCCGGGCCCGGGCCGTCATGACCCACGAGCGCACCCGCCACAAGCAGCGCACCGAGAAACTCCTCGAGGACGCCCAGATCAAGCTGTCCACCGTGATCGCCGACATCTTCGGCGTCTCCGGCCGGGCCATGCTGGAGGCACTGATCGCGGGCGAACGCAGCCCCAAGGCGTTGGCGGACCTGGCCCACGGCACCATCAAGGCCAGCCACAGCACCCTGGCCGAGGCCCTGACCGGCCGGTTCGAAGAACACCACGCCTTCATGTGCCGGATGCTGCTGGACACCGTCGACTACCTCACCGTGCAGATCGACAAGCTCACCGCCCGGATCACCCTGCGTCTGGCCGAGCTGTCCACCACCGAGGACGACGAAGGCCCCGGACAGGGCACCCTCATACCGATCACCGACACCGAACGCCTCGACGAGATCCCCGGCGTCGGCCCCAGCACCGCGCAGGTCATCCTCGCCGAGACCGGCCTGGACATGACGGTCTTCCCCACCGCCGGCCATCTCGTGTCCTGGGCGAAACTCTCCCCACGCACCCTCCAGTCCGGAAACAAGAACACCTCCGGCCCCACCGGCAAAGGCAACCCCTGGCTCCGCGGCGCCCTCGGCGAAGCAGCAATCTCCGCCGCCCGCACCGACACCTTCCTCGGCGCCCGCTACCGCCGCATCGTCAAACGCCGCGGCCACATGAAAGCCCTGGTCGCCGTCGCCCGCTCCATCCTGGTCGCCGTCTGGCACCTCATGAACGACCCGACCGCCCGCTACCGAGACCTCGGCCCCGACTTCCACACCCGCAACCTCGACCCGGCCCGCAAGAGCCGCGACCTCGTCCGCCAGCTCAAGGCCCTCGGCCACGACGTCACCCTCACCCCGGCAGCCGCCTGACATCCCACGACCCCACCGCCCCACACCAGCCCCCGACCGTCACCATCGAGGGGCTATCTCGCCATCCCCATCTGACCGTTGAGTTTTCCGGTCAGGAGTGGGGGTATCGGGCGGGGCAGTGGTGGCCGCGGACGTGGGCGCCGTCGGCCCGGGTCGCTCAGGGGGCGGGCCTGTGGTGGGCGGATCTGCGACGCCGGTCACCGCCCGCCGACCTGCAGAGCTTGCCGAGGTCTGAGGTGACCCGGGCGCGGGTGATGCGTCCGTCCTCGATGTGCGGCCAGCCGACGACGGGGAAGGGCTCGCCGGCCCCGCGGGGTGTTGCCCTCCCCCCCGAATGAGTTCCGTCCCGCTTGCACCGGGACAGCTCGTGCTTGCTTTGGACGCTGGGCCCCGCTCACCCCGTTCTCCCTGACGTACGGGGGTGAGCGGGCGTGTTCCGCCACATCCGCCGGCTCGGCTCACCGGGCTTCTTCCGACAGCCGGGGATCCTGGCTCCGTTCAGCACGGGCCTTCGTGAGCCGAGTGCGCTGCAGCTCTGTCCACTTCGCAGGAACGCCGGAAACGATCCGCACTCCAGACCGGAACCGGGGTGCAAGCCGAGGGGAGTTACTCGGACTCTTCCCGCGGAAGAGCACGGCTGTTGATCGCGTCGGCGATGGCATAGGCGATACGGACGAAGGACTCTGCCTGCTGCGCCGACAGGTTCAGCGCGGAGGTCTCCTCCAGGGCCCGCCACATGGCTGCCAGGGGCTCGCGCATGGCACGGCCCTTCTCGGTGAGGTGGACGACCATGACCCGCCGGTCGTGTTCGGCCGGCTCGCGGATGAGCAGGCCGGCGTCCTGCATGCGGCGCAGGGACTTGGAGACGGTGGAGTGGTCCAGGCCGACGCTTTCGAGCAGCTCGGACTGGGTCTGGCCGTCCCGGTCCAGGAGGTGCATCAGCAGCAGTTCCTGTCCGGGATGCAGGTCCATCTCCCGGAGCATGGCAGCGGCGCGGGCCCGGTGAGCGCGGGCGAGCTGGAAGATCGCGTAGCTCATCGGCCCCTCGCTGGCCGTGCTGGGGGTGTGGGGTGTGGGGGCGGGCATGGTTCGGTTCCTCAGACGGTGTGGGTGGGGTAGTCGGTGTAGCCGGCCACTCCGCCGCCGTAGAAGGTCGCCGGGTCGGGGGTGTTCAGCGGCGCGTCAGAGCGTAGCCGCTCGACCAGGTCCGGGTTGGCGAGCGCGAGGGCGCCGACGGAGACAAGGTCGGCCGTGCCGTGGTCGATGTCCTTGGCGCGGGTGGGCAGGTCGGTGCCGGCCCGGTTGAGGATCAGCGTGGTCGGCCACAGCGCGCGCAGGGTGCCCAGCAGCTCCTCGTCGCCCGCGTGCATCACGTGGAGGTAGGCGAGGCCGAGCGGGCTGAGGGGGCGCAGGAGTGCCGGATACAGGTCGGCGGTGTCGGACTCGGCGATGTCGTTGTAGGGGTTGCCGGGGGAGATGCGCAGGCCGGTGCGGTCGGCGCCGATCTCGTCGGCCACGGCAGCGGCGATCTCGACGGCGAAGCGGATTCGGTTGTCGAGGGAGCCGCCGTAGCGGTCGGTGCGCTGGTTGGTGTTGTCGGACAGGAACTGGTGTACCAGGTAGCCGTTGGCGGCGTGGATCTCCACACCGTCGGCGCCTGCCGCGACGGCAGCCGCTGCGGCGCGGCGGAAGTCGTCGACGGTCGCGGCGACCTCCTGCGTCGACAGCGCACGGGGTGTCGGCATCTCCTGGGGTCCGGACGCGGTGAACATCTGGCCCTGCGGCCGGATCGCCGAAGGGGCGACCGGCTGGCGCCCGTGGGGGGTGTTGTCGGGGTGGGCGATGCGTCCGGTGTGCATCAGCTGGATGACGATCCGGCCGTCGGCCGCGTGCACGGCGTCGGTGACCTTGCGCCACCCGGCGATCTGCTCGTCATTGTGGATGCCGGGGGTGAGGAGGTAGCCCTGGCCGTCGGTGGAGGGCTGGGTTCCCTCGGTGATGATGAGCGCGTGCGAGGCCCGCTGGGCGTAGTACTCGGCGTTCAGCTCGGTCGGTACGCCTTCAGGTGTGGAGCGGTCACGGGTCATGGGGGCCATGACCAGGCGGTGCGGCAGGGAGATGCCACCGACGGTGGTCGGTGTCCACAGAGCGTTCAGCATGAATGGTCCTTCGGTGCGGTGATGAACAGGTGGTGATCGGTAAAGCGGGAGGGCGTGGCGGAAGGAGAGGCGGGCGTGATCAGTCGAGGGTGAGGACGAGCTTGCCCCGCACATGCCCGGCGTCGCTGACCTGCTGGGCCGTGGCGGCCTGGTCGAGCGGGTAGGCAGTGACGGTGGTGACGACCTTGCCGGTCGCGGCATCCTGCGCCAGGGCGGCCAGACGGGCGGCCGAGCGTTCCTGGCCACCGCTGGCGAAGGTGATGCCGAGCTGGTGCGCGCGGAAGTCGGCGATGGTGACGATGCGCTCGGTGCCGCCGCGCAGGGCGATGGAGTCCTCCAGGGCTCCCTTCCCGGCCAGGTCGAACACCGCGTCCACGCCGTCGGGGGCGAGCGCCCGGACCCGCTCGACCAGGCCCTCGCCGTACACGGTCGCGGTGGCGCCGAGCGAGGCGAGGTAGTCCTGGTTGGCGGGGCCGGCGGTGCCGATGACACGCGCTCCGCGGGCCGTGGCGAGCTGGACCGCCAGGGTTCCGACCGCTCCGGCCGCGCCGTGCATCAGCACGGTCTCCCCGGCCTTGACTCCGAGCAGGTTCAGGACCCGCTCGGCCGTCTCGCCCGCCACCGGCAGCGCGACCGCGTGCTGCCAGTCGAGGCCGGCGGGCTTGCGGGCGACGATGGTGGCCAGCGCGTACTGGGCGTACGAGCCGGTGTCCGACCAGCCCAGCACCTCGTCACCCACCTGCACGTCCCGCACGCCCACCCCCAGGGCGTCCACCACGCCGGCGAGCTCGTGACCGGGGACGGAGGGAAGCGGCGTGGGGAACACGGCCTCCAGGGCCCCCGAGCGGATCTTGCCGTCCAGCGCGTTCAGCCCGGCCGCCTTGACGCGGACGCGGATCTGCCCGGGGCCGGGCTGCGGGACCTCGATGTCCGCCTCGCGCAGCACTTCCGTGCCTCCGAAACGGTCGAACAGGATGGCTTTCATGACGACTCCTCTCATGCCCCCACCCATTTAGGTGGCTGGACACATAACCAACGTAACAGCAAACATGTGGCTAGCCAAGTATTTGCTGTCGCTCGGGCCACGCAAGATCGGTCGTGGTCGCGTCGGTCTCCCCGGAGCGGAGGTCGAAGCGGGAGGCGCCCCGCCGGAGCGCGCCTTCCTCAGCCAGGCGCCCCCCTGCACCCCCGGCCTGTTAGCCGCGCAACCCCACCACCAGCCGGACGGTGCACAGAAGATTTTTGGTCCTGGGCACGAGCGGTCTGGCAGGGCGTTGACCTGCTGTGGTGGGGGTTGTGGTCGTTGTCTGGCAGGCCGTGGTCGGGGGGTTGGGCCGGAAAGTGATGCGCCTGGTCGGGGTGTTGTGGTGGGGGCGGTCGTGTCTACGGTGAGAGCCGTTCGGACGCCCCCCCCGCCCGCCCCGGTGGGGGCCGTCTGTACATCCCTCAGTGGCGGCGGGTCCGGCGCCACGGCCGGCACTCACCAGCTGGTCCCGGATCCGTCGCCGTGAGGACCGGCCACAGCCGCTAGAGCAACGGAGGTGCCCTCAGCGTGGATCGAGATCCGGCTGCGCAGTCTTCGCCGTACCAGCGCGCAGAGCGCAGCGCGCACTGCGGTGGGCAGGGGCGGGTGTGCCCTACCGAGGCCCCTACCGTTCCCCCTACCAACTCCCCTACCGGGACCTGTAGTGGCCTGCCCCTGGTTTGCGCAGGTCAGAGCCATTATTCGGCGCTACTGGTGCCCGAGGGCACCAAGTGCGCAGGCCGTGAACAACCCAAGGCTGAGAGGAGTGGTTGGGGGTGGGTGGGTCGCGGACGTAACCGTACGGGTCCACGAGCGCGGTGCGCGCACACGTGCTGGCCGCGCTCGGCGTGCTGAAGCTCGCGACCGCCGATCAGATGCACCGGCTGATGGCGCCGGGCCACAAGGACAACAAGGCGTTCCGGAACGCGGCCCTGGATCTGGCCCGGCACGGTCTCGCCGTTTCCGAGGGCAGCGCCCGGGACGGCAACAAGCTCTGGAACCTGACGCCGCTCGGACTGGACGCGGCCGCCGAAGTCCTGGACCGGCTGGTCGGGGAGATGGGCGGGACCGCGCGTGGTGCGGCCCGCTCGGGTGCCCCGCACGCGGTCGCGGTCAACGAGACGGTCATCGCCATCACCCGCACCCCCGCCACAGCGACCCGGCCCGTCCCGCGGCAGCAGCACGCTCCGACGCTGACAGCCACGGAGGACCCGGTTGTGGTCTTGAAGGCCGACGTTGTCGTATGGGGTGGGTGCGGATGTCGATGCAGCCGAAGGGATCTGGGGAGATTCCGGCGGAGACAGTGCGGGTGGCGAGGGCCGCGTTCCCGAAGGGGAGCCTGGCGATCCGGGTGCGGGACGAGCTGGGGCCGTTGTTCAGGGACGAGGAGTTCGCGGACCTGTTCCCGGCGCGGGGCAGGCCAGCCTGGTCGCCGGGCGGGCTGGCGCTGGTGTCGGTGTTGCAGTTCGTGGAGGGTCTGACCGACTGGCAGGCCGCTGAAGCAGTGCGGGCCAGGATCGACTTCAAGTACGCGCTCGGGCTTGCACTGGACGATCCGGGCTTCGACTTCTCGGTGCTGTCGGAGTTCCGTGACCGGCTGGCCGGGGCGGACGCGGGACGGCGGGTGCTGGACGGCTTTGTGGCCCTGCGGGTCCGGCCCGCCGGACGTGAGATCCGCAAGGCCACGGCCGGCACCGGGCTTCCGGTCCGCTGGCTGCTGGCCGAATGGCCCGCCGACCAGGACGAGCCCGTGCAGTTCTGGCTCTCCAACCTGCCCGAGACCACCCCGTTGCCGGTCCTCGTGCGCACCGCGAAGCTCCGATGGCGCATCGAGAACGACTACCGCGAGATGAAACAGGCCCTGGGCCTGGCCCACTTCGACGGCCGGACCTGGCCAGGCTGGCACCACCACGTCACCCTCGTCTCGGTCGCTCACGCCTTCTGCACCCTTCAGCGGATGACCCGATCCCCAAAAGAGACGGCGTCGGCCTGAGCCTCTACCGAGTCGTCCGCGAGCTGCAGATACTCCTCGCGATCTGGACCGGCGCCTGCCCCACCTGTCACCGCGACACGCCAGACCGCGCACCAACATGACCAAGCCCTACTAGCCAGGGACAACTTGTCCGGGGTTAGAACTGCCCTTCATCCGGTCTCCGGTTCGCGTCAAGATTGTCCTGTCGAACAGAGGAGGTCGGACGATGGACCGGGCGTTGCTGGCGGATTTTCTCCGAGCGCGTCGTCAGGCGTTGCAGCCGGAGGATGTCGGGCTTCCCCGCGGGCAGCGGCGCCGCACCGGCGGGCTGCGGCGCGAGGAGGTGGCGGTGCTGGCCGGGATGTCGGCCGACTACTACAGCCGAATCGAGCAGCAGCGGGGTCCGGCGCCGTCGGAGCGGATGCTTGTCGCGCTCGCCCGGGCGCTGCGCCTCAACCAGAGCGAGCAAGACCACCTCTTCATCCTGGGCGGGAACCCGGCGCCGCGGCGGATCCCGCGGGACGATTACATCGGTCCCACGATGACGCGGATCGTCGCCGGCCTCTCGGACGTGCCCGCCATCGTGCTGTCACGGCTCGGCGAGGCGTTGCTGCAGACGCCCCCGGCGGTCGCCCTGCTCGGTGACTACACCCAGTACTCGGGCATGTCCCGTTACCTGGTCTACCGTTGGTTCACCGGTGATCCGCGGGTTCGTGGCTTGTACCCCGTCGAGGACCATCCGATACGGGGCAGGGTCTTTGCCGCGGAGATCCGGGACGCGTACACGGCGGATCCCACCGGGAGGGCCGGCGAGATCGTCGCGGCGCTGCTGGAGGCCAGTTCCGAGTTCGCGAACATCTGGCGGTTGCACGAGGTGGGAGTGACCCACCATCACGACCTCAAGCGCTACCTGCACCCCGAGTTGGGGGAGCTGGAGCTGTACGCCGAGATGCTACTGGATCCGGAGCAGTGTCAGACGCTGCTGGTGTTCACCGCCGTGCCCGGTTCCCCGAGCCACGGCAAGCTTCAGCTCCTGACCGCCGTCTAGCGGCTGTCGTCCCTCACACACCTGAAGGCACTGCCTCGAAGTCGAGGTGTGCCCGGGTCTCACGATGCTTCAGATTCGAAGCATCTTCTCTGCCATGAAAGGTGGCATTTGTCATGAAAGCAGTACGTTTCCATGAGTACGGCACTCCGGACGTCTTGCGTTACGAGGACGTGGAACAGCCGGTCCCCGCAGCCGGGGAGGTGCGGATCCGGGTGGCGGCGACGTCGTTCAACCCGGTCGACGGCAACATCCGCGCGGGCTTCATGAAGGGCCCCATCCCGGTGACCCTGCCGCACACCCCCGGCATCGACGTCGCGGGCACGGTCGACGCCCTGGGCGAGGGCGCGGACAGGGTCAGGGCGGGTGACCAGGTCGTCGGCTTCCTGCCGATGACCGGTGCCGGCGCGGCGGCGGAGTACGTGCTCGCACCGGCCGGGCTGCTGACGGCAGCGCCCGCGAGCATCCCGCTGGCCGATGCGGGCGGCCTGCCGCTGGTCGGGCTCACCGCCTGGCAGGCCCTCTTCGACCACGCCAAGCTCACTGCTGGCCAACGGGTGCTGATCAACGGTGCGGGCGGCGCGGTCGGCGGCTACGCCGTCCAGCTGGCCAAGCACGCCGGCGCACACGTGATCGCCACGGCCGGGCCGCGCAGCAGCGAACGCGTCAGGACGGCGGGTGCCGATGAGGTGTTCGGCCACGGGGTCCCCGAGCTGTCCGCGCTGGTCGACGTCGTGCTCAACCTCGCGCCGGTCGATCCGATGCAATTGGCCGCGCTGACCTCCGTGGTCCGCGACGGCGGCATCGTGGTGAACACCACGGTGTGGATGCCCGCGCCTTCCGACGAGGAACGCGGCGTGCGCGGCGTCAACCTCTTCGTCAACAGCGACGCCGCGCAGCTTGCGAGGCTGGTGACGCTGGTCGACTCCGGAGCGCTGCACGTCGACATCGCCCGACGGGTGCCGCTGGCCGAGCTGCCGGCGCTGCACGCGGAGGCCGCAAAAGGCGCGTTCTCCGGGAAGGTCCTCGTCCTTCCCACCGTCGCTTCTCTCGCCTAGGCGGCCTTCTTCGGCACGGCGATCGCGTCGCGTCTCCCTACAAGCGGTCGAGCCATCGCGGGGGGCTGCGCTCTGCCGGACCTGGCAGAGCGCAGCCCCAGCAATTCATGCCAGCTACAGCCGAATCCTGCTGGGGCCACACCGCTCCTACGCATCACACCAGCTCAGACCCATGAGCCAAAAAGATAGGACAGCCATGTCACTCGGTTTCGACCCCGAGTTCGCCCAGGTTTTCGCCCCCATGGCCGAGGCCATGGCCCACGCCACACCCCCGGCGGTCGGCGACGTGCCCGCCCGCCGCGCCATGTGGGAGCCGATCATCGGTGCCGCCTCGGCGGCCCAGCCGATCCCGACCGACGTCACGACCACCGAGCACCACGCAACCGCCGACGACGGCACACAGATCACCATGCGCTGGTACGCCAAGACCGGCGCCGCAGCAGGGCCGGCGGTGCTGTTCTTCCACGGCGGCGGCTACATCTTCGGCCACATCGACCTGTTCGACGGACCGGTCTCGCGCTACGTCTCCGCCAGCGGCGTGCCGATGCTGTCGGTCGAATACCGCCGGGCCCCCGAGTATCCGTTCCCGACGCCGGTCGAGGACGCCTACGCCGCCCTGTGCTGGCTGCACGAACACGCTGGCGAACTAGGCGTCGACCGGGGCCGGATCGCAGTGATGGGCGACAGCGCCGGAGGCGGACTTGCCGCGGCTCTGTCGATCCTCACCCGGGAGCGTGGCGGTCCGGCAATCGCCCGGCAGATCCTGCTCATGCCGATGCTCGACGACCGCACCACCACGCCCGACCCGCACATCGAGCCATACCTCCTGTGGTCCTACGACGACAGCCGCACCGCGTGGCCGGCGTTGCTCGGCGACGCGGCGGGCAGGCCGGACGTGCCCGCCACGGCGGCTCCCGCCCGTCTCGAGGACGCGACCGGGCTGCCCCCGGCCTACATCGAGGTCGGCCAGCTCGACGCCTTCCGCGACGAGGACCTCGCCTACGCGACCAAGCTCAGCCGGGCCGGCGTCCCTGTGGAGTTCCACCTGCACCCCGGCGTCCCGCACGAGTACGACTCCATCGCCTTCACCACCGACGTCGCTCGCCGCGCCATCGCCGACCGCGTCCGCGTCCTCGCCTCCCTCTAGCCCCTTCCCTCGACCCGCTCGGCCTCGCCTACCTGGACCTCATCCATGGCTCCGACGAGGGATTCCTCCACGGCACTGATCGGCGACCGCGGCGGCACCCGCTTCGCCGACCTCGACTCCCGTCTGGCCGACGCCGTCTCGGCCGGCGCCACTGCACTGGCCACCCCCGACCTGCCCCACCGCGCCCGCACGGGCGCCCCGCTCAACGAGCCCGACCCGCCCACCTTCCACGGCGGCTACACCGACTACCGCATCCTCCCCACCACGGAGAGCTGAACCATGACCACACTCCTCATCGGCCCAGGCGACAAGACCGTCACCATCACCGTCCAGCAGCGGACCCGCACGGCACCCCGGGACGCCTTCCACATCCTGGCGCCCATTGACCTCCCCACCGTCTTCCGCCCGGTGGCCCCGTTCCCCGGCATCAGCAGCGTGAAGAACCAGACCGAGGCCTGGGACCACGCGGGCCCACGAAGAAGCCCGCAGTTCGACGACGGTTCCCAGGCTGACGAAGAACTCACCGAGTACGTACCGGGCTCCAGCTTCGCCTACCAGCTGACCGGCTTCACCAACGTCCTCTCCCGCCTCGCGGTCGGCATCCGGGGCGAGTTCAACGTCAACCCCGACGGCGACGGCACACTCATCCGCTGGACCTACGAGTTCAAGCCGCTGCCCGGCCGCCGCTGGATCCTCGCCGGCCCCTTCACCCCGCTCTGGCGCCGCTACATGGTGGCCGCCCTCGACCGGTGCGTTCACGTCATCGAAGCACAGCACAACAGCGCGCAGGCGCTGCTCCGGGCCGGGTGACGGCCCGAAGCAGCGGCACCCGGTCGGTCCGATCAAGCTGAACCCGTGGGAACCCGTCCTCGAGGCCGGCCTCCCACGGACTCCAGCCCCGACGGACGATCAGCTCGGACCGGCCCCGAGATCCACTGCACGGCACCCGCGGCAGGGCCGGAAAGAGCGCCACAGCACCAACGGGCGGCCTGGCCCGGCGTATGCACGAGGCGAACACACCCAGCCCCTTGTCCCGCTCCGCAGGAGTCCGATTCCGCCCCGGCCCGAAGGCTGGAGTTTCCTTGGAGGTCCCCGATGACCATGGCCTATCTGGCGCAGCCCGAACAGCAGCAGAAGCTGGAATGGCTCGACGGGGGAACGTTCTCCGTACTCCTCGACAAGGAAGCCACCGAGGGCAAGCTGACCGTGGGCCGCTTTGACGTCGCCAAGGGCGAAGCCCCGCCGTTCCACCTGCACACCCGCGAGGACGAGGTGTTCATGCTGATCAAGGGCACGGCCCTGGTGTGGTCCGGGGAGGAGGAACACGAACTGAGCGAAGGCGGGATCGTCTACCTGCCCCGCAACGTCCCGCACGGCTACCGCATCACCTCCGACCGCGCCGACCTTCTGATGATCGCCACGCCTGGCGGCATCGAGGGCATGTTCCGCCACGCCGGACGCGACCTCACCACCCCGCGCCCCGACGGCTTCGAGATCCCCAAGTCCCTCCTGGCGGAAGCATCCGAGCTCTACGGCGGCGTCATCCTCGGCCCGCCGCGCTGAACCGCTCACGGACCCGTGCACCGGTGCCGGCAGCTGACCCGACGCCGGGACATGTCGGTGACCGAGCGGGTGCTGTTCTCCATGGGCGCGAACCGGGCCCTGGCCCCGTCGTCGAAGCTGGCCGCCGCGGACTGGGTCACGCACGACGTGCATGTCGACGGCCTGCCGGCCACCGACGACGACGCCTGCTACCGGGCAATGGACTGGCTCCACGAAGTCCAGGACGACCTGGAGAAACGGGTGTTCGACGAGGTCGCGAACCTTCTCAACCTCGAGGTCGACCTGCTGTTCTTCGACACCACCAGCACCTACTTCGAACTGGAGGAAGCCGACGAGCCCGTCGCCCGCGACGACAAGGGCCGCCTCCTGCCCGCCGCAGACGACACCCCTGCCGACGCCGACGACAGCGGTGACGCCCCGGACCAGGCCGGGTTTAGGACCTTCGGCAAGTCCAAGGACTCCCGCGACGACCTGCCGCAGATCGTGATCGGAATGGCCGTCACCAGGGACGGCATCCCGGTCCGCTTCTGGTCCTGGCCCGGCAACACCGGTGACCAGAAACTGATCCGGCAGGTCAAGGACGACATGCGGGACTGGACCCTGAGCAAGATCGTGTGGGTCACCGACCGGGGATTCTCCAGCGAACGCAACCGCCGCTACCTCCGCCAGGGCGAGAACGCCTACATCGTCGGCGAGGAACTCCGCTCAGGCAGCCCGGAGGTGAAGGCCGCCCTGTCCCGCCAGGGCCGCTACGGCGAGATCGCCCAGAACATGCGGGTCAAGGAGGTCCGGATCTCCGACACCGAACGGTTCGTGATCTGCCACAACCCCGAAGCCGCCACCCGTGACCAGCACATACGCGACCAGCTCGTCGCCCAGCTCACCCTCCTGATCGAAGACACCGACAAGCTCAGCGAGTTCAAGCGCGGCGAACTCCGCGGCAAGATCGCCGACAAGCCCGGCCTCAACCGCTACCTCCGCACCACACCGGCCGGCAAGCTCCGCATCGACACCGCGAAGATCAAGGCCGAGGAGAACCTCGACGGCAAGTACCTGCTGCGATGCTCCGACCTGCACCTGTCCGCCGAGGACATCGCCCTCGGCTACAAGCAACTCCTCGAAGTCGAGCGGGGCTGGCGGGACATGAAGCAGATCATCGACCTGCGGCCCGTCTATCACCGGCTCGAGGAACGCACACGCGCACACGTCATCCTCTGCTGGCTCGCCCTGCTGCTGATCCGCATCACCGAGACCACCACCGGCGCGACCTGGCCGACCATCCGCCGCGAACTCGACCGGCTCCACCTCGGCACGTTCACTGGCCCCACCGGTCTGTTCCAGCAGGTCACCACCCTCACCAAGCCCCAGACCGACCTCCTGGCCAAGCTCGACATCCCCACACCGAAGCAGATCATCGCCCTCGAACCCACACCCCGCTGACCAGCACGAACACCAGCACCTAGAGAAACGCCTCTCAGGCTCCCTCACCCATGTCCGCGCAGGTCAGACCACAGATTCGTGACTCTATGCCGCTGAATTATGCGGAACGCAGGCGACGTGCCGAGTCGCACGTGCTGACATCTCTGTAAGCGGTTGGCAGTTGAGTGACACCTTGTCCGCTGTCGGTGCCCGTGCACCGTAGGCGGCGCGCAGGTGCCTGCCGGTGTATCAGGGGCACCCGAGTGCCCATGGCTTCGGCCCGGCTGTGGGGGTCGCCGAGCCCACACCGGTCAGCACCGAGCCGTTCGGCGTGGCGGAGGCATGGGCCCCTTGCGACGGTGCTGGTGGGCGGCCGCGCTGCTCGAGTACGGTTGCTGCGGCGGGGATACGTTCAGCTCGCCATGTCCTCGACGCGGAACACCTTTCCGCAGCCGCCGCAGACGATCGGGACCCGGGCCAGGACCGACGAAACGATGCGAACGTTGCGGCCGCAGCCGCAGATTGCTCTCACGCGGCCGCCGGTTGTGGAGAGACTGTGCCGGGCGGCCGGCCCGCCGAAGGTGCGGGCGGTGTCCGCGGCCATCGCCACGGAGTGGCTTGCCAGTGCGGCTTGGAGGCGTAGGATGGTGAGGCGGTAGCGCCGCTGCGTGGCGGGGGTGAGTTCGGCCGAGGAGAAGCCGCTGCTCGGGTGTGGTTCCCCGGGCTGTTGCAGGCCCAGTTCCTCGGCGATCGCGAGGAACTTGCGGTTGTGGTAGCGGCCGGCCCGGGATGTATCGCGTACTCGGCGGACGGCCGCGATGCCGTGGACCGCCTCATGCAACAGTCACTCGAAAGAGAGTTCGCGGCCGCACACGGACGACGACTCTCCGATCAGGGACTCCGGTGCGACAAGATCCGGCAGTTCGGGGTGGTGGCGCTGTATGTCGGTCCATGCCTGCACCAGTTGTGCGGCGAGAAGAGGTGGTGTCGCGCTCACGTAACCACAACGAGGTCCACTGCCCCCTGTGTGCCTGCTTTCGCGATCGCTGCGGGCGCGGACCCGACCACCGGCGACCGGACGCACCGAGTCGGCCGGTTCCACCGAGGTGGACCCCGGTAACGACTCGCCGGCCCTCGCCGAGGACGCCGACGAGCCGACGCCGACCGCGACGCCCCAGGGCATGGGTCCGCACACCGCCGTCGCCGGACGGTGCCCTCCCGTCAGACGCGCTCCCAGATCAGGTAGGGCTCGCACAGGTGGCCTTCGCTCAGGAGGGGGGCCGTGGTGGTCAGTTGCAGAAGGCGATCCGTCAGTGTGACGATGCGTTCCTGGGTCTGGCCGAGCCAGTTCGGGAAGAGACTCACGGACATGTGGTGGGTCAGGCGGCCGTCCTCACTCACCTCGAACGGTCCCGAGTAGGCGAGATAGTGGCGGGCGGCCTGGGCCAGTTCCGCGTTGCTGGCCCGGTGCAGATCGGCCTGGTCGAAGGGCTGAGCACCACGCGCCATGAGCTGCGCGGACATGTAACCGTCCGGCGTGTAGAGGATCAGCCCAAGGGCGTCTTTTCCGAAGGGGTGGTCGACCGATCCGTCGGAGACTCTGCGGGTCTCGTAGGAGACGAGCCTCCAGGCACCGATGAGTCGCTCGCGCAGGTGTGCCGCGTTCATGAGGTTGTGCTTTCCTTTCGAGGCTGCGGTGTGCAGCAGGTCGTGTCCCGGGGTGATCCGTGGCGGAGGGGGACTTCGGGCGCCCAGGAGCGTGTGGGACGGCGCAGTCCGTGATCACCACAGTGGGTCCTTTGCGCCGGATTCTTGTCCGAGGCGAGGACGTCTTCTGGGTGACGCCGCACTGGGCCGTCCGCATCCAGTGGTGATACGGACGGCCCCGGTGGTGACGGGTGGCCCTGCACGTGGGAAGCGTGCCTGAATGCTGCCTGCGGTCAGGTATCAATCAGCGGTGCCGATCGCCTTGTTCCATTCGGCGTCGCCGATCTCGGACTTCAGGTGGTCCAGGGACTCGCTGGCCAGGCGTCGGGCCCGATCGAGGTAGTGGCCGAGCAGGACGCCTTGGTGCTTGAGCACCTTGCCGTTGACCATGACGGTGTCGATGTCGCCGCGGCCGGCTTGGAAGACCACGTGGCCGATCGGATTGCTGACCGGAGTCATGGCGGGAGTGTCACGGCGGAGCAGGACCAGGTCCGCCAGCTTCCCAGGAGTGATAGAACCGATGCGGTCCGCCATGCCAAGAGCCTCGGCGCCGCCGAGGGTGGCGTAGCGCAGGACGTCGGCGGCGCGCAGTTCGTTGCGCTCGATCCCGTTGCCGGCCTCATGGGCCCGGAGGAAGGCGAGTCCCCGGTCGGCGTCGAGTGTGGCACGCATGGCGGAGAACATGTCGCCGCTCCACCACACCACCGTGTCCATGGAGAGCGAGACGGGGAGACCGAAGCGACGTGCGGCTCCGGTGGGCGGATAGCCCTGTCCCGCGTTGAGTTCGCTCTCCGCGGAGATGGACAGATGAGCGCCGCTGTCGGCGATACGACGGTAGGAGTCGTCGGAGAGCGTAGCTGCGTGGACCAGGGTGGAGGTGGGGGAGAGGAAGGCGTTGTCGGCAAGGAAGCGGATGCTGTCGTCCCCGGTTACGCCGAAGATGCCGACGTGGCTGCTGACTGCCAGGTTGCGCTCCTTGGCGTATCGGAACGCGGTGGTCAGGTTCGGTACCAGGCTGACGGCGTCGAGGGCGAGTTGCATGGTGACGAGTTGGTCGGGTGAGCTGAATCTGGCGTTGAGCATGCGGTCCACGTCGCCGCTGTACACCCAGGAAGGATCGTTGGTGAAGAGGTTGCCGTAGCCGAAGCGGGTACGGCCGGGGAGATCGAAGTGGGCGTCGACCGCGGCGTCGGCGTACTCGGGGGTCTGAGCGCCGTGACACCAGTCCATGACAGTGGTTACACCGTCACCGATGGCCTCGACCTGGCCGATGGTCGCGCCGCTCTTGCGGGGGCGAAAGAGGGCAGGGCGTGTTCGGAGGACATCACATGGCGAGGGTCAGGGTCACGGCAGCAGCGATGGCAACCAGGGTGAGGATGATCGGAGCCATCGCGTTGCCGCGGGTTTCGGGGCTGGCGTAGTCGCCGGCCTTGGCGTGGAAGCGCACGGCTCCGACGAGCAGAACGGCGAACCCGGCCGCTGCGGCAATGCCGAGAGGCTGCCAGAAGAGCCCGACGACCAGGCCAACGGCGGCGGCCACCTCGGCCAGTCCGATGAAACGGACCAGCGAGGCACTCAGCCCTCCGGGCGATTGCAGCTGGGCGGGAACGCTGCCCTTCAGCAGCGCTTTGGGCGTTCCAGCGGCCAGTGCCACCAGGGCCAGAAGCACGCTGAGAACAGCGGCGGATATGTACATGAGTATGACCTTTCAGTGAGTACCTTCAGGGGGCATGCCGGTAGGGAACGAGCGTGCCCCCGTCAGGCTGGTTTCTGCCGGAGCGGGAAATCTACGTGGTGCAGGGGTTCTTCGCCGCGGGCACGGATCGTCTGCGTGCGGGGCGTGAGTCGGCTGGTCCGCCCGGTCACGCGAAGGGCTGCTCGACCAGGTTCCTGAGCACGAGTGCGTTCGGCGCCTGGATCAGGCGGCCGCCCTCGTCGATCCTGCCCAGCTCGACAGCTGCGAGACCGAGCTGCTCGACCAGCCGCGCGACCTCGGCGCTTGCGTCCTCGGAATTGCTGGAGACGAAGATCACGCGCTTGCCCTGAGCGCTGGGGACTTCGGCGGCGAGGGTCTTGGCCGGAAGCTGGTTGAACGACTTCACGATGACTGCGCCCGGCAGCGCCTCGGCGGCGAAGTCCGACGACAGGCGACCCTTGAGCACTGCCTCGGCGTTCGGTGCATAGAAGGCGTTCGTGGTATCGATGACGATCTTGCCGTCCCAGTTCGGCAGCTTCTTACCGAAGTCTTCCACTGCAAGGAAGGGGATGGCTATGAAAATAATGTCCGATTCGAGTGCTTCCTCGAGCGTCACGGCGTGCACCGTGGCTCCGAAATCGGGGATGGACTCCGGTCCGCGGGTGTTGGCGATGGAGACATCGAAGCCGGCCCTGTCAAAGAGAATCGCCAGGGCGGAACCGATGTTCCCGGTACCGATGATTGCGTATCGCGTGTGCGTAGCCATATTCCTGTTCCAGTCGCATGTTGTGGGAGGCGGCGAAGCGGGTCAGCTTCGATCGGACTGGCTGAACCCAGCCAGCCGGACAGAGAGCCGCACAGCCCCGGCCGCGAAAGGGCAGGGAGAGCTGTGCGGCCGGCTCATGCGGCCTGAAGGAGTAACCCACTGCGGCTGCACGAGCTTGGGGTTGTGGGCCTGGGCGGTCCGGCTGTCGGCCCAGGCCGCGATCATGCCGCGAAGCGCTGCGCCACTTCCTTGGCCCTGGCGGCCGCGTCCTGGAGCGCGCGCTCGCGGGAGGCCTCGTAAAGGGGGACGAGCGTACTCATGGCCGGGTTGTGCGGGGCCATGGTGAGCTCGGGGACGACGAACTCGAGGTCCATGCCGAAGGTGTCGGTGAAGATCGCCGCGAGGTAGTTCTGCACATACTCGTAGCCCTCGCGGGGGGTGCCCGGCGCGTAGGAGCCGCCGCGGCTGGCGACGACGGTGACGGGAGTGCCCTTGAGCTTCGACTCTTCCACCGCAGCGGTACGGCCGATCAGAATGACATTGTCGAGCCAGGCCTTGAGCGTCGAGGGAATCGAGTAGTTGTACATCGGAGCGCCGATCAGCACGGCATCCGCCTGCTCGAGTTCCTCGATCAGCTTGACACGCTCGGCGAAGGCGGCCGCCTGGTCCGGGGTGTGCGCTGCCGGGTCAGTGAACCCGGCCGTGTGCGCGGCGGCGCTGATGTGCGGGACGGGGTTCACAGCCAGATCGCGGTAGATCACGGTGCCCTGCGGGTGCTGGTCCTCCCAGACCGCGCGGAAGGTCCCTGTCACGGCACGGGAGGAGGAGGCTCCGCTGGGGAACACAGACGCGTCGATGTGCAGAAGGGTGGCCATTGATGTCTCCAAGCGGTTCGAAAGCCGGCCAGTGATCTGGAACGTGCGCGTGCGGACACGGCATCGTTCGCCTGCGGTACGCGGCCGACCGCCCCATTGGTTGAGGCATTAACCAAACCTTACGAGCAAAATGGTTAATGCGTCAACAAAGCCGGTCGGTGTGGGCGGTCGGGCTCAGTGAGGCGCGTGACGCCGCTCACTGGCGGCGCCGGAAGCCGTCCCGGCGGCGTGCGGACTTGGACGGTGGTGACGGCCGCCAGGAAGGGGCGCGGTTCCCGGACGCAACCGCGTGCGGCAGTACGGCCCAGGTGGTGCGGCCGGTGATCTGAACCACGCACGCGCCGCACGGCCTGGCCGCCTTCTGCGGGATGCCCTGACACCGCAGCGCTTGCCCTGCTCCGGCTGTCCCTGACCGTGATGCGGCGCAACGTCGACGACCGGGTCCACCAAGTACTACTGCCGGAGATCTTGTGACGGAGCCTGCGGTGCGTCGTTGACCGGGCATGATGCTGGGTGTGACGGCTGACCAGATAGCCGAGTGGGATGCCGAGGCTCGGTATGGGACGCCGACCGGCTGCGCGACGCGGTCCGCGACTACGTGATCACGCACCTGGGCAATGCCGACGCCTCGTTGGTCATCGACGACACCCAGGCCCAGAAGAAGGGCACGAGATCGGTCGGGGTGGCCTTCCAGCACTGCGGGCTGACCGGCGATGTCCGCAACTGCCAGGCCATGGTGATGCTCACCTACGCCACCACCGCCGGACATGCCTTTATCGACCGCCGCCTGTATCTGCCCGCGGATGCACTCCGTTTTGATGATCATCCACAGGTTCTCCGCGAGAGCGTTGTCGTAGCTGTCCCCGACCGAGCCCATGGATGCTTCAACTCCCGCTCGTAGCAGTCGGGTTGTGAGCTTTACGGATGTGTATTGACAGCCGTGATCCGCATGGTGGATCAGCTTGCCCGGTTCGACTTCCCGGCTCGCGAGGGCGTACTCGAGGGTGGTCAGGACCAGGTCGGCGTCCGCGCGGGCGGAGGTCTCCCAGGCGACCACCCGGCGGGAGAACGCGTCCCGGATTGCCGAGAGCCACAAGGGCCCCTCGCTGGTGGTGATCATGGTGAGGTCGGTGACCCACAGCCGGTTCGGCGCGGGTGCGGTGAAGTCCCGCTCGACCAGGTCCGGGGCGAGTGTGGCCTTGGGATCGCGGCGCGTGAAGCCGCCCCGGCGTGGGCTGATCCCCGCGATCTCGGCCTCGCGCATCAACCGCTCGACCCGTTTGCGGCCCACGTGGACGCCCTCGCGCTTGAGCACGGTGTGCACGCGCGGTGAGCCGTAGATCCCGCCCGAGCCGGCGTGGATCTCCTTGATCTGCTCGGTGAGTTCCACGTCGCGGCGTCGGCGTTCGCACGGCTCGCGCTCGGCACGACGCCAGCGGTAGTACGTCGAGGAGGCGATGGAGAGTTCCCGGAGTACGCACTCGACCCCCAGGTGCGGGTGCTCGTCAACGAGCGCCGTCACCTGGGCCGGGTCGGGTCGAGCTGCGCCGCGAAAAAAGCCGAGGCCGTCCGCAGGACCTCGTTCGCCCGCTTGAGCTGGACGTTCTCCTTGCGCAGCGCGGCGAGCTCGGCGCGCTCGTCGGTGGTGAGCCGGTCGTCGCGTTCGCCGGAGTCCGCCTCGGCCTGGCGGATCCAGCCGCGCAGGGCCTCCGGATGCACGTCGAGGTCGACCGCGAGCTTCTTGATCTGCGGCTTTGGATCGGCGGTGCGGTACATCCGTACCGCACGCTCACGCAACTCCAGCGAGTACTTTCTGGGGGCAGCCATGGTCGATGTTCCTCTCATGAGTCCCATCTGACCCCCTGTCAACTCACTCCGCATCTCGGGGGAAGCTCAATCTCCGGCTGTAGTACAAGGCAGTGCGTGGCACCGCTGCGGCGCATGCCGCACACCAGCCCTCTCGCTCATGGACCAGCCATTCATTGGGTGCCGACACGGGGCATCCGGGAACACAAAGATGACTGCGCCGAATACAGACACGGTTCGCCCGAGAGCTCGGTGCTGCGGTCGCTCGTATTGTCCAGTCGTTCTGCTCGGCGGCTCACGAAGTGACCTGAGTTTCCGGTGGACGGTAAGCCGGCAGGCGAGTTCAAGGTGCAATGCGTGGCCGTCCGCCAGTCGTCTCCCGCGCACGCGCGCCCGAGGGAAGCCGTGCAGCCAGGCAGAGGAGCCGCTCGATCAACACCCGGCAACCGCCCCCGCCGTGGTCCTGTCCGGTGCTGAGCCGTGTGCCAGCGGCACGATGCCGCGAACGCGGAACGGTTCGACTGCCTTTCCTCGCCTTGTGCTGAGAAGGCCCCTGTCTGTCACCGCTTGTCCCCCTCGGGCCGTCGAAAAAATTAATGCGACAGTCACGCTCATCAAGGGCTGCTGGAATGTGACAGCCGACATGGAAATGAACCGGCAAAGGCGCACCGATGGCCGAAACAATTTATATGCATGGTCGGAAACCTAGTAGGCGTGATCGAAGGGGAGAGTGCAGAGTCTGGCGTGCCCATCTGATGAACAGCACGTTTGAAGGTACGACCATGGCACTCTCCCGCCTGGCACGTTTAGGGGCCCTCGCGACCGCGGCGGCCTCTTTCCTTGTCATCTCCGCCTCCTCGGCCCCCACCCCGGGCGCCGAAGGGATCGGCGACTCCTACTTCCCCTCGCTCGGCAACGGCGGCTTCGACGCCCGCCACTACGCCCTCGACGTGGCATACGCCCCGGACACCGACCGCCTCGACGGCCGTACGACACTGACGGCCCGCGCCACCCAGAACCTCTCCTCCTTCGACCTCGACCTCCAGAAACTGGGCGTCACGAAGATCGAAGTCAACGGCAGACGTGCCGGGTTCACGCGCGCGGGCGACGAAATCCGTATCACCCCGCCCGGCGTGCTGCGCAAGGGCAGGGAGTTCACGGTCACCGTCGCCTATGGCGGCATCCCCGAACCCCTCGGCGGACCCATCCTCTTCGGCTCCGCCTACGGGTGGATGAAGACCGCCGACGGCGTGTTCGTCGTCTGTGAGCCCAACGCCGCCTCCACCTGGTTCCCCTCCAGCGACCACCCCGCCGACAAGGCCACGTACGACATCCGCATCAAGGCCCCCAAAGGCCTGACGGCCGTCTCCAACGGGCGGCTCGTCTCGATGTATAACGAGGGCGACACCACCGTCACGCACTGGCGTGAGTCGAAGCCCATGGCGACGTACCTGGCGACGGCGACCATCGGGAAGTTCGACGTGAAGACCGGGAAGGCCCCGTCGGGGATTCCGGTCTACGTCGCGATCGACCCCGTGCTGGGCAACAGCACCAGCGTCGACGTGTACGCCGTCACCGCCGAGGCCACCGACTACTGGTCACAGATCTTCGGCCCGTATCCCTTCGAGGAGACCGGCGCCATCGTGGACGACATGTCCGACGCCGGCTTCTCGCTGGAGGTCCAGTCGAAACCCGCGTACTCCGCCGTGCGTAACGAGACGACGATCGTGCACGAACTGGCCCACCAGTGGTTCGGCGACTCGGTCTCGGTGGAGCGCTGGAAGGACGTCTGGCTCAACGAGGGTTTCGCGACCTACGCTCAGTGGCTGTGGGCCGAGCACAGGGGCACTCGCTCCGCACACGACTCCTTCGTCGCAGCGTACGGCGCCCGCGCCGCCGACAACCCGTTCTGGCAGGTCAAGGTGGCCGACCCACAGCGGGACACCATGTTCGATACGGCCGTGTACAACCGCGGAGCGATGACGCTCCAGGCGCTGCGCGAGCGCATCGGCGACACCGCCTTCTTCAAACTCCTGCCGACCTGGACGAAGCTTCACCGGTACGCCAACGCGAACACCGGCGATTTCATCCGGCTCGCGGAGCAGATCTCGGGACAGCGGCTCGACGACCTGTTCCAGAAGTGGCTCTACACGACCGGGAAGCCTGCCCTGTGACCTGGCGCGACCTCTGCGTTCCCGGACGAGGGACGCACTGGTCTCTCGGGAATATGCTTCCCCTGCTGGGTGCCATTGGGTGTCCGGCCAGGTGGTGATCGACTGTGGTCGCGTCAGCTGCGGCGCGATCACCGCGGTCATCGACTTCGGCGTGCAGGTTCAGCGGAGCACGCGCCTGTGGTCCGGCATGCCCGTGGGCCCCCACGCCGAAGTGGCCCTCGCGCCGGCCGAAATCAGCAGCTGGGTGCCCTTCGGCCAGCCGCATGACACGGTAGCTCGTCCGAGTGCTGCTGCCGCGACCGGACGTGCCGGCCCCGGTCCAGCCGAAAGCCCCCCTGCAACGGCCTGCTGCCGGTGAGGCAAAGGGCCGCTTGCTCCACTTGTCCACTTGGTCCACTTGCCACGACCCAGCGCCGCGGGACTTTGAAGCACTCCTGGCCGGGCCCGCGGCGGACGACCGCGACGTCGACGCCGAGGCGGCCGCCGTGGGGGATGACGGCGACGGGGGGATGAGGGCGATGACTGGATCACCCGTCAGGTCGCACTGGGGCGGTCAGCACAGCGCGGAGGCGGTTCGCGCGAGTGGTAGCGGCGTGTCCCTGTCGAGCGACATCCCACGCCCGGCTGCAAAGTAGGCAGATCCGGGCGGGCGGTGCTGCACCACACGGCAGCCGACAGTGTGCTCTCGACGCCGCCCGGCCGTGCGGCCCGCGATGACATGTGCAGACAGGCGACCGAAGGAAGGACGCGTTTCGAATGGACGCCGAGTGACTTTGCTACCGGGCCTGGGCTGACGCGCCGGCAAGGGTCTGCTCGGCCCAAATGATCTTGCCGCTCGGGATCTGGCGGGTCCCCCATCGGTCGGTGAGCTGGGCTACGAGCAGCAATCCGCGTCCGCCTTCGTCGAAGACACGTGCGCGCCGTAGATGTGGGGCGGTGCTGCTGGCGTCGGAGACTTCGCAGATCAGAGTGGCATCCCGGATCAGGCGCAACTGGATGGGGCCGCCACCGTAGCGGATGGCGTTGGTGACAAGCTCACTCACTACCAGTTCGGTGGTGAAGGTATTGTTCTCCAGTCCCCATTTGACCAGTTGTTCGGAGGCCGCCTTGCGGGCTTGGGCGACGATGGCGGGATCGGCGGGCAGGGACCAGCTGGCTACTTGAGAGGCGTCGAGGGCCCGGGTACGAGCGAGCAGCAGCGCGACATCGTCGGCCTGCCGACCGTTCTGAAGTGCTTCCAGCAGGCGGTCGCAGGTCTGCTCGAGGGAAGCGGAGTGCATCCCCAGAGTGTGGCGCATAATGGCGAGACCGGTGTCGAAGTCCCGCTCCAGATCCTCTACCAGTCCGTTCGTGTAGAGGGCCAGCACGCTGCCTTCCGGCACGTCGAACTCCACGGCCTCGAAGGGCAGTCCCCCCAGTCCGAGCGGCGGCCCGACGGCCAGGTCGGGGAAGGAGACCTTTTCCTCGGGAGAGACGACGGCGAGCGGGACATGGCCTGCACTGGCCACGGTGCAACGGCGGGAGACGGGATCGTAGACCGCGTACAGGCACGTGGCGCTGATCTCTCCGCTGTCGCCCAAGTCGCCCGTGGCCGATTCTTCCCTGCCCAGGCGCAGGACCACGTCGTCGAGGGAGGTGAGCAGCTCTGCCGGTGCGAGATCGACATCGGCTAGGGTGTGCACCGCGGTGCGAAGGCGGCCCATGGTTGCGGAGGCACGCAGACCGCGCCCGACGACGTCGCCCACGACCAGGGCCACCCGGGCGCCCGACAACGGGATGACGTCGTACCAGTCACCCCCCACACCCACCTGAGCGCAGGCGGGCAGGTACCGACTGGCGACGTCCACTGCGGCTTGCGCGGGGACATGCTGGGGGAGCAGGCTTCTCTGCAGCGCGACGGCGGTGGCGCGCTCACGCGCGTAGCGGCGGGCGTTGTCGACGCAAACGGCGGCCAGGCCGGTGAGCTCCTCGACCAGTGTCAGATCCTCCTCGGTGAACGGCTCGGGGGTCTGGTGGCGACAGAAGATGGCCAGTCCCAGGGTGGTGCCGCGGGCCTGCAGGGGCACGATCAGTACGGAGTGGATGCCGTGCTTCTCCATGCGGCGTTGGCGGTCGGGTGAATCTGCCGCCCACCACTTCATGGCGGCCTCGTCGATCCGGTGACGGGATCCGCGGCCGGTGGCCAGTGCCCGACCCGGCGGTGACTGATCAAGGTGCGTAAGCCTGTGACCGACAGGAACCACCGACTCGGGGCACCCTTCCAGGACAGACCGCTGCGCGGCCCGGCAGAAGACCAGGCGGCCGGGCGGCGCAGCCTCGACGTCGTTGCCGTCGAGTACGCCGTCCAGCAGATCGACCACGACGAAGTCGGCGATCCGGTCCGTGGCGATCTCAGCCAGCTCCTCGGCGGTGCGTTTGAGGTCGAGTGTCGTGCCGATGCGCAGACTGGCCTCGCTGATGATGGAGAGCCGTCGGCGGTACTGTTCGGCGGTGCCGTCCGCTGTCTCCGGCCCGCTGTGCTGCCCGAGTCGGGAAGGTTCGGCGTCACGGGATCGGGCAGGTGGCCGGGTGTCGCCAGCGGTGAGCATCCACAGGACTTCGCCGTCGGCGCGAGTCAGCGGTTGCGCGTGGACGGTCATGTCCACGCGATGCCCGTCGCGGTCCTTGCCCTGTACCGTCGCTGCCCACGCTTCCCGGACCGCCCAGCCGCGCAGTGCGGCGTCGGGCAACCCGGCGGTGAGCAGATCACGCGCCATTCGGCCCACCGCCTCGGCGGCGCTGTAGCCCAGGAGCCGACGGGCTCCGTCGCTCCATGCGGTGATGCTTCCGCTGCCGTCGACCAGGACGATGGCCTGGCCGGCCGGGCCGGGTTCGTCCTCTACGGCGTCTTCGCGCATGGATAATACCTCCCGCCGGTCATTATCCGCCCATGCGAGCGGGTGGTCCACTGACAAGCACTGGAGTTTGCCTTCGCAGTGAGAAAGGGCGGAGCCGGTGTGGCCGCGGCCCGGGACGACGTGAGGCTGATCCTTTGGAGTGGACACCCTGACAATGGATCTTGATGGTCCAGGGAGGGATGTCCAGGTGGGACGCAAGTCTCCGTATCCGGAGGAGTTCAGGAAGGACGCTGTCGCGCTCTACCGCGCCGCGGCCGGGCAGCGGACGTATGCGGCGGTAGCGGCGGATCTCGGCATCACCGCAGAGTCGCTTCGGACGTGGGTGCGCAAGGACGAGGCCGGGGCCGTGCCCGAGGGCCGCGATGGCAGCGTGAACACGGCCGAGGAGCTGGCCCGGCTGCGAGCGGAGAACGCCCGGCTGCTCAAGGCCGGGCCGTGGCCGCCCGCGGCGGCCGGGTTCGCGGCGTCGTTTTCCACACCGACAGGGGCGCCCAAGGCGGATTCAACGCGTCGAGGCCGCCGGCTTGCCGCCCGGCCACGGCTACCAGGTCACCGGCACGCTGCTCGATGCCGACGGCGAACCCGTGGAGTTACCTCGGGTCGCCGCGCTCACCGTCCCGGTCCGCTGGCTGCACCCGATGGACACGCCCGTCTCCGCTGGCCACCACGACGCCTCGATCCGGGGCCTCGGCTGACCTGCAGAACGCCCAGCGGCCTTCGGTGAGAAAGCCCGGGTGGCAGCGGAGCTGACCTGTGCCAGTGAACGTTGATCGATTGCCACCGAAGGATGATCAACGCTAGTTTGTGCCACCGCAGGTTGATCATTCGGTGTACTGGTACGCGGAGGACGTGGTGGGGGCACCTGTCGGCGTGTTCGGCGAGGCTGCCCTGGCGGCCTTTGACCTGGCCTTTTCCGTCAACGGCACGCTCGTACGCCGATCGCTGGGGACCAGCTGGGATACGCCGTTCGAGGCTGTGGACCCGGTGCGGGAGTTCAGCTGGCACAAGGACAGTCATGGGTTCGCCGGCTGGTACTACTCGTCGACGATGCGGGATCACGTCGGCTACGAGTCGTGGCTGGAGAGGGACCGGCTGATCCTGCTGGACCGTGATCCACACGTGGTCGCGCTCGCCTCACAGCCGTTCTGGCTGCACTGGCACGACGGCACACGCAAGCGTCGGCACGCTCCCGACTACTTCGTCCGGCTGTCCGACGGCGGCGTCCGCATCGTTGACGTCCGTGCCGCGGACGAGATGGATGAGGCGACGCGGGAGGCGTTCGACGCGACCGGGCATGCCTGCCGAGCCGTGGGCTGGGAGTTCGAGTGGTGTGGACGGCCTGAGCCGGTGTTCATGGCGAACGTCCGCTGGCTGTCCCGGTATCGGCGGGCCCGCTGCGGACGGCCGATACCGGTGGCGGACCGGCTGCTGGAGGTCTTGAGAGTGCGGAACGTGAGCTCTTGTCCGTTTCGTGGTTGAGGTTGGGAAAGGACCGCTGGTCGCGGGTGGGGGGTGGCCCTCAGGCGTCGGGGCGGGCGAACAAGCCGGGTTCGGGTTCGATGAGGATGCCCCGGCTGACCAGGCGTTTCAGTTTGGAGCGGATGCCTTCGGTGTTCTTCGGGAGGATCGGCAGGTCGAGTGCCTGGCAGAGGTCGCGGGCGCGCATCGGTCGGCCCGCGTCGGCCAGGGCGGTGAGGATCTGCTGGTAGGCGGGGTGGTCGGGGATGTCGGGGCGGTCCGGCTCGGTGGCGGGTGAGGGCAGCGGGAGAGTGAGGAGGGTCTTGCGGGTGATGCGCAGGTTCTCGCTCTCCGCGTCGAGTTCGCCGAGCTGCTGGGTGAGTTCTTCGATGCGGGCCCGGAACTGCCCGGCCTGGTCGGCCAGTTCGCGCTCGCGGGTTTCGATGTGTTCCAGGATGGCTTTGACCTGTGGGTTCTCGCTCATGCGGTGCTCCAGGAGGCGATGGTGCGGCCGGTGAGGCGGCGGCTCATGACGGAGGTCATCGCCCAGAAGACGCGGGAGCGGGAGGAGGCGGGGCGGTGTTCGTAGTCGCGTACGAGACGGCGGTAGAACATCAGGATCCCGTTCGTCTGCTCCACGATCCATCGCTTGGCCTGCGGAACGAAACCCTTGTCGTCCGGGTTGCGTTCGACGATCTCGACGTCGATGCCCACGTTCGTGCCGTGCTCGACGACCTTCTTCTTGAAGCCCTGGTCGACCAGGGCTTTCTTCACGCTGCTGCTCTGCCCGGCGATCTGGTCCAGCAGGGCGATGCCGGCGGTGTTCTCGTGCGCGGAGGCCGCGAGCACGACGACCGCGACGACGAGCCCCAACACGTCCACGGCCAGGCATCTCTTCCTGCCTGGCACCCTTTTCGCGGCATCCCGGCCCGTCGTCGTGGCCGGGACTCCGACGGCCACGTGGATGCTCTGCGTGTCCAGGACCACCAGGCTCGGGTCGGCTAATCGTTTCCGCTTCTCCCGCAGCTGCCAGCGCAGCAGATCGTGAATGTCCTGGTCGGTGCCCTCGTCGCGCCAGAGGTAGAAGTAGTACTTCACCGCTCCGGGCGGGGGCATGTCATGGGGCAGGAACTCCCACTGACAACCCGTGCGGTTCTGGTAGAGGATCGCGTTCACGATCTCCCGCATCGCGTACTTTCCCTGATGCCCGCTGACTGACGGATGCCGAGCCTTCCATGCCGTGATCACGGGTTCGAGGAGCTCCCACTGCTCATCGGTGAGATCGCTCGGGTACGGCTTGCGCATGCTCATGCCACAACCCAAGCGAACCCCGAACGCCTGACCGGCAGCAATGCCCCACCGTCACACCATCGAGCGATGACAAGCCCGACAGAACGCCACATCCCGCACTCTGAGATCCAGGTTCACTGCGCGAGGTGTGGAAGCAACGACACCATCATCGAGCCGGGTGAAGGCGACGTGAAGCGCGCCGGTGCCTGCGATGCGACAAGGACTTCCAGGCCACGCCGTGCCCGGTCTGCGGGAGCTACCGTATCGAAGGCTCCTACGGCATCTCCGGGATCCGCTTCACGACGCTGCTCCAGACCGTCGAATGTAAGGACTGCCGCAGCGAAATCCCGGCGCGTGATCCCGGCCCCGAAGGGCCGTCCGAGCACTCGTAGATACTGGCCGACATGGCAGAAGCCTCCGATCCGCAGCAGGACGTCACTTACCGAGCGCCGGTCGGCTCCGTCGATCTCAAGGCGTTCGACGACGATGGCAACTCGTACGAGATCCATGCGTGCCACGACTGCCTGCCATGGCACGCCGAGGTCGGGGTTGTTGAGGGGGAAGTCCTCGTCAGGGAGTGGCATGCCGTCGGATGTCCCCAGTTCCAGGAGCTCATCCGGGACTGAGACGGCAATTCATTACTCAGGGGCGGGACACACCCTGATGGGCGATGATGTTGCGGTGAGTCTGGACTTGAGCAACTACGAACTCCTCTGGCCCACATCGCTGTTCGTGTCCGAGGGCGAGCGCATCCTCCGGTCCACGGATTCCTGGCAGGACCGGGCGAAATGGCTCCTGACGGAGGCTCTGGCCGGCACAACCGCAGTCGCCGACTTCGAGGACCCGCCCAACCACACCGCGCCAACAGACGATCCCTGGGCAACCACGGCCACCGGCTGGGGCACCAAGGTGATGGACCAGCACGACTGGTTCACGGAGCTCATCAGCCGGGCGCCCGAGCTCAGGCATGCGGTCGCGCCACGGCCGTACTGGCCGCAGCGCCATGGCAACGGGCTCGCCCACGACGGCAGCACCGCGAGGGACACCCGACGTGATTTCGCGCGGCTCATCGGCGAGTTCGCCGACGGCGGCTACCTGGTTGAGGTATTCGGCGAGGATTGCGTCGACGATGACAGCGAGCTGCCCGACGCTTCCGAGGTGATCGACAGGCGCCTGGGCATCCCTGATCTGTGGCCTCTGATACCGGAAACGTGGGACGAAGACACCTTCTACGGGCTGATCGAGGTGTTCCACGACCTGGTGAGCCGCCCCCGCATGCGGCGCTACCACCCCTACAGCGGCTGCGGATGGCACCACTCGGAGTTCCACAACGGTCCGGCACGCACCCTGTACCGGTGGAAGGTCAACCAGCTGCTGCGCTCGGCTGGCATCGAGTACGAACTTGCCGCGGAAGGCGAGGACCTCGGGCGCCTGGTCGCCGTCACTGACGATGCCCGCAGCCAGCTGGTGCACCGCGCCCTCAATGACAGTCCGCCCGACACTACCGCCGGCGTTCGCCACGCCATCGCGCTCTTCCGAGGACGTGACACATCGGCTGAGAGCAAGAGATCGGCGATCTTCAACCTCGCCCGCATCCTCGAGGAACGCCGTGCCCTGATCAAAGAGCACCTCCACAAGAAGGACGAAGGCGCCCTGTTCCAGATCGCCAACAGCTTCGATCTGCGACACAGCAATGCCGGTCAGCAACGCGAGTACGACGAAGCGTTCCTCGACTGGATCTTCTGGTGGTACCTGGCCACGGTAGAGCTCACCAACCGGCTGATCGCGTCACGCAACCTCACCTGAGACGACCTGATCCACCAGGCGACCGGGCTCAGCGATGCAGCTCGATCCCGAATTGGTGGAGTAGGCCAGTGGCGAGCTCGTGCGCACACTCCCGCAGCGCTTCGGCATCGGCGTTGGGGGCAAGCCCGGTGGAGGCGGGCAGAAACCGTCTGGGGTGCCGCGCGTCCGGGAGCAGTGCGAACTGGCCGTAGCCGTTGCCGATGGGCAGCAGGCGGTGATCCGTGTTCGCCGTGGCGACGGTAGCGGTGATGTCAACTGGGCTGTCGGGAGCGAGGTGCTGGCGGAACGCGTCGGCCACGGCGACGGCCTCCAGCACCACGATTCGCAGGACCTGGGTGTTGACCGCGATCCCGCCGCCGTGGCCCAAACCGTGGCTGAGGTCGACGCTGACGGTCACGGTTCCGTCGTGGTGGAGTTCGACCATGACGCCGCGGCTGCTGGTGCGGCGGTCGGGGACGAGGAAGCTGGAGTCGACCCACCGGCGCAGCCCGACCCGCATGTCGTTGTTCAGGACATCGGACAGGACCGCCGGTCCGGCGAAGGCGTCCTTGACGCGGGCGGCCGTCTTCACGGCCTTCAGCAGGACGTCCTTCGCCTCCAAGCGGGTGGGCGTGGGCGCCATGCGCGGGACTGGGCGGGCAAGCCGAGCGGCGATGATCAGCCAGGCTGGCGACCCCTCGGACTCGTTGAGGACGACCTCGGTCGTCCCCGCCAGGCAGGCCTTGAGATGGGCCTCGGCCGCGTTCTGCCGGGCGAAGCGTTCCCGGTAGGCGCGGGCGACCTGGTGCTCGGTCATGTAGAAGGTGTCGTCGTTGATCCGGTACGGGGCGTTAAAGGTGACCCGGTCCTTGTCCTTCTGCTCCCAGCCGTACTGGAAGTGGGGCGCCATCTCGCTGGGCGGGACGTCGACGACCAGGACGTCCGGGCCTTTGCCGCCCGGCGCGGGCAGGTCGATGAAGTCGACACCGGAGATGTACGGCTGGATGCCGTTGCGGACGGCGCTGAGCATCTGCTTCTTGTCGGCTGCCGCCAGGTTGACACCGACCAGGTCGATCTGGTCGCTGACCCCGTACACGAGCAGCCCACCCCGGGCGTTCGCCATCGCGGCGACGTCCTTAGCGAATTCGTTCCACAGTCCCGGCTTGGGGGCGAAGGTCGGCAGCGCCCCCTTCCAGTCGAGGTCGTCGCTCTCGGCGAGCTTGTCGGCCACGGCGGTGGCGATCATGTCGTACGTGAGAGGGCCGGAAGGGTGGCCGAGGTGCTCGTGCAGTCGGGTCCATGAACGTGCCATTGCGCCACCTTAGAGGCGTATGCCCCTCCAGCGAGCGGCAATTTACGACGCCTCAGATCGCCGGCGCGTACACGTCGCCTCGCGCTGGTTCAGCCAACGCAGGTGTGACCGTTCACGCTAGTTGGCGGATGAGGTGGGGCTTCCTTGCAGGTCACGGCGTTTCTGTTCACCACAGTTGGCGGGTGCTGTTCGCGGTAGTTGGCGAGTCTGCGGCCGAAGCATCCGGATTCCCAGGGGAAACCGCAGCTCATGTGATCGTCGACAGCGGGGTCGTATCCGCCGCGGGGTGTAGCCCGTGGGCTTCTCTGCGGTGGGTCGGGTACAGCACACACTGGCGAAGCGGCCCTTTGGGCGCACTCGGATCCTCGAAGTCGTCGGCCGGGTCCCGGGTCATGCCGATCCGGCGCATCACTGCCTGGGAACGAAGGTTGTTGACGGTCGTCGACGCAACGACCTCCGGCAGCCCGAGGGCATCGAAGCCGAAGGCCAGGCAGGCCAGGGCGGCCTCGGTGGCGTAACCGTGACCCCACGCCGAACGCATCAACCGCCACCCGATGTCCACCCCCGCGAACGGCATGTCCTCGCCCACCTCGTCCAAGCCGGCGCGGCCGATGAACTCACCAGTCTCCCGTGCTTCGAGCGCCCACCACCCAAAACCTCGCTCGTCGAACTTGGCCTGCATGAGTGCCACCGTGGCATCGCTTTGCTCCCGCGTCAGCAGTTCCCCCAGGTGTTCTCGGACTTCGGGATCGGCGTTCATCGCCGCCCACGGTTCGAGGTCGGACTCCCGCCACCGGCGGAGCAGGAGACGATTGGTACGCAGTTCTGGCATGCCGACCAGCTAACGCCATCACGATCAGGGCGTCGATCGGTTATGTCGAACCCTACGGCGCTCGCCAACGCCAGCCCCGCTGCGCAGATCTTCACGGCCAACATCACCCGGCGGGACGCCATCGACAGCGGATCCGCCAACTCCGTGAACATCCGCCAACTAGCGCGAACGGTCACAGCAGGAAGCCCCTGCCGCCGGACACGCCCGAACACACCAGTTCGAACGTTTGCTCGAATTCTGAGTTATGGTGGACACCTAAAGAGACGCAGGTCAGGCAGGGGGCACGCGAGTGACAGGAGGTGTGGGGCCATGGATTTACTCATCTGCACACCGCCTCCGGCTACTCAGCCCGCTACGGCGCCGCCCTGCCCGACGTCCTGGTCCAGCGCGCGGTGGAGCGCGGAATGACGACGCTGGCGCTGACCGATCGGGACACCGTTGCCGGCACAGTCCGCTTCGCCAAAGCCGCCGTGGCCGCTGGAGTCCGCCCTGTGTTCGGTGTCGACGTCGCTGTCGCCCCCCTCCAGCCGTCGGCCCCGCGGAGGGAGCGGGCACGTACTCCGGTGCGCGGAGGGGCGCACGTGATCGAGCCGCCGCTGCGTATCACGCTGCTCGCCCAGAACAAGGCGGGGTGGGCGCGGCTGTGCCGTCTGGTGTCTGCCGCGCACGCCCAGGCCGATGGAGGCCTGCTGGTCGTGTCGTGGACGGTGCTGCGCGAGTACGCCGGGCAGGACCTGGTGGTGATGCTCGGGCCGGCCTCCGAGCCCGTGCGGGCCCTGTCGGCGGGACGCCCAGACCTCGCCAAACAGCTGCTGGAGCCGTGGCGTGAGCTGGCCGGACCGCGACTGCGGCTGGAAACGCTGTGGCTGGGGCGGCAGGGCACCGGGCCCGGATCACTGCGCCTGGCCGCGCGGACCGTGGGCCTGACCGACCAACTGGGGGTGGCCGCAGTGTTGACCAACGCGGTCCGATACACCGATCCCGTCCAGCACCGGCTCGCCGATGTCCTCGATGCGGCGCGACTGCTGCGGCCGATCGACCGCCGGCACCTGGACGGCGGGGAGCGCTGGCTGAAAGACCCGGCGACCATGACGGCGGCCGCCGTGGCGATCGCGGAAGCCGCCGGCGCCAGCCGCGAGCGGGCAGCCCGGCTGCTGGCTGACACAGAGGCGACAGCGCAGTCCTGCACCCTCACCCCGGCCGACCTGGGGCTGGGACGTCCGCATTTCCCCGAGCCGTCCGTCGTGGGCGCAGGCCCAGAGCCCGGGTCGGCGATACGGCTGCTGCGGCAGCGGTGCGAGGCGGGGATGGTCGCCCGTGGCCTGGACACCGACGACCAGTCCGTGCGGCAGCTGAACTACGAGTTGGACGTGATCGGCCGCCTGAAGTTCGAGGCGTACTTCCTCGCGGTCGCGCAGGTCGTGGCGGATGTACGGGCGATGGGAATCCGGGTCGCCGCGCGTGGCTCCGGTGCCGGGTCCATGGTCAACCACAGCCTGTTCGTGGCCACGGCCAATCCGATCGAGCACCGGCTGTTGTTCGAACGCTTTCTGAGTGAGCGGCGGACCTCGCTTCCGGACATTGACCTGGATGTGGAGTCGGCCCGGCGCCTGGATGTCTACGACAAGATCATTGAAAGGTTCGGGCGCGACCGGGTCGCGGTCACCGGCATGCCCGAGACCTACCGGGCTCGCCACGCCCTGCGTGACACCGGCCTGGCCCTTGGGCTGGCCCCGCAGGTCGTGGACGAGATCGCCAAGTCGTTCCCGCACATTCGCGCGCGGGACATCCGCGGAGCCCTGGCCGAGCTGCCGGAACTGCGCGGACTTGCCGCTCGGGCGGGGGAGTTCGGGCCGCTGTGGGAGCTGGCCGAGGGACTGGACGCGCTGCCCCGCGGCTACGCCATGCACCCGTGCGGCGTCATCCTGTCCGACGCGAGTCTGCTGGAGCGGCTGCCGGTACAGCCCACCCCGGGCGGCTACCCGATGGTGCAGGCCGACAAGGAGGACGTCGATTCTCTGGGGGTCGAGGCTGTTGCCGTGGGGTCTGTCTCACGTTGATGCAGCTCAGCGACTCGGTAGGTGAGTCTATGCATCACGACACCTGTGGTGCTAGAAGGCCGATGAAGATCTTGCTGTTGGGGGCTGTCCGGCCGCAGGCCGGGCAGCCCCTGTTGGTTATGCGTGAGCCGGTGAGAGTGCCCAGGCGCCGTTGGATCGGGTGAGCCCGAGGGTGATCAGTCGGCGGAGGTTGAGGGCGGCGGCTCGGGTGTGGAGCCAGGCGTTGTTCTTGAGGGTGCCGCGGTAGCGGAGGCGCCGGTTGCCGTGGTGGACGAGCCAGGCGACGGCGCGTGTTCGACCGGTGGTCGCCAACGGCGGTAGTCGGCCTGCCAGCCGGTGTCCTGGGCGGTCTGGCGGCGGGCGGAGGCAAGCAGGTCGTGGTGAGGCCGGATGGTCAGGATGCGTCCGGCCTTGGCTTTGGTGCACTGCTCGCGCAGGCGACATCCGGTGCACAGATCCCGAAGACGGCCTTGCGCTGGAGGTGCTGCCCGCCGGGATCCGATAGCGGGACGGTGTGCCCGGCGGGGCAGGTCACGGTGGCGGTTGTGGTGTCGATGTCGAAGTCGTCGAGGGTGAAACCGCCGGGGACGGCGGGCCGTAGCGGAGCCGGCTTGAAGAACAGCCGGTGCCCGGCCTGCTGCAAGGTGTGGCGGACCTCGCCGGTGGAGTAGGCGGTGTCCCCGAAGGCGTCCACCGGGATGTCCTCGTCGGCAAGCAGGTCAAGGCCGACGGTGGCCTCATGGTGCTCGGCGCCGGCCCCGGGCCGCAGGGCGACGGCTGTATATAAGCCGGTCTCGGGCTCGGTGGCCAGGTGGGCCTTGTAGCCGTCCTGCCGGTGAGTGCGGGTCTTGTGCACGTGCCGGGCTTCGGGGTCGACGGTGGAGACCATGCGGCCCGGGGCGGTGCCCCGGGTGATGCGCCAGCGGCCGTCACGCCCGTCGGAGTCCTCGGCCGGCTCCACGTCTTGGCCGGCGACCAGAGCCAGGGTGCCCACCGCGATCGCCGCCTTCTCGCCCAGTTCCTGCTCGGGCAGGTGCCCGAGCAGCCGCAGCGCGTCGCTGACCAGAGCGTCGATCAGCTGGGCGCGGGCCTGTTCGTCGTTCCAGGCCATGCGGGGTTTGCCAGGGCCGTTGTAGTCATGCGCGCTGCACTGGGCAGCGGCGATTGTCCCGGCGCCGGGGACCTCGCGGATCACCGCGCGGACGGCGGCGATGATCTGGGTGACGGTGTCCTGGGTGGCGACCGCATCGTCCAGCACGGTGGAGTCCATCGCCCGGCGGTGCTTGCCTTTGAGGACACCGGTGGCCTTCACGACCTCGCGCACCGCCTCGAAGACCCTGTTGGGCCGGGCGGAGCGGGACAGACGGCGGCGGAAGTAGGCCAGCAGCGACGGGTCGAACGCCATGTCATGCAGACCCAGCCCACACGCGGCCTTCCACCGCAGGTCACACCGCAGCTCCTGGACCGTCTCGAAATCCGACAGCCCGTGCAGGGCCTGCAGCGTGATCGCGGCGGCCAGGATCCGCGGCGGCATGCTCGGCCGCCCGTTCGCCGACGGGTACATGTCCGCGAACATCTATGCCGGAAACAGCGCACCGCGATGCTCGGCCAGGAAAGCGAACACGCTCCCCGCCGGGATCAACTCCCGGCAGGTCTCCCATACACCCGGCCCAACCGTCTCCCCGACCCACTCGCCCATCGCCACACAAACGAGTCTGGCCCTGCCGCTCACGCGTCAGGGCCAGAACCCAACATCTTCATCGGCCTTCTAGCGGCACCGACGGAACCGCACGAGTATTTGGGTGGGACCCCACGCCCATGAGGAGGGGGCGGCAGGTGAGTGTGTTGATCGGGACGGGTAGGTCGATGCCGGACAGGCGGTCCGGTACGACATCACATGGCGTTGGTGGCTCTTCTCTTCTGACTCCGCCTGACAGCACGCAGACAGTCTGATGCGTGAACTGGCAGGCGAAACCTGCCACTTGTCGTTGACAGCCACGACCCTCGACCAGCGAGTGCTGCGCATACGCAGCTCCCCCGCCTCAAGCAGGCGATCTTCGCTCTGCTGATGGCCTATCAAGCACTGATCCATGCCGAAGCCGATGTTGCGCCGAATCACGTACAGCAGTGGGCGGGTGCCGCGCACGGACCGTGCCGGATCCCGGCCGACGCCGGCGTCGTCAAGGGCGCGGCCAGGTCTCGGGAAGACCGTGCCCGCCGTCGGCGACCAACACCGATCCGGTGACGAACGATGCCGACTCGTGCGCCAGGAACAGGACACATGCCGCGATCTCGTCCGGGGTTCCGCTGCGCCCGAAGGGACCCGCAGCGGCCGCGGCCGCCTCGAACTCCAGCTGGGAGCCGGTCGTCACATAACCGGGGGCCACGACGTTGACGGTGACGCCGTTGCCGACGGTCTCGAGAGCAAGAGCGCGGGACAGCCCCACCAAGCCCGCCTTCGCGGCCGTGTAGGTGGCCTGGCCCGGCATCGCGTTGACGGTGCCGGTGGTGGAGCCGATCGACACGATGCGTCCGTACCCGGCCGCTGTCATGGCCGGCGTCACGGCGCGGCACATTAGGAAGGAGGTCGTCAGGTTGCGGGCCAGGGCCGCGTTCCAGCCGGTCAGGGAGAGGCGGGCGACGTCGTCGGCGGCGTCCCAGCCCGACGTCACGGATGTCATGCCGGCGTTGTTGACGAGTACGTCGATGCGGTCCCAGCGTTCCAGGGCGGCCTGCACCAGGGCGTTCGCAGCGCCGTCGACGGTGAGGTCGGCGACCACGCCGACGGCGGCGGGGCCGAGTTCCGCCGCTCGCTGGCGCACCCGCTCGGACATCGCGCCCAGGACGACACGGGCGCCCTCCTCGACGAGGGCGCGGGCGACCGCGGCACCGATGCCGTCGGGGGCGCCGGCTCCCGTGACGATGGCTACTCGGTCCTGAAAACGCGTCATCGATTACCACCAAGGGTCGAGCGGGCTGGGGAGTCGGTGCGATGGGCGCGGCGGTGGTCGCGTCCACGCGGGGCGGGCAGGACGGTCATCGTGTCGCGTCGGCTCGCCGCTGGGCATGGGTGAAGGTCAGGACGGGGTCATGGCCGCCGTGGCCCCAGGGGTGGGGGGTGACCACACCGGCGACGGCCCCGAAAACCGTGGCGGCACGGGCCGGGTCCCGGGCAGCGGTGAGGGCGTAGGCCAGGAGGTTGAGGTCGGCGAGGGCCGCCGCGTGCCTCAGTTGTCCCGCCGGGGTCCACTCTTGCAGAGCCCGGTCCAGGACGCGGGATGCCTCCGGCCCGTCCCACAGGCGGTCCGCCATCAGTCCATGGACTCCTTCCCGCGACAGGGCTGCGTGGTAGCGGTCGATCAGCGCCATGAGGGGAAGGCCGGCTGCCGGGGCCGTGGCGGGAATCGCGGCCTGTGCCCGGTCGACGAACTCCATGGACTGGGCGTGGGAGCCGCATTCGCGGGGCGACAGGTAGCCGTACATCTGCACGTGGGCTTCGCGGTGCCACGGGTCTCGGGCGGCGATTTCCCGCCACACGGGGAAGACCTCGGTGCGAGGCCGTCGCCGCTGCCGCAGCAGGCCGAGCCGCACCACCCACGGATTGGGGTCGTGCGGCCGCAGACGCGCCGCCGTCACGCAGGCTCCGACGGCCTCGTCGAACTCGGCGTCGCGCGGTGGTGTGCGGGTGCCGCGTGCCATGGCTCCCCAGGCGAACAGGGTGTGTGCGTCGGAGTGCCTGGAGTCGTGCTGCGCCCAGGACCGCTGGGTGCTCGGGCGCGTGGACGCGGTCAGGACCGCGAGTCGGTGTGCCCGGCGGTCCCAGTCGTCACCGGCGTCGTCGAGCAGGCGCTGCACGAGGGGGGCGACCAGGACACGGGTGTGTCCGGCGCCCCGCCCGGTGAGCCGGCGGCACACCGTGCCCAGTTCTGTGTCGTCGAGTTCGGCCGCCAGGCGGGGAGCCGGCTTCCTGTGGCGCCCGAGGATCATGAGGATGCACCGTCTCGTGGTCGGATGTGGGGCAGCGGGCGTGGTGCCCGGTACGGCGGAGGCGACGCGGGACGGAATGGTCCGCCGGGGCGGGAAGCCGCCTCCGTGTGGCGGGATCCGGCGGCGTCGGTCAGTCGATGTCGGTGCTGGCGAGCTTGGCGTAGACGTCGGGCCTGGTGCGGCGGATGCGGAGGGCGACGAACACGCCGGTCAGGAACAGGGCCGGGGTGAGCGCGGCAAGCGTCCAGTTGACGACCGGACCAGCGCCGGTGAACAGATCGAGGCGCTTGCAAACCAGCCCCGTGGTCAGGGTGAGGAGGATGCCTGCGGATGCTGGTGCGACCAGGGTGCGCAGGCGTCCCTCGCCCCGCGTGGCGGGGTTGCGGCGGAAGAAGGCCACCACGGCGAAGGCCGCCACGGCCTGCAGGACCAGGATCCCGACCACGCCGGGGGTGTTCACCCAGAGGAAAAACTGGTTGTAGGGGTGGACGCCGATCGCGGCGAAGACGGCGACGACCACGACGGCCAGGACGCTCTGGGCGATGCCGGCGACCCACGGCGAGCCGTGGCGCGAGTGGACCTTGCCCAGGGCGGCGGGAGCGACCCGTTCGGCGGACAGCGCGTAGGCGTAGCGGGTGATGGCGTTGTGGAAGGAGAGCAGCGCGGCCAGCAGGCTGGTGATGATCAGGATGCGCTCGAGGTCGGTGGCCCAGGTGCCGACGTAGCGGGTCATGGCGGTGAAGAACAACTCGGCGGGGTTCTGTGCGGCTGCCCCGGCCACCTGGTCGCTGCCGAAGGCCTGGATGATGACCCAGACGATGAAGGTGTAGAAGAGGCCGAGGAAGCCCACGGCCAGGTAGGTCGCGCGGGGCACGGTGCGGTCGGGGTCGCGGGCTTCTTCACGGTAGATGGCGGTGGCCTCGAAGCCGATGAAGGCCGCGACGGCGAGGCCCAGCGGACCGCTCATCTTCGAGGTGAAGACGTTGGAGGGAGCGAAGGAGTCCAGGCTCAGCCCATGCGCCCCGCCCTTGATCAGGATCGCGCCGGCGAGCAGCACCAGGATCGCGGTCTCGGCCACAAGGAGGGCGGCCAGGACCTTGGCCCCGAAGTTGATCGAGCGGAAGCCGAGGAACCACACGACGGCTACCCCCGCGAAGGCGTACACCGGCCAGGGCAGGTCGATGCCGAGGAGGTCGTTCATGGTGGAGGCGGAGAAGAAGCCGAAGGCCCCGAACACGCCGATCTGCAGGGCGTTGTAGGAGAACAGCGCCACCAGCGCCGCGCCGAGCCCGGCAGGGCGCCCGAGACCGCGGGCGATGTAGGAGTAGAACGCTCCGGCGTTGCGGATGTACGGCGTCATCGCAGTGAAGCCGACCGCGAACAGACACAGCACCACCCCGACGCCCACATAGGCGGCCGGGGCACCGATGCCGCCGAAGAGGATGGCGAGGGGTGCGACACCGGCCATCACGGTGAGCGGGGCGGCCGCAGCGGCGACGAAGAAGACGATGTCGGCGACGCCGAGAGTGCCGCGCTGGAGGTGAGGGCTTGTCTCGGGCCCCGCGGGCTGCGGGGATCGGGGTTGGGCTGCGGTGGGAACTTGAGGGTCGGTCATGGAAGGTCTCCGCGTGATACGTGTGATCGAGGGAGTGAGGGGGTGTCCCGGACACGCGGGCCGGTCGGGGCGACGACGGACGGCTATCGTCTCCCGGCGGGAACGTGTGCGGAAGTGTCGGCTTGGTGGGTGGGCCGACCGGCGAGCCAGGTGCCCAGGACGGGCAGGCCCGCGAGCGCGGCGGGTGCGGTCTCGACCGGGTCGGCGGCGAGATGCACCAGATCGGCGCGCATGCCGGGGCGCAGGACGCCCCATTCCTTCTCCTCGAACGCCTGATGGGCGCATCCCGCGGAGTAGGCGGTCAGAGCGGTCTCGATGTCGATCCGCTCCTCAGGAAGCCAGCCGCCGTCGGGAGTCCCGTCGGGCGTCTGGCGGGTCACGGCGGTGGCGATCCCCCGCAGTGGCTCATGGGCGGTGACCGGCCAGTCACTGCCGAAGGAGACCTGAGCGCCGGAGGCGAGCAGGGCGGCGATCTGGTACTGCCGCCCGCCACGCTCGGGGCCGATCCTCGGCAGCGTGAGCTCGGTCATCAGGGGATCCGACTGGGCCCACAGCGGCTGGAGGCTGGCGATCACCCCGAGTTCGGCGAAGCGTGGCAGGTCGGCGGGGTGGATCAGCTGGGCGTGGGCGATGACGGGGCGGCGGTCGCGGGGGCCGTTGGCCTGGGCCGCGGCCTCGATGACGTCGAGGGCGGTGCGGACCCCGCCGTCGCCGATGGCGTGGATGTGCGGCCGGAACCCGAGCGCGTCCACCGCGGTGACGGCCTCGGCAAGTTCTTCAGGTGCCCAGTTGGCGATACCGTGCGAGTGCGCGCAGTCCGTGTAGGGCTCCAGGAGAGCGGCGGTGCCCGACTCGATGACGCCGTCCGCGAAGAATTTGACGGTAAGGGCGGTGAGCAGTCCGGGCGCCGCGCTCTCCACCAGGTCCCGGTCGGCCACGAAACGGGCGATCCGCTCGCGCCAGCCGTCGGGTTCCAGGATGAAGGCGAGATCCGCGCGGACGGGCAGACCCGGCTCGGTGGTCGCGGCGGTGATCCAGACGTCGGCATGGTGCGGCTCGACCCAGGCGTCCTGCACCCAGGTCACGCCGGCGGCGGCGAACCGGGCAGCGGCCTCCCGCAGCGCGGCCACCTGCGCCTCGTGGGACGCCGGGGGGATCAGGGCGAGTACGGGGCTCAGTGCGCCGAACTCGCGAAGCGTGCCCAGGGGTTCTGTCGTTCCGTCCCGGCGCAGGATCTCTCCGCCGACCGGATCGGGGGTGTTTGCCGTGTACCCGGCGCGGCGCAGCGCCTCGCTGTTCACCCAGGCCGTGTGGTGGTCCGTGGTGCGCAGCACGACCGGGCGGTCGGGGACGGCGGCGTCCAGCCACCGGGCGTCGAATCGGCCGTCGGGTGCCAGCCACGGGTCGAAGCCGTCGCCGCTGACCCACTCGGCGTCGGGGTGCGCTTCGGCCCAGTGCCGTACGGCCTCGACGATGCCCTCGGCGCTTGCGCAGTCCCGGACCGGGACCCCGTGCAGCCCCAGCCCGCCCATCACCGGATGCACATGGCTGTCGCCGAAGGCGGGGAGCAGTGCGCCGCCGACCAGATCGACGACGGTGGTGCGAGGACCCCGGGCGGCCAGCGCAGCCGCCCCCAGGGCGCTGATCCGGCCGTCGACGACGGCGAGGGACTGGTGGACGGAAGCGCCCAAGGCTCCCGTACGGATGGTCCCGCCAGTGAAGACGATGTCGGCATGCATGGGTGTGACGGTGCCCTTCTCTCACCCGACCGCTTAATTGAAAGGCGTTCGGTTTCGGGTAATGTAGACGCCGCCCGCGGCGACGGGAAGAGTTTCACTGAAAGGCATTCAGTAACGTTTTGGTCACGGCGAGCGCTGTGCACTCCGGCAGGCGCGGACCCGCGACACAACAGCGAGGAGCGACCGTGGGACGGCCACGCACCCCCCTGCTCGACCGTCGGCGCATCGGTGCCGCAGCACTGCGACTGGCGGACGAGAAGGGCACCCTGACCATCCCCGCCCTCGCCAGGGCTCTCGGCGTGGCCCCCTCCGCGCTCTACCACCACGTGTCTGGGCGGGACGAGATCATCTCCCTCATGCGCGAGGAACTCGTGCTCACGACCGGTGGCGACAAGGACTGGTCACAACCCTGGGAGAGCGGTCTGGAGGACTGGGCACGCACCTACCTCTCCGCCTTCGCCGCTCACCCGGGAGCGGTCCCCCTCCTCGCCACCGCACCACTCGCCGAACCCTTCATGCACACGATGTACGAGAAGGTCGCCGAATTCCTCATCGCAGGCGGTTTCCCCGCGCACCAGGTCATGCCAGTGATCACCGCTCTGGAGAGCTTCGTCCTCGGCTCCGCTCTCGACCTCGTGGCGCCCCCCGTGATGCTTTCCGACGTCGCCCGCGACGCCACTCCGCACCTCAGCACCGCCCTCGACCACACACCCACTGACCACAGTCGGGCCGCACACGCCTTCGACATCGGCCTGCGCGCCCTGCTCACCGGCTTTCGTGACCTGCTCAACCACTGAGGGAAGTCCGAAAGGCCGGTCGAGCGGTGCCCCACGACGACCAGATCCCCAGGGGCCGATCATGCCCGTCGCGTTTCACGTCCTGACCACCGGCTACGCCCACGACCGCGTCGCCAGCACCGTCACCCTGCTCACCGAGGACGACACGGTGGCCGTCGTCGACCCCGGCATGGTCGCCGACCGCCGGCTCATCCTCGGCCCGCTCGCCAAACTCGGCATCGAGCCCCAGGAGGTGACCGACGTGGTCTTCAGCCATCACCACCCGGACCACACCCTGAACGCCGCCCTCTTCCCGGAAGCCCGCTTCCACGACCACATGGCCGTCTACCGCGACGACATCTGGGAGGACAGGGACGCCGACGGCTATGCGATCTCCCCCTCCATCACCCTCATGACGACCCCCGGCCACACCCCCGAGGACATCAGTACAATCGCCACGACCGACCAGGGGCTGGTGGTCCTCACCCACCTGTGGTGGGGCGCCGCAGGCCCGGCCGACGACCCCTTCGCACCCGACCGCGACCAACTGCGCGCCGCCCGCGAGAAGGTTCTGGCCCTGAACCCCGCCCTGATCGTGCCCGGTCACGGCGTGCCCTTCGTCCCCTCTCCTTCCACCCCCCTCTAGCTTGACTCTGTCGTGGATCTTGGAGTTTCCTGGCGCGGCGGCCTGATCAACGGGCATGCTCGGGGCTGTTCCGCAGGCCTGGCGTCATACCGGGCGGACGCCCAGGCCAGGACGGTAGGCAGGTGCGTCCCGCGCGGGTGGCGCGGGCGCGGCGGTGCCCGCATCGTCAGCCGCGGCAGCTCCCCGCCGACGAGTGGACGGATTCCCATTGTTCGGCAGGGCTGCTGGGGCTGTCCCGGGCGCTCGCCCTTGGTGTCGTACGGCGTCACCGTGAACGTCGTGGCCCCCGGCTATGTTGCGACAGGCTCCCAGCTGGAGTTCGAGGCAGCGGCCGCCGCGGCGGGCCCGATCGGACGCAGTGCCACACCGGACGAGATCGCGGCTTGCGTCATGTTCCTGGCGCACGAATCGGCGTCGTTCGTCACCGGATCGGCCCTCGTGGCCGATGGCGGGCACGGTCTTCCGGAGACGTGGCCGCGACCGTGAGTCCCGTGCAGCTTCTCGGGGCTTTTTCCGAGGTAGAGACGAGCCCTTGGGGCCAAGTGGCCAGCAGGGTGTAAGGAAGACGCCCGGCTTGAAGCAGCGTGGGAACGCCCGCCCTGCGGCGACCCTCCGAGCGGTGTCGTACCGCCGAGCCGCACGTTCAGGCCCGTTGGAGCGACGACGAGAGCCTCGTCGACGGGAGACGGAACGCGCTGCCACGACACCTGCCGCCCGGCCATGGTGCGGCCCTTGCCGATCCAGAACATCCGGCAGCCCGGCTCGCTCGGCGAGCAGGGCTGCCTGCCTTCGAAGCGGTCTGCTTCCGCGTCAACTGCGGGGCCGGAACGCGTGGGGGACATGACGATCCCGCCCGGACCCGCCAGGTCGTGCGCCGAGCGTGAGTGGCCAGTCGATCACTGGGTCTTGGCAGCGCCTCCTGGCCGGGGCTTCGGCAGGGCTGCCGGCGAGGCAGGTTCCACGTCCGGTGCCATATGGCTTCCAAGATCCGAACGATTGATTCGACCTTCGCGACAGAGGAATCGACGGTGCTCCGTACGTATTGCGCATGAATCGATTGCATGCTTAGCTGCTCGCGCATCTAGGAGGTGTCCTTATGGACGACATCGATCGGGCCATCCTGCGCGAGCTGCAGACCGACGGTCGCATCCCCTACGCCGATCTCGGCCCGAAGGTCGGCCTGTCGGCGTCGGCCGCCCGGCAACGGCTGCAGCGGCTGATCGACACCAAGGCGGTGCAGGTCGTCGGCGTCACCGACCCGATGGCGATGGGCGGGCAGGCCATGGCCCTACTCGGACTCCGAGTCGACAGCGATCCGCGAGCGGTGGCCGACGAACTCTCACGCCACGACGAGGTCGTCTACGCCGTGTTGACCGCTGGCACCTTCGACTTGTTCGCTGAGGCCGTCTGTCGCCATCCGCGTGACCTGCTGGACTTCGTCAACGACATCGTGCGTCCCATCGAGGGCGTGACAAAGGTGGAGAGCTTCCCCTACTTCGGGATTCACACGCACCGGTTCTTCTGGAACGTCGGCTGAGAAGCGCCGTGATCACCGTTTCCGCACCCCCCCGCACACGGCACCCGGAAGGGACAGCCGCCCAGGCCCGCCCGCAGTACGTGAGCGGCTGGTGTCGGCCTGAGGCCACTGTCGAGATCGGCAATCGCCGCACACGTGTGCCGGGCATGGCATGGCATGGCATGGCATGGCACGGCCGCCCGCCGAACAAGCACGTCATGTTCGACAACACCGCCTGGCCGCAAGGACTGGCACCGCACGATCTTCGGACACCGATAGCCCGCCACACAGTCGGGGACCGTCCGCCCCGCCCGGGGGACCGATCGACCATGGGCCCTGACCAGGCCGCCCCTCCCGAAAGGCCAGCACGCGCATGGAGCAGTACGAGCCCGAACGCCTCTCCCCGGCCCAACTGGCGGCCATGCGGCGCAGCCTTTGACGTCGCCGCCGAACCGTACCGAGCCGCCGAAACTCCGATGGGCACCAGGAGATCGACCGCCGCGGTCTCGCCGAGGGCCAGGAGTACCGCGGTGCGCACCCGGGTGAGGCATCCGTGGACTCTGTGGCGGCGGACTGAGGCGGCGAGGAAAACCCTCGACGCTACTGCGGACCTCCAACTCTTTGTTTTTTGCACCCACTAGTGATCCGCGCGATGGCGGGGCCCGCCGCCCTGCATCACCTCTGTCTGATCACGCTCGCCGATCCGCAATGACCGGGCTGTTCCGGGTCAACCAACTGATGAACGGAGAATTCGATGGGCATCTCCTCTGCCGAGTGGCTGGTGGCGCCGATGGTCGCAATCGAGGAGGAGCGGGCCGCAGCCCTCCTCACGGAGCGATTCGGCATCGAGGGAACACTCGAGGATCTGGGCAGCAACCACGACCGCAACTTCCGGGTGCGTACCGGTCTGGATGAGCACGGGTACGTCTTCAAGGTCTTCAACCCGGTCATCGACCGCGCGGTACTGAGGGCGCAGTCCGAGGCCACCGAGCGCCTCGCCCGGGCGCTGCCGGAGCTGCGGCTACCGCGGGCCCGGGTTGGAGTCGACGGGGAGCACATCCAGACCGTCTCCGTGGACGGCCAGGACTACGACTGCCAATTGCTCGACTATGTTCCCGGTGAACCCATCATGGACAGCCGCTATCTGGCTCCGCGGGTGGTGGCGCGGCTGGGAGAGCTGGCCGGACGCATCACCGCGGCCCTGGAAGGCCTCGACATACCGACTCCGGACAGGCCGATGCTGTGGGACCTGCGCAACGCCCTCGAAGTCGTCGAGGCCCTGGCCCCGCACATGGTCGACCAGCGAAGGGCCGAGCGTGTGCTGCGAGCCGCCCGCGCGGCACAACAACTGGTGGAGCGGCGCGCCGCGCGGCTTCCCATACAGGTCATTCACGGCGATGTGGCCGACAACAACGTGGTGTGCCGGACGGACCCGGACGGCCGCCCCATACCGGTCGGGCTGATCGACTTCGGAGATCTCACACACAGCTGGGCCGTGGCCGAGCTGGCGGTCGCCTGCACTTCCGTCCTGCATCATCACGGAGCCACACCGGCTTCGGTGCTTTCCGCGGTCCGCGCGTTCCACGCCGTACGGCCGCTCGTCGGAGACGAGCTGGACGTGCTGTGGCCCCTTATCGTGCTGCGCGGCTGCGTGCTGGTGGTATGCGGGCAGCACGCCGCACTGCAGGACCCCGGCAACGGCTACGCTACGGCGGCCCTTGACCGTGAGTGGGCCATGTTCGAGGCCGGTGCCTCGGTACCGGCCGAGGTGATGGCGGCCCACTTCCGGCAGGTGATCGGCGAACCCGCCCCGCACAGCGATCCGCCGACCTCGAGCCACCCTCTTCTCCCCGAACTTCCCTCCGAAGCAACGGTGCTCGACCTGTCCGTTACCAGCGACGCGCTGCACGGCGGCGGCTGGCTCGATCCCGACGCGGAGTCCGCTGTGGTCGCACGGGCACTCGCCTCGGGCGGCACGGCAGTGCTGACCCGGCACGGAGAGTGCCGTCTCACCCGCACACGGGTCGATAACACAGAGGAGAGCGCCACGCTCGCGCTCGGCGTGGAGGTGCACCTCACCAGCCCGCTGGCGGTCCACGCGCCGTGGGCTGGCACGGTCACCCGGCACGCCGAGCACGGAGTGACCCTGACCGCCGGGGGGCTGCACCTGGTGCTCGACGGCATCAACCCGGCTGTCGCGGTCATCGACGGGAGAGAGGCCGTATCCGGTCAGCAGTTGGGCACCGTCGCCGCACAGGGCAGCTGGTATCGGTTGGATGTGCAACTGTCCCGGCTGGGCACGGGAATTGCACCACGCTTCACTCCGCCAGGGCTGGACGCGGGCTGGCTGACGATGTGCCCTGATCCCACCGGCCTGATCCTCCCCCGGGCGGACCGCCCCGTGGCGGACACGCCCACGGAGCCGGAGAGCGTCCTGCTGGAGCGTCGAGTGAGGTCTTTCGCCACCGTGCAGGAGCACTACTTCGAAACGCCTCCGCAGATCGAGCGAGGCTGGCAGCACCACCTGGTGGACACCCGCGGCCGCGGCTACCTGGACATGCTCAACAACGTGACCGTCCTGGGCCACGGTCACCCGCGACTGGTTGAAGCAGTGCACCGGCAGTGGCAGCGGCTCAACACCAACTCCCGTTTCCACTACGCCTCGGTGGTGGAGCTGTCGGAGCGGCTGAGCGCGCTCCTGCCGGACGGACTCGACACCGTCTTCCTCGTCAACAGCGGCTCCGAGGCCGTGGATCTGGCACTGCGGCTGGCCTGGGCCACTACCGGGAGGCGCGATGTCGTCGCGGTGGAGGAGGCGTACCACGGCTGGACCTACGCCGGTGACGCCATCTCCACCTCGACGGCCGACAACCCGAACGCCTTGGCCACCCGCCCCGCGTGGGTTCACACAGTCCCCACACCGAACAGCTACCGCGGCCCGCACCGCGGCCCTGAGGCGCACCTCTACGGCCCCGAGGCCACGGCCGTGATCGCCGACCTGGTCAGGTCCGGACGCCCTCCAGCGGCGTTCGTGTGCGAGCCCTACTACGGCAACGCCGGCGGAATGGCTCTGCCCGACGGCTACCTCGAGCAGGTCTACGCCGCCACCCGGGAATCCGGCGGTCTCTGCATCGCCGACGAGGTGCAGGTCGGCTATGGGCGGCTGGGCTCCCACTTCTGGGGCTTCGAGCAGCAGGGCGTCGAACCGGACATCGTCGCTGTCGCCAAGGCGATGGGCAACGGCCACCCCCTGGGGGCGGTGATCACCCGACGCGAGATCGCCGACGCTTACCGTTCGCAGGGCTACTTCTTCTCATCGGCCGGCGGCAGCCCGGTCAGTTCGGTGGTCGGACTGACCGTGCTCGACGTGCTCCGCGACGAAGGTCTCCAGGACAACGCCCGCACGGTCGGCGCACACCTGCGAACGCGGCTGCTGCGACTCGCCGACAAGCACCCGCTGATCGGCGCCGTCCACGGCAGTGGCCTGTATCTGGGCGTCGAGTTCGTCAGAGACCACGAGACACGGGAGCCGGCGACCGAGGAGACAGCCGCCATCTGCGAACGGCTACGAGAGCTGGGCGTGCTGATGCAGCCGACTTCGGACCGGATGTGCGTCCTGAAGATCAAGCCACCGCTGTGCCTGACCACGACGAGCGCCGACGTCTTCGTCGACGCCCTCGACGACGTACTCACTCACGGATGGTGACACACAGTACGGACGTACCTGTCGGCGGCCGTCCTGTGGCACCGATCAGCGGTGGCACCAGCTCAATACAGCCAAGTCAGAGCCCAGCGGCGAGCACACCGGGTGACAGCTGCTGACCTCGTTGTCGCGCGTCGAGCCGGCTGTGGCCGCCCGGAGCCCGCGTAGCCAGTAAAACGTCCTCTCTCGCTGGCTCCCCGACACCCGCACCCACCCTGTACGACAACCTCGACCTTCAAGACCACAACCACCTCGGGGCCCGCGGGCCGAACAACGCTGCGGATCGTGCACGCCTCCCCGGTCGGAGTGGACCCGAACCCCGGCGCGGCATGCCCGGGCACCGATCTTGGCGCCCACTTGTGAGCCGGTCGGCCCTTCGCTCCAACTGGCCGGCCACCTAGTAAGTGCCCGATCCGGTGATCTGCTGTGCAGTGACCACCTGGTTCGGTTCTCGGCGGCCGAAGGCCGCCGAGAACCGCCGTGGGGTGACCTGAGCGCTCAGATCGGACGGTGGCTGGTCGGGCTCAAGGCCGGTGGTTCAGAGCCCGGGTCAACTCTCGATTGGCAGCTCGCGCCGCCTCCAACTCCTCTGTCCGTTCGTCGACTTCGCCCTGCTTGGCGGTGACCTCCTGCTCAAGGAGAGCGATGCGACGTTGGAGCTGGTCGATGTCGACGGGAGCACCGAGGCCGTTTTCGGCCCAGACGGCATCGCCGAGCTGGGAGGACAGGCGGCTCTCCAACTGCCGGACCCGTGCCGCGAGGCGCTTGTTACGTTCCAGCGCGTTCGCGAGGTCGGTTTGCAGCGAAGTTCGGCTGACCGCCGCGACCCGCCCCTCCTCAGCGGGGGTGTTGGCGGCGGCGTGGACGCGTTCGAGCAGGTCACGATGGCGATAGAGGAAGGTCCGATCGACTCGGGCGGCTCTGGCGAGACCGGAGACGGTGATGTCCCCGCCGCTCTTGGCGGCGGCGTCGATGGCCTTCAGGACGCGCTCGCGGCGGCGGGCCGAGTCGGCGCGCTTGCCGTCGATCATGGGGTTGGTCATCCTGCGGGCCTTTCGGGGCGGAGGTCCTGGGGCGGTCCGACGCGGGGCAGGCCGAGCGAGACGACGCGGCGGGTGCGGCGGACCATGGTGACGGCTTCCTTGATCTGAATCCGGTCCTCCTCGGTGAGGTCCTCCAGGTCTTCGCGGACTCGTTTGACCAGGCGGCGGACCCGGGTGATCTCCTCGTCGGAGGGCATGGCCTCGGCCTTCCCCCAGGAATCGGCGGCGAAGGCGGCCAGACGTTCGCGGCCGCGGAGGAGATCGGCGAGGTATGCCTCCAGGTCAGTCCCCCTGTTCCCTTCGGGTGCGCCTTGCCGGCGTGAAAACATGGCTGCGGCGCCTGCCCGCCGACGCCGGTAGCTCGTTGGGACGTTGAGCCCGTAGGTCAGTCTGGTGCCGGGGCCGCAGAGGGGCCACGCACTGTTGCCATCGAGCACGCCGGTCAGATTTTCGCTCCCCCCGCGGCCCCCTGGGCAGGCGTCGGCCCGTACGGATCGATACCAGGGAGTTGTGCATGGCGGACACCGACGACGGTGGCGTCGAGGAGATCGAGCAGGCCGAGGAGCTCGTGGCCCGTGTCGCGGCGATCGATATCGCCAAGGCGTCGGGCATGGTCTGTGTGCGGGTGCCGCACGAGGACAAGCCCGGCAAGCGCGTGCAGCGGGTCTTCAACACCGTCGCGACCAGCGGCGCGATCCTGGACCTGGCCGACCACCTGGTCTGCCAGGGCGTCACCCGGGTGGTGATGGAGGCGACGTCGACCTACTGGAAGCCGTACTTCTTTCTGCTGGAATCGCGTGGTCTGGAGTGCTGGCTGGTCAACGCCCGTGACGTCAAGAACGTCCCGGGCCGGCCCAAAACCGACCGCCTGGACGCGGTCTGGCTGGCCAAGCTCACCGAACGCGGCATGCTCCGGCCCTCGTTCGTACCCCCGAAGCCGGTCCGTGAACTGCGCGATCTGACCCGGGCCCGGGCCGTCATGACCCACGAGCGCACCCGCCACAAGCAGCGCACCGAGAAACTCCTCGAGGACGCCCAGATCAAGCTGTCCACCGTGATCGCCGACATCTTCGGCGTCTCCGGCCGGGCCATGCTGGAGGCACTGATCGCGGGCGAACGCAGCCCCAAGGCGTTGGCGGACCTGGCCCACGGCACCATCAAGGCCAGCCACAGCACCCTGGCCGAGGCCCTGACCGGCCGGTTCGAAGAACACCACGCCTTCATGTGCCGGATGCTGCTGGACACCGTCGACTACCTCACCGTGCAGATCGACAAGCTCACCGCCCGGATCACCCTGCGTCTGGCCGAGCTGTCCACCACCGAGGACGACGAAGGCCCCGGACAGGGCACCCTCATACCGATCACCGACACCGAACGCCTCGACGAGATCCCCGGCGTCGGCCCCAGCACCGCGCAGGTCATCCTCGCCGAGACCGGCCTGGACATGACGGTCTTCCCCACCGCCGGCCATCTCGTGTCCTGGGCGAAACTCTCCCCACGCACCCTCCAGTCCGGAAACAAGAACACCTCCGGCCCCACCGGCAAAGGCAACCCCTGGCTCCGCGGCGCCCTCGGCGAAGCAGCAATCTCCGCCGCCCGCACCGACACCTTCCTCGGCGCCCGCTACCGCCGCATCGTCAAACGCCGCGGCCACATGAAAGCCCTGGTCGCCGTCGCCCGCTCCATCCTGGTCGCCGTCTGGCACCTCATGAACGACCCGACCGCCCGCTACCGAGACCTCGGCCCCGACTTCCACACCCGCAACCTCGACCCGGCCCGCAAGAGCCGCGACCTCGTCCGCCAGCTCAAGGCCCTCGGCCACGACGTCACCCTCACCCCGGCAGCCGCCTGACATCCCACGACCCCACCGCCCCACACCAGCCCCCGACCGTCACCATCGAGGGGCTATCTCGCCATCCCCATCTGACCGTTGAGTTTTCCGGTCAGGGAGGTAGGAGACGTCAGTGCGGAAGTGATCGCAGCCGACACAACGGAATCGGACGGGGCAGTCGTGTCCGCCGGCTTGGACGTTGGTGGGCTCTGTGCAGAGCCCGTAGGGGACCTGGACCTCTCCGATGGCCCGGCGGGCGTGCTCGGAGTCGAGCAGGGCCTGGGCCTTGCGCCAGACGCGGTTGCCGTTGCGGTCGAACTGCATTGCGGTGACCCGCTCCACGGCCTCCCGCTTGCGGGTCTCACCGACTAATGGTGACGTCGGGTATTGGAACCGTCGGAATGCCTCTGGGGCGAGGGTCCTCTGAGGCGGATCGAGCCCGCTGTCGGGCGAGCCGTGGTAGGCAGGGTTGGTGATCAGCCGACTTCCTCTCGACGAGCAACTTGAGTCCCTGCGCGCGGTGCTGTCGCGTAACGACGTGCTGACGGAGGTGTTGGCGCGGACTGCGACGTTGGATCTGCCTGGGTGGTATGTGACGGCAGGGTGCCTGTTCCAGACCGTGTGGAACGTGGTCACGGACAGGCCGCCGACCAGCGGCATCAAGGACTACGACGTCTTCTACTTCGACGAGGGCGATCTGTCCTGGGAAGCGGAGGATGCCGTGATCAAGACCGGGCGGGAGGTCTTCGCCGACCTGCCTGCAGAGGTCGAGATCCGGAACGAGGCACGGGTTCACCTTTGGTATGGGGACAAGTTCGGAGTGGCGTGTCCGCCGTATCACTCCACCGAGGCGGCGATCGACAGCTTCGCTGCGACGACGTGCTGTCTGGGAGTTCGTGTGGAGGCCGACGGCCGGTGGCGTGTGTATGCGCCGCACGGGCTTTCGGATGTGTTCAACCTCGTCGTTCGTCCGAACCCAGTGCTCGCGCCGCGGTCGGTCTATGAGAGCAAGGCGGCGCGGTGGCGTGAGCAGTGGCCCGAGCTGACGGTCCTGGAGTGGCCGTCAGCGAGCGTCACGTCGGCTTCACCCGTCGGCTGACCTCGACGGCGTAGGTGGCCCAGTCGCCTGCGGAGAGCCGTTGCCAGGCGACGGCGACGTCGGTGTGGATGCCGAGGGTGCGGGCGAGGATCGCGGCGGGGATCTCGGTGGCGAGCTGGAAGAGCGGTGCTGCGGGCCTGGTTGGGGCGGATGCCGAGGTTGTTCAGTCGCTGCGTCAGCTGTGTGGTGCTGATCGGCCGTCCGGGCTGGCCGCCGGGGAAGAGCCATGGAGACGGCGCCAGGGCGCCGATGGTCGCGTGTCCCTTGCGGTTCGCGGCGACAGTGCGGGCCAGCTGGGCGACGGGCTCGGGCAGCTGAATGGGGGCGTTGCCGAGGTGGAGTCGTACCTCCTGAGCGCCGGCCTCGACGTCCTCGGTGGTCAACCGGTGGATCGCCGACGGCCCTTGGGCATAGAGGAGGAGAAGCAGCCCGGCGAGGCGGTCTTCAGGCTTGAGGGTGTCGTCGTGCAGGAGCCGGCGTGCGACGTTCCAGCGGTGTTCGTCGTCGAGTGGCTGGGTGGGGCCGTTCCAGCGGACGGCTGGGACATGGACCGTGGTGAGCTTGTTGGTGCGGGCCCAGCGGATGAAGTGGCCGGCCGTCTGGCGGTAGGTGGCCAAGTCGTCGGTGAGCCACCGGTCGAGGTCGGCCTGCCGGCACGTCTCCAGGGTGAGGTCGTGGGCCGTAAGCCAGTTCAGGAAGGCCACGGCCGCATGGGCGCGTTGACGTGCGGACATGAACTGCTGCGGGGTGATGGGGCGGCCGTTGTTGCGTCGGCGAAGCCGCCGGACCAGGTGCCAGATCGTGTACCGGTGCAGAACTTTGCGTTGCTCGGGGTCCTGCTGGGATGCGAGCAGGCCAGTGAGGAAGCGTTCGAGGCGGACCATGTACTCGTCCCGCTCGGGCAGGGCACCGACGCCGACGAGGACTTGGCGGAGGTGGGCGAGGGGCGGACTGTCGGGCAGTTCGTCGAGGGCTTCGTGGGTCAGGGCTCGACGGCCGGACGCGAGGTCGGACAGCACCGGGGAGACGGACGGCTTGTTCAGCCACCGCCTGGCGGTGATGGGGTGCTCGGTGGTGGCGATGTTGCACCGGAGGGCTTCGAGGCCGGGGTGGAGAGCATCGGACGGGGGACCCAGCAGCTCGCCCAGGCGCCGGTTGACGAGGCAACGGGCGCACTGGCCGGGGTGCGGGTAGTCAGGATCACTGCAGGTGGGACAGGTGTGCCAGACCTCAGGGGCGGTGCAGTCAGCGCAAAGGGGCTGGCCGAGGGTGCCGGAGGCGACCGTGGCGACACCTCCGCAGACCGAGCACGGTGCTGAGTGACGCTGGCAGTCCGGGCACCACGGTCGCCCCGTGGTGCGGGAGGTGCCGCAGGGCTTCTCCGCGCCGCAGATGCTGCAAGTCGCAGTGGGCAGGGAGGGGCAGCTGGAGCAGAGCGGACCGTCCGGCGTGCGAGTGTTCACGACCTTGCGTCTGCCGCAGTTGATGCAGGTCTCCAGGTTCGCCGGGTCGTTGACCAGGCAGTTGGGACACAGCGGCCGGCCATGGTCGTCGCGGGTGGCCGGCTCCCGGCGGGCCCCGCAGCCTGAGCACTCCTCGATGCGGGAGTGGGCGACGCAGGTGCGGCAGACCCGCTGTCCATCCAGGGGCTTGTCGATGCGTACGACTCTGTGGCAGCCGGGGCAGGACGGCCGCACGATCCCGGCGACGCCGGCCGCGTGCAGCAGGTCGATCAACCGGAGGATCGCGCGGTGGGGTGCGAGGTGGCCGTCCCCGGTCAGCAAGGCGGGGTTGGCTTCCAGGGCCCAGGCGAGCTTCTGCTGGTAGGAGGGGCGGGGCGCCGACCGGCGGACCGCGTCGGCGATCGCTTTGCGCCCTGCCTGCGGGTCCAGTTCGGTGATCAGGGCGCCGATCACCGCGATGGGGTCGCGTCCGTCGGTGTCCGGGCACTTGCCGCATCGCGGCCGCCCGGCCCGGTCGCGTGAAGCGACCCGGCGGGTGTTTCCGCAGGCAGCACACGGCTCGGGCTGTGGTCCGCAGTTCCAGCAGTACCAGTCCTGGCCGCGTCGCTGGAGGGTTCGCATCTGTCTGCCGCACTCGGCGCAACACGGTGGCGAGATGGCCTGGGCTCCGGCCTCACGCAGGGCAATGAGCAGGTCGCCGACGGCCCTGGGCGCCGGAGAGCGTCCGTCGCCCAGCACGCTGGGATGCTCGGCCAGATGCGCCGCGAGGCGGCGTGCCTTCGCGCGGCCGCCCGCGACGCCGGTGACCACAGCGCGGATCCGGTCGGGCTCCAGTCGGTGTTCGACGGCCGCGACCAGATCCACGATCAGCCCGATCGGATCGGAGACGGCCCGCTCGGGGTGTCCGGGTGCGGTCACGGCCGCTCGACACCGCGGACGCGGGCCCGTTTGGGTCGCAGGTCACCGACACCGGTCTCGGCGCCAACCGCCTTCTTCGTCCGGGTGGTTGATCCGGCACCGGCAGCGGCCACGGGCTCGATGAGGTCGTCCATGGTGCAGTCGAGGATGTCGAGCAGGGCCATGAGGATCTTCAGGCTGAGCCGCTCGGGGCGCTCGACGACGAGCCGGTAGACCTGGCTGGACGACAGGGTGATGCCGCGTTCGTCCAGCAGCGGGATGAGGTCGGTGGTGGAGAAGAGTCCGCGGTCGGCCATGACCTTGCGCAGGTGCCAGTGGTAGTCGAGCTTCGCGGCCATCAGCGGTCCTTGTCTGCGGAGGTCGGGGCGAGTGCGGGCGCGAGTGCCTTGTGGAGCATGGTGTTCATGAAGTCGTCGCTGACGTGCGTGTAGATGGCGGTGGAGCTGTCATTCTCGTGACCGACTTGCTGCTGGATTATCTTTAGTTCGCTGGGTTGGCAGGCTGTTGACCTGTGCGTTTGTGTTGCGGTCGTTGTCCGTGACGTAGCTGATGAGGGCATTGGGGGGCCTTTCAGTACGGGCCGATCGTTACCGACCTGGGATTGCTCGTCGACGGTCTCTTGGAGGGTCTCCCGGGCGTCGGCCATTCGTCGGCAGTCGGAGGCTGCGGAGGAGGTATCCAGTGGCACGCGCGGCGGCCTCTTCAGTAGGTTCTGCGGATGCGGCAATTCGCGGACATCGAAGACCTGTCGGGGCTCGTGCGTGACGCACTGGGAGCGGGATGCCACGTTGTCGCAGTGGACCGGTTGCGCGGGGGAAGCAAGAAAGGGGTGTACCGGGTCCGCCTCGACGGAAGCCACCCGGCGAGTGTGATCATCTACAGCTGGGCCGAAGCTGAGAACTTCTGGCCAGGCGCGCACGAAGCCGACCCGGCTGACCCGTTCGCGCCCGCCTCCGGGCTGGTCCCGTTCCTCACCGCGCAGCGGAGCTTGAACAGCCTCGGGGTGCGGGTTCCGCAGGTGCTCCTGGCGGATGACAGCCGTCGCCAGTATCCGGCGGACGTCGCCGTGGTCGAGGATGCCTCCGGCGGCACGCTCGAAGCACTCTTCGAAACCGATCCCACGCGCGCCGCGGGAGCCCTGGGCGACCTCGCCGAGATGCTTGAGGTGATGCACCGGCACCAGGCCCAGCACTACGGCAGGGTGGACCTGTTGGAGCGGGGCGGCTCCGCATCCGAGATCTCGTGCGAGCGACGGGTCCTCGACCGCGCCATGCGGGACCTTGAGGAGGCGGCAGGGCGTGACGGCAGGATCGCGGCAGCCGGCACGGCATTGCGCGACCGTCTGCAGGAACTGGCTGATCGGGTGAGCCCTCGCGCGCAATACGGACTGATCCACGGTGAACTCGGACCCGACCACGTCCTGGTCGACGCCGAAGGTCACCCTGTCCTGATCGACATCGAGGGCCTGATGTACTTCGACGTCGAGTGGGAGCACGTTTTCCTCCAGCTCCGCTTCGGCGAGTGGTACCCCGCATTGGCCCGGCCCGGTCTCGATCCGCAGCGCCTCGACCTCTATATGCTCGCGATGCGTCTGTCGCTGGTAGCCGGTCCACTGCGTCTCCTCGACGGTGACTTCCCCGACCGGGCGTTCATGCAGGGGATCGCTGAGCACAACCTGAAAGAGGTGCTGGCGCTCCTGCCGTTGACGTAGCCGGATACACAGGGCCGCGCCGAGCACCCGCCTACTCGACACGATCAGCTCGAACGGGTGGGCGGGGAAGCTGACGCTGGCGGTGGGGAACTGGGTGACCGTCGACAGGGTTGCTTGCGCCTGCCCGCGGTGAGTTGGTACGGGTCGTCGCGGCGCGTTGTTCGCCGAGGGCACGGGCGAGTTGCTCGCGGAGTTGCTGGTTCTCTTCGGTGAGCCGCCGGATGCGCGCGTTGGCGGCTTCGAGCCGTCGCAGCAGCGAAGCATCGGAAGTGCGCTGACGTGCGGGAACCGGCGATCTGGGTTCCCGGCGGTGTGCTGCCCGTAGTCGCTCGATCTCTGCTCGCAGGTCCGGCTGGGCATAGAGCCAGGACCGGGATACTCCGGCCTGCTTCGCGACGGTCTCGAATGTGACCGGCTCGCCTGCGGCGTCGAGGGTGCGGAGGGCCTGGATGGCTTTGGCGCGGGTGTACTCGCTGCGGCGGCGGGCGGCGTCGACGATGTGCCGACTGTTGTCAGCTCGCATCGGCGGTCGCCTCCGGCTGTCCGGGGTCGTCTTCCAGACCGGTGATGATTTTCTCCAGGTTGCCGAGGACCTGGCGGTTCATCTCGGCCACGTGTGCTTGGCCACGGGCCTGGGCGGCGGAGACGATCTGCAGCAGTTGCTGCCGTTGCTCACGGTGCTGGGGCAGGAACTCGGGGGTCGTTACGAACATCGGGCATGTCAAGCAAGCGTTGGCATGCGGACAGGTCTTCTGTACTGGCAGACCGCAGTAGCCGTTGGGCAGGGCCTGGGTCACACGGCCGAGCCGCTGCTTGGCCCATGTGGCCTCGGCCAGAGGGCCTTGAGGGTCGACGGTGACGCTTTCGCCCTGGATGTTGACCTTGCGGGCCTTCTCCCAGTGCCGGCGGACCGTGGTGTCGTGCAGCCGGGCATAGTGGGCTGTCATCTCGCCGGAAGAGTGATCGAGAAGGACGCGTACAACTTCCTGCGGGACGTCTCGGTTGATCAGTCTGGTTCCAAAAGTGTGGCGCCATTGATGGGGCGTCAGATGGACGGCCCGGCCGTGTTCGTCGCGGACGTAGCACCGCTCCAGCCAGAGGTCGAGCTGCCCGCGGTAGGAATGTGTGGTCAGTGGCCGTGTGCCGTCGGGGTTCATGCGGGGTGCCGGGAACAGCCACCGGCTGCCACTGGGCCAGCGGTCCAGGACGCGCTGCTGCTGCGTGGTGATCTCGTTCTCGACTTCCTCGTCGATGGGGACCAGGGCTTCGCGTTTCATCTTCCGGTTGAGGTAGCGCACGTAGGCGGCGCCGTCGGCGTCCCGGATGATGCAGTCGAAGGCCAGGTTGCAGGCGTCGCCGACGCGCAGTCCGCAGCGCATGAGGATCAAGGTCAGCACGCGGCCGTCGGGGTTGTGCCAGCGGTCGAGGTTGGCGGGCTGCTCGACCTGGGCCATCACGTGCTCGGCCAGCGCCCGGGGCAGCCGCTTGTCGGGGCGGGGGAAGTCGTCGGGGTAGAAGGTCGCGTTCGCCGGGAGACTCTGGTCCCAGCCGTGGCGGCGCACGGCGTTGAAGAAGGCGTTGAGCGAGCCGATGTCCCGGCTGCGGGAATGGGTCGAGCGCGGGTCCTGGGCCAGGTCGGCGAGGTAGCGTTCCAGCACGGTCCTGTCCACGCGGGTGAGCTTGTCGGCGGCGACGCGGGGATCGGCCAGGAAGCCGGAGAAGCGGTTGAGGGCAAGGATGTCGACGACGGCCTGGTTGATGCTGCGGCCGATACTCAGCCGCCAGCGCACGAATCGCTTGGCCGGCTCACGCAGCCACGGCTGGGTGATGCGGTCGAAACGCAGCCGTGCCCGGGTGCCCTCGATGCCGAGCCGGCGCAGTTCCCATACATCGCGCGGGAACTCGCTCTCCCAGCCGTTGCCGTGGACGAGGTCTTCCAGATGCGTGTACGCATAGCGCAGGAAGGCCAGTTGCCCGTTCTGGCTGTGGCTGGCGCCTCGCATCGCCGCGTAGTACTCGCTCCACCGCTCCATCGGCCACTCCAGCAACGACGCGGTGCCGCTGGCGGCGGCCAGTCGGATCACCGGGGCGACGGCCGAGCTGTGGGTGTTGACCTGCCGGTCGTCGTGACGGCACTGGAGTGCGTACTGCAGCTCCAGTCGCAGCTGCCGCTGGCCGTCCAACGGTCGGAAGTCGAACCGGTCGTCGCCCGCTGCCTCGCAGCGGCGTACGAACTCCTCGATCTCGGGGCGGCCGACGGCCTGCCAGCGGGAGTTGTGGTTGTGGCAGAACGGCGGCTTCCCCTGAGCCCACAGGGTGCAGAAGGACAGCCGGCAGACCCGGCGGCCGTCGTCTTCGACCACAGGGAGACCCGCGGTCCAGATCTTCTTGTCGGGTTTGCCCGCTCGCTCCCAGAAGCCGTTGTGGCTCACGCATAGGCCCTGACGGGCCGCTCCGAAGCGGCATCCGGCGATGGCGCAGGCGGTCAGCTCGGACCGCCCGACCGGATCGGCTCCGGGATCGGCGATGAACGCTTCAACGTCCGGTTTCCCGCGGCGTTGCCAGCGGTAGTAGTGGCCGCGGCAGAGCTGGCGGGTGCGGGGCTGGCGCGGGCAGCCGGGAACCCGGCAGACGCCCAGACCGAAGATCAGTTCCCCGGGCTCGGGGATGAACACATCCACCCGGAACTCCGGCCGGACGGCAGCCATCAACTTGCTCAGCAGTCCGGCGCCGGGAGACGGAAGGGCGAAAGTCTCCTGGCTCACCAGCGCACCTCCCGGCCGGTCAGGAATCCTGCGGCCTCCAGAGCACGGCGGGCGTCCTCCACCGACAGGTGGCCGTAGATGTCGTGCGTGGTGGCGATCGAGGAATGTCCTAGCAAAGTGCTGACCACTTCGATCGGCACTCCCTGCCGCAGGAGCAAGGTCGCTCGGGTATGCCGGAGCCAGTGGGGGTCGAAGTCGATGCCCGTGTCGCGGCGCAGTCGCAGGACGAGATCGTAGACGGACGCGTAGGTCAGCGGGCGCCCGTAGGAGCCACCCCACAGATTGACGAACATGTAGTCGCTGTCGAGGTCGCCGTACTCACCGTGGAGGTAGTCGGCGTAGAGCCGTACGATCTCGGGGCCGACGGGAACGGTGCGGGGCGATGCGGACTTGGCCCTCGCCCGGTTGTCGTTGACGCGCGGCATGACGGTCAACTCGCCTTCTGCCGCAGCCAGATCCTCGTGCCGCAAGCCCAGAGCTTCGCCGATCCGGACCCCGGTCTCCCACAGCAGTGCGAACAGGAACCGGTCCCGCAGCCGGGTGCAGGCGTCCAGGATCGCCTGGACCTGGGCGGCCGTCAGGATCGTCGGATGCGTGCGAGGCGTCTTCAGCTTGATCGTGCGACGCCGCTCCGGCTGGCCGCCGGCCAGGTGGTAGAGGAATGGCTTCCAGCCCGTGCGGCGGGCGCGGACCGGCTGCAGCTCGGTGACAAGGTCGCCGAGGTCCACTCCATGGCGTGCGTGGAAAACGTACAGACCGCTGACGGCGGAGAGCTTCCGGTTGACCGTGGTGACCCCGCAGTGATGCTCCGCCGAGGGCAGCAACGTCACACCGCCATGCCGTCCCGCAGGCGGCAGCCGGAGCCAGGCAACGAACTCGCCCAAGTCCTCCAGCCGGACTTCACGCCAGTCCAGACCGCGTCGGTCGAGGAAGACGAACCAGTCCTTCAGATCATGGGCGTATGCCTTGATCGTGTTCGGCGACCGCTCGATGTCGGTCAGGTAGGCGAGGTAACGCTCGATCGGCTCGACTATCCCGCCTTCATTGCCGAGGACCGTCCATGACTCAAGCGACGAGTCGGGCATCAGCACCCGTTGCACCAGCATCAAACCTCCCGGAGAACTGCCTGGTGGACGGCGGTAGATAACCACCTCCACCACACAGATCGCCGCCCGCCCCAGGCTCGTGCTGCACGTCATGGACACACTGCTGAGGACTCAAGAGAAGCTGGAGAAACCGCCGGTCGACCCCGTCCTCGGTCAGGTGGGTGACGTAGGCGTGGCGAGCGGAGTGGACGGTCAGCTCCTTCGGGAGCTTCAGGGCGTCGCGGTAGGCGACGAACCGGGCGTTGATCTCCGCCGGCTTGATGTGGCCGCCCCGTTCGGTCACCCACAACGCGGGGTGGTCCTCGCAGCCGAACCGGGGACGTACGTTCTCCACATAGTCGGCGACCGCCTCCACCGCCCAGTCCATCACCGACAGCACGTTGCGGCGCCGGGGCGGCTGCCCCTTCTTGGCCTTGCCGTAGCGGACGTTGAGCGTGCCGTACCGGCCGAACTGCGGAGCCCTCGGGTTCCGCCCGAAGTCGACCACATCCAGCTTCGACGCCTCGGTCCGGCGCAGCCCCCACCCGTAGATGACCTTGAAGAGGGTGGCGTCGCGGTAGGCGGCGAGGGCTCCCTTGCGTCTGGCCCGGACCGCCCGTTCGACCTGGTCGTCGGCGTAGTCGAGGAAGCGCTGGATCTCCTCGCGGGTGAACGGCCTCGCCTCGGGACGACCCTCGTAGTCATTGAGGTGGGCGATGGTGTTCCACTCATGGCAGATGGCCACCGGGTGAGTGCCGAAGGCATCCTCGCAGGCCACCGCCCAGCCGTAACGGCCGTCGATCAAAAACTCGCTGAACAGGCGCAGGCTGCCCTGATAACTGCGGATCGTGGACGGCGCGAGGTGCTTCTCACTGGTCAGCCACAGCGACCACTCATCCACGTGACCGGGCGTCCAGGCCCACGGGTACTCGTTGGTGTACTCCAGAAACCGGCGTACGAGCCGTTCCCGGGCGGTGACGGTGTCCTCGCGGAGCCCACGAGCTGCCTGTTGAGCCCGCCAGCCCCGCAGCATCGCCTCGACCATCGCGTCCTGCGGACGCAGCTGGACCACACCGGAGACCAGCTCCAGATGAGCCGCCCCAGCCAGGTCGGCACGTCGCTGAAGACCCACTTCCGCCCTCCCTTCCGGAGGGCAAATCCTGCATCAGATGGGATCTGATCTCCAAACCCCCAGCTCAGGCCACCAAGTTGCAGGAGAATGGAGTCCTCGCCGGACACTGTCCTGACCACGCGACCTGCGATTTCTCGCCCGCCTGATGCAATTCCCGAGGGTCCCGATAGTAATTTTGTGTGGTTTTGAGATCGGAGTGGTCCATCAGCTCCTTCAGGACATCCGGGGCCACGCCGGCGTCGGCGTGCCGCTGGGCGTAGCTGTGCCGGTAGGCATAGGGGAAGATCCTGGTCTTGTCGAACGGCAGCATCCGGGTGATCGGCTGCCCGTTCTCCTCCACGGTGGTGGGGACCAGGAAATCGGGCAGCGCGGCGACCCAGGTGCGGTGTCCTTCGCCGATGGAGTGGATCGCCTTGGTGCCATGCGGGTTGGCCCGCATGCTCGGCAGCAGTTTCAGCTCGCCGAGCGGGGTGTCGGGGAAGAGGTCACGCACGCGCTGTTGCTGGGTGGTAATGACGGCAGCGGTGGCCTTGCCGATCGGCAGCCGCCGTCCCATCCGGTAGGACTTGTAGAAGCCCCTATGTTTCGTCAAGTTGCAGAAGAGGGTTGGATGTGGCGGTAGAGCTCGCGGGCGACGTACCGCTTGAGTCCTCTGAGTCAAGTCAGCTGGCTTTGAGGCGTTGGGTGGCGGGGTGGTTGTCAGGGTCGTAGGGGGTGGCGTTGTGCCAGCAGGCCCATATGGCGCGGAGCCACGCGCGGGCGACGATGCGGGTGGCGTGCGGGTTGCGTTTCCCGCGTGCGCGGGCGTTTGCGTAGTGGGCGGTTCGTGAGGTGATGTCCGTTTCGAAGTGAGGCTTGGGGCAGGGCGCTGGCCGCGGTGCCGGCTACTGCTGCCGGGCAAAGCAGCCAGTGTCGGCTTCGGTGAGGATGCCGAGTTTGACCAGGCGCTTCAGCTTGGCCCGGGTGCCTTCGATGTTCTTCGGCAGCAGTTCGTGGCCAAGGGCCTGGCAGACGTCCTTGGCCCGCAGGGGGCCGGTCGACTCGTTGAAGGCGGCGAGGATGCGCGGGTAGTCCGGGTGCTCGGGCAGCTCGGGCGGGGATGCGGGGAGCCGGTCGGCGAGGCCGGTGACGGTCTTGCGGGTGATCGCGAGGTGCTCGAGGTGTGTCTCGACCTCCCGTAGCCGGGTCTGCAGGTCGTCGATCTGCGCGCGAAGGTCGTCGGTCAGGGCCCGGGCGGCGTCCTCTTGCAGGTCCAGTGCGTCAAGGAGAGGGCGAATGTTCACGCGCTCACTGCCTCTTCGCGCCAGGTGGAGGTGTTCGCGCCGGTAAGGCGGCGGATCATGACATGGGACATCGCCCAGTAGACGCGGGAGGCGGACGAGGCGGTGCGGTGCTCGTAGCCACGGACCAGGCGCCGGTGCAGTATCAGGATCCCGTAGGTCTGCTCGACCCTCCACCGCTTCGGCTGGGGCAGGAATCCCCGGTGCCCGGGGTCGCGTTCGACGATCTCGACGTCGATGCCCAGGGCGGCGCCGTGTTCGACGACCTGGTTCTTGAAGCCCTGGTCGACCAGGGCTTTGCGGACGGTGTCGCCGGTGTGCTCGGCGACCTGGTCCAGCAGGACGATGCCCGCGGTGTTGTCGTGGATGTTCGCGGCGAGGATGACGACCGCGATGACGAGGCCGAGGACGTCCACGGCCACGCCGCGCTTGCGGCCCGGCATCCGCTTCGCCGGATCGTAGCCGGTCGTGGCGGCGGGGACCCCGACGGCCGCGTGGACACTCTGGGTGTCCAGCACCACCAGGGTCGGGTCCTCTAATCGTCGGGCGCGTTCACGGACTTGGCAGCGCAGGAGCTCATGGATGACCTGGTCGGTTCCGTCGTCCCGCCAGGCGGCGAAGTAGTAGTACGTCGCACTCTTCTGTGGCAGGTCGTGCGGGAGGTAGGCCCACTGGCAGCCGGTCCGACCCTGGTAGAGGATCGCGTTCACGATCTCCCGCATGCCGATCCGCCAGGTCATCACCGGCCGCTCCCACGGCCTGCCGCTCTACCTCGACCTGCCGGTGATGCGGTTCCTCGATCGCCGCACCGGCCGTAACCCCGCCCCGGCCGACTTCGACCACGACTTCCCCGCCCCGATCGCCCGCACCCTCTCCGACCTCACCGCGCCCGGGCGGCACGTACTGCGCTCTGTGTCCTTGCTCGACGCCTTCGACCTGCCGCTCGCCGCACGATCCGCCGGCCTGACCCACGAGGCGCCGGCACTGCGCCTGATCGAACGCCCTTTCGTCCGGCAGGACCCCTTCGGCCTGTGGCCCTACCACCTGCATGGGCTAATCCCCTCCACCTTCCGGGACGCCGACGATCACGCCGACGACCGCTGGTCTCCGCGTGACTGGCATCAGGCCGCCCAGCGGACCCTCACCGCGCTGGGCGAGCACTGGACCGCCGGCACCAGCCGCGATCGCCGGCTCCTCGTGGACTGCCTGCGCCGGGGCCTCGCCATCGCCCGGGACTACAACCTCGACCTCGACCTCGACTGGCCCACCGACGCCGCTTGGACCTACGTCGGCGATTCCGTCTGGGAGCCGGTCACCCCACCCGCCCCCGGCGCCCCGGCGCCCGGCACGCCCGCCGACGCCCTCGTGGAACTCCTCAGCACCCTCACCCGCCGCCAGCACGAGCACCGCGCTCGCACCGTCAGCCGACTCACCGCCGTCCTCGACGCCGACCTGCTGCCCGCCGACCTGCAGGAGATGGTGCTCTACTACCGGGCCAAGGCCCTGCGCGACACCGGCCGAGCCGCCCAATCCCGCCGCGACTACCAGCAGGTTGCCGACCAGGGCGGCCGCCTCGCCCCCGCAGCCCGCCGCGGCCTGGCCCACGCCGCACGCCTGGCCGGCGACTTCCCCACCGCCCTCGCCGCCGCCCAGAATCTCGGCTGGGAAGGCCGCCACCAACGCGTGTTGGGTGACCTGTACTGGCTTCAAGGCCAACCCGAGCGTGCTGCTGCGGCCTACCTCGCCGGACGCACCGAAGCCGAACAGCACGGCAAGGCCGGCGAGGCCGCCCACAGCCAGGCCCTGCGCACATTCGCCATCGCGCTCTACGCCCCCGACCAGGCCACCGCGGAAATCGACCTCGCCCACCAGCTCCTGGCCGGCCTCAACCTGCGCGCCACCACCATCAACGTCCGCCGGGCCGAACTCATCCGCGATGTCGGCAGCGACAGCGTCGACGACCAGATCGCCACGCTGCGCACCGAACTCGATATCGCGGGCTTCACCTCGCTGACACCCGCGATCGAGCTGGCCTGCGCCTTTCACCAGGCCGTCCTTGACGACCACACCGCACTGCACGCCACGCTCACCCGGCTACGAGAACAGACGTCCGACGAAGATCATGCCTACTTCGTCGACATCGCCCAGTTCATGGCCGACGTGCCTGTCGATCAGGCTTCCGGAGTCCGGTGGCTCGACAGTGAGCAGCACATCCGCAGCCGCTGGCGTGGCCTGGTCATCGCCCGGCAGGCGCACCCGCACGCCGGGCACTGACCAAAGAAGGGGGCCGTTTCCCGCGGGAAATGGCCCCCCTTCGTCCGAGGCGGCGCGGGTCAGGTGGGGTTCAGCGGAGTGATGCCGGTACCCGCGTACAGCTCGGGTTCCAGCGACAGGACCGTGAGCGGCTCTCCCGCCTTCACCGCGTGCCAGGCGATCGCAGCAGCGTGGGCCACCGGCCAGTCCACGCTTCTCCAGTCCATCGCGTCCACAGCATGAGCTGCGGTGAACGGAACGTTCTCCGCGAACCGCAGGGATGCCGCGTGCTTGCCTGCGCCCGCAACCTGCCGTTCGGCGGCGAGCACGGCGAGGGAGGGGATGATGACACGACCGGTGCCACGTGAGGCCTCGATGTAGAGGCCCGTGAAGAAGGAGTCCGCGCGGTACAGGGCGGCCAGAGCGGTGTGGTCCAGGACGGCCGTCAGGTTCATGCGCCGGCGCCGCCCTGATGGGCACGGATCTTCGCCCAGGCGTCCTGGCCGACCTGCTGAACCTGCTCGGTGTACTCAATGCCGAGCTCACGGGCGGCCTCGACAGCACGCTGCTCCCGCTCGGCTTCCGTGAGCTCGCGAGTGGCCAGCTCTTCCAGCAGCTCAGTGATGGTGGTGCCGCGCTCGTCGGCGAGGATACGCAGCCGGTTGCGCACTTCCTCACTGGTCTTGATGCTCGTCGGCTTGCTCATGCCGGCGATTCTACCGCCGGTAGAACCACCGGGGCAGTGCCCTCGAGCCGACGGCACTGCCCGGCCCTGCGCGCCACCGTCGTAATCACCCGGGTTGCCGCCCTCCTACGGGATGCCAGGCGCGACGACGCGGACATCGACGACCGCGCCCAGGTCCTGCGCGCCGACATCCGCACGGCGGGCCTGACATACGCCGAACTCACCTTGGACCTCGCCCTCGCGTTCCGCCACGCCGTCCGCGCCGACCACGACCAGGTCGACGCCTCGATCCCCCGGCTGCACGCGGCCACCCGGGGCGGTGACTACGCCTACTACGCCGGCATCGTGCACTTCATGGCGGGCCTTCCCCTCGAGGTGGCGTCGGCCGCGTGGTGGATCGACGGCGAACCCGTCACCCGCCGACAGTGGCGCGCCCCCGTCACCGAACGGCAGGCGGATATTCGCACAGGGCAGTGATGCGCCGCCGTCATACGTGGCGCGGCCACTACGGTTCCCATCAGCTGAGCCCGAGGGGGCTGAGTTCCTGACTCGAAGGGGACCCAACCCTGATCGAGTAGAGGGCTCAAAGACTCCTTGACAATCCAGAAATTCATTAAAAAATAGACCTGGAGAATGGGTTCCCTTTATTTGCAGAATGCTCGATACCTCGCTTAGTTCTTGTCATGGCCACACATTATGGCGCAACACAACGAAAACCCAGGAGGGAATGTGCAACGATTACGCGTGTTATTCGTAGCCCTAGCAGAAATGGGCGGCAGCGGTGTTTTCGGTGTCACCTGCCGGGGCAACGGAATCAGACTCCAGCAACACTGCAGTCTCATTCTCAGACGCTGCCGGATACTACATCAACGGGTATTTTCCGTGCGACAACCCTCATGACTGGACGTGGCCGACCTGGCCGATCAGGTTCATGAATGACATAAACTGCAATCGACGGGTGTGGCTCTACGACAACATAGACCGGAAAGGCCACAAAATCTGCATCAGTCCGGGAAACACGGGCAGCATTCCTGAGCAGTACGACCCACCGGCTGTCGTAGCCGTTGGGGTGATCGCCATCTGCCCGTAAAGCAGGCCGATACTGCGGCCCCAAGCAACCATCTCTGGCTAGGGTTGCTGTGGAGCTCCGCAAACATGGCCGCCGTCAGCGACACGGCTGCGATCGCCGACGGCGACTAGCAGGGGACTAACTCCTAAGCTGCACAGCGAGCAAAGTGGGTCTTCGAATTTAGTGGGGGTGCGGCGGTGACGGCCTGACGTTCAGTCACCGAGCGTGATGGGCCTGGGGTGTGGGTGGCCTGGACGCAAGGAGCCCGCGGGTCTTCGTGATCATGGTTGTTGTCTAGGCAACCGATCATGAAGAACCCACGGGCTTGAGCATCGACGATACCGGGACCAACGAGGCTGCGACGCGACTGCTTGGGCTGGAGGGGGTGAGTGTGACGCAGGTCAAGGACGACAAGGCAGGCGGATCGACGGTATACGTCGTGACGAACGAGGAGTCCGCGAGGGCCTGCCCCTCGTGCGGGGTTTTCTCCACCCGGCTGAAGGACTACCGCACCACCGCCCCCAGACACCTGTCCTGCGGCGGGCGCCCGGTGAGTATCCGGTGGCGCAAGGCACGCTGGCACTGCACCGAACTCGACTGCGACCGCCGCTCGTTCACCGAGTCCATAGGCCAGGTACCCGCGCGGATGCGTACGACCGGGGCGCTTCGGCGGGCGGCCGGGGCCGCGGTGTGTGACGGCGGGCGATCGGTGGTGCAGGCCGGCCGGGATCTGGGCCTGTCCTGGCCGATCGTGCAGCACTGCTTCGAGGACTACGCCGCGAAGGTCCTGCCCGAGGAGCCGCCGGTGACCGAGGCGATCGGGATCGACGAGACCCGGCGGGGTAAGCCGGTGTGGGAGCAGAACCCGGACACGGAGAAGTGGGAGCTGGTCGCGGACGCCTGGCACATCGGCTTCGTCGACGCGATCGGCGGGCGCGGCCTGTTCGGCCAGGTCGAGGGCCGCAACTCCGCCTCCGTCGCCGACTGGCTGACGGCCCGGCCCGCCGCCTGGCGCGAGCAGGTCCGCTACGTCGCCATCGACCTGTGCTCCACCTTCCGCGCCGCCGTCCACCGTGCCCTGCCGCACGCGGCGGTGGTCGTGGACTGCTTCCACATCGTGCAACTCGCCCAGCGCCACCTCGCCGACCTGCGCCGACGCCTCACCTGGAAACAGCACGGCCGCCGGGCCCGCAAGGGCGACAGCATCTACAGCGTCCGCAAGCTCCTGCGCCGCAACAAGGAAGACCTCACCGACGAACAACGCGAGCTCCTCAAGACCGAGTTGGAGTACATGGGGACCTACGGCCGACAGATCTATGCGGCCTGGCAGGGCAAGGAACTCCTGCGCGACCTCCTGGGCCTGACCGTCACCCGCAGGCACGTCACCCCCGACCACTCCGCGATCTCCACCGCCCGCCACCGCTTCTTCGCCCACGTCGCCGACCACGCTCACCTGCCCGAACTCGTCACCCTCGCCGAGACCATCGAGCAGTGGTGGGACGGCATCGAGACCTACCTGACCACCGGGATCACCAACGCCGCCTCGGAGGGCAACAACCGCCTCATCAAGCTCGAAGCGCGTAACGCCTTCGGCTTCCGCAACCGAGCGAACCAACGCCTCCGCTCACGCTGCGCAACCACCCGGCGAAGCCGACGGGAGGCACACCCCCACTAAATTCGAAGACCCAGCAAAGTTTACCGCCGCGACTGACGAACTCCGACTCGCTCGAGAACAGGCACTGTCAGGTCGTGTTCACTTCACCCAATGCGGAGAGGTCCATGTCGGGGATGGAGTCCAACGGGCGAACCGTGTAAGTGCGAACCTGCATCAGAGTTGGATCTACCATAAGCGCCGCCCACACCCCGTGCACCGACTTCCCGGAATCGCGCACCAAGCTGAAATCACCCCGAAGGGTGACCAGATAAGTGGATTCATCGGTTGAACCAACGCTGCCGTGAAGCAGTCGCATAGCTTCGTCCCGCGTCGCGTATACCCATCGAATATCCCTGGGGTTTCCTTCTCCCCACTCTCTAGCCCATTCAAGAACTAAGGCTACAAGATCGCGGCTTGCCGAATTTTGAGAAATGATGGAAATTTATCAGATACCGGCGAAATTGGGATTACTCGGATGCGCCATTATCTGACCGGCCAAGCTGACACCGAGGCTGTCAGCCAAGGCCGAGGCTGCTGAGAGCCGTCGTCCAGTCCAGGGGCACTGCGTGATTGGGATTGGTCCGGTTCGCCGGTCTCATGAGTGACACGGCGTCATGTCCGTTGTAGGGGCAATGGATCCCGGAGAGCAGAGCAGGCACGGTGCTGGTGATCATGTGGTTGTCGAGACCCATGAGAACCGAGCGAGACCGTGCCTGCCCGAACATCATCGCCCATCCCTTCCGTGCTGGAGCAACTGGGCTCCACGACTGATGACTTGAGCACCGGGAAACAGACCATCGAGCGCGTCTATCTGATCACCAGCCTGAGCGTCTTCGACGCCACCTGCGCTGACCTCGCCACCTGGATCAGAGGTCACTGGGGCATCGAGAACCTCCTGCACCACGTCCGGGACCGCACGTTCCGCGAGGACGACTCCAAGGTCCGCACCGCCACCCTGCCCCGTGCCATGGCTTCCCTGCGCAACCTCGCCATCAGCGTCTTCCGCCAGGACGGCCAGACCAACATCGCGGCCGCCCTCCGCCACACCGGCCGCGACTACCTCCGCCCCCTACAAACCCATGGCCTCACGTGACGAACCCGGACAGATCCCGATCACGCAATGACCCTGGGAGCTGCCGATTAATAACTCGTCGGTTTCTATGGGCTGTTGGGTCGTAGGATGCCGATGTGTCGGAGGGGACGATGGCTGAACTGGTGGATGTGTTCGGGCTGTTGCTGCCGCATCTGGATGAGCGGCAGCAGCGCCTGACGTTGGGCGCCGCGGCCCGTGTCCTGGGCCATGGCGGGATCCGCATGGTGGCCGGGGCGGCCGGGGTGGCGGAGTCCACGGTGTCGCGCGGGAAGCGGGAGCTGGAGCATGCGGAGGAGCCCGCGGGTCGGGTCCGGGCACCGGGCGCGGGTCGGAAGTCCTTGCGGGAGGTGGATCCGGAGCTGGTGCCCGCGTTGCTGGCGCTGGTCGAGCCGGACCAGCGAGGCGACCCGGAATCTCCGCTGCTGTGGACGGTGAAGTCCACCCGGAATCTGGCGGCCGAGCTGACACGTCAGGGGCATCGGGTCGGTCCGGACACGGTGGCCGCACTGTTGAAGGCGGAGGGCTTCTCCCTGCAGGGCACCTCGAGGACCACCGAGGGGGCCCGGCATCCGGACCGGGACGCCCAGTTCCGCTACATCAACGATCAGGTCACGGCGTACCTCGCCGACGGGCAGCCGGTCATCAGCGTGGATGCCAAGAAGAAGGAGACGCTGGGCAACTACGCGGTCACCGGACGCGAGTGGCATCGCGCCGGGCAGCCGGTGCAGGTCCGCGCGCACGACTTCCCTGAGAAAGGGGCCCAGAAAGCGGTGCCGTACGGGATCTACGACATCGGCGCGGACGCGGGCTGGGTATCGGTGGGCTGTGACGGGGACACCTCCGCCTTCGCGGTGGCCACTTTGCGCCGCTGGTGGAACGGTGAAGGGTGCCGCCGCTACCCGCACGCTTCCCGTCTGCTGGTCACCGCCGACGCCGGAGGTTCCAACGGCTACCGTGTGCGTGCCTGGAAGAAGGAACTCGCCGATTTCGCCTATGAGTCGGGCCTTGATGTGACTGTCTGTCACTTTCCGCCGGGAACATCGAAGTGGAACAAAATAGAGCACCGACTGTTCTCACAGATCAGCATCAACTGGCGTGGCAGGCCCCTGACCAGCCACGAAGTCGTCGTCAGTACCATCGGAGCGACCACGACACACAGCGGACTGTCCGTCCACGCCGAGCTCGACCCCGGCGCTTACCCCACTGGTGTCACCGTCCCCGACACCGTCATGGAGCGTCTGCCCGTCACGCCGCACGAGTGGCACGGCACGTGGAACTACACGGTGCGCCCCGAACCGCTCGCCCCTGAACCACCCCCGCCCAGTGCCGAGTTCGGGCGCTTCCCCACTGGGGACAAGCTGCCTGCCTGGCTGCGGCACCCCAGCCTCACCGGACTCGAGCCCGCCGCCCTCGACGATCTCGCCGTCCGCTACCAAGCCTGGTGGAGTGAGCACCCGCCGATCTTCCTGCCCGGGAAACGCCCCGACGGCGGCCCTGGCGCCGGCAGCAGACGGCTCTCCGTCTCCGACCAGCTTGTCGTCTTCCTCCTCAAGAAGCGCTGGTCCATGACGAACGCCGTTCTCGCCGAGGCGACCAGTCTGGCCAAGAGCAGAATCGGCGCGACCCTCCAGGAGGTCACCCCCGTGCTCACTGCACTCGGGTACACGGTCCCGGCCGGCGCCCTCACCGTGATCACGGCACAACAGCTCGCCGCGATCGCCGGGCACAGCCTCACGCTCCCGTAATCCTCACCAAGATCGAGGAGTTATTGATCGGCAGCTCCCTGCCTCCGCGAGGAGCTCCTGGCCGAACCCCTCCACGTCCACACCGCCGACATCTGCCGCGCCCGGATCGACGAAACGTGGCCTCAGGCCGCGCGCCTGCTCCAACTCCCTGCCCACTACCAGATCCTGGCCCGCGCCCTGGCGCAAGCCTGATGCGACCCGGTCTTCTCCGAGAGGTTCAGCACCCGGGTCGAGGGAGGTCCCGGTGGGAAGTGGTGGCACCGCCCTCAGCCTCCTGACCGACGGGGTGGCCTTCGGCAGGTTCGGCGGCTCTGCACAGTCTCGCCCGATGTGCCGCTGCGATTCCCGGAACAGATGCTTGTGCCGCTTCTCCTGCGCGGCGGCCGCGCGCAGTGCGCGCGGTGTCTCGGCTGCATCGACGGCCACTGCGGTGAGACCTGGTCAGCCTGGCGCTTCGCTTCCTCCTGGTGGGAGGCGGCGGTGGGAGGCGGGCCGATCTCCCGAGGCGGTCAGATGAGCCGCTGCTCGACGAGGTTCCTGAGTACGCGCATGTTCGGTGCCTGGATCAGCCGGTCTCCCTCCTCGATCGATCCCAGCTCGATGGCTGCGAGACCCGAGTGGGGACGAAGGCCCCCCGCCTTCCCGGCTGACGGTGACCTCTGCGGCGAGGGTGCTGGCCGGAAGTGGGTTGAACGCCTTCACGATCTCCGCGCCGCTCAGCACTTCGGCGGCAAAGGACGTAAGAGGCGGCCCTTGGGCACCGCGTCGGCGTCGGGCACATCGTGATCCTTCGTGGTGTCGGCGACGACCTTCGCTCCAGGCCGGCAATACGTTGTCGAATTCCTCCACTGCAGCCATCAGAATCTCTTCTGACTGAAAAGCGTCCGGCAGCGTAACGACGTGCACCGTGTCACAGCCGGATCGGGGGGGCTGATCAGGCGGGCCGACGGCAGCAACAGCGGCTCTCGGCCGGGTTGTCGGCGGAGGTCTGTCGAAGCCGGGATGCGAAGGGAGGCGGGTATACAGTCCCGCCGGTCGACTTGCCCGCAGCGACGTCGAACGCGACGACAGGGAAAGTCCACGCCCTGAAGAATTGGTTTATGCGTTAACGAATGGAAAGAAATAACTAGTTTACATATCAACTGAGCGCTACACTACGCTCATGAGTGATACTCGGTGGTTGGATGATCGTGAGCAGCGGGCCTGGCGCGGCCTGATGGTGATGCAGGCCGGCCTGTCCCAGTACATCGAGCGGCAGCTGCGCACACAGTGCGGGCTTTCAAGCGCCGATTACCAGGTGCTGGCACACTTGTCAGAGGCGCCGGGCGGGCGACTGAGGGCATTTGCGCTCGGCGACGCCATGCGGTGGGAGAAGAGCCGGCTGTCCCAGCACCTAACCCGTATGGAAAAGCGCGGCCTGGTGAGCCGCGAACCCTGTCCGACGGACCAACGTGGTGCTGTCGCAGTCATCACTGAACAGGGTCGTGAGCTGATCGAGACGGCCGCACCGCTCCACGTCGCCGACGTGCGTAATGTGCTCATCGACCATCTCACCCCGGTGCAGTTGGAAATGCTGTGCGAAATCGGTGACCAGGTGCGGCAGCGACTGGCGGAGCTCGCGCCGGGCCAGTGAGGGACACTCATCCGGTATGCGGGACCGTCGGGTGACGCATTCCGGGACCGGGTCGGCTGTTCCTGCTCGCTCCGGTCAGCGGCTGGCAGTTCGACCTTGCCGCAGCCTGCGCGATCGGCTGTGCGGCTGACGGCGTCGTTGCCGTCGGACGTACGGCATGGGGTGGCCGTTTCCACTCGGCTGTCCGGCCGCTTCCCTGCGCGGCCGCTGGCGGGACCGTGGCCCTCACGCCACCCGCAGTCTCGCGGAGGCGTCCCGGAGTCTCCCCGAGGGCCGCGGCCGGCGACGACGGTGACCGAAGTCCCCTGATCCTCGAATCCTGCGCCGGGATTGACGCGCTCGCCGAAGGCGGCCACCCGCACGAGCAGGCGCCCCCATGGGGTCGACCACACAGGGGCGTCCAATGCTTCAACTCCCGCTCGCAGCAGTCGGGTTGTGAGCTTTACGGATGTGTATTGACAGCCGTGATCCGCATGGTGGATCAGCTTGCCCGGTTCGACTTCCCGGCTCGCGAGGGCGTACTCGAGGGTGGTCAGGACCAGGTCGGCGTCCGCGCGGGCGGAGGTCTCCCAGGCGACCACCCGGCGGGAGAACGCGTCCCGGATTGCCGAGAGCCACAAGGGCCCCTCGCTGGTGGTGATCATGGTGAGGTCGGTGACCCACAGCCGGTTCGGCGCGGGTGCGGTGAAGTCCCGCTCGACCAGGTCCGGGGCGAGTGTGGCCTTGGGATCGCGGCGTGTGAAGGCGCTTCGGCGTGGGCTGATGCCCGCGATCTCGGCCTCGCGCATCAGGCGCTCGACCCGTTTGCGGCCCACGTGGACGCCCTCGCGCTTGAGCACGGTGTGCACGCGCGGTGAGCCGTAGATCCCGCCCGAGTCGGCGTGGATCTCCTTGATCTGCTCGGTGAGTTCCACGTCGCGGCGTCGGCGTTCGCACGGCTCGCGCTCGGCACGACGCCAGCGGTAGTACGTCGAGGAGGCGATGGAGAGTTCCCGGAGTACGCACTCGACCCCCAGGTGCGGGTGCTCGTCAACGAGCGCCGTCACCTGGGCCGGGTCGGGTCGAGCGCTGAACCAGAGCGGGTTGCTGAAATGATGGAGTGTGACCATGGGGCGCAGGCCTCGCCGCAGAGCTCCCTCGATCATCCGCCGGTAGTGGTGCAGCGCGGCCAGCGAGAACGCTCCCTCGATGGGCTCGATCCGAGCCCACTCGATGCTGAAGCGGTAGTCGGTCAATCCGGCCTCAGCCATGAGGTCCATGTCCTCGCCCCAGCGGTGGTAGCTGTCGACGGCGTCCCCGCTCGGCTCCTGGCAGAAGGTGTCGGGCTTGTGCTCCAGATACCACCAGTCGCTGGCGACGTTGCCGCCCTCGGTCTGGTGGGCCGAGGTCGAGGCTCCCCACAGGAAGTCTTGGGGGAAGCGGGTCAAGGGAGATCTCCTCTGTTCGTGATGGCGATTGCTGTGTCCGGTAGCCCGAAGTGCGCTACCGGACCCGCTTGATCAGCAGGATCAGGACGGCTCCCACGGCGGCGGCCAGCCCTCCGCACAGGAACATGCCGGGGTACCCGAGGAGGGTGACGAGCAGCCCGGCGGCGCCGGGAGCGAGGATCTGAGGCAGAGCGTTGGCGGCGTTGAGGAACGCGAGGTCCTTCGCGCCCTCGCTGCCTCCGGGGAGCACCTCCACCATCAGCGCCTGGTCCACTGCGGTGTAGGTGCCGAACGCCACGCCGGCGGCGAGGAAGAACAGCAGGTAGGCCCAGGCCTCGGGGGCAGCCGCCGGGGCCAGCACGGCGAGAAGCACCAGGAGCGATGCGCCGGCCACGAACGGCTTGCGCCGCGACCACCGGTCCGACCACCGTCCGGTGGTCGCCGCGGCGACTGCGGCGGCGGCCACGAACACCAGGATCGCCGCTGACATGAGTCCGCCTGCTGCCTTGGTGGTCAAACCCAGGTAGTCGGTGACGAGATAGAGGTTGTACGCCAAGACCATCTGAAAGGAATGAACAAGAAGCGTCCGGCGAAGGCCAGCCAGAAGTCCTTGTCCGACGGCGGCCGCAGTGAGCGCAGAAGTTCTTGTGCGCTCACCGGCCGGCGAGGCCGGTCGAGCGATGAACGCCCGGGGACGAGCAGGACGACGAGGACGGCGCACAGCACGAAGATCCACGGCAGTACCGCCAGCCCGGCCGCGGGCATGGTCAGGAAGGCTGCGGCGGCGAACGTGCCCACGGACTGCCCGAGGAGATAACCAAGCCCGGCCGCGCCGGACGCCCTTCCGAGCTGGTTGGACGCGAGCCGGTCCGGCATGAGTGCGAACAGCGCCCCGACACTGGCGCTCTCGCCCATCTTGTACACGGCGAACAGGGTGATGATCCACAGCTTGCTGTCGGACGCGCCGATGAGCGCCATGGCGCAGGCGGCGAGTACCGCGCCGCACAGGATCCAGGGCTTTCGTCGCCCGAACCGGCTGCGGGTCCGGTCCGACAGGGCCCCAGTCGCGATCATGGCGGCACTGGCGCATACCCCTCCCGCGGTCGACATCGCGCCGAAGAAAGCGATCTTGTTCGCAGGATCGATCTTCTCGGCCAAGGCCTGAAGCAACGCGGCGGCCGCCGCACTCGGGGCGGCCCATCCCAGATGCCCGATGAGGAAGGCCGGCCCGTACTTGCCCAGGCGCGAGGCGGCGTCCCGCGCCGGTCCCGAAAGGCGCGGTTGGGGGAGGCCGGCCGGGGCTGGACCGGCACCGAGTTCTTCCGCCTGACTCCCGCTCACGGCGACTCCTCACTCGCAGGCAGGCATACCCGCATGGCCGGTTCCAGGCCATGCGGGTATCTCGAGGACGCAGAATAACAAAAACCCGGTATCACCGGGGTTTTGCGGGAGTGTGAATCTTTCCCGGGCCGGTCAGGGCCTCGCCGGCCCGGGCGCCGGCCGCGGCGGACCTCTGATCCCGCCTGTGCCGCCACTGCGGAATGCGTGCGGATGGCGTCCCGCCAGGTGGTGTAGCCGATCAAGGCGCCGGAATCCGCTGGTCGGGGACGGTGGCTCCGCCGGATCGGGAGTTCAACTCGCCTCAGGGCGCCTCGTGGACTACCGTCTCCGCGGAGATCGTCCGGGGTCTCGTACCGGAACGCGTAACGCTTGATTCCCTACACCACGACGCGGGACATGACCCCCCCGTGCGCCGCAACTGGCGGGAGGGCGTGAAGGTGTTCGCCTCCCGCGCGGTACGGGCGGCCGCGGAAGTCCGAGCGGGACAGGGGCTGGAGCCGGGATTGTCGACCAGGAGGAGCCTCTGATCCGACGTCAGCACCGCATGGGTTGAGACCCCATGGCCCCGTCCACGGCGTTGGTCGCCGGACTGCGCGGCCGCGGTGCCGCCTGCATGAGGCGGTTGAGCCGCTCGTCGTGGCTCAGGGGGCGATCAGGCGGAGAAGGGCCGGCAGAGCCTGACTGCGGCGGGGGCCGACGTTCGACACGCCGACCCGGGTGACCGTGGAGAAGGCTTATTGGCCGTCATTGCGCGGGCGGTCGCGCGCCACTGGGGTCCCCACCGGCGTCCGGACAACCCGGGCGCCGGGCCCTGGGGCACCGCTGAAGGGGGACTTGCGATCCCGGGGTCACCGGGGAGCCGTCACGGGGCCTCGGCCAGCCAGGACCTGATGGCCCTGCGCGCCTGATGCAGACGGGACTTGACAGTGCCCAGCGGAATTCCGAGCCGCTCCGCAACCTCCGCGTACTCCAGCTGGCAGAGATCGCGGTACACCACGGGATCCACAAGGTGGGGGTGTTCCCGCTCAAGGCGATCCAGTGCCTCCAGCAGATCAATGCGGGAACCGGCGATCACACTGGTCGTCCGGGGATCCACGTGCCGCAAATCCTCGATCGTCAGGGGCTCTTCGGTCCCGCGCCGCTTCAACTCGCGGTACTTCTGGCGTACGCAGTTGGCCACCACCGGGTGCAACCACGTGGTGAAGCGGCTGCGACCCTGAAACGAGGTGATGCTCCGTGTCACCTGAAGCAGCACCTCCTGTGCTGCTTCCTCCGCATCCTCGCGGCACGGAAGGAAACTGCCGCAACGGCGAACGACCTCCGGGCCGATCATGTGGAGCAGGGCTTCCAAATCACCCCTGTCACCAGCGGCGGCCCGCAGAGCGAGCCCCTCGATCTCCTCCGTGCGCCGCACAGGATGCCTCCCTCTGATGTCCTGGCCAGGCATACTAGCTGCAGTCATGTCACCGGCAGGACGGCCTTCGGTCAACCGGGAACAGCGGCTGGGTGAACGGACCGTACAACGCGGTCACCGGCACATCTGTACGTGCTTGAGTGCTGTGTGCCGAGCCCGTCGACCCGTTGCTGCTCGTCCATCCGGGGCTGTGGCGCAGCCGGACCTGCGGTCCACTTCCTCAGTGCGCGCCGGCCGACTCCGCCACGGTCGGCCGCCTTTGCGAGCCCATCGATGGACCGTGGACTGGCGTGAGCCTGCCGCGGGCGTGGGGACGAAGCAGCGCCCGGGTGGCTCGCGCCTGCGTTGCCACCCGGCGAACCCGAGGCCGGTCAGTTGGCCAGGGTGAGGGCGACCGCAGTGGCGATGGCGACCACCACCAGGGCGATGGGGGCCATCGAGCTGCCGCGGGTCTCCGGGTTCGCGTAGTCACCGTGCTTGGCGTGGAACCCGACCGCCCCGATCATGGTGGCGGCGAAACCAACGCTGCGGCGACGCCCAGCGGCCGCCAGAAGAGGCCCGCCACCAGTCCTCCGGCGGCAGCCACCTCGGCTACCCCGATGAAGCGGACCAGGGCGGGGCTCAGTCCCATGTGTGACTGCAGCTGGGCAGGCACGTCCCCCTTGAGTACCGTCTTCGGTACTCCGGCGGCGAGGGAGACGAGAGCCAGCAGCGCGCTGAGGCTGGCGGCAGCGATGTACATGCGGAAAGGAGTCCTTCCGATGCGGCTTCGGCCCGAACGGCCAGGCCTTTGGTCGATCATTCAATGAAACAAGGCATCTTGGAAAATACTGCATCCGGGTTGATGCGTCAACCAAATTCGTCTGCTGTCAGGGCCGCGTCGGGGTTGGGCACGTGAGGGCGGCTTCGCCGGTTGACCGTCGTCGCAGGCCTGAGGCCATCTCCTGCACGGCGGCCGCCTCGTGCCCCTGGTCCGCGGGCGGTGGCGTAGCGCATGCGGAGTGCCGGCGGTGAACGAGGCGGGGTTGCTCTTGCGCGCTGACTGGCAGCGGCGGGCGGCCTGCACGGTCAGTCGTGAAGCTCTGCGCATCGCATGGCCTCACGCCCAGCCGTCTCAGTTCTCCCGGATGGCGTGCAAGCCGGTCAGAGGCCCGTCGTCCACCTGCATGAGACGTCCCATGCGCAGCGGGCCGAGGTCGCTTGTCGGCGACGAATCTGGGGCTCAGGCTCGCCCACTGATTCGTGGCGTCGATGACGATCCGGCCGGGGCGGGGAGGCAGGCTGCGCACCGCCTCGCGGACGCTGGTCCAGTGGACGGCGAGGACGACGAAATCGGCCGCACCCGCTTCGGCCACGGTGCCGGCCGACGCGTGGGGGCCGAAGGCGTCCACGACCTCCGTGAGTGTTTCCGGGCCGCGTCTGTTGCTGAAGATCACTTCGTGACCGGCCTTCACGACGTGGCCGGCGATGGCACGGGACAGGGTCCCCGCACCGATCATTCCGAACTTCATGGCTGTGTTCCTTCGCTCAGCAGGCTCTTACGGAACGCCACTGCGGAGAGCCGGCAAGACAGTGCTTCCGATGTGGCGAGAGGTGTCGTGCGCGGAAGGAGTCGATCCCGGCTGTCGGCGCTCCGCCTTCGCTGGTCGAACCGCCGGCCGGGCCGCTCAGGCCGCCGGGGTGTCGTCGCCGCGGACGGGGGCCTCGTCGAGGTGGCCGAGGATGCGTTCATGAACGGCGACAAGGGTGTCGAGTTCGTCGGGGGTGAGGAGGTCGATGAAATGGCGGCGCACGTTGTGCACGTGCTGCGGCGCGGCCTCCTCGATGGTGCGGCGGCCGGGGGGCAGAAGGCGGATCATGGTGCTGCGGGCGTCGTCGGGGTTGGGTTCCCGGGTGATCAGCCCCCGCTTCTGCATGCGCCGCACCTGATGGGAAAGCCGACTCTTCTCCCAGAGCAGCAGGCGGCACAATTCCTGCGCGGGTATACGGCCTGAGGGGTGTTCCGACAGTATCGCGAGGATCTCGTAGTCGGCCTCGGTCAGGCCAGAAGCCTGAAGGAGATGCCGCTGCAGACGGACACCGAGTTGATGGTGCGTGTGCACGAAGGTCCGCCAGGCACGGTCCTCGCGGGGGTCGAGCCACTTCGGTTCCGTTGGCATGCTTCCAAGCCTAGCTCATAGGTTGAGTCATCAACCAATGAGCTATGGTTGAGCTGTCAACATGCGGGTGGGTGGCGCCTGCTCCCGGTGCTGGCCCCGACGACCACCGGGACGCCACCAGGGCGAAGTCCGTCGTGATCCGATTCGCAGAGGCGGCCGACCGTCACCGCCGCGACCGCGGCGCACCCTGGGCGCCTTCCACCGCCTCCCACATCCCACAGCTTCGGCTACGAAAGCAGGCACGCATCATGAGCAGCATCAGCATCATCGGTCTGGGAAACATGGCCCGTGCCCTCGGTGCCCGCGCAGTCGCTGGCGGCCACAGCGTTCAGATCATCGGCCGTGACGCGGCCAAGGCCGCCGCTCTGGCCGACGAATTCGGCGGTAACGCCACGGCCGGAACGCTCGCCGATCCCCTTGCCGGTGACATCGTCATCCTCGCGGTGCCCTACGGCAGCGCCGCGCCCGTCGTCAGTCAGTACGGAACCGCGTTGACCGGCAAGGTCGTCATCGACATCACCAACCCCTTCAATCTCACTACCTTCACCGACCTTGTCACCCCTGACGACAGCTCGGCGGCTCAGGAGATCGCCAAGGCTGCCGCCCCGGGCGCGCATGTGGTAAAGGCGTTCAACACGCTCTTCTCCGGTGTCCTGGCCACCGGAGAAGTCGCGAATCGACCGCTCGACGTCTTCATCGCCGGCGACGACGCCGACGCCAAGGCGTCCGTGGCGGCGTTCATCGAGAGCCTTGGCCTGCGCCCGCTGGACGCCGGCGACCTGAAGATGGCGCACTGGCTGGAGGGCGCCGGCCTGCTGATCCTCGGGCAGGCCGCCGCGGCCAAGGACTTCTCCCTCAGCATCAAGATCCTCGGCTGAGGGCCAGTCGACACGCCGCTCTCTCGGACAAGATCACCCGAGAGGACAGGGGCTGTCGAGAACAGCACGACCAGTTTCACCGATCTCGTCAGGGTCGTCGCCGCCCTGAGGTTCTCGGGTTCCGAGGCCGTTGTCCTACTGACAATGGCCTCTGCCCGTCGCCACCTGGTCAGCATGAGGTGGCGAGGCATCTCCGCGTGTGCCGTCGCGCCACGGCCCGGCAGACGCGGCCCGACGGCCCACGAGGGGCGAGTGCATGGATCGGCGGGAGACCCGCCACAGCTCCGGCGGCAACGGTCCTCGGCCGGGCCGGTCGCCGACTTGGCCATCGGGACTCTTGACGCGATCAGTCGGCGTTACGGGCGGGGATGCGCAGTACGGCCCAGACCGCTTTACCCGTTGCAACGGTGCGTATGCCCCACCGGTGGGCGAGTTCGGAGACCACGAGCAAGCCGCGGCCGTGGACTTCGTCGGGTCGCGCGTGGATGACGCGCGGGAGTTCTCCGCTGTCGTCGGAGACGACGCAGCGCAGTGTGGTGTTACCGACCGCCAGGCGGAACCGGGACCCGGAGCAGGGGGCGTGCACGACGGCATTGGTGACGAGTTCGCTGACGATCAGCTGGGTGGTAAACACAAACTTGCTCAGGCCCCACTCGGTCAGGACCGCGGCTGTGAGGTCGCGGGCATGACCGACGATCGCCGGGTCGGCCGGCAGCCAGGCGGCTACCTTGGGGCGACTGACAGGGATGAGCGAGAAGCAACGAGTTTCCATAACGCCTTCCGAAGTCTCATACCGACCGCTCGGATTGACGGGACCCATGCCGTGAGAATATGCATTTCTACTCCGCCTGACGGTGTGTCGACTATTGGTGACCTTAAAAGCATTGTCCCGCAACTGGAACCGAGTTGAGGAGAAACTGAGGTTGTGGCCCAGCGCAGGAGCGTTCAGGGTATGGAAGGGCGGTGGCTGCATCCCTTTTGGACCCCGCCTTCGGCCGATGGCGTCCCATGCTGGGTGAGTAAAATGACGGCGCTCTCATGTCCGTCGGCACCATCGCGATGTGACCGAGGCCTTGTCGATATCGCCGGACGCGAGGTAAGGAAAGGGCAGGTCGCCCTCGTGACTTTCACGAGGGCATTTCGGTGTCATGGAGTGTGCCGCTGCGCCGCGGACTCGCTGAAGTCCGGCTCGGTTGCAGTGGAGTCCGTGTGAGCCGGCAAGCGTCAACGGGTGCAGGGCCAGTGCAGCGCGGTGACCGCCGTGGCCAGGGTGACCGCTGCCAGGCGTGGGTAGTCCAGCGTCTCAGGCGTGTCGGTGGGCCGATGGTAGTGCGCGTTGCGGAAGTTCGCGGTTCCGGTGAGCATCAGTGCGGGGATACGGCGGTTCCAGAAGGATGCGTGGTCGCTGCGTCCTAGATGGTTCACCGGCGGTACCGCCAGGCCGATGAGCACGCCCAGCGGTCCGTCCGGGCGCGGATCGCGCAGCGTGATGCCCGGCAGAGCCGGAGTGGCCTCCGCAGCGGCCCGCCGCCACAACTCGGCTGCCGCGTCCGAGGACCGGCGGTGCACCACGAGGGTGAAGTCGCCCCGGTACTCCATGGCGCGGACGGCGGTGGCCGCGTCACGGAAGGCCAGCGCGAATCCCGGGGGAAGCCGCTGGCTGCCGGGCTCGGCCGAGAAAACGCCGACGGACTCGAGACACATCATGCCCGCGATGCGCCGAGCCTTGCTCAGCTCCTTGGCCGCGACCCGGGATCCGATCAGGCCGAGCTCCTCCATGTCGAACAAAGCCAGCGTGACTGCCGGAGGGGTGGACAACCGTCCCAGCAGTCGCGCGACTTCGAGGACCACAGCCACTCCGGAGGCGTTGTCGTCGGCGCCCGGACTGCCGTCAACGGTGTCCAGATGCGCCCCGATCACCACCGTCGGGCGCTCCACGGGCGCGGATCCGGGCAGATCGGCGATGAGATTGGCACCCCTCAGCCTAGGGTGCAGACGGAGCTTGAGTGGGAGAGCCCGGTTGCCGTGCCGGTCGGTGGAGCCGAGCCGCCACCGTACGTCGAACGGCCGCCGATCGACCTTCCAGCCGGCCGCGCGCAGCTCGTCCTCCACGTAGGCCTCCGCGCGCCGCAGCGCCTCAGGCGCCCGCCGGCGGCTGCGCGGTTCCCCGGCGAGGATCTGCACGTGGCGCCTCAAGCGCTCCGCGTCCACCTGCTGCCCCAGAGTCCGCATCAATGTCGCGACGCTCGCGTTGCTTTCCGTCATCGTGCTCCATACCAGAGGTGCGCGGGAAGGTTTACCGACCGGTGTGCATCCTGGCGGACCGGACTCGCGGTACCGGAACGCCGTATGCGCCGGTGGAAGCCGGAAGGCCGCCTCTTCCTCAGCCCGTGCTGGGGCTGAGCCCGTCTGCCCCTCCTGGCCGGCGGGGTGCGCGAAGATCGCACGGGCATCGTGCGGGTGACGCTGACGAAAGTGGACTCTCGTCTCGGCCGGGGCCGAACCGGATGACCGCCCCTGTCGGAAGAGGGGCGGACGCCGTCGCGCGGTGCTCCGCTCGAGTTCCGGTCCGGTACGGCCGAAAGGCGCGGTCTCGATTGTCTCATCGGCGGCTTCGAGAGTACTGGAGACGTGAATCTTTCATCCATGTTCCGGTAGTAAAGCGCTGGTCGGCACGAAGGATATCCTTGGGTCATTCTCGTGTCGACTTCATCCAAGTGGAGTCGGCCGTGAGACATTTTGTAGCCATCGTTGGGCCGGTCCATGCGGATGACGTCCTCATAGCAGGGAAGAATCCGATTGGCAGTACCGCTCATATTGCGCGTTCAAGGGTATCTATATTCTTCTGGAGGTCGGGTGACGTGACTGCGGCGTGCCACAGCGGTAGCGGGAGGAAGCATTGAAGTCTTCTCAGCAACGTGACGGTTGCGGTGTGTGACGCTGCCGGACGGCGCGGGATGGTGACTCGGCGTCAGACATGAGTGAAGCCCCTGGTGGGAACGGGTCTGCGAAGATCACGTTCCGCACAACCAGAGGCTCCACGTGGCGTCCAGTATCACCTACACCGCCGTGCTCGATGTCCGCAGGGCGACCGCCGAGCATCTCGCGAAGCTGCTGCGCGGGCACCGCGAACAGCTCGGGACCCGCAAGGGCACTCGCGCGCTGGGCGTCTTCCGGCAGGCGGTGCTCGTGCTGCGCTGGTTCGTCGACGGTACCCGGCTGGTCCAACTCGCCCGGGACAACGGCATCTCGGTACCGACCGCCTACCGCTACCTGCACGAAGGGCTGACGGTGCTCGCCGACCACGCTCCCGATCTGTCCACCGCGCTGGAGAGGGCGGCGGCAGCCGGGTACACCCACCTCAACCTGGACGGCACGGTCATACGCACCGACCGAGTGGCCGCCGCCGGCCCCAACGGCGCGGACCTGTGGTGGTCGGGCAAGCACAAGCACCACGGAGGAAACGTGCAGGTCATCGCCGCCCCGGACGGCTGGCCCATCTGGGTCTCCCCGGTCCGCCCGGGCCGCGAGCACGACACCACCTGCGCACGGGCCCACGGACTGGTCGACACCCTGAACCGGCTCGCCGCCACTCTGGGCGTCCCCACCCTGACCGACCTCGGCTACGAGAACGCCGGGCCCGGCTTCCGCCACCCGGTCAAGAAGCCCAAGGGCGGTGAACTCGCCGAACCCGACCAGGCGTTCAACGCCGTAATCCGAGGCGTCCACGCTGTCGCCGAACGTGCCAACGCCCTGCTGAAGGTCACTTTCAAGGCCCTGCGCAGGGTCAGCCTCGACCCTGCGGCCATCACCCGCATCGCCCGAGCCGCCCTCGTCTTGCTCCAGCTCGAGCACGGCCGCACCGCCTGAACGAAGATCACAAAACGTCACGAGGCGTTACCGAGAAGAGTTCACTGGCAGCGGACTGCGCCGAGGACGGCGTCTACGAGTTCATGTTCGTCGCGGACCCGCTCCCGCTGACCGGCGCCTCCGGCGCCCCCGTCAGCGCCCTGGCGATCAAGTAGCACCACCCGCCGGCATCACAGAGCCATGAGCGCCACAGAGCAATGAAAGGGCTGGGCCCAGCATGTTCGAACCCTTCCCGGACAAGTACGTCTGGAACCTCTCCGTCGGGATCGCCTTGGCTGTCGGCGGCCAGATCGGGGAGGTCGACGTGGCCTGCCGCCCCCTGCGCGCACTCCCCGAGGGCAACGAGGACGAAGCCACCCAGGCCTTCTTCCGCTCCTGGTGCGCCGTGGCCGACAACCTCGTCGAGCTCGCTCAGGAGGACGAGAAGCACCGGCGCCGGCGCAGCGCCGGCCAGAAGTACCACCGGGCCGCTGTCTATTACCAGACGGCCGAGCGCATGCAGGCCCACGGATACGAGCCCCGCAAAGCCGTCTACCGCAAGACGCTGGACTGCTTCGCCCGGTACCTCGAGCTCACCGACCAGCCCGCCGAACGGGTCGAGATCCCCTACGGCGACTCAAGCCTCCCCGGCATCCTCACCCTGCCGGAGGGTGCCGGGGACGGGACCGGGCCGGTCCCGTGCGTCCTCTTCTTCAATGGCCTCGACAGCACCAAGGAGCAGATCTACGGCACCGGGACGCCCGACGAGCTGCGCCGCCGCGGTATCGCCACCCTCGTCGTGGACACCCCCGGAGCCGGCGAGGCACTCCGGCTGCGGGGTCTCACCGCCACCCCCGACACCGAGCGGTGGGCGGCGGCCTGCATCGACTACCTCGGCACCCGGCCCGAGGTCGACGAGGACATGGTCGGCATGCTGGCCTGGTCGCTCGGCGGTTACTACGGCCCCCGCGCCACCGCGTTCGAACCGCGCATCCGCTTCGGCGTCGCCTGGGGCTCCAACTACGACTGGGGCGAGGTGCAGCTGCGGCGCCTCAAGAACGAGGGAGCCCGGCCGGTGCCGCACTACTGGGAGCACGTCCAGTGGGTCTGGGGGTGCCGGGACCTGGACGAGTTCCTCGGCCTCGCGCCCAGGATCACGCTGCGCGGCGTCGCCGGCCGGATCGCCGTGCCGTTCCTCGTGGTCCACGGTTCCAACGACCGGCAGATCCCGGTCCACTACGCACACGACCTCTACAACGACCTGGTCAACAGCCCGAAGCGCGAGTTGAAGATCTTCACCGAGCGTGAAGGCGGCGTCGAGCACTGCAGCGTCGACAACCTGCCCGTCGTCCGCGACTACATCTGCGACTGGATCGGGGAGACCGTGGCGGAACTCGCCGCGACCCGATCCTGACCGGCGGGGAGAACCCCTCCGCGCCAGGCCGGCGGGCGAGGCCCCCAGCCACAGGGCCTCGCCCGCCGGCCTTCGCCAGCAAGGACCGGACCCTCACACCCGCCAACCCGACGCCTTCGCCCGTACAGGGGAAGGACCCGCGAGACCACCCTCCACCGCCCACTGACGTGCGGGCGCGCCCGAACCGGAGCCAGTACCCCCATGAGCACCGAACGACCCGCCCCCTTGTGGACGCCTGATCCTGCCCGCGCCGCCGCATCCCGTCTCAGTGCCTTTCAGCACTTCGCCGTCGAGCACCACGGCGCGCCCCGGACCGCCGACCTGCCGCCGCACGCCGCATACACCAGCTTCCACCGCTGGTCCGTGGACCACGTGGAGGACTTCTGGCGAGCCGTCACCGAGTGGTTCGACGTACGCTTCACCGCCCCGCCGACCGCGATACTCGGCAGCACCGCCATGCCCGGCGCGCGGTGGTTTCCCGGGGCCGCCCTCAACTACGCCGAGCACGTGCTGCGCCATGGAGAGGGCCCGGGCACCGCCGACACCCCCGCCATCCTCCACGTCGACGAGCGCTCCCCCGAGCCCAGCATCACCACCTGGTCCGAGCTGCGCCGACAGGTCGGCTCGCTCGCGGCCGAGCTGCGCGCCCTGGGGGTGAGCCCGGGCGACCGGGTCGCCGCGTATGTGCCCAACATCCCGCAGGCGGTCGTGGCGCTGCTGGCGACCGCCGCGGTCGGCGCCGTATGGACCAGCTGCGCCCCCGACTTCGGCGCGCGCAGTGTCCTGGACCGGTTCCAGCAGACCGAGCCGGTTTTGCTGTTCGCTGTCGACGGCTACCGCTACCGCGGCAAAGAGCACGACCGCCGCGCCGTCGTCGCCGAACTGCGGGCGGAACTTCCCTCGCTGCGCCAGGTGGTGCACATCCCGGTGCTCGGCACCCGCGCACCCGAAGGCGCCCTGGAATGGGAGGCGCTCACGGCCGCACACGCCACGCCGGTTTTCGAGCAACTGCCCTTCGACCACCCGTTGTGGGTGCTCTACTCCTCCGGCACCACCGGCCTGCCCAAGGCCATCGTGCACAGCCACGGCGGCATCACCGTCGAGCACCTCAAACAGGCGGGCCTCCACCTCGACCTCGGCCCCGGTGACCGGTTCTTCTGGTACACCTCCACCGGCTGGATGATGTGGAACTACCTGCTGTCCGGTCTGCTGGTGGGTGCGAGCATCGTCACCTACGACGGCGGGCCCGGCTACCCGGCCCCCGACGCGCAGTGGCGCGTCGCCGCCGCCACCGGCGCCACCGTCTTCGGCACCTCCGCCGCGTACGTCATGGCCTGCGGAAAGGCCGGGGTCCACCCGGGCCGCGACCTCGACCTGCACCGGCTGCGGGCCATCGGCACCACCGGCTCCCCGCTGCCGCCGGACGGCTTCCGGTGGATCTACGACGAGATCAGCCAGGACATCTGGCTCGCCTCCGTCAGCGGCGGCACCGACGTCTGCGGCTCCTTCGTCGGCGGCGTGCCGACGCTGCCGGTGTACCTGGGCGAGATCCAGGCACCGTACCTGGGCGTCGCCGCCGAGTCGTGGAGCCCGGGCGGCGAGCCGCTGGTGGACGAGGTCGGCGAACTGGTCGTCACCAAGCCGATGCCGTCCATGCCGGTCCATTTCTGGAACGACTCGGACGGCCACCGCTACCACGACAGCTACTTCGACATGTTCCCCGGCGTCTGGCGCCACGGGGACTGGGTCACCTGCACCGCCCGCGGCACCTTCGTCATCCACGGCCGTTCCGACTCCACCCTCAACCGGCAGGGTGTGCGCATGGGCTCCTCGGACATCTACGAGGTGGTGGAGCGCCTGCCGCAGATCAGGGAGTCCCTCGTCATCGGCCTGGAACAGCCGGACGGCGGCTACTGGATGCCGCTGTTCGTCGTCCTCGCGGAGGGCGTGACACTCGACGACGATCTGCGCGCCGCCGTCGAGACAGCACTGCGCACCGAGTTGTCGCCGCGCCATGTCCCCGACGAGATCATCGCCGTACCCGCGGTTCCGCACACTCTCACCGGCAAGCGCGTCGAGGTGCCGGTGAAAAGGATCCTGGCCGGCGCCTCCCTGGCCCAGACGGTCAACCCCGGCTCACTCGACAACCCCGAGGCGCTGCGCGTCTTCGAGCGGTACCGCCGCGCGTAGGCGGCTTCGTCCGCCTGGGAGGATGCCGGTGCGGCCGTTCTCGGAGAGCCACCCGGCCCCGGCCGAACCGATTTTGCCCACCACTACGCAGCATCAGAAATGAACGGAGCAGTTCCATGACCCAGCCCCGCACCCGCGTCGCCGTCGTGACCGGCGCGGCCCGCGGCATCGGCGCCGCCATCGCCGAGCGCCTTGCCGCCGATGGTTTCGCCGTCGCCGTCCTCGACCTGGACGAGAGCACCTGCAAGCCGGTCGTCGAGCGTATCGAGGCAGCGGGAGGCACGGCCCTGGCGATCGGTGCGGACGTCTGCGACGAACAGGCCGTCGCAGCGGCGGTCGCCCGCGTCGCCGAGAACCTGGGCACCCCCGCCGTGCTGGTGAACAACGCCGGCGTGCTGCGCGACAACCTGCTGTTCAAGATGAGCGCCGCCGACTGGGACACGGTGATGGATGTGCACCTGCGCGGCTCCTTCCTGATGAGCCGCGCCGCGCAGGTGTACATGGCGGAGGCGGGCTGGGGCCGGATCATCAACCTCTCCAGCGAGTCCGCGCTAGGCAACCGTGGCCAGGCCAACTACGCGGCGGCCAAGGCCGGACTGCAGGGGTTCACCAAGACCCTCGCGATCGAACTCGGCAGGTTCGGCGTCACCGTCAACGCCGTCGCCCCCGGGTTCATCGCCACCGACATGACCGCCGCGACCGCGCAGCGGATCGGCATGAGTTTCGACGCCTTCAAGGAGATGGTCGCCGAGCAGAGTCCCGCGCAGCGGATCGGCGAGCCGGCCGACGTGGCGGCAGCGGTGTCCTTCTTCGCCCGGGAGGACGCGTCGTTCGTCAACGGCCAGGTGCTTTATGTAGCCGGCGGCCCCAAGGGCTGAGGGCCACCAGCAATTTGGTTTAGGCATTAACTAGCGGTACGGTCAGTTAACCCATCAACCGCCTCTCGGGGGACCCGAAGACTCAAGGCGCTTCGGTCACCGTCGTCGTCGGCCGCGGCGGCTCCTGCGTCCCAGGCGCCCCGCGCGAAGGCCACGAGCCCGTGCGGAAACCACGTGGCAGCGGTCAGGAACAGGCAAGCGCCGGCTCCGGCTCTTTTCAGGACTCGTACCGGCACTACGGCAAGGACGCCACAGTGCCGGTACGGACGCTCAGGACAGTCCGTCAGAGATCCCCGGTACTTGCACGCGAAAGCGATGTACTGCTGAACCCGGAAAGCGATCAGATGTTGCCGGAAGCCGCGTCGGCGATGCCGAAGCGGACGACATCGCCCCCTCCGGCCGCCGCCTCGCGTTACAAGCGAGGCGGCGGGCTGACCCGGGAAGAGCGGCGGTCCCGCCAGCGGCTCCGTATGGAAGCGGCCGAGTGGTTCGACCGAGGCGAGAAGAGCTCGGTGATCGCCAAGGAGTTCGGCGTCCACGTACGGTCCGTGGAGAAGTGGCGACGGGACTGGCGGGACGGGGGAGCCGAGGCGCTGCGTTCCCAAGGGAACGGAGCAGCGACGCGCCTGAGTGATGCCGAGGTGGCCGCCCTGGAGACGGTCCTGGCCGACGGCCCGATGCCGCACGGCTGGCCGGACCAGAAGTGGACCCTGTCCCGGATAGCAGCCGTGATCGAGCACATGTTCCAGGTGACCTAACGATCCAGGGCGTACGCAAGCTCCTCCTCCGCCATGGATACTCCCGCCATCCCGGCGGCTGGCAATCGGCTGGGCCGCACCTTGAGGCCGTCACCGGATGGGTCAAGGGCACCTGCTCCCGGCACCCACGGCGGCAGCGGCCGGAGCGCACCGAGGGCCGGGACCCGAGCGGGACGGTCGCGTCTGCTCAGGAGCGGACGGCAGCCGTGCGTGCCCTGGTGGGTCACCCTGAGCGGTCAGCCGGGTACGGCGCGGGGTTCGGCAGCACATCCCCCGACCGTTGGCCCATCCGGGGGATATCTTGGTCCTGTGGGTCGCCTGACCATCTGCGGTAGGTGAACGATGAGCCTGGACGAAGGAAGGTCCATCGGCGCTGCGCCGGTGGACGCCGTGGACACCGAACCGCCGACAGCGAAGCGCCCTGGCGCTCCGGCGGTCGGCACAGACGGTCCGGGCGGGCATGAGCTGCTGCGGCTCGGCCTGGAGCAGGCGATGGCGGTGCTCGGCGGGCTGGGCTGCATGGTGCATCTGGGCGTCCTGGGGAGCAGCGGTCTCTACCTGGTGGCGGACACCGGGCTGCCCAGCGCACTGGTCCGGGCGTGGGGAGAGGTGGGCCGCGAGGAGCAGGTCCCGCCCGCCCGCGCGGTGCGGGAGCGCACTGCGGTGTGGATGCCTGCCGATGCACCGGGGAAGGCGGGAGCCGTGCCGGGGCGCCCCTCCTCCGGGGCTGGAATACTGTCGGTCCCGCTGACCGCTTCCGGGGGTCCGCAGGGCGCGGTGTCTGTTGTCACCTCGGCGCCGGGCGAACCGGGTGCCGAGGCTCAGCGCCTGCTCGGAGCCGTGGCCGAGTGGGCCGCCGACTGGCTGCGGCGGTCCACGGCGCTTCCGGGCGCGGCTGACACCGGGTGGTACGGCTCCGGTGAGCAGATGACCGGCCGGGAGGTGATGGTCTCCTGGGGCTGGGACTTCGCCGGCGGCGCGGTAGTGGGGGACCGGTCCGCGCTCGGGATCCTCGGCCTCGATCATGGCACCTTCGACGGGCGGATCGGCACCTGGCGGCACCTGGTCCACCCGCAGGACCTGCCGCCGCTGCTGGCCCGTATGGACGAGGCGATCCGTGCCCGCTCGGCGTACAGCCTGGAGTACCGGCAGCGGCAGCCGGACGGGAGCTACCGCCGGCTCGAGGCCCGCGGCGACGCACTGCTCCACGCGGACGGCACATCGGTCCGGCTGATCGGCACGCTGAGGGACATCACGGGCAGTGGCCTCGACCTGCCCTCGGTCGGCCGTGCCCTGCTGGACATGAGCGACGGATTCCTGGCCGTCGACCGAAGGTGGCGGATCGTCTTCGCCAACCCGGAGGCCGAGCGTCTGCTCGATCCGTCGGGCCACTTGCTCGGCCGCTTGCTGTGGGAAGCGGTCCCGGACCTGCGCGAGCCCGGCGTGGAGAACGCCTGCCGACAGGCAGCCGATGACGGCAGACCGGCCGGCTTCGATCTGCGGCGGTCCACCGACGGGCGGTGGCTGCACGTGCGGCTGGTTGCCGTGCCCGAAGGCCTGACCCTCTCCTTCACCGATATCACCCGCGTCCGACGCCTGCAGGACCAGCAGGACGCGGAGCGCACCGCCCGGATCGCGGAGTTGACCCGCGCCCTTGCGTCGGCGGTCACCGGGCGGGATGTCGTCGATGTTGTCGGCGCATTCATGCTGCCGCTGTTCGGCGCGGACGGAGTCGGCGTCTGGGTTCAGGAAAGGGGGCGCATCTTCGCGGTGGGCACGTTCGGGTACCCGGCGGAGTTCGTCAAGCGGATCGAGGGAATCCGTATCGAGGACACCCCACCGGTCGCCCAGGCCTTGATCGACTGCGTCCCCAATTTCATCCCCTCGCCGGAGGAGTTCATCCGCCGCTATCCCGGTATGGCCGACATCTCGGACGCTGACGGCAAGAAGGCGTGGGCGATGCTGCCCTTGGTCGCCTCCGGGCACTCCGTCGGATGCTGCACCCTCGCCTACGAGCGGCCTCATGCCTTCACCCACGAGGAACGCACCCTGTTGACCGCGCTGAGCGGACTCGTGGCCCAGGCTTTGGAACGGGCCCGGCTGTACGATGCCGAGCACGGCCGGGCCCAGGAACTGCAGCGCGGCCTGCTGCCCCGCACACTGCCCTCACTGCCCGCCGTCACCGCGGCCGCCCGCTACCTGCCCGCCGGCGAGGGCATGGAGGTCGGCGGCGACTGGTACGACGTCATCCCGCTCTCTGCGGACCGCGTCGCTCTGGTCATCGGGGATGTGATGGGCCACGGCCTGTCCGAGGCCGTCACCATGGGCCGTCTGCGGACCGCTGTCCGCACGCTCGCCGACCTCGAACTGCCACCGGACGAGATGTTCATCCATCTCAACGACATGGTCAACGGCCTCGGCGACGATTTCTACGCTACCTGCCTCTACGCCGTGTACGACCCGACCAGCCGACTCTGCTCCCTCACCACGGCCGGCCACCCGCCACCGGCGGTTGTCCATCCGGACGGCACCGCACGCTTCCCCGACCTCCCGCTCAACCCCCCACTCGGCGCCGCGGACCCTCCCTTCGACACGGCTGTGATCGAACTTCCCGAAGACAGCCTGCTGGTTCTCTACACCGACGGCCTGGTCGAGTCTCCTGACCGCGCTCTCGACCGGGGCATGGCCCACCTTGCCCAAAACCTCTGCACCGCGCAGCGAAGCGGCACCGCCGACCCCAAAAGCCTGTGCGACTGTCTCATCGCCGCCTTGCTGCCCGATCCGCAGCGCGCCCTCGACGACACCGCGGTACTGGTCGCCCGCACCCATGCGTCGGCCCCTGCGGACTTGGCCTGCTGGCCGCTCCCGACAGACCCCAAAGCCGCGGGCCAGGCCCGCCACCGCATACGCGACCAGCTCGACGCCTGGGATCTGCAAGAGCTGGCGATGCCGACCGAACTCATCGTCAGCGAGCTCGTTGGCAATGTCGTGCGTTATGCCAAGGGGCCGGTCATGCTGCGTCTGCTGCGCAGTCGGACGCTGATCTGCGAGCTCGCCGACGGCAGCGCCAGCATGCCTCGTATCCGCCGGGCCGCGGACATGGACGAGGGAGGACGGGGACTCCAGTTGATCGCCGCGCTCACCGACCGCTGGGGAGCCCGCTACACCCCCTCCGGTAAGTGCATCTGGACCGAGCAGTCCCTGCCCACCGCTCAGTAGCGCCGCCCGACGGCGACCGACGGTCCGTCGGTACCGGATCTCCCGCGGACGCCGGTGGCCGGGCAACGGCACGGGACACATCACGGACTTACACGATCTTTCAGACACGCTCGTGACCGGGGAAGCGACAGTCACTCGTCGAGGAGGTCAGCCCGAGCGACGGCAGGGAGAGGACTCAGCGGCCATTGGTCGAGAACTTGAAGGGGATCGCCTGACCGCGGGCCTGTTGGGGTATTTCCTGGGGGGCGGAAGGGCAGGCTGTGTCCGGGATGGTGGGCTGGTGGCGGCCGGAGCGGTTGGGTTGGGGATGTGCTCCGGGGTGTGGGGGCGAACGCTGTGTCGTCGCTGGTCCGCTTCGCTGTGGCTCGTGGGGTGGCCGGGGCGTTGACGGAAAGGGTGGTTGGTGGTGGGTGGGATGGTCAGGAATGACGCTGAGGGGGTGGCCCGGGTGGGGGCGGCTCTGGGTGAGTTGGGTGAGCGGTGGGGGAGTTGGCGGACCGGCTCGGGGCGCGGACGCGGGAGTTGGGCGACGGGGATGTTTTCGGTGATGGTGAGGAGGGCCGGCAGTTGAGGGAGAGTTTTCTGCCGGCTCAGCAGGGGCTGGTGGAGGCAGTACAGGGTCTGGGTCCGCTGGGGGCGGGTTCGGCGGACGCGGCGCATGGCACGGCGGGTGTGTTCCAGCGGGTGGATGAGACGACCGGGAAGATCGCCGCCGATCTCAGGGACAGCTGAGCGTGGACACCATCGAGTTGCCGGGGGCGTTGGCCTGGCTGGCGCCGGTCGTGATCGGTGACCGGTGGCCGAAGGTCAAGGAGGGGCTCCTGTGGGAGCTGGGGCAGCTGGATCAGGAGGCGGCCCGGCTGCTGGGTGAGATTCTTGAGGCGTTGCGGCGTGTGATTCCCGGTGCGGCTGCCAGTGCGACCGGTCCGGCTGGTGAGGCGATGACGGATCTGCTGGACCGGTTGTCGTCCGTGATACCGGATCTGGTGGAGACGGCGACCGCGTTGGGGGATTCGGCGAAGTCGACCGCGGCGGAGATCCAGTACGGCAAGTTGATGATCATCGCGGTGATGATCTGGCTGGCGGCTGAGCTGGCGGCGTTGCTGCCGTGGTCGTGGGTGCCGGGTGTTTCGGCGTTGATCGAGGCGGTGGAGGCCGCGGCGGCGGTGGTGGCCAGGACGCTGCTGGGCCGGATTTTGCGTTCGGTGGCCGCGCGTGCGTCGTTCTCGCGTGCGTTGCAGGCGGCGGGTGCGGCTTCCGCGAGCCGGATCGCGCAGTTGCTGGAGCGGCTGGGTGTGGGCAAGGGTGTGGCGCGTTCGGCGGGTGAGCTGGGCGGCAGGATGGTCAACGGCGCGCTGGCGGGTACGGCTTTCAACGTGGGTCTGGACGTGGGGATCCAGGCCGGTCAGATGGCGGCGGGGACGCGGCGGTCGTGGAACACGCAGAGCACGGCGTTCGGCGCGTTGACGGGTGTGGCCGGTGGCATGCTGGGCGCGGGTCTGATCCATGGGGTGCAGTCCGCGGTGGGCAGGCTGGGGGAGAAGTTCGGGGCGCGCAGGGCTGACGCGGAGGGCCTCAAGGGCGAGGAGCGGGTCATCCGTGTGGCCGAGGTCCGGGCGGAGATGACGAGCTGGGTGACGCCGCCGGCGGTGACGCGGCCGGCGTGGAAGGCGGAGAACTTCACGGAGTGGAAGAGTGCCGCGGGGCTGAGGTCGTTGCCGGCCAGGGCCGCGGTGGGCGGGGCGGCGGGGCTGGGTGCCACGGTCCTGGGCAATGTCGTGTCGGGGTATGGCAGCAGTCTGCCGTTCGGGTTCATCTCCGGTGCCGTCGGTGTCATGGCGGAACGGCCCCACATCCACGTTCCCCACATCGACATCCCCCATGGTGAGGGCGGTGGCGGGTTTACGGACCAGGACCTCAAGACCGGCGACACGAAGGAGGAACCGGAGGCGCCGGGAGCCGGGTTGACGGTCCCGGATACGGGAACGACGGGGTCGGCGGGAACGGGGTCGGCCGCTGGAACGGGAACGGCGGGGTCGGCGGGAACGGGGTCGGCGGGAACGGGCCTGGCTGGAGCGGGGTCGGCGGGAACGGGCCTGGCTGGAGCGGGGTCGGCGGGAGCGGGGTCGGCTGGAACGGGCCCGGCCGCTGGAACGGGAACGGCGGGGTCGGCCGGCGCGGGGTCGGCGGGAACGGGAGCGGCGGGGTCGGCTGGCACGTCGCGGTTCGCGTCGTCCGGTGTATCCGTGAATGCCGATGTCTCCTCCGGCCTGGCCGGGCCTCCGCAGGCGCAGTCGCAGGCGGGGCCGGTGGCGGCGGGCGGGACGAGTCCGGTCGCCGCTGCGGGAGCCGGGGCTGGGGCCGGGGCTGGGGCTGGGGCCGGGGATGTCACGGCGTCCGGGCAGGTTCGGGCTGAATCGGGACTGCCGCGAGCCGGGACGTCCGCGACCGGGCCGGTCGCGGCGGGTGGCGCGGCCGTGCCCGGTGGACTGCCCGGTTTCCACACGGTGCTGCGCAGCGATCATCCCGGGACGGAGGCGGCCGCTCCCGCTCTTGCCCCCACTGTCGATCCCGGTACCGCGCCTGGTGCCGGTACCTCTGCCGGTGTCTCTGCCGGTGCCGGTACCCCTGCCGGTACCTCTGCCGGTGTCTCGGGCGCCGGTGCTGCTGGTGTTGTTCCGGCTGCGGTGCGGACCGCGGCGGGTGTGGGGTCCTCTGGTGCGGTTGCTGGGACCGAGGGTGCGGGTGCGGGCGGGGCGGCGGCGTCCGGGAGCGCGGGCGGGGCGGTGGTGTCCGGCGGGGTCCGTGCCGCGGGGGCCGGCGTCGCGGGCGTTTCCGGCGCTGATCCGAAGAGTGCCGGCGGGGTGTCCACCGTGGCGGCCGGGGCCGGCGGGACCGCGGCGGGCCGGCCACAGCCGTCGGCTGCCGGTGCCCCTGTTTCCTCCGGTGCCTCTAGTGCCTCCGGTGCCTCCGGTGCCTCCGGTGCCTCCGGTGCTTCTGGTGTCCTCGCTGCCGGGCGTGGCTCGGACGGGCCGTCGGTGACGGGTGGTGTTCCCGGGCGGGAAGGTGCTGCCGCGGCTGTGCTGGCCGGCGGGTCGGACCGGGCCGGCGGGGTGGCCGCTGCGGGCGGGCCGGACCGGGCCTCCGAGGTGAGCGCGACCGGCGGGGTGTTCTCGTCCGGTGGCACGGTTCACAGCAGTCCGGGTGAGGGTGCCGGTGTGGGCGGGCAGGCCGTCGTGGGGCCGGAGCGGGCGGCGGACGCGGGTCCTGGCCCGGCCGCCGGCAGTCCCGGGGAGTCCGTCAGGCGGACCCCGGCCGGTGACGGCTCCGGTGGTGGTGCCGGACGGCCCGCTGACGGGCCCGTAGACGGTGCGGGGCGGTCTGGGGAAGGGTCCGGTGGTGGTGCCGTCCCGGAGGATCGTCGGTCGCGGGGTGCGACTGAGTCCGCTACCGTTCCCGACGGTGTCCGCGGTCCGTCCGTGGATGAGCTGGTGGATCGTCTGGTCCGGGCACGGGAGGGGGGAACGCCTGATGGTGTGCCGTTGGTGCGGCTGACGGCGGACCAGCGGCAGGAGTGGATCGGCCGGCGGGTGCTGGATGCCGCCACCGGCGAGCACGCTGCCGCGGCCGGCGAGCACGCTGCAGGCGCCGGTGAGCACGCTGCAGGCGGCGGTGAAGCGGCCGCGGCCGGGGACCGGGCGCGGGCTGAGGCCGTGGAGTTCCTGCGGAAGCTGCACCAGGATCTGGAACCCCTTTTCGCGGTGCCGCGGGGGGCGGAGGCGTTCTTCTCACCGGTCCACGAGGGGGCGCCGGACGCTGCGGGGAACGCCGGGCCGTGGCAGTCCGCGCAGGCGCGCATGGCGGGCGAGCGCGGGGCCGAGATGGTCGAGGCGGAGCGGGGCGCGGGGCGTCTGCGGCGTTTCGAGGAGCGCTTCGGGCAGTGGGCCAATGAGCGTTTCGCCACCGGGTGGGAGCCGTTGTCGGGGCCGGCGGCCGGTAGTGGTGGGCTGGAGCACCGGATCGGCGGGGGCCCGGCGCCGTCCCTGTCGGCGGCGGGCATGTCCCACGAGACCCTCGGCCGGGTTTACGAGACGGCGACGCGGCAGGTGGGGCGGGACCTGGACGACGGCAGCGGCCTGGACCGGCTCGACACCGAGGGGGGTCTGCACCGTTACCTCGATGAGCTGTGGGTGAGTGCCCACGCCGTCACCGAGGCCGGCCGGGTCCTGCGTGAGGAGTTCGCGCGGTGGCGGGACTCCGCCGGCCCCGACGAGCGGGCCTGGCTGGACGGCGGCCCCGGGCCGGGTCCCACTCCCGGTCCCGCTTTCTTCGGTGCCGGTGTCGGTGTCGGTGTCGGTTCCACTCCCGGTGCCGGTGCCGGTGTGGGCCGGGAGAGGCTGGAGGGCGGCGGCGGGGGTGCGCGGTCCGGTGGGGAGAAACCGCCGGCCGACCGGGTCTTCGAGGCGGCTGAGCGTGCGTTCGAGCGGATGGTGCGCCGTGAGGTGGAGCCGTTGCTCACCTCCGCGGCGATGAGTGCCGGGCCGCGGCTGCTGGCCGGGGAGATCACCCGGGCGGTGGACCGCCTGCTCGGAGGCGGCGGGCGTGCGGCGGGGGAGAGTCCCGCGGCCGTGCCGGGGGTGCGCCGGGCGGTGGAGCGGGCGGTGCGCGGGCTGGGTTCCCGGCTGCCGCGGGTGCGGGAGGTCTTCGAGCGGGCCGCTGCGGATGAGCGGGCCCGGCAGGCGGCGGCGGATCACTTCGAGGCGGTCGCGGACCGCCTCACGTACGGGCCGCGGGGCTGGGCTCGGCTGCCGGACCCGGCGTCACCGTCGGGCGGGCCGGGCTGGGAGCTGTCCGCCGGAGGCCGGGAGCGGCTGCGCCGGGAGTGGCTGGACGAGGCCGACACCGACCGGCAGAAGATCTTCGGTGACCCCGGTGACCCCGGTGACCCCGGTGACCCCGGTGGCCCTGGTGGCCTTGGTGGCCTTGGTGTTGTGGGCTCGGACGGCGGGCGGGGCCGAGCCGGCGCGGAGCGGCGCTGGCAGGAGGTGCGGGCGGCCCGGGAGCGGGAACTGCCGGGCCGGCTGGAGCTGCAGAGCCGTAAGGAGGACGCCGCTCACCAGGTGGTCGACGCGGTCAGGGAAGCGGCGGAGTCCGGAGACTGGCGGAGGGCGCTGAACGGTCTGGGCCGGGAGTTCCGTGACCTGTTCCCGCTGGGGGACCACGCGGCCGGTGTGGAGGTGCGGCGGGATGCCGCCCGGAGCCTGGGGGAGACACTGCACCAGGCTCTGGACCGGTGGGCGGCGGACGGCCCGGCCGGGCGTGAGTCCGGCGCGGCGGACCGGATCATCGCCCGTCATCTGCGGCCCGAGGACGTCGGGCGGCGCGTCGCGCTGAACGCGGTCCGCCGTTCGCAGACGGACAAGGCCCGGGCGGAGGCCGTCGCCGCGGCGGCCGTCGCTGCGGCGGCCGGTGACCCGCGGGCGGTGGGTGACGCGGTGGACCGGTTCGTCGACACGCACGCCGACCGTGTCGGCGAACTGTTCGACCGGCACTTCGCCGCCGGCCAGGCGTCCGGCCGTATCGACGCGGTGGCCGTGGCCGGCTGGCGGGCCGGCCGGAAGCGTCTGACCGAAGGCCTCGGACACCACCTGGCCTTCGAGTTCGACGCCACCCACGGCATCGGCCGGTGGGCGCAGGGCACGCGGGAGGCGGCGGACGGCCGCCACATCGACGACGACAACTACGACCGGATCGCGGCCGCCACCCGCAAGGACTGGTTCGAGACCTACAACCGGCTCTTCGCCGGCCACCTCGGACCAAACGGCCTGAACACCGGGAAATGGCTCCTCCACGAAGAGACCAACGCGAACCGTTTCCGCCGCGGCCCCGACGCACCCGAGCCTCCCCACAACGCTGCCCCGCTGGCCGCCGTCCCGCACCGGGACACCGACCGAACCGCGTGGGAACAAGGCCCTGTCCGACCGCGCGATGCGGCAGCGGTCAGGGAACCGGATGAGGGCCCGGACACCCGTGCCCAGGTCAGGGAACCGGATCCGGGCACGGACACCGGGGCCCGGCGTCCGGTCGTAACCCCCCAGCATGCCGCGGCCGTGGAAAACTTCCGGAGCGGCCATCCGGTCCTCGACGCCGGCACCGCCCTGACCCCTCAGGCGCTGAACCGGGTGGCTGACGATGTCATCGGCTGGGTGGCCTCGGGGAATGCCGGTGGTGGCCGCGCGGCGGGCCGGGATGAGGATGCAGGGCTGTGTGTCACGCTGCTGGAGGGTTTCGTGCGGGCGGTGGCGCCCGGTGTGCGGCTGCGGCCGGAACGGGACGACCTTGCTCTGGACGGTGCGGATGCCGCACGGCACCTGAGCGACCGTCTGCGGCCGGTGGACAGCTGGCAGGCCCTGGCCGACTCGGTCCGCCAGGCCGCCGCCGCCCACCCGGCCGGCGAGAGCACTCCGGGCAAGGCGTACGCGATGGTCTACGGGCAGCGGCGCACCGGGATCGGGCACGCCTTCGCGGCAGCCAGCGACGGGCTGACCGTATGGTTCGTGGACCTGCGCGCGGCACCCGGGCAACGCGTCTCCCGGACCCAGCCGTCATGGTCACCCCTGTACGCCCGGGCCGCGGTCTTCACCCCGGCCGGCCAACACACCCCCACGGCACGAACCCAAAACCCCCAGCACCCCGCCGAATCCCACTCCACCGCCCGCGCACTCCTGGACCCACCAGCAGACCACCACTACGGGAAGATCGGGGCCGAGGTAGAACTCCGGTACCCACTCGAGTTTCGCGAGCCTGACGGCACACTCATCGCTTCCCCCCTTGCTGGCACCGTTTTGGCCGAGCATTACCCCACGGGGTTCAAGATCGTGGTGGACAAGTATGACTTCTGGCGGGGGTCAGGCAATAAACTGTACTCGAAGCGCCGGCTGCCAGGGCTCACGGCGGCTGGCTTGCCAATTCTCGAGATAGTCACTCCCCCGCTCGCGGTCCTGCCGACAGACTCAGGATGGCTGCCAGTTTCCAGTGGTCTCGACATGCTGGAGGATATCCGGCATCGGCTCGGGGGAGTCGACAATTCCCCCGACCGGTCCATGCGACTCTCCGAGATCCTGCCTGGGAGGGGGGGCGATAGGCAAGGATGGTATATTAAAGAGATCGGTCAAAAGGCCCGGGTCTTTTCATCTCCGGACGGTGCCGGGCATCCGGCGTATACCCAGATGACCGTCGGTATTCCTGTCGGCAGACTGCGGGATATCCTGGAGTACGCCGCATTTAGGCTACCCCCTGCTTTCGGCAGTATCGGGCCCCTCTTCACTGCGGCGCGTCTGTTCGGCATGGACGTGGCGGCCAAGTATGCGAGCGAACTGGCCGGCTGGCGAGTCGACGCTACGGATGTCGGACTCTTGACGGAGGCCGAGGGCGTTACGGAGATCTGGGGGTACGCCTGGCTGCTCTTCAATCATGTCGCCGCTGAACCATGGCTTCGCCGGCTCGCGTCACGGACAATCACGAAGAACATGCTGCCGGCGGCGTCGCGGGCATCTTTCTCGGATATCCATGCACAGCTCAGCCCGCAAGCTCGTGACTATCTCGATCGGAACCACGACTGGATTAGCGAACACTTCGTCTCCGTTATTAAATTGGCACTTAATAAGTTCAGGGGAGAAAATTTCGCAAACTCGAAAGATGCCAATGGCATCCTGAATACGATGATAAAGCGGGGGGAGGGGGAATCGGATTCGTTCATTGTCGGTGATTTCCTGACGACTACGCTGCGTGGCCGCAACCCGCGAGGGACCGAGTTCGGACCGTGGCAGACGGTCGGTATGTCCGACAGTGGCCTGGCTGCGGACGGCGGTCTGGATTCCGACGGCGGTGGTCTCGTGCGGCCGTTGGTGTTGCTGGAGCTGCGGCACCTGGTGACCGCCTCGGGGCAGATGATGCGCTCTGAGGACCTCCCGCAGGTCTTCCGTGAGGTCTCGGACGTGGCGCGTCGTGCGGATGAACGTGCGGCACGCCCGCAGGCCATGCCCGATGGCACCTCCAGCGCCGCGGTGATCAATGGAATCCTTGGCCACCCCTTGAAGGCCGCCTTCTCAGCTGTCCAGCAGTTGGCCAATCACTCGCTTATGCGCGGGGAGTGGTTCCCCCAGCCGCTGCCGGTACTGGAGCGCGAGGACATCACCCGAGCGCTCGCCACCTTCGCGCTGACCGGCCTTCCTCTCGAAGACACGATCTACCAGAAAATCGAGGACCTCGTCTCGTCAGTGACGGGAGTGTTGCCCGAACAGGTGGAGGAAGCCACGCGCCTCCTGCCGTTTCTCAGGCACGGCGGGGCGCAACCCCCGCCTCGGCCGGGACAACACAGTGCCTCCTCCGATCGTGGTCTGCCCATTCCGGGCAGTCGGCGCGCCACCGCAGGGGTCGCCGGTACCGTCGGCAGGCGGTCCGCCAGCCCGGTCCGGGAGGCGTGGTCCGGCGGGTGGCCTGCCAGTCCGCCGGGGCGGGACCGGAATGCCGCGACGGCCTCCGCACAGCAGGGCGCCGGCGGTACCGGTGGTCCGGACCGATCTCGCGGTTCTGTTTCTCGTCTCTTCTATGCCGCACCGGTGGTGGGCGGCACAGCAGCGCCGGGTGTGCGGGTGCCTACGCCCGGACCGTCCCGCCTGTCGGTCGCCGTTCCCGGGCGGGGTGTCGCGCCCGTCGGCGTCTCACCGGGCACGGCCGCTCGGTCGCAGACACCCATCGACCTGGGGGGCTACCAGCTTCTCGGTGCGGTCGGGCGAGAGGGGGCCGTTTCTGGACCGGGTTCCCGGGTGGAGGGCAGTGGATACCGTGTTCCCGGGGGGCGGCGGTCGGCCAGTCCGGCAGTCGTGGACCGGGGCGTGGGGACATCCGCCGGACCGTCTGGCGGACGGGGCGCGGACGGGGTAACCCCGTACAGTGTTCGTCGGCCTTCGCCTGCCCCGGCTGCGGGGTGGCCGGTTCGCGGTGCCGACAGCGGTGGAAGCGGGCCCGTACCCGGGGCTTCCCGGTTCCCGGCGACAGGGTCGTCCGGGTCGTCCGGGGCGGCTGAACGGGTCGCGTCGGTGGCGCCGCGGGAGAGGCGGCTGAGCACCGGGCGGGAGCCTTGGCGGTCGGCCGGCGGCGAGGACCGGGCCGCGGGCGCGTCCGCAACCGGTGGCGGCCGTCCCTTCTTCTCCTTCGGCACCGGCGGGAACAGCCACAGGGGTGGTTCCCTGCCGCCGTCCGCTCCGGGTGCCCCGGCTTCCACCACCCGTCCTGTCCTGCCTTCTCCCACCGCGGGCGAGGACGCACCACCGCTGCGTCTGAGGGGTGGCAGCAGCGGCGGGAGCGGTGACGGTCTGTCCCTGCGCGGTGTCATGGACTGGCTGCGTATCTCCGGTCCGGGCCGTCCGGCGGCAGGTTCTTCCGGTGGGCGGGATGCCGGCGCACCGGTGCCGGGGCGGAGTTCCGCCTTTCCTGAGGGCTATCGGGGTGTTGGTGATGCCGGTCGTGGTGTGGCTGGCGGGGGCGTGGGCTCTTTGGCGGGGGGAAGTGGCCACCCCGTCTCCGGGGGGCGGCGGTCGGCCAGTCCGGCCCCGGGCCAGGGCGGTGCGGCGCCGGTGGCAGCGTCGGGAGAGCGGCCTGGCGCGGGCGGGACACCCACTCGGTACCTTCGCACGCCCCCCTCGCCTGCCCCGACGACGCGCGGACTGGTTTCTTCGGACGACAGCCGGAGGGGGGCGGTACCCCCGCCTTCGGGCCTGCCCGGTTCCGCTGTGCGCGGCACTTCACGCGACGGCAGGCGGTCGGGGATGCGGGCGCCGAGTCCTGCGCCGGCGGGCGGGCCGGGTGCGGTTTCCTCGACGCGTCCTGCTTCGGCGCAGGGCCGCGCAACGGCGCTGGGGATGCGGGCTCCCTCGGCAGGAAGGTCCCGTCCGTCCGCTGCCGCAGCCGAGCTGCGGACCGGGCCGCCGGGCACCGGTGGTCGGCTCGCGGCATCTTCGTCGGAGGTGCCTGGCGACGTCCTCGCCCCCGTCAGCACGTCCGAGCAGCGGGTGGAGGCGCGGCGCATCCTGGACGGCCTGCGCCGTACGGCTGCCGACGCGGGTGTGCCGGTACCCCTTGAGCGGGTGGCGCGTGAGGTGCTCCACCTCGACCCCCGGGCGTCTGTGGGCGAGCGGGAGCACGCCATGGTGCTCGGGTTGATCTCCCAGGCGCTGCGCAAGGCGGGGCGGGATGCCGCGAGCCCGGAGGGCCTTCTGGGCCGATCGGCGTTGACGTCCCTCGACATGCTGGGCGTGTATCACCTGCTGAGGGCCGGGGTGCTGACACCGGCCACTCTGATCCCCGGCGAGCCGGTCGGGGACGGTCCGCGGCACCTGGGGCGTGACTGGACGTCCACGCCGGTCACCGGCCTCGATCTGTCCACGGTGATCGTTCCGGCCTACGGACGCGAGTTCAACCCCGCTTTCGACCGGCCGGCTCCCGCTCCGTGGAACGCCGACGGTATTCCGTGGGTGGTTCGGGCCAGGGTCGACAACGACCGTGTGGTGCTGCATACCCCTGCCCGAACACTGCACCTTACGTACCGTCAGTTCGCCCAACTGCTGACCTTGGACAAGGTTCTGACGCACAGGACGGGAGCAGGACCCGCGCTCTCCGCCGGCGGCAGCGGTGGTGTTGACGGAGGCCGTGGTCCTGGCCCTCGCCGCTCGATCCTGCTGGCGGGCTCATACATGGGCGCGGGCCCCCTCAACCTTCCCCGCACCGTCGCCCAGGTGACAGGCCGCCACGTGTACGCCAGCACAGGTGAGATCCGCCTGGAGACCAGCTCCACCGGCCGGACACGCCTGGCCCCGCACCGCGGTGACCGCACCCGGCAGGCCACCGGGCACTTCGTCCGCTCCCCCTACCCGGGACCACCTCCCGCAGACGACACTCCGCACACGCTCGTCGGCCTCGACACCGCCGGGCGGAGGATCGACGTCCCCTACTCTCACCTGCTGACCCAGCCCATCGTCTCCAAGACCAGCAACAACCTGATCGGGCGAGCTTCGCACGTTCCTGAGGACTTGGCGGAGTGGGCGACCTACGAGTACATGGACATCTTGAAGGCGTACTACCAGAACACGCTACTCGACGCCCGGACCAGTCAAGTTAATCTGCAGATGGATTCGTCTCGACCGTTCCCGTGGCAGGGCGGCGGCAGAACCCGGGTGTACTTCTTCACCGCGCACGGCCATTCACGCTTCATCCGACTCGCACACAAAGACGGCGGGGAGGTTCTGGCCGACGGAGTCCAAGTCGGACGCTATCTCAGGCAGCGTCCCAGTCTGTCGTCCCTGCGGGAAGCAGGAAAAGTCTCGATCGCGCTTCACAGCTGCAGTACCGGGGCCACCGACGTCCGGAAACTACGGTCCCCGGCCCATGGTGTGGCCAATGAGCTAGGCCTGACCGTCTACGCCCCTGAGTCCATCACCGGCTTCATGAAGCCGGAATGGATTCGGACCGCGACAGGGCAGGAGCAGCTCCGCAACCATGTGATGAGCACCCTTCGAAGGAGCGATAGCTCGTCGTTCGCGCGCTGGCTGAGGTTTCGGCCCGAGACGACGGAGGAGCCCCTGGACACCCTTGCCCTCGCCCGCGAGACCGACAATGGGTTTATTTCCCCGGACCCTTCAGAAATCGATGAGGGAGTCAACTGGGATCGCCTGAGTGATCGGGTGCGCATGTTTGACTCCGACGAAGAGGCTGCTCTATGGGGAAGTAAGTTTTTGAGTGCATCGCAGCTGGGTTCCCGAGCCAGAGAAGCCGTGTTGGCATATCTGGATAATGGGGATGCCGGCACTGCTTTCAAGCTGCCGTTCGATGCGATTTCCGGTCCCGTGGACGGTCTCCTCCGTGACGTGTTCGAAGCGTCGGAGGTACGGCCGCACGGCAGGGCGCGGCCAGACCGGGCTTCTTTCAAAACGGCGATGAACCAGTTGGGCGGCCGCATCATCAGACCGGATGCATTTTATGACGTGACGGTGAGCGGGGATGCCGATAAGCTCACCGTTGAGCGCATGCATGGTGCCGCATACCTGGACAAGGCGGAGAAGTACGTGCGGCAACGCGTCGCCGACCTCGACTCGGCAATCCTCGGCCAATGGACACCTGAGCCTGTGGTGGCATGGAAAGCAGTTCCGAAAGAACGATTCCAGGTCTCGCAACCCGAGCAGCTCATAGGCCGCGTATTCGACGAGTCGGGGTTTATGAATGTGTTCCTCGGAAGAGAATACGAGCCTGACGCCGACACAGAATACGCCCTGCACCTGTTCGTGCCGGAGGGAACCAGCGCCGTGTATGCGGGCGGTACTGAACCCGGCGAGGACCTCGACAGGAGCCTGCTCATCGAGCGTGGCAGAAGATGGCAGATCCTCCACGCCAAACAGGTTGACGGCGTGTGGCACCTGTACGGTTGGCTGCTGTCGCCCCAGTCGGAGGTCACGCCGCGTCATGCGGCGGAGGCGCGGCCCTCCGTGTCCTCTGTCTCGGTGCCGAGCCGAGGCGCGGCTCCGACGCGGCCCGGTCCGGAATCTCTGCCGAACCCGAACCGCGCTACGGCGCTGCCCGCCCGGGTGGCTGCGGGGCCGCCCGTATCCCGCGGCCTGGATACTCCAAGGCATTCCGGTGAGTTGCAGGGAGCGCCTCCGGCGGCGGGTCGTTCCGGTGACCGGCACATCGCACCGGCACCGGCACCGGCACCGGAGCACAGTTCCGCCTTCCCCCCGGGCTACCAGGCTTTCGGTGCTGCCGGTCCCGGACCGGCTTCGCGCGCGGAGGGCAGCGGACACCCTGTCCCCGAAGGGCGGCGGTCTGCCAGTCCGGCAGTCCGGGACCGGGGTGTGAGGACATCCGCCGGACCGTCGGGCGGGCGGGACGCGGGCGGGGTGCAGACGCACGGTCAGGCGGCAGAACGGATTCCGTCAGTGGTGCCACGGCCTGTGACGGGAACGGTTTCCGATACGCGCCGCACGTCTTTCGACGGCAGCCGCGCTCCGGTGTCGGCCCCGTTCTTCCCCCCGGCCCCCACAGCACTGCCACGGGAAAGGCGGCTCAGCACCGGGCGGGAACCTGGGCGGTCGGCCGGCGGCGAGGTCCGCGCCGCGGGCGCGTCCGTAACCGGCGGCCGTTCCTCCTTCTCCTTCCGTCCTCGCCCCAACAGCCACAGCGGTGGTCCCACCCCGCCGTCCGCTCCGGGTGCCCCGGCTTCCGCCGCCACCCGCCCCGGCCAGCCTTCTCCCACCGCGGGCGAGGACGTACCACCGCTGCGCCTGAGGGGTGGCAGCAGCGGCGGGAGCGGTGACGGTCCGTCGCTGCGTGGTGTCGTGGACTGGCTCCAGGCGCGTATCTCCCGTTCGGGTCACCCGGCGGCCGGGTCTTCCGGTGGCCGGGATACCGGCACCCTGATGCCGGGACGAGGAGCATCAGCATCAGGGAGCCGCGGCGGGCCCGGACCCGCCTCTTCGCCCGGCTCGGCTGGGACGGACCGCGATGCGGTCGGGCCCCTGGCCCTGGCGGCGCGGGCGAGCGAGCAGCCGGCGGTCTTCTCCGTCAGGCCCGGGGCGCCGGCGGATCCGGGCTCGGCTGCGGGCGTGCGGCAGGCTCTGCCGGAGGGTCTGACACGGCAGCTGTAGTTCGTGACTCGTGAGGTTCCTGTCATGCGATGGCCACTGCTGTGACGTTGTTCCAGCGGCGGTGGCAGGCCGTCGCGCGATGCTGGTGTCGGCGACGCCAGTTCGACCAGTGCAGGGCGTGTGCCGGATCGGTGTCCTGGCGGGGCCTTGGCAGGGCGAAGACCCGCAATAGCGCGAGGAGTTCGCGCGGGCTGACGGGCACCATGGCCAACTCGTCGTCGGAGTTGGCGGGGTGGGCGCGTTGCCGCTCGTGGAGTGCGCCGACGGCCAGAAGTGCGTAGGCGATCATTGACATGAGGCTCCAGCGGTGCCAGGACGTCCAGCAGGTGACCTGGCCGGTGTCGAGGTGGGCCAGGCCCTTGGCTCCCTGGAAGTCCTCCTCGACCCGCCACCTGCGGCAGACCGCGCTGACCAGCACCGATATCGGCTGCGGGTCGGGGTGCCAGGTCCGGTAGAAGGAAAGGGTGCCGGTGCGGCGGTGGCGTCGGACCAGGACCTGGCTGTGCCCGGCGGCCTGTCCGGGCGGCGCATCGTCGGGGTTCACGTCGATCATCGCCCAGTCGTAGAGCCGCTCGGCCTTGGTGCCATGGCCGGTCCTCAGCCGCATCCAGGCCCGCTTCGGCACCCGCTCCAGCAGCGCGGTGACCTTCTTCTTCCCGGCGCCCGGGGTGGTGACCCGGTGGCTGGTGGGTACCGCGATCGCGTAGCCGTAGCCCAGCGCACGGATCCGCGCACGCAACTCCCGTCCACCGTAGACCTCGTCGGCGGCCACCCACGCGGTGTGCACCCCCGAGGCGTGGGCGTCCTCCAGCATGTCGCCGGCCAGTTGCGGCTTGGTGGCGAACACCCTCTCGTCGGGCACCCCGACCAGCTCACGGCGCTCGTCGTCCGCCGCCCATGCCTCGCCCAGGTACAGCCGACGGTCGACCAGCGCGTGCCCCTCGGCACTCACGTAGGAGAGGTGTACCGCGACCTGGCACAGCCCGATCCCGCCCAGCGCCCCGGAGTACTGCCGGGCCGCGCCGACCGCGTCGAGGGACGACTTCTCATCGCCCGTCTCGTCCACCACCAACATCACCTCCTCTCGCCGAGTTGCTCCACCGTCCAGGCCGCGACCGACCGGCGGACTGCCTCGGTGTCGAAGCGGGCCCTCGACAAGAAGTGCTGCAGGACATGCGGACCGCTGTGGCCGATCGCCTCGGCCAACGACCAGCAGTTCGCCGATTCCTTGACCATCAGCAGCCCAGAGACCATGTTCCGGCAGGTCAGCCGGGTCTCCCGGCGCGGGAAGCAGCTCGCGAACCGGCCCATCAACCCCTCGAACAGCCCGTCCCACCCGGCGTGTACTACCGTGGCCTGCGCGGCCACCGCTTCTTGATTCTTCGTCACACAAGATCACGATGCCGGTGGCCGTACCCCTGCCGCAGGCACCCCACCCACCACGCTGGCCAGCGGCGATGCCTCACGCCTCACGAACTACAGCTGCCGTGTCTGAGACCTCTCGGTGACTCCCGCGCGTTCGAGCATGGGCGGGTGACGGAGCGGCCGTCGCCGGCGCTTGCGCCGATGTACGGCACGGGGCGTGGCCGGGAGATCCCTCCTGGCGGGGCGGACCGCGACGCGGGGGGTTCCGGCGGGGCCGGACCGTCACGGTCCGGGGCTCGGGCGCCGTCCGGACCGCGGCAACGACTGGTCCGGGACCGCCAAGGCCGATTCGGCAGCGCGTACTTCGATGACGCCGACTGGACGAGGCTGGCAGAGCCGCATTCCCACCTTCGTGTCATCCGGACCTACGAGGCGTGGACGGCCGACGGGAGCACCCGTTCGTGGAAGCGGGAGACGCAGCGGCTGCCCGTCAGCGCGTCCGGGGGTGCCTACATTGTGTCGTCGCGCCGTGTTCTGCCCGCCGAAAACGCGGCTGCCCTGGACATTCCTCCGGGCACGCGCGACGTTCTGTTGCTGCCCGTATACCGTTTGGGCGAATACAAGAGCTTCAGGGCGGACGCGGTACGGGATCTGGCATGGCGGATCGCCGATCAGCACCATGTGACGGTGCACCATGCCACCGGAGGGGCCGACATCACCACCCAGGCCGGCGGAACGGTGATCAGACTGTGGCCGGACGAGCGCGGCGGCCGTGCCGAGTGGCATACCACCCAGCCCGGGCGGCAGGCAGCGAACGTCCCCAGGGCCGGCGCTGCCCCGGCTCCGCGGCGTGCGGTGACTCCGGTGGTGGCTCCGCGGCGTGCGGTGACTCCGGGTGGAGGAAGGCCGACCTTTCTGGGGGGCGGCCGGACCGAGACTTCGACGGGGCCGGCACCGTCGTCCTCGCGGAACCCGCTCGTTCCCTCCCGGCCGCGAGATGTCCGGGGTATGGCCACGGCGCATGCGGACCGCTTGGTGCGGCACCTCGCCGCCGGTCGGAACGCGGGGAGGCTGGACTCGGTCGAGAACAGCCTGACGCGGACAGCTCTGCTGATGAAAGAGGGCGACATCGGGGTGGTCCAGGCTGCATGGGACCGACTGATCAATCTGATCTCACAGGCGATCCGGTCTCGTGAATTCGATGCCCTCACGAATGCCGACACGTTGCGCGCATACAAACTGAAACTCATTCAGGCTGATCTTTACTCGAAGGAGCCGGTGCTTCGTGCCGACGGAGTCTCCGCGCGATGGTGGAGCAACAGTCCTCTTCAGAAGACCCCGTTGGACGCTGGGAGCGTATTCGTTCCGAATTGGACCAAGGTCGTGTCCAGAAGAAGAGTGTGGCATGACCCCGACCAGGACTTCATTGTCCCTGCGGTATGGCGAGGAGACAGGGTCTACCTGGTGGCCGCGGACCACGACGTCGCCCTCGGTCGGGTCTCATTGCGAGCTTCCGGCCACGACTATTGGCTGACCAGGGACGAGTTCGTCGACGTGGTGGCGGGGGATCCCCTGCTGTCATCGGCGGGCACCGTGGTGCTGGCGGGACACCACACTGCCACCGACTTCCTGGCCGATCAGATAGCTGCCCACGTCGGGCGCACGGTTTACGGCTTCACCGGCTCGCTCTCTCAGCGAGTCCGTGCCGGCCGCACTTTCCTCGCGCCCATCCAGACGGAGCGGACCTCTCTCACGGTCGGCACATGGGCCCGGTACAAGCATGGGCATCAGACGGAGCAGAGCATCCGACAGGCAGCGCAGAGGCTTAGCAGCTACATGCTGGAGCCGCTCATCGGCGACAACGGTGAGGTCTACGGCTACCACAGCGAGAGGGCGCGATTTGCTCAGGACCACACCCGTTTGACAGCTGATCTGCGGGACGTGTGGATTGCGCCCCCTGATGTCAACGAAACATCGCGGTTTGAATACTCGGGTCGGGTGCCATGGGACTCAACGAACACCTACTTCATTGCTCTGCACGGTTCAGGGGATAGCGAAAATCACTTCATCGTCCAGCGGAAATTCGGCGGAAAACGTCCCATGAATGGAAGGGAGCTGGCCCAGGAAGTGCTTCTGCAACTGCCGGCCTCTGCCTCGGGTCGGTCGAACCTGGTTCTCTTCTCCTGCCACACCGGAAGCGCGCGGGGAACGCGAGCCGATCCACTGCGTAACAAAGCGGGTCTTCGAATTTAGTGGGGGTGTGCCTCCCGTCGGCTTCGCCGGGTGGTTGCGCAGCGTGAGCGGAGGCGTTGGTTCGCTCGGTTGCGGAAGCCGAAGGCGTTACGCGCTTCGAGCTTGATGAGGCGGTTGTTGCCCTCCGAGGCGGCGTTGGTGATCCCGGTGGTCAGGTAGGTCTCGATGCCGTCCCACCACTGCTCGATGGTCTCGGCGAGGGTGACGAGTTCGGGCAGGTGAGCGTGGTCGGCGACGTGGGCGAAGAAGCGGTGGCGGGCGGTGGAGATCGCGGAGTGGTCGGGGGTGACGTGCCTGCGGGTGACGGTCAGGCCCAGGAGGTCGCGCAGGAGTTCCTTGCCCTGCCAGGCCGCATAGATCTGTCGGCCGTAGGTCCCCATGTACTCCAACTCGGTCTTGAGGAGCTCGCGTTGTTCGTCGGTGAGGTCTTCCTTGTTGCGGCGCAGGAGCTTGCGGACGCTGTAGATGCTGTCGCCCTTGCGGGCCCGGCGGCCGTGCTGTTTCCAGGTGAGGCGTCGGCGCAGGTCGGCGAGGTGGCGCTGGGCGAGTTGCACGATGTGGAAGCAGTCCACGACCACCGCCGCGTGCGGCAGGGCACGGTGGACGGCGGCGCGGAAGGTGGAGCACAGGTCGATGGCGACGTAGCGGACCTGCTCGCGCCAGGCGGCGGGCCGGGCCGTCAGCCAGTCGGCGACGGAGGCGGAGTTGCGGCCCTCGACCTGGCCGAACAGGCCGCGCCCGCCGATCGCGTCGACGAAGCCGATGTGCCAGGCGTCCGCGACCAGCTCCCACTTCTCCGTGTCCGGGTTCTGCTCCCACACCGGCTTACCCCGCCGGGTCTCGTCGATCCCGATCGCCTCGGTCACCGGCGGCTCCTCGGGCAGGACCTTCGCGGCGTAGTCCTCGAAGCAGTGCTGCACGATCGGCCAGGACAGGCCCAGATCCCGGCCGGCCTGCACCACCGATCGCCCGCCGTCACACACCGCGGCCCCGGCCGCCCGCCGAAGCGCCCCGGTCGTACGCATCCGCGCGGGTACCTGGCCTATGGACTCGGTGAACGAGCGGCGGTCGCAGTCGAGTTCGGTGCAGTGCCAGCGTGCCTTGCGCCACCGGATACTCACCGGGCGCCCGCCGCAGGACAGGTGTCTGGGGGCGGTGGTGCGGTAGTCCTTCAGCCGGGTGGAGAAAACCCCGCACGAGGGGCAGGCCCTCGCGGACTCCTCGTTCGTCACGACGTATACCGTCGATCCGCCTGCCTTGTCGTCCTTGACCTGCGTCACACTCACCCCCTCCAGCCCAAGCAGTCGCGTCGCAGCCTCGTTGGTCCCGGTATCGTCGATGCTCAAGCCCGTGGGTTCTTCATGATCGGTTGCCTAGACAACAACCATGATCACGAAGACCCGCGGGCTCCTTGCGTCCAGGCCACCCACACCCCAGGCCCATCACGCTCGGTGACTGAACGTCAGGCCGTCACCGCCGCACCCCCACTAAATTCGAAGACCCAACAAAGCGCGGGCGCAGGAGGTGGCTGACGCGGTGAAGGACCGCTTCGT
>NZ_JAPEPW010000015.1 GCF_026339955.1 Streptomyces sp. NBC_01549 | reverse complement strand
CGCTGGTCGTGTGTCACGAACGCTGAAGGAGGCGTCGATGTAGGAGCTTCTGGAAGCGGTGCTGTGCAGGAGATGGAGGTAGGTCCTCCGGGGTCGCCCTGCAGGGGGAGGCTTCAAACCACCGCAGGCTGCGTCGGTTAAGTGCCGTTCGTGGTGAGCGCTGCGGGAAAAGGCGCGACCTGATCGCGTCAGGTGTGGGTCAGGAAGGCGAGCGGGAGCGAACCGCTGATGACGTGTCGTAACAAATTCCAGTGGCGTCGAAACCAGGGCGAGACCAGGGCTCTGGGACAAGTCCGGGGGGAGCCTGCTGACTGCCCGGATGGCGTCCGGCATGTAGGCGGCGCGAGCCTGACCTGGGCTCTTGCATGGAACGTGAGAACCTGTCGCCCCGATACTGCTGCCGGCCCGTGGGGCCGGCGGCGAGAGGGAGATCCCCAAGCGGCCAACACCGCAAGGGGCGGAGTACTGACGCGGGGCACGGGGGCAGACCGTCTCGTAGTAGTGACGAAGCCCGGTAATGCGGGTGGAGCGAAGGGGACGGATCATCCAGGTCTGCTTGGCGGTCAACCGGAGTTCCCGGGAGGAGCCGGATGAGTGGGCTGAAGTCGTTCGAGATCTCGAAGTATGTGGTCTGGGAGGCGTATCTCAAGGTCAAGGCGAACGGGGGAACGGCCGGGGTCGATGGCGAGTCGATCGAGCGGTTCGAGGCTGACCTGCGGGGCAGCCTCTACAAACTGTGGAATCGCCTGTCGTCGGGCAGCTACTTCCCGCCGCCGGTGCGGATGGTGGAGATCCCCAAACCCGGAGGATCAGGCAAGGTCAGGGTTCTCGGGGTGCCGACGGTCGCGGACAGAATTGCGCAGACTGCGGCGGCCATGGTCCTGGAACCGGAGGTGGAACCGATGTTCCACCCCGATTCTTATGGATACCGGCCTGGCAGAAGCGCGCTGGACGCGGTCGCGGCCTGTCGGGAGCGGTGCTGGAGGACGGACTGGACGGTCGATATCGACATCCAGGGGTTCTTCGACAACCTCGACCACGACCTGGTCCTCAAGGCGGTGGCCCACCACACCGACCAGCGGTGGATTCTGCTGTATGTGGAGCGCTGGCTGAAGGCTCCGCTGCGGCACAAGAGTGGCGAACTGGTCGCGCGGGATCGTGGGAGTCCCCAGGGCTCGGCGATCTCGCCCCTGTTGGCGAACCTGTTCATGCACTACGCGTTCGACACCTGGATGGATCGGGTCTTCCCGGGTGTCCGGTTCGAGCGCTACTGCGACGACATGGTGGTTCACTGCCGCACCGAGGCCGAGGCGCACCAGGTGCGTCAGGCGATCGGCCAGCGGCTGGCCGAGTGCGGGGGCTTGCGGCTGCATCCCGACAAGACCCGCATCGTGTACTGCAAGGATGGCAAGAGGCGTGGTTCGTACGAGCACGTCTCGTTCACCTTCCTCGGGTACACGTTCCGCTCGCGGAAAGTCCGGTCGAGGACGGGGAGTTACTTCTTCGGCTTCAACCCGGCGATCAGCGACGGGGTGCGTTTCTTCTTGAGGGACGAGAAACACCTGGTCAACGCGTTGGTCCTCCGGAAACCGCGTCACGGTAGATCGTGTCGTTCTTCCCGGAACGACCACGTCCGTACTGGTCACCGACGAGGTCCCTCCAGAAGAAACGCACCCTCAGCGACGAGGCGGCCAAGCGCATCCGGGCGCAGATCCGCCGATGGCGGCTGCACTTGCGCAGTGGGTCGTCCCTGGCAGACCTTGCACGGGAGATCAATCCCGTCGTGCGGGGATGGATCAGCTACTACGGGCGGTTCTATCCGTCCGCGTTGGTCCCGAGCCTGAAGGGCATCGATCAGTATCTGATGCGATGGGCCGTGCAGAAGTACAAGCGGCTCCGGCGTCGCCGGAGCCGGGCATGGCAGGGCTTGGAGAAGACCGCCAAGCTCTACCCGGGGCTCTTCGCCCACTGGAAACTCCTCCGGCCTCGAACGACCGGGTGATGGGAGCCGTGTGAATCGAGAGGTTCACGCACGGTTCTGAGAGAGCCGGGAGGTGAGATCC